>NZ_JBBPCN010000001.1:0-5298158 GCF_038069675.1 Rhodococcoides navarretei
GTCAAACCGCTGACATTGACTCAAGGGTTCGCGCTCCTGGCAGTTCCGTCGACCTTCGCCCAGGAAGCGATCGAACGAGATCTTCGCGAACCCATTCTCGGCGCCCTCGGGCGTCACCTGGGACAGGGTGTCGAGGGACTCGGAGTGCGCATCTCCGCTCCCGAGGACGAGAAGATCGACTCCGAACGTTCGACGTACCCCGATGCCCCAAGTTCCCCGACCTACCGGCGCCGCGTGCTGACCAGCAGGGACGACGAGCCGTCGGACTCCGAGACCGCCGACTACGAGGAGGTCGACGACGAACGCGAGGCACTGGCCAGCGTCCAGAACTCCTGGCCGACGTACTTCACGAAACCGCCCGATTCGACGCCGCCGTCCTCGGGTGCGAACAGCCTCAACTCGAAGTACACCTTCGACACCTTCGTCATCGGCGCCTCCAATCGGTTTGCACACGCCGCTGCGGTGGCCATTGCCGAAGCACCTGCTCGCGCGTACAACCCGCTGTTCGTGTGGGGGGCGTCGGGCCTGGGCAAGACTCACCTCCTGCACGCGGCCGGTCACTACGCGCAGCGTCTGTTCCCGGGCATGCGCGTCAAGTACGTCTCGACCGAGGAATTCACCAACGACTTCATCAACAGTCTTCGTGACGACCGCAAAGTGGCGTTCAAACGCCGCTACCGCGAGACCGACGTGCTGCTCGTCGACGACATCCAGTTCATCGAGGGCAAGGAGGGCATCCAGGAGGAGTTCTTCCACACCTTCAACACCTTGCACAACGCGAACAAACAGATCGTCGTCTCGTCCGACCGGCCACCGAAGCAGTTGGCCACGCTCGAGGAGCGGCTTCGTACCCGCTTCGAGTGGGGCCTGATCACCGATGTGCAGCCGCCCGAGCTCGAGACGCGTATCGCCATTCTGAGCAAGAAGGCTCGGATGGACCGGCTCGATGTGCCGCACGACGTGCTCGAGCTCATCGCTAGTCGAATCGAGCGCAATATCCGTGAGCTCGAAGGCGCCCTCATTCGCGTGACGGCTTTCGCATCGCTCAACGGGCAAGCACTCGACCTCACTCTGGCCGAGGTGGTTCTGCGCGATCTGATCCCCGATTCGTCGAGTCTGGAGATCAATGCGGCCACGATCATGGCCGTCACGGCGGAGTACTTCAACACGTCCATCGAGGACCTGTGCGGGCCGGGCAAGGCGCGAGCACTGGCCATGGCCAGGCAGATAGCGATGTATCTCTGCCGCGAGCTCACCGACCTGTCGTTGCCCAAGATCGGCCAGACGTTCGGTCGCGACCACACGACGGTGATGTACGCGGACAAGAAGATCCGCAAGGAGATGACCGAGCGTCGCAAGGTGTACGACCAGGTCCAGGAGCTGACCGCGCGGATCAAGCAGCGCTCGAAGCGGTAGACGACCGAGCGCTGACGAACACGGACAACGGCACCGAATCCCATCGCGGATTCGGTGCCGTTGCTGTTTTCCCGTCGTTCGTCGGACCGATTCTCGACCCCGATTCCGCGAGTTTTCGAGGCGCCGACCATTGATTCACACCTGTGGATAACCATGTGGACAACATCGAAGTTCTGGGGATGGAGTGTGGGCGCCTGTGCACCGATGGGATTCGTCCACAGGGCGCCGAGCATCAACCTCGCATTGGTCCCGAGTTCATCCCCACGACACCACGCTCGGCCACCAGCGCTTCGATGGGTCCGTGCACAGATTCCACAGGACCTATTAATACTTCTGTTTTCTCCTTGAAAGAACTTCTTTGAAAACAGGTGTTGGGGAACGATCCGTTCACAGGCCCTCCGAGATGGCTCGAATCCCACGTTCGCGCCGAAGCTCGCGCTTTCGTCTTCGCTTCGGAGGGCATACGGTGTGCTTGCGCTGGATGTGCCAGACTCGTCGTTGCATCGGTTCGAGCCGCAACGATCGAGGTTGCTTCGCCGGACCGTGAAGACGAACGCCACCGAACGAGAGGAAATGCCGAGCGATGGAGCTTGGAAGTTTGAAGTTTCGCGTTGCTCGTGAAGATTTTTCCGATTCCGTCGCGTGGGTGGCCCGTAGCCTGCCGTCGCGACCGCCCGTGCCCGTTCTCGGTGGAGTTCTCCTCGCCGCCGACGAGCAGGGTCTGACGGTCTCCGGATTCGACTACGAGGTCTCCGCTCAGGTGAAAGTGTCGGCCGAGGTTGCCACCGCAGGCCGAGTTCTGGTGTCGGGCAAGCTACTTGCCGATATCACGAAGTCGCTGCCGAACAAGCCGGTCGACGTCACGGTCGATGGAACTCGCGTTCTGATCAACTGCGGCAGCGCCAAGTTCTCGCTGCCCACGATGCCCGTCGAGGACTACCCGCAACTGCCCGAGCTGCCCAGCCAGACCGGTTCTCTGGCCGGGGACGTGTTCTCCGAAGCCATCGCCCAGGTCGCCATTGCGGCGGGCAAGGACGACACCCTGCCCATGCTGACCGGTATCCGCGTCGAGATCGACGGCACCAATGTCGTTCTGGCGGCCACCGACCGTTTTCGATTGGCCGTCCGTCAGGTCGATTGGACGCCGGCCGGTGCCGACACCACCACAGCGGTGCTCATCCCGGCCAAGACCCTCTCGGAGTCTGCCAAGACCCTGGGCGGCAACGCCGGCTCGCCGGTCGAGCTCGCTCTCGGTTCCGGTTCGTCGATCGGTAGCGATGGCTTGCTCGGCATCGTCAGCGACGGGCGCCGCACCACCACGCGACTGCTCGACGCCGAATTCCCGAAGTTCCGTCAGCTGTTGCCTGCCGAACACACCGCGGTGGCCACCCTCGAGATCGCGTCGCTCGTCGAGGCCATCAAGCGTGTGGCGCTCGTGGCCGAGCGCGGTGCGCAGGTGCGTCTCGAGTTCAACGCCGACGGTGTGCTCCTGTCTGCAGGTGGTGACGACGCAGGCCGAGCCGAGGAGGCACTGCCTGCCGATTTCCAGGGCGAGGCGCTGACCATCGCCTTCAATCCCGGCTATCTGATCGACGGCCTGTCTTCGCTGCACAGCGAGAAGGTCACGTTCGGGTTCACGACCCCGAGCCGGCCCGCAGTGCTGCGTCCGACGTCCGACGAGGAGTTGGTGGCCGACGATGCAGGCAAGTTCGCGGCGCCGCAGTCGGAGTACACGTATTTGTTGATGCCGGTCAGGCTGCCGGGCTGATCCTGCCTGGCTACTGTGGAACCTGCGGGTCTTCGCAGCGATCGGTCGGTCGCTGCGCTTGCTCCACTGACCTTCTACCGGATCTACACCTGACACAGACAAGGACACCTCATCATGCAGCTGGGCTTGGTCGGTCTCGGAAAAATGGGCTTCAACATGCGCGAGAGACTGCGCGAGCACGGCCATGAGGTGATCGGTTACGACCCCCGACCGGAGGTGACGGATACGCCGTCGTTGGCCGGTCTGGCAGAGTCGTTGACGGCTCCGCGTGTGGTGTGGGTGATGGTTCCGTCCGGCAAGATAACCCGCGATACCGTCACCGGTCTGGCGGATGTGCTCGAGCCCGGTGATCTGGTCATCGACGGCGGGAACTCACGATTCACCGATGACAAGCCGAACGCAGAGTTGTTGGACGCCAAGGGAATCGGGTACATCGATGCCGGCGTATCCGGTGGCGTCTGGGGTCTGAAGAACGGCTACGGCCTGATGGTGGGCGGACAGGACGAGCACGTCGACCGCGCGATGCCGATCTTCGACGCGTTGCGTCCGGAAGGCGAGCGTGCGGACGGTTTTGTGCATGCCGGTCCGGTCGGTGCCGGTCACTACTCGAAGATGGTGCACAACGGCATCGAATACGGGTTGATGCAGGCATACGCCGAGGGCTACGAGATCCTCGAAGCGGAGGAACTCGTACAGGATGTGCAGGGCGTACTGCGGGCCTGGAGCAAGGGCACGGTCGTGCGGTCGTGGCTACTCGATCTGTTGGTCGAAGCGCTGGCTCAGGACCCGGAATTCAGTGAGATCTCGGGGTACACCGAGGATTCGGGTGAGGGCCGCTGGACCGTCGAAGAAGCCATCAGGCACGCTGTGCCTGCACCGGTCATCTCCGCGGCGTTGTTCGCGAGATTTGCTTCGCGGCAGGAGGATTCGCCGGCCATGAAGGCTGTCTCGGCTCTGCGCAATCAGTTCGGCGGGCACGCGGTCAAGAAGGCCGACGCCGACGAGACCCTGCGCGCCCCGGCGCCGAAGAACACCGAGTAAGTGTTCGTCCGGTCTCTGCAGCTACACGATTTCCGATCCTGGGACGACGTGACCGTCGACCTTGGACCGGGATCGACCGTGTTCGTGGGGCCGAACGGTCACGGCAAGACCAATCTGCTCGAATCATTGAACTATCTGTCGACGCTGTCCTCGCACCGTGTGTCGTCGGACGCTCCCATGATCCGGGCCGGTGCTGCCAAGGCATTCGTGGGCAGTGCCGTGGTCAATCACGGCCGTGAATTGATCATCGATGTGGAGCTTCTCGACGGCAGGGCCAACAAGGCTCGGATGAACAGGTCCCCGCTGCGGCGTCCGCGCGAGATCCTGGGCGTCCTGCAGAGTGTGTTGTTCGCGCCCGAGGATCTCTCGCTCGTCCGCGGCGATCCCGGCGAACGACGACGCTATCTCGACGAGCTGCTCACCACCCGTCTTCCTCGAATGGCCACTGTCCGTGCCGATTACGACAAAGTACTGAGACAACGATCGGCACTGCTGAAGACGGCGAGTGGATCCTTGCGTCGCGGATCGTCGTCGGGCGACGGCGCGAGTGCGCTTGCCACCCTCGACGTCTGGGATGGTCACCTCGCCGCACACGGAGCTCGATTGCTCGCTGCCAGAATAGGTTTGGTGCACGAACTGATGCCCTTCGTGCAGCAGGCCTACAGTTCGATCGCGCCGGAATCGCGATTGGCGTCCGTTGCCTACCGGTGCAGTCTCGCCGATGCGTTGCCGCCGGAGTTCTCCGATGCCGATCGGGTGCCCGAACACGACGATATCGATGTCTTGGAAGCTGCTTTCCTGCATCAGCTTTCGGTGATGCGACAGCGGGAGATCGAACGCGGGGTGTGTCTAGTCGGTCCTCATCGGGACGATCTGGAACTGATGTTGGGGGATCAACCGACGAAAGGCTTTGCCAGCCACGGTGAATCGTGGTCGTATGCACTCTCCCTCAGGCTCGGATCGTTCGCGCTGCTGCGCGAGGACGGGACCGACCCGGTCCTGATGCTCGACGACGTGTTCGCCGAACTCGATCGAAAGAGACGCGCGGCGTTGGCGGCAGTGGCCGCCGACGCGGAACAGGTACTGATCACCGCGGCGGTTCCCGAGGACGTGCCACCCGAGCTGGACGCCAGACGGTACGGCGTGGAGGCTCGCCAGGAAGTCGATTCCGGTGCGGCCGGGCGTATTTCGACCATCACCGACCTGTCGGTGTCGGAGGGTGAGGTGTCATGAGCGACGAGACGAACCCACCCGCGTCCGATGAGCAGCCCGAATTGAAAGGGGTCGACCTCGCGCGTCGAGCATTGGAGGACGCACGGGCCGCGGCCAAAGCCAGTGGCAAGTCGGTGGGGCAGGGACGGTCGTCGCCGACCGGCGGAGTTCGAGCACTGCGGGGGCGTCGTCGACGTGGATGGTCGGGAGCAGGGCCCGACGACCGAGATCCGCAGGCTTTCGGTGCGCTGGCGAATTCGATCGCCTCCAAGCGAGGATGGTCGGCCAAGGTATCCGAGGGAGCGGTGCTGGGCCGGTGGCCGCACGTCGTCGGGGAGGACATTGCGGCGCACGCCGACCCCACCGGCCTCAAGGACGGAGTCCTGAGTATTTCCGCCGAGTCCACGGCATGGGCGACGCAACTGAGGCTGATGCAGTCGCAGATACTGGCCAAGATCGCTGCCGCCGTCGGTCATGGTGTGGTGACGTCCCTTCGGATCACCGGTCCGACGACGCAGAGTTGGAGGAAGGGCGAGCGTCACGTCCGCGGACGAGGTCCGCGCGATACGTACGGATAGTGAGACGTCCCAACGATCGCTTTCCGAACAAACTGGTCCAGGTGATCCTCAACAGATGTTGGGGTCAGTGTTGCTGTGACACGATGCATGTGCGTAGCGTGATTCCAGACACGCAACGGTCGGGGGACCGAAGTAACTGTTCTGCGCGCATCGGACGAGGAGAAGTTGTGTCTGCACCAACGAAGAAGACATCGACAGCGGCCGTCGACGTCGACGGAACCCCCGAAGATCGAGTCATCCTTCATGCCCGGAACGTGGAATTCGACTGGAACTCCCTACCGCTGCACTACATGGACGGTAACCCGCTCGCGACGCACTTGATCAACGTGATGCACCTGCTTCTGCCCGAGGGCGAGGAGTGGTTCGTGCGCACGTTCAAGGAGGCGTTGCCTCTCATCCACGACGACCAACTGCGCGACGACGTGATCGGGTTCATCGGCCAGGAAGCCATGCATGCGCAGGCTCACACCGAAGTCCACGATCAGCTTCGGGCGCACGGCATCGATGTCGATCCCTACGTCGACCAGATGAAGTTCCTGTTCGGTCGGGCGCTCGGCAACAGGTCCGGCCACGGTCAGAACAGTCTGGTCGAGCGTCTGGCGCTGATCGCTGCCGCCGAGCACCTGACTGCGTTCCTGGGCGATTGGGTTCTGAACGCGTCGGAATTGGACGAGGCCGACGTCGATCCGATCATGTTGGATCTGTTGCGGTGGCACGGTGCCGAAGAGGTCGAACATCGGTCGGTGGCCTACGAGGTGATGCGATATTTCGACGTGCGTCCCGCCCGCCGAATTCGTACGTACGTCGTCATCGCGCCCACCCTCGTGTGGTTCTGGACCCGTGGCGTTCGTTTCCTGATGAGCCAGGACCCGACGCTGGCGCACCTGCCACCCAAGGAGCGCACGCCGTCGTTCCGAGAATTCAGGAAAGTCGCGAAGTCCGGCCTGTTTCCGACGCCGATGTCGATGGTGAAGGCGTCGTTGCGCTACTTCAAGAGCACATACCACCCTTCGCAGGAAGGGTCGACGGCGCAGGCAGTGCGGTATCTGGCCACCTCACCGGCAGCTCGGTCCGCCGATCGATGACCAAACGCACGTTGCGGAGCAAGCTCGGCGCAATGGCACAGATGGTGGATTCGTTCCGGACGGGACGCACCATCCCGAAGAATCTGTACGGCCGCGACGAGCCCGATCAGACGGTGTCTCTGGTGACCGATGCGCTCGACAAATGGTTCGCGCTGCTCGACGGTGACGATTACGACGCGTCGTTCGCTGCACCGCCCGTCGCACGCACCCAGCTGCTGACGTTGGTCTCACGAGAGCCTCTGTGTGTCGACGAGGACGTCGTCCAACTGACCTTCGCCGTGGCCGACGGCTCTGTGTTGCCTGCGTGGGCACCGGGGATGCACCTGGACTTCTACCTCCCGTCGGGACGCCGCCGGCAGTACTCGCTGTGTGGACGGCCCGATGACGACTCGTACTCGATCGCAGTACGTCTGGTGCCCGACGGCGGTGGTGGCTCTCGCGAGATGCACGATCTTCGGATCGGAAGCGAAGTCGCAATTCGCGGGCCGCGCAACGGATTCCCGTTCGTGCAGTCCGAACATGCGGTGTTCGTGGCCGGAGGAATCGGCATCACCGCCATCATCTCGATGGTGCGTCGCGCCCGTGAGACGGGGATGGACTGGCATCTCGTCTACTGCGGCCGTTCGCGTGAGTCGATGCCGTTCCTCGACGAGATCGCGGGCTGGGACGCCGATCGCGTGACCGTGCGCACCGACGACGTGGACGGCATGCCGTCGAGCATGGATCTGTTGGGAGCGGCGGCTCCCGGCGGATCGGTCTACGTGTGTGGACCTCCGCCGATGATCGACCTGGTTCGGGCCTCGTTCGATTCGCTGCCCGCGACACATCTGCACTTCGAGCGGTTCTCGCCGCCGCCGGTGAAGAACGGCACCGAATTCGAGGTACAGCTCGTCGATTCCGGCGAGGTCATCGCGGTCGGTCCGAACGAGACTGCCCTGCATGCCATTCGGCGTCTGCGGCCCGATGTGGCGTACTCCTGCCAGCAAGGGTTCTGCGGAACGTGTCGGGTTCGAGTGCTCAGTGGAACACCGCAACATCGGGAGAATCGGCTCACTGCCGAGGAACAGCGCCAGGAGATGTTGATCTGCGTCTCGCGTTCCGAGGGCGAACGGATCGTGCTCGATCTGTAGTGGTGCCGCTGCTTTCACCCTTCATATTTGTCGTCCGGCACCGAGAAAATGCGCCTGTGGCGCAATCAGGGGCCTTTTAGGGGTGTCATCGAGCCCATGCTGTCGCAGCCACCCAGTACTATGGACCGGTACGACATCAAGCCCGGAACAAACGCATGGACCGAGCACGGTCGAAACGACCGTGCCGACCCTGCGGTAGCACCTACGTCAGGTGTGAGCGGGGTAGTGGACGCGTAGAAGGAGAACCAGCTAACCGTGGCTGCCCAGAAGTCAGGTAACAGTGAGAACAGCAAGGATTACGGCGCATCTTCCATCACGGTCCTCGAGGGCCTGGAAGCAGTTCGTAAGAGGCCCGGTATGTACATCGGTTCCACCGGTGAACGAGGCCTGCACCACCTGATCTGGGAGGTCGTCGACAACTCCGTCGACGAGGCCATGGCCGGCTATGCCTCCACCGTCGACGTCACCATCCACGAGGACGGCAGCGTCGAGGTCAAGGACGACGGGCGAGGAATTCCCGTCGCCATGCACTCCTCCGGTGTCCCCACCGTCGAGGTCGTCATGACGCAGCTGCACGCAGGCGGCAAGTTCGACTCCGACTCCTACGCGGTGTCCGGTGGACTGCACGGCGTCGGCATCTCGGTGGTGAACGCGCTCTCCACCAAGGTCGAACTGCAGATCGCCCGCGACGGTCATCGCTACAAGCAGACCTACGACTACGCCAAGCCCAGTCCTCTCGAGACCGTCGGCGATACCAAGGAGACCGGTACCACCGTGCGCTTCTGGGCGGACGGCAAGATCTTCGAGACTCTCGATTACAGCTTCGAGACCGTGCACCGCCGCCTGCAGGAGATGGCGTTCCTGAACAAGGGACTGACCATCAACTTCACCGACGAGCGAGTGGCGGCCACCGACGCGACCGAGGAAGAACTCGGCGAGACCGCCGAGGCACCCAAGACTGCCGAGGAAGAGCAGGCCGACGCCGCAGCTGCGAAGCCTGCCAAGGTCCGCAAGCGGACGTACCACTACCCCGACGGCCTGGTGGACTTCGTCAAGCACATCAACCGCACCAAGACCGCGATTCATAATTCCGTCGTCGGCTTCACCGGAAAAGGTGAGGGCCACGAGGTCGAGATCGCCATGCAGTGGAACGCCGGCTACTCCGAATCGGTGCACACCTTCGCCAACACGATCAACACGCACGAGGGCGGTACCCACGAAGAGGGCTTCCGTACCGCATTGACGTCCACGGTGAACAAGTACGCGATCGAGAAGAAGCTGGTCAAGGAGAAGGACGTCAAGCTCACCGGCGACGACATCCGAGAGGGGCTGGCCGCGGTCATCTCGGTGCGGGTCGGGGAGCCGCAGTTCGAGGGCCAGACCAAGACCAAGCTCGGCAACACCGAGATTCGGTCGTTCGTACAGAAGGCATGCAACGAGCACCTGGCGCACTGGTTCGAATCGAACCCGGCCGACGCCAAGACCATCATCAACAAGGCGGTCTCGTCCGCGCAGGCCCGGATGGCTGCGCGTAAGGCGCGAGAGTTGGTGCGCCGCAAGAGTGCAACCGATATCGGCGGCCTTCCCGGCAAGCTCGCCGACTGCCGCTCGAACGATCCGAGCAAGTCCGAGATCTACATCGTGGAGGGCGACTCCGCCGGCGGTTCGGCCAAATCGGGGCGAGACTCGATGTTCCAGGCGATCCTCCCGCTGCGCGGAAAGATCATCAACGTCGAGAAGGCCCGCATCGACCGCGTCCTCAAGAACAACGAGGTCCAGTCGATCATCACCGCGTTCGGCACCGGTATCCACGACGAGTTCGACATCACCAAGCTGCGCTACCACAAGATCGTGCTGATGGCCGACGCCGACGTCGACGGCCAGCACATCTCCACCCTGCTGATGACGCTGTTGTTCCGCTTCATGCGTCCGCTGATCGAGCACGGTCACGTGTATCTGGCCATGCCGCCGCTGTACAAGCTCAAGTGGAGTCGCGGCGAACCGGACTTCGCCTACTCCGACCGCGAGCGCGATGGTCTGCTCGAGGCCGGAATCGCCAACAAGCGCAAGATCAACGTCGAGGACGGCGTCCAGCGCTACAAGGGCCTCGGCGAGATGAACGCCAAGGAACTGTGGGAGACCACGATGGATCCGACGGTTCGCGTCCTGCGTCTGGTGACTCTGGACGACGCGGCGGCCGCCGACGAACTGTTCAGCGTTCTGATGGGCGAGGACGTCTCCGCGCGTCGTAGCTTCATCGCCCGCAACGCGAAAGATGTTCGCTTTCTTGACGTTTAGTCACTTCCCTGCACGCATCGATGAGTTCTCTCGGTGCGTGCAGGTGACCGTTTCTCGAGGAGATTTGCATGTCTGACATCACCGAACCGCCGGTAGGACCCCCGCCGGGTTCGACCACCAACGCCGAGGGCGGCGACCGGATCGATCCGGTCGACATCCAGCAGGAAATGCAGCGCAGCTACATCGACTACGCCATGAGCGTCATCGTCGGTCGCGCCCTGCCCGAGGTCCGCGACGGCCTCAAGCCGGTGCACCGCCGCGTGCTGTACGCGATGTACGACTCCGGCTTCCGGCCCGACCGCAGCTACGTCAAATCCGCACGCCCCGTTGCCGAGACGATGGGTAACTACCACCCCCACGGCGACACCTCGATCTACGACGCGCTGGTGCGTCTGGCCCAGCCGTGGTCGATGCGATACCCGCTGGTCGACGGTCAGGGCAACTTCGGTTCCCGCGGCAACGACGGTGCCGCAGCCATGCGTTACACCGAGGCACGGCTGACTCCGCTCGCGATGGAGATGCTGCGGGACATCGACGAGGAAACCGTCGACTTCATCCCCAACTACGACGGCAAAACCCAAGAGCCGACGGTACTTCCGTCGCGGGTGCCGAACCTGTTGATGAACGGCTCCAACGGCATCGCCGTGGGTATGGCGACCAACATCCCCCCGCACAACCTGCGTGAACTGGGCGACGCGGTGTTCTGGGCTCTGGACAACTTCGAGGCCGACGAGGAAGCCACGCTCGCGGCGTGCATGGAACGCGTCAAGGGCCCCGACTTCCCGACGCACGGTCTCATCGTCGGTGGCCAGGGTATCCAGGATGCGTACTCCACCGGTCGCGGCTCCATCCGCATGCGCGGCGTCGTCGAGATCGAGGAAGATGCCAACGGTCGCACCACGATCGTGATCACCGAGCTGCCGTACCAGGTCAACCCGGACAACCTGATCACCTCCATCGCCGAGCAGGTCCGAGACGGCAAGCTCTCGGGGATCTCCAAGATCGACGACGAGTCCTCCGATCGTGTCGGTATGCGCATCGTCGTGACGATCAAGCGTGACGCGGTCGCGAAGGTCGTGCTCAACAACCTCTACAAGCATTCGCAGCTGCAGACGAGCTTCGGTGCGAACATGCTCTCGATCGTCGACGGCGTTCCGCGTACCTTGCGCCTGGACCAGATGATCAGGTTCTACGTCACTCACCAACTCGACGTGATCGTCCGCCGCACACGCTATCGACTGCGCAAGGCCGAAGAGCGCGCCCACATTCTGCGCGGACTGGTCAAGGCACTCGATGCTCTCGACGAGGTCATCGCGCTCATCCGTGCCTCGCAGACTGTCGATCTCGCCAAGCAGGGCTTGATCGACCTGCTCGACATCGACGAGATCCAGGCCCAGGCGATCCTCGACATGCAGCTGCGACGCCTCGCAGCACTCGAGCGTCAGAAGATCATCGACGAGTTGGCAGAACTCGAACGAACGATCGCCGACCTGCAGGACATCCTGGCGAAGCCCGAGCGGCAGCGACAGATCGTGCGTGACGAGCTCGCCGAGATCGTGGAGAAGTTCGGCGACGACCGTCGTACGCGCATCATCGCCGCCGACGGGGACGTCAACGACGAGGATCTCATCGCGCGGGAGAACGTGGTCGTCACGATCACCGAGACCGGTTACGCCAAGCGCACCAGAACCGACCTCTACCGTTCGCAGAAGCGCGGCGGCAAGGGCGTGATGGGTGCGGGCCTCAAGCAGGACGACATCGTCAGCAAGTTCTTCGTCTGCTCGACGCACGACTGGATCCTGTTCTTCACCACCAAGGGCCGCGTCTACCGGGCCAAGGCCTACGAGCTGCCCGAGGCGAACCGAACCGCACGCGGTCAGCACGTCGCGAACCTGCTCGCCTTCCAGCCGGACGAACGCATCGCCCAGGTCATCCAGATCAAGACCTACGAGGACGCTCCGTACCTGGTGCTCGCCACCAAGGGCGGTCTCGTCAAGAAGTCGCGACTGACCGACTTCGATTCCAACCGCAGCGGCGGCATCGTCGCGGTCAACCTGCGCGGCGACGACGAGTTGGTCGGGGCCGTTCTCGCGTCCTCGGACGACGATCTGCTGTTGGTCTCGGCGCAGGGCCAGTCCATCCGGTTCTCCGCGACCGACGAGGTGCTGCGCCCGATGGGCCGCGCCACCTCCGGTGTGCAGGGCATGCGATTCAACGGCGAGGACGCGTTGCTCTCCCTCAACGTCGTCAGCGAGAACAAGTTCTTGCTGGTCGCTACGTCGGGTGGCTACTCCAAGCGCACCGCGATGGAGGACTACCCCCAGCAGGGTCGTGGCGGAAAGGGAGTGCTGACAATCCAGTACGACCCGAAGCGTGGCACGCTGGTGGGAGCTCTCATCGTCGACGACGAGGACGAGCTGTACGCCATCACGTCGAGTGGTGGCGTAATTCGGACCGCTGCCAAGCAGGTTCGGAAAGCCGGCCGACAGACCAAGGGCGTGCGGTTGATGAATCTCGGTGAAGGCGACACATTGCTCGCGATCGCGCGCAACGCCGACGAGATCGAACCGGATGCTCTGGGCACCGAAGACGATGCAGCGAAGGAGTCGTAAGTGAGCACTCCCAACCGGCCTGGTAGCAGGCCCGGCCCCAACGGTGGCCCGGACAGCCGGGATTCCGCGCGGGCCGAGCAGCCCGCGCGTCCCGCGCCGCCCGAGGGAGCTCGCCCGGGCAGCAGGCCGCAGCCGGCCGCTCGTCCTGCGCCCGCAGCCGGCCGCGGACCTGCCCCGCAGGGTGGTGCTCGCCCTCCGGCACGTCCGGCTCAGGCTGCGCCGAACGGTCCGGCCCGACCGGCTCAGGGACCCCCGCCTTCGCCGCGACCGCCTGCACCGCAGGGACCGCCTGCACCGCAGGGACCGCCTGCACCGCAGGGACCGCCTTCGCAGGCTCCGGGGTCGAGTGCTCAGGGGTCGCCCGCACCCAGGCAGGGTCAGCCGCCCCAGGCCCCCAACAAGCAGCCCGCCTCGGGTCAGCCGACTTCCGGACGGCCGCACAACGGTCAGCCGGCAAACGGCCAGCCTCCGCAACGGCAGGACCCTGTCGGTCCACCTCCCCGTCCGGCCGGCTCACAGGCCTCGGGATCGCAGCCCTCGGGATCGCAGCCCTCGGGATCGCAGCCGTCCGCGCCCACCGAGGCGTCGCGCGCACCGGAGGGTCCGGCTACCGGTGAAGCCGATCGGCACTCCGGTCGAGGGCAGGATCAGCCCGGTCCGGCCGCGACGCAAGCGATGCCCGCTCAGCAGAACGACGGCCAGCAGGGAACTCCGCCGTGGCAGCGAGGTGCGGGTCAGCGTCCCGCTCCCCAGGGAGCAGACGATCGGCAGCAGCCGCAGAATCAGCCGCAGACCAACCTGTCCGGCCGCGGGGCTGCGCTACCCCCGACCGGGGAGTCCGAGCGGGCTGCCCGTACGACCGCCGACCCCGTCCAGCGTGAGTCGACCGAGGACAAGACCGAACGCCGGGAAGCAGCCCGGTCGAAGGCCGCGGTCATCGACGGGCCGACCCGGCACATCGAACGCAAGGATCTGGCGAAGGACATGCCGGATCTGTCCGCCGTCCGGCATCCGGAGCCGTCCCAGTCCGAGCGCGCAGCACCCACGGCCATCACCGCGGTGTCCAGCGCGGACGGTGATCCTCTGCGGGCGACCATCCAGATTCGCAAGATCGATCCGTGGTCGACACTCAAGATCGCCCTGGTGATCGCAGTGTCACTGTTCTTCGTGTGGATGGTGGCCGTCGGTTTGCTGTACGCGGTGCTCGACGGCATGGGCGTCTGGGAGCGTCTCAACAGTGCCTTCACCGAGATCGTGAACGAATCCGGCGACGGCGGTCTCGTCAGTGCGGGGCAGGTGTTCGGCTACGCGGCAGTGATCGGTGTGATCAATGTCGTACTGTTCACCGCACTCACCACCATCGGTGCTTTCATCTACAACCTGTCTTCGGACCTGGTGGGTGGCGTCGAAGTGACATTGGCAGACCGCGACTGACCTGCACCATCGAGAGCCGTATCGGGCCGTTTTGGAAGACAGCGGCCCGATACGGTAATCTCATCCCTCGGTTCGAGGATAGGTTTTCTTCGGACCGAATCAGTGATGAGGGCCTATAGCTCAGGCGGTTAGAGCGCTTCCCTGATAAGGAAGAGGTCGGAGGTTCAAGTCCTCCTAGGCCCACACCGAACGAACGAAAAGAGGCGGGACGTGAAAATCCTTCTTCTCGTCGCATCGGCGGTGATCGCAGTGCTGACACTATCGAAGGTGCGCTCGCAACGCAGCTCGGACGGCGTCTGGCACAGCATCCCCACCGTGTGACAATCGCTCGGAGTGGACGTGTAAAGTTCGTCTACGATTAACGGCAACACCCGGGGCCTTAGCTCAGTTGGTAGAGCGCTGCCTTTGCAAGGCAGATGTCAGGAGTTCGAATCTCCTAGGCTCCACAAAGAACAGGACGTCCACTTCGGTGGGCGTCCTTTTTCGTTTCTCCGGCCCCTGCGGCCCCACCGCCCCGCCCCGAGTCCACTCGATGTGCCATTGACCCCCGAAAAGTCCACCGGATGTGCCATTGAGTACCCAAGGGCTGCGGGCGAGCTCACCCGAATGGTTGTGATCGAACCCAAGGTGGTCTCCGGTTGGGCGCCCATATGTCCAGACAGTCGATCGTTCTGTTTCGCAAGCACGAGTCGGTCCATAGCGTTGTCGGTGTTCAAGAGCGTCGGTTCTCGAATCGATGTGAGTGATCGCGGCGGCGCACCGCAGGGGGGTGTGCCGTCGTTCGATCTCGGCGGAAGGTGTTCGCCACAGTCTCGAATCGATCGGCGATTTCAGACATTTCGGATTTCTAAGGAGCCCCGGCCAATGACGCGCGTTCTCGATCACGAAGAGCTGTTGACCGAACTCGACGGCACGCTGGAAGCCAATTTGAATCGTCATCTGTCGATGGCGAAGGAGTGGCATCCCCATGACTACGTTCCGTGGGATCTGGGTCGGAACTTTGCGGCGATGGGTGGGGAGGACTGGTCGCTCGAGCAATCCTCGTTGTCGGAGTTGGCCCGCACCGCGATGATCACGAACTTGCTCACCGAGGACAATCTGCCGTCGTATCACCGGGGGTTGGCGGATAATTTCTCGCTCGACGGTGCGTGGGGCACGTGGGTGGGGCGGTGGACGGCAGAGGAGAACCGTCACGGCATCGTGATGCGCGATTATCTGGTGGTGACGCGTGCGGTCGACCCTGTGGAGTTGGAGCGGGCTCGGATGCATCACATGACGGTGGGTGTCGATGCACCCATGGATGGCGCGAACTTCTTGCATTCGGTGGCGTACGTGACGTTCCAGGAGTTGGCGACGCGGGTCTCGCACCGGAACACGGGATTGGCGTGCGGGGATCCGGTAGCCGATCGAATGCTGGCTCGGGTGGCGGCGGATGAGAACCTGCACATGATCTTCTACCGAAACCTGGGTGAGGCGTCGCTGGATCTGGTGCCGGATCAGATGGTTCGCGCCATCACCGACGTCGCTACCGACTTTCAGATGCCCGGCCTGAACATGCCCAATTTCCGTAAGAACGCGATGATCCTGGCCAAGAACGGGATCTACGATCTCCGCCAGCATCTGGACGAGGTATTGATGCCGGTGTTGCGTAAGTGGAGGATTTTCGAGCGGAACGATTTCACCGGTGAGGGCGAGCGCGATCGCGATCGTCTGGCGGCGTTCGTGGAGGATCTGGCGGCCAAGGCAACCAAGTTCGAGGAGTCACGCGACCGCCTCCTCGCCAGGGAGGCTGCGCGCGCCGAGAAGGCGTCCTGACCTGCTGCGCTTTCCCTGTCCGGAGTCGTGGTCGAGGCACGGGGATGTTAGAGTCCGGGCATCGTTGGGTCATGTGAGGCGATGGCCGTAGTGCGTGGGGAGGGCCGATGGTGCCTGGGGGGTATCGGATGAGCGGTGGGGCACGCTTCTGTGTGTCCTGTCCGCAGCCGGCAGAGGCATGGCCTTGCGTGGCTGGAATCGGCTGGTGAGCAGGCTCAGGTTCGACGAGTCTGGCCGCATGCTCGCGGTGTTCGCGGCAGTCACCACGGTTCTCTACGCCGCCAGCGCCATTGCGTCGTGGTCGAACCTGTCCGGTGCCCAGCAGGTTCTGGCGGCGTTGGCGCTGCTGCTGGGCCCGCTGGCGATCGTGGTGCTGGCGAGGGCGGGTGTGCCGAGCCCCAAACACGCAGTGGGATTCGCGACTGCATTGTCGGTGGTGGCCCTGGCGTGCGCGCTGGGCAGTAGCGACACCATGCCTGCGTTCTTGATCTGTGTACAGGCGGCCATGTTTCTCGGTATGCACATCGGTGCGTTCTGGTCCGAGCGCAATGCCGGCATTTGGGTTGCAGTGCTTGCTGTTTCGGCAGTCATCGGTGCCGCGATCGCGCCGTACGGTACGCCCTTCATCAGTTACATCCTCGTTGCTCTCGGAATCGTCGGCGCGACCGAGGTATTCGGTGTGTTCGCGCGTCGAATGCGCTACTCCGCGACGCACGACGCGCTGACAGGGCTGCTCAATCGCTTCGGCTTCGAGTCCAAGATCGACAAGATGTTGCCGGCATGCGCTGCCCGTGGCTTGTCGGTCAGCCTTGCCGTACTCGATCTGGACAACTTCAAGGAAATCAACGACGAGTACGGCCACATCGCCGGTGACGTTCTGCTCACCAGGGTCTCGAAAGCCTGGAAGGGCCAGCTGACCAGACGCGACGTGCTCGGTCGGCTCGGTGGCGACGAATTCGTGCTGTTCATGCCGGGGGTTCTGGAAAAGGAAGCCTGGCAGATCATCGAGAGATTGCGTCGCGCACACCGCGCCGAATGGAGCGTCGGCCTCGCGTGCATGCCCGCGGATCGCCGTTGGGGCGAGATCTACCGCGCAGCAGACGCCGATCTGTACCGGGCGAAGCGAAGCAGGCCACCGAGAACCAGTCGGCAGTCCGATCCCGACGCCGGCTACAGCGGCCCAGTTCGCAGAATTGCGCAGTAGCATCCGCACTCCCCATCGTTGATCCCCAGATTTTGTCCACAGGCTGTGGATAGATTTCCCGTTTCGGTTCACCCTTCGCGTTGACTCGTCGGAAACGACGATGCTGCAGGGGGATACGCGATGGTCACTCTCGACCAATTCAGATCATGGGACAGCCACGTGCTGGCTACCGTGTCCGAGCACCTCATGCGTCGGTGGCGCGACATGACCGGCCTGCACGATTCGGCCACAGACGAGATCATGTTCGACGGGTGGAGCGGCCCTGCGGCCGATGCGGCGCGGGAGGCACTCGGACGCATCCGACTCGAACTGTCGAATGCCACCGACGAGTTGCTCCGGATCGCGACGTGCACCGCGGATGCCGCCATCGATATGGCGAGTGTGGTTGCAGCCCTGCGCGCAGTGGAGCAAGCGGCCACGGACGAGCGATTCACCGTCGCATCCGACGGCACGGTGACCGACACCGCGTCGTACTCGGTTGCGTCGGCCGACCTGTGGTCGACGAGGCGAGAGCGACGCCGCCGCTGCGAGGAATTGACCGACCGCATCTCGCAGCTGGTGCGAAGTGCGACCGACTTCGACCACGCCCTTGCCCGACGCCTTGCCGGGCGAGCCTCGGCCGATGCAATCGCAACCGTGGTTGCGGCTTCGGTGCCACACGCTGCAACACCGGCTGCCAATGCCGCCTTCTGGAGCGCGCTCTCGCCCGCGGCGCGCACCCGGCTGCTCGTCGAGCAGCCCGCCCTGATCGGCAATCTGGACGGTCTGCCCGGACGTGTCCGCGACAGCGCGAACCGTCGGGTGCTGGTCGCCGAGCGCATTCGCCTGCGTGCTACCGAGTTGGAACTGCGTAAAGAGCTGGAGGGCAACACCTTCGGCGGCTTGTTCACGGACGCCGATGCCGGCTTGGAGCAGACTCGAGCGCGGCTGGCGTCGCTCGATGCAATCGAGGCGGCCTTGGAGCGGGGAGGACGGCAGCTTCTGGTGCTCGACAATTCCTCGTACGAGGAAACGATGGCAGCTGTCGCGGTAGGCGATGTCGATACGGCAACCCATGTGGCCGTCTTCGTACCCGGCCTCGACTCGACCGTGCACGGAAACGGGCTCCGGTACGACGGAGACATGGAGAACTTGAAACAAGCTGTGCAACAGCTACTTCCGGGAGATACGTCGCAGACTGCGGCCGCGGTGACCTGGCTCGACTACCAGGCCCCTCAGCTCGGGTGGAGCATGCTCGATCCCGACCGGACGGTGGTGTCCGGCGCGGCGGCCAGGGCCGGGGCCGATCGACTGGCACCGTTTCTGGACGGACTCGACGCCGCACGCGCGAGCGATCCTCACTTGTCGGTACTGGCCCACTCGTACGGATCCCTCACTGCAGCAGCGGCTTTCCGGAACGACACCGGGGTCGACGACTTCGTGGCTCTGGGATCACCGGGACTGGGCACCCACAGCGTGGAGGATCTTCGGCTTCCGACGGGGCACGTGTTTGCAGCCGAGGCAGGCGCGGATATCGTGGCCGACCTCGGTGCGTTCGGCCGTGACCCGGGCGTGCTGGACGGCATCACGCTTCTCGCCACCGACGGATCCGATGGACTCATCGGCTCGCGCGGACACAGCGACTATCTGACCGATGGGACGACCAGTGCTCACAACGCAGCACTGGTCGTCGCCGACCGTAGCGAGGAGGCCGTGATCCGGACCAGGCCCGGCCTGTTCGATCTGGTGCAGAGAATTCTGTATCTATGACGACGCTTCGTCGTAGTCGGCCAGACTCGGCGGAACATCGGCAGGTGGCGGTACCTCGTTGCGACGGCGACCGACAAGGAACACCGCGCCTCCCACAACGGCCGCCGCGGCACCGAGGAGCAGGAACTTTCGGGTCCGACGCGATCCCGACTCGGCCGTGACCAACGCTGTGGTGCGGTTCGCGCGCGCGATGTGCTCCGCGGTGGCTGCCCGTCTCTGGGCGGCTTGCTTGCGAGCCAGGCCGTAGCCTTTCTTGGCCAGCAGCAGACCGACTCCGGCCGGGCCCTTGCTCGCGGCGGAGGCCGCGCCGAGCAGCGCAGACGCAGCCGCTCGCCTCGGTCGTTCCGCAGGCTCCGCTCCTGCGGTACCGGTGGTCGACCGAATCTGATCGGACTTCGTTGTGCTCGTCATACCCTCACTGTTCCACAACAGCCCCTGTCGAACCGTCCTGATGCACCCGTCTCGATGCCCGTTGTGAACTGCCCGGTCACTCGGGATGGCACGATGGAGGGCGTGACTTCACCAAACAAGACCCAAACGGCCACGTTGCACACCAACCGGGGCGATATCGTCATCGAACTGTTCGGCAATCACGCCCCCAAGACCGTCGCGAACTTCGTCGGTCTCGCGGACGGATCCAAGGAGTACACGACGCAGAACGCGTCGGGTGCCAAGACCGGACCGTTCTACGACGGCGCAGTCTTCCACCGCGTCATCGACGGCTTCATGATCCAGGGCGGCGACCCCACCGGCACCGGTACAGGTGGACCGGGCTACAAGTTCGAGGACGAGTTCCACCCCGAACTCTCCTTCGATCGCCCGTACCTGCTGGCCATGGCCAACGCCGGCCCCGGCACCAACGGCTCGCAGTTCTTCATCACCACCGGCAAGACCCCCCACCTGAACCGCAAGCACTCGATCTTCGGTGAGGTCACCGACGAGGCGTCGAAGAAGGTCGTCGACGCGATCTCCAGCACGCCGGTCGGCCGCGGCGATCGTCCGGTGAACGAGGTCGTCATCAACAACATCACCATCGCCTGATCTGCCCGAAGGACTTGAAGAGAACATGACGAACCCCGGCTGGGGTGGCGCGTACGGCGACCAACCCAACCCACCTCAGTCGGTGTGCGTCCGACATCCCGATCGCCCCACCGGCCTGGCCTGTTCCCGTTGCGGGCGGCCGGCATGCCCGCAGTGTCTGCAACCCGCAGCGGTCGGCCAGCACTGCGTCGACTGTGTACGCGAGGGCAACAAGAACGTGCGGACGGCGCAGACCATTGCCGGCGCGCCGATGACGCGATCGGCGAAGACCCCACTGACATTCGCGCTCATCGCCGTCAACGTCATCGTCTACGCCATCACGGTTGCGCAGTCCGGCGATCCGATGAACAACACCTCCGGCTCCGGGTTGGCCCGTAGCTGGGCTCTCAACAGCCTCCTGGTTGCCGACGGCGACGTGTTCCGGCTGGTCGGCAGTGGCTTCGTCCACTACGGGCCGATTCACCTGCTCGTGAACATGTTCGCGCTGTACATCATCGGTCGCGACGTCGAACTCGTGCTCGGTCGAACTCGCTATCTGGCCGTCTACTTCCTCTCGCTCCTGGGCGGAAGCGCGTCGGTGATGCTGCTGGAGAACCCGCTCGCCACCACCGTCGGCGCGTCCGGTGCAGTCTTCGGCCTCCTGGGTGCCCAAGCCGTCATCCTGCTGCGGCTCAAGCGCAGCCCGGCTCCGATCCTCATCGTCATCGCGGTGAACATCTTCATCAGCGTCTCCATCCCCAGCATCTCGCTGTGGGGCCATATGGGTGGACTCGTCGCCGGTGCAGCAGCCACCGCCGGTTTGGTGTTCCTCTCCAACCGAACTGGTGGGACGGGAGCACCGAGAACCCTGGCTGGCCTGTCCATGGCGTGGTTGTCGGTGATCGCCGTTGCTGTGGTGTCCCTCGGAATCATCGCGATACGAGTGCTCGACCTCCGCGCGCAGTTGGGCATCTGACAGTCCGCTGCCCGGACTCCACCGGTCGCCTCACGGGGTCCACTGAATGTGACATCGACCCCCCAAAAGTCCACTGAACGTCACATCGAGTACCCCCCGCGGACGGCAGCTCAGGAGTTGCGGGGCACCAGACCGTGACTGTCGAGTGCGTCGAATACATCTCGCGGGTCGGTGCCGAGGTCCCATCTGCCGAAGATGATCAGTCGATCGTCGTCTTCTCCGGGTGGCCGCACGTCGAGTTCGAGCATCGGTACGCGTCGGCCCAGTCGCGGGTATTTCACGATTTTGATGCGCACTATATCGGCGCGTGAGTACGTGCGGATTCCGCCGAGTCGTTTCATCGTCAGCGATCCGTCGTGTGTGATGGCCAGCCGGGGGCGTTGGACCGCAGCGAGGGCTGCCAGAATCCACATTCCGACGGCGGCGAGTCCCACGAGGAACGTGCCTGCTGCGTCGGTGGACGAGAGTGCAGCGCCGACTCCGAGGGCGATTCCGCCTGCGACCAGGGCCGCGACGGCAACGAGCGGCGTCGCCCACTGCTGTTCGTACACACCCTGTGGATCATTCCGAGAGTTATCCACAGGGTTTATCCACATTGGGGATGAATGACATGGATGTAACTCGGGCCGCGATCAGCGCCACCGCATGGTCATGACGAGTCCGACGACCATGAATCCGAAGCCGATCAGGAAGTTGTAGGCGCCGAGGTTTCCGATGAAGGCGATGTCCTCGGAAGCCAGGTAGTAGACGATCAGCCACAGCAGCCCGACCACCATGAATCCCAGCATCAACACCACGTACCAGACCGGCGACGGCCCGGCGTTGACCTTCACCGGCGTGCGGTTCGCCGGGTTGATGGTGTAGTCGTTCTTCTTCCGTACCTTCGACTTCGGCATTGCTTCCTCTTCACGTTCGTGACGGCCGGCGGCGCTGCGGCCGTACCTGTGGACAATTGACGACGGACCTGTGGATCGGTGGGTGAACGGCATCCCCAGGCTATTGTCACCTCGAGGACCGTGTCGGTCACGGACCCGGTTGCTGTACACGCTAACCCAGGTGAGCCCAGCACCGACCCACCGGACAAATTGCGAGCGCCCGTGAGACGACGATCGACCGTAACCGCCGACACCCGCTGGTGGGTGCTGACCGTTGCCGTGTGCGCCGTCGTCGGTCTGCTGCTCGGCACCACCAGGAATGTCTCGGACGGCTCCGAATTGCGCGGTGGAGACACCACCCGGCTCGCCGATCTGGTCGACGCTGCCCAACGCAGCAGCGACGATGCACAGCGAAGCCGGGAAACGCTCGAACAGCAGGTGGACTCCATCCAGCAGCGCACCGCGGCAGGGGACACCGACGTCGCCGACGCCTTGGCGCGGGTCGATTCCCTGGCCGATGCGGCGGGACGCGAGGCCGCGTCCGGTGCCGGACTGACCGTCACGATGGCCGACGCCTCCCGGGGGCCCGACGGTTCGTATGCGTCCGACGCGTCGGTCGACGATCTGGTGGTCCATCAGGTCGATGTGCAGAGCGTGCTCAACGCGTTGTGGGCGGGTGGCGCGTCGGCGATTGCGATGCAGGATCAGCGGCTGATCACCTCCTCGGCGCCACGCTGCATCGGGAACACTCTTCTTCTCGGCGGCCGGACGTACAGCCCGCCGTATGTGATGACGGCTCTCGGTGACGCGGATCGGCTGCGCGCGGCGTTGAAGAACGAGCCGGGCGTGCGGTTGTACGAGCAGTACGCGTTGCGGTACGGCCTGCGCTACGACGTTGCGGCCGCGGAGAACCTCTCGGTGCCCGCGTACTCCGAATCGGTGCGCATGCGGTACGCGCAGCCACGCTGAGTACGCTGTCGACATGCGCATTCTCGTCGTCGACAACTACGACAGCTTCGTCTTCAACCTCGTCCAATACCTGGGTCAGTTGAATGCCGATGTCGAGGTCTGGCGCAACGACGACGAGCGCCTCACCGATCGGGATGCGGCCGCGGCTCAGTTCGACGGCATCCTGCTCAGCCCGGGACCGGGCACCCCGCAGCGCGCAGGTGCCACGATGGACCTGGTCTCGGCCAGTGCTCGTGCCAGGACTCCGCTGCTCGGCGTGTGTCTGGGCCATCAGGCGATCGGCGCTGCTTTCGGGGCCACGGTGGAGAAGGCTCCGGAGCTGTTGCACGGTAAGACCAGCCTGGTTCACCACTCGGGCGTCGGGGTTCTCGAGGGGATGAACGAGCCCTTCACCGCCACCCGGTACCACTCGTTGACCGTTCGCGAGGACACCATTCCGGCCGAGCTCGAGATCACCGGACGTACCGAATCCGGTTTGGTGATGGCGATGAGGCATACCGAGTTGCCGATACACGGCGTCCAGTTCCATCCGGAGTCGATCCTCACCGAGGGTGGGCACCGCATGTTGGCCAACTGGCTCACAGTCTGCGGGATGCCCACCGACCAGGGACTCGTCGCCAAGCTCGAAGCTCAGGTCTCCGAAGCCTTCGCTTGAGCTTCACCGCCTGAGCGGCGAGCTAGCCGGTCGGGATTCCCAGGGCACCGATGCTCACGGTGATGGTGTCGGACTTGCTGATCTCCGAGCCGGCAGGCTGAGTCTGGCTGACGATTCGGCCGACCATCAGTGGGTCCAGCGTCGCCTGCCTCGACGTCGACAGGTCCGACGCGGTCCCGGTCCATCCTGCCGATTCCAGTGCCGTCAGGGCCTGTGCCTCGGTGAGGCCGGACAGGTCGGGCATCGGGATCTTGTCTCCGTTCGAGACGCGCAGCGTGACGACGGTGTTCTCTGCGACGTTGGTGCCCCCGGCGGGGTCGGTCGAGACGACCTGTCCCACCGGCTGACTCGAGTCGATGTTCTGCACCTGTACGCGGAGTCCTGCACCCGCGACGTTCGGCTGCGCCACGTCGACGAGCTGGCCGACGACGTCGGGCATCCGTACCTGCGCGGGCCCCGAACCGAGCGTGATCCGCACCTGCGAGTTGGCGTTCATGCTCACGCCCGAGGACGGGTTCTGTTCGACGACCTTGTCGAGGTTCTCCGGCGTCGACGGCGCTCGCGCGATGGTGGGATCGAGTTCGAGGCCCACCTCGTTCAAGGCGTCGGACGCCTCCTGTTGCGTGCGTCCGGTCAGGCGCGGCACCTGTACCTGCTGGGGCCCCGAGGAGACGTCGAGTTGGATGCCTCCTGGTGATTCGGTCTGAGATCCGGCGGCGGGGTTGGTGCCGATGGCCGAGCCTTCCGGAACCGACGCGTCCGGCTTCTCCTGCACGGTGACACGGAGGCCGACATTCTCTAGATCCCGTTGGGCCTCGTCTGCGACCAGCCCGACGACACTCGGCACGGTCACGGTCTTGGGGTCTGCCCCGGGACCGAGCGACCACAGGAAGGCTCCGACGATGGCGACGACGATGATCGATGCCGCGGAGATCAGCGCGATCTTGAGGCCGCGACGGCTCTTCGGCTCGTCCTCGGGCTCGGCATGCCTCGACGCGCGGGGTGCGGCGGCGACTGCGGCGGGCGTGCCGGTGAAGTCCGCCTGACGGGAATCGACCGATCCGAGGATCGTGGTGCGGTCCTCGTCGTTCATCACCATCGGCGCGCTCGGTCGCTGACCCCCGAGTACCCGCACCAGGTCGGTACGCATCTCGGCAGCGCTCTGGTAGCGGTTGGCGGGGTTCTTGGCCATCGCCTTGAGGATGATCGAGTCGAGTTCGCGCGGAACCGCGTCGTTGACCAGCGACGGCAGCTGGGGATCCTCGCGCACGTGCTGGTAGGCGACGGCGACCGGTGAGTCGCCCGTGAACGGTGGTTCGCCGGTGAGTATCTCGAACAACACACATCCGAGCGAGTAGACGTCCGATCGAGCGTCTACCTGTTCACCGCGGGCCTGCTCGGGTGAGAGGTACTGGGCGGTTCCGATGACGGCCGCGGTCTGCGTCATCGGTGACGAGGAATCGGCGATGGCGCGCGCGATCCCGAAGTCCATCACTTTCACCGCGCCCGCGTTGTTGATCATGATGTTCGCGGGTTTGACGTCGCGGTGCACGATGCCGTTGCGGTGGCTGAAATCGAGTGCAGCACAGACGTCGGCGATGACTTCCATGGCCCGACGTGGTGCCATGGGTCCCTCGGCGCGCACGATGTCGCGCAGAGTGTCGCCGTCGACGTATTCCATGACGATGAACGGGAGCGGACCGGCTTCGGTCTCGGCTTCACCGGTGTCGTACACAGCGACGATGGCGGGGTGGTTCAGTGCGGCCGCATTCTGGGCTTCGCGCCGGAACCGCAGGTAGAACGTGGGGTCCCGGGCGAGATCGGCGCGCAGAACTTTGATGGCGACATCGCGGTCGAGACGAGTGTCGCGCGCCAGATGGACCTCGGACATGCCACCGAAACCGAGTATCTCGCCCAGCTCGTAACGAGCGGACAGCGTACGGGGAGTCGTCATGGTCGTCCTTGTGGCTCTTGCGGGAACGGGATCTCGATGAGCGGCCGTCTCGTCGTCGTCTGCGTGGGCTCCGCCGAGGTCGTGGTGGTTTCTTCGGTGGTCGTCGGCTCCTGCGTGGTCGTCGTCGTGGTCGTGGTGGTTTCTTCGGTGGTGGTGGTTTCTTCGGTGGTCGTCGTCGGTTCGGTCGTCGTGGTCGTGGTGGTAGTCGGCTGCGTCGTGGTGGTGGTGGTCGGCGGCACGAACGGGGTCTGCGTGTCGTCTCTACCCCCGGTCAACAGCACGTAACCGCCGATCAGGATGGCCAGCAACAACAGTCCGGCTCCGCCCCACGCAAGTGCCTTCTGCGCCGACGACATTCCGGTCGCCTCGGGCACCGCGGCCGCCGCCGTTCCGGTGGCCGGTCCGCGATAGTCGCGCTGGGATGTCGGCATCATCTGGGTGCTCGACGGCGGAGGCGGCTGCGGGCTGGGCACGACGCCCGGCATCATGACCCTGCCGGTGCCTGTGCCGCGTGAATTTCCCGGTGCAGGCGGACGACGGCCTGCCCGGACCGCGGCCACGGCGTCGGCGAACTCGCCACCGTTGGCGTAGCGCGCAGCGGGGTCCTTGACCATCGTGATCTCGATGAGCTCGCGAACGGCAGGGGGTAGGTCGACCGGCATAGGTGCAGGCGTTTCACGGACGTGCTTCATGGCGACGGTCAGGGCACCGTCACCCACGAACGGGCGCGAGCCCGCAAGTACTTCGTATCCGACGACCCCGAGCGAGTAGACATCCGACGCCGAGGTGGCCTCTTCGCCGAGCGCCTGTTCGGGGGCGATGTACTGCGCGGTGCCCATGACCATTCCGGTCTTGGTCACCGGGGACGCGTCTACGGCCTTGGCAATGCCGAAGTCGGTGATCTTGACCTGCCCGGTGGGGGTGATCAGGATGTTCCCGGGTTTGACGTCGCGGTGTACGACGCCGGCGGTGTGGGCGATCTGGAGCGAGCGGCCGGTCTGCTCGAGCATGTCCAGGGCATGGCCGAGCGGCAGGCGGGACATGCGGCCCAGCACGGCATTGAGTGGTTCGCCGTTGACCAGTTCCATCACCAGGTAGGCCAGTGATTCGCCTGCGCCGTCTCGCGTCTCACCGTAGTCGTAGACCCCGGCGATTCCGGGGTAGTTCAGTTGTGCTGTGGTTCGAGCCTCGAACCTGAAGCGCTGCAAGAACTCCGGGTCCTCGGAGAACTCGGCCTTGAGTACCTTGACCGCCACTCGGCGATCGAGACGATTGTCCATCGCTTCCCACACCTGCCCCATGCCACCGGTGGCGATGAGGCGCAGAAGTCGATAGCGCTGCGCGATGACAGCTCCGTTGCTCAATGGCACGTTATGTCACCTCCCCTGCAATGCGGCTGCGATGACGGCGCGCCCGACGGGTGCGGCCACAGAGCCGCCCGTGGCGGCCAAGGCCCGGTCTCCACCGTCCTCGACGATGACGGCGATGGCGACCTTCGGGTCCTCCGCCGGTGCGAATCCGATGTACCAGGCATGCGGTGGCGTGTTGCGTGGGTCGGAACCATGTTCTGCCGTACCGGTCTTGGACGCGATCTGTACTCCGGGGATCTTGCCCTCGCCACTGGTGTTGTTCTCGGAGCCGATCATCAGATCGGTCAGGGTTGCTGCCGTATCGGAGCTGATGGCCTCGCCCAGGGACTTGGGCTGGGAGCTCGACAGGACCGACAGGTCAGGAGACTGCAACTGCTGCACCAGGTTCGGGGCCATCCGCACGCCCCCGTTGGCGACGGTAGCCGCGATGACGGCACCCTGCAGCGGCGTCAGCGCCACGTCGCGCTGGCCGATGCTGGACTGGCCGAGAGCGGCGTCGTCGTCGATGGGTCCGATGGTGCTGTCGGCGACGGTGAGCGGAATGGTGGTGTCCTCACCGATGCCGAACGCAGCTGCCGTCTCGCGCAATTTTTCCACCCCGGTGTCGATGCCGAGTTCGACGAAAGCGGTATTGCACGAGCGCGCGAAAGCCTCACGCAGCGTCGCTGTCTGGCCACCGCCGCACGTCGAACCGTTGTAGTTCTCCAGCGTCGTCGAGGTTCCCGGCAACGTGATGTTCGACGCGGCCGTGAGTTGCTCGTCCGGTGTCGCGCCCGCTTCGAGAGCGGCTGCGGTAGTGATCACCTTGAATGTCGATCCCGGTGGGTAGGTCTGCGAGATCGCCCGGTTCACCATCGGCTTCTCGGGATCGTTGCTCAGGTTCTCCCATGCCGCCGTCGTGGTGCTGCCGTCGTGGCTGGCCAGCAGGTTGGGGTCGTAGCTGGGGGTGCTTGCCATGGCCAGGATGTTTCCGGTGGCCGGTTCGATGGCCACCACCGAACCGGTGTATCCCTTGGCTGTGAGCTGGTCGTAGGCGACCTGCTGGACGACGGGGTCGATAGTGGTGACCACGTTGCCGCCGCGGGGATCTCGGCCCGAGATGAGGTCGAACAGTCGGCCGCCGAACAGGCGGTCGTCGGATCCGTTGAGCACCGGGTCCTCGGCGCGTTCGAGGCCGCTGCTCGAGTACAGCATCGAGTAGTAACCGGTGATCGGCGCGTTGGCTTCCGGGCTGGCCGGGGAGATCGAATTCTGGGGGTAGGTGCGCAGGTACTTGTAGCGGTCGTCGGTGGGGACCGACGACGCCAGCACCTGACCGCCCGCCGAGATCTGACCACGCTGGCGGGAGTACTCGTCGAGCAGAACTCGCGAGTTTCGCGGGTCGGTGCGCAGATCGTCGGCCTTGATGACCTGAAGGTAGGTGGCGTTGGCGAGCAACGCGACGACCATGACCATCACGGCGATGGATACGCGACGCAGGGGTGTGTTCATGCGCGCTTCACCATCTCGGTGGGTGCCTCGGCGATGGGCGCTGCGGGGGCGGGCTTCTTCTTGGGCGTTGCCGGCTCACGGGCTGCGTCGGAGATCTTGATCAGCAACGCGAGGAGCAGGTAGTTGGCGAGAAGCGACGATCCTCCGTAGGACAGATACGGCGTGGTGAGGCCGGTGAGCGGAATGAGTTTGGTGACGCCGCCGACGACGACGAACAGTTGGATGGCGATGGTGAACGACAACCCCGCCGCCAGCAGTTTGCCGAAGCTGTCGCGGACGGCCAGCGCGGTACGCATGCCGCGGATGATGAACAGCAGATACAGGACCAGGACCGCGGTCAGTCCGATGAGACCGAGCTCTTCGCCGACGGTGGCAATGATGAAGTCCGTCTTGGCGAACGGAACCTGAGAGGGGCGTCCACTACCGAGACCGGTGCCGGCCAACCCGCCGGTGGCGAAGCTGAACATCGACTGGACGATCTGGTAGCCGGTGTCGTTGTAGTCGTCGAACGGGCGCAGCCAGGTATCGGTGCGGATCTTGACGTGGCCGAACACCTGATACGCGAACAGGAATCCGACGAGCAACAGCCCGAAGCCGATGATCAACCAGCCGACGCGTTCGGTGGCGATGTAGATCATCACGAGCACGGTCCCGAAGATCAGCAGCGAGGTGCCGAGGTCCTTCTCGAACACCAGCACGCCGACGGAGACGATCCACACGACCAGGATCGGCCCGAGGTCGCGTGCCCGTGGGAAGTCCATTCCGAGGAAGTGCTTGCCGGCGACGGTGAACAGTTCGCGCTTGGCGACCAGCAGCGATGCGAAGAAGATGAGCAGCAGGATCTTCGCGAACTCCCCGGGCTGAATGCTGAAGCCGGGCAGTCGAATCCAGATCTTCGATCCGTTGACCTCGGAAAACGCCGACGGCAGCATCGCCGGAATGGCGAGCAGCACCAGGCCGGCGAGTCCGACGGTGTAGCCGTAACGAGCCAGCGTGCGGTAGTCGCGCAGCAGCACCAGCAACGCGACGAATCCGGCGATCGCCAGTGTCGTCCACAGCACCTGCTGGTTGGCATCGGGCGACGGAATGGGGTTGCCGAGGTACTGCGCCTGCTGCTCGTCGGCCAGGTCGAGTCGGTGAATGAGCACCAGACCGAGGCCGTTGAGCAGCGCCACGATCGGGAGCAGCAGCGGATCCGCGTAGGGCGCAAAACGCCGGACGGCAAGATGGGCCACCGTCATCAGCGCGAGATATGCGACCGCGTACTTCGCCAGGTCCCAGGTGACGGTCTGTTCCTGACTGGCTTCCACCAGAACCAGGGAGATCGTGGTGATCAGCACCGCTGCACCGAGCAGAAGCAGCTCGACGCCACGTCGGTTGGATTGAATCGGTGCGGGTGCGAACCCTCCGGGCGGACTCGGGAACGACCCTCCCGCGGACCCGGTTCCTCCCGTGGACGCAGTGGAACTCATCGAGTACCGGTCCTGCAGTTCTGGCCGGGAACCTGCGGAACCGTGGGTGCCGGTACCTCGGTGGTGGTCGGTGCGGCCTCGGGAACGGGTTCCGCGGCGGGGGGCAACGGCACCCCGGGTGGCGGAATGATTGCCGTCGCCGTCGGCATCGGTTCGACGGTTGTGGTGACGACGGGCTCGGTCTCGCAGACCTGAAGCAGGTCGCCGGCGGCCAGCCGCTCGACCTGGCCGCGCGCGTCGTCGAGGGATCCCGACGGCAACCCGGCCGTGACCTGCTCACGTGCTGCCGGCAGAAGATCGTCGATCTCGAACGGAACGCAGTTCGCCGGAGCGTCGTTCGGGGCGGTCAAGGTGACGGTACCGTCGTCGTCCAGGCAACCCACCAGTTCCACGCTCTGCAGCGAGTAGCCGAGAACCGAACCGGGCAGACCGCGTAGCACCGTCACCTTGCTGTTGTCGGCACCAACGTAGTAATTGCCCTTGATGATCGAATTGGCAACGAGCGCACCGATTCCCGCCAGCACCACCAGGGTCAGGGCGATCAAAGTCCAGCGCAGCTTGTGCGACTTCTTCTCGGGGGTGACGACGGGGCTGGTGACACGCTTGGGCGTCGAGCGGGGGGGACGCATCGCTGCGGCCCGCCCTGCTGCGGTGTTGGGCGGAGGGGCGTCCTCCTCGTCCTCGGTGCTGGCGGCACCGCCGAGGATCGGGTGGCTCTGGCCGTAGTCGAGGTCGATCACGTCGGCGACGACGACCGTCACGTTGTCCGGGCCACCACTGCGCAGAGCGAGTTCGATGAGACGGTCCGCGCAGGGGCCCGTCTCGCCCTCGTTCATGGTGTTCTCGATGGTCTCGTCGCTGACGACGTCCGAGAGGCCGTCGGAGCACAGCAGATAGCGGTCGCCCGCACGGACCTCTCGCACGGTGAGCGTGGGTTCGATCTCGTTGCCGGTGAGGGCCCGCATGATCAGCGAACGCTGCGGGTGCGTGTGGGCCTGCTCGGCGGTGATGCGGCCCTCGTCGACGAGCGACTGGACGAAGGTGTCGTCACGGGTGATCTGGGTGAGCGAGCCGTCACGCAGCATGTACGCGCGTGAATCGCCGATGTGTACCAGGCCGATTCGCTTGCCCGCGAACAGGATTGCTGTCAGCGTGGTGCCCATGCCGTCGAGTTCGGGTTCGTCCTCGACCTGATCCGCGATCGACGCGTTGCCTTCACGGGTGGCCGCCTCCAGCTTGCCCAGCAGATCCTCACCGGGCTCGTCGTCGTCGAGGTGAGCAAGCGCGGCAATCATCAACTGCGAGGCCACTTCACCGGCGGCATGGCCACCCATGCCGTCGGCCAACGCCAGCAGCCGAGCCCCGGCGTACACGGAGTCCTCGTTGTTGGAGCGAACCAGACCGCGATCGCTGCGGGCGGCGTAGCGAAGGACGAGGGTCACGGGCGCAACTCGATCACGGTCTTGCCGACACGGACGGGGGTTCCCAGAGGCACGCGAACTGCGGTGGTCACCTTCGCTCGGTCGAGATAGGTGCCGTTGGTCGAACCGAGGTCTTCGACGTACCAGTCGCCACCGCGGGGCGAGATGCGCGCGTGCCGTGTCGACGAATAGTCGTCTGTCAGAACGAGAGTCGAGTCGTCCGCGCGTCCGATGAGCACGGGTTGCGTGCCGAGGGAGATGCGCGTCCCGGCGAGGCCGCCCTGGGTCACCACGAGGTACTTGGCCACCTTCTGCTTGTTGAACGACGGAAGAACTTTCGAGCCACCGGAGTAGCGGGCAGGCACTCGCATGCCCGCGGCCGCGTAGATGTCACTGCGGAGGGTGCGAAGGACCGCCCAGACGAAGAACCACAGCAGGAGCAGAAAGCCTGCCCTGGTCAGTTGCAGAATCAATCCCTGCACGACGATTCACCTCCTCCTTCGCGATCGGACCTGCATCCCGCACACATGAGGTTACGGCGCGGCAGACATGGTTGCCTCGCAGCATCATAGGGTGAAGTCGCTCGTGTGGACGACATACGGGTGGACGAGCGTGCGAATCGACCGTCAGACGATCCGGACCAGAATTTCGGAGTGCCCGGCCCGAATGACGTCGCCGTCGGCCAGTTGCCAGTCCTGTACCGGAGCGCCGTTGACGGTGGTGCCGTTGGTGGAACCGAGGTCGGAGAGCATGGCCACGCGGCCGTCCCAACGGATCTCGATGTGCCGACGCGAGACCCCGGTGTCAGGGAGCCGGAACTGCGCGTCCTGGCCGCGGCCGATGATGTTCTGACCGTCCCGTAGCTGGAAGTAGCGGCCACTGCCGTCTTCGAGCTGCAACGTCGCGGCGAGTGCCTGACTCTGACCCGCGTACGAGGCGGGCTGGTCGTAGCCGTATCCGTCGCCACGATCGCCCGAGCCCTGCGGGTAGCCGCGGCCGTAGGCGGCCTGGGCAGGAGGGTAGTCGTAGGCGGCCTGCTGGTAGCCGGGCTGCTGGTACCCGGCCGCCTGAGGCTCGGCGTACCGACCGGCAGGCTCGCTGTACGCCTGCTCCTGGTAGGGAGCCTCGGAATATGCAGCACCCTGCTCGGCACCGTTGTAGTCGTAGCCCTGGCCGTTGTAGCCCTGGGCGTCGTACCCCTGAGCGTTGTATCCCTGGGCGTCGTAGCCCTGAGCGTTGTATCCCTGGGCGTCGTATCCCTGCTCCTGGCCGTGGGGCGCACCGTAGGCGTGGGGGTCGTAGCCCTGCTCCTGGCCTGCGGCGGCGCTGTAGGCCTGACCCTGCTCGCCATACGGCTGCTGGTCGTAGCCCTGGGGGTTGTACGGCTGCTGCTGGTCGTAGCGCGGGTCGTAGTCGGTGGGCGCGTACGCCTGGGCGTCGTACCCGTTCTGCTCGCGCGCGGCGTAGCGCGGATCCTGGCCACCGGTGTAACCGTTGCGCTCGCGCGGATCGGAACGATGACCGTCCGCGGGATCGCGCTGCGGGTCGTAGCCTGGGTTCTGCGTCATGGGGCCGGCTCCTGGTATCGACATCGGTGGGGCAGACGGTCGCTGCGTAGCTGAAGGAACGGCACTGGGTGCTGCTGGTACCGACGCGCCCTGCTGCGCGGACCCTTTCCGTGCAGCAGTCGCCGATCGTCCCACATCGGGATCGACCGAGCCAGCGGCCCGAAACTGCCCGGTATGGAGAGTGGGCGACGGCTCGAAGCGAACCACCACGTCACCGTAGGTCTGCCACCCCTGATCTCGGATGTAATCGTCGAGGTGGCGGGAAAATGCCTTGACCGTGAGTTCACGATCGCCGGCGAGCTCGTCGTGGTCCGAGCTGTTGATGGTGATCACGTAGCTGTTGGGTGCCAGAAGGTGGCCGCCGTCGAGGGGCCGAACCAGATCCGACGCCTCCTGCTGGAGTGCCGCCTCCACTTCCGCGGGTACGACGCCTCCGCCGAACACGCGGGCGAAGACGTCGCCGACAGCGCCTTGGAGTTTCCGTTCGAAACGCTGAACGATGCCCATCGTGACCCCTCCTCTCACTGTGTTCTTCCACCGTGTGGTGCCTGCTGGGGAGCAGGATGCGTCGGCCGCGTGTCATCACGAAGTCGCGCTGCCAGCATGATATACGGTGCGGCCGACGGAGACCGCGTGCCGCCGTCGCCTCCATGGAGCTTGAGGCGGCGATTTTCGACCGCGGCAGGGTGCGTGTTAGTGTTCTCGCCGTCACCCGGGCGGGTGGCGGAATGGCAGACGCGCTGGCTTCAGGTGCCAGTGTCCTTCGGGACGTGGGGGTTCAAGTCCCCCTCCGCCCACCACACTGGCCGCAGCTGATTCGATCGCTGCGGCCAGTAGTTTTTTCCGGGCTCAATTGTCTTACAGGCGTGTAGTTCTCGGCCGATGTCGGCAGCGGTATCGGATGGATGTCCGCAGGGTGGTCTCGGCCGCATGAATTCCCTGGTGAACGCCGATAATAGGTTTACCTTATTTGCGGGGGCACCCAGGTACTGACTTATCGTTCGTAGTTGGATAGGCCTCATCACGGCCGAATCCGCCCCGACCTCACTTTTCTACCACGCGCCCACCCGCTCGTGCAGAGGAAAGCGTCGACGATCGACAGGTGCAGCTTCAACGGCGAGGACGCACCGCAGGCCGTTCGCGCAGCCGGTTACACCACACCGTCGCCGACGAGTATCAAGGCTGGACTTATCCGAAGGCTAGGTATGAAGCACACTCCGGGCCCGCAAGGCCTCTACGATCCCGCCAACGAACACGACTCCTGTGGTGTCGCGTTCGTGGTGGACATGCACGGTCGACGCAGTCGCGACATCGTCGAGAAGGCGATCACCGCTCTGGTCAACCTCGAGCACCGCGGTGCTGCCGGCTCCGAACCGAACACCGGTGACGGCGCGGGCATTCTGATCCAGGTTCCGGACGCGTTCTTCCGCGCCGTCGTAGATTTCGAGCTCCCCGCGCCCGGTGCTTACGCAACCGGTGTCGCGTTTCTGCCGCAGGGCCGCAGCGACGCAGCGCGGGCGTGCGAGGGTGTCGAGCGCATCGTCGAGAGCGAGGGCCTGACGGTCCTCGGGTGGCGTGAGGTTCCCACCGACGACTCCTCCCTCGGCGCACTGGCGCGCGACGCGATGCCGACCTTCCGTCAGTTGTTCCTCGCCGCTCCCGACGCCTCGATCACCGATCTGGACCTCGAGCGTCGTGCGTTCGTCATCCGCAAGCGGGTCGAGCACGAGCTGGGCGAAGAGGGCGCGGGCAAGGACGGCCCCGGCCGCGAAACCGTGTACTTCCCGTCGCTGTCCTCGCAGACGTTCGTCTACAAGGGCATGCTGACCACGCCTCAGCTCAAGGGCTTCTACCTCGACCTGCAGGACGAGCGCGTGGAAAGTGCACTCGGGCTTGTGCATTCGCGTTTCTCGACCAACACGTTCCCGTCGTGGCCGCTGGCGCACCCCTTCCGACGCGTCGCCCACAACGGCGAGATCAACACCGCCACCGGCAACGAGAACTGGATGCGGGCCCGCGAGGCGCTCATCACGTCCGACGTGTTCGGCGGTTCCGAGGCCCTCGAGAAGATCTTCCCCGTGGTCACCCACGGAGCAAGTGACACAGCACGTTTCGACGAGGTCCTCGAGCTGCTGCACCTCGGTGGTCGCAGCCTGCCGCACGCCGTGCTCATGATGATTCCCGAGGCGTGGGAGCGGCACGAGTCGATGGACCCCGCACGTCGGGCGTTCTACAAGTACCACTCCTCACTGATGGAGCCCTGGGACGGACCGGCCTCGGTGTGCTTCACCGACGGCACCGTCATCGGAGCGGTCCTCGACCGCAACGGCCTGCGCCCGAGCCGGCTGTGGGTCACCGACGACGGTTTGGTCGTCATGGCGTCCGAGGTCGGCGTTCTCGACATCGACCCGTCCAAGGTCGTCCGCAAGGTTCGCCTGCAGCCCGGCCGGATGTTCCTCGTGGACACCGCGCAGGGCCGCATCGTCTCCGACGACGAGATCAAGGACGAGCTCGCCGCGGAGCATCCGTACCAGCAGTGGCTCGACGAGGGCCTGACCTCGATCGACGATCTGCCCGAGCGCCCGCACGTTCACATGCCGCACGATCGCGTGCTCATCCGTCAACAGATCTTCGGGTACACCACCGAGGAACTGAACGTGCTGGTCTCGCCCATGGCGAAGGCCGGTGCCGAGGCCATCGGTTCGATGGGTACCGATACCCCGATCGCCGTGCTGTCGGCTCGGCCGCGGATGTTGTTCGACTACTTCTCGCAGCTGTTCGCGCAGGTCACCAACCCGCCGCTCGACGCGATCCGCGAAGAGATCGTCACCAGTCTCGGCGGCACCATCGGACCCGAGGGCGATCTGCTCAACCCGGGTGCCGACGGGTGCAAGCAGATCGTGCTGCCGCAGCCGATCCTGCACAACGACGACCTCGCCAAGCTCGTGCACATCAACGACGAGGGCACTCAGGAAGAACTGCGCTCGGTGGTCGTGCGTGGTCTCTACCCGGTGTCCGAGGGCGGTGAAGGTCTGCGAAAGTCGTTGGAGGCCATCCGCGCTCAGGTTTCTGCGGCCATCTCCGGTGGCGCGCGGATCATCGTGCTCTCGGACCGAGAATCGAGCGAGAAGCTCGCTCCGATCCCGTCGCTGCTGCTGACCTCCGCGGTGCACCATCACCTGGTGCGCGAGAAGACCCGCACCAAGGTGGGTCTGATCATCGAGGCCGGTGACGCCCGCGAGGTCCATCACATGGCTCTGCTCATCGGTTTCGGTGCGGCAGCGGTCAACCCGTACATGGCGTTCGAGTCGATCGAGGACATGATCGAGCGCGGTGCCCTCACCGACATCGAGTTCGACAAGGCCGTCTCCAACTACATCAAGGCCGCGGGCAAGGGCGTGCTGAAGGTGATGTCCAAGATGGGCATCTCCACTCTCGCGTCGTACACCGGTGCTCAGCTGTTCCAGGTCATCGGCCTGTCGCAGGAACTGGTCGACGAGTACTTCACCGGGCTCAACAGTCATCTCGGCGGTATCGATCTCGACCAGGTCGCCGACGACGTCGCAGCGCGGCACGCGGTGGCGTACCTGGACAACCGTCAGGAGCGCGCGCACCGCGAGCTCGAGACCGGTGGCGAATACCAGTGGCGTCGGGAAGGGGAGTACCACCTCTTCAACCCGGACACGGTGTTCAAGCTGCAGCACTCCACCCGCACCGGTCAGTACGACATCTTCAAGGAATACACGAAGATGGTCGACGACCAGTCCGAGCGTCTGGCATCGCTGCGCGGCCTGTTCCGATTCAAGACCGAAGAGCGCCGAGCCATTTCGATCGACGAGGTCGAGCCGGCCAGCGAGATCGTCAAGCGGTTCTCCACGGGCGCGATGAGCTACGGGTCCATCTCGGCCGAGGCGCACGAGACCCTCGCCATCGCCATGAACCGACTCGGCGGACGCTCGAACTCCGGTGAGGGCGGCGAGGACGTCTCGCGATTCGAGCCGGACGAGAACGGCGATTGGCGACGCAGTGCCATCAAGCAGGTCGCGTCGGGACGTTTCGGCGTCACCTCGCACTACCTGACCAATTGCACCGACATCCAGATCAAGATGGCGCAGGGAGCCAAGCCCGGTGAGGGCGGCCAGCTTCCGGCGCACAAGGTGTACCCGTGGGTCGCCGAGGTTCGACACTCGACGCCCGGCGTCGGCCTGATCTCGCCGCCCCCGCACCACGACATCTACTCGATCGAGGATCTCGCGCAGCTGATCCACGACCTGAAGAACGCCAACCCGCAGGCCCGCATCCACGTGAAGCTGGTCTCCGAGGTCGGCGTCGGAACGGTCGCGGCCGGTGTGTCCAAGGCGCACGCCGACGTGGTGCTCATCTCGGGCCACGACGGTGGCACCGGCGCAACGCCGTTGACGTCGGTCAAGCATGCGGGTGGGCCGTGGGAGCTCGGTTTGGCCGAGACCCAGCAGACGTTGTTGCTCAACGGTCTTCGCGATCGCATCGTCGTCCAGGTGGACGGTCAGCTCAAGACCGGCCGCGATGTCATGGTTGCCGCACTGCTCGGCGGTGAGGAGTTCGGCTTCGCCACAGCTCCACTCGTCGTCTCGGGCTGCATCATGATGCGCGTCTGCCACCTCGATACCTGCCCCGTCGGTGTCGCAACGCAGAACCCGTTGCTGCGCAAGCGTTTCGCGGGCAAGCCGGAGTTCGTCGAGAACTTCTTCATGTTCATCGCCGAAGAGGTGCGCGAGCTCATGGCCGAGCTCGGCTTCCGCACACTCGACGAGGCCGTCGGCCAGGTGGGTCTGCTGGACACCACCGCGGCCAAGGAGCACTGGAAGGCGTCGAAGCTGGATCTGTCGCCGATCCTCGAAGAGGTCGAGTCGGCGTTCATGAACCAGAACCTCTACAACACCGGGGTTCAGGATCATGGCCTCGACAAGGCGCTTGATCAGCAGCTCATCGCGGCCAGCCGTAACGCGTTGGACAAGGGTGAGAAGGTCGCGTTCGAGTCCAAGATCACCAACGTCAACCGCACCGTCGGCACGATGCTCGGGCACGAGGTCACCAAGGCCTACGGCGGCGTCGGACTCCCGGACGACACCATCGACATCACGTTCACCGGCTCGGCCGGCAACAGTTTCGGTGCTTTCGTCCCGTCCGGAATGACACTCCGACTGAACGGTGATGCCAACGACTTCGTCGGCAAGGGGCTCTCCGGTGGACATCTCGTGCTGCGGCCGTCGTTGAACGCTCCGAAGGGATTCGTCGCCGAGGACAACATCATCGGTGGCAACGTGTTCCTGTTCGGTGCCACCAGCGGTGAGGCGCTCATCCGCGGGGTCGTCGGCGAGCGGTTCGCGGTTCGCAACTCCGGCGCGGAGGCCGTCGTCGAAGGCGTCGGCGACCACGGGTGCGAGTACATGACCGGCGGCAAGGTCGTCATTCTCGGCACGACGGGCCGGAACTTCGGTGCAGGCATGTCCGGCGGCGTCGCGTTCGTCTTCGACCCGGACAAGACGTTCGAGGCCAATCTCAACACCGAGTTGGTCGACATCGAGGAGCTCGAAGGTGACGAGTTCACCTGGCTGAAGGACATCGTCACCCGTCATCAGGAGCAGACCGGCTCCGAGGTGGCCGAGCGGATCCTCGCGGACTGGTCACAGCAGGTGAACCACTTCGTGAAGGTCATGCCTCGCGATTACAAGAAGGTACTGCTGGCCATCTCCGAAGCCGAGAAGAACGGCGCGGACGTGGACGAAGCGATCATGGAGGCAGCTCGTGGGTGACCCACAGGGATTTTTGAAGAACACGGTTCGCGAGGTACCGAAGCGGCGGCCCGTCGACCTGCGCCTGATGGACTGGAAAGAGGTCTACGAGGACTTCTCGAAGGACACGCTGCGCACCCAGGCAAGTCGATGCATGGACTGCGGTATTCCGTTCTGCCACAACGGCTGCCCGCTCGGGAACCTGATCCCCGAGTGGAACGACCTGGTGTTCAAGGACCGCTGGCGCGACAGCATCGATCGACTGCACGCCACCAACAACTTCCCGGAATTCACCGGGCGGTTGTGCCCGGCCCCGTGCGAGGCGGCCTGTGTCCTCGGCATCAACCAGGATCCGGTCACGATCAAGCAGGTCGAGGTCGAGATCATCGACAAGGCCTTCGAAGAGGGTTGGGTCACGCCGGTCTATCCGACGCACCTGACCGGTAAGACCGTCGCCGTCGTCGGCTCCGGACCCGCGGGACTTGCTGCAGCGCAGCAGCTCACCCGCGCCGGCCACACCGTCACGGTGTTCGAGCGTGCCGATCGGATCGGTGGACTGCTGCGCTACGGCATCCCCGAGTTCAAGATGGAGAAGCGCCACATCGATCGTCGGCTGGCGCAGATGGAGGCCGAGGGCACCGTCTTCCGCACCGGAGTCGATGTGGGCGTGGACATCTCGGCCGACGAACTGCGCGAGCAGTTCGATGCCGTCGTCCTCTCCGGCGGTGCCACCGCCTGGCGCGACCTGCCCATCGAGGGCCGCGAGCTCGACGGCATCTACCAGGCCATGGAGTTCCTGCCGCACGCCAATCGCGTCCAGCAGGGCGATTTCGCTGCACCGCCCGTCAGTGCCGAGGGCAAGAAGGTCGTCATCATCGGCGGCGGCGACACCGGGGCCGACTGCCTGGGCACCTCGCACCGTCAGGGCGCCGAGAGCGTCCACCAGTTCGAGATCATGGCCCGACCGCCCGAGGAGCGTGCGACGTCCACCCCGTGGCCGACGTACCCGCTGATGTACCGGGTGGCGTCCGCACACGAGGAGGGCGGCGAACGCGTCTTCTCCGTCAACACCGAGCGTTTCGTCGGCGAAGACGGCAAGGTCACCGCGCTCGAAGCCTGTGAGGTCGAGTTCAAGGCAGGCAAGTTCGAGAAGGTCGAGGGCAGCGAGTTCACCCTCGAGGCCGATCTGGTTCTGCTCGCCATGGGATTTGTCGGACCCGACAAGGGCGGCCTGCTGACCGACCTGGGTGTCGACTTCAATCAGCGCGGCAACGTGGAGCGCACCAACGAGTGGGTCACCAACGTCCCCGGCGTGTTCGTCGCCGGAGACATGGGTCGCGGCCAGTCGCTCATCGTGTGGGCCATCGCCGAGGGCCGCTCCTGCGCGGCCGCCGTCGACACCTTCCTGCAGGGAGAAACGGCACTGCCGTCGCCGATCGTGCCCACCCAGGCACCGCAGCGGTAAATCGCTTTTCTTCGCCGAGCTCGAAGTTATGGATGGATTACGGTCCGATCCCGTCCATAACTTCGAGCTCGGCTGCGTTTGATGACCTCGCCCACGCGGTTACGTCCGTTAACCATGTGGGCATCTGATGGTCACAGGCCGCTGTCATTGTGGTGATCGAACAGAAGAAGCGTTCGATCACCCAGTGAGGCCCCCTCCCCATGAGTGTCAAGAAGATCTGCGCCGGTATCGGCGTCGCAGCGGCTGTCGCATCCGGTCTGGTTGTCGGGGCGGCATCGCCCGCCGCCGCCGATCCGGCCGATTGCCCGACGATGTACGTCGTCGCCATTCCGGGCACCTGGGAGACCAGCTCGGGCGCGGCGCCGAAGCCGGGGATGCTCACCGACGTCACCGATCGTCTCGGTAGCGATATCCGCACCGACTATGTCTCGTATCCTGCTACCGCGTTCCCGTGGGAGGGCGAGGTGTACGGGCAGTCCCGCGCTGCGGCCGTCGCCAACGCGGGCGGAATGTTGAAAGCCATGGCAGATCGTTGCGGCGCAACGAAACTCGGTATCATCGGCTACAGCCAGGGCGCCGACGCGGCAGGCGATCTCGCCGCCGCCATCGGCACCGGAGTCGGCGTTGTGCCCGCGGACAGGGTGGTGGCGGTGGGCTTGATCTCCGACCCGAAGCGCTCCGATACCGATGCTCTGGTGGGGCCCGCCGTGGTCGGAACCGGTGTCGGCGGACCGCGGGTCGGCGGATTCGGCTACGTCAGCCCCGTGGTGCGGACGTTCTGTGCCGTCGGCGATCTGTACTGCTCGACGCCCAAGGACGATTACGTCGCGCGGTTGGCCGGCTTCTTGGCCGTCTCGTCCAACCCCGCGCCCGACGTCGCCGACCAGTACTCGCAGGAAGCGCAGTCCTTGATCTCCGATCTCGCAGCAGCCGGTGGTTTGCCCGTGCTGCAGGGCCAGCTCTCGGATCAGGCCAACGAACAGCGCCGCCGGGAGATCGAGGCGTTCTACCGCTCCGGAATCCACCAGGAGTACCAGACCTACGACGTCGAGAACGGCCAGTCCGCGACGCGGTGGTTGGCGCGCTACCTCGCCGACGCGGTCTGACGGCGTAGCAGCACGAAGACGGTCACTGCACTGACGGCCATCAGGACGGCGCTCGTACCGGACGCAAGAGTGAACCCGTCGATGAAGGACGAGTTCGCGACGGCAGTCAGTTGTGAGGCGAACGGCTCGGGTAGGTAGTCGGCGACGGCGATGGCACCGCCGATGGTTTCTCTGGCGGGGTCGGCTATCTCGGAAGGCGTCCCCACCGGGATGACGTCCTCCATACGGTGGCGGTAGACGGTACTGCCGATCGTGCCGAGGATGGCGATGCCGACGGCCCCGCCCAATTCGGCTCCGGTTTCGGACAACGCCGATGCGGCACCGGCCTTTTCGGGAGCGGCGGCGGTGAGCACGATGTCGGAATTAAGCGTCGACGCTGCGCCGATACCGAAGGTCAACACGGCCATCCCGGTGAGCAGCAGCGGTAGCCCCGAGTCGGCGTTCACGAATACCATTGCCGTGCAGCCGATGGCGATGGACAACAGTCCGCCGGCGATGATCGTGCCCGTCCGGATCACCTTGCTCAGAGTCGGCGCGAGCACGGCACCGGCCGCGGCGGTGACGGCGGGAACGAGCAGCCACAGACCGGCTTCGAGCGGCCCGAGCCCGACGACGAGCTGTAGGTACTGAGACGCGAAGAGGCTGAATCCGGTCATGGCGAAGATGACCAGGAACTGCACCACGACCGCTGCGCTGAAGGCTCGTTCGGCGAAGAGCGTGACGTCGATCAGCGGGTTCGCGGCCCTGCGCTGCCGGAGGACGAACACCGTGCCCAGTGCCAGACCGGCGAGCGCGCTGACGCCCGCTGCGGTGTCGATTCCCTCCTGTGCGCCGTGTTTGATGGCGAAGACGATGGAGAGCATGGAGGAGATCGCGAGGACCACGCTGATCGGGTCGAATCTGCCGGGGTCGGCGTCCTTGAACTCGGGCACCAGCAGCGGGGCAGCGACGAAGAGCACGACCATGATCGGGATGTTGATCAAGAACACCGAACCCCACCAGAAGTGTTCGAGCAGAACACCTCCGATGACGGGCCCCACCGCAGCTCCGCCCGCGAAACCGGCGGTCCACAGACCGATGGCCTCCTTGCGTTGAGTGGGATCGTGAAACATGTTGCGTATCAGGGAGAGTGTGCTCGGCGCGATGGTGGCTCCACCGATCCCCAGGAGAGCGCGTGCGGCGAGCAGCATTTCGGGGGAGGTGGAGAACGTTGCGGCGAGTGACGCGGCACCGAACACGACGGCGCCGATCATGAGCAGGGTGCGTCGGCCGATGCGATCGCCGAGCGAGCCCATGGTGATGAGGAGGCCGGCAAGCAGGAATCCGTAGATGTCGAGGATCCACAGCGTCTGGTTGCCGGTGGGTTCGAGATCGGCCGACATGAACGGCAGGGCGAGGTACAGCACCGACATGTCCATCGACACGACGAGAATCGGCACCACCAGCACTGCGAGGCCGAGCCAATCCTTCCTGGTGGCGCGTTGGTCGGTTGCCGTCTGGCTCACTGTGACTTCCCTTCCCGATTCGACACCTCAGCTTAGGTGGGTCGGGAGTACGTTCGGTGAGGAAATGTGTGTCTCGCCGAACGAAGGAAACATCACCTCATGGCCAACGATCTGAAGGTCGTCGCGACGATCATCGCCAAGCCGGATGCCGTCGACGCCGTGCGCGACGGCCTGACGGCCCTCGTCGCCGAATCACGGAAGGAAGACGGGAACGTCTCCTACGAGCTGTTCGAGTCTGCGGTGGAGGCGGGAACCTTCGTCACCATCGAGGTCTGGAAGTCGCAGGAGGACCTCGACGGTCACATGCAGACCCCGCATCTGCAGCAGGCGCTAAGCGAGTTCGGTGCCCATCTCGCGGCTCCGCCCGCCATCCATCCGCTCCGACCCGTCGGCTGAGTCACGTCGCGCGCTCGCGTACACCAGCGCCGAGACGGCCAGCAGGGCCACCGTCGCCGCGATCGCGAGCCAGCCGGTCCCGCTCATCTCGCCCGACGCGATGATGCGGGCACCGGCGGCGGTGTAGCTCATCGGCATGAACGCCGCCAGATCGCCCCAGATCGGTGCCGTCGACGCGTAGGCAAATCCGCAGACGACGACCTGCACCACGAGGGCGACGACGTTGACGATCTGCCCGACGACGGCACCGAGCACCCGTTGAATTGCTCCCGCTGCAGCAAGGTAGGCCGCGGCGGAGACGATCAGGAATGCGCCTGCACCGAGCACGGGCCCGAGAGCGGCATCGGTGGCGAAGGCGAACGCGACCGCGGCGCTGACGCCCACGGCGGCGACGGCGGCAACCACCGAGAGCACGCGTGGGCTGCTGTCCTTGCCGAGGACGCGCACGAGGCTGACGCATCCGAGAGCTCCGAGCGCCATGAGGGCGGCGATCAGATACGGGGTGGCACCGGTGCCGGTGCCGGTGGTCGTGGCCGTGGCCGCGACGTTCTGGTCGGAGGTGGCGTCGTCGGTGGCGGCAGTGGTGCCCGGCGGGAGTGCCGCGGAGGCGTCGCGCACGTTGGTGGCGATGCCGTTGACGATTCCCTCGACCGGCTCGACCGACGTCACGAGCTGATCGGTGCCGGCCTTGAGCTGCTGGCCACCGTCGTCGAGCTGGCCGAGTCCGTCACGCAACTGGACCGTGGCGTCGCCGAGCTGTGCGGTGGCACCGAGGAACTGACTGTTGGGGTCGTTGAGCTCGGAGGACAGCTGCTGAGCACCGCCCTTGAGGGTCTGCAGCTGAGCGAGTGTATCGGGACCGAACGCCTGCGTGTTGAGGTTGTCGATCACTCCGCGGATCTCGCTGGAAATCGCGTCGGATCCCGGATGCGGGAAGCGATCGACCGTATCTGCCGTGGCGGCCAGCTTTGCGGTGAAGTCGGCCTGCAGAGCGCCGAAGCCGGCGAGCTGGTCGACGACCTGGTCGACGCCACCGCTGATCTGCGACGCACCGTCCCCGAGCTGACCGATGCCGTCGCGGTACTGCCCGAACCCGTCGGCGAGCTGGATGGTTCCGTCGTGAGCCTGGGTGATGCCGTCGGCGAGCTGGCCGACGCCGTCGTTGAGCTGCGTTCCGCCTGCGGTCAGCTGACCGATGCCGCTGGAGAGAAAGGTGATCGGGAGCGATGCACTGTTGAGGCTGCTCCTGGCCTTGGACAGGGGATCGGCCGTCTGCTGCTGAGGTGAAGGTGCCTGCTCGGTCCCGGCGGCGACGGTGGTGGTTTCAGCGGATTCGCCGCCGAGGTCGTAGCCGGTGCCGAGTGCGAATGCACCCACTGCCACCAGAGGAATCGCCAGTGCAGTGAGAGCAACGGCAGGACGTCGGAAGATACGCAATTCACCCATGATGAGTTCGAGGCTAACTGCCAGGTGCGGCCCCGCCTACCACTCGGCCACCGTCGACGCCACGTTTCATGCCTGTGAGCTGGGACTTTAAGAGCTTTCTGTGGATTGCCGGTTGCGGGGCAACAGGTCCCAGACGTGCTCGGTTTCGTTCACCGAGGACACCGACCTCGCGCCGCTGCGCGAGAACAGCACCCGCGTCACCGAGCAGTAGTCGATGGGGAAGCCGAGCACCTTCGGGGTCTGCAGAATGTCCTGCAGAAGGATGTTGACGACGCCGCCGTGAGCGAAGAGCGCGACGGTGTCGGTGTGCGCGGCGGCCGAGACGATGTCGGCCACCCCGGCCAGAACGCGGCTACGAAACGCCTGCTCGTCGACCTGTTCGGGGAGATGCCCGGCCTTGATTCGGTCGAATGCGTCGCGGAATTCGATCTTGGCCGACTCGATCGGCACGTACCCGCCGAAGTCGCGGTCGTATTCGGTCACGCGCTCGTCGGGTTCGACGGTCAGGCCGAGCCGGTCGGCCAGTGGCTGTGCCGTCTGGACGGCGCGGAGCTGGGAACTGGACACGACTCGGGAAATCGGGAATCGAGCCACGGCACCTGGCACCCGCAGGGATTGTTCGACGCCGAGTTCGGCGAGAGCGGGATCGGCGGAGGTCTCCGACCGTTGTGGCAGTGCGTGCCGAACCAGAACCAGTTGCATCGACTCACCTAATCACGAGTGTTCGGCCGCTGCGCAGCACCATCGATTTGAAGGCCGTCACCTGCCGAGGCCATTCGGCCTGTGGATTCCACACCATGCCGATGCGTCGACTGGCCGCGGGTTGGGTGAGCCCGATGTCGACGGTTCCGCCCTCGCCGCCGTGCGCGCGGATCCGGGGCAGGATGGCGATGCCGAGACCGGCCCCGACCAGCCCGCGCACCGTGTGGGTGTCCTGCCCCTCGAATGCGATGCGTGGGGTGAAACCGGCCTCCGCCCACAACTCGTCGCAGATCGACCGCATCCCGAAGCCGTGGCCCATCGCGATGTAGCTCTCGTCGGCCGTGTCGGCCAGGTCGACCGATCTGCGTGCGGCGAGGCGATGATCGGCCGGAACCACCAGCATCAGTCTCTCGTCGTAGAGCTGGAACGAGTTGGCGTCGGTGTGCTCGGTGCTGAGGGAGACGAACGCGAGGTCGGATGCGCCGTCAGCCAGGCGGTCCAGGCAGCGTGCGCGTGCGCCCTGATCCAGATCGAAGGTGACGGCCGGATGATCGACGCGGAACTGTCTGATCAGCGCGGGTACGACGTCCTCGCCCAGGGTGTTCTGAAACGCCACCGCGATGCGGCCGCGGGCTCGGGCGTCGTGCTCGGTCAATGCGTCGATTCCGGCGTCGATGTCGCTCAACGCCCGCTGCAGGTAGGGAATCAACACTCGCCCGGTGCTGGTGAGCACGATGCCGCGGCCGCGTCGTTCCACGATGTCGACGCCGAGGATCGCCGAGGCGCGGGCCACCTGCCGGCTGACGGTGGGCTGTGGGATGCCCAGGACGTGCGCGGCGTCGGTGATGTGCTCGGTGTCGGCCACCGCGACGAGGGTCGGCAGCAGCGGTAGCAATTCGATCGCTTCGCGACGCATGTCCGAATCATATCGCTGTCGTATCGGTTTGCCGGGTCTCATGCATTGGACGAATACCGTGAGCGCTTCTAACGTGATCCGCATGACTACGACGGAGCCCGACGTCCTGGGATGGGAGGGACACCCCAGGGGATCGCGCGAATACCGTCGGCTCGTGTTGGCGTTGCTGTTCGCCGGAGTCGCGACGTTCGCTCAGCTGTACTCGGTCCAGGGCATCCTGCCGCTCATCGCCGCCAATCTCGACATCACTCCGTCTCAGTCCTCGCTCGCGGTCGGACTCGCAACGGTCGGTGTCGCGGTCTCCGTGATCCCGTGGTCGGTGGCGGCAGACCGGATCGGTCGAGTCCGGGCCATGACGGCGTCGGTCCTCACCGCGACGACGCTGGGACTGCTGGTGCCGCTGGCACCGTCGCTCGAGGTGTTGCTCGGCGTGCGATTCCTCGAAGGTGCTGCGCTGGGCGGTCTTCCGGCCATCGCGATCGCATACCTCAGCGAAGAAGTGCATCGCAATCACACCGCGTTGGCAGCGGCGACCTACGTGTCCGGTACGACGCTCGGCGGTCTGCTGGGCCGCATCGTCGCGGGACCTGTTGCGGAATACACCAACTGGCGCATCGGTACGTTGACCGTGTCACTGATCGCGGCAATCGCCGCCGCGCTGTTCGTGTGGCTCGCTCCTCGGCCGCGAACGACGCTTGTGCACAGCCACATTCGCGACCTACCGAAACGGCTGTGGGTGAATCTTCGCGAACCGGGGATGCTGGCCCTGTACGGCCAGGGCTTCCTGTTGATGGGCGGCTTCGTCGCGATCTACAACTTCCTCGGATTCCGTTTGGAGGCCGTGCCTTTCGGGCTACCGCAGTCCTTGATCAGCCTGATCTTCGTGGCGTACCTCAGCGGTACGGTGTCCTCACGGGTGGCGGGAAAGCTCGCGACGAAGCACGGCAGGTCGGCAGTACTCGCCGGATCCACTGCGACGATGATCGTCGGAGTGGCCCTGACGATGGCCTCGAACCTCGTCGTCATTCTGACCGGCCTGGTGATCCTGACCATGGGTTTCTTTGCCGCCCACGCCATTGCGTCGGGGTGGACCGGCCAACGCGCCGTGCACGGTCGCGCACAGGCCACCTCGCTGTACAACCTCTTCTACTACGGCGGATCGTCCGTCGTCGGTTGGATCGGCGGCATCGTGTTCCAGTCCCTGGGATGGAACGCATTGGCGCTCTTCGTCATTGCACTGGCATTGATCGCAGGCGTCTGGGCCGCGTGTCTGAACGGTCGATTGGCGCAGCCTGTATCAGTAGGTTGAAGTATTCGCGGCAGCGATCGCAAAGAGAACGATCGCGCCCACGATGACGATGACGAACAGCGCGATCGAGACGTAGCCGACGATCAGACCCGCCGTCGCGAACCCGGATCCGCCTTCGCCCGTGCGCCTGATCTGGCCGCGCGAAATGTGGCCACACACCACAGCACACACCGACGCGAGCAACGGAATGAACGTCAGACCCAGAATCGCCAATACGAGCGAGACAACCGCCAAGGTGTTGGTGGTCGGCGGGGCCTGATACCCGCCGGCATAGGGCGCATAGCCGTACTGGGGGTTGGGATACTGGGGGTTGGGTTGCTGGGGGTTCTGGTACGGCGGGTACTGCTGCTGTCCAGGATCCGGCTGATCACCGTCGGACTTGTCGAACGGACCGAAATTGCCCTGCGGATAGCCCATTGCGGGAGTCTTGCACCTCGACACCGTCGCCGCAACAGCACTCGACCGTGGGCTATGTCCCGAGCTTGCCCCAGCCCACATACGCATCGACGGTCACGAACCCGGTCACCCGAGGCTGATCCCGAACCGGATACGGATTGCCGGTGTAGTGCGTCGAAATGCGATCGATGTCCACCAGCTCCGGATCGTCCTGGAGCTCGATCGAACCGTGCACCGTGATGTGGGTGTACCAACTGGCGTCGTCCAACACCGAAATCGAGACCTTCGGATTGGCCCTGATGTGCTCGAGACGCTTACGAGACGCGTCGAAATTGAGCACGACCTTCCCGTCCTCCCATAGATACCAAGTGGGCGCGGTGATCGGCGTTCCATCGGCACGAACCACAGCCATGACTGCGGGATTCGCCTTCGTCAACATCTCAACAGCAGCATCGGGCAACGGGGGCTTCGGCATAGGACAACACTACGACCCCACCCGTCCATAATCCGACAAAATTCGCCCACAGTGCCCGCCCCGAGTCCACTCGATGTGCCATTGACTGCCGAAAAGGCCACTGAATGTCACATCGAGTGCACTGGGGATCCGGGTGCACTCGGAAGGTCGAGTGCATTGGACGTAATTCGGCGACTACAGGTTGGGCAGTTTGACTACCTGTCCGGCGTAGGAGAGTCCGGCACCGAAGGCGAGCAGCAGAGCGGTGTCTCCTGCTTTTGCTTTGCCGGTACGCAGGAGCTCTTCCATGGCCAAGGGGATCGAGGCTGCCGAGGTGTTGCCGGTTTCGGCGATGTCGTTGGCGACCGGGGTGCCGTCGGACAGGTTCAGGCTCTTGGCCAGCAGTTCGGTGATGCGGCTGTTGGCTTGGTGGGGGATGAAGGCGTGCAGTTCGTCGGTCTTGATGCCGGCGACGTCGAGGACTCGCTGCGCGGCCTTGCCCATTTCGAACGCGGCCCAGCGGAAGACGGAGATTCCGTTCATCCGGATCCAGGGTCGCTCCAGGCCTTCTTCGGTGATGTAGTCGTACCAGTCGGTTGTCTGAACGATGGCGTCGGACTGCGATCCGTCGGAGCCCCAGACGGCGGGTCCGATCTCGGTTTCGTCGCTCTGCCCGACGACCACGGCACCTGCGCCGTCGGCGAAGATGAAGCGTGTGGTGCGGTCGTAGGGGTCGGTGGTGACGCTGAGCTGTTCTGCGCCGATGACGAGGACGTACTTGGAGGTTCCGGCCTTGACCAGGTCGGATGCGACGGCGAGGGAGTAGCAGAATCCTGCGCAGCCGGCGCAGATGTCGAATGCTGCTGGGCCCTTGGTGCCGAGTCCGTGCGCTACTTTCGCGGCTGCTTGGGGTGTGAGTTCGAGATGTGTCGAGGTGGCGACGATGACGGTGTCGACCTGATCGGCGGTGATTCCGCTGGCCTCGAGGGCTTTGCGTCCTGCGGAGATGGACATCTCCACGACGTTTTCCTTGGGATCTGCGAAGCGCCGGTTCTTGATTCCCGAACGCGTTTGGATCCACTCGTCACTCGAGTCGATGAATTCACAGATCTCGTCGTTGGTCACGACTCTCTCGGGGCGGTGAACGCCGAGTCCGAGTAGTTTCGACTGTCGTCCCTGCGTCGTGCTGATCGCACCCATCTTCAATTTCCTCTCGTGCTACCGCGCCATCGCCGAGCTTCGGCTCGGGTCTTGGGCTACGGGCTCGGTGACACACGTTACGTGCGCCGCCTCGAGGGGTTCACACCAGTTCGGTGATGAGGGCTGCGACCTCGGCGGGTTTGTCGATCATGGCGTGGTGATGGGCGGGCATGACGACGGTGAACTCGGCACGCAGATACGCGGCGAGCCTGCGTTGAGTCTTGATCCATCTCTTGCCCCACGGGGATGGCCGTCCGGTGTGGGCTGCGGCGACGATGACCGGAACAAGGAGTGGCACACGCTTCCGAAGTCTGTTCAGTTCGACCGCGAGGTCGGGGTAGACAACATCTTCCACGAGTGCAGCTGTGAGGTAGGCGGGCCTGCGGTAGATGTCGTCCACCCAATCGAACGTCTCCTGCGGTGTGCCGTCGGGCGGTGTCGCCTGGTTGAGGACGCGGCGCACCCGCGGACCGACCAGCTTCTGCACGCCGCTCTTGCTGAGCACGGTTGCGATCAGGTGTGCAACCTCGACGCGCACGACAGTCGGGATGAAGCGTCGGGGGTCGGATTCTGCACTGGAATCGAGCAAGAGAATCCCGCGGATGCGCGACGGGTACAGCCGGGCGACGGCTTCGGCATAGAAGCCGGCAATCGAATGACCTACGACGACGGCAGGCTCCGCGACTCCGAGTGCGTCCAGGACGCCGACGATCCTGTCGGCCTCCCCGCGGACGGTGGGCGTGGCACCGTCGGGCAGGGGGTCGCTGAGTCCGAAGCCGGGGCGGTCGAGCACGACCACGTGATGGTGGGCGCTCAGGATGTCGACGGTGTCGTTCCAGTCGAACCAATTGCTGCCGAGGCCCCCGCACAGAACGACTGTGGGGCCTGTCCCGCGCACCAACAGGTGCAGACGTTGTCCGTCCACCTCGACGTACCGACCGGGAGAATGTTTCACGGGAAACAACGCACCGCGTTCGGTTCGATCCGCGTTGTCCATGTCTGGTTCCCCGTCACGCTTTGCCGACCTGTTGACTGTTTCACGCTCCAGTTTCCATCATCTTCCCTGTTTTGCCCACCCGGTCGCGTGAACGCGCTTCGGGGGAAGGTCATTGACGCGGTTTGGCCAGGGGAAAGGCGAGTGTCTCGCGAATGCTGCCACCCGTGATGAGCATGACCACTCGGTCGACGCCCATGCCCAGACCGCCGGTCGGCGGCATTCCGTGCTCGAGGGCTTGCAGGAAGTCCTCGTCCAAGCTCATCGCTTCTTCGTCGCCGCCGGCCGCCAACAGCGACTGTTCGGTGAGGCGCTGCCGCTGATCGACAGGGTCGGTCAGCTCGCTGTACGCGGTACCCAGCTCCACGCCCCACGCCACGAGATCCCACTTCTCCGCGACGCCCGGGATGCTCCGATGCGGCCTCGTCAACGGCGACATCGACGTCGGGAAGTCCTTGTAGAAGGTGGGGAACTCGGTGTAGTCCTCGACGAGGTGCTCGTACATGCCCTGCGCGACGGCCCCTACATCCCAGGTCTTCTCGTACGGAATGTCGTTCTCGTCGCACAGTCGTCGTAGCTCCTCGAGGGGGGTCGACGGCTCGACCGGAACACCCAACTTCTCGGCGACGGCACCGTGCAGAGTCTTGACGGGCCATTCGCCGGAAATGTCGATCTCGATCATCTCCCCGTTCGGACCGTCGGGACGCAGGATGATCTCCCGTCCGTGCGCAGCGACGGCAGCTCGCTGAATCAACTCGCGGCACAACACCATTGCGCGTTCGTAGTCGCTGTGAGCCTCGTATGCCTCGAGGATCGTGAACTCGGGATTGTGTTTGAAGTCCGCTCCCTCGTTGCGGAACACACGCCCGATCTCGAACACCTTCTCCATGCCGCCGACGCACAGGCGCTTGAGATAGAGCTCAGGAGCGATACGCAGGTAGAGATCGAGATTGTAGGCATTGATGTGGGTGACGAAGGGCGCTGCGTTCGCACCGCCGTGCACCTGCTGGAGGATCGGTGTCTCGACTTCCATGTAGCCGCGATCGCTCAGTGAATCACGAAGCGACTTCACCACATTCGAGCGTGCAATCATCAGAGCACGAGCATCCCGATTGATCGCCAGGTCCACGTACCGCTGCCGCACCCGCGCTTCCGGGTCGGTCAGGCCGCGGTACTTGTCGGGCAGAGGATGCAAGCACTTGGCGTTCATTCGCCACTCGGTGGCCAGCAGAGACAACTCACCACGCCTGCTGTATCCGATGGTTCCGCTGACCTCGATGAGGTCACCCAGGTCGAAGTCGGCATCGAATTCCTCTATTCGGTCGCCGACCCGTTCGCGGTCGAACAGCACCTGGATATCGGACGACCAATCCCGGATGACGGCGAAGGACACGCTGCCGTAATCGCGTATGCGCAGAATGCGACCGGCGATCCGCACCGTAGTGCCCTGAGGCGAGGCCACCGCCGCCTCCACCGTGTGCGTCGGAGGATAGGCGACGGGATAGCCCTCGGTGCCCTCGCGCTCGAGGCGATCGAGTTTCGACATGCGCACGCGCACCTGGTCGGGACGCTTACGGCCCGGTATCGGCTCGTCTACGACGCTGTCGGGGCCGCTGCCGTCGGGATGAATGTCGTCCGCGTCGGCGAGAGCCGCAGGCACTGCCTCATGGGATCCGGTGTGCTTCGATGCGCGCCGGAAGGTCGGGAGAGTCAGAAAGCCTTCGGCGATGGCCGACGCGACGCCGACCTTGGGCAACACCCGATTCTCGGCGAAGCACAGGTAGCGCGGCTCCCACTCCGGAAGGTATTTCACGTTCGAGCGATACAGTGCCTCGAGCTGCCACCACCGGGAGAAGAACACCAGCAGGCCGCGCCAGATTCGCAACACCGGCCCGGCCCCGATGCGGCTGCCCTCCTCGAACGCGGCGCGGAACACCGCGAAGTTCAACGAGATCTTGCTGACGCCGAAATGGTCTGCGCCGGTGGCGAGCTCGGTCACCATCAGCTCGATCACCCCGTTGGGCGACGCCGGATCACGACGCATCAGATCGAGTGACGCACCGGTACGACCCCACGGAACCAGGGAGAGGACACCGATCACCTTCTCACCCTGAACCGCCTGCACCAGAAGACAATCGCCGTCGAGCGGGTCACCCAACCGGCCCAACGCCATCGAGAAACCGCGCTCGGTCTCGGTATCGCGCCACGCATCGGCACAGGCAATGATCTCTGCCATCTCCTCCGACGAAATGTCGCGATGACGACGCACGGTGACCACGACACCCGCCTTGCGAGCCCGGGTCACCGCCTGACGCACGGGGCGCATCTCGCGTCCATTGAGATTGAAATCTTTGGTTCTGAGGATTGCTTCGTCGCCGAGTTCGAGGACGCTGAGGCCGGCCCGTTTGTACGCGGTGGCCCCGATTTCACTGGCCCCCATGACAGCTGGGGTCCAACCGTACTTCTCTGCCAGGTCCAGCCATTCGGAGATCGCATGTGGCCAGGCCTCGGGATTGCCGATCGGGTCCCCGCTCGCCAGACACACCCCCACCTCGACGCGATACGTCACCGCCGCCTTGCCGCTGGTGGCGAAGATGACGCCCTTGTCGCGGCGAGTGGCGAAGTAGCCGAGCGAATCGTCGGCGCCCCACTTGCCCAGCAGGCCACGCAGAGCGGACTCGTCACGACCGGTGAGCGCGTTGCTGGACCGCTGAGACCGAAACAACGTGATGACGGCTCCCAGCAACGCCAGCGCTCCGAACAGACCCAACGCCGTGTTGACGATGCCGTTCGGCCGGCCGTCGAACTGCTCGTTGTCCACCGTCGCCAACGCCGTCACGCGATTGAACGCCCACAGAAACGTCTGACTCTCCGGCAGCGACCCGGGGAACAATGCCACCAGAGCCCACCCGACGATCGTCCCGACGGCAGCGCCCAGCACCAGGACACCGAGCGCCTTCCACACCGCACCGCGACGCACCCGTGTGTAGAACTCTTTGCGTGCGGCGATCAACAACCCCGTCACGACGATGTGGACAGCCAGCGCAATCCACGAATTGATGTCCTTCTCCGTGATGCCCTCGACGACATTGGTGATCGCCGTCAACACCAGATAGATCGTCAGCAACCACCAGGCAATGCGCTTACGACTCGCCAACGCCGCCGCCAGCAACCCGACAACCAGAGCCCACGACAGACTCGTATCGGGCGCATCGAAGTAATAGTTGTCCACGTACTCGCGAGGAACGTGAACCAGGAAGCGAAGAGTCGGCGACAGACTCCACAGAAACAACAGCACCGCGAACACGCCGAGCACCAACCCCGCGATATGCGGCACCTCACTCAACCGACCGCGTGCGGGTGGCACGAACGACCGCGGAGCGTTGGAACCGAACCGTTCCGAGGGAATTGCTGTCGCCGTCATATCTCACTCCCGAAGTCAGAATGCACCTGCAAAGTAAACGGTATCCCCGCCGACCCCGAGTCAGTTGCCCATTGCCCGCACCCCCGCCCACTCAATGTGACGTTCAGTGGCCTTTTCGGCAGTCAATGGCACATCGAGTGGACTGGTGTATCGGCTCTGTCGGCCGTTTTGAATTCATCCACAGGGTGTGAGTTATCCACAGGGCAAGTTGTTTCCCGTCGTTGTGTCCGATTTTTGTTCGTGGCACAGCGCATCATCATGTGCATGAAGCGGGGCGGGGCACGAATCGATGCGAAGGTGATCGCGGCTGCGTCGGATCGTGGCTTGGTCAGGACGGCGCATCTACTCGACCTCGGGGTGGCGTCGAAGACCATTGTTCGACGCACCCTGCCGGAGGGAATTTGGTCGCGGGCACTGCCTGGGCTGGTGTTCTTGAAGAACCGATCGTTGACGCCGATCGAACGCGCCGTTGCGGTGTCCATCTACTGCGGGAAAGATGCGGTCATCAGCGGTCGGGCAGGGTTGGCGCTGCACGGATTGGGAACTTCGGTCTCGTTGGAGGAAACGTTCGCACTCATTCCGGAGTCGCAGCATCGCAAGTCCGTGAGCTTCGCGGTGGTAGAGCGTACGTGGCGGATGCCGACGGCGGAGATCAAGTCGGGGCTTCGCGTCGCTCCGATCGTTCGGTGTCTGTGCGACGCGATTCGGCGAATGAAGAACACCGAGCAGTGCATGGCGCTGATTGCCAGTGTCGTGCAGCGAGGAGCTGCCACCGTGGAAGCGATCATGAAGGAACTCGACGCCGGCAGTACACGAGGGACGGCGATGCCGCGACGGGTGCTGCGGGAGTTGGCGGCCGGCGCGCATTCCGTTGCCGAGGCCCAGGCCCAGAAGCTGTACGCGCGCAGCGGACTTCCGGCGATGCAACACAACGTGGTCGTCCACGACGAGCGGGGAAAGTTCCTGTTGATCGCTGACAATTGGCTCGATGACGTTGCATTGGATTGGGAGATCGACTCGCTGGAATACCACCTCTCGCCCGCCGCGCACAGGGCGACGGTGGAGCGTCGTGAACGAGCGCAGAACGCCGGCCTCATCGTTGTGACGCATCTGCCGAGCGATATCCGGGACGATCCGGAACGCGTCCTGTCCGACCTTCGCGCGCGCTACGAGCAGGCCAAGGCGAGACCGCGACCGAACGTGACGGCCCGATCGCGGGAGGACACGACCTATCGACGGTCGGGCTGATACACCCACACCATGTGTTCGCCGGTCTCGGCCGCAGCAGCGATCGGTCGATGCTCGATCCTGTCCAGAACGAAGCCGAGCCGCCTGGGTACGGCCTGACTTCTGAGATTTGCTGCATCACAATGGATTTCGACTCGGACAATCTCGGCCAGGTTCAAGGCCTCACGCATGAGGGCAGCGACGGCCTCGCTGATCACACCACGTCCCTCGGCCTGGACGTCGAGCCAGTAGCCCAATTCGACTCCGTGCGGGCCGATTCTGCGATGCATACCGATCTTGCCCAGAAACGAACCGTCATCCAGGTCGAAAATTCCGTAGTCGAACATTTCCCGGGCATCCCACTGCTCAGCGGCTTCGGTGAGGCGAGCCAGTTGGGCCGAAGGACGGGCGGCTTCTTCGGTCGCCCACCCCATCCACGGCAGAAGGCGAACGAGATTGCGGTCGATCGCATCGGCAATGGCGGTGGCATCGTCGGCCGATTCGCGACGAATGACAAGGCGGTCGGTGACAATCCGATCGGGAGGAGCGTCGAGCATGGTCAGCAGTGTGTCAACAGTGCGTTCGATGCGCCAACGAATTTCAGTGCACTTTCACCCGCCCGCAGTCCACTCGATGTGCCATTGACGGTCAAAAAGGTCACTGAAGGTCACATTGAGTGGTCAACGGGAGGTGGGTCAGGAAGCCGACCACGATCGCCAGGACAGTTTGTCGATGATGATGACCGGTCCCTCGGGTCTGGTGTTTTTGTATTGGCTGTATTTCGTGACCAGGGCTTCCGTGGCCGATGTGCCTTCGTCGCTGGAGGTTTCGACGATGCGGGCGTTTCCGTCGGCGCGGATCCACCAGAGTTGGGACCAGTCGTCGGTGTAGTGGTCGACGATGAGGCTGACGGCGGGGTCGGCGCGGATGTTGTCGAGTCGCTGCAGTTTCCGTGTCGTCTTGGGTTTCCAGTCGATGGCGGTGTAGATGCGGTCACCGGTGGGGGCGACGGCGAACACGATGGGCACCAGGTGCGGTGTGCCGTCGGGGTTGATGGTGGAGAGTTGGGCTCGGGGTGCGTCGGTGAAGCGTTGGACTTCGTTGTCGATCTTCACGTTCGTTCCTCGGGTCATGCGGATTCGCTGTGGGTGCTGTGGCGGGTGATGAACTGTTCGAGTGCCGCCACGGGCATAGGGCGTCCGAGCAGGTGTCCTTGGCCGAAGGTTACGCCCATGTCGGTACAGATCTGCAGTTGTTCGGGGGTCTCGATTCCCTCGATGACAGTGTCTTTCCCGAGTGTGGTCGTGACCTCGACGAGGGCGGTGCAGAGTGTCGTCATGGCGCGACGTCGGTGCAGGTTGTCGCTGTCGAGATGTTGGGTGAGGGATTTGTCGATCTTGAGGGTGTCGACGGGGAGGGTGGCGAGTCGTTCGAGGGAGGAGAAACCGGAGCCGAAGTCGTCGATGGCGATGAGGACGCCCCGGCGTCGGACGTCGCGGAGTTGATAGTGGACTGCGTCGAGATCGTGGAGAGTTCGTGATTCCGACAGTTCGAGTGCGAGCCGTCCGCGTTCGATGCCGTAGGTGTCGACGATGCCGATGACGTCGGTGGCGAGGGACCCGGTGGCGAAGTGGGCCGGGCTGATGTTGACGCCGACTTGGAGGTGGATGTTTCGGCTCTGCCACTCGGCGATCGTGTGCGCGACTTCGGCGAGAATCCACATGCTCAGCGGCACGATGAGGTCCGCGTCCTCGGCGAGAGGGATGAAGGCGTCGGGCATCAGCAGGCCGAGCTGGGGGTGGTTCCATCGGATGAGTGCTTCGGCCCCGACGACCGATCCTGTCGTGAGTTCGACGATGGGCTGGTAGACCATCGTCAGTTCGCGCTCGACCATGGCGGTGCCGCGCAATCGTTCGATGAGTTCGAGTCGGGTGCGGTTGGTGTGGTGCAGCTCGTCGGTGAAGACGTGGTGTTCGTTGCGCCCGACGGCTTTGGCGGCATGCATGGCTGCAGCGGCGTTGTGGAGAAGTTGGGTGGCGTTGATGTCGGCGTCGGTGCTCGACGCGACTCCGACGCTGGCCGTGAGGATGAGTTGCCGAATACCGAGTTCGAATGGGGGCTCGAAGACGCTCGCGAAACCGGCAGCCAAGGCGCGTGCGGCAATGGAGTGGCATCCCCGTGCGATGACGACGAACTCGTCGCCGGTGAGTCGGCCGATGGTGTCGCCGGGGCGGGTGGAAGCGAGGAGCCGGTCGGCGATCATGCACAGCAGTTCATCGCCCTGGGCGGGTCCGAGGGCGTCGTTGAATGCTCGGAATCCGTCGATGTCGACCAGCAGGACGCTGAACTGGCGGTCCGGGGTGCGTCCGTCGATCTCGGCGGCGATGAGGGCGAGGATCTCGGCGCGGTTCGGCAAGCCGGTCAGCGCGTCGCGTTGAGCCGCTGTACCGGACACGGCAGCGGTTCCGGACACTGCGGCGACATGATGGGGCGGCGCGTCGTGCTCTCGACTCACTGTTCCCCCTCATGGCCGGATAGCCAAGAGTGATACTAGCCGAAGAGTTTGCTTCAGCGCTATAAACAGGGAACATCCCCTTTTTTAAGATCTATTACATCACACCGTCCTCGGTTTCGGTGCAGTTTCGGATGCGGTCGATGTCCGCTCTTCGACCCGCCAGATCGCGTTCTCCACGCCGTCGCTGAGCCCGAGCACCCACCGCGCCGCCGACCGACCTTGGTCGAACAGCGACTGCGCAACGGTGGTCAGACCGGCGGCGGCAGCGGCGGGGGAGTCGTCCCATCCGGTGACGGCCAGTCGCGCGGGAACGTCGATTCCGGATGCCGCCGCCGCGTCGAGTGTCCCGAGTGCAAGTTCGTCGCTCATCACCAACAGTGCGTCGATATCGTTGTCGTGCAACAGTAGTCGCGCTGCGCGTTCACCTTCGGCTCGGGTGTTGTCGGTGGTGAACAGGGTAGGGACCGTCGACCAGTCGATCCCGGAGTGCAGACAGGCGTCTCGGTAGCCCTCGAGTCGGGATCGGGTCACCGGCATCGATATGTCCGACGCGTCCGCGCCACGCACGACGGTCGATTCGCGTCGGGTATCGGGTCTGAGAGCGATGACTGCCGGGCGAGATCGGCCGTTCAACGCGGCGATGGCGACGGCGCCGGCGGCTGCCCTGTCGTCGATCGCGATCCAGTTCAACCCGGGGTGGTCGGGCCCACCTTGGATGCACGTCGGGCGGCCGGTCTCGACGAGGACGTCGAGCAGGGGGTCGTCGATCTCGGTGGTCCACACGACATACCCGTCGACCTGTGCGTCTCGGATTCGCGCGATGTCCTTGTCGCGGTGCAGGTTCGGCAACATCACCAGCGCGGTGTCCGCGTCGAGGCAGGCGTCGGCGATGCCGGAGAGAAAGCGTCGCGCCTGGGGATCCTCGAAGGCGTACGTGAGTTTTTCGCCGAGGACGACGCCGATGCTGTTGTGCCGGCCACTGCGCAGCGAGCGCGCGGTGCGGTTGGGACCGGCATATCCCAGGGTGGCCGCCGCCGCGCGCACACGTTCCCGAGTGGCAGCCGAGACCCGGCTCGGTCGGTTGTAGGTGTAGGAGACGCTCATGGTGGACACGCCGGCGGACGCCGCGACGTCGGCCATGGTCACCCGAGTGTTCACCGACCCACTGTAGCGCGTCGCACGACGTGTGTGTAACGATACACAACATGTCTTCGCCGCTTCCGAAGCTGCTGGTGCTCGCCGCAGCCGCGTTCATCTACGTCACGGCGGAAACGCTGCCCGTGGGGTTGCTCCCCGAAATTTCCCAGGACCTCGGTGTGGGCGAATCGGCGGTCGGCCTCCTGCTGACCTTCTACGCGTACGGCGTCGCAGTGATGACGATGCCGTTGATCCGGTTCGTGCGCGAGTGGCCACGACGGCGCGTGGTCGTCATCACCGTTGCCGCACTGGCACTCTCACAACTTCTCTCCGCAGTATCCGTCGGCTATCCGATGCTGGTGATCTCCCGAATGCTCTGCGCGGCAACGCACGGAGTCTTCTGGGCCGTGGTCGCGCCCGTCGCGGCGTCGCTCGCACTACCCGGCAAGCAGGGCAAGGCCATCGCCACGGTGTATGCCGGTACCTCGCTGGCATTGGTCGCCGGCAATCCACTCACCGCCGCGATGGGCCAGTGGCTCGGATGGCGAACGGCAGCAACAATTCTCGGTATCGTGGCCGCAGCCATTGCAGTGGCGTTGTACTTCGTCCTCCCGGCCCTACCGGTCAGCCGGGCGGATTCGGCGACGAAAGAGACACCGCGGGTGCTCGCCGGCTCTCTGGCCATTCTGTGTGGCGTGACGTTCCTGGCCGTCCTCGGTCATTTCGCGGCGTACACCTACTTCTCGGTGATCGTCGACCGGGCGATCGGTTCGGCCGGCACCACACTGACTCTGATGTTGATGCTGTACGGATTGTTCGGGGTGATCGGCATCTGGGTGATCGGCCGAACCTACGACCGGTGGCCCCGGCACTCGACCATCGCCGCTCTGGGCGCAGTGACCGCTGCGGTGGCAGTTCTCTGGTGCACCCTGAGCGGAGCGCCGGGAAGCTGGGCCGTGTTCGCCGTCGGTGCCATCGCGTTGTGGGGGCTGGCATTCACCACCCTCCCGGTGTGTATCCAATCGGCAGTGGTCAGAGCGGCCCCGTCCGATGCGGACAAGGCGTCGGCGATCTACGTCGTTGCCTTCCAGTTGGCGATCGCGACGGGCGCTCTGGTGGGCGGTGTGGTGATCGACCTCAGCGGCATCGTGGCCGTCACCGCTGCTGCAACGGCGCTGGTGGCTGCAGCGCTGGCCGTAGTCGTGTTGGCACGCAGGACCTTTCCCCGCAGCTATGCACAGGAGCCGATGACAGCGCCGCACTGACCGCCGAGGTACCCCGCACGATAAGGTCAGCACGCGACGAACGAGGGAATCCGGTGCAATTCCGGAGCTGGCGCGCAACGGTGACGAGCGAGAGCTCGAAGTCCGAATGCTCGGACGTCGTGATTCACCTCCATCCGCGGCTCCGCGACACGAGCCCTCAGCAGGAAGCTCTGACCATGCGCACCACTCTCGCCGTTCTAGGCGCTGTCTCGATCCTCGTTCTCGCCGGTTGCTCGTCCACTGCGACGACCGCCGCAGCCACCCCGACCACCGGATACTACCCGCTGACCATCGCCAATTGCGGCCGCGACGTCGTCGTCGACGCCCCACCGCAACGTGCGGTCTCGTTGAATCAGGGTTCGACGGAAATCCTTCTCTCACTCGGCCTCGCCGACCGGATGGTCGGCACCGCCACCTGGACCGATCCCGTCCGCGCGAACCTCGAATCGGAGAACGCGAAGGTCCCCAGGTTGGCGGACAACAAGCCCTCCCTGGAGGTGGTGTTGGACGCCGAGCCCGACTTCGTTTCCGCGTCGTTCGGCGGCACCCTCGGTTCGGGAGGCGTCGCTGACAGGGATCAGTTCGAGCAGCTCGGTGTGCCGAGCTATCTCTCTCCCACCGACTGCAACGGCAAGACCGACGACAGCGTCAACTCCGACGGCGCGCGTACATCACCGCTCGAAATCGAGACCGTCTACCAGGAGATTCGCGACCTCGCCGCCATCTTCGACGTGCGGGATCGCGGCGAACGCTTCGTCGGCGAGCTGGAGGATCGCTTCGCGAGGGCATCAGGAGCCGTCGACGCATCGGGTGTGACGCTGGCGTACTGGTTCGCCGATACCGACACCCCGTACATGGCCGGATGCTGTGGATCGTCGGGCATCATCACCGGATCCGTCGGTGCCCAGAACATCTACGCCGACACCACCGACGAATGGCCACAGGTCAATTGGGAGAGTGTGCTCGATCGCAATCCCACCGCGCTCGTGCTCGCCGATCTGAGCCGACGGAGCATCGCCGGTGATGCTCTCGACAGCAAGATCGCCTTCCTGGAGTCGAATCCCGTGACGAGTCGGCTCACCGCCGTCGAGGACGAGCGGTACATCGTCGTCAACGGTGCCGACCTCAACCCCTCGATCCGGACGATCGACGGGGTCGAGAAAGTTGCTGCCGCTCTGCAGAATTGGGGCCTGACCACCCCATGAGCCGAACCGATCGCGGATTGCTGATCCCGCTCCTGCTCGGCGGCGTCGTGGTGTTGGTGCTCTCGATCGGCGTGGCAGTGACGATCGGCCCGGCCAGCGTGTCGGTATCCGATGTGTACCGAGTGATACTGGGGCACATCGGGATCGGCACGGCCGAAGTGAGCCGCATCGAGGACGGGATCGTCTGGCAGCTGCGCCTGCCCCGAACTCTGCTCGCCGCCATCTGCGGCGCCGGCCTGGCCCTGTGCGGAGCCATCATGCAGTCGCTGTTGCGTAATCCGTTGGCCGACCCGTTCGTGCTGGGTATCTCGTCCGGCGCATCCACCGGTGCCGTCGTCGTCGCCGTGCTCGGCGTCGGCGGCGGAGCGCTGTCGCTGTCCACCGGAGCGTTCGCCGGAGCACTGTTGTCGTTCGTCCTGGTGATGCTGCTCGCCGCTGGTGCGGGTGGCGGCAACGACCGCGTCGTACTCGCTGGTGTTGCTGGTACGCAACTGTTCTCGGCTCTGACGTCGTTCATCGTCATCTCCTCGGCGGATGCCGAACAGACCAGGGGAGTGCTGTTCTGGCTGCTCGGCTCCCTGAGCGGTGCCGACTGGACGGACGTTGCCCTGTGCGGCGCAGTGGCGCTGCTGGGAATCGTGGTGTGCCTGTTCAACACCTCGGCTCTCGATGCGTTCACCTTCGGTCATGACGCGGCCGCATCTCTGGGCGTTCCCGTGAAGTGGGTGCGAATCCTGTTGCTGGTCATCACCGCATTGATCACGGCCGCCCTCGTCAGTGCCGCCGGCGCCATCGGATTCGTCGGACTCGTGCTTCCGCATGCCGCCCGCTTTCTCGTGGGGGCGCGTCACCGAAGACTGCTGCCCACCACGGTGATGATCGGCGCGATCTTCATGGTCTGGGTCGACACCATCGCTCGAACGGTGTTCGCACCGCAAGAAATTCCCGTCGGAGTGGTCACGGCACTCATCGGAGTGCCGGCTTTCGCTCTCATTCTGTTCCGGCTCAGGAGGTCCCGATGACACTGCACGCCAACCACATTCGATGGACCCGCGGCGGACACCCGATTCTCGACGGAATCAGCTTCGAGCCGGAACCCGGCGAGACCATCGGCTTGATCGGACCCAACGGGTCTGGTAAATCCTCGCTACTGCGCATCCTCGCCGGCATCGTCGCCCCCGACAGCGGCGACGTGCTGCTCGACGGAGACAATCTCCGCACGTTGCGTCGACGCCGCGTTGCCAGACGTGTAGCGATCGTCGATCAACACTCCGACACCGACGTCGACATCAGCGTCCGCGACGTCGTTCGCCTCGGTCGCATCCCACATCACGGGATCCTCGGCGGCGACGCATCCGACGACGACGCCGCCATCGCACGAGCACTCACCGACACCGCCATGGCGTCGAAAGCCACCCGGCGATGGCACACCCTCTCCGGCGGCGAACGCCAACGAGTCCAGATCGCCCGAGCCCTTGCCCAACAACCCACCGAACTACTGCTCGACGAGCCGACCAATCACCTCGACATCCAGCATCAACTCGACATCCTCACCCTCGTCGCAGGCCTACCGCTGAGCAGTTACATCGCCCTCCACGACCTCAACCTCGCCGCCATGTTCTGCGACCGGATCATCGTCCTGAACAACGGTGCCATCGTGGCGTCGGGAACCCCGAGCGAAGTAATCACCGAACACCTGGTGCGCACGGTATACAACGTGCACGCCTGCGTGACGAATGCCGACAACTACCCCCAGGTGACCTATCGCCGCCCCGGCCCATCCGACCCCGGCGTCCACTCGATGTGACATTGACCCCCGAAAAGGCCACCAAATGTCACATCGAGTACCGGCGGATCGCGCAGTGTCACGCGCCGGCGGATCTAGAGTTGCCGCAGTTTCTTCTCGAATGCGTCGATGCGAGTGGTGTCCTCGAAGAAGTCTTCCTGCGAGATGATTTTCCCCCAGCTCGTGCGGACGAGGAGCACTGTGCGGTTGCTGTAGATCTCGGTGCCGTCGGCTGCGTGGGTTTGGTCGTCGAAGCGGACGAGCAGGGTCATGCGCCACGGTGCACCGCCACTGTAAAGTTCGGTGATCTGGCCTTTGATTCCGGCGGCAACGAAGTCCTGGAAGAAGTTTTCGATGGCCGCGCGGCCGCGGTGTGTGCCCGACCAACGGCTGTCTCCATCGGCGAACTTCAGCACTGCGTTTCGGTGGAAGGACGACAGTAGCGGGCGGTAGTCGCCGTTGTTGAGTGCCTCGATGTCTCGCTGCAGCTTGAGTGTCAGCGCTCGCATCACCAGGAGCTTGACTGCGAAGGCCGTCGAGACGCCGGCCAGAAATCTCAGTTGCATACCCATACGTTTGCCTACCGTTCATCGACGTGTCAATCGAGTCGGCGGTACGTTCGTTCGATGATTCACCACGTGCAGGTCGCATGTCCGGCGGGCGGCGAAGACCGCGAGCGTGAGTTCTATTCGGGTGCCTTGGGCTGGGAGGAGATCCCGAAGCCTGCGCCGTTGGCCGTCCGCGGGGGCTGTTGGTTTCGCGTACCGGGAGTCGGCGGTCCCGATGGTGAGGTGCATGTCGGCATCGAGGACGACTTTCGTCCCGCACGGAAGGCGCACCCGGCCTTCGTCGTCGACGTCGATGCAACCGCTGCAGCGTTGACGTCCGCTGGCTACCCAGTGAGTTGGGCCGACCCTCAGGAGATACCGGGTCGTCGACGGTTCCATACCCGCGACGGTGTGGGCAATCGAATCGAATTCGTAGCAGCTCGATAGCTGTCGAGTGTGATCGCTACGTCAGGGAGTCGGCTTCGTCGCTTCTCCGAACTACGTTGCTCGTGTCGCGAAGACACTGCACATGCCGAGGGACACAGCGGTGGCGGCAGACCCCAGCATCGTGGACGATCGTCTCATGCTGAGTTGGGAAGATCGAATGGCCGAATTCTGGCGCGATGCCGACGATGCAGATGCGGTTCGTATGCGAATCCAGATCAACCAATTACTCTCCACTGCAAAGTGTTCCGATGCCCGTGCATTGTTCGAGCGAGCATGCCTCGAGGGCTTCTTGGGTGAAGAATCCGCGGCCGTTCCGCTGTACGAGGCATCGTTGTCCCACGGGCTCGATACCGACAGGGAGAACCAGGCTCGGATTCAACTGGCGAGTTCGCTCCGCAACGTCGGTCGACAGGACGACGCGCTGCGAGTGCTGGAGGAGTTCGAGTTCTCCACCGAATACCGCTCTGCGCGAGATGCATTCGTGGCACTCGCGCTCTGGGACAAAGGCGACGGGGCACAGGCTCTGCGGAACGCACTGCATGCGGCAGACCCGGTGCTGGGGAGATACCGTCGAGCAATCGGGGCCTACGCGGCGGAGCTTTTCGACGACAGACAGTCGTGAGGCCGGAACGGAACAATCGCGTCGTCGACGGCGTTTTCTTCGGAAGCTCGTGCACGCTTGTTTCCACGACCGAAGGGGACTCCATGACCGGAACTACCTACGATCCACACGACCTTCTCGAGCAGAGCCGAATCGGAGTCCTGGCCACCATCAAATCCAGCGGACTTCCGCAGCTATCCCCGGTGACGCCGTTCTACGACCGGGCAGCCGGCACCATCACGATCTCGGTCACCGAAGGACGAGCGAAAACGACGAACCTACGCCGAGATCCTCGCGCCGCGCTCGAAGTGACCAGCGCCGACGGCACCTCATGGGCGACGGCGGAAGGAACCGTCACTCTCACCGGCCCGGGATCGTCACCCGAGAGCCCCGAAGTCGATGCCTTGGTGGACTACTTCCGCGCCGCCGCCGGTGAGCACCCCGATTGGAACGAATACCGAGCAGTCATGGTCGCCGACCGACGAGTACTGGTGACCATCGCGGTGACACACGTCTACGGCCAAGCGATCGCCTGACGCCCCTCCAAGTCCACTCGATGTGCCATTGACCGCCCAAAAGGCCACCGAACGATGCTCCTATGTTTGTCAAGTGGTCTGGGGCGGCTTGAGTAGGCCGTAGATTTCGCGGGCGATGGCGCGTTTGAGGCATCGGGTGATCTCGCGTGGGGTCTTGCCTTCTGTCAGTCGCCGGTCCCGATACTGCTGGGTTCGTTCGTCGCCGCGTAGGCGGGTGATGGCGATCGTGTAGAGCGCCCGGTTCGCTTGACGGTCACCGCCTCGGTCGAGGCGGTGACGTTGTGTGCGGCCCGAGGATGCCTGGATCGGTGCAACTCCGCACAGGTGCGCGAAGGACGCTTCGGAGGTGATCCGTTCGGGGTTGTCGCCGACTGTTATCAACAGTTGTGCAGCTGTGCTGGTTCCGATCCCGAATCGGGCGAGGAGCTGCGGTGCGTGTGCGGTGACGAGTGCCTCTATTTGTTTGGCGAGGATTCGTTCCTCGGCGGTGAGGTCGAGAATTCGGCGGGACACCGACCGCAGTGCGGCACCGACTGCGGAATCGAGATCGACGGGCCGACGCGGTGCGTGTGGCAATGCTGCGCATGCGGCGAACAGGTGCGCGTCGGTGAGCTGACGGAGCTCGGCGCGTATGCCTTCTGGGGCATTGACGATCATCGATTTCAGTTGTGTGACCGCTTCGGCGCGGGCTTTGACTGCCGAGTGACGTGCGTTGTGCAAGAAGCGAATCGCTTCGACGTTGCCGTCGTGGGCCTTCGGTGTGGTGGTGGCCTTTCCGGTCAATGCTGCGCGCGCTGCGGAATGGGCATCGAGTGGGTCGGATTTGCCGTGGAAGCGGCGAGAGCGTCGGTCGGGGCGATCGACATCGACGACCTCGAGCCCGCTCAGGCGTAGCGCAGTGGCCAGTGTCGATCCATAACTGCCGGTACCTTCGACTCCGATTCGCTCGACCTTTCCGGCCGCGGTGATCCAGGCGATCAGGTCCACGTGGCCGGCGGCGGTGGTGGGGAATTCTCGGTCGCCGACCTCGCGTCCGAGGTGGTCGATGATCGCGGCGTGATTGGTGTTCTTGTGTGTGTCGACGCCGACGAAGACGGTGGTGCTGACATCGGGTGGATTGTCGGTCATGCTGGACATGGCTATCCCTTCGTGGTGGTGGCCACGCACCGGCCGGGGACGGCGGACAAGACTGTGATGGGACTCTTTGGACAGGCTCCTATGAAGTCACTTCGCCCCACCGGTCGCGTGTGAGCAGCAACAGCGGGTCGGGTACCGACACATCGTTCGAAGGACAGCCCACCGGGCGTCGGTCACATTGAGAGTCAGGCCCCAACCCACCGCAGATATCCAGTATCACCGGACACATTCATACTCACAGTCACATTGACTGCGCGGAATCGCGTCGGTCAGGTGACCTGGTAGACGTCCAGCTCCACGGAGTTCGGCAATCGCTGGGCGGATCCGATGAACATGCGCTCGTTCATCCATCGGAGTCTGCTCGCGGCGGAGGACAGTCTGGGTTGACTACGGAAGTAGATGCGATCGGCGGGCACAGGTTCACCGCGGACAAGTGCGGCGATGTCATCTTCGGCACCACTTCGTACGCCGACGTTGCGTATCGTGATCCGCTCGCCCGCATCGGTCTCGAGTGCGTATCTGGCGTCCAACTCGGTGAGTGTCGCCGTGCGGAGAATCTGGTGATCCGCACCTCCGGGTAGAACTCGGCCCTGCAGGAACGGGCCCTCGACGGTACCGCCGAGGATCGGCACCAGGCGACGGTGACCATCGGCCACCTCGCCAAGGTCGATCGGTTCACCTACGGTCACCGACAGATGGGCGACGAAGACCAGTTCTGGACGCATGTCAGTTGGTTCGGTCGGCAAATCCGTCGGGCAAATCGCTGGGCGCAACCGACACGATCGTCTCGTCGTCGACGCCGACGTGCTCGAACAGAGTGATGGTGGCGAATTCGGGAACCACATAGATGGGGTAGGTCGGGCCCGTGTCGCGGTAGGCGCGCATTCGGTCGAGGTGGTCATTCTGATACAGAACGGTCTTGGTTCCGTCGAGTTCGATCCATTGCGGGAAGAAGATCGTGCCATGCAGGCGCCGCTTGCCGGGAATGACGTTGACGACGACGGATGTCCCGGTCGGCTCGTTCCACGAGATCTTGTAGACATCGTCGTCGAGTTGGACCAGATCGACTTCCTGGTCCTTGACCCATCGACCACCGACCATGCCGGTGTGGATGCGGTAGTCGATCGTCGTGGCGTTCTTGACGTACATCTCTTACTGCCAGTTGTTCGCGTACGTGTAGATGAATCGATGTCCGACGATGCCGCTCAGGTCCTGATCCGGCACCGGATTCTGAACCGAGGTCTCTGTAGTCATGAAAACATTTTGTCACAAAACTATGTTTGCGGCAAAACTACATGTGAGATCATCGGACAGTGCATTCCTCCGCAATCGAACTCGGTCGACAACTGGGACCGCTGCGGCGCTCGTTGCTCCGCGCGACCCGCGAAGCCGCGGACTTGCCGGACCTCCCTGACTCACACGTCGAAGTGATGAGAGCCCTCGCCGACAAGCCGTCGATGAGCCCCGGAGTCCTCGCCGCACATCTCGACCTCGCCCGCTCCACCGTCAGCAACCTGATCAAAGCAATGGCCGACGCTGGTCTCGTCGAACGATCGATCTCGTCGAACGATCTCCGGGGAGCGACCCTGACGGCGTCGCCGAAGGCCCTCCGTCTACTCGCCGAATATGACGCAGTCAGTTCGCAGGTGCTTTCCGACGCACTCGACGAGCTGACCGTGGACAGCCGTAGAGCACTCTCTGCGGCAATCCCTGCTCTGGCCGACATCGCAAAAATCCTGTCTCGTCGATCGTCCTGAACTCGCAGACCGGTCACCCGAAGTCCACTCGATGTGACATTGACCCCCGAAAAGGCCACCGAATGTCACATCGAGTACCCGCGAGGGACTCCGTCGGTGGCGTCAGGCAACAGTGATCATGTCGTGCGCCAATCGAGGTGTGCGCAGCTGGCTGACATTCGAAAACCAACTGCGGACCGGATAAGAAAGTCTGACGACGAAGTAGTTGACGAATTCGACGACTCCGAAGAGCCACACGGCGACGACGGCGAGAGCAGCGGCGATCCCGGCGGGAAACCAGACGATGATGCCCACCAACCCGGCAGCCAGCAACGCGACGTCGGCAATTCGACATACTCGGTAAACCCCGCGGAGGAAGACGGGCATCGGGTGGTGTTCTACCCAGGAACGCGCCAGCAGCCAGTAGATACCAGCTTGTACGAGCACGATAAGCAATGGGACAAGGGCGGACCACAACGCCAGACGGTCCTGCTGGTCGTCGAGCCTCGGCATCGCCATGGTGAGGGCGACCGTCAGGAAGACAACTGCTGCGGCAAGCTCGCCGAGCCCTAGCGACAGATATCGCCGACGCAACGCCTCGCGTCGACCGGCCCACATGCCTCCACACTATCGAGGGCAGTGCGCTAGGCACCCGCTCGCAGTCCACTCGATGTGACATCGACCCCCGAAAAGGCCACTGAATGTCACATTGAGTGACCATGACAGGCCGCGACGGGAGGTGGGGAGGGGAAGGAGAGAGGCGACTATCGACTTCGTTGAATTGGAATCCACAGTTCTCCCGCTCCCGAGGACCAGTTGGGGGAGGCCTCGGTGACGGTCAGGATTTCCGGTCCCGGGATCACTTCGTAGGGGTTGGAGGGGAACCATTCGCCGAAGGCGTCGGCCCACAGTTGTTGGAGTGCGGGGGCTAAAGCTGTGTCGCTGCTCGTCTGGAATACAGCCCAGGTCGATGCGGGTACGTCCAGGGTGTTCCACTCGTGTGGTGCGGGCGCAGTGCTGGCGACGGCGAAGTAGTAGTCGAAGAGACTGCCGTCTTCGCGGTCGGGCTCGAAGCCGTCGCTGACGAAGAGGATGTCCGGGAATTCGGGTAGGTCGGCGAGGGTGCGTAATCTTTCGCCGGTTCCGGGGCCGAGGCTTCGATGGAACTCGGTCATGGCGGTGTTCTCTCCGCGATACCGAAGTGGGATTCGGGTGGCTTTGCCGACGATGTGGAATGGCGGCAGTTCGGTGATGCGGTATCGCATGGTGCTCCGTCCTTCGATGGTCAGGTGAAATGTCACCGCTGGTCTGGAACGAAGGATGGCTCCCGGTCGACGGGCTCGAGATGGTGTGAGGCCGTGCATGTCTCGGAATGCGCGAGTGAAAGCGTCGGCGGTGTAGCCGTACTTGGATGCCACGTCGAGCACACCCATGCCGTCGAGCAGATCAGCTGCTGCCACCGTCATTCTGCGTTCACGGATGTACAGCGACAGCGGTAGTCCGGCGAGCGCCGAGAACACGCGCCGAAAGTGATACTCCGATGTGAGGGTGATCCGAGCGAGCTCGGTCGGATCGATCTCGCGGTCGAGATGGTCCTCGATGTAGTCGAGCGCCGCGTTCCACGTGTCGAGCATGTTGTTGACCTTCCTTCGTTCCGACTCGAACGATAGGAGCACTGCACCGATGGAGTCTCGACTTTCCGTGCCGCGGAAGGTCGGATTCAGATCGTGCGTAGGTGCCGCTGTTTTCGACGAGAACGTGAGCGGATGAGTTCATCGAGTGCGCAGCGAGATTCGGCATCGGTAGGCCGATATACGATCAGCCGTAGATCCGGGTCGTCGAGAGAACCACCGAACGTGAATTGCTGCCCACGGCTGCAGATCTGGGACTCGGCGTGGTTCCCTGGGCACCGCTGGGCGGCGGAGTGCTGACCGGAAAATACACCACCGCGGACCTCGCGACCCCGGGTTCCGATGCGCCGGCCGGAACTCGACGCGATCATGCGAAGGCGAACGGAACGCTGACGACGCGGGGGCTCGCAATCGCGGACGCCGTCGTCGACGTCGCGCGCCAACTCGGCGTGACTTCTGCTCAGGTGGCTCTGGCGTGGACGCTTCGGCATCCGTCCGTCGTCAGCTCCCTGATCGGCGCGCGAACTCCGGAACAGTTGCAGCAGAACATCTCTGCCCTCGATATCACCTTCGACGAATCCCACCTTCACACACTGCACGCAGCCAGCGATATCGACCTCGGGTTCCCGCACGAGTTCCTGATGAGACCCATGGTCCGGGGCGTCACCACCGGCCGCACCACGGTTCGACCCCGCCCCATCAGGGCCTGGTGATCGTCTGACTCGGCGGAGCGCGAAAGATCATGGGATCTCCGTCGTCGACGAGCTCGAACCCGGCACGCTCGAGCACCCGACGCGAGGCACTGTTTGCCCGATACACCTGCGCGACCATCGCAAGACCATCGGTGTGATCCTGCGCAAGGTCGAGCAGTTCGCCGGCGTAGCCACGACCCCATTGGGCCGGATCCACCCAGTATCCGACCTCGATGTGGTCCGATCGTCGAATCAGACTGAGCAAGCCGACGGGACGTTGCTCTTCGTTCATGCCGATGAACCACCTCGGCACGTCCGGCATCCGGGTGTCCCCAGCGCTCAACGGCCGCGCGAACCGACGGTCGAAATAGGCTCTGTTCCAAGCCGCTCCGTCTCCGATCCATCGAACGACCTCGACGTCCGATGCCATCGAGAACAGGAAATCTGCATCGGTCGGAACAGCGGGCCGCAACAGAATTCGCGTCACATCTCTCGGACCTGCGAAGTTAGGTCCCCGCCCGCATCCCCGGTGTTGACGGTGCCTGCTCTCTCGAACAGCAGAGCGGACACTTCCTCGACGGCCTTGGGGCAGTGTTCGACTCCTGCTGGAACGACGAAAACGTCACCGGGACCGAGAACGACATCACGGTCGCGAAGCTGAATGGTCAGTTCTCCGCTGTGGACGAAGAACATCTCGTCGGTGTCAGGGTGTGTGTGCCAGACGAATTCCCCGAGTAGCTTCACCACTTTGACATCGTGGTCGTTGATGCTGACGAGTCGGTGAGGTTGCCAAGGCTGCTCGATCATGTTTATCGCGTCGGAGACATTACGCACGTCACCGTCGGTGCCGCCGCTGTCGATGCTCATGGGGCTGCCCTTCGTCGTCTGTCGAGTCGACTGGGTGGAATTCTACCCAGGTCGCTTCCCGCCTTGGTGAACAGCTCGACACACTATGTCGCGCAGGAAGTTTGACTTCTGTCGGTCAGTGACGGTCCACTGGTTGCAGCGAGAGTCGGACGGTCGCGGGCAGACAAAGGGCAGTAGGCTGCTCATGACCTGAAGACGGTATCGACACGAACAATCCGCCGCCATAGAACTCTCGCAAGGAGGCCCGGCTACATGAATCTCGCCGATTACGACGTCCTGAGCTTCGATTGCTACGGAACGCTGATCGATTGGGAAGTCGGCATCCTCGAAGTGCTCAGACCATGGGCGCAGCAGGCCGGTTCGCGGTTGTCCGACGACGAGCTTCTTGCCGTCTACGCCGTCAACGAAGCTCAGGCGCAGCGCGATTCGCCCACTGCGCTGTACCCCCGGATACTGGCGGACGCCTTCGCGCGGACCGGCGGTACGTTGGGAATACCTGTCTCGGCCGAGTGGGCGAACAAGCTCGGTGCTTCCGTTCCGGAATGGCCGGCATTCGAGGACTCGGCCGACGCGTTGTCGTCTCTCGGCGAGAGCTACAAGCTCGTCATCCTGTCCAATGTGCATCGCGACGGCTTCGCGGGGAGCAGCCGTCGGCTCGGCGTGCAGTTCGATGCCATCGTGACTGCCGAGGACGTCAAGGCCTACAAGCCGGCCGACAACCACTTCGACGCGCTCGACGGAGTCCTCGAGACGCTGGGTGTCCCCCGATCACGACTACTCCATGTTGCGCAGAGCCTGTTCCACGATCACGTGCCGGCGAAACGGCACGGCATCGCCTCGGTGTGGATCGATCGTCGACACGATCGTCCAGGATGGGGAGCAACGCCGGAGCCGTCCGAGGAATACAGTGTCGACATGACGTTCCCGAGCATGGCCGCATTCGCAGCGGCGGCCCACGAGGCCCGCTCGGATGCGTAAGGTCTCCACACTGATCGGCTTCTCCCTCGGGCTCATCGCGTCGATCGGTATCGTCCTGTGGACCGGTGCGCCGCGTCGAGTGAATTACGCGTTCGTCGCAGGCCATCCGCAGTACTCGGAGTTCCTGGGTATGCCTGGGCAGCTCGCCGTCCTCGTCGTCGGTGTGCCTGTTCTCGGCGCAGTGCTCGGCTTCGTTGTAGGCGTGCTGATTTCGAGAGCTCGACGGAGAACCTGACTTCAGCGTTATTGTCCGCGAACGATATTCGAGCGCGAATGGCGATGACCCCGATGTATGCCAGCCGCACAGTGGCATACAAGGCAATCGAGGCCGAGCAGACGACCGAGATGGTCGAGATACCAACGAGTGCTCGCATGGCCGACAGTCTCACACACGTCACCAATGCCAGGCGTCGCCTCCGACGTTCTGGATTGTTCGTTGCAGGACTTCGATGGTGGTGACGAAGTCGGCCTCACTGATGCCGTTCATTCTCTCGTCCTGCAGCATGTTCTGAAGATCGGCTGCGCTCCGGAACGTGTCGCGACCGTCCGGGGTGAACTTCAGGCTCGAATTCGATTCCACGATCCACCCTTTGGACCGCGCGGAGTCGATGGCCTCGACAATTGCGTCCGGAGTGTCGTTGTGCCCGATCTTCTCGATCGTCTCGCCACGATCGGCCCCGGCGGGATGTAGTGAGATCTGGTGTAGGAGCCACCATTCGGGTTGCGTGACGCCGATATCGTGGAGTGCTCCTCGGGTCCGTGCTCGAATCGCCCCTCCGGCGCGCGCGGTCCAGAACCCGATGGGCTGACGCTCGGGCGGTTGCATCGGTCTGTTCGTTGTCATGAGTTGAACTCTAAAACCTGAACCATGCTTCAGGTCAAGGGTAGCGTCCCGACCGTGGACAGCCCATCAGGGAAGAAGCTGGTCGCGGTGCTTGCCGCAGTCGGTGCCTCGACAGGCGCTGCGGCAGCGGTGGTTTGGGCTGTCGCCATACCCGATCCGCAGGAACTGGGCGTGACCGACGTCCGGCCCAGTTGGTTCGCTGTGTCGCTCTATCTCGTCGCAGCAGGGGTAGCGGTGGGTCTGGTGGTGGCCTCGTTTCTGTGTTGGGCTGCTCCAGCTGCGTCGGCGGAGGTCGTGAGCCTCGACATTCTGCCCGGTCTCAGTGCCGGTCCCACAACGCAGTTCGGGGTGGGGTGCACATATCTCGTCGTGGCTCGGACCGACACACCGAGCGGCCCGCGGGTCGATATCCAGGACTACACGAACGAGTCGGTGATGTTCCCCGAGGAACTGGCATGGAATGTCGATCCGTACTTCAGCACGCCGGTAGTTCTCGGCCACAAGTTCACGCTGTGGACTCCGACCGCACCGGGCGAACACTCGTTGATGGCCTACGAAACGTCAGCGGGCGGCCCGATTCGCACCGTCACCGTCAACCCGGCCACTCCTCTCGGGCCGGGGTGCATCGTCGCGCCCTGAGGCGCTACTCGTCCGTACGTAGTTCGTCGACCAGGTTGAACAGTCGTCCCAGATAGTCGCTGTGGAAGACCTCCGTTGCACGGATTTTGGCGTCGCCGTCGAGACCGAATTGCAGGTTGACGAGTTCTACCCCGATGGCGACGCGTCGAGCATCGAGATTTTCGAGTTCGGCCGCGAGTGCGTCGACCTTGGCAACCGGGGACAGTTCGTTCGTCACCCCAGAATCGTAGTGCTCACCCCACGGCAGCGAGGAACTCGCTGTAGAACAACCCGAGTCCCAGCGCCGACGCGATGGCCGCGAACAGCCACAGTCGGATGATGACCGTCGTTTCCGCCCAGCCGGCCAGCTCGAAGTGGTGGTGAATCGGTGCCATTCGGAACGGCCTTTTTCCGGTGCTCTTGAACGAGGCGACCTGAATGACGACGGAGGCACTCTCGGCGACGAACAGGGCTCCGAAGACGATGGCGATCAGCTCGGTCTTGCTCACGATCGACAGTCCGGCGAGCAGCCCGCCGAGGGCGAGGGAGCCGGTGTCGCCCATGAAGATCTTGGCCGGGGCCGCGTTCCACCACAGGAATCCGATGCAGGCACCCGCGGCCGCGGCGCAGACGACGGCGAGGTCGAGCGGATCGCGCACCTGGTAGCACCCGGCAACGGAATTGGTTGCGCACGACTGCCGGTACTGCCAGAACGTCATCACCGTGTACGCGCCGAGGACGAGGGTCATCGACCCGGCCGCCAAACCGTCGAGCCCGTCGGTGAGGTTGACCGCATTGGACCACGCGACGACGAGGAAGACGCAGAACAGTACGAAGATGATCGGTGCCATGGTGAAGAACGTGGATTGGCGTACCAGCGACAGTTCGACGTTGCCCGGAGTCAGCCCATTGCCGTTGCGGAACTGCAGCGCCAGCACGGCGAAGATCACTGCGGCACTGATCTGCCCGACGTACTTGCCGGTCGCTTTGAGTCCGAGGCTGCGCTTCATGCGGAGCTTGATGTAGTCGTCGAGAAATCCGACGATGCCGAGTGCCGTCGCGAGACCGAGAATCAGCAGGGCGGACGCCGACGGCCCGTCCCCACCCATGGCCACGAGGTGAGAGCCGAGGTAGCCGGCCCACAGACCGACAATGATCGCGACGCCGCCCATGGTCGGCGTCCCGCGTTTGGCGTGGTGGCTCGCCGGACCTTCGACGCGGATCTCCTGGCCGAAGCCCTGCCGGGTGAACAGAGCGATGAGAAATGGCGTCAACAGAATCGAGACCGCCAATGCGATTCCACCGGCGACGAGAATGTTGATCATGCGTTGAAGCCCACTCTTCCTCTGTGCTGCGGTTGCCCACCGGGTGCTACCGAGCACCGCGGGATACTGTGCCAAACGAATCGGCAAAAGTCGCATTGCGTGACGAAGGTGTTACTCACAGTTGATACGTACCCGGGGACACACCGACCAGTTCGGTGAACTCGCGGGTGAAATGCGCCTGGTCGAACCAGCCGTACCGCGCTGCCAACTCTGCCAGCGACCCGGTGTAGCCGTCGTCGAGGTCACGGACGGCGTCGTGAATCCGATACCGACCCAGAACCCACTTGGGCGTCGCACCGACATAGCGCTCGAACAGCCGCTGCAGCCGACGGGTTCCGATGCCGCATCTGTCCTCCACCTGGCCGACGCGTATCAGCGTTCGATCACCGAGCATCGTGCCGATGACATCCAGGACGGTCTCGTACTCCGGCTCCACGTCACGGGTGTAGGGCGCGAGAGCCGCGTCGACGACGGTTCGGCAGTGGTCGACTTCCAGATGCCCACCCAGCTCGGCCAGTGCAGCGACGGTCTCGGACCGGAACGGTGTCGGTGGTGCCACCGGAACGTCGCGCAGGGTTCGTGCCACGGTGCCGGTGAAGCTCGCGTAGCCGCCGGGCCGGAACTTGACGCCGAAGACCCACCCCGACTCGGCGAGGACGACGTCGAAGCGGTGCGTGAGCACCCCCGTCACGACCACCGGCTCGGTGACGCCCTCGCGGGTCCATCCGTGCTCGACGCTGAGCGTGCAGGCCGGGTGAGGGAGCGTCGAGCTGCGATAGGACGTGCCGGACGGCAGATTCCATTGCAGCCGCCAGTAGTTCTCGACCCACGGCTCCAAGGATGGGGCACACGGCAGCCGAACGAGGTCGACGTATTGCGCCAGCTGATCCGGTCGCAGCACGCCGGCCTGGGTGGTTGTCGCGTTTTTCCTATCCGGCACGCGCGTCAGTGTAGGAGTCTGGTCCGACACCGCTGTGGAGGAGGAACACCATGACCGAGACACCCGTTGCCACCCTGAAGATGGTCACCCTGGACTGCTCGGATCCCGAGGTCAGCGCCGCGTTCTGGTCGTCGCTGTTGGGCTGGAGCGTCGTCCATGCGGAGAAGGACTACGCGATGCTGCAGGGACCGAGCAGCGCGCTCGGATTCGGTCGCATCGACGACTATCGGCCCCCCGCGTGGCCCAATGCCAACGGCAGCAAGCAGTTTCACTTCGATCTCGCGGTCGAGGATCTCGACGCTGCAGCGAGTGCGGCAGTGGAGCTGGGCGCGACACTGCCCGAGGATCAGCTGGGCGAGACCTGGAGGGTGTTGCTCGACCCGTCAGGGCATCCGTTCTGTCTGACGAATGCCGCGAACTGGGGCTGACGCGGCTAGCCTTGTGGTCGTGACACCACGTCTGGCAGGAATCGAAATCGTCGTCGCCGATATGGCCGCGTCTCTGGCGTTCTATCGTCTTCTGGGACTGGATATTCTGGCCGACGCCGATGCCGAGCAACACGTCGAAGTGGACCTCGGCGGGGTTCGCCTGTTGTTCGACCTGCCGTCGACCATCACCTCGTTCGATCCGACGTGGACGCCGCCCAGCGGGGGTCACCGCGTTGCGCTCGCTTTCGACTGCGGGACACCCGACGGGGTCGACGCAGTGTGGGAAGCGGTCACCGCGGCGGGGTACACCGGTCACCTGCAGCCGTGGGATGCGTTCTGGGGGCAGCGTTATGCCGTCCTGCACGACCCCGACGGCAGCACCGTCGATCTGTACGCGAACGTCTGAGGCGTCAGCTTTCGGGTTCTTCGCCGGTCGGTCCGCCTGCCAGTTCGACGGCGATATCGAGATGTCCGAGGTGGCGCGCATATTCCTGAAGTACGTGGAAGCAGATCCAGATCAGCGTCGGCTGCTCGTCGGTGAATCGTCCACCCAGAGAGGCCACTTCGTCCATTCGATGTGAGCTCAGTATCTCGTCGGTGAGCCGGGCACCGTCGTCGAGCCTCTGCAGCAGCGCTTCGGCGTCCATCTCTGCCGGCACGTGCCACGAACCGTCCTTCTGGTCTCCCCACGGTTCCTCGACTGCTCTGCCGAGAAATCCCCAGACGAACCACCGCTGCTCCATGTGGACCAGATGGGTGAGCATCTGCAGCGGGGTCCACTTCGAGGGCACCGCTGTGGTGGTCAGGGAATCGCCGCTCAGGTCCGTGATTCGCCGAACCAACTCGCCGCGATAGAAGCGCAGGTACTCGCGAAACAGGTCGGCGGGATCGGAGAGGTCGGAGTTCGGTTCGGGAAACGTCGTCAGCTTGGCCATGGCTTCTCTGGTCGTCGGGTAGTGAGCTGAGTGTCCACAATTCGGCTCGGCGGGCGGAAAACCGTCCGCAGACGAAAATTGTGGACACTGAGCGTTGTTGGCTTATTCGCTCGTGCGCTGCTCGCGGGCGATGCGGCGCTGTTCTTCGGCGCGGGCGCGGCAACGGCGCAGGAATTCCTCGTCGCTTTCCTGCGACTGGGCGACTGCTCGGCCAGGTCTGGCGTCGTACTCGGGGTAGGCCGACGCGGTCCGGGATGCGCCGCTACCACCCCAGATGCCGCCGTTCTCGGGTCTGCCGACGAGGAGCCACGCAAGAGACCCGGCGAGCGGCAGAACGATCACGAGCAGCAGCCACACGATTTTCGGAAGGTGGCGGATGCCGGAGTCGTCGGCAGTGATGACGTCGATCAAGCAGAAGATGGACAGCAGCATGATCAGCAAGCCGAGGTACGGCACGGAAATCCTCCAGGGTTGTCAGACCATGCGGTCGGTCTTTCGCGACTATCAGATCACTCGTTGTACCGCGGATCAAGTGCTGGGACGTCAGGTGTCGTGACTCAGCCGAAAACGAGCAGCGCAGCCAGCGTCAGCATCATGATGCCGATCCCGAGGTCGAGAATCCTCCACGCCGCCGGCCTCGCGAACAGCGGACTGAGCACTCGTGAGCCGTAGCCCAGGGCGGTGAACCACAGAATGCTGCCCAGCATCGCGCCGACTGCGAACCACCACCGCAGGTCTCCCGGCTGACGGTTCCCGATCGAGCCGAGAAACACCACGGTGTCGAGATAGACATGCGGGTTCAGCCAGGTCAGAGCCAGGCAGGTGGCGAGGGCGGCGATCAGTGAACCGCCACCGTGCACCTCCGCCGTCATCGACGATGGCGTGCGGGCCCGGTTCAGTGCCAGCAATCCGTAGACGAGCAGGAACAGCGCACCGAGGACGGTCACGACGCGCAGAGCTACGGGGAACCGGTCGACGAGTACTCCGATTCCTGCCACCCCGGCCAGGATGAGCATGGCGTCGGACAGGGCGCATACCGCCACCACCGGCAACACATGGGTGCGTTGCAAGCCCTTGCGCAGGACGAATGCGTTCTGGGCTCCGATCGCGACGATGAGGGAGAGTCCGACGCCCAACCCGGTGAGGGTCGATTGTGCGGCGGCAAGCGATGTCATGACTCCAACGCTAGGAGGGCACACCGATTAGGTCCAGCGAATGTATTTCAGGAATGATTAACGTATCTTCATTTGGTGGAGATCGAGCAGCTCAGGGCTCTGAAGGCTGTGGTCGACGGCGGAACGTTCGAGGCCGCGGCTCGCGCGCTGTACGTGACACCGTCGGCAGTGAGTCAGCGAATCAAGTCCCTCGAGCAGTCGTTGGGCCGGACCTTGGTGCAACGAAGCAAACCGGTGGTGGCCACCCAATCCGGCATTGCGGTGCTGCGACTGGCGCACCAGATCGATACGTTGACCGACCAGACTCGGGCGGAATTGAACGACGACGGCATGGCTGCTCCGATTTCCCTTGCCGTCAATGCGGATTCGATGGCGACCTGGGTGTTGCCGGCACTCGCGCCACTGGCGTCCCAGACGACCTTCAACCTGCATCGGCAAGATCAGGATCGTACCGCTCAACTGCTGCACGACGGGATCGTCTCCGCCGCAATAACGTCCGTGGCCAGTCCGGTTCGTGGCTGCACCGTCCGACGCCTCGGTGCGATGCGCTACCGGCCGTCGGCCACGCCTGAATTCATCGAACGGTGGTTCCCTACAGGTGTGACGGCCGCTGCGTTGCGCGTCGCCCCAGTGGTCGTCTTCGATGCCGACGACCGATTGCAGGACAACTACTTACGCCGCTTCGGTATCGACCACGACGAGCCGCCCCGCCACCTGGTGCCGGCCTCTGCGGACTATGCGCGGGCCGTTGATCTGGGCTTCGGCTGGGGCATGATTCCCGATCTGCAGGCCCGCGACTCGCTGAAGTGCTTCGACAACAATGGAATCGACGACGTGACGCTGTACTGGCAGCAATGGTCACTGTCGTCTGCGGCACTTCAGCGGACGGCCGACGCCGTGGCAGCAGGCGCAGCACGAATGCTGTTGTAATTCAGGCCGGACTGTCGTTCGGCACGATCTCGGGCAGTCCGTCGCCGACGGGGTCGAGAATCGCCGTCGATCGGGCACCCCACCGCTCGTGCGCAGACTGCCGTGACATGCCGACCGCGGTGCCGATGGTCGCCCAGGTTGCACCCTGAACTCGCAGCACCACAACGGTTTCGAGGCCGTCGAGCCCCGCTGCCAGTTGAACACGAAGGCTCAACAGATGCCACGCGAGGCTGCGTCGTGCGGGCAGGTCGGTCGATTGCTCGGCCTCCCAGTCCGGTGTGCCCGGCAGGGGGCCGGTGCCGATGATCTCGTCGGCGATGCGCCCGGCCTCGGTGGCTGCTGCCGTTACGACCGCCTGTGTTGCAGCGGTGATATCTGCCTCGGTTGCGAGGGTGATGGGATCCATGACCGACCTCCTGTGTCAGGATGAGCCTGACAGAAGGCCAAGGCGCTGTCAAGGTTTTCCTGACGTGGAGTCGACGAGGGCGAGCCGATAATCGCTGTACCAGGCGAACTCCCGTTGCTATCTTGTGCCGATGACCATTCGCTATCACGTGACCTCGGTGCTCAACCGTGAGTCGATTCGGCAGCACGGACTCGACTGGCGTCGCATGGGTGCTGCTCGCGGTATTGCCGGTAGCCACCAGCCCGAGCAGGAAGGGTGCTTTCTGGCAGCCGATGCGTGGGAACGTGATTGGTTCGTTGGCATGAACAACACCGGAGGTCCGGTCGATGTCTGGGAGGTCAGCGGCGTCGAAGACGGTGATCTGCGGCAGTCGCCGGAGAACTTCTACTTCCGTCCCGGTGCCATTCCGACGTCACAGATTCGATTGGTGCAGAAGGACATCGAGCCCGAGCGCTAGAGCATGCTCAGCACCCGGTCGATGGACTCGACTGCCTGTGTCAGTTCGGCTTCGGTGATCGTCAGTGCAGGGCGGAATCGCACTGCCGCGTCGCCGCAGCCGAGCGCCAGGACATGCTCCTCGGTACGCAACAGTTCGATCACTCGGTCGCGGGTGGAGGCGTCGGGCAGGGAGAAGGCGCACATCAGACCGCGTCCACGGACCTCGGATACAACTGAGTGTCGAGTTGCCAACTCCTGCAGCATCGTCAGCAGTACGTCTCCGAGCTGACCGGCACGAGAGATGAGGTTGTCGGATTCGACGACTTCCAGGATTCGACGCGACCGCACCATGTCGGTGAGGTTGCCGCCCCACGTCGAATTGATGCGTGAGCTGACGGCGAAGACGTTGTCGTCGATGTCGTCGACGCGACCGCCGGCCATCACTCCGCAGACCTGGACCTTCTTGCCGAAGGCGACGACGTCCGGGACGACGTCGAGTTGCTGGAATGCCCATGCGGTGCCGGTCATTCCGGCTCCGGTCTGCACTTCGTCCATGACGAACAGTGCATCGAACTCATGGCAGAGGGTGCGCAGTTTCTGCAGGAATCGAGGTCGGAAGTGATGGTCCCCACCCTCGCCCTGGATGGGTTCGATGATGGCGCAGGCGATGTCGTGCGGACTGGCCTCGAACGCCGCCCGCGCTGCTGCCAACGATGCGTCCTCGAGTTCGTCCATGTTCGCGTCGGATCTGATGAACGGGGACGGAATTCTCGGCCAATCGAACTTCGGGAATCGTGCGACCTTGTTGGGGTCGGTGTTGGTCAAAGACATCGTGTACCCGGAGCGGCCGTGGAACGCGTGCTCGAAGTGCATCACCTGTGAGCCCAGGGATGGATCGATGCCGTTGCGCTCGTTCCAGCGTGACTTCCAGTCGAAGGCGACCTTCAGCGCGTTCTCCACCGCCAAGGCGCCGCCTTCGACGAAGAACAGGTGGGGCAGTCGATCGTCACCGAGGACCCGCGCGAACGTGTCCACGAACCGTGCCATGGGGACGGTGTAGATATCGGAATTGCTGGGCTTGTTCATCGCCGCCTGCATGAGATCCGCCCGAAAGTCCGGGTCGTCGATCAGAGCGGGATGGTTCATGCCGAGGGCGTTGGACGCGAAGAACGTGAACAGGTCCAGGTAGCGGGTGCCGTCCCTGGCGTCGACCAGGGTGCATCCGGTCGAGGCATCGAGGTCGAGGACCAACTCGAAACCGTCGGCCAACAGATGTTCACCGATCACCTCGCGAACGTTGGAGGCATCGATGGTCACTCCGGTGCGCTGTAATACTTGCGTCATGAGGACGAAGATACGCGTAAATAATCCGTAAGCAAGCCCATATAGCAGGAAATTATACGGTTGTGACCTCAATCGGTAGGCTGACCTTCGACAGTTCGGTTTTCTTCACGGAAGGTGTACGCGCATGTCTGCATCCATCACCCACGACGAGTTGAGTGTGCGCACTCGCGCCATCCTCGACCGGCTGGGTGCCACGATCGCGCTCGACGCCCCCGCGGGACCCGACTCGATCATCGCGCGGTCGCCGATCACCGGTGGGAATCTGGCGTCGCTGGCGTCGGCCTCTGCGTCCGATGTCGAGACCGTCGTCGCCGACGCGCGCACCGCGTTCGTGTCGTGGTCGCAGGTGCCGGCCCCCGTGCGTGGTCAGGTGATCAGGGAACTCGGTGAACTGCTGCGCGTACACAAGGAGGATCTGGGCGCGCTGGTGTCCATCGAGGCCGGGAAGATCGTCTCCGAGGGGCTCGGTGAGGTGCAGGAGATGATCGACATCTGCGACTTCGCCGTCGGACTGTCCCGTCAGCTGTACGGAAACACGATCGCCACCGAGCGGCCCGGGCATCGGATGATGGAGCAGTGGCATCCGCTTGGTGTCGTAGGCGTCATCACCGCGTTCAATTTCCCCGTCGCGGTGTGGAGTTGGAACACCGCTCTCGCCCTCGTCGCGGGAGACACGGTGATCTGGAAGCCGTCGGAGAAGACTCCGCTGACCGCCGTCGGAGTGCAGGCACTCTTCGAGCGCGCTGCGGCCGCGGCCGGAGTCGACCCCAAGATCGCGCAGCTGGTGATCGGTGATCGCGCGTCCGGCGAAGCGCTGGTGGATGATTCGCGGGTGGCGTTGGTCTCGGCAACCGGTTCGACGAGGATGGGCCGGGCCGTCGCGCCTCGCGTCGCCGAGCGATTCGGCCGGGTGTTGCTCGAACTCGGTGGGAACAACGCCGCGATCGTGACGCCGTCGGCCGATCTCGATCTGACCACGCGTGGGCTGGTGTTCTCGGCTGCGGGTACGGCCGGTCAGCGCTGTACCTCGCTGCGCCGCGTCATCGTGCATGCCTCCGTCGCGGACGAGTTGGTGGGCAAGCTGGTTGCGGCCTACGAGACGCTGTCGATCGGATCCCCTTTGGCCAGTGACACTTTGGTGGGCCCGCTCATCGATGCCGGTGCGTTCGCGGGGTATCAGAAAGCGCTGGAGGCTGCGGTGTCCGACGGCGGAACAGTGGTCGTCGGCGGTGAGCGGGTGAATGTGGTCGACGAGTACTCGTTCTACGTCCAGCCCGCGATCGTGACGATGCCTGCGCAGACCGACATCGTCAAGCACGAGACGTTCGCTCCCATCATGTACGTGCTGACGTACGACACCCTCGACGAGGCCATCGCACTGCACAACGATGTGCCGCAGGGTCTTTCGTCGTCGATCTTCACCACGGACCTCCGTGAGGCGGAGCGCTTCCTGTCCGCTGCCGGCTCTGACTGCGGTATTGCCAACGTCAACATCGGACCGTCCGGAGCCGAGATCGGCGGGGCATTCGGCGGCGAGAAGGAAACCGGCGGCGGACGTGAATCCGGTTCGGACGCATGGAAGGCCTACATGCGTCGAGCGACGAACACGGTCAACTACTCCAACGAACTGCCCCTGGCGCAGGGAGTGAAATTCGGCTGACGGCATGATCGGCAGTATGAAAGTTCTGTCGATGATCCTCGCCGGCTTCGTCGTCGGCTATGCGATCAGTGATATCCGACCGTTCTACTCCCTGCTGAGCAGCACGGCCGAATTCGGTTCACCGGCAACGATCGTCAACGGGCTCACCGTCCTCGCGCTGACCGCGTGCCTGACCAGCGTCGCGCTGGCGCGTTGGAATGCACGGGGTGTGCTCGTGTTGGCGATAGGAGCTGTATTCGTCGTCGTGTTCCGGACAGTCGGCATGGTGACCGGATTGGTCGGCGACTGGGCCGGCGCTGTGGGAGCAGGCGCCCTGCTCGGCGCGTCCGCCGTGCTGGCGGGGCGACATCGCGGAGCACAGGCATCGCTGGCGGTCGCCGCTGTCGGAGCCGGTCTTCTCGGTAGAGCGCTGGATGCCTTGCTGCAAGCCGACGACGGCCCCGTGTTCGTGTGGGATGTCGTCGGTGCCGAGGACGCGGTGGTTCCGGAGCGGGCGATCATCATGGTGCTTGCGGCTCTGGGTGCGGCGATCTCGCTGTACGTGGCACACCGCGACGTGGCTTTGCAGTCGCACGAGACCCGAAGAATTCTGCTGGTCGGTCTTCCGTTGCCTGTGGTTGCCGGTGTTCTGAACTGGTTCGCCGACGGTCACGACAGTGGGGAAGCCGTGTGGCTCGGTGCACTCGCCGGTATGACGGCCATTGCGCTGTTGGCGTCGTTCGTGTTTCCGGGTCGGGACGGGCGCGTGCTGTTGGTGCTGTTCGCGTCGGCGACGGTCGGTTCGATGGGATTCGCCGTCGAGGATTCGCTGCAGTTGGCCTCAAGTGCCGCGTTGCTGGTCGTCGGAGCGGGGATCGGCTACCGGTGGCCGCAGATTTACGTCGGACTGGGCGGGCTGTTCGTCGTTGCAGGCGCATCCCTGGTCGAGGGCTACCTCAATCTGCCGTCGGTGTCGCAGTTCGCCCTGCCGTTCGTCGTCGCGTACGCACTGGTGTCCGTGCTGTCTGCTGCGCCGGGTTCATTGGCCGTCGCGTTGCCTGCGCTGTTCACCATGACCCTGCCGGTGACGGTGTACGCCGCAAGCTCGCAGATCGCCTCTACCTACGACCGCGCAGTTGCCACGCGCACGATCGAGCCCGACCACCTGGTGTTGTCGGTCGCCGGGCTGGCGGTCGTTGCAGTGGTGACGGTTGCCTGCGCGGTGCTGATGCGTCGGCCCGCCGTCGAGAGCGGCGATAGCTGAGCGAACGGTCGAACACGACTCCCGAAACGCCCGACCGATCTGGGCACCGTGGCCGTAGCCTGCAGGTGATGTCCGATCACAGCGGGAACACAAATCTGCCCGACGACGCCTCCGACGTGACACTGGGGTTCTTCCTCGCCGTTGCGGTGTTCTTGCCTTCGTATTTCGGCGCGACACTCATCACCGACGCGTTGCTGGGCCGAGTAGGACTGCCGCTGTCCCCGTTATTGTGGCTGTTCGTGGCGATACCGCTGGCGACAGTCATGGTGCATGTGGAAGATCGGATCCAGAGCCGTTCCGACTGGGAACGAATCAAGGGGTTCTGGTACGGCGGCGGCGTCGGCGCACTGACTCTGCCGCCGCTGGCGCTCGCACTGCTCGCGCCGCTTCCGACGTTGACCGGTCTCGACCGTGGCGGTCCGTCGATGGTGGTGTTCGTGGCGGTGGCGCTACTGATCGTGGGCATCGTGGTCCGAGGGAAGCTACGCGGCACGGCCTGAGGCCCGTCGTACTCTCGATGTGAAAACACAGAGCCCGCCCACCCGATGATTGCGGTGGACGGGCTCGTGAGCGATCTGCGAGCAAACGGACTACGACGCAGGTACAACCTCGGTGGTCGTCGGAACCGCGGTCTCGGTCGCTGTTTCAGCAGCCGTCTCGGTCGCGGTGACACAGAGCGGCGGTGCACCCTCGACGGGGGTCTCACCCTCGACCGGGACGGTGCACTCGGGGGTTACGACCGGCTCGGATGCCGGTGCCGGTGACGGTGCTGGTGCTGGTGCTTCTGCCGCGGGTGCAGGCACAACCGGAACCGTGGTGGTCACGACGGGCGTCGAGGTTGCCGGCGCGGTCGTCGTGGCCTTCGGGGTTGCCGTGGCCGAGGTGGTCTTCGGGGCCACGATCGTCTCGACCGCTGCACGTCCGGCCTTCTCCTGCACCTCTTTGGTCTTCACCGGCTCGCCCCTGTTGGCCTGCTCGGCCAGCTGGGTCAACCACGCCGCGGCGTACTGCACCGAGGTCAACGGCTTACCGTTGGCGGCGTCGGAGTCACGCCAGTAGTCGAAGTGATGTCCCGATCCGGGTGCCAGGGTGAGGCCGTACGGGTCGTTCATGATCACCGGAACGGTGTTCTGGTTGGAAGAGATGAAGCCAGTGATCTCGCGGAAGATCTTCTGCGGCAAGTACACGAGGTCCACCATCTGACCGGTTTCGATCGGCTCCTGCTCGCCGTCGACCGTGGCCGAGACGGGGGTGGTGACTGCGCCGGGCTTGTAGTTGGGCTCGGACACCTTGATCAACACGTCGAGGAACGTCTCGTCGCTCTGCATCCAGTTGGGCTGCGAGGCGATGTCGTTGAAGGCGTTGACTGCGATGCGTCCCATGGCCAGTGCGAGATCGGCACCGGTGGCGGGGGTGAGCTGCTCGTTCTGCAATGCGTCGGCATTGACCTGACGACCGACGTTGGCGGCCAGGTGAATCAGTGACGTGTTCTCCGGCAGTGCGCAGGTGAGGTCGCCGTCGGAGCAGAAGGAGGCCACTCGGCCGTCGAGCGCGCCGAATCCGCCGGACGTGCCGGGCAGTGCGCCCTGGCCGGGAATTGCGGTGTTGCCGTTCTGGTACTTGGTGTCGAAGCCGTCCGGGTTGCTGAACGGGTTGTCGGCACCGGGGAACGGACCCTCGCCAGCGACGCGACCTGCATCGGCGAGAATGACGACTCCGACGACCTGCGAGGGGTCGATGATGCCGTACTTGCCGTCCTGAGGAACGGTCTGGTTTCCGATCTCCATTGCGGTGCGACGGGCGACGTCCGCGCCCTCGCTGTAGCCCACGATGGCGAAACGTGTCTGCGGGCAGGACGCCGAGATGGACTTCATGATGGTCTGCGAGTTGGTGACGCCGGTCTGCACGGCGTTCTCGTAGCTCGCCATGTCGGCGGGGTATTCCACGTAGACGGCGGCGTACGAATCGGCATCGACCTTCCCGATCGGCGCACGCACCGCCTGGTCGATCCAGTCACTGGTGTAGTCGCCCGACATTGCTGCGGGAAGTCGCGTGCCATCGGGAGTCGTGAGCCACTTGACGCCCTCGCGGGGTGTGTCGCTGCGTCCGCCGATGGCGATGCTGACCATGTCGTAGCACGTTGCCGTAGACACCAGTTCGATGGACGCTTCGGTGGTCGTGGACGGAGCCGACCACGGTGCGGCCACTACTACTCCGGCACCGAGTGCTCCGATCGCGAACGCGCTCAGCGCAACGCGCACACGCTTCGACTTGCCAACATTCATGTTTTCGATCCCCATCACGTCCGCCCGAACCGATCCCGACTGCAGTTGCCAGTGGGTTACCCGGGATTTCGTCGGTCGGGTCGTTCGCGTTACAAAGCGCATCATTTACCGTCGTACGCATGGCTTTTCACCCTCGAATGACATCGACGGGATTCGACCTGCCCGACGGCACCCACTGTGTTCTGCGTGAGGCGGTGGCGTCGGACCTGGAGTCGATCGTGGCGTTGCTGGTCGACGACCCGCTGGGTGTCACGCGTGAGTCCGCCGAAGACATGAGCAGGTATCGGAGTGCATTCGAGGACATTGCTTCGGACCCACGAAACCTGCAGGTAGTGGTGGTGCACGGTGAAGCGGTGGTGGCAACGCTGCAATTGACGGTCATTCCCGGGCTTGCGCGAGCAGGCGCATTGCGGGCACAGATCGAAGCCGTTCGGGTGGACGCGCGGTGGCGCGGCCGGGGACTCGGCGGTGCGCTGATCAGGTGGGCGATCGCTGAGGCCGAGCGGCGTGGGTGTGCTCTGGTGCAGTTGACCTACGACGCCAGTCGAAAGGACGCCCATCGCTTCTACACCCGCCTCGGCTTCGTCGATTCCCACGTCGGCTACAAGATGCACCTCGAACCTACCGCTTAGATACCCTGGGGGGGTAGGGTAGTGATGTGAACTCAGGACGGCAGGAACCCGACGCACCCACCAAGCTCGTCGGCTTTGTCGTCGGGATTGCGTTCCTGTTCCTGGCGGCCCTGTTCGTCGGCGACAAGATCGGACCCGACGCGCAGGCGACGGCAGCAACGCCGCACAGCGACCACGGCGCGCACGATGACACCACTGCCTCGGCCGCAGTGCCTGCCGGGCTGCAGGCGACCCAGGACGGTTACACACTGTCGCTAGATCGGGTCGTCGTCGAATCCGGCGCCGACGTACCGCTCGCCTTCACGATCAACGGACCGGACGGGGCTGCTCTGACCGACTACGACGTCGTGCACACCAAGGAACTGCACCTCGTCGCCGTGCGGCGCGATCTGACGGACTTCCAGCACGTACATCCGACGCGTGACGCGTCGGGAACATGGTCGACGGCTCTCGATCTCAGCAGGCCCGGCCCGTACCGTCTGTTCGCCGACTTCACCCCGGCGGGCGGGGAGAACATCACCCTCGGAGCCGAGCTGACCGTTCCCGGTGACTATCGGCCGCAGCCCCCGAGTACACCAAATGTGACATCGAGTGTCGACGGTTACGACGTGACGCTCGCCGGCGCGGTGGTCGCGGGGGAGGAATCCACCGTCACTCTGACGGTCGATCAGAACGGCCGCGAGGTCACCGACCTGGAGCCGTACCTCGGCGCGTACGGACACCTGGTGGCCCTGCGCGCCGACGACCTCGCCTACCTGCACGTACATCCGGAGGACGGGCCGCCGGGGCCGACGGTCGACTTCATCGTCGACGCACCGACCGCGGGAACATATGCGCTCTATCTGGACTTCCAGCACCGGGGAGTCGTGCACACCGCCGAATTCGTCATCGAGGTAGAAGGGAATCAGGGATGAGTACGGAAACCGAACTGATTCTGGGTGGCATGACCTGTGCGTCGTGCGCCAACCGCATCGAACGCAAGCTCAACAAGCTCGACGGAGTATCGGCGACGGTCAACTACGCCACCGAGAAGGCGCGCGTCACCAGTGACGGCGTGGCCACCGACGAGCTGATTGCGGCCGTCGAAGCCGCCGGCTACACCGCCACTCTTCCCGCGGCCGAACCAGCCGACGAACTCCCCACCGACCCGCTGAAGCAGCGGCTGATCGTCTCGGCGGTGCTCAGCGTGCCGGTGATCGCGATGGCGATGATCCCGGCGTTGCAGTTCACCAACTGGCAGTGGCTGTCGTTGACTCTCGCCGCGCCCGTGGTGGTGTGGGGCGCACTGCCGTTCCACCGCGCGGCATGGACCAACCTTCGGCACGGCACCTCGACCATGGACACCCTCGTCAGCATGGGCACCCTCGCTGCGTTGGGGTGGTCGCTCTACGCACTGTTCTTCGGCACCGCAGGCACACCAGGCATGACGCATCCGTTCGAGTTCACGATCGCGCGGACGGACGGGGCGAGCAACATCTACCTCGAGGCCGCGGCGGGTGTGACCACCTTCATCCTGGCCGGGCGATGGTTCGAGAGTCGGTCCAAGCGTCAGGCCGGGGCGGCGCTGCGTGCCCTCATGGACCTCGGTGCAAAGACGGTTTCCGTACTGAAAGACGGTAGAGAACAACAGATTCCGATCGAGCAGTTGGCCGTCGGCGACCTGTTCGTCGTTCGTCCGGGCGAGAAGGTGGCCACCGACGGCACCGTCGAGAGCGGATCCTCGGCCGTCGACAGATCGATGCTGACGGGCGAATCCGTGCCCGTGGAAGTCGGCGTCGGCGACACCGTGGTCGGCGCGACGCTGAACGTGGGTGGCCGAATCACCGTGCGGACGCAGCGAATTGGTTCCGATACTCAACTCGCCCAGATGGCGAAGGCCGTCGAGGACGCGCAGACCGGCAAGGCGCAGGCGCAGCGATTGGCCGATCGCATCTCCGGGATCTTCGTACCGATCGTCATCGCGATCTCGGTCGCGACGCTCGGATTCTGGCTCGGTGCAGGCAGTTCCGCGGCAGGTGCGTTCACCGCTGCGGTCGCGGTGCTCATCATCGCGTGCCCGTGCGCGCTCGGACTGGCCACACCCACCGCACTGATGGTCGGTACCGGTCGGGCGGCGCAACTCGGCATCCTGATCAAGGGTCCGGAAATTCTCGAATCCACGCGACGCATCGATACTGTCGTGCTCGACAAGACGGGAACCGTCACCACCGGTGAGATGACACTGCAGTCGGTGCACGTGGCCGACGGCGAGGACGAGAACGTGGTCCGTGCCGTGGCAGCGGCGTTGGAATCGGGTTCGGAGCACCCCATCGCCCGCGCCATCGCGGATTCGACCCAGTCCATGCCCGTCGAGGAATTCACCAACCTCGACGGCCTCGGGGTGCAGGGCGTCGTCGATGGTCGCGCCGCGGTCATCGGGCGCCGTTCACTGCTTGCCGACTGGTCGATGCCTCTACCGGCGGAGTTGGCCGACGCCTTCGAGACGGCCGAACATCAGGGCCGTACCGCCGTCGCCCTCGGCTGGGACGGAAGGGCCCGCGGCGTGCTGGTGGTCTCGGATGCGGTGAAGCCGACCTCGAAGCAGGCCGTCGCGGAACTCCGAGCACTCGGCCTGACTCCTGTCATGCTGACCGGCGACAACGAGGCCGCCGCGCGCACGATCGCCGCCGAGGTGGGAGTCGACCAGGTCATCGCCGGTGTCCTGCCGACGGGCAAGGTCGATGCCGTCACCGAACTGCAGGCGTCGGGCAAGGTCGTGGCGATGGTGGGCGACGGCATCAACGACGCGGCCGCGCTGGCCACGGCCGATCTGGGTCTCGCGATGGGTACCGGCACCGATGTGGCGATCGAGGCCAGCGACCTGACGTTGGTGCGTGGTGATCTCCGGGCCGTGGGCGACGCCATCAGGCTCTCCCGGCGCACGCTGAGCACCATCAAGGGCAACCTGTTCTGGGCCTTCGCCTACAACGTCGCGGCGATCCCGCTGGCCGCGGCGGGCCTGCTCAACCCGATGCTCGCGGGCGCTGCGATGGCGCTGTCCTCGGTGTTCGTGGTGAGCAACAGCCTGCGGTTGCGCCGGTTCCGTTCCTCGATGTGACCGGTTGGTAGCAGCGAACGGCTTGCTAGTACAGGATGGAGCCATGTCCGACGCACACGATGTCCCCATCCGCGACGAATCGATCAGACTGGGTCAGTTCCTCAAGCTCGCCAACCTCATCGAATCCGGTGCCGAGGCGAAGGGTGTGATCGCCGACGGTTTGGTCAGCGTCAACGGGGATGTGGACGTGCGGCGCGGACGGCAGTTGCAGCACGGTGATGTCGTATCGGTCCAGGGTGGGCCCTCTGCCCGCGTGAGCAAGGAAGAGGCACTGTGAAGGTCGGTAAGAGCGGACTGCCGCGCAACGAAGTTCCCGGGGCATTCGACGTCGGAGCGAAGGCGTACGACCGACTCGTCGGAGCGAACCCCGGTTACCACGAACACCTGCTCAAGTCGGCCAAGCGGCTGCGGATCCCGAACCTGGGGGCAGGCCTCCGTCTGCTCGACATCGGTTGTGGCACCGGCGCATCCACTGCAGCGCTGCTCGAAGCCGCGCCGCATGCGGAGATCGTCGCCGCCGACGCGTCGGCCGAGATGCTCGACGTCGCGCGGAGCAAGGAGTGGCCGTCGAACGTGACGTTCGTGCACTCACGCGTCGAGGATCTGGCGATGAACGGGGTCGACGGTCCGTTCGACGCCATTCTCGCTGCGTACCTCATCAGGAACGTCGACGATCCGGACACGGAGCTGAAATCGCTTCTGTCGCTGCTGCGTCCGGGCTCGACCATCGCATTCCACGAGTACTCCGTGCATGATTCGCTGCGGGCCAGGATCTCCTGGAACGTGGTGAGCTGGGGCATCATCATTCCGCTCGGCTGGCTGGCGACGCGCGATGCGACCCTGTATCGGCACCTGTGGCGCAGCGTGGTGACTTTTGACGGCGCATCGGCCTTCATGCGGCGGATGCAGCGTGCCGGCTACACCGGTGTCGCCAGAGAAACCATGACCGGTTGGCAGAACGATGTGGTGCACACGTTCCTCGGTTCTCGTCCCGCGGAGGAAGAGCGTTGACCGATTCGAAAAAGGTCACCCATGCTGCCGCGCAGGGCTATTCCAGTGCCGGTCAACTGGCGGACATCCCGCACGTGGTGGTGGTCGGTGGTGGTATCGCAGGTTTGAGTGCTGCGACCGCACTGGCCGAGCGCGGGGTGAAAGTGCACGTGGTCGAGCGCGAGAGCTACCTCGGTGGTCGTGTCGGTGGGTGGGATACCACGCTCGACGACGGCTCGCCCGCGACGATGAGCCGCGGCTTCCATGCGTTCTTCCGGCAGTACTACAACCTCAGAAACCTGTTGCGGCGCACCGATCCGGGGCTGGCCCGGTTGCGTCCGGTCGACGACTACCCGCTGATCGACGGCGACGGTCGAATCGACGGATTCAAGGGGCTGCCGGAGACGCCGCCGCTCAACGCCTTCGCGTTCGTCAAGCGCAGTCCGACGTTCCGGTGGAAGGATCTCACCGACCTCAACGGCATCGCCGCGCTGCCGCTGATGACGGTGAGTGTGCCCAAGACCTTCGACGAGCTGGACACCACTCCGGCCGCAGAATTTCTGCGCAACATCAACTTCCCCGAGGCAGCACGGCACCTGGCGTTCGGAGTGTTCTCCCGAAGCTTCTTCGCCGACCCCGAGAAGATGTCCGCCGCCGAGCTGGCGATGATGTTCCACATCTACTTCCTCGGCTCCTCCGAGGGGTTGATCTTCGACGTTCCCCGTGACCCGTACCCGCAGGCGCTGTGGAACCCGTTAGGGGACTACCTCACCGGTCTGGGCGTCGACATCAGAACCTCCACACCGTGCGGCGAGATCACCCGCGGCGGTTTGCGCAAGTTTCGCGTCGACGCAGGCGGCATCATCGACGCCGACGCGGTGGTACTCGCCACCGACATCGCCGGACTGCAGCGGGTGCTCGAGCAGTCCACGGAGCTCGGGACGCCGGAGTGGCGCGAACAGATTGCGGCCCTGCAGAACACGCCGCCGTTCCTGGTGCACCGAGTCTGGTTGAGCAAGGCCGTCAACGCTGATCGTCCCGCCTTCATCGGCACCGGTGGTATGCCCCCGATCGACAACATCAGTGTGCTCGAACGATTCGAGGACGAGGCGGCGCAGTGGGCTGCCCGCACCGGCGGCTCCGTCGTCGAACTGCACGCCTACGCCGCCGAGGAATCCGAGGAGGTCACCCGGCAGCAGCTGATGGATCGGATGCACGAGATCTATCCGGAAACCGCTGCTGCAGAGGTCGTCGCAGAGCGATCCGAGTGGCGCGACGACTGCCCCATGTTCGGCCTCGGCGCGTTCGCCGAACGCCCGACCGTCCGTACCCCCGAACCCGCACTGGTACTCGCGGGTGACGGCATCCGCATCGACCTGCCGGTGGCACTGATGGAACGTGCGGCCACCACCGGTCTGCACGCTGCCAACACGCTTCTGGCGAGCTGGGGCATCACCGGGCACGACATCGAAACAGTGCCCACCAGTGGACGATTCAAGATGTTCGAAGCCTTGGAGCGGCTTCGCCGCAGGTGAGCGAAACTTCGTAGCAGGGGTCGAATTTCCGTTCACGACAGGGAGGCTGCAGTGGGGATCGAGGCCGACGATCTCACGCGTCCTGAGGTGCATGCCCTGCTCACCGAGCATCTTGCGGACATGCATGCGACGTCGCCGGCCGAGAGTGTGCATGCTCTCGATCTGACAGGTCTGCGTGGACCGGACGTCAGCGTGTGGACTGCCTGGGAGGCAGACGCTCTGCTGGGAATCGTTGCTTTGAAGCAGCTTTCACCTGCTCACGGTGAGCTGAAGTCGATGCGGACCACAAAGGCGGCGCGGGGGCAGGGTGTCGCGTCGCGTTTGCTCGGTCACGCGCTGGAGAACGCGAGGCGACGTGGTTACGAGCGGGTGAGCTTGGAGACGGGAACTCAGGACTATTTCGCCGCCGCCCGCAGGCTGTATGTGCGAAACGGATTCGTCGAGTGCCCGCCGTTCGCGGACTACGTGGTGGATCCATCGAGTGCGTTCTTTTCGTTGTCCCTGTAGATGTTCCGATGAGAAGGGCCGGCACCGAGTGTTCGGTGCCGCCCCTTCTCGTCAGGCTGCCTGCTGTGAATGCGGATAGAGATCGTCGTCGAGAGGTTCTACTCGACATTGATCGAGCAGATCCGCCGTCGAGCACTCGCGCAAGCCCGTCTCGACGCCCACCACCGTGCGCCACCACTGCTCACGGTCGGTCGATTCCGTCCACACCACTGCCTCGGATTGCATAGTGCATCACCCCCATTGCCGTGTCGTGGTCGGTTCGGTTCAGGCCGGCTCGTGTTCGATGGACTTCTGCTCGCTGGGCGACTCGGCGCGAGTGATGTCGATCTTTCGAGGTTTCGCACGCTCGGCGAGCGGAATCGTCACCGACAGAACGCCGTTGTCGTAGGACGCAGCGATGCGTTCGGTGTCGACACCGTCACCGAGTGAGACCTGGCGACGATAGGTTCCGGCGAAGCGCTCCGAGGAAATCCACTGCACACCCGAGCTTTCCGGTGCCGAACGATGCGCGGTGAGCGTCAAGGTGCCGCGATCGACGTCGACGTCGATGGATCCCGGGTCGATGCCGGGCAGATCGGCGCTGAGTACGTAGTGATCATCGACCTTGTACAGATCCATCGGCATGAAACGTGGAGCGCGGTCCGAACCGGAAGAGACACCCAGCATCGCCGAGGCCAGTGAATCGACGTCACGGAACGGATCGAATCGAAGCACAGCAACCACCTCCTGTACGCAGATGCGCTCACCCCTGTGGTGAGGCGCTCCTGAACTGTGCAGAACAAAAATTAGCACTCTCATGTGGTGAGTGCCAAGAGTGTTCTGCTACTTTCTCAGAAAACTTTCAGCACCGATAGTGCTGCGGCGCAGCAGGGGTCGGGCTCGCGGCCCGACTGGCAGACAATGATCGGTCGCGGACTCGACCACCGCTTACACTCACGCTGGTGATGACCATCGTGCCGTACGACGAGCAGTACCGGGCCGAGGTGCTTGCGCTGTCACTTCGCGCGTGGGAACCGGCGTTTCCGCTCGTGCAGGAGTCCGTCCCTCCGTTCGTGTACGACTGTTTCTATCCGGCGGGGTGGAGAGCGCGTCAGTACGACGATCTGGCGGCCGTCGTCGACGACGAACCCGAGAACGTGGACGTTGCTCTGGACGGTGACAGTCCGATCGGCTGGGTCTGCACCCGACTGCACCCCGACGACAACATGGGTGAGATGTATGTCCTCGTCGTCGATCCAGCCCGGCAACGAGACGGTATCGGTCGAGCGCTCATGAAAGGATCGTTCGAAAGGGTGAAGGCAGCCGGACTGCGGATGATCATGGTAGAGACCGGTGATGATCCCGGCCACGCGCCAGCGCGAGCAGCGTACGAGGCGAACGGTTTTCAGCGATGGCCTGTTGCTCGGTACTTCAAGGATCTTGCCGACGGTTCGTAGCGTGGTCGGGTCGGAAGATCCGTGATACTTAGCCCTTGCGCTAAGTATGACTGCAGCGATAGTGTGCCTTATGGCTCAGTATTCGGAAGTTCTCGACGACGTGTTCCAGGCCTTGGCCGATCCGACGCGGCGAGCGGTTCTGGGTCGGCTCGGGTCGGGACCGGCAACTGTGGGGGAGCTCGCCGAACCGTTCGACATGACGTTGCCGTCGTTCATGAAACACATTCGTCTGCTCGAACGCAGTGGCTGGATCAGTACGCGCAAGGTCGGCCGCGTCCGTGCGTGCTCGATCGAGCGAGCCAACTTGGACGTGGCCGGTCACTGGCTGGAAGACCAACGGGCCGTCTGGGAATCCCGGACGGATCGCCTCGAACAGTTCGTCACCGGCTCCTCGAAAGAAAGTGAAGCGCAATGACATCGATCGATCCTGCATTGGACCTGACCATCTCCCGCGTCATCAAGGCTCCACGCGCTGCAGTCTGGAGTGCGTGGACGGACCCGTCGAAATTCGAGAAGTGGTGGGTCCCCGCGCCGGCGTTGTGCGAGTTCGACGCCTGGGATCCTCAGCCCGGTGGTGCCTTCCGAACGCTGATCAGCGAATCCGGTGGCGACTTCGCGCCGCACATCGACGGGTGCTTCCTGGCCGTCGACGACGGTGAGCGCATCGTGTTCACCAACTCGCTCGTCGAAGGGTGGCGGCCGGCACCGCAGCTGTTCATGACCGCGGTGATCACCCTCTCCGACCACCCCCACGGAACCAACTACCACGCCCACGTGATGCACCGCAACGAAGAGGACCGAAAGATGCACGAGGAGTACGGCTTCCACGACGGCTGGGGGACCGTCATCGCACAACTCGCCGAGTTCGTCGAAGGCTAGATCAGGCCCGGCCCTGCGAACGCAACTCGTAGCGTCGCTCGGCGTAGTCGAGATCGTCCTTCCACAACCGTGCAGCGGTGAAGTTCATCGCCGGACGCAGGAGCCCCGCTGCCTTGCGCGCCATCTGGAATCCCGGACGATCCGAGCTGGCGATCGTGGCCTCGATGACGGCGGTGCGCGGGGTGCCGTCGGCTGCGGGGGCAAGTGGCGTCGCGTGCGTTTCGACGACGCTTCCCGCTCCTTCACCGTCGAGGATGCGCATCACGATGGTACGAGGACCTGGGCAGACGAACTCGGCCCGCACCGGAACGCCGATGCCCCGGCTGACGCGGAAGGTCACGTCGACCAAGAAGCGATCGTCCTCGTCGGGCACGTCGATCTCGGTCGGCGCACTGACCACCTTCAGGCGTGCGAACGAGTACGGGTGGAACCACGCGCCGTGCCAGGGATCGAGACGATTGGCGATGATGTCGTCGGGCTCGCATTTGCCGACCAGGGTGACCACGCCGGCGATGGCGGTGGAGGCTGGTGGGCGGATAGGGACCACGGGGACGGGCGTCGGCTCCTCACCGCCGAGCTCGTCGAGTCGCACCCACACCAGAACGCCGTCGTCGAATGCGGGAACCGGACGCCAACCCGTCTTCCCTTTCGGGCCGAGCGCCAGACCGTGCCAGCGACACACCAACGTGTCGCACTCGATCTTCGCGGTATCCAGCGCGGCACCTAGATGCGGACACGCGCCGGGGCCGATGTGCACCTTGCCTGCGGAGTCACGCCAGGCCACGAGTTCGGTAGTGCCGACATAGCGACCGAACGGCTTGTCGGCCTTGACGTCGCGACTGGCGGCGAACACGAACCAGTTACCGGAGGTCCGAGTCTTCGCACGCTTCAATGCGGACTCGATGACCTGCGGATTCGCACCCTTCCAGGTGGGCTCCTGCTTGGCCCACGACTCCGACGGCAGCGGCTGCAACGGCATCGTCTTCGGCCACCGTCGTCGTACTGCATCCAGCGCGGTCATTGCTGCTCCCAAAGTCGACAGTCGATTTCCCGTGTTCCTTCCCCATTGTTCCCGTTCCCCGGTACTCAATGTGACATCTGGTGGCCTTTTCGGGGGTCAATGTCACATCGAGTGGACTTGGGGAGTCAGTGAGCGGGGAGGGAGGGGGCAGTACGGAGATGGTGACCGCATGGGACGGGTGGGTCCGCGCATGCGTCGGCGGTGTCGGGGCTGCTCGAAGCGACTGCTGTCAGTGTCCACAATTTGGTTCGAGGAGCGGGATTCGGTGGTTGCAGAGCAATAGTGGACGCTCAGGTGAGTAGGTTCGGGTATCGATCTCCCGGGATGCCGCGTGTCGATGGATTTGCGAGCCGAGATCGCCAGTACGGCGAATCGGGCGATTGCCGTGTCGGTAGTGCGCGAAGGGTCCGGCGGCGGGGTTGTCTTTGCTCCCGTGCCTTGGTACTCAATGTGACATCTGGTGGCGTTTTCGGGGGTCAATGTCACATCGAGTGGACCAACTGACCGCTGCGGAGTCAGTCGACGCCGATCCAGCGGAGGACGGCAGTGGTCGCTGCCGCCGCGATCACGATGACGACGAAGGGCGCTTTGCGCCAGGCCAGTACGGCGGCAACGGCGACGCCTGCAGGGAGTGCGAATCCCGCGAAGTCCTTGCCCACGAGGAGGGTCGATGTGGCGATCAGTGCCACGAAGATGACGGCGACGGCAGTGGTCATGACCTTGTCGATGCGAGGCGCGATGGTGACTCGGGTTCGGAGTGCCGGCCCTGCGATGCGGAGCGCATAGGTGCCGATGATCAGCGCGATCAGGGGAATCGTGAGGTTCATGCGGATTCCTTCGGTGCTACAGGAGCAGTGGACAGCATGGCCGGGACGACAGCGATCAAGGCCAGGAGCACGGGCAGCCCGCTCGGCAAGAACATCGACGCGACGAGAGCGACACCCGCTCCGAGAAGGGCTGCAGTGCGGGTGGCCTTGTCTCGAAGGGCAGGCATGATCAGTCCCAGCAGAATCGCCGGGAATGCGGCATCGAGACCGAGTGCGGCAGTGTCGGTGATCGCTCCGCCGCCGAGGGTGCCGATCACGACGCCGATGTTCCAGGTGACGAACAGACCGATGCCGCACAGCCAGAACGCTGTTCGACGACTGACCTCGTCCTTTTCGGACACACTGAAGGCCACCGCCTCGTCCGTGATGAGGTGAGTTCCGAGCAGCCGCTTGATCGGCGACAGGTTCTGGAAGACCTCGCCGATGGAGAAGCCGAGCGGAACGAGTCGGGTGTTGGCGAGCAACGCGCTCGCGACGGCGGCAACGGGATTGCCGCCTGCCGCAAGAATGCCGACGAAAATGAACTGGGAGGAGCCCGCGAAGACCACCAGCGACATCACGACCGGCAACCACAGGGGCAGGCCAGCGGCCACCGAGATGGCACCGAACGATGCTCCGACGAGCGCGTCGGCCAGACAGACGAGCGCTATGTCGCGGATGTTGACCCCGCCGAAGTTTCTGAGCCAATTGCTCGAACCGCCTGGGGTTCGCCATGTCGAACGCATGGTCGTTATAGTGGACGATGTTAGGCTGTTCGTCAAATCAAACGCGCGTACCGATGGAGTGAACGAATGGCGGACACCGGACCACCGATTGCGGCCATCGCTGCCGCTCTCCAGCAGGAACGACGACGGGTCGGCCTGTCTCTCGCGGAAGTGGCTCGTCGAGCAGGAATTGCCAAATCGACTCTGTCACAACTGGAATCGGGTACCGGAAACCCGAGTCTCGAGACCCTCTGGGCGCTCAGCGTCACGCTGGACGTGCCGTTCTCCAGACTGGTCGAACCCGCGAAGCAGTCTGTCCGTCTGATCCGTGCGGGGGAGGGGCCGAGATTCGCGTCGGACAGGGCGGACTACTCGGCGACGCTGCTGGCGTCGTCTCCACCGAACGCTCGACGGGACATCTATCTGATCAGCGCGAACGTCGGTGAACCGAGGCGCTCGGACCCGCATTCGCCGGGAGTTGTCGAACATGTGGTGCTCAGTGCCGGGCGGGCGATGGTCGGGCCGATGGGTGAGGCCGTCGAATTGGCTCCGGGTGACTACGTCGCCTATCCCGGCGATGGGCCGCACATCTTCGAGGCGCTCGAGCCGAACACCATGGCAGTGATGATCACCGAACACAGCTGACGTGGGTGGGAATAGTCAGCGAAGGCACCTCGTTGGACTCTTTCGACGGCGTTCGCTTGGCAAGCCCCGGGCCTCACCCCATTTGTCGCTTCGAGCGACCACTCGCCGAGAGGCGTTTGCAGCGGACGTCGTCCCTTACTTTTCGCACCTGTGCGTTCACGACCGCATCCGATCGGAGGCTGTCCGCGCATCGCGGTTGATAGTGAATGCTCAGGTGCGCGACAACCAGCCGTATTCGCGTGCAGGGGACGTGGATCGTGCGTCGCGCAAATTCGAGAGCGCGAGTCAGTTTTCTGGAGTGAGCGCGGTGATGCTCGCAGTTGTCTGGTCGTCGGAAGCCTCGGTCTCGTTGAAGTAGCGACGAAAGAGCATCCGCATCGATTCGATGACGTCGATGTGCTGCTGAAGAATCACGTCGAGTGACCGATCGGTGCCGGTGGCCTTCTTGAGGAATTTGTCGCGCAGGTCCTGGGCGGACTTCAAGTCGCCCCAGTCTTTCGCTTCTGCCAACGCGAGCGCGTCGATCTGCATCTTCTCGAGGTGCGCGAGGTAAGTGACACACGCCGCGTCGCACTTGGCAGCGACGTCAGCGGGAATGGCCATGGTGCCTTCGTCGGCTTGGGCATTGAGGTCCCGCCAGTACGTGAGCAGGTCCGGTTGGGAATCGGCCACGAGTTCGACGCCTTTCGTATCGGGGTGGTCTAGGTGGGAAGTTCGGAATCGAGAGCGGCCACGACCGCGTTTAACTCGGTGCACGGGTCGTACGGCGGGTTGCCAACCTGTGTGCCCGTGATTATTGTCGCCCTGATCAATTCAGCACCTGCGACGAAGGCGACACCGCAGTTCAGAGCTGCATCGGCCGCAAGTTGTTGGTACTGCGTGGCGTCGCGTGTGCCCACCCGGACAGGTTGAAGTCGATCGAAGTAGCTCGGATCGTCGACAAAGTCCAAGGTCTCGAAACCGACGAAAACACGCACGTAATACTTGCTACTCGGCGGCCGGCTTTCCCATCCGCATATCTTGAATCCGTTCTGATCGCGGCCGAACACCCCCGACTCCTTGGTGCCCACATTCAATCCCGCTCGCTCGATGGCCTCGTCGGGGATGGTGCATGGGTCCCAGGGCGTCGGCGCGGGGTTGGTCGTACTAGCCACCGCACTCGATGTCGCTGTGGCGAGGGCGTCACCATCGGTGGTGCTCGCGCAGCCCGCGAGCAGTAGAAGTGCTGCCATCGCCGGCGTCCATCGTTGTGCCCTGCCCATTGCTCTTGTCCGTTCCTCGAGAACACCTAAGTGCTTGGACGCACGCCGGCGGGCAACGGTTCCCGGGACGGGCGAGGTGCCCGCTTACGCGCCTGACGCTGGATTCACGCCGGTAGTGGGGATCCACACCTCTTCGACGGGGTGTACTTGACGATCCTGGGCGTGGATCGAGGGGTCGGCCATCGTAGACACAGCGCACGCCGCAGTTGGTATGGCTGACCCACGGATTTTTCGTAGTGCGCGCGTCACTGTGCCGCGTCGATGAAACAGATTCTATGACTGCATGATTCGACAGGATGCAGTTGCGGTTCGGCTCCACGATGTTCGGAAGGTGCATGGTGAGGGCTCGCGTGCGGTGACAGCTCTCGACGGGGTGACGATGGACTTCGAGCGGGGGAGTGTTTCAGGCGTTCAATCTGGTGGGCTCAACTGACCGCTGCGCAGAACGTCGAACTGCCCGTGCGGTTCGCCGGTCGCCGGGTCCCGGCGAGGGAGGTGACGGCAGCCTTGGCCGATGTCGGGCTCGGGGATCGTGCGTCGCATCGTCCTGACGGGTGGTCGCGGGGTTCGGCCCTCGCGCTGGTGGCAACCGTGACAGTGACCCGACGCGTGCTTCGGGTGCGGGCGGGATAGCCGGGGGTCCGGCGACAGCGGCGGTCTATCAGTTCTTCGGAGTGAGTGCGGTGATGTTCGCAGACGTCTGGGCATCGGCAGCTTCGGTCTCGTCGAAGTAGCGACGAAACAGCATCCGCATCGATTCGATGACGTCGATGTGCTGCTGAAGAATCACGTCGAGTGACCGATCCGTACCGGTGGCCTTCTTGAGGAATCTGTCGCGCAGGTCCTGGGCGGACTTCAAATCGCCCCAGTCTTGAAATTCGCCCAGCTGGGCCGCCTGTGCCTGCATCTTTTGAAGGTGAGCGAGATAGGTGACACAGGCTGCGTCGCAATTTGCGGCGACATCGGGGGGAATGGTGATCGTGCCGGCGTCGGCTCGGGCATTGAGTTCTTGCCAATGTGCGATGAGGTTCGGCTGGGCGTCGGTCACAGTCACGGCATCCTTTGATCGAAGATCTAGCTGGGAAATTCGGGATCGAGCTTTGTGACCACGGAGTTGAGCTCCATGCACGGGTCGTACGCCGGTTTGCGGACGAGTGCGCCAGTGATCCAAGTTGCTCTTATCAATTCCGGTCCGGCGGTGAACGCGACACCGCAGTTGCGCGTCGAATCGGCATTGACCTGCTGATACTGGATGGCGTTGCGAGTGCCCACTCGCACGGGCTGGAGTCGATCGAAAGTACTCGGTTCGTCGATGTAGTCGATGCTTTCGAGCCCGACGAAGATCGAGAAGTAGTACACACCGGTTGGTGCCTGGTTCTCCCAACCACAAATCTTGAATCCGTATTGATCGCGTCCGAAGATTCCCGACTCCTTCGTCTCCACGTTCAATCCCGCTCGCTCGATGGCCTCGTCGCGGATGGTGCAGGGATCCCACGGCGTAGTGGCGGCCGCGACGGTGGTGCTGGTTTCCGTTTCCGGCGACGCGGCAACTTCGGTGGTGCTCGCGCAGCCCGTGGCGATCAGCAGCACCGCCATCGCCGGCATCCATCGTTGTGCCCTGCGCATTGCCTCACCCATTTCTCGCGAATGTCTACGGTCTTGGACGCGGCGGAGCTCCTGATGGTTCCACTACCTTCGCTTCGGACTTAGGCGTTCGGAATCGGCGTCGATCGGCGGGTAGTTGCGCGCGGTGGACGATAGTGAACCAGCAGGTGCGGCCGCAGCTCTACGACGATTGTCATGGGCACCGTGGAATCAATCTTTCCCTGACGGTCCCGCTGACAGATCTACCTCCCTTTGGCATGGTGGAGGGATGCAGCGGCGCGTGGGCGAGAGTTGGTCCACGAGACCGGTCTCAGGGGTAACCCCTGGGTACATCATGAAAATCGAGCACTGCGTCCGAAGCTGGTCCGCACGCTCCGCGTGCTTGGCAGCTCCGAGGACGAAAGATTTCGGTCGCCCCGCGCCGTTGCATGTCACAGCGTTGCACCCGATCAGTAGCCATCCATGACCGAGCCGGAATTCACCCCGCGAGCAGCTGCGACACTGGCGCGCCTGGCTGCCGATGCCGAATGGACGCGGTCGGGACTCGAGGAGGCGTTCGAGCCACTCGTCCCGGCCAAGGCGTCGTGGTTGGCAGATCGGGTCGTCAATCTGTATCCGAGTCCGCCGTTCGACGAGGCGTCGATTTTCGTTCTGCTGCGCGACCTTCCGTTCATTCCGGAGCCGTCGGTATCGTCACAGAGACCGACTCGCAACAGTGACAAGCCCTGGCGATTCGAGGTACCGCGGTACGAGACCACCGGCCAGCTCGCGCGGTCGCTGGATCTGACGATCTCGGAAATCGAATGGTTCGCCGATCTGCAGGGCAGGCTGCGCACCGCGCCGTTTCCGTTGCAGCACTATCGGTCTGCGCGACTCGACAAGCGTAAGGGCGTCCGCTTGCTGGAGGTGCCGAAACCGCGTCTGCGGGAGATTCAACGAAAGATACTGCGCCGCATCCTCGATCGAATTCCCGCCCACGCGGCCGCGCACGGCTTTCGCAACGCGCGCAGTCCGCGTACCTTCGCGATGCCGCATTCCGGACGCGACGTGGTGATCTCGGTGGATCTCCGACGCTTCTTCCCGTCCATCGGGTTCGATCGAGTGGTCGCGATCTTCGAGGCCGTGGGCTATCCGCGAACGGTCGCAGCCACACTCGCGGCACTGTGCACGACGGTCACCCCGGCATCCGAATTGATCGGGATGGACCGTCCTACTGCGGCGAGGCTACGCACCACCCACCTACCGCAGGGCGCGCCCACGTCCCCCGCCCTGGCGAATCTGGCTGCGCGACAACTCGATATCCGAGCCGCAGGCCTGGCCCGGTCCGTCGGCGCCCGCTACAGCCGATACGCCGACGATCTGGCGTTCTCCGGTGGTGCAGACATCGATGTCGACCGACTGCTGTGGCTGATTTCCCAGATAGCCCACGACGAAGGCTTCACGATTCACCCCGACAAGACCCGGATCCGGCGCGCACATCAGCGGCAACAGCTCACCGGACTCGTCGTCAACTCGTGGCCGGCAGTACCCCGACAGGAATACGACGATCTCAGGGCGCTGCTGCACAACTGCATCACCACCGGTCCTGTCGAGCAGAATCTCCAGGATCGCAACGACTTTCGAGCGCATGTCTACGGACGAATTGCCCGAATCGGTGAGACGAACGAGACCCGTCGGGCGAAGCTGCTGAACATGGCAACGCAGGTCCAGTGGTTCGAGTAGCTGAATTGGGGTAGGCGAATTCAACATACTCATCTTCCCCAGGAGCCGCTATGAACGACCTGACCTTCACCATCGGACACGAGGAACTGGTGATCCGGCAGCGATGGGAAGTCGTCAGCATCATCAACGACATTCTCGTTGCCGTCTGGTTCATCATCGGCAGCATCCTGTTCTTCCACGAGAGCACCACTGTGGCCGGCACGTGGTTGTTCCTCCTCGGAAGTATCGAACTGCTCATTCGGCCGCTGATTCGCCTCGCCCGACGCGTGCACCTGACGAGAATCGGGCGCGGCCGGTCGGCCTCGGACAGCGACGAGGACTACTGACCAGTGGCCCGATCCGGCTCACTGTGCGGTGACTCGCAGCAGCACCCCTGTCTGCGGGAACAGCACCGGTAGTGCCACGCCCGCCCGCGCCAACATCGAACCAGTCAGTTCGACCACTCCACTCTCGGCGATCCATGGCGGTAGTTCGATGCCGTTGCCCAGGTCGCTGAGCTCACGCACGAACTCGACCCGATACCGAGCGGTCGGATCGAGACCGGGAAGCCGAACCCGATCGGTGCGATCCTCGGGCGAGGTGTCCAACCGCACCACGGCGTACGCAGCCTCCGAGAAGTCCGCTGCTACGACGCCGTGCACCCACACACTCGGGTCGGGATGGTCGGCGCGTACCACGTCCCCGGTGTGGAGAAGGGCGCGCAGTTCCTTGTACAGCGCAGTCCACGACCTCAGGTACTCGTGGTCCTCCGACGAGAGCTCGGTGACATCCATCTCCAGTCCGGCGTGACCGAACAGCGATGTCAAGCAACGGAACTGAAGAGTCGACCAGCGGCCGGACGTGTGCGCGATCTGAGGCCCGACGTGCGAGCCGATCAGCTCCGGCGGCAGCAACTGCGTCGTCCATCGTTGCAGGCGTTGACGTTCGAGTGGATCGTTGGTGTCCGACGCCCAGACCCGGTCGGTGTGTTCGAGGACCTCGAGGTCGATGCGCGCACCACCGGAGGCGCAGGATTCGAACTCGACGTTCGGATGTCGGGACCGAAGCTCGTCCAGCAACCGGTAGAACGCCGAGGTCTGGGCATGCACCGCTGCCCGTCCGTCGGCGTCGACCGCCAGCATCAGGTCTCGGTTGTGATCCCACTTCACGTAGTCCGGCCGCTCGGTCGTCAGCACCGAATCGATCGACGAGAGCAGGTAGTCGAACACCTCGTCGCGAGTCAGGTCGAGCACGTGCTGGTGACGCCATTCGAGTGGGATCCGCCCGGGTGCCGTGAGCAGCCAATCCGGATGCGCCCGAGCAATATCGGAGTCGAGGTTCACCATCTCCGGTTCGAACCACAGCCCTGGACTCATACCGAGCCCGCGGACGTGATCGAAGAGGGGTGCAAGCCCGTCGGGCCAGACGCCCTCGTCCACCTGCCAATCACCCAGACCGGCTCGATCGTCGCGACGGTGCCGGAACCAACCGTCGTCGAGCACGAATCGTTCGACACCCACATGCGCGGCGACGTCGGCGATCCCCCGGAGCCGGGCGAGATCGTGATCGAAGTAGACGCCTTCCCACACGTTCAACACCACCGGCCGCGGCGAGGTGGGATGTGCGGGCCGGGACCTCATCCAGCGATGCAGCGAATGCGCCGAACCATCCAGCCCGGCAGCGGAATACACGAAGTGCACCCACGGCGTCGTGTAGCTGTCACCGCTCGGCAGCACGACCTCGCCGGGAGCGAGCAGCTCTCCGCCACCGAGCACACCCGAGGCCTGGCCGGCGCGCTCGGGGAGGCGCTCGGCCAGATGCAGGTGATCACCGCTCCACGCGACGTGCGCGCCCCACACCTCGCCGCTGCGAAAGCCGAAGCCTTCGCTGCCGGCGGTGAGGACCAGGGTGGCGTCGTGCCCGGTTCTTCCGCGACGCGACGCGCGCACGGTCGAGCCGTGGTCGAACCGTCGACGCTGCGGGGTGCGCTCACGGCAGTGCCGTCCCGTCAGGTCGAGAAGTTCGGTTGCAGTGTCCGGCAACGGCATCAGGGTCACGACGCCGTCGACGGTCAAGGGTCCGCCGGAGTCGTTCCGGACACTCTGCCGCACCCGCAGTGATCCACCGACCTCGAGGGACAACTCGATCGACCACGAGATTCCCAACTCGCCATCGGAAGCGTCCACAACACAACCGAATTCGGTAGCGGCAATCTGCACGTCCGCCCAGCGTGGGTACTGCACGGTGCCGGAGCGGTGCAATGCCAGAGCCGGTGTTCCCTGCCAGGCGTCGTCGCCGCCGGGTGCGAGGGTGAGCCACCGTGGCACGTCCACGCTCGAGTGTGGAACAGCGGGGATGGCGGCCCTGCGCAGCTCGGTGAGGTCGCTCTCGGACAGCTCGCCCAGATCGGAACCCCAGTGCAACACGGCCGGAACGGCGGTGGACGACTGCCCGAGGATCACCATGACACCGTCACGGCGAAGGACGACAAAGCTCACTTGTTGGCACCCATCGTCAGACCGGACACGAAATGGCGTTGCAGCGCAACGAATACCAGCACTGTCGGCAGAGCCACCATGACAGAGCCGGCGGCGAGCAAGTTGGTGTCGGTGAAGAAGCTACCCTGCAGATTCTGCAGCGCCGTCGTCACCGGGAGCTTGTCTCCGCTGACCATCAGGGCCAGTGCCCAGAAGAAGTCGTTGTAGATCCACGTCACCATCAGCGTGGCAAGGGCGGCGAGGGCAGGCCGGCACAGCGGCATCACCACCTGCCAGTACTGGCGGAAGAGGCTCGCTCCGTCGACGGTGGCGGCCTCGAGCAGTTCGTGCGGAACGGTTTTCATGTAGTTGCTCAGCACGAACACGCAGAATCCGGTCTGGAAGGCGACGTGCACGATGATCAGGCCCCAGTAGCTGTCGTACAGCGAACCGGACGAGCTCATCCAGTACGGAACGGGAATTGCGTTGTACAGACGGAACAGTGGCGTGAGGAGGGTCTGCTGGGGCAGTAGGTTGCCTGCAATGAACACCGCGAGCATGAAGATGTTGAACTTCCAGCTGAAGCGGGCCAGGATGAACGCCGCCATCGAGCCGAAGAACAGGATGAGCAACACCGACGGCACGGTGATGATCAGCGAGTTGAAGAAGTAGTGCGGGATCCCGCCGATCTGCCACGAATCGATGTAGTTGCTCAGCGTGTAACCACCCACGGAGAGATAGCCGTTGAGCAGTACGTAGTCGTAGTCGCGGAACGAGTTGTACACCGCCCACACGAGCGGAAAGAGCCAGACGAGAGCCATGACGGTCAGCAGCACGTACATCGCGATCTGGGCGGTGCCTGCGCGCCGACGGTTGGCGACGGCAGCGCGGTTGCGGGTCAGTGGATCACGCTCGGGAGGCGCTGTGCGGGTGAGTGAAGTGGTCATCAGTCTTTGCTCCGAAGAACGATGGCGAGGTACAGGGCGATGAAGACGAGAGAGATGAGAAGCATGACGGTCGCGAGGGCCGAGCCGAAGCCGATGCGGCCTGCTTCACCGACGACGTTGGCCGTGACCAACGCCGAGATCAGTTCCAATCCGTTTCTGCCCCTGTTGATCACCCAGACCAGGTCGAAGGCGCGCAGTGCCTCGATGACGGTGATGACGACGATGAGCAGATTGGTGTTCTTCATCAGCGGGAAGATGACGCTGAAGAACGTGCGGATCGGCCCCGCGCCGTCCATCACCGCGGCTTCGCGGACGGACGGATCGATGGCCTTGAGGCCGGCCAAGTACAACAGCATGATGTAGCCGGTATGACGCCACCCGGCCGCGACCATCACGGCCCAGATGTTGATGTCCGGGTCTCCGAGCCAGTCGACGTCGGTGCCCAGCAGGCTGTTGAGGACGCCGCCTTCGGTGGAGTAGATGAGCTGCCAGATGAAGCCGATGAGGGCCATCGACAGCACCACGGGAATGTAGAAGATGCTCTGGTAGAGCCGAGATCCCTTGAGGTTCTTGTCCAGCAGGATCGCCAGCAGAATGCCGATGACGGTGGGAACCAGGAACAGGAACACGAGCCAGAGCACGTTGTTGTGCAGAGCCTGCTGGAACGGGGGGTAGGCCTGCACCGCGTCGACGTAGTTCTGAGTGCCGATCCACTCGATGCTCGACGTGCCGCCGATGCCGTCCCAACGGGCGAAGGACAGGATCACCGTGAAGATCGTCGGAATCCAGACGAGGCCGATGACGATCAGCGCGGGAAGCCCGAGCATGAGAGCGATGGTCCACTTCTCGCGGACACTGCGCCGAACCTTCGGGGACGCAACCCGTTCGGTGGTGGTCATGGCTGTACCTGATCTCGAGGTCGGCGGGATGGGACAGTGACGTCGTTGCGGCTCATGTCGTTCCGAACACCGCCGACTTCTGGCGTTCGATACTGCGGACCAGGCCGTCGACATCGTTGGGGTTGCCGATGAACTGCTGCAGGGCCGGAATCATGACGATGGATGCGAAATCGGGACGGGTATCGCGGTCGAAGAACTGGGTGATCTCCTCGGCGTTCTGCACGAGATCCGCCGATTTGCGTACCAGCGCAGGGAAACTCGACAGGTTGGCGTCGCGGTGAGCGGGAATCGCCTGCGGATCCTGCTTCGCGTAGGCGACGGCAGGGTCGGGTCCGGTCATGAATGTGAGGAAGTCCTCGGCCCCCGGGCGGTTGCGTGGGTCGGTGCGCATCATGAACCCGTCCATCGGAGCCTCGACCGTGGATGTTCCGACGGCGGAGTCGAGTTCGGGGAAGGTGAAGAAATCCAGATCGTCGCGTTCGGCACCGGCGGGGAAGCTCTGCGCGACGAACATGCCGGCGACCAGGGAGCCGACGCTCTTGTTCAGCAGCGCCATCTGCGCATCGGCGATCTTGCGGCCCAGTGGCTGTGGCTGGTGGAACGGCAGCAGTTCACGCCAGGTGTCGAACACGGCGCGGACGCGATTGTCGGTCCAACTCACGTCGCCGGCGAGGAGGGTTCGGTGGAACTCGACGCCGTTGAGTCGCAGGTTCAGATAGTCGAACGTTCCGAACGGCGGCCACCCGTCGCGGGCACCGAAGCCGAGTGGGGTGAGGCTGTCGGCCTGCATCTGCTTGCTCAGCGCCACCCACTGGTCGTAGGTCGCCGGGGGCTCGTACCCTCGCTCGGCCCACAGGCTCGGCCGGTAGAACACCGCCCACGGGTAGTAGAAGAACGGGATCAGGTACTGCTTGCCGTCCATACCGGTCGAGTTGTCGCGGAAGCTCTCGTTGAAGCCGCCGCCGTGGTTGGCCCAGATCGGCGACAGGTCCTCCACCAGACCCTTCTCGGCGAAGTACTTCACCCGGTACCCACCCATCCAGGTGATGACGTCGTCGGGGGTGCCCTGGAGGTAGTTGTTGACGTTCTCCTGGAAGGACGTCGAGTCGACGGTGTTGACGGCCAACTCGCGCCCGGTCTGCTGTCGGTACATCGCGACGAAGTCCTCGACACCCAGCTTGGAGTTGGGGTCGGACAGGCGTGACCCGAGCGTGGTGACGTTCGGGTCGACGCTGTTCGAGCATGCCGACAGCGCGCCACCGGCGGTGATCGCACCCGCAGCGACGAGTGCGGACCGCAGGAAGTCGCGTCGGGACGGCTGCCACGTACGCGGCCACTCGTGTGGGTTCATGGAAGTCCTTCGACGAAAAGTATCGATAACGATCAGAAGTGAACATCGCAGCTGTGCGTTCCGAGGTGTTCATTCGACCATTCGGGGTGATGCAGGTTACAGAAACACGACGGCTGGGCGTCTGTCAAGCCTTCGGTAGCCCGCTCACCTGCGTCAGTAAGAAAATGTTCATTCATGTTGACATCTGAGAACGCCTCGTTCATATTGTGAGCATGGACACAGCGCGACGCAGCACCTGGCCGACCCAGGGAATCTCCTTCGGCGGCGACTACAACCCCGAGCAGTGGCCCGAGGACGTCTGGCGCCGCGACGTCGAGCTGATGCACGAGGCAGGCGTCGACTTCGTGACCGTCGGTGTTTTCTCCTGGGCGCGCCTGCAGCCGACCGCGTCGACGTGGGACTTCGAATGGCTCGACCGCGTCATGGATCTGATGCACGAGGGCGACATTCGCGTCGACCTGGCCACGGCGACCGCGTCGCCCCCGCCGTGGTTGGCCACTGCGTACCCGCAGATGCGCCCGGTCGACGACCGCGGCTACCGGTACGCGATCGGCAGCCGTCAGACGTGGAGCCCCAGTTCCGCTGTGTACCGCGAACATTCACTCGCGCTGGTCGAGAAGATGGCGCACCGCTACGGCGAGCATCCCGCGCTGGCGATGTGGCACGTCTCCAACGAACTCGGCTGCCACAACGCCCTGTGCTATTCCGACGACAGCGCGCACGCGTTCCGAGAATGGCTCAGCGCCAGGTACATCGACCTCGAGACCCTCAATACCGCCTGGGGCACCGACTTCTGGAGCCAGCGCTACAGCGACTGGGACGAGATCGTTCCCCCGTCGGTGAGCACCACGTTCGGCAACCCGACGCACCAGCTCGACTGGCGGCGCTTCTGCTCCGACGCCCTCCTCGAGCAGTACCGCGCCGAGAAGGCCGTGCTGAACCGGATCACCCCGGACGTGCCGGTCACCACGAACTTCATGGTGGGCATGGGTCAGGGACCGGCGCTCGCCGGCAACATGGACTACGCCTCCTGGGCCCCGGAACAGGACATCGTCTCCACCGACCACTACCTCGTCGGCCCCGAGACCGGCGACGGCGCAGCGCATCACAAGCTCTCGTTCTCGGCCGATCTGACCCGTGGTGTCGCCGGCCGTCGACCCTGGTTGTTGATGGAGCATTCCACCAGCGCCGTCAACTGGCAGCACATCAACCGGGCCAAGGTCCCCGGCGAGATGATGCGAAACTCGCTGGCACACATGGCCCGTGGAGCAGACGGAATCGCCTACTTCCAGTTCCGCGCCTCCAAGGCCGGGGCGGAGAAGTTCCATTCGGCGCTGGTACCGCACGCAGGTGAGGACTCCGCCCGCTGGCGTGAGGTCGTCGAGCTCGGCGCTGCTCTGCGTCGCATGGCCCCGGTGGCAGGAAGCACCGTCGACGCTCGGGTGGCCGTGCTCTTCGACTGGGCCTCGCAGTGGGCATGCGAGCAGGAGGGTCATCCGTCGATGGCCATGCAGCCCATGGAGATTGCCCGACGCGCACATCACGGATTCACCTCCGCAGGCGTGACCTGCGACGTCGTTCCGTCGTCGACGGATCTGAGCGGCTACGACATCGTCGTCGTACCGGCCCTGTATCTGTGCAGCGACGAGACTGCCGCGCGGATAGCCGACGCGGCCGATGGCGGCGCGCAGGTACTCGTCACCGCATTCTCGGGAATCGCCGACGAGGACGACCACGTGCGCCTCGGCGGCTACCCGGGCGCATTCCGCGAGCTGCTCGGCGTGCGCGTCGAAGAGTTCTTCCCGCTCGCCGACGGGGAATCCCTCGTCCTCGACGACGAGACCGTCGGCGAGATCTGGAGCGAATATCTCACCGCGTCGGAGGACGTCGATGTGCTGGCGCGGCACACCGAGGGACATCTGCGGGGCGTCCCCGCACTGACCAAGCGCACCGTCGGCAACGGCGCCGCCTGGTACGCGGCCACCGTTCCCGACGCGGCGGCTTGGGCCACGCTGGCCGACAAGCTCTGCGCTGCAGCTGAAATCGACACCCGACGCGATCTCGGATCGGATGTGGAGATCGTTCGACGGTCGGCAGGGGAGCGGTCCTGGCTGTTCGTCCTCAACCACGGAACCGACAAGGTCAGCGTGCCTGCCTCGGGTACCGATCTGGTCAGCGGCGCGCAGATCGACGGCGAACTCATCCTGGCTGCCGGTGCGAGCGCCGTGATTGCCGAAGCACGCTGATGCTTGCCCACCAGCGTCAGCAGAAGATCCTGGACCAGGTGACGGCCCAGGGCGCTGTCAAGGTCGCGGATCTGGGAGCCGCACTGTCGGTGTCGGACATGACCATTCGACGCGACGTCAACGAACTCGTCGCCCGAGGTCTGGTCGAGCGGGTGCACGGCGGTGTGACGTTGCCGCGGTCGGCCAGCGTGTTCGAGCCCGGCTTCTCGGCCAAGTCCGAACTCGATCGAGATGCCAAGGCTGCCATCGCCCGTGCCGCAGCGCGTTTCGTTCGGCCGGGGACATCCATCGGGATTTCCGGCGGCACTACGACGCACGCCCTGGCACAGGAACTACTCGATGTTCCGGACATCACCGTCGTGACGAACTCACTGCCGGTTGCGGAGGTCTTCCACACCGGTGGCCGAACGGATCAGACCGTGTTGCTCACCGGCGGGCAGCGGACGCCGTCCTACGCGCTCGTCGGACCGCTCACGGTCAGTGCACTGCAGAGTATCCACTTGGACATGCTGTTCCTCGGAACACACGGTGTCGACATCGAATCCGGACTGACCTGCCCCAATCTGATGGAAGCACAGACCAATCAGGCACTTGTCGCGTCGTCTCGACGCGTCATCGTGCTCGCCGACCACACCAAGTGGGGTGTCCGCGCGCTCGCCAACACCATCCCGCTCTCACGCGTCGACGTGTTCGTCACCGATGCCGGACTCGACCCCGGCGTCCACGACGCGTTGTCCGAGACGGTCGACGACGTGGTGATCGCCGGAGAGCAATCCCCCGACACGAACGAGGAACGAGTACTCGATGACCGCGCATGACGCCACCACGCACTCGATGCGCAAGACGTCGACCACGCTGGCCGACGGTCGTGAGCTGATCTACTACGACGACACCGAGCCCTATGTTTCCGGCGACGCCACTCGCGATCTGGTCGACACACGAGCCCTGTCTCCGTCGATGTCGGAGTCGCAGATGCGATTCGATGTCCTCACCGGTGAATGGATCGTCATCGCCGCACAGCGGATGGATCGCACGTTCCTGCCGCCGGCCGACGCGTCGCCGCTGGCACCGAGCCGACCGGACCGCCCGGCCACCGAGATTCCGGCAGCCGACTACGACGTGGTGGTGTTCGAGAACCGTTTTCCGTCTCTGTCCGAAACTGCAGCGCAGCAATCACTTCCGAGTGAGGTGGACGGCGAGGCACTGTGGCCGCTTGCACCCGGCACCGGGCGGTGCGAGGTGATCTGCTTCGCCAGTGACCCCGATGCGTCCTTCGTGTCGCTGGAACTCTCCCGCGTGCGCACCATCATCGACGTCTGGGCCGACCGCACCAGTGCTCTCTCGGCGATCCCCGGAGTTCAGCAGGTCTTCTGTTTCGAGAACCGGGGCAAGGAGATCGGTGTCACCCTGACGCACCCGCACGGTCAGATCTACGCCTACCCCTACCTCCCGCCGCGTACCGATGCGCTGATTCGACAGTCCCGCAAGCACGTCGAGCGAACGGGCCGGGTGTTGTTGGCCGATGTGCTCGCGGCCGAGCTGCGATCGGGTCGACGCGTCGTCGTCGACGCCGAACACTGGGTTGCGTACGTGCCTGCAGCATCGCGCTGGCCTGTCGAGGTGCACCTCGCGCCGCGTCGCGACGTTGCAGATCTCGCCGAGTTGAGCGGTCCCGAGCGGGACGAACTGGCCGGTGTCTACCGGGATCTGTTGCGCGCGGTCGACGCGTTCTTCGAGGGCGTCGACGAGGTGCCGTACATCGCTGCCTGGCATCAGGCGCCCGTCGGAGTCGATCGTGAACTGGGACGTCTGCACCTGCAACTGTTCTCGATGATGCGCTCACCCGGCCGGATGAAGTTCCTCGCCGGCTCGGAATCTGCGATGGGAGCCTGGATCAACGACACCACTCCCGAGCGGATCGCAGACCGGCTGCGTGAGGTACTGGCGTGAACTGGCTCGATGTGATCGCCGAGGAGGATCTCGCCGACGGTGCGGCCGCGCTGTTCCGCAACGCATTCGGCGGCGATCCCGACGGCGTCTGGATCGCCCCGGGTCGCGTGAATCTCATCGGTGAGCACATCGATTACGCAGGCGGACTGGTGTTGCCGTTCGCGTTGCCGTACGCCACTGCGGTGGCCGTGCGCCGCCGCGAGGACACGACAATGCGGGCCGTATCGACGGACACGAACCAGACCTGGACCGGTCAGCTCGGCGAGATCGGCCCGGGGAATCCGTCGGGCTGGGCTGCCTACGTGGCCGGGGTGTCCTGGGCACTTCAGGAGCACGGCGTCGGAGGAGTCGACGTGGCCGTGCACTCCTCGGTGCCGGTGGGTTCGGGGCTGTCGAGCTCGGCCGCCCTCGAATGCTCGTTCGCCCTCGCGCTCGACGACCTGTTCGATCTTCGGCTCGACCGAAAGCTGCTGATCGAGGCCAGTATTCGCGCCGAGAACGAGATCGCAGGCGCGTCGACGGGCGGCATGGATCAGAACATCGCGATGTCGGCCGAAACGGGACACGCACTTCTGCTGGACTGCCTCGACGGTTCGACGCGTCAGATTCCTCTCGATCTGGCCGGGTCCGGCTCGCGGCTGCTGGTGATCGACACCAATGCGCCGCACCGCCTGGTCGACGGTCAGTACGGCGCGCGTCGGGAGGCGCTCGACATCGCGTGTGCCGAATTGGGTGTCACGACACTGCGCGGGTTGGATCTCGACACGGCCGTCTCGGGCCTCGTCGACGACACTCTGATCCGCCGAGTTCGCCACGTCGTCAGCGAGATCGGCCGAGTGGAGCAGGCGGCAGAGCTTCTCGACCGCGGAGCCGCAGGAGCTGCGCTCGGTGAGCTGATGACGGCCTCGCACGTGTCCCTGCGGGACGACTACGAAGTCAGTTCACCCGAGCTCGACAGCGCCGTCGACGCGGCGAGGCGCGCAGGCGCATACGGGGCTCGGATGACCGGAGGTGGTTTCGGCGGCTCCGCCATCGCCCTGGTTCCCTCGAACCTGGTCCAGGCCGTGGCAGACGAGATTGTCTCCAGCGCAGCACGATACGAACTGCCACCACCCACGTTTCTCACCGCCGAGCCCGCCGGCTCCGCTCATCGATTCTTCTAACCCATACAAAGGAGCATTCCCATGGCACAGGTCACGTACGAAGGAGCGACCAAGCTCTACCCGGGATCGGATGTCGCAGCAGTCGAGTCGTTGGACCTCGCCATCGAGGACGGCGAGTTCCTGGTGCTCGTCGGGCCCTCCGGTTGCGGAAAGTCCACCTCCCTGCGGATGCTCGCCGGTCTCGAGGACGTCGACTACGGTGCCATCAAGATCGGCGACCGCGACGTCACCTCACTGGCCCCCAAGGAACGCGACATCGCCATGGTGTTCCAGAACTACGCGTTGTACCCGCACATGACCGTCGCCAAGAACATGGGCTTCGCGCTGCAGATCGCCGGTATGGACAAGGCAGAGGTGGGCCGACGCGTCGAGGAAGCCGCGAAGATCCTCGATCTCACCGACTACCTGGGCCGTAAACCCAAGGCGCTCTCCGGAGGTCAGCGTCAGCGCGTGGCGATGGGACGCGCCATCGTCCGGAACCCGCAGGTGTTCCTCATGGACGAGCCGCTGTCCAACCTCGACGCCAAACTCCGCGTGCAGACTCGAACGCAGATCTCGCTGCTGCAGCGCAGGCTCGGCACCACCACCGTCTACGTCACCCACGACCAGGTGGAGGCGATGACGATGGGTGATCGCGTGGCGATCATGAAAGCCGGTGTGCTGCAACAGTGCGCGAGCCCCAAAGAGCTCTACGAGCGGCCGGTCAACGCCTTCGTCGCCGGGTTCATCGGATCACCGGCCATGAACCTGTTCGACGTGGACGTCGTCGCCGGCGCTGCGAAGCTCGGCTCGCTGTCGGTGCCCATCGAGCGCACCATCGCGGACCGGATCGACGGCAGCCGGGTCACGATGGGCGTCCGACCGGAAGCGTGGACGCTCTCGGATTCCGGTGCCGACATCGTCGTCGACGTCGTCGAGGAACTCGGTGCGGACGCCTACATCTACGGACGGACCGTCGAGGATGCGTCGAATCTCGGAACCGTCGGGGCGCAGATCGTCGCCCGCATTCCTGATATCGCGGCCCCGTCGCAGGGCGATGTCATCCGAATCGCCCCGCGCGCCGAGACCGTCCACTACTTCTCGACCACGACGGGATTGAACCTGCGCCCCTGAGACTCGGTCAGCTACGAACCTGCGCCGCGGCGAACTGGGCACCCTGCGCAGTGGACCCGTTGGTCCCGTACTGAAGGTGCGCGAAAGCGTTGAAGCCGCCGATCTGGCACACCGGATCACCGAAGTTGCAGAAGCTGTTGGCACGCGCACCGTATGTGGCGCTGGCTGTTTCGATCTTTCTGCCGGTAAGACCCAATGGGTTACCGAACACCACGACGGCCTCGACCCGGTCGGCGATGGCGGCCGGAATGACGGCACCGGTGAAACTGCTGGGGGTGCGCAGGCCGACTGCATTGGTCACCACAGTCGCTCCCTGCGAGTAACCCCCGATCACGAATGTCGTCGAAGGGCATGATGCAGCAACGGAATTCAGATGCGCGACGAGGTCACGTGATCCCGGGCCGGCGCTTGCCTGGGTGAAGTCTGCGGCGTAGTCGACGGCGTACGTGCTCACCGAGCGGTCGGACAGCTGAGATTTCAGGCTGTTGACGAACGGAGTGCCGGTGATGCCTAGTCCGGGGAACTCGCCGGTGCCGCGGGCGAAGGAGACATCGACGTCCGAACATGGTGCAGCGGAGGCCACACCTGCGGGAAGTGCTACCGCAGATGCGGAAAGCGCCAGTGTCGCAATGGAATATGCCAGCCAACGTCTGTTCATGACGTGCCCTTCTGGGGTTGGGGAGGGAGTACAGCACCGAACGATAGCTGCTGTAACTATTCGTCGATAGGGTCGTCGAAAATTTGATTACCGGCACTCGGGCGGATATTCCGGCCGCCTCGGGTGAGTGCCCCGCAATCTGATGGATAGCGAATTCATGGATGGTTTCTCAACGCCTGTTGCGCTACGGTGACCGCTGGGGTTGCCGTAGACCGGGCGCAGGGCCTGGTCCGAATTTTCGGGGGATATGACGTGAAGAGTCGTGGAGTGAAGGTTGCGGTCATGACGGCGGCGATCGTGGCCATGTGTCCGACGATCTCGGCGAACGCCGCGCCCGGCCCCACACCGGCTCCGGCGACGATGCTCGGTTCGATCGACGACGGCCCCGGTAGCTTCAGCGTCTACCGCACGGTCGACAGCGGCCAGCGCCCCACCGACGCAGACAATGCCGCGTGCAACGACTACTTCGGCTCTCCGCGCTCGCTGACCGTGGTCGAGCGGCTCGACGCGCGCATGTACACCTTCACCAACGATCCGTCGACGGGTTTCCTGCAGAACCCCACCGCGCAGAACGTCGGGCCGATCTACGTCTGCGACGGACCGATCGTGGACGGTCAGGCGCTCCTCGACCAGTGGGGTGCGCTCACGGCTCCTGGCCTCGGTGAGCTCTCGATGTACGGGCCGTGCGGACTCGAGTTCATGATCGGTTCGCCCGGACGCGCCGCCGTCGATTGTGTTCTGCGAGTGAACCCCAACGATTCCGGGGTCACCGACGGTGTCGCAACCAGCAACTCGATCGCCAACCCTCTTCGCCTGCCGGACGGTCGGACCGGCTCCCTGTGGACCCTGTACACCCTCGGTGACGGCATTGCTCCCGTGCCGGAGCCAGTCGCAGGCACCCCGCAACCGACCGGTTCGGTCAAGTACAGCGTCGGACGCGAGGTCAACTCGGTTTCGACGGGCTCGACGCCCTCATGCCCTGGTGGAGTCCGCACGACCGAGATCCATGCCGTATCCGTGGACGCCGCTACCGGTGCGGCTTCGACGGAGCCCTCCGCGGACGTCGCAGCCACGGCGTCGATCTGTTACCAGAATCCGTCGTCCCCGGACTTCGGCGCCTCACTGAGCATCACGAGTTACGGCGTCACGCCTGCGCTGACTGCCACCTCCACCGGGCAGTGCCGTCGTACCGATCTGCCGATCGAGCCGGGCACCGTGCAGCAGTCCTGCGGCTTCACCCTGCCGCCGCAGCCCGCTCTCGGTCTGACCGGTGGCCAGGTGACGCTCAACGGTCTCGTTCCGACGAACGATGCTGCAGGATCTGCCAATTCGGCAATCTGGACCACCTCGTTCCTCGGTTCCATCACCCCTCGATGAACGGACGTCGGATCGGGGTTCTCGTTCTGACGGTGATGGCAAGCTGCATCTCGGGCGCGGTCGTGACCGCGCCCGGGGTGGCGGCCGAACCGCTGGCCGGTTCCCTCGACTACGGGCAGACCAGGGACATCGCCGTGGTGCCGTTGCCCGGCCAGCCCGAGGGAATGGCAGTCGATCCTGAGGACGGCAGCATCTGGTCGGGCTCGAACCGTCCCAATTCGTCTGCGGACGTGTGGCATTGGGACGCCGACGGTCGTCTGCTCGCGACGTACTCGTTGACGGATCGCGTACCCGCCGAACACGGCGTCAACGGCATTGTGCTGGACGGCGACGGTCGGGTGTACGCCCTCGACTATTCGGGGGCGAGGGCAGTGCGCATCGATCCAGCGACCGGTAATCAATCGGACTACGCGACCTTTGCGAATCTGCCGACCTGTTCCGGGGCGGCGGGCATCGCGTGCGAGCCGTCGCCCATCGACCGGCCTGCCTGGCCGAACTGGGCCACGTTCGCGCCCGACGGAACCATGTATGTCAGTGACCTGAACCAGGCCACCATCTGGAAGGTGCCCGCGGGCGGCGGCAACGCCGAAATCTGGTATCAGAACTCCGATTTCGCCTCGATCTACGGCGTCAACGGCATGCAGTTCGACGCTGCCGGTCGGCTGAACTTCGTCGTGACGGTATCGCTGGTGCCGCGTGTCGAATCGTTCGGGCGCGGTGTCGTCCATCGACTTTCGATGATGCCCGACGGTATGCCGGGTGCTCTCGAGACAGTCACGGTTACGGGGCAGGGTGATGGCTTGACCATCGGATCCAGCGGGCGAATCTACCTGCCGATTGCAAATCCGCTGTACAACGCCGTCGAGGTGGTCGATCCCGACACACGTTCGGTGGTGGCGTCGTTGCCCACGCCCGTCGAGAGCATCACTCGGTCCATCCCGTACTCCACACCCGCGTCTGTCGCATTCCGCGGGACGTCGTTGATCGTGTCCAACCACGGACTGCTCGCCATCGACCCACATCAATGGGCAATCCTCGAACTCGGTGTCGGAGAGACGGGACTACCGCTGCACTATCCGAAAGGTCTGGCCTGAGGCCGGTGCTACCGTCTGCCGGTGGACCTCGTCGTTCCCTCGGATGATCTCGCCGCTGCGTGGCGGAAGGCTCACGCCGAATGGGGTCCGGGGTTGCACGAGGACGGTTTCGGGTTGACGGCCGACGACGATGTCGCGTCTGTACAAGGCTTTTCGGACTGGGTCGAGCGGCTTCGGGTCGACGCCGAGTGCACGTACCGCTGGATCGCGGAGGACGAACGAGTCTTGGGCGGGATCGCACTCAGACACGACAGCAACAAATCTGTGGGCCGCCGCGGTCACATCGGCTACGGCGTTCGCCCGTCCGAACGAGGTCGGGGAGTTGCCACGTGGGCGGTGCGCGAGATGCTGATGCTCGCCGCAGACATGGGCATGACCCGGGTAATGGCAGTCTGCGAGGTGGACAACGCGGCCTCGATAGCGACCCTGAAGCGTGCCGGAGGCGAGCAAGACGGCCGTCTGGGGTCGGCGGTTCGCTATTGGATTCCCGTGCCGTGACGAATCGGGTGCAACTGACCGCGCTCACCGCGGTCCAGTGCACCCGATTTTGCTCGCTTGACCCTCACACTGTGTGAGACGAGATTCTCGGAGGGTCATGTTCAGCATTGGAGAGTTCGCATCGATCGGCCGGGTCTCGGTTCGTATGCTTCGGCATTACGACGAGATCGGGCTGTTGACGCCGGCACGGGTTGATCCGTTCACGGGCTATCGCTCGTACGCCGGTTCGCAGTTCGAGGTTCTGGGACGGATTCTCATGTTCAAGGACCTCGGGTTCAGGCTCGACGAGGTGACGCAGATCGTGCACGGCCAGGTCGGCGTCGACCGGCTACGCGAGATGCTCGCCGCCAAGCGCGATGACGTCGCTCGTCGACTCGATCTCGACGCCGCTCGCTTGCGTCGCATCGATGCGCGGCTCTCCGACACCGAAGGGATTTCGATGATCACCGTGGACACCAAAGCATTGCCGAGCACCCGCATTGCCGTCGTCACCGAGACCGCTGCCGGGTTCGGGCCCCAGAACATCGGCCCGGTCATCGGCCCGATGTACGCCCGACTCGCCCAGACCCTCGCTCGGCACGGCGTGGCGTTCGGGCCGTCGTCCATTGCCATGTACGAGGCCGTCGACGACGGGGACGGAACCGGCATCACCGTGCATGCCGCATTCGAGGTGGGGCCGGAGGTCGTGTCCGGTGAGGGCTACGAGGTTCGTGAGCTTCCGCCCGTCGAGCTGGCGGTGACCACCGTTCACCACGGTTCGATGGCAACGATCGGTGAGACCTGGGAGCAGTTCACGGCGTGGATCGAGGCCAACGGCTACGAGCTCTCCGGGATCTGCCGTGAGTACTACCTGGTGTCGGAGCCGCAGCCGCAGGAGAATTGGGTCACCGAACTGCAGCAGCCGGTGGTCCGACGTCAGGACGCCTGAGCGAGCTCGACGAGTGCGGTGCACTGGCAGCCGCCGGTGACCTCTTCGCACTCGAGCACCAGGAAGTGGCGCACGTACTCGAGGTCCACGCAGTCCGGCTCCGTGCACTCCGCACCGCCGACCGCGTGGATCACGAGTGTGCCGTTGCAGGTATCGAAGCGTGCGGACATGCGAATCCCTTTCTGTCGTTTCCTCTACATCCTTGATATCACCGGGCTCCGACAAGTTCGGGAGAAGACGAGCGTGTTCGACGCCTGAGCTGGGTAACAGCCATCACCGTCAGAGCCGGAATCCAGGCGTATCCCAGGGCGGTTCTGATGATCGTTCGGTCGCCCAGCCATGCTCCGGCCGATACCAAGACAGCCGCCCACACGACTGCAGCCAGCAGGCTGAGCAGCGCGTATTCGCGGTGCCGCAGCGAGGAGGTCGCTACGAGTCGGGGAGTGACGGTGCGGATACCCCCGATGAGGTGTCCGGCAGTGGCGACAGCGCGTGGTCGCGATCGCGCCTGAGTGGTCAGCCCGAGGACGACCCTCATCACCGCGGCCGGCAGCGCGGACTCCACTCGTCCGAGACCCGACACCGTGGCTGTGCGGCGACTGTGCCAGAACGCCCACTGCGCACCCATGCTCGACGCCACCGCAGCAGTGACGACGGCAGGTAGCCACGGCACGACGCCGATAGAGGTCAGTACGCCGAGGGTGATCGGGACGCTGTTGCCCGGCGTGAAGAGACCGAGCAGCGTTGCGGACTCGAATGCCAGCAGCACGAACACGATCGCGAAGACGACCCACACGGGAACGGACGACAACCGGTCCACGTCGAGGATGTTGAGGTTCATACCTGTCGAATCTGGTCGTCCGTACCGCGGAAAACACCACGATCGACCCACGGATCGACGGTAGGGCTGGCCCTACCCACAACGGTGGGTTCACCGTGGGGACAGGTCCACTGCGGCGCACTTAGGCTGATCCGCATGAACGAGGCACTACCGATTCCCCTGAATCCGCTCAGGGCATGGATATCGCCGCAGTGGTGGCTGGCGGTGGCGTCGTTGCTGGCGTCGACTCTTGCCGGGCTGGGCGGGTGGATGATCCTGGGACTGCTGGTACTGGCGGTGTGCGCATTGCCGTTTGCGCTCAGCGGCGTGCTCGTCTTCGCGCTGACGATAGTGGCGCTTCGATGGATGGACCGTGCAGCGCGCGCCGGAATCGGTTTCACCGGTGGACTTCTCATCGAGGGTCCCGAAGTGACCGTGTACCCCACCAGTTGGCGCACGTTCGTCTGGTGCCTCCGCGACATCGGGCTGTGGAAGTCGCTGTGCTACTGGCTCGTTCGCATCCCGGTATCGGCCGTGCTGCTCTTCCTGCTGCCGGCGCTGTTCGTGGCCCTGCCGGTTCTCGCGGCGGCGCCGGTCGCGTGGATCGTGACGAACCCGGTCGCCAATGGGCTCGAAATTGGCGAACGGGTGGGCTATCCGTTCGTCGCGTTGGTCGGCTTCGCCTCCCTGGTCACTTTTGTTGCCGGGGTGCCGCTGCTGCTCACCGCCTTGGCAAGACTCGACTGGTGGAGTGCTACAGCCCTTCTCGGCCGATCCGAATCCAGTAGGAGAGTGGACGAGCTGACGGTGAGTCGAGCTCGCGTCGTCGACGCTGCCGACGCCGAACGCCGTCGCATCGAACGCGATCTGCACGACGGGGCCCAGCAGCGGTTGGTCTCGGTGGCAATGTCACTGGGACAGGCGAAGTCACGCGTCGCGGCGACCGACGATGCGGTACTGAAGGAATTGCTCGACGACGCCCATCGGGAGGCCAAGAACGCGATCGGTGAGATCCGCACCCTCACCCGTGGTCTCCATCCGCCGATCCTGACCGACCGCGGTCTCGATGCCGCACTCTCGTCCGTCGCGGCGCTGTGTGCGATTCCGGTGACCATCGACATCGACCCGGACCTCTCCGGTGATCGGCGCCCGGACGCCACCGTCGAGTCGACCGTCTACTTCGTCGTCTCCGAGGCCCTGACCAATGTCAGCAAGCACGCACAGGCCGACCACGTCCGAGTCGCTGTCTCGAGAGCCGATTCGGCTGTGCGAGTGACGGTGATCGACGATGGTTGTGGCGGAGCATATTCCGCCCCGGGCGGCGGCTTGGCCGGGCTCGGGGACAGGCTGAGCGGGATCGACGGAACCTTGTCCATCACGTCGCCGTCCGGCGGCCCGACGCGGCTCGAGGTGAGCATCCCGTGCGAGTGATCATCGCTGACGACTCGGTTCTGTTGCGAGAGGGCGTCGCTCGACTGCTGGTCGACGGTGGAGCCGACGTGACAGGCAAAGTGGGCGACGCGTCGGAACTGCTCGCGGCCATGTCCGCTGCCGATCCGCTTCCGGATGTCTGCGTGATCGACGTACGTATGCCGCCCACCTTTCTGGACGAAGGTCTGCGTGCAGCGTTGGTCATTCGCCAACGGTGGCCCGCCGTCGGTGTTCTTGTGCTCTCGCAGTACGTGGAGGAACGGTACGCCGCCGAGCTCATCCGGCAGAGCACGGACGGCGTGGGATACCTGTTGAAAGACCGAGTGGCCGACGTGGACGAGTTCGCCGATGCCGTGCGGACCGTCGCCACCGGTGGAACCGTCATCGATCCCGAAGTGGTGCAGCAGATTCTGGCCCGTGCCCCGCGGTCGGATCCACTCGATTCGTTGACCCCGCGGGAGCGAGAAGTGCTGACGGCCATGGCCGAGGGCAAATCCAATGCCGGCATCGCGACCGCGTTGGTGGTCGGTCAGGCAGCCGTCGAGAAGCACATCGGAAACATCTTCGCCAAACTTGGCTTGCTCGGGGACAGCGCTGATCATCGCCGCGTCATGGCGGTACTACGATATCTGGGAGCAATACAGTGAAGAAAGCGTTGTGGCGCAATGTTGTTGCTGTCTCGGTGGCCGTGGTGGTCGTGGGCACTGCGGGGGCTGCCACGGCGGCGGCAATCGTCGAAGGCTTCAGCACGCCGAAGATGCAGTCCTTCGACTACGTCGAGAACCACGCCGTTACCGGGAACAATCTCGCATTCACAACGAGATTCGCTCATGTGACGGTGTCGATGAGCCCAGATTCCGAGGTGCACGTACGGGTCGACGGGTCCTACCGGGGAGATATTCCGACGGTAGACATCAGTGACGACGGGTCGAAGGTTGCTGTGGAATGCTCGTACCGACAACGTGGCAGCTGCGATATCGATGTCGAGCTTCGGATACCCGCCGGGCTGATCCTCGATATCGATGGGGCAGCAGGCGACGTGGTGCTCTCCGACGTGGACGCGCAGACCTCGGTGTCCACCTCGGCGGGCTCGGTGGTAGCTCGCGGATCCTCCGGAACCCTCGATATAACAACCAGATTCGGTGATGTCGACATCGCCGACGCCGCAGTGTCCGCAGTGGAGGTGGACACGACATTCGGCCAGGTCGTTCTGGATTCGAGGGTGCCACCGGACTCGGTACTCGTGCAGAACATGCAGGGCGACAGCATGATCGAACTTCCGGCGGCCGAGTACTACGACGTCGAGGCGACATCGGAGAAGGGAGATGTCGACATCGACGTCGTCGACGATCCGACTTCACCGAGGTCGGTGTCCATCACCAGTGAAGAAGGCCAGATTTCGGTGCAGCGGCGGTAGTCTCGGTCAACGACCGCTGTTCAATGACTCCGGCGCCACGCACTGAAGGAACGGACAGAGGACGTGGTGGGACGCACCAGCCACGGCCACGGATGCAACTCGACCGGGGCGGTGGCGTCGGCGATGCGGGAGAAGCCGGGAACGGGTGCCCACGTGGTGGCCAGGGAACGTCCGGAGAGCTCATCCGAGACTCGGCCGCGACGGACCTCCAACGGCCGGGTGGACGCGATCTCGCCGAGCGTCTCGGCGAGAAACACCAGTCGCTTGCCGGAGAGCCTCAGTTTGCGTAGCAGTGGCTCGTCGAACACGAAGACGGCAGGCCGATCGGTGTCGGCGGCCAGCGCTGGGTCCGCGGTGCCGAGAGATTCGGCAGTCAGCCAGACCTGTTCTGCACCAGTACCTTCCACGTGGGCGGGTCCGGCGGGAATCGGAGCCTTGTTCAGATCGGGACCGTCGACAGCCGGCCCGAGATCGTCGTCGGGCCAGTTCTCGATGGGACAAGCATCTTTCAAAGCGCAGTTGCGGCACAGCGACGGTGCTCTCTTGTTCACCTGCCACCGGCTGAAGCCGTAGACCTTCCCGCTTCCGGTACCGACGGTCCATTGCCAACCGAGGCGGTTGGCGGCGCGGGACCCGTCGAGCAGGTGGGCGAACATCTCGTCCTCGCCGTCGCGCCACGTCGCACCGGCGCGGACGGCCCATTGGGAGGCCAGCCACATGCGCGTTTGATTGACCAGCCAACCGTCCTCGTGCAATTCGCCCACCACCGAGGACATGCAGTTCATCTCTTCGGCCCAGGGCTGCGACGTCCAGTTCTGTGGCCGCGGTTGTTCGCGGCGGAGAGATTGTCCCAGTTCGCTTCCGAGTCGTGAGTACAGGTGGCGCGCGTACTCCTGCCACATCAGCTCGTCGCGATAGCGGGAACGGTCGCGTGGGGGAGCGTCGGATACCGCGTCCCAGACCTCTCGTAGCGTGAGTAGCCCGTGGCGAATATACGGGGACATACGGCTCGCTCCACGGCGATTCACCGGGAGAACGGTGCTGCGGTCCCGGGCGTATCCGGTGATGTCGAGTCCGGCCAGCGCGGCATCGGCAGCGGACTGCCCGCCGCGAATGCCACCCGCCGTGATGGCATCCGGCCCTTCGCGTGTCAGATCGCCCAGGTGCTCGGCAACCCAGTCGACGACGTCCTCGGTGGTGGAGCCGTCGGCAATGGACGGCGGAGTGGGTAGCTCGGACATGCCGTCGGACTTCCCCGTCGGTACGAAAGGGAAACGCCGGTCGTCAGGGGCGCGGCAGTCGGCGATGCAGTGGGTTGGATGTGGTCCTGGTTGCCGATCTGCCGGCGGGCGGTAGGGACGAGACGACGGCAGGCGTGTCGGCCGTGGCGCGCGAGGCGTCGTGGGCCTTCATCGCAGCGCTGTTTCCCCGTCCGAGAGCGGGCGAGGAAATCTTCCTGGCGGCCGCCTGTCCGCACTGCGGGCACGTCACCTCGGACGGCGCGTCGGCCATGGAGAAGCTCTGCTCGACGGGGTCGCAACGCTGTGCGCAGCGGAAGCTGTAGGTGGGCACGCATTCGAGGATAGCCGCAGGCGTCGCATCAGCAACGTTCCGGCACAACGTCATACAAGATTTACACGCCAGAAGCGACCGGATCGGCCGCGACAGTGCAATGATCGAGGCAGGAGAATCCGCGCAACCGGAGGTGCCTCGTGCCCGAACTGCTGTTTCCGCTCGACTCGACGAAGAGTTTCACCGAGCAGGAGGTCGTCGGTCACAACCGATGGCATCCCGATATCCCGGCGGCGGTCACGGTCAAACCCGGCACGTCCTTTCGGGCCCACTGTCGTGAATGGTTCGACGGTGCCATCCGCAACGACGATTCCGCCGAGGACATTCTGAATGCTCCGCTCAACAACGTGCACACGCTGTCCGGGCCGTTTCATATCGAGGGTGCCGAGCCCGGTGACCTGCTGATCGTCGATATCCTCGACGTAGGGCCGATCCCGCAAGAGGATTCGGGTCCGCTGGCCGGCCAGGGCTGGGGGTACACGGGAATCTTCGCCAAGGAGAACGGCGGCGGGTTCCTCACCGATCGATTCCCCGACGCGTACAAGGCGATCTGGGATTTCTCCGGGCAGACCACCACGTCTCGACACGTTCCGCACGTGAAGTACACCGGCATCACCCATCCCGGGCTCATGGGGACCGCGCCGTCGGCGCAATTGTTGGCCAAGTGGAACGCTCGTGAAGGTGCGCTGATCGCCACCGATCCGAATCGTGTTCCGCCACTGGCTCTTGCACCCGAGCTCGACGGGGCAATTCTGGGATCGTTGAGCGGTGACGAATTCAGCCGTGTCGCAGGCGAAGCCGCACGCACAGCACCGCCACGCGAGAATGGTGGAAACCAGGACATCAAGAACCTCACCAAGGGCACCCGCGTCTTCTACCCGGTGTTCGTGCCGGGCGCGAAGCTGTCCTTCGGTGATCTGCACTTCTCCCAGGGCGACGGGGAGATCACGTTCTGCGGTGCCATCGAAATGGGTGGCTTCATGGATTTGCACGTCGACCTGATCAAGGGCGGCATGGAGACCTACGGAGTGAGCGAGAACGCGATCTTCATGCCCGGAAACACCGCACCGCAGTACTCGGAATGGATTGCCTTCTCGGGTATTTCGGTGACCGAGGACGGTGAGCAGAAGTATCTGGACTCCGACCTGTCCTACCAGAATGCGTGCATGCATGCGATCGACTACCTCACCAAGTTCGGCTACAGCCCCGAGCAGGCGTACCTGCTACTGGGTTCGGCCCCGATCGAAGGACGCCTGTCCGGGGTGGTGGACATTCCGAACTCCTGTGCAACGGTGTACATCCCCACGGCGATCTTCGATTTCCCGATCGCGCCTTCGGCCTCCGGGCCGTTCCAGATCGACCCGGGAATGGGAGCGCCGAGGGCGCAGTTCTGACGCCGTATGCCGACATTGTGGATGCTCGAGGATATGGAACCGTGGCCTGACGAGCCTGCCGTAGGCGCGGTGTTTTCACCCACCACGTACTGGGCGTCACGCGAGTGGATGGACCTGCCCGCCGAGGTGTGCACCGAGGTGCCGGCTCGGGTGGAGGCCGTCGTCACCGAAGGCCGGACGGAGTGGGTAGCGCATCTCGGCGACGGCTTCACCACGATGATGGGTGACGGCAGCATGGTTGGGGACGTGATGTTGCACGGGTGTTTGGTGTGGGACAGGTACCTATGGATCGATTTCTGGGCAAGGCCGCGGGGCAGTCTTCGCCTGCTCGACCGGGCCGGATTCCTCGTGCAACGTCAGAAATGGACCGCGACCCGACACCCCGGCGCATTCAGTGTGACGTACGAGGGTGGTCTGGAGTACCACCAACGGGGTTCAACGCCAGAGGGATTCGGAGTTCGGTGGGAGGCATCAGTCGTCGAGATTGCTCCGTCGGGTGGCTAGCCGTCGTCGCCGTGGCCCGCAGTGATGATCTGGTCGAAGCGAATCGGCGAGGATTCGATCTCGGTGAGCGCCAGGATGCCGGCAACGGTCTCCGTGCTGCCTCCGAGGAATGCACACGGGAAGTCGAAGTGCTGAGCCACGCACCACGCGTGGTCGGCGGGCCACCACAGGTGCGGCGACAATCCTTCGAGGGTGTCCGCTGCGCGTGAGACCGGTCCCCTCAACAGGAAATAGTTGTAGCCGGCGATGGCTGCGGTCGGTGCCTTGTCGCGAATGTCATCGAGGGCGGTATTGCCTTCCCAGACTGCGAACCAGCATGTGTCCGGTGTGTTCGTGCTTCGAGCGAGTACCTCGATGATGGAGGCCAGTTGAACATGCCAGGCAACAACGGGTTTCGCCGGCACCGTAGCGCCACGCGTGTTGCCGCGAGCGGGATACTGAATGCTGGCATAGGCGTCGAACACAGTGGGGACCAGCGAGCCCACTGTGGTTGTGGCGACGACGGCGAGGTTGTTGTTCACCCACTGTGCCTCCGAGACATCCTGTTGCAGATCATCGCCCGACCATTCCGCCCAATCGGTACTCGATTCCATGGACGCGACGCTACCGACATTCGGTGTGGGTGGTCGACCCATCTCGCAGGTGAAGAATGGCTAGGTTACGGATCCTGCCTGCTTGCTTCGCCCCCGCCAGAGCGCTGTCAGCGTCGCTACTGTCGGAATCAGGAAGACTGCGTACGGTGCCGCAACCGCCCACTGTTCGAGCGAGGACAATTCGGGGCTCCAACTGCTCGGGTCGCGACGGACTGAATCGCCGAAGTTTGCGACGACCGAGTTCAGCAACATCAACAGGTAGAAGGCCATCGTCAGAGTCAATCCAACGGTCGCATACCAACGGCCGTGACGGAGATTGTCAGGTGAGGTGAGCTCGAAGCCTCCGCTTATGGAAAAGAAGGCCGCTGGAATGAGAAGGACCAATCCGGCTGCTGTCGTGATGTTCCAGGTGCTCACAACGTCGCCGACGGCGTCGTAACCGATACCCAGTGCACCCGCAGCCAGGCTGAGGCACCACCAGGCCAGTGGAAGTATCCCCGCGAAGATCACCCAGCGGCGAACTCCGCTCGGGTGATCAGGGAGGGTCGGCATGTCGACATTCTCTACCAATGTCATCGCACAGGTTTCTGGTCCGGAGCCCGGCGACTGCCTTCTTGGCGCAATCGCAATTGTGTTCGAAAGTGTGTCGGTGGGTCGCGGTAGATTCTGTTCATGCTTTCGGGGGACGGCGGATCAGGGGTGGACGGCATCGAGACGGTGCCGCCCGCTCCTGTTGTGTCCGATCCCGAACTATCGGTGTTGGTCGATCGTGTGGAGTCCGCGGTCGCGGAGTTGGCCGGGCAGGGGTCGGTGTCGTGGACGAACGCCGACCGGCGTGCGGTGATCCAGCGGATGGAAACGCTCACCCGATCGGTGACCGCGTACTCGCACACCTGGCTCAACGAGCTGATCGCTCAACACGGCCTCGATGTGTATCCCGGGTCGGTGCCGTGCTCGGTGGCATGGATGCTGAGGATCACCCCACGAACAGCAGGCGCACGAGTACGCCTGGCTGCCGAATTGGGGGATCGCACCGCACTGTCGGGCGAGGTTCTGCCGCCGTTGCTGCCGCACACCGCCGACGCATTACGGGCCGGGTTGCTCGACGCCCAGCACGTGCAGATGATCCGCGAATTCTTCAAGCACTTGCCTGCCAGTGTGGATCCGCAGACCCGCGATCTCGCCGAGGAGCAGTTGGTGGGCTTCGCGTCGACCAGACGGCCCGACGATTTTGCGCCGTTGGTGGCGAACCTGGACTCGATCCTCAACCCCGACGGCGATCACGACGAGGACGAGGACGAGGACGAGGACGGTAAGCCCAAGCCACGCAAGCGACGCGATGCCTTCTTCTACCTCGGCGAACAAGGTGCCGACGGCATGTCGGAAGGCAAATTCTGTGTCGACCCCGAGTTGCGGGCTTACCTCGAGGCCCTGTTCTCCAAAGCCGCGAAGCCGGGGGTGAACAACCCGGCCGACCCGACATCGGTCGTCCACGACGAGACCACCAGCGATGAGACCAGCAGCGGCAGCGACGAGAAGAGCGGGAGCAGGAGTCGCGGGAACGGTAGCGGCACAGCGCCCATGCCCGAGCCCAAGCCCGAGCCCAGCGATGCCGGTTCCAGTGATGCCGGACTGTGGCACAGCAACAACTGTGGCAGCGACGGCGCCTGCTGCGATGACAACTGCTGCGATGAGGGCAACTGTGGCGACGAACGTAACCGTCGCGACTGTGGTTGCGGCACAGAGCCAGGTCGTTCCGACGACACCGACGACACCGACGACACCGACGCAACCGACACCGACCCCGACGATGCACCGGACCCCACTGCCCCCGGTAGCGACGAACCGAATACTGCGGTGCCGGATACCGCGGTGCCGGATACCGCAGCGCGGGATGCCGCCGCCGCACGTGATGTCCGCACCCAGAACGAACGCCGTCACGACGCCCTGAAACTGGCGCTCCGACACACCCTCGCCTCCGGCACACTCGGCACCCACCGAGGCCTGCCCGTCACCGCCATCGTCACCATGACCCTGAAAGACCTCGAAGCCGGCTGCGGATACGCGAAGACCGCCACCGGATCACGAGTGTCGATCCGCGACGCCATCCGCATGGCCTCCCACGCCCACCACTACCTGACCATCTTCGACGACGACGGCAGAGCCCTCTACCTCGGCCGATCGAAACGCATCGCCTCCGCCGACCAACGCATCGTGCTCATCGCCCGCGACCGTGGCTGCAGCTTCCCCTCCTGCACCCGCCCCGCGACCTGGTGCCAAGCCCATCACGTGACCGACTGGGTCGACGGCGGTTACACCGACATCGACGGATTGACCTTCGGCTGCGACATGCACCACGCACTCGTCGGCACCGGACCGAACACATGGGCCACCACCAAAACCACAGCAGGACATCGCTACCCAGGCCGCACCCTGTGGCACCCACCGGTGGGGATGGACCCCAAACGCCGCGGCCTGATCAATCACGCACACCACCCCGAAGAAGTCCTGTACCCACCCGACCAGCACGACGACCCCGGCGACGAAGAACCACGACAACCCGCCTGACGACCTACACCACCATCAGGGCACAGCTCTGCCTGTCGTCGGTACCTTGCAGCCGCCGCACCGGTCATACGCGAAAATAGTAGGGCTTCGGAGTCGTGCCCTGCGTACGGTAAGCGCATGATGGTTCTCGCGAGCAGGACGGCAGTACTGTCGCCGCCGGCACGCGTCGTCTGGAAAGCGTTGATGCGTCCCGATCTGCATCCGTTGAACAGAGGATTCGCCTGGCCGGTCATGTTCCACGACCAGTCGTTGCCTCGGATTGTCGAGAGCAGCGAGTTCGACCGCGTCGTGTGGAGCTCGCCGTGGCCGACGGTCCCGGATCTACTGCTGCAGTTCGATGTACGGCCGGAGACCCGGCTTCGCTGGACGTTGTTGGCCCACACGCCCGCGCCCGGGCAGCAGACCGTCGAGTGGCTCCGCGATCAGGTCAGTCATCTGGTGAACATCGACCTGCGAAAGGCAACGTCATACTGAACTGCTATCGGTTGCCGCCGTTCGGTCCGTGGGGATAGCGCTTGCCGACGGCGAACCACAGGATCGGCCCGACAATGGGCAGAATCAACGCAACGACTACCCATGCCAGCTTCGCCACGAATCCCAGAAAGGGGTCACGGACGATCGAAAAACAGGACATGGCGAACAGTGCAAGTGCAACCGTAACGCCAACAGAAGTCATGTCCCACAGGGTAGATCAGACATCGGTTCCGCTAGCGAGCGGTCAGCTTCACAACCGACTCGAGCGTGAGTTGTCGAGCATCTCGGCAATATCGAGATGCACAGGCCAGCTCATCACCGGGTCGTCGGGCCGAAGTGCTCGGACTCCACGCGCGATGACCCGCATTCGCCCAGCGTCGTCGACGGTGGCGTTCGGTCTGGTTGCGAATACCGGAACACTCGTCAGTGGTGTGAAGGTCGACGCGTCGTAGACGGTGAACAACCAGAACTGTTCGGTTCGTTCGTACTGCACTGGGCCGGGTAGTGGCCACCAACCCGTCGACGAGGTGCCATCGGGCGGATGTCCTATCGTCCAAGCGAAGTCACCGAGTTGTCCACCGTGAAACTGACTGCGGCCCAGCATTTCTTCCTCATCAGCGATGCCAAGATCCGGTTCGACGACGGCGACGTCGACACCGCGAATCAAGCGCACAGGATCGCCCGCAAGATAGGGATATCCGTGTCCGCGAGGCAGCTGCGGAATGCTGGGTCCGATCGTCGAGTGTCCTGCACTCGTCACCCGCACCAGACGTACCACTGATTCCCCACGGGGTTGAACGCAGACGATCCAGGTATCACGGTCCGCAGCAATCGAATTGATGTAGCCGTCGAGTGCCGCAACGTCGGTGGACCCGCTTCCGGGTGTGTAGATGCGCCACGTAGGGTCGCCGGTGCAGACCAGTAGCCGGTCGTCGTTGATGGCTCCGACGTGCGCGGGCAGGGAATCGATCCGAACCGCTTCGTGACCGAGGGAAAACCAGAACATTCCATCCACTCCGCCGACCCAGCACCCTGCATCGGTGGCCCAGATGGAACGGGTGTCACCGACGTTGTCCGGCAGAACATGTTCGGTGGCAATCCCTTTCGTATCGATGCTGACGACCAGTGGCAATTCGGCGTCGAGGACCCAGGTGACGCCGCCGGCAGCGGCCACGTCGCCCGGCACGATGCTCGGGCGAGTCGGCAGAGGTGGAACGTCGTCGAGATCGAGAGTGACCATGACGCTGTTCTCCTGGTCGATGGGGCCACCGTCCTCGCGCATCGACTCATGGCCGAAGATTCGGCGGACTTTCTCTACGTCGCGGGTGGCACGGTACCCAGGGCATATGACCCAGCCCTCACCTGGAATCGACCTGTAGCGCTCGGACACCAGCTGAGCGCGGGTCACTCGACCGCGGAATCGGCCCTCGGTGTCATAACCGAAGACGCCGTAGAAGCGTCCGGTCAGCTCGACTCGGCCTGTGCGGGGGGTGAACCCGCGCCACGATGCAGTCCAGCCGTCGCCGCGCAACAACCCGGACCACTCCCAGCGCCGCGCGGAGTTCTGGCCCGTGTATTGCAAGATCGGTTGATTTCCGGAGTGTTCGAGGCTCGCCGATATCGTTACGACATCCGCTTCGGTATCGGGCAGCTCCACGAAACGGAGTGCGCCGGTCAGAACCGCACCCACCTGCGGCGGGGCGATCTCACCGTCGCCGATCACCGATGACGAGATATGCACGACGAGCGTGCGACGGTCGCTCATGCGCCTTTCAGTGAAGTCATGCACGTGAGGCTAGCGGCATCGTCAGGTCACTGCAGCGAGATCGGGTCCAATGGTGGCATTCCAACGCCGGGCGAAAGCGATAAGCTCGGTCCTCGAGGCGAAGGGGGTTGGCGATGAACAGCGACGGCAACCCCACGCTGCCGTTAGCGTTCGATCTCGCCTGGACGGCCGCGTTCGTGGTGTGGCTGTTGCTCGTCGGTGTTGCGTGGGTATCGATTCTGCGTACTTCCCACCGCCGGCGCGGTGCCGCATTCTGGTGGTGTCTGCTCGTCTTGCTCATGCCGTTCACCGGCGCGCTGATCTGGTTCTTGGCTCGACCGAAAACCTCTGAGTCCGATCAGCGGACGAGTTCGTAGCGCGCCAACCACAGCCCGGGCCGTACCTGTTGATCCTCGGCGTGCACGAAGCCGAAGGACTCGTACAACCTGCGGGCCGGTGGATTGTCTCGTCCGGTGGCAACCCGAACATGGTGTCCGGCAATCGATTTCAGCATCACCGCAACCAAACTCCGTCCGATTCCTCGTCGATGCGCGTGGGGAGCCACCACCAGACGGTCGATCTCCGTCTCGGACCACGCTGCAGCACCGAGGATGTCGTCGCCCTCCCGAGCAACGACCCAGTGGACCTGTGCAGCGCACAGATCGTCCACCGACTCGTGCAGCAGCGGGATTCGGTCGTCGCCGATCAGTCTCGCTTCGACTGCATACGATCCCTTCTGCATCGCGAGAATCTGTTCGGCCAGTTGCCGATCCGAAGCGGGGTCGACGCGAACGATCTCAATAGCGGCCACCGGCGGGGGCAGGCAGGGCGTCGAGTGTGGCGAGGTGCTCCGCGCTCAACATCAGAGACGCGGCACCCGCGTTCTCGTCGAGACGCGAGGTGCGTCGAGTACCGGGAATCGGGACCACGTGCTCACCCTGCGCCAACACCCAGGCCAAGGCCACCTGCGCCGGTGTTGCACCGAGCTCGTCGGCGACGGCTGCGATGGCGTCGACGATCACGAGGTTCGCGTCGAGATTGTCCTGACTGAAGCGTGGCAGCCGAGCTCGAAAATCGTCTGCAGCGGGGGTAGTTCCGCGAAAGTTGCCGGTCAGGAAGCCGCGACCCAACGGTGAGAACGGAACGAATGCCGCACCGTTGTCCTGCGTCCACTCCAGCGACGTAGCGAGGTGATCGCGCGTCCACAGCGACAGCTCCGACTGCACCGCAGAAACAGGGTGCACCTGCTGGGCACGATCGAGCTGCTCGACGCTGAACTCCGAGACGCCCAGTGCGCGAACCTTTCCGGCCTGCACGGCCTCGGCCATCGCGCCGATGCTGTCCTCCACGTCCACCTCAGGATCGGGCCGGTGCAGGTAGTACAGATCGATGTGGTCGACGCCCAGGCGGCGTAGCGAATCGTCGATTGCCGAACGTAGATGCTCCGGTTTGCCGTTGGGGCCCGAAATGATCGGCTCTCCGGCGTCGCCGACGTGGGAGACGAGACCACCCTTGGTCGCGAGTATCACCTCGTCGCGTCGGCTGCCGATGACCTTGCCGACGACCTCCTCATTGGTGAACGGTCCGTACACATCGGCCGTGTCGATGAAATTCACACCCAGATCCAAGGCGTGCCCGATGACGCGATCGGGCGTCTCCGTGCGATCGTCGGCCTTGTATGCCCAGGTCATTCCCATGCAGCCCAAGCCGATGGCACCCACCTCGGGGCCGTCGCTCCACAGGGTGCGGGTCGGTATGGTGCGTTCGCTCATGTACTCGACCATAGAGAAGTAAAAGCGTTGTCGCTCGGACTCACCGGGCGACTAGCATCGCCGCATGGCTCTTCCACACTCGAAGGTGTATTTCGGCGATCGCTTGGTGGACGCGCAGGAGGCGACGCTCGGGGTCGCAACCTCGGCCGTCCTGTATGGGCTCAGTGTCTACACCGTGTTCCCCGTGCAGGTGGACGGTGATCGGCGTACCGCGTTCCGCTTGCTCGATCACTATCGACGCCTCGTCGAGTCCTGCAAGATCATCGGCATCGACACTTTCGCGTCGGAGTGGACATTCGATAGGTTCGTACAGGCAACGCGCGACGTGATCGCCGCCAATGCTCCGACTGCCGAGGTCTACGTTCGCGCCACCGTCCACGTGGACGAGCCGATTCCCGGAACGCGGGTACGTGGTCTGCACACCACCGTCTCCATTTTCCTGTACGACGCGAATCCCATTGTCCCGCAAGATGGTATGCGGCTGAAGACGAGCGTGTGGCGTCGTATCCCCGACAATGCGATTCCGTCTCGCGCCAAGGTGAACGGAGCGTACGTCAATTCCGTTCTGGCCAAACAGGATGCGATCGACAGCGGCTTCGACGACTGCATCTTCCTCGACATCAACGGTCACGTCTGTGAACTCAGTGCCGCGAACATCTTTCTCGTCCGCAATGGAGTGCTGGTCACTCCCGATGTCACCAGCGATATTCTCGACGGCATCAATCGTCGGACCATTCTGACCCTGGCGCGCGAAGAAGGGCTGACCGTTCAGGAGCGAACCGTCGATCTCACCGAGTTGTACATCGCCGACGAGGTCTTCGTCTGCGGCACCTCGGCGGGAGTTGCCCCGGTGTACGAAATCGACGGTCGCGCAATAGGAACCAAGGAAACCGGCCCGGTGACGCTCACCCTACGGAAGCGTCACCAGGCCGCGCTCACCAGCGACGAGGTACACGGCTGGGTGAGCGAGCTGTAACCGCTACGCCGGGCAGGTCGAGGTGAGTCCGGCGATCAACGCTTCGGCGGCCGGCTGTTCGAGTGGATCGGCGGCCGGGTTCGCGCCGGCAGTGGTCCAGGCCAGCGAGACCTGTCGCTGTCCGTCCGGGCTGGAGAACGCATATGTGCGGTAGCCGAAGCCGTTGCCGCGGTTGCCGAACACGAGTTCAGCCGATCCCGGGTTGCAGGCGTCCCCGCCCAGCAGCAGGCCGAGTCCGTACGTGGATGGCGTCACGACCTGCATCTCGTCGATCAGGTTCTGTGGGATCAGCGTGCCGTCGAACAGTCCACGGAAGAAGGTGTTCAGATCGCCGACCGTGGACACGACAGCAGCACCCGAGGACCAGATGCTCGCGTCGAAGGCGGTGACATCGGTGTACGTCCCGTTCTCCAGGACGTAGCCGTGCAGGGCATTGTCTGCGATCGCTGCGTCGATGGGATAGGTTGTCGCGGTCATGTCCAGTGGATCGAAGATCCTGTCCTGCAACGACTGTCCGATGGTCTTGCCATCCTGCTCGGCAATGATGCGTCCGAGAATGGCGTAGTTGGTGTTGGAGTAGACGAATTCGGACCCAGGTTCGGTGGTCCATGGCATGGCGAGTGCCTGGGCGATCAACTCGTCATCGGTGACGGAGTCGTTTGCGCGGGCCGCGATCTGGTCGGCTGTGTCGAAGCCGGTGAGATAGTCGGGACACCACTGGTGTGATCGAGTAGTTGGCGAACGGTCACCGGCCTGGGCAGCAAACCGGGAAGCAGCTCGTCGACCTGCTGATCGAGCTCGAGCTTCCCCTCGTCCACGAGTTGCAGCACCACTGCGGCAACCATTGCCTTGGTGACGCTGGCGATGCGGACCGGGTTCTCGGCGGAGGCAGGCTCGGTGCCATTGAGTTCGACCAGACCGGCCGCTCCCGACCAGGAATCCTCGCCGTCGCGCACCTGCGCAACAGCGGCGACGGATCCGGCGTCGACCATCGCGTCCAAGGCGGCCTGAACGTCGTCGATCCTGATGCTCCCGCTCGACGGCGTGGTGGTGGGCTTGACCGCTGACGGCTCGTCGGTGGAGGAGCATCCACTGACCAGCAGCGATGTCGAGACTGTGAGGGCGGCGAGGATTCGTAGCTTGCTCATGTCTTCGACGCTATCGCCGTCGAACGACGTATTTCAGTGTCAAATGTCAGTGATTGCCGATGCTGGTCAGCGATCGATTTGCCCCGCACTCGAATCGAGCAGAACCTTCGCCGCAGCCTTTGCTGCAGTGGCAGATTCGGCCAGCTCTGTGATGGCCGCGGTGGTTTGAGCACCCTCGGCGAGCAGCGCGATCTGTAGCCCGACGGCCGGCGCGCAGCCGGCTTCTACGGCCAATCGGGTGACGTAGTCGATGAAGTTCTTCTTGTGCTGATGCGCGGCGTCGGCTACCTCCGGCATGGTGGCACCCAGTTCGCCGAAGGAGTTGATGAAGGCACACCCGCGGAAGTCGTCCTCGCGAAACCAGTGGTCCAGGAAGTCGAAGATCGACAGCAGCTTGTCTCGGGGGGACTCGTGCGCGGCGGCCTCGGCGTCGATGCCGTCGTTCCACTGCTGTGTGCGACCACGAAGCACCTCGGCGACGATGGCGGTCTTCGACGGAAACAGTGAGTACATGCGCTTGAGGGAGATGCCTGCACTACTGCGGAGTTCGTCCATGCCGACAGCCTGAATGCCTCGCGCATAGAACAATTCGTCCGCGGCGTTCACCACCTGTGCCCGTCCGGTTTCCGTACTGGTCATCGTCTACCCCTTGCCGAGAGAACCAACGTTCTCTACAGTAGTCCACACGCGGTGAGAACGACCGTTCTCCCGCGTCGGACTTCACTCACGAAGGAAGGCGACACCATGGCGTACATCAAGGTTGACACCGAGAACTCCACCCCCGTCGAGGTCTACTACGAGGATCACGGCACCGGTCAGCCGGTCGTGCTCATCCACGGCTACCCACTCGACGGCAACTCCTGGGAACGTCAGTCGCGGGCGCTGCTCGACGCCGGCTACCGCGTCATCACCTACGACCGCCGCGGCTTCGGCCAGTCCAGCAAGCCCACCGTCGGCTACGACTACGACACCTTCGCCTCGGACCTGGACAAGGTACTGACCGAGCTGGACCTCAGTGATGTCATCCTGGTCGGATTCTCGATGGGCACAGGCGAATTGGCTCGGTACGCCGCGAAATACGGCACGGATCGCGTCGCGAAGTTCGCATTCCTCGCCTCGCTCGAACCGTTCCTGCTGCAGACCGACGACAACTCGACCGGCGTTCCGCAGTCGGTGTTCGACGGCATCGAGACCGCTGCTCGGGAGGATCGCTTCGCCTGGTTCGAGAATTTCTACAAGGATTTCTACAACCTCGACGAGAACCTCGGCAGCCGTATCAGCGAGGCCACGGTGCGGGCGAACTTCGCCACTTCCGCAGCCAGTGCGCCCGTCGCGGCCTACGCCGTCGTGCCGACCTGGCTCGAGGACTTCCGCGGCGATGTTGCGAAGGTTCGTGAATCCGGCAAGCCCACGCTGATCCTGCACGGAACCGCAGACAACATCCTGCCGATCGATTCGACGGGCCGTCCGTTCCACGAGGCGTTCCCCGAGGCGACGTACGTCGAGGTCGAGGGCGCTCCCCACGGACTGCTGTGGACGCACTTCCAGGAAGTGAACGACGCGCTGCTCGCGTTCGTGAAGTAGTGAATCGGGGCGGCAGGCATCAGCCCTGCCGCCCCGACCGGCACTAGACCGCGACGACGCCGTCGTGGTCGCTGTAGACGATCTCGCCCGGGTTGAACGTGACGCCGCCGAAGCTGACCGGCACGTTCTTCTCACCCGAGCCGGTTTGAGTGCTCTTGCGCGGGTTGGTTCCCAGGGCCTTGACGCCGATCTCGAGTGTGCGCAGAATCGCGGAGTCGCGCACCGCACCGTTGACGATGACGCCGGCCCAGCCGTTGGTGACGCCTCGGCCCGCGATGATGTCGCCGACGAGGGCAGTGTGAACGCTGGCATCGCCGTCGACCACCAGCACACCACCGTTGCCGGGTTCGCTGAGCGTTTGCTTCACCAGCAGATTGTCCTGGAAGCAGCGGATGGTGGTGATGGGCCCCGCGAACTCGGTGTGCTTGCCGAACTGGATGAACTGGGTGTCGCAGCTGCGGATGTCGGGACCGATCTCGTCGGCCAGATCAGCGGTTGCCTTGAATTCCACAGGTGACGTCATGCGCCACAGACTATCGTCCGGATATCAGCCGCGGCCGTGACGGCGTTCGTAGTCGTCGCGAGTGCGGTCGGCGCGGGTCTGCGCCTTGGCATTGATCAACTGCGGATCGAGGCCGTGAATCAACAAGCGATGTCGTCGATAGACATTCATCAGGGCGATCGCGAAGTAGACCAACGGGATGAACAGCAAGGCCATCATCGCCAGCGACATCCACAGCGGCCCCGGGATCAGCAGGAACAACAGCAGCAGCGGGATGACGGGCACCGTGAACCGCGCGAGGTAGCGGACCTGCGCGCCGTTACCCACCAGATCCTCACGAACCCAATCCTGCATGGACTCGGGCAGCGTGCGACCGAACGAATAGCCCAGAAACTGCAGCGGGGTGGGCGTCGTGCGTTCGGTGGTCATCGCGCAATGCTAGTCCCACAAGAGTTGGTACAAGTCACCGTTGACTGCGGATTCCCTCATATGTGACGATAGCGTCAGTTCAAGCGATGAGAGAAGGACGTGCACTGTGATCGATCGCAGGACCCTGCTCGGCGCGCTGGGTGCCGCGACGATCTCCGGGGTGGCCCTCTCGACGTTGCCGTCTGCGACAGCATCGGCAGCACCCGCTTCGAGCAACGGCGGGATTGTCGATGTCCACTCGCACATGGTTCCCGACTTCTACCTGAGGGAAGCCCTCGCGTCGGGCATCGTTTTTCCCGACGGCATGCCGAAGTGGCCGAGCTGGTCGGTGGGCGAACACCTGCAGATGATGGACGGCTGCGGTATCGACAACGCCGTGCTCTCCGTGTCCTCGCCCGGAGTCCATTTCGGCGACGACGGCAAGGCCGCCGATCTAGCCCGCCGCGTCAACGATTTCGGGGCCGGAGTTGTCGAGGGGCGGCCACGCCTGGGATTCTTTGCGTCGCTGCCTCTTCCGAACGTCGTCGACTCGACTATCGAAGCCGTTCGTGCTCTCGATCAGCTCGGTGCCGACGGCGTGACGGTGATGTCGAACGCCGGTGGAATGTACCTGGGCAACGCCGTACTGACGCCACTGCTCGCCGCGTTGGATGCGCGATCGGCAGTCGTGTTCGTGCATCCCACGTCGCCGCCGAATTCTGCAGCGGTGTCGCTCGGGCGACCGGCTCCGATGATCGAATTCCTTTTCGACACAGCACGAACCGTCGTCGACCTGATTCTGCTCGGTGTGGTCGATCGATTCCCGAACATCCGCTGGGTGTTCACTCACGGCGGTGGAGTTCTGCCGCTACTGGCGGATCGGGTCGACTTCTTCCGAACGCAGGTCGGTCTGGGAACGCCGACTACGCCGGATGTACTGCAGCGCTTGTGGTTCGACCTCGCCGGTACGCCGGTCCCGCGGCAGCTGCCCGCGCTGTTGTCCACTGTCGGACCTGATCGCCTGGTGTACGGCAGCGATTACTGTTTCACGCCGATTACCGGCGTACAGGAGCAACTGCGATCCCTCGACGCCGGTGCCGCGAACGGCGGACTCGAGAACTGGCGTGCGACCACATCCGGCAACGCCCGCCGACTGCTGAATCTCTGATCCGAAGGAAGCAGGCACGACGATGAAAGCGCAAGCACTGCAACCGTTCTCAGAGTACTGGGATTGGCAGATGAATGCCGCCTGCCGCTCGATGCCGGTCTCGATGTTCTACCCGCCCCTGGGGCTGCGGGGATACTCGCTGAGAAACCTCGAGCGGCAGGCGAAGCTCGTGTGCGATGGATGCCCCGTGATCGCGCGCTGCCTGCAACACGCACTCGACTCGGATGAGAAGCACGGAGTCTGGGGTGGATCGACCCCACACGAGCGGTCCGCGATGGCGCGCGTCAACCCTGACCAGCAGCGTTCGCCCGGACATCTACGCCCCGGGTCGGAATCCGCACCCTCTGCAGGAGGTGCGAATTCCGAAAAGGGGTGCGGATCGAGACGCGTCAACCCTGCCGAGCAGCGTTCGCGACGATGACATCACGAAGGTACTGCGCCAAGCCTGAGGCAATACCGTTGTAGTGCTTGGCAAATCGCTCGTCGGCGATGTACATCTCGGCCAGGTTCACCTGCATCTCGTAACCGCAGTCGTAGTACCGCTCGATCGATGCCCTATGACGCTCGGCGAGTGCCCCGGCCTCGGTGGAATCCGGCGAGACACCCCGCTGCAACGCGGCAGCGAGATCCGCTTCCAGGAGGTCCGTCTCTTCCTTGACGGCCTTCCAATCGTCCTTGGTGAACGACGCCGTCCGCTGCTGCGACTGCTTCCATTCGTCGGTCTCGCCCCAGCGTTGCTCGGCTTCCTCGGCGTAGTCCTCGCCGGGCCAGTTGTCGCCGAATATCTCGCGCTGCTCCTCGGGAGTCAGTTGCATACCCATCTTTTTCGCCTCCATCATCTTGTCCACGGCCGCAGCCATTGCGTGCAAGTGATCGATCCGCTCGTTCAGAAGGTCCCGTTGCCGACGTAGATGCGCCAACGCGTCGACCGCTGGGTCGTCGAGCAACGCGGCAATGACCTCGAGCGGAAACCCGAGTTCGCGGTAGGTCAATACCTGATGCAGCCGTTCGACATCGGCGGACGAGTACGTCCGGTAGCCCTTCGGCGTTCTGCCCGACGGCACCACCAACGCGATCTCGTCGTAGTGATGCAGCGTTCTGACGCTGACACCCACCAACTTCGAGACCGCGCCGACCTGCATGCCGACCTGGACGTCAACCGAACTGTTCGCGGACGAATCACTCACGAAGGACACAGTGCTGCCTCCCGTGGCGTGAGGGTCAAGCCTCTGATCAGCGGTCTTCAGCGAACCACGCGTTCGCACCCGGAGGTGGATTCTCCCGCGAGACGTTGCGCGAGCCAATCGTATGCGCCGGGACGACCGTTGGTCTGCGCCAGCGAATGATCCCCGGGAACCAATTCGAGGCGAACCGACGCTCCCGCAGCGCACCACTGGTCCTGCACGGCCTCGGCACCCTCCTTGGGGATGAGGAAGTCCTGCACGCCCTGGTAGATGTACACCGGCGCGTCGGGCTTCGTCTGGCCCATGCGGTTCTCCTCGACGACGGCCGTGGTGATCGGATGCGCGAAGACATCAGGAACGTTGGAGAGGTTTCGCTGGTCCAACATCAACAGTCCCGAATACGACAACACATCGACGCACTGATCCTTCTGCGCCAACGCCAGTCGTTTCCCGTTGTCGTTGGCGAGCTCCCGCATCTCCGGGTACTCCCGGGACAACCCGATCGTCGCCGCAGTGAACAGGCCCGATCCGATCTGACCGTTCAACGAGGTCTGCAGAATTTTGTAGTCGGTGGGCGGACCGCCGAACGCGACGCCTGCGATGTTCAGCTCGGGCGCGTACTCCGGGGCCAACTGCGCCGCCCAACCCGAGGCGATGGCACCGCCGGAGTAGCCGGTGATACCGATCGGTGCATCCGCGCTCACTCCCGCGCTCTGGGAGGCACGAAGGCCGTCGAGCACGGTGTGCCCGGAGACGAGGCCGGCCGAATAGGCCTGCCGAGGGCCCTGGTAGTCGGTGACGACCACCGTGTAGCCGCGGTCGAGCAGAATTTGAACCTGGTCGATTTCCTTGTTGTTGCCCCGCGGCAACGTGTAGGACGGCGCGCACTGATTTCCGAGCGAATCCGTCGCCTCGTTGTACGCGATGACGGGACGATCTCCGGCTCCGTTCCACGGCGCGGTGGGCGTCAGTACCGTCGTCGCCGCTGCGATGGGCCGGTTCTTGGAGTCGGTGGAGCGGAACAGCAACTGCACGGACGACGCCTCCGGCGTGACCGCGACGTCGCGACGGTTCAGTACCGAGCCGGGCTGCTGGTTCTCGTACCCGGCAGGCGGGTCGAACCATGGATCACCGAGTGAGGTGGGGAGATACGCATCGGGATCACTCGGCGGAGCGATGAAATCCTGCAGTGGATCGGCCTGGGCCGACCCTGCGAACGACAGCATCAATGCTGCGGCTCCGGCCAGAACGAATGCCTTGCGCATGTATTTCCCACCCTGTAGCTCCGTACGCCCCGACGTCCGGTAGACCACTGACCATCGTGCCACAGGATTCGGGAATTTCGGCCCTGTGAAGTGAGCCGAAGACCAGGTAGGTTGTCTGTTACTCAGAACACTACTCACCAGTAGGGACACGTCCATGCCAGCACCGTCCGCCTCGACCTTCTCTCGGCTCGCCGATCTCATCGCCATCCCAGACGCCGAATCGCGGCCGACGAAGACCATCACCGAGGTGTTCACCGGTAAGGAACTGGCGACCATCCCGGTCGGCACCGCCGCCGACGCGACGGCTGCGATCGCGCGCGTTCGCGCAGCTCAGGTGGCCTGGGCCAAGCGCCCCGTTTCCGAGCGCGCCGAGATCTTCCACCGCTACCGTGACCTGGTGCTCGCCCATCGCGACGAGCTGATGGACATGGCGCAGGCCGAGACCGGCAAGTCCCGCGCCGCTGCCCTCGAGGAAGTCCTCGACATCTCGATGACCTCGCGGCACTACGCGCGCACCGCCGCGAAGCTGCTGGCTCCGAAGAAGGTCACCGGCATGCTGCCGGTGCTGACCAAGACTCGGGTCCGCTATCAGCCCAAGGGCGTCGTCGGAATCATCTCCCCGTGGAACTACCCGATGACTCTCGCGGTATCCGACGCCATTCCGGCGCTGTTGGCAGGCAACGGCGTTGTGCTCAAGCCCGACAGCCAGACGCCGTACTGCGCCCTGGCCTGCGTCGAACTGCTCTACAAGGCCGGTCTGCCCCGTGACCTGTTCGCCGTGGTGCCCGGCCCGGGTTCAGTGGTGGGAACCGCCATCGTCGAGAACACCGAATACGTCATGTTCACCGGCTCCACCGCTACCGGTCAGCTCCTGGCCGAGCAGGCCGGCCGTCGACTCATCGGATTCTCCGCGGAACTCGGCGGCAAGAACGCGATGATCGTCGCCAAGGGTGCCAACCTGCGTGAGGTGTCCGACGCGGCCGTCCGAGCCTGCTTCTCCAACTCCGGCCAACTCTGCATCTCCATCGAACGTATCTACGTCGAGAAGTCGATCGCCGCGGAGTTCACCGAGAAGTTCGGTGAAAGGGTGCGCAAGATGACTCTCGGAGCCGACTACGAGTTCGGCATCGAGATGGGCAGCCTCATTTCCGAGGACCAGATCAAGACCGTCTCGGCCCACGTCGACGACGCCAAGGTCAAGGGCGCGACCGTGATCGCGGGCGGCAAGGCTCGCCCCGACATCGGCCCACTGTTCTACGAGCCGACCTTGCTGGCGAATGTCACCGAGGACATGGAGTGCGCAGCAACCGAAACCTTCGGGCCGCTGGTGTCGATCTACCCCGTCGTCGATGTCGACGAGGCCATCGAGAAGGCCAACGACACCGAGTACGGACTCAACGCGAGTGTGTGGGCCAAGACCAAGTCGCAGGGCGAAGCCATTGCGGCGCGGCTGCATTCGGGCACCGTCAACGTCGACGAGGGCTACGCGCCGACGTGGGGAACCACCGGCGCACCGATGGGCGGCATGGGAGTGTCCGGCATGGGGCGCAGGCACGGTACCGAGGGCCTGCTCAAGTACACCGAGTCGCAGACCATCGCGACGACGCGGCTGCTCAATCTCGGTGGGCCGCGGGGACTTCCGCCGAAGCTGTGGGCAAAGATCATGCCGCCCTTCGTCAAGGCGCTGAAGTACATCCCGGGCCGGTAGTGCAGCCCCGGTATCGGGGGCGACGAGGGACGGTCTAGGTCGCGCGTAGGACCGAGATGCTCAGGGCCCTGCTGTAGATCGAGTCGGTGTCGACTCGATCGAACATCGGCCACGACTGTCGATCGATTCCCTCGTCGTCGAACGTCGCCACGGGGATGTCCCACACGGTCGATCCGGTTCTGACGTCGATTCCGCGCAGTACTTCCGGTCCGAACAGTGTGGCGACGTCACCGTCGAGCGCACCTACCTCGGCGAACCGCCCCGACTCTCGGCTCCACAGCGTGGTCCCGGTGTCGAGGTTGATCGCCGACTCGGTGGCGGTGTCGTTGTTGCGCAGCAGTGCCACCGAATCGGTGACCGCGTAGGCGAGGCCGTTGGTGGCCAGGAACGTCGCGGCGGGGCCTGCGACGTCCGGCGCAACCGTCCGGACGAGGCCGTCGTCGGTCCACACAGGGTCGGGATTCGACGGTCGATAGCCGCCCGTCCCGAGCAGCAACGGGGTCCCCTCGGAGGGTGCGTCGAACGTCGGCTGCTGCAGGGTCACGGAATCCGTTGCCGCGAGCACGGTTCCGTCGGTGTCGACGATCTCCGAACCCGTGACCGCGTTGGGGTCCGAGCAGTCCGTTCGCACCACCCGCACTGTGCCGTCGCGCGCGGCAGTGCCCGAGCGTGCACAGTTCGGAGTTGTTCTGGACCACAGGTTCTCGCCGGTGTCGAGGTCGAAGGCGAACACTCCCTGGTCGTCGTCGTACAGCCCGATTCCGTGCGCGGTGTGCAGGGTGGAAGCAAAGTACATGCTCGACGAGGTCGCGGAATCGAACTGCACCGACCAGTCTGCATCGAGGTCATCAGCAGTACCTCGCGATACCGTCGGCCGGTCACCCTGGTTCACCGCGCGCGAGGTGTAGACGTGGCCGTCGGAGGTGGTCAGATTCGTGATGGGGAACGCTGCGTCCCGCGTGGTCGGTTCTCCGGATTCTGCGTCGACGGTGAGGATTTGGGGCCTCGTGCCGGCGTTGCCGCGATAGCAGACGATCCGACCGTCGACGAATTCCTCACCGCAGCCGACGATGTCCTCCGCAGGGGTGCGCCATCGCACCGCGCCGTCGGCGATGTCCAATCCCACCAGGGTGGCGTCGGCGATGTCCCTGCCGTCGAGACGGCCGACGAGCGTGACGACCGTCGAGCCGTCGGAGATGGAACCGGATTCCGTCGAGTCGGTCTCGCTGCCCTGGGCCGGATCGCGAAATTGACCACCGTCGATCCCCACATCCGAGGGAGTCAGAGTCCAACCGAGGCCGGGCGCGGATCCTGTTGCACCGTCGACGGGGGTGCCGGCCGGGGGCTGCTGCTGCTCGGTAGTGCACGACGCGCAGACGAGCGCTGATACCAGGACCGCGACGGCGGAGATCCGGAAGCCGCGTGTCATGAAAGATTCTCCCGCCTGTGCAGAACCGACATGGTGGTCGGTCCATTCTGGCGAGCATAGAACGAAAATTCCCCGCACTCTCGGTGAGAGTGCGGGGAAATTCTGTGATGCCGGGTCTAGTTGACGCTGTGTCCGTTCAGTCCGGCGTGTGCGTAGTGATTGTGGCTGTCGGGAATGTGGTTGTCTCCCAACACCCGAGCGATCTGTTGCTCACTGAGCCCCAGGCGACGAAGCCGCTCGCACACTGCATCGAAATCGAGCATCTTCGCGTCGAGTTCTTGCTGCAGGGCAATCACTTCGGCGCGGATGGTCTCGGCCTCGTCGAGTGCGGCCAACGTGTCCTTCGGCTCGGGCAACAGCAGAGCGAGCAGTCGATCGCGAGCATCGGTGCTCAGGCCCTCGAAGGGCCGCTGTCCCGGCTGAGCCTCGTGCCGACCCTCGGCGTGCCCGCTGTCGAGGTGGCGATCAGCGTCGGACTCGGGGGAGAGGTAATCCTGGGTGGCACCGAAGGACGGAATCTCGGCGAGCTGGTCCTGCGGCTCGTCCTTGGGTCCCTGCGCAGGGGTCGAGGCGATGTCGATCGTCTGGCGCAGTGGGCGATTCGGAATGAAGACGACTGCGATCAGCGTGACGATCGCAACGAAGCCGGCGATCATGAAGATGCGACCGGTCGCGTCACCGTATGCGGTGCGGACGACTTCGAGGACGGGCGCGGGGAGTGCGGTGAGATCGAGTGATCCACCGCCGCCCGACGAGCTGTCGACACCGAGCTGGGCCAGGCCGGCTGCGGACTTGTCTGCCACTCGGGTTGCCAACAGCGAACCGAGAACCGAGACGCCGATCGCGCCGCCGAAGGTGCGGAAGAACGCAACCGTCGACGATGCCGCACCGACATTCTGCACACTGACCGTGTTCTGCACTGCGAGAACGAGATTCTGCATCAGCATTCCGGTACCGAGGCCGACGATGGTGATGAAGATGCCGACCGTCACCAGGCTGGTGGCGTGATCGATGGTGCCCAGGAGCAGGAATCCGACGACCAGCAGGACCGAGCCGGACACGATGAACGGCTTCCACTTTCCGAATTTGGTGATGAGCTGTCCCGAGCCGACGGAGGCGACGAGCATGCCGAACACCAATGGGATGGAAAGCAATCCGGCTTCGGTGGGGGTGTAGCCGCGAGCGGTCTGGAAGTACTGGCCGAGGAAGGTGGTGGCTCCGAAGAGGCCGACACCGACGGCGATCGAGGCGATGATGGCCAGGCCGGTCGTGCGCTCGGTGACGATCTTGAGCGGGATGATCGGCGACTTGTGACGCGCCTCGACGATGATCGTCGCGGCCAGCAGCAGTACGCCGCCGCCCACCAGGTAGGCCGTCTCGCGGGAGATCCATGCGTAGTAGTCGGCCTTGCCTGCGAACGACACCCACACCAGCAGAACGGAAACGCCTGCGGTGAGCAGGAGTGCGCCCAGCCAGTCGATCGAGACGTTGTCTTTGCGGACGGTCTTGATGTGCAGGGTCTTCTGCAGCAGACCGAGGGCGACGACGGCCAGCGGCACGCAGACGAAGAAGCACCAGCGCCAGCCGAGAGGGCTGTCGACGATGACACCGCCGAGGATGGGGCCGCCGGACATCGACACGGCCATGACGGCGCCGGTGTAGCCGGAGTAGCGACCGCGATCACGCGGGGAGACGATGGTTCCGATGATGGCAATGACCAGTGCGGTCAAACCGCCCATGCCGATGCCCTGCACCACGCGTGCGGCCAGGAGGACGGGCACGTTGTGGGCGAAGCCGGCGATCAGCGAGCCGGCGACGAAGATGACGATCGCGCTCTGGACGAGCACCTTCTTGTTGAACAGGTCGGCCAATTTGCCCCAGATGGGCGTGGAGGCGGCGTTGGCCAGCAGGGCCGTGGTGATGACCCAGGCGTACGCGGTCTGCGAGCCCTTGAGGTCACCGATGATGGTGGGCAGCGCCGTCGAGACGATGGTGGTGCTCAGCAGCGCCGTGAACAGCGCGGCCAGCAGGCCGGTGAGGGCCTCGAGGATCTGGCGATGCGACATCGCGTCGGGATCGACGACTGCCTGATTGGGCGGATTCTCCGCGGATGTTGTCATGTCTTATCTCGCAATCAATTCAATGCGGGCCACGTCCTGGTGCTGGGCGTGGGCGTCTTCGGTGAAGGTGTCGTTCAATCTGCGGATCGAGTCCAGTGCATCGAGTGCCTCTGCCTCGCTCCAGCCGCTCAACATCTCTGCCAGGCGACGTGCTCGTCTGTCCCAAATTTGCTTCAGTCGAGCTTGGCCTTCGTCCGACACGCAGACCCGAGACGCACGTTTGTCGTCGGGATCGGGGTGCCGATCGATGTAGCCGAGGTTGACGAGGTCTGCGATCTGCCGGCTGAGGGCCGACTGGCTGACACAGAGCCTGCTGGCCAGGTCGGTCTGTCTGCATTCGCCCTCGGTCGCCAGGATGGCCAGAACTCCGGTCAGGGCCTGCGGCAGGGGTGAATCCTCGACTCCGGTGGTCACGGCCCGCTTCAGCGTGCGCCCGAAGAGAAAGACCTCTTCGACCAGCGACTCCGCTGTTGTGGATCGAACTGCCATGAGTGCTCCAACGATGAGTGTCCGTTTACTTGCTGTCTGCAACCATATATATAGATACATGCGCTAAGCAAACAATATTCCTGTCTGGTGGGTCACAGGTCTGAGCTGGACTGCGGTCGGGAGTGGCTGGTGCGGGTAGAAGAACGACCGGCGAACGGCCAGGGTGACCGTCGCCCACCTGGCGTCCCGGCTCGGGGGGCTGGTCATCCCGGTAAATGTCGGTTCGATCTCGAACGGGTCGCTGTAGAACGCGGTAGCGACCTGGATGAACGACTCGATGGCTTCAGTGGCTGGCGATCGAGTCGATCTCGACCAGTTCTTCGATGCCCCGAAGATCCTCGGCATTGCGGGTCATCAGGCGAGCACCGTGGGCGTGTGCGGTTGCCGCGATCATCAAGTCCAGAGCTCTCGCCCGTAGGCGGCGGCCGCTTTCTCGAATCGCTGCTGCCAGCCGACCGTAGCTTCGGGCAACGTTGGCATCCACAGCGAGAGGCTCGAAGCGGCGCTCGACCGCAACCAATCGCTTCCGAAGTGAAGTTCTGCCAGGCTGATGGCGCTGATCGCAACTTCCCCTGCGACGCGATCGAGCGAGTCTCCTATGAGGACGCTGGTGTCGAGCACCGTCCCCATCGCTGCCATGGGGCCTGCATCGAGTCGTCGATGTCGATCAGATCGCCCGCAAGGGTCGGGTCGTGTTCCGAGTCGAAGACAGCGGCTACGTCGTCGAACGTGTTCCATTGCTTTCGCTCTGCCGCTCCCAACACGGCGCTCGGTCGTCCTGCGACCGTGATCAGCAGCGACTCGTCGGCCTCCGCGCGCTTGACGTAGTCGAAAAATCGTCCACCATGTGCGGGATGTTCGTTGCGTCAGCCTCCGCGGGGAACTCGAGAAACGTCCCCGCGGGGACGTTTGTGGGGCGCTACAGTCCGGGCATGGACGTTGTACGCGCGATGCCATTGCTGACGGTCACCGATCTCGATGCGGCGCTGGACAAGTATGTCCAGGTCACCGGCATGGAGGTGGTGATGAATCACGGCTGGATCGCTACGCTCGCTCCGCCCGACGACAATTCTGCCCAGCTGAGTCTGATCACCACCGATCCCACCGGACCGGTCAATCCGTCCGCGTCGATCGAGGTGGACGACGTGGACGCGGCGTACCGGGCAGCGATGGACGCCGAACTCGAGATCGTCTACGAGATCACCAACGAGGAGTGGGGTGTACGCCGATTCTTCTTTCGCGACCCCGGCGGCAACGTGGTGAACGTTCTTTCTCACCTGTGACCCGGACGCAGCAACTCTCCGTGCCGGATTCCGCGAAGAGTGCGGGTGGCCACGGTGAGCCAGGCGGCGAGCAGTAGGACGTACAGGGCAACGGCCAGAGCCTGCACCGCACCGAAGTTCAGCGCATGTCCCAATGCAGTCGCTCCGGTGACACAGGTGCCGACGGGAAAGGTGAACGACCACCAGGTCAGCGAGAACCCCAGGTTCCTGCGTGCTGCGTGCACGGTGAGAGCCGTTGCGAGAGCGAACATCAGCATTCCGAAGCCGCCCATGATCAACCCGTAGCCGATACCGAAGACATGAAGTCCGACCGCGACCGACGACTGTGCGCCGGTGAACACCATCGACGCATCGGTGCCGAGCAGGTTCGCCGCGGTGATCGACTGGCCGATCAGCCCCAGCGTGATCCACACGGTCGGAGCCGCATCGACGGGCGGCAAACCGCCGTGCAGCAGACGCCCGTAGATCAGAGTCAGCGTGATCATCCCGACGATCAGCGACAGCCCGAACATCGCGTAGCAGGCACACAGCAGCGCCAGCCGCCACTGGCCCTCGGGCACGTGGGGGAGCAGCAACGCACCGGTCGACGCCGACACCATCGGCGGCACCACGGGCATCAGCCACGCGGGCAGGGCCGCGACGTCGCGATGATGGGCCGCGGTGATCATGCGATACGGCACGACGACGCTGGTGAGCAGACCGGTGATCGTCCCGGTGATCCACAGCGCGGCGAACAGTGTTGTGGCCGCTGTGGATCCGAGCAGGTCCGCTCCGAGGAGACCTGCGCCCGCGCCGACGGTGAGCATCGCCATGGGCGGAGCGCCGTAGAACTGCACCATCACGGGGTGCCGGGCGTAGGCGACGGCGTGGTCGCGATGCCCGATCCAGTGCATCGCGAAGGCCGCACCGATCACGACCAGCGCGGTTGCTGCGATCACCCACACCGCAACGGCGAAGACATGCAGTGCGGGAGACTGCACCGGCAATGTCGCGGCTGCGGTGGCCACGATGCCGGTCCCCATCACCGCGGCGAACCAGTTGGGGGTGATGTGCTCGAAGGGCTGGTGTCGCACCACGCGGGTAGGAGCTGTCACGGTCATGCCTTCAGCCTGCGCGTGACGGATCAGCTCCGGTAGGTAGCGAATTGCCCCTCGCCCATAACTCAGGGTTATGGCTGGGTCTTCGCCGCCACGGTGAGTAGTTCCGCAGCCGGACCACTCGGCGCGCGTCCGGACGGCCAGATCGCCTTCAGCTCACGATGCAGAGTAAGTCCTGGGATCGGTACGCGGACCAGAGTTCCGGCGGCCAACTCGGGGGCGACGGCCAAGGAGCTCAGCACGGCTCCACCGATGCCTGCCCCGACCGCGGACTTGATCGCCGTCGTCGAGGAGACCTCGAGGAGCGGCGACGCCGGTTGTCCGAGACCTGCTGCAGCCAGCGCACTCTCGTAGGCCGATCGCGTTCCCGATCCGGCCTCGCGCATCACCAGTGCGGTGGCGACGATTTCGGTGGCCGACGGCGGAGTGACGGCCCACGGGTGATCCGGTGCCACCACCAGCACCAGTTCGTCGGTGGCAACGGTTCGGTGGTCCAGAGCTGCCGGGACACTGGGACTTTCGATGAAACCGAGGTCGGCGGTGCCCGCGAGTACCTTCTCGGCGACCACCGTCGAGTTACCCGAACTCAGTGCCGGAACGATGTGCGGGACAAGCGTGTGCAGCGTGACCAGCCAGCGCGGCAGAAGGTATTCTGCGACAGTCTGACTCGCGGCAATCTGCACATGGCCGACGCGTTCGGCGTGCAACGTGGCGATGGCCGTCGCCAAGTCCTCGGCGGACCGAACGACCGGCGCGGCCCAACTGGCGACGAGCTCACCGAGTTCGGTCAGCACCGTTCCGCGTGCGCCGCGTGTCAGCAGCGGAGCGCCGACGCGCCGTTCGAGTGCACGAATACGTGCACTGGCCGCCGGCTGCGACATGCCGTGAGCCCGACCGGCTCGCCCGATGCTGCCGAGCTCGGCCACCGACAGCAGCAGATCGATGCTGGTCAGATCGGCAACGTGAGGGGGAAGCGGCACGAGGCGAGCCTACTTTCGTCAGTACTCGCTGAACAGGTCCAGCTCGCCGTCGTCCTCGGGTTCCACATCGGGCTCGTTGTCGGGACTGTCGTCGCTGCGTTCGTGCAGCACCGAACCCACCAGTGCGGTGACGTCGATCGCGGCGGGATCGGGGATGGGGTGCCCCTCGACAAAGGCGAGTCGCTCGGCCGAGAGGTAGGCCAGGCGCACGGCCTGGACCACGAGGACGCGTCGTAGACCCTCGGAGACCTCGCCGCGTTCACGAGTGACTGCGGCCAGCCGTGAGATGGTCTCGGCGCGGCGAGCGATGCGAATGTCGGGATGGCCGCGCTCGCGGCGGGTCTGTTCGGAGATCAGCGACCGACGCAGCGACGCGGGGAGTGCGATGGGCTCCGAGACCGGCGGAATCTTTTCGTTGAGGATCGCCTTGTGCCGCGACCTGTCGATGGCCTCGAGGTACGCCGTGTACTCGTGAGCATTCAGATCTCGCTCGGCTGCACGGAATTGATCTGCGCCGTCGGACTTCTTGAGATCCTCGTACTGCCACAGCGGCCAGATCTCGATCTCGGCGACCTCGAACACGTCGAGCACCCGCATCGCAACGGCGTCGGTTCGCTGGTTGGTCAGATGCCGCTGCACCCGAACGCTGAGCTTCTCCTTGGTCTGCCCCACGTAGATGGGCTCGCCGTCGTAGTCGTAGAACGCGTACACGCCCCACTTGGCCGCCGACCATACCCGACCGTGATCATCCTTCTCGCTCAGCACTTCTCGCAGAGCGGTACGAAAGGACTGCACATCGTCCGCGGGGAGAGTGCTCTTGCGCGGCGCGACGGCAGACGACCGCAGCGAGGACTTACCGTGACTGGACATGCGCTGCAGCAGAATCGAAAGATCCGGTGACCAGTGGCATCAGGTAGTGCTCGGCGAGCCACGCGACCACGGGAACGCACACCGCATCCCCGAAACCGAAGAGCGCCTGGTTGTTTCGCAGGCCGTCGAGTGTGTACTCGCCCGCACCCATCAGGCGAGCGTATTCGAGTGGCGTCATCCAGCGCACCTGCAACCGGCCGTTGCCCATCTTGACCACCGCCTGCTTCGACGAACCGCCGCGGGCAGTACGGAGGCAGCCGGAGATGTCGTCGGGGCGAGCCTCCCAGACGGCGACGCCGTTGCGGGTGCGACGGTAGGCGGTGCGGTAGCTGACCTTGCGGGCCTTCTTCAGAATCTCGATGCGCTGCAACTGGATCGGCGACAACGACTGCACGAACGCCGCGGTACGGGCGGCGTCCCACCATCGCTCGTCGCGGTAGTCCATGCGCTCGACCAGATCCCCCAGGCCGCTGGTCAACGGAATCGGCGGACTCGGCAGTGGTGCCCGATGCGTCAGCAACGTCGAATCGCCGTACACCGCCTGCAACCAATCCGGCCGAAGCTCACTGTTGGGGTCGCGGGCATCCTCGGGCGGATTCTGTGCACCGATCAGAAACAGACGTGGACGCGACTGCGGGACGAAGCGTCGAGCATCGATGGTGAGGACATCCACCGAATAGCCGAGCTCGTTGAGCTCGCGAACCGCTGCGGCCAGATCGTCACCACCGTGGCTGGTCGCCAACCCGACGACGTTCTCGAGCGCCACCACCTGTGGCCGAGCATCACCGAGCTCGGCCAGGACCCGCGTGAAATGCCGGAACGTCGAGGAGTTCTTGCCCGCGAGACCGGCCCGGCCGCCGGCCAGCGACAGATCGGTGCACGGAAACGACGCCCACGCCAACGACAGACCGTCGGGTAGATCGTCTCCACGGGTTCCGGCGACATCACCGAGCTGGAAATGGCCGGCGTCGTCCCCGAAGTGCTGTCGGTACATCTGATGCTTGTCGCGCTCGATGTCGTTGGCCCAACGCACCTCGAAACCGGCCTGCTCCAAGCCCATTCGCACCAAGCCAATACCGGCGAAGAACCTGCGACCGTGTGGATCCGACCGAGCGCAGGTGCCGAAGAACCACCCGGCACCACAGTCAACTTCGGCATTCACTCAGGCTAGTACAGAGTGCCGACAAGGTTTCGGCTACTGCCGGCTCACGCAGTGGTGGCCAACGCCGCAGCCAAGCCGAACGCCACCGTCAGCAGGCAGACGTGCGCGGCCGCCCGCCCCACCGAGTGTTCCACCGTGGATCGGTGTGCGGACACGGTGGGCAACCACGTCCCACGGATCCGGCGAGCGAATGCGATCAGGGCCACGGTGATCAAAACCTTGGCGAGAACGATTCGGCCGTAACCGGTCTCGACCAGGGCAGTGAGGCTGTCCAGCTTCAGGACCGCGTCCAGCACCCCGGTGGTGGCAACCCCGACGACGCACCAGAACGCGACTCGCGAATAGACCGGCAACAGCGTCGCCCATGCCGATTTGCTCCGCAGACTCAGCGCCATCGCTCCCAGTACCCCGAGCCACACCGACGCGCAGACCACGTGCACGGCAACGGCAATGGAGCCGAACGCGAACTGAGACATGTGCCCCGTGATCGGCCGAGCGACCAGGGCCAGCGACGCCAGCACGATCACCGGAATCGGAGACCAGCTCGCACTCAGCCGATACCCGGCCACCCCGATGGCGCACAGCGCGAGGGCCAGGATCACCGTCGCCGTACCCAGTCGACCCACGGAGATTGAGGTGGCGAACGCGGTGAACGCATTCGGCGACAGGGTCAGTGGCGTGCGTCCGGCAGAGTCGGCGGCCGCCACAGTCAGCAGAACGAACTCGGCCACCGCCCACAGCCCCGACAGATAGCCGATCGAACGCCACATCACCTGAGAGTCCACGGCGGGGCGTCGAGATTCGGAATTGCCGTCCAGGACAGCGAGAATGCCGAACCCCAACACCACCGAGCCCGACGCCACCGCGATCACCCGCAGCCACGACGACCCGTCGGGAAAGGTGGGGTATGCCACGGCGAAGGCCGCCGCGACCCCCAGCACGGCCGCGGCTGCGGCGGCGAGTACCAGCCGAACGCTTCTCTCGCCCACCGCAGCCACGTCGGTGCTACTTCCGGTTCTTTGGCTTACGCAGCGCGAATGCCAATGCCCCGGCGAAAGCCAGAACCGCCACTGCGATCAGCGCAATCTGACCGTAGCCGCCGAGGAACGAATTCTCGGACTCCTCGGAGCTTCCCGACGCGTCGGCCGGTGCCCCGGGAGTTCCCGACCCCTCCTGCGTCAGCGTGAACGTCGCGGTACCGCTCACCGGATGGCCGTCGGCCGAGGTGATGCGATACGCGAGGGTGTACTCGCCGATCGGTCCCAGTTCACCGACGTCGACGACGACGCTCTGACCCTCGACGCGGGCGTCGCCCTTCGACCAGATGTTGCCGTCGGGCCCGACGACATTGAGCGTGGCGAACTGCGACTGCGGCACCTCGTTGAACGACACGGACGCCGTTGCCGGAGACGCGTCGAGCGACGAGCCGTCGGCCGGGCTGTACCCGGTGACCTGCGAGTGCGCCGACGCCATCGGTGCGGCGACCAGCAACGTCAGCAGTGCCACCGCCGAGACGATCAGCGCTTTCGTGGAAATGGCCATGGCCCTCACGAGCGCCGCGCCCGTACTGTCGCGCCGATGCCGAGACCTGCGCCGACGGCCCCGAGCACGAGGCCGACGCCGGCGAGCCAGCGGGCGGTGTTGTCGGACGAGGACGTCTCGGCCGACGCCTCGGCGGTTGCGGCTGTGTCGGTGTGGGCGCTGCCGTGTGCATCACCGCTCGACGCGGCGAGAGTCAGAGTGGAGCAGGCAGTTCGGGCTCGCTCCCGTCCTCGGTCACCGGCTCGTCCCAGTTCACGACCTCACCGTCGGTGTAGGTCTGGGTGGCCGGGAACGAGACGGTCTCCTCCTCGGGCAGCGGGCCCGCGGAGAGCAGGAACTGCTGGAACTGGCCGGGGCCGACCTCGGAACCGGGGTTCGCCGTCCACGTCACCGACACCGCCAGATCGGCAGAGTCCTTCTCGACGGTCGACGACCAGCCCGGGATAGGCTGCGTACGAGCAGAATTGAGGCCGGGAAGGGTCACCTTGACCGAACTGGTCGAGGCGGTATCGGACTCGGTGGGGACGCGGAACGTCAGCACCGAGTAGCCGCCCTGCGCGGCGTCGGGAGCGGAGACGGAGACGTGTGCGGACGCAGCGCCTGCGCCGATCAGCATCGCGCCGACGGTGGCTCCCGAGACGAACAGGGCACGGGAAAGAGAGCTCTTCATGGGTTGGGTCATTTCTGTGCAGAGATATGCGGAAAAGGATGTCGGTCAGTAGACCGAGACCGGAGGTCCGCGACGAGAAATGACCCAGTCCAGGGCGGTTCCGTCTACCGAGGGAACCGCGACGGACATGGACACGCGACCGACGGCGGAACCGTCGGGCAGGGGAGTGAGGAGCGCGAGAACCGCTCGGACGATGGAGGTGATCGGGCCGTAGAGGCGTTCGGCCGCGGCGATCATCAGTCCGGCGATCACCGAGGCGGCCGCGTGGAAGGCGATCATCGCGGTGCTGGGAAGCAGAGAGTGGTTGTGCATCTCTGCCGCGCCGAGGCTCAGCGCGATGTGGGCGAGAAGTTGGCCGGCCATCAGCGCCGGGAGCAGCAGAACGGTGGAACGCTCGGGTAGCGCCGTCATGGCACCGATTCCGATGCTGACGACGATCAGCAGGGCCAGGGCGGAACCGTCGGCCCAGCCGCCGCCGGCCATGCCGTGTGCGGCCACCGCGAGCGTCGCGGTGACGATACCGACAGCTCCGCCACGAAGCGGGGCGGCAGAGCTGTCGGTCATCGGTTGTTCAGCAGGTCAGCGCACGCCGAGACGGGCGAGCAGATCGGCTTCGATGCCGTCGAGCTCTGCGGAGATCGCGGCGTGTGCGGTCTTGCGGCGAGCGGGCGGCATCTGCTCGGACGCGCGGACAGCGGTGGTGAGATCGTCCAGACGCTCGCTGATCGCAGCACCGAAACTCTTGGTCTCGGGATCGGAGTGGCGTGCACCGATGGTGCTGAGCGACTTCTCGGCACCGGCGATGCGGGCACTGAGCTTGCCGCCGTGGCCGGTGTATTCGCTGAGCTGATCGGGAGCGATGCCGAGCTGCTGTGCCTTGCGGCTGTCGAGCTGCGCGCGAACGACCGTCGCACCGCGGTACAGAATGGGGGCCAACACCGGAATCAGCAGTCGAGCGATACCGAGGTACTTGCGGATCTGAGCCACGCTCAGCGTTCCCTGCACCGCAGCCTTCTGCTGGGCTTTCAGAGCAGACACCTGCGCTTTCTCGACGTTCTTCTGCGACTTCGCCTCCACCGCGCTGAGCTTGCGCTGCGCCTTGGCGATCGACTTCAACTGCTTGCGCTCGTTCTTCGCGCCGAGCTTCGCTTCCAACGTTGCCTTGTGCTTGAGTGCCTTGGCCTCTGCCTTACGAGTGGCTCGACCCTTACGCTTGCGGAACAAACCCATCGACAAGGCTCCTGACGTGTGCTGCTAGGCGGAAACGGTGCGTTCCACACACCTTATCGGGCGGTGGTGTTCGCAGGCTGACGGGCGGTGATCTGTACCGGCTGTCGGAGGGCTGACCTAGTGTCTAGCAGTGTGAACGGTCAACGAGGTGCGGCAGCCACATCACCGGTGCCCGTGCTGCTCGACGCCGGATCGTTGACGCGGTGTCGGCATCGTCTCTATCTCGACACGGCGTACGGGTCGTTGTTGCGCGGCGAACCCGAGAACCCAGGAGTACGCCAGCGCCGAGAAGCAGCTCAGGCTCACCGGGAGAACGTCCGCGCGCAGTTGGCCGTGGACGATCCGATGCTGTGGATCGAGATCGACGAACCCACTGCCCGCGACGCTGCCGACGCCACCGTCGCCGCCTGCCGAGCCGGAGTGGAACGTATCTGGAACGCGGTACTGCCCCTCGAACGTGACACCGGCCGACGCGGTCGCAGCGAACTGCTCGTCCGCGACGCGGCGGGTGGCTACATCCCGGTGATCGTCGTCAACCACAAGGTCACCGACCCCGGCCGCGGCGCGCGCACCACCCCACTGGACCGGTGGTCTCCATCGATCGACGAGACCCGCAAGGTGCGCAGTCAGTTGCGCGACCAACTCCGGCTCGCTCATCTGTATCGCATGCTGACGCATGAGGGCCTGGCCACGGCCACCCCCGTCGGCGGCGCAGTGGGCTACAAGGGCGAGTGCATGCTGGTGCACGATCTCACCACGGTCCTCGATGAATACGACACCCGCTTCGCAGACCGGCTCTCGGTAGCCCAGGGGGCCGCGTTCACCGTTCCCTCCCAGGTGAGTGAATGTCGTTCGTGTTCGTGGTGGTTCGACTGCAAGCCGCAACTCGAGGCCGTTCGTGACGTCTCGCTGGTCGCCTCCGGGTCCCGCGCCGATGTGCTGCGCAGTGCCGGCGTGCGCACCATCGACGAGTTGGCGCAGTGGACCGGCCCGGCTCCCGAGGAATGGCCCTTCGGAAACTTCGACGACGCCGTGTCCGCGGCGCTGGCCTGGCGAGCCGACGTGCCGTTGCTGCGGCGCTCGGAGACCGTGACGGTGCATCGCGCCGACGTCGAGGTGGACGTGGACATGGAGAGCTATCAGGAACACGGCGCGTATCTGTGGGGCACGCTGCTCACCGAGGCGGGCGGTCCGCCGCCGACGTATCGCGGTTTCGTCACGTGGGATCCGCTGCCGACCGTGGACGAGGGCCGCTCGTTCGCGGTGTTCTGGAACTGGTTGATGGATACCAGGGCAGACGCGGCTGCGCGCGGCAAAACCTTTGCTGCGTACTGCTATTCGCGGCAGGCGGAAGACAAGTGGCTGCTCGATTCGGCTCGCCGTTTCGCCGACGTTCCCGGGGTTCCCACCGAGGCGCAGATTCGCGAGTTCATCGACAGCGAGCAGTGGGTGGACATCTACCAGGCCGTCAGCGATCAGTTCATCTGCCCGAACGGCAAGGGCCTGAAGAAGATTGCGCCGGTCGCGGGTTTCGCCTGGCGTGACGACGAGGCCGGCGGCGAGGCGTCGATGGGCTGGTACCGCGAGGCCGTCGGCTACGACGCGGAGCCCGATCAGACGCAGCGTGAGCGACTGCTCGTCTACAACGAGGACGATGTTCTGGCGACAAAAGTGTTGCGCGAGTGGATGTCCGACCGCGCCGAGAAAGAGATTCCGACGGTGGCGGATCTACGCGCCCGCGCGTGACCCCACCTCGACAGGCGGGGCCACGCGGAGTGGTCGGTGATTAACGCGGTGCCATGCGGATCGCGCCGTCCATGCGGATGGTCTCGCCGTTGAGGTAATCGTGCTCGGCGATCATCTGGACCAGCTGCGCGTACTCGGTGGGCTGCGCCAGACGCGAGGGGAACGGCACCGACGCCTCGAGGCCCTGGCGGTATTCCTCGGTGACGCCGGCCAGCATCGGGGTGTCGACGATGCCGGGGGCGATGGTGTTGACGCGGATGCCGACCTGCGCGAGGTCGCGAGCAGCGGTGATGGTCATCGCGTGCACGCCGCCCTTGGAGGCGGTGTAGGCGATCTGCCCGATCTGTCCCTCGAACGCCGCGACCGACGCGGTGTTGATGACGACGCCGCGCTGGCCTGCGTCGTCGACGGTGGCCTGCGACTGCATCCGATTCGCGGCCAGTCGCATCACGTTGAACGTGCCGAGGAGGTTGATGGTGATGACGGTGCGGAACAGCTCGAGATCGTGCGGTCCCTTCTTGGACAGGATGCGGCCCGCCCAGCCGACGCCTGCACAGTTGACGACGATGCGCAGCGGCACACCGGATGCGACGATCGTGTCCAGTGCGGCCTCGACCTCGGCTTCGCTGGTGACGTCCGCGGGGAGCAGTGTCACCCCGGCCGGGACGCTGTCCCCGGCGCGCTCGATGGACTGCGGCAGATCCAGGCCGAAGACGGTGACGCCCGCGGCGGCCAGACGTGCGGCCGTTGCGGCACCGAGGCCCGATGCCCCGCCGGTGACAAGTGCTGCTGTTCCTGAAATTTCCACGTCGTACGATCCCCTTCGCTCACGGTGGCGGGCCGCGGCACAGGCTGCGACCTCCTAGTCGCTTGCACCATAACCGGCGGGACACCTCACCCACCCTCAGGCGCCCTGGAGGGAGGCCTACTTGATCCCGCTGCGCGCGAATCCGGCGATGAAGTATTTCTGGAAGAACAGAAACAGCAACGCCATCGGCACGACGTTGATCAGCGCGAACGCCATCGTGGCACCGTAGTCGCTGTTCGCCTGGCCCTGCAGGTACAGCAGTCCGATGGGCAACGTGAACAGTTCGTTCTCTCGCAGTGCGATCAACGGCCACGCGAAGTCGTTCCACGATTGCAGCAGGCTCATGAATGCGAGTACGGCGATCAGCGGTCCCGACAGCGGCAGCACGACCCGTCGGAAGATCTGCCAGTGACCGGCACCGTCCAGACGCGCCGCCTCGAGCAGCTCACGCGGAATGCCGAGCATGAATTGGCGTGCGAGGAACAGCCCGAACGCCGATGCCGAACTCGGCAGGATCACCGCCCAGTACGTGCCGTACAGGCCGAGCCCGACGACGATGCGGAACAACGCCACCATGATCACCTGCACCGGCAGCACCAACGTCGCCAGCGCGATGAAGAACAACGGCGTCGAGAACCGGAACTTCAAGTGCGCGAACGCATATCCCGCGAGCAGACTCGTCACCACGGTGATGATCGTGACCACGACGGCAATGGCGATCGAATTTCCCAGCCACGTCGCGACCGGGAACGAGTCGAACACGCGGGTGACGTTCTCCCACGTCACCTGACGTGGCCACAGCCGCAGCTCGCCGCCGCCGAGCAACTCCCCGCGAGTCGAGAACGCCACGGCCAGCATCCAATACAGGGGCGCGACGGTGATCAGGCCGATGACGGCGATGATCACGGTGCGCAGCACCAGTGCGCGACGAGCGGACGCGTTTCTGGGCCCGCTCATTCGACCAGATCCTTCGTTCGGCTCGCGCGCCACTGCGCGGCGGCGAACGTGAGGGCGAACAGGAACAGCACCATCCCGATCGATGCTGCATAGCCCTGATCTCGGGTGACGAAGCCCGTCTCGTAGGCGTACGTGACCAGTACCGACGTCGCCCCGCCCGGTCCGCCGCCGGTGAGAACGAAGACCAGATCGAACACCTGGAACGAGTAGATGACATTGAGCACCAGCAGGAAGAACGACGTCGGACCCAGCAGTGGCACCGTCACGTTGCGGAAGCGTTGGAATGCGTTCGCGCCGTCCAGCCGGGCTGCCTCGTACAGGTCGGGACCGAGGCCTTGAAGGCCGGCCAGGTAGATCAGCATGTTCAACCCGGTGCGCCACCACACGGTGGCGATGACGATCGACGCGAAAGCCGGCCCGGGAGAGGACTGCCAATCGATAGCAGGTAGCCCGAGGAAACCGATCAGGTTGTTGAGCACGCCCGAGTTCTGGTCGAACACCAAAATGCCGATCAGGCCGGTCGCGACGCCCGAGACCGCCATCGGCAGGATCACGAGCGATCGCCACAGCGGACGGGCGGGTAACGCGGAATTGAGCAGTACCGCGGCGATGAGACCGAACAGCATCGACAGCGGAGTGACCAACGCGGTGAACAGCAGCGTGTTGATCAGCGCCCGCCTGAACAGCGGATCCTCCACCAGGCGTGCGTAATTGGCCGCCCCGACGAACTCGCCGGCACCGAATCCGTCGGTCTGCTGCAGGCTGACGACGAACGCGGCGACGAGGGGAACGAGCACGAAGACGGCCAACAGTGCATAGCTGGGGGCCAGAAATCCGGCGGCCGCGAATGCTTCTTTCCTGGCACCGGCGCGCTTGGTCTTCGCTCGTACTACAGCCGTCATGCGCCGGTGACCCCGGCGATGCCGCTCTGCAACGCGGAGACGGTGGCGGCGGAATCCTGGGAACCCGCGAAGGCGAGATCGAGCTGCTCCTTCAGAACCGGAATGATCGCCGACATCGACGGTGACGCCACCTGAGCTGCATCCTGCGGCTGCACCGTGGTCGCCTGCGCCGCGAAGATCGGGGCCAGCTCCGACCGGATGTCGAACTCGAGGTCGGAGTTGAGCAGGTCGGTGCGCGTCGGCAGCAGCGACGCGGCCCTGCAGAAGTTGCGCATCTGCTCCTGCTGGGTGACGAACTCGAGGAACGACGCCGCCAGCTCCGGCTGTGAGGTCTGCGACGTCGCCACGAGTGCGTTGCCGCCGAAGTCGCCGCCGCCCCGGCGATCTCGCGGCGCGTAGGTGGCGGTCCAGTCGAAACTGGCCGTGGCTTCGGCGTCGGGCAATTGGAACGCACCCGACCACACCATCGCCACCGATTGCGAGAACCACGCCTCGCTGGCGTAGCTCGACGACGCGATGGTGTTGTTGGCCGGCACGTAGCCCTTCGAGAAGAACGACGACGAGAAGTCGACGGCGCGGCGGGCCTCGTCGGAGTCGATCAGTGGCGTCTTCTGGTCCTCGGCCAGGAACGCACCGCCGGCTTGGAACAACAGGCTCAGCCAGCGGGTGACACCGTTGCCCTGCCAGTTGTAGGCCCACGGATACTTGTCGGCCGGCAGCGAGGAACGCAGCCGATCGCCGATCGACGCCAGCTCGTCCCACGTCCAGGCGTCGTCCAGAGTTGTCGGAACCGAGTCGATACCGGCCTGCGACAACAGGTTTCGATTCACCAGAATCGCCGAGGTGTCGGTGTGGTGCGGCAGGCCGTAGGGGATTCCGCCGTTCTGCACGGCAGCCCACGCTGTCGGCGTGAACTGATCCCGCGTGTCCGACGCCAACAGCGGCGACAGATCCAGCAGTTGGCCGCGGCCGGCGTACGCGCCGAACGTGTAGTACGGAACGCGGAAGATGTCGGGCGGATTGCCCGCCTGGAGCTGGGCGTCGATGTTGGTGAACATCTGCTCGTACGGCACTGCGTTGAGAGTGATCGTCGACCCGGGATTGGCCGCCTCGAACGCGCTGATCGAGTCCCGGAAGCCGGCCAACTCGGCATCGGTACCCCACGTGGTGAACGTCAGCGTGCCCTCGGTCTGTTGCGACGGGCTGGACTTCACGAAGCCGCACCCCGCCAACAGCAACGGCACTGCGGCAGCACCGGATCCGATCAGAAACGAGCGACGATCGAGTGCCATTGAAGATCTCCGTTCACCGGCTGCAGCTGTACAGACCGACTGGTCCGCCGCAGAGTAGCCAGGGGAGCAGCGGTCCAAACCACCGCTCAGCGCCGGATGTGACCGGCTTCGTCGTACTCGACTCGCTGCGTCCCGTCGCCCAGGTCGTCGAGCAGAATCGTCGCCGCCACGGTCCGTCCGGGAGGCAGGAGGCGGACCGTCACCGCGCCGGCTTCGGCGGCATCGAGCGCACTCGATGCAGCGGCCACGATGCGGTCTCGTGCGTCGTCGTCGAGTGCGTCCGGTGTGCGGTCGTCGAGCATCATCACCTCCACTCCGCGCGCCCGAGCCGATCTCGCAGCGAGAATGAGGTCGGGCTTCACGAGACCGCGGGCCCGCAGGGTGTCGCGCAGTTCGGCTTCGAGCAGCCGACACGCGAGGATTTCCTCGTCGGTGGGATCGGGACCGTCGGCGATGCGCTGCAGCAACGGACGGGCCAACGCGTCGAGACTGGCCAGGCGGGCGTCCCGCTCCTCGAGGACGGCCGCCGCCGCAGCCTGGGACGCGATACGCACCGTCGACTGCCTGCGCAGCTCGAAGATGGCCGCGGCCAACGGACGGATGGTGAAGGCGAAGAACGTCGCCATCAACAGCGGCGCGATGTTGATGGCGCTGAACGACAGCCCGTACAGAAATCCCTGGCCCGTCACCACCGCCCACCCGATGGCCACCGACATGGTCAGTGCCAGCCCGAGCCACGCGGCCAGGGTGCGACCGCGAACGCACATGAAGGTGTAGATCACCACGGACATCCCCAACGGCCAGGTCTGCAGGCTGCCCGTCAGCGGTACCGGTAACACCGCGAAGACGAACGCCGCTGCCACCGGACCCGATACGGTCAGCAGGGCGGTCGCCCGCACGCTCAGGGGATCGCCCGCGGCACCGAGCAATACGGCGACGGCTCCGGTGAACACGAGAACCGCCGCGTATTCGGGCCACACCGAGGACACTCCGTCCAGGGTCGCTGTCGCGCAGACCGCGCACGCGAGCACGAAGAACACTGCGACGGCGTACGCGGCCGTCGACTTCATCGACAGCAGATCCCGGATGTCCTGCCCGTTCATCGTTTCCACCTCAGTTGGACGGTGGTGCCTGCGGCGGAGGAGTGGATGTCGGCCGATCCGCCGTCGAGCTGACGCATCCTGCCTTCGATACTGACGGCGACACCGAGTCGGTGCGGGGGTACCGAGCGTCGATCGAAGCCGATACCGTTGTCGCGAACGGTGACCTGCAATGACGACGGAGCCAGCCGGACGCCGACCGATCGGTCCGATGCCTGCGCGTGAATTCGACTGTTGCGCAGAGCCTCTGCGAGAGCTGCAGCAATGGATCTGACGACGTCGGCCGGGTAGTCCTCCGATCGTTCGGGCTGTTCCATGTGTACGGTGAATTCGATCGACTCGTCGACCGTGGTCGCAGCGGAACGCAGCTGAGCCAGAGCCTCGTCCGCGGAGAAGCTGTGAGAGACGGCACCGGTGGTCAGGTCGTCCAGATGTGTCAGAGCCGAGCGGGCCTGACGTGCCAGGCTCGGCGTGCGGCCATGTCGAGTCACGGCGAGCAGGGACGACATGACCTCGTCGTGGATCAGCGCGTCGAACCGCTCACGCTCGACCTCGCGGGCGGTGGCCGCGGCTGCTCGGGCTGCGTCGTCGTGCGTCGCGGAGATGGTGGCGTCGAGAATCCGTCCGGTGCGTACTGCGGCGAGGGTTGCGGCCACGAACACCGTGCAGAACATCATCGCGAAGAATATCTCCGCGATGATGTTGCTGCGAGGAAACGGTTCTCGCACAGCCTGATTGGTGAGCTGCACGACGACGACGCTGACGGTCATGTGGACGAATGCCGGGACCGGAGGCCACACCGTGGCGGCCGCGAGTGCTGCCAGGCCGGGAAACACCGAGAGAAATGTCCCGGCCTGATCGAAAGTGGTGCCGTCCCAGGCCACCCACCACAGCAGAGCCATGATCGTGAACGTCGATGCTGCTATCGAGCCGGCAATCCTGATCGCGGCGATACTCGGATGAAAAGTCATGGCTCCGAACGCGAAACCACTGCCGAACACGACCACAGCTGTGACCGGAGTCCACCAACCGGGAACCACTTCAGCGCTGCGCGCGATATCCGGGATCAACAGCAACAGGTAGATGAGATAGCCGGTGGCGACGAACCGGCCGAAGATTCTGATCAGCCGGTCGGTCGATCGATGTGCGGCGTCGGTGCCGATGACCTGCTGGTCGATGTTCATTCACCCCTCCGGAGGAGGAGTGTAAACCAAGGTCAGGCGTCTTCGCTGGTGGTCTGCTCCAACGATTCCCGCGCTGCCCTGGTGCGGGAGCGTCGAACGAACACGGCGACGACGACGGCGGACATCACGACGACCACTCCGGCGGCGATGTACGGGGCTGCGGTGCCGGGCATCAGGCCCTCGAAGAACAGGACGGCACCGAAGACGAAGAACAGAATTGCCGCGCCGAACTGAATGACGCGCTCCGGCAGGTGCTTTCCGAGCACTGCACCGACCACGATGGCAAGTGCATCGGCTGCGACCATGCCGACCGTCGAGCCGATCCACACGCCCACCCAGTCGTTGTCGGCCGCGAGGGTGACGGTGGCCAGCATCGTCTTGTCACCGAGCTCGGCCAGGAAGAACGCCGACGCGATCGCGAGGAACGCGGACTTGGTGACCCGGGAGGCTTTCGCGCCTTCGTCGTCGGACAGGGAGTCGCCGCGCAGCGTCCAGAGCCCGAAGATGACGAATGCGAGGCCGCCGACGATGGATATCGCCTCGGTGGGGATCGACACCCCGAGGAAGTGCCCGACCGCCACCGAGACCAGGTGCACGACAGTGGTGGCCACGGTGATGCCGCCGATGACGACGTACCACTTGTAGCGCAGGGCGAATGTCATGGCCATGAGCTGGGACTTGTCACCCAGCTCGGCGACGAAAATGACAGCGAAACTCAACAACAATGCGGACAGCACAGCGGACTCCTCGGTCGTCGAACGGACCGAAGGTCTCGCCCACCGAATCTCTCCGGTTCACCGTGCCGGGCAGCAGAAGCGGCCAGTATGTCGACACGATGATTGGGGGCTACTCCCCTTCGCTGCAGACGACTGTAGGAGGTCGATCGTGAAATGTCCAATGCCGCAATAAGTTTGGGTCCCCGAAACCTTGTGTACGGGTAGCGGTCACGACGCGAGGAGCATCGCCAAAACTGCGGTGTCGGGATCGCTGATGGGATCGAGACCGACCCGGCTGACCATCGAGGTCACGGTGCCGTCGGACTCGGCTTCCACCCAGGCCGCCCGATGGTCGAGCCCGAGGTGAGGAAGGCCGGGGAGCAGGACGCACCCGGACGCCGCGCCCGCACACTCCGGGAGCGTGGGCGTGGTCTCCGAGGGCGGATGCAGCATCAGTAACGCAGCAGGTTGATGCGCGGCGAACCGTCCGGGCGCCAGCGCGAAATCGCCGATCACCGGACCCTCGGCGACGACCAATCCGACCGTGCCCGGCTCCGGGTCGTCGGGCAATTCCTCACGTACACCGAACACCGTCGACGTGGCCAATATGCCCGGCATCGAGGCCACCCGCACGGCGAGGGCCAGGAACTGAGCCCATTCCTTGGTGGTGTCCGGCCAGCGGCCCGAGATCACGAATCCGCGCAGCAGACCGGCGGCATGAAACGGTGAAACACCGATGAGATTTCGCTCGTCCATCTCGATCTTTCCTCCCAGACAGGTACAGGGCGCTAGCCGGGTACACGACGTTGGGTAAAGAAGAGAATGACCCGAAAGCGGCTGGCACACAAGATGGGGAGAGTGCCAGCCGAAACGTAGCTGCCCCGCTGCGCATTGCCACCGGATACGCTCCTTCGATGAAATTCGGACGAATCGGTGGGCGGCTCGGTGTCGCGGTCGTGTCATGCCTGGTCGCCGTCGCGGTCACTGCGTGCAGTGCGGACGCGACGAGCACCCAGGAGAACCCAGGTGACGTCCGCACCGTGCAGCACGCATTCGGTGAGACGAGCATTCCGGTGGATCCGCAGCGCGTTGCCGTGCTCGACGGGGACCGCACGATGGAAGCGGTCGTGGCCCTGGGAGTGCAGCCGGTCGCAGCAGTGAAGCCGCCGCTCACCGGTGACTACGCGCCCGTCGTACGTGCCCTTCTCGCCGACGAACCGGTGGACATCGGATCGGCCGACTCCGACATCGACATCGAGGCGCTGACGGCGGCCGGACCGGACCTGATCGTGATGCGAACGGAGGGTGAGGACAGTCGAGCGTTGTTCGACCGCGTCGCCCCGATCGCACCGACCGTCGTCGTGGACTACGCGCCGGCGTCGTGGCAGAGCACCCTCGAGCAGGTGGCGGAATTCTTCGACCAGCAGGACACGGCCGAGAACTTGTTGGCCGACTATCGGCGCACGGTGGACGAGTCGCAGGCTCGGGCACCGCGCGAGGGCAGCACGTTGACCATCGCACGGGTGCGCGCCGACTCGCTTCGATACATGACGCAGGACGGCTCGTTTCCTTACTCGGTGCTCGCCGATCTGGGCTACAGCGCCCCCGCGCAGCAGGACCGTGGGTCGGATGCGGTGCAGACCGTCGACGTGAGTCCCGAACTGATCGACGTTCTCGATGCCGACGACATCGTTCTGCTGACCGACGCCGGGACGGAAGACGCCGTGACGCAATTGCGGCAGAACCCGCTCTTCATCGGACTCGGGGCCCGGGTGACCGAACTGCCGTCCAAGGACTACCTGTTCGGCAACGTACTCACCGCGCAGGCGTTGGTGGAGACGGCGGCCGGACTCGGTGGCTGACATGCCTGCATCGGAGCGCTGGGGCGGCTGCGCCGCGGTGGCCCGTGAGAGCGACGAGTCTCTTCGCGGAACGGCGGCCAGGGCCGACGGCTGGGTGCTGATCGAACACCGAGGGCCGTGGGGCACAGAACCGTGGGGACCGGACGGTCCGCTGGGTCGAATCGGCGTCGAACTTGCCCGTCGCTGTTCGGCGGCGCGGGTACGTCCCCAACTCGTGCGCGACACTCGGCTGCCGCGGAATTCGACCGATGTGCGGCGAGTCTTCCTCGTGCATTCGGGCCGTTCGGGTCCGTGGGCCGAGCAGTACACGGTCGACGCGGTCGAGCAGGTGCTCGAGCTGCCGTTGGAAGCCGCTTCGGGCGATACCCCACCCGGCCTGGGGATATCTGTCGAGCAGCCGCTGTACCTGGTGTGTACGCACGGGAAGAAAGATCCGTGCTGCGCGGTGTTGGGTCGCCCGGTGGCGACCGCTCTGAGTCGACCCGACGGACGGGTGTGGGAATCGACGCACCTCGGTGGGGACCGGTATGCAGCCGGAATGGTGGCGCTGCCGGAGGGTAGCTACTACGGCAACCTCACTCCGGCGAATGCTCCGGCCGTGGTGGACGGTCACGACCGTGGGCAGTTGTCACTGCAGCACTACCGGGGTCGGTGCACCGACGACACGGCAGTCCAGATCGCCGAACACGCAGTACGCACCGAATACGGCCTCACCGGAATCCACGACGTGCGTCCGACCGCGGCCACCGCGTCGGACAGCGGGATGGACGTCGTCGTTGCAACGACGACGGGCTCGGTGCAGGTGCGCGTGACTCCGAATCCCGAGGCTCCGCGCAGAACGACGTGCCGCTCCGAGGCTGTCGCGACACCCGACCACGGAATCACCTCGATCCGACCGATCTCGGCAACCGAACGGGTATGACCTCGAAAAGCGACAGGGCCACCGCAACGGATGCGGTGGCCCTGTCTGCGATTGCGCGTCGTGCGGCAATCTCGAAACCTACGGGAAGATCAGGCCCGGGGTCTTCGAGGTGGCGGCCTCGAAACGAGCCTGGACGTCGGCCCAGTTGACGACGTTCCAGAACGCCTTCACGTAGTCGGCCTTGACGTTCTTGTACTGCAGGTAGAAGGCGTGCTCCCACATGTCGACCTGGAGCAGCGGGATGATGCCCAGCGGCACGTTGGCCTGCTGATCGTAGAGCTGGAAGGTGAGCAGCTTCTTGCCCAGCGAGTCGTAACCCAGAACGGCCCAGCCGGAGCCCTGCAGGCCGTTGGCGGCAGCGGTGAACTGTGCGCGGAACTTGTCGAACGAACCGAACTGGTCGTCGATCGCGGCACCGAGCTCACCCTCGGGCTTGTCGCCACCGTTGGGCGAGAGGTTCTTCCACCAGATGGAATGGTTGACGTGGCCACCGAGGTGGAACGCCAGGTTCTTCTCGTGCAGGAAGATCGCTGCATGGTCGTCGTTCTCGCGCGCTGCGGCGAGCTTTTCGAGGGCCGTGTTGGCACCTGCGACGTAGGTGGCGTGATGCTTGGAATGATGAAGCTCGTTGATCTCGCCCGAGATGTGCGGCTCGAGGGCGGAGTAATCGAAATCAAGGTCGGGCAAGGTGTACTCGGACACGTGGTTCCCTTCTCTAACGACGCCGTACCCATCATGTGATGCGGGCACGTTCGTCCTACTGCGGATCATTCGTAGGGTTCAACCCAATCTCATTCCTACCCCCAGTGCAACAGTTGTAACCGAGATGCTTTTCTCGGAATAAATTCGTGTGAACGAGACAGCCGAATTCTCGGCTGTGAATTCGCATCGAATATCACGAAACAGTTGCGGAGCGGCCGCGGATTGGTCCGAAAGGTGAACGGAACCTAAACTCGCGGTGTGAGTGGGGACCGGCCGAGCCAGAATGAGGTCGACGAGTCCGTCGCCGCTCGGCCCTTCGCGGCACCCCGAGTGCAGATGGACGGTGCCCACCTCCTCCGCGCCATCGCAGCCCTCGCCGTCCTCTACTCCCACATCTCGTTTTGGGTGATCGACGACCTGGGCGAATCCTGGTGGTTCCTCGACGCCTCCGCGGCCGTCCTGAATGGAATGCTGGGCCTGACCCTGCATCTGTCTCTCGTCGGAGTGGGCATCTTCATGCTTCTCACCGGCCTGTTGGTGACCAGATCCGCCATGAGGCAAACCCGTCGGGACTTCATGGTGGCCCGGCTCGCACGCCTTGTACCCGCCTTCTGGTTCACGCTCGTGCTCGTACTGCTGATAGGAGCCGCCGAAAACAACGGCGACATCGGTATCGGCATCGTCGACGCGGCGTTGAATTTCGTTCTGGGCGGATTCTTCCTGACCCCACAGGTGCTGGTGCTCGGCGTGACGTGGACCCTCGTCGTGCAGGCAGTCTTCTACCTCTACTGCACTGCGATGCGATCGGTGCTGCGCAGCGCCCCGTTCCTGGTACCCCTCGTCGGAGCGGTCCTGTGTGTGTCGATCCTGCTGTACAACCTCACCGTCCCCGAGGGCTGGGCCGTACCCTTCCTGACCCGGGTCGCGGCGATACTTCCCACCTTGTTCCTCGGCCAGATCATCTATCTGGCCTGGGCCCGGCTGGTGGCGTGGCGATGGGTGGCCCTCGCTGTGCTCGCACAGGTGGAAGTGGTCCGACTCGCCATCCACACCGACGCATTCTGGATGGGCTACCGATACCTGTGGACGCTGTTCGTCATCACCGTGGCCGTCGTCCTGCTGGCCCGATACAGCGGGTCGATCACCCGCTGGCCCCTGGTCCACTGGCTCGGCACCCGTAGCTACGCCATCTACCTGCTGCACACGCTCGTGCTGTACCGCACCTACAACACGGTCCAGCCGAGCCTCGGAACCTCGGCGGCAGTCCTCGTGTTCCTCGCCATCACCGCCGTCCTGGCCGAGATCACCTACCGCTGGATCGAACTACCCGCCGCACGACACATCAGTGCGACATACGCACGCCTACGCGCCCGATCCACCGCCTGACCGAGGCCCCTTGGGTACTCGATGTGACATTTGGTGGCCTTTTCGGGGGTCGATGTCACATTTGGTGGACTTCGGTGGGTGGGCGCGATCGGCGGGGTCAGAGCTGCGGGAGAACCTCGGAGGCGACGAGTTCGAGGTGATCGAGATCGGTGAGGTCCATGGTCTGCAGGTACACGCGGGTGGCACCGACCGCTCCGAAGCTGCCGATTTTGTCGACCAGTTCGGCGGGGCTACCGGCGGCACCGTTCTCGCGTAGCTCCGATACCTCGCGGCCGATGGCGGCGGCGCGTCGGGCAATTTCTTCTTCGGTGCGGCCGCAGCACAAGACGAGGGCGTTGGAGTAGACGAGGGAATCGGGGTCGCGGTCGGCGGCGGTGCAGGCAGCGCGGACGCGGCCGAACTGGGTCTCGGTGTCGGCCAGCGAGGCGAAGGGAATGTTGAACTCGTCGGCGTACTTCGCGGCGAGGGCGGGGGTGCGCTTCTTGCCGCCACCGCCGATGACGATGGGCGGGTGCGGGGTCTGCACCGGCTTGGGGAGCGCCGGGGAGTCCGTGACGGGGTAATGCGTGCCTGCGTGCGAGAACGTGTCGCCCACCGGTGTGTCCCAGAGTCCAGTGATGACGGCGAGTTGCTCCTCCAGCCGGTCGAAGCGCTCGCCGAGCGCCGGGAAGGGGATTCCGTAGGCCTTGTGCTCGTCCTCGAACCAGCCGGCACCGAGGCCGAGGTCGACGCGGCCACCGCTCATGGCGTCGACCTGCGCGACGCTGATGGCGAGTGGTCCCGGGTACCGGAAGGTGGCCGACGTGACGAGGGTGCCGAGCCGAATGGTCGACGTCTCGCGGGCCAGGCCGGCCAGGGTGATCCACGCGTCGGTGGGGCCCGGGCCGCCGTCACCGCTCATTGCGAGGTAGTGATCGGAGCGGAAGAACGCGCCGTAGCCGAATTCCTCGGCTGCCTTCGCGACGCGAAGGAGGTCGTCGTAGGTGGCCCCCTGCTGGGGCTCGGTGAACACACGCAGCTCGATCGAGGTCATGATGTGCAGCCTAATCCTCGACCGGGACCGCTCGTGCCGGTGTCAGTCGGCGGTGCCGCTGTCGGAATCGGACGGGCTCCCGCCCATCATCGAGAGCATCGAGGTGCCACCCTGACGAACGAAGCGGGTCACCAGCGCTCCGGCCAGTACCAGTGCGACGATGTTGAGCCACGTCGTGTAGTTCCAGGAGATTCCCTCATCGGGAAGGTGGGCCGACGAGGCGTCGGGCACCAGGTCCAATACCGAGAACACGATCTCGATGAGGTAGCCGGTCGCGACCATCGCGACGTAGAAGACGAGCGTTATGCGGACCGTCATCGCCATTCCGTAGTACTTCCGGTAGATGTTCAGGATCGGCAGAATCAGCAGGTCGGCGAAAATGAACGCCATCACGCCGCCGAAGCTGATCCCGCCGGTCCACAGCACCACAGCCAACGGGACGTTGCCCACCGAGCAGACGAAGCTGAAGACGCCGACGATCGGTCCGATGATGGGACCCCATATTGCAGACAGCAGGCCCGAATCTTCGAGGAACAATCCTTGCCAGAAGCTGTCCGGTACCCACGCGCCGATGGCTCCTGCGATCAGGAGGCCACCGATGAGGTCTTTCCAGATCGCCGCCCATTCCATCACGAATACGTTCGCGACTGCGGTGGCACCTTTGCCGGAAAACAGACGTGAGAGGAAGCTCCCGTCGCCGTCGGCGGACATGTCCATCGCCGCGTGGCCTTCCATGGACCCGGCCAGTGCCTTGTCTGCCTGCTCGGCGGCCGCGTCGAGCACCTTCTGACGCAGCACGACGCGGAACAGCAGCGCGACGATCACGATGATGATCGGGCCGGCCATGAATTCGGCGAGAGTGAATTGCCATCCCATCAGCAGCGCGAGGATCACTCCCAGCTCTATGACGAGATTGGTCGACGCGATCTCGAATGCCATCGCGGCCGTGAAGTCGGCTCCCCGTCGAAACAGCGACCGGGCCAGCGCAACCGAGGCGTAGGAGCACGACGAGGAGGCCATTCCGAAGCCGGTGGCCACCGCGAGCGTGCGTGGTCTGTGATCGCCGAGTGCCCGCACGATGGCGGAGCGGCGCACCACCGCCTGGATGACGGCCGACAGTGCGAACCCGAAGATCAGTGCCCACAGGATGCTCCACGCCATGGATCCGGTGAGGCTCAGAGCGTGACCGAGTGCGTTCATGGCTTCCTTCCGCGTCGGTCGATGACGTCTGATGAGACCCGCGGCCTGGCGTCACCTAGCGTGTGACGGTAGACGCCAGGCCGCGATCGCGTGCAGCACGGGCAGGATGGACGGGAATAGTATGAGAATGAAGCTGTCGCGTTTGTCGGATGTGTTCTGGTTTCTGCCGATGGCTCTCGGTATCGGCGCGCTGGTGCTCGCGCAGGGTTTGATCTTGGTGGATCGGGCACTGGACGACGCCGATCTCGGCTTCTGGGGTGCATTTCTCTACCGCGTCGGTGCCAGTGGCAGCCGCGATATCCTCGGCGCGATCGGCGGCTCGATGTTGGCCGTTGCCGCGACGTCCTTCTCGATCACGGTGTCGGTGTTGGCCACGGCCAGTTCGACGTACGGACCGCGCCTGGTGCGCAACTTCATGAACGACCGCGGCAATCAGTTCGTTCTCGGAATCTTCGGGGCAACGTTTCTCTATGCGCTGATGGTGCTGCGGTCGATTCGGGACGCCACCATCGACGACGGTTCGTTCGTTCCCGACATCGCGGTCAATGTTGCTGTTCTGCTGGCCGTTCTGGACGTTGCTGTTCTGGTGTACTTCATCAATCACATCGCTGGATCCATCCAGGTTTCCACCCTGTCGGCTCGGGTGCGTTCGGAGCTGGTGGCGGTGGTGGACACGCTGTATCCGGAGGAGCAGCCCAAGGATTCCAGGCCGGCGGTCGCTCCCTCGACCGAGAGCGCACCGATCTCGAGCACGGAATCGGGATTCGTGCTGAGCGTGGACGAGAGCGCCTTGTTGACGGTCGCGGAGTCCGCCGAGTGTCTGATCGAGATGGTGGTACGCCCGGGGGACCACATCGTCGACGGCGAGACGCTGGTACGCGTCCATCCCCCCGAGCTGGCAGACGATGTCGCGGGTGCTGTGTGCAAAGCCGTGGATTTCGGTATCACTCGAACTCCGTATCGCGACATTCAGTTCGCGGTACAGCAATTGGTCGAGATGGCAGTCCGTGCGCTGTCGCCCGGGACCAACGATCCGTACACCGCGCACAACGCCTTCAACGAACTGGCGACCGGGCTGGTACCGATGGCGCGACGCCCCGCGCCGAGGTTGGGCCGCGTCGACTCCGACCAGACCGTGCGGCTCATCGTGACCAGGCTGCCGATGACGGAGTTGATCGACGACGTCTTCGACGCGGTACGTATCTACGCGTTGGAGGCACCGGTGGCGATGACCTCGGCGATCATGCTCGCCCGCCGAATCGGAGTCGCGGCGGTGGATACGGATGTGCGGGAGGCAATTCTGCGTCATCTGGCGTTGATCGACGCTGCGGAAGCGGCCTCGGCGGGAGACCGGGTCAACATCGAGTTCTGCCGCGGCGAGATCGACGTTGCCAGGCAGGCGATTCTGTCCGCTGGGTAGCCGCAAGCGAGCGTGTGCACAGCGGCTGTGTCAAATCACCATCGATCCACAGCCTGCGTTGGTATTCAGTACACCGCGGGACCGACTCGACGCTCTGACCTGTGGATAGAAACCGGAACAGCTCCCGATTCTGTGCATCAACCTGTGGATACTGTGGATAACTTCTGAGGCTCGAGTGACGTAGGTCATAGTGGGTGCGCGCTTCGGTCGTCGGGACACGGGTGGCAGCCACGCGTGACGCCGTGACAAGATCGAGGTGTGTCTCACCCCGAGCAGTCGCCCGCCGTCACCGTCGACCGACTCCCGATGCCGTTCCCGGAAACGGCGCTGCTGCTCGACGTGCGCGAGGACGACGAGTGGCAGGCGGGACACGCACCCGACGCCGTCCACATCCCGATGGGCGACATTCCGTCCCGTGCCGGCGAGATCGACAACCAATCCGAGGTCTACGTCGTATGCAAAGTCGGCGGACGGTCGGCTCGCGTCGTCGAGTACCTGAATCGGGTGGGATTCGATGCGATCAACGTCGACGGTGGGATGCTCGCCTGGCAGGCCGCAGGTCGACCGATCGAGCGCGACGACGACTCCCACGAACCGAGCATCATCTAGATGACGGCTCCGCGGGGACGCGCGCAGGCGTTCCAGGTCTGTGCCCGCTGCAGCACTCGCTGGGCGGTCGGTGCACGGCCGGGCACGTGGTGCCCCCGCTGTCACGGCGTCCTGCTCTCTCCGGTGTCGAGCCAGGCACCTGCTCAGGGCCGACGAAACTTCCGCTGGGTAGCCCGCCCGGCACCCTCTCCGACGCGGGCCGCACGCCCGGCCGGATCCACGGCCCCTACCCCGACGCCGCACTACGACTCGACGCCCACCTGGGGGTTGCGTGACATCCCGCGCGATCCCGAGGGGAATCGCCACGTCGGTCGCGTCGAGCGGTACGCCGCGAATGCGCAGAACCTGGTCATCGTCACCGCGATGTTGCTGGCGCTCGCCGCGTTCGCCGAGGCGTTCCGGTACGGCATCCTGCTGTACAACCGCATGCGACTGGTCTCACCGATCACATTGGCCGTGTCCGACGCGTTGGTGTATTTCGCCCAGGTCGGTGCGCTCGTCATCGGGTTGGCAGCGCTGATTGCCTCGTCCTGCTGGTTGATTCAGCAACGCCGACTTGCCTTCGCTGCGGCCGGCACCACGGAGCCGCGGTCGGTGCGGTGGATGCTGCTGCTGTCGATGCTTCCAGTGGTCCGCATCGTGATGCCAGGGGTCTACCTCACCGAGGTCGTCCGTCTGCGGGGCGCTGCCGATGCAGATCTGCACCGTGAGCTGACGCTGGTTCGCATCTGGTGGGCCGTCTGGGCCGCGAGCAACGCGCTGGTGATCGTTCAACTGCTGTGGAATTTCCGCGATTCCCTCCAGGCCCGCGCCGACGGAGTTCTGCTGTCGGCATTCGTGGCAGTGGTGGCCGCCGTCTCGGCCGTACTGACCCTGGCGGTGATGCGCCGACTCGAAGGCCGCACGCTGCGCGGCTCCGCTGTGTCGCGTCCGACTCGCTGGGTGATCGCCACCGGCACTGCGCCGAAGCCGAAGCAGCAGCCCGACGCCGAAACAGCCAACACCGAGAAAGCCGACACCGAGAAGAAAGAACCCGAGGCGGTGACGGCGTCGTGAGTCCCGACCGTCGTGGGCCATTGGTCGTCGCGCATCGAGGTGCGTCGTCGGCCAAGAAGGAACACACCCTCGCGGCGTACGACCTTGCGCTGCGCGAGGGAGCGGACGGGGTCGAATGCGATGTGCGGCTCACCAAGGACGGCCACATCGTGTGCGTGCACGATCGCCGCGTCGATCGGACCTCGAACGGCACCGGCATCGTCAGCGAGATGGACTTCGCCGATCTCGCCCGACTCAACTACGGCGACGCCGACGAACCCGCTGAACTCCTGACGCTGCACGACCTGATCTCGCTCGTCCTCGATTGGACCAGCAAGCCGGTCAAACTCTTCATCGAAACCAAGCATCCCGTGCGGTACGGCTCGCTGATCGAGAGCAGGGTGCTCGACGAGCTGCACACGTTCGGGATCGGCGCGCCCGCCTCGGCCGACCACTCGCGGGCCGTCATCATGTCGTTCGCGCCGTCGGCCGTCTGGCGCGTACGACGGTCGGCTCCGATGCTTCCGACGGTGCTCCTCGGCGACAGCTCGCACTACCTCGGTGGGGGAGCGGCGACGACCGTCGGTGCCACCGCCGTCGGGCCGTCCATACGGGCTCTGCGCGAGCACCCGGCCATAATCGACCGCGCAGCCGCGTCGGGCCGGGCCAGTTACGTGTGGACCGTCGACGAAGAAGAGGACGTGGACCTGTGCCGCGAGCTCGGCGTCGGGTGGATCGCCACCAACCATCCCGGTCGAACGCGAGCCTGGCTCGAATCGAAGAACGTGTAGGTTTTCTGGCGTGGGTAAGAGCAAAAGAAACAGTGGACCTAAGCAGGACAGCAACCGAGCAGCGAAGCTGGCGCAGCGCGAGGCCGAGCGCGCGAGCATCGAATCGTCGTCGACTCGCCCGTTCGAGGGTCTCGCCGCCGAATGCGACCTGGTAGCGCTGCGCGAGTTCGTCCCGTCGGCTACGGCAACTGCGCCGATCACAGTGGACGGTCGCACCATCACGCTGGCAACAGTGCTGCCCGGCGCCGTGGCGGCGCTGGTGCGCGAAGAAGCGGATACCGTCGAGGGATTCGTCGGCCTTCAGGTACAGACGCAGTCGAAAGACGTTGCAGCAGATATCAGTAGCGCACTCGGCTGGGTGTCCACCGCCCCCGCGGGCGAGTCGCTCGAAGCCGCGAAGATCACCGACAGCACCCCAGCGCTGACCGATGTGCTCGACGCCTCCGCGCTGCTCGAGATCACCGTCCATCAGGACTTCAACTGGTGGATCCCCGAAAGTGCCACTCCCGCAGCCGATGTGACTGCCACCGTGGAGCGTGCGAACCAGGCGATCATGCCCTCGGCGCGGATCGAGGCCGACGGCGTCGTTGCTGCCTGGTGGGTGGATGCAGGCGACAAGGCGCACATCCGGTGGGTTCGTCCGGAGAGCGAGGACGACGTGATGCTCGCCCTCGCGCGTCTGCACGCTGCGGGTGATCTCAACTTGGGTGAAGGCTCGCGCTACGCCGGTTCGTTCCGGACGCATGGGGTGCTGGTGCCGGTGTTCGATCTCGATCCCGAGATGCACCCCACCGAATGGGCAGCGCCCACAAAGGAATTCGGAGACAAGCTGAACGAGGCGCTGGCCGTCGATGCACCGCTCACGGCGGCGCAGTTGCGCTCACGCGACGGCCTACGTGGACGCCAGGTCACTCTGCGCTAGAACGCGAGCCGGGTGGCCGCCCGAACAAGAGCTGCTTGTTCGTCCGGCCACCCGTATGAGCGCGAGGGTTCGCGCGTTACTCGTGTTGCGTTGCTGCGGTGCGGATCAGAGCGATCCACCGGCAACCGTGGGGGCACCTGCGTCGGCGACCACGCTGGTGTTCATCTCACGGGCGACGAACTGCTCGAGATCGAACAGGTTGTGGCCTGCACGATCGGCGATGTTGAGCAGAGTCTTCATGCTGGCAACTTCCTCGACCTGCTCCTTGAGGAACCACTGCATGAACTGCTCGCCGAGGTAGTCGCCCTCCTCGCGGGCGGTGCTCGCCAGCGCGATGATCTGCTCGGTGACGGTCTCCTCCTGCGCCAGCGCCAGTGCGATGGCCTCACGGGGATCGGTGAAGACGGACTTCGACGCGTCGACGCCGGTCAGCTCGACCGTGATGTCGCGATCGAGGAAGTACTGCACGATCATCATCGCGTGGTTGCGCTCTTCGACCGACTGCGCGTAGAAGTGCTGCGCCAGCTGCGGCAGGTTGACATTGGCGAAGTAGACCGCGGTGGCGATGTACTGCTGCGAGGCGTTGAACTCGTTGCGAATCTGGTCGCGAAGAAGTGCGTGGAACTTGGTGTGGCTGGTTTCCTTGATGTCTGCGCTCATGCGAAGGACAATATGCTGGTCAGAAGGCATTGTCATCCAAGTCGAACCTTATTGAGGCGAACGTGGCCTAATACAGTCGATCCTAAATGTCCGCTCTGAGCAGGGCTCACGCTACGCTCGCCCGGCCTCTTTCGGGGCGTTGGTGGCACGGATCACCGAAGCGCCGATCTCGCGAGCGACGTACTGCTCGATGTCGAACAAGTTCGAGTCGGCCCGGCGGACGATATTGAGCAGGCTCTGCATCGCCGCGACCTCCTCGACCTGCTCGGTGAGGAACCAGTGAGTGAACTGCTCGCCGATGTAGTCGCCCTCGGCCCGGGCAGCACGCGCCAGCGCAGTGATCTTCTCGGTCACCGCCGACTCCTGCGCCAGCGCCAGTTCCACCGGTTCGACGACCGATTGGAATGCCGTCACCACGTCGTCGATGCCCGACGCGTCGACCTCGAGTCGATTGTCGATGAGGAAACGGATCATCATCATGGCGTGCCGACGCTCCTCGGCGGACTGAGCGTAGAAGCGCGTGGCCAACTGTGGCAGATCGTTTCGGTCGAACCACAACGCGATCGCGACGTACTGCTGCGATGCGGTGAACTCATGCCGTACCTGAGCGCCCAGCAGGTCGTGGAACGACGTACCGGGTGTGGCGGTGGGCTGGGCGGACGGCGATGTCATTGTCCACAACCTACCGTCCGGCCGTGGGGAATTCGTGTCCGTCAGGGGCCGCCGGTCAGCAGTTCCGGCGGAATCTCGCGATCCTGCGCGATGGCGTCGAAGAATGCAGGCGCGCGAGTGTCGTCCCACAGCAGCACGTTTCCGACGTCGGAGTCCTGGAATCCGCCGACCGGCACCGTTGTGGTCACCGGACCTCCGCGCATCGCCCAGGCCAGTGCTGCGAGGTTCCAGATGTGATCTCCCTCGTCGACGCTCAACGACGACGCGGTATCGGACACCAGCGGCCACAACTTCAGTGGGTTGAGGAAAGTCGAAGCGCTGGTTGCCTTCTCGAGGAGGGCGGACATGAACGCGCGCTGATTGTTCATCCGGTCGATGTCGGCCAAGGCCGTCGCGCGGGACCGCACGAACCCGAGCGCCTCTGCTCCGGTGAGTTCCTGGCAACCGGCGGGAATGTTGATGCCCGCCAACGGATCGTCGATCGCGTTCTGTACGCACACGTCGACTCCGCCGACGGCGTCGACGATCCCGGCGAAGCCGCCGAATCCGATCTCGGCGTAGTGATCGATGTGCACACCGGTTGCACCCTCGACCGTCTGCACCAGCAGTGGCGGCCCGCCGAATGCGAAGGCCGCGTTGAGCTTGTCCTGGCCGTTGCCGGGAATCGACACGTACGAATCACGCGGCAGGCTGACCATCGTGGTCGCGCCGCTGCCCTCGGGGATGTGAATCAGAATGATCGTGTCGGTGCGACTCGGGCCCACCTCGCCGCCCGTCGCCAGTGCGGCTTCCTGCTCGGGCGTCAGGCCGGCTCGGGAATCCGATCCGACGAGAAGCCAGTTGGTGCCCGGGGTGTCGCCGATGCGTCCGGGGTACGAGGTGAGGGCGTCGACTCGCGTCAGCGAGCTGTCGACGTAGTAGACGACGCCGCCGATTCCCAGCACGAGCACCAGCAACACGATGAGGAAGCGTCGACCCCAGTGTCTGCGCTTGCGCGGCTTAGCGGCCCTCGGTGGCCGTGAATCGCGTTGTGGCCGTGCCGGTTCCGGTCGTCGCAGCGCCCGCTGTGCAGGTGCGGCCGGTTGCCTGCGTTCCTCGGTGAACGGCTCGGGTTGCTGACGCGGTGCATAGCCGGTGCGACCCCGATCGTCGTCCTGCGCGCGTGGGTACTGCCGCGTCGAATTCGGTGGGGTCGACTGTGCTGGATACGACTGCGCCGATCGGGGTTCGGGTGCCTGCGACCATGCCTGCTGCGGGGGCACGGGAGGGCCCTGACGCGACGGCGGACGGGGGGAGGCGGGACGGCCGTCGCGTCTGATGAACTCCGTGCCCTCCGGTGCCGGTCCCTGTGGCTGACCCGGCCGGTACCCCCGTGGTGGCGGCGGCTGCTGGCCGGGCGGTCGGCGGTTCGGCCGCTGCCCGGGCTCCGGACCGGGCGGCTGCTGACGAGGTCGTGGCCGATCGGGCGGCTGCTGCGGGGGTGGACCTGCGGCGCGACCGGGTTGCGGCGCTCGACCCGGTTGGGGAGCCGGGTCCGGCCGACGGTGTCGACTCGGCGTCGATCGGTCCGGTGGTGGCGTGCGCCGGTCTGGCGCGCCGTGCCGTCCGTAGCGATCGTCGTCGTTCACGGGTCGACTGTAACCGTCGCCGCGGAAACAACGGCCTTCCTCGGTGACCGATTCACGGGAGCCATGACAGATGTTCGCGCAGGAGGGCGTAGCCGACGAAGGCGACGATGTCGATCAGAGCGTGCGCGATGAGCAGTGGCCACAGTCTGCCGGTGCGCTGCCAGTAGCGGCCGAACACCAGACCCATGAGGAAGTTTCCGACACCGCCGCCCACGCCTTGATAGAAGTGGTAGCTCCCGCGCAGCAGCGACGAGCACAGCAGGGACGCGTTTTCACCGAGCCCGAGCCTGCGCAGCCGGGAGATCAGGTACGCCACGACGATGATCTCCTCGGCACCGGAATTGGCCAACGCGTACAGAATCAGTGCCGGGACGCGCCACCAGTGGTCGTCGAGGGCACTGGGAACGACGTTCAGATTGAAGCCGAGGGCGTTGCCCACGAGATACAGCGCCAGGCCGGGCAGCCCGATCAGTGCGGCCAGTCCGACGCCGTGGCCGAGGTCGATCTTCAGTCGCGGCCTGCCCAGTCCGATCGCTCGGGGTGCCAGGTCGGCTCGCCACAGCAGGTACAACCCCAGGGCTCCCCAGGCGCACAGACGCAGAATGCTCAGCAGCTGGAACAGCAGATCGATGAGGCTGAAGCTCGACCGAGACGAGTTCAGCGCGACGGTCTGATCGGAGAGGGCGGCGGTCTGCAATGCGTCCTCGATGAGCGAGAGGATGCTGCTCATACCGCTCAGGCCGAACGTCACCAGCAGGACGATCGCGATCTCGACCTTGATGGTGGTGCGTTCACGGGCATCGGGCGGGGGAGAGGCGCTCGTAGGCGGCGGTGGCGTCAACCAGCTCTTGAAGTCGATCACCGCACGAGTCTGCCCTGTTTCGTGAGATCAGGTGTCAGCCGCGGGCGCGTAGTCCGTTCAGAAACGGGCAGCCGGCGAGCACGCGCAGCGCGCGACTGAGCGAGAGTACGTCCCGGGCGGGCTCGGCGAATCCCAGCCGGACGTCGTTGTCGCCGCATTCGCCCTCGATCCGCAGCCGAATGCCGTAGCGATCGATGCCGAGCGGCCGGATTCGGCCCTGCCGCAGCGACGGCGGGAGGCGTCGGGCCAATTGGGCGAGCAGGTCCGGGTGGTCGGAGTCGAGGTGCTCGAGCCAGCTGGTCTCCATCTCCCAGAAGGGATCGGGTTCGGCCGCCAGCAGCGTGTCGACGTCGACCGGCTCGGCTCCCGTGCTGTCTGCGACCACGGCGGAGGTGACGATCAGCCGCATCAAAGAGGTGGTGTGGCCGACATCGAGGAGGGCCGGATGCGGATGTTCGGCGGCTACCGCGCCGGCCATGGGCCGCATCAGCGATTCCGGGACCGGGCGCAGATCTCCGCGAAGCCACACCAGCGATCGCACGGGTTCACGCAGAGCGAGGGGCGCATGATCGGTGAGTTCGAGGACAGCCGGCACTCCGGCACGGGAGGACTGCCACGCGACCGCGCCATCGAGGGAGTCGGTGCGGACGGCGAGGATCATCTCGCCGTTGGGTCGCAGGTGGTGCAGGGACGTGATCACCGGGTCGCTGCCGTCGATGGCCAGGGCAGCGCCCTCGGCGCGCATGCACGCACTGCGCACGCGTTCGGCGGTGGACGGTCCGGTGGTGGTGGTTGCGCCGAGCATGGGCTCCTCCGATGCGTTCGGTACCTGCGTGGGTCCGATAGGTGAGGCAAACCTAAGTTATGCGTCCCTAAGTTATACCGGTGTGGCGGGGATCGCAAGAGCAACTCGGGGCTACCGTGAAGGGGTGCCGATTCCGTTGACCCTCGGTGTGCCCCACCGACCCGACCCGAACGCTCTCGTCCACGCACTTCTTCAACCGGTGTGTTCCGACGGCGACTCGCTGGCCGCGGCCCCCCGTGGTGCCGAATACGGACCACCCGTCGTGCGGGCGTCGACGCTGCTCGCACTGCCCGACGTCGAGAACTTCGGCCGCATCGTGGTGCACCTCGACCTCGATCCCGACGAGCTCCGTGCGGGTCGGACCGGCGGCTACGAGGCCGTCCGCTTCACGGTGGACGCCTCTGCCGAGCATCTCGCCGATGCCCTCGCGCTGCGATTGCCCTCGCCGCTCGTCGTCTTCCCGATGTTCGACGCGATCGACGTGGCCGAGACCGCGGAGGCCGTCGTCCTCGCTCATCGGACCCCGGGCATCGGCGTCGCCGACACTCCGCGGCGCATCGCCGACGTGCTCGCGGTGGTCTCGCACGCCGATGTGGGTCTGGTCGCCCGCGCGGACTCCGGCGACGAGGTGCTCTCGATCCTCGCTGCGACTGTGGCGTCGTTGCGCGGGGACGACATCGCCGCGGCCCTTGCTGCGCCGAACGTCGCCGCGCTGCGAGCGCTGATCCCCGAGGCCGCCGAGGCGGTGCGCGAGGTACTGCTCGGAATCGAGATCGTCGACGCCGCCCGCGCCCGCGCGCGACTCGTCGACGTCGGTTTGATCGCTTCGTCGACGTCGACAACGTAACCTCGAGGCGTGCCTCGCATCGCTTACTTCGGCCCATCGGGAACGTTCACGGAGATGGCGCTGGCGCAGTTCGAAATGCTCGGAACCTTCGGCGCAGTCGGTCTGAACGGGACGGTCGAGCGGGTATCGGCGTCGAACCCGCCTGCAGCGCTCGAGGCCGTGCGCTCGGGTGCGGCCGACGCGGCCGTGGTCCCCATCGAAAGCTCCATCGAGGGTGCCGTTCCGCCGACGCTCGACGCGTTGTCCGAGGGCCGCCGGTTGCAGATCGTCGCCGAGACCGAGATCGAGGTGGCCTTCACCATTCTCGGCGGTCCCGGCGTCACCCTCGACTCGGCTCGCACCGTCAGTGCCTACCCCATCGCGCTCAATCAGGTGCGGCAGTGGCTGCAGGCCACCATGCCCGACGCCGTGGTGCAGTCTGCGTCCTCCAATGCCGGTGCAGCAGAGGATGTTGCCGCCGGAATGGTCGATGCTGCGGTGTCGACGCGGCTTGCCGGTGAGCGCCTGAAGTTGCCGCAGTTGGCCGACGGGATCATCGACGTCGAAGGTGCGCGGACTCGCTTCGTGCTGGTGACCACACCGCAACCGGTGCCCGCGCGTACCGGTGCCGACCGCACGTCGGTGGTGCTGGAGCCGCCGAACGACCCGGGCACACTGCCGGCAGCGTTGGCAGAGTTCGGAATTCGTAACATCGACCTGACCTTCATCGAATCACGGCCCACCCGTTCACGATTCGGGACCTACAGGTTCTTCGTCGATTGCGCCGGGCACATCGACGATCCACTCGTCGCGGAGACGTTGGCCGCCTTCCATCGCAAGATGCCACTGCGCTTTCTCGGATCTTGGCCCACCGCAACGGGAACGGGTGGATCGGTGCCGCCGCCGATCGACGAACACGTGCAGTGGGTCGCCGAGATTCGTGCCGGACGCGGTGATCTGTGATGGGCAAGCTCATTCTCGTTCGGCACGGCCAGACGAAGGCCAACGTCGCGAAGGTATTGGACACCGCACCGCCAGGAGCCGAGCTGACCGAGCTGGGCCACCAGCAGGCGGAGGCCTATGCGCAGACCTGGGTCGGCCGCCCGCCGGCGATGTTGGTGTCCTCGGTTGCGTTGCGCGCCAAGCAGACTGCCGGCTACATCGAGCGAGCGACCGGAGTTCCCCTCGTGGTGACCGAGGGAATCCAGGAGACGTTCGCCGGCGAGCTGGAGGACCGCGACGACCAGGACGCGCACCGGGCGTTCACCGAGATCTTCGGTCGCTGGCACACCGGAGATCTGGCGGCGACGGTGCCCGGAGGCGACAGCGGACATTCGGTGTTGGAGCGGTACGTCCCGGTGCTCGACGGTCTCCGGGCGCAGTATCTGGGTGACGACACGGGAGGCGACGTCGTTGTCGTCAGCCACGGTGCCGCGATCCGATTGGTCGCGGCGGTACTGGCCGGGGTCGACGGCACGTTCGCGGCCGACAACCATCTCGACAACACCCACACCGTCGAGCTGCTCCCGCTGCCGAGCGGAGGGTGGGCGTGCGGCAGGTGGGGCACGATCCTGCCGCCGTTCGAGGGCAAGGGCAGTGACAACGCGGACAACCCGATCAGCTAGCGAGCAGATCCTGCGCCGATGCGATCAGCTCGGCCACGGCCGCGGTCACCCTGCGATCCGTTGCGCCCGTGAGCGAGCTCCACGACGTGCCGTCGGCGGCGAGGGTGGAGGTGGCGACGATGCGTCCGGCTCGGGTGTCGAACAGAGCGACGGGTCTACCCGCCACGAGCCGGCTGCCGTGCCTGCGGGCGACGGCGGTGATCTCGGTTCTGCCGGCGCAGGTGGCCATCGCCGACGCCAATGCCGACGCGCGGTCGCCCACTATTCCGATGCCGCGTAGCCGAGACGCTGTTGCTCCGACGTCGGACGGTGTCGCATCGAGCGCCTCGGCGAGTAGATCGGTGGGCGCGTTGATGCTGCCCGGGTCGAACGTGGCGGCCGAGCCGATCGACATCGCGAGGTCTCGGGCCGGGTCGCCGTGGACGACACGGATGGTGACCACGTCGTCCTGCCGCAGTGCCGACACGGTGATCCGGTCGTCGGACGCGACGCAGATCCGCGTGCTGGGAGCGGGCGCGCCGCTCTCGACGTCGAACACGCGGGCCGAGATGTACCAGCGTGGTTGTTCGAGGACCCGCAGCCAGTGCCGAACATCGTCGTGGACGCGGCCCCCGGCCAACAACCCGGCCGACTCGAGGGCGCAGCGGCCACGTTCGAGCGCGGAGTCCCTCGCGGTGGCGTCGTCGAAGCGCGGGAACACGTCCAGGACGACAGGAAGTTCGGCGATCGACAGCTCGTCGACCAGGAAATCCATCGCGTCCGTGCCGAGTGAGGCGCTCGGCACCGTGTGGCCCACCGGCACGGTTCCCAAGTCGATCAACGGCCGTTTCCGCTGGTATCGGGTGCAGGAAGGGGCGGATCCGCGCCGATGACGGACGGTGCGACGGTGCGGCCGTCCGCGAAGTGCTCGAACTGCTTGAGGTAGTCGGGCGTCTCGTGCTCGTCGTCCTCGGCCTGCCCGCGCGTGCCCGACGCCGGAGCACCGGCACCGCCGGTTCCACGCTGAGCGAGGCCGCCATCGGTCGAGGCCGGTGCGCCGAACGCAGTGGCTCCGCCCTGGCTCGCAGCTGCAGGCATCGAGCCGCCACCCGCGGGACCCAACGCGGAACCGAGCATTCCGGCACCGCCGCCGAATCCGCCGGCTCCACTTGCCCCGCCGAACGACACCGGACGCGTCGACGCCGGGCCGACGGCAGGAGATGCCGAACCACCGGGTGCGAAGCCGCCGCCCGTTCCGGCACCACCGGACAGTGCACTTCCTCCGATGTTGGACGCGGCGGTGGCCACCGTGGACGCACCGGTACTGGCGATGGAGGTAGCAGCGCTACCGATCTGGCCGGCGGCTGCGGCGACTCCGGGATTCTGTGTTGCCGCCATCAGGCCGCCGATCGCAGCCTGAACTGGCGAGGTCATCACGGCGTTGGCGAACTTTCCGAGGCCGCTGCCGGAATCGGACACGATGGCGGGCGGATGATCGAAGGTGGTCTTGACGATGCGGTGCGAGTTGACCAGCTCGAAGCCCTCCATCACCAGGGCCGCTCGGATGTCGAGCAACCGGTCTGCCACCTCGGCTGCTTCGTAGCTGCCGTTCAGTGCGCCGCCCGTGGACGCAGCGGTGACCTTGGCGGCCTGCACGAGGCCGATTTCCACCAGCGACGGCATGGTTGCCAGGGCTACGCCGTAGGTGGTCCCGGCGGCGGGGGCCTCGACCGAGAGCGCGGCCGCTTTCAATGCCGTTGTGCCGGTCCACGTTGCGAAACGTGCGAGTGCGGCCTGGGCGAGCAGTGCCGACTCACCCTCCCAGCCCGCGGTCAGGGCCGCAGTGACAGCGGCGATGCTCGCCGATGCCTCGGTGAACGCCGCGGCAACCGAACCCCATGCTCCGCCGGCGACGTGCAACGGCACCGGTCCCGGCCCGAGCAATCGCGTCGAATTTCCCGTCGCCGTGCGTGGCAGCCACACCACACCTGTCACTCCGAGCGTCATCCCTCAGCCCCCCATGATGTTCGAGCCCTGCATCCAATTTTTGCTGCGGTCGAGTTCGGCGCGTCAGATGCCGGGTAGGCCGGGCAGGCCCCCGGCCGTGTCGTCGTCGGTGGCCACGTAGTCCGCGGCCTGCTTCCGGAGTTCCTCGGCGGCACGGTGTAGCTCTGAAATACCTTGTGCTGCAGCCGGTCCGAAGGTGTCAGCCGCGGTGCCGAAGAACCGTTCGGTGAGCAGAGAGACCTCGTCGGTGCCCGGCGGTAGTGGCCGCACGGGGATCGCCGTCGCGGTGACGGCGGCCTGCAACCTGGCGGCGACCGCATCGAGCTCCGAAGCAGCGAGCTGCAGTGCCACCGGATCCACCTTTATGACGGTCATGAGCCACGCCCCCTGATCGAAGAACTTTGCGCTGTCGGTAGGTAGGACGCCGCCGTGTTCGGTTTGGTTCCCTCGACGCGAGGAAAATTCAGACGAACTTCTGGGCCACCGAGCCGACGGTCCATATGCCGCCTCGACGGCCGAGTGCGGTGAGTGTGAGCGGGAAGACGTCGATCCGCCAGAACGAGGACACCGGGGCCTCCAACACCACGATCACCACGGCTCGGACGACCGCAGGAGAGGTCACCGCCAGGGTCCGGCCGGGCGTCGAGCCGACGGTGCTCAGCCACGTCTCGACGCGAGAGAACAACGCGTCGAGGGATTCACCGCCCGGTGGAACGAACGCCGGGTCACTCAGCCAGCCCATCGCGTCGGCGTCGGGCAGATCGGTCATCTCGAGACCCGACCATCGGCCGTAATCGATGTCGGCCAACCCGGGTTCGACCGAGATGTTCGAGCCGAAGCGTTGCGCAGTGGAGATCGATCGGGTTTCCGGGCCGGACAGCACGCGGTCGACGCGAGGAGGATCGGTGACCGCGGCGAGATCGCGCTGTCCCGCGTCATCGAGTGGTTCGTCGCCGGGGAATCGGCCGGTGCGCATCGCGTCGGTTCTGGCGTGGCTCACCAGCATCAGTCGGGTCACGGGCGCAGACACTCGGCCATTCTGGCATCGAGCTGCGGTAGGCCATGACAGCGATTGACACAGCGTCGCGTTCGGTGCCACAGTTCGCAGGTTAGACGCGATGTACGCAGGTAATCCGGTGAAAATCCGGAGCGGTTGCGCCACTGTGATCGACGTCGGGCATATGTCCGAATTCGAGAGTCAGAAAACTCGTTCATCGCATGGCCGTCCCCGTTTTCGAGCGGGGACTACGGGACGCACAATCCCAGGAGGACACCATGGCAATCATTCACGCACCCAGTAATACGACGGAGTCGGCTGCCCTTGCCGTCATCGTCGCCGCAACGATTCTGCTCGCTTTCGTCGTGCTCTACCTCGTCGGCTTCGATCAGGGCGCGATCTCCCGCAGTGGCATGTACATGCACGAACTGATGCACGACGGCCGCCACCTGCTGGGCCTGCCATGCCACTGACCGGGACATTCGTTCAATTGCTGATGCGAGGTCTGCTCGCCGGGCTTCTCGCCGGCCTGCTCGCCGGAGCAGTTGCCTTCGTCGTCGGTGAGCCGCACATCGACTCGGCCATCGCCATCGAAGAAGCAGCCGGCGCCGACGCCCATCACGCCGACGCCGCCCCTGCCGCGCACTCGCACGGCGACGAGGCGCTCGTCGGTCGGGACGGACAACGCGTCGGACTGTTCCTCGCCACCGGACTCGCCGGCCTGGCACTCGGCGCGATCTTCGCCTCGGTACTGCACTATGCCCGACGCGTCAGCTCCCTTCCGGGCTCGATTCTCGCGCTCGTCGGGGCCGTCGGCGGGTGGGTGGCCATCGAAGCGGTGCCGTTCTTCAAGTACCCGGCGAACCCGCCGGCCGTCGGCGATCCGGAGACCATCACCCAGCGCACGTGGCTGTGGTTGGCGACGGTGATTCTGGGTCTGCTGGCCGTCGCGGTCGCCGTGTACGCGGCGAAGGCGGTGGCATCGCAGAATTCGGTGGCGATTCGCGTCGGCGCGCCGTTGCTGGCGTTCCTGGTGATCGTGGGAATCGGCTACGCGCTGCTGCCCGATGTGAACGAGGTCGGCTCGGACTTCCCGGCAACCCTGCTGTGGGAATTCCGACTGTCGTCACTGACCACCCAAGCAACGCTATGGCTGACACTGGGATTGGGATTCGCATTCCTCACCGATCGGGCAGTGCGCCCTGTTCGCCGAGAGGCAGTCGCGGCGTAGCCCGTTTCCGCGTCAATGGACCATTGCACGGCCGAGACGTATGCAAAGTGCCATTGACGCGGTGTGGTCGGCCCAGGTCGGTCCGGGTGAATGGACCATTGCACTGCTCAGACGTATGCAGTGGTCCATTCACGCGTCCGGGGGGTGTGCCGTCGGGGGATGCGGACGGGTGTGCGTTTGGGGTGAGGGGGGCGAGTGCGATCAGCCGAATCCGAGTTGATGCAATCGTTCGTCGTCGATGCCGAAGTGATGTCCGATTTCGTGGGCCACGGTGATGGCGATTTCGCGGCGAGCCTCGATGGCGTCGTCGACCATCTCGAGGATCGGTTTGCGGTAGATGGTGATGACGTCCGGCAAGTGTCCGCTGTACTCGTAGCGTTCGGTCAAGGCGATGCCCTCGTACAACCCGAGGATGTCTTCGGTCGGGTGTTCCTCCTCGACGAGGACGACCACGTTGTTCATGAAGTCGGTGAGTTCACGGGGCAGGGTGTCGAGAGCGTCGGACACGGCTTCCTCGAAGTCGACGCGAGTCATGTGGGTGGGAATGTCACCCTCCGGTGGTGATAGGTGCGGCACCGGGCAACGGTGTCGGCAGTGCGCGGCCGTCGGGAGCGGCGGGCGGCGGGACGGGAGCGGCACCGTTGATGAGGATGTCGCCCTTGGCGGTGCCAACGATGGTCGCGAAGCCGCCGGAATCGAGTTCCTTACCCACCGAACAGGTCACCTGGCGACTTCCGGCGAGCCAGCTCGCGACGTCGATGGTGTCCCAGAACAGGGTGAGCGTCTTGTCGCGCAAGGCGGTGTCCGAGCCGAGGTAGCCGTTGACGGCGTCGGTGCAGGTGCCTTCCAGATACGCGTCCTGATCACCTTCGGACGGGTGCCCGCCGGGGAACTGCTGCGTCAGGTTGATCACCGACGCCACCTCGTACGCGTGCGGGGCCGAGCAGTCCACCGGATCCGCCGGCACGTTCTGATCGATGCCGACGCACGTACCGGTCGGCCAGACCTTCGACTGGTCCTGGTCGAGGATCGAACCGGTCATCTCCATCAGACTTCCGGTGTTCGACGGCATCTGCACACCGCAGCGCAACGTCCGTTCACCCTTGGCCCAGCCGGTCTGGCTGGGGAACATCAGTCCGACGCCGAAGCGTCCGCTGGGATCGAACTTCGCACCGACGTAGTCGTTGACGGCGGCCGCGCAGTGTTCGTCACGCAGCTCGCCGAACCGGATGGAACCGGGGTACGTCGATCCCGGACCGAACTCGACGCCGGGGTAGACGCTCATGTCGATGTCGCGAGCAACCTCGAAGCGATGGGGATCGGCGCACGAGACCTCGGCGAGGTCCTGTCGGTCGGTCTCCGGATCATCGGTGGGCGTCCACTGCAGGCACGTGCCCGGATCGGCCGCACCGAAGGATGTCGCCGACACCGGTCCGTCGGTCGCAGGGCCGGCGGCCGACGTGTGGGTGGTGATCTTCTCGGGCGGGGAGAACCCGTCGGAGAACAGAACCGTCGCCCCCGCAGCAAGGACCGCGCCGACCGCAACCATGGCGAGCCCGCGTCGGGCGGTGGTCGAAGACAGTGTTCGTCGAGACTTCTCGCCCGTCGGGGGGTCTGATTCGTGTACGGACATCACCCTCCATCATGCCCGAGTAGGTTCGGTCCTCATGAGCGACCCAACACGTGACGACGACCTCAGCGAGCTGGCCGGCCGACTGTTCGCCATGGCCCGCACCGGCGACGCGGCCGCGCTCGCGAGTTACCTCGACGCAGGCGTCCCGGTGAATCTGCACAACGAGTCGGGCGACACGCTGGTCATGCTGGCCGCGTATCACGGGCATGCCGACGCGGTGCGCGTGCTGGTCGAGCGCGGTGCCGATGTGAACAAGTCCAACGACAAGGGACAGACTCCACTCGCCGGGGCAGTGTTCAAGGGTGAGGACGAGGTGGTGCGTGTTCTCGTCGACGGTGGAGCCGACCCGCACGGCGGTCACCCGTCGGCCGTCGATGCTGCGACGATGTTCGGACGCGAGGACTACCTGGGGTTGCTCGGCAAGTAAGGTTCCCTCTCGTGATCGACCTGAAATTCCTTCGCGAGAACCCCGACGCAGTGCGCGCCTCGCAGCGCACCCGAGGCGAGGACCCCGCTCTCGTCGACGCGCTACTCGACGCCGATGCATCTCGCCGCGCCGCTGTGCTCGCAGGCGATCAGCTGCGGGCCGAGCAGAAGGCCTTGGGAAAGCAGGTAGGTAAGGCCTCCGCCGAGGACCGTCCCGCACTGCTGGCCGGGGCATCGGAGCTGGCCGCCAAGGTGAAGGCCGCCCAGGCCGCCGAATCCGAGGCCGACGCGGCCCTCGACACGGCGCACCGCGCAATCTCCAACATCGTCCAGGACGGCACGCCCGCGGGCGGCGAAGACGACTTCGTGCTGCTCGAGACCGTCGGCGACATCCCGGAGTTCGATTTCGAGCCCAAGGACCACCTCGAGCTCGGTGAATCGCTGAAGCTCATCGACATGGAACGCGGAGCCAAGGTCTCGGGCTCACGCTTCTACTTCATGACCGGCTACGGCGCGCTGCTGCAGCAGGGATTGCTGCAGCTGGCTGCGCAGAAAGCCGTCAAGAACGGCTTCACCATGATGATCCCGCCGGTGCTGGTGCGGCCGGAGATCATGTCGGGAACCGGATTCCTCGGAGCCCACGCAGACGAGATCTACCGACTCGAAGCCGACGACCTCTACCTCGTCGGAACCTCCGAAGTGGCTCTCGCGGGCTACCACTCGGGCGAGATCATCGACCTCGCCGACGGCCCGAAGCGATATGCCGGATGGTCGTCGTGCTTCCGCCGCGAAGCAGGCAGCTACGGCAAGGACACCCGCGGCATCATCCGAGTCCATCAGTTCGACAAGATCGAGATGTTCTCGTACATCAAGCCCGAGGATGCAGCGGCCGAACACCAGAAGTTGCTCGAATTCGAGAAGGAGATGCTCGCGGCCGTCGAGGTGCCCTACCGCGTCATCGACACCGCAGGCGGCGACCTCGGCTCCTCGGCCGCCCGCAAATTCGACTGCGAGGCATGGGTTCCCACCCAGAAGGCCTACCGCGAGCTGACCTCGACCTCGAACTGCACCACCTTCCAGGCTCGACGCCTCGGCGTGCGCTACCGCGACGAGAACGGCAAGCCGCAGACCGCGGCGACGCTCAACGGCACCCTCGCCACCACACGCTGGATCGTCGCGATCCTCGAGAACCACCAGCAGGCCGACGGTACCGTCCGGGTCCCCGAGGCCCTCGTACCCTTCGTCGGAACGGACGTTCTGAAATAGGACTCGCTCAGGCGATGTCGCCGATGCAGTAACCCTCGCCGCCGATGGCCAGTACGAAGGTGCGGTTCTGGTACACCCCGGACGCGTCGATGATATCTGCGTTGACCTGGGTGTAGATGCCGTTCTGCCCGGTGACGAACACGCTGTCGGGATCGAACGAGGTGATGCCGGGCAGGATGTTCGGGTTCTCCACCAGCGGTGGGGCAGTGGGAACGCCGGTACCGAGGGGGTCCCAGGTCTGTCGACCGTCGCAGACGAGCGGGAAGTTCGCTTCCACATCGTCGGGGGCGACGGGCAGCCCGGCGAGACGACCCAGGTAGCGGTCGACGGTGTAGACGGCGTCCGCCGCGTCGAACACAGGGGCCGTGCCGGTGGGGTAGACGGTGGGGCACGCGTAGCCGGACGCGATCTCACTGCGCTTCACACTGACCGTAGCGGTGGGCCCGGTCCACGTGACGGCGAACTGGCCGTCGACGCCAGGGGTGGCAACGGCAGCGAGAATCGCGTCGGTGTCGACGTACATCGTCGGGATGTCGGTGGGCGGGACAGTCCAGCACCGCGCCGTGACGACGCCGATACCGCCACCGGTCAGATCGTTGACGAACGGGCGCAGCGCCATCGCAGCGTCGGGGTTGCCGGGAACCTCGCCGACGGGTGGGCCGGGCGGGAGCGGTGGGGGCGTGGTGGTGGTCGCGGAGGCCGTTGTCGGAGTTGTCGTCGATGTCGTTGCCTCGGTGGTGTTGCTCGTCGCCCCGGACTGTTCGGACGGCAGTCCGACTGCGGAATCGCAGCCTCCGACCAGGGCGAGAGTTGCGATCAGCGGCAGCGCGGTTCGGACTACCCGGGTCCGCCCTGGTGATGCCGCACTGTTCTTCACGTCGTTTCTCCCCCGTTGCATTCTGGCCGGACCTGTCATCTCCCGGACCTTTTGTCCGGCATCGTCCACCGACTACGCTAACGGACTGTGGAACCCGTCTACCGATCAGTCATCGGCATCGCTCGTGCAGTGTTCGCGTTCGAGGGCCTGAAATTCGAGGTCGAGGGCGAGGAACACATCCCTGCCACCGGCGGAGCCGTCATCGCCGTCAACCACACCGGGTACATGGATTTCACCTACGCCGGGCTGCCTCCGCGCCGGGTGAAGCGGTACATCCGGTTCATGGCGAAGAAGGAAGTCTTCGACAACAAGATCTCCGGCCCGATCATGCGCGCGCTACGCCACATCCCCGTCGATCGCGGGGCAGGAGCGCAGTCGTACAAGGCGGCCGTGGCGAGCCTGCGCGACGGCGAGCTCGTGGGTGTGTACCCGGAGGCGACCATCAGCCGTAGCTTCGAGATCAAGGAATTCAAGTCCGGCGCAGCGCGGATGGCGATCGAGGCAGGCGTGCCGATCATCCCGACGGTCATCTGGGGTGCACAGCGCGTGTGGACCAAGGGCTACCCGAAGCGACTGGGCCGCACCAACACTCCCATCTCGATCGCCGTCGGTGAGCCGTTGGCACCGGTCGGCCCGCCCCAGGAGCTGACCGACCGGCTACGCACCGTGATGCAGAAGATGCTGCTCGAGCTTCAGGAGAACTACCACCACGAGCCGGGCGCGTACTGGGTTCCGGCCCGATTGGGCGGCAGCGCCCCGACTCTCGAAGAAGCGGACGAGCTCGACGCCCAGGATCTCGCAGCGCGTGCTGCCAAGCGGGCCGAGTAGAGCTTCGCGATGAACCTTCGTGGTGAGCGGGTCGTGTTGCGGCCCGTCACCGCAGAGGATGTGCCGGAGCTGCGCCGAATACTGCACACCCCCGAGGTGTATGCGCGGTGGGGCGACGAGGATGCCGACGAGAACTGGCCGTTCGACAGCACCGACGAAAATCGACTGGTCGTCGAATTGGACGGCGCGTCAGTGGGATTGATCCAGTACGGCGAAGAGACCGATCCGATGTACCGGCACGCGTCGATCGACGTCTTTCTGGATCCGGCAGTGCACGGCCGCGGTATCGGACAGGACGCCGTGGGCACACTGGTGCGGTACCTGACAGTCGACCTGGGGCATCATCGGCTGGTGATCGACCCGGCCGCCGACAACGCGGTAGCGATAGCCTGTTACAGCGCAGTCGGTTTCGAGCCGGTCGGCATCATGCGCAAATACGAGAAGGGGCCGACCGGCTGGCACGACAGCCTGCTGATGGACTTGATCGTCGAATAGCTATCAATGGTTCGCCGGAGTGGAGCCCGCGGAACGACCGGCGATGCCAGGCAGTGTCAGGCGGAACCTCGCGCCGGTAGGCCCTGCGGCGCAGACGAGATCGCCGCCGTGAGCGCGCGCCAACGTTCGTGCGATCGAGAGGCCGAGCCCGACGCCTCCGGAGGAGCGGTCGCGTGCCGAGTTCAGTCTGACGAGCCGCTCGAAGATGCGTTCGCGGTCTGCCTCGTCGACGCCGGGACCGTCGTCGTCGACGGTGACGAACGCGTGTGTATCGGCCCCTGTCGTCACTCGGACGGAACCTTCGGGCGGCGTGAATCGAGCGGCGTTGTCGAGGACGTTCGAGAGAATCTGCTCGACGCGGCCCACGTCCACCCGGACCGGCACCGGTTGCGATCCGTCGACCTGGAACCGAACCTGTGGGGACAGCAGTGCCGCACGCTCGACGGTGCGCCGCGCAATGTCGGCGAGATCCTCGTCCGCCAGTTCCAACTCCGAAGTGTTCTCTGCACGAACGGAATCGAGCATGTCGCCCACCAAGCGGGAGGCCCTGCTCGATTCGCCGACCAGCAGCTCGCTCCACCTCCCCACCCGATCGGGACGACGCTCGGCATCGCGCTGCAACGATTGCGCCAACGCCGAGATCCCGGCGACCGGAGTCCGCAATTCGTGTGCGGCGTCGGCGAGGAATCGGCGCATCTCGTCCTCTGCTCGACGCGCCGACTGCGCGGCCGCAGCCTCCTTACGCTCGGCGTCCTCCAGGGCGTCGAGCATTTCGTCGACGGCGGAGGCGGTACGGCCCAGGTCCGTCTTGGGCTTCGACGGCAGTAGCCTTCTTCCTCTGTCGCCGTTGGTGATTCGACGAGCGACGGCGGTCATCGAATCCAGTGGTGACAGCGCGCGCCGCACGGCATAGGTGAGCGTGGCTGCGGCCAACAGCAGTGTCACGGCTCCGGCAGCCACCATCAGGATGCGCAGTTGTCGGCGAACATCGGCGATCGCGGTGGTGTCGCCGAGTAGCGACAGCGTCGAGCCATCGGGCAAAGATTCGGTGATCTCGAACGAATCCGACGGGGGTGCAGGGGGATCGGGAGGAGCGGGAGGGCCGGGAGCTCTCGACTGCCCGGCAGGCGGAGCCGGGGTTGCGGGCCGAACATCCGGTCCGGGCGGCCCGGTGCCGGGAGCGCCGTAGACCGTGCCGTCCGCAGTGGTGACACGAACTCGGATGGCGTCGCCCTGGAGGGACTGCACCAGATCGCCGGGTTCGACGCCGCTCTCCACGAGTTCGACGGCTCGGGTTGCTCGGTCGGTCAACCGAGCTTCCAGATCCCGCCGAAGCTGTTGACCGAGAACGACATCCACCGACACGCCGACTATCAGCAGCAACACCGCGAACAGAACGACGACGGTGGCGACCACCCGCGTGCGCAACGAGGGCGTGGGCGTGCGGTTCACTGCGGAGCCCGCAATGCATAACCCAGGCCGCGGACGGTATGAATCAACCGCGGCCCATGAGCTTCCATCTTGCGACGCAATGCACTGATGTGCACTTCCACCAGGTTGCCGTCGTACGCGCCGTAGCCCCAGACCGATTCGAGGATAGCCGTTTTCGAGACCGTACGGCCACGCTGGGCGACGAGGAAGGTTGCCAGGCGGAGCTCGGTCGCCGTCAGATCGAGGACACTGCCGGCGCGGGTGACGACCCCCGCGGATTCGTCCACCAGTAGATCGCCCACCTGGATTGCGTCCGACGATCTGCCCCTTCTGCGCAGCACCGATTTCGCTCGCGCCACCACCTCGTCGAGCTGAAAAGGCTTGATCACGTAGTCGTCTGCGCCATCGCTCAGTCCGCGCAGCCGGTCTTCCAGCCGGTCCTTCGCGGTGACCATGATGATTCCGGCGTCGGTGCTCTGCCGAACGACGTCGATCAACGCGAACCCGTCCCGAGCGCCGGGCAGCATGACGTCGAGAATCACGACATCGGGGCGGAAGCCTGCCATCGTGGTCTCGAAGTCGTCCCCGTCGGGCAGGGACGCTGCCGTGAATCCCGCGTCCTCGAATGCGGCCACCAGTGCTTCTCGGATGGGCAGTGAGTCCTCCACCACCATCACCCGGGGAGCGGAACTGTATGTCATGCCTCGATTGTCACCCACCAGCTGAAGTGATCCTGAAGATGCGCCCGGCTTCAGGGTGACTTCAGCTAGCGGCGGCAGTGTCGGTGACAGACCGAAACGAACGACACAGTCCGAACAAGGAGTGAACGTGAACGATCAGACTCAGCCGATTCCCGCAGCATCGAACCCGGAGCCGGTCCGAGGGACCACGCCGAAGCGGTGGAAGGGACGGGTGCCGCTGGTGGCGACGGCCGCAGCGGGTCTGGCCGTCGGTGCCCTGGTGACCGCGGCAGTCTTCGCTGCCACCGGACCCGACGTCTCGCCCGGCGTGTCCACGGTGGCGTCGTCCTCGGAGCTCGGGCAGCGGACCGATGGTGGTGGCGGGTCGGATGTACCTGCGGTGCCGGCGGCTCCGGAAGCCGGTGACGGCTCGACGGTTCCTGCTGTCCCGGCACCACCGGGATCAGCGGACGGCGCTACTCCTGCGGCACCGGGGGATGGTGCAACTCCGCCTGCTCCGCCCGAGGGTGGCCCGGGCAAGGGCGGGCCAGCTGAGGGCGGACCGGGCAAGGGTGGTCCGGGCGCAGGTGGCCCCGGTGGTGCTGTGTGCGCACCGGCTGACGGTGCGACGCCGCCGGCTCCTGGTGTTGAGGGAGACGGTTCGACTCCGCCTGCACCTCCGGCTCCCGCTGACGGCGCGACTCCTCCCGCACCGCCGGCAGCTCCCTCGGGTTCCTGAGCTCAACTTCTTCCAGCCCCGCACCGTTGTTTCGGTGCGGGGCTGGAGTCTTCCCTGGGCTCAGGCGATGTGGGGGCCTGCTCGGGCGTGGGATTGTCGCGGTTGTCGGTAGGGGTCGACGGTGGCGGGTGGGATGAACCATGGGTGGTTGTCGGTGCCGACGAACACTTCCCAGTCACTGTGGTGCATGAGTCGGTGGTGAAATCCGCAGAGTAGAACCAGGTTGTTCATGTCGGTGGGTCCGCCGTCGGCCCAGTGCCAGATGTGGTGTCCTTCGGTCCAGGCGGCGGATTTGCCGCAGCCAGGGAACGCGCAGCCGTGATCGCGGGCGGTGAGGGCTTTGCGTTGTTTTGCGGAGACGGTGCGGGCGGTGCGGGCGAGGTTGAGCGGGTTGCCGTTCTCGTCCATGACGATGGCGGTGAGAACACAGTCGCACGCCAGCTGCCGGGAAGTATTGCGGGAGAGTGGTCCCATCCAGGGGAGCCAGCCGACCGACGTGCCGTCGCCGAACAGGTCCCTGTATGCGCCACGATCCGTTGCACAGCGGTCATCTTCACTGCCACTGGCGGTGTCACTGCCGCTGCCGTTTTCGTGGTCCGGCTCGGTTGCTGGGTCGGGGTGGATGGGGTGTCCGGTGTTGATGTCGACGGGATCGGCTGTGTTGTTGTCGGATTCTGTTGCTGCGCGCGAGGGTTCGTCGTCTGCGATGTCGTCGGCGTCGGCAGTGTCGGCGGTGTCGGCGCTGTCGCGGAGGTCGGTGAGATCGCGCAGGCTGATGTGCAGGTTCAGGTGGGGCCTCTCTCCGCCTTCGATAGGCCGGTTGCTCGAGGCGAGGTATTGGTCGAGGATATGTCCGAAGGCGTCGGCGCGCCGTTTGGCGGGGCTGCGGTCGTCTGGGGTGCCGTCGGCGGCGGGGCGGGGTTCGGTCAGGGGTGAGAGTGCGGTGAGGAGTTTTTCTCCGGTGACGGCGTCGACATCCATCTTCGCCACCAGCCGGCCGTTCAAGGTCGTGGAGGCGAACAGTTCGTTGCGGTCGGTGTTCTCCGGTGGTGGGGTCTTGCCGCCGAACTCGTCCTCGAGCTTGGTGATCGCTGCGCGGATCCGGCCGGTGCGTGCTTCGGGCCCGGTGGCGGCGGCGATCATCGCGGTGCGGGCCATGACGCGGCCCTCTTCCGGGAGGTCCTTGGGTGGGGTTTCGGCGAAGGTGAGGATCAGCGCGGCGTGGTCGACGGACATCACGCCGGTGTTCACGGCGTCGGCGATATCGGGAAACGCAGCCATGCCGCGGGCGAGGGCGACGATCTTGGTGGCCTTGGACGGTGAGAGCAGGGTGGTGGAGGTCAGCCAGCCTGCGGGTCCGGGGAAGCCGAGTTTCTCACGGGAGACGCGGGTGTCGATCTCTGCGACGAGGGCGATCCGCCGGGCTTCTAGGAGCTGAATCTCATGGGAGACCGCGGCGGCGTCGGCGAGGAGTTCGCTCTCGCTCAGTTGCCAGATCTCCGTGGTCATGAAAGAAAGTGTATCGAACGTGCGTTCGACTGACAAGCATGATTGAATCGAAAACTGTTGCCCTGCTTAATTATTCGAGACTCAGAACCTGTCGGTGGGGTGTGGTAGGGGTTGGTGAAGCCTTACGTCAGGGGATGAGATCAATCAGCCTCTCGCGCAGCAGTTTCGAGCTCATCTCGGTAAGCGGCCCACCACGCTGCGTCGCCGTCGGCCATGTTTTCGTTGCCGAGACGCATGCCGACGGACTGGTCGATCAGTTCGCGCACGATGTCTGCGTGCCCAGCGTGCCGGTTGGTTTCGGCAATCATCTGGACCAGGACTCGGTGCAGAGTCACTTCCTGCTTCTCGGCCGGCCAGTGCATGACGCGTCCGACGGAATCGAGATCGTTGGCCGCGATGGTCTTATCGGCGTGTAACCAGGCCTCGCGGTACAGGTCGACGATGAACTGCGACGACTCGTCGGCAGCGGCCCACATATCCGAGTTCAATTGCGCCGCGGCCGATTTCTCCAGTTCGGTGAATCGGGCCGGGAATTCACGTCCGAACGTGGGGCCGAAGTATCCGTATTCGACGATCGACAGGTGCTTCACCAAGCCCAGTAGATTGGTTCCGGTCGGCGTCATCGGGCGCCGTTTCTCGTATTCGGACAAGCCGTCGAGCTTCCACAGCATGTTTTCGCGAGCAATCCGAAGGTATTGATGCAGCTCGTCTTTCATGCCGCTCAGCTCACCGACGCGTGCCAGACCAGAGCGGCGGCCAGCGCACCGAGTCCATTCAACGACCAGTGCAGGGCGATCGGCGCGATCAAACTACCGCTACGGCTGCGCAGCCACGTGAACACCACGCCCGCCGCCGCAGTGGCCACCACGGCCAGTGCGATACCGACGATCTGCCCGAACAGTCCGCCGCCCAGAAATCCGCTGAGCCCCACGTTGCCCGCCGTCAGGCCGAGCGAGGACGCGATGTGCCACAGACCGAACAGCAGAGACCCTGCCGCGAAGACTCCGCGTGCGCCGTAGATGCGACCCAGCGTGCCGTGGAGCACCCCGCGGAACGCGAGTTCTTCCGGGATCACGGTCTGCAGCGGAATGACGATCATCGACGCGACGATGGCGGCGGAGACGGTTGCGTATCGGTCGGCCATGAAGAAGGGCCGAGTCAGTGGCAGCAACGCACCGATCGCGACGACGGTGAGCACGACCCCGACGGCTCCGAGTGCGTACAGAGATCCTGTCTTCCACTGCTTCGGAGACAGTCCGAGTTCGGCCCACCCCAGACCCCGACGGTTCGCCAGGACGACCAGCAGAACAGCGGCGATCGGAACCGTCGCGATACTGGCCCACACCGTGGTGAAGTGCGCGATGAGGTTGGTGCCCACGAGGACGAGAACGACGATGGCGACGTCGAGGTACGCGTGGAAGGCACGTCGGGGTGCAACGCTCCCGGCTGGATTCACAGCAAGCATTGGATCGAGTGTACTGGCGTCACCTGTGAGCGCCGGGTGAATCGAGGCTTCGGTCGAGGCCTTTGCCGTCGTAGATGCGGGTGGACACCACACCGAACACGAGCCCGATGAGCAGGCCGAGAGACGTCATGCCGACCGAATGCAACAATCCCGCGTCGAGTGAGGCGTTGAAGTACAGGATCGAGCGAGTGCCGAGAAAGATCTGGTGCATGGGCTCGAACTGCGCCAGCCAGGTGAAGAACCGCGGGCTCGCTTCGAGGGGGATGGTGCCGCCCGACGACGGCAACGCCAGGATGATGAACACGATCAGATTGATCAACAGTCCTGCCGTGCCGAACGCGGACATCACCGCCAGTGCCGTGATGCCGACCGCGGCGATCGCGTACGCGCCGTACATCCACAGGGTCCAGGCGTGCGTGATCGGCATGTCGAGCAGATGACTGATCAGCAGATAGAGGGCGGACACCAGCATGGCCAGCACGATCATGACGAGCCATTTCACGAGCAGCGTCTGGAAGCGGTTGATCAGGGTCGGTCCGCGGTGAATGTATTTGGGGCCGATCTCGGTGGGCGTGAATCCGAGTAGGCCGTCGACGAGTGCGCTGACGATGGTCGCACCGGTGAAGCCGGCCAGGACGAGCAAGAGCGCGTAGTAGAACGCAGACAGACCACCGCCGGTGCCGTCGGGCAGAGGATCGTATTGGGCAACGATCACATCGATCGGCTGCGCGAGGGTGAGAGCACTCGCACCGGAGAGCCGAGTCTCACCGAGCTGCTGGCGCACCTGCTCGGTGATCTGCTGTCCCACAGTCTGATTGACCGAATCGAAGGCCGGTGTCGCCACCCCGGTCACGAGCGACATTCCGAAGCTGCCGGCACGCGGGTTGGTGTAGACCGTGATGATCGGCTTCTCGACGTCCCCGGGAATCACGCTCGCCTGGGCGAGGATTCCCATCCTCTTGGTGAAATCGCTCGGGATGACGATGGAGCCGTACGCCTCGGCCGTCGACAGCAGCGATTGCGCCTGCGCCGGACCGACTTCCCGGAAATCGACCTTCTCCGGATCGACGTTCTGCAGCAGACCGTCGACGATGTCGTTGCCGATGTTGCGTTGCTCGCCCGCGAGGGTGTCGCCCTCGTCCTGATTGACGATCGCGATGGGGAGGTCGTGCAAATTGCCCCTGGGGTCGAGCACGCCGCCCAGATACAGGGCAGCGAGAAACGACATCAACGCCGAGACGACGAGAATGGGGGCAAGCCAGAAACGCGGCGAACGAAGGACGTCGGCCATCGACCGAGGGGTTCTGTCGGAGGTCACCGGATCAGTGTCGCAAGTTCGGCCGATACGTGCGCGGTACTTCTACCTGTGGACCGTCGATCGTCCGGAATGGGCGTTACGCCCACCTATGTGAGTGGAACTTCGTAGCAGGCTACGAAGTTCCATGCACATGCGGCGCAGCCGCTCAGGCCCGACGCGGCAACTTCCACTCCGGACGCACCCAGTGGCACGTGTAGCCCTCGGGGTACTTCTGCAGGTAGTCCTGGTGCTCGGGCTCGGCTTCCCAGAAATCTCCTGCCGGGCTCACCTCGGTGACGACCTTGCCCGGCCACAGACCCGAGGCGTCGACGTCGGCGATCGTGTCCTCGGCGACGCGCTTCTGCTCGTCGTCGAGGTAGAAGATGGCCGAGCGGTAACTGGCTCCGATGTCGTTGCCCTGACGGTTCTTGGTGGTGGGGTCGTGAATTTGGAAGAAGAACTCCAGCAGATCCCGGTACGTCGTCTGGGTGGGGTCGTAGACGACCTCGAGGCCTTCGGCGTGATTGCCGTGGTTGCGGTACGTGGCGTTGGGAACCTCGCCGCCGGTGTATCCGACGCGGGTGGAGACCACACCCGGGAGCTTGCGGACGAGCTCTTCGGCTCCCCAGAAGCATCCTCCGGCGAGAATGGCGGTTTCGGTGGCTGCAGACATGGTTGCTCTCCTAGCTCTTTATCGATCGATACGTGGGGTTCAACGAACGAAGCGTCCTCATAATTCCGAGTCGTGGGTGCGTTCGCCGACCTCGAGAACCAGCTTGCCGGTGTTGGCACCGTCGAACAGCAGGTTCAGCGTCGATCCGAAGGCGGGGACGCCGCCGATCTCGATCTGCTCGCGTGCGGTCATCGTGCCGCTGGTGAGCAGCTCGGACAGAGCGTCGACACCTTCCTGGTAGCGATCGAGGTAGTCGAAGATGATGAAACCCGTCATCGAGGCCCTGTTAATGAGCAGCGACAGGTAGTGCGCCGGGCCGGGCTGCGGGTCGGTGGCGTTGTAGCCGGAGATGGCTCCGCACAACACCACTCGCGCTCCCTTGCGTAGCCGAGAGAGGGCCGCGTCGAGGATCTCACCGCCGACGTTGTCGAAGTACACGTCGATGCCCTTGGGTGCAGCTGCCTTCAGACCCTTGTACACCGACTCGTTCTTGTAGTCGATCGCCGCGTCGAAACCCAGTTCCTCGGTGAGCCACGCGCATTTCTCGGGTCCACCGGCGATCCCGATCACGGTGGCTCCCTTGGCTTTCGCGATCTGACCCGCGATACTGCCCACGGCACCGGCGGCTCCGGAGATCACCACGGTGTCGCCCTCGGCGAGCTTGCCGACGTCCATCAGACCGAAGTAGGCCGTCAGTCCGGGGAACCCGAGCGCGCCGAGCCACGTGGGTGCCGGTGCGATCGACTCGTCGACCCTCTGCACACCCGACCCATCCGAGATCGCATGCTCGGTGACGCCGAACGAGCCCGAAACGACCTCGCCCACAGCGTAATCGGGATGCCGAGATTCGAGGACGCGGCCGACGGCATGAGCGCGCATCACCTCGCCGATCCCGACGGGCGGCACGTACGAGCGCGCATCGTTGAGCCAGCCGCGCATCGCCGGGTCGAGAGAGACGTAGTCGATGGTCACGACGAACTCACCGTCGCCCGGAGTGGGAATCGGTTCCTCGGTGAGCTCCCACGTCGATTCGTCGGGACGTCCCACCGGGCGCTGAGCCAATCGGATCTGGCGGTTCACGGATGTCATCTACCGTTCCTTCCACATCGAAGACGTGCATGTCGAAAACAGGGCACCTCGACACTAGGGCAGAATGACGTCACGATGACCAACGCGCCGAACACCACCCGCCTCGCCCCCCGACTCGTCGCAAGCGACGTCGACGGCACCCTGCTGGACCATCACGAACGTGTCACCGAACGTACTCGGCGCGCCGTCTCGGCCGTCGTCGCCGACGGAGTTCCCTTCGTGCTGTCCACCGGCCGGCCGCCGCGGTGGATCCACCCCGTCGTCGATCAGCTGGGATACGCGCCGATGTCGGTGTGCGCCAACGGTGCGGTGATCTACGACGCTGCCAACGATCGCGTACTCAGCGCCGAGACCCTGTCGGTGCAGACGCTGCAGTGGTTGGCCGACGTCGCGTATCGCGCGCTGCCCGGCTGCGGACTGGCCGCCGAACGGGTGGGCCGGACGGCACACGACTCGGCCACCCCGCAGTTCGTCAGCTCCCCGGGCTACGAGCACGCGTGGCTCAATCCGGACAACGTCGAGATGACCGAGGACGACGTGGTCGACGTTCCGGCCGTCAAGCTGCTGATCCGGTTGTCCGGTTCCACCAGCGGACACATGGCCGACGTCCTGTCCCCGCTGATCTCCGGTCGCGCCGACCTCACGTTCTCCACCGACAACGGCCTCATCGAACTGTCGGCACCGGGCATCACCAAGGCGTCGGGCCTGGCCAAGGTGGCCGAGTCGCTGTCGGTGGACGTCGACGACATCGTGGCCTTCGGCGACATGCCCAACGACGTGCCGATGCTGTCGATGGTGGGACTGGGCGTCGCGATGGGTAACGCGCATCCCGCTGCCGTCGCGGCGGCGAACGAAGTGACCGTCACCAACGCAGAAGACGGAGTGGCGCACGTCCTCGAACGCTGGTGGTGACGCGCCGGTCTTCGGACGTCCCGAACACGACAGGGGCCGAGTCACCGTGGTGACTCGGCCCCTGTCGACTGTGTGAAACTCAGCCCGCGGGTGCGGGCTCCGGTGCGGGAGCAGGCTCGGGTACCGGAGCCGGTTCCACCGGCGCGGCAACGGGGTTCTGCATTTCCGCGTTGTAGGTGTCGTTGTACGTCTTGATCACCGTGGTGACGATTCCGGTGAGCTCGTTGAAGATCAGCGAACCGTTCTCGAAGTCGGTTCGGAAGCCCTCCGGCACCCGGAACTCGTCGGTGATCGGCAGGCCGAGAATGCCGTCGACGCCACCCTGCTGCACGTACTGCTGGAAGATCTTGCCGATGACGGCCACGGCCTGACCGGCCATGTTGGTGATGATCTCGCCGTTGGCGAACTGCGCCTTCTCACGGCCGCCGCTCACCTGCACCAGACCGGAAACCGGTACGCCGAGCACGCCGGTTTCTGCGCCCGATTCCAACCACTTCTGTGCGACCGGACTGGTCGACGCCAGTCGTTGCAACTCGGCGACCAGAGCCGGGATGTTCTCGCCCAGAGTGGAACTGGCGTCGGTGCCCGGACGTGAGGGAGCCGGGTCGGTCACTGCGGTATCGGGTGCGGTATCGGGAGTGTCGGGCAATGCCGGAGTGGCATCTCCGCCACCGAGGTTCGCCGCAGCGATGTCGCGGATCTCCCCGAGCCGTGCGTATCCGGCGTCACCCGGGCATTCGGTGTTGCCGACGTCGCGGTGACCGAAGATCACCGGCAGGTCGACGCTCTGGCCGCGGCCGACGAACGTGAAATCCGTTCCCTCCGAGGTCATCGTGGTGGTGCCCTTGGGGTCGAGACCGGCCTTGCCGAGTCGCCATCCGAGGAACTTGCCGACGGAGTCGATGGTCTCCTGCGAGGGATCCTCGCTCGAGTAGTCGCCCATCATGGCGATGCCCATCGTGTTCTCGTTGAATCCGCCCGAGTGTGCACCCTGAACCGGCTTGTCCAATCCACCCGCACGGCCCTCGAAGATCTGTCCGTACTTGTCCACGAGGACGTTGTAGCCGACGTCGCACCAGCCGAGCGTCTGCGCGTGGTACGCGTAGATGGCGCGGACGATCTCGGCCGATTCGGACTTGGAGTAGTCGTTGCTGCCTGCGGTGTGGTGCACGGTGGCACCGCCGAGGAAGTCGTCGATCGTCGGTGTGGCGCAACGGATCGACTCGTCGGCACCCCACTGAGCGCGGGTGATCACCTTCGGGCCTGCGTCTCCGGCGACGGGCGTGGCGATGTCGCTCAACGCCGAGTCGACCGGCGACGTTCCCGGGGTGATGAGTACGGCACTGATGTCGTTGACGGCTGCCGCCAGTTGCTCGGTGGTACTCGCCTGGTCGGGATTCGCTGCCGGATCTGCCGGTGCGGGCTCGGTCGCAGCCGGATCCATCGCTGCCGGATCCAGTGCAGCCGGATCGAGCGGGGCCGGATCCTGTTGGCGGAGGGGCGTGCTCGACGACGCAGGCGTGTAGCCCAGTGGCTGTTCCGTAGCAGCGGGGGCCTCGGCCGGAGCGTCGACAGCAGGCAGTTCGACCACCGGAACCTCGGGAACCGGCGGCGTCGCGAAGCTTTCGGGAGCTGCACTGCTCGTCAGTGGCGTCAGCAACACCTGCACGGCGTTGGTCAGTCCGACGAAGATCGGCTCGGTGCCCTGCTTTTCCGCAGCGGGAACGGCGTCGCTCGCAGTGGTATCCACCGGCGCGGTTTCCAGCCACGGGCCCCAGGAGCCGTCCTCCAGTTGCCGGCGGACCTGAGCGGAAGCACCGTCCAGCTGCTCGGACGTCAGTGCCACCATGCTGAACGGGGTGTCCTGCGAGATCTCCTTGACGGCGGCACCGAGCGGTGGACCCGTGGGGTCGGCAGCCTCAGGATTGACCGGCAGGGGATTCACCGGTGCAGAGGCGTCCACCCTGGGTATGGGGGCCTGCGCGGTTGCCCCACCCGGCGCGGGCGTGGTGAGGCCGGGGATGTCGGGGATTTCGATCGGCGGGATCACGATGGAGTCCGGCAGCGGTAGGTACTTCAGATCGGAGAGCCGTAGATCGGGCAACGGCAGTCCGGTGAGCTCCTGCAGCGGAATCACGATGTCCGGCGCAGCGCTCAGCGCGGTCTCGACGATCTTGGTCGGAACGGTGACCGGGGTTGTCTCGTTGGCCGGTCGAACTCCGGTTGTGGTGCTGTCGGTGAGGCCTGCGACCGCAAATGGGGTCGCGACGGCCAACAGTGCAACAGCACCGAGAACGATCGACGGCTTCGTTCGACGGTTCGGCAAGGCGGTACTCCCTGGTTGTTGGTAGGTACGCGTCGTAGGATCTCCAGTTGCTGAACAACATGAATCACATCAGCAACATGAGTCCCATCAGACACAAGGCTAAACCTTAGCTTGACAGTTAGCCACAAGCGAGAAGTTCCGGTGGCGCGGCGCGTCGGGCGCGTGACTTACGCTTTCCAGCTGTGACTGTGCACTTCATCGGAGCCGGACCGGGCGCTGCCGACCTGCTCACGCTGCGGGCCGTCGAGTTTCTGCGATCGAGCCCGGTCTGCGTCTACGCCGGTACCTACATCGACGACGCCATTCTCGACCACTGCTCTGCCGGCACCCGACTGGTCGACACCGCGAAGCTCGACCTCGACGCCATCACGGCCGAGCTGGTCGCGGCCCACGAGCGCGGCGAGGACGTCGCGCGCTTGTGCTCGGGTGACCCGTCGCTCTATTCCGCGATCGCAGAACAGTCCGCCCGACTCGACGCCGCAGGTGTGCCCTGGGACATCACCCCTGGCGTTCCGGCCTACGCGGCCGCAGCCGCCGCCCTGCGCGTCGAGCTGACGGTCCCCGAGGTGACGCAGTCGGTGGTACTGACGCGCGCGCAGGCCCGCTCGACGGCAATGCCCGATACCGAGGCGCTGAAGAACTTCGCCGCCACCCGAGCGACGTTGGCGCTGCACCTGGCGATCACTCGCACGCGCATCATCGCCGACGAACTCAGCGGGTTCTACGGTCCCGAGTGCCCCGCCGCCGTCGTGTTCCACGCCAGCAAGCCGGACGAGCTGATCCTGCGCGGCACTCTGGCCGACATCGCCGATCAGGTCGAGGCCGCAGGTCTTCGTCAGGCGGCGGTGATTCTGGTGGGCCCGGCCCTGGCTCGACGTGTCGTCGCCGAATCCCACCTGTACGACGCGTGTCGGGACCGATCGTGAAGATCCATCTGATCGGCATCGGCGGCGGACATCCGGATCAGGTGACCGTCCAGGCCGTTCAGACACTGCGGGCCGTGGACGTGTTCATCGTGGCCGACAAGGGCGCGTCGGTCGGCGATCTCGGGGCTGCACGGCAGGCGCTGCTCGAGCGTCACCACGGTGGCAGCTACCGGGTGATCGAGGTGCCCGACCCGCCCCGGGACCGGTCACCGCAGCAGTACGAGACCGCGGTCCTCGATTGGCACGATGCCCGCGCCCGCGCCTACGCCGAGGTGCTCGACGGACTCGCCGAAGGCACCGTCGTCGGGTTCCTCGTCTGGGGTGACCCCGCGCTCTACGACAGCACGATCCGCGTCGTCGAGCGGTTGGCCGCCTTGCGCGGAGACATCGAGTTCGATGTCACACCCGGCATCTCCAGCGTGTCGATGCTGGCGGCGAGTCATCGGCTCGTCCTCAACCGCATCGGCGGACCGATCGTGATCACCACCGGCCGCAACCTGGCGGGCGATGTCGCCGCCGGTCTCGACAATCTCGTGGTGATGCTCGACGGCAATCTGGCGTGCAGCGCGCTGACCGGCGCAGGATGGGGCATCCACTGGGGTGCGAACCTGGGGACGGCGGACGAGAAGCTGGTGGCAGGCCCGCTGGACGACGTGCTGGGTGATATCCGCCGAGCCCGCGAGCAGGTCAAGTCCGAGCACGGCTGGGTGATGGATACCTACCTGCTGCGGCGCCTGAGCGAATGACACCGGGCACCTGGTGGGGTGGAGCGGTCACGATCGTCGGATACCCTGGTTGCCCGTGACTGCTGTAAGCCCCGAGACCACCTCTTCCGACGCCTCCGTGACCGGCCGATACGACCTGATCGTCGTCGGATCCGGGTTCTTCGGACTGACCGTGGCGGAGCGGGCGGCGTCCCAGTTGGGCAAGCGTGTCCTCGTACTCGATCGTCGCCACCACCTGGGCGGCAACGCGTACTCCGAGGCCGAGCCCGAGACGGGCATCGAGATCCACAAGTACGGTGCGCATCTGTTCCACACCTCGAACAAGCGAGTCTGGGACTACGTCAACCAGTTCACCGACTTCACGAGCTACCAGCACCGTGTCTTCGCTCTGCACAAGGGCCAGTCGTATCAGTTCCCGATGGGCCTCGGTCTGATCTCGCAGTTCTTCGGCAAGTACTTCTCGCCTGCCGAGGCGCGCGCTCTCATCGAGGATCAGTCGAGTGAGTTCGACTCCAAGGATGCGCAGAACTTCGAGGAGAAGGCGATCTCGTTGATCGGGCGTCCGCTGTACGAGGCGTTCATCAAGGACTACACCGCCAAGCAGTGGCAGACCGATCCGAAGAACCTGCCCGCGGGCAACATCACCCGGTTGCCGGTGCGGTACACGTTCGACAACCGCTACTTCAACGACACCTACGAGGGACTGCCGGTCGACGGCTACACCGCGTGGCTCGAGAAGATGGCCGCCGACGACAGGATCGAGGTCCGGTTGAACACGGACTGGTTCGACGTCAAGGCCGAGATCGTGGCCGAGAGCCCCGACGCTCCCATCGTCTACACCGGCCCGCTGGATCGCTACTTCGACTACTCCGAGGGCGAATTGGGTTGGCGCACAATCGACTTCGAGACCGAAGTGCTGCCGACCGGTGATTTTCAGGGCACCCCGGTGATGAACTACAACGACGGTGACGTGCCGTTCATTCGGATCCACGAGTTCCGCCACTTCCACCCCGAGCGCCAGTACCCGACCGACAAGACGGTCATCATGCGCGAGTTCTCCCGCTTCGCGAAGAGCGGCGACGAGCCGTACTACCCGATCAACACTCCCGACGACCGCGCCAAGCTCGAGGCCTACCGCGACCGCGCTAAGGCCGAAGCAGCCTCGCGCGGAGTGCTGTTCGGTGGTCGCCTCGGCACCTACCAGTACCTGGACATGCACATGGCCATCGCCAGCGCACTGAACATGTACGAGAACACCCTGGTTCCGCACTTCGAGACCGGCGCTTCCCTGGCAGGCGACAAGTGACCGCCAAGCACCTCCTCGAGGACGGGGCCGCGGATGTCGCCCCGATCCTGGGGAAGTCGTTGCTGCAGCGGGTGTTGCTGCCGCGCTCCGGTGAACCGCTGGACGTGCGCACGCTGTACCTCGAAGAAGCGCTCACCAACGCCAAACGGGCACACTCGCTCTCGCGGACCTCGGTCACGATCGGCTCCGAGTCCGAGGTGTCGTTCTGCACCTACTTCAACGCGTTCCCGGCGAGCTACTGGCGGCGCTACAGCGTCTTGAAGTCCGTGGTGCTGCGCGTCGAGGTCTCCGGCCACTGCCGAATCGACGTCTACCGGTCCAAGGCCGACGCGTCGCGCATCCACGTCGAGGGCCGCGAGGCCGTGGACGGCGATGCGGCACAAGAGTTTCTGATCGACCTCGGTCCGTTCGAGGACGGCGGCTGGATCTGGTTCGACATCACCTCCGACTCCGAGGTGGTTCTCGAGAGCGCGGGTTGGTACGCGCCGATCGATGCGCCCGGCGAGGCCACCGTCGCCGTCGGTATCCCCACCTTCAATCGCCCGACCGACGCCGTCAAAGCCCTTGTCGCCCTTGGCTCGGACCCGCTGGTGCTCGACGTGATCCAGGCCGTCATCATGCCGGATCAGGGCACCCGCAAGGCCAAGGACGAGCCCGGATTCGACGAGGCCGCAGCTGCCCTCGGCGGTCGACTCGCCATCCACGATCAGGCCAACCTCGGCGGGTCCGGCGGCTACAGCCGGATCATGTACGAGGCACTGAACAACACCTCGTGCCAACACATCCTGTTCATGGACGACGACATCGAGATCGAGCCCGATTCGATTCTGCGGGCGCTGGCCATGTCGCGGTTCGCCAAGGTGCCCACGCTCGTCGGTGGCCAGATGCTCAACCTGCAGGCACGCAGTCACCTGCACGTCATGGGCGAAGTGATCGATCGCGGCAACTTCATGTGGACCGGCGCGCAGAACGTGGAGTACGACCACGACTTCTCCGAGGACCCCCTGCGCACCAGCAAGCTGCTGCACCGTCGCATCGACGTCGACTACAACGGCTGGTGGATGTGCATGATTCCGCGCGTCGTCGCCGAGGAACTGGGGCAGCCGCTGCCGCTGTTCATCAAGTGGGACGACGCCGAATACGGCTTGCGTGCACGGGAAGCCGGCTACCCGACGGTGACGCTGCCTGGTGCGGCGATCTGGCACATGGCGTGGAGCGACAAGGACGACGCCATCGACTGGCAGGCGTACTTCCACCTGCGCAACCGCCTCGTGGTCGCGTCGCTGCACATGCCGGGCGACGGTAAGGGTCTGGTGCTCGACACCATCAAGGCCACCGTCAAACACCTGCTGTGCCTCGAATACTCGACGGTCGCAATTCAGAACCTCGCGATCCGCGACTTCCTGGCCGGCCCCGAGCACATCCTCGACATCCTGCCCACCGCACTTCCGACCGTGCACGCACTGCGCAAGGAATTTCCCGACGCGGTCGTCGTCGGCAGTTCCACCGAGCTGCCGCTCGCGTCCGGTGAGGAAGTGGGAGCCGTCGGTTTGCCGACCAACCCGATCGCCAAGATCAGCCGATTGGCAAAAGGGTTGCTGCACAACGCAAAGCCTGCACACACCCAGCATCACGACCGCCCGCAGCTCAACGTCCCGACTCTCGACGCGCGCTGGTTCCTGCTGTCCCAGGTCGACGGCGTCACCGTCACCACCGCCGACGGGCGGGGCGTCGTGTACCGCAAGCGGGATCGTCAGCAGGCGGCGGCGCTGCTCAAGGAAGCCCTGTCGCTGCGCAAGCAGTTGGCAGCCGAATTCCCCGCCCTCAAGGCTCGATACCGCGATGCCGTGCCGCACCTGACCAGTAAGGAAACGTGGGAACGTGTCTTTCGTTACCAGGCGTAAGGGCCAGACCGAGGCCCCGACGGAAGTCCGGATCCTCGAGAAGGTGCAGAGCACCGTCGGCAGTGCCCCCGGCGCGATCACCGTCGCCCGGGGTATGTCGCACTTCGGTGAACACGCACTCGGCTGGGTAGCGATCGCCGGTATCGGTGCCGCACTGGACAAGCCGCGTCGGCGTCAGTGGGCATCGGTTGCGGTCGGAGCCGTCGGCTCCCACGCCGCGTCGATCGTCATCAAGCGCATCGTGCGTCGGCCGCGTCCGCACGACCCGGCCGTCCGCATCAACGTCTCGACGCCCAGCAAGCTGAGCTTCCCCTCCTCCCATGCGACATCCACCACAGCCGCCGCGGTTCTCCTCGGCCGGGTGACCGGGCTACCGTTACCCGCGGTCCTCGTCCCACCCATGCTGCTCTCGCGCTTGGTGCTCGGAGTCCATTACCCCACCGATGTGCTGGCAGGATCGGCACTCGGCGCGTTGACGGCTGCGGCCGTCGTGAAGTTCGAAGGAGACAAATGAGCGAGGATGCCGCACCCGTAGGCGCACCGCCGAAGAACCTGGCGGATGGCATCGTCAAGGCACTTCGTCCGCGTCAGTGGGTCAAGAACGTCTTGGTGCTGGCTGCACCGCTCGCGGCGGGCTCGGTCACCGACCCCGACGTGCTGCTGTCGGTCGCGCTCGCGTTCGTCGTGTTCTGCTTCGCAGCATCCGGGGTGTACCTGGTCAACGACGCCTTGGACGTCGAAGCCGACCGCGCGCACCCCACCAAGCGGTTCCGACCGATCGCCGCAGGCGTACTGCCGGTCAACATCGCCTACGCGATGGCGGTGGTCTCGCTCGGTCTCGCCATCGCCCTCTCGTTCATCGCGAACTGGAAGCTGGCGCTGGTGATCGGCGTCTACATCGCCATTCAGCTGGCGTACTGCTTCGGACTCAAACATCAGGCCGTGCTCGACATCTGCATCGTCTCGTCGGGCTTCCTGCTCCGTGCGATCGCCGGTGGGGTAGCCGCCTCGATTCCGCTGTCGCAGTGGTTCCTGCTCATCATGGCGTTCGGTTCGCTGTTCATGGCGGCCGGTAAGCGGTACGCGGAGCTGCAGCTCGCCGAACGGACCGGAGCGAAGATTCGCAAGTCGCTCGAGAACTACACGACCACCTACCTGCGATTCGTCTGGACGTTGTCCGCGACGGCCGTCGTCATCTGCTACGGCCTGTGGGCGTTCCAGGAAGATGCGGGCACGGGGGCCAACTGGTTCGCCATCTCGATGATTCCGTTTACGATCGCAATCCTGCGATACGCAGTGGATGTCGATGGCGGCGAGGCAGGCGAACCCGAAGAGATCGCGTTGGGAGACAGGGTTCTCCAGCTACTCGCCATAGCGTGGATCGGAGTGGTTGGTGTCGCTGTCTACCTCGCCTGACCAGCGAGACGCGCGAGAAGAGAACTCCGCTCGGGCATCGATCACCAGGCCCGTCTTCTGGATCGGGACCGTGGTCACCGGGGCGTTGTTCCTCTGGGGTGCGTGGGAGCGCCGCTGGATCGCCGACGACGGTTTGATCGTGCTGCGTACCGTCCGCAACCTGCTGGCAGGCAACGGACCGGTGTTCAACGCGGGCGAACGGGTCGAAACGAACACCAGCACCATCTGGACCTACCTCGTCTACGCCGGCAGTTGGCTGAGCGAGGGTCGACTCGAATACGTGGTCCTGACGATCGCGCTCGTGCTGTCCACGGCCGCCGTGGTCGTCGCGATGATCGGGACGTTCGCACTGCGGGGCCGTACCGCGACTCGCACGTTGTTCCTACCCGCCGGAGTTCTGGTCTACATCGCGGTTCCGCCCGCCCGTGACTTCGCGACGTCCGGCCTCGAGACCTGCCTGGTCATCTTCTGGTTGGCGATGCTGTGGCTGCTGATGGTTCGGTGGGGCCAGCGCCGCTCCGGCGGCGGCGAGCTGCTGCTGCTGTCCTTCTTCGCCGGGCTCGGCCCGCTGGTGCGTCCGGAACTGTCGATCGTGGCGGTGCTGGCGCTGGCGATGATCTTCCTGGCCCCGCAGAGTTGGCTGTCCAGGCTCCGAGTGTTCGCGGTCGCCGGAGCCGTGCCGGTGCTCTACCAGATCTGGCGCATGGGCTACTACGGCCTGCCGTACCCCAACACCGCGGTGTCGAAGGATGCAGGCGGAGCCAAGTGGTCGCAGGGGTTCGCATACCTGTCCAACCTCGTGGGCCCGTACCTGCTGTGGCTGCCGCTCGCGCTGCTCGTCGTCGGTGCCGTCCTGTCGGCGTCTCGAATTCGGCTGTCCCTGCCCCGGACCGTCGGTGGCTGGCTTGCTGCGCTGCGGACGCCCACCGCCGTCGTCGTGTTCGCACTGATCAGTGGTTTCGTCCTGGCCGTGTACGCCATTCGCGTCGGTGGCGATTTCATGCACGGCCGAACGTTGTTACCGGCATTGTTCACACTGCTGTTGCCGATTTCCGTGTTGCCCGTTGCCCTACCCAATCGCTGGTTTAAGGACCGGGCGACGGCGGTATTCGTCGCCGACCTCGTCGTCTGGGGTGGCATCGTCGTCTGGGCCGTGGCGGCCGCGAATACGACGGGGATGCCGCAGGGCACGATCGTCGGCCGGAGTGGCATCGTCGACGAGCGAGCCTTCTACTCCCTCAACACCGGGCACGCTCATCCGATCCTGGCCTCGGACTACCTCGACTATCCGTGGATGCGGGCGATGGTTCGAACCATCAACGACACTCCCGACGGCGGATTGCTGCTGCCGTCGGCGCAGTACACCTACTGGGACGTCGTTCCGCCGCCCCTCCCGATCCCCGAGGGTGGTTTCGGTCACACCGTGTATTTCCTGAACTTGGGAATGACGAGTATGAATGTCGGTCTCGACGTGCGGGTCATCGATCAGATGGGTCTGGCATATCCGCTGGCCTCGCACACGGAGCGGCTCGAGGGTGGGCGGATCGGTCACGACAAGCGCCTCTACCCGGATTGGGTGGTGGCCGACCTCGGGCTCGTCGCCGTCCATCCGTTCCTGCCCTGGTACATGGACGAGGATTGGGTCACCGAGGCTCAGGTGGCGTTGACCTGCCCGGACACCCAGGAATTGCTCACCTCGTATCGGGCTCCGTTGACGAAGGATTTGTTCGTCCGCAATGTCAAGCGCTCGTTCTTCTACGCCGGATATCGGTTCGATCGGGTGCCGAAGTACGAAATACAGAGATGTGATCTTCCGGCCCCGATATTGAAGGCCGACAATTAGATGTCCGAACACGAACGAGTCACCGGGTTGCGCCGAAATGGTCTCGACGCCAAGATGAGCTGTCTCGATCCTGTAACGGACGACGTACTTCGTGCGATAAGTGCGGAGGATATGTATGCGCCAGACCCTGGGGTCGGGCGCATACATGACGAACTTGCGAGATCAAGCGTTGATTGCGTAACCGATGTGACGACGAAGCAGCTGAGAGGTCGAGTGCATGCTGGGTAGAAGGAAGAGCCGGTCCGAGGACAAGCAACGGGGGTCCTGGGGACGCCGCGCCGCCACGTCCATGCTCATGGCGGTGGTCCTGCCACTGGGATTGGCTGTAGCCGGCGGTGGCGCAACTGCCAACGCGGCCTTCGACGGCAATGCCATCGACGTCTGGACGGACTCGTCCATGGGTCCGATCAAGAGTCGCGTCTGGCGCGCCGCGGACGGCAACACCGACCGCGTGGTCTACCTCCTCGACGGGTTGCGGGCCACCTCCGACATCTCCGGCTGGGAGCACGAGACCGACGCCGGTGCCGTGCTCGCCGGTTACAACATCAACGTGGTTCAGCCGGTCGGTGGACAGTCCAGCTTCTACTCCGACTGGTACGCACCGTCGAACTTCAACGGCCAGCGGACCACCTACAAGTGGGAAACCTTCCTGACGCAGAACCTGCGTGAGAACCTGCGCGCCAACTGGGGCTTCAACCCCAACCGCAACGGCGTCATCGGTATCTCCATGGGTGGCTCGGCCGCTCTGACGCTGGCCGCGTACCACCCCGACCAGTTCAGCTATGCGGGCTCGCTGTCCGGCTACCTGAACATCTCGGCTCCCGGTATGCGTGAAGCGATGCGTCTGGCGTTGCTCGACTCCGGTCGCTACAACATCGACGCGATGTGGGGACCGCCGTGGGATCCGGCGTGGCTGCGCAACGACCCGTTCGTCTTCGCGCCTCGTCTGCGCGACAACGGCACCCGCGTGTGGGTGTTCGCAGGTAGCGGTCTGCCCGGTGGACTCGATCGCCCGCGGAGCTTCATCGACTACTACAACACCGCCAACGGCATGGGCCTCGAGGCCATCGCGTTGGCCAACAGCCGGGCCTTCCAGATCCGGATGGCCAGCATCGGTGCCAACAACGTCACCTACGCCTTCCCGCCCGTCGGCACCCACCAGTGGGGCTACTGGGGCGAGCAGATTCGGGTCATGGCACCGGATCTGAGCGCCAATATCGGATAGGCAACCCGGTCACGCATAATTCGGTCGTGTCGCCTGTTTTTCGGCCCGTAGTGATATTTCACGACTTTTCAGGGCTGTTCAGCGGGGACCGCGCAGGATAGTCTCCTGTTCCGGAGATACGACGAAGTGAAACTGGGACGCTGATCACAGTTTTGCCTTGGAACCGCTCGATGGAATAACCTCCATCGAGCGGTTCGCCTGTTCTCACGGCAGAACCTCAGCTTTTCCGAGATCCAGCTTCACTCGGCCTCACGGGGCCACCAGTTCGCCCTGTTCGATTGCCGGGGGCCGCTACGAGAGCGGAGACCGCGTAGATGAGAGAGAGCACGATTCATGCGATTTGCCGGCCTCAGTAGAACTCCGAAGGCGTCCTCACGCTGGCGTCAGCGCCTGCTCGGCGTCGGTGCCGCAGCGCTCGTCCTTCCCATCGCAGCCGGTGTCGTCGGTGGAACCGTCGCTGCCGCAGCGCCCGCTCCCATCGCGCACCAGGCCCCGGCCGGCGGCCGTGAAGACCTGATCGTCCCGTCCGAGATGGGCCCCATCAAGGTTCAGGTCCAGTGGGCCGCTCGCGGCGGAAACGCTGCTCTGTACCTGCTCGACGGTCTGCGCGCACGCGACGATCGCAATGCGTGGACGTTCGAGACCAACGCTCAGGATCAGTTCGCCAACGACGACGTGACCCTGGTCATGCCCGTCGGCGGTCAGTCCAGCTTCTACAGCGACTGGTACACCTCGTCGAACTTCAACGGCCAGGAAGTCACCTACAAGTGGGAGACGTTCCTGACCGAGGAATTGCCCGCATTCCTCGAGAACTACGGAGTCTCGCGCAGCAACAACGGCGTCCTCGGACTGTCGATGGGTGGTTCGGCCGCTCTGACGCTGGCCGCGTACCACCGCGATCAGTTCAAGTTCGCCGGTTCGCTCTCGGGCTACCTCAACATTTCGGCACCCGGCATGCGTGAGGCCATCCGCGTTGCGATGCTCGACGCAGGTCGCTTCAACGTCGACTCCATGTGGGGACCGCCGTGGAACCCGGCGTGGCTGCGCAACGACCCGTTCGTCTTCGCGCCGCGACTCGAGGGCATGTCCCTGTACATCTCGGCAGCCAGCGGTCTGCCCGGTGAGTTCGATCGTCCGGCCGCGCCGATCGATTTCTACAACACGGCCAACGGCATGGCTCTCGAAGCTCTGTCGCTCGCCAACACCCGTGCATTCCAGATCCGGATGAACACTCTGGGCATCCCGGCCACGTACAGCTTCCCGTCCAACGGCATCCATGCATGGCCGTACTGGGGCGCCGAACTGTGGAAGGCTCGCACCCAGATCCTGGACGCGCTCAACGCCTGACACCGATCGACACGTGACCTTCGAGAAATGCCGCCCTGCGTCTGTGCGCCGGGCGGCATTTTTCGGTCTCGGCCGTGATCGCCATCCTCTACCCAGTTCACAATTGCACCACCAGTCACAGCGCGTCTGCAGGTCGTCGGCAGCGCGCACGTGTAGAAAGACATACGAAGCATGTCTCGATAGGAGACCTTCGAAAGTCACGTCGAAAGAGAGTCACCATCATGCGCACTGAGCTTGTTCGGTTCGGTCGGACGCCATCGGCCGGCACACGGGCTCGACGAGCGGCGGCAGCACTGACCGTCGCTTCCGCGCTGATGATCCCCTTCGCGACGACGACGGTTGCCTCCGCGGCCCCCGTCGCCCTGACGGCCCCGGCAGCGCTTGCCGGGCCCGCTTACACGCAGACATCCGGTGCCACCGTCACATCGGTGGATTGGCTCTCCGATCGTCGTGTCGCGCTGTGGATACAGTCGCCGTCGATGGGAACGCCCATTCAGGTTCAGCTGCTGCTCGCGCGTGACTGGAACATCAACCCGCAGGCCACGTTCCCGCAGGTGTACATGCTCGACGGTCTGCGCGCCACGGATCAGGAGAACGGCTGGACGGCCGAGACCGACGCCGAGTCGTACTTCGCCGACAAGAACGTCAACGTGGTCCTGCCCATCGGCGGCCAGTCCAGCTTCTACTCCGACTGGGTCGATCAGGACAACGGCAAGAACTACCAGTGGGAGACGTTCCTGACCGAGGAACTTCCGCCCATCCTGGAACGCGATTGGCGTAGTACCGACAGCCGCGGAGTCGTCGGACTGTCGATGGGTGGCACGTCCGCGATGTTCCTCGCGGCGCGCAACCCCGGTTTCTTCAAGTTCGCCGGCTCGCTCTCGGGCATCCTGAGCACCACCTCGCTCGGTATGCCGCAGGCCATCCAGTACGCGATGACCGACGCCGGCGGCTTCAGCTCCAGCGCCATGTGGGGGCCACCGTCCAATTCGCTGTGGGCACAGCACGATCCATACGTGTTGGCCGACAAGCTCGAGGGCGTCAGCCTCTACATCTCCAGCGGCAACGGATCGGCCGGACCGTACGATCAGCCGTCGCCCATCCCCGGCGTGAGCACCAACTACGCAGGCATGGGTCTCGAGATCCTGTCGCGGTTGACCTCACAGACATTCGCCACCAAGCTCAATCAGCTCGGCATTCCCGCTCAGGTCAACTACCGGCCGTCGGGCACTCACTCGTGGCCGTACTGGCAGTTCGAGCTGCACCAGCTCTGGCCGCAGCTCGCCACCGCACTCGGTGTCGAGGTCGACAAGCCCGCGTGCAGTGCCGCCGGACTGATCGGCAATGCGAGCGGTGCCAACTCGTGGCTCGGCCCGTGCCTGACCGCGGAGTACAACGTTGCCGGTGGTCGTGCTCAGGACTTCACCTTCGGCCGTGTCTTCTTCACCCCCGATACCGGTGCGCAGGTCGTCGCCGGTGCCATCGGCGGCATCTATCAGGGCAACAGGGGCCCCGAGGGTGCGCTCGGCTTCCCGACGACCGGCGAGATCGGAACCCCCGACGGTCGTGGACGGTTCAACGCCTTCCAGAACGGGATGGTGTACTTCACGCCGCAGACTGGAGCCCACGTGGTCAAGGGCGCAGTGCTCGACGAGTGGGCCGCCCAGGGCTACGAGGGCGGACCGCTGGGATACCCGGTGCTCGACGAGGTCGAGACACCGAACAAGCCCGGCTCGGTGCAGGGCTTCGAGATCGGTGCCATCTACACCTCGCCCGATGCCGGAGTGCACTCGGTGCAGGGCATGATCCTCGGCAAGTACGGTGAATTGGGTTGGGAGAGTGGACCTCTCGGGTTCCCGAAGTCCAACGAGATCGGCCCGATCCGGGACGGCGGACGCTTCAACCAGTTCGAGACGGGCAACATCTACTGGAGCCCGCTCAGCGGAGCCTGGTCCACCCCGTACGGTCCGATCTTCGACGCCTGGGGATCGGTCGGCTACGAGGGCGGCCGACTGGGGTACCCCACCAGCGATCAGTTCGATATCGACGGCGGCGGCAAGCAGCAGAACTTCCAGTTCGGCATCATCACGCTGAAGGACGGCGTTGCCACGATCGCGCCCTAGTCGAGTGCACGACTCTTCAGAGTCCTCTCAGAGCGTGGCGGTACTGTCGCCTGCGAACCCGACGACCGAAGGATTTCGATCGATGACGCGTAATTCCCTGGCCAGAACTCTGTCGCTCGGTGTGATGGCTGTGGCGGCAAGCTCGCTGCTCGTGGCCTGCGGAAGCGACGACTCGACGGCCACCGGCGCTCCGACGAGCACCACCTCGGCCGCCGAGACGACGACCGAGGCGAGTTCGACGACGTCGGCGGCCGAGACCACCACCGCTGCGCCGACCACGAGTCCGGGGGAGGCGGCCACCGCGCCGCCCGAGCAGCCGCAGCCCGTTCCGGACGATTTCCCGGGTCCGACGGAAAGCCAGATCGACGACCGCGGTACGAGCTTCCTGGACGAGCTGAAGAAGCAGGGCGTCACCCCGGCGGGCAACGGTGACATCGCGGTGTCGACGGCCAATTACATCTGCGCCGCGCAAGCCCAGGGCGTCACGGCGGAGGAGATCTCGACGTTCGTCACTGCGAATGTCGGAGTGGAGGCCAGCGCCGCCGGAACGCAGATGAGTGAGACGCAGGCTCAGGAAACAGCCCAGACCTACATCACCGCCGCGCAGGCGACCTACTGCAGGCCGTAGAGATCCACGGTGATGGCCAAGCGTAAGCGCAGAATTCTTCCGGTGATCGCCGTTGCGGCGATCATCGGTCTGATCATCGTCGCCCTCTGGTACCTGCTCGCCGGACGGCTGCCGCAGGACCCGGGTGTGCCGGTGCCGCCGGGGCCCGAGGAGCCGACGTCACAACCGGCGGACTGCCCCGACGTCCAGGTCATCGCCATCCCCGGTACCTGGGAATCGTCGGCCACCGACGATCCGTACAACCCGACGGCCAATCCGCTGTCGTTGATGCTCAACGTCACTCGCCCGTTGCAGGAGCAGTTCCCCGGCTCGCGAGCCGACGTCTACACCGTGCCGTACGTGGCTCAGTTCTCGAACCCCATCGCACTGCCGCCGGACGGCCAGCAGTCCTACAACAACAGCCGCACCGAAGGCGAAGCCGTCGCCGTGCAGAAGATGTCCGATGTCAGCGCGCGGTGCCCGTTGAGCACTTTCGTCCTCGCCGGGTTCTCCCAGGGCGCAGTCATCGCCGGAGACATCGCGGCCGACATCGGCGCGGGCAACGGTCCCATCTCCGCCGATCGGGTTCTCGGGGTCACCCTCATCGCCGACGGTCGCCGCGACGGCGTCTCCGGTACCGATGTCGTCCCGCTCGACGGAGTCGGCGCCGAGGTCGCACTCGGCGGACTCGACCTGCCCGGTATCACCATGACGGGGCGTCGGGAAGGTGGCTTCGGTGCTCTCGACGACCGGACCAATCAGATCTGCGCTCCCGGCGACCTGATCTGCTCGTCACCGTCGGATGGATTGTCGCTCCGCAACATTCCGCAGAGCATCCAGATTCTGATCGGTGCTGCAGGCAACCCCGTTCATGCGTCGTACAACAGTTTCGTCGTCGACGGATCCGGTACGACGGCTACTCAGTGGACCGCTGCGTGGGCCGCCGGACTGATCGAGAACGCCCCGATGCCCGCGCATTCGTAAGCGACGACGCTTTATAACGGAAACGTCACAACGCAACGCATGGCGATCTGGTGCCGGGCACAAACCTGAGCCGGGAAACCCCCAGCCGGTGTGATCGACTCCGGCCAGCGGCTAGAGTGACGCCTTGGACCTGCGCAGATCAGCCCCGGCCGGGCTGCTCTCGCCGCCGAAACCAGACCGCTGCACACTTGCGAGGAGAGCAATAGATGAGTTCCGCCGAGGCCGCGACCGCAGGGCCGCGCAAATTTCGCTTCGCTGCAGGCGGAGAGGGAAATGCCGAGGAGGGCGGGGCTCGGAAGTTCATCAAGCTGGCGCAACAGGCCGAGGAACTGGGCTACGACAGCTTCATGATTCCCGACCACCTGGGCAACCAGGTCGGTCCCATCGCAGCGCTCGGAGCACTCGCCGTCGCCACCGACAAGATCCGGCTCGGCACGGCAGTCCTGGCCAACGGCTTCCGGCATCCCGCGGTGCTGGCCAAGGATGCGGCCACCATCGATGTGCTCTCGGGCGGGCGGCTCGAACTCGGTTTGGGTGCCGGTTGGATGCGTGAGGAGTACGACAAGGCGGGTATCACGTACGACCGCCCTGGTGTGCGCATCGAAAAGCTCGAGGAGACCCTCGAAATTCTCGACGTGCTGTTGCGCGGTCAGGAGTGCAACTTCGAGGGCAAGCACTACACGATCACCGGACTCAAGGGCAGCCCTCGGCCCCGGCAGGGTCCGCGTCCTCCCATCTGCATCGGCGGCGGCGGACCGAAGATGCTCGCCTTGGCGGCCAAGCACGCCGACATCATCTCCGTGGTGCCGAGCACCTCGAAGGAGGGCAAGCTTCTGCTGTCGGGCATGACCATCGAGAAGACCCTCGAGCGAGTCGAGCTGATCCGTGCGGCCGCGGGAGACCGGTTCGACGACATCGAACTGAACTGGGCGATCACTACGATCGTCGTCACCGACGATCGTGAGCAGATGGCCGAGATGGCGCTGGCGGCACTCGACAACGGCTACCCACCGAACGTGGACGTCGACGTCAAGCTGACCGTCGAGGACATTCTCTCGTCGCCGTACCTCGCATTCGGGACGTACGAGGAAATTGCCGATCAGATCCGTAACGTTCGCGCGCGAACCACGATGTCCTATGTCGGGGTTTTCCCTACTCAAATGGAAGCATTCGCGCCGGTTGTCGACTTGCTGAAAGGCGAGTGACGTAGGCGCGTGTCGGTACCATGTAGCTGGCCTTTCAAACCAGGTGCCAAACCGACACCGTAAGAGCTACTAGTCAGTAACATAAAACGCTGTTCGATGTCTGCATGCACGTAGCCGGTGGTGCGGGCCCAGGTCACGCAGGCTGTGTGGCAGCGGATTCGTGTCGGAGGAGATTGAAGTAATGAGCCACACGTTCGATGATTTCATCGATGAGAACGGCCACATCACCATCGGTGAAGGGCAGACGCTCGTCCGCCACGTCGAGGTGAACGTGCAAGAGAATTCCGACACGCTCGCGTACCGGTTCGTCGACTACTCCCGGGAACGTGACGGCGAAGCGCACGAGTTGACCTGGGCCGAGTTCGGCACGCGCCTCAAAGCTGTCGCGGCTCGCCTCCAGCAGGTCACCCAGCCCGGTGATCGAGTGGCCATCCTGGCACCGCAGGGTCTCGAGTACGTCATCGCCTTCTTCGGAGCGATCTACGCGGGCACCATCGCGGTCCCGCTGTTCGATCCCGACGAGCCCGGTCACACCGACCGCCTGCATGCCGTCCTCGGTGACTGCAAGCCGAGCGCCATCCTCACCGCGAGCAACTCGGCCGCAGGCGTGCGCGCCTTCTTCCGTGCACTGCCCGCCGCGGAACGCCCCAGGATCATCGCCGTCGACGCCGTCCCGGACAGTGTCGGCGAGACGTGGGTCGAGCCCAAGGCCCAGCTCGACGACATCGCCTACCTGCAGTACACGTCCGGTTCGACCCGGACCCCGGCCGGCGTCGAGATCACGCACCGCGCCGTCGGCGTCAATGCGCTGCAGATGGTCGACAGCATGGAGATCAACCACGACTCCCGCGGCGTCACCTGGCTGCCGATGTTCCACGACATGGGCCTGCTCACCGTCATCCTCCCGGCGCTCGGCGGCAAGTACATCACCATCATGAGCCCGCGCGCCTTCGTGCAGCGGCCCTGGCGCTGGATCAAGGAACTCGCCGCAGTCTCCGACGGCGCAGGCACCTTCGCGGCAGCGCCGAACTTCGCGTTCGAGCACGCCGCCCAACGTGGTCTGCCCAAGAACGGCGAGGCCCTCGACCTGTCCAACGTCATCGGACTGATCAACGGCAGTGAGCCCGTCACCACGTCGTCGATGAAGAAGTTCAACGAGGCATTCGGCCCGTACGGTCTGCCGAAGTCCGCGATCAAGCCGTCCTACGGCATGGCCGAGGCGACGCTGTTCGTGTCCACCAGCAAGCACTCCGACGAGGCCAAGGTCGTCTACGTCGATCGCGTCGAGCTCAACGCGGGCAACTTCGTGGTCGTCGCCCCCGATGCTCCCGGAGCCATCCCACAGGTGTCCACCGGAACGGTCGCCCGCAGTCAGTGGGCCGCCATCGTCGATTCCGAGACGGCCACCGAGGTTGCGGACGAGCACGTCGGCGAGATCTGGTTGCACGGCGAGAACATCGGCAAGGGCTATTGGGGCCGCGACACCGAGACCTCGGAGACGTTCCACAACAAGCTCGTCCACCGCAATGCCGAGGGCTCGCATGCAGACGGTGCTCCCGAGGGTGGCAATTGGATGCGTACCGGCGACTTCGGCGTCTATCACGACGGCGAGCTCTACATCACCGGCCGCGTCAAGGACCTCGTCATCGTCGACGGCCGCAATCACTACCCGCAGGACCTCGAGTTCTCGGCCCAGGAAGCAAGCAAGGCCTTGCGCCCCGGCTTCGTCGCTGCCTTCGCCGTCCCGCTCAACCAGCTCCCCGACATCGTGTTCGAGTTCAGTGGAGCAGCCCTGACCAAGGACTCGGACGACAGCTCCGAGCAGCTCGTCATCGTGGCAGAGCGCGCTCCCGGCTCCGGTAAGGCAGATCCGGCTCCGATCGCCGACGAGGTACGCACGGCAGTATCGGCACGGCACGGCGTCACCGTGCGCGACGTCCTGCTCGTCCCGGCCGGCTCCATTCCGCGTACGTCGAGCGGCAAGATCGCCCGACGCGCATGCAAGGCCGCCTACATCGAGGGCACGCTGCGCGGCGGGTACCAGCAGACGGCCTTCCCGGACGCCGAACTGCCCGACTGATCTCTGGGCCTCCCGTTCCTTCGATACATAGCTTGGTGAGTAATGGCTGAACAAGAGACAGACAAGATTCAGAGTGCCGACGGGACGGACCTCACGGTCGCCCAGCTGCGGGATTGGCTACGCAACTGGGTTGCGGACGCGACCGGGCAACCGGCGTCGGCCATCTCCGACGACCGTCCGATGGAGGAATTCGGTCTGTCCTCTCGCGATGCCGTCGCACTGAGCGGTGAGATCGAGGAGCTAGTGGGGGTCACGCTGACCGCCACCGTCGTCTACCAGCACCCCACCATCGCCTCGCTGGCCAAGATCATCATCGAGGGCGAACCCGACGAGCCGGTCGGCACCGTCGACGACGCCTTCTACACCAGCGGCGGGCAGTCGGGCGACGCCCACGATGTCGCGATCGTGGGCCTGTCGTCCCGGTTCCCGGGCACCGGACAGACTCCCGAGGAAATGTGGTCGCTGCTCATCGAGGGCCGCGACGGCATCACCGACCTGCCCGAGGGTCGGTGGAAGGAATTCACCTCCGATCCCGTCATCGCCGCGGCCGTCGAGGCGACGGTCACCAAGGGCGGCTACCTCGACGACGTCAAGACCTTCGACGCCGAGTTCTTCGCGATGTCGCCCAACGAGGTCGTCAACGTCGATCCGCAGCAGCGGCTCGCGCTGGAACTGACCTGGGAAGCGTTGGAGCACGCGCACATTCCGGCCAGCTCGATCAAGGGCCGTCAGGTGGGCGTGTTCATCGGCAGCTCGTCGAACGACTACCAGCTCATCGCCGTCAGCGACCCGGCCGTGCACCCGTACGCCCTCACCGGCACCTCCACCGCCATCGTCGCCAACCGCGTCTCGTACTTCTACGACTTCCGTGGACCGTCCATCGCCGTCGACACCGCGTGCTCGTCGTCGTTGGTCGCCGTGCACCAGGCGGTGCGCAGTCTGCGTACCGGCGAATCCGATCTCGCCGTTGCCGGTGGCGTCAACATGCTGCTCGCGCCGCCCATCACCGTCGGCTTCGGTCAGACGGGTGTGCTTGCGCCCGACGGCCGCATCAAGGCCTTCTCCTCCGACGCGAACGGCATGATCCGCTCCGAGGGTGGTGGACTCGTCGTGCTCAAGCGACTGGAGGACGCCGAACGTGACGGTGATCAGGTGCTCGCCGTCATCGCCGGATCCGCGATCAACCAAGACGGCCGCTCCAACGGACTGCTCGCGCCGAACCCGGACGCACAGGCCGACGCGCTGCGATTCGCCTACCGCGACGCCGGTATCAACCCGTCGGGCGTGGACTACATCGAAGCTCACGGCACCGGAACCATTCTCGGTGACCCGATCGAGGCCGATGCTCTCGGACGCGTGGTCGGCCGGGGCCGCGACGCCGACAAACCAGCCCTGCTGGGATCGGCGAAGACCAACTTCGGACACCTCGAATCTGCCGCAGGCGCAGCAGGTTTGATCAAGGTCGTCCTCGCGATGCAGCAGAACAAGCTCCCCGCTTCGCTGAACTACGTGGGCCCCAACCCGTACATCGACTTCGACAAGGCCCACCTGAAGGTGATCCCGGAGGCCACCGACTGGCCGCGCTACACCGGCAAGGCCGTCGCAGGAGTCTCCGGCTTCGGATTCGGTGGCACCAACGCGCACGTCGTGGTGCGCGAGTACGTCCCGGGCGAGACCTCGGCCGAATTCGACCCCGCTGCAGTGGATCCCGAGGCCGCCGTGGTGGAGGGCATCTACGAGGAACAACTCGATTCCGAGACGACCAGCCCGGTCGCCGAGGCCGAGACCATCCTGGCCGAGTCCGAAAGTGGGCCGGAGACAGTAGTTCTCGCAGTGTCCGCGGCTCTGCCGTCGCGTCGTAAGCGCGCCGCATCGGAACTGGCCGACTGGCTCGAGACCGAAGAGGGCAGCACGACGCCCCTCGTCGACGTGGGCCGCACGTTGGCCCGCCGCAACCACGGGCGTTCGCGCGCAGTGGTTCTCGCATCCACCACCGCCGAGGCCATCGCCGGCCTTCGCGCCATCGCCGCCGGCAAGCCGGGCCCTGGCGTGTTCTCCGCCGATTCACCCGCGTCCAACGGCGCGGTGTGGGTGTTCTCCGGCTTCGGCTCGCAGCACCGCAAGATGGCCTCGCGGCTGTACCGCACCAACACCGTGTTCGCCGCCGAGGTGGACAAGGTGGACGAGCTGCTCGTCGACGAGGCCGGCTACTCCATCCGCGACATCATCCTCGACGACTCGCAGACCTACGAGTTCGAGAACTCCCAGGTCGCCATCTTCGTCATCCAGATCGCCTTGGCCGCAACGCTTCGCGCACACGGTGCCGAGCCGTCGGCCGTCATCGGACACTCGATGGGTGAGGTCGCGGCAGCGTACGTCGCCGGAGGCCTGAACCTCGAAGACGCCGTCCGCATCATCTACGCCCGCTCGCGCCTGCTGGCCGAGGGCCAGGACGGACTCGGACCGGCATCGCAGGGTGCTATGGCTCTGGTCGAGTACACCCCGGACGAGGTCAAGACACTCACCGACCAGTTCCCCAATGTCGAGCCCTGCGTCTACGCCGCACCGACGCACACCACCGTCGGTGGACCGCGCGCCGAGGTCGAGGCCCTCGTCGAGATGGCCGAGGCCGCAGGCAAGATGGCCCGTCTGCTCGACGTCAAGGGAGCAGGCCACACCGCGGCCGTCGACGTCCTGCTCGGTGAGCTGGCCGCCGAACTCGCCGGAATCGAACCCACCACACTCACTGCCGGGGTCTACTCGTCGGTCGATCGTGAGGCCCACTATCGCGTCGGGCATGCGGCGATCCATGGCGTCGACTACTGGACGAAGGGTATGCGTCACCCGGTCTGGTTCACGCAGGCCGTCAATGTTGCTGTGGGAGATGGCCACACGACGTTCGTCGAGCTCGCTCCGAACCCCGTCGCGTTGATGTCGGTGGCCGCCACGGCATGGGCTGCAGGCGTCGCCGATTCGACTCTGATTCCGACGCTCAAGCGCAAGGAAGACGAGTCCGAGACCTTCCTCGCCGCTCTGGCGCAGCTCTACGTCCACGGACACGCACTGGAACTGGCGACCCTGTTCGAGTCCGGACCGTACGCGCCGATTCCGCGAACTGCATACCTGCGCAAGGAGTTCTGGCTCAATTCGCAGGTCAGCTCCAGCGGCAATGCACGAGTTCCCGGTGCACGAGTCGCCCTGCCTGATGGCCGCCACGTGTGGGAAGTTCAGGCCTCGGCCGTCGCCGATTTCGATGCACTGGTCACGGCCGCCGCATCGCAGGTGTTCTCCGATGTGGCACTGGGTGTTTCGGTGTCCCATGCGGCCGTGCCGAAGGTCGGCACGGTTGTCACCACGTTGACCTCGCACCTCGGTGGCGCGTCGGTTCAGGTGCACGCACACGAGGGTTCGGCCTTCACGCTGCTGCACGAGGCCGTCGTCACCTCCGGTGATGTGCGTCCGGAACCCGTTGTGGCCGTGGAGCAGCAGAGTTCGTCGCCGATGGAAGAGCTGCCCGAGGTCGTCGAGACGTTCGGTGATCGCTGGGATCCCAACGGCAACCAGAAGCTCGAAGACCGCCTGGCGATCATCGTCGCCGAGTCGATGGGCTACGCACCCGAGGATCTTCCGCCGGAGGTTCCACTGATCGAGCTGGGTCTCGATTCGCTCAGCGCCGTCCGCATCAAGAACCGGGTGGAGTACGAATTCGACATTCCCACAGTGCAATTGCAGGCCGTGCGTGACGCGAACCTGCGTGAGGTGGAGAAGTACCTGCGCTACGCGATCGAGAACCGCGACGAGGTGCAGGCGCTGGCAGACAAGCAGGCAGCGGAGAAAGCGGCCGAGCAAGCCGCCGAGCAGGCGGCCGTCGAGGCTGCACCGGTTCAGGCGACTGCTCCGGTTGCCGAGGAAGCGCCCGCAGTCGCTGCACCGGCTCCGGCCGCCGCAGCGCAGACCGACCTGGGCGGCAAGGAAGCGTTCGCCGAGGCCGCCGGTTCCGATGTGCCCCCGCGCGACAACGCCGAGCGGATGACGTTCGCGACATGGGCGGTGGTGACGAAGGAATCGGCCAAGGGCATCTTCAACACCCTGCCGATCCTCGACGACGAGACGGCCGAGAAGCTGGCCGCCCGTCTGACCGAGCGGGCCGGCGGCGAAATCACCTTCGACGACGTGTTGGATTCGGAAACCATCGAGCAGTTGGCCGACAAGGTGCGCCCGCACCTCGAAGACGGTGAGATCGACGGCGTCGTACGCAACCTGCGTGCTCGGCCCGAAGGATCCACCGCCACACCGGTGTTCGCGTTTCACTCGGCGGGTAGCTCCACCGTCGCCTACGAGCCGCTGCTGCGGAAGCTGCCGGCAGGCACTCCGATGTACGGACTGGAGCGCGTCGAAGGCCCCATCGCCGTGCGAGCCGCGGAGTACGTGCCGCTGATCAAGGCGATCCAGCCCGAGGGGCCGTACGTGTTCGTCGGCTGGTCGCTCGGCGGCATCCTCGCCTACGAGGTGGCACGTCAGATGGAAGAGGAAGGTATCGAGGTCGCCTACGTCGGGCTGCTCGATACCGTCATGCCCGGCACTGCGATTCCCGATACCAAGGACGAAGTCCGTAAGCGCTGGGAGCGGTACGCGGCGTTCGCGAAGAAGACGTACAACGTCGACTACCCGATCCCGTACGACAAGTTGGTCGACTCCGACGACGAGGGCCAGATTCGGATCATCACCGATCTGGTCAAGCTCAGTGGGGCTAAGATTCCCGGCGGCATCATCGAGCATCAGCGGACGTCGTGGCTCGACAATCGGGCTATCCAGACGGCCGAGCTCAAGGAGTACGGCGGACACGTGACGCTGTACCTGGCCGACAAGTACCACGACGATGCGATCGCTCTCGAGCCTGCGTACGCCACCCGCGAAGAGCACGGTGGTTGGGGACCGGTGGTGAAGGACCTCGAGATCGTGTACGTCGGAGGCGATCACCTCGCCGTCGTCGACGAGCCGTACATTGGAAAAATTGCGGCCCATTTGTCGAAGACGCTCGAGAACATCGAGTCTGCAAGAACCGGAGCGTAGATCTTGAGTGGCACCACTGCGGAGAAGTTGGCCGAACTACGGGCGAGGCTCGAACTGGCCAAGGAACCGGCCGGCGAGATCGGGATAGCGAAGCGTGCGAAGAAGGGCATTCCCAGTGCTCGCGATCGCGTCAATTCGTTGCTCGATCCCGGCAGCTTCGTCGAGATCGGCGCATTGGTGAAGGCCCCGAACGATCCCGGTGCTCTGTACAGCGACGGCGTCGTCACCGGCCACGGAACCGTCGACGGCCGTCCGATCGCCGTGTTCTCGCACGATCAGACCGTGTTCGGTGGCACCGTCGGCGAGATGTTCGGCCGCAAGGTCGCCGGCATCATGGACTTCGCGATCAAGATGGGCTGCCCGGTCGTCGGCATCAACGACTCCGGTGGAGCTCGTGTGCAGGACGCTGTCACCTCCCTCGCGTGGTACGCCGAACTGGGCCGACGCCACGAAGCGCTGTCCGGCCTGTGCCCGCAGATCTCGCTGATCCTCGGTAAGTGCGCCGGTGGCGCGGTGTACGCACCGATCAACACCGACATCGTCGTCGCCACCGAAGAGGCGTACATGTTCGTCACCGGACCGGACGTCATCAAGTCCGTCACCGGTGAGGACGTCAGCCTCGACGAACTGGGCAGTGCCCGCGTCCAGGCCATCAACGGCAACGTGCACCACGTCGCTGCCGACGAGAAGGCCGCGTTCGACTGGATCCGGAACTACCTGAGCTACATGCCGTCGAGCTGCCAGGAAGAAGCACCGGTGATCAACCCGGGGCTCGAGCCGGAGATCACCGAATCCGACCGCAAGCTCGACTCGTTCATGCCCGACGCCGACAACGCCGGCTACGACATGCACGACATCATCCTGCGCATCTTCGACGACGGTGAATTCCACGAACTGTCCGGCCAGACGGCACCGAACGTCATCACCGGCTTCGCCCGCGTCGACGGTCGGCCGGTGGGAATCGTCGGCAATCAGCCGATGCATCTGTCCGGGGCACTCGACGCCAAGGCAGCAGACAAATGCGCTCGGTTCATCCGTCTCAGCGATGCCTACAACATCCCGATCATCTTTCTCGTCGACACACCCGGCTTCCTGCCCGGCGTCGATCAGGAAACCCTCGGCGTCATCCATCGCGGTGGTCGCTTCATCTTCTCGTTCGTCGAAGCGACGGTGCCGAAACTGACTGTCGTGATTCGCAAGTCCTACGGCGGCGGATACGCGGTGATGGGCTCCAAGCAGCTCGGATCCGACATCAACCTCGCCTGGCCGACGGCTCGCATCGCCGTCATGGGTGCCGAAGGTGCCATCAACATCATGAGTCGCAAGCAACTCGCCGAGGCGGGCGAGAACGCTCCGGCCCTGCGCAAGCAGCTCATCAACTTCTACAACGAGCATGTCGCAACACCCTGGATCGCCGCCGAGCGTGGCTACATCGATGCGGTCATCGAGCCGTCGAGCACCCGCCTCGAAATCCGCAAGGCCCTGCACATTCTGAAGGACAAGGAAGTGCACAAGAGTCCGCGTAAGCACTCGTTGCTCCCCATCTAGAGAACTGAACTTCGGCGGTCCTTCGTCCCTCGGGGGTCGCTTCGCTCCCGTTCGCGTCAATGGACCACTGCACCGGTCAGACGTATGCGATGGTTCATTCACGTGCGGGCGTCGCCTGCGTCGATGGACCACTGCACCGGTCAGACGTGTCCGATGGTCCATTCACGCGGTCGATTCGCGCGGAAGCATCACGACATCCGGTCGAGGTCTGGCGAGAGCATGTTGGTAGTTCATCCGTAAGTCGTCGAGCACCTGTGTCGGCCGATCGCGGATGTCTTGCGGTGAATGGGATACGACGATCAGACCGTGGGCCTGCATTCGGTTACGTCGGGCTTGGGTCCGCTGGTAGTCGGCCGGTGACAGATGATGGGCCACGGAATCGATTTCACGTGCCAGCGCCACGGTGTCGATCCACCCGTCGGTATTGGCGATGAACTCTCCGTTGCGGGCGTAGATGTCGCAGTTGTGAGTCATCGAAGGCAGTCCGCTGGTTCTGTACAGGCGTTGGTCTTCGAGTTCCGCCACCGAGTGCGCGTTGTCCCGCAACTCGAGAAGTACACGGCGGGTGAGCGCGCTGTAGCGGCGCGGCCCTTCGGCCAATTCGGCGGCGATCTCGTCGATGGTCACGCCGTCTCGTTGGAGCACCTCGGTCAGCAGGGCGACGCACCGTGCCTCGGATTTCGCGGCTCGCGTGGCGTCGACAAGTGAACGCACCAAAGGAGCAACTCGGATGCTGCCCTTGGTGATCGACTCGGGAAGCCGCCATGTCCGCTCTGCTCGGACGAATGACACCGATGCCCGACGCATCTCCGCGGGTAGCAGCAGATGAACCTCCCCGGCGGATCCGTTGGCCCCGTATCCGAACGAATCGAGTCCGACGCAGCCGGTGATCATGCTCGTCGCTCCGCCGTATGCGAGCGCCGCGGCCGAGCGCTCGAGCGTCGACGGATGTCCGTTGCGCAGCAGTACGACTCCCGGTAGCAACCGCTGCCACGGACCGCCGGCTGCGCACCTGCCGTCGATCGCAGCGTCGCTGACGCCCGCCTCGCGAAGCTGCCGTCGCGTCACGACGCCGGTCGAGCTCAGGTCGAACAATGATTCTGCGTTCCACAGTCGTCTTTTCATGCCCGAAGAGTGGAATTCGACACCGACACGTTCGTCGTGTTTCGACGCTGTCTCAGGATGTCTGTGGATGGACGGCGAGTCTGTGGATGGATTGGCTGTGACCAGTCTCGAGCCGGACGACGCTGTCGGACTCGGATGCTAAGGGCGGCCGATGGAGTCCGATAGCGTCCGCGAGCGAAGCCCTACGGCAGCGTGAATGGACCATCTACGCGCTCAGACGTATGCAACGGTCCATTGACCCACTACAGGCCGAGACGTGGATGGACCCTTGCACGGTCGAGACGTGTGCAAGGGTCCATTGACGCGGCGGGGGCGGGCGATCAGTCCTCGAATACTCGCAATTGGCCGTCTTGATAGAAGCCCGATCGGGTCACTTCGTTGGTGTCGAGTTCAGCGGGCACAGCGCTCGGGTAGTACTGCTCGTAGCGCTCCAACGAACCCCAGTCCCTCGCCCAGTCGTTTTCGAGGTAGGTGGGGATGGTGACGGGCTTGGCGAGCAGTTCGGACCAGCCGAGGGGGCCGCCGTTCTCGCCGGATTGCCAGGTGTCGGTGGAGCTGACGGCGAGTGGGCGGTCGGGGAGGATGCGGTATTCGGGTACCTCGGCGACGCCGTATCGGTGGTCGAAGGGTCGCTGGCACGGGAACTGCAGTCCGACGGCCCAGTCGAGCAGCACGGGCTGATCACTGCCGATGAGGGAGTTCAGGGTCTCCATCACCGGCACCCGTGGCGGGGTGAACGCGAGCCATTGGTCGCCGGTGAGGTTGGGGTCGTTGGCGACGATGCGGACGGCGTCGGCGTCGGGTCCGATGTCCGCCAACGGGATTCGGAGGTTGCGCCACGAGGGTGCGGGTCCGATGTCGCGGGGCAGGTAGGTGCCCTGGGCCTGGACGCTGCCGTCGGGCTGACGCTTGCCGTATTCGAGCAGCAGGGACTGTCCGTAGGTGAGGGCTCCGGTGTCGTCGTAGGACCAGATGCGGCCGGCTGCGGAGAAGACGACCAGGGGAGCATCGTCGCTACGAGCGGGTAGTTGGTACCAGCTCGACGTCGCCTCCGCGGGCTCCTGGATGCCCTCCTGGTACGAGCCGAGTACCGGTGTGGTGGCCGGGTCGAGTCCGAAGGGCAGGGCGGCGGACGAGCCGTTGACACCGACTTCGCCGGTGCCTCCTGCGGTTCCGGAGCTCTGGCCTTCCTCGAAGGCGGGTCCGACGGCTTGTTGGTCGGTGTTGCCCTGTCCTGGTTTGACTTCCACGGCGTCGGCGCTGAGGTCACTAGGCACGCCGTTGGCAGTGAAGTTGCGCAGGGTGGAGCTCGATCCGCCGAGGGGGCCTGCGACGGGGTCGAACTCCTCCGGCAGTGGGCTCAGTACACCCGCGTTGGGGTTCGGCTCGACGAGCACGTCGTTGGCCAGTCCGCACGAATTGCCGAGGACGGACTGCACATTCGAGCGGGCGAGCGAGTAGGCGGGGTACTGGGAGACGGCTCCCTTGACGAGCGAGAGCACCTCGAACAGCACCATGATTCCGGCGATGACGGTCAGCGGCGCAGCGGCGAACTTTCGGATTCGCTTGCCGCGCGCGGACGTCGGCTTCGGTTGTGCCGGAGCGTATCCCTCGCGGAGGTACTGGAACGCCGCGACGGCGAGGACCAGTCCGAAGAGGATGAGGAACAGGGTGCCCGATTCGTTGCCGCTCAGCGACACCGTCTTGTCGAACCACGGCACGCCGTAGCTCGAGACGTACCAGTAGCCGTTGATGCCCGAGAACGACAGTGCGAGAACGAACATGAGCCCCGCTGCGAACAACGACCGGTTGCGTCGCGAACGCAGGGCGCTGGCCGAGACGGCGACGGCCGTCAACGCGGCCAGGCCACCGGCGATTCCGGCGTAGGAACCGAAGTGGTGAGTCCACTTGGTGGGGTTGAACATCATGAAGAAGATGGTGCCGAGGACGACGCCGAGGAGCCGCCACGCCGGTCCGTTCGAGATGCCGGGGATGCGTCGGCGGCGAAGCAGCACGAACAGCGTCGTGAACAGGCACAGGATCATCGTCAGGAACGCGAAGCGGCGTGCGACCGAGCCGTCGACGGTCTGGACGAAGAGGTAGTAGTAACGCAGGAAGTCCTGGTACCAGGCCTCGTTGGGGCCGATGATGGTGCGGACTCGGGTGGACTCGATGACCGTCGCGTACGTCTGGTCGGCGAAGACGACGACGAGTACCAGTACGCCTGCCGCAGCCAACGGTGCGAGCATCGCGAGGGTGCCGACCTGGCGGTGGCGTCGGACGACGATGCGTGCGATGGGGCGAGCCCCCGCGAGAAGTGCTGCCACACACATCAATCCGGTCGGCGCTGCGGCGAGGGTGAAGGCTCCGATGAGACATGCTGCGGCGGCGGGGAGCAGTCGGCCGGTGGCGATCGATCGTTCCACCGAGCACCAGGTGAGCAATGCGCCGAGGGCGACGATCGGTTCGGGACGCAGACCGTTGTTGTACGGCAGCCAGAACGCGAGGAACACCAGTCCGCCGGTCCACAGGGCGACGTTGGATTTGCGGACGGCGCGGCCGAGGCGTGGCACCACCTCACGGCTGATCACCATCCAGCAGAGGACGCCTGCGATGAGGGCGGGCAGCCGCATCCATGGGCTGGCGGTCGAGATTTTGGCGAAGACTGCGAGTACGTCGTAGTACCAGCCGAACGGGGCCTCGGGGACGCCGAACCAGCGGAAGTAGTTGGCCATGTAGCCGGAGTGGTCCGCGGCGCGGGCCATCGTGAGCAGGTAGCCGTCGTCGGAGGTGTTCGCGCCGACGAAGTGCCAGCCCACCAGCACGCCGAGGACGGTGACGTCGACGCCGGTGAACTTCCACCAGTGGGAGGGGAAGAAGCGGCGGTGCGCGCGGCCGTCGGTGCCGTCGAGCCGGCCGAGAGCGCCGATTGCCAACAGGGTGCACGCGATCGCGAGGATCATGATCAGAGATTTGAGCAGCGTCGGCGTCGACGAGAAGCGGGAGTCGACGTCGACGGTCACGGACATGTCGGCCGGAGCCGCGCCGCTGAGATCGCTGAAGATGCCGACGACCTGGGGGCGCAGGTCGCCGTCGAGCCTGCCCTGCAGAGGCTGGCCGTCGTCGTCGGTCAGTCCGGTGAAGGCCGCCGAGGTGTACTCGTCGTTCGAGGTGATCTCGATGGCCGCGCAGCGGGTGCTCTGGACGTCGGCGCGAGGTGCCGTCGCGACGACGACGTTTCGGTCGAGAACATCCACGTTCGCTTCGCCGACGCGAACGAACAGACTGTTCAGTGCCGCGCCTTCACCCTGCGGGGGAGCCGTCGCCAGCAACAGCCCGCCCGACGCGGGGAGCGAGGCGACGGCAGAGCACGGGAGGGTCGCAGTCAGGCTCAGAGGTGCCTGGGACACCAGAGGAGCGTTCACGTCCTGCAGGAGCCCGTTCTGGGGCCATTCGATGGTGGCGGTGGTCTGGGTGACGGGTGCAAACGGAGTGATCAGCGCGAACAGCACGCCGAGCACGCCGGCCACCATGGCGATCAGCCGGGGAACTCGCACCTGAGCACGAAGTTCGTCCGAGGCTCGCAGCGGAGCGGGGACGGGCGGACCAGCTGATGAATCTGTCACGACGTCGGGCACGAGAGTCGATGTTAGGCGAGCGTGACGAAGAGGTCACACAGGCACCGTCCCCGGGAATAATCCTGAAACCAGGCGATCAGTCGGTTTTCATCGGTCCGTCGCTGGCCAATCCGGACCGAGTCTGCTGCTCGACGGTGATCTCGGCCGTCGTCGCGTCAGGATCGAGTGGCATGTATCTCTCGATCGATCCCCAATCTCGGGCATAGTCGTCGGCGAGGTACGACGGCAGTGTCTGCGCACCGAGCAGCAGTTCGGTCCAACCGAGCGGGCCGCCGCCGATGGAGTCCTGCCAGGCATTGGTGGATTCGGCACCGGTGCGGTCGGGCAGAATCCGGTACTCCGGTACCTCGGCGACGCCGTCGCGATGATCGAACGGGCGCTGGCACGGAAACGCGAGTCCGACGGCCCAGTCCAGCAACACCGGATCGGTCGATCCGACCAACGAGTTCAGCGTCTGTGTCTTCGGCACGCGCGGCGGGGTGACGGCGAGCCATTGATCGCCGGCCAGGTCGTTGTCCTCGGCGACGATACGCACGACGTCCGCGTCGGCAGGCAGGTCGTTCATCGGGACCCGCAGGTTGCGCCACGACGGCGACGGACCGATGTCGAGTGGGGTGATCCGTCCCAGCGCGAGCACGTCATCGCCGTCGCGGCGTCCGTATTCCAGTTCGACGCGTTGGCCTTCGGTGACGATGCCGTCCTTGTCCACCGAGCGGATGCGGCCGGCGGCGGCGATGGCGATCAGGTCGCCCTCGTCAGGCAGCGAATACCAACCGGAGGTCAGGGATGCAGGCTCGGTGGCTCCGAAGCTGCCGAGTACCGGTGTGGTGCTCGGATCGAGTCCGAACGGCAGAGCGACCGCGCTGCCGTTGATTCCGACGTTCTCGTTGGTTCCACCGGAGGTGCCCGCCGAGTTCGACGAGGTGGCCGCCGCACTCTGTTCGGAGTCCTCGGGGCGGATCGAGTTGGCGCTGCCCTGCGCGGTGTCCTCGGAGTCTGCCGTCAGGTCTCGGGCGACACCGTCGGGGGTGAATCCGGTATTTCCACCGGCACCCAATGCGTCGGCTGCGGGATCGATCGGTTGCAGGACCGAGCCGTTGACATCGGTTTCCACCTGTACGTCGCCGGCGAGTCCGCACGAGTTTCCGGCGAGGGCGGAGAAGTTCGAGCGTGCGATGGAGTACGCCGGATACTGTGCCACAGCGCCTTTGACGAACGAGAGCACCTCGAAGGCGACGACCCCGCCGGCGACGATGGTCAGCGCGGACGGCGCGAAGCGTCGACGCGTGGTGGGTTCTTTTCTGCGATAAGGCAATCGGACGTGCTGATAGGCGGCGTAGAGCAACGTCAGCACCGTCAGTCCGAGCAGGATCGTCGAAAAGCCCTTTCCGGCAACGGACGGCGGTTTGTCGAACCACGGAATCCCGTAGCTCGAGACGTACCACCACCCGTTGGAGCTGGTGAATGCCACCGCCGTCAGGAACAGGACAGCGGCGGTGAACAGCGTTCTGTTGCGCGGAGATCGGACGGTCGCCGCGGTCACGGCCACGGCAGCCAACGCGGCCAACGACGCCGCGAGACCGGCGTACACACCGAAGTGGTGGGTCCACTTGGTGGGCGTGAACATCATCAGAGCCAGTGCGCCCAGGATGATTCCGAGGATCCGACGCGACGGCCCCGTGGCGGTACCAGGGATGCGTCCGTTCTTGCGGAGCATCACCGCGATGCACACGACGATGCACAGCAGCATCGCGAACATGCCGAATCGTCGGGCGAGCGAGCCGTCGGGCGAGATGGTCATCAACGCGTCCCAGCGGACGCGTTCCTCGAACCACGGCACGTTCGGTCCGATGGCCGAGCGCACGCGCGTCGCTTCGAGGACTGTGCTCAGAGTCTGGTCGGCGAAGATCGCGATCAGCACCGCCAGTCCCGACGCGACCAGCGGCGCGAGAACGGCGAGCAGTCCCACCTGGCGAGCACGCTTGACCACGATCATCACCAGTGGGCGCAGGCCGGCGAGCAGGGCGGCGACGGCGATCAACCCGGTGGGTCCGGCGGCGAGCGAGAACGCGGCGATCAGGGTGCCGACGGCGGCGGGCAGCAGTCGTCCGGTGGCGATGGCGCGTTCGATCGAGCACCACGTGAGGAGTGCGCCGAGGGCGATGACCGGCTCGGGGCGCAGGCCGTTGTCGTAGGGCAGCCAGAAGGCGAGGAACACGAATCCCGCGGTCCACAGCGCGACCCGGTTGGTCACGACCGCGCGGCCCAGGCGGGGGATGACCTCGCGGCTGATCACCAGCCAGCACAGCAGCGCCGCGATGGTGGCGGGCAGGCGCATCCAGATGCTGGCGGTGCTGACCTTGGCGAGGGCGGCGAGCATGTCGTAGTACGGCATGCCGAACGGTGCTTCGGGGACGCCGAACCAGCGGAAGTAGTTGGCCATGTAGCCGGCGTTCTCGGAGACGCGGGCCATGTTGAGCAGGTAGCCGTCGTCGGAGGTGTTCGCGCCGATGAAGTGCCACAGCACCAGCACGCCCACCACGACGGCGTCGACGCCGGTGATGGACTTCCAACGCGAGGGGAGGAATCGGCGGTGGCGTCGACCGTCCATGCTGTCGAGGCGATGGAGCGCGAACAGAGAGGCGACGACGGCGAGCGCGCCGACGATCATCGCCAGCAACTTAACCGTGGTGGGGCTGGAGGAATAGCGCGAGTCGATGTCGGCGCGCACGTTCAGGCCGTCGACCGGTGCCGTGAGGTCGGTGTAGACGCCGACGACCTGCGGCCGGATGTCGCCCTCCACGGTGTTCGCCTCGCCGGCCAAGTCGACGACCGTGCTGGTGGCGTTCGAGGACACCGTCAGTGCGCAGTCGTCGGACAGCTCGGACACGGGAACCTCGGCGAGGACACGATCACGCAGCAGCACCTGCAGTTGGCCGTCGTCGACCCGCACGATCAATGCCCTCTGCTCGGTCTTCGCAGCTGCGATGGGTGCGGTGGAGATCAGCGTGCCGCCGTCGGTGAGAGCAGTGGCCGCGCTGCACGGCACGGTCGCTTCGAGGTCGACGGGCGAGTAGCTCACCAGCGGGGCGTTGACGCTGCCGAACGAGCTCTGCGGCCACGAGAGGGTCGCGACGTCCTGCTGAATCGGCAGCAGGGGAGTCGCGATGGCCAGAATCGCCCCGATGATGCCGGTGACGATCGCTACCAGTCGGGCGGTCTTCGGATTCGGAGCGGTCTCGGGCACGCCGACGATGCTAGGGGACGAGCGTCCGCACATCCCACACCCACACGCCGCCGGTGTAGCTCGGCTGCACGCCGAGGAGATCGGTGACGGTGGTGCGCAGGGCTATGGTGTTCTTGCTCGGCGGCAGCACCACGACGTCGGCCTCCCAGAAGGCCATGTCCTGCGCAGCCTGACTGCGCTGATCCGTGGTGATCTCGGGGACGTTGCCCGAGTCGTAGACCGAGCCGAGCAGCAACGCCGTCGGACGGTCGACGGCCCCGTACTTGGCGACCTTGTCTTCTTTGTCGCTCGGTCCGACGAAGTATCCGGCGGCGAGCCTGAAGCCCATGTCGGCGTCCATCTGCCAGCGCAGCGGGCGCGCGTCCTCGGGCCGTGGCAGGGGAACGGTGACGACGGAACCGTCGTCGACGTAGTTCTCCCAGTCGCCGTCGGCGAAGAACTGCGGGGTCGGGGTCTTGTCGACGGCAAGAAGCGGTGTCGGGATCAGTGGCACGAGGGCGAGTGCGAGTCCGGCGATCCAGAACGCAGGCAGCGGGCGAAGTCCGTTGCGAACGGTGCGGTCGGTGGCCAGAACGAGCAGCAGGGCCAGGGCGGGCACCGCGCCCAACGCGAAGCGGGTCTCGAGCACGGACTCGACGAGTGGGTACTCGGCGAGCTTCGTCCACGGCAGCGTGATGCCGGTGTCGTCCTTGCCGATCACCAGCGTTGCACCGAGCGAGAGCACGCTCATGACGATCGCGGTCGCGGCGGCAGCGCGGGCGCACGCGACGCGCCACATCCACACCGCTGCCACGAGGCACAGCACCAGCAGCGGCCAACCGAAGTACGCGTTCTCCTCGGTGGCGTTGATGCGGACGTTCTGCCCCGGCGTCGCCTCGCCGCCGAGGGATTGCGTCGGGAATTGGAACAGGGCCTTGGCGTCGTTGCCCATCGGTCCGTGTTCGAGGAACGAGTACGACTGCGGGCCGAAGAACTGCCACCACAGCGGAAATGCGACGAGCGTCAACGCGATACCGGCCGACACCGCGAGTCGGGGAACGGCGTTGCGGACGGCGGGCCACAGCGAACGCGGGCGCGACAGGTAGTAGACGACGGCGAAAATAGCGAACGACATCGCGAAGATCAGCAGGGGTTCTTCACCGAGCAGGATCTGCAGCGCGACGATCAGGCCCAGTCCGACGGTGTTCTTGGTGGTTCCGCCGCCGTGGGCGATGCGCGTGACCAGCATGGCGATGACCGGAAGCAGGAACAGCACCACGAAATTGGGGTGGCCGTTGGCGTGGGAGATTGCGCCGGGTGCGAAGCCGCACAGCGCACCGCCCATGGCAGCGGCACCCTTGGACGCGTTGAGCTGACGAGAGAACAGCCAGTACCACGCGAACGCGGTGCCGGCCAGGCCGACGGTGAGGGCAATCGCCCAGGTCACGGTGGGCCCGAAGAGCAACGTGATCGGGGCTAACGGGATGGAGATACCGAACATCGCCGTGTTCGCCATCAGATTCACCCCGAGCGGGTAGTTCTGCAGGTCGCTCCACAGCGGGTTGTCCAGTGAAGCAACCGAATGCGCGGCGACGGAGAAGAACCACTCCCACATCGTCTGGTCCTGGCCGCTGTTGTAGAGGTAGCCGCCACTGAGATTGCGCCACTGGCCTTGCAGGACATACACGGCGGCGATCAGAAATCCGACGGCCGCAACGACGTCACCACGTCCGACGCCGGAGTGTCGAGCCGGTGCCGTAGTCGGCTGCCGCTCGAGAACGCTCTGGTCGTGGGTGGTCATCGCGTCGAGGTTACAGAAAGATCACGATGGGCGAAAACTCGAACGACCTGGGTCACACGGTGAGGATCGATGGCTCCCGGCAATACGAGCGGGCCGACATACAACCTACTTGATCAATTCCGCGCGTTCGATTGTGGAATGCTCGGCGATTTTCTTCTTGCTGTTCATGAAATCGCGCGGGCGGTTGATGCAGTCTGCGGCGATGAGTTGGCTGCTGCGGAGGTAGTAGCAGGTGAAGTCGCGATCGCGCTCCGGGTCGCCGTCGATGACGACCTCGTCGTATCCGGTGCCCAGTCCGGCGATCTGAAGCTTGAGGTCGTACTGGTCGGACCAGAACCACGGAAGCGCGGTGATGGTGGCGGACCCTCCGGTCATGGTCGATGCCGCCACCTTCGCGTGTTCGATTGCGGCGGAGACGCATTCGAGGCGAGCGCGTCGGGAGTAGCGTGGAACGTCGTAGGAGGCGCAGTCACCGGCGGCGACGATGTCGGGATCGTTGGTGCGTGCCCGATCATCGATGACGATGCCGTTCTCGACGGTGATTCCTGCTGATTCGGCGAGTTCGGTGTTGGGCACGATGCCCACTCCGATGACGACCAGATCTGCCGGTAGCGTGTCTCCGCCCGCCAGCACGACCTCGCGCACATGGCTGTCTCCGCGGAACTCCTCCACGAGAGCCCGCGTTCGAATGTCTACGCCCGCCTCGCGGTGGATTCGGGTGAAGAACTCCGAGACCACCGGTGCGGTGACGCGTTCGAGAACTCGCTCCGCAGCCTCGACGACGGTGACGTCGAGACCCGATGCCCGGAGGGACGCTGCGGTTTCCAAACCGATGTAACCGCCACCGACGACGACTACCCGTGTGCCCGGCGTCGCGGCCGAGCGTAGCGATGCGGAGTCGGCGGCGGTGCGCAGGTAGTGAATGCCCGCCAAATCTGCTCCGGGAGTTGTCAATCGGCGAGTTCGCGCGCCGGTGCACAGGGCGAGCTTGCTGTACGACTGCGTGACTCCGGTATCGAATGTGACCGTGCGAGCCTCCCGATCGATGCTGGTCACCGAACCATCGACCAGCTCGATGTTCTGTTTGTCGTAGAAATCCGCTCCGCGGATGGCCATGGCCTCGAGGGTCGAGGTGCCGGCCAGATACGCCTTCGACAAGGGAGGCCGCTGGTAGGGCAATGTCCCCTCGTCACCGATGAGAACTATGTCCCCCGCCCACTTCTCGCGTCGCAGATGTGCGGCGAGCTGAGCGCCGGCGTGGCTGGCGCCGACGATCACCGCGCGCTCGGCGCTCACTTAAGCCTGCTGCTTCGGGGTGAGGGTGACCATCATCTTGGAAATGCCTCTCACGAAGTTCGACTGCACGTACTCGGGCTTCCCGACCACCTCGATGTTCTCGAACCTGGTCAGAAGTTCTTCCCAGAGGATTCGGAGTTGCATCTCGGCGAGTCTGTTGCCCATGCACCGGTGCACGCCGAACCCGAATGCGATGTGATTGCGTGCGTTCTTGCGGTCGATGATGAAGTCGTCCGGCCGATCGAACACGCGCTCGTCACGGTTGCCGGAGGCGTACCACATGACCACCTTGTCGCCCTTGCGGATGAACTGGCCGTTCAGGATCGTGTCTTCCTTCGCGATCCTGCGCATGTAGGCCAGCGGGGTCTGCCAGCGGATGATCTCGGACACCATGCCTGGTACGAGATCGGGATTCGCCTTCAGCTTCTCGAACTGGTCGGGAAACTCGTTGAGCGCCAACACTCCACCGCTCATCGAGTTACGTGTGGTGTCGTTACCGCCGACGATGAGCAGCGTGAGATTTCCCAGGAACTCCAGCGGCCGGTCGATGAGGTCCTTCGTGTCGTCGTTGGCTTGCAGCAACGAGATCAGGTCGAAGCCGGGCTCTTCTCCTGCTGCTTTCCGAGCGGCCTTGTCGTGCCAGAGAGCGCTCAGCCCCTTGGCCGCGTCGACCATGGCACCGAATACCTCGTCGTTGTCCGAGGGGCCACCGTTGGTCTGTTCCATTGCCGTCGCCAGGTCCGACCACTCCACGAGCTTGTGTCGCTGCTCGTACGGGAAATCGAGCAACGTCGCCAACATCCGCGCCGTGAGTTCGACGGACACCGTGCGAACCCAGTCGAACGGCTGGTTCACGGGAAGGTCGTCGAGGACTTCCTGAACCCGCGACCGGATCAGGTCCTCCATCTCGCGGAGGTTCTTCGGGGCCACCACCCCTTGGACCGCGGCGCGCTGAGAGTCGTGACGCGGGGGGTCCATCGCGATGAACATGGCGATATCCATGAAGCGCGGGGGCTTGCCGATGATGATGAACGGCTCCGCCGAGAACACCTTGTGGTTCTTGTCGACAGCGATGATGTCCGCATGCCGGGTGACGGACCAGAAAGGCCCGAACGGGCTGTTCGGCTGGAAGTGCACCGGCGCTTCGTTGCGGACGCGCTCGAAGTACGACTTCCAGAGTCCCTGGCGGTACAGAAACGGGTTACTCAGGTCGATATCGGCGAGATCGACGTCGTCGACCGGCGGTATGGGGGTCTCGGTGAACATGACCTGGCCGTCGGTGCGGGTCACGATCCGGCGCGTCTTGTCGTAGAGGTGCGCGCCGCGGATCTGCAGTTCCATCGGGATGATGGATCTCGCGGTGGTCGCGACGGTGTCGGCGATACTCATTGTTCTCTCCTCCGGTCCGCAGGTCAGATCTGGAATTCGGGAACGCGGACCGTCAAGCCGTCCCAGGATTCGCGCGCGGTCATCTGGCACGACAGCCGAGATGTCGGTTCACGCTCGGGGTTCATGGCGAGCATGTCTTCCTCGACCTCGTCGTTGGTGCCGACGACGTCGCTCCATGCCTCGTCGACAACGACGTGACAGGTTCCGCAGGCTGCTTCGCCGCCGCAGTCCCCGTCGATACCCGGGATGTTGTTGTCGACGGCAATCTGCATGAGGGATGTGCCCTCGGTCAGCGGTGCCTCGTGCTTCTCGCCGTCGTGCGTGACAAAGGTGACGTTGGCCATGGTGTTCTCCTCGCTGAGTAACTGTGTTCCAAGTCTCTCTGCGACGGGCTTTCCGAACCAGGCTCGAACGCGTCGATTTGTTGTTAATTTGGCTCACGTGGGAGTCGAGGAGTCCGGAGTGCCCCCGCTCGCCTTCGCGCAGCTGCTCGGTAGCGGCGCGCTGGGCGAGCGGGCCGAGGCGGCGTTCCGACGCATCTTGGTGCGTGACGGCGTCAGCATGACGGAGCTGATCACCCGCGACGGCCAGGTGCCGCTGCGGTGGTTTCGGGAGGTGTACCCGGAACTCGACCGCCAACTGGGGTTCCGGCTCGGCGCGACGTTCGCGCGATACGTGCAGCCCACGTCGTTCGGCCGTCTCAGTCTTCCGCTGATCAGTGCCGGATCGGTGGCAGAGATGGTCGAGTTGCTGGAGTTCCTACCTCTGATCTCCACGGCTCTCGCCGTGCACATCCACCACACCGATCGAGGGTTGACCATCGGACTCGCCGGGCGCACGGGGGACGACGGGCTCGACAGCATTGCTGTCGCGTACGCCGGTTCGTGCCTTCTTCGTTTGATCGGCATGCTCGCCGGATCCGCGCACGCGGTCGAACTTCACCTCGATATCCCGACGCCGGTGCGGGATACGCTCGACGACGACGAGATCCGGCGGATCGTGTTCGATGCGCCGTCACCGTTCGTCTTCGTGCCTGCGGCCATCCTCGCCGAGGCATGCCGGTTCTCCGATTCGGTGTCGTATCAACTCGGGATCGCGGAACTGAAGAAGGCTGTCGACGGCCGTCGCGCGAAGTCGTACACGGACACCGTGCGCGCGCTGTTCGACACCGACCGCGACTGCACGAACAGTGCGCACTGTGCACGGAGAATGGCCATCTCGACCAGTTCCCTCAAACGGAAGCTCGGCAACGAGGGAACCACGTTCCGTGCGGTGCGCCAGGCGTTCCTTCAGGAGCGCGCGACCGTCCGTCTGCTCGACAGTTCGGTGACGGTAGGGGAGATCGCCGCCGAACTCGGCTACAGCGACGTCGCCAGTTTCTCGCACGCCTTCACACGATGGACCGGACGCTCACCGAGGGAATTTCGATCTCACACCGCATCACCGAGGTAGTGCGTTCGCGTTCAACTCGTGCGCACCACCAGCGCGAAGGGCCCGATGTCGGTCACGGTGAAGCGCGGATCCTCGAACAGTGACTCGGGGAAGGTGACGGTGTAGCGGCGCACGTTCGGATCGTTGGGGTAGACGTCCTCGGCCAGTCTCAACGTGTAGCCGTCCGCGCCGCGGCGGAACAGGAAGGCGTCGGGCGCACGCCACTGGCTGTTGTCGAGCGCGTCGATCAACTGATCGGGTGTCTCGAGTTCGGTCCACTGCTCGATGGCCTCCGCTCGCTGATCGAACTGCGCCAGTGGGTTGGCGTAGTGCGAGGTCAGTCCTTGAAAGCCGAAGTACGGGTAGTAGCTGAGGAACGACGTGTCCGCGGTCAGTACGACGGTCTCGTCGCGCGGACGCTGGGTTTGCTCGGTCAGGGCGGCATCGACCTCGCGGTAGTACGAGACCGCGCTCGGTGGGCGCATGTCGGCGCGGTTGCCGTCGCCGTCGGTGTCGGAGTACGCGACGGTGATCTCGGTCTGCAATACCTGGGGGATGTTCTGCGCGTAGGTCATGGCACCGATGGCCGCTACGACGACAGCGGCGATACGGAACTTCGGCGGCTCGTTGATGGCCTGGTAGATCGCGTGGCTGCCTTCGAGGAAGCCGAAAACTCCTGCGCTGCCCAGCAATACGATCAGCACGGCTTCGAGGCGGAACGAGAGCAACGTGGTGCCCGCGGCCGTGGCGGCCATGGAGAGCAGCGTCCACAGGTAGATGGAGACGACGCCGACGCCGAGTGCCTGCGCTCGGCGCGAGGACGAGAATCGAACCGCCACCCACACCGTGCCGATGAGGCACAGTACGCCCATCAGGGAGAACTCGAACATCGGGAACGGAAGTGTCGCACCGGCTTCCGGTAGGTAGTGCAGGGCCGTGCCCGATGTGCTCGGCGCGCCGCGCAGGAATTCGACCAGGTACGGCAGCCACACGGTCGCGGCGATGAGGCCCGAGATCGCGGCGATCGCGGCGACCTTGATCGCGATGGGAACCAGTACGTTCCAGGACTTCCGCTCGCGATAGGCGAGGACGGCGGCGAACAGCGCCATGAGTACGACGGTGAACGCCGCCAGACCGAGATACAGGGTGTAGAACGTCGCGGCCAGGCCGAGGAAGAGCCCGGTGCCGACCACCGCTCCCCACCCACCCGATGAGGTGCGGTGCAGCGCTCCCCAGGCGAGGACGAGCGCGGGAGCGAAGAGCATCACGATCACGGCGCTGTATGCCTCGGGGGAGGCGTGGGCGACGACGAGTGCGGTGGTGACGGCGCTGACGGCGACGGCCCAGTCGGCTCGGATCAGGGCCTTCCACAGCACGAACGACGCGACAGCGGTGACGGCGAGCAGCCCGATTGCGTAGGGCTTGAACACTTCCCAGCCGTCCATGCCCAGCAGGTTGCCGACGCGTCCCCCGAGCCAGAACCAGCCCGCCGGGTAGAACGGCGGAATGTCTGCGTACGTCATGTCGCGCAACGACGCCGAATCCGTCAGCCGCGTCAGGTATTCGGTGCGAAACTCCTGGTCGACCGAGATGCCGAACAGGTAGAGCTTGGTTGCAGCCAGCGGCATCCCGAGGGTGACGGTGACGAATCCGCTCAGCCCGATCCACGCTGCGAGCCGAGCGATCCACGGCCACTTGTGAATCCGGTACAGGTAGATCGACGCGGCGAACAGTGCTGCGGCAACCACCTGCCCGAGCGTCGTGATGGCGCGGGTGACGTTGGACGAGTTGAACGCAGGCCACTGAACCAGTGAGAAGGCGTACAACCCGACCGTCGCCACCACGACTGCGACGAGCACACCGAGAGCGATCTCGCCGACGGCAGAGGCGGTTCTGCGAGCCGGTGCAACCCCGATTGTCATCGAAATCAGATGGGCAGCTTGCGGAAGATCGGCCGCGGTACGTGCCGCAGCACCATCATCACCAGACGCCACGGCGCAGGAGTCCAGATGAGGGGAGTGCCCTTGCGTGACGCGTTCACCGCGAGCTTCGCAATGACCTCCTTGTCGACCGTCATCGGGGCTTCCTTGACGTGCGCGCTGAACTTGGTGCGCACCATGCCTGGGCGAACGACGGTGACCCGAGGTCCGAACTCGCGCAACGCTTCTCCGAGTCCGAGGTAGAACCCGTCGAGGCCGGCCTTGGTGGAGCCGTACACGAAGTTGGAGCGACGTACCCGCTCGCCTGCCACTGAGGACATGACGATGATGCGGCCGTAGGCCTGCGCCTTCATCTTCTCGCCCAGCAGTACGCCGACCGAGACGGAGGCGGTGTAGTTGATGTTCGCCGCGAGGACGGCCTTGCGCTGGTCCTGCCAGAGCTGCTCGGCATCGAAGTCGACGGCGAAAGCCACGATGGCGACGTCGACATCACCCTTGGCCCACGCCGCGTCGATGACTTTCGGGTGCGAGGCGGTGTCGAGTGCATCGAAGTCGATGACGTCGACGGCCTTCGCGCCCTTGGCCGTCAGCTGTGCGACGGCGCTTTCGCGCAGCGGATCGTTCGGCAGCGCAGCGAGGATGACACGTGCCGGAGACTTCGACAGGTACTCCTCGGTGATCGCGAGACCGATCTCGCTGGTGCCACCCAGAACCAGAATCGTCTGGGGGTTACCGACGGCATCTATCGTCACAGCAGTTCCAACCTTCTTGCCATATCGGAGGCGAAAACGCCTGTGGGGTCAACGGATCGGCGAACCTTGATCCATTCGTCGATCCGCGGGTACATCGAGTGGAAGGTCTCGGCGTCGGTGCGCGAGTCCTTCGCGGTGTAGAGACGACCGCCGAATTCGAGCACCCGCTTGTCGAGTTCGCGGACGAATTCGTTCAAGCCCGGCTTGATCGGGAAGTCGACGCAGATGTTCCATCCGGGAATCGGAAAGCTCAGTGGCGCTTTGTTTCCGGGTCCGAACAGCTTGAACACGTTGAGGAACGAGTAGTGCCCGGACTTCTGGATGTCGACGATGATCTTCTTGAACTCGTCGATGGCCTCCGGTGGCACAACGAACTGGTACTGCAGGAATCCCTTGGAGCCGTAGGCGCGGTTCCATTCGCCGAACATGTCCAGTGGGTGATAGAACGCCGTCAGGGACTGCACCTTGTTCCGGTAGTTGCCTGCCTTGCGGTACCAGACCTCGCCGACGGCGGAGAACGTGTACTTGTTGGCCAGGCCGTTGGGGAACACGTCCGGGAACGTCACCAGCGGTTTGGCGTTGAACCGCAGCGGGTCCTTCTGAAGTTTGGCGGGCAGCTGGTCCAGCGTTGCAAGCGATCCACGGGAGAGGGCTGCGCGGCCGAGCTTGGGCGGCGGAGCGACTGCGTCGAACCAGGCACTCGAGTAGTCGTAGTTGTTCTCGCTGCCGTCGCTGTGCAGGGCGATGGTCTCGTCGAGGGTGCTGGTGACGTCACCGTCGGCGATGAAGTAGGCCGTTTCCGTCGGCGTCATCTCGATGGTCGCGCGCAGGATGATGCCGGTCAGGCCGTTGCCGCCGACCGTCGCCCAGAAGAGCTTGGCGTTCTTGCCCGACGGCGTCAGGTGGCGGATCTGACCGTCCGCGGTGAGCAGTTCCATCGACCGGACGTGGTTGCCGAAGCTACCCGCGCTGTGATGGTTCTTGCCGTGGATGTCCGTGCCGATGGCACCACCGATGGTGACCTGACGAGTACCCGGCAACACCGGTACCCACAGACCGAACGGCAGCGCCGCTCGCATCAGCTGGTCGAGGTTGACGCCGCCGTCGACGTCGACGATCCGCGTCGACGCGTCGATGCTGTGAATGCCGTTCAAGGCATTCATGTCGATGACCAGGCCGCCGGAGTTCTGCGCATTGTCACCGTAGGAGCGGCCGAGGCCGCGGGCGATGACGCCGCGTCGGAGGTGGGCCGGCTTGGAGTCGTTCTGCTCGGCGACCTGCTTGACCGCGTTCGCGATGAGTTCGGGGTCGGAGGTCGAGAGCACCTCTCCCGTGGAGGGCGCAGTGCGGCCCCAACCGGTGAGTGTGCGGGTCTGCGTGGGTAGCGGCGCAGTGTTCCCGGCCTGTGGTTCCAGGGGGAAGAGTGCGTCGTCGGCTGTCGTGGACATCGCTCAAGAGGGTACCCGCATTGCGGTAGCGGCTAGTGTCAGTCCTCGTGTCCACCCCCGACCGCTCCGCAGAAGAAGGCTCGACGGACGACGACTGGTCGCCCGAGGACGACGAGTTGCAGCATCACGTCCCGCTACCCGTCGAGCTGCCGCTGACCGAGAACATCGCCGACGCGGCCCTCGATCTCAAGACGCAGGTGCTGCGGTTCTTGGCGACGGGTGTGCTGTCGGCAATCGTCGACCAGGGCGTCAATCTGATCCTGCATTTCGTGTTCGGCGTCGGTGTGACGCTGGCCAAGGCGATCGGCTTCGTGCTCGGCACCACAACGGCGTACCTGATCAACCGCCGGTGGACGTTCAACGCGGCACCGTCGCGTGCCCGGTTCCTCGCTGTCGTCGCGCTGTACGGAGTCACCTTCGCCGTCCAGGTCGGCATCTACACCTGGCTCTACCAGGCCCTTCCCGACGGCTTCTGGTACGCCAACGTGGCCTTCGTCATCGCGCAGGGCACGGCGACGGTCATCAACTTCCTCGTTCAGCGGTTCGTGATCTTCAAGATTCGGTAGATATTGTGGTGCGCTAAGGATCCTTGATCCCGGGCCGAGGTCCTGGTTCAATATGGCCCCAGGAGGGGAGTATCCCCCAGCAGCTTCGTCGTCACCACGGCCCGGCAATCCGGGCCCGGCGAGCGGCCCGCGTCGGGCGGGAGAGACCTCCAGTTCATAGAACTGGAGGTTGTCATGTCCGTTCCATTCTGGGCTTGGGTGGCAGTACTCGGCTTCATCGTCGCCATGCTCGCGGTCGATTTGTTCGCTCATAGGCGAGCACACGTCATCGGAGTGCGCGAAGCGGCCGTCTGGTCAGGTATCTGGGTCGCTTTCGGCGTCGGTTTCGGAGTCCTGATCTGGGCCACTGCCGGTGCAGAGTTCGGCCAGCAATACTTCGCCGGCTACCTGATCGAGAAGTCGCTGGCGGTCGACAACGTATTCGTGTGGGCCATCATCTTCACGTATTTCGCGGTGCCAAGAGAGCTGCAACACCGCGTCCTGTTCTTCGGTGTACTCGGTGCTCTGGTCTTTCGCGGCATCTTCATAGCCGGGGGATCTGCCCTCATCGCCAGCTTCAGCGCGGTGCTGTACCTCTTCGCTGCGTTCTTGATCTTCACCGGCTACCGGATGGTGCGTCAACGCAACGAGCACCTCGATCCCGAACAGTCTCGAGCTCTGCGGCTGTTTCGTCGCTACGTTCCCATGACCGACGCGTTCTACGGGCAGAAATTCGTGGTGCGCATCGGGGGCGTCGCGTTGGCCACTCCGCTGCTGGCGGTGTTGGTCCTCGTCGAGGTCACCGACATCGTCTTCGCTGTCGATTCCATCCCGGCGATCTTCGCCGTCACCGACATCCCCTTCCTGGTGTTCACCGCCAACGCATTCGCGATTCTCGGCCTGCGCGCGATGTACTTCCTGCTCGCGGACCTGATGCACCGGTTCGTGTACCTGAAGGTGGGATTGGCGTTGGTCCTGATTTGGGTCGGCATCAAGATGGCACTCAAGGTGGACGTGTTCTACATCCCCACCGCCGTCTCGCTCGGTGTCATCTCGTCGATTCTTGCGATCTCCGTGGTACTCAGTTTGCGAGCCACACGAGGGCAGACTGCGCACCCGCAGATCGACCAGTCCGCGTCTCCGTTCCGAACTGCGACAGAAACGGAACTTGCTGCGGCTCAGCCTTTGTGGAGCAGGCGCGGTCGACGGACAGATCGTTCGTAGCCTTCGCAGCGCACAGCATCGGGTGTTGGGGCGACGCCGGCACGGCCGCGGTGTCGCCCCGACGACGATGTACTCAGAAGATAGGGAGGTTCCCTGCTTCGAGGGCTTCGGCGAGGGTGGGGGCGGCTTTGTCCTTGTCGGAGAGCTCGTAGGTCAGAGGTGAGCCGTCGCGGCCGGTGGTGGGCCAGTCGATGCCCAGGGCAGGGTCGAGTGGGTTGATGTCGCGGTCCAGTGCCGGGGTGTACTCCAGGCTGCACAGGTACATGACGGTGGAATTGTCTTCCAGAGACAGGATGGCGTGGCCGAGGCCTTCGGAGAGGAAGACCGCTTTGCGGTCGATGTCGTCGATGATCACGCTGTCCCACTGCCCGAACGTCGGGGATCCGACGCGGAGGTCGACGATGACATCGAGGAACGCTCCGCGGGCGCAGGTGACGTATTTCGCCTGACCGGGTGGGTTGGTGGTGAAGTGGATCCCGCGAAGGACCCCGGCAGCGGAGACCGAGCAGTTCGCCTGCAGCAGATCCAACGACCGCCCGGTTGCCTCCTCGAACGCCGACGCTTTGAACCATTCGAAGAACACGCCGCGGTCGTCACCGAACTGGCGTGGGGTGTACTCGTAGGCGCCGGCAATGCTCAACTCGCGAAAGGTCATCGGTTCCCTCGGTCGATCAGATCCAGTAGGTAGCGGCCGTAGCCGGATTTGACGAGCTTCTCCGCTCGGGCGCGCAGTTCGTCGTCGGTGATGAATCCGCGCCGCCAGGCGACTTCTTCGGGGGACCCGATCTTGAGTCCTTGGCGTTGCTCGATGGTGCGCACGTAGTTCGACGCGTCGAGGAGGGAGTCGAAGGTGCCGGTGTCGAGCCAGGCAGTGCCGCGGGGCAGTACTTCGACTTGGAGGCGGCCGGCATCGAGATAGTGGCGGTTGACGTCGGTGATCTCGTATTCCCCACGGGCGGAGGGCTGCAGGTCGCGGGCGATGGCGATGACGTCGTTGTCGTAGAAGTACAGGCCGGGGACGGCGTAGTTCGATTTCGGGGTGGTGGGTTTTTCTTCCAGCGACACGGCTTTGCGGTTGTCGTCGAATTCGATGACGCCGTAGGCGGTGGGGTCGGAGACCTCGTAGGCGAAGACGGCTCCGCCGTCGATGGTGTCGAAGCGTGAGAGTTGGGTGCCCAGGCCGGGGCCGTAGAAGATGTTGTCGCCGAGCACCAGTGCGGCGGAGTCGGTGCCGATGTGCTCGGCGCCGAGGACGAACGCTTGGGCGAGGCCGTTGGGCTCGTGTTGGACCTTGTAGGTCAGTGAGATGCCGAATTGGGAGCCGTCACCGAGCAAGCGCGTGAACTGATCGGCGTCCTGGGGTGTGGTGATGATGAGGATCTCGCGGATACCGGCGAGGATCAGGGTCGAGAGCGGGTAGTAGATCATCGGTTTGTCGTAGACCGGGACCAGCTGCTTGCTCACTCCCATCGTGATCGGATGAAGCCGTGAGCCCGTGCCGCCCGCCAGAATGATTCCCCGCATGAAGGCGAAGTCTTCCAGACCCTCCGGCCGACCGCGCGGTTGTGCCTGCTCCGTTTCCGCTGCGTGAGCTATGAGGTGCACGTACGCTCGCCGCATACCCCGCCCGCCGAGAGGACCGAGGACAACGATCGTGACGAGCCGCACCCAGATCGAAACCGGTATCAGGCAGGTCACCACCCTTCTCGCGGCAGCTGAGGGCGATGCCAGAGCGTCGGCGACGCCCTGTACCGAGTGGACCGTCGCCGACCTGACGGACCACCTGGTGCACACGGCGGGTCAGTTGGTGACGATGGCCCGCGGCGAAGACATCGATTGGTCGATCTCGCCGCAGTCCGTCTCCGACCCGACCCCGCTGTGGACCGAGCGCACCGATGAGCTGCTGGCAGTGATCGATTCGGGTTCGCCGCTGCCGCTCGGCATGGTGGCAGCGGAATTCTCGGTGCACGCGTGGGATCTCGCGACCGCGCTCGGTCGCGGCACCGATGATTTCGACTCGACCGTGGCGGAGGAGGGAATGGCCTTCATGTCCGAGAATCTGACCGAGGAACGCCGCGCCGGTGCTTTCCACCCGGCGCAGCCCGCACCGGACGGGGCCAATGCTTATGAGCGCCTCGCGGCTTTCGCCGGACGCACTGTCTCGCGTTCCTGAGACGTCGCTGCTGGTGGCTCATTCCCACGGGATTCGGTACGGCTGAGTTCCGACCTCGTCCTCAGTGTTCTGTGTCGGCCATTCGGCCGGCCAGTCGATCTGCGGATCTCCCTTCAGTTCGTCGACCTCAGGAGGTAGCGGAGACGCCTCCAACTCGATGCGCTCCCAGCTGCATTCACCCGACGCGACGCGATCGGCAAATCGAGTCATTGCTGCCGACGCCCGCGGTGACGACGCCAGACGAGCCAGCAATTCTGCCGTGACGTGTCGGGTTCCCGGCTGAGCCTTCAGGTCGGTGTTCAGGGCCCGCGTGCGCGCGGCCTCGAGCTCACTGCAGGATGTCATCAGACGGTCGTACGCAGCTCGGGCGTGTGGTGGCAGCGACTCGATCATGCGTCCCGCCATGGTTCGTCGCCGGTGCCAACAGAGAAGTCCTCGTCCGGAGTGTCGAGTACCGGTCGGATATCCGCGGTCTTTCCCGCTTCCACAGATTGCTTGCCGTAGTCGAGGAAGTCGTTCAGGGGGCGCAACGTGTCGTCGATCTTCTTGCCCACCTGGCCTTCGGGGTCGCCGAGCGCGTCGAGAAACACGCCGAAGTCGTCGACCACCTGCTCGATCTTCGCGATGAGCTCTTTGGTCAGATCCATTGCTGTCCAGCATATTTCGATGATGCTCTCGACCTGCCAGGCGGTGCCCACCACCGGTACCTTCTTGATCACGACCTTCAATGCGCCGCGAGCATTGTCGACGGCCACTTCGGACTCGAGCAATTCGACGATCTTGCGCACCACGGCGAGGGCGGCGTTGCGCAGTTGTTCGGATATCACTCCGCACACTGCGGAGATCGTCCGTCCGGCAGGCCCTTCCCATCGCATTGCGGCCAGTTGTCGGTCGGCATAGTCGGTGAATGCCTGTGCGGCAGCGCCGTTCCAGTAGCTGTCCACGCGGCGCACCCCTGCAGCAAACGATCCACCGGCAGCTTCCATCGCGTCGCCCGCGATCTGGTACGCCTGACCGATTCGGCGAATTTCGTTCCAGTTGCCGGTGATCGGAATGGTTGCCTCGTTCAGAGGGCTCCACCCGGAGAGCTCGAAGATCGTTCTGTCGATCTCTCCGAGCCAGCTCGCAGCTTCGTCGAGTAGGTCTCGGACGTCGTCGACGACGGGATTCGGGATGGGATAGTCGATCCCGTGGGGCCGTCCGTAATCGGTTGCCCCGTCGAATTCGTCTACATGGCCGACCGCGGCACGATCGGAGTTGCCACGATCGATGCCAGGTATCGGTGGCGCACTTGTGTGAGCGTTCAGCAGGTCATAGTTTCGCTGATCCTCATCGGCATACAGCCATGCCGCCTTGTTGAGTTCGGCACCCATTTCACCGCAGTTGGTGGACAGATGAACCTGCCGAGTGCGTGTCATCTCCTGAAAGCTTGCGAGATACGGCTGGAGGCGCTGCAGAATCTGCCCAATCACGTTCTCGCTCATGCCCGCATGATCGAGTAAATAATGATGACCGGCCAGAGTTTCGCCGCCGATGCGATCGAGAAGATTCCCGAGGCCGGCGATCTCCGAGGGATCGCCCTCGAATGTCTCCTCGGTCATCGTGGCTGCCCCGTCGTCGAATCAGGCTTGCGCAGTGTCGAGATCAGGGTGTCCACAGTCGAGTAGTCCAGCGAGCCCTCGTTGCTCTGGTCGAGCTGAACCATGAATACCGCGACGGTTGCCGTGGCGAATCCCGGTATCGCCACGACGTCGAACGTCGCCTCGGTCGGGCTGCATTCCACGCTGGCGTGGATGTCCGAGCCACGAACGGTGTATCGCACGGCAGGCTCTCCATCGACCTCGATGTCCTGAGGCTCCGAGTATTCGATGCGTGGTGGGGCAGCGGAGTCGTCGCCGAAGACGACTTCCGCGCCGCGGGCAGCGTCCAGTGCTGCGGCGTGCAAGTCCATCCCGTTGCGGCCAGTCATACCGGACTCGGCGAGCGACGCCCCGTCCACTTCTGGGCAGTAGCCGTAGCCGTAATCGGCGCTGGCACCGTAGACGACCGACTTGCCATCGTTCGACCAACCCGCGATTCCGGTCGAGAAGTTTCGCCAGTCTGCCGGTATTTCGTAAGTCCAGCCGAATTTGGTGGCGATGGGCTGCGGCTGGCCGTCGGGCACCTCGATTTTCGGTGGCGGTCGGTTCATCGACGGAAACCCCGGCGGCAGGGGTGGCGGGGCGGTCGCCGAGCCCGTGGGGTCCGGCGACACCGGCGGAAGAGCCTGCACGCCCTTGTACGGTTCCGGCACCTCCGGCGCCAGCTGCGGAATTGCCCACATGAGGCCGAACAGCAGCGCTACCGATGCCGCGAGACGAATCAGAATTTTGCCGAGACCCATTGACGTACTCCCCCCGAAGTCGAACAGAAGCTAGCACGCGCGTCCGACACTCGAATCGACCACGTGAGCGGCGCAACTGTTGCTCCACTCGACGGTCTCGTCGCCGGGATCCTCACCGCGGGGGCGTCGAGTGGAGCATTCCGTGCAGCGGCACGCTTACCGGAGTGGCCTGTGGACCCCGACAAGAACGGCCCGCCCGAGTATCCACCGGTAAAGTGCCTGTTCATGAGAATTCTTGTCACGGGTGGGGCCGGGTTCATCGGCGCGAACTTCGTACATCAGACCCTCGCGCAGCGTCCCGACTCCCAGGTCACCGTGCTCGACAAGCTCACCTACGCCGGCAACAAGGCCTCCCTCGACCCGGTGGCGGATCGCATCGAGTTCGTGCACGGCGACATCGCCGACGCCGACCTCGTCGACCGCCTCGTCCGCGAGACGGATCTCGTCGTCCACTTCGCCGCCGAATCCCACAACGACAACTCGTTGACCGACCCGTGGCCGTTCGTGCACACCAACGTCATCGGCACCACCACCTTGCTCAACGCGGTCCGCGAACACGACGTCCGCTATCACCACATCTCCACCGACGAGGTCTACGGCGACCTCGAACTCGACGATCCGGCGAGGTTCACCGAATCGACCCCGTACAACCCGTCGAGCCCGTACTCGTCGACCAAAGCGTCGAGTGATCTGCTGGTGCGTGCCTGGACCCGATCTTTCGGCGTCCGCTCCACCATCTCCAACTGCTCCAACAACTACGGCCCATATCAGCACGTGGAGAAGTTCATCCCGCGTCAGATCACCAACATCCTCAGCGGTTCCCGCCCCAAGCTCTACGGGGCAGGTCAGAATGTGCGCGACTGGATTCACGTCGACGATCACAACAGCGCCGTCTGGGCCATCATCGACGGCGGCCGCATCGGCGAGACCTACCTCATCGGAGCCGACGGAGAAGCGAACAATCGCACCGTCCTCGAAGCCATCCTCGAGGAAACCGGCAACGCACCCGACGCCTTCGATTTCGTCACCGACCGCCCCGGCCACGACCTGCGCTATGCCATCGACTCGACCAAGCTCCGCACCGAATTGGGTTGGACGCCAACCTACGTCGACTTCCGTGCCGGCCTGAAAGCAACTGTCGACTGGTATCGCGAGAACGAACAGTGGTGGCGACCGCAAAAGGACGCCACCGAGGCGGTGTACGCGTCCAAGGAGTCCGTCCTGAACCGTTAGTTCGGGGAGGGCCGGCTGGGAGCGGCAGGGACTCGAGAATCGCTGTGTACCAACATGTTGCGCAGGGCTCGTGAACCGGAGGCGGCCGCGATCGCCCCTGCAAGCACCTCGCACAGGGTGAACACCAGCCGTGATGCCAGTGCCAGTCCCAACGCGACACCCGCGTCCATGTACGGCGACAGTGCTGCAACCACCACGGCCTCTCGGACACCGATACCGGACGGCACGACGACGACGAGCACTCCGGCACACATTCCGAGTGCGAGCGCTCCGATGCACTCCACCAGCCCGCCGATCCGGAAACCTGCGGAGCTCGAGGCAAGAATCCACAGGTGAGTGCCGTAGAGGACCCAACTGGCGGCACACCAGCCGAGCGACAGAGCGATTTTGCGAGTGGCCAGCGGGGACTGCAGCGGCGCGCGGCGAAGAAGCTTCAGCGCGAGATTGACCAGGCGAGTCAGGATCGGTGGGTAGGCGCAGATCAACGCGATCGGTACCAACACGATCACTGCGACCGCGGCGATGGTGCTGACGTCGAACAGTGCGGGAAGACCCAGAAGCCCGACCACGAGGGCAGATGTGGTGCTCAGTCCGACCGTGACGAGAACGGCGACGAACCCGGCTGCTCTGGTCACCCCGGCCCGCCTGACCAGTTCGGTCTGGAGAACGAATGCCCAGACGCTGCCCGGCAGATACTTACCCAGCTGGCCCACCAGGTAGCAGCGTGCCGCGTCGAATGCCGGGATCGGATACTCCAGCGCCCCCAGCGCGTGTTGCCAGGCTCGGACCGCAGCTCCCATGCCGAGAAACACCAGCAGCGAAGACCCCAGAAGCGACCAGATTCCCAGCGACAGAATGGTGTCGCGGACCTCGGACCACTGGGATCTCACTGCCAAGACGATGGCGACGACGATCGCCACGGTGACCGCGACGCGCAGTACGTTGCCGGCAATCTTCTTTCCGCGCGAAGCGGCTACCTCTTCGGTCATCCGATCAAGGGCTTCGTCGACAGATTTCGCCACCACTCGAAGGCCGTCGCGGTCGCGTCGTTCAGCGCTGCCAGGTCAGGAAGGCGACCGTTGGCATACGCCGAACCGACAACGTCGACGTCCGATTCGGCGTAGCCCTTCCTCGACATACCGACGGAATTCGCCCCGTGCAGGACGCCCGGGTTTCCTACCACGGTGGCGAACGGCGGGATGTCTTTCGTCGCTATGCCGCCCATCCCCACCATGGCACCCGCGCCCATCACTCGACGCTGATGGATGGTGCTGTTCATGCCCATGTTGCAGCCGTGGCCGAGTGTGACGTGGCCGCCGAAGGTCACGCCAGGCGCTGCGATCGTGTTCTCACCGAGTTGCACGTCGTGACCCACCGAGATGCGATTCATGATGAACGAGTTGGCACCGATCATCGTCGGGCGCTCGCTTCCTTGGTGCACGGCGGTGAGCTCGCGGACGACAGTGTTCTCGCCGATGAAGATGCCGCACCCGACGCTGGGTTCGGAGTACGAGGAGAAGTGCTCGAATCCGTTGATCTCCGGCGGTGCGCCGATCACTGCCTGCGCGCCGATCCAGCAACCGCTTCCGATCTCGAGCGGACCGGTGAGCACTACGAAGGGGCCGATGGTGACCCGGTCGCCGATGACGACGCCGTCGCCGATGACGGCAGTTTCGTGGATTCGACAGTCCTGGCCTATGTCGATCGGCACCTGAATTCGGCCTCCCACGTTTCTGATGGTTTTACAGCGTTGTTGTAGAAAATAACGCTACGCGCGGCAAGGCTTGTGACCGGGACCTCATGGCAGGCGATAGTGTCAACGGGTAAAGATGCGAATCGGTACGGTTTCCGTCGCACCCAGATCGGTCCGAGGGGTTAGTCAGTGATTGCAATTTCCAGTGTCGTTTTCGGCGAAGATGTCGAGCGTGAAGTGCTCGATACCCTTCGTTCGGGCATTGTCGCGCAGGGCCCCAAGGTCAAGCGCTTCGAGGAGCAGTTCGCCGAGCTCGTCGGTGCTGACCACGCGATAGCAGTGAACAACGGTACGACGGCGCTCGGCGCAGCATTGGAAATTCAGGATCTGAAGCCTGGCGACGAGGTCTTGACCAGTCCGTTCACTTTCGTGGCGACCTTGAATGCAATTCTGGACGCGGGTGCCATTGTCCGATTTGCCGATATTTCGGCGGACGATTTCAATATCGACCCCGCCGATGCGGCGTCGCGGATCACCGATCGCACTTCGGTGCTCATGCCGGTTCATCTGTATGGGCAATCTGCAGACATGGCCGCGCTCGGCGACCTCGCGCAACAGCACGGCCTCGCCATCGTGGAGGATGCGGCGCAGGCGCACGGTGCGACGTTCGACGGCCGTGGAGTCGGCACGTTCGGGCTCGGCTGCTTTTCCTTCTACGCCACGAAGAATCTGACCACCGCCGAGGGCGGCATGATCACGACCGACGACGCGTCGGTTGCCGATCGTCTGCGAGTCCTGCGCAACCAGGGGATGCGTGCGCGGTACCAATACGAAGTTGTCGGGCACAACTATCGAATGACCGACCTGCAGGCCAGCCTCGGGCTTCCGCAGTTGGCTGGATACCGGGCCCAGGTAGAGCAGCGTCGGCGCAACGCGGACATGATCACCACCGGGTTGAAGGACGTGACCGGACTGACGCTTCCCGCAGAGCTCGAACGCAGAGGGCACGTCTGGCACCAGTACACAATTCTGGTCGACGAGGACGCCTCGATCGATCGAGACGAACTGGGTTCGCGACTTGCAGACGCAGGCGTGGGTAGCGGCATCTACTACCCCAAGACCGCCTACGACTACGACTGCTACCGCCAGCATCCCAACGTCGTCATCGAAGACACCCCGGTTGCCACCTCGGTCTCGCAGCGATGCCTGAGTATCCCGGTGCATGCGAACTTGACTGTCGATGAAGTCGACACCGTCGTGTCGGCTGTCCGTTCGGCGATGGGACAGTGATGAATCCTCGGGTTGCGCTGGTCGGTTCGGGTCGGATGGGTTCTCTGCATGCCAGGGTCATTGCACAGTCGGATCGGTGTGATCTCGCCGTGCTCGTCGAGCCACGGGAGAGTCAAGGTCGGGCTGTCGCCCAACGCTTCGGCTGCGATTGGGCCGCGGAGTTCGACGACCTCTCCGGTATCGATGCAGTGGTCATCGCAGCCGCGACTCCTGCTCATTACGACATCGCCTCGCGCGTACTCGAGCTCGGAAAGCCGGTGTTGGTCGAAAAGCCCTTGGCTGCAACGTACGATCAGAGCGCGGAGTTGGTGGGCAAGGCTGCCGCCGGGGACATTCCGTTGATGTGCGGTCTGCTGGAGCGATTCAACCCGGCGGTGCGCACAGCTCGCGAGTTCGCCGGTGACGTATGGCAGGTCAACGGCATTCGGCATTCGCCGTTCGTATCGCGCATCTCGACAGGAGTGGCGACCGATCTCCTCATTCACGACGTGGATCTGGCTATATCGTTCGTCGGCTCCGAACCGAAATCCGTTGCTGGGGAGTTCGGCTACTTTCATGCTGCGTCGAAGGAGAACCACGCCGAAGACTGCGCAGACGCGATTCTGCGGTTCGAGTCTGGTGCTGTCGCAACGATTTCGGCGAGTCGGATCAGCCAGCGCAAGATCCGCCAGCTGTCGCTGCTCGAGTCGGATCGGCTCATCGAGATCGACCTGCTGCGCCGCGACATCACGGTCTATCGGCACATCGACGACGACATGCCGTCCGACCGCGACGGGTATCAGCAGCAGACGATCATCGAGATCCCGACCATCAGGTACAGCGAGGAGCCGCTGTCGGCTCAGTTGAACCACTTCCTGGACCTCGTCGGCGGGTCAGGAGATGTTGCAGCAGAACGCAACTCGATCCTCCCGGCGCACCGCGCGGTGGACGAAGCCACGCGGGCGGCGGCTCACTGATCGACTGGACGGCGTCGTCGGACGCCGACCACGACCGACTGGGCGAGGGCAAGAACGAGTCCACCGGCGGCCAGTGCAACCCCGCCGGCTGTGCCCGGCGGGGTGTATTCGATCGTCGCGGTCCTGCCTCCCTCCGGCAGCACCACCTGCAGCAAGCCACCCTCGGTGGCGCGCACCTCTGCGGGAGCCCCATCGACGGTGGCCGTCCACCCCGGCCACGCGAGCAGCGCGAACGTGACGACTCCGGAACCGTTGTACTGCACAGTCTCTCGGGTGTCCGTCTCGGCATCGTCCGCAAGCACGGTGACTCCGTCGCCGACAGCGGACAGTCGTCCATCCGGCCACGGTAGCGGCGTGTTGCGGTGTGCGACGGTGACGACGTCGGAGTTGGTGATCGTCCATCGGTCGAGGGGGAGTTGCTCGAGCGCGCTCAGATCTCCGTAGGGGCCGCTGTTCTGAACGATGATCGTGTCGAGTCGGAGCGCATCCGCCCATGACACATCGGTTCCGGGTGCCGTTGCCATCAATCTGTCCACTGCGTCCGGGCAGGTGACTCCGCCGTAGTAATTGAGGCACAGTGCGTCGACGAAATCCTCGTAACTGATACCGGCATAGCTGTTCACGGCGTCAACGCCGGAGGCTTGCCACGCGTTGCCGAACACCAGGTCACCCCATTGCGACGTCGGATCGTCATCGGGAATGGAATCCGTGTCGGCGATCGCGAAAGTGTTGCCGGTGTACCTGCTGTCCAAGCGATCTTCCAGGAACGCGACCTGGCGAGGAAAACGCCACGGTGTCACGTTGTCGTTGCTTGTGAACCACGCGTTCGTCTGGAGTGCAAGTGTGGCAACGATTCCTACGATGAGGACGCCGCCGAACACGCGTGGTGCCCGCAAGGCCGCGGTGACAGCGGCAACCGTCAGAAGGCCGCAGACCAGCAGTGCCAGTGCATGGATGCCGAGGTCGTCAGGGACGCTCGACCACGCCAGGTAGAACTGCAACACCAGCAGGGCTGCGGTGATCGAGACCCGCAGTCGGATTCTCTCGCGATGCAATCCGGCGCTGGCCGCAACGGCGGTGACAACCAACAGGGGCAGTTGGCCGTACTCGATCAACCGAATGGGCCAGCGGAACAGCCACAGGTTCGATGGACCGAGGAGCAACACTGCGTAGATGCCGCCGAAGACGGCCAGCGATAGTGCGCTCGTTTTCAGGTTGCCGAGCGTTCGCCATCGGATCCACGGACTCAGCGGCACCAGGAACCAGACGAGGTACCCGATGGGGACGGTCATGAAGCTGGCCCCGAAGGACTCGACCATCGGCAGATGAGTCGGGCTGCTGACGTTGATCAGATCGCCCAGTCCGGGCCGGAGAGTGCCGTCGTTGGACACTCCGGACTGGTTTCGCACCGACACGTCAGTGGTGAAGGCGAGTGGGAGGTAGACGATCAAGGACATCGCCAGGATGGACACTCCGCTGACGATCAGCGATGTGATGCGCCGATAGTTGCCCAGCGCCACGACCTCTGCGATGACAGCGAGATACACGACGGCGACCGCGACGGCACCGTATGGGTTGCCGGTCGTCATGGCCATGAAGCCGAAGAAAATGGGAACGATGGGATTGACTCGGCCGAGGGCAGCGGACCTGGTCGACCACCAGACATGTGGGATCCACGCGAAAGCGAACAGGCCCGACGCCCAACTCGAGGCGTCGAAGTACAGCGTGTAGCCGGCGAACGGCATCGCGAAACCGGCGACGAACGCCATCGACGTGCGCGCGCCGTACTGCTTCGCCAGGAGATAGACGCCGACGGCGAGAATCGCCATGAACTGCATCTTGACCAGGGTGATGCCGATGGCCAGATTGGGAATCGCCGCGATCAGGGCAGAGTTGGCCAACAGCAGCGGGTTGTAGGTGCCGTAGAGGGCTTCGGCGGTGACGTTCCCGCCGGCCCACAGTTCGGGCAGCAACGTCGGCCATGACCCCGACAGCAGTCTCTCGCCGATCACTCGCCAGCCTGGAGTGAATGCTGCCGCGCTGTCGTCCCAGTAGTAGAACCATCGGTTCGTGAGCATGGGTACCGCGGCAGCCAGAGCGACGGTCAGGGCCAGAACCGCGGGCGGGAGTACCCGCGCCGCCCAGGGGCGATCAGAAGTCACGAAACGCCTTCGTCGGTGATGGTCGGTGGGCATGGAACAGTCCGTTGCAGCGTAGTGTTTCGTCCGTTCGCACTATCCGACAGGCGCTGAAAGGGTGACGGTGGTTTCTGGTCCCGCTCCGAGTTCGCGGCCGGAAGCGGTCGAATTGTCGGTGGTCATACCGGCCCACAATTCCGCCCGAGTCATCGAGGCCACTGTCGACGCTTTCGTCGAGTACCTGTCCGGAAGAACTGCAGAGATCATCGTGGTCGAGAACGGTTCGACCGATTCGACTGCCGATATCTGTGCTCGGCTCGAGGCCGGGTGGACTCATCCTGCTGTCGCGCTCCACGTGCTGACCAGTGACAAGGGTATGGGCAATGCGCTTCGGCTCGGCGTCGAGCAGTCTCGTGGTGACCGCGTCCTGCTGACCGCCGACGATCTTCCGTTCGGTTTCGACGATCTGGATGCGGCTGCGCAGTTGGCCTCCGAAACCGGGTCGACGCCATTGGTGGCCATCGGCTCCAAGGCACACCCGGAGTCTGCGGTGGAACGCGGACTGCTCCGGGGAGTGATGACCTTCGGTTTCACGTCACTTCGCAGAATTGTCCTCGGCACTCGAACGCGGGACCCACAGGGAACGTTCATCGTCGACGGCACGCTGCTGCGTGCGGTGGCTCCGCAGCTGATCGAACCAGGCTTCTTGTTCACCACCGAGCTGGACTACGCGGTGGAGTTGGCCGGTGTCCGTCCCGTGGAGTTGCCGGTACGCCTGTCCGAATCGCATCGCAGCGAGCCCAGCCGGGTTGCCTTCGCCGACGTCGTGAAGATGGCCCGAGGTCTCCTGTCGTTGCGAGGTCGGCGTCACGAACTACTGGCGGCCGCACGAGCCGGTCGTCAGGCTGTCGACGCCTGAAGCGAGCCGCTCTCGGCTATTGCGAGTGACCACTCTCTAAGTTATGGTTTCGTCATTCTATGACGGAGGTCACATGAACCCGAATATTTCGTTCGACGTCGTCATCACCGGCGGCACCGTCTACGACGGATCAGGCGGTCCAGGAGTGCGTGCCGATGTGGGCATCGTCGGCGGCGTCGTGCGGGCCGTGTCCTCCACGCCGCTCGAGGCGGGCCCGGCGACCGAGGTGGTCGACGCCACCGGCAAGTGGGTCACGCCGGGCTTCGTGGACGTGCACACCCATTACGACGCGGAGGTGCTCGTCGGGCCTGGCCTCGAAGAATCCGTCCGGCACGGGGTCACGACGGTTCTCCTGGGCAACTGTTCGTTGTCGACGCTCTACTCCACTCCGGTCGACATCGCGGATCTGTTCAGCCGGGTCGAGGCGCTGCCGCGCGATCATGTGCTCAAGGCCGTCGATACTCACAAGACGTGGACGAGCCCCGACGAGTACATCGCAGCGCTCGAGCGCTTGCCCCTCGGCCCCAATATCGCTGCGTTGGTTGGTCATTCGGACCTACGCGCACACGTCATGGGCCTAGACCGCTCGACCGATCGCAGTCAGAGGCCCACCCGCGAGGAATGGCATGCCATGTCCGACGCGCTCGAGAAGGCGCTCGACGCCGGGCTGCTCGGAATGTCGACCATGACGAACCCGTGGGACAAGTTGGACGGCGATCGATACCGGTCTCGTTCCCTGCCGTCCTCGTACGCGCGCTGGAGCGAATTCCGTTCTCTGCACAAGATTCTGCGTCGACGCGGTCGGTTGTTGCAGAGCATCCCGAACCTGAACACCAAATACGACATGCTGTTCTTCCTCGCCTCGGCCACCGGGATCGGGCGCACTCCGCTCAAGATCTCGCTGCTGGCTGCGGCCGATGCCAAGGCGTCGCCCTGGATCCATCGGATCTTCGGCCCGCTCGCTCGCATCGTCAACGGACCGGGCAAGGGTCAGTTCCGCTGGCAGCACCTACCCACCACGTTCGACGTCTACTCCGACGGCATCGACCTGGTGGTGTTCGAGGAGTTCGGTTCGGGTCGCGCCGCGCTGCATCTGCGAGAAGAGTTGGGCCGCAACGAGTTGCTCTCGGACGAGGCATACCGCCGGTGGTTCCGTGCCGATTTCGAGAAGAAGTTCAGCTCGCGCGTCTGGCATCGGGACTTCGCCGACGCCGAGATCACCGAGTGCCCCGACGCGTCGGTCGTCGGCAAGAACGTCGCGGAGGTCGCGGCCGAGCGCGGTGTGCACGTGGTCGACGCGTTCCTCGATCTGGTGGTCGAGCACGGCCGAAAGCTGCGCTGGCACACCACTGTTGCCAATCATCGCAAGCGGCAGATGGACAAGCTGATCAACCAGCCGGGGGTGACCGTCGGTTTCTCCGACGCCGGCGCTCATCTGCGCAACATGGCGTTCTACAACTTCGGCATCCGGTTGCTTCACCGCGTGCACGATGCGCAGCGCGATCGTAAGCCGTTCATGACGGTCGAGAAGGCCGTGCACAAGCTCAGCGGCGAGTTGGCCGACTTCTACGGTGTCGACGCCGGACATATACGGGTGGGGGATCGTGCCGACATCGTCGTCATCGATCCCGAGGGCCTGGACGAGGATGTGCTGGCCTACCGGGAGGAGATCATGCCGGAGTTCGGTGGCCTGAGTCGAATGGTCAATCGCAACGATCGCGCTGTCACCGCCACTCTGGTCGCGGGCCGAGTGGTGTTCTCCGACGGTGTCTTTGCGCCCTGGTTCGGTGTGTCCGAGCGGGCAGGTAGCTTCCTGCGGGCAGGCACCCCAACGGCTCCTCGTCGCCGGGAGCGTGTGTGAGCCCGAGTCAACAACAGCGTCGGACCGAGACCATCGGAAAATTGCTCGACGCGACGATCGTGTCGTTGTGCGAGAAGGGTTATGCCGCAACCAGTGTCAATGAGATCGTCGGCCGCGCAGGGGTGTCGTCGGGTGCCATGTTCCGGCATTTCGACACCAGGCTCGACCTGATCGTCGCCGCAGCGGACGAGGTTCGGCGACGCCAGTTCGTGGAGTTCCGTCATGGGCTGTCCGGTTTCGGTAGCGCGTCCATCGAACATTGCCTCGAATTGCTCAGGGCTGCGTGCCGCGCCCCGATCAACGGTGCGTGGTACGAGCTCTTGACTGCCGCGCGCAGCGACGACGAGCTGCGAGAGAGGCTGCAGCCCTTCACCGTTCGATATCATGAGCAGATCGCCGAACTTGCTCGCACGCTACCGGTGGCCGGTGTGATCGATCCACGACAGCTCGAGACAGTGATCTTCACCGTGGTCCACCTGCTCGACGGCGAGGCCTTGGCAGCTGTGGTGCATCCGCAACCCGAGCAGGAGGCCATGCGGCTGAGGATGATTGCTCACCTGTTGCGCGGAGGCACTCTGCACGCTCTGAGCGACGTCGGATGACCCACTGGACGGTGCGCATCTCCGGTGCCGAGCTTCCTGTCTTCGAATACGGGAACCCGGGTGCGCGCTCGACCGTGCTGCTGGTGCACGGCTATCCCGACAACCGTCACGTGTTCGATCCGCTGATCGCCGAGCTCGGCGATCAGGTCCGGGTGATCGCGTACGACACGCGAGGCAGTGGAGCGTCCACACTCGAGCCCGCAGCGGACGTGTCCATCGAGCAGCTGGCGCGGGATGTCTTCGCGGTGGTCGAGTCGATTCCTGAGCTCACCGGGAAGGTGCACGTCTTCGCCCACGACTGGGGGTCGGTACAGCTGTGGGAGGCGATGGCCTCGCCTCGGGCAACCACCACCTTCGCGTCGTACACATCGGTGTCCGGACCCAGTCTGGATCATCTGCGGCAGGTGGCGCGGGCGCGGTTGGTGCGGCCGCATCGATGGCCTTCGCTGGTCGGGCAGTTGGCCCGGTCCTGGTACGTCTTCGGGTTTCATGTGCCCGTTCTCGGCAGACGCGTGCCGGATTTGTTGGCGCGACTGAATGTCGAGGGTGAGCCGACTCCTACGGTGGCCGACCAACAGCGCGGCATCGGTCTGTACCGGGCGAACGTGTTGCGGCGTGTGCTCCGCGGACCCGACCCTCGATGCGACGTGCCGACCACCGTGGTCGTACCGACCCACGACCGCATGCTGTCGACGAACCTCACCGACGGTCTCGATCGATGGATCCCCGACCTACGCGTCGTTCGGGTCGATGCGGGCCACTGGTGGCCGTACACGCACCCCGTCGAGGCCGCCCGCGTGCTGATGGCGAGGGTGCGGGAAGCGGAGTAGACGGCGAGCGTCGGACGGATCGGTCGGATGCTGTGCGACCATGGTCAGTGGTCTTCTTCTCTCCACGGCCGCACAGGGTCACTACTCGAACTGGATGGGGTACTTCTCGGTATGGACGGCACTGCTCTCGATGGTCTCGGCTCCGCATCGGATGTGTCGACTGATGTCGGCGGTGACGGCCAGTCCGAACTGACCGTCCAGAGACTGCTGTTCGACGGCCCGTCGCCCCTGGTCAGCGCCGATATGTACAGCTCGGTCGGCAAGGGCAACGCCGAGCGCACCCGGACGGGCGTGCGGATCGCCAAGCGCAGCGTGCTGCACACGAACAGCTACTTCGGACGGTTCCCGGCCAGCTACTGGCAGCGGTGGACGACCGTCACCGAGGTGGTGTTTCGGGCAACCGTCGCCGGTGCGGGTCGGGTGGATCTGGTGGCCACCGATTACAAGGGCCACGAGCGCACGATGGCCAGCACGACGGTCGACTCCGACAATGCCTCGACGCAGGTGGCCGTCCCCGTTGCCACCACGCAGTTCCTCGACGGCGGCGCGCTGTTCGTCCGTTTCACCACCACGTCGAACGAGTTGTCGGTGCAGGACGCCGAGTGGACCGTCGCCGCTCCCGAGAAGCTGCGACCCACCTCGGTGGTGATCTGCACCTTCAATCGCGCCGACGACTGCGCCAACACCGTCGCCGCCATGGCGGACGATCCCATTGCACTGCTCGGGGTCGACAACGTCTATGTGGTCGATCAAGGCACCGATCAGGTGCAGACACGCGAAAAGTTCCAACGAGTGGCGGCCGAGCTCGGAGACAAGCTCGTCTACATCACTCAGCCCAACCTCGGCGGAGCGGGCGGATTCACTCGCGGGCTCTACGAGGTGCAGGGCAAGGGCGGCGACCCGGCCAACGTGATCTTCATGGACGACGACGTGCTGTGCGAGCCCGAGGCGATCGTGCGCATGAACTCGTTCGCCAACATGACTGTCGAGCCGGCGATCATCGGCGCTCAGATGCTCTACCTCTTGCATCCCGACCGCGTGCACGTCGGTGCCGAGGTGGCGAACCTGCAGAAGCTCGAGGCCGGAATCCACGTCAAGAACGCGGTCTCGGACAAGAGTGCGTTCAAGCGCAAGCGGCAACAGGACGTCCGCGTCGACGCCGGTTACAACGGTTGGTGGTCGTGCCTCATCCCGTCCGAGATCGTCGGCCAGGTCGGTTACCCGCTGCCGTTGTTCTTCCAATGGGACGACATCGAGTACGGGTACCGTTCGCGCGCAAACGGATTCGCCACTGTCACGCTTCCGGGTGCGGCCGTCTGGCATGCCGACTTCGCGTGGAAGGACTGGGACGAGTGGCACCGCTACTTCAACCTGCGCAACGGCATGATCACCGCCGCCCTGCATATCGAACTCGACGGGAAGACGCTCGCCAAGCAGCTCTTCACCGATTTGCTGCGGTACCTGGTCTCGATGCAATACGGCATGGCGTACACGCTGATCAAGGCTGTCGAGGACTTCCTGGCCGGCCCGGACAATCTGCTCGACGGCGGAATGGACGCTGCCGGTTCCATTCGACGTGAGCGTGCCGCATATGGAGAAACCAAGCGGCACAACGCGAACGACGTCCCCGGGGTGCGTCCGGCCGACATGTTCATCACCCCTGCCGGCCCGCACCCGAAGAAGAGCATGGAGTTCGCAGTGCTGGCCAAGCGAGTGCTCAATCAGTGGCGCGGCACCGTCGATCCCGGCCCCGTCGCCATCTCGGCCGACGACGCACACTGGTGGCACGTCTCGCTGTTCTCCCACGCGATCGTCACCGACCGCTCGCAGGAAGGCGTGCGAGTGCGCAAGCGCAACAAGGCACATGCGTCCGAGCTGCTCAAGCGTGGCGTGAGCGCACTCAAGCGTCTGCGTACCGAGACACCTGCCGTGGCGGCGTCGTACCGTTCCGCCGTGCCGAAGCTGACGAGCCGGGAGAACTGGGCTCGCCTCTACGGCCAGTAACTACTTCGCGCGGACCTTCGGTGCCGTGCGGATTCGTACGACGACCTGCTCGTTGTCGGCGGTGTAGCCGAGGTAGTCGAACTCGGTACCGGTGCGTGCGACGAATTCCGTCCACGCCCGGTACTCGTGGTTGCGCCAGCCGGGGAAGTTGAAGTACTCGTCGAACACGATGACGGTGCCCACCGCGAGTCGATCGGCCACCAGGTCCAGCACGGTGACCGTCGAGGAGTACAGGTCTGCGTCGAGGTGCAGGAACGCCAATTTCTCGTGGTGGCCCTTCAGAAATCCCGGGAGTGAGTCCTCGAACAACCCGGGAACGATCTGCGCGCCGGGCACTTCGGGAATGCTCTCCTGCTCGAACAGTCCTTTCGGAAAGCCGGTGCGCCAGGTCTCGGGAAGACCGGAGAAGACGTCGAATCCGGCGACGACGGTGATGTCCTTGCGCGACGAAAGCTCCTCGGCGATGATCTCGAGCGTCGTCCCGCTGGCCACTCCGAATTCGAGGGCCATGCCGCGAATGGAGACCTCGCCGAGCGCAAATCGCAATGTCGCGTGCGGCCGGAGGAACGTCGGAGCCTGCGGCATCATCTCCTCGGCGAACTCCGCACTCTGGGCGGCAGCTTCGACGTCGGACGCGTACGGAATGTCGCGACGCATCCGCATCTCGAGGCCCCTGATGAACGCGTGCAGGTCGTCGATCTCACGCCGTTGACGTTCCAGGACGTCGAGCAATGTCGCCTGTTGGTCGCTGGTCTGCTCGGCCAGTTGCGCGGTCTGCTGAGCCAGAACCTCGCCGATCGCTCGTTGAAGCTTCTCCCGTGCCGACGACTTGATGCGATCAGCGAGCTTCCGAGGTTCCGTCATGGGCACACGGTAGCGGTATCACGTGGGTGCGCGCACCCCTTGGCGGCAGCGTCAGGGCCTACGAAAGTGTTCTCGACGCCCCAGCCCGCGCAACCGGAACCACTCGGCCAGACCCTTCGGGTTGCGGGTGGTGATCAGGAAGAACCAGGTGAAGCGAATCCATTCCTGCGGCAGCAGCTTTCGCATGCCGGGCTGCGACATCAGGTAGCCGCGATTGCGGTACGTGAAGTAGCGCTTGGTCGCGTCCTCCGGGTACTGCGTATGCATCCGGCCACCGAGGATCGGCTTGAACTCCTCGGCCCCGTTGGGGTGGACGTAGGCGGCAGTGAGGCACGTGCCGAACTTCAGCCCCGAACGCTGCAGCCGACGATGTACTTCCACTTCGTCACCGCGCACGAACAGACGGAGATCGGGCACGCCGACCGCGTCGATCGTCGACGCCTTGAACAGAGCGCCGTTGAACAGCGATGCGATGCCTTCGAGAAGATCGTCGTCCGGGTTCGCCGGGTCGATCAATTCCGATCGCAGTCGACGCCATTCGACGCCGCGGCGCAGCGGAAACGCCAACCGGTCCGGATCCTCGATGTCGCAGACGACGGGGGAGACCTCGTCGAGTCCGTGGGTGAGGGCACAGTCGTACAGCGTCTCGAGCACCTTCGGGCCCTCGGGTCGGCCGTCGTCGTCGGCGAGAAACACCCAATCCGCACCGAGCGAGAGGGCGTACAGAATGCCGAGCGCGAATCCGCCTGCGCCGCCCAGGTTGTGCTGCGAGCCGAGGTAAGTCGTCGGCAGGCCGATCGACTCGACCAATTCACGCACGGCGGACTCGTCGGCATTGTCGACGACGACCAGATGATCGAGCGGACGCGTCTGCGCACCGATCACGTCCAACGACAGCGCCAACAACTCACGCCGCTTGTGCGTGACGATGACCCCGACGATCTTGTCGCTCACGTTCTCGATCCCCTATTCGTTCCGCAGGCTCCACTCACTGCCGGTCGTCCCGCTCGATCTCCTTCAGGATCTGCGCGACGTGGTCTCCCGCGTCGTCACCGTCGTACGCGCGCACCACGTCCTCGATGCCGCCCTGCTGCCGAATCTGGCCGTGATCGATCCACATCGCGGTATCGCACAGCTGAGCCAGGAATTCGTTGGAGTGGCTGGCGAACACCAGGATTCCCGAGCGCTTCACCAACTCCTGCAGGCGATGCCGAGCCTTCTTCATGAACTCGGCGTCGACGGCTCCGATGCCCTCGTCGAGCAGCAGGATCTCGGGGTCGATGCTGGTGACGACGCCCATCGCGACGCGCACGCGCATGCCCGTCGAGTACGTGCGCAGCGGCATGTCGAGGTAGTCGCCGAGTTCGGTGAAGTCCGCGATCTCGTCCATCTTGGCGAGCATCTGCTTGCGGGTCTGCCCCAGGAACAGGCCGCGGATGATGATGTTCTCGTAGCCGGAGATCTCGGGGTCCATACCGACGCCCAGATCGAACACCGGCGCGACGCGGCCGCGAATGGTTGCGCTGCCTCGGGTCGGCTCGTAGATGCCGGAGAGCAGCCGCAGCAGGGTCGACTTGCCTGCACCGTTGTGTCCGACGAGTCCGACGCGGTCGCCGTCCTTCAGATTCATCGTGATGTTCTTGAGGGCCTCGACGACGACGACGTCGGAGGAGTTGCGGTCGATCGCGCCACCGGCCTTGCCGAGGAACGCCTTCTTCAGTGACCGCGTCTTGGCGTCGAAGATGGGGAAGTCGACGCATGCGTCATGGGTACTGATGCTGATGGACAACTGCTGACCCCTAAACCCAGTAGGGCACGCGGGCCCGGTACTTCTTGAGAGCGAGAATGGCCAGCGCCCAGCCGACGACGGTGAAGCCGAGCACGATGTACCAGTGGTACGCCTGCTGATCCTCGCCGATCAGGGGGGCCCGGATGATGTCGAGGTAATGGAAGAGCGGGTTGATCTCGACGAGCTTGGCGCGATTCGCGGCCTCGCCGCCCATCTGCTGCAGGCCCGAGGTGGTCCACACGATCGGCGTCATGAAGAACATCAGCGTCACGAAGCTGCCGAGAATCGGGGCGATGTCGCGGTAGCGGGTGGCGATGATGCCGAACAGAATGGACACCCACACGGCGTTGAGCAGGATCAGCACCAATGCGGGGATCGCGAACACCGCGGTCCAGTGCAGCCCACCCTCGGGCCAGAAGATCGCGATGATGATCACGTAGATCAACATGTTGTGGCCGAACAACAGCAGTTGACGCCAGACCAGCCGATAGACGTGCACGCTGAGCGCGCTGGGCAGTTGCTTGATCAGACCCTCGTTGGCGACGAAGACGTCTCCGCCTTCGAGAATCGCGGCACTGATGAGGTTCCAGACGATCAGGCCGACGGTGACGTGCGGCAGGAACTCGCGCAGATCGATGTTGAGCAGGACCGAATACAGCAACCCCATGGCGATGGCCTGCACGCCCGTGGCGATGGTGATCCAGAACGGGCCGATCACCGACCGGCGATACCGCTGCTTGATGTCCTGCCACCCGAGGTGCAGCCACAGTTCGCGCTGATTGAAACCGGTTCTCAGGTCGCCGAACGCGCGCCGATAAGTCTGTGAGTCCGAAACCGGAGCAGGCATCTGATCTCCTGCCTCGCTCTCGGGATCCTTCGCTGGTGCCGACACGACGGTCGACACTACCTGCAATCGGCTTCTCGGCTCATTTCCGATCGCGTCACAGGTACTGGCCGGTACCACTGCCACCATGACCGGCACCACCTGGTGCGCCCATCACGCCGGGAGGCAGGGCGCCCTGACGCATCTGCTCGAGTTGGGCTCGGGCGGCCATCTGCTGTGCGAACAGGGCCGTCTGAATGCCGTGGAACAGGCCCTCGAGCCAGCCGACGAGCTGAGCCTGGGCGATGCGCAGTTCCGCGTCGGTGGGGACGACATCGTCGCCGAAGGGGAGCACCAGACGCTCGAGCTCGTCGCGGAGTTCCGGCGCGAGTCCCTGTTCGAGTTCGTGGATCGACGACTTGTGGATTTCCTTGAGACGGGTGCGACTGGCGTCGTCGAGCGGTGCCGCGCGCACTTCCTCGAGCAGTTGCTTGATCATCGTGCCGATGCGCATCACCTTCGCGGGCTGCTCGACCATCTCCGACAGGCCCGATCCGTCGTCCGAATCTCCGTTCGCAGACGATCCGGCGGCGCGCGCAGCTGCGGCGGTGGCCTCCTCGCGGCTCAAAGCAAGCGGCTCTCCGTTGGGGCCGATCACAACGACGTGGTCCCCGGGGGCACTGTTCGACTCGGATTGGGTCATGTATCCATCTTTACCCGTCGCTCGTCGTTGCGCGATCGTCCGGGGCGATTATCCTGGTCCGGTCGTCGGGAACAGTGGAAGCAGGGAGGGATCGAGCGTGCGAAGTGGGCAACCGTTCCCTGGCGAAACAGGACGTGGAACACATGCTTTACCGGTCGGCGCTTAGAGTGTCCGACATGGGGTACGACGTCGCACGGGTCAGAGGGTCCATTCCCTCCCTCGGCGACGGGTGGATTCATCTCGACCCTCAGCTCGGAATGCTGATTCCGGACCGCGTGTCGACGGCCGTCTCGACGGCTTTCCGGCACAGTGCGTCCAATCATTCGGCCGGCAACATCGCGGCCAAGCGGAGTGCCGCTCTGCTCGAATCCGCTCGCGCCGCAATCGCAGATCTGGTCGGGGCCTATCCGTCCGGGGTCGTCATCGGACCGGACCGCGCGACGTTGCTGTCGTGGCTCGCGGATTCGATGAGCTCGCGGCTCGGTCTGGGGACCGGGCTGGTGCTCTCGCGTCTGGACGAGGAAGCGAACGTCGCCCCGTGGCTGCGAGTGGCCAGCCGAACCGGTGCGCACGTGAAGTGGGCCGAAGTCGAAATCGATACGTGTGAGTTGCCCACGTGGCAGTTCGACGACCTCATCACCTCCACCACTCGGCTCGTCGCGGTCACTGCGGCATCGCCGATCGTCGGTAGTGCGCCCGATGTTCGAGTCGCGGCGGATCTGGTGCACGAGGTCGGTGGGCTGATCGTCGTCGACGCCGCCGGAGCCGCCCCGTACGCCCACGTCGACATCAAGGAACTCGGGGCCGACATCGTCGCGATCGACGCGGCCGCGTGGGGCGGGCCGTCGGTCGGCGCGCTGATCTTCCGGGATCCGACGCTGTTGGAACAGTTGCCGTCGATGTCGCTGAACCCGTCGGCCAAGGGGCCGGAGCGGCTCGAGGTCAGCGCGCACCAGTACGCGTTGTTGGCCGGTGTGGTGGCGTCCATCGATTACCTGGCCAATCTCGACGACGCTGCGACGGGAACGCGTCGTGAGCGGCTCGAGTTGTCGATCGGATCGTTGCAGTACTACCACGACGGTCTCTTCGACTACCTGATGAAGGCACTGAACTCCTTGGACCACGTCATGGTGCTGGGCAACGCACCCACACGTGTTCCCACCGTCAGTTTCACGGTCGAGGGAATGCCCGCGGTGAAGGTGTCCGAGCAACTCGCGCAGGCCAGAATCGGCAGTGTCAGTGGAGTCCACGGCGGCAGTCGGCTGCTCGACGCGTTGGGCGTCAACGACGAGGGTGGTGCCGTCACCATCGGTCTGGCTCCGTACACCACCCGATACGAGATCGATCAGCTCGTCAAAGCGCTCACTGCACTCGCCCTCTGAGAGCGGCTGCGCCGCACGTGCATAGAAGTTCGTAGCCCACTACGAACTTCTATACACGACCTCAGGCGTACTTCACTGCACGCGAAGGATGACCTTTCCGATCGTCTCGGCCTCATCGAGCATTCGATGTCCCTGTGCTGCTTCGGTTATCGGGATCTCGGCGTGCACGACGGCGGTGACGCGTCCCTCGGAGATCATCGGCCACAGGTGTGCGGTCATGTCTGCGACGATGTTCGCCTTGCTCGACGGGCCGGTTTCGGGGCGCCCACGCAACCCGGCGGCGTGCACCGAGCCACGCTTGGCGAGGAGTTTGCCGAAGTTCAGCTCTCCCTTCACGCCACCCTGCATGCCGATGGTCACGACGGTGCCGTCCATGGCAAGGGCGTCGAGGTTTCGATCGAGGTACTTCGCACCCATGTTGTCCAGAATCAGGTCTGCGCCGTGATCCTCGGTCTGCGAACGGATCTCGGCAACGAAGTCCTGGTTCTTGTAGTCGATCATGATGTCGGCACCCAGGTCCGCGCACATGTCCAGCTTGTACTTCGATCCGGCGGTGACGGCGACGGTCACGCCCATCTGCTTGGCCAATTGGATTGCGTGCGTTCCGATTCCGCTCCCGCCGCCGTGAATCAGCAATACCTGCCCCGAACGCATGTGCGCGTCCATCACCAGGTTGGACCACACTGTGGACGCCACCTCCGGAAGTGCCGCTGCCACATGCAGATCGAGCCCTCGAGGGATGGGGAACAGCTGGGTGGCGGGCACGGCGACCTGCTCGGCGTAGCCACCGCCGGCCAACAGGGCGCAGACCCTGTCGCCGACGTTCCAGCCGCTGACACCCTCGCCGAGTTCGGAGATGATGCCCGAGCATTCGAGTCCCAGAATCTCGCTCGCACCCGGGGGCGGTGGGTAATTGCCCTGACGCTGCATCAGATCGGCGCGGTTGACGGCGGTGGCCGAGACGTCGACGATCACCTGCCCGCGGATCGGACGAGGGTCGGGAACCTCTGTCCATTCCATGACGTCGGGATCGCCGAACTCTTTCAGTGTGATGGCACGCATGTCTCCATAGTGCGCCTCCGGCGCAGTGGTGCGGTCAAGTGCCCTCTGGAGCACCCGGGAGTGGAGCCTGCGGAACGACCCGCAGGCAGAGTCCCACCACTGCCGCAGGCACTCCTACAGGTCCCAGAGATTGATTCCGAAGTCCTCGGCGTGCTGGTCGATCTGCGTGAGCTCGGCGTCGGTGAAGTCGAGGTTGTTCAGCGCCGCCACGTTGTTCTCCAGCTGTTCGACGCTCGATGCGCCGATCAGTACCGAGGTCACCCGCGGGTCGCGCAGGGCCCAGCTCAGGGCGAGTTGGGCAAGGGATTGGCCGCGAGTCGAGGCGATGTCGTTCAACGCCCGAAGGTGCCCGATGTGGTCGTCGGTGAGCCAGTCCGGGTTCAACGACTTACCCTGCGCTGCTCGCGAATCCGCAGGAATACCGTCGAGGTACCTGTCGGTGAGCATGCCCTGGGCCAGAGGTGAGAACGCGATGACGCCCGCGCCCACCGCGTCGAGGGTGCCGAGTAGTTCGGGCTCGATCCAGCGATTGACCATCGAATAGCTGGGCTGGTGAATCAGGAGGGGAACACCCGCGTCGGCCAGCAGGTCCGCCATCTTCTGAGTGCCCTCGGGTTTGTAGGAGCTGATGCCCGCGTACAGGGCCTTGCCCTGCTGAACCGCGCTGATCAGAGCGCCTGCAGTCTCTTCGATGGGGGTGTCGTGGTCGGGGCGGTGGCTGTAGAAGATGTCCACGTGGTCGAGTCGCATGCGCGTCAACGATTGGTCGAGCGAGGACAGCAGGTACTTGCGGGAACCGCCGAAACCGTAGGGGCCGGGCCACATGTCCCAGCCTGCCTTGCTCGAGATGATCAGCTCGTCGCGGTATCCGGCGAAGTCCTCCGAGAAGATGCGGCCGAAGTTCTTCTCCGCACTGCCGTACGGCGGGCCGTAGTTGTTGGCCAGGTCGAAGTGCGTGATCCCGAGATCGAATGCGCGACGCAGGATCGCGCGCTGGTTCATCAGCGGTACGTCGTCACCGAAGTTGTGCCACAGCCCCAGCGAGATCGCCGGTAGCTTCGGCCCGCGAGACCCCACTTGCCGGAAGACCATGGACTCGTATCTGTCGGCTGCGGCAATGAAAGGTGGGTCGATGTTGGGATCTGTCATAACTCGACCCTAGGTCCCGGACCCGAATCGAACATTCAACCATCGCAAGCTACTCGTCGGTAGATTTCTTGCCTAGGATGTCACGGGTGACAGCCGAACTAGCCGTTGGTTCCGGGGGGGACCCGCAGTGGCTCGATACTGCGGAAATGACAGCATGGCGCGCCTACATGGACGGCGGGCAACGATTGATGGGGGTGTTGAACAGGGAGCTGCACGACGGCCACGATCTGTCGATGGCGGAATACCGCATTCTGGTGATGCTGTCGGAATCGGACGACGGCTCCGTCAGAATGAGCGAGCTGGCCGACGGTGTCCTGTCCTCGAGAAGTCGCCTGACGCATCAGATCAGGCGCATGGAACTGCAGGACATGGTGACTCGTAGTACCTGCGTCAACGACGGCAGGGGCGTGCTCGCGGTGATCACCGAGGAAGGCCGTCGGCGACTTGCGGAGGCGGCACCCACCCACGTCCGCGGCGTACGTCGGCACCTCTTGGACATCCTCTCGCCCCACGAACTAGAGGTGCTGGGTGACATCTTCGAGAAGGTCGACGCCGCGATGGACGCGTCCGGCTCGACACCGCGACGATGAGGGGCGGGCTCTGAGGGGCGATTGGGTCTCTGGCCGCCGGGCCGTTTAAGATCGCACACGGAAGCGTGGCAGAGCGGCCCAATGCACTCGCCTTGAAAGCGAGAGACGTGTAAAAGCGTCCGGGGGTTCAAATCCCTCCGCTTCCGCCACATGTTCGTTGTTCGAACCCGGTCCACCCGCAAGGGTGGGCCGGTTTTGTTTGCCCCGGTGGCCGAGTGGCATCCATGTCGCTTTCCCAGGGACGCGCCACAACCCTCGCGTGCAGCCGATGGATGGAACAATCGATCGGTGAGACATATTGAGACAGTTCGAGTCTCGGACGGCCAGATGCGATTGGCTCAGCAAGTTTCCCTGGACTTGATCTGGCCGCCTGAAGGTGTCCCGGGCTTTGTGTACTTCGGTGACGGAGGAGCGCTGATCAGCACAGGGATCTCAGGTGGCTTCGTGAGCGTCGAGCTGAGGATGGTGCGAGGTGAACCGGATCTGGATCTCGACTCATGGGAAGACATCGACGAGGGAGACCTGCGGACCAAGGCCGGAGGCATTCGCCTGTCAGCAGGTATGGAGTTCGAGAATTGGATACCCGGAGGACAGGGAGGCCTGACTCCCCTTGGTCCAGAGCTTCATCGGGTTCGTGTCAGTGCCAGCGGAAGAAGCTCGAACTACGACTTGGTAGTAGACGGCGACGAACCTGTCGAGTCCTACTCGATCGACATCTGGCCGGCGCAGTGTTCGTCAGCGCCGATCGTCCATAAGCACTCGTCGGGCCGGTAGGGCTCGAACGCAGGATTCCCGACGGGTTGGTATCGATCTCGGTTCAATGGGTACTACCTGCGAATGAGCGAACAAGCGCGGCGCAACGACGGCGACAACGATGGACCTCTGGAAGAGGAACTCGAGGAAAGTTTCGACGCTGTCGTCTCCGAAGGTGCCGAGCGATTGCACCGCACCGTACGCACGGTCCTGATCACCGGATTCTTCGGCGGACTCGAAGTTGCTCTGGGTGTGATGGCCTATCTCGCGGTGTTGGACGAGACCGACAGTCATTTGTTGGCCGGCCTGGCGTTCGGTATCGGCCTGGTGGCCATCTATCTCGCCCATGGTGAGTTGTTCACCGAGGACTTTTTGATGCCGATCGCAGCGGTGGTGGCCCGCGACGGCACACCTCTGCAGCTGGCAAGGCTGTGGATCGGGACGCTGCTGGCGAATTTGCTGGGCGGTTGGGTGGTGATGTGGTTGATCGCGCACGCGTTTCCGCAGTGGCTCGAGGTGTTGTCCGAGGCGGCGCATCATTTCGTCGACGCACCGCTGAATCTTCAGTCGATCTGCCTGGCTGTTCTGGGCGGCAGCACGATGACGCTGCTGACCCGCATGCAGCAGGGAACAACGTCCGACGTGGCGCGCATCATCGCCGCCATGGCGGCAGGCTTCCTGCTGGCCGGATTGCAGTTGTTCCACTCGATTCTCGACTCCCTGCTGATCTTCGGTGCCATCCACGCGGGCGCGGATGTGAGCTATGTCGCCTGGATCGAATGGTTCGGATATACGGTGCTCTTCAACATCATCGGGGGCGTCGTGTTGGTCACCGCGCTGCGCTTGGTGCGTACGAAGGAACTGGTGAAGTCCGAGCGTGATCGAAATCCCGAGTAGTCGAGCGGATTCGGGTCTTACGGTGTGTCCTCCGATGCCCAACGCTCCAAACTCAATGCGGTCTGGAAGCGTCGGATCGACTTCGAGATCGGATCCGTGAATTCCATTGCACTGGCGAGTAATTGGAGCGGGTCGGTGAAATCGTCGACGGCTCGTCCGCTTGCCGTCGGGTAGAGATCGTCACCGAAGATCGGCACACCGAGTGAATTCATGTGCAAGCGCAGCTGATGGGTGCGACCGGTCAAGGGTGTGAGTCGATAGCGACCGAGTCCGTGTCGATGGTCGAGAAGTTCGACGGTCGTGTGCGCGTTCGGTTCTCCGTCCACCTCGCGGGCGGTGAATCGCCCCTTCTCCGAGACGATTCGACTGCGAACGACGGTCGGCAGTGCGAGTGACGGGTCGTAGGGCGCGATTGCCTCGTACTCCTTGCGGACCTGTCGATCCTGGAAGAGCGTTTGATACGCGCCGCGCAGTGTCGGGTCGACGACGAACAGGACCAGGCCCGCGGTGACGCGATCGAGTCGGTGAGCGGGCACCAGTTGTGGAAGATCGAGTTCGAGACGCAGCCGTACCAGTGCGGTCTGCAGGATGTGCCCGCCGCGGGGGATGGTCGGCAGAAAGTGCGGTTTGTCGATCACCAGTAGCGCGTCGTCGCGGTGCACAATCGAGATATCGAACGGCACAACGGTTTCCGGCGGCAGATCGCGGTGGAACCAGACTGCCTCGCCGGGCACGTACGGTGCGTCCGGTGCGATGGGGCCGGCCATGTCGACGATCTCGCCGGCCGCGAACATGGCGTCGATCCGGTGTGGAGAAATCCGTGACTCGGTGGCGGTGAGAAAGTCGCGGACAGTGCGCCAGGTACCGTCCTCGGGCATTCGGATGCGCGCGGGATCGAGACCGTGCCGCTTCGCCAGGGGCGGTTGCTGGCGTCGTCTCACCGAGTGAGCGTATCCGCCCGCCGAGATCGCACTTGTGCGGACAATTCCGAGGTATCTGCCCGCGCAAGTGCGAATTCGCTACTCGCAGCCGATGCCGTCGTTGTCGCGGTCGAGGTGGGGGCCGTATCCGTACTCGTCCCGGTAAACGGGAGCGGCACCGGCGTCACGTGCGGCGTCGCAGTTCTTGTACTGGAATCCGCTGGGCCGAGGTGCGGGGGCAGGCGCGCCCTGCTGCTGCGGCGCGGGTGCACCCTGCGGCGCAGGCGGGGGTGCAAAGGCGGGCGGCGGCGGCAGGATGCAGAACTGTGCCGAGCCGGCTCCGCACAGGAAATCGGTGATCGGGTCGGCAGAGGCGACGGCAGGGGCGGCGACCACGGCTGCCGCCGCAATTACGCTCGAGATGCCGATCTTGAACAGCAGGTTCTTCGTCTTCATTGGGTTCCAATCGAGGGGAGTGTGATCTGGATCATTGTCGGGAGATTATTGAACTGTCAATCAAGTCATTCGTACGACCGACGTCCGCGGTCGGAGTGAAAGGCGAGCGTGTTTGGAACCTGCCGATTCGGCGTATTTACGAACGTATGAGCGAGAGCGAGCAGGTCAACCAGAACCCCGAGAAGGATCCCGACGATTGGGTCACCGGCGACGAGCCGATGACCGGCCCACAGAAGAGCTACCTGAGCACACTTGCGCAGGAAGCGGGCGAGGAAGTTCCCGAGGGTCTGAACAAGGCACAGGCGTCGGAAATGATCGACAAGTTGCAGGGCGAGACCGGACGCGGCTGACTCCCAACCCAGAGGTCCACTCGATGTGACATCGACCCCCGAAAAGGCCACCGAATGTCACATCGAGTGCCCTCCCGGCGTCCGTGCCATCGAGGACATCCGACCAGGTAGACCGTTCTTTCTTCAGTACATGTAACAAAGGATCACGCGGACTTTTGTACCCGCCTTCCCGCAGCTATTGTGAGCGAACCCACAGCTTTGGCGTGCGCGCATATCGGTGGGTACGTTGAGTAACGGATGTGGTTCGTGTTGCGACCCGTGAGGGTGCGCTGGGGGAGGATGGGCAATCTGATGCACCGTCGAGTGTTGGCAGTAGCGGGGACTGCTTTGGCAGTGTCGCTGCTGGGGTCGGGTCTCGCCGGAGCGCAGCCGCTTCCCGGTACCGGCAGTTCCGACGGTGGCGGTGCGGTGCCCGGCATGCAAGCCCAGTCCCAGCCGATGGCGTCGGCGCGTATCGATCGAGTCGATATGTTGACCGATCGTCGTGCAGCGGTGTGGGTCGAGTCGCCCGCGATGGGCCGCACCATTCAGGTTCAAGTTCTTCTGCCGGCCGCGCAGGCGATGTCTCGTCCCACGCTGTACATGCTCGACGGTGTCAGCGCAGGCAAGGAGTCCGATTACAAGGAAAGCACCTGGACGCAGAAGACCGACATCGTCGACTTCTTCGCGGACAAGCAGGTCAACGTGGTGCTTCCGGTCGGAGGATCGAGCAGTTACTACACGGATTGGAACGTGCCGGATCCGGTGCTCGGCGTCAACAAGTGGGAGACGTTCCTGACGTCGGAGTTGCCGCCGCTGATCGATGCGCGCTTCTCGGGTAACGGCACCAACGCGATCTCCGGTGTGTCGATGGGTGCCCAGGCCGCGATGGATCTGATCACGCGACATCCGGATCTGTACACCGGCGTCGCCGGCCTGAGCGGTTGCTACGACAATTCGCAGACCAACTTCAAGGACGCGGTGCGCGCTACCGTCGCGACCAACGGCGGAAACGCCTCCAACATGTGGGGCGAGAACACCGACCCCAAGTGGGTCGAGCACGACCCGTCACGCAACGCCGAGGCCCTCCGCGGCAAAGACGTCTACATCTCCGTCGGTACGGGTTTGCCCGGCCCCTACGAACTCGGCCCCGGAGGCAGCGGAGTCGAGAGTGCGCTCATGGGCGGGCCGCTCGAGGCCGCCGCGCTGTATTGCACGACAGTGTTCGATACGAGACTGCGCGCGTTGGACATCCCTGCGACAACCGTCTATCGCCCCTACGGAATTCACGGCTGGCCGTATTGGCAGGACGATCTGCGTGAATCCTGGCCGACGCTCGAACGCGCGCTAGGCCTGTAGAGCAAACTTCAGAAATGCGTCGTTCTCGTGCGGGTCGCCGATGGTGACCCGCACGCCGTCGTTTCCGTAGGCGCGCAGCAGCACACCCTGTTCCGCCGCCGCCGCAGCGAAGTCACCGGAGCGCTCGGCCAGCGGCAGCCAGACGAAGTTGGACTGCGACGCGCCGACGTCGAACCCGCCGCCGACCAGCGCGTCGCGGACGCGATCGCGTTCTGCGATGAGCGCCTCGGTGCGGGCAAGCAGCTCTGCGGACGCTTCCAAGGACGCCACTGCCGCCTGCTGGGCAATCGTGCTGACGGCAAACGCAATTCGCACCTTGGACAGTGCCGTGATCACCTCGGGATCGGCCACCGCGTAGCCCACCCGCAGGCCCGCAAGTCCGTAGGCCTTCGAGAACGTCCGCAACACGATCACGTTGCGTCGTCCACGGGCGAGTTCCACGCCGTCGACGTGATCGCCGTCGGCAGCGGGACGTGTGTACTCGAAGTAGGCCTCGTCCAATACGACGAGAATGTTCGACGGCACCGCGTCGAGGAACGCCTCGAGCCTGTTGCGTTGGACGACGGTGCCGGTCGGGTTGTTGGGGTTGCACACGAAGATCAGGCGCGTGCGGTCGGTGATGGCGGCGAGCATCGCGTCGAGATCGTGCACGTGGTCTGCGGTCAGCGGAACCTGCACGGGCGTCGCGCCCGCAACGCGCGTGATGATCGGGTAGGCCTCGAACGAACGCCACGCGAACAGCACCTCGTCGCCGGGGCCACAGGTGATCTGAACGACCTCCTGGCACAGTGCAACCGAACCGTTACCGGCGGCTACATTTTCCGTCGCAACTCCGAGCTTCTTCGCCAAGGATTCGACGAGGGCCGTCGCCCGGATGTCCGGGTAGCGGTTGACGCCCCCGACGGCCTCGGCGATCGCCGCATGCACGCTGGGCAGCGGGCCCTGCGTTGTTTCGTTGCTCGCCAGCTTGATTGCCCCCGGAAAGCTACGGCCGGGAATGTAAGCGGGGATTGCGTCGAGGTCGGGGCGGATGTGCGCGGTCACGGCTGCCATTATGCGCCCAGGTTCGGGGTTGACTTCTACGCGTCCGTGATATTGCTGTGCATGACCGGACCGATCGTCCTATCTTCGGTAAGTATGTCGGGAATCTTCAGCGACGCCGCAGTCCTTCGTTCCGCCCCCGCGCCCACATTCGGCGCAGACGACGTGGTGGATACGTCCGCGCACGAGTCACCCCCACAGGAGAAGGTTCCGTTGACGGCCGTCGAACCCGATGGTCCACCTCGCGGCGGAATCGTCGTACTGCACGAGGCGCGTGAGGTGCCCGAGTCTCTGCTCGACCTGCTGCGCGCACTCGCTCTGGAAGGTTGGCTGGCCGTCGCGCCGAACCTGTTCCATCGAGGCCATGGGGACGACAAGGAGGTCTTCGGAGACGACCTCTTCGCGGACTTCGACGCCACCGCCGACTGGCTCGTCAAACGCGGCGTCTACCCCGATTGTGTCGGGGTCATCGGATTCGACGACGCAGGAACGGCAGCCCTCATCGTGGCCACCAGTCGACCGGTCGGCGCGGCGGTCAGTGTCGCTGCAGCGGGCATCGTGGAACCGCTCAATTCCGACGCGGTTGCGTTGGTCGAGGCCGTACCCCGGCTGCAGGCGCCCTGGCTCGGTCTCTACGGCGAGGACGACCCGCACACCCCACCCGATCACATCGAAGCCCTCCGCGACGCCGCCACGCGCGCCTCAGTGGCTACGAACGTCGTCAGCTATTCCGGTGTGAAGCATCGAGCCGACCATCCGAAGGAGCAACCGGGCAGCAGCGACCACACAGATCCCGCCGAGGCCGCTCTGGTCGATGCGCAGACCCGCATCTTCGATTGGTTCGACAGCTTCATGCGGTGACGAGCAACAAGCATCTTTTACGCGAACGCCGTGCGAACCGAAGGCGTCGACCAGCCGTTTTGCCTTCTGGCCTCAGCCGTGTGTAATCTCTTTCCTCGGCGGTCCGAGAGGGCCGGCAGCCTAGGAGGCGTGCCAGAGCGGCCGAATGGGAGTCACTGCTAATGACTTGACCCTTCACCGGGTCCGGAGGTTCAAATCCTCTCGCCTCCGCCACGCTGATCCGCAAGGATCGGCACGTCGGTTCTCCGGAACCGGCACAACTGAACATGCGCCCGTAGCTCAACGGATAGAGCACTTGACTACGGATCAAGAGGTTAGGGGTTCGAATCCCTTCGGGCGCACAGAAGAAGAAGCCCCGAACTGCAGCGATGCGGTTCGGGGCTTCTTCGTTGCGTAGGGATGATCGGCTGAACCCGAAGACGGTGGACAATGAAACAAACCGGGCATAAGGTTTGTCGACATCGTCGGAGGGGGTCACGTGAGCGATCGGCCGGGCAGAATCTCGGACGAACGCGCTCGGCCGGACGGGGTCGGTGCCGATTCTCGACTGCACGACGTCACCGCGCGGTTGTCCGTCCCGCTGTTGCTCATCGCGGTGACGTTCACCGGCGCCTTGCCGTTCTACGTTCGGCAGCCGTTCGGTTCCGGGGAGTCGGTATCGAGTCCGATGTGGTTCGGCGGATCTGCGTACCTCGCATCACCGGGAGCGGGTCTGTATTGGCTGATTGCATTGCCGGTGTGCATCGGGGCAGTCGCTCTCTACTGCACGTGGAGTGAACGTAGATCGGGCACCGGCCTGCACGTTCGTCTGTGGCTCGTAGCCAGTGTCGGACTGTGTGCGGCAACGGTCGTGCTGCTGCGCAGCGGATTGTTGTTCTTCGCGGGCAACCTGACGATCCGCGGACTTCTTCCGCTGTTGACGATGTCGGCAGCAGTGTTGGTCTGGGGCGTTGCTCTGCGGTCGCGCGTAGTGGTCGGGGTGGGAGTCGTGGCCGTCGCCGCGAGTCTGGTGTCCAACCTCTACAACGTAGAAAACCTTGCGCCACAACAGTTCGCGTTCGACGCCCGGTACGGTCTCTGGCTGAACATCCTGCTGACATCGCTCGTCTTCGTCATCGGGGCAGCGGTGTCCGCGTTGTTCGAACGATCGAGGCGATAACGTTCCGGCTGTCGATCGCTACGTGTGCGTGGGTGCCGCGTGCGACCACCTGCAAACGCGTTCGACCGCCTCGAACTAGAGTTCCCGTATGTGAATGCGAAGCAGACAATCCGACCGGCAGTTCCGGCGGACGTGGACCGCGCTGCTCGGTCTCTGGGCCGCGCCTTCTCGGACTATCCGTTCACTCGGCACACCGTCGCGGCCGATGATCACCACGAGCGGGTGGCATCACTGCAGCTTATCTATCTCGACGTCATCGGCTTGCAATGCGGTCGAGTATGGGTCTCCGATGACGTTGCGGCCGTTGCGGTGTGGCTCACCCCGTTCTCGGTTGGGGTAGGCGAAGCATTCGAGTCCGTCGCCGAACGCATCGAGCAACTGCACGGTGATCGCATCGATATCGCGCGAAGAGCAGACGAAGCCACCGAATCGTTGAAGCCGTCGGAGCCGGTGTGGCTGTTGGCGACGGTAGGCGTCGATCCATCCGTGCAAGGGCAGGGCTTGGGGCGCGCCGTCCTCGCACCCGGCCTCCTGCAGGCCCGGGAGGAAGGGTGTCCGGCTTACTTGGAGACGTCCTCGACAGCGAATCTCCACTTCTATGCAGGGTTGGGATTCCGAGTGACCGGGTCGGTGCAACTCCCCGATGATGGCCCCGAAGTGTGGGCTATGTTGCGCCGATAGCTGTCGCCACGTGCCAGGTGTCAGTTCTTCGCCTTCAACTCATTGGTGATGCGGTGGTAGATCCCGCCGGAGGTCAGGCCACCGTCGACGACGATTTCTGTGCCGGTGATGTACCGCGATGAATCCGACAGCAGGAACGCGACTGATTCCGCTATTTCTTCGGCGTCGGCGACACGCCCAGCGGGTACCGATTGCAGGCTTGTCTCCACGAAATCCCCTGAGCCGGAGTGCAGTAACGGTGTGTCGACCAGGCCGGGATGGATCGAATTGACTCGAACTCCGTACTCGGCGAATTCGAGTGCTCCTACCTTCGACAGGCCACGCACTCCCCATTTGCTGGCACCGTATCCTGCAGCGAAGTAGCCGAGCATTCCAGCGATGGACGACACGTTGACGATCGAACCACCACCACCCCGTTTGAGAAGTGGCACACAAGCTTTCATTCCATAGAACACCGAGCTCAGATTGATGTTCATGACGCGGTGCCAGTCGTCGACGGTCGTGTCCTCGATGCCCGTTCGGTGACTGACACCGGCGTTGTTCACCAGTCCGTCGAGGTCACCATCCGATGACTCGATGGTTTTCGCCAGTGCCGTCCACGAGTCCGGTGCGGTGACATCGAGCTGGTAGAACTCTGCCTGACCGCCGGAATCGAGGATGCTCTTCACCACCGCTTCACCTGTGGCCTCAGAGATATCGGTGACCCACACCTTGGCTCCCTGGGACGCCAGCATTTCCGATTCGACTCGGCCCATGCCGCTGCCTGCGCCGGTCACCACGATCGTCTTGTTCGCGAAGTTCATACGAGGGCCTCTCACTCTGTTTTCAGTTCGGTCCCCTTCGTCTCGGTCACGAAGAAGACCGTGGCGAAGGTGATAACGGCGCAGAAGACGAAGTAGCCAGCGGGTGCGAGCGGATTTCCGGTGAGTGAGATCAGGTACGTGGCGATGAAAGGTGCTGTGCCACCCAGCAACATGTTGGTGGTGTTGTTGCCCAAGGCCAGGCCTGTGTACCGCACCGAGGTCTTGAGCATTTCCACGTAGGTGACGTACGAGGCACCGTTGACGACGGACACCGCGATGAACAACACCGACTGCCCGACGACGGCCTGCCACAGCGTGCCGCCGGCCATCATCATGAACATCGGGACACCGAGAACGATGGCCGCGAAGCTACCCGCGAACAGGACGGGCTTCCGCCCGAATCTGTCGGCCATGTAACCCGAAACAGGCAGAGTGATCACTCCCAGAACCAACGCGAGCGAGGTCGACAGAAAAGCTGCTTGCGAAGTCTGGCCGCCCTCGGTCCTGAGGTACGTGGCGGCGTAGACCGATGCGATGTAGTAGCCACCGGTGATGAGCGCACCGAGCAGGATGATTTTCACAACGCTGCCGCCCGAGGTGCTCAGTAGCTCCGAGATGGGGAGCTTCTTGGTCTCGCCCTTGTCCTCGAGCTCTTTGAACTCCGGGGTGTCGTCCAGACGGCTTCTTATCCAGATGCCGACGCCGCCGATCACGAGGCTGAGCAGAAACGGGATTCGCCATGCCCAAGAGAGGATCTGTTCGTCGGTGAACACCGAGTTCAGTGCCAGTGCGCACAGTGAGGCGAGCAATGATCCGATGTAGGTTCCGGTGTTGACCATCGACGTCTGGGTCGCACGCCACCGCGTCGGCGCAGACTCGGAGACGAACGCGTTCGCCCCTCCGAGCTCACCACCCGCAGCGAATCCCTGTAGGCACCTGCACAGGACGAGAACCGAGGTGGCCCACACTCCCAGAGTGACGTATGTCGGGAGCAATCCGATTCCGGCGGTGGCGACCACCATCAGCAGGATGGTCCAGGACAGTGCGTTCTTGCGGCCGTACTTGTCGCCTATGTGTCCGAAAAAGATTCCGCCCGGAACCCGAAGGAAGAAGGCAACGGCGAACGCCGCGAACGTGCCGAGAAGGGCGGCCGTCGGATCGTCGGACACGAAGAACAGCGCGGCGATGGTGGTGGCCATGTAGCCGTAGATGCCGAAGTCGTAGTACTCGACGACGGTTCCGACGACGGCGGCCCGGATCACTGTCAGGGGAGATTGTTTCGGGTTCGTGCTGGGGGCTCGTGCATCCGACTCGGGCTGCACGGCGCGATCGTTCGTAGTCATCGGTGTCCTCGAGGTCGGGGTGGTCAGGCCGTCAGTGGTTGTGCATCGACGGTGTGAAGGGCGGCGTTTCGACCGGCAATCCGGCCCATGGTGAGTGCATTGGCGACAGCGTTACCGCCACCGACGTAGCGCTGTCCGAGAACTCCCGCTCCTGCCTCGCCTGCAGCGAACAGACCGGGTACGCGGGTGCCGCGAGTTGTCAGCACGGCGGAATCGGAATCGATCTCCAAACCTGCATGTGTGCACACCAATTCGGCGGGGAGGATTCGTGCGGCATAGAAGGGGGCGGTCTCGATGGATTCGGGATTCGACATACTGCCCTTGTTGGCGAGTGTCCGATGGCGCAGAAAGTCGGGGTCCTCGCCGTGGGGCAGATGCGCGTTCCATCGCTCGACCGTGGAATCGAGGGCCGCGGCGGGCACCGCCATGAGTTCGGCAAGCTCAACGAGGGTGGATGCTCGAAGCGTCCGGCCGGCGTCTGCCTCGTCCTTGATACGGTCGGGGGCCCAATCGGCATATCCCGCAGGCAGATTCTGTCGAGCGTTGTCGTCGAAGATCATCCAGGCGGAGCCACCCTGACCGTCGATGATTCCGGTCGAGACCGCGTACGAGGCGTCCTCGTCCATGAATCGACGTCCCGCGGCGTTCACGTGAATACGTGATTTCGGGGGAAATCCCGACTGCCAGTGGTGGTAGCGCTGAAAGTAGACGGTGGGCAGCATGAGTCCCCACCCGTGACCTGCTATGGACGCGTCCACCGACGGCGCGTAGCGAATGTGGTCACCGCGGCTGCCCTCGGCAGCAACGACGAAGAGATCGGAGCCGGCCCGGTTGGCAGCTGGAAAATGAATATCGACCAGCTCGGGATCCCGAGCGAAACCACCGGAGGCCACGACGACTGCCGCAGAACGGAGTTCGACATCATCGGCGACGACTCCCGCGACCCGGTCGTTCTCGGTGAGTAGCGCCTGCACGCGGGTGTCGAGAACGACCTCGATTCCGTGCCTGCGGCGTGCAGCGTCCAAAACCTGGACGAGGCCGAATCCCTGGTCCTTCGGAACGTGCCCCCTCCAGACGTCTTCGACGCCAGCCTGGCTCAGGCCTGGTTGGTGTGCGTTGCCGGAAGTCTTTGCGGGGATGTCCAATCCGAGTTCGAGCAGCCACTCCAGTGTAGGTCCTGCCTGCTCGCAGAAGGTTCTGATCAGGCCGGGTTTGAGCATCCACTGATTGAGATCCATGTAGTGCTGGAAGTACTTCTCTGCGCTGTCGTCGATTCCGAGGGCGCGTTGCACGCTTGTTGCTGCAGCGGTGAACAATCCTGCTGACAGCGCCGTCGATCCACCCAGTTCCTTGCGCGCCTCGAAAAGAATGACGGACGCACCGTTCTCCGCTGCAGTGACTGCCGCGGCAAGCCCCGCGCCGCCGCCGCCGATGACGATGACGTCGTAGTCGGTGTCAGACATGTCGCGACCCACCGTCCACTGCGATACTGTGCCCGGTCACGTAACGAGCACTGTCCGACAGCAGGAACAGGAGAGGCCCGAAGACTTCTTCCGGTGCGCCGAGCCGATGCAGGGGAACGGAATCGAGTGCCTTGGCCAGCGCTTCGGGATCTTCCTGCACCCACCGAGTCATCTCGGTGTCGATGTAGCCAGGTGCAATGGAGTTGACGCGAATGCCCACATCTCCGAGCTCGACGGCAAGGGATTCCGTCAGGTGGGCAACGGCCGCTTTGGACGTGCAGTAGGCACCGCGACCCTTACGGACGCGAAGCGCGGATACCGAGGACATATTGACGATCGCGCCACCGTCGCGCATATGGCGCGCTGCTGCTTGCGAACCGAACAGAACGCCTTCGACGTTCACGCTGAGCGTGGCACCTATCTGCTCGGGGGTGATGTCCGCGGCGTACGCGAACGGGAAGATCCCCGCGTTGTTGATCCAGAAGTCGATCCGCCCGAATTCGGCCAGCGCAGTTCGGGCGAGAGCCTCGTGATCATCGGCGACGGTGACGTCGGCTCGCGCACCGATGATCGTTCCGGGTTGCTCGACCAAGGAGTCGGTGGCCAGCTCCGTGTTGAGTTGCTCCGCTGTTTCCTTCATTCGAGCGTCGTTGATGTCGGCACCGACGACATGTACACCGCGCGCCGCAAGTCCCTTGGCGAACACCGATCCCATTCCCTGAGCGGCCCCCGTGACAACAGCAACCTTGCCTGGCAGTTCGGGGTAGACCGCAGTCATCGTGCGATCGACGACGCGTCCTGGATTGGGGTTGTTCATGGCGTTCTCCTCGTGCGAAAGATCGTGATCGGGCCTGCGAAGCGGTCCGAAGGGACAGCTTGCGGCAATCCAGCTTTTGTGCGATAATCGCACGCGGTGTGCGATTCACGTCGAACTGTAGGTGGTCCACTTCACACTCGTCAATAGGGGGCGCTTCATGACCGACACCGATCCACGCCGCACGGACGGCAGTCACTCCGTGGCCATCGATTCTGGGATGTCCAAAACGCTGCACCACGGCCTTGCCGTGCTCGAGTTACTGGCCGAACATCCGAACGGCTTGTCGATCACCGAGATCGCCGACGGAATCGGGGTGCACCGCACCGTCGCGCACCGGCTGGTTCGCACGCTCGAGGCTCATCATCTGTGCCGGCGAGACGACTTCAAGCGCATTTCGCTCGGGGCCGGGCTGGTGGCACTCGCCGAACCCGTCGAACAAGATCTGCGAACCGTGGCGCGCCCCGTTCTCGAAGAACTGGCGGATCAGCTGGGAGCGACCGTCCATCTTGTCGTTCGCGAAAATTCGACGGAGGTCCGGGCTTTGATGGTTGTCGAGCCACGAGGCGCGAAGGTGCACGTGGCATTTCGTGGGGGGCAGGTCGATCCGATCGATCGAGGATCTGCCGGCCTGGCGATGCTCGCATCCTTGCCCCCGGCGGATGGGGAGCGTGCTGAAGTGGCGAGGGCGCGACGCATCGGATATGCGGTCACCCATGGCGAAGTGATTCCATCGGTCGGCGGAGTGTCCGCCGTGGTGCCGGGTCGCCGCGGAGACGCCATGGCGAGTGTGGGTGCGTCGGTGTTCGAGATCGACGACGAAGAGGAACTCGGTGCGGCCGTCGTCGCAGCGGCGGCACGGTTGGGGCGTTTGCTTCGTTAGCCGGTGGTTGGGGGTCGTGTCATGCGTCGTCGCGAGACACGGTCCTGTGTTGGATACGCCACCGATTATCCACTCGCACAACATGATCCCGGACCGATGTGAATCGGACGAGCCGGGTCTCGCCGCCGCGTGGTGTTGCCATGATCTGGAGGTAGCAGTCGACTGTCAGTTCGTCGACGCTCACGAGATCGACGGCAATGTTCGTGATGACGTGCCGACGCCTCTCGTTCGCGTCGGCCGCGCTGTCGAAGAAGCGTTGGGCAAAGGCGGTCAGCTGGTCGCTACCGACCTCGGGTTCGGGGTAACTGGGCGAATCGAAGACGCCGTCTGGGGTGAATGTCTCTGCCCACTCCGTCGCGCGTCCGGAATCGATTGCGTGGCTTTGCCTGCCGTACAGGAGTTGAACCTCGGCAACGGTTGTCGAGTCCGGTTCGGGCATCAGCGTCTCCTTCGGTGCGCTATTCGCACGGATGGTGCGGATCGATGCGACGTTACGTTTCGATCCGTTCGGCAGTCGAGTCAGGGTATGTCCGCGGTTCTCGCATTCCCAGTTCGCCGTGAGATCACATGGACGATGCTGCGAATGTCAGAAACACGATGAACAATCCGACACCACCGAGTGCCGCACCGATCACCGCCTCCCGGCCGTTGGATGCATCGCCTTCCACCGCGCGGCCGAGACCGATCCAGCCACTGACCACCGCGACGATTCCGGTCGGGATGGTCACGAAGTCGCCGATGAACGGTACGAACGCGCAGATGACCGCCATGATGCCCGCCACCAACGCCAGGCTTCCAGCGCCGTCGCGGAACATCGACTGAGAAGGGGACTTACGTTTCACCGTTCTCCTTCTCGGTCCATCGTCGAAGCACCGTTCCGGCCCGTTTCCACAGTTTGCCGACAAAGACGCCTCCATAGTAGAGATCCATTGCCCTGCGCCCCGGTTCGATCCGGGATCGGGCTTCGTTCGAACAGTCGAGGGGCCGCCGGAGTGATGACGTCGAACTTCGCACCTGACCGGGCCGTCAGAGGTTGGGCGTGCTCCTACGGACCCGATGGTTGTGCCATGCCTGTGTCGTCAGGGGCACCGCTATGAAGGCGAAGCCGATGATCGGCAGCGATATCGGCCACGGAATCGACAGGTTGTTCGCCGCCAACAGTGCACCGGCCAACGCCATCGACGCGCCGACGCTTTCCAGCAGGTCGATCTTGCGGGGCCGGACCGGCGGGAGTCCGATCCACGGGATACGTCGTCCCGCGTTCTCTCGTGAAACCCGCCGCGCCGCAGCGATGGAGAGCGCGGTTCCGATCGCGAGCATGCAGACCCCGGCGACGACGGCCCACTCGTGACCTCCGTCGATCCACATCGAAGCCAGGTACAGCGCCGGGCCGCCGGCATAGGCGCAAAACACCTTCCAGGGAGGTGCGGACTCTCGCTCGTCGTGCTGCACGTCGACCGGCCGCATCGGCTGCAGGGGCTCCATGGCTCGACCCTCCCACATCAGTGCTCTTGACCGGCCGCACCAACGCGCCGTACCCTGACCGACAGTTGATATACCAGAAGGCACGACATCGAAGACCCGAGGAACCACAGTATGACCACAGCGCTCAAGATCGACGGGACGGCGGTCAGCGCGGTCGTCAAGGACGATCTGCGCCACCGCGTCGAACTGCTGGCGCAGCACGGAATTCGGCCCGGTCTGGGCACGATTCTGGTAGGCGACGATCCGGGTAGTCGTTCCTACGTCGCGGCCAAGCATCGCGACTGCGCCGAGGTGGGACTGCATTCGATTCAGGTCCGGTTGCCCGCGACCGCGAGCCAGCACGAGATCGAAGACGCCGTGCACGCCCTCAACGACGATCCCGAGTGCACCGGTTTCATCGTCCAGCTGCCGCTTCCCCCACACATAGACACCCATCGGGTGATCGAGCTGATCGATCCACGCAAGGACGCCGACGGACTGCATCCGACCAATCTGGGTCGGCTCGTGCTCGGCATGGACGGACCGCTGCCCTGCACGCCGCGCGGGATAGTGGAACTGCTTCGCCACCATGATGTTCCGATCACCGGCGCACGCTTCTGCATCATCGGGTGCGGTATCACCGTCGGGCGACCGCTCGGGTTGATGCTCACGCGTCGAAGCGAACACGCGACGGTGACGATGTGCCACGAAGCAACCGTGGACACCGCCGCGCACACGCGCGCCGCCGACGTCGTCATCGCCGCGGCGGGTGTTGCGCATCTGGTGCAACCGGATTGGATCAGTGCCGGGGCAACGGTGCTGTCGGTGGGAATCACCCGCACCGTCGAGGGCATTCTCGGTGACGTGCACCCCGGCGTCGAGCAGATCGCGGGGCGGCTCAGTGGAGCGACCGGCGGCGTCGGTCCGATGACGCGGGCCATGCTGCTGACGAACGTGGTGGAATGTGCGGAAGCGGCTCAGGCAGAGGGAATGAAGGACTCGCGGTAGCCCATCTTCTCGCTGATCTCCGCCGTGGCGGCCAGTACGTCGGGGACGATGGCCCGCATTCTGGTTTCGTCGAAGCGATACACCGGACCGGAGACGCTCAGCGCCGCGGTCGTCTTTCCGGTGTAGTCCAGGATCGGGGCAGCGATGGCATTGAGTCCGGTCTCGAACTCCTCGACCACCACGGCATAACCGAGCGAATCGGCAGCGTCGAGTTCGGCGACGAGGCCGGCCGTGGTGGTGAGCGTGTGTTCGGTGTACCGATGGAGGTCGAGAGAGTCGACCACCGTCTGCCGGGTATCGGCATCCAGAGAGGCAAGTAGCACCTTGCCGCTCGCGGTGGCGTGCAGGGGAGTTTGCTCCCCGATCCAGTTGTGGGTTCCTACCGAGCTGGGTCCACGTGCTTGATCGAGGTGCACCGCCGTATTCGCCCGCAGCACAGCGATATTCACGGTTTCGCCGAGCTTTCCGGCGAGACGTTCGCAGACGGCGTGGCCGTATTCGGTGATCTCCAGGCGCTCGGGTACGGCGGCAGCGAGCCGAAGAACCCCGAGGCTCAGCCGATACTTGCCGCGGTTGTGTGTCTGCATCACCATGTCGTGTTCTTCGAGTGACGCGAGCAGCCGCGACACCGTCGACTTGTGCACGCCGATCTCGGCGGCGATGGCGCTCACGCCTGCCTCCCCGAGCCGTGCCACGACCTCGAGCACTCGAAATGCGCGGTCGACGGATTGGACGCCGCCCTCCGGGGCACGTGTCGAATCGTCGGTTGCCACCTTCGCGACTATACGTAACCGGACATTCACCGGGTGGGACGCCCCCTGGGGCGGTGAGGTCTAGATGACGGCCCGAACGGCGTCGTCGAACTCGGTCACGTGTGCTCGGGCGATGGTCGCGGCATTCTCCGAGTCCCCGGCCGCAATGGCCCGCAACAGCTCGGCGTGAGTACCCACATGGTCGGCCAGTGGGGGCAGTCGATCCATGAACAACCAGAAGATCCGTGTGGCCAAGTTGTTGTAGCGGATCAAGGCATCTTCGAGAACCGGATTCGCTGCCAGCCGGTAGACGGTGCGATGCACCTCCGCATCCCACGTGATCAGATCGTGTTGGGTGGGTGACGCAACCTCGAACTCCTCGGTGCGGTCGGCCATGCCCAACAGAACCTGGCGCTGAGTTGCTGTTGCCGCGGTGGCGGCTTTGGCTGCGGCCAGCGGCTCGAGCCGCTGCCGGATCTCGGAGATGTCGCCCAGGTCGGCGACGTCGATCGACGTCGCGAAAGTGCCGCGCCGAGCGTGCGAGATGACGAGTCGTTCGTATTCGAGGCGTTTGAGCGCTTCCCGGACGGGGGTGCGGCCGACGCCGAGCTCGGCTGACAATGCCGATTCGACGACAGCTTCACCCGGCTTGATCACCAGCTTGATCAGCTTGTCGCGAACTGCCGAGTAGGCGACGTCGGCCATGGTCGCCGCCGGTTCGCCCGGCACCCCCGACGGTCCGGGGTTGCTGGACGACGCGACCTCGACACTCATGGTCACCGAGTCTATCGGCACCGAGAATGCGACAGGGGCGATCAGCCCTCGATGCGATTCTTCAACCAGTCGTGGAAGATGCCGATGTGGTGTTCACTACCCACCAGCACACCGCCGTCACGGTACTTCCGTGAGCTCATGGCGGGCTGGCAGCGTTCGCACGCCTCGAAGTCCTGCAGGTTGACGCGGTGGAACAATTCCACCGAGTGCTGTAAGTCCCGTCCTGATGCGACGACACCGGGCAGATACAGCCAATCGCATTCCACCAGAGTGCGATCGGCGGCAAGCGGATACATCCGATGGATGATGACGTGATCCGGGACGAGGTTGACGAACACTTGCGGTCGGACGGTGATGGCGTAGTAGCGCCGGTCCTGTTCGGGTGCGATCCCGGGGAAGGCGTCGTGCCCCTCGGAGCCGTCGAGCGTGAATCCCCTTACGGATTCTCCGAACTCGGCTCCGTGGCCCACGTAGTACTGGGCGGCGTAGCCGTCGGCGAACTCGGGTAGTACCTCGGTCAGCTCGGGGTGGATGGTGGCGCAGTGGTAGCACTCCATGAAGTTCTCGATGATGAGCTTCCAGTTGGCCTTGACGTCGTAGCTCACCCGCCTGCCGAGGCCGAGATCCTCGATCTTGTAACGGTCGATGGATTCGACGTCGCCGAGTCGATCGCGGATGTCCTGCACCACCGTGGTGTCGAAGGATGCGGGGTTGTCGCTCAGGTTGACCCAGACGTATCCGAGCCATTCCTCGACGGCCACCGGCGACAAACCGTAGCGAACCCGGTCGATGTCGGGCATCTTGGTGAGATTCGGTGCGGCGATGAGCTTTCCGTCGAGGTCGTAGGTCCAGGCGTGGTACGGGCACTGGAACGATCGCTTGACCTCGCCCTTGTCCTCCATACAGATTCGCGCTCCGCGGTGAGCGCAGACGTTGAGGTAGGCCTTGATGGCACCGGTTCGCGTCCGAGTCACGATCACACTCTCCCGGCCGATCTGTACGGTCCGGAAAGCGCCTGGCTTGTCCAGGTCCGCGGCGCGAACCGCGCAGATCCACAGCTCTTCGAAGATCTTCTCCTGCTCGAGCTCGAAGATCGCCGGGTCGGTGTAGTAGCGACCCGGGAGAGTGGAGATCAAACTTTCGGGCAGGGGGAGAGGCGTTGCGGGGGCAGTGGTGTCGGGAATGGTGGTCAAGGGGTCCTCCGTACGTGGCCGACCTTGTGGGTCGGTGACGAGACGTCAACTGGCATAAAGTAATACGACGGGTGAAGCATCCGGAACGACGGTGGTGTCAGACTGTTCGAGCGGGTGCCGAGAGCTGACGGCGCCAGCGGGTGAACAACCGGACTTGATTGACACCGAGTACGCCGACCGGAAATCCGTCGGATCGGTACACGGCGAGAAAGCTGCCCACCTCGGGCGAGCCCTCCTCGATGGTGCATTCACTGTCCGGGCCTGCGGTGCCGGCGAATTGAATGCGAGAACCGTACTGATCGGACCAGAAGTACGGGGGTTTGACGTGTTGGCCGCCGTAGCTGCCCGCAAGCAGCGTTGCCACCGCGACGGTGGGGCGTTCGGACGCACCGGCCCAATGCTCGACTCGTCGATGGGTCCCGGTCGAATCGAGCCACGCGGCGCAATCGCCGACGGCGACCACTCCGGGCACAGCGGTCGCGCCGCCGCCGTCGCACAGGATTCCGTTGCCCAGTGCGAGTCCGCTGGTGCCGAGCCACTCGATGTTCGGAATGCCGCCGATGCCGACCACCACGACGTCTGCGTCGAGGAGTCGGCCATCCGCGAGCCGAACGCCGGTCACTCGGTCGGTGCCGGTCAGTCCGTCGACGGCGGTGCCGCAGATCAACGTGGTGCCGTTCTCGTGGTGCAGATTGCCCACCGCGCTACCCAGTCGCGCGCCGAGTGGCCCGGCGAGCGGTGACGGGGCGGCTTCGACGACGGTGACATCGAGGCCCAGTTTCCTTGCGGTGGAGGCCACTTCGGCTCCGATGAAGCCGGCCCCGATGACCACCAGCTTCGCTCCCGGCGCGAGCTCCACCCGCAACCGATCGGCGTCGTCGATCGTGCGCAACACGTGCACCCCCGCGAGGTGCTCGGTACCGGGAAGCGACCGCGCGCGCGAGCCGGTCGCCAGGATGACGCCGTCGGAGGTGAGTTCGGCACCGTCGTCGAGGGTGACGGTTCGACGCGATGGATCGAGTGCCGTGGCTGTACGGCCCAGAATCCAGGTGGCATCGAGGTTTTCGTCCTCCGGCTCGAGTGCGAGAGTGCTCACGTCCACGTCGCCTGCGAGGTATTCCTTCGACAGGGGAGGGCGGTCGTAGGGGCGGTGGCTCTCGGCGCCGACGATGGTGACCGCGCCGTCGAACCCGGTCGCCCGCAGTGCCCGGGCAGAGCACAGACCGGCCAGGGATGCTCCAACGATGGTGACGCTCTTCATGAATGTCCCTCGGCGGCCAGCCGGCTGCGAACGTCGGGCGGAAGATTGGGAGTCGCGGTGCTCAGCTCGATGTAGATCACACCGTCGTCGACGACAACGGTGTGAGTGCGCACCGGGAGCTTCGCGGGCGGAGCATCGACTGCTCCTGTGCGCAGGTCGAATGTGGACGCATGCAGCGGGCATTCGACCGCGCATCCCTCCAGCCAGCCGTCGGCGAGCGACGCGTCCTGATGCGTACAGGTGTCGTCGATCGCGAACAGCTCACCGTCCTCGGTGTGGAACACCGCCACTGGTGGGGTGGTGTCGACGCGTAGAGCTTCGCCGCCGGGGAGGTCGGCCAAAGGGCACACCTTGAGCATCCAGATCCTTCCTGTATCGCTATGCGGAACACGTCTTACTGGACGCAACAATAGTGTGAACATTCACACAGGGGCGTGTCAATAGGTGACAGCACTTTTCACTCCTGCGAAACACGACGTAACCGGAAGCGGACAAACTACGCGTTGTACCAGCTGAGCACGTGTTTAGCATGCGCAATGACGTGCTCGTGCGGTGCGAGGTGACCCCGGCTCGGCGGTGCGCACAGGGGGTCCACGGGCCTGTGCGCAGCGCCGATTCTCCGCTACCGCCGGGTAGTTACTGACATGCTTGATATATCAGAGGGCTCAGCTGCCGCGGGCGATCCATTCTTCGAGGTGTGGTGCCTCGTCGCCGATGCGGGTTCGGTTGCCGTGTGCGGTGTTGACACGGAATGTCCCGCTCACAGGATCACCACCGAACGCAGGACGGTGCCCTGGTGCATCTTCTCGAACGCGGCTTCGACGTCGTCGAGGGTGATGCGTTCGGTGACGAACTTCTCGAGCGGCAACCGGCCCTGCTGGTACAGATCGACCAACTGTGGGAAGTCGCGTTCGGGCAGGCAGTCGCCGTACCAGGACGATTTGAGCGAGCCGCCGCGGGAGAAGAAGTCGATCAGCGGCATCTCGAGGGTCATCTCGGGTGTCGGTACGCCGACGAGCACCACGGTTCCGGCGAGGTCGCGGGCGTAGAAGGCCTGCGTCCAGGTTTCCGGGCGACCGACGGCGTCGATGACCACGTCGGCGCCGAACCCGCCGGTGAGTTCCTGCACCGCTTCGACGGCGTCGACGAGGGAGGAGTCGACGGTGTGGGTGGCTCCGAGTTCGAGGGCCCAGTCGAGTTTTCCTTTGTCGCGGTCGACGGCGATGATCGTCGACGCCCCCGCCAGGCGGGCTCCGGCGATCGCGGCATCACCGACACCACCGCACCCGATCACGGCGACCGAATCTCCGCGGGAGACGTTGCCGGTGTTCATCGCGGCCCCGAGCCCGGCCATGACCCCGCAGCCGAGCAGTCCGACGACGGCAGGATCGGCGTCGGGGTCGACCTTGGTGCACTGGCCCTCGTGGACGAGGGTCTTCTCGGCGAACGCTCCGATACCCAGAGCAGGGGTCAGTGCGGTGCCGTCGTCGAGGGTCATCTTCTGGGCGGCGTTGTGGGTGTCGAAGCAGTACCACGGGGTGCCGCGTTTGCAGGCTCGACATTCCCCGCACACGGCACGCCAGTTCAGGACGACGAAGTCGCCGACCTCGACGTGCTCGACGCGATCGCCGATCGTCTCGACGATGCCGGCGGCTTCGTGTCCGAGCAGAAACGGGAATTCGTCGTTGATGCCGCCCTCGCGGTAATGCAGATCGGTATGACACACCCCGCACGCCTGGATCTTCACGACGACCTCGTTCGGGCCGGGATCGGGAATGGTGATCGTCTCGATCGAGACGGGCTCGCCCTTGCTCTTGGCGACGACGGCGCGGACCTGCTGCGGCATGGTTGGTACTCCTGAAGTAGGGGAAGGAACGGCATCGAAGCCGCTGGCGGCACTTGGGATTGCATTAATATATCAGTTACCAGGCAGTGCGAAATGTTAAATACGAGTATCGAATTCGGACATCTTTCGGAAAGCCTGCCTGTGTAACTGCAGTTCACAGCGTTGTTCGGTTTCCGTAAGCCGTGCTGATGAGCCTGCAATGGATGGCCATCTCTTGACATCGCCCCTGGGTCGGCCCAGTCTTGTTCGGGTTCCAGCAAATTCAAGTTGCGCAGAGAGCAACGAGTCGCGTATCCATCCGACCACCCACGCTGCGTGCACGGGCGACACACCTATTCGGCGAGAGCCGGAGGGAGAACGATGTGACAACGAACAGCAAACCCCGGGTCGACAAGCCTCGGGTCGCGTCATCCGAGAAACATGCGCCCCACCATTACGGCCCACTCGAGGTCTATCACCACGGAGACGGGGGAAAGCCGCGTACCGACAAGGTGGTCTTCGGTGTCACTGCCGCCATCGTGATCGCCATTCTGGCGTGGGGCATCCTCGGCACCGAGAACATGAAGTCCGTCAACGCGTCCGTACTCGATTGGGTGGTGACGAACGTCGGCTGGCTGTTCATCTTCTCGGCCACCGGGTTCGTGATCTTCGCGATCTGGCTCGCGCTCAGTCGCTACGGGAAGATTCCGCTCGGCAAGGACGGCGAGAAGCCCGAATTCAACACCGTCAGCTGGATCGCGATGATGTTCAGCGCCGGCATGGGGATCGGCTTGATCTTCTGGGGAGTGGCCGAGCCGCTCACCCACTTCGTCACCCCGCCGCCCGGAATCACCGATTCGACTGTGGGAACGGCGCTTTCGACGGCCATCTTCCACTGGGGATTGCACCCGTGGTCGATGTACGCGGTGGTCGGATTGTCGATCGCCTACGGCACCTACCGGATGGGCCGCAAGCAGCTCATCAGCTCCTCGTTCATCCCGCTGATCGGCCGTCACGCCGAAGGCCCCATCGGCAAGGTCATCGACATTCTGGCGATCTTCGCCACGATGTTCGGCACCGCGGCATCCCTCGGCCTCGGCGCACTCCAGATCGGTTCGGGTATCGAGGTTCTCGGCTGGGTCAACCAAGCGGGGACGCTTCTGCTCGTGGCTGTCGTCGCGATCCTGACGCTCGCGTTCGTCGCCTCGGCAGTATCGGGAATCTCCAAGGGAATTCAGTGGCTGTCCAACATCAACATGGTGCTGGCCCTGCTGCTCGCGGTGTTCGTGTTCGTCCTGGGACCGACGGTGTTGATCCTGAACCTGCTGCCCACCACCCTCGGTGACTACGCCGCGCACATCGCCGGAATGTCGGCGCGGTCGGCGGCATCCGGTGGTCCCGAGACCGAGTCCTGGCTCTCGTCCTGGACGATCTTCTACTGGGCCTGGTGGATTTCGTGGACCCCCTTCGTCGGTATGTTCCTCGCTCGCATCAGTCGTGGCCGCACCATCCGCCAGTTCGTCATCGGCGTCATTCTCATTCCGACGTCGGTGAGCTTGGTCTGGTTCTCGATCTTCGGTGGAGCCGCAATCGGCGAGCAGCAGAAGGGGACCGAAGACCTGGTGGCCCTCGGTAAGCCGGAATCGCAGCTGTTCGCGGTCCTCGGTCAATTCCCGTTGGCCGGCATCTCGTCGGTGCTGGTGATGGTGTTGGTCGGCATCTTCTTCGTCAGTGGAGCCGACGCCGCCTCGATCGTGATGGGCACCCTGTCGCAACGAGGAACCCTGGATCCGTCCCGTGGAGTCGTCGCCTTCTGGGGCGTGGTCACCGGCGGCATCGCAATCCTGATGCTGTGGACGGGAGGATCGGACGCCCTCAACGGGTTGCAGACGATGACCATCATCGTGGCGGCACCGTTCGTGCTGGTGATGATCGGTACCTGTGTCTCGCTGTACAAGGACGTCACGAGCGACCCGTTCATCGTCAAGAGTCCCAAGGCTCCGCCGAAAGTGAAGTCCGACAAATGAAGTGAGCCGGTGGTGCGGGGCGCGTACACACGCGTCCCGCGCCTTCGGTATTTCGGGGGTTGACCTCGATCACCCCTGCCCATACTCTTGATATATCAATCTATGGTTAGTTGTCGTGCAGGCCGTCGATCGTCCCGGCCGAGCTCCATCTCTCCACCCCGATACGGAAGGACCACCATGGGTTCACCGAGAGTTGTCATCATCGGCGCCGGCATCGTCGGTACCAACGTGGCCGACGAGCTCACCGCACGCGGTTGGGATCGCATCACCGTGCTGGATCAGGGGCCGCTCCCTCTCACGGGTGGATCCACCTCGCACGCACCGGGTCTGGTTTTCCAGACCAATGCGTCCAAGACGATGACCGAACTCGCCCGGTACACCGTCGAGAAATTCATGGGCCTCGAGGTGGACGGGCAATGGTGCTTCAACCAGCTCGGCGGTCTCGAAGTGGCAACCACCGAGGAGCGACTGGCCGACCTGCATCGCAAGCAGGGGTGGGCCACGTCCTGGGGCATCGAAGGATCGGTCATCGACCCGTCCGAATGCGCCAAACTGCATCCGCTGCTGGACCGTTCGCGTGTTCTCGGCGGTCTGTACGTCGAGACCGACGGACTCGCCAAGGCGTCGCGCGCTGTGGTGGCACTGACCCGTCGCGCAGAATCGCGCGGAGCGGTCTTCCGTGGCTCCACCAAGGTCGTCGGTATCGAACAGACGGGTGGTCGAGTCACCGGTGTGGCGACCGACCAGGGCGTCATCGAGGCCGACATCGTGGTGTCCTGCGCCGGCTTCTGGGGACCCGATGTGGGCGAACTGGTCGGCATGAAGGTGCCGCTGCTGCCGCTGGCGCACCAGTACGCCAAGACCGATCAGATCCCGGAACTGGTGGGACGCAACACCGAAGCGGCCGAGGCCGGCATGCCCATTCTTCGTCACCAGGATCAGGACCTGTACTTCCGCGAGCACGTCGACCGTCTCGGCATCGGCAGCTACGCGCACCGACCGATGCCCGTCGACACCAGGACCCTGCCCGGCGGAGACAGTGTGTCCGACCACGCCATGCCGTCCATGCTCGACTTCACGCAGGAGGACTTCGCCCCGTCGTGGGAGCAGTCCAAGCTGCTGTTGCCCTGCCTCGAGACCGCAAAGATCGATCACGCATTCAACGGAGTCTTCTCGTTCACACCGGACGGCGGACCGCTGCTCGGTGAGTCCCCGGACGTCAAGGGCTTCTGGATCGCCGAGGCCGTGTGGGTCACGCACTCGGCCGGAGTCGGCAGGGCCATCGCGCAGTTGCTGGTCGACGGACGCTCCGAGGTGGAACTGCACGGATGCGACGTCAACCGCTTCGAGGACTTCCAACTCGATCCCGCGTACGTCAGCGAAACCTCGCAGCAGAACTTCGTCGAGATCTACGATGTCCTGCATCCCTCGCAGCCGCGAATGTCCCCGCGTGACGTTCGGGTCAGCCCCTTCAATGCGCGGCAGCATCAACTCGGTGCCGTGTTTCTCGAAGGCGGCGGGTGGGAGCGCCCGCACTGGTACGAGGCCAATGCCGATCTGGTGCAGCAGCTTCCGGCCGAGTGGCAGCCGCCGAAGCGTGACGAGTGGGCATCGATGTTCCATTCGCCCATCGCCGCGGCCGAGGCCTGGAAGACCCGTACCGCCGTCGCCATGTACGACATGACCCCGCTCAAGCGGCTGCGCGTGCGCGGCCCCGGTGCGCTGGCCCTGCTCGAAGGATTGACGTCCGGCAAGATGGACAAGACCGTCGGAGCCGTCACGTACACGTTGGCTCTCGACGAGAAGGGCGGCGTACGCAGCGATCTCACCGTCGCTCGGTTGTCGGCCGACGAATTCCAGGTCGGTGCCAACGGCAACCTCGACTACGACTACCTCCGCCGCGAAGCGCCGAGTGACGGCAGCGTCACCGTCGACGACATCACCGGCTCCACGTGCTGCATCGGTCTGTGGGGTCCGCACGCCCGCGACGTCGTGGAGAAGCTGACCCAGGACGACTTCTCGAACGAGAACTTCAAGTACTTCCGCTGCAAGCAGGTTCGGATCGGCGGAGTGCCCGTGACTGCGATGAGGCTGTCGTACGTGGGCGAGCTGGGTTGGGAGCTGTACACCACCGCCGATTACGGTCAGCGACTGTGGGACATGTTGTGGCAGGCCGGTTCCGAGTTCGGCATCATCGCCGGCGGGCGCGCTGCGTTCAACAGCCTGCGGATGGAGAAGGGCTACCGATCGTGGGGGTCGGACATGACCACCGAACACAACCCCTACGAGGCAGGTCTCGGCTTCGCGGTGCGCCCGCAGAAGGGTGAATTCCGCGGCCGCGACGCCGTGCTCGAGATGTCCGACGACACCGTCTCGAAGAAGTTGGTCTGCCTGAAGATCGACGACGGCACGTCGGTGGTACTCGGTCACGAGCCCGTCCTGGTGGACGGTGAACCCGCCGGCTACGTCACCAGCGCCTCGTTCGGCCATACCGTCGGTGCGCCGATCGCCTACGCCTGGGTTCCTGCCGGTAGCGCAGAACCCGGTGCAGCAGTAGAGATTCGATACTTCGATCGGCTCGTGTCTGCCACCGTCGTGGCCGAGCCCCTCGTCGACCCCGAGATGGCCAAGATCCGCAGCTGACGACCCACCAGTACCAGGAGATTCGATGACCGAGAACTTCACCCTCACGCTCAGCTGCGGCCAGCGGCCGGGCATCGTCCGGGCCGTCAGTGCGTTCCTCTTCGACAACGACTGCGACATCGCCGAACACCAACAGTTCGACGACTCGACGGACGGCTCGTTCTTCCTGCGCACCTCGTTCGTGGCCAGCCGCACTACCGACATCGAGAAGCTGACCGAGAGTTTTCGGGAGGTGGCCGACCGATTCTCGATGATGTACACCTTCAACGGGTGCAGTCAGCCGCGCGTACTCGTCATGGTGTCCAAGATGGGGCACTGCCTCAACGACCTCATCTTCCGGTGGCGCTCCCAGAATCTCGGCGGCGAACTGGTGGCCGTGGTGTCCAACCACGAGGTGCTGCGGCCGATGGCCGAGGCTGCCGGGCTGCCGTTCGTCCATGTTCCCGTCACTCCGGGTACCAAGGCCGAGGCCGAGCAGCGTCTGCTGGACCTCGTCGCCGAGTACGAGGTCGATCTGGTGGTGCTGGCCCGGTACATGCAGGTGCTCTCCGACGAGACCTGTCGAGCGTTGCACGGTAAGGCAATCAACATTCACCACTCCTTCCTGCCCGGCTTCAAGGGCGCGAAGCCCTACCACCAGGCCTTCGACCGGGGCGTCAAGCAGGTCGGAGCGACGGCGCACTACGTCACCCCCGATCTCGACGAGGGCCCGATCATCGAGCAACAGGTCATTCGTATCGACCACACCCATGACCCGTCTCGTCTGGCCACCGTCGGACAGGACGCCGAGGCGCTCGCACTGTCGCGGGCGGTGCGCTGGCACTGCGAGAATCGCGTTCTGCTGCACGGACACCGGACGGTCATCTTCAGCTGAGCCGACACACACGAGGGGCCCGTACCGGAATCGGTACGGGCCCCTTGCGTGTGAACCTCACACCCTTTCTGCCGGGTGCGCGCTGGTTCTCTGTGCGGAGAATCAGCGCGCACCCTCGAAAAAGGGTGTGAGGTTCTGTCCCTCTAGCACTCCACGAAGCTGACCGGCACGTTGATCGCGAGACCGCCGCTGGAGGTTTCCTTGTATTTCGAGTGCATGTCGGCCCCGGTGGAGCGCATCGTCTCGATCACCTGATCCAAGCTGACGCGGTGAGTACCGTTGCCGCGCAGCGCCATCCGTGCCGCATTGATTGCCTTGCCGGCCGAGATGGCATTGCGTTCGATGCACGGAATCTGCACCAGCCCGCCGATGGGGTCGCACGTGAGACCGAGGCTGTGTTCCATGGCGATCTCGGCCGCGTTCTCCACCTGCTCCGGTGTGCCGCCCAGCACCTCGGCCAGACCGGCGGCGGCCATCGAGGCAGCCGAACCCACCTCGCCCTGGCAGCCCACTTCGGCTCCCGAGATCGATGCCATCTCCTTGTAGAGCGATCCGATCGCGCCGGCGGTGAGCAGAAAGCGCACCGTGCTGCCGTCGGGGTCGGCGACCCCTGCGGCGGTATAGCGAGTGGCGTAGTGCAGCACGGCCGGGATGATGCCCGCCGCGCCGTTGGTGGGTGCTGTCACAATTCGGCCGCCGGATGCGTTCTCCTCGTTGACCGCCAGTGCGACGAGATTGACCCAGTCCTCGGCGAATTCGCTCGAGCGGTGCGGATCCTCGGCGGCGAGCCGTAGAAACCAGTCGCGTGCTCGACGCCGCACTCCGAGCGCGCCGGGAAGGTAGCCGTCGCGAGAGATGCCGCGAACCTCGCACTCGACCATGACGTCACGGATGTGCAGCAGCCCGTCCCGGATCTCGTCGTGCGTCCGGCGTTCGAGTTCGACCTCGGTCATGACGTCACTAATGCTGCAGCGTCGCCGCTCGCAGAGCTGGAGCAGTTCCTTGGCCGACCCGAATCCGTTCGCCGAGGCGAGGGGTGCGACGGCCTCGACGCTTTCGCCCTCGGTGACCACGAAGCCCCCACCGATCGAGAAGTAGATCTCGGTGTGCAGTTCGGTCGAATCCGCCGCGCGTGCAGTCAGCTTCATTCCGTTGGGGTGGAACGGCAGTACCGTCAACGGATGCAGCACGATGTCGTGGACCGCCAGGTCGATCTCGCGGTGACCACCGAAGACGATGCGACCGGTGGCCGCCATCGATGCCTGACGCTCTTCCATGATCTGGGTCGAAATACTCTCGGGTGCAAAGCCTTCCAGACCCAGCAGTACGGCGGTCATGGTGCCGTGTCCTGCTCCGGTCGCGGCCAGCGAGCCGTACAGGTCCACCGCCACCTCTCGGACGTCCTTTAAGGCAGACATGGTGTGCAGATCGTCGACGAATCGAGCGGCCGCGCGCATCGGGCCGACGGTATGCGAACTCGAGGGGCCGACTCCGACGGAGAAGAGGTCGAACACACTGATGGTCATGAGTCCACCCGAACTGCGTCGGTAGGCTCGCGCGTGGTGAGGGCTTCGAACGACGCGGCGGCGGGAGTCAGGACGGCGTACAGCCAGCCGGCACCGAGTGGATCGGCGGCCACGATCGAGGGATCCTCCTGTACAACGGGATTGAGGATAGTGACCAAGCCGCTCGCCGGGGCGTACACCGTGACGGATCCGGCCGAGGTGTGGATGGTGCCGCACGCCTCACCTGCGGTGAGCACGGCACGTACTGCCGGGAGGTCGACGCTCAGAACGTCGGCCGCGCCGTCGAACGCCGCAGGTGTCACTCCCACTCGGCTCGGGGTCTGGGCGGGTGAGCCGAACGGGTCGACGGCCATCCAGCCGTGCTCGGTGCTGAAGAGCCGGCGGGCGGAGGAGAGGGATGCAGTCATGAGGTGGCCTCGGCATTCGTCATGGGTTGACCTGGGGTGAGAGCACTACGTCGAGCGAACGCACTGCCCGGAGAACGGCCAGTGCGTCGATGGTGGCGGCGACGTCGTGGACCCGCAGGAGTGACGCCCCGTTCTGAGCCGCGATGATTGCGGCGGTGAGTGATCCGGCGAGTCGGCCGTCGACATCTCGGCCGGTGATGGCACCGATCATCCCCTTGCGCGACACACCGGCCATGATCGGTCTGCCACCCGAGGTGAGCGTTCGAAGGCCCTGAAGCAGTTGCAGATTGTGTTCGAGGGTCTTGCCGAATCCGAACCCCGGATCCACCAGAATGCGGTACGCCGGTATCCCGGCCCGGATGCATTCGGCGGCCCGCTCTTCGAGAAACTCGCACACCTCCTCGGTGACGTCGCCGTAGCGAGGGGAGTGCTGCATCGTCGACGGTTCGCCCTGCATATGCGTCAGACACACGGCGGCGCCCAGCTCGGCTGCTGCGGCCAGTGCACCGGGAAGGCGAAGGGCGCGAACGTCGTTGATGACGCTCGCCCCGGCGCGCACCGCCTCCCGCATCACCTCGGGGCGTGAGGTGTCGACCGACAGCGGTGTCGAGGTGCGTCTGGACAGGGCGTCGATCACCGGTACGACTCGGGCGATCTCCTCGTCGACGGTGGGTGGGATTGCCCCGGGCCGGGTCGACTCACCGCCGATGTCGAGCAACTCCGCTCCCTCGTCGACCATCGACAGTGCATGCGCCACAGCACGATCCGAGTCCAGGAACATCCCACCGTCGGAGAACGAATCCGGGGTGACGTTGACGATTCCGCAGACCACGGGATGTAGGGTCGTCAGTCGGGCCAGCAGTCGATCGCGGGCATCGGCTGCCCGTGTAGCTGTGGAGACGGTCGTGAGCACTGCGGTCACCTCTTCTCTCGCGCGAGTCCAACGGGACGATCAGACGTCGGTGTATTCCTCGGCCGCGTCGGTCAGCCAGGTTGCGAGATAGCGTGCGAACGACGAGCGCACGAGGATGCGGTAGTCCGTTCCGGTGTCGTCGCAGGCGATCAGGATCATGCCTGCCATCGCCAGCATCGTCTGTACCGTCGACCCGGCCGGAAAGACGCGGGGGTGCAGATCGATCGAGCACCCCTTGGCCAGCACGTCGCGGGCTCTGGAACCGCTCAGGCGCAAGCTGGTTCGCTGTGCGGACACATCGGTAGCCGCACCCCGATGCTGACGAACGGCCGATCCGAGACGGTGTTCGAGTTCGACCGGATCGAGCCCGGCTCCGATCACCAACCACTCCTCGGGGCCGAGCCAGATGACCGTGGTGTTCGTGCCCTCGGCGACGCGGCCTGGGCCGGGGAGCTCGGTGCCGAGCTCGGCCGAGGTGGCGGCACCGCCCGGTCCGTTCGGGTCGACCCACAGGTCGATCCCGGCCATGAACGGCTCCTCCACGATGCGGACAGCAGGCGAGTCCGGCAGGACTGTTTCTGCGAGTGGGCTTCTGGTGGCGAGACGGTCAGCCATCACGGCGGTTTCCTTCCGGGTCGACGAGTACGGAGCCGGTGACTTCCACGGCGACCAGGGTGTCGCCCACCGGGACGTGCAGGATGTCGCCGAGTCGGTCACGCCCGGCTTCGAGCAGGGCCAACCCGAACGGCCGACCCAATTCTGCGCTGGCGTAACTCGACGTGACGTGGCCGAGCATCGGTACCGGAAGTTCGGGCAGGACGCCGCTGTCGGAGTATTCGATGATCTGCGATCCCTCCGGAAGGACCGTTTCCCGGTCGACCGGCAGAAGGCCGACGAACTGCTTGCGCAACGGGTTTCGGTTCTCGGCTCGGTCGAACGAGCGCTTGCCGATGAAGTCGAGCTTCTTCTTCGATACCGCCCAGCTCATGCCGAGATCCTGCGGGGTGACGGTGCCGTCGGTGTCCTGGCCGACGATCGGGTAGCCCTTCTCGGCCCGCAGCACGTGCATGGTCTCGGTGCCGTACGGGGTGATGCCGAACTTCTCTCCCGCATCGATCAGCCGCGACCACAGTGCGTGGGCGTGCCAGGAATCGATGTTCACCTCGAAGGCCAGTTCACCGGAGAAGCTGATGCGCGCCACTCGTACCGGCACACCGTCGATCGAGGCGTCTCGCCAGGCCATGAACGGGAACGCCTCGTTGGACACGTCGAGTTCGGGAAAGATCTCGCCGACGAGATCGCGGGAGCACGGTCCGACGACGGGGAACGTGGCCCACTGCTCGGTCACCGACGTCAGCCGAACCGCGAGGTGCGGCCACTCGGTCTGCAGCCATTCCTCCATCCAGTCGAGCATTCCTGCTGCGCCGCCGGTGGTGGTGAACACCTGGAATCGATCGTCCGCCAGACGCATCACGGTGCCGTCGTCGATCACCATGCCGTCGGCACCGCACATCACGCCGTACCGAACCATGCCGACCTTCAAGTTGCTCATCATGTTCGTGTAGAACATGTCCAGCACCACACCGGCGTCCGGGCCCTGTACGTCGATCTTGCCGAGGGTCGAACCGTCGAGCATGCCGACGCCCGAGCGTACGGCCGCACACTCGCGGAGCACGGCGTCGTGCATCTCCTCGCCCGGAAGCGGGTAGTAGCGTGGCCGCTTCCACTGTCCGACGTCCTCGAAGACCGCGCCGCGTGCGACGTGCCAATCATGCACTGCCGTAACCCGTTCCGGGTCGAATGCCATACCGCGGTTGCGGCCGGCCAACGCCGCGAACGCCACCGGGGTGTACGGCGGTCGGAAGGTGGTGGTGCCCAGGTTCTCCACCGGCTTGTCGAGCAGTTCCGCCACGATGCCCGAGGACACCACACCGGAGGTCTTGCCCTGATCGTGCGCGGTACCGATCGTGGTGTAGCGCTTGATGTGTTCCATCGACGACATGCCTGCACCGACGGCGCGGATCAGATCGGCGACGGTCGCGTCACGCTGCACGTCGACGAACTGGCTGTCGGCTCCGAAGTCGTCACGCACCCGCCACAGCACCAGCGAGTCGCTGCTGGGTACGGAATCGATTACAGGAAGCGAGGTTTCGGGAGCATCGAAGCCGAGTCTGGTCAGCAAGCCTGCCGCGGCCGAGTTACCGTCGTGGAGACATCCGGCCAGATCGAAGACCCCCGAGGCCGATCCGGCGACACTGATGCCCTCGACGTCGTCCGCTGGCACGAATGCGCCGAGTTCGCCGTCGTAACGCAGTTTTCCGCGGGCTTGGCTGAACAGGTGGACGGCCGGGTTCCAACCACCGCTGACGAGCAGTACGTCGCACGCCACGGTGTCGGTGGCACCGTCGGGCCCGGTGACCAGTGCATGAGTGACGCGGGTGTCACCGTGGGTGCCGGACACGACGCTGCCGGTGCGTACCTCGATACCGCGTTCGCGGCACAGGTCGAGCCAGTATTCGGGTGCCGCGGCGCGGGCATCGACGATGCTCGCGATGCGGACCCCTGCGTCGTGCAGATCGACGGCTGCCTTGTACGCACTGTCGTTGGTGGTGAAGACCACGGCCTCGGTGCCCACCGTGACGCCGTAGCGATGCAGGAACGTACGTGCGCTGTGCGCCAACATGATTCCGGGTCGGTCGTTGTCGGTGAAGACGACCGGACGTTCGTGGGCACCGGTGGCCACCAGGATGTGACGCGATCGAATGCGCCAGACGCGTTGACGGCTCAGTGCTGCAGGAGCTTCCAGTCCCAGGTGATCGGTGCGGCGCTCGAGGGCGAGAACGAAGCCGTCGTCGTAGGAACCGAACGCGGTGGTGCGGCGCAGCAGGGTCACGTCGGGGAAGGTCGACAACTCGGTCACCGCGTCGGAAACCCAGTCCAGGGCCGGCCGGCCGTCGATGACGTCGTCGGAGCCGAGCAGGGAGCCGCCGAATTCGCTCTGATCGTCGACGACGACCACCCGAGCGCCACTGCGGGCGGCGATCAGTGCGGCCGTCAGACCGGCCGGGCCTGCACCGACGACCAACAGGTCGGCGTGGGCGTGCATGGCGTCGTACTTGGCGGAGTCGGAGATCTCGGCGAGCCGCCCCTGTCCGGGGATGCCCCGAGCGACCAGGCCGTCGTACAGCTCGATCGTCGTGGCGAGCAGCATCGGCTCGGGGAACGGCTCCTCGATCTGCACGAGTCCGCCGGTGTCCTCGGCCCATGCTGCGGTGAATCCACGGGGCCTGCCGAGCTTGATGCTGGTGGTCACCTGATGAATGCCGTTGGCGAGCAACGCGGATGCCAGCGTGTCGCCGGGATGTCCCTGCAGAGCAGAACCGCCGAACGCGAAGTCGAAGGTGCTCGTGCGGTCGATGCGGCCGCCGGATGCGGTGCGGAATGCGGTCATGGGTTCACCGGCTTCGGGTCGTCGAGGCGATAGACACTGTGGATTCGGTAGGTGGCGGTGTCTCGTACGGCGTTGAACCAACGCCTACACCCCGCGCTGTGACTCCACCGTTCTGCGAAGAGCCCCTTGGGGTTGTCGCGGAAGAACACGAAGTGCGCCCACTGTTCGTCGGTGAGTGCCGATGGCTCCTCGGGGTAGGCGATGTGCGCCTGGCCGCCGTAGTGGAACTCGGTCTCTTCTCGACTCCCGCACCACGGGCATTCGATCAATTGCATTGCCACTCCAAGATTTCTCGTTCGGGTGCTGCGTGTGTCGGGGCGGAGAGACTAGTGAGCCACGCCTGCGGCACCGTGCTCGTCCACCAGCGCGCCGGTGACGAATCGGTCCAGACTGAACGGTGCGATGTACTCGTGCACCTCGTCGTTGGCGATGGTGTCGGCCAGGCACCAGCCGGCACCGGGGGTCGCCTTGAATCCGCCTGTACCCCAACCGCAATTGAGGAACACGTTGTCGAACGGCGTGCGCCCGACGATGGGGGAGGCGTCGGGACAGACGTCCACGATGCCGGCCCAGGTGCGCAGCAGATGCGCGCGAGCGAAGACGGGGAACAACTCGACCGCAGCGGCCATCTGCCGTTCGATGATGTGGAACGCACCGCGCTGTCCGTAACCGTTGTAGGAGTCGACACCTGCGCCCATCACCAATTCACCCTTGTGCGCCTGAGAAACGTACACGTGCACGGCATTCGACATGACCACCGTGGGATGCACCGGCTCGAGCAACTCCGAGACCAGGGCCTGCAGCGGATGGCTCTGAAGCGGAGTCTTGATGCCGAGCATGTCCGTCAAGGTCGACGTGTGCCCGGCCGCGCACAGCGCCACCTGGCCGGTGGCGATGTCGCCACGCGTGGTCTTGACCCCGGTGACGCGGTTGCCGTCGGTGGTGAAGCCGGTGACCTCACAGTTCTGGATGATGTCGATACCGGCCGCGTCGGCGCGTCGGGCAAATCCCCAGGCGACGTAGTCGTGCTTGGCGATGCCGGCGCGCGGCTGGTACGTCGCACCGAGTACCGGGTAGCGAATGTCGCTGGAGATGTTGACGATCGGGCACAGCTTCTTGACCTCGTCGGGGTCGACCCACTGAGCGTCGATGCCGTTGAGTCGGTTGGCCTCGACGCGTCGAACGCTGTCACGCACGTCCTGCAGGCTGTGCGCGAGGTTGAGGACGCCGCGCTGGCTGAACAGGATGGGGTAGTCGAGGTCGTCGGCGAGCCCTTCCCACAGCTTCAGGGAGTGCTCGTAGATACGGGCGCTCTCGTCCCACAGGTAGTTCGACCGGATGAGGGTTGTGTTGCGCGCCATGTTCCCACCGGCGAGCCATCCCTTCTCCAGCACAGCCACATTGGTGATGCCGTGGTTCTTGGCGAGGTAGTGCGCGGTGGCCAGGCCGTGTCCGCCGCCGCCGATGATCACGACGTCGTAGGACTTCTTCGGCTCGGGGTTGCGCCACAGGAAGTCCGGGTGGTCGGGCAGATGTGCGCCCGGTGGGGTTGCGGGGGCGGTCATCGGTAGCCTTCCGTCAGGTCGGAGTAGAGGGGGAACTGCGCGGCAACGGATTCGACCCGGATTCGCAGTGCATCGAGGCCGCGGTCGTCGGTGTCGGGACGCAACGCGTGAGCGATGACGTCGGAGACCTCGGCGAACGCCGTGGCGTCCAGGCCGCGGGTCGCGAGGGCCGGGGTGCCGATGCGGACTCCCGAACTCACCATGGGCGGCCGTGGATCGAACGGAACTGCGTTGCGGTTCACGGTGATTCCCACGTGATGCAGTCTGTCCTCGGCCTGCTTGCCGTCCAGTTCGGACGTGCGCAGGTCCACGAGCACGAGATGGACGTCGGTGCCGCCCGAGACCACGTCGATGCCTGCGGCTGCTGCGTCCTCGGTCAGCAGTCGGTCGGCCAGGATCTTCGCGCCTTCGAGGGTGCGCGCCTGCCGTTCCCGAAAGTCCTCTTCGGCAGCGAGTTTGAAGGACACTGCCTTGGCTGCGATGACATGTTCCAACGGTCCACCCTGCTGGCCCGGGAAGACCGAGGAATTGAACTTCTTGGCCAGCGCGGCGTCGTTGGTGATGATGACGCCGCCGCGCGGTCCGCCGAGCGTCTTGTGCGTCGTCGAGGTGACCACGTGTGCGTGCGGTACCGGTGACGGGTGCAGTCCGGCAGCGACGAGCCCCGCGAAGTGCGCCATGTCCACCATCAGGTAGGCACCGACGTCGTCTGCGATACGGCGGAATTCGGCGAAGTCGAGGTGACGGGGGTAGGCGGACCACCCGGCCATGATCAGCTTCGGACGGTGCTCGTGCGCGAGGCGCTCCACCTCTGCCATATCGACAAGATGGTCGTGCTCGCGGACGTGGTAGGCCGAGACGTCGTAGAGCTTGCCCGAAAAGTTCAGCTTCATGCCGTGCGTCAGGTGTCCGCCATGGGCGAGTGCGAGACCGAGAATCGAATCGCCCGGCTGCAGCAGGGCAGCCATCGCAGCGGCATTGGCCTGGGCACCGGAGTGCGGCTGCACGTTGGCGAACGACGATCCGAACAGGGCATTGAGCCGGTCGATCGCGAGTTGCTCTATGACGTCGACGTTTTCGCATCCGCCGTAGTAGCGACGGCCGGGGTAGCCCTCGGCGTACTTGTTCGTCAGTACCGAACCTTGCGCCTGCATGACGGCCAGCGGAGCGAAGTTCTCGCTCGCGATCATTTCCAGGGTGTTCTGCTGGCGGCAGAGCTCGGCACTGATCGCGCGGTGCACCTCGGGGTCGAGATCGGCGAGCACGCGGTTCGTCACGCCTCTGGGGTGCGGTGCCGTCGCCGTCGGTGCGAAGTCCTGCGTCAAGATGGCCGCCCTTCTGGAAGATCAATGATCTGGAACTGATATATCAAGATGCCAATAGAGTAAGATCACAACGCAGAGCCGTCAAGGGCGGGGCGTCGACCGGGAGTGAGCACAGAAGATGACAATCGGGATTCCACCGGTGATCGATGCAGCGCAGTCAGTCGGAACCAACGCCGATCGGGCGTACGAAATAATGCGTGAGCAGCTGATCATGCTGGAAATTCGGCCCGGCGAGCCCATCAACGACGACCGCCTGGCCGAGCAATTGGGACTGGGACGAACCCCGATTCGCGAGGGTCTCAAGCGACTGGAACGCGAGCGACTCGTCGTCGCCTATCCCCGGCGCGGAACGTTCGCGACCGCTGTCGACATGACCGACCTGGCCAACATCTCCGAAATTCGCAAGCAGCTCGAGCCTGCGGCCTCGGCGCGTGCGGCCCGCACGGCCACGCGCGCATCGCGAGACCGGCTGACGGAGCTCGCTGCCTCCATCGCGAGTATCGACGACACCGACGATCCACGTGAGGTGCTGCGCAAAGATGTTGCAGTGCATCGGGAAATCTATCGGGCGTCGGGAAATCCCCACCTCGAAGACATCCTGGTCAGCCTCGACGCCCATGCCACCCGCATCTGGTGCCTGTTCCTCGACCGACTGCCGAACGTCGCCGGCCATGTTCGTGAACACGTCGTGCTGCTGCAGGCCATCATCGACGGCGATGCCGACACCGCAGCGGAACTGACCCTCGAACACGTCACCGGGTTCGAGAACGCCATCAGGGAATTGTTGTAGTCCCTCGTGCGCGTTTTGCGTAGCCACAGCTACGCAAAACACTCACGACCGCAGCTACACACCGCCTAGGGGCACGTCGACCAGGTCCTCGGCGCAGGCCGTCGGTATCCGCCTGATCGACACCGTCACGGGGTACGAGAACGTGATGTGGCTGAGAACCGCGCCCGTCATCACCTAGAGGATTGTGGTGGTGTCTGCGGACTCCGCAACTCACCCCGGCTCTGAGCTTCGTACACGATCGGTCGTGCTGCTTGCAGTCGGATAGGTTTCTGTTCATGAGTTCTCCACGCCACGAGGCGTCGACGGTGGATCCGACACGTGTTCCGGTGATCGTGGCTATCGGGGAAACGAGCGGCCGCGGTGAACCCATGGGCGTCGAACCCATGGAACTGATCACGCTGGCTGCCACTGCGGCTCTCCAGGACTCGCAGTCGTCGGAGCCGTGGATTCGACGCGCGGACAGCATCGCGTTCTGCCACATCGCCAGCTGGGCCTACGCCAGTCCCGCCGCTGCGCTGGCACGTGGATTCGGTGCCACACCCGCAGATCTGTTCGACGCTCCGATCGGCGGGCAATGGCCTGCGCGGCTTCTCGATCGCGCGGCCACGCGCATTGCCTCGGGAGAGTCGACGGTGGCGGTGATCGCGGGCGGTGAAGCCCAGGCCTCGATGAGCGCGCTGGTCAAGGCCGGTCGAGACCCCGTCGACGACGGCGGGTGGAGCACCGATCCAGGCGGTCCGCCCACCTTCGATCTGGACCAACTGGGCAGCGCCGCAATGCAGGACGCCGGTCTGATCTCGCCGGTTCGGATCTATCCGTTGTTCGAGAGCCGCTTCAGATTCGAGTCCGGAATGGACCCGGAAGCACGGCAGGCCGAGTGCAGCGAGCTGTATGCCGCCTTCTCCGTTGTTTCCGAGAAGAATCCGTACTCGTGGAACGGCCGTGCGCGGACGGCTGCAGACATCGGCACGCCGTCGGCGAAGAATCGCATCGTGTGCGAGCCGTATCCGCTGTCGATGAACGCCATGCCGTTCGTCGACCAGGCCGCATGCATCGTGGTGACGAGCTTGGCCGAAGCCCGCGAACGCGGTGTGCCGGAGCGCGACATCGTGTACGTCTGGGGCGGTGCGGGTGCCGAGGACTCGGTGGACATTCTGGACCGCACTGGTTTCGGTCGATCCGAAGCGATGGACAACGCGCTGGACCGAGCGTTGCATGCCGCAGAGATCGGAGTCGAGCAACTCGACGTGCTGGATGTCTACAGCTGCTTCCCGATCGTGCCGACCCTTGCCACCCGACACCTCGGAACGCCGAAATCATTGGTGCCCAGTGTGACCGGTGGTCATTCGTCGTTCGGTGGGCCGCTGAGCAGTCATTCGTTGCATTCGATCACTGCCTCTGTCCGTCAGATTCGCGCGGGGAAGACCTGTGCACTGGTGCACGCGAACGGTGGCTACCTGACGTATCACCACTCCGTGCTGCTCGGTGGCGACCAGCATCCACTCGGCTACATCGGAAGTCCCGAACCCGTTGTGCTGACGACGGACCCACCGCCTCGGGGGCCTGTCCAAGAGGGGAATCTCGTGGTGGAAACGGTCTCCGTCGAGCATTCTCGTCAGCAGGAGCCGAACCAGGCCTTCGTCGTCGGCCGAGACATCAGTGGTCGACGCGTCGCCGCACAGACGGCACCCGGTGACACGGCCAGCGCCCATGCGGTGTCGTTGTATCGGAAGAGTCCTGCATGCGAAATCATCGGGACCACAATCACTGTCGAGATCAGCGAAGGGAACATTCGTGTCCGAAGCCGGTAGCACCGAACCTGTCGTCCTGACGAGGCGGGAAGGCCATGTACTCGTCGTCACGATCAATCGGCCGAGGGCGGCCAACAGCATCGACGCCCGCGTGCACACGTTGCTCGGGGAGGCGTGGGAGTCGGCCGAGGCGGATCGCGACGTCAGGGCCATCGTCTTGACCGGTGCGGGTTCGGCGACCTTCTGTGGTGGTGCTGATCTGAAAGCACTCGGAACCGGAGGGCCTGCCGCGGTCACCCCACTCGACACCGAGCACTGGGGGTTCGCCGGGATCGTTCGGCACCCGATATCGGTACCCGTCATCGCGGCCGTGAACGGATCGGCGATGGGAGGAGGAACCGAGATCGCCCTGGTCTCGGATATGGTCGTCGCCTCGGACACGGCCGCGTTCGGCCTGCCCGAGATTCGCCGCGGACTCATCGCCGGTGCAGGTGGTGCTTTCAGGCTGATGTCGGCCGTCCCGGAACACATCGCGCTGGAGATGATCTTGACGGGGCAGCCGATCTCCGCGCAGGATGCGGCGCGGTGGGGGTTGGTCAACAGGGTGGTCGCGCCGAACGACGTCCTCGACACGGCACTCGGTCTCGCACGCCTCTGCGCGGAGGGTGCGCCGCTCGCAGTGCGCGCCTCCAAACGGCTGGCCCGACGCATCACTGATGGAACTATCGCGCACGAAGAAGACTCGTGGTTGCAGAACCGTCAGGAACTGGATCGACTCACCACCACGAAGGATGTCATCGAAGGAATCACCGCATTCCTGCAGAAACGTGATCCGACCTGGACCGCGCAGTGAGTCCGCGGCACTGAGGGGCACCACCAGGAATGGGCGCGTTCACAATTCGAGCAGGTAACAAATCGGCAGCAACGGTGGACAGGGCCGGTCTGGTAAACAAAGCTTAAAGATCGGCGACGGCACGCCCCAACGACCGAGCAGGATCCGAATCCGACGAACCGTGCCGTCGAGGATGGTGACGGCAACCGTGGACACACTTGCTCGCAAACTGGGCCTCAGAACCGATAATCACATCTTCTTCGTTTCGGCCGGGCTGACGCTCGCGCTGCTGATCTTGTTCCTCGTCTTCCAGGACTGGGTGGGGAACGCGTTCGGGGTCGGGAGGGAGTGGATCGTCACCAACCTCGGGTGGTTCTTCATCATCGGCGTCACGGTGTGGTTGGTGTTTCTGATCTGGGTCGCCATCAGCAGGTACGGTCATCTGCGGCTCGGGGAAGACGACGACAGACCTCAGTACTCGAACCTGTCGTGGTTCGCCATGCTGTTCGCGGGCGGAATCGGCACCGTGCTGATGTTCTGGGGTGTGGCAGAACCTATTTCGCACTTCTCCTCCCCACCCTTCGATGGCGTGGAGCCGTACAGCGTCGAAGCGTCCCAGGACGCGATGAGCATCTCCCTCTATCACCTCAGCCTGCACACCTGGGCAATCTTCACTTTGCCCGGATTAGCGTTCGGTTTCTTCATCTACCGATACAAGTTGCCGATGCGAGTGTCGTCGGTGTTCTATCCGATTCTGAAGGAACGCATTTCGGGTCCGATCGGTAAGACGATCGATGTGTTTGCAGTGTTGGGCACGATCTTCGGATTGGCAGTGTCGTTGGGGCTCGGCACTTCTCAGATCAATGCGGGCTTGAGTGAGCTCATCGGACTTCCCGATGCCGTGTGGTCGAAGGTGCTGATCATCGGCCTGCTCACGCTGGTTGCGACGATTTCCATTGCCGTCGGTTTGGACAAGGGCGTGCGTCGGCTGTCCAACCTGAACATTCTCGTCGCGGTCGGTTTGATGATCTTCGTGCTGATCGCGTCGGATACCGTCTTTCTGCTGCGCCAGGTGTTCGAGAGCTTCGGCAACTACGCACAGGACATCGTTCCGTTGTCCTTCTGGAACGACGCCATGGCCGAGTTCACCTCCGACGGCGGGTGGGGATGGCAGGGCGGTTGGACCGTCTTCTACTGGGCGTGGACCGTCACCTGGGCTCCGTTCATGGGCGTCTTCCTTGCACGTATTTCGCGGGGCCGCACGATCCGCCAGTTCGTCGTGGGCGTTCTGGTTGCTCCCTCGCTGTTCACGCTGGTGTGGTTCGTCGTATTCGGTTGGTCGGCAATGAGAATCGACGGAATCGGAGGCAACGGCGGTTCGATATCCGACGCAGTGTCCGAGAGCGTGCCGTTGGCGATGTTCACGTTCTTCGAGAACTTCCCGGCTGCGACTCTGGTTCAGGGAATTGCAGTGGTCGTCGTGGCGCTGTTCTTCGCGACATCTTCCGACTCGGCATCGCTGGTGGTCGACATGCTGTGCTCCGGCGACGGTGAGGCAGGCCCCGTGCGGCAACGAGTGTTCTGGGGTGTCACCGAAGGCGCAGTGGCCGCAACGTTGATCGTGCTCGGCGGTGAGGCGGGACTGCAAGCCCTGCAGCAGGTCATCACCGTGATCGGGCTACCGATCTTTATTCTGGTGTCGCTGATGATCATTGCGTTGGTGATGGGACTGCGAGCCGAGAAGGTGAAGGTGCAGCCGCTCACCAGAGAACAATTCCGCGAACATATCGGCAAATCGACCGTCACCGAGTCCGAGAAAGTGCGGTCGTCTCCACTGGCCAGAGACTCCGGCGACGACTGATGTCGACCTCGCCGGAGTGGAGCGCAGTGCGAGGCCGTTCGGGATGAAGCGGGTGATTCGCGGGGCTCTGGCCGTTGTTCTGGTCGCGCCGCTCAGCGTGGCACTGACGTTCGCTCGGCCGGGCGTCGCTCATGCCTGCACGTGTGCTTACAACACAGACGGAACGCAAGCCGAACAGCAACTCGAGGACTTCTCCTCGGGGGACAACGCTGTGTTCACCGGAACGGCGGTCGCCGAGCGTCGAGAAGGTTTCACCGTCTACTACGACTTCGATGTCCGCGAGATATTCCGTGGCGACGTCGGCGCGAAGACGACGTTGTCCACTGCACGTGACAGCGCAGCGTGTCGAACCGGCTTCGACCTGAAGGAGGAATACCTCGTCTTCGCCGGCACCTACGACACACAGGACGCACCGTGGTCGGTGACCATGTGCTCGGCAACAACGCTGTCCACCAACGAACTCACCCGGGCTGCGACGCTGAAGCAGTTCGGAGAACCCCGCGCCGTGACAGCGGACGAGCGTGCCGCCGCGGACTACCCGCACGGACTATCGATCGTCCAGTGGGTGGGTATCGGTGTCGCTGCCGGCCTGTTCGCCGCCGGAACAGTGTGGATACTCCGAAGAGCACGGCACTGATCGGCGAGGCCCCGAATCGTTCGCCTGCGCTCAGACGACGCGATGGTCTTGCCATACCGATTGCGACGCGGCTTCTCTGTCACGGTGCTGCCGGCCGCGGTGACTGCCGCACAGCTGTGACTGCGATGCGTGCGGCGGTGCCGATGGCCTGATCGACCAGTGGGAGAAACAGATCCATGCGCGCAGCTCGCGTGAAGACCGAGACTGCGACGGGATGCTCGCCGGGAAACGACACCACCGCAACCTCGTTGCGGACGGGCCCGATGGTGCCGGTCTTGCCCGCGACCTCGACTTCCGGGTATGGAATTCCGCTGCGGATCCGGTGCGGCCACACCTGCTGAGACAGCACCTCTTTCATGAACGTGCACTGTCTACGAGATGCGGCCGAGTTCGACCAGATGGCACGGAGAATTGCGTTGCTGTCGTGGGGTGTGGTGCACGAGGTGTAGGCAGGATCGAAACCAGCGCTGTCGATCACTGTGTAGTTACTCGCCAGCAGGCCCAACGCCTCGTCCGCACTCAGCCGACCCGTGTCGCGAACGATCTGGGCACCCAAAGTCTTCGTGCCGCCGACGATCCGGGTGTCTTTCAGTCCGAGATGGTCGATCACTTTCGCGATCGCATCGAGTCCTACCGCGCCGAGCAACGCGTCGGCAGCTGCGTTGTCGGACACGGTGATCATCGATCGAGCCACATCACGCCAACTCATCGTCACCGGATCGGAGCAGTTCGAAATTCCCGTCGGTCCGGGACTGCACCGTGCCGGAACGAGCCGCACCGAATCCGTTGCAATCAGAACACCCTCGTCGAATGCACGTGCCGTCGCAACCAGCAGGACCAGCTTCCATACCGACGCGGCGACGACTGGGTCGTCACCCTCGAGGTCGACGACCGAACCGACGCCGTCGATGCGCTCGGCCCGAAGCCAACCGCGGCACCCTGCGTCGGCGAACACTGCGCGCAGTTGTTCGTCGGCGCGATTCATCCTCTGGCCTGCAACAGGATTCGATCGATCATGTGCGTGACCGGTGCCACCTCTTCGTCTCGACGGACGATCCGCACTCGCAGTGCGACGTCCTCGGCTGCGAGATCGAGATGCGTGGTTCCGGGTAAGGGGCGGTTCCCAGCCGGAACGAGACCGAAGCAGCGACCCGATGCGACGCCGATCGCAACATCGCGAAAGGTGTTCGCAATTACTATTTCCGGATCGAGTGCGTGACGTCGAAACACGTCGAGTATCAGATCGTGGGCGGGTGGATTCGAAGTTCTCGGAGTGGTTGCGAAGGCGAGATCGGACAACATCGTCAAGCGTGGACGCTGCGCCTGCACCGATCGATGACCCACAGGAACGCTGACGCATCGGGGCAATGCGATGACGGGGCCGGCCGCGAGTCGGTCGAGAACCACTGGATGGTCGATCACCGCGATGTCGAGTTCGTGTGCTCTCAGGCGATCGAGCAACGACACCGCAGTACCGGTTTCCAGCCGCGCCTGGAGGCCGACGGATGCGGCCATCCGAGCAGCGATCGCGTCGTCCAACTGCGGGATCAGGCCGATTCGGACCGTTCCGGATGCAGTGAGTGACTGTGCCGTTGTGGTCAATCGGTGCGCGTCGTCGACGATCAGCCGCGCGCGAGGGAGCAGTGCGGCACCGTGCTCGGTGATGGTGGCACCGTCGGGGGTTCGCTCGACGAGCGTGAGTCCGAGATGGTTTTCCAAGGCCTTGATCGCCCGAGATACGGGTGGCTGCGTCACGCCGAGGGTGGCAGCTGCGCGACCGAAATGACGCTCTTCGGCAACGGCGACGAAATATTCGAGATGGCGAACCAGATCCATCGACCTATTGAAACACGCTCACCTGCTCCGATACCGAACCAGTATGGCGGACTTGTGTCCCGCGACTTGGCTCGAGCGCCGGTGTTTGTGATCGGCTGTCGCCATGCGAATTTGGACATCCACCCGACTGATCACCCTGATCGCGGCGGCGACCCTGACCGCGGGCGTTGCCTGCTCCTCGACGACCGTCACCGAACCACCACGACCCGACACGAGCACGTCCCAGTCCGGCACCGAGCAAGCTTCAGCCGACCGGAACTATCTCGAACTCGAGGCAAGAGAGACCGCCCGTCTCGGCGTCAGTGCCATCGATCTCGTCTCCGGTTCGACCGAGACATATCGCGGCGACGAACGTTTCGCGTTCTGCTCTACGTTCAAGGTGTATGCCGTCGGCGCAGTTCTGGCAGCCGTGGATGCCGGAGAACTGCAGTTGACCGACACCAGAACGATCACCGCGGAAGACAAGGTGCCCGAGTCCGCAGTCGATTGGGAACCAGGCTCCGTGGTCACCATCGCAGATTTGGCGGCGGCCGCATTGACCAAGAGCGACAACACCTCCGGCAATCTTCTGATCCGCGAGGCCGGCGGAACAGCGGCTCTCACCGAGTTCGCGAGGTCGCTGGGCGACACCGAATTCCGGCTCGATCGCGTCGAGCCGGAACTCAACACCGCCATTCCAGGCGATCCACGGGACACCACGACACCGAATTCGATGGCTGCCGGCTACCGAACTCTGCTCGACGGCGACGTACTGACGCCGGCCTCGCGCGATCAGTTGCTGGCGTGGATGGCCGACACCCAGACTTCCGACGCCCGGTTCCGCGCTGGAATCCCCGAACAGTGGACCTCGGCCGACAAGACCGGCACCGGCAGCTACGGCGTCTCCAACGATGCCGGACTGCTACTCGGACCGGACGGGCAGAAGGTCCTGCTGGTCGTTCTCAGCGCGACGACCTCTGGCGTCGAGGATTCACCCGCTATGAATTCCCTCGTTGCCGACGCGACCCGGACGGTCGTCGACGCAGTGCAGTGATTCGCGCCGGTCTACGACGGCCGTCTTGCGATGATGCGTCGAGCATGCGCCAACACCGGGGCATCGACCATCCCACCTCGGAAGGTGAAGACGCCGCGGTTCTGCGCCACCGCGTCGAGCACGGCCGTCGCCCAGTCGATGTCCTCGTCAGTCGGCGCATAGGCCTGGCGAATCACCGGGATGTGGCTCGGGTGAATGGCCACCTTGCCGTCGAAGCCGACGGCTACCGCGTCCTCGGCTTCGACGCGGACACCGTCGAGATCGGGGATGTCGAGGAACACGGAGTCCAATGCGAACAGCCCCCTGGCCTTGGCTGCGAGCAGCGTCTGTGACCGAACATGCTGTGCCACATCGCGGTACTGGCCGCCCGAGTACCTGCTCGAATTGCCACCCATGGCTGCGACCAGATCCTCTGCACCCCACATGGCACCGATGGCGTTGTCGGCGGCGAGGGCGTCGAACACCGTCATCGCACCGAGCGGTGACTCGATCAGGGCGACGACGTTCAGCGGTATCAAAGTTGCTATCTGATCGGCGGATTCACACTTGGGCAGCATGACGGTCGTGTACTCGGTGCGCTTCAGCGCCTCGAGGTCCGCGGCCTGATCTTCGGTGCCGTGCGCGTTGACTCGCACGATGGTGCGCGACGGGTCCAGCGGTGTCGACACGACGGACTCGCGGGCGTCGGCTTTGTCTTCGGCACCGACTGCATCCTCGAGGTCGAGTATGACCACATCGGCTCGGGCTGCGGCCTTCTCGTAGCGTTCGGGCCGGTCGGCCGGGCAGAACAGCCATGCCGGACCAGGGGGTAGCCAACTCATGCGGAACCCTCCGGGCGCATCCGAACGAGCGTCTTGCGAACCGCGATCGCGACGATGTCACCGTGTTGGTTTCGGCCGGTATGGGTGAATGTCACGATCCCCTCGCCGGGCCGAGACTTCGATTCGCGCTTGTCCGAGATCACGGTTTCGGCGTAGAGGGTGTCGCCGTGGAACAGCGGCTTAGGAAACGAGACCTCGGAGAAGCCGAGGTTCGCGACGATGGTGCCCTGGGTCAATTGCGTCACCGACAGTCCGACGAGGGTCGAGACGGTGAACATAGAGTTCACCAGTCGCTGGCCGAACGCTGTTGTCTCGCTGTACGCCGCGTCGAGATGCAGGGCCTGGGTGTTCATCGTCTGTGTGGTGAACAACGTGTTGTCCGCCTCGGTGATGGTGCGGCCGGGTCGGTGCTCGTAGACGGTGCCGAGTTCCATCTCCTCGAACCACAGGCCGCGCTGACGAATCCGCTTGTCGCTCACAGTCCCAGGCTCCGAGCGATGAGCATCAGCTGCACCTCGGTTGTGCCCTCACCGATTTCGAGGATCTTGCTGTCGCGGTAGTGGCGAGCGACCACGTACTCGTTCATGAAGCCGTAGCCGCCGTGGATCTGCGTGGCGTCGCGCGCATTGTCCATCGCGGCCTCGGAGGCGACGAGCTTGGCGATGGACGCGGCCTTCTTGAACGGCTTGCCCGCCAACATCAATGCCGCTGCATCGTAGTACGCGGTTCGCGCGGTGTGGGCGCGGGCCTCCATGCGAGCGATCTTGAACGAGATCGCTTGGTTGCGCGCGATCGGGGCACCGAAGGCCTCACGCTCCTTGGCGTACTTCACGCTCTCGTCCACGCAACCCTGCGCGGCACCGACCGACACCGCGGCGATGGCGATCCGTCCCTCGTCGAGGATGTGCAGGAAGTTCGCGTATCCACGGCCTTCCTGCCCGAGCAGATTCTCCTGTGGCACGCGCACATCGGTGAAGCTGAGCGGATGCGTGTCGGACGCGTTCCAACCGACCTTGTTGTAGGCAGCCTCTGCGACGAAGCCGGGAGTGTCGGTGGGCACCAGGATCGAGGAGATCTGCTTGCGTCCGGTCGCCTCGTCGACCCCGGTCACCGCGGTGACGGTGACGAGCTCGGTGATGTCGGTGCCGGAGTTGGTGATGAACTGCTTGCTGCCGTTGATGATCCAGTCGCCACCGTCGCGCTTGGCGGTGGTCTTGGTGCCGCCCGCGTCACTGCCGGCTCCGGGCTCGGTCAGACCGAACGCGGCCAGGGCCTTGCCTGCGGTGAGCTTGGGCAGCCACTGCTGCTTCTGTGCGTCGTTGCCGAAGCGGTACACCGGCATGGCACCGAGTGAGACGCCGGCTTCGAGCGTCATGGCGACGCTCTGATCGACCTTGCCGAGCTCCTCGAGTGCCAGGCACAGGGCGAAGTAGTCGCCGCCCATACCGCCGTACTCCTCGGGGAACGGCAGACCGAACAGGCCCATCTCGGCCATCCCGGCGACGACCTCGTACGGAAACGAGTGCTCGGCATCGTGTTTCGCCGAGACCGGTGCGACGACCGTGCGGGTGAAGTCGGCAACGGATTTGACGAGTTGCTGGTACTCGTCGGGCAGATTCGACGACGACAGGTGATCGGTCATGGCTGGTCCTCTTCGGTGTGGGTGGGAACGATTCGGGCGAGGATCTGATCGACTCGGACCTGATCCCCCACTGCGACAGTCAGTTCGACGGTGCCGTCGATCGGGGTGGTCAGGGTGTGTTCCATCTTCATCGCCTCGACGACGACGATGGCCGTGCCTGCGGTGACGGCGCTGCCGGAGTCGGTTCCGATCGCGATGATCGAACCCGGCATCGGCGAGAGGATCTCGGCGTCACCGGAGTGGGCATCGTCTGCCCGGACGCTCGCCTCGGCAATCCGATCGATTCGCCAGGTACCGCGGGAGCTGGAAATCCAAGTAGCCGAGCCGTTTCGGGCGAAGGTCATCGATTCGCGTAGGCCGTCGACGACGATATTCACGGAATCTTCGGTGCCCGTTGCGCGGAGGGTGCGCGGCGATCCGTCGTCGACGACGACTGTCGCCGCACCGAGGGGTCCCGTGATGGACACGTGCGCCGTCCGACCTCCCGACGCGAGTCGACGGTGGAACGGAGCATGCGTTCCCACTCGCCACCCCGATGGCGCTGCCCAGATGTCCTGACCCGCCGACTGCCACGTGTCGAGCCATTCCACCGCGGTGGCGGCGATCAATGCCTCGTCCGTCGCCTCGGCGGCTGCGAAATGCTCGACGCGACGGTCGAGCAGGCCGGTGTCGAGATTACCCGCGCGAACGTCGTTGTCGGCGAGCAGGAACCGTGCGAACTCGATGTTGGTGACGACCCCGAGTACCGCGGTGTCGGCCAACGCCCGATCGAGGCTGCGCAGTGCGGTCGCGCGATCGGGTCCGTGCGCGATGACCTTCGAGAGCATGGGATCGTAGTTGCTGCCCACCTCGGTTCCGACGGCAAGTCCGGAGTCGACGCGGATTCCCGAGCCGGTGGGTTCGCGTAGACCGACGACGGTGCCGCCGGTGGGGAGGAATCCGCGTCCGGGATCCTCGGCGTAGACGCGGGCCTCGATCGCATGTCCGGTGAGCGTGATGTCGTCCTGCTCGAGAGTCAGAGGCTCACCCGATGCCACCCGAACCTGCCACTCGACGAGGTCGAGGCCGGTGACCATCTCGGTGACCGGATGCTCGACCTGGAGCCGAGTGTTCATCTCCATGAAGAAGAACTCGTCGGGACTGTCGGCCGAGACGATGAATTCGACTGTGCCGGCACCGGAGTAGTCCACGCTGCGGGCGGTGTTGCAGGCGGCCTCGCCGATGCGCGCCCGGGTCTGTTCGTCGAGCAAGGGCGACGGTGCCTCTTCGATGACCTTCTGGTGCCTGCGCTGGAGGCTGCATTCGCGTTCGCCGAGGTGGATGACATTGCCGTGTCCGTCGGCGAGGATCTGCACTTCGATGTGCCGGGGCCGCAACACGAATCGTTCGAGGAAGAGGGTGTCGTCACCGAATGACGACGCCGCTTCACGGCGAGCGCTGGTCAATGCCGCGGGAAGGTCCTCGGCGCGCTCGACGAGCCGCATACCCTTCCCGCCGCCACCGGCGGAGGGCTTGACGAGCACCGGGAAGCCGACGTCGGGTGCGCCGGCGATGAGATCGGCGTCGGACAGGCCCGGTCGGGAGATGCCGGGTACGACGGGGACACCGAAGGCGCTGACGGCGGCCTTGGCGGCGATCTTGTCGCCCATCACTTCGATGGCCTTGGCCGGTGGTCCGAGGAATGCGATTCCCGCTGCAGCACAGACGGTTGCGAACTCCGAGTTCTCGGACAGGAAGCCGTAGCCGGGATGAATTCCCTGTGCTCCTGTGGCTTTCGCCGCCGCGATCACCTTGCCGATGTCGAGATAGCTCTCGCGAGCACTGGCCGGTCCGAGCCGCACGGCCGTGTCGGCCTCGCGGACGTGGCGGGCATCGGCGTCGGCGTCACTGTAGACGGCGACGCTACGAATTCCCATGCGGCGCAGTGTTCGTGCCACCCGTACGGCGATTTCGCCGCGGTTGGCGATCAGAATGGTGTCTATCGTGGTCATCTGTCGTCACATCCTGAAAACGCCGTAGGAGACCGGCTCGAGCGGCGCGTTTGCGCACGCCGAGAGGGCCAGTCCGAGAACCTGTCTGGTGTCGGCCGGATCGATGATGCCGTCGTCCCACAGGCGGGCCGTCGAATAGTAGGGGTTGCCCTGGCTTTCGTACTGATCACGAATCGGAGCCTTGAACGATTCTTGGTCGTCCTCGCTCCACGGCTTTCCCGCCGCGTCGAGTTGCTCGCTGCGCACCGTGGCGAGCACGGACGCCGCTTGCTCTCCGCCCATCACCGAGATGCGCGCGTTCGGCCACATGAACAGGAAGCGCGGAGAGTATGCGCGGCCGCACATCGAGTAGTTGCCGGCACCGTAGGAACCGCCGATGACGACGGTGATCTTGGGGACTCGGGCACAGGCGACCGCGGTGACCATCTTCGCTCCGTGTTTGGCGATGCCGCCTGCCTCGTAGTCGCGACCGACCATGAAGCCGGAGATGTTCTGCAGGAAGACGAGCGGGATACTGCGCTTGTCGCACAGTTCGATGAAATGTGCGCCCTTCATGGCAGATTCGGCGAACAGCACACCGTTGTTGGCAATGATTCCGACGGGATGACCGTGGAGGTGGGCGAATCCGGTGACGAGCGTCTTGCCGTATTCGGCCTTGAACTCGTCGAATTCGCCTGCATCGACGACCCGGGTGATCACCTCACGCACGTCGTACGGGGTGCGTGGATCGGTGGGGACGACGTCATAGAGCTCGGTCTGATCGGTGATGGGCTCACGCGTGGCGACGATGTCCCACGGCCGTGGGGTCCGGGGTCCGAGCGTCGAGACGATGCGGCGCACGCGGTGCAGCGCGTCCCGATCGTCCTCGGCGAGATGGTCGGTGACGCCGGAGATCTTGGAGTGCAGATCACCACCGCCGAGTTCTTCTGCGGTGACGACCTCGCCGGTCGCGGCCTTCACCAGTGGCGGACCACCGAGGAAGATGGTGCCCTGGTTCTTGACGATGATCGCCTCGTCGCTCATCGCCGGCACGTAGGCACCGCCTGCCGTGCACGAACCCATGACGGCGGCGATCTGCGCAATTCCCTTGGCGCTCATGGTCGCTTGATTGAAGAAGATGCGTCCGAAGTGGTCGCGGTCGGGAAAGACCTCGTCCTGACGCGGGAGGAACGCGCCGCCCGAGTCGACGAGGTAGATGCACGGCAGGGTGTTCTGCAGTGCGATCTCCTGCGCGCGCAGATGCTTCTTCACCGTCATCGGGTAGTAGGTGCCGCCCTTGACGGTGGCGTCGTTGGCGATGATCACGCACTCGCGTCCGGAAACACGTCCGATGCCGGCGATCACTCCTGCACCGGGGCACTCGTCGTCGTAGAGACCGTTGGCGGCCAACGGTGCGATCTCGAGAAACGGGCTGCCGGCATCGAGCAACTCGTCGACGCGGTCGCGGGGGAGCAGCTTGCCGCGGGCGATGTGCCGTTCCCGAGACTTCTCGCTGCCGCCGAGCGCCGCCGCGGCGAGCCGTTCGGCCAGCTCGCTGGTGAGGAGCTCGTGATCTGCGCGGTTGGCAGCAATATCGATTGCCATGAGGTGCACGCCTTAGGGGTTGGACGCCGGTGTCACAGGAGTTCAGTTAATGGTTGATAACTGACATCATAGTAAACTACGATTAACTGAGAGTCCAGAGTCGAGGGGGAGCCCGTGCAGGAGCTGGAGGCAAAGCCGACGACGGTACGCGAGCAGCGCAAGGCCGAGCGGCGACAGCAGTTGCTCGACGCCGCGGCATCGCTGTTCGCCGAGCGTGGGTTCACCTCGGTGCGGCTCGAGGATCTGGGCGCGGCAGTCGGAATCAGCGGACCGGCCGTCTATCGCCACTTTCCGAACAAGGAGGCCGTACTCGTCGAGCTGATGGTCGGGATCTCGGAGTATCTGCTCGACGGCGGTCGTGCGGTGGTCGATCGTGGTGAGGTCGCCGTGGACACCGTGTCTGCGTTGGTCGAGTTCCACCTCGACTTTGCTTTCGACACACCGGCATTCATCCGAATTCAGGATCGGGACCTGCAGAGTCTGCCCGAGGGTGCGCGACGCAAGGTACGCCGAATGCAGCGTGAGTACGTGGAACTGTGGGTCGAGGTGCTCTGTGCCGTCGACCCGGAGTTGAACGAGGCCGATGCTCGGACCACAGCGCACGCGGTCTTCGGCCTGATCAACTCGACGCCCTACAGCGCGGGACGTACTCCGTCTCGTAGTGCCAGGCCGGTGCTGCGAGCGATGGCGCTGGGGGCCTTGGGCGTATCGCACTGACCTGAGTGTCCACAATTCGCTTCACCGATCGCGATCCCGCCTGCGGACACAAATAGTGGACACTCAGCGCACCTACGCTCCATAGGAAGAGCAACTCGTCGTCATCGGCGACAATGATCGACATGACGACCCAACTATCGCGTGTCGAGCTCGGCAGACGGCAGAGTCGATTCACTCTCGACGAGATTCCCCGCCTGCTGGCGATGGCCGGCTTCGTGGCCGCTCTGCACGTGATCGGGTGGGGCCTGTTCACGCACTACGACTCCATCCCGAGCATCCACGGACTCACCGGGGCCGACGGCACCCTCGTCTACGCCGGAGCAGGCGTGTTGGCCTACACCCTCGGCCTCCGGCACGCGTTCGACGCCGATCACATCGCGGCGATCGACGACACCACCCGCTTCCTGCTGCAGAAGGGCAAGCGGCCGTTGGCCGTCGGGCTCTTCTTCTCGCTGGGACATTCGACGGTCGTGTTCGTCTTCGTGGCCGCTATCGCGTTCGTCGCGTCGCAGGCGACGGCGTTTCAGGACGCGTTCGCCGGAGTCGGTGGCGTCATCGGCACGCTGGTGTCCGGAACGTTCCTGTATCTCATCGCGGCGTTGAACATCGCAGTGCTCGCGGGAATCGTCGGAGTCTGGCGACGCGCGAAGCGAGGTGAGTACACCGAAGCCGGTCTCGACGAGTTGCTGGCCAAGCGCGGGCTGATGAATCGACTGTTCCGGGGCCGCTACGACAAGATGATCAACCACTCGTGGCAGATGTACCCGCTGGGTCTGCTGTTCGGTCTCGGCTTCGATACCGCCACTCAGGTCGGTCTGCTCGCGATCGCAGGCACGACGGCCATGGCCGGGGGACTCCCGCCGATGGCGATCATCGCGCTCCCGGTTCTGTTCGCCGCGGGCATGACCACCATGGACACCATCGACGGCATCTTCATGTCCAAGGCCTACGGCTGGGCATTCGTGACGCCGGTGCGCAAGATCTACTACAACATGACGATGACGGGACTGTCCGTCTTCGTGGCACTGGTGATCGGCACGGTGCAGCTACTGACCCTGCTCGCCGAGCAGTTCGAGCTGACCGGCGGACTGTGGGACGCGTTGGCCGTCATCGATCTCAACCTGGCCGGCCAACTCGTCGTCGGCACGTTCTTCGTCGTATGGATCGGAGCGGTCGTGTATTACAAGGTGGCGCGCATCGACGAACGCGGTGGCTTCGCACACTCGAACGAAATGGAGACCCAGTGACCTCTCGGCGTCGGATCGGTGCCCTCGCAGTTGCCGCGGCTGTCGCGTCGAGCATGATGACGGCGCTGCTGGCCGTACCTGCTTCCGCTGCACCGGCGATCACTCAGGAGATCGGCGACGTCGTCTCGACGCGCGATCTCGACCGCGATCTCTGGATTCCCGGCGCGGCCTCGGCCGAGGTGCTCACCTACGTCACCACCGACACCTTCGGGGAGAAGGCGCTGAGCACCGGCACCGTCTTCCATCCGCCGGGCACTGCGCCGGAGGGTGGCTGGCCGGTGATCTCGTGGGCCCACGGCACCTCCGGGCTCGGCGACTCCTGTGCGCCGTCGCTGATCGGTCCGTCCTACGCCGAGCGGGATCTGCCGTACCTGGCGAACTGGCTCGCGCAGGGCTACGCCATCGTCGCCAGTGACTATGCCGGCCTCGGAACGCCCGGATTGCCGACCTATCTCGACGGTCGAACCACGGCTCACAACGTGGTCGACATGGTGAAGGCGGGCCGCAACCACAGCGAGGACCTCTCACGATCCTGGGTGGCCGTAGGCCAATCGCAGGGCGGTGGCGCAGCGATCTACACCGCTCGATACGCGACCGAATTCGGCGGCCCCGATCTCGACTACCGCGGGGCGGTCGGTACCGGAACTCCCGCGTACATCGAGAAGTTGGTCTCGATCGGTGGACCCGGCGTTCCGCCGGTGGAACTGCCGTCGGGCCTGACCGCCTACGTCGCGTACATCGGCGCGTCGCTGCGCTACGCGCATCCCGAGCTCGGGCTGGACGACATCCTGACCCCGCTCGGGAAGAAGTACGCAGACCTGGCCGAGACGACGTGCGTATCGGACTTCGAGGCACAACTCGACGGTGTGACGATCGGAGACTTCTTCACCGCGCCACTGACCGGTCTGCCGAACTTCACCGCCGTGCTCGACGAGTACATGGCGATGCCCGAGACCGGTTTCGACAAGCCCTTCTTCATGGGCAACGGCCTGCAGGACATCGACGTTCCGTTTCCGACGACTGCGGCCTACGTCGCACGTCTGACGGCCAACGGTCAGCCGGTGACGTTCAGGGCCTACAACACCGACCACAGTGGGGCCTTCGTCCAGTCGCAGGCCGATACGATTCCGTTCGTCACCAACCTGTTCCGCTAGTTCACCGGCCGCTTGCTGGGCAGTCCGTAGGCACGGGCCGTGAACAGTTCGAGCACTGTGCGCGGCAGCAATCGTTGGGCGAAGAACACCGCCGGAGCATTGCTGCCGACCGCGTAGATGGGCAGCGTCTTCTTGTCCTCGACGGCTCGGAGGACGGTGAGGGCCACGGTCTCGGCCGTGATCCCCTCGGCCTCCTTGGCGTCGAGTTGCGAGATCACCGTGGTGAAGTCGCGAAGGTACGGCGAATGCGGGCCGCAGTACTTGGTGCGGCGGGCCGAGAGCCCGGTGGCGATGGAGCCGGGTTCGACTGTGGTGATGTCGATTCCGTAGGGCTTGAGCTCGTAGCGTGCGGCCGTGGCGAACCCCTTGATGGCCGCCTTGGTGGCGGCGTACGACGAACGGTAGGCCAGCGGAAAACTTGCGAGCATCGACCCGATGTTGACGATCTTTCCGCTGCCACGATCGCGCATGCCCGGCAGTACGGCCTGGGTCAACTCGATCGCTCCGAAGACGTTGAGCTGGAAGAGACGGGTGATCGCCTCGATGGGCAGCTCTTCGAGTGGACCGCACTGGCTTTCGCCTGCATTGTTGATCAGCACGTCCACCGTGGTGTCGGCGAGGCCGTCCGCGAACGCTCGGATCGAGGCCGGGTCCGTCAGATCCAGATCGCGATAGTCGACACCGGGTATGGGGTCGACCACGGAGGAGCTGTTGCGGCTTGTTCCGATGACGCGGTAGCCGCGAGCGATCAGCACCTCGGTGACGGCCTCGCCGATACCGGACGTCGCTCCGGTGACAATTGCAGTGTTCATCTACGCCTCTTGGTTGCTGTGCGCGTGGGCCTCGGCTTCGTCGCAACGGGTTCTGGGCATGTGCTCGTCCGATAAGCAGTGGTCGGCACCTTGGTGTACAGGGACGGCACCGAGGTGCCCGACGTCATGACCGTGCGGTCCGGTCGCACGATCGCGGCGACAGCGTGCCCGCTGCGCAGCCAGACTCCCAGATCGGACGATGCCGCCACCTCGACGACGACGGCCCCCCGACGTTCGATCTCTCGACGGTGCCCGCTGGCCAAGGGCGTCGACGAGACGAACATGAACTTCCCCGGTGCGAGGCGGTCCACACGCATTCCGTTGTCCAACGGGCTGTTGGGACAGAGCTTTCCGGCCAGCGTGCGGACCGGCACGGGCGAACGCAGAACGTACTGCGATCGAGCGAGTGCCGGTGTGGTGCTGGCGGTGACCTTGGCTCCGACGAACGGCAGGTAGCCGAGAGCAGGTGCGATGTTCGTGCGCAGGATGCCGGTGAGCCGGCTGCCGCCGGTCATGGCCCGTCCGATCGCCACTGCCAATTCGATCATCTGCTTGGCGTGGGTCCTTCGCTCGGTCTCGTAACTGTCGAGCGAGGTCTCCTGCAGATGCCCGTCGAGCACGCCGACGAGTTTCCAGATCAGGTTCCGCGCATCTCGCAGCCCTGCGCCCATCCCTTGCCCGATGAACGGCGGCGTCAAGTGTGCGGCATCGCCGAGCAGAAAGACCCGGCGATCGCGCCACCGGTCGACGACCTGTGCCCGAAAGGTGTACTCGGCGCAGCGAATCAGCTCCATGTCGGGATCGTCCACAGCTCCGAGCCACGGCGCGATCAGGGGACGGATCGACGCCAAGTCCGTGTAGGCGTCCATGGTCTCGTCGTCGCGTAGTCGAAACTCCCAGCGATAGCGGCTGGTGCCGATGCGCATGTACGTCGCCGAGCGCTCCGAGTCACACACTTGGTGCACGCCGTCCCACTGGTCGAGCTCCGCATCGGTGGCGATGTCGACCACGAGCCATCGCTGTGCAAACCCGAGGTCCTGCATCTTCGACCCGATGGATGCCCGCACGATGCTGTTCGCCCCGTCGCAGCCGAGGACGTAGTCGGCGGTCACCCAGTGCGGGGTTCCGTCCTCGGTCGAGTCGTATCGGACCCGAACCGAGTCCCTCAGGTTCTGCACGTCGGTGATCTCGCAGTTGCCGCGCATCTCCACGCAGTCGAATCGCGCAATGTGGGTGCGCATCAGACGTTCGAGATCGGGTTGATCGAACATGTTGGCCTGTGGGTAGCCGTGTGGTCGATCGTCGGGATCTCGCTCGAACTCGGCAAGCGTGCGAATGGTGTTGTCGCACAATCTCAGTCCTCGACCGGGGCGGGAGATGGCGGCGAAGTCCTCGGCCAGACCCAGATCGCCGAGGATGCGGTACACCTCGTCGTCGAGGTGCACGGCGCGCGGCTGAGGGTAGACGTCCTCCCACCTGTCCAGCACGAGGCAGCGCACGCCGTATCGACCCAGCAGCAATGCAGCGGTCATCCCCGTCGGACCGGCACCGACGATCACCACCAGAAAGTGAGTGCCGTCGGACTCGGTACCGGTCATCGGTAGGAGACCCGGGTGCGCTGGACACCCAGATCGAGGGCTCCGTCGGGAGTCGAGCAGGTCAGTTCGAGGACGTCGCCGTCTTTGAGGAACGCGGGATTCTTGGCCTGCTTCTTGAAGAAGACCTTCCACTTGACCGACGGCGGAACCAACGATCCGATCATTTCGATCGGCTTGGCGGGGGCCTTCAACGCCGTACCGCCGGGAGTGCCGGTGAGCAGCAGATCACCCGCGTCGAGGCGCTGGAACTTGCTCAGCGCCTTCAGTGATTCGACCGGACGGTAGATCATATCGGCGACCGTACTGTCCTGCCGCACAGAGCCGTTGACCCGCAGCGTCAATGCGAGTTCACCGAACCGGTCGAACTCACCGGCCTCCAGAAGGACCAGGCGCGGTCCGACCGGAGTGAAGGTGGGATACGACTTGCCCTCGTAGAACTGAGTTTTCGGCAGCTGAACATCGCGGGCCGAGACGTCGTTGGTGATCACGAGCCCGGCGACGTAGTCCGCCACGTTGGAGGCGTCGACCTTGGTTCCGACGGTGAGCGTCTTGCCGAACACCAGGCCGATCTCGATCTCGTAGTCGAGCAGCTTCACGTGCGGCGGCTTGATCACGTCGTCGGTGGGTCCGCTGATGGAACCGGAGGTCTTGCGGAAGAACGTCAGCGGAACCGTCTCGGGGTTCATCCCCGAGTCCTTGACGTGGGAGACGTAGTTGGTCATGTTCGCCATGACGCGGCAGGGTGCCGTCACCGGCGAGATCAACGACAGTGTCTCCGCAGCAACGACATCGGTAGCGTTGCGCGCGGACTCGATGGCCGCCCGATCGGCGAGTAGCTCGGCGGTGGTGACCGCGGAGGTGTCGATGCGGGATGCGCCGGCGGGGGTTTCGACCCACCAGGCGTCGGCGGTGCGGAGTACAGCGATGCTCATGAGGATGCCACTTTCATCAGGCCGCGAAGGCGTTCGGTGTCGAATTCGTTGTCGTTGCGTAGCGAGGAGAGGATCGACTTCAGCTCGTGCAATGACGCTCTGCTTGGGGCGATTCCGAGAAAGTCCTTCGACGCAGGCGGTCCCCACTGGGCCAGGCCGGATGCCGTCATCGGGGCCCAGCCGGGTTCGAGGGAGTTGTCGAACATGTCGCCGTCGCTGAAATGTTCCACCAGGAAGCCGTCGGGATCACGCCAGTAGTCGAAGATCTGGCTGCCCTGGATATGCCTGCCGATACCCCACGAATGTCGGTACCCGCGTTGGGTCAGGTACTCGCCGCCCGCGGCGATGGCGTCGAGATCCGACACCTGGTACGCGGAATGCACGTATCGGTTGGATGGGCCGAGAGTCATTGCGAGAGTGTGATGATCGGACGGAGTGTTGCCACGGTCGCAGCGGATGAAGCTCATCACCGGACCACGATCACGCTGGCCGTCGTAGTAGAGGAAGTCGCTGACGATCAGGCCGAGGTGGTGCAGGTACCAGTCGAGATTCTCGAGATAGCCGGTGCGCTGGAGCACTACATGCCCCAGACGCTGGACTCGGGCGGGTTGACGCGGTGGCCGCTGCGTCGCGTTCAGTCGGTGACGCGGGTCGCCGAAGTTGTAGGTGTGCGCTTGCTGGCCCGGTAGTTCGGGATGCTCGGTGTACCCGGACACCACCTGGACCGGCTGCCCGCCAGGGTCGGTGAGAGTGACCGCTATGCCTCCGAGTGTGTCGGGTAGACGCTGCACCCGCTGCCCGGTGGCGTCGGCCAGTGTCACGAGGTCCGCGTCGTCGGCCGCGGCGAAAGCGGCACCGACGAAGCGTGTTCGCTTACCCCGCCGGATGATCACACACGGTGCGCCGACCTGTGTGCCGCGTAGGTGGATCTCGTCCGGCGTGCGCAGCGAGACGGTGAAACCGAAGGCAACGGCGAAAGCCTCTGCCTTGATCAGGTCCGGCTTGCGAAATTCCAGCCAGGCGATGTCTCGAACCTTGATGATCGGATCTTTCGCGCGACCGGGGTGCTCGCCGGGGAGTGCGCCTTGGTCCACGTGCATGTCCTTGTGGCCGTCGACGTCGTGTCCCATGAAGCCCTCCCTCGTTGGTGACACTATCGTCACCTATGACTGCATCATCAGTCAAGGGTGTTGACAAATTCGTCAGCGGTGAGGAAGAGTCAAAGCGTCGTCCAGTGGAGAATCGAGTAGGGACCATGACCCAAACCCCCAATCGACTCGAGCGTCGCAAAGCCCAGACGCGTGGTGCGTTGATTTCCGCCGCGCAGGGCTTCATTGCCAGCGGGGAACTGAACGTGCCGATTGCGGAGATCACCAAGGCCGCGGATGTGGGCATGGGTTCCTTCTACAACCACTTCGAGAGTCGGGACCAGCTGTTCCAGGCTGCAGTAGACGGTGCCCTGGAGTTGCTGGGCATGTATCTCGATTCGCTGACCGATGTCGATGCCGATCCGGCCGATGCGTTCACTCGATCGTTTCGGATCTCCGGCCGCCTCTTCCGTCTGCAACCGGAACTGAGCCGGGTGCTCATTCACTCCGGCCCCGAACTGATCACCTCGCAGCACGGTCTGGGCCCCCGAGCGGTGAGAGACATCGGAGCCGGAGTGGACGCAGGGTACTTCCGGGTACCGGACATCCAGCTGTCCCTGGCGCTCGTGGCAGGCGCGCTCCTCGGCTTGGGTCAACTACTGCTCGAGCAGCCGGATCGTGACGACGCGCAGGCCGTCGACGCGATGGCATACAGCGTGCTGCTTGCGCTGGGGGTCCCCGACGACGATGCCCAGGATCTGTGCGCACGACCTCTGCCCCCGATGAGTGACGTACCCAGCGTGGACGGGGAGCGCGAGTAGCCCAGGCCGGAAAGAGTCAGTGGGCGTGTGTCTTCTCCAGATCACGGATGATGCCCGCGACTCGACGGTCCCGGACGAGCCTGCGTTCCAGAACCGGATTGAGAACTCCGCGGAACCAGAAGTACGGCGTCCATACGGCAGGCGCGACGAGCCGTGCCCGACGCGTATGCACCGCCCGGACCAGCAATTCCGCGGCGCGTTGGGAGGGCAATCGCCTGTTCAGTGGCCATGGGAGGAATCCGCCGATTCGCCGGCCCATCGGATCGTTGTCGAGAGTGTGGCGTGCGAGGTCGGTATCCACCACACCGAAGTAGGCAAGACCGGCCGATGCTCCGACGGCGGCGAGTTCGATCCTCAGGGCGCGACCGAGCTGTTCGACCGCCGCTTTGCTCACCATGTACGCGGACCCGCCCATGCCGGGAGTGAAGGCGGCACAGGATGATACGAGCAGAATGTGACCCCCGCTCGCCACGATCTCGTCGGCTGCGGCCCGCACGATGTTGAGCACACCGCCGAAGTTCACGGCCATCACCGAGTCGAAGACCGCGCGGTCGATCGACCGAATCGTGGCGGGCGGCGGTGTGATGCCGGCGTTGGCGATCACGATGTCGAGACCGCCGAACGTTCTCACCGTCGCGGCGACGCAGTCTGTCATCGCATCGGGATCGGTGACGTCACCGGTGAGCCGCAGGATTCGTCCGGAACTCGCGGCGTCCGTCGCGAAATCCCTGTCCACCACTGCCACGGAGGCTCCCGCGGACACCAGTTCCGCGACCGTCGCGGCTCCGATTCCACGCGCTCCACCGGTCACCAACGCCACTTTCCCGGCCAGTTCCATACGGTTCTTCATGCGAGGTCCTTCGTCGTGACGAGCTGGGTATCGGGTGGGAAATCCGCACTGCGCCAGTGGTAATGGTCGAGATCGATCGTGGCCATACGCTGGGTGAAGTTACGCACCGAACCGGGCCAGTACGTCACGTTCCGGCCCGACGGGCTCAGGTAGTAGCTGCTGCACCCGCCGGAGTTCCACACCGAACCCGCGAGCGTGCGGTCGGTGTGTTCGGCGAATGCCGACTGCGCACGCATGCTCACCTCTAGCGCGGTGATCGCGTGGGAGTCCATGGCGCGCAACGCCGCGAGAATGTAGTTCACCTGCGCCTCGATGGTGACCACCTGCGAGGTGTACACCACCGAATTGGGGCCGAGCAGCATGAAGAAGTTCGGGAAGCCGTGCACCGTGGTACCCCGGTACGACGACATTTCACCGTCGGGCCATTTGTCTGCCAACGACTTTCCATCGCGGCCGACGATGCGTCGGAAGCCTGAATGGCCGGCAACGGTGAAGCCGGTGCCGAGGACGATGGCATCGACCTCGTGCAGCGTCCCGTCGGTGGTGACGATGCCCTCGGGCACGATCCGAGCGATGCCGGTGGTCTCGACGGTGACGTTCTCTCGGCACAGTGCGGGATAGAACTTGTTCGAGAACGTGGGTCGCTTGCAGCCGAATTCGTAACCGGGCGTGAGTTTATTGCGAAGAACAGGATCCTTCACCTGGCGACGCAGGTGGGCACGCCCCATGGCCGTGAGCGGTGCCAGCAACGAGTGATGGCTGATGAGTCCGGGGACCAACGCTTCCTGGAACAGATCGAACACGCGGCGCATGGCCCGCTGGGCCCGGGGGTACTTCCTGAGCACGGATCTGCCGGATTCGGAGATCGGCCGGTCGGGGTGCGGAAGAATCCATGTCGGCGTTCGCTGGAACAGAGTCAGATGTGCGGCCTCGGGGGCCAGACGCGGAACGAACTGGACCGCAGATGCTCCGGTGCCGATGACGGCGATGCGTCGCCCCTCGGCGGAGTGCTCGTGGTCCCACTTCGCCGAGTGGAATACGGTGCCTCGGAACGATTCCAGGCCGTCGATCTCGGGCGTGGCCGGCTCACTGAACGGACCGAGGGCTCCGATGAGGATGCGCGCCGACCACGTTCCTGCACTCGTCCGCACCACCCATCGGGCCTGCTCGTCGTTCCAGGTTGCGTCCAGTACCTCGTGACCGAAGCGGATTCGATCCCGGATCCCGAACTTGTCGGTGCAGTCGTTGAGGTACGCCTCGATCTCGGGCTGCAGCGGGTACAGCCGCGTCCAGTCCGGGTTGGGCGCGAACGAGAAGGAGTACAGCGCGGACGGGATGTCGCACTGAGCACCGGGATAGGTGTTCACGTGCCACGTTCCACCGGCGGCGGCGTTGCGTTCGAAGATCAGAAAGTCGCCGCGTCCTTCCTGCTCGAGTCGGATTGCGGCACCGAGACCGCCGAAACCCGCGCCGATGATAGCGACGTCGATCTGCGGCATTACCGTGCCGGATTGTGTTGCAGTCATGAGAGTTCGAGCTCCTTCTACAGATCGAGGACGAGAACTTCGCCGTCGACGGCACCACGCGAGACGCACAGGGTCAGAGAGTTCTCGCGTTCGGAGGCATCGAGAACGCGGTCGCGGTGATCGACGCGTCCGCCGACGAGACCGACTACGCACGCTCCGCAGAAGCCCTGGCGGCAGGAATAGGGCTGGTCCGGCCTCGACCGACGGAGGGCGTCGAGAGCGGTCTCCTGGGCACCGACCTCGACGGTCTCGCCGGAACGGTCGAGCTGCAACACGAACGGCGTGCCGTCGACCACCGTTGCGGGCGCGAACAATTCGGTGTGGAATTCACGGACGGCCGTACTCGAGAGGGCCTCGGCGCGAAGCCTGCTCGACAGTGCCGCAGGCCCGCAAACGTACATCGCGGAGTTGCCCATCCCGAGATCGACGATGTCCGAAGGAACGGGAAATCCGTCTACATCGTCGGTCTTGACGATCACGTGACCACGCGAGGTCAATGCCATCTGCTGCAGCGCGGCGACGAACGGCAGACTCGCCCGAGAGCGACCGTGGTAGTACAGCGTCCACCGCGCTCCATTCTGGGCGGCGCGTTCGATCATCGCCCGGATCGGTGTGATGCCGATTCCGGCGGCCACGAAGAGGTAGTGCTCGGCCTCGGCCATCGGAAAAGCGTTGCGGGGTCCGCGAACTCGGAGGACATCGCCGCGGGTGAGGGTGTGAATCTCGGTGGACGCGGTGCCGCCGGTGATCTTGCGGACGCTGATGCGGTAGCGATCACCTGCGCCGGGAAGACCGGCGAGCGAGTACTGTCGCACCGAGCCGGACGGGGTGGTGACGTCGATGTGCGCACCGGGCAACCACGTCGGAAGCAGTGCACCGTCTTTGCGAGAGAGCAACAGTGAGCGAACGTCCTCGGCCTCGTCGATCGTGTCGTCGACGACGGTCTCGAATTCGTATCCGACGCGTCGCCGGGGCCGCGCGGGGGACAGGGCCGTCACGATCGACGAATCGGTGACGAGTTTGGCGTAGAGGCGGGACGCGGCACCGACGGCCCGCAGTCCGTTTCCCGGTGCCGTCACCGCTGCGCTGCCACGGCCGCAGGGGACACAGCCAGATACTGCACGGCCTTGTCGATGTCGCCCATCTTCGAAGGGTGGAAGCCCGGACGGATGTAGAGGGCGAGCTGTACGAACAGGAACGACAGACCGGGGATGAGGTTCTTGCGTGACGCGCGTGCGAAAGCGAGCGGCCAGGGGGTGCGCATTCGGCGCTTGCCGGTGCGCGGCGTGGCAACCGAATTCTTGTACAGGTACGCGGCGGTGGTGAACCACAGCACGGCCAATCCGGCGCTGGCGACAACTGCCGTTCGTGCTCGGCGGAATCCGCCACCGTCGACGTACTGGAACGCGTCGAATGCGACGTTGCGGTGCTCGAGCTCCTCCGCGCCGTGCCAGCGCAGCAGGTCCAGCATCGTGGGGTCGACGCCGATGCGGTCGAACTGCGTGTTGTCGAGCAGCCATTCGCCCACCACGGCAGTGAAGTGCTCTGCCGCTGCATAGATTCCGAGGCGCTCGTTCAGCCATGCTTTTCCGGCGCGGCCGCTGAGTCCGTGGTCGCCGAACACCACACCGACGGCGAAGCGAATGCGCTGCAGAATCGGTTCGATGTCCACCCCGTGCGCGACGAGGTAATTGCGGAAGCTCTCGTGGGAGGACGCGTGCGTTGCTTCCTGGCCGACGAATCCGACGACTTCCTCGTGCAGTCGCCGGTCGGCGATGAACGGCAGGGCGCGGGCGAACACATCTGCCATCGCGCGTTCCCCCTCGGGCAGGACCAGGTGCATCACGTTCCAGAAGTGCGTGGCGTACCACTCGTGGGGGATGTACTGCAGCGGAACGCCGGACCAGTCGAATGCCACCGCGCGCGCCACGATGGCGTAGGACTCGTCCGTGTAGCGCCCGTTCGAGTCGACCGTCTTGTTTCGTGACATTTCGAACCCCGTTTCTTTCCGATGTCGAATTCGATGCTACATAGCAACATAGAGTGTTGCAATGTTGCATTCAGCTCGAGTCGGTCGACCGTTAGGATCGAGCGATGCATCCTGACGGTGACGACGGCCCGATTCTCGATGCCGCCTTGGAGCTGTTCGGTGAGGTCGGAATTCCTCGGACCACCATCGGCGACGTCGCCAAGCGCGCCAGGATCAACCGGGTGACCGTCTATCGCAGGATCGGATCCAAGGACGACTTGGTCCGGGCCGTCATGGCGCGGGAGTCGTCGCGACTGTTGGTGGCGGTGACGGCTGCGGCCGCGGAGCAGACGTCACGGGCGGATCGGGCGGCGCACGGATTCGCCACGACCATCGACTCGGTGCGCACCAATCCGGTGCTGCTCACGATGTTCGATTCCGAGAGTTCGTTGGTGCTCGAGCAGTTGACCACGAATGCGTCGGCGTTGCTGGGGCCCGCGATCGACGCTGCCGCGCACATCGCAAGGGGTGAACTGCAATCCGATACGTTCGCCGTGCCCGACGCGCCGGAAATCGTTGTACGCGTTGTTCATTCGATTCTGCTGACGCCGACGGCCGCTGCTCCGCTCGATACCTACGACGATCTGCTCGCGTTCGCGCACCGCAACATCGTGCCGCTGCTCGTCAGTGGGGACCACCGTAACTGACAGTTGCATTCGAGCAGCTGCCTGCCGAACTCGAAGTTATGGATGGATTTGCGTCCGAATTCATCCATAACTTCGAGTTCGCCGGGGGCTATCGTCGTGCAGGTGGCAGGCAATACGCGGAATCCCGGGGCATCGGTGGCCTCGCGACTGTTGGCTCTGCTTGCGGCGTTCGACGAGAAGACCCCTGCGCTCACGCTGACGGAGCTGGCGGACGGTGCCGACCTGCCCCCTGCCACCGCGCATCGTCTGGTGCGTGAACTTGTCGACTGGGGCGCGCTCGTCCGCGGCGACGACGGCCGCTACGTGGTGGGGAGGCGACTGTGGAAGTTGGGCTTGCTGGCACCGGATCACGCCGATCTGCGAGAGGTCGCCTCGCCGTTTCTGCACGACATCTACGGCGCGACGCTCGCCACGGTGCACTTGGCCATTCGCGACGGCGACGAGGTGCTCTACCTCGACAGGTTGGCCGGACACGCGTCGGTGCCTGCGGTCAGCCGGGTCGGGGCTCGCCTGCCCCTGTATGCGACCGGAGTCGGCAAGGTGTTGTTGGCCTACGCCCCGCGCGAGGTGCACGATCGCGTGCTGAGGAACCTGGCCCGCATCACCCCGTACACGGTGACTCATCCGGGAACGTTGGACGGCGAACTACGTCGCGTGCACCGCGAGGGGTACGCGCAGACAGTGGAGGAAATGACGCTCGGAGCGTGTTCGGTGGCCGTGCCGGTTCGCGGCGAGGACGAGAGTGTGGTGGCTGCGCTGGGCATCGTGGTGCCGAGTATCGGTCGTGATCGAGCCAGATTGGTTGCAGCTCTGCAGGTTGCAGCCCGAGGGATCGGGCGAAGCCTGCGCGGATGACTGCAGTAGTTTCACTGAGTGGAAGTTCTGTCTTGTTCGCGGCCTCGACGCGCTGTGTACTCGATGCATGCGTACACAGGTCGCCATCATCGGTGCAGGGCCCGCGGGTCTTCTGCTCTCCCATCTGCTCGCGGAACAGGGAATCGACTCCATCCTGATCGAGTCGCGCACACAGGAGTACGTCCTCTCTCGAATCCGCGCGGGCATCCTCGAACACTCGACAGTCCAGTTGCTCGACGACCATGGCCTCGGCGAGCGGTTGCATCGCGAAGGTCACGAGCATCGCGGAATCTACCTGCAGTGGCCGGAAGAGCGGCACCACATCGACTTTCGTGACCTGGTGGATCGAAGCGTGTGGGTGTACGGGCAGACCGAGGTGACCAAGGATCTCGTGGCGGCCCGTGAGAAAGCGGGCCAACAGATCTACTACGACGTCTCCGACACCGCGTTGCACGACGTCGAGTCCGACGCCCCGTACGTCACGTTCACCGATGCCTCGGGCACCTCGATGCGGATCGATGCGAACGTGGTTGCCGGGTGCGACGGTTCCTTCGGTCCGAGCCGCGCCGCGATGCCGGATTCGGTCCGAAGTACATGGGAGCGAACGTATCCGTATTCGTGGCTGGGGGTGCTCGCGGATGTGGCACCCTCGACCGACGAGCTCATCTACGCCTGGCATCAGGATGGATTCGCGATGCACTCGATGCGATCGTCGACGGTCAGCCGGCTGTATCTGCAGGTTCCGAACGGCACCGACATCGACACGTGGTCCGACGACCGAATCTGGGATGCGTTGGCACGCAGACTCGGTCACGGTCAGGACGGTTGGGAGCTGACGCCGGGGCCGATCACCGAGAAGAGCGTACTGCCGATGCGCAGCTACGTGCAGACACCGATGCGACACGGCAATCTCTTTCTGGCCGGCGACGCCGCGCACATCGTGCCGCCGACCGGAGCGAAGGGCCTCAACCTTGCAGTGGCCGACGTGGCCCTGTTGGCACCTGCTCTGACGTCGCTGCTGGGCAAGAACGACTCTCATGCCGCCGATACCTACAGTGACGACGCCCTCCGACGCGTCTGGCGCTGCACCCACTTCTCCTGGTGGATGACCACGATGCTGCACACCGGAGACGATCCGTTCGACACGCAGTTGCAACTCTCGCAACTCAAATGGGTGGCGTCCAGCGAAGCAGGTGCCACGGGACTGGCGGAGAACTACGCGGGACTGCCCATCGGATTCTGAGCCCCGGCGGCGATCGCTCGGTTCAAGCTGCCGTTCGTTACCCTTGCGGAACAACGAGAGAACGGATCGGTGATTCACAGTGTCTGAGGTCGTCGTCTCGGCGCGTACGACCGAGGCGGTACGTGCGACCTACATCGCGTTCATCGGAGCAGGCTTCGCGTTCGCCAGTTGGGCATCGCGCATTCCGCAGGTCCGGGATCGGCTCGAGCTCACGTCGTCTCAACTCGGCATCGTACTGTTGGCCATTGCGGTCGGCTCTCTACTGGCACTGCCGTTGTCCGGGATCATCATCAATCGCTTCGGGTCTCGGCTCACGGTCACCGTGATGTCCCTCGTTCTTGCGGTCGGTCTGACGATCATCGCCAGCGGCTATCTGGTGGGTGTAGTGCCGTTGCTCATCGGACTGTTCGTGCTCGGATTCGCCAACGGTGCATGGGATGTCGCCATGAACGTGCACGGTGCGGTGGCCGAACGTCGTCTCGGACGCTCGATCATGCCGCGGTTCCACGCGGGTTTCAGCGCCGGCACTGTGGCCGGAGCCCTGATCGGCACTGCGATGGTGGCGCTGAACATCTCGGTCACGGTGCATCTCCTCGCGGTAGCGGCCGCGGTCGTCGTGGTAATTCCGTGGGGGGTTCGCAATTTCCTGAACGAATCCGAAGCAGAGCCCGCGGAGCCGGTTGCCGACTCGCCGCGCAGCAACGCTCTCGCGCGGTGGAAGGAACCGCGCACGCTGTTGATCGGTGTCGTGGCGTTGTCGTTCGCGTTCGCCGAGGGCAGTGGAAACGATTGGCTCAACGTCGCATCGATCGACGGATACGACGCATCCGCCGTTGTGGGGACCCTCGTGTTCACCACGTTTCTGGTGGCCATGACCGCCGTGCGATGGTTCGGCAACGGGCTGCTCGATCGATACGGTCGTGTCGTCGTTCTTCGCGGCCTGGCCGGAGTATCCGTCGTGGGGGTGCTGCTGTTCGTCCTGAGTCCTGTTGTGCCGCTGGCCTTCGTGGGTGCCTTTCTGTGGGGAGCGGGCGTCTCTCTCGGATTCCCGGTTGCCATGAGTGCTGCCGCCGACGAACCCGCAGCCGCAGCCGCCCGCGTGAGTGTGGTCGCCTCCATCGGATACTTCGCGTTCTTGGGAGGCCCGCCCCTCATCGGCTTCCTCGGCGGGCACGGCGACGTACTTCGGGCGTTGCTCGTCGTCGCCGCACTCCTCGCGGGCTCGTTGATCCTGATCGGAGCACTGCGACCCCTACCCGGGTCGAATTCGAGGCATTGATCGTTGCGAGGACGGGTGAGCGCGTCGAGCGAATCCTGGTTCAGGCAGCGAGCGGTCTGATTGCGTCGAACAAACAGGCGTCGGGTAGCCGTTCTACACTCCTACCGTCCATGCCGACCAGGAATGCGGGTTGACGATCGACGCGCCAACGCGAACGCCGCAGAACTCGATTCCCGCAGACACAGATCCACGGAGGCTTCGTCATGACCACATCCACCGCGTGGGACGGAGTGCATCCCACGATCGATCGGCGCCGTCAGCTGATCACCGGAGGAGTCGGTCATCTGATCGAGTACTTCGATTGGAGTGCTTACTCGTTCCTGGCGATCTACTTCGCCCACCAGTTCTTCCCCGGTGGTGAGTCCTCGCTCGTCCCCTTGCTCAGCACCTTCGCCGTCTTCGCCGTCGGCTTTCTGGCGCGGCCGGTCGGCGGGATCGTGCTGGGGAAAGTCGCGGACCGGCGCGGCCGCAAAGCTGCGCTGAGTCTGTCCGTTGCGATGATGGGAATCGGGAGCCTGATCATCGGACTCTCGCCGACCTTCTCTCAGGTCGGTGTGCTGGCACCGATCGTTCTGGTGATCGCCCGTCTCGTTCAGGGATTCTCGACCGGTGGCGAATTGGCCACGGCGAGCGCATTCTTGATGGAATCCGCCCCCGACGATCGCCGCGGGACATTCACCAGTTTCACCAATGTCACCTCCAGCGCGGGCAAGGTTCTGTGCTTGGGCATCATCACCGGCCTGGTTCACCTCGTCGGTACGGAGAACATGAGCGAGTGGGCCTGGCGCGTACCGTTTCTGATCGGTGCAGCCGGTGCGGTCGTGGCCTGGTGGATACGCCGACGGGCTCAGGAAACGCTGGCGGCGGCGACCGATTCCGGCGAGGTGGAGCGAGTGGCGCGGATGAATCGCGGGAGTTTCGCCGAGTTGTTCACCGACCACCGCGGTGCGTTCTGGAGAGCATTCGCCATCGCTGCCCTGACGGGCGCGATGTTCTACGCATGGGGCACCTTCGTCCCCACATGGGCGGTGGTGACCGCGGGTCTGGACAAGGAAAGCGCCGTGCTGATATCGACCATCGCTTTTGTCTTCTACGGGCTTCTCCAGGTCCCGCTGGGGCGACTGTCCGACCGCATCGGACGACGTCCGATGCTCCTGACCTTCGTACTCGGCAACAGTGTGCTGACCGTTCCCCTGTTCCTCCTGATCTCCTCGAATGCACTCGATACCCTGCTCGTTCAGTGCGCAGGTCTCGCGCTGACCGCGATTGTCATGTCGATCAGCGGTGCCATGGTCGGTGAGATGTTTCCCAGTCACGTCCGGGTGCTTGCGACCGGCACGGCAATGTCGTTCGCAACAGCGATCTTCGGTGGCACGGTCCCGCTGATCGGAACCTGGCTGCACAGTGCCGGGGCAACCGAGCTCTTTCCGGTCTACCTCGTAGTCCTCAACGTCGTCGGGGCGATCGTGTTGTGGCGAATTCCCGAAACGGCCCACGCACGACTTCTTCCCTGACATCACGTGCGACACGGAGTCGACCGAACGACCATCGGTGCCGGCCGGAATGCGTCGGCTGTGACGGCCGTCGCACTAAGCTGCAGTCATGCGCATCGACGAGTATCGGAAGTACGACGGTCTCGGCCTGGCCGAGTTGGTTGCCAATCGTGAGGTGACACCGCGCGACTTGCTCGACTGTGCACTGGGACAGGTCAAGTCGATCGATCCGCGGCTCAATTCGGTGGTGCGGGTGATGTCGAAGCAGGCAGACGAGCAGCTGACGCGGCCGCTGCAGGGACCCTTCGCCGGTGTGCCGTTCCTGATCAAGGATCTCTCGCAGGATTATGCAGGCCTGCCCACATCGAGTGGATCGCGTTCGTTGACGGATCTGGCGATGCCGGAGCACTCCACGGTGGTGCAGCGCTGGCTCGATGCAGGCCTGGTGATTTTCGGCAAGACCAACACCCCGGAATTCGGGGCGAAGGGAATCACCGAACCTGCTGTGCACGGTGCGACTCGAAACCCGTGGGATCGCAGCAGGACTCCCGGTGGCTCGTCGGGTGGGTCGGCCGCAGCGGTCGCGTCCGGCATCGTTCCCGTGGCCGGAGCCAACGACGGCGGTGGATCCATTCGGATTCCGGCGGCGTGCTGCGGACTGGTCGGGCTCAAGCCGGGACGCGGACTGGTGCCGTCGGGACCGACCTTCGGTGAGCCGATGCACGGGGCAGCGGTGCAGGGCGTCGTGTCGCGATCGGTGCGCGATACCGCAGCGATGCTCGACGTGCTGGCGGGCGGCGAGGCGTCGTCCGGCTACTTGCCCGCGCGTCCGGACGGAACGTTCCTGTCTCGAGTGGACAAGGATCCGAAGCCGTTGCGCATCGGCATGTATGCCGTGACATCGGTCAATCCGTCGCCCCACCCGCAGGCCGTCGCAGCGATGGAATCGGCGGCGAAGACGCTGACCGACCTCGGCCACACCGTCGAACTTCTCGACGCCCCGCCGTACGACGACAAGAGCCTCAATCGCGAATTCCTGTTGGCCTGGTTCACTTACCTGGCGTGGGAGATGGACGAGGTCAAACGCAGAACTGGCTGCGGCGACGACGCGTTCGAGCGTGACACCCGAATCATGGCGGCTCTGGGCAGAGCTGCCAGTGGCATCGACTATCTCGACGCGGTGGAAGGTCGCCACGTACACGTTCGGGCGCTGGCGACGTACTTCGAGACGTACGATCTGCTGCTGACGCCCACCCTGGCCGAGCTACCGCCGAAGATCGGCGCGTTCGACCTCGCGAAGCCGCTGCAAATGGCGTCGGACTTGTTGTTGCGCAGTAGAACTGCCGGCTTGCTTCGGCACACCGGCATCGTCGATCAGATGATCGACGACAACATCTCGTGGATTCCGTACACCCAGTTGGCCAACGTCACCGGCCGTCCCGCGCTCTCTCTGCCCGTCCACTGGACCCCCGACGGACTACCGATGGGCGCGCACTTCACCGCGCCGCTCGGTGGCGAGGCGCTGCTCGTCCAACTGGCCGGCCAGATCGAACGTGCAGCGCCCTGGGTGGATCGCTACGACACTCTCGACTAGCGGGTCGCTCCCAGTTGAACCTTGCCCAGAATTCCCGACGGCCGTTGCCGCACATGGCCGTCGACGATGTCGACGACTCCGCCGGCCCATTCGGGATCCGTGTCGGCGGCAGCCTGGGGATCGGCGTGGGCGTCGGTGCCCTCCTCGGCCACCACGGTGATGGAACGCTGCAGGGCCTCTCGGACGCTCATCGGCGTCGTATCGGGCTCGGCGAACACCTCCGTTGCGGCGTTGCCTCGACGCACCACCATGTCGTGAGTGAGGCTGTCCACCAACGAGATCACCGTGCCCGGAGGCATGCCGGTGATGGTTGCGACGGCGCGGCCCACCAATCCGGTCGGCAACAGCGGAACCGGGATCTGGGCGCGGCGCAGGCCAGCAACGCTGCCGTATGCCTGCAACAGTTCCGGATAGCTCATCGTCTCGGTGCCGCCGATGTCGAACGAACCCGGACGCGCGGTGTCGCCGAGAGCACGAGCGATGATGGCGACCACATCGACGACGGCGATGGGCTGCACCTGCCTGCGCATCCACGTCGGGATGGGCGTGAGCGGCAGACGCTCGGTCATCCGTCGCACCAGCTCGAACGAGGTCGATCCCGAGCCGAGGATGATCGCCGCCCGCAGCACGGTGGCGTCGACGGAGCTGTCGAGGAACGTCTCCTCGACCTGCAGGCGAGAGCGCAGATGATCGGACAGCGGGGTTCCGTCGTCGGGGATGAGGCCGGAGAGGTAGACGATCCGGCGCAGGCCGTTGCGCTCCGCGGCGGCGGCCATCGACTGCGCGGCGTGTCGATCCTTCTCGACGAAGTCGCCTTCGTCCATCGAATGCACCAGGTAGACGACGGCGTCCACATTCTCGGTCGCAGTGTCGAAGGTCTCGTGATCGTCGAGGTCGAAGTGCACCGCGGTGACGTGAGCGCCCCAGGCGAAGCGTGACTTCTTGCTCGGATCGCGCATGGCGGCGTGCACGTCGTGACCCTGTTCGAGGAGGACCGGGATCAGCCGAGACCCTATGTATCCGGTTGCGCCGGTGACCAGCACTCGCATGTAATTCTCGTTTCTGTAGACATGAGGCCATACCCCGTCGGAGCAGTCTCACTCCCCGGCGTCGGAGGCAGATGACACACTGTCGGGGTGAGTGCGCGTATCAGGAACAACGTGAGGGTCGTCGGGGCAGTCGACGGGCCCGTGGTGATGCTGGCTCACGGGTTCGGGTGTGACCAGACGCTGTGGCGTTCGGTGACCGATATCCTGGCTCCGGTTTTCAGGGTCGTGCTGTTCGATCACGTCGGGTCCGGCGCGTCGGACCCCTCTGCGTGGGATGCCGACAAGTACGCGCCGCTGGAGGCCTACGTCGACGACATCGTCGATATTGTCCGGGAACTCGATCTTCACGATGTGACGTTCGTGGGTCACTCGGTGGCGTCGATGATGGGTGTTCTCGCGGTCCAGGCGGCCCCCGAGCGGTTCGACAAGCTCTTTCTCCTGACACCGTCCCCTCGGTACATCGACGACGGTGACTACCGCGGTGGGTTCAGCCGTGAGGACATCGACGAGCTGCTCGAGTCGTTGGACAGCAATTACCTGGGCTGGTCCGCATCGATGGCACCGATCGTGGTGAATGCGCCGGACCGCCCCGATCTCGAGAACATGTGGACAGCGAGCTTCTGCCGAACCGATCCCGAGTGCGCACGGGTGTTCGCCCGCACCACCTTCCTGTCCGACAATCGCGCTGATCTGGCCGGGGTTGCCCTGCCCACGATGATCGTCGACTGTGCGCGGGATTCGCTGGCACCGCCTCAGGTCGGCAGATACGTTCACGAACACATCGCCGGCAGCGCCCTGAAGACCCTCGACGCCAGCGGGCACTGCCCGCACGTCACCGAACCCGAGCAGACCGCCGAGGCGATTGCGGCCTTCGTGAGATCGTCGTGATCAACGACCTCGACATCGAGGACCTGTACGAGAACGCACCCTGCGGCTATCTGTCGGTTCGTCCGGACATGCGGATCGTGAGACTCAACTCGACGCTGGCGAACTGGCTCGGCTTCGACGTCGACGCCTTGATCGGGACCGACTTCACCCACCTTCTCACCGCCGGTGGCCGGATCCACTACGAGACCCATTTCGGTCCGATTCTGCGCATGTCAGGACAGCTCGACGGCATCGCGCTCGATTTCGTGACGTCGGATCGTCGTCGGTTGCCGGTGTTCATGACCGCGAACGTCAAGACCGACGGGTCCGGCACACCGGTGCTGATTCGCATCACCGCGCTCGACGCCAGGGACCGGCGCACCTACGAACGCGAGTTGCTCGAGTCACGAACGCGAGCGGAGCTGCTGGCGAAGACACTGCAGCGGTCGTTGCTGCCGCCTGCGCTGCTGCCGCCGTCGGGAATGACCGCAGCCGCGCACTATCACGCGGCATCGAGCGACGAGGTGGGTGGAGATTTCTACGATCTGTTCCCGCTGTCGGACGACCGCTGGGGATTCTTCCTCGGCGACGTCTGCGGCAAGGGTGCGTCGGCCGCAGCGGTGACGTCGTTGACGCGGTACACCCTGCGCGCGGCCGCGGTGTACGACCACGACCCGGTCGCTGTTCTGCACAATCTGGATTCGGTCCTGCGGCAGGAGTTCCGCGAGAACGACGCGCAGTTCTGCACAGCGGTGTTCGGCGTGCTCAGTCGTTCGGCCGAGGGATTCGAGGTGTGCATGGCCAGCGGCGGTCATCCGCCTCCGCTGGTGATGCGCGCCGACGGCAGCGCGCACTACGTCCATATGGCGGGTGGGCAACTCGTCGGAATCCTGCGTCATGCGCGGTTCGTGCCTGCCACCGTGACGTTGAGCGCAGGTGACACCCTGCTGCTCTACACCGACGGCCTCACCGAGGCACGGGTGAGCACAGGTCGATACGACGACGAGGGTGCGCTGCTGGAGTTCGCGACCGCCCATGCCCCGGCGGCACCGGCGGGCATCGTCGAGGATCTACGGGTCCTGCTGAACAGCTTCGGCGACGGATTGGCCGACGACGCAGCGGTGATGGCGCTGGGAGTGTCGTCAGTCGAGAGCGGCGAGGGCTGACGCCAGATCTGCGTGCAGCGCGAATTCCTGATCGAGGCCCATCAGTTTGATCGGGCGGCTGGTGGTCGGCCCATCGGCGACGACCGAGAAGGCGACGGTGTCCCCGTGGTCCTTCTGCGTCGTTGCCAGCACGGTCATGGCAGCCGAGGCCAAGAACGAGACCTTGCTCAGGTCGACGATCAGTGCAGTAGGCGTGGTGGCGATCTGTGCGTCGATTGCGCTCGACAATGCGGGGGCCGTGGTGACGTCGAGTTCACCGGCGACCGCGACGACGGCCGCGCGGCCGTCGTTGCTGGACTGGATGGAAAATCCGGCGGTGTTCGTATCGGCTGGCATGTGTGCTCCTGAATCGTTACCCGCCGCGCTCGTCGACGGGGCATGCGGACCATTCAATCAGTAGGTCCTACTCGAACGTGACCTGCGTTCCTCTGAGTGCGGGAGCGCCGACCGTCGTGGTCCAGGACGGCACTGCGTCGGGCTCGATCCCCGTGGCCCCGCCGTAGAGGACGGCCAGGGTCTGCTGCTCGGTGACCGAGCCGGCGTAGGAGGCGGGCACGGGGGAGAGCTGCGGAACCGGAAGTGACGGAATGTCCTGTTCACCGGGGTTTCTCGACGGCACCTGGTACGAACCGTCGTTGGGGGAGCTGCCCGGGTACTGCGGGAAGTATTCGCCCGTCGAGCGGTCGAGGGAGGTGTAACAGGTGGGCCCGCGGTCCTGCTCGAACAATCGCGGCTCGTCCTGGTTGGGCAGATACCGGCCCTTCGGGTTGACGAACGGCATCGAGACGTTGATGCCGGGATACTCGTCACCGTCGCCGAGCAGGATCTTGCCGCGTCTGGCACCCTCGGCGAACTGTGAGACGGTGCAACCGAGGGCAGGCGAGAATTCGGCGAACACCTCGAGGGCCTCGCGTGAATTCGCGGCCAGTCCGATGATGTCCGCGGAGTTGGCGTCGAGGAAGTCGGCGGTGGTGGTGGAGGCGGATGTCAACGACGCGTAGAGCGTCTCGAGGGCCGGGCGCTTCTCGACGACGGTATTGCCCGTGGTCCGCAGATTGTCCAGTGCGTTGATCAACTCGGGGGCGGCATCGGCGTAGGTCTGCGAGAAGTCGGCCAGACCACGCAGGTCCTCCTGAATTGCCGGCAGCTCTGTGTTGAGCCCGGCGAAGATGTTCTCCAGGCGGTCGATCGTCAGGCCGAGCTCCTCGCCGCGACCGCTCAGTCCTTGCGCCAGCGCACCGAGCGTGTTGGACAGGTCCTGCGGTGGCACGGCCTGGAGCAGCGGCAACAGGCCGTCGAGCAGTTGTCCTACCTCGATGGCGTTGCCGCTGCGATCCTGCTTCAGCACGGTCCCCTCGGTGATCGGCGACGCAGGCTTGCCGTCCGGCAGAACCAACGCGACGTAGCGTTCGCCGAACAGCGTCTTGGGCAGCAGCCGCGCGGTGGCGTTCGACGGGATCATCTCCGCCATGTCCGGTTCGATTGCCAACTCCGAGGTGACGACGCGACCGGCTGTCGATGCCGATCGGACTTCGCCGACGATCATGCCGCGAACTTTGACGTCCGCATTGCGGGGAAGAGCGTTACCGACGCTGTCGGTCTCGAGGGAGACCGTCACGACGTCCTTGAACGTCTTGTTGTACGAGGTGAGACTCCACCCGACGAATACGACGATGAGTACGACGAGAGCGAGTCCGAGGAGTCGGTTCTGGACCGGCGAGGGGGAGCCGGTCATGGATACGTCGCAACGACAACAACAGCCATGTCGCGAACCTTAGTGCTACACGACGTAACACTTACTACCGGAAGTCGGCTTGTGAGATGGACTTAGCACTTTGTCTCGAATGTGATGTGAGCCATAAGCCGTCAGCCACGCGAGCGCAGAATCAACTGCGCCGCGCTGATGTCGTCGATGACGAGGTCGGTGATCAATCCGCCGCGCAGGGCGGCCGTGAGGGCATCGAGCTTGGATGCTCCGGCGACGATGCACACCCGCCGCGGAACCACCTTGAGTCGATCCAGACTCGGTCCACTCGATCTGTCGTTCAACGCAATTCGGTCGTGGCTACCGTCGGACCGCAAGAACACGGTGGCGATGTCTCCGACGACGCCGTCGCGCTGGAGCTCTGCTCGATCCTCGCGCTCGAGGTAGCCGGCGCTGTAGACGTGACTCGGAACGGCACTGCTCATGACACCGATGCTGAACACGGCGAGGTTCATCCGATCCTGAAGTTCGAGGACTCGTTTGATGCTGCGTTCACGCCACAGGTGTCGGCGGGTTTCGGGGTAGTCGAAGAATGCGGGCACCGGAAACCCCTGCGCCACAGCGCCGTACGCGTCGGCAAATGTTCTGATGATGTCGGTGGCGTAAGAGACTCCCGTGGTGCGGGTGTTGGCTGCGCCGTTGAGTTGCACGACGGTCGAGTTGTGGGTTCGTTTGGGTGCGAGCTTGCGACTGACGGCGCTGACGGTGGTTCCCCAGGCGACTCCCATCACCATGTCGGACTCGAAGAACGACGTCAGCAATCGGCCGGCGAACGTGGCTACCCGATCGAGGCGCTGCAATTCGTCGACGGTTTCCGAGACGGGGACGACGTGTGCACGAATGTCGTACAGATCGGCGAACGCGCGCTCGATTCGCGGTGCCTGGCCGAGTGGTGTGGAGATCTTGATCTCCACGAGGCCGGATGCCCGGGCGAAGGTGATGAGTCGTGAGACTGTCGAACGAGATACGCCCAGCTCACGGCCGATCGCCGCCATCGTCAAGTCCTGGAAGTAGTACAGACGCGCCGCCTGCGTGGCATGGCCGGTCCTGGGATCCGATTCGGGGTCGATGGGCGGTTCCGTCACCGGCATCAGTGTACGACCGATTTGCACATATGTGCACCAGCTGTGCAACGCAGTGCAGGCCGTCTACCGTGGCAAACAGCACGCACTGTGGCGTGCATCACCAACTTTGCGGAGGCTACACAATGGCTCGTAAGGAACCGGAATGGGGACTGCCGGCACACATGGCTGCCGAGTTCGCCGGAACCATGATTCTCATTCTGTTCGGCGTCGGCGTCGTCGCGCAGGTGGTCTCGGGCGGTGAATCGGGGAGTCTCGGAGACCACGATTCGATCGCCTGGGCCTGGGGGCTGGGCGTGATGTTCGGCATCTACGTCGCGGGCCGTATCACCGGCGCGCACCTCAATCCCGCGGTCACCATCGCGTTCGCACTCTTCCGCGGCTTCAGCTGGAAGATGGTTGCGCCCTACGTTCTCGCGCAGACCGCAGGTGCCTTCGTGGCCGCACTGCTGGTCCGCTGGAACTACAACGACATGATCAACGCAGTGGACCCCGGGCACACCACGGCCACTCAGACGATCTTCTCGACGCTTCCCGGAAACGGAACGTTGCCCGTCAGCGTGTCCTCGGCCCTGATCGATCAGATCATCGGCACGGCGATCCTGCTGTTCCTCATTGTGGCCGTGACCGATTCGCTCGGCACCGCACCGATGGCCAACATGGCTCCGCTGATCGTCGGCCTCATCGTCGTCGCCATCGGCTTCGCATGGGCCACCAACGCCGGATACGCGATCAATCCGGCCCGAGATTTCGGACCTCGCCTGGCGTCGTACATCACCGGATACGGTGGAGCCTGGCGAGATCAATACGGTGGCCTGTACTTCTGGGTCCCGATCGTCGGACCTCTCGTAGGCGGACCGATAGGAGTGATCCTGTACGACTTGCTCATCGGTAGGAACCTCCGCAAAGAAGAAGGTTCGACGCCCGAGCCGCCATCACGACTCCCAGCAGACACCCAGACCACAGGAGAGAAGCCATGACCGAGTTCGCAGGAAAGTACGTCGCCGCGATCGATCAGGGAACCACGTCTTCACGCTGCATGATCTTCGATCACGCGGGTGCCGTTGTCGCGGTCGACCAGAAGGAACACCAGCAGATCTTCCCGCAGGCCGGATGGGTCGAGCACGACGCGTCGGAGATCTGGGACAACGTGCGTGCCGTCGCGGCCGGTGCCATGGCTGCTGCGGATCTGACGCGCGAGGACATCGCCGCTGTCGGTATCACCAACCAACGTGAGACGGCTCTGGTGTGGGAGCGCGCGACGGGCAAGCCGATCTACAACGCCATCGTCTGGCAGGACACCCGAACCGATCGCATCGCCACCGCCCTCGGTGGGGGCGACGCCAACAAGTACACCGCCAAGACCGGCCTGCCTCTGGCCACCTACTTCTCCGGCCCCAAGATCAAGTGGATCCTCGACAACGTCGACGGCGCACGGGCGAAAGCCGAAGCGGGAGAACTGTGTTTCGGCAACATGGACACGTGGGTGCTGTGGAACATGACCGGCGGTACCGACGGCGGACTGCACTACACCGATCCGACCAATGCGTCGCGCACCCTGCTGATGGATCTCGACACCCTGCAGTGGGACGAGGGTATCTGTGCAGACATGGGCATCCCGATGTCGATGATGCCCGAGATCCGCTCGAGTTCCGAGGTGTACGGCACCGGCCGCGAGCGCGGTCCGTTCCGTGGAGTGCCGATCTCCGGCATCCTCGGCGATCAGCAGGCAGCAACGTTCGGGCAGGCCTGCCTGTCTCCCGGTGAGGCCAAGAACACCTACGGCACAGGCAATTTCGTGCTGCTCAACACCGGCACCGAAAAGGTCATGAGCAAGAACGGCTTGCTGACCACGGTCTGCTACAAGATCGGCGACCAACCGACGGTGTACGCACTCGAAGGTTCCATCGCCGTGACGGGCTCGTTGGTGCAGTGGCTGCGCGACAACCTGGGCATGATCTCGTCGGCAGCCGACATCGAGACCGACGCGCGGTCGGTGGACGACAACGGTGGCGCGTACTTCGTGCCTGCATTCTCCGGCCTCTTCGCTCCGCACTGGCGAGCGGACGCCCGCGGTGCCATCGTGGGACTGACGCGCTTCGTCAACAAGGGCCACCTGGCCCGTGCCGTGCTCGAGGCCACCGCGTACCAGACGCGTGAGGTGATCGAGGCCATGAACGCCGACTCCGGTGTCGATCTCGAGGTGCTCAAGGTCGACGGCGGAATGGTCGTCAACGAACTGCTGATGCAGTTCCAGTCCGACATCCTCAATGTGAAGGTGGTGCGGCCCGTCGTGGCCGAAACCACTGCTCTCGGAGCGGCATACGCTGCCGGACTCGCCGTAGGCTATTGGGAGAGCGAAGACGATATTCGCGAGAACTGGGCCGAGGACAAGACATGGACCCCGTCCATGGACGAAGACCAGCGGGCAAAGTTGTACGCCGGCTGGAAGAAGGCAGTAACACGTACTCTCGATTGGGTTGATGAAGAATGAAGTCCAGCACACCGGTTCTGAGTCCACAGGCACGAGCGGATGCGTTGTCGCGGATGGAAGCCGAAGAGCTCGACATCCTGGTGATCGGCGGCGGCGTCGTCGGAGCGGGCACCGCACTCGATGCCGTGACGCGAGGACTGAAGGTCGGTCTGCTCGAAGCGCGTGACTACGCGGCCGGCACATCCAGCCGCTCGAGCAAGCTGTTCCACGGCGGTCTGCGGTACCTCGAGCAGTTCAACTTCGCGTTGGTGTTCGAGGCGCTCAAGGAGCGATCGCTGGTGCTGAACAAGCTGTGCCCGCACCTCGCTCGCCCGGTGTCGTTCATCTACCCGCTCGAGAAGGCGATCGACCGTCCATACGTCGGGCTCGGCATCGGCGTGTACGACGTCATGGGTGCCGGACGCGGCGTGCCGAGCCACCACAAGCACCTCGGCAAGAAGAAGACGCTCGAGTCCTTCCCGTCCGGCAAGCGCTCGGCGATTCGCGGTGCGGTGAAGTTCTACGAGGGCCAGGTCGACGACGCACGGCACACGATGATGCTCGCGCGTACCGCAGCTGCCTACGGCGCGTTGTGCGCCAACAGCACTCGCGTCACGGGATTCCTCAGGGAGGACGACAAGGTTGTCGGCGTCGTGGCCAGCGATCTCGAAACGGGCCGCTCCTTCGAGGTCCGGGCCAAGCAGGTCATCAATGCGGCCGGTGTCTGGACCGACGAGGTGCAGCAGATGGTCGGTGGCCGTGGACAATTCCAGGTTCGCGCGTCCAAGGGCGTGCACCTGGTGGTACCGCGCAATCGCATCAACAGTGCCACCGGCATCATCACGCGTACCGAGAAGAGTCTGCTGTTCGTCATCCCGTGGGGCAGTCACTGGATCATCGGCACCACCGATACCGACTGGAAGCTCGATCTGGCTCATCCGGCCGCGAGCCAGAGCGATATCGACTACATCCTGGGCCACGTGAACAAGTTGCTCGCCGATCCGTTGGACCGCACCGATGTCGTCGGTGTGTACGCGGGACTGCGACCGTTGCTGTTCGGCGAATCCGATTCCACCAGCACTCTCTCCCGTGAGCACGCAGTGTCCAGCCCGGTACGAGGGTTGACGGTGATCGCCGGCGGCAAGTACACCACCTATCGCGTGATGGCCAAGGATGCAGTCGATTCCGCGGTGCACGGGCTCGAGCGGACGGTACCGAAGTGCGTCACCGAGGACATTCCCCTCGTCGGTGCCGACGGGTACCTCGGTGCGTTCAACTCGCGCAATCTGACGGCCGAACGCACCGGTATGCGCGTCTCACGCGTCGAGCACCTGCTCGGTCGGTACGGCACTTTGATGGGTGAACTGCTGGAGATGATCGACGCCGATCCCGAGCTCGGTCAGCCTTTGGAGAGCGCGCCGGAGTACCTCAAGGCAGAGGTGGTCTATGCCGCCAGTCACGAGGGCGCACAACACCTCGACGACATCCTGACCCGACGCACCCGCATCTCCATCGAGGTACCCGATCGTGGTGAAGCGGCGGCCGAAGAGGTGGCTCGACTGGTTGCGCCGATCCTCGGCTGGGATGATCAGCATGTGGCCGAGGAGATCGAGCACTACCGGCTTCGAGTTCTGGCAGAACGGGATTCACAGCAGCAGCCCGACGACGACACGGCCGATGCAGCACGACTCGGAGCGCCGGACGTGCGCCTCGGGGTGAGCTGAGCTCTTCGGTCGTAACGGTTCGACGAGGTAGCGCCGCAGGGTCGGGCTCGGACGTTGTCCGTCCGACCCTGCGGCCACACACTCGTCTGTCTGCCTGAGCGCTACGAGCCGTTCATGTCGATGCTGGACGGTGGACGGCATGCAGCTCACCCGTCGATCCCTTCTCAGATATGCCGCTCTCGGTGCCGCTGCCACGCCGGTGCTGGCGTGCAGCCCGGCGTTGGTTCGCGCCCGGCCGATACTGACACACGGAGTCGCCAGCGGTGATGTGCGTGCCGACGGAGCGCTGGTGTGGGCACGTTCCGATACTCCGGCGACGATGATCGTCGACACGTCCGCGACGGACTCGTTCTCCTCGGTGACGACGATGCGCGGCCCACTGCTGACCCCGCAGTCCGACGGCACGGGGGTGCTGCGCCTCACCGGATTGCCTGCGGGACAGAAGGTTCACTATCGTGTCACGCTCGAGGGCGAGGACGGTGCGACGTCCGAACCCGTGACCGGAGTGTTCTCCACAGCTCCCGACCGCCCATCCGACATCCGCTTGTTGTGGGGTGGCGACACCGCAGGCCAGGGCTACGGCATCAACCCCGAGATCGGTGGTATGACCATCTTCTCGGCGATGGCCGACAGGCAGCCGGATCTGTTCCTGCACAGCGGCGATGTCATCTATGCGGACGGCCCGCTCGAGGAGCGCGTGACACTTCCCGACGGCCGTATCTGGCGAAACACCATGAGCGAGGCCAAGTCCAAGGTCGCCGAGACGCTCGACGAGTACCGCGGACAGTACGCCTACAATCTCACCGACGACAACTACCGCCGCTTCAATTCGTCTGTCGCTCAAATGGTCCAGTGGGATGATCACGAAACCGTCAACAACTGGTACCCCGGTGAGATCCTCGACCTCGAGCAATACACGGTGAAAGAGGTGGACGTGCTGTCGCGGAGAGCGTTGCAGGCGTTTCACGAGTGGTTGCCCATCGCGCCAACGGAAGCCGTCGACGGCCGGGTGTACCGCAAGATCGCGTACGGGCCGCTGCTCGACGTCTTCGTCCTCGACATGCGCACGTACAAGGACGCGAACGGTGCGAACACCGCTGCGTCAGGGGAGATCCTCGGCTCGGCGCAGCGTCAGTGGCTGATCGACGAGCTCTCCCGCTCCACCGCGACGTGGAAGATCATCGCGAACGACCTGCCCCTCGGACTCGTCGTGCCTGATGGGAAGGACGCGCAGGAAGGCGTCGGAAACGGCGACTCCGGTGCGCCACTGGGGCGTGAGACCGACATCGCGCAGGTGCTCACCGCGATCGACCGGAACGACGTCACCGGCACCGTCTGGCTCACAGCCGACGTGCATTACACAGCAGCGCACCACTATTCGCCGGAACGAGCCGCCTACCAGGAATTCCGCGAGTTCTGGGAATTCGTCAGCGGGCCACTCAACGCAGGCGCGTTCGGCCCCAACGACTTGGACGGCACCTTCGGCCCGGAGGCAGTGTTCGTGCACGCGCCGCCGGAGCAGAACGCGTCACCCCTCGACTCGTTTCAGCATTTCGGTGAGGTGCTCATCGACGGGGACTCGCGCGAACTCACCGTCAATCTGTGCGACGGGACCGGGGCTGTGCTGTTCACGAAGGTACTGCCTGCCGCTTGATCGGCCCGAGTGGGAATCTCGTACGCCCACACGTGCGCTCGCGTCCGGCCCGACGGTTCTATCGCGTGGGCCGGACGGTCCGAGTCCGAGGGATGGAATCGGTGTTCTCGAACGATGGACAGGTCAGCCCTGCAGCAACGTGAACGAATGCTCGCGGATCAGGATCGACGGGCCACCGGACTCGTAGGCCTGGTCCGGATCACTCGAGGTCGACTGACTCCACTTACCCTCCGGCAGAGTGAATTCCACTGTTGCAGAGGAGCTGTTGACCATCCACGCGAAGGCTGCGTCACCGTCGCCTCCGCGCATCAGAATCAGAATGCTCTGTGCGTTACCGTCCGCCCAATCCTCGTCGGCCAGCTTCTGACCATCGGCTCGGTAGAAGTCGACCGTATCGGGACCGGCCCCGTCTTCGTCGGAATCGCTGTCGTGCCGGAACCACGTGGGGCGCAGGGCCGGGTGCTCGTCGCGGAGCGCGATGAGGTGGGTGGTGAAGTCGATGAGATCCTGGTCGGCCGTGCTCCAATCGAACCAGGACACCTCGTTGTCCTGGCAGTACGCGTTGTTGTTGCCGTTCTGCGTTCGGCCCAGTTCGTCACCGCCCAGGATCATTGGAACGCCGGCCGAGAGCAGCAGTGTGGCAAGGTGATTGCGTTGCTGGCGGGCGCGCAGCGCATTGATGCCCTCGTCGTCGGTCGGGCCTTCGGCTCCGCAACCCCACGAGCGGTTGTCGGATTCGCCGTCCTGACTGTCCTCGCCGTTCTCCTCGTTGTGCTTGTCGTCGTAGGAGTTGAGGTCGGCCAACGTGAAGCCGTCGTGTGCGGTGATGAAGTTGACGCTGGCCAACGTGGGTCGACGGGTGCTCTCGTAGACGTCCGGGCTGCCGGTGACGCGCTGAGCAAGTGCAGGTAGCATGCCGCTCTCACCGCGCCAGAAGTCACGGACGTCGTCGCGGAATTTACCGTTCCACTCCGACCAGCGAGCCGGGAAGCCGCCCACCTGGTAGCCCTGGGTGTCCCAGGGTTCGGCGATGAGCTTGACCGGGGCGAGCGTCGGATCCTGATGGACGAGGCTGAGGAACGCGCTGTGGACGTCCAGGTCCGAGTCCTGGCGAGTCAGGGTGCTCGCGAGGTCGAAGCGGAAACCGTCGACGTGCATCTCGGTCACCCAGTAGCGCAACGAGTCCAGGATCAGCGCCAGGGCCGCGGGGTGACCGACGTTGAGGCTGTTGCCGGTGCCGGTGGTGTCGTAGTACGCACTTCGGTCGTCGTCGACCAGTCGGTAGTGCGAGCCGTTGTCGATTCCCTTGAGCGAGAGAGTGGGTCCGAGATGGTTGCCCTCGGCGGTGTGGTTGTAGACGACGTCGAGAATGACCTCGATACCGTTCTCGTGCATGGCCTTGACCAGAGCCTTGAACTCGTCCACCTGGCCGCCGGTGTCGCCGCTGCTGCTGTATTCGTTGTGCGGGGCGAAGAAGCCGATGGAGTTGTATCCCCAGTAATTGCGTCGACCCTCTTCCAGCAGATGTGAATCCTGGACGAACTGGTGGATCGGCAGTAACTCCACTGCCGTGACCCCGATACGCTTCAGATGGGCGATGGCGGCCGGGTGGGCCAAGCCGGCATAGGTGCCGCGAATCTCTTCGGGCACATCGGGATTGGTAGCGGTGAAGCCCTTCACGTGCACTTCGTAGACGACGGTTCGATCCAGCGGTGTCCGCGGCGACTCGTCGTCCTCCCAATCGAAATTCGATTGCACGGCAATGGAATACGGCATGTATGGGGCCGAGTCCTCGTCGTTGCGGGTCTCCGGCTCGTCGTGCAGATGCGAGAAGACTGCCTCGTTCCAGTCGACCTGGCCGGTGACGGCGGTGGCGTACGGGTCGAGCAGCAACTTCGCCGCGTTGTGCCGCAGTCCCGACGCGGGATCCCACGGGCCGTCGACGCGTAGCCCGTACCGCGAACCGGGCGTCACGTCGGGAACCAGATCGTGGAAGACGTGACCGGTGCGCAGAGTCAATGGCGTTGTACTGCGCTCTGTTCCGTCGTCGTTCAGTACGACCACGGACACGGAGTCCGCAGTTTCCGAGTAGACGGCAAGGTTTGCGCCGTCGTTCGACAGACGCGAGACGCCCAGGGGGTACGGGAGACTTGATGAGGAGGGCATGCTCGCCCCAGTACCCCCGCTGAGGATGAGCGAAACGCCTGCATACCTGGCGCTCGGCTACTACCGATGCCGAGATTGCGACCGCCGAACTCCTGCGGAACGCTGGTTACGAAGGACGAGGCAATGAACTCCGCACGACCCGACGACGGTTCGGCCCGCCCTGTCGAGCTGTTTCCGGGTGACAACGCTACCGACGCCACGTTCCGGGAGCTGGACTGGTCGGCGACCGAATTGGGGCCGGTGGACCAGTGGCCGTACGAGTTGGTGACGGCCGTGCGCACCGTCATGCCGTCGACAATCCCGATGCTGATCTGGTGGGGTCCGCATCTGGTGCAGATCTTCAATCACGCCTACACGAACTTTCTCGGGGCGAAGTTCCCCGAGGCTGCAGGTCAACGTGCCAGTGACTGTTGGTCCGAGATGTGGGACTACGTCGGCGGACTGTGCGCGCAGGTGGTGGACGGTCGCGAGCCGGTGCACGGCGTTCGGCAGATGTTCGTCATGGAGCGATACGGCTACCTCGAGGAGACGTACTGGACATTTTCGTACAGTCCGATCTTCGGTCCGAATCGGACGGTTCTCGGGGTGTTCGTCGCCACCACCGAGGTGACGATGCAGGTACTGGGCGAACGCCGGATGCACGCGTTGCTCCGGCTCGGGTCGCTCGACATGGGCGACGGGACCGGCCCACCGGGCATCGCCCGCGCCGCCGTGGAAGTTCTCGGAAGCGAACCCCGTGAGTTCCCGCTGGTAGCGGCCTATCTGCGCGAGGACCTGGCCGAGAACGGTCGGCTGACGCGCATCGCGACGAGCGGCGACACCGGCTGCGAGGCGTCGACGTGGGAGTACGCAGACGTGGTTCGGGTGGTCGACGGATCGGTCCCCTGCGAGGTCACGGAGGTCGTCGGTAACGTGCCGCGAGCGGTCGTGACGCCGCTGACGATGGCGGGCCGGATCGAGCCGGTCGGGGCCCTGCTGATCGGTGTCAACGGACATCGCGTCGTCGACGACTCGATCGTGTCGTTCTGCGGAGTGGTGGCCGAACGCGTATCGACTGCGCTGACCGCCTCGCAGGCCTTCGAGATGGAGCGGCGACGCGTCGTGGCCCTGGCCGAGGCAGATACGGCGAAGACGCGGTTGCTCGAGACCGTGGGCCACGAATTCCGAACGCCGCTGACCCTGCTCGCCGGACCACTGGACTCGGTGCGCGAGAGCTCGTCCTCGCAGTTGAGCGAACCCGATCGACAGTCCCTCGACGTCGTCCATCGCGCCGCGGTGCGACTGCGCCGACTCGTCGACGATCTGTTGGATGTCGTCAGTGCCGATGCGGGCCGACTAGAGGCTCGACTCGAACCCACCGACCTCACCGCGGTGACGCGCGACTGCGCGACGCTGTTCGCGGCGGTGGCGTCGGACAGTGGTCTCGAGCTCGTCGTCGATACGCCCGAGAACGTCGTCGTGCTCACCGACGGCGAGATGTGGTCGAAGATCGTGTTCAATCTGGTCGCGAATGCCGTCAAGTACACCCCGTCCGGTCGGGTATCGGTGCGGCTGAACGCCGAGAGCGACACCGTCCGCCTCGTGGTCGCCGACACCGGGCTGGGGATTCCCGCCGACGAGCTGTCGCTCATATTCGATCGGTTCCACCGAGTCGAGCACGCGGACGCACGCAGTATCGAAGGATTCGGCATCGGGCTCGCGCTGGTATCGGACCTGCTCACGGCCCTGAACGGGCGCATCGACGTGGAGAGCGAGGTGGCCGTCGGGAGTACGTTCACCGTGGTCGTGCCGCGGGTGCCCGTCGAGGCCGCTGCGCCGGTCGAACGATCGGCAACACCCACCGATTCGGTGTCCGCGATCTTTTCCGCCCACGAATCGACGACGGCGACCTCTGGTCGAGCGGACATCCTGCTCGTCGAAGACAACGTCGACATGCGCGACTACCTCGTGCGACTACTGACCGTCGAAGGATGGACGGTCGCCACCGCAGGCGACATCGAGATCGCACTCGACCTGGCTCGATCGACGCCGCCGGGAATCGTGTTGACCGACGTCATGCTCCCCGGGCGCAGTGGCCTCGACCTGGTCGACGACATCCGCCGTGACACCGATCTGCGGCGTGTGCCGGTGATCTTGTTGACCGCGCGAGCCGGAACCGACTTCGTGCTCGACGGCCTGGGCCGCGGTGCCGACGACTACATCGTCAAACCGTTCCAGGATCGAGAACTCGTGGCCCGCGTGCGGGTACACCTCGAACTCTCGCGTATGCGCGAGCAGATCCTCGTCGAAAGCGGTAACCAGGCCTCGACGCTGCGGGCAGCCCTCGACACCCGCGGAACGATCGGCCGGGCACTGGGAATCCTGATGTCGGTGTATCGCATCGACTCGGACGCGGCCTTCACCCAACTGACCGAACTGTCGCAGAACTCCAACCGCAAAACCCGGGACCTGGCCTCGATGATCATCGACGACTTCACCGCCGGACTGAGCAACAACGGTCGACCGCCGTCCTGACCCACCGCGGCCGAGTCCACCAAATGTGACATCGACCCCCGAAAAGTCCACCGAACGTGACATCGAGTGCCCTCGGGGGTGGGCGGCACTCAGTGATTGCGGCGGTAGTTCTCTCGCTCGCGTTCCATCTCCGCCATCTTCTTCGGGCTCTTCAGATCGGCCGGTAGCCCGTGGATCTCGAGGCGCCGGGCGCGGTTCTGGTCCATGTAGGCCGCCGTGTAGAACAGCGCGAGCAGCAGGCTGAGCAGCACCATCGAGGCGCGTAGCCAGATCGCGCCAGGGAAGAGAACGAAGAATCCGATGAAGATCGGCAGGAACGGAATCATCGACCGCAGGATGTGACGCGGCGTCGCTCCCGGCCCGACGAGGTCGCGTCGAACCCAATCCTGCATCTCGTCGGGGAGTTTGCGGCCGAGGACGGCGTACCCCAGCCATTGGCCGGGGGACGGACGGGTGCGGTTCTTGTTCATGACAGTGCTCCTGCTGCGATGGCGGCGTCGTTGACACGGCTGAGGACGCGTCGTAGATCGTCGAGTTCGGCGAGTGACGCACCGAGCTTCGACACAACGGCGGGTGGGATTTTTTCGGCCTCGGTCCGCAGCGCGGCTCCGGCCGCGGTGAGGGAGACCAGCAGGACGCGCTCGTCCGCGACGCTTCGATTGCGGGTGAGCAGCCCCATCGATTCCAGACGCTTGAGAAGTGGCGAGAGAGTGGGGGAGTCGAGTTGCAGTGCCGATCCGATTGCTTTGACCGACATCGGCGACTCTCCCCACAGAGCCAACATCACCAGGTACTGCGGATGCGTCAGTCCCATCGGCTCGAGCAATGGCCGATACACCGCGAGCACCGCACGGTTGGCGACGGCGAGCGCGAAGCAGACCTGGCGATCGAGCGCGAGCGGATCTTCGGTGGTGGTCACGGGGACCAGGCTACGGGAACTTCTTCGTGCACGAACTATTAGTGGACTAATCGATCGGTCGTCGCCGATTCGATGCCCGAAAAGCGTTCGAAAGAAGGGGGAATGCCCGTACAACGCGCGGTTGCTGTAGTGCCGGTCGGTCCGGATTTTTGCTTCGAGTATTCGGCGTTCCATCCGGTTGGTTGCTGTGCAATGCTCCATGTCGATTCCCTGTTTACTGTGACAAACCCCGAGAGGATCGCCATGCGTCGTCGACGCATCTTCACCCCGTTCGTCGTCGTCGCAGCCTTGACCTTGTCCTCGATGGGCGTGGCGACCGCCGCTCCTGGTGCCCCTGTCGCCCGGATTGTCGACACGTCGATCGCGTCGGACACCCTGCGGACTCTGAGTGTCGAATCGCCGGCCATGGGTGCCGTCGTCGACGTCCAGGTACTCACCCCGGTAGTGCAGACCGGCTCGCGGCCGACGCTGTACATGCTCAGCGGAATCGGTGAGGAAGACCCGAACAACAGCATGTGGCTACGCAAGGGTGGAGCGGCCGAATTCTTCGCCGACAAGAACGTGAACGTCGTACTACCGCTGGCCGGCCCGGGCAGCTTCTACACCGATTGGCAACGGGACGATCCGAAGCTCGGCCGATACCAGTGGGAGACGTTCCTGACCGAGGAGCTTCCGCCGCTGATCGACGCAGCCGTGGACGGGAACGGACGCAACGCGATCGCGGGACTGTCGATGGGAGCGCAGTCGGCCATGATGCTGGCCGCTCGTAACCCGGATCTCTACTCCGGGGTGGCGTCGTACAGCGGTTGCTTCGCGTCGTCGGAGCCGTTGGGCCAGGCGAGTATTCGCGCGATCGTCGGGGCATTCGGCGGAAATGCCGACAACATGTGGGGCGGCCCGCTCGATCCCGCATGGGTGGAGCACGATTCGGTCGTCAATGCCGAGAGCCTGCGCGGCACCGACGTGTACGTGTCGGTGGGCACAGGAGCGCCGGGGCGGTACGAAAGTTTCGATACCGTAGAAGCTTTGGACGTGGTGGTGATCGGCGGAATCATCGAGGTGGGGGCGAACTACTGCACCCATCGACTGGCCGATCGTCTGAATCAGCTGAACATTCCCGCCACCTTCGACTTCACCGAGACCGGAACCCACTCGTGGCCGTACTGGGTGGAACAGCTACCCAAGAGTTGGCCGACACTGGCTGGGTCACTCGGGATCTGAGCCGGCGTCAGCTTCGAGTGGCCGGTCGATTGTCGATCAGCCTGCGGGCCTTACCGATCGAACGCTCCAACGCGGCCTGCGGCAGTACCTCGACGTTCACCGTCACACCGATCCGGTTCTTGACCAGCTTCTGCAGCGTCACGCCCAGAAGGGCGTACTGATCGGACGGCACATCGGGTCTGGCCTCCACCCGCACCGTCAGGTTGTCCATTCGGCCTGCGCGATCGAGCACGCACTGGAACTGCGGTGCGAGCGCGGGGACACCCAGGATGAGCTCCTCGATCTGCGTCGGGAACAGGTTGACGCCGCGCAGGATGATCATGTCGTCGGTACGCCCGGTGACCTTCTGCATCCGACGCATCGTGCGGGCCGTGCCCGGCAGCAGACGCGTCAGATCCCGGGTGCGGTACCGCACGATCGGCATCGCTTCCTTGGTCAGGGACGTGAACACCAATTCACCTTCCTCACCGTCAGGCAGGACTTCGCCGGTCACCGGGTCGATGATCTCCGGGTAGAAATGATCCTCCCAGATGTGCAGTCCGTCCTTGGTTTCGACGCATTCCATCGCCACACCCGGTCCCATCACTTCGGACAGGCCGTAGATGTCGACGGCATCCATCGCCAGAGTGTTCTCGATTTCGGTGCGCATCTCCTCGGTCCACGGCTCGGCACCGAACACTCCGGTCGTCAGAGACGTCGAGGCGGGGTCGATACCCTTCTTCACCATGGCGTCGACGATCGTCAGCATGTAGGACGGGGTGACCAGGATGGCGTCGGGCTCGAAGTCCTGGATCAGTTGGATCTGTCGATCGGTCATGCCACCGGACATCGGAATGACCGTGCAGCCCAGCCGTTCTGCGCCGTAGTGGGCACCGAGACCGCCGGTGAAGAGCCCGTATCCGTAGGCCACGTGCACCTTGTCGGAGGGCTTGACGCCACCCGCGCGGAGGCTGCGGGCGATGAGATCGGCCCAGTTGTCGATGTCCTTGGCGGTGTAGCCGACGACGGTGGGTCGCCCGGTGGTGCCCGAGGACGCGTGAATGCGTGAGACCTGGTTCTGCGGCACGGCGAACATGCCGAACGGGTAGTTCGCCCGCAGGTCCTGCTTGGACGTGAAGGGGAACTTCGCCAGATCGCTCAGGTCCTTCAGATCGCTGGGATGTACACCGGCATCGTCGAACGCCTTCGTGTAGTGCGCCACGTTGTCGTAGGCGTGCTGCAGCGACCACCGCAGGCGCTCGAGCTGCAGCGTCGAGATCCGGTCGCGGCTGGCGTGCTCGATGTCAGGGCTGTCGGTCGGGGTGGACAAGACGCTGGTCATGATTGCTCTCTCGTGGTCTCAGGCGTCGAAGTCGACGGTGACGGTGTCGCTGACGGGGAAGGTTTGGCAGGTGAGCACGAAGCCGGCGTCGACCTCGTTGTCCTCGAGCGCGTAGTTGCGGCGCATGTCGACCTCGCCGAAGGTCACCTTCGCGCGGCACGTGCCGCACACGCCGCCCTTGCATGCGAACGGCAGATCCGAGCGCAGCTGCTCTGCCGAATCGAGGATCGACTCGTCCTGAGGCAGTGCGCCTTTCACCTCGCGGCCGTCGAGGATGATCGTGACCTCACTGCTGGGGCCGGTGATCCCCGGCTCGCGGTGCGTCTCCTGCGGCGGGGGTACGTCGTCGACGTAGAACAGTTCGTGGTGGATGCTGCTCTTCGCGACGCCGAGTTCTTTCAGAACGTCTTGCGCGTCGTTCACCATCCCGAACGGACCACACAGCCAGAAGTGGTCGATGTCCGGCGTCGGGACGACGGTGTCCAGTATTTCGCGCAGCCGATCCGCATCGAGCCTGCCACTGAACAGTTCGACCTCACGTGGCTCCCTGGACAGCACGTGGATGACGTCGAATCGACTGCCGTACTGGTCCTTGAGATCGGCGATCTCCTCGGCGAACATCACGGTCCGGGTCCGCCGATTGCCGTACAGCAGAACCACTTCGGCGTCCGGGTTGGCAAGAACGGAGCCAGCGATGGACAGCATCGGTGTGATGCCGGAACCGGCTGCGATCAGGACGTGCCTACCGGCCTGGGTGGGATCCGCATGAAAGGTGCCGGTCGGACCCTGGACGTCGATGCGGTCGCCGGCCTTGACCTCGTGGACGAGCCACGAGGAGAACAACCCGTCGCTCACCTCACGGACACCGACGCGGGGACGCGCACCGGCCGGAGCGCAGATGGAGTAGGAGCGGCGATGTTCGACGCCGTCGACGGTGCGGCTGAGCATCAGGGATTGTCCCGGGCGGAAGTCGAATTCGTCCGTGAGGTGGTCGGGCACGTCGAACGTGACGGCTACGGCGTCGTCGCAGAGGGATTCGACGTCAGCAACCGTCAGAGTGTGAAAGGGCTTGTTGCGCAGATTCTTCAGTGCCGGCTCGGCAGTGACGGTCATCAGATTTCCTTGACGTGGTCGAAGGGTTCGAGGCAGTCGTCGCACCGGTACTGGGCTTTGCACAGGGTGGCACCGAACTCGGAAGTGAGCCGAGTATTGGTGGAACTGCATTGGGGACAGGCGATCTGCCGTGGTTTCACGGTGAGGGTCAACGGGACCGGACCACTCGTCCGTGCCGGGGCGGGGCCGGGCACGGAGTAACCGGATTCTCGTAGCTTCCGCAGGCCCTCTTCGGAGATCCAATCGGTACTCCACGCAGGGGAGAGGCTGGTGACTATCTCGACATCCGCGTAACCGTGATCCTGAAGCTTGTGGGCGATGTCGTCGCGCATCGTCGCCATCGCGGGGCATCCGGAGTACGTCGGAGTGATCGTGACGAGCACACTGCCGTTCTCGCGTACCTCGACGTCACGCAGGACGCCGAGATCGTCGAGGGTGAGCAGTGGCATCTCGGGATCCATGACGGTCGCGGCGATCTCGCGCGCCGTTCGTTGAAGTGTGGTCACCAGACTCCCTCCGGATGTGCTCTCGCCACGACCTGCATCTCGGCGATCAGCGGCCCGAACGCTTCGGTGTGAATGCCGCGCCGGCCACCGCGGCCGCCGATGTTGCCGACGGACTTGCCCTCGGGTGCATCCAATTCTGCTGCATGCAGTACCTGCGCCAGAACGGAATCGAACTCCTCGCGAACGTCGCGTGGGTCGACGGCGACACCGACCTTCGCGAGCGCGATCTCTTCGTCCGTCGGGACGAAAAGTTCGGAGACATACGGCCAGATGCGCGTCACGGCCTCGCGGACGCGTCGCTTCGATTCGTCCGTTCCGCAACCCAGAGTGACGACCCATCGAGCCGCGTAATCACGGTGGTAGGTCAGCTCTTTGACGCCCTTGTTCGCAACCGCGGCGAGAACGGGGTCGCGGGATTCCTGCAGGCGAGCGAATACAGCGAGCCGCCACGTCGAGAACACCAGCAGGCGCACCTGAGATTTGGCGAAATCACCGTTGTCGAGCTCGGTGAGCCGAACGTTGCGGAAGTCGGCGTCGTCGCGGAAGAACGCGAGAGCATCCTCTGCGGGTGCGGGCGAGGTAGCCGAAATGACCGGCACCACCGTCGGATCGGCTTTCGCGGCGCGGGCCAGCAGCAGCCGAGCCTGCCCGAGCAGATCGAGGCCGACGTTGGCCAGCGCCACTTCCTCTTCGAGTTCCGGTGCGCGGGTGCTCCACTCGGCGAGGCGCTGCGAGCTGATCAGCGCATCGTCACCGAGCATGAGGCAGTACGCGGCAAGGGCTTTCAGGTCGACGTCGTCGGGAACGGTGGTATCGACTCCGGCGAGCGGGTCGTCGAAGCTCGTCCCGAATGCCCACTGCCCGTGCGAGTCCTCGTCGACGAGGCCCTCGTAGGCGCTGTCGTGATCGGTCATGAGTGCTTGTCCTCTTGAAGTATGGGTCTCACATGTGGGGGACGTTGTCGGGGATCTCGTAGAAGGTCGGGTGGCGGTAGACCTTGTCGCCACTCGGTGCGAAGAACGGATCCTTCTCCGACGGCGACGACGCGACGATCGAATTGGACGGAACCACCCAGATGCTGACGCCTTCGTTGCGGCGGGTGTAGACGTCGCGAGCGTGACGAAGTGCCATGTGGTCGTCGGCAGCGTGGAGTGATCCGACGTGTACGTGGTTCAGGCCGCGTTTGCCGCGGAGGAACACCTCGTACAGGGGCCAATCAGCCTTGACTGCTTCCTTTTTCGGCTCGACCGGAACTCCCTCGGTAGGCACTGCTCCGTGGCCGCCTTCTGCGGTGAACTCGCTCATGATGCTGCGTTCCTTTCGGCAAATGCGGTCGCGGCCTCGCGGACCCAGGCACCGCCGTCGTGGGCTGCTCGACGGTTCGCGATGCGCTCGACGTTGGAGGCTCCGTTGCCCTTGATCACCTGCATGAACTCGGACCAGTCGGGCTCGCCGAAATCGTGCGACTTGCGCTCCTCGTTCCACTTCAGATCCGGGTCGGGGAACGTGACTCCGAGTGCCTTCGCCTGCGGGATCGACATGTCGACGAAGCGTTGGCGCAGTTCGTCGTTGGTGTGGCGCTTGATGCCCCACTTCATGGACTGCTCGGTGTTGGGGGACTCGTCGTCCGGCGGGCCGAACATCATCAGTGCCGGCCACCACCAGCGGTTGACGGATTCCTGAACCATGGCGCGCTGTTCGTCGGTGCCGCGCATCATCGTCGCGAGCAGTTCGTAGCCCTGGCGCTGGTGGAACGACTCCTCCTTGCAGACGCGGATCATCGCGCGTGCGTACGGCCCGAAGCTGCTGCGGCACAGGGGAACCTGATTGCAGATCGCTGCGCCGTCGACGAGCCAGCCGATGGTGCCCACGTCGGCGTACGTCAGGGTGGGGTAGTTGAAGATCGAGGAGTACTTCTGCTTGCCCTCGATGAGTTTGACCGTCAGGTCGGCGCGGTCTGCCCCCAGCGTCTCCGCGGCGGAGTACAGGTAGAGGCCGTGGCCGGCTTCGTCCTGCACCTTGGCCATCAGGATCGCCTTGCGGCGCAGCGACGGCGCGCGGGTGAGCCAGTTGCCCTCCGGCTGCATGCCGATGATCTCGGAGTGCGCATGCTGGGCGATCTGACGGATGAGCGACTTGCGGTAGCCGTCGGGCATCCAGTCGCGAGGCTCGACGCGCTGCTCACGGGCGACGGTCTCGTCGAACCCGTCCTGCAGCGTCTCGGCGGACAGGGTGTTTGACGTGGTCATAAGTCCTACTTTCATTACCGAATGATCGGTTGGTAACCAGTATGCCTGGAAGTGACCCTGGGCACAAGAGCGGCGAGAGCGGCTTCGCCGCACGTGCGCGAAAATTCGTAGCAGGGGTCGAGTTTCCGCTCACATGCCGACGAAGGAGGCTCTTTTCTTGGCAAGGAAGGCATCGACGGCGGCTCTGTGGTCGACGGTCTGGCCCAGAGCGGTCTGTGCCTGCGCCTCGCGGTCCAGTGCGTCTGACAGTCCGGATCGCGCGATCAGCGACTTGACCTGCTTGTAGGCCCTGGTCGGACCGGACGCGAGGGAGGTGGCCAGCGTGCGTGCTGTTTCGAGAACGTCCGCGTCGTCGACGACGCGATGCACCAGGCCCCAGTCGAGGGCCTGGGCGGCTGTGACCTTGTCGCCGAGCAGCATCAGACCCGCCGCCCGACTCGATCCCAGTGCCTCGACCAACGTGTAGCTCAATCCCGAGTCGCTGGCCAGGGCGATACCGGTGAACGCCGTCGCGAACGAGGACTTGGTACCGGCGACTCGGATGTCTCCGGCGAGTGCGATGCCCAGACCTGCACCGACGCACGCGCCGGGGATGGCGACGACGATCGGCACCTCGAGCGCTGCGAGCCTTCGGATGACCGGGTTGTAGTGCTCACCGACGGTATCCATCGCTGTGGCCGGGTCGGCTTCGAGTGCGGGGACGTGCTCGCCTAGATCCTGGCCGACGCAGAAGTTCTTGCCCTCGGCGGTGATGAGCACGGCACGCACCTCGGGTGCGGCCGCGTTCTGAACGGCCTCGGCCAGCGCGACCTTCGTCGCGACGTCGAGGGCGTTGTGTGCCTCGGGGCGAGCGAGCGTGATGGTCGCCAGGCCGTCGGTGATGTCGAACCGTACCGTCATGCGTTCGTCCAATCGTGAAAGCCGCGACCGGACTTGCGTCCGATGTCGCCGCGAGCAACCATGTCTCGCAACAACTGCGGGGGAGTGAACCTGTCGCCGAGTGTCGACGCCAGGTGTTCTGCGATCGCGAGCCGAACGTCCAACCCGACGAGGTCGGTCGACCGCAGTGGACCCATCGGGTGCTTGTAGCCGAGTTCCATGGCGCGATCGATGGATTCGGCGTCGGCGACGCCCTCCTCCAGCATCCGGATGGCTTCGAGCCCGAGGCAGACGCCGAGCCGGGAGGTCGCGAAGCCGGGGGAGTCGTTGACGAGCACCTCGGTCTTGCCCAGGAGCGACACCCATTGCTGCACCCGCTCCACCACATCCGCGGATGTGGCCGGCGCGCGCACGATCTCGACGAGAGTCGACGCCGGAACCGGGTTGAAGAAGTGCATCCCGATGAAGCGACTCGGATCACTGAGTGCTGCACCGAGTTCGGCGATGGAAATAGAGCTCGTGTTCGACGCGATGACCGTCTGAGCCCCGGCGATCTTGTCGATGAGAGCCAGCACCTCGACCTTGAGCGACGCGATCTCGGGCACCGCTTCGACAATCAGATCGAGCTCGGCGGGCAGATCCGCAGGCCCGGCGACGGTGGAGACCCGAGCAAGAATTGCAGCGGGGTCCTCGCTGAGCTTGCCGCGCTCGTGCGCTCGGGCCAAGCCCGTCGAGACTCGGCCGAGGGCTGCTTGTTGGTCGGCTGCTTCGGCGATGACGACGGTGGAACCGAGGGCCGCGAATACCTGGGCAATACCTGCACCCATGCGGCCGCCACCGACCACACCTACTGCGCGAGGAGCTGTCATTTCTTCTTCTCCAGAAATGCCGTCATCCGGCGTTGTTTGTCTTCGGTCTCGAACAGAACAGCCTGCGCGATGTCGTCGGCCCACGGGTGCGAACCGGGTGCATCGAGAATCTTTTTGGTCAGCTTCAGTGCCAGAGGTGCTTGCTTGGCGATGCGATCCGCGAGGGAATGCGCTGCGCCCAACGGCTCGTCGACGACGTCCAGCACCAGGCCGGAGCGGAGTGCCACCGATGCGTCGAGCGTCCGGCCACCGAGAAGTACCTGCTTCGCGACGGACACTCCTACCAGCGTCGGTAACCGGTAGCTGGCCCCGGCGGCAGCCATGATGCCCAGCCCAGGTTCGGGATTACCGAACACGGCCGTCGGCGACGCGATCCGGATGTCGCAGGCGTAGGACAGCTCGGCTCCACCGCCGAGGGCGTAGCCGCGGACGGCAGCGATCGTCGGCAGGGGGAGTGCGGCGATGCGGTCGAACAGGTTTCGGTTGATGCCGCGCAGTGCGTCGTCGCGGGTGCGGGCCCGCAGCTGATTGATGTCGGCACCCCCGGCGAAATGTTCGCCCGCGCCGGTCAGGATGACGATCTTCGGATCCTGCTCGACGAGCGCGCACACCTCGTGCAACTCGCCGATCATCTCGGAATCGATTGCGTTGCGCTGCTTCTCGCGATTCAGAGTGACGACAACGCGGTCCGTCAGCTCCTCGACGACGAGCGTGTTCACGGTGCCTCGATCAACATCGACACGCCTTGCCCGACGCCGACGCACAGGGTCGCGAGCCCGCGGGACGCCTTCTCGCGTTCCATGCGACCCAACAGCGTCAACAGGATTCGGGCACCCGACGAGCCGAGGGGGTGGCCGAGTGCGATCGCCCCGCCGTCGGCATTGACGATGTCCTCGTTCAGTTTCAACTGGCGGATGACGCCGAGCGACTGTGCCGCGAAGGCCTCGTTGAGCTCGACGGCACCGAGGTCCTCGACCGACCACCCGGCGCGAGTGAGCGCCTTCTGCGTGGAGGGCACCGGCCCGAGTCCCATGATGTGCGGTGCGATACCGGCACTCGCGCTGGTGACGATGCGGCCCCGAACCTCGAGGCCGTATTTGTTCACGGCCTCCTCGGAGGCCACGACCAGCGCCGACGCACCGTCGGTGAACGGTGAGGACGTTCCGGCGGTGACGATGCCGTCCTTGCGGAACACGGTCTTCAGCGTGCCGAGCTTCTCGAGTGTGGTTCCGCGTCGCGGCGTCTCGTCCTCGGTGACCTCGCCGTTCTTGGTCGTGACGGGCACGATCTCGTCGGCGAAGCGTCCGGCATCCTGGGCGGCGGTGGCACGCTGCTGACTGTGGAAGGCGAAGGCATCGGACTCCTCGCGGGTGATGCCCTCGCTGAGTGCGACCTCCTCGGCGGTTTCGCCCATCGACAGGGTGATCTTGGGATCGGTCCCCGCATCGTGCGAGGCGAAGGTCGGATTGGTGAATCGCCAGCCGAGGGAGGTATCGAAGATGTCGCCGGGCTTGGCCCACGCCGTCCCTGGCTTGGCCATGACCCACGGCGCGCGCGTCATGGACTCGACGCCACCGGCGACGATGATGTCGGCCTCACCGCTACGAATGGTGCTCGCGGCGTTGGCAACTGCCGTCAGGCCGCTCGCGCACAGGCGGTTGACGGTATATCCCGGCACCGTGTGGGGGAGTCCTGCGAGCAGAACCGCCATTCGAGCCACATCGCGATTGTCCTCGCCTGCCTGATTCGCGGCACCGAGAATCACCTCGTCGATCCGGTCGACGGGCACACCGGCTCGCCGGACTGCCTCGGCGACGACCAGCCCGGCCAGATCGTCGGGACGCACCGAGGCGAGGGCTCCGCCGTAGCGTCCGTGCGGAGTACGTGCGCCGGCCACGAGAAATACTTCGCCCACTGGGATCTCCTTCGTACGGTTGCGTCATTAATAACCGAACATTCGGTCGTTTGGCAAGGTTTGCTGCCCACGGTGCTGTGGAATCGGGCGCTGACTGAGAAGATGTGGCAATGACAACCGCACGCGCGCCGCGCAAGACCGGACAGCCAGGGCGGCCGGGATACGACCTGGACTCGCTGTTGGCAGTGGCGGTCAAGGTCTTCAACGACCGTGGATACGACGGCACCAGCATGGAGGTTCTGGCGAAGCGGCTCGGCATCACCAAGTCCTCGATCTATCACCACGTGTCCGGCAAGTCCGAGTTGCTCGAACTCGCGCTGTCGCGGGCGCTCAATGCACTGTTCGCCGTCACGACCGAGGATCGGGCCACGACCGGGCGATACATCGACCGCCTCGAATACCTGGTGCGACGCAGTGTGGACATCCTGTGTGCGGAACTGCCCTACGTGACGCTGCTGCTGCGCGTGCGAGGCAACACCGACGTCGAGCGCCGGGCTCTTGCCCGTCGGCGCGAATTCGATTCGTTCGTCACCGGGCTTGTGGTGGCCGCGGCCGAAGAAGGAGATCTGCGTGCCGGAGTGGATCCGGCGCTGGCGTCCAAGCTCGTGTTCGGCACGGTCAACTCGCTCATCGAGTGGTACCGCCCGCGCACCGGCGGATCCGTCGAAGAATTGGCCGACGCCGTCGTGGCGCTGACCTTCGATGGGCTGCGCCGCACGTAGACCCGGTGTCCGCGCACCTGAGTGTTCACTATCGGCGACCGTGCGCGGCTTTCCGCCGACCGGCGGCGATCGTGAACGCTCAGGTCCGCTCTTGGTCCTTGACATCTCGGCGTCCGACGGCGATGGTAATTACCGACCGAACGTACGGTGAGATGGAGGCGTTGTGAGCAGACTTCTGGAAAGCTATGCCCAGGGAGCGTGGTATTCCGCGAGCGACGAGGGAGCGCCGCTGATGAGCGCCATCGACGGCAGTGAGATCGCCCGGGTGTCGTCCAGCGGTCTCGACGTCGCAGGCATGGTGGACTACGCCCGCACCGTCGGCGGCCCAGCGCTCGCAGCACTGACGTTCCACGAGCGTGCAGCCCTGCTCAAGCAACTGGGCCTGACGCTGATGGCCGGCAAGGAGGAGTTCTACCAACTTTCCCGACACACCGGAGCCACCACCCGCGATTCCGGAGTCGACATCGACGGCGGATTCGGCACTGTGCTGAGCTACGCGAGCAAGGCCCGACGCGAACTCCCCAACGAGACGGTCTATCTCGACGGTGCCATCGAGCAGCTCGGCAAGAAAGGCACCTTCCTCGGTCAGCACATCTACACCTCGCGGCGCGGTGTTGCCGTGCAGATCAATGCCTTCAACTTCCCCGTCTGGGGCTTCCTCGAGAAGCTGGCACCCGCGTTCATTGCCGGTGTGCCGTCGATCGTCAAGCCCGCCAGCCAGACTGCGTACCTCACCGAGCTGGTGTTCCGACGGATCATCGAGTCGGGGTTGCTGCCCGAGGGTTCGGTGCAGCTGCTGTGTGGCAGCGCCCGCGGCGTCCTCGACCACCTCGGCGGCCAGGACTCGGTGGCGTTCACCGGATCCGCCGATACCGCTGCGACCCTGCGCTCACACCCCAACGTCGTCGGCGAAGGACTGCACTTCACGGCCGAGGCGGATTCTCTCAATGCGTCGATACTCGGTTCAGATGTGGCACAAAGTGATCCGGAATTCGATCTGTTCGTCAAGGGTGTCTTCACCGAGATGACATCCAAGGCCGGCCAGAAGTGCACGGCGATCCGCCGCGTGCTGGTGCCGCAAGACTCGGTCGAGCCCGTCATCGAGGCGCTGAAGGCAAAGCTGGAGAAGGTCGTCGTCGGTGATCCGGCCGACGAGGGGGTCACCATGGGTGCACTCGCCAGCATCGACCAGCGCGACGAGGTCCTCAAATCCATTCGTGGACTGACCAAGTCGGCGACGGTCGTCTTCGGCGATCCGGACGCCGTGGATTCGCGACCCGGTGCGTTCATGGCACCTGTGCTGCTGAAGGCCGGCGACAAGACCGCATCCGAACCGCACGAGATCGAGGCATTCGGGCCGGTATCGACGGTCATCGGTTACGAGAACACTGCAGACCTGCTCGATCTGGTCGCCCGCGGCAAGGGTTCTTTGGTTGCTTCATTGGTGACGAAGGATTCCGCCGTCGCGCGCGAGATCGTCCTGGGCAGTGCCCCGTACCACGGACGCATCCTGGTCCTCAACTCCGAGGACGCCAAGGAATCGACCGGCCACGGCTCGCCCCTGCCGGTACTGGTGCACGGCGGACCCGGCCGCGCAGGCGGCGGTGAAGAACTAGGCGGCATCCGCGGCGTCCTGCACCACATGCAACGCACCGCAATTCAGGGAACTCCGGATGTCCTGACGGCCATCGGCAACAAGTGGGTGACCGGCGCGAAGCAGACGACCGGCGACGTCCACCCGTTCCGCAAGAACCTGGGCGAGCTGAAACTGGGTGACACCATCATCGGTGGCCCACGACAGGTCACCCGCGCCGACATCGATCACTTCGCGGAATTCACCGGCGACACCTTCTACGCGCACACTGATCCCGAAGCGGCAGCGGCCAATCCGCTGTTCGGCGGCATCGTGGCGCACGGCTACCTGGTGGTCTCACTGGCCGCCGGGCTGTTCGTCGACCCGGCACCGGGCCCTGTCCTCGCGAACTTCGGCGTCGACAGCCTGCGATTCCTGACGCCGGTCAAGGCCGAGGATTCGTTGACGGTCACGTTGACGGCCAAGCTCATCACTCCGCGTCAGAGTGCCGACTACGGCGAGGTGCGATGGGACGCAGTGGTCGTCAACCAGGACGGCGATCCCGTCGCGACCTACGATGTTCTCACTCTCGTCGCGAAGCCCGAGGTCGCGTCATGAGCGTGCGAGTGGCCGTCTGTTACGGGATGCCCGAGGACCCTGCGGCATTCGATCGTCACTACGCAGACGTGCACGTGCCCCTCGCGCGTGCAGTTCCAGGGCTGGTCGACTTCACCTGGGGCACGCTCGACTCGCTCGACGATTCACCGCCGCCGTACTACGTGATCGCCAGTCTGTACTTCGCGGACGAGGCATCGCTGAAGGCAGGATTGGCCTCGCCCGAGATGACAGCGGCAGGCAAGGATCTGCGCAACTTCGCGACCGGGGGCGTCACGATGTTCACCCAGAACGAGCGATTGGTGTTGCAACCGTGACCGATTCGCCTATCGCCCGCGAGATGTTCGAGGTCGACGCCGCGTCCCGCAAGCTCGGCATCGAACTGATCGAGCTGTCACCTGGCCATGCGAGGATGTCGATGGTCGTCACCGAGGACATGGTCAACGGGTACGCCATCACCCACGGCGGCTACGTCTTTCTGTTGGCGGACACGACGTTCGCAATGGCTTGTAATTCGCACGACGATTCGGCCGTCGCGGCCCGCTGCGACATCCGCTATCTCCGTCCGACGAAGGTAGGAGATGTGCTCGTCGCCGACGCCGTCGAGCGTGCGAGGTTCGGCCGCAACGGACTGTACGACGTCTCGGTGACGTGCCGAGGCGAGCTGATCGCGGAATTCCGAGGCGACAGTCGCACCGTAGCCCGGTAACGGCACCGCACATGGAAGTACGGTGAGTCGGTGAGCACTGCGGATCTGTCTGCCCTGGCCGACGCTACGGCGGCTGCTGTGGGCGGTGCGGTATCGGTGATGGATCCACAGGGCTACGTCGTCGCATACTCGTCCGTTCCAGGCCAGCCGATCGACGACGTGCGACGCGACGGCATTCTGGGCAAGCAGGTCCCGGCTCGATACATGGTGCACCACATAGATCCGGACTTCCGACGCAGTTCGGCCGTCCACGTGGTCGATGTGGCCGGGGCGCTACCGCGTCTGGCAGTAGCGGTCTCGGCCCACGGCGAGTACCTCGGCTCCATCTGGTGCATCGTGTCCACCGCCCCGTCCGGCCCACCCGATCGTGGGGCGGTGACCGCATTGACTCGCGCGGCCGCTGCTGCGGTGCCATTGCTCCTTGCTCGACGTCGTCCGGCCGAACCCGGTAACCCCAGGGCACGTGCGTTGTTGACCGATCCCGCCGTCGTCACCTCGCCCGGTAGCTGCTTCGCGGTAGTGGCTGCGAAGGTGGACTCGGCGCAACCCGATGCCCTGCTCGTGCAGCTCGGGGGTCTGTTGGAGCTCACGTTCGGCGGCGAGGCAGATTCCGGGTTCATCGTCGACGAACACGTCGTGTTCTTCGTCGTGGCGAGGGACGACGACCGCGGTGTCGCCGAGGAGGCCGAGGAGGTACGACGCCGCGCGGAGGTGGCGTTCGGGGTGCCGGTGACCTTCGCGATCGGCGGGCCGCATGCGCGGCCTGCGGTGGCGCGTAGTCACGCACGCTGGGCGCTCGATGCGGTTGAGAATGGCGCGCATACAACGACATTCGAGCAGAGCCGGGTGGCGGTCACCCTGAACAGGGCGACCGATGCGCTGTCGGACGTACCGTTGGCGATTCCGGCCGTCGAACGGATGCTCTCCTCCGACGCTGCCGAAGGTACCGAGTACGCCGCGACGGTGCTGGCGTTGTTGGCGCATGAGTCCAACGTCGCCGCCGCAGCTGCGTCGCTGTACCTGCACCCCAACACCTTCCGCTACCGACTCCGGCGTACCAAGGAGTTGTTCGGGCTCGATCTCGACAATGCGGACACCCGGTTGCTGGTGTGGATGTCGCTCCGGCTCAGGGCCGGGCGGTGAGTACCTTGCCTGGATTGAGCAGATAGTGCGGGTCCAGTAGTTCCTTGATGCCACGCTGCAGTTCGGCTGCGACCGAGTCGAGTTCGGTTTCGAGAAGGTCCCGCTTGAGCAGTCCCACTCCGTGCTCGCCGGTGATGGTTCCACCGAGCGAGAGAGCGAAGGCCGCGATCTCGTCGAATGCTCGGTGAGCCTTGGCCAACGAGGACGGGTCGGTCGGATCCACGATGACCGTCGGATGAATGTTGCCGTCGCCGGCATGGCCGACGACTCCGATGACGATGCCCAGCCGATCAGCCACCCGACCCACCTCGTCGATCATCGTAGCGAGTTGCGAAATCGGTACGGACACATCGTCGACCAACGGTGAACCCAGGCGCTCCAGCGCGGGGTAGGCCAGTCGACGGGCCTGAACCAGCTGCTCCGACTCGACCTCGTCCTCGGCGACCGCCACGTCCGCTGCACCGGATTCGGTGCACAGCGCGGCGATGGCCTCTAGCTCTTCCACGGCACCCTCGCCGATGTCGGATTGGGCGATCAGCACTGCGGCGGCGTCGGTTCCGAAGTCCATCCGCGCGTAGGCATCGATGGCGGCAATGGTGGTGCGGTCCAACAGCTCGAACAGGCTCGGGGTGATACCTGCCGCACGAATCCGCGACACTGCCTCTCCTGCCGCGACAGTGGACGGGAAGGTAGCGGCCATCGTGAGCGGGGTTGCACTGGGGAAGTCGAGACCGACGGTGGCCTCGGTGATGATGCCGAGGGTTCCTTCCGAACCGACGAACAGGTCCGCAAGAGACAAGCCCGCGACACCTTTGACAGTGCGGCGACCCACGAACGTCGCGCGGCCGTCGGCGAGTACGACACGCAGACCACGCACGAACCGTGCTGTGACGCCGTACTTCACGCAGCAGAGCCCACCTGCGTTGGTGGCGATGTTGCCGCCGATGGTCGACGCCTCCCAGCTGGACGGGTCCGGCAGGTACGTCAAACCCTGTTCTCGGGCAGCGTCTTTCAGTTCCTTGTTCGTCACGCCGGGTTGCACGACGGCGACGCGGTTGACGACGTCGAGCTCGATGATCTTGTTCATGCGGCGGGTGTTGAGGGCGATGGCTCCGATGCTGGCGTTGGCGGCACCCGCCAGACCTGTCAATGCACCCTGTGGCACCACCGGAATGCGATGTGCGGACGCGATGCTCATGACTGCCTGGACGTCCGACTCGGTGGTCGGTAGTACCGCGGCGAGCGGAAGGGTGGATTCGCAGAGGGCTGCCGCGTCACGTCGGTAGCTTTCGAGGATGTCCGGGTCGGTCACCACCGCGTCGGCACCGAGGGCGCGCATCAGTTCGTCGATGACCGGCGAAAGTAGAACGAGGGTGGTCGGAGCAGTCATGAGTTCGAGTATGACCGGCGTCACTGGCGGTGTCTGCGTCGTTTCGGACGAACACTCGCGCTTCGGTCGGTAGATTTCGACGAACTTGTGAGCGGGCACGCTCGTCATGGCCTGCGCCACCTTGACAAAGCATCGTGTCGACGGTCACAGTGATTACCGACCGAATGGACGGTGAGTTATATCCGGTTTTCGGTCGCCGAGAATGTTCGTGTTCCAACCCTATTACCCTGCCTCACGACACTCCGAATCGCCGCTCCTGTATCCGAGCGCCGGAGCCCGAACGAAACGAGACAAGTCGATGTCAACACAGGTCGAGACGCCTACCGGGGTGTCGCGCGAGCATCGCCGCGCCGCGATGGCCAGCATGGTCGGAACCACGGTCGAGTGGTACGACTTCTTCATCTACGCGCAGGCAGCGTCGCTGATCTTCGCCCAATTGTTCTTCGCGCCCATGGGCTCGTCCGGACAGCTCGTCGCCTACGTCACCATCGGCATCAGCTTCATCTTCCGGCCTCTCGGGGCCATCGTCGCGGGCTACTTCGGCGACAAGTTCGGCCGCAAGAAGGTCCTCATTGCCACACTCACCCTGATGGGTGCGGCCACCGTGGGAATGGGATTGCTGCCGACCTACGCAACCATCGGCATCTGGGCTCCGATCATTCTGATCGTGCTGCGAATCCTGCAGGGATTCTCCACCGGCGGCGAGTGGGGCGGCGCAGCGCTGATGGCCGTCGAGCATGCACCGAAGGGCAAGCGTGGAATCTACGGTGCCGCAACCCAGATGGGTGTCCCACTCGGCATGCTCATCGCGGTGGGAACTCTGGCGCTGTGCACCGGTCTGCTGAGCGAAGAGCAGTTCGAGGCCTGGGGCTGGCGCATCCCGTTCCTAATCAGCTTCGTGCTGATCCTCGTCGGCTTCTACATCCGACGTCGCGTCGAGGAGACTCCGGTGTTCAAGGAGCTCTCGGAACGCAAGGAGCGCAACCACACTCCGGTTCGCGCACTGTGGCGCACCAACAAGAAGCAGGTCATGCTGGCCGCGCTGTCGTTCATCGGCACCAACGGCAACGGCTACATCATCGTCGGCGGCTTCATCGTCGCGTACTCGACCAGGGAATACGGTCTCGCTCGCGTGGACGTGTTGGTGGCAAGTCTGTTCGCGGCCATCGTCTGGGGAGTGTTCACTCTCCTCGGCGCGCATCTGTCCGATCGCTACGCTCGAACCACCATCATGAACCTCGGCAACGCGGCAATGGTGTTGTGCGCCATCCCGTTCTTCCTGCTCGTCGACACCGGTGAATTGCACTGGATCTACGTGGCACTCGGTCTCTTCGCCGTCGGACTCGGGCTGTCGTACGGTCCGCAGCCGGCCCTGTATGCCGAAATGTTCCCCGCAGCAGTCCGATTCAGTGGAGCATCCATCGGCTACGCGATCGGCACGGTGCTCGGTGGAGCCTTCGTTCCGACCATTTCCGAGGCACTGTTCAAGGGAACCGGCACCTCGATGTCGATCTCGATCTACCTGATGATCCTGGCCGCAATCTCCTTCGTTGCGACCTCGCGAATCAAGAACCGTAGGGACGAGGATCTGAACGTCTGAGTTATCTGTGACGAAAGCCCCGACACCATAGTGGTTTCGGGGCTTTCGTATGGATACGAGACCGACTCACCCACTATCTCGATCGTCCAATGCGAATCAGTCATGCTCGCTCGCTCCCACCCTGACGCCGTCGTACCCCGGCCAGCACGTCGCCGGCGGCGCGGAACTGCAACCTCCGAACCTGCCCGGCCTCGATGATGAAGTCGAAGGCAACCTTGATCTCGCCGAGGTGAATCCATGCAGCGCCCGGGCGATCCTCGACAAAAACGGGGAACGCGGCGGCGGCGGCACCGTTGAAGAAGCCGGCCACTTCATCGCGGCCTTGCAGTCGGTTGGGCGTGCCGAGCGCGGTCGCGGCCGCGTCGGCGGAGACCACCACGTCGGGAGAGAGTAATTCCAGCAACCGTGCGAAGTCACCCTCGCGTGCCGCGGCCATGAATGCATCCACGATTTCCCAGTCTGCGAGCACGTCTCGTGGTGGGGCAGGGCGCACTTTGTTGCGGGCGCGAGAGGCCAGCTTGCGCGCTGCGACCGGGGTCGTGTCCAGCATGGAGGCAATGAGGTCGAACTCGACACCGAAACTGTCGTGCAGCACAAAGGCCACCCGCTCCGCAGGTGTCAACCGCTCGAGCACCACCTGCAGCGCTATGCCGACGGCATCGGCGAGGACCACGTCGTCGGCCGGATCTGGTGCCGTCGCCTCGACTTCGATGCTGTCCGCGGGCACCGGCGTGTGCGCCCGCAACCGGTCCAGGCACAGCCGTGAAGTCACCGTGGTAAGCCATCCCGCCAAGTTGTCGATGGATTCCTCGGTGGCGTGCAGCCTCAGCCACGCCTGCTGTACGACGTCCTGGGCCGCGTCTGGGTCGCCCAGGATTCGTGCGGCGATGCGGTGCAGTCGCGGGCGCTCGGCCTCGAAGCCGTCACGAAGTTGATGGTCGCTCACCATGGTGGTCACACTTTCCTCGTCGGGTGCGTCATCACTGTGACGCATCCGGACCGGCCGGTGTGACCAGCGGAAGAGGAACACTTCATGAAAACCATGACTTGCCAGGATCTCGGAGGTCCTTGCGACCTCGGACACCGCGCTGAGAGCGCCGACGAGATCATCAAGGCGCAGGACCGACATCTGAAGGACCAGGTGCACGCCGGCGACGCCTCCCACGTGCCGGCCCGCGACGACATGAAGGGCCGCTGGCGCCACCCGAAGAAGTCCTTGGACTGGTACAACAACGTGAAGAAGGGGTTCGCTGACCGGCAGGCAGACGACGTTCGGTAGGGCCTAGCGCTGGCGCGCCGTTCGACCGTCTCACCGCCATGGCGGTGAGCGCTCTCCGCGCGGTCAACGAACCTGTGGCGCAGCTTCTTTGCCCCATTGCTCGAGAGCGGCAATTGCGTCACGCAAGGCCAGGCCTCTCTCGGTCAGCGCGTACGCCCGAGTGTTGTGCCGGAGGGGGAGACGAGTCAACACTCCGGCAGCTTCGAGTTCGCGTAGTCGGGTAGCGAGCATGTTCGTCGGTACGCCCAGGTCGCGCTGCAGATCGCCGTACCGTTGCGGCTCCTCGAGTAGCCGCTCGACAATGAGAAGTGCCCACCGTGCGCCGACGATGTCGAGGGCAGCGGCGAGGTCGCTCATTCGGCCGTATCGGTGTCCGGCTTCATCCAGAACGGCGAGTAGTGGTAGCCGTCGAGGTCGTCGAACTGGCGTTGGTACATGAACGCGTAGTCGTCGATGTCTCCGATGCGTCCACCGGCAGCACCGGCACGCTCGGTGAGCTCGTCGACCGCCTCGCGGCTACCCAGGTCGAACGAGACCGTGACCTTCGACGGGGTGTCGGGTCCGCCGATCAGCTCCTCGGTGCCGCCCACGCTCGCATACATCTCGCGGCTGCCGAGCATGACGTACTGCCCCGGTGTGATGGCGAAGCACGACACGTTGTGGTCGGACATCTCGGCGTTCAGCGTCCAACCGAGGGCTGTGTAGAAGGACGTTGCGCGCTCGACGTTCTCGACGGGGCAGGTGATGAACAAGCTCATGCTCTGATACTTGCAAAATGCAAGTGTGGCGTCAAGGCCCGATCTTGCTGTCCCCAGCTGTGCGCCGAGTCGCAGTGATACCCGACGCCGCCGATACCGCCCGCGAATGGAACTCTTATGACAATCGGTACCGTGAGCGCGCCACGAGTCGGCGCTGCGTCCCCGAAAGCCGATCTACAAAAAGTCCCGGAACCGTTGCGGCTGAAAGACTTTCGTCGTTCCATTCAGTAGGCGACGGATTTTGATGTGTGCAGGACGAGTCAGGTCGGCTCGCCCGCAATGGCATCAGTGCGCAATGTATCCACAAATCTGGTGAGTATGTGGTTCAGGTGCACAGTCTTCGAGATGGCGATGGCAGCGGCAGCGGCAGTATGTAAATGTATAGCCGTGGGCAATAGCCCAACCCTCGAGTGCATCTCCGTACAGATCTTGTCGGGCATGTGCGAATCCTTCGCGACCGGAAGGATTAGGCATCGAACCTGGGGTGGTGCACCTATTTTCGTTTGCAAGGCTCGAAGAAATTTGCAGCAGTTATATTCGCGGCCCCCACGCGCTCGAAAAGTGCGCCGACCATTGACGATGTTGCGGCATTCTCGATAAGGTTCCTCACCAGCCCCGACAGGGATGATGGGGTGGGGGGATCGGGGGCGGGCCTCAGTGGCATGGACTTTCGTCAGTATCGGGAGCAGTGAATTTTTAGGACGAGCCTTGTCGAAAGACGTGGCTTCGCGTGGATCGTTTGCCTACTGAGCGCTGAAACTGCAAAGGAAGCCATTGCCTTCACTATTGAACATTGCCGGTCATTTCTTTCTTCAGATAACAGTTATTCTACTGATGTACCGTCTGTTGTGGCCACTGTTTCGCAGGTTGGCTCAAGTGCAGGTAGTCGCGATCATGGTTGCCGGATTTGTCCTCGGGCCATCGGTTCTGGGCTGGGTCCTGCCGGGCGCACAACAATGGCTGTTCCCCACCACACTGACCATCGGCAGCGAGACCATCGCCCACCCGAATATCGTCGCCATCTATGTGGTGGGTCAATTAGGCCTCGTGCTCTACATGTTCTTGGTGGGGGCCTCCTTCCGAACCGAAATCCTCCGAGACCATGCGCGGCAGGCGGGCGCGACATCGGTCGCGGGTATCGGTGCGCCACTCATTCTCGGTGGTGCTGCGGGATGGTGGTTGGTCAGCCGCGGTGGCTTCTTCAACGACGAGGTGGCCGCCTGGCAGGGGGCATTGTTCCTCGCCTCGGCGGTGGCCATCACCGCCTTTCCGATGCTGGCCTGGATCGTCTACGACTCGGGCCTGGCGAACACCCGACTCGGAACCATGGCGTTGTCGTGCGCGGCCATCGACGATGCGTGTTCCTGGATCCTCCTGGCAACCGTGGTAGCCACGGCGAAGGGCACCCCGCTGGGCGCAGTCGTCGCCGTCGGTGGGGGACTGGCATATCTGCTCTTCATGATCTACGTAAGTCGCCCTCTACTCGCCAAACTCGCGACCTGGACACCGCGCCACGGCGACCGTGGGACCACCGGCGATATGCCGATCACGCACGTGACCGTCGTCCTTCTCGTCGTGTTCGCGGCTAGCTGGTTCACCGACCTGGTCGGGATCTACTCGGTATTCGGTGCATTCATCGCCGGGATCGTGATGCCGCGAGGTCCGCTTCTCGACACGATTCGAAATCGATTCGAGCCGCTGACCGCGTACGTTCTGGTGCCTGCGTTCTTCATCTATTCGGGGCTCAACACCCAGCTGAATCTGATCTTCGACGCCTCGACACTTCTCGTGGCGACCGTGGTCCTGGTCGTGTCGTTCGCGGTGAAGTTCGGTGCTGTCGGGCTGGCCGCTCGGTGGCAGGGAATGAGTTGGTTCGAGGCCGGTTCGATGGGCGCACTCGCCAATGCCCGGGGACTGATGGAGCTCATCCTGGTGAACATCGGATTCGAGGCGGGAATCATCTCGGCGCGCCTCTACACCGTTTTGGTTCTCATGACCCTGGTCACGACCTTCGTTGCAACCCCATTGCAGCGCCTGTTCGAACGTCGACTTCACAGGTCGGGGTACATGTTCGGCCCGTCCGGGGAGCAGCCACTGGAAGAGGCGGTGAGTCGACCATGCTGACAAGGTGTGCGCGATTCACCGCCCACGCGCCACGGTCGGTGTTGGTTGCCGCGCTTCTGATTGGCTTCGCCGCCGCGATATTCGGCATCCCGGTCGCGGGACATCTGTCGGCGGGCGGGCAGCGGGATCCGTCGTCGGACTCCTCGCGGGTAGCCGACATTCTGGTCGAGAACTACAGCATCAGCGAGCAGTCGCTGGTATTTGTTCTCAGCAGCGATGAGGGGGCGAGGAGTCCGGCGGTCACCCGGGTTGCGGGCGAACTCGAAAGGGACCTGCTCGGCTCTGGGGTGGTGCTCGATTTCGTCTCCGCCTGGCGAGCTCCACCGCTGCTGGCCTCACGATTGTTCAGCATCGACGGCACATCGGGGTTGATCGTTGCGGGAATTGCCGGGGACGAGGACGAAGCGCAACAGCGCGCGGTCGCGTTGGTTTCGAGCATCGGTCAGGACCGTGATGGGGTCACCGTCCTCGCAGGTGGCCTGGCCGTGGCGTCGGATGAGATAAACGCGACGACACAGCGCGACCTGATAGTCGCCGAATTGATCGCCGTTCCGTTGATCTTCGTGGCGCTGGTGTGGATCTTCGGTGGACTGTATGCGGCGGCGCTTCCTCTTCTGGTCGGGGTCTTCTCGATCCTGTGTTCCCTGTCGATATTGCGCGCACTGACCTCCGTGACCAGTGTGTCGATATTCTCGCTGAATCTGGCGACCGCACTGGGTCTCGGTCTGGCGGTGGACTACTCGCTCCTGATCATCAACAGGTATCGCGAGGAGGTCACCGCCGGACACGGACGTCCGGATGCGCTCGAGCGTGCAATGGCGAGCGCGGGCCGAACCGTGCTGTTTGCGGCCCTCACCGTCGCCCTGTCGCTCGGTTGTATGACGTTGTTCCCCATGTACTTTCTCAGGTCGTTCGCCTATGCAGGTGTGGCGGTTGTGGTGATGAGCGCGGTGGCTGCACTGGTCATCGTGCCCGCAGTCATCACCGTGCTGGGCGACCGTATCGATGCTCTCGACGCACGGACGGCGCTGCGCCGCGTCACGCGCCGGTCGCAGCCGGAACCGGTGGCCATCACCGATACCTTCTTCTATCGTGTCGCACGAAACGCGATGGCGCACGCGGTACCCATCGCAGGAGTTGCGGTGGCGGCGTTGTTGATCCTCGGATTGCCGTTCCTCGACATCAAGCTCGGATTTCCGGACGACCGAGCATTACCGGCGTCGACCTCGGCCCGTCAGGTGGGGGACGAGCTGCGCGCGAACTACGGCGACGACGCGGCGACAACCCTGTATCTGGTGTTGCAGGAGGCGTCGACCCTCACCGACGCAGACTTCGGCGCCTACGCCTCGGGTCTGTCGCGTGTCGCCGATGTCACCGCGGTCTCGGCACCTACCGGCACCTACGTCGGCGGGATCAGAGTCGGGCCCCCGCTCACTGCAACGGGGACGAACGCCGGAACGGCACTTCTCACCGTCCAGACCGGGGCACCACGCTACAGCGAATCTGCGGATGCACAGTTGGATGCCCTACGCGGGGTGCCCGTCCCCGCGGGCGGATCGTCGTTGTTGATCGGTGGCGGAGCGCAGTTGGACCGCGACGCGGTAGCAGGCATCATGTCCCGGCTGCCGTGGGTCATCGGCATCATCGCCCTCGTGACCTTCGTCCTGCTGTTCATGTTGACGGGTTCGGTCTTGTTGCCCATCAAGGCCCTTGTCCTCAACTTCCTCTCGCTGACCGCTACTTTCGGTGCGCTTGTATGGATATTCGGCCAGGGCCACCTCGGCGGCCTGGGCACCACGCCCACCGGCGTGATCGCCTCCAACATTCCAGTGTTGATGTTCTGCATCGCATTTGGGCTCTCGATGGACTACGAGGTGTTCTTGATGTCGCGGATACGAGAGTACTGGGCCGCCTCGAGTGGTACTCGCGAAGACAGCTGCGAGGCTATTGCACTGGGGGTCGCTCGAACCGGGCGTGTCATCACAGCAGCCGCGGTGATCTTGTCGATCTCGTTCGCCGCCCTCATCGCCGCGGAGGTGTCGTTCATCCGGATGTTCGGAGTGGGTCTGACCATTGCCATCCTTGTGGACGCCACCGTCATCCGCATGTTGCTGGTGCCGGCATTCATGCGAATCCTCGGCCGCGCGAACTGGTGGGCACCGGCACCGCTCGCGCGGTGGCATGACCGTTTCGCGATGAGGGATGAATCGGTAGCCAGCCCATCGGTTCACGCGGGTGTGGACGGGTCTCGCACGTAGAGTTTCCGGTCGTGCACCCGAAAATGGCCGGTGTGCAATCGCATCGAAGTCGATGTCAACGATGCAAGCACTGGCGCGGCATGCGCGTCTGGCTCAACGGTTGCCGGGCACGCCCTGACCGCGAGGGGAACTCGCTGCAGTGAACGTGTGAATTCGATACCCGTCGCGCAGGCTTCTCAGCACGGTGTTGAAAACCATGGCGGGCACGGCGACGGCCCCCAACTCACGGGCCCTGCCGACGATCGAACGCGGTGTGTCGGGCTGCAGGTAGCCGTGGTCGAGAAATATCCGCTCCGGTTCTGGTTCGAGGAACTTGAACTCGGTACCGAGGGCGAGTATCTGGTCGTAGAGCTTTCCGATGTGCTTGTCGAAGAAAACTTTGTCCATGAGGTCGCAGATCAACGTGTGGCGTCCGAAGGCGTCGGCCAGTACGCCCAGGAGGTCGATGACCTCGGCCGCCTCGAGGTACATGAAAACGCCCTCGATGACCACCAGTGTCTCGGCGTCGGGGTCGCATTGTTGCAACGCGATAGGAAGGTCGCCGGCCGAGAAGTCGACGGCGATGCGCCGCAACGGATTCGGGCACGAACTGGTGGGGAGCCGGCTGTTCTTGTGGTCGATGATCGCGGGTTCGTCGAACTCGAACCATCTTCCCCCGGTGAGCCGGTAGGCGCGGCTGTCGAAGCCGGCCCCGATGTTGACGACCTGGATTTCCGGGCCCTTCTGCAGGCGTTCGTCGATGTCGTCCTGAATCATGCGCGCCCGCACCACGTTGCTGACGTTGCGGCGCTTGGTGCCTGCGAATCGCGCCAGGATGGCACGACCCTCGTCGGTCATGAAACCCTCGGCGTAGGTGTCTTCGCAGATCGGGTGTGGAGACGTTGCATCCTGTGCCCGGATACCGCAGCAGAAGAACGCTGTCCTGGAGATCGCGTTGGTCGTCACGTCAGCGTCGATTCATGGATATCGGTTGCGGACGGTAGGCCACGTTCACGAACCCAATCGTGGTGTAGTCGCCCCAGTCGGGTGACGGGTTCGGCGACACCGTCCATGTCGTCGGCTATCGCGCGGGCCGGCAGTGTCGCTTCGAGAGCACCACAGATGGTGGAGATGGCCTGATAGATGCGGGGAGCGAAAACGTAGTCCTCCGGAACTACCATCCGCGAGAGCGGATTGTCGGAGTCGAGGTCGAACAGCCACCGTGCGGTGCGGGCACCGCTCTTCGCGTTGTAGGTGGCGGGCTGAGGTGCCAGCACCACCTCGTAGAGCACCTGCGAATACCACTCGTAGATGTCCTCGGCGGTCAACGGCGATCCAGCGGCGATGAAGCCCGCGGTCACGAGGTCGGTCCGCAGCGAGATGATGTCACCGTCGATCACGTTGCGCATGATGGAGACCCACAGCCTGCGCTTGTCCTCGGAAAGCACCTTGACACAGCCGAAGTCGACGAATCCGATCGAACCGTCCGGATGAAACCGATAGTTTCCGGGGTGAGGGTCGGCGTACAACAGGTTGGAATGACGAAAGTTGCCGTCGCTGAAACGGATCACCACTTCGGCCCAGGTGTTCTTCAGTTCCTGATCTGCCAGTTGCGCTGCTGCCCAGCCCATCCCGTCGAGATAGGTCATGGTCAAGACCCGATCGGTGGAGGCCTCGGGCACGACGTCGGGAACATGAATGAACGGGTGCCCGCGGTAGAGGTCCGCGAAAGCGGTGATAGTGGACGCTTCGCGTCGGTAGTCGACCTCCTCGCCGATACGCTCTGCCATCTCGTGCACGAGACTTCGATGATCGAACAGTGTGCTTCCGCCGGACGATGCGGAGGTCGCGAACCGCACCAGGGTCGCCATGAGCTCGGTGTTGGCCAGGTCCTCCCGAATCGCCTGCGCAACACCGGGGTATTGAATTTTCACCGCGACGTCACGACCGTCGTGCAATACACCGCGATGGACTTGGCCGATAGACGCTGCGGCAATCGGCTCTTCGTCGAAGTGTACGAACAGATCTGCGGCCGTAGGGAGTTCAGCGGCCAGGACATCGCGAACCAGTTCGGGTGCCATCGGCGGTGCGTCCGATTGGAGCCGGGTCAGGGCCTCCTGGTAGGGCGATCGTCCGGTCGTCCCGCCTCCGTCCAGGTCGATCATGGACAGTAGTTGCCCGATCTTCATCATGGCGCCTTTGGAGTTTCCGAGAAGGTCGGTGTATCGCGCCGCCGTGCGTTCGTGGAAGCGATCCATCGCACCGGACTCGCCGGTTCTCTCGCGCACTTCCGCGACAAACCGCTCGCCGACGGTGCGCGCCGTCAACCCCGCCAACGGCAGCGTTCGCTTGAGTCGTCCCTGAACGACGGGGTTCTCTCGATTTGTCATGCACAACTCCAGATTCGGTAAAGTTCAATTTTTGACAATTGCCGTTGCAGTGTTGTGTGGTCGACGCGGTCCAGATTAACGGAGAATTGGCGAACTTCACTGCGATTCATTGATACCACGATATCGATCCACGGCACCGCTTGACTTCTCTTACGGAGTGGCGTCTTATAGTCGCTGAAGTGCACAATCGAACCTCGGGGGAAGGTATCGTTTTGTCTATTCCAGGCTCTATTCCTGAGTTGAGTCCTTTATCTTTAGCCGTGCGAGCGGGAATTGAAGCATTGCGTACGGCGGATCAGGCCGGGGATGCCGACGCCATGGGCGAGTTGCTTGCACCTGACGTCGTGTGCCGGTCGCCGTTCGCGTCCACCGTTCGTTTCGAAGGCCGGGAAGAAGTAGTGGCACTCCACCGCGACGTGTTCGCCATCCTGGAGGATCGCGACTCCGGCGAACCGCTGGTGAACGAGTCGACGGGGAGCTTCAATTTCTCCGGCCGGGTGCGCGGGACGCCGGTGGACGGGATGATTCTTGCGACTTTCGATGAGCGGGGCCAGATTTCGGAGCTCAAGATCTTCATTCGTCCCCTGTTGGCCTTGTCGGCCATGTTCCGTGCGCTACCCCCGAGAGTCTCTCGACGGCGTGGGGGGCCTGTCAAAGCTCGCTTGACGGCGATGGGTGGTTGGCTGTTCGCGCTCATTGCCCGACCGATCGAGAAGCTGGCACCGTTTCTCATTCCCCATTCTGGGGCACTGCCCAACCGGGATGAGTCGTAATTCGGTGTCCATGCAAATGATGAGTAACAGTATCTGATCTGAACTAACGAAATATCTGAAGCTGTGCACACCGACCACGGGTCGAGAGGGCAATACGAAAGCGAGTGTCATGCGACTGAGTACCTTTATCAAGCCCTTCACGCACCTCAAGCTGGATTCGTTCAGGGAGCTATCGAATCAGCGTTTCGGTGCGTTGGACGACAATGAGACCGACTGGGACTATTTTCAATTCGTGGTGCAGAAGTTCTTCGAAGGATTATATCTAGCTGTCGATACTAATAATCAGGAAAAGCTGCTCAGGGAGCTCGACAAGGAAACGATCGAGTATCGAGGGTTCGTGTACGAGGGTGCCGGAATGGGCCTGATCATGCTCGATTCCTTCCTCCCTTTCAAGAACCGTTTCGATTCGTTCATGCGACTCGCCGGGGCGCAGTACGAACTGCTCGTCCAGATCGGTGCGGGTATGGGGTTCGGGTATCTCGCCAAGGGGATGCCGGTTCGACTGGTGCGACGCGACACGAACAAGTTCGTCGATCGACAGGATCCGATGCAACGCTGGTTGGTCGTCGACGGCTACGGATTTTTCGACGGCATGGTGAACTGGAAGAGGGTCATCACCGAGAGGGAACAGCCCGGTGAACTCGTGGGATACGGCTTGCGGGCTTACGACCAGGGGGTGGGCAGGAGCCTGTGGATCTGCACCGGCGGGCATCCGGGCAGATTTCAGCAATCCATCAAGACGTTCCCGCGTGGGCGCCAGGCTGATCTGTGGGGTGGCATCGGGGAAGGATTGGCCTACGCCGGTGGCGTGGACGACTTCTCGCGGGTCCGTGACCTTGTCCGGGAGGCGGGCGATTTCGCCGATCACTTTGCTGCTGGGGTCGTGGTCGGTGCCGTGGGGCGAGTGCGAGCCGGTGAACGTTCTGCTCATACCGATTTGGCAAGCAACGCGATCTGGGAGTGCGATTCGTCGACGCTCGTCGCGAGCGCGGATGCGCGGTGGACCGACGGGTTGGGCAGCGTCGCGGACGCAGATCTCTACGAGCATTGGCGGGCGGGTCTTCGACGAGAATGGTCGGCCGACCACAAGCATCTGGCCGACCTGCATTCCTCCTGACGGGTTGTGCGTTCGAGTGATTCGAGACGAGTGAAAGGGCATGAAGGTGACCGTGCAATCGGAGTTGTCAGGGCTGTCGAAGGAAGCGCGTGCGGCGCTTGCCGCTCGTATCGCGAAGCACCTGTCGCAATCGGATACACCGCGACCGGATCATGATGTGGTGATCGTGGGCGGTGGTGTAGCGGGTCTGACCCTGGCGTTGGAGATATCTCGTACCCGGCCGACTCGTGTCCTCGTGGTCGACTCGGACACCGGGCCTGCACCTGAGGCCACGCATAGGGTCGGTGAGTCGACAGTCGAGGTTGCGTCGCATTACCTCAGAGAAAAACTGTGCATGGGTGAGCACCTGACGGCGTCGCAGCTGCCGAAGATGGGCTTGCGAATGTTCTTCTCCGACGGCGTGAACACCGACATAGCGCAGCGGCTGGAGGTCGGCAGCTCGACACGGATTCCCTTCGTCACCTACCAGATCGACCGTGGTCGCCTCGCCAACGAGCTCGCGAGGCGGTGCGCCGCCGATGGTGTCGACATCACGTGTGGGAGGGTGCAGTCGATCGAGCTCGGCGCAGGCAGTCGGCCTCATTCGCTCACTGTCCGCACGGGCGACAGAACATTCACTACAACCGCCACCTGGGTGGTCGACGGATCCGGCCGGAATCGGACGTTGTCCAAGCAGCTCGATCTGCGTCGGTCCAATGAGCACAAATGCAATGCGGTATGGCTCCGCGTGGCTGCAGAGCTGGACATCGGGCAGTGGAGTTCGGATCCCGATTGGCACGCCAGGATCGTCGACGGTGATCGGGCGTTGTCCACGAATCACCTGATGGGGCAGGGTTATTGGGTGTGGATAATCAGGCTGGCCTCTGGGTCGACGAGCATCGGCATCGTCGCCGATCCTGCCTTCCATCAAGCCTCTGCTTTCGACACGCTCTCCAAGGCAACGGCCTGGCTCCGCGAGTACGAGCCGCAATGCGCCGACGCGTTGGCAGAGGTGGAGGACCGGGTCCAGGACTTTCGGGTCATGAAGAATTACAGCCATGGGGCAGCGAAATTCTTCGACGGCAAGGAGCGCTGGTGCTTGACCGGTGATTCCGCTATCTTTCTCGATCCGCTCTACTCCTCCGGATTGGACTTGATCGCCATCGGAAACGGGCTGATCACCGACATGATCGTCCGAGACCTCGACGGCGAGAACGTCATCGGTCGTTCCAAGACCGTGAACACGTTGTTCGGGACTCTCGCCGAGATGTGGTTGGCGATCTATCAGGACCAGTACCCGCTGATGGCAGCACCGAAGGTGATGACCTCCAAGATCATCTGGGACGTGGCGCTCTACTGGGGATTTCTGGGCTTCCTCTACGTCAACGACCGGTTCGTCACCGTTGCCGACGACCCGTCGATCGTGCCCGGTCTGGAACGGATGGTGGGTCTGAGTAACCGAATGCAACAATTCTTCCGCGAGTGGGCCGCCATCGAACAAGGCCGGCCGCAGGCCCAGTTCGTCGACGCGTACTCGCCGTTGAACTTCATGCGCGTGCTGCACGCAACGATGATCGACGAAATCCCCGATGTCACTGCCCAGTTCGATACCAATGCCGAGCTGCTCGGCCGAGTCGCTGGGCAACTGGTAGAGCTCATCATCGCTGAGAACTGCAACAGATTCTCCGACGACGCGGTGATGCGCCAAATTCAAGCGTGGCAACAGGATCCGTTGTTGCGAGATGTGCGATCGGTCTATCGACGTCAGCAGGGCGTCAACCCGTTGAGTACTGACTGGATCATTGCTTCGGCCCCAGTGCAGTCATCCACCTAATCGAAGGAGACATCATGCCGGACTCAGCTGGCTCGACCGCCACCGCGGATCCCACTACTGTCGATGTGGCTGTCCTCGGCGGTGGGATATGCGGGCTCACCCTGGCTCTGGAACTGCGCCAGAAGGTGCCGGGATTGTCGGTGACCGTGGTGGAGAAGAGCGTGCACCCGGTCAAAGAAGCAACACACAAGGTCGGCGAGTCGACGGTGGAGATCCAGGCGCACTACCTGCGGGACATCCTCGGACTCGGGGAGCACCTGGAGAGTGATCAGATACGGAAATTCGGCTTGCGCATGTTCTTCACGTACGGCGACAACGAGGATATCGCGAAGCGAGTCGAGTACGGCCAGACGGGTGAGGCACCCCTGGCCACGTATCAGCTCGATCGTGGTCGAATCGAGAACGAGTTGGGTATGCGTATTCAGTCGGCTGGTGCGACTTTCGAGACCGGCACCCGGGTGGTCGACGTCGCGCTCGGCACGGGCGACGAGCCGCACTCGATCACCGTCACCAAGGGTGGGATCGAGCGCAGGTTGGCTGCCCGATGGGTGATCGACGCCAGTGGGCGTGCGTCCATCCTGAAGCGCCAACTCGGTTTGCAGAAGTCGCTCCCGCACGAGGCCAATTCGAGTTGGTTCAGGCTCGAAGGCCCCGTCGACGTCGACAACTGGTCCGACAATGCGGAATGGCGTGACAAGGTGCCGAGTGGTAAGCGCCGGTTGTCCACCAATCATCTTATGGGCCAGGGATACTGGGTATGGCTGATTCCGCTTGCCTCGGGGTCCACGAGTGTCGGTGTGGTTGCCGACGCCAAGGTCCACTCGTTCACCTCGATCAGTACGTTCGAGAAGACACTCGCCTTCTTGCAGGTACACGAACCGCAGCTGGCCGCGCATATCGTCGCCAATCGCGAGAAGCTCCAGGACTTCCGTGCGATGCGGGACTACGCCTACGGTGCCGAACGCGTGTTCTCCGGTGACCGGTGGTGCTTGACCGGTGAGGCAGGGGTCTCGATCGACCCGCTGTACTCCTCGGGGGGTGATCTGATGGCGATCAGCAATGGTCTCATCACCGACCTCGTCGCGCGTGACCACGCCGGCGAAGACATCGGCCCTCTCGCCGACATCCATGATCAGGTGTACCTACTGGTCAGCGACATGTGGTTACTGATCTACCAGGACCAGTTCGCGGTGATGGGCAACGCGCAGGTCATGGTGGCGAAGGTGTTGTGGGACACGATGATCTACTGGGCGGTTCCCGGCACCATGTACTTCCACGACCAGCTCAGACGTATGTTCCAGAGCCCGCCCATCCTCACCGGACTGGTCCAGATACGTACTCTTCACAGCAGAGTCGAGCAATTCTTCCGCGAGTGGTCGGCGATCGACAACCCGGTTGTCTCCGATCATTTCGCCGATCCGTATCTCTTTTTCGGATTCTTCCTGGAGCTGCACGAGCAGATGGCCACCGACCTCTCCGACGGCGAGTTCGAAGATCAGCTGCTGAAAAATGTCGCACTTCTCGAACAATGTGCCGGACAGCTGGGTGCCACGGTGATGGACAAGCTCAGAGATTCGACCGATCCGGCCGTGACCGCTCAATTGACCCGATGGCGGGCGGACAAGCAACTCGCAGATCTGGTGAACAAATATCGTGTGGGTGCCTACCCGGAACCAATAGACGGCTCTTGGATCACGTTCGGCGGTCCGCAGGCAAGGGTGCCCGCATGAGCCGAGTCCGATTGCTGCAACTGCGTCGGTGTCGGGTCGAGGAGCTGACCCATTGACGACCGACAAGCTGATCGATCCGGTGGTGCGACCGGGGTCGACGAGCAGCGACAAACGCGCAGAACTGTTGACCGCATTCCGCAGGGTGCACAACCGGTGGTTGGGTGGCCGCGACAACCCCGACGCGGGGCCGTTGATGTTGTGCTTCACCTATGCGGGCGGCAGCACAGGGGCGTTTCGCGGATGGGAAGACATGCTTCCCGTGAACGTGCGCCCGATCGTCCTACCGGGCCGCGACGGTCGCATCGACGAGCCCGCGTACACCAGGTTGAGCCCCCTGATAGCGGACCTGGTCGAGTACGTCGGACCGCATGTCACCCCGGACACCGTCTTCTTCGGTCACAGCATGGGGGCACTGGTCGCCTTCGAGTTCACCCGAGAGCTGCGTCGGAGGGGAATGACAGTTCCGAAGAAGCTGCTTCTTGCGGCTTTTCGTGCGCCGCACCTCGAGAGCGACCGCAAACCTATCCACGGGTGGCCCGACGACGTGTTGCAGGCGGTCCTACACAGGGAAGGTGTCCCTGCGGCGACGCTGACCAACCCACAGATCATGGCGGCGCTCCTGCCGACGCTGCGCGCTGACCTGGAGCTATGCGAGACCTACGAGTTCGCCGACGAGTCTCCTTTGGAGGTCCCGTTGGCCGTGTTCGGGGGCAGCGATGACGTCCGTGTCCGTCCGCCGATGCTGCGTGGGTGGGATCGGCACACCTCGCAGGGGGCAACACATGTGACCGTGAACGGTCCGCACCTGTTCATCAACGTGTCGCGGGACGAACTCCTTGCGGCAGTCCAGCACGAACTTCACGCGATGGTCGGAGATCACGATGTCAACTGAACCAGCAGCGCGAGCACCCCTGGCCATCGTAGGAATCGGGTGTCGGTTCCCCGGCGGGGCCGACACACCAGAAGGATTCTGGGACATGATGTGTGGAGGTATCGACGCCACCGGCATCATTCCTGAAGCGCGATGGAATTCCGCGAAATACTTCGATCCGAATCCGGCCAAGAACGGCAAGATGATCACCGAACGTGGTGGTTTTCTGAACGAGGTCGATCAGTTCGACCCCCAGTTCTTCGGGATCTCGCCCCGGGAGGCGCACTCGCTCGATCCGCAGCAGCGTCTCCTGTTGCGTGCCACCTGGGAGGCGTTCGAGGACGGCGGAATTCGCGCTGAGGATCTGGCCGGACAGCAGGTGGGCGTGTTCATCGGAGGGTTCACCACCGACTACCAACTGCTGCAGAACCACGGCCGGAGCAGTCGTTACCGATTCAAGCCGCACTCTGCCACCGGAATGATGATGACAATGCTGTCGAACCGGATCTCGTACACGTTCGACCTGCGAGGCCCGAGCATGACCGTGGACACCGCATGTTCGAGCTCATTGGTCGCCGTACACCTTGCCGCGCAGAGTATTTGGAACGGTGAGTCCGAGATGGCACTGGCCGGCGGAGTGAACGTCATCATCGGCCCCAACACGTTCGTCGCGGAATCCAAGAGTGGATTCCTCAGCCCCGACGGACGCTGCAAGTCCTTCAGTCGGTCCGCGAACGGATATGCGCGCGGCGAGGGTGGAGCAATAGTGATCATCAAGCCACTGGAGCAGGCGCTCGACGACGGTGATCGAATCTACGCGCAGATCCTGGGCAGCGGCGTGTCACAAGACGGCCGTACCGACGGCATCACGGTTCCCAGCGAAGAAGCCCAGGAGGCAGCGATCACTGCGGCCATCGGACGCGCGGGGGTGGAACCGGCCGACATCGGTTACGTCGAGGCGCACGGAACCGGCACCCCGGTCGGCGATCCCATCGAAGCCCGCGCACTGGCCAAAGCACTGGCCGGCGGCAATCCTCGACGCCGACCTCTGCTGATCGGCTCGGTCAAGACCAACATCGGCCACCTCGAAGCGGGTGCCGGCATAGCAGGACTGATAAAAGCGGCGCTCGTCGTGAAACAAGCGTTCATACCGCCGAATCTCCACCTCGATGCGCTGAACGATCAGATCTCGCTGGGTGAGCTCAACATCGACATCCCGTCCGTCGGCCGCGACTGGCCGACCGGTGACGGCGAACGACTGGCCGGGATCAACTCCTTCGGCTTCGGCGGCACCAATGCGCACGTCGTGCTTGCCCAACCACCCGAGAATGCCGATGCCGGGGCCGAAGAGGATCGGCCGTCGTTCCCGCTGGCGGTTCTACCGATCTCGGCGCGTGCCGACGATGCGGTTGCCGACTCCGCCGGGCAGTTGGCCGAATACCTTCGTGCGACCCCCGACATCACGATGGCCGACCTGGGCTACACACTCGGTCAGCGGCGATCCCACCTCAGTTACCGGCGAACCCTGGTCGTCGACGGCATCGACGATGCACGGAGTCAGCTCGCAGCAATCGCCGACGGCAGCGACCGAAAGAAGCCCGTGAACGCGGGGAGATCGCGTTCGGACACACCGAAATTGGCTTTTGTCTGTACCGGCATGGGTGCACAGTGGTGGAAGATGTGTCGCGGCTTGCTCGATGTGTATCCCACGTTCACCGCGAGCATCATGCGCAGCGATCGCGCCCTGCAGCCGTATATGGGCTGGTCGTTGATCGACGAACTCCGAGCCGAAGAGTCGCAATCGCGCATGGCGGAACCCAACGTGGCGCAATCGGCCAACTTCGCGATCCAGGTCGCCTTGGCCGAGCAGCTCCGTGAGTTCGGCGTGGTACCCGATGCCGTTATCGGACACAGCGCCGGTGAGGTGGCCGCGCACTACCTCGCGGGCATCCTGACGTTCGAGCAGGCGATCGCGGTGATCCTCCAACGCAGTGAGGCTGCGCAGCGCGTCAAAGGTCTGGGCGGGATGTTGGCGATCGGTCTCAGCGCCGACTCGCTCATGCAAACCATCGATGCCACGACGCGTGAGGAGATGGGGTCTCGGGTCTCGATCGCCGCGATCAACGGCCCGTCGGCCGTGGTTGCCTCAGGCGATCGCGACATCCTCGGCACCATAGCGGCACAGCTGACCGAGGTCCATATATTCAACCGATTCCTCAATGTCGATGTGCCGTACCACAGCCACTACATGGACCCGCTTCGCGACGATATGCTCACCGCGCTGAGCGACATCTCGTCCGCGCCCGCCCAGATTCCCGTCTACTCGACGGTCACCGGTGAGCTGCTGAACGCGGAGGCTGCGAATGGCGCGTACTGGTGGCAGAACACGCGCTGGACGGTCCTCTTCGAACCGGCGCTCCGTCGGATGCTCGACGACGGCTACACACACTTCGTCGAACTCGGTCCGCACCCGCAGATGGCATCGGCCATCGTCGAGATCGCGGCCGGCCGGGACTCCGCGGTCGTCGTCCTGGCAAGTCAGAAGCGCAACGAGGATGACAGTCGGACGCTGATGGAACTCGTCGGTGACCTGCACTGTCACGGACATCCGATCGCGTGGGATGCGTTCTATCCCAAAGCTCGTGCGCGACTGCTCTCCCTGCCGAGGTACCCATGGCAGGCCAAGAGTTACTGGAACGAGACTCCTGAGACTGTGGAGGAGTTGCACTACAACCCGGTCCATCCGATTCTGGGTCAGCCGGTCCTCGACGTGCACCCGACATGGGAGGCCGAACTCAGCCTGGCGACCCTCCCGTTTCTCGCTGACCACAAGGCGCAGGGCAGCACCCTCGTGCCGGGCACAGCATTCATCGAGATGGCAGTGGCAGCGGGAAGAGAAGCGTTCGGCTCGACCGACTTCTGCGTCGAGAACCTGAACCTGCAGCACGCCGTCATACTCGATCAGACCTGCGACCCAACAGTACGTACCACCCTCGACCGGGCCACCGGCGTGATCGAGTTCGCCGCGATGACGGCCACTACCGGTGGCGACCTGCACTGGGTGATTGCGGCGACAGCGGAGTTGAACACGATCTCCCGAGGGTGCCGTGTCGGTCCGGCTCCGAAGCACCCCGGGGACAGCGCCGTCATCGAATTCGACGAGTTCTACGCGCGCAGCCGTGCTTTCGGCTTCGAGTACGGCGAGGCATTCCAGTCCGTCCGCCGCGTCACCGCAGGGGACGGTTGGGCGACAGGCGAACTCGTCGTCCCCGAATCGATCCATTCGGACCTGGACAGGTACCGGTTCCATCCAGCGCTCATCGATGGTGCGCTGCAGACTCTCCTGGCGATGTCCATCTCCGGGAAAGATCTCGGTACCGAGGCTTTCCTGCCGTCGGGCATTCGACGAGCCACCGTCCACGGGTCTCCGCAGCAGACCATGACGGTCGAGGTTCGGATGGTGTCGGTCAGCAAGTCGATGATCGAAAGCGACATCACCATTTCGAGCCGGACCGGTGAGCTGTTGGTCTCGCTCGAGGGCTTCACCGTTGCGTCACTCAACTCGTCGATCGGTATGTCGCCCGAGCACGTCGACAAGGGTCTGCTCGACGTTCGCTGGGTGGCGGGAGATGAACTGGACGAGAGCAAGAGCATCGCGGCCAAGGATCTTTCGTGGTTGGTCCTGTCCGATTCCTCTGGCATCGGCTCACTCGTGGCTCGACAACTCCGCGAGAGCGGACAGCGGGTGCGCACGGCCGTTCACCGCGCCGTGGACCGGCTCGTCGAGGTCGACGGTGAGTATCGGATCGATGGCGGTCAGCCGCAGCAGTTCGTCGATCTCATCGACGCGCATGTGCAGATCGAGGGTGACCTCGCGGGCATCGTGAACTGTTGGCCACTGGACGTTCCCGATGCGGCGGACTCGGGGACGGATGGCGCGGCTGAGGAAGGACGGAGGGTCGGTGTTTTCGCGGCCCTCCACCTCGCTGCGGCTATGGCACGGCACGAGACTGTCTGTCCGCGTCTCTATTTGGTCACCGCGAATGCGCAGCCGGTGCCGGGAACCGATCGACTCGCCGTCGACCAGGCTCCGCTGTGGGGGCTGGGGCGGGTGATCGGCCACCAGGAACTGACCGACAAGTGGGGCGGTCTGATAGACATCGACGACGCCGACGATCCGGCCCAGACCGCTGAACGACTCTGCAGGCACATCTTGACCGAGGGTGCCGAGGATCAAGTCGCGTTTCGTGGCACCGAGACCTTTGTCCCGCGGCTGTTCCCCATGGATGGGTTGACCAAGGCCTTTCCCACGAAGCTGACGCCGGATGCGACCTATGTGGTCACCGGAGGCTTGGGGGCGCTGGGTCAGGTAGTTGCCAGGTACCTCGCGAAGCGTGGAGCTCGCGATATCGTGCTCTTCAGCCGTACGGAGCTTCCGCCACGCAGCCGATGGTCGGAGATGTCTGTCGACGACGCGCAGTACTCGGTGGTCGACGCGATTCGAGGGATCGAGAAGCTGGGCGCGCACATCACCACGGCACGTGTCGACATCACCGACCTCGAGCAGGTGCAACGGTGGGCACGTGATCACACCCGACAGGGTGGCCGGCCGGTTCGAGGCGTCATCCACGCCGCTGGTGTTGTCGAGGACCAGCTGTTGGTGAACATGGACGAGGCGTCGTTCGCGAAGGTGCTGGCTCCCAAGATCGACGGTGCCCGCGTCCTGAGTAGCGTCTTCCATGCGAACGACCTGGAATTCTTCGTGATGTTCGGTTCGGCCGGATCGGTTATCGCTTCGCCCGGTCAAGGCAACTATGCCGCCGCGAATTCGTTCCTCGATGTCTTTGCCTGTCAGTTGCGAGCCAAGGGGTTGCCTGCGCTGACAATCGGTTGGGGGCCGTGGTCGGTCGGGATGGTCGAGGAACTGAAACTGGAAAAGATGTACGAGATGCGAGGCGTCGAGCTCATCACCCCCGAGGCCGGCGGGCGGATCCTCGACCGAGTGATGAGTCAGGAGGTGCCCACCGTGGTCGCCATCTCCGCGGACTGGGCTCGTCTTCGTAAAACCGGTATGGCCGGTCAGCTGCCTGCGATCTACGCCGAATTGGGGAAGGCCGACGCCCTGAGTGACGATGCGGGCGCTGGGTTCTCGTTACTGGACGTGCTCAAAGACACGCCGGAGGCCGATCAGCTCGGCGTCGTTGCGGGTTACGTGACCCAGATCGTCGCCGGCGTGTTCGACCTGCCACTCGACGATGTCGGCGGCGACGCGACGATGAATGACCTCGGTCTCGATTCCATGATGGCGATCGAATTGAAGTCCAGGATCGCCGCGGTCATCGCAGTCGACGTGCCGGTGCTGGAACTGCTCAAGGGCATTACGGTGAGCGGGCTGGTCGATCGCATCTTCGCCGAACTCCAGTTCGACGAGGACACCGGACCGGTGCCGGTCCTCGACGACCGCCCGGAGACGGTCGCCGACGACCACGACGTCGACCGACTCATCGAACAGCTCTCCACGGCCGACCTCCTGGAACTGCTTGCCGACCTCGAGGCGGAGTCTCCTGTTCAACCGAAGTGAGCTGCATTCTCCGCACGAGCAAATCAGCGGTGAGGTCGATTGTTGTTGCATCCCAAAATAACCGGACAGGAACCAACTCGACGGCAATCGATCTCACTGAGGACGAAGTGATCGATCTCGTAATCCACTGAGCTGTCGCATTCAGCTGTGCGCGTGCAACGGCCGTCCCGACAGCGCCATCATTGCCTCACCGAGTGCTTCGTTCTGCGTGGGGTGGGCGTGCACGAAACTACCGACCTCCGACGGTAAGGCCTCCCACGCAACCGCGAGTTGCGCCTCGCCGATCAGCTCGCCCACGCGGTCACCGACGAGGTGAACCCCGACGACGGGACCGTCGTCGCGTGCGCGAATAACCTTGACTCCACCGGCGGTGGCGAGGATGCGACTCTTGCCGTTGCCGCCGAGGTCGTAGACCACCGAGGTGACGATGCCGTACTTCTGCTCCGCGGCCTTCTCGGTGAGGCCGACCGACGCGACCTCGGGGTGCGAATAGGTCACGCGCGGAACGAGATCACCGTCGATACGTGCCGGGGCGAGGCCGGCGATGTGCTCGGCAACGAACATGCCGTGCTGAAAACCGCGGTGAGCCAACTGATATCCCGCCACGATGTCGCCGACGGCATAGACGCCGTCCGCGGTGGTGAGCAGATTGTCGTCGACAGTGACGAAGCCCCGTTCGGTGGCGATGCCCTGCTCGGCCAAACCCAAGCTGTCGGTGCGGGGGCCGCGTCCGACGGACACCAGCACGACATCGGCTGAGAGGGTGTCTCCGGATGACAGCGCCACTGCGACCTCGTCGGAAGATTCGGTCACGGTCTCGACCTTGGTGCCGGTACGAATGTCGATGCCGCGCTTGCGTAGTGCCTTGGTCAGCTGCTTCGACGACCATTCGTCTTCACCCGGCACGATGCGATCGAGGGCCTCGACGACGGTGACCTTGGCTCCGAAAGAGGCCCAGATGCTTGCGAATTCGATGCCGATGACTCCGCCGCCCAGTACGACGACGGACTCTGGCACCCGATCCAACGACATCGCCCCGTCGCTGGTGAGCACCCGCGGCCCCAGTTCGACACCGGGAATGGTGCGTGAATACGACCCAGTGGCGAGAACCAGCGAGGCACCGGTGATGCGTCGACCCTCCACCTCGACGGTGCGAGGACCGACCACCTGACCACGGCCGGAGACGATCTCGATGTTCGGACGCTTCAGCAGGCCCTGCAGTCCGGAGTACAAGCCTGCGACCACACTGCGCTGATAGCCCAGTGCCGCAGGCATATCAACACCCGTCAACGATGCCGTGACGCCGACACGCGCCGCACCGCGGACCGCATCGACCACCTCGGCGGTGTGCAGGAGAGCTTTGGTGGGGATGCATCCGCGATGTAGGCAGGTGCCCCCGAGCTTGTCTTCCTCGACCAGCGCGACCGACAGGCCGAGTTGTTCGGCACGCAGGGCGCAGGAGTATCCGCCGGAGCCGCCGCCGAGGATGAGAACGTCCACGTCACTCATCGGACGGATCCCAATGCCACGACGGGGTTTTCGACGAAATCGGCCACGGTGCGCAAGAAACCGCCGGCCACTCCGCCGTCGCACACGCGGTGGTCGAAGGCCAACGACAGCTGCGCGACTTTGCGGACGGCCAATTGGCCGTCGACCACCCACGGCCGGTCGATGATGCGTCCGATGCCCAGGATCGCGGCTTCGGGATGGTTGATGATCGCGGCCGAGCCGTCGACCCCGAAAACTCCGTAGTTGTTCAGCGTGAATGTTCCACCGCTCAGCCGGGCTGCGGGCAGGGAGCCGGTTCGCGCGAGCTCGGTCAGCTCGACCAACCGCTCGGAAAGTTCCTTCAGGTCGGCTTTGTCGGCCTGCGGCACAACGGGAACCATGAGTCCACGATCGGTCTGCGCGGCAATGCCGAGTCCGACGTTCTCGTATCGCAGGATCTCGCCCGCCGCAGTATCGACCGTGCTGTTGAGCTCGGGGAACTTGGACAGCGCGATCATCGTCAGCTTGGCCAGCACCGCCAGCAGCGTCACCTTCACGCCGTCGATGGAGGCGTCGAGGTCGCGTCGGGCTTGCAGCAGAGCCGTCGCGTCGACGTCGACCCAGACGGTCGCCTCGGGAATCTCCGAACGACTGCGAGAGAGCTTGTCGGCGATGGTCTTACGAATCCCGGTGATGGGGATTCGCGTGACCCCCTCGGCACTGGGAGTGCTCGAGGACAGTGCCCGTTCCACGTCCGCTCGGGTGATGACTCCATGACTGCCGGCGACATCGATAGACGCCAGATCCAGCCCACCCTGCAACGCCATGCTCCGAACGATGGGGGAGAGCACCTTCGGTGCACGTGAGCGGAAATTCGTAGCCTGGGTCGAACTTCCGCTCACCTGCGGCGCAGCCGCTCTCTTGCGACGGCCGGTCGGGCCGTGTCCCGTGCCGTAGCCGATTAGCACATTGCCCGAGCCAGCCCTTTCCTCTTCGCGGTAACGCTCATGGGCAGCGGACACATCGGCGACCGCACCGCCGGTGATGCTGATCAGTGGAGCGCCGACGGCGAGTGAGGTGCCCTCGGCCGCATGCAGTTCGCCGACAACGCCCTCGAAGGGGCAGGGCACCTCCACGGAGGCTTTCGCGGTTTCGACCTCGACGACGACCTGATCGATGGTGACGGTATCGCCGGGCTTGACCTTCCACTCCACGATCTCGGCCTCGGTCAATCCTTCACCGAGGTCAGGGAGCAGGAATACCTGCATGCTCATACCGTGACCGCCTTGCTGAGGTCGGGAGCATCGTTCCACTGCAATCGGTCCATCGCATCGAGAACACGATCCGCGGACGGCAGGTGGAAGTGCTCGAGTTTCGGTGCAGGGTAGGGGATATCGAGTCCGGTAACGCGTAGTACCGGAGCGTGCAGGTGATGGAAGCAACGCTCGGATACCCGCGAGGCGATCTCCGCCGCGACACCGGAGAAGCCCTGTGCTTCCTGAATCACGATGCAGCGTCCGGTCTTGCGTACCGAGGCTGCGACGGTCTCGTCGTCGAACGGATTGAGCGATCGCAGGTCGATGACCTCGACGCTCCGGCCGTCCTCGGCCGCGAACTCTGCTGCCTGCATGGCGACCGACACGGTGGGTCCGTACGCGAGAAGCGTGACGTCGGTACCGGCACGGCGCACGACGGCGGTGCCGATCGGCTCGGTCTTGGTCAGCTCGATGTCGTCCTTGGAGAAGTACAGCCGCTTCGGTTCGAGGAAGATCACCGGATCGGGGTCGGCGATGGCGTCACGCATCAGTGAGTACGCGTCGGCGACAGTGGACGGGGAGACGACCTTCAACCCGGGGGTGTGGGCGTAGTAGGCCTCGGACGAGTCGCAGTGATGCTCGACGCCGCCGATACCTCCCGCGAACGGGATGCGAATGACCATCGGCGCGGTGAGTGATCCGCGAGTTCTATTGCGCAGCTTGGCAACATGGGACACGATCTGCTCGAAAGCCGGGTAGGCAAAGGCGTCGAATTGCATCTCGACGACGGGCTTGTAGCCCGACATCGCCATGCCGATCGCGAATCCGACGATCCCCGACTCGGCAAGTGGGGTGTCGAAGCAGCGGTCGTCGCCGAAGTCTCGGGTCAGGCCGTCGGTGACGCGGAAGACGCCGCCGAGCGTGCCGACGTCCTCGCCGAACACGACGACCTTCTCGTCTTCGGTCAACGCGTCGCGCAGGGCGGCGTTGAGGGCTCCGGCCATGGTCATCGTGGTCATGACAGTTCTCCTGCAACGATTTCGGCGGCGACCTGATTGCGTTGTTCTGTCAGGCCGGGGGTGGGGGAGGAGTAGACGAACCGGAACAGGTCCTCGGGGTCGACGTCCTGGTCGACGTTCATGCCTGCGCGAAGTGCTGCGGCATCGGCGTCGGCGGATACCGTCATCTGCTCGCGCAGCTCGTCGGTGAGCAGACCCTGGGCTTCGAGGTAGGAGTCGAGGCGCGAGAGAGGATCTCGGGCCAGCCACCCTTCGACCTCGTCTGCCTTGCGGTAGCGCGTGGCGTCGTCGGCATTGGTGTGTGCGTCCATGCGGTAGGTGTGCGCCTCGACGACCACCGGTCCCTTGCCTGCTCGGACGTATTTCACGGCCTCGTCCATCACGGCCATCATCGCGATCGGGTCGTTGCCGTCGACCTGCTCGCTGCCGATGCCGTAGCCGACGCCTTTGTGCGACAACGACGGAGCTGCACTCTGCCGTGCCAACGGAACACTGATGGCGAATCCGTTGTTCTGGACCAGGAAGATGACCGGGGCCCGGAACACCGCGGCGAAGTTCAGGGCCTCGTGGAAGTCGCCCTCGCTGGTCGCTCCGTCTCCGCAGAACGCGAGGGCGATGGTGTCTCGTCCCTGCTTGGCCTCGGCGTACGCGAAACCGGTCGCGTGCAGCAATTGTGTTGCCAGAGGCGTGCATTGGGGAGCGACCTTGTAGGAAGTCGGATCGTAACCACAGTGCCAGTAGCCGGCGAGCATGCCGAGCAACTCCACCTGGTCGACGCCTCGCGCCGCGAGAGCCATCGAGTCACGATACGTCGGGAACATCCAGTCCTGCTCGCCCAGGCAGAGGGCCGCGGCGATCTGACATGCCTCCTGTCCGCGTGAGGACGGATAGACCGCGAGCCGGCCCTGCTTGGTCAATGCCGTTGCCTGCTGGTCGAATCGGCGACCATGCACCATCGAGCGGTACATCTCGAGCAGACGCTCGTTCGACGGGTGTGCGTAGCGGGCGGCACTGTCCACGCCCGTCCCATCGGGTGCGAGGTACTGCACGGGACGGTCGGCAGGCATGAACTGTTGGTAGGACGTTGCCGGAACCTTCTCGACGGTCGTCATGTCGCACTCTCCTGAAATCGGCTTGTACGGCGATTCTGGCCGATTCGATGAGGAAGAAGTCCGATGGTCGTAGAATTGCAGACATATTGCTGACATTCCAGGTGCGAACTGACTATCTGTCGGGTCGAGGCGAAGAACCACGAGCTAGGAGCGGACGAATGGACGACGTCTCGAGACGTGTGGAATTGGACGACACGGATCGTCGTATCCTCGCCGAGCTGACCTCGGACGGCCGGGTCTCGATGCGGGTGCTGGCCGATCGTCTCAATCTCTCTCGTGCACATACGTATACGCGCGTCGACCGTCTGAAGGATGCGGGTGTCATCGAGCGGTTCACCGTGCAGGTCGACCATGCAGCATCCGGACTCGGGACTTCGGCGTTCATCGCGCTGTCCATCCGTCAGGATTCGTGGCGGACCGTGTCCGAGGGGCTGAGGGCGATGGAATTCGTCGACCATTTCAGTTTACTCGGAGGGGATTTCGACGTGCTGGTACTCATCAGGACTCCCGACAACGAGAGTCTGCGGCAGGTGGTGCTGGAAGGGCTGCAATCGCTCGACGGAGTCCGAGCCACCCGCACGTGGTTGATCTTCGACGAGGACCGAGGCGGTCTGGGACGAACGACGCCGCCCACCGAACGCTGACAGTGGGCGGCGTCGAACAGGTCACGAGTCAGAAGTTGCCGCGAGCGTCCTGCTCGCGCTCGATGGCCTCGAACAGTGCCTTGAAGTTACCGATGCCGAACCCGAGCGAGCCGTGGCGTTCGATGAGCTCGAAGAACACCGTCGGGCGATCCACCAGCGGCTTGGTGAAGATCTGCAGGAGGTAGCCGTCCTCGTCTCGGTCGACGAGAATTCCGCGCTTCTGCAACTCTTCGATCGGCACTCGCACGTTACCGATACGGGCGCGTAATGCGGGATCCTCGTAGTACGAATCGGGAGTGGCGAGGAATTCGACGCCGGCGGCGCGGAGTGCGTCGACCGAGGCCAGGATGTCGTTGGTCGCGAGCGCCAGATGTTGTGCGCCCGGGCCGCGGTAGAACTCGAGGTACTCGTCGATCTGGGAGCGCTTCTTGGCGATGGCCGGTTCGTTCAGCGGGAACTTCACGCGGTGGTTGCCGTTGGAGACCACCTTGCTCATCAACGCCGAGTAATCGGTGGCGATATCGGCTCCGACGAATTCGGCCATGTTCGTGAAGCCCATGACTCGGTGGTAGAAGTCGACCCACTCGTCCATCTTGCCGAGCTCGACGTTGCCCACCACATGATCGAGAGCCTGGAAGATGCGCCTGGGAGCGCCTTCCGGTCGCTGCAACGTCGACGTCCGCGGTACGTAGCCGGGCAGATAAGTGCCGGTGTAACGAGAGCGATCGACCAAGGTGTGTCGGGTGTCGCCGTAGGTCGCGATGGTCGCGGTGCGGACCGTGCCGTGCTCGTCGGACATGTCGGTCGGCTCGTGCAGTACTCGCGCGCCCTGGGCTCGCGCATGCTCCATGCATCGGTCGACATCGGGAACGGCCAGCGAGATGTCGATGACGCCGTCGCCGTGGCGCGTGTGGTGTGCCACCAGATCACTGTCCGGGTCGACGGCTCCCTTGATGACGAAACGCACTGCAGCGGATTTGAGTACGAAGGCATGGTGGTCACGTTGGCCGGTCGTCGGACCGGAGTACGCAACGAGCTCCATGCCGAACGCGGACTGGAAGAAATGCGCGGTCTGCGTCGCGTTGCCGACCACCCACACGATGGCGTCCCAGCCACTGACCGGGAACGGATCTCGCTTGTCGTCGTACTCGACCAGTCCGACGAGCTGTCGAAGCTGATCGGCGTCGAGATCGGCCAGTCTTTCGTCGTCGTTGAGGATGTTGTCGAGGCTCATGAGGGCTCCCTGTTGGAATCCGGATTGCGCGAACTGTCGCAATCAGCCGAACACCGCGGAACAAAGCTGTCAATCGACCAGCGATCTGCTAGCTGAGCTGTGCAGATAGAGTAGACAGTTGGCCGAGTAGCTATACAATTCGCCTAGAAACTAACGAGGTGCTACATGGACTCCGCATTGGACGAACTGGATCGAGCATTGCTCGCTGCGCTGCAGGACAATTCGAGGATCGGCGTGCTCGAGCTGTCGCGAACGCTCGGTGTGGCACGCGCGACGGTGTCGGCCCGTCTGCAGCGACTCGAAGACACCGGCGTCATCACGGGCTACCATCCTCGAATTGGCTTGGCTGCAGCCGGTTACGGCGTGCAGGCGTTCGTCACGTTGGAGATCGCTCAAGGCGCACTTGGCGACGTGGTCGCCACTTTGGAGCAGATACCCGGTGTGCTGGAAGCCTTCGCGACAACCGGTGCCGGTGATGTGCTGTGTCGAGTCGCAGCGGCGTCCCACGACGATCTGCAACGAACTCTGATCGTGCTCAACCAATCTCGGACCATAGCGCGGTCGACCAGTGTGGTGGTGCTGTCGGAACTGGTCGAATTTCGCACGATGCCGTTGCTGAACACCGCAGAGCTGGATCGCGCACCGAAGGCTCCGGCGTATCGCGACTCGCACACGAAACGGTAGGCGGGCTGGCGGAGGATCGTCGATTCTCCCAATTCGACACGTGTGGAACGAAGACTGGATAGAGTTCTTTTCAGACCGAACGATCGGTTGTGAACATGCTCCCTGCACGAAGTCAAATGTGCGGTATGCGCCGCACGGCACCCCTTGTCTCGAGGAGATTCGGTCATGAACAGAACCGCCACGCTCTCGTCTACCCTGACCGCCGCCGGGATGGCGCTCTGCGTGGGCGTGCTCGGTGCCTGCAGCGGGTCGAGCGACGCTGGCGAGGCCATGGAGTCACCCGCAGCCACGTCGAGGCTGGATTCTGTACTCGAGAGTGGAACGCTGAAAGTGTGCACGACAGGTGATTATCGACCGTATTCGTACCTCGACCCCACCACCCAGGAATACGAGGGAATCGACATCACGATGGTCGAGGACCTTGCCTCCCGGATGGATGTGAAGGTCGAATACGTGCAAACTACGTGGCCGAACCTCAGTCAGGACTTTCTCGACCAGTGCGATATCGCGGTGGGAGGCGTTACTGTATCGACGGACCGTGCTGCGATAGCCTTTTTCTCGTCGGCCACCGTGGAGGATGGAAAGACGCCGATCACGTTGTGCACCAACGTCGACAAGTACGACACGATCGACGAGATCAACCGGGCAGGAGTCCGGTCGATCACCCCGCCCGGTGCGACCAACGAGAAGTTCGCCGAAGCGAATTACCCGAACGGTGAGATCATTCGGTTCGCGGACAACAACGCCATCTTCGATGAAATCATCGCCGGCCGCGCCGATGTCATGACCACGGACGCGTCGGAAACCCTGTGGGTGCAGAACGAACACCCCGAACTGTGTGCTGTTCATCCCGACAACCCGTTCACGCACACACAGAAGGCATACATGCTTCCACGCGGAGACGGTGTGATGCAGCAGTACGTCGACAGTTGGCTCTCGATCGCGGAGCGTGATGGCACGTTCGATGCGGCCAAGAAGCCATGGTGGGGCTGACCGCGAGATAGCGACTCTCAGGCCGACAAGATCCGGCCACGGACGTCACCGAAGCCGATTCGCGATCCATTCGGCCCCGGAGCGCTGGCGGCAATGACCACCTCGTCGCCGTCTTCGAGGAACGTTCGAGTGTCGGCACCGAGCGACACCGGTTCCGCTCCACCCCAGGTCAATTCGATGAACGCGCCGCGCTGGTTCTTCTCCGGCCCGGAGATGGTGCCCGAGGCGAACAGATCGCCGGTTCGCGATGTCGCACCGTTGACGGTCTCGTGCGCCAGCATCTGAGCGGGGGACCAGTACATCGCACTGTAGGGCGGGTGGGACACGACGTGGCCGTTCCACGCGACCGTCAGGTCGATATCCAAAGCCCACGAACGAGATTCGCGGAGGTACTCGAGCGGCTCGGGATCCTGCACCGGCGTCGAGGTTCGCGCCTGCTCCAGAGCGAGCAAGGGCACCACCCAGGGCGAGATGGACGTCGCGAAACTCTTACCGAGGTTCGGCCCCAGCGGCACGTACTCCCAGGCCTGGATGTCGCGAGCCGACCAGTCGTTGACGATGACGGCACCGAAGACATGCTCGGAAAACTCATCCGGTGATATCGGACCATCCGCCGGAACGCCGACGACGAAGCCCATCTCCGCCTCGATGTCCAGTCGCCGACTAGGGCCGAAGGTGGGCGACGCCTCGTCGGGTGCCTTGCGTTGACCGCACGGCCGCCTGACGTCGGCACCGGAGACGACAACCGTGCCGGCCCGGCCGTGATACGCAACGGGTAGGTGCTTCCAATTCGGTAGCAGCGGTTCGGCATCGGGACGAAAGAGTCGGCCGAGGTTGGACGCGTGGTGCTCGGAGGCGTAGAAGTCCACGTAGTCGGCCACCTCGAACGGCAGGTGCATCGTCACATCGGAAACCGAGACGATTGCTTCCGCGGGGGTCGTGCCACTGACGATCATGGCGGTGACGGACTCGCGGACCTCGACCCAGCGGCTTCGTCCGCGGGCCATGAATGCATTGAGGCTGGATGAGGAAAAATCGGGATCATTCAAAGCCGCAGAAAGATCGATCACGTTGTTGCCGTAGCGAACTCCGACACGAGCGTCCGTGCCCGGAGTGCTGAAGATGCCGTAGGGCAGGTTGTCGATTCCGAACTCGGAATCGGCGGGGATGTCGATGTGCGTCATGGACGGCGCGCTCCTTGGTTCACAGAGGTGGGACGAGTCCGAGGCGGACGAGATCGTCCAGGGGTTCACGGATGCTGCAGGTGCCGAACGATGCGAAGGCGCGTTGGCCCTCGATCCCGGCGACGAGCCCGGCGAGGACGTCGGCATCTCGAATCGCCAGTATCTTCTCGAGCTCACCGACGCGAGCGCCGCTGTGCGCGGCTTCGGCCGCAAGGATCACGTTGAGGAAACCGTGCTGCTCGAATCCGCTGTCGGGATCGGTATTACGGGCAGCATGGTGCAGACCCGCGGTGGCTTTGAAGTGGACCTCGCGCCGTGCCGCCTCGTAGATGGACGCAGCGAGTTCCCGTTCGTCCGGATACTGGTCGGCCGTGACGCCGCCGGTCCTGAATTTGGCGCGATACCCGAACTCGTCGACGGCGTCGAAGATGTCGTCTCGTCGGTCATCTCGGGGGATCTCGACGTAGATGTCGAGGTCCTGAGTGATGGTGCGCAGGGCATCGATGTTCGTGCCTTCGGGGACGGCGACTTCGATGGATACCACCGTCACGCCAGCGGTGCGGTCGGCGGCGCGTAGGCCTGCCTCCACGGTGCCGGGGCCGGCAGGTGCGGTCAACGCCACTTCCATCCGAGCACCCAGGTCCAGCTCGTTCACCCGATCCATCGGAACGACCAGCGGGCCGACAAGGTCTGCGAAGGCACTGGCCCGGTGCTCGAGGTGTTGGCGCACAGCAACATCGAGCGGCGCGTCACCGGGAGGGAAGACAGCGGCGTCGTCGCACAGGCGATGGAAGAACTTCGGGATCATCGGTTCGGCCCCCGGCCGGCCCAGGTCCACGCGTATCCAGCGTCCTCGCACGCGAGAGCGCCCTCGCCGAGTTCGAGCGGACGGAAGGTATCGACCATGACGGCCAGTTCGTCGAAGAACTCGGCACCGATACTGCGTTCGTACGCTCCTGGTTGCGGCCCATGAGCGTGACCGCCCGGATGTACCGAGATGGAACCCTGGCCGATTCCGGAACCCTTACGGGCCTCGTAGTCGCCGCCGACGTAGAACATGATTTCGTCGGAGTCGACATTGGAATGGTAGTACGGCACCGGGATTGCCAGTGGGTGGTAGTCGACCTTGCGCGGAACGAAATTACAGATCACGAAGTTGGCCCCCTCGAATGCCTGATGTGCCGGCGGTGGTTGATGCACACGGCCGGTGAGTGGTTCGTAGTCGGAGATGTTGAACGTGTACGGGTACAGGCAGCCATCCCAGCCCACTACGTCGAACGGATGGTTGGGGTAGACGAATCGGGTTCCGACAATGCCCGTCGAACCGCGATGTTTGACAAGCACTTCCACGTCGCTGCCGTCGGTGAGTAGAGGCTCGGTGGGGCCGTGCAGATCGCGTTCACAGTAGGGAGCGTTTTCGAGCAACTGGCCGTACTTCGACAGGAAGCGCTTCGGCGGCGCGATGTGACTGTTGGCCTCGACGGCATAGGCGCGAACTGGACCGTCGGGAATCCAACGGTGCGTCGTCGCGCGCGGAATGAGAACGTAGTCACCCTGCCGTGCCTGCAGCGCCCCGAATACCGTTTCCACGGTGGCAGAACCGGATTCGATGTAGACCATTTCGTCACCGATCGAATTGCGATACAGCGGTGAGGTTTTCGAGGCAACGACGTAGGACAGTCTGACGTCGGCATTGCCGAGGACGAGGCGTCGTCCGGTGACCACGTCGGTGTCGGCAACAACGGACTCCGGAAACAGGTCGTGCAATTTCAGATGTCGGGGCTTGAGCGGATGATTGGGAGTGGTCGAGTGATCGGGGAGGTCCCAGACCGTGGCGTCGACGATGGCCGACGGTATGTGGCGGTGGTACAGCAGGGACGAGTCCGAGGAGAAGCCCTCTTCGCCCATCAGCTCCTCGTAGTAGAGATTGCCGTCCGGCGTTCGGTGCTGGGTGTGCCGCTTCGGCGGTATCGATCCGAGCTGCCGGTAGTAGGCCACGTCGTCGCTCCTGTGCTCTGTTCAGGCTTGTAATAAATACATTAACTACTTTGACGTGATCTACGCAACCATCAGTTGCGTCCCCGGACGTCGAACTGGCTGCGGTGAGTGATGAGTTTGGTCAACAGCATCACCAGGATCCGCTGTTCGGGTTCGGTGAGCGCACTGGCCCACGCGTTCTCCCGTTCGTTCTGTTCGGCGAACGCCTCGACCATCTCGTCGTGCCCCTGCGCGGTGAGGGCAAGGCGCACCGAACGCCCGTCCTTCTCGTCGGGCGTACTGGCGAGCAGGCCGCCGGTGATGAGTGTCTTGGACAGGTTGGACACGGCCGCGCGGCTCATACCGGTCAGTTCGGCGGCTCGTCGGGGTTCGATCGGGCCTGCCAGCCACGTCACGAACATCAGTCGAAACGACGACCACGACCAGCCTCGGGGGCGATGAACCGTCGCTTCCAAGTCGTAGGTGACGATGTTCGACGCCCGGTTGAGCGTCAGCAGAACCTCGGTGGCCAGCTGATGCTCGAACCCGTAGTCCCGGGCCAGCGTGGTGTTGGCGGTCTCGATGAACGACCAGAAGTCGGGCTCGGGTGCGTCGGTCACGGATTTACTGTAACCACGAACTCATCTGATCAACACCTTTATTACTTCGGTACGCGCGATTCGTCTCTCTTCCAGGAGGGTTCATGATGGACTCATGAGCTCGAAGAACCTGTTCGGTGGCCCACGGACCCTGCTGATCGTGGCAGCGGTGGTCGTCGTGATCGCACTCGTCGCTGCCGCCGCGACGCTGATCGTCCGTGCCGTGCTCGGACCACCCGAGGGCGAGAACAAGTTCGAGATTCAGGGCTACGCCGTCGTGCAGATCGATCCCCAGGTCAGCGACCTCGCGCTCGCCACACGCTAGCCGACTCCGCGGCGACCTGAGGGTCGTGTGTCTGCTGAAAGTTTCGCCCGCCGCGCGCGAATGTCCGAAGCGTGGCGGCGGGTACCTCGTGCTCGGGAATCGGCTCGCTCGTCCACTCGCAGTTCCGTACGAAGATCATGTTCGACAACACCGCGTCGGCGCTGCGATCTTCCCGCAGTGGGCCGGAAATTCGGCCGAGAAAGAACTCGCCGCTCTCGGTACGCGTCCAGACGAAAGATCCGTCCGGGACCTGCTCGAAGCGCTCGACGCGTCGTAGCGATCGTTCGTCGTCGGCCGACATGCCGCAGAGTCCGTAGGTGAGGGCGCGCTCGACACCGTTCGGCATGGGAGCGCGATAGACGGCGTCCGGCATACAGCCGAGCGTAGCGATGCTGGCTGGAATGCCCGATCGGTGCTAACTTGAAGGTTCAACCTAGGCACTTCGAAGGACCCGCCATGACATCCGTGATCAACCCGCCGGTCGCGGGCGCAGCGTTCGACGCATTTCTCGCCGACACAGCACCCGTGAGCCGGTCGCAGCAGATGTGGACCCCGAACGATGGTCCGATGCCTGCCCTCTACATCAGCCACGGTGCACCCCCGGTCTTCGACGACGCGCTCTGGATGAACGAACTCTTCACCTGGTCGCAGTCGATGCCCAAGCCGAAGGCGATTCTCATCGTCAGCGCGCACTGGGAAGAGGCCCCGCTGAGCCTGTCCGCATCGGCGGCCGCAACTCCGCTGGTCTACGACTTCGGCGGATTCGCGCAACGCTACTTCTCGATGGAATACCGGACGCCCGACGCCGAGGTCTTGGCTGCTCGCATTGCCGCGGCCATCCCGGCGTCGGAGAACCTGCACCGCCACACCTCACGCGGACTCGATCACGGTGCCTGGGTGCCGCTGAAGGTGATGTACCCGTACGCCGATGTTCCCGTTCTGCAGTTGAGCCTGCCGACGCATGCCCCCGACCGGCTGATGGCGATAGGCGTTGCGCTGAAGGAACTTCGAGCCGAAGGGGTGTTGGTCATCGGTTCGGGTTTCATGACGCACGGACTGCCGTTCCTGTCGCGGGAGAACTTCGTGACCAACACAGTGCCGACATGGTCCGAGGACTTCGATCTCTGGGCCGCGGACGCGTTGTCCCGCGGTGACGTCGACACCTTGGCGGACTTCCGTAGCGCCGCGCCGGGAATGCCCTATGCCCACCCCACCGTCGAACATTTCACTCCGCTGTTCGTGACCCTCGGTGCTGCCGAAAATCCCGAGGCGCCGGTTACCACGGCGATCACCGGCTTCCAGTTCGGCTTGGCGAAGCGGTCGTTCTCGGTCGTGTGACGGTTGGACGCAGCCGGTCGCAATTGGAACAGATTCACTTCTGAATTCTTTTCGAGCCGGGGATTGTTATCCACGCCACTTCGCTCTACAGTTCTCAGCACCATCTCGGACATCGGTGTCCAAGATGGCCGGATGCGCTACGAACTGTCGCCGGGCGCGCCTCCTGTGGACCCCGTTGTCCGGCGCGAAGGAGTACAGCCGTGTCTTCTGCCCGATCTTGGACGCTGCGGGTAGCGATCAGCCTGGTGACCGCGGCCGCAGCCGTTGCCGCGATGACCACCCCCGCTGCCGCTGCACCCGAGGCGAGCGATTCGCCCGAGGTGACGGTTCAGCCACCGTTGGCACCGTTCACCTGGCCGAAGATTCCGGAGTTCGACACCGACTTCTACCTTCCGCCCGCCGACGTGGTGGCCGCAGCCGCGCCAGGCCAGATCATCGCTGCACGGCCCGTCGAGCTGGCCACCCTCAACGTCATTCCCACTCAGGTCGACGCGTGGCAGTTGTCGTTCCGGTCCAACAACGGACGCGACGAGCCGATAGCTGCGGTGACCACGGTCATCAAGCCCCGCGGCGTGCCTGCGGCACCGCGGCCGCTGATCTCCATCCAGCTGGCCGAGGATTCACTCGCTGCGTACTGCGCGCCCTCGTATGCGATGCGTGCGGGCGCGATTCCCTGGCCGGTGACCGGCGCGGTGACGTCGGGTGCTCAATTCCTCGAGGTGCAGGCAGCGTTGGCCCAAGGATGGGCGGTGTCGGTACCCGATCATCAAGGCCCGAACAACTCGTTCGCCGCAGGGCCGGTCGCCGGTCGGATCACCCTCGACGGCATCCGAGCGGCCGAGAACTTCGCGCCGATGCAGCTGGCCGGTCAGGCCACCAAGGTGGGGATGAGCGGCTACTCCGGCGGCGCGATAGCCACCGGACATGCAGCCGAACTGGCTGGAAGTTACGCTCCCGAGCTCGATATCGTCGGAGTCACCGAGGGCGGCACCCCGGCCGAACTCGGGGCATTGGTCGACAATGCGAACAACACTCTGGGCTCGGGCATCGTCGCCGCCGGAATCATCGGTGCCAGTCGCGAAGATCCCGAGTTGGCCGGCTTCATCGACGAACACATCGACCCGTTCGGCAGGGCGTTGTTCGCAGCCAAGGACAATCTCTGTGTCGGCTACTCGTCAGCGCTGCTGCCGTTCGTCAATCTCAAAGGCTTCCTCCACACCGACGGGGACCCGATTCAACAACCAGTGGTGAAGAAGGCCCTGTCTGCGATGCAGCTCGGTGGCACCACTCCGAACATGCCGCTCTACGTCTACCATTCCAACCCGGATTGGCTGGTGCCGATCGGACCGGTCAACACGATGGTCGACTCGTACTGCAGCCGTCCCGGTGCCGATGTCACGTACACCCGCGATCACTTCAGCGAGCACATCACCCTGGAGCTGATCGCCTTTCCGAGCGCGGTCTTGTGGATGCGCGACCGATTCGCCGGTGTTCCGGTGGAACCGGGTTGCCGAACCAACGATGTCGGCTCGATGGCGCTCGACACGCGTGCACACCCGCTCTTCGTCGATGCTGTAGGCGAGATAATCGCAGGCCTGTTCGGTAAGCCGATCGGGTCGTGATGGAACCCAACGTCGACGGGGCTGCGAACGGTCTGTCGCCTGTAGACTCCCTCGGTGACTGTCGCCGATGATCAGGGCCGCATCTACGCCGGACAATCCTCCTCTGCTCGGAAAGCCGATCGTCGTGCACGGTTCTTGCAGGCCGGAATCGAGGTCATCGGGGTACGCGGCTACGCAGCCACCTCGGTGTCGGATATCTGCGTTGCTGCCGGTCTGGCACGCAGCCAGTTCTACAGTGCGTTCGCCAACCGTGAGGCGCTGCTCGTGGACGTCTACGACCTGATCCAAGACGATGCGCTGGCCGCCGTCGTGGCCGCCCTCGACGATCAGGTCGACCGAGATCGTCGCGCCCTGGTCGTTGCCGCGATGACGGCCCTGGTGGGATCGATCGGAAACGATCCACGCCGAGCGCGGATTTCCTATCTGGAGATGTTGGGTGTCAGCGATGCCGTCGAACAGCACCGGGCGCGCCGTCGTGCACAGTGGGTGGAGTTCTTCGAGAACACCCTGCGTTCGGAAGTCGGTCCCGACTTTGTTCCCCCGGGTGGATACCGTTCGGCTGCAACGGCATTCCTCGGAGCGCTCACCGAGATCGTCTCCGACTGGTCCCGTACCGCTCCTCCTCGCCCACCCATCGAGCAGATCGTGGAGACGATGGTTGCCGTCCTGGGAGCGTTCGTTCCGGACCTGACCTGATCCGCAGCCTGTCGCGCAATACAGTGGACCGATGACGAATGCCACCGGTCCACTCGAAGGGCTCGTCGTCGCGGATTTCTCGCGCGTACTCGCAGGCCCGTACGCGACGATGATGCTCGGCGACATGGGTGCCGAGGTCATCAAGATCGAGCGGCCCGGCACCGGCGACGACACCCGTTCGTGGGGTCCGCCGTACGACTCCGCCGGTACAGCAACGTATTTCAACTCCGTCAACCGCAACAAGACCTCGCGTGTCATCGACCTGCAGTCCGAGGCCGGCTGCGCCGAGGCACGTGAGATCGTCGCGGGCGCGGACATCCTGATCGAGAACTTCCGAGCCGGTGCGATGGACCGGCTGGGGCTGGGTTACTCGACGCTCTCGCACACGAACCCCGGTCTGATCTACTGCTCGATCACCGGATTCGGTACCGGTGGAGGTGCAGCGCTGCCGGGATACGACCTGGTGGTCCAGGCGGTCGGCGGGTTGATGAGCGTCACTGGTTCCGATGCCTCGTCTCCCACGAAAGTGGGTGTGGCGATGGTCGACATCGTCACCGGACTCCACGCGCTCAGCGGAATCCTTGCCGCACTGCATCATCGAACGAACACCGGTGCGGGCCAGCAGGTACATACCTCGCTGATGGCGTCGGTGCTGTCCGCGTTGAGCAACCAGTCGGCGGCCTATCTCGGAGCAGGCGTCGTGCCCGTGCCGATGGGTAACAAGCATCCCTCGCTCGTGCCGTACGAAGTGTTCGAGACTGCCGATCGCCCGCTGGCGCTGGCGGTGGGAAACGATCGGCAGTTCCAGGCATTGGTCGAAGTGCTGGGTACCCCGGATATGGCTGCGGATCACCGTTTCTCGTCCAATTCGGCGCGCGTCGAACATCGAGATCTGCTGGTCGACACCCTGAACTCGGCGTTGCAGACGCGTACCGCCGACGAATGGTATCGAGAACTGATGGCCCGCAACGTTCCCGCAGGGCCGGTCAATTCCATCGAGGAGGCGTTCGCGTTCGCGGAATCGCTGGGGCTCGAACCGCGGGTCCAGGTTCCGGGAGCCGCGTCCGACGGCGTCCGTAATCCTCTGGACTTCTCGGCGACGCCGGTGAACTATCGCTTGCCGCCACCGCAAGCCGGATAGTCGACCTGCAACTTTCGCTCCACTCCGGGACGTGAGTCGGCGGATCCCCGTCTGCAACCTCTTCAGTGGAGCAACCGTTGCAGCGGCAGCAACTCACTCCGCTAGTTCAACGCCCACTTCACCTGGACGGACACGCTGACGGTCTGCTGTCCCGGTTCGATGGGCACTGCCATGTCGAACGAAGCGGAGTCGCGAAAGCTCGTCGGTTGCTCCTGGCCGGTGATCGACTCGGTGATCGACAGAACGTCACCGAGTTCGCCGCCTGCGAGCGTCGCGTACTGCTCGGCCCGGTCGCGGGCGTCGGCGAAGGCTCTGGACCGAGCATCGGTGATCAGCTCGGAATCGTCGTCGATCTCGAAGGAGACCCCCGAGATCCGGGTCGCGTTGCCGCCGGCCGAGGTGGCGTCGCCCAGGACTGTGGATGCCGTCGACAAGTCACGCACCGTGACCTGCAGGGTGTTGGTGGCCTGATATCCGGAGATGTCCGAGGTGCCGCCCGGCAGCGCGCCGGAGTACTGCGGATCGATCGACACCTGCTGCGTCTGAATGTCCTCGCGCGCGACGCCGGCGGCAATCACCGCGTCGGTCACCTCGGCGACCGCAGTATTGGCCTGTTCGATGGCGGCGGTGACGTCCTCGGCCGTGGCCTGAACGCCGATCTGGGTGGTCAACGTATCCGGCGCTCCCTGGACTTCTCCCACGCCGTTGACGTTCACTCCGGGAGGTCCGTCCGGGGACGTGGTCGCTGGACTGCTGCAACCCGCGGTCAGGGCTGCGGCCAGCGCCAGGGCTGATACGCATGATCCGGTCATCCAACGATTTCGACTCACCGCCGTAGTGTCCACCATTGCAGGTGAATTGAAAAGGCTCAGGGCTTGCGATACTCGGCGTCGAACGTCACGATCACCTCGTCCACCACTTTCATGGCTCCGAACATCTGCGAATACGGCCTGATCTTGTAATCAGATTGCCGCACAGTGGTTTCGGACTCGATGTGCCATCGATCGCCGAGGTCGGAGGCGGTCACATCCACCGCGATCTCCCTCGAGACACCGTGTATTTCGGCCGTACCGACCAGTCGAAACCCGGAGTCGGCAGAAGTAACTTCCGACGACTGGAATCGAATGGTTGGATATCGATCGGCATCGAAGGTCTTGAGCGCGTTGCCTTTTGCCACGATCTTCTCCGGCCCGATCAGGGGTGTCAGTCCGCCCTCGCCGTGGATCACCTCGAGTGAGCCGACCTCGGCTGTCAGGGACACCGCGGCAGGTGCGTCCCCGGACCACTCGACTGTCGCAGTCCAGGATGTCACCGCAATCGTCAGACGATGGCCCATCTTGGATGCCCTTCCGGTGACATCCGTCCGAACAGCCAGCTGCCCGCCGTCCGATGCGTCGAGCGTCCAGGTCTCGGTAGTCATGCCCCGACTGTATCCGTCTCGCAGAACCGACGAAGGCACGCGGCGCAGGTGGTTAGGGTGGAGTCATGTTCTCCAATTCCCCTCGAACATTCGTCGCCGACGCCCTCCGCGGCTTCGTCGCCGCCACCGACGACGTCACCTGGCATGCCGACCCCGGATTTCTGACCCGGCGCTACCGCATCTCCGACGGTCAGGTCGCCCTGCTGTCCGGTGGCGGGTCCGGCCACGAGCCACTGCACGCTGGATTCATCGGTCGCGGCATGCTGACCGGCGCATGCCCGGGCTTGGTGTTCACCTCACCCAACGCCCTCCAGGTGCACGAGGCATCCAAGGCCGTGGACGCCGGCGGCGGGGTAGTGCATATCGTCAAGAACTACACCGGCGATGTGATGAACTTCAGCATCGCCCGAGAGTTGTTGCAGGAGGATGGCATCGTCGCGGACGTCGTTCTCGTCGACGACGACGTGGCCAGCGAGAGTGAGGACGGACCCGGTCGACGCGGCACCGCAGCGACCATCGTTGTCGAAAAGGTCTGCGGCGCAGCGGCAGAACGCGGAGACAGCCTGCAGGCGATAGTCGCGCTTGGGCGTCGAACAGCGGAGAACGCACGCAGCATGGCGGTCGCACTGAACCCGCCGACGCTGCCGGGTGCCGACGGACCGTCGTTCGACTTGGCCTCGGAGGACATCGAACTGGGCATCGGAATCCACGGGGAGCGTGGAACGGATCGGGTGCCCCGCCTGCCCGCCCAGGAGATCGTTGCGAAACTGACCGATCCCGTCGTCGAGTCCCTCGGCTTGGACTCGGGCGACTCGGTAGTCGCGGTCGTCAACGGGCTCGGGGCAACGCACCCGTTGGAGCTGCACCTGTTGTTCGGCGAACTCTCGGAGTACCTGCACGGCAAAGGGATCGAGATAGCCCGCTCGCTCGTCGGCAGTTTCGTCACCGCATTGAACATGGGCGGTGCCTCGATCACCCTCGTGCGTGCGGACGACGAGATGCTCGAACTCTGGGACGCGCCCACCGACGCACCCGGCTGGCCCAACGCTCACAGTCGTGGCGCGAAACCGGTGGCCGAACGCGGCGGATTCGGACCCACGTTCGAGCCCTCCGACACCGGGGCCGTATCGGCGTTCGTGTCGACGTGGATCGGAACGTGGGCCCAGCGCGTGCTGGACGAAGAGCCTGCTCTGACCGACTTGGACCGGAAGGCCGGCGACGGTGACTTCGGAACCAACATGGTGGCCGCCCTCGAACAACTCGATCTGGACGCTGTCAAGGAAAACTACTCGGCAGCAACGGTATTCGAGGCAGTGAGCGAGGCCTACCTGGGGCACGCGGGCGGCACGTCGGGCGCGCTGTTCGGCATCTGGTTCCGCCAGTTCTATCGGACGATGCTGGAATCCGAGCCCGATCTCGCGGCTGTCGGAAAGGCCGCCCGTGCCGGGCTCGACAGCATCACCGAACTCGGTGGAGCCCGGGTGGGCGACAAGACGATGGTCGACGCCATCGCCCCTGCCGTCGATGCGCTCGAGAAGGACGGCGGCACCCTGCAGAATGCAGCCGACGCCGCGAAGGCCGGAGCCGAATCGACGAAGGACATCACCGCCAACCGCGGCCGCGCCAGCTATGTCGGTGAGGCCGCGCGAGGCGTCGTGGATCCGGGTGCGCTGGTCTTGGCCTGGTTCTTCGAGGCCGCAGCAGGTGCCCTCTAGCCGAGCGAGTTGACGAACACCGCGGCGATCGCTTCGAGGCCGGCCTGATCGTCGGCGTCGAAGCGGTCCGGCACGGGGCTGTCCAGGTCGAACACCCCGATCAGGGTCTCGCCCTGGTACAGCGGTACGACCACCTCGGAGCGAGTGTCGGCGTCGCACGCAATGTGGCCGGGGAAGGCATGGACGTCGGCGACTCGTTGTGTTTCGCGGGTGCTCGCCGCCGCGCCACAGACGCCCTTGTCCAGAGCGATGCGCACGCAGGCGGGCTGACCCTGAAACGGCCCGACCACCAGTTCGGTGCCGTCGTACAGGTAGAAGCCGACCCAATTGACCTCGGGCAGAGCGTGATACACCAGCGCAGAGAGATTGGCTGCGTTGGCGATCAGGTTCGATTCCTCGTATACGAGGCCACGGGCCTGCTCGGTGAGCTGCTCGTACTGCTCTACCTTGGAACCGGTCAGTTCGGTCGCGGTGAAAGACATGCGCCGAGTCTAAGCGCACACCCCAGCACCACCAGATACGCCGACATGCCGCCCACCTGAACCCGTTGCGCGATGCCGAGGCCGTGGTTACCGGGCAGATTGTCGGCGATCAGTAGCCATGCGGTGGCCAGCGTCGTGACAGCCAGTACTGCGACACCGAGCGTCCGAAGCAGGGGATAGACCCCATAGCGGAACGCGGCGAGCGTGAACGCGATCATGACCGTGAAGATCGCGAACACTGCGACGGAGCTGGTGAGTGCGTGCAGATGATGAAGTTGCGGAAACAATCCGCTCGGCTCGATCGGGCAACTCGGATCGTCGGCCGCCACACACTCGAGGGGGAGTTTCGCGTCGGCGATGGTGGCGATACCGAAGGTGCCCGACGCCACCCAGCCGGTGACGAAAAGCCGTCGACGCGGGGTTGCCAGGAAGCCGAGAACCGCGGCGAGAATAATCAGCGAACCCGTGACGACGTCTGCGGTGGAGAAGAATTCGCGGTACGGCTGATCGCGGGCGTCGAGTTGGCTGAGGAACGACGTGGCTGGGTCGAGACCGGTGTCGAGGAAGAACTCGGCCACCCACGCGGAATACAGCAGTCCGGCGAGGATCGAGCAGATCGCCACCACTCTGCGGCGGATATCCACGCCTTCGGATCTCGAACGCACCGACCAAGGCTAGCCAGTGAGCACATCGGCAGCTGCCACCGCCAGTGCGACCGCGGAGTCGCAGCCGTCCGCCATGACGGACACTGTGGGCACCGTGCGGGCGTCGCGCGCGGCGGAGTCGTCTGTCTCGGGCATGCCGAGTACGGGGTTGCCCACCTCGATGTCTGCGATACAGGTCGAAGCCAGTTCGCGCGTGTAGACGGAGTAATCGCCCTGCCGGACGGTATCGGGGTCTTCGGCGCGAGTGTCGCCGGAGACATATTCGAGCGATACGTCGAGCATGACGAGGTTTTCGTCCAGCGATGCCGAGGATGCCGTGAAGGTGCACCCGTATGGATCCGCATCAGGACTCCACCGGTCCACCGTCCACGTGGCGGGCAGGTGCTCGAGGACTCCGCACGGATCTTTGGTGGCGAGGGGAAGGTTGTACTTGGAGTCGGCACGGAGCGGGGGGTCGTCCAGTAGACCGAGGGCTGACTGCGCGAATGGTGTCGCCGAGGGGCACGCATCCTCGTAGGGGCGATAGACCTCGATGCGGGCGTAGCTGCGACCGGACTTGGTGCGGAAGCCGTCCATGATCCCCGAGTCGGCACCGTCGAACACCTCGCGCAGCGGGAAGGTGATGTTGCACGAGGAGGTCGAAAGGTCGTTCACGTACACCTGCTGGCCGCCGATCGTGACCTCCTCGATGTCCGGATCGTCGGGGTCGGGTGCGTATGCGTCGAGATTGATCGTGACGGAGTCGGTGACCGTCGACTGCCCGGTGATCAGCTCGGCTGTGCACGTGCTCAACTCGCCGTCGGGCCGCAGCTGCACCACTGTGCCCAAGGCGGCGAGATCGTCTTCGGTGAGAAAGCCGCAGGGGTCGAGGCTGCGCACGAATTCTGCCGAATCCGTGAGGTATTGGTCCGCCTCGGACATCTCGAACCCGTACCGGTTCTGCGGCGAAGAACCGCCCGCCGAGGACGCGTTGCCCAGCAGGACCACCGCGCATCCACTCGTCGTTACGGACATCGCCAGCGCTACAGCCGCGAGCAACCAATTTCTACGCACCGTTTTCCCCCGAACTCGAATCAACCGATCATGGGGTTGGACGCGCGGGGGCTCGAAATGGTTTCAAGCGGGAGTGGAGCCGAACTATTCTGCGGCAAGTTCGTCGACCACGCGGTCGGCTGCCTCGGCGGGGTCCTCGTGTTCCCAGATTCGTACGACGCGCCAGCCCTCGTCGATCAATCGCCTGTCGGTGTCGCGATCGCGTGCGACGTTGGCCGCCAATTTGTCGGCCCACCACTGCGCGTTGTTGCGGGGTTTGGTGGCGTGCACCGGGCAGCTGTGCCAGAAACAGCCGTCGACGTAGACCGCGACCTTGCGTTTGGGAAAGACCAGATCTGCCCGACGCCGCATGCCCTTCAGCGGAGCGCGATCGACGAAATAGCGCAGGCCTCGTCGGTGCAGCGCTCGCCGCAGCGCCACCTCGGGTTTGGTGTCGCGGCGTTTCTGCTTGCTCAGTCGCGCACTGGTTCTGGCGTCGGTGGCGGGCCGGTCTGCGCTCACACCGGAACCCGATCGGCGTACCCGCCCATGCGCTCGAGGTGGGCGTCGAGGTCGTCGAGAAACCCTGGGGCGAAACGCAGGCTGCCGGCTCGGGCGCGCTTGAGGAAGCCAGCCGTCGCGCGTGCCGACAGCAGTTTCGAGTCGTCCAGAAAGCCGATCAGATCCTCGTAGGGCTCGTGCACCGGCATGGTCGACACGGCGACCCGGTAGCTGGTGCGATCACGGCCCCACGCCGCTGTCGGCCAGGCCTGCCCGGGAAGAAGAGCCAGATCGTTCGAGGCGTCGTACGGCTTGGGATCGTCGAGTGCTCTCGCCGCCCATGACGCCATCCGCACACTGACGGCGTTGCCGACGAGCTTCCACCGATGCCCACTGCGGACGCCCGGCTGCTGGACGGCGGGCAGTGTCCACTCGGGATCGAAGCCCTGCAGTCGCTCGGCCCCGATGATGCCGGGAGTGACGATCTCCCCGGACGGCAGCCGAACGGCCGGGGGACTGGCGATGCCCAGCGAGGATCCGCCCTTGAGCGTCGGGACCGCATTGACGGCCCAGCCCAGGCCGCGAACGCCCTCGGTCCAGTAGAAGCCGCACGGCTGGGTGCTCGGATCGCCGTCGGGCAGCGGGCCTGCATCCTGCGAGAACAGCACCTCGCGCGGATCGTCGGTGCGCGAGGCCAGCATCACCACCCGCTGCCGACGCTGCGGCAAACCGAACGCACGGGCGTCGACGACGCGGTAGGCCCACATGTAGCCGAGGTCCTCCAGCGCATCTGTGATGTGTCGCATGGCGGCCCCGCGGCCGAGCTGCAGCATGAAGGGCACGTTCTCCATCAGCAGCCACCGCGGACCGCGTCGACGCGAGACCAGCCGAAACACCTCGTCCACCAACCCGGAACGGGCACCGGTGATACCTGCCGTGCGGCCGGCCTGGGAGAGGTCCTGACACGGGAAGCCCGCGGCGACGAGTTCGGTGTCGGCGGGCAGGCTTCGGAGCGTGGTGACGTCGGTGTGCAGGGGTATCTCGGGCATCCGCGCTCGTAGGACGGCTCCGGCACCGGGATCGATCTCGCACAGCAACTGCGTCGTCCACCCCGCGTCGGCCAACCCCAGCTCGAGCCCGCCGATCCCCGCGAACAACCCGACCATCGACCGTGCGCTCACGTGTGCCCTTCTCTCGCCCGACGGTCCTACGGTACTCGAGAGTCGGTGCGCTGAGTGTCCACTATTTGTGCCCGGAAGCGGGATGCCGTGGGCGGGCACAAATTGTGGACATCGACGGTAGTCGCGCTTGACCTCGACCGTGCTCGAGGTTTCACACTGGAATGCGAGGGCCGAAAAATCGGTTGGAAACTGAGCCTGTGCAATGAAATCATGCGAGCACAGCAATAAGGAGAAGAACCTGTGTCTACGGGTGTGCTCGATCCCGAAACCCGAACCCTCGATCAGTCGTACCCGGACACCGCGAAGCCGCCCAGCTCACTGCGTCGTTTCGCGCCGTTTCTGCTGCCGTACAAGTGGTTCTACATCGGCTCCATAGTGGTCTCGTTGATCGCGACCATGACCGGTCTGGTGATTCCGCTGGTGATGCAACGCGTCATCGACGGCCCCATCACCGACCGCAATTTCTCTGCCGTCTGGTGGCCCGCGGCGTTCGTCCTGCTACTCGGCACCATCGACGCAGTCGGTATCTGGGTTCGCCGCTACCTGGTCTCCCGCCCGTCGAGCCAATTCGAGATATCTGCGCGCGCAACGGTATTCGACAAGCTGCAGCGACTCTCGGTCTCGGCTCACGAGGGCTGGGAATCGGGTCAGCTGCTCTCGCGTGCCATCGCAGATCTCGGTTCGCTGCGGCGGTTCATGGCCTTCATCGGTCCGTTCATCATCATCAACTCGGTGACGCTCGTGGTGGGCATCGGCGTATTGCTGGTGCAGTCCTGGCAATTGGGGCTGATCATGCTGGTGACGTCGATACCGCTGCTGATCGCCTGCACAAAGTTCGAGACGCTGTATCGCGTGGTGGCCCGTGAGGCTCAGGATCAGGCGGGCGACGTCACGACGACGGTCGAGGAATCCATCCAGGGTATTCGCGTCCTCAAGGCTTTCGGGCGAAGTGCGCACCTGGGCAAGCAGTTTCTGCGGCAGGCTCGTACTCTGCGCGGGACCGAGCTGAAGAAGGTGCGCTACCTCGCGATCATCTGGGCCGTCATCGTCGGGCTGCAACCGATCACCATCGGCGCGATTCTGGCCGTGGGGACGTACTCGATCGTGCAGGGCACGATGACGGTCGGCACGTTGGTCGCGGCGATCGCCATCGTGGCCTTCCTGCTGTGGCCCATCGAATCGTTCGGCTACCTGCTGGCCGAGCTGAACAATGCACGCACGGCAGCAGATCGCTACTGGGAAATCATGGACACTCCCGAGACCGTGACCGATCCGGTCGACCCCGTCGAATTGCCCGAAAGAATCCGTGGCCGAGTGCAATTCGATCGCGTCGGTTTCACCTTTCCCGACGCGTCCTCGCCGCTGCTCACCGGCGTCAGCTTCGTTGTCGAGCCGGGGGAGACCGTCGCACTCGTCGGCAATACCGGCAGTGGAAAGACTGCGCTGACGAACCTCGTACCCCGTCTGTTCGACGCCACCGAGGGATCCATCACCATCGACGGCATCGACGTGGCCTCGATGCGGTTGGCCGATCTCCGCTCGATCGTCACGGTGGCGTTCGAGGATCCGGTGTTGTTCTCGGCCAGTGCGCGCGAGAACATCGCGCTCGGTTCGCCCGGCGCATCCGATGCCGAGATCGCCGAGGCCTTGGAGATCGCGCACGCAACGGATTTCGTCGAGCAGCTGCCCTGGGGTCTGGCCACTCGCATCGGTGAGCAGGGCATGAGTCTGTCCGGCGGGCAGCGGCAGCGGCTCGCGCTGGCGCGGGCGGTGCTGGGCAAGCCTCGGGTATTGGTGCTCGACGACCCGCTGTCCGCGCTCGACGTGGACACCGAAGCAGAGGTGCAGAAGGAATTGCGGCGCGTGTTGGCGCACTCGACGACAGTGCTGGTGGCACACCGGCCGTCGACCGCAGCGTTGGCCGACCGAGTGCTCTATCTCGAGAACGGAACAATCGTGGAGCAGGGAACACACGAGGGACTGCTGGCGTCGTCGCCGCGGTACCGCGAGGTGATGGGGTCGGTCCATGGCTGAGCAGACCGCAGTTGCGGATTGGCGTGGCGTCGGCGGCGAGGAGACCGAGGTCGACGCCACCGGAAACCTGGTGCTGGCCGGACGTTCTCGTCGGTTGCTCGCCTCGCTGGTGCGCCCGTACAAGAAGCAGGCCCTGCTGTCCTTCCTGATCATTCTGGTCGACAACATCACGTACGTTGCCGGTCCGCTGTTCATCGCCTATGCACTGGACAACGGCGTCGGCGCTGCGGGACAGGGTGATTGGGGTCCCATGCTGTGGGCGGTCGGCGGCTACACCGGCTTCGGTCTGCTCGGGATGTTCACCACCTACGCATTTCTCACCGTCTCGGGTCGGCTGAGCCAGAACATCCTCTACGACCTGCGCGGACGGGTGTTCGACCACGCCCAGAAGCTGAGCCTGTCTTTCCACGAGAACTACACCTCGGGACGGCTGATCTCGCGACTGACCAGTGATGTCGAATCTCTGCAGACACTGCTCGAGAGCGCGCTCAACGACGCCCTGACAGCCATCCTGTCGATGGTGTCGATCGCGATCATCCTGGTGTACCTCGACGTACCGATGGCGATGATCGTGCTGGCCGGATTCGTTCCGCTGGTGCTCGTCACGCGATGGTCGCAGCGGCGACAACGCCAGGGATACCGTCGAACACGGGTGGCGATCGCACGCGTCGTGGTGCACTTCGTCGAGTCCATGGGCGGCATCCGCGCGGTGCAGGTGTTCCGGCGCGAGGGCCGCAACGATGCCATTCTGAACACCGAGGATTCGGAGTATCGGGACGCCACCACCGCAGCGCTGCGCGGGATGGCGAGCTACACCGGCATCGTGCGGTGGATCGGCAACGTCACGCTCGCGATCATTCTGGTGTTCGGTAGCTGGCGAGTGATCAACGGCCACATGGACATCGGTGTTCTCGCGGCCTACGTGCTGTATCTACGCCGGTTCTACGGGCCACTCGACGAGCTGGCGATGGTGTTCAACGCCTACCAGTCGGCCGCGGCTGCGCTGGAGAAGATCTCCGGGGTACTCGAGGAAGAACCGTCGGTGGTTGCCCCGAAGAACCCGGTATCGATCGGAACGGCGAAGGGCGACATCACGTTCGACGACGTCCACTTCTCCTACGGTTCGGAACGCGACGTGCTGCCGGAATTCTCGCTGCACGTACCCGCCGGACAGGTGGTCGCGATGGTCGGAGCCACCGGAGCAGGCAAGTCGACACTGGGAAAGTTGTTGGCGCGCTTCTACGATCCGACGGCCGGAGCCGTCCGCCTCGACGGCGTCGACATGCGGGAGATCGGTGACGAGGACCTGCGTCGCAACGTCGTGATGGTGACGCAGGAGTCGTTCCTGTTCTCCGGATCGGTGGCAGACAACATCCGACTCGGACGTCCCACCGCGACCGATGCGGAGGTGCAGGCAGCTGCGGACGCCGTCGGACTGACGGAGTTCATCGCCTCGCTGCCGGAGGGAATCGACACCGACGTGCGCAAGCGCGGTGGCCGATTGTCCTCGGGCCAAAGGCAATTGGTGGCCTTCGCGCGGGTGTTCCTCGCGGCACCGTCGGTGATCGTGCTGGACGAGGCGACGTCGAGTCTGGACATCCCGAGCGAGCGGCTGGTGCAGCGCGCGCTCGAGACCATCCTGCAGGGGCGGACGGCGCTGATCATCGCGCACCGACTCTCGACGGTGGCGATTGCGGATCGGGTACTGGTCATGGCCGACGGCGACATCGTCGAGGACGGAACGCCCGAGGATCTCATCGCGGGCGAGGGACGCTTCGCGCATCTACACGAGGCGTGGGAAGACTCGCTCGTCTAAGTCCACGGGGTGATCGGCGGCTTGACCCACATGATCTTCTCGTCCGCGTGCTGGGGCGTCGCACCGTCGTGGCCCGGGTGCTCGGCTGCCCAGGCGGTTTTGCGGTCGAGCAGCTCGGCCACGATGGTCCACGTTTCCATCGTGCTCGGCGGGTGCAGGTCGGCGGCGCGTGCCAGCTTTCTGCGGACGGCGTCGGTGAGGTCGAGCAGCTCGGCACCCGTGATGCCGCGATCCCACACGTAGCGAGCCAGAGCTGTCGCCTTGTCCTGTCGGCTCTTCGCGGCCTGCTCGGAGTGCGCGAAATCGAACTGCCCGCCGCCGGTGTTCTCTGTCGTCACGGGCACAACCTTAATGAACTGCGAGAAAAGGCACGTCCGCTTGATCTTCTGGGGGCCTCGTCGCCTACCGTAGGTGGGTGATCACTCAAGCATCGGGTGCAGAGCATGTATCCATCCCCGCGACCGACTCCACAGACGCGAAAACCTGGCCGTCGATCCTGACGTGGCGAGCGCACGACGTTCCCCGCATGGAGTCCGTGCGGGTCCAGCTCTCGGGCAACCGCATCAAGGCTGCCGGACGCATCATCGGTGCCGCATGCAGCGATCACCCCGCTTTCAGCGCGTCCTACGACCTGGTGACCGACGAATACGGCGTCACCAAGCGGCTCTCGGTCCGCACCTCGCTGGCGTCCGGTGACCGGCAGGCCTCCGTCAGCCGCGACGACGAGGGCTACTGGATGGTCGAGAACAGCGCCAGCCACCAGCGCTCGACCTACAGCGGCGCGCTCGACGTCGACATGGTGCTCAGCCCCTTCTTCAACACACTGCCGATCCGCCGATTCGGTCTGCACACCCAGGTCCAGGACCTCGAGGTGCCCACGGTGTACGTGAACCTGCTCGACCTCAGTATTCAAGAAGCAACCTTGACCTACAGCAGTGGTTCCGAGGGCATCCACGTCATCTCACCGGTCTCCACGTCGTCGGTCACGGTCGACGCCGACGGCTTCGTTCTCGACTACCCGGGACTTGCCGAGCGGATCTGACGTACGACGCCACCGCGTCGACCCGCGTCCTGCAGTTCTTCCCGCCACCCCGGCTCGCCCGGGGTGATGTCGGTGATCTCGAAGCGCTGATGCTGCTCGTACTGCAGGCGCGCTGCGTTCCCGGCGTCGACCAGGGTTTTCGTCGAGCCTTCGTCCAGTTCTTCCCGCGCGGCAGTGAGCGCGGCCAGTGCCTCGTCCAGCGCGGTGCGCAGAGCGGCAGCGTTGCCCTCGGTCATCGCGCGGACGAGATTCGGCGACGACGACGCCACCCTCGTCCCGTCCCTGAAGGAGCCCGCAGCCAGGCCCAGGGCCAGCGGTCCGCCCGCCGCTCCCACCATTGCCAGGGCCTCGGCCAGCAGATGCGGAAGGTGCGAGATTCTGGCGACGGCTCGATCGTGCTCGACGCTCTCGGCCGGAACCACCACCGAACCGCAGTCGAGGGCGAGCTGGGCCACCCGGACCCACACGTCGGCGTCGACTCCGCGGTCGGTGGACACCACCCACACCGCGTCGGTGAACAGCGTCGGATCGGTGGCCGACCACCCCGACTGATTGGTGCCTGCCATCGGATGCCCGCCGACGTAGCGAGCCTGTAGTCCGCGAGCAGTCACCGCGGCGGCGACCTCGGCCTTCACACTGACGACGTCGGTGATCGGGGCGGCAGGCGCATGCTCGGCGATGGCAGCCAGAACCGAGTCCACGGCAGGCATCGGGACGGCGACGACGATCAGCGCATCTTGATCGGATGCCCTGGTCAAAGCAGCTTTCAGGTCGGTACCCACGTCGTAGCCGTCGGCTGTAGCACCGGCGATCGCGTCGGCCGATCGGTTCCAGCCCCACACCGGCCGGCCGGCATCGTGTGCTGCGCGCAGGATCGACCCACCGATCAGTCCGAGACCGAGAACGCACACCGAGGAAGAAGTCACCCGATCAGATTGGCACAGGTGGGTGCCGTCGATGGGAGGTGGACTTCGAATACCGGCCCCTACCGGACTACCGTTGCGCGCATGGCCGCACAGCGCGCGAACAACAACCGCGCATCCGCACCGGAATACGACGACCTCGAGGGATTCGGCGTTGCAGTTGTCCGAGAGGACGGCAAGTGGACCGTGACGCCGCTGTCCGACGACGCACTGACCAGCCTGTCGGCGGCAGAGACCGAATTGCGTGAACTGCGCAGCTCGGGAGCAGTGTTCGGACTGCTCGACGTGGACGAGGAATTCTTCGTCATCCTGCGTCCCGCACCGAACGGCACCCGCCTCCTGCTGTCCGACGCGGTCGCCGCCGTGGACTACGAAATTGCCGCGGACGTTCTCGACGCGTTGAACATCGAGATCCCGGACGTCGACCCCGACGAACTCGACGACATCGAACCCTACGAAGAAGGCGACCTCGCCTTGCTGGCCGACCTCGGACTACCCGAGGCCGTGCTCGGCATCATCGTCGCCGAGACCGACGACTACCCGGACGAGCAGCTGCAGTCCATCGCCGAACGGCTGGGCTTCGAAAGCGAGTTCGCCGCAGCGGTGAACAAGCTGCGGCGGTAACCGATGCCGGTGTCCGACGCGGACATGATCCGCGCAGCGCTGTCGGCCGCGGCCGAGGCATCGGATGCCGACGTCCCCGTCGGAGCCGTCGTGTTCGACGCCTCGGGACGTGAGATCGCCCGGGCCTGCAATGCGCGGGAGGCGTCGGGCGACCCCACCGGGCACGCGGAAGTGATCGCGTTGCGTCGAGCAGCGGCTGTCCACGGTGACGGCTGGCGACTCGAAGGCTGCACGCTGGCCGTCACGTTGGAACCCTGCACGATGTGCGCCGGGGCGTTGGTCCTCGCCCGCGTCGGCGCAGTGGTGTTCGGCGCATGGGAACCCAAGACCGGAGCCGTCGGCTCGCTGTGGGACGTCGTACGAGACCGTCGACTCACCCACAGGCCGCAGGTTCGCGGCGGGGTGTTGGAAGCCGAATGCGCCGAAGTCCTGACGCAATTCTTCGCCCGCCAGAGATAACGATCTCGTCACATGCTGGCCGCGGACCGCGAATGTGTGGACTGTAGAAGGCGGGAGCGCAACGACGTGCTTCTACTTCTGTGAAGGAGAAAAGTATGGGCATCGGCGACAAGATCTCGAACAAGTCCGAAGACCTCGGCGGCAAGGCGAAAGAAGCTGCAGGTTCGGCCACCGGAGACAAGGACCTCGAAGCAGAAGGCAAGGGCGACCAGACCTCGGCAGCATTCAAGGACGGTGCCGAGAAGGTCAAGGACGCAGCCTCGAACATCAAGGACAAGCTCACCGGCAAGTAGTTTTATGCGCGGGAGTGGAGCCTGCGAAACGACCCATTGGTCCGCTGAGCAGGCGATTTAGCCTCAGGCCGTCATTCCGGTACAGTCTTCTGCGGTGGCGTGTCCGAGCGGCCTAAGGAGCACGCCTCGAAAGCGTGTGAGGGTTCACCCCCTCCGAGGGTTCAAATCCCTCCGCCACCGCCACAGCTCCCCACCCGATCCGTCGGGTGGGGAGTTTTTTTGTGCGCGTGGGGTGGGGGCTGCGCCGGGCCAGGTTTCGCCGCAAACGCGCGCGCATTCGTCAGACGCGAGCAAGTTCGCTGCCTAGACCGCGCGCACTTGGCAAACGCGCGCGCGTTTGCGGGATCACCGGGGCGGGCCCAGCCGGGCAGAACTCCAGCTACTCAGACGCTCAGCATTGCCCCGCACCGGCGGCGTCGAGTCCACGCAGAATTTCGTTCTGATCGCCGGGCGGTACGTCGTTCCAGCTGGGCGCGGTGGTCATTTCGGTGCGCAGACCCTCGACCGACTTGGCGCGATCGGAGATCCCGGTTTGCTCCAGCGCATCGATGGACGGCATGAACTGGGTACAGGTCTGCTGGTAGAGCGCTTCACCGGTGACCCCTGAGGTCGCATCCGTCGGAGCTGCAGGTTCGGCAGCAGGCGGCGGCTCGACGGCCGGAGCCGGAGCCGGGGCCGGAGCGGGCGCGTCGACCGTGGTGGTCGCGGCGACCGTCGTGGAGGCGGCGGCAGTGGTGGTCGTGGCGGCAGTTGTAGTGGTCGACGCTTCCTCGCTCGACGGGTCGTTGCTACATCCGGCCACCGAGACGGCCATGATCAGCCCGAGCAATCCGGTCGCGATTCTTCGTTTCATCGCAACTGTGTACCACCTGGACCTCAGAGCAGGGTCTGCGCCCGCCCCGTGATGGTGCTGAGCGTCGTCGACCAGGCCACGTTCTTCGGGTCGAGGAACGCGCCGTGTCCGGCTCCGGGCAGAACGACGAGCTCGGGGTCGGTGCTGCCCGCCTTCGTGGCGGCGTCGACGTAGACGCGGCTCTGGTTGACCGAGACGGTTCGGTCGGCGTCACCGTGCAACGCGGTCAGCGGAACGTCGAGGGGGAGGTATTCGATGGGTGAGGCGATCTTGTAGCGACCGGGCACTTCGTTGGGCATGCCGCCGAGAAAGGCGGGTACGAACTTGTCGCCGCCGATGTTCGCCGCTCGTTTCATGTCGAAGACGCCGGCCATGATGGTGGCGCTGCGTGGCCGGATTCTCGGTTCCGCTCCCGGTGCATCGACCGGCATCAGGTGTCGAGCGGCCACCCATGCGGCCAGCTGCCCACCGGCCGAGTGTCCGGTTATATGGACGCGATCGAGATCGAGCCTCCCGCCCGCTGCGTCCTGTACGACGGTTGCCAGTGCCTCGGTGGCGTCGTCGACGTCGGAGAGGGTGTTGGCCCAGTTGTTCGGCCCACGCCGATACTCGACGTTCCAGACGGCGATGCCCTCGTCGGCGATGGCCGTCGCCATCTGCTGGAAGTACGACAGGTCGAGGTCTTCCTGCCACCCTCCGCCGTGGATCATCACCACCACCGGGAGCGAGGTGGCGGTGTTGTCGGGGAGGTAGAGATCGCCGATGTTGTCCGGCTCGTACCCGTACTTCAATCTGAGGGGGTCGCTGGTCGGACTCGAAACCGGTTGCAGCGCTGCCGAATAGGTCTCTGCAGTGCTCGGTGAGGAGTCGGTGCCGGCCGAGCTGCAACCGACCAGTGCGACCGTCAGCACGCCGGAGAGGAAGTGGCGACGGTTCACGCGCGCCGAGCCGTCCACCCGAGCAGTTCAGCGAGCGGCCAGGTGTTGATCACGCGCTCAGCAGGGACGCCCTGTGCTTCGGCGCGGATGCAGCCGTAGCCCTGCCAGTCGAGTTGCCCGGGTGCGTGCGCGTCGGTGTCGATGGAGAACAGGCAGTCGCGTTCGAGGGCGATGTCGATCAGTCGCTCGGGGGGATCCTGGCGCTCGGGTCTGGCGTTGATCTCGACTGCGGTGCCGAATTGACGGCAGCCCTCGAACACCACGGGGGCGTCGAACGTCGATTCGGGTCGGGTGCCGCGTCCGCCCTCGACGAGCCGTCCGGTGCAGTGGCCGAGGACGTCGACATGAGGGTTGGCGATGGCGGTGACCATACGTTTGGTCATGGTCTTGGAGTCGGCTCGCAGGTTGGAGTGCACGCTCGCCACCACCACGTCCAGCTCGGCGAGCAGTCCCTCGTCCTGGTCGAGCGAGCCGTCGTCGAGGATGTCCACCTCGATTCCGGTGAGGATGCGGAACGGTGCGAGCCGCTCGTTGAGTTCGGCGACGATGTCGAGTTGGGCGCGTAGACGCTCGGCGGTGAGGCCGTTCGCGACCTTCAGACGTGGGGAATGATCGGTCAGCGCGCAGTACTCGTGTCCGAGCATCGCGGCGGTGCGCATCATTTCCTCGATGGGGCTGCCGCCGTCGGACCAGTTGGAATGGGTGTGCAGATCGCCTTTCAGTGCGGCGCGAAGATCGTTGTCGCCGATGGGCTCTGCGGCAGCCCGTTGCTCGAGCAGGTAGTCCGGGACGTCCTGGGTCAGAGCCTGTCGAATGATCAGCGAGGTCTTGGCTCCGATGCCGGCCAGCGAAGACCAGGTGTCTGCCTTCTCGTGCTCGGATCGCTGTGCGGGACTGAGGGATTCGACCACATCGGCGGCCCTGCGGTATGCCTTGACGCGGTGGGTGTCCGAGCGTGATCGTTCGAGCCAGAAGCCGATCTCTCGAAGCGCGCCCACCGGATCCATGTGGACCATTGTGCCTGCCGGTACCGACACATGTTCACGGGGTAATCGGACAAAACTCTCAGGGAGTTACCAGGCGCTAGCTTGAAGCTGAAACTAGTATCGAAACTCATGAGCAAGAAATGGTGGATAACAGGCGTAGCGGTCATCGTGCTCGTGGCACTCGGGCTGTACTTCGGGCCCAAGATCTATGCCTCGTTGCAAGAAGACGATGCACCGGCCGCGACGGTATCGACCTCCGGTGCCCAAGCGGCCACCGTCGTGGACATCAATGGACGGTGGATCGTCACCCCGGGTGACGAGACCAACACCACGGCCGCGGGCTATACCGTCGACGAGCTGCTCAATGGCTCCGACGTGACGGTGGTCGGATCGACGACCGAGGTGGCCGGCAATGTGACGATTGCCGACGACATGCTGACCGACGGGCAGATCGTGGTCCTGACGAACTCGATCAGCACCGACAACGACCGCCGCGACAATCAATTCCGCGGAAACATCTTCGACACCGCCACCTATCCGACGGCGACTTTCTCGATCGACTCACCGATCGACCTGTCGAACCTGCCCCAGGACGGCACCACCGAAACCGTCACGGCCGAGGGCACATTGACGCTCAAGGACCAGACCCGGCCGGTCTCGGTCGAGATGGAGGTGCTCCTGTCCGGGGACACTCTCATCGCGTCGGGTTCCATTCCGACGACGTGGTCCGACTACGAGATCGAGCCGCCTTCACTCGGTTTCGTCACGGTCGATCCGTCCGGGACCATCGACTTCCTGATCAATCTGAATCAGCAGTAGCGCGTTCTCGGGGGCCGGCCGGCGTCCATCCCGGCGGTCCGACGAGATATCCGACGCGTTCCTTCCATGACCGCGATGCCGCAACATCCCGCGCGATGTTGCGGTATTCGTGTGTCTGGAGGGTCCAGATGTTGAACGTGTCGACCGGTTTCGTCAGGCCGTAGTTGGGGCGCTCAATCTCCTCGGCGTAGGTGCCGAACAGGCGGTCCCAGATGATCAGGATGCCGCCGTAGTTCTTGTCCAGATACTGCGGATCGCGGCCGTGATGGACGCGATGATGCGAGGGCGTGTTGAAGACGAACTCGAACGGGCGCGGCAGCCGGTCGATGCGCTCGGTGTGTACCCAGAATTGGTAGACGAGGTTGATCGAGAATCCGACGAACACCATCCACGGCGGCATTCCCAGTAGGGGGAGCGGAAGCCACATGATGACCTCGCCGCTGTTGTTCCACTTCTGACGCAGCGCCGCGGCGAAGTTGAAGTACTCGCTCGAATGGTGGGCCTGATGCGTCGCCCAGATCAGTCGGGTTCGATGCGCGATGCGGTGATAGCCGTAGAACAGCAGGTCGACGCCCAGGATCAGGATCAACCACGTGTACCAGGCGTCGGCCGGGAGATGCCACGGCGCGACGTAGACGTAGATCGCCGTGTACCCGACCAGGGCGAGTGCCTTCCACGCCGTGGTGGTCGCGATCGACACCAGGCCCATGCTGAGGCTGGCCCGCGCATCCCGCGCGGAGTAACTGCCCCGCGAACCGTCCTCGAGCTTTGCGGCTGCGATCCATTCGATCGCCAACAGCAGCGCGAATGCAGGAATGGCCAGCGCCACGGGATCGCGCAGCGGCTCGGGCAGTGCATTCCACGCCGTACCGATCCACTCGTACATCGAACCTCCAGTGCGTGACAGCCAGGTAAAAAGTGTAACGCTGTCGGTCCAGCTTTCCTACGGCTCGTACCGTGGAAGGTGCGCACCTATCGGCAAAGAGAGCGGAGTCGGACTTGTTGCAGAAAATCGCGTCCACGGCCGGACAGGTGGTCGAGTCCGTGGTGGGTGTCGTCGGAATTCGGGTCGGCACCGAGGAGCCACCGCACACGAGTCGGCGACTGACCGATGCGGTGGAGATTCGTCGCTACGAACCACGCATCGCGGCCCAGACCACCGTCGACGCGGATGAAGAAGAGGCACGCCAGGAGGGTTTTCGTCGCCTGGCCCGGTACATCTTCGGCGGAAACGGGGGTAAGCAGAAGGTCGCGATGACCGCTCCTGTCAGCCAGTCGTCCGCAGGCTCGCAGAAGATCGCGATGACGGCTCCCGTGTCGAGCACGTCCGGCAGCGACGGCTGGGTAGTTCGGTTCTTCATGCCGGCCGAGTGGACGATGGACACGCTGCCCACGCCCGACGACGACCGCGTGACGTTGACGGCGGTTCCGGCGGAGACAGTGGCCGTGCTGCGTTTCAGCGGTAGCCGCGGCCGGGACGCCGTCGAACCGAAGCTGGCGGCGTTGACCGACACTCTGCGCGCCCACGGCATCGAGATGTTGGGTGAGCCGATGACCTGGTTCTACGATCCGCCCTGGACCTTGGCACCTTTCCGTCGCAACGAGGTGGTCGTGGCGGTACCGGACGGTTCCTGACCGCTCGGCTCACTGCGGCAACTGCTCGCTACATTCCTATCGGAATGATAGGAATTGAGCGTGCACATCACGGCCAAGGCGGACTACGCGGTCCGGACGCTCGTCGAACTCGCGGCCGTCGGCGGGCAGCGGCCGGCGAAGGCCGAGGCCCTGGCCGCCGCGCAGGGCATCCCGCACAAGTTTCTCGAATCGGTGCTCTCGGATCTGCGTCGCGCAGATCTGGTGTGCAGTAGACGGGGACCCGACGGCGGGTACTGGCTGGCGCGGGAGGCGTCGGACATTTCTGTTGCGGACGTGATCAGGGCAGTCGAGGGGCCGCTGGCGTCGGTGCGCGGGCAGCGGCCCGAGGACGCGGAGTATGCCGGGCCCGCCGAGCCGCTCACCCGGGTCTGGCTGGCGGTGCGCGTCAATCTTCGCGCGGTGCTCGAGGCGGTGTCGCTCGCAGACATCGTCGAGGACGATCTGCCGGGCTTTGTGAAAGAGCTGGTCAGCGAGCCGACCGCATGGGCGCGTCGATGACCTGAGTCACATCTGTCGCCAGCTGTGTCGGGATCGACAAAATTGCACTCCACTGCAAACTTGCAGAACCGTGCAAGTTCCGTAGCTTGGTAAGCGTGACTTCTCCGACGGGCCTTCGAGATCTGAAGAAGGCTGCCACCCGCGACGCCCTCGGCATGGCCGCCGTGCGTCTGGGCAAGGAGCACGGCTTCGAGGCGGTCACCGCCGACGCCATCGCGCACGAGGCGGGAGTGTCCACCCGAACGTTCCACAACTACTTCTCCAACAAGGAAGAAGCAGTTCTTCATCACATCGAGGTGTCTGCCCTCGAATGGTTCGAGCTCCTGCGCGCCAGGCCGTCGACCGAACCGATCTGGGACTCGTTGCGGCACATCGCAATCAACCTCGTCGCGGATCCCGGCCGGGATCTGGACGACACCTTCGCGGCAGCACGGCTCATCGAAGCCAACCCGGCCCTGATGGCCCGCAAACTCGAAATGCACCAATCGCTGACCCGCAAACTCGGCGAGGCCATCGCCGAGCGAACCGGCACCGATATCGACACCGACCTCTACCCGAACCTGCTCCAGATGGCCGTCGGTGGTGCCGTCACGGCAGCACTGAACATCTGGGTCACCGACTCTGCAGGCGCATCGACACCGAGGGCCCTCATCGAGGACGCCTTCGACCAACTGCGCGCCGGGTTACCCGAGCCCAAGGGTCATTCCGCAGGCTCCACTCCCGAACCTCACACCCCCACGTCCGAACACAACCGAGGAGCTTGACCGTGGCCACCTATCTCTACCGAATCGGAAGATTCGCGTACCGACGCAAGGGCATTGTCCTCGGACTGTGGCTCGCGATTCTGATACTCGCCGGCGTGGGCGCAGCCACGCTGTCCGCGCCGACGGTCAACTCGTTCAGCATTCCGGGAACACCCGCTCAGGCCGCGCTCGACCTGCAGGAGGAGAGGTTCGGCGGAGCCGAGGATCCGCTGCAGGCGGTCAACGCCGAGTACGTCTTCCAAGCGCCGGAGGGGCAAACGCTGGACACCCCGCAGTACACCTCGGCCATCGATGCCACCATCGCCGAAATCGAGAAGATCGACGCCGCCAAACCAGCGGAAGGTGCACCGCCACTGGCCAATCCGGTCGCGGCCAACCAGTCGATCATCGAGCAGTACACCGAAGCGGCAACCGAGGCCGGCACGCCGGCCGACCAGGTAGCAGCCGACGCCGCCGCTACGTCGCCGCTGAGTCCTGACGGCAACGTCGGTACCGTCACCGCGCCGATCAACGTCGATCTCGCCGACGTCACCGACCAGATTCGTAGCGATCTCGATGCCGCCGCGCAGCCGGCCCGCGATGCAGGCTTGAACGTCATCCTCGGCGGCACCGTCGCGCAGGAGAACCCGTCGCCCGGTGGAACATCGGAGATCGTCGGTCTTGCCGTCGCCGCCGTCGTGCTGCTGATCATGTTCGGATCGGCCGCCGCAGCCAGCCTGCCGCTGATCACCGCCATCGTCGGCATCGGCATCTCGAGCTTGGCGATCACCACGGCATCCGGTTTCGCCAGCTTGTCCTCGTTCACCCCGATCCTCGCGATCATGATCGGACTCGCAGTCGCGATCGACTATTCGCTGTTCATCCTGGCGAGATACCGGCACGAGCTCACGCTGACCGACGACCGCGAAGAAGCCGTCGGACGGTCGGTCGGAACGGCCGGTTCCGCCGTCGTGTTCGCGGGCGCAACGGTGCTGATCGCCCTCGTCGCGTTGCGCGTCGTCGGCATTCCGTTCCTGTCTCAAATGGGCCTGGCCGCAGGCTTCGCGGTGTTCGTTGCCGTCTTGATCGCATTGACGTTCCTGCCCGCCATGCTCGGTGTCTACAAGGGCAAGGCCTTCGCGGGCAAGCTCAAGTTCGTCAACACCACCGACCCGGAGGATCCCAACGCCGCTCCCACCAACGGACTTCGGTGGGCTCGATTCCTGGTCAAGAAGCCGATCCTCGGACTCGTCGGCGGCATCGTGCTGCTCGGTGTCATCGCAGGCCCGACCACCGGGTTGTCTCTGGCGCTTCCGTCGATCGCCACCTCGGACCCGTCCACGCCTGCCCGCCAGGCATACGACGTCACCGAAGAGGCTTTCGGGCCGGGACGTAACGGTCCGCTGCTCGTCATCGCCGACGCCTCGGGCGTCGCAGAAGCCGACCGCACCGCGTCGTTCGGCAAGGTCGTCGAGACGATCACCGAGCAACCCGACGTCACCAATGCTCAGATCATCGCCGTCAACCCGGCGGGTGACACGGCTCAGATTCTCGTCACCCCGTCGAGCACGCCCAACAGTGACCAGACGAAGGCTCTGGTGACCAACCTGCGCGACGCGGAAAGTGGATTGCAGCAGAGCGAGGGCGTGTCCTACGGCGTCACCGGCGAGACCGCAATCGGGATCGACATCTCCGAGCGGCTGCAGAGTGCGCTGATTCCGTACCTGGCTGTGGTGGTCGGCCTGGCGTTCGTTCTGCTGATGCTGGTGTTCCGCTCCATCCTGGTGCCACTGACCGCCACGCTCGGGTTCCTGCTCAGCGTGCTCGCGACCTTCGGTGCGACGGTGTTCATCTTCCAAGAGGGCGGGCTCGGCCTGATCTCCAACCCGCAGCCGATCGTCAGCTTCATGCCGATCTTCCTCATCGGTGTGGTGTTCGGCCTCGCGATGGACTACCAGGTGTTCCTCGTCTCGCGCATGCGGGAGGAGTTCGTCCACGGTGCCGCCGCCAAGGATGCCGTCGTCGACGGCTTCAAGTACGGCGCACGAGTGGTCACCTCGGCCGCGGTCATCATGATCTCGGTGTTCGCCGCGTTCATCGCCGAGCCGGACTCGTTCATCAAGTCCATCGGCTTCGCGCTCGCGGCGGCCGTCTTCTTCGACGCGTTCGTCGTGCGCATGGTGCTGATTCCGTCGGTGATGGCACTGCTGGGCGACAAGGCCTGGTGGCTGCCCAAGTGGCTGGACAAGATTTTGCCCAACGTCGACATCGAAGGTGCCAAGCTGAAGACGGCACCGGAGAAGACCGCCTAGTTCCCGCCGGCCGGTCGGCCGAAGATTACCCGCAACACTCGAAAAACGGAGAGACTGTTATCCATGTGTACGAGTAATCTTCGGCCATCATGCTGATCCCCCTGCTGCGCACGTATCTGGCTCCGTACAAGATGCCGATCGTCGCGCTGGTCCTGCTACAACTCGTCGCGACCTTGGCGGCGCTGTTCCTGCCCAGCCTCAATGCCGACATCATCGACAACGGTGTGACCGTCGGCGACACGGGCTACATCGTGTCCGCCGGCGGAGTGATGCTGTTGGTGTCGGGAGTGCAGATCATCAGTTCTGCCGCAGCGGTGTTCCTCGGTGCTCGCACGGCCATGAGTGTCGGACGTGACCTGCGCGGGGCCATCCTGCACCGCGTCGGCACGTTCTCTGCTCGCGAGGTCGGCCAATTCGGTGCCCCGTCGCTGATCACCCGCAACACCAACGACGTGCAGCAGGTGCAGTTGTTGATCATCATGGGCTTCACCATCGTGGTGATGGCTCCCATCATGTGCATCGGCGGCATCGTGATGTCACTGCGTGAGGACATCAGCCTGTCGTGGATTCTGCTCATCGCAGTGCCCGGCCTCGCGATTGCAATGAGCTTGATCATCGTTCGGATGGTCCCGGCGTTCCGCTCCATGCAGAAGCGCATCGACGCGGTCAACCGCGTATTGCGCGAACAGATCACCGGGATTCGCGTCGTGCGGGCCTTCGTTCGCGAACAGTTCGAGGTCGACCGTTTCGGTGCGGCCAACACCGCGTTGACCGAGACGGCACTCAAGGTCGGTCGGTTGATGGCCTTGATGTTCCCGACAGTCATGCTCATCAGCAACGTCACCAGCGTCGCCGTCATCTGGTTCGGCGGTCACGCCATCGACAACGGCACGATGCAGATCGGTTCGCTCACTGCGCTTCTGAGCTACATCATGCTCATCCTGATGTCGGTGATGATGGCGTCGTTCATCGCGATGATGGTGCCGCGCGCATCGGTGTGTGCCGATCGCATCAGCGAGGTTCTGGCCACCGAATCCTCGGTGGTGCTGCCCGAGAATCCCCGGACGTTCGTGTCCTCACCGGGCACGGTCGAGCTCGTCGGGGCCGAATTCTCCTATCCCGGAGCCGAATACCCGGTACTGCGCGGGGTGAATCTGACTGCCGAGGCAGGCAAGGTCACCGCCATCATCGGCGGCACCGGATCGGGTAAGTCGACGCTCGTCAATCTGATCCCTCGGCTGATGGACGTCACCGGCGGTCAGGTGCGGGTCGGCGGTGTCGACATTCGCGAACTCGATCTGGACCTGCTGCGATCGGAGATCGGATTCGTGCCGCAGAAGCCGTACCTGTTCTCCGGCACCATCGCCAGCAATCTGCGGTACGGCAAGGCCGACGCCACCGACGCAGAATTGTGGGAGGCGCTCGAGATCGCCCAGGGTGCCGACTTCGTGCGCGCGATGCCCGACGGCCTCGAGACTGCCGTCGCGCAGGGCGGCACCACCGTGTCGGGAGGACAGCGGCAACGACTGGCGATTGCCCGGGCGTTGGTACGCAAGCCCAAGATCTACCTGTTCGACGACTCGTTCTCCGCTCTCGACCTCACTACCGACGCCAACCTTCGCGCGGCGCTGCGTCCGGTGACACGAGATGCATGCATGATCGTTGTGGCTCAACGAGTGTCGACCATCGTCGACGCCGACCAGATTCTCGTGCTCGACGACGGAAAGCCGGTGGGCGTGGGTAACCACGAGCAACTGATGGACACGTGCCCCACCTACGCCGAAATCGTCGACTCCCAGCGGCAAGTCGCAGGTGCACTGTGACCGACATCGACACCACCAAAGATTCCACAGCCGGCAAGGATTCCGCGGCCGAGCCTTCCACCGAGAAGAAGAAGGGCAGCCGCGTCGCGAAGGCGCTGCCGGCCACGAAAGCCAAGAACTTCAAGGGCTCGTTCAAGCGTGTCGTCGGTTTGCTCGCTCCGGAACGATTCCTGCTGAGCCTGATGCTCATGCTGGGAATTGTCAGCGTCGTCCTCAGCGTGGCTGCGCCGACCGTCCTCGGGCACGCCACCAACCTGATCTTCAACGGAGTCGTCGGCGGAGATCTGGAACCGGGTCAGACGAAAGAACAAGCGGTCGAGGGCCTTCGGGCCGCCGGTAACGACACCGTCGCCGATCTGGTCTCGGGCATGGACGTCACACCCGGTGCGGGAATCGATTTCGGTGCCGTCGGGACGGTCCTGCTCTGGGTGCTCGTACTCTATGTGGCGTCTGCACTGCTGGCGTGGGGTCAGGGCTACATCCTCAACATCGCGTTGCAACGTCGAATCCTGTTGCTGCGCGGCAGCGTCGAGGCCAAGGTGCATCGCCTGCCGCTGCAGTACTTCGACAACAATGCCCGAGGCGAGACGCTCAGCCGCGTCACCAACGACATCGACAATGTCTCGACAAGCCTGCAGCAGACGCTGAGCCAGCTGATCACCGGCATTTTGACCGTGCTCGGCATCCTCGGCGTGATGATCTGGATTTCGCCGTTGCTCGCTCTGGTTGCGCTGCTGACGATCCCGGCCTCGTTCCTGGTGACCGCGCTGATCGCCAAGAGGTCGCAGCCGCACTTCGTGGCGCAGTGGCGGCACACCGGCAAGCTCAACGCCCAGATCGAGGAAACCTACACCGGCCACGAGATCGTCAAGGCGTTCGGCCGCCAGGCGGAGGTGGAACGCGAGTTCGGTGACCGCAACGAGAAGCTCTTCCAAGCAGGCTTCCGGGCGCAGTTCATCTCCGGTCTGATCATGCCGATCATCATGTTCCTCGGAAACATCAACTACGTCGTCGTCGCCGTCGTGGGCGGCCTTCGCGTGGCGTCGGGAACATTGAGCCTGGGCGAAGTGCAGGCGTTCATTCAATATTCGCGGCAGTTCACTCAGCCGCTGTCGCAGGTCGGCGCGATGATCAACCTGATTCAGTCCGGAGTCGCGTCCGCCGAACGCATCTTCGAGGTACTCGACGCCGACGAGGAAGATCCGGATGTCGTGCCGGCGGCCGCTCCGACGGAGCGACGCGGACGCGTCGTGTTCGACGACGTCTCGTTCAGCTACTCGCCGGAGCAGCCGCTCATCCAGAATCTGTCGCTCACCGCCGACCCGGGACATCTGGTGGCGATCGTCGGACCGACAGGAGCCGGCAAGACCACACTGGTCAACCTGATCATGCGGTTCTACGAGATCGATTCCGGCCGAATCACACTCGACGGTGTCGATACACGCAAGATGACGCGCAACCAGCTGCGCTCACGAACCGGCATGGTGTTGCAGGACACCTGGTTGTTCGGTGGCACTATCCGCGACAACATCGCCTACGGCGACCCGACCGCCAGCGAGGAAGAGATCCTCGAAGCAGCTCGGGTCAGCTACGTCGACAAATTCGTCCATTCGTTGCCCAACGGATACGACACGATCATCGACGAGGAGGGCAACAACGTCAGCGCCGGTGAGAAGCAGCTCATCACCATCGCCCGTGCCTTCCTGGCCAAGCCGCTGATCCTCATTCTCGACGAGGCGACCAGCTCGGTCGACACTCGCACCGAGCTGCTGGTGCAGAAGGCGACGGCAGCGCTGCGAAACGATCGCACCAGTTTTGTTATTGCGCACCGCCTCTCGACCATTCGTGATGCCGACACCATCGTCGTGATGGAGAACGGCAGCATCGTCGAGCAGGGCAATCACGAGGAATTGCTCGACGCCAAGGGTGCGTATTACCGGCTCTACAGCAGTTGAGCGGCTGGTGCCGCAGGTGCACGGAAACTCGTAGCAGGCTACGAATTTCCGCTCACAAGCGGCGAAGCCGCATACTGACGCGGTGAGTTCTTCCAGTTTCGGCTTCGATATCGGCACCCGGCTCGACGGTGAGTTGGGCCGCACCGGCACCATCCACACCCCGCACGGTGACATCGCCACCCCCGCGTTCATCGCGGTGGGAACCAAGGCGACCGTCAAAGCGGTGCTGCCGGAGGCGATGAAGGAGCTCGGCGCGCAGGCGGTACTCGCCAACGCGTATCACCTGTACCTGCAGCCGGGCTCGGACATCGTCGACGAGGCGGGCGGGCTGGGCAAGTTCATGAACTGGGACGGTCCGACGTTCACCGACAGCGGCGGATTTCAGGTCATGTCGCTCGGCGTCGGGTTCAAGAAGGTCATCTCGATGGACGCCACGCGCGTGCAATCCGACGACGTCATCGCCGAGGGCAAAGAACGTCTCGCGCACGTCGACGACGACGGGGTGACGTTCAAGTCCCACCTCGACGGCTCCAAGCACCGCTTCACCCCCGAGGTGTCGATGCAGATTCAGCATCGCCTCGGCGCAGACATCATGTTCGCGTTCGACGAGCTGACCACGCTGATGAATACCCGCGGCTATCAGGAGATGTCGGTCGATCGGACGCAGGCGTGGGCGAAGCGATGCGTCCTCGAACACGAACGGCTCACGGTCGAGCGTGCCGACAAGCCGTACCAAGCGTTGTTCGGAGTGGTGCAGGGCGCGCAGTACGAGGATCTACGACGCAAGGCCGCACACGATCTCGAAACCATCACCGGAGAGACGGGTCGCGGTTTCGACGGTTACGGCATCGGCGGCGCACTCGAGAAGCAGAACCTCGGCACCATCACCCGGTGGGTGAACGAGGAACTGCCCGAACACAAGCCGCGGCACATGCTCGGGATCAGCGAACCGGACGATTTCTTCACCGCCATCGAGAACGGTGCCGATACCTTCGATTGCGTCAATCCTTCACGCGTGGCACGCAATGCGGCGATCTACGTGCCGTCGGGCCGTTTCAACATCAACACCGCCAAGCATCGACGCGACTTCACTCCGATCGACGAGAACTGCGACTGCTACACCTGCGCGCACTACACCAAGGCCTATATCCATCACCTGTTCAAGGCCAAGGAAATGCTTGCCTCGACGCTGTGCACCATCCACAACGAGCGTTTCACGGTCAAACTGGTCGACGACATCCGTGCCTCGATCGATCAGGGACGCTTCGCGGAATTCAAGACGGAGTTCCTGGGTCGCTTCTATGCGTCGAAGACTGCCTGAGCTGATTCTCTAGCTCCGAAATACGCTGTAGCAGTTCCTGTTCCCGTTCGGCGGCCTTGCGCTGATACACCTCGGAGAGGTCCGCGAGGTAGGCCGCGTCGTAGCGGGGGATGATGCTGCGGGTGCAGTTCCAGTCGAATGCCTCGATGTCGATGACGACGCTGCGTTCACACGTGGCGGCGACGGTCGTGTCGCCGATCTTTCGCAGTCGGTCCAGCAGTTCGGGATCGTCCGCGGCCTCGACGGTACGTGCCCGTCCGTAGAGCTTGAGGCGTTGCCGCAGAGGGTAATTCACCAAGAATAGGGCGACGCGGTCGTCGTGATCGAGATTGGCTGCGGTGACGTACTGATGGTTGCCGGCGAAGTCGGCGAATCCCAACGTTCGGTCGTCGAGTACCTGCAGGAAGCCTTTCGGCCCACTTCGATACTGGATGTAGGGCCACCCGGACTCGGCGACGGTGGCGATCTGGAACTGATCCAGCGCACGAATCATGGCCTTCTCGCGAGTGTCGAGAGGCGTCGGGCCGTCGTCGGGTCGCTCGGTCTGTGAGCCGTAGGCGGTGTAACTGCCGTCGACCTTCTGTCGCGCAATCGCAGCGGGACCGAACATCAGATGGTGATAGTGGTTGCTCTGCAGCACGGGTGTCACCTTAGGACACCGGGGCCTCGCGGCAATGGACGTGTCGGAGGCAACTGCAATGATCTTCGACGCGGGATATGTGTCGATCGCGCACAATGGACGAAGACGTCAGAATGCGCCCCAGTGAGAAGGTGATAGCCGTGACCACTCAGTTCGAGTTTCGACTGAAGGGAGTGACTGCACCTGAGGGCGAGCTGGATGCCAACGACCTGATTGCTCTCGTAATGGGTCTCGAGGCAGTTGCTATGAGCATCGGCCGAAGCGAGACCGATACCGATCGGCTCGGCCGCGCACCCTCACGAGTGCACCGTGTCGCCAATCTTGTCATCGGGTTGGCCCCTGGCAGCACCAAACTTCTTGTTCGCCGCGCGGGAGCTGGTGCGGACGCGTTGGATTTCGATCTGGCAGACGAGGAAGGCTTCGACGCAACATTCCAGAAACTGGTGGAATCGATCGGTCTCGACCATCGGCCGGACTGGGTGAGTGATTCGCTTTCGAACGCGGCCGGTGAATTGGTATCGGCGCTTCGCCGCGCTGCCCCGGAGGTCGAGTTCAAAGCCGATGGACTGACTGTGCAGACATTCGATACGGCTGCACTTCGACCCGAGACCTGGCAGGTCGCAACTGGCGTGTCGACCGAACTCCGAACCTTCATCGGACGCCTGTATTCGGCGAACCTACACACGCACCGCTTTCAGGTGGAGGATGACGCCGGTAACCAAGTCGCTCTCCCCGATGTGGCCGACGACTCGGGACTCGGTCCACTGCTCGGCAGGTACGTGACCGTCACCGGTAGCCCGGAAGCCGACGCGGGCGGACAGTTGAAGAGGCTGTTGAATGCCAGGATCGTTGCCCTTCCCGAAGCAGTAGCAGAGATAGGTGTTCCCGACCCGGTCTCCCTCGGAGACATCTTGGCTGCTGCCTCCGGTATCGAGCCCGGGGGGATCGACGGGGTGAGCGACGATGAAGCTGACGCATTCTTTGCGGCTATCGGGCTATGACCCGGTCCTCTAGCCGGGCTGCTGTTCTCGTTGATACCGACGTGTTCAGCATCCTGTACATCGACACCCGGGCAAAGCTCGACTCGGCTCCTACGATTTCGATCGACAGTGGAGTCGTGGATGCTTACGCGTCTTTGACCGCTGCATGCAGGCGTGTAGGCCATGCGCTGCACGACAAGATTCACACCGGTGATCGTTGGATCGCAGCATGCGCGATCTCGAAGGAGGTGCCGTTGCTGAGCCTGGACGGCATCTATGCGGGAGCGCCGGACTTGGCTCTGCTGGGAGGTTGAGCGGCCGCCTCGCACGGGCACACACCATTCGCGGCATCAGTCTCGCGCAGTCGGCGCGTACTCTGGTACTACAAAGTATGTAGTAATTGAGAACGCCATGGGGGTCCACCATGATCGACGACGTCTTACCTGTGAGTTCGTCCCAGGCCGACATCTGGATTGCCCAACAGTTCATGCCGGACGTGCCCTTCACCATTGCGTACTACGTCGACATCATCGGCGCTGTGGACGTCGACGTGCTTGTCGAGTGCGGCCTTCGGGCGCATCGAGAGTTCTCGTCGTCGACGATGCGAATCATCGAGGTCGACGGCAGTCCGAGGCAGCGATTCGAGCCTCGGGAGACCGAAAGGATCGAGATCCTCGATTTCCGCGGACACGACCGTCCGGCCGATGCGGCCGTGCAGTGCATGAACGACGATTGTCGGACGCCCTTCTCGATGGACGGACAGCTGGTGCGGTTGCGGGTCCTCCGCGTCGGGGACGATCGCGTCTTCTGGTACACCAGAGCCCACCACATCGCGCTCGACGGTTATGCCTCGATGAAGGTGCTCGAGCGGGCCGCGGCCCTGTATGCCGCGGTGCAAGGCGGCGTCGAGCCACCACGGATCGATCCGACGACTCCGGCAGCCCTTCTCGCCGAGGACGAGCGCTACCGCACCTCCACCCGCGCGCGACGCGATCGAGCGCATTGGGAGTCGACCGACCCGGGATATGCCGGGCCTCTCGGCCGGACGGCTCGGCCCGCGTCGGTGCCGGTCGTCGTCGGCGAGGATAGGTCGATCTCTCCGGCCGCTCCGGGTCATGCCACGTCGACCGTGGTGATCGCGGCATTTGCTGCCTTCCTCTCGCGCATGAACGATGTGGACGACGTCGATCTGTCTCTGCCGGTCTCTGCGCGGCCGACGGCAATGCTGCGCCGGGCCGGATCGTCGTTGTCGCATGTGGTGCCGTTGCGGTTGCCGGGCGTCGGATCGGCGACGGTGAACAACGTGATCAAGTCGGCCGAGGTGGCGGTCGGAGGCCTGCTCCGACACCAGCGCAGCAGGCCGCCGGTGTCCGAGAGTGGGAATGCCCTGCACGCAGGGCGTTTCGGTCCGACGATCAACGTGATGATGTTCGCGAACACCGTGGCCGTCGGGGACTTCGACGGCGAGATCAACATTCTGACCACAGGCCCCGTGTCGGATCTCGCCGTCAACATCTATCCCGGTCGAGGCGGAGCGCGTCCGCGCATCGACTTCGAGGCCAACCCTGCCGCGTACACACCGAGCGACCTCGCCCGCCACCACGAACGGTTCCTGCACTTTCTCGACCGTTTTGCCGAATCCGGCTGCGGGGACACCGCGGTAGCAGACCTCGACCTGTTCCTGCCCGAGGAGCCACGAACGACGCCCGCCTCGGTGGGCGCGACCACGACGGAACAGGGATCACTGAACGAGGTGTTCTCGACGGCAATCACACAGCACAGCAATCGAATTGCACTCCAGGACGCCGACGTCTCGATCACCTACGGAGAACTGGCCGCACGAGTCTCCGCACTCGCATCCTCCTTGACTGCCCGAGGGATCGGTACGGAGGACCGGGTCGGTGTGCGCATCGGCCGGTCTATCGAGGGGGTCGTTGCGTTCTGGGCGATCGCACGCGTGGGTGCGGTGTACGTTCCGGTCGACCCGAATCATCCCCTCGAGCGGGCACACTTCGTTCTGCGTGACAGCGGGGCGGTGTTGGGTCTGTGCACGGGCGGCGGAGAGATCGGTGAGGTGGAGTGGGTGAACATCGATGATGTTCTCGCGGAGGGAGGCCCGGACGATGAAGCTGCGTCGACGACACCGCACCACGCGGCATACGTCATCTACACCTCCGGCTCCACCGGCACTCCCAAAGGTGTCGTCGTGACTCACGATGGCATCGCTGCTCTGGTGCAACAGATTCGGAGCAGCTACGACATCGACGTCGAGTCACGAGTCTGTCATCTCGCCTCACCCGGATTCGACACCGCCATCGTCGAGGTGCTTGCTGCAGCAACCGCGGGCGCGGCCGTGGTGATCGCACCGCCGGATAGCTACGGCGGCGCAGAACTATCGGATGTGATTGCTCAGCAGGCAATTACCCATCTGCTGATCACGCCCTCGGCTCTGGCGACGTTGGATCCTGCCGCGCTGGCAGGTGTCGGGACTGTCATCATCGGCGGTGAGGCGGCACCGCAGGACGCGGTCGACCGCTGGTCGGTGGGTCGACGACTGCTCAACGCCTACGGCCCCACGGAGACGACCTGCAGTGTCACGATGACCGAGCCACTGCACCCGGGCAGCGCGGACGGAATCGGACGAGCCATGGTGGGGGCGGTGATTCACCTTCTCGATCGCACTCTGCGGCCCGTTCCGTTGGGCGCGGTCGGCGAGATCTACATCGAGACTTCCGGCGTCGCGCGCGGATATCTCGGCCGCACCGCGGACACAGCGGCGCGTTTCGTCGCGAACCCGTTCGGCAGCAACGGGAGTCGGATGTTCCGCAGTGGAGATCGGGCGCGTCCGCGCGGCGACGGTACGCTCGAGTTCCTCGGCCGCACCGACGATCAGATCAAGATCCGGGGAAATCGCGTCGAGTTGGGCGAGATCGACGCAGCGCTGCGGGCGCATCCGGAGGTGGCTGCGGCAGCATCGGCATTGCGTCGCAGCCGGACTGGCGACCTGCGTATCGACGGGTACGTCGTTGCCGCGAGCAGCGAACACGTGCTCGACACCGAGCACATCCGCCGGGAGCTTATGGGGCGATTGCCTGCCCACATGGTGCCGGCGACCCTCTCGATACTCGACGAGATTCCGCTGACGATCAATCGAAAGGTCGACCGCGGCGCACTTCCTCTTCCGGACCTGGACTCTCCACAGACCGGTACTGCGATAGAGCCGTCCGGTGCCACCGAGGAGATGGTGGCCGTAGCGTTCGCGCGCGTGCTCGGAATGGACGATATCGATTGCGCCGCCTCGTTCTTCGACCTCGGAGGCGACTCGCTGGCGGCGACCCGTGTTGTGTCGTCGGTGCGGGCCGAGGCTTCGGTGGACATCGGCGTGCACGACCTCGCCGGTGCGCCGTCCGTTCAGGCCTTGGCTGCACGGATAGACGAGCGTCGACTCACTGGGCTGCAGCAGAATTCGCGGCCCGAACGCGGAATAGCGGAGGGCGTAGTTGCAGTTCCGCTCGCTCCGCAGCAACGCCACATCGATCGGAGTGCGCAACTCCCGCTGTACAACCTGCCGTTCACGGTCACGATCTCCGGGGAGTTCCACGCAGCGGCAGCTGTGCAGGCGATGACCGACCTGATCGATCGGCACAGCATGCTGCGGACGCGCTACCCGGATGTCGACGGTGTTCCGGTGCAGGTTGTCGAGTCGGATTCGGCGAGGACGGTACCGAACCTGGATATTGTCGACTTCGACGACGCCGCGGTGGTGCAGACGCTGGAGCATCCCTTCGACGTGCGCACCGAGTTCCCGATCCGAGCTCGACTGTTCGCAGTAGCGCCCGATCACCACGTTCTCGCGTGCGCCGTTCACCACAGTGCAGCGGACGGGTGGTCACTGGGTCTGTTGGCGTCGGATTTCGCATTGGCGTATCACGCCAGGATGGCCGGCACCGCACCGTCGTGGCTCGAATTACCCTTGCAGTACGCCGATTACAGCGTCTGGGCCGCTGACCGCGATGTGTCGGCCGATCTCGACTTCTGGCGCGCGGAATTGGCAGACATACCCAGCTCGAGGGGCTTGCCGTTGGACCGCACTCGTACACAGGACTGGGACTTCTCCGGCGCTCGCACGTCGCTTCGGTTCGACGCAGACACCACCGAGAGAATGACCGATCTGGCACAGCGTTGCGGGACTGGACGATTCACCGTGCTGCGCGCAGCACTGTTGATTCTGCTCGCCCGGACGACGGAATCCACCGACATCGTCATCGGTACCCCGGTTGCCGGTCGCGACGACCCGAGACTCGAGCAACTCGTCGGAACCTTCACCAACACCGTCGCCATTCGAACAAAGATCGCCGCGGCCACGACGGTCGAGGACGTTGTGCAGGTGGCACGTGCGAGCGAACTACGGGCCTTCGATCATGCATCGGTGCCGTTCGAGGATGTCGTCGCCGACCTCGCTGCTGACTCGACGAATGGCCGGCACCCGATCTTTCAGGTGGCGCTGTCGTTGGACGTCTTCAATGCCGCGACTTTCGACGTCGGGGACGTGCGCTTCGAGATCACGCCGCGGCCGATCGATATCGCCAAGTGCGACCTTCATTTTCACGTCACCGAACGTCGGGACGGCGAAGGGAAGACAGGAGTGGAGCCCGCGGAACGACCCAGGGGCGCTATCGGTACGGACATCGATATCGTCTATCCCACAGCATTGTTCGACGCGAATTCCGTTGTTGCACTGGGGCAGCGTCTCGAGCAGATAATGCATGCGATGGTTGCAGCACCCGTCTCGGCATGGCGAGCCCTGGCAGCACTCGAACGGTCGGCGCAACTACTACATGGTGTGTAGCATGTTCTGTGCGTGAGGTGCACGCGACTTCGAAGCCAGCGGGAGAACTCATGTCCACCTTCAACGGTCTACCGGCCCATATTCTGCTCGTTCACTTCATCGTGGTGCTGGCACCGTTGACCGCGTTGCTCGCCATCGCCGCCAGTATCTGGTCCGGAGTGCGCAGCAGATTGGTGTGGCTCATCGCTGCCCTGGCGGTGTTCACGCTGGTGCTGACTCCGCTGACGACCGAGGCGGGCGAGTGGCTCGAGAAGCGCGTCCCCGAGACCGCGGCGGTCGAACAGCACACCGAGATCGGCGACTGGATGATCTACTTCTCCGTCGGTCTGGTCGTCGTCGCCGCGGCGCTCGTGTTCCTGCATCTGCGTGAGCGTCGCGGCAACGCGCCTGTGCGGTGGCAGTCGATTGCGGTGGTGGTCTTGGCAGTGGTGATCGGAGCGACCACAATCGTCCAGGTGTACAGAATCGGTGAGTCCGGCGCGCGCGCCGCGTGGGACGACGTATCGGTGACGGCCGGCGATGAGTGAGCCAGAGCCGAGCCTGCACGAGCACGAACCGCACGGAGATCTGTCCGGTCGGCTGAACTGGTTGCGGGCCGGGGTGCTCGGTGCGAACGACGGCATCGTGTCCACCGCCGGCCTGGTCGTCGGTGTCGCGGCCGCCACCACAGACAGAGGATCGCTGCTGACCGCGGGCGTTGCCGGGCTTGTCGCAGGAGCCGTGTCCATGGCTCTCGGGGAGTACGTCTCGGTGAGTACACAACGCGACGCCGAGCGTTCGCTGTTGATCAAGGAACGCCGCGAACTCGACGAGCAACCCGAGCAGGAATTGGCCGAGCTCGCGGCACTGTACGAGGCCAAGGGACTGTCGGCCGACACCGCGCAGACCGTCGCTCGCGAACTCACCGAACACGATCCGTTTGCCGCGCACGTGGACGTCGAACTGGGAATCGACCCGGATGCGCTGACCAATCCGTGGCAGGCGGCTGCGTCGTCGGCGGTGTCGTTCATCAGCGGGGCACTGCTCCCGTTGCTGTCCATCCTGTTGTTGCCTGCTTCGCTGCGTATCCCGGTGACGTTCGTCGTGGTGCTGCTGGCTCTCGCCTTGACCGGAAGTATCAGCGCGCGACTCGGCGGTGCGCCGGGTCGGCCGGCAATGACGCGAATAGTGATCGGTGGTGCGATCGCGATGGCCGTCACCTACGCGATCGGCCAACTCGCGGGCGTCGCGGGTATTTGAGATCAGCGGAAAATCGACGTGGCGACTTCTCCGGTTTCGGGGGCCACCACATCCTGGACGACATCGAACATTGCCACCGAGATGACGGTGAAGGCGAGGACGAGAACCACTCCGGCGGCGACGATTCCGCGGTCGGGACGGTGCCGTGGTGGTTCGCTGAGGGCCTGCACGCGGCGAACGACGTCACCGCCGGTACTGGCGAGAGTGTGGGTCTCGTGGGCGAGATGAGCGCGAAGCAACGCAGTCCTGGCAATGGCAGACAACGTATCTCGACGGCCGAGAGTTGCTGCGCTCTCGTCGGCCTGACGCTCGGCGGCGTGCCGGACCTTGGACGGAACCGGCCGAAGAATCGGATCCAGTCGAGCCGCGACTTCGCACATCTGGATCCACACGCTGTGGCGGTGCCGTAGGTGCGCGCGCTCGTGTTCGACCACGGCGCGTAACTCGTTGTCCGACAAAGCCTCCGCGAGGCCGGTGGTGATCACGACGGCACCTCCACCGGAGGGGACGGCAAAGGCGTCGGGAACGTCGGAGTCGACCACGACGATGCCGCCCGTCGCCCGCGCTTCGTCACCGAATTCGGATGCGATCGACGCGCCGACGACGACGCGTCGAACATGGCGGGCGACCTCGACCACACGCCATAACATCCACGCGGAGATGATGATTCCCACCGCTATCCAGGCACGCTCACCTGACGCCAGTAGCACCGCGGCAACCGCGGCCAGAGATGCGGCCACTGCAAACGCGGTGACCATCGACAGGATGGGCAACAGGACGACGGCGGTCGACGGATTGAGTCGACGGTCGAGTTGATCGGCTCCGAACCCCAGCATCAGCGACAGCACCCACGGCAGGACGGCGACGATCAGGAGCAGGGTCATGGGTGGTGCTCGGCTGCATCCGACTTGGCCAGCAGTTCGCGCAGCGTCGCCTCGTCCTCGGGATCGAGTGCGGCCACGAAGTTGGCCAACACATCCGCTCGTTCGGCTCTCGCGTCGAGTTCGGTGCGCATCCGCATCGCGGCCCGAAGCGCGGGGATCTCGTCGACCGGGGCGTTGAGGGTGTAGACGAAGGACCGTCCGCGGCGCTCGCGATCGACGAGGCCTTTGCCGTGCAGGCGCACCAATGCGGTCATGACCGTGGTGTGGGCGAGCTCGGAGTCCAGATGCTCGCGGGCCTGGGCCACCGAGAGTTCCGTGTGCTCGCCGAGCAGCTCGAGGATCGACTCCTCCAACTGTCCTGACGCTCTACGCACTTCGATTCCTCACTCGATCCGACTACGTCGAGGATAGTTCAGCGGGCGGCGGTATCGACACCCGAATCGAGGTCGACCACCGCGGAGTCCAGATCAGGGCGACTCGGCCGTGGTCCTCCAGTCTAGGTAAGGAGGTCTGCGTGGTCGGTGCGACGGAGGAAGCCGATGACGGCATCGCGGCTTTTCTCGAGGCACACGATTCGGTTCTCCACCACCCGCAACTCACGCGCGAGCTCCTCTGCAGCCGCGCGACCACCTATCGCCGAATAGCGCTCCGGCTCAGGAGTTTCGATGTCGAGGACGATCTTGATCATGCGCGTGGAAAGACCTGCCTCGACGAGCGCGCGCACGTGGCGTGCGTGCTCGATCTGCTCGTCGGAGTAATCGCGGTACCCGTTTGCCGACCGCGCAGCGTCGATGAGTCCCTGCTGTTCGTAGTACCGCAGCATCCGTGCCGGTGCTCCGATCGCATCCGCTGCCTCACTGATTTTCATGCCGGGGTCCTTCCGTCGGTGGCCACCGATTTGACCTTGACAGTGATGTCAACGTTTATGGTCGCAGGCGTGTTCGGCACCCGATCCTCGAGGAGCCGAAGAAAGGAACACATGACCAACGACTGGAATGGCCCGTCACGGAAGATCCTCGTCATCGGAGCCGGTGAACTCGGCATGCCCGTCCTACGCAACGTCGTCCGTCGAGCAGCTGGCGTCGCGGAATCCGTCGTCGATGTCTTGCTCCGTGGGACCACCATCGACTCCACCGTCCCGGCCAAGCAGCACGACGTCGCGGAGATCCGCGAACTCGGGATAGGCATCGTTCGTGGAGACCTGGTCGAGAACAGCGTCGATGACCTCGCTGCGGTCTTCGCCGACTACGACACCGTCATCGGCTGCACCGGGATCACTGCAGGACTGGACACTCCGATGAAAGTCGCGCAGGCGGCCTTGCAAGCGAAGCTTCCGCGATACTTCCCGTGGCAGTTCGGTGTCGACTTCGACGTCATCGGCCGGGGCAGCCCCCAGGACATCTTCGACTCCCAGCTCGACGTGCGGGATCTCCTCCGTTCACAGCACGACACCGAGTGGGTGATCATCTCCACCGGCATGTTCATGAACTACCTTTTCGATGCCGGCTCCGGGATGGTCGACCTCCCGAACGACACCGTCAATGCCCTCGGGACCGTCGACACCGCAGTGACCGTGACCACGCCGGAGGACATCGGCGCGCTCACCGCGGAGATCCTCTTCGCCGAGCCACGCATCCGTGACGAGATCGTCTTCGTCGCCGGGGACACGATCACCTACGGCCAACTCGCCGAGACCCTCGAAGCAGTCCTCGGTCGTCCGTTCGCGCTCCGGGTGTGGTCGGAACCGCTCCTGATGGCAGAACTCGGTGCAGACCCGGACGACATGACCCGGAAGTATCGCGCCGTCTTCGCGCAGGGACGCGGTGTCTCATGGGACAAGGCCGACACGTTCAATGCCCGGCACGGGATCCCGACCACGACGCTCCGCGAGTGGGTCGCACAGAACCTCGCCGAGCGCCCCACCATGGCGCATCGATGACTTTGCGGAATTACCTGATCGGGACGGCGAACAGGCATCCGCCTACCAGTGCTCCGTACCATCGGAACGAAGAGCGGGACAGGAGGCTCGAGTGGCGTCGGATTTCTACAGAAAGCACTCGAACTCGCCTTCTTCCCTGAACTGCATCCTGTGAGAACGGAAATGGGACGATGACGGAACGCGCACTCGAACTCGACGAGAAGGATCCACTGCGCAGCTACCGCGACAAGTTCCTGGGTAGTGACGACCCGTCGATCACCGCGTATCTCGACGGAAACTCGCTGGGCCGGCCCACCAAGGCAAGCGTCGAACGGATCAACACCTTCATGACGCAGGCCTGGGGTGGCCGCCTCATCCGCGGCTGGGACGAGCAGTGGTTCGATCTCCCCGTCACCATCGGCGACGCATTGGCCGACGCCACCCTTGGGGCAGCGCCGGGGCAGACCACAATCGGCGATTCGACGACTGTGCTGCTGTACAAGCTGGCACGGGCGGCGATCGCCATGCGCCCGGGCCGCACCGAGATCGTCATCGACCGTGACAACTTTCCGACCGATCGCTATCTGCTCGAAGGCATTGCAGCAGAGCTGAATATGAGCCTGCGATGGATCGAGACGGACCGCCGCGGTGGTATCGAACCGGAACAGCTCACCGAGGTGGTGGGGGAGAACACCGCCTTGGTGGTGATCACCCACGTCGCCTACCGTTCCGGCTTCCTCGTCGACGTGGCCGAGGCGACGCGCATCACGCATGCGGCCGGCGCGCTGATGCTGCTGGACGTGTGTCATTCCGTCGGATCGGTACCGCTCGAACTCGATTCCTGGGGAGTAGATCTGGCCGTCGGGTGTACGTACAAGTACCTCAACGGAGGACCCGGATCGCCGGCTTTCGCGTACGTGCGCAGTGATCTTCAGGGCGATTTCGTCCAGCCGATCTGGGGCTGGATGGGTCGCGCCGATCCGTTCGAGATGGCGCAGGGTTACGTTCCGGCACAGGGGATTCAGCGCGTCATCAGCGGCACACCGTCGGTGTTCGGGATGATCGCGATGCAGGACACCATCGAGATGATCGCCGAGGTGGGAATGGACGCGATACGCGCGAAGTCCGTCGCACTCACCGAATACGCCCTCGAGCTCGCCCGCGAGATGCTGGTACCGCTCGGGGTGGAAATTGCCTCACCCGAGGACTCGAATCGGCGCGGCGGTCACGTCACCATCGATCATCCCGAGTTCAAGGCGATCACCGCTCGTCTGTGGGAGAAGGGCGTCATCCCGGATTACCGCGCGCCGCAGGGTATTCGACTGGGATTGAGCCCACTGAGTACTTCTTACCAAGAGGTGTATCTCGGAATCGTGGCGATCCGAGACGAACTCCGCGCCTAGCACTGCCGGGGCCATCCTCGACGACTTCGACTCTCGTCCGGGCAGCGCCACCTCGTTGGTGCCCACGGTGCTCGGGGCCTACGTTCGTCTGCTCGGAGGGGGTTCGCCATCGCCGACGTCGTCGTCTGGATGGACGCACTCGGGGTGCCACCTCGAGGCAGCGCGAGGGCGCTACCTCGAGGTCGGTCGAGAATGGGTTGCGAGCTAACTGCTCTGGTACGACGGTTCGCGCTTCTTGATGTACGCGATGACGCGGTAGGTGATGGGCAGGACGAGGACCTCGACGAGTGTCTTCCACAGGAATCCGACGACGACGTAGTTGATGAAGTCGGTCCATGTGCTGATGCCGATGACGCCTGCGGCGATGGCGCAGAAGATCAGCGTGTCGAAGAATTCGCCGACGACGGTCGAGCCGATCAGGCGTGCCCACAGGTGCTTTTCCTTGGTGCGTTCCTTGATCTTGACCAGGACGTAGGAGTTGAGCAGCTGGCCGACGGCAAAGCCGGCGAGGCCGGCGAGTACCAGTCGGGGGACGACGCCGACGACGGTTTCGAGTGCCTCTTGGTTCTCGTAGAACGAGGCGGCGGGAAGTTCGATGGCGATCCAGAAGCACACCGAGGTGAGGATCAGGGAGCCGAAACCGAGGTAGATCGCGCGGCGAGCGGCTTTGAAGCCGTAGACCTCGCTGAGGACGTCGCCGAGGATGTAGGCGAGGGGGAAAAGGAAGAATGCGCCGTCGGTATTGATCGGCAGGATCTGCAGCGGTCCGAGCATGACGTCGGAGGAGGCGAAGAAGGCGACACCTTTGCTGGCGGCCACATTCGAGATCAGCAGCGTCGCCACGAAAAGCGCGACGATGGTGGGGTAGTAGCCCCGGCTGATGTGAGCGAACGTGGCCTGCCCAGACTCGGTGCCGCTGTTGGCGGCGGTGGGTTCGGTAGTAGTCACCGCTCGATCCAAGCACCGAGACGACGATGGGCGCGAATCCCGGGTGAGGGATGCGCGCCCATCGAGGGTGACTACAGGTCAGGCGACGTTGCCACCCACGGTGACGCGGTAGGCGTAGGTGCCGGCGATGATCGTGATCGGGATGGAGGCCAGCAGGCCGATGCCGAGCAGGAGTGCGCCGACAATGTTGATGCCGACCAGGGCGAGTGCGAGCACGAAAAGGGTTCCACCGTTCGAGGCAATCGCCTGAGCGCTCGCCTTGATGGCGGGAATCGGTTCGTCACCGCGGTCGATGACGAACTGGAAGGTCCACCACGTGAAGAACGTGATGACGATGCCGGGGATGATCAGCAGGACGAAGCCGATGCTGGTGGCAATGCCGACGAGGATTCCGGCGATGATGACGGCGGCAACATTGCCGAACTGGAAAAAGGACCCGAATGCAGGCTTGATCCCGTCCACCTCGTGCAGAGCGCCGCGGACGAGTGCCGCCTGAATGAGGAGCGCGACGACGCCGACGACAACACTGAAGATCAGGCTGAAGACGACGTTGTCGGAGCTCAACACGACGTTCAAGACGCCCTGGATGATCGCGGCGATCAGGACGATGCCGACCCAGACGAGGGCGTTGTCCTTGAACTTGTTGAAGGCGTAGCCGATGGCCGTTCCCACGGACAGCTGCGTCGGCATAGGTGACTCACCGAACGCCGGAGGAGGCGGGTAGTTACCCTGCGGGGGCGGTGGGTAGCCACCGGGTGGTGGGTAGCCGCCTTGCTGCGGGTAGTCGCCGGGAGGAGGCGGGTAGTTGCCGGGTGGCGGGTAGTTGCCCTGCGCGGGTGGTGGGTAGTTACCGGGTGGTGGGTAGCCGCCCTGCGGCGGGGGATAACCACCGGGGTTCTGTGGATCCTTGTCGGGGTCGTAGCCGCCTGAGGTCATGGTGTCCTTCTCCCTCGGGAAGAGTTGTCGCGGCTACTGTACGTCCGATTCGTGCGCAGTTGGGTCCTGTCGCGTTGCAACGTGATCTCGATCGGTCGGTAGGTCAGGTATTCGCGGGGTCGAACACCCATGGTTCGCGTGGTACCAGCGTCGGCTTCCACTGTTCGAGCAGTTCCTCGGCGTTCTTCGCATTCGGCACGCCGAGCGAGGTGGTGATGAGCGACCACGCGTCGGGCCGCTCGCGCAGCGTCACAGCGCCGTCCCGCTTGGCCAGACGCTTGCCCTCGACGTTGAGTGCGAGGGGCACGTGGACGTAGGTGGCGGGGGTGAGGCCGAGAAGTTGAGCGAGGTAGCCCTGCCGAGGCGCGGAGGTGAGCAGGTCGTCGCCGCGCACGATCTGGTCGACGCCAAGTGCGCCATCGTCGACGACGACGGCAAGGTTGTAGGCGGGCACACCGTCGGATCGGCGGAGTACGAAGTCGTCCACCTGGCCTCGGTAGAGGCCGTGCAGCTGATCGACGATGGTGAATTCGGTTGTCTGCGAACGTAATCGAATGGCAGGTGGGCGGTCCTTCGCTGCTCTCTGGTCTGCGGTCAGATTTCGACAGGTGCCGGGATAGGCGCCGTCGGGGGCGTGGGGTGCGGATGCAGCCTGTTGGATTTCCCGACGCGTGCAGAAGCATTCGTACGTCAGCCCGGCGGCGGTGAGCGTGCGAATTGTGGCGTCGTAGATTTCCCGACGCTCGGATTGCCGCATGATGGGCCCGTCCCAGTCGATGCCGATTGCCGCAAGGTCGTCGAGTTGACGTTGCTCGGAGCCGGGTTTCACGCGATCGAGGTCTTCGACGCGCATCACGAACCGTCGTTCGGTGGAGCGGGCGAAGAGCCAGGCCAGTAGTCCTGTGCGGAGATTCCCGAGATGGAGATCGCCAGAGGGACTGGGTGCAAAGCGTCCGGCGGGCATGGGGTAATCCTAGTTTTCGACTCCGGTCGACGCGGTTCCGGTGTTGGGGGCGAGGGATCGGTGGAGTTGATGTCGGATGTGCGTTCAGCGTCCGGGGGCCAGCGCGGTGATGTTCGCCGAGGTCTGCGCGTCCGTGTCTGCTGTCTCGTCGAAATAGCCCGGATCGTCGATGAAGTCGATTCTTGCGAAGCCGGCGAATATCGCAAAGAAGTATCTGCTCTCGTTCGAGGGACCTTCCCATCCGCAGATTGTGAAGCCGTTCTGATCGCGACCGAATACCCCGGATTCTTTGGTGTCGGTGATCAACCCAGCACGTTCGATGGCGGCGTCGGGAATGGTGCACAGGTCCCAAGGTGTCGGTGGGCTGGTGGTGGTGGCTGCCGTCGATGTCGGGCCGGCGGCCGTGTTGGCCTCGGTCGTGTTCGCGCATCCCGAGACGAGTGTCAGCGCAACTGCTGCCGGTAGCCATAGTGTTGCTCTGCGCATCGACCTCATCCACCACTCGCGAACGTGTGCGGGCTTGGACGCAGGGCCGGGCCGGTCGGTTCCAGGAGGGGTCGAAAGATTCCGGCTGTCGATATTGCCGAAGAGTGACTTTGAAAGTACTTTGTAAGTATGTCTGTGGGTGAGGTGCCGTTCTCGGATATCCAGAACAAGGGAAAAGCGACACTGTCGGCGTGGCAGCAGTCGGGGGCTCGACCGCTCCGTGTGACCAGGCGTGATGACGAAGATCTGGTGTTGATGACGGCAGCTCGCGCAGACCAGGAGCGGAAGGTGCTCGTGGCGGCCACTGCAATGGTCGATGCTCTTCTGCACTCGGGGGACCGAGCTCTTGTTCGCACAGCCGTTGCAGCCGCGTTCCCGTGGGTGAGCTACCTGTCCGATGAGGAAACCGCCGAGTTCGTCGACGAGCTGATGGGTTCGCTGAGGGTGGGCTCGTCGTTGGACAATCCGGCTCCGGCGGCCCACGCAATCGAAACGTGGCGCCACACGGCGGAGGTGTATGCCGATCCAGAACTGGCCCGGATTCTGTCGGCACCTTCCTCGGGAGATGGTGGGACTGTTCCGGTACCGCAGCTGTGAGTCCCAAGAGGGGCGATCGAGTTGCGCCGCCTGCTGCAGGTGAGCTCTGGGAACTTCGATTTGCTACCAGCGAAGCAGCTAAAGGTTGGGACGAGCTGTGCCGACAAGCACCGTCCAATACGCTGGTGGCATACGAGGAGATGCGTCGTCGTACCGCGAAAGGCGAGTCGACCACACGACATCACCGCTTGAAGGGCAAGCTCGCGGTCGGGGTCCACAACGGCATCGAGATGGAGCAATGGCAGTACGAAGTCACCGCCGGTGGACGGGTCTGGTACTTGGTCGACACCGAACACCACACGCTGTGGCTCAAATTCGCTAGCACCAGGCATCCCAAACCGACCGAGTGATGTTGACGCTCAGCTCTCGCAGTACTGCGTCGAGAATCGCCGCACATCATCTGTCGGACAATCAGCCCTTGACAACAAACCGCGCCCCACCCGGAATGTCCAACCCCACTGCATCCCCGACCCGCACCGAAGATCCCGCCGCCAACTCCACCTTCACGGTCTGCGAGCCCACCGTCACGTCGGCGATGCTGCGGAATCCGGTAGGCCTCAAGTCCGAAACAACTCCGCGAATCCCGTTGTCATCCACAGTGATCAGCTCTTGCCGCAGCAGCAACACGGCCGGCCCTGACGGCAGATCCAGACCCTCGACCTCCAACTCCCCGAGCTCGGAGCGATGCACCCCAACCCCGTCCCACTGCCCCTCGATTTCGTTCATTCCACCCATCAGTCGCGACACCGCCAATGTGCTCGGTCGCGTGTACGCCGTTGCGATATCGGAGTGATGCTCCAATCGACCGTCGATCAGCACCGCCACCGAATCGGCCAGCACCGCCGCTTCCTGCTGATCGTGGGTGACGAGCAACAGCGTCTGATCCAACGTCGAACGCAATTCGCGCACCAGGTCGTGCATCTCGGTGCGCAACACCGGGTCGAGCGCACTGAAGGGCTCGTCCAACAACAACACTCGCGGTGAACCGGCGAGTGAACGCGCCAACGCCACCCGTTGGGCCTGTCCACCCGAGACCTCGGAGACCGCTCGATCACCGATGTCGCCGAGATGCACCAGGTCGAGATACTCGCGGGCGCGTTCGCGCGACCGCTTACGACTCTCCCCGGCAGCGCGGTAGGCAAAGCCGATGTTGTCCAGCACGCTCATGTGTGGGAACAACATCGGACGTTGGAACACCATCCCGACGCCGCGGTTCTCGGCCGCAACGCCGTTCACCTCGTGGCCGTCGATATGGACCGTGCCGGCGGTGGGCGAATCCAGACCCGCGATGAGCCGTAGCGCAGTGCTCTTGCCCGAGCCCGATGGTCCGAGTATTGCCGTGCAGGATCCCGGTGACACGGTGAGATCCAACGAATCCAGAGCCGCAACCGATTGACCGGCATGCACTTTCGTGAGTCCGTGCACGGACAGCTCGACGCTCATCGTGCACTCCTACGGCGCAGCCGAGCGAGCATGAGCACCAACAACAACGGCGGCACGACGGCAGCGACCGACAGCGCAGCCACCACCGAATCGTTACCGGTCCCGGCAGCGAACGAGGCGACGAGAATGGGCACGGTGACCAGTCTGCCTCCGCCGATCAACAAGGTGATCACGTAGTCGCTCCACGCCACGAGGAACGCGAGCAGTGCCGCACCCGCCAAGGCCGGAGCCAACAGTGGAATGCGAATCCGCCGCAGCACCGTGGCACTCGACGCACCGAGGGTGCGAGCCTCCTCCTCGTAGCCGATGTCGTACGCGCCGAACGCCACTCGCATCAGATACGTCGTATACGGAATGGCCGCAACGGTCAGCAATGCGATCACCGCCACCGTGCTCGGAATACGTGAGCGCAGCACCAGGACGTCGAGTCCCAATGCCACAGCAAACGGGGGCAGGGCCAGCGGAGCGAAGAGAACGCCGGCCACCACAGCGGGGAAGCGCACAGTACCGTTCACGAGTGCGCGGGCGGCCAACGCGCCCAACGGTGTTGCGATGGCGGCGACGGCGAGAGCGAGCAGGGTCGAGCGAACGAACGCATCGACGCCACCCGCGTCGAGAGCACTCCGAACGCCGTCGAATCCCCACTCCTGAGGAACCGAACCGGGAAACGACCAGCGATTGCTGATGGCCCACAAGACAACCGGAATCAGCGGCAGCAGGAACCACAGGACTAACACGGCCCGGCCCAATGCCGGAAAGACCCGGGTCACTTCCACCTTGTTCATTTCCACGCCGCCGATCTGCGCAGATAGTGCAGTGCCACCGCGGCCACGACCACCGTCAGAGCGGTAGCGATCGTCGCGGCAGCGGCTGCCTGCGGACGCGTCTCGAGGTCGATCGAGGTGAACAGTCGAATTGCCATCACCGACAACGGTTCCGGATACGGTCGCCCCAGAATGCGGGCCACCTCGTACGAGCCGACGGTGTAGGCGAATGCGATGGCCGCCGATGCGATCAGTGCGGGCCGTGCCAACGGCAGCGTGACCAAACGGAGCCGAGCCCACCGGCCGGCACCCAAGGTCGCGGCCGTCTCGTCGAATGCAGCTACGCGGGTGGCGAGCGTCCCGGCCACGACGACGGCCACGAAAGCCGATTCCTTCCAGGCGTATTCGGCGACGACGGCGATCCACCACTTCCCACCGACCAACTCCGGCCAGCCACCGTCGGTCAATCCGAGAATGCGGGGCAGCATCCCTGAATCTGCCAGCAACAGCGCCATCGCCGCCGCGCCGATCAGGTGCGGCACCGTGACGGTCACCCCAGCAGCGACCAACGCGGCGCGTCCACCCGACAAGGCCGTGAGCGCCGCGGCCAACCCGATCACCGCAGCCAACGCCGTCGAGGCGATGGCAATCGACAGCGTCAGCACCACCGACCGCCATAGATCACCGCCCAGCGCGGAGTACGCGTCGACCGATAGTTCGGGGGTTCCGACCAACGGCATCAGACCCAGGCTCTGCAGCACCACGGTGCCGAGACCGCCGCCGACGACGAGAACGACCAGCACGACGGCTGGCAGCACCGCAGCCGTGCCGCGAAAGCTCTTCGTGGACGCGCTCACTGACCGGCGAGCACGCTTCGACGCCAACCCTCGTCGAGCGGGGTCACCCAGTCCGCCGAGAGTTCGGGATGCGCGTTTTCCGACAGCTCCTCGTAGGAGGGCAGAACCGTCGAACTCGGCAACGCCTCGAACTGCGCTCGGGCGTCATCGGGCAATCGGTCGATATCGAGCACAGTGAACTGCCCCCACACGTCCGGCGTCGCCTTCGCGAGTTGCTGCTCGGGCGACAACGCAAGATTGGCAACCACCTGCGCCGCGGCGGACTTCCCCGACGTCGACGGAATGGCAAGGAAACTCGCATTCCCGACGGTTCCCTCGTCGAGAGTCAGGACGCGGGTCTCCGGGGGGAAGGTGCCGTCGGCGACGAGTTTCGGGAGGGTCGCGGGGCCGTACGTCATCGTCATGTCGACCTGGCCACCGGCGTAGAGGGCGTCGAGCTCGGAGGAGGACTGCGGATACGTCGTTCCCTCGCGCCACAGTGACGGGGCGAGCTCGTTCAACTGATCGAACAAAGCCGGGGCCAGGCGATCGTAAGAGTCCTGATCGAACTGAGCGGGGACCTCGTCGACACCGCCGGAGGCATTGATCAACGCCTCACGCACGAACACCGAGCCGGTGAAGTCCGGGGGAGCGGGGTAGGTGAAGCGGCCCGGGTTGGCCTTGGCCCAGTCGAGCACCCCGTCGAATGTCGTCGGTGGATCTTCGATGGCTGCCGCGTTGTAGACCAGGGTGAATTGAGCTTTGTGCCAGGGTGATTCGCAGTTCTCGACCGGGGTTCCGAAGTCGTCGAGCAGTAGCGGATCCTCGGGATCGGTGAATTCCATGTTCGGCAGATTCTGCGTCCAGCCGCACAGCCACGCCCCGGCTTGCTTACCGGTGCCGAAGTTCGCGCCGTTGACCCACACCAGATCCACTTCGCCGTCGGTGACCCCGGCCTGCCGCTCGGAGAGGATGCGGTTGACGGCGTCGGTGGTCGATTCCACCGGCACCCGGCGCAGCGTGACGCCTTCTTCGGCGGCAGCGGGAGTGAGCACGTCGTCGACGTAGGCATTGCCCTGCTCGTCGCCGCCGTACATCCACAGCGAGACGGTCTGCCCCTGTGCCTGCTCCTGGATCTCGCTCCAGGACAAGTCCTCGGCGCGCGGAGCCTCCGATGATGGTGCCGCGCAGGCCGTGAGCAGCAGCCCTGCGCTCGCCGCAATCGTCACTGCGCACCGTACTGAACGAATCACCGTGGGCCCTCCAGATCAACCGAAACAGGCGTCGTCGACGCTGCCCTCACCACCGTAATCGGTCGAATGAGACAACCGCTGAACACGCGGGCACACCGGTCGTGTGCACAATGGATCCTGACCGCCGGACGAGAGGTACACACCGTGACGCAGGACCGCCCGACGCGTAGTCGCCGAGGCACCACCCTGAAATTGCTCGCGGCTGCCGTGGTCGTCATCGCTCTGATGGTCGTGCTCGGCACCGTCGACCTACCCGATCCGTCGTTCATCCGTGACCGAGTGGCGTCGGCCGGGCCCTGGGGCATCGCGCTGTTCGTCGTGCTCTATGCCGTTCTGTCGGCCACTCCGTTCCCCGCCAGCACGTTGACCATTGCGTCGGGACTGCTGTTCGGATTGGCGGTGGGCGCAGCCGTCGTGGTGTTCGCCGCCACGATGGGGGCGTATCTCGGGTACTGGGGAGCGCGGGCGCTGGGACGCGGGCAGGTGGCCCGCACGGAGTGGGACAGGCTCCGCCGGCTCGACGCCATGCTCGGACGACGGGGATTGCTGTCGGTGTTGCTCGTGCGACTGGTGCCGCTGCCGTTCTCCTTGGTCAACTACGCGGCCGGAGTCAGCGCGGTGGGGCAACGTGACTACGTGGTGGGCACCATGATCGGGATCGTGCCCGCGACCGTCGCCTACACCGCGCTCGGTGCGTACGGAACGTCGCCGCTGTCGTGGCCGTTCGCCATCGCACTGCTCGCGGTGCTGGCGATCGCGGCCGGGTCGGCCCTGTTGGCACGCCGCCTGGGACTCACCGGTGCAGCCGAGTGATCGACAACTATCTGCGACGCCACCTCGAAGGCCCGCTCGATCGCTGTGCCCGCGCTCTCGACCGACCCATGATCACCCCGGACCGCATCACCGCCGCCGGACTGGTGCTGGGCCTGGGTAGTGCGCTGGCGGCGGGCTTGCAGTTCTGGCTGCTCGCATTGGCGTTGTGGATCGTCTCCCGGATCGCCGACGGTGTGGATGGGCCGCTGGCGCGTCGGCGTTCCAATACAGCCGGTGCCGGCGGATTTTTCGACATCACCGCCGACTTCGTGGTCTACGGCACCACGGTAGTGGGCGTCGCGGTGGGTGCGTCTGCCGCGTACGACGCCCCGTGGTGGCCGTTTTTGCTGGTGTTGTTGGCGTACTACATCAACGGCACGGCGTTCCTCGCGTTCTCCTCGATTGCCGAGCGCACCGGTCGCACCATCGACGACGGCCGCTCGCTGTCGTTCCTCGGAGGGTTGGCCGAGGGTGCCGAAACCATTGCGGTGCACAGTCTCTGGTTGCTGTTGCCGGGAATCTCGTGGCAGATCGCGGTGGTCTGGGCGGTGGTGGTCGCGGTGAGCTCCACCCAGCGGATCATCGCCGGGTATCGCGCCCTCTCCTGATCCACAGGCTCCGACCTTTGGCCAAGGCCCCAACTGCTCGCGAAATCACCGGAGAACCCAACTGCGCCTTGACGTCCGCGATCGCAGCGTTCCACGGCCCGTCGTTGTACGTCGGATACGGGTGCGTGGCCCCGGCGAGGTCGCGGGTGCGTAGCCCCTGCTCGATGGCGATGATCAGCTCCCCGATCGTCTCGCCCGCACGTGGTCCCACCACGCAGGCACCGACGATGCGACGCTTGCCGTCGAGCACCAGCGTCGTCGAACCGTTCGTAGTCCTCTCGGTGACGGCGCGGTCGACGTGGTGGTGGTCGAGAATCTGCAGCCGTAAACCGCGACTGCGAGCGGTCCGCACATCGATTCCCGCCGAGGCGATCTCGGGATCGGTGAACGTCACCCGCGGCGTCCCCGTCGTACTCACTTTTCGGTTCAGGCCCAGTGTCGCGTTGCTCGCAGCCAGGCTGCCGTGCACACCGGCAGTGTGGGTGAACTGAGGGTGACCGGTGAGATCTCCGGCCGCCCAGATACGGGGATTGGTGGTGCGCAGATGCTCGTCGACCTGAACGAATCCGTTGTCGTCCAATTCCACACCGGCCAAATCCAACCCGAGGGACGCGGTCCGCGGAGTCCGTCCGGTGGCGACAAGTACCCGATCGAACTCGATCTCGACACCCGTGTCGGTGGTGGCCGAACCGTCGTCGATGCGCACGACGGCGGTGGAGGTCAGCACCCGCACACCCTCGTCGGACAGGGCCTGCGTCAGAATCGAGGTCGCCGACGCGTCCTCGCGGGGCAGGATCGTGGCCGACCGTCCGACGAGGGTCACGTCCGACCCGAGGCGCGAAAATGCCTGCGCCATTTCGCAACCCACCGACCCGGCCCCGACGATCAGCAGCCGCTGCGGTAAGTCCTTCAGATCCCACAGGGTGTCGCTGGTCAGGTAGTCCACGTGCTCGATGCCGTCGATCGCCGGCACCGTGGGATGCGCGCCGGTGGTCACGATCGCCTGACCGAAATGCAGTATCTGCGTACCGACGGAAACGGTGTTCGGACCGGTGAAGACTGCGTCGCCGTGGATCACACGGACTCCGGCCTCGGTCAGGGCCTCCGGCGAATCGATCGGCGCGATCTCGGCGATCGAACTATGCACGTGCTGCATCACGCGCGCGAAATCCACGCGCGGTGGCTGGGTGACGATGCCGAACCGGGACGCGGTTCGAACCGTCTGTGCCACCGAGGCCGCCGCGAGAAGGGCCTTCGACGGCACGCATCCGGTCCAGAGGCAGTCGCCGCCGGTGCGGTCCCGTTCGATCAACACGACGCGAACGCCGAAGCCGGCCGCGGTCTTCGCTGCCACGATGCCGGCGGTACCGCCGCCCACCACGACCACGTCGGCGCGGCTCTCGGGCACACTCGAAGACGAACGACGAATTCCCATACCTCCCACTATGCCCGCGCCTTGGAGAGACCCGAGATGAGACGACCGACCAAGTACACCTTCTCGGCGCGCCTTTACGACGTGATCTCCGCCGAATGGCCGGTGTATCGAGCCGGACGGGACGCGGCTTTTGAGCTGATGAATCTGCCTGTGGGGAGCCATGTTCTGGACCTCGGCTGCGGGACGGGGCTGAACTTCGCCGGGTTGCAGCGGATGATCGGCCCGACCGGCTCGATCACCGGAATCGACGCCAGCCCGCAGATGCTCGAACAGGCCCGACTTCGAGCTGCCCGCGCGGGATGGATGAATGTCACATTGATCCCCGCCGACGCCACCGCCCTGACGTCCGCTGATCTGGGGGAGCAGGTCCCGTTCGATGCGGCGTTGAGCACCTACGCGCTGTCATTGATGACGCCATGGCAGGCGGCGCTCGAATCGATGACCTCGGCTACGCGAGTGGGCGGCGTCGTGGCCGTCGTCGACATGCAGCGGCCCGTCGGACGAGCCGCAGCGTGGACGCCGCTCGCGAAGCTTGCGTGTCGACTCGGAGGGGCGGACATCGAGGCGCATCCATGGACGGCGATGGCGCCACTGCTGCAGGATCTTTCGGCCCGCGATGTCCGCGGAGGTCATATCCAGATTCGCATCGGGACTGTCGGTGCCCGCCCCGCAGAGCCGAATTCATGAACGGTGGCGTCGAACGGCTCGTCGTCGCGCGAGGTCTGCCTCGTCGAACGGCGATCGAGTCAATTAGTGCGGCCATACCACCAGCGTCCGCGCATCGGGTGCATCGTCACCCGGATATCCGATCGAGCCACTCGGCCAACAACTGCCGCTCCGAATCGCTCAGTACGTCGATGTCGGAAATTGAGGCGCGCAAGGCAATCGCTGCACCGTGCGCAGAGCTTTCGGGATACCGAGGTGTGTCGACGACGATGTGGCGCATGACTGCATCGAACAGCTCGTCGGCGAGTCCGACGTCTCGGCGATCGTGCTGTGTGCCGAGGATGGTCAGGACAGCACCCGTACCCGCGGCATGAATGAGCTCCACCGCGCGCTGCTCGGTGACCCGAAGTCGGCCGGTGCGGGCTATCCGGCGAATCCGTGCCGCGAGAACGGCTTCTCCCTCCCGGACCGCGGGAGAATCGGGCACTCGAGCAGGGTCGCTGAGTAGAGCGAACAAGGTTGGGTTGGCGATCCCGAACTCGATCTGTGCGCGCCATCCGGTTCTCAGATCCTCCACGGGGTCACCATTCTCGGCGAGCTCATTGTCTGCGATCTCGGACTTCGTGGACACGTAGGTGGCCATGACATGTTCGGCGACGGCGTCGAGCAGACCATTCTTATCCCCGAACAATCGGTAGATGGCCGGTGCCTGAACCCCGGCCGACTCGGCGACGCCGCGAGTGGTCACCGCCCCCGGGCCGTTTTCCTGCAGAAGCCGAGCTGCGGCATCGACGATTCGTCGACGTGTGCTGTCTCTGGTGCTCGTCGACGAATCCTTCACGTATCGACGATAACGCACTGTTGCTATCGCTGTGTTTCCGGTGTTAGCTTTTATATAATTCCATTGATAACAGGAGGTCGTCATGATCGTCATCACCGGAGCTACCGGGGCGTTGAACGGTGCCACCGTCGACCATCTACTCGAACTCGTCCACCCCTCGGAGATCGCCGTCGCGGTTCGCGATGTGGCTCGGGCGCAGCGCTTTGCGGATCGTGGCGTGCAGGTGCGTCGAGGCGATTATGACGATTCGGACTCGCTGACGACGGCGTTCGACGGGGCAGACCAGGTGTTGCTCGTCTCGTCCAGCGATCCCGGGGCCGACGCGACAGCGTTGCATCGCAACGCGATCGACGCGGCGGTCGCCGCCGGTGCCGGGCGCATTCTCTATACGAGTCACCAGGGCGCGGGGCTCGACAGTCCGTTCAAGCCTGCGCGCGATCATGCTGCGACCGAGCAGATGTTGGCCGACAGCGGTGTGGCGTGGACGTCGTTACGCAACGGCTTCTACGCACACAGCCTCGATTTCGTCATGGGCGATTGGCGCGAGACCGGCGTTGTATCCATACCCGTGGACGGCCCTGTTTCGTGGACCGACAGAGCGGATTCGGCGGAAGCTGCCGCCGCGATACTCACGTCGGATGGCGCATACGAGGGCCCCACGGTGTTGACGGCCCGCGATGCTCCGACAATGACCGAGGTAGCGGCCATCGCGTCGACAGTCGTGGGTCGAAAGATCGAGGTATCGATCGTGGGTGAGGAGCAGTGGGTCGCCGATCGCGTGGCTGCAGGTGCGAACGAGTTCATGGCTCGCTTCACCCTTGGCATCTTTCTCGCCGCCCACGACGGCCGATTCGCCGGTACCGACCCGCTGTTGGGCGAACTGCTCGGTCGCGAACCACGAACTACGCGTGACTTTCTCGTGTCGAGTGAACGCGCGACGTGACATAGCCGTGCCCGCCGCCGTTGCCTTCAGTTTATCGCTGAGTTGGGGGCTTGCGGCAAGACCCAGTCGGTGGTGCACACTCTTCCGGCTACCGACACGGAGGAATTTCTATGGCAGACATGGCGGATACACCGGAGCGATTTCGGGTGCACGAGTCCGGTGCCTACTTTCATGGCACGAAGGCCGATCTGAAGGCCGGCGATTACTTGTCTCCCGGCTATCGCTCGAATTACCGTCCCGAGCACATCTCGAACTACATCTACATGACCAAGGTGCTGGACGGTGCCGTGCTCGCGGCCGAGATGGCCGTCGGCGAGGGGCCTCCTCGGGTCTACATCGTGCAGCCGACCGGCAGTGTCGAGGACGATCCGAACGTGACGGACAAGAAGTTCCCCGGCAATCCGACGCACTCCTATCGCAGCGCAGAACCGGTGCGCGTCGTCGAGGAGATGACCGATTGGGTCGGGCATTCGCCTGAATACCTGAGCCGGTTTCGTGAAGGTCTGGAGAAGTTGAGGCAGACGGGAACGGCGGTTCTCTACGACTAGCCGGTGAGTTTTCGCTCGTACCGAGGTCCACCCCAGCATGACGACACACACAGTTTCCGTTCCCGGTGCGACCCTGACGTACGACGTGGTCGGCGAACTCGAACCCGGGGTTTCTCCCTTGGTGCTCATCGGCTCACCGATGGATGCGAGCGGATTCGGGACGTTGGCATCGCATTTCCGCGACCGCGTGGTCGTCACGTACGACCCGAGAAACGTGGGACGCAGTCGACGAGACGACCCGACTGCCGCGGTCACCTTCGACCAACATGCCGACGACCTGCACGCAGTGCTCACCGCCGTCGGCCATGGGCCTGTGGATGTGTTCGCCTCGAGCGGGGGTGCGGTCAATGCGCTGGTACTCGTCAGCAGATACCCGTCCGATGTCCGGACGTTGGTGGCCCACGAACCACCCGCCGGAGGCACCTTGCCGGATCGCGAGAACATCGCGACCGTGTGCGCAAACATGGTGGCCGCATACGATGCTCACGGCCGCGGTCCGGCCATGGCCCAGTTCATGGCGTTGCTCATGCACGCAGGACCCATCGACAACACGTTCTTCGATCGCCCGACACCGGACCCGGCGCAGTTCGGCCTCTCGGCCGAGGACGACGGAACCCGCGACGACGCCCTGATGTCCAACATGCGCGGCGGCGGCGTCGATTTCGCACCCGACGTCGATGCAATGCGTGCTGCTCCCACCACGGTTGTGATCGGAGTCGGCGAGGAATCCGGCGGTCCCGAGGACGGTCACATCGCCGCTCGCGCAGCGTATTCCACTGCGGCGTTCCTCGGATCGGAGCCGATTGTCTTTCCCGGCGGCCACTCGGGCTTCCTCGGCGGCGAATTCGGTCAGACGGGAAAGCCGACCGAATTCGCCGAGACACTACGGAAAGTATTGGGCTGATCGAGCTTTCGTCCTACAGAACCAGGAGCAATCATGGGCCTCATCACGCTGGAGCTTTTTGCCACCCTCGACCTCGTCGCGCAATCACCCGGAAGCCCGGAGGAAGACCCCGAGAATTTTCCCTACGGCGGCTGGCAGGCTCCTTTGCTCGACCAGGTTTCGGGGGCACAGGTCGCCGCCGCATACGAGTGCACGGATGCGCTCCTACTCGGGCGGCGTACCTACGACATTTTCGCCGCGTACTGGCCGCACCAACACGATTCGTTCGCAACGTTGTTCAACACCATCCCGAAATACGTGGCCTCGCGCGGCACACCCGATCTGCGGTGGGACGGTTCGACTCAACTCGGACCGGACTTGGCCGGGGCGGTGCGTGAGATCCGAGATCGACACGACAACATCAAGGTGGTCGGAAGTCTCGATCTGGTGCAGACCCTGTTGCGCGAGAAGCTCTTCGATCGACTCGATCTATGGGTGCACCCCATCCTTCTCGGAGTCGGGAAGAGAGTGTTTGCCGACGGCACCGTGCCCAGCAACCTGACGCTGATCGAGCCACCAGCCGTCGGAGGCAAGGCACCGTCTACCTGCGATACGGCCTCGACGCCGGGACTCCGGACGTCGGCGACATGGACGACCTGCGAGGCGGCTGATCCGGCCAGCACATCACTTCTTCTGTCGTCGGCTACCGGCGTGCCAGTCCTGCTGCACGCCCGCTTCGTCCTCCTGAACGCCCAGCGCCTTCAGCTGGGGGAGCTCACGCATGCTGCGCTTCATCTCGGCAAATCCAGGGAATCGTGCGAGTCCGATCACGTTGTCCCACAGTGGCACTGCCTCGTCGTCGCTGGGGAGCCTGCTGATCACCGGACCGAAGAACGCGACACCGTCCGGCGGCTCGAAGGCGATGATGGGTGTGCCGACGTCCTTACCGGTCAGCGACAGCGCATGATCGGTTTCGGCCCGGATCTCGTCGTCGATCGTCGAATCATCGAGTGCTGCAGTGTGATGGGTGGGCAGCCCGACTTCCTCGAGGATCGGCCCGAGGAATGCGGCGGTGCCGCGATGTCCGTGACTTGCAGCGTCGTCGGGCACCGCCTCGGTGTCGAAGATGTGCGTTCCGAGGGCCTGATACAGCGGCCCGACAGCGTCCGACCCATGCTCACGGCGAACAGCGGCCGCCGCCCGCAACAGTCGCAGACCTGCGGTGTGCCCGGCCTCGTATTCGGGTGGGAAGTGCGAGTCGTAATCGATATGGGAATTGAGCAGTCGTAGTGAGATGAACCGCCAGTCGACGCTGTAATCGCGCTGTGCTTGGACCTTGCGGACCCATTTGCTGGTCATCCAGGCGAACGGGCACACCGGATCGAAATAGAAGTCGATATCGGCCATGGGGGGTGCTCCTTCTGACGACGGTTCCTTGTTCTCGACGGTATACGCCGCAGCGATGTCAGTTCTCGCCCAGCAGAGCAGCGCGCTGCTCGTCGACCACGGCGCGAATCGCGTCCACCACCGCCGAGACCTCCGGCCGTCGCAGTGTTTCGCTCCGGGTGACGAGCCAGTAGGTCAGTTTCACCGCGATGGCGTCGGGCAGGATTCGTTGGAGGTCGGAGTGACGGTCGGCCATGAAGCACGGCAGCAGTCCGATACCTGCGGACGCGCGGGTGGCCTCGACGTGGACGAAGACGTTGGTGGAGGTCACCGATTCGCGCATCGTCGGGGTGAAGTTGGGGGCCAGGTCGAGATCGTCGACGTGCAGCATCGAGTCGATGAAGTAGATGAACGGGTGTGCGGAGAGGTCGGCCGGCACCTGTGGCGTTCCGTGTTCTTTCAGATAGGCCTCGGATGCGTACAGGCCGAGGCGGTAGTCCCCGAGCCGGATCGCCTCGGCGCGGTGCACCTGCGGTTGGCCGACGACGATCTCGATGTCCAGACCCGATCGCTGCTGAGACGCACGCCGGGTGACGGCGACGATCTCCACCGACACCCGAGGATGCGTTCGCTGCACTCGCGCGGCTGCCGGGGCCGCGATATAGGCACTGAAGCCGTCGGTCGCCGAAATGCGCACCACACCCTCCAACGCACCGGCGTCGGTCGAGACCAACGTGCGCAAGGCGTCCTCGACGGCCTCGGCCGCGGTCAATGCGCCGCGGCCCAGCTGCGTGAGCTCCCAGCCTCCGCCGGCGCGGGTCAGCACTCGCCCGCCGAGCGTGTCCTCGAGCGCGGCGATGCGTCGGGAAATGGTCGTGTGGTTGATGCCCAGGTCGTCGGCCGCGGAACTGTAGCGACCGGTTCGGCTCACAGCGAGGAGCACCAGTAGGTCGTCTGCACTGGGGATCTTCGCGCCACCGAGCGTCATGTGTGCAGTTTTGCAGATCCGACCTGCGTTCATGGCTCTTGCGTCGACAAAGATCTGCACCAATACTCAGAGCAACCCGCCGATGTGTGGTCTGTCACAAACATTAAACCGAAGTGCCGAGTAACACAGGAGAGTCAATGAGCGTCGATCAGCCGCTGGCAGGACGGTCCGAACCGGACCCCGATGCCACCCCCGCAGGCCTCAAGAAGGTAGTCGGGGCATCGATGGCGGGCACCATCGTCGAGTGGTACGAGTTCTTCCTCTACGGAACCGCCGCGACGCTGGTGTTCAGCAAGATCTTCTTCGCCGCCGGAACCAGTGAGCTCGACGCCATCCTCGCGGCCTTCGTCACCTACGCCGTCGGCTTCGTCGCACGTCCGTTGGGCGGCATCGTCTTCGGCCACTACGGCGACAAATACGGCCGAAAGAAGTTGCTGCAATTCAGCCTCGTCCTCGTCGGCGGAGCCACGTTCCTCATGGGCTGCCTACCGACCTTCGAGGCGATCGGCTACTGGGCACCGGCACTGCTGGTGACCCTGCGATTCATCCAGGGCTTCGCCGTCGGCGGCGAATGGGGCGGTGCGGTTCTCCTTGTCGCAGAACACAGCCCGAACAAGTCCCGCGGATTCTGGGCCAGTTGGCCGCAGGCAGGCGTGCCCGCGGGCAACCTGCTCGCCACCGTCGCGCTGCTGGTGCTGACGACCACCCTGTCCGACGAGGCCTTCCTCAGCTGGGGCTGGCGAGTCGCGTTCTGGCTCTCTGCCGTCATCGTCTTCGTCGGCTACTACATCCGCACCAAGGTCTCCGACGCCCCGATCTTCCTCGAGGCACACAAGCAGGCCGAGGTCATCAAGGCCGCGTCGTACGGCGTCTTCGAGGTCGTCAAACGTTACCCCCGCGGCGTCTTCACCGCGATGGGTCTGCGTTTCGGTGAGAACGTCATGTACTACCTCGTCGTCACCTTCTCGATCACGTACCTCTCGGTCGAGGTGGGCACCGACACCTCCACGATCCTGTGGTGGATGCTCATCGCCCACGCGATCCACTTCTGCACAATTCCGTTGGTGGGCAAGCTCGCCGATCGGGTCGGTCGTCGCCCGGTCTACTTCGCCGGTGCCGTCACCGCGGCCACGTGGGGCTTCTTCGCCTTCCCGATGATGAACAGCGGCCACAACGTCGTCATCATGCTGGCCATCATCATCGGCCTGATGTTCCACGCCTTCATGTACGCCACGCAGCCGGCCATCATGGCCGAGATGTTCCCGACGCGGATGCGGTACTCCGGTGTGTCCCTCGGCTACCAGGTCACCTCGATCGTCGCCGGCTCGCTGGCCCCGATCATCGCGGTCAAGCTGCTCGACGTCTACGGCTCGTCCGTCCCGATCGCGGTGTACCTTGCCGTGGCCTGCGCGATCACCGTGGTCGCCGTCGTCATCGCACGAGAGACAAAGGGATTGGCACTCGAAAGCATCGACATCGCCGACGCCAAGAACCTGGCCACCGAGGCCGAGCTGGCCAAGGCCGGCCTGCTCGACCAGAACGCACAGCGGTGACCGACCTGACCGGACGCTCCGCCCTCGTCACCGGGGGAGCGTCCGGCATCGGGGCCGCGTGTGCCCGCGAGCTCGCCGGCCGCGGTGCACGCGTCACCGTCGCCGACGTGAACGACGTTGCCGCAAAGGAATTGGCGTCGGAGATCGGCGGTGAGGTCTGGTCGGTGGATCTGCTCGACACCACCGCGCTGGACGACCTCCGGTTGGACGTCGACATCCTCGTCAACAATGCGGGTATCCAAACGGTGGCACCGATCGTCGACTTCGACCCCGGTGCGTTCCGTCGCATTCAGACGCTGATGGTCGAAGCACCGTTTCTGTTGATTCGTGCGGCGCTCCCTGGGATGTATGCCCGCCGGTTCGGCCGGGTCATCAACCTGTCGTCGGTGCACGGACTGCGGGCGTCGGAATTCAAGGTCGCGTACGTCACCGCGAAACATGCACTGGAAGGACTGTCGAAAGTGACGGCCCTCGAAGGTGCCACCCACGGTGTGACGAGCAACTGCGTCAACCCGGGATACGTCCGTACACCGCTGGTCGAAAAGCAGATCGCCGACCAAGCCACGGCGCACGGGATTCCCGAGAACGAGGTACTGGAGAAGGTCCTGCTGACCGAGGCCGCCATCAAGCGACTCGTCGAACCGGCCGAAGTCGCCTCACTGGTGGGTTGGTTGACCTCCGAGAACGCAGGCATGGTCACAGGAGCGTCCTACACCATGGATGGTGGTTGGTCGGCTCGTTAGGTTCGCTTCACCCCGTTCCGCGTCAATGGTCCACTGCACACGTCTGGGCGCGTCAATGTGACATCGACGCGGAATCGTGAACTGCGTGAATGGACCGCTGCATACGTCTGACCGGTGCAAGGGTCCATTGACGCGAACGGGGTGGGCGCGAACGAAGGCGAACGGGTGAACCACCCCCGAACAGCAAGAAGCCCCCGTGACGTGTCACGGGGGCTTCTCTGGCGGAGGATAGGGGATTTGAACCCCTGAGGGCGTTAACCCAACCCGCGTTCCAGGCGAGCGCCATAGGCCACTAGGCGAATCCTCCGTGGGGGAGCTTACCCGGTTACCCCCACCATCTCCCAAATCGGGAGGCGTGAAGGGTGGTGATGCGTTGCCCGACGGGAGGCGGCTACACTTGCCAACGGATCCCGCGCGGCGCGCATCCTGTGAACTCCCCCAGGGCCGGAAGGCAGCAAGGGTCAATGGGCTCTGCCGGGTGCGCGGGGTCCCCTTTACTTCAGTGACATCTGAATTGTCCGGGGAACCCAGTCACCGAGAGGCCGCTCCGCATGCCAGCGCAAACCCAGTTGGGTCTGATGAACCATGAGGAGCTTGCCTCCGAGCACGAGCGGCAGAGCGCGAAGTACACGCAGCTCAAGACCGAGAATCTGAAGCTGGATCTGACGCGCGGCAAGCCGTCACCCGAGCAGCTCGATCTTGCCGCCGAGCTGTTGACGCTCCCGGGCGCGGACTACAAGGACGGCAACGGCACCGATTGCCGCAACTACGGCGGCCTCGCGGGCCTGCCGGAACTGCGCGCCATCTTCGGTGAGCTGCTCGGCATCCCGGTGCAGAATCTGCTGGCCGGCAACAATGCCAGCCTCGAAATCATGCAGGACCTCGTTGTCTGGGCGCTGCTGCACGGTCTGCCCGATTCGCCGCGAGCCTGGTCGGCCGAGCCCAACGTGCGCTTCCTGTGCCCGGCTCCCGGCTACGACCGACACTTCGCCATCACCGAGAGCTTCGGCATCGAGATGATTCCGGTTCCGATGGGACCCGACGGCCCCGATGTGCACGAGATCGCCAACTTGGTGGCGTCGGATCCGCAGATCAAGGGCATGTGGGTGGTGCCGAACTACGCGAACCCCACCGGTGCGGTCTACTCGGAAGAAGTTGTTCGCGCGTTGGCCACCATGCCCGCGGCTGCGCCCGACTTCCGCCTGTTCTGGGACAACGCCTACGCGGTACATCCATTGACCGAGGAATTCGCGCCGTCGTACGACGTGTTGGGCATGGCCACCGAGGCCGGGTTCGCCAACCGCCCGTTCGTGTTCGCGTCGACCTCGAAGGTTACGTTCGCCGGTGCCGGGGTCAGCTTCTTCGGAAGCTCCGAGGAGAACCTCGCCTGGTATCAGAAGCACCTCGGCAAGAAGAGCATCGGCCCGGACAAGCTGAACCAGCTGCGGCATCTGCGCTTCTTCGGCGACGCCGAGGGGGTGCGGGCTCACATGGCCAAGCATCGCGAGATTCTCCGGCCCAAGTTCGCGCTGGTGCAGCAGATCCTCGAGGACCGGCTCGGTGCGTCGAAGATCGCGTCCTGGACCGAACCCAAGGGCGGTTACTTCATCAGTCTCGATGTGCTCGAGGGCACGGCTGCGCGCTCGATCGCGCTGGCCAAGGGTGCCGGAATTGCTCTGACGGCCGCCGGCTCGGCTTTCCCGTACGGAAAAGATCCGGAAGACAAGAACATTCGCCTCGCCCCGAGCTTCCCGTCGCTCGATGAGCTGGAGAAGTCGATGGACGGTGTCGCGACCTGCGTGTTGCTGGCCGCGACCGAGAAGCTGCTCGAAGGCTAGAGCCTGCGGCATGTGAGCGGAACTTCGTAGTGGGCTACGAAGTTCCGCTCACATGCGGCGCAGCCGCTCTCAGTGCCCGACGACGACCGCACCCTCGGGCGCGCTGGGCAAGGGCCCCTTCTTCAGAAGCGTGGCCGAGAGCACCGCGCCGAGGAGGAAGATTCCCGACGCCCACCAGAAGGTGGTCGTGTAGCTCGCGATTTCAGCGTTGGCCTGCAGCAGAGCCGCATCGGTTGCCGTTGCCATGTTGGAGTTGACGTAGCCGGTCGCCGCGTTGGCTGCCACGGTGCTGAGCAGCGCCGTACCGATCGAGCCACCCACCTGCTGCATCGTGTTCACGGTCGCGGATGCGACGCCGGAGTCGTCCGGGTCGACGCCCGAGATTGCACCCTGCATGGCCGGTGCCATGGTGGCACCGAGGCCGAGTCCCATGATGATCAGGCCGGGCAGAATGTGCGTGACGTAGCTGCTGTCGATGGAGATCTGCGTCAGCAGCGCCATGCCGATCGAGGCCACGACCAGACCGGTCGTCATGAGGATGCGGGGTCCGAAGCGGGGGAGAATCAGCGCGGTCGACAGCGTCGCGGTGAGGATCAGAGCCGCGATCATCGGCATGAACGCGAACCCGGTGGTGATCGGGGTGTATTTCAGCGTGTTCTGCAGGTAGTAGGTCAGGAACAGGAACACCGCGAACATGCCTGCGCCGGTGACGAATACGGCCAGGAACGATCCCGCACGGGTGCGGTTCAGGACGATCCGCAACGGCAGCAGCGGGTGCTCGACGCGCATCTGGATGGTCACGAATACCGCGAGCAGAACGACACCTGCGGCGAGGAAGCCGAGGGTGACCGGGTTGCTCCAGCCGTCGGACTCGGCGTGAGCAAAGCCGTAGACGATGGAGAACAGCGCAGCGGAGACGACGAGCGTGCCGGGGATGTCGAGCTTGGGTCGGACGTCGACCTTGTGCTTGGCCAGGAACAAAAAGCCGCCGACGAAGGCGAGTGCAGCGAAGATCAGATTGACGTACAGGCTCCAGCGCCAGTTCGCCCATTCGGTGAGCATGCCGCCGAGAAGTAGGCCGAGTGCACCGCCGCCGCCGGCGATGGCACCGAAGATGCCGAATGCCTTGGCGCGTTCCTTCGTGTCGGTGAAGGTGGTGGCCAACAGCGAGAGTGCCGCGGGAGCGAGCAGTGCACCGAACACTCCCTGACCGGCGCGGGCAGCGACGAGCATGCCGAAGTTGACGGCTGCTCCGCCCACTGCCGACATCAGCGCGAAGCCGACGAGTCCGATGAGGAAGGTGTTGCGCCGTCCGAAGAGGTCGCTGAGTCGTCCACCGAGCAGCAGCAGGCTGCCGAACGCGAGTGCGTACGAGGTGACGACCCAGGAACGGTCGGCATTGTCGAAGCCCAGGTCGAGTTGGGCGGCGGGGAGTGCGATGTTCACGATGGTCGCGTCGAGCACGACCATGAGCTGAGCCAGTCCGAGCGTCGCGAGAATCAGCCAACGATTCCGATGCGCACGTTCGTCGACCGCCATGGCAGTCGACGTGGCGTCGCCCACGTTCTCCGATGAAAGGGTGGTCATAGTGTCCTCGGTTCGACTATGCGGAGGTGTACCCTCCGGTTGTAGGGCCAAGGTAGCAGCCAAGTGGAGGGATGTCCTCCGCTTATCGGGTGAAACGGACATCGAATGAGTGTGAGAGCGGACACAGCGGCATCGAAGCCCCTACGGGCGGATGCCGAACGCAATCGACGCCGCATCGTGGATGCGGCCCGTGAGCTGTTCGCTTCGCGCGGTATCGACATCACGCTCGACGACGTCGCCGCCCACGCCAAGGTGGGCGTCGGCACCGTGTATCGCCGCTTCTCGTGCAAGGAAGAGCTCATCGACGGCGTCTTCGAGCAGCGCCTTGAGGGGATGCTCGCCAGTGCCGAACGCGCCCTCGAAGCGGAGGATCCCTGGAGTGGCTTGGTGGGTTTTCTCTCGGACGTATGCGAGGAAATGGCCTCCGACCGTGGCCTCGGCGATGTCGTTCTCGGGTCGGACGAGGGCTGCCGCGGCATCGCGGAGGTGCGCCGACGTATCGATCCGTTCTTTGCGAAGATCGTCGATCGCGCCCTCGAATCCGGTCAGCTGCGTCCCGATGTCGCCGTCACCGATTTCTATCCGGTGCTGGGCATGATCGGCTCGACCGTCGAATTCTCCAGCCATGTCGATCCCGCGAACTGGCGTCGGTATTTCACGGTGCTGCTCGACGGCCTTCGCGGTGATTCGGTGCCCAGGACGACGCTTCCGGGTCGTCCGTTCACCGACGACGAAGTGGACGTAGCAAAAGCAGCGATGCATCGTCGTCGGCGCTGATCGGGAGAATCCAAAACAGCCCTATGCCTTGTGTGATGCATCACGTAAGGTGCGTCTCGATAAGTGCTACACGGGGTAGCGCTCACTTGACGACAAGTGATCGACGTTGGGGGTTTCCAGGGTGCGGTACAAGCGTGTGTTCGGTTCGGCTGTGGCAGTAGCCGCAGTGTTCATCGGGGTGGCGGCACCGGCGTCGGCTGCTCCATCCACGGGTTCGACCGTCGAATCCGACTTCTACATTCCCCCGAGCCCGCTGCCCGCCGGTTCTCCCGGTGATGTGCTCCGGGCGGAGCCGTCGCATCTCGCACTTTCGGTGCCCGGAATCGGCGGGCCTCTGCCCGGTGCGGCAACGCGAATCATGTACCGCAGCAACGATTCCAACGGCGAAGCCAATGCCGTCACAGGAACCTACATCGATCCTGCCGCGCCGTGGACAGGGCCCGGCCCGCGTCCGCTCGTTGTCCTCGCCCCGGGAACCCAGGGTCAGGGTGACCAGTGCGCGCCGTCGAAGATGCTGAACAACGTCATCACCTACACCCCGCCGCTCGGCTTCATGGTCGAGTACGAGGTGCTCGCGGCGTATTCGCTTCTGTCCCAGGGCTATGGCGTCGTGATCACCGACTACGAGGGTCTCGGTACCCCCGGTGCGCACACCTACGTCAACCGCGCATCGGAGGCACACGCTGTGCTCGACGCGGCCCGCGCAGCCCAGAAGCTGCAGGGCACCAAGATTTCCGCGGACGGCCCGGTCGCTGCGTACGGCTACTCGCAGGGTGGTGGCGCAGCCGCTGCTGCAGCGGAACTCGCCGATGAGTACGCACCCGAGATGAACCTCGTCGGCACCTACGCGGGCGCACCTCCGGCAGATCTGAAGGCAACCCTCGAGCAGGTCGACGGCACCATCCTCACCGGTGTGATCGGCTACACCCTCAACGGTCTGCTCAACTCCGACCCCGGTCTACTGCCGATCGTCGACGAGAACATCAACGACGCAGGCAAGGCCATGCTGAATCTGGTCGCGAATCAGTGTGTCGGAGAGACGATTCTGAACGTCGGGCTGCACCGCACCAACGAGTACACCAAGACCGGCGAGCCGCTGTCGGTAGTGCTGGACAGATTGCCCGTTGCCCAGGAGATTCTGGCCAAGAACAAGATCGGTGAGCGGACGCCGAACGCGCCGGTACTGATTCAGTCCGGTACGTCCGACGACATCGTGCCCCACGGACAGGCCGTCGGACTGGCCGGTGACTGGTGCGGCAAGGGTGCCACCGTGCAGCTGAGCGCCGCGCAGGTTCCGGCCATCGTCCCGGGTTCCGGTGCCGGACATCTGATTCCGGACATCCTCGGCCTCGGCGAGGCGCAGAACTGGATCAAGGACCGCTTCTACGGAGTCCCGGCACCGTCCAACTGCTGATCGATGGAGCTACGGCCCGCGCGACTCAGCGCGGGCCGTACATGATCACTGCGACGCCGATCAGTGCGATCGAGGACCCGGCGATGTCCCAGCGATCGGGCCGAAAGCCGTCGGCCACCATCGCCCACAGCAGTGATCCTGCAACGAACACCCCGCCGTATGCCGCCAGGATGCGACCGAAATTGGCGTCGGGCTGCAGCGTCGCCACGAAGCCGTAAGCACCGAGGGCGATCACGCCCGCTCCCGCCCACAGCCACCCGCGATGCTCGCGAATGCCCTGCCACACCAGCCATGCCCCACCGATCTCGAACACGGCTGCCACCGCGAACAGCATGACCGACTTCACAATGTTCATGCGACAAAGGCTCCCACAGCGTCGAACAGGTGTAGAAGGATGCGATCGGGGGTACATGACCTCAGGCCCCGCGTCGAGGGCCGAGTCGGTAGGGGTGAGTAGTACATGCGGGACAGTTACACGGAGACGCTCGAGTCGATGGCGTCGAAGTTGTCCGAAATGTCGAGAATTGCCGAAGAGGCAATGGCCGACGCCACCCGAGCATTGCTGACGGCCGATATCGTCCTGGCCGAGCGAACCATCGAATACCGCGAAGAGATCGACATACTCGCGGTCGAATGGGAGCACGGAGCCTTCGGCTTCCTGGCCCTGCAGGCACCCGTAGCTCACGATCTACGACGCGTCGTCTCCGGTATCAACATCGTCGCCGATCTGCAGCGCATGGGCGGTCTGGCCGTGCACATCGCCGAACTTGCTCGTCGTCGCCATCCCGCACACGTACTGCCACCCGAGGTCGAGGGCGTGTTCGAGCAGATGGGGCGAGTTGCCGTCGCGCAGGCCGAGGCGACGCAACGCGTCCTGGAAACCCGAGACGCCGAACTGGCCGACCAACTGCGAATCCAGGATCAGGAAATGGACGAACTGCACCGCAGCCTGTTCATGCTGACCTCCGCACCCGACTGGCCGCACGGCGTGCCGGCCGCAGTGGACATCACGCTGCTCGGACGCTTCTACGAGCGATACTCCGACCACACGGTCGAGGTCGCCAAACGCGTCATCTTCCTGGTGACCGGCGGTCGCCCCACCGACGAGTCATAGTCTGCGCGAACGGCCCGAAGATGGCAGGATCGGCACGATGAAACGTGACGTCTCTGCGTACCTCGATGTCGACGTGACCGAGGCCAGCACCCTCGAGTTCCAGATCGCAATCGCACCGCATCCAGGCACCGATGTATGGGAAGCACTCTCCTTCACGCTCGACGGTCAGCCGATCGAGGCGCAGGAGATCAGCGGTGCTCACGGCACCCGCATCCACAAGATCGACGCCGGCGTCGGCAAGCTCGAGGCGTCGTACTCGGCGACCATCTACGGCAACACCGAGCCCGCTCCGGTCTCCGATTACGACCTCTCGCTGTACCTGCGACCCAGTCGATACTCCGAGGCGGACAAGTTCTTCGGTTTCGCTGCAACGGAATTCGGTTCCTACCCGCCGTCGGAGAAGCTGCTCGCCGAGGTCTCGTCCTGGGTCGGAGCGCGTCTGAGCTACGTACCGGGCAGCAGTGACCCTATCGACGGCGCGGTCGACACCCTCCTCGCCGGTGCCGGTGTGTGTCGCGATTACACCCACCTCGTGGTGGCCCTGCTTCGCGCGGTCAACGTGCCCGCTCGCCTGGTGGCGGTGTACGCACCGGGCTGCGATCCCATGGACTTCCACGCGGTCGCCGAAGCATTCGTCGAAGGCCAATGGCGAGTGGTGGACGCGACGTGCCTCGCACCTCGATCGACCCTGGTGCGCATCGCCACCGGACGCGACGCATCCGACACCGCCTTCCTCGACAACCACGGCGGATCGATCATTCTCAACAGCGCCGTCGTTGGAGCCGTTGTCGATGGCCCCTTGCCCTTCGACGACATCACCCAACTGGTGTCGATCACCTGACCTGCACGCTCCGCCCTGGCACCCGCCATCGCAGGCGTGGCAGGATCGATCGCATGTCTCGCACACTGCACCTCGTCGGCGATCCTGAGGCCGATGCACTGCTCGCCGAGGATCCGTTCGCATTGCTGATCGGCATGCTGCTCGATCAGCAGGTACCGATGGAATCGGCGTTCGCAGGGCCGAAGAAGCTCGTCGATCGTCTCGGGGATCTGAAAGTGGATACCGTCGCCGATGCGGATCCGGACGAATTCGCAGCGTTGTGTGCGCAGACCCCGGCCGTGCATCGGTTCCCGGGCTCGATGGCCAAGCGCATCCAAGGTCTCGCGGCTTACCTGGTCGAGAACTACGACGGCAAGCCGCAGGAAATCTGGACCCGCGACGAACCCGACGGCGCCGAAGTGCTGAAGCGACTCAAAGCGCTTCCCGGCTACGGGGATCAGAAGGCACGCATCTTTCTCGCTCTGCTCGGCAAGCAGATGGACGTCACGCCGGACGGGTGGCGCAAGGCCGCGGGAGCGTACGGCGACGACGGTGCGCGTCGATCCATCGCCGACGTGGTGGACGAGAAGTCGCTGCTCGAGGTTCGCGAGTTCAAGAAGGCAGCGAAAGCCGCAGCCAAGAACAAATAAGTCTGTCGGTGCCGGTCGTTACAGTGACCAGAACTTTCACCGGGGGGCGAGATGACCGAAAGTATCGGTACTTACGAGGGCTGGCTGGCGTCTCTCGACGAGGACGCACTGACCGATCTGCTGCACCGTCGGCCGGACGTGGCCACCGACCCGCCGCCGCGCTCGTTCGGCTTGCTCGCGCAGCTGCTCGGTGCCCCGGCTCGGGTGTCGATGCTGCCGCGTCGACTCGACAGCGGCTCGCTCGCTCTGCTCGAATTGTTCGCGCTCATGGGCGATCTGAGCCGAGCCGAGATCGGGCACTGGGCGAGTGAGGGATCGGTCAACGAGACGCCGCACATCGATGCAGCTCTCGCGACCCTGACGGCCCACGGATTGATCTGGCCGCACTCCTTGCCCGGCGCCGGCACCGTCGAATATTCACCCATCGATCTGTCCGGGGTGTTCTCGCATCCCTTCGGACTTGCGCGCAGGCAGCGAAAGCTGTTCCTGCACTGCGCCGTCGAGCAGGACCGATTGGCTGTGCTGTCCATCCTCGGTATCGATCCGGCGCTCGAGCGAGGGGCGCGCGCAGACGCCGTTGCAGCCGCGATGACGCCCGAACGCATCAGGGCGCTGTTCGACGGCGGGTCGGAGGAGATGCGAGCGATGTTGTCTCGCTTCGTCGATGGCAAGCCGGTGTCACTGATCTTCGACATTCCATCGAGCGCGGGGACGCCTGCCTTCGAGCGGGGATTGCTGTATCGACTGGACGGGCACCGCGTCGAGATGCCGTTGGAGGTGAGCATCGCTCTGCGAGGTGACGGGTGGCGCTTGCCCATCGACCTCACCCCACCGACCTTCGACACCCGCGTGCTCTCGCCCGATGAGGTGCAGCGCAGTCGTTCCATCGCCCTGCTGCAATTCTGCGAACACACGCAGGCGCTACTGACTGCCATCGACACCGACGGACTGACGATGATGAAGACCGGTGGCATCAGCGCCAAGGTTCTTCGGTCGCTGACGAATCGTTTGGGCTTCGCCGACGAACACGACACCGCGTTGATGCTGATGCTGGCACGCGAAGCCGGGCTACTGGCCGAACGTGGCACGACCGGCGTCACGTTGACCTCGGCCTACGAGACATGGTCGACGAGCACCCGAGCCGAACAGGCAGCCACGTTGGTGGCCGCGTGGTGGAGTTCGCCGTTCACACCGACCCACCGGGTGCCGCGTGCGTCCCAGAAGACCGTTCCGGCGCTCAAGAAGATGCTCGACGACCCCGCGGCAGCGGACCTGCGCGCGACGGCGCTGACAGCTCTGCTGCGGTACGAGGACGCCGACTGGCCGGCGACGGTTCTGCGTGATTCCGGGGAGTTCGCCCAGTACCTCGACTGGCACATCCCGGTCGTCTCGACGACTGCCGGGCCCGGGCACATGCACGCGCTGTGGCTGGAGGCCGGCCGACTCGGGATAGTGGCCGACGGTGCGCCCACCGACCTGTGCCGCACTCTCACCGAGTTCCCCGCGGGACGAGACGGTGATCCTGGCGAAATCCGTGCGGTTCTGACAGCCCAGCTGCAGGACATGGCCGAGTGGGTTCCGTTCTCCGTTCGGCTGCTGCCCGATTCGACGGCGGTGGTGACCGGGCCACCCAGTACCGAGGTGGCGTCGATACTCGGCGCGGCCGCACAACCCGAGTCGAGGGACGTCGCATCGGTGTGGCGGTTCACCCCGGCGAGCATCCGCGGATTCTTCGACACGGGCGGCACCGGCGACCAGTTGATCGATGCCTTGACGGCGATGGCCGACACCGACGTTCCTCAGGCGCTGGGGTACACCATCCGGGACTGCTGGCGCACCTACGGCGCACTGGCTGTGCGCAGGATTCCCTGCGCGATCGTCTCCGAGGACGTCGTCCTACTGACGAACATCGAGACCGACGAGTCCCTGGCCGTGCTGCAGTTCCAGCGTCTGGCGCCCACGGTCCTGGTCAGTTCGGCCTCGCCGATCGACACCATCGCCGTGCTCCGCAGGCACGGATACTCCCCGGTGCGACACTCCGACACCGGGCAACTCCAACTCGACAGCACAACTCGGATCCGCGCCGAGGCCACCCGATCGACGCATCGCGCAGTCCACCCGGCGCAGCACCGACGCGAACCACGCGAGCTCGCGCGGCTGCTGCTGGCCGGCACCAGCGGCAGCGTCGACGAGGCACGGGTGCGGTCTGCGCTGGATCCTCTCAGCCGGCTACTGCCGCGGGAGCTGGACCTGTTGACCGACGCCGCGGCACGAGGCACACCCGTCTCGATCGACTATCAGAACTCCAAGGGAGCCATCGTGCGGCACGCGATCTCGGACGCGCTGCAGGACGGCCATTGGTTGTACGCGCTCTCGGAATCGACCGGGAGCCGCGAGAGCTTCGCCATCATGAACATCAGAGCGGTATCCGCCGGCCGACAATGACCGGCGATGCAACAGTGTCCGTGGTCGCCGGTACCCTTTCGGGCGTGGCCCTCTACCGGAAGTACCGTCCTGCGACGTTCGCCGAGGTCGTCGGTCAGGAGCACGTCACCGAGCCGATCAGCGTGGCGTTGGACAGCAACAGAATCAACCACGCCTACCTCTTCTCCGGGCCGCGTGGCTGCGGAAAGACCTCATCCGCGCGCATCCTCGCCCGATCGCTGAACTGCGCCGAAGGTCCGACGTCGACACCCTGCGGTGTGTGCAACTCCTGCGTCGCCCTCGCCCCCGGTGGACCGGGCAACTTCGACGTCGTCGAGATGGACGCAGCCAGCCACGGTGGCGTCGACGATGCTCGTGATCTGCGAGACAAGGCCGTGTACGCCCCGGCCGAATCGCGCTACGTCATCTTCATCATCGACGAGGCACACATGGTGACCCCGGCAGGCTTCAACGCGCTGCTCAAGGTCGTCGAGGAACCGCCCGAGCACCTCGTTTTCATCTTCGCGACCACCGAGCCCGAGAAGGTGCTCCCCACCATCCGCTCGCGTACCCACCACTATCCGTTCCGGCTGCTCGCGCCGTCGACGATGCGCGTGCTGCTGGAGAAGATCTGTGGACAGGAGCAGGTCCCGGTCGAGGATGCGGTCTACCCGCTGGTCATCCGCGCGGGCGGCGGGTCGCCCCGTGACTCGCTCAGCGTCATGGATCAGCTCCTGGCCGGAGCCGGGCCCGAGGGCGTCACCTACCCGCGGGCGCTGTCGCTCCTCGGCGTCACGGACGTCGCACTGATCGACGAAGCAGTCGACGCATTGGCCGCGGGCGACGGCGGCGCACTGTTCGGCACCGTCGACAAGGTGATGGACGCCGGCCACGACCCACGCCGCTTCGCCATCGACCTCCTCGATCGCATGCGAGATCTGATCCTGATGAAAGCCGTGCCCGACGCCGGGGAACGCGGTTTGGTCGACGTGCCGGGCGACGTACTCGAGCGACTGCGTGACGAGGCCGATCTGCTCGGCTCGGCCACGTTGACTCGCTATGCCGAGATCGTGCACTCGGGACTCGGCGAGATGCGCGGTGCCACGGCCCCGCGTCTGCTGCTCGAAGTGATGTGCGCCCGCATGCTGCTGCCCTCGGCCTCCGACGCGGAATCAGCGGTACTGCAACGACTCGAACGGGTGGAACGTCGGCTCGATGTCACTCTCCCGGCGGGCGAGCAGGCTGCGGTCGCCCAGGCAGCCGCGGATCCGACGCGACCGCAGCTGCAACCTTCCGACGAGCCCGCGCCCTCGGGCCCGGCACCGGTGAACAAGTTCCAGCGACCGTCGCAACGCCCACCGGCCGCGGAGCCGGCACCTGCCCCCGTTGCGCCTGTCCCCGTTGCGCCTGCCCCCGTTGCTCCGACACCGGCGGCCTCGGCTCCGGCACCGGCGGCCTCGGCTCCGACACCGGAGCCAGCTCCCACACCGGAGCCAGCTCCCACACCGGAGCCAGCTCCCACACCGGAGCCAGCTCCCACACCCGAACCCGTCGCAACGCCCGAGCCAACGCCTCAGCCGGCCCCGGTGTCCGAGTCGAAGCCGGAACTCGAATCGACTCCAGAGTCCGCGCCGGAACCGGAACCCGCTGCTGCGCAACAGGATTCGGCACCAGTCGCCTCGGTTTCCCACGAAGATTTTCCGCCGGAGCCCGAGGACGATTACGGCCCAGAGCCGGAGCCCGTGTTCGAGCCGCAGCCGGACCCCGTGGCGGCCCCAGCCGCCGCGTCGAGCGAGCCCGACGCCGCCGCGGTTCGAGCGGTGTGGTCCGAGGTGCGCACGAAGGTACGAGAGCGGAGCCGGACCGTCGAGGTGATGCTCTCCGGTGCGTCGGTGCGCGCTGTCGAGAACGGCACCATCACGCTCGGCCACGATTCGGCACCGTTGGCCAAGCGGCTGGAGGAACCCCGCAACGCCGACGTCATCCGCGACGCTCTGCGGGACGTCTTCGGCGTGGAATGGTCGGTGGTGTGTCTGGTCGGTGCCGCGGCACCACCGGAACAGTCATCAGCAAAAAAAGATGAACCGGCAGCGAAACCCGCGTCGCTGCCGAAGTTCTCGAGGCCGAGCCAGGCAGGGGCTCCCCGTCCCACCTCGGACGGCTTCGGATCAGCGGGCGATGGATCCTCGGCGGGCATCGGAGCCGACGACATTCCGATGCCCGAAGCGCCGGACTACCCCGACGAGCCCGAGCCGGTAGGCCCACCGCCCCCGGAGACGCCGGAGGACGAAGAAGAGCTGCTCAAGGCTGCGGCCGAACCGGCGGATCCGACGGTTCGCCGGGACCCGGAAACCGTCGCGATGGAGTTGCTGGTCAGTGAACTGGGAGCGGTACCGCTCAAAGAGACCTGATTCAGCCGACGGTGAGGTCCTCGTTGTCGGCGAATACCAACCGGCCACTGTCGAGTGCCACGGCCCAGCGCCTGGCTACTGCCCATTCCCTCGACGTGGTGTCGGGAGTCTGCACGCCGAAGTCTTCGACGATCGCTCCGGTTTCGTAGGCGTCCTGAGCGGACTTATCATCGGCGTCGGGGGTGTGAATGCGTACTTTGACGCGAGCGCCCACGCTCAGTTCGTTGTCGGTTTCCATGGTCGGTCTTCTTCCAAGTTCGGTAGATCTGATCCTTGGGAGTGTCCCACGGACAGGTCGTTCAAACCCGAACCGGAGCGTCGGGTCATGCACCACGCTCGTTTCGGTCCTTACGCCGGATCTTCTCGCGGCCCTACTCTGACATGAGCTGAGGTCTGCCATGGCCTCACACCGATGCGGTCGGCCGCGACGGCGACCGCGAGAAGATCGAGTATCTGGAAGGAACTGCGCGCTGTGACTACAGAGGCATTCATTTATGAAGCCATCAGGACTCCCCGAGGCAAAGGAAAGAACGGCTCCCTGCACTCGGTGAAGCCGATTTCCCTGGTGACCGGCCTGATCGACGAGCTTCGTCGACGTTTCCCCGACATGGACGAGAACCGGATCTCCGATCTCATCCTCGGCGTGGTCTCACCCGTCGGAGATCAGGGTGCGGATATCGCGCGCACGGCAGTGCTCGCGGCAAAGATGCCCGACACCGTCGGCGGCTTCCAGCTCAACCGCTTCTGCGCGTCCGGCCTCGAGGCCGTCAACCTGGCCGCGCAGAAGGTGCGCTCGGGCTGGGACGAGCTGGTCATCGCCGGTGGCGTCGAATCGATGTCGCGCGTACCGATGGGCAGTGACGGCGGCGCGTGGGCCATGGACCCCGTCACCAACTACGACACCTACTTCGCCCCGCAGGGCATCGGTGCCGATCTCATCGCCACCATCGAGGGGTTCAGCCGCGAGGACGTCGACGCCTATGCCGTGCAGTCGCAGGAGCGCGCCGCAGCGGCGTGGTCCGGTGGCTACTTCGCCAAGTCCGTCGTTCCTGTCACCGATCAGAACGGTCTGCTCATCCTCGATCAGGACGAGCACATGCGTCCGGGCAGCACCGTGGAATCGCTCGGCAAGCTGAACCCGGCCTTCACCGGTATCGCGGCCATGGGCGGGTTCGACGATGTCGCGCTGCAGAAGTACCACTGGGTCGAGAAGATCGATCACGTGCACACCGGCGGTAACAGCTCCGGCATCGTCGACGGCGCAGCACTCGTCCTCGTCGGCAGCGAGCAGGCCGGTAAGGACCTGAACCTGGTGCCGAGGGCGCGCATCGTCGCGACCGCCACCAGTGGTGCCGATACGACCATCATGCTGACCGGGCCCACCCCGGCGTCGAAGAAGGTTCTCGCGACCGCGGGCCTGACCGTCGACGACATCGATCTCTTCGAGCTCAACGAGGCGTTCGCCTCCGTGGTGCTGCGTTTCCAGAAGGATCTGAACATCCCGAACGAGAAGCTCAACGTCAACGGCGGTGCGATCGCCATGGGCCACCCGCTGGGAGCCACCGGAGCCATGATCACCGGCACCGTGCTCGACGAGCTCGAGCGCCGCGGCGGTCGATACGCGTTGATCACCCTGTGCATCGGCGGCGGCATGGGCGTCGCCACCATCATCGAGCGAGTCTGAGGTATTACGATGTCTGACAACATGATTCAGTGGGACCAGGACGCCGACGGCATTGTCGTCCTGACGATGGACGACCCCAACCAGGGCGCCAACACGATGAACCAGCTGTACAAGGACTCGATGGGTGCCACCGTCGATCGGCTCGAGGCCGAGGTCGACTCCATCACCGGCGTCGTGATCACCTCCGCCAAGAAGACGTTCTTCGCCGGTGGCGACCTGCACACCCTCATCTCCGCTCAGCCCGAGGACGCCCAGCGGGTGTTCGACGAGGTCCAGGAAGTCAAGGCTCAGCTGCGCCGCATCGAGAAGCTCGGTAAGCCGGTCGTGTCCGCCATCAACGGTGCGGCACTCGGCGGCGGACTCGAAATCGCGCTGGCGACGCATCACCGCATCGCGGCCAACGTGTCCGGCGTGCAGATCGGTCTGCCCGAGGTGTCGCTCGGGCTGCTCCCCGGCGGCGGCGGTGTCACTCGTGTGACGCGTCTGCTCGGCATCCAGACCGCCTTCATGTCCGTCCTCGCGCAGGGCACCCGGTTCCGTCCGGAGAAGGCACTCGAGATCGGCTTGATTCACGAATTGGTCGGCAGCGTCGAGGAATTGGTGCCCAGCGCCAAGGCGTGGATCAAGGCCAACCCCGAGGGTGGCGTCGCACCGTGGGACGTCAAGGGTTACAAGATCCCCGGCGGCACGCCGTCGAATCCGAAGCTCGCCCAGATTTTGCCTGCCTTCCCGTCCAACCTGCGCAAGCAGATCAAGGGTGCCCCGATGCCGGCTCCGCGCGCAATTCTCGCGGCGGCCGTCGAAGGTGCGCAGGTCGATTTCGACAATGCATCCACCATCGAGTCGCGGTACTTCACCGAGCTGGTCACCGGCCTGGTGTCCAAGAACATGATTCAGGCGTTCTTCTTCGATCTGCAGGCGATCAACGCCGGCAAGTCTCGCCCCGACGGCATCGAGAAGACCACCTTCACCAAGGTCGCGGTTCTCGGCGCAGGCATGATGGGCGCGGGCATCGCCTACGTGTGCGCCAAGGCCGGAATCGACGTGGTGCTCAAGGACGTTGCCCTCGAGTCGGCACAGAAGGGCAAGGCGTACTCCGAGGCCATCGAGGCCAAGGCACTCTCGCGTGGCAAGACCACCCAGGAGAAGTCCGACGCTCTGCTCGCGCGTATCCACCCGACCGCCGACGCCAAGGACGTCGAAGGCGCAGACCTCGTCATCGAGGCCGTCTTCGAGTCGGAAGAGCTGAAGCAGAAGGTGTTCCAGGAGATCGAGGACCTCGTCGATCCGACGGCGCTGCTCGGTTCCAACACCTCGACGTTGCCCATCACGAGCTTGGCTCAGGGCATCAAGCGTCAGGAAGACTTCATCGGAATCCACTTCTTCTCACCCGTGGACAAGATGCCGCTGGTGGAGATCATTCGCGGCGAGAAGACCTCGGATGCTGCCTTGGCCAAGGCATTCGACTTGGTGCAGCTCATCAAGAAGACTCCGATCGTCGTCAACGACAGTCGCGGCTTCTTCACCTCTCGCGTGATCGGCACGTTCATCAACGAGGCCATCGCGATGTTGGGCGAGGGCGTCGAGCCGTCGACCATCGAGCAGGCCGGTCTGCAGGCCGGCTACCCGGCTGCGCCGCTGCAGCTCTCGGACGAGCTGACGCTCAACCTGATGCAGAAGATCCGCAAGGAAACCTACGACGCCATCAAGGCTGCCGGTGGAACTCCGCCCGAGGATCCGGCCGGCGAGGTCATCGACAAGATGGTCGACGAGTTCGAGCGTCCGTCGAAGGCCAAGGGCGCGGGCTTCTACGAGTACGAGGACGGCAAGCGCGCCGGCCTGTGGCCCGGACTGCGTGATGCCTTCAAGTCGGGCTCGGCGGACATCCCGTTCGAGGACCTCAAGGAACGCATGCTGTTCATCGAGGCCATCGAGACGCAGAAGTGCTTCGACGAGGGTGTGCTCAACACCACCGCCGACGCGAACATCGGCTCGATCTTCGGCATCGGCTTCCCCGCGTGGACCGGAGGCGTGCACCAGTACGTCGTCGGCTACCCGGGAGGTCAGGCCGGATTCGTCGCTCGTGCAGACGAGTTGGCGAAGAAGTACGGCGAGCGTTTCCAGGTTCCCGCCTCGCTGCGCTGACCCCATGTGAACGGAACTTCGTAGCCCACTACGAAGTTCCGTTCACATGCGCGTAGCGCTCAACCGCGATGCGCGATCAACCTCTCGGCGCCGTCTGTGAATTGTTGCTTCATCAATTCGCAGGCGGCGTCGATGTCGTTTCGAACGAGAGCGTCGATGAGTTCCTCGTGGTTGCGGACTGCTGCCCGTCCCCACTCACGGTCGGTGGCGTACAGGCGGGTGGGGGTGTAGCGGGTGGCGTTGTTGAGGAACCACGCCAGCTTCGCTGATTCGGCCAGTCGATTCAGCACGCGGTGGAACTCGAATTCACAGTTCTCCACGTCCTCCGGCTTGCCGTTCTCGACGGCGATCGACAGCGCTGCGGTGAGCTCGGCCAGCCGGTCGAGCTCGGCGTCGGTGATCTTCGGCGCAGCACGGCGCACCAGCTCGACGGCAATCCGCCCCTGTAGCCAGAAGATGTCGACGATGTCCTCCGGTGTCAGCGGCGACACCCTGTATCCGCGATGCGGGACGAGTTCGACGATGCCCTCGCCCCGCAGCGTCAGCAGCGCCTCACGGACCGGAGTGACACTGACACCGAGTTCCGCGGCCGTCTCGTCGAGGCGAATGAAGTCGCCCGGGCTCACTTCCCCGGACATGATGCGGTGCCTGACGTGGCTGGCGACTTCCTCGGACAACTGGGGCCGTCGCCGCAGAGCCGTCCGCTTCTCAACCATTCCGAAAGCCAATCACACGGCGGGCTTCGTGCGCAGGAGCACCTGCGCGACCGGTTCGACGACTCGGGCCGCAATGGGCCCCAAGACGGCCATCAGCAGCACGTACGCAGTCGCCAGAGCGGCCAGCTCTCCGTCCACCGCGCCTGCGGCCACGGCGAGTCCGGCGATGACGATGGAGAACTCACCGCGCGCCACCAACGCCGCACCCGCGCGTAGTCGGCCCGGTCTCCCGATTCCCTGACGCCCCGCCGCCCACCAGCCCGTCGCGATCTTCGTGACCGCTGTGGCCACCGCGAGCACGACGGCCCAACCCAACACCGGGGGAATGGTGGCCGGATCGGTAGCGAGACCGAACACCACGAAGAACATGGCCGCGAACAGGTCGCGCAACGGTTCGAGCACGCGGGCGGCGTTGTCGGCCGTCGAGCCGGAGATCGCGATACCGAGCAGGAATGCCCCGACTGCGGCCGAGACCTGCAGTTCCGACGCGATGCCTGCGACCAACAGGGCGGCACCGAGGACGTTGAGCAGCATGACCTCCCGGTCCTTGCTGTCGAGCAGGGCGGAGACCGCATTGCCGTAGCGCAGAGCGACGACCAGGACGATCGTCACCACCAGTAGGGAGATTCCCAGGGCTTCGAGACCGCCGAGGAAACTGGCACCCATCAGAACCGTGGTCAGGATGGGCAGGTAGATCGCCATCGCGAGGTCCTCGAACACCAGGATGGACAGCACGACGGGCGTTTCGCGGTTGCCGAGTCGGCCCAGATCGGTGAGGACTTTGGCGATGATGCCCGACGACGAGATGTAGGTGACGCCGCCCATCACCAGTGCCCCGACTGCGCCCCAGCCGAGCAGCAGCGCGACCATCGCGCCCGGTGTGAAATTCAGGACGATGTCCACCAGTCCCGCCATCCAGGATCGACGCAGGCCGGTGACGAGTTCGGCGGCGGTGTATTCGAGTCCGAGGAGAAGCAGCAACAAGATGACGCCGATTTCGCTGGCGAGCTCACTGAACTCGCCGATGCCGCCGAGGTCGACGATGCCGCCGTTGCCGAAGGCGAGACCGCCGAGCAGATAGAACGGGATGGGGGAGATGCCGATTCTGCCCGCGAGACGAGCGAGAAGTCCGAGAACGAAGAACACTGCACCCAGCTCGGTGAGGGCGAGTGCTCTCTCGGCCATTGCTCAGCCCCGGCTGATCTCAGGCATTGCCGAGTAGCTTCGTGGCTGCGTCGAGTCCGTCTGCGGTACCTACAGCGACCAGCAGATCGCCGGCGGCCAGCATGAAGTCGGGGGTGGGGGACGGTTGTACCTGGCCGGCGCGCATGACAGCGACGACCGATACTCCGGTCTTGGTGCGCATGGCGGTGTCGCCGAGTGTGCGGCTGACGAACCGCGAATTCGCACGGATGGGAAGTTGGCGAGTGTTGATTCCGGGGAGGTCGCGATGCTCTTCCCCGAGCTGAGCGATGAGTTGCGGCGACCCGAGCAGATTGCCCAGGGCCGCCGCTTCCTCATTGCTCAACGTGATGGACGCCTGCGTCGCATCGGGGTCGTCCTTGCGCGAGACGATCAACTCGTTCGCGCCGTCCTTGCGGGTAATGACGCCTATGCGGCGCCCGGAAGCGAGGGCGAAATCCTTACGCACCCCGATTCCCGGCAGCAGGGTCACTTCGACGTTCATGGCCGAAATGCTAGCCCTGCACGTAGTGCGCTACCTGCAGAATCAGGATGCGACGGCAGCCAGGAGGGCTTCGCGCTGGTTTGCGCCGAGGCCACCGATGCGGCGGGTATCGGCGATGGACAGCTGCTCGAGCAGCTGTGCGGCGCGCACGGAACCAACACCCGGAAGGGCCTTGATCAGGGCGGACACCTTGGTCTTCTTGACGATCTCGTCGTTCTCCGCCTTGGCGAGAACGTCAGCGACGCTGAGTTCGCCGGACTTGACGGACGCGAGCAGCTTCGACCGCGCAGTGCGTGCCTCGGCCGCCTTGGCCAGCGCCGCGGTGCGCTGTTCCGGTGTCAATACTGGTAAAGCCATGGCCTGTTCTCCTCGATTGTGGTGACCCGTCGCTCGTTGACAGGTCTCGACCCTCTTGCATCGTGCCTGGTGGCTCTCCCAATCTAACCGAACAACACGACTGTCATTCCGGTCGAGCCACCGAACCTTCTCCGCCAGGCTACGTCCTATCCGATTCGGGGTGTGCCCCGACCAGCACTTCGGCCCCCTGTCGGCCTTCGAAGGCCGTCGTGTATCGGGCATGTCCGACGCCTCCTCTAGCGTCTGTCGGGCAGGTATGGGCGACTGCAGTGCGTCCCCGGATCGACGGCCGCGCCGTACCCGAACGGGCGGTTGGATTGTTACTCTGGCTACATGCTGCGCACCGGACAACTGCTGGCCGCACTGGTGACGTCGATTCTTCTCGTCGGCGCGGGGACCGCGACCGCTGCTCCGATCAATGTTCCGTGGTCGCCGGACGACGCGCTCGATTCCGAAGTGAGCTTCGAGTCCGGTGGCATCACCTTCCACGGCAGCCTTCGCACGCCGGTAGGCGATACCCGCGGCGTCGCTCTGGTGCTGCCGGGCAGCGGGCCGACCGATCGCAACGGCAACTCGGGTGATCTGCAGCTGAACACGACCGCGTACGTTGCCGACGAGCTGTCCAGGCGCGGGATTGCGAGCCTGCGATTCGACAAGCTCGGCAGTGGCCGCACCGGACTGGCCGGTGTGGATCCCAACAACCCTCCCGGCTTCGACGCGCAGGTCGACAATGCTGCGGACGCACTGGCGTTCCTGCAACAGCGGACCGGTGTCGGGGCGGACCGAACGACGGTGATCGGGCACAGCGAGGGCGCGCTGACGGCTCTGCGCCTGGCCGATGCCGACAGTGCGGCGATCGCGAATGTCGGTTTGCTCGAGCCGTTGTCGATCCGCTACCTCGACCTGCTGACCGCGCAGGTCGATCGCAACATCGACGAGGCCGTGGCGACGGGCCAGTTCACCGAGGACCAGGCCGCGTCGTCTCGGAATCGTTTTTCCCAGGCCGTCGCCGATATCCGTGCGGGACGACCGTTGTCCGCCGAGCCCGACCCCATCGTCGACGGTCTTGGACTGCGGCAGAACGCCGTGTTCCTGCGTGAAGCGGATGTCACGGACCCGGCGAATCTGGCTGCCGCACTTCCGGACTCGTACTCCACGTTCCTGACCTGCTCGGACAAGGACCTCAACGTCTCCTGCGGCCAGGTCGACAACGTCCGAGTGGCCCTGGCGCACACCGACCTCGACTTCGCACACTTCGCCAACAGCTCGCACACGTTGGGCGAGCTCGGCCCGCTACCCGCGGATCCGAACACCGCTCTGGCACCGCTGCCGCTCTCGTGGGAGTTTCGCGATGCGTTCGGCCGGTGGGTGGACGGACTGTGACCCGGCGAGTTCGCAGTTACGTCGCCGCCACCGGACAACTGCGATGGGTGCCCAGATCTCGCGGGCTGTACCCGACGGGATAGCCGGGGTAGGTCTTGTTCGACGGGTCGGCGGTGGCCCGCGATTGCGTTCGCTTGGGTAGGAATCGCTCCACCCGCGCTCGGGCACGCAGCGCGCGTACGGCCACTCGCTCGACCGTCGGCGAGCCTGCGGGGAAGCCGAAGGCACCGGCCATCCGGTCGTCCAACAGTGCGAACACTCCCTGCTGCACGGCTGGGGTCAGCGCAGCGGGGTACCAGGAGCAGTACAGGTCGAGGGTGTACGTGCCGATCCGGCGATTGTCCTCGCTGAAGCGGAACGTCCGCTCTTCGTAGTCGAGCTTGAATTGCGCGAACTCGGTGTACGACTCGGGAATGTGCTTGATACCCATTCGCTTTCCCACTTCGGAGTAGAAGTGGAAGGTGGCGAGTCGTTCCTTGGGGTGCAGCCGGCGCCAACCGTAGGTATCGATCCACTCGATGGGTTCGTAGATGAACGTCGTCAGTACGTAGAGCATGTCGTCGTTGGAGATGTCGTACTGCGCGTGCATCCGGTTGACCGTGCGCAGCGACTCCCGACCCCGCTCGGAGTCGTAGCCGTGCTCGAGCATCTCGGACATCAGTAGCGCGGTGTCGTCGTAGCGCTTCTGGGGCCGCTTCTCGAACTCGCCGGTTCGCGCGAGCAATTCCGAGATACTCGGCACGCAGTACGTGCGGAACAACGCGAACTCGAGGGCGCGCTGGTAGTCCCACGGGAACTCGTACCCGGCCGTGATGCGGTGGATCGTGTGGCAATCTCGGACCGGATCGAGTTCCTCGATGCGCCGTAGCCAACCGAAGCGCCCCTTCTTCGGCGAGACGTCCATTGGTCAGCCCCGTCCGTGACGAAGCCTCAGCGCCAGTACGGAGAGTTTCATGTTGCGCGCCTTGCGCTTCATCGTCAGCAGGTTCACAGGTGCTGCGAAACTCTGTACTGTCAACGATTTGACGGTACTGAACTCGCGCAAGCCGTCGGCCCCGTGGATGCGGCCGAAGCCCGAATCGCCGGTGCCACCGAACGGCAGCGCCGGAACACCGGCGAAGCCGAGAACCGAATTGACCGTCACCACACCGCAATCGAGCTTCTCGGCGGCGCGCCTACCCACTGCGCTGTCCTGGGTGAACACCGACGCTCCCAGTCCGTACTTCGACGCGTTGGCTCGCTCGATGGCCTCGTCCAGATCTCGCACCTTGTTGACCACGACGGTCGGGCCGAAGGTCTCCTCGGTGATGGCCGTGGAGTCCTCGGGCACGTCGGTCAGGATCACCGGGTCGATGTACGGTCCGTGCAGCGAATCGAGGCCGCCCACAACGGCTTTGCCGCCCTTGGCCAGGGCGTCCTCGATCTGGCCTCGGACGATCTCGCTCTGCTTGCCCAGGGTCATCGGACCGTAGGACGAGGTCTTCGTTCCGCCGGGCTTCAGCGCCTGGACGGCGGTGGTGAAGTCGGCGACGAAGCGGTCGTACACCGGAGCGGCGACGTAGATGCGTTCGACGCCCGCGCAGGTCTGGCCCGCGTTGCCCATCGCGCCGAACGTCGCGAATTCCACTGCGGCAGCGATGTTGGCGTCTGCGTCGACGAGCATCGCGTCCTTGCCGCCGCACTCGGCGACGAGTGGGGTCAGCGACTTCGCGCAGGTGGCCATGACCTTCTTGGCGGTGGCGGTGGACCCGGTGAACGCGATCTTGTCGACGCCGGATTCGACGAGGGCGGTGCCGGTGGATCCGTCGCCCGTGATCGTCTGGAACACCGGGTGCGGAGCGGCCAGTGACTGCCACTTCTCGGCCAACCAGGTACCGACGCCCGGCGTCAGTTCGCTCGGCTTGAACACCACGGTGTTGCCGGCTGCGAGGGCGTACGCGATGGAACCCATCGGTGTGTAGAGCGGGTAGTTCCAGGGGCCGATGACTCCGACGACGCCGAACGGGCGGTAGCCGACGTAGGCCTTCTGGTTCACGGCGAGCAGGCCGGATCCGACCTTGCGTTGCTTCAGCGTCTTCTCGGCGTTGCGTGCCGCCCAATCGATGTGTTCGACGCCCAGCATGACCTCGAGCAGGGAGTCCTCGTCGGGCTTGCCGGTTTCCGCGGCGATGACCGCGGCGAGGCTCGGGGCGTCGCGGGCGATCGCGGACTTGAACTCCAGCAGCCACCGCATGCGGCCCTCGAAGCCCTGCGCGTCCCACCATCGCGCGGCCGATCGGGCGCGAGCGACGGCGATGCCGACCTCTCCGGTGCCCGCGATCGGATACGTGGCGAGTGCGACACCTGTTCTGGGGTCGAGGCTTTCGAAGGTGCTCTCGTTCGTTCGTTCGATCTGGTCCGTCACGGGCTCTATCCTCCAGCAGATCGCATCACATATATTTGATGTGATTCAATGTTGTCCAGGACACACTATGCGTCACTTCGGATTGCTACAACCCCCGCCGTCCGACCGTTCAGGAGCAAGTGCAGGAGTGGTTCCATGAGCACCGATCTCACTCGCGCCGCATCGCCCGAGCGACCGATTCCGCGTCGGCCGCAGCTGTCCGAGGATGTCGCTGGGAGTATTCGCCAGCGGATCGTCACCGGAGTGCTGCAGCCCGGCTCGTTCGTACGCATCGACGAGGCAGCGTCCGAGCTCGGGGTCAGCGCGACTCCTGTTCGGGAGGCACTCGTCGCGTTGCGAGGTGAGGGGCTGGTCGAACAGGTGCCCCATCGTGGCTACCGCGTGAACGAGTTGTCGCCGCAGGACGTGGACGACATCTTCTGGCTGCAGGGCACCATCGCCGGCGCGCTCGCCGGCCGAGCAGCCGACAACATCACCGCCGAGCATCTCGGCCGGTTGACTGCGCTCAACGACGGTCTGCGCGCCGCCGTGGCGCGCTCCGACACCGAATCGGTGGAGTACTACGAGTTCGAGTTCCACCGACTCGTCAACAAGATCGCAGGCGGAACCAAGCTGGCGTGGTTCTTGCTCGGCGCAGTCAGATACACCCCGCGGGTGTACGCGACCGACAGGCAGTGGGGTGACGACGCCGTGCGCAGCCACGAAGAACTGATCGAGGCCTTCGAACGACGCGACGCCGAGGCCGCCGACGACGTGATGCGCCGACAGTTCCGGCAGTGGGACATCGTCTAGGACGACCCACTGCCGGCCGTGTCGGTGACCGTCAGCTCAGGTGATGCGGCTGCGGGTGCGACTTGTGGCCCTCGTCCGAGCCCTCGTTGTCCTGATGGCCGTTCGCCGTTCCCTGCGAACCCGTACCGGCGGGAACCATCGAGATGATCACCGACTTCGAGGTGGGGCAATTGCTCTGCAGCGCGGTCGAATCCAACGGAATCAGCGGATTGGTCTCCGGGTAGTACGCGGCAGCCGATCCACGCGGGGTGTCGTACTCGACGATGCGGAACGACGGAGCGCACCGTTCGACGTCGTCGTCGTCCCACTTGGTGACGAGGTCGACCATGTCGCCGTCGCGGAAGCCGAGGGTGGAGATGTCTTCTCGGTGCAGGAAGATGACTCGGCGGCCGTTCTCGATGCCGCGGTACCGATCACTGAGGCCGTAGATCGTGGTGTTGAACTGATCGTGGCTGCGCAGCGTCTGCAGGATCAGATGGCCCGGCGGAACCTGCAGCACATCGATCGGCGAGACCGCGAATTCGCCCTTGCCGCTCTTGGTTTCGAACGTCCTGCTGTCGCGAGGGGGATGCGGTAGGACGAAGCCGCCGGGGCGTCGAACATTGACCTCGTACCCCTCGCAACCGGCGACGACGCGCGAGATGTGCTTACGGATGTTGCGGTAGTCGTCCCGGAAACCCTTCCAGTCGAGACCGTATCGGGTTCCGAGGGTGGCCTCGGCGATACCGCTGACGATCGCGACCTCCGAGCGCAGGAACTCGCTCGCGGGCTTGAGCGGTCCTCGGGACGAGTGCACCGAGCAGGTGGAGTCCTCGACCGAGATCCACTGCTCACCACTGGCCTGCACGTCCTTCTCGGTGCGTCCCAGGGTGGGCAGAATCAAGGCGGTCTCACCGCAGACGAGGTGGGATCGGTTGATCTTGGTGGAGATCTGCACCGTCATCCGCATCTTGCGGAGCGCCTCGAAGGTGACGTCACTGTCCGGCGTGGCCTGGACGAAGTTTCCGCCGAGTCCGAGGAAGAAGTGCGCCTTGCCGTCGCGCATGGCACGGATGGAATCGACGGTGTCCAAGCCGTGCTCACGCGGCGGCTCGAAGTCGAATTCCGCCGCCATCGCGTCGAGGAAGGCCACCGGAGGGCGTTCCCAGATGCCCATGGTCCGGTCGCCCTGGACGTTCGAGTGGCCACGAACCGGCAGCAGACCAGCTCCTGCCTTGCCGATGTTGCCTTGCGCGAACGCGAGATTGGTGACTTCCTTGATGGTGGCGACGGCGTTGCGGTGCTGCGTGAGGCCCATGGCCCAGCAGAAGACCGTCGCCTTGGAGTCGCGCAGCATCTCGGCGGCCTCGGTGATCTGCGCTACCGACAATCCGGTCACCTCGGTGACGAGGTCCCAATCGACCTCGGCGACGTGCGCCTTCCACGCGTCGAAGCCGACGGTGTAGTTGTCGAGGAACTCGTGATCGAGTGCGTCCCACTTCACCAGCAGCGAGCCGAGTGCCTGGAACAGCGCGAGGTCGCCGTTGAGCTTGATCGGCAGGTGCAGATCCGACAGGTCCGTTCCCGGTCCCACCATGCCGCGGGGGGTCTGCGGATTCTTGAAGTTCAGCAGACCCGCTTCGCGAAGGGGGTTGATGGACAGGATCTTTGCGCCGTTCTGCTTCGCCAGCTCGAGGGCCGAGAGCATGCGCGGGTGATTGGTGCCGGGATTCTGTCCGGCCAGGATGATCAGTTCGGCGTTGTGGACGTCGTCGAGGGTGACACTGGCCTTGCCGATGCCGATGGATTCCTGCAGTGCGATGGACGTCGACTCGTGACACATGTTGGAACAGTCGGGCATGTTGTTGGTGCCGAACGACCGCGCGAACAGTTGGTACGTGAACGCGGACTCGTTGGAGGCGCGGCCCGACGTGTAGAAGATGGCCTCGTCGGGACTGGCGAGAGACTTCAGCTCGTCGCCGATCAGGCGGAACGCGTCGTCCCACTCGATGGGCTCGTAGTGGCTGCCGCCGGGCAGCTTGATCATCGGATGCGTGATGCGGCCCTGCTGGCCGAGCCAGTGCTCGGTATGTCCGTCGAGCTCGGCAATGCTGTGCTGCGCGAAGAACTCCGGGGTCGCTCGCGTGGTCGTCGCCTCCTCGGCCACGGCCTTCGCGCCGTTCTCGCAGAATTCCGCCGCGTGCCGGTGGCCCGGATCCGGATCGGGCCAGGCGCAACTCATGCAGTCGAAGCCCTCGGCCTGATTCAGTTTGAGAAGTGTCTGAGCGGTGCGCTTCGGGCCCATGTGCCCGAGTGCACGCTTCATGGACACGGCAACGGCGACGGGGCCTGCCGCGTGGGTCTTCGGCTTCTCGATATCGAGCTCGGCCTCGTCGACGTCGCTGTCGGTGCGTCTCATGCGGGTCCCTTCGTTGCGTTACCCCCGCACTCGACCATAGCCGTTGGCTCAGCCGGCGAGGAGCTTGGTCACCAGATCCACGTACTGCTGCTTCGCCGAATCCTGGCTCGTACCTTCGAGCTTCGCCCAGGCATCGAACTTCGCACGGTTCACCATGTCCAGCCGCCCCGGCCGCTTACCCGAGACATCACCGATCGAACCCTGCTTGTAGAGCGAGTACAGGCTCAGTAGATCGTCGTTGCTCGGCTTGGACGTGAGTTTCTTGACGTCAACCTGCGCATCGGCGAACGACTGGTCGAGATCGGACATGAAAACTCCTTCTGGTCGAGGTGGTGTCATCCTTGCACGGAGGCTGTGGAAATCAGCCGAATGCAGTGCGCCACGAGAGCGTCACGGCTGACGGTGACGGTGCCGTCGAGGTAGCCGATGAACAGAGCGGTCAGCGCCCCGACCGTTCCGACGGCGATCAACTGTCGGTCTTCGGTGTCGGGAAGTTGTGTGTGGACCAGTTCGACGAAACCGGGCAGCAGATCGAGACCGCGGCGGCTCAGCGCCGGTTCGGCCAACGGCGCAATGAGTAGTACCCGCCCCGTTCGCGGTTCGTCGATGATGAGTTCGACGAATGCTCGGACCGGCGCGTCGATGGTGTCCTCGGGGGTGGCCGCCGCAGAGACGGCGTCGAGCAGAGCGTTTCGAGCCCTGGTGCCCACCCACTGATACACGGCGCGGACGAACGAATCCCGGTCGGTGAAGCTCTCGTAGAAGTAGCGCTCGGTCAGTCCGGCGGTACGGCAGACGGCGCGCACGTTGACGGCCGGCCCGTCCGGGGAGCCGAGGAGCTCGACCCCGGCTGCGAGCAATGCGTCGTACCGCTTGGTTCTGCGCTCCTCCAGCTGTTGACTACGCATGTTGTCAACTCTAGTCTGACAACATGCGTAGTCAGAGTGATCGTCCGGTCCCGCTCGGTCCCGACTCGCTCACCTGGAAGTACTTCGGCGACTGGCGTGGGATGCTGCAGGGCGTCTGGGCAGGGTCGATGCAGAACATGCACCCGGGGCTCGGGGCCGGGGTGGAGCAGCATTCGACGTTCTTCGACGAGCGCTGGCAGCGCCTGTACCGATCGTTGTACCCCATCGGCGGCGTCGTGTTCGACGGCGATCGCGCCGAGGAGACCGCTCTGCAGGTTCGCGGATACCACACGAACATCAAAGGAATCGATGCCAAGGGTCGCAAGTACCACGCGCTCGATCCCGACACGTTCTACTGGGCGCACGCCACCTTCTTCATGGGCACGGTGCTCACCGCCGACCACTTCATGGGCGGACTGACAGAGGTGCAGAAGGTGCAGCTGTTCGACGAGCACGTGCAGTGGTACCGCCTCTACGGCATGAGCATGCGGTCGGTGCCCGCCACCTGGCCCGAGTTCCAGCAGTACTGGAACCACATGTGCAGCACCGTGTTGGAGGACAACATGGCCGCGCGTGGGGTGTTGGACCTGTCGAAGCTGGGGCCACCCCCGTACGCATCCTGGCTGCCCGAGCCGATCTGGGCCGTGTTCCGTCGTCCGGTGGCGAGGCTGTTCGTCTGGATCACCGTCGGGCTCTACGACGAGCCGGTACGCACGCTTCTGGGCTATAGCTGGTCTGCGCGGAACGCGAAGCGTTTCGCGCTGTTCGGAAAGGCGGTGAACCTCGTGTTCGGGGTGGTGCCGCCGCGTCGTCGCCTGCACCCGCGGGGCCGCGCCGGTTGGGATCGCGCCACGGGGAGAATCCCTTCGACGACACCGCTCGTCCACACCCCGGCCCGAAATCTGCCGCCCGTGGAGCGACGCTCGGACCCTTCGCATTACAGCCCGAAGGTGTAGATCGGCGCGCTCGGGGTACCACGCGGGGTATGCATACCGTCAGAACCGGAACCGGAACCCCGATCGTCCTCGTCCACGGGCTCGGGTCCTCGCACCGAAACTGGGACCCGATCGTCCCCGCCCTCGCCAAGCATCGAGAGGTCATTGCCCTCGACCTGCCCGGGTTCGGGCAGACCCCGCCTTTGGCAGAGGTCTCCATCGCGACGTTGACCGACGCTCTGCGGGAATTTCTCGACAACGAGGGACTGGCCGACGCCGACCTCGTCGGTAGCTCCATGGGCGCGCGAATGGTCGTCGAACTGGCCCGCCGCGGTCATCGCGGGTCGATGGTGGCGCTCGATCCAGGCGGGTTCTGGAACGACCGTCAGGTCAAGATCTTCGGAGCCACGATCACCGCGTCGTTGGCGCTGATGAAGAACGTGCAGCCGCTGGTGCCGTTCCTGGCCGGCAACCCCGTCACCAGAACGGCTGCGCTGGCTCAGTTCTCGGCTGCTCCGTGGAAGCTGCCGAGCGGATTGGTGGAGCGGGAGCTGAAGGGCTTCTCTTCCAAGACGTCCCCGTCGCTCGACGCTGCGCGAAAGGCCCTGATCCACGGGCCGAAGCAGTTGGGTGCCACGAAAGGCTCACTGCAGGGTTCACTGCTCATCGGCTGGGGTCGCCAGGACAAGGTGACGACGCCCAGCCAGGCAAAGGTGGCGCTGGAGCGATTCCCCGACGCCACCCTGCACTGGTTCGACAAGTGCGGACACTTCCCGCACTGGGATCAGCCGACCGAGACGGCTCGGGTGATCCTGCGCGGAACGGGTCGCTGACGCTCCCATGTGCACGGAACTTCGTAGCAGGTTACGAAGTGTTTCCTGGTCGTTCCGCGGGCTCCACTCCTGTCCCGCTCACATGGGTCAGCCGTTCCACCAAGGCCGCAGGGGGACGCCTGCTTCGCCCTTCGGCCCGAGCTTGACGGCCAAGACCTGGTGCAGCTGAACCACATTGCGCTCGAACCCCAAGCGGGAACCGGCCATGTACAGACCCCACACTCGGGCGGTTCCCTCGCCGGCTTCGGCGACACACGCGTCCCAGTTGTCGACGAGGTTCCGGCACCATCCGGCGAGGGTCAGCGCATAGTGCTCGCGCAGATTCTCCTCGTGGCGAACCTCGAGTCCGACGTCCTGGATCTCGGTGATGATGCGGCCGGAGCCGGTGAGCTCCCCGTCGGGGAAGACATACCGGTCGATGAAGCTGCCGGCCTTGGCATGGGCGCGGTTGTCCGGCCGGGTGATCGAGTGGTTGAGCAGACGACCGCCGTCACGCAGCTTGGACTGGATGAACGAGAAGTACGACGGGTAGTTGTGCACTCCGATGTGCTCGGTCAGTCCGATCGACGAGATGGCGTCGAAGTTGGTCTCGGGCACGTCGCGGTAATCGGAGAAGCGCACCTCGGCGAGGTCGGAAAGTCCTTCGTCGGCGATGGCTTTCTGCGCCCACGACGCCTGCTCCTGGGAGAGCGTCACGCCGATGACCCGGACGCCGCGGCGTGCTGCGTAGCGCACCATCGAGCCCCACCCGCAGCCGATGTCCAGCAGGCGATCACCCGGTTGCAGGCCGAGCTTGTCGAACACCAGGCGGTACTTGTTCTCCTGTGCAGCCTCGAGAGAGTGGTCCGCGCTCTCGAACGCCGCGCAGGTGTACGTCATCGAGGGGCCGAGCACCTGCTCGTAGAATGCGTTGGACACGTCGTAGTGGTGATGGATCGCTTCGGCGTCGCGAGTCTTGGAGTGGCGCAGACCTTCTGCTATACGACGCCACCGCGGAATCGCCTCCTGGGGCGGGGGAGCGATGGGCCGCAACACATCCCAGCCGAGCGAACGCGCGATCGACGTCAGTGTCATCGCCGACGGTCGACGGAAATGCAGCTCGTCGCCCATCAGCGCGAGCAACTCGTACGGGTCGCCGGGATGAACGCCGGTGGCTTCCAGGTCGCCCGAGACGTAGGCACGCGCCATGCCGAGGTCGCCGGGAGCAGTTGCGAGATAGGTGGTTCCGCGTGGACTCTTGAGGTTGAGGCCGATCTTCGCGTCCTCGGGTCCTGCGGTGCTGCCGTCGTACGCGGTGAAACGCAATGGGATGTTGCCGTCGGAGATCAGTTCGAGAATCTCGGAGATCTTGAGCTTCTGGGCACCGTTCACCGTGCGATTGCCGGAGTCCTTGAACGTCGTCATTTGCGTTGCACCGCCTTCGAGTACAAATCCAACAATCGGGATTCGGGATCGTATTTCTTTTTCAGTTCTTCATATCTGTCGCCGCCGTACAGCACAGCGAATTCATCCTCGGTGTAGTAAGCGTCCGAGTACAGCGATTTATGCCCGTCGAAGTCGGTCACTTTCTTCTCGATGGCGCGGTTCGCGGCACCCTCGGGTTCGCCGGCAACGATCGGTACCGAGGACCAGAAGCCGATGTTGACGTAGGTGCGCTTCGGTTCGAGTGGGTACAGCGGCCACGGCCGGGCCGGATTGGCGCCGGGGGCCGCCGGCTCGCGAAGACGCAACGGGCACAACCACAACGGCTCGATCGGAATGTTGTCGAGGAACCACGTCACGAAGCCGGCGGTGTGTTCGATCGGAACCTCGACGTCCTGCACGACGCGTTCGCGCGGCGGCTTTCCCTTGCGCTTCTCGAGTCGGTCGGCAATGTCGTACTTGCGATCGAGGCCGATCAGTTTCCAGTAGAAACTACTGCGTCGATACTTACGCGGCCAAAAGCGTCGAATTGTCGGGTTCTGCGTTCCGAATGCGCGGGAGCACCAGAACCAATCGGTGTCCCAGCGCCACAGGTAGTCGTGAATGGTCAGCCGGTCGGTCTTCGGTGTGTCCGAATCGTGCTGAATCGAACGGTAGAAGATGTCGGCACCGGTGTAATCGCTCACCGGCCCGGGTTCGTCGGTCTGAACACCGAGCGTGAGGTAACTTTCGTCGGCGCTGAAGACCACGCCGTCGAGGTACTGGACCGCGATGCCGTCGTATTCGCGGCTGGTGACGATGGTGTCCATCGTGGACTGAAGGGTCTCGAGGTCGTGGAATCGTAGGTGCCGCAACGCGACATACGGCAGCACGGTCTCGAGCTGGATCTTCAGCCGAGTCGAGTAGCCGAGGGTGCCGTAGGAATTGGGGAAGCCCCAGTACAGATCTGCATATTCGCCCTCTGGCGTTGCGGTGACGATCTCGCCGCTGCCGGTGAGGACGTCGATTTCGAGTACCGACTCGTGCGGGAGACCGCTGCGGAACGACGTCGACTCGATGCCCAGGCCGGTGACGGCACCACCGAGGGTGATCGTCTTGAGCTGCGGGACGACGAGGGGCGCGAGGCCGTACGGAAGCGTCGCGTCGACCAGGTCCTCGTACGTGCACATGCCGGCGACATCGGCTGTACGCGCAGCCGGGTCCACGGTGATGACCTTGCTCAGTCCCGACACGTCGAGCCCCGGCGTGGTGGTGGTCGTCCGGGCCCGGAACAGGTTGGACGTCTTCTTCGCCAGACGCACCGTCGCAGCGGCCGGAATTGCGCGATAGCTGCGAAGCAACTGCTCGACACCCGACCGGTGCGCTGCGTAACCGCTCTCCCTCGGTTCTGGCCGTCGTCCGAGAAGAGCATTCACTGAAGCCACGTAGAGACGCTATATCTCACACTGGTCGGTATCCACCGGCATTGGCGTCCGAGCGGTGAAACTTCACGCAACTGTAGCCGAATCGGAGTGGGGAATCGGTGCAAATCAGACAAATGGTTGGGCCATGCATGTGTTTTGCGGATGCGAAATTCGACTTGTGAAGCACATCACAGATCAGGCGGCGCGATGCCGAATGTGGTCACGAGGGGAGGCAGGATGGACGCACATCCCGTTCGCTAGAGAAGGAGAACGTTTCCGTGGCTCAGGTCAGTGCATCCAGTTCCGCAACCATCGCCACCACACCCGATCGGGTACTCGCCGCTCTCGCCGACTACGAGACGGTGCGCCCCCGCATCCTGCCCGAGCAGTACCGCGACTACGAGGTGGTGCAGGGCGGGCAAGGAGACGGAACCGTTGCCACATGGACCCTGCAGGCCACCGAGAAGCGAGTGCGCAACGTCGCCGCGACCGTCAGCGTCGCCGGATCGACCATCACCGAACGCGATGCCAACTCTTCGATGGTCACCACCTGGTCCGTAGCCCCGGACGGCGCAGGCACCACGGTCACCACAACGACGGAATGGAAGGGCGCGGGCGGAATCGGCGGATTTTTCGAGAAGACGTTCGCACCGCTCGGCCTGAAGAAGATCCAGGCCGCGACGCTGGAGAATCTGCGCCGCGAGTTGATCTAGACCTTCTCGAAGTCGGGATCCTGGATGAGCGTCAGGGTCCCGACCACCACGGTGCGCATCGACCACAGAAACATGCCGTCGGGTCCACGGTCGACGGTGTCGTACGCCCCGGGGAGAGTCTCGAGGTCGGTGCGAGCCGCAATGGCGTCGTCGTACTCACGATCGCGACGGGCACGGTTGTAGACGATCTCTGCCAGTGCGACGGCGTGCTCGGCGACGGTGATCACGGCCCATGTCGCTTGCTTGGGGGTGAGGTCGTATCGAGTCCGGTAGCGCGTCTGCACGGCGTCGGCCATCCGAAGGGCGTCGATGGAACTGGGAGTCAGGCCGATCAAGTACTCCGCGATGCCCGGGTTGGTGTGCACCAGCTCGCGCATCGCCGACGCGAGTGACAGCAACGCGTCGTGCATCGATTCGTCGTCACCGGGAAGCGGCGGCGACCACCGGCGCAGAATCTCTTCTGCCACCAGGGCCTTGAGGGAGCGCAGATCGTCGATGTTGTTGTAGATCGCGACGATCGAGACGCCCAGGCTGTCGGCCACCGCCTTCACCGAAACCTTCGGCAGTGTCAGCGCGATACCGGCCTCGGCCATGGTCTCGGGAGTCACCCGACGCTTGCGCGGAGAGGGGCTCGCCGGCTGATCCATTCCGCAAGACTACGTGCACTCAATACTGACGAATGCTCAGACGTGGGGCCCTAGACTCGCTTTGTGTCCTTCACCTCCGCGCTACCCGTGACCGACGGGGATCGGTCGCTGGTCGAACTAGCCAGGCAAACAATCGATTCGACGACGGATGCATCCCCTGGCGAAGACGGCATCCACACGATGGGTGCCGCGGTGAGAGTGGCGGACGGCCGCACGTTCGCCGGGGTCAATCTGTATCACTTCACCGGTGGCCCGTGCGCAGAAATCGTCGCGCTTGCAGCGGCTCGGGCGGCCGGTGCGACCGAGCCGACTCATATCGTGGCCGTCGGCAACCACGGGCGCGGGGTGAAGGGCCCGTGCGGCAAGGATCGCCAGATCTTCGCCGACCTCTACCCCCTGATGCGCGTCATCATCGATTCGCCCGACGGCCCCGTCAGCATTGTCGCCGGCGAACTCCTCCCCGCCGGATACGACCATCGCGCGGAGCAACGCTGATCCTTGTTGCCGAGGGCGAACCTGCGTGCGGTATCGCCGGAAGGCACTGCGCTGAGTGTCCACTATTCGTCACCGCAGGCGCGATCCCGTGTCTGCCGCGAAATTGTGGACACTCAGGGCGGTATGTCGATTCGACGCGCAGTGAATCACAGCGATCCACGGTGCGGCTACGCTGGTGTTCGCTTCGAACCCACGCGAGAGGACGGCACAGTGCAACCCGGTGAGCAGCCCGACATGGCATCGATCCTGCAGCAGGCCCAGCAGATGCAGCAGCAGCTGATGGCGGCTCAGGCCGAGATCGCGGAAACCGAAGTGACCGGCCAAGCGGGCGGCGGACTCGTAGTCGCCACGGTCAAGGGAACCGGTGAGGTGGTCGGACTGACCATCGACCCCAAGGTCGTCGACCCCGAAGACATCGAGACCCTCCAGGATCTGGTGATCGGTGCTATCGCTGACGCGTCGAAGGCAGCGCAGAACGTGGCGAGCGAGAAGATGGGCCCCCTCGCTGGTGGTCTCGGTGGCATGCCCGGCCTGCCTGGGTTCTAGGCGGTGTACGAAGGTCCGGTTCAGGATCTGATCGACGAACTCGGCAAGTTTCCCGGGGTCGGTCCGAAGAGCGCTCAGCGCATAGCCTTTCACCTCCTGGGTGTCGAACCGCCTGAGGTGGACCGGCTGATGCGCGCACTGCAGCGCATCCGCGATGGTGTGCAGTTCTGCATCGTGTGCGGCACGGTCTCCGACAAGGAATTGTGCCGAATCTGCGCCGACTCACGACGCGACAGGTCGATGATCTGCGTCGTCGAAGAGCCCAAAGATGTTCAGGCAGTGGAACGTACGCGAGAATTCAAGGGTCGCTACCACGTGCTCGGTGGAGCGCTGGATCCACTGAACGGTGTGGGTCCGGACCAGCTGCGCATCCGAGAGTTGTTGACCCGCGTCGGAACTCAGGACGACGGCGTCGATGTCACCGAGGTCATCATCGCTACCGACCCCAACACCGAGGGCGAAGCAACGGCCACGTACCTGGTGCGCATGATGCGAGACTTCCCCGGCCTGGCCATTACCCGCCTCGCCTCCGGCCTGCCCATGGGCGGAGACCTCGAATTTGCCGACGAACTGACGCTGGGGCGCGCTCTGACCGGACGTCGACGTATGTAGAGCGGCTTCGCCGCACGTGCACGGAACTTCGTAGCAGGGGTCGAATTTGTGCTCACGACCCCGAGTTATACACAGCCTGTGGATAGATTCTGACGCGGTCACCTCGAATCGACCACTCTGAGGTCCATGAGGACGAGACCAGCGGGAACCTGGCAGCGGCTACTGGACGCTCAGCACGGAATCATTACGACGAAGCAGATGTACGAGCACGGCGTCAACAAGGACTCGATCGATCATTGCGTGGAAACCGGTCAGTGGCTGAGGGTATTTCGTGGGGTCATATCGGTGACCAACGGGCCGTTGACTCGTCAGATGCAGCTGTCGGCAGCGTTGCTGTATGCGGGGCGGGGAGCGTTGATCAGCCACAGTACCGCCGCCGAGGAGTGGGGGTGGGTCGGGCCCGGGCCAGGCCCCGTGCACGTCACCGTTCCTTATGGATGCTCGGCGACCAGCAGGCCACCGACGATGAGGCACGCCAAGCAGAACTTCACCTCGGAGAGCAACGAGCAAATCCATCCAGGTGTCGTCGTCCATCGGTCCCGTGCCATGGGACACATCGGTATCGAGTCGAATCCTGCGCGCACGAGCACTGCCGACACGGTCCTGGACCTGGTCGTCGCGGAGCGGACGTCGAGGCAAGCGACGATCACATTGGTCTCGACGATGTCCTCGGGTGGCGTGAACGTTGCGGCCATGACGCGCAAGATCGAGGCTCGGCGACCGATGCGCTACCTGAAGCCGATTCTGCACACCCTGGCTCTCATGCGCGACGGGGTTCATTCCGCGCTGGAGCACCGTTACGTGCTCGACGTCGAGCAGGCGCACGGCCTACCTGCCGCACAGCGACAGGCCCCGGTGTTCGTCGACGGCAGGCAGCTCTTCGAAGATATTTGCTACGAGAGTTGCGACCTCATCGTCAGACTCGACGGCCAGGCCTTCCACGCTGCCAAGCAACGACGCTTTCGCGATCGCAGACGCGACAATGCCGCCGAGCTACGTAACCTGCCGCGGTTGATGTACGGCTGGCACGAAGTGACCCAAGACCCGTGCGGGGTGTATCGCGAGGTCCGCGAGGTGCTGGTCAGAGAGGGATGGGACGACGCGTCGTACCCGTGTGAACGGTGCACCTTGTGAGCGGAAATTCGTAGTGGGCTACGAAGTTTCGTTCACGTGCGGCGAAGCCGCTCCTCGCGCAAGCGAGCCACCTCCGGCAGCTCGAGCGGAGCGAGAGTCGTACCCAAGGCCCGCTCCAGCAGGTAGTCCGCCAACTCCGGGTTTCGGGCGAGAACCGGGCCGTGCATGTACGTGCCGATCACAGAACCTTGTACGACGCCTTCGCGACCGTCGCCGACGCCATTGCCCACCCCGTGGGTGACCTTGGCGAGTGGGGACGCATCCAGGCCGAGAGTCGTTCCACCGCGGTGGTTCTCGAAGCCGGTGAGTTTCTGCGTCAGGCCGTCGAGCGCAGGTTCGGTGACGACCTCGCCGATGGACCTGGTGGCCTGCGGAGCGGTGGTGACGTCGAACAGGGAGATGCCGTCGACGCGTTCTCCGGCGGAGGTCTCGTACCAGTGGCCGAGTACCTGGATCGCGGCGCAGATCGCCAGCACGGGGGCACCGCGAGCCGCGGCGTTCTGCAATCCTGGATATCGGGTGAGGTGACGCGTCGCCAGGCGTTGAGCCGAATCCTCTGCTCCGCCAAGGGTGTACACGTCGAGTGAATCGGGAACCGGATCGCTGAGGGTGATCTGCACGACCTCGGCGTCGATGTCGCGCATGCGCAGCCGCTGTCGCAGAATGAGCGCGTTGCCGTTGTCGCCGTACGTGCCCATCACGTCGGGCAGAACGAGGCCGATGCGAACGGTGGACTCAGACATCCTTCACCTCACGTGCCAGCGCGCGACCGAGATCACGGAACGCGGTGTAGTTGGCGAGTACCTCGACGCGTCCCGGTGGGCAGGAAGCGATGGCCTGCAACGGATTTGCGATGGTGGTGTGCTGCGAACCGGCGTAGAGGAGCCGCACTCCCAGGTCTGTCGCGCGCTCACCGGCGGCGACGACAGCGACGTTCTCGAAATGCTCGAAGCGAACGTCCCACAGCCACGACAGGTCCTCGCCGTCCGGTACCTGACCGTTCACGGCGATGACCAGTCCGTCACAGGTGGGGTCGATCATCGACAGCGCCTCTTGCCAGCCGGCGGGGTTCTTGGCGAGAAGCATTCGGACGGAATGGGATCCGTACTGGATGGTGGAGTAGCGCCCGGCGACCTCGTCCACGCTCGACGCGGCTGCGACAGCATCTTCCGCGGTCGCGCCCAGCGTCACCGCGGCGGCTACTGCTTGAGCTGCGTTGCCGCGGTTGGCTTTTCCGGGCAGCGACAACGTCATCGGCAGGACGAGTCCGTCGGGTCCGTAGAGGTTCTCCTCGTCCAGCCACCAATCCGGGGTCGGACGCTTGAAGTCGCTGCCGGTGCTGTACCAGTGTTCGCCCTCCCAGAGGATGGGTTCGCCAGTGCGTGGGCAGCTGACCGAGTCGCCCGCCCACCCGCCACCGGCGGCGACCCACACGACGTTCGGGGCGTCGAATGCGGCCGAGGTGACCAGGACGTCGTCGCAGTTGGCGATGACGACGGTCTCGGGGTGCCGGGCCAATCCGGCGCGCAGCTTGCGTTCGATCATGTTGATCTCGCCCACGCGGTCGAGCTGATCGCGACTGAGATTGAGCAACACGATGGCCGCCGGGTCCACCGCGTCGGACACATGCGGGACGTGCAGTTCGTCGACTTCTAGGGCAGCCAGTTCGGCATCGAAGTGCGCGTGCAGGGCTGCGACGATGCCCGCGTCCATGTTCGCGCCATCCGCCTGGGTGGCCACGTCGCCGAGGGTGGCCAGGGCCGCGGCGGTCATTCTGGTGGTGGTGGACTTGCCGTTGGTTCCGGTGACGATGACGGTGCGTCGACCACGGCCGAGTCCGCCGAGGATGTTCGGATCGATCTTGAGGGCGACGAGCCCGCCGATCATCGATCCCTTACCGCGGCCTGCTTTACGGGACGCCCAGGTCGCCAGCTCCGCCGCGCGCAGTGCCACGCGGCCACGTGCGCCGATACGTCTGCGCTCACCCACTTCAACCATCCGCCGAGTCTGGCACAAAAGAGCATGCAGTTTCACGTCGGCGGTTTCTACCCCTGGGTCGTTCCGCAGGCTCCACTCCCGCCCCGCCCTGGGTCGTTCCGCAGGCTCCACTCCCGCCCCTCACACCGGCGCTTTCTCCTGTACTTCGACGGGCCGCCGGACGGCCATACCGCCGAGGCAGCCGCCGATCACGACGGCACCGCCGATCAGGGCCAGCACGGACGGGTTCTCGCCGAGAAAGACCCAGGCACCGGCGATGCCCACCACGGGAACCAGCAGTGAGAACGGCGCGACCAGTCCGGCGGGGTTGCGACTCATCAAAATGCTCCACAGGCCGCTGCCGATGATGGTGGCCGGGATCACGATGTAGGCCAACGCGACCAGTCCGGGCCAGCCCTGCGGACCGAACGACTCGGCGAGGGCGTGCCAGCCGGTGCTCGGACCCTCGGTGATCGCCGAGAGCGCCAGCATCGGCACGGGCGGGATGACGGTCATCCAGAGCATCAGCGTCATCGGGGAATCGGACTTGGCGAGTCGATTTCCCAGGTTGCCGAAGGCCCAGCCGAGACCGGCGAGGAGGGTGAGGATCACCGGCAGCAGGGTGGCGTTCTGGGCACGATCCCACCCGATGAGCACCATGCCGAGCACGGCCACACCGATCCCGATCGCCTGCCTGCGGCTGACGTGTTCGCGTAGTAACAGCGCGCCGAGAACGACGGTGAACGGCGCGGACGACTGCAATACGAGCGACGCCAACCCGGTGGGCATGCCTGCCGCCATCGCTGCGAACAGGAAGGCGAACTGAAGAAAGCCGAATCCGAAGCCGTAGAGCAGCAACCACTTCAGGGGCACCTTCGGCCGCGGGACGAAGATCACGACCGGAACGGCGATGACCAGGAACCGCAGCGCGGCGAAGAAGAAGGGCGGGAAGTGATCGAGCCCGACGCGGATGGCGAGGAAGTTCAGCCCCCACAGCACGGCGACGGTCAATCCGAGCAGGCGGTCGCGGGTGGTCATGCCGTCGATCGTGACGACAGCAAATGATCAGCACAATCGAATATATCCGCATCAACAGTTAAGATTGTCTGCATGAATGTGGAGCGGCTCCGGATCCTGGCGGAACTTGCCGACCGTGGAACCGTTGCATCGGTCGCCGATGCGATGTCGATGACTCCGTCGGCGGTGTCTCAACAGCTCAAGTTGCTGGCTCGCGAGGCCGGCGTGACACTGCTCGAACCCGACGGCCGCCGGCTGCGCCTCACCGACGCCGGACGTGCCCTGGTGCTGAGAACCGACGATGTTCTCGCTGCCCTGGCCCGCGCCGCGGCGGAGATGGACCGCTATCGAGCCTCCCCGCGGGGACGTGTCCGCGTGGCCCTGTTCCCCTCCGGTGCCGCGCTGCTCCTACCCGGAGTGTTGACCCGTCTCGCGGGCTCGGACGTCGACATCGACGCCCGCGACGAGGATCTGCCGGCATCCTCGGTGCCCGAACTACTCGCCGACTACGACGTGGTGCTCACCCACCGGGACGATCGGGCACCGTCGACGGCAGGCCCGCGGATCGAAGTGATGACCCTGATGCGCGAACCCATCGATCTGGTGCTGCCTCCCGATCATGCACTGGCACAGCACGAAACGGTGGATCTGAGAGAGCTGGCCGACGAGCGGTGGATCAGCGTCCGCGGCGGATTCCCCGTGGACGACGTGCTGCTCTCCGTTGCCGCCGTCACCGGCGTCGAGCCACGAGTGGTCCAGCGCATCAACGACTTTCGAGTGACGGAAGCTCTTGTTGCAGCCGGTCACGGAGTGGCGCTGATGCCGCGTTACTCCGTTGTCCATCCGGGTCTGGTGCGTCGAGAACTGTCCGGTGTACGCGCAGGCCGCATCTACGAACTGGCGACGAGGCGCGACGCTGCGCGGTTACCGGCGAACGCTGCTGTTCTCGACGCGTTCCGAGCGGAAGCCGAATTCAGGCCAGCGCTTTGGCCTTGATCGTGTCGAAGTCGTTCTGATCGATGGTTCCGTTGTCCAGCAACGTCTTTGCGCGAGCAATCTCCTCGGATGACGATCGGCCGGCGACGTGCCTGATGTAGTCCTCCTGCTGCTCCTGGGCGTGCTGCAGGGCAGCACTCTCGCGCTTGGCCATCTTGCTGCCGTTCGCGATGAGGTAGATCAACGCGGTCAGGAACGGCGCAATGATGAGGAAGAGCACCCACAGAGCCTTGACGAACCCGGATGTCTTGTGGTCCCGAAAAAGATCTCCGATGATCGAGAACATCACCATGAGGTAGGCCACGAATGCGAATCCAACGATGAGGAGCCAGAGGAAATCCCAGAAAGAGTCCATGATCGATCTCCGTTCAATTGTGTGGGCTGCCAGGAGTTCAGTGTGGCAGTGGCGGCACCCCGTGCGCACGGGTCTTTGGTCCCTTTGGGTACCCGCGATCGGACTCGGCGCGAGCATCGATCGCGGACGCGATATTCACTCTCGTTCACGTGAGGGCTCGACAATGCAACACGCCGCCCACCCCGAAAGGTGAGCGGCGTGCCGTCGAGCAGAGAACCTATTTCAGTGCGCGGTTCACAGCCGAGACCACTGCGCGCAGTGAGGCGGTGGTGATCGACGTCGCGATTCCGACGCCCCAGACGGTGGTGGCGACTCCGTCAGGGGAGGTGACAGAGGCTTCGACGTAGGCCGCGGCCTGAGCGTCGTCGCCTGCGGACATCGCGTGCTCGGAATAGTCGAGGACGCTGACGTCGTAGCCGATGGTGGACAGCGCGTCGACGAACGAGGCGAGGGGGCCATTGCCGGATCCGGAGATTTCCTGCTCGACGCCGTCGACCTTCACCGTCGCGACGATCGTGTCGGTTCCGCCGTCCACCTCTGCAGCCTGCACCGACTGCTTGATGCGCTCGAGCGGCCGGATCGGGGTCAGGTACTCCTCGGCGAAGACGTCCCACATCTCCTTGGGCGAGACCTCGCCGCCCTCACCGTCGGTGATGCGCTGCACGGCCTGGGAGAACTCGATCTGCAGTCGACGCGGCAGGTTCAGTCCGTGATCGGACTTCATGATGTACGCGACGCCACCCTTGCCCGACTGCGAGTTGACGCGGATGACCGCCTCGTAGGTGCGACCGACATCCTTCGGGTCAACGGGCAGGTACGGAACCTGCCAGGTGACATCTCCGATGTCCGTACCTTGTTCGTCCGCAGTGACTTTCATCGCGTCCAGGCCCTTGTTGATGGCGTCCTGGTGGCTGCCGGAGAAGGCCGTGTAGACCAGGTCGCCGCCGTAGGGGTGACGCTCGGCGACGGGCAGCTGGTTGCAGTACTCGACCGTTCGGCGAATTTCGTCGATGTTGGAGAAGTCGATCTGCGGATCGACGCCGCGGGTGAACAGGTTCAGTCCGAGCGTGACCAGGCAGACGTTGCCGGTGCGTTCACCGTTGCCGAACAGGCATCCCTCGATGCGGTCTGCGCCGGCCTGGTAGCCGAGTTCTGCTGCTGCGACACCGGTTCCGCGGTCGTTGTGCGGATGCAGTGACAGCACGATGCTGTCGCGGCGATCGAGATTGCGGCTCATCCACTCGATCGAGTCCGCGTACACGTTGGGCGTCGCCATCTCGACGGTGGCAGGCAGATTCAGAATCAGTGGCTTGGCGGGGGTGGGGTCGATGATCGCGGTGACCGCGTCGCACACCTCTTTGGCGTACGCGAGCTCGGTGCCGGTGTACGACTCGGGGGAGTACTCGTAGCGCCAGTCGGTATCGGGGAACTTGGCTGCTTCCTCGAGGACCTTGCGGGCACCGTCGGTGGCGATCTTCTTGATGACATCACGCTCGGCCCGGAACACCACCCGGCGCTGCAGGATCGACGTCGAGTTGTAGAAGTGCACGATGACGCTGCGGGCACCCTCGCACGCGACGAAGGTGCGCTCGATCAGCTCGGGACGGCACTGGGTCAGCACCTGGATGGTGACGTCGTCGGGGATCGCGCCGTCCTCGATGATCTCGCGGACGAAGTCGAAGTCGGTCTGGCTGGCCGACGGGAACCCGACCTCGATCTGCTTGTAGCCCATGCGGACGAGCAGGTCGAACATCCTGCGCTTGCGGGCCGGGCTCATCGGGTCGATCAACGCCTGGTTGCCGTCGCGCAGATCCACGGCGCACCACTGCGGCGTCCGGTCGATGATCTTGTCCGGCCACGTGCGGTCGGGGAGGGTGATCGGCTCCACTTCCTCGGCGAACGGCCGATAGCGGAACGTGGGCATCGAGGAGTTCTTCTGGGTGTTCCACGCAGGCTGGTCGCTGGGAGCGGGCCGCGAGGGCGGGGTGATGGTGCGAGATCCCGAGGTGAATGCGTCGGCTGGTGACATGGTCTTCGTCTCTCCGTACAGATCAGAGCAATGTGTTCGACCGGCGCAACGAACCCCGCGACGGGAAGCCAGTCTGGTCTCAGACCCCGTCGCGGCTGTTAAGAAGGAGAGCTCGCAGCATGGGCCGAGTGTACTACCGCTCGCCGACGGCTCACCCCAGGGTTGACGCGTCGAATTCTGTGGTCACCACGTCGAGTCGACGTTGCCACTGCTCGATGTCATCCATTCGTCCGACGTCGGTCACCGTCCAACAGTGCGCGAGCAGCTGGTACCCGAAGCGGTCGACCTCGGCGTGCTGGGCCCACACCCGGTGCGCCCACCGCCGATCGTTGTGCGCGGCCTCGGCACCTGCGAGAGCGGACCCGACGAGCTCGAACTGAACGTCCCGCCGCACAGCGAGAGCTTTCGCCGCCGCCACGTCCTCGGTGCGCACCACCGTCAGCAGTTCGGCAGAAAGCGACAGAACTCGGCCGTCGGACCACCTCAGAGTGCGACGAAACGCCGCGGGAAGAAGCAGCCACAGGGCCGCGAAGGCGAAAGCCACGCCCACCGTCGTTTCCACGATCCGGTCGACGACGATGTCCTGCAACACGGCCCCCGGGTGCGTGAGCGTGCCCATCAGCAGGGCCAGCGGGGTGATGAACGTGACCGCCAGGCCGTAGTTGCGCGCCACCGACACCTCGATCGCGAACTGCAACACCATCAGCACCACGATCACGGCCAGGCCGGTCAGCGGGGAGAGGAAGATGGCCGCGAACAACGCCACGCCGGCGAGAGTTCCGCCGAGCCGCTGCAGTCCCCGATAGGTGCCGTGCACCCGATCGGGACCCTGCTGCAAGACCAGAACGGCACCGAGGATCGCCCAGTCCGGTCGGCTCAGACCCAGCGCGACGCTGAGACTGCCCGCGGCCGCTGCCGCGCAGAACACCCGCATGGCCGTAGAGGCCGCATGCGAGTCCCGATGCAGCGAGCGCCGCAACCGATACCCGACGCCCGGCCGAGCCAGCGGCAGCTGATCGGGCACGGCGTCGACCGCGCGATCCGGATCCGCCCGTTCGGAGATCGTCGCCGCGAAAGCCAGGTGCGCGTCGAACAATCTCCGAACCAGTACCGGCCTCGACGACAACCGCGCGGCACCCGCGTCGTACACCGCAGACCAGGCCGAATGCAGACGCGCGGCGGCCGCGTGACGGTCGGCCGCAGACGCCGTCGGCGAGCCCGTGTATCTCTCGATGGCACCCACCGCGGCTCCGACGGCCTCGCGCTCGGGTCCACGCGGATCCCACAGCACCCCGGACATCGCCACCAGCAGCGCCGACGCGACACCGATGGCCGCACAGGCCGCTGCGTGCCCGGCACCGATGCCGGCTCCGGGGACGTACGACGACACCGCGCACACCAGCACGAAGAAGAACGCTCCCGGCGGTCCCAGTCGCAGCGCGGCGATGACGTACACCGCGACGAGAGCCAGCAGTGACAGCACCGCCACCGGGATCATCTGCGCCCATCCGGTGTTGCCGAGATCGAGTGCTAACTGCCCGGCCGTCGCGCCGAGCCACACCGACGCCGTCAACGCACCGCCCGCGGTCGGAACCACCCACCATCGTGAGCGATAGGGACGACCTTCGCCGTAGATGACGGCGAAACTGCCCGAGACCACCAGCAGTGCCTCGGCGTGGAATCCGAGCACCCACGCCGCGATCGCGGGGATCCCGAACGCGAGAGCCGAGCGCAGTCCACCGGGCCAACGACGGCCGACAGCGGGAAGCCCGAAGAGCACCTTCAGACCTCGAGCCGGCGGGGGTGGGCGATGCTCGGGAACGGTCACTCGAACATGTTAGGACAGGCATATCCGCAGGCGAACCACCCTGAACTCCCAGCTCGGAGCTACCCGGACCACTGTTCGGGCCGCTCGCTCGGTAAGGTGACCCGCGGACAATCGAACGGTTGTCGGCTATCCAGCGGAGGTAATACGCGTGGCTCTCATCGTCCAGAAGTACGGTGGATCGTCGGTGGGGACCGCCGAACGTATCCGACGCGTCGCTGAACGAATCGTCGAGACCAAGAAGGCAGGCAACGACGTCGTCGTGGTCGTGTCGGCCATGGGCGACACCACCGACGAACTGCTCGACCTGGCTCAGCAGGTGTGCCCGGCACCGCCGGCCCGCGAGATGGACATGCTGCTCACCTCGGGTGAACGCATCTCCAACGCGCTGGTCGCGATGGCCATCCACTCGCTCGGTGCCGAGGCTCGGTCGTTCACCGGCTCCCAGGCAGGCGTCGTCACCACCAGCGTGCACGGCAACGCCAAGATCATCGACGTCACCCCGGGACGCGTCCGCAGCGCACTCGACGAGGGCTCGATCGTCCTCGTCGCCGGATTCCAGGGCGTCAGCCAGGACAGCAAGGACGTCACCACGCTCGGGCGCGGAGGTTCCGACACCACCGCCGTTGCGCTCGCCGCAGCACTGAACGCCGACGTCTGCGAGATCTACACCGACGTCGACGGCATCTTCACCGCCGATCCGCGCATCGTGCCCAACGCTCGGCACCTCGACACCGTCTCGTTCGAGGAGATGCTGGAGATGGCGGCCTGCGGCGCGAAGGTGCTCATGCTGCGCTGCGTCGAATATGCCCGTCGCTACAACGTTCCCGTTCATGTGCGCTCGTCGTACACCACAAAACCCGGAACGATCGTCTCCGGATCTATGGAGGACATTCCAGTGGAAGAAGCAATTCTCACCGGCGTCGCACACGATCGCAGCGAGGCGAAGGTCACCGTCGTCGGTCTGCCCGACACCCCGGGCTACGCCGCCAAGGTCTTTCGCGCCGTAGCAGATTCCGAGATCAACATCGACATGGTGTTGCAGAACGTGTCCAAGATCGACACCGGCAAGACCGACATCACGTTCACCTGCCCCAAGGCCGACGGCCCGACGGCAGTGGAGAAGCTCACCAAGCTCCAAGCCGAGATCGGCTTCGCTCAGGTGCTCTACGACGATCACATCGGCAAGGTCTCGCTCGTCGGTGCCGGCATGAAGAGCCACCCCGGCGTCACCGCGACGTTCTGTGAGGCCCTCGCCGACGCCGGCATCAACATCGACCTGATCAGCACCTCCGAGATCCGTATCTCGGTGCTGTGCAGCGACACTCAGCTCGACGAGGCAGTACGCGCGCTGCACGCCGCCTTCGATCTCGGTGGCGACGAAGAAGCCGTCGTACACGCAGGAACAGGACGATAGAAGATGACCACAGTTGCAGTCGTAGGAGCCACCGGCCAGGTCGGTGCTGTCATGCGAACCCTGTTGGAGGAGCGCAACTTCCCCGCCGACACCGTTCGATTCTTCGCCTCCGCTCGTTCGGCGGGTAAGAAGCTGCCGTTCCGCGGCGAGGAGATAGTCGTCGAGGACGCGTCCACCGCAGACCTCACCGGAATCGACATCGCACTGTTCTCGGCGGGTGCCACCCTCTCGCGCGAGCAGGCACCGCGATTCGCCGCGGCAGGTGCCACCGTCATCGACAACTCGTCTGCGTTTCGCAAGGACTCCGACGTGCCGCTGGTGGTCAGCGAGGTCAACCCCGAGGCAGCGAAGAACCCGCCCCGCGGCATCATCGCCAACCCCAACTGCACCACCATGGCCGCGATGCCGGTGCTCAAGGTGCTGCACGACGAAGCAGGCCTGCAGCGTCTGATCGTCTCGAGTTACCAGGCCGTGTCCGGTAGCGGACTCGCCGGTGTCGAGGAACTCGCCACCCAGGCGCGCGCCGTCATGGGCGACGTCGAAAAGCTGGTGCACGACGGTTCGTCGGTGGATTTCCCGGCCCCGAACAAGTACGTCGCGCCCATCGCCTTCAACGTCCTGCCGCTGGCCGGTGCGTTGGTGGACGACGGATCGGGCGAGACCGACGAGGACCAGAAGCTGCGCAACGAATCGCGCAAGATCCTCGGCCTGCCGGACCTGCTGGTCAGCGGAACGTGCGTGCGCGTGCCGGTGTTCACCGGTCACTCGTTGTCGATCAACGCCGAGTTCGCCAGCCCGCTCTCGGTGGAGCGTGCTCGCGAACTGCTCGCATCGGCACCGGGTGTGTCGCTGGTCGACGTCCCGACCCCGCTCGACGCCGCAGGCAAGGACGACTCCTTGGTCGGCCGCATCCGTCAGGATCCGGGCGTTCCCGAGGGCCGCGGACTTGCCCTGTTCGTCGCGGGCGACAACCTGCGTAAGGGTGCCGCGCTCAACACCATTCAGATCGCCGAGCTGCTGGTCTGAAGCCGTGCGCGTTGTGCGTAGCTGGAGCTACGCACAACGCGCACGAGGGGACACGTCAGTTGAGGCGAAGGCCTTCGGCCGAGGCGTCGAAGATGTGCGCATGGGCCTCGTCGATGCGGACGTGGACGCGGTCGCCCTTCTCGGGTGGGCTGCGCCAGTCGGCCCGAGCGACGATCGATTCGGTAGTGCCGTTGATGTCCGCGCGTCCGAACACGAATGCCTCGGAACCGAGTTCCTCGACCACGTCGATCTCGAGAGCAATTCCGCTGCTCGCGATTTCGATGTGCTCGGGCCGAATGCCGAACATCACCTCGGTGGCAGAACCGAGGGTCTGACGCGGCACCGGAATCACCTGGTCGGCCAGGCGGACGCCGCCGTCGGTGACCGGCGCGCGGAACAGGTTCATCGACGGTGAGCCCATGAACCCCGCGACGAATGCATTGACCGGGGTGCGGTACAGCTCGCGCGGTGTGGCGCACTGTTGCAGCACACCACCTTTGAGGACGGCGACGCGATCGCCCATAGTCATGGCCTCGACCTGGTCGTGGGTGACGTACACGGTCGTGGTGCCGAGCCGGCGCTGCAACTGAGCGATCTGCGTCCGCGTCTGAACCCTGAGTTTGGCGTCGAGGTTGCTCAGAGGCTCGTCCATGAGGAACACCTGCGGCTGCCGAACGATGGCGCGGCCCATGGCAACTCGCTGACGCTGACCGCCCGACAGCGCCTTGGGCTTGCGGTCGAGGTACGGCTCCAGGTCGAGCAGCTTCGCAGCCTCCTCGACGCGAGTGCGAATGTCTTCCTTGTTCGCCTTCGCCAGCTTGAGCGCGAACCCCATGTTCTCGGCGACGGTCATGTGCGGGTACAGAGCGTAGTTCTGGAACACCATCGCGATGTCGCGATCCTTGGGTTCGGAATTGGTGACATCCTTGCCGCCGATGAGGATGCGTCCCGAGTTGACCTCCTCCAGCCCGGCGAGCATGCGGAGCGACGTCGACTTGCCGCAGCCGGAGGGGCCGACCAGAACGAGGAACTCACCGTCTTCGATGTGCAGGTCGAGCTCGTTCACCGCGGGGGTGTCGGATCCGGGAAAAAGCCTGGTCGTGCGCTCGAACGAGATTGTTGCCATGACGAAATAAATCCCTCCACCGGCAGGAACGTGCCGGACGATCCGAGTGTGGGGTGACGGCGGGAGCCGACGAGCACATAGTATGTCCCCAATCACAACCAGGAGAGAGGTGGCAGGGTGAGCGGCTCTGTGTCCAGACGAACCGCCCTGCGAGGGCTGGCCGTCGCCGCAGTAGCTGCCGGTGCTGCGGCACTCCCGGTGGCGTCGACGACGCGTCGAGCACTGGCGGACGACTTCCTCCGCGGCCAAAGCCCCCTGCTGTTCCATTCTCCGCCGCTGACGCCGTTCCGCGACGAGCTGCCCCGGTTGCCGCTGATCAGCGGCACGGAGATCTCGCTCGACGCGCACAGCTCCACCCACGCGTTCCACGCCGATCTTCGACCCGGGCCCACGTTCGGCTACGGCCAATGCGACTACCTGGGCCCCACCATCGAGTCGCAGACCGGTCAGCCCTGGACGCTGAAGTATTCCAACACCACGGTGGGCAACCCACTCGCCGCCGACGTCGACACCTCGCTGCACGGCATGAGCGAGATTGACCGCACGATGACGCCGACGGCGCTGCACCTGCACGGTGCCATCACCGAGCCGGCGAGCGACGGGCACTCCGAAATGCTGGTGCGCCCGGGTGAGTCGATGACGCACAACTTCTCGGGGCTCAACGACGCCGCGGGACTCTGGTACCACGACCACGCCATGTCGATGACGCGCATCAACGTCTACGCCGGCCTGCTCGGTATGAACCTGGTGCGAGACCGTTGGGACACCGGCACTTCCGACAACGCGCTCGGCCTGCCCTCGGGTGAGTTCGAGTTGCCGTTGGTTCTGCAGGAAAAGATCATGAACCCCGACGGCAGTATGAGCATCCGGTCCAATATCACTGTGCCGCAGGGCAAGTGGGAAGGCGGCGGAACCGGCGACGTGGGCGTCGTCAACGGCAAGATCTGGCCGACGATGGAAGTCGCCCGCGGCATGTACCGACTGCGAGTCGTCAACGCCGGTTCGTACAGTGTGTGGAACCTGTTCTTCACCAACAGACTTCGCTTCTGGGTCATCGGGAACGACGGTGGATTGCTCGACGCCCCGGTGGAAGCCACCAGCATCCGACTCGCGCCTGCCGAGCGCGTCGACATCCTCGTCGACTTCGGAGCCGTCGAGCCGGGCGCGCTGATCGAGCTGCTCAACGACGAGCCGCCCCCCGCTCAGGCTGCGTCCCTCGGTGCGGTGCCGATGCCGCTGTTCTGTCAGTTCCGCGTCGCGTCCGCCGCAGGCTTCCGCGGCGGGATGCCGTCGTTGCTACGCGGCGGTAAGGGCCAGCCGGATGTGTTGCCGCCGTTGCCGACTGCGACCTTCACGCGAACCGTCACCGTCAACCAACCGTCCGGTGGGCTGAACCTGGACATGACATTGATGAACCTGAACAACCTGCGGTACTCGGACCCGGACATCGAGATGCCCAAGCAGGGCACGGTTGAGGTGTGGAACATCGTCAACACGACGGTGGAGCCGCACCCGATTCACCTGCACCTGGCGCACTTTCGGACGCTCGGACGCATTCCCATCGATCTCGCGGCGTATCAGCGCGACTTCCCCCGGCCGACGTTCGGCACCAAATGGGCTCCGCCGGTGGAGAAGTTCCTCACCGGTCCATCGGTACCGCCGGCCACCTGGGAGGCCGGGTGGAAGGACACCGTCAACACGTACCCGGGCACGGTCACGCAGATCCTCGTCCGATTCCCGACGGCCGACGAACTCGGCTTCGATCCCGACGCCACCTTCGCCGGCCCGGCCGGGCATCACGGCGGTGAACACGGTGGGCATGACATGGGCGGTTCCAGTGAGCTGCAGGGGTACATGTGGCACTGCCACATGCTCGACCACGAGGACCACGAAATGATGTTGCGGTACCGCACCGTCGCTCCCTGACGCACCTACCCCAACCCTTCCGAGGTCGGGAGCCTGTTGCGTTCACAGGAAGGTCGGCCCACACTGACCCTGCCGCGTAGCGCACTCGACAACGGAACGGACCCCGGCAATGGGCAGTGGAACCACATCCGATCCCTGGACTCTCACCACAGCGCCCGGCACATCGGCGTACACCATGTATCGCGATCCCGACCACGAGCCACCCGCCCTCGTGTGCCAGGTGGGGTCGACAACCCTGCGGTACCGCATCGAGGCAGTCGAAGATCTGCACGTCTGGCTCACCGAGCGGGCCGAGTGGGTATTACTCGGTGCCGCGGACGAGAAGAAGCCGGCTGCTGCGGGCACGGTCGAAGCGTGGGGGCGCTCGCCCGACAACCCGGTCGGCGGCTGGTACGGGCTCAGGAACGGATATCGCGGCCGCTTCGGAATGTATCTGCCGCCGCTACTCGAGGAGCTCGGCCTGGCCGAACTGACCCACAATGCTCGGAACAACAGCATGCGTGCCTTGTAGCGGAGTCATCGAAAAAGTCTGTCGGTGGGCGGGTATAGCTTTCGTGGGGTGAAGACATGGGGGGATGTGTTCGGGCTCGGGGACCAGGAATTGGTCTCCGCGCTCGCTGACGTGACTTCCCACGAGAATGCGCTTGCTGCAACCAGATTGACTCTGCTGGCCGAGATCGACCGACGCGGATTGGCGATGAAGCTCGGGCACTCGTCCGTCGCCCGCTGGTACGCCAGATCGGTTCGGATCACCGACGGATCGGCCGTCCGCCAGAACGCATTGGGGTACTGGCTGCACGATCACAACACCGTGCTCGACGCCCTCGCCTGCGGTGAGATCCATGCCGCGCACGCCACAGCGATCGCCGAGGGCTACGACACCGTGTTGGTCGCCGACCCGACGTTGCGTGACGATCGCTGCGACGCAATTGTCGCCGAACTCCTCGACACCGCGATGCGCAGCACCGCCGGTCAGGTCACCTCACGTGCGCAAGCGCTGGCGCATGCTGCGGCGGAGGACGCTCGGGCACGACATGAGAAAGTCGAGAAGCAACGCCGCGAACAAGAACGGCAGGAACAGGAACGGCGAGATCAGGAGCGGCTGAGAGATGATGCCGCGACTTCTACCGGCAGGCTGCCCGATCCGGAACCGCCTGCACCTGAGCCTGTTCCGCCGAAACCCGCACCGCGACCGGTGTCGGAGAACCCAGACCTGAACCGATTCGACCTGCATCCTCTGGCCAACGGCCGCTATCAGGTCGGTGGCGACGTCGACCGGCTGCTGGCAGAGAAGCTGCTCACCGCCCTGTCGGAGTTGACGGCACCGCGGCCAGGTCCTGGTGGTGAGCGCGACCCTCGTAGCCCATCGAAGCGCCGGGCCGATGCACTCGATCAGATCCTCGATCGACACCTCCGCGGCAGCGCTCGTGGGTCGGCGGGCGGGTCGCGGGCGTCGGTGCACCTGATCGTTCCGCTGCGGGACTTGCTCGCCCACGGCGGAAGAAAGGAATCCTGTTGTACAGCAACGGATTCAGTCGACGCCAGCACGGTCCCGGAGGGATCCTCGAAGGGCGGTGACGGCACCCCTGGCACTGTCCAGCGTCCCGATAGCGCTGCTCGCGGCGACGCTGCAGCCGGTGGTGGTGCAGGTGGGAACGGAGCCGGGGAGAAGTCTGTGCCCGGGCCGGGTGACGGGGCTGCTCGCGGCGACGCTGCAACCGGTGGTGGTGCCGGTGGGAACAGAGCCGGGCAGGAGTCTGTGTTGGGCGACGCGGCTGCTCGCGGCGACGCTGCAACGGGTGGTGGTGCCGGTGGGAACAGAGCCGGGGAGAAGTCTGCGCCCGAGCCGGGCGACGCGGACTGGCCGTTCCACTTCGACTGGACCGGCCCGATCAGTCGCTCCCTCGCCGAACTCGTCACCTGTGACGCCGACCTGACCCCTGTCATCGTCGACCACAACGGCGTTCCACTCGCGCTCGGACGAACCACCAGACTCGCCTCCGACGACCAGCGCATCGCTCTGACCATCCGCGACACCTGCTGCGTGATGTGCGGCCGCCCCGCGCAGTGGTGCCAAGCCCACCACGTCAGATTCTGGGAACACGGCGGCCGCACCGACCTGAACAACCTCGCGCTCGTCTGCGGGGAATGCCACCGCCTCGTCCACCACGGCGACTGGCAGCTACTCATGGGCGACGACGGACACCCCTACGCCATCCCACCCGAATCCGTGGACTCCACAAGGCAACCCATCCCCAGCTATCACCGGCGAAAACGGCGCGCAGCCTGAAAACACTTCGACAGGCTCCGGCCTCGAAGTTATAGCTCTGTGGACACCAAGCCGTCTTGCAGTTGCCGTCGCTTTGGCGACCCGTCTGTTAGTCCGAATGAACGATGGTGCTGCGTTCGGCGGGGCAGCCATACTCGATCCCGACGATATTCCGTTACAGATTTGAGGCGTCGTGGTCCCGAAATTGGCAAGCACTAACCAGTCTTTTTCATCTCGGAAGGGCCCGTTCCTTGCAGCTGTTGTGACCACCACATTGGTCGTCCTTCAAATGGTGGGGATTGGTGCCCCAGCCCTGGCGGCACCTGCCGAGCCGCCCCCCGTACTGGCGACAATGATTCAGGCCTGTCGTGATGCTGATGTTGTGCTGATCGCGGCGCGTGGGTCTGGCGAGGCTAGTGGCTCCTATCAGGGTCTGGGTTCGACAATGTGGTCTGCGTATCGATCGATGCACGACGAGATGCAGAATAACGGCTTCGGTGGTCAGAGGCTGCGGGCGGTAGCAGTTATCTATGACGCGCAACCTGTCCACGCCCTCGCCTTCCAGCTGAATGGTCAGAACGCATTCTTTCGATCTATCAATGTTGGAGTCAATTACACAAAGACATTGCTAAATGACTACCGGTCTCGTCCTGAGTGCGCAGGAAAAGGCCTCATGCTTGCCGGTTATTCGCAGGGAGCTATGGTGATGCACAGAGTTTTGCACGACCAGCGAGCTATCTCAGGCGTAAATCTCTGGAGTCCGCTCCTCGTCGCCGATGGCGACCGGGTTGCTGGCGATTTCACGACGAAATTCGGAGGTGCCGCAGACACACGATCTGGGGTAGGCCAGAATTTTACAGTTTTGGGAAGTGGTAGCCAGCCGCAGAAGTTCGCAATCCCTGATGTGCGAGATGTGTGTGTTTCGGGCGATGCCGTTTGCGCACCTACGCTGGGTAAGCCCCCTGCCTGGTGTGTGAGTCTGTGTGCCCGGGCCTGGCAGGTTGGATCTCTTCTCGGTGGAGTGTCGATTCACACCAAGTACGCAGACTCTTCGCTGCTCGACCTCGCGGCGCGGGCAATACCGCGCTGAGAGTCCGTGAGAACGTCGGACCAATAGCCCCGTGTTACGGAGTTGCGCGTATGGATTTGTGGTACTGCGCCGCAATGTCGCCGGGGGTGGTGAACCAGACGCCGTCAGAGTTGTCGGTCAGGTGCTCGAGGGCAGCGCGGAACCGTCGCAGTCGATAGGGCTGTCCCGTCAGGAACGTGTGTACGGAGATGGCGAGCACCACCGGTTGTCTCGCCGAATTCTCCTTCAGTTCGTCGAAGCTGCCGATGATGTTGTGCTCGAACGCTTCTGCGGTCTGATGGTGATGGACGAACATCGGTAGGTCGTTGATCTCGTGGGGATACGGGACGCTGAGCAGCGGCCCGCCGCGGGTCTTAAGCCACACGGGTTGGTCGTCGACGGGCCAGTCCAAGGTGTACTGGTAACCGCACTCCGCGAGGAGGTCCTCGGTGACGCGGCTCGGGTTGGCACCGGGGCTCATCCATCCTCGGGGCGGTGTTCCCTCGTGTCGTTCGATCGCGGCGGTGACATCCTCGATGGAGCGGCGCTCCGCATCCTCGTCTAGATCGTTCGGTTGCACGGCATTCGTTCGGCCGTGCGCGACGACCTCGGCGTCGAGTGCTCGGAACGCCGCAGTCAGCTGCGGGGCGTGCTCGTACACCTCGGTGTTGACCAGCAACGTCGGTCGAATTCCGCACTGCTGCAATGTCTCTGCGATGCGGAAACCGCCGACGCGATTGCCGTATTCACGCCAGCCCCAGTTGTAGGTGTTGGGTTGCTCCATCGCGGGCGTGTAGCCCAGGCCGGGCTGTCCGTCGTCGTACGGAAAGTGCTCGCAGTTGACCGCGACGTACACAGCGAGACGCGCGTCGCCCGGCCACTCGAACTGTGGCCGATCGACGATGGGGGAGTACTCGAAGCGGCCGTGCGAGGGGAGGGGCATGGCCGGGGTATTGCCCGCGGCGAGTCGGCACAAACTGTCTGTCGGTCGGTGTATGTCGCGGCGTCGACCAGGTGCGCGATCTGTGGCTCGCCCACCTCGAACACTCCAATGGCCGCCAGCTGCGGTGCCAGCTCGTTCAGAGTCGCAATCAGTTCGTCGTGAGCCTCGGTCGCGGGTTCCACGTCACGGAGCGCTTGCGCATTCGCGATGAACGCCGCCATGGTTCCTTCCCGTATCGGGAAGCCGTCGAACGAGGCACCGTCGGGTTCGTCGGGGAGTATGTCCTCGGGGCGTACCGAATGGCTGGTCATGGTGGATCCACTGTCCGGTGCCGGCGCGACAGGGTGGTGCGACGGTTGGCTGTCGAGCTGACCTATTGCCTGACGGCGGATGGGCGGAGTTGTGACAGAACTTAAAGTCAGGCTGGACTGTTTGTTGTTTTGACGCTACTGTGCAAAGTGTGACTACCGACACAGGGCTCAGCGACGGCGCGCCTACCCCGCGCCGCACGCAGGCCGAACGCACCGCGGGGACCCGCGCAAAGTTGCTCGATGCAGCCATCGAGTGCCTCGTCGAGCTGGGTTTCTCGAAGACCAGCACACAGGAGATCGCGCGACGTGCCGGAGTATCCCGCGGAGCGCAGCTGCACCACTTCCCGACCAAGGAGTCGTTGGTGACCGCTGCCGTCGAGCATCTCGTCGACCGCCGCCTCTCCGAAATCTTGGAAGCCGAGCCCGATCCGGAACGTGGACCCGAGATTCTCGCCGACGCGTTCTCGGGCCCGCTGTTCTATGCCGCGCTCGAGCTGTGGGTCGCGGCCCGCACCGATCCGGCTCTGCACGAGGCGATGGTTCCACTCGAACGACGCGTCGCCGAAGCCATTCAGAGCGGTGCCCAGATCGTCATGGGCAGCCGCATGTCCACCGAGTCCATCGAGCTCAGCGTCGAGCTGGCTCGCGGGCTCGCTGTATCGGCTCTGTTCCGTACCCCCGAAGCCGACGCGCAGCTGCGCGATCGGCTCCTCCCCTTCTGGTCCGAAAAGGTGATGGACTCGTGAATTCTGCACTGCCCCACAAATGCGACGTGCTCGTCGTCGGAGCCGGATTCGCCGGCCTGGCCGCGGTGGCGAAGATCCTCGCCGACGATCCGAATGCCGACGTGACAGTCATCGAACGCGCATCCGACGTGGGCGGCACGTGGCGAGACAACACCTACCCGGGGTGTGCGTGCGACGTGCCGACCTCCCTGTACTCGTTCTCGTTCGCCCCGAGCCCGAAGTGGAGCCACACTTTCGCGCGCCAACCGGAGCTCTTCGACTACCTGCGTTCGGTGGTCGATCGTCTGAACCTGCGGGACCGCATCGTCACCGATTGTGAACTGCTGTCGGCAGATTGGAGCGAGACGGATCGACGGTGGACCGTCGAGACCTCGCGCGGTGCGACGAGCGTCAGAGTCCTCGTGGCGGCGACCGGTGCGCTGTCGACGCCCAAGATTCCGGACGTGCCGGGCATCGACACGTTCGGCGGGACGGTGTTCCATTCGGCGACGTGGAACCACGAGCACGATCTCACCGGCGAGCGCGTCGCCGTCATCGGCACCGGCGCGTCTGCAGTGCAGTTCGTCCCCGAGATCGTCGACAAAGCCCAGCGGCTCACGGTCTTTCAGCGCACCCCGGCCTGGGTCATCCCCCGCCTGGACCGCACCATCGGCCGGGTCGAGCGGACTCTGTACGAGAAAGTTCCTGCGGCGCACCGCGCGGTTCGCGGTGTCATCTACGGTTACCGCGAGGCGTATGTGACCGTTCTGGCCGACAATCCGTGGATGCTGCCCGCGGTGAAGGTGTTCGCCAAAGCCAACCTGAAGCGACAGGTGAAGAACCCCGTAAAGCGTGCGGCGCTGACTCCGGACTATGCACCCGGCTGCAAACGTCTTCTGCTGTCCAACGATTGGCTGCCCACACTCGACCGGTCGGACGTCGATCTGGTGACGTCGGGGCTGACGTCGGTCACCGAGAACGGCGTCGTCGACGCCTCGGGCCGCAACCACGAGGTGGACACCATCATCTTCGCGACGGGGTTCACCCCCACCGAGCCGCCGGTGTCGCATCTGCTGCGCGGCAACGACGGTCGGACGCTCGCGGAGCACTGGGGTGGTAGCCCGCAGGCGCATCTCGGGACCACCGTTGCCGGCTTCCCGAACCTGTTCCTGATGTACGGCCCCAACACCAACCTCGGGCACAGTTCCATCGTCTACATGCTCGAGTCGCAGGCCAACTACGTGGTATCCGCGCTGAACGAGATGAAGGACCGCAGGATCGCGGCCGTCGAGGTCAACGAATCCGCTCAGCGGCAGCACAATTCGTGGGTCGATTCCGAGCTCGACGGCACCGTGTGGAATGCAGGTGGCTGCTCGAGCTGGTACCTCGACGCCAACGGTCGCAACTCCACGATGTGGCCTACCTACACATTCCGGTTCCGCAACAAGACGCGAGAGTTCGATGTCTCGAACTATCGGATCGTCTCCGACACTCTCGAATCAGACAACGAGGTGGTATCCGCATGAGCGACTACGACGTTTTGATCATCGGCTCCGGTTTCGGCGGCAGTGTCGCCGCACTGCGGGCCGTCGAGAAGGGCTACCGGGTGGCGGTTCTCGAATCCGGTCGCCGGTTCGAGGACGACGAGCTACCGAAGACCAGCTGGCGGTTGCGTAAGTACCTGTGGGCTCCGGCACTGGGTTGCTATGGGGTGCAGCGTATCCACCTACTACCCGATGTGCTGGTGATGGCGGGTGCAGGTGTCGGCGGAGGTTCGCTGAACTATGCGAACACGCTGTACCAGCCCCCGGCCAAGTTCTTCGAGGACCCGCAGTGGGGTTCGATCACCGATTGGCAGCGCGAGCTGAATCCGTACTACGACCAGGCCCGCCGGATGCTCGGCGTCGAGACCAACCCGACCATCACCGCCTCGGACAAGGTGATGAAAGAGGTGGCCGAGGACATGGGGGTGGGCGACACATTCACCTCGACTCCGGTGGGCGTCTACTTCGGTGACCGTGGCAAAACTGCACCCGACCCGTTCTTCGGTGGTGCCGGGCCCGAGCGCACCGGCTGCACCGAATGCGGAGCGTGCATGACCGGCTGCCGCGTCGGCGCGAAGAACACCCTCGTCAAGAACTACCTCTATCTCGCGGAACACGCTGGCGCACATGTTCTTCCGTTGACCACCGTGGTGGACGTGCGGCCGAACGGCGCGGGCTACGACGTGGTGACGCGTCGGACCGGCGGGAAGCTGCGTCGCAAGGAGAAGACCATCACCGCCGATCAGGTGATCTTCTCGGCCGGCACCTACGGCACCCAGAAGCTGATGCTCGCGGCCAAGGAGAAGGGGTCGTTGCCGCGGCTGTCCGAGCGGATCGGTTCGCTCGTGCGCACCAACTCCGAGGCCGTGCTCGCGGCGACCGCCCGCGGCCGTGAGGTCGACTACCACGAGGGCGTGGCGATCACGTCGTCGTTCCACCCGGACGATCACACGCACATCGAGCCGGTGCGATACGGCAAGGGCAGCAACGCTATCGGTCTCTTGCAGACCGTGCTCAGCGACGGCGGCGGCAAGATGCCGCGGATCCTCAAGACCCTCGGCGTCGCGTTGCGTCACCCCGGCGCTGCGGCGCGCAGCCTGTCGGTCCATCGTTGGTCGGAGCGAACCGTCATCGCATTGGTGATGCAGACCGATGACAACTCGCTCGAGCTCGGATCGAAGAAGGGTCCGTTCGGGCGTCGCCTCACCAGCAGGCCCGGTGCGGGTGATCCACCGCCGCAGTGGATTCCGCAGGGTCACGAGGCCATTCGCCTGCTTGCGGACAAGATCGGCGGTGACCCGGGCGGATCGATCGCCGAGATCGTCAACATTCCGATGACCGCGCACTTCCTCGGTGGCTGCGCGATCGGCGACTCGCCGCAGACCGGAGTGATCGACGGGTACCAACGGGTCTACGGCTACGAAGGACTGCACGTGCTCGACGGTTCTGCCGTCAGCGCCAACCTCGGTGTCAATCCGTCCCTGACGATCACGGCGCAGTCCGAGCGAGTAATGGCGTTGTGGCCGAACAAGGGTGAGCCCGACAAGCGTCCCGCAGTGGGCAGCGAGTACCAGGAAGTTGCACCCACGCAGCCGGTTCGCCCGGTGGTGCCGGTGTCTGCACCGGGAGCCCTGCGGCTCCCCCTGACCGTCGTGGGGAGGGATTCCTGATGTGGAGTGTCACCGAATCCGAGACCGAGCGCACCGACTGGCCTGCCAGTCCGGCAGCGCCGTGGCCGGCGAATGTCCGCGCCACGATCTGGTGGCATCGGGCCCGGTCGTCGGACTTCGCACCCGCCGGTGCGAAGACGTTGCCGATCACGATGTGCATGGTCGTCGATTACACGACGTCGCCGGTCGGCCCGTACCGCGAGATCCTGGCGAGTCCGGCGCTGCGCCGGGACGTCGGACGCGTGCCTCGGATGGCGGTGCCGTTCATCGCCGTCGATTCCGCGACATCGGTGCACGGGGGCCGGACCAACTGGCACCTGCCCAAGGTGCTGGCCGACTTCGAGGGCGACGTGCTTGGCGAGGCCGGGGCGAGTGGCGGTGAATGGTCGGTCCGGACGACATCCCGCGGCGTCGGGCCGCAGTTCCCGATGCTCGGCTCCATCGGTTTCGCGCAGCCGGTGTCCGGCGGCTCGGCCGTCGCCTCGTCGAGTTTGAAGGGCAAGGCGAGGTTGGCCAGGGTCGAGGTCGACGCCAAGGGCCCGACGTTGAGTCGCTGGATGCCGTCGGGCACGTATTTCGGGTTGCAGATCGTGTCGGGGTCGATGCGGACGGGTGAAGCGCGCCTGGTCGGGTAGCCGTCGGCCGCTTTTCTTGACTTAGTCCAGATTAGGGGCATACTGGAGTGCATGCAGCTCACCGAACGCGTCGACCCCGCAGCGCAGTTGCGCTCGGTCGGTCTTCGCGTCACTGGACCTCGAGTTGCAGTCCTGAATGCGGTCACAGCCCGACCGCATTCGGACGCCGACGACATCGCTGCCGCCGTCCGTGAGAGCGGCGGCTCGGTGTCGACTCAGGCCGTCTACGACGTGCTCAGGGCCTGCGTCGACGCAGGTCTGCTACGTCGCATCGAACCTGCCGGTTCGGCCGCGCTGTACGAGAGCCGGACGGCCGACAACCACCACCACCTCGTATGCCGGGGGTGCCATGTGGTGGTCGATGTCGACTGCGTTGTCGGAGCAGCACCCTGTCTCGTGCCCGAGGACACCCACGGATTTGTCGTCGACGAAGCCGAAATCGTCTTCTGGGGTTTGTGCGACGACTGCACGAGGCATTCCGTCTGACACTGCGGTCCAGCGTAGGGCCGCTCGGTTTCACAGATTTTTCGAAGAGCAGCCCTCTTCGATTCTATTCAGCCCTTCAGGAGGCTTCGTATGACCAAGCCGATCAGCAACAAGCCGACCACCAGCAACTCGGGAATCCCCGTCCCCAGCGACGATCAGTCGCTGACCGCCGGAACGCAGGGTCCGATTCTTCTGCACGACCACTACCTCATCGAGAAGATGGCGCAGTTCAACCGTGAGCGGGTCCCGGAGCGCGTCGTGCACGCCAAGGGAGCGGGCGCGTTCGGTGAACTCGAAATCACCGGCGATATCAGCAAGTACACCAAGGCGAAGGCGTTGCAGCCCGGTGCCAAGACCGAGATGCTGGCGCGCTTCTCCACCGTCGCGGGCGAGCAGGGCAGCCCCGACACGTGGCGTGACCCGCGTGGCTTCTCGCTGAAGTTCTACACCGAGGAAGGCAACTGGGACCTCGTCGGCAACAACACCCCGATCTTCTTCGTCAAGGACCCGATCAAGTTCCAGGACTTCATCCGCAGCCAGAAGCGTATGCCCGACTCCGGTCTGCGTGACAACAACATGCAGTGGGACTTCTGGACCCTCTCGCCCGAGTCGGCGCACCAGGTGACGTGGCTCATGGGTGACCGCGGTATCCCCAAGTCGTTCCGTCACATGGACGGGTTCGGGTCGCACACGTACCAGCTCATCGCCGAGGACGGCACGAAGACCTGGGTGAAGTTCCACTTCAAGACCGATCAGGGTATCGACTTCCTGACGCAGGACAAGGCGGACGAGGTTGCGGGTACATCACCCGATCATCACCGTCAGGACCTCTTCGGATCCATCAAGAACGGCGACTTCCCGAGCTGGACCCTCAAGGTGCAGCTCATGCCGTACGACGAGGCCGAGAACTACAAGTACAACCCGTTCGACCTCACCAAGGTCTGGTCGCAGAAGGACTACCCGTTGATCGAGGTCGGCAAGATGACCTTGAACCGCAACCCGGAGAACTTCTTCGCGCAGATCGAGCAGAGCTCGTTCGAGCCGTCCAACACCGTGCCCGGCATCGGTTTCAGCCCCGACAAGATGCTGCTCGGACGCGTCTTCTCCTACGCCGACGCGCACCGGTACCGCATCGGAGCGAACTACGCGCAGCTGCCGGTCAACGCCCCGAAGTCCGAGGTCAACTCGTACTCCAAGGACGGCAACATGCGGTACTCGTTCAACTCCCCGGAGACGCCGGTCTACGCGCCGAACTCGTTCGGCGGCCCGTCGGCGGACACGAACAAGTACGGCGACGACGGCGCGTGGGACTTCGAGCCTCGTTTCGTGCGCACCGGATACATCGAGCACCCCGAGGACGGCGACTTCGTACAGGCCGGAGCACTGGTCCGCGAGGTCATGGACGACGCGCAGCGCGAGCGTCTGGTCGGGAACATCGTCGGACACGTCCTCAACGGCGTCAGCGAGCCCGTCCTGAGCCGCGTGTTCGAGTACTGGACCAACGTCGATCCCGACCTCGGCAAGAAGGTCGAGGAAGGCGTCCGGTCGCAGCAGAACGAGACCGCGCCGACCACCGGTGCAGGCGCGATCGACGATCCCGCCGACGAAGCCGCCAAGGTCTGATCCGTTCGACCCTGGGATCGGCGTCACAGCGATGATGGCGTCGATCCGGAACAACGCGTGGCCACATGCCGTTGTGTAGTACAGACGGAAGAACAATAATGGTGTGCGATGCATACCGTCGTCCAACGGCAGGGAGGCCACATCATGACGAACCCCATCACCAGCACCCTCGACGCAGGTCAGCAGAAAATTGCCGGCGACGCTCTTCAGGGGACCGTGGTCGATCTCATCGACCTCTCGCTCATCGCGAAGCAGGCGCACTGGAACGTGATCGGTAAGAACTTCCGGTCGGTGCACCTCGAGCTCGACGAGTTGGTCACGGCCGCACGTGAATTCACCGACCAGGCTGCCGAGCGCGCCACCGCTATCGGGGTCAGCCCCGATGGTCGCGCAGCCACCGTCTCCTCGACGGCGGGCACCAAGGGCTTCGGTGCCGGATGGACTCAGGACAGTGAGGTCGTACCGGCCGTCGTCGACAACATCGCGGCCGTCGTCGAGCGTCTTCGCGGACGCATCGCCGACACCGGCGAAGCCGATCCGGTGACGCAGGACCTGCTCATCGGCATCACAGCTCGGCTCGAGCAGCTGCACTGGATGTGGCAGGCCCAGGCAAGCTGACGTTTCTTCGCTTCGACAGGCCCCTCGCGCACAGCGGGGGGCCTGTTGTTTGCCTGCATCACCCCCGGGTATCCGACGGACATGCCTGTTTCCAAGCCGACGGTCGACGCAGTTCTGCTCGACATCGACGGCACCCTCGTCGATTCCAACTACGTGCACGTCGACGCCTGGTCGCGTGCTTTTCGTGAGGCCGGCCGGCCTGTTCCGTCGTGGCGAATCCACCGGAGCATCGGGATGGATGGGTCGAAATTGCTCGGGGCGCTCGTCGGATCATCGGACAGCGCGCTGGCCGGTGAGGCGAAGAGGCTGCACGGTGAGTACTACGCCGCAGCGTCGGCAGATCTCGAAGTGCTACCCGGTGCTCGGGAACTGTTGGCGGACTTGAATTCTCGAGGAGTCACCGTCGTGCTCGCAACGTCGGCTCCCGAGAGCGAACTGTCCACGTTGCGCGATCTGCTCGAGGTCGAGGATTCCGTCGAAGTGGTGACGAGCGGTGACGATGCCGAGGTCGCCAAGCCCGAGCCCGACATCATCGCGGTCGCACTCGAGCGGGCAGGCGTCCAGGCTGTCGACGCACTGATGGTGGGCGACAGTGTGTGGGACATCGAATCGGCCGGTCGCGCGGGCGTACGCGCCATCGGCGTTCGCAGTGGCGGTATCTCGCGCGGCGAATTGCTCGAAGCGGGAGCAGTAGCGGTGTTCGACGACCCGGCCGATCTGCTGGCCAACATCGAGAAAAGCCCCATCTATTCCGGCGAAAAGGCAAGTGCTTGAACGAGTTCCGCAAGCCGTACCCCAGGGTCGACGGTTACGTTCCCATCGAGAGCTACGGCGCAATCGGCGACGGCCGTACTGTCGCGATGATCGCCGACGACGGCCGGATCGACTGGTTCCCGGTTCCGAATCTCGACTCACCGCCGCCGTTCGCAGCGCTGCTCGACGCGCCACACGGCGGCTACATCGAACTGACGCCGACAGGCGAATTCACCGTCGGGCGCGAATTCGTCGCTGGCACAAACGTTCTGAGCACGACGTTCCGTACCGACACCGGTACCGTCCGGATCACGGACTCGCTCAACACGGGCGTGGCCGGACGGTTGCCCTGGGTGGAGTTGGCGCGTCGCGTCGAGGGACTCGACGGCACTGTCGAATTGGCCTGGTCCGTGGCGCCGGGCACCATGCTCGGCATCGCATCGCCGTGGGCGTACGACACCGAGCACGGCACCGTTCTGCGCGTGGACGGATTGACCTTGGCGGTGCGGACTCTGGGCATCGAGGACGTGCACGTGGCCGACCGCGACATCGGTGGCGTTTTCGATACCCACCCGGGCTCGCGGCACGTACTGGGTGTCGTAGGGACGGAGAACGAGCCGTTGCCGCTGCCCGATCCGCAGCACGTGGACGAGGGGATCGACCGGACCATCGACAACTGGCGCGTCTGGTCCGACGAATTCTCGTACGACGGGCCGTGGTCGGAGCACGTGGCTCGGAGTGCGCTCGCGCTGAAGTTGCTGTTACACAGCCCGTCCGGTGCGATCGCGGCTGCTGCGACGACCTCCCTTCCCGAGAACCGGACCGGTGGCAAGAATTGGGACTACCGCTACGCGTGGGTTCGTGATGCCGCGTACACCATCCGCGCGCTGCAACGATTCGGTCTTCGCGAGGAGATCCATGCGGCGGTGGCGTGGCTGCTGAAGGTGATCCGTGCCAACGATCCGTTGGTCAACGTCTTCTACACTCTCGGCGGCGAATTGCCCGGTGGCACGGAACAACCCGACGTTCCCGGCTGGCGCGGCATCGGGCCGGTGGTGAACGGCAACGCTGCGGCGGACCAACTGCAGTTGATGATCTTCGGCGACCTGTTCTCGATCATCCGGCAGTACGTGGACGCGGGGAACATTCTCGACGCGCAGACCGGTCGACTGCTGGCCACCATCGCCGACGAGGCCTGTGATTCGTGGCAGCGCAAGGACGCCGGAATCTGGGAGCTCGAGGACGAACAGCACTACACCAGCTCCAAATTGGGCTGTTGGCAAGCGCTCGACTGCGCCGTGCACCTTGCCGAGGCGGGGGAGATCCCGGGCATACCGGATCGATGGAAGGCCGAGAAGGAACGCATCCGGCACTACATCGAGACCGAGTGTTGGTCCGACGAGCGTCAGGCCTATCTCGCGTACCCGGGTGCCGACGGACTCGACGCATCCGTGCTGTTGGCCGCCGAGATGGATTTCGATCGTGGAGAACGTCTCTCGTCCACCATCGATGCGCTCGGTGACGAGCTCGGTGCCGGACCGTTGATGTATCGCTACAGCGGAGTTGCCGAGGAAGAGGTCACCTTCGTGGCCTGCGCGTTCTGGCGGGTGTCGGCTCTGTCGTGCGTGGGACGCGACGACGAGGCGAAGGCCTTGATGGACCAGTTGGTGGAGATGTCCAACGACGTCGGGCTGTACAGCGAAATGATCGATGCTTCGGATGGATCGTTTCTGGGTAACTTCCCGCAGGGCTTGAGCCACCTGGCCCTGGTAAATGCGGCGTTGACCATCGCGCGCTCGCACGACGCCACGGCCTGACATCGACCTCGAAAGCAAAGTGGGATTGTATGGATCTGGGAATCGACGGTAGAACAGCACTGGTGACCGGAGCGGACTCCGGCATCGGCTGGCACACCGCGAAAATGCTGTTGGCCGAGGGTGTTCGGGTTGTGATCAGCGACAAGGATCAGACCTCGCTCGACGACGCTGCAGCGCAACTCGAAGCAGCGGAGGGGCAGTTGTTCGCGTTCGCTGCGGACGTGACCGACACTGAGGCCGTCGAGAACTTGGCGGCGCAGACGCAGCGGGCCGTGGGCGACATCGATATTCTCGTGCAATCCTCCGGTGTGACCGGCGCTCAGGGACTGTTCCACGAGATCGACGAGGAGGGCTGGCGGTCCACCCTCGACATCGACCTGATGGGGCCTGTTCGGCTGCTGCGGGCATTCCTGCCTGCGCTCCGACGCGGCGGCTGGGGACGCGTCGTGTTGCTGACCTCCGAGGACGCCGTGCAGCCGTACGACGACGAATTGCCCTACTGCTCAGCCAAAGCCGGGGTCCTGGCCCTGGCCAAGGGGCTCTCACGCAGCTATGCGTCGGAGGGCCTGCTGGTCAATGCGGTCTCGCCGGCATTCATTCACACCCCGATGACCGACGCGATGATGGACAAGCGCGCCGAAGAAAAGGGAACCGACCGCGACGGGGCCATCGAGAGCTTCCTCGACGAGGAGCGTCCGTACATGGAACTGGGACGCCGCGGAGAACCCGAGGAAGTGGCCTCGGTGATCACGTTCCTGTGCTCGGATCGTGCGAGCTTCGTGAACGGATCGAACTACCGAGTCGACGCCGGTTCCGTCGCAACAATTTAGGAGAACAGCATGACCAATTTCGGATACACGTTGATGACCGAGCAGAGCGGCCCCAAAGAGCTGGTGAAGTACGCCGTCGGAGCCGAGAAGGTCGGCTTCGACTTCGAGGTCAGCAGTGACCACTACTCACCGTGGCTCTCGTCGATGGGGCACTCGCCTTACGCGTGGACGACGCTGGGCGCGGTGGCTCAGGCCACCGAACGCGTCGAGTTGATGACGTACGTGACGTGCCCGATCATCAGGTACCACCCGGCCGTCGTCGCACAGAAGGCCGCGACGCTGCAGATCCTGGCCGACGGACGTTTCACCCTCGGCCTCGGCAGCGGTGAGAACCTCAACGAGCACGTCGTCGGCGAGGGCTGGCCGTCCATCGACAAGCGGCAGGACATGTTCGTCGAGGCGCTCGAGATCATCAGGGCACTGCACGCCGGCGGCCTGGTCACGTACGAGGGCAAGCACTTTCGCGTCGACTCCGCCCGGATCTGGGACATGCCCGAGGGTGGGGTGCCGATCGGTATCGCAGCCGGCGGCGAGAAGGCCGTGGCACGGTTCGCCGAGTACGGCGATCACCTCATCGCCACCGAACCCGACGCCGACCTCGTCAAGGCGTGGTCGGACAACCACGAAGGACCGGCGCGGTCGATCGGCCAGATCCCGATCTCGTGGGACCCGGACAAGGACGCGGCCATCGATCGCGCACACGATCGATTCCGCTGGTTCGCCGGTGGTTGGGCCGTCAACGCCGATCTTCCGACGACGGCGGGATTCGCTGGAGCCACCAAGTTCGTGCGCAAAGAGGATGTGGCCGAGACGATTCCGTGTGGACCGGACCTCGACGCCATCGTCGAGGCCGTGAAGCCGTACTGGGAAGCCGGGTACACCGACATCGCACTCGTGCAGGTGGGCGACGAAACTCAGGAACGCTTCCTGGCCGAGGCCGCAGGCCCGCTGCTGGAGAAGCTGCGCGCTGCGTCCAGCTGACCCGACTTTTCGACGAGACCCCGATCGAGACCGTCGATCGGGGTCTCGTGCTGTCAATGGACGTGAATGTCCCTGCGGTCCAGCATCTTACCGGTCAGTGCGAAGACTGCGAGGGTGAGCAATACGGTGGCGGTCAGGATTGACAATGCGGCCCCGGTGGTGAGCGAACCCGAGTCACCGAAGGTTCCTGTGGACAATTGGGTTGCGCGAGTCGCCAATGCATAGGGCAACACGAAGATTGCCCCGGTCACCTCGGCGGTGAGGATAGACACCGACATACCGGCCCCGACGAGAGCGATGGCAATCGGCACCGCAAACGACCTGATCGCCATCGACAGACCGGATTGCAGAGCCGCCACCGGTAGCGACCCCACCACGACCAGTGCGCTGGTTGCGAAGAGCTCGGAGGGGAGCATGCCGTCGAGGGAGAAGACCACCTTGCCGAGAACGACGACGGCTGCCAGCATGACGATGTTCATGACCACGGTCAGCGTTGCCACCACAGCCGTCTTGGCGATCACGATGCGCAACGACGGAACCGGCCCGCTCATCAGGGCATTCCAATTCCCTCCTCGGTGTTCGGATTTCCACGCCAGCGATGCCAGTACGGCAACGCCGAGTGCGAGGGGGAACAGGCCGTAGAACACGACTGTGCGCAACCACAATGTGCGCCATCCCTCTGCCAACTCTGCGCCGGACGCGATCGTATCGAACGTTCCGACCCCCGCGATGATCAGCGGGAGGAGAACGACGACTGCCCATGCCTGAGAGCGCCTGAGCTTGATCATTTCGGCCGAGAACGTATTCATGCTCGTACCTCCTGTCGATCGAGTCGAACGGTCATGAGCCAGAACAACACTGCCCCGACAACGCCCAGGGCGACGATGCTGGCGTAGGGCGGGTCCAGCGTCACCACCTGCTCGCCTCGGTAGTCGGCGGCAGACGCCAAGGAGTAGTACCCCCACGGCGTCAGGTGTGCTGCCCAGGAGGGGAATCCGGAGGCGCAGATCGCGATGACGGTACCCACGATGCCGATTCCCAGCGCGACCAGTTGGTTGTCCACTCGCGCCGAGATCAGCAGGTGCAGAGCGAGTACCACGAGGTTGGCCGTCACCGCCGCCGCCGTGTAGCCCAACCACAGGCCGGCAGGCAACGGTTGGGTCACCCCGATGGCGGTCCCCAGGAGTACACCTGCAGCACTGGCCGCCACCGTCGCGCCGCCGACAACGAGGCCCGTGGACACGAGCTTCGCGCGAACGAGTGCTCCGCGGTCGGCTCCATTGGTCTGGTTCAGCAGCCAGCCGTTGGACTGGTGCTCGACTTCCACTGTGCGGCTGGCCATCACTGCGATCAGCAGCGGCGACGCGATGGGGACGGCGAGGGACAGACCGGCCAGTGGCAGTGCCCAGGAGACCGAGGTGGAATTGCCCGAGGCCGCTGCGGTGAGAGCGCCGACGACGGTCAACCCGACGATCGTGGCGACCAACACTGTGGCGACCGCACCGATGTGCAGGTGCCTTAGTTTGGCGAATTCGTTGCGTACGGTCGTCACAATCGACCGCCCTTCGTCAGATTCATGAACACGTCCTCGAGCGACTGATCGTCGCGCCGAACGCCGTAGACGCCTGCGTTTGCGCCGACGAGTTCCGCCACCACCTGTGCGGTACCTCGATCGTCGATGCCGGGCAGTCTCAACGTGTGATCGTCGACGTGTACCGGGAACTTTTGTCGCAGAGCCGAACTCGCGCGATTGGGATCGAGGACGTCGATGAGCAGGTCCGGAGCGGAGGCGGCGAACAGTTCGTCGCGGGTGCCCTGGAAGATCAGGCGCCCCTGGCTCAGGATTCCCAGCATGCTGGCCGTCTTGTCGATCTCGCCGAGCAGATGGCTCGAGACCATGACCGTCACACCGTGTTCGGCGAGATGACGGAGCAGGCCGCGGATCTCTTCGATGCCCGACGGGTCCAATCCGTTGGTGGGCTCGTCCAGGATCAGCAGTTGTGGTTCGCGCGCGAGTGCCATCGCGATACCGAGACGCTGCTTCATCCCCAGTGAGTAGTTCTTCACCTTCTTGTCGAGGTGTTCCTGCAGGCGGACGGTGGCCACTGCCCGTTCGATCTGCTCGGCGTGCAATCCGAGCGAGCGTTGCACGATACGAAGGTTCTCCGCACCCGTGAGGTGGCCGTATCCGGGTGGAGATTCGATGAGTGATCCGATGTGTGAGAGCAATTCGCGGCGGGTGCCGTGATTCATCGGCCTGCCGAGGATCTCTACCTCACCGGAGGTCGGTCGAATCAGGGACAGCAGCATTTTCATGGTCGTCGATTTGCCAGATCCGTTCGGACCGAGAAAGCCGTAGACGCAGCCGTCAGGGATGCGAAGGTTCACGTCGTCGACGACGGTGTGCGTGTCGTAGCGTTTGCCGAGGCTGTGAGTTCTGACTATGTCCATGTCTCGACTCTGGCGCGTCGATCACGGCGAGTCGTCGCACGACAGTATCGAGATGGTCATACTCGAGGATGACGACCGAAGGTGGACCTACGGAGCCAGCCGGGACAGGTTCTTCGAGATGCTCGACGTCAGTGCCTTACCGACGATCGCAGCGAGTCCGGGGACGGGCGCGTCGAATCCGATCGTGTAGTCGAGCTCGGTGCCCCCGTCGGCGGTGGGCGTCAACTTCTGCACGCCCCAGTGCCCACGTAGCGGACCGCCCTTGGTGATGCGGTACTCGATCAGCGAGTTGGGCTCGGACGTGATGGTGGTTTCCTCGAACGCGGGCATCGGCCCGAGCTTGAGGCTCCGGGTAGAGCCGACTCCGTTGCGGGAGGTATCGCCGTCGCGCACGCGGTCGATCTTCGCCGAGAACAATGGGCCCAGGTTCTCGTGTTCGGACAATGCCGCGAAGACGACGTCGGGAGGCGAGGAGAACCGATGGGTGACATGAACGCGGGTTGGTGTCGGCATGACTCACAGTAGCGTCGATCGGGCAAAGAAAAAGGACCCACGCGAGTGGGTCCTTTTTCTCTGTCCAACTGTCGGGGTGGCGGGATTCGAACCCACGACCTCTTCGTCCCGAACGAAGCGCGCTACCAAGCTGCGCCACACCCCGTGTACCGCTGGAGAAGTCTAACTCACGACTGCCTCGGAACGCGAAACGCCCTCGTCGGAGACGTTTTTCGGACCCATTCTGGGGGCCGGAGTCAGTGTGATCAGGGTGGCTTCGGGCCGGCAGCAGAAGCGTGCCGGCGCGTAGGGCGAGGTTCCGACGCCTGCGGAGACGTGCAGCTGGGTGTGAGCGCCCCACTGGGACGGACCCTTCACCCGGGAACGGTCGATCTCGCAGTTCGTCACCAGCGCGCCGTAGAACGGCAGGCACAGCTGGCCTCCATGGGTGTGTCCGGCGAGGACGAGGTCGTATCCGTCCTGGGCGAACTTGTCCAACACCCGCGGCTCCGGTGAGTGCGTGATGCCCAGGCGCAAGTCGGCCAATGGATTGGGCTGCCCGGCGATGGTGTCGTAGCGATCGCGCTTCAGGTGGGGATCGTCGACGCCGGCAGCTGCGATGCGTACCCCGGCGACCTCGAGTTCGCGACGGACGTGAGTGACGTCGAGCCAGCCGCGCTCGGAGAACGCCGCGCGCAGATCACGCCACGGCAGCGATTCGCCCGTCGTGCGCTTGTGGTTCTTGTCGAAGTACTTGAACGGGTTCTTCGGCTTGGGCGCGAAGTAGTCGTTGCTACCAAACACGAACAGGCCCGGCCGGGCGAGCATCGGTCCCAATGCCTGCACGACACTGGGGACGGCGCGCTGGTGGGAGAGATTGTCACCGGTGTTGACGACCAAATCGGGCTCGAGCCGGTCCAGTTCGCGTAGCCAGTTCTGCTTCATCCGCTGGCCGGGCATCATGTGCAGGTCGCTGATGTGCAAGACCCGCAGAGTCGCCGATCCCGGCTCGAGCACGGCCATCGACGTCTCACGCAGCGTGAACGCATTGCGCTCGATGAGCGTGGCATATCCGACGCTCAACGCCGCGGCTCCCGCGGTCCCGATCACCGAACTCTTCAGCGGCGATGCTCTGACGGCGTCTCGCGCGTGCTCGGCAACCGAGCGCAGTTGCGTGGAGGCACCGCGCAGTTGGGTCGAGGTAGGAAGAAACGAGGGACTGAATTGTGCGGACACCTCATCCACGATACGGCAGCAACCGGATATGGACGTGCGAGCCGACGACTGCGCCGCGTAGCGTTTCCGCCATGTCCGAACTCAAGGCTCGCCTCCGTACCGACCTGACCGCAGCGATGAAGGCGAAGGACAAACTCCGCTTGGCAACGCTGCGCATGATTCTCGCCGCCATCCAGACCGAGGAGGTCTCCGGTAAGGAGGCCCACGATCTGACCGACGACGACGTTCTCAAAGTGCTTGCCAAGGAAGCGAAGAAGCGCGGCGAATCGGCCGAGATCTACACGCAGAACGGACGCGGCGAGCTCGCTGCCAACGAGCACGCAGAAGCACAGATCATCAACGAGTACCTGCCTACTCCGCTCACGGACGAGGAGCTGGCCACCATCGTCGACACCGCCATCGCGCAGGTCGCCGAGGACCTGGGGGAGCGACCGGCGATGAAGCAGATGGGTCAGGTCATGAAGGTCGCGTCGGGACTCGCCGCGGGCAAGGCCGATGGATCGCGACTTTCGAAGGCCGTCAAAGACCGTTTGTGACCACCCATGTGAGTAGAAGTTCGTAGCACGCTACGAACTTCTACTCACATGCGGCGCAGCCGCTCAACGAGGAACGGTGATACCGGGAATCGCCGGGATCTGGATGCCCGGCGGTAGGTCCGGTATCTGAATGCTCGGCAGGGCCGGTGCCGGGGCCGGGGCAGGTCGAACCGAACCGTCACTGACATAGATCGTGATGTTCGATCCGGGGACCGCCGAGCCCGACGGCGACGTCGACACCACGGTGCCGCGGGCAGCCTGAGCGGCCGTCGTCACCGCCGTCACCTGGAAGCCCGCACCCTGCAGCGTGGACGTCGCAGACGACTGGCTCTGACCGGTGACGTCGGGAACCTGGCCGTTGGCCGAGCCGCGGACGTACTTCTGGTCGACGGGTGGCAGCGTGACGGGTCCGAAGTTGGTGGCGATCGGGGTCATCGCGTCGAACCACGTCCTTGCCGGCTCGTTGCCGCCGAACAGGTTGCCCGAGCTGCAGGGGCGCAGCGGGAACGAGCAGATCTCGCTGGGCGTCGGTGAGTCGCCGTAGGTGTAGACGGCCGCGGCGTAGTTGTTGGTGAACCCGAGGAAGCCGGAGGACCGGTTCGACTCGGTCGTTCCGGTCTTACCGGCCATCGGCAGGTTCCAGCCGGCCGAGGCAGCGGCCGACGCAGACGTTCCGCCTGCCTGGTCGTCCTTGCTCATCGCGTTGGCGAGGGTGTTCGCCAGACCGGGCTCGACAACCTGCTCACATGCCTGGTGAGCCACCGGAACGGGCTTTCCGTCGCGGTCGAAGATCGAGTCGATGGGCGTGGGCGGGCACCATTTGCCGCCGGACGCCAACGTGGCAGCCACGTTCGACAGCTCCAGTGGGTTCACCCAGGTGGGGCCGAGGGTGAACGAGCCTAGATTCTGACTCTTCTGGAAGTCGGCCATCGACTGATCGGTGCCCGACGAACCCGGATCGTTGTACGAGCGCAGGCCGAGGCGCACGGCCATGTCGACCGTAGGCGTGACGCCGACGGACTCGATCAGCTTCACGAACGCGGTGTTGGGTGACTGAGCCAGTGCGTCGGTGATGGACAGCGAGGGTGGGTAATTGCCCGCGTTCTCCACGCAGTAGGTGGCAGCGGGGCAGTTTCTGGCTCCGCCGTCGCCGACACCCTTGACCTCCACGCGTTTCGGCACCTGCAGAGTCGCGCTCGTGCCGAGTCCGCGCTCCATGGCGGCAGCGGTGGTGAAGACCTTGAAGATGGAGCCTGCTCCGTTACCGACCAGAGAGTGCGGTTGCGGCTGCACGGTTTCGTTGGCGTCGGCATCGAGGCCGTAGGTGCGGCTGCTGCCCATCGCGAGCACCCGGTGCTGGTCCTGGCCCGGTGCGACGACGTTCATCACCGTGGCGACACCGTCGAGCGAGGGACTGGTGTTGCTGACCAGAGCGGCCTTGGTGGAGTTCTGAACGGCGGGATCGAGTGTCGTGCGGATGAGGTACCCGCCCTTGTCGATCTGCTCCTGGCTGATTCCGGCCTCGGCGAGGTATTCCAACGCGTAGTCGCAGAAGAACCCGCGGTCGCCTGCCGCGATGCATCCGCGGGGCAGGGTCTGAGGGACCGGCAGCACGCCGAGCGGCTCGGACTTGAGGGCCTCCAGTTCGGCGGCGCGTTCGGGGAGGTTCTGGATCATCGTGTCGAGCACGGTGTTCCGGCGGTCGATGACGCCCTGTTCGTTGGTGTACGGGTTGAGGGCGGAGCTGGACTGCACCATGCCCGCGAGCATCGCGGCCTGGACGGCGCTGAGCTGGCTGGCGTCGATGCCGAAGTACGTCTGGGCTGCGTCCTGGATGCCGAAGGACGCGTTGCCGAACGGCACCAGGTTGAGGTATCGGGTAAGGATCTCGTCCTTGGTGAGTTCCTTGTCCAGCGTCAGCGCCATCCGGATCTCGCGGATCTTACGAGCGGGCGTCGTCTCGATGGCTGCTCGACGCTCGGCGTCGGTCTTGGCCACCACGAGCAGCTGATAGTTCTTCACGTACTGCTGATCGATGGTGGACGCGCCCTGTTCCACCTGCCCGCTGGTGGTGTTGGTCAGAAACGCGCGCAGCGTGCCCTGCCAATCCACGCCCTGGTGCTCGGCGAAGCGGCGGTCCTCGATCGAGACGATGGCGAGCTTCATCTCGTTGGAGATCTGGTCGCTCGGCACCTCGAATCGGCGCTGCTCGTACAACCACGCGATGGGGTTGCCGTTGATGTCGGTCATCGTCGAGACGGCAGGCACTGCGCCCTCGACCAGCTCGGCGGAGACGTTGTCGACGGTATCGGCGGCGCGGTTGGAGGCATATCCGAACCCACCGGCCAAGGGGAACATCACGCCGGCGAGCAAGGCACCGGCGAGCGCTGAACATCCGGCGAGCTTCGCCACGGTTTTTCCAACTGACACAGAGCACAGCGTACGTGTGCGGCGCTCGGACCGGCAGAGGCCCACACGCGCTGTGTGCTGCGCCCCTGCTCGGGACGGGCGTACCAGAAATGTGACCTTGCCGTCTTGCATTCGGGGCTCGCGTTACCTAAATTATGAACACGGTGTGATTCGCATAACACTTGATAATGAATGTGGGGCAGCTCCCAGAATTTGTGCTTCGTCCGACGAGGTACAAACTGCTTGGAGCCTCCGGGACGTCCAGTGAGGACGTCCGCAACGCAAAGGGGTATCCGCATGCACACGACAACCGCGCCGACGCGACTCGATGTAGAAGAAGCAGAAGCACGCATCGCCTGGGTTTCCCACGCCCGGTGCAAGGGCACCGACCCGGATCAGCTCTTCGTCCGAGGTGCAGCGCAGCGCAAGGCGGCGACCATCTGTCGGCACTGCCCGGTGCTGATGCAGTGCGGTGCGGATGCCCTCGACAATCGAGTGGAGTTCGGCGTCTGGGGCGGCATGACGGAACGCCAGCGCAGGGCCCTGCTCAAGCAGCACCCCGAGGTCGATTCCTGGTCCGAGTTCTTCGAGACCCAGCGCCAGCAGCAAGCAGCCATCTAGCCGCCCGCCGGGCGGGGCCGATTCAGCCCTTGCGGGTCAGCTGATCGGCCACCGCGCGGAGCGCAGCGAGGTCGGAGACCTCGAACGGCAGCGAGGGCACGCCGACGATGGGCACCCGGGGGTGGGCACCGGTGAAGCGTCGAAGCAATCGCACCTCCCGCGCTGCCGTCACGGCGCGTTGCGCGTGGATTCGGAGGACGGCGGCGGTCAACTCCGCGCCCGGATCGTCGATTCGATCGAGGAGATCGGCTGCCGTCGCGGCGTGATCCGCCTGAACCGACGACAGCGTCGGGTGCGTCCGGTTCACCACCAAACCTGCCAACGGCATCTTCTCCGCCGACAGTCGCTCCACGAAGAACGCGGCCTCTCGTAGAGCGTCGGGTTCCGCTGCAGCCACGACGAGGAAACTGGTCCCGTCCTCGCGAAGCAACTGGTAGGTACGCGTCGCACGCTCGCGGAAGCCGCCGAACATCGAATCCAGTGATTGAACGAAAGCCGATGCGTCGGAAAGCATTTGACTACCGATCACCGTGGAGACGCCGCGCATGGCCAGGCTCATCGCGCTGGTGACCACGCGGGTGATGCCGCGGCCGGGAGCGGTGAGCAGCCGGATGAAACGGCCGTCGAGGAACGAGCCGAGCCGCTGCGGCGCATCGAGAAAGTCCAGTGCATTGCGTGACGGCGGAGTGTCCACCACGATCAGATCCCACGACTTGTCCAGGGACAACTGCCCCAGCTTCTCCATCGCCATGTACTCCTGCGTGCCCGAGAAGGACGACGCCACAGTCTGATAGAACGGGTTGGCCAGCACCTGCTCGGCCTTCTCCGGCGTCGAGTGCTCGATGACCATCTCGTCGAACGTGCGCCGCATGTTCAGCATCATCGCGTGCAGTTCACCCTTGGCACCGGCACTCAGCTTCACCGGCTGCGGGCTGTTGTCGAGATCGCCGAGTCCGAGAGCCTGAGCCAGACGGCGAGCCGGGTCGATCGTCAGGACCACCACCCGCCTGCCCTGCTCGGCAGCGCGCAGCGCCATCGCGGCCGCGGTGGTCGTCTTGCCCACACCCCCGGCTCCGCAGACGACGACGATCCGCGACGTGGGATCGGTCAGGATGCGGTCGACATCGAGTTCGGTTGCTACTGGTCGAGTCATCGGACACCCTGTTCTGCCAGCTTGGCGGCGAGTTCGTACAGGCCGCCGAGATCGACACCGTCGGCCAACATCGGCAGCGACATCTGTGCCACGTCGAGCTCGTCGAGCGTGGTCGCGCTCTCCACCTGAGCCGAGAGCGTCGACGCATGCTCGATCGATTCGGTGAGCAGGCCCGCGAAGTCGGCCTCGGACAGGGTGATTCCGGTCTTGGCGAGGCCGTCCTGGATGGCCACGGCATCGATCTCGCCCTCGGCAATCGACTCCAGCGACTCGGCCGGGAGGTACGTCGGTTCGGTGCGGTTGACGATGACCGTGCCGAGCCGCAGGTCCGCGGCCTCGAGCTCGCGCACCGCGTCGGCCGTCTCCTGGACCGGCAGCGCCTCGAGCAGCGTCACCAAGTGCACGACGGTGTCGGCCGAATGCAGCAACCGCACCACGCCCTCACTCTGCGACCGAACCGGCCCGCCCTTGGCGAGATCGGCCATGGCCTTGGTGACGTCGAGGAAGTTTCCGATGCGGCCGGTCGGCGGCGAGTCGACGACGATCTCGTCGTAGATGCGGTTGCCCTTCTTGTCGGTCCGCACCACGCACTCCTTGACCTTGCCGGTCAGCAGTACGTCACGAAGACCGGGTGCGATGGTCGTCGCGAACTCGATGGCACCGATCTTGCGCATCGCACGTCCGGCGAAGCCGAGGTTGTAGAACATCTCGAGGTACTCGAGGAATGCGGTCTCGATGTCGATGGCCAGTGCATAGACCTCGCCGCCGCCGTCCGCCGAGGCGACGCGCGTCTCCTGCGGGGGAAGCTGAGGCACGTCGAAGAGCTGTGCGATGCCCTGCCTGCCCTCCACCTCGACCAGTAGCACCCGTCGACCGCCTGCAGCGAGTGCGAGCGCCAATGCGGCAGCAACCGTCGTCTTACCGGTCCCACCCTTGCCGGATACGAAATGCAGCCGCGCGGCATCTGCTTTCGCCGGCCATCCCTCTTCGTTCGATGTACCCACACCCCGACCATATAGAGAGTCGGGGCCGGTCGTCCGACGGAACCGACAATCACGTGTTCGCAGTGACGCACCCCTCGCGGTCGCCGAACGATAGGCTCACGTGCATGAGCGAAAAGATCATCTGGGAGTACTTCACCGCACCGGTTCTGATTCATGCGACCAAGCAGATTCTCGACAACTACGGCGCCGAGGGCTGGGAGCTCGTGACCATCATGGCGGGACCCAACGGCGGCGACACGTTGGTCGCGTACTTCAAGCGCCCGAAGGCCTGAGCGCGCGTGGCGAAGTGGAGCGAACGACTGTCCGAGCTGGGCATCGAGCTGCCCGACGTCGTCCCGCCGCTGGCGGCCTACGTCCCGGCGGTGCAGGTGGGTTCGCTCGTCCACACCTCCGGCCAACTGCCGATCGTGGACGGGAACCTGACCTCCGTGGGCAAGGTCGGCGGCGACGTCACCGCTGAGGACGCCACCGCAGCGGCTCGCATCTGCGCCCTGAACGCGCTCGCCGCCGTGCACGCGCTCGTCGGTATCGACTCGGTCGCACGCGTGATCAAGGCGGTCGGCTTCGTCGCCTCCGCTCCGGGATTCACCGGTCAGCCCGGGGTGATCAACGGGGCGTCGAACGTCATCGGTGAGATCTTCGGTGACGCAGGTAAGCACGCTCGCTCGGCCGTGGGTGTCGCCGAACTGCCCCTCGGCGCTTCGGTGGAAGTGGAGCTCATCGTCGAACTGCGGTAGTCGCCGTTCCGTGAAGGGCCGCGCAGGTCTCGTCGATCGCCGGACGCAGGATGTTCGCATAGTCGGCGTGGTCGGGGACGGTCGTCGGGCACACCGTCACACAGACGGTGACCAGATCGCCGTACCCATATACGGCGTGGCTGACGCTGCAGCCGGGCCCGAGCGCGGCCACACCCGCACACGACCGCGCTCGGGCCGAGCCGAGTGTGAGGTCGAGGCTCGTTCTGTTGACGCTGGTCACCACCGTATGAGTGTTGACGCGATCAGGTGTCCCGGTACGCGGGGCCGTGCGTCGACCGTGGCGCCCGAAGCCGAGCACCAGAGCCGCTGGATAGACCTCGGCCGATCGAGTTGCGTCGAGGTGACGGTGATCGGTCACGTGTTCGCGCTGCAGTGCCAGCGCCTCCGCGACGGCCGATGCTCGTCGGGTCGCCTCGCCGAGCTCCGGATGCAGAGTCACGGCCGCAGCCAGCGTGCGATTGACGGCCGGCCACGGCACCGACGCTGCGAGGGCGGTGGGGACCAGCGCTCGGAGGTCGTCACGGTCGGGTTCCCCGTGGGCCGCAAAGTATTCGGACAGGGCAGCCCCGACGGCGGTGAGGGCGGTGACCGTCACGGTTGCCGACCCGCCCGTCCACTGCGACTTCGGGAACTGCAACACGTGCACGGCCCTGGTCTCGTCGGGATGGGCATTGAATTTCGCGGCCTCGACAGGCGCGGGAACCACCAGCTCCCCGTCTCTCACCGCGGCCAGATACTTCTTCTGGGCACGCACCATCGGGATCTGTGACCGCGCCCAACGCAGGGGCAGCAGCACGGCACCCTTCGCGGCGTCGTAGAGAGGGCGCGCACGCGACGCCACCGGATCCGGGAGAGCCGGGTTCTCGGTTTTCTCGGTTTTCTCGGCGCGACCGAACAGGGCGCGCGCTATGTGGGTACCCACCGATCCGTCCGACAGTGCGTGACTGATCTGGACGACGACGACTGTGGCTGCTCCCCGTACTCCGTCGACTGCCGACAGTCCCCGGCCGACATGAATTTTCCACGCCCGATCTGTCGCGTCGATCGGAACGCTCGCCAGTTCTGCCACGAACGACTCGAATGTGTGCCGGCCATCGGACAGGTCGTGATCCACCAGATGGTCGCGAACGGGGTGCGGATCACGGATCCATCGCGGAAATTCCCACTGCCCCGGTGCTTCGCAGATGCGAACCCCCAGCCTCGGAACCAGCCGCGCACGATGTTCGACCTGCGCCGCCACCTGGTCGAAACTCGGGGGCTCGGTGTCCTCGGAGTCGAACGAGATCACCGTGTACTGATCCATCGAACGATGAGGAGCGGAGGCAAAATGAAACATCGCGTCCTTGACGTCCATCATTGTCATGCACTCAGGGTGCCCACTCTCGCGCTCGGTCAATCACCTTTTGTACGTGGAGTCCTCGGTGTACCGAGCATTCGTGATCGACACCCTCGTCGACCGATTCGAGGAATTCGTCCAGCAACACGGCAAAGCAGTCGGTCGACGAGGTGGATCGATCGGTGAGGGTCTCGACTCCATCGGTGCCGCTGAGTTCGATCCGCATGAGCGACGGCATGATCGGCGTCCGCAGCGACAATTGCACTGTGCTGCGGGCCCCACCTTCGTGTTCGAGCGCCACGGTCCAACTGTCCGACGCCACCTCGCGGTGCGAGTAGGCAACGCGCGCAATGGTTCCCAGCGCAGTGTCGAGTAGGTCGAACACGTGGGGCCCGATGTCGAGGATCGCCCCGTCGTCGTGCCGCCACTGCGAATTGGCGTACGCCCCGCCGAGGATCGCCCCGGAGAACCAGGTTCCCGATCCTGCTGCCCAGCTGCGTCCGGCCGCCGCGTCGAGGAATTGCCTTGTCTCCGGTGCGAATCGGAGAGTCAAGGTCACCATCGACCGCACGCCTGCTGCCGTGACGGCCGCCGCCAGTTCCTCCGCCTCGGCCACTGTGGCCGCAATCGGCTTGTCCAGCAACACATGTTTGCCTGCCTGAACTGCACGCAACGCGTACCCGGCCTGCACCGCCGGTGGTACCGCGAACGCGACCGTGTCGACTGCGTCGAGCAGGGCGTCGAACGACTCGAAGACCGGTGCCCCCATCTCGGCGGCGGCCTCGGGCCGCCGGGCCCACACTCCGGCGAAGTCGACGGCAGGATGAGCGAGCAACGAGGGGGCTTGAGTCTTGCGAGCCCAGGGGCCCGCTCCGACGAGTCCGATCTTCATGAGTGTCGACGGTAGTCCGCGTGGACAGCACGTGGGGTCGGCGACCTACAGTATTTCAATGGCCGTCTCGAACCCCCAGCATCCCGCGTACGGACTACTCCGGCAGGTGACGCCCACCGCGTCGGTTCTGCTCGCCGACAACCCGGGCAAGATGACGCTCGACGGAACGAACACCTGGATTCTGCGAGCACCGGGGTCGGATGAGTGCATCGTCGTCGATCCGGGGCCGAAGGACCGTGCCCATCTGGACGCCGTCGCCGCGTCGGGCACGGTGGTTCTGACGCTCGTGACCCATCGCCACGCCGATCACACCGGTGGGCTGAAGCGCTTTCATCGAAAGTCGTCTGCTCCGGTGCGTGCTCTCGGAGACAAGTTTCTGCACGGGGACGGCGTGAGCCTGGCCGACGGCGAGATCATCGAGGCCGCAGGACTTCGGATCGAGGTGCTGCACACGCCCGGTCACACCGCGGATTCGGTGAGTTTTGTGCTCGACGACGCAATCCTGACGGGAGATACCGTCCTCGGCCGCGGCACAACAGTGCTCGATCCGAAGGACGGCTCGCTCGCGGACTATCTGGAGTCGTTGGACCGGCTCGAAGCAGCCGGAGCGGGGAAGACCGTTCTTCCCGGGCACGGGCCGGAGTTGCCGGACACCGCCGAGGTGGCGCGAGCGTATCGCGCCCACCGTCGGCAGCGGCTGGATCAGGTTCGTGCGGCGCTCGCCGAGCTCGGCGAGAACGCGAAACCGATGCAGGTGGTACGGCACGTCTATGCGGACGTGGACAAGAAGTTGTGGCCGGCTGCGCGGATGTCGGTCAAGACGCAGCTGGCCTACCTCCGCGAGAGCTAGCGAGCTCGGCGTGCCAGACGCTCGGAGTCCGAGATCAGCACGGACTTGCCTTCGAGGCGCAGCCATCCGCGGTGTGCGAAGTCGGCCAGTGCCTTGTTGACGGTCTCACGAGAGGCACCGACGAGCTGAGCGATCTCTTCCTGCGTCAGGTCGTGGGTGACGCGCAGCGATCCCGCTTCCTGAGTGCCGAAGCGCTGAGCGAGCTGCAACAGCGCCTTCGCCACGCGTCCGGGGACGTCGGTGAAGATGAGGTCGGCCAAGTTGTTGTTGGTGCGACGCAACCGGCGAGCCAGGACGCGCAGCAGCTGCTCGGCGATCTCGGGTCGCTGGTCGATCCAGTCCTTGAGTGCAGCGCGATCCATGCTGACCGCGCGGACCTCGGTGACCGTGGTGGCCGAGGATGTGCGAGGACCGGGGTCGAAGATGGAGAGCTCGCCGAACATGTCCGACGGTCCCATGATCGTCAGGAGGTTCTCGCGGCCGTCGGGGGAGCGTCGCCCGAGCTTGATCTTGCCGGAAACGATGATGTAGAGCCGGTCTCCGGGCTCACCCTCGTTGAACACCACGTGTCCCCGGGGGAAATCGACAGGCTGCAGCTGCTTCGTCAGTGCCGCAACCGCAGAGGGTTCGACTCCTTGGAAGATGCCGGCCCGTGCCAGGACGTCGTCCACTTGCGCTCCTTTTGGGATGTCGGTGACGCGGCAACCCGCACCACCGAACGCGTTTGTTCACAGTTCGTGCCATGCACCGAACTGCGGTGCAGTTCAGGCGTCGACGTCGATCCGATGATCAAACACAACAATTACCTCAGGGGAGTCTACTTCGAGTCGGTGGAAACCGAGTGATCGACGCCACCACAGGTTGCCAGAGGTCTCGGGCGTGCGTTCCCGTTCACCCGAAATTCACCGAAATTACGACCAATGGGACCAAACGTGCGCTCAGCTGGCGCGTTGGTCGACCATGCCGTCGCGCGTGTCGACGGTCCGCGGCGGGGTCTGGCGGCGCTTGCGGGTGTTGAATCGGGCCAATGCATGCGGGAAGCCCTCGTTTGCCAGAGTGGCGACCTCGGACTTGCTCGCCTGATCGAGGAACTCCTGCACTTCCTGCTCCCGGACGCCGAGCTTGCTGAGCCGGAACTCGACGCGTTCCATCGCGAGTGCGAAGAGCATGAGTAGTACCGGAAAGAGCACCACGGCGAGTCCTTGCATACCGGCCAGTTAACACCGAAAAGGTCTCGATACAAACACAGCTCACTCCTGCCGCGAGGAACGTTACGCATTCTTGTCCGTACAGTTGGGGAGTGGATTCGACAGCTCCGAAACGCCCCGACGTGCGCAAACGCGAGGAGACTCACCTCGGGCTCGTGCGCCGGGCCAGGCGGATGAACCGGACGCTGAACACTGCCTTCCCGCACGTGTACTGCGAATTGGACTTCACCACGCCCCTCGAACTCGCCGTTGCGACCATCCTGTCCGCGCAGTGCACCGACAAGCGCGTCAACATGGTCACCCCGGCATTGTTCGTGAAATACCGCACAGCCCGCGATTACGCCGAGGCGGATCGAGTGGAGCTCGAGGAGTACATCCGCACCACGGGCTTCTACCGCAACAAAGCGAACTCGCTGATCGGACTCGGGCAGAAGCTGCTGGAGAACTACGACGGTGAGGTGCCCGCGACGTTGAAGGACCTCGTCACGCTCCCCGGGATCGGCCGCAAGACGGCCAACGTGGTTCTCGGTAATGCCTTCGATGTTCCGGGAATCACCGTCGACACGCACTTCGGACGGCTCGTCCGGCGTTGGCAGTGGACCGAGGAGGAGGACCCGGTCAAGGTCGAGCACGCCGTCGGCGCACTCATCGAACGCAAGGAGTGGACGCTGCTCTCGCATCGAGTCATCTTTCACGGCCGACGCGTCTGCCACGCTCGTAGACCCGCATGTGGGGTGTGCGTCCTCGCCAGGGACTGCCCCTCCTTCGGGGCCGGTCCGACCGACCCCGCCGCCGCGGCCGCGCTGGTGAAGGGCCCGGAAACCGATCACCTCCTCGCTCTCGCCGGAATCGTGCCGTGAACAAGTCTGCTCTGCGGTGGTCACTGGTTGCGCTGATCCTGGTGGTCGGGATGGTCTACGCGCTGTGGCCTCGCAACGACGCCGCACCCACCGCGCAGCCCATGGACGCACCGGGCCTCGGTCAGCGTGCGCCGTCCACGGACGAGCGCCGGGCCGCCGACACCCCCGAAGCTCTCGCACCGCTGCGGCGCGACGCCGGCCTCGCCGCCTGCCCGGCGGCATCGGGTGCTGCGGCCGGCCCGCTGACGGGCATCACACTCGAATGCATCGGCGACGGTTCGTATGTCGACCTCGGCCAGGCGCTCGCCGGCCGACCCGCCTTGCTCAACATCTGGGCGTACTGGTGCGGGCCGTGCGCCGAAGAGCTGCCCTACCTGCAGCAATATGCCGAACGAGCGGGCGAGAAGATCGAGGTCTTGACGGTCCACAACGACGCCAACGAGGCCAACGGTCTGACGCGGCTCACCGACTACGGCATCACTCTGCCCGGAGTCCAGGACGGCGCAGGCCGCGTCGTCGCCGCCGTGGGAGCACCGAACGTGCTGCCCGTTTCCGTTTTGATATCTGCAGATGGCACTGTCGCCAAGGTGCTGCCACAACCTTTCCGTAGCGTCGACGACATCGCCGACGCCGTGCGGGTGAACCTCGGGATCGATTCGTGAGTGCACCCGATTGGCTCGGGCGCATGCTCGACGTCGCAGGCAGGGCGGGCGGGCTGACCGACACCACCGGCATCAACCCAGTGCTGCAACGACAGGCGCAGCCGGCCGACCGTCCTCGGTCCGCTGCCGTGCTGGTGTTGTTCGGCGGCCCGGCCGTCGCCGATCCCGCTGCACCAGGCGGCCTGCCTGCCGATGCCGATGTACTGCTGACTCAGCGTGCGTCGACGCTGAGAGATCACAGCGGGCAGATCGCCTTCCCCGGTGGAGCGACCGACCCGGGCGACGACGGTCCGATCGGCACCGCTCTGCGCGAGGCGCAAGAGGAAACCGGACTCGACCCGGCGGGCGTCGTGCCACTGGCGACGATGCCCGGCATCTACGTTCCGCCGTCGCGCTTCGACGTGGTTCCGGTGCTCTCGTACTGGGAGCGGCCGACCCCGGTGCGCGTCGTCGATCCCGGTGAGACCGAGCGAGTGGTTCGAGTTCCGTTGCGCGAGTTGCTCGATCCGAACAACCGATTTCAGGTGCGACACCCCGCCGGCTACCAGGGTCCGGCGTTCGCTGTGCAGGGAATGCTGGTGTGGGGCTTCACGGGCGGTATCCTGGCGGGTCTGCTGGCTGTGTCGGGCTGGGAGCCCGAGTGGGACACGGGGGACATACGCGATCTGGAGGCCAGCTTGACTGCGGTAGGAGCGAGGCTCGATCGGTGACAGGTTCAGGGTGGGTCGATATCGCGGTGCTTGCCATCGCACTGCTGGCGGCAACGTCGGGATGGCGGCAGGGGGCGGTGGCGTCGGCGCTGGCGTTCCTCGGCGTCGTCCTCGGTGCCGTTGCCGGAATTCTGGTGGCACCGCACGTGCTCGAACATGTCGACGGTTCGCGAACACGGGTGTTCGTCGGTATCGCCCTGATCGTGGTGCTGGTGATCGTCGGTGAAGTTGCCGGAATGGTCCTCGGACGGGCACTGCGCAGCGGAATTCATTCGCGTGCAGCGCGATCCGTCGACAGCACCATCGGTGCCGGGTTGCAGGCCGTCGCGGTCCTCGCCGCCGCGTGGCTGCTCGCCATACCGCTGACGTCGTCCTCTCAGCCCGAGGTCGCCAGCGCGGTCCGAGGGTCGACGGTTCTGGGACAGGTCGACGAAGTGGCACCCGATTGGCTGCGGCAGGTACCCGAGGAATTCTCGGCGCTGCTCGACACCTCCGGGCTCCCGGACGTCATCGGACCGTTCGGTCGCACCCCGGTCGCCGAGGTCGCCGCACCCGATTCCGGTATCGCCGCTGGGCCGATTCCTGTGCAACTGCAATCGAGCGTCATCAAGATCAACGGCATCGCGCCCAGCTGCCAGAAGGCGCTGGAGGGTTCGGGATTCGTCGTCGGGTCCGATCTGGTGATGACCAACGCGCATGTCGTCGCAGGTACCTCCGAAGTGACCGTCGATTCGCCGAACGGGCCCCTGACGGCCGACGTCGTCCTGTTCGACCCCGAAGAAGACATTGCGGTGCTTCGGGTTTCGCAGCTCCAGGCCCCGGTGTTGCCGTTCGCGCCGATAACGGCCGAGTCCGGAACCGACGCCATCGTGCTCGGCTACCCCGGCGGGGGACCGTACACGGCGAGCCCGGCGCGTATCCGCGAGATCATCAACCTCAGCGGACCGGACATCTACCGCGCGGGCACCGTCCAACGTGAGGTGTACACCGTCCGCGGATCGGTGCGGCAGGGCAACTCCGGTGGACCACTGGTCAACTCGTCCGGCGAGGTACTCGGAGTCGTGTTCGGTGCCGCCGTCGACGACCCCGACACCGGATTCGTGCTGACAGCGACGGAGATCGCGGACGAACTCGCGCAGAGCTTCGCGTCGCCGGTGCCCGTCGCCACGGGCGACTGCATCGTCTAGCTCTCGCGGACGACCCGCAGGATCTCCTCGGACACCACGTCGGGCGCTTCCTGGTGCACGTAGTGGCCCACGTCCCGCACTGTTCGACGCGTCAGCCCCGGTGCCCAGTGCCGATCGCGATCGAGGGTGGTGGGTAGGACGTACGGGTCGAGGTCGCCGCTGATCTGCGCGACGGGGATCGAGGTGCGTACATCCACGGCGTCCATGAACCGGCGTCCCTCGGCACGGAACTGGCTGCGGAACGCCCACCGCTGATATTCGAGTGCGCTGTGCGCAGCACCCGGAATCCGGATGGCCGACCGCATCTTTGCCGTGGTGTCGGTGAAATCGTCTGTCCGCTGCCACTCGGCGCCGGCGCGGGTGCTCATCAGCTCCTGCACCGCAATGCCGCCTCGCCGGGTCAGCAGCCTCTCGGGGCGCAACGGAACCTGGTAGCGAACGAAGTGCGGTAGCAGTGCGGCGCGCTGCGCCGAATCCTTCAATACGGCTCGTCGCAGAGAGATGGGATGCGGGGCGTTGATCAGCACCATCGAACGCACCGAGCGGGGGTGGAGCGCAACACCGGCCCAGCAGACGAGACCGCCGTCGGCGTGGCCGACGAACGTGGCGTGCGGATAGCCAAGGGCGCGAACGAGTCCGACGATGTCGCCAGCAAGAGTCCATCCGTCGTATCCGCGTGGGGGCTTGTCGGAGTCACCGTATCCGCGCAGGTCGACGGCGATGGCGCGAACTCCCGACCTCGCGAGGGCCTCGAGTTGGTGCCGCCACGAATACCAGAAGTCGGCGAAGCCGTGCAGCAGAACCACCAGTGGTGCGTCCGGTGCGTGTTCGCCGACCTCGACGACGTGGAACCGAATCCCGTTGGCGTGGATGTCGCGATGGATCCACTGTCCCGGATAACGGACCGTGGACGGATCGGGCTGATTCATACTGCTCGATTCGCCGGGCTACTACTTCTTGTAGCCGGGAACTCCGGGGATGGAATCGTGCTGGTTCGGCAGTACCGTCGACGCCTGCTTGAGCGAGTCGATGGTCTTCTCGGGCTTGCGGAGCTTCTTCACCCTGCGGTACCCCAGGAATCCGAACAGCGCCGCAGCCAACACCATGAATGCGAACACGATGAGGAACGCGGCCCAGCGGTAGAGCCACACGTCGAGCAGCTCGGCGGCGAAGAAGAAGAAGAAGAAGGAGCTGAACAGCAACACCGTCAGCGCGATGATGAAGAAGACGCTGCCCTGCAGACCCTTCTTGACCTCACCGGTGACCTCGGCCTTGGCGAGGGCGACTTCGGCGCGCACAAGCGTCGAGACCTGAGTGGTTGCGTCCTTGACCAGGTTTCCGATGCTGGCGCTACCAGGGGTGCGGGCATCGACATCGGTCAGAGGTATCGACGAAATCGTATTCGGGACGCCGTTGCCGTATCCCTTGTCATTGCTGACGCTCAACTCTCGACCCCTTGTAATTGCTCTGCTCGGTGTTGTGCGGAAGATCGTATCGACAGTAGTGCCTGGGTAGCAGGTTAACTGTTCCGCGGAGTGCGGGCGACGCTCGCCCTTGTTTGGATGCGTACCTCGATGCCGCCGCCCGCAAACTCGAGGATCTCGAGCGATCGGGCAACGGACACGCCCGGGTCGTGAAATTCTCAGGTGTTCATCAGGTAATTTTCAGGGACCTTCCCCCTTCAGGAGCATTCGTGAGTTCAGCACACACCGTCGCCGCCGACGGTGCAATTCCCGCACCTCAGGTGCCGCGGTCACGCATCGTGATCGCCTCGATGGTCGGCACGTCCATCGAGTTCTTCGACTTCTACATCTATGCCACCGCCGCAGTGCTCGTCTTCCCGCGTCTGTTCTTCCCCGCGGGCAACGACACCACGGCGCTGCTCGCGTCGTTCGCCACCTTCGGTTTGGCATTCATCGCGCGGCCCGTCGGGTCGATTCTGTTCGGCCACTTCGGCGATCGCATCGGACGCAAGGCAACGCTCGTCGGCTCACTGCTCACGATGGGTGTCGCAACGTTCGCGATCGGACTGTTGCCGACGTACGCAGCGGTGGGTCTGTGGGCTCCGGCTCTGCTGGCGATCATGCGCTTCACCCAGGGCGTCGGTCTCGGCGGCGAGTGGAGCGGTGCAGCGTTGCTGGCCACCGAAACCGCCAAGCCGGGCAAGCGAGCGTGGGCGGCGATGTACCCGCAGTTGGGCGCACCCATCGGGTTCTTCTTCGCCAACGGCATCTTCCTGCTCATCGTCATCGCGACGGGCTACGACTCCGTCAACTCGGGCACCGACCACGCGTTCCTCACCTGGGGCTGGCGAATCCCGTTCCTGCTCAGCGCCATCATGGTCATCATCGGCCTGTACGTCCGGCTCAAGCTCGAGGAGACGCCGGTGTTCAAGCTGGCCGTCGAGCGTGGACAGAAGGTCAAGACCCCGCTGGCGCAGGTGTTCAAGACAAGCTGGCGTCAGCTGATCATCGGCACGTTCGTCATGCTCGCCACCTACACGCTGTTCTACATCATGACCACGTGGGTGGTCAGCTACGGAACGGGCAAGGTCTCCGACGTCAACGGGCCTAAGCTGGCCATTCCGTACACCGACTTCCTGGAACTGCAGCTCATCGCGGTGCTGTTCTTCGCGGCGTTGATTCCGGTGGCCGGGCTGCTGGCGGACAAGTACGGCCGTCGTCCCACGCTCATCGTCATCACGTCGGCGATCGTGCTGTTCGGTCTGTCGTTCCACTGGTTCGCCGACCCGTCCTCTGCGTCGGCGGGCAAGATGCTGGTGTTCATGTGCGTCGGCCTCGGCCTCATGGGCCTGACCTTCGGCCCGATGAGTGCCGTTCTGCCGGAACTGTTTCCGACGAACGTGCGCTACACCGGCTCGGGAATCTCGTACAACACCGCGTCGATCCTCGGTGCCGCAGTGGCTCCGTTCATCGCGACCTGGCTGGTGAGCAGCTACGGCGTCGGCTGGGTGGGCGTCTACCTCGCCATCGCTGCATCGTTGACGCTGATCTCGCTGATCATCATGAAGGAAACACGGGATCAGTCGCTCGACAGCGTGTAGAGCGGCTCCGCCGCATGTGCACGGAACTTCGTAGCCCACTACGAAGTTCCGTGCACATGCGCGAAGCGCTCACCGGCCTTTTTTGATCGCCTCGAACACCTTCGGGTCGACGAGGGTGGAAACGTCGCCGAGTTCGCGGCCCTCGGCCACGTCGCGCAGCAGGCGGCGCATGATCTTGCCCGATCGGGTCTTGGGCAGTTCGGGGACGATGGAGATCTCGCGCGGTCGGGCGATCGGTGAGATCTCCTTGGAGACCTGAGCTTTGAGTTCGGCGATCAACGCGTCGCCGGTGTTCTCCTCTCCGGCGCGCAGGATGACGAACGCGACGATGCCCTGTCCGGTGGTGTCGTCGGCGGCACCGACAACGGCGGCTTCGGCGACACTGTGGTGGGTGACCAGTGCCGATTCGACCTCGGAGGTGGAGATGCGGTGGCCGGAGACGTTCATGACGTCGTCGACGCGGCCGAGGACCCACAGGGCGCCGTCGTCGTCGTACTTGGCGCCGTCGCCGGCGAAGTACCAGCCTTCTTCGGCGTAGCGGGACCAGTAGGTGTCCTTGTAGCGGTCCATGTCGCCCCAGATGCCGCGCAGCATCGACGGCCACGGCTCGTCGAGGACGAGGTATCCGTTGCCGCCGTTGCCCAGTGGCTTGGCGTCGTCGTCGACGATCTTGGCGGAGATACCGGGCAGTGGGGCCATCGCGGAGCCGGGCTTGGTGGCGGTGACGCCGGGCAGTGGGGAGATCATGATCGCGCCGGTCTCGGTCTGCCACCAGGTGTCGACGATCGGTGCGGTGCCGCCGCCGACGACGTCGCGGAACCAGCGCCAGGCCTCGGGGTTGATGGGCTCACCGACGGATCCGAGCAGGCGGATCGAGGTCAGATCGTGTGCCTCGGGAATCTCCTTGCCCCACTTCATGAACGTGCGTACGAGGGTGGGGGAGGTGTAGTAGATCGAGACCTTGTACTTCTCGATGACGTTCCAGTGCCGGTGCTCGTCGGGCGAATTGGGTGTGCCCTCGTAGACGACCTGGGTGGCGCGGTTCGAGAGCGGGCCGTAGACGATGTAGGAGTGTCCGGTGACCCAGCCGATGTCGGCGGTGCACCAGTAGACGTCCTTACCGGCTTTGTGGTCGAAGACGTTGTGGTGGGTGTACGAGGTCTGGGTCAGGTAGCCGCCGGAGGTGTGGATGATGCCCTTGGGCTTACCCGTCGTACCGGAGGTGTACAGGATGAACAGGGGGTGCTCGGCCGGGAACGGCTGCGCCTCATGCTCTTTCGATGCCTTGGCGACGGTCTCGTGCCACCACAGGTCGCGTCCGTCGGTCCAGGCGACGTCGGAGTCGGTGCGCTTGACGACGAGGACGTTCTGGATGGAGGCGGCTCCGTCGACGGCTTCGTCGACGGTGTCCTTGATGGGGGCGGGCTTGCCGCGTCGCCATTGGCCGTCGGTGGTGATGACGAGTTTGGCTTCGGCGTCGTCGATGCGTGAGCGTAGTGCGGTGGCGGAGAAGCCGGCGAAGACGACCGAGTGGGTCAGGCCCAGGCGAGCGCAGGCGAGCATCGAGACGATGGCCTCGGGGATCATGGGCATGTAGATCGCGACGCGGTCGCCGGAGACCAGGCCGAGTTCGGTGAGGGTGTTGGCGGCTTGGCTGACGTCGGCGAGCAGATCGGCGTAGGTGACGTCGCGGCTGTCGCCGGGTTCGCCTTCCCAGTGGATGGCGACCTGGTCGCCGTGGCCGTCGATGACGTGGCGGTCGACGCAGTTGTAGGCGACGTTGAGCTCGCCGTCGGCGAACCACTTGGCCACGGGGGCGTCGGACCAATCGAGTACCTCGGTGAACGGGGTGTGCCAGTGGAGTCGGCGAGCCTGTTCGGCCCAGAAGCCGAGTCGATCCTCTTCGGCGGCGGCGTAGAGCTCGGCTCCGGCGTTCGCCTGAGCCGAGAACTCGGCCGAGGGTGCGTAGGAGGCAACCGCGGTCTCGTCGGTTCCGGAGGTACTGGTCGTCATCTCGAATAGCTCACTTTCGTCCGGTGCATTTCGCTCATGAAACTGCACTTCCGTGCCGGTCTCGAGCCCCTTGTGAGGGTAGTCACATGTGATCGCAATCGCACCGTTGCAATCGCCTGCAACCCCCTGATCTGCGGTGATCGGTAGTTTCTGCACGATGGGCGGTCATCGTGGTTCTCGGCGCGCCGCCCCGAGGACGCGGTTGTCCGAAGTGTGAGAAATCGACTTGCCGAAACGTTTCGATCATGTTTCAGGCTTACTCACGGGTCAGCAAAAACTGGGGGAGTTCACATGTTCGTTTCAGGATGTGTCTAAAGTCCATTCCATCAGATCGTTGGAACGGCCCACCTGCCGTGCCATGCGGTCGCCCACGAAACCCCGGGCGTCGCGCCCGAGGAACTGAGCACGGACGACCCCGTGTTCACATCTGGATGGAGGATTTCCTTGCGTATCAAACGTGCCGCGGTAGTCACCACGGCTGTGCTGATGAGTGCGAGCCTGCTCGCCGCCTGTGGCGGTGGGGGCTCCGGCTCCGGCGGTAGCGCCGACGGTGTCTACAGCATCTACATCGGCGAGCCCGAGAACCCGCTGATTCCCGGCAACACCACCGAGAGCGAGGGCAGCCAGGTTCTCGAGGCGCTCTTCACTCCGCTGGTCACGTTCAACGACGAGGACAACAGCGTCGAGTACAACGGCGTCGCCGAGTCCGTCGAGTCCGAGGACAACACCACCTGGACCGTCAAGCTCAAGGACGGCTGGACCTTCCACGACGGCACCCCCGTCACAGCGGAGTCCTACACCAAAGCCTGGAGCTACAACGCGTTGAGCACCAACGCTTTCGGTGCCTCCTACTTCTTCGAGAACATCGAAGGTTACGCAGACCTGCAGGGCAGCGAGACCGCCGAGCCCGTCGCGACCGAACTGAGCGGCCTGAACGTCGTCGATGACACGACCTTCACCGTCAAGCTCACCGGACCGTTCGCGATCTTCCCGCTCACGCTGGGATACACGGCATTCGACCCGCTGCCCGAGGCGTTCTATGCCGACCCCGACGCCTACGGCGCTCGCCCGATCGGTAACGGCCCGTTCAAGGCCGACGAGGACTTCGTTCCCGGACAGGGATTCACCGTCACCAAGTACGACGACTACGCGGGCGACAATGCGGCTCAGTCCGCAGGCGTCAACTTCAAGGTCTACACCGAGGTGAGCACCGGCTACAACGATGTTCAGGGCGGCGGACTCGACGTCATGCTCGACCTCCCCGAGGACGCGTGGGCCACGGCTCGCGACACGTTCGGTGAGAACTACGGTGAGCGTGCTCGTCCCGACATCACCTCTCTCGGTTTCCCCACCTACGATCCGCGCTTCCAGGATCCGAGGGTGCGCAAGGCGTTCTCGATGGCGATCGATCGCCAGGCCATCGCGACCGCGATCTTCACCGATACCCGCACTCCGGCAGGATCTTTCGCATCGCCCGTCGTCGACGGCTACCGCGAGGACGCATGTGGTGCCAACTGCGAACTCAACCCCGACGAGGCAAACCGTCTGCTCGACGAGGCCGGGTTCGACCGCAGCCAACCGGTGGACCTGTGGTTCAACGCCGGTGCGGGCCACGATTCGTGGATGACCGCGGTGGGCAACCAGTTGCGTGACAACCTGGGCGTGAACTACGCACTGCGCGGTGACCTCCAGTTCGCGCAGTACCTGCCGCTGCAGGACGCCAAGGGCATGACCGGTCCGTTCCGCTCGGGCTGGATCATGGACTACCCGTCGATCTACAACTTCCTGTCCCCGTTGTACTCGGCAGCCGCAACCCCGCCGGCCGGTAGCAACTACGTCTTCTTCAACGACCCGGCATTCGACGCCGCGTTGGCCGAGGGCAACAACGCAGAGGACATCGAATCCGCGACTGCGGATTACCAGAAGGCCGAGGACATCCTGATCGATCAGATGCCCGCGACCCCGCTGTTCTACGGCCTGAACCAGGCCGTATGGTCCGACCGCGTCTCCGACGTCAAGATCGACAATCGAGGCAACATCATCCTCGAGGACGTCGTAGTCAGCTGACGACGTACCGGTGGGTGGCAGCCAGCGTGATCGGTTGCCGCCCACCGCGTCTCGTTCAATCGTGGGTCGTATTCACCCCACGCCGGCCTGCGCCGGCAAGACCCGAGGCGCAGGTTCGTCCCTTGTTCAAGGAGAAGACACACAGTGGGTCGCTACATCACTCGCCGATTACTGCTGACGATTCCCGTCCTGATCGGCTCCTCGTTCTTGATCTTCGCGATGGTCTACGCACTGCCGGGTGATCCCATCCGCGCCCTTGCCGGAGATCGTCCCCTCGCACCCGGCGTCGTCGCCCAGCTGCGAGACGAGTTCAACCTCGACGACAATCTGTTCGTCCAATACTTCAAATACATCGCCGGCTTCTTCCAAGGCGACTTCGGAACCGACTTCTCCGGACGACCCGTCCTCGACACCATCGAGCGGGCCCTTCCGGTGACGGTCCGGTTGACCATCGTCGCCGTCGTCATCGAGACCGTCATGGGTATCGCCGCAGGCGTGCTCGCCGCCCTCAAGCGCGGATCCTTCTTCGACAACCTGGTGCTCATCTCGACGACGCTGCTCGTGTCGGTGCCGGTGTTCGTTCTCGGCTTCATCGCGCAGTTCACGCTGGGGCTCAAGCTGGGCATCTTCCCGATCTCGGGTATCAACGACGGCTGGTCCAGCTACCTGCTTCCCGGCCTGGTGCTCGCATCGCTGTCGATGGCCTACGTCGCTCGTCTCACGCGCACCTCGGTGGCCGAGTCGATGGCCGCGGACTACATCCGTACCGCGAAGTCGAAGGGAATCAGCAACCGGCGCATCATCGTTCGCCATGCGTTGCGCAACTCGCTGATTCCTGTCGTCACCTTCATCGGTGCCGATGTCGGTGGCCTGCTCGGCGGGGCCATCGTCACCGAGACGGTGTTCAACCTGCCCGGTCTCGGTCGCGCGATCTACGACGGCTTGGCCCGTCAGGAAGGTGCCGTCGTCGTCGGCATCGTGACGCTCTTCGTGTTCTTCTACATCTTCTTCAACCTCGTGGTGGACGTCCTCTACGCGGTACTCGATCCAAGGATTCGTTATGAATAAGGAAGATTCGAGCGCAGCTCAGCACACCGCCGACGAGGGCAAGCCCGGCAACGTCGTCACCGAGGAGGCCGTCGAGCTGGTCGGCCAGGCCAGCCTGTGGGGTAACGCATGGAAGTTCCTCCGTAAGAGCCCGTTCTTCATCATCGGCACGTTCCTGCTGTTGGTGCTGTTGGTCATGGCGGTGTTCCCACAACTGTTCGCCCGCGGCATCGATCCGCGAGTGTGTTCGCTGTCGGATTCACGTCTGAGTCCCAGTGCCGAACACTGGTTCGGCACCGACGTCCAGGGCTGCGACTACTACGCCAACGTCATCTACGGTGCGCGCATCTCGCTGTCCATCGGTGTGCTCTCGGTGATCGGCGTGCTGATCATCGGCGTTCTGATCGGTGCTCTCGCCGGCTACTTCGGCGGTGCGATCGACAGCATCCTGGCGCGCTTCACCGACGTGTTCTTCGGCATTCCCCTCCTGCTCGGTGCCCTGATCCTCCTCACCGTCACCGCCCAGCGCACCATCTTCACCGTGTCGTTGGCCCTGGTGGCCTTCGGCTGGATGACGGCGATGCGTCTGGTGCGATCGTCGGTGATCTCGATCAAGAACAGTGAATACGTCCAGGCGGCACAGGCATTGGGAGCGTCGACCTACCGCATTCTGGTGCGACACATCCTGCCGAACGCGCTGGCTCCGGTGATCATCTACGCCACCATCTCGGTGGGTACGTTCATCGCGGCCGAGGCGACGCTGACGTTCCTCGGAATCGGATTGCAAGCGCCCGAGATCTCCTGGGGCCTGCAGATCAACCTCGGTCAGAACGTGTTCCTGACGGCACCGCACCTGGTGCTGTTCCCGGCCGCGTTCCTCTCCGTCACGGTGCTCGCGTTCATCATGCTCGGCGACGCGCTCCGTGACGCACTCGATCCGAAACGGAACTGACATGAGCATTCAGAAGGACACGGTCCTGGCCGTCACCGATCTGACGGTCGAGTTCGAGGTCGACAAGGTATGGCGTAAGGCCGTCGACACCGTCTCGTTCACCGTCGCCTCCGGTGAGGTGTTGGCCATCGTCGGCGAATCCGGATCCGGTAAGTCGACCACCGCGATGGCCATTCCCGGTCTGCTGGCCGATAACTCGCGGGTGTCGGGCAGCATCAAGCTCGGCGAGAAGGAACTGGTCGGGCTGCCCGAGAAGCAGCTCGCACCCATTCGTGGCAAGAACGTCGCGGTGATCTTCCAAGAGCCCATGACGGCGCTCAATCCGGTGTATTCGATCGGCTGGCAGATCACCGAGGCCATCCGGGCACACACCTCGCTGTCGAAGAAGGAAGCGAAGGCACGAGCCGTCGAGCTCCTGAAGCTCGTCGAGATGCCGGATCCGGAAACGCGGGTGAACTTCTACCCGCACCAGCTCTCCGGTGGTCAGCGTCAGCGTGCCATGATCGCCCAGGCGCTGTCCTCGGACCCGTCGCTGCTGATCGCGGACGAGCCGACCACCGCCCTGGACGTGACGGTGCAGGCCGAGATTCTCGACCTGATGCGCGATCTGCGTAACCGCATCGACGCCTCGATCGTGTTGATCACCCACGACATGGGTGTGGTGGCAGACATGGCCGACCGCATCGCGGTGATGAAGGACGGCGTCATCGTCGAAACCGATGCTGCGCAGACGATCTTCAAGAACGCGTCGCATCCGTACACGCAGCAGTTGCTCTCCTCGGTTCCGCACCTGGGCAGCAGTATCGAGGCCGTGGCCGCCGGGAAGATCGCCGAGCCCAAAGCCGTCGAGGACACCCGGGCACTGAGCATCGTCGACGGCGTCATCGAGTACCCGGGCCGCACCGTGTTCCGCGCTGTCGACGGGGTCAGCCTGGATATCGAGATGGGTGAGGTCGTCGGTCTCGTCGGTGAATCCGGCTCGGGTAAGTCCACGATCGGCAAGGCCGTGGTGGGACTGAACAAGCTCACCGGCGGCTCGCTGTCGATCGCAGGCGTCGATATCACCAACCTGTCGAATCGTGAACTGCGTTCGGTGCGGAGCAAGGTCGGCATCGTGTTCCAGGATCCGGGTTCGTCACTGAACCCGCGCTGGCCGATCGGACAGTCGATCGCCGAGCCGATGCTCTTGCACACCCAACACAGTGCCGCAGACCGAAATCGAAAGGTCGAGGAACTGCTCGACCGGGTCCACCTGTCGCGGACCATGCGCAACCGCTACCCCCACCAGTTGTCCGGTGGGCAGCGTCAGCGCGTCGGTATCGCTCGAGCACTCGCCCTGGAGCCGACACTGCTGGTGGCCGACGAACCGACGTCTGCACTCGACGTGTCGGTGCAGGCCAAGGTACTCGAGCTGTTCAAGGAACTGCAGCGGGAGTACGGGTTCGCATGCCTGTTCATCAGCCACGACCTCGCTGTCGTGGAGGTGCTGGCCAAGCGAATCGCGGTGTTGAACAAGGGCAAGTTGGCCGAGTTCGGTACGACGGACCAGATTCTGCGTCGTCCGACCAACGAGTACACCAAGCGGTTGCTCGCGGCCGTCCCGGTGCCCGACCCGGCCGAACAGGCCAAGCGTCGTCAGGCCCGCGCCGAGCTGTTGGCGGCAGGGGCGAAGTAGGGGGTAAGGGGAGGGGGTACCGTCGTCTGTCGTGACGGACCCCCTCGCCCCGCTGCTGGAACTGCCCGGAGTTCTCGACTCCGCCGAACGTGCGCGCGACGCCCTGGGCGTGGTGCATCGGCACAAGGCCAATCGCCGCGGTTGGCCTGCCACCGCCGCCGAGGCCGCGGTGCGGGCAGCTCGTTCGTCCTCCGCGCTCGAGGGCGGTTCGATGGATTTCCCTCGCGAAGGCGAGGAGGGCGACCCGATTCTGGCGGGTGCGCTGCGAGTCGCGGCCGCCCTCGACGGTGATGCGCTGCAGAACACGCTCTCGACGTGGAAGCGCGCACCGCTGCAGACGCTGGCCCGCCTACATCTCTTGGCCGCCGCGGATCTCGTCGACGACGCTTCCTCGCTCGGTCGACCGCGCACGGATGCGGGCATCGGCGAGCGACTCGACCTGCTCGCTCAATTGGTCACCGGCGGTACGTCTGCGCCTGCCCCGGTGATCGCAGCCGTGGTGCACGGTGAGTTGTTGACGCTCAAAGCTTTCGGATCCGCCGACGGCATCGTTGCGCGCGCTGCATCGAGACTGATCGCGGCGTCGTCGGGATTCGACCCCCACAACCTCGGGGTGCCGGAAGTGAGCTGGATGCGTCGGGCAAATGCGTACCGAGACGGCGCGACGGGATTCGCCGAGGGCACCGCCACCGGCGTCGGGAGTTGGGTGATCCTGTGCTGCGGAGCATTCGAAGCCGGTGCAGCAGAAGCGACTTCGATTGCCGAAGCTGCGGTATAGCCCACGCACATAAATGGGCCGCGAGCGGAGCCTGCAGTAGTGAGCACGTAAAAGGGCGGCGATGTCGACTTGCGTCGACGTCGCCGCCCGTTAGCACGGAGCGCCTGGTTACCAAGCGTGCTCAGGTGGGCTGTGGTGGAAAACCACGTGGCCTCGGCGAAGGTTCGACGGTGATGAGGTCATCCCTGCAACCGGTGCAGGGTTCTTGCTGATCATCGACGAATCTCGCAGGCCCACAGCGCTTCTGCCATTAGGTGGCTGCTCCGCGTGGGTGCCTGGTGTCCGTGCTGGGAAGGGCGGTCGGGAGAGCGAATCTTCTCTTCCGATTCGATCTTGGCCTTCCGTTCTTCCGTACGTCATTTGTACCCCGTGACGCGCCTCACATCAAGGGGTTGAGCCTCATCGTTTTCTGCGGAGTAGTCCGTAGGTGACCACACCGGCGGCCAGTGCGCTGAAACTTGCTGCGGCACTGACCGCTACGGTTTTTCCTGATGGTGTCTGAATCCGTGATCGCAGCGAGACCGGGTTGGAGAAGGTGAGGATCGGCCATCCGTTCGAGGCGGCCTCCCTGCGCAGCGCACGATCGGGGTTGACGGCCGTCGGGTGTCCGACGGCGCGCAGCATCGGTACGTCGGTGATCGAATCGGAGTATGCGTAGCTCGACGTCAGATCGTAATCATGTTGTGCGGCCAGGGAGTTCATGGCGTCGACTTTTCCCGCGCCGTAGCAGTAGAAGTCGACCTCGCCGATGTACTTGCCGTCCACGGTCACCATCGTCGTGGCCATACTGTGGTTGGCGCCCAGCATTTCGGCAATGGGGTGGACGATCTCGTCGCCGGACGCCGAGACGACCACGACGTCGTGTCCGCGGAGCTTGTGATCGGCGATGAGGTCGGCGGCTTCTGCGAACACGAGGGGGTCGACGATGTTGTGCAGCGTTTCGGCGACGACGGCTCGCACCTGTTCGACATCCCAACCGGCGGTCATGCTCGCGATGTGGGCGCGCATGCGTTCCATCTGATCGTGATCGGCACCGGAGAGCAGGAACAGGAACTGTGCGTAGCTGCTCTTGAGGACCGCGCGTCGATTGATGAGTCCTTGGTCGAAGAACGGCTTGCTGAATGCCAGCGTGCTGGACTTCGCGATGATCGTTTTGTCGAGGTCGAAGAAAGCCGCGACGCGCACTGGGCGTCGGCCGGCCGGGGCGTCGTCGTTACTCGCGCTTTGGGTCACGTTTGTCACCATAGTGGCCGGTGGTGACCGGTGGATGTCGTGCGGTGACACTGGCGGACTCGGCTCGACACGGACGAGAAAAACCGACGGTTGAACTTGCAAACAAGGACGTCCACGGGTGTAGTATTTTCTACGAGCCCGGTTCATTCCGGGCGGTGTTCAGCCCGACCCCCCGGGGCTGAACCAGACGACCCTCGCCTCCTCCCCCCCTGGCGAGGGTCGTCCTCTTTTCCGGGGTAGGCCGAAATTTGGTACAGCAGTACCGGTATTCATCCACAGGCCCGAATCTATCCACATTTTCCCAAGTCGCGCGCATCTCGAGCACATTCTCACGCAGGCTTGGTGCCATGGAAACGGACTCCCGGCAACGAAGCGTGCACCCGGCCGTGACGATGTCGATCGAACTTCGCGGCCTCCGCGAGGACGTGTATCGAATCGCTGCGGCCGCGGATTGTGTTGTGGAAGAGCAGAACTTACTGGTCGGTATCAGCTCGACGCGGTCGATCTGGGATCGCGCCGGGACTGTTCTGATCGATTTCGCGTCCGCCGAGACTGCTTTGTCGGCCGGATATTCGCGACGCGCGGGCGTCGTTCTCGTGACTGCTTCGACGCCGTCACTCGAAGACTGGCGCACTGCCACCGCGCTCGGTGCCGAACATGTGATCTCGCTGCCCGCGGACGAGGATGTGTTGGTACGCATACTGGGCGAGCCGGCGTCCGCACCGACAGGAGACGGCGGAGTCATCGCCGTGGTCGGCGCGCGAGGTGGTGCGGGTGCATCGACGTTCGCAGCAGTACTCGGGCTCTGCGGTAGTGGCGCGAGCCGCCGCGTGCTGCTCGTCGAGGGCGACCGGCACGGCAGCGGGCTCGATCTGTTGCTCGGCTGGGAGAACACGCCCGGTCTCCGTTGGTCCGGGTTGGTCGTCGAAAGTGGTCGAGTATCCGCTGACGCCTTGCACGGTGCGTTGCCCTCGCGGGACGGGCTGTCGGTGTTGGCGCTGGGCAGATCCGAGAGCCGTAGCGTCGGGCTGACTGCCGTCGCTGTGACAGCTGTGCTCGACGCTGGACGCGCAGCAGGCGACCTGGTGGTGTGCGACGCCCCGCGCTATCCCAGCGACGTCTCCGACGCTGTGTACGACGCGGCAGACCTCGTCGCGCTGATCCTTCCGGCAGAGCTCCGTGCTGTGACGTCCGCCGAGGCGGTGGCCGCGTATGTGGCGGATCGAAATGCCAACGTCGGCCTCGTCGTGCGGGGGCCTGCACCGGGCGGGCTGCGGGCGAACGACATCGCGGTAGCCCTCGACCTTCCGTTGTTGGCGTCGATGCGCGCCGAGCCCGGGCTGGCCGAGCGTCTCGAACGAGGGGGCCTGATGCTGGGCCGGCGTTCGCCGCTGTCCGCTGCTGCGAACGAGGTGCTCGAGACGTTCGCGCACAAGCCCGGTGGCCAGCGGTGGGCAGCATGAGTGCCGTCGTCACGGCGGAGCTGCTGGACCGCGTCCGTGATCGCCTGGCGGCTTCGGCCGTTGCCCCGGTCCCCGCTACCGTCGCCGCGGCCATCCGTGCAGAGGCGGGTGGGGTGCTCGCAGACACCGATATGCTTGCGGCCCTTCGTGTTTTGCAGACGGAGCTGACCGGAGCGGGCCCCTTGGAACCACTGCTGTCGGAGCCAGGAGTGACCGACGTACTGGTCACCGCCCCGGATCAGGTGTGGATCGACCGTGGCCGCGGTCTCGAGCGCACCGAGGTTCGCTTCGTCGACGAGGCGGCAGTGCGTCGCCTGGCGCAACGGCTCGCGCTCTCGGCCGGCCGTCGACTGGACGACGCCCAACCCTGGGTCGACGGTCGACTGCCGGGAGTGGGGCAGGGGGCGTTCGGCGTTCGCCTGCACGCTGTACTGGCCCCGGTGGCGAGCGGGGGAACGTGTGTGTCGCTTCGGGTTCTGCGACCCGCAACGCAGGGACTCGCCGCGCTGCGCGCATCGGGAGCTGTGACCGAGGACGGGTACGAGCTATTGCGTCGAATCGTGTTCGGCCGCCTGGCATTTCTCGTCGTCGGAGGCACCGGCGCGGGAAAAACTACCCTCTTGGCAGCACTTCTGGGTGAGGTGGACCCAGCCGAGCGAATTGTCTGCGTCGAGGACGCGGCCGAGTTGGCACCTGCCCATCCTCACGTGGTTCGTCTGGTTGCGCGAGCGCCCAATGTCGAAGGTGTGGGCGAAGTATCGGTGCGGCAGCTGGTGCGTCAGGCGTTGCGAATGCGACCCGATCGACTCGTGGTCGGTGAGGTGCGCGGGGCGGAGGTCATCGACTTGATGACGGCTCTCAATACCGGTCACGACGGCGGAGCCGGAACCATTCACGCGAACTCGCCTGCCGAGGTACCCGCTCGACTCGAAGCCCTTGCAGCACTGGGCGGAATGGGGCGAGATGCGCTGCACAGTCAACTCGCCGCGGCGGTACAGGTGGTGTTGCATGTCCACCGCAGCGCCGACGGTACTCGACGACTGCGTGAGATCGGAGTGGTAGACGTCGATCCCACCGGGCGCGTCCACATCGCGGCGGCCTGGTCAGCGGATGCCGATGCGACGCCGGGCGAGGCTCGGCTCCTCGAACTGCTCGACCGTCGATGCGGAGATTCCCGATGACGGCCGCGCTGCTGGTCCTTGCTGCTGCAGTGAGCCTGTGGCCGAACGGTTTCCGTCGGTTTCCTCGTGCGGTACGAACGGTGTCCATCGCGCCGCGATGGATTGTGCCGGTGTGCTGCGCTGTAATTGCGGCCGTGACGGTGTGGTTGTTCGGCGGAATCTGGGCCGTGAGCGCGGCAGCGGTGGCGGGCAGTACCGGTTGGCGGCGCTATCGTCGGCGACTCGAACGCGACCGGCGCGCCGACGAATTGAACTGGCTCGCAACCGGGGTCGAGGTGGTCATCGGCGAGCTTCGCGTGGGGTCCCATCCGGCCACGGCCAGCGCGGTTGCGGCGGACGAATGCGGCGGTATCGCGTCGGCAGCACTGCGCGGTGCGGCCTCGCGATCGAGGCTCGGTGGCCGACCGGCCGACGGCATCGCGTCCTCCGATCCGCTGCTGGACCCGGAGCTGAACCGATTGGCGGCCGCATGGCGGGTGGCCGATGAGCACGGACTCGCGCTCGCCGAACTGCTCGATGCTGTCCGCGAGGACATGCTGGGACGCAGACGATTTCGTGAACGAACCGATGCCTCGCTCGCCGGTGCCCGTGCGACTGCGCTGGTGCTGGCCGGTCTCCCGATTCTCGGAGTCGCGCTCGGGCAGTTGATGGGCGCGAACCCGTTGCACATTCTGCTCGGCGGTGGACTCGGAGGAATGTTGTTACTCATCGGCACGGCGCTGGGCTGCGCGGGACTGCTGTGGACGGATGCGATCACCGGCACGGTGACGACGTGATGTGGGTGACGATGCTCTGTCTGGCAACGGCGTTGATCACGCTGCCCTCGGTCGCTGGCGGGTTGCGCAGGCTGGCACCCGAGAGCAGCGTCGATACCGACGCCGTCGATGCGCCGATACCCGACCCCCTCGCGGTGGCCACGACCTTCGATCTGCTTGCCGCATGTCTGCGGTCCGGCTTACCGATATCGACCGCCGCTGCGGCAGCGGCGCAGTCCGCGCCTGCGTCGTTCGGTGTCGCGCTGCGTAAGGCAGCCGATCTGCTCGAACTCGGTGCCGACGCGCAGACCGCCTGGGGCAGCGTCGCGCAGGATCCGGAGACCGAGGCTCTGGCCAGGATGGCACGGCGGTCTGCCCGAGCGGGGTCGTCCATGGCGTCGGCGATGACGGAACTCGCTGCGACCCAACGAACCCGGGCCGAGGACGCCTCGGCTGCTGCGGCCGAGCGCGCCGGTGTGCTGATCAGTGGGCCACTGGGTCTGTGCTTTCTGCCTGCCTTCATCTGTCTCGGCATCATTCCCGTGGTGGTCGGACTGGCGGGCAACGTATTGGGCGGCGGTCTGCTGTGATGGCCGAATATCGAGATTTCCGGTTCGGAAACGCCGTACCGGAGCATTGGGAGGGGAAGCAACATGATGGGAAACGCACTGCAGGAGTTGAAGACTCGGATCGTTCTGTTCGGCGTGGAGGACGATGGCATGTCCACGGCAGAGTATGCGATCGGGACCATTGCGGCCGCGGCATTCGGAGCGGTGTTGTACACCGTGGTCACCGGCGACAGCATTTTGTCGGCGTTGACCGGGATCATCGATCGAGCGCTGAACACCGCCGTGTGAGCTTGGGCGATGACGGACTCTCGTTCGCTTGCGGACGAGGATCAGACGACGGTGCCGTGACGGTGGAGGCGGCGTTCGCGATCGCGTCCATCGTCGCGGTGATCGTGGTGTGTATTGGTGCGATCGTGTCGGTGACGATGCACATCGGTTGTGTCGATGCGGCCAGGGAGGCAGCTCGATTGGCGGCCAGGGGTGATACGGCCCAGGCTGTGTTGATGGGGGAGAGGGTTGCGCCGGACGGTGCTCGGGTCACGGTGACCGAGGATGGGGAGTTCTTCGTCGCGCGGGTGGAGGTGGCGAGTCCGCTGCCGGGATTGACGTTGTCTGCGGAGGCGGTTGCTGCTGCGGAACCGGTTGCGCCCGAATGAGAATGCAGGACGACGAGGGCGGCGCGACGGTGTTGGCGGCGCTGGCGATGTCGGCGTTGATTGCGGTGGTGGTGATGGTGATTCACGTCGGCTCGGCGGTAGGTGCTCGTCATCAGGCGCAGTCGGCGGCCGATCTCGCGGCGCTGGCCGGGGCAGGGGCTCTCGATCGTGGGGCGTCCGATGCGTGTGAGACGGCGCGGGGGTTGGCGGGGCGGATGGGCACGGAACTGCGGGAGTGCACGATCGACGAGTGGGACGTGATCGTGACGGTGGGTCAACCGGTGTTCCTCGGACGCTTCGGAATGTCCGACGCCATCGCCTCGGCGCGGGCGGGGCCGGGGTGAGGGACAGCCCGTCCGCCGGCCCGCCCGCCAGAATCGCAAACGCGCGCGCGTTTGCCAGGTGCGCGCGAAATCGTCCCGTCTGGCCGACGATTTCGCGTGCGTTCAGCGAATGCGCGCGCGTTTGCCTCGAACCCAAGCCTCGAACCCCGGCCTCGAACCCCGCCCTCGACGGCTCGCCAGCAGCGGTCAGCGTGGCGTGAGCATGCGGGACCCGGACTGCAGGGGAGCGAATCTAGTGAGTTGAGTGACGTGCTCCGGGGTGAGTTCCGCAAGTGAATTGACCTGCAGCAGTTGCATAGTGCGCACGATCTCCTCGCGCAGTATCTCGATCATCCGATCGACGCCGGCGCGACCTCCGGCCATCAGGCCGTACAGATACGCCCGGCCGACGAGCGTGAACGATGCACCCATCGCGATGGAGGCGACGATATCGGCACCGTGCATGATGCCGGTGTCGACGGCTACCTCGAAATCGGAGCCGACTTCGCTCACCACCTGAGGCAGCAGATGGAACGGGACCGGAGCGCGATCGAGTTGTCGGCCCCCGTGATTGGACAGAATGATCCCGTCGACTCCCAGTTCGGCGAGACGGGCCGAATCTGCCACCGACTGAACACCTTTGACGACCAGCTTGCCGGGCCAGATCTCCCGGATCACGTCGAGATCCTCGAACGAGATGGACGGGTCCATCGCCGAGTTGAGTAGTTCTCCGACCGTGCCTCCGGTGGACGACAGCGACGCGAACTCTAGTTTGGCCGTGGTGAGGAAGTCCCACCACCACCAGGGGCGCGGAATGGCGTTGGCGATCGTCGACGCGGTCAACTGCGGCGGGATGGAGAAGCCGTTGCGCTTGTCGCGCAGGCGTGACCCGGCTACCGGTGTGTCGACCGTGAACAGGAGTGTGTCGAAGCCTGCCTTGGCGGCGCGTTCGACCAACGCGAACGAGATGTCGCGGTTGCGCATGACGTAGAGCTGGAACCAGTTGCGACCGTTCGGATTGGTGGCCTTGACGTCCTCGATCGACGTGGTGCCCAGGGTCGAGAGGCAGAAGGGAATGCCGGCCGCTCCGGCTGCGGCAGACCCGGCGTACTCACCCTCGGTCTGCATCAGGCGGGTGAACCCTGTCGGTGCGATGCCGAACGGCAGCGCGGAGGGCCCGCCGAACACCGTCGTCGAGGTGTCGACGTGGGAGACGTCGCGCAGGATCGAGGGGTGGAATTCGACGTCGCGGAAAGCCTGACGAGCCCGCGACAGCGAGATCTCGGCGTCGGCGGCACCGTCGGTGTAGTCGAATGCCGCGCGCGGGGTGCGTCGACGGGCGATGGTGCGGAGATCGTCGATGGTGAGTGCGGCGTTGAGGCGTCGCCGACGCAGATTCAGATCGGGCTTCTTGAACGAGAGGACCTCGCGCAGGTCGGTAGCTTTGGGCATCTGCCGGGTGATGGGCATGTCATGGTCTCGATTCTGTGCAGTGTTTCGGTGAATGTTGACAACGACGGGTCAGGGAAGCATCCAGGCCAGTACCGAGCTCTGCAGTCCGACCAGGAGGCAGATGGCAAGCAGTAGGCCGAGGCTCCACCAGATGACTTTGCGGAATATCTCGGACTCTCGCCCCACCAACCCCACCGCGGACGCGGCGATGGCGAGATTCTGCGGGCTGATCATCTTGCCCACCACACCACCCGAGGTGTTGGCGGCGACCAGCAGGGTGGGGTCGATGCCGGCGTTGATCGCCGCGGTCTGCTGCAGCGTCGCGAACAGTGCGTTCGCGCTGGTGTCCGAACCGGTGACTGCAGTGCCCAGCCACCCGAGGATCGGGGAGAGGTAGGCGAAGAATGCGCCGGTGCCGGCAATCCAGGTACCGATGGTGATGGTTTGCCCCGACTGGTTCATCACGTAGGCAAGTGCAAGGACCGCGCCGACCGTGAGTGCGGAGAATCGAAGTTTGATCAGGGTGCTTCCGAACAGGCGGACGGCGTCGGGAGCGCTGACGCGATAGACGGCAGCGACGATGACGCCACAGATCAGCAGCAATGTTCCCGGTGTCGACAGCCATGTGAACTTGTAGATGGTGGTGGTGGCAGGTGAGCCCGCCGCGGTGAGGATGTTGCCGTCGAGGCCGGGCCACGGAACCGCGATGTCGGTCGACGCCAGGAACCTGGTGACCGGCGACCAGAGTTTGGCCACGCAGAACACCGCGATGATCAGTAAATAGGGAAACAGTGCAAGCCACACGCGCTGCGTCGTCAGGGGCGTGGCCTCCAGGGTGCGAGTGGCGACGGGTGCAGGTGTGATCGGAGCGGGGCCCGAACTGCCCGAACTGCCCGAATCGAGATTGGCGTCTCGGTCCAAGAGGATGCGCTCACGGGCTTCGTCGGATCCGGCCGGCTTCCAGAACCGCAGGACGACCACTGCGGCAGCGATGCCTGCCAGCGAGGCGATGATGTCGGTCAGCTCGACCGAGATCCAGGTTGCACTGACCCACTGGGCAATGGCGAACACGACACCGACGGCCACGGCGACCGGCCACGTCTGTGCGACACCGCGTCGACCATCGGTGAGGAACGCGATGAACAGTGGTACGAACAGGGCGATGAACGGGGTCTGGTGGCCCACGTACGCGCCGATCTCGTGGTAATCGATGCCCGTCAGGTTGCCCGCGGTGAGGATCGGAATGCCGATGGCTCCGAACGCAACCGGAGCTGTGTTGGCGAGCAGTACGACGACGGCTGCGCGCATCGGAGCAAAACCGATGGCCAGGAGCATGACGCCCGTGATGGCGACGGGGGCACCGAATCCGGCGAGGGCTTCGAGTAGTCCACCGAAGCCGAACGCGATGATGATGGCCTGGATGCGCGGATCGTCGGAGATGGCGTCGATGATGCGGCGTAGATCGTCGAATCGCCCGCTCGCCACGGTCAACTCGTACAACCAGATCGCGCAGATCACGATCCACACGATCGGGAACAACCCGAAGACGAAGCCTTGGGTGGCAGACAGCCCGGCCAGGTTCACCGGCATGTCGTAGGCGAAGATCGCGACGGCCAACGCGACGGCGAGCCCGGCCAGGCCGGCGAAGTGGGCTTTCCATCGAAGAATGCCCAACGCGACGAAGACCGTCAGCAGCGGTAGACACGCCACCGCGGCGGACAATCCGATGCTGCCCGCGAGCGGTTCGAGATCGGGTGTGTACACAGCTGCTCCATCCAAGACCTTCAAGGTGTGTGAGGTCTGACCACATGACGAATGCTATGGATCACACTCGATGGGGTCAAGAGGCTGAGGCCACAAACCTTCTTCTGGTTGGATGACCGATATGGCTGACGACGCTGGACGGGCGCAGAACGAACCGCTTTCGTGGAAGCCGGTCCGACGCGCCCGCGCGCACGAGCTGGTCATCGACGCGATCGAGGAGCGGATCATGGCAGGTGATCTCCGGGTCGGCGATCCGCTGCCGCCCGAGCGGGAATTCGCAGCTCAGCTCGACGTCAGCCGGGCCGGGGTCCGGGAAGCGGTACGCGTCCTCGAGAGCAGCGGAATTCTGCGCTCGTCACCGGGATCGGGGCCAGGGGCCGGCACCTTCGTTGCGGCTCTGCCGCGGCCGGCGCTCACTCGTCTCCTTCGCCTGCACGTAGCGCTCGCCAACTTTCGGATCGACGACTTGATCAGCACCCGAGTGGCTCTCGAGCGGGCAAGTGTTCACCTTGCTGCGGTCGCGCCTGATCAGGAGAAGCTCGAGCAGGCCAGGAACGCGGTGGACATCATGGCAGCGCGGGGTGTCACCCGAGAGGTCTTCAACGACGCCGACACGAACTTTCACATCGCGTTGGCCGAGGCCTCGGGTAATGACTTCGTTGCGTCGCTCACCGCGGCAATCCGAGAATCGATGCGTGCGCCCATCCTCGCTGCGTTGTTGGAGATCGAGGATTGGGACTCGTTGGCAGACACGCTGAATGCCGAACATCGGCAAATTCTGGCCGCCGTCGAAGCCGGTGATGCGGAGCTCGCAATGACGGCGGCCGAAGAACACATCCGATCGTCCGCTGCGGCACTGTCCATTCGCAACAAGACGGACCCGTCGTGACCCATCGGCGGTGACACCTTCCCTGGATACTCATCGGGTTGCACGCGCACAGGCTGTTTCGGGATCGGTGTATCCACCGGGTCGAGCTGCGCCACGACGGTTGTCGTGCCGAGCCGTGCATTCGCCCGGGGGTGCGATCGGCCCAAGGGTCTACCGACGAATCCGAAATGAGGACCAAAGTAACTAGTGGCAGCGGACCGGCCGGCGTCATCGTGGACACAAGAGGCGTCCGCGTCTTCGTGGCTGCCTGACCCGACAGTTTTCTCGAAAGGTGCGAGAACGCCATGAACGCTGTGCATGGAAAATCGACGCAGGGGGTCCGTGCGCACCGCATCGCGCCGACTCCGCTCGTCGGAATCGCCGTCGTGATTGCCTACATCATCGTCGTTGCGGGCATGCAATTCACCTCGGGGATCGACTACGGCGACTGGTTCGCCACTACCGACAATGTCTACCGAACCGCGGTCATTCCATTGGCGGTGGGATCGGTACTTCTCGTCGCGTTTCTCTTCTGGGTGCGATGGGACTCGATCTGGCGGGACTCGGTGCGGCTGCCCATGTCGGTAGTTCTCTGGGTGCCGCCGATTCTGTTCGGTCTTGCCATCGTCCCGCGGCTGATCGCCGTCGACTGGGCGGTGATCGGCGCAGACCTGCTCGTGGCCGTGGCGCTGACGGCGGTGCTCGTCGGATTCGCCGAGGAGGTGCTGTTCCGTGGAATCTTTTTGCGCAGCATGCGAAGCGGCGGGCGGCCGGAGGCCTGGTGCGCGCTGTGGACAGCGGTCGCATTCGGTCTGTTCCACATTCCGAACATCTTCATGGGACAGGGACCGTCCGGCATCTTCCAGGTTGTGCTGGCGACGTTCAGTGGCTTCGTTCTCTACCTGTTCCGGCGCGGGTTCGGGCTGATCGTCGTCGCGATGTTCTTCCACGGACTGTGGGACTTCTCGGTGTTCCTCGACGGAGACTTCGGCGACGGGGTACTGCACGACCTGAGCCTGCCTGCGCTTCTGCTCGTCGTCATTGCAACAGCCGCGGCTGCTGTGGTCATCGTCAAACGTGAACGCGCGGTTGTGCAATGAATCCTGGCTCACCCCTCGCGAGTGATGGCCGCCAGTACCGCAGTCAACACTCGAACAGCACCGTCTTTGTCCAGTGGATCATTGCCGTTTCCGCACTTGGGTGATTGCACACAGGACGGGCAGCCGGTCTGGCATTCGCACGAGACGATGGCGTCTTTCGTGGCCGTGAGCCAATCGGCGATGGCCACGTGACCGCGATCGGCGAATCCCGCTCCGCCGTCGTATCCGTCGTAGACGAAGACCGTGGGCAGGCCCGTATCGGGATGCAAGGCCGTCGAGACTCCGCCGATGTCCCAGCGATCGCAGGTCGCCACCAGAGGGAGCAATCCGATGGCAGCGTGTTCTGCCGCGTGCAGCGATCCGGGGAATCGTTCGTACGGAACACCGCTGTGCTCCAACAACTCCGGTGTGATCGTATACATGACGGCTCGAGTGTCGAGGGTCTGCGCGGGCATGTCGAGTTCGATGGAGTCGAGAACCTCGCCCGAGAGCAGACGCCGGAGATATCCGACTACCTGATGGGTGACGTTGACCTGTACCAGTGCGACGCGCACCTCGCCGTAATCGACGGATTCGTGCACCGCCGTGATCGCGATGTCGGTGACCTCGCGGGCCGAGGTGTTCCACTCGGGCTGCTCCGCGTGGACCAGCGCGAGACCGGCATCGAGATCGAGTTCGTCGACGACGAACGACTCGCCCTGGTGGATGTGGACGGCGCCCGGGTGGGCGGTGGCAGGAGCTCGACCCCCGTCGACTGTGCCCAGCATGCGGCCCGACTCGCCGTCGACGATGGCCACCTGCACACCGGTTCCGCCGCGAATGTTCACCGCGCCGTGCGGTGAGAGTTGCTGGCCCTCGGGCGTGATGAACCAGCCGTGCGGACGCTTACGCACGTAGCCCTTCAGCTCGAGCTCTTCGAGTACCGATTCCGCGCTCAAACCCTCGGCCTCGGCCAGCGTGATCGGCAGTTCGACTGCAGCGCAGAGCAATTGCGGAGCCAGGATGTACGGGTTGGTGGGATCGGTGACGGTCGCCTCGACGGGCTTGTCCAGCAGCGCAGCCGGGTGGTGCACCAGATACGTATCGAGGGGATCGTCGCGCGCCACGAGCACCAGCAGCGAGCCCTCCCCGCGTCGTCCGGCCCGGCCACCCTGCTGCCAGAACGACGCGACGGTACCGGGGAAACCCGCCACGATCACGGCGTCCAAACCGGCGATGTCGACACCCAGTTCGAGCGCATTGGTGGTGGCGACGCCGAGTAGGGTGCCGTCGGACAGATCGGATTCGAGCTTGCGTCGGTCCTCGGCCAAGTACCCTGCGCGATAGGCGGCGACGCGTCGTACCAATTGCGGATCGACGTCGGCGAGAATTCTCTGGGTACCCAGCGCGGTCACCTCGGCTCCGCGCCTGGACCGCACGAATGCCAGAGTTCGGGCACCCTCCACCAGTAGGTCGGCCATGATGCGCGACGCTTCCGCGCCGGCGGACTTCCTTACCGGAGCGCCGTTTTCGCCGGTGATCTCTTTCTGCAGCGGTGGTTCCCACAGTGCGACGGTGCGGGCCCCGTGCGGGGATCCGTCTTCGGTGATCTCCTCGCAGGGCGCTCCGATGAGTCGACTGGCTGCTCGCCCCGGTTCGGACGTCGTCGCACTGGCGAGCACGAATACCGGGGATGCTCCGTACCGTGCGCACAGACGTCGCAACCGACGCAGCACCAAGGCCACGTTGGATCCGAAAACGCCACGGTAGTAATGGCATTCGTCCACCACGACGTATCGGAGATTGCGGAGGAAGCGTGACCACCGCTCGTGCGAGCCGAGGATGCCGAGATGCAGCATGTCGGGATTGGTGAAGATCCACCGCGCATTGGCGCGGGCCCACCGACGTATCTCGATCGGGGTGTCGCCGTCGTACGCGCTGGGGAACACCTCGGCGAGTTCGTCTGACACCGAACGTAACTCGTCGGTGATCGAGATCGTGGTGCGTAGCTGATCGGCACCGAGGGCCTTGGTGGGGGCCAGATACAGTGCGGTTGCCCGGGCATCGGTGGACAGTGTCGTCAGAATCGGCAGTTGATACGCCAGCGATTTACCCGAAGCGGTGCTCGTCGAGAGCACCACATGATTGCCTTCGGCCGCGAGTGTTGCCGCCTGTGCCTGATGCGTCCACGGTTGTGAGATCCCACGAGAGGTGATCACCTGCACCACTTCCGGGCCCACCCACGACGGCCAGGAGGCGAACTGCGAGGCCCGTGCCGGCAGTTCGGCGACGTGGGTCAACGGGCTTTCGCTCGCGGGCGATCCAGCCAACACTCGATCGAGCAACCGCTGCCCGTAACTCCCGACATCCGCACTGCCGTGCGGATGTGTCTCGCTCACTGCCGGTCTCCATGCATTCGTTCGATCTACAAGTGCCGTCGGGCTCTTCGCGACCTGGGATCTTCATGCTATCGCGGACCCTACTGGGTTCCTTCGTGCCCTGGTGGCAGGGGCTGTTCGCCCGTCGGACGTTGTCCGTTTCGACAACACGGACAAATTGTTCGAAAAGGGTCGACTTTCGACTGTTGCGAACGCTGAACTCATGGTTCACTTGTCCCGGTCGCAGCTTCTGTGTTCGTTCTACGCTCGCAGGATCTATCGTTGCGGGCGCGGTACTGGAAGAGCTCGTCCGTCAGGGGGAATCCTGAGGGGGATTCGTAGAAAGTGCAGCGGTCGGAACCGGCCCGATGGACCGAAAGTGCGCTCCATCGAATCCGGTGTTAGAAAGAGAAGGAAAAGCATGGCTCAGGGAACTGTGAAGTGGTTCAACGCCGAAAAGGGCTTTGGATTCATCGCACCAGAAGACGGCTCCGCTGACGTCTTCGTCCATTACTCCGAGATTCAGGGCAGCGGCTTCCGCACCCTCGAGGAGAACCAGCGCGTCGAGTTCGAGGTCGGTCAGGGCACCAAGGGTCCTCAGGCAACGGGCGTTCGCGCAGTCTGATTCTCTTCTTTTCGGAGTCGAGAACCGTCATCCCCCTTTCCCATCGGTCTTTCAGGACCGATGGGAAAGGGGGATGTTTCGTTTCCGCGAACCACCGGGGTGTGCCGAAAGCCGTGAGCGCGGGCGTCGATGTCCTAATGTCCATGCTGTGAACCAGCTGTCGTTCTTCTCCGCCGAGTCGTTGCCGCCCGCGGTGACCGATCTCAGTGGGCTGCTGGCTGCCACCGGCCATGTCGTCACCTCCGCGGGTGCGGCCCGAATTTCCGTCGTGGTCGACGCGCAGTGGCGCGCGGATGCCATCGCCGAACTCATCGAGCAATGCGGTCTGACGCCGGAGCTCGGTCGATCGGAAGAGGACAGGCCACTGGTGCGTACGGCGTCGGTGCCCGAACTGTCCGCATTGGCGTCTCTGTGGACCAAGGGCGCGGTCAAGGCCGTCCCGCCCGGGTGGGTACCGGGTTCGCGCGAATTGCGCGCCTGGGTGCTCGCGTCGGGTCGTCCCGAGGCGGAGGGCGAACGCTACGTGTTGGGCCTCGATCCGCACGCGCCGGAGACTCACTCCGTCCTCGCTCAGTCGTTGATGCGCGCGGGCATTGCTCCGACGCTCATCGGCACTCGCGGCTCCAATCCGGGCCTGCGAATCACCGGTCGACGGCGGCTGTTGCGCCTCACCGAGAACGTCGGGGAGGCTCCACAGAACGTGGACGCGCGTACCAATTGGCCCCACGCCGAGTAGGACGATCTGTGACTGATCTGCGAGTATTTGGCCGACGTATGTCAGTCTGTTAGTAGTGGGACAGGCAAATCTGCCTGTGAAAACGCACTAGGGAAGGTTCGGCAGCAAGGTGGCAGCACGTAACAACGGCACGGGGGACAGCTCCGCCGAGCCACGTCGTCTGGTCATCGTCGAGTCTCCGACCAAGGCAAAGAAGATCGCCCCGTACCTCGGGAGCAACTACGTCGTCGAGGCCTCCGTCGGCCATATTCGCGACCTTCCCCGCGGTGCCGCGGACGTCCCCGCCAAGTACAAGGGTGAGTCCTGGGCGCGTCTCGGCGTGGACGTCGACCACGATTTCGAGGCCCTCTACGTCGTCTCGCCCGAGAAGAAGAGCAAGGTCGCAGAGCTCAAGAGCCTGCTCAAGGACGCCGACGAGCTCTATCTCGCCACTGACCCCGACCGCGAGGGTGAGGCCATCGCCTGGCATCTCCTCGAGACCCTGAACCCCAAGATCCCCGTTCGACGCATGGTGTTCCACGAGATCACCAAGCCGGCCATCCTCGCTGCTGCGGCCGACACCCGCGACCTGGACCAAGACCTCGTCGATGCCCAGGAGACCCGTCGTATCCTCGACCGTCTCTACGGCTACGAGGTCAGCCCGGTGCTGTGGAAGAAGGTCATGCCGAAGCTCTCGGCAGGCCGAGTGCAGTCGGTCGCCACGCGCATCGTCGTCCAGCGTGAACGCGAGCGGATGGCGTTCCGCAGTGCCGAGTACTGGGATATCTCCGCCACGCTCGACGCCGGAGCCGACGCCACGCCGCGCAGTTTCGGTGCCCGTCTGGTCAATGTCGACGGCAATCGCGTCGCCGCCGGCCGCGACTTCGGGGCCGACGGCAAGCTCAAGTCCGACGCGGTGACCGTCCTCGACGAACCCCGTGCCCGACGCCTCGCCGAGGCTCTCGAAGGCGTCGATCTGACGGTCGCGTCCGCCGAGGACAAGCCCTACACGCGTAAGCCGTACCCGCCGTTCATGACGTCGACGCTGCAGCAGGAAGCCGCCCGCAAGCTGCGCTTCAGTTCCGAGCGCACCATGCGTGTCGCCCAGCGACTGTACGAGAACGGCTACATCACCTACATGCGTACCGACTCGACGACGCTGTCCGCGTCGGCGATCTCGGCGGCACGCACCCAGGCGACCGAGCTCTACGGACCGGAGTACGTCCATCCGTCGCCGCGTCAGTACACCCGCAAGGTCAAGAACGCGCAGGAGGCCCACGAGGCGATCCGCCCGTCCGGTGACGTCTTCCAGACGCCCGGTCAGTTGCACTCGGCTCTGCAGACCGACGAATTCAGGCTCTACGAGCTGATCTGGCAGCGCACGGTCGCATCGCAGATGGCCGACGTTCGCGGCACCACGCTGACATTGCGCATCACCGGAACTGCAGGAACCGGTGAGGAGTGCACCTTCTCGGCGTCGGGTCGCACCATCACGTTCGCCGGCTTCCTCAAGGCGTACGTGGAGAGCGTCGACGATCAGGCCGGCGGACAGTCCGACGACGCCGAATCTCGTTTGCCCGCACTGGTTCAGGGTCAGGCCGTCACCGCAACTCAGCTCGATCCCGACGGTCACACCACCAACCCGCCCGCGCGTTTCACCGAGGCGTCGCTCATCAAGACGCTCGAGGAACTGGGCATCGGTCGGCCGTCCACGTATTCGTCGATCATCAAGACCATTCTCGACCGCGGGTACGTCTACAAGCGAGGCAGCGCACTGGTGCCGTCGTGGGTGGCGTTCTCGGTGGTTGCGTTGTTGGAGGCGCACTTCGGGCGTCTGGTGGACTTCGACTTCACCGCAGGTATGGAGGACGACCTCGACGCCATCGCGGGAGGCCGTGAGCGACGCGGCAATTGGTTGCAGAGCTTCTACTTCGGCGGCGAGACCGGTGCCGAAGGGTCTGTGGCCCGCTCCGGTGGCCTGAAGAAGATGGTCGGCCAGAATCTCGAAGAGATCGATGCGCGCACCATCAACTCCATTCGCCTGTTCGACGACTCCGAGGGTCGCGAAATCCATGTGCGCGTAGGCCGTTACGGTCCTTATCTCGAGCGCATGGTGAAGAACGACGACGATCCCGACGGGGATCTCATCAGCCAGCGCGCCAACCTGCCCGACGATCTCCCGCCGGACGAGTTGACGATCGACTTCGCCGAAAAGCTCTTCGCCACACCGCAAGAGGGACGCAAGCTCGGTGTCGACCCGTTGACCGGTCACGACATCGTGGCCAAGGAAGGTCGTTTCGGGCCGTACGTCACCGAGATCCTGCCCGAGCCGGAACCCGAACCCACGCCCCCCGAGCCCGACATCGTCCCGGTGCCGTCCGGTAACGACGGTGACGGCGGCGGTGGCGTCAAGACTGCGGTGAAGAAGGCCGCGGCCAAGAAGGCTCCGGCCAAGAAGGCGGCTGCGAAGAAGGCGACCGGCCCCAAGCCGCGCACCGGTTCTCTGCTCAAGTCCATGGACCTGGCGACCATCACACTCGAGGATGCGCTCAAGCTGCTGTCGCTGCCGCGCGTCGTCGGAGTCGATCCGGAGTCCAAGGAAGAGATTCTCGCGCAGAACGGTCGCTACGGCCCGTACCTGAAGAAGGGCACCGATTCTCGCTCGCTCGCCGACGAGGATCAGATGTTCACCGTCACGCTGGAAGAGGCGCTCAAGATCTACGCCGAGCCCAAGCGTCGGGGTCGTCAGGGTGAGGCCAAGCCGCCGCTGCGTGAGCTGGGCGTCGACCCGGTCAGTGAGAAGCCGATGGTGATCAAGGACGGTCGCTTCGGGCCGTACGTCACCGATGGTGAGACCAACGCGAGTCTGCGCAAGGACGACGAGGTCGAGTCGATCACCGACGATCGTGCGTCGGAGTTGTTGGCGGACAGGCGTGCTCGTGGACCGGTGAAGAAGAAGGCACCGGCGAAGAAGGCTGCTGCCAAGAAGGCTCCGGCCAAGAAGGCCGCAGCGAAGAAGGCTCCGGCGAAGAAAGCCGCGGCCAAGAAGACGGCCACCAAGACCACTGCCGCGAAGAAGACTCCTGCCAAGAAGGCTCCGGCGAAGAAGACCGACAGCGAATAGCCCGTCGAGCTCGAAGTTGTGGACGCTTTTCGTGCCGAACGCGTCCGTAACTTCGAGTTCGCGGGTTCGGGTTGTCGCACCCAACCACTAGGGTTGCGTGCATGGCGGGTGTGTTCGATCGATTGGTCGGTCAGGAAGATGTCGAGGCCGATCTGACGGCCGCAGCGGTGGCTGCTCGCACCGGCGTCGACTCGTCGGCGATGACGCATTCGTGGCTGTTCACCGGCCCGCCCGGGTCCGGTCGTTCCATCGCCGCCCTGTGTTTCGCGGCAGCATTGCAGTGCACCACCGAGGGTGTTCCGGGGTGCGGGCAGTGTCAGGCCTGCTCGACGACCATGGCCGGTACCCACGGGGATGTGCGACGCGTCGTGCCCGAGGGATTGAGCATCAGCACCAAGGAGATGCGAGACATCGTCTCCATCGCCTCGCGTCGACCCAGCACCGGGTTGTGGCAGGTGGTCGTGGTCGAGGACGCCGACCGGCTCACCGAAGGTGCCGGAAACGTACTGCTCAAGGTCGTCGAGGAGCCGCCCGCGCGGACGGTATTCCTGTTGTGCGCGCCGTCGGTCGATCCGCAGGACATCTCGGTGACTCTGCGCTCGCGGTGCCGTCACGTCTCGCTGGTGACGCCCACGGTGCCGGCAATCGCCCAAGTGCTGCAGACCCGCGACAAGCTCGACGCCGAGACCGCCGAGTGGGCCGCGTCGATCAGCGGCGGCCACGTGGGCAGGGCGCGTCGACTCGCCACCGACGAGGACGCGCGAGCGCGGCGTAAACGGGCACTGGCGCTGGCGTCGGCTGCGGCCCGCCCCAACCAGGCGTACCTCGCGGCGGAGGAGCTGGTGAAGGCCGCCGAGGACGAGGCCAAGGAGATGAGTGCCTCCCGCGACGAGGCCGAAACCGAGGAGCTGCGGACTGCTCTGGGCGCAGGCGGTACCGGCAAGGGTGCGGCGGGCGCGCTGCGTGGCTCCGCCGGGGTGCTCAAGGATCTCGAGAAGCGGCAGAAGTCGCGTGCCACCAGAACCGGTCGCGATTCACTCGATCGCGCGCTGATGGATCTGGTCGGACTGTATCGAGATGCCCTCGCGCGCTCGTACGGATCGACCGCGACCGCGACGCACCCCGACATGGCCGAGCAAGTCGAGCGCATGGCACAAGCGGTGTCGCCCGAGGCGCTGCTGAAGAGCATCGAGGCGATCCTCGAATGTCGAGAGTCGTTGGCGGTCAACGCAAAGCCGAAGTTTGCGATCTATGCGATGGTGGCGACGCTGGGTGACGTCCTGCGCTAGTCGCAGGCCCGCATCGAGGCTCGGGGGAGGGCGATTTTAGTTTCGACGGGCTCCTCCGTTAGACTCACCAACGCCGAAAGGCACGCCGCCTTAGCTCAGTCGGTAGAGCATTTCACTCGTAATGAAAAGGTCAAGAGTTCGATTCTCTTAGGCGGCTCCACCAGCAGGACCCTGACATGCAACAGTGTGTCGGGGGCCTTTTCGGTAGCGCGAGCCAGCGCCGAATCGACCTGTTCGCCGCGTCGTTCCTGCAAAATCAGTTCATGCGAACTGATGAGGTGCACAGCACTCGTGACCTGATGACGGCAATCGTCACCACCGGCAACGGTGGCTACGACACACTCGTCGTGTCCGAGGTGCCCACGCCAGTGCCGGGTCCGGGTGAGGTGCTCGTTCGAGTTCTGGCGGCAGGGATGAACAACACCGAAATCAACACGCGCGTGGGCTGGTACTCCGACGGCGGGTGGAACGATGCGACGCCCTTTCCGCTGATTCAGGGCACGGACTGCTGCGGGGTCGTCTGCGCGAGTCCCGGGACCGAGGAATCCATCATCGGTCGCCGTGCCCTGGTTCGATCGTGCATGCGTGTCGACGGCTCTTCGTCGGGCGAGACGCGGTGGTTGGGTTCGGATATGGACGGCGCGTTCGCCCAGTTCGTCGTCGTTCCGGCGAGCGAGATCTTCGTGGTCGATTGTGACTGGACCGACGCCGAGCTGGCGACCATTCCGTGTGCGTACGGCACTGCGGAGAACATGATCGCTCGCGCGGGAGTGCGCCCAGGGTCGACGGTGCTCATCACCGGTGCCTCGGGCGGAGTCGGTTCTGCTGCAGTGCAACTCGCCGTCCGACGCGGTGCGCGCGTGATCGGCGTCGCGAGCCGCGCCAAGCACGACCAACTCCGCGAACTCGGCGTCGACGAGATCTACGGGCGCGACGCAGATTTGGTGGGCACCCTCGGCACGCGCAGCGTCGATGTGGTGATCGACAACGTTGCCGGCGACGGTTTCGGTCCCCTGCTCGACCTTCTCGTTCGTGGGGGAACGTACGTCTCCTCCGGCGCGATCGCAGGACCCCTCGTCGAGCTGGATCTACGAACCATGTACCTGAACGATCTGACACTCCTCGGCTGCACAGCGTGGGACGAGGACGTGTTTCCGAACCTCGTGTCCTACATCGAAGCCGGTGAGATTCGTCCGTTGCTGGCCGAGTCGTTTCCGCTCGAGCAGATCGCGGCGGCGCAGCAACGCTTCCTGGAGAAGGACCACGTCGGAAAGTTCGTGCTCGTTCCTCCGGTGGTCCTCGATCAGGCGTGATCTCCAGGCACACTGGATGGAGTGTTCGCCTCCCTCGCCCCGGCTCGCCGTCGTCTCGTGTTCGCTGTACTCGCTCTCCTCCTGGTCGGAATCGTCGCGGCCGTGGCTGCTTTCGTCGTCACGCGCCCCACGAGCGACCCCGTCGCGAGCGTCGACCAGTCCGTGCCCGGCCCGGTGCTGCTGATCCCCGGGTTCGGCGGTTCCACGGAGTCGTTGGACGTGCTCGCGGCGGAACTACGGGATGACGGCCGCGATGCGACCGTCGTTGCGCTGCCCGACGGCGGCGTCGGCGACCTGACCGTGCAGGCGGGCACCCTGCGCGACGCCGTCGACGCGGCTCTGACTCGGACGGGAGCGACCTCGGTCGACGTCGTCGGGTATTCCGCCGGCGGGGTCGTCGCCCGGATCTGGGCTGCCGATCTGGGCGGTTCCGAGCAGGCCCGACGCATCGTGACCCTCGGCTCCCCGCACCACGGCACCCAGGTGGCGGCTCTGGCGGCCCAGTTCGTGCCCGACCAGTGCGCGGACGCGTGCCAACAGCTCGCCCCGGACAGCTCCGTACTCACTGCCCTGAACTCCGGCGACGAGACGCCCGAGGGCCCGCAGTGGGTGTCGATCTGGACCGAACTGGATCAGGTGGTGACCCCGCCGTCGTCGGCCAGCCTCGACGGGGCCATCGACATCCCGGTGCAGAGCGTGTGTGCGGACTCCACCGTCGACCACGGAAATCTGCCCCGCGATCCTCTCGTCGGCGCGATGGTCTCGGCCCAGTTGGACGGCGACTCCACCGTCGAGCTCGGCACAGCTGACTGCAGCCGTCTCAGCTCGTGATGTCCTTGGTCGTGAAGTTCGCCCACGCCGCACCCAGGAGCACAACGACGTAGACGCCCTGTAGACCGACGCCGCGCATTAGGTCCCGCGTCGGCACCGGGTCGCGGAAGAGATCGACGAAGGCCAGCCAGTACCGCGTCGGAAGATACGGCGCGATGGCGTCGGCGGCGTCCAGCGTCAGCAGCAGCGAGCTGGCGATGAGGAACGCCAATGCGCCCAGCGTCGCGGCGAGCGGAGAGTCGGTCAAGGTCGACAGAAACAGGCCCATGGCGGCGACTCCGAGCATGGACAGCGTCACGTAGAGCACGGCGATGACGGTGCGCGCGGCGACCTGCTGATCGGTCAGCACCGTGCCGGACACGCTGGAGACGCCTGCCAACGTCGTGGTGTCGAACAGCGTCGTGCCGACGAAGTATGCGACAGCAGCAACGATGACCACGGCCAGAAGCACGAAGGCGGCCACCGAGATCAGCTTCGCCACCAGCAGCTTCGTCCGTCCCACCGGGCGGGCGAGCAGGTAGCGCAGCGTGCCGGCCTGGGCCTCCCCGGCGACGGCGTCGCCTGCGATGACCGACACCGCTACGGGCAGAAACAGTGGCAGCACGATCGCGAGCGCGGCGAGCGGGAAGAGCTGGCCGTTGGTGAGCACCGCAGAAAGGAAGGCGGGGCCTTCACCGGGCCGCGGACCGACATCGGTGAGGGCCAGCAGGCCCGCGACGATGGTGGGCAGCAGATTGAGCAGCAGTATGACGACCCACGTGCGGGGGCGGCTCAGCATCGCGCGCAGCTCGACGCCGATCATGCGGTCACCCCGGCCGTCATGGAGCGCGCCGGAACGCGGTCGGCACTGGCACCGGTGACGGCCAGCACGGATTGCTCCAGACTCATCTGCTGCGTCGTCAGCTCACTCACCCGCACCCCGCCTTCGACGAGCAGTCGATTGAGCACGGCAGCATCCGGGTGTTCGATCACGAGCTGCTGCCATTCACGCTGAATCACGGTGGCGTTCTGGACTCCGGAGAGCACCGTCACCGCGTCGGCCGGGTCGGGGGTGCGCACGAGCACCCGCCCGGTGGGCTGCTGGAACGCGGAGAGCTGATCCTGCAGAACGAGGCGACCCCGATCGAGCACTCCCACTCGGTCGCACAGTTGCTCCACCTCGGCCAGCAGGTGGCTGGAGAGGAACACCGTGGTGCCCTTCGCATGCAGGCCGAGGAGCAACTCTCGAATCTCCAGAATTCCCTGTGGATCGAGACCGTTGGTCGGCTCGTCGAGGATCAGTAGCTCAGGCGTGCGCATCAGTGCCGCCGCCAAGCCGAGGCGCTGCCGCATGCCGAGCGAGTACTGCTTGACCGGCCTGCGTCCCACTCCGCCGAGGCCCACCTGTTCGAGGGCCTCGCCGACGCGGGCGGTCCGGCTGCGACGGGAACCACCCGGCCCGGCGGCGTCGAGCAGGGTGAGGTTCCGGCGTCCGGAGAGGTTGGGGTAGGCGGCGGGGTTCTCGATCAGCGCGCCGACCCGCGGCAGCACGCTCCTGCGTCGCTGCGGCATCTCCTCGTCGAGTACCTGCATCTGCCCGGAGGTGGCCAGGACGAGCCCGAGCAGCATCCGCACGGTCGTCGTCTTGCCGGAGCCGTTGGCACCGACGAAGCCGTAGATGTCGCCGGCGCGCACGTCCAGGTCGACGCCGTCGACGGCCCGCACCGATCCGTAGCTCTTGGTCAGACCGGTCGTGCGGATCATGTGGCTGCTCCTTCGAGCTGCTGGGCGGCGGTGACCAGGGTTTCCGCGGTGACGGTGCCGGAGAGCAGGTAGCGACGCCGGTCGCCGGTGGGCTCGGTGATCAGGACGTTGAGCGGACCGATCGACAGTGCGACGCTGCCGCCGTCGACGACTGCGCCCGGGGCAGCCCGCAATTGCTCGACGAGTCCGCGCGCGGCGCGGCGCGGCAGCGGAGCGACGATCAAGTCGGTCACTCCGCGGCCGTAGATTCCCACGGCCCCTTGGTCGCTGCGGTCCCTCGATTCGAGTCCGGACAGGGTCGACGGGAGACGGGCGGAGTCGATCCGGTCGGCGAACGAGGCGACGTCGAGACCGTCCTGCTGCTGCACATCGGTACCCGGCGGCGGGACGAAACGGACGGTAGCGGCGTCGGGGGTGGCGGAGGAGAAGTCGAGGAACGCGGTGCTGACGATTGGGCGAGCGGCCCCGTCGCCCAGCACGTCGACCTGCAGCGGCAGGCCGGTCTCCGGGTCGGCCCACACGTCGACCTCGGTGATGGTGCTCTGCGGCTCGCCGGGGATCAGCCGGAGACCGGGGGCGTCCAGGCCGGCAATCCGACGAGTCGGCAGCCGGGTGACCTCATCGGCGGTCGCCTCGCTGAGCAACCGCTGCCCGAGCTCCGGAGGTAGCAAATCGGCTTGGCGAGGCAGGCGCAGACTCGGCTCGGGGACCGGGGTCACCACGGCCGTGTTCTGTTCGTAGTCCCAACTCCACAGTCGCGCCGGGCTCCGGTAGAGACCGCGCTCTCCGGCGAGGCGCACGGTGTCGATGCGCCAGCTGTCCGGGCTTCGATACCAGGCGCGCAGGGTCGTGGTGTCGCCCAGCAGATCCGGTAGGCCGCCGAGTCCGTCGGTGACCGGCAGAGTGACACCGCCGACCGCTTGGGCGTAACCCGAATACGGGGTCGCGGTGGAGGACTGGACGCGAGAGAGCAGTTCGGCCGCACCGATGTCCGACGCGCCGACAGGCAGGCGCTCGATCACCGAGGGCGTGGCGACGAGCACGGCGACGCCGAGCATCACCGCCAGCCACCGCCACTTCTTGTGCACCTCTTCGACCGTACGGACGTACCTGTTGTGCTGCATGTGGGCGGTACAAAGCCCGCGGCTAGCCGACGAGCACGAACTCCACGAAACCGTAACTCACACCGTTGATCTGGAGTTCGATCGAGTGCGGGCCGGGGTAGTACTTCCGCGTGGTCAACGTCCGAAACGAGTGTTGCCGCGCAACGTCGATGGTCTCACCGGGCGCGATCGTTCTCGTCGTCAGCTTGAACGTCTTGCCTGTCATCGCGCCGTTGGCTTTGGTGTGGTGAACGATGTAGTCGATCGCGACCTTGGCCGGCTCGGTGCCGACGTTGCGGATCGAGGCTTCGAAGTGCACGCTGTCGCCGATCCGTAGCTCCGCAACGTCGAGGGTGGGGCCGTCCACGTCCAAGTCGGCCGGAGCGAACCCGAGTAGCGCAAGTGCGTCACGGTGTCCGTTCTTGATCACCGTCCGAAGCGCATGTCGCACAAGCCGGTCGGTGTTCGCGTCCGGCGCGTCGAGCCACCGCTCAGCGGATCGGACGACCAGATCCGGAACGTCTCGGCTGAAGTCGTTGAGGTGGTTGGCCACAGAACGCCGAACGTAGTCACTGTCGTCCCGGTAGAGCTCATCCAGGATCGGCACCGTGACGCCCGGCCGCGCAAGAATCACAGGGACGCGCACCGACCACGGCAGGTACGGGCGGGTACCTTCCGACGCCAGACGACGCACGTGCTCGTCCGATGACTGCGTCCATTCGAGCGCGATCTCGAGCGCCCGATCCGCATCGGCTCGCAGAAAAGTGCGGATGGCGAACTCGGAGGTGAGTCGGCCGGTGAGTTCGGCCAGCAGCGACATCCCGTCGTCGAACGCGGCGGATGTCTGCTCGCCCACGGCCTTCGATGCCACGGCGCTCGTGACCGGCCAGATCGACCAGCCCTGCACGTCCGGATCCTCGGCGGCCCGTCGGATGGTGCGAGCGAACTCCGCGTAGTCGCCGGGTAATCCCGTGAGAAGGGCATCGCGCAGTAGATCGGCGCGGGCTCGCAGCGCGAGCGGTCCCAACTGATCGACCGTTCCTTCGAGTACGGACAGATCTGCTTTCGGTGCGGCGGTCCGGATGGTCCGCAACAACGTGCGGGCTGCATCCGGGCCGATGAGTTCGTCGGCGAAAGGCATGAGAGCTTCTTACCCGACGCGCTGCGCGCCGAGTAGGTCGATTGCCCGAATAGCGGCGCGTCTGCCCTTGGCAGATGCTCGCAGCGGGGTCGCGAAAGGTTCGGTTCGGCAAAAACCTTCACATGGGTCGTTTGTATCCGATATACATACTCTCGGTCGCGGGGCTCAATCCCCGCGTCGTGGTATCCCCCTCGGCGTACGGAGAAATTTCATGGACATCTCTTCCTTCATTTCCAGCCTGCTCTCGACCGGCAGCAGCACTGGCAGCACGATCTCCGACATCCCGATCCTGCAGCTTCTTTCGTCCGGTTCCGCTTCCTGAGCGACACCCGTATAGCAGGCCTCGTCGACGCGTCGACGAGGCCTGCTTTCGTGGATCAGCTCGGTGTGACCGACATCGACGTGCTTGCGACCGTCTGACCGGGTTACGAGGCGAGACCTACGCCCGCGCCAAGACGACGATGGCCGTGGTGGTTGCGCCGCCGAGTGTGCTCGAACCTCAACCGATTCCGCCGAGCGCGGACTTGGCCCGCCGCTCGACAGCAGGTTGCGCAGGACGGTGAGATCACCGGACCGACACCCTGCTGTCCCACTGTTCCAATGGCGACGGAAGGATTCGAATTGGGATAATCTTCGCAGATCATCAGTGCGCGGACACGCTGGTCGACTCCGGTTTTCGGTGGGGCGAGTATCTACTCCGATCCCGGTCGGCCCCGCGACGCACTGGGCTACAACCCTGGGGGGTCGCGTCATGCCCGTCTCGTGTACCGAGTGGAACCGCAGTGCGTGTCTTCGATGTCGATTCGGTGAGGACGCGCTGTGAGTGGCTGGGTGTGGGTGGTGATCCTCAACGGGATCACCGCTACGGCGTATCTGGGGATCGTGCTGTTCATCGTCCGGGGACTGATGCGGACCGGGCAGCTACGGAACAACCGCCTGGCGGTGGCAACGGCGGCGATCTTTCTGACCTGCTCTGCGCACCACCTCATCCATGCAGTACATCTGTTGTCGGGGTTCGACAGCCATACATCGCATCTCGATTCCGGCGTGGGGATGCTCGACGCGATGCGGGAGACGATGGGCGACGGCCTCGACGTCGCGGTGACGGCGTCGACGGCTCTCGCCGGCGTGATCTACCTGGGGATGCGCCGCTTCTACGGCCCGTTGATCGGCTCGCCCTCCATGTTCGACGATGCCAGCGAGGCACGGTACCGACAATTGGCGGCGAACCTGCCGCACACCACGGTCTTCGTCGTGGATCCCGACTTGCGATTTGTGCTCGTCGAGGGGGCTGACCTGGTAGCGGAGGGCTACGACCCACATCGGATGGAGGGCCAACTGCTGCGTGACACCGTCTCGCCGGAGGCGTACGCCCGCCTCGAGCCTCATTATCGGTCGGCCCTCGCGGGCGAAGAGTCTTCTTTCGATACCGTCAGCCCCCGAACGGGAGCGATCTTCCAGGTCAAGGCCAGGGCGCTGCGTGACAGTTCAGGCATGATCGTGGGAGCGATGGTGCTCTCCGAGGACGTCACAGCCGAGCGTGAGGCGAGGACCGAGCTCGAGCAGGCGCGCGCGTTTCGCGACGCGGTCTTGACCGCGTCGCCGGACATCACGACCATCACCGATGTGGGCACCGGCCAGGTGACGTGGGCTTCTCGAAGCCTGCGGTCGCTGTTGGACGGGCAGCTCGGGGAGGGGCAAGTCGACGGGCTTTCACCGAGGCACCGGCTCGGTCGCTCCGACGACCTCGACGACCCCGAGGATCATCTGGACGGTGCGGTGGCGGAGGACATCGGCGTCGTCCGAGCCGCGGACCGGCACGCGGCGTCGCTGCCCGAGGGGGAGAGCATCACGATCCGCTATCGGGCGCGAGCTGCCGACGGTTCGTTGCGGTGGCTGTCGCGACGCACAACTCCGTTTCGACGGGAACCGTCTGGGGAGGTTGCGGAGGTGCTCTCGGTGGTGCGAGAGGTGACCGACGTCGTCGAGGCAGAGCTGGCGCTCGAGCGGGCAGCTCTGCAGGATCCGTTGACCGGGCTGCCCAATCGGATGCTGCTGCTGGACCGGATCGGCTCGGCGATCGAGCGCGGTGAGACCACCGGCGCTGCTGCAGCAGTGCTGTTCTGCGATCTGGACGGATTCAAACGCGTCAACGACACCGGAGGTCATGCTGCCGGTGACGCAGTTCTCGTCGAGGTTGCTCGACGTCTGCGGTCGGTGCTGCGAGCCAACGACTCGATCGCCCGGGTCGGCGGCGACGAGTTCGTTCTCGTCGTCGATGCGCTGCCCGCCGAACGTGGTTCCGACAGGCTTGCGGGTGCCGGCTTGGCAGAGCGCGTCGCCGAGCGCATCCGAACGGTTCTCGCAGCTCCGATCGTGTACCAGGGCAGCCAGTATGTGGTGTCGGCCAGCGTGGGCATGGTGCTGGTTCGCAAGGGTGCCAGCGCGCAGGAAGTGCTGCGGGACGCGGACTCCGCCATGTACCGAGCCAAGCAGCTCGGTAAGGACCGGATCGAATTGTTCGACGACGCGCTACGCGCGAACGCCCTCGAGCGTGCCTACATCGAACAGACCTTGCGGGGTGCCCTCGATCTCGAACACCGCGGTGGTGCAACACTGACCGTTGCCTATCAGCCGGTTTACGACCTCGGCAGGAGAGCGCTCACGAGCTTCGAGGCACTCGCGCGACTACGCGACGACGACGGCGCTGGAATTACACCGGACCGATTCATTCCCGTGGCCGAGGACACCGGACTCATCGCCGAGCTCGGGGAGCGGGTGCTGGACGACGCGCTGGGCGCTCTGGTGCGGTGGCGTGCGGCGAACCCGCCCGGTTCGGAATCGGACATCCCCGTCACGATGGCCGTCAACGTCAGTGCCCGGCAGGCTCAACACATGGATATGGCTGCGGTGGTGAGCGCGGCTCTGGGGCGGCACGGAATGGTTCCGGCGGACCTCGTTCTCGAGCTCACCGAGTCGGTGCTGCTCGAGTCCGGGTCCTCGTTGCTGCGTCAGCTCGGCGAACTGCGTGCATTGGGTGTCGGCATCGCCATCGACGACTTCGGCACCGGATTCGCGAGCCTGCGGTACCTGGCCACGCTGCCGGTGAGCGCAGTGAAGATCGACCGCTCGTTCACCGCCACGATGACCAGCGACGAGACGAGCAACAGCATCGTTCGGGCGATCATCAATCTCGCCCGAGACCTGCAGCTGGGATGTGTGGTCGAAGGGATCGAGACCCTCGCCCAACTCGACGCCCTGCCGAGTTCTGTTCAAGGGCAGGGCTATCTGTTGGGTAGACCGGACGAGATTCCGTCGAACAGCTGGGTCTCATAGCATCGGACGGGAAGGATTCACGACGGAAGGGCGTTGAGCATGGGTAATGGACGATGCTCTCTCTGCCCCCACTCGATTGTGGACGCCGTCGCGCGTCCTGATCACGCGATCTGCGTTCGAGCTTCCCCACACCGCGGAGATCGTTCGCCGGTGCGAAGCGGCGGGTGTGACCGACATCGATGTGCTGCCGGGCGACCGTCTGACCGGGCTACGCGGCGAGACCGAGCGAGAGACCTACGCGCGAGCCAAGACGACAATGGCTGTGGTGGTCGCACCACCGAGTGTGCTGAAACCGCAACCGATTCCGCCGAGCGCTGACTGGCGCATCGACCTGGCAAAAGGTTGCCCTGCCCACTGTCAGTACTGCTATCTGGCGGGGTCGTTGTCCGGGCCGCCCATCACCCGGGTGTTTGCCAACCTCGACGACGTCCTGGCCGGAATCGGTACCCATGCAGGCCGTGGCACCATTACCTCCGGCACCGAAGAGCGGGGCCACGAGGGAACCACGTTCGAGTTGTCCTGCTACACAGATCCATTGGGTATCGAACACGTGACCGGATCCCTCGCCGAGGCAGTGCGCAGAGTTGGGGCGGGCGAGTACGGCGATGGCGTGTCGTTACGCTTCACGACCAAGTTCGACGACGTCACGGAGTTGGCGACGTTGGATCACGGACGACGCACTCGAGTTCGTCTGTCGGTCAACGCCGATGACATCGCCCATCGATTCGAGGGTGGAACCGCGAGGATGCCTGCTCGGATCGAGGCGCTGAGACAGTTGGCGCTCGCCGGATATCGAATCGGGCTGACCATCGCTCCGATCATGCCCATTCCGGAGTGGCGCGAGCAGTACGGGCGGCTTCTCTCGACCGTCGCCGACGCGCTGCGCGGCGTTCCCGATCTGGACCTGACCGCCGAGATCATCACTCATCGGTTCACGTCGTCGAGCAAGGACGTGCTGTTGAGCTGGTACCCGGGCACGAAGCTCGAGATGGACGAAAGTGCCCGCGCAGCAAAGAGAAACAAGTTCGGCGGCGTGAAGTACGTCTACCCGAAGGTGACCATGTCGGAAATGCGGACGTGGTTCGTGGAAGAACTCGAATCCGTCCTACCCGAAGCGCAACTTCTGTACTGGACCTGACGAAGGCCGATCTCCCCCGCCGTCCTTGTCGAGGTCGAGGCGACGGCCATTCTGGACTGACCCGCCGGCCGGTGAATTGCGGGGGCCGTCGAAGTCCATACTGTCGAACCCACCCGACCTCAGGAGTGACATGGCCATTCTGACCTACAACATGCACGTTTCTCTCGACGGCTTCATCGAAGATTCCGCCGGCAGTCTCGACTTCTCCATGCCGGACGAGGAGTCACATCGATTCTCCAATCGGCAGACGGAGTCAACCGCCGCCTTCCTGTTCGGGCGTCGACTGTACGAGGCGATGGAGGACTACTGGACAGACCCGGCACGCGCCGACGGCGACGACGTCGAAGCGGAGTTCGCCCGGCTGTACGTGGACACTCCGCGGATCATCTTCTCCGACACTCTCGACTCGGTGGCCGACGGCTGCCGGTTGGTGCGCAGTGTCGATGCCGTCGCGGAGGTGCAGCGTCTCAAGCGGGAAACCGCGGGCACGTTGGCCGTCGGAGGGGCCGCCCTGGCCGAGTCGCTCGTCGATGAGATCGATCAGTACGAGGTCATTCTCCTGCCGACGATTCTGGGCGGTGGCAAGCCCTACTTTCCTGTCGGGCAGCACCTCGACCTGGTTCTGGATGAGCACCGAGTGTTCGCGGCCTCCGGGTGGGTCTATCTGCGCTACAGCGTTTCTCGCTGACTTCGGCCCGGTGCATCGAGCGCAGCGCACAATGAACACATGAGCTCCGGACGTCGACTCCATTGGTGGACCCTTCCCTCGCATCAGCTGTGGCTCGACGCCGAATCATCGAGGCTTCTCGATTTCGGAACCTCACTCGACCACCCGGCCGGTGGCGCTGTGTGGTTGGACGACCGCGGGCACCCCGACCTCGATCATCCGGCCCACACGTACATCACCGCTCGGATGGCGCATGTGCACTTTCTCGCATCGATGCTGGGTCGGCCGGGGTCCCGCAGAAAGGCCGATCGGGTGTTCGACGGGCTTCTGACGACGTTGCGAGACAGCACTAACGGGGGTTGGTTCGAGTCCAGCGCCGACGCGACCTCGCCCGATGCTGTCAAGAACGCGTACACGCATGCGTTCGTGGTGCTGGCGGGAGCTGCAGCCACGGCCGCGGGTCACCCACGCGGTGCGGATCTTCTGGGCGAGGCACTCGATACCGTCGAGCATCGGTTCTGGGACGATCGCCACGGAATGTGTTCGGACACAAGGACGGTGGACTGGTCCGAGCTCGACGACTATCGCGGGATCAATGCCAACATGCACATGGTCGAAGCGCTGTTGGCTGCCGTCGATGCCGGCGCACCCGTCATCTGGCGTGAACGAGCGCTGCGTATCTGCGACAACGTCTGTCGGTGGGCAGCGGCCAACGAGTGGCGAATCCCGGAGCACTTCACCGCGGAGTGGATCCCGCAACTCGAGTACAACCGTGACGATGCCGCCAACCAGTTCAAGCCATACGGGGCGACGGTGGGTCACGGATTCGAGTGGGCACGACTTCTGCTGCAGGCCGGCCTCTGTGCGGGCGGGCGGGACTACGTCGACGCGGCCGAATCCCTCTATCACCGCGCTGCGACCGACGGCTGGCAACCCGGGCCGACCCCCGGCTTCGTCTACACCACCGACTGGACGGGGAAGCCGGTCGTCACCGGCCGTCTGCACTGGGTATTGTGCGAGGCGATTGCCGCTGCCGCGACACTGGCACGGCACACCGGAAAAGACCGGTACGAGAACGATTATCGACAGTGGTGGGACATCGCAGCCGAGTACTACATCGATCGCGTCGACGGCTCCTGGCACCACGAACTCGATACCGGCAACGTCCCAGCGGCCACGGTGTGGAGCGGCAAGCCCGATCTCTACCACGCCGTTCAAGCGACGTGGATCAGTCGATATGCGTCGGGCTCGAGCATGGTGGCGGTGCTGCGGGACGCCCCGCGTTAGCGGTGTGCCGGACAGCACCAAAACCTTCCGATGGGTCTGTATTGTTTCCTCGTGCCCGAAGGTAGAAGACACGACCTGATCATCGACACCTCCGTCATCGTCACGGTCGTAGCTCTCGGAGTCGTTGCGGCCGGCCTGCTTCGATCTCCGGAGTCCGCCGTTGCCGAGAGCGATTCGGCTCTCGTGTCCGAGCCGGTCGAGTACCCGGTGGACATCCAGGGCTGTCCGGAGGTCGAGCCGCCTCCGTCCGACGAGGGGGAGCTGGTCATGTCGTCGTCGATCGTGGAAAGCACCCCGTCGTACGACGATCCCGCTTATCCATGGCTCACGTCGGGCAAAGCGGGTGCCATGTCCGACGCCGTTCTGACCGCGCTGCCGACCGATGTCGCCGTCGTGTTGGCCGCGCCATCCCAATCCGTGACCTTCCAGCCGGTCGACGACCTCGGCGGTGCAGCACCGGATGGCTTCGAGCCCAGCACCAGCGCACGGGGAGAGCTGGCTCGGGCCGACTCGTCCGCCTACGCGAGTATCGACGTCCGACCCTCCGAGACCGGCGTGCCGCCCTGTGTCGCGGGCGCTCTCGACGCTCGGGCCACCGAGCCCGACGGCACCGTTGTCGACACCAACGACAGCTGGTACGAGTGGGGTGGCAAGCGAACATACTTCCGCATTGCCACCGCCTATCACCCGGACGGGACACAGGTGACCGCCAATCTCACCGGCACGTCGGCCGAATTCCCGCTGCAGTCAGCCGAATTGGCCACCGTCGCGGCGCTACCGGATCTGCGACTGACGGTTCCTGCTCCGGCCGGAGCCTCTGCTCCACGACAGGATTGCTACGTCTCTTCGGGCGAGGTCATGTCGGGTGAGAGCGGCACCGTCGCCGACATTCGGGCCGAGTCCGTCGAGGCGGCGAACGCAGCGTTGACGACCACATGGGAGTCGCTGCCGGGTGCGCCGCCGCTGAGCCGACCGATCGGGTCCCTCGTCCCCGGTTCGTACGGTTCCGGGGTGTGCACCGATCTCGAGGTCGTCGGAACCGATATTGCACTGTCGATCTCCGTGTCCGGAGGAGCGTCACTTCCGGTGGCGTTGGACCCGTACGATCCCGAGTCCGCGTACGGACCCGTCGTCGAATTCCGAACGCTGCCCGACGGTTCGGTGGTCGAAAGCTCCGACGTCGACATCGTGAACAGCATGACGTCCGAGGACGGCACCACGCAGCTCACGCGCTCGGTGACCGTGACACGACCGACCGGAGTTCGCGTGTCGGTGCGATCGACGGTCGACCTCGACCCCACCCAGTACGCGCCGCTGGTGTTGCCGGAACCGTTGCCCTTCGAGGTTCTCGACGCCGTGGCACAGGCCCCGATTGCGCAGTGGCCATGACGGATCCGCAGAGAAGGTCCACCATCCGCGCCGGAGTCGCGGTGGCAGTCGCCGTCGTGTCCGTCATCGCTGCAGTCGTCGTGGTATCGATGCACGACGTTCCCGTCGAACAGCCGGCCGACATCCAGGCGATGACACCGACGTTCTCGCCGGAGACGATCACCACGCAGGTGCCGTCCGGGCCCGTCCTCGACCCGAGCTGGCAGCTCGACGCGGAGGCGGTGTACGGACGTGAATTTGCCGCATTCCGCTCTCCTGCAGCAGATCTCATGTTCGACTCCGGTGCCACCGGCGCGATCGATGCCGGCGATGTTCTCGTCACTGCCGTCGGCCTACCGAATCCGCGTTCGTACTCGGTGGACGCGATAGAGTTCGTGGCCGTCGATGCCGGCGACGGCGATGTCCGCTGGAAGAAATCACCCGGCAGTGTCGATCAGTGTGCGAGCGAGGCCGTCGGTGACGAGATCGTCTGTCTCGACTCCTATTCCGACAGCCCGTCGATCGTGAGGATCGGTGTGGACGACGGGGAGGCACGGAGAACGACGATCCCCGAAGCGTGGTTCCCGTATGCAATCGAGAGCGACGGAGGGTCCGTCTTCCTGCTCGAAGGCAACCCGGAGGACGGCGAATCGGTACTCCGCGGCGGTTCTGTGGATGCTCTCGATCAGATGTGGTCGCGTCCGATCACGTCCTCCGCGGGATGGGAAGACGTCGCGGGTCCGCTGATCCACGTCGACGACGGACGCGGAGTGGTGACCCTCGGCGGTGAGGCGACGTTCTTCGACCCGCGCACCGGCACGCCCGTCGATGGACTCGAATTGACCACCGGCGCAACGGTGGTCGACCTGAGCGGCACCGAAGTGTGGGCGCTGCAGGATCCGTACTCGTCCGAGACGATCGTCGGCAACACCGTCTATTCGTTCGAGGAGAATGCGCTCATGGCCACCACGAATTCGAACGACGTGCGATGGCGCTGGCCACTTCCTGAAGGGGTCGACGGCTTCACGGAGTCGGGTTCGATCGTCGAAGCCCAGTCGGGTGTGTTCTTCCTGGGTACCGAATCGATGGTGCGGCTCGAATCGGTACCCACCTGACTCCGTGAAACGCCGAGACGCCGAACGGCTACTCCCGGTGCGGAGTTCGCTTACCCGTGTTGGGGTCGATGTCGAACACGTCGTCGGTGTGGTCCGGCGCGTAGACCACCTGCGTGGACTCGAGAGACCGGCGGCGAGCGCCTTCGCGTACGGCAAGGAAGCCGCCGGTGAACAGCGCTATGACGGCAACACCCGCGACTATCGCCCAGCCCTCGAAGCCGCCTGCGATTGCGGCGATCAGACCGCCGATAGCGGCGATTCCGGCGAAGATCAGTACGACGGCCAGCATGTTCACGACAGCTCTGGACGTGCTCGATACGGAAGGCCTTTTCTCGACCATGGGGGTATTTCCTTTCGATCAGCTCGTTCGGCGCATACCCGAAAGCCGATCGTCTAAGCCCCGCAGTGCTCAGTGGCCGTCGTCACTGAGCCTTGCGCGCCCGGTACGCGGCGACGGCCGCGCGATTACCGCAGGTCGTGCTGCAGAACCGGCGAGAGCGGTTTCTGGAGAGGTCGAGAACCAGCCCGTTGCAGTCCGGATCGGCGCAGACGTCGAAGCGCGAGAGCTCGTCCGCGCGAATGACGTCGATCATCGCCATCGCGGTCTCGACGACGATGCGGGTCGCGAGCGGACTGTCGTCGGCCACAGCGTGAATATGCCAGTCGAGGTCTCCGTGACGAACCAGTCGCGGGAGGGCCGAGGACTCGGCCAGCAGTCGGTTGACCTCGACCACGGCGTCGTCGCGGCTGCTGGTGAGCAGAGTGCGCAGGGTCGGCCGTAGTGCCCGCACCGCCTCGAGCTCGGCGTCGTCGCCGTCGAAGCGACCCGAGTAACCCTGCTCCGTGAAGAACTCGGCGAGCTGCTCTCGTGAGGTCAACGTGTCCGGGTCTTCGGCGGAATTGACCAGTGCCACGGCGGACAGCAACGACAATTCCGCGTCATGAGCAAAAAGCATGTTGACACCTTACCAAGTCACTCCCTACTGTCACATGTCATGACGGCTTACACTCATGACGCGCAGCTGAATCGCGCGACTGCCCACGATGCTGCCGCGCGGTCGCGTCGACTCTCGGGACTCGGATTCGCGCTGCTCTCCGCGGCGTCGTTCGGGCTGTCCGGCTCGCTCGCCAAGGGATTGCTCGACGCCGGCTGGACGGCCGGGGCCGCGGTCACCGCGCGCATCCTGCTGGCGGCGGCCGTCCTGCTGATTCCGTCGATCCTCGCGTTGCGCGGTCGGTGGAGCCTGCTGGCGAAGAACTGGAAGCTGATCGCCGCGTACGGAGCGTTCGCGGTTGCGGGCTGCCAGCTCGCCTTCTTCAACGCCGTCGGCCGCATGGAAGTGGGGGTGGCGCTGCTCATCGAATTCACCTCGCCGGTGGCCGTCATCGGGTGGATGTGGTTCCGCCATCACCAACGCCCGGGCCGCCTGACCCTGGTGGGTGCGCTCCTGGCGGCGATGGGTCTGGTGCTCGTGCTCGACCTGATCTCGGGTGCCGACGTCGATACCGTCGGCGTGCTGTGGGCACTCGGCGCAATGGCCGGTGCGGCCGTCTACTGGGTGCTCTCTGCCGACGAGACCAACGGACTTCCCCCGATCGTGCTCGCAGGCGGAGGGTTGCTCGCGGGCGGGCTGATCCTGCTGGTTGCCGGGCTCGTCGGCATCGTCCCGTTCGCAGCCCCGCTCACCGACGTCACCTTCGTCGATGCGGTTGTGCCGTGGTGGGTTCCGATCATCGGGCTCGGAGTGGTGACGGCGGCGCTGGCTTACGTCCTCGGGATCGCCGCGGGCCGGCGCTTGGGCTCGCGGTTGGCGTCCTTCATGGGATTGATGGAAGTTGTTGCGGCACTGGTGTTCGCGTGGTTGCTGCTCGGGCAGGCTCCGGCACCGATCCAATTGGCCGGTGGCGCACTGGTTCTGCTCGGCGTGGTCGTCGTCAAGTCCGGCGAGCGGGCCACGGCGGACGCCCCGGTGGAGCCGCTGCAGAGCAGGGCCTGACCTGCCTGGTCAGCCGTCGACGCGGCCGAACACCACGGCCGCCAGGATTGTGTGGGCGCTGGCGATCACCGACTCCAGCGGCTCCGGCTCGGGGGAGAGCAGCCACTGCTGAGCGATGGTGAGGACCGCGCCCACCAGTCCCATCGCCAATGTTCGACGATTGGGCCCGGCGAGACCGCGGCTGGACCCGACGGTGTCGGCCACCTGGAGCACCGTCGCGGAGAACGAGGTGGTGGTCTTGCGGTACAGCGCGTCGACGGTAGGGGATACGCCGAGGATTTCCACGAAAGCAATGCGAGCCGATTTCGGCTGCTCGGCGACGAACGTGAAGAAGCCGGTGAGGGCTCCGCGGAGCACTTGTTCGCTGGAGTCTTTTTCTGCGGCGGCTCCGGCCAGGATGTTCTCGCGCATGGACTCGGTGGCCCGGGCATAGGTGGCCATCAGCAAGTCCTCGCTGTTGGTGAAGGACTCGTAGAAGTAGCGCTTGGTCAGCCCGGCCTCGTTGCACACCTTCTCCACCGTTGCGGTGCGGTAGCCGGTGGTGCCGAAGACCTCGACGGCTGCGTCGAGCAGGCGGATTCGACGTTCCTGTTGCCGCTGCTGCGGATCGGCACCTCGATAGGTGCGGCCGACTTCACTGTGATGCGTGGTCACACACAGATCTTGACACCGCTCGGTATCAGATGCAAAGTGTTCGCAGACAGGCATTCCGATCGAGGGGGAGTACATGGCGGCGTCGACGCTACGCAACAAGGTCGTTCTGATCACCGGAGCAGCACGTGGAATCGGTGCCGCAACGGCGCGCGACCTGGCAGGCAAAGGTGCACAGCTGATTCTCGTCGACGTCGACGAAGCCCCACTTGTTGAGCTCGCGACCCAGCTGAAGGCCGAGGCGTTCGTCGCCGACGTACGAAATCTGGACGACATGCAGCGCGCCGTCGACGGCGGAATCGAGGCGTTCGGCGGCATCGATCTGGTGCTCGCCAATGCCGGAATCGCCAGCTACGGATCGATCATGCAGGTCGATCCCGCCACGTTCCAACGGGTCATGGACATCAACGTGATGGGCGTGTTCAACACCGTCCGCGCGGCCTTGCCGTCGCTCATCGAACGCAACGGCTACATCCTCGTCGTGTCCTCTTTGGCGGCGTTCACCCCGTGCCCGGGACTGGCGGCGTACAACGCCAGTAAGGCTGCAGCAGAACACTTTGCGAACGCCCTCCGCCTCGAGGTCAACTACCGCGGCGTCGACGTCGGCTCCGCCCACATGGCGTGGATCGACACTCCGATGGTGCAGGACGCCAAATCCGATCTCACCGCTTTCCAGGATCTGCTCGCTGTGCTCCCCGGGCCGCTCGGCAAGACGATGACCGTCGAGCAGTGCGTCGACGCGTTCGTCGACGGCCTGGCCAAGCGCAAGCGTCGCGTCTACGTACCGCGGTGGGTGGGTGCAGCGTCGTGGTTCAAGGCCGTCATCACCTCACGGGTCGGTGATCGCAGCATGCTCGAGCACGTGCCGACGATCCTGCCCAAGATGGACGAAGAAGTAGCGCGCCTCGGTAGGTCCGAGAGCGCACGCAACAAGACCAGCTGACCCCCACCGAAGGAATCGTTGCTGATATGACTGCCGTATCGACCACCCCCGACGTCGATGTCCTCATCATCGGTGCCGGCCTGTCCGGGATCGGGGCCGCGCGCCACCTCGGGCACGACCTGCCCGGTAAGACCTACGCCATTCTGGAGAGCCGCGGGGCAATCGGCGGTACGTGGGATCTGTTCCGCTACCCCGGTATTCGCTCCGATTCCGACATGTACACCCTCGGCTACAGCTTCAAGCCCTGGATGGGTGAGAAATCCATCGCCGACGGCACCGACATTCGCAACTACATCGTCGAGACCGCGCGAGAAGCAGGCGTCGACAAGCATATTCGGTTCCATCACAAGGTCGTCGCGCTCGAATGGTCCAGCGAACAGCAGTTCTGGACGGTGACGGCGCACCGCAGCGACACGAACCAGACCGTCACGATCACGGCGTCGTTCGTGTTCTCCTGCAGCGGCTACTACAACTACGACAAGGGTTTCAGCCCTGAGTTTGCAGGCCAGGAGAACTTCGGTGGTCAGGTGATCCACCCGCAGCACTGGCCGGAGGATCTGGATTACTCCGGCAAGAAGATCGTCGTCATCGGCAGTGGTGCAACGGCAATCACGTTGGCCCCCAACCTGGCTCGCGACGCCGAGCATGTCACGCTGCTGCAGCGCTCGCCGAGCTACATCCTGTCGCTGCCGTCCAAGGATCCGATCGCGCAGACTCTACGGAAGCGGCTGCCGAAGAAGCTGGCGTACAGCGTGACTCGGCTCAAGAACGTGTCGATGGCGATGCTGATCTTCACGTTGAGCCAGAAGTACCCCGAGTTCATGAAGAAGCGGATCCGGAAGCTGCAGGAGGGGTGGCTGCCGAAGGGATACGACCTCGACACCCACTTCACCCCGTCGTACAACCCATGGGACCAGCGCCTGTGCCTGGTGCCCGACAACGACCTGTTCCGCTCTATCCGCAAGGACGAGGTCTCGATCGTCACCGATCACATCGACAGCTTCACCGAGACCGGCCTGAAGTTGAAGTCCGGCCAGCACCTCGACGCCGACATCGTCGTCACTGCAACGGGATTGAACTTGTCTGCACTCGGCGGCGCGGCCTTCCGCGTCGACGGTAAGGACGTGGATCTGCCCAGCACCATGGCGTACAAGGGCATGATGCTCACCGGCATCCCCAACTTCGCCTTCGTGGTCGGATACACCAACGCGTCGTGGACGCTCAAGGCCGACATGGTCTCGAACTACGTCATGCGACTTCTCGCTCACATGGACGAGAACGGCTACAGCACCGTCGAGCTCGAACGGGATCCGTCCGTGGACGAGGAACCGTTCCTCGATTTCGCCGCCGGCTACGTACTGCGGGCCGTGGACAACTTCCCGAGGCAGGGCAGCGAAACTCCGTGGAAGCTGCGGATGAACTACTTCCGGGACCTGCCGGTGCTGCGCTACGGCAAGGTCGTGGACAAGGCCATGAAGTTCGGCCGTCCCCGGTCGAAGGTCTCCGTCGGATCCTGACGGGAATAGATCGAGTCGGGAATCGTTTGTTCCGGACATGAAAATTGGCATCATCGGAAGTGGATTCATCGGCGGGACGCTCGTGCGTCGTTTGACGGCGCTCGATCACGAGGTTCGGTTTTCCAACTCGCGTGATCCGGAGACTCTCGCGGACCTGGCGGCAGAAACCGGAGCGACCGCGGTGTGGGCCGCGGATGCCGCGGAGGATGCCGACCTCGTGATTCTGAGTATCCCGCAGAAGAACGTTCCGGATCTCGCTCCAGGAATCACCAGTGCTCGCAAGGCCGGGGCGCCGATCATCGAGACGAACAACTACTACCCGCAGCAGCGCGACGGGCTGATCGAGGAGATCGAAGGTGGAACACCCGAAAGCGTCTGGGTGGCCCAACAACTCGGTGAGCCGGTGATCAAGGCGTTCAACGGAATCTACTGGAAGCACCTGCTGAAGAAGGGTGTGCTGGCCGGGACCGACGGTCGCATCGCGCTTCCGATCGCAGGCAACGACGCAGATTCGATGAAGTTCGTGTTCTCGGTGATCGACGAACTGGGCTTCGACCCGGTCGACGCCGGCCCCCTCGAAGAGTCCTGGCGACAGCAGCCGGGAACACCCTCGTACGGCAAGGATTTCGGAGTCGACGCCCTCGTCGAGGCGCTGGGGCAGGCAACCGAAGAACGCAGCGCGGAGTGGAAGGCCTGACCTGGGGTCGAGCTACCTGACGCGGCCTTCGCGGAGTGTGCGCTCCGCGAGGTCGCGAAGCGGTCCGGTCAGATTCGAATCCCCGACTCGGCACGAGTGCCCGCCCACCGACACGCTCCAGACGAAGGTGTCGCGGGCGTCGGACTCGGCCGCGTCGGTGGCCTGCTGATCGGCGATGTACGGCTGCGCGGCCTCGACCAACGACTGCCATTCCGGCTCGTCGGTCTCGACCACTCCACGCTTGGACATCCCGGCGATGCCGCCGGTTCGCAGTACCTCTATGCGCAGGCTCATCTGCCCTCGATCACACCCGATCGTCGCTCGGTCTCCGTGTTGTCCTCACTCCCACGGTAGACCAGCCCGTGGCCACGGCCTCGGAAACGTCGGAGCCGGCTCCGAATCGCGTGTTCGCCGCCGCGATCGTTGCGGCGGAGAAGCCGGCGAAATCGACTGTCGGGGACAGTCCGCCGACAGTCATGGTGTCGAACCAGACCTGCCCGACGCGATCCCAGGCCGGACCACCGAGCGTGGTGGCGGCAACGGCGAACGCGCGGTTGGGGATACCCGAATTGATGTGCACCCCGCCGTCGTCCTCGGTGGTGACGACGAAATCGTCCATGCTGGCGGGCTGCGGATCCTTGCCGAGTACGTCGTCGTCGTAGGCGGTGCCGGGCTCGAGGAGCGAGCGCAACGCCTTGCCCTGCACTGCGGGCAGGAACAGGCCTTCGCCAATGAGCCACGACGCGTCCTCGGCGTTCTGCTTCGCGGTGTACTGCTCGACGAGTGCGCCGAAAACGTCGGAGATCGACTCGTTCAGTGCGCCGGCCTGATCCTTGTATTCGAGCGGAGTGGTGTACTGCGTGAACCCGTGGGCAAGTTCGTGCGCGATGACGCCGAGTGAGACGGTGAAGCGAGCGAACACCTCGCCGTCACCGTCGCCGAACACCATGCGCGAGCCGTCCCAGAACGCGTTGTCGTAGTCCTGCCCGTAGTGCACCGTCGCGTCGAGGGGCAGGCCGCTGCCGTCGAGACTCGAGTAGCCGTAGACGTCGTCGAAGAACGCATAGGTGGCACCGAGGCCGTCGTACGCCTCGTCGGTGGCGGCATCGCCGGTGGGATCCTCGCCCTCGGCGCGTACCTGCTGGCCGGGTAGATCGCGAGTGGACTTCGCGTCGGAGATGGTGCGTTCGAGGGTGCCGCCGGTGCGCGGAGCGATGGCGGTGCGTTCCTGGACGACCTCGCGTCCGGCGCGCATCTCACGATCGGCGAGCAGCGTGGCGCGAGCACCAGGACTCCGCAACCGCTCGAGCAGAAACGGTGGAACTACAGGATGAGCGTGGAGCCTGCGGAATGATCCGGAATGGGCAAGTGACGTCATACGCGGTGACCCCCTAGGTCCGTGGCATGTGCGGTGGTGCGTGGTTCCCAGTGTGCCCGAGGGGACCGACAATTCTCGTTCCGCGGCGCAGGGTTCACTCGCGCAGCGTCGACAGATCTACGCTGTCCACCTCGCTCGGGGGACGCAGTGCGGTGACGGTCGCCCAGTTCCGGGCCAGCAGGGAGGCGTCGGAATCGTCGTCCTCGGCCTGGATCTCGTCGAACCGGACGGTGACGAAATCCTCTCCGCGATCTCCTATTTCGGCCTGCACCGCGCCGTAGCGAGCCAGCGAAGCCGGAACGATCCCGGCGAAGTCCGCGAGGGGAACGTCGGGAATGTTGACGTTGACCACGGCATCGACGGTCAGGTGGGCAATCATCCATGTCACGGCCAGGTGTGCGACGTGTTCGGCGGTCTCCCAGTGCGACGGCCGACTGGCGATCGACGACAGCGCCATGGCGGGCACTCCGTGCGTCAGGGCCGTCAACGCCGCTCCTACCGTTCCCGAATGCAGAACGGCGGCACCGGTATTGGGGCCGTGATTGATACCCGAGAGCACGAGGTCCGGTGCGTCGCCGAAGGCCCCTCTGGTGGCGACGAATGCGATGAGGGCGGGCGAGGCCTGCACCGCATGAGCCGTCACGTCGGGGAGTCCCTCGATCTCGGTCGGCTCGATACCGAGGTGGTCGTCGACGCCCATCCCCGTCAACGACGCGCTGGCACCACTGCGCTCCTCGTGGGGCGCGGCCACCACGACGTCGAGGCCGGCATCGAGGGCCACCCGTGCCAGCAAGGCGATGCCTGCGCTGTGCACGCCGTCGTCGTTGGTGATCAGGGCCCTCATTTCTTGCCTGCCTTCTCGAACGGACGTACTTCGACCGAATCGGTGAGTCCGAGAACCAGGTCTTTTCGGCCGCTACCGAGGCCGCGGCGGGTCACGTTGGCGGTGCCCGCGCCTCCACCCAGGCGTAGCGATTCCTGCATGGACATTCCCTGGGCCAGGCCGGCGGCGATCCCGGCGCTCATCGAATCGCCTGCGCCGTGGTGGTCGACCATCTGCAGAGCCGGGGTGACGATTTCGAGCACGTCTCCGTCCACCAGTGCCAGCGCGGGATCTCCCGCACGTGAAATGACGACCACCTCGGCACCGTCGTCGTGCATCTTTCGCATCGAATCGATCAGGTGCTTCGGATCTTCGGACTCGGCTCCGCCGTCGGCGATGAGATCCTCGTGACTGACCTTGAGCACGGTGATGCCGCCGGCGAGAGCAGCCTGCATGGTCGGGCCCGACAGGTCGGCGACCACCGGGACGTCCAGCGCGCGAAGGTCTGCGCACAGCCGCTCGTAGACCTCCGGCGGCACGATGTCGTCGGCATGCGGACCGCCGAGGATGGCGACGTCGCTGCGGGCACCGGTAGCGAGTGCCGCGCCGAAGAGATCGTCGAGCGCGTGCCTGGCCAGTGGCGGCGGATCCACCGTGGCCAGTACCTCACGCTCCCCGCTGCGGCGGTCGTGCACGTAGGAGCCGCTTTCCTGGCCGATGTCGACGGAGACGACGGAGATGCCCTCACTCTCGACGATGCCGCGCAACACGGCACCGATCTCGCCGCCGAACACACCGGCAAGCGTGACGTCGAGACCGAGCACCGATGCCATCCGCGCGATCCAGTGACCCTGACCGCCTGCGTGCACATGCAGTTCGGTACTGCCGTTCGGAGCGGCGTCGAGGGTCACCGTCAGAAGCGGAGACGGTGCGAAAACGAGGGCGCTGGGTGTACGAGAGGAGGAAGGCACCGAATGCGAATCCCCGATTTGTCAGGTCCGAAACGGGTCGAGACGAACGGGCCGGTCGACAATGTCGTCCTCAGAAACGACGTCGCAGGCGCATTCCGACCGGGCGTCCGTCGGGGTCGACGAACAACCGGTAGGCGAGTGCTGCGAGTCGCTGTTGCCAGACGGGCGGCACCGAGATCTCGTGTAGGCGAAGCCGTCCGACGGGGCGTGGTCCGGAGGACGGGTTTCGGTGCCAGTTGTCGAGTGCGGTCACGCTGGCGGAGATCACGTCGAAGAACTGTTGCGGATCCACCAGGTCTGCGTCGTCGCCGTCGGCCCGGCCGAGGTGTTCGCGAATGAGCTCCAAGCGCAGGTTGCGGGCATGGGTGCGGGCACCGTCGCCCAATCCCGCGGGGTCGAGAGGTTCCCGCGTGTCGTGGGCTTCGTCGATGATTGCTGCGGTCAATTCCGAATCATGGGTCCAGGAGCGGCGATTGAAGTTGTCCGATCCCACTGCGGTCCACACGTCGTCGATGATGCAGACCTTGGCATGCACGTATACCGGTACGCCACGGTCGTTTTCGATGTCGAGTACCAGTACGCGATCGCCGCCCGCAGCCCGGATGACCTGGAGCGCCGCCGAGTGTCCCAGCAGCGCGGACGGAATGGTGAGTGGGCTGTCGTCGTCCAGGTGCTTGGGAACCACGACCACCAGCTTCAGGTTCGGCTTGCGCTTCAGTGCCGAAGCGAACACCCGAGCGACGTCGACCGACCACAGGTACTGATCCTCGATGTAGATCAACTCGGTGGCGCGGTTCAGGGCCTTGGCGTAGGCGCGGGCAGCGCTGCGCTCGCCCTTCGTGGCGAACGGGTAGGCGGGGCGTCGGCGGGGATAGGTGCGCAGCAACTGCACCGAGCACGTGCCCTGCGGCTCCGGGGCTTCAGCTGCAGGAGGGAGTTCCGACGGTTCGCGTGTCACTCCCCGTAGGAAGTCGGGGATGGCGTGCCACGGAAGGCGCGAGAGCGCAGCGGGATCTTCCCAGCGTTCGCGGAAGACGTCCTCCACGTCTCGCACCGCCGGGCCTTCGATCTGCACCTGCACGTCGTGCCAGGCTGGAATCTCGCCGTACTCGGGCGGGAAAGGACGTGAGACCGGATCGCCGAAGTGATCGACGTCGTCGCGTCGAGCACGGGCCAGGTCGATGCCACCGACGAACGCGACGTCGGGCAGATCTTTCCTGCCGTACCGCACGACGACGAACTTCTGGTGGTGGCTTCCGGTGACCAGCACGCGCTGGTCGAGAATGACCTCGCCGCCCGCCTCCTCGAGCCGCAGCGCGAGCTTGCGATTCTTCGGGCCGGTGAAACCGAGGGTCTCCATGTGGGAGCGCCACACCATGCCCTTGACGACTCCGCCGCGGTGCGCGACGGAGGTAAGGGCATCTTCGACGGTCACTCCGTCGTCGGTGAGCAGCTGCTCCGGGTCCCCGCGCCAGTCGGTGAAGAGCACCAGATCGTCACGCTCGGTCTGCTCCAGGGCTCGTGCGAGTGCAGCGAAGTAGGTTTTGCCGTGCACCAGATTCTCGACGCGGTTGCCCTCGGTCCACGCCGAGATTCGGGTGTCGTCGTTTCCCCGCTCGGGTGCGGTGAGGAACCACGGGTGCGCCGGGTCGAACTGGTGCTCGGGAGCAGTCAGAGCGGAGGTGGACCGGCCGACTTTCTCGGCAATTCCGTCGACGACGCGCCGGATGCGCTGCACTATCACGCACGCATCATTTCACCCGGTTTGAAGGCGCGAGTGGGCGGGCACCCCGGCGATATGACTCAGGTACCCAACGTCACGCTCAGAAACGGCAAGCAGATTCCCCAGCTCGGTTTCGGCGTCTTCCAGATCGACGCTGACGAGACCGCGAAGGCGGTCGAGACGGCGCTCGAGATCGGCTACCGACACATCGACACCGCGGAGATGTACGGCAACGAGAAGCAGGTCGGTGAGGGCATTCGCAACTCCGGCATCGACCGCGAATCGGTGTTCGTCACCAGCAAGCTCAACAACGGTTTCCACCGGCCCGACGACGCGCGCTCGGCGTTCGACAAGACGCTCAGCGACCTCGGGACCGACTACGTCGATCTCTTCCTCATCCACTGGCCGCTGCCCACCCGCTACGACGGCGACTTCGTGTCCACGTGGAAGACGTTGGAGGAGTTCGCCGCCGACGGCCGCGCCCGCAACATCGGTGTCTCCAACTTTCAGCCCGCGCACCTCGATCGCCTCGCGGAGGAGACCGATACGGTCCCTGCGGTGAACCAGATCGAGGTACACCCGTACTTCGTCAACCACGACGTATGGGCCTACGGCCGCGAACACGCCATTCCCACCGAGGCGTGGTCGCCGATCGCTCAGGGTAACGTTCTCGACGATCCCGAACTGCAGCGAATCGCCGACGCAGCAGGCAAATCCGTTGCGCAGGTGGTGCTTCGCTGGCACATTCAGCGTGGCAACATCATCTTCCCGAAGTCGGTGACGCCGGAGCGTGTCAAGGCGAACTTCGAGATCTTCGACTTCGAGCTCAGCTCGGCCGATGTCGACGCCATCACGGCACTGGACAAGGGTGAGCAGGGCCGTAACGGCCCGAACCCGGACACCTTCGACATGATCCCCGACTAGCGCGAAACCCTGTGGGCTCGAACGTGTTCGTCGCGTTCGAGCCCACAGTCGTGTCACGTGATCGTGAGCTCGGATCCTGTTGCCGCGGTGACCTGCTCGGTGGTCACGCCGGGTGCGAGTTCGGCCAGTGCGAGGGTGCCGTCGCCGACGACGTCGATGACGGCGAGGTTGGTGATGATGCGATTCACGACGCCTTGGCCGGTGAGCGGGAGCGTGCAGGCGTCGAGAATCTTGGGATTGCCGTCGCGGTCGGTGTGTTCCATGACGACGATGACGCGTCGGGCCCCGTGGACGAGGTCCATCGCGCCGCCCATGCCCTTGACCATCTTGCCGGGCACCATCCAGTTGGCGAGGTCGCCGGTGCGGGAGACCTGCATGCCGCCGAGCACCGCGGTGTCGATGTGTCCGCCTCGGATCATGCCGAAGCTCAGCGACGAGTCGAAGTATGCGGCACCGGGATTGACGGTGACGGTCTCTTTTCCTGCGTTGATGAGGTTGGCGTCGACCTCGTCCTCGGTGGGGTAGGGCCCCGTGCCGAGGATGCCGTTCTCCGAGTGCAGAGTGACCTCGACGGCGTCGGTCAGATACCCCGGAATCAACGTGGGCAGTCCGATGCCCAGGTTGACGTACTCGCCGTCGATCATCTCCGCTGCGGCGCGTTCGGCCATCTGGTCGCGCGTCCACCCTGCACTCATGCTCGAACTCCTGAACTGACGGTGCGCTTTTCGATGCGCTTGTCCTGTGGCCCGGTATGCACGACACGTTGGACGAACACTCCGGGAAGATGTACGTGGGCTGGGTCCAGCTCGCCCGGTTCGACGAGGTTTTCGACCTGCGCGATGGTGATCTTGCCTGCCATTGCGGCGAGGGGGTTGAAGTTCATCGCGGTCTTGTCGAAGACGAGATTGCCTGCTGTGTCGCCAGTTTCGGCGTGCACCAGTGCGAAGTCGGCGTTGATCGACTCTTCGAGAACGTAGCGCTTGTCGCCGAACACCCGGGTCTCCTTGGGCGGTGACGCGATCGATACGGAGCCGTCGGGGTCGTAGCGCCACGGCATTCCACCGTCGGCGATGGGGCTGCCGACCCCGGCGGGTGTGAAGAATGCGGGTACGCCGTTGCCGCCGGCGCGCAGTCGTTCGGCGAGTGTGCCCTGCGGGGTCAGCTCGACTTCGAGCTCGCCGGCGAGATACTGCCGGGCGAACTCCTTGTTCTCTCCGACGTACGAGGCGGTGACTCGGCGAATGCGTCCGGCGGCCAACAGAATTCCGAGGCCGTAGCCGTCGACGCCGCAGTTGTTGGAGAACACTTCGAGCTGGTCGGCGTCGGTGTTGGCGATAGCGTCGATGAGGGCGTCGGGTATGCCGCACAGCCCGAATCCGCCGACCGCGATGGTCGCTCCTCGGCCGATGTCCGCGACCGCCTCGGCGGCGGACGCGTAGGTCTTTCCAGTCACTTGCAGCTCCTGATGTGTTCGGTGAGCAAACGTTGCACTCAGTGAACCTGAGCTGTGCATTTCGGTGAAGCAAATACTGTCTATTGCTCGTTCGATGAACGGATGGGGATTTGGCGTCCAGTGAGTGGACGTAGAATGGCCGGGTGACGTCACCGGATGCCAACGCAAGTGTGATCGGCAAGATCTGCTCGTTGCTGCGCGCAGCGGGAAGCGAGGAGCCGTCGGGGGCCTCGACCACTGCGCTCGCGAAGGCGGCCGGTATTGCTCGACCCACCGCACATCGCTTACTGTCCACGCTTGCGGAACAGGGATTCGTGGATCGTGACGCCGGTACAGGACGCTGGTCGCTGGGCCCGGAGATATATCTGCTGGGATCGATGGCGGCACTGCGGTACGACATCACCGACCAAGCACGAAAGATAGTGCAGGCGTTGGCTACCGAGAGCGGCGAGAGTGCGTTTCTGTCGGCCCGGCGTGGGGCGGAGACGGTGTGCTTGCTTCGAGTGGAGGGAAGTTTTCCGTTGCGCTCGCACGTTCTGTACGAGGGAATTCGGCTGCCGCTCGGAGTGGCGTCCGCTGGGTTGGCCATTCTTGCGCACCTACCGGATCGGGAGGTCGACGAGTATCTGGGTGGCGTAGATTTGGTGCCGGAGTGGGGAGAGAGTCACGCCGCCGTGGAGATTCGCAGGCGGATAGCGCATACCCGCACCACAGGATTCGCCGTCAATCCGGCGCTGCTCGTGGAGGGCAGTTGGGGACTCGGTGCCGCCGTGTTCGATCGCGCCGACAAGCCGGCGTGGGCCCTGAGCCTGACCGGAGTCGAGACGCGATTCCGCGAGGATCGACGCCGGGAGCTGGGCAAGATGCTGCTCGACGCGGCACATCGACTCACCGTGCAACTGGGGGAGCGGCCCGCTTAGCTGTCGATCTCCACCAGGATGTCCGCGGCGTCCTGACTGCCTGCGGTGGCCAACCTCTGCAGCTCCACTCGATCGCCGCGTTCGCCGGCCAGTTCGACCAGGATGTCGATGGCGTCGGTACTGCCTGCGTCGGCGAGAGAGCGCAGTTCGTCGAGGTCGTTTCGAGAGCCTGCGAGTTCGACCAACTGGTCGAGTGCATCCTGATTGCCTTCGTTTGCCTGGGCGCGCAACGCAGCCAGCTCGGCCGCTGTGGAATCGGGCTCGGTCATGAAGTGGAGTGTAGAACGATTCACTCCGATAGTGGCAGGTCAGCTACGTCGAATCTGCGTTCTCCGTTTCTGTCGGTGGCTCGGGTTACTGTTCTTCCAGTTCGAACATGCGTTCCTGTTTCGGGTCACCGGGGGGTGAAAAATGGGTGCAGTACCGACCGTGTCGCTGGAGGCGTTGACTGCCGCTGCGCGGGCAGAAAATCGTCACGCGTTCCGCAAAATCTCCGCCTGCTACGACGTCCATCGGAGCTGGATCACCCGCGACACCAAGTACAAGCACTACAGCCGATACGGGCGCACCGAAATGGCAACCGCGTTGGGTTGCTCGGCCACCGTCGCCGAATCGTATGTGTCCGTCGGCGTTGCCCTGCACACCCGGCTCCTTCTGGTGAAGAAGGCATTCGAGGCCGGGGAGATCGACCTGCCGCGAGTGCGGATGGTGTGCCGGATCCTCGACAACCTCTCCGACGGGATCATCACGTCCATCGAGGACGAGATCGTCGAAGCAGCGCAACGTAATTCGCCCGGTCCGTTGGAGAAGGAGATCTGGGACATCCTTCTGCGGGTCGCCCCGGAGGAAGCGGCAGCACTACGGGAGTTCGCGAAACGATTCCGCCATGTTTCCTACAGCCCGGCCGGTGAGTTGGCGCGGATTCGAGCGGAGTTGACCGCACCCGAGGCGGCGGCGGCCTGGCAGCTGCTCGAGGAGATGGCCGACACGCTCTGCCCGAAAGACCCCCGAGGAAAGCAAGATCGCCTGTGTGATGCGTTCATGGCGCGCATGCACGGCGAATCCCGGTTGGCATGCCTGTGCCAACGTGATGACTGCCCGAAAAAAGATGCGGCATTGCCGGATCGCCGGGTGCCGTTGACGATGATCACCGTCGACATCGCCACCCTCATCGGACTGCTCGCCGACCCCGCGTATCTGGCCGGTCATGGTTCGATCGATCCGGATCTCGCGCAGGAACTCGCCCGCAATAGTCAGTGGCAGATCCTGCTCACCGAAGCAGTCACCCTCGCCGAGAAGTTGGGACTGGCTGCGCAGAACCCGGAAACCGGGGAATGGGAACGACGCTCGGACGGCGAGAGCGCAAGGGCTGCAACCGAACCCGAGACGGCAACAGTAGCGGAAGCGGACGCAGGCGCAGGCGCAGGTACCAACGCCAACGCAGACACAGACGCAGACGTGGATTCGGCTGCTGATGATGCTGAGGGAATGGGGTCGGCTACGGATTCGGGGGAGGAGGCAGATCCCTCGACCGAACCGACCTCGGCCAATTCACCTACACCTGCTCCTGCGCGTGCACCCGTGGACACCTCGACACCGGCACCAGCGGCACCAGCAGATGAGGTCGACGAGACTGGCGATGTCGGGGAAAACGGTGAGGCCGACGAGTCCGACGAGTCCGACGAGTCCGACGGGTCCGCGCCCATATCTGCAGCCGACCCGTCGGCAACTCCCGACCCAGGTGCCGCCGATTCTGTCCGGAAGCACGCAGCAACACGTGCAGGGTCACCGGTGACCGACCCGTCAGCGGCGGCAAAGTCTCACACCAACCCAGAGGCAGCCGCATCGTCTGAACCCGCGACAGCATCGCAATCACCTGGGCCACGGACATCGCCGGCACCTGGTATCGCGTCGAGCTGTTCGGAATCACGCTCGTCCACAACACCATTCGGCTCCACAACATCGGGCTCTGCAGCATCCGGTCCGGCGTCGGCCGAAGGCCCGGCACCAGGAACAGGATCCGCTGCGGCCGGCGACAACCCACACTCGCGTCGGCTGGGATCACTGACCTCTGCCGCAGCTCTGTTCTGCACCCACACCCCCGTCGGCCGGGGCACACGGCACAGCTCTGCCCTCGACCTGCCGTCCGCAATCCGGCGTAACCAACCGACGATCCATACTGCAGGCCGCACACCTTCAGGTATCTACCTCGGCAACGCCTCCCTCGCCGCAGCCCTCGAAGCCGCCATCGCCGCCGACCCCACCCTCGGAAAATCCGTCGCCCGCGACCCACTGACCGACCGGGCCCTGATCTATCGACCCGACGCCCTGACGACCGCGGCAGTCCGGCTCCGCGACCGCCACTGCCGCTTCCCTGGCTGTCACCGTCCCGCCGCACGCTGCCAACTCGACCACATCAATCCCTTCGACCACACCAACCCCCTCGGCGGCGGCTGGACCACTATCAACAACCTCCAATGCCTGTGCGAGTTCCACCACACAGTCAAACCGCCGGCTACTGGACAGCCGTCATGCTCCCCGGCGGGGCGATCCTGTGGACCTCCATCTCGAAGACCACCCGAATCACCCTGCCCGCCAACGGCACCGCCGTACCAATCCTCGGCAACGACCTGAGACCACACATCCCCACCAAACCCAGACGGTCCGGCATCATCGCCTACCCCGACCCACCCGACAACCAACAACCCGAGACAGACGACACGGCAGCACCGCCGTTCTAGGCGATGCTGCCGTGAATCCCCGTGCTCTCTCCGTCAGACCAAGTGCTGAATGTGATCGCGCGTGAATTCGATGCGCTCGTCCACGCGGCCGTCGCCCACCTTGTTCACCCAATCCGGGTCGGACAGCAGTGCACGTCCGACGGCCACCAGATCGAATTCGTTGTCCTTGAACTGACCGACCAGTGCATCGAGCCCGGTGACGCCGGATGCGGCGTCCTCCGACCATGCCGACGTGAACACCGAATCGAGGCCGACCGATCCGACGGTGATCGTCGGGACACCGGTGAGCTTGCGGGTCCACCCGGCCAAGCCGAGCTTTCCGTCGTTGCCGTCCAGCTCGGGGAACGCCGGATCCCAGTGGCGTCGGGTCGAGGCGTGCAAGACATCCACTCCGGCGTCGACCAGCGGCGTCAGGACGCGTCCGAGCTCTTCGGGGTTCTGTGCGATCCGAGCGTCGAAGTGATTGCTCTTCCACTGCGAGAATCGGTACACGATGGCGAAGTCCTCGCCGACGGCCGCACGAATCGCGGCAACGACCTGCGCGGGGAACCTGGTCCGAGCTTCGAGAGAGCCGCCGAACTCGTCCGCGCGCACATTGGTGGTGGCCCAGAGGAATTCGTCGAGCAGATACCCGTGTGCACCATGCAGTTCGAGGCCGTCGAAGCCGGTGTTCTTCGCGTTGACCGCGGCCTGCACCCACTGCGAGGTGAGTTCGTCGAGGTCTGCGTCGGTGAATGCCCGACCCACCGAAGAGCCGTCGAGTGCGATACCGGACGGGCTGACCGTGGTGACGTCCGGAAAGAGGCGAGACTCGGTGCCGCGCTCGACGCCGAGGTGCCACAGCTGCGGGATGATCGCGCTGCCCTCGGCGTGCACGGCGTCGACGACACCTTTCCAGCCTTCGAGGCTGGCGTCACCGTAGATCCTCGGGACGCGGGTGTGGGGGCCCGCAGCGGGATCGGGGATGTAGGTGCCCTCGGTGATGATGAGGCCCGTGCCACCTGCTGCGCGCTTGCGGTAGTACTCGGCCACGTCCGGGCCGGGTATGCCGTCGGGTGAGAAGGCACGCGTCATCGGGGCCATGGCGAAGCGATTGCGCAGCTTCAGCGACTTGACCTCGAACGGCTCGAAGAGCCCGGCGGTGGACAGATGCTCTGTTGTGGATGCAGTTTCGGTCACGCCTGCGCACAACCTGCCCGAACACCGGGCTATTCCCGGCACCGGGCTGTTAGCGTCGGAGCCTTATGAGCCCTTCTCCGCTGATCTCTGCTGCCGAATTGCACGACCTCTTCGAGATGGGACGTGGCCCAGTGGTCCTGGACATACGGTGGACTCTCCAGAACGGTAGCGACAGAGCAGGTTACGAGGCGGGGCACATCCCGACTGCACAATTCGTCGACCTCGGCACCGAATTGGCGGCACCGGCGGATGACGGGAGTGGAGCCAGCAGGAACGACCCAGATGACCGTGGCCGGCATCCGCTGCCCGACGAGGAGACCTTCGTCGCAGCGATGCGCGGCGCAGGGGTGAACGACGACTCATCCGTGGTGGTCTACGACGCAGGCCCGGCGACAGCCGCGGCGCGGGCATGGTGGTTGCTGCGCTACTACGGCCATGCGGACGTGCGCGTGCTCGACGGTGGCCTCGCCGAGTGGGTCGCGGCCGGATTCCCAACCGGTACTGAACCGTCGATCGTCGCGGCCGGATCGTTCACCGCCAAGCCGTCGCTCGCACGCGTTCTCGATGTCGACGACGTGCTCGAGTTCGCGCAGAACAACATCTTGCTCGACGCCCGGGCAGCCGAACGATTTCGCGGGGAAGTAGAGCCGGTGGATCATGTGGCCGGTCACATCCCGGGTGCAGTCAACCGACCGACGACCGAGAACGTCGACGAGGACGGGCGGTTCCTGGCACCCGAGGTACTCAATGGCACATTTGGTGGACTTGTGCCGGAGGGAAAGGACGTCGCTGTCTACTGCGGATCCGGGGTGACGGCCGCACATCAGATTCTCGCGCTCGAGTTGGTGGGCATCGATGCTGCGCTGTATCCGGGTTCGTGGTCGGGGTGGATAACCGATCCGACGCGTCCCCGGGCATAGAGAACACCCTTTGACCAGCGTGTTCATGCAACCAGGGTTGAACTTGAATCTGACTTCAACTATACCTGGGGCATGAAGGTTGCAGGCAAAGTCGCCATCGTCACCGGCGGTGGTGGCGGAATCGGCGGTGCCATCGCCGCTCGACTCTCCGAGCACGGCGCGCGCGTCGTCGTCTCCGACGTCGACGAGACCACCGCCCGATCCGTGGCCGACGCCATCGAACGAGACCGGCCTGGAACGGCCGTCGCTGCGGCAGCGGACGCGTCGAACACCGACGACATCCGACGGCTGATCAGTCTGGCCGAGGATTCGTTCGGCCCCGTCGACCTCTACTTCGCCAACGCGGGCATCAGCGGCGCACCCGGACTCGACGCCGCAGAGCAGGACTGGGACCTCTCGTTCGACATCAATGTGCGCGCCCACATCCGCGCCGCGCAACTGTTGGTGCCGGGGTGGCTCGAGCGCGGTGAGGGCTACTTCGTCAGCACTGCGTCTGCGGCCGGTCTGCTCACTCAGATCGGTTCGGCGACGTACGCGACGACCAAGCACGCGGCAGTCGGATTCGCCGAGTGGCTCAACGTCACCTACGGCAATCGGGGTATTCGCGTCAGCTGCCTGTGCCCGATGGGCGTCAACACCAAACTGCTCTACGAGGGACGCGAATCCGGAGATGCGTTGGGAGCGGCGGCAACTGCGGCAGTGCTGAGCGCCGGAGCCGTACTCGAACCGCTCGACGTCGCCGATGTGGTGCTCGACGCCATGGACCGCGAGCAGTTCCTCATCCTGCCGCACGAGAACGTACTGGACATGTACCGCAACAAGGGTGCCGACTACGACCGGTGGTTGCGCGGCATGCGTCGCTACCAGGACAGCTTGCTCGACAACAACCGATAGGGGCCCACCGTGGCATTTTTCGAGACCTCCGACCGTGCGAAGAAGTACGAGTCGGATCTGTTGGAGTTCATGGACTCTCACGTCTATCCGGCCGAGGCGGTGTACGAGCAGCAGATGCTCGAAGCCGGGGACCCGCACTTCCACCCGCCGATCCTCGAGGACCTGAAGAAGGAAGCGCGCTCGCGTGGACTGTGGAATTTGTTCCACCCGCATCCGGAGTGGGGTCCAGGTCTGACCAACCTCGAATACGCGCCGCTCGCCGAGATCATGGGCCGCAGCCTGCTCGCCCCTGAGGCGTGCAACTGCAACGCACCCGACACCGGCAACATGGAAGTCTTCACGCTCTTCGGCACCGACGAGCACAAAGAGAAGTACTTGAAGCCGTTGTTGGACGGCACTATTCGCTCTGCCTTTGCGATGACCGAACCCGACGTGGCCAGCTCCGACGCCACGAACATCGCGATGAAGATGGACCGCGACGGTGACGACTTCATCCTCAACGGACGCAAGTGGTGGACGTCCAATGCGATGCACAAGAACTGCAAGGTGCTCATCGTCATGGGCAAGACCGATCCCGAGGCGGCCACGCACCGTCAGCAATCGATGCTGGTGGTGCCCATCGACGCACCCGGGGTCACCGTTCTGCGCAACCTGCCGGTATTCGGCTACATCGATCGCGAGGGCCACGCCGAGGTGCTCTTCGAGGATGTGCGAGTGCCCGCGAAGGACGTGCTGAAGGGACCGGGTGAGGGCTTCGCCATCAGCCAGGCTCGCTTGGGGCCCGGCCGTATCCATCACGCCATGCGCACCATCGGTGTCGCCGAACGTGCGCTCGAATTGCTGTGTCGCCGTGCGGCATCGCGAGTGACGTTCGGCAAGCCGGTGGCGATGCGCTCGAACATTCAGGACTGGATCGCCGAGGCGCGCATCGAGATCGAGAAGACGCGACTGCTCACGTTCAAAGCTGCGTACCTGATGGACACCGTCGGGAACAAGGAAGCGCGCACCGAGATCGCAGCCATCAAGGTTGCGGCACCGGAGATGGCGCTGAAGATCATCGACCGTGCCATCCAGGTCCACGGCGGCGGCGGAGTGTCCAACGACTTCCCGCTCGCGATGATGTATGCCCACATCCGCACCCTGCGTCTGGCCGACGGTCCCGACGAGGTGCACAAGATGTCGATCGCGAAAATGGAGCTGAAGAAGTACCTCTGAACGTTGGTCAGAGACCCGGCTGCCACGCCGGGTCTCGGCCGATGAAGGCCATCAACTTGTCCTGTGGGGAAGCGTCGTCGGCGACGGGGACCGCGGGGCCGTACTGCCCGCTGTCTCGCAGCATCTGTTCCATCGGTTGCATGGCCTCGAGTGCAGCAGCGCAGCGTTCCTGACCCAGATCTGGCTCTCGGCCAAGGGCTTTCGCCAGGTCCCAGGAGTGCATCCAGACGTCTGCGGTGTAGAACATGTCGATTGCCTTGTCCACCGGCATGTCTCCCGTGTGCGGATTACTCAACACGCGGCCGGCTGGGTCGTCGAGAACCGACTGGATGTCGGCGACGTGCTGTGTCCAGGCTGCGGCTGGGTCGGCCTCGATGTCGAGGGTCTCGAACTCGATTCCTGCGCCGCCTGCAAGAAAGCCGCGAGACCATTCGATCAGGTGCTTCACGACATCGACTGCGGCCCAGCCCGATACCGGGCTCGGGCGGGACCAGTCCTCGGGCGATGCGGACCCGACCAATGCGGAGAACCTTGCCGCGTCCTGTGCGTGCTGCTGGGCCGGACCGGTGTGCTGCTGGAGGAGTTCGTCGAGCTTGTCGTAGCCCTCCTTCACACCGACGTCCATGCCACTCGACAGCATGCCGTCGCGAGAAGCGAAGTCCGAGAATGCACTCGTCACTCTCAGCCGCGTACCGCCGTCGCCTCGACGCTCGAAAGTGAGCGTCTCGAGCGCAACCGAATCCGGTGCACCCTCCCAGGTGAAGGTCCACACGATCCGCTCGTTCGGCCGCACTTCGTGAAAGCTGCCGAAGAAGGCCGCGATCTCCTCACCGTCCCGGTCGTTGGCGAACGCCCAGGCACCTCCGGTGTGTCCCTCCCACTTGATGATTCGCGTGGTCAACGATCTGGGGCCCACCCACTGTCGGTACAGTTCGGGGTCGATGTGAGCGCGAAACACCCGCTCCGGCGTCGCGTCGAACTCTCGGACGATCTCGATCGTGGGTACTTTCTCGTCCGCAACGATCTCGGTTTCGGGTGTAGTCATGACACTTCCTTCGTCTCGGTGCTCTTGTCCTCTGCGATGCCGTCCAGCAAGGCGTCGAGGCGTCGATATCGCTGCTCGGCTTCCTGGCGATAGCGCTCGATCCATTTCGCCATCAGGCCGAACACCTCGGCATCGAGATGCACCGGCCGACGCTGCGCGTCCCTGCTACGCGTGACCAATCCGGCGTCCTCGAGCACTTTCACGTGCTTGGACACCGCTTGCAGGCTCATCTCGTACGGCTCGGCCAATTCGCTGACGTTCGCGTCACCGCCGGCGAGCCGGGCGACGATGTCACGTCGAGTGGGATCGGCCAGCGCCGCAAACGTTCTGTTGAGCTGCTCTGTTCGATCGTTCATGAGGTTCCTCGCTGTGTGTTGTTGCCGAGAATAGGCCGCTCACCGACCGTAGTCAACCACTTGGTTGAGTACGCCGATCGACTACCCTCGACCCATGAACGTCGTCGATGACATGGTGCGGGACGTGCTCTCCCGGGATCCGGGGCATCCGCTACGGGTGGCGATCGACGGAGTGACGGCTGCGGGAAAGTCCACCTGCGCGCGATGGCTGGTGGCTGCCGTTGCGGCGCACGGGCGCCCAGCCGTGCATGTGACGATGGACGGCTTTCATCACCGTCGCGTCCACCGGTATCGGCAGGGGCGAGCGTCGGCTCTCGGCTACTACCGGGATGCATACGACTTCGACGCACTACGTGAACACGTCCTGATTCCGTTGGGACCGAACGGAAGCGGTGCGATTCGGCGTCGGATCATCGATCTGGCGACAGATGAGGCGGTCGATGATCCGCTCGAACCGGTGTCGGCCGATGCGATCGTGGTGGTGGACGGAACGTTTCTGCATCGGCCGCCGCTGCCCGACTACTGGGACTACACGGTCTTCGTCGACACTCCCATGGACGTCGCACGGGCCCGCGGTATCGACAGGGATGCGGAGGCGCTCGGTGGCCCGGAGGCGGCAGGTCGGGCCTTCGATCAGCGCTATCACGAGGCATGCCGGATCTATCTGGACGAGGTGGATCCGCGCGCTCGGGCAACGCGAGTGTTGCCGGTCGACTGGATTGCTATCGAATGACCATCGTCCGTACAGTCGGATGTACGGCAGCATCAGCGACGACGTCCCGCACACGACGGTGCGGTCGAGTGCCATCCAGCGCACTCGACCGCATTACTGCCGCAGCGTGTTTCAGAAATGAATCACCCCGCGCATGTTCTTGCCGTCACGGAGGTCCTGGTAGCCCTCGTTGACCTGTTCGAGGGAGTAGGTCGAGGTGATCAGCTCGTCGAGCTTGAGTTGCCCGGCGTCGTACAGGCGTAGCAAGCGCACGATGTCGTACTGCGGGTTCGCCGACCCGAAGAGCGTGCCCTTGATCGTTTTCTGATTCAACGTCAGATCCGTGCCGGACACGTGCACCGTCAGCTTCTCGGGATCTGCGAGGCCGGTGATGACGACGGTGCCGCCCTTACCGATTGCCGCGGTCGCGGCCTGCACGACCTCCTCGTCGACGGTTCCGACCAGAATCAGAGCCTGGTCCGCTCCCTGGCCCCACGTGAGTTCGGTCAACTTCTCCTGGGCCGACGCGGCATCCGCGAACGCGTGAGTCGCACCGAACTTCAGTGCCTGGTTGCGCTTGAACTCGAGTGGATCCACGACGAGTACATGCTTCGCACCCGAATGTACTGCTCCCTGAACGGCATTGATGCCGAGGCCGCCGATGCCGTAGATGATCACCGAGTCACCTGCGCGTACACCGCCCGCGTACACGGCGGTGCCCCAGCCGGACGGAACGCCGCAGCCCACGAGAACTGCTGTCTCCAAGGGCAACCAGTCGTCGATCTTGACGACGGAATGCTGGGAGATGGTGGCGCGCTCGGAGAAGGTACCGAGCATGCACATCGCTCCGAATTCGGTGCCCTTGCTGTCGCGGCGACGGAACGTGCCGTCGGGCATGCAGCCCTCGAGGATCGTTGCGCCCATGTCGCACAGGTTCTGTCGGCCCGTCGAGCAATAGCGGCAGGTGCCGCAGTTCGGGATGAAGGAACAGACGACATGATCGCCGGGCTTGACCTTGGTTACGCCGGGACCGACTTCCTCGATGATGCCGGAGCCCTCGTGGCCGCCGACGATGGGGAAGCGTGGTGGCAGGTCGCCGTCGAGCAGATGTAGATCCGAATGACACAGTCCTGCTGCGACATACTTGATCAGGACTTCACCGGGGCCGGGGCCGTCCATGTCGAGTTCGATGATCTCGAACGGCTTGTGCGGCTCGAACAGTACTGCTGCTTTGGTCTTCACAGAGATTCTCCTGAGTTCGATTCAGCGGTAGATGGATTTGACGTGTTGGAAATTGCCGATGGCGTCGGGCCCGAGCTCGCGCCCGATTCCGCTGTCCTTGACCCCGCCGAACGGGGACGAGGGATCCACCATGTAGTGGTTGATGCCGATGGTTCCGGTGTGAATTCGTTTGGCCACGTCGAAACCTCGCTCGCCGTCGGCGGTCCAGACGGATCCGCCGAGCCCGAAATCGGAGTCGTTGGCAATGCTGATCGCCTCGGCTTCGTCGCCGTACGGGATGATCGACAGGACGGGCCCGAAGATCTCTTCCTGCGCGATGGTGTGGTTGTTGTCGACGTCGGCGAAGATCGTCGGTTGAACGAACCAGCCGCGATCGAGGTCTGCGGGTCTACCGCCGCCGGTGACGAGCCGAGCGCCGTCGCCGCTGCCTTTCGCGATGTAGCCCTCGACGCGATCGCGCTGCCGCTCGCTGGCCATCGGGCCGATCTGGGTGGCCGGGTCGAGCGCGTCGCCGACGGCCAGTGAATTCGCGAACGCTTCCATCATGCCGACCACCTCGTCGTAGCGGGAGCGCGGCGCGAGGACGCGGGTACCGAGGAAGCATGTCTGACCGTTGTTGAGAAACGTTGCACCGAAGAGGTTCTCGCCGATCTCGGCGAGATCGAGATTCGCGTCGTCGAGGATGATCGACGCCGACTTGCCGCCCAGTTCGAGGGTCACCGGGCGCAACAGGCGGCCACATGTTTCGGCGATGGACCGCCCGGCTGCGGTGGAGCCGGTGAACGCGACCTTGTCGATGCCTCGATGCGAGACCAGATGGGCACCGATCTCACGGCCACCGGGAACGATGTTGATGACGCCGGGCGGCAACCCAGCGGCAATGATGGCCTCCGCCAACACAACCGAGTCGAGCACCGTCTCGGGAGACGGCTTGAGGACGACGGTGCAGCCGGCTGCGAGGGCCGGTGCGTACTTGAACGCGGCCAGAGTCTGCGGGAAATTCCACGGTGCGATGGCACCGACGACGCCGATCGGCTCGCGTCGAACCGTCGTCGTCCCGCCCATCAGGTGGGGGTGAGATTCTTCGAACTGCGCGGTTCGCGTGAGGCCCGAGAAGTACCGCATCACGGCGACTGGGAAGCCGCCTTCGAGTTGCTCCGCAATGGAGATCGGCATGCCGTTCTGCGCCGCCACGAGTCGGGCGAGTTGGTCGCCTCGCTTCTCGTACTCGTCGGCGAGTCGATCCATCGCGTCGGCGCGCTTCGAGGGCTCCCACCGGCTCCAACCGCTGGGGTCCTCGAATGCGCGGCGGGCAGCGGCCACCGCCGCATCGACGTCGGCTTCCTGTGCCTCGGGTACCGATCCGATGCGTTCTTCGCTACTTGCCGAACGGACTTCGATGCGGGCGGACGAGCTGGGTTCCACCCACTCGCCGCCGATGAAGAGCGACTGTGCGTCGAGCTGCTCTCGTGTTGTCGTGTGTGCATCCATGCATACGAGTGTGACCCCGATCACGGATGCCGAGTGTTCAGAAAGTGGACAACCTCAGCCGAGGATGCCGAACTCGCGCATCCGCTTGTACAGGGTGGTCCGACTGATTCCCAGGCTTTCCGCCGTCGTGCGTTTGTTGCCGCCCTGCCGCGCCAACTCGTGCACGATGGCGTCGCGCATCGCGGTGTCGAGCGTGCTCATCCGAGTCGTCGACGCGTTCTTGCGCGGTCTGACCAGTTCCCGTTCGGTGATGTCTCCGACGGATCTACGCGATGCGGCCTCGGTGACCTCGGCTCGAAGTTCGCCGATGTTGCCCGGCCAGTCGTAGTCGATCAGCGCCGACAACGCCGCAGGCGTGAAGTGCGCGCGGGACTCCAGCTCAGCCATGATGGCGCGGACCAGGTCCGGGATTTCGTGTCGGCGAGAACGCAACGGGGCCAGCTCGATGGTGTCGGCGCACAGCGAAAGGAGTTGGCGGTGTTCGAGTTCGGCCGAGTCGGCGGCCGAGCTCGACAACGCGTACCACCCGCGGGCTGACGACAGAGTCGAATGCAACCGGTTCGCCACCGGACCTGGGAGAAAGTGCACGTTCTTGATCACCACATCGTGTGCGGCCTCGACCTGATGCTCGACGGCTGTCAACCACACGGCCGGGGTCGTCGTCACCAGATCTGCGGCGTCGAACCAGTGCGGTGACGTCGTTGCTGTCAGTCGGGCGAGGGTGGTCGATTTTCCGGTTCCGGGTTCACCGATGACACACAACGGTTTTCGGATCTTCGGAGCGGGAAGAGGGGTGCGGACGGTGTCGTGAGGATCGATCTCGATGACGATTCCAGCGGCCGATACCGGACGCTCCCAGCGCACGGTCGCGTGCAGTCCGGAATTGAGGATCACATCGTGTACGACGCCACTGCGCCGAATCGAATCGTCGGTGAGCGCGCGCAGTGCGGAATGATCGACTGTGTCGATCATTGCTGCAGCGCTGGTGTTTTCGAGCAGAATCTCGTCGGCGATCGCGATGACCGGCGCACCGCGACGCTGTGAGGACGCGTACTGAAATGCCTGGAACAGTCGATGTTCACCGGAGCGGGTCTCTTCGAGGAGCCGGCCCTGAATGTCCTGTGCGGCATGGACGAGCATCGGTTCGAGTAGCGGGTTGTCACCGGAGGCCAGGAAGGTGATGTCGAGGACGCCCTCGATGCGGCGTGTGACGGGGTGGATCAGGGGGTGGCCGTAGCAACTGAAGGTCTTCATCGACTCGATGTAGTGCTCCTCGGCACGTACGGCACAGGGTGCGCGCATCTCGAAGCTCGTCGAGATCGAATTGGTGCCCGATGCCTGTTCGGTGAACGACCGGCCGACGACCGCGCCGACCGAGGACACTGCATCTCGTAGCGAATGGGTTCCGAAACGGAGATCGACCAGCCGGGCATCGCGATCCGCGAGCAGGACGCAGTACCCGGAGCCGTCGAGCACGCTCTCCATCCGATCGAGGATGGGGTTTGCCGCGGCGAGGAGGCGGCTGCGACGGTCGACGTCACGAAGACTCGCCTGCTCCAGGGTGTCCGCCGGTGCGAGACCGCTCTGCGCCGACCGTTGCCAGGACTTGGCGATGGAATCTCGGAGCTTCTCGGCACCGCTGTGCATCGCGCGTACCTCCGTTGGCCGGCGCTTGGTCGTGCTGTGACGGTAGCGCCGACTGCCCGGTTCGACGCGCGTTTCGACAGAACCTGTCCGATCGGGCAGTGATCTATTGACAGTGCACTGTCATGAGTGCAAAGTGACAGCGCACTGTCAAATTGTGGAGGCTCGACATGACAACGATCGCTCTGTACGCCACCGACACCATGGCCGACTGGGAATACGGATACCTCACCGCAGGTCTGGCCATGGCTCGCGAGCAGGACCCGGACGCGAACCGGCTGATCATCGCATCGGAGACGGGGGAGGCCATCACGACGATGGGAGGATTGCGGATCACTCCCGATATGGCCGTGCCCGACCTCCCGGCCCTCGATGCCCTGATTCTGCCCGGCGCGCCCAGTTGGGACTCCGGTCACGATCCGGTGCTGAGGCTTGCCGCCGAACTCGTTGCGGCGGGCACTCCGATCGCGGCGATTTGCGGGGCAACATTGGGTGTGGCCCGGGCCGGACTGCTCGATGACCGGCCGCATACCTCGAATGCCGCCGAGTTCCTCACGCAGGCAACCGAATATCGTGGAGCGGAGCACTACCGCGACGAAAAAGCGGTCACTGATGGCACCGTGATCACCGCAGGTGGCGTGAGCCCGTTGGAGTTCGCGAAGCTCGTGTTCGAGCGGTTGAACGTGTTTCCCCAACCCGTGGTCGATGCCTGGTACGGCCTCTACACGACGGGGGAACGCAAATACTACGACCAGCTGGCGGGCGCATGAGCCAACGCACTCCGGAGGGTGATGCGCTCACGGCCCTGGTGTTGCCCGTCTTCGAGCTCAACGGTGAATTTCTCGCCGCCGCACACGACATCACCGAGCCGACAGGTCTGACTCCGGCGTGGTGGCAGGTCCTCGGGGCCACCCTCGACGAGCCCCTCACCGTGGCCGACATCGCGCGCCGCGTCGGGCTGGGGTTGGCGCGGCAAAGCGTACAGCGGACGGCAAATCTGTTGGTGGACAAAGGCTGGGCCGTGTACGTCGACAATCCGAACCACAAGCGGGCAAAGCTGTTGGAGCCAACCCCCAAGGGACGCGACACCGTTGCAGAGCTGCGAGATGCGCAACACGCGTGGTCCGATGCCGTGGGAGCCGCTGTGGGAGAGAGCGAACTACGCGCCTTCGCCGCCACCCTCGACAGGATCCTCGCGGCATCCCGTGACTATCGCGGCGGCAGTGCATAATTCGGGCATGGTTGCGCTCGGGGTACTTCTGACCGGATTGCTGGCCGGCTTGTCGATACAGTCCGACGGCATCGACACACTCGGCGGCACCAGCTTCGGCGCGTTGTTCTCCAGTGCCGGCGTGGGAGTTGCGCTCGCACTGATTCTGGCGTCGGGTACGGCGATGGTCGTTCGTCGGCACCGCATTCTGGCCGGACTGTCCATCGCCGCTGCTGTCGTCATCGGCGGCTCTGCCCTGCTGTTCCAATCCGACATCGCCGAGGTGATGGCAGGCGGAGTTCTGTTGGGATGCAGTGCGGTACGGGCGAATCGTGAACGAGTTCGTCAGGCGCTCCTGGCCGGGTCGTTCCTTGTCGGACTGCTCAGCGCCGGTGCGGTCGAGGCATTGCATTACCCCGATGTTCCACGGCGCTACGCCGACTACCTCACCGAATCCGATATGGGCACACCGGTGGTCGTTCCGGCGCTGTGCGTGCTGGTGGTCGTGGCAGTGGCGTGGGCAGCGCGCAATGAAAACCAGGCCGCGAGCCCACCACCCGACCGCGACATCCGCACCATCTGGGCGACACTGCTGATCGCGATCGGTGGGCTGCTGATCGATGCGGTGTTCGTGTTCGACATGTTCCAGAGCGACTACGGGTTCGGCGGTCGCTGGTATTTCGGCCTCCTCGCCGTACCCGTGTTGTTCGCGGCGGCCGGCCTGCTACCCGGTCGGGGCGGCATCGTCGTTCTCGCCGGAACAGCCGTGTTGCTCACCTCGACCACCACGTCGGGGGTGGGTATCAGTGTCTCGGCCCGGGTCTGGACACTCGGACTCGTAGCCGTCATTGCAGTGTCGGTTGCGGCCGGTGCCGCACTCGGATTGCGTTGGGGCCGTCCGATGGTCGGTATCGCAATTCTGGCGGTCGTCTGCGCGACGGCACTGTTCGAGCAGCCGCCGCTGGACAACGTTCACTACGTGGTGAGTCTGGTGGTCTTCCCGGCCGCCGCTGCGTATCTCTACGTGGCGTGCACACCGGCCGACCCGACGCCTGCGACCCTCGGCCTCGCGGTGCCGGTGGCGATCACCGTGCCGATGGTCGTCACCTACGGCTGGACGGCGTACACGCCACTGACTTCTGCACTCACGGACACGTCCTGGCCGGAAACGTGGCTCTCGACGGGTGGCGCATTCGCAACGGTCGTGCTCGCAGGCGTCGGGATCTGGGGTCTGAACCGCTACCGGACTGCGCGGTAGACGACGTGTAGGACCTGGTCCGATCCAACCGTCTCCGTTCGCTCGAATGTCGAGACGTCCCAGCCGTCGTAGATCGGTTCACCGGCCCCGAGAATCACCGGCGAGACCGCCAGATGAAGGTGATCGACGAGCCCTGCTTTCAGGTACTGCCGCACCGTCGACGCCCCGCCGCCGAGGCGCACGTCTTTGCCCGACGCGGCTTCGTGGGCACGATCGAGCACGGCCTCGAGGGGATCGTCGGTGAAGTGGAACGTGGTGCCGACCATCTCCAGTGGCGGCCGCGGATGGTGGGTCAGCACGAACACCGGGTGGTGGTAGGGCGGCTCCTCGCCCCACCAGCCGCGCCAACCGTGATCCGGCCATTCGCCGCGAATCGGACCGAACATGTTGCGGCCCATGATCGTTGCGCCGATGTTCTCGGTGCCGAGGTCGAGCATCCGTTGATCGGCGTCGGGGTGTTCGGTGTCGGACCGGTCGGCGAACACCCACTGGTGCAGCGCCATGCCGTCGACCCCCATGGGGTTGTCCTGGCTCTGATCGGGACCGGCGGCGAAGCCGTCGAGCGAGACCGACAGATTGTGTACGCGAAGTGTCATACCCGAGTAGACCAGCAGCCGACCGCGAAGTCATCGGAGTACCGTTTTCTTCATGGCTTACAGATACCTCGGACACAGCGGACTGAAGATTTCGGAGATCACCTACGGCAACTGGTTGACCCACGGATCGCAGGTGGAGAACGACATCGCGACCCAATGCGTACGTGCTGCGCTCGACGCAGGCATCACCACCTTCGACACCGCGGACGTCTACGCCAACGGAGCGGCGGAAACGGTGCTCGGTGACGCGCTGAAAGGGGAGCGTCGGGAATCGCTGGAGATCTTCACCAAGGTCTACTTCCCCGTCGGGCCCAAGGGCCCCAACGACACCGGACTCTCACGCAAACACATCCGTGAAGGCATCGACGCGTCCCTTCGTCGACTCGGCACCGACTACGTGGACCTCTACCAGGCCCATCGCTACGACGTCGAGACCCCGCTGGAGGAGACCATCGCCGCGTTCGGTGACGTCGTCCGCCAAGGCAAGGCGCTCTACATCGGCGTCTCCGAGTGGACCGCCGATCAGCTGCGCGCCGGGCAGGAACTCGCCCGACAGAACGGCTTCTCGATCATCTCGAACCAGCCGCAGTACTCGGCACTGTGGCGCGTCATCGAGGATCAGGTGATCCCCACGTCGAAGGAACTGGGCATCTCGCAGATCGTCTGGTCGCCCATCGCGCAGGGCGTGCTCACCGGCAAGTACCTTCCCGGCCAACCGCTGCCCGACGGGTCGCGCGCCACGGACGACAAGGGCGGCGACAAGATGATCGAGCGCTACCTCGACGATCAGACGCTCACCCGGGTGCAGCAACTGAAGCCCATTGCCGACGACCTGGGAATCACCATGGCGCAGTTGGCCGTTGCCTGGGTACTGGCCAACGACAACATCGCGGCAGCGCTCGTCGGAGCCTCGCGCCCCGAGCAGATCGCCGAGAACGTCAAGGCCTCCGAGGTGACGCTCGACGCCGACGTACTCGCGAAGATCGACGATGCACTCGGCGATTCCGTGGAGCGCGACGCGGGCAAGACCGGTTCGCCGGAAGCACGACTGGTCTGACCGCCTGAGGGCGTCGGTCCGATCCGAACAGGGTAGTAATGAGGTATGGACACGATCACCGTCGATACACCTCAGGGCCAGGTTCGCGGTCGGACCGGTGCCGGCATCACCTCGTTCCTCGGAGTGCCGTACGCCGAGGCCCCGTTCGGGCCCCGTCGATTCCAGGCACCGTCGCCGCCGCCCACGTGGGGCGGGGTTCGCGACGCTCTCGAGCTCGGGGCCACCGTCCCCAAGGTGGGATATCGGCCGCCGACCAGTGAGATCCTGAGCGAGCCCGTCGTACCCGGTGACGACTGCCTGAACGTCAACGTCTTCACCCCCGATATCGGTGGATCGGCACCGGTGTTCGTCTGGATTCACGGCGGTGCATTCGTCAACGGCAGCAACGCCATTCCCACCTACGACGGTTCGGCCTTCGCACGAGACGGCGTCGTGGCTGTGGTGATCAACTACCGACTCGGTGTCGACGGTTTCGCGCTGATCGACGGTGCCCCGGCCAACCGCGGAATGCTGGACCAGGTCGCGGCCCTCGAATGGGTGCGTGACCACATCGCCTCCTACGGCGGCGACCCCGCGCGGGTGACCATCGCGGGGGAGTCCGCGGGCGCGATGAGCGTCGGCACCCTGATGTCGATGCCGCGCGCCGACGGGCTTTTCGCACGGGCAATCCTCCAGAGTGGAGCCGGCCACCACGTCATCACCGCCGAGACGGCGGCGAAGGTCTCCGCTGCGTTGGCGGCCTCGCTCGGTGTCGAGGCGTCGGTCGACGGGCTGGGTTCGGTACCGGTGAACGCGTTGGTGGACGCCCAACGCGAACTGTCCGATCGCATCACGGCCGAGGCCCCGACCGGAGCATGGGGTGAGCTCGCCCTGAACGTGATGGCCTTCGAGCCGTACATCGACGGTGATGTGGTTCCGGCGCAGCCCTTTTCGCGCATCGGCGACGGCGCGAGCTCGCAGGTGGACGTGTTGATCGGCACCACCAGTGAGGAGCATGCGTTCTTCATCGTCCCGGCCGGAATAGTCCCGCACCTCACCGAGGACTACATGAAGATGGTTCTCGCCGGGTACCGGGCCGACGCGTCGGCGCTGGACCGGTACCGCGAACAGCTACCCGACGCCTCGGCCGGCGAGCTGATGATCGCCGTCATGACCGACTGGTTCTTCCGCATCCCGGCCACACGCCTGGTCGAGGCCCGTTCCGGAAACGCCTTCGTCTACGAATTCACGTGGCGGTCGTCGTTGTTCGACGGGGCACTCGGGGCCTGTCACGCACTCGAGATCCCGTTCGTGTTCGACATGTTGCACAAGCCCGAGACCGCGCGCATCACGGGGCCGAATCCGCCGCAGCAGGTGGCCGACGAGATGCATCGCGCCTGGGTCGACTTCGTGCGCGACGGCGCTCCCGGCTGGGACCGGTACGGCACCGACCGTGCGGTGATGATGTTCGGAAACGAGCCGGGCGTCGTCCTCGATCCGAGACCCGAAACGCGTGCGGTGTGGGACGGGGTGCGCTGAGCTTCCTGCTACAACCTCCGAACGTCGTCTGCGAGGTGGCTCGCAGGCGGGTTAATCTCGGATATGCGCAGATTCCTTCCCGGTGGCGGTACGAGTTCTCCGGTCCCCGTGCGGCCTGCTCGCGTGGTGGTGGTCGGTGGCGGCTTCGGCGGCTTCAATGCTCTGCAGAGGCTCGCGAAGCTGCTGGGGCCGGATCGCGCCGTGCTGACGTTGGTGGCCCCCACCGACTACCTGCTCTACAGTCCGCTGCTGCCCGAGGTCGCGACCGGCGTGCTCGATCCTCGGGATATCGCCGTCTCGACCCGTCAGGCACTGCCGCGCGCCAGGTTGGTGCTCGGTCATGTCACGACCGTCGATTTCGAGGCCCGCGAGTTGACGGTGACCGGTCCGGACGGTGACTCGACGCTGGAGTGGGACAAGCTGATACTCGCGCCGGGGTCGGTGACCAAGCAGTTCGACATCCCTGGCGTCGACGAGCACGCGTACGGTCTGAAGACCTTGAGTGAGGCCGTCTACATCCGCAACCATGTGCTGGCCCAGCTCGACGCGGCGGATGCCCTGCCCGATACCCCGGAAGGCCGGAGCGAACGCGCGGAGCGGTTGACGGTCGTCGCGGTGGGTGCGGGCTACACGGGCACCGAATTCGTTGCGCAGATGCAGAATTGGGTTCGCGGTATCGCATCTCGGTGGGCGAGCGTCGATCCCGAGGAGGTGCGCTGGGTGCTCGTCGATGTGGCCGATGCGGTACTTCCCGAGCTCGGTGAGCGACTCGGCAAGGAGGCCCTCGCCGTGCTCGCCGAACGCGGCGTCGACGTTCGGCTGGGTGTGTCGGTGGCCTCCGCGACCGCAACGTCGGTGACGCTCACCGACGACGAGGTCATCCCGTCGCGAACCCTCGTCTGGGGCGCAGGCGTCGCGGCGAGCCCGCTCATCGCGCAGCTGGGTCTGCCCACTGTGGGCGGGCGCCTCGTCGTCGGCGCGGACATGACCGTCCCCGAGGTACCGGATGTCTGGGCGATCGGCGACGCGGCCGCAGTTCCTGACCTCGCTGCCGACCCGTCGAAGCCCACACCACCGACGGCTCAGCACGCGCAGCGTCAGGGCGTTGCCGTCGCACGCAACGTCGCGGCGTCACTCGGCGTCGGGCAGGCGCGTCCGTACAAGCACAAGGACTTGGGGCTCGTCGCCGATCTCGGTGGATTCGACGGTGTCGCAAAGCCTCTCGGAATTCCGCTGACCGGACCTGTGGCGAAGTTCGTCGCCCGCGGCTACCACCTGTATGCGTTGCCGACGGTCTCCGCGCGAGTGCGAGTGGCGACGGACTGGCTGTACTCCTCGGTGCTGCCGACCCGAGTCGTCAACCTCGCCCAGGTGCGATCCGAGGATGCGCTGATCAAGAAGGCTCAGGCAATCGACCTGTACGAGTAGAGCGGCTTCGCCGCACGTGAGTGGAACTTCGTAGCCTGCTACGAAGTTCCACTCACATGGGTCACCGCAGGTGATGCACTTCCTGCAGCCCGTAGACCGGGGTGTCGATGCCCTCGTAGCGCGCCTTGATCTGCAGTGCGAGGTAGAGCGAATAGTGCCGGGACTGGTGCAGATTGCCGCCGTGGAACCAGAAGTTCTCCTGCTGCGTCGGCTTCCACATGTTGCGCTGTTCGCCCTCCCACGGACCGGGATCCTTGGTCGTGTCCGAGCCGAGGCCCCAGCACTTGCCGACCTTGTCCGCGGTCTCCTGATCGATCAGATCGGCGACCCAGCCGTTCATCGAACCGTAGCCGGTGGCGTAGACGATGAGATCGGCCGGGAGCTCGGTTCCGTCGTCGAGGACCACCCCGGCCTTGCTGATCCGATCGACCTGTCCGGCAACGAGTTTGATCTTGCCGTCCGCGACCAGCTCGGATGCGCCCACGTCGATGTAGTAGCCCGAGCCTCGCCGCAGGTACTTCATGAACAGGCCCGAGCCGTCGTCACCGAAGTCGAGTTGGAAGCCGGCCTTCTGGAGCCGATCGTAGAAGTCCTTGTCCTGCTCCGCGATCTGCTGATACACCGGAATCTGGAACTCGTGCATGATGCGGTACGGCAGCGACGCGAACGTCAGATCGGCTTTGTTCGTGGTCATTCCGGACTCGACGGCCCGCTCGGAGTACAGATCTCCGAGCGCGATCTCACACAGCGAATCGGACTTGACGATGTGCGTGGACGAACGCTGCAGCATCGTCACGTCGACGCCGGTCTCGTACAGTGCCTTGCAGATGTCGTGCGCGGAATTGTTGGAGCCGACCACCACGACGCGCTTGCCGACATAGGCGTCGGGACCGGGGTGTTCGCTGGAATGATGCTGTTCGCCCTCGAATTCGTCCATGCCGGGGAAGTTCGGCACGTTCTTCTTGCCGGACATTCCGGTCGCCATCACCAGTTGCTTGGGCCGCAGGATCACCTCTTCGCCGTCGCGGTCCACGACCACCGTCCACTCCTTGGCGGTTTCGTCGTAGGTAGCGGACTTCGCAGTGGTCTTGCTCCAATACGGAACTTCCATGACCTTGGTGTACATCTCGAGCCAGTCGCCGATCTTGTCCTTCGGCGCGAACACCGGCCAGTTCGGCGGGAACGGCAGGTATGGGAGGTGGTCGTACCAGACCGGGTCGTGCAGGCACAGAGACTTGTAGCGCCCGCGCCACTGGTCGCCGGGGCGCTCGGCCCGGTCGACGACGATCGCCGGCACACCCAGTTGCCGGAACCTCGCGCCCAGAGCGATGCCGCCCTGGCCTCCGCCGACGACGAGGGCGTACGGCTGCACGCTGTAGCCGAGCTCCTTCTCCTCGATCTCCTTCTTCTCGGCCCAGTTCTGGGTGTCGGCATTCGAGCCGTGCACCGCACCCTTGATGCGCGACGCGCCCTGCCGCTCCTCGTGGCCCTTGAGTTCCTGCATCGTGGTCAGCAGAGTCCAGGCCACGTCTTCTCCCGTGTCGGCGTCCACTGTCAGGCGCAGGTGTCCCTTGCCGCGGCTCGTCGCGGTCTCGAACTCGATCCACGCCGAGACCACGCCGTCCGCTTCGTCGGGAGCCTCGGTGGTGCGGAAGCCCGTCGGGTCGGTGTCGTCGAGCCGCTCGGAGAGCATGTCGGAAACGCCGTCGCGCCCCTCTACCGTCTTGAGATTCCAGGTGAAGGTGACGAGATCGCGCCAAAAGCTGCTGACGGCGAACATGCCGGCAACGCGGGGAACATCCCGGGCGACCAGTGCCTCCTCGAACGTCGACAGCCAGGCGTCGACCCGTTCCTGTGGACTGCGCGTGCGGGTGATCTCGACCGGCTCGATGGTCTGGGTCATGAAAACTCCTAAGCAATTCGTGGTGCCTTGTATGTGACCCAGCACACTCCGTTCGTGGGGCTGGGTCGAGAGTTGCAATGCGTTGCAGCGGTTCATGCCGGTGACAGCTTCTTCAACCCCAACGACTGGAATCCGACGACGTAGATCAACGTCCACAGCACCAGCCAGTCGATGAACCCGAGAGCAGTCCCGGAGATACCTGCCGCCACGACGGGCTCGTGCAGGACGTGCTCCGCGACGACGAAGTAGTAGGCCAGGAACGTGCCGATGGCCAAGGCGAAGGTCAGCACCGCTCGTCCCGCCGCGGGGAAGCGATTGCCGAAGCCGTTCGCCCAGAAAATCATCCAGAAGGCCCAGCAGACTCCGATCTGTGCTGGGAACTGGTCGATGACGGAGCCGAGCTCGGCGGTGGCGTCCGAGCCGACCAGGAGTTTCGCCAGCGGGACCATGAGGAAGTAGATCGCGGTGCCGAGAACCGCGTTGCCGACCGTCGCCGCCAGGGCGGTCCGTCCGCCGCCGCCGGCCAGTTTCCACGGCCAGTTGTCGAGGGTCTGGCCGGTGAGGATCACCGAGACGACGATGGAGTAGAACCAGCCGAGTGCGGTGTCGACGGACATCAGCGGATCGGTGGCCGAGAGCGAGACCGAGGGCAGTCCGAACACGAAATACAGCGCCAGAGTCGGCACGGCGACGAAGGCGATCTCGCACAGCCCGATCAGCGGTTGCTTCATGCGCAGTACGGTCCACGGCCAGTGCTGCCAGTTGAGGACCACCATGACCCAGGTTCCGAATCCGAACAGCACGAACAGAGCTCCGGCGAAGTAGCCGAGGCCGCCCTCCCGAGTGCCGGCGAAATCCGGATACAGCGCACCGAGGCCGCTGCCGAGGATCCAGGTGACGGCAACGGCGAACACTGCCGTCGAGGCCAGGATGGTGAGTCCGCGCATCGGTTGCTTCAGCGAGTCGAATCCGGCGAATTCGCAATCGAATCCGATGAACACGATGAACAGAATTGCCCAGAACAGCGCGGCGTTGAAGGGGAGGGGATAGAAGTTCCATGGACTGGTGGTCGGGTCTGCCAGCAGGTACCACGTCGCAAGCGACACGGCCGCCACGACGGCGAGGTTGGCGACTCCGAACAAGATCCAGTTGCCCTGTGAGCGAGCGATTTTCGACTTGCTCAGTGGGCGGTCTGCGGTTGCGGTCATGGACTGCTCGTTTCGGTGTGAGCGACAGTGGACGCCGTCACTATGAGCTGAATCACACCCCACCGTCAGGGTTGCGGGAGGTTGCATTGCGGCCGGCGCACTGCAACGCACTGCAACCCTGGCGGTTGTGCTCCGGGTCACATAAACCTGTGTGCATCCAATCCAGTCAGGAGTGAAAACCGATGCGCGCAGCTGTGTATTACGGACCCAACAAGGTGGAGATCACCGACGTTCCCGAGCCCCATCCCGGTGAAGGGCAGGTCAAGGTCAAGGTCGGGTTCAACGGAATCTGCGGAACCGACCTGCACGAGTACTACGCAGGACCCATCTTCATCCCCACCTCGCCGCACCCGCTGACCGGTCAGGAGATGCCGCTGGTACTCGGACACGAGTTCTCGGGCACGGTCACCGAACTCGGGAAGGGGGTCACCGGCATCGCGGTGGGCGACCGCGTCGCCATCGAGCCGCTCTACCGCTGCGGACACTGCGGGCCGTGCCGGGCGGGCAACTACAACATCTGTGCGCAGATCGGTTTCCACGGACTGATGTCCGACGGCGGAATGGCCGAATACACTGTCGTGCCCACCGACATGATTCACGCCTTGCCCGACAATGTCTCGCTCGAACTCGGAGCCCTCGTCGAGCCGATGTCGGTCGCCTATCATGCTGCGACACTGGGAGATCCGAAGCCCGAGGACACCGCAATGGTCTTCGGAGCCGGGCCCATCGGCATCGGGCTATGGTTCGCGCTCCGCGGCAAGGGACTCGACAACGTCTACGTCGTCGAACCGTCGCCTACCCGTCGAGCATCGATCGAGGCCCTCGGTGCGAAGACCCTCGATCCGACGGCTCTCGACATCCCGGCGTTCATCGCCGATCTCACCGACGGCAAGGGTGCCGACGCCATCTACGACGCGGCCGGCGTGCAACCTGCCGTCGAGACCGCGCTCGGGTGCATCGGTCCGCGCAAGCCGTTGGTCAGCGTCGCGATCTACGAAAAGCCGTTGACCACACCGCTGCAGAAGTTGGTGATGAACGAATCGCGCATCCAGGGCTCACTCTGCTACACCTCCGCCGACTACGAGGCCGTCATCGATCTGATGAGCCAGGGCCACTACGACACGACGGGGTGGGTGGACAAGATCGCGCTCGACGGTGTCATCGACGACGGGTTCGAGGCGCTGCACGCCGGAACCAAAATGAAAGTCCTGGTAGACCCTTCGGCTGGAGCATCGGAATGAGCGCGGTGTTGGTGACCGGTGCCGGTCAGGGCATCGGCCGGGCCATCGCGTTGCGGTTGGCGAACGACGGTCACGACATCGCTCTTGCGGACCTGAACGAGGACAAGATTTCCGGCGTGGCCGACGAGGTACGTCGAACAGGCTCGAAGGCAACGACATTCGTGGCCGACGTCAGCGATCGCGACCAGGTCTTCGCGGCCGTCGAACACACCCACGAGGCGCTGGGCGGGTTCGACGTCATCGTCAACAATGCGGGCATCGCGCAAGTGGCCCCGCTCGACGACGTGCGGCCCGAGGATGTCGCCAAGATCTGGGCCGTCAACGTCGACGGCGTGCTGTGGGGAATTCAGGCTGCCGCAGCCACATTCAAGGCGCTCGGCCAGAAGGGCAAGATCATCAACGCGTCGTCGATCGCCGGCCACGACGGGTTCGCGATGCTCGGGGTCTACAGCGCAACGAAATTCGCTGTTCGTGCCCTGACTCAGGCGGCGGCCAAGGAGTACGCGGCCGAGGGCATCACCGTCAACGCGTACTGCCCCGGCGTTGTCGGCACCGACATGTGGGTGACCATCGACAAGCGCTTCGCCGAGTTGACGGGCGCAGCGGAAGGCGAGACCTACGACAAGTTCGTCGGCGGCATCGCCCTCGGTCGCGCGCAGACCCCGGAGGACGTCGCGGCGTTCGTCTCGTATCTCGCCGGACCCGACTCGGACTACATGACGGGCCAGGCACCGTTGATCGACGGTGGTCTGGTCTATCGGTAGCCCCCGTTGATGCCGATCTGTGAGCTGGAGCACAATCGACAGTGATGACGCAGTTGACAGGCCCCGAACCTGCGCTGGCGGCCGGCGAAGACCCGCGCCGCTACGCGCAGATTCTCACTGCCGTGTACGACGCCACCATGACCGGCGGCAAGTCGCCCGCGCGGCCCCGCGAGGTCATCGGTGATTCGTGGCGACGATTGCAGACGTTGGGCATCGACCCCGAACTGGGCAACCCCGCCGAAACGCAGATGGATGTCTCCGACCTCGAGCTCACGCGTCGGGAATCGGGTTTGTTCGACATCCTCGACGATCTGGCTCGCGGCCTGGAATCGGTGGTGCAGGACGGCGACAACATTCTCGTCGTCGCCGATCGGCACGGCCGGGTGCTGTGGCGCAGTGGATCGACCGCCGTACTCGACCGCGCCGACAACCTCGGCTTTGTCGAGGGTGCCAACTGGGCCGAGGATTCGGTGGGCACCAACGCCATCGGAACGGCACTGGTCTCGGGGCGCGCGGTGCAGATCTTCTCGGCCGAACACTATGTGCGCAGCCATCATTCGTGGACCTGCGCCGGAGCGCCGATCCGGGACCCGCGGACCGGCCGGGTGCTGGGAGCCATCGACGTCAGCGGACCGGCCAAGACGGTGCATCCCACCACCATTGCGCTGGTCGATGCCGTCGCACGGTTGGCCGAATCTCAACTGCGCGAGATTCATCGGAGCACACTCGATCGACTGCGTTCGGTGGCCGCTCCGATGCTTGCGCGCCTGCAATCTCCGGCCCTGGCCGTCGACGCGAACGGCTGGGTCGCGGCCGTCGAATCGGTAGCGCTGCGCAATCGCATCCTGCTGCCCGAGGATCTCGCGACGGGACGCTTCTGGCTGCCTACCCTCGGCGTGTGCGATTTCGAGCCTCTGCCCGGTGGATGGCTCGTCCGACCCGCCAGCACAACGGATTCCGGCGTCGCCGATGTCGGATCGACGCGAATTCGCATCGACCTGCGCAGTTCGCAGAAGCCTCGCATCGAAGTGCGCAGCGAGGTGGGGGAGTGGACCCACGAGCCGACGCCCCGGCACGCCGAGATCCTGTATCTGCTCGCCACCCATCGCCAAGGACGGACCGCGGCGCAGATGGCGGCCGATCTCTTCGGCGACGACGGCCGTGCGATCACCGTGCGGGCCGAAATGTCTCGGCTGCGCAAACACCTTGCGGGCATCATCTCCACTCAGCCGTATCGGTTGGACGAATCGGCGACCGTGGAGGTGATCATGCCGTCGGACATGAGTCGTTTGCTTCCGCATTCGTCGGCCCCGGCGATCCGGGCGGCACGGGGCTGAGCCGTAGCGCAGAATCGGGGGAATGAAGCGCCTCGCCCGAATCCTCGACGCCTCGGATCCGGGGCAGGTACGGCTGCGCAGTGCGTCGGCGACGACGCTGACGGTGCTGTTGGCGATGGTGACGCTGGTGCTCACCACGCGCGCTATCGGCCAACCGGTGACGGTGGCGATGCTCGGAACCGTCGTGGCGATGCAGGCGTCGGCGGCGGTGAAGGACAAGGACCAGCACAGTCGGCTCATCACCACCGCACTGATGGCGCTGCCTGCCTCGGCGGCAGTGACGTTGGCGGCGTTGCTCTCCGAGCTCGGCAAGGTGGCCGACGTCGGATTCATCGCGGTGCTGTTCGCGGCAGTGTGGGTGCGCCGGTTCGGCCCTCGCGGCACGGCGCTGGGGATGGTCGCGTTCATCTCGTATTTTTTCGCGCTGTTCCTGCGCGCAACCCCGGGCCAACTGCCGATGTTGATCGCGGCGATCCTCGGCGGACTGGCGATCGCGTTGTTCGTGCGAGCCGTCATTTTCCCGGACCGGCCGGTCGTGGAGGTGCGACGGCTGCTGTTCGCGATGCGGGCGGTATCGGCCTCGGTGCTCGAGGCAGCGTCGGCAGCGGAGAGTCGCGACCTGAACCTGGTGCGCCGCAGGCTCGATCGGCTCGGCAACACCGCGTTGATGATCGACGACTGGCTCGATCGGCACGATGCCGGTCAGCTGCTCAGCGTCACCAGCACCGATCTCTCGCACCGCGTGTTCGACGCCCAGATCGCAACCGAGCAGCTCGTCAGCTCGCTGTGGGCGCTCGACCCGGCCAAACCATGGCCGACAGCGTTGGGGCAGGCGACGACGGCGCTCGGGTCGGTTCTGCAGAACACGCCGTCCTCGGAACAACTTCGGGCGGCGCGCCGGTTGGCCGCGACGGCTGCCGAGCGTGCCGACCCGTCGACCCCCGCAGGCATCGCCACGGTCTCCGCGCAACGAGCCGTGCAGTCGCACATCGCGATTCATCACATCACCACCAATGCCGTTGCCGTTGATGCGGGTCCTCGAGTCGTCCCCGAACCTGCCACGAAGGACGAGCCGAGCGGACTGAACCCCAGCACCAAGGCCGCGATCCAAGTGGCCGTCGCCACCAGTGCCGCAACTGTGCTGGGCGAACTCGTCTCTCCCGACCGCTGGTATTGGGCGGTGCTGACGGCCTTCCTGGTGTTCACGGGGGCGTCGACGCGGGGTGAAATCCTCACGCGGGCAGGCCAACGCGTTCTCGGAACCATTGCGGGCGTGCTCGCCGGGGTGGTGATCGCCGCACTGGTGGGCAGTAACCAACCCGTACAACTGGTGTTGATCGTCGTCTGCGTATTTCTCGCGTTCTACCTGGTGACCGTCGCCTATGCGCTGCTGTCGTTCTTCGTGACCATTCTGCTCGCGATGCTGTACGGGCTGCTGGGCACGTTCAGTATCGAGGTGCTCGAGCTTCGGATCATCGAGACCGCCGTCGGCGGTCTCGTCGGAATGGCGTCGGCCTACTTCATCTTCTCGACGAGCACCCGGAAGACACTGGTGGGCAACGTCGACACCTACCTCGAGCAGTTGGACGCGCTGATCGAATCGAGCGTCGAATCGGTTCTCGCGCCGGGAGGTGCAACCGATCTGGTGGCGTCGACGCGGACGCTCGACAATGCGTTGAAAGACGTTCTGACGTCCGGTAAGCCACTCGTGCTCGGGCCGACCACCCGCAGCAGACGGGGCGCGAAGCACCTGTTGCGGGTGCTGGCCGTCAGCAGCCGATCAGCGCACGCACTGGCCCGGGCCGGAGTGCTCGCCTCCCGCGCCGATACGCAGACGGCTCCGTCGGACGAGACTGCACAGGCTCTGCGGGACGCCGCGGCCCTGGTGCGCGACACCGCACGCCAGGTGGAGGCAGTGGTCGCCGGGGAGCACGTCGATCCACCCGAGAAAATCACCGAGACAACGGTATTGGACGTGTTACTCACCTCTACCAATGCGCCAGGTCCGCTGCGGGGCGCGGTGCGAGCATTGAACACGATGAACCGAACATTGGCGGATGTGTTGGCTCGGGCTTGACCTTCACACAGTGACAAGGTCTTGGCTGACCGTCATGAACCAGGCACTTCATCACGGCAATCCGTCGGCCCGCCTCCGGGCTGCACTCGACATCGGGACTTCTCCGGATCCACGGTACCTCGACGCGCTGCTGCAACGGTGTGCCGTCGAACCCGATTTTCAGGTGCGAGAAATGTTGACGTGGGCACTGATTCGACTTCCCGCGTCGTCGACGGTTCCGCGGCTGATCGATCAGGTGCGCACCGGAGGGCCACTCGCTCGCAGCCAGGCGTTGCACACGTTGTCCAAGATCAAGGATCCGTCGGCGTGGCCGGTGATCACCGAGGACTTGATCTCCGATTCCGACGACGAGGTGGCACGCAGCGCATGGCGAGCCGCGGTGGTCCTGGTGCAGTCAGGAAGTGAAGGATTATTGGCGACGATGCTGTCCACCCAACTCGGACGAGGTGGCCACGACGTCCAGCGCAGTCTCAGTCGCGCGCTGGTTGCGCTCGGATCGGTGATCGAACCTATGGTGCGGGAGGCCGCGTCGAGCAAAGACGTCGCCGTTCGCGTCCACGCGTTGGCCACCGAGGCTCTGCTCCGAGATCCGGACGCCGGGTTCGCAGTCTTCGAGGCCACACGAGTCGATGCCCTTGGCGCAGCCGACACGGCGGGGTGAGATGGACAGATGCTGATCGGTGAGGTTGCTCGGCGTTCGGGTGTCAGTGCGCGCATGCTTCGGCACTACGACAGGCTCGGACTCGTACGCCCGACCTCGCGCAGCAGCACCGGCTACCGCGAGTACGCCCCGGAGGATGTTCGACGTCTCTTCCACGTCGAATCGCTGCGTTCGCTCGGGTTGTCGCTGCACGACGTAGGCCGCGCGCTGGACGATCCCAGTTTTGCGGCCTCGGGACTCGTCGACGAGCTTGCGGCACGAGCCGAGGAACGGATCGCGCGAGATACCGACCTGCTCACGCGGTTGCGTCGAATCGGCGACCCGCGGCCGGAGGACTGGGAGGACGTACTCGGCACCGTCGCGCTGCTCGGTGATCTGCAGTCGGTCAGTGCCGGGAAGCGGCAGGCGGCGGCGCTGTCGTCTGCCGGAGATCGACCCATTCCGGCGGATGCGTTGGCGGAAGCGGTGCTGCGCGAGCCTGCGCCCAATGTTGCGGGCGCGCTTCGGTGGGCCCTCGCTCGGACAGGGGGCGACGCCCTGGTGGCGCTCCGGGAAGGTCTGAACTCATCGGACCCCAAGATACGACGCCGCGCTGTGGACACCATCGTCGAGATTCGGCATCCCGACGCCACCGACGTGCTGCGGGAGACACTGGTTCACGACGACGAGCAGGTCAGGCGGGTCGCTGCGCTGGAACTGGGTGCACGGGGAGTGGCCGATGCGGTCGCGACGCTGATCGAGATGGTCTTCGAAGGCACCAACGACGTGGACGCCGCCGACGCGCTGGGCATGATGGGCTCCGCGGACGCGATCGTGGCGGCTCTGATGGACGGGCCACGAGATGCGCCGTCGCGAATGCGAGTGACGCAGGCACTGGCGAGTATTCCGGGGCAGGCAGCCTCACGCGCCTTGCAGGGCTTGACCCGAGACACCGAACGCTCGATCGCACTGACGGCCGAATACATCCTCGGCCGGAGGGAATGAGCTCTTTGGGTACCGTCGGATACATGAAGGCATTCGGACTTTTCGCGGCATTGATGATCACCTCGGCCCTGACTGCCTGCTCCACCCCAACCACCCCGGCTGCACCCGCCGAACCTGTCGCCGAGAACCAGGTGACCGTCGCCGATCGGATGTACTCGCCGAAAACGCTGACGATCTCCGTGGGAGACACCGTCACCTGGGTGTTCGCCGACCGCGGCATGGCCCACAACGTGGTCGCCGACGACAACTCGTTTCGCAGCGCGCTGATGGAGACCGGACAGTTCACCCACACCTTCGACACCGCGGGCACGTTCACCTACCACTGCACCCCGCATCCGGACATGACGGCGACTGTTGTCGTCGAACCGTGATGGACTGAGCACATGACGGCACCGACCCGGGGACGCAGCATCGCCGCACCCCTCGGCGTGGCTGCCGCCGCAGTCGGTGGGTTGGTGCTGTTGCATGTGCGTGACCCACGAACCTCGACGTATCTTCCCTGCCCGTTGCACGCTCTGACCGGACTGTGGTGCCCGGGATGCGGCACGACCCGGGCTCTGGGTGACCTCACTCGCGGAGATGTCGCCGCGGCTGCGTCGAGCAATGTCGTTGCGGTAGTGCTCGTCGTCGTTGCCGTCGGGGTGTGGGGGCTGTGGCTTCGAGCACGATGGACGCAGACGCCTCTGACGTTGCCTCGCCCGAATCGCCCGGCTGTTGCTGTACTGCTCGCCCTACTGACCGTCTTCACCGTGGTGCGCAACACCCCGTGGGGCACCGCGATCGCCCCGACCTGACACCCCTAGGAGTTGGACATGCTGCTGGAAATCTTCTCGATCATCGTGCTGCTGGGCGTGCTCATCGCGCTCATCCCCACGGCCCGCCGCGTGTTCAAGAAGGGTGACGACGAATGAGCGACTCTCTGCGGGATCGCGTCCGCGCGAAACTCCTCGCACAACTCGCCGACGACGGTGGCACCGCTGCCGAACAGGCAGAAGGAGACGACCCACGCCTGAACGCCCTGCGCGACGACCTCGAGGCACTCGACGCGGCGCAGGACGGTGACCCGATCATCGACGACATCGCCGCAAGGCACTGGGTGCCCTGACCGCCTCCCCTTAGGGAGTCAATGTGACTGTGAGTATGAATGTGTCCGGTGATACTGGATATCTGCGGTGGGTTGGGGCCTGACTCTCAATGTGACCGACGCCCGGTGGGCTGTCCTTCGAACGATGTGTCGGTACCCGACCCGCTGTTGCTGCTCACACGCGACCGGTGGGGCGAAGTGACTTCATAGGAGCCTGTCCAAAGAGTCCCATCACAGTCTTGTCCGCCGTCCCCGGCCGGTGCGTGGCCACCACCACGAAGGGATAGCCATGTCCAGCATGACCGACAATCCACCCGATGTCAGCACCACCGTCTTCGTCGGCGTCGACACACACAAGAACACCAATCACGCCGCGATCATCGACCACCTCGGACGCGAGGTCGGCGACCGAGAATTCCCCACCACCGCCGCCGGCCACGTGGACCTGATCGCCTGGATCACCGCGGCCGGAAAGGTCGAGCGAATCGGAGTCGAAGGTACCGGCAGTTATGGATCGACACTGGCCACTGCGCTACGCCTGAGCGGGCTCGAGGTCGTCGATGTCGATCGCCCCGACCGACGCTCTCGCCGCTTCCACGGCAAATCCGACCCACTCGATGCCCATTCCGCAGCGCGCGCAGCATTGACCGGAAAGGCCACCACCACACCGAAGGCCCACGACGGCAACGTCGAAGCGATTCGCTTCTTGCACAACGCACGTCACTCGGCAGTCAAAGCCCGCGCCGAAGCGGTCACACAACTGAAATCGATGATCGTCAATGCCCCAGAAGGCATACGCGCCGAGCTCCGTCAGCTCACCGACGCGCACCTGTTCGCCGCATGCGCAGCATTGCCACACGCACCGCGTCGGCCCGTCGATCTCGATTCCGCAGTCGGTGCCGCACTGCGGTCGGTGTCCCGCCGAATTCTCGACCTCACCGCCGAGGAACGAATCCTCGCCAAACAAATAGAGGCACTCGTCACCGCACACGCACCGCAGCTCCTCGCCCGATTCGGGATCGGAACCAGCACAGCTGCACAACTGTTGATAACAGTCGGCGACAACCCCGAACGGATCACCTCCGAAGCGTCCTTCGCGCACCTGTGCGGAGTTGCACCGATCCAGGCATCCTCGGGCCGCACACAACGTCACCGCCTCGACCGAGGCGGTGACCGTCAAGCGAACCGGGCGCTCTACACGATCGCCATCACCCGCCTACGCGGCGACGAACGAACCCAGCAGTATCGGGACCGGCGACTGACAGAAGGCAAGACCCCACGCGAGATCACCCGATGCCTCAAACGCGCCATCGCCCGCGAAATCTACGGCCTACTCAAGCCGCCCCAGACCACTTGACAAACATAGGAGCATCGTTGAGTGGCCTTTTCGACGGTCGATGTCACGTTGAGTGGACTTTTCCGGGGTCCTCGCTTGGTGCACAGTTGAGGTGCATCTAGTATCTATGTTGTGTCCGAGACGAGATCAGCCGCCGATACGGCCTACGCGACGGTCAAGGAGCTCATCATTTCGGGGGAACTTCCCGGCGGTGAGCTCGTCAGCGAGGGCGAGATCGCGTCGCGCCTCGAGATCAGTCGCACCCCCGTACGCGAGGCGTTTTTGCGGCTTCAGGTCGAGGGGTGGATGCGCCTCTATCCCAAGCGCGGAGCACTGGTGGTGCCGATCGCGGTAGGGGAAGCCGAGAGCGTCGTCGACGCGCGTCGGCTGGTCGAATCGGGCAGCGTCCGCGCTTTCGTGGACGACGCGACGGCCCGCTCACGCGTGGTGAACGCGCTGCGCGAGAACCTGCAGCTGCAGGAGAATTTGGCCGTCGACGGCACCGCCGCGCAGTTCAGTGCAGTCGACGCAGACTTCCATCGCACCGTCGTCCGCGCCGGCGGCAACCCGTTGCTCGACGCCTTCTACGACGGGCTTCGCGAGCGTCAGCGGCGGATGACCGCAGCCTCGGTGACGCGTGATCCAGGCCAGATCTCTCGCATCGTCGACGACCATCGCCGACTCACCGACCTGATCGAGGCCGGCGACGCAGACGGATTCGAGCGGGCCGTCGAACAACACATGCTCGGGGTGCACGGCCTACGACCGGACAGAGGGGGAACACGATGAGCGAGACGATCACGCACGATCGAGACATCCAGTCGACTGCGCGACGCTGGCTGCTGGTGGCGTCGGGCATGTTCGCCGTTGCGTGGGGCGGTAACGAGTTCACGCCGCTGCTGGTGATGTATCGGCTCGACCATGGCTTCTCGGCCGTGGTGGTCGATACGTTCCTGTTCGCCTACGTCCTGGGCATCATTCCGGCGATGCTGATCTGCGGGCCGCTGTCGGACCGGCTCGGTCGACGCCCGATCATGCTGCCCGCCCCCGCAATTGCCGCAGCCGGGTCCATTCTGATCGCACTCGGGCCCGACAACGCCTTCATGCTCTTCGGGGGCCGCGTGCTCAGCGGCATCGCGCTCGGAATCGGTATGGCCGTGGGCGGCAGCTGGGTCAAGGAACTCTCCAGCCGCGATGCCACCGCCAAGCCCGGTGCCGGAGCGCGACGCGCTGCGATGTCGCTGACCGCGGGCTTTGCCCTCGGTGCCGGAGTCGCCGGCGTCCTCGCGCAGTGGGCCCCCTGGCCGACGCACCTCGCCTACAGCGTGCACGTGCTCATCTGCATCGTTGCCGGTGTCGGGATGCTCTCGGTGCCCGAAACGCGAGCCATCACAACAGCATCGGAGAAGAAGAGGCTGCTCGACGACCTGAGGATTCCGTCCGCATCGCATCGCCGGTTCCTCTTCGTCGTGCTGCCGTTGGCACCATGGGTGTTCGGTGCCGCGAGCGTCGCCTACGCGGTGCTGCCGTCACTCATGGCCGACGCATTGGCCGACGAGCCCGGTGGCGGCTATCCCGTCGCACTGTCTGCGGCGATGGCGGTGATCGCCCTCGGCTCCGGGTTCGCGATCCAGGCCGTCGGGCGTCGGATCGACACACCGGCCAACGCCCGAGGCGCCCTGGTCGCGCTGACCCTGCTGGTGATCGGTATGGCCGTTGCTGCCTGGGCGGCGTCGGTGCTCACCATTGCCGCGGCGTTGATCGCCGCAGCGGTTCTCGGGTGCGGGTACGGCATGGCGTTGGTCTCGGGTCTGCAAGAGGTGCAACGCATTGCGGGCCCCGACGACCTCGCCGGCCTCACCGCGGTGTTCTATTCGCTGACGTACCTGGGCTTCGCGGTGCCTGCCGTGCTGTCGGCTCTCACCGAGACCTGGCCCGGGGTGGTGACGTATCCGATCATCTTCGGATTCGGCGCGGTGATGGCGGCACTGTGTGGCCTGGTGGTGCGATCCAAGACGTCTGCTCACCTGCCCTAGGGTCGTGCGCGACGGCGAGGACAGGTGGCACTGCTGTTTGGTCCGACGAAGTCCTGGGTAGCCCTCTCTGCATGAATACGAACGGACGTGCTCCCGCCCGTCGGCGTCGCCTGGTCGGCTTCGGTTCGATGACCACTGCACTGGCGGCGCTTGTGACCGTCGGCGCTCTGGCCGGCTGCTCGAACGACCCGGTCATAGCGCAGGACACCGGCGCAGACGAAGAGGCCGGCAGTATCGAGTTGCAGAGCGTCACCGTACAAGCCGACCTCACCGGTGCAACGCCAGACAGTTCCGCCTCGGCGTACGGCAACGCGAACCTGGAGTTCACAGCAGTGAACACCGCCGGGATAGGGACGGATCGTCTGCTCGAAATTTCTTCTCCTGCAGCATCTTCGGTGACGATCGACGCCAGCCCGGATCAGCTCGTCATCGAACCCGAGACGTCCATCGCGGCCGGCCAGCCGGTGGAAAACCTGGACGGTGGAGACGACGGAACCGACCGGCCGTTCACCGTGACCTTCGAGCTCGCCGACGGAGAACTCGCGCCGGGAACCTCGATTCCCGTGACCTTCCAGTTCGAGCGCGCCGGATCTCTGTCCGTCGAGGCTCCGTTCGATGTATACGAGCCCGGAGAGTTGACCGACACGGCACGGCCGCTTCCTCCGGAGGTCACCCCCGCGCCGTGATGCACGCCGATCCGGTCCGGTCCGGTCAGGTCGCTGCGAGCGGACCCGTTCGGCTCTAGGATCAGCGGCATCATGCTGCAGTCCGCTCGCACTGCCCCGCCGCATCGGGTACCTCCGACGGTGGCGCTCACGGGTGCGACCGTATGGAACCGACGCGAGTCGTACTGGTTTCTGATCGCTGTCATCGTGTCGGCCGCATGTTGGTCGACATATCCGACGGTGGTGCCGCACATCTTCGCGATCGTTCTGCTCGGGGCACTGGTGTTTCGCAGCCGACGGATTGCCTGGTGGGTGTCGATGCTGCGCTGGGGCGTGATCGCCGACGTCGAGACGGTGGACACCGCTCTGCGAGGCGACCGTAACCTTCGACTCGCGCACGCCACCGGATGGAACGTCCAACGGCGTTGGTACACAGGGGTTGTCACCGAATCCGCGGTGCGGTACCGGGCCGGGGACGCGCGCGGACACCTGTTCGTTCGGGGTCTGCCGTTCACCACCGGGGTGGTGCTCGCGCACTCGAAGCAACCGGCCGCAGCGATGGTCATCAGCGACTTCCCCTGCGATCTGCAACTGGACGGCAGGGGACGCTGGGCGGCGTCGTTCCCGCAAGGCTTCTGGCGACAGGCGTCGGCGACGGTCGCGTTGTACGGATACGCGATTGCTGGGTTGACGGTGTCGCTCGGGTATCGCTGACGCAGCCCTTGCAGTGGGTACCGTGCAGCGGGTACATCCCTCGCACGACGCGAGCGAACATGAAATACAACTACTCCGGACCGTGGCCGATTTTCGCCGTGCTGGGCGTCATCGTGTTCTGGGTGCTGTTTCAGGTCGTCGCACCCGATGCAAGTGTCGGCCGTGCGATCGCGTCGCCGATCGCGAAGCTTCGGCCTGTCGGAGTCTTCGCAAACGCGCGCGCATTCGTCGGACGCGCGCATTGTCGTTGACTATTCCGGCCGGTTTTGGCAAACGCGCGCGCGTTTGCGGGAGTTGGGGGAGCCGAGCCCCGCTGAGTCCTGAGTCCTGAGCCGTGAGCTTTCGCAAACGCGAGCGCATTCGTCAGACGCGTGCATTGTCGTTGACTATTCCGGCCGGTTTTGGCAAACGCGCGCGCGTTTGCGGGAGTTGGGGGGAGACAGGCAGCGGGCAGGGAACTACGGCAACGACGGCAGTTGCTTGTCCACAAGCCATGCGTCCCACAAGCTTCGGGGACAACCGAAGCGGGAGGCCAAGTCGGTGAAGTCTGCCGTTGCGACCGTCGAGTAGCGGTACTTGGAGGTCCATTCCTGGATCAGTCCGAAGAATCGCTCGTCGCCGATGGTCGTTCGCACCGCGTGCAGCGCCAGTGCCCCACGCTTGTAGACGCGGTCGTCGAAGATGCTCTCGGGACCGGGATCGGTGAGCTGCAAATCCATCGCCAGGCCACGCTGAATGGTGTGCGCTCGCTTGGCCTTGTCGTGAGCCGTTGCGCCACCGGAGTTCTCGGCCCAGATCCACTCCGAGTAGCAGGCGAATCCCTCGTGCAGCCAGATGTCGGCCCACTTGCCGAGGGTCAGCGAATTGCCGAACCACTGGTGCGCCAACTCGTGCGCCACGAGACGCTCGTAGTACCGGGAACCGGAACAGTGATTGGCACCGAAGATCGACAGCCCCTGCGCCTCGATCGGAATCTCGAGGTCGTCGTCGGTCACCACCACGGTGTACGACGCGAAAGGGTAAGGGCCGTACAGCCGTACGAATGTATCCATCATCTGCGGTTGACGACCGAAGTCGTGATCGAACTGCGCGCGCAGCCGCGGGGGAGTGATGGCCTTCATCGGCACCGGCCCCGGGCTGATGATGCGGTGCTCGTACGGACCGATCTGGATGGTCGCGAGGTAGCTGGCCATCGGCTCGGGCTGCTCGTACACCCAGGTGGTGCGGCTGGCGCGAGTCTGCTTGCGTACCAACGTTCCGTTGGCCACCGCGTAGTACGGCGAATCGGTGGTGATGGTGATGCCGTAGCTGGCCTTGGACACCGGATGGTCGTCGCACGGGAACCACGACGCCGCGCCGTTCGGCTGACTCGCGACGAGCGAGCCCTCGGTGAGCTCTTCCCAGCCGACCTCACCCCATACACCGTTGATGGGCTTCGGAGTTCCGCCGTAGGCGACCGTGACCACCAGTGCTGCACCCGACGCGATGGGCTTGGCGGGCGTGATCTTGAGCTTGCCGCGCTGGTGGCTGAACTTCACCGAACGCGAGCCGTTGACCGACACTTTCGACACGTTCATCGCCGGGCCGAGATCGAATGCGAACTTCGACACCGTCGCCGTGGTGACCGCCGTGATCTTCGCCTTGCCCGTCAACCGGTTGCTCTCGACCTTGTACTCGAGGTCCAGTTCGTAGCGCGAGACGCGATAGCCGCGGTTGCCGTTCTGGGGAAGGTAGGTGTCGATCGGATTGTCACTGGCATCGACGTCGAACACCGGTGCCACCAGCCTGTCTGGCACGAAAGATCACCCCTCGTTTCGGTCGTCGCGAATTCGCGGAAAGGGATCACCCTTGGCCCACGGCGCGATCGGGTTGCCCTGCCAACGAGTATGCGCGGGAACCGTATCGCCGCGCATCACGAGAGAGGCAGGCCCCACGGTCGCCCCTTCTCCTATACCCGAAGCCGGCAGCGCTACACAGTGTGGTCCCAGTGTTGCGCCCGCGCCGAGATCGACCGTGTCCATGGACATGATCCGATCATGGAACAGGTGCGTCTGCACAACGCACCCTCGGTTGACGGTCGCACCGTCGGCCAACGTCACCAGATCGGCCTCGGGGAGCCAGTACGTCTCACACCAGACTCCGCGGCCGATGTCTGCGCCGAGCCACCGCAACCACATGTTCAACACGGCGGTGCCCTCGGCTGCGCGTGCGAACCACGGTGCGGCGACTGTCTCGACGAACGTGTCCGCCACCTCGTTGCGCCAGACGAACGAACTCCACAGCGGATGATCGGTCTTGCCGATCCGACCCACCCACAACCACTTCGCCAACGCCGACACCGCAGCAGCCACGAAACCGGCGACGAGCAGGACGACGCCACTGAGCAGTGCCGCCAACCAGTACCCGACGGCGTCGGCGATGGCGGTGAGCCCGAACAGCACGGCCAGACCGATACCGAAGGTCACGACGACGGGAATCAACCGACACGTCTCGACGAACGACCGGGCGACCTTGAGCTTCCGCGGTGGATCGAACGTGCGCGACGAGTCCGCACTCCCGGCGGCCCGACGCAGCCGCACCGGCGGACTACCGAGCCACGACGACCCGGACTTCGCCTTGTCCGGCGTGGCGGACAGCACGGCCACAAGACCGTTCTTCGGGACGGTTCGTCCCGGCCCGGTCATGCCGGAGTTGCCGAGGAACGCCCGCTTGCCCACCTTGGCGTCGCCCAGATGCATCCAGCCGCCGCCGAGTTCGTAACTGGCGACCATGGTGTCGTCGGCCAGGAACGCGCCGTCGGCGACGGTGGTGAACTTGGGGATCATCAGCACCGTCGAGGCCTCGACGTCCTTGCCGATCTTCGCGCCGAGGAGCCGAAGCCAGTGCGGCGTCAACAACGAAGCGTAGAGCGGGAACAGGAAGGTGCGCGCGGAGTCCATCAGACGTTCGGTGGCCCAGACCTGCCAGCCGATGCGGCTGCGCACCGGGTGGTAGCCGCCGACGAGTCCGATGCCGAGCAACCGCACCGCGACGACGGTGATCAGTGCGAACACCGCCAACGAGACCAGCGTCGCGACGGGCAACATCACCAGGCCACGTTCGAAGGCGTCGAACACGGAGTCGGCGGTGTGAATCCACCAGCCCATCAGCACGAGGCTGACGCCGATGGAGAACAGTGCCATGCCCGACAGGAACAGAGACGCGATGCCGTACGCGAACACCCATTTCGTGGCGCGCGGCGGTGTCTCGGCGGGCCACGGATGGTCGGCCTTGCCTACCTTCTGAGCCGGCGAGCCGGACCACATCTGACCGGCCTTCACTCGTCCGACGACGGCCGAGCCTGCCGTGACGACCGCGTTCTTGCCGACCTTGGTGCCGGGCAACAACGTGGAGCGTGCGCCGACGGTGGCACCGGCACCGATTTCGATGCCGCCGATGTAGACGAGATCGCCGTCGATCCAGTGCCCGGACAGGTCGACCTCGGGCTCGATGGAACAGCCGTCGCCGAGTTCGAGCATGCCGGTGACGGGCGGCATCGTGTGCAGGTCGACGCCCTTGCCGATCTTGGCACCGAGCGCACGCGCGTAGTAGACCATCCACGGCGCACCCGAGAGGTTCGAGGCACCGCTGGCGTCGGTCAATCGTGTTGCCGCCCAGAGCCTGATGTGCATGCTGCCGCCGCGTCGATACGCACCGGGTTTCAAGCCCGCCAACAGGATGCGAGATCCGATCACCGAGATCGCCATGCGGCCGACCGGAGTGATGAACAGGACGAATGCCACGAGCACCCACCACCACGACAGCGTCGGGGCCCAGGGCACGTCGCCGAACCAGGACATGACGTTGAAGAGCAGCCCGAGCCAGGTGACCCACTGCAATCCGGTCAGGGTGGTCAACGGAACCGTTGCCGCGATCTGCGCCCATTGCGCGGTGCGCGACGTCGGGGCGACCGCACGGGGAACGGCCTCGACGACCGGCTTCAAATCATCCAGATACTGCGCCAGTGAACCCAGCCGCGGGTGGTCGTACAGCTGCGCGACGGTGATCTCGGGGAACCGTTCGCGCAGTGCCGTCACCAACTGGGCGGCCGAGAGCGAGCCGCCCCCGTTGGCGAAGAAATCGGCGCTCTCGTCCGAGACCTGCGCACCGAGGATGTTGGTCCACAGTTCGGCCACCCAGCCCGCCGTCCCAGCGAGCGCGGACGCTCCTGCCATGCCGGGCAGGGGCCACGGCAGCGCGTTGCGGTCGACCTTGCCCGAGGTGCGCGTGGGCATCTCGTCGACCAGCGCAAGCCTGGGCACCAATGCCGCGGGCAACTGCTCGGCGAGCAATTCGCGTGCGGCTTCGAGATCGAAATCGGGATTGGTGCTGGCGAGGTATCCGACCAACACCGAGTTTCCGGCCGCCGTCTTGCGGATGGCGGCCGCCGCGCCGCCGACGCCCGGAAGTGCTTGCAGCGCATTGTCTATCTCGCCGAGCTCGATGCGTCGCCCGCCGAGCTTGACCTGATCGTCGGCGCGACCCTGGAACAAGAGCCCTTCGAGCTCGAGCTTGACCAGATCGCCGCTGCGATACGCCCGTTCCCACCCGAGAGATGGCATGGGCGCGTACTTCTCGGCATCCTTGGCCGGATCGAGATACCGCGCGAGTCCGACGCCGCCGATGACCAGCTCGCCGATCTCACCCACCTGCACGGGTAGTCCCGAACCGTCGACCACAGCCAGGTCCCATCCGTCCAACGGCAATCCGATGCGGACGGGCCCTTTCCCGTCCATGATCGCCGCACAGGCGACGACCGTTGCCTCGGTGGGACCGTACGTGTTCCAGACCTCACGGCCCTCGACGGCGAGCCGCTCGGCCAGCTCCGGCGGGCAGGCCTCGCCGCCGAAGATGAGCAGCCGCACCGCTTCCAGCGCTACTGCGGGCCACAGCGACGCGAGCGTGGGCACCGTCGAAACGACACTGATGTCGCGGGAGACGAGCCACGGACCCAGATCGAAACCGGACCGCACCAACGACCGCGGCGCGGGCACCAGACAGGCACCGTGCCGCCACGCCAGCCACATCTCCTCGCAGGAGGCGTCGAATGCCACCGACAGACCGGCGAGCACTCGGTCGCCCGGACCCAGCGGATCCTTCTGCAAAAACATGCGGGCCTCGGCGTCGACGAACGCCGCCGCATTGCGATGACTGACCGCGACGCCCTTCGGAGTGCCCGTCGAACCCGACGTGAAGATGACCCACGCGTCGTCCTCGGGAGTGGGTGGCGTCGGGTCTGTGTCGGGAAGGGTGTCCTGTTTGGGGGCCGTGCCGGCTGCGATTCCGCCCGCCGTGACGATGGCCGTCACCTTCGCCTCGCCGAAGACCAACTCGGCGCGCTCCTCCGGATCGTCCGCGTCCACCGGCACGTATGCGGCGCCGACCTGAAGGATCGACAGGATCGCGACATAGAGAGAGAAGGAACCCGACGGCATGCGGATGCCGACGCGATCGCCGCGTCGGACACCGGCGTTGGCGAGCCACTGAGCGCCCTCGGCGATGTCGTCCAATAACTCCGAGTAACTGACCGACACGGCACCGTCGTCGATCGCGGGGGCGTCGGGAAAGCTGTGGGCGGTCGCGCGCAGAACATCGATCAGTGTCCGCGGTGGAGGGGCGAGAGACGAGCGAAGGTACTGGGCAGGTGCAGCCGGGATCTCGAGACCTGGGGTTGCGGGGTGACCTTCGGATTCGTGCACAGACAACCGGGTGTCCTTCGTGTTCGTGGGGCAGTGGAACGCTTGTGGAACTGCGGCAGGGGAGCCGCAGCGTCGTTGGTTATCTCACGTTCTGTTTGCCGGAAGGTGAACGAGCGCGCCTTCCCACCGCGGGAATCCTACTGGTGCTGTGGCGCGAGTCCCGGCTTGACAAAACCGCAGTGAGTTTGCGAGTGTCTTCCCCACGGTCACGAGTACCAGCATCAAGCCCCGGCTAGCTGGTCGGCAACCCTCCTCCGCGGTGGGGTGCTCCGGGTGACGACCAGGCTGGCGCCGGAAAACCGGCGCGGCAAGCGCGGACTCGTTCACGAAGCCCTTCGGTTGCGGGTCCCTCGATGGTGAGGGTTCGATCTGTCATGACATCTGTACTTTCCCGCCCCTGTGCTCCTTTTGCCCCTGTTTCGGGCACGGAGTTGCAGGTTCCACTGGTGCAGGGCGGCACCCGCACCTACGCCAACTTCGACTACGCAGCCAGCGCGCCGGCGTTGACGGCGGTGACCGATCGGATTGCCGAACTCCTGCCGTTCTACTCGAGTGTGCATCGCGGTGCCGGCTACGCGTCTCGCGTCTCGACGGCAGCGTATGAGAAGGCGCGGGTGACCGTCGCCGATTTTGTTGGTGCGCAGCCCGATTCGGTGGTGGTGTTCACCCGGAACACCACCGACTCGCTGAACCTGTTGGCCGCATGTGTGCCGGGTGAGACCGTGGTGCTCGACATCGAACACCACGCGAATCTGCTCCCGTGGCGGGATCGACGAGTGGTGGTTGCCGCGTCGACCCTGGCCGAGACCATCGTCCGCCTCGATGCCGAGCTGGCCGCGAAACCTGCTGCGCTGCTGGCGATCACGGGCGCATCGAACGTCACCGGTGAGGTTCTTCCCATCGCCGAACTCGCGGCGCTGGCGCATCGGCACGGCGCACGCATCGTGGTGGACGGTGCCCAGCTGGTTCCGCATCGTCGGGTCGACATCGCCGCGCTCGGCGTGGACTATCTCGCGTTCTCGGGGCACAAGCTGTACGCCCCGTTCGGCGCGGGAGTGCTTGTGGGCAGGCGTGATTGGCTCGACGACGGTGAGCCGCACCTGGCCGGCGGCGGCGCGGTTCGCAGCGTGGGCATCGACCACACCGACTGGGCTCCGGCACCGCAGCGGCACGAAGCGGGCACCCCCAACGTGCTCGGCGTCGCCGCACTCGCCGCGGCGTGTGAGGCCATCGCCGGATTCGACGATGCCGAGCTGCAGCAACACGAGCACGACCTGTCGTCCCGCTTACGCGAGGGACTGGCCGCGCTCGACGGCGTCGAGCAGCTCCAGGTGTGGGACGACGCACCCGACAGCGTCGGCATCGTCACCTTCACCGTGGCCGGGCGCGACCCAGGTGAGGTGGCCGCGTACCTCTCCGCCGAACACGGAATCGGCGTGCGCGATGGAAAGTTCTGCGCACACCCGTTGCTGAGCAGGCTGGGCCACGCGGCCGGTGCGGTTCGAGCCAGCATCGGGCTCGGCAGCTCGTCGGCAGATGTGGACCGACTGGTCGACGCCCTTGCCGCCCTGGTCGAGTGCGGACCGAACTGGCACTACGCGGAGGATGCCGGCTGGTGGAATCCCGTGCCGGACCCGCGACCGTTCCCCGAGCTGGCCGACGGTGCCGCCGGGGTGGGATCCCCGTGCACCCCCGCACACGGTTAGCATTGCGTCATGACCGTGAGTGTCGCGTGGACGGGCAACCGTCACTGGTCCAACAGGTATGTGGACCTGTGCCGCACGGCGTCCGGGTCGTGTTCGAGTTCGGCTCCGCACCGACCGAATGCGTTCACCGACTTCTAGAACCAGGACCACCACTCATGTCGCACAAGCACACCCGCGTTGCCGTCGAATTCGATGCCGTCTGGACCGAACTCACCGCGGCACCGGACGCGGAGCCGGTCCGCATCCACGCCTCCGACCTGCGGGAAGCCCAGCAGCACACCGCTCGACTGCGCGCCGAAGCAGTCGAGCGGGGTGAATCTGCAGACAGCACAGCAGTATTCCTCGACCTCGAGGTCCACATTGCCGCAGATGCCAGGACGGCCCGTCGTGAATTCGCCGGACTGGACGCGCCGACGAGCCCGGCGTCCATCCGCTACGTCGGTACCCCGGCAGGTCTGGCCAGTTTGATCTCCGACGTCACCGCGGCCGATGTCGCCGACGGTGTGACGTTGCAGGTCCACGACGATGTGGCTCGGCAATCGACGTTCCTGAGCTCCGGGGTGCTGCCGCTACTGGGATCGCGCGGCACGCGGTTCGACATCGATACCGTCGACGAGGTCCTCGGCGCACCGATCGCCCCGACTCTCGCGTCCTGACCCCGCTGGTGAGGCGGGGGTCAGGTGACATCGATCGCCAGGCCCGCGGTGATCCGCAGCAACTCGGTGAACGTCGACCGAAAGATCGTGTTGGTATGACCGGCCGCCGCCCACACCTCGGTGTAGTCGGCCAGATCCTGGTCGACGAACGTGTCCAGATTGGTGGGGTGGCCGACCGGGGCGATGCCACCGATCGGCTGCCCGGTGGCATGCTTCGCCGTGTCGAGGTCGGCACGCATCAACGTGCCGCCCAAACGAACACCGGTGTGCTCGAGATGAACGTTGTGGGCTCCCGACACCAGGAGCAATACCGGCTCGTCGTCGAGCAGAAACACCATCGACTTCACGATCGCGCCCACATCGACGCCGAGCGCCGCAGCAGCATCGGCGGCAGTGTGCGTGCCCTCGGGGCTGTTCACCACCACCCCGTGATGACCACGAGAAATCAGGGTGTCGGCAACATGGGCTGCATTCGGATGAAGTAGCCGGGACATGAACCAACCCTATTGCCCCGAAGTGCTTTACGCAGAAGTGTCGAGGTCACCGAACAGTCTCAATCGCGCCATGCCGCCGTCGGGGTAGATGTCCATGCGAACCTCGGACACCGGGGTGTCGTGGGCGAGGACGAAGCGATGACGGGTGTCGGGCTGCAGCGTCGTGCGCGGCAACAGCTCGATCCACTCGCCGTCGTCGAGCCGGCCACGTAGCGACGCCGCGCCTGGTGCGTTTCCGAGGAAGCACGTGGTGTCGAGCTCGGCCAGACGGATATGTCCGGTACCGGCCAGTCGCACCTGAACCCAGTCGTTCGCGTCGTTGCGTCGACGCGAGGTCTCCCAACCCTCACCCATCGACCGCGGGGGTCCGGGGAAGAGCAGGTTGTTGGGCGAGCTGTAGAACATGTTGGAGCACGCCGAGACGTACGCGCCGTTCTCGAGGGCGGCCAGGTCGACCGGGCCGGCGGCGAGGAACTTGGGATCGGGCATGCCGCGACCGAGTACCCGCAACCGTGCCACTCCGCCGTCGGGGAAGATGGACAGCTTCACGTGGGTCCACCGTGCATCGGACGCGACCTGGAATCTGTTCTCGCTGTCACCGTCGACCGGACTACGGTCGACGATGGTGGTCCACTCGGTCTGGGTGCGCAGCTCCTCCGGCGACGGAAACCCGTCGACCTCGGCAGCCTCGATCGAGATTTCCGGCGGGTAGTTGCCGGTGAACCACGAGGTGTCGACGACGATCGCCGACACGACCCCGGGAGCCCCCAGCCGCACGATGGCCTCGTCGTAGCCGGCCTCGCGTCGGCGTCGCGTCTCCCACCCGTCGTAGATCTGACCCTTGTGGCCGAACGTCGCCGTGGAGTAGTCGGCCTTGCCCGGAGTGATCAGATTTTCCTTCTCTGCGAACGTTTCGTCGTTTGCCCACACGACTGCGCCTCCGAGCGTGCGGACGGCGAGATCGGGCAGTGGCAGAGGGAATGTGGACGTCATGGAATCACACTTTACTGGTCTCACGCGGGCTCACCGGGTTGTGTGCAGACGGGCGGCGCAGGGCCGCCGCGCCCATCAGCAGTGCGCCGACCGCGATGTAGAGCACAAGTCCGAGCGCCGGCTGCCCCAGCCCGCTGTCGGAGAAGTAGACGATGCTGCGCACCCCCTCGGTGCCGATGCCCGGGGTGATCCAGCGACCGATCGACGCATAGAGCGAGGGCAATACGTCCGCCCCGAAAGCTCCTCCTGCACTGGGGTTTCCGAGGATCACGAACAGTACTATCGCAGCGGGCACGGCAGCGACGCCGATCAGGGCGCGCAGGCCCATGGTGAACAGTCCCGTGGCGAGCACCACCCCGGTGCCCAGCAGGGTGAGCGGAAACCAATGGCCGGCAAAGGTTTCCAGAACATGAGTGGTCAGGAATGCTCCGAGTGCTCCCGATACGACCGAGTACGCCGCGAGAATGCCGACGTGGACGCAGGTTTCGCGGCGCGAGGTCGGTGCGCCGATGAGTAATCCGAATGCAGCGGCCAGCAGGTATCCGCCGACGACCCAACCGACCGAGAGGTAGAAACCGGACAGTCCTCGGTTGTCGTGCACCCCGACCGGTATCTCGTCGCGGACCACGAATTGACGGCCCTGCGCGGTCTCGACCTCGGTGAAGATCGACTGCAACGCGGTGGCAACGGAACTACCCGCGGCGCTCGCGGTGATGAGGGTGTCCGTTCCGCTGGAGCCGACGACGTACGCGCCGAGAATGTCCCGATCGCGGAGCAGTGAGCGGACCTCGGCCGTATCGGCCGCGGTGCGCGTGTCGAGCGGACTGCCGTCGAGGGAGTCGAGTCGATCGGCGGTCTGCTGGGCCAGCCCCTCGGGGAGACCGGCTTCGGCCACCACCGCGATCGGGATCGCGTGCGGCGTCGGCTGATGGAACGCCGAGACGTAGCTGAGGATGAAGCCGAGTTGCAGTACCAGCACCGCGGCGGCGAGCAGTGACATCTTGCGCATGGGTGACTCCTGAATCTTGTCGATACCCGAGGTATTCAATACTCTAGGTATCGTGAATGCCGACGAGCAAGAAAAGTGGGGGTCGACACATGCGCAACGGAGACCTCAACGCACCGACGTACGGGACCGACTCCTCGCCGCGGCCGCCGACGAGTTCACCGAACGTGGTTATGCCGCAGCCAAACTCGCCGACATCGCGCACCGCGCCGGGTTCACCAAAGGGGCCGTCTACTCCAATTTCGAGTCCAAGCAAGCACTGTTCGCCGAGCTGCTCGCCCGGAGGTCCCTCGATCTCGCGGCCCGCGTGCTCGCCCACGTTTCCGATCTGGACTCGCGGGCGGCGGCCGGGGCCGGCGGCGGCGAAATCGCGTCCTGGGTGGTGGCCGAACCTCGCTGGCCGCTGTTGACCGTCGAATTCGGCATCCTGGCCGGGCGGGACCCGGCCGTCGCCGAGCGTTACCGCACCGACCGCCGAGCACTTCGAGGTGAGCTCGAGCGGCTCATCGCCGAACGGGCGGGGCAGTGGGGCGTGGGCGAGAACTTCGATGCCCGACGCCTCGCGACGTCACTGGCAGCCTTGATCTCCGGATTGGCCGTCGAACATTCGGTGGATCCGGAAGAGATCGACGAGGAAGTCATCGCCGACGCGGTGTCCGAACTGTTCGCTGGAGCGATAGCCAGGACACATCTCGATTGAGGGATGGCCGACCGGGTACTCCGAATTCATGACTGCTCAGAATCCCGAACCCGATGAGACTGCCGGCCTCGAAGCAGGCGGTAGCGTGACGCCGGGCGACACTCCTCCAGCCGAGACAGCAGTCGGTGGACCGAATCACGAACCGCCGCAGCGAGGCCGAGCGATGCCGATCATCGTCATCTCCATCGTGGCATTGCTGGCGATTCTGATCGCCGGTGGATTGATCGGTCGGGCAGTCGGCCTGTTCGGCTGACCTCGGACCGAGCGAAAACACTCAGTACGGCGGCCAACCACCCTCGGGGCCGAGTAGACGATCCAAACGACCGTGATTGATCTTCGCCAGCTCGGCACGCATGACCGTGCGCTCGGTCCGGTCGTCGTTGTCGAGGCGGTGGCCCAGATCGACCAGTATGTCGCGCGGCTCGAACCCCTCGGGGTCGAACAGTCGACTCGACACGTACGCGTAGCCGAATCGCCCTTCGTACGCCCTCGCGGCCGTCCCCAACGCGCCGCGAGTGTCCCTGTCCATCGCTGCACACACCTTGCTCGGCTCCGGCAGCGTCGCGGCCACCGAGTCCACGACGCTGTCCGAGAGTTCGGCCAATTGCGAGTCTGCAGCGGCGAACAGGTCTGTGCGCGAGGAAAAGCGTCGGCCGTCCGCCACCCGTGACGCCCACGCCACCGAGCAGCAACACTCGTACAGCGCGTGCACCGCTTTGCGACGCGGCAGATCGTTGAACGTCTCCAGGCCGAGTCCCTGATGCATCAGCATGAGTCGATGATGGGCACGATCGGGCACGAGCACCAGAGCTGAGCAGGTACTTAGCGCAGACGTTACGCGCCGTAACATGCGGTGCGGGATTGCGCGAAGCTCCCGCTAGGCTCGCAGGCATGACCGAACGAACCTGGAACGCGTTCTCCGTTGAGATCGCGGACCACATCGCACACGTGACACTTCTCGGGCCCAACAAGGGCAATGCCATGGGCCCGGACTTCTGGAGCGAGAGCCCCGAGCTGTTCGCTCGGCTCGACGCCGATCCCGAGGTTCGCGCGGTCGTGCTCGCGGGCTCGGGCCGAAACTTCACCTACGGACTCGACCTCGCCGCGATGGCGGGCACGTTCGGTCCGCTCATGGCGGACAAGGCACTCGCCGGTCCGCGAACGTCGTTCCACGACACCATCAAGACCATGCAGAAGGCGATCAACGCGGTTGCGGATTGCCGGAAACCCGTCGTAGCGGCGATTCAGGGCTGGTGCATCGGCGGTGGCGTCGACCTCATCACCGCCGCGGACGTGCGCTACGCGAGCGCCGACGCGAAGTTCAGCGTGCGCGAGGTGCGGGTCGCGATCGTGGCCGATATGGGATCTCTGGCCCGACTGCCTGCCATCATCGGGGACGGCCACATGCGTGAGCTCGCGCTGACGGGCAAGGACATCGACGCCGACCGCGCCGAGAAGATCGGACTGGTCAACGACGTCTTCGAGGACCACGACGCCACCCTGGCCGCTGCTCGCGAATGCGCCGCCGCCATCGCCGCCAATCCGCCCCTGGTGGTGCAGGGAATCAAGACGGTGCTGGACCATTCCCGATCTTCGAGCGTCGACGATTCGCTGCGCTATGTCGCGGCCTGGAACGCCGCCTTCCTGGCATCGCACGACCTCACAGAGGCGATCACCGCCGTATTCGAGAAGCGTCCGGCTCAGTTCTCCGGTAGCTGACGTGGTCGAGTTCGCCGAGGAACTGGGCACACAGCTGGTTCGACTGCAGCGCTTGCGCGAGCGAAACATCGCGGCCATTTCGTCGTCGGGCGGCGTGGACGGTGCCGCGTACGTGTGCTTGTTCCGGCTGCTGCGCGACGGACCGATGCGGTCGAGTGAACTCGCCGCCATGGTGAATTCCGATCCGTCGACGGTGAGCAGGCAGGTGGCTCAGCTGGTCGAACGAGGACACGTCGAGCGCAGACCCGACACACGAGACGGTCGCGCGTTCGTCCTTGCCGTGACTGCGTCGGGTCAGGAAGCGGCGGCCGCGATCCAGCAACGTCGAACCGACAATCTCGGACGAGTCATCGAGGGGTGGCCACGAGAGGACCGAGCTTCGCTGATCGCGCTGCTCGATCGGTTCTTGACCGATTACGAAACGATCAGGCCGGACCTGCCCGAGCGGCGCGGCGGTAACGTCTGATGCGCGAGTGAGCGATCGCACAATCTGACAAGCCTGGACGACCGGCCGCGCCATCCGGCCCGCATGCTCGCCCGAAAGCCAGGACGGAGGGAATGCCGTGCCAGTCGATCGCGATCGAACCTCGCACACGTGGGTGAACGGACCGCGAACCGGCTCGGTGCGGCTCGAACGCCGCGTCGCCCTCGGAATCGCCGCCTTCGTACCCTCGTTCGGTCTGATCGGGGTCGTGGCGATGTTCTCGGCAGACGGACCCGAAGGCGCGATCGCCAAGATCGCCTGTCTACTGGTGCTGATATCCACCGTCCCGGTGGGGGTGTGGTGGTTTCGTCGAGCGGCGGACTCGTCGCACATGCCCGGGTGGTTCGTCGTGTACGCCGATGTGGGCGTTGCAGCGATGCTGCTCACTTTCGCCGGACGCGACCTCGCTCTGAACGGGGCGATTCTGTTCACGGTGATCGGGATCTACATCGTCTACTTCTCCAGGAGGCGAGTGCTCGAATTCCACATACTGTTCGTCAACGCGGTGGTCGTCGTACTGGCAGCGCTGTTGTTCGCCGCGGACACGCACGATGTGGCGTCGACCGTCACCAGGACCCTGGCCACTCTCCTGGTGGTCAACTCGGTGCTCGCGTTCCGAGCGGTGATTCAGCGCCAACTCGATCTCGCCAACACCGATTCCCTGACCGGCCTGCTCAACAGGCGCGGCTTGGAGTTGCGGCTCCAACGCATGATGAACTCGCTGGACGCGGAACACTCGGTCGCGCTCATGGTTCTCGATCTCGACCAGTTCAAACGAGTCAACGACACCTACGGCCATGCGGTCGGGGACCGTGTGCTGCGCCGCACCGCGCGCAGGCTGACATCGGTGACGGGTGCCCGCCCGTGCGTCGCGCGCACCGGCGGTGAGGAGTTCACGATCGCGCTACCGGTCGGCGATGCCGCCGTGCACCGGATTGCCGAAGAGATCCTCGACTCCATTCACGACCCGGACGACGACGTACCGGTGACGGTGAGCGTCGGTGTCGCGCTGTTGGACGGCAGTCGGTGGTTCACCGCCGCCGAATCCGGAAACGGCGGCAACCTGGTGCACAACGTGCTGCTCGAGGCCGACACGGCGATGTACGAGTCGAAGCACGCGGGCGGAAACAGAGCAACGGTGTACACCGGCATGTGATTGCCGGTGTACACCGTCGGTCGTTCGGGGAGGACGAGCTACTGCGTCAGCGCAGAGCGCTCTTGGGGTCGTTCCACAGCTGATCGGTGAAATCCTCCAACGCGACCAGGACGATGGTGTCCTCGGTGCGGCGCAGGATCGACTTGCTGGCACGCACCTGCACGATATCGCCGGTCTTGTCGGTCATCCGCCACAGAGAATCTGCGCGGGTGGCCACCGTCGTGAGGAACATGTCTGCGACGTTGACGCCCTCGGGTGCCCGGTCGGGAAAGATGTCGTGCAGATGGAAGTCCTCACGCTCGGTGCGGTCGAGACCGAACAGATCGTCGAAGGCCTCGTTCGCGAACACGATGGCACCGGACGGATCGACAGCGAGGATCGGCACCGGAATCCGGTCGAGGACGACCGTCACCGGCAGATCGGGAAACTGCGTCGGATCCGAGATCGGTCGCGAATCGAGATTGCGCCGATCACCGTTGGAAGTGCTGTCGGTCATACGTCTCCCCAAACTATGTTTCGTCGGCGCTCGGCCGAGACGAGGTGTGTGATGCCGAAACGATCAGTGACCCGGATTGTCCGCCAAGCGCTTGAATGATGCAGCGATTTCGGCCTCTGCCTCTGCGCGCCCCACCCAGTCTGCCCCGGTGACGTGCTTGTTGGGTTCGAGATCCTTGTAATGAACGAAGAAATGCTTGATCGCGTCGAGCTCGAACGTCGAGACGTCGCTCAGATCCTGGATGTGGTCCCAGCGGGTGTCGCCTGCCGGAACGCACAGCACCTTGTCGTCGCCGCCTGCCTCGTCGACCATCTTGAACATCGCCACGGGTCGAGCCTCGACGATGACGCCGGGGAACACCGACTCGGGCAGCAGAACCAGTGCGTCGAGCGGATCGCCGTCCTCACCGAGGGTGTTCTCGATGAAGCCGTAATCGGCGGGATACGCCATCGCTGTGTAGAGGTAGCGGTCGAGGCGAACACGTCCGGTGACGTGGTCGACCTCGTACTTGTTGCGCTGCCCCTTGGGGATCTCGATGGTGACGTCGAACGGCACGTGCAGTCCTCACTGTCCTCGTCGAGCCGGACCGGCTCGACTCATTGCGAATGTGTCGATGGTGGCGGCGCAAGGCTACCGGACCCGAGGATACTGTTGACTGAACGACGACGGGTACGACCACGGCAGATACGGAGTAACAGTGGCGGGGCTGACACGGCGGTTCCTCGGCCCCACAGCGAGCCGACGGCGGAGGAAGAAGCGGGTGATCCTGACGCTGTGCGCTCTGTTCGTGGTGATCCTCGCAGTCACGACGGCCGCGCTCGTGCTGCCGTCGGTGTCCGACGGTGCCGAGACCGCGATCGAGCCCCCGCCCGAGACGGTGCTGCCCGACCCGTCGATCACCCCCTTTCCGGAATCGGCACCGATGCCGAGCTCGGCGGGTCTGGCAGCCGCATTGGCCCAGGTGGTCGACGATCCCGACCTCGGCTCGTTCACCGGAACCGTCGCCGACGCGCAGACCGGCCAGGTGATCTGGTCCAAGAATCCCGATGCGCCGATGACCCCCGCATCGACCACCAAGCTGCTCACCGCGGCCGCGGCAATGCTCGCGCTCCCGGCGGATCACCGCGTCACCACCCGGGTGGTCCAGGGCAGCACCGAGGGCGACATCGTGCTGATCGCGGGCGGCGACCCCACACTCACTGCGCTGCCGGTCGGAACCGACGGGTTCTACCCAGGAGCGGCGCGCATCGACGACCTGGTCGAGCAGATTCGCCGCAGCGGAACGGTGGTGCGCAGCATCGGCGTCGACACCTCGCTCTATTCCGGTGACACGATGGCGCAGGGCTGGTTTCCCGCCGATATCGCTGCCGGTTCCATCACCCCGATCGAACCGATCATGCTCGACGGCGGGAGGTCCGACCCACTCGTCGACGAGTCGCCGCGCAGCACCACCCCGGCACTCGATGCAGGCCGGGCACTGGCCGCAGGACTGGGCGTCGACCCGGTAGCGGTGACGCCGGGCACGGCGGCCGAAGGGGCCGATCAGCTTGCCTCCGTCGAATCTGCACCCCTGCGAAATCGCTTGCAGCAGATGGTCTATCGCTCCGACAACGTCCTCGCCGAGGCCATCGGACGCGAACTCTCGCTCGAGATGAACACGGCCGCGAGCTTTTCCGGTGCCGTGGCGTCGATCGGGCAGACCCTGTACTCCGCCGGCTTCGACATGGCGGGCCTGACGCTGTACGACGCCAGTGGACTGTCGGTGGACGGCAGGATTCCGGCGAGACTGCTCGATCAGGTCCTGACGTCCGCGGCCGGAAACGAGCAGCCGACGCTGCGCGCGATGCTCGACTATCTACCCGTTGCCGGTGCCACCGGAACGCTGTCGGATCGGTACGCCTCCGGGAACCGGACCGGAGCGGGCTGGGTGCGGGCGAAAACCGGAACCCTCTCTGCAGCAAGTGCTTTGGCCGGATATGTCGTCGACGTCGACGGCCGAGTCCTGACCTTTGCGCTGATGTCGAACGACCGACCGCCCGGCGTCAGTCGCCCCGCCCTCGATGCCGTGGCATCGACCCTGAGATTGTGTGGATGCCAGTGAAGTCAGCAGCGGCGAGTGCCGACGAGAACGAGGACACCTCCGGTTTCGCCGGTGCGGTCGACTGGTCCGTGGCCGCCAGAACCGGAGCCAAGCTGGTCCGCCCGGGTCCGGCCACTTCGCGCTACACCGCCGAGGCGGCCGTGGAAGAGCTTGCCGCCGCATCGATTCGGGCCGAGGGGCCGGTTCGCGAGACCACCGGTCTGGCCGACGGACTCCCCGTGCCCGACGCTCACGTGGTCGATCGCGCAGGCTGGATCGCCGCGGCCGCGTCGTCGATGAAGCACCTGACCGGAGACGACGACGGCACGCCGCCGTCGGGTCTGCTCGGCGGGAAACCGGCCGGACTGCAGGCAGGGGCGATGCTGGCATTTCTGTCCAGTGCCATTCTCGGACAGTACGACCCGTTCACCGGCGAGAACGGCACGCTGCTTCTGGTCGCGCCCAACGTGATTGCCGTCGAGCGGGCGCTTCGTGTCTCGCCGAGTGACTTTCGGCTGTGGGTGTGCCTGCACGAGGTGACGCACCGAGTGCAGTTCTCCTCCGCGCCGTGGCTCGGCGGCTACATGCGCGAGAACGTGGGCGTGCTCTCCGACGGCACGGACGAGCCGCTCTCCGATGTTGCGAACCGCCTCAGCGGCGCGCTCAAGGCCCGCAAGAATCCGAGCGGGTCGTCCAAGTCCGAGGACGCGGGCATCGTCGGACTGCTGCGCGCCACCCAGCCGCAGCCGCAGCGCGACGCCATCGACCGGCTGCTGGTGCTGGGCACGTTGCTCGAGGGCCACGCCGACCACGTGATGGACGCCGTCGGACCGGCCGTCGTGCCGACCGTGGCGCAGATTCGCGGCGCGTTCGATCAGCGCCGTCAGCGCAAGGTCAACCCGCTCCAGCGTGTGATCCGAGCGCTGCTCGGGATGGACGCGAAGATGGCGCAGTACGTGCGCGGGAAGGCCTTCGTCGACCACGTCGTCGCCGCAGTGGGAATGGAACGCTTCAACACCGTGTGGACCGGCCCCGACACGCTGCCACTGCTGTCGGAAATCGAGGACCCGGACGCCTGGATCGCGCGAGTTCTGGGCTAGTGCTCTTGCCTGAGGGAGTGGAGCCTGCGGAACGACCACGACTGCCCGAAGGAGTGGAGCCTGCGGAACGACCAAGACTGCCCGAAGGCCCGGCGCTGCTGGAGATCAGGCATGCGGTGCGTGGGTGGCTCGCTGCCCATCCCGGGCCGGTGGCTGTTGCGCTGTCCGGTGGAGCGGATTCGTTGGCCTTGACGGCCGCGACCGTGGCCGAGGCTCGGGACGTGCAGGCGTTGATCGTCGATCACGGTCTGCAGGCCGGCTCGGCCGAGGTCGCCGCAACTGCCGCCGAGCGGGCCCGCGATCTCGGCGTGGGTGATGCGCAGGTGCTGAACGTGCACGTCACCGGTTCGGGTGGGATGGAAGCAGCCGCTCGCCGGGCGAGGTACGACGCGCTGAACCTGGCCCGCGGCGACGCGTCGGTGCTGGTGGCGCACACCCTCGACGATCAGGCCGAGACCGTCCTGCTCGGGTTGGGCCGCGGATCGGGACCGCGATCGATAGCGGGCATGGCGGCATTCGATGCACCGTGGGGTCGACCGCTGCTCGGAGTGAGGCGCAGTGTGACCAGGGCTGCCTGCGTCGAGCTGGGGATCGAGCCGTTCGAGGACCCGCACAACACCGACACCGATTTCACTCGCGTGCGGTTGCGTCACGAGGTGCTGCCCCTGTTGGAGGATGTGCTCGGCGGTGGCGTCGCCGCTGCACTGGCGCGGACGGCCGAACAGCTGCGTGAGGACGGCCGGGTGCTCGACGCGATGGCCGAATCCGTCGTCGGGGTAGGTGCACCGGAACTGGAGGTGTCCGCGATCGACTCGCTCGACTCCGCGATTCGACGGCGAGTGCTGCGCCGATGGTTGCTCGGCCGGGGTGTGACGTCGCTGACCGACCGGCAGCTCCGAGCCGTCGATGCCCTCGTCGGACGGTGGACGGGTCAGGGCGGAGTCGCGCTGCCAGGCGGAACGCCCGACGCCAGGTTGGTGTGCTCGCGTCGGCATGGCAGGCTGAGCGTCGGCCTGGAGAACGAATGAAGGGAAACCCCGTGTACGAGGGCGACATCGAATCGGTTCTCATTTCCGAGGAACAGATCAAAGCGCGCACTGCGGAACTCGCAGAAGAGATCGCCCAGCGCTATCCCGAAGGGGCACCGGAAGGTGACCTGCTCCTGGTCGGCGTCCTCAAGGGCGCGATCATGTTCATGACCGACTTCGCCCGGGCACTGCCCATCCCGGCGCAGCTCGAGTTCATGGCGGTCAGCTCGTACGGTTCGTCCACCTCGTCCTCGGGCGTGGTCCGGATCCTCAAGGACCTCGACCGCGACATCACCGGACGCCACGTGCTGATCGTCGAGGACATCATCGACTCCGGTCTGACGCTGAGCTGGCTCAAGCGCAACCTCGCGACTCGGTCACCTGCCTCGTTGTCGGTGGTGACGTTGCTGCGCAAGCCCGACGCCATCAAGGTCGACGTAGAGGTCGCCAACGTGGGCTTCGACATCCCCAACGAATTCGTCGTCGGCTATGGCCTCGACTACAACGAGCGCTACCGGGATCTTCCCTACATCGGTCTGCTGGACCCCAAGGTCTACAGCTGAGCTGGGAAGTTCGGTTCACCTGCTTCACCCGCTTCGCGTGAATGGACCATTGCCGCGCCGAGACGCGTGCAATGGTCCATCGATGGGGATAGTGTGCGGCGATATACGGGGAACTGCTGGGGGAGTGCGGTCGTTGGAGGGGAAGAAGCGTCGACGCCGACAGGTGCGTGGACGCACAGCGCCAGGTAAGAGCGAGTCCTATGTCCTGGTCTCGCGGTAGCCTGGAGCATCCGGCGGGCAGGGAGCAGCCAGCGCGCGGGAGCGGACTGAAAGGACACGGCCGACTCGGCTGAAGCTGTATGAATCGGAAGACAGTAATACGAAATCTGGCCATCGTTTTCGGCATTCTGTTGGTGATCTATGCCTTCAGTTACTTCGGTAACGACACGCGGGACTGGAAGACGGTCGACACTTCGGTGGCGATCGCCCAGCTCGACGACCGGAACGTGGCATCCGCGCAGATCGACGACCGCGAACAACAGATCCGGCTCACGCTCAAAGAGGCCAACGAGGCCTCGGGCAACGAAACTCAGATCATCTCGAAGTACCCGGACTCGGCGTCCGAGCAGATCTTCGACAAGGTCGACTCGCAGGGCCTCGACAGCTACAACACCACGGTCACCCAGGAGAGCTGGTTCAGCTCGTTCCTGCTGCTGATCCTGCCGATGGTGCTGATCCTCGGCGTGATCATCTTCGTGATGAGCCGCATGCAGGGCGGTGGACGCGGTGGGGTCATGGGCTTCGGCAAGTCCAAGGCCAAGCAGTTGACGAAGGACATGCCCAAGACCACCTTCGCCGACGTCGCGGGTGCCGACGAGGCCGTAGAAGAGCTCTACGAGATCAAGGACTTCCTGCAGAATCCGTCTCGCTACCAGGCGCTCGGTGCCAAGATTCCGCGCGGCGTGCTGCTCTACGGTCCTCCCGGAACCGGCAAGACGCTGCTCGCGCGCGCCGTCGCGGGCGAGGCCGGAGTGCCGTTCTTCACCATCTCGGGCTCGGACTTCGTCGAGATGTTCGTCGGCGTCGGTGCGTCCCGCGTGCGTGACCTCTTCGAGCAGGCCAAGCAGAACAGCCCGTGCATCATTTTCGTCGACGAGATCGACGCCGTCGGCCGTCAGCGCGGCGCAGGCATGGGCGGCGGTCACGACGAGCGTGAGCAGACTCTCAACCAGCTGCTCGTCGAGATGGACGGCTTCGGCGAACGCACCGGCGTCATCCTCATCGCCGCCACCAACCGACCCGACATCCTCGACCCCGCCCTACTGCGCCCGGGCCGCTTCGACCGGCAGATTCCCGTCGGTGCCCCCGACCTGGCCGGCCGTCGGGCCATCCTCAAGGTGCACTCGGCCGGTAAGCCGGTCGCCCAGGACGCCGACCTAGAAGGTCTCGCCAAGCGAACCGTCGGGATGTCCGGTGCAGACCTGGCCAACGTCATCAACGAGGCGGCTTTGCTCACGGCTCGCGAGAACGGCACCGTCATCACCGAGGCATCCCTGGAGGAGTCGGTGGACCGCGTGGTCGGTGGCCCGCGCCGCAAGAGCCGCATCATCAGCGAGCACGAGCGCAAGATCACCGCGTACCACGAGGGTGGCCACACTCTCGCGGCGTGGGCGATGCCGGACATCGAGCCCGTCTACAAGGTCACCATCCTTGCTCGCGGTCGCACCGGCGGACATGCCATGACCGTTCCGGAGGACGACAAGGGTCTGATGACGCGGTCCGAGATGATCGCTCGGCTCGTCATGGCCATGGGTGGTCGCGCGGCCGAGGAGCTCGTCTTCCACGAGCCGACCACCGGTGCGTCCTCGGACATCGACCAGGCCACCAAGATCGCGCGCGCGATGGTCACCGAGTACGGCATGAGCAGCAAACTCGGAGCCGTCCGATACGGACAGGAACAGGGCGACCCGTTCCTCGGCCGTTCGATGGGCCAGCAGTCCGACTTCTCGCACGAGGTCGCCCGCGAGATCGACGAGGAGGTGCGCAAGCTCATCGAAGCTGCGCACACCGAGGCGTGGGCCATCCTCAACGAGTACCGCGACCTGCTCGACACCCTGGCCTCGGAGCTGCTCGAACGCGAGACGCTCACCCGCAAGGACCTCGAGAAGATCTTCCACAGCGTCACCAAGCGCCCGCGCATCACCTTGTTCAACGATTTCGGTGACCGCAAGCCCTCGGACAAGCCGCCGGTCAAGACTCCTCGCGAACTCGCTGCCGAGCGCGGCGAGCCGTGGCCTCCGGTGCCGCCGGCCCCGAAACAGCTTCCGCCGCAACAGGTTCCGCAGCCCAGCTACGCCGGTTCGCCGCAGCTGAGCAAGGGTGGCTACCCGAACGGCAGCAACGGATACAACGGCAGCCCCACCAACGGTGCCCCGAACAACGGTGGGCCGGTAGACGCCTCGCCCGGCACCGGGGACGTCAATGCGCCGAATACCGGCAGTGGTCGACGCAGTGCACCGGCAACCGGTGACTACAACGGCGGCTACAACGGTGGCGGTTACAACGGCGGTTACGGCGGCCCGGCCAACGGAGGCGCTCCCAACGGAGGCGCTCCCAACGGAGGCGGCTACTCCGAGGGCTATCGCCGACAGGACCCTCGCCCCAGCGGCCCCGGCCAGGGCTCGCGTCCCGATTACGGTGCCCCGGCCGGATGGTCGGCTCCGGGTTGGCCGCCGCGCGACCAGCCGTCGGTTCCCCGTTACCAGGGACCGTCCACACCGCCGGATCGGAATCAGCCGAATCGCGAGCAGCCCGACGCGGATCGACCGGACCCGAATCGCTACGACCCGTCTCAGGTCCAGCCGCCGACGTACCGCCAGCATCCGACGTACCAGCAGCCGCCGCAGTATCAGCCGCCTGCTGGTGGGCCGCCGAATCAATCGCAGGCGTATCAGCCTCCGCAGTATCAGCCGGATCCGTTCCGGCCGGACACCCGGGATCAGGGCCGAACCTCTCGGCACGAGCCCCCGTACGGCCAGAACCAGGACGAGGCAGCAACGGAACAGTCGTCGGCTCCTACCTGGGAGGTACCGACCCCGTCGCAGAGCTATCCGCTCCCCGGGGACGATCGCCCCGAGAGCACCCCGCCCGAGGACTCGCGGACAGACGAGCGAGCCGAGGACGACGGCGACGAGGGTCCGCGGACGCAACGCTGGGAAGGGCCGGGCGGTTCCTACCGCTAGGCAGATCATTAGGCTTACTGGGTCGACCTACTCGGTCGGCCCAGTATGCCGTTCGAACCGTGCTGCAGGTCGGCGTAACTGTTGTCCCAGAACAGGTGCAGGTCGACCCAGCTGTCACATTCGCGGAACCCAACCGGAGGTACGTTCACGTGTCAGTCAACCGGACCGACGAGTCGTCAAGCGACTCGGCAGAAGTCCCAGCAGTCGCCCCGGCAACCGTCGAGCAGACCGTGGCCTACGCCACCGGCGCTGTGTTCGACCAACCGCGCGCCGAGGCTGCCGTTCGTGAGCTGTTGATCGCCGTCGGTGAGGATCCCGACCGTCCCGGTCTGTTGGACACCCCGGCTCGCGTCGCGCGCTCGTACCGCGAGATCTTCGCCGGGCTCTACACCGACCCGGACACGGCGCTGAACACGACGTTCGACGAGGGGCACCAGGAGTTGGTTCTCGTCCGCGACATCCCCATGTACTCCACGTGCGAGCATCACCTGGTCTCGTTCCACGGAGTTGCACACGTCGGCTACATCCCCGGGAAGAGCGGCAAGGTGACCGGCCTGTCGAAACTGGCGCGCGTGGTGGACATGTATGCCAAGCGACCTCAGGTTCAAGAGCGTCTGACCAGCCAGATCGCCGACGCGTTGATGCGCAAACTCGACCCACGAGGTGCGATCGTCGTGATCGAGGCCGAGCACCTGTGCATGGCCATGCGCGGGATTCGCAAGCCGGGTGCCAGCACCACCACCTCGGCGGTGCGGGGTCTGTTGCAGTCCAGCGCGGCATCGCGTTCGGAAGCTCTGGACCTGATTCTGCGGAAATGACGCAACCGGTCGATTGCCGATGAGCCGAGCGCGAAGTATCCCCTCTGCCCCTGTCGTCATGGGCGTTCTCAACGTCACTGCCGACTCGTTCTCCGACGGTGGTCGATATCTCGACGTCGACGCCGCCGTCGAGCACGGACTGGCGATGCGTCGTCGCGGAGTCGACATCGTCGATGTCGGTGGTGAGTCGACGCGTCCGGGGGCGGATCGGATCGATCCGGTCCTCGAAGTACAACGCGTCGTGCCGGTCATCGCCGCACTGGCCGCCGAAGGGGTGGTCACCAGCGTCGATACGATGCGCGCCTCGGTCGCCGAGGCCGCGATCGAGGCCGGTGTCGCGATCGTCAACGATGTCTCGGGCGGTCGGGCCGATACGGCCATGGCAGGCGTGGTCGCGGACGGTGGCCTGCCCTGGATACTGATGCATTGGCGGGCCGCAGGCTCCGAGTACCGCCATGCCGGTCCAGCCGATGCGTACGACGACGTGGTTGCCGACGTCCGGAGCGAACTGCTCGAACAGGTGGATCACGCAGTGGCTGCGGGAGTGGACACGTCGATGCTCGTGCTCGACCCCGGCCTCGGATTCGCCAAGAATGCCGAACACAACTGGCAACTGCTGCGCGGCCTTCCCGACCTGGTGTCGGCCGGATTCCCGGTGCTCGTCGGTGCCTCCCGTAAACGCTTCCTCGGAACTCTGTTGGCCGACCACGACGGTTCTCCGCGCCCACCGGACGGGCGAGAGATCGCCACCGCGGTGGTCTCGGCGCTCGCCGTCGCCGGGGGCGCGTGGGGCGTGCGGGTACACGACGCCCAGGCATCACTCGATGCGGTTGCCGTCGTACGGGCATGGCAGGGTGACCGGGCATGAGCGAGATCAGCAGCCGCGCCGGTGCAGGAACACGCCGTGGCGACCGCATCGAACTGCGGGGCCTGACGGTGCGCGGCAATCACGGCGTTTTCGAGTTCGAGAAGCGAGACGGCCAGGACTTCGTCGTCGACATCACCGTCTGGATGGATCTGCAACCCGCAGCCGAAACCGACGATCTCACCCGCACCCTGCACTACGGCGAACTGGCCGAGCGTGCCGCGGCAGTGATCTCGGGCCCGTCCAGGGACCTGATCGAAACGGTCTCGGCCGAGATCGCCGAGGTCGTACTGGCATACGACTCCCGGGTCGAGGCGGTGGAAGTGGTGCTGCACAAGCCGTCGGCACCCATCCCGCTCACGTTCGCCGACGTCGCTGTGGTGGCCTACCGGGAGCGATCGTGACCCGTGCCGTGCTGTCCATCGGCAGCAACGTCGGTGATTCGCTGGGTCACTTGCGTTCTGTCACAGCCGAATTGGGTTCTCGAACGGTGGCCTGCTCGCCCGTCTATCGGTCCGCTCCCTGGGGTGGCGTCGAGCAGCAGGACTTCCTGAACGCCGTGGTGGTGGCCGAGGACGACGCGTTCGACGCCTGGGATTGGTTGCGCTTCGGTCAGCGACTCGAAGAGGCAGCCGACCGCGTTCGGGTGCAGCGGTGGGGTCCGCGAAGCCTCGACGTCGACGTGGTGGTGTGCGAGAACCTGATCAGTGACGATCCACGGCTGATCCTTCCGCATCCGCGCGCGCACGAGCGAGCATTCGTTCTGCGGCCGTGGCTCGACGTCGAACCCGACGCCACCCTGCGCGTCGGTGACGACGACGTACCGGTGAGCGAGTTGCTGGCGCGCCTGAGTCCGGAGGAGCGTGCGGGAGTTGTTCGGCAGGAGTGGAGCCTGCAGGAACGACCGGGAGAGCAAGAGGGTGTCGGTGATCGGTTGTGGTGACCAATCCCACGAAGGTCTGGGATGTTCTGGGTCTTTTCCTGGTTGCTTCGATCGGCACCTGGCTACTGGTTCGGGTCTTCTACGGCTCGTTCCCGCCGATTCCGGTGTACGCCGGGGCGTCGTTGTATCTGGTGGCCGTGGTGGAGGTGGTCACTGCGGTGATCGTTCGTAATCGAATCGCCGAGCATCGGGTCGGCGGTGGTCTGCACGATCTGCACCCGTTGACGGTGTTCAGGGCACTGGTGCTGGCGAAGGCATCGGTGCTGGTGGGAACCGCTGTCGTCGGGGTGTGCGTCGGGTTCCTGGTGTACGTGATGCCCCGGGCGGCGACGGTTCGGGCAGCGTCTTCGGATCGCGCCGGCGCCATCGTCGCGCTGGTGGCGGGGCTGGCCGTCGTCGCTGCCGCGGTGTGGCTCGAACAGTGCTGCCGCACCCCGAAAGACCGTGACGACGAGCGTTCTCGGTAACGCTGGAAACATTTGATTGTTACCTCGGTTGTGTAAGTGATCGGTCGAGGATGACTATTTGCGAACGATTTGCCGGTTACCCTTGTGAACATGACAGACCAGACTCGCGCAAAGAAGGGACGCCGTAAGAGGCGTAGTGCGAGCCAGCTGTTCCTCGCGGCGCTCGTCGTGTTCGGCATCATCGCCAGCGTGCTGTTGCTCTTCACCGAGAGCGTGCAGTGGATGAGGGTCGGTGTTCTCTCGGCTCTGTGGGCTGCGGTGATCGGTGCGTTCGCGATGACCAAGTATCGACGCGAGGCGGCCGCCGATCAGACCAAGGCCAAGGACCTGCAGACGGTCTACGAGCTGCAATTGGCGCGCGAGATCTCGGCGCGGCGCGAGTACGAGATGAGCGTCGAAGCTCGGGTTCGCGGAGAATCGCAGCTCGAGATCGACGAGGTCGCGGCGCTGCGCAACGAACTCGCTGCCCTTCGTCAGAATCTGCAGGTGCTCTTCGACGGCAATCTGCCGACCGAACGTGTCGCCCTGCGCGCCGAGGCGATGAGGATGCAGGAACTCGGCGGTCGCGGATACGACAGCTATCAACCTGCGCCGTCCGGCCTGTACGTCCGCGGTGGCGGGAACGGCAACGGGGCGATGGCTGCGGGAAATGGTCTCAACGGTGTCGGAACTCCCTACGACGAGCCGGTCACGGCCGAGACCTCGGTGGTGTACCCGGAGGATCCGGACGAGATGCCGCAGGCCACGACAACCGCCGGGGCTCCGACGGCTGCCGAGTCGGATCGGGATCCGTACGCCGAGAGTTCGTACGAGCCGTCGAGCTACGACTCGGCCGCGTCCGACGAGGGCGTCGATTCGTACGAGCGGCCCGAAGCGCAGGCGCGCCCCTACGGTGCCCCGCGACCGGCCGCACGCGTGACTCCGCCCAGCTCGCCCTTCACCGCCTACAACTTCGAGCAGGCGCGTCGGCCGGTTGCCGACTCGGAACCGGCTGCGGAGTACGCCCCGCAGGTCTCGGCCGAAACCCCCGAGACCGAGCGAGTGGAGGCCGATTCGGCTGGTTCGTATTCGGCCGAATCGTATGCGTCCGAGTCCTACGCCGAGCCGGCCGAGGCCTCGCCCGAGCAGTACACAACCGAGCCCGCCGCGGATCACGGGTCCGAGCCCGGGGACGACACCGACTCGGACCGATACGAAGACACGTACTCGGAGTCCCGCTCCTCGTTACGAGATTCGGCCGACGCGTTCTTCGGGGGCACCGGGGACCACGAGACACCGGCCGAGGACACGGCCGTCTCGCCTCGACGCAATCGTAGGCGCGCGGAGTCGGCCGGCGACGAGGATGCGCCGGGCGCACACTCGAACGGTCGCAGCGTTGCCGAGATCATGGCCGGTCTGCAGGGCGGAGACGGCCCCGATGCATCGATTACCGATCCGGGCACTCGCCGTCGCCGCCGCCGCGCGGACTGAGAACCACATCACACCGGTACCCCATGGCACACGTGGGGTCGCGGTCGCTAGTGTTCCCTGCAGGACGTCTGGTACCCGCCGCGCGGGACTGGAACGAACGAGAGGAAGTTTTCGGTGACCTCATCAGGGTTCACTGGTGGTCTGTCTCCGGCTCGATTGACCGTGGGTGTCGTCTCGGCCGGACGAGTGGGGACCGCATTCGGAGAGGCGCTCGAACGCGTCGGGCATGTCGTTGTCGGTGCCGCCGCCGTATCGGACGCATCCGTCGCACGAGTACGTGATCGACTGCCCGAGTCTCAGGTTCTGCCCGTCGACGAGGTTGCTCGTCGCGCGGAGCTGCTGATTCTGGCCGTACCGGACAGTGAGCTGGCGTCGATAGTCGCGGGGCTCGCGTCCACCGGGGCGGTGGCGCCGGGAAAGCTGGTGCTGCACACCTCGGGCGCAAACGGGATTTCGGTGCTCGAGCCCTTGGCCGCTCTCGGTGCCGTGCCGTTGGCGATACACCCGGCGATGACGTTCAGCGGCGGAGTGGAGGACACCGACCGGATGACGGCGGCGTGCTTCGGCATCACCGCGGGTGACGAGATCGGTTATGCGGTGGCGCAGGCTCTCGTGCTCGAGATCGGCGGCGAGCCGGTGCACGTGCCCGAGAACAATCGAGCGCTCTACCACGCCGCTCTCGCGCACGGCAGCAATCACCTCGTCACTTTGGTGGTCGACGCGGTCGAAGCACTCCGAGTTGCATTGGCCGGTCCGGGTTTTCCCGGTTCGGACTCCGAGCGTGGTGTGCCCGAGCGTGTTCTGGCTCCACTGCTCGAAGCGGCGTTGGACAATGCGCTGCGCAACGGGCAGTCTGCCCTCACCGGACCGGTGGCGCGCGGTGACACCGCTGCCGTCGGCAAGCATCTCGACGTGCTCGAGTCCGTGGATTCGCGGATCGCCGCCGGGTACCGGGCGCTGTCGTTGCGATCGGCGCAGCGCATCGGGGCCAAGGCAGACCTGATCGAACTTCTGGAAGGGAATCGATGACCCTCGCGGGCAGCTATACCAAGGGGCAGTTGACGGTTCACCACGATCCCGCGGTGATCACGTCGGTGTCGAAGGCACTGCGAGGCGTCGGCAAGCAGGTCGCTCTGGTGCCGACCATGGGCGCACTGCACGCCGGGCACCTGCAGCTGGTGCGCCAGGCCAAGCTCACCGGTGCCGTGGTGATCGTGTCGATCTTCGTCAATCCGCTGCAGTTCGGCGTGGGGGAGGACCTCGACGCCTATCCTCGGACCCTCGACGCCGATGTCGCGCTGCTGCGTGAGGAGGGAGTCGAGCTGGTCTTCGCACCGTCCGCGTCGGATATGTACCCGTCGGGCCCGCGCACCACGGTCCATCCCGGACCGATCGGCGCAGAACTCGAAGGTGCAAGCAGGCCAACTCATTTTGCAGGGATGCTCACCGTCGTGGCCAAGCTGCTGCAGATCGCCGCGCCGCATCGGGCGTACTTCGGGGAGAAGGACTACCAGCAATTGACGCTGATTCGTCAGATGGTGCGAGACCTGAACTTCGATGTCGCTGTCATCGGGGTTCCGACGGTCCGCGAGCAGGACGGTCTGGCCCTGTCCTCACGCAACAGGTATCTCGATGCCGAGCAGCGCGACGCTGCGATGGCGTTGTCGGCTGCCCTCGTTGCCGGGGCGCACGCAGCTGCCGGGGGCGTCGACGCCATTCTGGCCACCGCGCGCGCCGTGCTCGACGTGGCACCGCTGGTGCAGGTCGACTACCTCGAGGTACGCGACCCGCATCTCGGCCCGGCTCCCGAACGCGGAGACGGAAGACTGCTCGTGGCCGCCAAGGTGGGCACCACGAGATTGATCGACAACGTCGGTGTCGCCGTCGGCACCGGCTTCCTCGAGTACCCCGACGATCCGAAGAGCTGAGGGCACAACATGTTTCGAACGATGATGAAGTCCAAGATCCATCGCGCCACCGTCACGCACGCAGACCTGCATTACGTCGGCTCGGTGACCGTCGATCAGGATCTGATGGAGGCCGCCGACCTGCTCGAGGGCGAGCAGGTCACCATCGTCGACATCGACAACGGAGCGCGGCTCGAAACCTACGTGATCACCGGCGAACGCGGCAGTGGTGTCATCGGAATCAATGGTGCTGCAGCGCATCTGGTGAACCCGGGCGACCTGGTCATCCTGATCGCCTACGGGGTGATGAACGAGCAGGAGGTTGCCGACTACGCGCCGCGAGTGGTGTTCGTCGACGAGAAGAACCGGCCCGTCGAACTCGGCAGCGATCCGGCTCATGCGCCCGCGGGCTCCGGTCTGATCACACCGCGCGATCTGCGGGCCGATTCCGTGCTGGTCTGATTCGATGCTCCTCGCGATCGATGTGCGCAACACCAGCACCGTGGTCGGGCTGTTCACCGGCACCGGTGACCACTCGAAGCTACTGCGGGACTGGAGAATTCGAACAGACCCCCATGTGACGGCCGACGAGCTGGCCCTCATGTTGCGCGGTCTGCTGGGTGAGGACGCCGAACGGATCACCGGGGTGACTGCGCTGTCGACCGTGCCGTCGGTACTGCGGGAGATGCGGACGATGCTTGCGCGTTACTGGGATCACGTGGTGCACGTGATGGTCGAACCCGGTGTGCGGACCGGAGTGCCGTTGCTGGTCGACAACCCCAAAGAGGTCGGTGCCGACCGCATCGTCAATACCCTTGCTGCACATGACCTGTACGGCACGGCGTGCATCGTGGTGGATTTCGGAACCACCACCTGTGTCGACGTGGTCTCGGCCAAGGGGGAATTTCTCGGCGGTGCCATCGCTCCAGGTCTCGAGATGTCTGCGTCGGCCATGTCGACGCGCACTGCCACGCTGCGCGAGGTGGAGATGATCCGGCCTCGCTCGGTTCTGGGCAAGAACACCGTCGAGTGCATCCAGTCGGGCACCATCTTCGGATTCGCGGGTTTGGTGGACGGTCTGGTCGGGCGAATTCGGCGAGAGGTACCCGAGGTGACCGGCGCGGACGTCGCGATCATCGGGACCGGTGACATCGCGGCGCTGATCCTGCCCGAGTCGACGACCATCGAGCACCACGAACCCGACCTGACGCTCGAGGGGCTGCGTCTGGTCTACGAACGCAACATGGCAAAGCGGCGGCCACGCTGAGTGTTTCGGTGAAGCGGGGTAGCGCGTCGGGCGTTCGTGTGTCAGAATCGTCGACGTGATGACGTGCATGGCCACCCAGGAGTGTTGTCGAGGCTGAACCCTGCCTCGTTCGTAACACACCCCTGGAGTAGAGCTTCATGCTTTCCACACCTGTATTTTCTGCACCCTCCCGACCCGCATCGTCCTCACGGTCGGTCTCGACATTGCCGACTCGGCTGCGTCCTCCCGACCTGCTTCGGATCACCGACCAGGGCGCATCCGACGTCCTGGAGGGTCGCTTCGATCACCTGCTTCCGGGTGGCGGTCGCTGGCCGACCGACGAGCGCTGGGCCGCCCGCCTGCATTCCGACGACGATCTCGACGTCTGGTTGATCAGCTGGGTTCCCGATCGTTCCACCGAACTACACGATCACGCGGGATCTCTCGGTGCGCTGACCGTGCTCAGTGGCTCGCTGCTCGAATATCGTTGGGCTGGAACAGGACTGAAGCAGCGTCGTCTCGACGCCGGTGATCAGGCGTCGTTCCCGCTCGGGTGGGTGCACGACGTGATGCACGATCCGGCGTCGAACACGACCGGCCCCACCCTCAGCGTGCACGCCTACTCGCCACCGCTCACTGCGATGTCCTACTACGACGTGACCGAACGGTCCACGCTGCGTCGCACCCGTAGCGAGCTCACCGACGAACCCGAAAAGGCCACCGCATGACCATCGTCGAAATGCTCGAATCCGCACGCGAGACCATCGATCGCACGACCGTCTTCGAACTGCGCGACGCCGTCGCCCGCGGAGCCGTCGTCGTCGACATCCGCCCGCAGGCGCAGCGCGCCGTGGAAGGAACGTTGCCGGGCGCGCTGGCCATCGAACGCAACGTCCTCGAATGGCGTCTGGACCCGACGAGTGATGCGCGCCTGGCGATCGCCGTCGACCACGACGTCGAGTGGATCGTGATCTGCTCCGAGGGCTACACGTCCTCGCTCGCGGCCGCGTCGCTCAAGCTGCTGGGTCTGCACAGGTCCACCGACCTGGTCGGCGGCTATCAGGCGCTGAAGTCGGCTGGGCTGCTCGGTGTGTTGACGCAGGCCAAGCACTGCGTTCGCGAGGCAGAGGCCGTCGCAGCGCACTGATCGTCCTCACCGCGTTGCGCTGTAAAGTGTGTGCGCGTGAGTGATACAGCTTCTACCCAGCCGGCCGACGACACACCGGAGCAGCTACGGATTCGTCGTGCCAAGCGCGCCGCGTTGCTCGAGCGCGGGGTCGAGGCATATCCGGTGTCGGTTCCGCGCACCCATTCCCTGCTCGAGATTCGTACCGAGTTCCCCGAGCTCGAACCCGATACGACCACCGGCCTGACGGTCGGAGTCGTCGGCCGTGTCATCTTCGTTCGCAACACCGGGAAGCTGTGCTTCGCCACGCTGCAGGAGGGTGACGGCACCCAACTCCAAGCCATGATCAGCTTGGCAGGCGTCGGCGAGGACGCTCTCGCGGAGTGGAAGTCCGATGTCGACCTCGGTGACTTCGTGTTCGTGCACGGTGAGGTCATCAGCTCCCGACGCGGCGAGCTCAGCGTCATGGCCGACGCGTGGCAGATCGCGTCGAAGTCGTTGCGGCCGTTGCCCGTCGCGCACAAGGAACTGAACGAAGAGACGCGGATCCGGCAGCGTTACCTGGATCTGATCACCAACCCGGCCTCGCGTGAGACTGCCCGCAAGCGCATCGCCGTCGTCCGAGAACTACGCAATGCACTCGAGCGTCGCGGGTTTCTCGAAGTCGAGACCCCGATGCTGCAGACCCTGCACGGCGGCGCGGCAGCCCGGCCGTTCGTCACGCACTCCAATGCCATGGACACCGACTTGTTCCTGCGTATCGCGCCGGAGCTGTTCCTCAAGCGCTGCGTCGTCGGCGGTATCGAGAAGGTGTTCGAGATCAACCGCAACTTCCGCAACGAGGGTGCCGACTCCTCGCACTCGCCGGAGTTCGCGATGCTCGAGACGTACGAGGCCTACGGCACGTACGACGATTCGGCGAGGATGACGCGTGAGCTGGTCCAGGAAGTGGCCATGGCAGCGCTCGGATCCACGGTCGTCACACTGCCCGACGGCACGACCTACGATCTCGGCGGCGAGTGGACGACGCTCGAGATGTACCCGTCACTGTCGGAGTCGCTCGGATTCGACGTCACCCCCGACACGACCGTCGACGAGTTGCTCGCCATCGCCGACAAGGTGGGCGTCGAGGTGCCACGCAAGGACGGCGTCCCGATCTACGGCCACGGCAAGCTCGTCGAAGAGCTTTGGGAACACCAGGTGGGCGACGCGTTGACCGAACCGACGTTCGTCCGCGACTTCCCGGTCGAAACGTCCCCGCTGACGCGTCAGCACCGCAGCAAGCCAGGCGTCACCGAGAAGTGGGACCTGTACGTCCGTGGGTTCGAGCTGGCCACCGGCTACTCCGAGCTGGTCGATCCGATCATCCAGCGTGAGCGTTTCGAGGACCAGGCGCGCCAAGCCGCCGCGGGCGACGACGAGGCCATGGTGCTCGACGAGGACTTCCTCGCCGCGATGGAACAGGGCATGCCGCCGACCACCGGAACCGGCATGGGCATCGACCGTCTGTTGATGGCGCTGACCGGGTTGGGGATCCGCGAAACGATCCTGTTTCCCATCGTCAAGCCGTCTCAGGCCTGATTCGACGGTAAAGAGTTGTTCGCCAGCAGCGGACAGTGAATGGGAAACGTTTTGCATAGTGCCTGCGTTATGAACAGTAAGCAGGCAAGGCAGTCCACATACGTGGGCGGTTGCGCGGCATTTCAGGGGTGGAGGGTCGGCGTTCATCACGTCGGCCAACTACAGTGAGAAGCAGTCTTACCTTCAAATGCACAAGCGACCCGGCGTGTTGGACACTGCGGCGCTAGAAGAACTGGTGGGCGAGCTACCACCCGCCAAGAAGTGAGGGAGAGCGATGTTCGAGAGGTTCACCGATCGCGCGCGGCGTGTTGTCGTCCTGGCTCAAGAAGAAGCCCGGATGCTCAACCACAACTACATCGGCACGGAGCACATTCTGCTCGGCCTCATCCACGAGGGCGAAGGCGTCGCAGCCAAGTCTCTCGAGTCGCTGGGCATCTCCCTCGAAGGAGTACGCAGCCAGGTCGAGGAGATCATCGGCCAGGGCCAGCAGGCTCCGTCCGGTCATATCCCGTTCACCCCGCGCGCCAAGAAAGTACTCGAGCTCAGCCTGCGTGAAGCACTGCAGCTCGGCCACAACTACATCGGCACCGAGCACATTCTGCTGGGACTGATCCGCGAAGGCGAAGGCGTCGCAGCTCAGGTCCTGGTCAAGCTCGGAGCCGACCTCAACCGCGTGCGCCAGCAGGTCATCCAGCTGCTGTCGGGCTACCAGGGCAAGGAGCCGTCCGAGAGCGGCAGCGGTCGCGGCGAGGCGGGCACCCCGTCGACGTCACTGGTTCTCGACCAGTTCGGACGCAACCTGACCCAGGCCGCGCTCGAAGGCAAGCTCGACCCGGTCATCGGTCGCGCGAAGGAAATCGAGCGCGTGATGCAGGTGCTGTCGCGTCGTACCAAGAACAACCCCGTCCTCATCGGTGAGCCCGGTGTCGGTAAGACCGCAGTCGTCGAAGGCCTGGCGCAGGCCATCGTCAACGGCGAGGTCCCCGAGACGCTCAAGGACAAGCAGCTCTACACCCTCGACCTCGGCTCGCTCGTGGCCGGCAGCCGTTACCGCGGTGACTTCGAGGAGCGCCTGAAGAAGGTGCTCAAGGAGATCAACACCCGCGGCGACATCATCCTGTTCATCGACGAGCTGCACACGCTCGTCGGCGCAGGTGCCGCCGAAGGTGCCATCGACGCAGCGTCGATCCTCAAGCCGAAGCTGGCTCGTGGCGAACTGCAGACCATCGGTGCCACCACCCTCGACGAGTACCGCAAGTACATCGAGAAGGACGCCGCCCTCGAGCGTCGTTTCCAGCCCGTCCAGGTCGGCGAGCCGACCGTCGAGCACACCATCGAGATCCTCAAGGGTCTGCGCGATCGCTACGAGGCTCACCACCGCGTCTCGATCACCGACGGTGCACTCGTCGCGGCCGCCACTCTGGCCGACCGGTACATCAACGATCGGTTCTTGCCCGACAAGGCAATCGACCTCATCGACGAGGCGGGCGCGCGGATGCGCATCCGCCGGATGACCGCGCCGCCAGACCTGCGTGAGTTCGACGACAAGATCGCCGACGCGCGCCGGGAGAAGGAATCGGCCATCGACGCACAGGACTTCGAGAAGGCTGCGAACCTGCGCGACAAGGAGAAGACCCTCGTCGGTCAGCGCGCCGAGCGGGAGAAGCAGTGGCGCTCCGGTGACCTCGACGTCATCGCCGAGGTGGACGACGAGCAGATAGCCGAGGTTCTGGGCAACTGGACCGGCATCCCCGTCTTCAAGCTCACCGAGGAAGAGACCACGCGTCTGCTCCGCATGGAAGACGAGCTGCACAAGCGGATCATCGGCCAGGTCGAGGCAGTCAAGGCAGTCTCGAAGGCGATCCGTCGTACCCGTGCAGGTCTGAAGGACCCGAAGCGTCCGTCGGGCTCGTTCATCTTCGCCGGCCCGTCCGGTGTCGGTAAGACCGAGCTGTCGAAGGCTCTCGCGAACTTCCTGTTCGGCGAGGACGACGCACTGATCCAGATCGACATGGGCGAGTTCCACGACCGCTTCACCGCGTCGCGCCTGTTCGGTGCTCCTCCCGGATACGTCGGCTACGAAGAGGGTGGCCAGCTCACCGAGAAGGTCCGCCGCAAGCCGTTCTCCGTCGTGCTGTTCGACGAGATCGAGAAGGCCCACTCGGAGATCTACAACACGCTGCTCCAGGTCCTGGAAGACGGTCGTCTGACCGACGGACAGGGACGCACGGTCGACTTCAAGAACACCGTGCTGATCTTCACCTCGAACCTCGGTACCGCAGACATCTCGAAGGCCGTCGGTCTCGGCTTCTCCTCGGGTGAAGGCACCGGCTCGAACTACGAGCGGATGAAGCTCAAGGTCAACGACGAGCTGAAGAAGCATTTCCGCCCCGAGTTCCTGAACCGCATCGACGACATCGTCGTGTTCCACCAGCTCACCCGAGACGAGATCATCCAGATGGTCGATCTCATGCTCAACCGAGTCGAAGGTGCGCTCAAGAACAAGGACATGGCGATCGAGGTCACCGAGAAGGCGAAGTCGTTGCTGGCCAAGCGTGGATTCGACCCCGTACTGGGTGCACGGCCACTGCGTCGCACCATTCAGCGCGAGATCGAGGACGCCCTGTCGGAGAAGATCCTCTTCGGCGAGATCGAAGCCGGCCAGATCATCCTGGTCGACGTCGAGAACTGGGACGGCGAAGGCGCAGGCGAGGACGCGAAGTTCACGTTCCGCGGTGAGAAGAAGGCCATCATCGTCCCCGACGAGGTTCCGGTCGATCTGGCCAAGGCCACCGGAGACAGCGACAGCGAGTAAGTCTCACAGCTTCACACAACGGGCGATCCTCTTCGGAGGGTCGCCCGTTGTCGTATGTCCGCCCACGCCGTTCGCCTCCCGTCCGCCCACCCGCCCGCCCGTTCGCGTGCACCCGCCCGTTCGCGTGCACCCGCCCGTTCGCGTCAATGGACCCTTGCACCGCCCAGACGTATGCAACGGTCCATTCACGCAGGTAGCGGTCGGGCGTGAATGGACCCTTGTACCGGTCAGACGTGTGCAGTGGTCCATTGACGCAGCAGGAGGACCCGAGCGGCGAGGGCAACGGCGACGACGGCAAGTTCGGCCAGCAGGATCCAGAACAGCAGAGTCACATCGGGAGCCCAGCGGGCCAGGGTCGAGATCGGTGCCCCGGTGAGCATCGGCATTCCGAAGTACAGCACTCCTCCGGCGATGGCTGCCATCAGGATGTGCACAGGTGTCCATCGGCTCGGGGGAGTTTTGATGCGAAACAGGATTCGGCCCGCGCACAGTGCCAGCAACACCGCGAGTGTGCTCGACGCGATCAGCACGATTTCGTACATGCCGAGGCCGGTGATGCGGGGTTCGTCGATTCCGAGTCGGGTGAGAACGAGTGAGCGAGCCGCCGAAGCCAACTCTTCTGCCTCCAGTTCTCCGTATCGGTTGGTCGCGAACACCACGGCCAGGTGGCGTTCGGGAATGAGCGCAACATGCGTGAAATAGCCGGGGACCGCGCCCGAATGCCATCGCATCTCGGTACCGTCGGGCAGCGTTTCGACGTACCACCCGCGCCCGTACGCTGTGCCCGAGCCCGTGGGCACCGTCTCGGGACTGTTCGACGCCGGAGCAGTCAGTTGCCTGGATGCATAGCGTGAGAGTTCGTCGATGGAACCACTCAGATAGCCGTAACCCATTCCAGCGGAGTCGATTCCGGTATCGATACTGCGGGGGAAGGTGAAGAACGGTACGTGGCCGGGTGCGACCGCGCCGACGGTGTGCACTCCGGTTTCACGGGCCACGACGTCGGCGAATCGCTCTACGGTCACCTTCTCCACGATCGCTTGCAGCAGTAGATAATTCAGGCTCGAGTAGCGGAAGGTGCCGCGGTCGGCGGTGGTGACGTCCAAGGTGGGGACGACATCGAGCGCTCGCTCCGTACGCCCCCACACGTCCAGTTCGGTGACGTCGTGGGGGAGCCCGCTGGTGTGGTGGATCAGGTCGTCGATCGTGACGTCGCCCGAAAGGATCGAATCACTGTCCGGTAGAACGGTGTTCACAGTTGCTTCGATGTCCAGGACCTGACGTTCGGCGAGCGAGTACACCGTCGCCGCCGTCACCGACTTCGACACCGACCCCCACACGAACGGCGTCGCGTCGTCGATCGGTGCGCCGTCGCCGTCGACTCCGTAGTCGACGTTCTCGATGACCTCCCGTTCGGAGACGACCCGGAACGCCACCCCCGGTAGCCCCAGCTCGTCCGCCACCAACCCGATGTCCGACGCCGGGCCGGGGTCCGGCGGGATGGGGGAGCCTGCGGTCAGGACTGCCGCCACGATGAGGAGGGCGTGCACGATGCGCATGGATGCAGTGAACCAACCTCATCGAGGTCGACGCCTCGGTGAACACCCTGATTTCACGCCTGAGATCAGGGTGTGTGAATCAGCCCGGCGATCCAGGGCATGACATCGGAATACGCAGCCAGGGCTCCCGGGAGGTGGTTCGCGCCCTTGTAGGGGATGGCCGGGAACTCGTACTCGCGGTAGGTGACGTCGCCACCCAGGTCTTCCCAGCGCCGAAGCAGAGTTCGACTCTGCTCGATGGGTACGGTGTCGTCCTCGACTGCCTGCGACAGGTACACCGGCATGGCCGGGGCGACGCGGCCGACAGTGTTCGCTGCGGTCACCTCGGCGAAAGCCGGGCTGCTCAGCTGGTCGATGAGTGGCCGGCCGTCCTCGGTCAATTCGCTGGTGTGCACGATCTCGGTGGCCGCGGGGTCGGTGGTGCACCAGTTCTGCGCGGCATCGAGTGCGGCGTTGCCGTCGGCGTCGAAGAGGCTGCGGATGCTCTCCGCTCGTTCCGGGTAGGCGTTGATCATGCCGTCGACGGCAAAGAGCACGGCGCTGCCGAGAGTCGTGTTGTCCAGGGTGTCGATGTTGAGCGTCGGATCTGCCGGCGGTGCACCGACATACGCCCCGACGATATCGATGTCCGGCGCGTACGTGGCGGCCAACTCCGCAGCGGCTCCCGAGGCGAATCCGCCTTCGGAGTAGCCGAACAGCACCACCGGGGTGTCGGTGTCGGCGTGTGCCGCTCGGGCGGCGTCGAGCAGAGCGCGGCCCGAGGCGATGCGGTTCAGATACGTGTGTCCGCCGGGGGTGCCCAGCCCCTGGTAGTCCGTCGCGACGACGCGGTAGCCGGCCAACAGCAGCGGCAGGATGGCGGGGGACGACCCGACGGTGCCGAGAACTGCGGACCCGGCGCAGCGGTCGGCCATACCGGACGTGCCGGGTGCGTAGGCGATCACCGGTCGGGGGCCGGGTCCCGTCCATGGAGCGGTGGGGGTCATCGAGTAGCCGGAGACGACCATGGGGTCGTCGTGGGTATCGGTGGATCGATAGAGGATGCGTTCGATGTCGAAACCCAGTCCGAATCCTTTGGGCGAATTCATCGGCTTCGTCCTCACCACCTCGCCAGGAGCTGATGTGGCGATGGTCGGGACCGGTGCGTCGTAGAAGTCCCGCAGTGAATCGGCGGTCGCCACCGGCGTCGACACCGCCAGCATCACCGCCGTTGCGATCGCCACTGCCCCTACTGAGCCCTTCATCTGTCGCATCCTTCGTGTCGAGATTCCCGCACTCGATGGCCCGGCTGTGCCGCCGACGTTAGCCTGAGTATCGGTCCTGCACAGGGTCGACAACGAAAGGATTGACGTTCGATGCCAACTCGTACCTCACGCACAGCTTGGAACGGCACCCTCGAGCAGGGTTCCGGCCAGGTCGAGCTGTCCAGTTCCGGCGCAGCGACTTTCGACGTGTCGTTTCCCAAGCGCGCCGCCGAGAACGCCGACGGCACCACCAGCCCCGAGGAACTGATCGCAGCGGCTCACTCGAGCTGCTACGCGATGCAGCTGTCGGCCCTGATCGCCGAGGCGGGCGGCACCCCGCAGAGCCTGGAGGTCACGGCCGACGTTTCGCTCGGTCCCGACCAGCCGGGGTTCAAGCTGACGGGCATCAAGCTGACCGTTCGCGGCGAGGTCGACGGTCTCGACGCGGACGGATTCGCGAAGGCCGCTCAGGCGGCAAAAGAAACGTGCCCTGTCAGCAAGGCGTTGACCGGCGTCGACATCACCTTGGATGCGTCTTTGTAGGGCTGAACAGACGCGGGGCCCGATGTGAGACTGGCGAACAATCGTCAGGTTTGAAATAGTTCATCACTTGACCCATCTTCGGATGATTCGGTGACGAATTCAGGTCACACATCGGGTTTCGATTGGCTGTTGCGTACGTTCGGGGTACGCACCGACCGGCCTAGGAAGGAACGGTTCACCATGTTGTGGACGCGCTTCCTGGGCCTCGGTGCGATTGCAGTGGTGGCTTACTCGATCGCCCCGCGTGGACTACCCCAGAATGCGATCTATGCAATCGTGCTCTCGGCCACAGTGGCAGCGTTCGTGTATCGCTACGTCCGCGAACCTGGTGCGGACAAGCGGACGTGGAAGTACCTGGCCGTCGGCGTCGGCAGTTGGGGCGTCGGCGACGCGCTGATAGCCGTGACGAAAGTCGACGGTGCTCGTATGCCGACGTTGTCGGCCGCTGACGCGTTCTACTTGCTGGGCTACGCGATCATCGCAGTCGGGTTCGCCCGGGCCGCCGACGAGAACGGCCTGGTGTTCGGGCTGGAAGAGCTGTATGAATGCTTGATCGTCGCCGTCGGCTTCGGTCTCGTAACATGGGTGTTCGTCGTTTCCGACGGCTCGGCACGGTCGTTGTCCGAGGCCGCCTCCCTGTGGCCGGCAACGGCATACCTCACCGTCGACGCGTTCCTGTTGACCCTCGTCGTCAGTTTGTACCTCGTCACGCGGTCGGTCACCGTTCCCTTCCTGGCCGCAGCAGCGGGAGTTGTACTACTCGTTGCCGCCGACTGCGCGTCCTACGCCGCCGCGATCGATATCGAGATCTATCGATCGACGTTTCCGAACGCGATGTGGCTGGCCGCTTACGTCTGCTTCGGCGTCATCGCCCTGCACGACGAGCAGAAATCGGTCAGGCGGGCCGCCCGGCCCGGTCCGCTCAGGTTCGGCAAGGGGCGGTTTTCCACTCTCTCGGTTGCGGTAGCCGTTACACCGGTGGTGATGACCGTGCAGCTGGCTCGCGGCGTTCCGGTCGCGCAATGGGGTTGGGTCATCGTAGGGTCCTCGGCGCTGGTCATCGTGCTTGTCGGGTGCCGGATGGCGCGCTTCGTGCGGACTCTGCGGTTGCAGGCCGCGATCCTCGAGGACGTTGCACGGACCGATGCGGTGACCGGACTCGCCAGTCGGCGTTTACTTCGCGAGCGATTGGACTCGATGCTTGCCACTCGCGGTGATTCGGATGTATTCACGCTGGTGGTCGACATCGACCGCTTCGCACAGATCAACGAGACGTTCGGCTACAGCGTGGGCGACAGTGTGCTGCGTGAGATCGGCCATCGACTCGTCGCATCGGTTCGATCGGACGATCTGGTGGGACGCCTCGGCGGCGATCAGTTCGTGGTGGCGATGTGTCGTCGCCCAGGCCTCATCGACGCGAACGAGACCGCCGCACAGCTGCAGTTCGCCGTCAGTCGCAAGATGTTCGTCCACGACATCAATGTGGCCCTCGACGCGACGGTCGGAATTGCGGCCATCGACGAGTCGTCGGCACGTGCGCGCCGAGAGGTCTGCCCTTCGGCAATGCCGGTCGACGGTAACGCGATGATGCAGCAGGCTCATGTGGCGCTGACCGCGGCCAAGGCGGGGCAGACCCGAGTCGGTAGATACGAACCAGACATGGATCGTGACCGACACGATCAGATGCGGTTGCTGGGCGAGCTCGACACCGCGATTCGGGATCACCAGCTCCGGGTGTTCTTCCAGCCCTGCCTGGATCTCGAGTCGGGCAGCGTCGATCGCGTCGAAGCCCTACTTCGGTGGCTGCACCCGCGTGAGGGCTTGATCGGACCGTCGATGTTCCTGCCCGACGCCGAGCGCACCGGAATGTTGCCCGCCATCACTGCGCTCGTGCTCGACGAGGCGCTGGCGCAATGCAGCACGATGCGGCGCGACGGCATCGATCTGTCTGTCTCGGTGAATCTTTCGGTCCGAAATCTGCTCGACGATACGCTCACCGAACAGGTTTCCGCCGCGCTGGCGAAGTACGCGGTGCCTGCGCACGCCCTGGAGTTCGAGGTCACCGAGACCACCGCGATGACCGACCCGGTGCGCTCGGTGAATGCCTTGACTTCCCTGCGACGCCTGGGAGTCACCATCGCCATCGACGATTACGGAACCGGTTACAGCTCACTGGCGTATCTGCAGACTCTGCCGGTGCAGACGCTCAAGATCGACCGCTCGTTCGTGTCGAAGATGAACTCCGACGAGACCGACGCATCGATCGTGCGCTCGACCATCGACCTGGCTCGAAGCCTCGGGGTGCGGGTGATGGCCGAAGGGGTCGAGGACGCAGGCACGCTGGACGCACTCCGAGAGTTGGGCTGCGACGGTGTCCAGGGCTACTACCTCGGCAGACCGATGCCCGCAGAGTTCTTGGCCGAGGCCGTGGCGAAACTGGACTCGGAGATGCCGACGAGGTTCGAGTGGGAACTCGCCCGTCAACACATCTGAACCGACGCGTCCGCTCTCACGAAGCGGCGGGTACGTCCAACACGACCTCGAATTCGAGCAGCGATGCTCCCGACGACACCGGCTTGCTCTCCCCTGAACCAGCGTGTGCCTGGCGAGACGGCCCACCGGACCACGCCTGGAACGACTCCTCGTCCTCCCACTGGGTGACGACGAAGTAGCGGGATTCGCCCTTGACCGGCCGGAGCAGCTGGAATCCGAGGAAGCCCGGGGAGCCGTCGACCGAGCCGGCGCGCGCGGCGAAGCGCTTTTCGAGTTCGGGGCCTGCGCCCTCGGGTACGTCGATCGCGTTGATCTTCACAATGGCCATGCCCGCGAGATTACTCCGCCGTTATGCTCGGCGATGATGCTCTACGACGAGGGTGGATCCGGCCGTTCGATGCTGCTGCTGCACGGGCTGATGGGCAGTGCTGCCACCTGGCGCAGGCAGGTTCCGTGGCTCAGACAGTTCGGGCACGTTTACACCTACGATGCGCCGGGGCACCGTCGCCCCCCACCGGCCGAGCTCACCACCGAGTTCTTCGTGGCCGCTCTGCTCGAGCAGCTGGAGACACTGGGGCCCAGTGTGCTGATCGGCCATTCGATGGGAGCGTTGCACGGTTGGTGTGCCGCCGCGCAACGACCCGACCTGGTGACCGCGCTGGTGGTCGAGGACATCGCTCCTGACTTCAGGGGCCGCACCGCAGACGACTGGGCTGCGATGATCCGGGCGTGGCCGCAGCCCTTTCCTGACGCCGACGCGGTGCGTGAATTCTTCGGAGATATTGCGGGACAGTACTTTCTGGACTCCTTCGACCGAGACGACGACGGCTGGCGACTGCACGGCGAGGTCGACTTCTTCGAGTCGATTTCGCAGGAGTGGGGGACGCGGCACTTCTGGGACCAGTGGGATGCCGTCGATGCTCCGGTGTTGCTGATCGAGGGTGAACACACCATCACCCCGGCGGGTCAGATGACGCAAATGCACTCGCGCAAGCCCGGATCGGTGTACGTGCGGATCGAGAAGGCGGCGCATCTGATTCACGACGAGGCACCCGAGCGATATCGCACGGCGGTCGAGGAGTTCCTGCGCACACTAAGATGATCCGATGCCGCTCGCGAAGCTCAACGGAATCGACCTGAACTACGACGTCACCGGCGACGGACCACTGGTGGTGTTGGTGATGGGCACCGGTAGCCCTGGGCGAGTCTGGCGAACCCATCAGGTTCCGGTGCTGGTGAAGCAGGGATACCGGGTCGTCACTTTCGACAATCGCGGTATCGCACCGTCGTCCGAGTGCGCGAGCGGGATGACGCTGGACGACCTGGTCGCCGACACCGCTGCCCTCATCGAACACCTCGGCGGCGGTGCAGCACGCGTCGTCGGCACCTCGATGGGTGCCCGCGTCACTCAGGAATTGGCCTTGGCCAGGCCGGATCTGGTCTCGCATGCAGTGATGATGGCCACCTTCGGCAAGACCAGCACCTTTCGTGCGCAGATGTCGAAGGGCGAGAAGGATCTCCACGACGCCGGAATCGAACTTCCCGCGTCGTACCGCGCGGCAATGACTGCGATGCAGAACTTCTCGCCGAAGATGCTGGCCGACGACGGTGCGATCGGTGACTGGCTGGCGATCCTCGAATATTCGGGTGGTAAGAAGACTGCGGGCATGCGAGCGCAGATCGGACTCGAAATGCGCGCCGGGACAGACCGATTGGCGGCGTATCGGCGGATTGCAGCCAAGTCGCTCGTCATCGGATTCGCCGACGACCGAATGATCCCCGTGCAGCAGTGCCGCGACGTCGCCGACGCGATACCGGGTGCGCGCTACGTCGAGATCGCCGACACCGGCCACTTCGGTTACCTCGAACGCCCCGATGCCGTCAACGCGGCCCTGGTGGAGTTTCTGGCGTCCTAACCGTCCGAACCCTCGCCCGCGAGTGCGAACAATCCGGACTCGGTTTGTTCGATCAATCCGTCGGTGAGCAAGGAATCGAGAGCTCGGTCGCGTTGGGTCGTGTCGGTGGGCCAGACGATGTCGAGTTGGGCCCGCTCGACCGGGCCGGTGCTCTCCCGCAGGACCGACATGAGCTTGCCCCGCACCTGCCGATCCGTGCCGGCGAACTTCTGGACCTTCTTGGCGGGGCCGGTGTGCGCGGGCCTCCCGGCTTCGATCCAGGCGCACTCGGGAAGTGGGCACAGCAGACACGCCGGATTCTTGGCGGTGCAGATGAGCGCACCGAGCTCCATCAACGCCGCCGAATACCGGGCCGCGCGGGGTACGTTCTCCGGCAGCAATTGCTCCACGTCGGCCAAATCTCGTGTGGTCGAGGGATTTCCGGGCTCGGCGTTGCCGTGCAAAGCACGCGCGACGACGCGTCGAACATTGGTGTCCACCACTGGAACTCGCTGACCGTAGGCGAAAGTCGCCACCGCTCTTGCTGTGTAGGCACCGATGCCCGGCAGGCTCAACAGCGTCTCGACGTCGCGGGGCACCTCGTCGCCGTACTCCTCGGCGAGCACCCGAGAACACTCGTGCAATCGCAATGCCCGACGCGGATAGCCCAATTTGCCCCACGCACGAAGCACCTCGGCCTGCGAGGACGCGGCCATCGCCGAGGGCACCGGCCACCGCCGCACCCACTGCTCCCAGATGGGGGCGACCCGCACCACCGGAGTCTGCTGCAGCATGATCTCGCTCATCAGAATCTGCCAGGCGCTGACGCCCGGACGACGCCACGGCAGGTCACGTCCGTCGGTGTCGAACCACCCGAGCAGAGCCTCGGCATCGATCGGCAACTGTGCGCCCTTCTTCTCGTGTCTGTGATCGGTACCAACAGTAGTGAACTCAACTCGCCGTACGCCCGCTGCGCGTGCACAATGAAACCCATGCCTGCTTCGAATCCGATCGCTGCCTGGAAGTCACTCAAGGAAGGCAACCAACGGTTCGTCTCCGGAGAGGTCCTGCACCCGTCGCAGGGCATCGAGGATCGTGCTCGGCTCGAGAGTGCGCAGCATCCCGGTGCCATCCTCTTCGGCTGCGCCGACTCGCGTGTTGCCGCAGAAATCATCTTCGATCAGGGCCTCGGCGACATGTTCGTCGTTCGCACCGCCGGTCATGTCGTGGACTCCGCAGTCCTGGGTTCCATCGAGTACGGCGTCGCGGTTCTGAAGGCGCCGCTGATCGTGGTGCTCGGCCACGACCACTGCGGCGCAGTCCAGGCGACCGTCGACGCCCTCGAAAGTGGAGACGTCCCCGGTGGCTACATCCGCGACGTCGTCGAGCGCGTCACGCCGTCGGTGCTCTCGGCCCGACGTGACGGTCACGAGGCCGTCGACGAGTTCGAGGCACGGCACGTCCAAGAGACCGGCAATCTGCTGATGCAGCGCTCCCGCATCGTCGCCGAGAAGGTCGAGGCCGGGGAACTCGCGATCGTCGGCCTCACCTACCAGCTCTCGAAGGGGCACGCGCAGTTGCGTGAGGTCATCGGCGACATCGGCGAACAGCCCGCCTGACTCGTTCCCGAGCCCGCGCGAGCCAGGCGTTCGCGCGACACGCCGCGTGCGCTCAGGGATAGGTTGCCTCGGGCCGCATACGGTTGATTCGTGTTGGAACCGACCGGGCCTTTGCCTCCCGAAATCTACTGGCGACGCCGCGCGCTCGCCATCGGTGCGGCCGTTGTCGTCCTCGGATTGATCGTATGGTTCATCGCCTCGCTCAGCGGCGGTTCCGACGACACCGAGGCCGCTCCCGCCGGGGTCGTGGCGGCTCCGGCTACAACCTCGGCTCTGCCGTCGCCGAGCTCGTCCGCCACCGAAGGTGGTTCGGGCGGTGGCTCGGGTGGTTCCGGTGGCTCAGGTGGTTCCGGCGGCTCGGGTGGCGGAACGGACTCCGCTGCCGGTGGTGGCGCAGCTGCGACCACCAGCGGTGCCCCGGCCCCCGTCATTGCCAATCAGTGCCCGGACCAGTCACTCGCGATCAAGGTGACGCCGGAGCAAGCCACCTACCGTCTGGGCGAAGAGCCCGTGTTCACCGTGGTCATCACCAACATCGGCTCCACCGAATGCCAGCGTGACGTCGGTGCCGGGTTGCAGCAGGCACTCGTCTACACCCTCGACAATCAGCGCATCTGGTCCAACATCGACTGCTTCCCCAACGCCGCATCGGACCTGCGCACCTTCAAGCCCGGCGAACAGGCCGGCTTCACCGTCAAGTGGTCCGGCACCAATTCGGTTCCCGGATGCGGCGAAGAGCGCATCCCGGTCGGTGTCGGTGCTTACCAGGCGATCGCCCAGCTCGGTGAACTCAAGAGCGCGCCGGAGCCGTTCAACATCACCGGCTGAGTACGGTCGAATGTCATGACCACTTCGACAGCTCTCGCCCGCTCCGCCTACAAGACGCTCGAACCCTTTCACGTCACCGCGTACTTCAACCCCGAACTGGGTGCGGCATACGAGGACACCGGCCTCGACGGTCACGCCTGGTACGTCGGGGCTCGGGCGGCCCCGATGGGACCGTGCGCGCCGAGTGTCGTCGCTGCTGCGTTCTACAACTTCAATCCGGTACTGATCGAGCGTGCGTGGCCTGCCGCGGTTGCTGTCGGCCTGGAGACGGTGTCCGATCGCCGATGGACCTTGCTCGACTCCGTTCTCGGAACGGCTCTCGGCTCCTTGGCGGCCGACCCTGCTCTGGCCACGTTGGCGGGCCGTCTGGGCGACATCGGCGACACCGCCTCGTTCGCGGGCCGACCGCTCGCGGCCGCATGGCACTCCGCCGCTCGACCCGAGACGCCGCATCTCGCCCTGTGGCACTCGATCACCGTCCTTCGCGAATGGCGCGGCGACGGACACCTCGCCGCTTTGATCGACGCAGAACTCGACCCGACGGAAGCCGCCGTCTTCCACGAGGCCGACCGCACGACCCCGCAGCCCGGCCGTCGGGCGCTCGGCAAGCGCATCACGCAGCTGACCAGGCAGTGGTCCGAGAGCGAATGGGGTTCTGCTGCAGAACGACTCGCAACGCGCGGACTGCTCACCATGTCGGCCGAGGGCGAGACGTTGACCGACAGCGGCGTCGAGCTCGATCAGCACATCGAGGATCGCACCGACATCATGGCGTCGGCCGTGTGGAAGAACGTTCCGGACGCCGAGCAGTTGATCACCAGTGCCCGGCCGTACGTGAAGGCCGTCATCGACGCCGGCTTCCTGCCGGGGACGAAGAAGAAGGCGTCCTAGTCGTACGGCCCCGAGATCGAGGCCTCGGCCAGTCTGGACAGGCCTTCGCGGATGTGGCGGGCCCACAGGCCACCGATGCCGTCGACCGACTGCAGGTCGGCGGCGGTGGCCGCGAGCAGACCCTGCAGTGTGCCGAATGCGCCGACGAGTCGATGAATCTGGCTGAACTGCAACCTCGGGACTCGGGTGAGTACCCGATACCCGCGGGGGCTCATCGGGGTGTCGAGGGCTTCGATGGTCGCGGGATAGCCGAAGGCTCGGGCCAGCGTCGTCAGATCCAGCAGATCGACGTCGGTCAGTTTGTCGAGCGCTGCGAGTGCCTTCTCGACCCCGGTGGTGCTCGACGGTTCGTTGCCGGCGAGGTAGTCACGGACGATCAGTTGGCGATCGACGTCGTTGTCGCCCAACAGCTCCTCGAGCTGAAGTGCGAGCTGACGGCCGTCTGTACCGAGTTCGAGGACGTTCTGTTCGATTTCCACCGACACTCGGCGCACCATCTCGAGCCGCTGCGCGACGGTCAGGGCGTCACGCAGGGTCACGAAGTCCTCGATCTCGACCACCGAGAGTTGTCGCGTGTTGTCGTCGAGCCGGGCCTTGTAGCGTTCGAGCGTGGCGACGGCCTGATTGGCGCGCGAGAGGATGGTGGCCGAGCCTTCGACGACGTGCCTGATCCCGCCGATGTAGACGCTGACGATGCTCATCGACTGGCTCACCGAGACGACGGGATAGCCGGTCTGCATGGCGGTTCGCTCGGCGGCGCGGTGCCGGGTGCCGGATTCGACGGTGGGAATCTCGTGGTCGGGCACGAGCTGTACATTGGCGCGAACGATGCGCATGCCGTCGGTCGAAAGCACTACTGCGCCATCCATTTTCGACAACTCGCGCAGCCTGGTCGGCGCGAATTCCACGTCGAGCTCGAAGCCGCCGTCGCAGATCGCCTCGACCTCCGCGTCGTAGCCGAGGACGATCAGACCGCCGGTTCGGCCGCGGAGAATGCGCTCCAGACCGTCGCGCAGAGCGGTTCCCGGTGCGAGCCGGGCGATGGTCTCGCGCAACGCCGGGGACGGCGTGGTGCCCTCCATGGCCAACCCCCTCGTGTCATGGCAGCGGCATGGGCTCGTGCTGCGAATACTTCCGGTGCGAACAAAGAGTACTGCGCTGCTGTGTGCGCGCAGTCAGACGAAGAATACTGCCCGGTGTCATACGGGCCGCATACGCGTGTAGGTCAACGCTTCCCCGACGTTGGTGACGGTCTTGACCTTGATCCCGTCCGGTAGGGGGCCGGCGTCCTCAGGGACGATGGCGTAGTTGAAGCCCAACCGCGCGGCCTCGGCGAGACGGCGACCGAGCCCGCCCACGCGGCGCACCTCGCCGGCCAGACCCACCTCGCCCAGAATCACCATGCCTGCGGGCAGCGGTTGATCCCGGACCGCCGATGCGACGGCCGCAGCAAGAGCGAGGTCGGCGGACGGTTCGCTGGTGCGCATCCCACCGACCGTCGCCGCGTAGACCTCCGCCTTGGACACCTTCACCCCGCACCGTCGTTCGAGGACGGCCAGGATCATCGCCACCCGGGCGTGATCGAGCCCGCTGACCGCGCGCCGGGGTGACGGCATCGCGGTGTCGACGATCAGTGCCTGCAACTCGGCCAGCAGCGGCCGCTTGCCGTCCATGGTGACGGTGACCGCCGTCCCGGGGACGGCATCGTTTCGGTGGTGCAGAAACAATCCGGATGGATCGCTGATACCGACGATCCCGGATTCTCGCAACTCGAAACAGCCGACCTCGTCGGATGCACCGAACCGATTCTTGACGCCTCGGATCATCCGCAGGGTGGAGTGCTTGTCACCCTCGAAGTTGAGCACCACGTCGACGAGATGCTCGAGCGACCGTGGACCTGCCACCGCACCGTCCTTGGTGACGTGCCCGACCAGCAGTACCGCCACCCCGGTGGTCTTGGCCAGTGTGGTCAGCGCGCTCGTGATCGCGCGAACCTGGGTGACCCCGCCGATGACGCCGTCGACGTCCGCAGCGAGCATGGTCTGCACCGAATCGACGATCAGCAGGCTCGGCTTGACCTGTTCCACATGGCCGAACACCGTGGCGAGGTCGGACTCGGCGGCGAGAAAGACGCGCTCGTGCACCGCGCCGGTGCGGTCGGCACGCAACCGCACCTGCCCCGCCGACTCCTCGCCCGTGACGTAGAGCGCGCGACGATCCGGTGCCGAGCGGGCCCACCGATGCACCACCTCGAGCAGCAGCGTCGACTTGCCGACGCCGGGTTCGCCGGCGAGCAGGACGACCGAGCCGGGGACGAGACCGCCACCGAGAACACGATCGAACTCGTCGATGCCGGTGGTCTTGGCCTGCGAGGTGGCGCTGCTGATGGTCGTGAGAGCCGCGGCGGGCGTCGTGGGAATCATGGCCCCGCCGCCCGAACGCAGTGCCGATGCGCCTGCGCGAGTGGTCAGGGGTGCTGCGGTGGCCTGAACCTCGTCCATCGAGCCCCAGTTACCGCATTCGGGACAGCGGCCCACCCATTTGGAGACGGAATGATGACACGCTGAGCAGCGATAGCTCGACTTCAGTTTGACCACTATCGGAGCCTAACGATCGGCACCGACAGGGTGGGGCCGGCGGCTACTCGCCTTCGCTGTGCTCGGATACTGCGTCTTCGGAGCGCTCGAGCTCGTAACCGGCATCGACCGGAACGTTCACGACGACCTCGCCCGCGTTGGCGAACTCGAACGTGACCGGCAGGGTGAGGCCGGGGCGGACGTTCTCGGAGATGTCGGCCATCTCGACCTTGATCAGCTGGATCGGCAGCAGCGGATCGTCGAGCTGAACGTCGGCGGGCGATCCTGCGCCGAGCGCGGTCAGCGGAGCGATCTCGGTGCTGCCTGCTTCTGCCTCCTCCACGATGGTGACCTGGGCCTCCGGGGAGGAAATGCCGGTCAGCTCGTCGGCGACGGCCGGGCTGGAATTGATGGCGGTGAAGCCCAGCTCGACGGTGCCGCCGGGTTCGATGCTGTATTCCTCGGAGGTGGGATACACCACGTGCACGTTGCGAAGCTGGATGTCTCCGACGTCGACGGAGTTGCCGTTGACCGCGGCGACCTGAGTGGCCGTCTGGGAGATCTGACCTGCGCCGCACGCGGTGAGGGCGAATGCGCCACCGGCGAGAAGAGCGAGGGCGGCGGCCGTCCTGCGATGGCGGCCAAGCGGTGTCGCAGCGTCGATTGCAGTCACTTCGGTCGTCCTCCATGTGGTGCCGGGCCGGCTCGGTCCATCTCGTCCACTAGGCAGAGTAGTAGTTCTCGTCCATCGACCGCTCGTGGGGTCCGCCGGCGGCCCGATGACGCCAGGTGAGGGTGCCTGTCAGGACGTAAGCATGAGGAACGACCCGGGTGAAAATGTGGTCCCGGATACACGCCGATCCGTCTGTGTCAACCCCTGATTCGGTGCCGCTATGCCCCTGACCTGCACCGTTGATATGAGCCGTGGTATTCTTGATAAATCGAAAGGGGCACTTGTCACATGATTTTCAAGGTCGGAGACACCGTCGTTTACCCCCATCACGGAGCGGCGCTGATCGAAGCGATAGAGACACGCACCATCAAGGGTGAACCGAGAGAGTATCTGGTTCTCAAGGTCGCGCAAGGCGACCTCACCGTTCGAGTTCCCGCGGACAATGCAGAGTACGTAGGCGTTCGCGACGTCGTCGGGCAAGAAGGCCTCGACAAAGTCTTTCAGGTGCTCCGTGCGCCGCACACCGAAGAGCCCACCAACTGGTCGCGCCGCTACAAGGCCAACCTGGAGAAGCTCGCGTCCGGTGATGTGAACAAGGTTGCCGAGGTCGTCCGCGATCTCTGGCGACGTGAGCAGGACCGTGGACTGTCGGCAGGCGAGAAGCGCATGCTCGCCAAGGCGCGGCAGATTCTGGTAGGCGAGCTCGCACTCGCCGAAGGAACCGATCAGGCCAAGGCAGACACCATGCTCGACGAAGTTCTCGCAACAGCTTCCTAGAGTGAACGGTACTGCCGGCGACGTGGTCGCCCTGGTACCCGCTGCAGGCAAAGGCCTTCGGCTCGGATACGACGAGCCGAAGGCATTCGTCTGTCTGGGTACGGACTCTCTCCTGACGCGGTCCGTCGACGGCCTCCGGGCCTCGGGTGCCGTCGATCGCATCGTCGTCATCGTGCCCGCCGAGCTGCTCGACGCGGCCCGTGGTCATGTGAGCGACGACGTCACCGTGGTGGCCGGTGGGCTCGAGCGCACCGATTCGGTGCGCGCCGGTCTCGCCGCCGTTGGTGACGCCGCCGTAGTGCTCGTCCACGACGCCGCCCGCGCCCTCACCCCGCCGACGCTGATCGCCCGCGTCGTCGCCGAAGTGCGTGCCGGACGCTCCGCCGTCATCCCGGTGCTCCCGGTCGTCGACACCATCAAGGAAGTCGACATCATGGGCGCAGTGGTCGGTACCCCGGACCGTGCGAGTCTGCGCTCGGTGCAGACCCCGCAGGGCTTCGACGCCCACGTGCTGCGCCGTGCATACGATGCGGCCACGGACAGCTCGACCGACGACGCGGGTCTGGTCGAGCGCATCGGCGAGACGGTGCACACCATCGTCGGCGACGCCCTCGCATTCAAGATCACCACGCCACACGATCTACTACTGGCACAGGCCCTGCTGTGAGAGGCGCGCTATGAGAGTCGGCATCGGCACCGACGTCCATCCCATCGCCCCTGGTCGGCCTTGTTGGCTGGCCGGTTTGCTGTTTGCGGACGCGGACGGACTCGACGGGCATTCCGACGGTGACGTCGCCTCGCACGCCCTGTGCGACGCGCTGCTGTCCGCGGCCGGACTGGGCGATCTCGGATCGGTGTTCGGGACCGGTCGTCCGGAATGGGACGGGGTCAGCGGAGCTGCCATGTTGACCGAGGTCAAGCGTCTGCTCGACGCGGACGGTTTCGCGATCGGGAACGCCGCGGTGCAGATCATCGGCAACAGGCCCAAGATCGGTCCACGCCGCGTCGAGGCCCAGGAAGTTCTGTCGCGGGTGCTCGGTGCGCCGGTATCGGTGTCTGCGACCACCACCGACGGGCTCGGGCTGACCGGTCGGGGTGAAGGAATCGCGGCCATCGCGACCGCACTTGTCATGACGAGGTAAAACCACCGGTAGCATTGCTGGTCGTGACCCTTCACCTACACGACACCGAGACGAGGGCCCTGCGGGAATTCACCCCCTTGGTCCCTGGCCATGCATCGGTGTACCTGTGTGGGGCGACGGTGCAGGGCGAACCTCATATCGGCCACGTGCGCAGCGGCGTCGCCTTCGACGTACTGCGCCGTTGGTTGCTGGCGCACGATTACGACGTCGCCTTCGTTCGCAACGTCACGGACATCGACGACAAGATCCTCAACAAGGCGCGTGACGCCGGCCGTCCGTGGTGGGAGTGGGCTGCGACCTACGAGCGCTCCTTCACCTGGGCGTACGACCGCCTCGGGGTGCTCCCGCCGTCCGCGGAGCCGCGGGCGACAGGGCACATCACCCAGATGGTCCAGATGATCGAGCGTCTGATCGAACGAGGCCACGCCTACGCCGATGCGGGCGGGGACGTCTACTTCGACGTGCAGAGCTTCCCGAGTTACGGCGCACTGTCCGGGCACAAGCTCGACGACGTGCACCAGGGCGAGAGTGTCGCCGAGGGCAAGCGTGACCCGCGCGACTTCACGCTGTGGAAGGGCGCGAAGCCCGACGAGCCGTCGTGGCCGACGCCGTGGGGCCCCGGCCGTCCGGGTTGGCACCTCGAGTGCTCGGCGATGGCGGAGAACTACCTCGGTTCGGATTTCGACATCCACTGCGGCGGTTTGGATCTGGTGTTCCCGCATCACGAGAACGAGCGCGCGCAGTCCATGGCGGCCGGAGACGGCTTCTCGCGGTACTGGCTGCACAACGGGTGGGTGACGATGGGCGGCGAGAAGATGTCGAAGTCTCTCGGCAATGTCCTGTCGGTACCCAATGTGCTCAAAAAGGTTCGGCCGCAGGAACTTCGGTTCTACCTCGGTGGCGCGCACTATCGGTCGATGCTCGAGTACTCCGATACTGCGCTCGAGACCGCGGCCGTGACGTATCGGGGAATCGAAGGATTCGTGCGCCGGGCCGTCGAACGCGCCGGTGACGTACCGATCGGCAAGTGGACCGCCGGATTCGCCGAGGCTCTCGACGATGACCTCGGAGTTCCCAAAGCGCTGGCCGAGATCCACGCCACCGTCACCCTCGGCAACACCGCCCTCGAGTCCGGTGACCTACCGGCAGCGGTGGAGCATGCGGGCAGTGTGCGGGCGATGCTCGACATCCTCGGTGTCGACCCCCTCGATCCGCACTGGTCGAGCGACAGTGGTTCGGACGCAGCAGCTCTCGGTGCCCTCGGCGTTCTGGTCGGGGCCGAGTTGGAGCGTCGAGCAACGGCGAAGGCGACCAAGGACTGGGCCGCCGCAGACGAGATACGGACGAGACTGGCCGAGGCCGGAGTCGACGTGACAGATACACCCAACGGGCCCGAATGGTCGCTGGGTACGAGTAAGACCGACGAAGCAGGTTTGTGATGGCAGGGAATTCGAGTAGGCGCGGCGCGATCCGCAAGGACGGCACCAAGAAGGGGCAGGTCGCCGGATCCGGTGGCAAGCGTCGGAAGGGCCTCGAGGGCCGTGGCGCGACGCCTCCCGCCTCCGAGCGCACCAAGCATCCCGCCGCGCGTCGGGCCAAGCTCGCCGAGAAGTCCGCACAGAATCGCGGCGGCCCCACGGGTGGCCGCGCGGGTGGACGACCGGCCGGGCGCAAGGCCGAAGACGGTCCCGAGGTGGTGCTCGGTCGCAACCCGGTCGTCGAGTGCCTGCGTGCAGGCGTTCCGGCCACCGCGCTGTGGGTCGCGGTCGGTACCGACAGCGACGATCGACTCAAGGAAGCCGTGCAGCGTGCAGGCGATGCGCGGATCTCCATCCTCGAAGTGCCTCGCTCGGATCTGGACAAGCTCAGCGCCAACGGACTGCACCAGGGCCTTGCCCTGCAGGTGCCGCCGTACCGTTACGCGCATCCCGACGATCTGATCTCGAACGCGCGCACGCATCAGGAGCCGGCTCTGCTCGTGGCGCTCGACAACATCACCGACCCACGCAACCTCGGTGCCGTCGTACGTTCGGTGGCTGCCTTCGGTGGCCATGGCGTCGTGATCCCGCAGCGTCGTAGTGCGAGTGTGTCCGCGGTGGCATGGCGCACCAGTGCCGGTGCTGCCGCCCGCCTGCCCATCGCGCGCGCAGTGAATCTGACTCGCACACTGAAGGATTGGCAGTCCAAGGGTGTCACGGTGGTTGGCCTCGACGCGGGCGGCGACACCGATCTCGACACCTTCGACGGTCAGGGTCCGGTCGTGATCGTGGTCGGCTCCGAGGGCAAGGGGCTGTCGCGTCTGGTCAGCGAGACGTGCGATCACATCCTGTCGATCCCGATGGCCGGGCCGGTGGAATCCCTCAACGCATCCGTCGCGGCAGGCGTTGTGCTGGCCGACATCGCGCGGCAGCGCCGAGGCTGAAGCTCACACCCTTTCTGCGAACTTCACACCCCTGCTACGGCTTGAATGGGTGGGCGAGGTCGAGAAGAAGGGTGTGAGGTTGTGTGGGGTGGGAATTAACCGATAGCGCGGAAGCGTATCTGCGTTCCCGGCGTCAACTGCGCGGCTGCGGACACGTCTGCGGCAGTGACGACCGCGATCACCGGATAGCCGCCCGTGACGGGGTGGTCGGCGAGAAAGAGTACCGGCTGCCCGGACGGCGGAACCTGCAACGCCCCGAGAACCATTCCCTCGCTTGCCAGTTCGCTGTCGACAGAGCGAGTGAGCGGCTCGGAACCGTCCAGCCTGATTCCGACGCGATCCGAATCCTGCGTGACCGTCCACGGCTGGTGCACCAGTGTCGATCGAGCGTGCTCGGTGAACCAATCCGCGCGCGGGCCGAAGCTGATCCGTAGCGTCTGCGTCGAGGCGGGGGCCGGAATGAACTCTGCTGCCGGCCAACCGGCCTTGTCGTTGCCGACACTCAACACGGTGTCGGCGGAGAGAACAGCGGGGCCGATGCCCGACATCGTGTCTGTCGAGCGACTACCCAGGATGACGGGCATATCGATCCCGCCTCGGACGGCGAGGTAGCTGCGCAGACCCCATGTCGGCGTGGACAGTTCCAGTTCCTGCCCTGCTCGGATCACCAGTGTCGAATTCAGGCCCTGCTCCGTACCGTCCACACGGCAGATCACCTGCGCACCGGTGACGGCGACGACGGCGTCGAACTCGGCGCGTAGCGTCAGGCCACCGAACGTCACTTCCAGGGTGGCGGCACCGGAGTCGTTGCCCACCAGACGGTTTGCCGCATCGTGTGAGAGCCGGTCCGCGGCACCCGAGTGTCCGACGCCTATCGACGCATACCCCGGACGACCGCGATCCTGGACGGTGCACAGCGGCCCCGGCTGCAGGATGGTGAGTGCTTTCATGCCCGCTCGAATCGGACGGTGGTGCCGGGCCGCAGCAGTGCGGGTGGGTCGCGGTCCAGGTTCCACAGTGGCGTGTCGGTGCGTCCGATGAGCTGCCAGCCGCCGGGGGAAGAGCGCGGATAGATGCCCGAGAACTCACCCGCCAACCCCACCGAACCGATCGGGACAGTGGTGCGCGGCGACGTGCGCCGCGGGACGTGCAGTCGGGTGTCGGTGCCGACGAGATAACCGAAGCCGGGAGCGAAGCCGCCGAACGCAACAGTCCAGGTCTGATCGAGATGAGCTGCAACGACTTCCGTGGTGGACAGTCCTGTCAGGCGGGCCACGTCGTCGAGGTCTTCACCGTCGTAGACCACCGCTATCACGACGGTCTCCCCGTGGTCTTCATCGGTCGAGACGGAGGGTGTCACTGCCGAGATCCAGTCGAGAATCGGCTGCCGGAGCCCGTCGAACAGCACCAGCACGGTACGAGCGGCCGGAACGAGATCGACGACACCGACCGGTGGATCGACGAGCATCGCGCGGTAGTACGCCAACGTGGCGTCCAGTCCGTCGAATTCGACGAGCACTGCACTCTCACCGGCCGAGAGGATGCGCATCAGACGAAGGCGGTGATGTCGATGTCGTTGGCGCGCAGCAATTCCGAAACGGCCGTGGCCATCGCAACGGCCCCAGGGGAGTCTCCGTGCAGGCAGATCGATTCGGCGGAGACATCGACCGTCGTGCCGTCCACTGCTCGAACGGTGCCGTCGGTGATCATGGTCAACACTCGCTGGGCCACGGCTTCGGGGTCCGACAGCACCGCACCCGGCTCCGAGCGAGGGACCAGCGTTCCCTGCGGCGTGTATGCGCGGTCGGCGAAAGCCTCTGTGACGGTGCGTAGTCCGGCTCGCTCGGCCTCCTCGAGGAAGATCGAGCCAGGGAGCCCGAGTACCGGCAGGGTCGCGTCGTACGCGGTGACCGCACGAACCACGGCCCGAGCCTGCTCACGATGATGCACGATCGCGTTGTACAGCGCCCCATGCGGTTTGACGTAGGTGATGGCCGAGCCGGCGACCTGGGCGAGGGCGTGGAGAGCGCCCATCTGATAGATCACGTCGGCGGTGAGCTCCGCGGGCTCGATGTCGACGAAGCGGCGGCCGAAGCCGGCCAGATCGTGGTATCCGACCTGAGCTCCGATCCGGACGGATCCGGTTACGGCGGAGTGACACGTGCGCAACAGAGTTGCGGGATCACCGGCATGAAAGCCGCACGCAACGTTGGCGCTCGAGACGACCGCGAGCATGGCGTCGTCGTCGCCCAGAGTCCATGCACCGTAGCTTTCGCCGAGATCGGCGTTGAGATCGATGGCCGTCACCTTGGACAGTCTAGGCGGCGACGAGCCGTCCGGAATTGGCCTTGCGGGTTGCCCCGATGCCGCGGCAGACGAGATAGATGACGAAGGAGATGGTGGTGACGAACGTCGAGACCGGCAGACCGGGGGCGAGGGAGAGCAGGATGCCTCCGACGGCGGCGATTTCGGCGAACAGGATGGACAGCAGCGTCGCCTTCAGCGGGCTGGCCGTGACCCGCGCGGCGGCCGCGGCCGGGGTGATGAGCAGCGAGAGCACCAGCAGCGCGCCGACGATCTGCACGCCGAGTGCACAGGCAACACCGACGAGCACGGCGAACACGACCGAGAGCGCGCGGACGGGGACGCCGCGGGCCAGGGCCACCTCGGGGTCGGTGCTGGCGAACAACAGCGGCCGGTAGACCACGGTCAGAACGATCAGTACCAACACGGCGCACACCAGGAGCAGCTGGATTCCGCTCTGCCCGACGCCGACGATCTGACCGATGAGCAGCGAGAAGCTGGTGCCGGTCCGGCCGGGGTAGAGCCAGATGAACAGCACCGACAGGCCGAGGCCGAAGGACATGATGACGCCGATGACGGAGTCACGGTCGCGGGCCTTGCTGCCGAGCAGCGCGAACATCACCGCCGCAACGACGGATCCGACGATGGCACCGAGGCCTACGGTGATGCCGACGAGCAGTGCTGCGGACGCGCCGGTAAGTGAGAGTTCACTCGATCCGTGCACGGCGAACGCCCACTGGCGGCTGACGATCAGCGGGCCGAGTGCGCCGGCGAGCAGTCCGAGGATCGCGGCGGCGAGCAGGGCCTGCTGGACGAAGTCGTAGGTCAGCAGGTTGGCGGTGGTGTCGAAGTCGAGCATCTTCGAGAATGCGTCGAGAACCTTCTCGTTCATGCCTTGTCTTCTCTGTCGTGCGGTACGGGTGGGTGGTGTGCACCGGCCGAGCCGAGCGCGTCGATGGAGTCGCCGGTTCCGACGACGATGAGCCGTCCGCGCACCTTCAGTACCTCGACCTCGGTGCCGTAGAGCTCGGAGAGGACCTCGGTGGTCATGACGTCAGCGGGAGTGCCGATGCGGAACCGGCCGTCGACGATGTAGACGATGCGATCGACGAGAGGGAGGATCGGGTTGATCTCGTGCGTCACGAACAGCACTGCCGTCCCGTGCTCCCGCCGTCGGCGATCGATGAGGCTCGAGACCAGGGACTGGTTGGCAAGATCGAGGCTGAGCAGGGGCTCGTCGCACAGAAGAACCGACGGATCGCCGACGAGTGCCTGGGCGATGCGCAGCCGCTGCTGCTCACCGCCGGACATCGAGCCCACGGGCGCGCCTGCGAAGGAATTGGCGTCGACTTGATCGATCGCGCGCTGCACCGTTTCCTTGCGCTGCCGGATGCCACGTAGGCCCATGCCCCATCGATGGCCGTCCCAGCCCAGTCCGACGAGATCGCGTCCGCGCAGGGGCAGATCGTCGTCGATGTTGCGTTGCTGGGGCACGTAGCCGACGCCCGACTGGCCGCGACGGACGGGATTGCCGTCGATCGCGGCCGTGCCGGACGTGAGGTGATTCTGGCCGAGCAACACCTTGAGCAGAGACGTCTTGCCCGACCCGTTGGGGCCGAGAACGGCGACGAATTCGCCCTTCTCGACTGTCAGGTCCAAGTTCTGCCACAGCGTGCGCTCACCGAACGCCAGTCCGGCATCGCGCAGTTCTACAGCAGGCATGTACTACAGCTTTCCATCACCGCGGATCGGGTCAGGAGGCGGTGGTGAGAGCGGCCTGCAGATCGGTCGCAGCCTTGGTCTGCCACTCGATGTACGTCATGCCTGCGGGGAGCGTTTCGGTGACCTCGACGACGGGAATGCCCGCAGCCTCGCTGGTGGAGCGGATGTCCTGGGTGACCGCATCCTCGGTCTGAATGTTGTAGACCAACGCGCGAACAGATTTGGAGGTGAACAGATCGCGGGTCGCGGCGATCGACGCGGGCGACGGGTCGTTGCCCTCCTCGATCGCGTCCTTGAAGTCCTCGGGAGTGCGGTCGTCGAGTTCGGACTCCTCGATGAGGTAGTGCGCGATCGGCTCCGTCTGTGCCACCGGTGCATCGGGGAAGTCCGCGGCGATCTTCGCCGTCACGTCGGTGATGCCGTGGACCTGCTCGTGGAAGGTCTCGGCGTTGGCGGTGTACTGCGCGGCGTTGTCGGGGTCGAGCTGACCGAGCTTGTCGGCGATCTCCTCGGCCGTGTGGGCGGCGACCTCGGCGTTGTACCAGACGTGTTCGTTGACCTCGCCGTGTGAATGGCCGTCACCGTCCGTTGCTTCTGCTTCCGGCGTCGCTTCGTCGGAGGTGGGCTCGGAGTCGTGATCGTGGCTCTCGTCGAGCAGAGCGTAGGCGTCGACCGACGGTACGTCCTGGCCCTCCGAGCCGAGAATGTCCTCGATGAACTGGTCGTAGCCGCCACCGTTGAAGACCACGAGTGACGCCTCGGCGACGGCGGCCGCGTCGGCCGGGCTCGCCTCGTAGGAGTGCGGGTCGGCGGAGGGATCGGAGATGATCGACGTCACTGTTGCCAGATCGCCTGCAACCGCCTCGGCGACGCTTCCCCAGACGTTCGTGGACGCGATGATCGTGATCGGTCCGTCGACGGCGGTGGCCGGTGCGGACTCGGTGCTCGCGGATTCGGTGGAGCTGCACGCGCTGAGCGTGAGAGCTGCGGCGCAGGTCAGGCCCAGTACAGCCGTGAGCTTGGTCCGGGACGCGCGATGGATGGACGACATCGATGTACTCCTGTGAGCGGAACTTGACGCTAATGGAAACCGTTACCGTTGTACTCTAGCGTGAAGCGGGGTCGCCGATCGAATCGGACGAAACGCGACCTCGACTTTCTCTGCGGTGCGTAGTGGGACTAACGTCCCGGTTATGGCCAGGTCAAGCGAACCGCGACGTCAGGCGACGTTGGCGTCGATCGCAGCCGAGCTCAAGGTATCGCGCACCACCGTCTCGAACGCCTACAACCGACCCGATCAGCTCTCCCCGGAACTCCGCGAACGCGTCCTCCAGGCCGCCAAGCGCCGCGGATACGCCGGCCCCGATCCGGTTGCCCGATCACTGCGCACCCGCAAGGCCGGGGCGATCGGATTGCTCCTCACCGAAGCTCTGAGCTACTCCTTCCGCGACCCCGCCGCGATGAGCTTTCTCGCCGGACTCGCCGAGTCCTGCGAAGCCGCGGGGCAGGGCCTACTGCTCATCCCCGCCGGAGCCGAACGCGACGACGTGCAGGCCGCCGCCGTCGTCCAGCAAGCCGGAGTCGACGGATTCGTCGTCTACTCCGTCGCCGACGACGACCCGTACCTCGCTGCGGTGCGTGAACGTCACCTGCCGATCGTCGTCTGCGATCAACCACGCAACATTCCCGAGGCCGCTCTCGTCGCCATCGACGATCGCGGCGCGATGAAAATGCTTGCCGCACATCTTATCTCGCAGGGTCATGAACACCTTGCCGTGCTGTGCATGCGCCTCGGACGCGACCGGCGCGATGGCGTCGTACCCCCGGGGCGGCTGGCGGACAGTCACTTCCACGTCCAACGCGAACGTATCGCCGGAGTCCAAGCGGCCATGATCGACGCGGGACTCGACCCCGACATCCTCACCGTCGTGGAACGCTTCGACCACACCGTTCGCTCCGGGCACTCCGCCGCCGCCCAGGCACTCCAGGCCAACCGCGAAACCACCGCGCTGCTCTGCACCACCGACGTCATCGCCCTCGGTGCACTCAACTTCGCCCGAGTCTCCGGAATCGATGTGCCGAGCCAACTCTCGGTCACCGGATTCGACGGCATCTCCGACGCCATTCGCGAGAACCTCACCACCGTGCGCCAGGACGCCGAGGAAAAAGGTCGTCGAGCAGGCAAACTGGTGCTCTCGTCCTCGCACTCGGGAATCGTCGCCGCCGAAACCCTGCCGACCGAACTCTTCCGCGGCCGAACCGCAGGGCCGCCGCCGAAACAGCCGCCCGCTATCGCTTGACCCTTGCCGTCGCCCGCTCGCCCCCAGGTTCACCCCCCCCCTGTCCGCGTCAATGGACCCTTGCACGGTTCAGACGTATGCAGGGTGACATTCACGCAGCAGACCCCGGTGGGTCAATGAACCATTGCAGGGCTCAGACGTGTGCAGTGGTCCATTGACGCCGAGCGGGGGTGGCGGGGCGGGGGTGGGGTGCGAGCGGGGGTCAGGCAGGCTGGGAGCTGAGCAATCTCGCGCAACGCAGTAGACCCAGGTGACTGTAGGCCTGGGGGTGGTTGCCGAGCGAGCGTTCGGCGATGGGGTCGTATTCCTCACTGAGCAGTCCGGTGGGGCCTGCGGCACTGACGAGTTGAGCGAAAAGAGCCTCGGCTTCGGCTCGCTGCCCCACCAACAGGTATGCCTCCACGAGCCAGGCCGCGCAGAGGTGGAAGCCGCCTTCGCCGCCGGGGAGACCGTCGTCGTGGCGGTAGCGATAGACCGTCGAGCCGCTGCGCAGTTCGGCCTCGGTGGCGGTGACGGTGGCCGCGAAACGTGGGTCTGTCGGCTCGATCAGTCCGGACAGGCCGATGAACAGCGTCGCGGCGTCGAGATCCGTGCCGTCGTACGCGGCGGTGAAGGACTGCACTTCCTCGTTCCATCCGTTGGCGAGTACTTCCTCGCGGATGGTCTCGCGTAAAGATGCCCAGCCGGGTTCTGTTGTGCGACCGAAGGTTTCGGCCAGTCGAATGGCGCGATCGACGGTGATCCAGCCCATCACCTTGGAGTAGACGTGGTGACGGGGATTGTCGCGGATTTCCCAGATGCCGTGGTCGGGCTCGAACCAGCGACGCTCGACGGCTTCGACCATGGCGCGGACGAGTTCCCAATCGTCGTCGGAGAGACCGTGGTCCGATCCTGCGGCCTTGCGGGCATGGGCGAGAGCGGACACCAGTTCGACGATGGGACCGAAGACATCGAGCTGAACCTGTTGATTGGCAGCATTTCCCACGCGCACCGGACGCGAGCCGGCGTAGCCGGGCAGTTCGTCGATGACGGCCTCGGGCGGAAGTCCGAGACCCCAGATTGTGTAGAGCGGGTGCAGACGCTCGGGGCCCGATACCGATTCCAGTACACCGTGAATCCACGACAGGTAGTTCTCGGCCTCGGCAGTCGATCCGACGTCGACGAGTGCGGCTGCGGTGAGTGCGGCGTCGCGCAGCCAGCAGTAGCGGTAATCCCAGTTACGCACTCCGCCGATGTCTTCGGGCAGGGAGGTGGTTGCTGCGGCCATGATCGAACCGGATTCGGCGTGTACGAGCCCACGCAGGGTCAGGGCCGAGCGCTTCATCAGATCGCGCTTGAGCGGAGGCAGGTCCAGGCCGTCGGCCCAGTCCTTCCAGTACGCCTCCGAGGCGCGGCGACGCTCCACCTCCTCCCATGGGTGTTCGGTCAGATCGTCTGTGCCGAGGCGTAATTCGAGCACGATCGGCCCATCGGACGGATCGATCTCGGCGTGTGCGGTCTGCTGAGACCCGTCGGAGACGATGTTCCAGGTGACGCCGGGGCTGCGCAGCACCATCGGATCTGCGGTACCGAGAACGCGCAGGCCGTCGGCGTCGGGTTCCAGTGAGGCCCAGGCCTTTCCGAATTCCGGACGCGGCGCGAAGGTCACCACGGCGGTGGCTTTGCCGGTGATGACGCGCGTCAACGCGGTCTGGCCCTGGCCGATGTCGTGCGGCAGATAGTCGGTGACCTGAAGGCTGGCCCACTTGGTCTGCACCGTCATCGTGCCGTCCACGTACTGCTGGCTCAGTGGCAACGACGCTCGGGTGGGTCCGACGCTGAAGTGGCCCGCCTGATCGCCGCCGAGCAGGTGCGCGAACACGGCTGCGGAATCGGGTTCGGGGTGGCAGAGCCACGTGACGTCGGCGTCGGGGGTCAGCAGCGCAACGGCATTGGGGCTGGCCAGCATCGTCAGTCGCTCGATGCGCGGGGCGTCGGCTCCCGAAAGCCACTGCCGACGCTCTTCCAGCAGGAACGCCAGTGCGAGTGCGACCTGCTCGGTGCTGTCGATGCGGAACTCCGCGAGGGTGTCGCCCGGTCCGATCTTGACGCCGATGTCCGGACCGTGCAGGCGCCCGAAGGCCTTCTCGTCGGTGACGTCGTCGCCGAAAAAGACTGCGGCAGTAGCTGCTTCCTGGTGGCGAAGAATGTCGAGGGCAACGCCCTTGTCGGTCACGATGACGGCCAACTCGATCACCGACTTGCCTTCGGTGACCTGCACACCGTCCCGGGCCGCAGCGCCGGATCGCACGGCGGCGAGCGCTTCGTCACCGGCAGCGGTCTCGGCGTTGCGCACGTGCAGCGCGACGCTGGCCGGCTTGGTTTCGACACTCACGCCGGGATGGGCGTCGGCGATGGCCTGCAGTTCTCCGGTGATGAGAGTGAGGAGCTTCTTGGCGTCCTCGTCGATGGCGTTGATGAATCCGGCGTCGAACTCACTGCCGTGGCTGCCCACCAGCTGCACCTCGGACGGCAGCCGAGAGAGTATCGCGAGATCCCTGAGTGCACGTCCGGAGATGACGGCAGCGTTGGTACCGGCCAGTGAGGCCAGCCCGCGCATGGCGCTGACGGACTCGGGGTGGGGGAAGGCCTTCTGCGGGTCGGAGACGATCGGTGCCATGGTGCCGTCGTAATCGGATGCGACGAGCAGGCGCGGAGTCCGAGCTACTCCAACGAGCGCGCGGCGAAGTTCGAGCGGCAATTCGAGAGCAGTCACCCGTCGAATCTAGGCGATGAACCCCGCCTCGGTGTAGCTGGCTTTGTGCGCTCGGTGTATCACTGCTGGTCGGGCACCAGACCGGGCGACGGCGTCACACCCGAGGCCGCCGACATCGACGCGGCGGATTTGGTGACGATGGCCAACATGGCTCGCTGGGCGGCCTCGGCGTCGCCGGATTGGATGGACGACGCGACGACGCCGTGCAGACGGATGGCCTCCGGGTCGGCCTGTCTCGACATCAGGGCGTGGCGGGTTCGGCCGGCGAGAACCTCGACCACGATGTCGGACATGGACCGCAACATCGGATTGCCCGACGCGGCGAGCAAGGTGCGATGGAAATTGCAGTCGTGGGCGAGGTAGGCGTCGGAGTCGGCTGCTCTCGACGTCGACGACATTCCGATGACGGCGGCCGTCAACGCACCGCATTGCTCCGGTGTTGCTCGATGCGCGGCGAGTTTGGCCGCCAACGGCTCGATGCCCGAACGTAGTTCGCTGAGCAGCAGTAGTTGTTCGGCGCGCGCAGGCCCTGCGAGTTGCCAGCGGATGACCACCGGATCGAGGGAGTTCCAGTTCTGCGAGCCCTGCACGGTGATTCCCACGCGCCGACGCACGGTGAGCAACCCCAGCGATTCCAGGACACGAACCACTTCTCGCACGACGGTTCGCGACACGGTGAATCGCACGGCGACGTCGTCGGCCGAGATTCGGGTTCCGCTCGGAATCGCGCCGCTGACGATGTCGCGCCCGAGTTCGTCGAGCACCGAATCGTGCAGTTGGCGGAAGTCGTTGGTCTCGCTCATGTCCGATCGATCGTCCCACGGGTTGCCCGGTTTCTCGCGTCTGTCCGATCCAGGCGGGCGCAATGGAGCAGTATCGAGGGATGGCATCACAGACGACAGGCAGAGCGCATCATCCGGTTCTCGTGGTGATGGGAGTGTCCGGATCGGGCAAGTCGACGGTGGCGGGAATTCTCGCCGGCGCGTTGAAATGGGACCTGCAGGAGGGCGACGACCTGCATCCGGAGGCCAACGTGGCAAAGATGGCGGCCGGTCAGCCGCTGACCGACGAGGACAGGTGGCCGTGGCTCGACGTGATCGCGGAATGGATCACCGACCACACCACGACGGGCCGGTCGGGGATCGTGACGTGCTCGGCGCTCAAGCGGACGTATCGGGACGTGCTGGCCGCGGGGTCGAGGGAGGGGTCGGAGGTGATCTTCGTGCATCTGGCCGGAACCAAGGATCGGATCAGCGGTCGGCTCAATGCTCGGATGGACCATTTCATGCCGTCCTCGCTGCTCGACACGCAGATCTCGACCCTCGAGCCGCTGGGTGAGGACGAGAACTCCATCGTCGTCGACATCGGTCCGCCGCCGACCAAGATCGCCGAGCACATTCTGCTCGAACTCGAGAAGCGCGCGGGAATGTCGGAGAGTCACTGACTACCGGATCGTGACCGCGATGGGGGATCAATGTGACCTTCAGTCGGTCTGACTGGGGCAATGCGACATTCATTCGCCCCTGGGGCCGCAAACGGGGCGCAGGTCTGCTGACGGCTGCACTGAACGTGCATATTCCAAGCAAGCACGCTTGCTTTTAAGTACTACGAATGACCGAAAGGACTTGTAAAAGTATGACGAATGCGAGAAGGTGAGCTTGTTCACTTTTCAGTGAGGAGACAGCTCATGGTGCGAGGCGCACCCGCCAGGCCGGTTCAACTTCCCGTTCCCAACGCAGATGTCTGGGACTGGCAACTCGACGGCCTGTGTCGCGGATTGGACTCGTCCGTCTTCTTCCATCCCGAAGGTGAACGAGGTCGCGCCCGCACCTCGCGAGAGAAGTCCGCCAAGCAGGTCTGCGGCCGCTGCCCGGTACTCGAACAATGCCGCCGGCATGCACTCGAAGCGAACGAGCCCTACGGCGTGTGGGGCGGAATGTCTGCACACGATCGCGCCGACTTCTACCGCGGAGCCGTCCGAACCGCTTGATTCTGCGAGAGCACGTCGGCGCGGTGGCAGCGGGGATGATGGCAAATGCGCGCGCATTCGCCAGACGCGTTCACAATTGTCAACGCTCGCAAAGCGATTCCGCGCGCCTCTGACAAACGCGCGCGCGTGTGCGAAGGATGCTGGGCGACAATACTGGGCCGCAGCGAGGCGATCACAACGCGCAGGACTACTCGGCCTTACCTCGGCGCACTCGCTGTCGACACCGCTGTGACGCGCGGCCGATCGACATTCGCGCCCTGACCGTCGCAGCCTCCACCGAACTTGTCGGTGGCTTCGTGTTTCATGACGATCCATGAACAAGGTCCTGCGTGCGACGCTCGTCAGTGCGGTCGTCATCACCACCGTCATCGGAATCGCGTCCTTCGTGCTCAGTTTCGCGGCACTGTGGGATCTCGCCACGATGGCAGGCGTTCCGCGTTCGCTGTCGTGGCTGTGGCCGGTGATCGTCGACGGCACCATTCTGCAGGCCACGATCTCCGTCATTGCGCTCGCTCAATTCGAGGATCAACGCAGTGGTCGACGCTTCTTCTGGGGTGTGTTGATCACGGCAGCTCTGGTGAGTATCGGGGCAAATGCCATGCACGCCTTCATCTCCGACGCCGGCACGCTGCATCCCGCCCTGTCCGCGGCCATTGCCACTGTCGCCCCGGTGAGCCTGTTGGCCGCAACCCACGGACTCGGCATCCTCGTCCGGGTACCGGCTGAACTGCCGAAGACCGTCGACATCGCCGAAGAAGAACCCGTCACCGAAGAATCCGCCCCCGAAGAGGTGGCCATCGCGGTCCCGAGAGTCGAACCCGTGACACCTGCGCCCGAATTCCCCACCCCGGAGATTCCGGCACCCGCGCCGATCGAGCGCACCGAACCGGTCCGCATCGAACCGGTCCGCATCGAACAGCGCCCGCCCGAAAGCCCGGTCACCTCGGTGCGCACGGTCGAACCGCTCGACGAGGTGGATCGCTGGATTCTCGACGAGGAACGGGTGGACGATCTCTATCCCGTCGACGCACCGTGACGGCCGGTGGCACCATCGAAGGATGAGTTCACACTTGCCGAGATCCGTTGTTCCCGAGAAGCCGAAGCCGGGCCAGGAGTCCGTCTGGGATTACCCTCGACCACCCAAGCTCGAGTCCTCGAACCGTTCCCTCGTCGTTCGGCTCGGCGGCGAGGTGGTCGCCCGCACCACCGCCGCATATCGAGTGCTCGAGACGAGCCACCCACCGACCTGGTACATCTCTCCCGCAGACGTGGTTCCAGGTGCATTGACGCCCTCGGACGCCCGCTCGACGCACTGCGAGTGGAAGGGTGCTGCCACTTACTGGGACGTACACGGCGGAGATGCCGTCGCACCCGCAGCGGGTTGGAGCTACGAGAACCCCACTCCGCGTTTCGCCGAGATCGCCGGATACCTCGCCTTCTCGCCGAGTCGCCTCGACTGCGAGATCGACGGCGGAGCGGTCCGGCCCCAGGAAGGCGGGTTCTACGAGGGCTGGATCACCGACGACGTGGTGGGCCCGTTCAAAGGGATCCCGGGCTCCTACGGCTGGTGACACTCACCCGACGGGCAACTCGGCGCGCGTGATGATCTGAATCGAACTGCTCGCGCCCGGGTCGCTGCCGGTGACCAGCACGTCGCCGGTCCGCGGATCGACTGCAACCGAATTGGCCTGCGTCACCGTCGGGACATCGCCCAGGGTGCGCGGAGCAGCGGGATCGGACACGTCGACCACCCGCAGTACGTTCGACGCGGTCAGCGTCACGAACAGCAGCCGGCGTTCGGGATCCACGGCGAGCCCGTACGGGTTGCCGGGCGCATCGATCGATGCGATCTGACGAATGTCCCCGTCAGGGTCGACCGATGCGAGAAGAACCGTGCCGCCGTCGGTGTCGGCGAACCCGGCCACCGTCTGATTCACCGTCACCGCGTGCGTGAGCTTGACGCCGATCGGAGCCTGCGCCACCTCCTGCTGCGTCGCACCGTCGTAGACCCACACACCGTTGCCCTGCACATCTGCGACGGCAGCGAACGGGCCGAGAGCGGCGACACCACCGGGTTGGACGGGACCGGGCGGTAGTTCTCCCACCACCGACCCGTCGCGCAGGAATATCACTCCGCCGCCCATCTCGTTGGTGGCCACGATGGTGCCGTCGGAGGTCTGCACGGCGTCGTGGGGCTGACGCCCCACCCCGGTGGCGGTCGACAGAATCGCGCCGTCGGCGAGCGAGATCTCGAGCAGTTCGTCGCTGCCCTCGAGCGGAACCAACACCGGTCCGTCCGGCCCGGCGAGCGAGAGATGGCGCGGCGCACCCGTCGTCGGCACCATCTGCCGCACGACGCCGGTGGCCGCGTCGAACAGCACTACGCCGTCGGGCTCACGCACCCCGGCAGCAGCGATCCCGGACGTTCCGACCACGACACCCTCGGGTGCGCCCGGAAGTGGAACGACGGTGCCGATCGGGTCGGCCGAGTCCGGGGCCTGTGCGGGCTCGGCAGCGGGAGTCGTTGCGGGAGGGGGTGGTTCGGCAGGTGTTCCGGAGGAGCATCCGGCCGCCACCAGGAATGCGGCCGCAACTGCAACCAGGCGCGCCCTCATCGGCGGTACTGCTCGAAGTGCAGGGCATCGTCGAGTGGACGACGGGTGCGCCAGCCGAAGCGTTCCAGATCGGGTACCTCCTGGAACGATTCGACCGGGCCGACGCACAGCCAGGCGATCGGGCGGACCGGTGCGGGGATGTCGAGCAGTCCGGTGAGGTATTCCTCGTCGTAGAACGAGACCCAGCCGACGCCGACGTTCTCGGCTATCGCTGCGAGCCAGAGGTTTTCGATGGCGAGTACGGCGGAGAACAGTCCGGTGTCGTCGACGGTGTCGCGGCCGAGGACGTGCCGTCCTCCCCGGTCGGGATCGTAGGTGACGACTACGCCGGTTCCGCTCGTCTCGATCCCCTCGATGCGAATGGGGTCGAAGGTTTTTCGGCGTTCGTCGTCGAGCTTGTCCGCGAAGTCCCGACGGCAACCGGCCACATGCGCGGCGAACGCGCTCAGAGTGTCGGGTTTGCGGACCACCACGAAGTCCCAGGGCTGGGTGTTGCCGACGCTCGGGGCCTGATGTGCTGCGCCGAGGATGCGCCGCAGGGTCTCGTCGTCGACGACGGTTCCGTCGAACTCGGCGCGGACGTCGCGGCGAGATCGAATGGCCGCATATACCGACAGGGCTGCCTCGGTCATGATATCCGTTCTCCTGTAGCAGTGTTCAGACGATCGTCGATCTCGGCGACCAGGGCGGGCAATCGATCCGCCGAGGTGGGCCTGCCGAGGTGGTAACCCTGCGCACGACTGCACCGCAGTTCCCGCAACGTCATCATCGTCACCTCGTCCTCCACTCCCTCTGCCGTCACCGACAATCCCAGCGTACGGGCGAGTTCGACGGTCGATCGCACGATGGCTGCGTGCGCGGAGTTGTGGGCCATACCCCCGATGAACGTCTTGTCTATCTTGAGCTCCTGCACCGGCAACCGCTCTATGTAGGCGAGCGAGCTGTACCCCGTGCCGTAGTCGTCGATGGCGACCTGCACACCCATCGCGTGAAGAATCGACAGCGTCTCGATCGCGCCCGCCGGATCGGTCATCGCCGATGACTCGGTCACTTCCAGGGTCAATCGACCTGGAGGGCAATCGAATTGCTGCAGCGCCGCGCTCACCTGCTCGATCAGGGTGTCGTCGAACAGATTGCGAGTCGAGATGTTGACGGCGATGCTCAACTCCAGCCCCTCGGCCATCCACCGCCCGCGTTGGGCGAGGGCATGGGTGAGGACGTAGCTCGTCAACGGCCGGATCAGTCCGGTGCGTTCGGCGGTGGGCAGGAACGCGCTCGGGGACAGAACGGAGCCGTCGGGGTGGTGCCACCTCAGTAGCGCCTCCACGCCCACGATCCTCATGGAGGTGAGGTCGACCTGGGGTTGGTAGTGCAGTCGTAGCTGGTCGGATTCGAGAGCAGTGTTGAGCTCGCCGAGCATGATGAGTTGTTCGCTCTTGTTCCGGTCCATCGATCGGTCGTAGAACGCGATGCGCGACTGAGTCGCCTTGGCGGCCTGAACGGCGAGGTCTGCGTGCTGCACGAGGCGATCCGGTGTGGTCTCGTCCGCACCCTCCACGGCCGGGGAAGTCGACGCGACGCCGACGCTCGCTTCGATCAGCAGGGTCGTGTTCCCCACCGCGAAGGGTGTGGTGAATCGGTTCTGAATCTCGCGCGCCAGCGCGGCCGGATCCATCGACTCCGACGGCCCGCACAGGGCGAACTCGTCACCGGCCAAGCGCGCCAACAGGATCGAGTCGTCGGCAACGCCTCTCAGGCGCTCGGCGACCGCCACGAGGACGCGGTCGCCGAGACCGCGTCCGAACGTGTCGTTGATCTCCTTGAAACGATCGATATCGACAGTCAGCAAGGTCGACTCACCGGCATTGCCCCAGACGCGATGTTCCAGGGCACGGAGATTGGCGAGGCCGGTGAGGTGGTCGCTGTCGGCGACGGCGCGCAACTGGACCGTTTGGGTGTGCAACAACCGCAACAGGTCGGTGATGCGGAAGATCACCAGAATCACCAATGCCCCGGCGCAGAGCAGCACCGCCCAGCCCCACTGGGCAATCGGTTCTTCGCGAAGGACCTCGATGACCATCACGACGGGCGCGGTCAGGGTGGCCGCGGTCAGGACGACGACCGTGGGGGTGGTGAAGGACGCCATCAGGTGGGCGTCGGACTCGATGTTCGGGTTGGTGATGCGCCGCATGGACGGGTGGAGGGCGGCGACGCCGATGAGGACGTAGGAGATGGTCCATCCGACGTCGAACAACGACCGTTCCGACGAGGATTCCGTGACCATCGAGAAATTGTTCACGGTGTCGGTGATTACCAACAGCAGAACTGCTGCTGTCAGCAACCGGTAGGACAACGCGCGCCACTGCCGCGAGCCGACGAAGTGGGCCAGTAGCCCCAGCAGGAAGATGTCCATGGCGGGGTACGCGACGTCGACCAGACCGGCGATCCCCGAGCTACCGCCGTCGCCGAGCGACGGCTGTACGGCGAACACCCAGGTGAGCAGTCCGAATGCGACCATGATGATGGCGCTGTTGGCGACGTGGCCGCGTTCGCTCGCCCGCCACTTGTGACGCGCCAGGAGAAACAGGCCGAAACCGTAGACCGGATAGCCGACGAGGTAGACCGCGTCTGCGAGCGACGGATCCGGGACGCTGCCCCGGGTGATGTGGATCCACTCGTAGACGATGTCACCGATCACCCACAGGCCTGTTCCTGCGGCGATGGCCAGCCACGCCGTGCGGTTCCGTGGCCGGTGCATTCTGGTGCCGATGACAGTCGCGGCGACGGCGGAGGCTCCGACGAGCACGAAGACCGACTGGCCCCAGACTGTGGTCGGGGCCACGAAGTAAGCGGCGCAGCCGACTGCGCCGAGCACTGCGTACCACCGCCACCAGGCCGTCACGATTTTCTCCAGCCGTTCACGCCGATCCGACGGCTTCAACAATGGCACACTCGGTGATCTGGGTCACTTCGTGCACCCTATTGCTCGGGTTGTGCACGACGAGAATGTCGGTAGTACGTGCGAGCATGGATCGATGGAGTCGACTGCCCAGAACCTGGCGAGCATCATGCACGCCGACCTCGACTCCTTCTATGCCTCGGTGGAGCAGCGCGACGATCCGCGACTCCGTGGAAAGCCGGTCATCGTGGGCGGGGGAGTGGTGCTCGCCGCCAGCTACGAGGCCAAGGCGTTCGGGGTGCGCACGGCGATGAGCGGTGGTCAGGCGCGTGCGGTGTGCCCACAGGCCATCGTGGTCCCGCCGCGCATGGCGGCGTACTCGCAGGCCAGCAAGGACGTGTTCGACGTCTTTCACGACACCACGCCGTTGGTGGAGGGCATCTCCATCGACGAGGCGTTCCTCGACGTCGGCGGTCTCCGCAAGATCTCGGGCAGCGCCCTCGAGATCGGGGAGCAACTGCGTCGGGACGTGGCCGAGCAGGTGGGACTGCCGATCACTGTCGGGATCGCGACCACCAAGTTCCTGGCGAAAGTGGCCAGCGCTTTCGCCAAGCCAGACGGTCTACTCCTCGTTCCGCCCGGCGGCGAACTCGAGTTCCTGCATCCACTGAACATCGAAAGACTGTGGGGCGTCGGCAAAGTGACCGCCGAGAAGCTGCACGTCCTCGACATCAGGACCGTCGGCGATATTGCAGCCTACGGCGAGCGGTCGTTGGCCTCGGTGCTCGGCAAGGGCGCAGGTGCGCACCTGTACGCGCTCGCCATGGGCCGGGATCCGCGACGCGTCCAACCCGGAAAGTCGCGCAGTTCCATCGGCGCACAGCGAGCACTCGGCCGCGGCAGGCACGACGCGTCCGAGGTGGAGGCCTCACTGATCGGTCTCGTCGATCGCGTCACGTACAGGATGCGGGGCGCGCAGCGAACCGGTCGAACTGTCATGCTGCGCTTGCGTTTTGCCGACTTCACCCGCGTCACCCGGTCGCACACACTCGATCGTGCGACCGCCGACACCCGCGACATCCTCGATGCCGCACTCGAACTGCTCCGCGACGCGGCACCGCTGATCGCGGAGAAGGGCATCACCCTCGTCGGGGTCACCGTCTCGAGTATCGACAAGGGCGGAGCGGAGCAACTGGAGTTGCAGTTCGACCCACCGTCGGTGCGGACGCCGCCGGAGGCATCGGCGCTCGACCGCGCGCTCGACGGGGTGCACAAGAAGTTCGGATCCACCTCGCTCACCCGCGGGGTGCTGCTCGGGCGTGATCCGGGAATCTCGGTTCCCCTGCTGCCCGACTGACTACCTGCGGACGGACGGGTGCACCCGAAAGCCCGTGGGCATCATGGTCAGTCGTTCCACGACCTGCAGGCGATACGACGGGTCGGCTCGCAGATCGAAGCGCTGCAGAATGGTTCCGAGTATCAGGACCGCTTCGTGAATGGCGAATTGCCTTCCGATGCACGCGCGTTCGCCGGTTCCGAACGGTTTGTAGACGTGCGCCGGGCGCGCCTTGATGCGTGCGGGTAGAAAATTGTCGGGATCGAAATCCTGGGGACGCTCACCCCACACCGGATCTCGATGCAGAGCCGTCACCAGCACGATCGCCCAGTCTCCTGCAGCCATCCGGTAGCCGTCGCCGACGACGGTCTCGGCCCGCGCTCCTCGCCCGAACGCGGGAACCGTCGGCCACAGGCGCAATGATTCGTCGAGGACTCGGCGGACGTACCGCAGCTTCGGCACCTGGCCGAACTCGGGCTTGTCGCTACCCCACACCTCGTCGACCTCGGCGCGGGCGCGCTCGAAGACCTCTGGATGGGTTGCCAGGTAGTACAGCGCGAACGACAGTGCGCCGGAGGTGGTCTCGTGCCCGGCGATCAGGAACGTCAGGATCTGGTACCCGATGTTGGCTTCGCTCAGTGCATTCGGATTGTCGGCATCGCGAGCCGCGTCCATCATGATCTGCAGCAGGTCGGTGAACTCGTCGGTGGATCGGCGCCTGGTCCGTACGACGTCCGCGAGCACGTCGGCCAGATACTGCTTGTTGTGCGCGTAGGTGCGGTCCGACCGAGCGAACAGGGGCTTGGCGAACGCAGGGATCTTCAGCAACGACCGCCGCTGGTTGTACGTCAGAGCGCCGACCATGGCGGAGACGAAAGGATGCGGCTCGGTTCGCTCGAACGACCCGAAGCTGTAACTGAATCCGGTGCGACCGATGGTCTCGAGCGTCAGCTTCGTCATGTCCGAGGACACGTCGGTCGTCGCACCTGCGCGCGAGCGATCTTCCCAGTGCGCGATCAGATCGTCTGCGACGTCGACCATGATCTCGTGATAACCGCGCATGGCACCGGCGGTGAACGCTGGACGCAACAGGTCATGCGCCCGTTGCCAATTCGGCTCGTGGTTGTAGGCGGTGAACAGCCCGTCGGCCCCGATGTCTCGGAGGTTCTCGACGCCGGGAGGTAGGAATTTCTCGAACCGCTTCTCGTCGCACAGTTCGCCCGCCACGTCGGCACCTGCGGCGAAGACGAAGCGTCGGCCGAGGATGTTTCGCTCGAACATCGGGCCGAGGCGCCCGGCCAGGGCGGTCGAATCCTGGATGGGGGTGCGGGGATCGACGCCGACGATGTCACCGAGCACGGGAATTCGGTACGGGGGATGAGGTAGAGCGACGTTTCGTACCGCGAACTCTGTCGACATCGCCACTCCATGGTTTCGCTTGTTGAATCGGTGTCTAATAGTGACCGTACTCACTGTTGAACTCGTGTCAAGTAACATTCGAGGCCCATGACTCGAAAGCGGATGACTCCAGCGCAACGGCGGGCGCAGTTACTCGAGATCGGCTCGGCACTGTTCGCCGAGCGGCCCTACGAGGACGTGTGGATCGAGGAGGTTGCCGATCTTGCGGGCGTCTCACGCGGGCTGATGTACCACTACTTCCCGTCCAAGCGGGAATTCTTCGTCGAGATCGTGCGCACCGAATCCGAGCGCAATCTCGAAGTCACCGCACCGGACACCTCGCTTCCGGTCCTCGAGCAGATTGCTGCCGGGCTCGATGCCTACATCTCCTACGTCGACGAGCACGCGCACGGCGTCCGAGCCGTCAACCGCGGATCCCTGCTGGGAGACCGAAAGATCGACGACATTCTCACGCACGAGTTCGAGATCCAGCAGGAGCGGATCCGGGCTGCTCTGCCCGCGAAATTTCGCGACGACGACATGGTCCGCATCGCGCTGCGCGGGTGGGTGGCCTTCGTGCGAGCGGTGTGCTTGGACTGGGTGGAGCACAGAACTGTCGACCGAGAACAGGTCCGTGCGGTGTGTCTACGTGCTGTGGCAGGTCTTCTCGAGGTGTGAGCTGCGGGGTTATCGTCGACGCATGTGCCGAAACATCACCACCCTGCGAGGCTTGGAACCCCACGCCACCGACGAGGAGATCGAAGCGGCGGCGCGTCAGTACGTCCGCAAGATCAGCGGCGTGCAGAAGACATCCGACGCCACCCGTGACGCCTTCGAGTCGGCCGTCGCCGAGGTGACAGCCACGACGCACCGGCTCCTCGACGCGCTGCCGGAGCGGCGTCAGCCACCGCCCACGGTGCCGCCGTTGAGGCGTCCCGAAGTGCAGGCGAGGATTGCGGCCAAGGCCGGTTCGTGAAGGTCGCCTCCTAGAGGGTGCTGTCCGGCGGCACTGCGGGGAGTCCCTCGCTCACGCGGAGCTTCTCGGCCATCGAACTGAGCAGGTTCTGGGATTCCTCGGACAGGTCGAATGCCCGAGCGGACAGGCGGCGAAGGCCGTATCCCTGCAGTCTGTTGAGCAGTTCGAGGTCGTGATCGACCTTGGACGCGTAGATGTTGTCGAAGAAGTAGTCGGGCTTGACCTTGAAGAACGCGGCCAGCGCCGTCACGGTGTCCGCGGACGGGTTCGCGCGCTGCCCCGATCGCAATTGCGAGATGTACGGCTTGGAAATCTGGTGCCCGCGCCGGGCGAGGGCATCGGCGACCTCGGCGTTGGTGTGTGGCTTGCGTCCGGGCGGGTGGATCGTGGAGAACAGATGGTTGAGACGTGCGGCGAAATCAGCGGACATCGGGGGAGTGTGTGCCTTCCTGATACAGCCGCTGCCCACCCGGGCAGATCGGCCCGCCCCGGACCGCACCGGCTCATACTATCCGCTGTTTCGGCACCGGTGAACCATGGCTGACCTGCAGAAACCCACTCGAAAATCGTACTGATCGGTTTCGTGTCGGACCTGGATGCGCAGCGCGGGCGCGATCCGGGCTGTATCGACAAGTTTGGATCGAACGAATGGTTTTCCGCAGAATCGGACGCGTGATCGGAGCCCCGGTGGCAGACTGACTTGCCAGGCGAAGGGGGCAAAAATGACCGATCGTCGACGACGGACGTTCGATTCACGAGACGGTGACGCGGAGGTGGTCGAGCCGCTGCTGCGCGCGGTGCTGTCCTATGCCCCGCGCGATGAATCGCCCATGCCGCACCCCTCCGAGGGGATCACCCTGCGGGCAGAGAACGGCTCCGGTGCTGTGCGGCTCGAACTTGCCATCGCAGACGAACTGGGCGCAGGTATCCCAGGACCGTTCGGATCCCGGTTCTACGAATGCGGATCGTTCGAAGTCGTTGTCCCTCAACGAGATCCACGAGACGGCGCGCTTCTGATGATCCACCTGCTCGACGCACGAGCGCCGCACCGGTTCGAATTCGCGACGTCGATGCCGCCGCAGTGGAGCCTGCGGCTCGAGCGTGACGGCTCGGTAACCGTACTCGACGACCATGGCGATGCAGTGATATTCATCGGTCGCCCATGGGCTTTCGACTCCGATCTGCATTCGGTTCGCGTGCACTACACCATCGAGAACGGTCGACTGGTGCAGAACATCCGAGCCACCGCGGACACCGCGTATCCCATTCTGATCGACCCCGACCCCGATGCGATCATCGCCGGAGACGGCAGACTGATCACCGAGACCTGGACTCCTCGACTGGTGGTCGGTGGCGTCGTCGAGGATGCACCACCGAAATTGCTGTCCAGCTGACACTCTCGGTGCGGGACGGGATTCAGAACGGATCGTGCTGAATGTGTTCCATCGGCGTGCCCACTTTGCGGAGGGCATAGAGCGTCGTGCGCACCATCGCCGGCGACCCGCAGATCTGAATCTGCCGATCGGCCCACGAGCCGAACCGGGTGACCACCTTGCCCACCGGGCCGTGCAGACGGTGGTGCATTCCCCACGGAAGTTCGCGCGGCTGACCCGAATACCACCACGGGTTCTCGAGCTCCTCGGTCACCGGTACGACCGTCAGCCACGGGTTCGACAACGACAACTGCCAGAGGGTGTCCAGATCGTAGAGGTCGCACGGATACGTCCCGCTGACGAACAGGTGCACTCGCGGATTGTTGCTGCGCTGCGCCATTTCCATCACCTGCGCGCGCAGTGGAGCCAGGCCGGTACCGCCCGCGATCATCAACACGTCCTCGCGAATCGCGCGATCGATGTGCATCCCGCCCAGGGGTGGACTGATGGACCAGCGATCACCCACCGCGGTCTCGGTGACCATCGCCGGAGACACCCAGCCACCGGAGACGCGTCGAACATGGAACTCGATCTCTCCGTACGGGTTGCTGGGGATGGCAGGAGAGAGGTAACGCCAGAGTTTGGGTCTCTGCGGAATCTGCACGCTGACGTACTGCCCGGGGAAGTACGGGATCTCGCCGTCGGTCTTCAACCGCACCACCGCGAGGTCGTCGAGAAGCCGCTGATGTTCGACGACGGTGGCACTCCAGAACGGCGGTAGTTCGTCGTTGTCCGCGGCGTCGGCCATTGCGTTGCTCACCACGGTGAGGGCGTCCGTCCAGGCCGTCTCGACCTCGTCGGTCCACACCTCGTTGCCGGCAAAGGCACGGAAGGCGCTGATCAGAGCCGAGCTACCCGCGCGAAAGTGTGCGCCCGAGATTCCGTGCTTGCGGTGGTCCCGGCCGAGTTGCTCGAGGAACGGTTCGACCCGGTCGGTGTCGTCGAGATGCTCGAAGACATAGCCGAGTGCCAGCACGAAGTGTTCGCGCAACGCGTCCATCGATGCGGGGAACAGGGTGCGGAAGTCGGGGTACTCGGCGAAGAGATGGGCGTAGAAGGACCTGGACAGCCTCGCCGGGCCGTCCTGAGCGGCCACGACGGATTTGAAACCGGTACGGACCAGGGAGATCGTGCGTGCGTCGAGCAACCTCCACCCCCACCGATTGACACTGTCGACCGTCACCAAAGTAGACCGATCGAGACCGTCGCGCGAGAGGGCTTCACCGTCGTGCGTATTTTGCCCAGCCAGAGCTGCGCAAAACGCGCTCGAGAAAGTCAAGGTTGAGCGGAACAGACTCAACTTGTCTATGGTTGTACCGAGCGACACGCAAGAACCATTCGAGAAAGAAGGTGACCGGTGGACAGTTTCACTCCCACCACGAAGTCGCAGGCTGCACTGTCGTCTGCTCTGCAGGCCGCATCCGCGGCCGGCAACCCGGATATCCGTCCGGCACATTTGTTGGTGGCGTTGCTCGATCAGACCGACGGCATCGCCACACCCTTGCTGAAGGCCGTCGGCGTCGACCCTGCAACGGTGCGTCGAGAAGCGCAGAACCTCGTCGACCGCCTGCCCTCGGCATCCGGCTCGACCACCACTCCGCAACTCGGCCGTGAAACCCTCGCCGCGATCACCGCTGCGCAGCACCTGGCCACCGAACTCGACGACGAGTTCGTCTCCACCGAACACATCATGGTGGGGCTTGCGACCGGAAGCGACGACGTCGCCAAGCTCCTGACCGGCCACGGAGCCGGACCCAACGAGCTGCGCGACGCCTTCCAGGCCGTACGGGGTAGCGCCCGGGTCACCAGCGCAGATCCCGAGAACACCTATCAGGCGCTGGAGAAGTACAGCACCGACCTGACGGCGTTGGCCCGAGAAGGCAAGCTCGATCCCGTCATCGGACGTGACACCGAGATCAGGCGTGTTGTCCAGGTGCTGTCGCGGCGAACCAAGAACAACCCGGTGCTCATCGGCGAACCCGGTGTCGGCAAGACGGCCATCGTCGAAGGACTCGCGCAGCGCGTCATCGCCGGTGACGTCCCGGAGAGCCTGCGCGGTAAGACCGTCGTCTCGCTCGATCTCGGTTCGATGGTCGCCGGAGCGAAGTTCCGCGGTGAGTTCGAGGAGCGGCTCAAAGCCGTGCTCGACGACATCAAGAACTCCGCCGGTCAGGTCATCACGTTCATCGACGAGTTGCACACCATCGTGGGAGCCGGCGCGACCGGCGAATCCGCGATGGACGCGGGCAACATGATCAAGCCGATGCTCGCCCGCGGCGAACTGCGCCTGGTCGGTGCGACGACCCTCGAGGAGTACCGGAAGTACATCGAGAAGGATGCCGCGCTCGAACGGCGCTTCCAGCAGGTGTACGTCGGTGAGCCCTCGGTCGAGGACACGGTCGGCATTCTCCGCGGACTCAAGGAGCGCTACGAGGTGCACCACGGCGTCCGGATCACGGACTCCGCCCTTGTCGCCGCGGCAACCCTGAGCGATCGGTACATCACCGCCCGGTTCCTGCCGGACAAGGCGATCGACCTCGTCGACGAGGCGGCGTCCCGTCTGCGCATGGAGATCGACTCACGCCCAGTCGAGATCGACGAGGTCGAACGCGCCGTCCGACGCCTCGAAATCGAGGAGATGGCCCTGGCGAAGGAGACCGACGACGCGTCGAAGGCTCGGCTCGACAAGCTTCGTCAGGAGCTGGCCGATCTGCAGGAGAAGCTCGCCGGACTCAGCACACGCTGGCAGAACGAGAAGAACGCCATCGACTCGGTGCGGGTGCTGAAGGAGGAACTCGAGAACCTGCGCGGCGAATCCGACCGTGCCGAACGTGACGGCGATCTGGGCCGGGCGGCCGAGCTGCGCTACGGACGTATCCCGACTCTCGAGAAGGAGCTCGCCGCCAAGACCGAGGCATCGCCTGCTCAGGGCGACGTGATGCTCAAGGAAGAAGTGGGCCCGGACGATGTCGCCGACGTCGTCGCGGCCTGGACCGGAATTCCGGCGGGCCGGATGCTCGAAGGCGAGACCGCCAAGCTGCTCCGCATGGAGGACGAGCTCGGCAAGCGAGTCGTCGGACAGAAGGACGCAGTACAAGCGGTGTCCGACGCCGTCCGACGCTCCCGCGCCGGGGTGGCCGATCCCAACCGTCCGACAGGATCGTTCCTGTTCCTCGGACCCACCGGAGTCGGTAAGACCGAGCTCGCAAAAGCGTTGGCGGAGTTTCTTTTCGACGACGAACGCGCGATGGTGCGCATCGACATGAGCGAGTACAGCGAGAAGCATGCCGTCGCTCGTCTGGTCGGTGCACCTCCGGGGTACGTCGGCTACGAGGCCGGTGGACAGTTGACCGAGGCGGTACGCAGGCGGCCGTACACCGTGGTGCTCTTCGACGAGGTCGAGAAAGCGCACCCGGACGTGTTCGACATCCTGCTCGCAGTGCTGGACGAAGGCCGGCTCACCGACGGCCAGGGCCGGACCGTCGACTTCCGCAACACGATCCTGATCCTCACCTCCAACCTCGGTGCCGGTGGGACCAAGGAACAGGTGATGGACGCGGTGCGGCGTTCGTTCAAGCCCGAGTTCGTCAACCGTCTCGACGACGTGGTGGTGTTCGACGCCTTGTCCGAGGACCAGCTCGAGTCGATCGTGGACATCCAGCTCGGCTTCCTCACCAAGCGTCTTGCCGCTCGACGTCTGACGCTGGAGGTGTCGTCGCCGGCGAAGATGTGGCTCGCGGCCAGGGGCTACGACCCGCTCTACGGCGCCCGGCCGCTGCGGCGACTGATCCAGCAGGCCATCGGCGATCAACTGGCGAAGCTGCTGCTCGCCGGGGATGTTCACGACGGCGACGTGGTGTCGGTCAACTCGAGCCCGGACGGCGAACGCCTGATCCTGGGTTGACCGGTCTACGAGAAGGGCCCGCACGAGCACTGCTCGTGCGGGCCCTTTCTGTGTCGTCACCAGCGGTCTACCGGGTAGGTACCCTCGTGGAATGACGAATCCGGACGACCCGCGATCACCTCGAGAACGCGATCAGGACGCGGCACGCCAGGCGGAGTCATCCGAGCCGACCCAGGACCACGGTCAGCCGTACCTCGGAGCTCAGCAATATCCGGACGCCCAGCAGTATCCGGATGCCCAGCAGTATCCGGATGCCCAGCAGTATCCGGATGCTCAGCCGACGGAGGTGTATCCCACCCAGGCTTATCAGTACCCGCCGCAGGGAAATCCAGATCCACCGCCCTACCCGCAGGGCTATCACCCCACGCAGGCACTTCCGCCCTACGACCCCGATCAGCAGGCGGCAGCGAACCAGGCCTACGGCCAGACCCAGCAGTACGGCCAGGCACCGGGATACGACACTCAGCAGTTCGGCCACACTCAACAATTCGGACAGCCCCCGCAGTACGGGGCACCGCCGCCCCCGGGGGAACCGAACTCCGCCGACGAGGGCAGCAAGGGTCCCCGGCCGTGGGTGCTGGCGTTGATCGGACTCGTCGTCCTCGCCATCGTCGTGTTCTTCGGAATTTCGTTCCTGAGCGGGGGATCGGACGAGCCCAGCACCACTGCCACCGGTCCGTCGACGTCGACGTCGATCAGGCCACCCACGTCCAGCGCGCCCACGACCACCCCGCAGCCCACCGAGTCGGGTGCCGCCACCACGCCCGAGCTGATTCCAGGGGGCATTCCCGAGATACTCGGTCAGTTCGGTTCGTCGGCCGGGACGATCACCGCGAACGACGGTTCGACCCTGACACTCGACGGCCTCGACGGCGCTCAGGTCACTGTGCAGACCACACCCCAGACCCAGATAATTTCGTTGTCCGGTAGCGATCTGGCGTCGCTGCCCGTCGGCGGTTTCGTCGTGGTGCAGGGCGAGCCCGTCGAGGACGGGACTATTCGCGCGAACGTCGTCATCGAAACTCCGAATTTGGGCGGATGAGCAACTCGGGTTGTTCCAGTGATCGTTCACAGGACCCGGCGGTGGTGGGCAGTGACGACGTGGATGTCGATTAAGGTGGTGCGCGATGACGGCAATGTGGTTCGGCCTGGCGGCGATTGCACTGATAGGTGCAGTGGCCCTGCTCTACATCGACAGGTCCAAGCGAGATCAGTCCGGGCGGCTGCGGCAGATGTGGGCCAAAGCGCAAGGGTACGAGTATCGACCGCACGATCGAGACCTCGTCACTCGGTTCTCTCGCGCGGCCCTGTCCAAGCCCGAATTCGACGTCGCTCTCGGCGTGGTCACCGGTGTTCGGCGCGGTGAGGAGTTCGTACTCTTCGACGTCGAGGAGACGGGGACCATCGTGGCCGTGCAGCGCTCGGTCGGTTCCGATGTCGACATCGATCTGCGGCCCCGCTCGACGCCACCGCCCCGCGACGAGGACATGGAACTGCTCGGTTCCATCGGCCCGCGCGTGGTGTTCGCAACCGACGTCGATATCGCTCGTCGTGTGTGCGACCAGCGGATGGCCGCATTCACCGAGTCGATCCCGGCGAATCTACAGCTGTTGTGGAGCGAGCAGGACTGGACGCTGGGATCTCTGCCACTGAACAGTTCGGGCCGCGATTGGGATGCTGCGATCGACGCGGTCGCGCGCCTGTCGGGCATGCTGCACGTACTGCCTCCTGTCCGCGGAAGTGCGGTCTACGGCGCTCGCGCAGGCGGCGGCGAGCCCGGCCGCGATCGAAGCGATCCCGGCAGGCCACTGGTGCAGGAAACACGTGCTCAGCAGGCACGTACGCCGCAGGATCAGCAGCCTCGGGTGTCCGAACCCCGCATCCAGGCCGTGCGCGGTCCGGAGCAGCGCAGCCCCGAGCCGAGGACGCCTGCACCCCGAACACCGGAGCCACGCGTTCAACCACCTCGGGTCCCCGAACCCCGTGTTCAGGAGCCCCGCCCACAGGAGCCGGGTCGTAGGCCTCGTCCGCCCAGGCCCGATGCGGCCGGTCCGCAGGCGGCACGATCGGCCGATGCGTCGCGTCCAGTTCCGCGTCCGCCCGTGTCACGCCCCATTCCGTTCGACTCGGAGCGCCGACGCAATCAGCCCTGATGTCCTTCGGGCGTGTTTACGGGCGCAGAAGCGCTTACGCGGCTAAATTCGTACCCTGTGACGGTTTCCTCGGGTGTGGTTGCGGCAGTTCTGGTGCTCATCGTGCTGGTGGTCGGGTACATGGCCATCGTGGTGCGTCGACTCGGTCGGTACGGCGAGCAGACCGAACAGAGTCTGCGGCTGGTCGATGTCGAAGTAGAGCGACGTCACGAGCAGCTCGGCCCGTTCCTTGCCGCCGCGGAGACCACCGAATTGTCCGGTGATCTGCTTCGTCAGCTCGGCGGTGCACGTTCGTGGTCGAAGGCAGTGCGCGAGCGCGGACTGGGTCTACAAGCGCAGGCCGCCGCCGAGAACGCGCTGTCCGCCGCCTTTCATGCCGTGCTCGCCGACGCCGATGCGCGTCGAACTGCGTTGGGCAATTGGGCGTTCCAGGGCCCGGCCGGAGAACTGAACGTCACCGAACGCCGCATCGCCGGCGCGGTGCGCGTGTACAACGACAACGCATACCGCCTGTCACAGGCGGTCGGAAAGTTCCCGTCCTCGCTCGTCGCCAAGTCTCGCTCGCTGACCGCCCCGGAACCGTTCGTGGAGACGAAGGAAGTACAGGACGAGCAGCCGTCCGCGAACGTCGCCGTGTAGTCCACACCGCCCATGCCGCGGGAGCGGCGGAACACGTCGGTGGGTAAGTTCGTATCGACCCGCCCGACTCTGTGGTGAGACGAGAGGAACCCGAACATGGCCGAGCATGCCGTGAATGCGGACCGGCAGGAGCTGGCCGATCTGGTGAAAGAGCTTGCCGTCGTGCATGGGAAGGTCACGTTGTCGTCGGGTAAGGAAGCCGACTACTACGTGGATCTGCGTCGGGCGACGCTGCATCATCGGGCGGGTGCGCTGATCGGTTCGTTGATGCGTGATCTGGTTGCCGATTGGGATTTCGTGTCGGTCGGCGGTCTGACGATGGGGGCAGATCCGGTGGCGATGTCGATCATGCATGCCGAGGGGCGTCCGATCGATGCTTTCGTGGTGCGCAAGGCCGCCAAGGCGCACGGCATGCAGCGTCAGATCGAGGGACCGGACATCGTCGGCAAACGTGTTCTGGTGGTGGAAGATACGACGACGACCGGCAATTCGCCGCTCACGGCTGTCGCAGCATTGCGGGACGCAGGCGCGACGGTCGTCGGAGTGGCCACGGTGGTGGACCGGGCGACCGGGGCGGACGAGGTCATCGCCGCCGAGGGACTCGAATATCGATCCCTGCTCGGCTTGGCGGACCTCGGCCTGTAGCCCCGGTTGCGAAAGAGCCTGTCAGCGAACGAGTTGCGCGACGACCACGAAGTTGTCGTCGGTGGGTTCGCCACCCTGAACGTCACAGTTGGCCAGGATCAATCGCCCGGGCACCGACCGTCGTAGTTCGTTGTCGGCCAACAGCGATCCCTTCGGTAGCGGACCCACCGACTCGACCGCGTACTCCAGGGTGCCGCTCGGTGTTCGCAACACGACGGTGTCGCCCGGTGCCACCACCCGCAACGCCTTGAACGGGGCGTCCCGCTTCGAATAGTTGTGTCCGGCAACCACGACCGTCTGTTCGGTCGAGGTCCCCGGCATTCCGCTCTCGGCCCACCAGGCCGGTAGCTCGTCCACCGGGTTCAGTACCTGGCCGCTCTCGCCTCCGCGGTAGAGCGGGTCGGGATGGATGGGGCTGCTCAGATAGGTCGTGCCGTCCGAGGATCGGAGCTCGATGTACTCGGGCTGGGCGGGAGCGACGTCGCTCGCCGGCGCAGCCGCAGAGATCTGTGACTGCACCGGCGAGCGATCTGGTGCGGCGACCCCGACTTCGCCACTCGCGCAACCTGATACGAGGAGAACGAAAGTCAGGATCGCCGACCACAGCCAGCGGGTGTTACGAGGTGGCATCGGTGGAGCTGCGGCGACGCAGGTAGAACGCTCCGCCTGCTGCCGCGACCACGACCACGCCGACTCCGGCGAGAATCACCGGGGTGTTGGACGAGCTGTCCGACCCGCCCGACGCCTCGTCGGAAGAATCGCCGAGTGCGAGATCGACCGGCGGCAGTTCGCCGGCAACGCTGACGACACCGTTCTCGTCGGTGGTGAAGTAATCCGCGACGGTGAACGATCCGTCCTCGTTCTTGACGCCGACCAGAGAGACGCCGGTCTCGTCGACGACGACGGTGGTGTCGTCGACCTGAGTGACGGGAACGTCTTCCTTCACGGTGCCACCGAGGTTGATGGTCCAGCTGAACTTCGGTCCGCTCGCGGCCAATTCGGCTGCCTCTGCCTTGAGATCGGCCTCTGCCTTCGCTGCGGTGTCGGCTTTCGCCTTGGCCGCCGCCGCGTCGTCCTGTGCGGTCTTCAGTGCGCCTTGGGCCTCGGTCACCTTGGTCTTGGCCGAAGCCGCTGCCTCGGTCTTGGCCTGCAAGTCGGCATTCGCCGACTCGACAGCTGCATCGGCCGTCGCCAGTGCTTCTGCGGCTGCATCGGCCTCGGCCTGCAAGTCTTCGATATCGGCATCCGACGGCGCGGCGTCGAGGGCAGCCTGGGCTGCGGTTGCCGCTTCCGCCTTGGCGTCGGCGTCTGCCTTGGCCGCATCTGCTGCGGCTCGAGCGTCGGCTGCGGCCTTCTCGGATTCGGTCTCCTCGCCTGCGGCAGCCTCGGCTGCGGCTTCGAGGTTCACGGCATTCTGCTCGGCCATTGCGGCTACTGCGGCTGCAGTCTGTGCTTCGACGTTCAGTGCCAGCGACTTCGCGGCAGTGGCAGCGGCAGCGCGAACTGCAGCGGTCACCTTGGCGAGGTTGAAGTTCTTGAACGAATCCTGGACGGCGGTAACGGAATCCGCGAGGGCCTTGTTCGACGCGTCGGCCTCGACCCTGGCGGTAGCGGCAAGTTCGGCCTTCGCGTCGGCGTCCGCGCGGGCCGCCTCGGCTTCGGCAGTAGCTTCGGGATCACCCGAGACGGCTGCGGCCTCGAGCTCGACGGCCAGCTCCTCTGCAGTCTCGGCGTCGGCTGCGGCCTGGTCGGCGGCGGCCTTGGACTCCTCTGCCGCGGTCTGCAGCTCGGCTGCGGTGTTCTTGGCTGCGGTGACCGCAGCGCTTGCAGCCTGGCTCTGGACTTTGGCTGTCGCAGCCGCCGTGACGGCAGCCTTTGCCTTGACATCGGCTTCGGCGGCGGCAACCTCGGCCTTGGTGGCGTCGGTGCTCGCAGCGGCTTCGGCGGCCTTGGCGGTGTCGAGGCGCACCTGAGCGGCTGTAGATGCTTCAGCGGCAAGCTTGCTTTCTGCTTCCGCGTCGGCGATTGCCTTCTTCTCGGCGTCGGAGAGCTGCGGGATGATGTCGAGGTTGACCGTCGCGGTGCCGTCGTCGTTCATGACGATCCCGGGAACGATCTGAGGCAGGGGGCGAACGGCCGAGGGGGCTTCGGGGGCCGGTACGGCGGCTGCGGCGGCTGCGGCGGCTGCGGCATCTTCCGGCGTCACCGACGGGACAGGTGCTTCGATTTCCCCGTCGACGGAGGCGTCGACTTGACCTTCGGCGGTGCCGGATCCTTCGGTGCCCGAGCCCTCTTCTTCGGTCGGAGCTCCGGATTCGGTGCCGCCTTCGGTGGCGGGCTGCTCGACAACGGGGCTTTCCGGGGTCGGCGTCTGCGCACTGGCGATTCCCGGTGCGGCGATGGAGAGGGACAGTGCCATGGCGGCCCCGGCAGCGGCGAGGCGCGCCTTCTTGGACCTGGCGATCGACTTCTGCGACATGGAGATTGTGGCCCTTCGGTCAGTGGCAGCATCGTGCTGCACGCACCCGTCCTCCCACGCGGAACGGGTGTAGTTGGTGAGTCACACGAACAACTGTGATGACTGGACCGTAAACCAACCGGCCGGTCTCGGGAACCCCTGAAGGCTTTACCTGAGAATTGGTTATGAAAGTGTTACTGATGAGACGCATGTGACTGGAGAGGATGTCGACATGGGTCGACGGCCGAGATGCACCCATCTCGGCCGTCGTGAAAACCCTTTCTGATGAGCGGGATTCAGTCGCCGACCGTCACCGCACGGGCCTCGTCGATGCTGTGAGGTGCAGGTTCGTGGTCATCGACGTGGGCGAGGACCTTCCGGCCGGTCGCAAGTACCACGATGGCAAGGGCAGTGCAGGCGGCACCCACCCAGAACGGAACGTGCATGTTCGACTCGCCCAGTTTGCCGGCCAGGTAGGGAGCCGCGGCTCCGCCGGTGAAACGAACGAAGCTGTAGGCCGCCGACGCTGTCGACCGCTCGACCGGTGCCGAGATCATGACGGTCTCGGTGATCAGGGTGTTGTTGACGCCGAGGAACAACCCGGCCACGACGGTTCCCACGATCAGAACGGTCTTGTTCTCGGTGAACATCGCCATGACGCCCAGGTCGACGGCGAACAGCAGCAGCGCCAGCATCATCATGTTCAGCGTTCCGAAGGCTCGCTGCAGCTTCGGTGCGATGAACACCGACGCCACGGCCAGGCAGAGACCCCAGCCGAAGAAGATGAAGCCGATCGAGTACGTGCCCATGTCCAGGGGGAAGGGTGTGTAGGCGAGCAGGGTGAAGAACCCGTAATTGTAGAGCAACGCGGTGATACCGACGGTCAGCAGACCGCGATGCCGAAGGGCTCGGAACGGATCGAGGATCGAGGTGGTGTGCGCGGGCTTCGGAGTGTCCGGGAGCATGACGATCAGCAGAATGAATGCGATGGCCATCAGTACCGCGACGCCGAAGAACGGTCCGCGCCAGCTGAATCCGCCGAGTAGGCCGCCGACCAGCGGGCCGGTTGCGATGCCGATGCCCAGCGCGGCCTCGTAGAGGATGATCGCGCGTGCAACGCCGCCGGACGCCGCGCCGACGATGGTCGAGAGCGCCGTGGCGATGAACAGCGCATTGCCCAGTCCCCAGCCTGCGCGGAAACCGATGATCTCGCCGACCGATCCGGATGTGCCTGCCAGGGCTGCGAAGACGACGATGATCGCCAGGCCGACCAGCAATGTGCGCTTCGGGCCGAAGCGGCTGGACACCACTCCGGTGATCAGCATCGCGACGCCGGTGACGAGCATGTAGCTGGTGAACAGCAGTGACACCTGCGACGGCGAGGCATTCAACTGTTCGCCGATGGGTTTGAGGATGGGGTCCACGAGGCCGATGCCCATGAAGGCGATGACGCTGGCGAACGCGACAGCCCACACCGCGCGCGGTTGCTTCAGGAGACTGTCGGAGGAGGTGTTGGCGGTCACGAAAGAGTTCCTCTCATTCCGTGATCGACGGGTTCGAGGATGCTGCGAAGCTCGCTCAAGCCGTCGGTCAGTTTCTGGATCTGTTCTGGGTCGCGGTCGGACAGGTAGGGGACCAATCCGTCGACGAGGTGGCGTCGACCGTCGGCGAGCCAACGATGGCCGGCCTCGGTCATCTCGACGAGCACGGCGCGTGAGTCGTCCGGGTCGGATCGTCTGGTGACGAGGTCGGCGTTGCTCAGCTTGGCGAGCAACGCCGTCGCCGATGGTTGGGAGCATCGGTCGAGCTCGGCGAAGGTACTGATGCGCAGCGGCTGATACTCCTCGAGCAATGACAGGGCTCGCATCCATGCTCGCGGCCATTCGTCGCTACCGAACCGGGCGGCCAATCGGACGAAGCGCGACGAACTGGTGACCAGCTGCGAGAGGAGGTCCCGGATGTCTTCGTCGGAGTGGCTCACCGATTTATTGTTACATACACTAACTATCTATCGCAACGGCGAGCGTGAGTCCGACGAGTGCCACGGGGAGCAGTCAGTGCTGGCGGAGGAGATCGGCGATGTCACGATCCCATTCGGCATCGCGCCTGAGGTCGTAGCGGAAACGCATCAGCAGATAGGCACCGACGAGAAGGGTCGCCATCAGCACCCAGCTACCGATGGCACCGAAAATGGATGCGGCGACGACATCGGACGATGTCAGCGGCCGCACGCTCAGGTCGCCACTGTCGTCGACCCAGATCGGGGTGGTGGTTCCGACCGGAGAACCGGTGTCGACGCTGACGCGTCCGGTGTGTTCGACGCCCCGGTAGACCCACCGCGAGTCGACGGCGGTCGCAGCAGCGCCGGACGCGCCGAACTCGGTCGACGAGACCGGTGCAACTTCTGCAATGTCCGTGGTGGTCGCTGTGACCTGGTGGATCGAGCCGCGCTGATTCTCCAGTCGTTGTTGCTGATCGGCGTGGGTACCGAGCCCGATCCACAGCGACACCGGAATCATGACGATCAGCAGTGTGGTGACCCAGTGCTTGATGCGCGCCTGGCGGACATCGCAGTCACGGAGCAGGGGATTGGGGTAGCCGGCGAGGTCGGCGCGTCCCGAACGGTGCTGCCCGGTGAGTTTGCGGCGCATGATGGTCCCCACTGCTTCGAAATGATCCGACCGACCGTTCCACGATGCCGACGCGACCTGCGAGTATCAAGCGATAGGGGTCAGCGTCACATGTGACGGTCGTCGTGATGGGTTGTGGAGGTGGCGGAGTTGAGGAGTGATCGGATGCGGCGTGCTCGCGTCGCCGCGCTGGTTGCAGGCGGGGTCACGGCGGTCGGTGCGTGGACGGGTTCGATGCCGTTGCAGCGCATCGCCAAGCCTCTGATCGGTCCTGCGCTGGCCTGCGGGCTCGATCCGGCCAGGGATCGGGTGCTGTTGGCCGGTCTCGCGGCTGCCACCGTCGGCGATGTTCTGTTGATCGACCCCGACGACGATTCCGCCCTGGAATGGGGTGCCCGTGCGTTCGCGGTGATGCAGTGCACCTACACGTATCTGCTGGTGCGTCGGGGTGCGCGTCCGGCGCTGATCGACGCGATTCCGCGGTACGCCGGGTGGGCTGCAGCGGCGACGCTACTGGCCGGGCGTCAGCCCGCGGTGGCGTCGACCCTGACGGCATACGGTGCAGTGCTCGCGACCACGTCGACGCTGTCTGCTCGTTCCGTCTCGCGCGGCGGTGATCGGAGGCTGGTGATCGGCGGCGTTCTGTTCACCGTGTCCGACGCCCTGATCGTGTTCAGGCGACTGTTTCTGACCGAGGACCGTCGGCGCCGTGCTGCGGAGGCGGTGGTTCTGTCGACCTATGTGGCGGCGCAGGTGTTACTCGTCGAGGCCTTGGCTTCGGGGTAGCAGCAGCACCCGCTCACGATGGGCGGGGTCGACGCGGACGGCGATGACCGTGCCCGGCTCGAATCGCGAGGTGTCCGACTGCGGGATGTCATAGACGATCTTGCCGAAGTAGCTGCCCGACCCGGGCACGGTGAATTCGAGGTCCAGTTCGGCGGTGTCGTTGTCGATGCGGCGGATGGCATCCACAGTTGCCCAGCCCTCGACGCCGTGTTCGATCAATTCCTTCTGCTCACGAGTGGCTCGTCCGGCGATCATCATCGCCAGGCCGAGTGCTGCGCCGAACCCGGCGACCAGGGCCGCCAGCTGGTAGGGAAGCGTCCCGGGGGGAGTTCGCTTCATCAGCCAACCTATCCAGATCGCCAGCACGATTGCATAACCGATCGTCACGAAGACGACGGATCGGACGATTCTCGTGTTGTTCACTTCGGTGCTCCTGGGTCGCTGAAAGCGACTGATCGATATTCGACGATAGGGGTTACCGGTAAGTAGGGTTACATGTACGGTGATCGATGTGACTCGACCAACTGTCTTCATCTCAGGCGCTGCAGCCGGCATCGGCCGCGCAACTGCTCTCAAGTTCGCTGCCAACGGCTACCTCGTCGGTGCGTACGACATCGACGAGACCGGCTTGGCATCGCTCGGCAAGGAAGCTGCTTCGCTCAGCGGCCGCGTGGTCACCGGCACCTTGGATGTAACCGACTCCGACCAGTGGGAAACCCGGTTGAAGGAGTTCGTCGGTGAGGGTGACGGTCGACTCGACATTCTGATCAACAACGCCGGAATTCTCGCCGCGGGTGCCTTCGAGGACATGCCGCTGTCGGTGCACCGTCGTCAGATCGACATCAACTTCAACGGCGTCATCTACGGCACTCACGCCGCCTTCCCGTATTTGAGGGACACGGCCGGTGCTCAGGTCGTCAACCTGTGCTCGGCGTCGGCCATCTACGGTCAGCCCGAGTTGGTGACCTACGGCGCGTCCAAGTTCGCGGTGCGCGGCATCACCGAGGCATTGGATCTCGAGTGGAGCAAGTACGACATCGCGGTCAAGGCCATGTGGCCGCTGTTCGTCCAGACGGCGATGACCCAGGGTGTCTCGACGGGCACGACGAGCTCGTTGGGTATCAAGCTCACCGTCAAGGATGTGTCCGACGCGATCTTCGACGCGACCCGTCCGGTGAAGCGTCGGTTGCACAAGGTGCATTTCCCGGTCGGCCTGCCGTCCAAGGCGCTCTCGCTCGGGTCACGATTCTCGCCCGCTTGGCTCACTCGTGAGGTCAACCGGCGCCTGAGCCACACCTAGAACCTCTCGCCGAACGATGCCGGCGGTGCGCCGGTATCGTCGGTCGTCGGAGTGATCGGTGTCGGAAGGTGGGTCGGGGTTTTTTCATGCTGAGTACGTGGGGTTCGAGCAGAGCACGGCACATGGGTAGGTTTCGAGCCTGGTTGGTGGTGATCGGGGCCGGTACGGCGCTCGTTCTCACCGGGTGCAGCAGTGAGTCCGCTGCCCAGCCCCCGTCGCCTGCGTCGGCCACCACCCTCGCGCCGACAACCACGACGGCAACCACCACCCCCGCGCCGGTGACGACCACGGAAGCGCTCCCGCCGCCACCGCCTCCGGTCGAGCCTCCGCCGCCCACCGCGGAACCGCAGACGACGTACGCCCCCATCGGCGGCGCGTACTACTTCAGTTCTCCCGACGGTCTGTTCCAGTGCGGCATCGTGCCGCTGTCCACTCGCACCGAAGCCGGGTGCCAGGGCACCACCACTCCGGTTCCGCCGAAGCCCGAGGATTGCATGATCAACTGGGGCAACGGAATTCGTGTCACCAACGACGGTCCGGCGGCGTTCATGTGCTCCGGCGGCGTGGTGTACACCTCGGGTGGGGACACGATCGATCCACCGCTCGCGGTGGGTGCGACCATCGCCGGAAACGGGTTCACCTGCACGTCCGCCGAGAACGGCATCTCGTGCGTCGACGATGCGACCGGACACGGCTTCCGCATCGCACCGGACAGCAACGAAGTCTATTGAGCGGCGACAGCAACTCTGTGCCGGAGGACGCGGGACCCACCGAGTGGGGCGAGCACCCCCACGGTGTCGGACCGTGGGCCGACACCCACGCAGAACCGCCACCCGACGATCCGCGGTTGGATCCGGAACTGCTCGCCGGCGGTGACCGCCGCAACGTCGTCGACGCATATCGCTACTGGCGACGCGAGGCGATCGTCGCCGACATCGACACCCGACGGCATTCGCTGCACGTGGCCATCGAGAACTTCACCAACGACGCCAACATCGGCACGGTGGTGCGCACCGCGAATGCCTTCGCGGCACAGGCGGTACACATCGTCGGGCGGCGTCGATGGAACCGTCGCGGCGCGATGGTCACCGATCGTTACCAGCACATCCATCACCACGATTCGGTGGAGGAACTGATGGCGTTCGCGGCGGACGCGGGCCTCGTGGTCGTTGCCGTCGACAACACCCCCGGGTCGGTGCCGATCGAGACGGCGGAGTTGCCGCGCCATTGCTTGCTGCTCTTCGGCCAGGAAGGACCGGGCGTCACCGACAGTGCCCGCGACTCGGCGTCGATGACGGTATCGATCGCCCAATTCGGTTCCACTCGCAGCATCAATGCCGGTGTTGCCGCCGGAATTGCCATGCACTCGTGGATTCGGCGGCACGCGGACCTGGGCGCTGCGTGGTGAGCCCGCATCGATTCCGGGCGGGATGTAACGAATCGGCAACGGTAGTGGCAGGATTGTCCGTATGCAAGAGTTGTGGTCGCAGCGTGCGGACGCTGCGGAGGGGGCCGTCGTCGCACGGCACATGCGTCGGCTGTGGGGGCTACCGGGTACGACGTTGGGTGTCGTCGCCTGGCCACCGATTCGCAAGGAACGGGCGTTCCTACGCTGGCACTACTGGTGGCAGGCCCACCTGCTCGACTGCGCGGTCGACGCCGCAGATCGCGACCTCACGGCCAAGCGCCGTCGGCGATTGAACAAGATCACCCGAGCGCACCGAACCCGCAACGTCACCGGCTGGACCAACAACTACTACGACGACATGGCGTGGCTCGGGTTGGCGCTCGAACGCGCGCAGCGGCAGCACTTCGTCGGCAATCGCGGCGGCATCCAGCAGATCGAGACGGAGTTGTTCGACGCCTGGGCCCCGGCCGAGGGTGGCGGCATTCCGTGGCGCAAGAAGTCCGACTTCTACAACGCACCCACCAACGGTCCGGCCGCGATCATGCTGGCGCGTACCGGTCGGTTGTGGCGTGCCCAGGAGATGGCCGACTGGATGGACCGCACCCTCAAAGACGAGCGCACGGGGCTGATTCTCGACGGGATGCACTCCACCCGCGCACTCGTCGACGCCGGAAAGCCCGGTGAGATGGAACGCGCCGTATACAGCTACTGCCAAGGCGTCACGTTGGGCCTCGAGACCGAACTCGCCGTTCGACTCGGTGAACCCAGGCACGCCGAGCGAGTCCATGCTCTGGTCGACGCCGTCGACAATCACCTGACCCGCAACCTCGTCATCACCGGCGGCGGTGGGGGAGACGGCGGCCTGTTCAACCCCATCCTCGCGCGTTACCTGGCGATGGTCGCGGTGGAGTTACCCGGAGACTCGGACGCGGACGACCGTGCACGCGAACTTGCCGCGGCGATCGTGCTGAACTCGGCCGAGGCCGCATGGGAGAACCGCCTCGAAGTGGAGGACAACCCGCTGTTCGGAGCCGACTGGAACCGCGAAGCGCGATTCCCCGGGCAAGGACTGCACATTGCCACGTTCACCGAGGGAACCGTCCGACCGTCCGATGTGCCCGAGCGCGACCTCTCTGTGCAACTCGGTGGCTGGATGCTCATGGAAGCGGCCTACCGCGTCGCAGCTGCCGGCTTCTAGAACAGCCGGATACCCGGACCGCCTACTCGAGTACCTCTTCGACCTCGATGGTCTCTTCGGGTCGCGCCATTTCCTTGCGGTACTGCCAGATACCGAGTCCGGTTCCGACGACCAGCAGCACGACCATGCTGATCAGGACGGCGGGCATCAGCCACGGGATTCCCTGGATGAACGAGCCGAAGTAGAACCCGATCAGCAGCAGCACCGGAGCCCAGATGATGGCACCGAGGGTGCTGGCGATCGTGTACTTGCGGTGATCCATCTTCGCGGCACCCGCGACCAGCGGGCACAGGGTGCGCACCCAGGGAATCCATCGCGCGACCAGCACCGCCCAGAAGCCGTGCTTCTCGAGCAGGAGATTGACCTTGTGCAGGTTCTTGGTGTTGAGGTACTTGCCGTTCTTGCGGGCCACCAGCGTCGAGCCGGTTCGGTGACCGATCGAGTACCCCACCTGGTTGCCTGCGATGGCAGCGACCATCGCACCGAGCGACAGCGCCCAGATGTGACCGGTGCCCGACGCATGGGTCGCCATCACGATTCCGGCCGTGATCAGCATCGAATCCCCGGGCAGGAACAACCCGATGATCACCGCGCATTCGATGAACACGAACGTCATCACGATGATCCACACGACGAGCGGGCCTGCCGTCTCCAGCGGACCGAAACTGCCGACCGCCTGAACGGACACGCTCGGCAGCGCAGTGGTAATCGACGACATGGACTCGATCACTTTCGGAAGATCTCGATCAGGACTTGGTTTCCGGGGAGTGTGCCTCGATCACGTCGGTGGCCTCCCCGAGTGGAGTCTTGCGGGCCTTGACCATGCGCTTGCCGACCTCGATGACGATCGGGAGGACGGAGACGGCGACGATGAGGAGGAAAATGATGTCGACGTGGTCACGGATGAAGGCGATCTGCCCGAGCAGGTACCCCAGCACCGTCACGCCCGCGCCCCAGAGGACGCCGCCGACGACGTTGTAGGTCAGGAACAGCGAGTACTTCATGTGCGACGCACCGGCGACGACCGGCGCGAACGTGCGCACGATCGGCACGAAGCGGGCCAGGATGATGGTGATCGGGCCGTGCTTCTCGAAGAATATGTGCGATTCGTCGATGTACCTCTTCTTGAAGAATCGCGAATCGTTGCTCTTGAAGAGGGCAGCGCCACCCTTCGTGCCGATGAGATAGCCGACCTGATCGCCGAGGATGGCCGCGATCGGGATCAGGATGACGAGAGTCCAGATGGACGCGAACGGCTCGATCTCGGTGGACTTCGAGGCCGCGATCAACCCCGCCGTGAACAGCAGGGAATCGCCCGGGAGCAGCGGGAAGAGCAACCCCGACTCGATGAAGACCACCAGCAGCAGCCCGATCAACACCCAATGACCGAAGGAGTTGAGCAGGTTCACCGGGTCGAGGAATCCGGGCAACAAAGCCAGGTTCGTCGTCATCGTGTCCGAGGCAGCTAGGAGACTCACCGCGCCCACACTACCGGCCGAAACTCGTAAGTCCTGAACAGATGATGAGGTGCGGCTGTGAATGCGATGGCGTGTTCTCCCAGCGGAACGACCTCGGGGATGCGGGAGTGGAGCCAGCGGAACGACCTCGGGGAAGCGGGTACGCACGACACCGAGCCCGGGGGTTGCCATACTGCACTGGACACAATCGAACTTTTCAATGGAGGAATGACGCCGTGCCTATCGCAACTCCCGAGGTCTACGCCGAGATGCTGGGCCGGGCGAAGGAACACAAGTTCGCCTTTCCGGCAATCAACTGTGTGGGTTCCGAGTCCATCAACGCCGCCATCAAGGGCTTCGCCGACGCGGGTAGCGACGGCATCATTCAGTTCTCGACCGGCGGAGCCGAGTTCGGATCCGGACTCGGTATCAAGAGCATGGTCACGGGCGCTGTCGCACTCGCCGAGTTCGCGCACGTCGTAGCCGCCGAGTACGACGTCACCATCGCTCTGCACACCGACCACTGCCCCAAGGACAAGCTGGACACCTACGTGCGTCCGCTTCTCGCGATCTCGCAGGAACGCGTCGACGCCGGCAAGAACCCGCTGTTCCAGTCGCACATGTGGGACGGCTCGGCCGTTCCGATCGACGAGAACCTGGAGATCGCCAAGGACCTGCTGGCCCGCGCGGCGGCGGCGAAGATCATCCTGGAGATCGAAATCGGTGTCGTCGGCGGCGAGGAAGACGGCGTCGAGGCCGAGATCAACGACAAGCTGTACACGTCGAACGAGGACTTCCTCAAGACCGTCGAGGCCCTCGGTGCCGGCGACGCCGGCTCGCGCTACCTGCTGGCGGCGACGTTCGGCAACGTGCACGGCGTCTACAAGCCGGGCAACGTCAAGCTGAAGCCGTCGGTGCTGGCAGACGGCCAGCGGGTCGCGTCGGAGAAGCTGGGTCTGGCCTCGGGTTCCAAGCCGTTCGACTTCGTCTTCCACGGCGGATCCGGCTCGGCGAAGAGCGAGATCGAAGAGGCGCTGGAATACGGAACGGTGAAGATGAACGTCGACACCGACACCCAGTACGCGTTCAGCCGCCCCATCGCCGGACACTTCTTCTCCAACTACGACGGCGTGCTCAAAATCGACGGCGAGGTCGGAAACAAGAAGGCCTACGACCCGCGCAGTTACCTCAAGAAGGCAGAGGCCGGCATGACGGCCCGCGTCGTCGAGGCCTGCAACGATCTCAAGTCCGCAGGTCGCAGCGTTTCCGCGGGATAGAGCGGCTTCGCCGCATGTGCACGGAACTTCGTAGCCCACTACGAAGTTCCGCTCACATGCAGCGTCAGCTGCACACCTTCCACTGATCGCCTTCGAGGCGCAGGTCGAAGGTGCGCGGCGATCGATCGTTCGGGTTGGCATCGGTGTGCGCGATCACCTGGGCGATCGCGGTGTTGTCGTCGCCGACCTGGATGGCGTCGATGCTGTCGAGGGTCGGTATGTTGCCCTGCTCCAGCGAGACTCGATGAACGTCGGCGAATTCGGCGTCCGGGATGTCTCGGTAGAAGGCCGCCAGATCACCGCACGAGGTGCTGCGTAGCGTCGCGAGGTCGCCGCCGGCCAGTGCTCGGGTGAACGTCTCGACGGTCGTCCTGATCCGGGCCTCAGGGGAGTCCTCGACGCTCGTGCGGTCGATCAGCACGTACGCACCGGCGGCCACTGCCGCGATCACGACAACAGCACCTATCAGCGCTGCCCACCACTTCTTGTGACTCGGCTTGCCGGACTCTGTCGGCGACGGCCCGACGCGCTGGGGACCGACCTGCTTGGGCCCGGCCTGCTGCGGCTCGATCTTGCGCGGGCCGACCGGCTGCGGCACAGCTGCAGGCGCTTTCTTCTCCGGCGCAACAGCTTTCGCCGGAGTGTCCGACGGGTTTCGCGGCGGGATGCGACGCGGTGCAGCGGTCGGCCTCGCGGATGGTTCCACAGGCGATTGTGCGGTCGGCTCGGTTCCCCGGTCCGTGGTGGCGTCGGCAGGCACCGCGTCCATCTTCTCGGTTGCCGCGTCCTCGGCAGGGGTTCCTGCGGTCTGGTCGGCTTGTTTCTTCTTGCCCAGATCGATCTTCTCGGTGGCTGCGTCGACCTCGGAGGGCGCCTTCTTCTTCTCGTCCGGCATGCGTTCTCCCTCGTTCACCGAATTCTTCCGAAAACCCACATGTTCTCGATTTCGTCAGCTGGCAGCCTATCGACCGTGTCTGCGGCCCAGCGCGAGCGTTCCGGGGGTGTTCGGACACGATTCGGTGACGTAGGGGCACAATGAGCGCCATGACTTCTTTCGGTGATCTGCTCGGACCCCAACCCACACTGTTGCCCGGCGACGACGAGGCCGAATCCGCGCTGCTGAACCACGAGGCTCCCGAAACGGTCGCGGCTGCACATCCGACGGCGTCCATTGCGTGGGCCTATCTGGCCGAGGCCGCGCTCGAGTCGGGTGCCACCATCACTGCGTACGCCTACGCGCGTACCGGCTACCACCGAGGCCTGGACCAGTTGCGTCGTAATGGATGGAAGGGATTCGGGCCGGTCCCGTACAGCCATGAGCCCAACCGCGGATTCCTCCGATGCGTCGCAGTCCTCGCCAAAGCGGCCCGCGACATCAACGAGCACGACGAGTACGCCCGCTGCCTCGACCTCCTCGAAGACTGTGACCCCAAGGCAGCAGAAGCGCTCGGCCTGGGCTGATCGAACCCGCGCCAGCCGGGCGCGGGGCCGGACCCGGCTGAATTCCGGTAGCGCACGACTGAAGTTGTCGCTGCTGCCCATCGTTCAGTGCGCTTTGGCCGCCGGTGTGGCGTGGTTCGTCGCGACGGACATCGTCGGTCACGAGAGCCCGTTCTTCGCACCGATCGCCGCTGTCGTCTCGCTCGGCGTCTCGCTCGGCGCACGGTTGCGTCGGTCGGCCGAACTCGTCGCCGGAGTGACTGTGGGCATCGGCGTCGGAGATCTGCTCATCTCGCTGATCGGCAGTGGGCCGTGGCAGATCGCGCTGGTGGTCGTGTTGGCCATGTCGGCTGCGGTGTTCCTCGACGGCGGGCCGATCATCGCGATGCAGGCCGGATCGTCCGCCGTGCTGGTGGCCACCCTGATCCCGCCGGGCAACATGGGCGGACCCAACCGCATGGTCGACGCATTGGTCGGCGGTCTGGTGGGCATCGCGATCGTGGCGTTGATCCCGACGCATCCGGTATGGCGTGCGCGCAAGGATGCTGCGAGCGTCCTGGCTACGGCCGCGAGTGTGTTGCAGAAGGTGGCCGACGGTTTGGTGGCGAACGATCCCAAACCGATCGAGGAGGCGTTGCGCAAGGCGCGTGCGACGCAATCGGGTATCGATGCTCTGCGGACCGACCTCAAGGGCGGCCGGGAGATCGCGCGAATTTCTCCGATGTACTGGAATCACCGCAATCGTCTCGCGGCGCTCGCGGCGACGGCAGATCCGATCGACAACGCCGTCCGCAACATCCGCGTGCTCGCGCGACGGTCGCTGACGTTGGTGCGCGACGACGAGATCCTCGATCCGCGCGTCGTCGACGAGGTGGAGAAGTTGGCGCATGCGGTCGAGGTGCTGCGGCAGATGATTCTCGCCGACCCGGGGCAGAAGCCGGATGCGGCAGAGGCGGCACGAGTGTTGCGATCGGTTGCGGCCGGTGCCAAGCCGGAGCTGATCTCGAACGCCGGTCTGTCGGCGACGGTGGTCCTGGCGCAGCTGCGGTCGATCATCGTCGACCTACTGCAGGTCGCGGGCCTCAAGCGTATTTCCGCGTTGGCGACGCTGCCGCCGACGGTGAAGCACCCGCACGTCCCGCCGGAGTTGTGACCCGGACACACCATTGCATATATGCGTATGTACGCATATGGTGACTTCCGGAAGTCGACATCGGTCACCAGGGGGAGTCATGGGCGCGGGCCACGGGCACAGTCACGGCGTGGGCGGTCACTCGCCCGCAGGTGCGGGGCCGCCCCGATCCCGCGTGCGCAAGATGGTCATCGCGCTGGCGATTCTGGTGGTGTTCCTCGTCGTCGAGGCCACCGTCGCCGTGGCAATCGGCTCGCTCGGCCTGCTGGCCGATGCTGGCCACATGCTCACCGATGTACTCGGCATGTCGATGGGTCTGATCGCCCTGATGCTCGCCCGCAAGGGAAGTGCCGTAGCGGCAAGAACATTCGGCTGGCATCGGGCAGAGGTATTGACGGCCATCGCGAATGCCGTTCTGCTGCTCGGCGTTGCGGCATTCATCATGTACGAGGCGATCTCGCGCATCGGTGATGCACCCGAAATTCCTGGCGTGCCACTCATTCTCACCGCGTCGGCCGGTCTCGCCGCCAATATCGTCGTCATGCTGCTCATTCGCGGTGACGCCAAGGATTCCCTGGCCGTCCGCGGTGCATACATGGAAGTTCTGGCCGATGCGGTCGGCAGTGTCGGTGTGCTCGTGGCCGGCGTGCTGATGGTCGTGTTCGGGTGGACCTGGGCAGACATCGTCGTCGGCGTTCTGATCTCCCTCTGGGTGATCCCGCGTGCAATCAAGCTCGCCGGCTCGGCGCTGCGCATTCTCACGCAGGCGAGTCCGGCGGACGTCGACGTGGACGCGTTGACCGGCGACTTGAGCGCTCTACCGGGGGTGACGGGAGTTCACGACCTGCACGTGTGGACGCTGACCACCGGAATGGACGTGGCCACAGTGCACCTCGAGTGCGAGGGGTCGTCGTCGATGGTGCTCGACCGAGCCAGGTCGTTGCTGTCCACCTACGGCCTCGACCACGCCACGGTGCAGGTCGAACCGGCGGCTCACGGGCGGACCTGCAAAGAAGAGCTCACCTGGTGACGGTGCGCACCGCGGAGCCCGGACGCCACACGTCGATCTGCATGTGATCGTCCACCAGCGATGTCAGCACGACCTCGGTGATGTCGAGGTCGAACACGTGATACGGCACCAGCTCGCCCGGTGATGCGTCGAATATCGGTTGCAGCACAGCAGGATCGGTGATCTCGACTGCGCGTCCGCCGATCTTTGCATCTCCGCCCTCCATTGAATGGTGCCCCGGGTTGCTGTGCAGCGCGAACCGGCCGTCGCGCTGAAGATCCCGCGCTTTGACGGCCCCGAGCATCGAACCGAGGCGCAGCACGCCGCCGGCGTCGAACTCCACCTCGGTTCCGCTCACGCGCGGTGAGCCGTCTGCTCTCAGTGTCGCGAGAACATGGTGCTTGTTGGCGGTGAATCTGGCGTGTACCGCCGAGGCCAGGTTCGGGGCGGCTGTCGAGAACTCGTTCCACGTCGTCATGGCGGAATTATGCGACCCGGTACCGACATGTCGGGAAACACTGCACACTACTTCTCCGGATCGACGGAATCCCGTCGATCGCGGTCGAAATCGTGCAGTCCTTCCCGGTGCGCCAGAACAGTTACAGCCAGAACCGCATCAGGTAGTTGCCGTTGCCGGCGAAGAACTCGGGCACACCGGACAGCCCGAACAGGGTATCGATGGCCCCGAAGAACGCGGAGTTGACTGCGGGCACGAACAGCAGCGCGACGAGAACGAGGATTCCGTAACCCTTGAACTGGTTCAGCGATGCGCGGGTGGCAGGTGAGAGCGAGGGCTCGAGTGCGGCGTATCCATCGAGTCCCGGTACCGGAATCAGGTTCAGGATCGTGGCCATGATCTGCAGGAACGCCAGGAAGCTGAGCCCGTACCAGAAGGCCTGATGGGTGCCGTCGGTGCCGAACATGCGAATGACGATCAGGAGAATCACGGCGAGAACGGCATTGGCGAACGGTCCGGCGAGGGCGATGCGCCGCTGCGTCGACGCGGAGAACTGACCGGTCCGCAGGTACACGGCACCGCCGGGCAGCCCGATCCCGCCGATCGCGATGAACAACACCGGCAGCACGATCGAGAGCAACGGGTGGGTGTACTTCAGCGGGTTGAGCGTCAGGTAGCCGCGGAGCTCGACTTCCCGGTCGCCGGCCCGAAAAGCGGTGTACGCGTGACCGAACTCGTGCAGGCACACCGAGGCGATCCAGCCGGCGAGAACCAATACGAACACACCGAGGCGTGCGGTGACGGATGTGACGTCCTCGGCCGTCCACGCGAGGGCACCGCCCACTCCGGCGACGGCGAGAACGGCCACGAACACCGGGCTGGGCAGCACGGGACTGCGGCGCAACGGAACGGTCATCGGACCAGCAACCACTCCTGGTGGTGACGGTAGAACGTCGACCTCTTCACTGTTCTGTCGCCGGCGACGCCGTCGCGCATCAGGTCTGCGGCGGGGGAGCCGAGCTGCATCGCGCGTCCGCTCACCCAGCGGCGAGGTAGCAGGCGTCGACGGCTGATCACGCGCGCACGCAGACCCGGCAGCTCAGGAGTCGGTGCCACCTCGACGCCGGGTACGACCCCGGAGAACAAGCGAGTGTCGTCGACGTAGGCCTCGCCCTCGAGTTCCTCACCGCCCGCGCCGCCGAGGAACGCTCGACCGACGACGGCCTTGCCCGCGTCGTCGCGAATGAGGGGCGTGCTCGACGCTTTCCCGGTCAGCGCGACTTTCGCGGCGCGGGATCCGGTGCCGAGCTTGTAGATGTGAGCTGCGTTGGTCGCGGTGTCCGGCACGAACGCGACCTCGACGTGGAGGCGATCGGTGCGCATCAGTCTGGTCAGCACAGCAGCCAGCGAGGCGTCGTCGCCCAGCACGATGATGCGGGGTGCGGGAGCGTCTTCGATGTCGGCGAAGATCGCGCTGCAGTCGTCGTCGGTCGGTACGGCATCGGCGTTGCGCAACGGGACGTCGGTCAGCGTGATCGGCAGCGGCGGGTTACCGCAGTGCAGAACGAACGGTGTCACGGCGCTCCTAGATCTTCGGTGAACCCTCGAACGACCATAGTGCCCTCGTTTCGGCTCCACCGTAGCGGCATGCGGGCCAGCTCACCGCCTCGGCTAGACTGTTCTCCCGGCCACTGTCGCGCCTGCGACAAATGGTGACTGCTGCGTTCGACCGAGCAAAACTTGCAGCACGTCCTCGCACGAAAGCAACGTAGGAGAGCACATGCCGGCGATAGTCCTGATCGGCGCCCAGTGGGGCGACGAGGGCAAAGGCAAGGCCACCGACCTTTTCGGTGAGCGCCTCCAGTGGGTAGTTCGCTACCAGGGCGGCAACAACGCCGGCCACACCGTGGTTCTGCCGAACGGCGACAAGTTCGCACTGCACCTGATTCCGTCGGGAATCCTCACCCCGGGCGTGAAGAACGTCATCGGCAACGGCGTCGTCGTCGATCCCGGTGTGCTGCTCACCGAGCTCGACGGACTCGAGAAGCGCGACGTCGATACCACGAACCTGCTGCTCAGTGCCGATGCGCACCTGATCATGCCGTACCACGTGGCCATCGACAAGGTGACCGAGCGTTTCCTCGGTGCCAAGAAGATCGGCACCACCGGCCGCGGCATCGGGCCCTGCTACCAGGACAAGATCGCCCGCGTCGGAGTCCGAGCCGCCGATGTGCTCGACGAGAAGATTTTGACCCAAAAGGTCGAAGCCGCTCTGGAATTCAAGAATCAGGTGCTCTCGAAGATCTACAACCGGCGTGCGTTGGATTCGCAGCAGGTCGTCGACGAGGTGCTCGAGCAAGCAGAGGGTTTCAAGCACCGCATCACCGACACCAGGCTGCAGCTCAACCTGGCGCTCGAGCGCGGCGAGACCATTCTTCTCGAGGGATCGCAGGGCACGCTGCTCGACGTCGATCACGGCACCTACCCGTACGTCACGTCCTCGAATCCGACGGCCGGCGGTGCATCGGTCGGTTCGGGTATCGGCCCCAACAAGATCGGGACCGTCCTCGGCATCCTGAAGGCCTACACGACGCGTGTCGGTTCGGGACCGTTCCCGACGGAGTTGTTCGACAATCACGGTGAGTACCTGGCCAAGCAGGGCGGCGAGGTGGGTGTCACCACCGGTCGCGGCCGTCGCACAGGGTGGTTCGATGCCGTCATCGCGCGATACGCCACCCGCGTCAACGGCATCACCGATTACTTCCTGACGAAGCTCGACGTGCTGTCGAGCCTGGACACGGTCCCCATCTGTGTCGCGTACGACGTGGACGGCGTGCGACACGACGAGATGCCGATGACGCAGACCGGTTTCCATCACGCGAAGCCGATCTACGAAGAGATGCCCGGTTGGTGGGAAGACATCTCCGGTGCCCGTACGTTCGAGGAACTGCCGATCAACGCGCAGAACTACGTCCTGCGTCTCGAGGAGCTCTCGGGTGCGTACATGTCGTGCATCGGCGTGGGACCGGGACGCGACGAAACCATCGTTCGCCGGGACATTCTGCGGTAGGCAGTCCGGTCGAGATCGAAGCCCCGAGGCATGCAGCCTCGGGGCTTTTTTCGTGCCATGGGTACTCGAGCGGAACTCGTCCCGAAAAGAAGTCGGAAACAATCTGCAGGGCGTTGAACTGCGGTCCCCGCACAGACCCGCCGCTCTTCCATCCCCCCTTTTTCGGTCGAGGATGTCGGTAAACAGGCCGTTTACGTGCCTATCGCTGCTTTACAGTTGTACCTTATGTGTAAACGCAGAGTCCGAAAAGTGCGGTTTAAAAGTCTCCTGGACTTTTACTCTCACATGGGTAACGGGCCAGCTGGTCTTGGCGAAACAATGAGCATCGCACCAGTTGCGGAGGCCCATGTTTCGGCCGACCGACCCGCACCGGGTCACCCCCTCACCGGCCTGTTCTCGAAGGCCTACGAAGAAAGCAGAACGTACATGAACAAGGCAACCAAGGGTGCAGTAGCGGCAGGGGCGGCGGCTGTCCTGCTGCTCGGCGGTTTGGGATCGCTTGCTGTGTGGAACGACAGCGAGACTCTCGGTGGTGGAACGATTACTTCGGGAGACCTCAGCCTCGAGCTCGTTCCGGGCTCGGTCGCATGGGTCGACGCTTCGGACGACGTCAACGGTGGCGTGGATTTGCCGATCGCGGATATTGCGGCGTTCCGCATCGTTCCCGGCGACGTTGTTGCCTACACGGCCCAGTTCAACATCGAGGCCGAGGGCAACAATCTGACGGCCAACCTCACCGCAGACACCAGCAGCGTTGTTGCCGGACCGGGCTCGGCCGAGTTGCTCGACGCGATTACCACCTCGGTCACCGCAGAGGGCGCGACCAGCGGCCCACTCCCGACAACCGGCGATGGTTCAGCAGTGATCAGCGCACCGAACACCGCTGCCGAGAATCAGTTGCTCACGGTACGAGTCGAGTTCGAGTTCGCTGAGGGCACCGATGGATTGACGGCACAGAACCAGAGCATAGATCTCGCGGCCTTCACTCTCGATCTGACGCAGATCCGTCCGCTCGTTCCCTGAGTCCTGGTTCCTTTGAAGCACGGTCGATACTGGGCGCTGGCAGCCGCGTCCGTCCTTGTGGTGAGCTTCGGCTCGGCACAGGTGACGGGCGCGCTGTGGCGCGATGAAGAGGTGATCGGGGGCGGCACCATCACCTCGGGCACCTTGGACATCAAGCTGGGCCCGGAGGGGTCAGCCGAGGTCGCCGACTTCGTCATCCCGGGGCTCGGTAACGACGCCCTCACGCCCAACGGTTTCGCACAAGCGCCACTGCTGATTCGCAACAACGGAAGCACCCCATTCGTCTTCCGGTTGCAGAGCACCACCGTGAACGGACCTTTGCCCTTCGTGCTCACGGCGAGCACCGTCGCCAACGTAGAGGCATGCCCAGCCACCGGTGCGCCGACCGGCGCTTCGGTCCTGTACACCGGCAACGCCGCAGGTGCTCAGATACCGACCGCACCCGCAGCCCGCCCCCTCGCTCCCGGATCGAACGAGGTGTGGTGCTTTCGTCTCACCACCTCCGATCAACCACCTCAGAGCGCATCCTCGACAGTGACGTTCTCCTTCCGAGCGGATCAGGCATGACCAACGACGACACCGACGTCATCCCGGTCGTTCCGCCGCGCGAGGAGACCGACGAACACACGGGCGTCTGGTGGTGGATGAGCCGCATTGTGTCGTACACGCTGCTGGCCGCGATGGTTCTGATTCTTCTGGCCACCGTGGTGGTTCCGCGAGTCACCGGGTCCACTCCGTACACCGTCCTGACTCAGTCGATGGAGCCGACGTATCCGCCCGGCAGTCTGATCGTCGTGCGTCCCGTCGATCCCAGCGAACTCGCCATCGGAACTCCGATCACCTACCAAATACGTTCGGGCGAGCCCGAAGTGGTGACACACCGTATTGTCGCGACCCGGCAGAGCGGAGCGGGTGAGCTCACTTTCGTCACGCGCGGCGACAACAACGGTGCCGACGACGAGAACCCGGTGCAGGTGGGGCAGATCCGAGGCGAGGTCTGGTATTCGGTTCCGTACATGGGCTACGTCAACAACTGGCTCAACGGCGAGCAGCGCAAGATCACGGTCGCGGTCATCGTCATAGGCCTGTTCGGCTATGCACTGGTGATGTTCGTCGGAGCCGGCGTGGATCGTTACCGGAGCCGGAAGGAGCAGGCGCGGTGAAGCACAGCACGTTCGTAGCCTGCACCGCAGCTTTCGCCGGCATCGCGGTCGTTCTGCTGATAGGTGCCGGTCCGTCGCAAGCGGCGCAGACGGTGAAATACAGCGACGATGGCAAGCGATGGGGCACTGACTTCACAAGCCCGTTGTTCGACAAGGACATTCGGTGGGTTCCGCAGGACTCTCGCAGTTCGCAATTTCATGTGTTCAACGACACCGACACCGACGGGCGGTTGTGGGTGTCTCTCGACAGTGACAATCCGGCATTCGTTCGTGCTCTCGATGTTTCGATCGGTGACGCCGTGACCGAGTCGTGCGCGCTGACCGTCGTCCCTGCTGGGGAGAAGAAACGTATCGAGGTGGTCGTAACGATGTCCGGAGCAGCCGGCAATGACACCCGAACCTCAACCGCGCGAATCGATCTGGTTCTGCAGTGGGATAACAGCATGAGCGACGTGTGCCCGGAGCTGTCGGGTGCACGGATGAATATGGAAGGGGCGCAGCCGTGATGTCGCGTCACAAAGACTCAGTCGGTGCGAAGACGGTTCTTCGCCGAATCGGCCTCGCGCTCATCAGCGCCCGCGCGCGGGCCATCATGTCGATCGGCATTGTTCTCGGCCTCGGCGCGGTGGGAACCCTTGCTGCATGGTCGGATTCGGCAACAGCGACGTCGGGGACGTTCACAACGGGGCGGATCGATATCAAGTTGGGCGCTGACCCAGCGGTGGACAACGACCCGTCGGCCTTCACTACTACGATGAAGAAGGTTGATCTTTTTCCGAACGACACGCGTTCAGCGAACTTGATCGTCTCGAACTCTGGAAGTGTTGGATTCACCTATTCGATCCAGGCCGCTGTCACTAGCACCACGGGATTGGGCGCACTTCTCAACTCCTCGGTCTACCTGGGTTCTGCCGACGGTACGAACACCGGATGCAGCGGTGCGCTGCTGTCTACAGTGACCGGACTTTCCACACCGCAAACGTTTTCGCATCAAGATCGACCGATCACGGGCCAAGGCACCACGCTTCCACTGCCTCCTCCCGTGACCGAGAATCTTTGCTTCGTTGTGAAGATGGTCGGTGCTACGCCGTCGACTCCTGCAACCGGCACCATCACGTATACCCTCACTGCGACGTCGAGCTAGTCATGTCGGATACTCCCGATGGCGCTGCGCCCACTGCTACTCTCCGATCTCGAGGTCGGCTCTATCGCGAAATCGTCCTCAGCATGGGGGCATTGGCCGGGTTGATCTGCGTGTCGTTCGCGCTCGCGGCGGTGTTTTTCGGAATTACTCCGCTGATCTTCCGTTCCGGGTCCATGGCCCCGGCCATCGACACGGGCGCTCTGGCGCTGAGCAAGACGACCCCCGCAACCGACATCCAAGTCGGCGACATCGTCAAGGTCACCAACGCGTCGGGAGCAGGAATCACTCACCGGGTGGTCGAGATCGGGGCGGTAGGATCCGACAGTGCACAGCTGTTCCTGAAGGGGGACGCGAACGCCGAACCAGATGCCGAGAGTTACGTGGTGTCCGAAGCCGATCGTGTGTTCTTCAGCGTCGGGAAACTGGGCTACGCGGTCACCTGGCTCAGCGGGCCCGTTGCAGTGTTCCTCGGCGGCATCGCCGTGGGCGCACTTCTGATGACCGCGTTCGGCTTTCGGAGGTCTGCAGGAGAGCCTGCTGTGGGACCCGCGGGACCGCCTGACGACGAGGATGGATCCGAGCAATCGCAGAGCGGGCGGCACAGTGCCCCGAGGCGGGGAGCGTCCACCCTCAGCGTGGTGCTGGCGCTGACGGCAATCTCGGCGGTGGGCATCAGTGCCTCGAACACTCCGACAACCCTTGCTGCGGGTCAAGATACGGCAACGGCCCTCAGTGGCGCCATCACCACGGCGCTGCCGATTCCAGCACCGTTGTCGCTGACGTGTATGAATGCCGAGCGGGGGCTTCTCGGTGCTATTCGCTTCGTGAATCTCACCTTCCCATCACGGGGGGCGCAGTACACCTATCAGTTGACATTGAAGAAGGCCGGTGAGAATAACCGTGAGTTCGCGGTAGCAGGGACCGCTGCTACCGGTGTAGTCATAACTCAAGCAGTAGAAAACGGGGCCCTTCTGGAATTGCTCCCGCTGCCGCTTGCGCCGGTGCTCGACGGTGTCTACACCGCATCGATCCGAACCAAATCGGGCACCAGGTTTTCGCAGCCGAGTCCCACCGTGAACATAACCATGAGCAACGGTCTACTCCTCGGCTTGGCTGCCAGTGCGCGGTGCGGAGGCACCGCTGCCGCCGCCCGCAGCGCCCCGCAGGCCATCGTTCCCGAGGCGACCACTCCGTCCGCCACGACACCCACCCCCACGACTCTGGCACCGGAGTCCACCACGGCGCCCGGTACGACGGATCCGTCGGTCACCGAGGAGTCACCGGCTCCACCGCCGGTCGAGGTTCCGCCGACCACGACTACCCCGTCGACCACCACCGACACCCCTGCCGCCGCCCCGGCACCAGCACCGGAAGAGACCACAACCACCCCGCCGGCTCCCGTGGCCTTGTCCACCCCGCAGACCTCGCCGTCGGGCACGTCGACTGCCCAGGTCGTCGACATCGACGGCTCTCCGACTCTGCAGATCGTCGACACCACCGGGGCAGTTCAGTACAGCGCTCCCGCCTTGTCCAGTGAGGCGTACGGCTACGGCGTCAATTGGTCGGCTGGGGATCAGCTGTGGCTACTCGGTCCGGATCAGCTCGTTCGTCTCGACGGCAGCGGCGGTTCGTGGTCCCGGTCGGTGGTCGATCCGACGGCAACGGATCAGATTCCGTCGGAGATTCTCGCGCTGTTGAATTAGCGAACTCTTACATATATGTCCGAATCGAACTGCGCATCTGGCCGTCTTTGTGGATAATCGAGTCCAGGTAAAGCGACGGAAGGTCGGGCTATGACTGACAATTACAACGGATTGGAAGTTTTCAGCTACCAATTTGATCGCTTCGCTTACGAACATCCCTGGATCGGTGCTCAGTCCGGTGAATTCATGCTCGGTCCCGAGGGCGGGGGAATGCTCGAATTCGCGCACGCGACCGTGTTCGCCCTTCCCGAGGGTGGAGCCCATGAAGTGCACGGCCCCATTCTCGATTGGTACCTCGGTCACGGGGGACCCTATGGCGCACTTGGCTATCCGATCAGCAACGAGCGCCCGACACCCACCGGCTCCGGTCGATACAACCTCTTTCAGCGCGGAGCCATCGGGTGGTTGCCCGGTGTCGGCGCTTTCACGATCGGCGGTAGTGCGGAGGAAACGGACGTCAGTCCCGGGCCGGAAGCGGCTTTGGTATCGACGGTCGGCAGCTCCATCCCATCTTTCGAGATATCGGCATAAATTACATTCCCCGTCCCCGTTTTTGGCGGTCTATTCAAACCGAGAGTCCGAATAGCGGCGAGGTCAATTCAGAACAGTGTCGGCTCGTCGAATCCCGGTACTCCCTCGATCCCGAGTATTCGTTGTTTGGTGTTCGCGCCACCGGGTGCCGAGAACCCGCCGACTTCCCGACCCGCGCCGAGTACTCGATGGCACGGGACGATGATCGGCACGGGGTTTCGCCCCAGCGCCCCGCCCACTGCTTGCGCCGCGCCGGGATGGCCCAGTCGGCGAGCGACGTCGCCGTAGGTCAGTGTCGCGCCCCGCGGAATCTCGCTGCACACGGTGTAGACCGAGGCGTCGAATTCGGAGACGTCCAGGACCAGCGGAATCGGGCTCATATCGACTGCCCGTCCATCGAGCAGTGCGACGATTCGCTCGATCGCGTCGCCAGCGAGTCCGTCGGCCGGTCCCCGAACGGCCCCGAAGCCGGCCAGGTAGTCCGCGATCGCTTCGTCCGACGGCTCGGGCAGGGCGACGGCAACCACTCCGTCCTCGGTCCAGGCGATGCCGCAGCGGCCGATGGCGGTGTCGAAGAGCGTGCAGCTCGGCATGGGTCCAGTATCCACCCGTACCACTTCGGCAGTCCAGTTGAACCAAGAATGGACTTGAATATCAGAGGCCAGTGGGCGAATACTGGAAAGCATGGCCTCGAGAGTTCTCAACGCAACGTCACTGGCCCGCGATCTCGGTAGCTGGCGCGGCGACGCGTCCTCCGATGGGTCTGGCAGGCGCAAGGCCTCGCGTCCTACGTATCGTGCGTTGGCCGACGGCGTCCGTCTTCTCATTCACGACGGCCGAATTCCGCTCGGAGTCGGTCTGCCCAGCGAGCGTGATCTGTCGGCGGCTCTCGATCTCAGTCGCACGACCATCACCTCCTCGTACTCGGTGCTGCGAGACGAGGGTTATCTGATCAGCAAGCAGGGATCGCGCAGTACCGTCGCCCTCCCCGCTGCACCCACCCCGAACGGACTGTTGATTCAGTCGACGTCGCCCTCAGGTCCGGTGGTGGACATGTCCCACGCGGCGATGTCCGCTGCAGACGGCACCATGACCGCCGCGTACGAATCTGCGCTGCAAGCACTTCCGACGTATCTTCCGACGCACGGCATGGAACCGATCGGACTGGCGGTGCTGCGGGAGGCCATCGCGCAACGCTTCGTCGAACGTGGCCTGCCGACGACGGCGGATCAGATCATGGTGACGTCCGGTGCGCAGCAAGCGGTTCGGCTGCTGCTGGGCACGTTGACGTCGCCCGGTGATCGGGTACTCATCGATCACCCGACGTACCCCAATGCCCTCGAGGCGATCAGAAGGGTGGGTGCCCGGCCGGTGCCGGTGCCGGTCCGTCCTGCGAACGGTGACTGGGATCTCGACGGGATTCGCAGTGCCGCACGGCAGACCGCCGCCAAGGTCGCGTATCTGATTCCGGACTTCCACAATCCCACCGGGCAGGTGCTCGATGCCGAGGGGCGGGCCGAACTCGCACGCATCACCCGCGACACCCGTATGACGCTCATCGTCGACGAGACCATGGTGGACCTGTGGCTCGACGCTCCGCCGCCGCCGCCGGTTGCGTCGTTCGGGCGGGTCTCGGGCTCCGATGTCGTCACGATCGGCTCTGCGTCCAAGTCGTTCTGGGGCGGGCTGCGCATCGGGTGGATCAGGGCGCACCCCTCGCTGGTTTCACAGCTGGCCGGCTCGCGGGCAGCGCACGACCTCGGCACCTCGATCATGGATCAGTTGGCGTCGTCGTTCCTACTGCAGGATGCCGAACCAGCGCTCGAACTTCGTCGATCGCAATTACGTGAGCGCCGCGACGTGCTCGAAGATGCTCTGGCCGAACATCTTCCGGACTGGCGTTATCGCCGCTCCGAGGGCGGAATGTCGCTGTGGCTGCAGCTGCCTGCGCCGGTGTCGAGTGCGCTCGCCGCTACTGCTCCGGCGTTCGGGGCGGTGCTGGCTGCGGGTCCACGATTCGGCGTCGAGGGTGCCTTCGAGCGTCATATCAGATTGCCGTATACCCGTGAGCCGCAAGAGCTTCGGGCCGCCATCGCCGCAACGGCCGGGGCGTATCGAGCCCTCGCTCCCAGTGCTGAGGCGGAGCAGCCGGCCCTGGTGTTCTGAAAGGCTGTGTTCTGACCGCGAACTCGAAGTTATGGATGGAAATGAGCCGAAAAGCGTCCACAACTTCGAGTTCGGCACAAACAGTTACGCCCAGACCGACGCGATGTCGGTAGCGGCGGCGGGCGGTGGCGTCGGGACCCCATTTTCGGTGCGGGAGAACCGCGGTGCCGGACGGTGCTGCGTGACGCCGCCGACGTCGATGAGCGAGTCGCGATCCTTCATGTGCGGGTGGTTCGGGGCCTCGGCGAAGGTGAGGACCGGTGACACGCACGCATCGGTGCCGTCGAAGATCGCGGTCCACTCGTCACGGGTCTTGGACAGGAATGTAGCGACGAACTTTTCGCGCAACTCCGGCCAACGAGACTTGTCCATCTGCGGCGGCAGGTCCGCATCGGCGAGTCCGAGGCCGGTGAGCAACTGCGCGTAGAACTGTGGCTCGAGCGAGCCGACTGCCATGTACTGGCCGTCGGAGGTCTCGTAGGTGTCGTAGAACGGAGCGCCCGTGTCGAGCAGGTTGGTGCCACGGTCGTCGCTCCATGCGCCGACGCCGCGCCAGGCCCAGATCATGTGCGAGAGTGCTGCGGTGCCGTCGACCATGGCGGCGTCGACCACCTGTCCCTGTCCGGAATTCTGGCGCTCGTAGAGCGCGGCCATGATGCCGAAGACGAGGAACATCGAGCCGCCGCCGAAGTCGCCGACCATGTTCAGCGGCGGCACGGGCCGCTCACCCTCGCGGCCGATGGCGTTCAGGACACCGGTGACGGAGATGTAGTTGATGTCGTGGCCTGCGGTCTGCGCCCAGGGGCCTTCCTGGCCCCAGCCGGTCATGCGGCCGTAGACCAGGCGCGGGTTGCGGGCGAGGGCGTCGTCGGGTCCGAGGCCGAGGCGCTCGGTGACGCCGGGGCGGAAACCCTCGATCAGCACGTCTGCGCGTTCGACGAGACCGAGCACCTTCTCGATGTCGGCCGGGTCCTTGAGGTTGGCCTCGACGATGGTGCGGCTGCGCAGCTGGTGGTCGTGAGGAGAGATCTGCCCGGCGCGCTGGACGCGCACCACGTCTGCACCGAGGTCTGCCAGCAGCAGTGCGGCGTGTGGGCCGGGGCCGATGCCCGCGAGTTCGACGATGCGGAGCCCTGCCAGCGGTCCACCAGTGTTAGCCACGTTTGTTGCCTCGTTCCGACTCGTCAGCTGCGATTGTGAATGGAGACTAACTTGTACTAGGGCGTCCAAGTGATGTGGGTGTGGATAATAGGGCTGTGACTGCCCCAGATCCCGTCCGTATCGGTACTCCGCTCACTCCCGGGGCCACCCGGGTGATGCTGCTCGGCTCGGGTGAGCTGGGCAAAGAGGTGATCATCGCGTTCCAGCGCCTCGGCGTCGAGGTGATTGCCGTCGATCGCTACGACAATGCTCCCGGCCATCAGGTCGCCCATCATGCATTCACGATCGACATGAGCAACTCCGAAGAACTTCTGGCACTGATCGATTCGCAGCAACCGGACTTCGTGGTGCCGGAGATCGAGGCCATCGCCACCGATGCCCTGGCCGAGGTCGAAGCCAGAGGCCGGAGTGTCGTGATTCCCACGGCCCGCGCGACTCAGTTGACCATGAACCGCGAGGGCATCAGGCGTCTCGCGGCCGAGGAGCTCGGGCTGCCGACGTCGCCCTACGCGTTCGCCGATTCGCTGGACGATGTTCGAGAAGCGTTGTCCACCATCGGCTTTCCTGCTGTCATCAAACCGGTCATGTCGTCGTCGGGCAAGGGTCAATCCGTCGTGCGCAGCGAGGACGATGTCGAGGCGGCGTGGGACTACGCCCTGAAGGGTGGCCGCGTCGACCTCGGTCGCGTCATCGTCGAGGGCTTCGTCGATTTCGATTACGAGATAACACTTCTCACCGTCCGAGCGGCCAATGGAACCTCGTTCTGCGAGCCGATCGGGCACCTCCAGGAATCCGGTGACTACATCGAATCCTGGCAACCCCAACCGATGTCCGACGCTGCCCTGGCGGGTGCGCGTGATGTTGCCGAGCGGATCACGACGGCGCTCGGTGGGCGTGGGTTGTTCGGCGTCGAGCTGTTCGTGCAGGGCGACAACGTGTACTTCTCCGAGGTCAGTCCGCGGCCGCACGACACGGGTCTGGTGACGCTTCGCACGCAACGCTTCTCGGAGTTCGAGTTGCATGCCCGCGCCGTTCTCGGTCTGCCGATCGACACGACGCTGCTCTCACCCGGTGCATCCGCGGTGATCTACGGCGGCGTCGATGCGGATGGCATCCACTTCGACGGCGTCGCCGATGCGTTGGCCGTCCCCGAGACCGACCTGCGCCTGTTCGGCAAGCCGACGAGTTTCGTCCGGCGTCGGATGGGGGTTGCGGTGTCGACGGCCTCGGACGTCGAGACTGCTCGCAACAGGGCACGCGAGGCCGCAGGCAAGGTGCATCCCGTCGCCTGACCCGACGCAGGGCAGACTGAGCCCATGAGCACGCTCGGAGAAGTCCTGGTCGGCCTGGTGATTCTGGTGGGCCTCGTCGGCATCGTGGTGCCGATTCTGCCCGGCACCATCCTGATCTTCGCTGCCGTCGGTGTGTGGGCGTGGTTCACCGGCGGAGCCGCCGCCTGGACCGTGTTCGCGATCGCGACGGTGCTGCTGGTTCTGAGTGGCGTCGTGAAGTACACCTGGCCGGGCCGGCGCATGCGGGAGGCCGGAGTGCCGATGCGATCGCTGATGGTCGGCGGTCTGCTCGGCATCGTCGGGTTCTTCGTGATACCTGTCGTCGGGCTGTTCATCGGCTTCATCGCGGGCGTCTACGTGGCCGAAATTCCCAGGCACCGCAATCATTCCGAGGCGTGGCGGTCCACCGTGCACGCCACCAAGGCCGCCGGGTTGTCGATTCTGGTGGAGCTGTTCGGTGCCCTGCTCGCCTCGGCGGTGTGGCTCGGCGGCGCTCTCTTCGTCTAAGTGACCCGATACCAAGCCCGGGCATTACCGTCGAGCACGGCTGGTAGGTCGCCGCCGACGGCATGGGAGATGATGTCGATGTCGGTCTCGGAGAACGGACGCGGAGCGCGTGTACCCGGTAGATCGGTGCCGAACATCAACGCTGCCGGATTCACGCGGTGAATCTTCTGCAGCGTGTCGACGATGTCGAGGTCCACCCGGCCGAATCCCGTTGCCTTGACGCGTACTCCGCGGTCCACGAGGTCGAGAAGATACGGAAGCCCCTGCGTGGACAGGCCCAGGTGATCGATGCTCACCGCCGGAAGTTTCGCGAGGATCGGTTCCAGCGAGAGCAGCAGGGACGCGTCGACGTACAGCTCGGCGTGCCACCCCACCAATTCGTGCACGCGACGTGCCTGGGTGGTGAGCATCTCGACGTCGGTCTCGCCGCGCTTGAGATTGAACCGCATTCCGCGCACGCCCGCGTCGTTCAACGCGACGATGTCCTCGTCGGAACACTCCGGATCGATCTGAGTGACGCCGACCCAGCCGCGTCCCAAAGTCTCCAGTGCAGCGAGTAGGTAGGTCTGGTCGGTGCCCTGAAACGATCCCGACACCACCGCACCGCCCGTGATACCGAGCCCGTCGACGTCGTAGAGGTAGTTCGAGATCGTGTACGGATCGGGCAGGAAACCGTGGTTCTCGATGAGCGGAAACTTCGGGTCGATGATGTGTAGGTGGGCGTCGAACACGGCCCCCAGCATGCCAGCTCGCGCATTCGGCGTCGCGGCCACCGTTCGTGGTGTTTGAATTCGAAACATGAAACCGGAGACCACAGTCGTTCTCGATGGATACACCTACTTCGAATGTCCGAGATGGCACGAGGGGAGGATCTGGGTATCGGACTTCTACAGCCATCGCGTCGTATCCGCCCTCGAAGACGGCACCGACGTACGGGTCGAAGCCGAGGTGCCCAATCAGCCGTCGGGCCTGGGATGGTTGCCCGACGGGCGGCTGCTCATCGTGTCGATGCGCGATTACAAACTGCTACTGCGTGAGAACGACGGCTCGCTGACCGTGCACGCCGATCTGTCGACGTATGTTCGGGCGAACCTCAACGACATGCTCGTCGACGCCCAGGGCCGCGCGTACATCGGGAACTTCGGCTTCGATCTGATGAACTTCGCGCCAGTCGAGACAGCCGATCTGATTCGCGTCGACCCGGACGGTTCCGCGCACGTCGTGGCGTCGGACCTGTATTTCCCCAACGGGATGGCGTTCACGGCTTCGGGTGAACTGCTCGTGGACGAGACGGTCGGCAACCGGGTCAGTGCCTTCGGCATCGCCGAGGACGGATCGTTGGGGGAGCGGCGCGACTGGGCGAAGTTCGGCGAACTACCGACGTCGACGGACATGGCGACGGCCATCGGCGAGGTGAAAGTGGCGGCCGACGGGTGCTGCATCGACACGGACGGCACGATGTGGATCGCCGACGCGCTGGGGCAGCGGGTGCTGCACGTCGCTCAGGGCGGGGAGATTCTTCAGCAGCTCGATTTCGATCTCGGGGTCTTCGCCTGCGGACTCGGCGGATCCGACGGCCGCACGCTGTTCGTCTGCGCTGCACCGGATTTCAACGAGCATCAACGCAAAATCGAAACCGAGGGAAAGCTGTTGGCGGTTCGGGTTTAGAGCGCTTCGCGCATGTGAGCGGAACTTCGTAGTGGGCTAGGAGGCAGGAGTGGAGCCTGCGGAACGACCCGCAGGCTCCACGCTCACATGCGGCGTAGCCGCTCTAGGCCTTGTCGGGCTCGGATGCCTTCAGCATGTCCTCGCGCTCGACGACCTTCACGCGCTCGCGGCCTTCGGGCTCGCCGAGTGAACGCTCGTGCGCGTCGAGGCGGTACCAGCCATCCCAGGTGGTGAACGGAACCTGCTTGCCTTCGAGGAACGAGGTGACCGCGTCCAGATCCGGCTCGGCCGCACCGGCGAAGCTCGGCGCATCCTCGAGCAGGTTCGCGACGGTCTCGTTCGCGTCGCCCTTGGTGTGGCCGATGAGGCCGACGGGTCCGCGCTTGATCCAGCCGGTGACGTACGTGGCGGGAACGGGTGTGGTGGAGTGCGGGGACTCGACGACGCGTCCGGCCTCGTTGGGGATGGTGCCTGCCTGCTCGTCGAACGGGAGCTGGCTGATGTTCTGGCTGAGGTAGCCGACTGCGCGGTAGACGGCTTGGACGTCCCAGTCGTTGTACTTGCCGGTGCCCTTGACGTTGCCGGTGCCGTCGAGCTCGGTGCGTTCGGTGCGTAGGCCGACGACCTTGCCGTCCGCGCCGAGTACCTCGTGCGGGGACTCGAAGAAGTGCAGGAACAGCTTGTGCGGGCGGTTGCCGACGTCGCGGATGGCCCAGTCCTGCAGGGTGTTGGCGACCATGTCGATCTGCTTGGAGCTGCGGCGGGCCTGCTCGGAGCCTTCGTCGTAGTCGATGTCCTCGGGGGCGACGATGACCTCGATGTTGGGTGAATGGTCGAGCTCGCGGAGCTCGAGCGGGGTGAACTTGGCCTGGGCCGGTCCACGGCGGCCGAAGACGTGCACCTCGATGGCCTTGTTGGCCTTGAGGCCCTCGTAGACGTTGGCGGGGATCTCGGTGGGCAGCAGTTCGTCGCCGGTCTTGGCGAGGACGCGTGCGACGTCGAGAGCGACGTTGCCGACACCGAGGACGGCGACCTTCTCGGCGTCGAGGGGCCAGGTGCGCGGTACGTCGGGGTGCCCGTCGTACCAGGAGACGAAGTCGGCGGCGCCGTAGCTGCCCTCGAGGTCGATACCGGGGATGTTGAGGGCGCGGTCGGCGTTGGCGCCGGTGGAGAAGATGACGGCGTCGTAGAAGCGGCGCAGGTCGTCGAGGGTGATGTCGTTGCCGTAGTCGATGTTGCCGAGCAGGCGGACCTGCGGCTTGTCGAGCACCTTGTGCAGCGCGGTGATGATGCCCTTGATGCGCGGGTGGTCGGGGGCGACGCCGTAGCGAATGAGCCCGAACGGTGCTGGCATCCGCTCGAAGAGGTCGATGCTCACGCCCGGTCCGCTGACATTGTGGTCGGACTTCATGAGCGCATCGGCGGCATAGATGCCGGCCGGTCCGGCACCGACGATGGCGACGCGGAGTGGACGAGTCTGATCAGTCATGTGCAGCGAGCTACCTTCTTCGAGGGAAGTGCGGACACCCCAGCATAAATTAAGGACAACCTGAGCTGGGGCAGTGGGCAACTTGCCGGATTTCCCGGTTTCCGGTAGGAATTGCTCTGTGCAGACGACATACCTGGTCCGACGGTTCACCGTCGACTTCTGTCGTACCTGCACCAACATGTGTTGTCGGTGACCTGACCCGACGCCCTTCCCCTCCCTGAACAGGACGGGACCCTCTTTCGACGGCAGCGCTGCCTGGATCAGCCCTCTCGCCGTGCACAGATTCGAGGACACATGACCACCCTGGAACAGACCACCACGCTCACTCTCGACAAGTTCGGCCCGTCGTTCGGTGCCGAGGTCATCGGCCTGGACGTCGCCTCGGCGACCGATGCGCAGGTTCATGCCGTGGGCCGCGCCCTCGTCGAACACAAGGTCCTGGTATTGCGCGGGCAGGCACTCGACGACGCGGCGCACATCGAATTCGGCCGTAGGCTCGGTGACCTCACCGCAGGTCATCCGGTACACGACAGCGGGCACGTCGCCCCCGAGGTGTACGCGTTGGACAGTCAGGACAACGGTTTCGCCGACGTCTGGCACACCGACGTCACGTTCATGGAACGCCCGCCGATGGGGTCGATCCTGCGTCCCGTCGTCCTGCCCCCGCACGGCGGTGACACCAACTGGGCCGACAGTCAGCTCGCGTACGAGTCGCTGTCGGCACCGGTTCGCCGCATGATCGACGGACTCACGGCAATCCACGACGGCAACCGAGAATTCGGCTACTACCTCGCGCAGAAGCGCGGCGGAAAAGGCAACGTGTGGGACGGCAAGGAAGTCACCGCGCTGGTTCCCGTCGAACATCCCGTCGTGCGGGTCCATCCGGAAACCGGCCGCAAGGGGCTGTTCGTCAATCCGGGTTTCACCTCGCACATCGTGGGGGTGTCCGAGGCCGAGAGTCGCGGGATCCTGGATCTGCTGTACGCGCACCTGACCAAGCCCGAACACATCGTGCGGCACCGCTGGCGATTGCGCGATCTGGTGTTGTGGGACAACCGCAGCACTTCGCACTACGCCAACCGCGACTACGGCACCGAGCGCCGCACGATGCACCGCATCACGTTACGAGGAGACATCCCGGTCGGCCCCCGATAGTGCTGAGCCCGTGGGATCGAGGAAGATTGCCGTCATGGCGTCGTGGAGTGAACGTAGGCAGCAGTGGGTCGACAGTCGTGAGGAAGCGCGCAACAACGCGTCGAAGGCCGCTGCCGACTCCGGAGAGCAGCGTGCGCCCACCGCGTGGCCGTTCATCATCGCTGTCGGCATCGTCGTCGTGTTGCTCGTCGGCATCTTCGCAGCCTCGAAGTTCGCGCCCGCCGAGGACAACGTGACACAAGCGCAGCTGCTCACCGACAGCCTCGACGGCTTCCTCGAAGCGCAGAACACCGGAGACGCGGATCTGCTGCGTCGGAACACCTGTTTCGATCAGGTCGAGCGCCTGATTCCGGGTGACGATGCGCAGTACCGAATCGATCGGGCCGGCGAGGTCGAGCGCAACGGCGAAACGTCCATCGACGGTGTGCCGTCGGAGTATCAGGTCAACGGCGACCGCGGAATGGTCACGGTCCCGCTGAAGGAAGAGAAATCCGGAGTGCAGACCGACGACGTGTGGAACTTCGTCCGTGTCGACGACAAGTGGCTGGTGTGCAATGTCTGATCTTGGTATGTGTGACGTAACAGCAAGTGACGGAAGGCTGAGCAAGTGACCTACGCAGGTGACATAACCCCGGAAGCCGCATGGGAATTGCTGCAGAGCAACCCCGAGGCCGTGCTCGTGGACGTTCGGACGCGCGCCGAGTGGCAGTATGTCGGCGTTCCGGACACCTCCGGTATCGAGCGTCCGACACATCTGATCGAGTGGGTCAGCTTCCCCGACGGTGCCAGAAACACCCACTTCGTCGAAGACCTGAAAGCCGCAGGCGTGGACGGGGAACGACCGGTGGTGTTCCTGTGCCGCTCCGGTCAGCGGTCCATCGGTGCCGCCGAGGCCGCGACGGCTGCAGGAATCGGCCCGTCCTACAACGTGCTCGACGGCTTCGAAGGTGCCACCGACGCCGACGGCCATCGCGGAGCCACGGGTTGGCGCGCGGTCGGGTTGCCCTGGAGGCAGTCGTGACGAACATTCCCAAAGGTGGGGGTTTCGACAAGCCGCTACCCGACGGTGTGGGTCAGGCAACGCTGGGAGTTCGCGGCGGCCTGATGCGATCCGGTTTCGACGAGAACGCCGAAGCACTGTATCTCTCTTCGGGTTTCGTCTACGAGAGCGCCGGTGCTGCCGAGCAAGCGTTCACCGGGGACATCGACCATTTCGTGTACTCGCGATACGGCAACCCGACGGTGAAGATGTTCGAGGAGCGGCTGCGGTTGATCGAGGGGGCCGAGGCGTGCTTCGGTACCTCGAGTGGAATGTCCGCGGTGTTCACCGCACTCGGCGCACTGTTGAAGGCCGGTGACCGATTGGTCGCTGCGCGTAGCCTTTTCGGTTCCTGCTTCGTCGTCTGCAACGAGATTCTGCCGCGCTGGGGTGTCGAGACCGTCTTCGTCGACGGCGAAGACCTCGAGCAGTGGGAGCAGGCGCTGTCGGTGCCGACGACGGCCGTGTTCTTCGAGACCCCGTCCAATCCGATGCAGTCGTTGGTCGATGTTCGACGCGTATCCGAGCTGGCTCATGCCGCCGGCGCAACGGTGGTGTTGGACAACGTATTCGCGACGCCGCTGCTGCAGCGCAGCCTGGAGCTCGGTGCCGATGTGGTGGTGTACTCGGGCACCAAGCACATCGACGGTCAGGGGCGGGTGCTCGGTGGTGCGATCCTCGGATCGAAGGAGTACATCGACGGACCGGTGCAGACCCTGATGCGGCACACCGGCCCTGCGCTGAGTCCGTTCAATGCCTGGACGCTGCTCAAGGGACTCGAGACGATGCCGGTGCGGGTGCGGCATTCGGTGAACTCCGCACTGCAGATCGCCGAATTCCTCGAAGGCCATCCGTCGGTGCGCTGGGTGAAATATCCCTTCCTGCAGTCACATCCGCAGTACGAGCTGGCCAAGTCGCAGATGTCGGGCGGCGGTACCGTCGTCACGTTCGAGCTCGACGCCCCCGAGGGAGAGGGCAAGAAGCGCGCCTTCGAGGTGCTCGACGCACTGCGTATCGTCGACATCTCCAACAACCTCGGTGACTCCAAGTCGCTGATCACCCACCCGGCGACCACCACGCACCGCGCGATGGGTCCGGAAGGGCGTGCGGCAGTGGGGATCACCGACGGCGTCGTGCGCATTTCCATCGGCCTCGAAGACACCGAGGATCTGATCGGAGATCTGGATCAGGCGTTGAAGTAGCCGGGTCAGCGCTCGAAGACGCTGAGCACCGTTCTGAACTTCGCGGTGGTTTCGTCGAGTTCGGCGTCGGGATCGGAGTTCTCGACGATGCCACCTCCGGCAGTAGCGGTGCCCGACAGTCCATCTGCCGAGAGCTCGATGCAGCGGATGGTCACCATCCATTCGCCGTCACCGCTACCGTCCGTCCATCCGACGGCTCCGGCGTAGAAGCCTCGAGATCCTTCGATGTCGGTGATCGCAGCCATTGCCGCGGCTCGGGGAACACCGGCGACGGCGGCGGTCGGATGCAGTGCCAGCGCGAGGTCGAGCGCGGACGTCGCGGGATCGGCCAGGGTCCCGACGATGGGCGTCGACAGGTGCCACAGCTGAGGAGTGCTGCTCAACTGGGGTGACTCGGGCACGTCGAGCGTCTTGCAGAACGGTTCCAACGCTGCCCTTATCTCGTCGACGACGAAGCGGTGCTCGGCTCGGTCCTTGGCGCTGGCCGCCAGCGCTGCGGAGATGCGTGATTCCTCGTCGGGGTCGGTGGACCGCGCTGCCGTTCCGGCGAACGGGTGGCAGGTGACGATGGTGCCGCGCTTACGCACCAGCAACTCGGGACTCGCACCGACGATGTGAGTGCCGGGCTTGCCTGCAGTGGACAGGTCGGCCAGGAAGCCGTTGCCCATCGGATCACGCGTGACGAGCGCGCTCAACACCGAGGCAGGCTCGATCGGCGAATCCGCCGTCACTTCGATGGCCCGCGCGAGCACGATCTTCTCTGCGACACCGGCTTCGAGTTGTTCGACGACAGCCCGCACTCTCTGTACGTGAACGTCAGGTTCCGGAATCTGCCGCGCGACGGTCACCGTCGGTAGCGACGGCAGAGCGTCCACGGTCGCCCAGGGTCCGTCGAGCCGGTAGAACTCCTCCGGCTCGATCAGGGCGGTGGCGTCGGACATGTCGAAAGGCAACGCGCCGACGACATTTCGGCCCGCCCGCACCGCGGCCACCGCGTCGGCGATATCGGGAAACGCGTGCCGGACGCCCAGTCCGACGACGTGGTGATCCTGGCGGGAGAGTACGAATTCGAGTGTCATCAGAACGGGTTCTGCGTGCGGCCCACCAGGTCTGCGACGGAATCGAGGACTTTGGTGGGTCGGAACGGGTACTGCTCGACGGACTGGACCGTCGAAATTCCGGTGAGAACCAGGATGGTCTGCAGCCCGGCTTCGAGTCCCGAGAGCACGTCGGTGTCCATCCGGTCGCCGATCATGAGTGTGTTCTCGGAGTGTCCGCCGATCGCGCGCAGCGCCGAACGCATCATCAGCGCGTTGGGCTTGCCCACGTAGTACGGCTCCTTGCCGGTGGCCTTGGTGATCAGCGCGGCCACCGAACCTGTCGCGGGCAACGAGCCCTCACGGGACGGGCCGGTGGCGTCGGGGTTGGTGGCGATGAAACGCGAACCCTTCTCGACGAGTCGAATGGCGGTGGTGATGGCCTCGAACGAATACGTCCGGGTCTCGCCGAGTACCACGTAATCCGGGCTCGAGTCGGTGAGGGTGTAGCCGATGTCGTGCAACGCGGTGGTCAGACCGGACTCGCCGACGACATACGCGCTGCCCCCGGGCCGCTGGGCACCCAGGAACGTGGCGGTGGCGAGAGCGGAGGTCCAGATCGACTTCTCCGGAATGTCCAGGCCGGTGAATGCCAGGCGCGCCCGCAGGTCGCGCGGTGTGCGAATGGAATTGTTCGTCAGCACGATGAACGGAATCTCGTTGGCCTGCAGCTCGGCGAGGAACGTATCGGCACCGGGAATCAGATGGTCCTCGTGAACCAGAACGCCGTCCATGTCCATCAAGTACGTCCACTGCTGAGGCTTCTCGGTTTCACTCACCCTTCCATTGTCTACTACCGGTACTCAGCTCGCCTGCAGTTCTTCGCTACGTCGGGAGTTGGCTCGGTGCTGTTGTCGCTCGCGGGCAGTCGTTCCGCCCCAGACTCCGAACGGTTCGTTGGCGGCCAGTGCGAACAGTCGGCATTGCTCGACGACCCCGCAGCCCGCGCACACCTGCTTCGCGCGGTCCTCCCGGGCGCGGCGTGCGGATCGCCCTTCGCCGGACGGGGAGAAGAAGATCTCCGAGTCCTGCCCGCGGCAGAGTGCGTCGATCTGCCAATTCCGAGATTCGACGTGCTCGACCATGGCTGACCCGTTCCTCGATGAGTGATGGACTCGACCGATCGTCGCGAGAATCTCCGCGTCGAGCAAGACTTCCGATCAGCGTGATTCGGACTGCCCCTGGTCCGTGGGATCGAGGCGAAAACGTCGACGGGTGCTACCTGCCCGCTGTCTTTGCTGCGTTCGCTGGGTTCGCTGGGTTCGGTGGGTTCGCGTTGTGCTCCAGAGCCGCGGAGACCCAGAACTGCAGTGCTGCCTCGTTCCTCAGCGCCGCTGCGTCGACGGTGATCCACCCTGCACCCATCAGCGATCGCGGCCCATGACAGCGTGGTGGGCTCCATCCACCCGAACCAGCAGAGCCCGCTTTCCGGTGCCGACGCACACCACCATCTTGTCTCGCACCGGGAACGCCAGACCGCTGAACATCTTCTGCTCGCAGACTTTCCTGGTCCGAGAGGATGTCGCGGATGCGATCTGCACGAAGCTCGTCGTACGCCATGTACTCGTACCACTCCGATGATGGTTGCCCTCATCGAAGACCTGATCGGTATTGGGCGTAAGCGTGGATCACCCGCCGTGTGGCATGCCGTCGGCTCCGGCGCATGTCTGTGCAGCGCAGAGCTGTGCCCTGAGATGGTGCTGGCCGTCATGCGGGTTGTCGTGGTTCTTCGTCCCCGGGGTCGTCGTGCTGGTCGGGTGGGTAGAGGACTTCTTCGGGGTGGTGTGCGTGGTTGATCAGCCCGCTCCTGCGCGGGTCCATTCCGGTGGGTGGGTGCCAGAGGGTGCGGCCTGGATAGCGATGTGTTGCTGTGGTTTTGGTGGTGGCCCATGTGTTCGGTCCGGTGCCGACGAGTGCGTGGTGCATGTCGCAGCCGAAGGTCAATCCGTCGATGTCGGTGTTGCCGCCGTCGACCCAGTCGGTCACATGATGGGCTTGGCACCAGGTCGCGGGACGGGTGCAGGACGGGAAGCTGCAGCCACGGTCACGGGCGATGAGCACGATGCGTTGGTCGGCGGAGGCGATGCGTTTCGATCGGCCGAGGTAGAGGGCTCTGCCGTGGTCGTCGAAGATGGTCAGGTAGTGGTGGGCGTGGGAGGCCATGCGGATGGCGTCGCGGATCGACACTCGTGATCCGGTGGCGGTCTTCGCGTAGCCGCGGCCGGCTTCGAGGTCTTTCAGGCTCATGGTGACGATCGCGGTGACGGGCAGGCCGCGATGGGTGCCGAGTGTGCCGGAGGCGAGGGTGTGTCGGAGCGCCAGTTTCAGGGCGTCGTGACGGCGTTCGTTCTGGGTGCGGATATCACGCTGGGCTGCGGCCGCGCGCGTGGACGCCGCCGCCTCGTCCCGTGCCTCACCGCTCTCGCCCTGCCCGCCAGCGGTACGACTGGCAGCAGGGCCGTCGGAGGAAGTGTCCTCGGAGGAGGTGTCTTCGGAGCCTGTGCCGCAACCGCATTCGAGGCCACCTCCGCAGTCGTCACCGCAGTGGCCACCTCCGCAGTCGCCGTCGCAGTCGCCGTCGCCGCAAGAGCCGTCACTGTCACATGGACCGTCGCCCCACAGTCCCGCATCATCTCGCCACCCGTGTTTCGGCTCCGGTAGCGGTGGTGTCTCGGTATCGGAGACCCCACCCGATACGGACGAATCCGGTTCGGCTGCTGCAGAATCGGGACGTGCACCGTCGCTCGCGCCTGGGGGGCTCTTGGTGTCCTCGCCGGAGGTCTCGTCGCTGTCGGTCTCTTCGTCGGTGATCGGTTGTCCGTCGGCAGGGTTGTACATGCCGGGTTTCGCGGCTTTGGAGAACAGGGCCTCGAGGTAAGCCCGCAACTCGGGGTCGACGCAGAATTTGCCTTCCGACATGCCGTCGGCACCTTGTTCGCCGAGGTAGAAGAAAGCATCGCGTCGCTTGCGTGGCTTGGGCTTACCGTCCTCGTCCTCGTCCTCGTCGTGATCGCCGTCGGGGTTGAGGATCGAATCCAGGTTCGCCACCAACGGCGCAAAATCGTCGGGCCGTCTGGTCGACGCGAAGCCCACCAACTGCTCCTCGGCGAGATCGCGGGTCTGCGGATCCACACTGGCAGGCAAGTGCTTGAAGAATTCGCGGATCATCTGCACGTGCTGGGCGTCGAGCAACCCGGCCCGCAATGCGTCGGCGGTATGCGGCAGCAACGGCGGCAGAACCTCGCCCGAGAGTGCGGTGCGATCCCCCAATTCGGCAGCCAGGCGTACTCGTGCGCCTGCTGTTCGTGGGGTGATCCGCAGCATCCATGCCACCGAGCACGGCACCGACCCCGGATACACATCGAGGCCGTGTTGAGCGATCAGCTCGTTGAGCCAGGAGTGCGAGTAGGCGGTCACCGATCGGGTGAGCGTTTCCATCCGTTGGATCACCGCACGCCGGTCGGCGTTCGTCCACGACACCGACGCCCGCCCGGCCAACTCCGCGACCGCGGACTCCACACGATCCACCAGCACCGAGAGTTCGGGATCGGACACCTCAGGGGCGGGCGGCACCGTCTCGATGCCGTCCACCCCTGATCCGCCGTCCCCCGAAAGCATGAACAGAATCTATCGCGACCCTCCGACAAGTTTTCGAACACACGTTCTTGCTCGCACTCAGCAGTCGAAACGGCCCGGTCGGAGCGCTGCACTATGTGGTGGATTACACATCGGCCACCAGTGTGACGTTATCGATTTTTGGTAACGACGAGTCGCGTAGATGCTGGTGGCGGCGTTCAATATCCCCCAAGGCGGACGTAACGACCACAGCAGCGTTGCTTGCATCGGTGACGAAAGCCACTGCTTGGCTGTCTCTCCGAGCTCGAGTGTCGAGCCGGTGTCCGATGTTGTGTGTTGACCCAGTGGGGATGATCGACATGAACGACGCATTTCGTTTCGCCGCTTCGGGCAGTTCACCGAAGGAACTGATCACGCGACTCCAGTTCGGTACGACGGATCTGTGGCCCGAGGATGTCGCCCTTCCGGCGCGTTGGCGCTACATGGCCGACCTTTTGGATTCCGATCGGGGCATGCTCGCCGAACTCGACGGTGCACTGTCGACACCGGTTGTGGACGCGCTCGTTGCGACGGCGGAACTGTGCAAGCAATCGGCCACCAGCTCTGTGCCCGCGGCCGATTGGCAGTACCTCCGGCGGGCGTTGGGGTGGCTCGAGCGTCGTAGTTCCGGTGTCGATCGCGCTCTCATCGCCGTGGCCGACGAGTTGGCGCTGATCGGGCTCGACGGAGTGGAACAGGATTTCTCGGTCGCGACCTGGCTGTGCATGGACGTGCTGGATCGGTTTGCCGCCACTGATCGAACAGTCGCGTATTGGATGCAACGCGTGGTCACCGACGCATCGAATACTGCTCAGCAGCAGCTTCATTCAGGTCCGGAAGGCAGCGAATGCGCTGAACTGTCGGTGGCCGTCTGACCGGTAAACGCGGCCTCTGCGTTCGAGTATCTTGGGACAGCTTTCGCTGCGCTGTGAACGGCGTCTCGGTCTGCACCTCGGTTTCGAGCGGAACAACGGCGTCGTGTCGACCGTTGTACTGCCTATGACACTAGCCGCAGTTGCAGCGTCCTACGGTGGACCGGACGCCATCGAGATCGTCGAACGAGAGCTACCCGAGCCGTCCGAAGGCGAGGTTCTGGTCGAGGTGAAGGCGATCGGCGTCAACCCCTTCGACTACAAGAGCTACAGCGGTGCGTTCGGCACCGATGCATCGAAGCTTCCGATCCCACTGGGCAGCGAGGCGTCGGGCATCGTCGTCGCGGTCGGCGAAGGTGTCGAGGGACCGGTCGGGCCTATCGCCGTCGGCGACGAAGTGATCGTGTCAGGCCAGAACGGTACGTACGCCGAGCGGATTCTGGTTCCTGCACGGTTCGTGTTCCCGAAGCCGGAAGCGTTGGATTGGAACGTTGCTGCTGGCGTACTGGCCGTGGCCGGAACTGCATACGACGCGTTGGAATCCGTCGGTGTCACGAGCGGAGACACGGTTCTCGTGCACGGGGCGGCAGGCGGCGTCGGGTCCGTGGTGGCTCAGCTCGCTCGGGAGCGCGGTGCCACCGTCATCGGGACTGCGCGCCGACAGAACCACGATGCACTTCGGGCCTACGGTGCCGAGCCCGTCGAGTACGGCGACGGACTCATCGACCGTGTGCGAGCAGCCGCACCGAATGGGGTGGATGCGGCAATCGACACGGTGGGCACCGATGAGGCCGTCGACGTATCACTCGAATTGCTCACGAACAGTTCGAGATTGGTCAGCACGGCAGCCTTCGGGCGGGCATCGTCGGACGGGTTTCTCACCGTCGGTGGGCCGGCGAGCATGGAGCGCCGACGCCTCGCATCGCCGGTGCTGCTGGAGCAGGCAGGTGCAGGCGTGTTCGAAGTGACTGTTGCCAAGACCTTCCCGCTCGACGACGTCGCGAAGGCGCATGCCGAACTGCAATCGACACACCCGCGTGGAAAGTTCGTCCTGATTCCGTGAGGACAAGGCCCGGCGCATGGGTTCTTACGAGCGATCGATGAACTCCTCGGTCACTCGGTGCGCGATGCCGTCGGGGTAGGGGCCCGACAGGATGAGAACGACATGATCGAATCCCGCGGCCACGGCGTCGCCGATGTCGTTTCTCGTCTTCTCGGGTTCCTCGAACGACACCCCGAGAGCGATCGATCGGGTGATCGTCGCCGGATCGCGCCCGATCTCGTCACAGAATCGGTCGAGTAACCTCGCTCGGTCGAGTGCATCGTCGAGGTCCCCGCCGGGGATGTTCCATGTGTCGGCGTGCGCGGCGACGAGACGCAGCACACCTGCTGCTCGGCCGCCGATGACGATCGGTGGGCCCGGTCGCTGAACAGGTTTCGGGTTCTGGAACGCCCCCACGAGATCGACGTGGGCACCGTGAAAGTCGAACGGTTCGTCCTCGGTCCAGAGCTTGCGAATCACGGTGAGCGATTCACCCAGCCGCGCTACGGCTTCCGCGGCGTCACTGTACGGAAGACCGCTGCCGTCGTATTCCCGTCGCGCCATCGGCACACTCGGCCGTGACCCGGCACCGATGCCGAAGTCCAGCCGACCGTGCGAGACCGCGTCGACCGTAGTAGCGATTTTTGCGAGGATCGCCGGTGGGCGAATGCGGTTGCTGGTGACCATGATTCCGAGTCTGATCCGCTCGGTCTGTGCGGCGAGTGCGGCCAGCATGGTCCAACCCTCGAAGATCGGGCCGTCGAGGTCGCCGCCGATGGGCATGAGGTGATCGAACAGCCACGCATGCTCGATCTCCGCGATGCCGTCTGCCTCGCACCACACCCGGAGAAGGTCTGCGTAAGAGACGTTCTGCGGAGGAGTCATAATCCCGAAACTTGCCATGTCAGCGTCTCCGCAGTGATGCGTCGAGCAGCGCGGGTGGGGTGTCGAACTTGTCGCCGGGAGCGAGATCGACACCGGGCAAGACGATCTCGTCGATCCTGTCGAGGATGTCGCCGGTCAGGACGGTGTCGGCCGCAGCGAGTTGCGAGTGTAGATGGGCGACAGTACGAGGCCCGACGATCGCACTGGTGACTCCCGGATGGGCGGTCACGAAACCGAGAGCGAGTTGGATCAACGTCAGCCCGGCATCGTCGGCTACCGCGACAAGTTTCTCCACAGCGTCGAGTTTGGCCTGTCCGGTGGGAGTGTCGGGACCGAAGCGTTCGGGCATCATCGTGGCGCGTTGGGAGGTCGCGGCCTGTCCTGCCCGGATGGCACCGGAGAGGAATCCGCCCGCCAGGGGGCTCCACGCGAGTACACCCATGCCGTATTCCTGGGTGACAGGAAGGACGTGAGATTCGATGCCGCGCTGCAGGATCGAGTACGGCGGCTGTTCGGTGACGAACCGTGCGAGATGGTGTTCCTTCGCGGCCCACTGCGCCTGCACGGTTCGGTACGCCGGATAGGTGGAGGATCCGAAGTAGCGAATTTTCCCGGCTCTCTGCAGATCCGTCAGGGCGGAGAGGGTTTCCTCGTCACTCGTCGTGGGATCCCATCGGTGTATCTGGTAGAGGTCGACGTGATCGGTGTCGAGTCGGCGCAGGCTGTTCTCGAGTTCGGTGACGATCCAGCGGCGGGAGCTGCCCTGATGGTTCCGTTCGTCGCCCATCGGGTTGAACACTTTCGTGGCTAGCACGACATTCTCGCGCCGACCTGCGATCGCCTTGCCGACCATCTCCTCGGACTGCCCCTGGCTGTACATGTCCGCGGTGTCGATGAGGTTGATGCCGCCCTCGAGTGCGGCATCGACGATCGCGGTGGCCTCGTCTTGCGTGGTGCGCCCGATGGCTCCGAAGTTCATCGCGCCGAGCGAGAGCGTGCTGACCTGGACGCCGGTTCGTCCCAGGGTGCGGTACTGCATGGTGATCTCCTCTTGGCCACTGTGGGGCTACTGTGTGCAAAAGCGGAACAACGTTCCGTAAACCAACATACGGAACGGTGTTCCGTTTGTCGATACCTGGAGGGACTGTGACCGAGGCAGAAGCCGAGCAGCCCAGGAAACGGGCGGATGCGAGGCGGAACGAAGCGACCTTGCTCGACGCGGCCGCGTCTGCATTCGTCGACTCGGGAGTAGAGGTGCCGGTGCGCGAGATTGCCCGGCGGGCCGGCGTCGGCGTCGGAACCATCTATCGGCACTTCCCGACGCGTGGTGATCTCGTCGTTGCTGTCTTCCGGCATCAGGTCGAAGCGTGTGCCGTCGCGGGTCAGGAGCTTCTCGCGGGCCGCGAATCACCGCACGCCGCGTTGGTGCTGTGGATCGACCGATTCGTCGACTTCCTGGTCACCAAACACGGTCTGGCCGAAGCGATGCAGTCGGACAGCGGCGGATTCGAAACCTTGCACAGCTACTTTCTGGATCGGCTTGTTCCCGTGTGCGAGTCACTGCTGGACGCCGCTGCGGACTCGGGGGAGATTGCGCCGGGGCAGACCGCACTGGAGCTGATGCGCGCGGTCGGAAACCTGTGTATCGGTGCAACGGATCCCCGCTACGACCCACGAAAAATGGCGCGGGTGTTGGTAGCGGGACTGCGTCTCACGACGAAACCTGACGAGATCGATTGATGGACGGTTGTTTCGCTTCGACCGGTTGGCGTGGGGCGTATGAACTCGACCGGCTTTCGAGCGGGAGACCGGATCTTCCTGAAGGTCGACGGACGGGGATCGGTAGCGCCCGGCTTTCGAGTCAGCGTGATTGCAACGGGCGCTCGCAGCGAATTCAGCGTCCACGTGGTGGCGGTCCAGGGTTGCTGTGCGGACAGGAGAGCTAACGATCGGGTCTCGACTCGAGTGGGGTACCGCTCGGCACGATCTACCATGTCCTCATGACTGCCGATCCGACCACGCCCGCACCGTCGACCAGCTCGGCGAACTGGAAGAGACGGGGCATCCTCGTCGGAGCCGGCATCGTTCTGTTGTTGATCGCGTACTTCGTCCTCGCCGCATTCCTGCCGCGCTGGTGGAGTCTGCGGGTCGAGAGTCTCGCGGATCGTACGTTCACCAAGGGCATTCTGTGGGGCCTGTTGTTCGGCATCGTCTGCACGTTCGCGCCGCTGGTGCTCTTCTGGAGCGCCTGGTCGGTACGCAAGGGTAGGGCGGGCAAGCAGCTCGCCATCGGAGCCGTGATCCTGGCTGTAGTGACGGCCATCCCGAACTTGTTGACGCTCACGATCGTCCTCGGCACCAGCAATGCCGCTCACGCCGGTGAACGCACCCTCGACACCAGCGCGCCGGGCTTCCGCGGCGCGACAGCACTCGGTGCCGTGATCGCCGTGGTTCTGGTTGCACTGCTCGTGTTCGTGGTGGTCCGGCGAAATCGTCGACGCAGAACTGCTGCTCTGCCGAAGTGACGGTCAGGCGTTACGCAACATCGTCGGCAGTTCCGTCAGGGACCCACTCGCTGTGATCGCACCGGTCGACCCCGTGGCCGTCGGGTCAGGATGAGCGGAGCGTCATGATCTCGGCACCGTCGTCGGTGATGACCACCGTGTGCTCGCTGTGCGCCGTGCGGCATCCCGTCGTACTCCGCAGAGTCCATCCGTCCTCGTCGGTGACGAGTTCGTCGGTGTCTTCCATGATCCAGGGCTCGAGTGCCAGCATCAGGCCGGGGCGAAGGCCGTAGCCGCGGCCCGGCCGCCCGTTGTTGGACACGTGCGGGTCCTGATGCATGGTGGAGCCGATTCCGTGGCCACCGAACTGCATGTTGATCGGGTAGCCGGCTTCGCGGAGGACTGTGCCGATGGCGTGCGAGATGTCGCCGATCTTGTTTCCCGGCCGCGCCGCAGCGATTCCTGCGGCCAACGCCCGTTCGGTGGCGTCGATCATTGCGGTGTCTTCTTTTCGGGGATCGCCGACGACGAAGCTGATGGCGGAGTCCGCTGCAACGCCGCCGAGGATCACGGCGAGATCGAGAGTCAGCAGATCGCCGTCGGCCAGGGCATAGTCGTGCGGAAGTCCATGTAGCACTGCATCGTTGACGGAGGTGCAGATGTAGTGACCGAAAGGGCCGCGGCCGAAGGACGGTGCGTAGTCGACATAGCAGGACGTTGCCCCGGCCCCGAGGATGATGTCTTTGGTCCACTCGTCGATCTCGAGCAGATTGGTGCCGACGGTGGCACGCTCGCGGACGGTCTGGAGAATTTCGGCGACCAGTGCTCCCGATTTGCGTGCGAGAGGGATCTTGCTCGGCGGGAGGATTTCGATCATGGTCTGCCTTTCGTCGTGTGACGAATAACTATACCGGTATAAGTATTGGCGTCTGGCTCGGACGGCGCGTCGACCCGAAGACTGTTCGTGCGACTCTATTTGCTGTGTCCGCTCATCTACTCGACGACCCCATCCGCAATTCCCTCGAAGGCGCGTTGGCGCGGTTCGCAGTCCGGCGCGGGCGGATAATCCGTGCCGATCCCGAGGTGTCTCCGTTTCTGGTTCACCCCGATGTCCTCGAACCTCAGGACTGGGAGGACATTGCGGCCCTGTTCGGCCCGCGCACCGTGGTGGGGATCGACGGTCCGGAACGTGAATTGCCCGCGGGGTGGTCGCATGTGGAGACATTCGGTTTGGTGCAGCTGATCGGCACGCATCTCGAAACGCGGCCCTTCGCCGAGGCGGTAGAGCTGACCGCTGTGGACGTCCCCGAGATGCTCGATCTGGTTCGCCGCACCGAGCCCGGGCCGTTTTTGCCTCGGACCATCGAACTCGGCACGTACCTCGGAGTCCGACGCGGCGGGGCTCTGATCGCGATGGCGGGCGAGCGCATGCACCCGCCGGGATGGACGGAGATCAGTGCGGTGTGCACCGACCCGGCGTTCCGCGGGCAGGGGCTGGCGGCCGATCTGGTTCGCGCCATCGGTCACGGTATCCGCGCCCGTGGCGAGGAGCCGTTCCTCCATGCGTCGGACGCGAATGTGCGCGCCATCGAGCTCTACTTGTCCATCGGATTCGAGCTACGTCGGACGTCTCACCTGACGTTGGTGAGAACGCCCGCACCGAACCCGAGATAGGTTCCGAAATCCGCTGTTGCGTGCTCTGAGCTCGAAGACATACCGTTACCTGTGCGAATAAATGGCGATGTGATCTACGACGACGGGCTGGTTCTTCTCGACGAGGCCGGTGTCACCCTGAGGCACTACTACTTCCCCTTGGCCACGAAAAAGTTCGTGCCGTACGACAAGATCCGCGCCGTCGACACAGCCGTCCTCGGCAACTGGAACGGGCGGTGGCGGCTATGGGGTGCGTCGACCGACGACCAGTGGCTTCCGCTGGACGTGATGCGTCCCAAGAAGGACACTGCAGTGGTGCTCACCATCCGCCGCATCTCGCCGGTCTTCACCCCCGACGATCCTGAACTCGTTGCCCGACTCATCCGCGAACGCATCACCGCTCCGGCGTGACGCGCCCCGACGAGCGGTTCACGCTTGCCAGCGAACGCACGTTTCTTGCCTGGTTGCGGACGTCGCTAGGCCTGCTCGCGGGCGGAATTGCGATCGTCCACCTCGTTCCTGATTTCAGTACGGGATGGGTACGGACGGCACTCGGCCTGATTCTGATCGGACTCGCCGCCGCGGCACCGATCATCGGCCTACGGCGGTGGATGCGCGTCCGAGATGCCTTGGAGAACGGTGCGCCGATGCCGGAATCGCGAGACTTGTGGATATTCGCCGTGGGTATCGGTTCGGTGGCGGTACTGGCGGCAGTGGTCACGGTTCTGGGGATCCAGTAGAGCGTGGCGAACCACCACAGGTGCACAATCGAAGGACTAGACGACCAACGACAGGAGTTCGGCGTGGCGCAGGGTCTCAAGCTCGGATACAAGGCATCGGCGGAGCAATTCGGACCGCGTGAGTTGGTCGAGCTCGGTGTACTCGCAGAGCAGCACGGGATGGATTCGGCGACGGTCAGCGACCACTTCCAGCCGTGGCGGCACGAGGGTGGGCACGCCCCGTTCTCGCTCGCCTGGATGACGGCCGTCGGTGAGCGTACGAACACAATTCAGCTCGGCACCTCGGTACTGACACCGACGTTCCGCTACAACCCGTCGGTCATCGCGCAGGCATTCGCGACGATGGGGTGCCTGTACCCGGGACGCATCATGCTCGGCGTGGGTACGGGCGAAGCACTCAACGAGATCGCCACCGGATTCACCGGCGAGTGGCCGGAATTCAAGGAACGTTTCGCGCGGCTGCGTGAGTCGGTGCGCTTGATGCGCGAGCTGTGGCTCGGCGACCGCGTCGACTTCGAGGGCGAGTACTACACGACCAAGGGCGCGTCGATCTACGACGTTCCCGAGGGCGGCATCCCGGTGTACATCGCGGCCGGCGGACCCGTCGTCGCGCGGTATGCAGGACGCGCGGGCGACGGATTCATCTGCACCTCGGGCAAGGGCATGGAGCTCTACACCGACAAGCTGCTTCCGGCCGTGGAAGAGGGCGCGGGCAAGGCCGAGCGCGACGCCGGTGAGATCGACAAGATGATCGAGATCAAGATCAGCTACGACACCGACCCCGAACTGGCGCTGGAGAATTGCCGCTTCTGGGCCCCGCTGTCTCTGACGCCCGAGCAGAAGCACTCGATCGACGACCCCATCGAGATGGAGAAGGCCGCCGACGAGCTGCCGATCGAGCAGGTCGCCAAGCGCTGGATCGTGGCTTCGGACCCCGACGAGGCAGTGGAGAAGGTCAAGCAGTACACCGATGCCGGTCTGAATCACCTGGTGTTCCACGCGCCGGGCCACGATCAGAAGCGGTTCCTCGAACTCTTTGAGAAGGACCTCGCGCCGCGCCTACGCAAGCTCGGCTGACTCCCGAGAGGGCTAGAGATCGGCCGTGAGTGCGAACAATCGCATGTCACGGTCGGTCCGGGTTTCGTATTCGCCGTACACCTCGACCATCGCGTCGAACTGTCGGTAGATGCGGGCCTTCTCGTCGCCGGTGATGCGGGTTGCCGTCACCGGAATTTTCTTGCCGCCGATGGCCACGACGGCCTTCGGGTCGGCGAGGAGGTTCGACGTCCACGCCGGGTGGTGCTGTTGACCGAAATTGGATCCGACGACGTAGATCTTGTCGTCCTCCCGGTAGTAGAGCAGCGGACTCGTCCTGGGCTTGCCGGACTTACGGCCGGTGGTGGTCAACAACACCACCGGTGCCGCGATGGGTCCGAGGACGGTGAAGCGGCCGTCGGATTTGGTCAGCAACCACCGGTCGACGCCTGCAAGGTTCCTGATGACCCAGGAACCGGGCTTCGTCGACGCGAACTTCACGGCGGGCTTGCGGATGAACGAGGTTTCGCTGCCCCAGCGCACATCCGGGAACGGTGATTCGGCCATGGTTCATGGGACAACCCGACCGCGCCCGGTGTCAACACCCCAACCCACTGGGCAGGAGTGGAGCCTGCGGAACGACCCTTATCTGGCAGGAGTGGAGCCTGCGGAACGACCCCTACTAGGCAGGAGTGGAGCCTGCGGAACGACCCCTACTAGGCTGTCTGCCATGGCTGAGCCCAGCGGCACCGACGCGTCGGACATGTATCCCTCGAGCATCTACATCGCCTCGCCGGAAGGGGACAGCGGGAAGTCGACCATCGCGCTCGGGGTGCTGCAGATGCTCGCCGCGTCCGCAGCCCGGGTAGGTGTGTTTCGTCCCATCGCCCGATCCACCGAGGAACCCGACTACATCCTCGAGTTGCTCGTCGAGCACACCACGGCAGATCTGACGTACGAGCAGTCGCTCGGTGTCACGTACGAGCAGGTGCACTCCGATCAGGATGCAGCGCTCAGCAAGATCGTCGATCGGTACCATGAGGTGGCTTCCCAGTGCGACGCCGTTGTGATCGTGGGCAGCGATTACACCGACGTCGGTAGCCCGAGTGAACTCGGCTTCAATGCCCGCATCGCCGTCAATCTCGGTGCGCCCGTGCTGCTTGCGCTCCGCGGTTCCGGTCGCACGCCCGACGAGATCGCGCAGTTGGCCACCCTGTGCCAGGGCGAACTGCGTCAGCACCATGCCCATTTGGCCGCGGTCGTGGCGAACCGTTGTGCGCCGGACGATCTCGATGCGGTCACCGATGCGTTGGCGTCGGTCGGGGTGCCTGCGTGGTCACTGCCGGAGATTCCGCTCCTCGTCGCGCCGACGATGGCGGAACTGCTCGAGGCGGTGGACGGTAAGTTGTACTCCGGTGACTCGTCGCTGCTGCAGCGAGAAGCGTTGCGGGTCATGGTCGGTGGTATGACGGCCGAGCACATCCTCGAACGCCTCACCGAGGGCGTTGTCGTCATCGCACCTGCGGACCGATCCGACGTGTTGCTCGCTCTCGTCAATGCCCATGAGGCGGAGGGCTTTCCGTCTCTCGCCGGTATCATCATGAACGGTGGCATCGAGCCGCACCCGGCGATCGCTCGTCTGGTGGCGGGGCTCGGCCCCCGGTTGCCGATCCTGACCACCGAGCTCGGCACCTTCGATACCGCCTCAGCTGCAGCGCAGACCCGCGGCCGCGTCGCGGTGGGCTCGCAGCGCAAGGTCGACACTGCGCTGGGGTTGATGGAACAGCGAGTGGATGCGAAAACACTTCTGGAGCGGCTCGATATCGCGATCCCCACCATCACGACCCCGCAGATGTTCGAGTACCAGCTGATCCATCGGGCTCGTGCCGACCGCAAACACATCGTGCTTCCCGAGGGTGGCGACGATCGTATCCTCCGGGCCGCCGGACGCCTGCTGCAGCGGCAGGTTGCCGACCTGACGATCCTCGGCGAAGAAGGTCCCATCCGTCGACGCGCATCGGAACTGGGCGTCGATCTCGACAGTGCAACGGTTCTCGACCCCAAGAACTGCGACTACGCCGAGGACTTCGCGGCCGAGTACACCGAGCTGCGCAAGCACAAGGGCATGACGATCGACCGCGCCCGCGAGATCATGACAGACATCTCGTACTTCGGAACGATGATGGTGCACAAGGGAATTGCGGACGGCATGGTCTCCGGTGCCGCGCACACCACCGCGCACACCATCAAGCCGTCGTTCGAGATCATCAAGACCACCGAGGGCGTGTCGACGGTGTCGTCGATCTTCCTGATGTGCCTGTCCGATCGTGTTCTCGCTTACGGGGACTGCGCCGTCGTACCCGACCCGACGGCCGAGCAGCTCGCCGACATCGCCGTGTCCTCGGCGCAGACCTCGGCGCAGTTCGGGATCGAACCGCGGGTGGCCATGCTCTCGTACTCCACCGGTGAGTCCGGTTCCGGAGCCGATGTCGACAAGGTTCGGCAAGCGACCGCACTTGTGCGCGAACGGAATCCGGAACTGCTCGTGGAGGGTCCGATTCAGTACGACGCGGCGATCGAACCGTCCGTGGCCGCATCCAAGCTCCCCGATTCCGACGTCGCGGGCCGAGCAACGGTGTTCATCTTCCCGGACCTCAACACCGGCAACAACACGTACAAGGCCGTCCAGCGCAGCGCCGGTGCCGTCGCCGTCGGGCCTGTTCTCCAGGGCCTCCGCAAGCCCGTCAACGACCTGTCTCGGGGCGCTCTCGTGGAAGACATCGTCAACACCGTGGCCATCACGGCGATTCAGGCGCAGGGCATTTCGGACGCAGCCGAGCAGGAGGGCAAGTGAGTATCCTCGTCGTCAACTCCGGTTCGTCCTCGGTCAAGTTCCAACTCGTCGATCCCGGCTCGGGGGAGTCCGTGGCCAGTGGGCTCGTCGAGCGCATCGGTGAATCCGACGGCCGAGTCGAACTCGATCACCGGGGCGAGAGTGTCGAGCGCACCCAGCACATCGCCGATCACGGTGCCGGTCTGGCCCTGGCGTTCGAGATGCTCTCCGATGCAGGCGTCGCACTGGAATCGGTCGTCACCGCCGTCGGGCATCGCGTAGTCCACGGCGGGACGGTCTTCTACCGTCCGACGATCATCGACGACGCCGTCGTGCAACAGATCTCCGATCTCAGCAACCTTGCACCACTGCATAATCCGCCGAACGTGCTGGGAATCGAGGTCGCCAGGAAGCAACTGCCGAACGTGCCGCACGTGGCCGTGTTCGACACCGCCTTCTTTCATTCCCTGCCCGACGCGGCCGCGACCTACGCCATCGACGCAACCGTCGCCGCCGAGCACGACATCAGGCGCTACGGCTTCCACGGCACCTCTCATCACTACGTCTCCGACCAGGTGGCGCAGTTCTTGGAACGCGATCTCGAACACCTGAATCAGATCGTGCTGCACCTGGGCAACGGAGCCTCGGCCTCGGCTGTGGCGGGCGGCAAGGCAGTCGACACCTCGATGGGTCTGACGCCGTTGGAAGGTCTCGTGATGGGCACCCGCAGTGGGGATATCGACCCCGGTGTGATCATGCACCTGCGTCGCAGCGCAAACATGAGTGTCGACGACATCGATGCCCTGCTCAACCGTCGTTCCGGGTTGATCGGACTGTCCGGGGTCAACGACTTCAGGCAACTGCAGCAACGCATCGACGACGGCGACGCCGCCGCGCGCCTGGCGTACGACGTCTACATCCACCGCCTGCGCAAGTACATCGGTGCGTACATGATCGGGCTGGGCCGGCTCGACGTCATCACGTTCACTGCCGGTGTCGGTGAGAACGCCGCAGCGGTGCGCGCGGACGCCCTGGCGAACCTGGAGGGCTTCGGGATCGAGATCGACGCCGATCGAAATTCCCTGCGCAGCAAGAAGGCTCGGGTGATTTCCACCGACTCGTCCACCGTCACGGTCCTGGTGGTGCCGACCAACGAGGAATTGGCGATCGCCCGAGCGACGGACGATCTGGTTCGCTCCTGACGTACCGCTAGAACAGCGACCGCGGCCTGATCGCATTCGCCAGATCCACCAACGAGAAACGGTGGGCGCGATCGGTGGCGTTGCGGGCAAGCGCTCGCAGGCCCTTCTCGGTACCGCGCCGCAACCCGTCCTCGGTGAACGGAACGCTGAGAATGGGCTCCCGTTCTGCTGTGGCGGCGTGGCCGGAGACGATCCAGTCGAGGGCCGTCGCCAATACCAGCGTCCGCATCTGTAGCGCCCGGCTCTCGGCCTTGGGCAGCAGCGCCACTCGTCTTGCGGCAGAACGGAAATCCGCCTCGGACAGCTCGGCTCGCGACCTGTCCATCAGCAGAGTCAGTACACTCGTCATGCGGGCCATGGAGTAGTGCCGCGAACTGATCGGCACCTGATCCAGCGCGGCGATCGCACCGGTCTGATCACCGCGTCGCTGCAACTGTCTGGCCAAGCCGAACGCCGAGCTGACGATGCCCCGGTTGGTTCGCCACACCGCCCGGTACAGATCCTCGGCTCGAGCGCGCCACTTCTCGGCCTCCTCGTCGTTGCCTGCGGCGACATGGCCCAGCAATTCCGAGGTCGCTCCGAGAGCGAGCTTGGGTGCGAGCTCACCGGGCATTGCGCCGAGTACGTTGTCGAAATTGGTGAACGCAGAATGGTATTCGTGATGCAGCAGGGCAATGAGACCCGAGTACCACTGCACACGCCAGGGATCTGCGGTGTGGTCGGTCGACTGGACCTTGGACAGAACCTCGGTTGCTTCGACGACGTTCCCGAGATCCAAATTGGCCTTGACCTCGGCGAGGGTGATCTCGAGACCGAGTTCCGCCGGGCTGGAGCGAGTCGACTCCGCACCGGCCGTGACGCGTTCGATGCCGTTGCGTTTGGCGTGCTGCAGTGAATCCAGGGTCTGCTGTGGTTCGACATGTACTGCTGCTGCGAGCAGCGGCGCGCTGGGGTCGCTGGGATCCACCAGTGGGACCGGTAGCGCAGCAACCACTTCGGCTGCCGTCATCCGTTCGTGGCGCACCGTACCGTCCACGTAGGTGTCGGTGCGGCCCACCGAGTGCTCGGTGCCGAACGTCGTGCGGGGTGGGCTGAACACGGTCGACAGCCCCGGCCGCTCGACACCGGTCTTGATGGCCAGAATCTCGCGCAACACGCCGGTGGCCTGGCCGGCGAACTCGTCCGCGGATCGGAACCGCCGCGTCGGATCCCCGTGGGTGGCGCGTAGCAGAAGTCGGTGTAGCGACGGAAATTGTTGCAATACTTCGGATTCCTCGGCAGTGGGAAGGCCGTCGAGGTACTTGCCGTTCTTCGACGGCATGTCCAGCGTGAGCACTGCCAGCGTCCGACCCACCGTGAAGATGTCCGACGCCACCGTCGGTCCCGTCTTCACGATCTCCGGGGCCTGATAGCCGACCGTGCCGTACAGGTAGCCGTAGTCCTCGATGCCGGCCACCGCACCGAGGTCGATGAGCTTGATCTGGTCGTCGGAGACCATGATGTTCTCCGGTTTGAGGTCGTTGTAGACCAGACCGATCGAATGCAGATAGCCCAGTGCAGGAAGCACTTCGAGCACGTAGGCAAGTGCCTGCTCGACGGGCAGACGCGCGCCGTCGCCGCAGGCGGTGAGGATGTCTCGCAGCGAACGGCCGCCGACGTATTCCATGACGATGAAGCCGACGGTCGACCCGTCCCTGCGGGGCTGCTCGACGAAGTTGTAGATCTTCACCACGCCGGGGTGCGCGACCTCGGCGAGGAACTGACGCTCCGCCACCGCGACCGCATGGGCCTCCTCGTCACCGGAGTGCAGCAGTCCCTTGAGTACCACCCAGCGGTCGCTGACGTTGCGGTCGATGGCGAGATAGATCCAGCCGAGGCCACCGTGCGCGATGCAACCCTGAACGTCGTACTGGCCGACCACACGATCGCCCGGTTCGAGCAACGGAGTGAAGTCGAACGTTGCGCCGCAGTGCGGGCAGATGCCCATGGACACATCGGGCTCGCCCGGCTCGCTGCGCCCCACCTTCGCGTTGCACTTCCAACAGAACCGCTTGTGTTGCGGCACGGACGGATCCGACATCACCGCAGTCGCGGGATCGACCGGATCCACGCGCGGCACGTCCACCAGGCCGCCGCCGAGTCGACGTCGAATACCGGTGCTGCGCGATCGACCGGATCTGGACCGACCCGTCCGCGCGAGCGTGGTCGCGGTTCGGTCCTCGACCGGTGACCTCGAGACGGCCTGCGTCCGCTCCACTCCGTCGGTTGCCGGGACGGCCTGTGTTCTCGAAACGGCCTGTGTTCTAGAAACGGCCTGTGTGCGTTCGCCGTCGTCGGTCCTAGACACGGCCTGTGTTCGCTGCGCCGGGGCCGTGGGCTGCTGTTCGTCGTCGTCCATGTCGGGCCCCTAATCGCTGTACGACGCAGTGGGTGGACCGGGGGAGGGACCGAGCACCGTCAGCCACCGGTCGTAGATGCGATTCCACGTCCCGTCGGCGCGGATGCGAGCCAACGTCCCGTTGACGAATCGCACCAGATCCTCGTCGTTCTTGTTGATTCCCACCCCGTACGGCTCCGGACTCAGACTCTCGCCGACGATCTGGAGATACGGATCCTGTGCCGCGAGACCGGCGAGGATCGCGTCGTCGGTGCTGACGGCGTCGACCTGCCGTTGCTGCAGTACGACAAGGCAGTCCGACCACATCGGTACCGTCACCACGGTCGCGGCGGGTTGCACCCGCTGGATGCGTCGCAGCGAGGTGGTGCCCTCCACCGCGCACACCCGCTTGTCGGCCAGGTCCTCGACTCCGCGGATACCCGAACCCTGCACCACCAGAACACGATGCTGCGCTTGGAAGTACACGGTGGAGAACTGGACTTCCTGGCGGCGAGCACACGTGATGGTCATGGTCTTGACCACCATGTCCACCGACGAATTCTCCAGAGCTTCGAGCCGCTCTGCGGAGGTGAGGATGCGGAAGTCCAAGCGATTCGGATCACCGAACAGGTCTCGCGAGACCTCCCGGGCGATGTCGACATCGAACCCGACCAGCTGCCCGGTCATCGGATCTCGGAAGCTGAAAAGGTTGCTGCCCGTGTCCAACCCGACGACCAGGCGGCCCTTGGCGCGCAGTGCGTCGATGGTCGGCTGCGGTACCGGCGGCGCATCGGTGCCGGTCGGCAGCGGGCGCAGGCTGGCGGTGGGGCGGGCACACTCGTCGTCGGCCGGGCTTTCCGTGGGCCGAGCGGCGACGGACGCACCGTCCGGCAGCGGCGGTTCGGTGAACGTCGTCTCCACTTGCGGCGCAGTGCTTTCCGGAGTAGCGCAGCCGGCTACCAGCGCAGTGACCAGGATGGCTACGGCCAGAAGACGTTTCACAGGTACTCACGCAGCCTCGGGAACAAGCCGATACCGAACGCCACCGAGGCGGCGATGGTCAGGACGTACGCGCCGTCGGACAGTCCGGACAGTACCCACACCGAGCGATCGATGTTGGACCGCAATTCGCGTCGAGCATTCTCTATTCCGTCGACCAGAACGCTGTCCAGCGCGGTGAACGCGGCCGCCGAATCGGACTCGCCGGTACCGGTGGCGATGGCGACCGCGCCGTTGAAGTCGCCGACCTCGAGAGCGGAATCGATCCGGGAATGGGAGGTGGACCACGTGTTCACGGCGTCGATCACCGCAGTGTCGCCCTGGAACATCTCCGTCAACCGAGAAACGTTCGCGTCGAACGACTGTCCGTAGTCCTGGCCACCGCCGCGGCGCGCGAGGTCGAGGGTCTCGTCCGCCCTGGCCTGCTGCGCGAGAATGAAACCCGTCGTGTAGGACTTCAGCGGAGACACTCCGCGGTCGATCGCGCGGTCGGTGGCGATCGACGAAATCAGACCGACCACCAACATCCAACCGAGCAGTCCGGCGACAGCGCCTGTGGCAGTGAGGAATCCGACGTTCAGCGTCCTGCGCGTCGTCCGCGACAGGTACCACTGAGCCAGGCCGGTCATCAGCAACAGGAACACCAGCGACCCGATCGCGAAGAGCGGGGGACTGGTGAAGCGCTCCTGGTCGGACGACACTCGGGACGCCTGCTCGGTGTACAGCTTCTCGGCCAACGGCAGCAAACTCGTCTGCATCATCGTCGACGCCTCGCCGAGATACGCCGCGCCCACCGGATTACCGGTCCGGTTGTTGGCTCTGGCGGTCTCGACCAGGCCGCTGTACACCGGCAGACCGGCGGCGATCTGCGTGAGCACCGCGCTGGTGGCCGCGTCGTTCTCGGTCACTCCGGCCGAGGCCGCGATCAGCTCGGACGACGCCTCGCCGAGCGCCTGCGAGTACCTCTCGCGCACCTCGGGCGGCTCGAGGCCACCGGCGATGAACGCGGTTGCGGCGGCCGCGTCGGCCACCGACAGTGCCCCGTACAGATTCTGTGCAGAGTTTGCGAAGGGCTCGGTGCGCACCAACAGGGTGCCCAGGGTGTCGACTCGATCGGTCACGGCGGTGGAGGCCAGATTTCCGACCGTCAACGCCAACACCACCAGCGCGACTCCCATCGCGACCAACCGCGCGGGCGTCGAGCGCATCGTGTATCGAACCGGTGGCTTGCCTGCGGCGACACCGACGGGCGTAGCCGTTGTCGGGGGGACGGCAGCGGAGGGGGTAATACCGGCCGCGATCACGCACCCGAGCATATAAGTAGGCGGACCGTACTGCAGCCACTACAGGCAGGTGATTCACCTAGGGTGGTGAGTATGCGTGGTGACGGGGACGGTTGGGTGATCGGCGAGAACGGCACTCGGCACTGGGGAAAGCACGGCGCCGCCGGCCTGTTGCTGCGCGCACCGTCCGATGCAGGCGAACCTGTGGTGCTGCTGCAGCACCGTGCGCTGTGGAGCCACCAGGGCGGAACCTGGGCCCTGCCCGGTGGGGCCCGCGACTCCCACGAGAGCACCGCGCATGCGGCGGTGCGCGAGGCTCACGAGGAAGCCGGTATTGCCGCCGAACAGTTGAGCGTCCGCAGCGAGCGAGTCACCGCGAGCGTCGAGAGCGGTTGGTCCTACACCACGGTCATCGCCGATACCGATCATGCGCTGACCACCGTGCCCAACGGCGAGAGCACCGAACTGCGCTGGGTGCCGGAGTCGATCGTCGACGAACTCCCGTTGCACCCGGGGTTCGCGTCGAGCTGGCCGTCGCTGCGCACCGCGCCGCTGCGCGTACTGCTCGACACCGCCAACGTGCTCGGCTCGCGGCCGAACGGCTGGTGGAAGGACCGCGCCGGATCCACCGGCGCACTGCTGACCTCGCTCGCCGAGACACTGCCGCGCACCGTCGAACTGCCGAGCGGTCAGTACGGCTGGCTCACCCGAATCGAAGCAGTCCTCGAAGGCCGGGCCCGCGACGCCACGGTGGACGACCCGCGCATCCCGGTGATTCTCGCCGACGGCAGCGGTGACGACACCCTCGCAGACCACGCCCACCGGGGCGGAGATCTCACGGCGCTGGTCACCGCCGACCGCGGACTTCGCGACCGGTTGCCGGAATCGGTCCAGGTGCTGATGCCGTCCGCAGTATTGGGTTGGCTCTAGGCCTGTAGCGCTCGGACCAGTTCGCGGGCTGCTGCCTGTGGGTCCCGAGCCTCGGTGATCGCCCGGACCACCACGATGCGATCGGCACCGGCTGCTCGAACCTGGTCCACGTTGGTCGCGTCGACGCCGCCGATGGCGAACCACGGCCGCTCCGGCAACGAGTCCGCGGTGGCGCGGAGAGTCTCCAGGCCGGCGGCCGAGCGGTTGGGCTTGGTGGGCGTCGGCCACACCGGCCCGACGGCGAAGTAGTCGACGCCGTCCTCGATCGCGGCGAGCGAGGACTGCGCGCGGTTCTGCGTCGAACGCCCGATCACCACGTCCGGGCCCAGAATCTGACGCGCGTAGTGCACCGGCAGATCGCCCTGACCGAGATGCAGCACGTCGGCACCGGAGGCCAGCGCCAGATCCGCGCGATCGTTGACCGCAAGCAGCGCACCGTGCCGCTTGGTCGCAGCAAGCAGAATCGCCAGCGCAGCGAGCTCGTCCTTCGCTTCGAGGGGACCGAACTCGCGCTCGCCGGCGGAGTTCTTGTCGCGCAGCTGAATGATGTCGACACCACCGGACAACGCGGCCTCTGCGAACTGCGCGAGGTCGCCCTTGTCGCGCCTGGCATCGGTACACAGGTACAGGCGAGCGGACGCAAGACGCTCACGGGGAGTCTGATTGCGGGCGGTCTGAGATGGATGCACAAAACGAACTGTATTCTCATGGTGGCCGCCACCGACGACGGAGTGGCCGAGAAATCGCGGGAGTCCCGAGGATCGTGGGGCTGAGAGTGGGTTCGCCGCCCTTACCGTCAATACCTGAACCCGATCATGCGGGCGCAGGGAGTGAGGACGTGAATCGCGTGCATATCGTCGTTATCGGCGGAGGCGTCATCGGGCTGTCGACGGCGCTACGACTGTCGAAGGACGGCCACCGGGTGGTGGTGCACGATCCTGCACTCGGCAGGGGCGCATCCTGGGTCGCGGGCGGCATGTTGGCACCGCTGTCCGAAGGCTGGCCGGGCGAACACGAACTGCTGCATCTCGGTGCTGCGTCGTTGGCGCGGTGGCCCGACTTTGCCCGACGCCTCCCCGGCCCCTCGGTGTTCTCCGCCACCGGATCGGTGACGGTTGCCCTCGACTCGGCCGATGCGGCCGATCTACGAACCATCGCCGAGTGGGTGGGCGAACAGGGGCACGAACTCGAGATTCTGGGACGTGCGCAGCTGCGTGAGCTCGAACCTGCACTGGCACAGAACATTCGACTCGGCCTGCTGGCCCCGACCGAGCTGTCCGTCGACAATCGGGCGTTGGTCGCCGCGCTCGAGCAGGCGTGTCTCGACGCCGGAGTGGAGTTTTCCGGTTGTTCGGTAGAGACCTTGCCCGACGCCGATCAGGTGGTCCTGGCCGCCGGATCGCAGTCGGCCGCGTTGTGGCCCACGCTGCCGGTCCGGCCGGTGAAGGGTGAGATCCTGCGGCTGCGTCGTAGGCCCAGCGCCGCACCGCCACCGCACCGCACGATCCGTGGAACCGTGCACGGCCGGGCGATCTACCTGGTACCGCGCGGCGACGGATTGGTCGTCGGCGCAACACAATACGAATCCGGTGAGGACACCCAGGTCACCGTGGCGGGGGTACGAGACCTCATCGCCGACGCCGAACGACTCATGCCGAGCATCGGCGAGTACGAACTGTACGAAACCGCTGCCGGCCTGAGGCCGATGAGCCCGGACGGACTGCCGCTGATCGGCAGGCTGTCTGCCCGGGTGATCGTTGCCACCGGCCACGGTCGTAACGGCATCCTGCTCGCGCCCATCACCGCCGACGCCGTCGCCGCGCTGATCTCCGGCGAGACGCTGCCCGAGGCGAAAGCAGCCACACCCGAACGCTTCACACAGATCGAAAGGACACCATGACCCAGGTTGCCATCGGCATCACCGTCAACGGTGAGGACCACCTGCTCACCGAGGACATGACCATGCGTCGGCTGCTCGAATTCCTGGGCCTGCCCGAGAAGGGCATCGCCGTCGCCGTCGACGGAGCTGTGCTGCCCAAGAGTCGCTGGGATACCACCAGCGTCGAAAAGGGTTGGACCATCGATGTTCTCACGGCGGTTCAGGGTGGCTAGCGCACTCACCATCGCCGATCGCACCTTCACATCCCGGCTCATCACCGGCACCGGGGGAGCCGCCAATCTCGCGGTACTCGAGGAGGCCCTCATTGCGTCCGGAACCGAGCTGACCACTGTCGCGATGCGCCGCGTCGACGCCGCGGGTGGGACGGGCGTATTGGATCTGTTGCGCCGGTTGAACATCGCGCCGTTGCCGAACACTGCGGGATGCCGAGGATCGGCCGAGGCAGTGCTCACCGCGCAACTCGGACGTGAGGCGCTCGAGACCGACTGGGTGAAGCTCGAAGTGATCGCCGACGAGCGCACGCTGCTGCCCGACGCCATCGAATTGGTCAAGGCCGCTGAACAACTCGTGGACGACGGCTTCCAGGTGCTGCCGTACACCACCGACGACCCGGTACTGGCCAAGCGGCTCGAGGACATCGGCTGCGTGGCCGTCATGCCGCTCGGCTCACCCATCGGCACCGGACTCGGCATCGCCAACCCCCACAACATCGAGATGATCGTCGACGCCGCAACGGTGCCGGTGATCCTGGACGCCGGAATCGGTACCGCCAGCGACGCCACCCTCGCGATGGAACTCGGCTGCGATGCGGTGCTGCTCGCGACCGCGGTGACCCGCGCGAAGGACCCGGCGCTGATGGCGTCGGCGATGCGGAACGCGGTGGCGGCGGGGTATCAGGCCAGGCACGCCGGCCGAATTCCGAAACGATTCTGGGCGCAGGCCAGCTCGCCGATGTAACCGCTGCCTTGCCTGTGGTGCTGCGCATCCGGCAAACGCGCGCGCATTCGTCAAACGCGCGCGAACTGGTGTGTCGACTTTGCGCGCATCTGGCAAACGCGCGCGCATTTGCGGCCGCGCCCCTGTGACCGCGTCCACATGGCCGCGTGCCGCCCCTGTGATCAGCTGCCTTGCCTGTGGTGCTGCGCATCTCGCAAACGCGCGCGCGTTCGTGAAACGCGCGCGAACTGGTGTGTCGACTTTGCGCGCACCTGGCAAACGCGCGCGCATTTGCGGCCGCGCCCCTGTGACCGCGTCCACATGGCCGCGTGCCGCCCCTGTGATCAGCTGCCTTGCCTGTGGTGCTGCGCATCTCGCAAACGCGCGCGCATTCGTGAAACGCGCGCGAACTGGTGTGTCGACTTTGCGCGCATCTGGCAAACGCGCGCGCATTTGCGGCGTACCGCCCGTGTGACCGCGTACCGCCCGTGTGACCGAACTGTCTCAGGGTGTGTGTCATCCGAAAGGATGATGGAAAAGGCGACTGTAGGTCGATGTGTGGACGCGTTCGATTTGGGACAGTTGTACCCATGATCGAAGTGACAGGACTGACCAAGCAATACGGCGCGGTGACGGCGGTCGACAACCTCACCTTCACCATTCGACCCGGCATCGTGACCGGCTTCCTGGGCCCCAACGGCGCAGGCAAGTCGACCACGATGCGGATGATCCTCGGTCTCGACCGCCCCACCTCGGGAACGGCGACCATCGAGGGCAAGAGCTACAGCCATCTGAAGCAACCACTGCGTACCGTCGGCGCTCTGCTCGACGCCAAGTGGGTACACCCGAATCGTTCGGCCCGTGCGCATCTCGAGTGGATGGCCGCCTCCAACGGCATTCCGAAGTCGCGCGTCGACGAGGTGCTGCGTCTGGTGGGCCTGTCGGAGGTCGCGAAGAAGAATGCGGGCGGGTTCTCGCTCGGCATGTCGCAGCGACTCGGACTCGCAGGCGCGCTGCTCGGTGACCCCAAGGTGCTGCTGTTCGACGAGCCGGTCAACGGCCTCGACCCCGAGGGCATCGTCTGGATCCGAAAGTTCATGCAGCGCTTGGCAGCCGAGGGCCGCACGGTGCTGGTCTCGAGCCACCTGCTCTCGGAGATGGCGCAGACGGCGGAACACCTCATCGTCATCGGACGCGGCAAGTTGATCTCGGATTCCTCGGTGCAGGAATTCATCGATCGCGCCTCCGAAGCATCGGTGCGCGTCCGCAGTCCGCAGCTCGACGGCCTGCGCCAGGCGTTGACCACGGCCGGTCTCACCGTGCGTGAGCCGGACAAGACAGATGAACTTCAGCCCTCGCTGGTCGTGCTGAACTCGACCACCGACGCGATCGGTGACATCGCCGGCCGAGCTGGAATCACACTGCACGAGTTGGCCTCACAGCGAGGATCTCTCGAAGAAGCGTTCATGAAACTCACCGGAGAAACAGTGCAATATCACGGCGCGGGAGCCGAAGAACAGAACACTCAGCAAGCGATGGGCGGGTCACTCTGATGGGCGTCTTGGCAGCGGAAAGAATCAAGTTCACCTCGACCAAATCACCGTGGTGGTGCAGCGCGATCGTGGTGGTGTTCGGCCTCGGCTTCGGAGCGATCCTGGGTTGGGCGGCCAAGACCGCGATCGGACCCGACGCGCCGGAAGGCCTACCTCCGACCACCGCCTACGACGTCGTGGCCAGCGGTGTGGGCGGTCTGGGCATCATGGTGCTGATGATCCTGGCGGCACTGACCGTCACCAGCGAATACCGGTTCGGTCTGATCCGCACCACGTTCCAATCGGTCACCAACCGGGCTTCGGTCCTCGGTGCGAAGGCGCTCATCGTCGGTGTGTACGGCGCGGTGCTGTCTCTCGTCCTGGCGTTCGGCGCACTGTTCCTGGCGAAGTCGATTGCAGGCGAGGAGGCCGGGGCGCTCCTCGGCTTCGATGTGGACGGCACGTGGCGTGTCGTCTACGGCGCGGCGATCCTGGCGTTCGTGCAGATCGTGCTGGCAGTAGCGGTGGGTGCGCTCATTCGACAGTCCGCCGGTGCCATCGCCGTGCTGCTGCTGTGGCCGCTGCTCATCGAGAACGTCGTCGGCCTCATCCCGAAGGTAGGCGACAAGATCCAGCCGTTCCTGCCGTTCCTCAATGCCAACCACTTCCTCGGCTCCAGCGGCGGAATCGACTTTCACTGGGGCCCGATCGGCAGCCTGATCTACTTCGTCGTCTTCACCGCGGTGGTTTTCGGCGCAGCAGTGTTGGTCGTCAATCGTCGGGACGCCTGACGCGCGAGGCCTCTCTGGGTATGGTGTCCGCTATGCGGATTTCCTTGCTTGCAGGTAGCGCCGTCACTGTCTTGATTCTGGCCGGTTGCTCGTCCACCTCGGACGAGGAACCGGCCAGAGTTTTCGCGACACCCGACGGGCAGGGCCTGTCTGCCGCGGTCACCGAGGAAGCCTTGGTTGGCCACCTGGAAGAGCTCGAGAGCATTGCCGCCGAACACGACGGCAACCGCGCCGCCGGCACCGCCGGATACGACGCGAGCGTCGATTACGTTGTCTCACAACTCGAATCGGCCGGGTTCGAGGTCACCACCCCGGAATTCGAGTTCGAGACCTTCGAGGCGCAGACCCAAACTCTGTCACTGGCGGGCACCGAGATTCCGGTGTTCGCACTCAGTTACTCGCCCACCACCACCGCCGAGGGGATCACCGCACGCGTCGTCGGTGCTCCCGCCGACGCAGACGGCTGTGAGGCAACCGATTACGCCGGCCTCGACCTGGCCGGAGCCGTTGCGGTGGTTCCGCGCGGCGTGTGCCCGTTCGGGGTGAAGCAAACCGTCGCAGCAGAACTGGGTGCGGCCGCGGCGATCATCGTCAACAACGAACCGGGTCCGCTCGATTCGGGGACGCTCGGTGATGCCGAGACCGCACAGATTCCGACCGGCGGCGTGAGCCAGGAGGACGGTGCAGCCGTTCTCGCCGCACCCGAGGTGACGCTGACCCTGGTGACCGAAACCGACACGACCATGAGCCGCAACATCATTGCGCAGACCACCACCGGGTCGACCGAGAACGTGGTGGTCACCGGCGCGCATCTCGACAGCGTCCCCGAAGGCCCCGGCATCAACGACAACGGCACCGGCACAGCGGCAGTGCTGGAAACCGCACTGCAGATGGGTAGCGCACCCGAGGTCACCAATGCGGTGCGCTTCGCGTTCTGGGGTGCCGAGGAGAACGGTCTCGTCGGTTCCACAAAATACGTCGAGGGCCTGTCCGACGAGGACAAGCGAAACATCGCGCTGTACTTGAACTTCGACATGATCGGCTCCAACAACGCCGGCTACCTCGCGTACGACGGAGACGATTCCGACCAGGTGGGTGAGCCCGCCGGACCGGCCGGATCCGACGCCATCGAGCGGACCTTCGTGGAGCGACTGGCGGAGGAGGGCGTAGCCGTCGACGGAACCGATTTCGACGGCCGATCGGATTACGGCCCGTTCATCGAGGTCGGAATCCCGGCCGGTGGCGTCTTCAGTGGCGCGGACGAGAACAAGACTGCCGAGCAGGCCGAGAAGTGGGGCGGCACCGCGGATCAGACGTTCGACGAGAACTACCACACCGACCAGGACACCTTGGCGAACGTCGACCGCGCCGCACTGGCGAAGAACGGCGCGGCGGTGGCCTACGGAATCGGCGTCTACGCGCAGTCGGTGGAGGGCCCCAACGGGGTACCGGTCGGAGCCGAGCGCGAGGCCGCACGTGCCGAAGGATGAGGGTAAGTATGTGTAACCGTGGGTTACGCTCGATGTTGTGAACGCAGTCGTCGATTCGGTGGTGAAGTGGGTCCGCACCACCAACCGAGCGCCCACGGTGGTCGGGGCGGTTCGGCGTGTGCGTCGCGCCTTACCCGGTGACCCCACGTTCGGTGATCCCCTGTCGATCGACGGTCCCGGACGGGCACTGGCCGTTGCCCGCGTCGCAGACAGATTCCTGGCTGCGAACGGACTCGACGACGAACCGGGCGCATCCCGCGAAGTGGGACTCGGGGCTCTGCAGGTGTGGCAGGCGATTCTCGAACGCGCAGGGCGAGGTCGCGGCGAACGCGACGTCACCATCGTCTTCACGGACCTCGTCGGATTCTCGTCGTGGTCGCTCCGCGCGGGGGACACCGCCACCCTGACGCTGCTCCGCAGGGTCTCCAAAGCCGTCGAACCCGAGGTCACGGTCCGCGGCGGGCACGTCGTCAAGAGACTGGGCGACGGCATCATGGCCGTCTTCGCCGATTCGGGCAAAGCCGTCGAAGCCGTGTTCGCGGCACGAGAAGCACTGACCGGCGTGAACGTCGACGGCTACACCCCGACGATGCGGGTCGGTATTCACACCGGCAGTCCGCGTCAGGTCGGTTCGGACTGGCTGGGCGTCGACGTCACCGTCGCCGCCCGCGTGATGCAGACCGGCGGGAACGGAAACATCATGATCTCCGCCGCCGCACTGGACGCAGTGTCACCGGAGGTGCTCGACGCGTTGCGCGTGGTCTCCAAGCCCTATCGCCGCAGCTTCTTCGCCCCGAAGATCAAGGGCGCACCAGACGACCTACGCATTCTCCGACTCGTGCAGTCGCCAGAGCGGTGACACCGGGCCGTGGCCCGCGCCCAGGTCGTAGGACGCGGCAAGGCATCGGGTGACCCAATCCTTGCCGAACGCCACCGCGTCGGGCATGGAGTATCCGTGTGCCAGCGCGCAGGCGATCGATGCGGCCAGGGTGTCGCCGCCGCCGTGATCGTTGCCGGTGGCGATGCGCTCGCTGGTGAACTCGAGGAACGTGTCGCCGTCGAACAGCAGGTCGGTGCTGTGTGTGGATGTTCTCAGGTGACCGCCCTTGACCAGGGCCCACTGCGCGCCCAACCCGTGCAGGGCCTCGGCGGCGCGGCGCGCGGTGGAGTCGTCGACCACGTCGATGCCGGTGATGAGCCGAATCTCGTCGAGGTTGGGGGTCACCAGCGAGGCGATGGGAAACAGGGTGTGGCGGATGGCGTCGAGGGCTTCGGCGTGCAGTAGTGGATCGCCGTGCATCGACGCGCACACCGGATCGACCACCAGAGGGACCGGCTGATCCCGCCCGATGCCCACCTCGGTGCATACGGCCGTGACCGCCTCGATGATCGCGGTGGAGGCCAGCATTCCGGTCTTCGCTGCGCCGACACCGATATCGGACACCACCGAGCGAACCTGCGCTGCGACGACATCCGGCGGGATCTCGTGGAAGCCCGTCACGCCGACGGTGTTCTGGACCGTGACCGCGGCGACGGCAACGCACGCGTGGACACCGAGCAGCGCCATCGTCCGACTGTCCGCCTGGATTCCGGCACCGCCGCCGGAGTCGGTTCCGGCGATGGTCAGCGCGCGGACAGGAGTCTCGCCGTTGGGCGTGAGCGGTAGGAACTTCACGAGAGAAGACAGTACCGGCGGGCAGGGGGACGGTGGTCTCGGCAGGTTGATCGGATTGTCGAAAACGTGGAGAAAACATGGGCCGGTCTTGAATGTTGTTGTATCACAACGGCGAACAGGGACGCTTATGATCCGTACCAGCATTCGTGTCGTGTTCGACGGACAAACCTACGCATCCGAAGGTTTGTTGGTAGAAAAGGTGACAGAGCCACCGCGCGCATGTTTAATAGTGGTGCACGTCACATCGATTTCATTCGTTCATCACTCCACACACAGCGAAGGAGGCGTCCCATGCTTGCAAGCTCTCCTAGCGCTGATGTCTCGATCAACAAGGACCAGAACCGTTTCGAACTCCGATTGAACGGCGATCTCGTCGGGATCGTCGGGTTCTACGAGGTGGAGGGAAACGGCACGCGCGCAACGCGCACTCATGTCGTGTCCTTCATGCACACGGTCGTCACCGAGGACTTCGGCCACCAAGGGCTGGCCGGCATTTTGGTGCGTCGCGCACTCGACAGCGCTCGCTCCTACGGCTGGAAGGTCAAGCCGGTCTGCACCTACGTGCAGCGCTTCGCCGCAGCCAATCCGGAGTACAACGACATGCTCGTCGCGCTCTGACATCCCCGACGACATCGCTCGGTCACGAGTAGGGCTGGTTCCATCAAGGCTGGTCACTTCAAGGCTGGTCACATTAAGGGCACGACTCGGCGACGATCGATGCACTCGTCTCGCGTCGCATGGACAACACTGGTCTCATAAGTGACATGAGTCACATTCTCCCCAGGCGGACGCGTGAGACGGCGCCGCTCGATCGCCCCGTCGTTCGTATCGAGGACGACGTCGATCACAACAGGTTCGACCTCTTCGTCGACGACGAACTCGTCGGCATTCTCGGGTACCGCTTCGGTGAGGGTGACGACGGCGGTGTGGGCCCCGTTGTCGCGCTCATGCATACCGTCGTCAAGGAGGAGTACGGCGACCGCGGGTGGGCCGGCGTACTGGTGCGGGCGTCGCTGAACACTGCGCGCGATCGACAGTGGCGCATCGTTCCGATCTGCACCTACGTCCGGCGATATGTGGCGCAACACGAGGAATTTCTGGATCTGATCGTCGAATAGAGAGCGGTGCTCTTGCACTGTCGACCCATCGAGTGAATACTGCTTCCTGTAGAGAGCGTCGCTCTCGAAAGGTGTGGTGTGTCCCGATGCGTACAGCCCTGTATCTGTTCGTCGGCGTCATGTTCGCCGCGTATCCCGTACTGCGCCCTTACTCGGACGAGGTGGGCAGCGCGGGGGTCGACGCCTTCGCATCCTCGAACTGGGTGCTCGCCCATACCTTCGCCATGCTCGGCTTCATCGCGCTCGGGCTGCTCGTCCTCTACACGGGTCGACGATCCGATGTTGCCGTCGTGACCACCTGGATCGGCGTCGGGTTGGTACTGCCGTACTACGGAGCGGAAACCTTCGCGCTGCATGCGCTCGGTGTCGAGGCCGCGCAGACCTCGAACCCGGGCCTGATCGAGCTGGCCGACCCTATTCGATACTCGCTCGTGCAGTCCGTCATGTTCGGGCTCGGGCTCGTGCTGATCGCCGTCGGGCTGGTGGTGTTCGCGCTACGCAACCGCTATGCCATGGTGTTGGCCGCTGGGTTCGTGCTGTTCCTGCCGCAGTTCTACACGCCGCCGGCCGTGCGGATAGTGCACGGACTGTTGATTGCGGTCGGGGCGATTCTCGCCGCCAGGTCGGTGGCGGGCAGGTCGGTGGACTCTGCTCAGCCGATCTCCACGATCACCGGAGCGTGATCGCTCGCGCCCTTGCCCTTGCGTTCTTCACGGTCGATCGACGCTCCGGTCACCCGAGCCGCCAGGGCAGGGGAGGTGAGTGCCATGTCGATGCGCAGACCCTGCTTCTTCGGGAACCGCAACTGCGTGTAGTCCCAGTAGGTGTACGTCCTGGGCTCGGGGGTGAACTGCCGCGTCACCTCGGTGAAGCCGGCATCGCCGAACGCGGTGAAGGCGTCTCGCTCGGCCTGTGAGGTGTGGGTCTTGCCCTCGAACAAAGCCGGATCCCAGACGTCGTCGTCGGTGGGCGCGATGTTCCAGTCGCCCACGAGCGCGATCTGCGCCTGCGGATCGGCGGTGACCCATGCCTGCGCATCGGCCTTCAGCGCGGCGAGCCACTCGAGCTTGTAGGTGTAGTGCGGATCGGCGAGTTCGCGACCGTTCGGCACGTACAGGCTCCAGACGCGGACTCCGTCGCACGTGGCCCCGATGGCGCGGGCCTCCTGAGCGGGATCGATCTCGGGGTCCTTGCTGAACCCGGGCTGATCCTCGAAGCCGACCTGCACGTCGTCCAGGCCGACGCGCGACGCGATCGCGACGCCGTTCCACTGGCTCAGCCCGACGTGGGCGACCTCGTACCCGATATCGGTGAACCGCTCGTACGGAAACTGCGCGTCCTTGCACTTGGTTTCCTGCATCGCCAGGACATCGACATCGGATCGCTGCAGCCAATCGACGATTCGATCCTGACGAGAGCGGACGGAGTTCACATTCCAAGTAGCCAAGCGCACGGGAAGGAACCCTATCGAATGCCTCCGACAGGGTTCGGACCGATCGCGTTCTCGGGTCGGGCGTAGCGATAGTGATGATGGTCGACGAAACCCAGATCCCGGTACAGGGCAACGGCTTCGGTGTTGTCGACGGCCACCTGCAGGTAGGCGTGCGTCGCGCCGTGCCCGCGTCCCCAGCGCACCAGTTCTCCGCACATCAGGGTGCCGAGGCCGTTGCGGCGATGCTCGGGAGAGACCCAGAGCGAGGTCAATCCCACCCAGCATCGACCGTCCGGGGCGGTGGTGACGGCTGCGCGACCGACGGCCGCTGCCGACGACGAGCGCGCGGCGATCATGCCGAAACCGACGGTGCCGCCCCGGATTGCGGATGCCACCTCCGCTGCGCCCTCGGGTGCTTCGCGGCCCTGGTAGCGCAGGGAAGTCAGCCACTCCTCTGTCGGCTGCGCGGTCACGTCGACGGCCAATTCGCCTTCTCGCAGAACAAGATTCGAGATATCTGCAGCCATGACGGCAGTTTCGTTGTACGTCCGCCACCCTGCCGGGGCGCTGCCAAGGCGGTCGGGGAGGGAGAGCGTCGGGGGGAGTCCATGAGCGGCGTATCGGTCGATGATCTGCGCGAGGGTCTCGGCCGTCGTCGACGCTCCGGGCTCGAGCGGTATCGCCGAGTTGGCGCGGCCGGTGAACCCGTGACCGAACCGCAGTTGCCAACCGTCGATCCACTCCCGCTCGACGCCCGGCCAACCATCGGCAGCGGCAGCCTCGAGGGAGCGAATCTCCGAGGTGCGGATCGGTTTGGGGCCCAGAGGTTTCAGCGCCACGACTCGTTCGGCTGCGACCTGCACCAGGACGCCGTCCCTACCGCGCACCGAGACTGCATCGGCGTCGGCCGACACCAGTTCGCCGATCACGTCCGTCATCGGGTGGGTGTGGCCGGGTGGCAACCGGTAGCGCAGCATCACCCGCGTACCCACCGGGACGGTCAGTCGTCGTCCTCGTCGTCGTGGCCGAACGGGTCGTCCACCGTTCCGGGCGTCCAGCTGAGACCGGGCACGCCCCATCCGGCGCGCTTGATGGCCTTCTTCGCGGCCCGTGCATGTCGCCCGATGAGCACGTCGGTGTAGAGGAACCCGTCGAGATGACCCACCTCGTGCTGGAGCATCCGAGCGAAGAAGCCGCGGCCCTCGATGTCCACGGGATCGCCGTTGGCGTCCGTACCGGTCACGCGGGCCCACTCGGCGCGGCCGGTGGGGTGCTGCTCGCCAGGGACGGACAGGCAGCCCTCGTCGTCGTCGTCCGGATCGGGCATCGTCTCCGGAATCTCGGACGTCTCGAGCACCGGGTTGACGACCTCGCCGCGGCGACGGAAGATCTTGCCGTCCTCGCCTTGATCGGGGCAGTCGTAGATGAACAGACGCTTGCCCAGGCCGACCTGATTCGCGGCGAGACCGACGCCGTTCGCGGCGGCCAATGTCTCGTACATGTCGGCGATCAGCTCGGCCAGCTCGGCGGGTGACTCGGTGACGGGAGCGGTTGCGGTGTGCAGCACCGGATCGCCGACGATCCGGATGGGAAGAATTGCCATGGTCGACAAGGATAGTAGGGCGAGAGTGGAGCCCGCGGAACGACCCGAGGGGGTCGAGAGTGGAGCCTGCGGAACGACCCGAGGGAGCTGGCAGTGAAGCCTGCGGAACGGTCCGAACACGTGGTGCATGCGGGTCATCGGGTGGAACACGCCACGCGCCGGTAGCTCGCGGGAGCCGTGCTCGAGCCGTCGAGCATGGTTGAATGATGCTCGAAGTACAACTGTGTAATTCGGTCGGTGCTCCTGTGGGTGCCGGCAGTGCTGGGGGAAGCAGATTTCTCCGGGTAGGTGATCGTGCAGACCCTGGAGAGTCGAGATGTCGAGGAGTGGGATGGACAGCGCAGCAGCGCGTGACTCGAACCAGTCTCAGCAACCGGGAAGTTCGGACGGCTCTCAGGATCCGAACGAGGTCGGTGCGGACGGACTGAGTCGACGAGAGCACGACATCCTGTCCTTCGAGCGACAGTGGTGGAAGTACGCCGGGGCGAAGGAAGAGGCCATCAAGGAACTCTTCTCCATGTCGGCAACCCGCTACTACCAGATCTTGAACGCGTTGGTCGATCGTCCCGAGGCGCTCGCCGCGGATCCGATGCTGGTCAAGCGTTTGCGCCGGTTGCGTGCGAGTCGGCAGAAGGCTCGCGCTGCCCGCCGGTTGGGTTTCGACGTCTGAGTAGGTTCCATCGTTCCGTGTTCCGAGTGGCCGTCGACGGTCGGCTAGGGTCGAGTACGTGAGCAGCCCCAACCCGGAACAGACCGGGCCACCACTCCGTGCCCTGGCCATGGTGTTGATCTCGCTCGCGATTCTGTTCGCAGCGATCGGTGCACTGTCGCTGACCGGGTCCGATTCCGACGACGCGGCCGCCGAGCCTGCTGCGACCGAGACCACGAGCGAGCCGGCTGCGGCTCCGGCACCCGCGCAGGCCCCGGCAGCCCAGGTCCCCGCAGCCGACGCGTCGACCGGCGCCGCGGCACCCACCACTACCTCGGGTGCCCCCGCCGACGTCGAGGTGCGAGTACTCAACAACTCCAACGTCTCCGGCCTGGCGGCCGGCACCGCAGACACGTTGACCGCCGAGGGGTGGAACGTCGCCGAGACGGGCAACTTCAGCGCAGACCAGTTCGCGCAGACCGCGGTGTACTACGGCACGTCGGCAGGCGAGGAACAGGCCGCGCAGACGATCGCCACGCAGCTCGGCGTCCCGGCCGAACCCAAGCCGACGTCACTCGAATCCACGGCAGGCGTTGTCGTCATCGTGACCCAGTAGCCCTGCGGCGACCAATTCCACAGCGTCGACCTCCGTGCCCGATTCGGCACGATCGGTCGGCACGTTATCATTTTCGAGCCCGGCGAAACTGCCTGAAAGAGGAGCGATTTCCGATGGACATGTTCAAGCGACGCACTGCTGCGACCCGATCGTTGCGTTACGTGGCCCCGGTCCTCGCGATCGCAGCGCTCGGGCTCTCTGCCTGCAGCAACGGCGAGGTTCCGTCCGACGTCCAGGGCACCGTCCCGCCGGTCTGGACCGGCGAGGCCGACCCGGAAGCAGAAGCCGTAGCAGGTGACAGCCCGGCCGAGTCGGGCTCCGGCGACACCATCGAGGGCACCCTGCGCAACGCCGACGGTGCCGAGGTGGGCACGGTGTCGTTCGCGTCCGAGGGCGACAAGGTCGTCGTCACCGCCGAGGTCGAGGACATGGTCCCCGGCTTCCACGGCTTCCACATTCACACCGTCGCCGCCTGCGAGCCGAACTCCGTGGCACCGACCGGCGGGGAGCCGGGCGCGTTCCTGTCCGCGGGCGGTCACCTGCAGGTCGACGGCCGCACCGAGTACCCGGCCAGCGGTGATCTGACGTCCATTCAGGTCGGCGAGGACGGCACCGGCATGCTCGTCACCACGACCGACGCGCTCACGCTCGACGATCTGCGTGCGGATGGTGCCGGAACGGCCGTGATCGTCCACGAAGGTGCCGACAACTTCGCCAACATCCCGCCGCGATACACCCTGCCCGACGGTGCCGCTGTGCCGGACATGACGACTCTGATGACCGGCGATGCCGGCTCGCGGGCGGCATGCGCGGTGCTGCAGTAGTTTGAGCGCTCCGCGGATCGACTTCGCGAGTTCACCGCGCCCGACACTGGGCGTCGAGTGGGAGATCGCACTGGTCGACAAGAACACGCGAGACCTGGTCAATTCCGCCGAGGCGGTCATGGACGGAGTCCACGATCTCGCCGGGGACACCCCTCGGGTGACGAAGGAATTGCTGCGCAACACCGTCGAGCTCGTCACCGGAGTGTGCGAGAACGTCGGGGAGGCGATGGCGGACCTCGGTGAGTCCCTGTCGTTGGTCGAGCGTGCCGCGGATCCACTGGGAATCGATCTGTTCTCGGCGGGCACCCATCCGTTCGCCGAGTGGTCCACTCAGCAGCTCACCAGCTCGCCGAGCTACGACGAGTTGATCGCGCGGACGCAGTGGTGGGGCCGGCAGATGCTGATCTGGGGCGTGCACGTGCACGTGGGAGTGTCGTCCCCCGACAAGGTCTTTCCCATTCTCAATTCACTGCTGCTGCAGTACCCGCATCTGCTGGCACTGTCGGCGTCCTCGCCGATCTGGGCGGGCAACGACACCGGCTACGCCAGCAATCGTGCGCTGATGTTCCAGCAGCTTCCGACGGCCGGTCTGCCGTTCCAGTTCGAGGACTGGTCGCAGTTCGAGGGGTTCGTCCGCGATCAGCTCAAGACCGGGGTCATCGCGCAGCTCGGCGGCATGCACTGGGACATCCGGCCCGCTCCCAAGTGGGGCACGATCGAGGTCCGAGTGTGCGACGGGGCGTCGACCAAGCGGGAACTCGCGGCGCTCGTCGCATTGACGCACTGCCTCATCGTCCATCTCGACGAGCGGCTGGAGGCGGGGGAGACCTTGCCGTCGATTCCTCCGTGGCACGTGCAGGAGAACAAGTGGCGGGCCGCCCGATACGGTCTCGATGCCGAGATCATTCTGGACTCGGACAGCAACGAGCGGCTGGTCACCGACGATCTGAACGACCTACTCGAGAAATTGACGCCGACGGCCGTCCGACTGAATTGCGTCGACGAGCTGGCGGCGGTGGCCGACATCCCTCGGCTGGGGGCGTCGTATCAGCGTCAGCGTGCGGTGGCCGCAAAATCCAACGGTGACCTGCGCGCAGTCGTCGAATCGTTGGTCACCGACCTCCGATCCTGACCCGATACGCTTCGCGCTACTGGTCGGATTCGTTCGGTTCCATCTCGTTGACGATCAACAGTCCGTCGCGGCCGCGCTGCTCTCGGTACGCGACGCGACCGACGGTGTGCGCGATCACCGGTGCGGTCACCAGGGTGAAAATACCGACCAGCACGAGCATCCAGATGTCGACATTGCCGCGCAGGCTGATGATGGCCCCGATCAGCACCATGATCAGCCCGACCACCTGCGGCTTGGTGGCCGCGTGCATCCGCGAGAGAGTATCGGGGAAGCGCACGATGCCCACGGCGGCCGTGAAGGCGAACATCGCTCCCAACAGGATGAAGACGGAGGCTATCCACTGGGCTGCGGTCATCGTTCGGCCCTCACTGTGTCGATCATTCGTCCCTCACTCGGAATCGTGCGATGCTGACCGACCCGACGAAGCTGACCAGTGACAGCGCGACGATCGCCGGCACCAGGGTGGTGTCGCGGCTGTAGACGGCCCATACGCCGAGACCGCACATCGAGACGGCGAGGATGGTGTCCATGGCGACGAGTCGATCGAGCGTGCTCGGTCCGTCGAGCAGTCGGTAGGCGGTCAGGATCGCGGCACCGATCAGGAGGGCACCTGCGATGGCCAGAACGATGGTCACGACCACTTCCCCTTCCTCTTGTCGTCGGTCTTCTTGTCGTCTCGAGGGGCGTCGCGATCCGCCGATTCCGGATCGTCGCCGAGTACACCGTGGTACCGCTCGTACTCCTGGTAGTGCAGTGGACTCGGTTTCCAGTCGGAGTCTCGCTCGAACGCCGCGATGAACAGTTTCTCGAGGTTCCGCACGTAGGCGTAGAAGCCGTCGACGGCCTTCTGGGTGCCCATGTCCAACACGTGCACGTAGAGCAGGCGTCTGGTTCGGTCGATCTCGAGCACCATGGTGCCGGGCACGAGGTTCATCGCGTCGACGAACAGGGTGAGCACCAGATCGGACTTGATCGCGATGCGGCAGCGCAGCACGCCGGTGACCGGCGGAGCCTTGGGCCGGACCGCCAGCCAGGCCACGCTGAGGCTCGATTCCATTGCGTAGTAGAGGAACACGACGGCCAGCTTGACGAGCGAGAACACGTGGATGCGGCCCTCGACCGGTACGCGAGGCAGCGGCAGCAGCACCATGATGAGCAGGCCCACTGCGATGCCGCCGAGGATGTTCGCCGCAGAGACGTTGCCCCACAACAGAACCCAGATGGCAGTCAACCACGCGAGAGTCCACAGGCGGAGCAGGAGGGAACGGTTCATCTTCATCGAGTGCCTTCCTGGTTCTCGCGTGCCTGTTCGGCGGCCTGATCGCCGACGAATTCCGCACCGCGCACCGCATCGATGTACATCGAGCGATCGCGAAGGTCTGCCGCAGCGCGGTCGCTGATGTCGATGATCGGGCCGGCGAAGACCGTCATGGCCAGGCCGACGGCAACCAGCCCGATGGTGGGGATCAACATGAAGGCAGGCATCCGGCCGACGTCCTCACGATCGCCGAACGCGATGTCCGAGGAATCGTCGAGCAGAGCGGAGGGGCTGTTGTCCGCAAGATCGCCCTCGGGAGCGTCGGCGCGGGCCCGCCAGAACGCCTTGGTCCACACGCGAGCCACCACGTACAGCGTCAGCAGGCTGGTGACGGTTCCGCCCGCGACGAGCAACCAGGCCAACACACTGCCCTGCTCGCTACCGGCCTGCAGTAGCGCCACCTTGCCGATGAAGCCCGAAAACGGCGGGATACCACCGAGATTGAGGGCGGGCACCAGGAACACGATCGCCAGCACCGGACTGGCCGCGGCCAGCCCACCGAGGCGCCGGAGCGACGAAGAACCGGCCTGCCGTTCGATGAGACCGACGACGAGGAACAGTGTCGTCTGCACCAGAATGTGGTGGGCGACGTAGTAGATCGAGCCCGACAATCCCGATTGTGTCGACAGCGCGACACCGAAGATCATGTAGCCGATGTGACTGACGAGCGTGAACGACAGCAGTCGCTTGATATCGCTCTGTGCGATGGAGCCGAGGATGCCCACGAGCATCGTCAGTAGACCGCAGACCATCAGTACGTTGTCGAGCGAGCCGTCGGGGAACAGCAGGGTGTGGGCGCGGATGATCGCGTACACACCGACTTTCGTCAGCAGGCCCGCGAACACGGCGGTGACCGGTGCCGGGGCGGTGGGGTAGGAGTCGGGAAGCCACGTCGAGAGCGGGAACACCGCGGCCTTGATGCCGAACGCGACCAACAGGACGGCGAAGATCGCGGTTCTGGTTCCGGGCGTGATGTCGTCCATCCGAACCGCGATGTGGGCCAGGTTCAGCGTCCCGGTTGCGCCGTACACGAGCGCTATGCCGAACAGGAAGATCAGCGAGGACACCATCGACACCATCACGTACGACACGCCCGCACGTACTCGGTCGGCGCTCGCACCGAGCGTCAACAACACGAACGATGCGGCGAGCAGAACCTCGAAGCCGACGAAGAGATTGAACAGATCGCCCGCGAGAAACGCGTTGCAGACACCCGCGGTCAGCGCGAGGTAGGTCGGCAAGAAGATCGAGACGGGCTGGTTCTCGTTGCCGTCGCGGATACCCTGGCCGATCGAGTACACCATGACCGCGAGCAACACGATGGACGAGACCAGGAGCATCATCGCCGAAAGCCGGTCCACGACAAGAGAGATGCCGAGTGGGGAATCCCAGCCACCGACCTGAAGTGCGCTGACGCCGTCGCGATCGGCGAGGTAGAGCATCATCGACGAGATCGCGACGACAGCGGTCAGCGCGACGAGGGTGATGAACCGCTGAGCGCGGGGGCGGCGCCCCAGTACCAGGGTCGATGCGGCCGCGAGCATCGGAATCAGCACCGGCAGCGGAGTCAGAACGTCGATCACTGCGGGGGAGATCGTCATGCGTGGTCTCCCTTCTCATCCGGTCGGCTGTCGTCCTTCTCGGCGGTGTCGAGTCCGTCCAACCCGCGCAGCTGCGGATTGTCGTCATCGTTGTCGAAGTCACCGTCGTGCAGGTCCTCGTAGCACTCGAGGTCTTCGAGGTTTCTGATCTGCTCGAGCGGAATGGGGTTGCCCTTCGAGTCGAACGCGTCGCCGCCGAAGCTCGGCTCGCCCGTCACCGGGTCGTCCGAGCGGTCGCGGTCGGGAGCCTCGGCCATCGAGCGACGGCGGGAGACCTTGGTGTCCTCGGGGTCGTTCTCGACGTCGTCCCTGGTGTTGAGAGTGAACGACCGGTACGCCAGGGCCAGCACGAACGCTGCGATTCCCATCGTGATGACGATCGCCGTGAGGATCACCGCCTGGGCCAGAGGGTCGGCCATCTGCTGGTTGACCGCATTGTCGCGGCCCACGATGGGCGGGGCACCCGCAGGGCCGCCGACCGTGAGCAACAGCAGGTTGATGCCGTTGCCGAACAGCAGCAGCCCCAGAAGCATCTTGGTGATACTGCGCTCGAGCAGCAGGTACACACCCGATGCCACGAGTACGCCGGTGATGATCAGCATTCCGAGATCTGCGGTCATGGGGCGCTCACCCGGCTCTGGCTCTGCATTTCCACCTGCGCGTCGAGACGGGCACCGAGGCTACGGAGCACGTCGAGTACCAACCCGACCACGATGAGATACACACCGAGGTCGAAGAACAATGCGGTGACCAACTTGATGTCGCCGAGGATCGGCAACGTCACCTCCAACGTTGCCGAGGACAACGCCGGGGCTCCGAGGAACATCGACGCCACGGCAGTTCCGGCCGCGAAGATCAACCCGAGACCGAGGATCTTTCCGGCGTCGATCGGCACTGTCTCGCCGAGCTCGTAGCGGCCGCCCGCCAGGTAGCGCAGCACCAGCGCCAGTCCGGCGGTGAGGCCACCGGCGAAACCGCCGCCGGGGGCGTTGTGACCGGAGAAGAAGAAGTAGATCGACAGCACCATGATCGTCGGGAAGATCAATCGCGTCGTGACCTCGAGAATCAATGAGCGATGCCGCGGATCGATCAGATCGCCGCCGAGCAGCCACGTCGTCTCTGCCGCGAAGTTCGCATCCGAGTTCGACGAGGAGGCGTTCGATGCGGGGGCGTCGGACACCCGCGGAGCGCTGCCGAACCGGCGGTTGCGGAAGACCAGGCTGGCCACGCCCGTCGCCGCGACGAGCAGGACGCAGATCTCGCCGAGGGTATCCCAGGCTCGGATGTCCACGAGGATCACGTTGATGACGTTCTTGCCGTCGCCGAGTTCGTATGCGGCGTCGGGCAGCAGCAAGGACACCGGGGCGGTGTTTCGGGCGTTCATCGCGAATGCGCCCAGCACACTGACGGTCGCTCCGACGGCGACGGCCAGCACGGCACGGGGTCCGCGCGAGCCCGCCGAGCCGCGGTCGTCGACCTCGGCCGGAAGCTTGCGCAGCACCAGCACGAACACCACGAGGGTGAGGGTCTCGACGAGGAACTGGGTCAGCGCGAGGTCCGGCGCGCCGTGGATGGCGAAGATGACGCCACAGCCGTAGCCGGTGAGTCCGACGAGGATGACGCTGGCCAGACGGTTGCGCATCACCGTGGCTCCGAGACCGCCCGCGATCATGATCACGCCGATGACCAGCTGCAACGGGGTGTTCCACAACGTGTAGTCGATGCCGGAATCCTGGCCGACGATCAACACGATCATCGGCAGCAGCACCAGCGTCAACAGGATGGTGCCCTGAGTGAGGGGGAGCGAACCACGCTGCGTCGTGCCGGTCAGGCGGATGGACAGTGTGTCCATGAACTTGAGCACGTTGTCGTAGATGCGGTCTGCGTTGCCGAGCGGGGGATGCTCGAACTTGAGCCGGTTGACCACGCGGTGGGCGATGAACAGCCCGACACCGCCGGTGACGACGACGACGGTCAGCGCGAGCGGAAGGTTGAAACCGTGCCACAGGGCCAGGTGGTAGGGCTCCTGACCGTAGGACGGGAGGGTGCGGGCGTAGGGGCTGACGATGCCGTCGACGACCGAGGATCCGAACCCGGCGATCACACCCAGAACGGCGAGGAATGCAGGCGCGGCCAGGAACATCGCGGACGGGGCATGCATCGCCCTGACCGATGGACTCGGACGCTTGAGCTGCTTGCGCGCGAACGCGCCCCACACGAATCGGATGCTGTAGGTGACCGTGAGAATCGAGCCGATCACCAGCCCTGCGACGACGACCGCCGCAACCGTGGGATCGAGCGTCGGAGTGCTGATCACGGCCGACAACGCCGTCTCCTTGCCGACGAACCCGAGCATCGGCGGTAGTCCGGCCATACTGGCCGCGGCCAGCGCCGCGATCGCGGCCAGCCACGGAGCCTTCTTGCCCAGGTGGGCGAGCTTGCGGATGTCTCGGGTGCCGGTGGTGTGATCGACGATGCCGACGACCATGAACAGCGCCGCTTTGAACATCGCATGCGCGATCACCATCGTCAGGCCGGCGAGCATCGCCTTCTCCGAGCCGATGCCGACCAGCACCATGAGGAAGCCGAGCTGGCTGACGGTGCCGAACGCGAGGATGAGTTTGAGGTCGAATGCGCGCAGCGCTCGCCAGCCGGCCAGGATCATCGACAGCAGTCCCAGGCTGATCACGGTGGCGCGCCATGGGCCGGAATCGGCGAACCCCGGTGCCAGGCGCGCCACCAGGTAGATGCCGGCCTTCACCATCGCTGCGGCATGAAGGTAGCCGCTGACCGGCGTCGGGGCAGCCATGGCTCCGGGGAGCCAGAAGTGCAGTGGCACGATGGCCGACTTGCTCAGTGCGCCGATGAGGACCAGCACGATCGCGACTCCGGGCAACCAGCCGCCGGGTGCGTTCGCGACCAGCTCGGAGAGGTTGTAGGTGCCGGATACCTGCCCGAGGATGATGATGCCGACCAGCATCGCCAGGCCGCCCGCGGTGGTGACGAGCAGTGCCTGGGTGGCCGCACGCCTGCTCGAGGCACGCTCGGCGTAGTGGCCGACGAGCAGGAACGACAGAACTGTCGTGATTTCCCAGAAGATGTACAGCACGAGCATGTTGTCGCTGGTGATGAGGCCGAACATCGCACCGGAGAACGCGACCATCTCGGCGGCGAACAGGCCCAGTCGAGCCTCGTCGTTTTCGAAGTAGCGCGCGCAGTACAGGAGGATCAGTGCGCCGATGCCGAGGACCAGCAAGGACATGATGGCCGCCAAGGAATCGAACCGCATGTCGATGTTCATCGACAGGCCGGGGACCCATTCGATCTTCAGTGTCTGGTCGGTTCCCCAGTTGCCGAACACCCAGACCAGACTGAGCAGGGGGACGAGTGCGAGGGGGAAAAAGGCATTGCGGCCCCACCACCGGACGAACAGCGGCGCGAGCAGCGCGGCGGCGGCGTGCGCAAGAAGAATGGCGAGCAAAAATCACTCCGTCGTCTCGGTCGCCTCGGCGGTGAAGCCGAGGCGGTGGTCGTAGGGCGGCGATGAGTAGGGTGTGCGAAGTCCGTGTGAAATTGGAATCAGAGCTTTGAGAATTAACGGAACGGTTGCCGAACGGCATCCGTGAGTTGTCGGTTTCCACATTACTTTGCGTGGTCGAGCGCGTGCCAAGCGGTACAGAACGGCAGGAGTGGCTCGAGCCGAGGGGAAGTGCCGTGAGCGTGTCGAGGCTCATTCGGACCGCCGGTCTGGCGTACGTCCGAGATCGTCGAATGATCCAGACGCGGTCGGTCGGCAAGTCTGCGTTCTACATGGCGGGCGGCAAGATCGACCCGGGCGAGACGGCCGAGCAGGCGCTGCACCGGGAGATCAGGGAAGAACTCGATGCGGCCGTGGCGAACGTCCGGCTCCTCGGAGTGTTCGAGTGCCAGGCATGGGGGCACCCGCCAGGTACCCCGCTCGAGATCACCTGCTTCATCGCCGATCTGGCGAACGAGCCGACGCCGACCAGTGAAATCGCAGAGATCAGGTACTTCACGCGCGACGAGTACGCCGCCATGCCCGACGTGGCTCCCGGCTCCCTGATGGTGTTCGACCGAATGCAAGCACTCGATTTGATCGACTGAAGCGGGTACGTTGGGGAACGAGAGAACGTACGTTCTCCACAGCCACCGCGAAGGAGCCTTCATGTCGACCCTGTCCCAGAAAGCCGCCACCCTGCTCGAGCTGCACCAGCCGGGTAACCCCGTTGTGTTGCCGACCGTGTGGGACGCCTGGTCCGCCAACCTGGCCGTGTCCGCAGGATTCACCGCCCTGACCGTCGGCAGCCACCCCGTCTCGGACTCCATCGGCAAGCCCGACAACGAGGGCATCACCTTCGACGAGCTCCTCGCCCGCATCACCCAGATCTCCGGAGCTGTCGACGTGCCGCTGTCGGTCGACATCGAAGCCGGCTACGGCGAAGATCCCAAGCGACTGATCGACGGCCTGATCTCCGCCGGAGCCGTCGGCCTCAACATCGAGGACACCGTGCACAGCGAGGGCGGCCGCCTCCGCGAAGCGCAGGAACACGCCGACTTCGTCGGAGCACTGCGTGCAGCATCCGACGCCACCGACGTCCACGTGGTCATCAACGCCCGCACCGACCTGTTCGTCAAGGCGATCGGTGACGAGAGCGACCGCGTCGAGCGCGCCATCGCACGCCTGAAGCTGGCCGCCGAGGCCGGAGCCGACTCGCTCTACCCCGTCGGCTTCCACAACGACGCCGACTACAAGCGCCTCGCCGAGGAACTCCCACTGCCCATCAACGCCATCGCCAACCCGGCCGAGGGCGACCTGTCGCACTTCGCATCCCTCGGAGTCGGACGCATCAGCTTCGGTCCGATCTTCCAGATGGAATTGGCCAAGCGGGCAGAGGAGATCCTCGGCCGCTGGAAGTGAGAGCGGCTTCGCCGCAGGTGAGCGGAAATTCGTAGCCTGCTACGAATTTCCGCTCACGACCCGTAGGCCTCCAGATGCGCCACCTGCTCGGGATCGAGTGACGGTTTCACCGTCGCCCGAGCAGCGGCGACATCGGCGGCGGTGACGTCGGCCGCATCCATCGACCGACGCATCGCCGTCAACGCGGCCTCGCGCAACAGAGCTGCGCAGTCGGCCGCGGAGTAACCGTCGAGGTCCCGGGCCAGCGACTCCAGGTCGACGTCCGAGGCGAGCGGAATGGACTTGCCCGACGCCTTCAGGATGGCCACGCGGGCATCGGAATCCGGCGGCGGCACGAAGACCAAGCGCTCGAGTCGGCCCGGCCGAAGCAGTGCGGGGTCGATCAGATCGGGCCGGTTGGTTGCGCCGAGTACGACGACATCGCGCAACGGTTCGACGCCGTCGAGTTCGGTCAGCAGCGCCGCGACGACCCGATCTCCGACGCCGGAATCCGAACTCTGCCCGCGCCGGGGCACAAGAGCGTCCACCTCGTCCAGGAAGATCAGCGAGGGAGCGGAATCGCGGGCGCGCTGAAAGAGTTCTCGGACAGCCTTTTCCGAGGATCCGACCCACTTGTCCATCAACTCCGCGCCCTTGACCGAGTGCACGCTGAGCTGCCCGGAGCTGGCGAGCGCCCGCACGAGGAACGTCTTGCCGCAGCCGGGCGGGCCGTAGAGCAGGACTCCCCGCGGCGGCTCGATTCCCAAGCGCGCGAACGAGTCCGGATGCCGCAGCGGCCACAGTACTGCCTCGGTGAGTGCCTGCTTGGTCTCGACCATGTCGCCGACGTCGTCGAGGGTGAGGCTGCCGATGGCCAGCTCCTCGCTGCCCGATCGTGACAGTGGGCGGATCACCTGGAGTGCGCCCACCAGATCGTCCTGCGTCAACGAGGCCGTGGCGGAATCGTTCGACGCACGAGCCGCCGCTCGCAGCGCCGCCTCCCGGGTCAGTGCAGCCAGATCGGCGACCACGAAACCCGGTGTCCGTGAGGCTATCTCGCTGAGATCCACATTCCCCTGCGGCACCTTTCGCAGTAGATGCTCGAGCAATCCCTTGCGGCCTGCCGCGTCGGGCAGGGTGAGGGTGAGCTCTCGATCGCACAGGTCCTGACCGCGCAGTCGTGGATCGGTGCCCTCCGGATGGGCCGTCGTCGCGATCAGAGCCAGACCGGGAGTGTCGACGGCCCGGCGCAGAACGTCGAGGACGAACGTGGACGCCGGTTCGGGATCGGAGGGCAGCAATGCGTCGACGTCGGTGATGAGCAGTACCCCGCTGCCTGCGAGTTCGTCCACTGCCGCGGTGACCTTCTCGACGCGAGCGGACGCCTCGAGGGCACCGATCGACGGTCCGTCCAGCACGACGCAGGCGCGATCGCCGACGACCGCTCGTGCCAACGTGGCCTTGCCCACCCCGCCGGGTCCGGTGATCAGCACCCCCAGGTGCGGTGACGCGCCGAGTGTCGCCAGCAGTTCGGACTCGTCCAGTGCCAGCCGCAGCCATTCGGTGAGTTTCGACTGCTGCACACCCACTCCCACCAGATCTGCCACGCTCACTCGCGGGGCTGCGGTCTTCGGCGCGGGAATCGACGCTGCCGGCGTCTGCGCCGAACCGACGGTTCCCGAGCCCCACCCGACCGCCGAATTGGGCTGCACACTCACCGGCCCACCCGACGGGTCGACGGCCGAGACCGTCAACAGCTCCGTGGTCCACGCAACTCCGAACGTCCTCGACAGCGCTTGCGTCGCCGACGAAGTGGAGGTGCCGGGACCGAGATCGCGGGGGAGGAGTGAGACCGTATCGCCCACCGTCAGCACCTTGCCGAGCAACGCTTGCCGCAGGGTGGCGTCGGAGATGGAACCGGTGGCGAGTGCAGAACCTGTCACCGTGACGGTCCTGGCTCCGTAGACGGTGGCGGGTCCGACTGCGACAGAGGCGTTTTCGCGCAGCCCGGTATTGGAGAGCGTGACGTCGTCCAGGAGCGCGGTGCCCTGCGGTGATCCATCGGGTGCCGCGGCAACGACGGCGGCCGTGCGGCGAGAACCGATGAGCGACACCGCGTCCCACTCCCGCAGGCCCAGGGCGGCGAGTACCTCCGGATGCAGGCGCACGACGCCGCGTCGGGCATCGGCGGCCGAGGTGTTGAGGCGGGCGGTGAGAACGAGCTCCGGCGTCGTCGAGCGAGATTCGGTCACCACAGCCACACTAATGGTTCGGCTGCGGGTGGATCAGCTACGAGGCCGACGCAGTCCCAGACGTGCCTGCGACCGGCGCGCGTTGCCCGGCGCTCGACGGATGGCCCGACGCTCGGCCCGACGTTCGGCCGGCTTGGCATCCCAGGTGTACGGGCGCGCGGCCGTCCAGCGCTGCGAGCGCACCGCGAACGGTATGTGCACCAGGTAGGCCAGCACCAACCCCATCAGCAGAATCAGCGGGAAGGTGATGAGCGCTGCGGCGAGCAGAGCGACCAGAACCAACAGCCCCGCGGCCAGCCGCGGAGGCACCGAGACGGTTTTGAGCGCCAACGTGGGGATGCGGCTGACGATCAGACCAGCGGTGATGATCGCCCAGCCGGCGACGACGTAGAACGACGCCCACCAACCGTCGCCGAACTGCTCGAAGCCCGCGATCGGAGCCATGGCGATGAGCGCTCCCGCGGGGGCGGGAACTCCGGTGAAGTACTCGCGGGCGTATGCGGGGGTGTCGTCCTCGTCGAGCAGGGTGTTGAAGCGCGCGAGCCGGAGCACGATGCTGACGGCGTAGACCAGCGCCACGATCCAGCCGCCGCTGCTGCCCTCGAGCAGTGTCACGTACAGCACCAGTGCCGGTGCCACACCGAACGAGATGGCGTCGGACAGCGAGTCCAGTTCGGCACCGATCTTGCTGGTGGCGTCGAGCAATCGAGCGATGCGACCGTCCAACGCGTCGAGGATCGCGGCGGCACCGATCATGGCGAGCGCGGTGCCGAGCTGGCCGTCGAGGGCGAACTTGACCGCGGACAGGCCGGAGCACAGCGCGAGAATCGTGACGACGGACGGAAGCAGACGAATGGCAGCAGGCGGCTTGGCGCGTCTGGTGATCATGTCGGTTTCTACTGCGGAAGCTCGGCGAGGACCGTCTCGGCACCGACCGCGCGTTGACCGCGTTCGACCAGCAGCGTCGTGCCCGCAGGGAAGTAGGTGTCGACGCGGGATCCGAATCGGATCAGCCCGTAGGTGTCGCCGATCGACAGTGTGTCGCCGACCTTCGCGTTGTTGATGATGCGTCGCGCGATGAGACCTGCAATCTGGACGACGGCGACGTTCTGGCCGGAGTCGGTCCTGATGTGCATGCTGTTGCGCTCGTTGACCTCACTGGCCTCGGCCAGGTCCGCGGACTTGAACTGGCCGCGGCGGTGTACGACCTCCATGACCCGACCGGCCACGGGAACACGCTGCACGTGTACGTCGAGGACGGAGAGGAAGATGCTCACGCGCGGGACCGGCTGCGAGCCGAGATCGAGCTCGGCAGGCGGGATCGCGGTGTCGACGAGCGTGACGAGGCCGTCGGCGGGAGCGACGACGACGCCGGGGCGATTCGGCGGCACTCGGGACGGGTGGCGGAAAAACGTGGCGCAGGCACCGGCGGCGACGAGACCGGCGTTTCGGACCCACTTGGAGCGGCGGCCGAGAACCGCGACGGCAAGCGGGCCACCGACGAACGGCAGGCCTGCGGGGTGAAGCGGTGGAACCGTTTCGCGAACCAAGTCGACGATGTGAGCCACTCCGGTGCGGGGCGGTTGACCAATCGGGGCGGGACGGCGTGCCACGGTCTCCTCTAACTTTTCGTCGGACAGGGGCTGGCAGTTCGTGGTGCTGGAGAAAGGTGCAGACGCACGACTGCCGAGGCCCTCACAGCGTACGTGAGGTGCCCCGGCAGTCAGGAAGTGCAAGTGCGATCAGACGCGGCTGCGACCCGTGACGAGCTTGACCAGGAACAGCAGGATGCAAGCGCCGAGCAGGCAGGTGATGAAGCTGAAGATGAGTCCGCCACCCTCGACGTCGAGGAAGGTGCTGAGCAGGAATCCGCCCAGAAGGCCACCGATGATGCCGACGACGATGTTCAGGATGATGCCCATCTGAGCATCCGTCTTCATGATCTTGCTACCGATCCAACCGGCCAGTCCGCCGATGATGATCCAGCCTACAAATCCGAGTCCCAACATAGGGTGCCCCCACTTTCCGTTCGTGTCTAGTGCTTGTCGAAACGACGGATGCCCGTGGGAAACGAACCTGAAACATTCCTGAGAAAAGTTAATTCTCGCTCGACTTCTCGCTCTCGGTCTTGATGCGACGCAGAGTCTTGTTCATGCCCTCGACGAGCTCGACGTCGAACTCGTCGATACCACCGAGGATGCGCTGCACCAGAAACGACGACACTGCCGATGTGCCCGTCGGCGCTTCCCGCTTTTCGACGACGGTCGTTCCGGTCGCGGTGGGAGTGAGGGTGTAGGACCAGATCGTCTTGTTCTCGGTGACGCGGAACGCGAGTTCACGATTGGGCTCGAAGGTGACGACCTTCGAGGTGGTCGGCCAGACGAGCATTCCCTTGCGGTTGACGTTGAGCGTTGTGGTGCCCTTGCCGACCGGTCCGCCGAAGACCTTCATCTTCTTGCACTGCGGGCTCCACTCGCCCATGCGCTGCAGGTCGGAGATGATCGACCACACGGTCTCGGGGCTCGCTGCGATGTCGATCGTGGCTTCGAGAGTCTTGCTCAACGGGGGCCTCCGGGTATGTGTGACTGGACGTTACGACAAATCGGTCACAGCATATGTGTGTGCGAGCTCATAGCGAAACAGGGGCGACGAAGGATGTAAGAGAAGTTTGACACCGGAGCCGAGTGGGGGTGGAATATGTCAAAGAACTTCTACACACCCGGGAGGTTGTCATGAGGGTCGCCCTGCCACGAGTTCCCGCCGCAGTTCTCGGAATTGCGCTCGCCGCCGTTGTCGGGGTCGTTGCCGCATCGGTGCGAGACGACGGCGGGTGGCAAGTAGCCCTGGTGTTCGCGGCGGCAACGGCCCCGGCTCTCGTCGGAGCGATGTGGACGTTGGTTCCGCAACGATCGCCGAAGATGCCGGAGAATCCGGAGGATTCCGTCGAGTTCCAGTGGTTGCAGCAGGCGTCGTCCGGTGCCTTCTTCGATCTGCTGATCGCACTCGGCGTCGCGACGGCGGCCTCGGCGATACTAGACACGGAGTTGGTTCCGGTCGTCGCGTTCCTGGCACTGGCCATGGCCGACGTTGCCGTGCGGTACCTGGTCCTCTCGCGCACGCAGCGGTGACGTCCAACGACGTGCACCGGCTGCGCACTGCTGCCGGTTTGTCTCAGCAGCAGTGCGCCGACGCGGTAGGGGTCAGTCGGCAGACGATCATCTCGATCGAGAAGGGTCACTTCGACCCGCGGCTCTCTCTCGCGTTCCGTCTGGCCCGGCTTTTCGAGGTCAGCGTCGACGAGCTGTTCGACCCGCGCTGATCGAGCAGCCGAACCGCGTTCTACATCCGAGCGCGGCGAGCCAGCACGAAGGCATAGAGGCCGTAGAGCGCGATGCCCACTCCCGCGAGGATCAGCAGTACCCGACCGTAGGGCTGCGAGCCGAGCGTCTTGAGGGCACCGTCGATGCCGGTGGCCTTCGACGGATCGGACTGCAGCACTGCCACCACGACGAGGAGTCCGGCTCCGACGAGGGCAGTGCCCTTGGCTGCGTATCCGGCGATGCCGAGCTTGACGACGGCTCCGCTCTGGTGGCCTTCGAGATCGTCGAGGAAGTTCTTCGACACGCCCTTGTAGACGTGGTACCCGCCCACTCCGATGACGACCAGCGCGACGGCTATGAGCACGAGCTTGCCGCCGCCGGATTCCATCAGCCGCGCAGACCAGCCGGCGTTCTGCTGCCCGGTGGACTTGCCCGAGCCGGTTGCGAAGCCGTAGGTCGAGAATGCGAACGCGAGGTAGACGACGGCCAGCGCCGCTGCCTTGAGGCGGTCCAGCACGCTTCCGGCGTCCGCGTCGGACTTCTTGCCGACGATCGCCTCGAGAATTCGCCACAGAGCCAAGGCCAGAAATGCGACCACCGCGACCCACAGGGCGACTCTGCCGCCGGGCTGGTCGCCCAGTTCGGCGAGCGCACCGGACTGATCCGCGTTTCCCGATTGGCCGAATGCCAACCGAACGGCGATGTAGCCGATGAGGATGTGCAGTACTCCGCTGACGAAGTGGCCGGCTCGCGCCGCTTTCTCGAAGGCACCGTTGTCCTGTACGGAATCGGCTACCGATTTACCCGACGTGTTCACTATCGTTCCCCGATCAGTTGACGTGGGCGTCTGTTTACCCGGTCCGAGTCGAGAGAAACGGTGTCGGGCGGCGAAACGCCGGACGAGATCCCGCGGCGGCGTTAACACCAGGCGGACACTGATCGATGTAGCAAGCGGAGTGTCGGGACCAACGAAGAAATTGTTCGGAGTGATCCACCGTGAAATTACAGTCGATAATGCGTCGTACCAGCAGCGATCTACCCCTGTTGAAGACCGCGAGGATGAGTGGCAGCCCCCGCACCTGGCCGGCCGAGAAGCTCGAACGACTACTCACCCCACAGGAACTCGATCTGATCAGGCGCGGCCGAATCTGACCCTGCGGTTTCCAGGCCTGCTTGCCTCCCATTCGGGGCGACGCGGTGGCATGCTCATGATGTCGATGAGCATCAGCCCTGGAGGGTCATGAAACCGGTCATTCTCAGCGTCGACGACGATCCTGGAGTATCGAGATCCGTCGCTCGCGACCTGCGCCGCCGGTACGGCGAGGAGTACCGCATCGTCCGCGCCGAATCCGGTGCCGGGGCGCTCGACGCCCTGAAGGAACTCGCGCTGCGGGGCACCCCGGTCGCCATTCTGTTGGCCGACTATCGCATGCCGCACATGAGCGGCATGGAGTTTCTCGAGCAGGCCATGGACATCTTCCCCACGGCCCGTCGCATCCTCCTCACCGCATACGCGGACACCGACGCTGCGATCGACGCGATCAATGTCATCGATCTCGACTACTACCTGCTCAAGCCGTGGGATCCGCCCGAGGAAAAGCTCTACCCCGTGCTCGACGCCCAACTCGAGGCATGGTGTGCCTACGACCACCGGGCCGTCGAGGACACCAAGATCATCGGCCATCGTTGGTCTGCGCGGTCGTCGGAGATTCGCGAGTTCCTGGCCCGTAATCGGCTCCCGTACCGCTGGTACATGTCCGACGAATCCGAGGGAGCCCGGCTGCTGGCCGCCGCAGGTGTGGACGAGGGCCGCTTGCCGGTGGTGATCACCACCGAGGGCGATGCGTTGATCGAACCGTCCGACGCGGAGCTGGGTACTCGGCTCGGGTTGACCGTGTCACCGTCGGAGGAGTTCTACGATCTGGTCGTCATCGGCGGCGGACCGGCAGGGCTCGGGGCCGCGCTCTACGGTGCGTCGGAGGGTCTGCGGACGACGTTGATCGAGCGGACCGCCACCGGTGGCCAGGCCGGTCAGAGTTCGCGAATCGAGAATTACCTGGGCTTTCCCGACGGGGTGTCGGGAGCACAGCTCGCCGAGCGGGCGCGGCGGCAGGCGTTGAAGTTCGGTGCCGAGGTGGTCACCACCCAGGACGTCGTCGGCCTCGAAACCACCGGTGCTGCGCGAACCGTGCGATTCGCCGACGGCCGCAGCATCAGCGCTCAGACGATCATTCTGTCCACCGGGGTCGCCTATCGACGGCTGGAAGCACCCGGCATCGACGACTTCACCGGCCGAGGCGTGTTCTACGGATCGGCGATGACCGAGGCGGCGCGGTGTGCCGAGCAGGACGTCTACATCGTGGGCGGCGCGAACTCGGCTGGTCAGGCGGCGGTGTATCTCTCGCGCGGGGCCAAGTCGGTCACCATTCTGATCCGGGCCGAGTCCCTCGAAGCGTCGATGTCGTACTACCTCATCAAGCAGATCGAAGAGAACCCGAAGATCAGCGTTCGGCCCCGCACCGAGGTCGTCGGTGTGTCGGGTGACGGTCATCTCGAGTCGATCACGCTGCGCGACAGGGCAACCGACGAGACCTCGACGGTCGGCGCGCAGTACCTGTTCCTGTTCATCGGTGCCGCGCCGCGCACCGAGTGGCTCGACGGGGTGCTCGTTCGGGACGAGCATGGATTCGTGGTCACCGGGCCCGATCTCGTCGTCGACGGGCGAGCGCCCGCCGGCTGGACGTCGGCCCGTCTTCCGCATCACCTCGAAACGAGTGTGCCCGGTGTGTTCGCCGCCGGTGACGTACGGTCCGACTCGGCCAAACGCGTCGCGTCGGCAGTGGGAGAGGGAGCGATGGCCGTGATGTTGGTGCACAGATATCTGGCGAACCCATGAGCACGCCTGCATGTGATCCGGAGGAGTTGCGGACGCTGTTCCTGTTCGAGCAGCTCACCGACCCGCAGTTGGCGGAGCTGTGTCGGGACGGGCGCATCGAGACGATCGAGCCCGGGCCGGTGTACGCGGAGGGCGAACCGGCGACGTGCTTCTACGTTCTGATGGACGGAGCCGTGGTGCTCTCGAAGCTCTCGGGCGGGGAGGACCTGGTGGTCAATCGGACGTCGCAGCGCGGGGTGTACGCCGGTGCGTGGCAGGCGTATCTGGGCGATCGAGTGCCGCAGACGTACCAGGGGTCGATGCGGGTGACCGAGCGCTCCCGGTTCTTCGTGCTCGACGCCGAATGCTTCGCGTCGATCGTGCGGGAGTGGTTCCCGATGGCGCTGCATCTGCTCGAGGGTTTGTTCTTCGGAAATCAGAACACCAAGCAGATCGTGGAACAACGAGAACGACTGTTGGCGTTGGGTTCTCTGTCCGCCGGTTTGACGCACGAGCTGAACAATCCGGCCGCTGCTGCGGTACGGGCAACGTCCGCGTTGCGTGATCGGGTGGCGCACATGCGGCAGAAGTTGGCGATGATTGCCGGCGGCAGCCTCGATCGCGCGAGCATGGCGCATCTGGTCGGGTTGCAGAACGAGGCGGTGGAGTTGGTGGCCAAGGCTCCGAAGCTGACGGCGATGGAGGCGTCGGACCGCGAGGACGAACTCGGAGAGTGGTTCGAGGACAAGGGAATCGGTGGAGGCTGGGATCTGGCTCCGACGTTCGTCTCGGCCGGCCTCGATGTGCCGTGGCTCGATCGGGTCTCGGCGACGGTCGATGATCCGACGATGCTGGAGGGTGCCATTCGGTGGCTCAACTACACCGTCGAAACCGAATTGCTGATGAACGAGATCGCGGATTCGACCACTCGTATTTCGACGCTGGTCGGTGCCGCGAAGCAGTACTCGCAGATGGATCGTGCGCCGTATCGCACCGTGGACGTGCACGAGCTGCTCGACAGCACTCTGATCATGTTGGGCCGCAAGATCGGTGACGACATCCGTGTGGTGAAGGATTACGACCCCTCGGTGCCGCCCATCCCGGCCTACGCCGCCGAACTCAATCAGGTGTGGACCAACCTGATCGACAATGCCGTGCAGGCGATGGCGGCGACTCCCGAGGAGAAGGGGGTGCTGACGGTACGGACATCGTTGGACGACGATCAGGTCCAGATCGAGATCTGCGATACCGGACCCGGTGTGCCGCAGGAGATTCGATCGCGCATCTTCGAGCCGTTCTTCACCACCAAGCCGGTCGGCGAGGGGACGGGCCTCGGCCTGGACATCTCGTGGCGCATCGTGGTGAAGAAGCATCAGGGTGATCTGCGTGTGGTGTCCGAACCGGGGGATACACGTTTCATCGTGCGACTGCCCAAGGACCCGGCAACAGAGGAGGCATCATGACCATCGAAGGCATCGACCCGCAGGTCCCACCGTCTGGCCCGGGGTGTGTGGAATGCACACAGGCACAGGGGTGGTGGGTGCATCTGAGGCGGTGCGCGCAGTGCGGGCACATCGGATGTTGTGATTCCTCGCCGTCCCAGCACGCCAGCAAACACGCCGAGTCCACCCGGCACCAGTTCGTGCGAAGCTACGAGCCCGGTGAGGACTGGTTCTACAACTACGCCGACGAGCAGATGTACGACGGGCCGGAACTTGCTCCACCGCAACATCGTCCGCTCGATCAGTCGGTTCCCGGTCCGCGTGAGCGGGTGCCCGCGAATTGGCAGAGTCTGATCAATTGAACGAGAACCTGACTCGACCCACCGAGGTATCGGCCGCGGATTTTCTGGCTGCCGTGCAGCATCCGGTTCGGCGGGCGGATGGTCTCGCGCTCGCGGCGATGATGGGTCGCGTGACCGGGCAGCCGGCGGTGATGTGGGGTCCGACGATGGTGGGGTTCGGGACCTACCGGTACACCACGGGCAGTGGTCGTCGGGGCGAGTATTTCGTCGTCGGGTTCTCGCCGCGCACGGCGAGTCTGTCGGTGTACGGGGCCACGTCCGCCCCGGAGTCGGAGTCCTTGCTCGAACAACTGGGAAAGCACAAGCGAGGAGCAGGTTGCCTGTACGTGAACACACTCGCCGATGTGGACATAGCGATTCTCGAACAATTGGTGGCTTACAACTACCGGTACATCCTGGGTAACCTCGCGTCATGACCTTGATCGCGGTGGACCTCGTCATCGAGCAGAAGGACACGGTGTGGGGCTTGTTCCCGACGACGGCGTCGCCGCATTCGGCCGCGTCGATCTCGCTGATCTCGGCGGTGGACCTGACGCACAAGGTGATCGTGGACGCGGACAAGAAGTTGCTGAAACAGAGGGCGAAGCAGATCGCCGAGGGCGAGTGGGCGGGCGCGGCTGTGCGCAAGGCCGTCTCGGATGTGAACGCTGCGGTGAGGGCCGCGGTGATGGTGCCCGTCATCGTGTCGACCACGAGTAGCTGAAGGCCGGAATATGAAAAGAAGCGTTGCAATTCTCTTGTTCGACGATGTCGAGGTGCTCGACGCGTGCGGTCCGTTCGAGGTGTTCTCGGTTGCCAATCGAGTGGCCGAACGTGCTGGAAACGCAACACCTTTCGAGGTGACACTCGTCGGGATCGGCGATCGAGCTGTCGCCGCGAGGGGCGGGATGAGGATCGGCGTCGACACCACGATCGACGATCCGAGGGGATACGACGTCGTCGTGGTTCCTGGCGGTGTGGTCGACGCGGTGTCGGCGGACGACCGGGTGCTGCAGTGGTTTGCAGCGACTTCGGCCCGGTGCCGAGTTGGTGGCGTCGGTATGCACCGGTGCGTTCGTGCTGGCGGCTGCGGGACTGCTCGACGAGCGGCCGGTCACCACGCATTGGGAAGATCTGGAACTGCTGCGGAAGAACTGGCCTGCGCTGGTGGTGCACGAGGGTGTTCGGTACACCGACCACGGCGATCTGGCGACGTCCGCCGGGATCAGCGCCGGTCTGGATCTGGCCCTGCATCTGGTCGCACGGTGGGCGGGCGCGGACCACGCTCTCGCCACCGCGGGCCAGATGGACTACGACTGGTCAGGCGCTGAGCACCCGTAGCACCAGCGCGACGACGGCGAAGACGGCCAGCCCTGCGGCCGGAGCGAAGTCCTTGTCCTTGATCCGCACATGGGCGACGACTGCTCCGACGAAGTAGAGAACGACACCGACGGCGGCAGCGACGCCGATGGGCCACAGGTAGAGACCCACCAGGAGACCGCCGGCACCGAGTAGTTCCGCGTACGCGAGCCAGGGAATCCTGTCTGCGGGCACGCCGACCTGCTCGAGCATGGGGACGACGGACGGATTCTTCGTCAGTTTCCCGATGGCGGAGAACGTGAGTGCGACGGCGAGCATGACCGAGACGACGGTGGTTGCGATGAACATGAGCCCTGCTTTCATTTGTGAGGCCACTAGTAATTCAGAAGCAGCAAGGCGGACTGTAGCACCTCGGTAGGGTGGACGCATGGCCACGAACGAGCAGTCTCATGATCCTCGTGCCTGCGACGGGGCGCTGGTCAAAGCCTTCGGCTTTCTCGGCAAGAGGTGGAACGGAATTCTTCTTGCGACGCTGATGAACGGACCGATGGGGTTCTCCGACCTGCGCCGTGCCGTCGGTGGCATCAGTGACTCGGTGTTGTCGGAACGTCTGGGAGAACTCGGGAAAGCAGGCCTGGTTGCGCGCACCGTCGGCGACGGGCCGCCGATCTCCGTGGAGTACAGCTTGACGCCGGCCGGTGAGGCGCTGCTGCCGTCGCTGCGCGCGCTCACGGAATGGGCTTCGAACAACCTCTGACCCCCGCGAGAGATTCGCGAGGGCCAGAAGTGGTCGAGTCGGATCAGCTGGAGTGGTTGTTCTGGTTGTGTCCTTCGGCGGAGTCCGCGAACTCCTGAGTGTCGAAGACCTCGCCGCCCAAGGGATCGACCGGAGCATTGTCGCCGGAGTACTCGACTGCGCCCGTCTCCGGATGAATCTCGAGTTGCTCGGTGGGTACCTCTTGAACTGCCAGCACGACGCTTCCGTCGGCATTCGACGGCGTCATTCCCTCCTGCGAGGGTGTGAGCCCCGAGAACGTCGATGAAATCCCTGCGGTGGCTCGCTTTCGTCGTGCAAGCGGTGCGGACGCAGCAGGCTCGTCCTCCGTGACGTCCGGCGTCGCGGTCACTCGTAGATAACGCGGGGTCGTAGCGACGTCGTAGCGGAACGCCTTGAGCATCGACACACACGCCAGCACCAGCACGATCGAGAACGGCACCGCTGTCGCGATCGACATGGTCTGCAACGCAGTCAGAGAACTGGTTCCACCGACCAGGAGCAAGACGGCTGCCGCCACGCCCTGAAGGACGGCCCAGTAGACGCGCGTGATCTTCGGGGTTTCCAGCTCGCCTCCGGTCGCGAGGATGTCGATCACCAGCGACCCCGAGTCCGAGGACGTCACGAAGAAGAACACGATCACCGCGATGGCGATGACGCTGGTGAGGACGGCGATGGGCAGGCCGTCGAGTACCTGGAACAGGCTGGTGTTGTTGTTCACCGCTCCTTCGGCGTCGAGCAGATCGCCGTCGTTGCGCTGACGCAGGATGCCGGTGTCGCCGAAGATGGTGAACCACAGCGATCCCACGATGGTCGGTGCCAGTAGCACGCCGAAGACGAATTCACGGATGGTGCGTCCACGCGAGATGCGTGCGATGAACATGCCGACGAACGGTGCCCAGCTCATCCACCAACCCCAGTAGAAGATGGTCCACCCGCCGGCCCATCCGTCGTCGGAGAAGGGGGAGGTGCGCAGGGACAGCTCGGGCAGGGCCTGAACGTAGCCGCCGAGGTTCTGAACCCAGGACTGCATCAGGAACAGCGTCGGACCGAGGAGCAGCACGAACAGCGCGAGCGACGCCGCCAGTCCCATGTTGATGTTCGAGAGCCATTTGAGTCCCTTGGACACGCCACTGACCACGGAGAACGTGGCGATGCCGGTGATCACTGCGATGAGCACGATCACGAACAGGTTGGTGGTCTCGACCCAGCCCAGGAATTCGAGGCCCGCGGAGATCTGTTGGACGCCGAATCCGAGTGAGGTCGCAACACCGAACAGGGTGCCCACGATCGCGACGGTGTCGATGGTGTGACCGATCGGGCCCTCGATGCGCTTGCGGCCGAGCAACGGTTCGAGCAGCCAGCGGACGGTCAGCGGCCGCCCCTTGCGGTATGTCATGTACGCCATGCCGAGGCCGACGACGACGTAGATGGCCCAGGCGTGCAGACCCCAGTGGAACAGCGTGAGCTCCATGGCCTGGCGCGCAGCCGGGTCGGTGCTGCCGGGAAGGCCACCGGCCTCGGGGGGCGTCACGTAGTGCGAGAGCGGCTCGGCAACACCGTAGAACACCAGGCCGATACCCATGCCCGCGCTGAACAGCATGGCGAACCACGAGAGGACGCCGAACTCGGGCTTCTCGTCGTCGCGGCCGAGGCGGATGTTGCCGACGCGGCTCAATCCGCAGTACAGGGCGAACAGCACGAAACCGGTCGCGGCGAGGATGTACCACCAGCCGACGCCTGCCGTGATGGCCTTGTTGAGTCTGTCGAACGAATCTGCCGCCGTGCTCGCGTAGATCACGGAGAAGGCGATCATGACGAAGATGATGATCGATGCTGGGATGAAGACCGGCTTGAGCAGGCCTCCCCAGGCTTCCTTTATTGCTTTCACTTACTTGACTTCCTTACAACTCGAGTCACCGCAATCGGCTGACCACTATCGGTTTGCCGTTCTTCTTCTCTTGTTTCGGTCAAGTACCGGCATTCACCATAAACGACATCGGCGCTGGTGGCGAAACTCGTGACGGCTGCCGAACTGGGAAACAGGCCCGCGTGCGGTTTCCCTCGAGGCGCTCCAAGCACCCGAAAGGACTGCAATTCTGTCGATATTGCGGACGCGTCCCGCGGTCTCGCGGCAAGCACCGCGGAGCTGTGTAGCAAGCGATTTCCTGAGTGAGAGGTTGTAATCGGGGTCTGAGCCCGAGAGGGAGCGTCGAGGGCGCAGACCGACGTCTACGGTTCGGACCCGTCGAACTGGCCAACACCGCAACCGGTGGCGTGATTTATTTGACCGATCGTTCTTGACCGATCGGTCATCAATCTGCGATGCTCGGTCCATGGGACGCACCAGAAGCTTCGACGAGGCCACGGTAGTGACGTCGGCTGCCGAACAGTTTCGTTCCACAGGCTACGAAGGAACGTCGCTCGACGAACTTCTGCGCGCCACCGGATTGCACCGCGGCAGTCTCTACCAGGCGTTCGGCAGCAAGCGTGGATTGTTCCTTGCCGCGCTGACGCGTTCCGAATGGGATGTCGACCTGCTGTTGGTGGCGTTGCTGGAACTGGCACCGTTCGATGAGCACGTTCGCGAGGTCTGCGCGGAGAGTCTCCGTGACAGGTCCGCCGAGGCCATCGCGCACGTGCTCGGTGAACGGCTGCTGGTGCGCGCCGGTATCGACTCGAAAGCAGCAATCGAAGGAGGCAGTACATGAATACCGTGACCGTGCTCGACGGCAAACTGGTGGTGGAACCTAAAGGCCTCGACAAGGTGTGGTCGTTCACTCGCAAGCTCGAGATCCCGTTGGGCAACGTGCGCGGTGCCACTCATGATCCGGGAGCGAGCAAGGAGCCCAAGGGAATTCGAGCACCCGGGCTCGGGTTGCCGGGCAAGACCGCGGGCACGTTCCACCGCGATGGCGTCAAGACGTTCTACAACGTCACCGGGAGTGCCGACACGATCGTGATCGAGCTCGAACAGCAGGAGTATCAGCGTCTGATCCTGTCGGTGGAGGATCCGCGTTCGGTGGTGCAGTTGGTCAACAACGCTGCCGCTGCCGCGTGACGGGGGAGTCGGTGTAGGGCCCCTGCTCGCGACGTCCGCGGCGCGGTGGCGTCGGGAATGGGTGTTGTCGCGGTTCACCGTCGGCGGACGACCTTGCACTCGCCATGGCCGAGTGCTAGAAATGCAGTTGGCACTCTCGACACGTGAGTGCCAGGTCGGGACACGGTGAGGCCGGGGAATCAACGACACCCCTGGTCGTCCGTCGCGGGCACCGAGCTCGGCCAGCAATGTGTCACCCCCAATCCGGAGGATCACTTCGCAATGGCCAAGATCATCGCGTTCGACGAAGAGGCACGCCGTGGCCTCGAGCGAGGCCTCAATGCCCTCGCCGACGCAGTAAAGGTGACGTTGGGCCCCAAGGGTCGCAACGTCGTACTCGAGAAGAAGTGGGGAGCTCCCACGATCACCAACGATGGTGTTTCCATCGCCAAGGAGATCGAGCTCGAAGATCCCTACGAGAAGATCGGTGCCGAGCTCGTCAAGGAGGTCGCCAAGAAGACCGACGACGTCGCAGGCGACGGCACCACCACCGCCACCGTTCTCGCTCAGGCACTCGTCCGTGAAGGCCTGCGCAACGTCGCAGCCGGCGCGAACCCGCTCGGCCTCAAGCGCGGCATCGAGAAGGCTGTTGCAGCCGTCACCGAGTCGCTGCTCGCGTCCGCCAAGGAGATCGACACCAAGGAGCAGATCGCTGCTACCGCTGGCATCTCCGCAGGCGACCCGTCCATCGGCGAGCTCATCGCCGAGGCCATGGACAAGGTCGGCAAGGAAGGCGTCATCACGGTCGAGGAGTCCAACACCTTCGGCCTGCAGCTCGAGCTCACCGAGGGCATGCGCTTCGACAAGGGCTACATCTCGGCGTACTTCGCCACCGATGCAGAGCGCCAGGAAGCCGTCCTCGAAGACGCGTACATCCTGCTCGTCAGCTCCAAGATCAGCACCGTCAAGGACCTGCTGCCGCTGCTGGAGAAGGTCATCCAGTCCGGTAAGCCGCTCGTCATCATCGCCGAGGACGTCGAGGGCGAAGCTCTCTCCACCCTCGTGGTGAACAAGATCCGTGGCACCTTCAAGTCCGTCGCCGTCAAGGCTCCCGGATTCGGTGACCGTCGCAAGGCGCAGCTCGCCGACATCGCCATCCTCACCGGTGGCGAGGTCATCAGCGAAGAGGTCGGCCTCTCCCTGGAGACCGCCGGACTCGAGCTGCTCGGTCAGGCACGCAAGGTCGTCATCACCAAGGACGAGACCACCATCGTCGAGGGCTCGGGAGATTCCGACGCCATCGCCGGTCGCGTCAACCAGATCCGCGCCGAGATCGAGAACTCCGATTCCGACTACGACCGCGAGAAGCTGCAGGAGCGCCTGGCCAAGCTGGCCGGTGGCGTTGCAGTCATCAAGGCCGGAGCGGCAACCGAGGTCGAGCTCAAGGAGCGCAAGCACCGCATCGAAGATGCCGTGCGTAACGCCAAGGCAGCCGTCGAAGAAGGCATCGTCGCCGGTGGCGGCGTGGCACTGCTCCAGGCAGCGCCCGCACTCGACAACCTCAAGCTCGACGGTGACGAGGCAACCGGCGTGAACATCGTTCGCGTCGCACTGTCCGCCCCGCTCAAGCAGATCGCATTCAACGCAGGCCTCGAGCCCGGCGTCGTTGCGGACAAGGTTGCCAACCTGCCCGCAGGTCACGGCCTCAACGCCGCGACCAACGAGTACGAGGACCTGCTCGCTGCAGGCATCAACGACCCGGTCAAGGTCACCCGCTCGGCACTGCAGAACGCAGCGTCCATCGCGGCTCTGTTCCTCACCACCGAGGCCGTCGTCGCCGACAAGCCCGAGAAGGCCGGAGCGCCCGCTGGCGATCCGACCGGTGGCATGGGCGGCATGGACTTCTGAGTCCAGCCCCTCGCTGAAAAAGCCCGACTCCCTTTCGAGGGGGTCGGGCTTTTTCGTGTTCGAATCGGGTGCAATGGGCCGCGCTCAGCGCGGTCGGCTGCACCGGATTCGATGTAGTCAGTCCCGGTGATACGCGATGTTGATGACATTGCCGTCGGGAGCGCGAACGAAGAAGCGGCGCACACCCCACGGCTCGGTGGTCAACGGATGCACGATCTCGTATCCCAGCTTCTGTGCTTCGGCGTATGCGCTGTCGACATCGTCGGTGAGCACCGACATGACCGAATCCTCCGGTGCGCTCTGGTCATGCGTCACCAACTGAACACTGACCGGGCGATCGGGTGACGTAAGCCGTGCAACCCAGCCCATGTCGAACTCCTCCGAGCGCAGACCGAGAAACTCGGTGTAGAACGACTTGGCCGCGTCCACGTTCGGCACGCGAAGATTGGTGATGATGCTCCTGGTTCTCATCGAACTCCCTCCGAAACGTGGCCGGTCGACACGAACCGGACGGTTCGACGCTAGCTGCGGAGCCGGTGCTCCGCAGTTGTTTCCTATTGAGTGAGTCGCCGCGCAGTGGTTAGGGTCGGTCATGACTCGTACTCGCTCGATGGCCGCCGCACTTGCTGTGACCGCGGCCCTAGCGGGTTGTTCCACCTCGGGAACCGCCACGCCCGCGTCCGCACCGACGACTACTGATGCCACGGTCACCACCGAGCGCGCCGAACCGACGCCTACAACGCCGACCACTACCTCGAGTGCCGTCGAGCCGTACGTCGTCGGCAGCACTCGAGTCACCGGATCCACGGAGCGTGCCACCTACGACGTCGCGATTCCGCAGCTCAGTGGCGGGAATCCCGCTGTGACCGCGGAGTTCAACGAGTCGATGCGAGCTGCGTTGCAGGATCAGATCGACGACGACTACGGATACGACTTCGCTCTCAGCGACGGCTACTCGACGGGTACGACCTATGTCGGGCGGCGCGTGATCAGTGCCGAACAGATCACCGATTGGATCGCCGTACCGCCCGGAGCGCACGGCAATTCGCTGATTGCGACTGTGACGATCGATGCCGACACCGCGCAGCCGATCTCTCTCGGAGATGCCTTCACCGACCTGGATTCCGGCCTGTCGCGGCTGTCCGAACGAGCAGCGGAGATTCTGCCGACCACCCGCGCGGGCGACAGCTTCGAGCGCTCGGGCATCGAGCCGACGGTGGCCAACTTCGGCAACTGGACGGCATCGCCGGAAGGGATGAACATTCACTTCGGGGACTACCAGGTGGGGGCGTACGGAATCGGGCTTATCAGCATCACCGTCCCGTGGACCGACCTGTCCGACGTCCTCGCTCCCGGCATGCAGGACGTGCTCAGCAGCTGAGCCTCGGCCCGACAATGCGAACATGGACTTCATGATGATTCGTGCAGGGGTGCTGGATGTGTCCTACGACCGCTTCGGTGATCCGGCCGGCCATGCGGTGGTGCTGTTGCACGGGTTTCCGTACGACCCGCGCTGCTACGACGACGTCGCCCGGCTGCTCGCCGAATCCGGCTACGACGTGGTGGTGCCGTACCTACGCGGCTTCGGGCCCACCCGGTTCGTCGACGCGGACACGATGCGCTCCGGTGAGCAGGCCGCGATCGGCCACGACCTCCGTGAGCTGATCATCGCGCTGGAACTGAACGAGCCCATCGTTGCGGGCTACGACTGGGGTGGCCGCGCCGCCTGCGTCGTCGCCGCGCTGTGGCCGGAGCTGGTGTCCGGCTTGGTCAGCGTCTCCGGATACCTGATCCAGGACATCGAGGCGGCAGTGTCCACGCCGGTGCCGCCGCACCTCGAGAAGCGGTACTGGTACCAGTACTATTTGCACTCCGAGCGGGGCCGGGCCGGGCTCGCGGCCTACCGGGCAGAGATCGCCCAGACACTGTGGACGGATTGGTCGCCGACGTGGCGGTTCGGAGACTCCGAATTCGCCGCCACCGCACCGTCGTTCGACAACCCCGACTTCGTGGACGTGTCCGTGCACTCGTACCGGCACCGATACGGCATCGAGATGGGGGATGCGGCCTATGCAGAAACGCAGGAGTTGCTGACACAGCAGCCGAGGATCACGGTGCCCACGGTCGTGATCGATCCGACCGAGGACACCGTCGCCTCGCTGTACGGCCGCCCGGACCACGCGGCGCACTTCACCGATCTGCTCGACGTTCGTCAGGTCGATTGCGGCCACAACCCGCCGCAGGAATTGCCTGGGCAATTCGCCGACGCCATCGTGACGTTGGGCCAGGTGGTCCGGGATCGCGACTCGAACTAGTCGACCGCGAGCTCGCCCAGTTCGTTCCAGTCGGTGCCGTCGACCTCTTGGCTGATGATCTTCGGGGTCTCCTGCAGGTACGGCGGGAGATCCTTCTGGGCCTGCTTGAAGTGATCCGAATTCACATGGGCGGCACCGGCATCGGGATCCTTGAACGCCTCCACCAGGACGTACTCGGTGGGGTCGTCGAGGGTGCGCGACCAGAAGTACCAGAGGCATCCCTCTTCGGCCTGGCATGCTTCGGTGAAGTCGCGTGAAATCTCGGGCCAGTTGTCCGCGTGCTCGGGCTTGACCTTGAACTTGGCGGTGATGAAGATCAACGTTGCTCCTCGTTGTTGGGGTTGTGTCGGTGGTTACTACCCGATTTCAGGGTACGAGAATCGCGCGGCCGCGAACCCGTCCGTTGTCGAGGTCGTCGATGGCGCTCTGGAAGTCGTCCAGTGCGTAGCTCTGCGTGTGCAGATTCACTGCACCTCGTGCGGCGAGCGACATCAGATCGCACAGGTCGTTGTAGGACCCGACGAGATTGCCGACGATGTTCTTCTCCGCCGACACCAGGTCGATGGTCGGCACGTCGACGTTCTCGCCGTACCCGATGACGTGATAGTCACCGGCCCGTCGGGTCATGGCCAATCCCTCTGCGGTGGAGCCGTTCTCGCCGACGAAGTCGAGCACCACCTCGGCTCCGAATCCGCCGGTGAGTTCCATGACTTGATCGACTTGGCTGCCGTCGGCGACCACCGCGTGATCTGCGCCCAGGGTGAGCGCCAGCTTCACAGCGTCGGCGTTGCGGTCGATGACGATCAACTCGGCGGGGGACAGCGCCTCGAGTACCTGAATACCGATGTGGCCCAATCCGCCTGCGCCGATGACGACGCACTTGTCGCGTGGAGTCAGCCGTCGGGCCGCTTTGGCTGCAGCGTGATACGCCGTCAGGCCGGCATCGGCGAGCGCAGCGACCGCGGACGGCTCTAGCGAATCGTCGATCTTCACGACTGTCCTGGCGTTGGTCCGCAGATAGTCTGCGTATCCGCCATTGGTGTCGATGCCGGGGAAATCACTCGTCTCGCAATGCACGTCGTCACCGGACCGGCAGGCCCGGCACAGTCCACACGTCACGAGTGGATGCAGGATCACTTTGTCGCCCTCGCGCACGTTGGTGACGGCCGAGCCGACGGCATGCACCCACCCGGCGTTCTCGTGGCCGATCGTGTAAGGCAGTGTGACGCCGGACTTCTCGGCCCATTGGCCTTCGAGGATGTGCAGATCGGTGCGGCACACGCCTGCCCCACCGATCCTGACGATGACGTCGAGTGGGCCCTGTACTTCCGGAATCGGTACCTCGGTCATCTCCAGGTTCTTGTGGTACCCGACCACCTGGACTGCGCGCATCGTGCTCATGAAACATGCTCCTGTGTAGTAAATGCGGTGAGGGGGATGAACGCGCCTTCCACGCGAGGTACTTGCTGTTCCTCCGACCCCGGGTAGCGGGTCTGCAGCAATCCGCGGCAGAAGTGCGCGTTGCCGTCGATCGAGACACGGGTGGCGCGGGCACGCCGCATCACCATTGTCAGATCGCCGGAATGTGGTCGGCCGGTGTGGTCGACCAATGCCGATGCCGCCGGATCGACCCTCAGGCCGAGTGCCTCGCGGCGGCGAAGCAGCGCGGTCGAGGTGCGATCATCCGGAAGGTCTCCGAGAACAACTGCGGCCAAGTCGTTCTCGGTCGAGTCGGGATTGGCGCGCAACCATGCCATGAGTGACCGTTCCATCGCCGCCACATACGCCTTGCGGCGGAACGTCGCTCGCAGCTCCTCGAGGTCCTCTTCGGCTTCGTGGCCGAAGGTGCCTCGGTACCCGGCGTCGGCGGCGAGGCCGGCGTTGATCTTGTCCGAGTCGTGGTGGTCGTCCAGTTCGACGAGAACATGCTCGGTCCACGGCAATGCCGTCAACACGTCCTTCGCGTCGCCCGACATGAGGTACGCGAAGTTCGGCGAGCAGAACGACGTGGGCAACCGCAGATGAAGGTGGACGGTGCCCTCGTCTACCTCGAGCGATCGGACGAAGCCGAGATCGGTGATGGGCTCGTCCAATTCGGGATCCAGGACGACACCGAGGGCGGCGTAGGCCTCGTCCTTCCTGGTAGTGGTAGCGGTCGTCATCTCACACCGCCGCGAGATCGGCGCGCTCGGGCTGACGCGGTCCGGTCTCGGTCTCGTCGGCGTCGGGCAGCTGCAGTTCTGCAGGCACCGGGATGTCGTAGAGCTTGGCGGCGTTGAGTCCGAGTACCTTCTTCTTTTGCTCGAGCGTGATGGGTGCGTATTCGTCGAGGGATTCGTGGATCTGGAAGTCGACGAATCCTTCGACCAGCCACTTGGGTGTCCACAGCGCGTAATCGGAGGAGAAGAAGATGCGGTCCTCGCCGAGCCAGTACAGCAGCTCACCCATGATCTGACCGAAGTACTTCGGGCGCGTGTGCATGAACGGAATGGCCACAGCGAGTCCGGCATACACGTTGGGCTCCTGGGTGGCGATCCAGCAGAAGTCCTCGAGTCGCGGCAGTCCGCAATGTTCGACGACGAAGTTCAGATCGGTGAAGTCGGTCGCCACGTGGTCGACATCCGCGACGTCGAACGCATCGCGGTCGAGCGGACGGATGGTCGGCCCCTTGTGCACGTGAATGTTCTTGATGCCGACCTCGCGGCACACCTCGAGGTAGCGGCGCGTCCAGTCGTCGTCGAGCTTGTATCCACGCGAGTCACCGTGCCACTCGGCGGTGTACAGCTTGACGCCCGTCAGCCCGAATCGTTCTGCGTCGGCGCGCAGCTGGTCGAGGCCACGCTCGCCGTTGCGCGGGTCGAAGTGGTGGTTGTAGGTCAACTTGTCCGGGTGTGCGGCGGCAAGCGCCGACGCTTCCTCCGTCTGCCCGAACCCGGTCTTGTAGAACTCACCGAGGTGCGCCGGCTGGAAGATGGCGTGATCGACGTACCCGATCTCGAACAGGTCGTGCATCAACCGCTCGCCGCCCTGGTAGAGGTACTCGTCGTACGTCCACAGCTCGCTCTCGGGGGAGAGGTTGCGGTGATAGTCGTAGAAGCAGTCGATGAACTGCTTGCCGTGGATGTTCCGTTGGTTCTCCTGCCGCGCGTCCCACAGGGCGACGTGGGCGTCGACGATGAAGAAGTTTTCGTCGTTCTTGGTGTACATGCGGTAGGCCTCCCGAAGTGCGGTTCGTGACGTGGGTCACGTTTGTCTGTGCACGACGGTAAGGCGGTGGTGTCGCCTCGAGGGCCTCTCGCTGTCTCAATTCGAGACGGTCGACGGACCGGTATTGCGACACGTGAATGTAACGTGGGTCACATGGCAGAATCCGGTGGTCTGGAGCGGGCCCGACTCCACTCGGAGCCCCTCGCTGCCGTCTCCCACCGGCTGCTGGCATCCTGGCACCGCAGTCAGCGGTACGGCGTCTCGCTGGACGAGGTTGCTCCCGTCTTCTCGGGTACCTACGACGGTGAGTCCCTGTTCTACCGGTGTGGGCGGGAAGTCCTCGACGGGTTGCGCGACACGTTGGCGAACGAGCCGGTGTCGATGATGCTCACCGACGCCGACGGCCTGGTGCTCGATCGCGTGAGCGCTGATCGTGAGCTGCTGGCCGCGCTCGATCGCGTTCATCTTGCACCCGGATTCTCGTACGCAGAGGATCAGGCGGGGACCAATGGACTCGCGCTGGCGCTGGCGGATCGGGTGCCTGCTGTGGTCAAAGCCGACGAGCACTATTCGCTCTCCCTGGCCGGGTACACCTGCGCGGCCGCTCCCGTTCTCGATCCACTGACTGGCCGGGTCGAGGGGTGCGTCAATCTCACGACCTGGTCGCAGTCGTCGTCGGATCTGCTTCTGGCCCTTGCCCAATCGGCGGCCGGGAACACCTCGGCCATGATGCTCGCGCGGTCGCAGGGACAGCAGCCGCGGCCGGCTCCGCGCGGTGAGGTGTTCCGGGTCGAGACGGCGCACAGCGGAGCGGGATCCGGCATCGTCGACGACCTCTCACCGGCGTGGCGAAGTGCGTTGGGCTCCGCGACATCGGCTCTGGCCGATCATGGTTCGGTATTGATGGTCGGGGAGGCAGGATCCGGTCGAGCCACCGTCCTGGCCCGCGCGCTGCGAGCATCTCGGCCCCGTGGCCGGATCCTCAGTGCCGGTGCACCCGCTGCCCGTGACGTCGAAGCCTGGCTCGACCTGTGGACCCCCGAACTACCGAAACCCGATACCGCTGTGGTCATTCGCGATGTCGACAGGCTGCCCGCCCGCGCGGCGGACACGTTGGCCGAGCTACTGCGCCGGGCGGGAGCAGGCGTGCCGGTGACGGTGACGGCATCGAACTACGACGACGTGCCGCATGCACTCGCCGGATTGCTGCGCACGGTCGTCGAATTGCCTGCACTTCGGCACCGACCCGACGACATCGGGCCGCTCGCGCTGCACCTGGCGGGACGAGTACGTGGCCGAGCCGTCACGCTGACCGGCGCGGCCGAGCGAGCACTGCGTGAATACGCCTGGCCGGGCAACGTTGCGGAAGTGGCGACGGTGATGCACCACGCCGCTGTTCGAGCCGACCTCATCGGCGTCGAACACCTACCGCCGGAGGTGCTCTCACGCACCACCCACCGGCTCACCCGCATCGAGACGTTCGAGCGCGACGAGATGATCCGCGTGCTCTCTCGCCCCGGCATCACGATGAACGACGCGGCCGAGGAGCTCGGCATGAGTCGAGCGACCATCTACCGCAAGCGAGATCGATACGGCATCACGCTGCGTTCGTGATCGCTTACCCTCGACCACATGGCCAGCAGCTCTCCATCGATCGAGTTACCGGTCGGTGACCGCATCGTCCGCATCTCCAATCCCGATCGGGTGTATTTCCCCGAGAGCGGTGCCACCAAGCTGGATTTGGTGAATTACTACCTGAGTGTCGGTGACGGTATCGTGCGCGCGCTGCGGGAGCGGCCGTGCATGATGCACCGTTTCCCGAAGGGTCTCGCGGGCGACAAGGTGCACCAGAAGCGCGTGCCCAACGGAGCGCCGCCCTGGCTCGAGACGGTGCAGGTGACGTTTCCCCGTTACAACCGCACCGCCGACGAGCTGTGCGTGACGGAGTTGGCGCACGTGGCCTGGGCCGTGCAGATGTCCACCGTCGAATTCCATCCGTGGAACAGTCGCCGCGCCGATGTGGAGATGCCCGACGAGTGGCGCATCGACCTCGACCCGATGCCCGACTGTTCCTTCGACCGAGTCCGACGCGTGGCCGCGGTGGTGCAGGAAGCTCTGGGAGATCTCGGTGCCGTCGGCTGGCCCAAGACCTCCGGCGGCCATGGTCTGCACATCTACGTTCGGATCGACCCGGCCTATGGATTCAAGGACTTACGAAGGGCGGCACTGGCTTTCGCCCGTGAGGTGGAGCGTCGCGCACCGGAGGACGTGACCACCACGTGGTGGCGCAAGGACCGCGATCCGTCGAAACTGTTCGTGGACTACAACCAGAATGCCCGCGATCACACGATCGCCAGCGCGTATTCGGTGCGGGGCAATCAGCAGGCGACGGTGTCGACGCCGATCTCGTGGGACGAAGTAGCGAGCGTGGATCCGCGCGAGTTCACGATGTTCACGGTGCCGGCCAGATTCGCCGAATTGGGTGATCTGCACGAGGGCATCGATGACGCGGTGTTCGCCATCGACGAGCTACTCGAGTGGGCCGAACGAGACGAGCATGAGGGCTTGACGGAACCCGAGGAGTAGCCGAACTCGAAGTTATGGACGGAAATCGGCGGAAATCCGTCCATAACTTCGAGTTCGGCAGCCCGTTCTAGTCGGTGCCGGACTCGATGGCGGCGTGGTCGAGTGCCGAGGAATCCACCGAACTGCCGGGGCTGCTCGCGGCGATGGCGTCGGCTCCGCCTGCGGGCAGTTCGCCGATCAGGTCGCCCCAGGCGGTGAGCTGATTCTGAGCGGCGTACTGCTCGAGTTTGCTGCGTGAATCGGCGATGTCGAGATTGCGCATCGTCAACTGTCCGATGCGGTCGCCGGGGAAGAACGCCTGGCCCTGGCTGCGTTCCATCGACAGCTTCTCGGGGTGGTAGCTGAAGTTGCTGCCCTGGGTGTCGACGATCGTGAAGTCCTGGCCGCGGCGCAGACGCAGTGTCACGCTGCCGCTGACGACGTTGCCGACCCAGCGCTGCAGGCCCTCGCGCAGCATCAGTGCCTGCGGATCGAACCAGCGTCCCTCGTACAGCAGGCGTCCGAGTCGACGGCCTTCGTTGTGGTACGACGCGACCGTGTCCTCGTTGTGGACGGCGTTGACGAGTCGCTCGTAGGTGATGTGCAGCAGCGCCATGCCCGGGGCCTCGTAGATGCCGCGGCTCTTGGCTTCGATGATGCGGTTCTCGATCTGGTCACTCATGCCGAGGCCGTGGCGTCCACCGATGGAGTTGGCCTCCATGACGAGGTCGACGGCGCTGTCGAAGCTCTTGCCGTTGATGCGGACCGGTCGGCCGCGCTCGAACTCGACGGTGACCTCCTCGGCAGCGATCTCCACCTCGGGGTCCCAGAAGCGGACGCCCATGATGGGGTTGACGATCTCGAGGGATGTGTCGAGGTATTCGAGGCTCTTGGCCTCGTGCGTGGCACCCCAAATATTGGCGTCGGTGGAGTACGCCTTCTCGGCCGAGTCACGGTAGGGGAGGGTGCGCTGGGTGAGCCACTGCGACATCTCGTGGCGGCCGCCGAGCTCGGCGACGAACGCCTCGTCCAGCCACGGCTTGTAGATCCGCAGCTCCGGATTGGCGAGCAGACCGTAGCGGTAGAACCGCTCGATGTCGTTGCCCTTGTAGGTCGAACCGTCGCCCCAGATCGAGACGCCGTCCTCCTGCATCGCTTTGACCAACATCGTGCCGGTCACCGCGCGGCCGAGCGGAGTGGTGTTGAAGTACGTCTGCAGCGACGAGCGGATGTGGAACGCACCGCAGGTCAGTGCAGCCAAGCCCTCCTCGACTAGAGGTTCGCGGCAGTCGATTAGCCGCGCCTGCTCGGCCCCGTAGGCCAGGCCGCGCTCGGGCACATCGGACAGATCCGGCTCGTCGTACTGGCCGATGTCGGCGGTGTAGGCATACGGAATCGCGCCGTGCTCGCGCATCCATGCCACGGCCACCGAGGTGTCGAGACCGCCGGAGAATGCAATGCCGATTCGTTCACCGACCGGGAGGGAGTTCAATACCTTCGTCACGGGGAGCAGCCTATCGGGGGTCGTTCCGCAGGCTCCACTCCCAACCTAGTAGGGGTCGTTCCGCAGGCTCCACTCCCAGCCGAGTAGTACTACTGATCCGGCCGATCGGCGAGCGACTCCACCGCATTGCGGACGGCATCGAGGTGCGCGGTCATGGCGCGTGCTGCCGCGTCGTACTCGCCGGATCGGATGCCGTTGACGATCGCGTCGTGCTCGACGTTGGATTGCTCCTGCCGGTGCGCGACGAGGTTGAGGGTCTCCGACTGTCGCGTCAACGCGTCGCGGATGTCGACGATGATCGACTCGAACACGCGGTTCTTGCTCGCCCGCGCGATAGCGGTGTGGAATTGCGCGTCCAGCAGTACCCAGGCCTCGTGGTCGTCCTCCGAGCGCATCTCGTCGGCCAGGCCGGCGAGCACCGTCAGCTCCTCTTCGGTCCGGCGCTCCGCAGCCCAACCGGCCGCGGGAATCTCCACGTGGGGGCGGGCCTCCATCAATTCGCGGGCTGCGTAGTTGCCGATGTCGAGGTCGCTCCCGACCCGATCGCGGACGACAAAAGTACCCAGCCCCGTTTTGGTTTCGGTCAGTCCGAGGGCGTGGCAGGAGCGCAGCGCCTCGCGGATGACCGACCGGCTGACGCTGTGCCGGGTGGCGAGCGCGGCCTCGGACGGCAACTTCTGCCCGACGGGGAGATCGCCCGACGCGATAGCCGCGCGAAGGTCCGCGAACACGGCCTCGGCTGCGCTCATCCGGGCATTCGTGGGCGCACTGACTGCCCAGCTGTCCGACAGGTTCATAGGGTGATCCTAGCGTGGGGTTGACCGACGAGGTGTTCTGCGCCACACTCTACCTGTCAGACAGCCGGACAGCTGGACACCCCCACCTAGGAGCGCACCGTGGTCGATACCCGCATCGAGAAGGATCTTCTCGGGGAACGTGACATCCCGTCGAGCGTGTATTGGGGGATCCACACCCTGCGCGCTCTCGAGAACTTCCCCATCACCGGGCGTCCGATCTCTACCAACGCGCACCTCGTTCGCGGACTCGCGGCCGTCAAGTGGGCAGCTGCGTCGGCCAATCAGGATCTCGGAATCCTCGACGCCACTCGCGGGGAAGCGATCCGCACGGCGTGCCAGGAAATTCTCGACGGCCAGTGGCACGAGGAGTTCGTCGTCGACGTCATCCAGGGCGGCGCTGGCACCTCGACCAACATGAACGCCAACGAGGTCATCGCGAACCGTGCTCTGGAAATCCTCGGGCACCCGCGCGGCGACTACAGCATGCTGCATCCCAACGAGCACGTGAACGCGTCGCAGTCCACCAACGACGTGTATCCGACGTCGGTGAACATCGCGACCATCTTCGCGGTCCACGAGCTCATCGCCTCGATGAAGGTGTTGCGAGATTCGTTCGGCCGCAAAGCAAGCGAGTTCGCCACGGTCGTCAAGATGGGCCGCACGCAGCTGCAGGACGCGGTGCCGATGACCCTGGGCCAGGAGTTCGGCACCTACGCCATCATGATCGACGAGGACTGCTCGCGGCTCGAAGAAGCGGCGCTGCTGGTGCACGAGATCAACCTCGGAGCCACCGCGATCGGGACCGGTCTGAACGCACCCGCCGGATACACCGAATCGGCCGTCGCGCACCTGCGCACCATCACCGGTCTGCCGCTGGTGACCGCGACGGATCTGATCGAGGCAACTCAGGATGTGGGGCAGTTCGTGCACCTGTCCGGTGTACTCAAGCGCGTCGCGGTGAAACTGTCGAAGATCTGCAACGACCTCCGGCTGCTGTCGTCCGGTCCGCGGGCAGGCCTCAACGAGATCAATCTGCCGCCGATGCAAGCGGGCTCGTCGATCATGCCCGGCAAGGTCAACCCCGTCATCCCCGAGGTACTCAATCAGGTTGCGTACGAGGTGATCGGCCACGACGTCACGATCACGATGGCGGCCGAGGCGGGACAGTTGCAGCTCAACGCATTCGAGCCGATCATCGTCAAATCCCTGTCCGACGGCATGGCGCATCTGAGTGCCGCGTGCCGTACCGTCGCGCATCGTTGCGTGGACGGCATCACCGCCAACGTGGACCTGCTGCGTGAGCGCGTCGAGAACTCCATCGGCCTGATCACCGCGCTGAGTCCGTATCTCGGATACGTGGAATCGACGGCCATTGCGCAGCAAGCGTTGGTCAGTGGCCGAAATGTGGTCGACCTCGTCCTCGAGAAGGGGCTGCTGGCCCGGGACGAGTTGGATCGACTCCTGAGTCCCGAGCACCTCGCAAATCTGCGCGTGGCCCCCGTCGAGCATGCAGATGCTCCCGAGACGTCGACGAGGTAATGCGATGAGCACCGAGAATCGGAGTGTCGATACCCGCAAGGCCTTCACCGAAGAGGACCCCGGCTATCGAAAAGAGTTGGCTCCTCGCCAGATTCAGATGATCGCCATCGGCGGTGCCATCGGCACCGGGCTGTTCATGGGTGCGGGCGGGCGACTGCGCGACGCCGGACCGGCGCTGGTACTGGTGTACGCGCTCTGTGGATTTTTCGCCTTCCTGATCCTGCGCGCACTGGGCGAACTGGTGATGCACCGGCCGACCTCGGGATCGTTCGTCTCGTACTCACGCGAATTCTTCGGGGAGAAAGTCGCTTTCGCGGCCGGTTGGCTGTACTGGATGAACTGGGCGATGACGGCTGTCGTGGACGTCACGGCTGTGGCGCTGTACATGAACTTCTTCAAGAAGTACTGGGCCCCGCTGGGCAACGTCGACCAGTGGGTGTTCGCGCTGGCAGGCTTGGTGCTCGTTCTCGGGTTGAACCTGGTGTCGGTCAAGGTGTTCGGCGAGCTCGAGTTCTGGTTCGCGCTCATCAAAGTTGTTGCGCTGGTGACTTTTCTGGTGATCGGTACCTACTTCGTCATCTTCGGAACGCCCATCGACGGGCAGGAGCCGGGGCTGAGCGTGCTGACCGACAACGGGGGACTGATCCCCAACGGGCTGTTGCCTGCGATCGTGGTGATCCAGGGCGTGGTGTTCGCCTACGCCTCGATCGAGCTGGTCGGCACCGCTGCCGGCGAGACACAGAACCCCGAGAAGGTGATACCGAAGGCGATCAACACCGTCATCGTTCGCATCGTCGTGTTCTACGTCGGTTCGGTGCTGCTGCTCTCGTTGCTGTTGCCGTACACCAGTTATCAGGCCGGCGAGAGTCCGTTCGTGACGTTCTTCGGAGCCATCGACGTCGAGGGGGCCGACGCGATCATGAACCTCGTCGTCCTCACCGCGGCACTGTCCTCTCTCAACGCCGGGCTGTACTCCACCGGGCGCATTCTGCACTCGATGGCCGTCGCCGGCTCGGCACCGAAATTCGCGGCCCGGATGAACAAGTCGGGGGTGCCGTACGGCGGCATCGCGCTGACGTCGGTGGTGACGTTGCTCGGCGTCGTGCTCAACGCAGTGGTCCCGAGTCAGGCCTTCGAGATCGTGCTCAACCTCGCGGCTCTCGGCATCATCAGCGCCTGGGCCGTCATCGTGGCGTGCCAACTCAAGTTCTGGTCGCTGTCCAAGACCGGTGCGGTCACCCGACCTGCGTTCAAGCTGTTCGGCGCCCCGTACACCGGGTACGCAACGCTAGGCTTCTTGGCGTGTGTACTCGTGTTGATGGCCTTCGACAAACCGGTCGGTACCTGGACGGTGGCGTCGATCCTGCTCATCGCACCGATGCTGATCGGCGGTTGGTACTTGTGTCGCAACAGAATTCGGGAGGTGGCGGCCGCCGATGAGTGACCATGTCGCGTTGTTGACCACCGGCGGCACGATTGCCAGTAGGCGCGACGAGCACGGTGTCTCTCGGCCGGTGGCCGGTCTCGGGATCGACGTCGACGGTGTCGAGGTGCGCGAGGTGATGTCGAAGGACAGCTCGGCGTTGGACTTCGCGGACCTCGACACCATCCGTACGGCGGTGGTCGACGCACTGGTCGGCGACGGCTGCATCGGAGTGGTCGTGCTGCACGGGACGGACACCATGGAGGAGTCGGCGCTCTACGTCGATCTGTTCCACGGTGACGAGCGTCCGGTGGTGTTCACCGGGGCGCAGCGCACCGCCGACCATCCCGATCCGGACGGCCCGAGCAATATCGCCGCGGCAGTGGCGGCAGCGCGGTCCGAGCGCGGCGTGCTGATCGCCTTCGGTGGACGGCTGTTGCCGGCGCGGGGGGCGATCAAGAAGCACACCACCGGGCTCGATGCGTTCCGATCCGCCGCGTTGCCGCGACCGAAACCGTTGCGGTGGACGCCCATTGCCGGGGTCCGCGTGGACATCGTCGCGCTGTATCCCGGTGCCGACGGCGTCCAGATAGATGCCTGCGTCGACGCAGGGGCGTCGGGCATCGTGCTCGAGGCGACGGGCTCGGGCAACACCAACGCTCGTGTCGTCCGCGCGGTGAGAGAGGCAGTGGCTGCCGGGGTGCACGTGGTCGTCACGACGCGGGTGCCGTTCGGTGAGACCTCGCCGAGCTACGGCGGCGGCGGGGGTGGGCACGATCTGGTCGATGCGGGTGCGGTGTTCTCCCGCGAACTGCGGGCGGGGCAGTCGCGAATCCAGTTGGCGGCGCTGATTGCCGCGAAAGCCACTGACGTCACCGTCCAACATTCGTTCTCGTAGACGGAAAACCGTGTGCAGACGCGAATTGTGGGCGATCACGTCAGTAGCCTCGAGCTATGGTCGCCACGATCGAGATCGAGTTCGCTCCGCACTGGGTGAACGCGTCGCTGGTGCGTACGTTGGCGCGGCCGTTCGTCACCATCGACGGCGTCGAGCATCGACAGTCGTGGACCGCGCCGTCGACTTACACGCTCGAGCCGGGCAGTCACGAACTCACCGCGTTCATCCGGTACCGCGGCACGAACGCTGCGCTGGGTACCGGACGAAGGGCTGTGACCGTACAAGCAGGACAGCAGGTTTCGCTGCGTGCACGCAACGGCTGGGCCAATCACATGCCGTTCGAGTTACAACTCCGACTCGCCCCAACTCTCGACGCGTAGTTCGTCGCCGACGGTCACCGTGCCGTCCTGCAGTACCGAGAATTTCGATCCGAAAGCGACGCCATTCTGTCGACCGCGGCGGTAGTCGCCGAGAGTGCGCAGCGGTTCGGGGCCGGTGCGGACGCCGGTGGTCTGGTCCACGGTGGTGACCGCGCAGCGGATGGCGAGTTTGGTGTACACCAATCGCACCCCGCCGATGGTCACGTCCCGCAGCTCGTCCTCGCGATGTGGCTCGTCCCAACCGTCGACGACGATGTTGGGCCGGAAGCGATCCATCGGCAAGGCAACGTCGAGTCTGGAATTGAGGCCGTCCAACGTGGCGGTCGAAAGGATGTGTACGGCGGCGCTGTCGGCGAATTGTGCTGACCCGGGCGAGATGCCATCGGTGATTCGGCCGTGGTCGCGTGGTGCGGCGACCAGCCTCGACGGTTCTCCGATCACCTCGGTGAGCCAGGTGGCCACCTCGTCGCCCTGATCGATACCGTGCATCGGCGTGCGGAACAAGGTGACCTCACGCGCCGCGGAGTCGCGGTCGACGGGCACGGTCACCGAACCGGTCGACTCGTGTGTGAGAGTCAACGACCCGCCCGCCACCGAGCACTGGACGACCGCGAGCACGGGGTCGCTACGTTGGCTGCGGAATGCACCGTCGGAGTCGACGATCATGAATGCTCGATCGTGTTCGAGGCCGGTAGCGCTCACGTGAGCCGAATGCAGCGTCGAGCCGGCACATCCCTTGACGGGGTAGGTCACCAGAGACGACACGCGCACCCGTCGAGGATACTGGGGTCCATGACTCGTGCTCTGTTGGTAGTGGATGTGCAGAACGATTTCACCGAGGGCGGCGCGCTGGCGGTGACCGGCGGCGCAGACGTCGCGCGCAGGATCAGTGCGTACCTCGCGCGCCACGGTGACGAGTACGACCTGGTGGTGTCCTCGCGGGATTGGCACGACGCCGAGGGCGACAACGGCGGGCACTTCGCCACCGACGAAGCCCCGGATTTCGTCACCACGTGGCCGGTGCATTGCGTCGCGGGCACGGTCGGTGCCGAGTATCACCCCGATTACGCGACCGGCTCCGTGGACGTGCACGTCTACAAGGGGCAGGGCAAGCCGTCGTACTCGGCGTTCGAGGGCGTCACCGAGGACGGGACACCCCTCGCCGCGATACTCACCGCCAACGAGGTCACCGACATCGACGTCGTCGGACTTGCGACCGACTACTGCGTTCTGGCTTCGGCGAAAGACGCTGTGGCCGAGAAGCTCGACGTCCGAGTCCTCACCGACCTGGTCGCGGGAGTTGCGCCCGAGACCTCCGCCGCTGCCCTCGAGGATCTGCGGGCGTCCGGCGCAGTGGTGGTCTAACTGTCGATCGTCGTGGTGATGGACGTGACCGACGGTGCAGCCGGGGTGCTGCCGAAGCCGAACGTGACCGGGGGAGTGACCGGTGTGAGCGAGCCGAGGTCCTCGCCCTGCCAGGATGCCGAGACATCGGTGACGCGATGTTGGTGCCTGGCACCGTAGTACTCGCGTCGGTCGTTGCCCGCGCTGCCGCGGGTGCGTACTCCGCGCAGCACGACTCGGGCGATGGGGTCGCTGATCGCGCAGAACCACGGTGCCGTCGACACCGCGTCGGGGACGAGACTCAACAGGCGGCCCAGCAGGGTGGGTCCGGCAACACGAATTCTCACCGACAGATCACCGGCCTGCACCGACCGCCATCCGGCAGGAGTGGAGCCTGCGGAACGACCCAGGTTGTCCGGCTGCGCGGCGAAGGTCACCGGAACCAGCTCGGTGGAGTCGAACGTGTATGTGGCGGTGACGAATTCGCGTACGTCCTCGCTGGGGGCGATCAGCAGACGTCGACCGTCGGCGAACTGGATCATGACATCGGTGAATTCGCCGAGTGGCGATCGCGTCCAATGTCCGACGACGATCCGCACTCCGGACGTTGTGCCTACCCCGTAGATCTCCCCGTGAAACCGTGATCTGTTCATCATGCACCCTCACCTCGTCGGCACTGTGCGCTCCCAAACTGGGCGGTGCATAGTGGAGGTCATGGCGTCCTCGCAACCCACTGTATTCGTCCTGTTCGGCGCAACCGGAGACCTCGCCAAGCGAATGGTCCTGCCGTCGTTCTACCAACTTCACCTCGAAGGCCTGCTGCCCGAAAAATGGGTCCTGATCGGCAACGGTCGCAAGGACACGTCCGACGACGAGTTCCGAGACCACGTCCGCAGCGTGCTCGACGAGTTCGCCGAGAACGTGGCCGACTCCGATTGGTCGACGTTTTCGGAGCGAATCCGTTTCGCGGGCAACGGCTTCACCGTCGACGATCCAGGCAAGTTGCCAGAGGTCGTCGCTCAGGCGAAAGAGGACATCGGTGACGACGCCCAGTTGGTGCACTACATCGCGCTTCCGCCGAGCACCTTCGTCGACTACACGAAGGCCCTGGGCGCACACGATCTTGCCGAGGGTTCCCGCGTGGTCTACGAGAAGCCCTTCGGCACCTCGCAGAGCAACTTCGAGGAACTCGACAAAGCCGTGCACGAGGTGGTCGACGAAGAGCAGGTCTATCGCATCGATCACTTCCTGGGTAAGGAGGCGACGCAGAACCTGCACGTGCTGCGCTTCGCGAACGGCATGATCAGCGGGATCTGGAATTCCGAGCACGTGGCCCAGGTGCAGATCGACGTGCCCGAGACGCTCGACATCGACGACCGTGCCGAGTTCTACGACGAGACCGGTGCTGTACTCGACATGCTGGTGACACATCTGTTCCAGGTGGCCGCAGAGGTGGCGATGGAGCCGCCCGCGTCGTTGAAGGCCGAGGACTTGCAGTCGGCTCGGGAGAAGGTCATCGGCCAGTTCCGCCCACTCGACACCGCAGAGGTGGTGCTCGGTCAGTACGACGGGTACCGCGATGTCGAGGGTGTCGACGAGAACTCGACGGTCGACACGTTCGTCGCAGCGAAGTTGTGGGTCGATACCGACCGCTGGCGTGGGGTTCCGTTCCTGTTGCGTACCGGAAAGATGCTGGGCGTCGGCCAGCAGCGCGTCTCGCTGGTGTTCCGCAAGCCCGCCGACAGTCCCCTGTCGACGCTGCCCGAAGACGGTGCGGTGCTCTCGTTCGACCTGTCCGGTGACGGCAGCATCGACATCGCCATGACGGTCAAGGAGCCGGGTCCGGATTTCGACCTCTCCGTCGGACACCTGGCGCTACCGCTGCAGTCGGTGCCCGATTCCGAGCCGCTCAGCCCGTACTCGCGCTTGATTCTCGACGTGCTCAGCGGAGACCGTTCGCTGTTCACCCGCCCCGACGGCCTGGCCCACGTGTGGGACGTGGCCGCACCGCTCTTGAACGACCCGCCCGCGGTGAAGAACTATGCACCCGGTTCGATGGGCCCGGCCGAGGCCGACGAGCTCGCGGCACCGTGCGGGTGGTTGATCACCGGCCAGGCGAAGGACCGATAGGAATACGCACCGTCCGGTAGGTTTCGTGGCGGCAAACAGTCGCTGGGTCCTTTTTGTCCGAAACAATGGACTGGATCGTGTTCGGAACGTTATGTTTCTGCCGCCTGGTCACACTTGCGACTCAGGCCACAGACAGCCTCCGAAAGGTTCTCCCTCATGTTTCTTGATCTCATCCTCGGTCTGCTCGGCGGCGGCACCGAAGACGGCGGCATCCTCGGCCCCATCACCGACGGAATCACCGATGGAATCTCTGCGGGCATCGCCGAGGCGATCACCGGGCTGTTCACCGGTAGCGCTGAGGGAATCTCGAGCTCCGCAACGTAGTAGGCCGCAAAACCCCGGACCGGTTGTTCAGGTCCGGGGTTTTGTCGTGTTCTTCGCTGTCACTTGACCGGCACCAACATCAACGCTGCGAGGTAGATCAGCACCACGGTGCCGCCGGTCAGGACCGTGCCGGCAACGGTCGCGAGTCGGACGATGTTGACGTCCCATCCGAAATACTCGGCAACGCCGCCGCATACACCTCCTATCATTTTCTGCGAACTCGACCGGGTGAATTCTCTGGGGGAACCGCTCTCGAATGTCATGCTGAAAAGTCTGCATCAGCAACGTCTTTGGGCGCATCGGGGATTTCACCCATATCGACCCCGACAAACGAACAGCCCGAAATCTGCGCTGGAACAAGATCGTCGACTTTTCCGAACGGACGCCTGGACCTACCGCCGCGAGGACCGATAACGTCGGATGTGTTCGGCGAGTGGCGCACAGCTCCCGAACATGCGAGCGACCTGCCCGGTCCGTCCCCCTTGCGGACCGGGCACCCTCGTCGTGCAGCCGGCGGCATCGGGTGTTCACCGAATCGCCACGGATCGGTCACCGATGAGCACTAACTTTCGGCAGATGACCGACAACGATCTCCGCAACGGCACGGCTGCGCGCACCGACCTGAGCGACTTGCTCGACATCACGACAGCCGTGAATCTTGCCGACACGTCGGGTTTCACCGTCGACGACTCCGATGACGACGATCCGGTACTGCTGACTGTCCCCGACGGCCACGTCGTCGACACCTGGCGCGAGAACTACCCGTACGACGAGCGGATGACGCGTGCGGAGTACGACCTGGAGAAGCGTCTTCTGCAGATCGAACTCCTGAAGCTGCAGATGTGGACCAAGGAGACCGGTCGACGTCACGTCATCGTCTTCGAGGGCCGTGATGCTGCCGGTAAGGGAGGCACGATCAAGCGCTTCATGGAGCACTTGAACCCCCGCGGTGCCAGCGTCGTCGCCCTCGAGAAGCCGTCGGCGCGTGAGTCGACGGAATGGTATTTCCAGCGCTACATCGCCCATCTGCCTGCAGCCGGCGAGATAGTCATGTTCGACAGGTCCTGGTACAACCGGGCAGGTGTGGAGCGCGTCATGGGCTTCTGCACCGACGAGCAGCACGCCCAGTTCGTCCGGCAGGCACCGCTGTTCGAGCAGATGCTCGTGGACGAGGGCATCAGCTTGACCAAGTTCTGGTTCTCGGTGTCGCAGCACGAGCAGCGCACCCGCTTCGCCATCCGGCAGGTGGACCCGGTGCGGCAGTGGAAGCTCTCGCCGATGGACCTGGCGTCGCTGGACAAGTGGGACGCCTACACCGCGGCGAAGGAAGAGAACTTCCGCGCGACCGACACCGATGTCGCGCCGTGGACGGTCGTCAAGAGCAACGACAAGAAGCGGGCCCGAATCAACGCGATGCGCTTCGTGCTGAACAAGTTCGACTACGCCAACAAGGATCCCGAAATCGTCGGCGAAACCGACCCGTTGCTCGTAGGGCGCGCGAAAGACGTGATCGGCGAGTAGTTTTCGCCGTGAGTTCGGTGCAACCTCTTGCGGACCGTTGCGAGGGTACATCTTCGAGGTCTCGAGTTGGTACCTGGTGCTGCGCCGAAGACGTGGGTGCGGTAGGAACGAGGAAGGTCGTATTACCTACGGCCGTAAATACACCCGAGCATCAGGAGATCCCATGGGTTCAGCAGCGCAGTTCATTTCCGACATTGCCAGTGGCGTCTACGACGGCATCGTCGACGCGATCGTCGATCAGATCGTCGGCGTGCTGACGTCGGGTAGCGCCGCTTAAGCAGTGGTGTCGTGTCGCGGTCGCCGTCGGGGGCGGCCGCGACACCCACGACGTCGTGACTGTTTTGTGACGGCTCACCAAGATTTTCGACTTTTAGTCTCGATTGCGTGTACAGAGCGCTGTCCGACCGGGTAGAAATCTCCTTGCAGAGGTAATCGAGTGACGACCGTCACTTTCGATCTGCATCCCCCTCTATCAAGGAGCCTGTCGCATGTCCGCTGAACTCGGTGACCTCTTCGCTATCCTCCTCCAGCTCTTCTCGGGTATCAGTTCCTCCTCGGACTGAACTACCGTCGCGCCGCGGGCCTGAAGGCCCGAACGGCTGACCGGAATCGTCCGTCCGACGAACCAGTAACGTTCACGATGCTGTCGCTGCATCGAATCCCTCTCTTTCCCAGGAGTTTTCATGGAATTGCTCGCCATCTTGTTGCAGTTGCTCGCTCTCGGTAGCTCGGAAGGCAGCGGCTCGGGCACAATCGAGATCCCCGGTGCGCCGGTCTGACCCACGACCTGAAGCCGGGCCCGACGCACCGTCGGGCCCGGCTTTCGTCGTTCGAAGTGTCATTCGTTCGACCTGAAAGTCCTCTACCGATGGATGATCCGCCTGCGATCCGGTAGACCTGAGCCTCATCGCCGATGCGCCCGGTATCGACGGGATCGCACGGAGGCAGCATGCTCGAGTCCGTAGTCGCGTTCATCAACGGTCAACTGCTCTGGTTCAGTTTCTCGACCGGCAGCTTCCACCCGATCATCCTGTGAGGTAGAGCCCTGGACAAGGCACGATCGCACCCGTCATAGGGTTGCCCGATGCAGACCGTTCCCATCCAGATGCCCGACGGTTCGACGGTGCCGGTGACACTGTTCCCCGGTGAGGGCCGCGACGACGCACCCGTCATCGTCGTTCTTCCCGGCCTCGGCATTCCCGGTGGCTACTACCGACTGTTCGCCGAGGCGCTCGTCGCGCGCGGTTTCCAGGCTGCGATCGGCGACCTCCGCGGCCAGGGCGACAGCGTGCCGAAGCCGAGTTCTGCCAGTCGGTACGGGTATCAGGAACTGGTCTCGGTCGACTTTCCGGCAATCTTCGAGGTGGTTCGAGAACAGTTCCCGGCGGCGACGCCGTACCTGCTCGGGCACAGTATGGGCGGCCAACTCGGCTCGATGTACGCCGCTCGGATCAGGGGCAGGCTCGGCGGGTTGATCCTGGTGGCGTCGGGGTCGCCGTATCACCGCGGATTCGGCACCACGCGTGGCGTACCGCTCTATGTGGGCGCAGCGGCGATGGCGATCACCAGCAGCATCGCGGGATTCTGGCCGGGGGATCGCATCGGCATCGGCGGCTTCGGTCGGCAGTCGAGGGTTCTGATCGACGATTGGTCGCGGTTCGCGCGGACCGGTGCGATCGAGCCGGCGGGGGCCGACATGGACTACGAGGAACGGATGGGCCGTCTGACACTTCCGGTGCTGGCGGTGACCATCGAGGGCGACGACCTCGCACCCCGTGGCTCGATGGACAACCTCGTGCGCAAGCTTGCCCGTGCCGATGTCACCTCGGTGCACATCGACGAGCCGCTCGGACACAACGGGTGGATCCGAAACCCCACGGCGGTCGCCGACCTCGTTGCCGAGTGGGTGCACAAGTAGTTCACACGAATTAACTTTTGGTCATTTCACTCGCTATCTGTCATTTCTACCTACTTTCGGTTCGTTTTGGTGTAGAAAGTCTTTGAACCAGCAATTGTTCTACGACGATAGTGAGCACGGCTATGGACGGCCTGGGGGGCGCAGTGGGTCGACGCGGGGGTGGTGTGGGATCATTCCGGGCCGCCGCGGTACGGAGGTTGGCTGTCGTGTCGGTGATCGCTGTGATAGCGGCGGTAGTTCACCCGATCGCGTCCGCGGCCCCGGCCGATTCGGTGTCCGGTCCGACGGAGTCGTACGTGGTGCGCACCGAGGTGGCCGACGAGACCGCGATGACGGCATTCGTTCACTCTGCCGCGATGGACCGAACAGTTCCGCTGAAGATTCTGCGTTCACCTGATCGCACGGCTCCGAGCCCCACGCTGTACCTGCTCAACGGCGCGGGCGGAGGAACCGACGGCATGGACTGGTACACCCAGACCGACGTCGTGTCGTTCTTCGCCGACAAGAACGTCAATGTGGTGACACCCGTGGGCGGGGCGTACTCGTACTACACGGACTGGCAGCACGACGATCCGGTGCTCGGGCGCAACAAGTGGGAAACGTTTCTCACGACCGAACTGCCACCGCTCGTCGACGATCTGTTGGACACCAACGGTCGCAACGCGATTGCAGGTATCTCGATGGCCGCGACCTCGGTCCTGAACCTGGCCGCTCACCATCAGGGGCTGTACCGAGCCGTCGGTTCCTACAGCGGATGCGCGTCGACCACCGACGCGTTGGGACGGGCATACGTCAAGACGGTCGTGTCCATGGCTCTCGGCGCGAACGTGACGAACATGTGGGGGCCCGACGGCCATGCCGACTGGATGCGCAACGACGCAGTGGTCAACGCCGAAAAGTTGCGTGGCACAGCGTTGTACATCTCCAACGGCAGCGGACTGGCCGGGGCGTCGGACACCCTCGACGGCACCAATCCCAACGGACCGGGTTTCGTGTTGCTCAACCAGATGGTCGTGGGCGGCGCGATCGAGGTGGCCACCGGCGACTGCACCCGCCGATTGAAGACCACCCTGGAGCAGCTCGACATTCCGGCCCATTTCGAAATGCGTGAGCGCGGCACCCACTCGTGGGGCTACTGGCAGGACGACCTGCACGAGTCCTGGCCTATGTTCGAGGACGCCCTCGCCGGCTGACCGTCAGCTGCGAGCGAGGTGCCGCCACAGGAATTCGTAGGTCAACGCCGTCTTGAACGCCAACTGCGCATTGTCCGACGCCCCGCCGTGCCCGCCTTCGATGTTCTCGTAGTAGCTCACGTCGTGACCGAGTTCGGCCAATCGAGCGGCCATCTTTCGTGCATGTCCGGGGTGGACTCGATCGTCGCGGGTGGAGGTGGCGATCAGAATCGGCGGATACCGACGCTCGGATGCGGCGACCACGTTCTGGTACGGGGAGTACTGCGAGATGAACTCCCATTCGTCCGGGTCGTCGGGGTTGCCGTACTCGGCCACCCAGGACGCGCCTGCGAGCAGCAGGTGGTAGCGCTTCATGTCCAGTAGCGGGACCTGACATACCAACGCGCCGAACAGTTCCGGGTACTTCGTCACCATGATGCCCATCAACAGGCCGCCGTTGCTTCCGCCCTGCGCGGCCAACTGTTCGGTGGTGGTGATTCCTCGGGTGACGAGGTCGCGCGCGACAGCGGCGAAATCCTCGTGCACCAGATGGCGTCCGGCGCGCAGTACCTGGGTGTGCCACGACGGCCCGTACTCACCGCCGCCGCGGATGTTCGCGACGACGTACGTGCCCCCTCGCTCGAGCCACTCCCGTCCGGTCGCACCGCCGTACCCGGGCGTCATCGAGATCTCGAAGCCGCCGTAGCCGTAGAGCAGGGTCGGTCCGGGGCCGGAATCGGCGCGTCGGACCACGAAATAAGGGATGTCGGTACCGTCGTCGGACCGTGCGAAGAACTGCTCCACCGCCATACCGTCGGCATCGAAGAACGCCGGAGCCTGCTTGAGGACCTCCAACTCGCCGCCCACCGTGCCCACCAGCAGTGTCGCCGGCGTGAGGTAGCCGGAGGACGAGAGGAAGAACTCGTCACCGTTCTCCTCGGCGTCGGTGCCGATGATCTCGGTGGACGCCAGGTCCGACAACCCGTCGACGGTGGTCGTGTCCCACTGCTTCGCACGAGGGGTGAGGACGTGCAACTGTGTCCGCACGTCCTGCAGCGTCACCAGCAGAAGATGATTCTCGGTCCAGGCGTACTGATGCAGTGACGTGTGCGCATCCGGGGCGAACAGCACGGTGAGAGCGATTGTGCCGGAAATGAACTCGTCGACATCGGCGGCGAGCAGTGCGCCTGCCGGGTAGGTTTGCTCGCCGACCGTCCACGGCGTCATCGTCCGAACCAGCAGCCAGTTCTCGTGCACCGAGGTCGACGCGTCGGTGGGCGTCGGGATCAGGGTCAACGCGGACCCGTCGAGTAGGTAGGTCTCGGAGTTGTAGAAGTCGGTGGCCCGCTGAACGAAGTCACGCTCGAAGCCGGGGGTGCGATCGTGCCAGGCGGAGATCGAGATGTCCTGTGCTTCTCCCTCGAAGACGGTCTCGGCCTCGACGAGGGGAGTGCCGCGCCGCCACCGCTTGGTGATCCGCGGGTAGCCCGATTCGGTCAGAGAACCGTCTCCGAAATCCGTTCCGACGAAGACGGTCTCGGCGTCGATCCAGCCGACGTCGGTCTTGGCCTCGGGTAGTGCGAATCCGCCGTCCTCCGGGGCGCGGAACGTGCGGGAGTCGAGATCGAACTCACGAACCACCGTCGCGTCGGCTCCGCCGCGGGACAGAGTGACCAGTGCCAGTCTCTGGTCGGGACGCAGCACCTGGGCACCGCCCCACACCCAGTTCTCGCCCTCGCTCTCGGCCAGCGCGTCCAGATCGAGCAGCACGTCCCACACCGGATTATCGGTTCGGTACTCGTCCATCGTGGTTCGACGCCAGAGGCCGCGGACGTGCTCGCCGTCGCGCCAGAAGTTGTACAGAAACTGCCCACGGCGGCGGGCATACGGAATGCGAGCGTCGGTGTCGAGGATCTCTCGGATGCTTGCCTCGGTGGCGTCGAAGGCCGGGCCGCTCAGCGCCTCGACCGTCACCTCGTTCTTCTCGCGCACCCACGCGAGTGCAGCGTCGCCGGTGACGTCTTCGAGCCAGAGGTACGGGTCGTCCGAGATTGCCATTCCACAGTTCTAGCAGCAGACGCGTCCTCGGGTCGGTCGGCCGACCGAAGGCTACCGACGGGTAACGAAGACCAGGTCGAGACAGTGCGGCAGAGCACGACTACGCTGGGGACTCGTGACCTCACACTATGACGTCGTTGTCCTCGGAGCCGGTCCCGGTGGGTACGTCGCTGCTATCCGCGCGGCACAACTCGGACTCAGCACTGCCATCATCGAGAAGAAGTATTGGGGCGGTGTGTGCCTCAACGTCGGCTGCATCCCCTCCAAGGCCCTTCTCCGTAACGCCGAGCTGGCGCACCTCTTCACCAAAGAGGCCAAGCTGTTCGGTATTTCGGGTGAAGCGTCCTTCGACTTCGGCGCAGCGTTCGATCGCAGCCGCAAGGTTGCCGACGGTCGCGTCAAGGGCATCCACTTCTTGATGAAGAAGAACAAGATCCCCGAGTACGACGGCCAGGGCACGTTCACCGACGCCAACACCATCGAGGTCGAGATGACCAAGGGTGGCACCGAGACGATCACGTTCGACAACGCCATCATCGCGACCGGCAGCACCACCAAGCTGCTCCCGGGAACCGAGCTGAGCAAGAACGTCGTCACGTACGAAGAGCAGATCATGACCAAGGATCTGCCGGGTTCGATCCTCATCGTCGGTGCCGGCGCGATCGGCATGGAGTTCGGCTACGTGCTCAAGAACTACGGCGTCGATGTGACCATCGTCGAGTACCTCGATCGCGCGCTTCCGAACGAGGACAAGGACGTCTCGAAGGAAATCGAGAAGCAGTACAAGAAGCTCGGCGTCAAGGTCATCACCGGTGCAGGCGTGCAGAGCATCGACGACGACGGCTCCAAGGTCACCGTCGAGATCAAGCACAACAAGTCCGGTGAGAGCGAGACGTTCACCGTCGACAAGGTGATGCAGTCCGTCGGGTTCTCGCCGCGCGTCGAAGGATTCGGCCTCGAGAAGACCGGCGTCGAACTCACCGATCGTGGTGCCATCGGCATCACGAACACGATGCAGACCAACGTCCCGCACATCTACGCCATCGGTGACGTCACGGCCAAGCTTCAGCTCGCCCACGTCGCGGAGGCGCAGGCCGTGGTGGCTGCCGAAACCATCGGCGGTGCAGAGACATTGCCGATCGACGACTACCGCATGATGCCCCGCGCCACGTTCTGCCAGCCGCAGGTCGCCAGCTTCGGGCTCACCGAGGATCAGGCTCGCGAGGAGGCACAGGCTCGCGGATCGGACATCAAGGTCGCGAACTTCCCGTTCGCCGCCAACGGCAAGGCACACGGCTTGGGCGACGCCACCGGCTTCGTCAAGCTCATCGCCGACACCGAGCACGGCGAACTGCTCGGCGGACACCTCATCGGGCCTGACGTTTCGGAGCTGCTGCCCGAGCTGACATTGGCCCAGAAGTGGGACCTGACGGTCAACGAATTGGCTCGCAACGTCCACACGCACCCGACTCTGTCGGAGGCACTGCAGGAAGCGATCCACGGCCTCGCAGGCCACATGATCAACTTCTGATCCCTGCCTACAACGAGAAACGGCGGCGACCACTTCGGTGGTCGCCGCCGTTTCTCGTTGTGACGGCGCTCAATTCTGACGATGAACTCGAATCATGAAGCAATGCTATCGATTCTGTGAACACTCATAGCGCAGTAGGTGATGAAAACGTCACCTACCCGTCGACCAGCTGATACTTTCCCTTTCGCGACGTTCCGAGGGGTTCGGTGCGCGCTGCGGAAGCACCCACAGGTGCTTCGCAACATCACCAGGGGGGTGAGTCGAGTTGGCGATCCGATCGAACGTCACCGGAGCTGGGCGCTCGCGCGTGTTCACCGGATTTCGTACGTTCGGCCGCGCTCTCGAGCTGGCCCTCGACGCCTTCGTTCACCTGGTCGCCGACATCGTCCGACTGCGCCATCCATGGCGTGATTCGGTCGATCAGGCATGGTTCGTTGTCACCGTCACTGCAGTACCCGCCATCCTCGTCTCCATCCCGTTCGGGGTCATCGTCTCGGTCCAGGTGGGTTCGCTCACCGACCAGATCGGGGCCACCTCGATCGCCGGCGCCGCGGGTGGTCTCGGGGTGATCCGGCAGGGTGCGCCGATCGTCGCCGCGTTGCTTCTCGGTGGGGCCGCGGGTTCTGCCATCGCCGCAGATCTGGGATCGCGCACGATTCGCGACGAGATCGATGCGCTGAAGACCATGGGCATCGACCCGGTCCGACGCCTCGTCGTACCCCGGCTCGCGGCGATTCTGTTCGTGGCACCGCTGTTGTGCATCCTGGTCATCTTCATGGGGATCGCCGCCGGGTACATGATCAACGTCGGATTTCAGGGCGGCACACCGGGAAGCTACATCTCGTCGTTCGCATCCTTCGCGTCTGTCGGCGATCTGGTGGTCGCCCTGATCAAGACGGAGATCTTCGGGGTGATCGTGGTCATCGTCGCCTGTCAGCGCGGCTTTTCCGCCGTGGACGGGCCCCGCGGCGTAGCCAATGCCGTCAATGCTGCTGTTGTCGTCGGAGTGATCTCGGCCTTCACGGTCAATGTGGTCATCACTCAGTTGGTGGCCATGTTCATGCCGCAGAAGCTGGGATAGGGAGTCGAAACGATGGCAACACCATCTCGCTACTCGCCGCACGGCACCGTCCAGGTCGGCCGGTACGTCCAGCGCCTCGGGCGCGTTCCCGGCTCGATGCTGCAGGCGCTCGGTCATCAACTGACCTTCTGCGTGCAGGTGCTCACCGCCATTCCGCATACCATGCGTACCTACCGTCGGCAGATGATGCTGATTCTCGGCGACATCACCTGGGGCAGTGGGGCATTGGTGGTCGGCGGGGGCACCGTCTCGGTGCTCGTCGTACTGGGTGTCGCGGTGGGTGCCTCCATCGGCATCGAGGGCTTCAACACGCTGGGAATGGTGGGTATGGAACCGCTCACCGGGTTCGTCTCCGCCTATGCCAGCACCCGTGAGTTGGCACCGATGGTCGCGGCCATCGGCTTCGCCGCGCAGGCCGGGTGCCGCATGACGGCAGAGATCGGCGCGATGCGAATCTCCGAGGAGATCGATGCCCTCGAGGCGCAGGGAATTCGTTCGATCCCGTTCGTCGTCACCACGCGAGTGATCGCGGGCATCATCACCATCGTTCCGCTCTACCTACTGACGTTGATTCTCGGTTACGTTGCGTGCCAGGTAGTCGTCAACGTGTTCAACGGCCAGTCCTCGGGTACGTACGATCACTACTTCACGGCATTCCTGCAGCCGATGGACGTGGTCTGGTCGCTGCTCAAGGCGACGATATTCGTCATCACCATCATCTTGATCCACGGTTACCAGGGCTACTACGCATCCGGCGGACCCGAGGGTGTGGGGCGGGCATCCGGGCGCGCAATCAGAGCGAGTCTGATCGCCGTCGTCGTGCTGGACATGATCCTGACGATCGTTCTGTGGGGATTCGATTCGGGCATAAGGATTTCGGGCTGATGGCAGTTTTCGAGGATTTGTCCGGGCGGTCTGCCGGGCCGGCTGCGCTCAGAATGCGTGGGCTGGTCGTCGTCGCGATCGTCGCAGTGGTGGCGGTGCTGCTCACTGCCTACGCCAAGGGATATTTCGAGTCGAAGTTCCCGTTGACCATCGATGCGGCAACCGTCGGCGATGGTCTTGCCCCGGGTGCCGAGGTCAAGTTCAGGGGTCTGGCGATCGGTACCGTCGACCGGATCGACACTCTCGGATTCGGCCGCCAGCGAATCGAATTGTCCATCGACGGAGCACAATCGGCAGAACTGACCGATACGCTGCAGGCCCAGTTCACCTCGTCCAACATCTTCGGCTCGACGGCCATCGAGCTGATCTCCGACGGCACGGGTGGAGCGCTTCCGGAGAACTCGACGCTCACCATCGCACCCGACAGCGCCAATGTCACTGTCACCAGTGTCTTTCGGCGCGTAGCGGCCTTGACTGAGGTACTCGATTCGGATCAGGTGCAGCACCTGTCCGATCTGCTGGCTCGGATCTCCACGGATGTCTCGGAAAGCCTGAAGCCCTACTTCGACACTGCCCGCATGCTCACCGAGAATCAGATCGATCCGCTTGCGCTCAAGTTGCATCGCGGCGGCGAGCTGGGACAAGGAATCGATGACTTGATACCGCCGCTGCTCGATCTGGTGGTGGGAGTGGTGGACAACAGCGCCTACTACGAGCCGATGGACAACCGGACCCGCACTCTCGACGCCATCGACGGCCTGAGCAACGAATTGCTCTATCCGCTGGGCGCGATGCTCGAGACCAACAACCCGAACCTGACGAAGTTGCTGTCGACCACTCTGGACCTGTTGGTCCCGATCACCGCCTCACTCGGAACATTGGCCCCGGCGTACGACCGAGTGCCGACGGTCATCGACGGTGTGTCGGATGCCTTCCCGGTCGTCGACGGCGTTCCTCAGCTGCAGCTCGACGTCATCGTGGCCTCGATGCCGAACATGGCGAGTGCCGTGAACGCGTACGAGAGCCAGGGGGAGCGGTGATCAAAGTGAGCCGGACCGTCGTCAAATTGGTGGTGTTCACCGTGGTGATCGTGCTGTGCGCCTACGTGATCGTCGCAGCGTTGCGAACTCCTGTGGGCGGCGAGAAGTCATCGTACACAGCAACGTTCGATGACGTCTCCGGACTGTACGAGGGTGATGACGTCCGGATGTCCGGGGTGCAGATCGGCAAGGTCGAGTCGATCGATCTCGACGGCTCTCTGGCGACGGTCTCGATGGAGGTCGAGGCCTCCCGGTCGGTGTACGAAACGACGCATGCCGCCGTTCGCTACCAGAACCTGCTCGGCCAGCGGTACGTGGAGCTGGTACAGACCGGATCGGCCTCCGATCGGGTGCTGCCGGCCGGGTCGACCATTGCGCTCGAGAACACGGTGCCCTCGTTCGACATCACCGAGCTGTTCGATGGATTCAAGCCGATCTTCGACACCTTGGACACCGCGCAGCTGAATCTGTTCGCGGAGAACATCCTTCGCATGGTGCAGGGTGACGGCAGCGGAATAGCGCCGGTGCTGAAAGATATCGACACGATCACCACCTTCGCGACCCAACGCGAGGCGATCATCGCCCTGTTGATCGACAACCTGGGGCAGATCTCGACGACCATCAGCGGAAAGTCGGCATCGGTGGCCAGTCTCGTCGAACAGTTGACCTCGCTGGTGTCGCGACTGAGTACCGAGATGGATCATGTCTTGTCCTCCCTCGATCAGGCGAACTACGGACTCGGCCCCCTGGTCGGTCTGGGCGAGCAGCTCCGAGACGCGTACGACGGCGGTTACGCCCCGGTGGACGGCATACTTCGCCGGCTCATTCCGCAGACCGACCAGGTCACCGAGATCCTGGCGCTCACCCCGTCGTTGCTGACCGGACTGAATCAGCGCATCCCCGAACCGGGGCAGACCTACACGTGTAGTCAAGGACAGCAGGACATTCCGGGAATCGGTCGGATCGTTCTCGGTAATCAGAATTTGGTGGTGTGCCGATGAACAGAACCTTCCGCAAGGGCGTTCGCGACGAGGAGTCCGAGAACCGGAAACATCTGACGTGGGGTCTCCTCGGCACGCTCGTGGCCGCGGCACTGTTGCTGGGAGCAGGCGCGGTGTATGCCGTGCCGTTCGGCGAGAAGACATACGTCGCGCATTTCGGCTCGTCCGGTGGCCTGGCGGCCGGGGACGAGATCAGAATCGCCGGCATCGCAGTCGGCACCGTGCGCACGGTGGCTCTTGCGGGCGATCATGTCGATGTCACATTCGGGGTGGACCGCGACGTGTTCGTCGGCGATACCTCCAGTCTCTCGGTGCAATTACTCACGCCGATCGGTGGGCACTACGTCAAGCTCGAGTCCGCCGGTGACGATCCCCTGGGCGACGATCCTGTTCCGACGGAGCGCACCAAGACCCCGTTCGACCTCTCCGACACATTGGAGCAGGTGACGCCGCTGGTCCGCGACATCAACGGTTCGACATTGCGTGCGACGGTCGCCGAGGTGGACAAGGCCCTGACCGTCCAGCCGGAGTCGACTCGCCGGGTGGTCGACAGCCTCACCCAGCTCACCGATCTGATCGCACAACGCTCCGATCAACTCGAGCGAGGTTTGGCGGTATCCGACGAGTACACCGCGGCGCTGTCGTCCGATCAGCTCATGCTCGACGAGTTGGTGCGGCAGTTGGGGACTCTGACGAAAGGCTTCGGTGACAAGCGCACCGATGTCGTCAACGCATTCGATCTCTTGAAGCGCCTGTTCGAGCTCTTCCATCGCCCCTTGATGGCATACGAGGAGGGAATCGAGCCGTCCGTGGTGCAACTCGAGGAGATAGTGCAGAAGGTCTTTGCCCAATTCGGTGACTTCGATGCGGCGCTCACTCAAGTGAAGACCGCATCCGACCAGATCGGCGCGTTGGTGGCGCACGGTGACGGAGGCGGACCGGTCATCGACCAATCGCAGAGCGTCGTCACCGGTGCGGGCGTGTGCATTCCACTTCCGGGGAAGGCGTGCTGATGACTCGTCGGTGGAAGCGTCCGGTGATAGTCGGGGCGTCGCTCGTCGCCGTGGTCGCGCTGACGACCACGGTGGCGTCGGCCAGCGGAGTGATCGATGTGGCGAGCCGAACATCCAGTGTCTGTGCGCACTTCACCGATACGGTCGGGCTGTACGAGGGAAACTCGGTCACGATGCTCGGCGTCGAGGTAGGAACCGTCACGTCGATCGCCACCGACGACAGCGTTCCCGACGGGGTCCTGGTGACCATGGACGTGGACGAAAAGCTGGCACTCCCGGCCGACGTCGGCGCGGTGACGTTGTCCAGTTCGATCGTCACCGACCGGCATGTGGAGTTCACCGAGCCGTACACCGATGGGCCCGCATTGGATCGGGCCGAGTGCATTCCGCTGGCGCGTACTCGGACCCCTCTCGGCGCGAGTGAGACATTCGACGCCGTCTCGAAGTTGGCGACGGATCTGCTGGGCCCGGTGAATGCCGACGGCACTCGGCCCGACATACTCGGCAACGCGCTTCGTTCGGTCGACGGTGCCCTCGACGGTTCGGGACCACAGCTGAATTCGGCCATCGCGCAGCTCTCCACGCTGGTGGGTGAACCGAGCGATCGGGATGCCACTGTGCGGCGACTGATCGACAACATCGACAAGCTCGTCGACGTGTTCGCCGTCAGCTGGCCGGACGTCGCCAAGCTGCTGGACAACTTGAAGGCCGGCATGATCACGCTCACCGAATTCACCACGTCGTTCAGTGGTGGAGTGGCGTTGGCGGTGGACTTGATTCCCGTTCTGGCGCGCCAACTCGACAAGTACGGCGACAAGGTCTACGGATTCCTCGACCAGTTGATACCCATCGTGGACGTGGGGCTCGGCCGAATCGGCGACATCAAGGACATTCTCGAGCAGGTGCCCACCGTCAGCGACTCGCTGGTGACGCTGTACGACGAGGATCTGCGAGCAGGCCGATTGACCTACCATCCACCACAATTCGAAATCGACACCAATTCTCCCAACGAAATCTGCGCCGTGATCAACAAGTACCGTCCCACCTGTTCGGCCGATCAGCAGCGCGGCGATGTCATCGACGTCGGACTGGTGCAGTTGATTCTCGGATCGGCGGGATGGCGATGAGGCCGATACGTCATCGGGCTGCAACGATTCTGGTGATCGGCACGGTGATCGCCGGCTGCAGCGCGAATCCGGCCGATCTGCCCATCCCCGGTAGTTATGTCGACGGTGACAAGTACACCGTGGACATCGAGTTCACCAGCGTGCTGAACCTGCCGGCCAAGGCGAAGGTCATCGTCGACGGTGTCGACGCGGGAGTCCTGGACCACGTCACTCTCGTCGACGACAAGGCCGTGGCTACCGTCGATCTCTCGGCCGATGTTCGCCTGCCGAAGATGACGACAGCCGAGCTGAGGCAGAGCACGATTCTGGGCGAGATCTACATTTCGCTTCAGCCACCCGAGAACAACACGAGTACAGAGGAATTGGCGGACGGCGACCTCATTCCGCTCGAACGGACGGTGCCCGCGGACAACGTCGAGGATGTGCTGCGCGGACTGTCGAACGTGGTGACCGGCGGGCACGTGGTGGAACTGCAGGAGGCGGTGAACAACGTCAACGCAGCGGTGCCGCAGGATCCACAGATGTTCGACCGGGTGAACACTGCCGCTCGTGCTGCCATTGCCGATCTGGGAGCCAACACCGGCGACATCGATCGTATTCTTGCGGCAGCAGAGGGTGTTTCGAACACTCTGGTGCAACAGGAGGCGGGCTTGACCCGGATACTCGATCTGGGGCCATCGCGGGCGGCGGGACTGTCCGAGGTCCTCTTCAGCGTGGTGAATCTGATCTTCGCCCTCGGCTACATGTCTCAGAACATCGGCGACGTACTCGGTCCGCCGTATCAGGAGTTGAGCGGTGCACTCGGAATCATCCTGCCCGCCGTCATGACGATTTCCTCGGCCGATACCACCGTGCCGATGAATGTCGAGAAGGTGAACACCCTGCTGCGTGAACGCCTCGTCCCGTTCTTCTCGAGGACGCCCAACATTGCGATCGCTTCTGTTCGGGCCGAGGGTGTTCCGGACCCGGGAGTCAGGGCCGACGAGATGATCGGTGTCCTGCGATCGATCGGAATAGTGCGATGAAGTTCTCCACGGTGTTCTCACTCGTCGCGCTGTCGGTACTCACAGTGGCCGGCATCGGCTACATGAGTATCGGTGTTCTCGGCATGGACCCGCGCCGCGACCACAACACGGTCATCGTGGAACTGGCGAGCTCAGGCGGTCTGATGACCACCTCGCAGGTCACCTCACGCGGAATGAAGATCGGCGAGGTCGACGACATCGCCGTCACCGCCGACGGACTGAGTGTGACGCTGAGTCTGGATGCGAGCCATCGCATTCCGGTCGATTCCGATGCGGTCGTGGCCAACCTGTCGGTGGCGGGGGAGCAGTACCTCGACATCCGACCGCGCCGCGCAGGCGCGCCCTACCTGCACGACGGGTCGGTGATCCCGATGGATCGGACGCTCGTCTCGGCCACCGTCAGCGACACCCTCGGGAAAGTCGATGCGCTCGTGGCGCAGATCGACACAGGTGCGCTCTCGGGACTGGCGGAGACCGCGAACACGGCGGTGGTGGGCCGCGACCCGGAGATAGACAACCTCGTCGATACTTTCAGACTGCTCGCTCTGACGTTGCGGGACAAGAGCGAAGAGATTCGGCACCTGTACGACAATGCTCAGGAACTCGGACGAAAGGCGTACGGATACGGGCCGGTGCTCAGCGACGCCGGTCCGTGGGTAGGGTCCACCGGCCAGGGAGTGTCGAGTCTTCTGCAAGCGTTCGAGCAGTACTCCTATGTGGCCTCGGACGTGTGGGACGACCCGATCGGTCCACTGATCACCAAGATCGACAGCTATCTCACCCCCACGTCTCCGGACTTGGCGTTGATCGCCACGTTGCTGAAGCCATACACGGCACCGCTCGAGCCGTTGCGGGTGGACGCCGGAAAGATCATCGACATGCTGGGTGGAATCTTCCCGGAGGGAGGGCCCGCGCGTGTAGCCGTGACCATTCCGAACTGACCGATTTCTCTATCCCACACTGGAGTGACTCTCATGACCGATACCGCGCCCCCTCAGGAACACGACACCCCGGCCGAGAGCTCGTCGACGGCCTCGGATTCCACTGCACCCCAGGCGTCGACGGCCTCCGTTCCCCGCGGATCCGGTCGCTCTACCTACACGGTTGTCGCAGCGGCACTCGCGGTGGTTGCCGTCGTGGTGGCAGCGGTGTTCGGCTACCTGTGGCACACCGCGGCAGGTGATCTCGCCGCTGCGCGGCAGCAGGAGACCGATCGGCAGATCGCATTGAACACAGCCCGGGATTACACGACCAGATCGCTGACGTACGACTACAACGACTTGGACGCATTCTTCGCCGGCGTCAAAGACGGGGCGGCGCAACCTCTGCAGGACCGGTACGACGGAGTCAAGGATGCGCTGACGGCGATCATGACCGAGTCGCAGGTGGTCGCCTCGGGCGAAGCACTCTCGGCAGCAGTCGATTCCGAGACCGACGGGGTGTACAAGATCTCGGTGTACGCGCAGCAGCAAACCCGTAACGTGCAGTCGCCCGACGGCGGTACGGTGGCCAACATTCTCGCCGTGACCGTCTCCGATCACGACGGGCAGTGGATCGTGGACGATTACGGACCCAAGAACCAATAGGCCGTCCCGGCCGTCTATTGCTTGGTGGCGCTGACGAACTGGGCCAGTCCGCGGATCTCTTGCTCGACCTCGGTCAGTCCCGACGCCTCGAACACGTCGACGAACAGGTTCTTCGGGAACATCCTGACGCCGGCCAAGCCGGTTCCGAGGCTCACGGCGGCACCGAGCGGTGCCGGGCGTGGCTCGCAGCTGGTCATGATGGCGATGCGTCCACCCGGCCGTAGGACGCGAATCAACTCGTCCAGCACCGTCATCGGCTGCGGAACGAGATAGAGCGCGGCGTAGCAACAGACGGCGTCGAATGTCGCGCCCGCATACGGCAGATGCGCTGCATCCCCGCGCACGTATGCCGCCCGTGGGCCTCGGTTGTCGCGTACTGCCCGGGCTATCATCGCCTCGGAGATGTCGAAACCCACTGCGAGGCCGTCACCGGTGAGAGCCTCGGACAGAAACCTCGTGAAATTGCCTGGGCCACAAGCAACGTCGAGTACACGCTGAGGGCCGCCCAATCGAAGGTCGGCGACGGCTTTGGCGCGCTCGGCCGACATCGACATGCCGGCGATCCCCATCAGGGACACTCCGAACGGGCGCCACAGCTTTTCGTAGATCGCTGCCACCACACGATTGTTCATCGCGACACTCGCCGGCGACGGGTTGGGTGCCGGCACGTTCGGCATCAGTTCGACGTAACCGCCGTCGGTGCGTGCCAGTCCGCGCAGCATCTCCGGCTCGATCATCTCGAGGGCACGGCGCAGTGCCGTCTCGGGTGACTCGCTCATCGTCGTGGCGGCCGGTCGCCGTAGTCGCGTTCGACGCGCAAGGTGCCGAGAGTCGTTGCCAGGCCGTCATATTGGGTTACCAGAAGCATGAATTCGATGAGCCGACGTTCGTCGAACTGCGTTGCGAGCTCGGCCCACGTGGCGTCGGTGAGAGATTTGGTATCGATGAGCTCGTCGACGGCGGTCAAAATGGTGCGGTAACGCGCCGACAATCCCGGGGCGTCCGGTCCGGTCATGATCGACTCGAGTAGATCCCGGTCGATACCCGCGCGCCGGCCGAGCCGAATGTGGTGGTCCATTTCGTATGCGGAATCGCGTAGATGGGCCACGCGCAGGATCACCATTTCCGATTCCTTGCGCGAGATCTTGCCGCCGGGCATCAGGTGCCCGCTGTAGAACAGCCATGCTCGAAACAGGCCGCCGGTGCGACCGAGGGTGGTGAACAGATGGGGATTCGGCACGCCCGCACCCTTGGCGATCACCTTGCAGATGACCCAGTTGACGGGCCCGAGAGTCTTGGCGGTTCCGGACGGAATACGTGGAGTGGTCACAGTCACACCGTACCGACTGGCTGCCGGATCGTCATCGGGTCATTGAAGGCTAGGCTAACCTCTTCATGAACACGCACAACTCACCTTCGGAGGACCCATGACGAAGTTCAAGGCTCGTGGTGCCGGGCTCGCGCTCGTCGTCGTAGCGCTCGCTGTGACCGCGTGCTCGTCCACTGCGGCCACGACCGAGAGCGGTTCCGCCAGATCGATCGAGACCGTTCGGGGAACCGTCGACGTTCCGGAAACCCCACTGCGCGTGGTCACTCTCGAGCCGGTCGAGCTCGACACCACCGTCGCCCTCGGCGTCGTGCCTGTTGGCACCGCGGTACTCAGTGAGGTGAGCGGTGTGCCGTCGTATCTCGGTGCCGAAGCGGCAGGCATCGCGACCGTCGGCACGGTGCCCGAACCGACCATCGAGGACATTGCGGCCCTGCAGCCGGATCTCATTCTCGGCACCGAAACCCGGCACGCCCAGTACTACGACCAACTTTCCGCCATTGCACCGACGGTGTTCATCGCCTCCCAATCCGATCCGTGGCGCGACAGTGTCCGGTTCGTCGGACGCATACTCGGCAGGGAGGCGAAGGCAGAGGAACTGCTCGCCGCTTACGACGAGCGGTGTGCCGAGATCGCCGAGAAGCACGTCACTGCCGGGAAGACCGCGCAACTGATCAGGCCGCGCAACGGCGAGCTGACGCTCTACGGACCGTCCTCGTTCGCCGGAAGCACCCTCGAATGCGCAGGATTCACCACTCCGCCGCGGCCGGAATGGGCCGACGAGATCTCGGTCGACCTCTCCACCGAGCTGGCGGCTCAGGCGGCAGCGGACCTGATCGTCGTCACCGCCGACGATCCGTCGGACCCGGCAGCGATCCCGGCGTCGATCACCGCCAATGCAGCCGCGCTGCCGAACCCGCATGCAGTGGATCTGTCGTACTGGATCACCGGTGTCGGGCCCAAGGGGGGACAGGCCGTGCTCGACGACATCGATCGAGTTCTCTCGGAATAGCCCGGCTCACATTCGGATCGCGCCCGCCAGCGCCGCAGCGTGCTCGGCCCGCTCGACCACCCGGTCGCGTGAGGAATCGATATGTGCCAGTAGCAGTTCCAGTGCCGAGTCCAAGGTCCCCGCGAGGACGCGTTCGACGATGTCGATGTGTTGATCGATTGCCGAGACGACGGCTGCGGCGTCGAGACCACCGAGGATGCGCACCGGGCGCACCTTCGCGTTGACGGTGCACAGTGCCTCGGTCAGAGCCGGGTTACCCGAAGCAGCCAGCAGTGTGACGTGGAAGTTCTCGTCCAGGGACACCAGATCGTCGGTGGTGTCGGGTGGGTCGGCCCGCAAACCGACCCAGGTGTCCAACAGATTCGACAGCGACGACCGATCGACCGGGTGCGACATCGATCGAGTGATGCCGCGGGCTTCGAGGGTGGAGCGTAGCTCGTACAGATCGGGCAGGTCGCCGATTCGGGGGCGATAGGCGTGCAGACCGGCGTCGTCGCGGGTGACGAGGCCGTCGGCCTGCAATCGCGCCAGCGCCTCACGCACCGGAGTGCGCGAGACCCCGTACAGCTCGGCGAGACGCTCCTCGCCGAGCCGTTCCGTGGAGCCGATGGCACCGGAGATCAGATCCCGGCGTAGTGACGAATAGACCTTCTCGCGAAGGTCCTTGCGCGGCACGACGTATCCGGTCAGATCGCCATGGCCGCGCGGACGTCCGCCTCGGACTCGGTACCGCCGACACCGGTGGACGTGATTCGGCCGGCCTCGAGGATGTAGTAGTTCTGTGCCGACTCGAGGGCGAAGCCGATGTGCTGCTCCACCAACAACACTCCGAGACCACCGCGACGGGTGAGCTCGAGAATGGTGCGTTCGATCTCGGCGACGACCGACGGCTGGATACCCTCGGTCGGCTCGTCGAGTATCAGCATTCGCGGCTCGGTGATCAATGCCCGGGCGATCGCGAGCTGCTGGCGTTGACCACCCGAGAGCAATCCCGCTCTGCGACCGAGCAATTCCTTCAACGCCGGAAAGAGATCGAGTGCCTCGTCGACGAGAGCTTTGCCGCGCTTGCGACCGTCGGCGACGACCTGCAGATTCTCGGCCGTGGTCAACTGGCCGAACGACTGCTGACCCTGCGGCACGTACGCGAGTCCGCGGGCGACCCGGGCGCTCGGACGCAACGCGCTCACGTCCTCGCCGTCGAACATGACCTTGCCTGAATCGACCTTGAGCAATCCGACCGCTGCCCGCAGCAGAGTGGTCTTGCCTGCACCGTTGTGCCCCATCACGGCGGCGACACCGTCGGCCGGAACCGTCAGCGATGCACCGTGAATCACTTCGCTGCGGCCGTAACCGGTACGCACATCCACCAGTTCAAGCATGACCGGCTCCCTCTTCTGCTATCTGATCGAGTTCCTCGCCCGCAGCCGCGGTGCCGAGGTAGACCTCTTGGACCTTCGGATCTGCCTGCACCTCGGCCACCGTGCCCTCGGCCAGGACCCGTCCGGCGGCCAACACCGTCACCGAGGTGGCGAACATGCGCATGAAGTCCATGTCGTGCTCGACCACCACCACGGTCCGCTCACCGCCGATGCGCTGCAGCAGCTGGCCGGTTTCCTCGCGTTCCTCGTGACTCATGCCGGCGACCGGCTCGTCGAGCAGAAGTACGTCGGCGTTCTGTACCAACAACATTCCGATCTCGAGCCACTGCTTCTGACCGTGCGCGAGAATTCCCGCGGGCTTGTCTCGCTCGGCCGTCAGGCCGATGGTCTCGAGGGCCTCCTCGATCTGGGGGAGCACCGATCCTCGACGACGCAACATCGTCAGCACGGACCGTCCGGACCCGGCGGCGATATCGAGGTTCTGCAACACCGTCAGATTCTCGAAGATGCTGGCGGTCTGGAAGGTTCGGCCGATGCCGAGGCGCGCGATCTGATGCACCTTCTTGCCGAGCAGTTCCACGCCGGACTTGGTGACCGAGCCGGTGGCCGGGACGAGGCCGGTGATCGCGTCGATCAGCGTGGTCTTACCGGCACCGTTGGGCCCGATGAGGAAGCGCAGATCGCCCTGCATGAGCGTCAGATCGACGTTGGTGTTGGCCTTGAAGCCGTCGAAACTGACTGTCAGATCGCGTACTTCGAGGTACTGACTCGACATGCCGGCGTTGCCGCCGAACGTGGGGTGCGGGCCTTCGACATGAATCATCGCGTCAGTTCCTTTTCTGGCTCTTCACTCGGTTCGGGGACCGGTTCGAGTTCCTTCTTTCGTTTGCGCAGTGCGAACAGTCCGGCGATACCGGCGGGGAAGAACCCGACGACCACCACGAACAGCAGACCCTGCGCGTACGTCCAGCCCGACGGGAACTGCTCGGACAGTGTGGTCTGAGCCCAGGCGACGCCCAGTGCACCGAGGACCGGACCGAGCAGCGTGGTGCGACCGCCGATGGCGACACCGATGAGGAATGCGATGGACGGGACGATGCCGACGTCGTTGGGGGAGATGATGCCGACGATCGGAACGAACAGGGCCCCGGCCAGACCCGCGAAGAATGCCGCGGCCACGTACGCGACGATCTTGACGTTGGCGGGGTCGTACCCGAGGAATCGGACGCGCTCCTCCTGATCGCGCACAGCGACCAGGAGTTCGCCGTAGCGTGAGTACATCAGCTGCCGGGTGATGGCCACGACGACGAGCAGTACACCTGCGGCGATGAAGAACAGCATCTGCTTGTTGGCGGGGTCGTTGAGGTTGAACCCGAAGAACGTGCGAAACCTGTTGAGCCCGTTGGAGCCGCCCGTGGTCTGCTGACCGATGAGCAGAATGGCGAACGCGGCGGCGAGTGCCTGGCTGAGGATCGCGAAGTACGCGCCCTTGACTCGACGCTTGAACACGCCGAGACCGAGCACCAGTGCCACCAGGGCGGGCACGAACAGGATGCCCAGGATCGTGGTGATCGGCGAGGTGAACGGCACCCAGTACGAGGGCAGTTCGCGAATTCCGGCGATCGACATGAAATCCGGTACGTCGTCACCACGCAGGTCGGCGTCGGAGATCTTCAGGTGCATGGCCATGATGTAGGCACCGATGCCGAAGAAGACGCCCTGACCGAGGGTGAGCATTCCGCCTCGACCCCAGGCCAATCCGATTCCGACCGCCACGATCGCGTAGCAGATGAACTTGCCCAGTAGGTTCAGCCGGAAGTCGCTGAGGACGGCAGGAGCGACGGCGAACAACAGGATCGCGGCGATCGCGAATCCCAGTAGGGCACCGCGCTTGGCGATGAACTCGCTCATACCAGGCTCCTTGTCTTGACGGCGAACAAGCCTTGGGGGCGGGCCTGCAGGAAGATCACGATGAGCACGAACACGATGACCTTGGCGATCGACGCCGTGGTGCTGTACTCGATGAACGAGTTGAGAATTCCGAGAGCGAAGGCCGCGATGACGGCACCCTTGATCTGGCCGAGGCCACCGACGACGACCACCAGGAAGGCGTCGATCAGATAGCTCTGTCCCACAGTGGAACTGGTGGAGCCGATGAGGGTGAGCGCCACGCCCGCAACACCGGCGAGACCGGAGCCGAGGAAGAACGTCGAGATGTCCGTCCTACGGCTCGAGATGCCCGAGGTCTCCGCGAGATCGCGGTTCTGGACCACCGCGCGGATGCGTCGACCCATGGCGGTCTTCTTCAGCGCGATCGACAGCGCGACAACGGCGACGATCGCGAGGACGAGGATGAAGATTCGGGTCTTGGGAACCACGGCACCGAGGATGTCGACCCCGCCGCTCAGCCATTCCGGCGACACGACGTTGACCGCGGGTGCGCCGAAGATGTCGCGAGCGAGCTGCTGCAGGATGAGCCCGACGCCGAACGTGACGAGCAGGGTGTCGAGTGGTCGGTGGTACATGCGCTGAATCAGCGTGACCTCCAACAACACTCCCATCGCACCGCCGACGAGAAAGCCGACGATCAGCGAGATGAACAGTGATGCGCCGCCGGTGGAGACGATCTGTTGAACGACGTAGGCCGTGTACGAGCCGGCCATGATGAACTCGCCGTGCGCCATGTTGATGACGCCCATCTGACCGAACGTCAGTGATAGCCCGAGGGCGGCGAGCAAGAGAATGGATCCGATCGACAGGCCGGTGAACAACTGTCCGATCACGACGTCCATGGGGGAGCTCCTTCGGAGCATGTGAGTGGAACTTCGTAGCAGGCTACGAAGTTCCACTCACATGGGTGGTGGTCAGTTGAGGTCTGCGGCCCAGTCGTAGGTCTCGAGGAACGGGTCGGGTGCAATCGCTTCGGGGGACTCCCACACCGTGTAGATCAGTCCGTCGGCGCGAATCTCACCGATGCGGGCAGTCTTGGAGATGTGGTGGTTGTCGCCGTCGATGACGACCTCGCCCTCGGGAGCGGCGAAGCTGACTCCGTCGGCCGCGGCCTGAATGTCCGATACCGCAAAGGAATCGGCCTTCTCGACGGTGTTCTTCCACAGGTAGACCGAGGTGTAGGCCGCTTCCATGGGGTCCGAGGTGGGCTTGTTGGCGCCGTACTTGGCCTTGTAGTCGGCGACGAACTTACTGTTTTCCGGAGTGTCGACGGTCTGGTAGTAGTTCCAGGCGGTCAGCTGGCCCTCGATGTTGGCGGCTCCGATTCCCGCCACCTCCTCCTCGGCGATGGAAACCGAGATGACCGGCATGTCAGCAGCTTTGAGGCCGGCGTTGGTGTACTCGCGGAAGAATGCGACGTTCGAGTCTCCGTTGAGCGTGTTGAACACCGCGTCGGCGTCGGCCGAGCGAACCTTGTTGACGATGGTGGAGAAGTCGGTCGAGCCGAGCGGGGTGTAGTCCTCGCCCTTGATCTCGATACCGTTCGCGGCGGCGTATGCCTTGATCTCGCGGTTGGCGGTCTGTGGGAAGACGTAGTCGCTGCCCACCAGGTAGAGGGATGTGACTCCCTGTTCCTTCAAATAGTCCAGGGCCGGAATGATCTGCTGGTTGGTGGTGGCACCGGTGTAGAAGATGTTGTCCGACGCCTCGAGTCCCTCGTACTGCACGGGGTAGTAGAGGAGCGCGTCGTTGTCCTCGAACACGGGCAGCATCGCCTTGCGTGACGAGGAGGTCCAGCCGCCGAAAACCGCTGCGACACAGTCGCTGCTGATCAACTTCTCGGCCTTCTCGGCGAACACCGTCGGCTCGGACGCGCCGTCCTCGGCGACGACCTCGATCTGCTTGCCGTTGACTCCGCCCGCTGCGTTGATCTGCTCGACGGCCAGTGCGATCGAATCACGCACTGTCACTTCGCTGATCGCCATCGTGCCGGACAGGGAGTTGAGCGATCCGACCTTGATGGTGTCGCCGGAGGTGTCGACACACGAGGTGGCCGAACCGCCCCCTCCTTCGGCGGAGGTGGTGTCGCTCGCCTTGCTCCCGCAGGCGGTGGCGACCAGGCTCAATGCAGCCAGTGCTGCGGGAACGACCATGACGCGCTTGACGGACATGCGCTTCGAGACAGCAGGCATCTACGGCCCTTTCGGAGGTTTGTATACGGAGATGTATTCGCGATTGCGAACAGTAAAGGGCCGTTATTGCGTAGGTATGTTCTGCGGTGACGAGTCTGTTTCCCGCGTTACGTGGACGTAAATGCACACCGATGACAAGTGTGCTTGACATTTTATGACAAGCAGAGTTGACTTTTGTCATGCCCGGAACCAACAACGTTCGCGAGCATCGCAAACAGGCACGCATCACCCAGGCCGAGCTCGGCACCATCTGCGGGGTGAGTCGTCAGAGCATCGTCTCCGTCGAAGGCGGCGACTACGCGCCGAGCGTCTACCTGGCACTGCGATTGGCCCGCGCACTCGATACGACGGTGGAAACACTGTTCGGAGACGAAGGAGAGTCAACATCATGAGCGCATTCGTCAGAGCCGCTCGATTCGTCGGAGATCTCGACGACGACTTCTACGCCGACGAGCTGCAACGCGACATCTGGAACGAGGCCTCGGCCGTCGGATTGCAGTCGCTGTTCTGGATCGGACTGATCTCAGGCGCGATATTGCCCTACGCGGCGGGCGTCGCTGGGGCTTGGGTGGCGCTGGGGATATTTCTGGCGATATTCACAAGTGCCTATGTCGTGATCGGGTACGCCCGGGCACGGGGGGTCGACGCACACACGATTCAGGAGTGGCGACGCCCTAGGTTTGCGGTGTTCCTCGTTCTGTATCTCGCGGGTGCGGGCGGAACATTGGTTCGATTGGTTGCCACGTACCTCGGGAGTAGCACCTCGATGTGGGTCTCGATGGCAGTTGCGGCGGTTGTAGGAGCTGCTGCCGCTGCGGTGGGTGTCAACACCAAGAAGCGTAAGCAGCGAGAAGCCGAGCTCGCCGCCGAGAAGGTCGAGCTACAGGGCTTCGATGAAACGGACCGACCCCAGTAATTGGATGGCATGCGAACGGTCTTACACGGCGAAAGGATACGTAAAGGTCTCGGTTCGGACGGTCCGTTCGCAGATCCACGGCGCGGGGGGTATGTTCTGACCGATGACATCGCGATTCCCTGGTGTCTGCGGCTGTTGGTGGGCTGGTCGGAGGCGGGTTCGTAACGCGGACGGTTACGCCCCCGATGTAAAGAGAGGCTCGGGTCGAGGCCGATGACGACGTGCGAAACCAATCCGTCATCCATCGCGCCACGAAGCAACAACGAGACCACGTCGAACGTTCACCTTCGGGTGGAGCACGCTAACAGGGAAGTCGAGGCCGTGCGCAAAGACAAGAGCTACCTCAGACTCGTCGGGTCGAGCACGCCGCAGCCCACCATCGAGGCTCTCGGCGGGCCGAAGACCATCACGGTCCACGTAGACAACGTTCTACCAGGGCAGATGTGCGAGGTCCTGCACAACGGCATGCTGTCACTGAGTCACCGCGTCGTCGTGGAAGACAGCGCCACCAGTGTCACCATCACCACGTTCAACCTCAAGCAGGGTGAATACAACGTCTCGCTGCGACTGGACGGACGCCTGGACTGCGTGACCGAAGCGCAGACCGTCGTCGTCGGTGAGCAGTTCGAGGTTCGACGCAGCTCGTAATACCTCCGCCACGCCCGACGGTTGATGCGCCGTCACCGTGTCGTGGCCCGTCGGGCACTTTCATCTTGACTTTGACGCAGCGTCAATCCCGATGATCGAGTCATGAGTCGCATCCGTCTTGCAGTCCCGCTGTACATCGGTGGCGCGTCGTTGTCGCTGTTCGGCAACTCGGCCATCACGATCGTCCTGCCCTGGTTGGTGCTGGCGACGACCGGAAGTCTGTCGTCGGCAGGCCTGATCGCTGCGGCGGCAGGTATCGCTGCGGTACCGGCAACGTTTGCCGGTGGTCGGCTGATCGACCGGTTCGGGGCACGCAACGTGGCCGTCGCCTCCGATCTCGGCAGCGCGGCCGCAGTGCTCGGCCTGATCGTGGTGGATGCGACGGTGGGATTGTCGGTGCCATGGTTCATGGTGCTGGCAGTCGCAGGCGCTGTCTTCGACGTTCCAGGGATGACGGCTCGTCAGGCGATGCTCGCCGACGTCGCGTCGATCTCGGGAACGTCGGTCACGACAGTGGCAGGGTTCTTTCAGACCGGTTTCTCGCTGGCGTTCCTGGCCGGACCGGCGTTGGCAGGTCTACTGCTCAGCGTGCTGGATCCGATCGACGTCGTTGCTGTCACCGCCGCTTCGTCGGCGGCCGCTGCGGTGTTGACTGCGCTGGTTCCGGTCATGGGCCAGGCATTCGCGACTGCTGCCACGGGGGCAGGCAGTGCCCTGCGCCTGATCCGGGCCACGCCCGCATTGCGGGCGATGCTGATCTTCGCGTTCCTCTCGAGCCTGGTCACTCCGCCGATGATCAGCCTGCTGCTGCCCGGCCACTTCAACGAGATCGGCAAACCCGGGCAGCTCGGCCTGGCCATGTCTGCGTTCGCCATCGGTGCCCTTGCAGGGTCGGCCCTGTTCGCTTTCCTGGCCGCCCGATCGCGCCGGGCCACCTTCGTGACGGGAATGGTTGCGATGACGGCAGGCATCTGGCTGTTCGCGCAGCTGCAGGGATTCTGGATCGTCGCGGCCGGGATGCTCGTGATGGGTCTCGGGTCTGGACTGTTCGGCCCGATCTGGAATGTCTACGTGGCCGAACGCGTCCCCGCAGACGTCCGGGGACGCGTTCTCGGCTGGCTGAACATGGGCGGGCTCGTGGCCGGGCCGATGGGGTTGGGGCTGATGTCGGTGGTGCTCGTCGGCGGGGACCTCGCTCTCGGGGCCGTCGTGATGGGAATCGGCTGGACCGCTGTCGCTGCCTATGCGGTGCTCAGTCCCGGTGCGCGTGAGCTGACCGAACCGGTGCCGGACTCTGCCGGGGTGGACCGTTGATCGGCAAGAATGGTCGTCATGCTGCGTATCGGTGAGCTGGCATCCTATGTGGGAGTGACGACCCGAACCGTGCGGTTCTACCACCAGCAGGGGCTGTTGGACGAGCCGAAGCGCGACACCTCCGGTTACCGTTTGTACGACGGGGAAGCCGTGCTGAGGCTCTCCCGCGTCGTTGCTCTTGCCTCGGCCGGGGTGCCACTGGCGCGTGTCCACGATCTGCTCGACGCCTCGCAGGAATCACTCGACCTCGCTTTGGGCGAGATCGACGCCGAGCTGAGCACCAGGATCGAACGGCTGGAGAAGGATCGCGACAGACTCAGGTTGCTGCGTGCCGGCGACGCGCTTGTCCTTCCCGATGTGATCGTCGGCCTGATCACGCATCTTCGCGAAGCGGGCATAGACTCCGCAGTGGTCGATCACTATCGCGATGCCTGGGTGCTGACGTATGCCGTCTACCGGCCCCGGCTCGATCCCTGGCTGGAGGAGTTCGGTGCCGTCATGCTCAGGGACCCGGGGTATCTGGCACTGATGGTGCGCTCGTTTCGAGCTGCCGAGCTCGAACCCGATGACCCACGGATCCAGCAACTCGCGGACGACACGGTCGAATGGATGGTGAACGCCTGGGACAGTGACTCCCTCGAGTGGTCGTTCGAGCGCGGCCTCGACGATCCCCAGGCCAATGCACTGCTCGAGGCGCAGTGGGCCGACCGGCCCGCCTGGGTGCGCATCAGCGAGCTGATCATGCACGGTCTGCAGGAGCGCGGAATCGAACACTCCCGACCCTGACGACGGCCGTCGGCGATCGTCAATCCTCGACGATCAGGGACGGAGTGTCGCGGCGGAGAATGTTGCCCTTGAAGAATTCCGGCTTGCGCAGTGCCACCACCGCCATGACGACCATGCCGAGAACGATGATGCCGACGCCGATGAGGAACACCATGCCGATACCGAACAGTGATGAGCCGCTACCGAATTCGGGGTCCCAGGCGTCGACCGAGGTCTGCACGAACACCACGGCCATGCCGACGCCACCGAGGAGCGGGGCGAGGAATTTGAAGAAGAAGTTGCGGGTGCTGGTGAACAACTCTTCACGGAAATACCAGACACAGGCGAACGCCGTGATGCCGTAGTAGAAGCAGATCATCAGGCCGAGCGCGGCGATGGTGTCGGTGAGAACGTTGTCGCTCACCACTCGCATCACGGCGTAGAAGCCGGCCGATGCCCCGCCTGCGACGAGCGTCGCGAAGCCCGGAGTGCTGAATCGCGGTGTGATGGAGGCGAACCGCTTCGGTAGGGCCTGGTAGTGGCCCATCGCGAGCAACGTGCGGGCCGGCGAGATGAACGTGGCCTGCAGCGAACTGGCGGAGCTGCTCAACACGGCCAGTGACAGCAGGATCGCGAACGGACCCATCACCGGCCCGGCGAGGGCGGCGAACACGTTGTCGGTGGTGTCGGGGTTCTGCAGTCCGTTTCCGGTGTCGCCGGTGCCGGCGAAGAGCAGGGTTGCCACGGCGGTGAGCAAGTACAGAACGATGATGAAGAACACCGTGACCAGCGCTGCGCGGCCGGGAATCTTCGCGCTGCCCGAGGTTTCCTCGTTGACCGTCAGACAGACGTCCCAACCCCAGTACATGAAGATCGACAGCGACAGGCCCGCCGTGAACGCCGAGAAGCTCGGGATGCCGAACGGGTCGAACCAGTCCAGGCCGAACGAGATGTCCTGGGCCCCCTCGCCCGAGCCCACCTTGACGAACGCGGCCACGATGAACCACGCCATCACCAGCAGTTGGAAGCCGAGCATCGTGTACTGGACACGCTTGGTCTCCTGCATCCCGCGGTAGCAGAGCCACGCCGCCAACCCCATGAACACCAGACACGTGACGATATTGACGAGCTTGTTGCCGGTCAGGTCGGCCAAGGAGTCGTTGCTGGTGACCTGGGCGAGAAAGAGATAGAAGAAGTCGACGGCCACTCCGGCCAGGTTCGAGAGCACGATGATGGTCGCCGCGATCAGGCCCCACCCGCCCATCCAGCCGACGTACGGGCCGAAGGCCTTCGACGCCCACGTGAACGACGTACCGCTGTCGGGCTCGGCCGCATTGAGCTCTCGATAGCCCAACGCCACCAACAACATCGGGATGAAGCCGACGATGAAGATCGCGGGCAGATGTACCCCGACCTCGGTCACCGTCGGCCCGAGCGAGGCGGTGAGCGCGTACGCGGGTGCGATGGTCGAGATACCCAGGACCACACTCGCCAACAACCCGAGCTGGCCGGCGGACAGTCCCTTGGACTCGACGTCCACTACCTTGTGCTCATTCATCGCCGGCCTCTCTCGGAACAACGATCATCGGAACGGGAACGACTCGAAGCATCTTGGCGGCAACCGATCCCAGGAACAGGCGATGCGGCTGGGCGAGCCGAGACGAGCCCACCATCAACACGTCGCCGTCGTGCCAGTCGAGCGATGACACGGCCTTCTCGATGCCGGAGCCCTCCGCCACCCTCAACTGCACGTCCGATCCCTCGGGTAGTCCCGCTTGTACGGTGCGCAGCACCTCCTCGGCCTCGGCGAGACCTCCCGGTCCCCGCGCCGATCGCGGGTCTGCGGACACGAGGGAGAGTAGGCGAAGCGGCAACTCGGCGGTGACGGACAGGTCCGTGGCCGCGTCGACGAGTTCTGCTGCCCCCGGCCTGTTTCCGATGGCGCAGGTGATCTCCCTGATGCGCTGCGGCGGAGAATGCCGATACCCCCGCGGAGCCAGCGCGAGCGGCACGTGCGCCACGTGCAGCAGATCGCTGGTGACGGTGCCGATCGAGTGGCGTCCGAGCAGACCGTCACCGGCCGCACCGACGACGATCATGTACGCCTGGCATTCGTCGACACAGTCGAGCAGTCCCTGTGCGAACGACTCGTCGAACAGCAGGTGCGTACGCGCCTCCACGTCCTCGGGCACCATCTTCAGTGCCTCGGCCAGCCACTCGGTGGCCTGGTCGATCAAGATGTCGTCGTACCCCGCCTCGACGGGCGCTTTGGACGGCACCGGACGCTCCTGCGGCAGCACCAGAGCGATGTCCAGCGATGCTTGCAGAGAGCGGGCAAGGGTTGCGCCCAAGGCGATTCCGTCCGCGCCACTCGGTGTTGCCTGGTACCCCACGATCAGACGCATTTTCGGACCTTCCCTGAAGTCGGTCGAGCTAATGACAGGTGCTACCGGGATCGGTGTGGCAATGCTTCGACGCGGACGGGGCAACGTCCAGTGACGGGTTGCGATCGAAGAAGCCGAACGGCTTCAGCCAGAACGAGACCGTATCTGCGGGCATCACCGGCCAATCCTCCGGCCGGGTGATGTGATGGATTCCGAACGTGTACCAGACGACGACATCGGTGTTCTCGATGCTTCGATCCGCCTCGGTCCACTCCGGCAGCCCATGGTCGACGCCACTCTGGTTGACGAATTCGCCGCTGGGCCAACGTTCGTCGGGTGAGTTGGGGGTGACCCAGACGGTGTGGCCGATCACCTGGGAACGCTGGAAGATCGGCGACGCGGGATCGAACATCGATGGGATCGCCGCTCCCGGAACCAGCTTGTAAGCGGGCCGGGTGCCGAGGCCGTTGGTGACGTTGTCGTTGACGACCTTCCACGCCTTCTGCGTGTTCCAGTCGTAATCCTGCCTGCCTTGGGACTCGGTGGTCAGGGGAGTGTTGACCTGAGTGAGGGCGAGGCCGTAAGGATTGTCCGGGCCCATCGGAACCCGTTGTGTCTCACTGGCATACACGGTGTTATCGGTGCCGTCGATGTCCAGATCGAGGCGGGCGACCAGGAAGTGCTGGTGGTACGGCGCGTAGGTTCGGTTGTCGACCAGCGTTCCGGATGGGTGAGATTGCCCGGGAGCGAAGTGGGTGACGACCATGATCCCCGTCGCGCGCACCTCGCACTCGATGTTGCCGTCCTGGTAGAAGCGCCAGTAGACGAGGTACTCGTAGTTGGCGACGGTGGCGTGGAAGCTGACCGTGAGGCGACGCATCCGACGTACCTCGGCCCCGGCGTCGTGATCGACGTGCTTCCACAGCACGGCATTGTCTTCCTCGTGGATGCAGATGGCGTTGGTGATCGTGTACGGCTCACCCTTGCTGTTGTGCAGCACCGCGTCGAGGTAGCGGATCTCGCCCAGGCAGTCGCAGCCGAGCTCGAGCGAGGTGGTCATGAAACCGAGACCCCACTCGCCGATATCGAACGCGGTGCGCCGGTAGTGGTCCTCGGTGTGATCGCGATACGGAACGATCATCTCCGCGAACGACATTCGATTGGCGACGGACCGGACGTTCCCGTTGTCGTTGTAGCTGACGGCGTGCAGCGTCATGCCCTCGCGGTAGTTGAACCCCACGCGGAGCGACCAGTTCTGCCATGTGAGCTTGTTGCCGTCCAGCTCGAACGACGGGCCGTCCGGCTGGGTGATCTCGAGCGGCTTCAGCGGCGGCCGGCTACTGGCGTTGCGGATGCGTTCCGGAATGTGTCGGGGCACGTACTCGCCCATGATCTCCGGCCGCTCGACGCGGTACGTGTCCTCGATCTCGAGCAGTTCCATCGTGTTCACGTCGATGACGCAGTGGAAACCGCCGACCGGCCCGGCATAGGGATTGGCACCCTCCGCGGCCTTGACCCAGGTATCCGACCAGCCGAGGCGTCGACCCTTGTACTTCTCGGGCGTCACCGCCTCGCCGTACGTCCAGGTGTCCATGAACACCAGATCCAGATCGGTGATGCCGCGATCGGCAAGGGCAGCAATGACATCGGGGTGGGCGCGCAGGGCTGCGTCGGCCTCCTCCCACTCGTCGACGGTGAAGTTGGGCTGCACATCGGGGATGTGCGTCCACGATTCGGTGCTTCTGCTGTCCAGCGACACCACGGCTTTGAACGTGGTGTTCTCGGCGCGATTCAACACCACCGATACTGCTCGACGCGCAGGCGCCGTACCGTCCGCATCGAATGCGGCTACCTCGGACTTGGGCGGTTCGATCATCTCGATCGACGCGAATCGCCACCCGTCGCCGACGCCGTGTTCACGACCCAGAACCTCGGCGACGGTGGAGAATTCGTCGCTCGACAGCGGGTCAAGGGGATGAGAGGTCACGAGATGGACTCCGTCGAGCTCATCACATGCTTGATGCGGGTGTAGTCCTCGACGCCGTACGCCGAGAGGTCCTTGCCGTAACCGGAGTATTTGAATCCACCGTGCGGCATCTCCGCCACCAACGGGATGTGGCAGTTGACCCAGACGGCACCGAAGTCCAAGGCTGCCGAAATGCGAAGTGTGCGTGCGTGATCGGAGGTCCAGACGCTCGACGCGAGACCGAAGTCGACGTCGTTGGCCAGGGCGATCGCCTCGGCCTCGTCGGTGAACTTCTGCACCGTGAGCACCGGGCCGAACGTCTCCTCCTGCACGATGGGGTCGGACTGCTGCACGCCGGTGATGATGGTGGGCTCGAAGAAGAAGCCCTTGTCTCCGATGCGCTTACCGCCGGTCACGATGGCGGCATGCGCGCCGATACCGTCGACCTTGGAGCTCACCTGGCCGAAGTGGTTGGCGTTGTTCAGTGGGCCGAGGAAGGTATCGGGGTCGTCAGGTAGGCCGACCTTCAGTGTCTTCGCCTTGGCCACAAGAGCATCGACGAGGGTGTCGTGTACCGACTCGTGTACCAGGACGCGGGTGACGGCGGTGCAGTCCTGGCCGGCGTTGAAGAATGCGGCCTCGGCGATGCCGTCGGCGGCCTTGCTGATGTCGACGTCGTCGAACACGATTGCCGGTGCCTTGCCGCCGAGTTCGAGATGCGCCCGCTTGAGCTGCTTGGCGGCGGCCACGGCCACTGCGATGCCGGCGCGGACGGATCCGGTGATCGACACCAGGCCTGGAGTCTTGTGCTCGACGATCGCGGCACCGGTGCCGCCGTTGCCGAGGACGACGTTGAGCACGCCGTCCGGAACGATGCCCTTCGACAGCTTCGCCAACACCAGCGTGCTCTCGGGCGTGGTGTCACTTGGCTTGAGCACGACGGTGTTTCCGGCGGCCAGCGCGGGACCGATCTTCCAGATCGCCATCATGAACGGGTAGTTCCACGGGGTCACCTGACCGACGACACCGATCGGTTCGCGTCGAACATAGGACGTGAAGCCGTCCATGTATTCGCCGGCGGACTTGCCCTCGAGCATCCGCGCCGCGCCTGCGAAGAATCGGATCTGATCCGCACCGACCGTCACTTCCTCGGCGGCGATGGTGGCCTTGGGCTGACCGGTGTTGCGGCTCTGCGCCTCGACGATCTCGTCGCTGTGCGCCTCGATGGCGTCGGCCAGCTTCAGCAGAACCTTCTGCCGCTCACTCGGCGTCGTCTTGCCCCAGGTCTCGAATGCGCTGGCAGCGGCCGACATTGCGGCCTCGACATCGGCGGCGTCGGAGATGGGGGAGTGGGCGACAATCGACTCGTCCACCGGATTCACCACATCGAGCATCTCGGTGCCCGAGGGCGTCACGAACGCCCCGTCGATGTAGTTCTGCAGGACAGGCACCGTCATCTCTGAACCCCTAGCGTCGACAGTTTCGGTTCTGCAAAGCCTGCACCTACCGACGAGACTTCGCCACCCGACAAGTCGTCCAATGTCTGGGTCTCGATCAGGACGAAATGTCGGTCTATCTCGGACGCGAACCAGCTGCTCACCGGCTAGCCTGTGGCGGTGGGAGACACAGAGGTGGGGTACAGACAGATCGCCGACGACACCTGGGCTTTCATGCGGCCGCCCGGAAGTTGGGGACAGACCAACACCGGATTGATCGTGGCACCGGGTTCCGCGTCGATGTTGATCGACACCGTGTGGGATGTGAACTGGGCGCAGCGGGTCGTTGCCGACACCGCCGAACTGGTTGCCGACGCGCCGATCACCGAGGTGCTCAACACTCACTCGGACGGCGATCACTGGTGGGGAAACGACACTGTCCCCGCCACCGCTCGTATCACTACCAGCGCTGCGTCACTGCACGCCATGAAAGAGGAGACACCACCGAAAGGTGTGAACGCGTTCGCCTCCTTCGGTGAGAAGGTCGGATGGGTACCGGGACCGATCGGTGCAATGGGCTCCTACATGAATCGAGTCCGCGGCGACGCCACCTTCCCCGCGACGCTGCCGCGATTGCCGGATCACACCTTCGAGACCACCGACACCATCGACGTAGCGGGGCGATCCGTGCACTTGCGCTACCTGGGCCCGGCGCACACCGAGGGCGATCTCATCGCCCACCTCCCCGATGTCGGAGTGGTGTTCGCCGGCGACCTGCTGTTCATCGACGCCACCCCGGTGCTCTGGCACGGCCCGTTGCAGAACTGGATCGACGCCCTCGACCACCTTCTCGAACTCGACGCCGCCGTCTACGTCCCGGGCCACGGACCCCTGTGCGGCACCGACGAGATCCGCGCAGTCCGCAATTACTGGACCTGGGTGTCCGAGGCCGGACGCACGTGCTTCGACGCCGGACTCGACTCCACCGAGGCCGCCCTCAATCTGCTGAAGTCACCCGAATTCGGTCGGTATGCACACTGGGACTCACCGGAACGACTGATCCTGAGCATGAGCACGCTCTACCGCCTGTGGCGAGGGGAGCCCGCTGCGCCACCCACGCTGACGCGTCGAGCACGGGCGTTCGCGGACGCAGGACGCTTCCTGCGAGAGCGCTAGGCGAACCGCTGTGTCGACGCCGCCGCCTGTGCGAACAGAGTGGACAGATCGAGTCGGTCTGCGGCGGGTTCGAGCACGACGGTGGTAGCACCGGCATCGATCCAGCGTTGCAGGTTGCCGGGGTCGGCATCGGAATCGGACGCTACGGCCACGTAGACGACGATCTCGTGTCCCGGCCCACCGTCGATCTGTTCGATTGCCGTTCGCACCTGATCCGGTGACGTCTCGCTCGTGAGAATGGTGCCCGCGCTCGTGCGGCCGCTGAGGGCCAGAGTTTTCGGTCCGGTCGCGCCGACGAGCAGCGGAAAGGCCTGCGTTGGAGGCCAATTCAGCTGCACATTGTCGAGCGAAACATACCGGCCCTGTACGGTGACGCTCTCGCCTGCCAACAGCGCGGTGAGCGCCGCCATCTGTTCGTCGAGCAATGTCAGAGGCGATTGCACTCGCGCGCCGATCTGGCCCATCCACGACTGCACCCCGTGTCCGAGTCCGACGCGCAGCCGTCCCGGATGAACTCGGGCCGCTGCTGCGATCTCCATGGCTGTGGCTGCCACGTTCCGCATCGGAGTGGGCAACACCCCGACGCCGACGTTCACGCGATCGGTGCTCGCGAGAACCAGTGCAGCAGTGGACATTCCACCGGAGAAAAAGCAGTCTTCCCATAACCACACCTCGTCGACGCCCGCGCGGTCGGCCGCACGTGCTGCTTCGACTATTGCCTCCGGCGGAACCTCGGGTCGAAGTACGACGCCGATTCGTGTCATTGCAGATCTCCTTCTTCTCAGCGGACGAGGTACGGGGACACCGAACTTCGGTGCTCGTCTATGTCGAGGTCCTTCCCCAGCGGCGGAAAGGCACGTTGCGGGCAGTTCGAGCGTTCGCAGACCCGGCAGCCGGCTCCGATCGGCGTCGCAGCGACCGAGCCCTGTACGTCCAGTCCGTCGGCATACACCAGACGTCCGGCGTGGCGGAGTTCGCAACCGAGGCCGATGGCGAAGGTCTTGCCGGGCTGTCCGTAACGCGCGGCCCGACGCTCCACTGTGCGTGCGATCCACAGGTAGTTGCGGCCGTCGGGCATCTCGGCGATCTGCGTCATGATCTTGCCGGGATAGGCGAAAGTCTCGTACACATTCCACAGAGGGCAGGTGCCGCCGCTCGACGAGAAGTGAAAGCCGGTGGCAGACTGCCTCTTCGACATATTCCCTGCGCGGTCGACTCGGACGAACGAGAACGGGACGCCCCGCAGCTCGGGTCTCTGCAGGGTGGAGAGCCGATGGCAGACCGTCTCGTAACTGACCGAGAAGAAGGCCGAAAGTCGCTCTATGTCGTAGCGAAAATCCTCGGCAACATCGTGGAAATGGTGATACGGCAAGACCGTCGCGGCAGCGAAGTAGTTCGCGAATCCGAGCACCGCCAACTTCTTCGACGACTCGCTCGTGAAGTTTCCCTCGTCGGCCATCTTGTTCAGTAGATCTCCGCATTCGAGGTAGGCCAGTTCGGCCGCGTACCGGAATACCTTCTGCCCACCGGACAGATGTGGTGAAATCTCCAACACTCGCGACTGCGGGTCGAAACGGTGCAACACGTTCTCGCCGAGGTCGATCCGGTTGACGATCTGGACGTCGTGCACCGTCCGCAGCCGCTTGGCGATCTCGCCGCCCAGGTCGGCGCGATGGAATCGGATTCTCGAGGTCAGTGCCTCCGCCGCGGTATCCAGATCGTGCAGATAATTCTGTCGCTGATAGAAGTAGTCGCGCACTTCTTCGTGTGGCTTGCTGATCGAACCACTGCCACTGCCGTCGGAGAAGCGGTCCTCGGTTGCGGCCAGAAGCTGAGCTGTCGTATTGCGGTATCGGCGGTGCATGTTGACCATCGCTCGCGCCAACTGCGGGTGCGAACTGACCATCTGCGCAATTTCGTGCGCATCGGCGTCGATACCCATGTCCTGATCGAGGGCGACCTCGCGCATCTCGGCGACCAGCCTGGTGTCGTCCTCCGAGGAGAAGAACGAGGTGTCTACGCCGAAAACCTCCGAGATGCGCAGCAGCACCGGAACTGTCAACGGGCGCACGTCGTGCTCGATCTGGTTGAGATAGCTGGCCGAGATGCCCAGCTTCTGCGCCAGCGACACCTGACTCATGCTGCGTTCGCTGCGTAACTGCCGAAGCCGCACGCCGACGAAAGTCTTGGACACAGTGTCAGGCTACGCCTGCGAAGAATTGGCTTAACACAGTTGGCAGATAGCTGCTGGATCACAATGCGGTGCTGTTCGGGAACATTAGCCGAGGTAAAGGCGTATACCGGTATACGAGCTATTCACCACGCACCACGAGGAGCGGTCATGTCCAACCGTCAACGCACATCCGAAATCGTCAGGGACGTCGTCGTCTTCGTCACGGGAGCCGTGCTCGTCGCTTCCACCGTCTGGCTTCCCGTCCAGGGAGACCAGGAGGTCACCGGAGCCATCCTGGTGCTCGGCATCCTCGCTGCGTCGTCTGCGCTCTGGGCCATCGGATCCGCGTCCAGGCAGAGCCACTGGACCCACGTGGGTCTCGGTCTGTTGCTCGCGGTCTCGCCCGCACTGATGGTGTTCCCGTCCGGCCTGCTTGCCGCGGACCTGTTCGCCATCATCGGCGGACTCGTGATCGCCGCCATGGGCGCGCTCGGGGTGCTGGCCTCGCGCCGGGCACCGGTCACTTCTCAGATGGTTGCGGCCAGTGACGAGCGCAGCGGCGTTCGTATCTGAGATTTCCTGCAACTGGTGCTCCACTCCCATGGGCGCGTGCGATGAACCTCGTGCGCGGGCACGGGAGTGGAGCATTGTGTGCAGTCATCGCCGAGTCGGCTACTGCGACCGGCCTGGTGCAACAGGTGCTCCACTCGACGCGGCAGAACTGCTGGATCCCGCTTACGAGCACGGGAGTGGAGCACCGTGTGCAGTCATCGCCTCGATTCCCGACGTCGTCGGATCACCGACGCAATCTCTCCGGCGATGACGTCCGGTGCGGCCAGTACGTCGAATGCCGAGTAGCGCAGCACCAGCCAGCGATCGAGCACCAGCGCGTTCTGCCTGCGCCGATCCTTGCTGAATACCCCGGCTGCACTGTGGAATTCGCGTCCGTCCACTTCGATGATCGTTCGGCTGCGACGGTCGACGAGGTCGCAGATGTACGGACCGACTGCCGCATTCATCTCCAGGTACAGCCCGATCCGGTGCAGCGCGCGTCCCAGTGACCGCTCCGGTTCCGAGGCGAACCTGGTCACTGCCAGCCGAACTTGGCGAGCCAACTCTGCGTTGCCGCGTCGACCCGGGAATCGTTCGAGCAGGCGGAGCAACGACGCGGGGTCGAGTCCGAACTTCAGGCGTTCGTCGATCAGCAACTCGGCCTCGTCGCGGGGGAGTACCGCCAGGCAATCGAGAATCGTCTGTGCGGGCGTGGTGCACGGCAGGGTCTCGACCTCGTCGACGAGCCTGGAATCGAGTGTCCGACGGTGTAGCCGAAGCCATGGCGGTGGCCGCAATCTCGCCGAGCTAGGGACCGTGGCGTCGAGGGTTGTCGGTTCGGTCGTCCAGCCCCGTAAGTAGGCGGCCGACCGGTGACTGAGCACGGCGTCCGGTCGCCACAGCGAAACGGCCCGACACCGATCCATCGTCGACGGTTCCCCGCGTATGTGGACCGTCGGCAGAACACGGGTGAAGTGACGCGAGACGGTGCTGGGGTGGAATCCGGAGGCCAGGAGCTGCTGGAGGGTGGCGGGGCCGGGATTGGAGCATGCGGAATGACCTGTGGGTCTGGGAGTGGAGCCTGCGGAATGACCTGTGGGTCTGGGAGTGGAGCCTGCGGAATGACCTGTGGGTCTGGGAGTGGAGCCTGCGGAATGACCTGTGGGTCTGGGAGTGGAGCCTGCGTCGGGTGTCATGGGTGCAGTGTCGGGGAGCGCTGGGGTGGCGTCGGTGGGCCGACCTGGGGGAATGGAATGCCCTGTGGATACCTGCGTGTCTGTGGATGAGTGCACGTTGCGCTCCATTCCGAGGCGTCGAGCCGGGGATCCCCGCGGAAGTGGCGTCGAGTGGCGCAACCCGTGAGTGTTCACATTCTGGGATAAAGGTAGTGTGATGTCCGTCACGTCGAACCCGAGTTCTGACTCGATTCAGACGTGCCGTTCAAACCGTACAAGCGTCCTGTATGAGTTTTTGTTCATTGCGTTCATCAACTGGGGATTCATCGCTACTGACGAGTAACCGCGCCGTCCGATCGGAGAGGTTTGTCGCGGCCGAAAATTTGCAAAGTTAGCAAGGGTGCAGGGAAAGCTAGCCAAGATTGGCACTAACAACTGGTAGACGCCTGTTTTCCGTTGTGCCATTGTTTTGGAGTACACCAGAAGGGCCTGGCAACGATGTGAAGATTCGTCTCGAGGCAGGCCGAGAAGCAGAAGAGACTGGAGCTGAAGATGTCGACCACCGGCACCCCGAAGACCACCGCCGAGATTCAGCAGGATTGGGACACCAACCCGCGCTGGAAGGGCGTCACCCGTAACTTCACCGCGCAGCAGGTCTCCGACCTCCAGGGCACCGTCGTCGAAGAAGCGACACTCGCTCGCCGCGGCAGCGAGGTCCTCTGGGACCTCGTGAACAACGAGGACTACATCAACTCGCTCGGTGCCCTCACCGGCAACCAGGCCGTGCAGCAGATTCGCGCCGGCCTCCAGGCGATCTACCTCTCCGGCTGGCAGGTCGCAGGCGACGCGAACCTCTCGGGCCACACGTACCCGGACCAGAGCCTCTACCCGGCCAACTCGGTGCCGTCGGTGGTCCGTCGCATCAACAACGCACTCCTGCGCGCCGACGAGATCGCCAAGATCGAGGGCGACACGTCCGTCAAGAACTGGGTTGCACCGATCGTCGCCGACGCCGAAGCCGGCTTCGGTGGCGCACTGAACGCCTACGAGCTGCAGAAGGCCATGATCGTGGCCGGCGCCGCAGGCGTGCACTGGGAGGATCAGCTCGCATCGGAGAAGAAGTGCGGCCACCTCGGCGGCAAGGTTCTCATCCCGACCCAGCAGCACATCCGCACCCTGACCTCGGCACGCCTCGCGTCCGACGTCGCCGACGTCCCGTCGGTCATCATCGCCCGTACCGACGCCGAGGCAGCCACGCTGATCACCTCCGACGTCGACGAGCGCGACCGTGAGTTCCTGGACGGAACCCGCACCGCAGAAGGCTTCTTCGGCGTCAAGAACGGCATCGAGCCCTGCATCGCTCGCGCCAAGGCCTACGCCCCGTACGCCGACCTCATCTGGATGGAGACCGGCGTGCCGGATCTCGAGGTCGCCAAGAAGTTCTCCGAGTCGGTTCGCAGCGAGTTCCCGGACCAGCTGCTCGCCTACAACTGCTCGCCTTCGTTCAACTGGAAGGCGCACCTGGACGACGCGACCATCGCCAAGTTCCAGAAGGAGCTCGGAGCCATGGGCTTCAAGTTCCAGTTCATCACCCTCGCAGGCTTCCACTCGCTCAACTACGGCATGTTCGACCTGGCACACGGCTACGCCCGCGAAGGCATGACCGCGTTCGTCGACCTGCAGGAGCGCGAGTTCAAGGCTGCCGAAGAGCGCGGCTTCACCGCCATCAAGCACCAGCGTGAGGTCGGCGCAGGCTACTTCGACCGCATCGCCACCACCGTCGACCCCAACACCTCGACGGCTGCACTGAAGGGCTCCACCGAAGAAGGCCAGTTCCACTAGGCCGCCTCCCCGGACCTCTAGCGCACTAGTCAGGCGGCCCCAGCGTTTCGTTGCGGGCCGCCTGACTCGTATCTGGGCACGTTTGCTGGTACCCCAGCAGAGTTACCCTCATCTCGCCTTATGCTGTTGTGCCGCAATGCAAATGAACAGGAGTGCTGTATGACGGTCGAGAGGGTGGGGATCGTCGGAGCGGGACAGATGGGCGCGGGAATCGCGGAGGTCTGCGCCCGCGCACACGTCGATGTGTTGGTCTACGAGCAGACCCGCGAACTGACCGCGGCCGGCCGCAATCGCATCCTCCGATCACTGGACCGCGGCGTCAGCAGCGGCAAGATCACCGAACGCGAACGAGAGAACGCGGCATGCAGGCTCCGCTTCACCTTCGATCTGGCCGACTTCGCCGATCGCCAACTCGTCGTCGAAGCAGTGCTCGAGGACGAGAAGATCAAGACGGATATCTTCACCGAGCTCGACGCGGTCGTGACCGACCCCGGCGCCGTACTCGCCTCGAACACCTCCTCCATTCCCATCACGACGCTCGGATCCGCTACGACGTCTCCGAACCGAATCGTCGGACTGCATTTCTTCAACCCGGTACCGGTGCTGCCACTCGTCGAGCTCGTCACTACCGATGCGACCTCCGAAACGGTCGCCGACCGCGCCGAGCAATTCGCAGGCGACGTTCTCGGCAAGCAGGTGGTGCGGTCGGCCGACCGCTCGGGATTTGTCGTCAACGCGCTACTCGTGCCGTATCTGCTCTCCGCGATTCGCATGGTCGAATCCGGATTCGCCACCAAGGAAGATGTCGACAAAGCAACCGTGTTGGGACTGGCGCACCCGATGGGTCCGCTCGCGCTCGCCGATCTGATCGGTCTCGACACCGTGAAAGCCATTGCAGATTCCATGTACACGGAATTCGCGGAACCGTTGTTCGCGCCGCCACCGTTGCTGCTGCAGATGGTCGGGGCCGGGCAAGTGGGTAAGAAGACCGGAATCGGGTTCTATCGCTACGAGAACGGCCGGGTCGCAAAGTAACCACCGTCTCGTAGCGCTATTGTCGTTTTGCCAGTTCAACCACTTCGATCGCAGGGAGCGTGTCAGTGAGCAAGTCCAAGAAGTCGAACGGTCTGGTACCCAAGGCATTCGGAATCGGGTTGGCCGCCACCGGCGCCGCCCACTTCGTGGTACCCGAGGCCTTCGAGGGAATCACCAAGCTCCCGTTCCCTACGGACACTCGAACGTGGATCAGCCGCAACGGAGCCACTGAACTGGCCGTCGGCGCGGCCATCGCGTACCCCAAGACTCGGAAGATCGGACTGATCGGTCTGGCGGCGTATGTTGGATGGCTCGGCGTGAATATCGCCAAGAACGGCTGATGTTAGTGTTGCGAACGACTCGTTTGAAATAGGAATAGCCTGGTCGGGGCGGTAGCTGTGTTGCGCTTACACAGATGCGTAGGTAGCAATGTAGTCATGACTTCAGCTACCGCTTACCAGGCCACCGCTCCGGACGCCCCGCTCGAAAAGGCGACGATCGAGCGGCGCGCCGTCGGACCGAACGACATCCTCATCGACGTGAAGTTCGCGGGCATCTGCCACTCCGACATTCACACCGCCCGCAACGAATGGGGCGGCACCTCGTACCCCGTGGTTCCCGGACACGAGATCGCCGGCATCGTTGCCGAGGTCGGCTCCGAGGTGACCAGCCGCAAGGTGGGCGACCGCGTCGGCGTCGGCTGCTTCGTCGACTCCTGTGGCGAGTGTGAGGCATGCAAGGACGGCGACGAGCAGTACTGCACCAAGGGCGTCGTCCAGACCTACAACTCGAAGACCTACGAGGGTGAGTTCACCAACGGTGGATACTCCACCCAGATCGTCGTCACGGAGAAGTTCGTGCTCGGCATCCCCGAGGGCATCGAGCTCGATGTCGCGGCACCGCTGCTGTGCGCAGGCATCACGCTGTACTCGCCGCTGAAGCACTGGGGAGCGGGCCCCGACAAGAAGGTCGCCATCATCGGAATGGGCGGACTCGGACACATCGGCGTCAAGATCGCTCACGCCATGGGTGCGCATGTCACCGTGCTGAGCCAGACCGATGCCAAGGAGGCAGACGGCAAGGCCTACGGTGCCGACGAGTACTACGCCACCAAGGACACCACCGCGCTCAAGGATCTCCAGGGCAAGTTCGACCTGATCCTCAACACCGTCTCGGCCAATCTGCCCATGGGCAAGTACCTGGGACTGCTGGCCCGCAACGGCACCCTCGTCGAGCTCGGTGTTCCAGAGAAGCCCCTCGAGGTGCCTGCATTCAATCTGCTGGCCAACCGTCGCTCGTTCGCCGGTTCCATGGTCGGCGGCATCGCCGAGACCCAGGAAATGCTGGACTTCTGCGCCGAGCACCACATCGGTGCCGAGATCGAGGTCATCCCGGCCGAGAAGATCAACGAGGCATACGACCGCGTCGTCAAGTCCGACGTGCGCTACCGCTTCGTGATCGACGCAGCCACGCTGTAACTGTCTTCTTGTACGCGTGAATGGTCCATTGACCTGCCCAGACGGGGGTCAATGGACCATTCACGCCTTCGAAGGGGGTTCAGCTCTCGGCCAGCCGCTTCTTCTCGTGTTCGACGTCGAAATCTGCTGCAGGCCAGTCGAGATCGAGCTTCTCGAGGGCGTCGATGAGAATTTCCGTGACAGCAAGTCTGCTGTACCACTTACGGTCGGACGGAACGACGTACCACGGTGCGTGATCGGTATCCGTACGATCCAGGACCCGCTGATACGCCTCCCGGTACTGCGGTAAAAAGCCACGCTCGGTCACATCGCCCGGGTTGTACTTCCAGTACTTGTCCGGTCGATCGAGCCGCTCCTGCAGCCGCTTCTTCTGCTCGTCCGCCGAGACGAACAAGGCCACCTTGACGACGACCGTGTCCTCGTCGACCAATTCCTTCTCGAAGGCGTTGATCTCGTCGAATCGCTTCTCCCACACTTGCCGCGGCACGAGATCGTGGACCGCGACGACGAGCACGTCCTCGTAGTGGGACCGATCGAACACCCCGATTCGGCCGGCCCGCGGAAGTGCTTTGCGGATGCGCCACAGATAGTGGTGCTGCTTCTCTTTCTGGGTCGGCACCCCGAACGAGGCGAGCTCGACACCCTGCGGATCGACCATCCCGATGACGTGTTTGACCATGCCGCCCTTGCCCGCGGTGTCCATGCCCTGCAACACCAGCAGAACCGACTTGGTGCCGCCTGCGCGCCCGTGGGCATAGAGCTTTTCCTGGAGCGCCGCAAGAACTGCACCGCGCTGCTCGAGGACGTCGTTGCCGTGTGCTTTCGCGCCGTCGAATCCCGGAGTTGCCGTGAAATCGATGTCCTCCACACGGGGAGATGCGCCGGCGCGCAGCACATCGACGGGCGAGAGCGTCCACAGTTTCGACTTGTCGGCCATAGGCGAGAAGACTACTTCTCTACCATGGGATTCATGGCCCCTACCATTGCAAAAGCAGAAACCGTGTCGCGTGAGGAATTGCTCGAATTCGTCTCCCCGCGGCACCATCACACCCTGATCACCCGCAAGCGCGACGACGGTCTGCAGGTCTCTCCGGTTTCGGCCGGGGTGGACTCGGAAGGCCGCATCGTCATCGCCACATACCCCGAGCGCGCGAAGGTGCACAACATCCGCCGCAATTCCGCCGTCACGGTGCTGGTGCACAGTGACGACTGGAACGGCGACTACGTGCAGGTCGACGGTACGGCCGAGATCATCGATCTGCCCGACGCCGTCGAGCCGCTGGTGGAGTATTTCCGCAGCATCGCAGGCGAGCACTCGGACTGGGACGAGTACCGCGCGGCGATGGTGAAACAGGGAAAGTCGTTGATACGCATCGTGATCGACACCTGGGGACCGATCGCCGCGGGTGGCTTTCCCCCGGGAAGGGTGTGACAAGCCCGCCAGGGAGAGTGTGACAAGCCCCCCGGGAAGAGTGTGACAAGCCCGCCCGGGAGAGTGTGATCTAGCCCTTCAGTGGTGCCGCGAACAGTGGCACTGCGTTTTCCAGTGCGTATCGGGTGCCGGCCACCGAGGCGGCCGAGAATGCGTTGGACAGGTCGAGATCACCGAGAACTACGAGGCGTCCGTCGCGTGCCGACGGCAGGCCCTGGATCGACGGGTTCTCGGTGATCACCTCGGGTCCGGTGCCGATGGGGAACATGACGGTGAGGTCGGCGTCGAGGGCAGCGACGTTCTCTTCGGAGAGTTCGATGCTGAACGCTCCCGGCTCGGCGAGGTTCTGGATGGCCGGGGTGTTCGTCATTCCGAGTGATTCGAGGAAGTCGACGCGGGTGTCGCCGCGCACGTAGGCACCGATCTGTCCGCTGTAGAGCGTGCCGACGGCGACGGTCTTGTCGGCGAACTCCGGGTTGGCCGCGATCGTGTCGTCGATCAGTGCCTGGGTGTCGTCGACGAGCTTCTGGCCCTCGTCGACCTTTCCGAGCGCCTCGGCGACGATCTCGGTCTGGCCGTCCCACGTGGTGCCGTAGGCGACGTCGGTTCCCGGTGGTGCCGCGACGGTGGGTGCGATGTCGGACAGCTGGTCGTAGACGGCCTTGTCGTTGGTGCTACGCGTCCAGAGAATCAGGTCCGGGGCCAGAGCGGCAACCGATTCCAAGTCGACGTCGAAGGTGCCGACGATCGTGGGGTCGGTGTCGTAGGACTCGTCGACCCACGGCCCTAACCCGTTTCCGCCCACGCCGAGCCAGTCGCTGGCCCCGACCGGTTCCACGCCGAGGGCCAGCGCGGTCTCTGCGTCCGACCAACCGAGCGCCACCACGCGCTGGGGGTCTGCCGGAACTTCGACGTCACCGAACATGTCGGTGACCACGACACCACCGGCCTCGGAGGGGTCGGTGGTGTCGCCGTCAGCGGCGTCGGAACTGCACGCGGTGAGGGCGAGGGCAAGGGTGAGGACTGCCGCAGGCAGAGCCACCGAACGAGAGATGCGCATAGGGCACGCTAACCTATCAAGCGCGGAAATGCTCCACGATCTTCGCGCAGAAGGCAGGCAAGTCGTCCGGGTTGCGGCTCGAGATCAGGTTCCCGTCGACGACCACTTCCTCGTCGACGACCGTGCCACCCGCATTGCGGATGTCGGTGCGGATGCTCGGGTAGGACGTCAACGTCCGGCCCTTCACGACGTCGGCCTCGACGAGGGTCCAGGCTCCGTGGCAGATTACGCCGACGGGCTTGCGGGCCTGCACGAATGCGCGGACGAACTCGACCGCGTCCGCGTCGACACGAAGTTGGTCGGGGTTGGTGGTTCCGCCGGGCAGGATCAGGGCGTCGAAGTCGTCCGCAGACACGTCGGCAACGACGCGGTCGACGGTGAAGGTGTCGGCGGCATTGACGTCGCTCTCCATGGCTTGGATGTCGCCATGGTCGAGTGCGACCAATGTGACTGTGGCTCCGGCTTTTTCGACGGCTTCGCGGGGCTGAACCAGCTCGACTTGCTCGACGCCGTCAGTGGCGAGAATGGCGATGCGGCGTCCGGTCAGGGTTTCGTTGGTCATGTCTGTTCGGATGTCCGACCGGGCCGGATCTCAAACTGACGAGCGATGGTACGAATGGAGACATGAGCGAATCACCCATCGAAACTCCTGCCGAGGATCGCGCGCAGCAGGACCTGCCGATCGTGGACGAGCCGGCCGAGCCGAACGTGGACGATCTGCCCGTCGAGGCCGACGCCCGAGACGTACTGGACCAGCGAGCCGAGGTACCACTGGACGACGAGGGGTACGACGAGCGTTAGGACGTGCCGGGCTCGTCGACCAGAGGGTGAGGCTGCGACTTGAACTTCGCCGGTGAGCCGTCGGCCATGGCAACCCCGTGGATTCCGCCCCACATCATCATGCAGAGGTAGTCGATCAGGTCGTCCGCCGACATCGACTTGTTGGAGATCCACCAGTGGGTGGCCAACTGGACCGCACCGACGATGGCGAACGCCCACGGCACCGAACCGCCCGAGTCCATCTCGCGTTGGCGAAGGCGCTCGCCCAGCACGGTCGAGAGCAACTCGGCGATCATTCGCTCCGACTCGGCGACGACGTCGCGGTTGTTGCCGGCGTTGTTCGCCATGACGTACAGGTACACCTCGGGATCGGTGGCCACCGTCTCGACGTACGCGGTCACCACGACGCGAGTGAGCTCGTACTCGTCCAGCTCGTGCGAGATCGCGGCGTAGATGCGCGGGGCGAGCGTCGTTTCGACGTACCGCGACATGGTTGCGCTCGTCAGATCGTTCTTGTCGGTGAAGTACCGGTAGAGCACGGTCTTGGAGATACCGATCTCCGACGCGATCTCGTCCATTCCGATCTCGCGGCCGCGCAGCCGGATGGCGGCCAACGTGCCGTCGACGAGTTCCTCGCGTCGCGCGATCTTGTGCTCACGCCACCGACGTTTGCGGCCGTCCGGCTTTTCGGCCTTGGGCTTGTCCTCGCTCGGCTCGGACTCGTCCAGCTTTGCCTCCGTCGTATTTCTCGCCACAATGCCACCCTATGCGCCTGCTCCGACACCATTGCAGGCTGTGTCCGGTTGATCCGTCACATTTCTGGGCACAATGTCGGTTGTGCAGCTCATGAACTTCGACGACGAGACCAAACGCCGCGACCTCCGCAAGATGAAAACGGTCGCGACCGGGTTCCTCGTTTTCGCCTCGATCGTCTACCTGTTCTGCCGGTGGCAGGAGTCGACGGGTGCGGGGGCGTGGGTGGGGTACGTCCGGGCGGCGTCGGAGGCGGGCATGGTGGGCGCGCTCGCGGACTGGTTCGCGGTGACGGCGCTGTTCAAGCATCCGCTGGGCATCCCGATTCCGCACACGGCGCTGATCAAGAAGAAGAAGGATCAGCTGGGCGCGAGTCTGAGTTCGTTCGTCGGTAGCAACTTCCTGGCACCCGAGGTGGTGTCGGAGAAGGTCGCGTCGGCTCAGGTTCCGTTGCGGTTGGGCACCTGGCTCGCCCAGCCCGACAACGCCGAACGTGTCGCGGCCGAGGCGGCGACCGTGCTGCACGGTGTCGTCGACGTTCTCAACGACGAGGACATCACGGCCGTCATCGACAGCACCATCGTTCGCCGACTCGCCGATCCGCAGTGGGGACCGCCGATCGGCCGCATTCTCGACGAGTTGCTTCGCGAGAACCGTCAGCTGCCGCTCATCGACATGCTCGCCGAGCGCGCTCATCAGTGGGCGCTGGGCAGCCAGGAGATGATCGATCGCGTCGTCGCGCGGGATTCCCCGAACTGGTCGCCGAAGTTCGTCGACACCCTGTTGGGAGAGAAGGTCTACAAGGAACTCGTCGAGTTCACCTGGAAGATCCGCTCCAACCCCGAGCACGATGTGCGCCTGGCCGCCAACAAGTTCCTCGTCGATTACGCCAACGACCTGCAGCACGACCCGGTGACGATCGAGAAGGCCGAGAAGCTCAAGGCTCAGATCATGGGGCGCGAGGAGATCACCGGCCTCGCGGCGGCAACGTGGAAGGTGGCCAAGCGGCTGATCACCGAGTCGGTGGACGATCCGACGAGCACACTGCGTACCAAGATCAAGGAGAACACCGCCAACCTCGGCGTGCGGCTGCGCGACGACGAGGAACTGCGCGGCAAGGTGGACGGTTGGCTCCTCGGTGGGGCGAGTTACATCGCCGCGAACTACGCGGACGAGATCACCACGATCATCGGCGATACCGTCGCTCGCTGGGACGCCGAGGAAGCGAGCAAGAAGATCGAACTCCAGGTCGGACGCGATCTCCAGTTCATTCGCATCAACGGAACCGTCGTCGGTTCCATCGCCGGTCTGGCCATCTACACGATCTCGGATCTGATCTTCGGGCACTAGTGCTAGCAGAGTGCTTGCAATAGTTAGCACCCTTCGGTACCGTCCAGTAGGACACCGAAACAGGAGGCCGAGATGGCCGAGGACGAGGGAGATCTGGTCGCCAAGGCGACCGAAGCGACGCAGGTGGTTGCCGAGGCCGGGGATCTTGTCGCCGCAGTCGTGACGACTGCAGCCCAGGACATCGGCAGCTACATCCGATCCCAACGCGAAGCCGCACAGGTATCGATGCGGCAACTAGCCAGCCGGGCCGGAGTGAGCAACCCCTACCTGAGTCAGATCGAACGCGGACTACGAAACCCGTCCGCAGAAGTGCTAGCGCAGATAGCCAAGGGTCTGCGCGTCTCCTCGGAGGTGCTGTACGTCCGGGCCGGGATCTTGGAAGCGCGTCCCCACGGTCCGGTGCGCGAAGCTCTGCTCGGCGATGAGCACATCACCGAGCGGCAGAAGCAAGTGCTGATCGAAATCTACGACTCGTTCCGTCGTGAGAACGAGTCGACGCCCGAACCCGAACCCGACGAACAGGAGACACCCGATGTCTGATTCCAAGAACTTCGAGAACGTCAAGACCCCCATCTTCGCAGCCGTCGGTGCAGGCGACGCCGTCGTCCAGGCAGTAGCGGACGTCGTCGCCCAGGTGCGTTCGCGCGCCGAGAGCCGCACCAGCGAGGTCAACGCCCGCATCGCAGACCTCTCCGACGACGTCACCGAAGGCGTCGAGAGCCTGCGCGAGCGTCTGGCGAACCTGCCCGCCGAGCTTCCCGACGAGATCGCCGAGCTCCGCGAGCGGTTCACCCCCGAGGAGCTTCGCAAGGTTGCCGAGGCCTACCTGAAGGTCGCCTCCGATCTGTACACCTCGCTCGCCGAGCGTGGCGAGGAGACCGTCGAGCGCATTCGCCGCACCCCGGCCGTCGAAGAGAGCCTCGAGCGCGCCAACTCCGCTGCCAACGACGTCGTCGACCTCACCGAGCAGGCCCTCGGAACCGTCGCCTCGCAGACTCGCGCAGTCGGCGAGCGCGCCGCTGCCATGGCCGGCCTCGCGTCGGACAAGGTTCGTGAAGGTGCCGAAGAGATCTCCGACGCGGCCGACGAGCTCGCCGAGAACATCGACGAAGCAGGCGACGAGGCCAAGGACAAGGCCGTCGAGGCGTCCGACAAGGTGAGCGGCGTGGCGGGCAAGGTCGAGGCCAAGACGCGTAGTAGCGCGAATTCGCCGATCAAGAAGACCCCGGCACCGGCCAAGAAGACGGCACCGGCACCGGCAGCCAAGAAGGCCACCCCGGCTCCGGCCAAGAAGGCTCCGGCGAAGAAGACCACTCGCTAAAGCATTCGTAAAGAAAACGACCCCTGCGCCGCGCGGTGCGGGGGTCGTTTCTCGTACACTGGCGGGCGTGATAGCGAGCAGCTTCTCCCAGACGATCTTCCTGATCCTGCAAATCATTTCGATTGCCGGAGCCGCGTTCGCCATTTTTCATGCGCTGCGCCAACGGCCGGATGCGTTTCCCGCGGCCGGAAAGCTGACCAAGAACGCCTGGTTGGGCATTTTGGCGGTGGGACTGTTGCTCACGCTGATCGGCCCGATGGTCATCATGTTCTGGATCATCGGCATCGTCGGAATCGCGGTGTACCTCGTCGACGTCCGACCCAAGATCGACAGCATCCAGCGCGGACCCCGCTGGTAGGTAGTCACATCGACGCCCGCTTCGTTGTGGGCGTACCGTCTACCGCACCCGCCAGGGGGTTCGAGGTAGAGGGGATTTTCAGTGGTTTCACGCAAAGCAGTCGAGTTCGCGCTGTTCGGAATCGGCAGCGCCGCTGCGGCGGCCGGTCTCGGCGCACTCGTCGTTCGGCGACGTCGCCTGCATTCGTTCACCAAGACGACCGACGTCCAGCCCGACGAACTACTGCAATACCCCACGTACGAACCGCACCTCACCGAGGTGGTCACCGATGACGGGGCGCACCTGCACGTTCGGAGCTACGGTGACGCCGATGCCGAACCGATCGTCTTCAGTCACGGCTGGACCTGCTCGGCCGACTACTGGTACCCGCAGATCAATGCACTTGCCGGCCGCTACCGCGTCATCACCTACGACCAGCGCGGTCACGGCCGCAGCGATGTCGGTACGCGTCCGCTGAGCCCGGACATCCTCGCCGACGACCTCGCCGCAGTTCTCGCCGCGACGGTCGCCGAGGACAACAAGGCCGTCCTGGTCGGGCACAGCATGGGCGGCATGTCGATCATGGCGTGGGCCGGCAACTATTCCGAGCAGGTCGATCGACTCGTCAGCGCTGTGCTCCTCGCCAGCACTGCCACCGACTCTCTCATCCGCGAAACCACCGTCATCCCGCTGCCGCAGCGTTTCCCCCGAGTGCCCACCCCGGTCGGACGCGCTGTGCTCGGTTCGGCACTTCCGCTGCGGCCGTCGCCGGTGGTGCGTCAGGCCATCAAGTACATCTCGATGGCACCCGGAGCGACACCGGCCGAGGTGGCGTTCTGCGAGAAAATCGTGCTGGAATGCGCGCCTCGGACCCGTGGGGTCTGGGGAGCCGCCCTGACCGACCTCGACATTCGGGAGGCACTGGAGAACATGTCCGTGCCCACCAGCGTGCTCGTCGGCTCGGCCGACCGATTGACCCCGCCGGTGCACGCTCGCAAACTCGCCCGCGCCCTCGACGACCACGACCACTTGAGCCGCCTGATCGTCATCCCGGGCATCGGACACATGAGCTCGGTGGAAGCAATCGACGAATTCAACGCCGAGGTCGTTCGGCTCCGTAACTTGTGATCTAGCTGAACACCACGGTCTTGCGGCCGTGCACCAGCACGCGGTCCTCCAGGTGCCATCGCAGACCACGGGAGAGCACCAGCTTCTCGATATCGCGGCCCTGGCGCACCATGTCGGTGACTTCGTCGGAGTGGTCGACGCGGATGACGTCCTGCTCGATGATCGGACCCGCGTCGAGCTCGGCGGTGACGTAGTGGCACGTCGCGCCGATCAGTTTGACGCCCCGGGCGAACGCCTGGTGGTACGGACGCGCGCCGACGAACGACGGCAGGAAGCTGTGGTGGATGTTGATCGCTCGGCCGGCCCAGTGTGCGCACAGCGATTCCGGCAGAACCTGCATGAAGCGCGCCAGCACCACCGCGTGCGGGTCGTAGGAATCGACGAGCGACCGCACCTCCTCGAAGGCGGGCCCCCGCTCGGCCGGATCCTTCGCGAACTCGACATGATGGAACGGAGTGCCGTGCGCGGCAGCAATCGGCTCGAGTGACTTGTGGTTGCCGACCACCGCGGAGATCTGGGCGGGCAGTTCGCCGCCCGCGGCGCGTCCCAGCAGGTCGTGCAAGCAATGCGCTTCCTTGCTGACGAGCAGTACCACGCGCTTGGGTTCGCCCGAATCGTGAAGCGCCCATTCGGTTTCCGGCCCCAGCTCGGCGGCCACCTCGGCGAACCGTGCACGCAGATCCTCGACGCTCATGCTGACCGACGACGCTCGTACGGCCTGCCGGGTGAAGAACCAGCCGGTATCGGGATCGGCGTGATACGCAGCTTCGACGATCCATCCACCGACCTCGGCGAGGAAGGTCGAGATGCGGGCGACGATGCCCGTCTTGTCGGGGCAACCGAGCGACAGAACGTAGCGGCGATCCTCGGATACGGAAGAACTCATGCCGTCGATTCTCTCAGGGCGTGCGGACCCCGGTTGCCACCAGTGTCCCGAGATCGATCGAATCGATGCCGCGCTCGGCCAGCAGCGTCGTGAACTCGGCACGGATCTGCGCCCGAGTCGCATCGTCGAACGGTGTCAGCGCGCCGCGCATCGCGCTGCCCAGCACCAGATCCCACACGAACGACTCCGTCGCGGGAACGTGGTTGGACAACTCGACGACCCGGACGTCGGTAGCGCCCACGTCGGTGAGCCACCCACGCAGAAGATCCGCGGTCTCCATCCGGCGGATCGGGTGCTTGTCGTACCCGTCCTGAGCGAGGGGCCCGGCATGCTCGCTCGGCGGAGAATGCGCACCGATGACCTCGAAGAACGTGCCCGCGAACGCCTCGATCGCACCCTTGCGCCACACCGTCACTCCGACGCGACCGCCCGGACGAACGAGCGACACCAGACGAGCGAAGTCCTGCGCGGGATGGGGCAGGAAGAAGATGCCGTACGAACAGGCCAGTGCGTCGTACCCGGCGTCGGGCACCGTCGACGGCGGCTCCCACACGGTGGCGTCGGCGACGACGAAGTCGATGTTGCGCAAGGCGCGATCGGTAGCTTTCACACGGCCCACCTCCAACAGGTCGTCGGCGAGGTCGATGGCGTGCACGAGACCCTCGGGACCGACGGCCGCCGCCGCAGGAATCGCCGACGCCCCGGTGCCGGAACACACGTCGAGAACCGCGTCGCCGGTGGCCAACTCCAGTGCGAAAGCGAGCGATTGCCCGGCCGGCCCCCAGACCTGCGGCGTCACCGCGTCGAACTCCCTGCTGGTGGCATTGAAGGTGGCGGCGAGCGAGGCTGCGGTCATGAAGAAAAATCGTAGACCGACAGGGCTCCCGACGGCAGAGCTGTGAAAAGCTGGAGGACATGACACTCACCCGCGCTGCCCTCGCCGGAATGGTCGACCACACGCTGCTCAAGCCCGAAGCGACGACGGCCGACGTGGCCGCACTCATCGAGGAAGGCCGGGAACTCGGAGTGCTCGCCGTCTGCGTCTCGCCGTCGATGCTGCCGATTCGCGCCGAAGGAATGCTGACCGCCGTCGTCGCCGGATTCCCGTCGGGCAAGCATCATTCGTTGATCAAGGGATCCGAAGCGCGGCTCGCGGTGCAGCAGGGTGCCGACGAGGTCGACATGGTGATCGACGTCGGAGCGGCCATCGCGGGGGACTACAACGCGGTACTGGCAGACATCGTCACCGTCCGCGAGGGCATCTCCGGAAGCACTGTCCTGAAGGTCATCATCGAATCGGCGGCGCTGTCCGACGACGCGATCGTCGAGGTCTGTCGCGCCGCCGAGAAGGCCGGAGCCGACTTCGTCAAGACGTCAACCGGATTCCACCCGGCCGGCGGCGCGAGCGTCGAGGCGGTGCGCTTGATGGCACAGACCGTCGGCGGTCGACTGGGTGTCAAGGCCAGCGGCGGCATCCGTACCACGGAGGCCGCCCTGGCCATGATCGACGCGGGCGCAACACGATTGGGGCTGTCGGGAACCCGCGCGGTGCTCGACGGACTGAACTAGAGCGACTGCGTCGCATGTGCACGGAACTTCGTAGCAGACTACGAAGTTCCGCGCACATGGGTTACGCGACGAGCGAGCAACCCTCGGGGGTCGGCTGATTCTGATCCTGCTGAGTCACCGGAATCGTGTACTGCCCGCCCTCGAGGGTGAGCTCGATGCCGCTGTCGGTGACGGTCAACGACGTCGGCGTCATGTCCAACGGGTACGCCTGCAGGCTGTCGGTCAGCACGCCGACGACGGAGTCGACCAGATCGGTCGGGATACCGAGACCCAGAATCGATGCATCCACGGTCTGGAAGTCGACCCTGCCGTCCACAACCTGCGGCTCGACGGTGAGGTTCGCCAGAGCGCCGACCGCGAATTCGAGGGTGCCTGCCGACGCGTCCGAGGTGACGCCGGAGACGATCGCGCCGATGCCCTGACTCTGCAGGGTGCGCGTGATGCCGTCGGTGGACCACGCGATGTCGGCACTCGAACTGCCGATGGTGCCGCCGGAGTCGGCGGTCTGCGTCAGGTTCAGATCCCGTGCCTCGGCCTGCACGACCATGCCCTCGGCGGGGCCGAAGCGCGCGTCGTCGCTGTCGACGGTGACCGAGGAGACCTTCTTGTCCACCAACGACAGCAGCACCGGCTTGAGGCCGAGACCGACCTCCACCTGGCTGCCGAGCTCGGATTCGAGCTGGCCGGCGAGGCAGGATTTGATCTGCTGACGCACGAACAACTCGCCGCCGATGACGGCGACGAGGAGGACTACGACGACGGAGACTGCGATCAACGGCACGCTGCTGCGCTTGGCTGTGGATGACATTCCCGGCAGTCTTCCCGATGATTCTGAGCAAGCTCTGTGAAACTCGCCGAACCTGCGGCATCGGATCGAAATTTTGTGACCTGTAACACATTGTGACGTAGGCTTGCGTCATGAGTACGACAGGACCGAGCGTGCACGAACTGCACTCGTTGGCCACTCGTCAGGACGGCTACTTCACGGCCGAGCAGGCCGGAGAGCTCGGCTTCGATCCGGCGATGGTGCGCGTCAACCTTGCCACGAACACGTGGACTCGCGTCGAGCGCAACCTGTTCCGTCTCGGCCAATGGCCACACAGTGAGCTCGAAGTGTTCGCGATGTGGTGTGCCTGGTTCGGCGGCGAGGCGGTGATCTCGCACCAGAGTGCGGCCGAGCTGCACGGTTTCGGGCATCTGCACCCCCAATTCGTGCATGTCTGCGCCTTCGGCGACCTTCGACTGACCGACACCAGACTCGCGGTGCATCGCCTCCGGCTCGAGCCGCGTGACGTCGAATCGGCAGGCACGTTCAATCTCACCACCCCGGTGCGCACGGTGCTCGACCTCGCCGCGGGCGGCATCTCCCAGATCACCCTCGACGAGGTGGTGTGCGACGCCGTCGCGATCGGTCGGGTGGACCCGCAGGCGCTGTATTTCGAGGCAGGCAGCAGTACCGATCGAGTGGCCGAACGCGTCGAACTGGCACTGTCGGCCTGCACGTAGCCGCGACATCGGGTGCAGCCGACCGCGCTGAGCGCGGTCAGCTGCACCCGATTCACGGTGCGGGTGCGACCGTCGACCAGGGGACCGTGAGCACGTTGTCTCGCATCCGTCGGCGGGGGAGTGTGACCGGAAGACCCTGCTCCGCAAGCACTCTCAGGGCTGCGCGCCAGCGCAGTCGAGGCCCGAACGGGGCCAGCGGTGCCGACACCGACCACGCTCTGTCCGCCCGCTGAAGCAGATCGTGCACCAACTCGCCCTCGACGTTGCGGTGGATCAGCACCTTCGGGAGTCGCTCCGCGATGTCCGACGGCATCTCGACGTCGAACGGGTCCCACGCCAGCGTCAGCGATCGCGGGCCGTCGGCGTCGAGCAACACCCAGGCGCAGCGTCGACCGAGTTCGTCGCAGGTGCCGTCCACCAGCAGGCCGCCGGGTGCCAGGCCGGACAGAATGCGTTGCCAGGCAGCAGGAACCGCGTCCTCGGGATATTGCCGCAGTACGTTGAACGCGCGCACCAGGTTCGGGCGCAAACCGGCCAACTCGAATCCGCCGCGGGCGAACTCCACGCCGTCACTCCCCGGAACGACGCGGGCGGGATCGATCTCGAGGCCCGTCACGCGAACATCGGGCCGGACTGTACGCAGTCGACCGGCGAGTTCGAGCGTGGTGTTGGGCATCGCGCCGTAGCCCAGATCGACGACGAGGGGATCCGGTGAGTCGAGCAGAACGCGTCGAACATCGGGGTTGTGCGTCAGCCATCGGTCGCTGCGACGCAACCGATTGATGCCGGTGGTGCCGCGGGTGATGACGCCTTCGGGCCTCTTCAGTGGGCTAGGCGTTCTTCTCGAGCCAGTCGGCGGTCACTTCGCCCTCGCCGCGCCACAGGTCGATCAGGTTGACCAGCATGAGCTGCTCGAGTTTGCCGCCGATGAACGGCAGGAAGACCTTGGCCTCGGAGGAGGTGCGCAGGGTCGAGCCGCCGTTGGTCGGGAACAGCGAGGTGGTGCCCTTGAGTGAGCCCGGTCCGGCCGGAATCGACGCGTCGTAGTGGCCCGCGGTGACTTCCTCGTAGGCGTCGAAGTGCACGTTGCGGGTGATCACCATGTCCTTCTTCATCACCGTCTGCGCGATATCGGGCAGTTCGGTGCGCGGGATGACGTGGTGCATCACGATGTCGATTCCGGCGTCGGACACCTCGAAGCTCTTCAGCTCGTTCTCCGAGTACTTACGCATCTCCTCGATGCGCGCATCCCAGTGATCGCGACTGGAGAGCGCTGCATAGACCTGCTGCGTCGAGTGGGTGAACCGGGCGGAGTAGTTCATTCGGCGAGCCATAGTGCGCCAGGTTAGCTGTTCGTGTTCGCGGCGATCCAGTTACCGGTGAAGTCCTGTTCGTTGTCGATGAGGGAGAGCACCTGCTCGCTGATCATCGCTTCGATCTTGCCGCCGAAGATCGGGACCTTGACCTCGGTGGTGCCGGCCAGTGCGACGATCGTCGTTTCGCCTACACCGTCGAGCGTGGTGGTGCCGGTGATACGGGCCGGTGCACCCTCGACGGTCGCTCCGAACATGCCGTCGGCGTGGCTGCCGTCGAACAGCCCCCAGCTCTCGGTGCGTTCGATGATGAGGTTCCCCTTCTTGAAGGCGGTCACCGCGGACGGCAACTCCTCTTCGGGGACGGACTGGGTCATGACGACGTCGATGGTGCCGTCGCCGACGGTGACGCTCTTCAAGCTGGCACCGGGGCCGCCGATCTGCTCGATGCGGTCCTTCCAGTACTGCTCGGACGTCAGTGCGGCATGGACCTTGTCGGCGGAGGCGGGCACAGTCGAGCTGTGCTCAATGGGGCGAGGCATCCCCGCAGGTTACCGGGTGACTCCCACGTAGGTGCGCGACCGGTAGCGTGAGAGTCCGTGCCTACTGCAATTTCGGAGCTCACCACCATTCGAGTGGGCGGCCCGGCCCGTGAATTCTGTGTCGCGACGACGGGTGACGAGTTGGTGTCGCTGGTGCGCGACGCGGATCGGGCCGGAACGGACGTGCTGGTCGTCGGCGGTGGATCCAACCTGGTCGTCGGAGACGACGGGTTCGACGGCCGAGTGGTTCGGGTGACCGGGTCGCGGCTCGAGATCGACGGCGAGATGGTGACGGTCGACGCGGGCGTCGAGTGGGATGCCGTCGTACAGGCCACGATCGATGCGGGACTGTCCGGTATGGAAGCGCTGTCGGGTATCCCCGGAACCACGGGCGCGACGCCCATTCAGAACGTCGGCGCGTACGGCGCGTCGACGTCGGAGCTGTTGCACGGTCTCACCGTCTACGACCGTGAGACCGAGGAGACGGCGGTGTGGACGCCGGAGCAGTGCGGTTTCGGTACGCACCGGTCGTCGGTGTTCAAGCGGTCCTCCCGCTACGTGATTCTGGACGTGACGTTCGCGCTGAAGAAGACGACCGAGTCGCTCCCGGTGCGCTACGCGGCGTTGTCGGAGCGTCTCGACGTGCAGATCGGCGACGTCGTACCGGTGCCGGACGTCCGCGCAGCCGTACTGGCTCTGCGGGGCGAGCGCGGCATGGTGCTCGACGCGGCCGATCACGACACGTGGAGCGTGGGGTCCTTCTTCCTCAACCCGGTGTTGCCGGAGGTGCCCGAGGAGGCCGTTCACGCGCCCAGCTTCCCGGACCCTGCGGGCACCAAGATCCCGGCTGCCTGGCTGATTCAGAACGCGGGCTTCCCACGCGGTTACGGCACCGAATTCGGCCGCGGGACCGCAGCTCTGTCCTCCAAACACGTACTGGCCATCACGAACCGGGGCGGGGCGACCGCGTCGGACATCATGGCATTGGCCGCGCACGTGCGAGACGGGGTGCAGGAGAAGTTCGGCGTCACCCTCACGCCCGAATGTGACCTCGTCAACTGCGCGCTGGGTTAGAGCTACTCGAAACGGCGCATACGATGGAGCTTTGCGCGTCCAGCTCGTAGGAGGTAAATCAGTGCAGGTCACCAGCGTGGGGCATGCGGGATTCCATATTCGGACCGAAGCCGGGAGCATCCTGTGCGATCCGTGGGTGAACCCGTCTTTCTACGCGTCGTGGTTCCCGTTCCCCGACAACTCGGCCCTGGACTGGGACGCGCTGGGTGATTGCGACTACCTCTACGTCTCGCACCTGCACAAGGACCACTTCGATCCGAAGAACCTGGCCGAGCACGTCAACAAGGACGCCACGGTGCTGCTGCCGGACTACCCGGTGCTCGATCTCAAGCACGAGCTGGAGAAGCTCGGCTTTCACAAGTTCTACGAGACGACGGACTCGGTCAAGCACACGATTTCCGGTCCCAAGGGCGATCTCGACATCATGATCATCGCGCTGCGAGCACCCGCAGACGGTCCCATCGGCGACTCGGGTCTGGTCGTCTCGGACGGCAAGACCGTCGCGTTCAACATGAACGACGCGAGGCCGGTTGACCTGGACGTCATGACCGAGAATTTCGGTCCCGTGGACGTGCACATGCTGCAGTACTCGGGTGCGATCTGGTACCCGATGGTCTACGACATGGTCTCGCGCGCCAAGAAGAACTTCGGTATCCAGAAGCGTCAGCGTCAGATGGATCGGGCGCGTCAGTACATCGAGCAGGTCGGCTCGACATGGGTCATCCCGTCGGCAGGCCCGCCGTGTTTCCTCGACGACGAGCTGCGCTCGCTCAACGACGTCTACGGCGATCCGGCCAACGTGTTCCCGGATCAGATGGTCTTTCTCGAGCAGATGCGACTGCACGGGCACGACAAGGGCCTGCTGATGATGCCGGGCACCGCCGCAACGTTCGACGGTTCCGAATTGCTCTCGCACGAGCACCCCATTCCCACCGCCGAGGCGGAGGCCATCTTCACCACCGGCAAGGCCGAGTACATCGAGGCGTACGCCCAGCGTCAGGCATCGGTCATCGCGGCCGAGAAGGCAGCCTGGGCCCCGGCCGAGGGCGAGCCACTGCTCGAGCCGATGCGGGGCCTGTTCGAGCCGATCATGGCGCAGACGGATCTGATCTGCGACGGCATCGGCTACCCCGTCGGAATCACGATGGGCGACGAAACCGTCGTGCTCGACTTCCCGAAAAGAATTGTGCGCGAACCGATCTCGAACGAGAAGTTCCGCTACAGCTTCACCATCCCGCCGGAACTCGTCCGCACCGCCATACGTGATCAGGAGCCGGACTGGGTCAACTCGATCTTTCTGTCCACCCGCTTCCGTGCTCGACGCGTCGGCGGCTACAACGAATTCCTCTACACGTTCTTCAAGTGCCTCACCGACGAGCGCATCGCCTACGCCGACGGCTGGTTCTCCGAGGCGCACGACGACACCGCCACGATCACGATGGGCGGCTACGAGATCCAACGCCGCTGCCCACACCTGAAGGCGGACCTGACGAAGTTCGGCATCGTCGAAGGAAACAAGCTCACCTGCAATCTGCACGGGTGGGACTGGAGCCTCGATTCCGGCCGCTGCCTCACCTCCAAAGGCCACGAATTGCGCACGCGCAAACTCTGAGTCATTCCGCAGGCTCCACTCCTGCAGCTGTGAGTCATTCCGCGGGCTCCACTCCTGCCAGCTGTGAGACTGCCCCCAAAAATCGGGGTAGTTCGCAGACGCAGGTACGTTGGACAACGTGCATGAGCAGGTAGAACAGACAAAACGGACGCGTGCGGTGTGGTTGATCGCCGTGCTCGTCGCCCTGGTGGCACTCGTGGCAGGCTGCACCGTCGGATCGGGGGAGGGCGGCTCGGGTGCCGCGGCCCCCACCACCGAGGCAGCGCCCGTCGCGGAGGTCACCGAGAACCCGGTCGCAGGTGCCGTCGACGTCAGCCCCGTCGCGCCGATCTCGGTCTCGGTGGCCGACGGAACGCTCACCGAGGTCGCGTTGACCAACCCCGACGGCAAGGTAGTCCAGGGCGCGCTCTCGCCGGACAAGACCTCGTACGCCATCACCGAACCACTTGGCTACGGCGTCGAGTACACCTGGTCCGGCTCGGCCCTGGGCAGTGACGACAAGGCCGTCGACATCACCGGGGCGTTCACCACCGTCGAACCGGACAGTCGCACCTCGGTGAGCACCAACATCGGCGACGGCCAGGAAGTGGGCATCGCCGCGCCGATCATCCTGCAGTTCGACTCCGCGATCGCGGACAAGGCCGCCGTCGAGAAGGCGTTGACGGTGACCACGAACCCGCCGACTCCCGGCGCATGGGCCTGGTTCCCCGACGACAACGGCTCACGCATCCACTGGCGTCCCACCAACTACTGGGCTCCCGGCACGACGGTGTCGGTGGACGCCAAGCTGTACGGCGTGAACTACGGCGACGGCGCGTACGGGGCCGACGACGTCACCCTCAACTTCAGCATCGGACGCAGTCAGATCGTCGTCGCCGACGCCACCAGCCACCGTATGCAGGTGGTCCGCGACGGCCAGACCATCATGGACATTCCCGTCAGCTACGGCGAGGGCAACGAGGACCGCAACGTCACCCGCAGCGGCATCCACGTCGTCACCGAGAAGCACGAGGACTTCCTGATGTCCAACCCGCCGTTCTACGAGAACGTCCGCGAACGCTGGGCGGTGCGCATCTCCAACAACGGTGAATTCATCCACGCCAACCCGCTGACCACCGGTGTGCAGGGCGCATCGAACGTCACCAACGGATGCATCAACCTCTCCGACGCCGACGCCCAGGAGTACTTCCAGACGGCGATGTACGGCGACCCCGTCGAGGTCACCGGAACTCGCATCGACCTCTCGGCAGCCGACGGCGACCTGTACGACTGGGCCATCGACTGGCCGACGTGGGAGTCGATGAGTGCGGTGTGAGCGCTACGCGCATGTGCACGGAAATTCGTAGTCCACTACGAATTTCCGTGCACATGCGGCGAAGCCGCTACTTCCGGGAGAAGCGCCCCGGACCGGCCTGGTCACGTGGCTTGATGATGATCTGGTCGAGGTTGACGTGCGATGGGCGCGACGCGACGAAGCCGATGACCTCGGCGATATCGCTCGCCACCAGCGGCGTGATGCCCTGGTAGACCGCGTCGGCCTTGTCTGCGTCGCCGTCGAAGCGCACGAGCGAGAACTCGGTTTCGACGGCACCCGGCGCCACCTCGGTCAACCGCACCGGCTTGCCGAGCAGTTCGCCGCGTAGCGTCCGATGCAGCACTGCCTGAGCGTGTTTGGCGGAGGTGTAGCCCGATCCGTTGTCGTAGGCCTCGAACGCCGCGACGGAGGTGATGGTGACGATCAGGCCGTCACCGGAGTCGATCAGCTTGGGCAGCAACGACTTCGTCACCCGCAATGTACCGAGCACGTTGGTCTCCCACATCCAGCGCCAGTCGTCGAGGTCGGCGTCGATCACCGGGGCCAAGCCCTTCGCGCCACCGGCGTTGTTGATCAACACATCGACGCGGGGAATGACGGCGGTGAATGCGGCCACCGAATCCTCGTCCGTCACATCGAGTTCCAGCGCGGTGCCACCGATCTCCGACGCCAACTCCTCCAGCCGGTCGAGGCGGCGGGCACCGATCACGACGTGGAATCCGTCGGCGGCGAGTTGGCGGGCGGTGGCCGCGCCGATGCCGGAACTCGCTCCGGTGACGACGGCGATTCGGGTATCGGGAGAAATGTGTTCGGACGAGGTCATGGCCAAATTCTATGTCGGGCGCATCGCATGCTCGCCGGGGCCCGATTGGACATCGGACGGGTGGGTGCTAACTTTGGTTCCATGTCCGCCGGCGATACCACCGCGATGCGGGTCACCTATGTGACCGCGTCCCTCGGTTCTCGCTTGCCGCTTCCTCGGGAACTGTGTTGTCCCGGCCAAGGAATCTGTCTCTAGCCTCTTCGAGCTTCAGGCAGTCGATTCGCGTGCCGTGGCCCTTCGTGGCCGCCGCACCCACCCTTGACCTGCACCACTTCTCCCTTTCTTCGCTGTTCGTCCGCGGTGAAAGGCCTGCACCTGCTGAGGATCTTCGACGGATGTCTGTCACCACGCTGCACCACACCCGCTCTGCCGCGCTGCGATCGCGTCTCCAACTCGTCCCACCCGATCTGCGGATCGCCGACGGCCCCGCCGCGTCGGTGCTTCGGGTGGCCTGCGTCGAAGGCCCGATCTCACGCGAGCGTGCCGCTCGCGCAACAGGATCGAGTATCGCAACGGTCAACCGTCAGGTGTCTGCCCTGCTCGGTGTCGGACTGCTCCGTGAGCGCGCAGACCTGGTGGCACCGGGGGCGATCGGACGTCCCCGAGTACCGTTCGAGATCAACCACGAGCCCTTATCGACCATCGGCATCCACATCGGAGCCATCGTCACGGGCATCGTCGTCAGCGATCTGCGTGGACGGATCCTCGGTGCCGTCGAGATCCCCACACCCGCTGGATCTTCGGAGGTAGCGCTGGCCTCCGTCACCCGCAGCGCCGGTGCCTTCGCCGGACGTTGGCATCGCCGCACCCCACTGTGGGTCGGGGTAGCGATCGGCGGACGCGTCGACACCGCGAGCGGCACGGTGGACCATCCGCGGCTGGGGTGGGAGAACGGACGCGTCGGCGGCATCATCGGCGGCGGACTGGGGCTACCGATCTCGGTCTCCGGGCACGTCGACGCAATGGCGGCCGCCGAGTTGCTCCTCGCGCCGCGCCTGTCGGACCGCGCTGCTGCGCAGAGCAACAGTGGAACCTCGCTGTACTTCTACACACGCGAGACGGCGGGCATGGCGCTGACCATCGACGGCCGCGTGCACACCCCCGCGAGCGGTCCTGGCTCCATCGCGCACCTACCCACCGGATCGTCGGCGCTGTGCGGCTGCGGCGCTCGAGGATGCCTCGAGGCCTCCGTCAGCGATCGAGCGGTGGCCGCTGCTGCCGTGGAGCGCAATATCGTTGCGCCGCGGCCCCGCCCGAGCGTTGCTGCGGTGTATCGGGCGGCACAGGGTGGTTCGGGGGCGGCGCGGGAACTGCTCGTCGAGCGCGCGCAGATTCTGGGTCGGACGGTGGCGCTGCTGCGCGACATGTTCAATCCGGACCGCGTCGTACTCGGAGGCCAGGCGTTCACCGCGTACCCGGCCGGAATTCCGCATGTGGGGCAGGCCTTCGCGGCTCATTCGACATTGCCGCGCACAGATATTCGGGTCACCGGCTTCGGCGACCGAGTACAAGAACACGCCGCGACGGTGGTCTCGCTCAGCGCTCTGTACGCGGATCCGCTCGCCTCGATGCGCAGGGCCGCGGCGTAGGTTGATCCGACATGAGCAGCCTCGATACGACAACCCCCGCAGCAGGACCGGTTCGCCAGGCCACCGGGATCGACGGAGCCAACATCGTCTACCGCGTCACCGGTGACCCTGCGGCGCGGCCCCTGATCCTGCTGCACGGGTGGGCGCAGAGCTCGGCGTGCTGGGGCGAGGGACTGCTGGCCGAGCTGGCGGAGCGCTATCGCGTTCTCGCCGTCGATCTCCGCGGACACGGCTACTCCGACGCCCCGGCCGCCGGTTACGACGATCCGAAGATCTGGGCGGGCGACGTCGACGCGGTGCTCGCCGCCGAGGGCATCACCGCCGACGCGGTGCTGCTGGGGTGGTCGTACGGCGGACTGGTCATCTGCGACTACCTCGCCGAATTCGGCACGGGCGCGGTGGCGGGCATCGTGCTCGTCGGCGCGATCACCAGCATCGGCAGGGGAGAGGCAGGCGGCCGCGTCGGGACGGCCATGCGTGCGGCGATCCCCGGTGCGATGGCCGAGGAGCCCCGCGTCGCGATCAAGGCACTCGGAAGTTTCGGGCACGCGCTGACCGGGCCGACGGATGGCAAGGGCACGGAAGCGCAGGCCTTGTTCGGGTTGACGCTGGCCACGCGGCCACGGGTTCGTGCTGCCCTGTTCGATCGCGCAATCGGGCACGACGACCTGCTGCGCAGCCTGGACATTCCGGCATTCGTGCTGCACGGAACCGAGGACACCGTCGTCGACGTCTCTGCCGGACGGCACGCCGCGGAGCTCATTCCCACGGCCGTCGCGTCGTACTGGGAAGGCGTCGACCACGGCCCGTTCGTGGCCGATCCGCAGCGATTCTTCACCGAGGTGTCCGAATTCGTCGACGGCCTCGATGGGTGACGAGCCGGGCCGTGAGATGGGGTAGTTATCGAGACGTAATGTGGAGGCGTGCACACTGAAGAAGTGACTGGACGCCAGCTGAACAGGGTCGCTGTGTTGTCCTTGCATACCTCCCCGCTGGCGCAGCCGGGAACGGGCGATGCGGGCGGTATGAACGTCTACGTGCTGCAGAGCGCGAAAGAGCTGGCCAAGCGGGGCGTGGAGGTCGAGATCTTCACGCGCGCGACGGCGTCCACCGACGCTCCCGTCGTCGAGGCAGCTCCCGGTGTGCTGGTGCGCAACATCGTCGCTGGCCCGTTCGAGGGGTTGGACAAGCACGACCTGCCCACTCAGTTGTGCGCCTTCGCAGCCGGGGTGCTGCGTGAGGAAGCTCGGCACGAACCCGGCTACTACGATCTGGTGCACTCGCACTACTGGCTCTCGGGTCAGGTCGGTTGGCTGGCGCGCGATCGCTGGGGGGTGCCGTTGGTGCACACCGCGCACACGCTCGCTGCTGTCAAGAACGCGTCTCTGGCGCAGGGCGACTCGCCCGAGCCCGCCGCGCGTCAGATCGGTGAGCAGCAAGTGGTGGCCGAGGCGGACCGGCTGATCGCCAACACCACCGAGGAAGCGAAGTCTCTCGTCGAGATCTACGGGGCGCAGCAGAGTTCGATCGACGTGGTTGCGCCGGGAGCCGATCTGGCGCAATACAATCCGGGGGACAAGCTGGCGGCGCGTGCCGAACTGGGGTTGAATCCCGACGAGTCGATCGTGGCCTTCGTCGGACGTATCCAACCGCTCAAGGCCCCCGATGTGTTGATCGCCGCGGCTGCCGAAGTGCTGCAGCGCAATCCGACGACGCCACTGCGCGTCCTCATCGTCGGCGGGCCGTCGGGCAGCGGACTGGACCGACCCGACAGCCTCATCGATCTGGCCGAGGGCCTGGGAATCACCCCGCACGTGACGTTCATGCCGCCGCAACCGTCGGCGCGCCTCGCACAGGTCTACCGCGCCGCGGACATCGTCGCCGTGCCGAGCTACAACGAATCGTTCGGCCTGGTCGCGATCGAAGCCCAGGCCTGCGGAACTCCGGTCCTGGCCGCCGACGTCGGCGGACTCGGCGTGGCGGTGCGATCGGGCGAGACCGGACGGCTGGTGCAGGGCCACCGCACCGAGGATTGGGCGGATGCTCTCGCGGGGATGTTCTCGGATCGAGCTGCATTGGCCGACATGGCGACCGCTGCGCCGCGGCATGCCCGCAACTTCTCGTGGGAGCACACCGCCGACGGGCTCATCGAGAGCTACCGGCAGGCCAAGTTCCACTTCGATCGAGGCGAGGGGCCGAGCGAGTTCTCTCCGCGACGCGTCCGAGGATTGTCGAAACTACGCAGATCAGGAGCTGTGACTGCATGAGCGAGACCGCCGAACTGATCGACCGAGCGCTGAAGGAACGCGAGCTGGACTACACCCGGCGCGGCGACGTGTTCACCGTCGAACTGCCCGGGGAACGCAAGCTCAAGACGACGACGATGCTGACCGTCGGGCATCACGGAGTCCGCATCGAGGCGTTCGTCTGCCGCAAGCCCGACGAGAACTTCGAGGGCGTCTACAAGTACCTGCTGCGACGCAACCGTCGCCTCTACGGGGTTCACTACACGATCGACAAGGTCGGCGACATCTACCTCGTGGGCCGAATGTCGCTGCACGCCGTCAACGGTGACGAACTCGATCGCGTTTTGGGGCAGACACTGGAGGCCGCCGACGGGGACTTCAACGTGCTGCTCGAATTGGGGTTCGCCGAGTCCATCAAACGCGAATGGGCGTGGCGCGTCTCGCGCGGCGAATCGTTGGCGAACCTGAAGGCATTCGAGCACCTGGTGGACAAGCGGGAAGCGTAACTCGCTCGAAATGGGTCGGAGCGGCTGTCGGTAACGTCCGGTTCCTAGCCTGAAGCAATGACCAGGCCAGAGGACGCTCGCCCACCGGTGCTGCAGATGTTCGGCTACGGCCTGCAACACATTCTCTCGATGTTCGGTGGCGTCATCGCCGTTCCCATCATCGTCGGGGGAGCGGCCGGACTCTCCGGGGCCGATCAGGCTCTGTTGATCTCGTGCGCGCTGTTCGTCAGCGGCGTGGCAACTGTGTTGCAAACGATCGGCATCCCGTTCTTCGGCTCGCAACTGCCGTTGGTGCAGGGCATTTCGTTTGCGTCGGTGTCGACGGTTCTCACGATCATCGGCAGTGCCGAGGACGGACGGACCGGACTGCGCACCGTGCTCGGTGCCGTTCTGGTGGCCGCGCTGATCGGTTTGGCGATCGCCCCGTTCTTCTCGAAGATCGTTCGGTTCTTCCCGCCGTTGGTGACCGGATGCATCATCACCGTCATCGGGCTGTCGTTGATGCCGGTGGCGGCACGCTGGATCACCGGCCAGGAGATGGTGGGCGGTGCGCCGAACCCGAACTATCTGGACCCCGGCAACATCGGGCTGGCGATGTTCACCCTCCTCGCCGTGCTGGTGATGACCAAGATCCGCGGGCTGTCGCGGTTGTCGATCCTGCTCGGACTGGTCGTCGGCACCATCGCGGCACTGATCGTCGCCAAGACCGACTTCGGCGGCGTCGCCGACGCGTCCGTGGTGGCCGTCCCGACCCCCTTCGCCTTCGGGTCACCGATATTCGCCGTCGGCGCGATCGTGTCGATGACCATCGTCATCCTGGTGATCATGGTCGAGACCACCGCCGACATCCTCGCCGTCGGCGAAGTGGTCGGAACCGACGTCGACTCCAAGCGCGTCGGTGACGGCCTGCGTGCCGACATGGTGTCCTCCGCCGTCGCCCCGATCTTCAACACCTTCCCGGCCACGGCCTTCGCCCAGAACGTCGGCCTGGTCGCGATGACCGGCATCAAGAGCCGCTTCGTCGTCGCGGTGGGCGGCGGCGTGCTTGCGCTACTGGGCCTTTCACCGATCCTCGCGGCCGTCGTCGGGGTCGTCCCGCTTCCGGTTCTCGGCGGTGCGGGAATCGCACTGTTCGGAACCGTCGCCGCCAGCGGTATCCGCACCCTCGGCAAGGTGGACTACGACAACAACACCAACGTCGTCATCGTGGCGGTGACCTTGGCGTTCGGCCTCATACCTGTTGTCGCGAGCGACTTCTGGGACGAATTCCCGGACTGGTTCGTGACGATCTTCCACTCCGGAATCAGTGCCGCCAGCATCGTCGCGGTGGTGCTCAACGTATTCTTCAACGTAGTCAAGCCCGGTACGCCATCGAACCCATCGGTGGTGGCAGCGGGCCCCGCAGTGATGGTGCGTGAGGACGAAGCGAAGGTGCTCGGCGAAGGCGGAACCTTGCCCGATAAGGACGCCTGAGTGAAATCCTGCGCGCCCCCGCGCGCACGAGTACCGTCCCGGACCAGAAGAAACACATCTAAATTGGAGGACATCTTGTCATTCGTCACCCGCACGAGCACGCGGAAGGCAGCACTCGGCGGCGTCGCGTCGCTCGGTGCAATCGCCCTGATCGCAGGCTGTGGATCTGCTCCCGAAGACGAAGGATCGGGCGGAGGCGGATCGAGTGACTTCCTGCCCTGCATGGTCTCCGACAGTGGCGGATTCGACGACAAGTCGTTCAACCAGCTCGGGTTCGAGGGATTGACCGAGGCCTCCGAAGAGCTCGGCGTCGAGCCACGCACCGTGGAGTCCGCATCGCCGACCGACTACGGCCCCAACATCAACAACCTCGTCGATCAGGGCTGCAACCTCATCGTCACCGTCGGATTCGATCTGGCCGACGCCACCAAGGTGGCCGCCGAGGCCAACTCCGACATCGACTTCGCGATCATCGACGACTCCTCGATCGACCTGCCGAACGTCAAACCGCTGACCTACGACGCGTCGCAGTCCGCATTCCTCGCCGGCTACGCGGCCGCGAGCTACAGCACCACCGGTGTGGTCGGCACGTTCGGTGGGTCGCAGCTGCCGACCGTCACCATCTTCATGGACGGCTTCGCCGACGGCGTGAACTACTTCAACGAGCAGAAGGGCGAGGACGTCCGCGTCATCGGTTGGGACGTGCCCTCGCAGAACGGCTCGTTCACCGGTGGATTCACCGCGAACGAGGTCGCGAAGAACACCGCCCAGGGTCTGATCGACCAGAACGCGGACGTCATCTTCCCGGTCGGTGGTCCTATCTATCAGAGTGCGGCACAGGCCATTCGCGACTCCTCGCGTCCCGTCGCGCTCATCGGTGCCGACGCAGACGTCTTCGAGTCCGACCCGTCGGTCGGCGACCTGTTGCTGACCTCGGTCACCAAGGGCCTCAAGACCAGCGTCGACGAGGTCGTCGCCAACTCCGGCGCAGATTCGTTCGACAACACCCCGTACGTGGGCACCCTCGAGAACGACGGCGTCGGCATCGCACCGTTCCACGACTTCGAGTCCAAGGTCGACCCCGCACTGCAGGGCGAGCTGGACACGATCAAGGCCGGCATCATCGACGGGTCCATCACCGTCGAGTCGCCGTCTGCACCCAAGTAGTTCATGAAGCTCGAACTTCGCGGAATCACCAAACGATTCGGCTCGTTGATCGCCAACGACCATATCGATCTGAGCGTCGAATCCGGCGAGATCCACTGCCTCCTCGGCGAGAACGGTGCAGGCAAGTCCACGTTGATGAACGTGCTCAGCGGTCTGTATCGCGCCGAGGAGGGCCAGATTCTGCTCGACGACGTCGAGCAGAACTTCGCCGGACCGGGCGAGGCCATGACCGCCGGTATCGGCATGGTGCATCAGCACTTCATGCTGATTCCGGTGTTCACCGTGGCCGAGAACATCGTGCTCGGTAACGAAACCACCTCGCTCGGTGGACGACTCGACCTCGTGGCAGCGCGGAAGCTGGTGCGCGAGATATCCGCGAGGTTCGGCTTCGATCTCGATCCCGATGCCCTCGTCGACGATCTTCCCGTCGGCGTGCAGCAGCGGGTCGAGATCGTCAAAGCACTCTCTCGTGAGGCGAAGGTGCTCGTGTTCGACGAGCCCACCGCCGTCCTGACGCCGCAGGAAACCGACGATCTGATGCGGATCATGCGGGAACTCGCGGCGTCGGGCACCACGATCGTGTTCATCACCCACAAGCTGCGCGAAGTGCGCGAAGTAGCCGACAAGATCACCGTCATCCGGCTCGGCAAGGTCGTCGGCGAAGCCAAGCCGACCGCCAGCAACACCGAGCTCGCCGCGTTGATGGTGGGCCGCGACGTGCAGTTGACCGTCACCAAAGACCCTGCGGAGGTAGGTGATTTGGCGCTCGTCGTGAAAAATCTGTCGGTGTTCGACGCCCAGGGCAACAAGACCGTCGACGACATCAGTCTCGCGGTCGCGGCGGGAGAGATCCTTGCCATCGCCGGGGTGCAGGGCAACGGTCAGACCGAATTCGTCGAAGCCCTACTCGGGTTGCAGGGCAACGTAACCGGCACGATCACCCTCGACGGCAACTCGCTCGTCGGGGCGTCGGTGCAGGACGTGCTCGACGCAGGCGTCGGTTTTGTGCCCGAAGATCGCACCGTCGACGGACTGGTGGGCGAATTCTCCATCGCCGAGAACCTCATGCTCGATCGCTCCAACAGCATGCCGTTCGTGCGGCGCGGCGCGGTGCAACGTGAGTATCTCAGCCAGTTCGCGGCGGAGAAGCTCAGCGAATTCGACGTTCGCGCACCAGGGATCGGCACCGCGGTCGGACGGTTGTCCGGCGGCAACCAGCAGAAGGTGGTGCTGGCGCGAGAGCTGAGCCGTGATCTGCGGCTGTTCGTCGCTGCGCAGCCGACTCGCGGAATCGACGTCGGGTCCATCGAATTCGTGCACAAGCGCATCGTCGCCACCCGGGATTCGGGGATCCCGGTCATCGTGGTGTCGAGCGAACTGGACGAGGTGGCCGCACTGGCCGACCGCATCGCCGTCATGTATCGAGGAGCAATCGTGGGAATCGTCCCCGGGGATACGTCCCGCGAAACACTCGGATTGATGATGGGTGGTGAGCGCGGTGAGTGAGGCCCAGCAGCCCTCGAAATCTCATGTCGTGTTGCGGCAGATCTTCACCGGAAGCGCCATCATCTCGGTTCTCGCGGTATTGCTTGCGCTGATCGTCGGTGCGGTGCTCATCGCAGCCACCAACTCGGGCGTGCAGGAATCGGCCGGGTACTTCTTCTCGCGTCCTTCGGACATGCTGACGGCGATCTGGGATTCCGTTGCCGGGGCGTACTCCTCGTTGTTCCAGGGTTCGGTGTACAACTTTCGTCGCCCCGGATTCGAGAACGGCATCAGGCCGCTGATGGAGACGCTGACGTTCGCGACCCCGCTGATCGTCGCGGGACTCGGTGTGGCACTGGCGTTTCGCGTCGGTATGTTCAACATCGGTGGTCGCGGTCAGATGCTGATCGCCGCAGCATGCGCAGGCTGGGTCGGTTTCGGAGTGAACCTGCCGGCCGGCATTCACCTGCTGGTCGCCGTTATCGCCGGTGTCTTCGGCGGCGCGGTGTGGGGCGGCATCGCCGGATTCCTCAAGGCGCGCACCGGCGCTCACGAGGTGATCGTCACGATCATGCTCAATTACATCGCGTTGTATCTGATCGCGTACCTGCTGCGCACCCCCGGCGCGCTCCAGGCCCCCGGCTCGAACAACCCCAAGACCGCGGCGATGGCCGATACCGCGGTGTTCCCGAAGCTGTTCGGCGATCGCTACAGCCTGCACTGGGGATTCGTGCTGGTGATCTTCGTGACGATCGCCATCTGGTGGCTGCTCGAGCGATCGAGTCTCGGATTCCGCTTCCGCGCCGTCGGCGAGAATCCACACGCGTCGCGCGTCGCAGGCATGAACGTCAACCGGATCTACCTGTACGCGATGATCCTGTCGGGTGCCCTGGTCGGCTTGGCCGGAGTGGCCCAGGTGCTGGGCACCGTCACCACCGGCTTCAGTGCCGACATCGATGCCGGCATCGGATTCGACGCCATCACCGTCGCGTTGCTCGGCCGATCGAAACCGTGGGGTGTGTTCTTCGCGGGAATCCTGTTCGGCGCGTTCAAGGCCGGCGGGTTCGCCATGCAGGCTGCCGAAGGCGTACCCATCGACATCGTGCTCGTGGTGCAGTCGGTGATCGTGCTGTTCATCGCCGCGCCGCCCCTGGTCCGAGCCGTGTTCCGATTGCCCAAACCCGGTGAAGAGAAACTCGCGAAGGCCGAGACCGCGAAGGTGGGTGCACTGTGACCACCTCCGTCGACGCCCCCACCGGGGCGGTACTCGGTCGCAGCTGGAAGGCTCCGTCGATTCTCGGGGTCGCGACGCTGCTCGCTCTGGTGCTGTTCGTCGTCAACAAGGGCTCGGGGACAAGCACATTCGCGCTGGCGTCGGAGGACGACTTCTTCGCGCTGCCTGCTGTGGGTGTGCCGTCGTACGGCACGGGTCTCGTCGTGGTCGTACTGCTGGCCGTCGTCACCGCCTACTCGTCGCTGCTGGCCTCGCGGTACCGCTCGACGCCCCTGTGGCTGTCGGCAGTGTTCGCCGTGCTGTTCGTGTTCGGGTTCCTGGCCTGGGCCGCGGACGGCGAGACCATCCCCGTTCCCGGGTTGCTCATCGGGGCAGTCGCGCTGAGCACCCCGTTGATCTTCGGTGCCATGGGCGGCGTGATCTCCGAACGCGTCGGCGTCATCAACATCGCCATCGAAGGGCAGTTGCTCGCAGGTGCTTTCGTCAGCGCCGTCGTCGCGTCGATCACCGGCTCCGCCTACGTCGCGCTTCTCGCCGCCCTGGTCGCGGGCGCGTTGACGGCGTCGCTGTTGGCGGTGTTCTCGATCCGCTACTTCGTCAATCAGGTCATCGTCGGTGTGGTGCTCAACGTGCTGGTCGTCGGACTGACGAGCTTCCTGTACTCGGTGGTGCTCACCAAGAACGCCGAGACGCTGAACTCACCACCGCGGTTCGCGCGCATCGACGTTCCGGTGCTCTCGCAGATTCCGATTCTCGGTCCGGTGCTGTTCCGGCAGACGCTGATCGTGTACCTGATGTACATCGCCGTCGCACTCGTGTTCCTCGGGCTGTTCCACACCAAGTGGGGTCTGCGACTGCGTGCCGTGGGCGAGCATCCGCAAGCTGCCGACACCGTCGGAATCAACGTCGCCCGCACACGATTCTGGAACGTCTGCCTCGCCGGTGCCATCGCCGGACTCGGTGGCGCGTACTTCACGCTCGGCTCGGTCGGCGCGTTCGGCAAGGAGATGACTGCCGGTGCCGGCTACATCGCTCTCGCCGCCGTGATCTTCGGTCGCTGGGATCCGGTACGCGCGACGCTGGCCGCGCTGCTCTTCGGATTCGCGTCGAATCTGCAGAACGTGCTGGGCATCATCGGGTCTCCGGTCCCCAGTGAATTCATGCTGATGTTGCCGTACGTGGTGACCATTTTCGCCGTCGCGGGCCTGGTGGGCCACGTCCGAGGGCCGGCCGCGGCGGGTAAACCGTATGCGTCCCGAAGTTAGCGCCCGCGCTACCTGACTCACCGGTAGGGTCGCTGTCCGTTGTGACCGCTTTCACTGTAGGGTTCGGTCATTGTTGCCGCAGTTTTTCGAAGGAGAGCCATGAGCTTCCGCAGTCCCTTTCCCGATGTCGAGATTCCCGAACTCAGCGTCTACGACTTCCTGTTCGGCTCCATCGCCGATTCCGACCTCGACAAGCCTGCACTGATCGACGGCACCTCGGGTGACGTCACCACCTACAAGACGCTGATCGGTCAGATCGACGCGATCGCAGGTGCGCTGGCTGCGCGTGGACTAGAGGTCGGTGACGTCGTCGGACTCCACTCGCCGAACGTGCCCGCGTTCGCGTCCGTGCTGCACGGCATCCTGCGCGCAGGCGGAACCGCCACGACGATCAACGCGCTGTACACCGCCGAGGACATCGCCAAGCAGCTCACCGGCTCGGGCGCGAAGTTCCTGTTCACCGTCTCGCCGCTGTACCCGCAGGCCAAGGCGGCCGCGGAGAAGGTCGGCATCGACGCCGATCACGTGATCGTGCTCGACGGTGCCGAGGGCCACCCCAACCTGCGCGATCTGCTCACCCAGGGTGCGCCTGCCCCCGAGGTCTCGTTCGATCCGGCCACGCACGTCGCAGTGCTGCCCTACTCGTCCGGTACGACGGGTGTGCCGAAGGGCGTCATCCTCACCCACCGCAACCTCGTCGCGAACGTGGCACAGATGGAACCGCGCGTGGGTATCGACAGCGACGACGCCATTCTGGCGCTGCTGCCGTTCTTCCACATCTACGGCCTGACCGTGCTGCTCAACATCGCTCTGAAGCTGCGTGCGCACCTGGTGACGATGCCGAAGTTCGATCTCGTCGAATTCCTTCGGATCATTCAGGATCAGAAGCTGACCTACCTGTTCATCGCACCGCCGGTGGCCGTCGCGCTCGCCAAGCACCCGATGATCGATCAGTACGACCTCTCCAGCGTGCACACCATCTTCTCGGGTGCCGCACCGTTGGACGAGGAACTGGGCAAGGCCGTCGCCAAGCGTCTGAACACACGGGTGCGTCAGGGCTACGGCATGAGCGAGCTCAGCCCCGTCAGCCACGCCATCCCGTTCGACCGCGACGACATGCCGCTGAGCTCGGTGGGTCAGCCGTTGGCGAACACCGAGAACAAGCTCGTCGACCCGGGCACACTCGAGGAAATCGACTTGCCCACAGAGGGATTGAGCAAGCCCGGTGAATTGTGGGTCAAGGGACCGAACGTGATGGTCGGGTACCTCAACAACCCCACCGCCACCGCGGAAACCCTCGACTCCGACGGTTACCTGCACACCGGCGACATCGCCGTCGTCGATCCCGAGGGTGTCGTCTACATCGTCGACCGCCTCAAGGAACTGATCAAGTACAAGGGGTACCAGGTGCCACCGGCCGAGCTGGAGGCTCTGCTGCTCACGCACGAGGAGATCGCCGACGCCGCCGTCATCGGTGTGCTCGACGACGAGGGCGAGGAAATCCCCAAGGCATTCGTCGTCCGCCAGCAGGGTGCCACCATCGACGAGGAAGGCATCATCGCCTTCGTCGCCGAGCGTGTGTCGCCGCACAAGAAGGTGCGACGCGTCGAGTTCATCGACATCGTCCCGAAGTCTGCAGCGGGCAAGATTCTGCGTAAGGACCTGAGGGCCGCGGAGACCGGGAAGTAACACTCCGTTTGCACGACAACACCCCGTCCCACACTGAGTGGGGCGGGGTGTTTTTCGTGTGCGGTTCGGGAACCTCACACCCTTTTTCCCGACCGCGCGGCCTTGATCAGAGGCGAATGCGGGCGCGCGGTCGACAGTGGGGGTGTGAGGTTCCTGTGCACATCGACGCCTACGTTCGGGAGCTGGGCTCGCGGGAACGACTCGAGGCTTTCAGAGCTCATCGTCGTTCAGCCGCGCTGCCCACCACGACACGGAGCCGAATCGGAGTGGACTCAGCTGTGGGGAGTAGGTCCGAACCTCACAGCTGGTGTCCCGAACGTGTCAGACGGGCTGGCTCATTGCGTGGTGGCGAACGGCGCTGGCGTACTTCTCCAGGGTGATCAACGGTGGCCGGTCGACGAGTGAGAGCGGTGCGACGGTCGTAGAGAGTTGATTTCCGGCTGTTGCGAACGTGGTGAATCCGGCACCCGAGTCGTGCAGGCCCAACCGCGAGAACATCGTGGCGATGATCTGGCGGCTCATGACAGCAAGTTCGGAGGTCGGCCGGTTTCGGTGCCGACGGGTCCCGAGGCCGATCTGTCCGATCGCGGCCGCGCCGAGGCGGTGGTAGGTGTCCAGTAGCAGACCGATTTCGACACCGTAGCCGGGGGCGAACCGGAGGGATTCCAACAGTTGCCTGGTAGCGGCGTATTCGCCGCCCAGCGGTTGGAACACTCCCGCGAGTTCCGGAACCAGCGCGGTCAACAGGGGCCGCACCGTCAGCTGAGTGACTCGGCCGCCGCCGTCCTCGTCCGTGCTGTCGCCGATCGTCAGTGGACGGCGGTAGAACCCCTTCACCAGCTCGATGTCCTCTGTCATCAGCAACGGGCCGACCAACGCGGGAACGAAATGCGAACCCGGCTCCACCAGATCGGAATCCACGAACACCACGATGTCGCCCGAGGTGGCCGCCACTCCTCGCCACAGGACTTCACCCTTGCCGCGCACGACGGGTACGCCCGGGAGCGCCTCCTCCCTGGAGACCACGGTGGCACCGGCGCTGCGCGCTCGTTGCGCTGTGCGATCGGACGATCCCGAATCCAGTACGACCAACTCGTCGATCAGGCTGCCCAGGTGCGGAGTCATCGACGAGATGACGCCGGCGACGGTGTCCTCCTCGTCGAGCGCCGGAAGCACAACGGACACCGTCCGACCACGCTTGGCCCGAACGAGGTCCGCGAGCCGCCACGGAGGTCGGACCCAGGTCGCGGCAAGAGCGGGTGTGCCGACAGCGTCGAATCGGTTCATCGAGTTTCCTTCGTTGTCGCGCGATACGTCACGGATTCAGCGGGTGCCCGTCGGCAGGTCCATGGATGGCGCGATCACCGACCACGCGTCGTGCAGATCCTGTTCCCAGTAGGCCCATGAGTGGGTTCCGGTGGGTCGAAAGTTGTAGGTGGCCGCGATGTTCAGCTCCTGTAACCGTTGCTGCATCTGGCGGGAACAGTTGTCCGTGGTCGCTTCGATGACCGCACCGACGGCCAACTGCTGCGCGAGCTTGCCGTAGTCGCTGCCGATGCCGGGGCCACCGGGCACGTCGAATGCGCCCGGAGCTCCCGTTCCGCTCGATATGTAGACGGCGATGCCGCGCAGTCCCTCTGCATGGACGTAGGGGTCGTTGGCCGCCCAGCCGTCACTGCCGGGAGGCCCCCACATGTTCGTGGTCGATCCACCGCCGCGGGCTTCGACAACGGATCTGACATACATCGCACCGACCGGGTCGCTGGTGCGCGCGCAACCGCTGAACGAGGAGACCGAGCGGTACACCGAAGGATGAGCGATCGCGAGCTGAAGTACCGACGTTCCGGCCATCGAGATACCGGCGACCGAATTGACACCGTTGCTGTCGAGCAGCGTGTTCATCAGTGGTGGAAGTTCGAGACCGAGGAACGTGGACCACTTGTTTCGGCCCAGCACCGGGTCGTCTCGCAACCAGTCGGTGTAGTAGCTGGCGGCACCACCCCGCGGCACCACGACGTTGACGTTCTTGGCTCCGAAGAATCCGGCGATGTCGGTCTGATCGAACCAACTGCTTCCGCCGTCTCCGCCGGCGGCACCGTTGAGCAGGTAGAGGGTGGGCGCACCGGACGCGTCTGCCCGGAACACGTCGATGGTGATCTCGCGGTCCATCGCAGCGGAGTGAACCTGCACGACGTCGCGGCGCACACCGGCGCTGTCGACGGCGACGATCGACGACTCCGGGCCTGCCGTGGCCACAGCGGCTGAGCCCGACATGAGCACGACGACGGTCACGAGCACGCCGAGAGCCGACACCGTCGCCTGGCGAAGGCGAAATCGACTGCGCATCAACCGTTCCTGACATCGAGGGAGCAGCGCCCAGCACGGGATACGGCGGGCGCGATGTGTCACCGACGGTAGAGCGAATCACTGCGATCGACAACAATGCTGACGATCCTTCATTTCTGACACAGATATCTCGCGAATTGTTGTCGATTTTCCAGAATGCCCGTCGACGGGGTTTCTTCGATTCGGCTCGAATGATGCACTGACCCCTCCGATGCACTTCACCGTGTCGGATCGCTCTGTCTCCTTCGAAAGGTTGTGTCGTGGTCGCATTCGGACTCATCGACGAGTGGAAGCCGGCTCCAGGACCGCTCACCACGTGGTCGCCCACCGTCGCCTCACGAGCTGCCGCCGCGGCTGCGCCCGCCCACCCGGCACCCCCCTCGCACATCCAGCAGGCCTACCTGGAAGCTGCCTACCGCAACCGAGGGTCGTCGTTCCGCTTCTCCCGGTTGTGCCTGGTGACGTTCCGAATCGAAGGCGCACTGGACCGCTCGGCGATGGGCCAGGCGTTCAATACGTTCGTCACCCGACACGATTCCTTCTGCAGCTGGTTCTCCACGACGGCGGAGGGTTCGACGCGCCACCTCGTCGATGCCGCCGACATCGCGCTCGAGCCAACCGATTTCGGAGTGCCCTCGGACTCCGAGGCCATTCGGCGTCATGTGCAGGACAGCACGCCCGGCCCCGACAGCTGGGATTGCTTCTCCTTCGGGACGATCGAGCACGACGACCACTTCGTGGTGTACGCCGCCGTCGACCATCTCGACACCGACGGCATCTCGCAGGCGCTGACGTACTACGAACTGCGCCAGCTCTACCGCAATGCTGTGACGGGGGAGTCCGACGGACTGTTCACCCCCGGCAGCTATCTCGAGTACTGCCGGCGCGAACGGCTGGAGAGCGACGCCACGACCCTCGACAGTCCTGCGGTCCAGACCTGGATCGACCTGGTCACCGACAACGGTGGAGATCTTCCGACGTTCCCACTTCCGTTGGGGCGCAGCAGTGTCGACTACACACGAACCTCTCACAGTTCGTTCCCGCTGTTCGACGGCGCGAGGGCGCGGGCCGTGGACGAGGCGTGTGCAGCCGTGGGAGTCAAGTTCATCGGCGGCATCTTCGCCGCAGCGGCCCTGGCGGAGTACGAGCTGGCCGGCCGGAGCAGCTACCTGGGCCTGACGCCCAAGAGCACGCGGTCGACGCCAGGTGAATTCGCGTCCATCGGGTGGTACTCGAGCCTGATTCCCGTGCGTTTCGATCTCGGCGCGCAGCCGACGTTCCTGACCCTCGCAGTCCTCGCGCAACAGGCGTTCGACTCCGGCAAGCTGCTCGCGAACACCTCGTACCACCGGGTACTCGAACTGGCGCAGCCGGAGCACGGGATCACGACGCAGCCCGGTTGGACTGCACCGATGATCTCCTACGTGGACGTTCGTAAGCTTCCCGGGGAAGCCGAACTGGATGCGGCCGGGGCCGGTCTGTACGGAAACCGCGGCAGCTCCGAGGAAGTCTTCATGTGGATCAACCGCTTCGAGGACCACACGGGTGTCGAGTTCCTCTACCCCGGCACCGACGAGGCCGACCGATCGATCGACCTGTACTTCTCGAAGATCGCCGAGATCTTCACGGCCGTCGTCGAATCGGGCGACTACACGCCGCAGATCGCGAGCGTGTTCACGCACGAGCTCCCGGACGTCAGCAGGGTATGACGCACCCGCGCCGCGGTTCGTGGCTCACGCTCGGCGCATGTCTGCTGGCGGTCACGATGCAGATGATCGACGTCACCGCCGTCACCGTGGCGTTGCCGTCGATCGGTCGTGATCTGGATGCATCGGGCGCACAGCAGGTCTGGATTCCGACGGCGTACCTGCTCGCGTTCGCATGCGCGCTCCTGACGATGGCCCGGGTGGGGGAGGTGTTCGGGCGCAGAACCGTGTTCGTCACCGGGACTGCACTGTTCGCGGTGACATCGATGCTCTGCGCGTACGCGCCCACCGTCGAGTTGCTCGTCCTCGGTCGCGTGCTGCAAGGGCTTGCCGGAGCGGCGATGTCGGCTCAGACGGTGGCGATCGTGACCGCCGCGTACTCCGGCACCAGGCGCACCATCGCGTTCGCGCTGTACGGCGGCACCGCGGGGCTGGCCGGACTCGCCGGACCGTCCATCTGCGCACTGCTGCTGCACCTCGACATCTTCGGAACGGGCTGGCGCGCACTATTTCTGATCAACGCGCCGATCGCTCTGGCCGCTGTTGCGATCGGCCGACGGTTCGTCTCCCCGGGTTCCGAGCATGTTCGAGTCGGTAGCGGTGGGCGGTTCGACCCCGTCGGTGCTGCCCTGTGGTCGATCGGCGCACTGCTGATCGTCTATCCCGTCATGGCGAGTTCGAGCTTCGTTGCTGCTCTACCCGCCGTGGTGCTCGGTCTAGCAACACTGACGGGATTCACGGTGTGGGAACGGCGACGACGGGCAGCCGGAGCGCACGTCATGGTGAACATCGGCGTATTCGGTGAGCGCGGATTCTCGTTGGGCTGCACCGTCTCGGCTCTCGTGTACGGCACGTTCACCGGATTCATCCTGACGATGTCGGTGACTCTGCAGACCGGCCTGGGGAACAGCGCGTCGACGGTGGGAGCGATCACCGTCCCCTTCGCGCTCGGGGCCGTCGTCGCGTCCGTGGCCGCGCCGGTGTCGTTCCGGCGCTGGGATTCTCGGGTCGTGGCGGCGGGCGCGGCGGCGATGGGGATATCGCTGTTCGTCCTCGGCGTCACCACGGATTACCTCGATCGAGCCGGCTTTTCCTGGTGGATGGCGATCCCTCTGATTCTGGTCGGTGCGGGCTTGGGCTCGGTGATCGCACCGCTGCAGAGCACCATCGTCGCTGGGGTCGAGCCGCACTCGCTCGGCTCGGCTTCGGGAATTCTGCCGACCGTCCAACAAGTGGGATCGGCGGTGGGAACCGCAACGACCGGTGCCGTGTACTTCGCTCTGCTTCCCTCGGAGCCGGTCGCTGCCGACTACCTGGCGTCGCAGCGGACGGTGCTGTTCGGTCTGGCCGCGACCATGGTGGTGGCCACGATGATCGCGGCCGCTCTACCGCGAGGCGATCGCAGGCCTGCCGACCGCGACCCATCGATGGTCTCCACCGGTGCACCGTGATGCTTCCGAAAACAATTGAGCAACAACGCAATCACCCACAATTTCACCCGAATCAGGTGTTCGGGCCGATCGAAATCGAGAAGAGTTACACCATGCTTCGCACCTTCGTGACCTCTGCGCTCGTCGTCGGGCTGATGTCGATGTTGCTCGTCTGTGCACCTCAGGCGTCGGCTGCGCCCACCGGTCCGACACCGGTGTCCGGCACCCTGTACGCGTCGGTACCGGATCTGTCCGGAACCAGCAACGGTGATGTCCTCGATACCAGGCGGTTTTCGAGTCCGTTGTATCCCGGAGCCGACATCTGGCAGATCCAGTATCGCTCGTCCGACTCCAGGGGCGACGCGATCGCTGCGGTGACGACCGTCCTCGCAGCTGCGAACCGCGTACCCGGTGGCCCTCTGCTGTCCTATCAGCCGTTCGTCAACGCGCTCGGGTTGCAGTGCGCACCGTCGGAATCACTGTTCGGTGCCGATCCGACGACCGGTGTTCAGGAGCGCGAGTTTCTCAATCTGGCACTGATGCGAGGATGGTCGGTCGCGGTGCCGGACCACCTCGGACCCGACAGTGCTTACGGCGCAGCGAAACTGGGTGGTCAGATCACGCTCGACGGCGTCCGCGCCGCACAGCGCGTGCCGGAACTCGGTTTGGCAGCGAGCCCGGTAGGTATGGCCGGGTACTCCGGCGGCGGAATGGCGACGGCCTGGGCTGCAGCGCTCGCTCCGAGCTATGCGCCCGAGCTGAACATCGTCGGTGCCGCAGCCGGTGGTGTTCCGGCGGACCTGGACAACATCGCTCGCTCGCTCGGCTTCCAGCCGCACCAGGCCTTCGGGCTCGCATTTGCTGCCGCTCTGGGCCTCGAACGCGAATACCCCGATCGTCTGCCGATCACCGCACAGCTCAATCCCGCAGGCCTGGCGCTGAAGGATCAGGTCTCGAACGCGTGCACACCGGTGATCCTGGCGACCGGAGCCTTCAAGAGCGCCCTGGCGGTCTCCACCACGACGTCACTGGTGGACAGTCCGGAGGCGCAGCAGATCATCGACGAGAACAGTTTGGTGCGGTATCCGGGTGTTCCCACCGCACCCACGCTTCTGTGGGGAAGCGACAACGACCCGCTCATTCCGATCACTGCGTTGCGTGACACCGCGGCGAGGTACTGCGCCAGTGGGGCGACCCTGCAGTTCGACGTCGTACATGCTCCGCAGCACATTCAGGCCGCATTCGAGGGACTGCCGGCAGCTCTGACGTTCCTCGACAACAGGTTTCGGGGTGTCGCACCGCCGACGAACTGCATCCGATGAGACTGTTCGCACGTGCCGTGGTTGCTGCGACCACCGCTCTGGTCGTGTCCACCACGCCTGCTCATGCAGCGGAACTTCCGGTGCTGGCACCGCAGTCGCTCGGCGACTTCTCGGTGCAGACTCGCTACTTCGACGTCGCAGTGGGCCCCGAACGTGATCAGCACTGCACCGTCGTGGGTGACATCTACGTTCCGGCTGGGCTCGGACCGGAGCGCCGCGCCCCGGCCATCCTGACCAGCAACGGGTTCGGGGGGTCCAAGGACGACCAATCGGGTGCCGCGGCGAGGTTCGCCACTCACGGCTACGTGGTTCTGTCCTACTCCGCACTGGGTTTCGGTGGCTCGACCTGCAAGATCTACTTCGCGGATCCCGACTACGACGGCATGGCCGCGTCGGCGCTCATCGGCTACCTCGCCGGCGACAACGACGGCGTATTCACCGACGCTGCACTGTCCACCGAAGCCCCCGCTCTCGACGTGGTTCGCCTCGATGCTCCGCAGGATCCCCGCGTCGGCTATCTCGGTGGGTCCTACGCCGGCGCAACAGGACTGGCGACCGCAGCGATGGATCCGCGACTGGACACGGTGGCGTCGATGATCACCTGGAACGACCTGTCGCGTTCGCTGGCACCGGAGGCGACGGGCCGACGGCCGGTGGGCCCGATCAAGAGCGTGTTCGGGTCGGCCTTTCTGGCGGCCGGGGCGGTCCTGACCGGTCCGCTCGGTTACGCCACCGATCCGGCACGGGCGGCAGGGTGCCCGAACTATGCCGAGTGGGTGTGCGACGCGGCACTCGATTTCGCTGCGAACCGGCAGCCGGGCCCGGCAACTCTGGCAGCCATGCGTCATGTCTCACCCGTCGACTATCTCGATCGTGTCGACGTTCCGGTTCTGCTCGCCCAGGGGCAGAAGGATTCGCTGTTCGGCCTCGACGAAGCCGCCGCCACCTTCGAGGCGCTGCGGTCGCGCGGGGTGGAGACGTCGATGATCTGGCATTCGTGGGGGCACAACGATCGCAAGGGCTATCCGGGCGAGTTCGACATCAAGGCACCCGACCCGTTCGCCCAGCACGAGGCGGCCCTCGTCGGCAACTGGCTGGACCGACACCTCAAAGATCGCGACGTCGACCCGGGCCCGGCATTCACTTATTTCCGGGACTGGGTGCCCTACACCGGCGTCGCGTCGCCGGCCTACGTCGAATCCGAGACATTTCCCGTCGGTGCCCGCCGCACGTTCCGATTGTCCAATGGAGTGCTGTCCGAGGGTGATTCGACGAATGATGCGTGGACGCAGACGATTCGGGGTGCAGGTGCGTCGATGCCCACCACGTTCGGACTCCCGAATCTCGCGGCCGAATTGCCCGTGCCGCGGGTCTCGCTACCCGGTTCTGCCGCGTCCTGGACAACCGCGCCGCTCACCGAACCCGTCGACGTGGTCGGCTCACCGGAGCTGTCCATCGGTCCAACGGTGTCCGGTCCCGCGACGGTCTTCGTCACCGTCCTCGACGTGGCACCGAACGGTGTGCGGAGCCCGATTCACGGACTCGTCGCACCGGCCGTACTCACCGGATCCACCGAACCGGTGACGATCTCGCTCCCCAGCATCGTTCATCGATTCGACCGCGGTCATCGCGTCGGGGTCGAGATCACCGCGTCGGATCCGTCCTTCGCCGGTGGGCCGGGTCCAGCGGACGTGACCGTCTCCTCGGCGGATCCGATCAACCGATTCTCGTTGCCCACAGTGCCGTGACACTTCGATTCGATTTCTCCGAAAGGCTCGCCGTGATCCGAAAATTTCTTGCCCTTGGCTCCATTCTGGTGGCACTCTGCGCGTCCCTTTTCGCAACGGGCGCAACAGCTTCGGCGGCTCCCACGCCGACGATCCCCGATCCGGACATCTTCTACGCGGCACCGCCCGACATCGCCGATCACGCGCCGGGTGACATCCTGGCCAGCCGTCGGGCCGACGCATGGATGTATCCCAACACCGACATCTGGCAACTCAAGTACCGGTCGACCAACTCCGCAGGTGCTCCGGTCGCCGCGGTGACCACCGTACTGATGCCCCGAGGTAGAGGTGCGGGAACGCCACTCGTGTCGTATCAGGCAGTGATCAATGCCCTGGGCGTCAAATGTGCACCGTCGCATGGTCTCTTCACGTACGAGATCGGCGAAGCCCCGAGCCTGTACCTCGGAATGGTGGCCCGCGGTTGGGCGGTTGCGGTGCCGGATTACCTCGGACCGACCGGTGCCTACGGCGCTGCCGAGTACGAAGGTCGGTTGACGCTCGACGGCGTTCGGGCCGTGCAGAACTTCGAGCAGTTGCCGCTGAAGGACAGCCCCGTCGCGCTGCTGGGTTACTCCGGAGGTGCACTGGCGACATCGTGGGCCGGTGCGATGGCACCCACCTACGCCCCCGAGCTGAACATCGTGGCCAGCGTGCACGGTGGAACGCCTGCCGACCTGGGGTTGATCGCAAAGAACCTGGGCTACAGCGCGATTCCGCACCCGGCCTTCGGAATGGCGCTGGCGGCATCGCTCGGACTCGAACGTGAATACCCGACCGAGTTCCCCGTCTCGGAAAACCTCAATGCGGCGGGCCTGGCGCTGCGAGATCGCGTGAGCAACGAATGCCGGCGCCCCATCATCATCGGTGGAGCGTTCAAGAGCGCCCGGGACCTGTCGAACGTCGACATCGCCTCGCTGCCCTCGGCGCAGGCGGTATTGAAGAAGAACAGTCTCGTCGACTACGAGGGCGTGCCCTCGGCCCCGGTGTACATCTGGCACGGAATCAACGACTTCATCACCCCGTTCGCGCCGGTGAAGGAGACGGTCGACCGATACTGCGCAGCCGGTGCGACCGTGCAGTTCAGGGCGTATCCACTCGCGGAGCACTTCAGCGGATCGCTCGTCGGACTGCCCGAGGCCTATGCCTACGTGGACGCCCGATTCCGAGGTGAGCCGGCACCGTCGAATTGTGGCTGACGCCTTTCGCCCGTCGTGACCTCACACCCTCTGTGCGGACTGCGCGCCCCTGCTCGGAAGTGAGCGGGGGCGCGCAGTCGGTAACAGGGGTGTGAAGTCGCCGTGGAACCGAGGCGATGTTCGCTGCGTCCAACGAGATGTGAGTGCAACGCGGTGGTGGGTGGCGGGTGTGGTCGGTGTGATGGTGTCGGTCGCTGGATGTGGCGGGGCCGCGGAGGATGCGCCGGTCGCGGAGTCGGCAACGAGCTCGGTGGTTGCGACGCCGTTGGCAGCGAAGCCATGGGATCCCTGCACGATTCCGGACAGTGCAGTGGAGGCAGCGGGATTGGATGTGGGGAGCAAGAGTACGAACCTGTTCGGAGAAGCGCCGATCTCGACCGACTGGATGATCTGCGCCTGGAGAAACCCCGACCCAGGCTCCTGGTACTTCCTCGGAGTGTTCTCGTCGGACCACGATCTCGCGTATCTGAAAGGGAATGACCAGTTCGGTGAGTTCACCGCAGTCAATGAGACTGGGGCCGTTCAGTTTCGGCGAACTGCGAATTACGATGAGGTCAGCTGTGGCGTCGCCTACGAAGTGGTTGGCGGAATTGTCTACTTCATTCTGGACGGGCGGGCTTCTCGCGAGCCACAGGGTGATCCATGTGTAGAGGTCGGGCGTGTTGGAAGCGCGCTACGCCCATTGTTGCCACCGTCGAACCGATAGTGAGGAGCAGCTGTGGGGTCAGGTCCTAATGAGCTTGGGGCAGCCATGCTGACGTGGCGGGCATTGGCAACGCAAGCGGAGTCGGGTCAGCTGGAAATTCCGGAGGGCGTGGCGTTCCAGTGCGACCAGGCGTGCGCGGAGTACATCTTGCATCTCGAGTTGATGTTGGAGAAGACGAAATGGTTGGTCGATGTCGACGCATTCGGCACGCTTCCTTCAGCTCGACAGCTGGGTCGCAAGTTCAAGCGACTCGCCGATGGGGAAGAGCGGTCGGCGGCCGTCGCGATCAGGCAGCACATCGAGGTCATCGAATTGATGCGGTCGGTGTTCAAGCGCTATTTCGTCGACACCGAAGAGCTCGATCGGAGTGTGGGAGCTCGTATCGGCGGTATCGGAGCCGGCTTGGGGGAGTGAGTCCGCAACCTCACACCCTTTCTGCACACCTCACACCCGAGCTATGACGCGAACCGAGGCGCGCGGTCGGCACAAAGGGTGGGAGGTCCCCGTAGATCAACGCGACGAAGCGTCGAACATTGTCCGAAATGTCCGTAGTGCCAACCCCTGCAACACAATCGAGACAACATTCGCGAATCGGATGCCTTACTCTGCCTTCGTGAATCTTTCCACGGCCCGTCTGGTACAAATGCGACCGCGCGATCCGAAGGAACCGCATCGCTCCGCGAGCCCGCTCGAGTTGTTCTTCGACCTCGTGTTCGTGGTCGCCGTCAGCATCGCCGCGGTGCAACTCCATCACGCCCTCACCGAGAATCACGTGCGCGACGGCATCATCAGCTACCTACTGGTGTTCTTCGCGATCTGGTGGGCGTGGATGAACTTCACGTGGTTCGCCACCTCCTTCGACACCGACGACTGGCTCTATCGCACGCTGACCGTCGTACAGATGGCCGGAGTTCTGGTCCTGGCCGCTGGAGTCGACTCGGCGTTCAACGACAAGAACTTCACCATCGTCGTGATCGGTTACGTCGTGATGCGCATCGCCATGGTGACTCAATGGCTGAGGGCGTCGAGACACGACGAACTTCGCAAGACTGCGCTGACCTACGCGACAGGCATTGCGGGAGTGCAGGTTCTGTGGATTCTCTGGGTGCTGTTGCTCGACGGCACCACTGCCGTCGTGGTGTTCCTCGTCCTGGCCGCGGTCGAGATGTCGGTGCCCCTGATCGCCGAGCGCAAGGGAACCACGCCCTGGCATCCGCACCACATCACCGAGCGCTACGGACTGTTCACCCTGATCCTGCTCGGAGAGAGTTTGCTGGCCTCGGCCAACGCCATCATCGAAGCGCTGCACGACAAAACTGCACTGGCACCGTTGATCTCGATCTCGATCCTCACCGTGATCGTCACCGCGAGCCTGTGGTGGATCTACTTCTGGCCCCCGCATCACCGGGCGATCGGAATGTTCGGCAACTCGGTGGTCTACGGCTACGCGCACTACTTCATCTTCGCGGCAGCGGGTGCGTTCTCGGCCGGCATCGAGGTCGAGATCGACGTGCTGACCGAGCACAGCGCGCTCGGCGACGTAGCCGCGTCGTTCACCGTCACGATCCCGATCGCGGTGTTCGTGCTCGGTGTCTGGCTGATCGCGATCAAGGCCAACGCCGACCGCGTCGTGAACGTCGTCGTGCCCGCGGGTGCCGTGCTCGTGCTCTTCGACCCCGTCATCCCCATCCCGATCACGCTGACAGCCGTGATCATGGTCGCCGTCGTCGCGGTCCTCGTCGCACGCGGGCCAATCGATTCCCAGTAACAGGTCGTTCCGCAGGCTCCACTCCCAGCGAAGAGCATGAGAAACTGGCCACATGAGTATCGGAACATTGATCCTGCTTCGCCACGGCGAGAGCGAATGGAACGCCTCCAATCAGTTCACCGGTTGGGTGGACGTGCGACTGACCGAGAAGGGTGAGGCCGAGGGCAAGCGTGCCGGCCAGCTTCTGGCCGAGGCGGGCGTCCTGCCCGACCTGCTTTACACCTCGCTGCTGCGCCGCGCGATCAGCACCGCAAACCTCGCACTCGACGCGGCCGACCGGCACTGGATCCCGGTGGTCCGCGACTGGCGTCTGAACGAGCGGCACTACGGCGCGCTGCAGGGCCTGAACAAGGCCGAGACCAAGGACAAGTACGGCAACGAGCAGTTCATGCTGTGGCGTCGTAGCTACGACACCCCGCCGCCCGCCATCGAGGTCGGCAGCGAGTTCAGTCAGGATGCCGATCCGCGCTACGCCGATCTGGACAGCGTTCCGCTGACCGAGTGCCTCGCAGACGTCGTCGAGCGGCTCATTCCGTACTTCGAGGAGACGATCGTCGCCGATCTGAAGGCAGGCAAGAACGTCCTCGTCGCTGCGCACGGCAACTCGCTTCGGGCGCTGGTGAAGTACCTCGACGAGATCTCCGACGCCGATATCGCCGAACTGAACATCCCCACCGGAATCCCGCTGCAGTACGACCTCACCGAATCGGGCGGCAAGTTGAAGCCCACCAACCCCGGCGGGACGTATCTCGACCCGGAAGCCGCGGCTGCCGGTGCCGCCGCCGTGGCAAACCAGGGCGGTAAGTAGCTTCACCTCCGACAAACCGACCTTTTGTCGTAACTGCAGGTGAACGATCGAAGAACACTGCCGACGAGGACTATGACGACCAGGGAAATGCCTGCACCCTGCGTATGTGAGCTGTCCATCGAACGTACGATTCCGGTGTGAGTGTTGCATCGGCCGTACTACTGGCTATCGCCGCGGCCTTCGTGGGATACCTCGTCGGCGGTGTTCTGATTCCCTACCTCAATACTCGACACTCGGAGCGTCGTCGCGCCACGTCCGGTCTGACGATGTCGCAGGTACTGGACCTGATCGTCCTCGCGTCGGAAAGCGGTATCGCCGTCGTCGACCAATTTCACGACGTGGTGCTGTTCAACCCACGCGCCGAGGAGTTGGGCCTGGTGCGTAACCGTCTGATCGACGATCGGGCCTGGGATGCCGTCCTCAAGGTCCTCGCCGACGGACACCCCGTCGAAGTCGACCTCAGCTCGAAGAACCCGAGAACCGGCCGCGACAAGATCGCCGTCCGCTGTATGGCGCGTCTGCTGAGCAAAGAAGACAAGCGCTTCGTGGTGCTGTTCGCGGACGACGACTCCGAGCAGGTCCGGATGGAGGCGACGCGTCGGGACTTCGTGGCCAACGTCAGCCACGAGCTCAAGACACCCGTCGGCGCGATGAGCCTGCTGGCCGAGGCGTTGCTCGAATCGGCCGACGATCCCGATTCCGTCCGGCACTTCGGCGGCAAGGTCGTTGCCGAGTCCAAGCGCCTCGGCAACATGGTCACCGAACTGATCGCTCTCTCGCGATTGCAAGGGGCCGAGAAGCTGCCCGATCTCGAGGTCGTCGACGTCGACACGGTCGTCAACGAAGCGATGGACCGGTCGAAGCTGGCCGCTGAGAACGCCGGAATTTCTGTCACGACCGACCATCCGAGCGGGCTCGAAGTACTCGGAGACCAAGCTCTTCTGGTGACGGCCCTGGCCAACCTCATCCAGAACGCCATCGCCTACTCCTCGGACGGTGCGCCCGTGTCGGTGAGTCGAGCCCTACGCGGAGACAACGTGGCGTTCGCCGTCACCGATCGCGGCATCGGCATTGCCAAGGGAGACCAGGAACGCGTCTTCGAGAGATTCTTCCGCGTCGACAAAGCTCGGTCGCGGGCAACCGGCGGCACAGGCCTGGGCCTGGCCATCGCCAAACACGTCGCAGCCAACCACAACGGCAGCATTTCGCTGTGGAGCAAGCTGGGCACCGGATCCACCTTCACCCTCCAGATCCCTGCGTACTTCGAAGAAGACGACGCCTCGGTTACAGAAAGAGAGAATCAGTGACCAACGTTCTGATCGTGGAAGACGAAGAGTCGTTGGCCGATCCGCTGGCCTTCCTGCTTCGCAAGGAAGGTTTCGAGGCCACCGTCGTCGGAGACGGACCCTCGGCACTCGCGGAATTCGATCGTGCAGGAGCCGACATCGTGTTGCTCGACCTCATGCTCCCCGGCATGAGCGGAACCGACGTGTGCAAGCAATTGCGTTCACGCTCAGGCGTTCCCGTCATCATGGTGACCGCACGCGACAGTGAGATCGACAAGGTCGTCGGCCTCGAACTCGGTGCCGACGACTACGTCACCAAGCCGTACTCGGCACGCGAACTCATCGCCCGCATCCGCGCGGTTCTGCGCCGCGGCTCCGATGCCGAGGTCGACGGTGGAGTCGACACCGGGGTGCTCGAAGCGGGCCCGGTGCGAATGGACGTCGAACGTCACGTGGTGATGGTCGGGTCGGACCAGATCACGTTGCCGCTCAAGGAGTTCGACCTGCTCGAATACCTGTTGCGCAATTCCGGCCGAGTGCTGACCCGCGGACAGCTGATCGACCGCGTGTGGGGAGCCGACTACGTGGGCGATACGAAGACACTCGACGTGCACGTCAAGCGACTGCGCTCGAAGATCGAGGCGGATCCGGCCAAGCCGGAGCACCTCGTCACCGTGCGCGGACTGGGCTACAAGCTCGAGGGGTAGCGATCTGGTCGACTTCCCCGAAGTTTAAGATTCAAGTACTAACGACGAATCTTGTGACAAGGGAAGTGATTGCATGAAGGCCTTGCAGTATCGAACCATCGGCTCACGCCCGGAACTGGTCGAGATCGAGAAGCCGACGCCCGCAGCATCGGAAATCCTGCTGCGCGTGACGGCCGCAGGAGCCTGTCACTCGGACGAGTTCATCATGGGCGTCTCCGAGGAGGAGTACTTCTTCAAGCCGGTTCCGCTGACGTTGGGCCACGAGGTGGCGGGCGTCGTCGAAGCCATCGGTGCGGGCGTGACCGACGTCGAGATCGGCGAGTCGGTCCTCGTGTACGGACCGTGGGGCTGTGGCCGCTGCTACCACTGTGCCAAGGGTGACGAGATGAACTGCGAGAAGGGGATGCGTGCGCCCGGCATCTTCAGCGACGGTGGCATGGCCGAATACATGATCGTCGACGATGCCCGCCATCTGGTCCCGCTTGGCGACCTCGATCCCGTCACCAGTGTCTCGCTGACCGATGCAGGCTTGACGCCGTACCGGGCGGTCAAGTCGGCACTGGACAAACTCACGCCGGGCACGACTGCCGTCGTCATCGGTGCAGGCGGACTGGGCCACGTGGCGATCCAGTTGCTCAAGGCTCTGACCCAATCGACCGTCGTTGCCCTCGATCTCGGCGACAGGCAACTCGAATTCGCCACCGAAGTCGGTGCGGATCACGTCTACCGGTCCGAGCCCGGTGCAGCCGATTCGGTCAAAGGTCTGACTCGTGGACTCGGCGCAGACGTCGTGTTCGATTTCGTCGGTATTCAGCCCACCGCAGACCTCGCCGCGGCCATGGTGGCCACCGCAGGCCACGTTGTGGTGGTGGGGGTTGCCAGCGGCGCAGTCCAGATCGGCCAGCGCACGGTGCCTCTCGATGTGACAGGCCGTGCGATCAACTGGGGTTCGCGTGCCGAGTTGATCGAGGTGGTCGAACTCGCGAAGCGGGGTGCCATCGAGATCCACGTCGAGCGGTACAGCCTCGACGAGGCCACCGAGGCATACGACAAGTTGCACGCCGGAGAAATCAAGGGCCGCGCGGTCGTCGTTCCCTGACTCCAGGGGGATCGTGCACGGAAATTCGTAGTGGGCTACGAATTTCCGTGCACGTGCGGCGCAGCCGCTCTACCGTCGCTGAGCCTCACGCGTGGCGGGATGTACGGCAATCAGACCGAGGCCGCGGCGACGCTTGCACAGCGACGCCAATTCGTCGTAGGCGGCTTTGCCGAGCAGTTCGGTCAATTCGGGCTTGTAGGACTCGAACACCTGCTTGGCACCGACGTGCGCGTCGGGCGAGCCCGAGCAGTACCAGTGCAGATCGAGTCCACCCTCGCCCCAGCCGCGTCGGTCGTATTCGCCGATGGTGGTCTTGAGGATCTCGGAGCCGTCGGGCCGCGTCACCCAATCCTGGGTGCGTCGGATCGGCAGCTGCCAGCACACGTCGGGCTTGACCTCGAGCGGTTCGATGCCCTTCCGCAGTGCCATCGAGTGCAAGGCGCACCCGATGCCACCCTCGAACCCGGGTCGGTTCTGGAAGATGCACGCACCCTTGTAGCGCCGCGTACGGAGGGACTGCTCGTCGTCGAGATCGTCGTATTCGACGTATCCCTTCTTGCCCAGACCCTTGTCCATGAGCTGCCAGTCCTGTGGGGTGAGCAACTTCACCGACTCGTCGAGCTTGCGTTTGTCGTCCTCGTCGGACAGGAATGCACCGTGCGAACAGCAGCCGTCGTCCGGCCGACCTTCGACGGTTCCCTGACACGCCGGAGTGCCGAACACGCAGGTCCAGTTGGACAGCAACCACGTCAGATCCGCGGCGATGAGGTGTTCCGGATTGTCGGGGTCCGGAAACTCGACCCATTCTCGGGGAAAATCCATCTCGACCTCTGCAGCGAACGACTGCTGCTCACGACCTGATGTCACAAAGGACGACGGTAGACCCAGTACCGTGGGTCTGTGCGATTAGGGGTGCTCGTGGAGGATGCCCACCGTGGCATGGGAACCTCGACGAGGTGTTGTTCGTTGGCTCGCTCGACCGGTGCAGCGCCTTCCGGGGCCGGTCCGAGGGCGACGCGGGCACAGACCGCGAGCGGCTCGAGGCAACTCATGGCCTTCGGATCGCGGATGACGGCAGTCGACCGTGCAGAATTGGAAGGCGTCAGGGCTGACAGGTCACCACGACCGGTGGCCGTGGCTCCGGTAGCGGAGGCGAACATGCGGGCATCGACGGTGCAGTCGCTCGAGATCCGTCCGTGGGCGCTGAGGGAAGGTTTGATCGTGAGGAAGCTGGACACCGTAATCGACGGCGATGTGGTGGGGAGTTCGATATGAGCGACGCCAACCCGGAAGACACCGGACAGATCTCGGTTGCCGAGTTGCTGGCCCGAAACGGCCAGAAGACGAACCTGAGCGCAGGCGGACGCCGTCGCCGTGGCGTCACCGGCGGGATCTCCGTCGCCGAACTGACCGGTGAGATACCCGTCGTGCGCGACGAGCCCGGTAACCGCAGCGCCCCGGTGGTCGAGACGCCTGCGATCGACGCCTCCGAGCCCGAGACACCCGACGTCGCACCGGCAGAGCCCCGGAACAGTGACGATGCATCCGCCCGCCCTCAACCGGCCCGGCCGCAGGGTGCACGCCCGACTCCGTTCCAACCCGCAGGCAGGCGCGAGAAGCAGCAGCCCGAGCCCGAATTGCTGTCCGGCTCCACCACGGTTGCCGGGGACTTGCTGAACCGCTCGCACGACGACACCGAACGCGGATTGCGGCCGGCTGCGCCCACGACGCCGGAACGGTTGCCGTACGGCTCGACATCGGCCGAGCAGGGTCGGGCCCGTACGCCTGCAGGATTCGCGCCGCCGCGACAGGTCGAGGTGGCCGAGCCGAACACGGACGTCGCCCCACGAGCAGCAGTGATCGACGTCGACGATCTGGCCAAGACGGCGGTGGCTCCGCGCATCAAGCGCGACGACGACCGAGCGAACTCGACCGACGAGAAGGCCGGGAGCACGCCCTCCGCCGCCACCGAAACCGTCGACCTCGTCAAGCCGAAGACCGGCGACAAGTCCGTGACCGGCGACAAGACCGAGACCGGCGACAAGACCGAAACCGAGACCGAGGCGAACGACACGAGTGCGGCAACTCGCTCCGGACGCCGCGTGTCGGCCGTCAAGAGCAAGGGCGGTGCCGTCCGACAGTGGCTGGCGCTCATCGGCCAGGCCGTGGTGTCCATCGTCGTCGGCGCGCTGCTGTTCAAGGGCTTCGAGCAACTGTGGGACGTGTTGCCGTGGGTCGCACTGGTGCTCGCGGTACTGGTCATCGTCGGACTCGTCGCCGTGGTGAGAATTCTGCGGCGCACCGACGATCTGATATCCATCGTCATCGCGATCGCCGTGGGTGTGTTCGTCACGCTCGGTCCGCTCGCCTTCCAGCTCAGTACCGGCTGAGTTCGACCGACGATGGCTACCAAGCGAATACCGATCGGGCTGTCCACCGCTTCGGTGTACCCGCAGAACACCGAGGCGGCCTTTCGCTACGCTGCCGAACTCGGCTACGACGGCGTCGAACTGATGGTGTGGGCCGAGTCGGTCAGCCAGGACGTCGACGCAGTGGCTGCTCTGTCGCGGGAGTACTCCATGCCGGTGCAGGCGATCCACGCGCCGTGCCTGCTGATCTCGCAGCGGGTGTGGGGATCCGATCCGATCGCCAAATTGGCCCGCTCGGTCGAGGCGGCCGAGAAACTGGACTCGGCGACGGTCGTGGTGCATCCGCCGTTCCGCTGGCAACGCAAGTACAGCGACGGCTTCTCCGATCAGGTCGCCGAACTCGAATCGAACTCGCACGTGGTGGTCGCCGTCGAGAACATGTTCCCGATGCGGGCCGACCGCTTCTTCGGACGCAAGGAGAAATCCGCGCAGCGCCTCGAACGACGCGGAGGCCCCGGAGCCGCTCTGTCGGCGTTCTCACCGTCCTACGACCCGACGGACGTCGGCCACGGTCATTACACGCTCGACCTCTCCCATACGGCCACCGCGGGCTCCGACGCGCTCGACATGCTCGACCGGATGGGTGAGGGCCTCGCGCATCTGCATCTGGCCGACGGCAGGGGAGCGTCGGTCGACGAGCACCTGATCCCCGGCCACGGCAGCCAGCCGTGCGTGGAGGTGTGCACCGAACTGGTCCGCCGCGGCTTCGAGGGGCAGGCGGTGATCGAGATCAACACGCAGAATGCGCGAACGGTCCCGGAGCGGTCGTCGATGCTCGGGCAGGCACTGGAGTTCGCCCGCGCACACCTGTCCTGAGGCCGACGGTAAGTTGTCGGGAATGAGTTCTGCCAGCCCCTTCACAGCCGCCACCACCCTGACCGCGCTCGAGGTCGCCGCCGACACCGCGTCGTTCGCGGGCGCGATCGACTCCACCTGGACCATCGGTCCGAAAGTGCACGGTGGGGCCATGCTCGCCGTCTGCGCGGCGGCAGCGCGCAGGCACATCGTCTCGACCGACCAGGAGCAGGCCGAGATCCAGCCGCTCGCGGTGAGCGTCAGCTACCTGGCCGCTCCCGATCCCGGCGAGGTTGCGCTGACGACGATCGTGCGCAAACGGGGTCGCCAGGTCTCGCACGTCGACGTCGAGCTCACCCAGGCCGGACGCGTTGCCGTGCGAGCGGTGGTCACCCTGGGTCGACCGGATTCCGAGAATCCGCACCACGAGACGCCGACGTCGCTGGCGCAGATGGCCGTCGAGCCTCCCGCCAACACGCTTGCGGTGGCAGGCGATCATCCGATGGCGTCGATCGTGCACGTCGCCAAGGGCTGCGAGATGCGAATCGACGCCACGTCGGCGTCGTTCCTGACCGGTCAGCAGGGTGAGGCGGAGATCCGGCTGTGGGTGCGTCCCTTCGCCGGAGACGAGGCCGACGTCGACACCGCAGTACTGTTCGCACTGATGACCGGCGACATCTCGGCCCCGGTGACGATGAACCGCGGAATGTTCGGTTGGGCTCCGACCGTGCAGTTGACGACCTACCTGCGCCGCCGTCCGGCACCGGGCTGGCTGCGGGTGGCTGCGACCAGCACCGTCATCGGCAACACCTGGTTCGAGGAGGACCACGTGGTGGTGGATTCGACGGGTGCCGTGGTGGTGCAGAGCAGACAGTTGGCGATGGTGCCGCGCTCGAACTGACATGGCAGGCTTGGTCGCATGACAAGAATTGCAGTGATCGGCGGCGGACGGATCGGCGAGGCGTTGATTGCGGGACTCCTCGAGTCCGGGCACGCGGTACGCGATCTGGTGGTCGCCGAGAAGTCGGAGAATCGCGCCAAGGAGATCGCGAAGGAGTTCGGCGTACTCACTACGACCGTCGGCGATGCGGCCGAGGGAGCCGACGTGATCGTGCTGGCGGTCAAGCCGGCCGACGTCGAAGGGGCACTGACCGAGATCACCAAGATCGATCTCGACGGCGACCGCGAACAACTCATCGTCTCACTGGCCGCAGGCGTCCCCACCACCAAGTTCGAGCCCAAGCTCCCCGCCGGCTTCCCTGTCGTTCGGGTCATGCCCAACACTCCTATGCTCGTGGGGGAGGGTGTCAGCGTGTTGGCTCCGGGTAAGTACGCCCGCGCGGAGCATCTCGAGCTCGTCCGCTCGATCCTCTCGGCCGTCGGCAAGGTGGTGGTGGTCAAGGAGAACCAGCTCGACGCCGTGACGGCCGTGTCCGGGTCGGGTCCGGCCTATTTCTTCCTGGTGGCAGAAGCCATGATCGACGCGGGAGTGGGCCTTGGATTGAGCCGCGAGGTGGCGTCGGCGCTCGTGGTGCAGACGATGGTGGGGTCGGGAGCAATGCTCGATCGCTCCGACGAGACCGCGAGCGAGCTCCGATACGCAGTGACCTCTCCGGGCGGAACGACCGCTGCTGCGGTGCGTGAATTGGAACGAAACGGCCTCCGAGCAGCGTTTTTCGATGCACTCGGTGCCGCCAACACCCGATCCGTTGAGATGGGCATCACAGCAGAATAAAAAATCTTTTCCCCACACCCGTCGCAGTAACCCCATCTGTCCCTATAGGCTCGGGGGCAGCACGTGCGTGTCTGTTCGGCAGGAGGGGAAGCCTGCCGCATGAGACGTGCCGGAGGTATGTGGATTGATGGCGTCTATAAACAAGCCGTCCAAGGGTTCGTCCCCGGACGGTCAACCGGCTCTGGCCGGAACGCAGTTCCTCACGGTCGCCGAAGTGGCGACGCTGATGAGGGTTTCGAAAATGACCGTGTACCGACTGGTGCACGGCGGAGAATTGCCCGCTGTACGGGTGGGTCGATCTTTTCGTGTGCACGCCAAGGCGGTGCACGACTATCTCGAGACCTCGTACTTCGACGCAGGCTAGTAGTGCACGCGGGGCCGGTTTCGTAACTACCGGTTCACACCGGTAGGATTGGCGATCGTCGTGCCAGCCAGCCGGTGTGTAGCCGTGGGCGAGTACGTGGCCCCAGCGCCAGCTCGGTGACCGAAGCCCCAGGGCTTGGTTGTCAGGTAGGCGTACGCAAACGGCGTGCGCGAAAACGCTAGAGAAGAACGTGAGGACACCCGCATGGGTTCAGTGATCAAGAAGCGTCGCAAGCGCATGTCGAAGAAGAAGCACCGCAAGTTGCTTCGTCGTACCCGCGTGCAGCGCAGGAAACTCGGCAAATAAGCCTGCCGTCATCTGCTTCACGGCGAAGCCCGTCACCCCTCGGTGGCGGGCTTCTTCCGTTCGAAGACGGCTTTGCTGCTCGCCCGCGCGAACTCCTGCCGATCCAGTAGGCTTTGCGGCGGAACCGATGTTGGGGGTGCGCAATGAGTCCGAGCGATCGTGGCATGGCCGCGCCCCGAGTGGTTCTGGTGACCGGAGCGAGTCGATTCCTCGGCGGTTACCTCGTCACCAGGCTCGCCCAGAACCCGCAGATCGAACGGGTCATCGCCGTCGATGCGAAGTCTCCGAGCAAGGACCTGCTGCGTCGCATGGGTCGCGCAGAATTCGTCCGCGCCGACATCCGTAATCCGCTGATCGGCAAAGTGATCCGCAATGCGGGGGTCGACACCGTCGTACACGCCGCCACCGTGGCCAAGCCCCCGAAGTCCGGTGGCCGCGCCACGATGAAGGATCTCAATGTCATCGGCGCGATGCAGCTGTTCGCCGTCTGCCAGAAGTCGCCTACCGTCGAGAAAGTGGTTCTGCGTTCGTCGTCCTCGGTGTACGGCTGCAGCGCCAAGGACCCGGTGAAATTCACCGAGGAGATGAGTGCTCGACGCCCACCGAGCGGTGCCTACGCACGGGACACCATCGATATCGAGGGATACATCCGCGGACTCGGCCGTCGACGACCGGACATCGCGGTGTCGATCCTGCGGATGGCTCCGCTGATCGGCCCACGACTGAACGGCACCATCTCGCGGTACATGACCTCGCCCCTGATCCCGAGCATCGTCGGCCGCGACGCGCGCATGCAGTTGCTGCACGAGGAAGACGCCCTCGCCGCGCTCGAACGCGCGACCATCGGCGGGTCGGCGGGCACGTTCAACATCGGAGCCGACGGCACGATCATGCTCTCCCAGGCAATTCGCCGTGCCGGCAGAGTTCAGGTGCCGGTGCCGTTCCCACTGTTCAAGAGTGTCGGCCGCGCCCTCATGGGCGGCATGATGCGCGAGTTCACCACCGAGCAACTCGACTACTTCCACTTCGGCTGCGGACTCGACACCACCCGCATGCGGTCCGTCCTCGGCTTCGAGCCGCGGTGGACCACGGTTCAGGCGTTCGACGATTTCGTCAAAGGTGCCGCGCTGCGCCCGGTCCTCAGAACCGAGTGGGTCGACAGCGTGGAGGAACGTATGGTCGCGGCCGTCGAAACCGGCGCGTCGACGGCGCGCGCACTGGCGTCGCTGCGTAGTCGGGAAACAGTGCCTGGTTCGGGAGGGGACGGGTGAGGGACGTGGCCAAAGTGATTCCACTGCACGGTGGCACCACCGGTCGCGCGGCCCGCGCAGCACAGGGCTCGCGTGAACGGCACCCCTCCGCGTACGCAGATCCTCGGGAGCCGACGCCGTTGCTCGACCCGGCCCCGGTCGACGCGGCGGCCGTAACGGCAGCGACAGCGGCACCGTTGCTGTCGATGATCGACGACACCAAGACCACGATCGTCGACCAGATCTCCTCGGTCGCGGAGTTCGTGCGCAGGCGTGTTGCCGGTGACTACAGCGTCGACGAGTTCGGCTACGACCCGCATTTCGCCGACGCCGTCTGGCTGCCGTTGCTGCGACCGCTGTTCGACAAGTGGTTCCGCGTCGAGGTCAAGGGAATCGAGAACATCCCGTCCGACGGCGGCGCGCTCGTCGTCGCCAACCACGCCGGCGTCGTGCCGGTCGATGCGCTGATGGCCTCGGTCGCCGTGCGCGATCATCACCCGGCGCACCGCCCACTGCGAATGTTGGCCGCCGACATGGCATTCGAGATGCCAGGAGTCGGGACGATCGCGCGCAAGGCCGGGCACACTCTGGCGTGCAATCCTGATGCCGAGCGACTGCTGCGCACCGGCGAGGTGGCCGCGGTGTTCCCCGAGGGATTCAAGGGGATCGGCAAGCCGTTCAGCGAGCGGTACAAGTTGCAGCGCTTCGGTCGCGGCGGTTTCGTCTCGGCTGCGCTGCGAACGGGCGCACCGATCATCCCGTGCTCCATCGTCGGGTCGGAGGAGATCTACCCCAAGATCGGCGACATCGCTCCGCTGGCACGACTGATGGGGATGCCGTACTTTCCGGTCACGCCGTTCTTTCCGCACCTCGGTCCGCTGGGGCTGATCCCGTTGCCGTCCAAGTGGTACATCGAGTTCGGCAAGCCGATCCACACCGACTCGTACGACTCCACCGCGTTCGAGGATCCGATGGTGCTGTTCGAGTTGACCGACCACGTCCGCGAAACCATTCAGCACACGCTCTACCGACTGCTTGCCAAGAGACGCAACGTCTTTCTGGGATAGCCGGCACGCCGGGTTATCGTGTGGCCGTGCTCATTCGCGATACCACCATCGACGACCTGCCCGAGATTCTCGACATCCACAACGATGCGGTCGCCAACACCACGGCCATCTGGGACGAGGAACAGGTCGACCTCGCCGACCGCACAGCGTGGTTCGAGGGTCGGATCGCCGCGGGATACCCCGTCCTGACGGCCGACGTCGACGGACAGGTGGCCGGATACGCGTCGTACGGGCAGTGGCGGGTCAAGAGCGGGTACCGGCACTCGGTGGAGCACTCGGTGTACATCCACCGAGATTTCTACCGGCGCGGCCTGGCCAGCGCCCTGCTCAGTGAATTGATCGCGCGCGCCGAGGCCGGCGACGTGCACGTACTGGTGGGGTTCATCGAATCCGAGAACACCACGTCGATCGCACTGCACGAGAAGTTCGGGTTCGTCACGGTCGGGCAGATGCCGGAGGTCGGCGTCAAATTCGGTCGGTGGCTGGACCTGACGCTGATGCAACTGACGCTGTGACCTGCGAGCGCCGAGCGGATCACCCCTTGCGGCGGCCGATCACGGCGGCCAGCCCGCCGCCCACCGCGCCCAAGGCCAACGCAGTCGGGACACCGATCTTGGCGGCCTTGCGTCCGGTGCGGTAGTCGCGGATCTCCCAACCGCGATTCTTGGCCAGCTCCCGCAGATCGGGATCGGGATTGATCGCTACGGCAGTGCCGACGAGCGACAGCATCGGGACATCGTTGTGGCTGTCCGAGTACGCGGTGCAGCGCTTGAGATTGAGACCCTCCCGCACCGCGAGCGAGCGCACCGCGTGGGCTTTGCCGATGCCGTGCAGGATGTCGCCGACGAGACGACCCGTGAACACCCCGTCCTTGCTCTCGGCGACCGTTCCGAGCGCCCCGGTCAAGCCGAGGCGTTTGGCGATGATCTGAGCCAGCTCGAGGGGAGTGGCCGTCACCAGCCAGACCTGCTGACCGGCGTCCAGGTGCATCTGGGCGAGTGCCCGGGTACCGGCCCAGATCTTGTCGGCGATCACCTCGTCGTAGATCTCCTCGCCGAGACTGGACAGCTCCGAGGTGGGACGGCCGGTGATGAACGAGAGCGCCTTCTCTCGTCCGCTCGCCACGTCCTCGCTGTTCTCTTTCCCGCTGACCCTGAATTTGACCTGCTGCCAAGCGAATTGAGCCAGATCACCGCTGGTGAAGTATTTGCGGGCGGCCAACCCGCGTGCGAAGTGAATGATCGACGCGCCCTGCACCATCGTGTTGTCCACGTCGAAGAAAGCCGCAGCAGTCAGATCTCGCGGAACGGCACCCTCGGACTCGATCTGCAACGCCAGAGCGGCATCGGCACTGGCCTGACCTGCAACGTTGGCGCGGACCTCGGCGTCCGTCGGACCGAACGGATTGCGGATTCTGCGGATACGGCGCTTGAACTGCTTGTCTCCGCTCGGATCGTTCGTATCGACCGTGTCGATATCGGGCGTGTTCTCGATCGGCAGGTCTGTTCCCCCGTCACTCACGTCCGTCCTCCTCCCAGTCGAGTCGCTCGCCGCAAGCCTAGTCGGGGTTGCTCGGAAGGCAGGCGAAGGGCAGCACTCGACGCCCCCGCCCGGACCGGGGACTGTGACCTTCGTCTCCGTTGCGGTCGTGTCACAGTGGACGCATGCAGACGACCCCCACCGGCGTGGCTCTTCTCACGCGCGCAGGCTGCCATTCCTGCACCCACGCCTTCGAGGTATTGAGCGAGGTGTGCCGCGAATTCGGCGTGGCCGTGACGGTCGTCGACGTCGACGAGGCGGCAGCGGAATCGCCTGACCTGCGTGCGGAGTACGGCGATCGAGTGCCCGTGGTGCTCCTCGACGGCATCGAACACAGTTACTGGGAGGTAGACGTGCCGCGATTGCGGGCCGATCTCACCCGGGCAGGGCACCCTAAGAACGTGTGATTGCTCTCGCGTGTGCAGGTGAAGGCCGGTGTGCGCAACTTTGTTCATTCGTTCACAAGCGGTTACCGTGGTGTGAACAGCGTCCGTGAACAAGACACGAACGCAGGATCAGCGTGAAGATCGGCCGTCGTTGCCGTTCGGACGAGGAGCCCCAGACGTGACCGAAGAGCGCCCGTCGCCCAGCGGCGTAGAGCGGGTCATCCCTCAGGCTACGGTCACCCGTCTGGCGACATACCTGCGGGTCCTCTCGATCCTCGCAGACGAGGGCGTCCTGATCGTTTCCAGTGAAGAACTGGCCACCGCAGCAGGAGTCGGATCGGCCAAGCTGCGCAAGGACCTCTCTTTCCTCGGCCCCAACGGCGTTCGCGGAGTCGGCTACGACGTCGCCCGCTTGCGCGCGAAGATCGACAGCGCACTCGGACTCGATCGAGGCCACCGCGTCGTCCTGGCGGGAGTCGGCAACCTGGGGCAGGCCCTGGCCGGTTACGGCGGATTCGCCCGACGCGGCTTCACCATGGTCGGCCTGTTCGACAGTGACCCGGCGCGCGTGGGCACCGAGATCGACGGCCTCACCGTCCGGCACGTCGACGAACTCGTCGTCGCCTGCCGCGAACTCGAAGCCACCATCGGCGTCATCGCCACCCCGGACGAGGCCGTGCACGGTGTCGCCCAGCAGCTCGTCGACGGTGGCGTCGAATGCATCCTGAGCTTCTCGCCGATGGTTCTCGACGTCCCGGACCACGTCGAGGTGCGGCGCGTCGACCTGGCCGTGGAGATGCAGGTGCTCTCCTTCAACAGCTCGCGCAACGTCTCCGGGCCTGCGGGTATCGCCGATCCGGCCATCGTCGTCGCGCCCCGGCCGGTCTCGCCGCCCCCACTGACGTCGTCACCGCTCACGTCCACGGCACGCCTCGGCCGCAGTCACGGCCCGCGTATCGCCGGTAACCCAAACCCAGTCAACAGTTCGACAAGAAACGGATCGGTGATTGCACCGTGAGTGTCCTTCTCGTCGGGATATCGCACCGTAGCGCTCCCGTCGCAGTCCTCGAGCGTGTCGCCATCACGGACACCGATCGCCCGAAACTGACCGACAAGCTGATGGCCAGCGGAAGCATTTCCGAGGTCATGGTGGTGTCCACGTGCAATCGCGTCGAGATCTACGCCGTCGTCGACGCCTTCCACGGCGCGCTGACCGCCGTCGGCGAGGTTCTCGGTGAACATTCCGGGCTGGAGATCGCGGACCTGACCAGACACGCGTACGTCCGCTACAGCGAGGCGGCCGTCGAGCACCTCTTCGCCGTTGCCAGCGGCCTGGACTCGATGGTCATCGGCGAGCAGCAGATCCTGGGCCAGATCCGTTCGGCCTACGCCGCCTCGGACGGTCAGCAAGCCTCGGGCCGGGTGATGCACGAACTGGCTCAACAGGCCCTCCGCGTCGGCAAGCGCGTGCACAGCGAAACCGGAATCGACGCCGCCGGAGCCTCGGTGGTCTCGGTGGCCCTCGACCGCGCCGCCGACATGTTCGACGGTTCCCTCGCCGGCCGCAAGGCCGTGGTCCTCGGAGCCGGAGCGATGGGCGGACTCGCCGTCGCACATCTCGGCCGCGCAGGCATCGGTGGGCTGACCGTCGTCAACCGCACTCGCGAGCGAGCCGACCACCTGGCCGAGAACGCCGTCTCCAACGGCATCCCCGCAACCTCCGTCGCCCTCGAAAGCCTCGCCGACGCAGTCGCCGAGGCCGACATCCTCCTCACCTGTACCGGAGCGGTGGGGGCCGTGGTCTCCATCGCCGACGCCCACCTCGCACTCGCTCGCCGCGGTTCCGAACGCCCGTTGGTGATCTGCGACCTCGGTCTGCCGCGTGACGTCGACGCCGCGGTCTCGGGCCTGCCGGGCATCACCGTCTTCGACATGGAGTCCCTGCAGCGCGATCCCGCTGCCGGTGCCGCGGCGAACGACGCGTCCGCTGCTCGCGAGATCGTGTCGAGCGAACTGTCGGGTTACCTTGCCGGACAACGACTTGCCGAGGTCACCCCCACCGTCACGGCGCTGCGTCAACGTGCTGCCGAGGTGGTCGAGGGAGAGCTGCTGCGTCTCGAATCGCGGCTGCCCGGGCTCGACTCGCCGCAACGCGACGAGGTGGCCCGCACCGTGCGACGCGTCGTGGACAAGCTGCTGCATTCGCCCACCGTGCGCGTCAAGCAACTCGCCAGCACCCCGGGCGGAGATTCCTACGCCGCTGCGCTGCGTGAACTGTTCGAGCTGAGCCCCGGCTCGGTCGACGCTGTCGCCACGCCGATGGAGATCGGCTCGCTGGAACTGGTCGACGACTTCACCGCCAGCCGCACCGATCCGCGCTCGGACTCCTACCCCGGCGGAACCACCGGTCAGGAGCGTGCCGAATGACCGACATCGTCAAGATCGGTACTCGCGGAAGCCTTCTCGCGACCACCCAGGCCGACACCGTCCGGGTGGCCCTCGCGGCAGCCGGAGTCGAAGCCGAGCTGGTCATCGTCAAGACTGCAGGCGATCTGTCCGCTGCGCCCGTGCAGACGATCGGCGTCGGAGTCTTCACCGCCGCGCTGCGTGAGGCGCTGGCCGACGGCACCTGCGACATCGCCGTGCACTCGTACAAGGACCTGCCGACGGCGGCCGACGATCGATTCACCATCGCCGCGATTCCCGCTCGCGAGGATCCGCGCGATGCCCTGGTCGCCCGTGACGGACTGGTGCTCGGCGAGTTGCCCGCCGAGGCGAAGGTCGGTACGTCCGCGCCCCGTCGCATCGCTCAATTGCGTGCTCTCGGACAGGGATTGGACGTTCTGCCGTTGCGCGGCAACCTCGACACCAGGATCGGGAAGGTGGCGTCGGGTGAGCTCGACGCCGTCATCGTCGCTCGCGCCGGACTGGCCCGTATCGGCAGGTTGGATGTCGTCACCGAGGCCCTGGATCCGGTGCAGTTGCTCCCGGCACCGGCTCAGGGCGCGCTGGCAGTCGAATGTCGCGTCGAGGACACCGATCTCGCGGCGGCCATCGCCACTCTCGACGACGCCCACTCACGCGCCGCTGTGGCAGCCGAACGCGGACTGCTCGCCGAACTCGAAGCCGGCTGCACCGCGCCGGTCGGGGCGATCGCAGAGGTCGTCGAGTCCATCGACGAGGACGGCCGCATCTTCGACGAACTCTCGTTGCGGGGTTGCGTCGCTGCCATCGACGGCAGCGACACCATCCGCGCGTCGATCGTCGGCTCACCCGACCGAGCCGAGGAGTTGGGCCGGGAACTTGCCCGCGAACTACTCGATCTCGGTGCGCGCGAACTCGTTTCAGTCACCGAACCAGCGCAGGCAGGTTCTCAGGTACAGGGTGGATCTCATGTCTAGGGCCATAACGGCACCCGTCCGCGGACGCGCCAAACGCACGGCGACCCGTCCGGTGGTGCGAAGAGAGTCGATCGCCACCGCTCGACTGATTCCCAAACGGGGCACCGCAACCCCGATAGAACTGCAGTACCCACACAAGACAGCACTGGAGAACAACCGATGAGCCCAGTCCGCAAGAACACCAACGGACGGATCCTGTTCGTGGGATCCGGGCCCGGTGACCCGGCTCTGCTCACGGTCCGGGCACGGGAAGTGCTCGGAGCGGCCGAGCTCGCATTCACCGATCCCGACGTCGACAAGGGCGTCACCGCCCTGGTCGGTGCCGACGTTGCGCGTGACCCGGAGACGGGCGAGAACGGTGTCGAAGTTCGGCCGGCACTCGGCGAACCCGCCGAGGTCGCGAAAACGCTTCTCGCCGAAGCCAAGAACGGCCACGACGTGGTTCGCCTGGTCTCCGGTGATCCGCTCACCACCGACTCGGTGATCGCCGAGGTCAGCGCCGTCGCTCGCACGCACGTGCCGTTCGAGGTGCTCCCCGGCCTGCCGTCCGGATCCGCGGTGCCCAGCTACGCCGGCATGGCACTCGGCTCGGGTCACACCGAGGCCGACGTCCGCGGCGAGGTCGACTGGGCCGCACTCGCGGCTGCTCCGGGCCCGCTGGTACTGCACGCAACCTCGGGCCACCTGGCCGAAACCGCCAGTGCCCTCGTCGAACACGGACTCGCTCCGCAGACGCCCGCGGCCATCACCGTCCGCGGAACCACCCGTCAGCAGCGCACCGTCGAGGCCACCCTCGCCACCCTCAACGATGCCGGTTCCGAGCTCGTCGGATCGCTCGTCGTCACCGTGGGCAAGGTCGTCTCGGGTCGAAACAAGATGTCCTGGTGGGAGTCTCGCGCGCTGTACGGCTGGACCGTGCTGGTGCCGCGTACCAAGGATCAGGCAGGGGAGATGAGCGATCGACTCGTCACCCACGGAGCCATCCCCATCGAGGTCCCGACCATCGCGGTCGAGCCCCCGCGCAGCCCGGCCCAGATGGAGCGTTCCGTCAAGGGCCTGGTCGACGGCCGCTACCAGTGGGTCGTGTTCACCTCCACCAACGCCGTTCGCGCCGTGTGGGAGAAGTTCGAGGAGTTCGGGCTGGACGCTCGGGCGTTCTCGGGCGTCAAGATCGCCTGCGTCGGCGAGGCCACCGCAGCGAAGGTGCGCTCGTTCGGCATCAACCCCGAGCTCGTGCCGTCGGGTGAACAGAGCTCGCTGGGTCTGCTCGAGGACTTCCCGCCGTACGACGAGGTCTTCGACCCGGTCAACCGAGTTCTCCTGCCGCGTGCCGACATCGCCACCGAAACTCTCGCCGAGGGTCTGCGCGAGCGGGGCTGGGAGATCGACGACGTCACCGCGTACCGCACCGTCCGGGCAGCACCGCCCCCCGCCGAGACCCGCGAGATGATCAAGACCGGCGGCTTCGACGCAGTGTGCTTCACGTCGAGTTCCACCGTCCGGAACCTGGTCGGCATCGCCGGAAAGCCACACGCCCGCACCCTCGTTGCGTGCATCGGCCCCAAGACCGCCGAGACGGCCGTCGAATTCGGTCTGCGCGTGGACGTGCAGCCCGAGTCGGCTCAGGTCGGACCGCTGGTCGAGGCTCTCGCCGAGCACGCGGCTCGCCTGCGGGCCGAGGGTGCACTGCCCCCGCCGCGAAAGAAGTCGCGCCGCCGGTAACCCGGTCGCGGATCTCACGATCGACACACCCGGTCCGTAAGGAGTTCGCTTGTTCCCCACCGACCGTCCCCGACGCCTACGCCGTACCCCGGCACTGCGTCGGCTCGTGGCCGAAACCTCCCTCGCGCCACGGCATCTGGTGTTGCCGATGTTCGTGGCCGACGGCATCTCCGAGCCGCGGGCGATCAGCTCGATGCCCGGGGTGCATCAGCACACGCTCGACTCGCTGAGTGCTGCGGCCGAGGCGGCCGTGGCGGCCGGTGTCGGCGGCATCATGCTGTTCGGTGTCCCCAAGGTCGAGGACAAGGACGAGAACGGTTCGGGCGCAACGGATCCGGACGGAATTCTCAACCGTGGCCTGGCCCGTCTGAAAGTCGACCTCGGTGACTCGACGGTCATCATGGCCGACACCTGCCTGGACGAGTTCACCTCCCACGGACACTGCGGAGTCCTGGGGGAGAACGGTTCCATCGACAACGACGCCACCCTGCTGCGCTACGTCGATATGGCCGTCGCGCAGGCGGAGTCCGGTGCCCACCTGCTCGGACCGAGCGGAATGATGGACGGGCAGGTCGGTGCGATCCGCGCCGGACTCGACGCCGCCGGCCACGTCGAGGTCGGTCAGCTGGCGTACTCGGCGAAGTACGCCTCGGCGTTCTACGGTCCGTTCCGCGAAGCAGTGGGGTCCTCGCTGCAGGGCGATCGCCGCACGTATCAGCAGGACGCGGCCAACCGTCGCGAGGCGACCCACGAGGTGGAGCTCGATCTCGCCGAGGGAGCCGACATGGTGATGGTCAAGCCCGCGATGTCGTATCTCGATATTCTGCGCGATGTCGCAGAGATGTCACCGGTTCCGGTTGCGGCGTACCAGATATCCGGGGAATATGCCATGATCACCGCCGCCGCGCAGAACGGCTGGATCGATCGCGACGCAGCGGTACTGGAATCGCTCGTCGGGATTCGGCGAGCCGGTGCCGACGTCGTACTGACCTATTGGGCTACCGAAGTGGCGGGCTGGCTGTGAACGATCTCCCCCCGAACAACAATCCGGACGGCAACAACCCCGACAGCAACGTTCCGGGCAATCCACCGCCGCAGCCCGACTGGCAGCGTTGGGAGATCGAGCACGGGTTTCCGCAGAGCGCCCCGGAATTCGAGCCGACGCCGCGTCCGGCACCCGTCGACGTCGAGACCGCCCGCCACCTCTGGTGGGGAGTGGCGCTGATCGGGGCGCTTTCGGCGCTGTTCTCGGTGTGGACGCTGTTCGGGGCGCGCGAGGAATTTGCGCAGTCCCTGCTCGACGATCTCGCAGCGCAGGACGCTGCCGCCGACATGACGGTGGAGTCCACGCAGTCGATGGTGACGGTGATGCTCGTCGTCACGGTGTTCGTCGTGCTCGGTTTCGGGGCGTTGTTCCTGTTCTGGGTCAAGCGAATGCGTGCTGGCAAACTGTGGGCGCGCATGCTGCTCACCGTCATCGGATCGTTCACCGTGTTCACCACGATTCTCGAGCTGTTCTCGATCGCGTCGAGCGCAGGCGCGATGAACGTCGTGATGAGTGTGCTCGGCATCGGCCAGGGTGTCTTGGCTGCCGGGGCGATCTATCTGATGCACCGCCGGGAATCCAACGAATACTTCGTCGCCTCGGCAAAACGATAATTTCGGGCGTGTTCTCGGCTACAGCCTCGTCATGTGACTAGCATCACTCTCGATATCTTCTCGAGTGATCGGATCCGATATGGCAGAGAGCACCCCTGCAGCAGCGAGCATCACGCAGCCGGCTGCTGCACCGGCAGTCGACCGCGAACCCTGTCCGGCCGAGAACGGTCGTCCCGGATGGGCGCTGCTCGGATTACTGCTCGCCGTCTCGGCGGCCATCGCGATCATGGCGCTGGGGATTTCGGCCGGCTGAACGCCCGTCCCGCACTCGGTGGCAGGATGTCTGGCGTGAGCTCAGACACCGACGCACCGATCGCCCGGCCCCGAGTGGTTTCGGCCGCCTACTGGCTGTGGCTCGCCTCTGCGGTGCTGCTGATCGTCGTCTGCATGATCGCCCTCACGCTCCCCGCCGACCAGATCCGGGCGTCCTTCACCACCGGCGGCGCGACGGACGAGCAGATCGACTCGTTCCTGACGGTCTTTCGCGGACTCGGCGTGATCTTCGGAGTGGTCGGCTTGGCCGTCGGCCTGATGTCGGGCCCTGTCCGTGGCGGAGACCGCAGGTTCCGACGGGCACTGGTGGCTCTGTCCGGAGCCATCGCACTGCTGCTGACGTTCGCCGCGCTGGTGTTCCCGTTCGTGCTGCTGGTGATCACCGTCGCGCTGGTGGTTGCAGCGGTCCTGGTCTACCGGCCGTCGGCCCGTGAGTGGTTCGTCCGTGAACAGTGAGACCTCCGCCGACGATCCCGTGCTCTTCCACGAGCCCGGTGGTCGGTGGCGCATGCTGGCCTGGGGCCCGGTGTTCTGCCTCGTGGTGCTCGCGGTGGAGCTCGCATCCGGCCCGGTGATCCACTGGTTCGCTCTTGCGCTGTTCTCGCTCATCCTCGTCGGTCTCACGTACGTCCAGCTGCGGGCCGCGAGGATGCACGTCAGCGTCGAACTCACCACCCGGCAACTGCGTCAGGGCACCGAGACCGTCGACCTTGCCGAGATCGACGCCATACTGCCGCCGGCCGAGTACGCCGACGGGGACTACGAGCCGAAGAGGTGGGAGACCGCGCGGGTGCTCGGTGAACTGTCGGGCGTACCGCGCAAGCGGCACGGCATCGGGCTGCGTCTGGTGGGCGGGGGACTGGTGCAGGCGTGGGCCAAGGACGACGACGGGCTGCGCGCGGCTCTCGAAACGGCGAAGCAGGAGTACCTGTGAGGAAGTCCCTCGGGTGGGCGGAGCTGGTGCTGGCGCTGCTCGCGGTGATCGGAGTCGTGGCGTGCTGGAACGCGGGCGTGCGCACCAGTGAGTTCCCCGCTGTCCCCGACGTGTCCCCGGCCTATTCGGGGACGTTCTACTCGGGGTCCTGGATCGCGTTGGCCAGTCTGTCGGCAATCGTGGCCGGACTGCTGATCGTCGACGGCATCCGCCGTATCCTGACGGGTCGTGCACCCCATACCGGGTAGGGGTATGGTTGGCGCTATGAGCAGCTACAGCGCCGAGCAGGACGACCTGCTGAAGCGATTGCGTCGTATCGAGGGCCAGGTGGCCGGGATATCGAGGATGGTCGCCGACGATCGGTACTGCATCGACGTCCTCACTCAGGTGTCCGCGGCGACCAAAGCTCTGCAATCGGTCTCGCTGAAGCTGCTCGACGCCCACCTCGCCGGATGTGTCGTCGAGGCCGCGAGGCACGGCGGGCCGGAAGCCGACGCGAAAGTGAAAGAGGCGTCCGAGGCCATCGCGCGCCTGGTGCGCTCCTGACTCGAGAAGGGAAAATCAGATGCAGACGACGTATTCGGTCGAGGGCATGACGTGCGGACATTGCGCGACGTCGGTGCGAGAAGAAGTATCGGAGATCGCAGGCGTCACCGGCGTCGACGTCGATGTTGATTCCGGTGCGGTCGTGGTGAGCAGCGATTCGACGCTCGATACCGCGACGGTGGACGCCGCGGTGGCCGAAGCCGGGTATCGACTGGTGTCCTGACACACGACTGCGCTCCGTCGGTGGTTCGGAAGTCCCGAAAACGGTGATACCGGGAAAATGAGACTCATCGAACATCGTCAGGAGCGCTCGTGAAGAAACCGGTCACCGGCGCAGTGGTCATCGCCATGAGCGTCGCCCTGGTTGCGGCCTGTTCGGCGGACACCTCCGAACCCGGCAGCAGTGCAGAGCCGTCCGAGTCCGCGACCTCGTCGTCGCAGGGCTCTTCTTCCGCCGCTGCTCCCTCCCCGGGTGCGCCTGCCGGACCGCTGCCGAACCTGACGGTCACCACCGTGCTCGACGGCCTCGACAAACCGTGGGACGTGGTGGCTGCTCCCGATGGCACGGTGCTGACCGGGGAGCGCTCCGGCCGGTTCGTCATCCGCGACTCGGCAGGAGTCCAGCGTGAACTGAACGCGGACCTCGGCGACCTCTACGCCGCCGGTGAGACCGGGCTCATGGGAATCGCACTGGCGGTGGATTTCGAGTCCTCTCGAACCGTGTTCACCTGCCAGGGGCGTCGAGGTAGCGGCGAGAACAGCATTGCCGTCGTGGCGTGGACCGTGGACCCGGAGTGGACTCGGCTCTCGCGAACCGGAACCCTCGTCGACGACATTCCCGTTGCCGACGGCGGGCGTCACGGTGGCTGCCGCATCCTGGCTCACCCCGACGGCACGCTCTACATCGGCACCGGGGACACTGCGAGCCCCAGTGTTCCTCAGGACCGAAACTCGCTGGGCGGCAAGGTGTTACACGTCAACGCAGACGGCACCGCCGCAGCCGACGCACCGGATCGCATCTTCACGCTCGGGCACCGCAATGTGCAGGGACTGGCCATCCGTCCCGGAACCGATCAAATCTTCGAGGTCGAGCAGGGGACCAGCCGAGACGACGAGCTGAACCTGTTGGTGCCGGGCGGCAATTACGGTTACAGCCCCGATCGAAGGTCGTCGGTCTACGACGAATCGGTCCCGATGACCGACCCCGAACGGGTTCCCGGTGCCCTGCCTGCAGTGTGGAGTTCGGGCGATCCAACCATCGCCACCCCCGACGTCACATTCACCGACGGTGAGCAGTGGGGCTCCTGGAACGGTGCCGCGGTGATCTCGAGTCAGCAGGGCGAGAAGCTCGTCTTCCTGGCATTGTCGGAGGACGGAACGGAGTACGTCGCCGAGGCGGAGGCGCTGGACGGCACATACGGCAGGCTGCGTTCGCTCACCCCCTTCGGAAGCGACGGCGGCTTCCTGCTCACCACCGACAACGGATCCGACGATCAGGTACTGCTCGTCACGCCCGAGATCGGCTGAACCGAGGTTGCTGACGGGCGACCGATCGCGTCGTGAGTCGGCGAGGCACCTCCGGAGTGTGTTTAAGATCATGTGATACCGGTCATATCGGGCCGGTCGCCGATCGTCGTCAGGAGTGTGGATGAACAAGCTGGTGTCCAGTTCCGGAGTACTCGCCGCCAGCGTCTTCCTGACGCTGGCCTCTTCGACAGCCGCAACGGCACAGCCCGATCCGCTCCCCGGTCTGACGGTCACCACGGTGCTCGACGGACTCGCGAAACCGTGGGATGCGGTGGTTGCTCCGGATGGAACGGTGCTGACCGGTGAGCGTGCCGGCCGGTTCGTGATCCGCGACGTCGACGGTGAGACACGCGAGCTCGCCGCGGACCTCGACGATCTGTACGCGTCCGGCGAGACCGGCCTGATGGGCATTGCCCTCGCGACGGATTTCGCCGAATCCAGAACCATCTACACATGCCAGGGCGTGCAGGGTGGCGGAGGCGGCACCGGTAGCGCCGGGACCGGTAGTGCAGGCGGGGGCAGCGACAACCACATCGCCGTCCTCTCGTGGACCGTCGACCCGGAGTGGACCGCTCTGACGCGCACCGGCACCCTCGTCGACGACATTCCCGTCGCCGACGGCGGCCGTCACGGCGGCTGCCGAATTCTGGCCCATCCCGACGGCACCCTGTACATCGGTACCGGAGACACTGCGTCGCCGACGGTTCCGCAGGATCGGGACTCGTTGGGCGGCAAGGTTCTGCACATCGACGCCGACGGTTCGGCAGCCGCGGGTTCGCCGGATCGCATCTTCACCCTGGGACATCGGAACGTGCAGGGCTTGGCGATCCGGCCCGGTACCGGCCAGATCTACGAGGTGGAGCAAGGAACCAGCCGGGACGACGAGCTGAACCTGCTTGTGCCCGGTGGCAACTACGGGTACCGCCCCGATCGTCTCCCGTTCATCTACGACGAGTCGGTACCGATGACCGATCCGACCCGCGTGCCCGGAGCGCTCGCCGCCGTGTGGAGCTCGGGTAGCCCCGCCATCGCAACGCCCGGCCTGACCTTCGCGAACGGCCCGGGGTGGGGTTCCTGGAACGGGGCCGCGGTGATATCGAGTCAGCAGGACGAGAAGCTCTTGTTTCTCAAGCTCTCCGAGGACGGCACGGAATACGTCGACGAGGCGGACGCTCTGGTGGGCACCTACGGCCGACTGCGCTCGCTCACCAGCTTCGGCGACGCAGGAGCATTCCTGCTGACCACCGACAACGGATCCGATGACAAGGTTCTGCTCGTCACCCCCGCTGCCGACTGATGTGCGGGCCGGAAGTCATCGAGACGGTTCACCGCAGAATCGGCCGTAGAGCACTGTTCGGGTCGTTGGGAGCCGCGGCGTTGACCGTCGCGGCGACCGGAGCGGTTCGCGCCGAACCGATTGTCGCGTCGGCAATTCCGGCGGGCCGACTGATCGACCTGACCCACACCCTGAGCCCGACGTTTCCGGTGTGGCCGGGCAACGAACCGTTCTCGATGCGTCCGGTCGCGGCCTACGAGTTGGGTGGCTTCCTGGTCAACAAGCTCTCGTACTGGGAGCACACCGGCACCCACGTCGATGCCCCGGCGCATCGCTTTCGCGGCGGCGCGACAGCAGACATCCTGCCCCTCGAAGACCTCATTGCCCCGCTGGTCGTGGTGGACATCTCGGCCAGGGCCGCCGCTGATCCCGACGCGGTGGTGACGACCGAGGACATCGCGCAGTGGGAACGCGAGCACGGCCGGATTCCGGACCGAGCGTTGGTGGTGATGCACAGTCGATGGCAGCACAGGCTTGCCGAGCGTGCTGCCCCAGGCTTCGGTGGCGACGCGGCGCAGATGTTGGTGCACGAGCGAAACGTCGTCGGAATCGGGGTCGACACACTCAGCCTCGATCGGATGACCGACCGTGAATACCCGGCGCACACAGCCGTTCTCGGGGCAGGCCGGTACGGAGTCGAAGCGCTCGCGAATCTGGATGCGGTGCCCCCGGCAGGGGCGACGGTCGTCGTCGGCGCGCCGAAGCACGCGGGCGCGACCGGCGGTCCCTGCCGGGTCTTCGCGGTAGTTCCCGGCTGAACCCGGCTACGCGTCAGTGCGCGTGGCTGGGGTTGTCGGCCGGCTCTTCCTCGCTACCCGCACCGGGCTCACCGAGCATCGCGGCACCGACCAATGCGTCGGGAATTCCGAAGCCGTCGACGAGTAGTTCGGCGTGCGGACGCAGCGTCCGGCACCGCTCGTTGATGGCGCGGGTCACGGCCTTGGATCGCTCGGTGGACAGGTAGCGGTGCTCGATGAACCAGGCCTTGTCCGCCTCGATCACCGACAGCGCGTACAGGTCGCAGACCTCGTCGAGCAGGTCCTTGGTGGTGGGATCCTCGCACGATTCGATGCCGGCGATGAACGCCTCGAAGATGATGCGGTCGATGTGCGCGCTCGCGGCATGGAGCACGTGATCCTGCACCGCGTTGAACGCCTCGAACGGGCTGGTCTCCTTGGACTTGGACTGCAGCCGGCGTGCGACGGTGGAGAGCAGGTACTCCTCGCGATCCTCGAACATCTTGACCTGGGTACCGCGGTTGAACAGCGAACCCTCTTCCTCGTTGTCCTGGCGCCGATCGAGGATGGTCTGCATGATCGCTTGGGCCGCAGTGCGTTTGACGACGCGGTCGCCCACCATGTCGGCGGCGAACTTGACCCATTCGACCGGGCTCATGGACTTGACGTCGTCGGCGTACGCGGTGAGCAGCTCCTTGGCGACCAGCTGCGTCAGCACATGATTGTCGCCCTCGAACGTGGTGAACACATCCGTGTCGGCCTTGAGTGAGATCAGCCGGTTCTCGGCGAGATAGCCTGCGCCGCCGCATGCTTCGCGAGCCTCCTGGATGGCCGCGGTGGCGTGCCAGGTGTTCGCGGCCTTGAGACCTGCCGCCCTGGACTCGAGCTCGCGCTGCTCCTCGGCGTCCGGACTGTCCGCGGTCTGCAGCTCGTGCATCTTCGACACGAGCTCGTTCTGTGCGAACTGCAGCGCATAGGACTTGGCGATGAGCGGGAACAGTCGACGCTGATGCACCAGGTAGTCCATGATCAGGACCTCCTGATCGGAATCGGGTGCGGCGAACTGCCTGCGCTGCAACGCGTATCGCGTGGCGATGTCGAGGGCGACGCGGGCGGCCGCGGCGGCGCTGCCGCCCACTGTGACACGACCGCGAATCAACGTGCCGAGCATCGTGAAGAACCGTCGAGACTTGTTCTCGATGGGGGAGGAGTACGTACCGTCGTCGGACACGTCGGCGTACTTGTTGAGCAGGTTGTCTCGCGGGATGCGAACGTGATCGAACATGAGGCGGCCGTTGTCGACTCCGGGTAGACCGCCCTTGTACTGGCAGTCCGAGGTGGTGACACCGGGTAGGTCGTCCCCGTTCTCGTCGCGGAGCGGAACGAAGAAGCAGTGCACGCCGTGGCCCTCTGGCTCCTCGCCCGGGCCCGCGGTGATGAGCTGGGCGAACACGGCGGCGACGGTCGCGGTTTCGGCAGCGCCGCCGATGTAGTCCTTGCGCGAGGACGGCGTGGGGGAGTTGATGACGAACTCGTCCGTCTTCGGGTCGTACGTGGCCGTGGTCTCGAGCGACTGCACGTCGCTGCCGTGTCCGGTCTCGGTCATGGCGAAACAGCCGAGCAGATCGAGACTGATGATCTTGGGGACGTAGGCCTCGTGGTGGCGTTCGGTGCCGAGATTTTCGATGGCACCGCCGAACAGTCCCCACTGGACGCCCGCCTTGACCATGAGAGACAGATCGCTCATCGCGAGCATCTCGATCATCGTCACCGCGGCACCGACGTCGCCGGTGCCGCCGTGTTCCTTCTTGAAGCCGTTGTCGGCTGCACCGGCGGCGGCGAGCAGCTTCATTTGCTCCATCGCCTTGGTGCGAGCGATGACGGTGTTCGGCGTGTAGTGCGGGCGGAACTCTTCGCGCGCAAGTTGCTGCCGCGCCTGGTTCTTCACATCTCGCCAGCGGCCGTCCAGAGTGTTCCGAAGGTGATCCGTTGTGGTTGCCATACTCGACGGTAACCTTTTGCGGCCGCCCGTGAAGGCCGGAAGGTCAGACCGGCCAGACGAATTCTCGGAACACTGCCCGACAGGACCGCCAGAAGCCCGATTTCGCGTACGGACCGTCGTGGAACAGTGACGCGCAGTTGTCCTCCAGAGCCCTGTTCACCAGGGGGCTGAAGTCGGTGAACTCACCGACCAGGAACTCCTTGAAGCCCGCCGGCCACGCGTTCTGGGCTGGTTCGTGTTGTGCCTCCACGACCGCGAGTGTAATGCAGCAGTAACACGGATGTTACAAATCCCACTCACTTCAGCAGCGCGAAGGCTTCCTGAGCGACGAGGAATGCATAGCTCGACGGAATCAGATCGATCGCGCCGTCGGCGCGGAACTGCTCGGTGACGATCCAGTCCTGACCGGAGGCGTCGGTGGCGAGGAACGCGCCGGCCAGATCGCCGGGCGCACTGCCACCCTTGAACCCCGAATACGGCCACAGCGCCGCGTCGAGCTGGACGCCCGGGTTCATCGCCAGGATGCGACGGTTCTCTTCCGCTGCCGGGCCGGTGGCCAGGTAACCCATCGCGGCACAGACGTCCTGCGCGTTGGCGAACCACTCCACGCCGTCGGCCGACGCCGGATTGTCGAGGAAGTTATCGAAGTCGATGTCCAGCGACCGGGAATCGGCTTGCGCGAGGAGCTTCTCGCGTCCGTCGGGGTCCGCATCCGCCCATTCGGATCGAAGATTCGGATCGCCGAAGCCGATGACGAAAAACTGCCGAGTGTCCATCATCGGGGTCATCACCGACGGATCGTGATGACCCATGACGGAGAGTTGACGCTCGACCCGATCGCGGCCGAGATGATCCATCAACAGATCGGTCGCGGTGTTGTCGGACAACGAGATCATCTTCTCGGCCGCGTCGCGGACCGACACCGTCGTGCCGTCGGGCAGATTCTGCAGCTCGCCGGAGGGCGCACTCTTGGTTGCGTCACGAACGGTGAGCGGTTCGTCCCATCGGACGGTGCCTGCCTCGATCTCGTCGGTGAGCGCGCCGAGGACGTACAGCTTGAACACCGACCCGAGGGGGAGCATCGAGTCCGCGTTGGTGGAGTAGATCGATTCGCACTCACCGCCGTTGAGCCGAGACGCGCTGTAGGAGTAGTTCGGAGCCACCCTGGACAGCGCGGCGTCGAGATCGTCGAACGACGAGATCGTGGGAGTGTCCGGCCGAGCCAGGAAGCCGTCGAGTGTGCCGTCGGCAGCGATCGACGTCGTGATCGTGGCCGGTATGCCTGCGGTGGTGAAGTGTAGGACGCCGGAATCGGGACCGGCCTCGAAACTCGTGGCGACGTTCGGTGCACCGGCGCGCAACTGTTCGAGTGGGGTGACGAGTCCGCCCAGCGGTGCAACAGCCTCGGCCAGCTCGGGCCCGGTGACGGCCTCGACCTCGGCAGAGTCGGGCGCTTCCTCGGCGTTGATCCATCGCAGGATGCGGTCGTTGAGCGCCCCGACGGGAGTCGAGGTGTCCACGACGAACGCCGGCGCGGTCGTGGAGGGCACGGGCGCTGCGGACGTTCCTCCGCAGGCGGCGAGGGTCAGGGTTGCCGCCGCGGCTACCCCTACGAGTCTCGTCATGGTGCGCGTCGTCATGTTGCGATGCTAATGGATTCGGACATTTCGCCTCTGGCCCAGTGTCGGGATCGGCTGTCGGGCGCTGTGGCAGTGTGCTGTGGCGTGCTGACTTCCGAAGACGTTCGCCGAATCGACTCCGATCATCTGTGGCATCCGTACAGCCGATTTCCGGCGACTACGACGCCACTGGTGGTCGAGCGTGCATCCGGGGTGCGGCTGACCCTGGCCGACGGCCGGGAACTGATCGACGGCATGAGCTCGTGGTGGGCGGCAGTGCACGGCTACGGGCATCCGGTGCTCGACGCCGCCGCGCGCGATCAGCTGAGCCGAATGAGTCACGTCATGTTCGGCGGCTTGACGCACGCTCCGGCGGCCAGGCTGGCCCAGCTGCTGGTGGAGATCACCCCCGCAGGCCTCGACAAGGTGTTCCTCGCCGATTCGGGATCGGTCTCGGTCGAGGTCGCGGTGAAGATGGCGTTGCAGTACTGGCGTGGACGCGGCGAGAACGGTCGCACTCGGCTGCTGACCTGGCGCGGCGGCTATCACGGCGACACGTTCGCCCCGATGAGCGTGTGCGATCCGGACGGCGGGATGCACGCGCTGTGGACCGATGTACTGGCGAAACAGGTGTTCGCTCCGGCTCCACCCGCGGAGTTCGATGCCGGCTACATCGCCGAATTCGAGCGGATACTGAGCGCGCATGCGAGCGAACTGGCGGCGATCGTCGTCGAGCCGATCGTGCAGGGCGCCGGTGGGATGCGCTTCCACGACGCGCGCTGTCTGCGGGAACTGCGTCGCCTGGCCGACGAGTACGGCGTGCTGTTGATCTTCGACGAGATCGCGACCGGATTCGGTCGAACCGGGGAGTTGTTCGCGGCCGATCACGCCGGTGTCGCACCCGACATCATGTGCGTCGGCAAGGCGCTGACCGGTGGATATCTGACGTTGGCGGCAACGCTGTGCACCACCGAGGTCGCCGAAACGGTCTCGGACGGCGAGGCCGGAGGCCTGATGCACGGGCCGACGTTCATGGGGAATCCACTGGCGTGCGCCATCGCGGTGGCCTCGGTGGAATTGCTGCTCTCGCGTGACTGGCGCGGTGAGGTGGCAGGTCTCGCATCGGGGTTGGCGAGCGGCCTCGCGCCCGCCCGGGCGCTCGCGGGGGTCGCCGACGTGCGCGTTCTCGGCGGCATCGGAGTCATCGAGATGCATCGTCCGGTGGACATGGCACGGGCCACGGCTACGGCCGTCGATGCGGGAGTGTGGCTGCGGCCGTTCGGGCGGCTGGTGTACGCGATGCCGCCGTTCATCTGCACCGATGCCGAGGTGGCGACCATCGCGGACGCCATGGTGGCGGTGGCGCGCGACCATACTTGAACAGTGTTCAAGTATGGTCGCTGCCATGACCGCTCTCGTTTGGCTCGACGCCACCGCACACGCCCGACGCCAGGCCGGCCTCGAGCGGGTCGTCGTCGCCCGTGCCGCCGAGGAATCGATCCTCGATCTGGCATCGAACGACTACCTCGGCCTGTCCCGGCATCCGGCCGTCATCGACGGAGCCTGCGCCGCGGTGCGCCGGTGGGGCGGCGGAGCCACGGGATCGCGGTTGGTGACCGGCACCACGACGGCGCACGAACGCGTCGAGGGCGACCTCGCGGAGTTCGTCGGAGCCGAGGCCGGGCTGGTGTTCTCCTCCGGCTACACCGCGAATCTCGGAACCGTGACGGCGCTGGCGGGCCGAGATTCGCTGGTGATCTCCGACGCCGCGTCGCACGCCTCGTTGATCGACGCCTGCCGCCTGTCCCGGGCACGAGTGGCCGTCGCTCGGCACTGCGATACCGACCATGTCGACGAGCTGTTGCGGGAGCGTCCCGAACATCGGGCCCTGGTGGTGACAGATTCGGTGTTCAGTGCCGACGGCGATCTCGCGCCACTGGCCGAGCTGTACGCGGTGTGTCGGAGACGCAACGCCGTGCTCGTCGTCGACGAAGCGCACGGATTGGGCGTTCGCGGGAACGGCGGCCGGGGAGCCGTCCACGAGGCAGGTCTCGCCGGAGCACCCGACCTGGTGATCACCGCAACGTTGTCCAAGGCCCTCGGATCGCAGGGTGGCGTCGTTCTCGGGTCGGCAGCAGTGCGCGATCAGGTACTGCACGGTGCGCGCACCTTCGTGTTCGACACCGGCCTCGCGCCCGCCTCCGTCGGCGCAGCGGCGGCCGCGCTGACCGTCCTGCGCGGAGAACCCGACCGGGTGCATTCGATCGGGGTGCGAGCAAAGCAACTGGCCGCCGCAGCGGGCGTCGAACCGACGACATCGGCGGTCGTTCCGGTGATTCTGGGCGATGCGCAGCGGGCAGTACGCGCGGCCGGTGACTGCCTCGGCCTCGGCGTCCGCGTCGGGTGCTTTCGGCCGCCGTCGGTTCCGGCCGACGGGTCTCGACTGCGACTGACCGCGCGCGCCGATCTCACCGACTCCGACATCGACCGTGCCGCGTCGGTCCTGGCGCAGGTGCTGCGATGACGGTTCTGGTCGTGACCGGAACGTCCACCGGCGTCGGCAAGACCGTCGTCACCGCGGCACTTGCGGCGGCGGCACGGGCAGGCGGATGGACCGTCGCGGTGTGCAAGCCGGCGCAGACCGGCGTCGGAGGTGACTACCCGGACGAAGCCGATATCGACACGCTGCGCCGCCTTTCGGGGGTGGTCGGAGTCGAACTGGCGCGGTACCCGGAGCCGCTGGCTCCGGACGTCGCGGCCCGCCGATCGGGACTGCCGATGCTCGAACTCGGCACCGTCGTCGACGCGGTGCGCGACCTCGAGACAGACCACGACCTCGTTCTGGTCGAAGGTGCGGGCGGGGTTGCGGTGCGCCTGGGCGCAGACGGGTTCACCGTGCTCGACACAGCAGGCGCAGTCGAGGCACAGGTTCTGATCGTGACCGGCGCGGAGCTGGGGACGCTCAACCACAGCGCTCTGACGATTGCCGCAGTACGGGCGGCGGGCATCGAGTGCGCAGGTCTGGTGGTCGGCTCGTGGCCTCACGAACCGAGCCTGGCGGCGCACGTCAACCTCGACGAGTTGCCGCTCGTGACGGGACTCGAGCTCGTGGCCTGCATTCCGGAGGGAGCGGGTGAACTGGCGTCGAGCGAGTTCGCGGACCTCGCCCGCGGAGCTCTCGGTGAGTTTGTCGACTCTTTACTCGGGTACCCGGCATAGATCTACTGCCGGTTCGGCAGTCAAGAACATGGGAGTACGCCAATGAGCACCACCGTATGGATCATCGTTGCAGTAGTCGTCGTACTTGTGGTTGTTGCCCTCGCCGTCGTCGTGGCGCGTAAGGGCAAGGAACGTAAGAGGTTGGAAGCGAACGAGATTCGCGAAAAGGCAGCCGACGAGGCAGCGCTCGTCGAGGAACGTGAGCTGCTGGCCAGGGAGAGCGAGGCCAAGGCGCGCCGGGCCCAGGCCGAAGCAGACGTCAAAGCGGCCGAGGCCGACAAGCTTGCGCAGCAGGCTCACTCTCATCAGGGTGTTGCGGCGCAGTCGCGTGATGATCTGGACGCCGAATTCGCTCGCGCGAACGAACTCGATCCGGACGTCGATCATCGATCGGGTGCCAAGGCCGCACACACGGACAACACCGGCCGGCTCGACGATCACGGGCAGGCGCACCACAGCGGGGCAGACACCAACGAGACCTACCCCGGCCAGCACGACGCCGGGGCACGAAACACCGCTGCTCATGATGCCGCCGCGCACACGAGCACCGACCCGCGTAGCACCGGGGAAAAGGTTCGCGACACCGTCGACCCACGTACGGACAACGGACACCACCGCACGAACTGACAGCGAGACGCCGCTGCCGTCGGAGATAGCCCGGAGTTCGAATGTCGACCGGATCGAAGCAGTGAACCGGCCGTGACCGGCAATCCGGACGTGCCCCCGACGGCAGCCCGGCACCAGCAGATTTAGTCGGTCGAAGTGTGCGGCAACTCGAGTTCGACGACCTCGTGCTCGCCGAGGTCCGGCCGCTCGTTGGTGATCTTCGCCTTGGCGTAGGCCAACAGGTTCGACACCTTCGACCCAGGGGTGGACCAGTACTCGGCTCCCTCGGCGGCCACGTGGATCAACGCGACCTCGCGCGAATCGGGGTTCTTCTCGAACCACGCGACCGCCCGGGTGTTCCAGAGCTCTTCGGCCTTGGTGTCGTTCTCGACCACGGCCGCGGTGCCGGACAACGACACCCAACCCTCACCGGATTGAAACGAGACGTTGACCGTCGGGTTCGCCGCGATATCGCGCACCTTGCGGGAGTCATGGGCGGCGAAGAACCACAGATCGCCGTCGAACTCGGCTTCCTGCAGCGCCATCGGACGCGAGATGAGATGGCCGTCTCGGCCGACGGTGGTGAACATGCAGAGTCCGGCTTCGGACATCAATTCGGCGACTTTGGTGACGCCGTCGGCGCCATGGTCTGTATTCGTCATCCAAACCGACTACCCGGTGTTCTGACTGCCGAACCTATGAACTGGCAAAACGGACTTCGTGGTGAGGAGCCTGCGGATGGTGTTCATGCCCGAGGACAAGAAAACCGACGAGGACTGATGCCGTCGGGCGAACCCATTATTACGCCCTGTAGTTGGTGATTTCGCCGAACCTGGGACACTGGACGATGTGACTGTTTCTCCCGGCGACGACGCCCCCGTATCGGCCCAGCTGTTCGCCCGTGCAAGCGAGGTGATCCCCGGCGGCGTGAACTCCCCGGTGCGTGCATTCGCGTCGGTCGGCGGAACGCCTCGATTCATCACCCGCGCCAGCGGATACACGATGACCGACGCAGACGGGAAGTCCTACGTAGACCTCATTTCGTCCTGGGGCCCGATGATCCACGGACACGCCCACCCGGCCATCGTCGAGGCCGTCCAGAAAGCGGCATCGACCGGTCTGTCGTTCGGTGCGCCCACCGAGCGCGAAATCGAACTCGCCGAGGAAATCGTGCGTCGAGTCGGCCCCGTCGACCAGGTTCGCCTTGTGAATTCGGGCACAGAGGCCACCATGAGCGCGGTGCGCCTGGCGCGCGGGTTCACCGGCCGCACGAAGATCCTCAAATTTTCCGGCTGCTACCACGGCCACGTCGACGCCCTGCTGGCCGACGCGGGCTCGGGACTGGCCACCTTCGGACTGCCGACGTCACCCGGAGTGACCGGCGCTCAGGCGTCGGACACCATCGTCGTTCCCTACAACGACCTCGATGCCGTGACTGCTGCCTTCGCGGCCAACCCCGGCCAGATCGCATGCATCATCACCGAGGCAGCCGCGGGCAACATGGGCGCAATTCCGCCGGTCACCGGGTTCAACGAGGGCCTGCGCCGCCTCGCGACCGAGCAGGGCGCACTGCTGATCATGGACGAGGTGATGACCGGATTCCGCGTCAGCGCAGCCGGTTGGTACGGCATCGACGGCGTCGCAGGCGACCTCTACACGTTCGGCAAAGTCATGTCCGGCGGGCTTCCGGCCGCCGCATTCGGTGGTCGAGCGGACGTGATGGCCTATCTCGCGCCGGCCGGACCGGTGTACCAGGCGGGCACGCTCAGCGGTAACCCCGTCGCCGTCGCCGCCGGTTTGACGAGCCTGCAACTGGCCGACGCAGCCGTGTACGAGAAGCTGCAGACCAACTCGCAGCGACTCGGAACACTGCTCGGCGACGCCCTCACCGCCGAAGGCGTCACCCATCACGTCCAGTTCGCGGGCACTATGGTGAGTGTGTTCTTCGCCGATGGACCCGTCACCGACTACGCGCAGGCCAAGGCCGCGCAGACGTGGCGATACCCGGCGTTCTTCCACGCCTTCCTCTCCCGCGGCGTGTACCCGCCGCCGAGCGCATTCGAGGCCTGGTTCGTCTCCGCGGCCCTCGACGACCGCGCCTTCGAGATCATCGCCGACGCCGCCCCCGCCGCCGCGAAGGCTGCGGCAGCCGCCACGGCTCCCCAGTGACGTCCACCCAGAACTGATTCACCATCCGACTACCGAGAAACAGGACCCCGACGTGACCGAGGCCCCCGCAGCACATCCGCACTCGACGACGCGCACCATCGTGCACGTCCTCCGGCACGGCGAGGTGCACAACCCCAAGGGCATCCTCTACGGACGGTTGCCGGGCTTCAAGCTGTCGGTGACCGGCCAGGCGCAGGCCAGGTCGGTCGCGGACGCGCTCGCCGGCCACGACATCACCCACGTCGTTGCATCGCCGCTCCTGCGCGCCCAGGAGACCGCCGGACCCATCGCCGCGGCTCACGGCCTGACCATCGCCGAGGACGAGAACCTCATCGAGGCAGGCAACGAATTCGAGGGGCTGCGCGTCGCCGTCGGTGACGGAGCGCTTCGCAGGCCCCGGCACTGGTGGAAGCTTCGCGATCCCTTCACCCCGTCGTGGGGCGAGCCGTACCTGCAGATCGCGCACCGCATGCTCGCCGCCGTCAACGCGGCCCGCGTCGAAGCCGTCGGGCACGAGGCCGTCTGCGTCAGCCACCAACTCCCGGTGTGGACCCTGCGCCGTTTCCTGCAGGGCGACCGGCTCTGGCACGACCCGCGCAATCGTCAATGCGGTCTCGCGTCGCTGACCTCGCTCGTCTACGAGGGGGACCAGCTCGTGGACCTCGTCTACTCCGAGCCAGCGGGAGCGTCCGATCCGAGGATCTCCGGTGCGTAGGCTTCTGCTCGCGCTCTTCGCAGTGGCCCTGGTCGCGGGATGTTCGACCGGCACCGACGCGGTTGCTCAGGGTGGCACCTTCCAGTTCGTCTCGCCCGGTGGCAAGACCGACATCTTCTACGAGCCCGACGAGCGCGGCACCATCGGTGAGCTGTCCGGGCCCGACCTGATGACCGAGGGCAAGACGACCTCCCTGTCGGATTACGACGGTGACGTCGTAGTTCTCAACGTCTGGGGGCAGTGGTGCGGACCGTGCCGCGGTGAAGCCGACGACCTGGAAGAGGTCTACGAGGCCACCGAGTCCCTCGGCGTCGAGTTCCTCGGGATCAACGTGCGCGACGAGTCGCAGACCGCCGCCCAGGACTTCGTCGTCAGCAACAACGTGAGCTACTCCTCGATCTACGACCCGCCGATGCGCACCCTCAACGCGCTCGGTGGCGTCCCCACCTCCGTCATCCCGACGACCATCGTGCTCGACCGACAGCACCGCGTCGCGGCAGTGTTCCTGCGTGAGCTGCTCGCCGAGGACCTGCAGCCCGTCGTCGAACGCGTCGCAGCCGAGGAGCCAGTGCAGCCGTGAGCGAGATGTACCTAGCCGGGGTCGGCGCGAGTTTCCAGGAAGCGGCGGCCTCCGGGCCGCTGATCCTGGCCCTCGGAGCCTGCGTCCTGGCCGGGCTCGTCTCCTTCGCGTCGCCGTGCGTGGTGCCCCTGGTGCCCGGATATCTCTCGTACCTCGCCGGCGTAGTCGGAGCGGACGCCCCGGCCGTCAGCGCCGACGAAGCAGCAGTCAAGACGAAGGTCCGCAGTGGCCGATTGCGGGTCGCTGGGGCGGCAGGACTGTTCGTCCTCGGCTTCACCGTCGTGTTCGTGCTCGCCACCGCATCGGTGTTCGGAGCGATCTCCGTCCTGGCGATCAACCGCGAACTGCTCATGCGGATCGGCGGCGTCGTCACCATCGCCATGGGCCTGGTGTTCGTCGGATTGATCCCGGCCCTGCAACGCGACGTGCGCTTCGAGCCGAAGCAGATCGGCTCACTGGCCGGAGCGCCACTGCTCGGCGGCGTGTTCGCACTCGGGTGGACCCCGTGTCTCGGGCCGACCCTCGCCGGTGTCATCTCACTGGCCGCAGGTACCGACGGTACGACGGCAGCGCGCGGCGTCGTCCTGATCGTGGCGTACTGCCTCGGCCTCGGCTTGCCGTTCGTGATCCTCGCGTTCGGTTCGGTCAGCGCGCTGCGAGGCGTCGGCTGGCTACGTACACATGCACGACAGATACAGGTGTTCGGCGGAATCATGTTGATAGCAGTAGGAATTGCACTGGTCACCGGTGCCTGGGATCAGTTCGTCGGCTGGGTGCGCGACGCCTTCGTCTCCGATGTGGTGTTGCCGATATGACCGCCGATCTCGAAGAGCGCACCGGGGCTCCACGCACGCAGTCTCCGCTCGGTCGGGGAGTGGCTCTGATCCGCAACACCTGGCGTGGTCTGACCAGCATGCGGACCGCGCTGGTGCTGCTGTTCCTGCTGGCCTTTGCCGCGGTGCCCGGTGCCCTGGTACCGCAGCGCAGCCTCAACGCGGGCAAGGTCGACGAGTACATCGCGAACCGCCCGACCCTCGGCCCCATCATGGACAAGCTGGAACTGTTCGACGTGTTCGGCAGCTTCTGGTTCACCGCGATCTACGCACTGCTGTTCGTCTCGCTGATCGGCTGCATTCTGCCGCGCTGCATCGAGCACGCGAAGCAATTGCGCACCAAGCCCGTTCGCGCGCCCCGCAACCTCTCCCGCCTGCCGCACCACAGCCGCTACGAGGTCGACGGAACGCCGGAGGAGACGGCGGCGCAGGTGCGCACCCAGTTGCGTGGCTGGCGCGTCGCCCAGCGGTCCGAGGACGGCGGAGCAGTGACGCTGTCGGCGGAGAAGGGTTACGTTCGCGAACTCGGAAATCTCGTGTTCCACCTCTCGCTCGTCGGACTGCTCGCCGCGATCGCCATGGGCAAGCTGCTCGGCTACGAGGGCAACCGGATCGTCATCGCCGACGACGGACCCGGATTCTGCACCTCGACCCCCGCCAACTACGACTCGTTCCGCGCGGGCAACCTCGTCGACGGCACCGCACTCGAGCCACTGTGCGTGCGCGTCAAGGACTTCACGGCCGACTACCTCGAGAACGGCCAGGCCGAGATGTTCACCTCCAACATCGAATACCAGGCAGGCGAGGACCTGACCAACAACGTCTGGCGCGACGATCAGCTGCAGGTCAACCACCCACTGCGTGTGGCAGGCGATCGCGTCTACCTGCAGGGCCACGGCTATGCACCCACGTTCACCGTGACGTTCCCGAACGGTGAAACCCGTACCGACACCATCCAGTGGCAGCCGACCGACGCGACGACATTCCTCTCCAGCGGAGTGCTGCGCGTCGATCCGCCCGGCGGCCTCTATCCCGACCCGCTGGATCGACGGAAAAATCAGATCGCCATCGAGGGACTGTTCGCGCCGACCGCGTCGTTCCACGGCAGCCTGCTGTCGTCGAGCTTCCCGGCGATGAACGACCCCGCCGTCGCCATCGACATCTACAAGGGCGACACCGGCCTCGACACCGGACTGCCGCAGTCGATCTTCTCACTCGATCAGGAAATGATCGCCCAGGGCAGGCTCGTGAAGCAGGACCGCGTCAACCTGATGCCAGGAGAATCCGCGACGCTCAGCGACGGAACCGTCGTCACGTTCGACGGAGCGGAAGAATTCGTCAACCTGCAGGTCTCGCACGACCCGGCCCAGACCTGGGTCCTGGTGTTCGCGCTGACGATGATGGGCGGACTGCTCGTCTCACTGGTGATCAAGCGTCGCAGAATCTGGGTCCGGCTCACCGCCGACGCGCAGTCACGACGTACTGTAGTAGACCTCGGCGGACTTGCACGCACCGATCAGGCGGGGTGGGGCGAAGAGTTCGACCGCCTGTGCACCCGCCTGCTCGGCGACACCTCGAAACAGGAGAACTGACCGATGCCGATCAACGAGACCCTCTCGCAGTACAGCGACTGGTCCTTCGAATCAGCGTTCACCATCTACGTGCTCGCATTCGTCCTGCTCATCGCCCAGTACGCCTCCGCCAAGGCGACGGCCGTCCAGGCCAAGGAACTCGTCGGCGCCGGAGCCCCGGTTGCCGACAGCCGGCCGGGGCTCGTCGTCGAAACGCCGAAGCGACCGCTCTCCGATCGACTCGCAGGCATGGGTTTCGCGTTGCTCGCCCCGGCCCTCGCGCTGCATATCGCCTCGGTCGTCCTCCGCGGATTCGCCACCCACCGATTCCCGCTCGGCAACATGTACGAGTTCGTGACCATGGCCACCGCAGCCGCGGCTCTGACCTCGGTGATCGCGCTGCGCAAGAAGACGATGCGCCCGATGCTGGTGTTCGTTTTGGCTCCGATCATCGTGCTCATGTTCTTCGCCGCCACCAAGCTCTACGCCGACGCCGCTCCGGTCGTCCCCGCGTTGCGCTCGTACTGGCTGCCCATCCACGTCACCATCGTCAGCGTCGGCAGCGGCATCCTCCTCGTCTCCGGCGTGGCAAGCCTGCTGTTCCTGCTGCGCATCAAGCAGCCCGTCGGCGAGGAAAGCCTGGGATTCTGGGGCAAATTCGCCTCGAAGCTGCCCGACGCCCAGGCCCTCGACCGGCTTGCCTACAAGACGACCATCGTCGCCTTCCCGCTCTTCGGGGCCGGCGTCATCCTCGGCGCGATCTGGGCCGAAGCCGCGTGGGGCCGCTTCTGGGGCTGGGACCCCAAAGAGACGATGTCGTTCATCACCTGGATCATCTACGCCGCTTACCTGCACGCACGGGCCACCTCCGGATGGCGCAACACCCGCGCGGCCTGGATCAACATTGCCGGATTCACCGCCATGCTCTTCAACCTCTTCATCATCAACATGGTGGTCTCGGGACTGCACAGCTACGCGGGTCTGAACTAGTTGTCGGCAGCTGCGCAGGCTCCGCACGGGACTGCCAGCTGGTAGCGTCCGATCCGGCTCGATGGGGGAGACATCCGAGCTCGGATCTTCGATGTGGGACGCGAACTGGGGGGAATCGGTCATGGCCGATCGGCACGAGAACAACTGGCAACCCGTCCGGCCCTTGGACGAGGATGTGCCGGAAGAACATGTCGCTTCGCCCGACGGACCCGAGCCGGTCGTCGTCGCAACGGCAGTGGTGGCCGAGCCGGAACCGCCGCGGGAGCCCTTTCGCTCGACCCCCATCACGATGCCGCCCGAGAGCGTCGACATCCCGACGGTATTGCCGCCCGAGGCCACGGCTCCCGCGGCGCGAGCCGCCGAGCCCCCGTCGAAAACAGGGTCCGTACCTGCCGACGGTAAAGACAACACGGACTCCCCGACCCCTGCGGGGATGGTCGACACCGCAACGAATCCTGCGGTGTCGACGGTAGAACGCACTCCAAGTCCTCCGCCGCTCGAGGCGAAGCCGATTCAGAGCCCCCCTGTCGGAGCTGGACCACTACCGGCTCAGAACTGGGCACCACAGAACTGGGGACCGCACAACCAGTGGGTACCGCAGAATCAGGGCGCACCGCGCGGGCAGATGGTCCCTCCGGAGCAATGGCGTCCGCAGAGTCAATGGGCATCGCAGCCCGGCCAGTGGCCTCAGCCGCCGCAGCAGAACCAGATGCATCCGAATCGGCCACAGATGATCGGGCAGGGCCCCGGCGATGCACCTGTCGCGCCCGGAGCGGTGCCGGCCGACAGCCCGGGTGGGGCGGGTGGGGCGGGTCTTCAACCCGGCCCACCGCCGGTGCCGTTCGATCTCGGTAGTTCGTTGCTCGTACGGTCGGGGAGTGTGCCGCCGATGAGCGGGTGGCGTCGGGCGCTGTACCTGATGTCAGGCGGTCGCATCGATGTGGGCAACAGTGCAGCCCAGCAGCGGCGCCTGGCGCTGACCGCGCAGGTGGGTCGGCCTCTCGTCGGGTGCTATCGCGTCGCGGTGCTCTCCTTGAAGGGGGGTGTGGGCAAGACGACGACGACTGCGACGCTCGGCTCGACGTTCGCCGAGCTTCGAGGTGACCGGGTGATCGCGATCGACGCCAACCCCGATCGTGGAACCCTGGGGCAGAAGGTTCCCTCCGAAACCACCGCCACTGTCCGAAACCTGTTGCGCGACATGCATTCTCTTGACCGCTACGGCGATGTTCGGGCCTACACGTCGCAGAACGCCCACCGACTGGAGGTGTTGGCGTCGGATTCGGATCCGGCGACGTCCGAGGCATTCAGCGGCGAGGATTACGACCGCGCGGTCGCACTGTTGGAGAAGTTCTACAGCATCGTCATCACCGACTGCGGCACCGGACTGATGCACTCGGCCATGGAAAGCATCCTAGAGGGGGCCGACACTCTCGTCGTCGTCAGCTCGAGCTCGGTGGATGGCGTACGGAGCGCGTCGGCCACGCTGGATTGGCTTGATGCACACGGCTACCGAGAGCTGGTGGCGAGGTCGGTGGCGGTGGTCAACGGGGTACGGCCGAGGGCGGGGAAAGTCGACCTGCAGAAAGTCGTCGAGCATTTCGAGCAGCGGTGCGCTCACGTCCGGACGATTCCATTCGATCCGCATCTCGAAGAAGGTGCGGAAATCGAACTGGATCGTCTTCGTGGTCGCACGCGAAAGGCGCTATTGGAAGTCGCGGCAACGGTGGCGGCAGGTTTCCCTGATGCGCCCACCGCTCACCGCCGCAACTGACAACTCCCGGGCCCTATTCGCTGGGTTCGGTGCCGGCCTCGGTTCCGTCTTTTTCGCCGCGGCGAGCTTCACGGTTGAGTCGCCACAGGAAATCGGGATCGTCATCGGGTCCGACAGTGCGGGTGGGTGCAGCTTGCGCGCTGGGTCCGAATGCCTTCCAGAACAGAACGATCACTGCCACCAAGCCGATCAACGCCAATAGATAAATCACGACGCACCTCCTACTACGAGGGTAGCCGCGATGCAATGGCCTCCGCACCCGTCGAGCGTCGAAGATTCCTGAGAATGTTCGATGAGTTCGTACGGGCGCGGATTACGCCGAAGGATCGTTGTTCGGGACTCCCGAATCAGTGGTGTGCGCCGGCTTCCGTCGTCAGAGAGGTCAGCAACTGCATGACTTCGGTCTCACGGAATCGACGGTGTCCGCCCGGAGTGCGGAGCGATCCGAGGCGTCCGGCATGTGCCCAGCGTGTCACTGTCTTGGGATCGACGTGAAAAAGCGCGGCTACCTGACCCGGAGTGAGAAGTGAGTCCTGAGCCTTGTGAAAAGTGGGTGCGCTCATCTGTCGTGTCCTCCTACGATGCGGTTCGGCGCATGTGCGTCGAACCGGAGATATCGGTCTGCTGCGTTCGGACCCCATGGTTGCACTCGAACCCCTAGGTACTCGACTGATACAAGGTTGGTAAAGGGGAGGTAATGGACAAATCGGTCACCCGGGGGTGGGTCGGAACGCTGGCCGCGCCCGGTAGATTGGGACCCGTGAGTGACGCGACGAACGCCGACAGCAACGATCCGACCAGCGAAAATGCCGCGACAGGCAGGTCGGCGAAGAAGTCCCTCGCCGTCAACCTCGGCGTCTACACCTTCGCCAGACTTGCGCTCGTCGTCGTGATCGCGGCCGTCATCGTCGGCGTCGGTTTACTGTTCGGCGTCGAGGTCCCGGTGCTCGTGGCGGCAATCTTCTCGGTGCTGATCTCGCTACCGCTGTCGCTGCTCCTGTTCAAGAACATGCGCATCCGCGTCAACGAGTCCATCGCGGCAGTCGACGAGGGTAGACGCGCTGCGCGCGCGGACCTGCAGTCGAAGCTGCGCGGTGAAGACGGCAAGAAATGACCAGGTCGGTCGACCACTCCGGATCGCGGGCTTGGGTCGACAACGCGGTTCGCTTGATCGAGGCGGATTCCCAGCGCAGCGCCGACACGCACTTGCTGCGGTACCCGCTCCCCGCGGCGTGGGGTATCTCGCTGTACCTGAAAGACGAGTCCACTCACATCACCGGCAGCCTCAAGCACCGGCTGGCTCGGTCGTTGTTTCTGTACGCAATCTGCAACGGCTGGGTCACCGAGCGTACGACGGTCATCGAGGCCTCGTCGGGCTCCACCGCCGTCAGTGAAGCGTATTTCGCCGGCCTGCTCGGACTGAAGTTCGTCGCGGTGATGCCCCGGAGTACCAGCCCGGCCAAGGTCGCACTCATCGAGTCCCACGGCGGGAGATGTCACTTCGTCGATCGGCCCGGGGAGATGTACACCGAAGCGCATCGACTCGCGGCCGAGCCCGACAGCCATTACATGGATCAGTTCACGCACGCCGAGCGAGCCACCGACTGGCGCGGAAACAACAACATTGCCGAGTCCATCTTCGACCAGCTTCGGCTCGAAGAATGCCCCATTCCCGACTGGGTGGTGGTGGGTGCAGGGACCGGAGGGACCAGCGCCACCATCGGTCGCTATATTCGATACCGCAGGCATGCAACGCAATTGGCTGTTGTGGACCCCGAGAATTCGGCGTTCATCGGCGGTTACGAGACCGGAGATGCCGGCTTCGAAACGGGCCTGTCGTCCCGCATCGAGGGCATCGGCCGGCCGCGAGTGGAACCGTCGTTCGTCGGTCAGGTGATCGACCGCATGATCGCGGTGCCCGACGCAGCCTCGGTTGCTGCTGCCCGATTCACCTCGGAGGCACTCGGAAAACGGGTGGGCGGATCGACCGGTACCAACATCTGGGGAGCCTTCGGATTGATCGCGGAGATGATCGCCGCAGGCCGGAGCGGGAGCGTGGTCACACTGCTGTGCGACGGCGGAGATCGGTACTCGCAGACCTACTTCGACGACGCCTGGGTCGCGAGCCAGGGGATGGATCTCGAGGAACCGACAGCAGCTCTCGACGGGTTCATTCGCACCGGGGTGCTCTGAGGCCTACGTGGCCACCGCCATCGATGCCGCTGCAGTTGCAGCGGACACCGCGGCGACCGCCGGCCAGGCACCGATCTTCTTGGCGAGCGGGTGCGAGGCACCGAACGCGACGAGGTACGTTCCCAGCAGTACACCGGCGCGGGCCGAACCGGAAGACTTCTGCCATCGCGTAGTGCATGCCACGCCGACAGCTGCGAGTACCGCCCCGCCGAGCTGACGATTATGGGACTGCCGGGCAACGGCGAAGCCCCCGAGCAGACCGCTGGCAGCGAGTGCGGAGGTGGCGAGCGCGTGACGAGAATCGGTGGTGGGCATGATCGTCACCCTAGCCGCGCCTGAACCCGCAGGCCCCTCGCCAGGTGGTCTCGTTGCTCGATAACCAAGCGCCGCAAGGCAGCCGGCGCCCACTCGTGCTCGGCGAGCCAGCTGTCCGCGGACTCCGTCGACGACTGCTGGGGAAACAGTCGGACCACTATTCGCCTGGCGATCTCGATGCTGCGGGAGGTCCACAGCGAGGAGATGGCTTCGAAATACCGATTGTCGTACGGCTGAGTCAGCTCCGGTCGGTGGCCGGCCCCGAAGCCGGTGATGAACGCGTCGAGGACGTCGTTCGATGCGTCGTCGCGTTCGGTGATGGCAGTCCACGCCCTCGCCTTGACCTCGGCATCCGGTATCGCCGTCGACGCCGCGGTGTGTGCGGTGCGCCCCGACGAGGTGTCGTCGGAGGCCAGCTCTGCATCGAGGTCGACCGAGGTCGCGTTTCCGGTGGCGGCGAGAGCCAACCAGAACGACCACCGCTGATCGGGATCGAGACGTAGGCCCGTCACGGTCGCCGTGCCATCGAGAAGTGCGCGCAGGTCCGCTGCGCGCGACCCGTCGAGCTGGGCCGCGGCCGCGGTGGCGCGCGCCCACACCAGCTGCGTATCGCTCCCTGGTTCGCTCGAGTTCAGTTGCGTCCACGCGACCTCGAGCCATCGCCGGCTGGGTTCTCCCCGTCGGTCCTCCGGCAGGTAGTGCTCGAGGGCGTACCCCACGTTGGCCGTCACTGCCGAGAGTAGGCCGATCTTGGGCTCGTTCGGGGCGAATCTGGTTGCGATGTCGATGTATTCGAGTGCAGACATTTCGGCGTCGCGGGTGGAGTTCCACAGTGCGGACCACACCAGGCCCCGGGCGAGTGGATCCACGATGCGATCGAGGTGAGCCTGCACGGTGGTCTTCGAGCGCTCGTCGAATCGGATCTTGGCGTACGTCAGGTCGTCGTCGTTGAGCAGCACCAGCGCGGCATCGGGAAGGTCTACCGGAGTTCGTGCGTCGGTGATGTCGAGTTCGCGGCGGTGAGTTCTCGTCAGATTCCCCGCCTCGTCGAGATCGTAGAGTCCGATGGCAATGCGGTGCGGTTTCGGATCTGTCTGCTCGACGGCATCGCCGGAGTAGCTGAGCGTCGAGACGCCGGTGGTCTGCAGCCATGCTGCGGCCCAGGTGTCGAGGTCGCGTCCGCTCGCGGTGGACATCTCGCTCAGCAGGTCCGTCAGTGTGGTGTTGCCGAATGCATGGGTGCGAAAGTAGTTGCGGGACGCCGCGAAGAAGGCGTCGGCACCCACGAACGCGCCGAGTTGTTTGAGGACGCTCGCCCCTTTGGCGTAGGTGATGCCGTCGAAGTTGAGCTTGGCGGCCTCGAGGTCGGTGATGTCGGCGACGATCGGGTGGGTGGTCGGAAGCTGATCCTGCAGATATGCCCACGCTTTACGTCGGTTGGCGAAGCTGACCCAGGCATCGGTGAATCGGGTCGCCTCGGCCGACGCGTACGCGCCCATGAAGTCGGCGAACGATTCCTTGAGCCACAGGTCATCCCACCACTGCATCGTGACGAGGTCGCCGAACCACATGTGCGCCATCTCGTGCAGAATCGTATTGGCGCGGGCCTCGTACTGGGCTTCGGTTGCTGCAGAACGGAATACGTACGATTCCGTGAATGTGACGAGGCCCGGATTCTCCATCGCACCGAGGTTGTATTCGGGGACGAAGATCTGGTCGTACTTCCCGAACGGGTACGGGTAGTCGAACCTGTCGTGAAAGAAGTCCAGGCCCCGCTTCGTGGTGTCGAAGATGTCCTCGGCATCGAAGTACTCGGCAAGCGAGGCTCGGCAGTATGCGCCGAGAGGCACCGTGAGTTCGTCTCGCGTCCAGGAGGATTGAACCCGGTGGTACGGTCCGGCCGCAACCGCGGTGATGTAGGTCGAGATCGGCAGAGTCGGCGCGAAGGTGGTGACCGTGTCGTCGGTGACACCCTCGCGGTTGGACAACACGGTCCACGTCGGCGGAGCCGTGACCGTCAGAGTGAAGGGGGCCTTGAGGTCCGGTTGCTCGAAATTCGCGAATACCCGTCGTGCATCGGCCGGTTCGTACTGCGTGTAGAGATAGACGTTGTCATCGACGGGATCGACGAACCGATGTAGTCCTTCACCCGACCGGCTGTACTTTCCGTGCGCGCGAATCCGGACGATGTTGTGCTCGGTGAGTCCGACCAATTGAATGCGTGAGCCGTCGTAGTCGATCGGTGTGTCAACACCGTTGACGGTGACCTCGTCGACTGCGGCACCGATGAAGTCCACCCACGTCGCAGCCGTGCTTGCGTCGAATTCGATGGTCGTGACCGTCTCGAAAGTGTCGACGTCGGAGTCCTCTGCGTGCAGAAGATCAAGGTGGACGCGATAGCTCACGCCGGCGATGTGGCGCGACCTCCGGCGAGTTTCGGTACGGGTCAGATTTGCGGTGCTCACCGAACCAACCCTATGCGATCGAGACGTCACAGGGTCGGCGCAGTGAAGTAGTGGCGTCCGAGTGGATCGACGGTGTGCATCACCCCTTCGGGTAGCAGTTCGGTGCGCCAGAGTTTGCGCGTTTTGAGGTTGTGGTGGAGCCGGCAGCGCGGGCCGATGTTCGTCGGGATCGTCCAGCCACCTCGCTCCGGATTCTGTGGATCGAACTCGACGATATGGTCGAGGTCGCACCGGTCCGAAGGCACGTCGCATCCAGGATGAAGGCAGTACGGATGATCGGCGCGCACTCGCGCCGCGAGCGACCTACTGGGTTTGTAGGACAGTGCCCCCGGCGGCGGAAGCGTCATGCCTCCGTGTCCGTCGGGGTGTAGGGCGTGCACACCGAGAGGATTGCGCTCGACGATGCCCCGCCAGCGCTCGATCAGCGTCCCTCCTCCCGGTCGCGATCGCGCCGGTGGCTCATCGGGTGGTGCTGGCTCGTCGGGTGGTCCCGTGGCCGGTGGCGGTTGCCTGGTCGGCCGAGCCGGCCCCTGCGGCTCGGATTCCGAACTCGCGGTGGATGTCTCGTCCGCTGTGGCTGCGCCATCATTCGGCCGGGCGGTCGTGCTGGGCGGCTGCGTTGTCTCGGCCTCGGGAGCCTCGACGTCACCACGAGCGGTCAGGCACGCCGCGCACTGGCAGGCCACTGTCTCCCCGCGCATCAGTGCATTGTGCGCTTCGCCTCGTTGTTGATCGGGGGATCGAGGGTCCTCCGGGTGTAGGCGCGCGATCTCGGCGTCTATTCGTGAAATCTGTTCGTCGGCTTCGCCATCGGTCATCACCACGGTGAGGCTGGACAGCCCCCGCGCTCGTCTCCGAACCCGGATTCGCTTTTCTGTGCGCGCGGCACGGTCGCGCACGTTCCGGTCCCAATCCGGATCGGCTTCGAAGAGCAGTCGATCGATTTCGCGACCTAGAGCGCCCGGAGCCATTTCTCCAGCGGCTTTGAGAACCTCGGCCTCGATGGCGACGACTGTTTCCGGACGCGCATGAAGCAGATGGTCGTGGATCGTCTTGACCCGCTCTTTGTCGAGCGAGCCGTTGATGAAACTGTTCCGTACGAGGGGCCGCAGCTGACGCCACATCTGAAGCCTGTTGTGAACAGCGGCGAAGGTGGACGACATTGCCGCCGCCAGCTCGCAGATCGCCGAGCTGTAGAGGTCTTTCTCGGTCACTCCTGTGTCCCACGGCGAGGCGCACGCCGTTCGCCCGCGAACGTAGTCGTCCATGAGCGCCAGCTCCGACGCGACAGCAGCGTTGATCCGTCGGCGCGCGCCGAGGACGTCGGCGAGTGCAGAGTGGTCGTCGTCGATCCACGTCGACTCGCGTAACCCCATGTCACCCCCCAGCGACCAAGGGCCGAACACGTATTCGACCCATTGCCGAGAAGTGTAGAACCGACCACCGACAAGTTCTGCCGCCTTGGTCGAGGCACTCAGCGCGAGCGAACAGCCAAGGCGACATCGAGAGCCAGCAGGTGGTGATCGATGTCGATTTCCGCTCACGGAACAATGTTCGACGCACTGGGCACATGGCGGGAACGCATCCTCGGGACGTTGCGCGTACTGGCCGAGTCGATGGAGGACGGTGTGTCCTCGCAGTGACGACTCGGGCGAGCGGCAACGGCGCTAGGCTCGGCATCACGTGCAGGGCAACCCCGGAGGCGGCACAGTGAACACCTTCCAGAAATCGGCGGCGGCGTTCAACAGGGTTTTCATGGTCGTCATGAAGGCGCCGGTGCTAGACCGTGCGCTCGGGCGGTCGATGGGAATCGTGACCTACACCGGCCGAAAGTCCGGCAAGGAGTTCTCTCTTCCGGTGGCCTACAGGCGAACGGGCAATCACGTGAAAGTTGCTGTGGCTGTGCCGGACAAGAAGAGCTGGTGGAGAAATTTCGAGAACGACGGTGGTCGAGTCGACCTCGATCTCGGCGGCGTCCACCACTCCGGGCATGCCGTGGCCACTCGTGATGACCGTGGGCGGGTCACCGTGGACATCGTTTTGACCCGTTGAACACGCATCATGTCAACCCGTGTTGACAAAAGGGCAGCCGGATTCACCGTCGACGGGGTTCTTGCGGACGTCCGATCACAAGACGAGCGTGCACTGAAGTCACTCGGAATCGATCTGGACACCATCGTGTCGACGATCGACTCCGTGCTCGGCCCGTTCGCCGCATCGGCCAAGGAAGTGCTGAAGCTGTCTCTGAAGGAAGCCGTCGAACGACGGGACCGCGAGATAGGCGTCGAGCATGTCCTTCTCGGTCTCGTCCGCGGTGCCGATCCGACGTTCACCGAACTCGTGCAGCAGCATGGTTCGCTGCAGCAGTTGCGATCGATGGTCTCCCTCGTTCGGACGTCGTAGCCCTCAGCCGTCCACGACCCTACGATGGCGCCATGAACTTTTTGATTCGGCTCGTGATCAACGCCGTTGCCATCTGGGTCGCCAAGGAATTCGTCGATGGCATCACCGTCACCAGCTCGGGGCGCGGCGACGGCTGGGACATCGTGGTTCTGCTCGGTATCGCGGCGGTGTTGACGATCGTCAATGCGTTCATCAAGCCGATGGTGAAGCTGCTGTCGCTGCCGTTGCTGATTCTGACTCTCGGCTTGTTCACTCTCGTGATCAATGCGTTGATGCTCTTGTTGACGGGCTGGCTGTCGTCGCAGACCGGCTACGGGCTCGAGATCGTGGGGTTCGCCGCCGCATTCTGGGGCGCGATCATCATCTCGATCGTGAACTTTCTGCTCGGAGCGTTCGTTCCCGACAAGCGTTAGGCGAAGGCCAACGCCAGTCCGGTACTCGCTCCCCAGACGAGCATCGCCAAGCCCGAATCGCGCAGTGCGGGAATCAGTTCGAAGCCGTGCGCACCCTTGCGTACCGGGGAGTTGGCGCGGGCGGCGAACGGGAGGGCGAGCAGTCCGACGAGCGCCCATGGGGTGCGAGCGATCAGAACGACGGTCATCGCGAACGGCACCACCAGTAGCGCGAGATGCAGGTAGCGCGTGCGGGTATCGCCCAATCGTACTGCGAGCGTGAGCTTTCCGGATTCGGTGTCGGTGGGGATGTCGCGCAGATTGTTGGCGACCAGCACCGCGCTGGAGAACGATCCGACGGCTACCGCTGCCAGCACGCCTGCCCAGTCGATCTCCCCGGCCTGCACGAACTGAGTGCCGAGAACTGCCACGAGACCGAAGAACACGAACACGGCGATTTCGCCGAAACCGCTGTACCCGTACGGCTTCGAGCCGCCGGTGTAGTACCACGCACCGGCGATGCACACGAGTCCGACGACGACCAACCACCAGGCGCTGGTTGCGGCCAGTACCAGCCCCGCCACGGCACCGACGGCAAAGCATGCGATGGCGGCCTTCTTGACTGCGCCGGCGGAGGCGGCCTTGGAGCCGACCAGTCTCAGGGGTCCGACTCGATCGTCGTCGGTGCCGCGGATTCCGTCGGAGTAGTCGTTGGCGAAATTCACGCCGACGATCAGGGCCAACGAGACGATCAACGCCAGCAGTGCCTTCCACCACACGCCTGCGTCCAGCGACACGGCCGCACCGGTGCCGACGAGGACGGGGGCGATCGCATTCGGGAGCGTGCGCGGTCGCGCACCTTCGATCCATTGCGCAGTGGTGGCCATGAGCGACGATCTTTCCGTATCTGTCCGACGGGTGAGAACGCGGCCGGTCAGAACGGCAGGCGCGGCAACACCGGCAACGGTATGACGGGCATCTGGACACCGGGAATCTGTGGCAGTGGCACGGTGGGCGGCGGCGGCGGCGGAGGGGGCGGCGGGTAGTAGTGCGGCTGCTGGTATTGCACATAGGGCGCCGAATCGGCGACAGCGGGTGCAGGCGCGGTGGTCGTCGGCGGGGGCGGTGGGATATCGGGTGACGGTGACACCGTCGCAGAAGTAGTGCTGGTGGTGGCGGGTGTCATGGTCGACGGCGCAGCCTCACCGACGTTGGCAGGAGTGCTGGACGGCTGGTTCGCGTCGCTGGATCCGAGGGCGGTGAACAGCCCGATGGCAGCGATGACCCCTGCGATCGGCAGCGCGATCATGCCCAGCCGCGCCAACGCCGGACGGTGCGACACGAGAGGCGGCACGCGCGTCGCATCGATGTGAGTGGCATGTACCGCGGCACCACCGGCGACGACGAGTTCGGGTTTGTCCGGGACGATGACCGGCAGTTGCAGGAAGCGTTCGAGGGTGGACCGGACCAACGGGATGTTGGACGTGCCTCCGATGGCGACGACCGCGTCGGGATAGAACTCGGCCTCCAGGCCCAGTCGGCGCACCGTCTCGGCGGCTTCCTCTGTTGAGCGCGCGATGGACAACTCGAAGATGTGTCGCTCGAGGAGGATGTGCTCGCCATCGGGTGTGCTGGTGGTCAGGTGCGAGGAGAGCGCTTCCTTTATTCCGCGGCAGAAGGCGGTGAGCGCAGAGTCTTCGTCCCGTGATTGAGGCGCTCGCACGATGCCGAGACCGAGTATGTGCTCGCGGACCACCACGTCGAACGCGGCACCGCTCATGGCGGTGGTCCGCGTCGAACCGTAGGAGCGACCGGATTCGACGTCCACGATGTTCACGTCCACCCCGGAATCGCCCGCGTCGAACACTGCGATCGTCTTGAGGTGTGACGGCAGCCCAGGGCGGAGATATGCCAGTGCCGCGCCGGTCTCGTCGATGAGGTGGACGTCGGAGACGTACTCCTCGGCGAGCGCGTCGGAGATTTCGGTACGTTCTTCGGGGGAACGGCAGGCGACGCCGAGTGACTCGGGTGCGTCCGGAGTGTCGACGATGCCCCGAACGACCCGCGCTACGTCCTGCGCGGTGGGGGAGAGTTGCCAGTCGTCGAACCGGGGGCCGTCGGTCCATGCTCCGTCTTCGGTGGTCCGCGCCGTGCGAATGCCGCACGTACCCATGGACAGACCCACTGACGAACGCATCGCTTCTCTGGCCTCTCCATGTCTGTGACGGTGTTCAGGTCCACGGAACACGCCCTGCAAGGACGGGCGACGTGATCACTGTACCGTCTCATGGTTTGGTTAGAGGCTCAAAACAATCTGATGGCCAGTTCGATGAATCGAGTCGGCAGCCATCTCGCTCCCATCGCGTGCGTCCGCTGTCGTGCGAGGTCAGAGGGGGAGCGAAGTCTCCGTCAGGCCGACGCCACCGGTACCGCGCAACTTTCTGAACCATTCGGTTCCGAAGGCACTGGTGAGTTGCTCGATGGGCATTTTGAGAAACGGTCCGAAATCGCCGACCTGAGTTTCGTGTGCTTCCATCGCCGCCCGCTTCGCAGCGATGACGCTCGACACGTCGACCACCGTCGTGATCTCGGTTTCCGGCAGTCCGAACGTCTCCATGTCCGGCGGTGATGCCTCTTCGCCCCAGTGGGGGTTTGCCTCCATCAGTCGGCGCATGTGATCGCGATTGGTCGTGGTCTCGTACACGAAACGAGTCTCGGCGATCTCGGTGGCGCGCTTGCCGACGACGTGAACCTGGATGTGGTCCGGATGCCCGTAGCCACCGTTCGGGTCGTAGATGGTCACGACATCGGCCTGCTCCTCGAGCAACACGTCGGCCAGGCGTTGCGCTGCGGTGTCGACGTCGACGTTGCAGAACGCGTCCGGGTTGGAGTTCTCCGGAGTGCCCGCCATGCCGGAATCGGCGTAGTGCAACCGAACGATGCGGGAGACCCCGAGAGCGGCGGCCGAACGATCCAGCTCGACGCGTCGGCGCTGGGCCAACGATTCGCCGTCGGTGAGAATTCCGACGGGGTACTCGCCGAGAGCGCCGTCGGTGGCGGTGACCAGGACGACGCGATGGCCGGCATCTGCGGCGAGGCGCATCACTCCGCCGGTGCCGAACACTTCGTCGTCGGGATGTGCGTGGAAGCAGACCAGAACACTCATGCGTTGAATGCTTGCACGTCGAAGTGGGTGCGGCGCAGTCGGCGGGCCAATACGATCTGCGAGTGACCACACAGCGGTCGGCCTCGGTTCGTTCGTATTGGCAGGGTTCACGAGCGGATCGGTACTGTCGCGCATTGGATCCGGTCGGACTGTTGTTCGCCGTGGTGTTCTTTGCACTGTCGATGACCCCGTCCCTGTTGCCCCGCGTCTGGTATCTGCAGGCGGTCGCCACCGGAATCAGCGTTGCGATCGGATACGGCGTCGGATGTCTCGTTGCGTGGGTCATTCGACTCTGCGGGGTGTCGCCGGACTGGTCCGAGCAGTGGCGTCGACGCGGATGGTGGGCGTTGGCCGTTGTGGCGGCAGTGGTGATTCCGCTGTTTCTGATCCTGGGATCGTGGTGGCAGCAGATCGTGCGCAAACTCGTCGGCGTCGAGGATCCGGGTCGACCCCTCTACATCGCTGTGTTGGTGGTCTCGATCGTGGTTGCGGTGGCCGTCCTCGCACTGGCCCGTCTGCTGCGGAAGGCGACTCGGGCATTGACGAGATGGGGCAAGCAGTACGTTCCCCGGCCGGTCGCACGGATCGCCAGCGTGATCGTCGTAGCCCTCCTGGTGGTGTTCGCCGTCAACGGCGCTCTGATTCGCGGCATCGTGGCGGTCGCGGAGACGTCGGCCTCGGCTGCGGACCGCGGCAATCACGAGGGTGTGGAAAAGCCCACTGCGGCAGAGCTCTCGGGTTCGGACGCATCGAACGAGGAGTGGGAATCGCTGGGGCAGGAGGGTCGACGCTTCGTCGTCTCCGGAGCATCGCCCGACGAGATCAGTGACTTCACGGGAAGGCCCGCGGTGCAACCGATCCGCGCGTATGCCGGCGTCGAGTCCGCTGAGACCGTCGAGGGTGTGGCCGAGCGGGTGGTGGCCGAACTCGACCGCACCGGCGCATTCTCCCGCGCGGTACTCGGCGTCGCGACCACCACCGGACGGGGGTGGGTGAACGAGAACGTCGCTCGCCCTCTGGAATACCTGTACGACGGCAATTCGGCCATCGCGTCGATGCAGTACTCGTTCCTGCCGAGCCCGATGGCGTTTCTGGCCGACCGTCAGACTCCGCAGGATGCCGGGCGGGCCCTGTTCGAGGCGGTGTACGAGGTGTGGAGCGAACTCCCGGAGGACTCCCGGCCGAAGCTGGTGTTGTTCGGCGAAAGTCTCGGAGCCTACGGCGGGCAGGACGCGTTCAGCGGCGCGCAGGACATGATCGCGCGCATCGACGGTGCCCTGTGGGTCGGCAACCCGAATTTCACGCCTCAGTGGGCGCGCATCACTGCCGGACGCGACGCCGGTTCTCGCGAGATCCTGCCCGTGGTCGACGGCGGAGAGCACGTTCGCTTCGCGAGTTCGTCCGGGGACCTCGACATCGGCGGGCCATGGGAAGCGCCGCGGATCGTGTACTGGCAGCACGCATCCGACCCGATCGTGTGGTGGTCACCGGACCTGGTGCTCAATCGCCCCGACTGGCTACGTGAACCCCGAGGGGCCGACGTCGATCCAGGAGTGCAGTGGTTCCCGTTCGTGACCTTCTGGCAGTTGACGTTCGATCAGGTCTTCTCCACGAACGTCGACGACGGCCACGGCCACAGCTACGGAGCCGACTCGGTGAACATGTGGGCCGACATCCTCGAGCCGCCGGGCTGGACAGACGCGGACGTGGAACGGTTGTACGAGAAGATGGCGGGCTGAGGCGATCCCGGTCTGCCGCAAACGCGCGCGCGTTTGCCAAAGCGGCGCGACCTCGCTATCTATTCCGCTCGCGTCTGACGAATGCGCGCGCGTTTGTTCGTGAGACGGTGAGCTATGGAAACTTTTTCGGCCGGTCGTCGACTCGAAGAAGACAGTGATCTGGCAACTGTTCTCGAGCTCGAGCGGGAAATGCAAACGTCGGATTGTCGACGCGACAACGAGCGACTCGCAGGCTTGCTCGCCGACGACTTCGCCGAAGTCGGAGCCTCGGGCGCGGTGTGGGACAAGCCGTCGATACTCGACCTGCTCGGCCGCGAAAAACCCATGGAGATCGAGGTACTAGAGCTCGATGGACGATGGCTCAGCTCGGAGTTTGTTCTGGTGCAGTGGATTTCGAGAACTGTGGACATCCTGGCGCGTCGAACATCGCTGTGGCGTCGCATCGAATCGGGATGGGAACTGGTGCACCATCAAGGCACGCCGCTGAGGTGACCGTCCGCAAACGCGCGCGCGTTTGCCAAAGCGGCGCGACCTCGCTATCTATTCCGCTCGCGTCTGACGAATGCGCGCGCGTTTGCGCCGAACCGACGGGGACCGCAGCGCCGAACCGACGGGGACCGCAGCGCCGAACCAGGTCCGCAGCGCCGAACGGGCACCGCTCAGCGCTTCCCCAGTATCGCCCGCAATCGCGCTCGATCAAGTTTTCCCGGACCTCGGGTGGGCAGGGAGTCGAGTAGGAACAACTCTCGGGGTGCCGCCGTGATGTCCAGCGAGGCCGCAACGTGGGTGCGCAACTCCGCCAACGTCACCGGAGTCGAGGCGACAACCGCGACCACCACCTTCTGCCCCAGTCGCTCGTCGGGCAATCCCACGACGGCGCACTCACGGACTGCGGGGTGCGTTGCCAGCGCAGCTTCGACAACCTGCGGTACGACGGTCAGTCCGCCGGTCGAGATGGCCTCGTCGAGTCGTCCCGAAATGCTCAGCACCCCGTCGACGACGGCTCCGGCGTCGTCGGTGCGGAACCAGCCCGGTTCGGCGAATGCCGGGTGGTCGGGCAGCCCGCGGTATCCCGAGGCCAGGGTTCTGCCGCCCAACACGACCCGGCCGTCGTCGATGCGAATTACCGTGTCGCGCAGTGGAACTCCGTCGTACACGCAGCCGCCGGCCGTTTCGCTCATTCCGTACGTTCGCACCAACCGGATTCCCGCGTCACGTGCCCTCTCTCGCAACGGAATCGGCGTCGCGGCCCCGCCGAGCAACACCGCGTCCAGTGAGGCCAGAGCAGCGACCGCCTCGGGGATCTCGAATGCCTTCACCAACTGCCCGGGTACCAATGACGTGTAGCGCAGGGGGCCGGACATCGTGCCCACCGCGTCGATCAGAGCGATGGGGTCGAAGCCGTCGGACACGTCCATGACGACGGGCGAGGTTCCGGCGAGCACGCTGCGCAGCAGCACCTGCATTCCGGCGACGTGGTGCGCGGGCAACGCCAGCAGCCACGACCCGGGTCCACCGAGTCGCTCCTCGGTGCCCGTCGCAGACGCCACCAGCGCAGGCGCGGAGAGCATGGCACCTTTGGGGACACCCGTCGTTCCGGAGGTCGCGACCACCAGTGCTATGCCGTCGTCGATCGGGGTTCCCGGTGCCAAGGCGTCGTGCAGGCGCTCGGTCTCGCGCGGGTCGTTCGCGGGTACGGGCAGCAGAGCCGGGCCGTCGCCGGCGAGCATGCGGCTCAGCCGCGGCATGATGTCTGCCGCGGCGGGTCCCGGTGGAATGGATACGCTCTCGAGCACGGACTCGAGGCTAGTCCCCGGGCTCGATCGCGGACTGGTGGACCTACTGCGCCCGCGGTCGTCACCCGACATCGAGTCACTGTGGAACAGTGGAACATCGTGAAGGGATCGGGAATGGACGACGCGGTGTGGGCAGCTCTGTCGTACTTCGATTCCGTCGATCCTGCGCTCGCCGCCGACGCGCGTCTGGGGTGGGACGGTCTGGTCGAGGTGTCTCCGCCCGCGGGCCCGACCCAACATTCCGTGCAGACCTACCTCTGGGTCCATCTGCGCCACGTCGCCGAGGGGCCCGATCGCGCGGTAGACATCGCCCGTGCACTCGGCGAACTTCTCGAACGGCTCGGACGCGTCGGATACGCGGAGATCGCTCGAAGCGCCGTCACCGCGGAACTCGTACGGATACCGGACGACGCCGCGTGGCTGCAGCACTATCGCGCCGCCACCGAAGAATCGGGCATCGGTGCCGTCGACACCGAGCTCGTCAGCTGGCAGGACGCCCCGACCGGGGTCGAGCGCGCCATCGTCGAAAAGATCGGCGAGACACTGGAAGTGGCGACCATCGCCGGCGAGTTCGAGCCGTCGAAGCCCGGTGGTCGCCCGCTCGGTGTCAATGCGCAGGCCATGCGTCGACGCGGCGTCACCGACGCGGTACTGACATCCGATCGAGGCAGGGACGACTCGGAAGCGGTGCTGCTCGAACAGCTTCTCGACCACCGCATCGAATTGTGGAGCAGCTACAGCAGTCCGCGGGCCGAGCTCTACCTGGGGCTACGCGAGGCGTTGCACGAGGCCGTGAATCCCGTGTACGGCTGTGTGCGCAGACTCGAGAGCTTCATCGGATGCATCGGGGACGGTGTCACGTTGACCGATGCCGGGTATTTACCGGACGAGCTGGTGGCGAGTATCGCCAACACGGTCTTTCCCCCGGCCGAGCGTCCCTCGTATGTCGGTCGCGAACTCGACACCGAGAAGATACTGACTGTCCGACGCCTCCTGATGAGAGTGCGTCTGCTGCGCCGTTCCGCCGGGCGGTTGGTGCCGACCACCCGAACTCGGCAACTCAGCTCCGACGGGCTCTGGCGGGTGCTCACCGGAAGCATCGTCGGCACCGAATATCACCCCGACACGATTGCGGCGGAGGTGGTTCTGGCCCGGATGATCGTCGGTCACGATGTCGCCGACGCGGAATCGACGGCCGACGACCTGGCGCGGCTGCTGCGGGCCGAAGGATGGACGCATGCCGGAGAGGAGCCTGCGCCCGAGCACGCCGAGCCGTTGGCCCGGACGCTGGTGGCCGAGCTGAGCGCGCTCGGAGCGTTCGAGTCGGAACCGAACCGCGCGTCGGCGACGGAGGTGTCCGGTGCCGTTGCGACCGAGGAGGGCAAGCGGCTCGCCGCTGCGGTGCTGCGGCATCGGCTTCTGCACACGCGCTATCCGTCGGTATGACCGCGCCGAGACGTGCTATCGGTCGAAACCGAGGATCCGGCACGGTTAAGCTCACCTGGAACCGGTTCCAGCACGGGCCCGGCCGTTCGTGGCGAGGAGATACAGGTGGACGGTGAGGTCGTGGACACCGCGCGCTCCCAGTCTCGCCGTCAGAGTGACTCCGCTCGTCGATACCTCGATGTCGAGGCGACCACGCCTGCCCTGCGCTCCACGGTCGAATTCGCCGCACGCAGCGTCGGATTCGCCATCGCCCAACTCAACGTGCTCGACGAGGACACCCAGTACACGCTGGTCAACGTCGGTGGGCCGCCGATGTCCACCGTCGTGCGAGCCGACACCCTGTGCGACGACGTGGTGCGCTCCGGTGAGCCCGCGGTCGTGGCGCACGGTCGCATCCGCGCCACCACTCGGCAGCGTGCCATGCTCGACGACAACGGCATCGCGTCGTACGCGTCGGTTCCGCTGCGCGGGCGAGAGGGGCTGGTCATCGGCACCCTGTGCCTACTCGATCGCACGCCCCGCCCACTCTCGGGCGAGCAGATGCAGGAACTCGAACAGTTCGCGTCCGTTCTCGAGGAGCAACTCGACCTGCATCGCCGCGTCGGATCGGGCGTCACCAGGCTGGGCAGGGACAACGACATCGCCGACTCCATCGCCGACGGTCACATCGTGCCCTGGTTCCAGTCCATCGTGGATCTGCGGACCGAGGAGATCGTCGGCTTCGAGGCGCTGGCGCGTTGGCACCATCCCACCCGCGGGATGGTGGTGCCGGCGGACTTCGTCCCGTTCGCCGAAGCCAGCGAACTGATCATCGACGTCGACCTCAGTGTGCTGACGCAGGCCGCGGCCGAAATGAAGAAGTGGCACATCCATCGTCCGGAGCTGCGGCTGACCGTCAACATTTCGGGACGCCACCTCGCGCATCCCGACGGCGTCAGTCAGCTCCAGCGTGCCATCGCGTCCTCCGGGGTGTCGCCGTCGTCGATCTCGCTCGAGCTCACCGAAACCACTGCTGTGACGCCGGGTCCGCTGCTGCGTCGGCACATCGACGACGTACATCGGCTGGGCTTTCGGGTCTTGCTGGACGACTTCGGTTCGGGCTGGTCCTCACTCGAACGACTGGTGACGCTGCAGCCCGACGGCATCAAGATCGACGGGCATCTGACCCGGTTCATCGACACCGTGGCCGGACGGGCGATGATCAGGTCGCTGGCCGGAGTGGCGAAGGACCTCGATCTGACGATGATCGTCGAAGGCATCGAGAACCGCGAACAAGCCGACGCTGCGCTCGAGCTGGGCTGCACCCTTGCACAGGGCTACCTGTGGTCGCGTCCTCAGTCGGCGACAGCGGTGCTACGCACGATCGCCGACAGCTCGAAGGACAGCTAGCGGTTGTCCCGTCGCAGCGGATGATCCTGCGGGATCTGCACCAGCACGATGGGAATCGAATCCGGATCCTCGATCCACATCTCGATCAGACCCCACGGCTCCGTCCTGGCCTCGCGCACGATTCCGATGCCGGCGGCCGTCAATTCCTCGGTAGCAGAACCGATGTCGCGCACCTGCAACCACAGTGCACCGGAGAACGAACCCGGCCCGTCGCCGCGATGGTGCGCCGCGACCTCCAGCAGACCCTGGCCCGCGAAGAACACCGTGCCGCCGGGATACTCCCGGCACACCGCGAGCGAGAGACCGTCACGATAGAACGCAAGAGTCTTCTCGTAGTCGGCCGGGCGGAGAATCGTCCTGGAAGCAAGGATGTCCACCCCGCATGGATACCACGCTGCCCAAGGGTCGTTCCGCAGGCTCCACTCCTGCCACCCGGTCGTTCCGCAGGCTCCACTCCTGCCACAGGGTCGTTCCGCAGGCTCCACTCCTGCCACCCGGTCGTTCCGCAGGCTCCACTCCTGCCACCTCTCACAGTTCGGTCGTCGCGATTCGGTTACCGCCCGCGGCCTTCGCCTCGTACATCATCGAGTCCGCCACTCGCGTTGCTCGCGTGACGAGGTCGATGTCGGTGTTCTCGGCCCACGCCGGTGAATCCGCGAGCACGATCGCAGCTCCCACACTGACCGTCACCGCGACGGTGTCCTCGGGATCACGCAACGCTCGTCGTACCCCGTGCACCAGCGCATCGATGTGCAGTCGTGAGGTGGACACCACGGCTACGTACTCTTCTCCGCCGGTGCGGCCGATCACCCCGTACTGGCCCATGTGCGCGCGAAGACGGTCGGCGACACGTCGGATCACCGCGTCGCCTTCCTCGTGCCCGTAGAGATCGTTGACCGATTTGAAGCGATCGATGTCGATCATGACCGCCGCCGAGCATCGATCCTTCTCTCGTCCCCGAGGCCACACGTCGCCGATGGCCGCGTCGAGACCGCGCCGATTGAGCAGGCCGGTGAGTGGATCGAGGAAGGAGCTGCGGGCATCGTCGGTCAGCAGGGTGATCAGCAGGTGCGAGACGAGTGGAACTCCGGCGATCGCGAGCAGCACGACGTTCGTCCGGAAGATCACCGATGCGGTGTCCACCCCGCCGCTGGAGTACGTGGCCGCCGCGGCAACGACAGTGCAGGCCACCGCGAACATCAGGTGCGCCACCAGCCAGCGCGGACTGACGCAGAACGTGCAGAACGTCCCGATCATGGCAAACAGCGCGCACGTCAGGAGTGCGTCGACGAGCGGGTTGATAAGCAGCGACGACGCCGTGCCCAGGTCCGCGAAGACGGCGAATGCCACCACACCGAGGCGGCCGGGAAACGGTCTCGTGATCCATGCCGCGCTGACGGCCACGACCGAGACGACCAGGCAGGCTTTCCAGGCGACAGCGACCGGACTGCGTGAGGCATCCGCAGAGAACAGCGACACCATAGCCAGCACGCCGTAATTGAGCGTCAGGCAGGCCATCACCCACCGGATGAGCTTTCCGGCGGGACGGGAGTTCAGGAAGTCCGCCATCCAGCGGTAGTCGAAGGGCTCGGTGAACCAGGCCCGCATCGCACCCGCGGGACCGCCGGTGCGATGCGACGTCGAATTCACCAGTGGATCAGAAGTATCGGGGGAACGGCGACCAGTCGGGCTCGCGCTTGTCGAGGAACGCGTCGCGCCCCTCCACGGCCTCGTCGGTCATGTAGGCCAACCGGGTCGCTTCACCGGCGAACAGCTGCTGGCCGACCAGGCCGTCGTCCTGCAGGTTGAAGGCGTACTTCAGCATTCGTTGTGCCTGAGGCGATTTCGCGTTGATCTTCGCAGCCCACTCGATGGCCGTGTTCTCCAGCTCCGCGTGATCGACCACCTTGTTCACTGCGCCCATGCGGTGCATCTCCTCGGCCGAGTAGGTCTCGCCGAGGAAGAATATCTCGCGGGCGAACTTCTGACCGACCATCTTCGCCAGATACGCACTGCCGTATCCACCGTCGAAGCTGCCGACGTCTGCATCGGTCTGCTTGAACCGCGCATGCTCGCGACTGGCGAGCGTCAGATCGCACACCACGTGCAGGCTGTGGCCGCCGCCCGCTGCCCAGCCGTTGACGAGGCAGATGACGACCTTCGGCATGAACCGAATGAGTCGTTGCACCTCGAGGATGTGCAGGCGGCCTGCACGGGCCTTGTCGACGGTGTCGGCCGTTTCACCCTCTGCGTACTGGTAGCCGCTGCGTCCGCGAATGCGCTGATCGCCGCCGGAGCAGAAGGCCCAGCCGCCGTCCTTGCTGCTCGGTCCATTTCCGGTGAGCAGCACCGTGCCCACGTCGGAGCTCACCCGCGCGTGCTCGAGGGCGCGGTAGAGCTCGTCGACGGTGTGCGGCCGAAAAGCATTGCGAATCTCGGGACGATCGAACGCAACTCGCACGGTCGCGTCGGACACGTGACGGTGATAGGTGATGTCGGTCAGATCTTCGAAGCCGGGAACGGGACGCCACAGTGCAGGAGTGAAGGTCACGTACGCCACCTTAACGGTGGCGAGGGCTGGATCAGTGGCGGCCGGTCGGTACGGCTAGCGTGCAGGTCATGACCGATCCGATGCAGCTCGACCGCGAATCCGACCCCGATTACGACCACCACGGCGGCTTCCCGCGTTTCGTGCCGGCGAAGGTGGGGCCGGAGTACGGACAGTTGCTCGAGGCATTGCGCACCGTGCAGGATCTCGCCGTGTCGACCTCGTTGCCCGCCGACGTCACCGAGGCAGCCGTGAGCAAGACTCGGGAATTGATCGAGTTGTTGGAGCCGCACGTGGTCGCGGAGGGGAAGCAGACCGCCGGACGACTTCCGCGGCTACCCGGTCGGGGTTCACTGTTGTTGCTGCCATGGGTCATCGAGAAGATCGACGCCGAGGGCGTGCGAAGCAGAGGCGTGTTCCGCCGCTTTCACCTCGGTGGAAACTCCGCCGCACACGGCGGCACGCTGCCGCTGCTGTTCGACGACCTCTTCGGCCTGGTCCAGCACGCGTACGGCAGGCCCATCAGCCGTACGGCATACCTGCACATCAACTACCGCAAGGTGACGCCGCTGAACACCGAGCTGATCGTCGAGGGCGCGGTGGATCGGGTCGAGGGACGCAAGACGTTCATCAACGCTCGGCTCACGGATCTGGACGGCAACCTGTTGGCCGACTGCGAGGCGTTGATGGTGCAGTTGCTCCCGGGGCAGCAATGATCCCCGCGATCGACGACATCCTGGACGGTGCTCATGTGCTCTCGATGCCGATGCGGACCAGGTTTCGCGGGATCACCACCCGTGAGGTGATGCTCGTTCGCGGACCGGCCGGATGGGGTGAGTTCTCCCCGTTTCCCGAGTACGACGACGTCGAGTCGGCCCCGTGGCTGGCGTCGGCGATCGAGGCCGCGTGGGACGGCCCGCCCAGTCCGCAGCGTCGACGCATCCCGGTGAACGCGACCGTTCCCGCCGTTGCCGCCTCGGAGGTGGCATCGGTGTTGAGCCGGTCTCCCGGTGCCGAGACCGCCAAGGTCAAGGTGGCCGAGAAGGGGCAGAGCCTGGCCGACGACGTCGCTCGCGTCCGCGCGGTTCGCGAGCTGGTGCCGCGGGTCCGAATAGACGCCAACGGCGGCTGGAGCGTCGACGAGGCGGTGGCGGCGCTGGCGGCCCTGACTGCCGACGGCCCCCTCGAGTACGCGGAGCAGCCGTGCGCCTCGGTGCCGGAGTTGGTGGAAGTTCGGCGTCGGGTGCCCGGGGTGCGGATCGCTGCCGACGAGAGCATTCGCCGGGCCGAGGATCCGATGAAGGTTGTCCGGGCCGGCGGAGCGGATATCGCGGTGCTCAAGGTTGCCCCACTCGGCGGGATGCGGGCCGTACTCGAGCTGGCAGGCGAGCTGGGCGAGTACGGCGTTCCGGTGGTGGTGTCGAGTGCTCTGGACTCGTCGGTCGGCATCTCGTCGGGGCTGGCCGCAGCTGCTGCGCTGCCGCATCTCGAATTCGCCTGCGGTCTCGGAACGGGCGCACTGTTCGTTCGAGACGTCGCACCCTCGCCCGAGGTGATCGACGGAACGTACCCGGTCGACACCCTCGAACCCGATGCGCAAGCGCTGATCGAGCTCGATGCCGACGCCGATCGCACACAGTGGTGGATCGAACGAGTTCGGCGTTGCCACGCCCTTCTGCGGTAGTCTTGCGCCCGGTCCGCGTGGGGCCGCTGACATATCTGGGAGGAAACTCGAAGTGGTTGCTGCACTAAAGGATTCGCTACTCGACGAGTCGAAGGCCGACGCTCTGCGCGTCGATGTTCTGGCTCTGATCGACGCCGAGGTCGCGGACAAGAAGGGCGCGAGCGGACTCGCGGTCAAGGGGGGATACGGCGCGGTGAAGAAGGTCGGACCGTCGTACATCGACAATGCGGTCTCGGCTCTGTGGCCCGATTTCGTCGACAAGCTCGACCCGTTCTGGCAGTCGTACAACGCTGCTCCTCAGGGCACGTTCGGTGACTACCTCGTCGCCAACGGTGACGCCGCGTCCGACGCGTTGCTCTCGGTCACCGATGCTCGCATCGAGGAGACCGACAAGTCCGTCGTCAAGAAGTTCTACGGCAGCCTGCGTGGTTCGGCGAAGAAGAACGTCACCGAGGCACTGCCGCGCGTCGGCGATCTGGTCGCCAAGCACGCCTGAGCGGCTTCGCCGCATGTGCGCGGAAGTTCGTAGCCTGCTACGAATTTCTGCTCACATGCGCGTAGCGCTCAATCGCTCCCAGTCGGCTTCCGTCTGATCCGCGTACAACTGCGCGAACCGGCACAGTGCCACCTCGAGGGCGTCGGAATCACCGGTGTATCCCGAGATCATCGACGCGCCACTCGTTCGCGCGTGTCCCTTGGCCAGGAGTCGGCCCACCACGCGCGCGTAGTCCACCAGAGCCGCCGCATTGATCGACGAGAGGTCGATTGTCCCCTTCATGTTGCGGAACTGGCGCACGTAGTACTGCCGTCCGTCGATGGTGGTCCAGCCCAGCAGCGGATCGCTGACGGTTTGCAGATCCTGCTGATACTCGACGACCCGCTGGCCCTGATGGTCGTGCCACGCGGATTCGCCGTGCACGTACGGCGCTAGTACCGAGCGTCTGGCCTGCTTGAGCTGCAGAAACACCACATCGTCCTCGCTGGTGCCCTCGAGCAGTGCCACGTACGCCCGAAGCCCGACACTGCCGACCCCGACGACACGATGCGCGACGTCGATCAGGGTGTAGCCGCCGAGCACTCGACGCCAGTGTGGAGTGAGGGTGAGCAGGTACTCGTCCAGTCCGACGGCGAGAAGGTCTTCGTCCTCCGCCGAGATGCGCGTGGTGATCGGCGGTTCCTCGACGATTCTGCGCTTGCCCTCGTGCTTCTCGGTGAAACGCGGTAGAACGCGGTCACTGGTGCGTCGACGCGCCTTCTTGGTGGCGCGTTTGATCTCCTTGCGCAGCGAGCCCTCGGTGGCGTCACGCTGCAGCTTCTCGGCCGTCAGTCGCTGGAACGACCGGGACATCAGCGGCTCGTCGGCAAGTCTGGCCACCTCGATGCGATAGGCGGACACACAGGCGGTGACGGCATCGCGACACTGATCCTCGCTGCGGCCGTTCTGCCGCCCCGCCACCCAGATGCTCGCGGCGAGGCGTCGGAGATCCCATTCCCAGGCCCCCGGGTGTGCCTCGTCGAAGTCGTTCAGGTCGATGACGAGGTCGCGTTCGGGGGAGGCGTAGAACCCGAAATTGCCCAGGTGGGCGTCGCCGCTGATCACCGGATTGATACCGGTCGACGGCAGCATCGCCACATCCCGAGCCATGACGATGGCCGTGCCGCGCAGGAATCCGTACGGGGACTCGACCATGCGCTCGAGGCGCGTCGGAATCAGCCATTCGATGCGGCCCTGGTGCGAGTACTCGATCTGCTTGACCGGGTCGGGTCGATCCGGCGGCGGCGTCCACTCGCCCAGTGAGGCGAGCGGGACCTTGTCGCGCAGGCGTCGACCCAGTTCGTAGCGTTCGGCGCGGGGGAGAGGGCGGGCGCGCAGGGAGGCGAATGCCGCCCCGTCGACCTCGACCGAGTCGGTGACGACCGTGTGACCTTTTCCGAAGCCGGGCATGTGAGATGACACTAATCGAGCGTTACGGGGCGGCTTTACCGAACTTCCAGTATCCGGTGAAGCAGATCTGCGACTTGGGTACCGAACGCTCGTTCACCAGGTATCTACGCAGGCCCGTCGCCAGTCCCTGTTCTCCCGCGACGTAGACGAAGGGGACGCCGTCCGGGAGCTCGGCCTTCTGCACTGCGGCCAACGCAGCGTCCCCGGGCTTCGCAAGCGGAGTGGGCCGCACAATCCAGTTCAGCTCGACGCCTGCGTGCATGTTCGGCTTCTGGATGTCGGCCTCGGTCGGGACTTCGATGAAGGCCCTGACTCGAACGTCCTCCGGTGACGACCGCAGAATGCCGAGTATGGCCGGGGCCGCGCTCTCGTCGCCGACCAGCAACTGCCAGCTCGATCGTCCGTCGAACGTGTAGATGCGTCCTTCGTCGAAGATCGCGACGCGGTCGCCTGGAACCGCCCTGGTAGCCCACGCCGACGCCGGACCACTGTGACCAGGCGCTCCGCCGGCTCCACTCCCATGCACGACGAAGTCCACATCCAGCTCCGGGCCGTCCCCGTACGTGCCTTGTCCCGCAGCGCGGTACCGGCTGATCGTGTAGTTGCGGACCACCGGTTTGGTGTCCTTCGAGAACGTCAGATACTGGGCGTACCAGAGCATCGACGTGGCGCTGGGGATGCGCGGCTCGTCCTGGCCCGGCTGCGGTAGGAACAGGCGAAACCAGTGGTCGTAGCCCATGTAGCGGAAGTTCGACAACGAATCGCCGCCGAGGGTGACCCGGATGAAGCTGGGGCTGATTCGGTCGCTTCCGAGCACGGTCAGACGGTAGAACGCGGGGTTCTCCGGTTTGAGGTACTTGCTCATGCCGGAGAGGTTAGCTGACCCTAAGTAGCTGTGGGGTCGTGTCGATTTCTCACTCGGACCTACCGCGTCGATAGCGCTGGACCAGCTTGGCTCCGACGGGTACTGCGAACAACATCATGAACACTCGGATCACCTGTGCGGCCACGACGAAGGTGACGTTCGCGCCGGTCGACGCCGCGATGGCCAGCACCGCGTAGACCCCGCCGGGAGTGGTCGCGAGGTAGCCCTCGTAGCCGCTCGTCCCCGTCGCGGACGCCAACCACAATCCGAGCATCGCGCAGCCGACCGTGACGGCGACGATCAACATCAGTGACGCAGGCAGCACGCGCGAGATCGACTTCAAGCTGGCGACGGTGAAGCGCAGACCGGCCTGCCAGCCGATGACGATGTAGGCCGCCCACAGCAGCAGGGTCGGTACGGACGCGTCGAACGACCACCCGAGCACGTCGGCGAGCGTGGCAATGATCAGCGGGCCGAGCAGGGCGGGGGCGGGCAGTCGGATCACCTTCGCCAGCATCACCCCGATGACGCCGCAGATCAGGACGAAGGCGAGATCTATCCAGAGCGCCTCGTGCACATCGGCGGTGACCGGCGATTGTCCGGGCTGCGCTTGGAACACCAGGGTCGCAACCAGTGGCAACGTGGTGGTCACCAGCACGACGCGGAGGTACTGCACCACCGCCACCACGCGTTCGTCGCCGCCGAGCTCCTGCGTGATCGCCACCAGTCCCGACGCTCCGCCTGCCACGAGGGCGAGGGAGCCGGTCAGTGAATCGATGTCTTTGCGTAGCCCGAGCAGCGCGCCGGCCGCGATCGACAGCAGCAGGGTTCCGATGCACGCCAGCAGTACCGGCAGCCAGGTATCGCCGAGTGAGCTCAGGGTCTCGCGCTGCACCAGCGTCCCGATCTCGACGCCGAGTATCGCCTGAGCCGCCATCCCGAGTCGGCGTGGCAGCGGCGCTCTTTCGGTGCCCGTCGTCGGAGCCCACCCGGCGAGCGCGAACACGATGGCCACCAACAGCGCAACGAACAGTGCAGCAGACGGCACCCCGAGCGCGTCGGCTCCGACGGTCAGTCCGACCGTGACGGCTATCAGCAGCAGCCAGCGAATCAAGAAGGTCGCTCGATCTCACGAACCTCGGGCGGCAATCCCCACTCGGTGCGGCCTAGGCGACTGAGCGGGGCAATGGTCTCGAACTCGGGGAGTCCGTCCTCGGCGAGGAATTCGGGGCGTACCGACAGCGCGACGACGGTGCCCATGACGACGAAACAGTTTCCCACCTCGACGACGCGATGCAGCGTCGCTTCGATGGCGATCGGTGCGGCCGCCACACGCGGCGGCGTCACGATCGCACTGGGTTCGCTCTCGATGCCGACCGCCTCGAACTCGCTGACGCCGTGATCGAAGCTCGCCGAGCTGTCGTTGACCTGATCGACCAACGGCGCCGTCGCCAGATTGACGACGAACTCGCCGGTGGCCTCGATGTTGCGCAGACTGTCCTTGCGGCTCACCGACGTGAACTGCACGACCGGTGGCTCCACCGAGGAGACCGTGAAGAAGCTGTAGGGCGCGAGGTTCGCCACACCGTCGGCGGAGACGGTGGACACCCACGCGATGGGCCTGGGCACTACCGACGCAGTCAGCAGCTGGTAGAAGCGACGTGGGGTGACCTCTTCGGGTCGAAAGACTGTACGCACCTCTCAATACTGTCAAAGCCCGGTTGCGGCGGCCGACCGGAGCATCTGACACTCTGGAAACTGTGAATCCGTCCACCGCTCAGGCCACTGCTGTCGTCGACGAACTGGCGCGCAGCGGCATCGAAGACGTCGTGCTGTGCCCCGGCTCGCGCAACGCCCCGTTGGCGTTCGCTTTGCAGGAAGCCGACGCGGCCGGACGTCTGCGATTGCACATGCGGATCGACGAACGGACCGCCGGATTTCTGGCCATCGGACTGAGCCTGGGTAGCGGCCAACCCGTACCGGTGGTGATGACGTCGGGAACGGCGGTGGCAAACCTCGGGCCCGCCGTACTCGAAGCGAACTACGCCCGCATCCCGCTGATCGTCATCAGTGCCAACCGGCCCTACGAGATGCTCGGCACCGGAGCCAACCAGACCATCGAGCAGCTCGGCCTCTTCGGATCCCAGGTTCGCGCAACCATCAGCCTCGGGCTGGCCGAAGAGGAGCCGAAACAGAACAGTCAGTGGCGCAGCGCGGTCTCGCGAGTCATCGCTGCTGCGCGCGGCGCGCGCTCGGGCAACGCCGGACCCGTGCACTTCGATATTCCACTGCGTGAACCCCTGGTTCCTGCCCTCGGCGATCCGGGGGCGCGGCCCGAAGGGCGTCCGGACGGAATGCCGTGGACGACGACCACCCAGGCGACGTTGGACGTGCCGGTCGAGCTCGATCTCTCGGTTGACACCGTGGTCGTCTCCGGACACGGCGGCGGCGTCCGTCCGGAGCTCGCCGGCTTGCCGACCGTCGCCGAGCCGACCGCGCCGCTGCACGGAATTGCGTTGCACCCCTTGGCTCTGGCGCAGCTGAAACCGCGTCAGGCCGTCATCACCGGTCGTCCGACATTGCACCGTCAGGTCTCGGCGCTGCTGGCCGACCCCGCCGTCGATGTCATCGCGCTCACCACCGGGCCGCGTTGGCCCGACGTCTCTGGCAACGTACTGGCGACAGGAACCCGCGCCATCACCACCGGTGCGCCCGATCCCGCCTGGATCGCCCGCTGCGCTGCGCTGTCCGAGCGCGCTGAAAAGGCTGTGCACGAACAACTTCGAGAGCATCCCAAGCCTACGGGTCTGCACGTGGCCGACGTCGTGATGTCCGCGCTGCAGCCCGGCGATCAGCTGGTGCTCGGAGCCTCCAACCCTGTGCGCGACGCGGCCCTGGTCTCGACTCCGATCCCTGGGGTGAAGGTTCTGTCCAACCGCGGCGTTGCCGGCATCGACGGCACCGTCTCGACGGCGATCGGTGCCGCGATGGCCGGAAAGCGGCGCACCATAGCGCTTCTCGGTGATCTGACGTTCCTGCACGACGCGGCGGGCATGCTCATCGGAACCGGCGAGCCGCGCCCCGACGATCTGACGATCGTCGTCGCCAACGACGACGGCGGTGGCATCTTCGAGCTGCTCGAGCAGGGGGATCCGCAGTATGCCGGCGTGTTCGAGCGAGTCTTCGGCACACCACACGGAATGGATCTCGGAGCGCTGTGCGGGGCCTATCGCGTCGAGCATCGGTTGGTCGAATTGTCCGAGCTGGCAACCGAACTCACCGCACATGCCGTGGGAATCAGAGTGTTGGAAGTGACCACGGAGCGATCGGGATTGCGGGATCTGCACGCGGCGATCCGCGCCCGGCTCTAGCTCTGTTGCGCTGCAACCCATTCGAGAGTTTCGCCGGTTTCCTGATCGATCATGTCCTTGATCATCTTGTTGATCAGGTCCTCGATCTTGCCGCCGACGAGTGGGATCTTGACCGTCGATTCACCCACGATGATCAACTTCGCGCCGGTGCCGTCGGGCTGCAGTGACAACGTGCCGGTGATCTTCGCCGGAAGGCCGGTGGTGCTACCGGTCAGCGTTCCCTCGGCGTGGTCGCCCTCGAGCGGACCCCAGTAATCGGTGCGGGAGACGATCAGCTTGCCCTTGATGACCTTGGTGACGAATCCGGGGAGCTCGTTGGTGCCGACCTCTTCGGAGATGTCGACCGTCAGGCCGCCGTCGTCGTGCTTGGTCAGCTCGTACCCGTCTGTCTTCTTCGCCTTGGCGAAGCGCGCCATCCACTGGTCCTCACTGGTCAGTGCTGCGTGCACTTCAGCGGGAGGATTGGACGCGCGGAGTGTGTGTTCGAAGCTGCGAGACATGAGAGCAGACGCTACCCGAGCCGAGCCCGATCGGCTGCGAAGTAATCTGTCGAAGTGACCGACACAGCCCGAGGCAGCCGAACCCTGCGCAGGACCCGGCTGATCGTGCTCGTGGTCGCTACCGCGATCTCGGTGTTGGCGGTGTTGCTGGTGGTCGGAGCGTGGCGAAACGACGTCACCATCGATTCCGACAAGGGCACCGCCACCGCCGAGGTGCTGTCGGCGGGCAAGTTGCGGTCGGCCGTCAGCTTCATCACTCCGGACGGCGTGACGCACAACCCGGCGCTCGGCGTCCTGTATCCCACCAACCTCGTCGCGGGCCAGCGCATCGAGGTGGAGTACTACAAGGCCGAACCCGACGACGTCGAGCTGCTGGTGCGGGTCGCCGGCCGTGACGCCACCGTCGCCATCGTCCCGGCAGGATCGGTCATCGTCGTTACCTGGCTCATCGCGGGGCCCGTATTGTTCTGGCTCCGTCGCAAGGAGACACAGCGCAAGGAGGCCGAATATGCGTAATGCCAAGCAGTGGGTCATCGCCGCTCTCGCCGCAGTGGCCGGGTTCGCGTTGGTGAACTTCGGCAACATCGCGTCCTCGATCGTCGTGATGGTGCTTGTCGTGGTGTTCCTGCTCGTTCTGACGACTCCGGTGCTGTATCCGCGTTCTCTGTCCGACGATGCTTCACGAGTGCTCGCCGCGGACCGGTCCGTTCCGTTGATCTACTGGCGGCCGGGATGCATCTTCTGCCTGCGGCTGCGGGTGGCCCTGTTGCTGCGCGGGAAGAAAGCAGTGTGGACGAGCATCCGTCAGGATCCGGCAGCGGCAGCGCGGGTCCGGTCGGTCAACTACGGCAACGAGACGGTCCCGACGGTGTTCGCCCCGTCCGAGCACCGCACCAACCCCGATCCGTCGTGGGTGATCACGCAATTCGTGTGACGTTGGCCCACACGTAACGTTGTCCATACCTGGTCGACGGCGAGGCCGCCCACACTGAGGACCGTGCGAGTAGCCATCGTTGCGGAATCGTTCTTACCCAACATGAACGGCGTCACCCACTCGGTGATCCGTGTCCTCGAACACCTCGACAGGACCGGGCACGATGCCATCGTCATCGCCCCGGACAATCCGTCCGGCCCGAAGGCCGAAACGTGGCACGACAACGTTCCGGTGTATCGGGTGCCGTCCGTGATGGTTCCGAAGGTGAGCTCGTTGCCCGTCGGGGTGCCCGGACTCGGGATGGTGTCGGCCTTGCGCGAATTCGCCCCCGACGTCGTACATCTGGCCTCGCCGTTCCTGCTCGGAGCCGGCGGCCTGGCCGCCGCCAACCGGTTGGACGTGCCCGCAGTTGCCGTCTACCAGACCGATGTCGCCGGTTTCGCCGCCAGTTATGGCCTGGGCCTGACCTCGAAGGCGGCGTGGCGCTGGACCAGGAGACTGCACCGCGGCGCGGCCCGCACCCTGGCACCGTCCACCTCCGCCGTCGACGCCTTGGAGCTGCACGGCATCCCGCGCGTCCATCGGTGGGCCAGGGGAGTGGACGCGGTCCGCTTCGCACCCTCTGCCAAGTCGCAGACGCTCAGAACCCAGTGGGGAGCCGGAGACAAACTGATCGTCGGCTTCGTCGGCAGGCTCGCCCCCGAGAAGCACGTCGAGCGGCTTGCCGTCCTGGCCACGGATCCGTCGATCCAGCTGGTGATCGTCGGCGGCGGACCCGACACGGCAACCTTGCAGGCGCTGATGCCGAACGCCATCTTCACCGGCCAACTCGGCGGAGCCGAACTCGCACAGGCCTATGCCAGCTTCGACATCTTCGTGCATCCAGGCGAACACGAAACCTTCTGCCAGGCAGTGCAGGAAGCACTTGCCAGCGGAGTGCCCGTCATCGGACCGGACGCCGGCGGCCCGCGCGATCTGATCTCGCACTGCCGCAACGGCTATCTGCTGCCGGTCGACAAGTTCACCGAATTGCTGCCGAGCGCAGTCGGAGCCCTCGCCGAGCCCGTCACCCGCGCCCGTTTCGGCGACGCCGCCCGCAAGTCGGTTCTACACCGCACCTGGCCGGCCATCTGCGACGAGCTGATCTCCCATTACTACGACGTGCAAGGCATCACAGCACCGCGGATACAAAAGATTGCTTGAGTAGTCTGGACCTCGTGGCCCAGACATCACGCGCAACCCTGGCAAAAGAGCCCCACGAGGTGGCGTCGATGTTCGACGGCGTCGCTCGGCGATACGACATCACCAACACGGTTCTGTCGTTCGGGCAGGATCGTAGTTGGCGCAAGCTGACGCGGCGAGCCCTGGACCTGAAACCGGGTGAGCGAGTACTGGACCTTGCCGCGGGCACCGGCGTCTCGACGGTCGAACTCGGCCTCAGCGGAGCCTGGTGCGTGGCCACCGACTTCTCCAAGGGCATGCTGCAAGCCGGGCTGCAACGCGGCGTGCCGATGGTTGCCGGTGATGCCATGGCACTGCCCTACGCCGACGCGAGCTTCGATGCCGCCACCATCTCGTTCGGCCTCCGCAACGTCTCGGATTTCGATGCCGGGCTGCGCGAGATCGCCCGCGTCACCAAGCCGGGTGGACGCCTCGTGGTGTCGGAATTCTCCACTCCGGTGTTCGGCCCGTTCCGCACCGTGTACATGGAGTACCTGATGAAGGCGTTGCCGAAAGTCGCTCGCACCGTGAGCAGTAACCCCGATGCCTACGTCTACCTCGCGGAGTCGATCCGGGCCTGGCCGACGCAAGAGCAATTGGCCCAGCGCATCGCCGACGCCGGCTGGACCGACGTACAATGGCGCAACCTTACCGGCGGAATCGTGGCGCTGCACAAGGCAATTCGACCGTAGAACGGTTCACGGAAAAGGCGCGAGCGGAGCCCGCGGAGCGAGCAATCACGAAAACGGCGGCCGGGAATCGATTTTCAGTGACCCGGTTCCCGATGCCCGCCAGGTGCGGGCCACGAGGTCGCTGTCGGCTTCGGTGATCAGGTTGCCCATGCAGCGAACGGCAACCTTCATCAGTGCCCGCGAGCGCATGCCCACCGGTCCCGCTGCGGGCAGGAATCTCGGCACTGTCAACAGGCCGGCGAGTCGTCGCGCGATGGAGAACGCCTGTCCGTAGTGCTCGCGCAGCAGGGTGGGCCAGGCTTCTGTGAGGTCGGGGTGATCGAGCAGGTCGACGACCATGCGGCCACCTTCGAGTCCGTAGTCGATGCCTTCGCCGTTGAGTGGGTTCACGCACGCTGCGGCGTCGCCGATGATGGCCCAGTTGGTACCCGCGACGCCGGAGACCGCTCCGCCCATCGGTAGCAGCGCCGACGCCACCGCGCGCAGCTCGCCTGTCAACGCCCATTCTGGACGCCGCTGCTCGGTGTAGAGGTCGAGCAGCGGCCGCAACGCGCCGGTTGCCGGTCTCGTGGCGGTGGCGAGCGTGCCGACGCCGATGTTGATGTTCCCGTCGTTCAGCGGGAAGACCCAGCCGTAACCGGGCTGCAGAGTGCCTGCGGCGTCACGCAATTCGAGGTGCGAGCTGATCCACTCGTCGTCGCTGCGTCCCGAGGTGATGTATGCGCGAGCCGCGACGCCGAACGCGGTGTCCCGATGCCACTGCCGGCCGAGTTGTTTGCCCAGGGTGGAGCGGACGCCGTCGGCGACGATCAGTGTGCGGCAGGAGATTTCGTGTGTTCCCGTAACGGTCTGCAGAGTCACCGATCGGACGGCGTTGCCCTCACGGGCGACGGCAACGGCCTTCGACCCCTCGGCCATGACCGCCCCGGATTCGACGGCGACAGTGCGAATGCGATCGTCCAATTCGGTTCGGGGTACGGCACTTCCGACGGTCGGCAGGGATTTGCTCGGCCACTCGAGCTGCAGTTCCTGGCCGAATCCGCTCAACCGCAGACCGCGATTTCGCGCTTTACCGCGCACCCATTCGCCGAGGCCGAGCTGATCGAGTTCGGCGACGGCGCGAGGCGTCAGGCCATCGCCGCAGGTCTTGTCGCGAGGAAAGACCGCTGCGTCGACGAGGACGACGTCGCGGCCGGATCGCGCTGCCCACGCCGCTGCGGACGATCCTGCTGGGCCCGCACCCACGACCAGGACGTCGGTCGAGGTGGGAGGGGACTGCGGGGGAGTGCTCACACACTCCAGTATCCCGATTTTGCGCAGGCGTGCGGCGAGGGCCTCCGGTTAACGCCGTGTGAACGCTTGTTTCATAGATTCAAAATCTATGGACGGATCGTTCATGGCGGGTCTAGCGTCTCCCACGTGCACCGACCGATCCTCCTTCTCGACTTCGACGGCACCGTCTGCCTCGGAGACGACCCAGTGTGGGCGTACGCCGACGCTGTTGCCGACTCTCTCGACGCGGCCTCTGCCGACACGCTGCGCGCCGGGTTGACGGCTTTCTTGGAAACCGGAGCGGGGGAGTTCGTGGATGGCTACTCCGCCGTTCAGCAGCTGTCGGTGGGCGTCGATGCTGCCGCCCTCGCCGCTGCGTACGCACACTCCCGTGAACGCCTGGCGACGGGAGAGCTCGAAGTATGGGCTCCCGCCGGCCTCGAGGACTTCCTCGGTCGTGTCTCGGCCGAGGTGGTCCTGGCCACCAATGCCCCACAGCGTGGCGTGGTGGAAACCCTCGAGCGTCTCGGCCTGATCGGGCGCATGGACCGTGTGTTCACCGATGCAGGTAAGCCCGAGAAGATGCCCGAGCTGGTGGGCTCATTGCTGGACACGCGGTCACCGCATGAACTGGCCAGCGTCGGCGACATCTGGCGCAACGATCTCGACGCCGCGCATCGTCGCGGTGCCGTCACCGCCTACATCGACCGTCACGGTCATCCTCGGCCCGAGGCGACATTCTGCGCCTCGACGTTTCCGGTCATGTACGACGCACTCCTCGAATGGTCCACCGATCCAGCAGCATTCGCACTCACTCACGAAGGACAGTCATGAGAATTCGTACACCCTTGCTCGCGGTGGTAGCCACCGGACTGCTCACCGCCTCGTTGGCCGGATGCGGTGCCCGCGACGAGTCCACCACCGAGTCCTCGGCTGCGTCGCCCTGCACCGGGTCCAGTGCTGCAGATGCGGCCGACCCGTCCGAGCTGACGCTGGCCCTCGTTCCCTCGGGTGACGCGAACAAGCTCGTCGAGACCGTCAAGCCGTTGCAGGACGCGCTGACCGAGCGCCTCGACATCCCCGTCCGCGGCGTCATCACCCAGGACTACCAGGCAGCGGTGGAGGCCATCGGTGCGAACCAGGCGCAGATCGGCATGCTGCCGCCGCTGCAGATGGTGCAGGCCTGCAACAAGTACGGCGCCGAGCCGGCTCTGCAGACCGTCCGCAAGGGCAAGACCACGTATGCGGCGCAGTTCTACACCAACAACCCCGACAAGTACTGCGACGACGCTCCCGTCACCGGAGCCAACGGCTTGCTGTATTGCAACGGCACCGAAGGTGGCACGGGCCCAGCAGGACTCGACTCGCTGAGCAAGATGAAGGACGCAAAAACCGTCATGCTGCAGTCCGCGTCCTCGGCCGGATTCGTCTTCCCCTCCGCCGCCCTGAAGGCTGCGGGCATCGACTCGACCACCGACCTCGACCTGACGCAGGTCACCTCGCACCCGGCGGCAGTGCTGTCGGTGAACAATGGCGACGACGAGGTGGGTGTGTCGTTCTGGGACGCCCGCGAGACCGTCGTGAAGGACACCCCCGATGTGGCGAAGAATCTGGTGGTCTTCGCGCTGACCAACGAGATCCCCAACGACGGTGTCTCGATCAGCAGTTCGCTCAGCCCTGATCTGCAGCAGCGCATCTCGGACGCGATGGAGGATTACGCGTCCACCCCCGAGGGTGTCGATGCCCTGACGGCGATCTATCAGATCACCGGGCTCGACAAGGCCGATCCCGCCGCGCTGCAGCAGGCGCAGACCGAGGCGGACTCCATCGGCCTGGGGAACTGACTCGGATGAGCGGCGACAGCATCGCATTCGACAACGTCTCGGTCACCTATGCGGGCGGCCATGCCGCGCTCGACGGCGTGACGCTGGAGATTCCAGCGGGCCAGATGGTTGCCGTCGTCGGATTGTCGGGCGCAGGAAAGTCCACACTGATTCGCACCATCAACGGCCTCGTTCCGGTCACCTCCGGCACTGTGACGGTCGGTGATCGCGCTGTGAACAACCTCAGCAGCAAGGGGTTACGGGATCTGCGCGGCGACATCGGAATGATCTTTCAGGGCTTCAACCTCGCCAAGCGCACCAGCGTGTTGAACAACGTGATGATGGGACGACTGCACAGCTCGCCGATGTGGCGAACGCTGCTCGGTGCGTGGTCGGCCGAGGACACCGAGCTGGGAATGCAGGCCCTCGAACGTGTCGAGATCGTCGGCAAGGCCTACGAGAAGGCGTCGTCGCTCTCCGGTGGTCAGCAGCAGCGGGTCGCCATCGCGCGAGCATTGGCGCAAGGGCCGCGGGTGATCCTCGCGGACGAACCGGTGGCCTCGCTCGATCCGCCGACCTCGCACGTCGTCATGCGGGATCTGCAACGCATCAACGCCGATCTCGGCATCACGGTCGTCGTCAATCTGCACTTTCTCGATCTTGCCAGACGCTACGGCGACCGGCTGATCGGGCTGCGGGACGGGAAGGTCGTGTTCGACGGCCATGGCCGCGACGCCGACGAATCGGTGTTCGAGAGTATCTACGGACGCTCGCTCACCGCCGAGGACGTCCTGGAAGCCAAGGCAGAGCTGTGATCACGCCGCTCGCAACCAGGCCGGCGAAACCGCGTTCGGCCTGGAAAACCGTTGTTGTCCTTGCCGTCATCGCCGTCATCACGATCTGGGCCGGGATCGGCATCGGTGTCGACCTGGGCGACATCATCGACAACTGGGGCAATGCGACCGGCAAGCTCGTTCAGCTGATGCAACCCGACTACTGGTTTTTCCCCGAGACCGTCGATGCGATCCTCGAGACGCTGCAGATGGCTGTCATCGCGACGGCGATCGGAGCCGCGATCTCCCTCCCGCTCAGTTTTGCGGCCTCGCATGTCACCAACCCGAATCGACCGTTGCTGATGGCCGTGCGCGGAATCATGAATGTCGTACGCGCAGTGCCGGATCTGCTGTACGCGGCGGTGTTGGTCGCGGTGGTCGGCACCGGAGCGCTGTCGGGAATTCTGGCGCTGATCCTGTTCAACGTCGGCATCATCGTCAAGCTCGTCTCCGAGGCACTGGACTCCGTCGATCGTGGTCCGCAGGAAGCGGCCCTCGCTGCCGGCGGCACCTGGATCGCGGCCGATCGGAGTGCTGTTGCGCCGCAGATCTTTCCGGCGTTCGTCTCGCAGAGTCTCTACACGTTGGAGCTGAACGTCCGCGCCTCGGCGGTCATCGGGCTCGTCGGTGCAGGAGGCCTCGGCATGCTCATCGACAACGTCCGCACCTTCTACAAGTATCACCAACTCAGCCTCATCATCCTCGAGATTCTCGTCATCGTCCTGGTGCTGGAACTGATCTCGTCCTGGGCCCGTCGAAAGTTGGTCGGATGAGCGTCATCGACCGCACCGCACGCGTCACCCCGGCTCGGCCGCGGAAACCGCGCAACCCCCTGCGCACCGCGGTGTGGGCCGGCATCGTCGCACTGTTCGCACTGTCGTTGTACGGCATCGAGATTCGCTGGGACAGGCTGCTGGAGCTACCGCAGAACCTGGTGCGCTACGCAGGGCTGATGTTCGTGCCGCCCGACGTCTCCGCGCTGGGCAAGGCCGTCTCGGCCACCATCGAATCGGTGCAGATGGCGTGGTTCGGAACGGTGCTCGGCATCATCGTGTCGTTTCCGCTCAGCTTCCTCGCGGCCGCGAACATCGGGCCGCTCTGGCTGCGGTGGCCGCTGCGTGTGGTGTTCGCCGTCATCAGGGCGGTGCCGGAGGTCGTCATCGCGATTCTCATCCTGTCGGTCACCGGGCTCACCGCGTTCACCGGAGCGCTCGCCATCGCCATCGGCTCGGTGGGCACCCTCGGCAAGTGGGGATACGAGGCCATCGAAGGTGCCGAGAAGGGGCCGATCGAAGCGGCCCGGGCCGCTGGAGGTTCTACGGCGCAGATCGTGCGGTGGGGACTGTGGACCGACGTCGCCCCCGAGGTGTTCGCGTTCTGGCTCTATCGCTTCGAGATCAACGTTCGGGCGTCGGCCATCCTGGGTCTGATCGGTGCAGGCGGAATCGGCAGCATGCTGGTCGACAACGTGCAGTACCGGCAGTGGGGTGCGGTGGGCATGCTGCTGATCGTCGTCGTGGTCATCACTGTGATCATCGATCAGATCTCCGGGCGGGTGCGTCGCCGCATCATCGACGGACACTGGGGCCGGCACAGAACGATATGAGCAAGATATGAGCATGGATCTCGCGCCGGGTGGAGTCGTCCCGCACATCAGATCGATCATTCCCTCGTTGCTGCCGGCCGAGCGGGCCGTCGCCGAAGTCTTTCTCGAACGTCCCGCCGACATCGTCGAGATGTCCTCGCAGCAGGTGGCCGATGCAGCAGGCGCATCGCGGGCGTCGGTGGTCCGCACCTGCCAGAGTCTCGGCTTCGGCGGGTATCAGCAACTCCGGGTGCTGCTCGCGCGCGACGCGGCGCGCGCCCTGCCCACCCAGGAACGTTCGGCTGACGGCCCGTTCGCGATCGTCACCGAGACCTTCGCCCACGTCGGAGAGTCCATCGCGGCGATGACGGCTCTACTCACCAACGAGGACGTCACGCGCGCCGTGTCCACCCTCGCCGGTGCCGAGTCGATCGTGGTCATCGGAAACGGGCTCTCGGCTGCGCTGGCCGCCGATACCGATTCCCGGATGCGGTCTCTGGGTCTGCGCTCGCACGCACCCACCGACTCCATTGCCCAACAGGTTGCCGTTCGGCTTCTCACCGACCGTGACGTCGCCCTGATCATCAGCGGATCGGGCGCGACGAGCGCGTCGACCAAGGCCGCGCAGGCCGCTCGGGAGCGCGGGGCCACCGTGGTGTCGGTGACGTCGTTCGCCCGGTCGACTCTGGCGGCCGCGTCGGACATAGCCCTGGTGGTGGGCATGCGAGATCTCAGTTTCCAGCGTGAACTCGCCGTCACCAGCCGGATTCCGCACGTGATCCTGCTGGAGGGACTGATGGCGGCGCTGACCGACGCATTGGGGGACAAGGCGTCGGCGGCGATGGCCGCGACCCTCGAAGTCATTTCCGGCAACCTGGGTGAGTGAAGCGTCACCTGTGGTCGGTGACACCGTCGCACCTGTGTGCACGCTAGGTTCACTACGGTAGAAGGCGAGCAGTAGCGCAGTTGCTGCTCCCGCCGGCATGTCGACGACAGGACAGGGACCAACATCGTGAGTACAGACGACGCTGCCGTAGCAACGGTCGTTGCCGGAGTCGACCTGGGTGACCCTGAGCTCGCGCGATCCGTCGCCGACGGCCTCGCACGCGTCGAAGAGCTGATGATCAGCGAACTCTCCGATGGAGAAGAGTTCCTGACCGAGGCCGCGCTGCACCTGGCCAAGGCCGGCGGAAAACGCTTCCGGCCCCTGTTCACGGTGCTCACCGGCCAGCTCGGGCCGTCGCCGACCGATCCTGCGATCGTCACCGCCGCCACGGTCGTCGAACTGGTTCACCTCGCCACGCTCTATCACGACGACGTCATGGACGAGGCGTCGATGCGCCGAGGTGCGGAGAGCGCGAACTCACGCTGGGGCAACAGTGTGGCGATTCTCGCGGGCGACTACCTGTTCGCGCACGCGTCGAGGCTGGTGTCCACCCTCGGTCCCGACGCCGTTCGGATCATCGCCGAGACGTTCGCCGAGCTGGTCACCGGTCAGATGCGCGAGACGATCGGAGCCAAGGGCACCGAGGATCCCGTCGCGCACTACCTGAAGGTCGTGTGGGAGAAGACCGGATCGCTCATCGCCTCGTGTGGACGCTTCGGTGGAACGTTCAGTGGGGGCGACGCCGAGCACGTGGGACGCCTCGAGCGCCTCGGTGACGCCGTCGGCACCGCGTTCCAGATCTCCGACGACATCATCGACATCTCCTCGGCCACCGAGCAGTCCGGCAAGACCCCCGGCACCGACCTTCGCGAGGGTGTACACACTCTGCCGGTGCTGTTCGCGCTCCGCGAAGAAGGTGCCGACGGCGATCGGCTGCGCGAGATCCTGGCCGGCCCGGTCACCGAGGACGCGCTCGTCACCGAGGCCCTCGAGCTGTTGCAGCGCTCGCCGGGAATGGTCTCGGCCAAGAAGACGCTCGGCGAATTCGCAGCTCGGGCTCATGCAGAGCTCGCGCAGCTGCCGCAGGGACCGGCCAACGATGCGCTCGGACGGTTGGTGAACTACACCGTCGAACGCGTCGGCTAGCGACCCTCCAGGCGGGAACTGCAGGTCCTGGTGTTTTCGTTGAATCGGGTAGGAACACCCGGTACGAGGAGGCACCAGTAACAGTGAACAGTTACGCGAACGGCGCGAAGACTTTCGGCCTGCTGGTCGGGATGTCCGCACTCATCGTTTTCATCGGCTCGTTGTTCGGCAATTCGATGATTCTGATCGGGTCCGTCGTCTTGGCCGTGGGCGTGAACGGCTACGCGTATTTCAACAGCGCGAAGATGGCCTTGCGGTCGATGCATGCGGTGCCGGTGACCGAGCTCGAGCAGCCGGCGATGTATCGCATCGTGCGCGAGTTGGCTACGGCCGCTCATCAGCCGATGCCCGCGCTGTACGTGAGCCCCACCAACAATCCCAACGCTTTCGCCACCGGGCGAAACCCACGCAACGCAGCCGTGTGCTGCACCGAGGGCATTCTGCGAATCCTCGACGAGCGGGAACTGCGCGCGGTGCTCGGCCACGAGCTGTCGCACGTCTACAACCGCGACATCCTGATCTCGTCGGTTGCGGGTGCGATGGCGTCGGTCATCTCGGGTCTGGCCAACCTGGCGTTCTTCGCCAATGTCTTCGGCGGACGCGGCAACGGGGGACCGAACCCGCTCGCGCTGCTGCTGGTGTCGATGCTGGGACCCATTGCGGCCAGCCTGGTTCGCCTCGCGGTCTCCCGCTCGCGTGAGTACCAAGCCGACCAGTCCGGGGCCGAGCTGACCGGCGATCCGTTGGCGCTGGCCTCGGCGCTCCGCAAGCTCGAGCAGGGAGTGCAGCTGGCACCGCTGCCACCGGAGCCGCGGCTGGCGGCAGAGTCACATCTGATGATCGCCAATCCGTTCCGGCTCGGCGACAAGGCGGGTGCGCTCTTCGCCACCCACCCGCCGATGGCCGACCGCATCGAGCGACTCGAACGGATGGCCGGCCACCGGCCGTATTGAGCGGCTGCGCCGCACGTGAACGAAACTTCGACCCCTGCTACGAAGTTGTACTCACGTGCGGCGCAGGAGTGGAGCCTGCGGAACGACCCAGGTGAGGAGCCGCTCTATCGGTAGTTGACGAACTGCAAGGCGATTCCGAAGTCCTCGCTCTTGAGCAACTGTTGGATCGCCTGGAGGTCGTCGCGCTTCTTGCTGCTCACGCGCAGCTCGTCGCCCTGGATCTGCGCTTTGACGCCCTTGGGGCCGTCGTCGCGGATCTTCTTCGAGATCTTCTTGGCGTTCTCGGTGCTGATGCCCTGGACGAGCTTGCCGGTGACCTTGTAGACCTTGCCCGACGCGGCAGGATCGTTGGTCTCGAACGCCTTGAGCGAGACGTCGCGGCGGATCAGCTTTTCCTTGAACACGTCCAGGGCCGCTTTGACCTTCTCCTCGGATTCGGACGTGATGACGATGGTCTCCGCCTCGCCGCTACCGGACCATTCGATGCTGGTGTCGGATCCGCGGAAGTCGAAGCGGGTCGCCAGCTCCTTCGCGGCCTGTCCCAGAGCGTTGTCCACTTCCTGGCGGTCGACTTTGCTCACTACGTCGAAGGACGAATCAGCCACTTCTCACACTCTCCAGTCGAATCGAAATATTTGATGTGGCGATGGTGTCGGACCACATCCTGCAGGGACTTTATCGGCCCGCTACCGACCGTATCCACCCGGTTTGCGTTCCGGGGGGACGTTCGTTGTATTCTTCTCACCGCGCCGAAGAGCAGTACGAGCTTCGATCGCAGCACGGCAGATTGCCCGAGCGGCCAATGGGAGCGGACTGTAAATCCGTCGGCTTATGCCTACGTAGGTTCGAATCCTACATCTGCCACACCTGGAACCCCGGCGAGTGTTTCTCTCGCTGGGGTTTCCATGTGAAGAGGACATGCATGGGCCGCTGACCACGTAATTTGGTACTGGGCGCTCGGAATGTGTAACCTCTTGGAGGCTTCAGCGCACGGCATGCGAGTGCTGATCCCGCCCCCTTAGCTCAGTCGGTAGAGCGTTTCCATGGTAAGGAAAAGGTCAACGGTTCGATTCCGTTAGGGGGCTCGCTGGATTGGATTGCTCGACGTCGAGTTCCTCACGTGGGATGGTAGACGATGAGCACCTGAGGCGGTGTAGCTCAGTTGGTAGAGCAAACGACTCATAATCGTTGCGTCGCCGGTTCAAGTCCGGTCACCGCTACACAGTAGGCAAGCACGACCAGTAGCACCCATGAACAGTCCTGATTGACCCAGATCAGATTTACCCGAAAGTAGGCGTCCAGTGGCCTCCTCCACCGATGTGCGGCCCAAGATCACCTTGGCCTGCGAGGTTTGCAAGCACCGCAACTACATCACCAAGAAGAACCGTCGGAACGACCCCGACCGCATCGAGCTGAAGAAGTTCTGCTCCAACTGCGGAACGCACCGGGCTCACCGCGAATCTCGCTAGATTGCACGGCTCGCTGGTTCGCAGTTCCGATCTCTAGTCGGCGCCCGGCGTTAGGTCACATTTTCTCCCCCTAACGGCTCTTGCGTCCAGGGTAGAAAAGGTTTTCCGTGTCACAAGCTCCACACGATGTCCCGACCATGGATGCATCCGCACACGCGGCGTCCATGGTCGGTTCTCATTTCCGCGTCGACGACTTCTACGAGGTCGGCCGCGAGAAGGTTCGTGAATACGCGCGTGCCGTCCAGGATTTTCATCCCGCGCATCACGACGAGGACGCAGCGAAGGGCCTCGGTTACGACGGTCTCCTCGCGCCCTTGACCTTCATTTCCCTGCTCGGAATCAGTGCGCAGACCCGGATGCTGCAAGAGGTCATCACCGGTTACGACCCGAGCCAGATTCTGCAGACCGACCAACGACTGGAATTCCATCGCCCGATTCAGGTCGGCGATCGAATCTTCTGCGACGTGTACCTCGAGTCCTTCCGGCAGATGAGCGGCAGCGACATCATGACCACGAAGAACATCATCACCGACCAGAACGGTGATCTCGTACAGACCACGTGGACGACCATCGTGGCGCGGACCGGCGGGGAGATCGACGAGAACATCGCCCATGCGGTCAAGGAAGTGATCAGGCATGGCGCTTCGTAGTTTCGACGACGTGTCCGTCGGCGAGGAGCTGCCCGAGCGAGTCGTGTCCTTGACCCGCGGCGACCTGGTGAACTACGCAGGTGTGTCCGGCGATCCCAACCCGATCCACTGGAGTGACGAGGTTGTCGCGCTGGCCGGATTGGACAACGTGATCGCGCACGGCATGCTGACGATGGGCCTCGGTGCCGGTTTCGTCACGTCATGGCTCGGCGATCCGGGTGCGGTCACCGAGTACAACGTGCGCTTCACCAGCTCGGTGTTCGTCCCGGCGGATTCGGCGGCGCAGGTCGAGTTCACCGGCAAGATCAAGACGATGGACGCCGAGGAGCGAACTGCCGTGATTGCCATCGTGGCGAAGTTCGAGGGCAAGAAGATTTTCGGGCGAGCTACCGCAACGGTACGTTTGGCCTGAGCATGTCGATCCGGCAGAAGCAGTTCGTGGCCGGGACGACGGGATTTATCTGTTCCGAAGAGTGTGCAGTACACTGAGATTTCTGGGGTAATCCGGCGCTCTGCGCTGCCCGCGTCCTCTTCCCGAGGTTACGTGGGTTCGTGCGTGTGAGTCGGATGGACACCAGAGCGGCTGAGAAGTTTCGGCCGAAGGGGCGTAGCTCAATTGGTAGAGCAACGGTCTCCAAAACCGTAGGTTGCAGGTTCAAGTCCTGTCGCCCCTGCCCAAGGTGTCAGCAACTGAGAGGAACGACGTGAGCGAGGAGCGCGGTAAGCGCGACGGTCGATCGGGGGAGTTCGAGGACTCTTCGGCCCCAGACGACGTCGTACCTGGCTCCGAGGGCCGTCTCTCCGATGCTGATACGTCTGCCGGTGGATCTTCTGCGGAGGCTGTCGTACCCACTGGTAAGCGATCGTCGAGCAGGTCACGCAGCACCGGTGCTGCCTCGGTGTCGATGACGAAGACTGCGAGCGCGTCCACGAAAGCCACGTCCGGCAAGGGACGTTCGGGCAAGGCCAAGGCAGACAAGCGGCCCAACGTTTTTCTGCGGCTGCTGCAGTTCTTCCGCGAGGTTGTTGCCGAACTGCGCAAGGTCATCTGGCCGAACAAGAAGCAGATGGTCACCTACACCACCGTCGTGCTCGTCTTCCTGACGTTCATGGTCGCGTACATCAGCGGTCTCGACGTGTTGTTCATCAAGGGCGTCGGCTGGCTGTTCGGCTGACCGAGACGGCCGACTTTTCGACGATCGAACCGAGCAGGAAACTAGAGAAAGGGTGCTGACGTGAGCACGCCGCACAACGACGCCACCGAAGTGGCCGCATTCGACGCCGATGTCGAGGCGACCAAGCAGGGCCTCGAAGCGGAGCAGGCCGCTCAGGACCGCGAGACCGACGAAGCAATCAAGGCCGACGTGGCCGCTGCCGCCGGGGACGACGTTGCCGCCGAAGGCGACGAGGCCGCTGACGCCGACGTCACGGCAGAGCCCGAGGATCCCGTCGCCGAGATGAAGGCGGCTCTGCGTCGCGCTCCCGGCGACTGGTACGTCATCCACTCGTACGCCGGATACGAGAACAAGGTCAAGGCCAACCTCGAGACCCGTGTGCAGAACCTCGACGTCGGCGACTACATCTTCCAGGTGGAAGTTCCCACCGAAGAGGTCACCGAGATCAAGAACGGCCAGCGCAAGCAGGTCAACCGCAAGGTTCTGCCCGGCTACATCCTGGTCCGCATGGAACTCAACGACGAGTCCTGGGGCGCGGTGCGCAACACCCCCGGCGTCACCGGATTCGTCGGTGCGACGTCGCGTCCGTCACCGTTGACCATCAACGAAGTCGTCAAGTTCCTCATGCCGCAGGAAGGTGCCAAGAAGGACGCGAAAGCGACCGCAGGCGCAAGCGACCAGAGCGGCGACACCACGTCGAAGCCGACCATCGAGGTCGACTTCGAGGTCGGCGAGTCGGTCACCGTCATGGACGGCCCGTTCGCGACTCTCCCCGCCAGCATCAGCGAGGTCAACGCAGAGCAGCAGAAGCTCAAGGTGTTGGTATCGATCTTCGGCCGTGAAACCCCGGTCGAGCTCGGCTTCACCCAGGTCTCCAAGATCTAGAAGCCGCGCGCACAGACTTGCAGTAGCAACCGCAAGAAACCCGAGCGAATACAAGGAAAAAGAAATGCCCCCGAAGAAGAAGAAGCTAGCCGGGATCATCAAGCTTCAGATCCAGGCCGGTGCCGCCAACCCGGCACCGCCCGTCGGCCCCGCATTGGGCCAGCACGGCGTCAACATCATGGAGTTCTGCAAGGCGTACAACGCCGCGACCGAGTCGCAGCGCGGCAACGTCGTACCGGTCGAGATCTCGGTCTACGAAGACCGCACGTTCGACTTCAAGCTCAAGACTCCTCCCGCTGCCAAGCTGCTGCTCAAGGCTGCAGGCGTGGCAAAGGGCTCCGGCGAGCCGCACAAGACCAAGGTCGCCAAGGTGACCATGGATCAGGTGCGCGAGATCGCCAAGACCAAGCAGGAAGACCTCAACGCCAACGACATCGATCAGGCCGCGAAGATCATCGCCGGCACTGCTCGCTCGATGGGCATCACGGTCGAAGGCTGATTACCAGCTCTCTGCAGTAACCGAAGTACACGTGGGAGAGCCGGCCAGGCTCGTCAACCACACTGAACTCGAACGAAGGACAGCAAGACATGGCAAAGCGCAGCAAGGCCTACCTCGAGCAGGCCGCAAAGATCGACCAGGACAATCTCTACTCTCCTCTCGAAGCCGCCAAGTTGGCCAAGGAGACCGCGTCGAGCAAGTTCGACCCCACCGTCGAGGTTGCAGTGCGACTCGGCGTCGATCCCCGCAAGGCGGATCAGATGGTGCGCGGCACCGTCAACCTTCCCCACGGCACCGGCAAGACCGCTCGGGTTATTGTTTTCGCCGCTGGTGAGAAGGCTGCAGAGGCCGAGGCAGCAGGAGCCGACGTCGTCGGAGCAGAAGATCTGATCGAGCGCATCCAGGGCGGTTTCCTGGACTTCGACGCCGCGATCGCCACCCCCGATCAGATGGCCAAGGTCGGCCGCATTGCCCGTGTCCTCGGACCGCGTGGCCTGATGCCGAACCCGAAGACGGGCACGGTCACCAACGATGTGACCAAGGCCGTCAACGACATCAAGGGCGGCAAGATCAACTTCCGCGTCGACAAGCAGGCCAACCTGCACTTCGTCATCGGTAAGGCCTCGTTCGACGAGACCAAGCTGGTGGAGAACTACGGCGCAGCGCTGGACGAGATCCTGCGTGCGAAGCCGTCGTCGGCCAAGGGTCGTTACGTCAAGAAGGTCACCGTCTCGACCACCACCGGACCCGGCGTCCAGGTCGATCCGAACCGCACGCGCAACCTCCTCGAGGACGACGCGAACGCGTAATTTCGTATCTGCGAACGAAGGCCGGTCTCCCCAGGGAGGCCGGCCTTCGTCGTAGGGTCTTGCCGAGGATCTAGGCCGCGTTCGCGCGAGCGAAGTTGGCCAGGACGATGCCGCTGATGCGGTCGAGCAACGCGGCGGGTAGGTCGTGGGCCATGCCGTCTATCAGCGTCAGCTCGGCACCGGGAACGGCGCGGGCGATGGCCTTGCCGCACGACGGTCGGACCAGTCTGTCGGCGGTCCCGTGAATGACGGTCGTCGGCGCGGTGATCTTCTTCGCGTACGGCCGCAGGCTGCCGGTGCCGGTGATCGCAGCCATCTGCCGCACGACGCCCGAGGGGTTGTAGTTCCGCTCGTACATCACCTGCGCGATCTCCAGTTGTTCCTCGAGCGGAGTGCGGAAGCCGGGAGAGCCGATGGTGGACAACGTCTTTGCCGAATGCGCGATGATTTCCTCTTTCGTGGCGTCCTTCCCGACGCCACCGAGCAGGGGCAGCAGGGCGCGTGGGTCCGGCGGAGGCAGGAACGGCTCGTTGGTGCTCGAGAAGAGAATGCCCACCGATTCGGTTCGTTCGGGGTAACTACCGGCGAAGACCTGAGTGATCATGCCTCCCATCGATGCACCGACGACGTGCACGGTATCGATGCCGAGGTGATCGAGTACTCCTACGGCGTCGGCGGCCATGTCGACGATCGTGTAGGGCACGTCGGAAGACATCCCGAGCTCGTGTCGGATCATTCGGAGGATCTGGGATCCCCGCACCTTTTGCCCGGTCATCTTCGTGGACAGTCCGATGTCGCGGTTGTCGATGCGGATCACTCGGTATCCCGCATCGACGAGGCGGGTACAGAAATCCATGGGCCACAACGTCAATTGCGCGGACAGGCCCATGATCAGCAGGACCGCAGGGTCATCGACCGAACCCATGTCCTCGTACGCGATCTCGACGGAGTTCGCCGGCGCGATGCCTTGTTCGATTCTCATGATGTCGTTCCTACCAGCCCGGCTCACCGAGTATGGGCACCACCAGGTAGCTCGGGCTTTCCGGGTCGATGCTGATGTCCTGTTTGCGTAGTCGAGTGCGCAGTAGGTCCGGCAAGATCGGGATGAACCGTGGTGTGTCGGTGGCGAATACGTCGACCCGGAGTCGGTGGCCAGTGGCGATGACGGCCTCGGTGGTGAGAATGTCGATATCGAGAACGATGGGTTCGCCGATGGGTACCGGAAGCAGCGCCGCTTCGGTGAGCGGGTGGTAGGGCCGGGTGTAGTCGCCGTTCGGCGCGAACAAGGAACGTTCGTCGTCCACGGCTCGACGCGAGGCCAGAAGAGCGCCGTTGCTGAGCACCGTCGAGGTCCCGTCGGGAGCGACGTCGCAGATCATGATGGCCCACAACGCTTCCCGTGCGTGGCAGACCACTCGAAGATGCAGATTCATCGGACCGGACAGAACGGCGTCCGACTCGGCCGGACCGGTGGTGAAGGTGACTGCGGCACCTTCGGCGAACCGGTTGTCGTAGGTGAATCCGCCCCCCAACACTGCCGTCACGCCGGCGAGTACCTGGGTGGTGTCACGCGAGACGACGGCCCGCAACGAGGGCCGCACCGTCAGGATGTCGCGGGACGTGGCCGGTTCGGTCGTGAGGCTGCCGTCGGCTACGGCGTGGGCTGCCGTTCCTGAGGGCGTCGCCGACAGGTACAGCCTGCGTGGTTGCGCCCGCGGAGCCGGAAAGCGGCCGTGCGCAGTCCAATTGCCGCCCTGTTGACGCAACGTGACGGGGCCGTAGTTCTCGATTCCGTTGTCGATGTCGCGTAGCCACTTGTCGAACCAGGCTCGCTCGAGCATATCGAGACGCGGTGGAAAGCCCGGTTCGCCGAACCCGATTCCGGGGTTGCCGTGGTACCCGTCACCGACGAGCAACTGCTTCGATCCGCGTTCGAGGGACAGCCGGTTGTAGATGTCGGGGGCGGAGCCGCCGAAGATGTCGTGCCAGCAGCCGTACAAGAATGTCGGCACCGCGATGTCCTCGATGGCGGCGTCGATGGTGTCGTAGTACTCGTCGTCGTAGATTCGTGAATCTCGTCCTGTGACAAAGCCTTTGGCCAGATCGAACAGGTTGGTGGCGGGGGACAGGGTGCGATCGCGGAGCCAGGTGAACGTGTCGATGCCGCCGATGGCCGGTGCCCACTTCAATGCGTTGACGGCGGTGAGCCACAGCGGGATGAACGCCGAGGTGGCCCCTCCGGTTGCGAAGATCTCGCGGACGATGTCCACCGAGCCCTCGACGGCGAAGATCGCGTCGAGCCCGGCGGGTTGCTTGGCTGCGGCCTGCAGCGCATTGATCGCCGAGTACGAGATGCCGGCCATTCCCACCCTGCCGTTGCACCAGTACTGGCGTCGGGCCCAGTCGATCACCTCGAGGGAATCGAGTTGTTCGCGGGTGCCCAGCACGTCCCAGGTGCCCGAGGAACTGCCGGTGCCGCGGACATCGACGATCATCTGAACGTACCCGCTGCGGACGAGGTGCCGGTTGACCGACAGCAGGTCCGCCGCCCCGCCTGCAACCACTCGGGTGATCTCGGTGATGCCGTCGAAACGGGTTCCGGTGAGGTCGAACGCGGACGAGAAGGCTCTGATCGCACGACCGAGAACAGGGGTCTCGAGGATCGTGTCGATGCTCTTGATCAGCAGCTTGTTGTACGGCGTCAGATTCAGGACGGTGGGAAAACTCCCCGTCACCGCCTTACCCGATGCGTCGGCGGGGCGGACGACGTACGCGCGCAGCGCTGTGCCGTCGCTCATCGGGATACGAACGTTCGCCGATACCGACACTCGCGGATACCGCGGTTCCTCGCGCACGATCGCCGCCCACGCCGCTGCCGCGTCGCCGCCGCTGGGGTCGCGTACGGGTTGCAGTAGGGGGTGGGGCTGCACGGCAGTCATGAACGTCGACTAGACCGTCGAACGACCCTGTTTGTCCCGAGGTGTCAACTTCAGAAGACGGCTGCACTCTTTGCAGGCGTTTCGAGGGTGAGTGCACGTGTCTTCTGACATTCTGATGTCAGAAGTGCGGTGCACGGTCGCACGTTCGGCTCTCGGTGACAGGGAGGCTTGTGGTGGACCCCGACAAGCTCGACGTCGTGGAGACCGGTGTGCTGACAGCGTCGGGGGAGCGGTGGTCCCAGGCCGAGGCCCGTTTCGCTGTCCTGGCTCCCTTGCTGGAGATGCATTCGGTGCGTTCGGAAGCGGTCGACGATGCCGCGCAACGGTTGGGATTGTCCAGGCGGCAGGTCTACACGTTGGTCGGCAGGCTCAGGAACGGGACGGGGACAGTCACCGATCTTCTGACGAAGGTCTCGTCGGGAGGGCGTGGCCGCAGCCGAGTAGCGGCTGAGGTCGAGGAAGTGATCGGCGATCATCTCACCCGCTATTTTCTTCACCGCCAGAAGCTGAGTGTCGCTGCGCTGCACCGACGTATAGCACTGGCGTGTCATCGCGCGGGTTTGCCGGTGCCGGCCAGAAATACCGTCACTGCGCGTATCGCCGCGCTCCCTCCGGCATCGGTGGCCAGGTCAGGCGGAGGACCCGATGCCGCCCGCCCACGTCAGTCCGCCGGCGACGTTCCACCGACGGTTTCGGGGATTCTCGATCAGGTCCAGATCGACCACACCGTCGTCGATCTGATGGTCGTTGACGAGTAAGAGCGGTAACCGATCGGCCGCCCCTACCTGACGATCGCCGTTGATGTCTTCAGCCGTTCCGTACTCGGGTTCGTCGTCACTCTGGAGCCGCCGTCGTCGATATCGGTCGGGTTGTGCCTGGGCCGCGTGTGCTGCGGGAAGCAGACGTGGCTGGAGGCATGCGAGCTGGCTGAGCAGGTGCAGTGGCCGATGGCGGGGAAGCCGAAGCAGTTGTATCTCGACAACGCCTCCGAGTTCAAAAGCGAAGCGCTGCGCCGCGGATGCGCCCAGCACGCCATCACCCTCGAGTACCGTCCTCCGGGCCGACCGCACTACGGCGGGATCGTCGAACGCATCATCGGAACGGCGATGACGGCGGTGCACGAGCTGCCTGGGACCACCTTCTCGAACCCAGCGGACCGAGGAAGTTACGACTCGGACAAGCACGCGGCGTTGACATTGCGTGAGTTGGAGCGTTGGCTGGTCCTGGCTATAGCCTCGTATCACGCGAGCGTTCACGCAGGGATCGGGAACACTCCGGCCGCCGTGTGGGCCGGTGGGGTCGCCGCAGTTGGTCATGCCCCTCGTGTGGTGCTCGGCGAAACCGCGTTCTTGGTGGACTTTCTTCCCGTCATCCGGCGACGTCTGACGCGGACGGGCTTCGTTCTCGATCACGTGCACTACTTCTCGAACGCGCTCAAACCGTGGGTTGCGCGGCGAGAGGATTTGGGGCGGTTCGTGATACGACGTGACCCACGCGATTTGAGCAGAATCTGGGTCCTCGAACCAGACGGTGCCGGCTATGTCGAGGTGCCGTACCGGACGATGTCACATCCCGCGGTGACACTGTGGGAGCACCGAGCTGCTATCGCCCGTCTCCGCGAACAAGGTCGGTCGAACGTCGATGAGAGCGCTCTGTTTTCGATGATCGAGCAGATGCGCGAGGTCACCGACCGCTCGCAGAAAGCCACCCGCAAAGCCCGGCGCAACCGTGCCCGCCGCATGCATCTCACCGGTGCCGCCGCGTGTGCACCGATCCCGGCGATCCACCCGCCGGTGGAGCCTCGAGCGGACGGCGGCACCGCCACGCCGGTCTTCAGCGACATCGAGGAATGGTGAGGCGATGACCGCATAGACAGGAAGTGGCGAAGAACCCGCCGAGTCGTCCATTGAGGATTTGGGGCACCTGCGGATGCCGTACACGCAGATCGCGGCCCTGCGGGCATGCGATGTCACCGCCGATGCGGGTCTCGACGCCTTTCGCGTCGAGACAGGCCGCGGCGTTCGTACCCTCACCTCCCTCGCGCTGGCGGGGACGGGCATTTCTCCGCGCACGGTGTTCCAGCGCTGGTGTGAGGTGCTCGGCCATCAGACCCGGTATGCGAGCACCCGAATGCTCGCCGACGCTCTCGATGCCGTGGACGGTACCGGGCTCGGCGGATACGACCGGTATTTCGATCCGGCCGATCGACAGCCGCTGTCGACTCCTATCGACCGGTGGGGCCACACCCCGTTGGCTGCGACCCCGCTGACCGCCCGTGCGGTAGCGGGCATCGTGCGAATGCACCTGGACGGACGGGCACCCACCCACCTGCAGCCCACTGCGCGGTCACAACATCCGGAGCAGATCGCGGCACCGGATCCAGTACCGCGGGTCCTACTCGACCCCGGCTACTACGAACGCGGAACGCTTGCGCGTAGACACGCCCACGGTCTTCTCGACGAAGTGGACTCCGTCCTCGCCGATGTCGAAACCCGCGCGGACAGCCTGTTGGAAGCTCTCGTCGACTTTCTCGAATCGGAGACCGCACGCGTGCCGGCCGACACCGTCGAGTGACAAGTGGTTGGTACTCGGGTTTGCACACACTCTTCTTCTCACGGCAGGGAGGCGGTGACGTCTCCGACATCTCCGAGATGAAGATCGACCAGGCCGCGAACGAACGAGGCATCGATCTGACCCCGTCTGTGGTCTACGTCGAATCCGGGTCGTCCGAGAGTCGTGGGTTTCGGAAATCTTTCGGAGAGCGCCCGGTCCAGCGTTTGAAGGCATGAGAGAAGTTGGCGAGGTCGCTGTATCCGAGTTCGGAAGCGATCTCGCTGACCGAAACCGAGCGATCGAGGAGCCGTAGCATCGCGCGTTCGTACAGCAGCGTGTGGCGGACCTTGCTGTAGGTGGTTCCTTCTTCGGCAAGCCGCCGTTTCAACGTGCTGCTCGACATCGACAATGCTTGTGCAACATCATGGTTGGTTCGCTGTCCGAGGTCCTTTTCCAACAGTTGCCTCACCTTCTCGGCGGATGACATGGACCCACTCCGCTGGGCGAGTGTCCGCTGCAGATCAGTGATAGCGAGTCGATATGCGAGAGGGTCCGAGAACCGACAAGCCTTGTTTAGTGTGTCCTCGGGTACGTGGACGAAGGAAATCGGAGCGTCGAAGAACCGGCGATTCGCCCCCGGACCTTTGTCGTGGCTCACCTCGGTCGGCTCCGGCCAGCTCAGATGGAGTGTCACCGGCGATATGTCACCGGCGAGCATGTCCAGCAGTCGTAATAACGCCGACCCGCCGTAGGTGATGACCAAGCAGTCCAGTGCGGAATCGCCTGTGTGCGCAGTGAGCCCGACGATCAGACCGTAGTCGCCAGTGTGGAACTGCGATTTCAACGCCGTGGAGATCAATGGCAGGTATGTCAGGAGATCGACGATCTCGGCGACCGAACCAGCGCTGATCAAAGGTGAACTCAGGGGCCCGAACGATGTCAACTGGGCCTGCTCGGCAAACGCAAGTCCGAGTCGAGTGGCGTGGGCGATATCGAGTTCGGGATAGACCTCCCGAAACCACCGTATCGGTGCCTGGACGTCATGCTGAATGAGCGTCGCTTCACTGGTTCCTTCGCGGTGCATGATTGCACGAAGGCGCGCGGCGGCGTCAGGGTCGAGTGCGCGGCGTTCGAGCAGTTGCACGAACGCAAGCGGTGGCACGCCCTCGTCGCTCAGCTTCACGGTGATTCCTTTGACCCGAATTCACAAGTTTATGACTCCACCGAACATAGCCGTCACCCACGTTTGCGACGACACTTTCGTCGATCACGCCAGGAACTGAGGTGGTGGCAAGCTGGACGGATTCTTGTCCGGAAGTTCGTTTGTCTTGAGAATGGGAATATTGCGTGACACCGACGCTAGCGGCGCTACACCGCTGTCGCTACGGTCGACCGAATCGAGTCGTCTTGCTCAACTCTGGATTGGCTTGAAAATCTTGGAACCCCTCGATGTACGGAGCGAGTAGGTCTGCGATATCGGTGGCGGTCTGGGCTGCGTCAGTCGGGGGCCGTGAGACATACGCCAAGGCCATCTGAACGATGGACGTGCTCAGGATATCGGCTTGGCGTTTCGGGGCTTGCACCCAGCATCGCTGAAATGTGGCAGAGAGGTGATCTGCGGCTCGCTCGACAAGCTGGGTGCTGTGAACAGTAATGAGCCGCAGGAGGTCTGCGGATGCGTCTTCTTCTCGTAGCGATCTGACCAATGGGTCACGTTCGGAGACGGCGAAAAACGCAGCCAAGCCTCGGCCGAGCGCCAATCTGATATCACCAACGCAAGTGTAGAGGCCATCGTCCACCACACTGACCAGCTGATCGGTCAGTCGTATCGCGTAGCTCTCCGCCACACCGCGCCGGGACCCGAACTCGTTATAGATGGTCTGTCGAGACAAACCGGCTTCCTTCGCGACCTCGGACATGGTCACGGACTTCCAGCTCTGCCGCAGCAGGAGAGCGCTCAATGCGTCTAACGCGGTCGCACGAAGGAGAGTGCTTGCCGCTGTCCGGTAGCCACCATCAGGGCGCGCAGTGTGGACGGAACTCATGAATAGAAGTCTAGGCGCGTTCGGACATTGGTGGTGGGAGATGATGTCGCTGTCGCCAGCGCGTCGATGCTGCCAGCGATGCGACCATTGGCGTTATCTGCGGGCGAACGAACCAGGCGCAGCGGTGAGCCGAACACCTACGAAGAACTCATCTGTTCTTTCGGTAGGTTTCCCGAGCGGCGTGCAGCGAACGCAGAGCATGCAATTCGGCACAACTGCCGGCGTGTGGCGTCAGAAAAGCTCTCCATTGCAGAGGTCGGCTACGCACACCCCTCGTCTGCGTAGCTCGACCTACATCTGGCTGATTTTCACGTCGCGAATATTTCGGCGTTCGATCCGACTCGCGCACCGTGGTAGGTCAACGGATTCCACGAGGGTGCCAACATGAACAGTAGGAGCGGTGTCAATGTGAAGAATGCAAAATCCAGCACGATACCTCGATTTCCACTGCAGCCATGGAGGCCTGAAGGGGCCGTCGTCGTGGTGTCGATCGTACTGGATCGGCACCGTTCTGTGATATGTCCAAGTTGGCCAAAGTCGCAAGGAGTCCTTGTTCTTTATGCACAAATCATCCTTCCCTCTTTGACACATGAGGAATAGCTATCGTACAACTAGGTCGTATCGAGTTCGCTCCCGTACTTAAAGGAATCAACCTTGAATCGAGCATTGGACCGTCTCGCAGTTCGTGGTCGGGTGCTGGTCACACCCTGCCAGGGGGAGCCCGAACTGTGGGACTACGAATCCGATCCACCCTACGAGACGGTTGCTCAGCGAGCTGCGCGTCATAAAACTGCAGCAGACTCTTGCATGAAATGTCATATACTGACCGACTGCGAGCAGTATCTTGCTACTGATCCTTCGCCAGTCGGAGTGTGGGCCGGTCGAATCTTGGAGACGTCCGAAGGATCTGTCGAATCAAATGCGGCGAACATTGCGACAGGTGAAGGAATCGAGGGCAAAGAAATGGATATGAATGACCGAATCAAGTCGCTTTCACCGAATGCGGCATTCGATATTCTGATAGCAACAATCGTGAATCAGCATGGCAATGGAGTCTGACGAACGTGACGCTGGAAACCTGGAAGGTTTGAGCCGGGTCGCAGCCACCCTGCTCAAACCGTCAACCGTGCGTCTGCTGAGCCGAGCGGTATGGGTAACTTGAGTACTGTGCTGGGTGTCCACCACGCGGCATCCAGCGCAATCCTGAGGTTCATGAGGATGCCGGCATCGTCCAGCTTGCAACCGCACTCTTTCGCTGCTTGTCGGATGCGGTATTTGACCGTGTTTCGATGGATCGTCATATCGTGAGCGGTCGCGGTAACGCTACAGTTGTTTGCTAGGTAGACTCGTAAGGTCTCGCGGAGCCTGCGGTTCCGCGCACTGTCCAGAAGCAAGCCTCCGAGTGAGTCTTCCGCTAGATCCCTTAGGATTTCCGGATCTTCGAGCAGAAGAGTGATGGCTGCAACTTCCTCGAAAGTTACCACCGGACTGATGTCGACCTTGCCGTCCGAAACTACGCGGGCCGCGCGCTCTGCCTGCCTGGCTGTCTTCCGAAAACCATTTTCACCACTCTGCACGGTTCCAATTGCTGCTCGAATTCGGCCGTACTTCTGAAGAACGTCTGTAACGCTTTCAAGGCAAATCCTTCCGGCGTGAATTATCGGAAACCAAACCAGGGATCGGGCATCGCCTTTACTGTTGACTTGCGGTCGACCGATCGTACCGAGTCTGACGCCAACGGTATCTACGAGCTGGTGCCAGGACTTTCTCGGGAATGGTTCCCGGTCATTCGTCCAAAACTCAATGGCAATATGGTTTCCTGTGAGATTGTAATATGAATCGATTTTGTATGCGCCCAAAGAATCTGTGCATGATGTCGACATTGCGCGTTCGAGTTCCGTGTTTACAGAACTATTTTCTTCACGTATCTTCGATTTCTCCGCTTCGTATTCTGAACATGCGTCCTGACACACGCGGTCTATGAAGACGGCAGACCTGCTGACCAGATGCGCAAGTTGATTCGCGGCCAACGTGTGCGTAGCACGCGAGAGCGAGAACAGGACATGCTCAAGAAATCTCGATTGGCCCAGGTGATAAGCGCGCGCGAGCGCCGTCAGCGGGACATGCGTGTGTGCGAGAACGCGAGCATGGCACAGGGCGGCATGCGGAGCTCGCAAGTTGTCGTGCTCAGTCCTGTCGGCCAGGAAGTCGATAGCCGCATTGATGTTGGCTTTCACGCTGGTGTGTAGAAGTCCGGTTGCGTCTGCATTGCCGTTCATTTCATGGATTGATGCACTTATGAATGAAGAGATATTCTCCGTCAACTCTGCCTTTCTGTCCTCCATCTCGTCCACAAGTGTTTCCATCAAATGAGTCGATATCATTTTAGTGTCATACCTATCCTGGTAGTTCAATTCTGGAGCGGCGCGCCATTTCGGTGACGATCGCTGCGGATCTACCTTGTCGATCTCGGGGCTTGCCCCGCCGCCTGTGCACCTCGGCTTCTCGTCAGAGCCCTCCTTGCTGGCTTCTGACGCACCGGCTCCTTTCGGTTCGGCTCGCCGGTGACGGAAGCGTCAGCGGCTTGTGGTTAATGAGCTGCACCACTAGTATCTGTACACGCAGGCTGCATCTGTCAATTAATTGGACAAAAAGTCATCGTCTGTATAGTAGTGTGCCCGGGTAGGCAGGCGGTCGGCTTTGGTCTCACCGTCGAGGGGGCGCACTCTCGCGCTGGGTCCCGGCCCCTGGGGCGAGGAGCAGTTATCCGGTTTGAAGAACCAGAAGGAGACGCCATGGCGACGCCACCGAGCAGTTCAATCGATTACGACGTCTTGATCGTCGGTTCGGGCTTCGGCGGAAGTGTCACCGCGCTGCGGCTGGTGGAGAAGGGGTACCGCGTCGGGATCCTCGAGGCCGGGCAACGCTTCGAGGACAAGGACTTCGCGAAGAACAGCTGGGATCTCAAGCGTTTCCTGTGGGCACCGAAGCTGGGTCTGTACGGAATCCAGCGTGTGCACCTGCTGCGCGATTGCCTCATCCTCGCCGGTGCCGGAGTGGGCGGTGGATCCCTGAATTACGCCAATACTCTCTACAAGCCGCAGGCACCGTTCTTCGAGGACAAGCAGTGGGCGCACATCACCGACTGGAGCAGTGAGCTCTCTCCGTTCTACGACCAGGCCACCCGCATGCTGGGCGTGGTGCGCAACCCACACATGACCCCGGCCGACGAGGTCATGAAGTCGGTGGCCGAGGACATGGGCGTCGCCGACACCTTCATTCAGACGCCGGTGGGAGTGTTCTTCGGAGACGAGCCCGGCAAGACCGTCCCGGACCCGTACTTCGGCGGTGCAGGTCCCGAGCGCACCGGATGCATCGAATGCGGTGAGTGCATGACCGGTTGCCGCCACGGAGCCAAGAACACCCTGCTGAAGAACTACCTCGGCCTGGCCGAGCGCGCGGGAGCCGAGATCGTGCCGATGACGACCGTGACCGGTCTCGTTCCGCGATCCGACGGCACCTGGGACGTCGACACCGAGCGCACCGGCGCTCGGCTCCGCAAGGGCAAGAAGACGTACAGCGCAGCCAATGTCGTGTTGGCCGCGGGCACCTGGGGCACCCAGAATTTGCTGCACAAGATGAAAGACACGGGCGCGCTGCCCAAGCTGTCGGACACACTCGGCGAACTGACTCGCACCAACTCCGAGTCGATCGTCGGAGCGGCCAAGCTTGCGGTCGATCCGAACATGGACCTCACGCGCGGAGTGGCCATCACGTCCTCGTTCCACCCCAGCCCCAACACGCACATCGAACCGTGCCGCTACGGCAAGGGCTCGAACGCGATGGGAATGCTGCAGACCCTGATGACCGACGGCGGCGGAAAGATCCCGCGTTGGCTCAAGTTCGTGTTCGCGTTGATCGCACACCCGGTTCAGTTCGTTCGCGTCGTCAATGTCCGGCACTGGAGCGAGCGCACCATCATCGCGCTGGTGATGCAGAACCTCGACAACTCGATCACCACATTCACCAAGCGTGGGCCGTTCGGCCGCAAGATTTCCAGCAGGCAGGGCCACGGCGAGCCGAATCCGACGTGGATCCCCGAGGGCAACGACGCCACCCGGCGCATCGCCAAGAAGATCGGCGGCGTCGCTGGAGGCACCTGGGGAGAGCTGTTCAACATCCCGCTCACCGCGCACTTCCTCGGGGGGTGCGCCATTGCCTCGGATTCGGCGCACGGCGTCATCGATCCGTACCACCGCGTCCACGGATACCCGACGCTGAGCGTGGTGGACGGGGCGGCTGTGTCGGCGAACCTCGGGGTCAATCCGTCGCTGACCATCAGCGCGCAGGCCGAGCGGTCCGCCGCATTGTGGCCGAACAAGGGCGAGCTCGATCTTCGTCCGGCACAGGGGCTTCCGTATCAGCGGCTCGATCCCATCGCCCCCAACTCGCCCGTTGTTCCGGTGGACGCTCCGGGTGGGCTGAGATTGCCTATCGTCGAGATCCGAAATGGCCATCTGGTCGCCGGTGAGACGGCTTCGCGGTGAAAGAAGTACTTGGTGAGCGCGCATTTCGAAACAGGAGCCCAGCCGCTCGATGCCTTCGTGCGGAGCGCAGAGTTGTCGCACTCCACATCTGGAGTGGACTCAGGTCGGATCTCTGGGGCGAACCGTCTGACCCGAATTCACAAGTTTTTGACTCTACGGAACATGGCCGCCATTCACGTTTGCGGCGACACTGTTATCAATCGCGAAGAAAATTGAGGAGTTGACATGGCAGTTGTAACTTTCGTCGCCCACGATGGTGGGAAGCACGAGGCGGGCTTGGTCGAAGGTCGATCGTTGATGCAGATTGCAACCGACAATGCTGTGCCGGGGATCGATGGAGACTGTGGGGGCGAAACGGCCTGTGGCACCTGCCATGTGATCGTCGACCCGCAGTGGTCAGGAGAGGTGGGTCTGTCCGGTGCCAACGAGGAGGAGATGCTGGCTATGAACCCCGAGCGTGAACCCACGTCTCGGTTGTCGTGCCAGATGGTGGCCTCAAAAGCGTGGGATGGCCTGATCGTTCGAACACCTGAATTCCAATTGTGATGTGTGAAAGGCAGGCACGACAGCATGAAAGTTTCTGAGTCGATCACCGACAAGGTCCAGTCGACCATCCCTATAGGGCTGCAGATCCAGGGCGCTCATCTGTACGACAAGACCCGACGGTGGGTGACTGGCACGAATGGCAAGAAGATCTTCGTCGAAAGTCCCATCCCACCGGTCGAGGATGTCGAGCTCGCCGACATCGACCTCAGTAACCCCTTTCTCTACAGACAAGGGCGGTGGCAGTCGTACTTCGAGCGCGTGCGGAACGAGGCACCGGTTCATTACCAACCCAACAGTCCGTTCGGCCCGTTCTGGTCGGTCACGCGCCATGCCGATATCGTGGCCGTCGACAAGAACCACGCTGTGTTCTCGGCCGAACCGTTCATCGTCATCGGCGTCCCGCCCCGGTTTCTCGATATCGAGATGTTCATCGCGATGGACCCGCCACGCCACGACAAGCAGCGCGCTGCCGTCCAGGGGGTTGTCGCACCGAAGAACCTCCGGGAGATGGAGGGACTGATCCGATCGCGGGTACGGGAGGTATTGGACGACCTCCCCTTGAACGAGCCGTTCGACTGGGTGCAGAATGTCTCGATCGAGTTGACAGCTCGGATGCTCGCAACTCTTCTGGATTTCCCCTACGAACAACGCCGCAAACTCGTCTACTGGTCCGATTTGGCAACCTCGATGGAGCAAGCCAACGGTGGGCCCTCGGACAACGACGAGGTGTTCGAGGGCATGCGTGACATGGCCCGTGGCCTCAGCGCTCTCTGGCATGACAAAGCAGCCAGGAGGTCTGCAGGGGAAGAGTCCGGTTTCGATCTGATCACCATGTTGCAGAGCAACGAGGACACCAAGGATCTGATCGATCGTCCGATGGAATTTCTGGGCAACCTCGTCCTGCTGATCGTCGGTGGGAACGACACGACGCGTAACTCGATGAGCGGTGGCGTTCTTGCGTTGAACCAATTCCCCGACCAGTTCGAGAAATTGAAGGCCAATCCCGATTTGATCCCCAACATGAACTCGGAAATCATCCGATGGCAAACACCCTTGGCGTACATGCGCCGAATTGCCAAAGCCGACACCGTTCTGAACGGACAATTCATCCGCAAGGGTGACAAATTGGTGATGTGGTATGCCTCGGGTAACCGCGACGAACGCGTTTTCGAGAATCCTGATGATTTCATCATCGATCGTGCCAATGCGCGCAATCACATCGCGTTCGGATTCGGTGTACACCGGTGTATGGGCAATCGGCTGGCCGAAATGCAGCTGCGGATTCTGTGGGAGGAGTTGCTTCCCCGCTTCGAGAACATCGAGGTCGTCGGCGACCCCGAGTATGTTCAGTCGAATTTCGTGCGGGGCATCAGCAAGATGATGGTGCGCCTGACGCCTACTTCCAGCGCATGACATCGCAACGGGCGATCATCGTCGGCGCAAGCCATGCTGGGGCACAACTGGCAGCTAGTTTGCGCCAAGAAGGTTGGACAGGCGAGATCGTCCTCATCGGTAACGAGTCTGCCACTCCCTATCAACGCCCCCCGCTGTCGAAGGCATACCTGGCGGGCAAATGCGTACTCGACGATATCGCCATTCGCAGCACGGACTTCTACTCCAAGCAAGGTATTCAGCTCCTGAACGCGCAGGTGGAGGCCATCGTTCGGTCGGAAGGCAACGTCGTTCTCGACACCGGGGAGAAGCTGGCTTACGACAAGCTCGCGCTGTGCACGGGAGCCCGCCCTCGTCGGCTCACCGTTCCCGGGGCCGATCTCCACGGGGTCTACTACCTACGTACCGCAGCGGACGTCGAGAGGATCCGTATGGCCACCGGCCCTGGCCGGCGGGTGGTGATCGTCGGAGGCGGCTACATCGGACTCGAGACAGCGGCATCGCTGCGCGCACTGGGCGTGCAGGTCACAGTTCTCGAGGCAACTGGGCGTGTGCTCGAGCGGGTCACTGCTCCCGAGGTTTCGACGTTCTTCGAGCGGATACATCGCGAGCAGGGAGTCGACATCAGAACGAACGCGATGGTCGAAGGCCTGTCCGGTGACCGTGAGGTTCGTGAAGTCAGTTTGGCCAGCGGGGAATCGATCCTCGCAGATCTGGTCATCGTCGGTGTCGGCGTCGAGCCGAACACCGACCTCGCCGCCGACGCGGGTCTTGTCATCGACAACGGCATCGTGATCGACGATCACACTCGGACCAACGACCCCGACATCATGGCGGCGGGGGACTGCGCGAGCCACGACATGGCCCGTTACGGCCGTCGACTACGGTTGGAGTCCGTCTCGAGCGCAGGAGAGCAGGCCAAAGTCGCTGCCTCGACCGCCTGCGGGAAGTCCAGAAAAATCGAAGCGTTGCCGTGGTTCTGGTCAGATCAGTATCACTTCAAGCTGCAGATCGCCGGCCTCAACACTGGATACGACGAAGTGGTTCTCAGTGGTGATCCCACCCGTGACAGTGATTTCAGTTGCTTCTATCTCCAGGCCGGTGAGCTCATTGCCGCCGACTGCATAGGTCGCCCGCGCGAGTTCATGTACAGCAAACGGGTGATCGCCCAGCGACTCTCCGTCCAACGCGAAGACCTGATGCTCGGCGGACTCGCGCGCAACTGACCGATCCTTCGGTCGTTGTGCACACAACAGCAACCGGTTTGCTCAGAGAAGGGAACATCGGCGATGACCATGACAGACCGCCCGCCCGGGGCACATACGACGCAGCCACCGCACGCGTATCTGGGAGCAACGGACTTCCTCGACATCGAGCACGAATCCGTGCGGGCGTTCACCGCCGCGGCAATCGGGGATGCGAGCAGCGACCGTGACAAGGCCAGACGCCTCTTCGCCGCCGTCCGCGACCGGATCTGGTACGACCCGTACACCGTGTCGGACGATCCTGCCCACTATCGAGCGAGCTTCGTCCTCGAGACCGGGCGCGCTTACTGCGTCCCGAAGGCGGTGCTGTTGACCGCAGTGTGCCGGGCGGCGGGTATCCCGGCACTGCTCGGTTTCGCCGACGTCCGAAATCACCTGCAGACCGAGACGTTGCGCGCGCTGATGGGCGGCACCGATCTGTTCGTCTACCACGGCTACAGTCGCCTCTACATCGAGGGCCGGTGGTTGAAGGCCACGCCGGCATTCAATGTCGAGTTGTGCGCTCGTTTCGGCGTGCCGCCAGTGGAATTCGACGGCGATCGCGATGCTCTCATGCATGCCTTCACCGCAGACGGAGCTCAGCACATGGAGTATGTCCGCGAGCGAGGAGTCTTCGATGACCTACCCTTGAACGCGATCTTGACGGTGCTTCGGCACGCCTACGGCCCCACGATCTTCACGGGCGCTCACCCACTCGATGATGTTTTCACCGGCCGCACCCGGCCGGGCGAAACTCCCGGGGATCGAAACTCGCCGCGGGAGTCTCGATGAACACAAGCGGTGAGAACATACGCGCCGAACCCCGTATCGCGGCCGACTGCCGATCGGTCGGAGCTCTCTCCGCGAACAATCGCGATCGTGAACACTCGGACCGCCTCGGACACCTTCGAATCGGGTGAGCCGACACCTGCTGGCAGAGCTGTGCCACATGACTGTCTCGTCGGCGCGGCCGTGTTGAGGCCGGGCACCGGAAGTTGCACCGAACAGACGAGACCCGTTCTGCCGCTGGGGTTGCGGCCGATGAACGACCGATCCGAACGCCTCCCCGGGCACGAGACGCCGCGCGATACCCATATCCCTCTCCTGTGTGCGCAGCCGCTACCGCGAGAGCGGCCCGAACGGCGTCTACCGATGTCTCTTATCTATGCAAGGAGCGCAGCATGATGAACAACGCACCTCACACCCCCGCCAGGACCGTGGCGATCACAGGTGGAGCTCGCGGCATCGGCTATCAGACAGCGAAGGAGTTGATTCGACGAGGCCACCGGGTCGCCATCGGCGACATCGACGAGGCACGTGCGAAGGAGGCCGCCGCCGAACTCGGGGTGAAGGTCGTCACCCGACTCGACGTCACCGAACCTGACTCGTTCACAACGTTTCTGGACCTGGTCGAACGTGAACTCGGACCCCTCGACATCCTGATCAACAACGCGGGCATCATGCCTACCGGCCACGCCCACGAAGAGGACGATGCAGTAACCCGGCGGCAAGTCGAGATCAATGTCCTGGGGGTCATCTTCGGGACCAAACTGGCTCTTCAGCGCATGCTGCCGCGCCGCACCGGACACATCATCAACACTGCGTCATTGGCCGGCGAGCTCGCGGTACCTGGTTTGGCGACCTACTGCGCTACCAAGTTCGCAGTCATCGGATTCACAGAGGCCGCACGACTGGAGTACCGCAAGTCAGGGGTTCGACTGTCCACAGTCCGCCCGACGTTCACCAACACCGAACTCGTCGCCGGAACCGCCGGCGCAAAGGGATTACGCAACGCCGAGCCGGAGGAGATCGCCCGCGCGACAGCAGATCTGATCGAGAATCCACGCCCCTTCGTCCGCGTCACCCGTCTCGCCGGCGCAATGGTCGCGGCGGTGAAATTCGTCCCCCGGCGTCTGGCGACCGGACTGGGTGCGGCCCTGAACACAGATTCGGTGTTCCTCGCGGACGTCGACATGGCTGCTCGCCGAACGTATCTCGACAGAATCCGGAACAGCTGAGCGTGCCGACACGCGCGCTCGACCATCCACCCGAAAGGCAGCCACAGTGACCCACACGACTCTGATCGAGAACTATCCCCACCGGATGGGAGGGCACTGCGGGTCAGGTGCAATGCGAGACCTTCTCCAGTGGCATGGTCTGGGATGGGACGGACCACCCGACGAGGGGTTGGTGTTCGCACTGGGTGGTGATCTGGGTTTGTCCTACCTGCGATCGGACGACCTGGTCCCACCGATGTACCTGGTCGGCCGCGGTGCCGACTTCGAGATCGACTTACCGCGCAGGCTCGGCGGACAAGTCGAGGTTCTCACGACCGACGATCCCGCTGAGGGATGGTCATGGGTTCGCGACGACATCGATGCGGGACGACCCAGTCTGGTCTGGGCCGATATCGCTGAGCTGCCCTACCTACGGGTGAAACTGCAGATGAGTCGTCACGACATCGTGGTGATCGGCTACGACGAGATCGGGGGGACTGCCTCGGTCGTCGACAACGATCGGGCCGATGTGCAGGAGATCCCGCTCGACGCGCTCGCTCGGGCGCGATCTTCCACCTCGTTCCCGCAACCGACACGTCACTGCACGTACCGAATCACATGGCCGCAGACACTGCCGCCCGTGTCTACTGCCGCGGCCGCGGCCTTTGCCCGATCCGCCGCCAGCATGCGCGCCCCATCGACACCGGGAATAGCCGACCACGTACCAGCGGCCGGTGCCGAAGGATTGGCCGCGGTCGACCAGCTGGCAACCGACGTCAAGAGCTGGGTCGACCTTCCGCCCGATGACCTCGAGACGTTGCTGTTCAGTCTCGGTATCTTCATCGAAAAGGCCGGAACCGGAGGCGGGCTCTTTCGTCGGCTTCTCGCCGACGGCTGTACCGAGATTGCACGTCTGACCGGGGATCCCGCTACCGCAGACCTCGCGGTGGCCGCCGATCACTGCGCCCAGGCCTGGACCGAAACTGCCCGCGCCGGAACACAACGCGGTCTCGATGTGCGAACACGCGCAGCTGCGGTGGCCGTGTCGGCTGCCGAACTGCCTGCACTCGAGCTGATCCTGGTGGAGTCCCTGGAGTCTGCTTCACGCTCGCTGTCCGCCATCACGAGATGATGCCCATCGTCGTTCGACGGCGCGCGGTAGACGGTGCATCGCACTGTGCTGCAGCCTCTCGTGCCGGATCGCCGCAGGAGTGCGGAGGCACCGAACGACCGAAGAGTTGCCGGACGGAACAGTCGAACGCCTCTCGGTGGACGCTGCATCGATGCCGTGTCGTTGCTCGGCAACAGACCCTGATCTCTGCCCCGCGCCGACAACAATTCAGCCGCCGACGGAAGCCTTCGATGTTCGCGGTCACCGTTTTCGGCTCGACGGCCGCGTCGTGTGCGCTATCGGGCCAGGCCCGTTATCTTCTAGCTGATACTTGAAACCGAGGGCTACGGTAGCCAGACCCGGTATGACTTCTCGCCCCTGTCATCGATGATCCGGGGGGGGGTGGGGGGCTGTCGCCGGGTGTTGACGTCGGATCGGTGACCGGACGAAGGACTGCTTCATGGCCACGAGCTACGCCGTGTTTTGCGGCATCGACGTGGGAAAATCCGAACATCACGCCGTCGGTCTCGCCGTCGACGGAACCCGTCTGTACGGCAAAGCCCTACCCAATGACGAGGCCCGCCTGCGCACAGTGTTCGACCGCCTCGCCACGCGCGGGCCGCTGTTGATCGTCGTCGATCAGCCTAATACGATCGGCGACGCCCTGCCGGTCACCGTCTCCCGATCCTGCGAGCACCAGTTCGCGTCCCTACCGGGTCTGTCGATGCGCCGCATCGCAGATCTGTATCCAGGGCAAGCCAAAACTGATGCGCGGGCCTGCGTTCACATCGCCGACACGGCCCGGACCATGCCCCACACGCTGCGACGAGTCGATACCGGTGATGACACACTCGCCGAGCTCGGTGTGCTGATCGGTTTCGATGACGATCTCGCCGGTGAAGCAACCCGCGTCAGCAACCGAATCCGCGGACTGCTGACCGGCATTCACCCCGCGCTCGAACGAGTCCTCGGACCGCGTGTGACACACCCGGCAGTGCTCGAGATCCTGTCCCGCTGCGGTAGCCCCGGCGGCATCCGCGCTGCTGGTAAGCGGAAACTGACCGCTTCGCCGCCAAAAACGCGCTCAGGATGGGGGCAAGACTGGTTGCGGAGATCTACGCCGCACTCGAGGCTCAGACGGTAGTAGTGCCCGGGTCTGCGGCTGCCGAGACTGTTCTACCCAAACTGGCGGACTCGCTCAAAGAGACACTGCAGCAACGCAACACAGTTGGCTCGGACGTCGAGAGGATGCTCGGTGCCCACCCTCTTTCCTCGCTCCTGATCTCGATGCCAGGCGTCGGAGTCAGGACTGCCGCACGCATCCTTCTCGAAGTCGGTGACGGATCGGCATTCAAATCAGCAGGACACCTGGCCGCCTACGCCGGCATCGCACCCGTGACCCACCGATCCGGCACCTCGATCCGAGGTGAGCATTTAGCGTGATCAGGAAACCGCAAACTCAAACGCGCGTTGTTCCTTTCGGCCTTCGCCGCGCTGCACGACCCCACCAGTCGCGCCTACTACGACCGCAAGCGAGCCGAAGGCAGGAAACACAACGCCGCGCTCATCTGCCTCGCTCGACGCCGATGCGACGTCCTGTACGCCATGCTCAAGAACAAGACCCTGTACCAACCGCCCGCAGCTCACGCAGCTTGACAGAAACCATAGGGACACGTTATTGAGGCGTGAGGTTCACCCCAACGGTACCAACGGCAGCGGTTGTACCCGCGTTCGCCGACGATCACGGTCGGATGCCGTGCGTGGGGTTGATCTGCCGCGAGGATTTCCGACACTGGAGATGACTATTCTGAAGCCGCGTTTGCGGACTGCCCGTAACTGTAGTGGACAGCGTTCGGGGTTCGGTACCCGAGCGCCGAATGGCGGTGTTGTGAACTGTAGAAGCCGTCGATGTATCTGACGATGTCTTGTCGTGCTTTGCTTTTGGTGGAGTAGATCGTTCGGTAGACGCATTCGTTCTTTGGGTAAGTCCCGTGGGGTGGTGGACATTCGGTGAGGCGGCGTAGCCGCAGCTCGGGCGTGTCGTACCCGTGTTGTGGGTGGGCCATCGCGTAGTGATGAACGAGTTACCTCTCACAGTGACTCGACCAAAGGACCACGCGATGACCCACGACCATTCTGCCCTGATCACCCAGCTCGATGCACTCAAGGGTGCAGACCCGGCGTCGGTGTTCGCCGAGCTGATCCGCGCCGGCCTGCAGGCGCTGATCGACGCCGAAGCGACCGAGGTCCTCGGTGCCGGCCGCTACGAGCGGACGGCCGAGCGCACGAACTACCGGAACGGCACCCGCTCGAAGACGGTGTCGACGACCAGCGGAGACGTCGAGATCCAGATCCCGAAGCTGCGCACAGGGTCGTTCTTCCCCAGCCTGCTCGAGCGTCGCCGACGCATCGATCAGGCGTTGTACGCGGTGATCATGGAGGCCTACGTGCACGGAGTGTCGACCCGCAACGTCGACGACCTCGTCGCAGCGTTGGGTGTTGACTCGGGCGTCTCGAAGTCGACTGTGTCGAGAATTTGCCAAGGGCTCGATACGGAGATCGCGCGGTTTCGTGAGCGAACGTTGACCCACACCACGTTTCCGTACGTCTTCCTCGACGCGACGTATTGCAAGGTGCGGATCGGGGCGCATGTGGTCTCGCATGCGCTCGTCGTCGCGACCGGGGTGTCGATCGACGGCACCCGTGAAGTGTTGGGCACCGCGGTCGGGGACAGTGAGTCGTTCGATTTCTGGCGGGAGTTCCTGATCGGGCTCAAGGCGCGGGGGCTGTCGGGGGTGCATCTGGTGATCTCCGATGCGCATGCCGGTTTGAAAGCTGCTGTGGCGCAGCAGTTCACCGGGGCGTCGTGGCAGCGTTGCCGGGTGCATTTCATGCGGAACGTCACTTCCGCGGTGTCGTCGAAGCAGGTGCCTCCGGTGATGGCGGCGATCAAGACGATCTTCGCGCACACCGAGCCGGATGCTGTTGCAGCGCAGTGGGATCAGGTCGCGCAGACGCTCGCCGGGTCGTTTCCGAAGGTGTCGGCGATGATGGACGGTGCGAAGGAAGATGTGCTCGCGTTCCGTGCGTTCCCGAAGTCGCATTGGCAGAAAATCTGGTCGAACAATCCGATCGAACGACTCAACAAGGAGATCAAACGCCGCGCCGATGTCGTGGAGATCTTCCCCAACCCGGCGGCGTTCCTGCGCCTGGCGACCGCGGTGGTGATCGAAGCGCACGACGAGTGGCAAGTGACCCGCCGCTACGTCTCCGACGTGTCGATGGACGAGCTGAGGGTCGTCATCGCCAGGAAGGAACGCGCTGCAGTATCAACCGACACGACCGCTGAGTCGTTGACACCTCAGCTCGAAAGCGCCTAACATACAACACAACTCGTTGATCATGAACCGGATGGTTCACCGATCCGAATTACACCACCCCATGGGGCACTATCCGTTCTTTGTCGGCGGCCATGAAAAACTGACCACAGGCGGCCATGAATATGCCCACTGACGGCCGATAAGAACTGACCACTCGCGGCCACGAATGTGACCGCCTGTGGCCACGAATCTGCCCAGACCACACCCATCCTCTCGGCGCGTCAGCGCCGAGGAGGCCTCTCCTGCGGTTTCGATACCGATGCCTAGTCCGTATCGAATCCACCGCAGGAGAGACCACGTGAAGTCTGACGGAGAACTGATGGACATACTCAATGCATACGACCTGACCGGATCATTGCGGGCCGCCGCAGACTTGTGCGGCTGCTCCCACAACACCGTGAAAAAGGCCGTCGAAGACCGAGACGCCGGCCTGCCACCGGCCACCCACCGAACCAAAATCACCGACGACTGGCTCGAATACCTCGAAGAGTGGGTCTCCAAATCCAAGGGCAAGATCCGCGGCGACAAAGCCCACGAGAAACTTCTCGCACTCGGCTACACCGGTGCCGACCGCACCACTCGACGCGCCCTCGCCGAAATCAAAACCCAATGGAGACTGGGCAATACGAGAGTGCACCGGCCATGGATCACCGAACCAGGACTGTGGCTGCAGTACGACTTCGGAGACGGCCCGGTCGTCGACGGCCGCAAGATCGTGCTCCTCGTCGCCTGGCTGGCCTGGTGCCGCTACCGCATCGTGGTCCCACTACGCGACCGCACCGCAGCGAGCGTCTTCGCTGGCCTGGACCGGGTCTTCCGCATCATCGGCGGCGCACCGACCTACCTGCTCACCGACAACGAAAAGACCGTTACCGCCGGCCACGTCGCCGGCGTCCCGATCCGCAATCGCACCGCGGTCACCTTCGGTCGGTACTACGGAATCACCGTGCTGACCTGCCAACCGGCGGACCCTGCATCGAAAGGCGGAGTGGAGAACGCTGTCAAACTCGCCAAAGCCGACATCGTGCCCACCGAGACGAACCTGCTCGAGCAGTACGCCACCTTCGCCGACGTCGAAATCGCGTGCACGGCGTTCATGACCGAGATCAACGCCCGAGTACATCGGGCCACCCGCCGCGTCCCGAACGAGATGCTCGCCGAGGAACGACCCGAGTTGCACGGTATCCCCGACATGCCGCACACCGCAGTCCTCGGAGTCGCTCGCCGAGTCCCCGACAACACACCGATGGTCACCTTTGATCACTGCCAATACTCGACACCAGCAACACTATTGGGTCAGAGCGTGTGGGTCAGACTGCACGACGGGACAGATGAGGTCGTCATCTGCGCTCTCGATGACGGTGGCCCGATCGAAGTGGCCCGGCACGCCCGCACCACACCCGGCAGCCCCGCCATCGACGACGCCCACTTCCCCGGACATCACCCGAGGATCCCCGGCGACTACAGCGTCCGCGCGCGAACAGTATCCGAACAGCAATTCCTCGCGATCGGGGAAGGTGCCGCGACATGGCTCAAGGAAGCCGCCGCGGTCGGCACCGAACGGATATACCTGAAAATGTCGCACGCGGTCGATCTCGCGCGACTCGGAGTTCGGGGCGATGTCGATTGGGCACTCGGGCACGCAGCGGTGCACGGCCGCTTCGCCACCGGCGACCTCGACTCGATCCTCGCATCGAAGGGAATGGACCTCACCCGCCGCGGCGCATCCGAATCCACCTCCCTCACGCAAGGCACATCAGGATGGAACTTGTTGGGCAGCAACGCTATCGAACACAAAACCGCCGACGAGACGAACGAAGGTCAGCGATGAACACCGTCACAGCGGAACTCCCCACCGACCTCGAAACGCTGCTGCGGCAACTCCGCCTGCCGCATGCCAGGTCCATCGCCGCCGAAGTCCTCGCCACCGCACGAGCACAACGCTGGGACCCCGCCGAGGTCGTCAAAGCGCTTCTCTCAGAGGAATCCGCCGGCCGGGCACGATCGATGCTGACCGCCCGCCGCAAAGCAGCGGGATTCCCCACCGGGAAGACCTTCGAGGTCTGGGACGAGAACGCATCATCGATCCCGCTTCCCACCCAGCATGCCCTGCAGACCCTCGAATGGGTGCATCGCCGCGAGAATCTGGTGGTCTGCGGGCCGGCCGGGACAGGCAAGACATTCTTCCTCGAAGCGTTGGGACAGAACGTGATCCAAGCGGGGATGCCGGTCGCGTGGTTCACCCTCGAGCAGATCGGGGTCCTCGTACGCGCGCACCGATCCGACGACTCACTCGGCAAAGCGATCGCGAAGATCGTGCGCGCCGAACTCGTCGTGATCGACGATGTCGGGCTGTTGCCCGTCGGGACCGATGCCGCCGAAGGGCTGTACCGAATCGTCGAAGCAGCCTACGAACGCAAGTCCGTCGCGATCTCCTCGAACCTTCACCCGAGCGGGTTCGACGAACTGATGCCCAAGACCCTCGCCACTGCAACGGTCGATCGGCTGCTGCACCACGCGCACCTATGCCAAACCAGCGGCGATTCGGTCCGCCTCGCCCAAGCCCTGCACGGTCAGGGGGTCAAACCCTTGACCTGACATGATGCTCGACCGGTGGCGGACAAACCCGACATGGGCAGATTCGTGTCCGCCACCGGTCAGTTCTTGTTGGCCACCCATGGGCAGTTCTCGTGACCGCCTGTGGTCACTTCCCGATGTCCATTGACAGTTTTTGAAATCAGCGAAGAAACTTTCGGCCATACTGTTGCCCCACAACACCCCGCGAAGACCGCATCCGCGGAGAGCTCACGAGAGCCCGGTAAGCCCGGTAAGCCCGCGAGGTACATACGGCAAGTTCGGAGTGGAAGATGATAGTGCCCCATGGGGTGGTGTAATTCGGATCGGTGAACCATCCGGTTCATGATCAACGAGTTGTGTTGTATGTTAGGCGCTTTCGAGCTGAGGTGTCAACGACTCAGCGGTCGTGTCGGTTGATACTGCAGCGCGTTCCTTCCTGGCGATGACGACCCTCAGCTCGTCCATCGACACGTCGGAGACGTAGCGGCGGGTCACTTGCCACTCGTCGTGCGCTTCGATCACCACCGCGGTCGCCAGGCGCAGGAACGCCGCCGGGTTGGGGAAGATCTCCACGACATCGGCGCGGCGTTTGATCTCCTTGTTGAGTCGTTCGATCGGATTGTTCGACCAGATTTTCTGCCAATGCGACTTCGGGAACGCACGGAACGCGAGCACATCTTCCTTCGCACCGTCCATCATCGCCGACACCTTCGGAAACGACCCGGCGAGCGTCTGCGCGACCTGATCCCACTGCGCTGCAACAGCATCCGGCTCGGTGTGCGCGAAGATCGTCTTGATCGCCGCCATCACCGGAGGCACCTGCTTCGACGACACCGCGGAAGTGACGTTCCGCATGAAATGCACCCGGCAACGCTGCCACGACGCCCCGGTGAACTGCTGCGCCACAGCAGCTTTCAAACCGGCATGCGCATCGGAGATCACCAGATGCACCCCCGACAGCCCCCGCGCCTTGAGCCCGATCAGGAACTCCCGCCAGAAATCGAACGACTCACTGTCCCCGACCGCGGTGCCCAACACTTCACGGGTGCCGTCGATCGACACCCCGGTCGCGACGACGAGCGCATGCGAGACCACATGCGCCCCGATCCGCACCTTGCAATACGTCGCGTCGAGGAAGACGTACGGAAACGTGGTGTGGGTCAACGTTCGCTCACGAAACCGCGCGATCTCCGTATCGAGCCCTTGGCAAATTCTCGACACAGTCGACTTCGAGACGCCCGAGTCAACACCCAACGCTGCGACGAGGTCGTCGACGTTGCGGGTCGACACTCCGTGCACGTAGGCCTCCATGATCACCGCGTACAACGCCTGATCGATGCGTCGGCGACGCTCGAGCAGGCTGGGGAAGAACGACCCTGTGCGCAGCTTCGGGATCTGGATCTCGACGTCTCCGCTGGTCGTCGACACCGTCTTCGAGCGGGTGCCGTTCCGGTAGTTCGTGCGCTCGGCCGTCCGCTCGTAGCGGCCGGCACCGAGGACCTCGGTCGCTTCGGCGTCGATCAGCGCCTGCAGGCCGGCGCGGATCAGCTCGGCGAACACCGACGCCGGGTCTGCACCCTTGAGTGCATCGAGCTGGGTGATCAGGGCAGAATGGTCGTGGGTCATCGCGTGGTCCTTTGGTCGAGTCACTGTGAGAGGTAACTCGTTCATCACTACGCGATGGCCCACCCACAACACGGGTACGACACGCCCGAGCTGCGGCTACGCCGCCTCACCGAATGTCCACCACCCCACGGGACTTACCCGTGGAAGATCGCTCCCGGCTCGATCCGGGTCAAGGCTCTAAATCGAGATGGCTCCGTTCACTTGGGGACACGCCAACCTCTCAGGTGATTAATCCGACGGGGATTACCCGAAACCATGTACCAGGTACTGCACGTACCTGATACTGTGCGAACACCTTATCGCGACGAGCTGCGCAGACAGAAGAGGAGAGACCGGTATCTATACAGAAATTGCTGGTCGAGCGACAGCCAGTCTTGTGACCTTTGGAAATTCGATTGCCCTCGCCGGCCAGGCATTGCGGTGGGCCGTGCGCGATATTGTCACCGGACGGTTTCCGTTTCGGGAGTTTGTCACACAGACGTGGTTCGTCATCACCGTAACGACGTTGCCAGCGATCCTGGTCGCGATCCCGTTCGGCGTTATCGTCTCGGTGCAGGTCGGAAGTCTAACCCAGCAGGTCGGGGCCACATCTATCGCCGGAGCCGCCGGTGGACTCGGGATCATTCAGCAGGGGGCACCGATCGTCACCGCGCTCCTGCTCGGTGGTGCGGCAGGGTCGGCCATCGCCTCTGACCTTGGCGCACGCACCGTCCGTGAAGAAATCGATGCCATGGAGACGCTCGGACTAAATTCGACACGTCGACTCGTCGCACCTCGATTCGTCGCGGTTCTCATCGTCGCTCCGATGTTATGCATGCTCATCGTGTTTACCGGTCTCGTGGCCGGCTACATCCTTAGCGTCAACGTCCAGGGCATCACGCCGGGGAGCTACGTCGCATCGTTCGCATCGTTCGCATCATCGGCGGACATCCTTGTAGCGCTGATCAAGTCAGTGGTGTTCGGTCTCGTGGTCGTGACAATCGCGTGTCATCGGGGCCTGTCCACGAAAGGTGGCCCCAAAGGTGTGGCCACATCTGTCAACGCCACCGTGGTCCTAGGGGTAGTGGCGTGCTTCGTCATCAACGTGTTCATCACCCAACTGACCATCATGTTCGTCCCGCAGACCATCGGATGACGGAGAACACGTGACCGCAGTACCATCCACCCGTTATAGTTTTGTTACTCGTCCGATCGTGCGTGCTGTGACACCCCTCGCTGAGGTCCCCGCGCAGCTCGGGCACATTACAACATTCACCATCGACACCGTCGCCGGAATTCGGCACGTCGCAACCACCTATCGACGACAGACGTTTTTATTCATACAGGAGTTTGCCTGGGGACGAGGCGCTGTACTGGTCGGCGGGGGTACCGCGATCGTGCTTGTGATTCTCGGAATGGCTGTCGGGGCGTCCATCGGCATCCAGGGCTACGCCTCGCTAGACCTGGTCGGGATGGGGTCTCTTACGGGATTCATTTCGTCATACGCCAACACTCGAGAGTTGGCACCGATGATCGCCGCGATCGGTTTCGCAGCCCAGGCCGGCTGTCGCCTCACTGCGGAAATAGGTTCGATGCGTATCGCCGAAGAGATCGATGCGCTCGAGTCGATGGCGGTGCGGCCGATTCCGTACATCGTCAGCACGCGTGTGGTCGCGGCGATCACTACCATCATCCCCCTCTACATCGTAACGCTGATACTCAGTTTCGGCGCGGCCAAGCTGGTCGTCATCCTTTTACACGGCCAGTCGGGTGGCACCTATGACTTCTATTTCGATGCGTTCCTCAAACCGCAGGATTTGGCGTTCTCAGTAATCAAGGTCCTCGTTTTCGTGGTGTCGGTCGTCATCATCCACAGCTACCAGGGTTACTACGCCAGCGGCGGAGCAGAAGGCGTCGGCCGCGCGTCTGGTCGAGCGATCCGCAGCAGTCTCATCATCATCGTCGTGGAGGACATGATCTTAACCCTGTTGATGTGGGGTTTCGATTCGGGCGTCAAGATTTCGGGCTAGGAGTTCAAGTGGCTGTATTTCAAGATCCATCAGGACGCGCGCCCTCACTGGCGAACTTGACCCTGCGCGGGATCGGGGTTCTCGTCGTAGTGACGGTTGCCGGCTATCTTCTGGCGGGCAACGCGACCGGAAAATATGAAGACAACACGACAGTGACGATCACCACCGACGCGGTTGGTGACGGGTTGAAGGGCGGATCGGAGGTGAAGTATCGGGGCTTCACGGTGGGCAAGGTGTCCTCGGTGTCGGGGCGCGACCAAAGTGTAAATGTGAAAATCGAGCTCACCGGAGTGAACGACGACATCCGGTTGCGTCAGGGCATGGCCGTGAATTACACGTCCGCCAGCGCGCTGGGGCCGACGGCACTGGAGATTGTCGACCCCGGGCGGGGAGTCCTCATCCGTGATGGCGGCAGCGTCTATGTGAGCAAGCTGCAGTCCGAACACACTTCGGTATCGACCCTGATTCGAAAACTCTCGAAGCTGGTCGATGCTCTCGATCAGCCGGCGTTCAATTCTGTGGTGAAGTTTGTCGTCGATGATTCCCAAACGTTTGCCGATGCCGGCCAGCTCATGTTCCAGATCGCGCAGCTCACTCGGGACGTTCAACAGCGGCCAGTGGGCCAGGATTTGGCGATCGCGGCAGACCTGTCCCAGGGCGTTGCCGACTTCATGACGCCGTTCGTTCCGGGCATCCTCATAAACGTCGACGTCGCTGACTTCTTCGCCACCGACGAGGCCATCAATCAGGCCACAGGCAACCTCAACAGCACCGGCGCGGTTCTGTTCGGGGGACTGGGAGGACTGTTGAGCGAAAACTACCCGGCGTTGAGTTCGGTACTGGACGTCGGCCTCGATCTGGCGAGGCCGGTCGCCAGATCGGCATCGGGACTCGCGCAGACCATTTACACCATCCCGCAGATCCTGGACAGCATCGACAACGCCACGCCGCAAGTCGGCGAGCGAGTACAACTTCAGGTCGCCCTGGTAGTGCAGACGTCACCTGCGCTGCAGAGCGCGCTTGCAGCAGGAGGACCAAGAAGATGAAGCTCAAGTCGTTAATTCCCACCATCGTCAAGATCGTCGCGTTCGCCGCAGTCATCGGCGTTCTCACCTACGTGATCATCGCCATCCTCGAACCCAGCTCGGACGGAGCGAGTTCTGAACGGTCTGCGGTCTTCTCCGATGCATCTGGGCTCAAGCCTCGCGACGGTGTGCGTTTGGCGGGAGTAAAGGTCGGTTATGTGACGGCGATCGGCCTGAAAGGGCCCACCGCGGTCGTTCATTTCCAACTGAACAACGACGTCGCGATCACGTCGAGCACCACCGCCGCCGTGCGTTATCAGAATCTTCTCGGACAGCGATATGTCGAATTGATCGGTGCGGCACAGGGAAAGACACAGGGGGCGGCGCTCACACAGGTGGCACTCGACAAGACCGTTCCCTCATTTGATGTGTCCACCTTGTTCAACGGGTTCAAGCCGGTGTTCGACACGCTTAACGCCGACGAGATCAATGAACTGCAGTCCAACTTGTTGCGCGTTGCTCAAGGTGATGGGAGGGGTATATCGCCTGTTCTGGAGCAGGTCGCCAACATCACCGCCTACGGGGACCAGCGGTCTGAGATCATCACGAATATCGTGACGAGTCTCGGCCAGGTCTCCGACCAACTCGAAGGCCGCTCGGCGCAGCTGGTCGAACTCGTCGACCAGCTGGGATCGATCGTCGACGCCTTCAGCCGCGTGAGTGACCGGTTGCGGGAGTCGCTGGGCGAGGTCAACCGGTCCATGGAGAAAACTGTCATCGCCGGGGAGCAACTTGACTCAACGTACGACCAGAGTTTCGCGACGATCTATCAGCGTCTGGCGCGAGAACCCGGGGAGTTGGAGGGGCTGCTGAATGGCGCGATACTGCTCAAGCCCCTTATGGACTCGCTGAACGCTTCGACGAATTCCACGCCGAGTGAGGCACGATGTTCGAAAGGCCTTCTGCCCCTGCCGGATACAGCCACGATTGCGCTTATGGGGCAACGATTGGTGGTGTGTAAGTGAGGTTGTTCAGTCGAAATCGACCGCATCACCAGTCCGAACGCAGACGCGACCTCATCGTCGCCGCTGTGGTGGTGGTGACCGTGGTGGTCGGTCTGGTAATCGCCGGGACCGTGTATATCGCACCGCCCGGCCAAAAGGTGTACTCGGCTCAACTGGTCAACACCGGAGGGCTGGAGTCGGGTGATCAGGTGCGTATAGCGGGGATAAGACAGGGAACGGTGTCGTCGGTGGACCTCGCGGGAACGTTTATCACAGTCGAATTTCGACTCGACGACTCAGTGCCAGTCCGTTCGGATGCCACCGCAGCGGTTCGCCTGATCACGCCGATCGGCGGGCGAGTTCTCGATCTGGACCCAGGGTCAGGACCGACCTCGCTGTCGGGGGCGATCCCCCTTGTTCAGACATCGAGTACTTACGACATTTCGGACACGCTCGAGACGACGACGCCGGTGTTCCGCGATGTAAAGGGCGTCGATCTCCGTCAGACTGCGTCGCTGCTGCAGAATGCGTTCTCCGACGGCAACACAAACATTCCCGACGCACTGAGGAACACCAGCAGTTTGATGGAACTCTTAGAGCGACAGTACGGTCAGCTCGACAAAGCGGTCGCTCTATCCGATGAATACGTCAACGCTTTCGCCGATCAAAAACAGGTGCTGGTCGACTTTCTCCGTCAACTCAGCTTCCTTGCCAGTACGCTGGGACCTGATATCGATAACGTCCGCGGCGGGTTCGACCTTCTCAGTCGTCTGTTCAAACTTCTCACGAGGCCGCTCGTGGCTTACAGCGATGGAATCGAACCGTCTGTCCAACAATACAAGACGCTCCTCGACAAGGTGTCGTCAGAGCTGCCAGGCTACTCCGATGCCCTGGCCCAGGTTGATCAGATCACTCAGCGCCTCGGCGTCCTCCTCCAGGCGCCGGTCGGTGCGTCGACTACCACAGAACCAGAGGTTCGTGTGTGCATTCCGAGTGGTGACGACAAATGTTGACTACATGGATCCGAAGACTGTTGCTCCTGATCGCCGTGGTGGTTGTGGTGGTCGCTAGTGTGGAAATAGGGGGGAGGGTGTCCGACGACACGCGCTCCCTGTGTGCCGAGTTCACCGACGCATCGGGCCTCTTCGAAGGCAACACAGTAGCCATGCTCGGCAAGAAGATAGGCAGCGTCGTCGGGGTGCACCAGAATAGTGATCAGTCCGGTGTAAGGATCGACATGCGGATCGACAAGAGCGTTCCGCTGCCCGCCGACGTCGGCGCGACTCTGGTGTCGACATCCATCGTGACCGAACGTCAAATCGAGTTCACCAAGCCGTACTCTGATGGAGCCCGATACGAGACGGATCAGTGCATTCCGTTGAGTAAGACGAGAACCCCGCTGGGAATCAGTCAGACGCTCGACTCGATCAGCAACTTGTCCGAGGACCTGGTCAAGGACAACGGCAGGAACACCGACGCGATCTTGCAGTCCCTCGAGCTCGTCTCCCGCAATCTAGAAGGAACGCAGGGTGACGTGGCCGGGATCATCAAGGACTCAGCCACGCTCATCGACGACCCGGCAAAGCGGGATATGCAGATTCGCAGCATCGTCGGGAACCTCGCCGCACTGACGGGGGTGGCAACCGAGAACGACAAAGAGGTGACCGCCCTCTTCGACAACTTCGTAGGTGCCATCGAGGTCATCATCGCGTTCGGCCAGACCTTCGGCTCGGCAGTCGAGTACGCGGGGACGTTCGTTCCGATCCTCTCGAGGTTCGCAACAGATTTCGGTCCCCCGATATTCGCGATCGGTGATGCTGCCGTTCCGCTCATCGCCGACATGGGAGAGCAGCCGGACATGGTGGTAGCGATCGCAGCCCGCACGGCAGACCTCATCGTGAAACACCCCGATGCCAAGTCAATTGTGCAGGCGTTCGCAGTGTCGCTGCCTTTGCGAAGCCTGGTCGGTGGCTGCGCCGCGCCGGTGGCAAACGGAGTCTGCGGGTCCAGCGATGTATCGAGGACGATCGCAGGGATGATGGGGGGAGGGGCCTGATGATCTCGGTCAATCGCGCATGCCTCGGACCCATGGTGGTCGCACTGATGGCAACGATAGTTTTCGTGACATCGTGTGGGATCAACGCCGACAATCCGCCGACGATAGCGACCTCCGACGCGGACGGTTACGACATCCAGATGGAGTTCACCAGCGCACTCAACTTGCCTGCCCTCGCAAAAGTTCTCTCGGGGGGAATCAGCGTCGGGTTCGTCGAAGATGTCACGTACGAGAACGGGCATGCGGTCGTGAAAGCTCGCATCGACAACACGACTCAGCTGCCGGGGGAATCGCGGGCTGAGCTGCGTCAGGACACTCTCCTTGGTGAGATCTACGTTGCCATCCTTCCCCCAGCCGAGCCGTCGACGGGTGCCTTGCTGCGGTCGGGTTCGGTGATCCCGTTGGCACGGACCGAGCCGGCAGCAAATGTCGAGGACGTCATGCGCGGGATGTCGAATGTCCTCGGGGGCGGTGAGCTCGACAAGATCCACACCGCGATCTCGACATTGAACACCACGTTCCCCAAGGACTTGCAGCAATTCGACGCCCTATACCAGACAACGCTGGAGACCGTCTCGGAGGTCTCCTCGAATACCGACAAACTCGACGTAGTGTTGAGGTCGGCGGATCAGACTCTGAAAGTGATCTTGGACGATCCGTCGGGAATCGACCGGATGCTGACCAAGGGCGGACGCAACTTTTCTGGCCTCGGCTACTCCCTGATCGAGGTCGCGTTACTCATCGCCAACTTGCGTGATTTCGCAGTGTCCGCGGGCAGGATCGTGGATCCGGAGTACTTACGGATAAAGGAGTCAGTGGCCGGGATCGCCCCGGTGATCGATTCGATCGCCAACTCCGACATCTACTCGAAGTCCGTCACGGAGCAGGCAACGAGCGTCATCCGCGACAAACTCATTCCATTCGTGCGGTCGCCCGACATTAACCTCTCGGACATCTCCATCGATGGTCGGGACCTAGCGCGGCGTGACGCCGAATCCTTCATAACCGTGTTGAGATCAATCGGAATGATGCCGTGAACCGCAGCAGCACGCTCATATCGATACTGGCTCTCGCCGTCGTGTTCGTCGTAGGGCTCGGCTACCTCGTCGTCGGCGTGGCACACATCAACCCCACCCGCTCCGAGTACTCCTTAACCGCCATCATCGACAGCTCAGGCGGTCTGCTGGACACATCGCCGGTGATGGTGCGGGGGGTACCCGTCGGAAAGGTGTCCTCGATCAACGTCGCGGATTCGGCAATTAAGGTCGAGATGACGATTGATTCCGACCACAAGATCCCCCAGGACAGCGAGATGTCTATCCAGAATCTGTCGCTCGCGGGGGAACAGTACATCAACTTCGTGCCCGCGGGCACGGCAACCGGTGGGTACTTCGATAACGGAGACGTGGTGCCCGCGGACGCGGTGCACGTGTCGCAATCGGTTCCCCAGGTGTTGCCAAAGTTGGCTGCAGTGGCAGATGGGCTCGACCCGGAATCGATCGAGTCCATCAACAAGACCGTCGCCGAGGCCGTCGCCGGACGGCAGGACGACCTCGACACGATCGGCGACATGATGCACCGTGTAGTCGATTTCGTCGGCAAAGATGGGTCCGTCCGGGTGACCGCAGACAACGCCGAGTTCCTGCTCGGCCTCTTGGCCGATGCCGGGGACGTCCTCAGTACGGCATCTGTACGCACCCCTGACGCCGTGAACGGGCTGGCGCGGATTCAACGGGCGTTCATCAGGTTCACAACCACCTCGTACGACAAGTGGCCTCCCGTGTTGAAGCTTGTGGAAAAGCTCAACGGCTATATTCAGATCCTGCAGCCGGATCTGCTGACGATCACCCGGGCGGTGAAACCGGCGACCGAGAAAGTTGCCGACACATACGTCGACTTCGGGTCGATCGGCGACCTCCTCGGCCGGACTTTCCCGGCGTCGCGACCAGGTCGCGCCGAGGTCCCCGTCACCGTGTCGCCGCCACTACGGTGACGCCCCGTCCGCAAGCGACTGTCACCGTTATTACACAGAAGGTCCCACATGACAAATGACGACCGAACGAAACCGCACCCCGAGCCCACTGAAGTCGAGGACAGCGCGGCCGCAGCGACGCCGGATGGCGATCTACTGATGGACGAAAACGCCCCAGCCGCGTCCGCCGTAGCCACGGCTGGGGCTGGAGACAGCGACGTCGACCCCCCCTCGCCAGGTGGGCACCGCTGGTCAGCATCGCCGCGATCACGTGCCGTGGTGGTTTCGGCCGTGATCGTGGTGCTCGCTGTGCTGGCCGGCGTGTTCGCCTACCTCTACCTCGAGGCCGACGAAGCGAAGTCGGTATTGGAAAACGACGCCGCGCAACGGGCCGCCGCGGCGAAGGCCGCCTCGGATTACACGACCAGATCCCTGACCTACAGCTACCAGAACACCGACGCCTTTTTCGCGGCAGTCAAAGAGGACGCGGGTGAGGCTCTAGTCAAGCGGTACGACGAGGTTCGGCCGACGCTGACCCAGATTATCCAGCAGGCCCAGGTGCAGGCGTCGGGACGCGTTCTGGCCACCAGCGTCACCGGTGAAACCGGTGACGCCGACGGAGAATACACGGTGATGGTCTTCGCGAGCCAGAAGACGCAGAACGTGCAGAATCCACAACCGAGTGAACTGCCGACATTGTTGAAGGTGGTCGTGACGAAAACCGCCCAGGGCTGGCAGATTCAGGACTATGGCCCAGCTGAATGAGACGGCTGCTCCGCAGAAGGAGTTCCACGAAGAGCAAGATGCAGGACGGTACTCATTCTTCGACGCGGTCGCAGATGTCGGCGGGGTCGACGCCGGTGAGGAGTTGGGTGATCTCTTCGGGTGGCGGGTGCCCCCTCGATCGGGTCAGTGATCCGTCCCGGTGTTTCCGGAGGGTTCGTCTCAGGGAAAGATGAAACCTCATGGCAGCAGGATCGAAGCGGTACTCGGCGGAGTTGAAGAAGGATGCCGTCGACATGGTGGCTCGGTTGGTGGCGCAGGGCGATACCGAGTGGGCGGCGATGCGCAAGACCGCGGATTTGCTCGGTGTGGGCGCCGCTGAGACCGTTCGTCAGTGGGTTCGGAAGGTACCCGTCGACGGCCCGGGCAGCACTGTCGAGTTACGTGCCGACGCCGAGGTCATCAGGAAGTTGCGTCAGGAGAACGCCGAACTCAAACGGGCCAACGGGATACTCAAGGCGGCGTCAGCTTTTTTCGCGGCCGAAATCGACCGGCCACACCGATAATTGTGGACTTCATCGGCACTCACCAGGGAAACCGGGTGGGTGCCGATGGTCTTGTCTGGGGTGTCGACTCGATGTGCACGGTGCTCTCCGAGCACGGTATGCACATCGCCCCGTCCACGTACTACGACCATGTCACTCGGGTGCCGTGTGCCCGAATACTGTCCGATGCACATGTCATCGATGCCATTCACATGCTCCGGACGCGGCAACCGCTCGCACGGGTTCTCGGTTCGCGGAAGACCTGGATTATGTTGCGCAGCAGCGGTATCGAGGTAGCTCGATGTACCGTCGAACGACTGATGCGGGAAATGAGGTGGCACGGTGCGCTCAAAAAGAAAGCGGGTCCGCACCACCGTCGCCGATCCGACCCACCCGCGGGCCGAGGATCTGGTGAAGCGCCGGTTCACCGCGGTGGCACCGAACCGGCTGTGGGTCGCCGATTTCACCTAATGCCGCACGATGTCGGGGTGGGCGTTCACGGCGTTCGTCGTCGATGTGTTCGCCCGGAAGATCGTCGGGTGGAAGGTCGCATCGGAGATGACCACCAGCCTCGTCGATACCGCCATCACTAACGCGATTGATTCCCGAAAACGTTCTGGTGTAACTGCTTTGAGTAATCTGATCCACCACAGTGGCGCTGGATCCCAGTACACGGCGATCGCATTCGGGCAGCGTTTGGCGCAGGAGGGCATCGCGGCGTCGATCGGAACGGTCGGCGACAGTTACGACAATGCCCTTGCCGAATCGGTGAACGCCGACTACAAGAATGAGCTCGTCGACAACGGCCCTCGCTTCCCCGGTGCCGCGGAATTGTCGTTGGCCACCGCACAGTGGGTCGCGTTCTACAACCGCGAACGCCCCCACAGCTACTGCCACGACCTCACGCCCGACCACGCCGAGCAACTCCACTACGATCGCACGCGCACCCTCAATCCGGAGGAGGCACTCACGCAGTGAGCCCTCCGGAAATGCCGGGACGGATCACAGTTTGCGAGTGGTCGAACACCGACAGAATCGGGAATGTCGGGATTTTGCAGGCCTCCTCGCCGTGCCGACGGTCGAAGACACAGCGATGGTCACCACGGCGCTGAAGACGGCGTTGCGGCGACGAGATCACGGTGGACACCGCGTCGGCTCAGGGCTCATCCATCACAGCGATGCCGGCAGTCAGGGCGGATTTAACCTGTCGTCGCAACACAGTGCCGTGAAGCCGAGTTCATCTGCTCTGCAAGCACTTCCGCTGGGGTTCGCCACCCAAGTGTTTTGCGCGGGCGGTTGTTGAGTGCATCCGTCACGGCCTGAACGTCACTTCGACGGTATCGAGCGAGATCGGTTCCCTTCGGAAAGTATTGTCGCAACAATCCATTGGTGTTTTCGTTCGTTCCCTGCTGCCAGGGGCTGTACGGGTCGCAGAAGTACACACGGATCCCGGTTTCTGCGGTCAACTCCGCATGACGTGCAAGCTCCGCCGCGGTCCCAGGTCACCGATCTGCGCAGGTGCTCCGGCAGCGGTGTCATCGCAGCCTGGAGTGCATCGCAGACCGACTGACATGTATGGGCCCAGGACATCTTTGACCGATTGTCATCGACACATCGTTACCCGCTTCTGGGGCGGTGGGCGTTGAAGTTCCGAATGGCTTTGGTTGAGGTTCGCGCGTAGACGCCGAGCTCGGTGGTTCCGTCGAGGACCCGAAAGTAGTTGTCTTCGACCACGACAGTCACGATGGTTCCGGCATGGGTACGGCCGACCTTGAGCAGCTGACCGGTCACCATGACCCGGCCGTCTTTCGGGACGCGTCGCTGTACGGTCTGCGGTCCGGCCGGCGGCGGCGCGGGCAACGTTCCCGTAGCTTCCCGTGCGCCGGTCAGACCCGCGAGCTGGCTGGCATCGAGCGGGTTCGGCAGTGTCGCGAGCAGGACGTTGTCGACACTGGCGTGGATCAGCCCTGAGGCGATTCGCAGCGTCACTCGTGTTCCCGCTCTGTCGGCTCCGAGGTGAAGTCGGTGACCGGCGAGGATGACGGTTCCGTCTCGTCCTGCGGTTCGGTCGACCTCGATCGGTCTCGGTTTGGTGGGCAGGACTGCGGTGTCTACTGCCGCTGTTGCCGGAGATGGTCGGCCCTGGCGTGTGCCGCGCATGGCGAGGCGTTCGAGGTCGGTGTGGGTCAGTCGCGAGCGCACTGTCTTGATCACGGTGTCGTCGAGGATGACATGAATGCTGACCAGGTCGATCCACAGGGTGACGGTCCGTCCGGCGTGGTTGCTTCCGATCCACAATTGTTGCGCTCCAGCGACATTGGTCACGCCGCTCGGTGGTACCTGGGTGTCGAGCTCGATTGCACTGCTGCTTCTTTCACGGCCCACCGTTGTCAGGCTGGAGCTTGCAGCGGTGAGAGTTGATGACGAATCGGACTGGCCGTTGTCGGTTGTTCCGTCGTGATGCTCGTGGTGGGCTCGCGCACGGAACAAACTCGCGGGTGTTGCCATGTCCAGACTCTGGTGGGGCCGCAGGGTGTTGTAGGCGTGCACCCATTCGTCGAGGGCGGCTTGGGCAGCAGCGATGTCGGCGAATGCGCCTGCCTCATCGAGGAATTCACGACGAAGGGTTCTGTGGAATCGTTCGATCTTGCCAGTTGTGGTGGGTGAATGGCGTCGGGTCAGTCGTGCGGTGATCCCGAATTCTCGGCATGTTCGCTCGAACAGCACTTCGGCCGGCAGCGGCCGAGTGTGTTTACCGGTGAATTGCTTCCCGTTGTCGGTGAGTACCTCGAACGGCGAACCCCACTTGTGGATGGCAGCGATGAATGCTTCACATACTGCGTTCCCGGAGGGGTGCTCGAGGACGGTTGCGGTCACGATGAATCGTGAGTGGTCGTCGATTCCGGTCAGCATTTTGCACTCGCGTCCGCCGACGAGGAACATTCCGCCGACGAGGTCGAGCTGCCATAGGTGCATCGGCGCTTCGCGCTGCCAACGTTTGTAGACTCGTTTATGTTGTTGCTCTTGATGATTGACCAAGCCGTTGCGGACGAGCGTTCGGTGGACGGTCGCGCGAGATGGGGTTCGGTCTCCGATTTCTTTGCTTAGCTCGAAGCAGATGCGGCGTGCGCCCCACCGCCGGTGATGTCGTCGCATCTCGCAGATGAGGGCTTCGATGTCGGGCTGGATACGGTTCGGGCTCGCATGTGGTCGTCTCGACGAGTCGACAAGTCCGTCGATACCCGAGTTTTCGTATCGCTTGCGCCACGCTGTGACGGTCTGTCTGGAGACGCCGAATCGCTCGGCGACGTCGCTGACCGGTGAGCCGTCGTTGACCTCGGTAATTGCTCGGAAAGCGGACCTGGACAGTGAGTCGTTCGGCGATGTTGGCATCGGATTCGAGGGGCTGAGGGGAAGGCACACCCAACGATCACCAAAGCTGGTGAAGCGTCAGATATGTGCCGATGACGTTCCGTCAAAGATGTGTTGAACCTTTACACGTCACCGACTCCGATCCGTAACCGGACAACGCCGGCCCGTTCTTCACCGGGGGCGCATCCCCGTACCCATCCTTACGTGGCAGATGCAGCAACGTGGTGAATCTGCTGGTGCGTTCGACAAGCGTACCCACTGTGGACCTGCCCAGCCCGATGATCAGACCTCCTTCCCAATGCCCTGGCGTTTTGCGATCAGCGACTTCGTCTGGCCGCGAGCCGATGGTGACGTCATCGGTGATGAATCCGGTGCGGAGCTTCTTCGCTCGCGCCCTCGGCTCGCGCAATGCTCGTCCGGTGCGCAGGCACGCCACCAACTCTCTATCCTGCGCTCCACGTCCTTCGATGCAGAGGGATTGGTAGATCGCTTCGTGGGAAATGCGCATCGACTCGTCGTCCGGGAAGTCGATCGGCAGGCGGTTGGCGACCTGTGCCGGGCTCATGCGCTGGCCCATCGTCGGTCCGCTCTCCGTGCCTTGTTGCGTCCCTTCCACGATGCGAACGGGCCGACAACCTCACCGTTTTCGTCGCGGATCACGCCCGAGAGCACTTCCTGTACGTACTCTCGAAGAGGTTCGTGTTCAACGAGTTTGGCTACCTTGGGTCGCCTTGCCGCAAGATCGGCTTCCATTGCGCCACTGATGTGCGGTACTCGACCTTGCCGCCGCGGGTGGCAGCGTTGCGGCGGAGTTCTCGCGAGATCGTCGACGGTGATCGCCCCGATCTGGTCTGCGATATCTCGCATGCTCATACCGTTCGCGCGAAGCAGGGCAATCTCCTCACGTTCGTGAAGGTCAGATACCTCCCCGTGGGCGGGGCCAAGTCAATCGGCGGCATACCTCCAGCGTGACGGAACCACCGTGAACCCACCGGCCCCGACACGCCGCAAGCGGTGCCGCGTCTTCACTGGTCAACCCCAACGCGATCTGCGCCCAGAACTCGCGTTCGAGATCTCGGCGTACCGGCGGACGACCCGGAGATTTCATCACCGCCCGCCCAGTCAACGTCGCCGCCCATTCTGGTGGTCGTCCCATCGAAACACCCTCCATCCCTTGAGGTGTTGCGTCGACCGGTTGAACCTGGTCAGTACACGTCGATCGCGTTCGCGGAAACGCTTGCGCTCGAGGGGATTGCGGCACCGATCGGCAGCGTCGGGGATGTGTAAGACAATGCGTTGGCCGAGAGCACAATTGGGTTGTTCAAGACCGAGGGAGTATCGAAGAGAGGCCCGTTCCTGAACGGCCCGCTAAAGACCATCGACGATGTCGAGTTCGCCACGATGGGATGGGTCGACTGGTTCAACCAACGCCGCCTCCCACAGCACCCTCGACTACCTCACACCAGACGAATTCGAGAAGGCCTACCACAGTCAAGAATCGGCTCTCCGCCCGGAGATGTTGCAAGCGTAGGAGCGGCAAGAAACCCGGGACGGTTCACTGACACGGCGCGCCGTCTGGTGGCGTTGCTTCACCCGCCTGGGCGCTATCGGACTGGATGCTGGGGAACGCCCCAGGGCGCAAAGCGGGTCGGTCAACCCTGATGTTCACTCTCTGCTATCGACTCAACTTCCTCGAGCGTGGTGGGGATGTGGTACGGCGGTCTGCTCGTGCCCGAGATGCGATAGCGGTCCCAGAAATCAGGGTCGCCCACGACGCACTCGGCGCGTCCCTCTGGTGTCGCAAAGACGGCAACCGTGCGCCTTCCCGAGAGGGCGGCGTGGAGCGCATCATTCTTGTCGATCCTTCCGTACCAGGTGTATAAGCCGTTGAGGGGCTGGAAATAGCCTTTGATCTTCACCCCGACAGCAATCTCCTTGCCACGGCACACCAAGGTGCCCTCGCCGGAGTAGTCGAGATCGTGGTCGTCAGACACGCAAGGCTCACTTTCTTCACATCAAACATTGACAAAAGAACGCATTGGCGCAGACACTATCAGTATCTGGTACCCGGAGTACGGGTATGAAGTCGAGACTCAGCTCGGCCCGGAACGCAACGGAGGTGTCACATGACCGTTCAAAATGTGGAGACCAAGCCCGACGTCTCAACGGAAGGCGCTGCGCGTGTCAGCGCCCGCAAGCCCGTCGACATGCAGAGATCTGCCGGCCGACTGCTGCGGGCGGCGGCCGAAAAATTCTATGACGCGGAGATCGACATCGATTGGGACTCACCCTGGGAGGAAGGAAAGTACTACCTGCCAGAGCATCGGGTCTCGCTCTACGGCACCAAGCTGTGGGAGAGAATGAGCGACGAGCAAAAGGCGGAACTCGGGCGCCACGAAATCGTCAGCATCCTCAGCTTCGGTATCTACGCGGAGAATCTGCTCAGCTCGGCGCTGCTCCGAACATCCGCCAAAGGCGCCCTGACAGATCAAAGGTCCCTCTACGCCCTTAACGAGATCGGCGACGAGGCACGTCACTCGACGATGTTCGCCCGACTGATCAACAAGACGGGCCTGGCACCGTACAAGTTGCCGAAGGGGTTCTTGAGCATCGCGAAGATCTTGCACTTTGTGCCTCTCGGCCCGTCCGTGTCCGGCGCGACTCTGCTCATCGAGGAGATCCTCGACCGCGCTCAGCGCGAGGCGATGAATGACCCGAAAATGCAGCCGCAGCTGCGCCAGCTCATGAAGATCCACGTTCTCGAAGAGGCCCGTCACATCACGTTCGCGCGGCTGGAAATGGTGGAAGGGATGCAGCGTCGCGGACGCATCTCGCGCGCCTGGCATAGAGGCACGTTGGCGGCCATTGCGAACTTTGCATACCCGTTGCTCATCAATCCGAAGGTATATCCCGATGTCGGAATCAGCCGTCTGCGCGGCCTGTGGGCGCAGCAGACGAGCCCGAACTATCGCGTCAACTTGCAGTTCATGTCCGAGCCGATGATCCGATTCTTCCACGAGGCCGGAATGATGGAGGGGAAGTTCACGATGGCGATGTGGCGCGCAACGCGCAGCCTGCCCGACGATCTGCGCTAACACGCCCGGCCCGGTCCGCGCGTCCCACAGCCCATTCCTCGACCCCACGACCGGATTCCTCGGTTCGTGGGCTTGGGCGGATGACATTCCCACACCTGCCACGCGTCACGGCGCGCCGTGCGGGTCCGTTTTCTGCATTCGATCAGGAGATTTTCACAATGCCGTCCTCCAACGCCAAGTCCGCCGCCACGGCGACAGACCCGGGAATAACCGAGCCCATCACTACCAAAGTTCTCATCATCGGCAGCGGCTTCTCTGGCCTCGGTATGGCCGTCCAGCTCCGCCGACGCGGGTACAGTGATTTCATCGTTCTAGAAAAGGCCGACTCCGTCGGTGGGACGTGGCGCGACAACACCTATCCGGGATGCGCGTGCGACGTACCGTCACTGATGTACTCCTACTCGTTCGAGAGTCGCGGTAGCTGGTCGAAGGTGTGGTCCTCGCAGCCCGAAATCGAGCAGTACCTGAAAGATATCTCCAACAAGCGTGGTGTCACTCAGAAGATCCACTTCGGGCAGAAGTTGGTCTCCGGATACTGGAGCGAGTCCGAATCTCGGTGGCACCTGCGTACCGAGTCGGGCCGGGAGTACGTCGCGCAGTACATCGTGTCCGGTGTCGGCGCTCTGCACATCCCGAATTTTCCGAATATCCCCGGAATCGACGAGTTCGCCGGTCAGGCGTTCCATTCGGCACAGTGGGACCACACGGTGGATCTCCAGGGCAAGCGGGTGGCCGTCATTGGCACCGGTGCCAGCGCGATTCAGTTCGTGCCGTTCGTGCAGAAGGACGCCGGCACACTCACGGTCTTCCAGCGAACCCCGGCTTGGGTACTTCCACGCAAGAACTTCGCGGTGCCGCCGGTACTTCGGACGCTGCTCAGCAAGATCCCCATTACTCGCCGCCTCGCTCGGTGGTCGGTCTACTGGGGCGCAGAGAGCCTGGCCTTCGGGCTCAACGGCCACTCCAACCTTATGCGACCAATCGAAAAGGTGGCGAAATGGAACATCGAGCGTTCTATCACCGACCCCGAGCTACGCCGGAAGCTGATGCCGTCCTACCGCATCGGATGCAAGCGCATCCTGGGATCGAACGACTACTACCCTGCGCTCGCCGCCCCCAACACGACAGTGATCAGCGATCGGATCGAAAAGATCACTGCCGATTCGATCGTCACCCCTGACGGCGTGTCACACCCTGTGGATGTGATCATTTACGCCACAGGGTTCCATGTCACGGACGGGTTCGATCAACTCGCGCTCAAGGGCGCTCGGGGCGAGGACTTGCCGTCGCACTGGCACCGGACGGGCATCAATACCCACCTCGGCATCACCACCGAGGGCTTCCCGAACCTGTTCTTCCTGCTCGGACCTAACACGGGTCTTGGGCACAACTCTGTCGTGTTCATGATCGAGCAGCAGATCAAGTACATCATGAAGGCCATCGACGCCGTCGACAGTCGAGGTGCGGAGCGTGTTGATGTGCGGGCCGAGGTTCAAGAACACTTCAACAAGAGCATCCAACACAAGCTCGCCAAGGGCGTGTGGACCAACGGCGGATGTACGAGTTGGTATCTGGACTCGCAAGGTGTCAACCGTACGGTGTGGCCCGGGTTCACCTGGCAGTACTGGCGAGCGACGAAAGACTTCGAGCCCGCCGAGTACGAGATCGCCTGACAATCCAACCGTAGGTCATCGAGAAGTGAGTATCCGACAGTGAGTAGTTCGACAGCAGGCAATTACGCGACCCAGGTCGCAGTCGTCACGGGAGCCGCCTCAGGGATCGGTCGGTCCCTTGCCCTCCAACTGGCCGAACGCGGGGCCAGCCTTGCCTTGTCCGACGTCGACGAAGTGCATCTCGAGGAGACGGCGGACATGTGCCGTACCGCGCATCGTGCGACCGTGGAGACCGCGGTGTTGGACGTGGCAGATCGTGCTGCGTTCCAGGTTTACGCAGAGAGCGTGCAGTCGTCTTTCGGGCGCGTCAACATGGTGTTCAACAATGCCGGCGTCGCCCTCGGCGCCGACGTTGTCGACATGTCCTGGGAGGATTTCGACTGGCTGATGGGCATCAACTTCGGTGGTGTCGTCAACGGGACCAAGGCGTTCCTGCCTTATCTGATCGCCTCTGGTGATGGTCATCTGGTAAACACCTCCAGCGTCTTCGGTCTGGTCGGGATCCCCAGTCAAAGCGCTTACAACGCCGCGAAGTTCGGTGTGCGTGGCTTCACCGAAGCGCTTCGGCAAGAGATGAAAATCAGTCGGCATCCGGTCACGGTGACATGCGTTCACCCCGGCGGCGTCAAGACTAATATCGTCAACAACGCTCGTGGTGTATCCGATATGGGGGCAGATACCGCCACCATTGCCTCGATGTTCAACAACATCGCCAGGACCACTCCGGAGAAAGCTGCGTGCGCCATCCTCAAGGGAATGGACAAGAAGAAGCCCCGAGTGCTGATCGGCGCAGACGCACGTGGCTTCGACTTTGTCGCACGCGTTGTCGGTCCGCGCTACCAGGACATCTCTGCGCCTGTCACACGCGCGGGCTACGCCTTGGCTCGTAAGCGGGGGATCATCAAATGACCCTCGAACAGGAGAATCGGCCGGGCACCACCGCGCGATCGCGAACGCTGACCGTGTCGGAGGTCGTGCAGGAGACCAAGGACTCCGTGAGCATCGCCTTCGAAGTGCCTGACGAGATCGTCGACGATTTCAAGCATCTACCCGGGCAGTTCATTACGTTGAAGATCCCGTCCGACCAGACGGGCCACGTCGCACGATGCTACTCGCTGAGCAGTTCGCCTCATGTCGATGACTTCCGCCTCGAGATCGGGGTGAAGCGCACCGCTGGGGGGTATGCGTCGAACTGGTTGTGTGACAACGTTTCCATCGGCATGGAGGTGACCGTCCTCACGCCATCGGGAAAGTTTACCGCTAAGAGCCTCGACGTCGACTTGCTCTTCTTCGCTGGCGGAAGCGGCATCACTCCGGTTCTGTCGCTGGTGCAGTCGGCTCTGGTGTCGGGCAGTGGGGAAGTTGTCCTGTTCTACGCAAACCGTGACTCCGATTCGATCATGTACAAGTGCCGGCTTGAGCAGATTAGATCTGAATTCGCCGAGCGGTTCACTTTGGTTGACTGGCTTGAGTCGGAGAACGGGATTCCCACATCAGAGGCTGTAGAAAAGATTATTCGTGAACACAAGGGATCGGCAATTTTCACCTGCGGGCCTTCCCCTTTCATGGATCTTGTGGAAAGCTCTGCCGCCGCATGCGGAGTGGATCATTCGGATGTACATCGAGAGGTATTCCAGTCGCTGACGGGTGACCCGTTCGACACCGCAACACTGCGTCGACTCAGTGACGACGAGGGTGTAGCTACGGCCACGGTTTACCTGAACGGAGAGTGCATCACCACGGAGTGGCCACGTAACACGCCTCTGCTCGATGTGCTGCTCTCGCGAGGGCACAATGCACCGTACTCGTGCCGAGAGGGCGCATGCAGCGCGTGTGTGTGCAAGCTCATCGATGGCGATGTCGAGATGGTGCAGAACAACATCCTCGTAGACGACGACATTGAAGACGGCGAGCGACTCGCGTGCCAGGCACTTCCGCTCACCGACGCTGTGACGGTGAGTTTCGATGACCTCTGACTCCTCGAAAGCTGGCCTATTGTCGCGGCGGTCGCGGGAGGTTCTCTCCAGTGACGGCACGAGGCTGTTTGTCGAGGAGTACGGGCTCGGTGATGATGCGCCGCTGTTGGTGTTCAGCCACGGGTGGGCTTGCCAAGGTCGGTTCTGGAGACCTCAGATCGAGCACTTCGCCACCACACACCGTGTGGTGGTGTATGACCAACGAGGGCATGGCTGGAGCGACCGGGGTCGCGCGCCCTTCTCTTCGTCGGTGCTCGGCGACGATCTCGAGGCTGTCTTGCGCGCTGTCGTCACGTCTAATCGTAAGGCATTGGTGACCGGTCATAGTATGGGCGGGATGTCCATCATGGGTTGGGCTGCCGAGCACCCGGAGTCGGTGCCCGTCTTATCCCGTGGTGCCGTCTTGGCGAGTACCGGCCCCTCGCAGTTGGTGAGTAAATCGACGCTAATTGGGTCGCCACGTCGATTCCGCGCCTCACTGGAGCGGGCATTCGCAGCCGGGCTCGCCACCGCGGGACCGGAGATGCTTGACACTCGCTTCAACCGACGGTTGGTGAAATACGGGACGATGGGTCCACACGCGCCAGCAGACGTTGTGGCTGAGTGTTCCGACATAGTACTGCGGTGCCCCCCTGCGGTTCGGGGAATGTGGGGCAGGGTCCTGGCCACCATCGATGTGAGCAAAGGAATCGACTCACTTACGGTTCCGACGACCGTGATCGTGGGCTCGGCCGACAAGTTGACACCCGCGGTTCATTCCATTGATCTCGCCGACCGACTGCAGCAGCGCCGCCGGTTGCATGAGTTCGTGGCGTTGCCACAGATCGGTCACATGATCAACATGGAGGCACCAAACTATTTCAACGAAGCAGCGGCCCGATTGGACGCAGCCACGGTAGGCGATGGCTTTTGAACCGTCGACCGGACACACATGAGCTCGTGAGACGGCCACGATCGTCGACAGGCCGCGCGTGTCCGAGTTGGGAGGGGTCCATCGAGGCGTACAGCATCGATGGCATCGCCACGGTGATCTTTTTTGCGTCGATGGTGCGCAGCACCTCGGCGGATAAAACTTCGGCAGCACCATCATCGGGCCGCCTTTCGTCAGGGTCGGCACGAAGAACGCGGCCCCAGCATGCGACAGCGGGGTGCACATCGAGAATTTGGGGAACCCGGCCATTCTCACTCCGGAGAGTTGAATCTGCGTCATCGTGAACATTGCCGAAGCCTCCGATGGCTCCCTTCGGCTTTCCGGTCGTGCCGCCGGTGTATGTGATCGACACGGTGCGATCCGGCGGACGATCGGCTGCTTGAGGGAGGGTGCCGAACCGCTGCGAGCGAACCGAGAGGTTTCAGCGAACGGCTCTCCAGCCCGACTCGCTTGAGAGGACCCTTCAGGGTATTGTTAACCCCATAATGTCATTCGTCCGCCGCGTTTCATTTACTCCATCTCAGGTGCAGCGTCGAGTGGCCGATGCCCGTAGCACCCGCTGGGATGAGCATAGAGTCGAGGTACGCGCGCAGCTGGTCGACGCGACCATACGGATCATCGAACGGTATGGTGCAGGCGTCAGCATGGACGACATCGCTGCGGAGGCCCGTGTATCTAAACCAAAGCTGTATCGCTACTTTGGCGACAAAGCGGGCTTGAACGCGGCGGTGGCGGCGAAACTCGGTGCGTTGATGTGGGATTCGGCGAAAGTCACTATTCTCGCCGACCAAGATTATCTTTCGGTTGACGACATGGTTCGCTCGTCCGTCCAGAGCTACGTCGCGCTCGTCGGGCAGTATCCCACTGTCGTCAGATTCCTTATGGCGAATCACTTGTTTCAGTACTCCGGATCGGGAAATGGCGGAGTTGCTGACGAACTGAGGTCGGTGATGGAGGTCGTCGCCGATCGGTTCACTGAAAGTCTTCAGCGTGTTCACGCAGATACTTCGGTCATTCCCTTGGCCGTGGCGTCCATTCTGGGTTCTGGTCTATCTGCGACTCAGTGGTGGATCGACAACGGTCGTGAGCAAGGGGTGGATGATACGTTCTTCGCCGCACACCTATCAGAGACGACGTGGGGAATCATCGACGGCGCGGCCGCAACCGTAGGCGTGGCCTTCTCACGCAGTCTGCCATTCAGCCATCCCGGTTTCGCGTCCCGCCACAAAATGGACTGAATCACCCTAGATATCCAATAATTGTAACTTGTCAAGCTGCGTCGGGTTGTTGCGCGGTGCGGTGTGCCCAAGCGGTGTGTTCGTCGTATTCGGTGCAGTGGCGTACGCACCCGTGCAGGAGCCCGACAAGTCTGTTGGCGAGTGCGCGGAGCGCTTGGTGGTGGAGGTCTCCGGTAGCACGGTGTTGTTCGTAGAACGCGCGAGCGGCCGGACTCTGGCTGAGGGCGCAGAACGCCCACCGGTCGATGGCATCGTAGAGCCGCCGGTTGCGGATATGTCGAGCCAGTACGGCCCGCTTCTTGCCCGACGCAACTGTCAGGGGTGACGTACCGGCGTAATTCTTGCGAGACTTGACGTTGGTGTAGCGGTCGACGTCGTCGCTGAATTCACCGAGCCCCGGGCGGCGAGGATGACACCGATTCCTGGCAGGGAGAGGTAGATGGCGGCGTTGTGTGTCAGCGTCCGGGTGTGTTTCAAAATGGCGGGTCAGATCGGCTTCGAGGTCGCCGATCTGACGGTTCAACTCCGCGATCAACGCCAAGAGTGCGCCCGGCATCGCGCTCGACCTGCGCTGCGAACGCCTGCAACCACGAAAGGCGAACGCTACCGATCCCGTTTCTGCGCCCGCTGCGCACTCCGCGACGACCTCCATGCAATCTTGATATTCGATAACGAGGACATCGCGCTGGACGCGCTCCTTCAAGCGTTGGGCGCAACAAATCGACCTCAGAGCGCGGTCATCTTGATGCGAGGCGCGCGGGCCTCGCCTGCCGCCGCGGAGCGGCAGAGATTGGGGTCGTCGCAGCATTCGGCCGAGGCAGGTCGGGTGTGAGATAGTTGCATTCGCGAGATGCCCTTCGTGGTGGCTGGAATGTTCCCTAGACAAGAACTCAGTTACGGGCAGTCCGCAAACGCGGCCTCAGAATAGTCATCTCCAGGTCCGAAATCCTCGCGGCAGATCACTTCTCTCTTTAAAGCTATGTCGGCTTGGTCGATCCTTTAGTGCGGTTCACTTCTGACATAGTGCAGTTTATCTTTCGAAACTAACAGCGGTGCAGGCCGAGCGCACGAAGACGCGACAGACTCGGCACAATGTTTTCACGACAGAGAGGTCCGACCATGAAAAGAATTCCAGACGAGGTCAGCGGGTCGGCCGGCCCCGCTATCGAGAACTGGGCGCGCTCGTTCTGGAGCACGAGTTTCGATTCGCCTGATCTACCGCCCCACCACCCCGACTGTCTTGGTTGTGGGCCGCAGAACCCGCACGGCCATGCCCTGTCGGTCCAGCGTGACGAGAACGGCGTGGTGGCTCACCATGTGTTCGATCAACGTCATGTCGGGGCACCCGGGATAGCACACGGCGGCGCGGTGGCGACCGTTCTCGACGATCTGTTCGGCTTCCTGCTCTACACAGTGGGTGAGCTCGCCGTGACGCGGCGTCTCGAGCTCGACTACCTAGCGCCGGTTCTGCTCGGCACTCCATACGTATTGCGTGCTGCCGTTCGGTCTCGTGATGGGCGCAAACTGGATCTCACGGCCACGATGGACGATGCGCAGGGCCGCTCGGTAGCCACCGCTACTGCCCTGTTCGTGGTGGTCGAGGTCGAACACTTCATGCAGTCCCAAGCCCGAGCCCAACTCCGGGCCACAGACACGAATCACACCGAAGAATAGACACCCTGGCCGACCTTCACCGACGTCCGTCACCCGCGGTGGCTGTCGTACGGCTGCGTCTACCTGGCGCAAAGACGGCGAGGACGAGTGCCCCAGCGGCGGTCAGCGCCGCCAACGACAGCGTCGCCTGACCACTTCCGTGTACGAATGCGGCTCTGGCGAACTCGGCCAGCGGCTGACCAGCTGGTCCTGCGCGGTCGGCGACCTGCAACGCGGCGGCCAGAGAATCGGCCACCGGACCACGGGCAGGCTCGGGTAGCTGGGGCAGAGCCGGCTGAATGTGCTGAACGTAACCGGCCGCGAGCACGCTACCGGCTACCGCAATCCCAATCGCGGCACCGATTTCGCGAGCTGCGTCGTTGACCGCGGCAGCCACCCCGTGCTTGGCCTCAGGAGTGTCCGAGACGATGGCGAAAGTCGCAGGGGCGGTACACAACCCCAAACCCGCACTCATGATGAGCAAGGGCCACAGCAGGTCAGGGTAAGTTGCCGCGACGGTCAATCTGCTCACCATCACCAGTCCCGCCGCGATGGTGAGCAGACCTACAGTGGTCATCACCCGCAGGCCAACAATGTTCGACAGCCAGGGTGCAATCACCGAGATCACGATGAGCGGCACGACCATAGGGGTCAACGCCAACGCGGCGGTGAGCGGTCCATAACCGAGAATCAACTGCAGATACTGCACCAACAGCAAGAACACCCCGAAGGTCACCAGAAATTGGATACAGACCGACAGTGCGCCGGCACCGAAGCCACGGCGGGCGAACAACCGGACATCGAGTAGGGGTGCCGAGGAACGTAGTTCTACGACGACGAACACCACAACTGCGAACAAGCCCACCGCAGTGCTGATGGCGACGAGCGAATCCGACCAGCCACGGGCCGGAACCTCGATCACAGCGAAGACGATCGCCCCGACCGCGACAACTACGGTCACCGCGCCCACCCAATCGACCGGTGGATGCTCCTGCTGGCGGGACTCCGCGATACTGCATGCCAACCCGGCCAGAACCGCTCCGGCGACGGTCAACCCGACGAACACCGAGGTCCACGACCACTGTTCGAGCAGCACACCAGCCCCGAGGATGCCCAGGACCGCCCCGGATCCAGCAACCCCGGCCCACACACCTACAGCGCGGCCGCGATGCGCCGGTGGAAATCCCGCGGTCAGTATCGACAGCGTCGAGGGCATGACCAGCGCCGCACCCGCCCCAGCCAACGCGCGAGCAGCGATCAGCCACGCCGGGTCGGCGAGAAACAAGGGCAAGGCCGACGCGAAAGCGAACAACGCCAACCCCGCCACGAGCACCCCGCGGCGACCGTACCGGTCACCGATCGCACCGGCAGGCAGAACGAAGCACGCCAATACCAGCGTATAACCGTCGACTATCCAGGTCAGTTGAGCTTGCGTCGCCCCTGTCGCGACCGCGATCTGTGGCAACGCTGAATACAATGCCGCCATTGCGGCCACCACCAACGCGACCGCCATGCACGACACAATCAACATCCACCACTGGGCACCGCTCCATCGAGCGACGCTGGCAGAGTCGGATCTACGTTCGTTCAACGGCCAGCCTCCCAGTTAGAGACTGATCGTCTCGGTACGAGACTATTAGTATCATAACTTTGCGGGTGTGACAGAATGGTCAAGCGAGGACATGTTTTGTCAGTCAAAATGGAGCGGAGCCCGTTCATGGTCGACCCTCTCGTTGCAGCCGAGGGTCCGGCCGACCCCCGGCTGGCGCGCTCACGTAACCGGTTGCTCGAAGCGGCGGGCCAGCTGCTGTCCACCGGCGGTGTCGAGGCGGTCACCGTGGAGGCGGTCACCCGCATGTCGAAGGTTGCACGTGCCACTCTGTACCGCCACTTCGGAAGTACCACTGACCTGCTTGCTGCAACCTTCGAGCGACTACTACCCCCAGTCGACACCGATATCGATACCGGTCCGCTACGTGAACGTCTGATTTCGTTGCTCACCACCCAAGCCGACCTCATCGACCAAGCTCCGGTGCAGATGACCACGCTGGCCTGGCTGGCAATGGGACCCGTCAACAGCGGCGACGCCAGCCGGCGCGATCTCGATCCTGGCGCGGTGGTCTCGCTTCGGGCCCGTGTCATAGAGCAATACCGCAGGTCCCTGGATCAGATCCTGACGGCCCCTGACGCTCGCGCTGTACTCGGCGAGATCGACACCACCTTCGCCCTCATTCAGCTCCTCGGACCGATAGTGTTCGCTCGCCTCACAGGACTGCGCCACATCCACGCCGACGACTGCATCCAAATCGTCGACAACTTTCTCGCCGCCCATGCCGCAAGTGTCCGATCGAGCACTTCGCGCGACCACAGCCGTCCACGGCCGGCCGCGACGCTAGACCCGCAGCTCACCGACGGCCAATAAAACTTGATGCGAAATTTCACCATCAATGCGCTATCCAGTCAGGGATCGCAGCGCTCACTGGATACGGCCGGACGTGTGCTCGAGAACTCGGAGTTGCACTGCAGTGCACTTCTGACATCGTGCAGCCGTCTTCTGAAACTGACACGAGGAACGCGAATCGGTCGTAATCTGCTCCAATAATCCGCCCGTTCGACTGTGTTCTGTTGGGAACCCTCTCAACAAAAGTTGAGCAACGCTATGGGGCGTACCAGACTTTCCCGGTCACCCGATCTCGAGCCCTCGAAATTGCTACGTTCTGCCGGTCCGAAGTGACATGGGACACCGATCGTTGCAGGGGAGCGAGAATGCACGTAGAAGCACTGTTCGGAGATGGTTCGTTGCGTCCGGTCTGGCCGCACGCGGATGCACTGATCACCAGCGAATGCCCGGGGCTTCGCTTCGCCGGCAAGTACGCCGACGTCGTCGCTCTGAGCAACGGTGATCCGACCGCGTTGCGGCCGTTCGTCGACGAGGACACCCGACGCCGGGTGGCGAGCATGGCACCGCCGCGCACCGACACGGCGCTGGTGTTCGGAGCCAACGGATTCCTCGGCGCGCACCTGATCGGCCGACTCACTCGTGATTCCGCCGTCGAGGTCGTCTATGCGATGGTGCGCCCCACCGAGGAGGAGACGGCGTTCGAGCGCCTGCAGCGCACCTTCGACCAGTACGAGATCGAGGTCGACGCCGACAAGATTCGCATCGTCGAGGGCACTCCCACGACGTTCCGGTTCGGTCTCGACAAGGCTGCCTACTTCGATCTTGCTGCCGGAGTGGGGCAGATCTTCAATTGCGCCAGCTCGACCGACTACACCGAGAGCTATGCCGATCTGCGCGACGACTGGTTCGTGAGCGTCCTGCGCATTCTCGAATTCAGCATCACCTCCACGCGTAAGCACCTCACCTACGTGGGCAGCATCGGAGCTCACCTCTACCAGAAGCCCGAGGATTTTCGCCGCCCGGATTCGTGGTGGTACTCGGGCTACGCGCAGATGAAGTGGGTCAACGCAACGCTTCTCGGGTGGCTCTCGATGTCGGACACCTACTCCGTCACCCTGTGCGAGGCCCCCTACATTCTCGGAAGTACCGAACTCGGCCGTGATCCCGGACGGGTGTACAGCTTCTGGCGCATCATCGAACTGGCCATCGCCGCCGGTGCCATCTGGGACGGCCCGGGAATGAACTACGTTCCGGTGGACGTGATGTGCGACGTCATGGCCGGCAATGCGCTGCGCAGTCACCCGTTGACGCGGCTCCTACCGAGCAACCCCACCGGTTACGGCCACGACCTCTACGCCGAGCTGCTCGGACTCGACCTGGTGAGCTGGGACGAGTTCAAAGAGCGCGTCAGTTCGCGCATTTCGCCTCGATTTGCCGAGACGATGCTGGCCGACAACATCGATCAGCTGATGCGCCTGGTGCACAAGCCCGAGGCGATACTCCCACTCGACCACGACATCTCGTGGTGCGACCACCGCCGACTGTTCGAGCTCTATTTCGAGAAAGCACAGCTCAAGACGCTCACGCCCGCCGCCGTCAACTGACGTGGCAGACGGATTCGAGCCCACCTCGGTGCGCCTACGGGACGTACCCATCGGCCGCGAGGTGACCAACGGCGTTCTCTCGCTCGGCTTCTACGTGGTGTGTGGGCTGATCGGACTGCTGCCCGGCCCGGTGCGGAACTGGGCAGCGGATGCCTTCGTGACCTGGTCGGAGAGCGTCGACGAACAGCGGCACAGCTGATGTCGTGGTGTCGGTGGGCCCTCGGCCTCGCTGCCGCGACGGCAGCTCCGTTCGCGCTGTTCGTCTACTGGCGAACCCGGTTCTTCTTTCGCGATCCGCATCGAGTACCGCCCGCCGATCCGCGAGCGGTACTGGCTCCTGCGGACGGCTTCGTCACGTACGTCAAACGAGTGGAGGCAGGCAGTACCGCGTTCGCAGTCAAGAAGGGGCGAACCATTGCCCTCGACGAGATCGCCGGCGTCGCCGAAGCCGACAGCGGGTACCTCATCGGCATCTACATGTCCGAATACTCGGTACACCGCAATCGAATTCCGATCTCGGGCATCGTCAGGATGCGCCGACACCGATCTGCGGCACCGTTCAACAAGTCGATGGCCCGGGTCGGGGCCAATCTGCTGACGCGGCGAACTCCCTACGACGTGGGCTGCGACTACCTGCTCACCAACGAACGACTCACCGTGTCGATCGAGCACGCGTGCGGAGCCGTGGTGACGGTGACGCAGATAGCCGACCTGTGGGTCAATCGCATCGTTGCGCACATCGCGGTGGGCGACACCGTCGAGCGCGGCGAGCAGTACGGAATGATCCGCTTCGGTTCTCAGTGCGACGTGTTCGTGCCCGACGCACTCGTCGACGAGATCACTGTCCGGCCAGGCAATTACGTGTTCGCCGGCGAGACGACGGTGGTGCGTTCACCGATCCTCGTCGACGGCAGACAACCGAGCGAAGAGGAACGATGATCACGATCGAAGAGGTCGACGGCAAAGCCGGTTGGCGTGAATTCGAGTCCGTCTCGGACCTGGTCTACCAGGGCGATCCGTACCGCCTACCCGACGAGTCGATGGACCTGGGCCGAATTCTCATCGCACCGCCGCCCTCGGTTGCCGCCACCCGCGTCACGAAAGCATTTCTGGCTCGCGAGAACGGGATTGCCGTCGGTCGCGTCGTGGCCATCCACGATCTGTCGTTCACCGAGTACACGGGGGAGCCGATCGGCTTCTTCGGCTTCTACGAGGCGGTCGACGATCACGACGTCGCCGAAGCGCTGCTCGACGCTGCGGCGCACTGGCTTTCGGCGCGCGGACTCGCGACGATTTCCGGGCCCTTCGGTCCGTCGATGTTCTACAGCGCAGGCATCGTCGTCGACGAGGTCCCGGCGCTGCCCCTGGTGGGGATGCCGCACAATCCGCTCTACTACGCGGCCCACTTCGAGAAGTGGGGTCTGATGGCGGTCAAGGACTTCTACAGTTACCTTTTCGACGACCCGTGCATCATCTACAACGACCCCAAATACGCGCGGCACATGCAGATCTTCGAGAAGATCAAGGCGCGATCCGAGGTGACGTTCCGGTCGATGAAATACCGGACGTTGCGACGCGACGCGAGCATCGTGCGGGATCTCTACAACAAGACGTTCGTGAACTTCTGGGGCTTCTCGCCGCTGTCCTACACGGAACTGTTCGAGTTGCTGAAGATGATGCTTCCGGTCATCGATCGTCGGCTCACCCTGCTGGCCGAACTCGACGGCAAGCCCGTCGGCTTTCTGATGGGAATCCCGGACGTCAATCAGGCCGCCGCGAAGGCGTCGCACCTGAAGTCGCGCTGGGCACGAGACCTGGTGACGCTGTGGCACGTCAAGCGTCCGGGTCGCACGGAGGTCATCGACGGAGTGCGGGTGGACATGCTGTTCGTCGATCCGGATTGCCCCGATCGAGCCGTGTCCTCTCTGCTGATCATGGAGATGTCGGTGCGTATGCGCGATCTCGGGTTCACGCGCGTCGAAGCGGCTCCCGTGCTCGACGACAGTCCGTGGATGAAGGGCTCGGTCCTGTCCCGGACGAAACTCGCTCCGCACCGCACGTACCGCATCTTCAGCCGGGAGTTGACGTAGATGACCGACACGATCTCGCGAATCGACCCGCAGGTGAGCTGCGGAAACATCGGCGACCGGTGGGGTCGACTGGTCGCGCGGCGACGCTGGGTGGTGCTGGCGATCTGGACGCTGCTGGCGGTGGGATCCGCGATTCTGTACCCAGCGCTGCAGAACTCCCTGGTGGGGGCCAACTTCTCCGTTCCCGGAACCGAATCCAGCCGCGCCGACCAACTGGTCGAGCAGCATTTCGCGTCCTTCGGCTCGGAACAGCTCGTCGTCACGTTCACCTCGGATTCGGTGGACAGCCGGAACCCGGCCTTTCGCGCACGGGTGGCCGAGGTCGTCTCGTCACTGAGGCAGTCACCGGACGTACTGCGTGTCGTCGACCCCTACGAGAGCGCAGGATTCGTCCCGACGATCTCCGACGACGGGACCTCGGCGCTCGCATTCGTCGGCATCGGCGGAGAGGCCAGCGATCGGATCGCAGTGGCCGAACGCGTGCAGGAGATGATCGGCGGTGCGTCCGGTGATGGCGTCGAGGTGGCGGTGACGGGCTACTCGCCGATGACCGTCGATCTCACCCGCGTCGAATCCGAGGACGCCGTGCGGGCCGAGAGCATCGGTCTGCCCATCGCTTTCGTGGTGCTGGTTCTGGCGCTGGGTTCCGTGGTCGCGGGCATCGTGCCGCTGGTCACCACCGGAATCGGAGTGCTGGCGGCGTTCGGCATGTTCGCGTTGCTGTCCAACGTGATGACCTTCGATGTTCTCGTCACCACGGTGGCGGCGATGTTCGGTCTGGGTCTGGGAATCGACTACGCACTCTTCATCGTCAGTCGGTTCCGGGAGGAGATCGGGCGGGCCGGACCCGGTGAAGATTCGGACAGGACCGAGCGCGCGGTGGGGGCGGCCATGGGCACCGCCGGACACATCATCGTCATCTCCGGTCTGGTCGTGTTGATCGCACTCGGAGCCCTCGCGATCGTCGATGTCCCTGCGGTGCAGAGCATCTCGTTGGTCGTCGCGCTCACCATCGCCACCGTCGTCGTGGTCGCGTGGACCCTGCTGCCGGCACTTCTCGCGGTGCTGGGAACGCGCATCGGGGCCTGGTCGCTGCCGCGACGATTCCAACCTCCCTCGGTCGACGAGCACGACGCCGCAGTTCCCACGTGGTGGTCGCGGTGGGCGCAGCACGTCATCGAGCGCCCCTGGCGTTACACGGTCGCATCCGCCGCCGTCCTCATCGTCTGCCTGGTTCCCATCGGTTCGATCTCGTACGGGGTCGATCTCGGTGCCGAGGCGCTGAGCGCGGAACCGTCCGGACGAGCCAACACGGTCCTGACCGAGAAGTTCGCGCCCGGCACCATCTCGCCCATCACCATCGTGTTCACCGGCGAGGACGACAGTCCATTGGGACCGCAGCAGATCGCCACGGTCGACGCGTTCGCGAACTCCGTGCGCGGAGACGATCGCGTCGCCTACGCGTTGGCGCAACCCGAGGGCGGCCGGTCGTTGCTGATCGTGGTCCCGTCGGTCCCGATCGACTCGACGGAGGCCGCCGACCTCGTCGAAACCCTGCGTTCTCAGGCAGTTCTCGCCGGTGACGTGGACGGCACCAGCGTGTCCGTGGGCGGTACCACCGCGCTGGTGGTCGACGCATCCGAGGAGATCTCCGGCAAGTTCGTCTGGGTCGTCGCCGCGGTACTGGCCTTTTCTCTCTGTTACTTGGCCGTCGTGTTTCGCAGCGTGGTGATCCCGCTCAAGGCCGTCGCCATGAACCTGCTGGTCACCGGGGCAGCGCTGGGTGCCACCGTCGCCGTCTTCCAATGGGGTTGGGGTTCGAGCATTCTCGGCTTCGAGAGCCCGGGTTACATCCAGGTGTATCTACCGGTGACGGTGTTCGCCGTGGTCTTCGGTCTGTCGATGGACTACGAGGTGTTCCTCATCGGCCGTATGCGAGAAGTGTTCGTGCGGGGAGCGAGCAACGACGTCGCCGTCGTCGACGGCATCGAACACACCGCCAGGCCGATCACCGCCGCCGCCGCAATCATGATCGCCGTGTTCGCCAGCTTCCTCACCGCAGACGTGCTCGAGCTCAAACAGTTCGGCTTCGCTCTTGCCATCGCGGTGCTGTTCGACGCCGTGCTGGTGCGCATGATGCTGGTGCCGGCGATGATGAAGCTCTTCGGCGAGCGCAACTGGTGGCCCGGTACGCGGAATCGTCAGGTGGTCGGCAACTGAGCCGACGCCAGCAGCGAGCCGTCCGCGCCGCGGATCTCGATCTCGGTGACGTCGCCGCGAAGTACCGCCGCGTTCATGCGGCATTCGATGGTGACGTCGCTACCGAGAAACGTGCCGGACGGGAGTTCGGTGCCCCACCGATCGACGAGGACGACCTCGTACGGGCCTCGATCGGACACGCCGTCCATGTCGAGGAACGTCTCGGTGCCCCACGTGTGCGCAACGAGGCCGCCCTCGATGTCCACGCTCGGCATGCTCGTGGTGAAAGCGACCTGCTCGTAGGCACCCAGGGTTCCCGGAGGTCCGGTGATCGCGGCCGGTGGATCCTCGGGTTGCGGTCGAGAGGCGTCGATACCGAGCACGACGCCGCTGCCGACGACCAGCCCCGCGATCGCGGCGGCGGCCGCCAGGCCGGCCGATCTGCGCGGTCCACGTGTCCGCTGGGGTGGCCACGCAGAGCCGGGTGACGTACCCAGAACTCGGGCGCGGAGGTCGGGTGACGTCGATGCTTCGAGCCACGGTTCGGTCGGACCGCGACGACCGAGAGTCCCGGTCAGCGCGCGCAGTTCGGCGATGTCCCTGTCGACGGTGGGATCGGATGCTGCGAGCTCGCGTAGCTCGGCGGCCTCGGTGTCGTCGAGGTCGTCGCCGACGGCAGCGGCGATCAGTTCGGCTCGGCGATCGTCTCGGGCGTTCATGCTTCCTCCTGTCCGTCGAGATGGTCTCGCAGCGCCCTCAGTGCGTAGAAGGCGCGAGTGCGCAATGTTCGTACGGCAACGCCCGTCGACTCGGACAGTTCCGCATAGGTGGTTCCCGCCAGGTGCACCGCAACGACGACCTGCCGATGATCGGGAGAGAGAAGGGCGAGCGCGGCGATGATGCGCAGTCGCTCGTCCACGTCGGGACTGGTGTCACGCGAGATCGCGACCGATCGTCGGTCGAGGTCCTCGATCCTTTCCGACGCCGGCTTCGGCATTCTGCTCAGAGACCGTTGGACGTCGACGATCACATTGCGCTCGATGGCGAACAGCCAGGTACGCAGCGCTCCTCGGCTGGGCTCGAATCGGGACCGGGCCCGCCATGCGCGAAGGAACGTCTCCTGGACGCAGTCCTCGGCAAGCGCTCGGTCGCGCAGTGCGTTGACGGCGAAACCGAGCATGGCCGACGCATGCTCGTCGTACGCGGCAGCGACGTCGAAGTGCAGTTCGATCACGCTCCCGATGCTCATGACAGTGACTACGTCGACGGACCCCCGGACGTTCATATCCGAGACTGGAGTATTTCTTTACCGAATTTTGAACATCGTGGCATCGACCGTCGTACACCTCTGCACGGGCTCGCCTGCCCGATGCTCCCACGGAAGGCCCACGAGATGACCAGACGCTCGATCACCCGCCCGACCATGTCCGTCCGCGGCACCGCCACCGCAGTCGTCGGCGGCACGGCCGCTGCACTGATGCTGTTCACCGCGGCCCCGGCCGGTGCCGATACCCCCGTTGCCGAACCGGACTCGTTCACCAGCGCGTTCACCGCGATGGCAACTCCCGACCAGGTGGTGAACGGCGACGGTGTCGCCACTCCGGGCCAGCCGGGCGCGACGGGCACGTTCACGCTGCGCATCAATTCCGATCTCGACATCGTCTGCTACGACATCGCGCTCGACGGCGTCACCGGCGATTACATGAGCCCGGCCAAGACCGCCACGCACATTCACGAGGCGGCGGCGGGTGCTGCGGGACCTCCGCGTCTGGCGTTCCCGAACCCGACGCCGATCGGTGACGGCCCACGTTCGAGCACCGGCTGCATGCAGGGACCGTTCACCACCGGCCTGACGCCGGCCGGTGCCGACGCCGACAGTGGAACCGGATTCACGCTGGACCAGATCGAAGCAAATCCGGCGGGCTTCGCGGCCGACACCCACACCGTCGACTTCGTGGCCGGAGCGGTACGCGGACAGCTGACGCAGATTCCGGTCGGCTCCGTCGCCACCGGAGGTGGCGGTTCGGCTCTGGCCGCGGCGTCCGATTCGGCCTCCAGTAATGCGGTGCCCGTCGTCGGCGCGGTTGCCCTCGGCGCAGTAGTCCTGGGTGCAACGGCGATCGCGGGAGTGACGTTGGTTGCTCGCCGCAGCGGAACGGCACGCAGCTGAGATCTCGGCTCCTGGTTGCTGTTACGGCAGTGGTGGTGGTGACGGGCTGTACGTCCGCACCGCCGCCATCTGCCGCACCATCACCACCTGCCGCACCAACACCTACCTCGGTACCACCTGCCGCACCAGCGACCGAGTCCTCGACCGCTGGAGATTTGCCGGGACCGGGCCCGACGGCGGATTTCGCGGCGCAGGCACCGACCCGGCTCAGCGTCGAGGCCATCGACCTCGACGAGCCGTTGATCGGCCTCCATCTCACCGAGAACGGCGAGATGGAGGTGCCGAGCGACTACGACGACGTCGGGTGGTTCACCGGCGGCGGCAGACCGGGCGTGATCGGTAGTCCTACCGTGCTGGCCGGGCACGTGGATTCCACGACCGGTCCCGCAGTGTTCGATCGGTTGTCGGAGCTTCGACCGGGAGATGTCGTGACGGTGGGGGACGGGACGGGTGGTCGAGTCGACTACCGCATCGATCGGGTCGGCGACTACGGCAAAGTGGAGTTCCCGACGGTGCAGGTCTTCGGGGCGGTGCCCACCGACGAGATCAGGCTGATCACGTGCTCGGGCGACTTCGACGCCTCGGTGGGCAGTTACGAGCGCAACCTCGTCGTCTACGGAGTGCGGCAATAGCCCAGCGTTTTGGAGTTGACGCGGAGGATGTTGTAACCTGAACAACGGTTCGGATCACGAGTGCTCGCACTCCGGTCCAGACCGCCCAATCAAGTTCTACCCAAGACCGTTGGTCACCGCCTTCTCGAAGGATTCACTTCCGGGAGTTGCGCGGTTGAAGGTCCGAGATCGTGTCGGACGGCCCACGCAGGAGAACGAGGTAGGGAACCTGTCTGCAGTCCTCGCGACTGCCTGCTCGTTCACGCCCCGTGTGCTTCTTGCGCCGGGGCGTTCGTCGTTTTCCGGCCCTCTCGCGATCGACACAACTTCCCACGAGAGGAGGCGAAGTATGGCAAAGCCCGAAAAGGTCTCAGCAGTATCGGAGATCACCGAACAGTTCAAGGGTTCGACGGCTGCCGTCGTCACGGAATACCGTGGCCTGTCGGTGTCCGGTCTGACTCAGCTCCGGCGTGCGCTCGGCGAAGGTGCCACGTACTCCGTCGCCAAGAACACCCTGGTCAAGCGCGCAGCGGCCGAGGCAGGTATTACCGGCCTCGACGAGTTGTTCGTCGGACCGACCGCCATTGCATTCATCAAGGGCGAGCCGGTCGACGCAGCGAAGGCCATCAAGGCCTTCGCGAAGGACAACAAGGCCTTGATCGTCAAGGGCGGCTACATGGACGGCGCAACGCTGTCCGTGGAAGAGATCAACAAGATCGCAGACCTCGAGTCGCGCGAAATCCTGTTGGCCAAGCTCGCCGGCGCCATGAAGGGCAACTTGTCGAAGGCTGCAGGCCTGTTCAACGCTCCCGCATCGCAGTTCGCGCGTCTGGCGTTCGCGTTGCAGGAGAAGAAGGCTGCCGGCGCACCCGCCGCAGCCGAGGCACCTGCAGAAACAGAAGCACCGGCGGAAGCTCCCGCCGAAAGCTGATCCGCTGGTATTGGCGTACAGCTCAGCTCCACACCATCAACACCATGCCGCGGATCAGCGGTTAGGTACTTACAGGAAGGACCCGCCACCATGGCGAAGCTCAGCACCGAAGAATTGCTCGACCAGTTCAAGGAGCTCACTCTCCTCGAGCTCAGCGAGTTCGTGAAGGCATTCGAGGAGACCTTCGAGGTCACCGCAGCTGCCCCCGTCGCCGTTGCTGCTGCAGGCGGCGGCGCAGCCCCCGCCGAGGCTGCTGAAGAGCAGGACGAGTTCGACGTCGTCCTCGAGTCGGCCGGCGACAAGAAGATCCAGGTCATCAAGGTCGTCCGTGAGGTCGTTTCCGGCCTGGGCCTGAAGGAAGCCAAGGATCTCGTCGAGAGCGCTCCGAAGGCAATTCTGGAGAAGGTTGCCAAGGACGCAGCCGACGCCGCCAAGGAGAAGCTGGAAGCTGCCGGCGCGAAGATCTCCGTCAAGTAGGACCGCTTCGTTGCAGTCGTGCTTCGTGCTCTGAACGCACGAGCGCAAGAAGGGCCGTTCCCACCTCGGTGGGACGGCCCTTCTTCTGTTCTCGGACACCGCACGGGGTGCACCGTTGTGATCGATCACGGACTCCTGCAAATCGCGTGACACCGGCCTTGTGCCCCTGTTTACTCGGTTTCGCCGAAGTCCAAAGCATTCCGAAGGGTTTCGGCGGTCATTGTTTGTGGCGTGTCACAGCTTTGTGACGCAGGGACTTGTCACAGTTCTGGCGAGTCGCCGACCGTGTCGCGTGAGATGAGCCACACTGATGCAAGCTCTACAGCCTGACTCGGGGAAGTTCTTACTGGGCGGTAAGCTCCCGTGTCGGTGCGGACACGTGCATGGGATACAGTGACACAACCCACATCCGGGTCGATGTGTACGAATTGTGGAGGTCAGCGTGGGAGTCGAGGTTTCGGTCGAGGGATTGACCAAGTCTTTCGGGGTACAGAAGATCTGGCAGGACGTGACGTTGACCCTGCCGAAGGGTGAGGTCAGTGCGCTCCTCGGTCCTTCCGGTACCGGCAAGTCGGTCTTCCTGAAGTCCTTGATCGGCCTCCTGCGTCCCGAACAGGGCAAGATATTCATCGACGGAACCGACATCCTGCAGTGCTCCTCCCGTGAGCTCTACGAGATCAGGAAGCTCTTCGGGGTGCTGTTCCAGGACGGCGCACTGTTCGGCTCGATGAACCTCTACGACAATGTCGCGTTCCCGCTCCGCGAGCACACGAAGAAGTCCGAGTCCGACATCCGCAAGATCGTCATGGAGAAGTTGGAACTGACGGGTCTGCTCGGTGCCGAGGACAAGCTGCCCGGCGAGATCTCCGGCGGTATGCGTAAGCGCGCCGGTCTCGCCCGCGCTCTGGTTCTCGATCCCGAGATCATCCTGGTCGACGAGCCGGACTCCGGCCTCGATCCCGTTCGCACTACGTACATCTCGCAGACCCTGATCGACATCAACGCCGAGATCGACGCCACGATCCTGATCGTGTCGCACAACATCAACCTCGCTCGGACGGTGCCCGACAACATCGGCATGCTCTTCCGTCGCCAGCTGGTCATGTTCGGCCCCCGCGAGGTGCTCCTGACGAGCGACGAGCCGGTAGTCAAGCAGTTCCTCAACGGAACGATGATCGGTCCGATCGGCATGTCGGAGGAGAAGGACGAGGCGCAGATGGCGCAGGAGCAGGCCATGGTCGACGCCGGCCACCACGCCGGCGGCGTCGACGACGTCGAAGGCATCGTGCCGCAGATGAAGGCCACTCCCGGAACTCCGGTGCGCGAAGCCGTCGGGCGTAGGCAGGAGCGCGTCCGCCAGATCATGCACACCCTGCCGCACAATGCCCAGGTTGCGATCCAGGAAAGCCTCGACACCACCGACCCGGGTCAGCGTTACCCCGCGTATGCAGACCAGCAGCAGGGTTACGACCAGCAGGGTTACGACCAGCAGGGATACGACCACCAGGGTTACGACCACCAGGGTTACGACCACCAGGGTTACGACCAGCAGAGTTACGACCAGCAGAGTTACAGCGGGCAAGGTCATGATCAGCAGGGCTACCAAGCTCCAACACAAGGTCGGGGTCAATAGCAGACATGGGGGGATCGAAGAAGTCCACGTTCGCTCCGGCGAGCGCCGCTCTGACACAAGCCGGCAATATCGTCGAACTGTTCGTCGAGGTGGTTCGCAACACCTTCCGTAGGCCGTTCCAGTTCCGCGAGTTCATCGAGCAGGCCTGGTTCATCGCCAGCGTCACGATTCTGCCGACGGCGCTCGTCGCCATTCCGTTCGGCGCGGTCGTGGCGCTGCAGACCGGATCGCTCATCAAGCAGCTCGGTGCCGAGTCGTTCACGGGTGCGGCCAGCGTGCTCGCGGTCATCCAGCAGGGCAGTCCGATCGTGACCGCACTGCTGGTGGCCGGCGCTGCCGGTTCTGCTGTGACTGCAGACCTCGGCTCGCGCACCATCCGCGAGGAGATCGACGCCATGCGAGTGCTGGGTATCGACCCGGTACATCGTCTCGTCGTTCCCCGAGTGCTCGCGATGATCCTCGTCGCACTTTTGCTCAACGGCCTGGTCTCGGTCGTCGGCATCGCCGGCGGTTACTTCTTCAACGTGATCCTTCAGGGCGGCACCCCCGGTGCATATCTGGCGTCGTTCTCGTTTTTGGCCCAGCTGCCGGATCTGTATGTCGCCGAGGCGAAAGCAGCAATCTTCGGACTCATCGCGGGCATCATCGCCTCCTACAAGGGCCTCAATCCCAACCCCGGACCCAAGGGCGTCGGCGAGGCAGTGAACCAGACGGTTGTCATCACGTTCCTGCTGCTCTTCTTCGCCAACCTCATCCTGACCCTGGTCTATCTCCAGGTCGTCCCAGCGAAGGGAGCGTAACCGCGATGACGATCGCAAGAGGTCGCGGTGACCGCACGCTGATGCGCGTCAAGCGCGTCGGCAACGCCCCGCTCAACGTGCTCGACCGCGCAGGCGAGCAAATGTCGTTCTACCTGCGGGCCATCGGGTGGATTCCCAAGACCGCAGTGCATTACAAGAAGGAGGTGCTCCGCCTGCTGGCGGAGGTCACCTTCGGCAGCGGTGCGCTCGCCGTCATCGGTGGGACCATCGGCGTGATCGTGATGATGTCCGGCTTCACCGGCATCGTCGTCGGTCTACAGGGCTATGCAGCCCTCGAACAGCTCGGTAGCTCCGTGCTCACCGGATTCCTGTCCGCGTACGTCAACACCCGTGAGATCGCGCCGATTGTCGCAGGACTGGCACTCTCGGCCACCGTCGGCTGTGGTTTCACCGCCCAGCTCGGTGCCATGCGAATCTCCGAGGAGATCGACGCGCTCGAGGTGATGGCCGTACCCAGCGTGCCGTTCCTCGTGACCACCCGCATGATCGCAGGCTTCGTGGCCGTCATCCCGCTGTACATCGTCGGGCTGTTGGCGTCGTACGTCGCATCCCGAGGGATCAGCACCATTTTCAACGGGCAGTCCACGGGGTCCTACGACCACTACTTCAACCTCTTCCTACCTCCGGAAGACGTGTTGTATTCGTTCTTGAAGGTGCTGATATTCGCCTTCGTCCTGATCATGATCCACTGCTATTACGGCTACCACGCCTCTGGCGGACCTGCCGGTGTCGGCGTCGCAGTGGGCCGTGCCGTTCGTACCGCGATCGTCACGATCGCCGTACTGGACTTCTTCTTGAGCCTCGCCATCTGGGGCACGACCACCACAGTGAGGGTTGCGGGATGATCGACTCGCCGTCGCGACTGAAGCGAGTACTCCTCGGTTTGGCGTTCTTCCTGGTGCTCATCCTGTTCCTGGGGTGGAGCATCACGTCCTACAACAAGACGTTCAAAGATGTGGTGAAAGTCAGCCTCGAAACCGACTCGGTCGGCAACGCGCTGCCGATGAACGCGGATGTCAAGGTGCGCGGAATGATCGTCGGCGAGGTGCGCTCGGCGTCCACCGTCGACGGCGTCGTGACCTCGCAGCTCGCCATCGATCCGGACAAGGCACCGCTGATTCCGTCGAACGTGACGGCACGGTTGCTTCCCAAGACACTGTTCGGTGAGCGCTACGTCTCGTTGATCGTGCCCGAGAACGATGCGGCGTCGCCGATCTCCGAGGGCACGGTCCTCAAACAGGACACCAGCGGAAACGCCATCGAGGTCGGGCAGTTGCTCGACGGCTTGCTTCCACTGCTGCAGGCGATTCCGCCACAGGATCTGGCGAACACCCTCGGGTCGTTGGCGCAGGGCCTCAGCGGGCGCGGTGAGCAACTGGGCCAGACCATCGACAACCTGACGAACATCGTGTCGGGTCTGAACACGGAGTTGCCGAACATCCAGCAGACGTTGGTCGGGCTGGCCGACTTCTCGCAGACCTACGCAGACGCGGCACCGGACTTGGTCTCGGCGCTGGACAACTTGCGGACGACGGGCAACACCGTGGTCGAGCGGCAGTCCAGCCTCGACACGCTGTACGGCTCCCTGACCTCGGCGTCGTACACCACTGCGGACTTTCTACAGACCAACTCCGAGAACCTGATCGGATTGGCCGCGAACTCTCGGGAAGCGCTCGAGCTGCTGGCCGAGTTCTCCCCGACGTTCGGCTGCACGTTCACTTATTTCGCCGAAGGTGCCAGGCGCGGAAAAGTCGTACTCGGTGAGGGCGACGAGTACCCCGGCATCAACGTCTCCGCACCGTTCGTCAACCCGAAGGGTCGTTACTTGCCGAACCAGGACGAGCCGCGCTTGTTCGACGATCGCGGAGCCACCTGTTTCGAGCCCGCGGCGCCGGGGGAGTTCTTCCCGCAGTATCCGGGAGGCTCGATCAACGACGGTTCCTACCAGGTGCCGACCCGGAACCCGGGCCCGCAGGTGATCGAAGGACAGGGACCACCGAAGTCTGCCCAGAGTTCCATCGTTCCCGCCGTCTCCGCATCCGCGCAGCCGGCGAGCTACGAGGGCTCCGACTTCGAGCGCGACACTCTGGCCGTGATCTACGGACAGGCGAGTGGTGTTGCACCGGACAGTATTCCGTCGTGGGCGGCCGCTATCGGCGCACCGGCACTGAGAGGAGTGGAGGTGACCGTGCCATGAGAGGCCTTCTCGCGCCGATCATCAAGTTGGTCGTGTTCGCCGTGATTACGATCATTGCTACGGCCACCCTTGCCTTCACCATCGCCAATTCCAGCGGCGGCGGCGGCACCAAGTTCTCGGCTGTGTTCACGGACGTCACGTCTCTCAACGAGGGCGACGAGATTCGTATCGCGGGCGTTCGTGTCGGCCAGGTCGACAAGATCGAGATCGCCAACGAGCGCGAAGCCAAGGTGGACTTCACTCTGAGCAGTCGTGATTGGCTCCCGGCCAGTTCGACGGCGACCATCCGATTCCGGAACCTGGTGGGCCAGCGCTACATCGCCATCGAGCAGGGTTCGGGAGATCAGGGTCGGAAGATCACCGACGGTGCCACCATTCCGTTGGAGCGGACCAAGCCTGCGGTGAACCTGACCACGCTCTTCGACGGCTTCCGCCCGCTGTTCACCACGCTCAGCTCCGATGACGTCAACAAGCTGTCGTACCAGATCATTCAGGTGTTCCAGGGGGAGTCGGGCACCATCAACGAACTGGTCACCAATACGGCGACCCTGACCAACACCGTCGCCGACAAGGATCAGGTCATCGGGCAGGTCATCACCAATCTGAACAACGTGTTGGAGACGGTGAACCAGAACGACGGGCAGCTCGACAGCCTGATCGTCAACACGCAGCAGCTCGTCTCGGGCCTGTCGGCCGACCGTGGTGTCGTCGGCTCCGCCGTGACGTCGCTCGCCGGCCTGACCAACGCGACCGCCGACCTGCTCGAGCCGACCAGGCCGTCGATCCAGGGTTCGGTGACTGCGTTGAACACGTTGGCCGAGACAGTCAACCGACGAAGCGACGACGTGGACACGGTCCTCGGAATTCTGCCCGTCAAACTCGAGAAGCTCATTCGCACGGCCCAGCAGGGATCCTGGTTCACCTTCTATCTGTGCGGTATCGACATCGTCGCCGGACCGGGTAGTTCGCCGAATCTGAATCTGCCGACCGGGCTGCCGACCGTCAACCAGCCGCTGTACACGAACTCCGCAGCGCGTTGCAAAGCTGGGGGGATCAAGCAATGAAATCTCGTCGTAGTCCGGCCACCATCGGTGCGCTAGGTATCGCAATCATCCTGCTCGCCACGATGTCGGTCTTCTTTCTCGACCGGCTCCCGATCATCGGTGCGGGTTCGGTGTACACCGCCGAGTTCAGCGAGGCAGCAGGGCTCAAGCCGCCCAACGAGGTCCGTATCGCGGGCGTGAAGGTCGGCAAGGTCACCGATGTGCGTCTCGACGGCGACCGGGTGCTCGTGGACTTCACGGTCAAGGACGCCTGGGTCGGCAACGAGTCGCGAGCGGCCATCGCCATCAAGACTGTGCTGGGGCAGAAATATCTGGCGCTCGACCCGAGCGGTCCGGAGACGTTGAGCCCCAAGGACCCGATTCCGCTCGAGCGCACCACGTCCCCGTACGACGTGATCGACGCGTTCTCCGCTGCGGCCTCGACCATCAGCGACATCGACACCGATCAGCTGGCGACGAGCATGCGGACCCTGTCCGAGGCGTTCTCCGAGACGCCTGCGAACATCCGTGCCTCGCTCGACGGTGTGACTCGGTTATCGCAGACCGTGGCCAGCCGTGACGAGGAACTGAAGAAGCTGTTCGAGGCCACCGGCGAGACCTCGAAGGTGCTGGCCGACCGCAACGAGCAGTTCAACCAACTGATCACCGACGCGGGCCCGCTTCTCGAAGAGCTCAACAATCGGCAGCAGGCCATCTCGCAGCTGCTCACCGGCACTCAGCGAGTGTCGCAAGAGCTGACCGGCCTGGTTCGCGACAACGAGGCCACCATCAACCCGATGTTGCAGCAGCTCAACGGCACCATCGAGATCCTGCAGCGCAACAACGACAACCTCGACCGTGCGCTGAAGCTGTACGAACCGTTCATTCGGCTGTACACGAATCTGACCGGCAACGGCCGGTGGATAGACATCACGCTGGCAAACCTCACACCGCCCGGAGTTCCGTTGATACCTGGTTACCGCCAGCCCTCGCTCGATACGTTGGCGGGGAACTGATGACAGACACGCAGACAGCACCGAGAAGCAAGAACAAGCTCGCGCTGATCGCCGTCGTCGTGACCGTGGCGCTCGTCCTCGCGGTCGCCGGCTGGTGGCTGTTCACCAGGGCCGGAACGACCAAGATCACCGCCTACTTCGACAAGTCGATCGGCATCTATTCCGGCTCGGAGGTGCGCGTGCTTGGCGTCAAGGTCGGTACGGTCGACTCCGTGACGCCGCAAGGCGAAGACGTGGAGGTCGTCCTCCGCGTCGACCGTGGGGTCGACATTCCTGTGGACGCAAAGGCCGTGCAGGTCACCCCGTCGCTCGTCGCCGACCGCTACGTCCAGGTTTCACCCGCCTACACCGGCGGCGACACCATGGCCGACGGCGCGACGATCGGTCGCGATCGAACCGCAACACCCGTCGAGGTCGACGAGCTGTACAAGTCCATCGACGACCTGTCCACCGCCCTCGGTCCGGACGGCGCGAACAAGGACGGCGCTCTCACAGATCTGGTCAACACCGGTGCAGCCAACCTCGACGGCAACGGTGAAGCGTTGGGCAACAGCATCACCCAGCTCTCGGCCGCCGGTCGAACGTTGAGTGACTCGCGCACCGACGTGTTCGACACGATCAAGAACCTGCAGACGTTCGTCAGCGCCTTGGCCGTCAACGATCAGCAGGTACGCAACTTCAACACCCAGTTGGCCGACCTGACCGGTTTCCTGTCGGGGCAGCGAGAGGACCTCGGAGCTGCACTCCAACAGCTGTCGGTCTCGCTCGGCGACGTGGCGACGTTCGTCGCGGACAACCGGACCCAACTGACCGATGCCGCGAACGGTCTCACGGTTCCGACGCAGACACTCGCCGACAACCGCGAGCAGCTGGTGCAAACGCTCACGTTGCTGCCGCTGGCCATCAGCAACCTGGTAAACGCCTACGACGCCGAGTCGGGAACGCTCGCCACGCGCGCCAATCTCCAGAACGAGACCCAGGATCCGCTCGGCACCCTGTGTCAGCTCATCGATCTCGGAAAGCTGGTTCCCGGTGATCCGCGCTTCGAAGCACTCGGTGCGCAGATTCAGCCGATCATCGATCAGTGCTCCAACATCACCACGATGATCCAGGCCCCGATCAAAGACCAGAACCGGATCGTGCTGCCGTTCGGCGTTCTCACCAACGACATCGAGCAGAACGTGTCCGTGCCGGGCACCGTGCCTGGCGTCGTCTCGCCCAGGCTCGGAAACAGCTCGATGCCCGGACTGGAGCAGTCGTACATCGGAGGTGGGGGACAGTGAGAGCCTCTGTGAATCGGAATCGAGCTCGAGTGAAGCGTTCTTTGGTGGTCGGAGCCGGTGCGTGCGTGGTGGCGCTGTCGGCCGGAGCATGCTCGTCGGCCGGCATCTACGCGATACCGCTGCCCGGCGGTGCCGACGTCGGTGAGAACCCGTTGAACCTGACGGTGCAGTTCGACGACGTACTGGACCTCGTCCCGCAGTCGACCGTGAAGGTCGACGGCGTCTCGGTCGGCCGCGTCGACTCGATAACGGTCCCGAACGACGGCTGGACCGCCGACGTCAACGTCATCTTGAATTCCGACGTCGACCTTCCGGCCAACGCGATCGCATCGGTGCAACAGACCAACCTGTTGGGCGAGAAGTTCGTGCAGCTCTCGGCACCTCCTGGCGACGAGGAAGCAGCGCGTCTGCAGGACGGGGCCACGATCCCGCTCGATCGCACCCGCCATGCCACCGATATCGAACAGGTACTCGGTGCGCTCTCGCTGCTGCTCAACGGCGGCGGTGTCGGGCAGCTCTCGCCGATCGTCAAGGAACTGAGCACGGCGTTCGACGGTCGCGAAGGCAGAACCAAAGAGCTTCTGCAGCAAGCGAACACCCTCATCGACGGCCTCAACCAGCAGCGTGACGACATCACCCGCGCCATCGACGGGCTGGACACTCTCAGCGGCCGCGTCAACACGCAGACCGACAAGATCGACGCAGTGCTGAAGGATTTGCCGATCGCCACCGAGGTTCTCGAGCAGCAGCGCCCGCAGCTGACCGAGATGCTCGGAGCGCTCGACCGTCTCGGAGCCGTCGGCACCGACGTGATCGACCGTTCCAAGGACGATCTCATCGCGGACCTGCGGGCACTACGCCCCACGCTCCAGGCCCTGGCCGATTCGGCGGACGACGTGGTGAGCTCGCTCGCGGTGATCCCCACCCTGCCGTTCGCGGACGGCACCGAGAAAATCATCGAGGGCAACTCGGCGAACCTGTTCCTTTCGCTCGACCTGTCGATCGGAACTGCGTTGCGCAACTTCGGCGTCGGGGAGGGCGATCCGGTCTACATCCAGCCCAAGTACGGCAACACGCTGCCCGTCGTCGACCCGTCGAATCCGTACTACAACGGCAACGGACCGCGCCCGGGTTGGCCGACGATCTCGCTGCTGCCGTTGCCGCCGATCATCCCGTCACCGGTTCCCGGCCCTGGTGCACCTGCGAACGAGCAGGCAGCGGCGGCCGCCGCGCCCGCACCGGCCGATCCGTTCGCACCGTTGAACGATCTGCTCGAGCGATTCGGAGTTGGACAGTGAGATCGAGACTGGTTCGCATTCAATTGGTCCTCTTCGTCGTGGTCGCCGTACTGGGGTCGGTCTATGTCGGTGCCAAGTACGTGCGACTTGACAACATGCTCGGCTTCGGGCAGTACCAGGTCGATCTGAACCTCGCCGATTCCGGTGGCATCTTCTCCAACGCCGAGGTCACCTACCGAGGTGTCCCGGTGGGAACCGTCGGAGATCTGGAACTGACCGAGGACGGCATCCGAGTCGCGCTCATGCTCGACAACGGTGGCCCCGACATCCCTGCCGACACCAAGGCCGTCGTGGCCAACCGATCGGCAATCGGTGAGCAGTACGTCGACCTGCAGCCCGAGACCGATCAGGGCCCGTTCCTGGTCGAAGGGTCACAGATTGCGCAGGCCGACACCACCACGCCGGTGCCGGTGGAAGAGGTTCTCGCCAACACGAACACGCTGGTTCGGTCGGTACCGCTGGAGACGTTGACGCGAGTCGTCAACGAGCTCGGCGTCGCATTCGACGGTAAGGGCAACGATCTCGCTTCTCTCGTCGATTCGCTCGGGAACATCTCCGAGGCTGGAAACGAGGCCCTGCCGCAGACGCTCGCGTTGGTTCGCGATGCGGTGCCGGTGCTGAACACGCAGTCCGAGCAGTCGGACCTGATTCGACAGTTCAGTACCAGCCTGGACGAGGTGACGGCTCAGCTGAAGTCGAGCGATCCGGACATCCGTCGCCTGATCGATACCGGTACTGCGGCGGGCGACCAGCTCGGTGGCCTCATCACCGATGCGGGTCCTGCTCTGACGACCGATATCAACAACCTGGCCCTGGTTGCTGCTCAGGCCGAACCTCGGTACGTTGCGCTTCGTCCGTTCCTGACGTTCCTGCCTGCACTCGGTGCCGGTATCTCGACGATCGTCCCGGACGACGGCACGATCCATCAGGGTCTGTTGCTCGAAACCAACAACCCGCCGCCGTGCACCGTCGGCTACGAGGGCAGCCAGGCGATCCTGGACGAGGAGAAGCGGAAGAATCCGAACTTCGACGAGACGCGGGAGAACTACCCGCTGAACCTCGATGCGAACTGCGCTACGCCGCAGGGCAGCGTCACCGGTGTTCGTAGCGCGAACCGAATCGTGTTCGCCGATCCGGACGTGCCGCAGCCGTGGGACCTCAAGCCCAAGGTCGATCCCGAGAAGCTGAACCTCAACCCCATTGCCACCCAGTTGGCACCGCTGATCGGCGTCACGCCGAAGTAGTGAAATCGGTGGAACTGCTGCTCAGCACTATCGTCGGGCCGAGAGTGGTTCGGCCGGATATTACCGAGTAGTAGGGTGGAAAGTGTGAACTCGAGCACCGAAGCCCTGGAGTCCTCAGCGACTCCAGGGCGTAACAAGACCGCGAAAATCCTCTTTGCCGTCGTCACGGTGATCGCCGTGGCGGCCCTCGCAGCGGCCGTGTTCTTCGGATACGGCTGGGGCAATGCGTTGCTGAGTCAGAAGCCCACCGCGGACACCCGCGACTCTGCTCTCACCGGCGCTCAGCAAGCGGCCGTCAACCTCAACACTGTCGACGCGGCCAACATCGACCAGTCGTTCGACAACATGAAGTCGTCCATCACCGGCGACCTGATGCTCAACGACCTCGAGCAGACGCGGTCGGGTATCACCGACCAGGTTCGTCAGTCCGGTGCCAAGAGCGACGCCGAGGTGCTGCACGGAACGTTGACCGAGCTGAGCACGGACGAGAACACCGCCACCGCTCTCGTGGTCATCGCGACGACCACTACCTGGCCCGACCGCATCGAGCGCAGCAAGCTGACGATGAGCCTGGCCATGGAAGAGATCGACGGGGTGTGGAAGACCAACAAGGTCGACCCGATCGGTTCGCGGATCTCGCTCGACAACCCCAGCACCAACCCCGTCATCCCGAACGAACCGGGCGGCCCCGCCGATCCGAATGCCGCCGATCCGATTGCGGCCGACCCCGGTACGGACGCGACGCCTGCTCCCGAGCCGGACTCCGGCGGTAACTGAGAATCTGGCAGTGGTGTTTTCCGTCTGTACCGAAGTGAGTTTCGAAGGAGTTCTGTAGTGCCTCCCCAGCGTCGCAAGATCGTTCCACCCACCACCACCAGCAAGGTTCGACGCAAGGTGGCCGGCACCGGGAAGCCGACTGCAGCCGACACCGACACGGCGTCGACCGACGCCGAGGGATCGGCGGCCGCCGAGTCGCAGGCCGTTACGACGCCGACCGAGCCGGTTCTCGACAAGCCCGCAACCGACAAGCCTGTGACCGAGAAGCCGTCACTCGCGAAGTCTTCGGTCGACAAGCCTGCAACCGACAAGTCTGCAACCGAGAAGCCTTCGGTCGACAAGCCTGCAACCGACAAAACTGCAACCGAGAAGTCTTCGGTCGACAAGCCTGCAACCGACAAGTCTGCAACCGAGAAGCCTTCGGTCGACAAGCCTGCAACCGACAAAACTGCAACCGACAAGTCTGCAACCGACAAGTCTGCTGCCGACTCCATCGCAAGCGCCTCGTCCTCCGGACCGGTGTCGGGTATCGGCTACAAGCACGTGATCGTCGTCGCGGTGATTGCCGTGGTGCTCGGCGCGTTCGCTGCCGTTGCCGCGTTCAAGCCGTTCGCCACGATCGACAATGCGGCGTGGGTGGATTCCGCGGCCACCCAGGAGGTCACTTCGGCTGCGACCGATGCGCTGCAGACCCTGTACACGTACAAGGCCGAGACGATCGATGCCGATTTCGATGCGGCCCGCGCTGTTCTCAATCAGTCGATGCTCGACGAGTTCAACTCCACCGCTGAGACAACCAAATCTGCTGTGGTGCAAACGAATACGGGTACCGAGGCCATGGTGACGGACATCGGTGTCACGCGGTTGGAGGACGACAAGGCCGAGCTGCTCGCCAACGTGAACATCAGTGCCACGCAGAACGGCGTCGCGTCGGGCAGTGCCGAGGGCCCGTTGACGGTGAACATGGAGAAGGTCGACGGCACCTGGAAGCTGTCAGCCATCGACGATCAGTAGCCGAACAGGCGATCAGTAGCCGCTCCGACCACTAGCTCGATCAGGCCCCGTTCGACGCAGAAGCCCTGCGCGGACGGGGCTTTTTCGTGGGCTTTTCGGTCATCTGTCACGCGCTCGGGCCGAGCTACCATCGCGTTTGCGTCCTGGTTGGGACGAGCCCTGGTTGTTCGGGACAACCATTTTCACGCTCGGACAGCCAGGGGTGGATCCGATGAAAACGGAGCATGCTGGTCATGACTGACACAACTATCGATTTTTCCGTGCTGGAATCCCGGTCCGGTCGATCGGGCTTTGCCGAGCACGTCAATCCCGAACTGTACCGCTTGTTGTCTGCGCTGAACCTGGATCGCGAGTACGTGCGCGGCGACGGGACGGTCCTGTTCGACGCCTCGGGCCGACGCTATCTCGACTTCGCGGGGGCGTACGGAGCCCTTCCGTTCGGGCACGGTCCCACTCCGATCTGGCAGGCGGTCAACGACGTTCGCTGCAGCGGGGAGGCAATTTTCGTGCAGCCCTCGGTGCTGAGCGCGGCCGGTGAATTGGCAGATCGGTTGGGGCGCTTGGCCCCCGAGGGGTTGACGCGAACGACGTTCGTCAACAGTGGTACCGAGGCGACGGAGGTCGCGCTCAAGATCGCCCGAGCGCACACCGGGCGGCTGGGTGTGCTGACCACCGCGAACAGTTTCCACGGTAAGACCCTCGGTGCCTTGTCTGCGACGGGAAACATCAAGTATCAGAACGGTTTCGGCGCTCCGGTCGAGGGATTCGATCATATCGAGTTCGGGGATTCGGATGCGCTCGACGCGGCCCTGGCGGCAGCACCCGGGCATTATGCAGTGTTTCTGGTGGAGCCGATTCAGGGTGAGGGTGGAGTGGTGTGCCCGCCCGACGGATACCTGCGCCGCGTGCGGGAGATCTGCGATCGGCACGGGGTGCTCATGGCACTCGACGAGGTGCAGACCGGGCTCGGCCGGACGGGCCGGATGTTCGCAGCCGAGCACGACGGCGTGGTGCCGGACATTCTTACTCTCGCCAAGGCGCTCGGTGGCGGGATCGTGCCGGTGGGCGCGGTGCTGAGCCGCCCGGAGTTGGTGGGGGAGAGCTTCGCGCTACGGCACACGTCGACCTTCGCGGGGAACGCGTTGGCTGCACGGGTGGGTATCGCGGTACTCGAAGAACTGACTCGGGACGGCTGCGCGGTGGTGGAGAATGCGGCAGTACTCGGCCATCGGCTGAAGAACGATCTGAGCGCGCTGGCCGAGAAGTATCCGTCGGTGGTCACCGAGGTACGCGGCCGCGGACTGTTGCTGGGCATCGAACTCACCGCGGACGTGAACTTCGTCGGACGGCAGTCGCTGCTCGGATCGATCGCAGATCAGCACAACCTCTCCGCGGTGATCTGCTCGTACCTGCTCAATGTCGAGGGGATCCGAGTGGCTCCGACTCTGTTCGGCAACAGGGTGATTCGCATCGAGCCGCCGCTCACGGTGTCCGGGGTGCAGTGCTCGCGTCTGGTCGCAGCACTGGACCGGGCGTTGGGCTACGCGGCAGCGGGAGACATGGACGGATTGTTCGGGCACCTGTTGGGCCGTCCGACCGTCGCCACGCCGCCTGCCCTCGCGGCGCTGCGTCCCGGGCGTACCCCCGACATCGCGGTACGGCCCACCGATCGACGTTTCGCGTTCATCGCACATCCCCTCGATCTCGGGTTCTTCGCGGCATTCGACCCGGCGCTCGAGGTGTTCGACGACTCCGAGCGACAGGACTTGCTCGAGCGGTTCGCGGCGTCGACGTCCGAGCTCGAACCCGCGTCGTTCGTCATCGGCAGTGGCCGGGTCGTCGGAGGCGGGGACGCGACGGCGCACGGTGATCTGATCGGGCTGCCGTACACCTCTCAGCAGTTGCTGCAGCTGCCGACCCAGCGTGCGCTGGCAGTGGTGGGCGGTGCCGTCGAGCTGGCGATCTCACGCGGTGCAACGGTCGTCGGGTTGGGCGGTTACTCGTCGGTGATCACCGTCAACGGGTTGGGTCTCGGCGCGACGACGCGTCCCATCACCACCGGCAACACGTTCACCGCTGCGGCCAGTCTGCGGGCTGTTCGACGCGTGTGCCGTGAACGCGGAATCGATGTCGCGCGGGCTCGGGTGACGATTCTCGGTGCCGCCGGGGCGATCGGGCGAACCATCGGCAGGCAGTTGGCCGGCGAGGTCGGTGCCGTCGTGCTGGTCGGTAGGCAGGGGGAGAGTTCGGTGATCGCTCCCAAGCTGTGGGCGGCTGCGCAGGAGATGGTGGCGAGCGCTCGGGCGGGTGCGGGGTCGGGGGAGCTGGCCGCCGCCGCGCACGCTGTCGACGGTGATCTGGACGATCTGATCAGGTCGCGGCACCTGGGGTTCTTCACCGATCCCGTTGCTGCGGTGCATGATTCGTTGATCGTCATCGCTGCGACGTCGGCACCACATGCGTTGATCGATCCGACGGATCTGATGGAGGGTGCCATCGTCTGCGATGTGGCGCAGCCGCCGAACATCGGCCGGGACGTGCGCAGTGAGCGGCCGGACGTCACGGTGTTCGACGGCGGCATCGTGCAGGTGCCGGCGGGTTCGGATTTCGGGCTGACCTACGGGTTGGCTCCTGGGCTGACCTACGCCTGTATGGCCGAGACGATGCTGATCGCGTTGTCGGCTGAGTTCGGACTGCGCAGTGTCGGGGCCACCCTCGACGGCGAGAGCGTCGAACGGTTGGGTGAGTTGGCCGATCTGCACGGCTTCGCGCTCGCCGAGGCCACGCGGTGGCGGGAGAGCGCCCGGTAGTCGGCAGGGGCGGGGCGCGTCGGTGTCCCCGCCCGCAGCCCCGCCCCGCCCCCGCCCCTGCCGTCTGCGTCAATGGACCCTTGCATACGTCTCGGCGGTGCAATGGTCCATCGACGCGACCGGTTCGAGTGCGGTCTCACGGAAAACGGGTCTCACGGAAAACGGATCGGGCCGAACCTCTTGACGAAGGAAGGCTCAAGGGTCACTCTTGTCGTCAGGAGCACCCCCAGCGGTTCTGAAGCGCAGCGGCATCGGGCGTACGGCAGGCGACACGCTTTCGTCGAGTCAGCGCACGAATGGACCCCGGGTGCTACTTTTGATGCCCCCGTTGCGCTCTGCGCACATTTGGGGTACCTTTGGACGTTGCGCTGGCTGCCTCCTGTCCACCTCTCGATCGCTGTTACCCGAAAGCACGTTTTCGGGCCGCTGTGATGGGGATTCGGTCTGGTTGCACCAGCCGAAATTCGCCCCACATATAGCAAACAGATACAGCGGCGGTCGCACTGCACGAGCGACCCGCGTGAGGTGCTGGAAGGACGCATCTTGGCAGTCTCTAGCCAGACCAAGGCAGTTGTCGGAACACCGGGAGCCCCGAGGAGGGTTTCGTTCGCGAACATTCGCGAGCCGTTGGAGGTACCCGGTCTCCTCGATGTACAGACGGATTCGTTCGAATGGCTGGTAGGTGCGCAGAGTTGGCGTGACCGTGCCGCCGCCCGCGGAGACAGCAGTGTCGCCGGTGGACTCGAGGACATCCTGACCGAGCTCTCTCCGATCGAGGACTTCTCGGGCTCGATGTCTCTCTCCTTCTCCGACCCACGATTCGACGAGGTCAAGGCCTCGACCGATGAGTGCAAGGACAAGGACATGACGTACGCGGCTCCGCTGTTCGTCACGGCCGAGTTCATCAACAACAACACCGGTGAGATCAAGAGCCAGACGGTCTTCATGGGTGATTTCCCGATGATGACCGACAAGGGCACCTTCATCATCAACGGCACCGAGCGTGTCGTGGTGTCGCAGCTGGTGCGTTCTCCGGGCGTCTACTTCGATCATTCGATCGACAAGACCACCGAGAAGGACCTGCACAGCGTCAAGGTGATCCCCGGTCGCGGTGCATGGCTCGAGTTCGACGTCGACAAGCGCGACACCGTCGGTGTCCGCATCGACCGCAAGCGTCGTCAGCCCGTCACGGTGCTGCTGAAGGCTCTCGGTTGGTCCACCGAGCAGATCACGGAGCGCTTCGGCTTCTCCGAGATCCTCATGGCCACCCTGGAGAAGGACAACACCGCCGGTACCGACGAGGCGCTCCTCGACATCTACCGCAAGCTGCGTCCGGGCGAGCCGCCGACCAAGGAGTCGGCGCAGACCCTGCTGGAGAACCTGTTCTTCAAGGACAAGCGCTACGACCTCGCTCGCGTGGGTCGCTACAAGATCAACAAGAAGCTCGGCCTCAACTCGGGTCAGCCCATCGTGGCGTCGACCCTCACCGAGGAAGACATCGTCGCGACCATCGAGTACCTCGTGCGTCTGCACGCAGGTGAGACCTCGATGACCGCACCCGACGGCGTCGAGGTTCCGGTCGAGGTCGACGACATCGACCACTTCGGCAACCGTCGTCTGCGTACCGTCGGCGAGCTCATCCAGAACCAGATCCGCGTGGGCCTGTCCCGCATGGAGCGCGTCGTGCGCGAACGTATGACGACTCAGGACGTCGAGGCGATCACGCCGCAGACCCTGATCAACATCCGTCCCGTCGTCGCTGCGATCAAGGAGTTCTTCGGAACCTCCCAGCTATCGCAGTTCATGGACCAGAACAACCCGTTGTCGGGTCTGACGCACAAGCGTCGCCTGTCGGCACTGGGACCCGGCGGTCTCTCTCGTGAGCGCGCCGGCCTCGAGGTCCGCGACGTTCACCCGTCGCACTACGGCCGCATGTGCCCCATCGAGACCCCGGAAGGCCCGAACATCGGCCTGATCGGATCGCTCTCGGTGTACGCACGCGTCAATCCGTTCGGCTTCATCGAGACCCCGTACCGCAAGGTCGTCGACGGCAAGGTCACCGACGACGTCGATTACCTGACCGCCGACGAGGAGGATCGCCACACGCTCGCGCAGGCGAACTCTCCGGTCGACGATTCGGGTCACTTCGTCGAGGACAAGATTCTCGTCCGTCGTAAGGGTGGAGAGGTCGAGTTCGTCTCGTCCGACGACATCGATTACATGGACGTCTCGCCGCGACAGATGGTCTCCGTCGCGACCGCGATGATTCCGTTCCTCGAGCACGACGATGCCAACCGTGCCCTGATGGGCGCGAACATGCAGCGTCAGGCCGTCCCGCTGGTGCGCAGCGAGGCTCCGATCGTCGGTACCGGCATGGAGCTGCGTGCAGCTGTCGACGCCGGTGACGTCGTCATCACCGAGAAGACCGGTGTCGTCGAAGAGGTCTCCGCCGATTACGTCACGGTCATGGCCGACGACGGATCGCGCAAGACCTACCGGATGCGCAAGTTCGCGCGTTCCAACCAGGGCACGTGCGCCAACCAGCGTCCGATCGTGGACGAGGGACAGCGCGTCGAGTCCGGCCAGGTCCTCGCCGACGGCCCCTGCACCGAGAACGGTGAGATGGCACTCGGCAAGAACCTGCTGCTGGCGATCATGCCGTGGGAGGGCCACAACTACGAGGACGCGATCATCCTGTCGCAGCGCCTCGTGGAAGAGGACGTTCTCACCTCGATCCACATCGAGGAGCACGAGATCGATGCTCGCGACACCAAGCTCGGTGCCGAGGAGATCACTCGCGACATCCCGAACGTCTCCGACGAGGTCCTCGCTGACCTCGACGAGCGCGGCATCATCCGTATCGGTGCCGAGGTTCGTGACGGCGACGTGCTGGTCGGAAAGGTCACGCCCAAGGGCGAGACCGAGCTGACCCCCGAAGAGCGCCTGCTGCGCGCCATCTTCGGTGAGAAGGCTCGCGAAGTTCGCGACACCTCGCTCAAGGTTCCGCACGGCGAGAACGGAAAGGTCATCGGCATCCGCGTCTTCTCGCGCGACGACGACGACGATCTGCCTCCCGGCGTCAACGAGTTGGTCCGCGTCTACGTGGCTCAGAAGCGCAAGATCCAGGACGGCGACAAGCTCGCCGGCCGCCACGGCAACAAGGGCGTCATCGGCAAGATCCTCCCGCAGGAGGACATGCCGTTCCTGCCCGACGGCACCCCGATCGACATCATCCTCAACACCCACGGTGTTCCGCGTCGTATGAACATCGGGCAGGTCCTCGAAACCCACCTGGGTTGGATCGGCAAGACCGGTTGGAACGTGCAGATCGCCGCGGACGGCAGCAAGCCCGATTGGGCCGAGCGTCTGCCCGAGGAGATGCTGGCGGCTCCGGCCGACAGCAACATCGCCACCCCGGTGTTCGACGGTGCCAAGGAGAATCAGCTCGCCGGCCTGCTGGAGAGCACGATTCCCAACCGCGACGGCGAGCAGATGGTCGGCTCCGACGGAAAGGCCACGTTGTTCGACGGCCGCTCCGGCGAGCCGTTCCCGTACCCGGTGTCGGTGGGCTACATGTACATCATCAAGCTGCACCACTTGGTCGACGACAAGATCCACGCTCGTTCGACCGGGCCGTACTCGATGATCACGCAGCAGCCCCTCGGCGGTAAGGCGCAGTTCGGTGGACAGCGCTTCGGTGAGATGGAGTGCTGGGCCATGCAGGCCTACGGCGCCGCGTACACGCTGCAGGAGCTTCTCACCATCAAGTCGGACGACGTTGTCGGCCGCGTGAAGGTGTACGAGGCGATCGTCAAGGGCGAGAACATCCCGGAGCCGGGTATCCCCGAGTCCTTCAAGGTGCTCCTCAAGGAGCTCCAGTCGCTGTGCCTCAACGTGGAGGTGCTGTCCTCGGACGGCGCAGCCATCACGATGGCCGACGGTGACGACGAAGACCTCGAGCGTGCCGCAGCCAACCTGGGAATCAACCTCTCCCGCAACGAAGCTGCCACGGTCGACGACCTCGCTCAGTAGTTCTGTGGTCTGCCGGATCCGCCCAGTGCGGATCCGGCAGGCGTTCTTCTCATTTGCTCTTCCAGCACAACACCCATAACGGGGAAAGGAAGTTACGTGCTCGACGTCAACTTCTTCGATGAACTTCGCATTGGCCTTGCCACTGCGGACGACATCCGTCAGTGGTCCTACGGCGAGGTCAAGAAGCCGGAGACCATCAACTACCGCACGCTCAAGCCCGAGAAGGACGGCCTCTTCTGCGAGAAGATCTTCGGCCCCACCCGGGACTGGGAGTGCTACTGCGGCAAGTACAAGCGCGTCCGCTTCAAAGGCATCATCTGTGAGCGCTGTGGCGTCGAGGTCACTCGCGCCAAGGTGCGTCGTGAGCGCATGGGCCACATCGAACTGGCCGCTCCGGTCACGCACATCTGGTACTTCAAGGGTGTGCCGTCGCGTCTGGGCTACCTGCTCGACCTGGCTCCGAAGGATCTCGAGAAGATCATCTACTTCGCTGCCTACGTCATCACCACGGTCGACGACGAGCTCCGTCACAACGAGCTCTCGACGCTCGAGGCCGAGATGGAGGTCGAGAAGAAGGCCGTCGCAGATCAGCGCGACGCCGATCTCGAGGCTCGTGCGCAGAAGCTCGAAGCCGACATCGCCGAGCTCGAAGCCGAGGGTGCCAAGTCCGACGTGCGCCGCAAGGTCAAGGACGGCGGCGAGCGCGAGATGCGTCAGCTCCGTGACCGCGCGCAGCGTGAGCTGGATCGTCTCGAAGAGATCTGGACCACGTTCACCAAGCTCGCTCCCAAGCAGCTCATCGTCGACGAGCTCATCTACCGCGAGCTCATCGACCGGTACGGCGAGTACTTCACCGGTGCCATGGGTGCCGAGTCGATCCAGAAGCTCATGCAGACCTTCGACATCGACGCCGAGGCGGAGTCTCTTCGCGAGACCATCCGCAGTGGCAAGGGTCAGAAGAAGCTGCGCGCGCTCAAGCGTCTGAAGGTCGTGGCCGCATTCCAGGCCGGCCGTAACTCGCCGATGGGCATGGTCCTGGACGCTGTCCCGGTCATCCCACCGGAGCTTCGTCCGATGGTGCAGCTCGACGGTGGCCGTTTCGCGACGTCCGACCTCAACGACCTGTACCGCCGCGTCATCAACCGCAACAACCGCCTCAAGCGTCTGATCGATCTCGGTGCTCCCGAGATCATCGTCAACAACGAGAAGCGGATGCTGCAGGAGTCGGTCGACGCCCTGTTCGACAACGGCCGTCGTGGACGTCCGGTCACCGGACCGGGTAACCGTCCGCTGAAGTCGCTCTCCGACTTGCTCAAGGGCAAGCAGGGTCGATTCCGTCAGAACCTCCTCGGCAAGCGCGTCGACTACTCGGGCCGTTCGGTCATCGTCGTCGGCCCGCAGCTCAAGCTGCACCAGTGCGGTCTGCCGAAGCTGATGGCCCTCGAGCTGTTCAAGCCGTTCGTGATGAAGCGTCTGGTGGATCTGAACCACGCGCAGAACATCAAGTCGGCCAAGCGCATGGTCGAGCGTCAGCGTCCGCAGGTGTGGGACGTTCTCGAAGAGGTCATCGCCGAGCACCCCGTGCTGCTGAACCGTGCACCCACCCTGCACCGGTTGGGCATCCAGGCGTTCGAGCCGCAGCTCGTCGAGGGCAAGGCCATCCAGCTGCACCCGCTCGTGTGTGAGGCGTTCAACGCCGACTTCGACGGTGACCAGATGGCTGTCCACCTCCCGCTGTCCGCCGAGGCTCAGGCCGAGGCACGCGTGCTGATGCTGTCGTCGAACAACATCCTCTCGCCTGCATCGGGCCGTCCGCTCGCCATGCCGCGTCTGGACATGGTGACGGGTCTGTACCACCTGACGCGTCTCGATGCCGGTGCTGTCGGCGAGCGCGCCGACGCCAAGACCGACACGGCCGAGTTCGGGGCGTACTCCTCCCCGGCCGAGGCTCAGATGGCCGTCGACCGTGGATCGCTCACGGTGCAGTCGCAGATTCGGGTTCGTCTCACCACGCAGCGCCCGCCGCGTGACATCGAGAACGAGCTGTTCCCCGAGGGCTGGACCCGTGGCGAGGCATGGACCGCGGAAACCACTCTGGGACGCGTTCTCTTCAACGAGCTGCTGCCGGCGGACTACCCGTTCGTCAACGAGCAGATGCCGAAGAAGCGTCAGTCGACCATCATCAACGATCTCGCCGAGCGTTACCCGATGATCGTCGTCGCACAGACCGTCGACAAGCTCAAGGACGCAGGCTTCTACTGGGCCACGCGTTCGGGTGTCACCATCTCGATCTCCGACGTCCTCGTGCCGCCGGAGAAGCCGCAGATCATGGAGACCTTCGAGGCTCAGGCCGATCAGATCGAGAAGAAGTACCAGCGTGGCGCACTCGACAAGGTCGAGCGCAACTCCGCATTGGTCAAGATCTGGCAGGACGCGACCGAGCAGGTCGGTAAGGCCATGGAGGCCCACTTCCCCGACGACAACCCGATCCCGATGATCGTGAAGTCCGGCGCAGCCGGAAACATGACTCAGGTTCGCTCGCTCGCCGGTATGAAGGGCCTGGTGACGAACCCGAAGGGTGAGTTCATCCCGCGTCCGATCAAGTCTTCCTTCAAGGAAGGCCTGACGGTCCTCGAGTACTTCATCAACACGCACGGTGCTCGTAAGGGTCTGGCCGACACGGCGCTTCGTACCGCCGACTCGGGCTACCTGACGCGTCGTCTGGTCGACGTCTCGCAGGATGTCATCGTTCGGGAAACCGACTGTGGCACCGAGCGCGGCATCGTCACGACGATCGCCGAGAAGACGGCCGACGGCAAGATGATCCGCGACGCTCACGTCGAGACCAGCACGTACGCCCGCACCTTGGCGAACGACGCTGTCGACGAGAACGGCACGGTCATCGTCGCTCGTGGACACGATCTCGGTGACCCGGCCATCGACGCGCTGCTCGCTGCGGGCATCACGTCGGTCAAGGTTCGCTCGGTGCTCACCTGCACCACCGGCACCGGCGTTTGCGCCACCTGCTACGGCCGCTCGATGGCCACCGGCAAGCTGGTCGACATCGGTGAGGCCGTCGGCATCGTTGCCGCACAGTCCATCGGTGAGCCCGGAACCCAGCTGACCATGCGTACCTTCCACCAGGGTGGTGTCGCCGGAGATGACATCACCGGTGGTCTGCCTCGCGTGCAGGAGCTGTTCGAGGCACGTGTGCCGAAGGGCAAGGCTCCGATCGCGGACGTGTCGGGACGCATCCAGCTCGAGGACGGCGATCGTTTCTACAAGATCACCATCGTTCCGGACGACGGCGGCGAAGAGGTTGTCTACGACAAGCTCTCCAAGCGTCAGCGTCTGCGCGTCTTCAAGCACGACGACGGCACCGAGCGCCTTCTGGCGGACGGTGACCACGTCGAGGTCGGCCAGCAGCTCATGGAAGGTGCTGCCGATCCGCACGAGGTGCTGCGCGTGATGGGTCCTCGCCAGGTGCAGATCCACCTCGTCAACGAGGTCCAGGAGGTGTACCGGTCGCAGGGTGTGTCGATTCACGACAAGCACATCGAGACGATCGTGCGCCAGATGCTCCGTCGCGTGACGATCATCGACAGCGGCTCCACCGAATTCCTGCCCGGTTCACTCACCGAGCGCAGCGAATTCGAGTCGAGCAACCGTCGCGTCGTCTCCGAGGGTGGCGAGCCCGCAGCCGGACGTCCGGTCCTGATGGGTATCACCAAGGCGTCGCTGGCCACCGACTCGTGGCTGTCGGCAGCGTCCTTCCAGGAGACCACTCGTGTGCTCACCGACGCGGCGATCAACTGCCGCAGCGACAAGCTCATAGGTCTCAAGGAGAACGTCATCATCGGTAAGCTCATCCCGGCTGGTACCGGCATTAACCGGTACCGGAACATCACGGTGCAGCCGACCGAAGAGGCACGTGCCGCGGCGTACGCGGTGCCGTCGTACGACGATCAGTACTACAGCCCGGACGGCTTCGGCCAGGGAACCGGCGCTGCAGTGCCGCTCGACGACTACGGTTTCTCCAACGAATACCGCTAGAGCGACTTCGTCGCACGTGAGCAGAACTTCGTAGCCCACTACGAATTTCCGCTCACGACGACAGAGCCAGCAGCCAAAGCCCCGCATCGACTTCGGTCGGTGCGGGGTTTTGTCGTATGAGACCTCGGCGGTGAGTTTCCGGCGTGACGCGAGTCCGTACCGACATGACCAACCAAACACCCAGCACCATCGTGAACATCGGCGTGGCCATGTTCACCGTCGCGGACCAGGACAAGGCCCTCGAGTTCTATTCACGTGTGCTCGGCTTCGAGTTGCGCGATGACACGCGTTTCGGCCCCGAGGGCGAGTATCGGTGGGTCGAGGTGGCACCGCCCGGTTCGACGGCGCGGCTCGCCCTGAATCCGCCGATGGGTGACTCGCCCGGCGGGTCCTCGATCGGTGTCGAAACACCCGACGTCGGGGCGGAACATGCGCGACTGAGCGCGATCGGCGGTGTCGATATGGACGCAATCTCCGGGACAGAGGACGGAGCTCCGCCCATGTTCGTACTTCGTGATCCCGACGGCAATATGGTGTGGGTCGTTCAGGCCTGACGCTGGGGAGGCCCATCTTCAGCGCATTGCCGGTACGGCGAACTTCGTCGTCTCGGGCTCGGCGCGGGGTTTCGACGGCTATCGTTGCCCAATGCGAAAGACTGTGCTCGTGCTCGCGATGGTCATGGCGTGGATCGTCGCGGGAGCCCTCCCGGCCGGTGCGGCACCCGGTGATGAGCCTTTGTGGTCCGGCGATTATTCGTTGATGCGGTTCGCAGCGAGCAAGACCGGCACGAGCGCGGCGGCGTCGCAGCGCGAACCGGATTTCTCCAACGTGTACACCTTCGCCTCCGACTGCACCGATGGAGAGTGCGTCGCCTCCGTTGTCGCCGGTCCACCACCGGCGAACGAGTCTCTCCAGAACCGCCCGATCGACTACATCTGGGACGGAACGAGTTGGGTGCACACCTATGACTGGGTGTGGGATTGCTTCAAGGGCGAAGGCGTTCCCAAGGACTACAACGATGCCCGCTCGGTAGCCACTTACACCCCGCAACCCGACGGCAGCTTGACGGGAGTATGGGAGACCACGATCTACGGCGGCTACTGCGACGGCACCGTGGTCATGAACGTTGCTGCGTACCCTGTCCCGGCGATACCCGTCCTGCCTCCGATGTTCGGTAGTAGCTGACCGGGAGAGTCTTTCGTCTGTTCACTTTGCCGTTCGATCGATGACGGGCACAGTTCGCCCTGGTGCGAAACCCTCGAACGATGGTGAGACGGGCTAACGAGGTACGGATCGGTCAGGACATCTCCTTGCGGGCGGGGGCCACGCGTCGACAGTTCCTGACGTGGAGTGCGTTGGTGGGAGCGCTGGCGTTCACTCCCGAACTCGCAGGAACCACAGCGACAGCGGGTGCGCAGTCCGTGGTGACGCCCGATTACCCGTTCCGTCTCGGCGTGGCATCCGGCGACCCACTGCCAGACTCGGTGGTGCTGTGGACCAGGCTCGCCACCGATCCTTTTGCCCCGCTGGGTGGTATGACTCCCGGCGTTGTGCCGGTGCGGTGGCAGATCGCGGCGGACGAGAACTTCGCGCAGATGACCCGCGAAGGCATCGAGCTCGCCACCGAGTTCGACGGCTGGTCGATACACGTCGACGTCCGGGGCCTGGAGCCGGCTCGTGAGTACTTCTATCGCTTCCTCGTCGGCCCGCACGCCAGTCCGGTGGGACGCACCAAAACGGCACCGGCACTGGGTCAGCCGCTCAGCAGGCTCGATTTCGCGTGGGCCTCGTGCCAGAAGTGGGAGGACGGCTACTTCGGCGCGTACCAGGATCTGGCGGCGTCGAACCTGGATGTGGTGTTCTTTCTGGGCGACTACATCTACGAGTACGCCATCAAGGACGAGGGCGCACGCAAGGGCGAGCCACGCACCGAGTCGGCGGCTCGAGAAACCATGGTGCTGGGCGACTATCGGGATCGGTATGCCCTGTACAAGGCGGACGAGAACCTCGCTGCCGCTCATGCCTCGGCACCGTTCGTCTCCGCATTCGACGATCACGAGGTGGACAACAATTGGGCCTCGCAGATCAGCCAAGACGATGACGATCCGAAGCAGTTCCTGTTGCGCAGAGCCGACGCGTTCAAGGCGTGGTGGGAGAACACCCCTGTTCGTGCGAATCTGAAGCCCGTCGGGCCGGACATGACGGTCTATCGCCGGTTCTCGTTCGGCGATCTGGTGGATTTCTCGGTGCTGGACACGCGGCAGTACCGCAGCGATCAAGCGCACGGGGACGGCGAGCATGCGCAGGACGCCGAGACGGCTGATCCGTCCCGCACCATAACCGGTGCGGCACAGGAACAATGGATTCTCGACGGGTTCGCATCACCGTCGAGGTGGAACTTCTTGGCGCATCAGACGGTCATTTCCGATCTGGCCCGCGGACTCGGCAGCGATCGCAAGGTCGGGATGGATCCGTGGAGCGGATACGAGGCCTCGCGGCATCGCATCCTGGACGGGGCTCGGGATCGTGGCACGAAGAACGTCGCGTCGATCGTCGGCGACATTCATCGCACGATCGTGTCGGAACTGCGCCGCGACTACCAGGATCAGGCGTCGCCGATCCAAGGTGTGGAGATCGCGACCACGTCGATCGCGTCGGGCAAGGACGGCGCCGATGTCGACACCGCTGGTGCGGCCATCGCCGAAGCCTCACCGCACGTCAAGTACGGCAACGCTCGACGCGGCTATCTCCGCAGCACGCTGACGAACACCGAATGGCGTTCGGAGGTCAGGGTTCTCGATGCGGTGTCGACGCCAGGCAAGGCGGTACGCACAGCCGCGACCGTCACCGTCCCCGAAGGCCGCCCCGAGATTCAGCTCGGTTGACGCCGACGGTCACTGACGAATCGCGAACATCGGCATTGCAAGCCCGAGCAGCATCACGGTGAACAGGAACCATGCCGCGCCTTGCCAGATCGGCCAGGTGCCACCGGCGCGGTAGGACTTGTATCCCAACGTCAGAGCCCCGATGCCGCCGAGGAAGCACACCGCAGGAACCGCCGCGGCCAACACCGGATTGGTGCGGTCGACGAGGAGGAACACCGCGGTCAGCGCCGCGGCCACCGCTACGACGCCGGCACAGTATCCCGCAGCTTTGCGGAGGGCACCGGGGTCGCTCCAGCGCTTCTCCACGTCGCGGTCGGCGATGGTGCGTTCGGTCGGATCGTTGACGGGCATATCTGTGGGCTACCCGTTCGGCGCGGGTCTACCCATTTCGAGTGGTCAGCGCCCGTCGGCGATGATCTGTGCCACGTTGCGCTCGGCGAGCGCGGTGATGGTCAGCGACGGGTTGGCGGCTCCGGTGCTGCCGGGAATCAGGGCACCGTCGACGACGTAGAGCCCGGGGTGGCCCTTCACGCGCCCGTAATCGTCGGTGACGTCGCCCAGTACCGCGCCGCCGAGGGGGTGGGCGGTGAAGGTGTCGTCGACGTCGCGGGTGAACGGCTCGGCCGCGACGACGGTGCCGCCGGCCTGCGCCATCCGATTCTGTACTGCGCGTAGGGCCTCGACGGTGTCTCGGCTACCGCCCTTCGGCCAGTTCAGCGTCAATCGGTTCGTGGCGGAATCGAATCCGAACTTCCCGCGTAGTGGATCGATGGTCATGCCCAGTGAGCCGATGAAACCCAGGTTCATCGGAACGCCTGGCACATACCAGTTCTCCACGGTCAGCGGCAGTCCTGAGTCGTCGACGATGCGGGATGCGCAGGGCGCTCCCTGCGGTCCGGCGGACATCGGCCCGAGGGAGCGGGTCATCGACGCGTCGCCGTTGGTGCCCCAACCGGTGCCGACGAATTCGTTGAGGTTCGCCAGCGCACCGGTGGTGCGGGCCCGCATCAGCAGCTCGGTGGTGCCGATGGATCCGGCTCCGAGAACGAGAGTGTCGCAGGTGACGGTGCGAGTCTCGACGATGTTGCCGAACGGATCCAGGCGCTCGACCTCGACGCGGTAGCGGCCACCGGATTCGGTGCCGATCGCCGCGACGCGGTGGCTGTGGCACACGATCGCTCGGCCGGTGGCCTCGGCCTGGGGGATGTAGTTCTGCGTCAGATCGTGCTTGGCACCGTTGGAGTTGCCGAAGGTGCTCGCGCCGACGGTCGCAGACGGCCTCGAGCGCCCGCCGATCTCGTCGCGGACGACGTTCCAGTTCCAGTTGCCGTCCACTGCCTGGGGGGTGAAGCCTGCCCGTCGGGCGTGGTCGTCCCAGGTGCGCGAGTGTGCGAAGTTCGGGCTGTTGTAGACGTCCTCGGGCATCGGCGACGGCCGGAGCATCGAGCGGGCCTTGGGGTACCAGGTGGCGGCCATCTCGTCGTAATTCAGTCGTCCGCCGAAGGAGAGGTCGAAGAACTTCTTGTCGGGGGCGATGGTGACGCCGGTGTAGACGATCGACCCGCCGCCGACGGCCGCGCCGCGCCAGACCGAGAGGTTCTCGTAGCGCGTGGTGTCGAGTACGCCGCCGAAGAGGTCGACCGGTCCTACGGGCATGCCGGTGATGTTGGTGAACGAGGTCTGCTGCCACAGTCCGCGACCGTCGGCGGTCATGTCGGCGGTGAAGATCTCGCGCCACGGGTCGCGTGGCCAGCGCAGTCCACGTTCGAGGACGGTCACCTGGGTGCCGGCCTGCGCCATCCGAAGGGCGGCGGCACTGGCACCGAAGCCGGAGCCGATGACGAGAACGGAGGAATGATCCGGTGGACGCGGGGGATCGGCGAACAGTTCGGGAACCAGTGATCGGATGCGGTCGGCACCGATGGGGAGTGCACCTGCTGTGGGCGAGCCCGCCATGCCGGCCGAGCTCAGGACCGGAGCGGCGGCAGCGCCGAGCATTCCGGCAGCGGCCAACCGCAGCAGTTGCCTTCGGTTCACGGAAAGTCCCCCTACTTGACTCACGGACAGCGTTGTCGATTGTGTCGTGTTTGCCGCGAGAAAGCGAACAGTTCGGTCGGTCTCGAGGATGCTTCCCAGCTCGGCCTCAGGTTTGCCTGTCAGACTCCGCTCATGGTTTCGGCATCGGTGTCTCTGTTACTGCTCGTCGTAGCGGTGGTCGGCATCATGGCGCACCGTGTGAACGTGCGGGGGCAGGGGATGCTCGTTGCTGCGTCGTTGGCACATGTCCTCATGCTCGCCGCGGTGCCGGGCACTGCTCTCGCGGCGGTGGCGTTCGGGTGGTGGGGGCTGGCGGCGGGCGCGGCAGTACTGGCAGGCGCGGCCGCGACCCAGCTTCCGCTGCAACGGCGCAGATTCGCACGAAGATCCGATGAGTCGAACCTGACAGTGCTACACGCCAACATCTGGCTGGGTCAGGCCGATCTCGACGCGTTGGTCGCGCTCATCGAGCAGCACCGACCCGACGTGCTCACTCTCGTCGAACTGACGCCCGAGGCCGACGCCCGTCTACGCCCGAGACTGTCCGACTCGTTGCCGCACGCGTACGTCAGCGCTGCGCCCGGCGGCGAGGGTGCCGGGATCTACAGCCGCTTCCCGCTCGTCGACGAGCAGCGCCACGACGGTTTCGTGACAGAACTGCTCTCCGCGCGGGTGGAGATGCCGGGCCGGCCTCTGGTGTTCGCGGTTCACCCCGTGCCGCCGTGGCCGAGGGAGCCGTCCGAATGGGTCCGTGAACTGGGGCTGTTGCGCCAGCTCTTGGCCAAGATCCCCGTCGACGACGGTCCCGTGGTGGTGGCGGGCGACTTCAACGCGACGCAGGATCATCGGCGGTACCGAGATCTACAGGACGGCCGGTTCGTCGATGCGGCGGTGGCCACCGGGGCGGGCATGCTCAGGACGTACCCGGCACACACCTGGTACCCGCCCGTCATCGCCATCGACCATGTACTGGTGGCAGGGCTGGCCGTTCGATCGGTCGAGGCAGTGACGATCGTGGGTTCCGACCACCGTGGCATCCTGGCTCGGCTGCAGCTCCGGCCCTAGCGTCAGGACTGTGCGGGCAACTGTTGCACCGACCATGTGTTGCCGTCGGGGTCGGCGAAGTACACGAACGTGCCCCAGCCCTCGTCCTTGGGCGGATCGATGTTCAGGCCCGCTGACGTGAGGTGCTCGTAGGCCTGCTGGACGTCGTCCACGACCATCAGAATCCCGGCCCCCTTGCCCGGCTCTGCGTCGGTGATGCCCTCGCCGATCGCGATGGAGCACGCCGAGCCCGGGGGAGTGAGCTGGACGTACCGGATGCCGTCCCAAGGGCGAGCGTCGTGGTCGGCGACGAAGCCGATCGAGACGTAGAAGTCCTTGGCGCGATCGACATCGGTGACGGCCAACGTGACGAGTTCGATCTTCATGGTGAGGTTCATGGAGCAATACTGACGCCGATTGCGGACGCATTCGGTCCGCGTCGAACGAACACGTCGAACTAACACGGCGAGAAATATGCCCGACGCCTCGTCGGTTGAGATATCCGTGTTCTTCTCCCTCCTCGACAGATCCCGTACTCGGTCCGGAACAGACGATGCCTCGGCACTCCGTCATTCCGTCGAACGGGCAGTGCATGCAGAGAAGATCGGGCTACATCGGTTCTGGGTGGCCGAGCATCACGGCGTACCCGGCATCGCGTCGGGGGCGCCTGCGGTTCTGGCGGCCGCGGTGGCGTCGCGTACCTCTCGCATTCGCGTCGGATCCGGCGGTGTGATGCTGCCCAACCATCAGCCGCTGATCGTTGCCGAGCAGTTCCTGATGCTGGAGTCTCTCTTTCCCGGCCGGATCGATCTCGGCGTCGGCCGTTCCCTCGGTTTCACCGAACCGGTCCGGGCCGCATTGCGCCGAGACCGTCACGCGCCCGATACCTTCGAGGCCGACATCGCCGAATTGCGTTCGTATCTCGACGGTTCGGCACCGGTGACGGCCCGGCCCGCCGCCCCGGCTCCGCCGGTGTTCGTTCTCGCGACCGGTGCCGGTCTCGAGGTTGCCGCCCGCGCCGGGCTTCCGGTCGTCGTCGGTGGACCGGTGCTCCAGCGCGATGACCCATTGGCGTTGTATCGCAAGCACTTTCGGTCTACGGCGACCAATCCCGAACCGTACGTGATCGCCTCGCTCGACGTGACCATCGCAGCGGACGCTGCCGATGCCCGCAGGCTCGCCGTCCCGGAGGCGTGGGCGATGGCCAGGTCCAGACGAGAGGGTGAGTTCCCGGCTCTCGAACCGGCGTCGGCGATCGATGAATCGCAGTGGACGTCGCAGACGCGCGCCAGAATCGAGGCGTCCCTCGCGTCGAGCATCCTCGGCACGGCCGAGCAGGTCCGCCCGAGGCTCGAGGAGGTGATCGAGCGCACCGGTGCGAACGAGATCATGGCCTCGACGTCCACGTACGATCGCGCCGAATTGTTCGACGCCGATGCCGCGTTCGCTCAGCTCGCGGGGGTGGCGGGCTGAACCGGTGCCATGGGGTTGATAGGTGCCGTGGGGTTGATAGGTGCCGTCGCGGCGAGTGCTGCCACCAGGTCGCGCTGAATGTCGGTGGCGGGCACGGTCGCGTCTACGACGGCCGATACCGGTAGCCGCAATCGACGGTCGGCCTCCGTGCGGAAGACCAGGCCCGTTTTGGGGGTGCTGTCGGCGGTGCTGGCATACAGGATGGACCAGCATTGCGGGTGGTTGAGGAGTTCGGCGCTGGCGGTGTGATCGGACGCCACGGGCGGGCCGAAGCTCAGCGGCAGTCCGCTGCGCTTCATCTCGCGCTCGATCACCCGGTGCAGCAGAATCTGCTCGCTGCGTTTGGGCAGCAGCAACGGGTAGTCGGCGAGCTGGCTCAGGCTCGGGTTGTCCTCCCCGGCGAGGGGATGGCCCTCGGCGAGCACGACGACGAGGTCCTCGGTCCACAGCTCGGTCACGTGCAGGCCGGAGCGTTCGACGCTGCCGCGGATCAGTGCCACCTGACAGTCCCCTGATGTCACCGCTTCGATCTGTTCTGCGAATCGTTTGAGGACGAAGTCGATCTCGGCGTCGGGGTGGTGCTCGCGTACCGCGACGATGGCGGCGATGGCGTTGGCCGCAAACGTCATGTTTCCGGTCAGGCGTAGTTGGTTTCGCTTACGCGTCGTCAACGCCAGGGCGGCCTGCTCGAGCTCCACCATGTGCCGGGCGATGGAGACCAATTGTGCTCCGACAACGGTCAATCGGACGGTACGAGAGGTCCGCTCGAACAGGGGCTCGCCGATCTCTCGTTCCAGCTTGGAGATCTGCAGGCTGATCGCCGATTGCGAGACGTAGCAGCGCTCGGCAGCGCGCGAGAAGTTCAGTTCCTCCCCGACCGCAAGGAAGTACTTCAGTTGCCGCAGTTCCATGGACACGTCCAATCATGAGTTCTACTCATGGATGCTATTTCAACTTCCGCGTTGATAGACCACCGAGGTCGGAGTTTCATGGAGGTAGTTCTTCGTTATGGGAAAGACTCGAGCCGAAAAGGGAAGTGCTGTGCAAACGTACGACGTCGTCATCGTGGGATCGGGATTCGGAGCATTGGCCGCCGCCAAGTCTCTGGGCAAGGCCGGTGTGACGTTCTCGCTGATCTCCAGCACCACCGAACACCTCTTTCAGCCGTTGCTCTACCAGGCCGCCACCGGGATGCTGTCGACGGGCGAGATCGCCCCGCCGATCAGGCGCATCCTCGCGCAGTACGACTCCGCCGACGTCCGTCTCGGACGCGTCGTCGATGTCGATCCCGAGGCTCACCAGGTGACCTACGTCGGCGGTGGCCAGAGCCACACCATCGGCTTCGGCCGTCTCATCGTCGCCACCGGTGCCACCCAGGCGTACTTCGGCCGCGACGAGTTCAAGGACCGCACGTTCGCCCTCAAGACCGTCGACGACGCCATCGCGCTGCGTGAGCAGATTCTGAGCTGCTACGAAACCGCGCACCTGACCACCGATCCGGCTGCCCGCAAGGAGCTGTTGAGCTTCGTCGTCGTCGGTGCAGGCGCGACGGGTGTCGAGCTGGCCGGTCAGATCAGGGATCTCGCGCACCGCTACTTCGCCGGATCGTTCCCGGACATCGAACCCGACGACGTCACGGTGACCCTCGTCGACGGAGTCAAGGAAGTGCTGCCCGCGTTCGGCGGCAAGCTCAGCGCGTACGCCCGCACGAAGCTCGAGAAGTCGGGCGTCGACGTCGTCACCGGGGGCATGGTCACCGATATCGCCGACGACGTCGTGACGGTGCAGGACGTGGATACCAAGACCTCGCGGACGTATCCCGCCAAGACGGTCATCTGGTCGGCGGGAGTGCAGGCCAGCGATCTTGCGGCCACCATCGCGGAGCGCACCGGATGCGAGACCGACCGTGCCGGACGCCTTCTCGTACACGACGACCTGACGGTCGGCTCGGCGAAGGACATCTACGCGATCGGCGACGTGACGTCGTTGAACAAGCTCCCCGGCCAGTCACCTGTGGCGATGCAGCAGGGCAGGCACGTGGCGAAGATGATCATCGGCAAGGTCGACGCCGGGACGCCGTTCAAGTACACCGACAAGGGCAGCATGTCGATCGTAGGCCGATTCAGTGCTGTCGCACGGCTGTTCGGCAAGGTCGACATGTCGGGGCCGATTGCTTGGCTCATGTGGCTCGCCGTGCACCTGATGTACCTGGTCGGCTTCCGTAACCGCTACGTCGCCGTGGTGTCGTGGATGACCTCGTACATCGGCGACAAGCGACCGCACTTCCAGTACACCGACCACTCTGCGTCGATGGGCACGCTGACCAGCCAAAGCTCGGACGAGAAAGAGCGTAAGGCCGCCTAGCTGGTCACCAACCCGTTGCGGTAGGCCCAGATCACCACGTGGACTCGGGTGTTGACGTCGAGTTTGCGGCAGATGTTCCCGACGTGAGTTTTGACCGTGCTCTGTTCGAGCTGCAGTGCACGGGCGATCTCGTTGTTGCCCAGGCCCTTCGCCAGCAGTTGAACCACTTCCATTTCGCGCAGACTCAGGTCGTGTTGCGGTGCAACGGGAGTGGTTCGACTCGGCGTGCCCCGGCGAGCGAACTCGGCCATCAAGCGCGGGGTCAGTCGTGGGGAGAGCGCCGCCCCGCCACCGGCCACGGTGACCACTGCGTCGGCGAGTTCGTCGGGATCGGTGTCCTTGAGCAGGAAGCCGGCTGCCCCGCTGTCGAGGGCGGCGAACACGTACTCGTCGAGGTCGAACGTGGTGACGACGATGACGCGAACGCTGTCGAACTGCGCCAGTATCTCTCGCGTGGCGGTCAGCCCATCGCCGTTCGGCATCCTGATGTCCATCAGCACGACGTCCGGCCGCAGTATCGATACCTGGTGCACGGCATGCTGTCCCGAGCTCGCGTGCCCGACGACCTCGATGTCGGGATGGCCGGCGAGGAACAGCTCGAACCCCTGCCGAACCACAGGCTGATCGTCGGCGATGAGTACGGTGATCATGCTGGTATCTCGATCATACGAACAGCTCCGGGGGCCGAGAGATCATTCCGCCCATGGGCAGTCGAGCGCGCACGGTCCACGTTGTTCGGTCGTCGGACAATCCGGCATCGAGGGTGCCACCGAGCAGTGCGGCACGCTCCCGCATTCCCGGGATGCCGAAGCCCTGACCCGAGGACTCGCGCAGTTCGGAGCCGGCCGGTGGCATCGTATTGGTGACGGTGACCTCGATGGCCGACGAACGATCGGATACTTCGACGCGTACGTCGCAGTTCGGCGCGTGGACTCGGGCATTGGACAACGACTCTTGAACGATGCGGTAGCACGTCAGTTGCACGGCGCTATCTGTTCCACTTATCTTGTCGGTATCGTCGCTGTCTGCCACCATGTTCGTTTCGATGCGCCCGAACGAGATTCGTGACTGCTCGATCAGTTCGGCGATGTCGGAGATCATCGGTTGCGGTGCACGGTCGGTGTCGCTCGGGCGCAGGATGCCGACGATCTGGCGCAGGCTGTCGAGGGTGCGCTGGCCGTGTCCGATTGCGCCGGTGAGTAGTTCGCGTGCCTGCTCGGGGTTGCTCGTGATGAGCGTCTTCGATGCCTTGGCCTGGATGAGCATGGCGGTCAGGTGGTGAGCCGCGACGTCGTGCAGTTCGCGGGCCATGGTCTTTCGTTCGTTGTCCAGAGTCGCGTTCAGCCGTTGCCGGTGTTCGATTTCGGCTCGGCCCAGAGCGGCCTCGCTCTCGAGTTCCTGCGCGCGGTTCCTGGCGATGTACTTGCCCAGTGCGATGAGCACCGTGTAGTTGATGGCGAGGTTCGCGATCTGCTCGACGACCACGCCGATCGTGCCACCGGGGCCGGTGTCGACGCTGACAGCGATTTCGAGGATCAACCCGACGGCGATGGGGGCGAACAGGCGTGGCCCGGTCACCCGAATTGCCAAGGCGGCGATGGCGAACCAGTACAGCGGGGTGAATCCGAGAGTCCGGTCCGGCAGAACGAGAATCAGTGCGATGCTGATGGCCACCACCGACAAGTACGCCGTGACCGGAAAGGATCGGCGTACGCACGTCACCGCGGTCATCGCCAGCAGGGCAACGACACTCACTGCGATCAAGGGTGGGCTGCCGACGAGTTCGTCTCCGGTGTCACCGACCATGCCGGTGGAGAGTTGGAATCCGGCGTAGACGAGCGTGGCCAGAAGCATCTCGATCGGCAGCACAACGGGATTGCGTGGTCGCCAGGACGGGCGAAGTGTGCGCAGCACGCGGTGAAAACCCTGTACCCGGTAACCACCCAGCATCAGAGTCGACTCCGTTCTCCTGCCGCATCTTTCGAGCTCTTCGTACCCGCAGTTTTGGAACCCAGCACCCACAGCGGTCCGGTGACGAACCAGAAGAAGGTGATGACGCCGAGCGGCTGGATCACGGTCTTCAGTGCTGCTGCCTGCTCCGAGTCTGCCACGGTGTAGGCCAGTGCGTAGGTGATCACCAGCGCGATAGCGGCAGCGATCAGCCACTTCACGAATCCTCGGATCTCGTTGCGGTAGGCCTGCGGACCGGCTTTCGGGGGCTTGACCGGTGCGGGCCCACCGGCGAATCGGTACGCGAAGCGCACGTCGAGCCAGGCCACCGTCGAGTGCGCGAACACGACGGTCCAGCCGAGATAGATGCCGGCGAGGCGGTGCGCAAATTCGACATCTCCGCCCCGGTGCAGATCGAGCGCCACAGCCGCGATCAACACGAGGTCGAGGACCGGGAGCAGCGCGAGCGTGATCGTGCTGGCGCGTCGCATACGCGCCAGGTAGCGCAGGCACAGGCCACCGATCACCAGAACCCAGAAGCCGACCTCGCAGATCGCGATCGTGAGCAGAATCGGATTGTCCATGGACATGATCTCACCGCAGCCGATGCGCGCGCGATACCCCCGCGGAGGCGTCGTACCTGGTGGTTCGGCCGAAGGTACGACGCTGGGCTCCACCGAAAGTCGTAGCCGACCGCGCTACTGTGGAAGTACGCATACAGGACATACGAAACAGGGAGTCCGACATGGCAGGCAAGAAGATCGACAGAGTGCACGCACAGTCCGCGCTGGAGACGGTGCGCGAGAATCCCGGCATTGCGTTGATCGCTGCCGCGCCCGCATTGCTGGTGCTGGCTCTGGTGTGGTGGCTGCTCGGATTCCCCGCCGCCCTGATTCTGCTGATCGCCACAGGCGGGGCCGGCTACCTGTACCTCAGGAACCGCTAGTCAGGACTCGGGGCGGGTCTCTTCGGCGCGGGGGATGCAGAACTCGGTGATGGTGGCCGTCCCTGCAGCCACCTCTGCCCAGGACGACTCGGTGGTCAGCACTGCGATTGCCGAGGTGGGGAAGCGGTGTCGCACCTCGCGGGCCAGGTCGGTGTCGTCGTCGGCCGCCAGTTCTAGTGCGGTCCAGGGGATTCCGGGCTCATGCCCGACGACAAGCAAGGTCGAGACGGTGACGTCGTCGAAGTACGTGTCGGCCAGTCGGATTTCGTCGATGATCTCGTCGGCGGATCCGCCGTAGATGTCGCGTTCGAAGCGGGTGGGAGCGTCGCTCAGACCGGTGGCCGCGAGAGTTTCGCGGGTGCGCAGAGCCGTCGAGCACAGCACTGCGTCGACGCTGCCGACGTGCTCGCTGATCCAGGCTCCGGCCAGTCCGGCCTCGCGGTGGCCACGTGCGGCCAGGGGGCGTTCGTGATCCGGTACTCCGTCGGGGTAGCCGGATTTGCCGTGCCGCATCAGCACGAGGGTCCTAGTGGTCGCCATGCCGTCCACCGTAAACGGTCAGGGCGACGGGATCGGGGAGAACGTCCGCCTGTTCCGGGAACACGAACTTGCGCATCGCCCACCACCGGAAGGCGGTTGCCAGCAAGGTGCCGATGATGGATCCGCTGATGAAGTCGGCGATGTTCTCGGTGAGGAAGGACACGTTCGGCGAACGCAGATCCAGCATGTAACTCGACACCCACAGCGGTAGCTGGTTGATTGCCAGACCGGTTCCGGCGACGGCGAAAAATAGTGCTGCCTCGTGGTGGCGACATCGTCCGCCGCGCGCTGTGAACGACCATTCCCGGTTGAGGATGTACGACACGATGGTCGCGATCAGCACGGCCAGAACGTTCGCTGTCACGGGCTTGTCCTGCAGGATCGTCCACTTCAGGCCGAAGAACAGGACCACGGTGACGACAAAGGTGATCGCTCCGACGATCAGGAACTTGAGGGCCTCGGCGTGCTTGACGAGGGGCTCGAGCCAGCGCTGGGGAACGTGGTCGGTGAGGCGGTCGGACACATGCATCCCATCGACGTTACCTCGAGTAACGGATCCGGCCGGATTCGTTGCAGCTGACGAGACCGGCTAGAGCCGCGCCTTCAGGTAGTCCTGCAGCGGCCGACGCACCTCGTCGGCCGCGAGTTGCTCGGGATACGTCACTGCCTGCAGCGTCAGCCCGTCGATGAAGGTATGCAGTTCGGCCGCTGCACGTTCGTCCGCGGCGCTGTCGAAGATGAAGGCGGGGGAGTTCGGTCGATCGAGATCGTGCAGGTGCGCCCACGCGAGCCGACACAGGTACCGGCTGCCGAACCACCCGGCCGTCTTGAGGGCGGCGAGTCGTTCATCGACTCTGGCACGCACGATCGCTTCCAGCCACACCGACGCCTCGGCGCGGCGGTCCTCGTCGAGTGGCAGTAATTCCTCGAGGACGCGGATTGCGCGAACGAGGCCGTCACCGTCGGTCGGGTGCGCCTCCAACCGATGTACGACGCGTTGCGTCATGGCCTCGGCCGCAAACAGCACCAGTTCTCCCTGGTCGGAGAAGTAGTACCGAAGTGATCCGGGGGAGACGCCTGCCTCGGCGGCGACACTGCGAACCGTCGCCCCGTCCATTCCCGATCGCTCGATCACGCGCCAGACGGCGGCGACGATCTCCGCCCGGCGTGCGTCGTGGTCGACGATCTTCGGCATCGGTCTGTTCTAGCACGAGGAAATCTTTTCCACACAACTGTGCTGAAATCCTGTTACGGTACAGCTGTGTTAATTCAGCTGACCGGACTCGCGCTGGTGGACAGCATCGGCATCGGGACTCTTGCGGTTCCGTTGTGGATGATGCTGTGGCCGTCGTTCCGTGCGCGTGTCGTTCTGCTGCATCTGAGCGTGTTGGGACTGCTCTATCTCGGGGTTGGCATTGCTGTGTGGGCGGCCACCGATGGCCTGAGCGTTGCTGTTCCTGGCGACGCGCGGATTCGGTTGGCGGTGGGTCTTGCGCTTTTGATCATGGGCCTGCTCTGTGACCGTCGGCGGCGGCGAGCCCCGAGCCGTGCGTGGTGGACGCGGCCCCCGGGAACTGTTCGCGGGGTGGTCCTGCTCGCCGTGGCTGTGGGCGCGGTGGAGGTGGCGACGATGCTGCCCTTCTTCGCAGCGATGGACGCGGTCGGTGATGCCGGGATGGGGTGGGGGTTGTCGGCGCTGCTGCTCGCGGCGTACGTGCTCGTGACGCTGTCACCTGCTCTCGTCCTGCTTGCCGTCAGAGTTACTGCGCAGGAACGTGTTTCGTCGATCACGCCAACTCTGCTCCGGCGCGTGGATCGCTGGAGTGGGGACGTGTGGGCGACGGTGTTGCTCGTGGTGGGCGCACTACTGGCAGCGGATGCGGCAATCGAATCGAACCTGGTCTGAACCGATGAGAGGGGACGCGATGAGTGCACGAGATATACGCAGCATCGTCACGATTGTTGTCGGCGCTGTGCTGGCGCTGTTCTTTTGGGACCTGCAAGTGTTCTGGTTCCAGGGCGGCCCGATCGGCTGTGTTCTGGTGGTGCTCGCGATGGTCGACGTATGGGAATCGCGTCGCGGCACCCCGAAGAAGGGGCTGCTCGCCGAATTGCGAGACGACATCGTCGGCACGAAGGATGCGAGCGACACGTCCGAGCGTGACACTCGGCCGTGAGTGGCACCCCCGGTTCCGTATCGCCGTGACAGTACTGAATTCTCGGCCCAGGCGTGATAGACAAGCTGTTCGGCGATGCTGTATCGAGCGGAACGGTGGTGACCTGGTGACGAGCGGTGTCCGCGCGGGTCTCACTACTCGCTCGCCCCGGCGTGGTCTGACCGCTGCCGGTACCGCCGCGATGCTCCTGGGTCTGGTGGTCGGCTGGATCGTCGTCTATTCGGTGAGCCTGCTGGGGGCACTGTGGCGTTTCCGCGAGCCCAACGCGCCGGCTCCGACGCTCTCGATGGGGGATCAGTGGGCCGATCTCGCTGTCAGCGCAGCGCAGGTTGCGGTGGGTGCCGTGGCAATCGCCGCGGTGTACTTCGCTCGACGTCGAAATCTCCCCGCGGTGTGGCCGGCCCGCAGTGGCACTGCCCGCCAGGCCGCGCTCACCTGGTGTGCCGCGATCGGTGCCGCCTCTGCTTCGATACTCGTGTTGTCTCGCATGGACATCGTCCGCTTCAGCTTCTCGGTTCCGGCCTCGGTCGAATCCGATTGGCTCGCAGTGGTTTCTGCTCTCGCCGTGGGTCTACGCGAAGAGCCGATCCTGGTGGCGTTGCCGGTGTTGCTATTGGTGGGCCGACTCCCGATCTGGGCGATCATGGCGTTGTCGGCCACGATGCGAGGCCTTCTCTACCTGTACTTCGGCGGCGGTGGTTTTCTGTGGGCACTGTGCTGGGGTGCGGCAGCGGTCTGGGTGTTCTACCGATACCGGCGACTGTGGGTGTTGATCGTCATCCACGGGCTGGTGATGAACATCCAGGTTTTCGATCGTGTCATTCCATCCGATAATGCGGCGACGGTGCTGCAGTGGATCAACATTCTGATCCTCTTCTCGGCGCTGCTGTGGTGGGTCACCCCGCGTGCATTGGAGGCGTTCCTGCCGAACACGGTGGCCGTCCGGTACGGCGATGCGACCGTCGAGACGACTCCCATGGTGGCCGAGGTGGTGCTGAACCCCGAAAAACTCGATCCCGACGAGTCCAGACGAGAACCGCCGGTCAAGCCCTGACCATGCGGGCTTCGAGGCACTCCCAGAACGGGTCGAACTTCTCGGTGCCGTCCAGCTCGAATCGATGCTTGCGATAGAACGCCACGGCGCGATCGTTGGCCGCTGCCACCCACAGGTATGTGGATGCCTCCGGGTCGATCACGGTGGTCATGAGTTCCGTTGCGACGCCGGTGCCGTGGTGCTCGGGCAGGACGTTCAGTGACCACAGTTCGGTCGACGCCGGCGGATTGTCGTCGCGTGGTGGGCCGCCGGTGGCGAAACCGACGATGCGTGAATCGCTGGTGTCGACGGCGCACCGGGTCAGCACACCGCGGCTCGACGCCTCGTCGCGGTGGGCGATGATCTGCTCCCATCGTTCGATGCGATCCAGGGGACGCACCGCATCGAGCTTGGCGCTGTTCATCATTCCCGCGTACGTCGCCTTCCAGATCGCCACGTGCGCGGTGCCGAGCTGTTCCTCGTCGCCCGGGCGGATGTCACGAATCGTGTAGCTGCCCACGGTTGTAGTTATACCGATACGACTCGAATTGTTCGTTGGATTTTCTTGTCGGACGTCTCTCGTACTATCGAATGCATGTTCGATACGGGTGGGTGGGGGGTGGCGGAGACGCCGCCGGTCGATGACTGCATCGCGGGGTTTCTCGATGTCATCGCGCTCAACCGTGTCACCGAGAACCTTGCTCGGGCGGCGACCGTGCTCGCGTACTGCGACGTGCTCGAGATGCGCCTCGAAGCAGCCGAAGCCGCCGGCGGAGATCCGGGCGAGACCGTCCGCGGTGCCCTGTGCGATCTGGCCGTGACGATGACCGGAACCCGTCGCGATGCGTCCGTTGTGCACGATGTCGCGGAGCGTCTGCATCGAATGCCGTTGACGGCCTTGCGTTTCGTGACCGGCAGCTTCGACTGGTCGACGGTGGTGACGATCACCTCGGTTTTGCATCGCGCCGGTGACGAGACGATCGCGGCAATCGAGTACGAGGTCTGTGCTTCTGGTGGCCGGATGCGTCCGCAGGCGTTGCGGAACCGGATTTGGCGGCTGTGGATGAAGGCCGATCCGGTCGGTGCCGCAGCTGCCCGCGAGACGGCGAAGTCCGAGGAGGTCGGTGTGCGGATCGACCGCACCGGTCCGGGCGAGATCGCATCGCTCATCGCGAAGATCACCGATCTCGAAGCAGCCGAAGCGGACGCCCTCATCGTCGAGATCGTCGGGACGGTCTGTAAGCGCGACCCACGATCGACAGGGACGCTGCGGGCAGCGGGTCTGATGGCGTTGCTGCACGGCGAGCATTCACTGGCGTGTCAGTGCGATCGCGGCGACGACTGCCCGGTGGCAGGCGCTGCCGACGATATTCCTCCTCGACGCGGGCATCTCCTCCAGATCGTGGTGGCGGTGGAGACCTTGCTGGGACTGTCCTCGGAGCCTGCGACCCTCGCCGACGGCACGCCCATCGATCCCGAAGTGGCGCGCATCGTTGCCGCGGATGCGAAGTGGCAGGCGCTGCTGACCGAGCTGGTCGAGATGCTGAAGCCCGAACAGAGCAACGCGGGCGACGACGCATCGAACAATGATGGATCGAACGATGACGGAGCCAGCGATGTCGGCCCGGGTGAGGGCGATGGGCCGGACGGTGGTCCCGATGGTGGTGGCCCGGATGACGGTGGTCCCGATGGTGGTGGCCCGGATGACGGTGGTCCCGATGGTGGTGGCCCGGATGACGGTGGTCCCGATGGTGGTGGCCCGGATGACGGTGGCCCCGATGACTGTGGCCCCGATGACAGTGGCCCACACGGTAATGGCCGGGACGTTGGCGGTGTGCGCAACGGCGACGGCGGCACGGGCAGCCCCGACGGTCGTTCGGACCCGGACCGCCCCGACGGCTCCGACCGGGAACGCCCCAACGGTCCTTCGCGCTCCGGCCACGGGCAGTCGCCCGGTGACGCCGGCCCCGGCGGCGGTTCCGGCTCCCGCAGTGGCGATGTGTCGGGTTTGCTGTCGAGTTCGTACGGGCCGTTCTCGCCGGCCCGGCCCTCGCTGTTGCGTCGGGTGGTCGGCATGGGTCGGGTGCGCGTTGCCGCCGAGCTTCCGTCCGCGCGTCTCGTGGATGCTCACTGCCTCCCACCCGTGAATCCGATATTGGGGGAGGAGTCTGTCCACGACGGGCTCGTCGCACGGTGGCTGGCATGGATTGCCGAACAACCCGAGCGTGCTCGCGGCATCTTTCCCGACGGTGATGGCGGCGAGTCCACACCGTCGGACTCGGCGGTGACATATCGGCCCGCTGCCCGCGTCGCCGCGTTCGTTCGAGCTGCGTATCGCACGTGTACGTTCCCGAACTGCGACGTGCCGTCGGCCCGGTGTCAGATCGATCATCTGGTTCCGTTCGATCACGACGATCCCGAGCGCGGCGGCTGGACGATCGTGACCAATCTCCAGCCGGTGTGCGTGTTCCATCATCAGGCCAAGACCTCGGGCGCGTGGTCGGCGGTGATGCTCGCAGACGGCGCGATTCTGTGGTCGAACTCCCTCGGTCTGCGCAGAGTCACGTTGCCGGAGTTGTCCATCGCGGCTCCCCGACCATCCCGCCGACGGCGAAGGGCCTCGGCCCGGCCGGGATCGAGCCCGGAGGAATCGACCCGCTGGGAGCTCGACTACAGCGGGTGTGTACCTCCGACTCTCGACGGCTTTCGTTCTGCAACAACGGATATCGATCGAAAGAAGTTGGCGGAGAAGCGGCGGTCCTACCTCGAACACTGTCGCGTCGTCCATGCACGCGTTCGGTACGACCGCACCCGATACGACCCTCCACCCTTCTGATCGATACCCGCGCCGGTGTGGCACAGGCCGCTGGCCTGCTACCTTGAACGCCGTTCAAGTCTCTGGGGCAGTTCGCGGGCCCCACTCCTATAGGAGCCACCCGTGTCAGATGTCGACAGCAGTACTCGCCGGCCGAGCCGTAAGGTCAGCCGAATGAATGTCTCCGCCCGCGATATGGCGCAGATTGCAGTGTTCGCTGCACTCATCGCTGCTCTCGGCCTGCCGGGGTCGATCACGGTCGGATTCTCGGGCGTCCCCATCACCCTGCAGACGCTGGGCATCATCCTGTCCGGTGCCATCCTCGGACCCCGCAAGGGCACCGCCGCAGTCCTGGTGTTCCTTGCCCTGACGATGATCGGTCTGCCGCTGCTGGCCGGTGGACGCACCGGTCTCGCCGCCATGGCCGGGCCAACCGTCGGGTACCTCATCGGCTGGATACCGGCCGCATTCCTGATCGGCCTGCTCACAGCGCGCATCCTGCCCAAATACTCGATCGCGCTCGGCCTGCTGATCAACGCGATCGGCGGAATCCTGGTCATCTACGCATTCGGCGTCCTCGGACTCGTTCTGCGTACCGACGTCGGGCTCTGGGCCGCCGTCACGTCCAACGGACCATTCCTGCCCGGTGACATCGCCAAAGTCGTCGTCGCCACCGTCGTCGCCAAGAGCGTCCACCGCGCGTACCCGGGCCTGATCAAGGCGTGACGCTCATGCTGGGAGGTCGAGGCCGCGACAGGAGCACCGACAACGACATTGCCATCTCCTGGGCGGGCCGGACACTCACCTACGCCGAACTCGACGCCGCCGTCGAGCAGTGGCCTCACCTCCCGGTGCATGACGCTCGATCCCACGGCGCTCTATCCCACGACGCGTCAGCACTGGATCTGCCGGACGCGTTGATCTGCGTTTTTGCGGCGGCCAGACAGGGCTGCGCGGTGCGAGTCGAGGATCCGGCCAGCAGACCGGAACGAGCCGAGCAACCGAGTCCCGACGCGTTCCTGCTGGTGGCAACCTCCGGTTCCACCGGCCGCCCGAAACCGCTCGCTCGCACTGCCGCGTCGTGGGTCGACAGCTTCCCCGAGTTCACCGACATCACCGGTCTTCGCCCCACCGATACCGTGCTGATCACCGGACCGCTACACGCCACGATGCATCTGTTCGCCGCGGTGCACGCACTGTGGCTGGGGGCATGCGTCACCGACGATCCTGCGCAGGCCACCGCTGTCCACGCCGTGCCTGCGGTACTCCGTGACGTCCTTCGCCGGATGCCTCACGCCCGGGTTGCCGTCGCTGCTGGTGCCGGCCTCGATGATGCTGCCGCGCAGACGATCTCGATTCAGAACACCTCGACTCAGAACATCTCGGATCAGAACCTCTCGGCGCAGCCCATCAGACTGGTCGAGTACTACGGATCGGCTGAACTGTCGCTGGTGGCGGCGAGGGTCGTGGCCGAACGCTCGCCCCTGAGACTGCTCCGGAATGTCGAAGCGCGCACCGAGGACGGTTACCTGTTCGTTCGGTCGCCGTACGCTGCGATCGGTGCGCGCGGGTGGTTCGGCGTCGGTGATCTGGCCGAACTGAACGGCTCCGAACTTCTCGTCCACGGCCGCGGGGATGCGGCGATCAACGTGGGTGGTACCACCGTGATCGCCGAGGACGTGGAGAACATCCTGACCGCACTCGACGGCGTCCGAGCTGCCGCGGCAATCGGAACTCCGCACGCGGTTCTCGGCGAAACGGTCTCTGCCGTCATCGAACTCGATGGTACCCGCGACCTCGAACTCGTCCGCGCCGACGCTCGCGCAATCATGGCCAAGGAAGCACTGCCGCGTCGGTGGACGGTGGTGCAGCAGCTGCCCCGCACGGCAAGCGGCAAAATCGCGCGAGGGGCCCTGCAGTGACTGTGCCTGCTGTGAATGTGCCCGTCATAGTCGCGGCAAAACGCACGGCCATCGGGATCGCCGGGCATGGGTTCGCCGATGTCACCGCACCGGAACTCGCTGCGCCGGTGTTGAAAGCTGTTGCAGCAGAAATCAGCTCACTCGACACCCCGATCGACGATGTGATCCTCGGCAACTGTCTCGGCCCCGGCGGCGACGTCGCACGGGTCTCGTCGCTGCTCGCGGGCCTCGGTGTCGGCGTTCCCGGAGTCACGGTCGATCGGCAGTGCGGGTCCGGGCTCGACGCCGTCGCGCAGGCTGCGTCGCGCATCCGCAGCGGCGAGGAGACGCTGATTCTGGCCGGCGGCGTCGAATCCGCCAGCACCAGCCCGTGGCGATTCTGGCCGCCGGTGGACGGCGCAGAACCCGTCCGCTATACCCGAGCACCCTTCGCTCCCCACGGTTTCGAGGACCCGGACATGGGTGTGGCCGCGGACGACCTCGCGCGAATCAGGGGCATCGGGCGCGAACGCCAAGACGCCTACGCTGCACGGTCGTTCGCGCGTGCCGAGGCCTGCGACTTCTCGGCCGAGATCGTCACCGTGAACGATGTCGCAACCGATGAGCGCATCCGCCCGAACATGACCGCCCAGCGGCTCGGCAGGCTGCGCCCCACCTTCACCTCCGACGGCACGGTGACCGCGGGCAACTCGTGCGGAATATCAGACGGCGCAGCGGTTCTGGCGATCACCACGGCGGAGCGGGCAGCCGGGATGCCTGCGTTGCGCATCCTCGGCAGTGCGGTCGCCGGGTCCGATCCGGCGCTTCCCGGTCTCGGCCCGGTGCCGGCGATCGAGAAGCTTCTCGCTCGTACCGGGGTGGGCCTCGGCGACATCGATATCGTCGAGATCACCGAGGCGTTCGCGTCGGTCGTGCTGGCGGTCTCGGATGAAGTGGGCCTCGACGAGGATCGCATCTGCCCCGACGGGGGAGCCATCGCGATGGGCCACCCGTGGGGAGCATCGGGCGCAATTCTTCTGGTGCGGTTGGCCTCTCGAATGCTGCACACCGGGGGCCCGGGACTGGGCCTGGCGGCCTGCGCCATCGGCGGCGGGCAGGGAATAGCGATGCTGGTGGAGCGAGCAACATGAGTGGGTGTGTATGAGCACGATCAAGTTCGAGAACATTTCGCACTCGTTCGGGGAACGGCAGGTGCTCCGCAGCATCGACCTCGAGTTCGACGAGCGCCGAATCGGCATCATCGGCTCCAACGGCTCGGGTAAGTCGACGCTCGCGCGAATGATCAACGGTCTGATCAAGCCCGATACCGGCCGCGTCACCGTCGACGGCATCGATGCCGGGAAGAAGGGTGCGCAGGTTCGCAAGAAGGTCGGGTTCGTGTTCACCGATCCGGATTCGCAGATCGTGATGCCCACTGTTGCAGAGGATCTCGCGTTCTCGTTGCGTAGGTCCGGTTTGAGCAAGGTAGAGGTGGCCGAGCGGGTCGAGGAGATTCTCGTTCGCTTCCGTCTCGATCAGCACCGCGACCATCCGGCGCATCTGCTCTCGGGTGGACAGAAACAACTGCTCGCGATCGGTGCCGTCCTCATTCGCCGGCCCGAGGTGGTCGTTGCGGACGAGCCGACGACGCTGCTGGATCTGCGCAACGGACGCGTCGTCGCGCAGGCTCTGGATTCGATGGACCAGCAAGTCGTCGTCGTGACTCACCAACTGGCATTGCTGGACAGCTTCGAGCGCGTCATCGTCATCGACGACGGACGCATCGCGTTCGACGGCACCCCCGCCGCCGCCGTCCCGGCCTATCGGGAATTGATCGGATGATCGGTCTCTACCGTCCCGGCACCTCACTGCTGCACCGGATGAGCCCGGGATCGAAGTTGCTGGCGCTGATCTTCGCAATCCTGGCGACGGTGATCTTCGCGCGCACCCCGCTCGAGGTCGGTGTTGTGGCGCTGGTGGTTGCAGCCTTGTTCGCGGTAGCCCGAATCCCGCTGAAAGTCGCACTGGCGCAACTACGTCCGGTGCTGTGGATGCTGCTGATCATCGGCGTGTTCCAGGTGATCATCACGACCTGGCAGCGCGCCGTGGTGGTGTGCGGGGTGTTGGTGATCTCCGTTGCTCTGGCGGCTCTCGTCACTCTCACCACCCGGGTGACCGACATGCTCGACACCGTCACCCGAGCGCTCGGCCCTGTCCGACGCTTCGGCGTCGATCCGGAACGCATCGGACTGCTCCTGGCTTTGGCCATTCGGTGCATTCCGCTGCTGGCGTCCATCGTGCAGGAGGTCTCGCAGGCCCGTAAGGCCCGCGGACTGCAGTGGTCGATGACGGCACTGGCAACGCCGGTCCTGGTGCGCGCCCTCCGTACCGCCGATGCCATGGGTGATGCCCTCGTCGCGCGCGGTGTAGACGATGATGACGAGTGAGCTTCTCGCCGCCCGGATAGCGCGGCATTCCGACCGTCCCGAGGCAGCCGTCGTCGACGCGTCCGGGGAGATCACCTACCGTGAATTCTGGGATCGGGTGGAACGTGCGGCCGGCTCGGTAGCAGGGATGCGTCGCATCGCGGTATTGCCGACGTCGGATATCGGGTCGTTGGTGGTCGTCGTTGCGGCGATGCATGCCGGGGCGAGTGTCGTTCTGCTGCATCGACATCTGTTGGCTCAGGAATTCGCCGATGTCATGGCGGTGTGTGAGCCCTCGCTGATCGTCGCGCACCCGCGCCAGCACGCCCGAGTGCATCGTTGGGGTGCCGACACCGTGCTGGCACCCGAGGAGCTCACCACCGGCGGTGCCGCGCCGCTCGATCCGCCCGCACCGAATTCCGAACTGCTCGTGGGCATCACCTCGGGAACCACCGGCCCGCCCAAGTTGTTCGTCCGTGATCAGGCGTCGTGGGCGGCCACGCTGGATCGCTCGGACGCACTGTTCGATCTCGGGCCAGGCGATCGGGTGTCTGCATCCGGCACCCTCGATCACACGCACTTCCTCTACGGTGCGGTGCATGGGCTCACCCGCGGTGCGACGGTGGACCTGCGCCCAGCGGCGATCGCTCTCGACGACGCTCCGACGCACCTGTATTCGGTACCGACCATCGCCTGGGACATCGCGCGTTCCGGGGCTTCGGCAGCAAGTGTCCGCGAGGTACTCTCGTCCGCGGCGCGATGGCCGCAGTCGGGTCGAGCGGCACTGGCCGCGGTACTGCCGAACGCGGCAGTGACACATTTCTACGGGGCGTCCGAGCTCAGTTTCGTCTCCTACGACCGAACCGAAAGCAGTGGCGCAGAGGTCAGCGGACGGCTGTTCGACGGGGTCGAGGTGGAGACCAGGAACGAGCTGCTGCATGTGCGCAGCGACATGCTGTTCGACGGCTATCTGGGTCGAGAAGGCGAGCACGAGTCGGTAACTGCAGGGCCGGACACAAGCGGGTGGATGACCGTCGGCGATCGCGGCAGTGTCGACGAGGGTCGATTGATTCTGCACAGCCGTGGCAGCGAGACGATCGTTCGAGCCGGACTCAACGTCGAGTTGGCTCCGATCGAAACGGCACTGCTGTCGATCCCCGGCATTCTCGATGCCGGAGTGCTCGGCCTGCCCGACGATCGAGCCGGTGAGGTTCCGGCAGCCGGAGTCGTTGTTGCGCAGGACGATCCGCCATCGGCCTCCAATATTCGTCACCACCTCAGGGCGCTGCTGCCGGGTCCCGGCATGCCGGTGGTGATCGCCTTCCTGGATTCCCTACCCCGCACACCCCGCGGCAAGCTCGACCGTCACGCTTTGGGCGCAACCTTGGCCACGGTGCGGACCGTCGGCTCGCCCGATGCTCCGGTGACAACGAACCAGACGGTCAACACACCGCCGTCGTAGCGGTGGCGCAGAGTGACGCGCTCACCCGCGAGCACCGGCGTCAGGTACTCGATGACGGCGCGGTGGGGTGCCGCGGCCAACGCGGGTGCGTCCACCAGTAACTCCTCGATCGCGTGCCAGTAGGCCGCATTGTTGAGGTGGTTGAACGGGTCGATATCGGTTGCGCGCAAAGGGAAGTGCAGATCGGTAGGCGATTCGGCCGGCACCGGCTCGGTCAGCCAGGCCCTCCATCGCAACCGGTGTTGATCGGTGGTTCGCGCCAACATTTCCAGTGCCCCGTCACTGATGCGGGTCGGCATTCCGGTGTCCTTGCTGATGTTGATCCAGAAGCCCTCGGTTTCGACGCGTCCACCCTTCGGCGTCGTCAACGCCACCCGCATGTTGGACCATCGGGTCGACATCGAGGAACACCATCGACGCATGTGCACGCGGTCCGGGAAGTGGATGGGCTCGAAGACGTCGATGACGGTGCGTCGCACGATCCACATCGGATCCGTCTTGCCCAGCGGAGTGGCGTCGAGGTTGTCGGTACCGATGTCCTGCAGGTAGCGGGCGACCCCGTCGAACCGCAGTCGGTTGCTCGGATCGATGTCCCCGGTCCGCACCGGCCAGCTGGTCTCGAAGCCCTCACCGGGCGGCGGCTCCGGTGCCAGTTCGTCGTCGAAGCCGGCCGGTTCCACGCGTGCATTGGTCACGCTCGCACTGTACGCGGACAGCTACGAGTGCACCGTCAGACGATGTGACGTGCCCGCATGCCGTCGAACACCGGAGCCACCCGCACGACGTCTCCGGTGGTGGGAGCATGCACCATCTGGCCGTTGCCCATGTAGATCGCCACGTGACCCGGCCCGGCCGGTCCGAAGTTTCCGAACAGCAGATCGCCCGGTTGCGCGAGCTCCATGGGGATCTCGGTGCCCACGTTCCACTGAGTTTCCGAGGTGCGGGGCAGGGTCACTTTTCCGCCCGAGGCCTTGTAGAGGGCGTACGACGTCAGACCCGAGCAGTCGAAACCGCCGCCGGACGGTCCGTTGATGTTTCCGCCGCCCCACACGTACGGCAGTCCCAGGTAGTCCATCGCCAACTGCACCGATCGTCCGCCGATACCGGTGAGGTCCAGTCCGGCGAACGGGGTGAGGATCGCGGCGAACTGCGCTTCGGTCGCCCGGATGCGAGACACGTACGGCTTGGTCTGTGTCTCGTAATCGAATGTGCCCGAGGGCATTCCGCCCGATCGCAGGACCGCTCCCGCGCCCGCGTTGTACCCGGCCAGAGTCAGGTCCAAGGTGTCACCGGACACCTTGCCCTCGCGCTTCCAACCGTCGACCTGTCCGTAGATATCGCACAGCAGGGTGCCCGACGCCATCACCGAGTCGCCGATGCTGTTGACGTCGGTGACGCCGTTACCGTCGTAGTCCTTGCCGTACGTCGCCCAGGTGCCGGGCATGAACTGCCCCGGACCTTGCGCGCCGGTGCTGGATACCGGTGCAGTGGGCCCGTGCCGAAAGCCGTTCTCGGCGGCATAGAGTGCGGCGATCGTGGTGGCCTTGACGCCGCCGCAGATGTTGCCTGCCTTCTGCAGCCACGGCACGAACGCGGTGATGGCTCCTACCGCACCCAGACCGATCGGGCCCACATTGATGCCGGTGAATGTGACCGGTAGACCGGGAAACAACGCACGCCGAATGGCCTCGGCCGACGCCATGAACGCCGTCTGGGTGGCGATATCGGCGGCGGTGTACGTCCGGCCGGCGAATTGGACGGCACCGGCACCGAGTGCGGCTGCGGTGGTGGCCACCGCATTGGATGCGAGAGCACTCGGCGAGAACACACTGAACGGCAGAGGAGCAGAGAGAGAACTGGCAGTAGCCACAGCTGCGGCGGGCAGTGCGGCCGCAGCCGCCGCCGGGTCGGTCGCCAGCCCAGCAACCCCGGCTGCATCTGGGTCGACCAGCGCTGCGTCGGCCAGCGCTGGGTCGGCTGCCTCGATGTCTTCCACCGTCGGCAGGTCGGGAAGCATCGGTTCGGCGGCGGTGTGCAGGCCTTCGGCGGCGTCGGAGAGGGTGCGGTCGGCGATGTCGGCGGCCGGTTCGGGCATGGTGCCCAGGAGTTCGGTCCACTGATCGCTCATCGTCTTCGCCTGATCCTCGGCGTTGGCGGCAATCTCTGCCGCCTGATCCTGCACCGCCTGATCCGGAATCGGGGCCGGGGCGTCGGTTCCGGCGACTACGCCGGCGGCCGACACGATGACGGCAACGATGACTGCGAAGGGATCGCCTGCCATGTATCGACTCCTGCTACTCGAACGATCTTCCCCGAGCCAGGAGCTGTGATCAGTCTCACTCGGGTGCTGCACCCATCATGCACGGTGCAGACGTTCGACTCATGAGTTTTGCGAAACTGTCAGAGCAGGGACATTCAAGCAGGGACATTCAAGCAGGGACATTCAGAGCAGGGACACTCAGAGAAAGGTTGCCCAGTAGTCCGAGAACCGGATTCCGATGAGCGCGACGACGATTGCGTACCACACGGCCAGCAGCGTCCAGCGCCATTCCAGAAAGAGACGGCCGAGTGTGCCGGTGTTGTTCGGGCCGGTGTTGTTCGAGCCGGTACTGATCAGTCGGCTCAGAGCCAGCACGAACAACGGCATCGTCACCGCCCACACGACCATGCAGTACGGGCACAACGCACCGATCTCGTAGAGGCTCTCGAAGATCAGCCAGTGCACGAACACTTCACCGAGCAGTAGGCCCGCGCTCAGCCCGAGCCAGAACCAATGTGGCAGTTCGACGCGGCCGAGTGTGAGGACTCCGGCGACGAGGGCGATAGAGAACGCGACGATGCCGAGGATGGGGTTCGGAAAACCGAACAGCGCAGCTTGTTTCGTCACCATGACCGACCCGCACGAGAGCACCGGATTCAGGCTGCACGACGGGACGTACGACGCGTCCTCGAGCAGTTTGAATCGCTCGATCGTCAGCGTCAGCGCGGCGAGCAACCCGAGAGCACTGAGGACGGTGAAGGCGGCTGGGCCGACAACTGCAGCACCTGCACGGGTTCTCATGGATCGGTACCGGTGGCTGCTCAGTTACCGGCTGCTGCGGCGGCGGCGAGGATGTTCTCGGGCGTCGGGTTGGAGATGTCGGTGCCGTTGACGCGCACGTTCGGCGTTCCGTTGATGCCTTCGCCGATGACCGATTGCGTCTGAGTGGTGACCCAGTCGGTGTAGCTGCCGTCGGTGATGCACGACGCGGTGGCGGGGGAGTCGGCCCCTGCCGACGTGGCGATCTCGACGAGTTCGTCGTCGGTCAGTCCGGTGCCGTTCTCGGCGGGCTGCTGCGCGAACATCGCGGTGTGCCAGTTCATCCAGCTGTCGCGATCGTTCTCGGCGACGCAGATCGCTGCGCTCGCCGAGCGGGTCGAGTACATGGTTCCGTTCGAGAACCGATCGAGAATGGAGATGGGGCGGTAGTCGACGGCGACATTGCCTGCGTCAGCCAGTTGCTGCAACGTCGATCCGCTGAGGGCTTCGAAGTTCTTGCACGCCGGGCACTGGAAGTCCTCGACGACGCTGATCACCGTGGAGGCGTCGGGGTTGCCGAAGCGGATGGCACCGTTTTCGGTGAGCGAGGTGGGGGTGAGCTGCGGTCCGGACGACGCACCGGAGTCTGCGGCAGATGCCGCATCGTCCGAGGAGGAATCCCGGTTGACGATGAACAGAGCGATCGCCGCCACGAGCGCGATCAGAACGACTGCCACGACTATCTGAACGAGAGTCCGACGATTCTTGTCGCCGTTCTGCATGGCCTTGATGTCTTTCGAGACGTTCTTGCTCGTGTTCACGCGGCCAGTCTAGGCAAGCAATCCTGAGCGTCCGATGAGAGTTGTATCAGACGAGAGAAGCGAGTCGTTCGATGGCGAACTTGTAGCCGTCGATCCCGAGTCCGGCGATGACCCCGCTGGCGATAGGGGAGACGTAGGAGTGGTGCCGAAACTCCTCGCGGGCGTGCACGTTGGAGATGTGCACCTCGATGATCGGAACCTCGGGGATGACGAGGGCGTCGCGCAGCGCCACGGAGGTGTGGGTCAGCCCGCCCGGGTTGATGACGATGCCCGACGCCACCCCGCGGGCCGCGTGGATCCAGTCGATGAGCTGTCCCTCGTGGTTGGACTGCTCGGCGCGGACGGTGAGTCCGTGGTCGGCGGCGGTCTTCTCGCACAGGGCGACGACGTCGGCGAGGGTGGCGTGGCCGTACACCTCGGGCTGCCGGGTTCCGAGCATGTTCAGATTCGGACCGTTGAGCACCAACAGCTGCTTGGCCACGACGTCACTCCTTCTCCTGCTTCGGGTACTACCGAGTCCGATCATTTCACAGGGGGTTGACACAATCGTCCGGTGAAGGCAGTGACGGCGTGAGAACAGTGTGGGTGGTGTGGGGCGTCGGCGTCTTCGCCTACATCGTCGGGGTGCTGCATCGAACGTCCTTCGGTGTTGCGGGCCTCGGTGCGGCCGATCGGTTCTCCGTATCGCCGTCCCTGCTGTCGTCGTTCGTGGTGCTGCAGGTGATCGTCTACGCGGGGATGCAGATCCCGGCCGGGGTGCTGTTGGACCGGATCGGTTCACGGAAGATGATCGCCGCGGGCGCGCTGATCATGGCGTCGGCGCAGATCACGTTGGCGCTCACCGAGTCGCTGCCGGTCGCGGTGGCTGCGCGCGCGTTCGTCGGTGTGGGCGACGCGCTCACGTTCATCTCGGTGCTGCGGTTGGTGCCGGTGTGGTTCACGCCGCGGCGGGTGCCGATCGTCTCGCAGCTGACGGGACTGCTCGGCCAGCTCGGTCAGGTGCTCTCGGCGGTCCCGTTCCTGATCCTGCTGAACGGGCCCGGTTGGACGTTCGCGTTCGGTAGCGCTGCATCGTTGGGGCTGCTTGCACTCGTGCTGGTCCTGGCTCTGGTGCGCGATCGCCCCGACGCCGGACCTGCCCCCGTGTTCGAACCCACGTCGATGCGGCAGACCCTCGCCTCCATCGCGGAGGTGTGGCGACGCCCCGGTACCCGGCTGGGCTTCTTCTCGCACATGGGCACCCAGTTCTCGATCACGGTGTTCGCCTTGCTGTGGGGTGTGCCGTATCTGACGTCGGCGCAGGGCCTGTCGGCGTCGACGGCCGGAGCGTTGCTGACGATGTCGGTGCTGGCCGCGGTGGCGTCGGGCATCGTGCTCGGTCTGCTCACCGGGCGATATCCGATGCGACGGTCGTGGTTGGTGCTGGCCATCATGATCAGCAACGCGACGATGTGGGCGATCGTCCTGGCATTGCCGGGGCCTGCGCCGCTGTGGTTGCTGGTACTGCTCGTCGTCGTGATCTCCGTGGGTGGTCCGGGTTCGGTGATCGGCTTCGACTACGCCCGCACGTTCAATCCGAGCGCCAACCTGGGGACGGCGCAGGGCATGGTCAACATCGGCGGGTTCCTGGCATCGCTGTTGGTGATCGCGGCGATCGGATGGATTCTCGATGCCATGGGTGGCTACACGTTCGACGGTTTTCGGGTGGCGTTGCTCGCCCAGTTCCCGGTGTGGATCATCGCGATCACCGGAGTTCTGTTGACGCGTCGCAAAACCAGAAGGGTGCTCGCGGCGCAGGGCATCCATCCGCACACGATGCGTGAGGTGCGCGACCGTATTCGCCGCAGATAAACCTTTGCTTCGACGGCGTTCTGCGAGCATGCTGGTGTCCCGAATATCGTTGTAGAACACAAGTAAACGCTACGTAAAGGTGCGACAAAACGATGGTAACCGAGCCTGAAGTGGCCCCCGCGACCGGCGAGTATTCGCACCGCGAGATCATGACCATCCTGTCCGGTCTGATGATGGGCATGTTCCTCGCTGCCCTCGACCAGACCATCGTCTCGACGTCCGTCCGCACCATCGCCGACGACCTCAACGGGTTCTCGGTTCTGGCCTGGGTGACGACGGCCTACCTCATCACCTCGACGGTCTCGACCCCGTTGTACGGCAAGCTGTCCGACCTGTACGGGCGCAAGCCGTTCTTCATGACGGCCATCTCGATCTTCGTCGTCGGATCGATGCTGTGCGGGATCGCGACGTCGATGTACGAGCTCGCCGCCTTCCGCGCCGTCCAAGGTCTCGGTGCAGGCGGTCTGATGTCGATGGCGCTGGCCATCATCGGCGATATCGTCCCGCCGCGTGAACGAGCCAAGTATCAGGGCTACTTCCTGGCCGTCTTCGGTACGTCCAGTGTGCTCGGGCCGGTCATCGGTGGCCTGCTCGCGGGGCAGTCGACGATTCTCGGAATCACCGGCTGGCGTTGGGTCTTCTACATCAACGTTCCGCTCGGCATGATCGCGCTCGTGGTGGTGTGGCGAGTGCTGAACCTGCCGGTGTACCGCCGCGAGGCGCGCGTCGACTGGTGGGGCGCAGTGCTTCTCAGCGTCGGCCTCGTGCCGCTGCTCATCATCGCCGAGCAGGGTCGGGTGTGGGGCTGGAGCTCGCCGCGGGCGCTGCTGTGCTTCGGAATCGGCATCGTCGGCGTCATCGCGTTCGTGCTGGCCGAGATCAAGATGGGCGACGACGCCCTGATCCCCATGCGATTCTTCCGAAACCCCTTGTTCTCCTTGTGTATTGCTGTCAGCGTCATCGCCGGTGCGGCCATGTTCGGCGGTATTTCACTGCTGCCGCAGTACCTGCAGGTGGTCAAGGGCTCCTCGCCGACGCTGGCCGGCTACCAGACGCTGCCCCTCGTCGGTGCCCTGATGATCGCGTCGATCGTCTCGGGTCGGATGATCTCGAAGACGGGGCGCTACAAGATCTTTCCCATCGTCGGTACCGCACTGATGGCGATTGCGATGTTCGTCTTCCACTACGTGCACGCCGATACCCCGCTGTGGCAGACGATGGTCGTCATGGGCGTATTCGGTCTCGGTCTCGGTTCGATGATGCAGCCGCTGACCCTGGCCATCCAGAATGCGATGCCGCCCAAGGACATGGGTGTATCGACCTCTGCCGCAACGTTCTTCCGGCAGATCGGTGCGACGGTGGGTGTGGCGGTCTTCCTGTCGATGCTCTTCACTCAGCTGACCCCGAAGACTGGTGACGCGTTGGTCGCCGCGAGTTCGACGCCTGCCTTCCAGCAGGCGGTACAGACTGCGGCAACCAGCTCCGATCCACTGGAGGCCGGCTTCGCACAGGCCATTGCGTCGGGTGACGCCTCCGTGGCAGGCAGTGCGTTGCAGGACAGCTCGTTCATTCAGAAGCTCGAACCCGCACTGGCCGAGCCGTTCCGCGTCGGCTTCTCCGACGCCATGGATTACGTGTTCCTGGCCGTGTCGATTCTGATGCTCATCGGGTTCGTGCTGGTGCTGTTCCTGAAGGAGGTTCCGTTGCGCACGATGTCGGGCTTGGCTGCTGCGCAGCAGGAACGAGACGAAGAACGCGCGAAGGAGTCGGGTACGGGTCTAGTTTGATGCTGTGAACACTGATGCTGTGAACACTGATGCCGTGAACACTGATGCTGTGAACACTGGGAACTGGGTACAGCTGGGGCCGGTGCAAACTTGGTACGCCGAGTTCGGCGGCGGCGATCCGGTGGTGCTTCTGCATCCCGGGGGTGTCGATGCGCGGGCGTTGGAGCCCACTGTCGCGGGACTGGCGTCGACGCTGCGGGTGTACACCCCCGAGCGTCGAGGTCACGGCCGCACACCCGATGTCGAGGGGCCCGGGTTGTCGACGGAATCGACGCACGCGGCTCTGACTTTTGCCGACATGGCCGCCGATACCATCGCGTTCATCGAGCAGGTCGTCGGCGGACCCACGAAGCTGGCGGGGTGCAGTGACGGCGGTGTGGTGGCCCTGATGGTCGCGCTGCAGAGACCGGATCTGGTGGAACGTGTCGCCTGCGTTGCGAGCGTGTTCCACCGTGACGGCTGGGGCGGCGGGATGTCGGGCCTCGCCGATGCCGACCGCAGCGACTTCGTGCGCAGGCTCGACGACATGCACAGCGCAGATCCGGCACTGACGCCTGCGGATCTGGCCGAGCTGTCGGTACGCACGCTGGTGATGATCGGCGACGACGACGAGGTGAGCATCGAGCACGCCACCGAGTTCTATCGCAGCGTTCCGGTTGCCGAACTGGCCGTCGTGCCGGGAACGTCGCACGGGCTACTAGTCGAGAAGCCGGCGCTCTGCAATGCACTTCTGCTGGATTTCTTCACTCGAGACGCCGTCCAGACTTTTGCGCCCATTCGCCGCGTCTGAGCTGGGGTCTCGCGGGCCGAACTCAGGTGCTCGGGACGTGGCGCAGGCCGTCGAACAGGACGTCCAATCCGCGATCGAGTTCGTGGGCACCGTCGTATTCTGTGATGAGCGGGGGGATGGCGGACATGATGGGGAACTCGTCGATCGGCAATCTCCGCAGCGCCAGGCTCAATCTGTCCACCGTCTCGTCCGGATGCTCTGTTGTCTCCTGGGTCTCGCTGAGCACGTGTCCACGTAGTAGGGACATCAGTAACCGGTAGGCCGAAAGTGCTTCGGGCACGGTGAAACCGGCAGTGGCAAGAAGGCTCAGGATGCCCTCGAGCGATACCAGCGACCTCGTGGTGCCCAGCCCCAGTGGCGTCGCCCGGGGGCGCGTCGCTAGCAGCACAGCCGCTCGTGGGTGTGCCAAGGCGAGTTCGCGGTAGTGCCGGCCGAAGATCGTGAGCTGCCGTCTCCAGTTCGTGTCCGACCCGTCGACCGCTACGAGGTTTCCCAGGATCGAATCGGCTATTGCGTCGAGCAGGGCTTCCTTCGTCGGAACGTACCGGTACACCGTCATCGGATCTCGATCGATCGATGTTGCCAGGCTGCGAATCGTCAAACTGTCGAGTCCGGTGTTGTCGACGATGGACAGGGCGGCCGATACGACGTATTCGCGGTCGATCTTGTCGCGTGAAAGTTGATTGAAACGGTCCGAGGGCGTCATGAATGCTTCACCATTTTCGGTACAACACGGTAAGCGTCACGCCGATCGGCTTTCGCTCTTCAAACAAACTTGTTGTTCGTCAACGTTTTTCGCTTGACCCTTGACCTTACACATGGTCAGCTGTAGCTCTACACCGTAGAGATACGGGGAAACTCTTTGTTGCGGAGTGGGCCATGAGCCTCCGCTGATCTTCCATCTCATTCGCTCGGCTGCAGACATTCGGCCGGCGATCCACCGATCTACAGAGTTCGCGAGACCTCGACGCCCCTGGTGTATTCCAGTGACCATCGTCGACCGTCGCGGAATCTCACAATCGACTCTCGTCGGGGGATTCGATACCCATATACGTTGTGCGACTACATGTCTCACGCGAAAATCCTCCATGAGATCGGCACCCAACATGCACGCTCCGCAACACCGTCCTGCGCCGTCCACATCCCGACGGAAGGGCTCGGCGTTCGTTCCTCTCGTCGGCACTGTCGCGCTCGCAACCAGTGCGCTCATGCTGGTCAACGTCTCGACAGCCGACGCTCAACCTCAAGCTCCAGCCCCAGCCGTCGTGGTTCCCGAAGTCCTGCTCGGTGCCGCAGACCCTTACGCGATACTTGCCGGCTCCACCGTCACCGACGCGGGCACTTCCGTCATCTCCGGCTCCGTGGGTGTGAGCCCGGGAAATGGAGAGCCTTCCAGTGTCACCGGCCTGCTCCCGGAACAAATTACCAACGGTGTGATCGACGACAAGAACGAACGGGCTTTGAACGCGAAAGGCGCTCTGCAGACTGCATATACCGATGCTGCCGGCAGGTCGGGACCGGAACTGGTCCCAGTCGAGTTGGGGGGCACGACACGGAATGCCGGTTTGTACAGAGGTGGCACTCTCGGACTGACCGGAGACCTGCCTCTGGTACTCGACGCGCAAGGAAATGCAGATGCGGTCTTCATTTTCCAAGCGGGATCGACTCTCGTCACGGGCTCGGGCAGCAGTGTGTCGCTGATCAACGGTGCCAGCCCGTGCAACGTGTTCTGGCAGATCGGAAGTTCGGCCACTCTCGGCACCGACACCGATTTCGTCGGCACGGTCATGGCGCAGGCGTCGATCACCGCTGCGACGGGTGCCGATGTGCGGGGCCGCCTGTTGGCTCTCACCGGCGCAGTCACGCTCGACTCCAACACGATCAGCAATGCTGAATGTGGGATCACGCCGCCGGATGACGACGGCGACACCCCGGGTGATGGTGGTGGCGGTACCCCGGGTGATGGTGGTGGTACGCCGGGTACCCCGGGTGATGGTGGTGGTACGCCGGGTACGCCGGGTGATGGTGGTACGCCGGGTACGCCGGGTGACGGTGGTGGAACCCCGGGTACGCCGGGTGATGGTGGCGGAACGCCGCCGATAGTCATCGAACTACCCCCGATCCCGGGTGTGCCTCCGGTGATCACCATCCCGCCGATCCCGGGCGTCCGACGCCTGAACTGCCGAACACCCCGGGTGTCCCGAACACCCCGGGTGTCCCGAATGTGCCGGAGCAGCCGAACACACCTAATACCCCCAACACACCGAACCAGCCGAACACACCTAATACCCCCAACACACCGAACCAGCCGAACACACCTAATACCCCCAACACACCTAATACCCCCAACACACCGAACACCCCTGATCAGCCCAACACTCCGGACCAGCCGCGCACACCGAACCAGCCGAACACACCGAGCGGCCCGGATCAGCCGGGCACGTACAACCCGGGTGGGCAGATCACGCAGATCCCGAACGGTGGCGTCGACACCGGTGACGGCAGTACCGTAAACCGTTCGAGTGCAGCGTCGTTCGTTCCGGTGTGGACGTTGCTGGCCGTGCTCGCGGTCGGTGCGGTCTCAGCCTTGACTTTGACTCGTCGTCGGAACTGATCGGTGAGATCTACCGTCGAGGTATCAGTACCTCTGGCTCGATTCGCCCGGACCACGACCCGTCATCGGGTCGTGGTCCGGGCGGTGGCGGCGGCGTTCCTGTTGCTGCTGTCGCTGGTTGCCGGGTGCGCATCGTCCTCGGATCCCGGCCCGTCGCAGAACGGTTCGATGTCCTCGACTTCTTCTGCTCCTGCCGCCGTCGCCCCGTCGGGTGAGGTTGCAGAGCAGTCATCGTCGGCCCCCGGGTCACCGCCTGCGCGACTCGAGATCGGTGCGATCGGCGTCGAATCCGACGTGATGGGTCTGGGTCTGCAGCCGGACGGCTCGATGGAGGTTCCCCCGGGAGGATTCCCCGCCGGTTGGTACACCGGATCGCCGACTCCCGGGCAACTGGGACCGTCGATCGTTGCAGGACATGTGGATTGGGACGGTAGCCCCGGCGTTTTCTACCGGCTCCGTGAACTCGAACAGGGCGACGATGTCACCGTCGTCAGCCAGGACGGCAACACCGTCCGCTTCGTGGTCAGCGCGGTGGAGCAATACCCGAAGGATGCGTTCCCCACCGACAAGGTCTACGGAGACATCGACCATCCCGGCCTACGTTTGATCACTTGTGGCGGCCAATTCGACTCGGACATCTCGAGTTACGACGACAACATCGTCGTGTACGCCGATCGGGTCTGACGACAGAACGCTTTCCCCGGAACTCGGTCAGAAGGGCGGTGGCTCGTCCTCGGGTGCCGAGGCGGGCATCGGGGTCGGTTGTGGTTTCGCCGTCTTCGGAGTCGGCGAATCACACTCTGATGCTGTCCCTTTCGGCTTCGGACTGACTTTCGGCAGGTGGTCGAAGTCTGCGAGTTGCGTTGTGCCGGGAACAGTGACTGCGCTGGTGCCGGCATCGGAGATCCAGAACTCGACACCATCGGCGAGCATGACAGGAGTCCACAGGCCCATGGTCTTGAGGCTGTGGTGATAGCGGCACAGACAATGCAGATTGGAGTCGATGGTCCACCCGCCGTTCGCAGGATCGCGGTGGAAGTACGGGACGACGTGGTCGATTTCGCACTGCTGGGCCGCGACATCGCAGCCCGGATGCCGACAGGTGCGATCGCGGTAGCGAATATGCTCCGCCAGTGCAGTAGTCGGCCGATAGGTGAGGGCTCCGGGTGGCGGCAGCAGAAGGCCGCCATGCCCGTCCGGATGCAGCGCGAGCCCGAGAGCGGGATCCGCTGCGATGGCCGCTTCGAGCTCGGCAACGAAGGTGTACGTGCCGCGATACGGCGTGGCGACACAACTGTTCCGCGGTGGACGCGGGGCATTCTGCGAGCGCGGCGGTCGAGGAACAGAACCGCCGACACGACGACGACCGCGTCCCAGTGGATGAAACACCACAGGCGACCTGCTGCCCTCGGACCGGCTGTTCCTCGTGTTGCGTACTTTCGATCCTCTGGGCTTCTGTGGGCCGCCTTTCGATCCGCTGTGGTTCGTCCTGCTGCCGCTGTCGGACCTGCCTTCGGCACCCTTGTCTTCAGTGTCTTCAGTGTCTTCAGTGTTCCCAGTGCCGTCAGTGTCTGCGCCGTTCTCGGTGTCGGTGCTGAGGTCGAGGTCCATGAGCGATTCCAGGTCTTCGCCGTGGCCGAGTGACTCGGCGAGGTTGCGTGCTTCGGTGAGGAGGATCTGCCAGTGAGCGTTGTCGGCGAGTTCCCGGGCGTACTCGGCATCGATGGTGCCGTGCCCGGACAGGTGCGCAGGATTGGACAGCAGACCGGCGAGCGTGGCGAGGTCGACCGTGATCACCGTCAGCGGCGCGCGCCGGTCCGGGCGTGAGGTATCGGCCGTGCACGGGTTGTCGTCGGTGGGTTCGCACATGCAGGCCATCGACGACTCCTGATGCAGCAGAGCAACATACGCCGCCGCTCGCTTCTGTCCCCGGGTACGTGGATCTCGTCGACAGACGGTGGCGGCCATCTCGTTGATGAGTTGCCAGGCAGCGGCGGCGTCGGCTGCGGTGAGGTCGGCCTTCAGCGTCGACAGCACATCTTTGTCGGTGTACGTGACGTTGGTGTGCCGTTTCAAGTCCTTGCGTAAGGCGGCAGCTTCCTCGGGCGCGATGCGATACATGATCGACCAGATTTCCGTCGCCAGCGGACCCGGTGACAAGCGTCGGGCAGCGTGCAGAACCTCGCCCTGGACGGCCGTCGCTGCACCCTGCGTCAGATTGTGGGTACAGCGGTATATCGCGCGGACGCGAGGTAGATCGAGTTCGCCGGCCTCGAACGCGGCGGCGACGGCAGGAAGCCGAAGTCGAAGGTCCATTCCGACCTCGGCGTATGTGTTCGCAACGGTCTTGGAGCAACCCAGAACGTGCGCAATTTCGGAAGCCGCATAGTTGCCCGCGTCCTGAATGACATCACCGACGAGCACGTTCTGATGAATGCACGTGTCCCAGATGGCAGCGGCCAGAGCGACCTTGCGAGCGCACGCCTGATTCTCGAGGATCGCGACGTCACGAATTTCGCCCAGCACTGCGTTGTCGATGTACGGCTTCGATTGCGGCCCGAGATAGGCCGCGAACCTACTGCGCGTCGATCCAGATGTAGTCATCTCGAGTCGCCCCCCGGCGCTTGTTCAAGAAGAAGTAGAACGTGTGTTCGATGGTACCGAGGTGTGGGATATTCGTCAACATCAATAGTGTTGCAGCAGAGCAGGATCGACGCGCAAGTGCCTATACACCTACCCACCGACACGATGTGGCGACCCCGACGCCGCGTCAGGGCACGCGGTCACACGAGTGTGAACCGCTCCAGCACCACCTGGGTGTCGTCGTTCACGCTGAAGTGTGGATCGCCCAGTTCTTCGCGAACCTCTGCCGACTGCCAGAACCTTTCGTGCCCGGCGCGCCACTGCGCGACATCGACGTATCCTTCACCCTCGTCGAGAGCATGCTGCACTGGAACATCGCGCAGTGCAACGATTTCGACGCCCGTGGTCTCGATGATCCCCACCGTCGATCCCGCCGAATCCACCACCGCGCCACGATCCCCGACTCTCGGCAGCTCCTCGTCGACGTACTGCGCCAACAGGCTTGCTGTACTGGTCTTCTCGCCGGTGAGAACGGCTGCAACCAGCCTGTCCCGTAGTGGTCCGGGGAACGCGAATTCGACAATCGGAAGATCGGTCACCGACCCATCATATTTCGAGGTCGGCCCACACCAGTCGATGGTCCGAAGGGTGCTCGGCCTGATTCGGCCAATACACCTGCGAATCGAGCACGGTCAGATCGTCCGACGGCAGTACGTAGTCCACCCGCAGGTCGCCCGGAGTCGGGTCGGCGAAATCGGCTGTGTCCGTGCCATGTCCATCGGACGTGGGTGCCGGGTCCTGGACCCGCGGCAGATCGAGAACCTGCGCGATGGCACCCGCTACCGAGTCGCCGTCGACCGGATCACTGTTCTGATCCCCCAGCATGACGAACGACGCTCCCTCGTCCAGTCCGCCGCGCACGCCCTTGTCGTCGTAGAGGTAGTCCGCACCCGAGATGTAATCGGCACTGAGCCGAATCTCGTCATGGTTGCGCTTACCGTTGCGGTCCTCGGGACCATCGAAAGACGGGGGAGTGGGGTGCGACGCCAACACGTGCAGCGTCGTGCCGTTCACGTCGATCGGCACGTCCCAATGAGACTTGCTGGAGAGCCGCAGTGCGTCCGACACGTCGCCGTAGTAGTCACGCGGCAGCAGGGAATCCGGCATGTCCTTCCACAGAAAATTCTGGAACGTGCGTACCGACTCGGTCGCGATGGGAAATTTCGAGTACACGACCATCCCGTACTGACCTGGAAATTGACCGAACCCCCAGGCGTCACCGGGCCCGCCGAGCGCGCTGTCCTTGTCCAGGTCCAATCCCGAATCGACGCCCGTGTTCACCGGCGCAGTGAAAGAATACCGATACTGCCCGTCGAGATAGTTGTCGTTGAACAACCTCACCGCATCATCGCCCGAATAGTCGAACTCGTTGACCAACAGGACATCCGGTGAGTTCGCCACGATCACATCGGCCACCGCGCGGGCCTGTGCGTTCTCGCCCTGCAGGTCGGTCACCAACTGCCCGGGGGCGGGCCGGTTCAGGCTGGCATTGAACGTCGCCACCCGGATGCTCGACGGTTCGTCGGGGGCCGGATCCGCGGCGGTTGGATTCACAGAGGAGCAACCGGCAGCCATGAAGGTCAGGGTAACGGCGGCGGCCGCGAGTCTCGACATTTTCACATTCCGCACCGTAGAGACGGCAAGCGAACGTAAGGTTACGAATTAACAAGCAGGCGTGCTTGCTTTTTTCGCGCCCCTTTGTGAAGCTGAGCGCATGGCAGACCTCGACACACTCGTCGACGACCTCCGCGCCGAGGGCGACGACCTCGATGCCCTGGTGGCCGAGCTGACCCCGGAACGGTGGTCGGCACCGACGCCGGCCGAGGGTTGGACCGTCGCACATCAGATCGGGCATCTCTCCTGGACCGATCACGTCGCGGAGCGAACCACGTCCGGCGCATCCGGCGATATCGAGGCCAAGGAGGAGTTCGCGCTCACGCTGAAGAAAGCATGGGAGAACCCCGGCGGTTTCGTCGACGACGCCGCCGAGGAGGAGTCGCGCGATCCCGACCTGCTGAGCATCTGGCGTACCCGTCGCCACGCCATGACCGACGCTCTCGTGCGGGTTCCGCCCGGGACCAAGATCGACTGGTTCGGCCCTCCGATGAGTGCGGCGTCCATGGCCACGGCGCGGTTGATGGAGACGTGGGCGCACGGTCAGGATGTCGCCGACGCACTGGGCGTCACCCGCGTCGCCACCGACAGAATCCGCGGCGTCGCGCACATCGGCGTGCGGACGCGGGATTTCGCCTACATGGTCAACCAGCAGACCCCTCCCACCGAACCGTTCCGAGTAGAGCTCACGGCACCGTCGGGTGAGCTCTGGACGTGGGGACCGGAGAACGCTGCTCAACGCGTGAGCGGACCGGCTCTCGACTTCTGCCTTCTCGTCACCCAGCGCGCTCATCGCGACAACCTCGACATCCATGCCGAGGGACCCGACGCCGCACACTGGCTCACCATCGCCCAAGCCTTCGCAGGCCCTCCGGGGGTCGGACGGACACAGTCAGGACTCGAGAAAGCATGACCGTACGTATCGGCAACTGCTCAGGCTTCTACGGAGACCGCCTCTCCGCCATGCGCGAGATGCTCGAGGGAGGCGAACTCGATTACCTCACCGGTGACTACCTCGCCGAGCTGACGATGCTCATTCTCGGCCGCGATCGGATGAAGGACGCGACCCGTGGGTACGCGAAAACCTTTCTGCGCCAGGCCGAGGATTGCCTGGGGTTGGCACTCGACAAGGGTGTCAAGATCGTTGCCAACGCCGGTGGGCTCAATCCACGTGGCTTGGCCGAAGCGCTGGAGAAGCTCGACTCCGGTGCGAAAATAGCGTACGTCGATGGCGACGACCTACTCGGCAGAGCGGCCGAACTCGGCCTCGGTAACCCGCTGACCGCAAATGCTTACCTCGGCGCGTGGGGCATCGTGGAATGCCTCAACTCCGGTGCCGACGTCGTGGTCACCGGGCGCGTCACCGACGCCAGTGTGATCGTCGGTCCTGCGGCGGCCCACTTCGGTTGGACGCCGACCGATTACGACGCGCTGGCCGGGGCCGTGGTCGCAGGGCACGTCATCGAATGCGGAACGCAGGCGACGGGTGGCAACTACTCGTTCTTCACCGAGATTGCCGATATGTCGCGCCCGGGCTTCCCGATCGCAGAGATTCACAGCGACGGGTCGAGCGTCATCACCAAGCACGAGGGTACCGGGGGTGCCGTCAGCGTCGGTACCGTCACTGCTCAGTTGCTGTACGAAATCACCGGCGGGCGTTATGCGAATCCCGATGTGACAGCACGGATCGATTCAGCGATCCTGACGCAGGAATCCAGCGATCGAGTTGCCATCAGCGGCGTGACCGGCGAAGCTCCGCCGCCCACCTACAAGGTCTCGCTCAATGCACTCGGCGGCTTCCGCAACGAATTCACGATGGTGCTCACCGGCCTCGATATCGAGGCGAAAGCAGAACTGGCGCAACGTCAATTCGAGTCCTGGCTCCCCGCGCGACCCGCCGAGTTGAAGTGGACCCTTGCGCGTACCGACAAGCCGGACGCCGAGACGGAGGAGACGGCCAGCGCCTTGCTGCGCTGCGTGGCTCGCGACAGCAACCCCGACGCCGTCGGACGTCAGTTCTCGGCCGTAGCAGTCGAACTCGCACTGGCCAGCTACCCAGGATTCTCGGTGACTGCACCGCCGGGCAACGGCGCGCCGTACGGAGTGTTCACGGCAGGATTCGTCGACGCGGCCCAGGTGCCGCACGTTGCGCATCTCGCGGACGGCACCGAAAGTGCCATCGCACCGTCGACGGACACGCGGAAGTTGGAACCCCTCGATCAACCGACGCTCCCGCCACCGAGAGCAGACGAAGCGACCATCCGGCTACCACTGGGAACCATCGCCGCGGCCCGAAGCGGCGACAAGGGCGGCAATGCCAACGTCGGGGTGTGGGTCCGTACCGATGACGAATTCGTTTGGCTGGTGCACGCATTGACGGTCGAGACCCTGAAGAAGATGTTGCCCGAGGCCGAAAAACTCACCGTCACTCGGCATGTACTGCCCAACATGCGGGCGGTGAACTTCGTCATCGAGGGCATCCTCGGCCAGGGCGTTGCATCGCAGGCCAGATTCGATCCACAGGCCAAGGGGCTCGGTGAGTGGCTGCGGTCGCGTCACATCGACATCCCCGAAACACTTGCCTACAAGGGAGCACTCGTATGAACATCTGGACGACGCCGGAGCGTCAGCAGCTGCGCAAGACCGTTCGCAGTTTCGTGGAGCAGGACATCGCGCCGCATATGAACCAGTGGGAAGCCGACGGCGAGATTCCGCGTGAGCTGCACAAGAAGGCGGCCGCTCTCGGCTTGCTCGGCGCGGGCTTCCCCGAGGAGGTCGGTGGCAGCGGCGGTGATCTGGCCGACGCCGTCGTGATCTGCGAGGAGATGCACCAGGCCGGCGCGTCGGGTGGACTGTTCGCATCTCTGTTCACCAGCGGAATTTCATTGCCGCACTTGATTGCAGCCCGAGACCCGCAGCAGATCGAGAAGTGGGTCGAGCCCACGCTCGCGGGGGAGAAGATCGGCTCGCTCGCCATCACCGAGCCGGGTGGCGGCTCCGACGTCGGCCACCTCAGGACGAAAGCCGTCAAAGATGGCGAGCACTACGTCGTCAACGGATCCAAGACGTACATCACCTCCGGATGCCGAGCCGATTTCATCGTCACCGCGGTCCGCACCGGCGGCGAGGGGGCTGCAGGCGTCTCGTTGCTCGTCATCGAGAAGGGCACACCCGGGTTCGAGGTCACCAGCAAGCTCGACAAGATGGGTTGGCGCGCATCCGATACCGCGGAGCTCTCGTTCGTCGACGCCCGAGTGCCGGTGAGCAACCTGGTCGGTGCCGAGAACAGTGGCTTCGCACAGATCGCGCAGGCGTTCCTCACCGAGCGAATCGCCCTCGCCGCGCAGGCCTATGCCAGCGCACAGCGGTGCCTCGATCTCACGTTGCAGTGGGTCCGTGATCGCGAAACATTCGGAAAGCCGCTCATCGCACGGCAATCCGTACAGAACACCGTCACCGAGATGGCGCGCAAGATCGACATCGCCCGCGTCTACACCCGGTCGCTCGTTGAGCGGTCCATGCAGGAGAACCAAGACTTCATCGCCGAGGTCTGCTTCGCGAAGAACACGGCCGTCGAATCCGGAGAGTGGGTCGCCAATCAGGCTGTACAACTCTTCGGGGGACTCGGCTACATGCGCGAGAGCGAGGTCGAGCGGCAGTACCGCGACATGCGCATCCTCGGTATCGGCGGCGGCACCACCGAGATCCTCACCGGACTGGCAGCAAAACGATTGGGGTACCAGGCATGAGCGTGCTCAAGTCCACCCTCGACACGGCATCGGAGCAGTACGCCGGAAGCGTCGAAGCCATGAATACCAAGCTGAGCGAGATCGACGCCGAGCACTCGAAGGCTCTGCTCGGCGGCGGTCAGAAGTACGTCGAGCGGCACAGGAAGCGCGGCAAGCTCCTGGCCCGCGAACGCATCGAGTTGCTGATCGACGAGGATTCCGCGTTTCTCGAGCTGTGCCCACTCGCGGCCTGGGGTAGCGACTTTCCCGTCGGAGCCAGCACCGTCATGGGTATCGGCGTCGTGTGCGGCGTCGAATGCCTCATCGTGGCCAACGACCCGACGGTCCGCGGCGGAGCGAGTAATCCGTGGACTCTGAAGAAGGGGTTCCGCGGCAACGACATCGCCACGCAGAACCGGCTTCCGGTGATCTCGCTGGTCGAATCCGGTGGAGCCGATCTGCCGACGCAGAAGGAGGTGTTCATCCCCGGTGGTCGCATGTTCCGTGATCTGACGCAGCTCTCGGCGGCGGGCATCCCCACGATCGCCCTGGTGTTCGGCAACTCCACCGCCGGCGGCGCATACATCCCCGGTATGTCCGATCACGTCGTGATGGTCAAGGAACGATCCAAGGTCTTCCTCGCCGGGCCGCCACTCGTCAAGATGGCTACCGGTGAGGACTCCGACGACGAGTCACTCGGCGGGGCCGAGATGCACGCTCGAAAGTCCGGTCTCGCAGACTATTTCGCCGTCGACGAGCAGGACGCCATCCGCATCGGACGCAGCATCGTCTCCCGGCTCAACTGGAAGAAGAAGGGCCCAGAGCCTCGCGTCGAGGTCATCGAGCCGCTCGCCGACCCCGAGGACCTGCTCGGCATCGTCCCCACCGATCTGAAGATCCCGTTCGATCCCCGCGAGGTCATCGCCCGCATCGTCGACGGCTCCGATTTCGACGAGTTCAAGCCGATGTACGGCGGATCGCTCGTCACCGGCTGGGCCGAGTTGCACGGCTATCCGATCGGCATTCTCGCCAATGCCCGCGGTGTGCTGTTCAGCGAGGAATCGCAGAAGGCGACGCAGTTCATTCAGCTCGCCAACCGGTCGAACACCCCACTTCTGTTCCTGCACAACACCACCGGCTACATGGTGGGTAAGGAATACGAGGAGGGCGGCATGATCAAACACGGGTCGATGATGATCAACGCCGTCTCCAACTCCACCGTCCCGCACATCTCGATTCTGCTCGGGGCCTCGTACGGAGCCGGCCACTACGGCATGTGCGGTCGCGCCTTCGATCCGCGTTTCCTGTTCGCCTGGCCGTCCAGCAAGTCCGCCGTCATGGGTGGTGCGCAGCTAGCAGGCGTCATCTCCATCGTCGGACGCGCCGCCGCCGAAGCTCGCGGACAAGCCTTCGACGCCGAAGCAGATGCCGGCATGCGCGCGATGATCGAAGGCCAGATCGAGGCCGAGTCGATGCCGATGTTCCTCTCCGGACGCCTCTACGACGACGGCGTCATCGACCCCCGTGATACCCGCACGGTGGTGGGAATGTGCCTGTCGGCCATCGCCACCGCCCCGATCGAAGGCACCGCCAACTTCGGTGTCTTCCGGATGTGAAGCCATGACCGTATCGTCCGTCCTCGTAGCCAACCGCGGCGAAATTGCCCGCCGCGTCTTCACTACCTGCCGCGCCGAAGGCATCGACACCGTCGCGGTGTTCTCCGACGCCGACGCGAACTCCCCGCACGTCCGTGAGGCCGATGCGGCAGTGCGGCTACCCGGCAACAGTTCGGCCGAGACGTACCTGCGCGGCGAGCTCGTCATCGCCGCTGCAGTGCAGGCCGGAGCCGACGCCGTGCATCCGGGATACGGATTCCTGTCCGAGAACGCCGATTTTGCGCAGCAGGTGCAGAACGCCGGCCTGACGTGGATCGGGCCGCCCGTCAAGGCAATCGAATTGATGGGCTCGAAGGTCGAGTCCAAGAAGATGATGGCCGACGCCGGAGTGCCGGTGCTGACCCAGCTCGATCCCGAGTCGGTCACCGAGAACGAACTTCCGGTGCTGATCAAGGCGTCTGCAGGCGGCGGCGGGCGCGGCATGCGTATCGTGCGCAACCTGGAGAACCTGGATTCGGAGCTGGAAGCGGCCGGGCGCGAGGCACTCTCGGCATTCGGCGACGGAACGGTGTTCGTCGAGCGGTACATCGAGACCGGCCGGCACATCGAAGTGCAGGTCATGGCAGACAGATTCGGCGCCGTGTGGACGGTGGGCGAGCGCGAATGCTCGATCCAGCGTCGTCACCAGAAGGTCGTCGAGGAGGCTCCGTCGCCGCTCGTCGAACGCATCGATGGCATGCGCGAGAAGCTCTTCCATGCGGCGACACTGGCCACCGAGGCCATCGGCTACGAGGGTGCAGGCACGGTCGAATTCCTCGCCGACGAGAAGGGCAACTTTTTCTTCCTCGAGATGAACACTCGTCTGCAGGTGGAACACCCGGTCACCGAATGCACGACGGGACTCGATCTGGTTGCACTGCAGATTCGGGTGGCAGCGGGGGAGCGGTTGCCCGCCGAGCAGCCGGCGACTCGTGGACATTCCATCGAAGTTCGCCTCTACGCCGAGGATCCGGCCCAGGACTGGCAGCCACAGAGCGGTGCCGTGCACCGATTCGAGATCCCCGGTGCGCAGTTCGAGGTGTCGGACAAAGCTGGATACATCCGAGTGGACTCCGGCGTCGAGACCGGCAGTGTGGTGGGAACTCACTACGACCCGATGCTGGCGAAGGTCATCTCCTTCGCGCCGACGCGGGATCAGGCAGCGAACCTACTGGCCAAAGCGTTGCAGAAGGCCACCGTTCACGGCCTGAAGACCAACCGCGATCTGCTGGTCAACATTCTGCGGCACCCGGCGTTCGTGGCGGGGGATACCGATACGGCCTTCTTCGACACGCACGGCCTCGACGTCCTGGCTCAGCCGATCGCGCACGGCCGAGGCGAGGAACTGTCCGCTCTCGCAGCTGCTCTGGCCGACGCGGCGAGCAACCTCCAACGAGCCCGCGTGAATCGGGGACTGCCCGGCGGTTGGCGAAACCTGCGGTCGCAGCCGCAGCGCAAGACCTACAACGACATCACCGTCGAATATTCGATCGGACGCAGCGGGCTCACCTCCTCGGTGGAGGGTGTCGAACTGGTGGAGCACACGCCGACCTCGGTGACGTTGGACGACAACGGTATTCGACGTACCTTCACGGTGAGCAGCTACGGTTCGGCTGTCTTCGTGGATTCGGCGCTCGGTCCGGTTCGGTTGATCAGGGCCCCGCGGTTCACCGACCCCACCGACCAGGTCGCGGCTGGTTCACTACTCGCTCCGATGCCGGGCAGCGTCATCAGAATCGCTGCCGCGCAGGGCGATACCGTCACCGCCGGTCAGCCCATCCTGTGGCTGGAGGCGATGAAGATGGAACACACGGTGACCGCACCTGCAGACGGTGTGCTCACGGAACTGAACGTTCAGCAGGGTCAACAAGTCGAGGTCGGTGCAGTTCTGGCCGTGGTATCAGAAGGAGCAGAGCAAGCATGAGTTTCATCGAAACCGAAGAGCAGAAGGGACTGCGCAACGCAGTCTCGTCACTGGGCAAGCGCTACAACTACATCGACTACGTGTTGCCCAAGGCGCGCAAGGGTGAGCCGCTGACCGAGCTGTGGAACGAGGCGGGCAAGCTCGGCTTCCTGGGCGTCAACCTGCCCGAGGAGTACGGCGGTGGCGGCGCAGGCATCTACGAACTCGCGCTCGTGCAGGAGGAGTTGGCCGCGCACGGTGCCGGTCTGCTGCTCGTGGTCGTCAGCCCCGCCATCTGCGGCACCATCATCGGCAAGTACGGCACGGGCGATCAGAAGCAGGAGTGGCTCACCGCCCTCGCCGACGGATCCAAGATCATGGTCTTCGGCATCACCGAGCCCGATGCCGGATCCAACTCGCATCAGATCACCACTACAGCGCGCCGTGACGGCGACGAGTGGGTCCTCAAGGGCAACAAGATCTACATCTCCGGTGTCGATCAGGCCGACGCGGTGTTGATCGTCGCGCGCACCGAGGATTCCAAGACCGGCAAGCTCAAGCCTGCCCTGTTCATCGTGCCCACGGACGCTCCGGGTCTGCAGAAGACGCAGATGGAGATGGACATCGTCGAACCCGATCACCAGTTCGTGCTGTTCCTCGACGACGTCCGGTTGCCCGCCGAGGCACTCGTCGGTGAGGCCGACGCTGCCCTGATGCAGCTGTTCGCGGGACTGAACCCCGAGCGCATCCTCGGTGCCGCGATGGCCATCGGAATGGGCCGGTACGCCATCGATGCCGCAGTGAAGTACGCCAAGGAGCGCACCGTCTGGAAGACGCCGATCGGGGCCCACCAGGGCTTGGCGCACCCGTTGGCGCAGTGCAAGATCGAGCTGGAGTTGGCGAAATTGATGATGCAGAAGGCCGCGGTGCTCTACGACTCCGGCGACGACTTCGGCGCTGCCGAGGCTGCGAACATGGCCAAATACGCTGCGGCCGAGGCCAGCATCAAGGCGCTCGATCAGGCGATCCAAACCCACGGTGGTGCCGGGTTGAGCAGTGAGTACGGCTTGGCTGCAATGCTCGGAGCGGCTCGTATCGCGCGCGTCGCACCGGTGAGTCGGGAGATGATTCTCAACTTCGTGAGCCAGCACTCGCTCGGACTGCCGAGAAGCTACTGATGGCCGTTCTCGCCGAGAACTCCACGAGCACGGCGTATTTGACGCTGGATTCGCCGGAGAACCGGAATGCGTTGTCCTCGGTGTTGGTCGAGGAACTGACGGCGGGCCTGATCGCTGCGGCGCACGACGACGACGTCAGAACGATCGTGCTCGGTCACACCGGCACGACGTTCTGCGCCGGTGCCGACCTCCGAGAGGCCGGTGCGTCCCCGGAGCTACGCACCCGGCAGATGCTCGATCTGATGCGGCTGATCATCGACACCCCGAAACCCGTCATCTGTCACATCGACGGACATGTGCGGGCCGGCGGCATGGGCCTGGTTGCGGCGTGTGACATCGCGATCGCCGGACCCGAGAGTTCGTTCGCACTGACCGAGGTGCGGCTCGGGCTCGCGGCATCGGTCATCTCGGTGGCCGTGCTGCCGCGGCTGACGTCCCGCGCGGCGAGTCGCTACTTCCTCACCGGGGAGACGTTCGACGGGGCGACGGCCGAGGCGATCGGCCTGGTCACCGCGGCCGACGCCGTTCCCGCGGCCGCGGTGGCCGACTACATGATCATGTTTCGGAAGTGCTCGCCGCAGGGCCTGGCCGAGTCGAAACAGCTCACCACGGCAGCGATCCGACGCGAGATCGACGAACGCGGAACGGCCGTCGCCGAGCAATCGGCCAGGTTGTTTGCATCGGACGAGGCCCGAGAGGGGATGATGTCCTTTCTGGAGAAGAGGCCGCCGTCCTGGGTGGTCGAAAAGTAGGTCGGCAGAGCGTCGGTAGTAGTAGGGAGTATGGCGATGGTGATGGCGCGCGAACCCAAGCAGGACCGCAGCAGGGTCACGCGTCAGCGACTGCTCGAGGCGACGATCGATTCACTCGCCGAGCAGGGGTGGAGTGCCACGACGGTGGGCGTCGTCGCCGAACGCGCCGGCGTCTCTCGCGGCGCGACCCAGCACCATTTCCCGACGCGTGAGGACCTGATCACCGGAGCCCTCGAGTACATGTTCGACACTCGAATGGACCACGCACGCCGCGAGGCCCAGGAGATCCCGCCGGGTCCAGGCCGGACGAAACTCGTGGTCGAGCGGCTCGTCGAGTACTACACCGGGCCGATGTTCAAAGCGGCACTGCAGGTCTGGACAGCGGCGTCGGCCGACCCCGAGTTGCGCGATCGCATCGTGCCGCTCGAAGAACGGTTCGGCCGTCGTGCCCACCAGATGGCCGTCGAGAACCTCGGTGTCGACGACAACGATCCCGTCACCCACCGTCTCGTCCAGGCGACCCTCGACCTCGCTCGAGGACTGGGTCTCGCCGATGTGCTCACCGACGATGCGCGACGCCGTGCCGAGGTCGTCAGATCGTGGGCCGAGGTACTGGATGCATCGTTGAACTCGCGGCTGTCCGCAGCGTCGGTGGGAGCTCGCTAGAACCCACACGGTCTGCAGCGCCGACCGACCTGTGCTTGAGTCTGGCGGGTGACTTCCGATACCGCACGCGTGCACCGCGGCCACATCTTTCACGTCGCCGGATCGCCAACGGTGCTCGACGCTGCCGCGTCGTTGGTGTCGATTCCCGACGGTGCGCTGGTGGTGTCCGACGCGGGCACGATCGAGTTCTGTGGCGAGTTCGACTCTCTGCCAACGCATTACGCGCACCAGGAGATCGCTGATCATCGTCCCGGGTTTCTGCTGCCGGGATTCGTGGACACCCACATTCACTTTCCGCAGACCTATGCGGGTGATTCCTACGGCGGTGGGCAACTACTCGAATGGCTGAACACGTGCATCTTCCCGTCCGAGTCTCGCTTCGCCGATCCCGAGTTCGCTGCCGCAGCGGCCAGAGATTTCTGCGCCGCGCGAATCCGGGCCGGAACCACGCAGGCGATGGTGTTCGGCTCGGCCTTCCCGCATGCACAGGACTCGCTGTTCTCCGAGACGCTCGAGCACGGGCTGCGCATCGTCAGTGGACGCGGAGTTCAGACCACCGGCCCGGCGTCGGCGCAGGCGTTGATCACCGGTGAGGACGAGGCCATCCGGCTGGTGTCCGAGGAGATCGAGAAGTGGCACGCGGCAGATACCGGCGACGTCGACACGGCGATGTTGCATGTGGCCGTCGTACCGCGGTTCTCGCTCTCGGTGACAACCGAGACGCTGAAGAATCTCGGCGAGCTCTACGATTCCGTCCGCGCCCGAGGTGTCTACTTCCACACGCACCTGAACGAGAACAACCGGCCGGGAACCGGCGAGATCGACGCCACCAAGAACGCCTACGGGGTGGATACCTACCTCGACACCTACGACGGCAAGTTTCTGCCGGGCTCGCAGGTCGGCGGCAAGAGCTTCCTGGGTCGGCGCACCATCCTGGCCCACGCGGTGCACTGCCAGGACATCGAACTCGAGCGGTTGGCCGAAACCGGCACCTCCATTGCGCACTGCCCTACCTCGCAGCAGTTCCTAGGCTCGGGCACCATGCCGTGGAAGCGAACCGTCGCCGCGGGAGTGAACATCGCCATCGGTTCGGACTTCGGCGGAGGTGACGAATGGCTGCTGCCGCAGGTCCTCGCCGACGCCTTCAAGGTGCACATCTCCGAGGCCGGCGACGCCGGACTGTCGCTGCACCCGGCGGAACTGCTGTTCACCGGAACCCTCGCGGGGGCCCGCGCGCTGGACATGGAGAGCCGAATCGGCAACTTCGACGCCGGCAAGGAAGCCGATTTCGTCGTCGTCGATCCCGGGTCCTGGCCGCAGCTGGCGACGGCGATCGACCACGGCGTCCGCGCCGACGATCCTGAGCTGGCCCGCGACCAGACCCTCTTCGCGCTGCTGATGGCGATGCGCGAGCCGGCCATCGTCGGCGTCTATGTCCGGGGCCGGAAGCTCGCCGCTTCGCGGTAACGTATTGCCCACTCGCTTCCCAGGGATCAGGAGTAACTCGCACATGGCTCGTCGGACACGATTCGGTCTACTCGCAGCTGCATTCGCGGCTGTGGGCACCATCGCCCTCGCGCCGGTCGCACAGGCTCAACCGCCTGCCGATGCCCCGCCTGCACCCACCGAGAACGCGCCTGTACCCCCGCCTGGACCGGTTTCCGTCCCCGTTCTGCAGATTCCCAACCTCGGGGTCACCGTCGGTGGGCTGATCGTTCCGGATCAGTGGATCGGCACGATCGAGGCCGCCGGTACCGAGACGCCAGGCCTGACCCACATCTGGGGCCGCGCCGCCGAGCCGCGGATCTGCACGTCCTACCAGAACTTCGCCAGCCTGCAGGTCGACTTCGTCAACGTAGCCAACGGTCGCAGCGGATCGGTGAACGCTCCGATCTGCCAGCAGGGCAATGGACGATTCGTTCCCTCGGGGCCGGTGGTCGCGGACACCGGTAGCGGACCGATTCTCTTCACCGCACATGTTCTGGCCTCTGGCATTCTGTTCGACATTCCCGGCGTCGGCGCGTTCGAGGCACCGTAGGCGGATATGAAGCGGTTCGCGATGGCGGTGACGGGGGCGGCAATTCTGGTCGCCGGGTGCGGCGGTGCCGAGGACGACGCCGCGCCACCCGGGGACTCGGCACCCGCTACCTCCGCATACGAGCCCGGCCCCTTCTTCGGCGAATGCGGATCGATCACCGACGCCGAAGTGCAGTCCGCGTTCGGAGCGGGCCCGTTCGGGCAGATCACCCGCAACTCCGTCGGCTGCCAGTGGGAAACGGTCGGCTTCGGCGGACCCGGCGTCAGCTTCTCCTGGTACCGCGGCAGCCCGATCGGCCGGGAACGGGCCGGTTCCGAGCTGATCGGCCGTCCGGCGAAGGACATCGAGATCGACGGCAACCCCGGCTTCGAGGCCGAGCGGGGCACGCTGTGCGAGATCGGCGTGCAATTCGGCGACGACTTCTTCCACTGGTCCATCACGTACTCCGACCAACCTGCGGCGCGCCCACCCTGTGATGTCGGAAACGAACTCGCACAGCTGACCGTGGAGCGTAAGCAATGAGAAAGAGACGCATCATTGCCGCCGCAGCGACCGTGCTACTCGCCGCCGGCTGCTCGCAGACCGTGGAGGGAACCGCGCGACCGGCCAGCTTCGGCGGCTCGGGTGGCGAAGAATTCACCGACTTGTTGACCGAGTGCGACGCCGTGTCCGACGACCAGATCACCGACACCGTCGGTGCCGACCTCATCGCTCAGGGTTTCCTCGGGGCCATCTGTCGGTGGGATCTCGTCGGCTCCGCGGGCACGGTGAAGGTGACGTTCAACTGGTTCGAGTCCGGCACTCTCGCAGCTGAGCGGGCCGCCAACGAGAAGTTGATGTACACCGTCACCGACACAACGGTCCAGGGACGCAAGGCAATCCAGGCCCAGCGCCCGAACGACCCCGACTCGTGCGGGGTCTCCGCCGGTGCGGATCGGGCGGGCATTTTCGGGTGGTGGGTGCAGTACCAACCGGACGTCGCGCATCCCGATCCCTGTCAGGCCGCCGCGAAGCTCGCCGACCTCACGCTGAACCTCAGTCGATAACCCGCGAACCCACACGAGGGGTGTTTTGACCCGAGGCGACGCTGCCGGGTATCGTTATGGGTCGTGTCCGGCCTGGCCGGACCGTTTGTGTGCCTATGCGAGGTACAGCCGTGCGCACGTTCGCTCGAAGAGCGCGCAACCGGCTGGACGTGTGGGGGTATGCGACACACCCGACCGCGGGGTGCAAGAGACCCGCGATAGCAGTACTGGAGCAGCAGCAGTACCGGGTGAGGAGCAGTGTTCTCTTGCTCCAACTGCTAGATCCCTGTTTATCGACACGAAGAAAGCCGGTTTATGCCAACGATCAACCAGCTGGTCCGCAAGGGTCGCACCGACAAGGTCGCGAAACTGAAGACCGCTGCCCTCAAGGGCAGTCCACAGCGCCGTGGCGTGTGCACTCGCGTGTACACCACCACCCCCAAGAAGCCGAACTCCGCTCTCCGTAAGGTCGCGCGTGTTCGCCTGACCTCCTCGGTCGAGGTCACCGCATACATCCCCGGTGAGGGTCACAACCTGCAGGAGCACTCGATGGTGCTCGTTCGCGGTGGTCGTGTGAAGGACCTCCCGGGTGTGCGTTACAAGATCATCCGCGGCTCGCTCGACACCCAGGGTGTCAAGAACCGCAAGCAGGCTCGTAGCCGCTACGGAGCCAAGAAGGAGAAGAGCTGATATGCCACGCAAGGGCCCAGCACCCAAGCGGCCGCTGATCAACGACCCGGTCTACGGATCGCCGTTGGTCACGCAGCTCGTCAACAAGATCCTTCTCGACGGTAAGAAGTCGACCGCAGAGCGCATCGTCTACCAGGCGCTCGAGCAGGCTCGCGAGAAGACCGGCACCGACCCAGTCGTCACGCTCAAGCGTGCACTCGACAACGTCAAGCCGGCCCTCGAGGTTCGCAGCCGTCGCGTCGGTGGTGCCACCTACCAGGTGCCCGTCGAGGTTCGTCCCGGCCGCTCCACCACGCTGGCACTGCGCTGGCTGGTCACGTTCTCGCGCGCTCGCCGTGAGAAGACCATGGTCGAGCGTCTGGCGAACGAGTTGCTCGACGCCAGCAACGGCCTCGGTGCCGCTGTGAAGCGTCGCGAGGACACTCACAAGATGGCCGAAGCCAACAAGGCGTTCGCCCACTACCGCTGGTGATCTCCTCGCTCGGGCGGTATTCGGAACTATCCGATGCCGCCGGAGCGTTGATCAGCTCAGGCAATACCTCTTCCAACACCAAGGCGGGTTAACTCGTGGCACAGGACGTGCTGACCGACCTACTCAAGGTCCGCAACATCGGCATCATGGCTCACATCGATGCCGGCAAGACCACCACTACCGAGCGCATCCTCTTCTACACCGGTATCTCCTACAAGATCGGTGAAGTTCACGATGGCGCAGCCACGATGGACTGGATGGAGCAGGAGCAGGAACGTGGCATCACGATCACCTCTGCTGCCACGACGTGCTTCTGGAACGAAAACCAGATCAACATCATCGACACCCCCGGGCACGTCGACTTCACCGTCGAGGTGGAGCGTTCGCTCCGCGTGCTCGACGGCGCTGTCGCAGTGTTCGACGGCAAAGAAGGTGTCGAGCCGCAGTCCGAGCAGGTGTGGCGCCAGGCCGACAAGTACGACGTGCCGCGTATCTGCTTCGTCAACAAGATGGACAAGCTCGGCGCGGATTTCTACTACACCGTGCAGACCATCATCGATCGCCTCGGCGCCAAGCCGCTGGTCATCCAGCTGCCGATCGGCTCCGAGAGTGACTTCGAAGGCATCGTCGACCTCGTCGAGATGAACGCGAAGATCTGGCGCGGCGAAACCAAGCTGGGCGAGACCTACGAAACCATCGAGATCCCCGAAGATCTCAAGGAGCGCGCAGCCGAGTACCGCGAAATGCTGCTCGAGACCGTGGCCGAGTCCGACGAGGCGCTTCTGGAGAAGCACTTCAGCGGCGAAGAGCTCACGATCGACGAGATCAAGGCTGCCATCCGCAAGATGACGGTCAACAGCGAGCTGTACCCGATCCTGTGTGGATCCGCGTTCAAGAACAAGGGCGTTCAGCCCATGCTCGACGCGGTCATCGACTACCTCCCGTCTCCCCTCGACGTTGCCGAGACCATCGGACACGCCGTCGGCGACGAGGAGAAGGAGATCACTCGCAAGCCGTCCGCAGACGAGCCGTTCGCGGCTCTCGCGTTCAAGATCGCGACTCACCCCTTCTTCGGCAAGCTGACCTACGTCCGGGTGTACTCGGGCAAGGTCGACTCCGGCGCTCAGGTCGTCAACTCGACCAAGGGCAAGAAGGAGCGTCTGGGCAAGCTCTTCCAGATGCACTCCAACAAGGAGAACGCGATCGCGACCGCATCTGCCGGTCACATCTACGCGGTCATCGGCCTCAAGGACACCACGACGGGTGACACGCTCTGCGATCCGCAGAACCAGATCATCCTCGAGTCCATGAGCTTCCCGGACCCGGTCATCCAGGTCTCGATCGAGCCGAAGACCAAGTCCGACCAGGAGAAGCTGGGAACAGCCATCCAGAAGCTCGCCGAAGAGGATCCCACCTTCTCGGTGAAGCTGGACGAGGACACCGGCCAGACCGTCATCGGCGGCATGGGCGAGCTGCACCTCGACATCCTCGTCGACCGTATGCGTCGCGAGTTCAAGGTCGAGGCCAACGTCGGCAAGCCGCAGGTCGCGTACCGCGAGACCATCCGCAAGACGGTCGACAAGCACGACTACACGCACAAGAAGCAGACCGGTGGCTCCGGCCAGTTCGCGAAGGTCATCATCAAGCTCGAGCCTTTCGAGGGCGAAGACGGAGCGACCTACGAGTTCGAGAACAAGGTCAGCGGTGGTCGTGTGCCGAGGGAGTACATCCCCTCGGTCGACGCAGGTGCTCAGGACGCCATGCAGTACGGTGTTCTCGCCGGATACCCCCTGGTCAACGTCAAGGTCACACTGCTCGACGGTGCGTACCACGACGTCGACTCGTCGGAAATGGCCTTCAAGGTCGCCGGCTCACAAGCGTTCAAGGAAGCCGCTCGCAAGGCCAGCCCCGTCATTCTCGAACCCGTCATGGCCGTCGAGGTCATCACGCCCGAGGATTACATGGGTGAGGTCATCGGCGACCTGAACTCCCGCCGTGGTCAGATCCAGGCCATGGAGGAACGCAGCGGTGCCCGTATCGTCAAGGCACTGGTTCCGCTGTCGGAGATGTTCGGCTACATCGGAGACCTTCGGTCGAAGACGCAGGGCCGCGCAAACTACTCCATGGTCTTCGATTCGTACGCAGAAGTTCCCGCGAACGTAGCGAAGGAAATCATTGCGAAGGTGAACGGAGAGTAATTCTCTCCGCTTGCTGGACCACGCTCGACCTGTAATAAGAAACAACACATACGCGTGCTTGCCCCGCAGGGGCCCGCACAGATCAGTCCAGGAGGACACACAGTGGCGAAGGCGAAGTTCGATCGGACGAAGCCGCACGTCAACATCGGCACCATCGGTCACGTTGACCACGGTAAGACGACGCTGACGGCTGCAATCACCAAGGTTCTGCACGACAAGTTCCCGGACCTGAACGAGGCCTCGGCTTTCGATCAGATCGACAAGGCTCCGGAGGAGAAGGCTCGTGGTATCACGATCAACATCTCCCACGTCGAGTACCAGACCGAGAAGCGCCACTACGCGCACGTCGATGCACCGGGTCACGCCGACTACATCAAGAACATGATCACCGGCGCGGCTCAGATGGACGGCGCAATCCTGGTCGTGGCAGCAACCGACGGCCCGATGCCGCAGACCCGCGAGCACGTGCTGCTCGCCCGCCAGGTCGGTGTTCCGTACATCCTGGTCGCACTGAACAAGGCCGACATGGTCGACGACGACGAGATCATCGAGCTCGTCGAGATGGAGGTCCGCGAGCTCCTCGCTTCGCAGGAGTTCGACGAGGACGCACCGGTCATCAAGGTCTCCGCACTCAAGGCACTCGAGGGTGACGAGAAGTGGGGCGAGTCGGTCATGGAGCTCATGCAGGCCGTCGACGATTCGGTTCCGGACCCCGTCCGTGAGACCGACAAGCCGTTCCTCATGCCCGTCGAGGACGTCTTCACCATCACCGGTCGTGGCACCGTGGTCACCGGACGTATCGAGCGCGGCTCGGTCAACGTCAACGAAGAGGTCGAGATCGTCGGCATCCGCCCCGGCTCGACCAAGACCACCGTCACCGGAATCGAAATGTTCCGCAAGCTGCTCGACTCGGGTCAGGCAGGCGACAACGTCGGCCTCCTCGTTCGTGGCATCAAGCGCGAAGACGTCGAGCGTGGACAGGTCATCATCAAGCCGGGCACCACGACGCCCCACACGGAGTTCGAGGGCAACGCATACATCCTGTCCAAGGACGAGGGCGGCCGCCACACGCCGTTCTTCAACAACTACCGCCCGCAGTTCTACTTCCGTACCACGGACGTTACGGGCGTTGTGACCCTTCCCGAGGGCACCGAGATGGTCATGCCCGGTGACAACACCGAGATGTCCGTCACGCTGATCCAGCCGGTCGCCATGGATGTCGGCCTCCGTTTCGCCATCCGTGAGGGCGGTCGTACCGTCGGAGCCGGTCGCGTCACGAAGATCATCAAGTGATCTAGTTTCACCCTGCTCTACCGAAGCGGCACCCACCTTCTGGTGGGTGCCGCTTTTGCGTGCGGTCGGCTCCGCCGCCCGCGTCAATGGACCCTTGCACCGCTCAGACGTATGCAACGGTCCATTCACGCGGTCCGGAGGTGGCCACCCACATGGGTGAATGGACCCTTGCATCGCCCAGACGTATGCAGTGGTCCATTGACGCAGCCCGGCGGGCACCCCGAAAAATGGGACGCATCGGACTCGGCTGTCCCGTAACGTCGCTGCGGTGCTACTGACCGTGACTGCAAATGCCACAACCGATTTCCCGGACGCCTCCGACATCGGGTACTTGTTGCACAAGCACCCCGATCGCGTGCAGAGCTGGAACCTGCCGATGGGTGCCACCACGGTGCTGTATCCCGAGGTCTCGGCTGAGTGCACCACCGTCGCCGTTCTCGCCGATGCCGACGCCGCATCCGGACTGGCAGTGGCCCTGTCGCGACTGTTCAAGCAAACGCTGGCCGGTGTGTGCACCGGAAGGCCTGAATTGGCCTCTGCAGCAGTCGATCTGACCATGTCGATGCCTGCCGCGCCGTCGCGGGGCGGAACCGATCTCGCAGATCGGCTCTTCGGTCCCCTCGGATGGACGGTAGACGCGACACCCATTGCCCTCGATCCGACGCAGCCGGAATGGGGCGACTCCGAATACGTCGATCTCGTTCTCGCCGGCACGTTCACGCTGTCGGCTGCGCTGCGGCACCTGTACGTTCTTCTCCCGGTTCTCGACGACGCCAAGCACTATTGGGTGGGCGGGGACGAGGCCGACAAACTGGTTCGCGCAGCAGGGGATTGGCTGGGAGATCACCCGGAGTCAGCGCTCATCGCGTCCCGCTACCTGGCGCACCGTCGCGAACTCGTGGCGTCGGCGCTGGACCGACTCGTGCCCGACGCCCCGCAGGACGACGTGGCCCCGCGGGATCCGACGTTGGCCGAGCAGCGGGTACGCGCCGTACTGGCGGCGCTGACAGGCGTCGGCGCGAAGTCGGTGATCGACCTGGGCTGCGGTGAGGGTCGACTACTGCGAGAGCTGTTCGCAGACAACTCTTTCGACCGTATTCTCGGTGCCGATGTGAGTGATCGTGCACTCGTGAAGGCGCACCGCCGGTTGCGTCTGGACGACCTGTCCGATCGGCAGAGAACACGGATCGAACTGGTGCAGTCCTCGGCCACCTACCGCGACGTTCGGTTGCAGGGATTCGATGCGATGGTGCTCATGGAGGTGATCGAGCACGTCGACCTCGATCGACTGCCGGCATTGGTGCGCTCGGTCTTCGGCGAGGCGCGTCCGCGAACGGTTCTCGTCACCACACCCAACTCCGAGTACAACGTGCTGTATCCCGGCCTCGAACCAGGAACCTTCCGTCACGTCGATCACCGATTCGAGTTCACCCGCGCCGAATTCGAGCAGTGGGCATCATCGGTGGCCGACGGCCACGCCTACTCGGTTCGTTTCGACCGCATCGGCCCCGTCGACGACGTGCACGGAACCCCGACCCAGATGGCCGTCTTCACCCGAGAGGAGCAGTCCCAGTGAGTACGTTCGACATTCCGGATCTGTCCCTCGTCGTCCTGATCGGTATCAGTGGGTCCGGCAAGTCGTCGTTCGCAGCGCAGCACTTCGGCCCGTACGAGACCGTGTCCAGCGATGCCTGCCGAGGGATGGTGAGCAACGACCCCAATCTGCAGAGCGCAACCAAGGACGCGTTCGCGCTGCTGGAGTTCCTCGTCGCGACCAGGCTGCGGGCCGGTCTGCTCACCGTCGTCGACGCCACCAATGTGCAACCGGCGGCGCGCAAGGCGCTGATCGCGCTGGCTCGTGAACACGATGTGCTCCCGGTCGCCGTCGTACTCGATGTGCCGGAATCGGTGTGTGCCCAGCGCAACGCGGAACGGACCGACAGAGCGTTCGGCCGAGACGTACTGCGTCGCCAGCAGTCTCAGATGCAGCGTTCGATGCGTGGTCTGTCCAAGGAAGGATTTCGCTCGGTCCAGGTACTCGACGGTGTCGAGGCGGTGGCGTCGGCGCAGTTCGTTCGGACGCCGCTGCGCAGCGATCGCCGCGGACTGACGGGGCCGTTCGACGTCATCGGGGACATCCACGGCTGCCTCAACGAACTCCAAAGCCTGCTCGAAGCACTGGGTTACACGATCGAGCGCGACGAGGTCGGCCGTGCGGTCGGCGCGACGCCACCGCCCGGTCGTACCGCGGTGTTCGTCGGCGACTACGTCGATCGCGGGCCGGAGTCGGTCGGCGTGCTGCGGCTGGTGATGGGGATGGTCGGTGCAGGCGCGGCATTGGCAGTGCCGGGCAACCACGAGAACAAGCTCGTCAAGGCGCTGCGGGGGCGGAAGGTGACTACCTCGCACGGCCTTGCCGAGACTCTCGAGCAGCTCGACGCCGAATCCGCAGACTTCCGCAGGGATGTCCTCGAATTCTGCGACGGACTCGTCGCGCACCTCGTGCTCGACGGCGGAAAGCTCGTCGTCGCGCACGCCGGTCTGATCGAGAAGTACCACAACAGGGCGTCGGGCAGGGTTCGAAGCTTTGCCCTGTACGGCGACACCACGGGCGAGACCGACGAATTCGGGCTGCCGGTGCGGTACCCGTGGGCGCAGGACTATCGCGGTTCGGCGACGGTGCTCTACGGTCACACGCCGGTCCCGGAAGTGGAGTGGGAGAACAACACTGCGTGCCTCGACACGGGGTGTGTTTTCGGTGGGAAGCTCACGGCATTGCGCTATCCGGAGCGTGAGATCGTCTCGGTTCCGGCCGAGAAGGTCTGGTACGAGCCGGCGCGTCCGATGGGCGCGTTCACCCGTGATGCCGCGTCTCTCGATCTGTCCGATGTGATCGGGCCGACGGGCGTCGAGACGTCGCTGCGTGGTCGCGTGTCGGTACGGTCCGAGAATGCTGCGGGCGCTTTGGAAGTGATGAGTCGGTTCGCATTGGCTCCGCAGTGGTTGCACTATCTTCCGCCGACCATGGCACCGAGCCGAACTTCGGACCGGGAGGGCTATCTCGAGTATCCGACCGAGGCGTTCGACGCGTATCGGGCGGTCGGTGCGTCGACGGTGATCTGCGAGGAGAAGCACATGGGCTCGCGGGTGGTCGTGGTGGTGTGTCGAGATGCAGCTACCGCTCGGGAGAAGTTCGATGCGCCGGAGGGAGTGCTCGGCACCGCGTACACGCGGACGGGTCGTCCGGTGTTCGACGAGTCGCTCACCGGCGAGCTGATTTCCGGGGTGTCCGACGCGATCGAGAAGGCCGGTGTGTGGGACGAATTGGCCTCGAGCTGGCTGATTCTCGACTGCGAACTGATGCCGTGGTCTGCCAAGGCGGAGGGCCTGATCAAGACCGAGTACGCCGCGGTCGCTGCGGTGTCTCGGGCGAACATCGAGGCCGAGGCGGCGGTGTTGGCATCGGCCGGATCGCGCGGTCTGAATGTGCAGGAGTTGCAGGAACGGAACACCGTTCGGCAGGGCAACCTGGGTGAGTTCACCGCCGCGTATCGGCGGTACGTCTGGCCGACGGACGGGCTCGACGGAGTTCGGATCGCGCCGTTCCAGGTGCTGGCGTCGAATGTCGAGACGTATGCGGATCGTCCGCACACGTGGCACCTCGACGTCGCCGACCGTCTGGAGGCAGCTGCTCCCGAGGTGTTCGCCACCACCCGTCGAATCGAGGTCGATCTGTCGTCCGCGGATTCGGTTGCTGCAGGGGAGAAGTGGTGGGAGGAGTTGACGGCACAGGGCGGTGAGGGCATGGTGGTCAAGCCTGCGGCGAACGCTCCACGCGGGAAGATGCAGCCCGGCATGAAAGTTCGCGGCCGGGAGTACCTGCGGCTGATCTACGGTGCCGACTACACCGATCCGGATCGACTGACTGCACTGCGTAGTCGAAACGTGGGGCACAAGCAGTCGATGGCCCTACGCGAGTACGCACTGGGAATGGAAGCGCTGGATCGCTCGGTGCGCGGTGCGCCGCTCTTTTCGATCCACCAGGCAGTGTTCGCCGTCCTGGCACTGGAATCCGAGCCGGTGGACCCGCGACTGTAGGTGCCGTGGGCACTAATTCCACAGCGACGAGAACGGACTGATGCCGGCGCTGATCGGAGCCGCGATTGCCGCTGCAACCGCGATCGATGCCCAGAACACCGGCGAGTCCAGCATCAGGCCGCCCGCGAGACCACACACGGCGACGACGACGCCGCAGCCCACCAGCAGTGCGGATCCGACTGCGGCGTGAGCGAGGTGGTCTCGTGTCGTGCCACGTCGGGCTTTGAGCCACAACACCGTTCCCGAGGTGACGAAAGCCAGAGGAGCGAAGAAGAAGAGCGAGCTGCCACCGAGCTTCGACGAGACGCTTGCGATCACCAGCACCACTCCGAATGCCACCGGGACCACGAGAGGCATCCCACCGGACCATCGCTCGAACCTACTGCGCGTCGATGCAACCATGGCCCTACCGTACCGCCCGGACTGTTACCGCCGCTTGTCGACGTGCAGCTGAATGCGGGTAGCGACGTGCGAACCGGCGAGTGATTCGGCCACGAAAGCGGCTCGTGATTCGGCCTGGGCGGTGAAGGCGACAACGTCGAAATCGGCTGCAGCATAGACCGACACGGCGACGGTCGGCATTCCTCGATCGTCGATCGCAGTACCGCGGGCGCGTCGAACACCAGGGAACTCGGCCAACTCCGTCGCCACGCCCGATGCGATGGCACTCAGGTCCACATGCGCCGAGAAATGCGGCTCCTCGATGACACTTGCCGTTCCGGTCGTGCGCGGCGAGATGTTGCCGATCAACAGGAGTAGTGCCATGACCACCGCGGTGCACCCGACCACAGCCAACGTCGGCACCCACCAGCCCTGTTCGGGCAGTTCGGCGATCCGCACACGATCGAAGCGAGAGAGCATCTCTCGCGCCCATGGGGCGTCGTGGTGCCAGGCAAGAGCGAAGCCACCACCGGCGAGGAGCACAACTCCGGCGACGACGGCGAGAAGCCGGTCCACCCCGGCGACGAACGTCTTCATCACGTAACCCTCGTCGGCGGCGCAGACGTGTGTTTCACCGTCGATCGCCGCCCATCCGCGGCAACCGACAGCACCGGAGCGAGCGCTTCGCGGACCGCAGAGTCGATGCCGTCGACCTCGAAACCAGGATCGCGCGCCACCCGCACGTCGATCTTCCTGCGCGTGACGACGGTGTGCGCGTCCACGACCCCGCGGGTGGACTGTGCTGCAGCACTGCACAATCGAGCGATGTCGGTGGGCGTGGCCCAGACGGTCGACGCCGACCCACCGAGACCGGAATGTGTCTTCGTTCGCGGCTTGACGCCAATGAGCACGAGGAGCAATCCGACGACGGCGCTGCCGATCGCGGCGGCGATCATCCAACCCTGCCAGTGCAATCCGGCTATCCAGAACACAGCGTCGGCGATCCACCGGTCACCGCCGAAGTGTCCTTGCGCGATCAGGAACTCCCGGCCGGCGACGAAGGCCACGCCCAGGAGAACGAACCCGAACAGCAGGGCCACCGGCATCGCGGCCGGGCTTGCGGTGGGAGGTCGGGGGGAAACAGTCTGCGAAGCATCGGGATTCGACACAGGTGCTGGACCGCTGGCGAGGGTGGTGTCGGATACCAGCACGTTCACCCGATGCACGTGCAGACCCGTCATCGTCGCCAGCGCGTCTTCGACCTCCGCGTGCACCGCCTCGGTGACCTCGGTGATCTGCGACGGCCATGTCACGCCGATGTAGAGGTTGACGGCGACCGTGTCCTCGCCGAGGGTGACGTCGGCGCGGGGGAGTTCTCGACCGGTCAGCCGCGACATTCCGCCGGTGGTCCGGGTGACCCGGGGGTCCTTCAAGGCCGCCGTGATGGCAGTTCGGGAGATCGCCCGATTCTTGATCTCGAGGCTGCCACGCATCTCGAGATCGTCGCTGACCTCGTCGGATCCAGCATGCGTCATCACCGAGAATCCTTTACACCGGTCGCGGCTCGCTGTGGTGCGGCACGCGCTCCACAACTGTAGTGACGACCGGTGGTGGATGACGTCGCGAGAGTAATTGTTCCTGGCATACTGCGACCGTGTCGGAAATTGTGCGGGTGACCGCGTCGGATATCTCCTCGGCCGAGGAGCTGCTGGAGCCGGTCATGCGCCGGACGCCGGTGGTGGCCTCGCGAATTCTGTCGGACCTCACCGGCCACGAGGTGCGACTCAAATGCGAGAACCTGCAGCGCACCGGATCGTTCAAGCCCCGCGGAGCGTACAACCGCATCGCCAGGCTCGACGCCGAGCAGCGCGCACGCGGGGTCGTCGCGGCCAGCGCAGGCAATCATGCTCAAGGTGTCGCCTGGGCGGCGTCGCAGGTGGGGATCGCTTCGACGGTGTTCATGCCGGTAGGGGCGTCGCTGCCGAAGCTGGTGGCCACCAAGGCATACGGAGCTACGGTCCATCTGGTGGGCAACACCGTCGACGAGGCGCTGAAGTCGGCCAGAGAATTCGCCGAACGCACCGGTGCCACCCTCATCCATCCGTTCGACCATCTCGACATCGTCGCGGGGCAGGCGACACTCGGGACCGAGCTGCTTCAGCAGATGCCGGACGTCGGCACCATCGTGATTCCCACCGGCGGCGGGGGACTGTTGGCCGGTGTCGCCGCGGCGGTCAAGCTGACCAAGCCCGATATCAGGGTCGTCGGCGTGCAGGCCGAGGGCGCCGCCGCGTGGCCGGCGTCGCTGAAGGCGGGGCATCCGATCGCGTTGACATCGATGTCGACGATGGCCGACGGCATCGCGGTCGGTCTGCCCGGATCGGTGCCGTTCGATCACGTGCAGGGCTGGGTGGACGACGTCGTCACCGTCAGTGAAGACGCTCTGTCGAGGGCTCTGGTGCTGTGCATCGAACGCGCCAAACTCATCGTCGAACCAGCGGGTGCCGCTGCCGTGGCGGCGCTGATGACGCACTCGGCGGACGAGCTCGGATTGACCGGCTCGGTGTGTGCCGTCCTCTCCGGCGGGAACATCGACCCACTGCTGCTCACGCACGTCATCACCCACGGTCTCCGTGCCGGTGGACGCTATCTCGCTGTACGCGTGACGATTTCGGACAAACCGGGCGGACTCACCGGCGTGCTCGGTGTGGTTCGCGACGCCGGGGCCAGTGTGGTCGACGTCGTCCACTCCCGTACCGGCGGACGCCTGGGCCTCGAGGAGGTCGACGTGATGTTGACCGTCGAGACGCGCGGACCCGACCATCGCGGTTCGGTGCTCGATGCCTTGGGTGCGGCCGGGTATGCGGTGCACGTGGAGAACTGATCTCCCGGGCCGCACAGGTGGCACTGGTACTTTGAGCAGCGACTTGAACCAGGACATCGGTGGGAGATATTTGCATGGCTCGGCTCGTCGCGATCGTCTCCGCTGTCCTGGGAATTCTGCTGACGATCGCGATACCGCTGTTGCCGATCGAGCAGCAGCAGTCCTCCCTGACGTGGCCACAGTCGGACACGATCGGCAGTGTCGAGGCTCCACTCGTCGGCTACACCCCGATCAGCGTCGACGCGACGGTCCCGTGTGTCGCCGCAGATCAGCTCTCCGACGGCGGGGTGGTGCTGTCGACCTCGCCCGAAGGATCGCCCGACGCCTATCGGTACGGCCTGGTCGCAGAAGTAACGGGCAGTGGGGTGACGGGCGCAGAGGCGTCGCAGTTGAAGGTGACGCTGCGTGATTCGGTTCTCCTCGAGAAGCCGGTCTCGGAACTGAGCCCGTCGACTGCGGGCGATTGCTCGTTGACGATCACCTCGAACGGCACCACGACCACTGTCGGACTGACCGGCGAAGACACCGTGACGCGCGAGGGGGACCTTCGGCCACAGCTGGTCGGAGTGTTCAGCGATCTTCAGGGCAACATTCCCGGTCTGCAGCTGCAGGCCGAGCTGGACAGTAGGTTCTCGTCGACCCCGAGCGCGCTGAAGTGGTTCGCGATGATCGTCGGCGTACTCGCCACAGGCATCTCCCTGGTGGCACTGCACCGCCTCGACCTGTCCGACGGCCGACGTGCCCGACGCTTCCTCCCGCGTCGATGGTGGACCTTCGGCGCTGCCGATGCCGTGGTGATCGGGACGCTGCTGGTGTGGCATCTCATCGGCGCGAACACCTCCGACGACGGTTACCAGCTGGGCATGGCGCGCACGGCCGACAGCGCCGGGTACATGGCCAACTACTTCCGCTATTTCGGTGTGCCCGAGACACCGTTCGGCACACCGCTCTACGACATGTTCGGACTCATGGCGCACGTCTCGACGGCCAGTGTGTGGATGCGCCTACCGACGCTGATCTGCGCGGTCGTCGCGTGGCTCGTCATCAGTCGCGAGGTGATACCTCGGTTCGGTGCCGCCGCTCGCGCTTCGAAAACCGCGCTGTGGACGGGCGGGCTGGTGCTGCTCGCGTTCTGGCTGCCGTACAACAACGGCCTGCGCCCGGAACCGTTCGTGGCCCTCGGAGTGTTGCTGACGTGGTGCTCGGTGGAGCGATCCATCGCAACGCGCAGGTTGCTGCCTGCGGCCGCGGCTATTCTCATCGCCGCGTTGACGGTCACCCACGGACCCTCCGGTTTCATCTGCTTCGCTCCGCTCATAGCTGGAGCCAGGCCGGTGCTGCAGATCGTCGTCGCCCGCGCTCGCGAGTTCGGCAGTACAACACTGGGCGCGGCGACGCTGCTCGCCCCGTTGGTGGCGTCGGGCACGGTGGTGCTGGTGTTCGCGTTCGGCAACCAGACCGTGGCGGGCATGCTCGAGATGCAACGGGTGCACACCGCGGTCGGGCCGAGCCGGGCATGGTTCGACGAGTATCTGCGCTACCAGTGGCTGATGAACATGGACATCGACGGCTCGCTCGCGCGCCGCTTCGGAGTGTTCGTGATGATCGTCTCGCTGATCGCGGTGGTCGTTGCCATGCTGCGGAAGGGCGGCAAGATCCCCGGCACCGCAACGGGTCCGGGGCGGCGCATCGTCGGCATCACCGTCGGGGCGATGGCCTTGATGATGATCACGCCGACCAAGTGGACCCATCACTTCGGGGTGTTCGCCGGTCTCGCCGCATCGGTGGCGGTGCTGGCAGCCGTGGCAACCGGCGCGGCGGTGCTGCGATCACGGCGCAACCGACTGTTGTTCGCCGCCGCCGTATCGTTCCTGATGGCCGTCGCGTTCACCGGGACCAACGGATACTGGTACGTCTCGGCGTGGGGAGTTCCGTTCTGGGACAAGCCGATCCTCGTTGCCGGTCTCGGTATCTCGACCATGTTCCTCGGCCTGACCCTGCTGCTGTTGCTCGCAGCCGTCTGGTTCCATCTCCGCGCGCCGTACGTGCGCACCGACAAGCCCTTGGCGCGCTGGTGGTCGGTACCGCCTGTCGCTGTCGCAGCCGCTCTGATGGTGCTGGTGGCCGTCGCGTCGATGGCCAAGGGCGCTGTGGCGCAATGGCCGTCGTACTCGGTCGCCAAATCGAACCTGTCGGCGCTGGCCGGCAACACGTGCGGTCTGGCGAACGACGTGCTGCTCGAGACGAACCCCAATGCCGATGTGCTGCAACCGGTCAGCGGGGACGCCTTCGCCGCCCTGGGTGCCGACAACGACGGGTTCACCCCAGATGGCGTGGCGGGCGACCTCACCGCGGACAAGGAGGCCTCGGCGTCGGGCACCTCGAACACCGTCGATACCGAGGAGCAACAGCAGCCGACGTCGACCACCGGAGCCGGAACCGGGGGCAGCGCATTGCCGTTCGGCCTGGAGCCTCGAGAAGTCCCGGTACTCGGCTCGTTCGGATCCGATACCCCTGCCACGTTGACCACCGGCTGGTATGCGCTGCCGTCCGATCCGGGCGACCTGATCTCCATCGCCGCTGCCGGACGCATCCGCTCGGTCGACTCCGACGGTATCGTCACCTACGGGCAGAGCCTCGAACTCGAGTACGGAGTCGACGGCCGGGCGCAGGGTCGCGTGACACCCATCGACATCGGCCCGACGCCGTCGTGGCGCAACCTGCGCGTGCCCATGGATCTGATTCCGTCCGGCACCAACACTGTTCGGCTCGTGCTGACCGACGACGATCGTGATCCCGACCAATGGTTGGCGGTCACCCCGCCGCGGGTTCCGCGCACCCAGACGTTGAACGAAGTCGTCGGCCGTGACGCTCCGGTGCTGCTGGACTGGGAGGTCGGCTTCAATTTCCCCTGCCAGCGTCCGTTCGAGCACCGCCTCGGGGTCGCCGAAGTTCCGCAGTACCGGGTGTTGCCGGATCGCAGCGGTGCCGTCATCACCAATGCGTGGCAGGACCATTTCGGCGGTGGTCCGCTCGGGTGGATCGACATCGTGGCCTCCGCCCGCACCATCCCGTCGTATCTGTCCGGCGACTGGGACCGCGACTGGGGATCGATCGAGCAGTACAGCCCGTACGACGACTCGGCGCAAGCGGCGCAGATCACAGCCGAAGAGGTCAAGCGTTCGGGTCTGTGGACGCCCGGTCCGATCAAGACCGGTTAATCTCTACGCGTTCGGAAGTCCTTACACCGACCAGGAGAGAAACGGGGACAGGGCAATGGCGAACGCTATAGAAGTAGAGGATCTCGTACTTCGGTACGGAAAGAACGTCGCGCTCGACGGGATCGATTTCACCGTTCCCGAGGGCACGGTGTTGGGTGTGCTCGGCCCCAACGGTGCAGGAAAGACCACGGCAGTCCGGATTCTCGCCACCCTGTTGCAGGCGACATCGGGCTCGGCCACGATCTTCGGGCTCGACGTCGCGACTCAGGCAAACGAGGTGCGCAGCACGATCGGACTGACCGGCCAGTTCGCGGCCGTGGACGAGTATCTGACCGGATACGAGAATCTCGAGATGGTCGGCAGGCTGTTCGGACTGCGCAAAGCGGAGGCCAAGAAGCGAGCCGGGGAACTGCTCGAGCGATTCGATCTGGAATACGCACGCGATCGCACAGCCAAGCAGTACTCGGGCGGTATGCGTCGACGACTCGACATCGCGGCCAGCCTGATCGGTCGGCCGCGGGTGGTCTTCCTGGACGAACCCACCACGGGACTCGATCCGCGCAGTCGAATCACCATGTGGGAGTTCATCGCAGACCTCGTGCGCGACGGCACGACCATCCTGTTGACCACCCAGTACCTCGAAGAGGCCGACCGGTTGGCCGATTCGATCATCGTGCTCAACAAGGGCAAGATCATCGCCCGCGGTACGGCGGACGAGCTCAAGGCTCAAACCGGCGGTGAGCGAGTCGAATTCGTGCTCACCGATCGATCTCAGGTAGATCGAGCGATGCAGATCCTGGCCCCGATCGGCGTCGAGCCACCCACTTTCGACGAACAGGTGGGCCGGATCGTCATGCCGGTCAACGGAGGCTCGAAAGACCTGTCCACTGCCCTGGCTCAGCTCGACGCGGCGGGCATCGGCGTGGTCGACGTCGGACTGCGGCGGCCCAACCTCGACGATGTGTTCCTGAGCTTGACCGGTCAGACCACCGGCGAGCCCGAGACGGCGGAGGAAGAGAAATGAGCAACGTTTTCCTGGACTCCGCGATCATCACCAAGCGAAACCTGATCAAGCTCAAGCGAGTTCCCGATCTGCTGTTCTTCGCGATGCTGTCACCGATCATGTTCGTGCTGCTCTTCGCCTACGTCTTCGGCAGTGCCATCGACGTACCCGGCATCGACTACAAGAGCTTCCTGATGGGCGGCATCTTCGTGCAGACGATGATCTTCGGGGCCTCCCTCACCGGGTCGTCACTGGCCGAGGATCTGCAGAAGGGCGTCATGGACCGGTTCCGGTCGCTGCCGATGGCGCGGTCGGCCGTCGTCATCGGGCGCACCGCGGCCGATGTGGGCAACAACCTCGTCACCATCACGATCATGTCGATCACCGGACTCATCGTGGGCTGGCGCATCACGTCCTCGTTCTTCGACGCAGTGCTCGGCTACGTGTTGCTCCTGCTGTTCGCGTACTCGATCTCGTGGGTGATGGCGCTGGTGGGACTCACGGTGCGTTCCCCGGAGATCTTCAACAACGCGTCGTTCATCGTGATCTTCCCGTTGACGTTCATCGCCAACACCTTCGTCCCGATCGACAATTTTCCGAGCGTGCTCAAGACCATCGCGGAATGGAACCCGATCTCGTCGGTGACGTTGGCGGTGCGCGAGCAGTTCGGCAACACCAACCCGATGGCACCGCCGCCGGAGGTGTGGCCACTGCAGAACCCTGTGCTCTACACGCTGATCTGGGTCGTGTTGATGCTCGTGGTGTTCGTGCCGCTCTCGGTACGCAAGTACCAGAAGACGATGACCGCCTGACAGCATTCGGACAGAAAAGCACCCCCGGTCGCTCGGCGGCCGGGGGTGCTTTTGCGTCTTCTGTGCGAAGGCTTACGTGTGGTACGGCTCCGCACTGACGAGCGTGACCTTCATGGTCTTGCCGTTGGGCAGCGTGTACTCGCGGGTGTCGCCGACCTTGGCGTCGATGAGCGATCCGCCCAGCGGTGACGCGGGGGAGTACACCTCGAGCTTGTTGTCGCGGGCACCCTCTTCGCGGGTGGCGATCAGGAACGTCTCGGTGTCGGACTCGTCGCCGTCGTAGTAGACCTTGACGACGGACCCGGGCAGGGCGACGCCGGACTGAGTGGGTGCCTCGCCGACCTTCGCATTGTTGAGCAGCTCCTGCAGCTGGCGGATACGTGCTTCCTGCTGGCCCTGCTCCTCGCGCGCAGCGTGGTAGCCGCCGTTCTCCTTCAGATCGCCCTCTTCGCGACGCTCGTTGATCTCGGCGGCGATGACGGGGCGATTGGAAATGAGCTGGTCGAGTTCGCTCTTGAGCCTGTCGTGTGATTCCTGGGTAAGCCAGGTCACCTGGGTCTCGGTCATCTCGATCACTCCCTCGTAGTCGGAATCTCGAGTTCGGATTCCGGTCTCTGAGCAGGTAGGGCACGCAACGAACAGGGGACTCCAATGGTTGGATCCCCTTGGTCGGCCCACATCCTGGAGCCGTCGTCATCGTTCGCAGGTGAACCCTGCCCGCAATGCAGCAATACACGGCACCTACTGCGGTGGCCGTGTATGACCTGACCTTACCACGAACAGGCAGTTCGCCTATCGGGCTCGTAAATATTCGGGAACATCGAGGCTGCAGCCGTAGACGTCGCCGACGGCAGGGGCAGCCGACGTCGTCACCTCGGTGGTCAGCTCCACGGTGGTGGACCTGGGTTCCGGTGGAATGTACAGCTCACGCCTGCCGGTCTCGGAGCCGTCGCGTGAGCGAACACGGACGATGCACACGGCCGGTTGTTCGGGGTCCTGTCGGGTGACGCTGAAACGGATCGACATCGTGGAGTCGTCGACGATGTCGAACGAAAGTTGACTGCCCTCGATCGGTTTGACCGAGAACTTGCTGTACGCGTAGTAGGCCACGCCCACCCCGACCAGCAGGACCAAGGCCACCAGTGCGATCTTCGTCGCACGTTTCGGGGCCTGCCGAATACCGCTGGGGCCGGAACCCGACGGGTATCTACCTGCGGGAAGTGCGTTGGTCATGGCCGCTCTCGGGATCGATTCGGGGGTGCCGCTGGGGGCCTGTCGGCGTCAGGTGGAACTATAGGGGCAGGCAAGAATCAGGCGAATCCGAGGTGAGGAAGAACGTGTCCGGACTGCGGCTCATGGCAGTACATGCCCATCCCGACGACGAATCCAGCAAAGGCGCTGCGACAACGGCTCGCTACGCGGCCGAAGGACACGATGTTCTGGTCGTGACCCTCACCGGTGGCGAGCGGGGAGACATTCTCAATCCGGCGATGGACATTCCCGGCGTGCACGAGCGCATCCGGGATGTTCGACGCGAGGAAATGGCCGAGGCTGCCCGCATCCTCGGCGTGCAGCAGACCTGGCTCGGCTTCGAGGACTCCGGATTGCCCGAGGGCGACCCGATGCCACCGCTACCCGACGGCTGCTTCGCCTTGGTTCCGTTGGAGGTCTCGACCGAGGCCCTGGTGAAGGTGGTACGCGAGTTCAAGCCCCACGTCATCACCACCTACGACGAGCGCGGCGGCTACCCCCACCCCGACCACATTCGGTGCCACGAGGTCTCGATGGCGGCGTGGGAGGCAGCAGGAGACGCCGAGCGTTTCCCCGATGCGGGTGAGCCCTGGACTCCGCTCAAGCTCTACTACTCGCACGGGTTCATCCGTAAGCGCATGCAGCTCTTCCACGATTGGTTCATCGACCGCGGTGAAGAAAGCCCGTTCGTCGACTGGCTGAAGCGGTGGGACGGCCAGCGCGACGAGATCATGGGTCGTATCACCACGCAGGTCACCGTCGGTGATCACTTCGATCAGCGCGACGACGCCCTGCGGGCGCATGCAACGCAGATCGATCCCAACGGATCCTTCTTCGCCGTGCCGCTGGACGTGCAGCGCAAGCTGTGGCCCACCGAGGAGTTCGAACTGGCCCGTACTCGGGTCACGACGTCGCTGCCCGAGACGGACCTGTTCGCCGGAATAGAAGAGACCGACAAATGATCGTTTCGATCCTCGCCCAGCAGCCCACCGGCCCCGAGTTCGGCAAGTCCTCGCCGATCGGTCTGGTGATCCTGGTGGCACTGCTGGTCGGAACGGCACTGTTGATCTGGTCGATGAACAAGAAGATCAAGCGTCTGCCTGCCACGTTCGAGCAGGAGGATCCGACGCTGGATCAGGCTCTCGACGAGGGCACCGATCGTGGCGGTATAGCGGATGCGGCCCCATCGGAACGGAATCGACCCAAACCCGCCGTCCCCGACGAGACCTGATGCTCGACGCCAATGCCCTGGGTGAGTCCACCAGCCCATATCTGCGGCAGCACGCGGACAACCCGGTGCACTGGCAGCAGTGGGGCCCGCAGGCTCTGCAGTCCGCCCGCGATCGCGATGTTCCGATTCTGCTGTCGATCGGATACTCGGCGTGTCATTGGTGCCACGTCATGGCACACGAATCGTTCGAGGACGAGGCAACCGCGGCGCTGATGAACGAGCACTTCGTGTGCATCAAGGTCGATCGTGAGGAAAGACCGGACCTCGACTCGGTGTACATGAACGCCACCGTCGCGATGACCGGTCAGGGTGGGTGGCCGATGACGTGCTTTCTCACCCCCGACACCGAACCGTTCTACTGCGGTACGTACTTTCCGCCTGCCCCGCGTCAGGGAATGCCGTCGTTTCAGCAGTTGCTCACCGCGATCGCCGACACCTGGGCGACACGGCGACAGGAGGTGTTCGACGCCTCCGCCGACATCGTGACCGAACTGCGCAAGCACAGCACAGGCGTGCCCGCCGGTGGACGACCGATCGACGCCGACGCGTTGGCGGCCTCGGTCTCTGCGATCTGCGCCGACGAGGACACCACCTACGGCGGCTTCGGCCGGGCACCGAAGTTCCCACCCGGCGCGTTGCTCGAGGGTCTGCTCCGGCACTACGAGCGCACCGGCAACGACGAGGTACTCGGCGTCGTTCGCCGCACCGCGTCGGCGATGGCGCGTGGGGGCATCTACGACCAGCTCGGCGGTGGATTCGCGCGCTACTCCGTCGACGCGGAATGGGTCGTCCCGCATTTCGAGAAGATGCTCTACGACAACGCTTTGCTGCTGCGGTTCTACGCCCACGCGGCTCGGGTCGACGACGATCCGCTCGCCCGGCGGGTGGCGTCGGACACTGCGGAGTTCATGCTCCGCGAACTACGCACGGCCGAGGGCTGTTTCGCATCGGCACTCGATGCCGACACCGAAGGTATCGAGGGTCTGACCTACGCGTGGACTCCGGAGCAGCTGATCGAGACCCTCGGCTTCGAGGACGGCGTGTGGGCCGCAGGCTTGTTCGCGGTGAACTCCGCAGGCACGTTCGAGGCCGGCATGTCGGTTCTACAGCTGCCTGCCGAACCCGAGGACTACGACCGGTTCGCCCGGGTGCGCAGCACGCTGTCGGCCGCCCGCGCAACGCGGCCGCAACCGGGCCGCGACGACAAGGTGGTCACCGCGTGGAACGGCTTGGCGATCACTGCACTGGTCGAGGCAGGCACCGGGCTGGGGCACCCGAGGTGGGTCGACGCGGCGGTCGAATGCAGCGAGCAACTCTTCGCCCGTCACGTCGAGGCGGGCCGGATTCGTCGGGCTTCACTCGGCAGCGCAGTCGGCGAGGCCACCGGCGTGCTCGAGGACTACGCTTGTCTCGCGGTCGCCGCGGCAGCGCTGTTCCAGGCCACCGGAGACGCAGTGTGGATCGAGCGCATGACGTCGGTCATCGATGCTGCGATCGAGCACTTCGCGGACCCCGACGATGTCGGCGGGTGGTTCGACACCGCCGACGACGCCGAGACCCTCGTGACCAGGCCGCGTGACCCGATCGACGGGGCCACTCCGTCGGGTGCATCCACGATGACCGAGGCACTGCTTACTGCAGCTGCGTTGGTCGACCACAATTCCTCGGCGCGCTACGGCGAGCTGGCGGCTGCGTCGCTGGCACGGTCGGCGTCGATTCTCGAACGCGCGCCCAGGTCCGGCGGACACTGGCTGGCTGTCGCCGAGGCATCCGTTCGCGGTCCGATTCAGGTTGCGGTGTCCACCGCACCGGGCGGGGACCTGCTTTCCGCCGTCCGGGCGTCGGTTCCGGGTGGTTCCGTGGTGGTCGCCGGGGTGACGAACTCGTCCGTGTTGTTGATGGATCGTCCGCCCGTCGACGGCCTGGAAACGGCGTACGTGTGTCGGGGCTTCGTGTGCGACCGTCCCGTGACCTCAGCCGACGATCTGGCTCTCGCACTGCGGAAGTGACGTCGCCGAGGTGGTGTTCGGAGCCCTTGGGACGCGTCGTCAGAACAGCACGAGCCACACGGCGACCAGATGGCAGATCGCCGCCAACACCGTTGCCGCATGGAAGAACTCGTGGTGGCCGAAGGTCGTCGGCCAGGGATTGGGCCACTTGGTGGCATACAGCACCGCCCCGACGCTGTAGAAGATCCCACCCACGAGCAGCAACAGAAACGGTGCGTACCCGACCTGCTCGATGAGCGTCGGAGCCACCGGGACGATGGCCCAGCCCAGAATCAGGTACAGCGGTACCCCGACCCATCGGGGAGCGGTGGGCCACAACATCTTCAGAGCCACCCCGGCCAGGGCTCCGACCCACACGACGATCAGGAGCGTGCGTCCGGTCGACGCGGGCAGACCCAGCACGGCGAACGGGGTGTAGCTACCTGCGATGAACAGGAAGATCATCGAATGATCGGCGCGTTTCATCCAGATCTGCGACGCCGTGGTCATCCAGTGCACACGGTGATAGGTGGCACTGACCCCGAACACGCCGCAGACGGTGATGGAATACACGCTCACGGCCACACCCGCGCTGACCGAGACCATGCTGAACGCGAGCGTGACGAGAGTGATCGCGCACACCACTGCCACGCCGAACGCGTACAGGTGAATCCAGCCGCGCATGCGAGGTTTGACCGGTATCTCGTCCAGTCCGAACATCGTCATGAAAGATTGCCTCCCGTGCCGTCCGCTGAACCTACGCAACCGTAGGTTCCGACGCTACTGTACCGGCGACCGGCTCGCAGACGTCGGCGTAAGGTGATCCTTCGTGGTGATGAGAGCAGCGGTGACGAAGCAGTGGTGATCATTCCGCAGAAGGTCCGCGGCGTTCTCTACAACGTGTACGAGCGGCGTCTGCTGAGCCAGCTCGAAGGAGTTCAGCACCCGCGTCACGTAGCAGTGATGTGCGACGGCAATCGCCGCTGGGCGCGGGAGAACGGGTTCACCGACGTCGCGCACGGGCACCGCATGGGGGCCTTGAAGATCGCCGAGATGCTCGGCTGGTGCGACGCCGCCGGGATCGAGATGGCCACCATCTACCTGCTCTCCACCGAGAACCTCCGCCGCGACGCCGACGAGTTGGATTCGTTGCTCGACATCATCACCGACGTCGTAGAGGAGATCTGCGGGCCCGAGATGAACTGGGGCGTCAAACTCGTCGGCACCCTCGATCTGCTGCCCGCGTCGACCTCGCGGCGACTCAAGGAAGCAGCTGCGCTCACCGAGGGTCGGTCGGGAACGCACGTCAACGTCGCCGTCGGATACGGCGGTCGGCAGGAAATCGCCGACGCCGTGCAGTCCCTGGTGAGCGAGAAGATCGCCGAGGGCGTCAGCGGCGACGAATTGGTGGCCTCGATCAACGTCGACGAAATCGGCAGCCACCTCTACACCTCGGGCCAACCCGATCCGGATCTCGTCATCCGCACCTCGGGCGAGCAGCGACTCTCCGGCTTCCTGCTGTGGCAGAGCGCGTACTCGGAAATCTGGTTCACCGAGGCCTACTGGCCCGAATTCCGTCGCGTCGACTTCTTGCGCGCGCTGCGCGACTTCGCCGCCAGACACCGACGCTTCGGTATCTGACGTGCACGGCAATTCGTAGCCTGCTACGAATTTCCACTCACGACCTGGATCTACAACTTACGAAGCCGCAGCCGGTTGATCGCGTGGTCGGTGTCCTTGCGCAGCACCATCGTCGCCCGCGGTCGCGTCGGCAGGATGTTCTCCACGAGGTTCGGCAGGTTGATCGAATGCCACAGATCCTCGGCCGCGATCTGCGCGTGATCGTCGGACAGGCCGGCGTAGTGATGGAAGTGCGAGGACGGATCGGTGAACGACGTCTTGCGTAGCGCCAGGAAGCGTTTGACGTACCAACTCTCGATGTCCTCGATCCGAGCGTCGACGTAGATCGAGAAGTCGAACAGATCCGAGACCATCAACCGCGGTCCGGTCTGTAATACGTTGAGCCCCTCCACGATCAGGATGTCGGGCTGCCGGACCATGTGGTACTGACCCTTGACGATGTCGTACGAGACGTGCGAGTAGACGGGAGCGCCCACCTCTTCGGTCCCGGACTTGACCTCGGTGACGAATCTGAGCAGCTTGCGCCTGTCGTAACTCTCGGGAAATCCCTTGCGATGCAGGATTCCTCGACGCATGAGCTCGGCCGTCGGGTACAGGAATCCGTCGGTGGTGACGAGGTCGACCCGCGGATGGTGGTCCCACCGAGCCAGGAGTGCCTGCAGCACACGGGCCGTCGTCGATTTCCCGACAGCGACGCTGCCCGCGACACCGATGACGAAGGGGACCTGACGGTCGGGATGCTTCTCGCCGAGGAACGTCGCGGTCGCGGCGAACAGCCGTTGCCGAGCCGCGACCTGGAGGTGGATCAATCGTGCGAGCGGCAGGTAGACCTCGGCCACCTCGTCCAGATCGATTTGTTCACCGAGACCGCGCAGGCCGACGAGTTCTTCCTCGGTCAGCACCAGGGGCGTCGATTGGCGCAGCGTGCGCCACTGCACACGGTCGAACTCGACGTACGGACTGGACTCGCTCACGCACGGCTCCAACTGGTCGGAGCTGCAGAGGAATCGGCTGAGCTCCTGTCGAGCGCGAGTCGCATGGTTCCCGATTGTGCTCGGTGCCGGTCCGTCACGCACGGGCGGGGTCGTTCGCCGTACTAGGGTTCGGATATGGATGCTGCTTCCCTCGTTCGTGAATACCTGCTGCTGGGCCTGAGTTTCGACCGGCTCGAAGACGGATTCGTCGACGCGTACACCGGCGATCCCGAGTTGCGTCGCACCACCGAGAACGCCCCCGCGCCCGAGCCGCGTGAGCTGATCCGTCGAGCACAGACACTGCGCGCCGAGCTCGGCAACGTCGATCTGACACCCGAGCGCACGACGTTCCTCGATGTTCACCTGCGCGCTCTCGAATGCTCGGCGCGCAAGTTCGCAGGCGAGGACATCGGCTTCGTCGACGAGGTGTACTCCTACTTCGATGTCCGCATCGCTCCGGGCGATCAGGACCAGTACCTGCAGGCTCATCGCAAGATGGACGAGGTCCTCGCCGGTCCCGGTTCCCTCGGTGAACGGTTGATCGCGCATCGCCGCGCCGACGTGATTCCGGCCGACCGACTGCAGGACTGCGTCGAGGCGTTCTCGTCCGCATTGCGCGACCGCGTCCGCGCCGAATACTCGTTGCCCGAGAACGAGAAGGTGACGTACGAGGTAGTCGGCGACAAGCCGTGGTCCGGCTTCAACTACTACCTCGGCAACTTCCAGTCCACCGTCGCGATCAACTCCGACATCGAACAGCAGATGGCCAACCTGCCCCACCTGATCGCGCACGAGTCCTATCCCGGACACCACACCGAGCACTGCCGCAAGGAGACCGGGTTGGTCGGCGCAGGGCAGCTGGAGCAGACGCTGTTCGTGGTCAACACTCCGCAGTGCCTGATGGCCGAGGGGCTGGCCGATCACGCGCTCGGAGCCGTCGTCGGCGAAGGCTGGGGACTGTGGGCGCAGGAGATCTACGCCGATCTGGGGCTGCGATTCGACGGCGAGAAGGCCGAGCGTCTCTTGGCCGCGTCGAGCCAGCTGTTGGGGGTTCGGCAGGACGCCGCGCTGCTGCTGCACGATCAGCACAAGAGCGAGGACGACGTGGCTGCGTACCTCGAGAGGTGGTCACTGGCATCACCCCAGCGGGCCCGGCACAGCCTGCGGTTTCTGTCCTCCCCGCTCTGGCGCGCCTACATCAGCACCTACGTCGAGGGCTACAAGCTGCTCGCCGGCTGGCTCGACCGTGGTGAGACGGCCAGTGCGCGCGCGCAACTGTTCGGCAGGCTGCTCGACGAGCCGCTGACACCCGGTGCACTGCGCGTCTCGTAAACTGGCATAGCCCCTTACTCTGCTGTCCCTTGGAGACTCCTGTTATGACTGACGTCAACAACCTGTCACTGGCCGAACTCGATCCCGAGGTCGCCGAGGCGATGGCCGGTGAACTGGGACGTCAGCGCGACACTCTCGAGATGATCGCGTCGGAGAACTTCGTCCCTCGCGCGGTGCTGCAGGCCCAGGGCAGCGTCCTGACCAACAAGTACGCCGAGGGCTACCCCGGCCGCCGCTACTACGGCGGGTGCGAACACGTCGACATCGTCGAGGATCTCGCGCGCAACCGCGCCAAGGAACTCTTCGGTGCCGAGTTCGCCAACGTGCAGCCGCACGCAGGCGCTCAGGCCAACGCGGCCGTGCTGATGGCGCTGATCAACCCGGGCGACAAGATCATGGGCCTCGACCTGGCCCACGGCGGCCACCTCACCCACGGCATGAAGCTCAACTTCTCGGGCAAGCTCTACGAGGTCGAGTCCTACGGCGTCAGCAAAGAAGACCACCGCATCGACATGGACGAGGTGCGCAAACAGGCCATTGCCGCCAAGCCACAGGTGCTCATCGCCGGGTGGTCGGCCTACCCGCGCCACCAGGACTTCGCTGCGTTCCGCTCCATCGCCGACGAAGTGGGTGCCCTGCTGTGGGTCGACATGGCGCACTTCGCCGGACTCGTCGCCGCAGGCGTGCACCCCTCGCCCGTGCCGTACGCAGACGTCGTCTCCTCCACCGTGCACAAGACCCTCGGCGGACCCCGCTCCGGCATCATCCTGGCCAAGAAGGAATGGGCCAAGAAGCTCAACTCGGCTGTGTTCCCCGGTCAGCAGGGCGGGCCGTTGATGCACGCCATCGCAGCCAAGGCCGTTGCCTTCAAGATCGCCGCGACGCCCGAGTTCAAGGAGCGTCAGGAGCGCACCCTCCTCGGTGCCTCGCTGCTCGCCGAGCGCCTCACCGCATCCGACGTCGCCGACAAGGGCGTCTCGGTCCTCACCGGCGGCACCGACGTGCACCTCGCTCTCGTCGACCTGCGCAACTCGGAGATGAACGGGCAGCAGGCCGAGGACCTCCTGCACGAGGTCGGCATCACCGTCAACCGCAACGCAGTGCCCTTCGACCCGCGCCCGCCGATGGTCACCTCCGGCCTGCGCATCGGCACCGGCGCACTGGCCACCCGCGGATTCGGCGAAGCCGAGTTCACCGAGGTCGCCGACATCATCGGTACCGCCCTGGCCACCGGCGAGGCCAGCGATTCCCTGAAGGACCGCGTCGTGAAACTGGCACAGAGCACGCCGCTGTACGAGGGCCTCGAAGACTGGGGATTGCTGGGCTGACCCTGGCTCTCGTCCACCCACCCTCACCCGCCCACCCCGGTTCGCCCGCCCACCCCGTTCCGCCCGCCCACCCCGTTCCGCCCGCCCACCCCGTTCCGCGTCAATGGACCACTGCAGCGCTCAGACGTATGTAGTGGTCCATTCACCCAGCACGCTGGTCTGCGTCAATGGACCGTTGCAGCGCTCAGGCGTATGCAGTGGTCCATTGACGCGTCCGGGGAGGGCGCGTTCGGCACCGGTTGGCTGCCGACCTGGGGTGACGTCGACGTAACGCGTTGTTCACCGACACGCCAGACTTCCAGCGAGCCCCCACGCGATTTCGGCGGTACCGTCGGCAGTAACAGGCAGCGGGGAAGCTACCTGTGCGGGAGGTTCTGATACGTGACTGAGCTAGTGAGCGCGAGAGGGCCGGTACCCGGTCCTCGTGTCACCTGACACATCGGACCCGACCGGCCGAGCGACAGAGTTTGCGCGGTACCGCGCAGACGTAGGAGCCCCACGTGACCACTTCACGCTCCGTTTCCGCCCCTCTTCGGACATTCGTGCTCGATACCTCGGTCCTGCTCTCGGATCCCTGGGCAGTTATTCGGTTCGCCGAGCACAATGTGGTACTTCCGTTGATCGTGATCAGCGAGTTGGAGGGCAAACGCCACCATCACGAATTGGGATGGTTCGCGCGGGAATCCTTGCGCATGCTCGACGACCTTCGCGTCGAGTTCGGTCGACTCGACCAGCCGGTTCCCATCGGAACCTCCGGTGGCACACTGCAAGTCGAGCTCAACCACACCGATCCCTCGGTACTTCCCGTCGGATTCCGTACCGACTCCAACGACTCCAGAATCCTCGCGTGCGCCCTGAATCTGGCGGCCGAGGGCAAAGATGTGGTGTTGGTCAGCAAGGACATCCCGCTGCGCGTCAAGGCCGGTGCTGTCGGGCTTCCCGCCGACGAGTACCACGCACACGACGTGGTGCCGTCCGGGTGGACCGGCATGACCGAGCTCGACGTGCAGCCCGACGCCGTGGACACACTGTTCAACGACGGTGTCATCGACCTGGCCGAGGCGCGAGACCTGCCGTGCCACACCGGAGTTCGACTGCTTGCCGGGCGGCAGAGTGCGCTGGGGCGCGTCACGCCCGACAAGCAGATTCAGCTCGTGCGCGGTGAGCGTGAGGCATTCGGCTTGCACGGCCGATCGGCGGAACAACGTGTGGCGCTCGATCTTCTGCTCGACGAGAGCATCGGCATCGTCTCGCTCGGTGGAAAAGCCGGTACAGGCAAGTCCGCTCTGGCGCTGACTGCCGGGCTGGAGGCCGTCCTCGAACGTCGCTCACATCGGAAAGTCGTTGTCTTCCGGCCTCTTTACGCCGTCGGCGGCCAGGAGCTCGGCTACCTCCCCGGTAGCGAGAGCGAGAAGATGGGTCCATGGGGACAAGCCGTCTTCGACACCCTCGAAGGGCTTGCGAGCCCGGAGGTGATGGAGGAGGTCATCGCCCGCGGAATGCTGGAAGTGTTGCCGCTCACGCACATTCGTGGCCGCTCGCTCCACGATTCGTTCGTGATCGTCGACGAGGCGCAGTCACTCGAGCGCAACGTGCTGCTGACTGTTCTGTCCCGGCTGGGTTCGGGCTCGCGCGTCGTACTCACCCACGACGTCGCTCAGCGAGACAACCTGCGCGTCGGACGCCACGACGGAGTCGCTGCGGTGATCGAAAAGCTCAAGGGCCACCCACTTTTCGCGCACATCACCCTCACCCGCAGCGAGCGTTCACCGATCGCGGCACTGGTGACGGAAATGCTCGAAGAATTCGGGCCTTCAGGAGCCTGACCCCCCTTGTGAGCGTGGAGCCTGCGGGTCGTTCCGCAGGCTCCACTCCTGCCTCGTAGCCCACTACGAAGTTTCGCTCACAAGGGTCACCGGCCCACTACGGCCCGGAATGCCCCGCGCACAAGGCCTTTCAGGAAATCGACGTTGTCGAAATAGTCGCGCCACACAGCTACTCTGCCGTCGCGCAGCTCGAAGGTTCCGCACACCCAGAATTCGATCCGGAGCCGCCGCCAGATCAGGACGTCGGTGCGCTCGGTGAGCACGACATCTCCGTCGGCCGCGATGTTGTGCACGATCACGTCGAAGCCGAACGCAGGCTTGGCAAGCGTGGCCATGAACCTGCCCACGTTCGAGTGACCGCGTACCTTCGGTAATCCGACGTTGTGCCACACGATCCGGTCGTCGAGGAGCGACATCGCGCGCTCGGTATCTCGACTTCTCAACGCGTCGAACAGATCCACTACGGTCTCGGTTGCCTGCTGCGTCTCGGTCATTTCGTGAACCGCCCCAATCCATCGCCGTCGAAGAACTCGAGTGTCAGCGTATTCGCGTCGAACGTCGCCTGGGAAATGGACCCGTCGGGTGCATTCTCACCGCTCGGCTCGAAGGTGAACGTGTCACCGTCCCAGGGCATCAATTCGTAGGTGGTTCCATCGGGGCCCAGGGTCAACGTCAGCTGCTGGTCGACCTCCGTTACCGTCGCCGGCCCCCAGTAGCTGTTCTGATACACCCCCTCGTACGATGAGAGGGCTTGTGGTTCAGCAGCATTCGAGGGACGGGTTGTGCCCGCGAGCTCGCCCTCCGGTTCGCTCATCCCGGCGAACGCATTCTTGTACAGCGTCCGCCAATCCTCCCGGACCTCACCGAACTGGACGAGGTCCGCGAACTCGGCAGTCACCGTTTCGGCGATACCGAGCGGTGCGGCGTTGGTCAGTACGACGATGGCGACGTCGAGCGAAGGAATCCACACGAAGTTGGTGCCGGCTCCGAGGGCGAACGCTCCCGAATGGCTCACCGTCGTGCGGCCGGCCGCACTGGTGGAGACGTTGAACCCGAAGCCGTAGTAGCCGGCGCGTGAATCCGGGGTCGCGGAGGGGCTCGAGACGATCTGCGCGCTGACGGCAGGCAGGAGGGCGTCGGGATCGACCAGCTGTCGGCCGTCGTGGGTCCCGTCGGCCACGAGCATCGTCAGCCACTTCGCGAGATCGTTCACCGAGGAGCTGACGCCACCGGCCGGGGTCTGTGGATCGGGTTGTCGCTGATACTTCGCCTGGTACTCGCCGTCGACGAGGACATGAGGTACGGCCCGATCGGCCCGAGCCATGTAGTCCGAAAATGACGAGCTCGTCGAGGTCATGCCCAGAGGGCCGTAGATCGTGTCCTGGCTGAGCGTGTCCCAGTCCTTGCCCGACGCCGCAGCGACGGCCTCGGCCGCAGCCGTGATGCCGAAGTTGGTGTAGTGGTAGGTGGAGCGGAACGGGTCGAGAGGGACCTCCCGGAGGCGTTCGAGAACCTGGCGCCGGTCGTAGCCCAGGTCCTCGAGCAGATCGCCTGCATGCTCGGGTAGGCCGCTTCGATGGGCATAGAAGTCGCCGACCGTGATGTTCTCGGTCACCCACGGGTCGTCGAGCGCGAACCACGGCAACTCCGAGACCACCGGCGTCGACCAGTCGATCACGCCCGCTCCCACTTGGGACGCGATGACCGTCGCACCGACCGATTTGGACAGTGAGGCCAACTGGAACACCGAGTCACCGTCGACGGGGTCGTCCGTGCCCACTTCGCGAACGCCGAAGCCTTTCGAGTAGACGACATCCGAGCCGTGCACGACGGCAATGGCCATACCGGGGATGTTCGACGACGCCATCAGCTCCTCGGCGATGCCGTCGAGCTTGCCGACCGCCTCGTCGATGCGACCGGAAGGAACATCGACACCCGCGACCTGACCGGGGGAGAGGTCGCTGGGCGGTGCGGGCTCGGAGGTCGGTGGACTGGATGCAGTGGGTGCGTCGTCGGTGCACCCACCCAGCACGACCATCGAGCACACAACAGCAAGACACAGAAAATTTCGACCCGACCGCATCATGAGGAGTCCTCACTTCGATGACTGGATGCACCTGAGAATAGACCTGCGGCGACCTGGCGTTAGGACAATTCACAATGGTCAGGGGCGCGACGTCGGGCGCTCGGGCGCAGGCGCTACGGTTACCGCATGTCTACGAACCTGTCCGACGGTGATCTGCTGGTCCGTTTGGAGCCCGCGGTCGAAGAGAATCTACGACGCCACATCGAAGCTGCCAGCGACTGGCATCCACACGATCTCGCGCCGTTCGACGAGGGCAAGAACTTCGCGTTCCTCGGCGGCGAGGACTGGACGCCGGAGCAGTCGCACCTCAGTGATGTCGAAATCCTGTCCGCCACGGTCGGCGTGCTGGTGGCCGACAACCTGCCCGCGTACCACCGCGAACTGGCCCACGCGCTCACCGGCCTCGGAGCCTGGTGGAAGTGGACCGGCCGCTGGACCTCGGAGGAGAACCGGCAGTCCATCGTGCTGCGCAACTTCCTGGTGCTCAAGCGCGCGGTCGACCCGGTCGCCCTCGAGCGCGTTCGGATGGAGCACATGACACTCGGATTCGATGCGCCCAGCCAGGGTCTGCTCGACATCCTCGCGCACTTCGCCATCGAGGAAGCGGCAGCCTCACTGCGTAACCGCAACACCATCGCCCTCGGCAAGGACCCGGTGCTCGCCACCATCCTCGGCCGGATCGCCGACGACGACGCGCTGCAGTCGGCATTCTTCGCCAGCATCCTCGACGAGGCCTTCGCCGTGGTGCCCGATCAGGCCGCCCGCGCCATCGCAGACCGGATCAACGGATTCAAGATCCCCGAGGTCGACCTCCCCGACCGCGGCAGCAGCACCGCCGCCCTCGCCGAAGCCGGAATCTACGACGCCGATCAGGAACGCGACAAGGTGTTCAAGCCGCTGCTCGTGGGCTGGAAGATCTTCGATCGCACCGATCTGGGCGAGGACGGCCTGAAGGCACGCGAGGAACTCGCGCACCTGGCCTGAGGTTCGCCCCTTTCGAAACCGTGAATGGTCCATTGCACACGTCTCGGCAGTGCAATGGACCATTCACGCGTTCAGGGGGTCCGGCAGGGCGAACGGGAAAACTAGTCCTTGACCTTCGCCATGGCGAGGACGTCCAGGCGCTTGTCCAGTTCGGCCTCGCTGAGTTTGTCGCCGATCAGACCGCGGTCGATGACCGTCTGACGGATCGTCTTCTTCTCCTTGAGTGCCTGCTTGGCGACGGCGGCCGCTTCCTCGTAGCCGATCGCGGAGTTCAACGGCGTCACGATGGACGGCGAGGACTCGGCGAGGGTCTTGAGGTGCTCCACATTGGCTTCGAGGCCGACGACGCACTTGTCGGCGAACAGTACCGAGACGTTGGCGAGCAGCTTGAACGATTCGAGCACGTTGCGCGCCATCATCGGGATGTAGACGTTGAGCTCGAATGCGCCCGATGCACCGCCGAATGCCACTGCGGCGTCGTTACCGATGACCTGGGCCGCGACCTGCGTAACAGCCTCGGGCAGAACAGGATTGACCTTGCCGGGCATGATGGAGCTGCCGGGCTGCAGATCCGGGAGGGCGATCTCGCCGAGTCCGGTGAGCGGTCCCGATCCCATCCAGCGAATGTCGTTGGCAATCTTGGTCAGCGAGACCGCGATGGTGCGCAGTGCGCCCGATGCCTCGACGAGTCCGTCGCGGGCAGCCTGCGCCTCGAACGAATCCTTGGCTGCGGTGAGTGCATCGATGCCGGTCGACTTGACCAGTTCTGCAACGACTTTCGGGCCGAAGCCGTCGGGTGCATTGAGGCCGGTGCCGACGGCGGTGCCGCCGATGGGCAGCTCACCGAGACGCGGCAGGGTGGCCTCGACGCGTTCGATGCCCGCTTCGATCTGACGGGCGTAGCCGCCGAATTCCTGACCGAGGGTGACCGGAACGGCATCCATCAGGTGGGTGCGGCCGGACTTCACGACGTGCTTCCACTCGGTGGCCTTGACCACGAGTGCCTCGTGCAGGTGACGCAGCGCGGGCACGAGCGACGTGACGGCTGCCTCGGTGGCGGCGACGTGAGTGGCCGTCGGGAACGTGTCGTTGGAGGACTGCGACATGTTGACGTGATCGTTGGGGTGCACCTCGACGCCGTTCGCCTTGGCGATCGACGCGATGACCTCGTTGGCGTTCATGTTCGAGCTGGTGCCCGAGCCGGTCTGGAAGACGTCGATCGGGAACTGGTCGTCGTGCTTGCCGTCGGCGATCTCGGTGGCTGCGGCGACGATCGCGTCGGCCAGTGCGCCGTCGAGCAGACCGAGATCCTTGTTGACCTGTGCGCAGGCCGCCTTGAGCAGGCCCATCGCGCGGATCTGGGTGCGCTCGAGCGGACGGCCCGAGATGGGGAAGTTCTCCACGGCACGCTGCGTCTGGGCACGCCAGAGCGCATCGATGGGAACGCGAACCTCTCCCATGGTGTCGTGCTCGATCCGGAACTGCTGTTCGTTCTCTGTCATTGACCTCTTGCCTCGGTAGGGGAGCGGAAACTTCGTCGAGCGGACGGTCAGAAGGACGGGATGGCGCCGGAGGTGTCGCCGTCGAAGTCGATGGTCGAGTACTCCTTGAGCTTGTTGAGCTGGTGGTACGCGTCGATCATGCGGACGGTGCCGGACTTCGAGCGCATCACGATGGACTGCGTGTGTGCGCCCCCGCCCGAGTAGCGGACGCCCTGAAGCAGGTCTCCGTCGGTGACGCCGGTCGCGGTGAAGAAGACGTTCTCGCCCGAGACCAGGTCTTCGGTGGACAGAACGCGATCGAGATCGTGTCCGGCGTCGATCGCCTTCTGGCGTTCGTCGTCGTCGGTCGGAGCCAGCATGCCCTGGTGCGCGCCACCCATGCAGCGCATGGCGGCTGCGGCGATGATGCCTTCGGGGGTTCCGCCGGTGCCCATCAGGATGTCGATGGGGGAGGTGGGTCGGGCGGCGGCGATGGCACCGGCGACGTCACCGTCGGAGATCAGTCGAATGCGAGCTCCGGTGTCGCGTACCTGCTGGATCAGCTCGGCGTGCCGGGGTCGGTCGAGGATGCACACCGTGACGTCGGAGGTCGATCCCTTCTTGATCTTGGCGACGCGGGCGATGTTCTCTGCGACCGGTGCGGTGATGTCGATGACGTCCGCGAAGTCGGGTCCGACGGCGATCTTCCTCATGTAGAAGACAGCGGACGGATCGAACATCGCGCCGCGCTCGGCGACGGCGAGAACCGAGATGGCGTTGGGCATGCCCTTGGCCATGAGCGTGGTCCCGTCGACGGGATCGACGGCGAAGTCGACCTCGGGGCCGTTGCCGTTGCCGACCTGCTCGCCGTTGTAGAGCATCGGCGCTTCGTCCTTCTCGCCCTCACCGATGACGACGACGCCTCGCATCGAGACCGAGCTGACCAACTGACGCATCGCGTCGACTGCAGCTCCGTCGCCACCTTCTTTGTCGCCGCGACCGACCCAGCGACCCGAGGCGAGCGCACCGGCCTCGGTGACGCGGACGAGTTCGAGTGCGAGGTTGCGATCTGGCGCCATGGCGCGAGTGGACTCGGTGCTGGCCGTCATCGGTTTGTAGCCTCCTGGTTGGTGGGGTGTTACCCAGGCAGGATTATCTCACTTCTGTGATGCCCGCGGTGGGGTCGGGTCGACTGTGAGGCACGCGCCGACCGACCACTGCTGCGCAGAGGGGATACTGGTGGTGTGGCAAACAGCAAACCTCGGATTCTCAACAACAACCGCGACATGGTCTGGTCGCTCATTCCGCTGGTCATCGCTTGTTTGCTGATCGCAGGTGTTGCCAGTCAATGCTCGCTGAGCCCCGGCGGACCCAAGCAGGGGCCCATTCCGAACTTCGACATCGACACCGCGTTGCAGTACGACGCATCGCAGATCGGCTTTCCGGTGCGCAATCCGGTCGTTCCCGAGGACTGGACGCCGAATTCGGGCAGTAGCGCAACGATCTCGGGCGACAACGGCGGACCGGTGTCGACTGTCGGATACATCACCGGATCGGGTGCGTATCTCCAGCTGACCCAGACCAGCGCCGTCGAGGACGTGTTGGTTCCCTTCGTGGCAGGCGACGAGACGGTCTACGCGTCGGGCGCGCAGAGCGTGTCGGGTCGAGACTGGGTGGTCTACGGCGAAGAGGGTTCGCGGACCTACTGGGTCTCGGACTTCGGCGACGTGCGAATCCTGCTGGGTGGTACCGCCACCACAGAGGAATTCACCACGCTCGCACAGGCACTCGAGGTCACCGAACCGCTCGCGCCCTAGCTGTCCTTCTCGGTGCTCGCGAGCGCGGTCTCGATACGTTTGCGGGCACCGGCGAGTTGCTCCTCGCAGCGAGTGGCCAGCTGCTCTCCCCGCTCCCACAGGGCCAGGGAGGCGTCGAGATCGAGTCCGCCCTGCTCGAGGATCTTCACCACACCCACGAGTTCGTCGCGGGCCTCTTCGTAGCCCAATTCCGATACCGGCTTGTCGTTCTCGCTCATCCGTACTCCTTCTGTCATCTGACCCGTCCCATGACTGCGGCGGTGACGGCACCGTCGGCCACCCGCACTCTGATCTGTGTACCCGGTGGCGCGTCCTCGACCGAACGCAGTACCTCGGGATCCGAACCCGCAACCACCCGCTGTACGACGGCATAGCCCCGAGCCAGTGTGGCAGCCGGTCCCAACGTCGACAGCCGGGCCCGGAGATGTTCGACGAGTGTGTCCTGGGTGGTGAGTTCGCGTTGCACGTCGCGTCGGGCGGCGTCGAGGAGGCGTCGAACCTCCTCGCGACGTTGCTCGAGCGAGGCCAGTGGATCCGCCAGCACCGGCCGGTGTCGCAGCATGTCCAATCCGCGCGCCTCGCGCTCGACCCAATTGCGCAGCGCTGCAGCGCTTCTCGACTTCAGTTCCGAGACGAGGGCTTGTTCGGCGACGGCGTCGGGCACCACGAGTTTGGCGGCATCGGTAGGGGTTGCGGCCCGCAGATCCGCGACGTGATCGCTGAGCGGGCTGTCGGGTTCGTGGCCGATGGCACTGACGATCGGCGTCGTCGCCCGAGAGATGGCGCGACACAGAGCCTCATCCGAGAACGGCAGCAGGTCCTCGACGCTACCGCCGCCGCGGGCGAGGATGATGACGTCGACGCCGGGGTCGTCGTTCAGATCCTTCAGTGCGTCCAGAATCGCCGGCACCGACTGCGGGCCCTGGACCGGAGTGTTGCGAACCTCGAATCGGACCGCAGGCCAACGCCTCTGGGCGACCGTGAGTACGTCCTTCTCGGCCGCGCTGGCGCGAGCGGTGATCAAGCCGATGGTGCCCGGCAGGAACGGCAGCGGACGCTTGAGGCGTGGGTCGAACAAGCCCTCGGCGGCGAGCAGGGCTCTGAGCCGCTCGATGCGGGCGAGGAGTTCGCCGACGCCCACAGCGCGAATGTCCGTGGCGCGCAGCGAAATTGTTCCTCGACCGGTGAAGAACGACAGCTTGCCGTAGAGAATGACGCGCGCACCCTCGGTCAGTGGAACCGGAGAACGGTCGAGCAGCTGTGGCGAACACGTCACCGACAACGACATGTCGGCCGACGGATCACGCAGCGTCAGAAAGGCCGTCCTGGTGCCCGGACGAGCGTTGATCTGCGTGAGCTGGCCCTCGACCCAGATGGAGCCGAGCTTGTCGATCCAGCCGGCGACCTTCATGGCGACGGTACGCACCGGCCATGGCTGTTCGGCGGTGCTTGCACCCGGCTGGGTGGGACCGGACTGGGGTGGGGGAGTGCTCACTTGGCCTTGGCGGTGGTGATGCGGTTGGCGAGCATCGTCTGGAAGGGTGCGCGGGAGAGCGTGTCGTTCTCGTAGTCGAGCAGTGTTTCGAGTTCCTCGATCGAGAGTGTGCGCAGACGGGCGCGCAACTGAGCCAGGGCGAGGGTGTCGAAGTCGATCATCTCGACGATCTCGGGCTTGTCTGCTGCGGGACCGCGCTTGGCCGCGGTGTCCTGGACCGGCTCGTCCAGCGGAGGCGTCGAGTACAGCGCGAAGCGGCCGTTCGCCGCGACGGGCTCGGCAACGGGTGCGTCGGGCACGTCGACGTCGTCGGTGATGACAGCGGCGTCGAACATCGACTCGGTGACCGAGGTCTCGTCCCCGTCCTCGTCGAAGCTGGCCCAGGCGGGCTGCTCCTCGCTCGGGGTCCCGATGACCGGGAGGCTCGCGATCACCAGATCGCCCTTGATGGCCAACGCGGTCACCTGCTGCTGGAATCGCATGCTGCGCGCCAGTGCCTCGCTGACGACCGTCATCGGCAGCATCAGGGCGGAACCGGGAAGCTTGCGAGCCTCTTCCACGACGGTCACGGCGACGCCTGCAGCCACACGCGCTGCAAAGGGGACTCGAGTCATGTGCACCAGACTGCCCGAAACGGTGAACTTTGGGTAGCCGACAGGCGGTACGACCCCTCGCAGCGGGGGCTGGAGGACGCGGAAGCGAGGCAGGCGTGCTGGGTGCACGTATCCTGGTTGGTATGTCTTCGGCTGTTCCTCTGAATCTTGGTATTGCACACTCCGCCGGCGCGGGGAAGTCCTCGTACGCCGGGGGTAAACGAGTGCTGCTCGCAGAGCCGCGGGGCTACTGCGCGGGTGTCGATCGAGCGGTCGAGACCGTCGAGAAAGCGCTGGAGCAGCACGGTGCGCCGGTATACGTGCGCAAGGAGATCGTGCACAACCGACATGTCGTCGAGACGCTGTCCGACCGTGGCGCAGTGTTCGTGGAGGAGACCGACGAGGTTCCCGAGGGATCGCTGCTGGTGTTCTCCGCGCACGGCGTCTCACCTGCGGTACACGCCTCCGCTGCCGACCGCAGCCTGCGCACCATCGACGCCACCTGCCCGTTGGTGACCAAGGTGCACCAGGAGGCCAAGCGCTTCGCCAGGGACGACTACGACATTTTGCTCATCGGCCACGAGGGCCATGAGGAGGTCGAGGGCACCGCAGGCGAGGCTCCCGAACACATTCAGCTGGTCGACGGCCCCGATTCGGTCGACAGTGTCACCGTCCGAGACGAGAACAAGGTCATCTGGCTGTCCCAGACCACGTTGAGCGTCGACGAGACGATGATGACGGTCGCCAAACTCCGTGAGCGCTTCCCGACGCTGCAGGACCCGCCGAGTGACGACATCTGCTACGCCACCCAGAACCGTCAGGTCGCGGTGAAGGCAATGGCACCGGAATGCGATCTGGTGATCGTCGTCGGCTCCAGGAATTCCTCGAACTCGGTGCGGTTGGTCGAGGTTGCGCTCGGTGCCGGTGCGCGGGCGAGCTACCTCGTCGACTACGCGAAGGAAATCGATCTGGCCTGGCTCGACGGGGTCGAGACGATCGGCATCACCTCGGGTGCGTCAGTTCCCGAGATTCTGGTGCAGGGCGTCATCGAACTGTTCGCCGAGCACGGCTACGCGGACGTACAGCCGGTCACCACGGCAAACGAGACTCTGGTGTTCTCCCTACCCCGCGAGCTGCGCCCCGCTCGCTAGTGGCAAGGCCCCACAAGAACGCCCCGTATCGGAACCCCTGCCCAGAAGTGAGGGAACCGATACGGGGCGTTCTTCGTACGAACTAGTCGCTGGGACGGTCGCGGTAGCGAACCCGCGGCACCGGATGCGGGGGAATGTCGTCCCGATGCGGAGTGGGCAGAGCGTGATCGCCCTGGCTGTCGTCTGCAGAGGAGTTGCTCGTCCGAGGAGTCACGACGGGCCGGGGTCCGGTGCTGTAGGGATCCGCCACCTCGCGCGGAGCGTGAACCCGGGCCGACCGCTCGCGACGCGGTTCGGTCGAATACCGGGCTTCGCCGGAATGACGAGGCTCTGACCCGTAGCGCGACTCGGACGGTCGCGGCCGCTGTGTTTCACGCGATTGTGCTTCACGTGACTGTGCCGGCCGGGGCTGTGCCTGCGGATACTGCGCTCGCGGGTACTCCGGCGTCTGGTGTTCGGGCTTGCGGTCCTGCCGAGGGGAGTCGGTGGCGGCGTATCGCCACTGCGATGTCGGTGCAGACGAGCGGCGCGGAGTCGCCGGTGAATCAGCCGTGCCACGCGAGCCGGGGCGAGAGGTCGACCGAGGGTCGGTGGCGGTGCGCGGGCGAGAATCGGTGCTTCTGCGACCGACGTACGGCCCGGGCACGATGTCGGTGGCCTCGGCCGCAGAGTCGGGGGTGCGATCGGCTGCGGCTGTTCGCCTGCGAGATCGTTCGGGGCGCTCTTCCTGTGCTCGTCGCTGTGCTCTGGTGGGCTTGTCGTCGCTGAGCTTCGGGCTGCGTCGTTGTGCGGGGGCATGCGTGTTCTGCCGTTTGAGAACGATGCGCAGTGCTCCGAGTCCGACGGCCACCAGGGTGCCGAGAAGCATCAAGGGGAAGCGGTTGACCAGCGGGATAGCGACGTTGAGGATGATGTCCTTGAGTCCGGTGCCGGCGTTGTCGGTGAAGTACTGGTAGGACAGCGGCACCGCCACGAACAGAATCAGTGGGGCTTGCACCATCGCCGTGAACAGTCCACGGAAACGGACGAGAAGAACGCCGGCGATGCAGCCCAGGACGTACATGAACGCGAACGCACCGGTCAGCTCGGTACCGCGGGCGGCATCGATGAGAAATCCGAGAAAGGTCAGTCCCGCGGCGATCGCGACGGCACCCCATGCAGGTACGCCGGGCAGAGTCGCGAGGATGGATCGGTGATCCAGCGGTACCCCGGAGCGGGCACGTTGGGAGGTAGACACCCCCCGAGGTTAGCCGTTGTTCAGCCGACTGCATCGCTGACATGACCGAAGTCGTGCCTGTAGCGGGACGAATCGGACAGTTTCGGTCGCTCGTCCACTCGTGCGATGTCCACCGGCTCGGCGTCGAACAGCTCGAGCTCGTGCAGCTTCCTTGCCGTCACGCTCACCCGGGTATCGACGGACCCGACGGTGGAATTGAAGGACTCTACGGCCTTGCCGAGGTGCGCACCGAGCTTGTCCAGGTGTGTCGACACGACGCCGATACGCGTGTACAGCTCGCGCCCCAATTGCTGGATCCGTGCAGCGTCCTCGGCAAGTGACTCTTGTTTCCACGTGTACGCGACGGTCCTCAGTAGCGCGACCAGGGTGGTGGGGGTGGCCAGGATCACGTTTCGGCCGAAGGCGTACTCCAGCAGACCGGTGTCCGATGTCAGCGCCGCATCGAGAAACGGGTCGCCGGGAACGAACAGCACGACGAACTCCGGGGTCGGTTCGAATGCCTGCCAGTACGCCTTGTCGGCCAACTGATCGATGTGGGTGCGCAGTTGCTTGGCATGGCGACGCAGGTTCTTCTCGCGCGTGCCGGGTTCCTCGTCCTGAGCGGCGTCGAGGTAGGCCGCGAACGGCACCTTGGCGTCGACCACGATCTGTCGACCGCCGGCGAGACGCACGATCATGTCGGGTCGGATGCCGTCCTTGCTGACCTGAGTGTCGAAATCACAGTGCTTGACCATGCCGGCGAGCTCGACGACGCGCTCGAGCTGGATCTCGCCCCACCTGCCCCGAATCTGCGGCGCGCGCAGAGCCGTGACCAGCTGACCGGTCTGCGTCGACAGATGCATCGAGGCGCGATGCATACCGGTGACCTGCTCCGACAGCCCCGCATACGCCCGGATGCGGTTGTGCTCTACCTGCCGTACGTGCTCGGAGAGAGCATCGACGGCGTCGTGCAAGGGCTCGACCAGATGCGAGACCTGCTGACCGATGACGGTCGAATTGCGCCGCGCCGAATCCTCGTTGACCGCACTGAGCGACTGCCGAAGCATGCTCTCGTGCTCACGCAGCGCGGACAGCTGTGCCTCGGCTCGTACGGCACGATCGCCCATCCGGGAGGCATGCAGCAACCAGCCGACGACCGCGCCGATACCGAGGGCGACGAGCAGGCCGAACGCGGTGAGAATGTTCATGGGGCAGATGATGCAGGACGGTACCGACAAATTCGGTTCTCGGAGGCTGTGGACAGCAGCTCACGTCCGACAGGCCGAGGCACCTCGAGGAGTTTGTCGGTGGTTCCCGATAGCGTCGTCGGTATGAGAATCCTGCACACCTCGGACTGGCACATCGGTCGCACCTTTCACGGTGTCGACCTGTTGGCCGATCAGAGCGCTGTGCTGGCGTCCATCGCGGAACTCGTTGCGGCACAATCGATCGATGTGGTGGTGGTGCCCGGCGACATCTACGACCGCGCTGTTCCCAGTGCCGATGCCGTCCTGGTCTGCAACCGCGGGCTCGAGGCGATTCGTGCGGCCGGTGCCGTCATCGTCGCGACGTCGGGAAACCACGATTCACCCGCACGGCTGGGCGCAGGCGCTGCTTTCGCCTCGGCCGGCGGGTTGCATCTGATGACTCGGGTGGGCGACGTCGCCACCCCGGTTGTCATCGACGACGAGCACGGCGGCGTTGCGTTCTACGGCATTCCGTATCTCGAGCCCGAAACCACGCGCCTCGAGCTCGACGTTCCCACCGCACGTACTCACGCCGACGTGCTCGGTGCCGCGATGGATCGGGTGCGCGGCGACCTCGCTGCGAGAAGTGAAGCAGGGCAACGCGTTCGCTCGGTCGTGCTCGCCCACGCATTCATCGTCGGCGGTGAGGCGACCGGCTCGGAGCGGTCGATCTCCTCCGGCGGCATCGAAACCGCGCCGGCGTCGGCGTTCGACGGGGTCGACTACGTGGCGCTCGGACATCTGCATTCCCCTCAGACACTGACCGACCGGGTGCGGTATTCCGGTTCGCCGTTGCCCTATTCGTTCGGCGAGCGGTCGCACCGCAAGGCGGTGTGGATTCTCGACCTCGACGCGAACGGGCTCGGCAGCGTAGAGCGAGTGGACCTGCCGGTGGTGCGCGGACTCGCCCGTATCGAAGGCACCGTCGAGGAATTGACAACGGACACAGCATATTCCGAGTTCGAGGATCATTACGTTTCCGCCGTGCTCACCGACGAGGTGCGTCCGGTCGACGCAATGCGCTTGCTGCAGCAGCGTTTCCCGCACGCGATCCACCTGGAATGGCGTCGCCCGGAGGGCTCGGGCGAGCTTCGCTACCGTGACCGTGTGCGCGGCCGTAGCGATCTCGACATCGCCACTTCGTTCGTGACGGATATGCGCAGTGTGCCGACGGCAGCGGAGTCCGCACTTCTGGCTCGCGCTCTGGCCTCCGTCCACCGTGAGGCCGAGACCACCCGCGGGCCGGCCACCGCCGCCGGCCGCGGTGCCGCATGAGGCTGCATTCACTCGAGATCACCGCCTTCGGCCCTTTCGCGGGCACCGAGACGGTGGACTTCGATGCGCTGGGAGCAGACGGGCTCTTCCTGTTGCACGGCCACACCGGAGCCGGCAAGACGACGGTGCTCGACGCCGTGGCGTTCGCGCTGTACGGAACCGTGCCCGGAGCCCGTCGCGAGGGCAAGCGACTGTTGTCCGATCACGCAGCCAAGGGCGCGGTTCCACAGGTCACGTTGGAGGCCACACTCGGTGGGCGACGCATCAGGATAGTGCGCAGCCCGGAGTTCCTGCGGCCCAAGCTTCGAAGCACGGGTACTACCAAACAGCACGCCAAAGCCAGTCTCACCTGGCTCGACGGCCGCGGGCAGAACCTCACCCGGCTCAATGAGATCGGTGATGCCGTCAATGCGCTGCTCGGGATGAGCGCCGACCAGTTCTTTCAGGTGGTGCTGCTGCCGCAGGGCGAGTTCGCGCGATTCCTCCGAGCCGACAGCGACGAACGCGGAAACCTACTCGAAAGACTCTTCGACACAGGCCGATTCGGTGACGTCGAAGAGTGGTTCGCGCAGCGCCGCCGGGAGCTCGCCGCCGAACTCGCCGACGCCCACCACGCCATCGACATCATGCTGGGGCGCGTATCGCAGGCGTCGGGAGAGCCCGAGCCCACGAGCGAGGACAGCGAACAGCCCGATCCACTCGAGTGGGCGGCCGACGTCCTCGACGATGCCCGGCAGAATCGAACCCTCGCGCAGGGCCGGGCGGTGCTGATCGACGCGGCAGCTCGGCGTGCGTCGGCAGCTCTGGCGAAGGCCACCACCGTTCTCGATCTGCAGCGGCGACGCGCTCTCGCCGAGGGTCAACTCGCGCACTACGAGGAGGGCGAGGCGGCACGACTGGCGCGCAGAACCGAGCTCGCCGACTCCGCGGCCGCAGGACCGATCGCGGACGCGGCCGGAGACCTTCGCCTCGCACGCCTGACCACCGACGCGGCCACCGCCGCACTCGCGGCGGCGGAGCGTGGCCTACCGACAACGGCGGAGGGGCAGCGCTTTCACGCTGCACTGCACTGGCCGCCCGCGCCGGCCGATCCGTCGGACGAGCGCGCTGTCGTCGCACAGTTCGTGCGCGACTGGACCACCGATGTCGCTCGGCTGCAGTCGCTGCTCGGTCTTGCCCGCGAAGCCGACCGACTCGACGGCACTCTCGCCGACTACCGTGCGCAGCAACGCACCACTGCGGCGGCGATCGAGCGCACCGTGCAGTCGCAGGCCTCCGTGCCCGAGAAGATCGCAGCGGTCGAATCACGGATGGCCCGAGCGGCCTCGGCTGCGGCAGAGTTGCCGGGCCTGGAGGAGCGCTGCGGTCGGGCCCGCGCGGCGGCCGAGTCCGCACTCGAATTGGTTCGTCAGCGCGCGACTCTGGCCGAGGCCGAACGTACCCGCGACGCCGCCGTGGCAGCGCACAACACGGCCTGGGAGCATCTGCTCGAGCTCCGTGAGCGACGCATCGACGGGATGGCGGCAGAGCTGGCGGCCCGTCTGGAGGCGGGGGAGCCGTGCGTCGTGTGCGGATCGGAGGTGCACCCGCATCCCGCTGCTGCGTCCACGTCGACGGTGACCAAGGCACAGGAAGACAAGGCCGCTGCCGCAGAACGCAAGGCCGCCGCTGCGCTCGATCGAGCGGTCGCGGAGGTTGCGGAAGCGCGACGCGGCGTCGACCTGCTGCACGACCGTACCGGCGGGGTCTCCGCGGCGGAGTTGACCCAGATGCTCGATGCCGCAACCACCGCAGTGCAGGACGCCCGCACACGTGCCGCCGATGTCGAACCCGCAACCGCAGAACTGAATCGCCTGCGGAGCGAGTCGCAGGCGCTGACGGTCACGCTCCACGATCTCGTTGCCTCGCGTGGTGCCGTGGACGAACGCATCTCGGCTACCGAGGAATCACTGGCGCAGATGCGGGCGTCGATCGCCGAGGAAGTGAACGAGGGCGCGTCGCTGGCAGATCGAATCGCGGAGCGAGAGAACCTGATCGACGGTGCCCGACGAATTCAGGAAGCGCGCATCGCCTGGCTCGACGCCACCGTGCGGGCGGATGCACTGGCAGCCGAACTGGACCGACGGGTACAGGCGTCGAACTTCGAGTCGGTCGACGCAGCGGCCGGGGCAGTGCTGGCCGCCGACCGCGTCGAGCAGATCGAGACCGAACTGCGCACCGCAGAGGAGACGCGTGCGCATGCCGAGCACGTGCTGCGCGAGCCCGCCATCGTGGACGTGGCAGGTCGACCGCCGGCGGATCTGGAACCGCTCGAGCAGGCGTACGCCGAGCTGGACGACGCGGTCCGGGCTGCTGCTGCGACGGTGGCGGAAAGCCGAAGGCGCGCAGACGACCTGGAACGCCTGATCGCCGAATTGTTCACCGCCGCCCAGGCCATCGCGCCACAACGCGCCGAATTCGACGAACTCGCCAACCTGGCGGACGTGGTGGCAGGTCGGGGGCAGAATGCGCGCAAGATGTCGTTGCGCTCCTACGTACTCGCGTCGCGGCTCGAGGACGTGGCCGAGTCCGCATCCGCGCGGCTGCGTCGAATGTCCTCGGGGCGCTACGAATTCGTGCACTCCGACGAGGCCGGCGTTCGCGGCAAACGGGGTGGTCTCGGGCTGGACATCAGGGACGACTACACCGGCGTCGTGCGCTCGGCAAAGACACTCTCGGGCGGTGAGGCGTTTCTCGCGTCGCTCTCGCTCGCGTTGGGCCTGGCCGACGTCGTGGCCGCCGAGTCCGGCGGTGTCGTCCTCGACACCATGTTCATCGACGAAGGATTCGGCACACTCGACGCCGACACCCTCGAATCCGTGATGGCGGTTCTCGACGAACTACGTGCGGGCGGACGCGTCGTGGGCGTGGTCAGCCATGTCGACGAGATGCGGCAACGAATTCCCAGCCGCCTCTATGTCAAGCGGGAGCGTTCCGGATCGACGCTTCAGGTCGTCGCGTCCTGACCCGAAGCAGGTTTGTCGGATTTCGACTCGTCCTCGTCGTCCAGACCGGCCTGCTCCTCGGTCAGCCCATCGGGCGGCGGGATTTCGTCTTCGAGTGCGTCCTGGTCCGGTTCGTTCGAGCGTTCGTCGATCTGCTCGGACAGGTACCGGATCAGCACAGCGGCCACTGCGGCCGCCGGGACGGCGAGGAACGCGCCGATGATGCCGAACAGTGAGCTGCCGCCCGCCACGGCCAGCAGCACGATCGCCGGGTGCAAGTTCATGCTGCGGCTCTGCAGGATCGGCTGCAGCACATTGCCTTCCAACTGCTGCACCGCAACGATGATGGCGAGCACGATCAACGCAGTCGTCAGCCCGTTCGCCACCAGGGCGACCAGTACCGCGAGGGCGCCTGCGACGAACGCACCGACGATCGGGATGAAGCCACCGATGAACGTCAGGGTCGCCAACACCAGCGCCAGCGGAACACCCAGAATGACCAGTCCGAGCCCGATGAAGAAGGCATCGATGAAACTGACGATGGCCTGCGTTCGGATGAATCCGCCCAGCGTCGCCCACATCCGTGAGAGCACCTCGCCCAGGTGGCGTCCGGCGCGGCCACCGGAGAACCCGTGCAGCCACGGCAGGAACCTCGGGCCGTCCTTGACGAAGAAGAACGTCAGCACCAACACCAGCGCCAGAGTGACCAACAGCGAGCCGGCCGCGGAGACGCCGGTGAACACGCCGGTGGCGATGACCTCCCCGCTGTCCTGTAGCCGAGACACGATCGCCGATACCGCCGAGTCGATCTGGTCGTCGCCGATGTTGAGCGGCGGTCCCTTCAACCAGTCCTGAACCTGCGCGATACCGCCGGACGCCTGGTCCACCAACTCGGGGGCCTGTTCGGCGACCGACGGAACGATCAGGGTGATGATGCCGCCGATGACGACGAAGAACACCACGAGCGATACCGACGCGGCCAGTGCGGGAGGAAATCCCAGACGCATCATGAGTTTCGCCGGCGGCCACAGCACCGTCGCGACGATGACAGCGAGCAGAACCGGCAGCAGGATCACCCAGAGGTGGCCGATCAGCCAGCCCAGTACCCACGCTCCGGCAGCGATCGAAATGAGAATGAGCGACCACTTGGCAAGCCACAGACCGCCGACCCCGATGAGGTCACCGCGATCACTGCCGGGCTTCTCGGACTTCGACGTACTACCGGGAACTGCCGATTCGGTCACGGTGGGGTCCTCACAGTCGGCGGTTGGCGGCTCGTGAAGAACCATAACGTCCCGGCGTGCCCAGCTGTATGTCACCGCCGTCCAAGACAGGGCCGGTCAGGCCGCCTCGTGCGCCAGCAACCACTTCTTCACCGGCAGTCCCCAGCGGAAACCGCCGAGGGCTCCGCCGATGCGCACCACCCGGTGGCACGGCACGAACAATGCAGCGGCATTGCGAGCGCATGCCGACGCAGCTCCGCGGATGGCTGCCGGTCTGCCGGACAGTTCGGCGAACTCGGAGTAGGTCACCGGCGCGCCGGGTTCGACGGTGCGCAATACGCCCCAGGCATGCATGAGAAATTCGCCGGATCGTTGTGCGACGGCCACGGAGTCGACAGCCGTCAGCTCCCCGCGGTGATAGCTGTCGACGGCGCGGGTCACGTCGCCGAGATCGGACACAGCGCGGACGGTCTCGGGGCGCAGCGTCGAGTGGATCAGGACGCGCAGTTCCTCGACGTCGGCGGTCCACCCGGATGCGAGGACGCGCTGATCGGCGTCGACGATGGTGCTGAACGGCCCGATCGGGGTGTCCTGGGTGGCGGCGGTGGCAGTCATGCTCGTCTTCTTTCCAGTGCGGTGATCCACAGGTGCATCGAGACGTACGAACGCCACGGAGCCCAGCGGGCGGAGTCCTTCAGCGAGATGTCCAGGGCTTGTGCGCCCTGGCGGACGACCAGGTCGGTATCGAGCAGAACATCGGGGTCGCCGAGTAACCGCATCACGACGTACCGGGCGGTCCAGGGCCCGATTCCTTTGAGCGCGAGTAGTTCTCGCTCCAGTTCCGGCCCTTCTCGCGCGGGATGCAGCACGACGGTTCCCGACGCGATGGCGTCGGCGACGCGGATGACGGTCTGGACCCGGGCGGTAGGTCCGGTGAGTACCTCGTGGCCTCGTTCGGCGATGACGGCAGGTTCGGGAAACAACCTGGTGACCGTGTCGTTGCCGAGATCGAGTGGTGCACCGAGAGCGTCGACGAGCCGGGCGGTGTGGGTGGCCGCGGCCTTCAGGGAGATCTGCTGTCCGATCACCGTGCGCAGCAACATCTCTGCGCCGTCGACCACTCCGAGGGCGCGAATGCCGGGGTGGGCGTCGACGCTCGCTGCCAACTGCGGGTCTGCGCGCAGGGCGTCGTCGACGGCGAGTGGATCGGCGTCGAGGTCCAGCAGGTGTCGGATGCGGGCGACGGCAGGGGCCAGATCGCGCATGTCCTGCAATGTCACTGCGGCACTGACAAATCCGTCCATCACCTGCAGTGCGACGAGTCCGGCGGCGTAAGGCAGGCTCAGGGATCTCACGTATTCGCCGTCCTCGGCGAAGGATTCGATGCCCTCGACCACGTGGCCTCGAAGGAACCACTCGATCCAGCCGCGATCGAGCGGTGGGCGGTACGGCAACCGTAGCGTGACGGTTCCGCCTGCGGTCGGTACGGCGGTGCGGTGTGCCTCGCGACGCAGCGTCGACGGGTCGACGGCGAAGACTTCCTTGATGGTGTCGTTGAATTGCCGGACGCTGGAGAACCCGGCCGCGAAGGCGACGTCGGCCATCGACATGTCCGTGGTCTGGATCAGGGTGCGAGCGGTGTGGGCGCGGTGCGCGCGGGCCAGAGCGAGCGGGCCTGCACCGACTTCGGCCGTCAACACGCGGATCAGTTGCCGGCTCGAGTAGCCGAGGGTGCTCGCGAGGCCGTCGACACCCCCGCGTTCGACGGCTCCGTCGGAGATCAACCGCATGGCGCGAGAACTGAGGTCCGAGTGGATGTTCCACCGTGGGGAACCGGGGGTGGCGTCGGGCTGGCAGCGGCGGCAGGCGCGGTAGCCGGATTGTTGCGCCGCCGCTGCAGTGGCCAGAAACGAGACGTTGCTCGGCTTGGGTGTACGGGCCGGGCACGAGGGTCGGCAGTAGATGCCGGTGGTGGAGACGGCGGTGAAGAACTGGCCGTCGAACCGTGCGTCACGCGAGGAGACCGCGCGATAACACCGATCGAAGTCCAGATCTTGCACCTGCCGTTCGCTGCTCATGCACCTACTGTGTCAGCGCGGACGCGTCGGTGCTAGCGGAAATCGGACATCACCGTGTCAACAGCACCGGGCCCCCGGGTTTCGGTCCGCCTCCGCGTGCCGGTCCTTCCAGTACTGCCGCACGGTCGGCGGTTCCTGATCCGGATGGTGGCGGGCCAGATGGGCGACATAGCGGTCGTAATCGTGGTCGCCCATCACCGAGGTGATCCACCACCACAGCCCGCGCATCTAGTGCGCCGATCCGGGTCGACGGACGGTGCCGGCGTCGATCAGCTCGTCCCATTCGGCCTGGATCTTCTTCTCGGCCGGGGTGAGGACGAAACCGGTGGGACCGAAGATCTTCGAGGGCACCTCGGGCTCCTCGTTGTCGGGCAAGGTGCCTCCTCGAACTGCCTTGATGCACACCCACACTCCGGCGAACACGACGACCAGGACGAGTACCGCGAAAATGATCGACAGCGTGCCCTGAATGAACGTGTTGCGGATGACGGCGTCGATGGCCTCGGGTGTCCCGGCGGTGCGGAACTCGCTGAGGCCCTGCGCCTTGGCGTCGCGGAACTGCGCGTGCTGCGTCCAGTAACCGATGGCCGGGACCGAGGAGAAGATCTTCTGGTACGACGCCGTCATGGTCACGATGAGGTCCCAGGCCAGTGGAACTCCGGGGATCCACGCCCACTTGTAGAGGCCTCGTTTGACGACGATGACGAGTACCACCGTCAGCGCGATGGCTGCCAGCAGCTGGTTGGCGATACCGAACAGTGGGAACAGGGTGTTGATGCCGCCCAGTGGATCGGTGACGCCCATGAGAAGGATTGCGCCCCAGGCTGCGACGACGATGATCGAGCAGATCCAGGCACCGGGACGCCACGACGGATCCTTGAACTTCTTGGCCGAGGCCCCGGGCAGGTTGCCGATGCTGTCGGAGAGCATGAAGCGTGCGACGCGGGTGCCTGCATCGACCGTGGTGAGGATGAACAGCGCCTCGAACATGATCGCGAAGTGGTACCAGAACGACTTGAGCCCCGGCCCGCCGAACACCTGGTGCAGTACCTCGGACATGCCGAACGCCAGAGTCGGGGCGCCACCGGTGCGCGAGATGATCGATTCCTCACCCACATCGGCTGCGGCCTGGCTCAATTCGGCCGGGGTGATGTCCCCGCCGCTCAGCGGAAGGTTGTTGACGTAGTCCGCCGCGGACTCAGGAGTCCCGCCGGTGAGTGCTGTCGGTGCGTTGAGGGCGAAGTAGATGTGCTGATCGAGGATGCAGGCGGTGATCAGCGCCATGATGGCGACGAACGATTCGGTGAGCATGCCTCCGTAGCCGATCATCCGCATCTGCTTTTCCTTCTCGAGCAACTTCGGCGTGGTGCCGGAGGAGATCAGAGCGTGGAAGCCGGAGAGCGCGCCGCAGGCAATGGTGATGAACAGGAACGGGAACAGCGAGCCGGCGAAGGCCGGGCCGTTGCCCTCGGTGGCGAAGCTCGTCATGGCGGGCATCTGGATCTCGGGGCGGGCGATGAGAATGCCTACCGCGAGCAGTGCGATGGTGCCGACCTTCATGAACGTCGACAGGTAGTCGCGCGGTGCGAGTAGCAGCCATACCGGCAGGATGCAGGCGAGCAGGCCGTAGCCGATGAGCAGCCAGGCGACGGTCACCTTCGACAGCGTGAACCAGTTGTTGCCCCAGTCGGTTTCGGACACCCAGCCGCCGGCGATGATCGCGAACAACAGCAGGACGACGCCGATCAGCGAGACCTCGGTGACGGCACCCGGTCGCAGGAAGCGCAGGTAGACGCCCATGAACAGCGCGATCGGGATGGTGAGTGCGATGGAGAAGACGCCCCAGGGACTTTCGGCGAGGGCGTTGACGACGACCAGTGCGAGCACGGCGATCAGGATGATCATGATGGTGAACACGGCGATCAGTGCGGCGGTGCCGCCGACGACTCCGAGTTCGTCGCGGGCCATCTGACCGAGGCTTCGGCCGTGGCGGCGAGTGGAGATCCACAGCACCAGGAAGTCCTGCACCGCACCGGCGAACACGACGCCGATGATGATCCACATGGTGCCCGGGAGGTAGCCCATCTGGGCGGCGAGGACGGGTCCGACGAGCGGGCCCGCTCCGGCGATCGCGGCGAAGTGGTGGCCGAACAGCACCCGACGGTCCGTCGGCATGTAGTCCTTGCCGTTTTCCAGTATCTCGGCAGGAGTGGCGCGGTCGTCGCGGGGGAAGACGATCTTGCGTTCGATCAGCCTGGCGTAGAAGCGAAAAGCGAAGATGTACGTACACACCGCGGCGATGACGAACCAGACGGCGTTGGGGTTCTCCCCGCGCACGATCGCGATGATCGTCCACGCAACACCGCCGAGGAGGCCGATGGCGACGAGCATCAGACGCTTTGCCGTGGTCATCGGATGTGATTCGACGACTCCGACCGGTGGCAGGTCGGGGTCTGTCTTCAGCAGTTCGACGTGTGGATCGTCGGGCGCTTTCAGTGACATGTGTGGGGTCTCCAGGATCGCAGGTGTGACTGCGATCACCCTATGTGGGCGGCCGGTGCGCGTCCTCGAATCGGCCCATCGTTGTGCGCCCGGCGGTCGCTGGAGTGCGACGAACGGAAAGTGCTGCCGAAGGTCTCAGCTACCGAGCGCGTCGTCGACGGCCCGGGCGCTGAGTACCTGATCCAATACCAGTGCTGCGCTACCGATGACTCCGGAGAGGTCGCCGTGGGTGGTCGACTGGATGGTGAGGGCCTTGGTGGCCAGGGCGGTGGCGTTTCCGTAGACGGTCTCGCGCAGTCCTGCGACGAAGATGTCGTAGGCGTTGGCCATGTCGCCGCCGACGATGAGCACCTCGGGGTTGAGCAGGTTCACGGCCCCGGCGAGGGTTTCGCCGATGTGGCGTCCGCTGTCACGGATGAGTCTGCGTGCTTCGGGGTCGCCGCTCACCGCGAGGTCGACGACGCCGCGGATGTGGCCCACTTCTCGGCCCTGCTCGTTGAGCGCGCGCACCAGCGCCCAGCCGCCTGCGATGGCTTCGAGGCAGCCGCTGTCGCCGCACCGGCACGCGACCCCGGCGGCGGCTGCGGTCTTGGTGTGGCCGAATTCGCCTGCCGCGCCCAGTGATCCACGTTGCAGCGCGCCGCCCGCCACGATCCCGGCACCGAGACCCGTCGAGGCCTTGACCAAGAGGGCGTTCTGGAAGCGATCTCGATTGTCCCGGCGTTCGGCCAGCACCATCGCGTTGGCGTCGTTGTCGAGAAACACCGGAGCCGACGTGGTGTCGGCGAAGAACGGGGCCAGCGGCACCCCGTCCCAGCCGTGCATGATCGGCGAGTCCAGGCTGCACCCGCGTGCGGTGTCGGCGGTGCCGGGGATGGACAGGCCCACGCCCAGGATTCGATGTTCGGTTCGGTGCGACTCGTCGAGCAATGCCTGCAAACGCTTGGTGATCTGCGGCATCAGCTCGTCCGGGCCGATGCCGATCTCCTGTTCGACGGTATCGCTCGCGAGAAACTCCCCGCCGAGAGTGAACACGCCCAATTGCGAGCGACTGCGGCCGATCGCGGCGGCGAGTACGACTCCCGCGTCGACGTCGAAGGACAGTCGCGCCGGGGGACGCCCTCCCGTCGAGTGGGTGTCCTCGGTTTCGATGATCAAGCCGAGGCCGGTGAGTGCGGCGACGCGGGAGGCGACTGCCGACCTGGAGAGTCCGGTGATCCGGCCCAACTCCGCGCGGGTATCGGCTTCTCCGTCGCGAACCAGAGCAAAGATCTCACCTGCAGTCGCAGGTGGAGCGCTCAGGCGCGGCATCGACATATACGCCATTCAACCAACTGGCAACTTTCACGGCAACACCCTAAGAATTGCTACTTAGAACTTTGAAAAACATAAGTTGGGTTGCCGATGTACTTAACTGGCTTTAGGCTCAGTCGTGAGAGACCGAACATCGGAGATACTCATGGACACACTTCACCCGGTTCTGCGTCAGGTCACCGACCGCATCGCAGACCGCAGCCAGTCCGATCGCACCAAATACCTCGCTCGCATCGCGGCAGCCGGAGACCGCGGCCCGGCCCGTGGCCGACTCGCCTGCGCCAACATCGCCCACGGCTTCGCAGCCTCAGGAACGGCCGACAAGAAGGCGCTCCGCGGCATGGTCAAGCCCAACATCGCGATCGTCTCCGCCTACAACGACATGCTCTCTGCGCACAAGCCGTTCGAGACCTACCCCGCTGTGCTCAAGAAGTCCGTCATCGACGCCGGCGGCATCGCGCAGTTCGCCGGGGGCGTCCCCGCCATGTGCGACGGCATCACCCAGGGCCGCGACGGGATGCAACTGTCATTGTTCAGTCGGGACATCATCGCGATGTCCACGGCAATTGCGCTGTCCCACGACATGTTCGACGCCACCCTCATGCTCGGCGTGTGCGACAAGATCGTCCCCGGAATGCTCATCGGCGCACTGAGTTTCGGCCATCTCCCCGCCGTGTTCGTGCCCGCCGGTCCGATGACCTCCGGACTTCCCAACGGCGAGAAGGCGAAAGCCCGCCAGCTCTACGCCGAGGGCAAGGTGGGTCGCGAGGCACTGCTGGACGCCGAGGCCGCGTCGTATCACGGCAGTGGCACGTGCACGTTCTTCGGAACGGCCAATTCCAATCAGCTGCTCATGGAGGTCATGGGTCTGCATCTGCCCGGCTCGTCGTTCGTCAACCCCGGAACTGCGATGCGCGACGCATTGACCCGCGAAGCCGCCCACGTCGTCACCGGTCTGACGTCGTTGGGCGACAACTACACCCCGGTGGGGGAGGTCGTCGACGTCAAGTCCATCGTGAACGGCTGCGTCGCGTTGCTGGCCACCGGTGGTTCGACCAATCACACGATGCACCTCGTCGCCATCGCAAAGGCTGCGGGTATCACGCTGACGTGGCAGGACCTCTCCGATCTGTCGGCTGTGGTTCCGCTGATGGCCAGGATCTACCCCAACGGCAAAGCCGACGTCAACCATTTCCACGCGGCGGGTGGACTCGGGTTCGTCATCGGGTCTCTGCTCGACGCCGGGTTGATGCACGAGGATGTGAAAACCGTTGCTGGGCAAGGCCTGCGGCGCTACACGCAAGAGCCGAAGCTCGACGGCGACGGGGTGATGTGGCAGGACGGTACTCGGATGAGCCACGACGACAGCGTGTTGCGCGGCGCGAACGAGCCGTTCAGTGCCGACGGCGGACTGAAGATGCTGACCGGGCCGATCGGAAAATGTGTCATCAAGACTTCTGCATTGGCACCCGAACATCGGGTGGTCACCGGACCGGCGCGAGTGTTCGACGACCAAGCCGACTTCCTCGAGGCATTCGACGCAGGGCTTCTCGACGGCGACTTCGTTGCCGTGCTGCGTTATCAGGGCCCGAAGGCCAACGGTATGCCCGAGTTGCACAAGCTCACCCCGGCGCTCGGAATTCTGCAGGACAAGGGACGGTCGGTCGCGCTGATCACGGACGGCCGGATGTCCGGGGCCTCCGGAAAAGTGGCTGCAGCAATCCATCTCACGCCCGAGGCCGCGAGTGGGGGACCGATCGCGAGAATCCTCGACGGTGACATCATCACTCTCGACTCCCTCGACGGCACATTGTCGATCGACGTTCCGCTCGACGAGTTCGAGGCTCGACCGGTCACCGGTCGCGTGTTGGACGCCGACGAGTGGTCGAGCACCGGCCGTGATCTGTTCTCGGGGATGCGTGCGCTCGTCGGCCCGGCCGACGAGGGCGCGATGTTCGTGATGCGTTGAGCCCTGTAACTCCAGAAGAAGGTAAGAACGTGACTGTATCCCTGCTCGACCGCGTACCCGTGATTCCCGTCGTCGTCATCGACGATCTCGAGCACGCCGTTCCGATCGCCCGTGCTCTGGTGCAGGGCGGAGTGCCCGTGATCGAGCTGACCTTGCGCACTCCGGTCGCACTCGACGCCATCGAGCGCATCGCGGCGGAGGTCCCCGAGATCCTCGTCGGCGCAGGCACGATCATCACTCCCGGCCAGGCAAAGCAGGCCGCCGACGCGGGTGCTCAGTTCCTGGTCTCGCCCGGTTGCACGCCTTCGCTGACGAAGGCCATGCGCGACACCGGACTACCACATCTGCCCGGTGCCGCAACGGTGTCCGAGGTGCTCACTCTGCTCGAAGCCGGCTACACCGAGCTCAAGTTCTTCCCGGCCGAGGCGTCGGGTGGCGCGAATTTCCTGAAGTCGATCCACTCGCCGATCCCGGCCGCACGCTTCTGCCCGACGGGTGGAATCTCCACCGCCAATGCATCGAGCTACCTGGCGCTTCCCAACGTCGGATGTGTCGGGGGATCGTGGCTCACTCCGGCCGCGGCTGTCGCAGAACAAGATTGGGATGCCATCGTCACTCTCGCGGCAGCCACGGCCGAACTGGTATGAGCTACCGCACGAGCGTCAGGTGTGGGCCCGCGACCCACGCTGTCGCCTCGGCGGGGAGCCTGCCGTCCTCGAGTGGAACGGTCGAGACGAGGACGTCCCCACCGGGAAGCTCTACCGGCGAGGTGCCGAAGTTGGTCACGATGTGCCAGCCACCGGGTCGAACGAAGTGCAGGGCATCGTCCTGGGTCTCGATCCACTCGAGCGTCTCTGCGCCCTGCAGACGGCGGCGCAACGCGAGAGCGGCGCGGTACAAGCCGAGAGTCGAATCCGATTCGGACATCTGCGCATTCGCGGCATACTCGGCGAACCATTCGGGTTGCGGCAGGTGCGCATCGCCGCAACCGAATCCGAAGGACGGACCGTCGGACTGCCACGGCAACGGAACTCGGCAACCGTCGCGGCCGACCTCGCTACTGTTGCGGAAGAAGATCGGATCCTGACGATCGGCGTCGGGAATCTGGCCGACTTCGGGTAGACCGAGCTCTTCTCCCTGATACAGGTATGCCGAGCCGGGAAGGGCGAGCATCAGCAGGGTCGCGGCCTTCGCGCGACGGAGGCCACGTTCTGCGTCGACCTCGGCCGGATCGCCGCCACCGAACAGCCAATCGATACCGTCGGTGCCCTTGTTGTTTCCGTGCTGGTCCTTGCCGCCCGTGCCCTTGGGCAGGCCGTATCTTGTGGCGTGGCGGACCACATCGTGGTTGGAGAAAACCCAGGTCGACGACGCACCGGACTGCGCTGCGTACTCCAGGTTGGTCTCGATGATCCGGCGGAACTGGTCGGCGTCGAAATCCGCCTTGAGGAGATCGAAATTGAACGCCTGCCCGAGCCCCGTCGGCGACGCGTACCTGGTCACTCGATGGGGTGGTACCCACACCTCCGCGACTGCCATCCGAGGAGGGGTGTACTCGTCGAACACCGTTCGCCATGCGGCATAGACGGAATGGACGTCGTCGCGGTCCCACAGGGGATGGTCGCTGCGGGTGAAGACCTCGTCGGGATCGGTGGTCCAGTTGCCGTGCACAGCCGCAGCCATGTCTTTCTTGAGGGCGTGTGCCACATCGACGCGAAAGCCGTCGACACCTCGGTCGGACCAGAATCGCAGGGTCGTCAGGAAGTCCTCGTTGACTTCGGGGTTGTCCCAGTTGAGGTCCGGCTGTTCCGGGGCGAACAGGTGCAGGTACCACTGGCCGGGCGTTCCGTCCGGCTCGGTGATGCGCTCCCAGGCGCTGCCGCCGAACATCGACGTCCAGTCGGTGGGCGGGAGTTCACCGTTCTCGCCGCGACCGTCGTGAAAGATGTAGCGTGCACGGGCCTTCGAATCACGCGGTGATGCGAGTGCCTCCTCGAACCAGGCGTGCCGATTCGAGGTGTGGTTGGGGACGATATCGACGATGATCCTGATTCCAGCGTCGTGCAGACCCGCGACCAGTTCGTCGAACTCGTCGAGCGTGCCGATGGTGGGATCGACGTTGCGATAGTCGTCCACGTCGTATCCCCCGTCGGCGAGCGCCGACGGGTAGAAGGGACTCAGCCACACCGCGTCGATCCCGAGATCGCTCAGGTACGCAACCTTGTTCGTGATGCCGCGGAGATCGCCGATCCCGTCGCCGTTGGAATCGGCGAAGCTGCGCGGGTAGATCTGGTAGACCGCTGCCTGACGCCACCAGTCGGCATCGATGTCGCTCGTCGAGACGGGCTGAACTGAATTCTGGATGTCGGTCATCATATTCTTTCTGGGAGTGCAGCTTTCGATGGTCGTGAGGTCAGCCCTTGACGGCACCGGAGATCATCGCTTTCACGAAGTGGCGTTGGAAGATGAGGAACACCACGATGGTGGGAGCCATGATGAGCAACGAGCCGGCGTTGAGCAGAACCACATCGGTGGAGTACTGACCCACGAAGTTCTGCAGCGCCCCCGCCATCGTTCGTTTGGCCGGGTCGTCGATCAAGACGATGGCCTGGAGAAACGTGTTCCACGTCCACAGGAACAGCAGCAGGCACATCGACGCCAGGGCCGGTACTGCCAGGGGAATCTGTATGTATCGGAACGCTTTCCATGCACCCGCGCCGTCGAGTGATGCTGCTTCGGTGAGTTCCTTGGGCATCGACAGGAAGTGCGCGCGCATCCAGAAGACGGCGAAGGGCATGAACGTTCCGATGAGTACGAGGATCAGCCCCAATCTGGTGTTGAGCAAGTTCATCTCGCGCAGCTGGTAGTAGAGCGGAACGATCGTCGCTTCCCTCGGGAGCGTCAGGCCCAGGAGGAGAAGCAGGAACACCGCAGTACCGCCGGGGACTTTCAGCTGACCGAGTCCGTAGCCGGCCATCGCGGCGAACAGGGCCGCGACCGGTACCACTCCCGCGACCAGGATGATGCTCGAGATCAACAGTGGTGTCACCTCGGCTACCCGCCATGCGTCGACGAAGTTGTGCCACTGGGGGTCCGACGGCCAGGACAGGCCGAGCGGAACGGTGCCCTGCGGTTGCAGCGCGGCCGAGAGCATGCTCAGTAGCGGCAGGATCGAGAAGATCATCGTGCCGATCAGCAGTGCCAGGCCTGGAACCCGTTGACGTACGGAGGTTTTCATGGTCACTTCTCCCTGAAGATGCGCTGGAGGGGCACGATGACCACCAGGATCAACGCGGTGAGGACGACGGCGAGTGCGCTGGCGAGCCCGACCCGGGATTCGGTGAATCCGAGTTGGTAGATCTGCACGCCGGGGACGGTGGTGGAGTATCCCGGACCGCCCTGGGTGGACATGAACACGATGTCGAAACTGGCGAGGGCGGCGATGACGGTGACGGTGACGCACACTCCGATTTCGGCTCGCAGTGCCGGGACGGTGACGTAGCGAAAGGTGTGGAAGAAGCCGGCACCGTCGATGCGGGCGGCCTCGTAGATCGAAGTGTCGATCTTTCCGATGCCGGAGATCAGCAGGATGGTGCAGAATCCCAATCCCAGCCAGGTGCCGATGATTCCGACGGCGGGCAGTGCCCAGTCGAAGTCGCCGAGCCACGACCGAGTGATGCTCTCCAGGCCGATCGCCGAGAGCGCCTGGTTGACGGTTCCGTTGCTGGAGAACATCCACACCCAGGCCACTGCGGCTGCTGCGCCGGGAATGATCTGCGGCAGGAACAGCAACGTACGGGCAGCAGTTCCGAGGCCACGTATTCGGATCTCCTGCAACAGAGCAGCGACGAGAAGGCCGCCGATGACCGGGAAGACGGTGAAGAACAGGATGAGGAAGAACGCGTGCCCGATCGACGACAGCAGCTGCGGGTCGGTGAGTACGCGGCCGTAATTGTCGAGCCCTACCCAGCTGCCGACCGAGATGCCGTCCCAGTTGTAGAAGGAATACCAGATGGTCGTCAACAGGGGCCGTAGAACGAACACGCCGTAGACCAACGCTGCGGGGAGGACGAACAGCCAGCCGGTGAGGGCGCGTCGTGCGCGGGTGATTCGTTCCACTCGCCCGGCTGGGTGTCTCGGCATCGTTGCGGCCGTGGGGGACTGGGTTCGGTGCGTGGTGGCGGTCATTTCAGAAGGTCCTGCTCGTAGGCGGATTGGATGGCGCTCATCATCTCGGCGGGCGTGGTCCTGTCCGCGACGAGCATCTGGACCTGCGGCAGCCATGTTCCGGTCATGCCGTTGGTGGCGTTCTGCACGAACTGAACCTGGCCGTTGCCGTCGACGAGTCGCCCGAAGGCGTCCTGGACGTCCGCGCCCACGGATCCGGGCTCGGTGGCGGGTACGTCGCCGGTGCCGGACGGTGCGAACCCGGCATCGACGGCAACCTGCCGACCGGCGTCCGAGCGAAGGAAGTCGAGAAACGCAGCGGCGGCGTTCTTGTTGTCGGAACCGGATGGGATCGCGAAATTCGAGACCGGATCCGACATCGCCAGCACGCTTCCGTCTCGTGTGGGTGGCAGCATGAAGCCGACGTTGTCGCCCAACTTGGTCTGCAGCGTCGAGGAGTCCCAGTTTCCCGATGCGTAGAAGAGCCCCTCGCCCTCGGCGAATCTGCCTGCGGCAGTGGTGGCGTCGGTGCCGTTGGTGTCCTCGGGGTAGTAGCCCTGCTGCGCCCACTCGGCGACCACCGATGCTGCGTCCACTGCGGTCGGAGTGTCCAGGGTCGCACCCGGAGCGTTGAAGACCCAGTCGTTCATGGCGTCTCGCCCCAGGTAGGTGTTGAGCATCATCTGGACGGCGAAGGTGACCTGAGCGTTCTTGTTGCCGGCCATGATGGGGAGGATTCCTGCGGCTTTCGCGGATGCGAGCGCGGCCTCGAATTCCGCGAGCGTGGATGGTGGTTCGGTCATACCGATCTCGCGGGCGAGTGCCTTGTTGTAGTACAGGCCGGTGACGGTGAATCCGCTGGCCATCGTGTATTGCTGCCCGCTGCCTCGGACGCCGTTCTCGTCGACGCGATACATGGCCAGTTGGCCCGCGGGCAGATCGTTCCATCCGTAGGCCTCGGCCCACGGGTCGAGCACGGTCAGTTGGTTGTTGTTCACCGCAGCCGGCAGTGCGATGATCCGCGCGATGTCGGGCGGATCCGCAGAGCTGATCACGCGGGGCGCGTTGACTGCCTGAACGTCGTCCGGGTCGTAGCGGGCGGTGATGGTCACGTTCGGGTGGAGTTCGGTGAACGCTGCGATCAGGGCTTCGTCGATCGCCTTCAGGCCGGCACCGTCGTAGAGGGTCAGCTCGATCGGCTCGGTGCCGAGATCGGTACTGACCTCGACGGGAGCCGCGGGAGAGCTGGTGGTGTTACCACCGCCGGGCGGTGCGCAGGCCGCCGCGGTGGGAAGAAGTGCGGCGCAGGCGGCGACCGCGAGGCGTCGCATCCACCTCGATCCAGCTGTGTGATGTGAATTCATCGTACCTCCGCAGTGAGATGCGCATCACAGTTCGGAAGCGCTTCCGGAGCATATGTCGGAAGCGCTTCCGAAATCAAGTGGTTGGGGTTACGCTCGCCTCGTGACCGACCAACGTGGATCCCTGAGCTTGAGCGATATCGCTCGTGAAGCCGGCGTTTCCCTCACGACCGCCTCACGCGCCCTGAACAATTCCTACGGCGTATCGGCGGCGACGAGAGACAAAGTTCTTGCTACCGCCCGACGCCTCGACTACGTGGTGTCGCCGGACGCGGTACGCCTGGCGAGTGGGAGCCGAACGCAGCGAGTGGCGTTGGTCGTTCCGCACGTCGAACGCTGGTTCTTCGGTGAGATGGTCAATGGAATCGAGACGGTGCTCGCCGCGGCCAACGTCGACCTGCTGCTCTATCAGGTCGGGGGACCCGAGGATCGCCAGGACTTCTTCAGTAGGTTGCCCGCGCGTCGAAAAGTCGATGCCGTTGTGGTGGTTGCCTTTCCGGTCGATCGCGTCGAGCAGGAGAGGCTCGAGCTGATGGGCGTCGGGATCGTCGCGGCAGGTGGGCAGAGTGCCGCGTATCCGTACGTCTGCATCGACGACTATCAGGCCGGTCGAATGGCCGTCGACCACCTCGTCGAGCTCGGCCACCGACGTATAGCGATGATCGCCGCACACGATCCCGACCAGCCGGGGTGGCCGATGCGATCGGGGCGCTCGGAGGGCTACGTCGACGCACTGGCCGCCGCCGGTGTCGCCGTCGACAATTCGCTCATCCGTGATGTGGACTGGGGCGGACTCAACGCCGCGGCTGCAATGGACGACATCTTCGACGCTGCCCAGGGCGATCCGCCGACCGCAGTCTTTGCACACAGCGACGAACTCGCACTCGGGGCCATGCGAACTCTGCGTCGACGCGGTATGCGGTTCCCCGAGGATATTTCGATCGTCGGGATCGACGATCATCCCGTCGCCGCGCTGACAGACCTGACCACCGTCCGCCAATCCGTACGCGAGCAAGGCGAAATCGCCGCTCGCCTCATCCTCGACGTGTTGAACCCCGTCGCAGACGAGGGCGCACCCCGCGCCGTCACCGCACCGATCACCTTGACCGTTCGAGCCAGCACCGGACCGGTGCCCAACCGGACGCGGCCGCCGGCGCAGGCCACCCGAGACCACTAGGAGAGACCCCGCGCTCACCCCTGTTCAGCCCACTCGGATCGTCCGGCACGTTCCTGCCGGTGGAGGGATTTCAATCTCATGGCAACAATCTCGTACGACCGCGCAACCAGGCTTTTCCCCGGATCCAGTACGCCGGCAGTCGACGCGCTCGACCTGCAGATCGAGGACGGCGAGTTCCTCGTCCTCGTCGGCCCGTCCGGCTGCGGTAAGTCCACCTCGCTGCGCATGCTCGCCGGTCTCGAGGAGGTCGACGGCGGCCGCATCATGATCGGCGGCACCGACGTCACGCACTCCGAGCCCAAGGATCGCGACATCGCGATGGTCTTTCAGAACTACGCGCTCTACCCGCACATGAGCGTCGCCGAGAACATGGGCTTCGCACTCAAACTCGCCGGCACCGACAAGGCCGAGATCCGCACACGCGTCGGGGAGGCCGCCGACATGCTCGACCTCGGTGACTACCTCGACCGCAAACCCAAGGCGCTCTCCGGTGGGCAGCGCCAGCGAGTTGCCATGGGGCGAGCCATCGTTCGTCAGCCACAGGTGTTCCTCATGGACGAGCCGTTGTCGAACCTCGACGCGAAACTGCGAGTGCAGACCCGCACCCAGATCGCTCAGCTGCAACGCCGGCTCGGAACCACCACCGTCTACGTCACCCACGATCAGGTCGAGGCCATGACGATGGGCGACCGGGTGGCGGTGCTGAAATCCGGTGTTCTGCAGCAGTGCGCGTCTCCTCGCGAGCTCTACCGAAGCCCCGTGAACGTGTTCGTTGCCGGGTTCATGGGCTCACCGTCGATGAATCTGTTCACTGTGCCCATCGCCGACGGCGGCGTGCAGATCGGCGAGCAACTGGTTCCCGTTTCTCGCGACGTGCTCACGGCCGCGAGAGGGCGTGAAGTGGTGTTCGGAATTCGACCCGAGCACGTCCAGATCGCGGATTCGGGCGGTCTGGAACTGACCATCGACGTGGTCGAGGAACTCGGATCCGAGGCATTCGTGTTCGGCAACACCACCATCAACGGTCAGGTTCAGCATCTGGTCGCCCGCGTCGACTGGCGCAACCCGCCAGAGAAGGGGCAGGTCGTCCACGTTCGTATCGACGAGGCACATGCCCACATCTTCGCCACCACCCCCGGCGGAGAACGCCTGACGTAGCGACCGATGGAACCGGACGCGACGATGCGGCGTCCTACTGGTTGTCCGTCATCGAACAATCGGGGGGAAATTCTCATGACAGGTCCGTACGAGCAACCGTTTTCAGCTGTACAACCGTTTCCGCCTGCGCGGACGCCCACCCTGCCGTCGTCGAATGCCGGGTGGGCCGTCGTGGCCATCATCTTCTTCTGGCCGCTGGCCATTCCGGCGTTCAACCACGCACTGAAGGTGCACCCGCTGTGGATGATGGGAGATGTTCAGGGAGCGCAGCATTCGTCGAATCGTGCCGGGTTCTTCGGGAAGCTGTCACTGATCCTCTTCGGTGCCTTCATCGTTCTCTACCTCGCGTTCATCGGCTTGGTCGTCTCGACCATGTGATGGGGTCGACGGCGGTGTGCTGCTCACCCGCGGGTGATCGAGATGCCGCCGTCGACGTAGAGCGTCGTTCCGTGGACCATCGCGGCGTTGTCCGAGACCAGGAACTGAACGCCGTCGGCGATGTCCTGCGGAGAGAGCACCGCGCCTGCCGGTGTGCCGGCCTTCATGGCGTCGAGTACCACTTTGCGGGTGCAACCAAGTTCATTCAGCACCCCGCGGCAGGCACTCTGCAATTCGGGATCGAATTTCTGACGTCGCCGAGCGAGCCGGATCAAAGTCTGATCGTCTACACGGTCGAGGAAGGGTCGAGTACGGCGAAAGTCCTGCCGATCCTGGCGAGCTGGGACCCGAGTTCGGCGATCACCCCTTGACCGGTGAACTCGGTCGGATCAGCCGGCTCCAGCGGCCCACGGCCCAGACGCCGGCCGGGCACTGTCCGAGCTGGTGGTGTCGTCAAAGTAGACTCCATAGACCGTGAGCCTCACCCTCGGAATCGTCGGACTGCCCAACGTCGGCAAGTCCACCCTCTTCAATGCACTGACCAACAACGATGTGCTGGCCGCGAACTATCCGTTCGCCACCATCGAGCCCAACGTCGGTGTGGTTGCGCTGCCGGATCCCCGGCTCGAGAAGCTGGCCGAGGTGTTCGGTTCGGAGAAGCTCGTGCCTGCGCTGGTGTCGTTCGTCGACATCGCCGGCATCGTCAAGGGCGCGTCCGAGGGCGCAGGCCTGGGCAACAAGTTCCTCGCCAACATCCGTGAGGCCGACGCCATCTGCCAGGTCGTTCGTGTCTTCGCCGACGACGACGTGGTGCACGTCGACGGTCGCGTCGACCCGACCGCCGATATCGAGGTCATCGAAACCGAACTCGCGATCGCCGATCTGCAGACTCTCGAGAAGGCTATCCCGCGCCTCGAGAAAGAGGTGCGGATCAAGAAGGATCGCAAGCCCGCGCTCGACGCGGCGCTGGCAGCACAGGCCGTGCTGAACGACGGCAAGACGTTGTTCTCGGCGAAGGCGAAGCTGGACTTCGAGCTGCTCGGTGAATTCCAGCTGCTCACCACCAAGCCGTTCCTGTACGTGTTCAACGCAGACGAGTCGGTGCTGACCGACGACGCGAAGATCGGCGAACTGGCTCGCCTCGTCGCTCCCGCCGATGCGGTGTTCCTCGACGCGAAGATCGAGTCGGAATTGCTCGAACTCGACAAGGAGTCGGCAGCGGAACTACTCGAATCCGTCGGACAGACCGAGCCCGGTCTCGACGCGTTGGCTCGCGCCGGCTTCCACACGCTGGGCTTGCAGACCTACCTCACCGCAGGCCCGAAAGAAGCCCGCGCGTGGACGATTCACCGGGGAGACACCGCCCCGCAGGCAGCAGGCGTCATTCACACCGACTTCGAGCGCGGCTTCATCAAGGCCGAAATCGTTTCGTTCGACGACCTCGTTGCCGCAGGTTCTATGGCCTCGGCCAAGGCCGCGGGCAAGGTGCGCATCGAGGGTAAGGACTACATCATGTCCGACGGCGATGTGGTGGAGTTCCGCTTCAACGTGTAGCGCCCAGGTCAGCTCTGAAGTTTGAGCTCGTGGTCCGCAGTAGATCTCCCGATCAGCCGCGAGACTGTTCCGCTGCATCGGTCGTGGTCGGCTGAACGTCCTCGTTGAATGTCGAGTCCGCGGCCTTACGCGTCCGGTTATCTACATTCGGCCAGAGGTGGGCGTACGTGGACAGGGTGACGTTTGGCGAACTGTGTTCAAGCGCCTTTTGAACAGTGAACACATCGCATCCTGTGTGGATGAGTCCGGAAGCAAACAAGTGTCGAAGGTCGTGCAAATGCCAGTCAGGCGGCACGACCTTGCTTTTTTCTTTACGCCACCGATAACCGACCGAGTTCTGATGCATGGGGTGCCCGTTCTCGCCAGGAAACGGCCGTGCGTCAGGCGCATCAACCGCTGGTAGCCAAAGCCGGATGTGCTCTGCAAGAAGTTCAACAGGCCGTTTGTGGCTGGGACCGTTCGCTCGCTGCCGTGCTTGGGTGCCCGAAACTCGGCCTCGCCGCCGTTGGCACGCTGTACTTGCCGGCGGACGTGGATCTCACCTCGTAAAAAGTCGATGTCATGGACCTGAAGCACAGCGGCTTCTCCAAGACGAAGACCGGCGAACGCTGCGAGCGCCGTGAAGTCATCGTCGGAGACTCTGACCAAGTCGCCTAACTGTGCTGGTTCTGGGATCCGCATGTAGGCCTCGACGCGGCGCCGGGGGGAGAGCCACTCGCTCGGTCGGGTTATCACCGAGTACCTTGTCACGCTTGGCTGCTTTGAGCACCGAGCGGACGTTGTTGAATCTCGTTTTGATCGTCCAGGGTTCGAGTGGTTAAGTCGCACATCGCTTTGACCCAGTGCTCGATATGCGATGGCCGCAGGTCAGTGAGAGCTACGTTCGAGAAGTTCACGCCGTTCGCAGCGAGGTTTATCGCCTGCACAGTTCCTGGGACCGACACCTGCCGCGATGACCACTCTTGGTAGAAGCTGAGCGTCAGTAATATCTACTATCGTGCTACCACGTACGGTAGTAGACCGTGGAACCCGACCACTGGTTGCCAGCCTCCGAAGAGCAAGGCACCGCTCTAGGCGGCCTGGTTAGTCCGTGACGCACAGTTGGCTCTTAGTCGCTCTTGAGGTACCGCCGGTCTGGCGCGGAACTTCGTATAACCGCCCCGGCCCTTCATGAGTTCCAGCATGCCGAGGGTGAAAATCTGTCGGACGGCTCCGCTATGAATGGCCAATGAGTAGCCACGTACCAGATGCAGAGGTGCCCGCCAACGGACCGTACAACTCGACACAACCGCAAAACTTTGGGTTGAACTGCTGTTCACATATCTCAACGCATAGCATTCCGGGATGGCTGTAGATGCAGAGGAAGTCCAGGAGATCGGACGTGACGGGGTTGCGTCCGTCCAGCGGTGGATGGAAGCGACCACCTTCATGGAGCTGAACTGGAACGTGTACGAAAACGTTGCCCAGTGCGCGATCCGATGCCTGGATGGGTCCGTCAAGAAGTTCGACCTAGCCGGAGCCTTCCTTGGCGGTGACCGAGCGCCCATCGTCGTTGAAAGTAAGAAGTATCGTTCGCCTGGAGGCCAACACAAGTACTTCAAGCAGTTCCTTGCGACGGCTTACAGTTCAACTGTCTACGAGATGGAATCGCTAGGTGCAGACGCGAAGCGTGAATTTTTCTGGGTCACTTCGCACCCATTTTATTTGAGTGGTTGGAAGGATTTGGCCACCGAGGACAAAATTGAATCCGCCATTGCCGAGAATTCGGCCCTGTTGGCTGGTCGAGAGATCGATAGAACGATCTTGAGGTCTGTATCCGAGCGCGTTTGGGTGCTGGTTTGGCATGAGAAGCAGGAAGAAATTTCCTTGACCCATGAAGAGCTAATGCTGGTCCTTGCCAATCTGAAGCGGAAGGCGCATACGCTATGAGTGAATTTTCAGCAGAACTGAACGTGGCTACAGCAGTGGTAGATCCAAGTGACTACATCGCTGGAGTAAAGCTGGCCGTGAGGCGTGAATTTGAACGAATTGACGAAACGGCAGACCTAGTAGACACCAGCTACTTCAACCATTCTGCGGTACCAGATTTTGTTATTAAATGGCCGGACAAGACGGAACGCCGGTTGTATCTCCGCAATTCTTATGAGTCTATCGTGGCCGCTAACGACGCCGTCCGCTTCAACGATGTCAAGCCGTTTGTTCTCGCTCTCCGGGGGACTGAACGTCATGAGGGCCCTGTCGAGGCAATTGAGCGGCAGTCTCAATCTGCGCCAGATACATTGATCTCTGACCCCGAGTCGCTAGATGCTGTCTCAACCTTGGGTGCAGAAGAATCCGAAACCCCCGTGGGCGAGTTGATAAGGGCAAATTTGGCACGTGGGGGCCGCGGATTGCTCACGTCGGACCGAGTCCACGAACTCATGACGCTGCAGAACTCGGAACCTGAGGCGGAACAAAGCCTATTTTCGGAACGCTTGTCAGCGTATTTTCTCCCCGAAGCGGCAGCGAAGATCACTCGCACAGCGAGACTGATCCAGGTGGCCTTGTCCTCGGAAGAAGTGACACTGCCTGAAGATTCGCATGATGTGCTTAACGTGTCGGAGATGCGCACGATAGTTCCTTGGTTGCTGCAGAATCCAGACGTCACTGAGTCGGCTGGGTTCTGGAGATACGTCGGTTCTATGTTTTCATTTTCAGACTTGATCGAGATCAAGGAAGCTCTTGAGCACATCAATTTGTCGCCCTTGGTGGGACCGAATTTAAGCTCCTGGTCTGGAAGCCGAGCATCTATCGGCCTAGAGCAGCTTGCATCAGATAACGCGACGCAAGCAGAAATCGACTCCCGTGCAGATGGTGTCTGGGCAATCTATGGGTCGACGCTGGGTGTCAACTTTGGAGGTTCCCGACTTCATCTGGCGCCATCTGGAAAATCTATTCGAGGTAGGGGCGGCAAGTCTGCAGTTCTGTGGCCTGAACTGACTGGTTCTTTGGACAAATTCAGAGTATCTTCAGTGAGCTTGAAAGGGATTTCAAGGTCAATTCGGGTTAATGCAGAAGGTAGTGACGACGTCTCGGAGGATGTCGAAAGCATCACGGAGTCGGTGGACGACATATACTACGTTCGAAGTCTGGGTTTGGCAGTGCCAGCTGCCGACAGTGATGACAATGAGGTCACTGACGTACACGTTGATTTTGATGCGTCAATTGTGTTCGCAGATAAGCCGGTGACTCTAGCTGAACTCTCGTCCGCTGCGCTCAGGGTGTTGAGGTATCGAGAACCCGTCGAGGAGTCAACAGTTGAGGTTTTGACCGGAGCGATGCACGCTAAGTCGGATGCGGAGCTCGCTGACCCTGAAGATGGCTAGTGATGCCAGTCAGGGCTAGCCATGCTCATTGCATCTTGGCTTGAAAAGGACCGCCCGGACTGTGGACGCGTGCCATATTGGAACGCCGCTCGCTGTTGGCACGTTCGCGGTGGTCAGGTTCCGGGCGATTGTGCTGACCGACTGTCCTGAATGGCGAGCATGAACAATTCCATTTACAACGTCGTGGGGTAGTACGGAGGGCCTCCCAAGGCGCATGCCTTGAGCTTTCTTGATCGCAATCGCGCCTTTCGCCCTTTGCGAGATGAGTCGGCGTTCGCGCTGCGAGAACACGATCATCATTCCTGCCGCGGCTTCGCCGGCGGGCGTGATGGTGTCGATTTCGAGGTCGGCGGAGAAGATGCGCCAGCCACCCTTGGCTGCCTGATCGAGCATGGCAGAGGCTTGTGCGACTGAGCGGCTCAGTTGATCGAGTTTGGCCACGACGAGTGCCCTAAGTGACGCCGAATGAGAAGCAGCCCTCGAAGTTATCTCGCAGAGAGCACTCGAATGGGCCGGTCGGGAGGCCGGACGTGGCTAGATCAAGGCCGGCACGACCGGCGACGGACCAGGAATCTTCGACAGTCCAACAGACACACGTCAGACTGCGCACGTCTCGCAGCGCTAAGGCATAAGCACTATGCGAGAAGCGAACCGGCGGACTGGCACCGGCCATCGACCGCCCTGAGCAAGCGGCCGGGGATCGTGAGAACTGAAGAGATCGTCGTCAGGAACGTTGACGGCGTTGTGTACGACCCCAACGTCTCTCCGAGCGCCCGCGCCCCCAATGCTGTGGCCCTCACGGCTCGGGACGACAACCCAAGCATCGAGACCGCGGCCCACGAGCATGAGCGCATCGCAACCGATGAGGCAGCCATAAACAACCTCCGGGCCGCAAGGGCTGCCGGCGAAGGCCCAAGCCCTGGTACGACCCATACGACACAGGAGTGCAGCATGACCTACGGACCACAATGGGAATACAAGGAAACTGAGTACAACCTCAGCCTGTACCTCCGGGACCCGGACAATGCCGTCCGCCACGAAGTCGATCGAATCGTGAAAAAAGGCGCAGCGCCTGACGTGATAGACGGAGGGGCACCATGAGAACGATGTCGGGGCCCTTAAAGCGGGCTCTGGGGCTTGGGCGGAATGACTCCGACTCCAAATAGCTCTGCTGCTAATTCGAGTTTTGTTCGACCAATCGTCGCAGCGACATCTGGTGTAAATGGACGCGGCGGGGGGCCAATTCGAGTAACGCGCCGCTGTGGCCGATAGATTTCGAGGCCCGCAGCTACGCAAGCTATCTCGCCCTTGCTGGTTGCTTCGCCACTGCGATAAAGTATCGCTCCCAGTTCGGAAGTTTGATGCTTGGCATGCAGGGCCAACGTCGAACCCAGCGGGTACCGTCGACAGTACAGAATCTGTATTACGGCGGCAGTTTCGTCATCCCGGTCAAGGGCAGTGGTGATTACGCCGATGGCGAGACGGTCGGCGTTGTCGACAGCCAACCACCCCCAGTGCCACATGGTTCCGTCCGCGATGACGGTATCCCTGCGATGTACGGGGTGAAGTGTGATTCCGGCTTCTGTCATGCGCGCATCTTACGAACACCAACCATCGCCTCGCATAGGCATTTCGAGCAAAGGGTCGACATTCTGTGTGAATGCACGATCGTAGCGTCCATCCTCGGCCGACTTCTTCGCATCGTCACCGACGACGCTACTTTGATTTGGCCGGTTTTGGGTCGGTGTAACAAATACCGTTGCTTCGTCGATACCGGCATCGTGCAGATAACTCGCCCGGACGGCGATCCCGATGATTGGATGGGCCGGCAAGTTCGCAGCATGAGCGGCGTCACCGAGCGAACCCTCTTGACGCACCTCGGGAGGGTGCGGGCGGATGGCACGTTTGTGTTTGCCGAGACCCCGAAGTGGCGGGAGCTCAACCACGATCCATGGGTTGAAGTCGATATCTCGATGCTCCACGGCCGGCACTCCGTGGAACATACAGCGAAGCGGGTCCGTCGGATGACCGCCCCGCTGAGGCAGAGGAGGAAGGACGCGGTCCGATACTTCGACTCCTACCGACTTTTGGAGAACCGCTACTACCCAATGGCGACGCCCACCAGCAATATCCCAGAGCATGTCAGCGTCTACGGCGATATGGCGGCAATCGAAGCTGCCTGCCCGGATGGAGCCACCGCGATGATCTACGAGCCCGCTCACCGTGCATGGTGGGAATCCGATGACCGTGTCACACTGGTGGAACTGGAACTGGAGAGAGTTGCCGCTGATGCCACCGACTGACATTCCCGCATGGGTACGTGTTCAGCCGCCGCAGCGACCGACAATCCTTCAGCACTGGGACGGGCTCCCGAGTATCACCCTGTCGATGATTCCAGGTGGTGCCAGGCTGCTTTGGATTTTCCATGAGGACTACCCGGACCAACTCGGGTTGTTCGTCCACCTGGACGATTTTGAGGCACAGCAGGTTTTCGCCGCCCCAAGCAACGAAGGTCTGCTGGAAAGTGTCCGTTCCCGACTGCGCGATCGAGATGCGTTTGTGTGGCGAAAAACCGGCAACATGTTCGGGACCGAGTCGTTTCGGATCCCCAAGCGCGGCGATGAACCGTCGTTCGCGGAATCGCTGTGGGATGCCGCAGAGCAGGTTGAGATGGTCCTCGATCTGGCCCTCGAAAAGCGACAAACGCTGCGTGCGCCGACGCTATGGGCGGAAGCTGCGACGGCTGAGCCCAGTTCACTGTCGGTCGACGCGAAGGCTATGTCGGCAAACCGTCAACTGGCATGGGCGCGCGAGAGTACGCTCGCCGGGGCATCTGTGTCAGCGTAACTTTTGACCCTTCGAAGGCTCTCGTATCGTTCGGGAAAAGTACTCTGGCGGGCGTGGACGCGCTATTCCGAGATAGTAAAGACGACTTTTGCATTCAGTCCGTCTTTCGCTCAAACCGACACGTGTATTGAGTCTGTCCAACGTTGGCCGGTCGCGATTCGTGTGGCTTGCTGGCGATGAAGGTACGGTGCGGGATGCGGGGGACCTGGGTGACTAGCTGCGGGGCCGGTGTGAGCTTGTGGCCGGATCCGTTGATGTGCGGTCGTCTTTTTGAATTTCTTGGGTCTCGCGCCAGCGCGCGCCCTCTATGGCTGCCGTGGGAGTGTCGCGAAAGTCCAGCGACCGCCGTCGAACCACCGCTGCAACGTCGGATCGTTCATGTCCGGGTACCAGCTCGCACGCAGTAGGTCCAATTCCTGCCGTAGCTCTCCAACGCAACAAACTCTCGAACGCCCTGCTCAAGTCAGGGACTCATCATCAATCAACATCAACAAACCCATAGCGATGAGTTCCGCTTCAACGTCTAACCTGACGCGCGACTTCAGTAGGTCACCCGGGCATGTCGCTTGTTGATGGCCCACGGGCAGCTCGCGGCCTCGGTAGGTGCCTAACTACTCGCACAAAACAATCTGAATCCCGGATTTTTCACAAAATGCCGACGGTTTGTCCGATTTTCGCCCTTCCTCCGTGCAAGACTGCCTCGACAACAGCGGTCGCAGAGCGCCGCGGGCAGTGGGGGTTCTATGTTCGGCGTGCGGCCGGTTCTGGTGGTGATTGCAGTTCTGCTCACCGTCGTAGCGGGCGTGCCCGCCGCCGCTCAAGACATCGACACCGAAAGTCCTGCACCGAGCCAGGCGGCGCGGATCGAGAACCGAATCGATACCGGCCCGACGCTGACGTGGCTGTCGGTGTACTCGCCGAGCATGGATCGGACCATCGAGGTGCAGGTTCTCACCCCCGCGGAACGTAAAGGCCCGCGCCCGACGCTGTACATGCTCAGCGGATCCGGGGAGAACGAACCGTCGAGCAGCATCTGGCTTCGCAAGGGCAACGCGGCGGAGTTCTTCCGTGACAAGAACGTCAACGTGGTTCTCCCGCTTGCCGGTCCAGCGAGCTTCTACACCGACTGGGAGAACGACGACCCCCGCCTCGGCCGCTACCGCTTCGAAACCTTCCTGACGCAGGAGCTTCCGCCGTTGATCGACGCGGAGTTCGAGGGCAACGGCACTGACGGTGTGGCGGGCCTGTCGATGGGCGCTCAGTCGGCGATGATGCTGGCCGCCCGGAACCCGGACAAGTACTCGGCCGTCGCGGCGTACAGCGGGTGCTTTCTATCCGAGGGCATACTCGGGCAAACCGTCATGAGAAGCATCGTCGCCGGGTACGGCGGCAACGCGAACAACATGCTCGGTGGGCCCCTCAACGCGGGCTGGGCCGCCCACGACCTGCTGGTGAACGCGGAAGCGCTGCGCGGAATGTCCATCTACCTCTTTTCTGCCAGCGGCCTCCCCGGTCCGCACGAGCGGTACGAGACGCTCGAAGACCTCGACACGCTGGTGATCGGCGGGGCGATCGAAGTAGGCACCGACTTCTGCACACGACTGTTGCGCGACAGGCTCGTCGAGCTGAATATCCCGGCCACGTTCGATCTGGGCAGTCCTGGTACGCACTCGTGGCCGTACTGGGCCGACCAGCTTGCGAAGAGCTGGCCGACGCTGGCCGCGGGGCTCGAGCCGTGACGTCTGATCGACGAATGTGCAGAATCCGAGGCGCGGTACGACCGAGTGTCGGATATTCTTGCCGCGGTGGTAGGCACCACCGACTGCGCTTCCACGTGGCAACCACGTGAATCATCGAGGAGAGGCCTGACCAGCTCAGGACATGTCCGGATGGAGTGCGGCGCAGAAATGCGCCATCTTCATTCCGCCGATGGCCGACATCGGTTGACGAAAGGACATGACATGTCGTCGAAGGACGAAAGAAACCTGACTCAGGTGGTCGAAAAGATCTCGAAGATGGACGAACCGCGGCGTTCGCTCATGCAGCAGGTGCACGAAATCATCGTGACCGCCGCCCCCATGTTGAAGCCGAGGATCTGGTACGGAATGCCCGCCTATGCGACGTCGGCGAGCACGCCGGCGCTTGTGACGCTGCGCAACGACGATCGATTGAATCTGGCCATCACCGAGAAGGCGGCCTTCCGCGCTGCCGGTGGCGTTGACGGGGAGTTGATGCCGGCGGCCTGGTTTTTCGAGACCGTGGACGAGGCGACTGCGCAGCGTATCGCCGAGATTGTCCGTTCGGTGGTCGACTGAAGCGCGTTCAGTCGACCGTAGGTCCCTGCGGGACAACGAGGCTCGGAGAAACCACCGCCAGGACAGAAGCTCCAGCAGGACCGCGGCGTGCATGGCCATTCGCGCTAGAATTCTGTACATGACGACCCTGCCGCTTGCCGAAGTTCGGGCGAACCTGTCGAAACTCGTAGACGAAGCCGTCCGTACTCATCAGCGCATCGAGGTCACCCGGCAGGGGCGTCGTGCGGTGGTCCTGCTCAGCGCGGACGACTACGACTCGATCATGGAGACGCTCGAAATCCTCGGTGATCAGTCGTTGATGGCAGAAATCAGGGACGCCGAGGCGGCGGAGGATCGAGGCGAGGTCTACTCGCTCGACGACGTCACTGCCGAGATGCGTGAGCGTGGTCGGCTTCCGAAGTGAGCTATGCGATCGAACTGACCGCCGCGGCTCGCACGGCGCTCACCGACCAGCTACCCGAATCAATCGCCGTTGCCTGCTGGGAGTTCATCCGTGGCCCGCTGGCGGAGAATCCGTATCGAGCAGGCAAGCCATTGCGAGATCGACTGGAGGGCAAGTTTTCGGCCCGCCGCGGCGAGTTTCGCGTCGTGTACCAAATCTACGAAGACCGAGTTGTGGTGCGAGTGATCGCAATTGCTCACCGTCGGGACGTCTATCGGTAGCTTCACCTGTGAGCGTGGTCGTCAGTGCCCGGATGCGATCTCGGCTACGCTCCGATCAGACGATAGGAGAACGTAGATGGGTCTGCAGGAACTCGAAGCATTGGTGCATCGGACGGCCTCTGCTGGAGAACCTTTCGAGCGTGGAGCCGATGAGGCGGAGCAGAGATATCTGTCCTCGCTTGCGGCCCGGCCGAGTACCGAGCTGATCTGCGAGGTCGGGTTCAATGCCGGCTTCTCGAGTTGGGCGTTCCTGGAAGCGTCTCCCGACGTGACTGTCGTGTCCTTCGACTTGGCCGCGTATGAATACAGTCCCGCTGCGAAAGCCCATATCGACGAACACTTTCCGGGCCGCCACACCCTGATTCAGGGTGACTCGCACACCACCATCGCGGCCTATGCGAAGGAACACCCGGACGTGCGATTCGACGTCATCTTCGTCGATGGTGACCATTCGGTGGAGGGTGCCCGCGCAGACCTCGACGATCTGCGTTCGTTCGCTACCGCAGACACAGTAGTCATCATGGACGACATCACGCCATGGCTCTGGTTCGGCGAAGGCCCGACTCAGGCCTGGCGGGAAGCCGTCGACGCAGGTCGAATTCTGCACACGCAGTACTTCCGCGACGGTGAACCTGTCGACGAGGTGACCCCGCCGGCAGCCCGTGCCTGGGCCGAGGGACGCTACTCCTTCTGACGCCACGGTGTGCCCATAGATTGTGCGGATGCCCACCTGTGACGGTGGGCATCTGAATAATTCGTAGGCGAATACCCGCTACCTCTTCCCCCGCAACTTCTTCTCCAACGGCGTCGGGAACGACGGGACCACCGCGGTACCGTCGAGCAGGGTGGTGAACCGTTCGGCCTCCGCTGCAACGGCTTTCGACACCGTCGAGCCGACGTCTTCGAGTAATTCGGTGGCCACCTCGCCGGAGCCGGTGACAGCCCAACCACCGACGATGCGACCGTCGGACCAGATGGTCGGGCCGATGTTGCCGAAGGTGTCGAACAGTGGTGCCTTGTGTTCACCGAGATACCAGGTTCGGTGTTTCCAGCCCATCGGCGTGGGATCCAGTGCGGGCAGCAGCATGACACTGGTGCCGGCGGGCTTGTCGAAGGTTGTGCCGGGCAACATGATTCCGTCGCCTTCGGTGAGCTCGACGGCCACGGTGTCGAGGCCCGAGACCGCGCCGCGAGTCTGTGTCTTGTTCCAACCCGTCCACCACTGCAGGTCGTCCAGGGTTGCTGGTCCGAACACCTCCAGCCAGCGTCGAGCCAGGTCCGCCCTGGCCTCGGTCTCGTCCAGGAGGGCAATCCCGTCCGGCCACCAGTGGTCGATCGGTGCCCACGCATGGCGTCGAGAAGTCCAGGCGCCCCGAGGTTCGACGCGCACCAATCTGCCCTCGGCGGCCATCATCACCAATACCTCGGAAGTGACGTATCGCTTGACGTCGTACACCTTGTCGGTGGTCGGCAGATACGCCGTCTTCAGTCCGGGAACTGCGGCGGACAGCTCCGCTCCGGTCGCAGTTCCCATCGCGCGCAGTGCCGCCTCGGTCTCTTTCTCTGTTGCGGCAAGCCAGGATTCGACGTTGTCGATCACCGGCTCGGTGGGCAGCGTCGAGACTTGTTTGACCAAGCGTGCCCGCATCGTGCGCGCAACCCCGAGACTTGCGGCGGCATGAATCATCGGGACGTCCTCGTGTGCGACGACGAACATCGTGCGCCGCATCGCCATCAGGCGGACCAGGCTCCGGCGTTCGTACATCGCATCACGAATATCGGCCAGTCCCAGCGATCGAGCACGTGCCAACACCGAGAGGTACACCGTCGCCGGGTCGGTGGCATGCAGTGCGAGCAGTGACGACACCACCGCTTCGGTGGTCGAGGCGGGGGCGAAGTGCTGCGCGACGAGCCGGTGTCGCCGCTGAGCGTCGGTGATCTTCACGCGCTCAGTGTGACGGCAACCGAGGCCAAGGGCCGACGGAACCGGTGAGACGAGCGTCGGCGATGCCGCTGAGGAGAGTTCGTTGTCGCTGCAGTCGAGTCTCCGCAGGCAATGACACAATCACGTGATGTCAGTTGTTCGGACCGGATGGGTCGTGCTCGCCGCCGTTGCCGTAGCACTGGGTGTCTCGGTGTCGAATTGGCCGATGTACCAGATAACCGACTGCGAACTGGGCTTGTCGATGAGTCCCGCACGCTGCGAACAGCCGCTACTGGACTATTTCGGTGTGCCACTCGTCTTCGTGTCGGCGATGCCGGTTGCCCTCTTTCTGGTCTCTGCGGTCGTGGGCAGAATGTGGATGGCCTGGACAGCTACGGGGACCATGGTCGTTCTCACGGCCGTGGGTTTCCACTCGGCGGGCGGGTCGACGCCATCGCTGGTGTCGACTCTGGGAAGCCTCCCGGGGACCGCACTCGCGCTGTTGCTGACGATTGCCCAGCTGTTGGTGACATCGGCCGGCGTGCATCCGAGGCAGTTCGCTGGAACGCGGCGGCTATCGATCCGACGATCGCCATCGGAAGAGCAAAGACGAGCAAGCGCGAGTAGGAGTCGTGGGTCACGAACGCGATCCCGGCCATGAACAGAACAACGAGGGCGGCGACGGCGATCCAGGAGAACCGCTTGTGCAGTGCTATCGCTGCCATCGCGGGTGGCGTGGCGAGCAACAGCCCTACGAGAATGAGGGGCCATACCCCCAGCACATCGATGGCACGGTCGCTGCACTGATAGGGACTGCTCTCGCCGATCTTGGAGCACGCCATCGATACGTCGAACATGGTCAACGACGCCGCGTTCCACGCAGTGAAGGCCATCGCGGTAACGGCCAACGCCCACCACACCGTTCGCACCATGCCCGCAGCCTAACCGTGTGGTCCGACCGAACTAGGCCCTCGTCCCTGGCGTATCACTGCTCGGCCTGCGAGACTGCGCTGACAGGAACCGGACGACAGGGGTGACGGATACATGGTGCTTGCGTTGTGTGCCATCACGTTCGCTGTTCTGCTGCAGGTTGTGGCAGCTCGAATCGCCGCTCGGGAGAACTACGGCCGTAGGTTGCCCACCGTGAACGGCTCGTATCCGGTCAGACCCGCCCGACGTGTCCGCGGTGCCCAGACTGCCGGATGGTTGCTGAGTATCTACGGTGTGCTCCAGCTCGGCAACTATTTCTGGCTGAGCGAGCCGTGGTTGGCGATCGGTCTCATGGTTGCCGTACTTCTTCTGGTCAACGGCCTACCGAGTCTGCTGGTGACGGTGCTGCACAACGGCAATCTATCGACGCAACCGTAGGGCCTGAACAACATCAGGACGCGAACACCTTGCCCGGGTTCAGGATTCCGTGTGGATCGAGGGCTTTCTTCACCGCGCGGTGCATGTCCAACACCACCGGATCGAGTTCCTGGACCAGGCCGTCCATCTTGAGCAGCCCCACTCCGTGCTCACCGGTCACCGTTCCGCCGAGTTCCAAAGCAGCGTCGATGATCTCGGCGAAGGCGGCCTGGGCACGCGCGCGAGCCGGAAGGTCGTCGTGTGGCGTGATGAGCAGCGGGTGCAGGTTTCCGTCACCGGCGTGGGCGATGTTGGCTATCGTCGTCTCGTAACGAAGGCCGATCTGCTCGATACGCGACAGCATCTCGGGCACATGCTTCTTCGGTACGCACACGTCCTCGGTCAACACCGGACCCAGCCGCTCCATCGCCGGATACGCCAACCGTCGGGCTGCGAACAGCGCGTCGGCCTCCTCCTGATCGGTCGAGACCGCAGACCACGTCGCCCCGGCCTCGTCGAAACACGAGAGCATCTTCTCTGCTTCCTGGTCTCCGATGAGGCCAGGATCGTCGATTCGTCCGAGCAGCACCACATTCGCCTCGACCGACAGACCCATGTTCTTCCAGGCGTCGACGGCGATGAGGCACTGCTTGTCGATCAGCTCCAACGCGGAGGGCGTCAATCCGGCGGCGGCAACTGCGGCCACGGCACGTCCGGCGTCGACGATCGAATCGAAATAGCCCGCAACGGTGCGTTGCGGATCCTGCAGCGGGCGCAGCTTGAGGGTCACTTCGGTGATGATGCCGAGCGTGCCCTCCGACCCGACCATCAGCCCCGCAAGATCGTATCCGGCAACACCTTTCGCGGTCTTGCGCCCGAGCCGCACCAGCTCGCCGGTTCCGGTGACGACCTGCATGCCCATCACATAATCGCGGGTCACGCCGTATTTCACGCAGCACAGCCCGCCCGCATTGGTGGCCACGTTGCCGCCGATGGTCGACCACGGCGCGCTGGCCGGATCCGGGGGATACCACAGACCCTGCTCGGCGACGGCTGCGCGCAGATGATCGTTGACCACTCCCGGCTCCACGACGGCGTAGCGCTCGAGCAGGTCGATCTCCTTGATCGCGTCCATACCGTCGAGGGCGAGCACGACGCATCCCTCGGTGGCATTCGCGCCACCGGACAACCCGGTACCCGCCCCGCGAGTGACAACGGGCGCGCCGTGAGCGAGGCATGCACGAACGACAGCCTGCACTTCCTCGGCGGTGCGGGGCCGCACGACGGCAACGGGCATCGTAAACGGGGCCCATTCCGCCTCGTCGTGCTGGTATGAGGCGATGACGTCGGGATCGACGACGAGACGATCCGCGGGGAGAGAGTTCGACAACTGATCGACGAGCGACATACGTCGACTCTAGCTGTGACCTGGGTCTCGGCCAATGTAGGTTTTCTCTATGTCGCCCGCGAAGTCATGGATGGAACTACTGCTGGACGACGCGTCCATCGACGAACTGGAAGCCCACGGTCGACAACATCCCGGTGCCGAGGCGTACGCGGCCTCCAGGCTGCGCGCGTTGCTCGATCAGCGCAAACAGCGCAGTACCGAACTCTCGGCGCTCAACGACATCGCGGTGCGCCTGACGACCGTGCGCGACAATCGGATCCTGCTGCAGGAGGTCGTGGACCAGGCCCGCACACTTCTGGGCGTGGATCTGGCCTACATGGGCTCGGTGTACGGGAACGAGTTCGTCATCGAGGTCACCAGTGGTGCTTTGACGCCGAAGCTGGTGGGCATCAGGCTCACGCTGGACGAGGGGCTCGTCGGCCTGATCGTGCGCGGGGCCTCGCCGTCATGGACACCCGACTACCAGAGCGAACCTGCATTTCGGCACATCACCGGAGCGGACAGTGCTGCGCGGTCGGAGAACATGCGCGGACTACTGGGCGTGCCACTCCGGGTCGGCGACCGCGTGATCGGCGCACTATTCGCATGCAAGCGGCAGGAGCGGGACTTCGCAGACAGTGAGATCGCGCTGCTGTCGGCACTGGCCGCACACGCGGCCATCGCCATCGAGAACGTGCGAGCGATCGACAAGCTCGAAACGCTCAACGCCGAATTGTCGCTCCGCACCGCGGAATTGGAGCAGACCCTGCAGTGGGACCGCACGTTGACCCAGGTGGTGCTCCAGGGCGGCGGCGTACGGAGTCTGGTGCGGGAGGTGGCGTCGGCCACCGAATGCCCGGCGTACTTCGTGGCCGATGGCGCGTCCGTACCGGTTGCGCTGGAAGACAGAGCTATTCAGGTCGACGCCATGGTCGAACGCTGCAGGGCGGGCGCAGATACTGCCGTGGGCGACGGTATGACCGCACGCCGGGTAGTGGCTGCCGGACGCTTTCTGGGAGCGTTGATCTCCGTCGGACCGGACGACAGCCGGACCCACCTACTTCTCGATCGGGCTGTGCCGGCCATCGCGCTCTCGCTGGCCGAGGAGCGCGCGGCGGCGGAGTCCGCACGCCGTGCGCAGGACGCATTTCTGCTCGACCTGCTGCTCCATCCGACCTCGTCACCCGACGACGAACGCAGGCAGTTCCACCGCGCCGGACTGGCTCCGGACGTGACGTATTGCGTGGCGGTCGCGCAGGGAAACGCGTCGAGGTCCGAGCTGGAAGCGGCTGCGCTACCACCGGGATCGGTTGTAGCAGAGCAGGGTTCGAGGGTATTGCTGGTCGTTCCTGCTCGCGAGTCCGCCGCCGTCCGCCGCATGATCGCCACCCGTGCCACCGTCGGGATCTCCGAACCCGCGCGAGGTGCCGACGCTCTGGCGGCGGCGTTCCGAGAGGCGCAACAGACTGCAGACGTGCTGACCACCCTCGGCCGGGATGGAGACGTGTCCTCGGCGCGTGGCCTTGGCATCTACCGAATCCTGCTGAGCCACATGGCCCGTGAGCACTTGGACGAACTCACCGAGGACAAGCTCGGGCCGCTGCTCGCAGAACAGACCAAGCGCGGAGTCCCGCTCATGGAGACGTTGTCGACGTATCTGGCCCACGGCCGCCATCATTCGGCCACCGCGTCGAGCCTGGGGGTACACGTCAACACGCTCTATCAACGGCTCGACGCGATCGACCGGCTGATCGGTACGCAGTGGCGCGACCCGGACGACGCTCTCGATCTTCAGGTGCTGATGCGCCTGCGACGGTCCGCCGATCTGCTGGGTCTGTGATCCGAGCGAACCGGTGCTCGTCGGATAGCGTCGGGGCATGGCAGCCGACTTTTCGTGGTCTCAGTTCCTGTGGATAGTCTTCGTGTTCGTCGGTGTGCCGTCGACGTTCTGGGCTCTTGTTCTGTGGGCGGTGTTCTCGAAGCGTCGAGAGAGCAAGGGGAGCGGCCCGCTCGGCTTGTGGGCCACCGGATCGGTCGCTGTCGCATCGGGTTTCGCCGCGTGTGCAGGGTGGCTGAGCTGGTCTGCCGACTACCGGGGCGAGTTCCGTGGCCCGGGTCTGCCGGCACCGAACGAATTCCCGTCCTGGCAAGTCGCCGCGTGCGGTGCGACGGTCGTAGTGCTGTGCCTTCTTGCCGCACGCATGTCGCGCTGGGAGAAGACCGGTGGACACGTCGCTGCGCTGGGCACGACGGCAGGGTTCGCCACTGCGTTCTGCATCGAAGCAAGCACCGATGTCACCGGTCAATCGGGTGTGGGTGTCATTCTGTGCATGATGGGCTGGGGCACCGGCTTGACTCTGCTGATGCTCGTTCGGAACGTGGTCGGTGGGCGACAGCAGTCGGCAGTCCAGCCGTGAACGAAGTCAGAGCTCGATGCCCGTTGCCTCGACCACGCTTGCCCACAATGCATCTCGCACGCGTGGTGAATCTCCACGCCAGGACGGGTAATGAGTCGGACGCGGGGCCCGGTCGTGCCAGAACGTACCGGTGCTGGTCAATGCCTGATCTGCTGCCACGAGCCAGACGATGGTGTCTGCCCCGTCGCGTGCGGTCCGCAGAATCGGCTTCATCACCGAACCGAACAGCGGCATCGAGCCGGTGACCCCGGGCGTCGCCGCCCAGCCCGGGTGCATGCTGTGCACCACCGGATCGTCTTCGAGCGAAAAGCGTTCGGCCAACTGCTCCGCCACCACCACCTGCATGCGTTTGGTTCTGGCGTATGCCGTCATACCGGAGTATTTGCCGTCCGCGTACTCGAAGTCCGCGGACTGCAGCGGCACCGGGTACATGCCGCCGCTGGAGACGAAGACGACCCGAGATCCGGCGTCGAACAGCTCTCGCAGTCCCACCGTCAACGCAACCGGCCCGAGAACATGGGTGGCGTAAGCAGATTCGTGTCCCTGTGCAGACAGCTGCCGCCCGTCCGGCATCACCCCGGCGCAGTGCACGAGAGCATGCACCGACGTGAGCTCGGACGCCAGAGCCGCGATCAACTCGGCCACGGAGTCGAGATTGCTGACATCGCACTCACGTACCACGAGCGAGGCCTCGGGCACCTCGGCTCGGATGCCGGCGGCCGCGGACTCCAGCCGATCGGCCGACCTACCGACCAGGTGGACCCGTGCCCCCAACCTGGCCAGTTCCTTCGCCGTGGCTGCACCCAACCCGGACGACGCACCGGTCACCACCATGTCGATGGGGGAGGGGAAGGGCGTCGGATCCGCGGCCCAGAACCGTCGACGCACCGTCGCACCGATGCGGGAGTATCCGGGAACGACTGCTCTGTCGAGGATCGTGTCCAGCGTGCGGGTCAGCAATGACATGCCGCTCTGATACCCCGCGGTAACCGGATGTATGCGCCTCCGCACGCCGGGGTCGATGCCAGAATGAGTCCATGGTTCACCCCACCGTCTCCGACGTCACCCGCGACATCCTCGCCGAACTTCCCGCCCACCGACGGGAAACGTTCGAGTTGCGTCTCGAGCAGTGGTTCCCCGATCTGCACGACGCGGTCACGGCCGTCTACCCCGATCCCGACGCCGTGGCAGCGACCATGGTGGAGATCGCAGCGCACGCCTATGCCGCCCGCCCCGAGGATCTGCACCGGCTCGACCAGCGCCGATTGCTCGAACCGGATTGGTTTCAGCAGCCGGACATGTTCGGCTACGCCTGTTACGTCGACCGGTACGGACAGACGTTGCGGGGAGTCGGCGAACGGCTCGACCATCTGACCGAGCTCGGCGTCACCTACCTGCACTTGATGCCGCTGCTGCAACCGCGACCCGGCGACAACGACGGCGGATACGCGGTGATGGACTACCGCGCGGTGCGCGAGGATCTCGGCACCAACGAGGACTTGCGGGCGCTCGCGCAGACGCTACGCGGACGCGGCATCAGTCTTGTGGTCGATCTGGTACTCAATCACGTTGCTCGCGAACACGAATGGGCGGAGAAGGCGCGTGCCGGTGATCCGCGGTATCGAGACTACTTTCTGATCTATCCCGATCGCACCACACCGGACTCGTACGAGCGCACGCTTCCCGAGGTGTTTCCCGATTTCGCACCCGGCAGCTTCACCTTCGACGACACGCTCGGCGAATGGGTGTGGACGACGTTCAACGAATGGCAGTGGGATCTGAACTGGGCCAATCCTGCTGTGCTGCAGGAGTTCGCCAGCATCGTGCTGCATCTGGCCAACCTCGGGGTGGAAGTGCTTCGCCTCGATGCGATCGCGTTTCTGTGGAAGCGACTCGGCACCAACTGTCAGAACCAACCCGAGGTGCATGCGATCACCCAGGCCCTGCGCGCCACCGCTCGACTCGCTGCTCCGGCCACGCTGTTCAAGGCCGAGGCAATCGTCGGACCCCGCGACCTGCTGCCGTACCTTGGTCAGGGGCGGCACACCGGGCGCGTCTCGGACATCGCGTACCACAACTCGCTGATGGTGCAGGTGTGGTCGATGTTGGCAACGGGCAGTACGGCTTTGGCGCGTCACGCCCTGTCCGCACTCCCGCCGACTCCGCCGAGTGGCACGTGGGTGACCTATGTTCGCTGCCACGACGACATCGGTTGGGCCATCGACGACGGGGACGCAGCGTCACTGGGGCTCTCGGGCGCAGGCCATCGCCACTTCTTGGCCGACTGGTACTCCGGGGAATTCGACGGCTCCTGGGCCGAAGGCCTGGTGTTCCAGTACAACCCGGACACCGGCGACCGCCGGATCAGCGGAACCGCGGCCGCGCTCACCGGCCTCGGCCCGTCCCGCCTGGATCCCGACGGCGCATTCGGGCGAATCTTCCTGGCGCACGCCGTCATCGCCGGGTGGGGTGGGATTCCCGTCGTGTGGAGCGGTGACGAGCTCGGCTCCCCTGGCGACCCGAACTGGGCCGACGAACCCGCTCACGCCGAGGACAATCGGTGGGTGCATCGGCCGCGCGTGACCGACGCCGATCGGGCCGGCCGATTCCAGCAGGGGAGCGACGCGCAGCGGGTGTTCGACGGTATCGCGCGCATTGCGAAGGTGCGCGCCGGTCTGCCGATGTTGCACGCCGAGGCGCCGGTGGACGTGCAGAGCGAATCGGACGACGGTCTGCTCGTGGTGCGCAGGCGGCATCCCAGCGGCACTCTCGTCGCCCTCTACAACGTCACCGCCGAACACCGGTCGTTCCCGCACGCGCAGCTCATCGAACTCGGAATCCCGGCCCCGGTCGAGGTTCTCTCGCAGCACGATCTGCAGGTCGACGACACCGGCTCGGTGTGGTTGCCGCCGTATGCAGCATGGTGGATCGTCGACAGCCCGCTGCGCTAGAAGAGGCGATGCCGTGACCGGGCTGTTACCCTCCCCGAGACGGTCGGCTGGATACGAACAAGGGGACAATGTTCATGCTGCATGCTCGGATACGAAGTCTGGTGCTCGCCGTGGTGGCGGTGTTGGTCGCCACGATGGCAACGGTGCTGATGGGGACCGGTGTGGCGAAGGCCGACTCCGAGCTCGTCTACGTCTACTCGCCGTCGATGGACAAGGACATCCCGATCAAGGTGCTCACCGCTGCCGGGGGCGGACCAGCGCCCACGCTGTATCTGCTCGACGGCCTGCGCGCGCCCGAGGACAACAGCGGCTGGCTCATCGAGACCGACGTCGAGCGCTTCTTCGCCGACAAGCACGTCAACGTGGTCATTCCGTTCGGCGGCGGCGGAACCTTCTACTCCGACTGGCAGCGCGACGACCCCAAGCTCGGACGGGTGAAGTGGGAAACCTTCCTCACTCAGGAGCTGCCGCCCGTCATGGCCGATCGGTTCGGCAGTGACAACGTCAACAATGCCGTCGCAGGACTGTCGATGAGCGGAACCTCCGCGCTCAACCTGGCCGCGCATCGTCCGGATTTCTACAAGGCGGTGGCGTCGTTCAGCGGCTACCCGACGGCGAGCAGCCCCGGATTCGCGCAGGGCATCTCGGTGGCCGTCGGCGAAATGGGCGGCAACGCGCGCAACATGTGGGGCACCTGGCCGTCCGCGGACTGGATCCGTAACGACCCGTCGCTGAACGTGGGCGCACTGCGCAACACGGCAGTCTTCGTCTCCTCGGGGAGCGGCTCACCGGCTACGGACCCTGTGTTCAACCCGGCGAGCAGCCGCTTCGACCCCGTCAGGTTCGCGCAGATGGTGCCGCTCGAGACGGCAGCCGGCATGAGCAGCCGTGCATTCGTTCCGTTGCTGCAGGCGGCAGGCGGTCGACCCAACGTCAAGATCACCGGCACCGGTGTGCACTGGTGGAACCACTGGGAGCAGCACCTGCACGATGCGTGGTTCGAGACTATCGCCCCTGCGCTCGGCGGCTGAGCCGTCGCTCGTCCAGCAGGTGCCGCAATCGCCGCGAGACAGTACCTCGAAGGGTGCCCGCACTCAGTGCCCACATGCCGGTGGGTAGCGGCGACAACGATTTCGGGAGCAACGGATTTCGGATGACGAGTCCGTAGCCGAACAACAGCATCGCCCGTACGCTCGGCAGTTCTGCTCCGTACGGTCGGTGCTTGCGGAGGACATCGCAGGCGGCCGCCCCGTATCCGACGCCCTGCTCGAATGCTGCGCGCGCGGTCGTCCTCAGCCGGTAGGCGACCATCGCGTCCGGCACGTGGCCGAGCGTCAGGCCCGCCTCTTGAATGCGCCACGACATGTCCGTGTCCTCACCGCCACCGAGGAAACCCTCGTCGAACATGCCCACATGATCGACGACGTGCCGCCACATTCCGAAGTTGTTCCCGTGCGCGTACGGCAGATAGGTCGTCTCGAATCGATCGTCCGGTGCAGGCACCACGCGCCATGTCGCCACCTCCGGTGAGTTCAGCGTCCGCACTTCGATCGGACCGCCGACGGCGTCGTACGTCTCTGCGGCTCGGGCCAGCGCGGTGAGCCAATTCGGATACACGGCATCGTCCTGGTCGGTGAAGACGAGGAAGTCTCCACGAGCGGCCTCGATGCCGGCGTTCCGCGCGTGTGGGGTGCCCCTGACGTCGGAGCTGTCGATCCAGCGGAGATCCAACGGAGACTCCAGCTGCTCGAGATGCTCGCGCAATCCGTCGGTGGACCCGTTGTCGCTGATGATCACCTCGAAGTCTCCGTGGTAGTCCTGGGCGGCGAGCGCGGCAAGCTGAACGTCGAGGTCCGGCAGACCGTTGAAGCACGGCACGATCACGGATATAGAACCGACTGGCATGTATGGAGACGCTACCCGGTCGGTTCCCGCTATTCTGTCCGCCATGACGCCACCGAGGATCACCGTCGACTACACCGTGCTCGACTGCCCGGAACCAGCTGCACTCGGCCGTTTCTACAGCACCATCCTCGGATGGGAGCCGGTGCGCGACGACGGCGACTGGGTGGTGGTGCACGGTCCGGGCGAACTGCGGCTCGCTTTTCAGAAGGCAGCGGACTTCACCCCCATCGATTGGCCGAACGAGGGCATCAAGATCCACCTCGACCTCGTGGTGGACGACATGGAACAGGCCAGGGATTTTGTCGTCGACGCCGGGGCCGAACTCATCGACGACGCGCAGCCCTCGTTCTGGGTGTTCCGTGATCCGGCCGGGCACATCTTCTGCCTGTGCAAGCGAAGCTGATATCGAAACCGAATTTCGAGAACAGGCTCAGGCAACTTTCGACTGTGGCAGTGACGTGCCGATCCGCTCGTGCTGCTCACCGAGCCAACGCGCAAGAACCTGGCAGCCGGTCAGTCCCCCTGCATAGTCCTCCCGCGCGTACGCGATGTGGCGGCCACCGCCGGGATTCGACCACTCGAATCGATTCCAGCGCAACGACTGCGGCAGGTAGCCGGCCACTTCGCCGGCCGCGGTGCGGAGGCGTCGAACATCTTTCGCCCACTGCGAGGGGCGAAGGCGAGTTCGGGTAGCGTTCTGGAAACTGTTGCTGCGCACGAGGTTCCACAGTTCACGTAGCCATGTCTTCGGGGTGCGGAACGACATCCATCGGGTCAGGTCGGCGATGTCGCGGACGAGGCTGTCGTCGCTGGCGTTGCAGATCATGTCCGAGGCGAGGCCGATCCACTCGACCGGAATCGACTCGGGCAGAGCGGGACCCGCGCCTGCGACGCCACGCCCGGTGCATCCGTCGACGGCACCCACCGGCTGCTGAGGATCGGATATCAGACCTGCGGCAACGATGCGGCTGCCGTCGATCGTCCCGTCGTGGACGAGGCCGAGGACTTCGCGCACCACCGTCGCTCCCTGCGAGTAGCCGATCAGCGCAATCGGCCCCGCCGTGGTTTCCAGTGCACGGCGCAGGCGTCGAACACCGAGTTCTGCGCTGTGTCGGAAGCACAGACCGCCGAGCGCGACCGGTCCGTAGGACGCCGGATAGCCGACCCACCGGCCGACGAAGCGGTCGTCGAGTTCGGCGACCACACAGGACAGCAGGCCCGTCACCCGCGTCCGGTGGTCGGACGGATGTGATTCCCCGGTACCTCCGACGGCGAGTACGGTCACCTTCTCCTGGCTCATGGCCCTCAGTCTGGTGGGGGAACCTGAGCCCGACGCCCGACAAATGCTGAGAACTGTCTGGCAGTTCGATCCTGATTCACTTCAGTGCGACGCGTACCTCGTCGAGGGAATCCCGCAGGAGCGCCTCGTAGCCATCGGGGTCCGGCACGGTTGCGCTGTTGGACGTGATGCCGACCGTGACGGTATCGCCGATGCCGTGGACTCCGTGGGTCAGGCTCATGGCAGGTGACAGGGCGGGAAAGCCTGCGGTGAATCGGACGCAGCCGCCGCCGAGAGCGAGGTCTGCGGCACCACGCGAGACGCTGGACACGACGGTGTTCCCGGTGACCGTCGACGGGACGGCGGTGGGATCGAACTGCGCGACGCCCCACTCGGCCAGAAATGCCGGCACATGTGATTCGACGTCGTCCTGTGACGAGCGGGCAGCCTCCGACAGTGAATGATTCACACGGTGTCTGCGGGCCGCCAGATCCGCCGAGATCAGAACGCTGCGGCTGCGGATGTCGGATTCGGAGGTGAACAAACCGACGCCGACGTTCCCGAAATTGTTGCGAGCGTCGGCTCGTGCGTCCCGGGCAAGGGTGACCTCGGCGGCCAGATCCACCGAATCTCCGAGAAAGCGTTGCAGCGCAACGGAGATTGCGGTCAGCACGAAGGTGGTGACGGTGGTACCGCCACAGTGCACGTCGGCCTTCGGGAGCACGATGGTGCGCACGGAGGTCCGGCCGGTGGGCGCAACGTCGAGGGCGGTCAGGGCGCGGGAGGGCGCGGGCGGTGGGATCGCCCCCGAGTCGGTGCCCTGTTCGAGGTCGAGCGCGTCGCGTCGGGCACGGACGCCGCCGCGAACCATCTGTGCCAGTCGAAGCGGAAGAGCGGCAGCGGCACGGGCTGCCGATGCCATCTCGAATACGACCGGAGGCTCCTTCCGGGCCGGTGATGCCGCAATGGGATGCGTGCCGAACAGGTCACGGGCAATCCGCGATGCCAGTGTTCCGTCGGCGGCTGCGTGCGAAAGCTGGAGCACCGCAACGAGGGCCGTGCCGCCGGGAGCGTCGACGATGTTCGGATACAGGTGCAGGTGCCACACGGAATCTCGGGGGTCGACCTGCCGTCGGAACGACGCGGCGATCGCATCGAGACACTCCGGCCAGGTGCGGGCTGTCCGGTGGACGGAGATTGCATCGGAGAGCGGACTCGCCTCGGTCCAGTGGGGATACTCGAGGCCGAAAGCAGCGTCGGCGATGCGCGTGCGCAGTACTTCGATGCGACCGCTGCGCTCGTACAGACGCGTCACCTCGGTATCGATGTCCGCGGAGCCGTGATCGAAGCAGTACAGCAGGAACTGGTCACTGGGAATCTTCGACGCCATCCAGTATGCGCGTGCATCGGCCGGATGCAGTCGTGTCGATTCGCGGCGACGGCTGTCGGCTCGAATGCGGGGCACGCGCCAAGCCTATTCTCCCTCCACGCACCTGTGGACTACAGACTGTCCGGTACTGATCTGTGAACTGTCACCACGACCGGCCGGGAACTTCTTCGATGGCCTCACCGTCTACCGGCACTATCGGCGTTAGCCTTGGCCAGTGCACCGACCAGCCCTGTGTTCGCGACGCCGTGACACCGCATGGTGGGTATCGTGACGCCGAGAGTCGCCTCGGGCTATCGGGCAGGACTGCGTTCGTCGACCAACGCGGCCGCGTCGGCCGACTACGTCACCGACGTCTCGTACACCGAGTACGGCTCCGCGGCCTGCACGCTCGGTGTCGCGGCAGACAACACCGTGTTCCTTGCCCCCGCTTTCACCGTCGACGGCATCGGTGTGCTGCGGACGTCCGACTTCGGAAAGTCGTGGCGCGCATCGGTTCCGCAGGGCGTGCAGAACAGCCGACATCGGCCCTACATGTATTTCGACGACGTCGACGACCGACTGTATCTGCATGCCGGCCGATTCGATGCGCTGTCCCCGCACCCGCTGAGGACTGGATTCGTGCTCGGAGTCACCGACGATCGCGGCGAAACCTGGCGCACGAGGAAAGTGGCGTCGAAGGCCAGGATGGGCGCCAAAGTATTCGCTGGGCCACGTCCTTCACGCGAGGGGAGGATCACGTATCTCTCCGCGCCGACGCCGTTCTCGATGCGAGTCCGGCCACTGATCAACGTCACCCGTCAGATGATCTGGCGGTCCTTCGACGGCGGTGTGAAGTGGGAGGTGGCCGGAGGTTTCGACATCGACCCGAAGAACATCCCCGGCCTGCCGAGCCGGGAGTACGTCTCGTTCGGCAAGGGTGTCGTCGGTCCGGACGGCACCGTCTACATCGGTGGCCGCTACGGTCGACGGTTCGCCGTTGCAGTCAGTCACGACGAGGGCCTGAGCTGGAACGTTCGAATGGTGCCGGGTTCGGCACTGGCCAAATATCACAATGCTCTGCACTTTCTGCTGCACGGATCGCGCTATCTGCTACCGGAGTCGATGGCGGTCGACGACGACGGAAACGTGTACGCGGTGTGGCCGGACCGCGACGGATTGTTGCATGCAGCATGGTCTTCCGACGGTGCGGTGAGCTGGTCGAGGCCGGTGGTGGTATCGGCACCGGGGGTGCGTGATGCCCGCTTCGGTGCGATCACCGCCACCGGGTCCGGAAGGGTGGGTATCGCCTACTACGGACGCGAGAAGGGTCGTGCCTTCCATGGATTCATCGCGCAGTGCCGTGACTTCCGCACCGGGGGCCCGGTGTTCGTCGGCGGCAAGTACAACGATCCCGATGCCCCGTTGTTTCCGCACGGATTCCGCAGCGGCTACCCGGGTTTCGCGTTGGGGCGTTCACCGAACGACAACGTGCGGGTGCACTTCGCCCCCAACGGTGACCTTCTGACCGGGGCCGTGATGCAGATGCGAGGAAGAAATCGGCAGCGCCCGTGGGCGGCACGCTCGGAACGCACCGAGATGCAGGCAGTACTGGGCAGGCTGGGCCGGATCGGCCGCGACTGAACAACGAAAGGCCCTGCAGCAGTGTGCTGCAGGGCCTTTCGGGGTCGAGCGCAAGCGTCAGGCGACGTTGATCAGACCGACAGTGGGGAAGAAGAAGCAACTCTTGTCGGTACCGTCGAGCGCCTTGTGGTTCACCGTGCCGAACACCGCCGCGAGGACGGTTCCCGATCCGGTCTCGACGGGCACTGCGCGTGCACCGGCGGCGGGCAACGCATTGAGTGCGTTGACCACGAGAGGCCGAGCCAGTTCCTTCAACTCTGCCGGAATGCCGGAGTTGTCGAGGATGGACTGGGCGAGAGTGGTTGCCAGCCCACCGAAGTCGGCGAAGCCACCCTGCAGGGTATTGACGTTGAACCACGCCACCTGCATGCCGGACTTGTCGGCCGAGTCGTTCACGATGCCGGCCGGAACGAATGCGAACATCGTCTCGCCCTTGTTCACCGCGTTGAGTTCGGGCACGGCGATCGACGGCAGGCCGGGCAGAGTGGCGATCGGCGGCACGGTCAGCTGGGGCCACGGTCCGCCGGCACCACCGGCGACGCCCGGCACGATTCCCAGCGGTGCGCCCGGTGTGGCAGCGCAGTTGATGGCTGCGGTCGGGTAGAAGAACGGAGTGATGCCGAAGTCGGTCAAAGCCTTGTTGGCTGCGTTCAGTGCGGCGAACGGGTCGGCGCTCACATCCTCGGCGACCGGGGTGCGCGACTCGGCGATGGCGTTCGCCGCGTCGAGCGAGGCCCCACCCTGTCCCTGCAGGGCGGCGATCGCCTGTGCCAGCGGATCGGCCGGTGCCGGATCCGCTGCCGCGGTGGCGGGAACTGCGAGCAATGCCGCGCAGGAGAGCGCGAGCGCGCCCGCCAGACGGCTGAGGCGACGAGACATGTGTGACTCCTGTGACTGATGTGGCTTATGTTGCGGTTGCGCTGATATCACCACACATCATCTCGACGTCACAAGCCAGGACGGATTCCGTTGTCCAATCGAGACGGTCCGTCTGCCGCTCAACCCACGTCGATACCGAAGTCCCGGACGATTCCTTCGAGACCCGATGCGTAGCCCTGGCCGATGGCGCGAAATTTCCATTCGGCACCGCGGCGGTACAGCTCACCGAACACCATGGCGGTTTCCGTCGATGCGTCCTCGCTGAGGTCGAAGCGGGCGAGCTCACGCCCGTCCGACTTGTCCACCACGCGAATGAAGGCGTTGACGACCTGACCGAAGTTCTGGCCGAGGGCGTCGGCGTTGTGGATGGAGACCGGGAAGACGATGGAGTCGACCTCGGGGGTCAGGGCTGCGAGGTCGACGTCGATGCTCTCGTCGTCGCCTTCGCCCTCGCCGGTCCGGTTGTCGCCGGTGTGCTCGATGGCACCGTCGGGGGAGCGCAGGTTGTTGTAGAAGACGAAATAGTTGTCGCTCAGTGCCTTCTTGGTCGTGCCGAGGCCGATGGCACTGGCGTCCAGATCGAAGTCACCGCCGGTGGTGGCGCGAACATCCCAGCCGAGCCCGACGCTCACGGCGGTCAGATTCGGGGCTTCCTTCGTCAGCGAGACATTTCCACCTTTGGCAAGCGTTACGCCCATGTTCTTTCACTCCTCAGCGCGTTCGTCCGTGCATCGTCTCTCCACCATATTCATGTTCGTGACGGGGTTGCGCGAGGTGCTCGTGTGAAGCCGGAGGGAGACGTTGCGGGTGTGAGCAGTGAGGCTGGCGGTACCGATGGGTTTGTGGTGGGATACGACAAACGACGAAAGCTAGCAGTGGTTGTGCACATTTTCGAGTAGGCGCGCCGCGGCGATCGAACGGCAATGGAGATTTCTGTGCAGGTGTCGCGACGTGAACTGTTCAAGTACGCCGCCGCGGGGTCCGCGGCCGCCGTCGGCCTGGTTGCGGTGGGCACAGCGACCGCGCACGCCGACGTCGGCCTCGGAACGCTCGTCGACTACTCGGGTGGAGTGCCGTCGGCCTCGGCGATCAAGGAGGCCGGTCACCTGGGTGCCGTCCGCTACGTCTCCGACCGCCGACCCGACGCGAACTGGATGATCGGCAAGCCGATGCGCAAGTCCGAGGCCGACTCGCTCACCTCTGCCGGGCTGGAGGTGGTCTCGAACTACCAGTTCGGCAAAGGGACCACATCGGATTGGCGCGGTGGATACGCGGCGGGCGTGAAGCATGCCACCCGCGGCCTCGAACTCCACACGGCTGCCGGAGGTCCCGCTGACCGCCCGATCTACGTGTCGATCGACGACAACCCCACCGCGGTGGAGTTCGCGACTCTGATCGCGCCGTACATCCTGGGCTGGGAGTCGGTGATCGGAGCCGAGCGAACCGGTATCTATGCCAATTCACCGACCATCGAATTGGCTTCGGTGGCCGGTCTGGGTCAGTGGTATTGGCAGCACAATTGGGGAAGTCCCAAAGGCTTCGTTCACCCGGCAGCGCATATTCATCAGATTCGAATCGACAAGGATTTCGTGGGTGGGGTCAAAGTCGACATCAACAATGTTCTGAAAGCCGATTACGGGCAGTGGTCGAAATCTGCCGCCGACATTCTCTGAAATGCCATCGATGTAATTCTTTCCGAACGCACCGAATGCCGAACGCACCGAATGCGGTGCGCTGTTCGGTGAGTTCCGTGCGGACGGCTACATTCCGCATTCGCTTACAGAAAACAGTTCGCCCCCGGCCTCTGCTGAGGCCGGGGGCGAACTGCGGTGGTCTGTGCGTGCGAGCTACGGGACGTAGACCGTGCCGATGGTGGGCAGGAAGGTGCAGCTCCGCGGAGCCGACGCGGGATCTTCCTTCGACTGTGTGGTGATCGATCCGGAGACGACCGACAGGACGCGTCCTGGGCCGGTGTCGGCGATGGCAGACAGCGTTGCCGGGCCGTCGGTGTTGATCATCGCCGCACCGGTCAGATCCTGAGTTCCCGAGCGGCGATTGTCGATGTTGAGCCAGGTCACCGTCAGAGGAGCTGCCTGCTCTGCGGCAATCGGAGCGGTGCCGAGGGCGGTGAAGACGAAGCCGGCCTGGCCTGCACCCGGTCCGGGAGGCGGCAAGGTGGCGGGGCCGGGTACGGCCAGTGCGGTTCCGACGGAATCGGCGGTGTCGGAGATGCACCCCACGCCGAGTGTCGGGTAGAGGAACTGGGCGATGACGGGACCGTCCGTCGGCAGTTCCGGGCCGCCGCCGCCGGAGCCGTCCAGGAAGGTGATGACTCGTTCGAGCAGCGCCTTGACCTGGTCCGGTAGCTGCGCTGTTTCGAGTAGTGCGCGGGCCTGACCCAACAGGTCGGCGGCCGGAGCGGCTCCGACATCGGCAGGTCCGGCTGCGGCACCGAGGATGGCGGGTGCGAACGAGGCGAGTGCCTCCACCTCGGCCAGGCTCGGCATGGGCTCACCCGGGGCGGGGAGGAACTGGGCGATGAGATCAGCGGGATCGGCCGGTGCCGCGGGCAGATCTGCCGGTGCCATGGGCACCAACGGCTGCGCGGATACGCTGGTCGGCACGACTAGTGCGGCGGCTGCGGCTACGGCCAAAGCTGTAACTACGCGACGCGTTCCGCGGGTACGAAGCACGGTGATGTTCCCCATTCTGATCATGACGCGGGCCCTCGGCGACAGCCGGTGCTCGAGGGGTCACTCTATGTAGCGCAATCCCCGATGTACAGCCGTTGTCGATGGAGCCCTTCCCCGTCGCAGCTATGCCAGGGCAGTCTATTGGTCGCACGCTGCGAATTCTCCGCAGACGCACACGATAACCTGTTACTGGAGTTGTCAGTGTGAAAGGTGATGCAAATGTTACTCGCGTGCATCCGCGGTTAGGGCAGCTGTTCGACGCCCTATAAGCTCGACGATCGATACACGGCATCGATACCGAACGGAACCGCACGCACAGTGAACCGACTCGTTCGGCTGGCCCCCGTTCTGCTCGCGGTCTCGGTGATCAGCCGATTCGTCTGGGCCTTCGCGACGCCCAACGGAATGAACCTCGTGGACCTGCACGTCTACGTCGACGGCTCCGCTGCTCTGCTCGGCGGCAATCTGTACGACTACACGTATTCGGTTCAGACGCCGGACTTCCCGCTCCCGTTCACCTACCCGCCGTTCGCCGCGCTCGTGTTCTTCCCGCTGCACTACCTGCCGTTCACGGTGGTCGGCGTCCTGTGGCAGGCCGCGACCATGCTGGCACTGTTCGCAGTGGTGCGTCTGGTTCTGTCGATGGTTCTCGGCGACGAGCGAGCTGCCGAGTCACGCTGGGTCCGTATCGCAATGCTCTGGACGGCACTCGGGCTGTGGTCCGAACCGGTGCGGACGACGCTGGACTACGGCCAGGTCAACGTGTTCTTGGTGCTGCTGGCGATCCTCGCGGTACGCAGCAGTCGGTGGTGGGTGGCAGGCGGGCTCGTCGGTGTCGCCGCAGGGATCAAGTTGACTCCCGCCATCACCGGTCTGTACTTCCTGGCGACGCGGCGATGGAAAGCGGCAGCATTCTCTGCGGTGGCGTTCGCCCTCACGGTCGTGGTCAGCTACGCGGCACTGGGGCACCAGGCCTCCACCTACTTCACCACGCTGCTCGGCGACGCCGACCGCATCGGCCCCGTCGGCTCGGTCTGGAATCAGTCTCTGCGCGGAGCGCTGAGCCGGATCGTGGGCGAGGACGTCGGCCAGGGGCCGTTGTGGATCGCCGCCGCGGTGATCGCCACGGTTCTCGCTGTGCTGGCGTGGCGAGCACTCGATCGCCGCGACTACCTGGGAACCCTGGTCATCGTCCAACTCCTGGGCTTGTTGGTGTCGCCCATCTCGTGGTCGCATCACTGGATCTGGGTGATTCCGATGGTGCTCTGGCTCGTGCACGGGCCGCTGCGCGACATCGCCGGAGCCAGAATCGTCGCCGGCTACTGGCTGGTGACAGTCACGGTGGGGGTGCCGTGGTTGCTCAGCTTCTTCCAGGAGTCGATCTGGACCATCCCTCGTCCCGGCCTCGAGGCCTGGGCCGGTGCCGTCGACGTGATCGGATCTGCTCTGTTCCTCGGTTGGGTCGTCTATGCGGGACGCATCAATTCGCGATCAGTGCATCGATCCGACGCGCCAGATCCACATCCTTCTGTGTGAGACCGCCGGCAGAGTGCGTGGACAGCGTGAACGCCAGCGTCCGCCACCTGATGTCGATGTCGGGGTGATGGTCCGCCTCCTCCGCGGCGTCGGCCACGCGGTTCACCACCTCGATCGCTGCTCGGAACGACGTCAGTTCGACGATTCGGGTGATGGATTTCTCCACCACGGTCCACTCCGTGAGCCGGGCGTCCTCGATGTCGCGGTCGGTCAGCAGTTCGGTCATAGAAAGATGGTGGCATGTCCGGTACCCCCACCGCTGTGGTTGTCGCAGCCGCGTTGACGCACGAGGGCACGCTGTTGCTCGCGCAACGGACTCGTCCGCCCGAGTTGGCGGGCCTGTGGGAATTGCCCGGCGGCAAGGTCGAGCCGGGGGAGTCCGAGGACTCCGCGCTGGCGCGCGAGCTGCGTGAAGAACTGGGGGTGGAGTGCTCGATCGGTGCCGCGCTCAGTGGAGACGTCGACCTGGCCGGGGGACTCGTCCTACGCGCCTATCGAGCCACCCTGGTCTCGGGAACCCCTGCGGCGCTGGAACATTCGGCTCTGCGCTGGGTGGACGCGGCAATGCTGCCGACGATGGACCTGGTCGATGCCGACCGACTGTGGTTACCCGAGTTACTGGACATCCTGCTCACTTCGCCCGAGCGGTCTTCAGGCCCTTCTTGAGATCTTTCTTGGTTGCGCCCGCCGATTCGAGCTTCTTCATTCGCATGATGACGACCGGGCATGTGACGCACCGAACCTTCTTGCGGCAGCATTTTTTCTTGGGCTTCATTCCCGAGACATCTGCGGCCTTTACCTTGCCCATGAGCACCAAGACTAATGGGTGGCGCAGGTCACAGACCTGAGGGTGGCGCGGGGCACCGGCGGACTACGGGTAAACTCGATCAGTCGCGAGAACCTCGCGGTGCAGCGCGCTTCTCTAGCGACATAAGCCCGCTAGCGAACAAGAGCCCGCATTCGACTCCAGGAGAATTTTTCGCGTGAGCGCCCCAAGCAGTGCAGACAACATCGACAGCACCACCACTTTTCGCAACGTAGCCATCGTTGCACACGTCGACCATGGCAAGACCACCCTGGTCGACGCCATGCTTCGGCAGTCCGGCGCGTTCGAGGAACGTGCCGAAGCGATCGACCGCGTCATGGACTCGGGTGACCTCGAAAAAGAAAAAGGCATCACGATCCTGGCCAAGAACACGGCCGTTCACAAGCGCAATGCCGACGGCACCATCACCGTCATCAACGTGATCGACACCCCCGGCCACGCCGACTTCGGCGGAGAGGTCGAGCGCGGCCTGTCCATGGTCGACGGCGTCGTGCTGCTCGTCGACGCATCCGAGGGCCCGCTTCCGCAGACCCGCTTCGTGCTGCGCAAGGCGCTTGCCGCCTCGCTGCCGGTGATCCTGGTCGTGAACAAGACCGACCGTCCCGACGCGCGCATCGAAGAGGTCGTCTCGGAGAGCCACGATCTGCTCCTCGACCTCGCGTCCGACCTCGACGACGAAGCGTCGGAGGCGGCCGAACTCGCACTCGACCTCCCCGTTCTCTACGCCTCCGGCCGCGAGGGCAAGGCGTCGCGCGTTCAGCCCCAGAACGGCAACGCTCCCGACGCCGAGAATCTCGACGAGCTGTTCGAGGTACTCCTCAACTACGTCCCCGCGCCCAAGGGAAACGTGGACGCGCCGCTGCAGGCCCACGTCACCAACCTCGACGCGTCGGCCTTCCTCGGCCGTCTCGCCCTGGTTCGTATCCACAACGGCCAGCTCTCCAAGGGCCAGACCGTGAGCTGGATGCGTGAGGTCGACGGCGAGCCCGTCGTCCAGAAGGCCAAGATCACCGAACTGCTCAACACCATCGGCGTCGAGCGCGTCCCCGGCGAGAAGGGTGTCGCAGGCGACATCGTCGCCGTCGCGGGCTTCCCGGACATCATGATCGGCGACACCCTCGCCGATCTGGAGAACCCGGTCGCTCTGCCGCGCATCACCGTCGACCAGCCCGCCATCTCGGTCACCATCGGCACCAACACGAGCCCGCTCGTCGGACGCGTCAGCGGCCACAAGCTCACCTCGCGCATGGTCAAGAGCCGGCTGGACCAGGAGCTCATCGGTAACGTCTCCCTCAAGGTCCTCGACATCGGTCGCCCCGATGCGTGGGAGGTCCAGGGTCGTGGCGAGCTCGCGCTCGCCATCCTCGTCGAGCAGATGCGTCGTGAAGGCTTCGAGCTCACCGTCGGCAAGCCCCAGGTGGTCACTCAGCAGGTCGACGGCAAGCTGCACGAGCCCTTCGAAGAGCTCATGGTCGACACACCGGAGGAGTACCTCGGTGCCGTCACTCAGCTGCTCGCCGCACGCAAGGGCAAGATGGTGCAGATGACGAACCACGGCGCAGGCTGGGTTCGCATGGAATTCATCGTTCCCTCGCGCGGCCTGATCGGCTTCCGCACCGAGTTCCTCACGGACACGCGTGGCACCGGTATCGCCAACGCCGTCTTCCACGGGTACGCGCCGTGGGCCGGTGAGATCCGCGCCCGCCACACCGGTTCTCTCGTCTCGGACCGTCACGGCACCGTCACCCCGTTCGCCATGATCCAGTTGGCCGATCGCGGCACGTTCTTCGTCGAGCCGGGCGCGGACACCTACGAGGGCATGGTCGTGGGCATCAACCCGCGTCAGGAAGACCTCGACATCAACGTCACCCGCGAGAAGAAGCTGACCAACATGCGTCAGTCCTCCGCAGACGTCATGGAGACCCTGGCCAAGCCCAAGAAGCTCGACCTGGAAATGGCCATGGAGTTCTGTGCAGGCGACGAGTGCGTCGAGGTCACCCCCGAGGTCGTCCGCGTCCGCAAGGTGCACCTCGATTCCAACGAGCGCGCCCGTGAGCGTTCGCGGAGCAAGACTCGCGACAAGGCTGCTCTGTAAGACTCACTTCGTGCGGCAGAAGCGACGTGTCACCCTTGTGGGGCGCGTCGCTTCTGTCGCACAAGGTAGCCGACCACGAAGGAGATCCTCGTTGCGCAAAGTGCTGATACCGACGGTTCTGGTTTCTGCCATGGCTCTGGTACTCACCGCGTGCACCGCGGATCCGCCGCCCCCGATCGAGAGTGTCGAGACCTCGGTCAGCACGACGATGGTTCCGGCCGAGACCGGTGATCCGGTCGTCGTCGCCATCGACGACGTCGGTATCGGCTTCAATCCACATCTGCTGGCAGATCAGTCGCCCGCGACGGCAGCGGTCAGTTCGCTGGTGCTGCCCAGCCCGTTCCGCCCGTTTCGGAATCCCGACACCGGGGCGACCACCTGGGAGCCGGACCTGTCGTTGCTCACCTCGGCCGAGGTGACGTCGCAAGCGCCGTTCACCATCCGGTATCAACTGCGCAACGAGGCCCAGTGGTCCGACAGCGCACCGATCGCCGCCGAGGACTTCCGCTACCTGTGGCAGCAGATGATCACCCAGCCCGGGGTCGTCGCCCCCGCGGGGTATGAGCTGATCAGCGACGTCACGTCCTCGGGCGGGGGCAAGACGGTCGACGTGACGCTGTCGTCGCCGTATCCGGCCTGGCAGCGACTCTTCTCCGATCTGCTGCCCTCGCACCTGCTCAAGGACTCGCCCGGCGGTTTCCAAGGGGGGCTGACGGACAACGTGCCGGTCTCCGGTTCCAGGTTCAGCATCAAGACCGTCGACAAGGGTCGTGACGAGATTCTGCTCGAGCGGAACGACCGATTCTGGGACGAGCCCGCAGCACCCGATCAGATTCTCATCCGTCGGGGAGGCACCCCGGCACAGCTCGCCGATTCTCTGCGGTCGAGTGATGCCCAGATCGCCCAGGTTCGTGGCGATGCGGCGCTGCGGGCGCAGCTTTCCGCGATTCCCGGGGTGCGGACCGACACCATCAGGCAGTCGCGCGTGCTGTCCATGACTGTCAACGGGCGAGCGCCGAACATGTCCGATCCTGCTGTGCGACAAGGGATATTCGGCCTGCTCGATCCGAACCTGTTGGCCACCGTCGGAGCGGCAGGGGGTGCGACGGATCGCCGAGCAGCAGCACAGCTGTCCTCTCCCTCGGACCCAGGCTATTCCGCGACAGCGCCTGCTCCGATCGGCACGACGGCTGCCCTCGATCTGCTGGAACGGGCCGGGTTCGTGCCGACACCCGATGCGCTGGTGACATCCACACCGAGTGCCGCGACCACCGCCGCCCCGACCACGACCGCGGTTCCCAACGGTGCGCCCGCGACGACGGGCGCTCCGACGCCGAGTGTCACCCGCCTCGCGGACGCGACCGGCACCGCCTTGAGGTTCGTCATCGGTGCCGTCGAGAACGACGACATCGCGCTCGCTGTCGCCGGCACCGCCGCGGACGAACTCGTCGGCGCGGGGATCGATGCGACCGTCACGCCGCTGCCCGCCGACGAGCTGTATTCGACGGCGTTGACCGAGGGAACCGTCGACGCGATAGTCGGATGGACGAGCGCAGGAGTGGACCCCGCGACGGCTCTCGCGTCCCGCTTCGGCTGCGTCGAGGAGAGCTCCGACGATGGCGACACCGGCATCGAGGCCCCGCGGAACCTGTCCGGGCTGTGCGTGCCGGAACTGCAACCGAGGATCGACCGGGCCCTGGTGAGCGGTCTCGATCCCTCTGTAGCCACCAACGTTGTGGAGCCGGCACTGTGGTCTCTGGCGTCGACGCTGCCGATCATGCAGGACTCGTCGGTGGTCGCGGCCGTTCCCGGTATCACCGGCGTATCGCTGACCGGCCCGGTGGAGGTCGGAATCTTCGCCGACGCCGCGCAGTGGATGCGGACGCCCCGGTGACCATCCCGAGGTGCCCCCGGGTGATCGTGTTCGATGTGAATGAGACATTGTCCGATATGGCTCCGATGGCGACACGATTCGATGACGTGGGAGCGTCGCCGCAGCTGTTCCCCACGTGGTTCGCGAGCGTGTTGCGCGACGGTTTTGCGCTCGCGGCCGCGGACGCCGCTCGGCCGTTCGCCACCGTCGGTGCCGGTGCGCTTCGGACGCTGCTGTCCGAGGCCACGCTGAGTCGCGATACGGACGACGCGGTGGAGCACATCATGACCGGGTTCACCGATCTCGACGTTCATCCCGACGTGGTCGAGGGTGTGAGAGCCCTGGCAGCACTCGGTATCCGACTGGTGACGTTGAGCAACGGCTCGGCGTCGGTCGCGCAGACCCTGCTCGACAGAGCCGGGGTACGTGGCGAATTCGAGACGCTGCTGTCGGTCGAGGCGGCGGGCCGGTGGAAGCCGCACCCGCAGTCCTACCGGTACGCACTCGACCAGTGCAGGGCCGAGCCCGAGGACACCATGCTCGTCGCCGTGCACCCCTGGGACATCGACGGCGCACACCGCGCAGGCATGACCACGGCCTGGATCGATCGGGGCAACAGCCCGTACCCCACCTATTTCGCCGCACCCGATGTGCATGCGAGCTCGCTACCGCACCTGGCGCAGCTACTCGGCGAGCGGGGACGGGAAGACAGCGAGAGACGGCGGAGCGACAGTGAGTGACGGATCGATGACGGGCCAGACAAGTGCTGAGCAGACGATGACGGAGCCGCAGCGGTTGCTTCTGGTCCACGCGCATCCGGACGACGAGACCATCACCACCGGCGGCACCATCGCCCACTATGTTCGCGCCGGTGCCGATGTGACCGTGCTGACCTGCTCGCTGGGCGAGGAGGGTGAAGTGATCGGCGAGACCTGGGCCGATCTGGTCGTCGATCGCGCCGATCAGCTCGGTGGCTACCGAATCCTGGAACTGCATCGCGCGCTCGCGGCCCTGGGCTGCAATCCACCCCGATTTCTCGGCGGAGCCGGCCGCTGGCGGGATTCGGGAATGGCCGGCACGACGGCTGCACGCAAACCGCGCGCGTTCGTCAATGCCGATCGCGACGAGGCGCTCGGCGCACTCGTGGCGGTGATGCGTGAGCTGCGGCCACAGGTCGTCGTCGGTTACGACCCCGAAGGGGGATACGGACATCCCGATCACCAGCAGGTGCACTCACTGGTGACCGAGGCCGTCGAGGTCTGCGGGACGGGTTCCTACCCCGACGCGGGAGCGCCGTGGGAGGTATCGAAGTTCTACTGGACCGTGACCGGCCAGGACCAGCTGCACTCGGGGCTGGCCTCGATCGACGGCCTCCCGTCGGGATGGCGACTGCCGGAGGACGGGGAGCTGCCGAGCGTTCCGGAGAGCACGATCACCACCAGCATCGACATCCGCGGTGTACTCGACGCCAAGAGGGATGCGCTCCGCGCCCACGCCACCCAGGTGACCGTCGCGCCGTCGGGCAGCGAGTACGCGCTCTCCAACAACATCGCCCAGCCGATCCTGCTCGACGAGCAATACGTGCTCGTCCGCGGTGAACTCGACCCCGATGAGACGGGCAGAGAGAACGATCTGTTTGCCGGCGTACTAAGCTGTGGTCCGCATCACTGAAATACACACCGGTACTGATCTCACCACAACAGGGGCGGAACACATATGTACAACTGGGTAGTGCAGGACGCCATCGTCGCGTTCGTCGATTCTCTCAAGCCGCAGTTCGGCGCGCAGGCAGATCTGTACCAGTACGTATTGGGACAGATCGCCATGGGCGCGAGCAACCTGCTGACCTCGCTGGGATACCCGCCGGTTTCCTGAGTACCGGTGCACTGAAACAACCAGGGTCAAGGCAGTATTGGGCGCATGATCTCGAAGGCCGCATCCAATACTGTCGCCCTGGTGTCCTGGGCGACTGTCGCAGTACTGGTGTTCGACGGTTTCCTGTCCGGAATTCTGTCGGTCTTCTTCCTTCCGACCTACCTCGGGTCGGTGCAATTTCCCATCAGCGCGCTGCTCGGCGGGATCGCCAACGTCGCGTTGGTCCTGGCCGCACGCAAAGTAGCGGAACGGCCGATCTGGGTGGCGTCACCCCTTGTCGGATGGTTTTTCGCGGTGGTCCTGTGCATGTTCGGCGGCCCGGGCAACGACGTTCTTCTCCTCGCCGATTGGCGCACGATGCTGCTCATCGTCGCCGGTGCAGGCCCCGCCGGTGTGCTGCTGTTCATGTTCCGGATGAAGGCGATCACAGCAAGCGTGCATGCCGACCCGCATTCCGCAACACATCCTCGATCATCGTCGGAGTCAACAGTCCGGTGAAGGTGTTTCGCTGGCTCACGTGATAGCTCCCGAACACGGTGATCGAGCCCAGGTCGAGTTGAGCGCCATGGCCGAATTTCGGTGCAGGACGGGGTATTTCCCACCCGTTGGCGGCCAGCGTCGGTAAGAGGGACTGCCAGCCGAATGCCCCGAGAACGAGCACCGAGCGCAGAGTCGGACGCAGCAACCGCAGTTCGTCGTCCAGCCAGGGCCTGCACGTGTTGCGTTCGGCGGGCGTCGGCTTGTTCTGTGGGGGAGCGCAGTGCACCGGCGCAGTGATGCGAACCCCGTTGAGCGTCAACCCGTCTCCGATGTGCGTAGCGGTGGGTTGGCTGGCCAGCCCGACGGCATGCATCGCGCGGTACAGCACGTCGCCGCTTCTGTCTCCGGTGAACATCCGCCCGGTGCGGTTCGCTCCGTGCGCCGCGGGGGCCAGCCCGACGATCAGCATCGCGGCATCGGCCGGACCGAAACCGGGAACTGCCTTGCCCCAATATGATTCGTCCGCGAAGGCGGCCCGCTTCTCCTCGGCCACCTGCTCACGCCACTGGACCAGGCGAGGGCAGGCGCGGCACTCCGATACCGCGATGTCGAGGTGCTCGATGCTCTGCGGTCGCGTCATGTCAGGTTCGATGCAGCCAGACGTCTCCGGCTCCCGGAGTGACGGCGTCGATCATCGCCCACGCGTTCTCGATGGGGATGTCGATCACCTCGTAGTGGCCGACACCTGCCGGTGTTGCGGCGACGATGGTGGCCACCCCGGCTCGGCGCTGGAAGAAGCTCTGCCGCACGGTCCAGCCGATGATGCCCGCGGCTTCGAGGCTGTGCCGAGTTCTGTCGAGCGAACCGTGCTGGGTGATGAGCCAGCCGGGCAGGACGGCATGCCCGAGACCACGGTAGCGATCGTGCGCGAGTCCGAATGCCGCCACGAACAACACCCCGAGCGCGATCCAGGCGAGGATCGGGATGGGCGCGCCGAAATACCGTGCGATTCCCAGACCGGCCGCGAGAACCAGCGGTGGCAGTACGGCGCGGGTGTAGCGACGACGCCGCGCCGCCGACCCGTGTTGCAGCAGGGGTCGGTCGGCACCGCCGTGCAGTCCGGCCTCGCCGAGCACGGTGGTCATCATGCGCAGCGCCTCGGTCCGCGGGGCCTGCGGGAGCAGTAGGGACGATTCCTTCTTCTCGGCACTGACACCGGTCATGATGGCGTCCAGCCTGGCTCCACCGGCCGCGCGAAGCAGCAGCGGTTCGGACAGTGAGGTGCCGCGCAGCCGCTTGCGATCGAGTGTCGACTGGCGGGTGCGGAGCAGCCCGTGACTGACGTGCATGGTGCGGCCCTGGTCCGTCACCGTCAGGTTGGCGTAGGCCAGTAGATAGCGGACGCACGCGAAGATGCTCGACACGACGAGCAGCGCCATCAGCGCCACGACGACGACCACCGCGATTCCGAATCGCTCGGCGGAGTCGATGCTGTTGGAGACCACCGAGGACTCGGCGAGTGTCTGCCCGAGGCCGTACTGGAACAGCACGCCGACGGCTGCGGCGATGGTGACGATGCCGGTGATGGAGAACGGCGCGAATCGCACCCACGAGAACTGCCAGTGTGCAATCTCCACGTCGGAATTCGCTGCTGCGGTGGGTGTTCCGTCTACCTCCGGGATCTGCCCCGAGACTCGCTGCAGTAGATCTCCGCGAAGTTCGGGTACCAACGAGGTGTCCAGGGCGTTGAGCTCGAAGTCCTCACCCTTGCCTGCCTGTTGCCCGGTGCCGATGCGCAGGATGGACAACCCGAGTACGCGGTGCAGAACGTTCGCTTCGACGTCGACCGACCGAATTCTGTTGCGAGGAATCGAGAGCACCTTCTTCTGCAACACCCCGCTGCGTAGTTGCACGTGTACCGGGCCGATCCGGTAGCTGGTGGTGAACCACCGCAGAATCGCGAAGATCACCACGACCGCGAGAAGGCCCAGGCTCCAGAAGTGGTTGCCGCTCTGGCTACCGACGAAGAACGAGATCAGCAGCACCGGCAGGATCTTGATGCCCTCGTTCACCGGATGCACCAACAACATTCGCTTGTCCAACCGCAGCCACGGCTGCTCCTCCTCGACGGCGAGGAGGTGCTCCTGGTCGGTCACGTGGCATCTCCCACGGTGCGGCCGGCGATGTCGGTCAGTCGCGCGACCGTCTTGTCGGCGACATCCTGGTCGAGCGCCGTGATCTTCACCGCACCCGCGGACGACGCCGTCGTCACGGTGACCGTCGCCAACCCCAGCATGCGGTCGAGCGGTCCGCGCTCGGTGTCGACGGTCTGCACCCGCGAGATCGGTGCGATGCGTCGCTCCTGGCTGAGCCAGCCGGTGCGGGTGTAGACCGCAGTGTCGCTGATCTCCCAACGATGCACGCGGTACCGCCACTGCGGCACGACCGCGATGTTCAGGACGGCCAGCACGATGGATGCGACGAGGACGGCGACGTGCGGCCAGGTGGTCCACGTCGAGTCGACGACAGCCCAGACGACCTGGGCGACGAAGATCGGTACCCACAGCAGACCGGCACTGAGAGCCCAGAGTAGACGCGCACGCGGAGACGGTTGCCACTGTGGATCGGTCATCGTTGTCACGGGTACAAACCTAGCCCTCACCCGCGCACGAGGGCGGCAGTCCGACCCGCGGGTGGCACGTGCGTACCAGGAAGGCGCATGATCGACTGGTGACTTTGCAGCCTGACTCCGCTCCAGCCGCCTCTGCCATGCGTCGCGTTCTGCGTCGTGCCCGCGACGGGGTGTCTCTCAACGTCGACGAGGCCACGGTGTTGCTGCATGCGCGTGGGGACGATCTGGTGGACCTGATGGCGTCGGCTGCTCGGGTTCGCGATGCCGGGCTGGAGTCGGCCGGTCGTCCCGCGACGGTCTCGTATTCGCGAAAGGTGTTCGTACCCATCACGCGGTTGTGCCGCGACAAATGCCACTACTGCACGTTCGTCACCGTCCCCGGCAAGCTCAATGCCTCCGGCCACGGGATGTTCATGGATCCCGACGAGATCGTCGACGTCGCCCGTAAGGGTGCCGCGCTCGGGTGCAAGGAAGCGCTGTTCACCCTCGGCGACCGACCGGAGGAGCGGTGGCCCGAGGCCAAGGCGTGGCTCGACTCCCGCGGCTACGACTCCACTCTCGACTACGTGCGCGCCATGTCGATCCGGGTGCTCGAGGAGACCGGCTTGCTGCCGCACCTCAACCCAGGAGTGATGTCGTGGCAGGAACTCTCGCGACTCAAGCCGGTGGCTCCGTCGATGGGCATGATGCTCGAAACCACGTCGCGTCGGCTGTTCGAGGAGAAGGGGCAGGCGCACTACGGCAGCCCCGACAAGGATCCCGAGGTTCGGCTGCGAACGTTGACCGACGCGGGCCGGCTCAACATTCCGTTCACGACCGGCATCCTCGTCGGCATCGGTGAGACGCTGCGGGACCGGGCCGAGTCGATCATGGCAATTCGCAAGGTGCACAAGTCTTTCGGTCATGTGCAAGAGATCATCGTGCAGAACTTCCTGGCCAAGTCCGATACCGCGATGCGGTCGGTGCCCGACGCGGGAATGGAAGAATTCCTGGCGACGATCGCGGTGACGCGCATGGTGGTCGGTCCGTCGATGCGCATCCAGGCTCCGCCGAACCTGGTCGAGCCGGAGGAGACGGCAGCGCTGCTCGGCGCAGGCGTCGACGATTGGGGCGGGGTCTCGCCGCTGACTCCCGATCACGTCAATCCCGAGCGGCCGTGGCCGAACCTCGACACTCTCGCCGCGTTGTCGGCGGCCGCCGGTTACACGCTCGTGGAACGTACTGCCGCGCAGCCGCAGTACGTGTTGGCCGGTGCGCCGTGGATCGATCCGCGGATCTCGGCGCACGTGCGAGCAGTGGCCGACCCGGAGACCGGGATGGCACGCGAGAACGTGAACCCGACGGGTCTGCCGTGGCAGGAACCGGACGAGGAATGGGAGTCCTCGGGCCGGGTGGATCTGAACACCGAGATCGACACCCAGGGCCGCAACACCGAGACCCGCTCGGATCTGGCGAATGCATTCGGCGACTGGGAATCGATTCGTGAGCAGGTCCGCGATCTGGCCGGCCTCGAGCGGGTCGACCGGGACCTGGTGTCCGCGTTGACCGCAGCGGAGAAAGACCCGGCCGGGTTGTCCGACGAGCAGTACCTCGCACTGGCGACGGCCGAGGGCCCCGGCATGGATGCCGTCGCTGCGCTCGCCGACGATCTGCGCAAGCAGGTCAACGGGGACACCGTCACGTACGTGGTGAACCGGAACATCAACTTCACCAACATCTGCTACACCGGGTGCCGCTTCTGCGCGTTCGCGCAGCGCAAGGGCGACGCCGACGCGTTCACCCTGTCCACCACCGAGGTGGCCGATCGGGCGTGGGAAGCGCACGTCGTCGGGGCCACCGAGGTGTGCATGCAGGGCGGTATCGACCCCGAACTGCCGGTGACGGGGTACGCCGATCTGGTCCGTGCGGTGAAGGCGAAGGTGCCGTCGATGCACGTGCACGCGTTCTCGCCGATGGAGATCGTCAACGGGGCCTCCCGCGGTGGTCAGTCGATTCGCGAGTGGCTCACCGAGCTGCGCGCGGCCGGCTTGGATTCGATCCCGGGTACCGCCGCGGAGATTCTCGACGACGAGGTGCGGTGGGTGCTCACCAAGGGCAAGCTGCCCGCCGCCGAGTGGATCGAAGTGATCACCACCGCGCACGAGGTGGGACTGCGTTCGAGCTCGACGATGATGTACGGGCACGTCGACAATCCGTCGCACTGGGTCGGGCACCTGAACGTTCTCAAGAAGATCCAGGACAAGACGGGCGGGTTCACCGAGTTCGTGCCGCTGCCGTTCGTGCATCAGTCCTCACCGCTCTATCTGGCGGGTGCCTCGCGTCCCGGTCCGACCAATCGGGACAACCGTGCGGTGCATGCTCTGGCCAGGATCATGCTGCACGGCCGTATCGACAACATTCAGACGTCATGGGTGAAATTGGGAATCACGGGTACACAGGCGATGCTGAACGGAGGCGCGAACGATCTGGGAGGGACCCTGATGGAGGAGACGATCTCGCGTATGGCGGGTTCGCAGAACGGTTCGGAGAAGACCGTCGCGGAACTGCACGAGATCGCCGACGGCATCGGACGCCCGGTTCGTCAGCGCACCACCACCTACGACCCGGCCCCGGCCGTGTCGGTTGCCGGCCTGATCTGACCCTCGGGTCCCCTTTTCGAAATGGAGCTTGTCTGACATGGACGACCGTCGAGTCGCCGCGGTTCTGAGCAGTGCCGTCGCCATCATCCATCCCGTGCTCGACATCCTCGCGACACGCGACCCGATCGGGCTCAAGGGACGAACGTTTCGGCAGTCCTCCGCGGACGACTCGACGCTCGACAACGTCATCGATTTTCTCGCGAAGGCTTTCGACACCACCGACTTCCCGGGTACTGCAGGCTGGGAGGAGCTCGACAGCGACGCTCGCTCGCAGTGGTGGGTCAATCGCATCGGCGCACTCAACACCGTGGCCGTGGCGTTCCCCGGCGTGTTCGGCATCTTGGTCAACCGTCTGCCGATCCAGGATCTGCTCGGTTTCGCCAATCAGGCGATGGTGCTCGTGGCAGTGGCCCGCGAATCGGGTGTGACCGATCGTGAGACGCACGTGGCGTTGCTCGGGTCGGTGCTGTGCAAGCGCGATCTGACGTCGTTGGCCGACAGTGCTCCGGCGGAGAAGGAGGAGTCGCCCAAGTCGGGTCCGTTCGCGCTGCTGCGCGGAATGTGGCAGATCGCGAACGTGCTGCGCGACGTCGCCGGTGAACTGGAGAAGCGTCCGCACCCCCGCGGGTTCTACCGCGTGCTCGGTGCCATCCCGCTCGTCGGCGGTGTCGCGGGTTACTTCGGTGAGCGCGGCGCGCTCTCGCGCGCTGCCAAGCAGGGGCGGAAGTGGCTGGCAGCACACCAGAAGGCCTCGGTCTTCGTTGCCGATACGACCGCACAGCAACTGCGGCGATAGCCGGACTGGGGCAGGTGAGGCCACCCTGGTCGGTTTGCTCCAGGTTCGGACGGCGATACTAGGATGCTCAGGGCGCGCGAGCGCCCGAAATCGATACAGGAGGGGAGAGCAGCAGTGACTTACTCGATTGCAGAACCGTGCGTAGATGTACTGGACAAAGCGTGCATCGAAGAGTGCCCGGTGGATTGCATCTACGAGGGTAACCGAATGCTGTACATCCACCCCGACGAATGCGTCGACTGCGGAGCCTGCGAGCCCGTGTGCCCCGTCGAGGCCATTTTCTACGAGGACGACGTACCCGAGCAGTGGAGCGCGTACGTCGGTGCCAACGTCGACTTCTTCGACGACCTGGGATCTCCCGGTGGCGCAGCGAAGCTCGGCAAGACCGATTACGACCCGCCGTTCATCAAGGCTCTGCCTCCCATGGGCGAGAACTGACGCCTTGGTACGTACAGCGGTGGCAGCGGGGCTGCCCGATTTTCCATGGGACTCGCTGACCGCCGCGAAAGAGAAGGCGTCGGCGCACCCGGACGGCATCGTCAACCTGTCGGTCGGTACCCCGGTGGATCCGGTCGCAGAGGTCATCCGTGCAGCGCTGAATTCTGTGGCGGACGAACCCGGTTACCCGACGACCGTCGGTACCGTGGCGCTGCGGGAGGCTGCGGTAGCGGCGCTCGAGCGTCGCTACTCGATCACCGGCATCTCGACCGACGCGGTACTGCCGGCCATCGGCACCAAGGAAATGATCGCCTGGTTGCCGACGCTGCTCGGCCTCGGAGCCGACGATCTGGTTGTCATCCCCGAATTGGCATATCCCACCTACGAAGTGGGGGCGCTGCTCGCTGGATCGCGCACGATCCGGGCCGACGGCCTGAATCGGCTCGGGCCCGAGCGGGCGTCGCTGATCTTCGTCAACTCACCCTCCAACCCGACCGGCAAGGTGCTCGGAGTCGAGCACCTGCGCAAGGTTGTCGCCTGGGCCCGCGAACGCGACGCGATCGTCGTGTCCGACGAGTGTTACCTGGGTCTGACCTGGGACGCCGACGCCGTGTCCGTCCTCGATGCCCGCGTGTGCGACGGTGATCACACGAATCTTCTTGCGGTGCACTCACTCTCGAAGACCTCGAACCTGGCGAGCTACCGCGCCGGCTTCGTCACCGGTGATGCCTCCCTCGTCGCCGAGTTGCTCGAAGTGCGCAAGCACGCCGGCATGATGGTGCCGCTGCCGATCCAGGCCGCCATGACCGCGGCTCTGGCCGACGACGAGCACGAGAGCGTTCAGCGTGAGCGATACCGGGCCCGGCGCACGATATTGAAGTCCGCCGTCGAGGCCGCCGGCTTCACCGTCGACCATTCCGAGGCCGGGCTCTACCTGTGGGCGACGCGGGGCGAACCGTGCCGCGACACCGTCGACTGGCTCGCGCAGCGCGGGATCCTCGCCGCGCCGGGGGAGTTCTACGGGCCCGACGGTGGACTGCACGTGCGTATCGCGCTGACGGCCACGGACGAGCGCATCGACGCTGCGGCTGCTCGCCTGCGCGGGTAGTCGAGTTTCTCTGGTGCGCTGAGCGTCCACTATTCGGCCCGTCGAGCGGGATCCCGTTTCTCGATGCGAATTGTGGACACTGAAATCAGTTGGCTCCGGGTCGGCCCGGGTGTTCTCATGTACCCATGACCCTCAGCCTGTTGCTCAGCTTCGCCGGAGTGTGTTTTCTGCTGGCGATTCTGCCCGGGCCCGATTCGTTTCTGGTGCTTCGCTACAGCATCGGCGGCCTCAGGCCAGGCATCGCCGCGGCGATGGGCGTCGCGATCGGTGGACTGTTCTGGGCCGTGTTGGTGGCCGTCGGGCTGGCGGCGATCGTCGAGCAGTCCGCGACGGCGTATCGCGTCGTGAAAATTCTCGGCGGGCTGTACCTGCTGTATCTGGGCGTCAAGGCAATTCGAGCGCGACGGAAGAAGAAGGTGGCCGGGGAGCCTCTGGTGCCCGTCGCCGCGTCCGCGTGGTCGGCGTTCGGTGCCGGGGTTCTCTCGTGCGCGCTCAATCCCAAGGTGGGACTGTTCTACCTCGCGGTGGTGCCGCAGTTCCTCACCGTGGTCACGTTCGCCGGTGCCATGACGCTCGGACTGGTCGAGGTGGTCGTCGCCGCACTGGTGATGGGAGTGTTCTCCGTGCTCGCCTCACGCGCGGTCGCGTTGCTGCGCAAACCAGCGGTGGCCGACTGGCTGGATCGCATCAGCGCTGGAATCCTGGTTGCCCTCGGCGTCGGAACGGTGGCGTCCTCGGCCTAGTGGACAACAGCAAGTAGGGGAAGTGGCAAGCCTCGAGTTTCACGACTGACGGGTACGGGGGCGCGGCCTGGATCTCGCAAACGCGCGCGCATTTGCCATATGCGCGCAGAATCGTGACGCGATACCGCTCGCGTTCGGCAAACGCGCGCGCGTTTGCGAGGACTGAGGGGCCGCGTGGATCACGGCTCGAGATCCGGCTCGCCCACGTCCCAGCCGCCGCGTCGGATGCGCAGGATGTAGACCAGTTCGTTGCTGCCGAATGCTTCGACCGTGGTGAAGCGTTTCGGCTCAGTATTGACCTCGGGGTTACGGGCATGAGCTTCCTCGTAGAGCTGAGTGGCTCGAAGATCGGCCAGTTCCACTCGGGTCCAGAAGTCGTCGGACTGCACCGAGTAGACGAGCCGCGGTGCGCCGTCGGTGACGTGTGCGATGTCGATGTCGTCGTCCTCGGAGTCCTCGTCGTCGAGGTCCAGATCGAGTTCGTCCTCGGAATCGGCGTCCTGCTCGGCGTCGGTCCCGATCAGATAGACGCCCGCCTGCAGGTCACCGGCGGCGACCGTCATGTACTCGGCGTAGTCGCCGGTGTCGATTCCGTCCACGTCCATGTATGTACGGTAGCCATGTGCTGCTTCGTTCACTGAACCCACTCGCCGTTGCGCGGGGAGACGACATTCCCGACGCCATCACGATCGACGGAGTCTCGCTCTCCCGCGCCGATATCCTGGGCGCGGCGACATCCGTGGCCGAGCGCATCTCGCGAGCCGACCGCCTCGCGATCTACGCGACGCCGTCGGTCAAGACGGTGCTCGCCGTCGTGGGCGCACTCATCGCCGGTGTCACCGTGGTGCCGGTCCCGCCCGACGCCGGGGTGGCCGAACGTGAGCACATCCTCCGCGACTCGGGCGCGCAGGCCTGGCTCGGTGAGGCACCGTCGGACACCTCCGGGCTGGAGGTCCTGCCGGTGCGTCAGCACGCACGCTCGTGGCACAGCTACGCCGAACCGCAGCCGTCCTCGGTCGCGTTCGTGCTCTACACCTCCGGTACCACCGGCCCACCCAAAGGCGTACTGATCTCGCGCAGTGCCATCGCCGCAGGTCTGGACGCGTTGGCGCAGGCCTGGGCATGGACTTCGAGAGACACTGTGGTGCACGGACTTCCGTTGTTCCACGTCCATGGTCTCATCCTCGGTGTCCTCGGCCCACTGCGTGTGGGCAGCCCGCTGATCCACACCGGTAAGCCGACGCCGGAGCTCTACGCGGCCGCTCGTGGATCCTTGTACTTCGGAGTGCCGACCGTGTGGTCGCGCATTGCCGCGGACGAGACGTCCGCCCGCGCCCTGGCCCACGCCCGACTGCTGGTGTCCGGCAGTGCGCCGCTCCCGGTTCCGGTGTTCGAGAAGTTGCGTGAACTCACCGGGCAGGCCCCGATCGAGCGATACGGCATGAGCGAAACCCTCATCACCATCAGCACCCGCTCCGACGGCGAGCGGCGCGCTGGCTCGGTGGGACTGCCGGTCGCGGGCGTCGAGACACGGTTGCGCGGTGAGAAGGGCGAAATCCTGCCGCACGACGGCGAATCCATCGGCGCGCTGCAGATCCGCTGCCCCATGCTGTTCGACGGTTACCTGAACAATCCGGAGGCGACAGCGAAGACCTTCACCGAGGACGGCTGGTTCGATACCGGAGACGTCGCCCTCATCGAGCCGGACGGTTTCCACCGCATCGTCGGGCGAGCGTCGACGGACCTGATCAAATCCGGCGGCTATCGCGTCGGCGCGGGGGAGATCGAGACCGTGTTGCTGGGCCACCCGAGCGTCGACGAGGTCGCCGTGGTCGGTATGCCCGACGCCGATCTCGGTCAGCGCATCGTGGCGTTCGTCGTCGGCACCGATGTGGAGGATCGGGTGCTGATCGATCTGGTGGCCACCGAACTGTCGATTCACAAGCGGCCCCGCGAGATTCGAGTGGTCGACTCGCTCCCGCGCAATGCTATGGGCAAGGTGCAGAAGAAGCTGTTGTCGTAGTCGTCAGCGGGGGTGTGAGGTGGCCGTTAGCCTCGAAAGTATGACGACACTCGACGGTGCACGCATTCTCGTATTCGGTGCCAGTGGCGGTCTCGGCGGCCCGATCGTCGAGCAGCTCGCGAACGCCGGTGCTCGGTTGACCGTGAGCGGCCGGAGCATCGAGTCGGACCATCACACGGTCGATGCCGATCTGACGCTGCCGGACTCGGCTCGCTCGGTGGTGGCGGAGGCCGTCGAACACCACGGTGGACTGGACGGGATCGTCATCGCCGCAGGTGTCGTGGCGTTCGGTCCGGTGACCGAAGTGGACGACGACACCGTCGACGAATTGCTGCTGCTGAACTATCTGGCACCGCTGCGGGTGCTTCGCGAAGCGCTGACCACCCTGGGTAAGGGCGGGTTCGTGCTCAACATCAGCGCCGTCGTGGCCGACAAGCCGATGCCGAACATGGGTGCATACTCGGCGACCAAGGCCGCGGTGAGCGCATTGTTGAAAAGCGTTCGTACGGAGGCGCGTAAGTCGAAGATTCGAATCGTTGACGTGCGTCCGCCGCACACCGAGACGGGACTGGCGACACGGCCGATCGCCGGGCAGGCACCGAAGCTACCGCAGGGTCTGACGCCGGATGCAGTGGCAGCACGTATCGTCGCGGCGATCGTCGACGATGAGACGGACGTCGGCGCGGATCAGTTCTCGTAGGCTATTGTCGGCATCGTGACCGAGACACACGTGATCGACGCAGCCAGAAGGCTCGTGCGTCGTCGCACCATCGACTTCGGTCTCGTCTGCACTTCTTCCTGTTCGTAACTGTCGATCGAACCCATCCCCGACGAGCATTTCGCGCTCCTCGGGTCGTTCCGGCAACCCTCCAATCGAACAGGAATTTCCCATGACCACATCTGTGTCCCATCTCGGCGGCGTCATCGCTGCCACCGACGATGCCGTGCAGGCCGATCCGAAGAACGCGCACGCAGTCTTCCGGGCTTCGGTCACCGCGCACGATGCTGTCGCCAGCACCGTCACCTTGGGCAAGTACAGCGTCGAGGTCGACGAGCCCCCCGCCCTCGGTGGTGAGAACAAGGCCGCCAACCCGGTCGAGTACTACCTGGCGTCGCTGCTGTCCTGCCAGGTGGTCACCTACCGCGTCTGGGCGGAGAAGCTCGGGATCGTCGTCGACGACATCAAGGCCAAGGCCGAGGGTGACCTCGACGTTCGCGGCTTCTTCGGTTTCGACGACGACGTTCGTCCGGGCTTCGGTGAGGTGCGCGTCGTCGTGACCGTCTCCGGTCCCGAGTCACGGGAGCGGTACGAGGAGCTGCAGAAGGCCGTCGACGATCACTGCCCCGTGCTGGATCTCACGCGCAATCCCACTCCGATCCACACCGTTCTCGAAACGGCCTGACGTCATGAGCGAACGGACATTCGGCCTGCGTACCAGAGCAATTCACGCCGGAGCGAGGCCAGATCCTTCCACCGGTTCGCGTGCGGTGCCGATCTACCAGACGGCGAGCTACGTGTTCGAGAATTCAGCGGACGCAGGCGATCTGTTCGCTCTGCAGAAGTACGGCAATGTCTACAGCCGTATCGGTAACCCCACGGTCGCCGCCTTCGAGGAGCGCATCGCGAGCCTCGAAGGCGGCATCGGAGCGGTTGCGTTCGCCAGTGGGTTGGCGGCCGAGTTTGCAGTGTTCGCCGCGCTTGCCGGCACCGGAGACCACATCGTTGCCGCGGCCGGGCTGTACGGCGGCACGGTGACCCAGCTGGACGTGACGCTCCGTCGCTTCGGCGTCGAGACCACGTTCGTCCCGGGCACCGATCCGACGAATTACGCAGCAGCGGTGACGGAATCGACCAAGCTGATCTACGCCGAGATCATCGGTAACCCGTCGGGGGAGATCGCCGACCTCGACGGTCTCGCTGCCGTCGCCCACGATCACGGAATTCCGCTGGTGATCGACGCGACGATGGCGACGCCCTGGCTGAGTCGGCCCATCGAATTCGGTGCCGACATCGTGATCCACTCGGCGACGAAGTTTCTCGGCGGGCACGGTTCGACGCTGGGGGGAGTGGTGGTCGAGTCCGGTCGATTCGACTGGGGCTCAGGCAAATTCCCGCAGATGACAGAACCGGTGGCCTCCTACGGCGGGCTGTCGTGGTGGGGAAACTTCGGCGAGTACGGCTTTCTGACCAAACTGCGCAGTGAGCAACTGCGCGACATCGGGGGCGCGTTGGCACCTCAATCGGCGTTCACCTTGATCCAGGGGGTGGAAACGTTGCCGCAGCGCATGGACGCGCATGTCGGCAATGCCCGAGTGGTCGCCGAATGGCTCGAAGCAGATTCCCGGATCGAGTACGTGAGATGGGCTGGGCTGGAGGGGCATCCGCATCACGACCGCGCAGCGAAGTACCTCCCCGCCGGCCCTGGTGCGGTATTCGCTTTCGGAATCGACGGTGGCCGCGAGGCCGGTCAGGCGTTCGTCGAGAGCGTTCAGGTCGCCAGCCATGTGGCCAATATCGGTGACGTGCGCACGCTGGTGATCCACCCCGGCAGCACGACGCATCGACAATTGACCGACGAGCAGCTGCGCGGAGCAGGTGTCGATCCCGAGCTGATTCGCATCAGCGTCGGACTCGAAGATGTCGAGGACATTCTGTGGGACCTGGATCAGGCCCTGACACTGGCAACAGGAAAGGCGCGGTCATGAGCGAACGCACCTGGCAGGGCCCGTCCGCGCCGCAGCGGCAACGCATCCTGCGTGAGACGAAGACCGTCGCGATCGTCGGTGCGTCCAAGAATCCCTCGCGGGCAAGCTACTTCGTCAACCGGTATCTGTCGTCGACGAGCAACTACGAGATATTTCTCGTGAATCCGACGGTTGCCGACATCGAGGGCACGCCCGTGTACCCGACGCTCGCCGATCTCCCGAAGCTACCGGACATGGTGGACGTGTTCCGCAAGTACGACGACTTGCCCGACGTTCTCTCCGAGGCGATTGCAGCGCAGGCGAAGACGATCTGGCTTCAGCTCGGGTTGTGGCACGAGCAGGTGGCACGCGACGCCGAGGCAGCGGGGCTGAACGTTGTCATGGATCGGTGCCTCAAGATCGAACACGCCCGATTCCACGGAGGGTTGCATCTGGCCGGATTCGATACGGGAGTGATCGATTCGCGTCGTACCCGCGGTTAGCGCTTCAGGCCTTCAGCAGGCGACCGCTGATCTTCGCGGCCAGTGAACGTGGGGCCAAACGCACACCGCCGGCGCTGATCTTGTTGGACAGGCCGGATACGACGCTGGCGGGGGTGCGGCGAGAATCCAACGCGCGCATAGCCGTCGAGACCACCTGCTCGGAGGTCTGGTAGTTACCCACCGCGGCGTCGCCGGTTCCGACGACGTCGAAGAACTCGGTGCGGGTGGGGCCGGGGGAGAGCGCGAGAATCTTCAGCGACGAGGTGCGGTGCTCGAAGGCCAAGGCTTCGGTGAAGTTGAGGACGAAGGCCTTCGTGGCACCGTAGACGGCCATGTTTGGGGTGGGTTGGTACGCAGCGGTACTCGCGATGTTGATCAGGGCGCCGGTGAGGCTCGGCAGAAATGCGTGCGTCAGGTCGACCAGGGCGCTCACGTTCAGTGCGATCTCGGCGGCGATGCGCGCAGGATCCTCGTCGGTGAACTTTCCGTGCGTCCCGAAGCCTGCATTGTTGACGAGGGTGGTGGGGTTGATTCCCTTGTCCGCCAGCGTGGTTCGTAGGGCTGCGCCGACGCCGGACACGCCCAGGTCCATGACCACGACGGTGGCCGTCACGCCGTGCTCGGTTTCGATGCGCCGTGCCAGGGCGTTCAACCGATCGGCGCGTCGTGCCACCAGGACGACGTTCTCGCCGCGTGCGGCGAAGCGGGTGGCGAATTCTTCGCCGAGGCCCGAGCTTGCTCCGGTGATGAGCGCTGTGGAAGTCATGGCAGCCAATGTAGGCAGTGTCAGCATTGTTGTCAACGCCAACATCACCTAGGGTGAATGCATGGCAACGCAGCGCTACCACCACGGCGACCTGCGCGCGGTGTTGCTCGACGAGGCCGAACGGAGCATCGCGCACGGCGGGGTCGACGCGTTGTCGCTTCGGCAGCTGGCCAGAGACGTCGGTGTCAGTCACGGTGCCCCGGCGCGCCACTTCCGGGACAAGCAAGCGCTCCTGGATGCGCTGGCACTGCACGGTTTCGAGGAACTGAACCGCCGGATGGTCACAGCGGCAACGGGGCCCGGTGAGCTGATGGCTCGGTTCCGTGGAGTCGCCCGCGCCTACGTGGGATTCGCCGTCGAACACCCGGAGTTGCTGGACGTCATGTACAGCACCAAGCATCATCCCGACGCCAGCGAGAAGCTGAAAAGTGTTGCGCACGAAAGTATGACCGCTACCGAGGCATTGCTCGGCGAAGCCATAGCAGCCGGTGTGATCACCGAGGCTCCACCGGAGATCCTCGCGCGAGTGGCATTCGCGAGCGTGCACGGACTCGCGATGCTGGCCACCGGGGACCTGCTCGACGGCGTCCCGACCGAGGATCTGCTCGACGCCACCGTCGACACCCTGCTGCGCGGGTTCACCTAGGTTGAACGGCATGACCGAATACGACCTGCAACGCTTCGTCGACGCTCAGGATCCCGTCTGGACTGTGGTGACGCGGGAGCTGAAAGCGGGACGGAAACAGACGCACTGGATGTGGTTCGTGTTCCCGCAGTTGGCCGGTTTGGGGCGCAGCGCGACCGCTCAGCACTTCGGCATCGCGGATCTGACCGAGGCGGAACTGTATCTGTCGCACGAAGTGCTGGGGCCTCGCCTGAAGAAGGCGGCACGGCTTGTGTTGGCTGTCGAAGGACGGACGGTCGACGAGATCTTCGGCTATCCCGACAACCTGAAGCTGCATTCGTCCGTGACGCTGTTCGCCGAAGCTACCGAGGGTCCGTCCGTATTCGGTGAACTGTTGCAGAAGTACTTCGCCGGTGAATTCGATGGCCCGACACTCGACTTGCTGGACGAGCGATACCGCTAGCATCGCACGCATGACCACTCCACTCGCCGGATCCATTGCCTTCGTCCACGCCAGCTGGCACCTGGACATCGTCGATCGCGCGAGAGTGGGATTCGCCGCCGAGCTGAAGCAGCTCGGTCGGGGCGAGACGCCCATCGACGTGTTCGAGGTGCCCGGGGCCTTCGAGATCCCGCTGCACGCACAGCGGCTCGCCAAGACGGGCAAGTACTCCGCGATCGTCGCCGCTGCACTGGTGGTCGACGGCGGAATCTACCGACACGATTTCGTCGAAACGGCGGTCATCGATGGCCTGATGCGAGTGCAGCTGGACACCGACGTGCCGGTGTTCTCCGTGGTGCTGACGCCACACCACTTCCACGAACACGCCGACCACAAGGCCTTCTTCACCGCGCACCTGGAGACGAAGGGTGCCGAGGCGGCGCGGGCGGTTGTCAAGACTCTGGCTTCGCTGGGAACCATCGGCTGACGCGTCGGGTGTGCGGGTGATCGAAGTTCGACGCCGCGCCTTATGTCGTCGGCTCGGCGTTACTCGCGAGAGTGCTTCTAGCGCTGGGAGGTCTACGACGTCGGTCGTTACCACACCCTACCGACAGGTTCTGAGTCTCGAATAATTAAGCAGGGCAACAGTTTTCGATTCAATCATGCTTGCCAGTCGAACGTACGTTCGATACACTTGCTTCCATGACCACGGAGATCTGGCAACTGAGCGAGAGTGAACTGCTCGCCGACGCTGCCGCGGTCTCCCATGAGATTCAGTTGTCGGAGGCCCGGCGGATCGCTCTCGTCGCAGAGATCGACACCCGTGTGAGCCGTGAGAAGCTCGGATTCCCCGGACCCGCAGGCTGGCTGACCTCCACCACCCTGCTCTCGCCGTCCAAAGCCACCAAGATCGTCGCCCTCGCCCGCGGCATGAAGAACTTCCCCGATATCGCCGACGCCGTCAACACCGGCGTCATGTCCGTCGATCACGCCGCGCTGATCCTCACCTTCGCCGAAACCCCACCCAAGGACCTCCCGGAAGAGGGCCGCGTCATGGCCCGCACCGCGCTGATCGCCGCCGCGACCGGGCCCGAAGCACGCACCGGCCGCATCCGGGCAGCGATCACCAAGCTCGAGGACGAGTTCGGCGGCAAGACACCACCACCGGAGAACACCGACCGCAACGAACTGTTCGCGTCGACAACCTTGAACGGACGTCTGGTGGCGAAGATGGATGTCGACGCTGTCACCGGGGAGAAACTCCTCACCGCCCTCTCACCCCTGACCGAACCGCAACCCGCCGCAGACGGCACCCCAGACGACCGCAGCCCCGCCAAACGGCGCGCCGACGCCTTCGGACACATCCTCGACCAGTACCTCGCCTCGAGCAGCCGGCCCATCGAAGGCGGCGAACGCCCCCACCTGAACCTGCACATCAACCTGCGCGATCTCACCGACCTCCGCGACAGCGCCGACACCGACACCGACACCGACGACATTGCAGACAACGAAACCTCCCGCGCAGCAGACGAATCCGATACAGACGGCGTCGATCCGGTCGACATCAATACCGGACACCCCATCGACACCGACGCAGAAACCGAGCCGGACCGCGAAAACGGCAGCGGCAGCGAAGGCGAAGGTGACCGCAGTGAAGCGGATCGTGGCACCTATCGAGACCTGTTCGGCGACGGCACGTCGGTCGGCTGGCTCCCCTGGATGGGACCACTCTCCCGCAACACTTCCCGCCAACTCGCGTGCGACTGTGTTCTCACCGCCATCGTGATGGACGAGAACGGCAACCCACTCAACCTCGCCCGCACCGCCCGCACCGTCTCCGCCAAACAACGCAAAGCCCTCACCGCCCGCGATCACGGCTGCGCCTTCCCCGGCTGCGGAAAACCCGCCGCCTGGACCGAAGGACACCACATCTGGCACTGGGCCGACGGCGGCCCCACCGACATGGACAACCTCGTCCTACTCTGCGGATTCCACCACCGCCTGATGCACCACAGTGACTGGGAAGTGTTCATCGGCACCGACAACCACCCATGGTTCGTACCACCCGCCACCGTCGACCCCTACCGACAACCGCGACAATCCCACGCCCGCGCAGGCCCCCACATCGCCTGACCCCCAGGAAAGACTCCAGCCCCGCACCGAGAACACGGTGCGGGGCTGGAAGAGGTTGTCCGACAGAATGATTCGAGTGAATCGGACTCTCAGTCGTTGGCGTGCAATGCCGCGTTCAGTTCGACGCCGGTGCCCTTCCACGGCACCACCTCGACAGCACCCGACAGCGAGTTGCGACGGAACAGCAGGTTGGACTTGCCGGACAATGTCGCGGCCTTCACCACAGTTCCATCCGGTCCACTGACCTTCGTTCCGGCGGTGATGTACAGACCCGCCTCGACGACGCAGTCGTCACCGAGCGAAATGCCGAGCCCGGAGTTCGCACCGAGCAAGCAGCTCTTGCCGACGGAGATGACGTTCTTGCCACCGCCGGAGAGGGTGCCCATGATCGACGCACCGCCGCCCACGTCGGAACCGTCGCCCACCACGACACCCGCGGAGATGCGACCCTCGACCATCGAGTTGCCGAGCGTGCCGGCATTGAAGTTGACGAAGCCTTCGTGCATGACCGTCGTGCCGCTGGCCAAGTGCGCGCCGAGGCGAACGCGGTCGGCATCGGCGATACGAACTCCAGTGGGAACGACGTAGTCGACCAGGCGTGGGAACTTGTCGACTCCGTACACGGTCACCGGACCGCGGGCGCGCAGCTTCGCGCGCACCGTCTCGAAACCGTCCACCGCCGCGGGGCCGAAGTTGGTCCACACCACATTGGCGAGGAGTCCGAACACTCCGTCGAGGTTCTGCCCATGCGGCTGAACCAGCCGGTGCGAGAGCAGATGCAGTCGCAGATATGCATCGTGCGCGTCGATCGGGGCGTCTTCGAGCGAGGCGATGCTGGTACGAACCGCCACTACCTCGACGCCGCGCGCCTCGTCCGATCCGACGAGAGAAGCGAACTCGTCGGGGATATCGGATCCCTCCAGTCGAGCTGTGCCGGTCTCGAAACCCGACCCGAGCTCAGGGCTCGGAAACCAGGTGTCCAGAACGACACCCGACGTCGTGATGTTGGCAATTCCTACTGCTGATGCTCCCTGTGCGCTCACGGCAGGAAGAATACGCGGTGGGTTTCGCGCGCGGGTTCACCCGTCATCGCGGGTACTCGGACTGTTTCCGGAATCCGATCCTGGTGCCGCGTCGGTTCGTTACCGATTCGACTGCCGAGTGTGATCGCATCGGGATGCCGGTGGACGGGTAGGTGGCGGGGGAGCTGACAGAGTTTCACCGGTGATCACCCGTACCGGCTCGCGCAGCCGAGGAGCCGCAGCAGTGATGATGGACGGCGTCTCCTTCACCGGATTGGTGGCGACGCTGGCCGCGACGATCATCCTCGGAGTCGCTTTCGGTTTGGTTGTCGCCGAGGCGTGGTAGACATGCCCATCGGCTGACAGGGGGTCGCCGTAGGCGGGGGATGTCATGAGTTCGAGCAGGTCAATAGCCATGCGTTCGATAATCTCGGTGGTCGCTGCATCACTTCTGACGGTGACCGGCGTGGTTGCCGGTTCCGGTGCCGCAGCTGCCGCACCCAACTGCGTCGGAGTCGGCGGGAAGTCGGCAGTGGTCGCAAAAATTCCGGGGGCTGCACTGGAGGGTCTTGCAGTCGATGCGTCGGGTCGCGCCTACGCCACCGACATCGTGTCCGGCCGGGTGTACCGCATCGACGCGCCGGGTCGGCCCGCGTACCCCATCGCCAAGGTCCCCAGCGGCGGCGGTGGAGCTCTGGCTTGGATGCCCGACGGCACCCTGCTGGTCGGCTACGGAGCCGACCCTCGCGTCTTCGTCGGCGACGTCGTCAAGTCCGCGGGGATCGTTCGACTCGACGTCGACACCCTTGCCGTCACTCCCTTCGCGAAGGGTCTCAGTGCGGCGAACGGACTTGCCGTCGCCGCCGACGGAACGGTGTACGCCACCAACGACTTCGGCTCGCTCATCGGCCGGATCGGCCCCGACGGCGCGGTCGACCCAGCATGGGCGCGCTTCCCCAGCGCCAACGGCGCAGTGCTCGACGCCGCCGATCGGTACCTGTACGTCTCGCGAACATTCGTGAACCCAGGGGTCAGCCGAATTCCGATCGCCAACCCCTCGGCACCGGAAAGCGTGCTCGACCTGTCGGGTCTCGACAGCTTCGCGGCTCCGGACGGGCTGACCCTCGACGATGCCGGACGCCCGGTGGTGCCGCTCAACGCAGGCGGCTCCGTCGTCCGCATCGATGCGCCGGGGGCGACGTGTGTCATCGGCACCAGTACACGATTGACCAGCGTCGTGACGTACGGACGCTCCGACCAGGGCTTCTCGAGCGGAAGATTGTTCGGTGCCGGCTTCGACGGCGTGGTCCGCGAGATTCCGGGATCCACGGCCTAGAGTTTTCTCCCGTGACGCTCGAACTGCATGCCGACCCGATAGACCTCACCGCGGCACTGGTGGACATCCCCAGTGTCAGTGAGGACGAATCGCGCATCGCCGACGAGGTGGAGCAGGCCCTCCGCGAGCAGACCACGGGCTTCGAGATCATCCGCAGCGGCAACGCAGTTCTGGCTCGAACCAATCGAGGACTCGGGTCGAGGGTGATGCTCGCCGGGCATCTCGACACGGTTCCCATCGCGGACAACGTGCCGTCGAGGCGTGAGCACGACAGCGCCGAGGGCGACATCCTGCACGGGTGCGGAACCGTCGACATGAAGTCGGGCGACGCGGTGTTCCTGCACCTCGCCGCGACGATCGACAATCCTGCGCACGATCTGACTCTGGTGTTCTACGACTGTGAGGAGATCGCCGCCGCTCGCAACGGACTGGGCCGCATCGAACGCGAGCTTCCCGACTGGCTCGCTGCCGACGTCGCGATCCTCGGCGAACCGTCCGGCGGGTTCATCGAGGCCGGGTGCCAAGGGACGCTGCGGGTTCGACTGACGGCGTCGGGAACACGGGCGCACAGTGCTCGCTCCTGGCTGGGAGACAATGCAATTCACAAGTTCGGTGCGGTCCTGAACCGACTCGCGGCGTATCGCGCACGCACCGTCGATATCGACGGCTGCGTGTATCGGGAAGGGCTGCAAGCAGTCCGGATCTCCGGTGGGGTCGCGGGCAACGTCGTCCCCGATGCGGCCGAACTCGATGTCAACTTTCGCTTCGCGCCTGACCGCAACGTCGACGACGCCGTCGAACACGTTCGTGAGGTGGTCGAGGGACTGGATCTCGGCTTCGAGGTCACCGACTCGTCGCCCGGAGCGCTTCCCGGTTTGAACCGACCCGCAGCAGCCGCTCTCATCGAGGCCGCGGGCGGACAGTTCCGGGCCAAGTACGGCTGGACGGATGTCTCCCGGTTCTCGGCGCTCGGGATCCCAGCGGTCAACTACGGACCCGGCGACCCCAATCTCGCCCACAAGCGCGACGAACGCGTACCCGTCGAGCAGATCACTCACGTCACACAGGTTCTCCGGAGCTATCTCTCTGCCGGATAGCCTGAACGCCATGAACAGCGACCAGGGGCCAGATAGTTTCGAGGAATTCGGCAGTTCCGACGGCCACAGCACCGAGAAGTCGGCCAAGCACAAGGGATCCGTCGTACTGCGTCGTGGCCGGAACACCGAGACATCCACCTCGGATCAACGACTGCTCGACGAGCGAGGACCAGGAAACTGGATTCACTCCGACACCTGGCGCGTACTGCGTATCCAGAGCGAATTCGTCGAGGGTTTCGGTGCGCTCGCCGAGGTCCCGAAGGCCGTGACGGTGTTCGGTTCGGCGCGCACCCCCGTCGACCATCCCGAGTACGCCCGAGCCCGGCAGCTCGGAGCCGCGCTCGCGAAGGAGGGCTTCGCCGTCATCACCGGCGGCGGACCCGGCGTGATGGAAGGGGCCAACCGAGGCGCGAGCGAGGCCGACGGGTACTCGATCGGCCTCGGGATCGAGCTACCGTTCGAGCAGGGCCTCAACGAGTGGGTCGATCTGGGCGTCAACTTCAGATATTTCTTTGTCCGCAAGACCATGTTCGTGAAGTACTCGCAGGCATTCGTGTGCCTACCCGGTGGCTTCGGTACCCTCGACGAACTCTTCGAGGCGCTGACGCTGGTGCAGACAGCGAAGGTCACCAGGTTCCCGATCGTGTTGTTGGGCAAGGACTTCTGGTCAGGACTGCTCGACTGGATAAAGACGACTCTCGTGAAAGAAGGCAAGGTGTCCGAGAAGGACCTCGACCTGATCCACTGCACCGACAGCGTCGACGAGGCTGTCCGGATCGTCCGCGAGGCCCAGCAGTGAGCGATCGCGGCACGACCGAAGGCTTGCTCAGTGTCTGCGTCTACTGCGCGTCGGGTCCCGTCGACGCCTCGTTCATCGACCTGGCCGGCGAGGTCGGCACCGAGATCGGTCGACGAGGCTGGCAGCTGGTCTCGGGCGGCGGCAACGTCTCGATGATGGGCGCGGTCGCGGCGGCGACGCGAGCAGCGGGCGGCAACACGGTCGGCGTGATTCCGAAAGCGCTCGTGCACCGCGAGGTCGCCGATGTCGACGCCGACGAGCTGATCGTCACCGACACCATGCGTGAGCGGAAGAAGATCATGGAGGACCGCGCCGACGCGTTCATCACCTTGCCGGGTGGGATCGGGACGTTGGAGGAACTGTTCGAGACATGGACTGCGGGCTACCTGGGCATGCACAGCAAGCCGATGGTGATGCTGGACCCATTCGGACATTTCGACGGCATGATGCAGTGGATAGACGGATTGCGTGAGACGGGATTCGTGCAGCAGCGCGCACTGGACGCCCTGGTCAGGACCACGACTGTCGCAGCAGCTCTGGACGCCTGCGCAACGTTGTGACAGGTCACCAAGCTCGGCCACGGAGTGAGGTGCTCAAAGTTGTTACTCTCAAGTAGGGTAAGGAATCTCACATCGTCTTCAAAGGGGAGTTCATGGCTGTCGATGCCCGTCAGAAAATCGGAGTGACCGACCTCGCGGTCGCGTTGCCGAAAATGGTGACGGAGGTGCCTAGTCTGCTCAAGGGCCTGGCGGGATTCACCCGCAAGCCCGACCACAAAGCGTCGATCGGTCAGATCTTCCAGGACGCCGCCGCGAAGAACAGCGACCGTCCGTTCGTGCGGTTCGAGGGCGAGTCGATCACCTACCGGGACGCGAACGAGCTCGTCAACCAGTACGCGGCGGTGTTCGCCGACCACGGAGTGAAGCGCGGCGACGTCGTCGGCATCCTCAGCAAGAACCGTCCGGAGGCGCTGTTCGCCGCGCTCGCTGCCGTCAAGCTCGGTGCCACCGCCGGCATGCTGAACTACAACCAGCGCGGCGACGTGCTCGAGCACAGCCTCGGAATTCTCGACGCCAAGGTTCTCGTACTGGACGAGAACACGCAGGAAGCCCTCGATTCGCTGGACGCCGAGCCGAAGGTGGGAGCGGTTCTGCCACTGAAGAAGCTGGCCGAACTCGCGGCGACGGCGTCCACGGCCAACCCGAAGGTGACCGCGGAGATCCAGGCCAAGGAGAAGGCGTTCTACATCTTCACCTCGGGCACCACCGGCATGCCGAAGGCCAGCCTGATGAGCCATTTCCGCTGGCTCAAGTCGATGTCCGGGCTCGGCAACATGGGCGTCCGGCTGCGCAGTAACGACGTCATCTACTGCTGCCTGCCGCTGTACCACAACAATGCACTGACGGTGACGCTGTCCTCGGTGCTCGCAGGCGGCGCGACGATGGCCATCGGCAAGCAGTTCTCGGTCAGCAATTTCTGGGACGACGTCCGCGTCAACAAGGCCACTGCGTTCACGTACATCGGTGAACTGTGCCGTTACCTGCTGACGCAGCCGGAAAAGCCCTCCGACCGTGACAATTCGGTCAAGCTGATCGTCGGCAACGGACTGCGCCCGGAGATCTGGGAGGAGTTCACCGAGCGGTTCGGCATTTCCCGCGTCGCCGAGTTCTACGGTGCCAGCGAGTGCAACATCGCGTTCATCAACGCCCTCAACATGAAGAAGACCGCTGGTATCTGCCCACTGCCCTACGCCGTCGTCCAGTACGACGAGGAATCCGGCAAGGCCAAGCGCGGTCACGACGGCAAGCTGCGCAAGGTCGGCAACGGCGAGGTGGGACTGCTGCTGTCCAAGATCACCGACCGGGCACCGTTCGACGGCTACTCCGACGACAATGCCACCGAGAAGAAGATGGTGCGCGACGGATTCAAGGACGGCGACGCGTGGTTCGACACCGGCGACCTGGTCCGCAAGCAGGGCTGGATGCACGTCGCGTTCGTCGACCGCCTCGGTGACACCTTCCGCTGGAAGGGTGAGAACGTGGCCACCACGCAGGTCGAGGGTGCCCTCGGTGGGCACTCGTCCGTCGACGGTGCCGTCGTGTACGGCGTCGACATCGACGGAACCGACGGCAAGGCAGGCATGGCTGCGGTGACTCTCCGCGAGGGCGAGGCCTTCGACGGCAAGTCCGTGGCCGAGCACCTCTACGACAAGCTGCCGACGTACGCGGTGCCGCTCTTCGTCAGGGTCGTCGACACCCTCGAGCAGACGTCGACGTTCAAGAGCCAGAAGGTGGCCCTGCGCAAGCTCGGCTACGAGGAAGACAGCGACAGCGATCTGTACGTGCTGCGCGGTAAGTCCGGTGGCTACGAGAAGGCGTACGACGGCTACGTCGACGAGGTCGCCGCAGGTAAGGCACCCAAGGGCTAAGCCCGTGCCACTATTGATTTCATGAGCACCCTCTGCGGCAAACCGGTCGCCGACGATCGCGCATTGGTCATGGCGATCGTCAATCGCACCCCCGATTCGTTCTACGACGGGGGTGCGAACTTCACCGACGACGCCGCGATGGCATCGGTCCATCGGGCTGTTGCAGAGGGTGCCGACATGGTCGACATCGGCGGAGTGAAGGCGGGCCCCGGCGACGTCGTCTATGCCGAGGAAGAGATTCGCCGTGTCGTTCCGTTCGTCGAGGCGATTCGCGACGCCTATCCGGAGCTGCTGATCAGTGTGGACACCTGGCGCAGCGAGGTCGCTCGCCTGGCCTGCGGCGTCGGAGCGGATCTGATCAACGACACGTGGGCCGGGGCCGACCCCGAACTGGTGCGCGTCGCTGCCGCCGAGGGCGTCGGCATCGTCTGCTCGCACACCGGCGGAGCGGTGCCTCGCACGCGCCCGTTTCGGGTTCGATACGCCGATGTGGTGGCCGACGTCATCGCCGAAGTCACCGCCGCCGCCGAGAATGCAGTCGCGGAGGGGGTGAAAAAGGATTCGATTCTCATCGATCCGACACACGATTTCGGGAAAAACACCTATCACGGGCTCGAGTTGTTGCGTCGCGTGGACGATCTTGTAAACACCGGGTGGCCTGTGCTCATGGCGCTGAGCAACAAGGACTTCGTAGGCGAGACTCTAGGGGTAGAACTCGCCGACCGGTTGGAGGGAACATTGGCAGCGACAGCATTGGCCGCAGCAGGCGGAGCCCGAATGTTCCGGGTGCACGAGGTGGCGTCGACCAGAAGAGTCGTCGACATGGTGGCAGCGATCCAGGGGCTGAGAACCCCGGCGCGGACGGTCAGGGGTCTGGCATGACACTCGCGGATCGAACGGACGTGACCCGGGCGTGGTCCGAGACCAACAGCTGGGACACCCCGCAATGGACCATCGCCGAGCTCGAAGCCGCCAAGGCGGGCCGCACGGTCTCGGTGGTACTCCCGGCACTCAACGAGGAACAGACCGTTGCTGCCGTCATCGATACGATCCACCCTCTGCTCGGTGGCCTCGTCGACGAGCTGATCGTGCTCGACTCCGGTTCCACCGACGAGACAGCTGTGCGGGCGACGGCGGCCGGCGCGCGGGTCATCAGCCGTGAAGAAGCTGTACCCGGCGTCGACCCGGTACCGGGCAAGGGCGAAGTACTGTGGCGATCCGTCGCCGCGTCGACCGGTGACCTCATCGCGTTCGTCGATTCCGACCTGATCAACCCCGATCCGGCCTTCGTGCCCAAATTGCTGGGCCCACTGCTGATGGGCGACGGCATCCATCTGGTCAAGGGCTACTATCGCCGTCCGCTGCGGACCAGTGGAACCGAGGACGCCAACGGCGGTGGACGTGTCACCGAGCTCGTGGCCAGGCCGCTGCTCGCTGCGCTGCGACCGGAGTTGACCGGTGTCATTCAGCCCCTCGGCGGCGAGTACGCCGGTACCCGCGAGCTTCTGTCCGCGGTGCCGTTCGCACCCGGCTACGGAGTGGAGATCGGGCTGCTGCTCGATACCTACGACAGGCTCGGGCTGCGGGCGATAGGCCAGGTCAATCTGGGAGTACGCAAGCACCGCAATCGCCCGCTGGTCGAACTCGGGGCAATGAGCCGACAGATCGTCGGAACCATGCTCAACCGGTGCGGGATGGTCGATTCCGGGGCCGGTCTGATGCAGTTCCGCGTCGACGGTGACTCGTTCGAGCCGTTCTCGACCGAGGTGTCGCTGCAGGACCGACCGGCGATGAACTCGCTGACCTAGCGTGTCGGACGGTCGTGACAAGATCGTGGCATGTTGACGCTGCTGATCTACGTCGTCGTCATCGTCGTCGTCGCCGCTGCACTGTTCTTCGTGGCATCGGTGGTGTTCGGTCGCGGTGAGGAACTGGGCCCGTTGCCCGAGGGAACCACCGCGACCGTCCTCCCCGCCGAGGGCGTCACCGGAGCCGACGTGAACTCGCTGAAGTTCCAGCAGACCCTGCGGGGATACAAGCCCAGTGAGGTCGATTGGGCGCTCGAGCGACTCGGCGGCGAAATAGACATGCTGCGGTCGCGACTGTCCGCGGCACAGCAGTCGCAGGACACCATCACCCCGTCCCCGGTCGAGGCAGGACCGGACGAGCGGTGAGCGCGGTCGCTGGACCGGACGGTCGTCTGCGCTGCCCCTGGGGTGCCACCGACGACGACGTGTATCGCAACTATCACGACGTCGAATGGGGGCAGCCGCTGCACGGCCGCAACGAGCTCTACGAGCGGCTCTGTCTCGAAGCGTTCCAGTCGGGCCTGTCGTGGATCACGATCCTGCGCAAGCGTGACAGTTTCCGCACCGCCTTCGCTGGTTTCGATCCGGAGCTGGTGGCCCGGTTCGGCGAGGCCGATGTCGAACGACTGATGAACGACGCGTCCATCGTGCGCAATCGGCTCAAGATCGACGCCGCGGTGAGCAACGCGCGCGCCATCGTCGATCTCGAGGACACGGACCTCGACTCCTTGCTGTGGTCCTTCGCGCCCCAACCCAGGTCGGCTCGCCTGACGGAGTTCTCCGATGTGCCCGGCTCGACCCCGGAATCGACGGCTCTGGCCAAGGAACTGAAGCGGCGGGGCTTGCGGTTCGTCGGTCCGACAACCGCCTACGCCTTGATGCAGGCCACCGGAATGGTCGACGATCACCTGTCGGGGTGCTGGGTGCAGGTCGCGAATACCGACTCCGGTTCCCGGTATCGACGGCGATAGGGAAGAATAGGCGTCAACACCCGTCGCCCCGCGACGAATTTATCTTTTAGGCCTAGGCGCCGAGCTGGTGGGCGCAGATCTGGAGGGAGCAGAGGATGGCGGCGATGAAGCCCCGGACCGGGGACGGTCCCCTCGAAGCAACCAAAGAGGGACGAGGAATCGTCATGCGTGTCCCGCTCGAGGGGGGCGGCCGCTTGGTCGTCGAATTGACCCCTGACGAGGCCGCGGCACTCGGTGACGAATTGAAGGGTGTCACCGGCTGATAGCTCTGTCGATCGATCATCGCTCAGCCCCGCTCGCCGTCACGGCAAGCGGGGCTTTGTGTTGTCTCGACGAGTGTGGGTGCTTTCGATGTGAGAGGGGTGTTCGATGCTGACCGACGTCGTCGATCTGCTGCTGTGTCCGCAGTGTCGGGCACGCGAGCTCGACTCGGGGCTCGGTGTGGGCGACACCGATCGAACGCTGTGGTGCGATCGAGGGCATTCGTTCGATGTCGCCCGGCAGGGCTACGTCAGTTTGCTCACCGGCGACGGTGGCAAGTTCAGCGGCGACTCGGCCGAGATGATCGCGGCGCGTGAGGTGTTCCTGGGGGAGGGGCATTTCGATCCGATCGCGGCAGCGGTCTCGGCGGGTGTCCCGGAGGGCAGTGACGTCGTGCTCGACGTCGGGGTCGGCACCGGTCACTACCTCGCGGCTGTGCTCGACGCCCACGCCGATGCGCGGGGGATAGGCGTCGACGTGTCGAAGTTCGCGGCGAGGCGTGCCGCACGGTCCCATCCGCGGCTGGGGTCCGTGGTCGCGGACATCTGGAGTGGCCTACCTGTGCGGTCGGGGGCACTGTCCGCGGTGACGTGCGTGTTCGCGCCGCGCAATGCCGGTGAACTGAATCGAGTCCTCGTCGACGACGGCGTGTTGGTGGTCGTCACACCCACGTCGCGACACCAGCGTGAGTTGCGTGGACCGCTGGGTCTCATCGGCGTCGAGGAAGACAAGACACGTCGCCTCGGCGAATCGCTGTCCGGTCTGTTCGAGCCGGTGGCCGAATCCCCGCTCGAGTACTCGATGATGCTCTCGCGCAACGACATCGACGCGCTGATCGGCATGGGGCCGTCGGCGCGGCACGGCGACCCCGTTGCTCGGGCAGCTGCACTGGCGCAGTTTCCCGACACCACCGAGGTCACCGCGTCGGTAACGGTGTCGATCTATCGCGCGACGACTCAGCCGCGCCGCGCCAGCGCGTCGTTGTAGACGGCGAGAGTCTGCTTCGCGATCGATGCCCAGGAGAATTCGGCGACCGCTCGCTCGCGGCCGGCCTTGCCCATCGCTTCCGCGAGTGCGGGGTCGAGGGCTACCTCGTTGACGGTGTCCGCCAGGTTCCGCTCGAAGGCATCGGGTTCGTAGGAGTTGTAATGCACCAGGCGTCCGGTGCGGCCCTCGTCGACGACCTCGGGGATGCCGCCGACATCCGACGCCACGACCGCGGTTTCGCAGGCCATCGCCTCGAGATTGACGATGCCGAGTGGCTCGTACACCGATGGGCAGACGAACACGGCTGCGGCAGAAAGAATCTCGCGAATCTTGTCGGTGGGTAGCATGTCCTTGACCCAGAACACGCCGCTGCGCTGCTGGGCCAGCAACGCCACCGCCCGCTCGGTTTCCGCGGCGATCTCCGGAGTGTCGGGTGCGCCCGCGCACAGCACGAGCTGGATCGACGGATCGAAGTGGTGGGCGGCAGCAATCAGGTGACCCACACCCTTCTGCCGGGTGATGCGGCCGACGAACGCGACGATCGGCTTGTTCGGATCCACCCCGATCTCGTCCAGAGTCGCAGTGCCGTGATCTGCGAACCACCGCTCGGTGTCGATCCCGTTGCGCACCACGTGGACTCGACTCGGGTCGAGGCGCGGATAGGCGTCGAGCACGTCTTTTGCCATGCCCTCGCTGACGGCGATGACGGCGTCGGCGTACTCCACTGCATTCTTTTCCGACCACGACGAGATGCGGTAGCCGCCGCCGAGTTGCTCGGCCTTCCATGGCCGTCGCGGTTCGAGCGAGTGCGCGGTGAGGATGTGCGGAACTCCGTACAGTTCTGCCGCGAGGTGGCCGGCGAGGCCGGTGTACCAGGTGTGCGAATGCACCACGTCCGCCCCCGCTGCCGCGTTGGCCATCCGCAGCTCGGCCGACAGCGTCGTCAAGGCAGCGTTGGCACCGGCGAGTGCGGGATCGGGGTCGTGCACCTGTGCGGTGTCGCGCGGGGCTCCCATGCAGTGGATGTCGACGTCGCACAGCGACTTCAGCTGCGCGGTCAACTCCGTGACATGAACTCCTGCGCCACCGTAGATCTCCGGCGGGTATTCCTTGGTCATCATCGCTACTCGCACGTGAACGAACCTACATTCCCCGGCAGTTGTGCGTGTACTGGTAGCAAGGTTCTCTCGGTGCGGATAGGTTGAGTGGGTGAGGACACAACCGCACGTACTAGGGATTGTGCTTGCCGGCGGAGAGGGTAAGCGCCTTTACCCGATGACCGCGGACCGAGCCAAGCCAGCCGTTCCCTTCGGGGGCGCCTACCGACTCATCGACTTCGTGCTGAGCAATCTCGTCAACGCCGGTTACCTCCGGCTCTGCGTGCTCACCCAGTACAAGTCCCATTCACTGGATCGCCACATCTCGCAGACGTGGCGACTGTCCGGATTCGCCGGGGAGTACATCACTCCGGTCCCGGCACAGCAACGTCTCGGGCCCCGGTGGTACACCGGCAGCGCCGACGCCATCTTCCAGTCGCTGAACCTGGTGTACGACGAGGACCCCGAGTACATCGTGGTCTTCGGAGCCGACCACGTGTACCGGATGGATCCGGAGCAGATGGTGCAGCAGCACATCGACTCCGGTGCGGGCGTCACCGTGGCCGGGATCCGCGTTCCGCGCAGCGAGGCATTTGCGTTCGGGTGCATCGACTCCGACTCCGACGGCAAGATCACCCAATTTCTCGAGAAGCCGGCTCAACCGCCCGGCACCCCCGACGACCCCGACGTCACGTACGCCTCGATGGGCAACTACGTATTCACCACCAAGGTGCTCGTCGACGCCATCAAGGCCGATTCCGAGAACGTCGACTCCGACCACGACATGGGCGGCGACATCATTCCGGCACTCGTCGAGGCCGGCGTCGCCTCGGTGTACGACTTCAACGACAACGTCGTTCCCGGGGCCACCGAACGCGACCGCGGCTACTGGCGAGACGTGGGCACCATCGACGCCTTCTACGACGCCCACATGGATCTGGTGTCGGTGCACCCCATCTTCAACCTCTACAACCGCCGCTGGCCCATTCGTGGATCGGCCGAGAACCTGCCGCCCGCCAAATTCGTCCAGGGCGGCTTGGCTCAGGAATCGGTGGTCGGTGCCGGCTGCATCCTGTCGGCTGCCACCGTCCGCAACTCGGTACTCAGTTCCAACGTCATGATCGACAGTGGCGCGACCGTCGAGGGCAGCGTCCTGATGCCCGGCGTCCGGATCGGCAAGGGTGCCGTCGTTCGGCATGCGATTCTGGACAAGAACGTCGTCGTCGGTGACGGCGAGATCGTCGGCGTCGACCACGAACGCGATCGCGAGCGCTTCAACGTCAGCGCCGGGGGAGTCGTCTCCGTCGGCAAGGGCGTCTGGATCTAGAGCAGAGCCTGCGGCATGTGAGCGGTAATTCGTAGCAGGCTACGAATTACCGCTCACATGCGGCGCAGCCGCTCACGCTCTCGACGCGCAGATCAACCCGTCACCCAAAGGCAGCAGTACCGTCGTCAGGCGCTCGTCCTCGGCGATGGCCCTGGCGGCGGATCGAACGGCGACTGCGGTCGCGTCGCGCTGAGTCGGGTCGGCCACCCGTCCACCCAGTAACGCGTTGTGCAGCACCAGAACTCCGCCGGGGCGCAGGAGCCGAACACTCTCGGCGACGAAGTGCGGATGGTCGGCGGGGCTGGCATCGATGAACACCAAGTCGTAGGTGTCATCGGCCAGTCGGGGCAGCACGTCGAGGGCCCAGCCGTTGATCAGCCGGGTACGCGAAGGCGCAATTCCCCCCGCGCGGAACGCCTCTCGGGCCGCGCGCTGATGCTCCGGCTCGGTGTCGATGGTGGTGAGAACGCCGTCCGCGCGCATCCCGTCGAGCAACCACAGACCGCTGATCCCTGCGCCGGTGCCGATTTCGACGACCGTCTTCGCGCCGAGCATCTGGGTGAAGATGGACAGAATTGCGCCGACCGACGGTGGTACCGGGGAGGCACCGAGGTCGACGGCTCGCTCTCTGGCTGCGATCAGAACCTCGTCCTCCTGAGCGGAGTCTTCGGCGTAGGCGAGCATCTTCTCGGCGTTGGTCGGCACGACCCGAGGCTATCGTGCCCCGGGCACAATCACACGCACACATTCTCAGGTGCGCCTCAGGTGATTCATACCGGACCCACACGCGGGTCCGTCAGGCTGTGGAGGAATCGAAGGTCCGTCTCGATTGCGAAGTGTGAGCTGGAACATCCGAGGGTAGTCGTCGGTTGAATCAGAAGGACGTACGCAGTCCTGAGCAGGAGGATCCAACTATTTACAAGATCAACGGCGATCGCGACACCGCGCGTCTACCCGAGTCCGTACCCACGCCCGACGATCTCAGCGGCACCGCAGTGTTCGATGCGACCGGCGAGGACTCCACCATGCCGTCCTGGGACGAATTGGTTCGCGAACACGGCGACCGAGTCTACCGACTGGCCTACCGGCTGTCCGGCAACGCCCAGGATGCCGAGGACCTGACGCAGGACACCTTCATCCGGGTGTTCCGCTCCCTCTCCAACTACCAGCCCGGCACCTTCGAGGGCTGGCTGCACCGCATCACCACCAACTTGTTCCTGGACATGGTTCGTCGCCGCAGCCGCATCCGTATGGAAGCCCTCCCCGAGGACTACGACCGCGTCCCCTCCGACCGGCCCAACCCCGAGCAGATCTACCACGACGCGCGCCTCGACCCCGATCTGCAGTCCGCACTCGACTCGCTGGCACCGGAGTTCCGTGCCGCAATCGTGTTGTGCGACATCGAAGGACTGTCCTACGAGGAGATCGGTGCGACACTGGGCGTCAAGCTCGGAACTGTTCGCAGCCGCATTCACCGTGGACGCCAGGCGCTACGCGAGTACCTTCGAGTGCACGGGAAGGTCGACTCCGGTCACGCAAGTGTCCACTAGCTACGAGGAGGGTTGGATGACGCAGGCGCGCAAGCGAAGGCAATTCAGCTCCACCGAACATCTGGCCAGTGAAGCCGTCGCGGCGTACGTAGACGGTGAACTGCGGATGCCCGCCTACCTCCGTGCTGCTCAACACCTGTCCGAGTGCCCGGAATGCGCCGCCGAGGTCGAAGCCCAGCAGCAGGCCCGCAAAGCACTGCGCGGGGCGGGTGAGCTGTCCATGCCGCACTCGCTGCTCGGGTTGCTCAGCCAGATTCCGTCCTGCGCAGGCGAGGACCGGCCGGCCCACACCAAACGAACCTTCATGTCTGCCGTCGCCGACGTCCGTCGTCGCCGACGCTGACTGCATCGCGATCCACGCGACGACTTCTCACCTGCATCGAGCCGAGCCGACCGCTCGAGCGATACTGAACTCTCACACCGACGTATGCGAGGGGTAACCGGACGCGTGACATCGAATTCGACCAGCACCGAGACGACCGGCACCGACCCGTCGGCGACCGAGCCCGACGGTATCGGCCCGGAAGGTCCACGGTTGCCACCGCGTCCGGTGTATCGACCGTCCATCGATCCGGTGTCGGCCTCGGTGTTCGGACGCCCCGACGACGTCGACGGTTCGTTCTCCGAGCGCAGGCCCGGCGAGGAATTACCGTCGCGCGTCTCGGTGCGGCCACCCGATCCCATTCTCGCCGAGGCATTCGGACGTCCGGACGACACCGAGGAATCGCTGCAACGTGATCCGAACGCCGAGACCGGCAGCGACACCGCCCCGTCGGCTCCGGCTGATCCGTGGCGCGACCCCACCGCTCGGGTGTCCCTCGGCAGCGCGGCGCTCGACACGCCGCCCCCGCCCGTTCTCCCGCCGGGCGCCAAGCTCGGTGTGCGCGATGTGCTGTTCGGCCGATCGGTGTCCGTCCGAGCCCTCGTCGTGCTCGGTGTTCTCGCTCTCGTCATCGGGTTGGTCGGCGGTCTCTTCGGTCGCCTCACCGCCGAGGTGACCGGCGCGTTGACCAGCCAGAAAGTGACACTGACCCAGTCCAGCGGCGACGGCATCCCGCGCGGGCAGATCAGCAACGTCGCCGACGCCGTCCTGCCGTCCGTCGTGTCGATCCAGGTGACGCTCGGCGAGACCGGCGGCACCGGCTCGGGCGTCGTCATCGCAGGTGAGGGTTACATCGTGACGAACAATCACGTGATCTCGCTGGCCGCATCCGACCCGGAGAACTCGACGCTGGAAGTGACGTTCTCCGACGGCACCAAGGTGCCGGCCGACATCGTCGGCCGCGACACCAAGACCGACCTCGCGGTCCTCAAGACCGATGTCGGCAACCTGACCGTCGCCGAACTCGGTCGTTCGGAGGACGTTCGTGTCGGGCAGGACGTGATCGCCGTCGGCTCACCGCTGGGATTGAACAAGACCGTCACCTCCGGCATCGTCAGCGCGCTCGATCGACCCGTCGCCCTGTCGGGTGAAGGCACCGACACCGACGCCGTCATCGACGCCGTGCAGACCGACGCTGCCATCAACCCCGGCAACTCCGGTGGTCCGCTCATCGACTTCGAGGGCCGTGTGATCGGCATCAACTCGGCGATCCGCAGCGAGAGCGGCGGATCGGTGGGCCTCGGCTTCGCGATCCCGGTCGACGAGGTCTTCGAGGTGACGCAGTCATTGATCCGGGACGGCGTCATGCGGCACCCGGATATCGGCATCAACGCTCGCTCGGTCATCAACGACACCTCCGCCGGCGCGGAGGTCGCCAACGTCCGCGCCGACGGTCCTGCCCAGCGGGCCGGAATCGTGGAAGGCGACGTCATCACCAAGGTCGGCGATCGCGCGGTGGGGGACGCCGACGAGTTGGTCGTTGCCGTGCAGGCCACCACGATCGGGGAGCCGGTTCAGGTGCAACTCGTCCGGTCGGGACGACTGGTGGACCTCTCCGTCACGCCGGTTTCGGACTGACGACGTAGGCTGGCAGGCGTGTTCGGCAACATCGGTTGGGGAGAGCTCGTCATTCTCCTCGTAGCAGCTCTCGTCATCCTCGGCCCGGATCGCCTCCCTGGCGCGATCAGCTGGGTGTCCAAGTCGATTCGGCAGGTCAAGGACTACGCCAACGGTGCCAGCCAGCAGCTCAAGGACGAGCTCGGCACCGATTTCGAAGACTTGCGCAAGCCGCTCGCGGACCTCAACCAACTCCGAGGCATGACCCCGCGGGCAGTGATCACCAAACACCTGCTCGACGGCGACGACTCGGTCTTCAAGAATCCCCTCGACGACACCTTCAAGGGCAAGCCCTTCGAAGCCAAGCCGAAGAATTCAGGCGGCCCGACGCCTCAGAACGGCGTGCCCTCGGGCAATGCGTCCGGCAACACCGTGTCGATGCGCAAGAACGAGCCGAAGTTGTCGGCGGGCGATACTCCGCCGATCGACGCGGACGCGACATAGTTCCACCCGCCCCACCCCGTCCGGATCCCGCCCCTCGTTCTCGTCAATGGACCACTGCACACGTCTGAGCGGTGCAACGGTCCATTCACGCAGTCATGGGTTCGACGTGAATGGACCACTGCACACGTCTGAGCGATGCAATGGTCCATTGACGCGGCAGGGGAAGCGGGTGCGCCGCCGCCGGCCTAGAGTTTGCGCGCCGAGTCGATGCCGAGTGACATTCCCACCAGACCACGCTCTCGTACTGCCAGTTTCGCAGCCACGGCCTCCAGTGCCTGAGCCGCGGGCGATTCCGGATTGCTCAGCACGATTGGAGTCCCGGCGTCACCGCCTTCTCGGACGGCGGTGTCGAGGGGGATCTGGCCCAGCAGAGGAACGCTCGCACCCACGGCCTTGGTCAGTCGATCCGATACGTCCTGACCGCCACCGGATCCGAAGATGTCCATGCGGGTGCCATCGGGCAGCTCGAGCCACGACATGTTCTCCACGACGCCTGCCACGCGCTGCCGAGTCTGCAGGGCAATTGCCCCCGCGCGTTCGGCCACCTCTGCCGCAGCTTGCTGTGGCGTGGTGACCACGAGGATTTCGGCACTCGGAATGAGCTGTGCGACGGAGATTGCCACGTCCCCGGTGCCCGGCGGAAGGTCGAGCAGCAGTACGTCCAGGTCGCCCCAGAAGACATCGGCGAGGAACTGCTGCAACGCGCGGTGCAGCATCGGCCCGCGCCACACGACCGGGGTGTTTCCCTGGGTGAACTGGGCGATGGAGATGAACTTCACGCCGTGTGCCTGGGGCGGCATGATCATCTTCTCGACCTGCGTTGGCTTGGCGTCGTTGCCGAGCATCCGGGGCACGGAGTGACCGTAGATGTCGGCGTCGAGCACGCCGACCGACAGTCCACGAGCGGTCAGTGATGCGGCCAGATTGACCGTCACGCTGGACTTGCCCACGCCCCCCTTGCCCGACGCCACCGCGTACACGCGCGTCAGGGATCCGGGTTGCGCGAAGGGAATGATCGGCTCTGCGGAGTCGCCGCGCAGCGACTTGCGGAGTTCGGTGCGCTGCTCGTCGTTCATCACGTCGAGTTCGACCGTCACCGTGCCGACGCCCGCGACGTCGGCGACCGCGTTCTTGACGCGGTCGCTGATTTCGGTCTTCATCGGGCAGCCGGACGTTGTGAGGTAGATACCGACCCCGACGGCTCCGTCGTCGGCGATGTCGATGCTCTTGACCATCCCCAGATCGGTGATGGGTTTGCGGATCTCGGGATCGATCACCTTCGTGAGCGCGGTCCGAACGTCGGATTCGGTCAGTACAGCCATTACCTCATGCTAGGCGGTGGGCACTGCGTCGATGGACAGCAGGGCAGCCGGACACCTGATCAGTGAATGCGTGGTAGCTGGTCCGAGGTCGGGATGATGCCGGTGGCGTATCCGGCCGACCATGCGAGCACGTTCGCCACGTAGGCCATCGAGTTGTTGTAGCGCAGGATCGCCTTGGTGGTCGATCCGAGGTCGCGCATATCGGTCCCGTTGTCGCAGAGATACATGCCGGTGGCCAGCGCAGCGTCGTAGAGGTTCTGCGGGTCGGAGACGCCGTCGCCGTTGCCGTCTGCGTGGTAGAGGTTCCACGTCGAGGGCAGGAACTGCATCGGTCCGACTGCGCGGTCGTATTCGGCGTCACCGTCGAGTGCGCCGCCGTCGGTGTCACGAATCACCTGGTTTCCGGCCAGGGTGCCGTTCAGGCGCGGGCCGAGGATGGGCTCGTGCAGCTCGCCCGAGTCGTCGACCTTTCCGTTGTTGGCATGGGTGGACTCGACGCGGCCGATTCCGGCGATGACGGTCCAGCTGATGCCGCAGCCGGGTTGCTGCTGGGCCAGGATTTGCTCGGCGTTCTTGTAGGCGGAGACGTTGACCACCGGAATCGCGATGGGGCTCACCGCGAGGTTGGTGGGGAGCTCGGGTGTGGGCGGGGTCACCGGGGCCGGTGCTGGGACCGGAGCGGGCACCGGCAACTCGGCCTGAGCCACCGGCTGCGCTTGCTGGTCCAGGGCGATAGGCTGCGGAGTCTCGACGACCGAGTTCGATTCCTGCGCGGCCGGAGCCGTCTCGGTGCTGACGAACGGAATGTATTCGGTGGCTCCGGCGCTGGTGGCGGCGGTGACGAGTCCTGCGGGGACGAGTCCTGCCAGAGCAATCACCGAGTTCCGTCGGACCTTGGAATTCGATGCTTTTCTGTGACGACCCACGCGTGCTGTACCTCCTGATTTCCCCGGATGACAACCGGGGCCCGACCTGATGACCGGGATCGAGGGTACCTGATTCGAGACTGTTCCGTTATCGGGCCGTTACCAGGCGCGGAGGCCCGTCTAGTGCAGATCGGTGTCGCTCGACGCGTCGTCGGCCACGCGTGCTGCTGCCTTCTTCCGTGCTTTCTTCGGAATCGCCACGGGCTGTCCGGTCGCCTGTTCGAGGAGCGCCTTGATCTCGTCGAGTTCGCGACGCAGGTAATCGCGGGTGGCGACCTCTCCGACGGCGATGCGCAGTGCTGCGAGTTCGCGGGCGAGGAACTCGGTGTCGGCTTTCGTCTGTTGCGCGCGAGACCGGTCCTCCTCCAGCGAGACGCGGTCGCGGTCGTCCTGCCGATTCTGGGCCAGCAGGATCAGCGGAGCCGCGTAAGCGGCCTGGGTCGAGAACGCGAGGTTGAGCAGGATGAAGGGATACGGATCCCACTGCAGGTTGATGGCGACGACGTTGAGGAAGATCCAGACGATCACGATGGCGGTCTGGATCGCCAGGTAACGACCGGTACCGAGGAACCTCGCGGCCTTCTCGCCCGACTTGCCCAGGTCGACGTCGAGGCTGACGTTGAACAACCGCGATCCACGCGGGGTGTCCATTCTCTGGCGTGCTGTTTCTTTCACTGTCCGGCCACTTCCTGATCTCGCCAGTCCTCGGGCAGCAGGTGATCGAGGACGTCGTCCACGGTCACGGCCCCGACCAGGTGGTCCTCGTCGTCGACCACAGGGCCGCACACGAGGTTGTACGTCGCGAAGTACCGCGTCACGGCGGTGAGGCTGTCGTCGGGGGACAAGCGCGGTAGAGCGCTGTCCACGACTCCGCCGACCAGGCTCGCCGGGGGTTCTCGCAGCAGCTGTTGCAGATGGACGCAGCCGAGGTACGGCCCGGTGGGTGTTGCGGTCGGGGGCCGGACCACGAACACCAGCGACGCCAGCGCGGGTGTCAGGTCGGGGTTACGTACCCGGGCGAGCGCCTCGGCCACCGTGGTCGACGCGGTGAGGATGACGGGCTCGGGTGTCATCAGGCCACCGGCGGTGTCGGGGGAGTGTTCGAGCAGCCGACGGACAGGTGCGGAATCCTCCGGATCCATCAGGCGCAGAAGCGATTCCGCCTCGGTCTCGGGCAGCTCGCCCAGCAGATCGGCAGCGTCGTCGGGGTCCATGGCCTCGAGCACGTCGGCACCACGGTCGACGCCGAGGTAGTGCATCAACTCCACCTGATCGTCGTCGGGCAGTTCCTGGACGACGTCGGCGAGACGCTCGTCGTCGAGTGCCCGAGCGACTTCCATGCGGCGCTTGACGGGCAACTCGCGCATCGCGTTGGCCACGTCGGCCGCGCGCAGGTCCTCGAACTGCATGAGCAGCTGCGCCACACCCTGATCGGGCATCGACAGCTCGTTCTGCGTGAGCCCCTGCACATGCTGCCAGTCCACGACGTGGATCGCCCCGCGTCGCGCCAGCCGTTGGCGCTGTTTGCGTACGGCGACCCTGGCCACCACCCAATCCCGCGTTCGGGTGAGCTCGACCCCCAGGTCGACGACGATCGAATCGACGTCGTGCAGCTCGTCGAGCTCGGGGTCGTCGACGCGCACCTTGGAGTCGAGGATCTGCGCGAACACGAGAATCTCGTTCGCGCGCTGCGTGAATCGACGCAGACTGACGTTTCCGGTCGTGAGCTGGACCGAGTTGGGCTCGATACTGGTGACTCTGAGCATCGGTACGAAAATTCTTCGCCGAGTTGCCAATTCGACCACGAGGCCGAGGACTCGCGGTTGCGCTCTACCGACGCGCATCGAGATGACCACGTCGCGGACCCGGCCGATCGATTCGCCGTCGGGGCCCAGGACGCCCAGGCCGGCGAGCCTGGCCGCGAATACCTTGCTCAGTGCTGCCATGATGGCAAGGTTAGAGGCTTCGCAATACAGAGGGTGAATCAGACAGGGGTTGTGCTTTCGTGAGTGCTTCGGGCATGCGGCGGTCGGTACTGGCCGTTCCGGGCAGTTCGGACAAGATGATCGACAAGGCCAAGGGTCTCCCTGCCGACGCGATCTTTCTCGATCTCGAAGACGCCGTCGCACCGATTGCGAAGGTCGAGGCACGGGCGCGCATCGTCGACGCCCTGAACTCCGACGGCTGGGGCAATCAGCTCAAGGTCGTACGCGTCAACGACTGGACGACCCAGTGGACGTACGGCGACGTCATCGACGTCGTCTCCGGTGCCGGACGCACTCTCGACGCCATCCTGCTGCCCAAGGTCGAGTGCGCCGCGCACGTGCAGGCGCTGGACCTACTGCTCACTCAGATCGAGAAGGAGCACGGACTCGACGTCGGCGCCATCGGAATCGAACCGCAGATCGAGAGCGCGCGCAGTTTGCGCAACATCGACGAGATCGCGACCGCGAGCCCCCGGGTGCAAACCCTGGTGTTCGGCCCCGCGGATCTGATGGCCAGCGTGAACATGCGCACCCTCGTCGTCGGCGAGCAGCCGGTCGGGTACGACACCGGCGACGCCTATCACCACATTCTGATGACCATTCTGCTCGCCGCCCGGACGCACGGCTTGCAGGCGATCGACGGGCCCTACCTGCAGATTCGCGATCTCGACGCCTTCCGCCGGGCAGCGGGCCGCACGGCCGGTCTCGGTTTCGACGGCAAGTGGGTGCTGCACCCGACGCAGATCGAGGCGGCCAACGAGATCTTCGCGCCGCGTCAGGCCGATTACGACAAGGCCGAAATGATTCTCGACGCGTACGAGTTCCACACGTCCGCGGCAGGCGGTGGTCGCGGCGCGGTGATGCTCGACGACGAGATGATCGACGAGGCGAGTCGCAAGATGGCGCTCGTGGTCTCGGCGAAGGGGCGAGCGGCCGGGATGACGCGCACGACGGCCTTCGTCGCGCCCTCGTCCTGAACGAGCCGCCCGCGCTGTGAACCGGCACAACGGGTGTGCCGGGTGTCCGTTTCGGGGCACAATGGAGTCATGACCAATCCCCTCTCGCAGTCCGGCCGCCCGGGGCAGGGCCTGCCGACGCCGCCTTCCGGTTGGCCCATCGGCTCGTACCCCACCTACGCCGAGGCCCAGCGTGCCGTCGACTATCTGTCCGACGAAGAGTTCTCGGTACAGGACGTGACGATCGTCGGCGTCGATCTGATGCAGGTCGAACGCGTTCTCGGACGCCTCACGTGGCCCAAAGTGATTGGTGGAGGCATTGTTTCGGGCGCATGGCTCGGTGTGTTCCTCGGTCTGGTGCTCGGAATCTTCAGCGAGAACATCTTCGGAGCCCTGCTCATCGGCGTCGGCGGTGGCATCATCTTCGGTTTGATCTCGGCGTCCATTCCGTATGCGGCCACCAAGGGGCAGCGAGATTTCGCGTCGAGCATGCAGTTGGTCGCGGGCCGATACGACGTCCTCTGTGAGCCTCGAACCGCGGAAAAAGCACGCGACCTGCTCGCCAAGCTGTCGATCTGATCACACCTGGTGGACGACCAGGCAACCGACAGGTAACGGAATAGCCCCAAATCGCCCTCGATGCCAGTGAGTTCGGTTACGTTTCTTTCGTGCACGGCAGTCTCACTCAGTGTGCTGCGCGAGTAACTGAACGTACGGAGGCGGAAAGTGCCGAGACATCGTGGTCGTAGGCGTGGAAAAGCAACGAGGATAGGGGTGTTGGCGGCAGCGGCTCTGGTGACGAGTCCGTTGCTCGCAGCGTGTGGTTCGTCCGACAGTTCGGTTCCAGTTCTGAGTTTCTACACTGCCGCAGACGGCGCAGAGCAGTACGCCGCTGCGGCTCAGCTGTGTTCGGACGCCTCGAACGGTCGATACCGCGTGGAGCAGAGAACTCTGCCCAAGAGCGCGAACGATCAGCGGCTCCAACTCGCGCGGCGTCTCGCCGGAAACGACAAGACGCTGGATCTTATGACGCTCGACGTGGTGTGGACGGCCGAATTCGCCGAAGCCGGGTGGGCATTGCCCGTTCCCGAAGACCTCTCTGCGAAGCTACGCGACGGCTCCACTCTCGAAGGCCCCCTCGCCACGGCGGAATGGCAGGACCAGCTGTACGCGGTTCCGCTCAACTCCAACACGCAGTTGCTGTGGTACCGACCGGACGTGGTTCCGAACGGTGAACCGCCGCAGACCTGGGACCAGATGATCGACATCGCCGAGGCCAATGCGGCCGCGGGTAGGCCCGCGGAGATCGGCGTCCAGGCGAAGCAGTACGAGGGCTTCATGGTCTGGTTCAACACGCTGCTCGAGAGCGCGGGCGGGTCGGTCGTCGGAGAAGACGGAACGACGGTGACCCTGAACGACACTCCCGAGCATCGCGCCGCGACCGAGAAGGCCCTCGAGATCATCAAGAGGGTCGCCACGGCCGACGGCAGCGATCCGTCGGTCTCGCAGAGCGACGAGGGCACCGCGCGGCTCGGTATGGAAGCGGGACGGATGGCCTTCCAGGTCAACTACCCCTTCGTGTTGCCCGGCCTGAAGGAGAACGCCGCGGCCGGTGCGGTGTCGTTCCTCGATCTGTCCGGCGTACCTGCCGATCAGCAGGACGCGCGGATCGCGGAAGTGTTCCGTAGTGCTCCCTATCCTCAGGTCATTCCGGGTGAGCCCGCGAAGGTCACCATCGGCGGATTCAACATCGGTGTCGCGAAGACCACGCAGCACGAGGATCTGGCGTGGGACGCGGTGGAATGCCTCACCAACGAGGAGAACCAGCGCAACAACGCCGTCAACGGCGGTGTGCCGCCGGTGCTAGCACGCCTGTACGACGATCCGGAGTTCCAGGCCGTGTATCCCGCCTGGGAAGGGGTTCTCGGCTCCATCCAATCGGCTGCCGTCCGGCCCGTTTCGCCTGCGTACCAGAGCATCTCGATTCTGCTGACCGATGCGCTCAACCCGCCGCAGGACATCGACCCGGTGGCCGACGTGGACAAGCTCGCAGATCTGGTCACCAAGGCCGTCAATTCCGAAGGGTTGATTCCATGAGTGCTCCTACCGAGTCGCAGCCTCAGTCGCAGCCCGCCGACAAGCAGGCTGCCCTGAAGAACGTCTCCGACGGCAAGAAGGCCGAACGTCGGCTGGGGCTGCTGCTCATCGCACCCGCCGCCCTGCTGATGATCGCGGTGACCGGATATCCGATCATCTACGCGTTCTGGCTCAGCCTGCAGAAGTACAACCTCGCGTTTCCCGAGGATCGTGAATTCGTCGGTGTCTCCAACTACGTGACGGTGCTCTCCGACGGTTACTGGTGGACGGCCTTCAGCGTCACGGCCGGCATCACGATCATCTCGGTGATCATCGAGTTCATCCTCGGCCTCGCGGTGGCTCTGGTCATGCACCGCACCATCTTCGGCCGTGGACTTGTACGCACCGTGGTGCTCATTCCGTACGGCATCGTGACCGTCGCCGCCGCGTACAGCTGGTACTACGCGTGGACCCCCGGCACGGGCTACCTCGCCAATCTGCTGCCCGACGGCAGTGCCCCGCTCACCGAGCAGTTCCCGTCCCTGGCCATCGTCGTGCTCGCCGAGGTGTGGAAGACGACGCCGTTCATGGCGCTGCTGTTGCTGGCAGGGCTGGCGCTGGTGCCCGACGATCTGCTCAAGGCAGCCGAGGTCGACGGAGCAGGCGCGTGGACGAGGTTGATGCGCATCACGATCCCGTTGATGAAGCCGGCGATTCTCGTCGCGGTGCTCTTCCGCACCCTCGACGCGTTCCGCATCTTCGACAACATCTACGTCCTCACCCGAGGTAGCAACGAAACCGGGTCGGTCTCGATCCTCGGTTACAATAATCTGTTCGGTGCGTTCAACCTCGGCCTCGGGTCGGCGATCAGCATCCTGATCTTCTTCTGCGTCGCGATCATCGCGTTCGTGTTCATCAAGTTGTTCGGTGCCTCGGCACCGGGATCCGACGACGGAGGCCGCAAGTAATGACCACTGTTACGCCTCGCAAGAAGGTCGGTTGGACGGTCGTCAACGTCCTCGTCCTGCTCTACGCACTCGTCCCGCTGCTGTGGATCATCAGCCTCTCGTTCAAGTCGACGGCCACCATCGCCGACGGCAGGTTCATTCCGCAGTCGTTCACCCTCGACAACTACAAGGGCATCTTCGACACCAACCAGTTCACCTCGGCCCTGGTGAACTCCATCGGCATCGGTCTGATCACCACGGTGATCGCCGTGGTGATCGGCACGATGGCCGCGTATGCCGTTGCTCGCCTGGACTTTCCGGGTAAGAAGGCACTCGTCGGTGCGGCACTGCTGATCGCGATGTTCCCCCAGATCTCACTGGTGACACCGCTGTTCGACATCTCCCGCTCGCTGGGACTGTTCGACACCTGGCCGGGACTGATCATTCCGTACATCACCTTCGCGTTGCCGTTGGCGATCTACACCCTGTCCGCGTTCTTCCGCGAGATTCCGTGGGAGCTGGAGAAGGCAGCGAAGATGGACGGCGCGACGCCCGCACAGGCGTTCCGCAAGGTCATCGCTCCGCTGGCCGCACCCGGCATCGTCACCGCCGCGATCCTGGTATTCATCTTCGCCTGGAACGACCTGCTGCTCGCCATCTCGCTGACGGCGACGGAACGTTCGATCACCGTCCCGGCGGCCATCTCGCAGTTCACCGGTAGCTCTCAGTTCGAGGAGCCCACGGGATCGATCGCGGCGGCCGCCGTCGTCATCACGATCCCGATCATCATTTTTGTGCTCTTCTTCCAACGACGTATCGTGGCGGGCTTGACGTCCGGCGCAGTGAAGGGATAACCGTCATGGCCGAAATCGTTCTCGACAAAGTCACCAAGCTCTACCCCGACGGCGCAGCGGCGGTGAGTGACGTCGACATCACCATCGCCGACGGCGAGTTCATCATCCTCGTCGGGCCGTCCGGTTGCGGAAAGTCCACCACTCTCAACATGATTGCCGGGCTGGAGGACATCTCGTCCGGCGAGCTGCGCATCGCGGGGGAGCGCGTCAACGAGAAGGCCCCGAAGGATCGCGACATCGCGATGGTGTTCCAGTCCTACGCGCTGTACCCGCACATGACGGTGCGGCAGAACATCGCCTTCCCGCTGACGCTCGCCAAGCTCTCGAAGTCGGAGATCAACAGCAAGGTCGAAGAGGCAGCCAAGATCCTCGATCTGAGCCAGCATCTCGACCGCAAGCCGGCGAATCTCTCCGGTGGTCAGCGTCAGCGAGTTGCCATGGGCCGCGCCATCGTTCGTACACCCAAGGCGTTCCTGATGGACGAGCCACTGTCCAACCTCGACGCGAAGCTGCGCGTGCAGACTCGCGCCGAGATCTCGCGTCTGCAGAAGCGGCTCGGCACCACCACCGTGTACGTCACCCACGACCAGACCGAGGCCATGACCCTCGGCGATCGCGTCGTGGTGCTGCGCGGCGGGTTGGTGCAGCAGATCGGTTCCCCGCAGGAGCTCTACGACAAGCCGCGAAACCTGTTCGTGGGCGGCTTCATCGGATCGCCCTCGATGAACTTCGTTCCGGGACAGCTCAGCTCGAACGGCGTCTCGACCGCGTTGGGCGATATCGACATCCCGCTCGAGCGGATGGATGCGATCAAAGCCAAGAACCCGGGCCGCGAGGTGGTCGTCGGCATCCGCCCCGAGCACTTCGAGGACGCGGCCCTGATCGACGGCTATCAGAAGATGAGCGGTGCCACCTTCACCGCCACCGTCGATGTGCTCGAGTCGATGGGCAGCGACAAGTACGTCTACTTCACCCTGAAGGGTGCGCGCGTCGAATCCAGCGAACTGCAGGAACTCGCGGCCGATGCGGGCATCGCCGATCTCGGTGGCGCACAGGTGGTTGCGCGTCTGGCCGCCGAGTCCAAGGCCGCCGAGGGCGGTCAGGTGGAACTGTGGTTCGACCCGGCGAAGATCTCGGTGTTCGACCAGGCCTCGGGTGCCAACCTGACAATCTGAGCGGCTGCGCCGCATGTGAACGAAACTTCGTAGTGGACTACGAAGTTCCGTTCACATGCTCGCTGCCTGCACCGACCACGACCGACTCTTGAGCCGCCGGAGTGCTCTTGATGGCCATCGCCACGAACGCGACCACGAGGCAGGCCACCGCGCCGGCGGCGAAGGCTGCGGTGTAGACGCTCTCGCGGGCAACGACCGTCCCCTCGATGGTGAACATGGCGAGGACGGTGGTCAACGTGGCGCTCGCGATCGAGGTGCCGACTGTCCTGACGATCGAATTGACGCTGTTCGCCACGCCGGTGTCGGCGGCGCTGACTTCGGCCATCAGCAGGTTGGGCAGGGCCGCGAAGGCGAGGCTGACGAACATGTTGATGACGATGCCTGCGGTGATCAGCTGCCAGGTGTGATCGTGGGCCAGTGCCACGAAGGCGAACCCGATCAGCCCGATCATCGCTCCTGCGATCAGCACTCGGCGGGGCCCGAACGATCGGATGAGTCGACCGCTGATCACCGCGGCAACAACTCCCACCGCAGCACCGGGTAGCAGGTACACGACGCTCGCTTCGAGAACGTTGGCGGTGAAGCCGTAACCGGCGACGGCGCGTGGGGTCTGCACGAAGTACGAGCAGGCGAGAAAATTGACGAACATGCCGATGCCGACGAAGAGCGTGGCGACGTTGGTGGCCAACAGTGGACCGTGAGTGAGCATGCGGGGCGCGACGAGCGGTGCATCGATGCGCTTCTCGAAGATCCACCAGACCGTTCCCAACATTGCGCCTGCGACAGCACAGCCGATGGTGGCCACCGAACCCCAGCCCCACGTGCGGCCCTGGGTGAGGGCGAGGAACAGCAGCAGAAGAGTGCCGGCCAGGAGCACGGCACCCCACCAGTCGACGGATCCGCTGGCGTGTCGTGGTCGTACAGGCACGCCGAACCAGGCAATGGCGAGAGCGACGACGACGATGGCGACGGTGAGCCAGAACACGCGGTGGTAGTCGGCACCGTCGGCCGTGAGCAGCCCCGTCAGCACCAGTCCGAATCCGCCGCCCACGCCGAGCGTGCCGGACAGGATCGACATGGAGCCGACGAGTGCGCGGGGTGGCATTTCGTCGCGCAACACGGCCAGAGCGATGGGGAACAGGGCGTACGAGACGCCCTGCAGGATACGGCCGACCAGCAGCCAGACGAGTGAATCGGTCAACGCTGCCAACAGCGACCCGGCCAGCACGACGGTCAGGACGCCGACGAGAACGGGTCGTTTGCCGTGCAGGTCGGCGAGCCGGCCGATGACGGGGGTGGCGATGACCGCGGCTAGGAGATTTGCCGTCAGTACCCAGCCCGCTGCTGTGGTGCCGACGCCGAGCTGGGTACCGATGGTGCCCACGATGGGCACGACCATCGTCTGCAGGACGGCGAGAGTCATCACGATGAAGCAGAGTCCGGGCAGCAGCGTGCGGCGGGTGGACATGGAAGAGCTACCTCGTTACGTGTGAAAAACGAACCGAATCGAACACAAATGTTGAACGCATCTAAGTAATTATCGGCTACGGCTCGACCGTGGGGCTCGCGAGGGCGTAGTCCTACGGCCGGTTCGACGGGGTCATTGGCCCCGGTTGGGCTTCCCCAACGCTTTCTGCCGGAGTTCGCTGACGATTTCGTCGTTCCAGACGTGTTCGCGTACCAGGCGGTAACGCTCCCGGCTCATCCACAGGTACGCCTCCGCGTCGGTGCGATCCTCGAGGATTTCGGCCGCGCGCACCATGCGCACCACCGGCAGGTACTCCTCACCGAACCAACGCCGCGCGACGGTACCGCGGTCGACGAATTCGCCGACCTCCTGCATCAACCGGAATCCCCACGCCTCCACCGATTCGCTCAGCTGGGCGTAGTCGAAGGGGTCGGTGACCTGTACGGCCTCGCGGGCCCGGCCCACCAACGGCACTCGACTGAGGAAGATGCGCCGGTGATCCTTGATCAGCAGGTCGCCGCGTCGAGTGATGCCCTCGGGTGAGATGCGCGTGATGATCTCGGTGACGACGGCGTCGATCGACGTCCGATGCATCGCGAAGGCGATGGAGACTCGGTGATGACCGTCGACGACGAAGTGCATCCCACCGATGCGGTAGACCTGGATCGGCGGCATCGCTTCGCCTCGGCGCTGAGCGGCCGCGAGTCGCTGCCAGCGTTCGCGGATACGCGCTGACGTCGGCCGGAAGAATCGATCGAAATCGCGCGTGCGATCGACACTTCCGACGATGGTGTCGACGCGGATGACCTGCAGGCCCAGGTGACGCTCGCCCACCTTGCCGAGGGCGGCGACCACCTCGTCGAACGGCAGAATGGTGTTGACGTCGTCGGGTTGACGCCGAAGCCACCCGACCAGACGGGCGACGTCCGCGCGTCGGCGCTGGCGGGTGAAGTCGTTCTCCGCATCCGCGGCCGGAAAGCCGGTGTCACGTGCCATGTCTGCGCCTCACGATCTTCGGTGCCTCGAAATCCGTTCTGTCGCCGCCCGGTTCGATCTCGAGAAGGGTGTATCCGACGGTGTTGATCACCGCGGCGTCGTGCAGGGTCAGATCGTCCGGGGTATGACCGTGCGGATGAATATGACCGTGCAACAACAACTGTGGGGAGAGCCGACGCGTCACCTCGTTCAGGCAGTCGAAACCGATGTGCGCGGGGTCGGTATCGTCGCCGACCCCGAGCGGTGGACTGTGGGTCAGCAGAATGTCGACGGGCCGAAGATCCTTGCGCACGGTGCGATGCCACGCGAACGTTCGGGTCAGGGTGCGTGAGCGCCGACGCTGCTGCCGTTGGGTCCACTGGTTTGGGCCACCGTTGTAGCGGATGGACCCGCCGAGACCGGCGATCCGCAGACCGGCCGCGGAGACGATGCGACGGTCGACGTTGACGGCACCGACCGGTCCGGGCCAGGTGGCGGGCAGCCCGGCGCGCATCCACCCCGCGCGCCCGGCCGAGTATCCGGTGAGGTCCGCGTCGTGGTTGCCCGGGACGAAGACGCACGGCGCGTTCAACGCGTCGGTGAGGTACTCCAGATAGTCGAAGGGGAGGTCGCCCGCGCCGAGGATCAGGTCCACTCCGAGCGACTTCACCTGCGGACTCCACAGTGATTCGATCGTTTCGTCGGCAACTGCGAGAACGGAGACCACGGGTACGACGGTACCCACCTCCGGTGCGGGGGTACCTCCGAACGGACTTCTCGGGCATCGGTGGTGTTGGATGGGTCAGGTGAGCGACAGTGTCATTGCAGCGGTACGCGCACATCTGGTGACCGAGATCGGCGACGAGAACCCGTCGTCGGCGTCGGTGACGTTCCTCGGCCTCGAGTCGCTGGACGTCCTGAGATTCGGCGCGGACTCCGACGTGGTCCGGTACGTCAGTCTCGGCTGTTCTCGGCACCCCATGGCCGACCCCAACGAACTCGTTGCCGATCCCTCGCGGGGCCCCCGTGCAGAACTGGTGTTGACTCTCCGCGGTGGGGCAGGCGTGGCGTCGGGCGTGCACAAGTCCTTGGCCGTGCTCGCCGCCTCACCCGCGGTGGAGGGCGTCGTGCTCGTCGAGGATGCCCTGCTCGATCTGGGTGAGCCGCTGTGGACCAACGCGCCGTTCACTGCCGTGCTGCTCGGTGACAGTGATATCGCGGATCTGACGCTGCCCGAGCCCTACGATCCGGTTCGCTTTCTGGCTGCCGTGCCTCTCACAGGCACCGAGGCGGCCTGGGTGCGGTTGCGCGGAGCGGACGCGCTGCGCGAGGCCTGGACGGAAGCGGGAATCGACGTGCGCGATCCCAACCGATCCGCAGCCAGTCTCTGATCCGGCCCTATTGCGCGTAGGACGCCGTCTCGGGTTCGGCGTCCACCGAGTCGTTCTCGAAATGCTGGGGAACGCCGAGGCCGTAGGCGAATCCGGAGATCGACGATTCCAGCGTGTAGCGCAGCTGGGGCATCGTCGTGGTGAAGCACAGGTTCTTCGAAACGCGTTGCCGCACAGCGGGTCCGTCGTGGTCGAGTGCGTCGAGCACGATTCTGTACGCGACGTTGTCACCGAGAATGCCGAAGTGTTCGACCGGTCGTAGTGGGCAGATGTCCTGCACGGCGATGTTCGACGCTCCGGCAAGGGTGCTCGCGCGCGGTTGCGGATAGATCAATTCGTCGAATTGCGTGTAGATCGAGGTGTAGCTGGGGCCTGGGGGAAGGGGGCGGGCCGCCAGCGCGGTGAGGAACTTCGATCCGGTGGCGATCTGCCAGTTCGCCGGCGGGCACTCCTGCGCGTCGTCACATCCCGACCGTGCCGAGTCGGTGCCGTTGTACGGGGTGGCGAGCGAGATGAAATCCGACACCAGGGCAGGCAGGTCCGGCCAGAACGTCAACGCCCACAGCTCGTCCAGCGGTCCGTGTTGGTGACCCATCATGACCACCTGGCGACCGCTGTCGGCGGCCATCGTCCGAACCGCATGCACGACGTATTGGGCGGCGATCTGCAGGTCGCCGTACCCCTCGTCGGGAAAGGAGAGGCTGCACACCGGTATCCCCGCGGCGGGCAGTGATCGAAGATAGTTCCAGCCGAAGGATTGCTGATCGGTGGCGAAGGCCGGGGTGAGGAGGACCGGATCGCGGGTGGCGTCGCGCAGATCGATCGAACACGTCAGCGCGTCGTCGAGTAGTGCGAGATCGACCGTCAGTTCCGGTCCGGCGGCGGGATCGGGTGCAACCGAGTCCCCGGTTCCGGCGTGGGCCACTGTGACGGGTGCACAGGTGTAGACGACGGCGAGGGCCGAGGCCACGAGCAGGGTGCGGATTCTCATCGAGTCCTTCGTGATCGACTGCAGGGGCGATATGCAGTCTCATCCGGTCCGGACGCGCAGGTTCGTTACCCGAGGACGTGTGGACGAACTCCAACTCCTACCGGTTTCGGTAGGAGTTCGTCCCTGGTGCGAGGTTCTACAGCCAGTCGTTCTTGTGGAACGTGCGCCACAATCCGAGACACACGCACAGGACGATTGCAACCATCAGGTGGTAGCCGTACGTCCAGTGCAGTTCGGGCATGTTGTCGAAGTTCATCCCGTAGATGCCCGCGACCATCGTCGGCACAGCGGCGATCGCCACCCACGCCGAGATCTTGCGCATGTCCAGGTTCTGCTGCATGGTCACACGCGCCAGCGCGGCGTCGACGAGCGAGCTGAGCACCTCGTCGTACTCGGAGATGCGCTCGGCCACCGTCGTGTGATGGTCCTGTACGTCGCGCAGATAGCGCCGCACGGCTTTGGGGACGCTCGGCTCCTGCACCAGCCGCGCCAGCGGCGTCGACAGCGGTGTCACCGACCGGCGAAGCTCCACCACCTCCCGCTTGAGGAGATAGATGTTCTCGATGGGCACGTGGTGGTGCGGCGAGAACACCTCCTCCTCCATCCCGTCGACGTCTCGCTCGATCGATTCGGTCACCGCGAGATACTCGTCGACCACGTGGTCTGCCACCGCGTGCAGCACCGCCGACGGTCCGAGCGCGAGTTGTTCGGAGTTCGCTTCGAGACGCTGACGCACGCCGGCCAAGCCCGAATGCTCACCGTGCCGGACGGTGATGACGAAGTCACGGCCGACCATCACCATGATCTCGCCGCTCTCGACGATCTCGTTGGCGGTCGTCACCGACTCGTGCTCGACATACTTCACCGTGCGCAGCACCAGGAACGCGACGTCGTCGTAGCGCTCGAGTTTGGGCCTCTGGTGGGCGTGCACGGTGTCCTCGACCATCAGCTCGTGCAGCCCGTAGCACTGGGCGATCGCACTCATCTGGTGGTCGTCGGGCGCGTGCAGACCGACCCACACGAATCCCTCGCCGCGGGCTCGCACCTCTGCGATGGCCGAGGTGTGGGTGAATCTGCCGGGCAGCCGGGTGCCGTTGACATAGACCGCGCAGTCGACGATCGCGCGGGCCGTGGGCACCGGAATTCGCGGTGTCGGCTCGTGATCTGCCTTGGCGGTACGTCGATGCAGTGAGGGCAGCGACGGGCGAGGTGGAATGGACGGCATGGCGGGCAATCGTACGCCAGCAAAACGACGAGAGAGTGGGCCTGAAACACTGTCCAGGTGCTCATCGATCTCCATACCCACTCGACGGCGTCCGACGGCACCGACAGCCCGGCCGAGCTGGTCCGCGCCGCAGCCGAAGCGGGACTGTCGGTGGTGGCTCTGACCGACCACGACACCACCGCGGGCTGGGCCGAGGCTGCCTCTGCGCTGCCGTCCGGACTCACGCTCGTGCGCGGTATGGAACTCTCCTGCAGTGGGCGAGGCGAGGACGGCGAGCCGGTTCCGGTGCACCTGCTCGCGTACCTGTTCGACCCGGCGAACGAGGCATTCGCCGGGGAGCGCGCTCGTCTACGGAGCGAGCGGGTGACGAGGTTGCGTGCCATTGCCGAGAAGATGGCGGCGGACGGTTTGCCCATCGACCCCGACGCGGTGCTGGCCTCGGCCGGGGAGGCGGCCGGGCGACCGCACCTGGGCCGTGCGCTGATCGACGCCGGGTACGTTCCGAACATGGACGCTGCGTTCGCCGGTCCGCTGGCGACCAGCGGCAAGTACTACGTCGAGAAGGTCGACACCCCCCTCGAGGTCGCGGTGGACATGATCGCCGCGGCAGGCGGTGTCAGTGTGCTCGCGCACGCCAGAGCTCGTGCCCGCGGCCGCATCCTCGACCTCGATCACATTCGCGAACTGGCAGCTCGCGGTCTCGGCGGAGTGGAAGTGCACCACATGGATCACTCGCCGGAGGACACCGCGGTGATGGCCGATCTCGCCGAGGAGCTGGATCTGATCGTCACCGGATCCTCGGACTACCACGGAACCAACAAGACGGTGAAGCTGGGCGAATACACCACCGCCCCGGAGCACTACGACCGACTGGTTGCGGCGGCCCGCCCATGACATTCGACGTGACGCTCTACCTCACGGTGCTGATCACCCTCTTCGTCATCATGGACCCCCCGGGCGCGATCCCGGTGTTCCTGTCGCTGGTGGGCCGCAAGAGCAAGGAAGCGCGCAACAAGGCCGCGTGGCAGGCACCGACTGTGTCGCTGACCGTCATCTCGGTGTTCGCGATCGGAGGCCAGGCAATCCTGAGCTATCTGCACATCGGTATTCCGGCACTGCAGGGTGCGGGCGGGTTGCTGTTGCTGCTGATCGCCCTGTCGCTGCTGACCGGAAAGGGCGCGGGCGGAGACACCGCCGCGGAGGACGTCAACGTCGCACTCGTGCCGCTCGGGACTCCGCTGATGGCCGGCCCCGGTGCCATCGCCGCCGTGATCGTCTACGTCAGCCAGGCCGGCGGTGACGCGGGATCGTTGCTGGCAATTGCCTTGGGCATCATCACCATTCACGTTCTGTTCTTCCTCGTACTGCGATTCTCCACGGTACTCATCCGGCTACTCGGAGAGGGCGGTATCTCCCTGTTGGCCCGCATCGCGGGACTGTTGCTCGCTGCCATCGCGGTGCAGTTGATCGCGGACTCGGTTCGCGGATTCGTGGCCGGCGGATGACCGGGGCAGGGGCCGGGTTGCGATTCCTGCGCGGGCTCAGCGGCATCGTCACCGCGGGACTCGTGGTGCTGGCCATCGCCGTCGCCGTCACGCAGTATCTCGGCCACACTCGCGGTTTTCCGGGGCCGGGTGGTCTCTCGGTCGCCGCGCATATCGTCGCCGCGGTCGTTGCCGTGATTGCCCAGCGCATCACCGATCACCGTCGTGGATTTGCCGCGTTCTTCGGGGCGATGGTCGTGTTCGTCGCTACCGGCCTCGTGCTGTGGACGCAATGGTGGCAGTGAGAACCCGTTCCTGACTCTGTGGTCAGGTAGGGCGACGATGTGGCACACTGGGGCACCGACAGGGCTACAGCCCATCGCTGATCGTGCAGGCGTACCCGCCTCACATGCGAGACACGCTCTCGGCAGTTTGCAGCCAGCACTGGCGCACTCCGAGCGCCCTCATCCCCATCATCATCACTTCGTTGACATGCGTCGCCTTGCTGGTCGAGGTCGACAGTGCGAGGAGCTTTCACCGTGACGGCAGTCGAAGACAGCACAGCAACACCCACCACACCGGCCCTTCCCGCCGGGATCACCGACGAGGAGATCTTTGCCGGGCACCTAGGCGGCAAGCTGTCGGTCGAGTTGGCGGCACCGCTCGAGACCCAGCGCGATCTGTCCATTGCGTACACGCCCGGAGTCGCCCAGGTCAGCCGCGCCATCGCTGCCGATCCCGCGTTGGCCAAGCGATACACCTGGACCGATCGCCTCGTCGCCGTCATCTCCGACGGCTCCGCAGTGCTCGGCTTGGGCGACATCGGTCCCCGCGCGTCGCTGCCGGTGATGGAAGGCAAGGCCGCGCTGTTCAAGAAGTTCGCCGGTCTCGACTCCATCCCGATCGTGCTCGACACCAACGACGTCGACGAGATCGTCGAGACCATCGTGCGCCTGCGGCACAGCTTCGGTGCCGTCAACCTCGAAGACATCTCGGCACCGCGTTGTTTCGAGATCGAGAAGCGTGTCATCGAGGCTCTCGACTGCCCCGTCATGCACGACGATCAACACGGCACCGCGATCGTGGTCCTCGCCGCGCTCAACGGGGCCGCGAAGGTTCAGGGCCGCAGTACCTCCGAACTGAAGGTCGTCATCTCCGGAGCCGGGGCAGCGGGCGTCGCGTGCGCGAACATGCTCCTCCTGGCCGGCATCCGGGACGTGGTGGTGCTGGACTCGAGGGGGATCGTCTCCTCCGACCGCCACGACCTCACCAGCGTCAAGACCGATCTCGCGGCACGCACCAACCCCCGTGCGCTGTCCGGCGGAGCGGCCGACGCCCTGGCCGGGGCCGATGTGTTCCTCGGTCTGTCCGCGGGCAAGGTCGACGAGAGCTACATCGCATCGATGGCCCCGGACTCCATCGTGTTCGCGTTGTCCAACCCGGATCCGGAGATCCACCCCGAGGTGGCGCGGAAGTACGCCGCGATCGTCGCGACCGGACGCAGCGACTTCCCGAACCAGATCAACAATGTTCTCGCCTTCCCCGGTGTGTTCAAGGGCGCGCTCGACGCGGGTGCCCGCCGCATCACCGAAGGCATGAAGCTCGCCGCTGCCGAGGCAATCCTCTCGGTTCTCGGCGACGAGTTGGCTGCGGACAAGATCGTGCCCAGTCCACTCGATCCTCGTGTCGCCCCGGCCGTTGCGGACGCAGTTGCGGCAGCAGCGCGAGCCGAGGGCGTCGCGTAGGAAAACGGAAAGAAAACACCGGCGAACCCGGCCCCCACCCGGGCCTGTGGTTCGCCGGTGTCTTTTCGTCGTCGGACGAGTCAGACCTTCGCGAGTCCGGTCGGCATCCGCCGCAGACGACCGGTTCCCGGAACGGACGACCAGACAGCAAGGGCGAGAAGGCCGTCGACGATCAAGGTCAGCAGCGCCACCAGGATCGCGCCGACCAGAACGCGGCCGTAGTCGTAGAGCGCAAGCCCGTCGAAGATGTAGCGGCCGAGCCCACCGAGGTTGACGTAGGCCGCGATGGTCGCGGTGGCGATGATCTGCAGGGTGGTGTTGCGCAACCCGCCGAGGATCAGAGGCAGCGCGTTGGGGATCTCGACCCGAAACAGCACTTGGGTTTCGGTCATCCCCATCGCACGTGCGGCGTCGACGACGTTCGCGTCGACGTTGGCGATGCCGGAGTACGTGCCGGCCAACAGCGGAGGAATGCCCAGCAGCACCAAGGCGATGATCGGGGGGACGAGACCCAATCCGATCACCAGAACCAGAAACACGAGAATGCCGAGGGTCGGCAGCGACCGCAGCGCGTTGACGAGTCCGACGATGACGGCTTCGCCGCGGCGCAGGTGACCGATCAGCAGACCGGCGGGAACCGCGACGGCCGCGGAGAGCAGCACTGCCAGCAGGCTGTACCACATGTGCTCGATCAGTCGTGCGCCGATTCCCGTGGGACCGGCCCAGTTTCCGCCGTCGAGGATGTACGAGAACGCCTCGGAGAAGAGATTCATGCGCGTGCCTTCTTCTTCGATGAGCCCGTGCTCAGCCGCGTCCACGGAGTCAGTCGACGGCCCAGCAGGTACAGGGCTGCGTCGAACACCAACGCCAGGAACACGATCGAGATGATGCCGGCGAAAATCTGGTCGGGATAATCGCGCTGGTAGCCCTGGGTGAAGAGCTGCCCGAGACCGCCGATGCCGATTACCGAGCCCACCGAGACCAGCGAAATGTTGGTGACCGCCACGACTCTGATGTTCGCGATCAACACCGGAAGTGCCAGTGGCAGTTCGACGGCCACCGCTCGTCGCAACGACGAGTAGCCCATCGCCTGGGCGGAGTCGACCACCGCGAACGGTACCGAATCGAGTGCCTCGGGCACCGCCCGCACCAACAGGGCAGTCGAGTACACCGTCAGAGCGATGACGACGTTCAACGGATCGAGTACCGGTAGACCGACCACTGCAGGGATGGTGACGAACAGCGCGAGCGACGGAAGGGTGAACGCGATACTGGCCACTGTCAACGTGATTCGGCGAACCCAGCGAGTGTTGCGAATGACGGTGCCCACCGGGATGGCGATGACCAGCCCGACGAACAACGGGACGAGCGAGAGATACAGGTGTGTCTTCGTGTAGCCGAGTACGACATCGAAATTGTCGAACAGCCAGGTCACTGTTCGGCGTCCCCGGTAGCGAGAAAGTGGTGCCGGTTGCGCTCGGAGTCCTCGGCCTTGCGTTGTTCTGCAAGGTTTTCGAGGATTTCGGCACCGTCGACGCTACCGACGGCCGCGCCGGATGCATCGACCGCAACACCGATTCCCGACGGCGAGGAGATGGCCGAGTCCAGTGCCTGCCGCAGGTCGCCGCCCTCGAGGAACAGAGATCCTCCCGCCGCCGTGCTCTCGTCGATGCTTCGGCCGTCGCGCACCTTCTCGACACCGGTCGCGTCGATCCACCCGAGCGGGCGACGCTGCTCGTCGACCACCAGGACCCACTGCCCCTGATCGAGGCGTAGACCGTGGATCTCGTCCTGCGTCGCCGTGTGGATCGGGTGCATCGTCACCGACTGTGCCGAGCGAAACGACAGGCCTCGGTAGCCGCGATCTCGACCGACGAACGACGCCACGAACGACGTTGCCGGGGCAGCGAGTACGGTCTCCGGCTTGTCGTACTGCTGCAGTCGGCCCTGCGGACCGAAGACGGCGATGTTGTCGCCGAGCCGAACGGCCTCGTCGATGTCGTGGGTGACGAACACGATGGTCTTCTGCAGGTCCGCCTGTAATCGCAGCACCTCGGTCTGCAGTTCCTCACGAACCACCGGGTCCACCGCACTGAAGGGCTCGTCCATCAACAGGATCGGCGGGTCGGCGGCGAGTGCGCGGGCAACGCCCACCCTTTGTTGCTGCCCACCGGACAGCTGCGCCGGGTATCGCGAGGCGAATGCCGGATCGAGCCCGACGCGCTCGAGGACGTCGAGCGCGGCCTTGCGTGCGGCACGTCGGGACTCGCCGTTGAGCACCGGCACCGTCGCGACGTTGTCGACGACGGTGCGGTGGGGCAGCAGGCCGGCACTCTGGATGACGTACCCGATGCCGCGCCGCAACTTCACCGCGTCGGTGTCCGCGATATTGCGACCGTCGACCGTGATCACGCCCGAGGTCGGCGCGATCATGCGATTGATCATCCGCATGGAAGTGGTCTTGCCACACCCGGACGGCCCCACGAACACGGTGAACGAGTGTGGCTCGATCACCAGGTCCAGGGAGTCGACCGCGGTGGTGCCGTCCGGATACGTCTTGTTGATCTGTTCGAAGGTGATCATCAGCTGACCGGCTGGTCCAGACCCTTGTCCGCGACCCAATCCGCTGCTGCTGCCGCGGGTTCTACCTTCTCGTCACCGGACACTCGCGTGTTCAGCGCAATCAGCTCCTCGGTGGTGATCTGCGCCGACACGGCGTCGAGCACCTGGGTGAGCTTGTCCGACTGCTTGGACGTGCGCAGCACCGGAATGATGTTCTGCGCGGCGAAGTTGTTCTCCGGGTCCTCGAGGACGACGAGATCGTTCTGTGCGATCGAGGGCGCGGTGGTGAAGATGTCCGCTGCGACGACCTGCCCGGAGACCAGCGCCTCGACCGTGGCCGGGCCGCCGCCGTCGGAGATCGGGATGTAGTTGCCGGGCGCGATGTCCAGGCCGTACTTCTCGCGCAGACCGGGCAGACCGCCGGTGCGCTCCTGGAATTCCGGGGTACCGGCGAAGGTCACCTCGGACGAGAACGGAGCGAGGTCGCCGATGGTGGTGAGGTTGCGCTCGGTGGCGGTCTCACGAGTGACGACGACGGCATCCTTGTCCTCGCCGGGAGCCTGCGCCGTCACGGTGAGTTCGTCACCCAGTGCGTCGGGCAATGCGGCCAGAACGTCCTCGGAGGACGTGGCGGTGGCGGATTCGTCCAAGTACTGCAGCAGGTTTCCGGTGTAGTCCGGGATCAGATCGATCGACCCGTCGCGTAACGCAGGGATGTACGCCTCGCGGCTGCCGATATTGAGCTTGGTGCTCACGTCGAAGCCGTTGGCGCGCAGCGCCTCGGCGTAGATGTTCGCCACGGTCTCGGACTCGGGGAAGTTTGCCGAGCCGATGATGATGGAGTTCGTGTCGCTGTTGCTCTCGCCGCCACCGCTGGACAGTGGGTCCGAATTTCCGCCGCAAGCGGTCAGTGCGGTGACCGAGAGAGCGAGTGCGGCAACGGCAGCCACTGCCCTCGGAGCGGAGAACGCGCGCGTGATTCGGGAGGTGGTCATGATGTCCTTCCATCGGTTCGGGCACAGTCCTACCCATCTCCTTCGACCCCACTCGCGCTGCGGGGGTATCGAAGGAACCAGGACTCGGGCTGCTCGGGATGGTAGTCGAATTCGGCGTGCCCATAAGGTTGGTTCGACTACCGTCTCGTTCGCACTAGTGCCCCGCGGCCGAGATCGGTAAACCACCCGGGCAGTGAACAGGAGAAAATGACAGTGCGTTCGTCGGTTCTGGTAGCCGCCCTGACGATGTCGATCGCCGGGCTCCTCGGCGGTTGCAGTGCGGGCGCGTCGACCGACCCGGCTTCCAGGCCCATAGTCGTCGGAGCGGGCAGCACCGACCTCTCGCAGCTGCTCGCCCAGATCTACGCCGGGGGACTGCGGTCGACGGGAACGGACGTCGAGGTGAAGGAAGACCTGGGAGATCGGGCCGACTACCTCGCAGCGCTGGACCGCGGTGAGGTGACGATGGTTCCCGACCTGACCGGGGACCTGCTCCGCACCTTCGACGCCACATCATCGGCAACCGAGGCCGAGGACGTGTACACCGAACTGAACCGATCACTGCCCGCCGGGTTGTCGGTGGGGGACTACGCGACGGCAGAGGATCGACTTGCCATCGCGGTGGCGTCGGGTAATGCGGTGGACGACGGAACGACGGTGGCCGAATTTCTGCGTCGTAGCGATGTGACGGTAGGGACGGTCGAGGGGGAGGTACATCCGATGGACGTCAGGACAGAGGGTGTGGGCAGCCCGAGCTTCACCGGGGCCGGCTTCTCGGAGTTCATGGTGTATCCGGACGCACAGTTCGCGGTCGACGAGCTGAATTCCGGGGCGGTGGACGCACTTGCTATTCGCACCGCGTCGTTCGGCCCGCTGGCGAAGGACCTGACAACGCTGCCCGACGACGACAGCGTCTACCCAGCGCAGAACGTGGTGCCGCTCTATTCCAACGGGGTGCTCGAGGAGAGTGCGCTCGAGTCGTTCTCGGTGGTGGCGGGGGAGCTGACGACAGCGGACCTCGCCGACATGATCGGCGAGGTCCGCAGTGGTGTTCCGTCAGGCGAGGTCGCCGGTCGCTGGCTCGGTGAGCGCAACCTGTGACGCTCCGACCGTTGGGGTGGCTCTGACCTTCCGGCCGAGGTACGAGCCCATGTGCTGGACGGCCTGAGCCGCCTCACGCAGGATCGATGCCTGTAGATGGGCCACGTGCCAGAGCTTCTTGTATTCCACGTGCTCGAGTTCCACGCCCGACAGTCGCAGCTTGTCCGCGAACGCGGTGATCTGCGCGTACAGCACCTCGTCGGTGCCGACGTGCATGACGATCGGCGGCAGGCCGTCCAGGTTTCCCAGCAGTGGGGCGAAGCCCTGGTCCAGTGGATCGCCTGCACCCAGATAGGCATCGGCCGAGCTGTACGACCAGCCGGTGTTGACCACGAGATCGCGGTCCTTGACGGCGTCGCGTGCACCGGGATCGACCCAGGGCGAGATCAGCCCGAGGGCCGCCGGGCTGGTCCCGTCGTCCACCAGCCGCCGGGCGGTGGCGACGGTCAGACCGCCACCGGCCGAATCGCCGGCGATGGCGATGCGCTCGGCTGTGAATCCGTGTGATCGGACAAGCTCGCGGAACGCCGCCACGGCGTCGTCCAGACCTGCCGGGTACGGGTTCTCCGGGGCCAACCGGTAGTCGAGCACGTAGACCGCGCTGGCCGATTCCCGCGCCAGATGCGCGGCGAGCGATCGGTGCGTGTTGATCGAACCGATCGTGTATGCGCCACCGTGCAGGTAGAGGATTGCCGTGTCGCGTTCGGTCGCACCGACGGTGACACGCTCGGCTTTGCGTCCCGCGAGCGTCAACTTCTGCGAGACCGTTCCGTGCGGAAGTGTCTGCGCCGGAGCCGCGGCCTCGAGAAGTGCCCGCTGCGCCCGGAAAGACAGGCGCGGATTGAGCGCAAGGCGGTAGAACGGCTTCAGTGCCGCCGCGACGATCGGCAGGGGGACGTAGAAAGACTTCACGGGCGCGCCTACTTCTTCGTGCGCGGCAGCGCGCGCTTGGATACCGCCGCGATCAGGCCCTGGTATCGCGAACCGGTGATGCGCTGCAGCAGATCGAGGGCGATCGCGTCGGAACCGATGAGCACGCGGCCCTTGCCCTTCTCGACGCCCTTGAGAATGGTCTTCGCCGCGTCGATCGGGGTGGTCTTGGCGAGCTTGCTGTCGAAGAACTTGGCCACGTCGGCCTGATCGAAGTTCTCGGCGACCGTGGCGTTGCGGGCAATTGCGGTCTTGATGCCGCCGGGATGCACCACGGTCACCTTGACCGGTGCCTTGGAGATCAGCATTTCCATCCGCAACGACTCGCTGAATCCGCGGACGGCGAACTTCGCGGCGTTGTACGCGGACTGCGACGGCATGGCCAGCAGGCCGAAGAGGCTGGAGATGTTGATGATGTGGCCGTCGCCGGAGGCCTGGATGTGCGGCAGAAATGCCTTGGTGCCGTTGACGACTCCCCAGAAGTCGACGTCGACGATGCGCTCGATGTCCTTGAACGAGGACTTGTCGACGTCACCGTGGTACGCGATCCCGGCGTTGTTGTAGATCTGGTTGACCTTGCCGAAGTGCGCGACGACGGCCTCGGCGTAGTCCAGTACGGTCTCGCGCTGGGACACATCCAAGAAATCCGACTTGACCTGGGCACCCAACGCCTCGACGCGTCGGACCGTCTCGTCCAGTCCTGCGGTGTCGACGTCGGACAGTGCCAACTTCGCTCCCCGCCCGGCCAGCTCGAGGGCCAGAGCCCGGCCGATTCCCGAACCCGCGCCGGTGACTACGGCGACCTTGCCTGTGAATGTGCTCATCGTGCGGACACCTTGTCTGTGTTGTTGCCGGCGGAGGTGTTGGCCGACGATCCGGAGGGCAGGTCTGCGGTAGCGACGCTACGGTACGCATCGAGATCGAAGTTCTTGGTCATTCTGCGGAACTCGAAGGTGAAGCCCGGCCACAGTGTCGTGTTGTTGCCGTGCTTGTCGAGGTACCAGCTGGCGCACCCGCCGTTCATCCAGACGCTCTTGGACAGCTGGTCCTGCAGGGTGACGTTGTACTCGTCCTGCACGTCCTTGCGCACCTCGATGGTGCCGATGTCGTGCTTGTCGATGGTGTTCAACGCGTCGACCAGGTAGTTGATCTGCGACTCGATCATGAAGACCATCGAGGTGTGTCCGAGGCCGGTGTTGGGCCCCACCAGGAAGAACATGTTGGGGAAATTGGCGACCGCTGCGCCCTTGTAGCCCTGCTGGCCACCGTCGTCGAAGGTTTCGGCCAACGTGCGACCGTCCTTACCGGTGATGCCCTGGTAGGCGGGGGAGTCGGTGACGTGGAAGCCGGTGGCGACCACGAGCGCGTCGATCGGGCGCTCGGTGCCGTCCTTGGTCACGATGGAGCCCTCGCGCACCTCCGCGATGCCGTCGGTGACGAGGTCGACGTTGCTCTGGGCGAGCGCCGGGTAGTACGCGTTCGAGATCAGCATGCGCTTGCAGCCGATGCGGAAGTTCGGCGTCACCTTGGCGCGCAGCGCCTTGTCCTTGATCTGGGTGCGCAAGTGGTTCTCCGACGCCCACTGCAGGGGCTTCATGAAGGCCGGAGCCTTGGCCAGACCGACGACCTGGGTCTCACGCATCGCGTAGATGCCGGCGCGAGAGAGACGCTGGAATCCGGGAACGTGCTTGAAGGCGAAGCGCTCGAGCTTGGTGTACGGCCGATCGGCGCGGGGAAGGATCCACGGCGCGGTGCGCTGGTACACGTCGAGATGCTGTACCTGGCCTGCGATGGCCGGCACGATCTGAATCGCCGACGCACCGGTGCCGATGACGGCGACGCGCTTGCCGGCGAGCGAGACGTCGTGGTTCCACTGGGCGGAGTGGAAGACGTCGCCCTTGAAGTCGTGAATGCCCTTGATGTCGGGCAGGTTCGGCTCGCACAGTGCGCCGACGGCCGAGACGACGATCTTCGCGGTGTAGTTGCCGGAGGTGGTCTCGACATCCCAGCGGTTGGTCTCCGCGTTCCAGCGGGCCGAGGTCACGTCCGTGCCGAATACGTGCTTGTCCATGACGCCGTACTTGCGCGCGACTCCGGCGATGTACTTCTGGATCTCGGGCTGCGTGGAGAACGACCGGGTCCAGTCCGGGTTCAGGGCGAACGAGTACGAGTACAGGTGCGACGGCACGTCGCAGGCGGCACCGGGGTAGGTGTTGTCGCGCCAGGTGCCGCCGACATCGTGGCCGCGTTCGATGACGACGAAGTCCTTCTTGCCTGCCTTCGTCAGCTTGATCGCGGCACCGAGGCCGGCGAAGCCGCTGCCGATGATCAGCGTATCGACGTGACGCGGCGTCGTTGCACGGTCCGAAGTATCTGTTACGGGAAGACTCATGTAGGGGAGCGTAGAAGCTTATTGAGTGTGAGTCAATAGTTATTGACTAACATTCAGTAGAGTGGTTGCATGGCGTTCGTGAACAGCCCCGGCGCATCGACCACGAAGAGGACCAGGCTCAGTCCGCAGCAACGACGAGCGCAACTGATCGAGCTCGGGACCGAAATGCTCGCCGACCGCCCTCTCGAGCAGATCTCCGTCGAGGACATCGCAGACCAAGCAGGCGTCTCCCGGGGTCTACTGTTCCACTATTTCGCCTCCAAGCAGGAGTTTCACCTGGAAATAGTTCGTGAGGCGTCCCGGTCGATGATCGAGCGCACTGCTCCCGATCCCGAACTCGACCCCTTCGAGATCCTGCGCGACTCCATAGCCAACTACGTCGATTACGTCGCCGAGAAGCGCGATACGTTCATCTCCCTGCTGCGTGGCACCGCGAGCGGAGATCCCCTGATGCGCGAGGTGTTCGAGCAGACCCGCACCACCATGGCCGAGCGCACCCTCGCGCAACTCGCCGGACTCGACATGGAAGTGACCCCCACCATCGACCTCGCCGTCCGCGGTTGGATCGCCTTCGTGGAGGAAGCGACCATCACCTGGCTCCGGGATCCGCACATCACTCGCGAAGAACTCATCGACCTCAATGTCAACGCCCTGCCCGCCGTGGCCCTGGCCCCGGGCATGATCTCCGCACTCCTGGGAGCCGACGCGGACACCGACGCCTGAGCGCCCCCGGCCCCGCCCCCTGATCCCCGCCCCCCCGCCCCCCGCCCCCTGCCCTCCCCGCCCCCTGCCCTCCCCGCCCGGTGCCCTCCCCGCCCCCCTGCCGCGTCAATGGACCGTTGCACTCCTCAGACGTATGCAAGGGTCCATTCACGCGGAACCGAGGTGTGCGTCAATGGACCGTTGCACTCCCCAGACGTATGTAGTGGTCCATTGACGGCGAAGTTGGGTGCGTACGAACGACAACAGCGGCCCACCCCCGAAGGAGTGGGCCGCTGTCGCTACCGAACTACGTGTCTAGTCTTCGCCGACCTTGTTGAAGGCCTCGTCGATGATTTCCAGTTGCTCGACGGCATGCACCTTGCTCGATCCCGATGACGGGGCGGACATTGCGCGACGCGAGATGCGCTTGATGCCGACCAGCTTCTCGGGCATGAGCTCGGGCAGTGCGAGACCGAAGAAGGGCCAGGCACCCTGGTTCGCAGGCTCTTCCTGAACCCAACGGAACTCGGTTGCATTCGGGTAGCTTTCGAGCGCTTCCCGGATGCGGCGGACCGGCACCGGGTAGAGCTGCTCGACGCGAACGATCGCGACGTCGTCGCGATTGTCCTTCTGCTTGCGAGCGAGAAGCTCGTAGTAGAGCTTGCCGCTGACCATCAGCACTCGCTTGACCGCACTGCGGTCGCCGGTGCCGGTGTCGTAGGTGGGCTCGTCGAACACCGAGTGGAACTTGCCGTCGGTGAAGTCCTCGATATTGCTCACTGCTGCCTTGTTGCGCAGCATCGACTTCGGGGTGAAGACGATGAGCGGGCGACGGATTCCGTCACGCGCGTGCCTGCGCAGCAGGTGGAAGTAGTTCGCGGGGGTCGAGGGGAGTGCGACGGTCATCGATCCTTCGGCGCACAGCGTCAGGAAGCGTTCGATGCGTCCGGACGTGTGGTCGGGACCCTGACCTTCGTGGCCGTGCGGCAGCAGCAGCACGACGTCGGAGAGTTGGCCCCACTTGGCCTCACCGGAGGAGATGAACTCGTCGATGATGGACTGCGCGCCGTTGACGAAGTCGCCGAACTGCGCTTCCCACATCACCAGTGCGTCCGGGTTGCCCACCGAGTAGCCGTACTCGAAGCCGACGGCTGCGAACTCGCTGAGTGCGGAGTCGTAGACCATGAACTTGCCGGGGTTGTCGCTGCCGATGTTCTGCAGCGGGGTGTACTCGGCACCGGTCTTGCGGTCGATGATCACCGAGTGGCGCTGGGTGAACGTGCCACGGCGGGTGTCCTGGCCGGAGAAGCGGATGTTGCGTCCCTCGTCCACCAGCGATCCGAGTGCCAGCAGCTCGCCGAAGGCCCAGTCGACCTTGCCCTCGTGCGCCATTTCGCGACGCTTCTCGAGCACCGGCTTGACGCGCGGGTGCACGTTGAATCCGTCGGGAACGTCGAGGTGCGCATCGCCGATGCGGTGCAGCACGGCCTTGTCGACCGCGGTGGTGAGCTTGGCCGGCAGCTGCTGGTCGAGTTCGACCGACTCACTCGGCTCCGGGGTGTACTTCTCGAGTTCGCGTACCTCGTTGAAGACGCGTTCGAGCTGGCCCTGGTAGTCGCGGAGTGCGTCCTCGGCTTCCTTGAGCGAGATGTCGCCACGGCCGATGAGCGATTCGGTGTAGCTCTTGCGGACGCTGCGCTTGGTATCGATCACGTCGTACATCGCCGGCTGCGTCATCGAGGGGTCGTCGCCCTCGTTGTGACCGCGACGGCGGTAGCAGATCATGTCGATGACGACGTCCTTGTGGAACTTCTGACGGAAGTCCACCGCGAGCTGAGCGACCCAGGCACAGGCCTCGGGGTCGTCGCCGTTGACGTGGAAGATCGGCGCAGCGATCATCTTCGCCACATCGGTGCAGTACTCGGACGAACGCGAGAACTCCGGTGAGGTGGTGAAGCCGACCTGGTTGTTGACGACGATGTGCACAGTGCCGCCCGTGCGGTAGCCCCGCAGATCGGACAGGTTCAACGTCTCGGCGACGACGCCCTGGCCGGCGAATGCAGCGTCGCCGTGCAGCATCAGCGGCAGAACGGAGTAACCGCCCTGGCCGGTGCCCTTGTCCAGCAGGTCCTGCTTGGCGCGGACGAGACCTTCGAGTACGGGGTCCACGGCCTCGAGGTGCGACGGGTTCGCCGTGAGCGAGACCTTGATGTCGTTGTCACCGAACATCTGGATGTACGTGCCCTCGGCACCGAGGTGGTACTTCACGTCGCCGGAGCCGTGTGCGGCAGCCGGGTTCATGTTGCCCTCGAACTCGGTGAAGATCTTCGAGTAGGGCTTGCCGACGATGTTGGCGAGCACGTTCAGACGGCCGCGGTGCGGCATACCGATGACGACCTCGTCGAGGGCGTACTCGGCGCTCTGGTCGATGACGGAGTCCATCATCGGGATGACCGACTCGGCACCTTCGAGCGAGAAACGCTTCTGTCCGACGTACTTGGTCTGCAGGAACGTCTCGAATGCCTCGGCGGCATTCAGCTTGCTCAGGATGTACTTTTGTTGCGCCACAGTCGGTTTGACGTGCTTGGCCTCGACGCGTTCCTGCAGCCACGAGACCTGCTCGGTCTCGAGAATGTGGGTGTACTCGACGCCGACGTGGCGGCAGTACGAGTCGCGCAGAACGCTGAGCACGTCCCGCAGCTTCATCTTGTCCTTGCCGTGGAATCCACCGACCTTGAATTCGCGGTCGAGGTCCCACAGCGTGAGGTCGTGGCTGATCACGTCGAGGTCCGGGTGCATCCGGAACTTGTCCTTGGTGAACTGCAACGGATCGGTGTCGGCCATCAGGTGACCGCGGTTGCGGTACGCCGCGATGAGCTCGAGCACGCGGGTGTTCTTGTCGACCGTGCCCTCGGGCAGATCCTTGCGCCAGCGAATGGGCTCGTACGGGATCTTGAGCGAGTGGAACAGCTCGTCGTAGAACTCGTCGCTGATCAGCAGGTTGTGGATCGTCTTGAGGAAATCGCCCGACTCCGCACCCTGAATGATGCGGTGGTCGTACGTCGAGGTCAGCGTCATGAGCTTGCCGACGCCGAACTCGGCGAGACGCTCGTCGCTGGCACCCTGGAACTCGGCCGGGTACTCCATGGCACCGGCGCCGATGATGGCACCCTGACCGTTCATCAGACGTGGCACCGAGTGCACGGTGCCGATTCCGCCGGGGTTGGTCAGCGAAATGGTGACGCCCTGGAAGTCCTCACCGGTGAGCTTGCCGTCGCGGGCACGTCGCACGATGTCCTCGTACGCGTTGTAGAACTGCGTGAACGTGAAGTCCTGCGTGTTCTTGATGGCAGCGACGACGAGGGAACGGTTACCGTCCTTGCCGGGCAGGTCGATCGCGAGACCGAGGTTGATCGCGGCCGGGGTGACGGCGTTCGGCTTTCCGTCGACCTCGGCGAAGTGGCGGTTCATGCCCGGGAACGCCTTGACGGCCTGCACGATCGCGTAGCCGAGCAGGTGCGTGAACGAGATCTTGCCGCCGCGGGTACGTGCCAGGTGGTTGTTGATGACCAGGCGGTTGTCGACCATGAGCTTGGCCGGGATCGCACGCACGCTGGTTGCAGTCGGAATCTGCAGCGAGGCAGACATGTTCTTCGCCACCGCTGCGGCAGCGCCACGCAGAATTTTGCTCGACTCTTCACCGAACTCTGCTGCGGCGGGCTTGGCGGGAGCAGACTTGGCGGGAGCTGCCTTCTTCTCGGCGGGCTTGGCAGCAGCGGCAGGCTTCGAGGCTTCGGCCTTGGGAGCGGCAGCTTTCGGTGCTGCTTTCGGTGCTTCGGCCTTGTCGGGAGCAGAGGCGGCCGGCTTGGCTGGGGGCGCGGGTGCTGCGGGAGGAGCGGACTTGGTCGAGCTACCGTTCGAGGCTGCGCCGTTACCGGCCGCACCGTTGGAGCCGGTGGTCTCGTCGGTCACTGCATCGGGGTCGTAACCGGACAAAAACTCGTGCCAGCTCGCGTCGACGGATGAGGGGTCCTTCTTGAATCGCTGGTACATCTCGTCGACCAGCCATTGATTTTGTCCGAATTGGGTAGTAGAGCTGCTGCTCACGGCAGTAGTTCGCCTCGTTTCTGTCTTCGTTCCCGTTCAGCGCGCGTACTTGTCCAGGCTAGACCGTTGGTCCAGCTCACGTGCGTCCGGGACGTAGCTGTGATATGTACTCACCGGTAACCATCGGCCTCGTTGTCGATGACTCCTTGGACTATCGAATTATTCCCCCGGTTCGTTTCGGCTGCAGTCCACAGTTTCGCGTAGAAGCCGCCCTGGGCCCGCAGATCCGAGTGCCGTCCTTGTTCCACGATACGGCCGCCGTCGACCACCACGATCAGATCCGCTCGCGCGGCGGTCGCCAATCTGTGCGCGACGATCACGGCCGTTCGAGTACGCGCGACGGCAGTACCGGCCGCGAGCACCGTGCGTTCGGTTGCGGGGTCGAGGGTGGCGGTGGCCTCGTCGAGCAAGAGCAGGTCCGGGTCGACCAACTCGGCCCTGGCCAGTGCGATCAGCTGCCGTTGACCCGCCGACAGCCCTTGGCCGCGCTCGCCGACCGGTTGATGCATACCTCCGCGAAGTGCAGCGATGGTGCTCAGTGCCCCTACGGATCGAGCCGCGTCCTCGATGTCGGCGCGGCTGGCATCGGGCCTGCCGTAGGCGATGTTCGACGCGACCGTCCCGGTGAACAGATGGGCTTCCTGCGGTACGACGCCCAGTCGGTGTCGGTAGTCCGAGAGGCGATAGTCGCGCAGATCGTGGCCTCCGACTCGTACCGATCCGGAGGTGGGATCGTAGAACCGGGCCAGCAGTTTCACCACCGTGGATTTACCTGCCCCGGTCCGTCCGACCAACGCGACGGTGGTGCCCGCCGGGATGGTGAGATTTACCTCACTGAGGGCATCGGACTGTGCTCCGGCATACCGAAAGCCGACGTCGACGAGATCGATATCGGCGCGCAGGCGTCCGTCGGGAAGCGCCGTGGTGGCCGCAGCGGTGGCGGTTTCGATCGAACTCGTGGTGCGCAGCAGGTCGCCGATCCGGCCGATACCGACCCGGGCCTGCTGATAGCCGTCGAACACCTGCGAGAGCTGCTGGATGGGTCCGAAGAGCAACCCGAGATAGAGCACGAATGCCACGAGGGTGCCCGCTGTGGTGGTGCCCGTGGCGATCTGGTGTGCGCCGACGAACACCACGACCGCGAGCGCGATGTCCGAGAGCAGAGTGATGAGCGGGAAGAACACCGAGATGGCGGTCTGCGATCGCATTCGGCTCGCCCGGTAGCGGTCGGAGCGTTCGGCGAACCGGGACGCGGCGTACTCCTCGCGTCGGTACGCCTGCGCGGCGCGCAGTCCCGTGACGTTCTCCTGAAAATCGGCGTTGACGATCGAGATGCGCTCGCGGGAGGTCGAGTACGCGGCCGAGGAGACACGCCGGAAGATCACGGTGGCGACGGCGAGAAGCGGTACCACGGCAAGTGCCACCACTCCGAGGACCAGGTCGGTGAACAGCAGCGCGGCTGCGATGCCCACGACGGTCAGCACGCTCACCACCGCCGTCGATGCGCCGGTCTGGATGAAGGACGAGAGCGCGTCGACGTCGGTGGTCATCCGGGTCATGATGCGGCCCGACAGTTCGCGCTCGTAGTAGTCGAGACCCAGCCGCTGAATGTGCGCGTAGCTACGCACACGGAGTCCGAAGAGCACTCGCTCACCTGCGCGCGCGGTGATGACCGTCGTCCAGCAGACGACGAACCAACTCGCCGCTGCCAGCACGACGCCGATCGAGGTGGCGATCCACAGGGTGTTGGAGTCTCCGCTCGCCACTCCGCTGTCCACCGCATAGCGAACGAGAGAGGGAAAGGCGATCGAGGCCAGCGAGTCCAGTGCGAGGAGCACCACCACACCCGCGAGCAACAATCGCACCGGGCTCAGCAATCGCGACAACCGGAACTCCGGGTCGGGTCGACGCAGTTCGGTTTCCGATGCGCCTGGTTGCTCCGTGGCCGGCGGCAGTGCCGCGACTGCCTGCGAGATCGCCGGTGTCGGTGCGAGCGAGCCGAATGCCCCGGCCATCGCAGTTCCGTGACCACCACCGCCTCCGGGCGCGGGTGTCGCGGCTGCGACCGACGATTCCGGAGAGGTGTCGGGCCAGAGCATCTCGGCGGACGGGCTCGCGGTCGGCTCCGAGGCGGCGTAGTCGTTCGGTTCGCCGTCGCCGTCGCCGTCGCCGCCGGCCAGGAGGGCCCGGAACAACGGACAACGCTGATCCAGCTCGTCCACAGTTCCGGTGTCGATGATGCGGCCGTTGTCGAGGACGGCGACGCGGTCGGCCAGGGTCAGGGTCGAGCGCCGATGCGCGAGGACGAGTGTCGCTCGGGTACGGACGCCGCGTAGCGCGTCGAAGATCGATGCCTCGGTCTCGGCGTCCACCGCGGAGGTGGCGTCGTCGAGGATCAGAATGCGCGGCTCGACGAGAAGAGCGCGGGCCAGGGCTATTCGCTGGCGCTGACCGCCGGAGAGGGTGAGGCCGCGTTCGCCGACGAGGCTGTCGTAGCCCTCGGGCAACGCGTCGATGAAGGCCGACGCCTGCGCCAGGCGCGCCGCGTTCTCGATCTCCTCCGTGGTGGCGTCGGGCCTACCGAGGGCGATGTTGGCGGCAATGGTGTCGGAGAAGAGGAACGGCTCGTCGAACACCAGCGACACCGCCTCGCGCAGTGACGTCGAGTCGAGGTCGTCTATATCGATGGCCGTCCCGTCGGACGTCAGCTCGATGTGCCCCTCCGACGGTCGGTAGAAGCGGGGGAGCAGCAGGGCGAGTGCCGTCTTCCCCGAGCCCGCGTGTCCGACGACGGCGACGGTTTCCCCGGGCGAGATGCTCAGGTCGAGGCCGGTGAGCACATCGCGTTCGGGCTCGAATCCGAAGGTCACCTCGGAGATGCGGACTCCGAGCGGGCCGTCGGGCAACGCGACGGGCTTCGAGGGTTCCGGGTCGGACGGTTCGGTGTCGACCACCTCGTAGACGCGCTCGACGGCCGCGCGGGAGAGCTGGGCCATGATCACCACGGAGGAGACGGTGCGAGTGACGGCGGACAGCGTTGCGACATAGGTGGCGAAGGCCAGGAACGTGCCGATGGTGATGTGACCCTGCAGGGCGAGGTAACCGCCAAGGGCGATGACTCCGACGAGGCCGAGTTGGGGGATGGTGGCCATCGAGGGGGCGAAGCGCGAGTTGATCTTGGCCGACCGCATGCGCTCGGCAAAGAGCGTGCGGCCCAGCGCTTCGATGCGGTCCACCGCCCGCGCTTCCTGCCCGAACCCCTTGACCACTCGAACGCCGGTGACGGTTTCCTCGACATGTTGGGCCAGATCGGCTGCGCGCTGTTGCGCCGACCACGTGGCCGCGAAGAGAGTCGGACGAATGCGATAGACGACGATGCTCACCGCGGGAACGATGAGGACCGCGACGACGGTGAGCAGCGGCGAGAGATAGGCCATCACCACCAGTGCCAGTACGAACTGCAGAACGGCTCCGGCCGACAGGGGCACCATGGCCAGCAGACCCTGCACCAGTTGCAGGTCGGTGATCGACCTGGAGACGACCTGGCCGGTGCGGATCTCGTCCTGTTTGCGTCCGTCGAGTCGCTGCAGTGAGGCGAGCAGGTCGAGGCGCAGATCGTGCTGGACGTCGATCGAGAGCCGGCCGGCGAGCATGCGTCGACCGAACTGGCACGCGAACCGCACCACACCCAACAGTGCGATGGCGGCGGCGACGGTGGCGATCTTCTCGCCCCTGCCTGCGGTCGCGTCGTCGATGGCCAATCGGGTGAGCAGCGGGAACGAGATGTCTATGACTGCGGCGATCATCGTCACGCCCAGGGCGCCGAGTGCGGTGCGCCGATGCAGCATGCACTGCGCGATCAGACGTCTGATCCACCCGCGCCGAGCACCCGACGCGGGTTCTGCGCCGTCGAGTGCCGACGAGCTGCGGCCGGGCGTCGCACGGTCCTTCACCGCATTACTGTGTGCCATCGATAGACCACGGTAGACCCGAGCACCGACACGGTTCGCCTGCGAACACCTGGTCCCTGTGATCCGGGTCGTTCCGCAGGCTCCACTCCCGCCCATCCGGGTCCTCAGTCGATGTCGCGGGTGCGGGCCAGAAACCAGCCGACACCGATGAGAATTGCGGCCCACAGAGCGAGACCGAGCGGTGCCCACGGCCACGACGCCAGATCGCCCGCGTCGTCGAGTTGAGTCGCTGCCATGGTCGGAAGGGTCAGGTTCGACGGGAGCGCCATGGCGACCGATCCGAGCCCGAGTCCGAACAGGATCAACGAGATCAGGCCCTCGCCGAACGGCAGCCACGCGACGAGCACGATCGCGGCCCACGTCGGAGATTTGAGCAGCAGACCCAGGCCGGCACCGATCATCGACCACAGCACGACGGCGAGGAGGCACGACGCCACCACGCCGATGAACGCGCCGTCCAACAGCACTGTCCGCTCGTTGAAGATCAGCAGGCAGATCAAACTGGCGAGCAGTACCACCAGGCCGTACCCGAGGCCGAACAGCGCTGTCACGATGAGTTTGGCGGCGATCACCCCGTCGCGGCCGCGAGCGGTCAGGAAGCTGGTGGTGATGGTCTTGTGGCGGAATTCGGTTCCGGCGTTGACGGCACCGAAGATGCCGGCGAACAGAATCGCGGCACCGGCGGCGACGTAAAGGCCGATCGACGCGACCCCGCCGGAAATGTCGAGGTCCTCCTCGAATTCGCCCAGCTGGTTCGCGATCACCGACGTGATGACGGACGCGAACACTCCGACGACGATCGGTGCGATGGCCAGTGCCCACCAGAACTTCAGTGTCGTGACCTTGCGGATCTCCGACGTCAGCAACGCGTTCATCGCGGACCTCCGTTCCAGTGCTGTGGCGCACCGTAACCGGGCGGCGGGCCGTAACCCTGCGGCGGCCCGCCGTACGGATTCTGCTGAACGGGCGCCGCGGTGTACTGGCCCGCTGTCATCGAGAGGAAGACCTGCTCGAGGTCGACGTGTTCACCGGTGGTGCCGAAGATCGTCACCTGGGCGTCGGCCGCGATGCGGGCGATCGTGGCCGCATCGGGACCGGCGACGCCGATGCGGCCGTCGGGCAGCAGTTGGCTGTCGTTGAACCCGCTCGATGCCAGCGCCAATGCCAGGGCCGCGGGGTCCGATGCGGCAACGAGGACGCGGCTCGGACGCGTCGATCGCAGTTGCGCGATGGAACCCTGGTACACGAGTGCACCGGCGCTGACGATCACCAGGTTGTCGACGGTCTGCTCGATCTCGCGCAGGATGTGACTGGATACCAATACAGTGCGCCCCGACGCTGCGAACGCCTTCAGGAAGTCGCGGAGCCAGGCGATTCCCTCGGGGTCGAGACCGTTTGCGGGTTCGTCGAGCACGAGGATTTCCGGATCCCCCAGCAGCGCGGTCGCCAATGTGAGGCGTTGTCGCATGCCGAGCGAGAAGCCGCCTGCGGCTCGATCGGCGGCGTCACCGAGGCCCACCAGATGCAGCACGTCGAGGGCGCGACTGTCCGGCACGCCGATCGCGGCGGTGTAGATCTTCAGGTGATGTGCTGCAGTGCGCTTGGGGTGCAGGCTCAGAGAGTCGAGGACGGCTCCCACCGTGCGAGCCGGGTGGATCGCCGTTCGGAACGGAGCGCCGTTGACGAGGCCCACACCCGAGGTGGGAGCCACGAGTCCGAGCAGCATGCGCAGCGTTGTCGTCTTACCCGATCCGTTGGGGCCGAGGAATCCGGTGACGGTGCCCCGCGGCACGACGAAGCTCAGGTCCGACACCGCGCGAACCGTGCCGAATTGCTTGGTCAGTGCTTGCGCTTCGAGCGCCGCTCCCGGATAGCTGGTCATCTGTGCGCATTCCCCCTGGCCGTTGGTCACCTCGAGCACCGGCTGCACGCGGCAACCGGTACCCGAGGCTACGGGGTGCGACCGACATCGTCGCGAGAGCGCCTTTCTCCGTCAGCGGTGCAACGCCGCGGCGATCTCTCGGTAGGTCTCGAGCGGATCGGCATCGTCGGGGAGCGAGTGCAGCGTCACGTGCGAAGCGCCCGCGTCGAGGTGTTCGTTCAATCGGGCGGCGATCGCGTCGGCCGTACCGTGCGCTACCAGTGCGTCGATGAGTCGGTCGCTACCGCCGTCGCCGATCTCCTCGTCGGAGTAGCCGAGTCGGTTCAGATTGTTGGTGTAGTTGCGCAGGTGCAGGTACGGATTGTTGACCGGTGGCCGCCCGATCGAGCGCGCCTTCTCCGGATCCGATTCGAGGACCACCTTGTGTTCGGGTGCCAGGATCTTGTTCGGTCCCACTGCCTCTCGTGCTTCACGGGTGTGCTCGGGCGTCGTCAGGTACGGGTGCGCACCGGCGGTGCGGGCGGCGGCCAGCGCGAGCACCTTCGGCCCGAGCGCGGCGAGGACGCGCCGCTCCACCGGAACTCCGGCCTCGTCGAGAGCGTCCAGGTAGGCCACCAAGGCGTCGTACGGCTTGGTGTACTCCTGTACCGCCTCCGGGTGGCCCGCACCGATGCCGAGGACAAATCGTCCCGGGTGCTTCTTCTCTATCCGGTGATACGACGCGGCGACGTCGGCCGCTGCGTCCGACCAGATGTTGACGATGCCGGTCGCGACGACGACCGTCTCCGTGGCGTCGAGGATGTCCTCGGTGGTCGTCAGATCCGCGGGCGGGGAGCCGCCGAGCCAGATGGTCCCGTAACCGAAGGACTCGATGGCGCGGGACAACTCCGGAGTGAACGCCGAGTGCAGTCGCCAGACGCCGTACTTGCCGAGTTCAGGTGTGGAGGTCATGTTCGATGTCAACGCAGCAGCCTCTCGAAGATTCCGGGCATTCTCATTCGTCCGGTTCGATGATGCGATTCTCCGGGAACCGGGCCGGGGGTGGACCGAACGCGTCGCGTGCGTTCTTGATGACACCCTTGCCCACTGCGCGGTTGCCCGCCCCGCCGATCGCCGCACCGATTCCGGCGGGCAGCATCTTTCCGACCAGCAGCGCACTGCGCTTGGCGAGGTATTTCGAGATGAACTTCTTCACCAGCGACTTGTTCATGCTCGTCATCGAGCCGCCCGGGATGCGGGAGGTGATCAGCGGTCCCCAGTTCTTGGCGGTCTTTCCGACTGTCCGTTGCACGATCTGCATGCCCGATTCGCCCAGTGCGACCGACAGCACCAGAGCTCGTCGTTGCTGGTGGTTCTCCACTGGAATGCCGTGCACGGACGCAACCGACAGAGTCAGCAGGGCCGAGGACTCGATGAAGAAAGCGGTTTCGGCACCCACCGCGGCGAGCGAGGCGACGGTCCCGACGCCGGGGATCGCCGCTGCGCCGCCCACGGCCGAGCCGCTGCCGGTGACCGCGAGGAGAAATCGCTTCTCCAGGCGTTCGATGATCTGGGCCGGGGTGTCGTACGGGTGTGCTCGACGCACGTGCGCGACGTACTTCTCGACGGCCGGTCCCTGCAGGCGGCTGGCGTTGTCGAGAATGTTGACCAGCGCACGTTCGAGCTTGCCTGCGCCCCCGACCTCGACCTGTGCGTCGTCCTTCTTTCCTGCCATCGATGCCTCTTTCGGTCGCGAGTGTGGTTGGCCGTTCGGCAGGGAGCGTCAGCGCACCCAGTGATCGGGCTGAACGAGCTCGTCGGGCTTCGGCGGCGGGGGAGCGGTTCCGTCGCCGAACGGCGATCCTCCCAGGGATTCGCGGCCGTGGGGTTCGAGCCACCCCGCCAGGTCCGGGCCCTTGGGCACGATTGCCGTGGGATTGATGTCGGTGTGCACCTCGTAGTAGTGCCGCTTGATGTGGTCGAAGTCGACCGTGTCGCCGAACCCGGGGGTCTGGAACAGATCGCGTGCGTAATTCCACAGCACCGGCATCTCGCTGAGCTTGCTCCGGTTGCACTTGAAGTGACCGTGGTAGACGGGATCGAAGCGAACGAGGGTGGTGAACAGCCGCACGTCGGCCTCGGTGATGTGGTCGCCGACGAGGTACCGCTGCGTGGACAGGCGTTCGACAAGCCAGTCGAGGCGGGCGAACAGCTGGTCGTAGGCCTTCTCGTACGCCTCCTGGGATCCGGCGAATCCGCAGCGGTAGACACCGTTGTTGACGTCTCGGAACACGAGGTCTGCAACCTCGTCGATCTCGCTCCGCAGTGCCTCGGGGTAGAGGTCGGGGGCACCGTCGCGGTGGTACTGCGTCCATTCGGTGGACAGGTCGAGGGTGATCTGCGGGTAGTCGTTGGTGACGACCTCGCCGCTGGGAACGTCGACGATGGCGGGCACGGTGATACCGCGTTCGTAGTCCGGGAAGCGGGCGAAGTAGGCGTCCTGCAACCTCGGGATCTGCAACACCGAGTCGACGCCGCCCGGCTCTTCCTGGAAGTTCCAACTGCGCGGGTCGTGGGTCGGCCCCGGAATGCCGAGTGACAGAACGTCTTCGAGTCCGAGCAGCCGACGAACGATGATCGAGCGATGAGCCCACGGGCAGGCTCGCGCGGCGATCAGACGATACCGTCCGGGCTCCACCGGATAGCCGTCCCGGCCGTCTGCGGTGATTCGCGTCGGGATGTAGTTGGTGTCGCGCTTGAATTCCTTGCCCGGTTCCACGTATGCGGCATCGTCGGCCATGCTTTCGAACTCCTCACATCGTTCACGTTCTGGCGCGCTGGCGCTCTTCTCGACGCTACCCAGTTCGGAGCCACCTCAACCGGGTCACGGTCCGAGCACCGCAGTGTGGCACGCGCCGATTTCGACATAGCCCAGCCGCGCGGCGAGGCGTCGAGAAGTGGTGTTCTCGGGTCGTGATCGCCACTGCGGGATCAAGCCCTCGTCGATGGCGTCGTTGGTAGCCAGGCGGCCGACCACCTGAGCGTGGCCCCGTCGGCGATGATCCGGGTCGGTCAGGACGCGCATGTCGGCCAGGATCAGCTGCTCTTCCGAGTAGCCGGCCGAGGCGAGCGAGTGCGCCGAGTCGGCCGGTCGGTCGTCACCGAGCAACGTGAACCAGTTCCGCGAGACCGGCTCTCCGAACGCCTCGGCGACGTCGGCCTCGCTGCAGTGCGCGGCGAGGTTGCGAGCGTGCGCGGCATCGTGGGAGATCAGTGGGTCGTGCACGTCGATGGAATGGCCGATGTCCGTGCCGTAAGCCAGCGTGTGAGTATCGATCTCGTAGCGCTCCGAGCGGCTGCCCAGCAGTGACGAGATCCAGTCGCGGTCGGTACCGGCCTGGCCGGCGAGAGCGCGGGAGGCTTCCACGGCCCAGGGCGGACCGACGATCGCGGTGGTCTCGGCCAGTCGCAACACGGTGATGTCCTCGGTGGCAACGACATGTTCGACGCGGTCCGCGTCGGTGTCGAGGGCCCGATCGTCCATCTGCAATCGTCGACACCAGGCCAACCGGACGATGTCGAGTTTGTGCCGATCGAATGGGCCCGCGGCGGGTAGAGGGGAATTCACCACCGAAACAGTAGCCACACGGCCGCTGGGCACCATTTCGGTTTCACCGTCCCAAAGCAATCTTTCGAACTTTTTCGCCCCCGGTGTTTCGCTCAGCGCCGATAGATGGCAGACTCACTTTTGAGATTAGAGCTTCGACGTGAAGATCTAGCTCGCTTACAGAAGGTTTACAGAATGACGCAGGGCAGTGTGAAGTGGTTCAACGGCGAAAAGGGCTTCGGCTTCATCGAGCAGGATGGTGGCGGACCGGACGTTTTCGTTCATTACTCGGAGATTCAGGGTAGCGGCTTCAAGTCGCTCGACGAGGGCCAGCGCGTGGAGTTCGAGGTGGGCCAGGGTCAGAAGGGCCCCCAGGCTACCGGCGTCCGCGCCATCTGATTCAAGCTTCGTAACCCGATTTCTCCTGGCGGAGTGACCTTCTCGAAGTAATCTCCACCAGAAACTCGGTGACAAGGCCGGATACACGGAAGAAATTCCGAGTATCCGGCCTTCGTCTGTTCGAACGGGACACCGACTACGGTCGGTGTCCTTGTACGTGCTCGATGGGGCACTGTGTGCAGTATGTCCGATTGATGCCCAGGTCAGAGCATTGTCCGGGTTGCTCTTCGGCGAACCATGGCCGTATATTCCAACTGGAATAATTCGGTGGGGATATGCAGATGTGGGGTGGGGTTCGATGCGAGGGGACGCAGTGAATCCGTTGGGGGTCTCGGTCCTCGCTCTGCTCTCGGAGGGGCCGATGCATCCCTACGAGATGTATCAGCTCCTTCTCGAGCGCAAGGAGGACCGGATCGTCAAGATTCGCCCCGGTTCGCTGTATCACGCAGTTGCTCGACTCCACGGGCGAGAGTTGATCACCGAGGTCGGAACCGACCGCGGGGGTAACCGTCCCGAGCGCACGACCTACGAGATCACGCCCGCCGGCAGGCGGGTTCTCGTCGACCGGCTGGCCGAGATCCTTCGCTCCCCGGTGCGCGAATACCCACAGTTCACCCTGGGCCTGTCCGAGATGCACAACCTCCCGGCATCCGAGGCGATCGCGTTGCTCCGTGCGCGTACCGAAGACCTGGCTCGAGAAATCGAGGAACTGTCCGGATTCCAGCGCCTGGCGCGAGAACGCAACGTATCCGAAATTTACTGGGCTGGAATCGATTACACCTACCACATGCTGGACGCTGAAGTGAAGTGGTTGACGAGCTACATCGATCGCGTCGACAGCGGCGAGCTCGAGTGGCCGCATGCCTTTCCGCACAGCACACCACCCTGACCGATCGGCACCGACCACACGACCCCGACGCCTCGGGGAACTGCCACTCGACCCCGACGCCTCGGGGAACTGCCACACGACCCCGACGCCTCGGGGAACTGCCACACGACCCCGACGCCTCGGGGAACCAGGAGAACGCAATGAACGCCGTCGAGACCGCCCCGCTGCACAACGACATCAGACCGTGGCCCGCCCTGTGGGCGCTGTGTCTCGGGTTCTTCATGATTCTGGTGGACACCACCATCGTGGCCGTCGCTCAGCCGGCGATTCTCGCCGGTCTGAACACGGACATCGACAACGTCATCTGGGTCACCAGCGCGTACCTCCTGGCCTATGCCGTTCCACTGCTGGTCACGGGTCGGATGGGGGACAAGTTCGGCCCGAAGAACCTGTACATCGCCGGCCTCGTGCTCTTCACCCTCGCGTCCGTGTGGTGTGGACTGTCGGGGTCGATCGAGATGCTCATCGCGGCGCGCGCGGTTCAGGGTCTCGGCGCGGCGATGATCACCCCGCAGACGATGGCCGTGATCACCCGTGTGTTTCCGGCGGAGAAGCGCGGAACTGCGATGGGAGCATGGGGCGCAGTCGCAGGCGTCGCGACGCTCGTCGGGCCGATTCTCGGCGGTGTTCTGGTCGACTCGCTCGGCTGGGAGTGGATCTTCTTCATCAACGTGCCGGTCGGAATTGTCGCAATTGCGTTGGCGCTGAGGTTCGTTCCGGTGTTACCGACTCACGATCACAAGTTCGATCTACTGGGAGTTGCGCTCAGTGCCATCGGGCTCTTCTGCATCGTCTTCGGCATCCAGGAGGGGCAGAAGTACGACTGGGGTACCGGCGTCTGGATCCTCATCGGAGTGGGGTTGCTCGTCTTCGCGGGGTTCGTCTACTGGCAGTCCGTGAACAAGAACGAGCCGCTGGTGCCGTTGGCACTGTTCCGCGACCGCAACTTTTCGTTGTCCAACGTCGGTATCGCAGCCATGGGCTTCGCGATGTCCGGCATGATGCTGCCGATCATGTTCTACGCCCAGAGTGTCACCGGTCTGACACCTACCCGGTCGGCGTTGCTGTTCGTGCCGATGGCGCTGCTCACCGGAATCCTCGCGCCCAATGTCGGCAAGCTCGTCGACAAGACGCATCCCCGCTACATCGCCGGCTCCGGATTATTCATCCTCGCGGCCGCGCTGCTGTGGTTCGCGTACGAGATGACGCCCACCACCGCAATCTGGAAGCTGCTGCTCCCGGTCGCGGCGATGGGCGTGGCAAACGCGTTGATCTGGTCACCGCTGGCCGCCACGGCAACCCGCAATCTGCCGATGAGTCAGGCGGGTGCCGGCTCGGGCATCTACAACACCACCCGCATGATCGGCTCGGTTCTCGGTAGCGCCGGCATCGGCGCGCTCATTCAATCGAGGCTGGCCGTAGAGCTGCCGGCCGGTGGATCTGCGTCGGGCGCAAACGAATTCGCCGGTCGTGTGCCGGAGATGCTGCGCGACGGATTCACCACCGCCATGGCGCAGTCGCTGATCCTGCCCGCCGTCGTGCTGATCGTCGGCATGATCGCGGTCTGCTTCTACGCCCGGCCCGCGTTCAAGTAGTCCATGTGAGCGGAACTTCGTAGCCCACTACGAAGTTCCGCTCACATGCGGCGAAGCCGCTCTACAGCCCCAGATCCCGGCCGATCAGTTCCTTCATGATCTCGTTCGATCCGGCCCAGATCTTGGTCACGCGAGCGTCTTTCCAGGCGCGGGCGGCGCGGTATTCGTTCATGAATCCGTAGCCGCCGTGCAGCTGGACGCAGTGGTCGAGGATCTCGTTCTGTACCTGCGAGCTCCACCACTTCGCCTTGGCTGCGTCGATGGCCGTCAGTTCACCGATGCCGTGGGCGGCAATGCAGTTGTCGATGTATGCCTGTGCCACATCGAGTTTCGTGACGAGCTCGGCGAGCAGGAACTTGTTCCACTGCAGCGAGCCGATCTGCTGCCCGAATGCCTTGCGGTCCTTGGCGTACTGCAGCGTCTCCTCGAGAATGGGGCGGACGTGTCCGAGGTTGGCCACCGAGCAGCTGATGCGTTCCTGGGGGAGCAGCTGCATCATGTGGATGAAGCCGCCGTCGAATTCGCCGATCATGTTCGAGCTCGGAACGCGTACGTTCTCGAAGAACAGCTCGGCCGTGTCGGATTCGGGCTGGCCGACCTTGTCCAGCTTGCGGCCACGGGAGAATCCTTCGGTGCCGTTCTCGACGGCGAAGAGCGTGATGCCCTTGGCCTTCTTCTCCGGCGTCGTGCGAGTGGCGACGATGACGAGGTCGGCGGAGTTGCCGTTGGTGATGAAGGTTTTGGAGCCGTTGATGATGAAATCGTCGCCGTCCTTGACTGCGGTGGTCTTCAGGGCAGCCAGGTCCGAGCCGCCGGACGGCTCGGTCATCGCGATCGCGGTGAGGATCTCGCCGCTGCAGAACCCGGGCAGCCAGCGCTTCTTCTGCTCCTCGGTGGTGAGCTTGACCAGGTAGGGCGCGACGATATCGACGTGAATACCGAAGCACGACGCCACCGCGGCACTCGAGCGGGCGAGTTCCTCGGCGAGGACGGCGTTGAATCGGTAATCCTCGGCTCCGCTGCCGCCGTATTCCTCGGGTACTTCGAGGCCGAGGAACCCGTTGCGTCCGGCTTCGAGCCAGATGTCGCGGTCGATGTATCGCTGTTCGACGAGCTTCTCCTCGACCGGCGTGATGGTGCGGGTGACGAACTCGCGTACCGATGCGCGGAAGTCCTCGTGGTCGGACTCGAACAGGCTGCGCTTCATCTAGGTGTTCCTCTCGGTAACGTTCACTCTCCTGCGCACAATACTCGGTGGTAACAAGGTCCCCGGACGGGTGTGGCACTATGCGAACCATGGCTGACGCACCCACTTCGCTCGTTCGATCGACCACTGCGGCAGGCGCGGAGGTCGCCGTGCTCACCTTCGATCACGGTCCGCTCAATCTCTTCGATCAGGCCATGTTCGACGCGGTGGCCGCGAACGTTGCCGATCTCGTCGCGCGACCGCCTCGTGCGGTGCTGCTCCGCGCCGAGGGCAAGGTGAACTCGGCAGGCGTCGACGTGCATGTCTTCGAGGGCCTGTCCGCCGCGCAAGGTGCCGATCTGTGGCGTGGACTGTTCGCGCAGATTGCCCATCCACTCGAGGCGTTGCCCTGCCCGGTGATCTATGCCGCACACGGGTTGACGCTCACCGCGGCGTTCGAGATCTCGTTGGCCTGCGACATCATTCTCGCCGGTCCCAAGGCCAAGTTCGGTCTGGTCGAGACCGTCGTCGGTCTGACGCCGTCGATGGGTGGGCCGCAGCGTCTGGCCGAGCGGGCCGGTTCGGGTCGGGCTCGCGAGCTCGTCATGACCGGAGATCTGTACGACGCACAGACGTTGAAGGAGTGGGGCGTGGTCAACCAGATCCACGACGATGTCGACGCCGCGGCGCTCGCGCTGACGCATCGACTGGCCGACGGCCCCACCGTCGCGCATTCGGCAACGAAACAGATTGTGGCAGCGTGGCGTTCGGGTGGCGTTGCGCACGCCGACGAGATCACCTCGGAGGTCTCCGGCGCGTTGTTCGAGACCGAGGATCTGCGGGGTGCGGTGAAGAGCTTCCTCGAGGTCGGTCCGGGGAAAGCGACGTACACGGGCAAGTAGAATCGAGCGAGTGAGTACTGATCAGCTGGCCGAACTGCACCTGCACATCGAAGGGTCGCTAGAGCCTCCGCTGATTTTCGAGCTCGCGGAGCGTAACGCATTGTCGTTGCCGTACAACGATATCGACGAACTGCGCGCGAAGTACGAGTTCACCGACCTGCAATCCTTCCTCGATCTGTACTACGCCAACATGGCCGTGTTGCAGACCGCCGAGGATTTCGCAGATCTGGCTCGGGCCTACTTCCGCCGCACCGCTCAGGCCGGGGTCACGCACGCGGAGATCTTCTTCGACCCGCAGGCGCACACCGAGCGCGGTGTCTCCCTCGAGGCCGTCGTCGAGGGACTGGCCGACGCGTGCGCGACCAGTGAGCGCGAATTCGGTGTCACCAGTGGCTTGATCGCATCGATCCTGCGTGACAAGCCGGTGCTGCACGCCAATCAACTGCTCGACGACCTGTTGGCGATGCAGGCTCCGATCATCGGGCTCGGTCTCGATTCCGCCGAGGTCGGGTACCCGCCGTCGTTGTTCGTCGATGTGTTCGCCAAGGCGCGCGCCGAGGGTCTGCACGTCGTCGCCCACGCCGGTGAGGAAGGCCCGCCCGACTACATCTGGCAGGCACTGGACCTGCTGAAGGTCGAGCGCATCGATCACGGGGTGCGGTGCCTGGAAGACGAGGCATTGGTGAATCGCCTTGTGGAGGAACAGATCCCGCTCACCGTCTGCCCACTGTCCAACGTTCGGCTCAAGGTGATCGACAACGTCGAGCAGCTGCCGTTGCGGCAGATGCTCGAGCGCGGCCTGTCGGTGTCGATCAATTCCGATGATCCCGCCTACTTCGGCGGCTACGTCGACGACAACTTCTCTGCCCTCGAAGCGGGGATGGGCCTCACCGCGGCCGAGCGACAGCAGTTGGCCGAGAACTCGATACGCGCGAGCTTCGTGACTGTCTAGATCAGCGCGACCGTCTAGATCAGTTCGCCGTCACCGAGATTTTCGGGTAGCCGGTGGCACCGTCGGGAACGGTGTCGGCGGTCTTGTTGGTCTGCAGTTCTCCGGCGGAGTTGGTGGCCCGGGCACGGATCGCGTGCTGCCCGGCAGGCAGGTCCAGCTCGACTGTCCACTGCCGCCAGGTGTCCTTGGAGTACTCCTCCGAGAGCGTGGCCGGCACCCAATTGCCCTCGTCCACTTGCACTTCCACGCCGTCGATGCCGGTGTGCTGATCCCAGGCGACGCCCGCGATCACCGTCCGACCGGCCGGCGTGGAGCTGCCCGAACGCGGGGTGTCGATCCGCGAGGCCGTCTTGATCGGTCCGAGAGCGCCCCAGCCACGATCGGTCCAGTACGCCGTCGCGCGGTCGAATCGGGTGATCTCGATGTCGGTGACCCATTTGGTCGCCGAGACGTATCCGTACAGACCGGGGACGACGAGCCGCGCCGGGTAGCCGTGCTCGACGGGGAGCGGCGCGCCGTTCATGCCGACTGCGAGCAGGGCGTCGCGGCCGTCGAGCAGTACCTCGAGGGGAGTGCCCGCGGTGAAGGCGTCGCTGCTCGACGACAGCGCCATGTCGGCGTCCGGTGAAATGCCTGCTTCTTCGAGAATGTCCTTGAGCGGGTAGCCGATCCACGTTGCGTTGCCCACGAGGTCCCCGCCGACGATGTTGGACACGCAGGTCAGGGTGACCGTTTTCTCGACTGCCTGGCGCTCGGCGAGGTCGGCGAACGTCAGCTCGATCTCGCGGTCCACCATGCCGTGGATCCGCAACGACCACGTATCCGACGCCACCCGCGGCACGACCAGCGCGGTGTCGATGCGGTAGAAATTCTCGTTCGGGGTGATGTACGGCGCGAGGCCGTCGATCTGCAGGTCTGCCCCGGCCGGTATCGGGGGTTGCGGAGTGGGCGTCGGAAGCATGAAGCCGAGTCGATCCGCGGTGACTGCGCGCGCCGAGGTCAGCATTCGTCCGGCTGTTCCGGCCACGACGCCGAGTACCGCGGCACCGGCAGCGAGGGTCAGGAAGCTGCGTCGGTTCATGCCCTCGGTCGCAGGTGCCGCGGCACCGATGAGGGCGTGCAGCACGACGATGCCCACGATGACACCGCCGATGGTCGGGACTGCGTACAGGGCCGTCGCGTCCGGTCGGGTCACTGCGGCGAGTACACCCACAGCGCCCAGGGCGGCGAACACGACTGCACCGATCGGCTTGCGGGCGATTCCTGCTGCCGCGGCGATGGCTCCGATCACCACCGCCATGCCGACGAACAGGGCGAGCTTGTCGGACGTGCCGAACGTATCGATGGCCCATTCGCGGATCGGGGCAGGACTGTAGTCGACTGCCGAGGATCCGACGGCCGTCAGCGGTGACGAGTTGGATCCGATGGGGACGGCGATCAATTCACCGACACCGAGGACGACTCCGGCGGCGACGATGCCGGACAGCGCGCGTTTTCCTGTGCTCACTCGCTCCAATGTAAGCGAAACGGTCGTGCGCGGTATTTCGTAGCAGTCTACGAACTACCGCTCACGACAGCAGACGCTCGAGGTACTCGCTGCCGAACAACTTTCCCGGGTCCATCGAGTCGCGGATGCGCACGAAGTTGTCGAAGTGTTCGTAGGTATCGCGCAGCTCGTCGCCGCCGAGGGAGTGCAGTTTGCCCCAGTGCGGCCGGCCGCCGACGCTGCGACAAATGGCTTCGACGGCGTCGAAGTACTCGCGGTGATCGCGGCGGTGGTACTGGTGGACAGCGATGTAGGCCGTCGGGCGTCCGTACGCGGTGGACAGCCAGATGTCGTCGGCCGCGGCGAACCGGACCTCCACGGGGAACGCGATCGAGATGGCAGATCGCTCGAGCCAGCGATCGACCTCGCCCAGCACCCAGCCGATGTCGGCGACCGGTACCGCGTATTCCATCTCGACGAACCGGACGGTGCGGGAGGACGCGAACACCCGGTACGAGCGGTCGGTGTACTCGCGGGCCGACAGTGCCTGGGCAGAGACCGCGTTGAGGCGAGGAATCAGGGCCGGCACTCGCGTCACCAGGCGGTTGAGCCCCTCGAAGACCGTGTTGGACAGTAGTTCATCGTCGAGGTACGAGCGCACCTTTCCCAGCGGGCGCAGCACGGCGTCGCCCGGCAGGCGGGTGTTGTGTTTGGTCAGCACTCGGTCGGTATGTGGAAACCAGTAGAACTCGAAGTGGTCGACGGCAGCGACGGTGACATCGAGCTCGGCGAGCGTTGCCGTCAGCGTCGACGGTTTCTCGACGGCCCGTAGAGCGAACGCCGGAACGCACTCGAGCGTGACTCGGGTGATGACGCCGAGCGCACCGATACTGACACGGGCCGCGTCGAACAGTTCGGTGTTCTCCTCGCGAGAGCACTGAACGAGTTCGCCGTCCGCGGTCATCAGCTCCAGCGCATGCACCTGGGTCGCGATGCCTCCGAAACGGGCCCCGGTTCCGTGGGTACCCGTGGAGATGGCTCCGGCGACGGATTGTTCGTCGATGTCGCCGAGGTTGGTCATGGCCAGGCCGAGGTCCCACAGCTGGGCGGTCAGCTCGCGCAGCCGGGTGCCGGCGAGCACCGTCACCTGGGCGGAACCGTCGTCGTTACGGACGACCGATTCGATCCCACGCAACGAATCCAGGCTGATCTGCACGCCGTCGGTGACGGCGATCGGGGTAAAGGAATGACCGGCCCCGACGCATCGCACCGTACGAGATCGCTCGACGGCACCCGCCAGCACGATGCGCAGTTCGTCGGCCGACGTCGGCTCGGCGCGGTCCGACGGGAACGCGTGTTGATTGCCCGCCCAGTTCTGCCACGACCGCTCGATCATCGAATCACTATCCCGCAGCGCGCTCCCCTGGGGCAATCCAAGGCACAGAACTCGCCCGCACCCTAGTATCGGGTCATGCAATCGAGGCTGCCCGCGGATGTGCGACGCGCACAACTGGTGCAGTCGGCCATCGACGTTGCCGAGCGGGTGGGCATCGAGTCCCTGACCGTGCGTGCACTCTCGGAGCACGCCGACGTCACCAAGGGCATCGTGCAGTACTACTTCGAGACCAAGCAGGATCTGGTGATCGCGATGGGGGAGCACCTCATCGTCGACGTCACCGAGATTCTGCATGCCGCGTTGAACAGTGCCGTGGGCACGCGAGAACTCCCGGGTGTCCGTGGTCTGCGAGAACTGGTGCACGGCGGTCTGAGCGCGGTGTGGTTGCTGATCGAGAAGTCACCGGACCGACAGTTGCTCGCCTACGAGATCAAGACCTACCTGCTGCGCCATCGGGCGCTCGGATCGGCCACGGCCGCCGAGATCGCCAGTGGGCAGTATCGAATTCGCGACTCCGAGGCGCGGGTGTTCTTCGAGCAATGTTCCGCCCATACCGGAACGCGATGGCTGGAGCCGGTGGCGTCGATCGCGCGCTTCGGCATGGCGACCCTCGACGGTCTGGTGCTGCGGTGGTTGGTCGACGGCGACGATCTCGAAGTGCTGGCGCAGATCGACGACCTGTCGGGCCTGATCGCGAGCAAGGCCGTCGATCGCTGAAGGACCGGCCTCGCCGATGCTCACCGGGACTTCTCGGCCGCGGAGTGTTTGACTGTGTAGGCCCGGCAACGACGACGAAGGAATGTTCCCTATGAGCTCGATCGCCGGTGTCGCGACCACCGACACGACACCACTGTCCCGTATCGCAGCTGCCACCGAGGGGCTCGAATCGCCTTTGGCTGCAGTCGATTCGGCCGCTCTCGATGCCAATGCCGCGGCGTTGCGGGCGCGAGCGGACGGAGTGCCGATCAGGATCGCGAGCAAGTCCGTTCGGTGCCGGGCCGTGCTGGATCGGGTGCTCGCGGCCGACGGGGTGAACGGCGTCATGGCCTACTCCCTGCGTGAAGCGATCTGGTTGGCGCGCCACGGCGTGGAGGACATCCTGATGGGGTACCCGACGGTGGATCGCACCGCCCTCGCCGAGGTCGTCAACGATCGGGTGCTGTCGGGTCGCATCACGCTGATGGTCGACGACGTCGCACAGTTGGACATCGTGCGCGACGCCACCGCCAGCGATCTTCTCAAGCCACGTATCTGTATCGATGTCGATGCCTCACTGCGGATCGGTCCGCTGCACATCGGCGTCAGGCGCTCTCCGTTGCGCGAACCCGAGCAGGTCGCTGCCTTCGCGCGGGTGGCGCAGGCGCGAGGGTTCCGGGTGGTCGGGCTGATGTTCTACGAGGCACAGATCGCCGGTGTGCCCGATTCCAACGTCGCGGTGGAATGGATGAAGTCCCTGTCGTCCCGCGAGATCTCCACGCGCAGAACAGCAGTGGTCGAGGCCGTGACCGCGGCGGTCGGGCGGATCGAAATCGTCAACAGTGGCGGCACCGGGTCGATCGACTTCTCGGCGGCCGATCCGGTCGTCACCGAGGTCACCGCCGGATCGGGGTTGTTCGCGCCGACGCTCTTCGATCGGTATCGCGCATTCTCGGCCGAGCCCTCGCTGTTCTTCGCGCTGCCCGCGGTGCGCAAGCCGACGCCGCAGATCGCGACGCTGTTCGGCGGTGGCTACATCGCGTCGGGTCCGGCGTCGACGTCGCGATCCCCGCGGCCGATCGCGTGGTCGAGAAAGGCCAGGGGAGTGGTGACGTCCGGTCTGAAGTTGCTGCGCAACGAGGGTGCGGGCGAGGTCCAGACTCCGGTGAGCGGAGCAGGTGAGGTGCGGATCGGCGATCGAGTCTGGTTTCGTCATGCCAAGGCGGGCGAGTTGTGCGAGCGATTCGACACCGTGCATCTGGTGCACGCCGACGGGTCCGTCGAGGCGGTCCCCACCTACCGCGGCGAGGGCATGGCGTTCGGCTGAACCGCGTTCTCGCACAGACTCATGAAGGTGCCGAGGGTGACCAGTCCGGCCGGAGTCGACGGCAGGTACTGCGTCAGTGCTCGTGATCGGATCAGTATCGCCGCCCATTGACCACGCGAGACCGCGACATTGAGTCTGTTGCGGGACAACAGAAATCCCATGCCGCGCGGAACGTCCTCGATCGCGGACGCCGCCATCGAGATCAGCACCACCGGGGCCTGTCGACCCTGGAACTTGTCGACGGTTCCCACCGCAACCTCGTCGAGTCCGGCCGCCGCGAGGCGCTCGACGATGACGGCCACCTGCGCGTTGTAGGCCGCGACCACCACGAAGTCGCCCTGATGCATCGGCCGCGTTCCCTCGAACGATTGCGGGTTGCTCCAGAGCCGGCCGAGCAGATCCTGGACTCGCGCAACGATCTCGTCGGCCTCTTCCACCGAGTCCGTGGAGTTGCCGTGATGGTCCAGGTAGGCGACGTGCAGGCCGGGCTCCAGTCCTGACAGCGAACGTGCCTGTGTCACAGCCACGTTGGACTCGAGTTTGCCCTCGTACGACAGCGCGGAGACCGGCGCACACAGATCCGGATGCATCCGCCACGTCGTCGCCAGAAAGTACCCGCGATCGGCGGGCAGCGTCGGATGCCCGTTCATGATCGCGCCCAGAGCCGACTCGTCGACGGGCTCGGGATGGGTGCCCTGGCTGACCTGCGGCAGCTGCGCCGGGTCGCCGAGCAGGAGCAGATTGCGCGCGGACACCGAGACGGCGATGGTGTTGGCCAGCGAGAACTGCCCGGCCTCGTCGACGACCAGGAGATCGAGCGATCGGGGTGGGATTCGGCCCGGGTTGGAGAAGTCCCATGCGGTGCCGCCGACCACGCAGCCCTCGTCGGCGTCGGTGACGAAGCGGGAATAGTCCGTCGGATCCAGAACGGTGTGCGCAGTCGGTGCTTTCTTGCCTACCCGGCTCGGATCCACCCCGGCCGCCACGACGGTGTCCAGCAGATTGTTCACCACGTGATGCGACTGGCCCACCACACCGATCCGCCAGTGATGTACATCGACCAATTCGGCGATCACCCGCGCTGCGGTGTACGTCTTTCCGGTCCCGGGCGGACCTTGCACGGCGAGATAGGAGTCGTTCAGATCGAGCAGGGCGGCCGTGACGGCTGTCGCGTAGTCACCGGCGCGCACCTCGGGAAGGCCGGTGCCGGAACGGGTTCGGGGCGGCGACAACGTCAGCAGATCGGCGACGGCTGTGCTCGGAAGGTGTGGCAGGGCGGCGCTGACGTCGGTGGCGACGGCGACGATGGCCTGCTCGAGGTGCTTGGTTGCAGGAGGCGCTTCGGGCGCGGTGGCCACAGGGAAGTCGAGGTACTCGTCCACACCCTTGCGGAGGTTCTCCTGCACCACGACCATGTCGAGGGTGCCCTCGTAGCCGGTCTCCACGATCTCGACCGTCGTGGTCGCGCGATGGGTCGGCTGCTGCTTCGGCAACCCCTCCGGGGCCGGGTCGTCGTAGAGCAGTTTGACCTTCGAGCCGGACAGGGCACCGCCCGTCAGGTGCCCCAGCAGCTTGATCTGCCGTCGTAGAACCCGTTGCTGTGGTGCAGTTTTCATCCAGTCGTGCACCAGCTCGGCCCGCTCGACCTTCAACACGTCCGCGGCGTCCGCCCACTCGTCCATCGGATGGGTCAGTCGATCGAAGTGGGCCCACCAGAACGGCTTTCGCTCGCGCCGGTGGTACCCGATGGAGCCGGAGAACAATGCGACGGCCTGCTGCGTCGAGGTGCGCTGCCACGGTAGGCCCGCGTAGTCGGCGAGTTCGAGTTCCAACGGACTTGCGGTGTCGACGGCACTGTCGTGGAGTTCCAGTTGCTGCGTCGCCCGTGGCTGGACACCGGCATCCGACGCGCGCCCGAGCAACCAATCCCTCAGTCGTAGAGTCGATTCGCAATCGGTGCGGTTGTACTCGGCGATGTCGGCGAGGAGAGCTGCGGCCTCGGCGTCCTTGCCCTGATCTCGCAGATCGCACCAGTTCGCGTATTCGACGATCGACGCGGCAGCGTCGGTGACATCTCCGTCGCGGGTGGCGGGCATGTACAGCGGTTCGAGTTTCTTGATGCTGTAGGACCTGGCTCCGATGCGCACCGCAGACCGTACGACGGGATAGAGATCGACCAGAACGTCGTGCCGCAGCAGGTCGTCGACGGCGTCCTCACCGACCCCGTACCGGCCGGCGAGGCGTAGCAGTGCGGTCTTCTCGTACGGCGCGTAGTGGTAGACGTGCATGTTCGGGTGGACGGCGCGACGGGCCGAGACGTAGTCGAGGAAGTCGATCAGGGCACGGCGTTCCTGCGCGCGATCGTGCGCCCAGAACGGGAGGAAGTCACCGTCGGCGGTGTAGACCCCGAAGAGGTACTCGAGTCCCCATTCGGCACTGCCGGCCTCGGCCCACAGTGGGTCGCCCTCGAAGTCGAAGAAGATGTCTCCCGGATCGGGCTCGGGAATCACCCCGAGTGCCTCGGCGTCGAAGATCTCGAATTCGGCGTCGCCGGTGTGTTCCTGGCGAACCTGCAGTGCGGCCTGAGCGCGCAGGTTGGTCACCGTGCGCGACGACATGCCGTCCACGCCGCCGGTCGATGCTGCGAGTTCGTCGACCGTCGAGATGCCGGCGTCGAGCAGTCTGTCCCTGGTGCTCGCGCGCATGCCTGCCACGAGCACCAGATCGCGGTGCTGTTCCACCTCGACCGTGCAGGCCTCGCACTGTCCGCAGCCGGAGTAGCGCGAGTCGAACCAATCGACGACGGTTCCCTCGGCGTGGTGCTCGTCGAGTATGTGTTGCAGATGATCTCGGGACTGCCGATAGACCGGAAGAATCTCGGTGAGCGAGTGAGCGGAGTCGCTGCCGTCGCCGAGCATCAGGTGCACCTCGTCGCTCGGTTGGATTCCGCCCGTCCGCAGCGCGTCGGCGTAGGCCGCCAACTGCAGCAGGGCAGGTACCTTCGCGTGCCGCGAGAGCTTGGTGTCGTACACGGCGTACCGAGCACCCTCGGCCACCAGGAAGTCGCAGAACCCCAGAAATCGTCCGTCGAAGAAGGTCGCCTGATAGACCACGGGCGTGCGTGAGGTGAGGGCGGTGAACGTGGCCCAGGCCGCGTCGGCCAGCTCCTGCGCCGTCCGTCCCGGTCGGTCCATCGTCAGAACTCCGCCGGGAAAGCGCTGTCGGAAGGCCTCGAGCTGACGGCGTTCGTGCTCGAATCCGAGTGCGGACGTGCGGTCGAGCATCGGATCGGGGGCGGACACCGTGCGCGGGATCAGACCGGTCAGCCCGTCGAGTCGGCGCAGCAGTCCGATTTCGCAGGACGCCGCCGCCGCGAGGTCGCTGGCGCTGTAGATGACACGATCGCCGAGGAGGAACACGCGCCCACCCTAGCCATCACCGCGAGCGGTACCGGTCACGTTGCGCGCGGATGCAGTCGCGAGGAGGCAAAATGATCGAATGCCTTTTTTCGACGGAGCCACCGGTGCTGTCCACTATCGAAACTGGACCGTTCCCGATGCTCGTTTCGGTCTCGTCTTTCTGCACGGTCTCGGCCAGAACAGTGGCCACTACCACCGCTTCGCGCGGGTCCTCAATGGGCGCGGAGTCGATGTGTGGGCGGTCGATCACGTGGGTCACGGGCTCACCGAGGGCGAGCTCACCGACGCCGCTCAGATTCCCGGTCTTGCCCAGAATGCGCTGCAGTTGCTCGATATCGCCGAGGCCGAGCACCCCGAGTTGTCGTTCGCGCTGATGGGCCATTCGCTCGGCGCAGCGACGGCCATCGCAGCTCTGGGCGCGCACCCGGACGCGGTGCGGTGCGCCGTCCTGTGCGGAACGCCGAAGTCCGTGACCGGCTCGGCCACGGATCTGGCCGACAACGTGATTCCGATTCTCGCCGTGCACGGCGTCGACGATCGCCTGGCTCCGATCGATGCGGTACGCGAGTGGATCGGCGGTGTGCCCGACGCGTCCCTGAGCGAGTTCGAGGACGGCGGCCACGACCTCCTGCACGAGAAGATCCACCTGCAGGTGACGTCGGCGGTGGCGGAGTTTCTCGACGACCACATGTCCTGACACGAGAAAAGGGCCCGGCGCGAAGATCGCGTCGGGCCCTTTCCTCGTGCGGTCGATCTACGAGTAGATGGCCTCGATGTCGTTGCCACGCTCGGCGTGAATGATGTTGCGCTTGAGCTTCATCGTCGGGGTCAGCTCACCGGTCTCGACGGTGAAGTCGTTCTCGAGGATCGTGTACTTCTTGATCTGCTCGGGGCTGGAGACCTTCTTGTTGGCCTCGGCGACGGCCTTGTCGAGCTCGGCGACCAGATCGGCGTTCTTCGACAGTTCCGAGAACGGGATGTCCGCGGAGAGGTTGTGCCGCTCGAGCCAACCCGGCAGAGCCTCCGGATCGAGGGTGATGAGCGCACCGATGAACGGCTTGGCGTCGCCCACGACGAGGCACTGGCTGATGATCGCGTTGGCACGCAGGGCGTCCTCGAGCACCGCGGGGGCGACGTTCTTACCGCCGGCGGTGACGATGATTTCCTTCTTGCGGCCGGTGATCGAGACGTAGCCTTCCTGGTCGATCGCGCCGAGGTCTCCGGTGTGGAACCAGCCGTCGACGATGGCCTCGGCCGTGGCCTTCTCGTTGTGCCAGTAGCCACTGAACACCACGGGTCCCTTGAGCAGCAGTTCCCCGTCCTCGGCGACCTTCACCGAGTGACCGTCGATGGGCTTGCCGACGGTGCCGACGCGCTGGTCCTTGGTGGTGTTGACGGTGATGGCCGCGCTGGTCTCGGTCAGTCCGTAGCCCTCGTAGACCGGGACGCCCGCACCGCGGAAGAAGTGGCCGAGGCGGGCACCGAGAGGTCCGCCGCCGGACACCGCGCGGGTGCAGTTGCCACCGAGCGCTGCGCGAAGCTTGGAGTAGACCAGCTTGTCGAACACGGTGTGCTTGAGGTTCAGAACCAGCCCGGCTCCGCCCTTCTCCTGGGCCTCGCTCCACTCGATGGCCGTCGCGGCGGCCTTGTCGAAGATGGAACCCTTGCCGCCGTCGTGGGCCTTCTGCTTGGCGGAGTTGTAGACCTTCTCGAACACACGCGGCACCGAGAGGATGAAGTCCGGCTTGAACACGGCGAACTGATCCACCAGCGTCGTCACGTCCGAGGTGTGGCCGACGGTGACCTTGGACTCGAACGAACCGAACGACACGGCGCGGGCGAACACGTGCGCCATCGGCAGGAACATCAGCGTGCGATTGCCCTCCTTCATCGAGTCGTGCAGCGCGATCTGGGTGGCCTGAACCTCGGCATAGAAGTTCGCGTGCGTCAACTGGACGCCCTTGGGTCGGCCGGTGGTGCCCGAGGTGTAGATCAGGGTCGCGGGTGATGCTGCGGTGACCTGATGGCGTCGGGCATGCAGATCCTCGTCGCTGACCCCGGCACCGCGGGTGGTCAGTTCTTCGATCGCTCCGCCGTCGATCTGCAGAACCTCACGCAGATCCTTGGCACCTTCGGTGACCTCTTTGAGGTTCGAGGCGTGCGCTGCGGTCTCGACGACGAGCAGCTTGGTAGCGGAGTCCTCGAGGATCCACTGCGCCTGGTCGGCGGAGGAGGTCTCGTAGATCGCGACGGTGCAGCCGCCTGCGGACCAGATGGCGTAGTCGAGGACGACCCACTCGTAGCGCGTCGCGCTGAGGATGGCGACGCGGTCGCCGAGTTCGATACCGGAGGCGATCAATCCCTTGGCCGCTGCCGCGACCTCTTTCGCGAACCGAGCTGCGGTGATGTCGGTCCAGTTACCGTTCTCCAGACGTTGGAACGGTACGAAGTTCGGCGATTCCTTCTCGTACCTGTAGACGGTGTCGGCCATGGATGCGTCGTCAGGAATGGTGAACGACGCCGGCACAGAATATTCGCGCACTGCTGGACCCCTTACGGAAAAATAGCGTGGTAGTTGTGCATTTCATCACATTCGAGGCCGTGGCGCACCATCCGGGGTGTCCGGTTTGTCGACTTTGCCGCGAGTTCGAGGGGGTTGAGTGTGACTCGGGGTACAACTTAACCGTCCGCGGTCATGTTCGGTGGTCGGGTCGCCGGTGTGAGGGCGTTCGCACCGCGGGCGGTCTCGGCCGTTTTCGTCACCTGATCAGCGTAGAAGGGTTCGCAGGGTCCGAGCAGGTACTAAACTCGCTCCACATATGAGCACTTCAGAAACTGATCAGGATGCCGCCGTGACGTCTGACGAGACGAATTCGCCCCCTCAGGACTCCGCCTCCGTTCCGGTCCGAGCGACCGAGTCGGCCTCGGCGACGGGCGAGGACATCACATTCGCCGATCTCGGGATCGACGAGCGGGTCCTGAAGGCCCTGCACGACGTCGGTTACGAGAGCCCGTCGCCCATTCAGGCGGCCACCATCCCGCCGCTGATGGCAGGGAACGATGTCGTCGGCCTCGCGCAGACCGGAACGGGCAAGACGGCCGCGTTCGCGGTACCGATTCTGTCTCGTCTCGACGTGTCGCGTCGGACGCCACAGGCGCTGGTGCTGGCACCGACGCGTGAGCTCGCGCTCCAGGTGGCCGAGGCGTTCGGTAAGTACGCCACCCACATTCCGGGTCTGCACATCCTGCCCATCTACGGTGGCCAGGCGTACGGCATCCAGCTCTCCGGCCTGCGCAAGGGTGCACAGATCATCGTCGGCACCCCCGGCCGCGTCATCGATCACCTCGAGAAGGGCACCCTCGACCTGTCCGGTCTCGAGTACTTGGTGCTCGACGAGGCCGACGAGATGCTCAAGATGGGTTTCCAGGAGGACGTCGAGCGCATCCTCTCCGATACCCCGGAGTACAAGCAGGTGGCGTTGTTCTCGGCCACGATGCCGGCCGCGATCCGCAAGATCTCCAAGCAGTACCTGCACGATCCGGTGGAGATCACCGTCAAGACCAAGACGTCGACGGCACCGAACATCACCCAGCGATACGTGCAGGTGGCCCACCAGCGCAAGCTCGAGGCACTCACTCGAATCTTCGAGGTCGAAGAGTTCGAGGCGATGATCATGTTCGTGCGCACCAAGCAGGCCACCGAGGAACTCGCCGAAAAGCTGCGTGCACGGGGCTTCTCGGCCGCGGCGATCAACGGCGACATCGTGCAGGCTCAGCGTGAGCGCACCATCGGTCAGCTCAAGAACGGTCAGATCGACATCCTGGTGGCCACCGATGTCGCGGCCCGCGGTCTCGACGTCGACCGCATCTCGCACGTCATCAACTACGACATCCCGCACGACACCGAGTCCTACGTGCACCGCATCGGTCGTACCGGACGCGCGGGCCGCGCCGGTCAGGCTCTGCTGTTCGTCGCACCGCGCGAGCGGCACCTGCTCAAGGCCATCGAGCGGGCGACGCGTCAGCCGATCACCGAGATGCAGCTGCCCAGCGTCGACGACGTCAACGCGCAGCGCGTGACGAAGTTCAAGGACTCCATCACCGAGAGCCTCGGCAACGAGAATCTGGCGCTGTTCCGTCGCCTCATCGAGGATTACGAGCGCGAGCACGACGTGCCGTTGGTCGACATCGCGGCAGCCCTGGCCATCCAGTCCCGCGACGGCGAAGCGTTCCTGCTGAAGCCGGAGCCGCCTGCCCCGCCGCGGGCACCGCGCGAGCCTCGCGAGCCGCGTCCGCCTCGCACGTTCGACGAGGATGCGGCCAGTTCGCATCACCGCAAGACCGGCCAGGAGATGGCGACGTACCGCATCAGCGTCGGCAAGCGGCATCGCGTCGCTCCCGGTGCCATCGTCGGTGCGATCGCCAACGAGGGCGGTCTGCGTCGAAGCGACTTCGGGCACATCAGCATTCGCCCCGATCATTCGTTGGTGGAGCTGCCGGCCGACCTCGCCGACGAGACGGTGGAGGCGTTGCGCCGAACCCGCATCAGTGGTGTGTTGATTCAACTGCAACCCGATTCCGGCCCGCCCGGACGCAGCGGCGGCGGGAAGTACAAAGGTAAGCGCTAGCGCGCACGTGCACGGCAATTCGTAGCCCGCTACGAAGTTCCGCGCACGACCCCGGGTTCGAGCGTTTGGTGGACCAAGCCCCGGGTATCCGCACGTGCATGACCAACGTCACTCTCCGTGTCAACGGAACGGATCGCGAGTTCGAGTGCGACACCCGGACCACCCTGCTCGACGCACTGCGGGAGAATCTCGACCTGATCGGTGCGAAGAAGGGGTGTGACCACGGGCAGTGCGGTGCCTGCACGGTGCTGGTCGACGGGCGGCGGATCAACAGCTGCCTCACGTTCGCGGTCGCGCAACAGAATCGCGACATCACCACCGTCGAGGGATTGTCCGATGGCGACACATTGCATCCCGTGCAGCAGGCCTTCGTGGACCGTGATGCATTTCAGTGCGGGTACTGCACGTCCGGGCAGATCTGCTCCGCGGTGGCGGTGATCGAAGAGGCGAAACAGGGCTGGCCCAGCGCGGTCACCGACGATCTCGAGGCCACCGATGTCGAACTCGACTCCGGTGAAGTGCGAGAACGTATGAGCGGCAACCTCTGTCGATGCGGTGCCTACGCCGACATCGTCCCGGCTGTGCAGGACGCATCGTGAGAACCTTCGCGTACGACGCAGCCACCGCCGTCGACGACGCCGTGGCCCGCCTCGCCGAGGACGAGAACGCGATGCTGCTCGGCGGCGGCACCAACCTCGTCGACCTGATGAAGCTCGGTGTTGTCGGCCCGACGACGTTGATCGACGTGACGCGACTTCCGTTGCACGACATCGACGTCTCCGACGACGGCTCGCTACGTGTCGGTTCCGGTGTGACCAACAGTGATCTCGCGGTGCACCCGGTGGTGCGTCAGCGATATCCGGTGCTTTCCCGGGCGTTGCTCTCCGGTGCCTCGGGCCAGTTGCGCAACATGGCCACCACCGGTGGAAACCTGTTCCAGCGCACCCGCTGCGTGTACTTCATGGACGCATCGAAGCCGTGCAACAAACGGCAGCCGGGCTCGGGCTGCCCGGCCCGGGAGGGCGAGCACCGTAACCTTGCCATCCTCGGTGCCTCCCCGGCGTGTGTGGCGACGCATCCCTCCGACATGGCGGTGGCGTTGACCGCCCTCGACGCCCGCGTGGTCGTTCGCGGTGTCGACGGAGAGCGCACCCTCGCGATCGACGACTTCTACCGGCTCCCCGGTGACGAGCCCGAGCGCGACAACACGGTCGCGCGGGACGAACTCCTCATAGCAATCGAGATACCGGCACCGGCGGACGGCACCGTCTCCACCTACCGCAAGGTGCGTGATCGCCAGTCCTACGCGTTCGCGGTCGCGTCGGTCGCCGCCACTCTCGACGTCGAGGACGGCATCGTCCGCGGGGTGTCGATCGCGCTGGGGGGCGTCGCGCACAAGCCGTGGCGGGCCCGCACGGCCGAGCACGCGCTGCTCGGCGGGGCCGCCGACGAGGCGTCGTTCCGGCGGGCGATCGCCCTCGAACTCGACGCCGCAGACCCGTTGCGCGACAACGCGTTCAAAATTCCGCTGGTGACCAACCTCGTCGCCCGCACCCTGGTGGAACTCACAGCTTCGGGAGACGGGTCATGACTGCATCGATCGGACAACCGATTCAGCGCACCGAGTCGATCGCCAAGGTCACCGGCCGGGCGCGGTACGCCGCCGAGCAATCGCCGGCGGTCGGACAGCTCTATGCCTGGTACGTGCCTGCGACAGTTCCCGCCGGGACGGTCGAACACGTCGAGCTGGAGGAAGACCCCGCAGTGCATGCCGTCCTCTGGTACGGCAACGCCGAGAAGCTGGGGGAGGTCGAGGACGCCGAACTGCATGTGTTGCAGTCCGATACCGTCTCCTATCGCGGTCAGATCGTGGCAGTCGTCGTGGCCGACACTCTCCAGAACGCTCGCGCCGCCGCAGCCCGGGTGCAGGTGCAGTACACCGGAGTCCGCGCTCCGGACAACACTCTGACCGCCGATCACCGCTCGCTGTACGCACCCGAGTCCGTCAACGCCGGGTTTCCCACCGATGTCACCGTCGGCGATCCCGACGCGGCGCTGGCGTCGGCCGAGCACGTCGTCGACAACTGGTACTCCACCGCGCCGATGCACAACAGCCCGATGGAACCGCATGCCACCACAGCACAGTGGTCCGACGGCGTTCTGACACTGTGGGATTCGACGCAGGCCCCGTCCGGGGTCCAGGGCGACCTGGCGACGGCATTCGATCTGGAACCCGAGAACGTTCGCGTGATCGCCGAGAACGTCGGTGGCGGCTTCGGAGCCAAGGGCAGTACTCGGCCCAATGCGGTCCTCGCCGCGATGGCGGCGCGAGCAACCGGAAAGACCGTCAAGCTGGTCCTGCCGAGACAGGCCCTGTTCGATGTCGTCGGCTACCGAACCCCGACGCTCAATCACGTTTGGCTGGGCGCTGATTCGACCGGCACGCTGCAGTCGATCGCGCACGATTCGTTCCAGCAGACCAGCACGATCTTCGAGTTCTGCGAGCAGACCTCGGAATCCACTCGACACATCTACGCGGCCCCGAACCGTCGCACCACCCACCGACTCGCACAGCTGGACGTCGGAACGCCGCGGTGGATGCGAGCCCCGGGCGAGGCTCCGGGCATGTTCGCCGTCGAGACGGCCATCGACGAATTGGCAACGGCCACCGGTATCGATCCGATCGAACTGCGTATCCGCAACGAACCGGACGTCGATCCCGCCAGTGGCAACCCGTTCAGCTCACGCAGTGTGGTGCAGTGCCTGCGCGAGGGGGCAGAGAAGTTCGGGTGGGACCGCCGCGATTCCACGCCCGGTCAGCGTCGAGAGGGCAACACCCTGGTCGGCATGGGCGTCGCGACGGCCAGCTACCCGGTGCTGATCTCGCCGAGTACCGCCTCTGCACGTGTGGAGCAGGACGGCACGATCACGGTGTCCGTCGCCGCGTCGGACATCGGTACCGGCGCGCGGACGGTGCTACGTCAGATTGCGGCCGACGCTCTCGGGGTGGATGCAGATACCGTCACACTCGAACTCGGCGACAGTGCTCTGCCGAAAGCACCTGGTGCCGGCGGCTCGTCGGGTACCTCGTCGTGGGGCTGGGCCGTCACCAAGGTCTGCCACTCGTTGAAGGCTCAGGGATCGTACGAGCCGGGACATTCGGCCGAGGCCGACACCACCGACGACGTCGAGGGCCAGAAGGAGTTGGCGCGCATGGCGTTCGGTGCTCAGTTCGCCGAGGTCGCGGTCGACATCGACACCGGTGAGGTTCGGGTGCGGCGCATGCTCGGGGTGTTCGGCATCGGCGCGGTGATGAATCCGCGGCTGGCCAGGTCTCAGCTCATCGGCGGCATGACGTTCGGGCTCGGCATGGCCCTGATGGAGAGTGGCGTCGTCGATCACGAATTCGGCGGGTTCGCCAATCACGACCTCGCCGAGTACCACATCCCGGTGTGTGCCGACGTGACCGACATCGAGGCCGTCTGGGTGGAGGAGGTCGATACCGAACTCGCGCCGATGGGCGGCAAGGGAATCGGTGAGATCGGCGCTGTCGGATCTTCCGCGGCCATCGGCAACGCGGTGTTCAACGCCACCGGCGTCCGAGTCCGCGACCTGCCGATCACCCTGGACAAGGTGCTGCCGCACCTCTAGAGCGGCGTCGCCGCATGTGCACGAAACTTCGTACCCCACTACGAACTTCTACTCACATGCCTCGACGAATTCGTTCCGCAGGCTCCACTCACATGGGGCGCAGCCCCTCTATGCCAATATCCGCTGCAGGAACTGGCGCGTACGAGGCTCGGTCGGGCTCACCAGCACCTGTTCCGGTGTGCCTCGTTCGAGGACGACGCCGTTCTCGATGAACAGCACCTGATCGGCGACCTGCTGGGCGAAGCGGATTTCATGGGTGACGATCACCATCGTCCAGCCCTCGGCAGCAAGGCCTTTGATGACGCCGAGTACTTCGCCGACGAGTTCGGGATCGAGTGCCGAGGTGGGCTCGTCGAACAGCATCAGCTTGGGGCGGAGAGCCAGAGCTCGAGCGATTCCGACGCGTTGTTGCTGGCCTCCCGACAGCTGGAACGGGTACTGGTCGGACTTGGCGTCGAGACCGATCTGATCGAGGATTGCGTGCGCGTCGCGGATGGCGTCGTCCTTGGCGCGCTTCTGCACGATCACCGGTCCCTCGATGATGTTCTGCAGCACCGTCTTGTGGGGAAACAGGTTGTGGCTCTGAAACACCATGCCGCTCTGGGCCCGGAAGTGACGTAGCTGCGGCGCCCCGACGGGCTGTCCGAAGTCGACGGATACGTCACCGATACCGATGACGCCTGCGTCGGCCTGGTCGAGTGCGTTCAGAGCGCGCAGAATCGTGGTCTTGCCGGATCCGGACGGTCCGATGATGACGGTCACGGTGCCGGACGGCACGGTGAACGAGACGTCCTTCAACACCTCCAGTGGACCGAACGACTTCTTCAGCGCGGATACTGTCAGCAGGTCTGTCATTTCGCCACGTACCTGTCGAGTCGGACTTCGAGTTTGCCTTGGAAGAAGGAGAGGACGATGCAGATCACCCAGTAGTACAGCGCGGCAACGGTGTACAGGGTGAAGAAGTCGAAGGTCGGTGCCGCCGCGAGTTGTGCGACGCGCAGCAGTTCGGTGACCAGGATGGTCGACGCGAGCGAGGTGTCCTTGACCAACGAGATCAGCGTGTTCGACAACGGTGGAACGGCGGTGCGCAACGCCTGCGGAAGCACGATGCGCTGCAACGTGGTTCGGTATCCCATCCCGATGGTCTGCGCGGCTTCCCACTGCCCCTTGGGCACGCTGAGTATCGCGGCCCGGATCACCTCGGCCGCATAGCCGCCCACGTTCAGCGAGAATGCGACGACCGCGGCCGGGAAGGGTGAGATCACGATGCCGAACTGCGGTAGGCCGTAGAAGATGATGAACAGCTGCAGCAGCAGGGGAGTGCCGCGAATGATCGAGACGTAGAACCGGGCGACTGCAGCGAGCGGTGTGATGGACGAGATTCGGGCCAGCGCAACGGCGAGAGCGATGACGAGTCCGATCACGAAGCTGATGGCGGTCAGCGGAATCGTCATCGTGACAGTCGCTTTGAGCATCGGCCACAGGTTGTCGAGAACCAACTGCATCTTCGACGGTGCCGTCGACGATGCGTCGTCGCTCTCCGGCACCACGGTGTCGGCGGTCGGTGCGGCGACGTCGCTTCCGAAATACTTGTTCGAGATCTCGGCGATGGTGCCGTTCTCGCGCAGGGTGTCGATGGCGGTGTCGACCTCGTCCATCAGCCCACTGTTCTTGCGGGCCACGAAGGATTGCAGGGTCGTGTCTCCGGTCTCGCCGGCGATCTTCACTCCGGTGTCGCCGGTCTGCTGCAGGTACTCGGCGATGGCGAGGGAGTCGTTGACTGTGGCGTCGACGCGGCCGTCCTTGACGAGAGTGACCGCCTGAACGAATCCCTCGACGGCTTCGACGTTCGCACCGGCGTCCGCCGCGACCTCTGCCCAGTTGCTCGTCGAGGATTGGGCGGTGGTCTTACCGGTCAGGTCGGCGAGCGAGGTGATGGTGGAGTCGTCTGCGGCGGTGAGGATCTGGCCTTCCGACACCGTGTAGGGCGTGGACAGGTCGTAGGCCGACTGGCGCGCGGGGGTGATCGAGACCTGGTTGGCGATCAGGTCGAATCGTTGGGATTGCAGACCGGCGAAGATCGAGTCGAACGGGGTCTGCACGAAGTCGACGCGCACCCCCAGCTCGTTTCCGACGGCGTTGATGACGTCGATGTCGTAGCCGGTGAGCTGTCCGTCGTCGCCCTGATAGCTGAACGGGCTGTAGGTGCCCTCGGTGCCGACGACGAGAACGCCCTCGTCCTTCACCCGGTCCAGCAACGACTGCGAGGACGCACTGCAGCCGGACAACCCGAGAATACCGATGAGAATCGCGACCAGGGCAAGGGTCGATCTGCGCACCATCCGCGCCTGCTTTCGCCGTATGTACGAGTGGAGCAAAACCTACCCGTCGATCTCCAACTCCGCTGACACCACCACGGAGTTGTTCATCGGCAGCGCGGCCACCCCGAGTGCGGTGCGGGCATGGGCACCGATCTCGGGACCGAAGATGGCGAGCACCAGATCGGAGAAGCCGTTGACGACCGTGGTGGTCTGAGTGAAGCCGTGATCGGCATTGACCGACCCGGTCACGGTCAGCCACGCGCTGATTCGATCGAGGTCGCCGACCGCGCGCGCGACGCCACCGAGCAGTGCCAGTGCGGTGTCGCGCGCGGCGTCGGTGGCGGCGTCGAGACTCACCTCGGACGGAACCGCGCCGAACGGTCCTGCCAATGTGCCGTCGGGGGCCAGCGGCGAATGGCCCGAGGCGAACACCCGGTTGCCGCGCACCCGCACCCACTCGAACGAGAACTCGAAACCAGGTGGGGCGGTCGGTTCACCGGGCAACGTGAAGCCCAGTTCGGTGATGCGCCGTTCGATCTCCATGAACGAAAACTCTGTCAGACCGCGACGCTGTTGATGGTGCGAACGGTCCAGCGAGAACCGTCGTGCTCGAGGGTGGAAACGCCCGCGTTGAGGATGCGCGGGGAGTGGCGGCGTCGAATCGCGTCGAAGATCGCCCGGATGACGCCGCCGTGCGCCACGGCGATCACCGCGGAGTCCGGATAGCACGAGGCGATCTCGTCGACGGCTCGCACACCGCGCACGATCAGGTTCGAACGCGGCTCCAAGCCCGGGTACCGGCCGTCCGGCCAGTGCGAGTACGCGTCCCAGTCGGTGAATCCTTCGGCGTCGCCGAAGTGGCGTTCGGCCAGATCGGGGAATTCGACGGTGCGGGTCAGGCCCAGGTGAGCGCCGATGATGTCCGCGGTTTCCGAGGCCCGGATCAGCGGCGAACTGACCAGGTGATCCCACGTACGGAACTCCAATTGGTAGCCCGCCTCACGGGCCTGAGCACGGCCGGTGTCGTTGAGAGGAATGTCCGAAGAGCCCTGTAGACGCCCGTGCAGATTCCAGTTCGTTTCACCGTGCCGAACCAGTGCCAGAAAAGTCATAGTGAGCGGAGAATATCCCAGAGTTACCAGGGAGTACGGTCGATACCGAGATAAGCGAACGAGCACGGAGGATTGTCGATGAATCTTGCCCTGACAGAAGAAGAGGCCGCGTTCCGCGACGAGATGCGGACGTTCTTCACCACGAAGATCCCCGCCGAGATTCGCGAGAAGAACGCGACGGGTCAGGAGTTGAGCAAGGACGAGGTGGTTACGACCATGCGAATCCTGAACGAGAACGGCCTGGCTGTGCCGCACTGGCCTGCGGAGTTCGGCGGGCGCGACTGGACCGCTGTCCAGCGGCACATCTGGCTCGACGAAATGCAGCTGGCCTCGGTACCCGAGCCGCTGGCGTTCAACGCCTCGATGGTCGGCCCGGTCATTGCGACCTTCGGCTCGCAGGAGATCAAGGAGAAGTTCCTGCCCAAGACGGCGAACCTCGACATCTGGTGGTGTCAGGGGTTCTCCGAGCCCGAGGCCGGATCCGACCTGGCGTCGTTGCGCACCACTGCCATCCGCGACGGTGACGACTACATCGTCAACGGACAGAAGACGTGGACCACGCTCGGCCAGTACGCCGACTGGATCTTCGCGCTCGTGCGGACCAACCCGGACGCGCCCAAGAAGCAGGCCGGAATCTCTTTCCTGCTCATCGACCTGAACACCCCCGGCATCGAGATGCGCCCCATCAAGCTGGTCGACGGCAGCGTCGAGGTCAACGAGGTCTTCTTCGACAACGTCCGCGTTCCGGCGGAGAACCTCGTCGGCGAGGAGAATCAGGGGTGGAGCTACGCCAAGTTCCTGCTCGGCAACGAGCGGACCGGCGTCGCCCGCGCAGGGCACACCAAAGTGCACCTGGGACAGGCGAAGAAGCACGCAGCACAGACGAAGGTCGGCAGCGGCACGCTGCTCGAGGACCCCTTGTTCGCGGCCAAGATGGCCGAGGTCGAGAACGAACTGCTCGCCCTGGAGCTGACTCAGCTGCGCATGGTGTCCAGCTCGGACGACGGCAAGCCGAACCCGGCGTCGTCCATCCTCAAACTGCGGGGATCGGAATTGCAGCAGGCCACAACCGAATTGCTGATGGATGTCGCCGGACCGGACTCCCTGCCCTACGAGGCGGGCGAGGACATCGAGAGCGAGGGCTGGGCGCAGCGCTCGGTACCGGGGTACCTCAACTACCGCAAGGTGTCGATCTACGGCGGCTCGAACGAGGTTCAGCGCACCATCATCGCCTCTGCGATTCTCGGACTGTAAGGGAGCATCTGAAGACATGGATTTCGAACTCAACGAAGAACAGAAGCTGCTGCGCGACACCACTCGTGAGGTGCTCACACGGGCGTACGACACCGAGAAGCGCAACAAGATCGTTGCCGGTGAGCTGGGCTGGAGCACCGACGTCTGGAAGCAGTTGGCCGAGGTCGGCCTGCTGGGTCTGACGTTCACCGAGGAAGACGGCGGTATGGACGCCGGTCCCGTGGAGATCATGGCCGTGATGACCGAGGTCGGACGACGGCTCGCGCCGGAGCCGATTCTCGACGCCGTGCTCGTCCCCGGCGGGTTGATCTCCGAGCTCGGCAGCACCGAGCAGCGCGCGCGGCTTCTGCCGCCGGTGGCCGAGGGATCGTCGATGTTGGCGTTCGCGCACAACGAATCCGGCAGCCGCTGGCCGAACATCGAAGTCGGCACCACCGCCACCGAGGACGGTGGATCGTGGTCGATCAACGGCGTCAAGAACCCGGTACCGCACGGCGGAAGCGCAGACGTGATCGTCGTCAGTGCAACGCTGCCTGCCGGCGGAACAGGACTGTTCGTCGTCGACGCCGACGCGACCGGTGTGACGCGAAAGTCCTACGCCACGCACGACGGCCAGCGCGCCGCGCAGATCGAATTCGTCGACGTCGCCGCCGAACCGCTCGGCACCGCCGAGAACGCGGCAGCGGCGATCACCGGAGCGGAGGTGCGTGCGCAGGCCGCGTTGTGTGCCGAGGCGATCGGTGCCATGGAGGAGGCGCTGCGGCTGACCACCGATTACCTCAAGCAGCGCAAGCAGTTCGGGGTTCCGCTGGCCAAGTTCCAGGCGCTCACCTTCCGTGCCGCCGACATGTACGTGCTGCTCGAACTCGCCCGCAGCATGAGTCTGTACGCCACGATGTCGTTGGCGGACGGCAACGTCGACCCGACCATCGCGTCGCGCGCCAAGCTGCAGATCTCGCGGTCCGGTCGCAAGATCGGCCAGGAGGCCATTCAGTTGCACGGCGGAATCGGCGTCACCGCCGAATATCCGGTCGGGCACTACACCAGTCGACTGGTGGCCATCGAGCACACTCTCGGTGGTGCCGACGAGCACCTGCGCATCCTGGCGTCGAAGGTCGCCGATCACGACCTCATCGGGATCTGACTGTCGTCAGAAGACGCCTCGGGCCCGGCCACCTGGACAGGTGACCGGGCCCGAGGTCGTTTCGTGAGGGGTGTCAGCTGCCCGCATCTGCGTCGGCGACGAGGTCGGCCACGGCACCGGGGTTCGACACCAGGATGGCGTGCGAGCCCGGTACTTCGGTCGCCTGAGCGCCGGCCCGCTGCGCCATGAACCGTTCGGCCGAGGCCGGGATGATCTGATCCTGCTGGGGGATCAACGCCCACGACGGCGTGTTCGCCCAGGACGGGGGACCGCTCGGCTCGAGTAGTGCGCCTGCGGCAATCGTCTTCTGGTGCGCAGCCATGCGCGCGGCCTGCTCCTCGGTGACGTCCGGGGCGAAGAAGGGTCGGAACAGGGCGGGCGTGATGTAGGAGTCGACGTTCTTACCAATGATGTTCGACGCGTCGTCGACGATCGACAGGCCGATCACCGGCGGTACCAGCGCGGTCACCGGGAATCGGATGGGGTCGAGGCTGAGGGCGACGGGTTCGCCTTCGACGGGCATGAACGCGGCGACGTAGACCAGGGCCTCCACGTTGTCGGCATGGACGTTGCTGATCACCGTGCCGCCGTACGAATGGCCCACCAGCACCACCGGCCCGTCGATGCTCTCGACCACATCGGTGACCGAAGCCGCGTCGACCGACGGCCCACGCAGCGAGTTGTCCGCCGTCACCACCGGGTAGCCGCGGCCGCGGAGGTTCTCGGCGACGCCGTCCCAGCTGGTGTTGTCCGCGAACGCACCATGCACCAGCACGACGGTCGGCAGCTCCTGCGCGGCTGCGGGTGCGACGCCGATTCCGACCATCGATCCCGCGGTCAGCACTGCGGTCGCGAGGAGTGTGGTCAGCTTCGGTTCGGCATGCCCACAACCTGTCACACGCCAGAAGTTCGTGCGGTGTTCACCGCCGAGATTCGACCAGCTTTTTCTCAGTGAACGCTCGTATGCTTGGCTTGCAGCAGTGGCGTTCGTCCGACCCGGGCGATCGTAAAACGGTAGGTCCGATCGTGAGCGAGAGTTCGATGAAGTCTCGGATGGCCGAGTACCCACGCCCCCATCACTGCTTGTTGCACGTCAGCGACACCCATCTCGTCGATGGTGGTGGTCGGTTGTACGGCGGCGTGGACAGTGAGCTGCGGCTCGAGCAGGTGATGACCGACGTAAGAAACTCTGGTGTGCGGCCCGACGCTTTGGTGTTCACCGGAGACCTGACAGACAAAGGCGAGCCCGGTGCGTACGAGAAGCTGCGGGCGTTGGTCGAGCCGGTGGCCGAGGAACTCGGCGCGCAGATCGTCTGGGCGATGGGCAATCACGACGACCGCGCGACGTTCCGCCAGAAGCTGCTCGACGCCGAACCGACGGGGCAGTCCATCGATCGTGTGCACGACGTCGACGGTCTCCGTGTCGTGACTCTCGACACGACGGTTCCCAGACGCCATCACGGCGAACTCGGTGACGAGCAATTGGCCTGGCTCGCAGACACGCTCGCCACCCCCGCAGAATTCGGCACGATTCTGGCGATGCATCATCCGCCGGTGCCGACGGTGCTCGATCTTGCGGTACTGGTCGAACTGCTCGATCAACCGCGCCTGGCGGACGTACTGCGCGGAACCGATGTGCGCTCCATTCTTGCCGGGCACCTGCACTATTCGACGACGGCCACGTTCGCGGGCATTCCCGTCTCGGTGGCGTCGGCCACGTGCTACACCCAGGATCTGAACGTGCCCGCAGGCGGACTACGGGGCCGCGACGGTGCCCAGGGATACAACCTCGTCCACGTCTACGAGGACACCGTCGTGCACTCGGTGGTGCCGACGGGCTCGTACGACACTGTGGGAGAACCTGTCTCGGCTCAGGAGACCGCGCGCAGGCTGAGCGAGGCGGGAGTCACCATCGCAGACAGTGCTCGGCGAAAGACGTTCAGCGACGCCTAGCGCTGGTCGCGTTCCCACGGCGCGACGATGGGGAAGTACTTGTCCAGGAACTGTGTGACGGTGCGGGTGCGCAGATCCAGGTCGACTTCGGGGAAGCTGCCGTCGTTGAGGCAGAAGAAGTCCACGGATCGCTTCGGGAGCAGCTTCTCCATCAGTTCGAGGCCTGCAACCGACGTGGTGTCGATGTACCTGACCTTCGCATCCTTCTGGACCACCGCGCGGCCGCTCATCAATGCGTAGTAGTGGTACAGCGAGTTCGTCACCGAGATGTTGGTACTCGCGCGGAACGCACTTGCGGCCGTGGACGCGAACTCGTCCGGAAACTCGTTCTCCATTTCCTGCATCACGCTGCGCCGCAACGGGGTTGCCGCATGTTCGAGGTGCCGGGTGGTGGTCATCCCGAAGCGGTTCTGGAGGATTCGCCGGTTCACGCGCGCCGCGTTCTCGAAGCCGCTGCGGTCGGCGTCGCTGTAGCCCAACCCGATTCGCGTGGTCGCTTCGATGAACATGCTGATTCCGCCGGGGGAGAAGAACATCGACGGGCTGACCGGTCTACCGAAGAACATGTCGTCGTTCGAGTACAGGAAGTGCTCGGACAAGCCGGGGATGTGGTGCAGCTGGCTTTCGACGGCCTGCGAATTGTGGGTCGGCAGAACGGAGGTGTCGACGAAGAAGGCCTCGCTCGGCACGAACGTCACCTTGGGATGGTCGGCGAGCCACGCCGGCCTCGGCGAGTCGGTGGCCACGAAGATGCGCCTGATCCACGGTGCGTAGAGGTGGATCGACCGCAGCGCGTACTTCAGTTCGTCGATCTGCCGATAGCGAGCCGCCGAGTCGTCACCCTCACCGACGACGTAGTTCGCCATCTGCCGCGCCCGCTGCGCCTGAAATTCCGCCGAGGAGCCGTCGACCCAGGAGAAGACGATGTCGATGTCGAAATTGATGTCCGACGCGTGGTCGGCGAACATGTTCTCGATGGTCGGCCACGTTCTGCCGAAGCGTTCGACGGTACCGCGGACGGCCTCGTCGGGCCGAATGTTGCGCCTGGTCAGGGAGTTCTCGATCGGCAGCACGATCTCGGACGGGGAGAACGACCACAGTTCGATCTGCACCGCCGTCGACGCGCCGTAGTACAGGCCGCTGAACGGCTCGACGCGCGGGCGGTAGAGGCGCACGATCCGCGCGTTCGCGGACGGCGAGAGTGTGCCGTCGGCCACCAGAACTGCTTTTCCGCGGGCGTCGACGGTCTTGGAGTAGAACGGCTCGGCGCGGCAGGCGTGTACCAGTGCGGTGGTCAGCGCGTCGCGGGCACCCAGTTCGATGGCGATGACGGGCCGTTCGTCGTTGCCGCGAACGAGTAGGTACTTGATGCGTGCGGCGTCGAGCACGGCGCGCACGAACAGCAGATCCTCGACCATCGCCTGGTGTGGGGTGGTGGAGGTGATGGTCAGTGCGTAGCGGCCGTCGTGGCTGACCACGTCGGAGCGTTCGCTCAGTCGTGCTGCGGATGCTGCTGATTCTCGGGTGACGGCATCGTTGGTCTCGTGCTCCGGTGGAACGAGGTAGATATCGTGCGGGGCAGAAGACGAGGTGATGGCGTTCCTTCCGGAGTGTGCGCGCTGGCCGAGGAAACCCGGTGCTCGGTCAGTCTAGTGCAGGTCCGGGGCTTTCTTGACGCGCTGCGGTAGAACCCAGCTTGCCGCCACCAGGCCCACCGCAACTCCGGCAGCGTCGGCGAGAGCGTCGGCGACCGATCCGGAGCGTCCCAGAGGCAGGATCGCCTGCAGGAACTCCGACACCACCGCGAACGCCGACACCCACAGTGCGGTCCTGACCCAGTCGATGCCGGCGAGTCGGGACGTATACGCGAGAGCCGCGAACAGGATGCAGTGAATGATCTTGTCGCTGTGCTCGAATCCCGAGGGCACACCGGACGCAGGCGTGAAGAGCACGATCAGCGCGACGACGAAGGTGACGGCCAGGGGAATTCGATACGTCGTCGGCGAGAACACCCTCCGAGTTTACCGGCGCTGCAGCACCACGACCGTGTCGATGCGCTCATCGCCGTCGGGCGTCATGCGGGTGCGATGCTCGGCGTGGATCACCTCGAACCCGTCGCCGGCCGCAGCGACGACCGGTTCCGGAGCGAACAGCCGGTGTTTGGCCGGGTGCTGCGAGGCGTGGCTGTCGCTGGGACTGTGCCCGACGATGAGAAGGCGTCCGTTCGGCGCGACCGCTGCGGCGAACCTGCGGGTGGTCAACTCGAGCTCGTCCGGTGGCACCTGGAGGAAGTGCACCGACACCAGATCGAACGCACCGGCGGGGGGAGTCCAGTCCAGAACGTCTTCCTGTTGCCAGTTCACCGTCGGTGTCCGGGGCTCGAGTGCCTGTTGTGCTGCGCGAGCGCGACCGAGGGCGACATCGGAGATGTCGACTCCGGTCACGTGCCATCCTTCACCGGCGAGCCACAGGGAGTCGGCACCTTCGCCGCAGCCGATATCCAGGGCGCGGCCCGGAGTCAGCGTGGACGCTTCCTGTACCAACACGGCGTTGGGATTTCCGCTCCAGACGGTGGTGCGTTGGTTGTAGAGGTTGTCCCAGAATGCTTCGTCGAAGGCACCGTGCTCGAAATCCGGCTCCGCGGGATGGGTATGTGCGTGCGTGTTGTCGGCCATGGTTCGAGACTGCCCGTTCACGGCGGCGCGCGCAAAGAACTTTGCTCGATTGGCAAAGTTCGATGCTGGGTAGAGTTGTTCCTCATGACCGGACAGGAACGTGAAGTACTGACGTGGGCGACGTTCGGGGACGCCTCGCGCGACCTGACCAAGAAGATCGTCGACGACGGGTTCGTCCCGGAGGTCGTCATCGCAATTGCCCGCGGCGGTCTCATTCCCGCGGGTGCCATCTCCTACGCGATGGGCGTCAAGGCTGCGGGCACTCTCAACGTCGAGTTCTACTCCGACATCGAGGAGACCCTGCCCGATCCTGTTGTCCTCGAACCACTTCTGGACACCGACGCGATCGTCGGCAAGAAGTTGCTCGTGGTCGACGACGTCGCCGATTCCGGCCGCACACTGGCTCTGGTCATCGATCTATTGAAGGCGCACACCGCCGACGTGCGGTCAGCCGTGATCTACACCAAGCCCAGAACCATTGTGCAGCCGGATTACTCGTGGCGGGAGACCGACAAGTGGATAAATTTCCCATGGTCCACGTTGCCGGTCATCACTTGAGTCGTTCGTTCGAGACGATTCGGCCGCCGGGGTCGGGGCCGGAAACGCCCGAGTTTTCCAACACGAAAGGTCCTCGAGCTATGACCACCAGTAGGGGGCGAGTGAGTCGATACGCGGTCGAAGAAGGCTGGGGAATCATCGACTCGGATGATACGCCCGGCGGATGCCTCATTCAGGCCCTCAATATCCACACGCCATCCGGAACCCTCAACGCTGGAGACGAAGTCGACTTCGAGTGGGAACCGCTGCCTGCTGAAGTCGAAGAAGAGCTGTTCCGGTCCGCCGCACTCTCCGTACGCCGAGCCGGGGCTGCCAAAGAACCTCCTCCTCCTGCTCTCGATGATGATCGACCCAAGTTCATCGGCGGAGCGTGGACCTGGAAGTCGTAGTTCCCAGGGCGGAGGCCATCTGTGTTGGTCTGCTCTACAGAGAGTTTCGCGATCCGCCAGTTCCCGCCGGTCTGTGTGCGGGCTTTTCCGATTTCACGCCGATTGCGGTACTGGGTTGTGTCCCAGCGTTTCCGCGGTTGCGAGCACTAAGAGTGGGCCGGTTGACGGAACCCGGAAACGCCGCCGAGCGGCCATCGCTATCACCGCGACGTTTCCCACCGACGAAGCAGACGACCCCCAATTCAGATATCCCAGCGCTGAGGGGGTCGGCCTGGACCTGACCAGTTACGATCCTGCTCCCGCAGGTGAGTGACCGACTCGCCGAACAACGCGGAGGATCGGCAGAGGACTACTCCGACACGGTGTCGATCACTCCCACCGATGACAGCAATGCGCGTTAGGCCGTCGCGGTGCAGACCCACGGCGAGGACGAGGTCGTCGAGTTGGCGAATCAGGCCGCCGCAGTTGTGGTCGACTTGTTCAACAGCATGCCCAGCGGGCCAGAAGACGTCGTCTTCCAAGCCAACGTCGCCGAACCCGCACGCTGACGTGTCACCTGGGGTGACGTCCTTACCGGGTGAGGTCCACGACGCACGCGTCGACGGCCTGCACGTCGGGGTCGCCGGGGGAGATATCCAACTCGGAGCTGGCTCGCGGCCAGCTCGTGGTGTTTCGTGCTCCTCCGGTCGAGGAGTAAACGGTGCCGTTTGCGATGACCCAGACATCGGATCTGTTCTCGACCCGACCGGTGGCGTCGACGGTCGTTCCGCCGATGTAGGTGTAGTCGCCGCCGTCGATGACGGTGCCGTTGGTCAGGGTCAGCCCGGATTCGGAAAAGCCGGAGGCGACCAGATCCACTAGCGTTTGATTCGCGGGGGCACATCGGGGGTCGGATGTATACGTCGCGGGAGCCGGGGGAGCAGCAGCTGGGGTGGGCATGCTCGGCTGCACGCTGGTCGTGGCTTCCGGCTGCGTGGTTGTCGACCGGGCGGGCGTGGACGTTTCCTGGGCCGCAGCGCTCGGCGTCGTCGACGGTGCGGCGGCCTGTGGGTCGTCGGAGGGTGCGTCATCGCCGAACACGGCACCGAGCACACCGATCACGACGAACGCGGCGATGATTCCGCCAACGATCTTGATCGCGCGGGGCACGCCTGCCCGGTCGGGTTGGCCGGGTTCAGTGGTGTCGGCGTGAGCTGATTCCTCCACTGCGGGCCCGTTGGCGGGCTGTGTGTGCTCGGTCCACTGGGATCCGTCCCAGTATCTGATCAGTCCTGGTTCACTCGGGTCAGGGTGCCATCCGGGCGGAGGTGTGGGGCTGGTCATCGGTGTCCGTTCTTTGCGCTCAATGATGTTCGCTGGATCGCCTGTTAAAGACGCTCGCAACCCTAAGCGTCGATGTCGTGCGATTTCGGCGCCGCCGGAGAACCGCGTCGCGCGGTTGTGCTCACACACTGAGCAAAGAACCTTTGTGCAACAGAGGTATTTGTGGCGAGAGACCGGCAAGTGGATCAAGTTTCCATGGTCCAACTTGCCGGTCACCACCTGAGTCTGTCCGGCTTACTGATCGCTGGAGACGTCGATCAACACCTTGCCGACGGTTCCGTTCTCGACGGCGTCGTGTGCTGCTGCGGTGTCGCTCAACGAGTAGCGGTGCAGCGGTAGGCCGGTGGCCTCACCCACCTCGAGCACACCCGCGGCTGCTGCCGCGCTGACGTCCGCCTCGGCGTTACGCAGAGCCTCGTCGCCCACGGTGTAGAGCAGCACGAACTGGTATCGGGTGTTGAGCACCATGTTCGGCCGAACGTCGAGGGTGACGGTGTCTCCGCCGTTGTTGGCGTACACCGCGATCGATGCGCGGTTCGCTCCCACGGCAGCGTTGAGTGCGGCGTTCTGTGCGGGAGCAACCTCGACGATCAGATCGATTCCGGCGGGAACCAACTCGCGGATCTCTGCTGCGGCGTCGCCGGTCTTGTAGTTCACGACGTGGTGCGCGCCCGCGGCGGTGGCCAGTGCGCCCTTCTCCGGTCCGCTGACCGTCGTCACCACCGTCGCACCAGCCCAGCGGGCTAGTTGGATCGCTGCATGGCCGACGGCACCGGCACCACCTGCGACGAGTACCGACTTACCGTCCAGCGCGCCCGGGTGCAGCCGGGTGGGTCCGTCCTCGGAGACGGTCAACGCACGGTGCGCCGTCATTGCGGGCACGCCGAGGCTTGCGCCCACGTCGAATCCGACGCCGTCGGGCAGAGGAACCACCCGAGAGGCGGGCAGGATTGCAAAAGATTGTGCCGTTCCGGTCGGACGCTGATGCTGGGCCAGGTACACCCAGACGCGATCTCCGACGGAGACGCCGTCGACGTCGGGGCCGACGGCGTCGATCAATCCGGCACCATCCTGGTTCGGTACCACCTCGTCGAATGCCAGCTTCTCACCCGGTCCGGAGCCGGTTCTGTTCTTCCAGTCCGTTGGATTGACGCCCGAGACCACGATGCGGACGCGGACTTCGCCTGCGGCGGGCTCGGTCACCTCGCGTTCCTTCAGTTCGAGGACGGACGAATCGCCGGTGCGGGTGTACACAATTGCTGGAGAAGTCATATTCGGTGCAACGCGCCTGGAGGGCCGCGATGTTCCCTGCGAGGCAATCGGGGTATGCAGGGTCGGTTATCAGTTCTCGACGAAAGAGGCGTATTCAATGAACCACAACGACCTGCTCACCGACGCCTTCGGCCGGATCAAGGAGCTGGTCCACTCGGTGTTGGACGACATCCCCGCCGCCGCGTTGACGTATCGACCCGATGCCGACGCCAACAGCACCGCCTGGTTGCTGTGGCACCTGACCCGGGTACAGGACGACCACATCGCCGGTGTGGCCGGGAGCGAACAGGTCTGGACGTCGGACTCGTGGTTCGAGAGCTTCGGACTTCCGTTCGACAAGTCCGACATCGGGTACGGCCAATCGGCCTCCGACGTCGCTCAGGTCACCTCGAGCGCCGATTTGCTGCGTGACTACCACGACGCTGTGCACTCGAAAACCGTTGCTTACCTGAGCAGTATCTCGACCGACGATCTGGACCGGATCGTCGACGAGAACTGGGATCCGCCGGTCACACTGGGTGCGCGGCTGGTGTCCGTCATCTCGGACGATCTCCAGCATGCCGGGCAGGCCTCGTACGTTCTCGGCCTGTACACCCGGCAGGCCTAGCCGTCAGGCGTAACGCTTCTGCAGGTTCTCCAGCGTCTTACGAATGTTTCGACGCTGGAACTGCGGGAACGTCTTGCCGCTCGTGACGATCTTGTCGAACACGAGCGCGACGGCGTCGGGCCATTTCGTTCGGTCGTCGGTCCAGGTCTCGGTTACTTTCGTGCCACCCGCGACCGGCTCGAAGTCGTATCGCCAGGTTGCGTTCGCGCCCTTGATTTTCGGAGCGCTCTTGCCGATCGCGTGGACACGGAACTCGAAGGTCTTGCCCGGGTCCGCGGCCGTCACGGTGCAGCGGGTGACCCACGTAGCCGGGCCGCGTTTGTTGGTTCCGTCGAACACCATTCCCACGTAGGCACTCTCGCGAGGTTCGTGCACGGTGGCACCGGTGTTCTCGGGGCTCCACTGCCCCATCTTGGTGGGGTCGCTGATCGCAGCGTAGAGGGTGTCGGCGTCTGCGTTCACGACGATGCTGTCGGAGACCACGAGTTCGCGCTTCACGACGATGCACCGTTCTTCAGTCCGGGATGGATACGAGTGAGCATGGGCACCAACAGGGTTCGCGGGGTGATCTGGGCGAAGATCGATCCGATCCGGTTGGCGGGCCCGGGGATCGACACCATGCGTCCCTTGGCCATGTCGTCGACGGCAGTCTTGGCCACTGTTTCTGCCGACACCCACATGATCGACGGAAGTGCCTTCTCTGCATCGTCTTTCGCGAAGCCGGCGGCCTCACCGAATCCGGTATGCACCGGTCCCGGGCACAGTGCGGTGGCGGTCACTCCGGTTCCGCGTAGTTCACCGGTCAGAGACTGGGTGTAGGAGAGCACGAACGCCTTGCATGCGCCGTAGCCGGCCTGCCCGGGCAAGGGCTGGAACGCGGCGGTCGAGGCGACGTTGAGCAGTGCGCCGCGTCGTCGCTCGACCATGCCGGGGAGGAAGCGGGTGCAGAGGTCCGCGACGGCGACCACGTCGACCTCGATCATGTTCATCTCGGAGTCCGGATCCGATTCTGCGACCGGTCCGAGGGTGGAGAGTCCGGCGTTGTTGATCAGGATGTCCGGGATCAGGCCGAGATCGGCAATGCGGCCGAGCAGTTCGGCGCGCGCGGTGCGGTCGGAGAGGTCTGCAGCGAGCACCTCGGCTCGAACTCCCCGTGCTCGGATCTCCTGTGCCAACTCGTCGAGCTTGTCGGCACGCCGGGCGACGAGGGTGACGCCATGGCCGCGGGATGCGAGCACACGGGCGATCGCGGCTCCGATTCCCGAGGACGCTCCGGTTACGACGGCTGTCCGATCGAGTGCGGGACGAGGAAGGCTCATGGCTCCCACCGTAGCGAACGCCCGCTGTGCAGTGCATTCGAGACACTCTTGTAGGTTAGCCTTGACTTACTTTTAACCCGCTAGTCCGTCGAGAGGTATCCATGTTCTCTGCTCCAACGGCCGGTGAACGCTTCACTCGCCGTGCGTCCCTGCTGTCCGCGCTCGCTGTGTCGGCCCTGGTGGTCGGTGGATGTTCGTCTGCCGACACGGCTGAGCCCGAACAGGCCGGGGGCGGCGACTTTGCCACCGTCACCATCGATTCGGCCCTGGGGCAGGCGGTCATCACCGAAAAGCCTGAGCGCATCGTGACGCTCGGCCAGGGGTCGGCCGAGACGGCGATCGCGCTGGGGACGGTCCCGGTCGGCGTCGAGGAATACTCGTGGGGTGCCGACGAATCGGGATATCTGCCGTGGGTTCACGGCGCAGTCACCGAGTTGGGTACCGAACTTCCAGAACAATTCACCGGTGGAACCGAACTCAACATCGAAGCTGTTGCTGCTCTCGAGCCGGATCTGATCCTGGCACCGTGGTCGGGCGTCACGCAGGATCAGTTCGACAAGCTCAGTGCCTTTGCCCCGGTGGTTGCGTACGAGGAGCAGCCGTGGACAACGACCTGGGAAGACCAGATCACTGTGATCGGCAAGGCCATGGGTGAGGAGGAGAAGGCTGCGGAGGAGATCGACAAGATCGAGAGCCGCTTCGCCGACGCCGCCGCCCAGCACCCCGAGTATGCGGACGTGAGCTTTTCGTATATCTACAACACCGGTCCCGGGACGCTGGGCGTGTTCCTCGCCGACGAGCAGCGCGTCGCGATGGTCCGCGGCCTCGGGCTGCAGGTCGATCCGGTGGTGAACACTCTCGACGAGACCGAGGGCACCGACTCGGCGGTCATCGGTTTGGAGAATGCGAATCTGCTGAACGACTCGGACTTGATCTTCACCTTCTACTCGGATCCGCAGAACCGCACCGACACCGAAAATCAGCCTGCTTATCAGCAGATTCCGGCTGTGTCCCGCGGTTCGGTCGTTGCGCCGACGGATCAGTCGTTCGTCACCGGGTCGTCCATCATCAATCCGCTGACGGTGCCGTGGGCACTCGAGCGATACGTGCCGATGATCGACGAGGCTGCCGCGAAGGTGGACGCGAACTAGGTCACCGGTCGGTCGATCGGAGCAGAGACGAACAGAATCGGCTCATGCGGGTCGTGTAATCCGCTGAGCGTCTGATCGAAACATCAAGCTCAACAACCTCTTCCAGCCCCGCACCGTGTTCTCGGTGTGGGGCTGGAGTCTTTCCTGGGGCTTATGCGATGTGGGGGCCTGCTCGGGCGTGGGATTGTCGGGGTTGTCGATACGGGTCGACGGTGGCCGGTGGTACGAACCAGGGATGGTTGTCGTTGCCGATGAACACTTCCCAGTCACTGTGGTGCATGAGTCGGTGGTGGAATCCGCAGAGCAGGACGAGGTTGTTCATGTCGGTGGGGCCGCCGTCGGCCCAGTGCCAGATGTGATGTCCTTCGGTCCAGGCGGCGGGTTTTCCGCAGCCGGGGAACGCGCAGCCGTGATCGCGGGCGGTGAGGGCTTTGCGTTGTTTGGCGGAGACGGTGCGGGCGGTGCGGGCGAGGTTGAGCGGGTTGCCCTGTTCGTCCATGACGATGGCGGTGAGGACACAATCACACGCCAACTGGCGGGAAGTGTTGCGGGAGAGTGGTCCCATCCAGGGGAGCCATCCGACCGACGTGCCGTCGCCGAACAGGTCACGATACGCCCCGCGATCCGCTTCACCGCGGTCATCTTCACTGCCACTGCCACTGCCACTGCCACTGCCACTGCCACTGCCACTGCCACTGCCACTGCCGCTGCCGTTTTCGGGGTCCGGCTCGGTTGCTGCGTCGGTGTCGATGGGGTTGCCGGTGTTGATGTCGACCGGATCGACAGTGTCGGATTCGGTTGCTGCGCGTGCAGTTTCGTCGTCGGCGATGTCATCTTCGATGTCGTCGGCGGTGTCGGCGCTGTCGCGGAGGTCGGTGAGGTCGCGCAGGTTGATGTGCAGGTTCAGGTGGGGGCGTTCGCCGCCTTCGATGGGCCGGCTGCTCGAGGCGAGGTACTGGTCGAGGATGTGTCCGAAGGCGTCGGCGCGCCGTTTGGCGGGGCTGCGGTCGTCTGGGGTGCCGTCGGCGGCGGGTTGCGGTTCGGTCAGGGGTGAGAGGGCGGTGAGGAGTTTCTCCCCGGTGACAGCGTCGACATCCATCTTCGCCACCAGACGTCCGTTCAAGGTTGTCGACGCGAACAGTTCGTTGCGGTCGGTGTTCTCCGGTGGTGGGGTCTTGCCGCCGAACTCGTCCTCGAGCTTGGTGATCGCTGCCCGGATCCGGCCGGTACGCGCTTCGGGCCCGGTCGCGGCGGCGATCATCGCGGTGCGGGCCATGACGCGACCCTCTTCCGGGAGGTCCTTCGGTGGGGTTTCGGCGAAGGTGAGGATCAGCGCGGCGTGATCGACGGACATGACGCCGGTATTCACGGCGTCGGCGATATCGGGGAAGTTCTTCATGCCGCGGGCGAGGGCGACGATTTTGGTGGCCTTGGACGGCGAGAGCAGGGTGGTGGAGGTCAGCCACCCTGCGGGTCCGGGGAAGCCGAGTTTCTCACGGGAGACGCGGGTGTCGATCTCGGCGACGAGGGCGATCCGCCGGGCCTCCAACAACTGAATCTCATGGGAGACCGCGGCAGCGTCGGCGAGGAGTTCGCTCTCGCTCAGTTGCCAGATTTCCGTGGTCATGAAGAGAAGTGTATCGAACGTGCGTTCGACTGGCAAGCATGCTTGAATCGAAAACTGTTGCACTGCTTAACTATTCGATATACAGAACCTGTCGGTGTGTCATGGTAGACGTCCGTCGCACCTGGAGATCGCAACGAGACGGCCATTCCGCGACACAGTGACTCCGCGGTGACGGTTCCGTACAGAGCGCAACGCTCTCGAAGTTCAGCTCGGTGTTGTCGTCCGCGGCGACGCCGAATCTGCCCACCATTGATGTACCAATTCGGCTGCCCTATTCGAGGATTCGGGGGTCCTTTGTCTGCGGTGGGCTGATTCAAGCGTTCGGCTGAGGCAGGAACCGTGGAATACGGCCGGCTCCCATGGCAGCGACTCGGTGAAAGTGGTGCGCGTTGAGCAGTCGATACCAACAGAGACCACTCGACAGGGTCCGGCCGTGCTCAACTTTGCCGAAACGCGTCAATACACCTCGCGTTGCCGTTCCTGTTCCAGCACCTGCTCGAGGTCGCTCAATCGGTTCATCGACGACACCTGCCTCGCCGTGCGGTGATTGAGCGCCAACATCTCGCGGTGCCGGTGGACGAATGCCCAGTAGCCGGCGGTGAAGGGGCAGGCGTCGTCGCCCAGTCGCTTTTTCGGGTTGAACTCGCACGGCTTGCAGTAGTCGGTCATACGGTTCAGGTACGCCCCGCCCGAGGCGTAGGGCTTGGTGGCGATCACCCCGCCGTCCGCGTGTTGGCTCATGCCGATCACGTTCACCGGCATCACCCAGGCGAACCCGTCGACGAAAGCTGTTGCGAACCAGTCGGTCAACGCTCGTGGGTCCCACGCATGTTGCAGCGCAAAGTTTCCCAGGATCATCAGTCGGGGAATGTGGTGCACCCAGCCGCGGTCGCGCACGCCGTCGACGGTGCTGGACAGGCATTTCGCCACCACGGCGTCGCCGTCCAACTCCGTCAGCCAACTCGGAAGGGGCTCATGGGCTTCGAGCTTGTTGCGCTCGAGGTACTCCGGCCCCAGATGCCAGTACAGGTGCCACACGTATTCGCGCCAGCCGAGGATCTGCCGAACAAAACCCTCCACGCTCGCCAGCGGGGTGCCGTCTCGGTGGGCGTCCTCGGCTGCGTGTGCCACGTCCAACGGTTGCAGCAGGCCGAGATTGAGCGGGACCGAGAGCAGTGAGTGCGACATCGTCCAGTCGTCGGCCATCACCGCGTCCTCGTACTTACCGAAATCGTCCAAGCGGTAATTGATGAAGTGCGACAACGCCTCCGACGCCTCGGCCGCGGTCACTGCGAACACGCGAGGCCCGTCGACTCCGACGGTATCGAGGTCCCACGAGTCGAGATCTGCACGAACCGCGTCGTCGATGGCATCCTCGGTCGGCCACCACGGTTCTTCCACACCCAGGGTCAAGCGTCCCTTCGGTGGTGGCGACTGGTTCTCGGCATCGAGGTTCCATTTACCCGAGACCGGGTCGGCACCGTCCATCAACACATCGAACTTCTTGCGTTGCTCGCGGTAGAACGTCTCCATGCGGAAGGTCCCACGCTCGGCCGCCCACTCGGCGAACTCGGCGCGGGGAAGCGCGAACATCGGCGTCGGCAGAATCTTCGAGACCAGTCCCTCCTCGTGCAGCGCGGCGACGAACTTCTCCGCCGCGTGTGACGTCGGCTCGAACACCACCACGGGTTTGCCGTACTCGGCCAACCCTTCGCGATACGTCTCGGTCTGCAGGTAGGTGGCGCGATCACCCAGCTCGTCGGCCAGATGACGCATCCCCGACAACACGAGATGGAGCTTCTGCCGGTGGTATCGCCGACGCCGGAACACGCGTCGGGACTCGATCATCAGCACATCTCGGTCGGCGTGCTCGTCCACCGAGTGAAAGTGCGGGCCGAGCTGATCACCGAACAACCACAGAGCGTCCATTCTCGGAGTGTTCTCCCGCAGCGACGAAGGCAAACCAGCGTCCGGCGCATGGCCGGCTGGTGAACACTGCGGCCGACCCAGGCGCGCCTTACTTGACCACCGACCATCCATCGCATGGACTGACCCGATGCACGCTGAGTCTGCGCTTTCCAGAAGGACGTTTCTTCGCTCGTCGTCGGTGGCCGTCGCGGTGGTCGGAGTGGCCACGACACTGCCGGCGACCGCATTCGCTCAGGGCAGCGACCGCGGCTTTCTGCACGGGGTGGCATCGGGAGATCCGTTGCCCGACGCGATCGTCCTCTGGACTCGGCTCACCCCCACGCCCGACGCCACCCCGGGCTCCGGCGTCGGCCCGCAGGTGTCGGTGACGTGGCGGATTTCCCGCAGTGCAGACATGGGCGACGTCGTCTCCTCCGGAACCGTCGCAACCGGCCCCGACACCGACCACACAGTCAAAGTCGACGTCGACGGCCTCAGCGCAGACACCACGTACTTCTACGATTTCCGGACGAGCGACGCGGCATCGGCCGTCGGAACCACGCACACCGCACCGGCCAATGACGCCGACATCGACGCGATGCGTTTCGGAGTCGTCTCGTGCTCCAACTGGGAGTCGGGCTACTTCGGCGCGTACCGGCATCTGGCCGCGCGCGGCGATCTCGACGCGATCGTCCATCTCGGTGACTACATCTACGAGTACGAGACGGGCGGATTCCCGGGCCGCGACGGGGTGATTCGCCAGCATTCGCCCACCCACGAGATCGTCACGCTCGCCGACTACCGGCAGCGTCACGGCCAGTACAAGTCCGATCCCGATCTGCAGGCCGCGCACGTCGGTGTGCCGTGGATCTGCACGTGGGACGACCACGAATCCGCCAACGATGCCTACGACACCGGCGCGCAGAACCACACTCCGGGCACCGAGGGCGATTGGTCCACCCGCAAGGCCCATTCCGAGCAGGCGTACTACGAGTGGATGCCGGTACGAGCGGCTGGCACCGCGACCAACCGTCACCTCTATCGCAGGCTGCGGTTCGGAAACCTCCTCGAGCTCTCGATGCTGGATCTGCGCACCTACCGCTCGCAGCAGGTGCTGCCGTTCAACGGGCCCGAGGTGGATTCGCCCAACCGGACCATCACCGGCGCGGAGCAAATGCAGTGGCTCACCGACGGCATCGTCTCGTCGCCGACGCAGTGGAAGATCGTCGGCAACCCGGTGATGATCACGCCCACTCTCATCCCGCCGCTCGATCGCGATGCCGCCAGGGCGGTCACGTCGCTGCTCGGGATCCCGGAGGGCGGTCTGCCGTACAACGCCGACCCGTGGGACGGCTACACCGCCGATCGACGCAAGCTCCTCGGCGCCATCGTGGACGCAGGCGTCGACAACACGGTGTTCATCACCGGCGACATCCACTCGGCCTGGGCCTGCGAGGTACCCCTCGATGCGGCCCAGTACGCCACCACCGAACCTGCCGCCACCGAGCTGGTCGTCACCTCGGTGAGCTCGGCCAACATCGACGACCTGACGCGTACTCCGCCGCACACACTGGGCCGGGTCGCCGAGGAGGCATTCAAGGCGCTCAACCAGCACGTCAAGTTCGTCGACCTCGACAGTCACGGTTTCGGCGTCTTCGAGGTCACCAAGACGGCGGCTCGGATGGACCACTGGTTCCTCACCGCCAAGGAGAATCCGCAGACCGGCGTGTATTGGGGAGCGGGCTTCACCGTGGACTCCGGCACCCAGCGCGTCCGGGCGGCGGCACCACCTGCCTGACAACGCGCCATACTGGTCGGCGTGGCTGTACCGAAAATCGTCCTGTTCTACGTGTTCACTCCGCTGCCCGATCCCGACGCGATCCGGCTGTGGCAACAGACGCTGGCCGCGTCCAGCAACCTGACCGGACGCATCCTGATCTCCGAGCACGGCATCAACGCGACAGTCGGCGGTGACGTCGACGACGTCAAGAGGTACGTCCGCGGCACCCGCAGCTATCCGGCGTTCAAGTCGGCCGACATCAAGTGGTCCGATGGACTCGGCAACGATTTCCCGCGCCTGAGTGTGCGGGTGCGCGACGAGATCGTCACGTTCGGTGCGCCCGGCGAGTTGAAGGTCGATGCCGACGGTGTTGTCGGCGGTGGGACTCATCTGAGCCCGCAGCAGGTGCACGAGCTCGTCGATTCCCGCGGCGACGACGTCGTGTTCTTCGATGGCCGCAACGCCTTCGAAGCGCAGATCGGCAAGTTCAAGAACGCAGTGGTGCCCGACGTCGAGACGACCAGGGACTTCGTCTCCCAACTCGATTCCGGTGCCTACGACCACCTGAAGCAGTCCCCGGTGGTCACGTACTGCACCGGGGGAGTGCGGTGCGAGGTGCTCTCGTCTTTGATGGTGGCCCGTGGGTTCGAAGAGGTGTATCAGCTCGACGGCGGAATCGTCCGGTACGCAGAGACTTTCGGTGACGACGCGCTGTGGGAGGGTTCGCTGTTCGTCTTCGACAAGCGGATGGCGCAGAACTTCTCGGATCACACCGCCGTCATCGGTCGCTGCAGTGCCTGCGGTAATCCGACGTCGCGGTACCAGGACTTCGACGGCGACGCCGGACGTGGTCTGCGGTTGATCTGTCGAGACTGCGCATAGAGAATGCTGCCCTTCCGGGACGGTCTCGCTCCGCTGAGACTGCTGTTGCCGCATGGTGATTCGGCCACCACCATCGTGGAGTACCTCGAACGTGAGCTGCCCGATGACGACTGGCGACGGGCCATGCACGACGCCGAAGTGGTGGACGAGAAGAGCAGGCCCATCTCCGACGCCACGCGGTACCGAGCCGGCAGTCAGGTGTACTTCTATCGCGTTCCAGCGCAGGAGATTCCGGTCCCCTTCGAGATCGGCATCCTGCACGAGGACGACGACCTGTTGGTGGTCGACAAGCCGCACTTCCTCGCCACTATCCCGCGTGGTCGGCACGTCACCCAAACCGCGACAGTGCGGCTGCGCAGGCAGTTCGATTGCCCCGACCTGACGCCCGCGCACCGACTCGATCGCGCCACCGCCGGAGTGTTGCTCTTCACCAAGACCAAGCATGCCCGACGGCCGTATCAGGAACTCTTCTCCTCGCGCAACGTCACCAAGGAGTACGAGGCCGTCGCGGGATTCGATGCCGCGCTGGAGTTTCCGCGCGTCGTGCGTAGCCGAATCCTCAAGGAACACGGGGTCATGACGGCGTACGAGGAGCCGGGGGAGCCGAACAGTGAGACCCGGATCGAACTGATCGACACGATCGGCGATCGTTCCCGCTATCGACTCTTCCCCAAGACCGGCAAGACCCACCAGCTGCGGATCCACCTGTCCTCGTTGGGTATTCCCATCGTGAACGACCCGTACTATCCGGAGTTCACCTCTGTCCCGGCGGACGACTTCACCCGGCCGTTGCAACTTCTCGCTCGGGCGCTGAATTTCACGGACCCGCTCACCGGTGAGCCCCAGAGCTTCGTCAGTGCCCGGGAACTCGACGCCTGATGGGCTCGAATCGTTCGTTCGGACGATTGTGACAATGGGGACGCGAGGTTAGCGTGTCGAGCGAACCATGTCCGACGAAGAGAAGAGGAGAACAGCGTGAAGCGTCGTATTGCTGTTGTGTTGGGAGCCGCAGTCATCGCCATCGCGTCGCCGGCAGTCGCGGTGGCCGATACCGGAAGTGCGAGCACCGGTAGCTCGAGCGGTCTGGTGGACTTGATCGAAACGATTCCTCAGTTCTGGGAGGCCTGCGGACTGACCATCTTCACCGGTCAATGCACCGGTATCGTCGCCACAAACGTGACCCCCTGGTAGCGCATGCCCCTTCGCTGAACCCTGAACCGACAAACGCGCGCGCATTCGCCAGACGCTCGCGGAATAGGTAACCATTCCGCTCGCATCCAGCAAACGCGCGCGCGTTTGCGTGGAGCCTGAGCCTTACTTCGCCAGCGACCGCGCCATTCCGCGTTCGATGGCTGCGACCAGCTGCGGGCGCAGTTCGGCGGCGGGGACGATGTGGTGCACCGATCCGACGTTCTGCGCACGCTGAATGTTGTGGATGGCCTCGAATTCGGCTGCCACTTCACCGAGTTTGGCGTTGCGGGCGTTCGCTCGCACGGTGGCCAGCTCTACGCGCAGGGCCGAGCGGGTGGCGTCGTCCTCGGCGGTGTTCAGCGCAGTCTCGAGTTCCTTGACGGTCGGATCCGCTGCGGTGCGGGCGTTGACGTCGCGGGTGAACACCACTGCTGCTGCGGGGGCACCACCGAGCACGGAGGCGAAGGAGCCCTCCACTGCGAGGACCTCCATGTTGTCGTTGAGTGCTCCGGAGAACACCACGAACGCGCCGCCGTGGTAGCGCGAGACGACACAGAACACGACCGGTCCGTCGAAGTTCACGATGGCGCGGCCGATCTCGGCACCGTATTCGAGCTGGATGTTGCGCAGCGATTCCGGTGATCCGTCGAAGCCGGAGAGGTTGGCCAGCACCACGATCGGCCGGCTTCCGCTGGCGGCGTTGATGGCGCGTGCGGTCTTCTTCGACGAGTTCGGGAACAGGGTTCCCGAGGTCCACTGATCGGGGCCGTCGGACGGGAACCAGCCCTTGCGGGGGATGGCCCGTGATTCGATGCCGATGACGGACACCGGGATCCCGGCGAGGTGGGCGTCGAACACCACGGAGGTGTCGGCGTCGGCCATGTCGGCCCACCGCTCGAGTACCGAATGATCCTGGTCCACCACGGCGCGCATGACGGTGCGAATGTCGAACGGCTTCTTGCGGTCCGGGTTGGTGACCGAGGAGAAGATGTCGCCGACGGTGGTGAAGTCGCTGGACGGGTGCACGTGCGGGTAGGTGCGCACGTCGCGCTCGGTCGGGTCTGCGGTGGCCGCGCGGCGCGGGAAGCGTTCTCCCGGTGCGGCATACGCGTGGTCGTAGTGCGCGAACAGGATGTCGCACGCAGCCCTCAGGTTCGGTGCCCAGTACTGCGCCTGGCCGTTGGGGCCCATGACGCGGTCGTAGCCACCGATACCGAAGTTGTCCTCGGCCGAGACGCCACCGGAGTAGTCGAGCGACTGCTTACCGGTGAGCACCATCGCACTGTCGGGAGTCATCACCAGGATGCCCTTGGTGTGGGTGAGCATCGTGGCTTCGGCGTTCCAGTACGGCTGCGCGCCGACGTTGATGCCTGCGACGACGATGTTGATCTCTCCGCCGGCCTGCGTGAAGGTGATGATGCGACGCAGACCACGCGAGACCCAGTCCATGTTCTCGGTGCCCGATTCCATGGAAATCGTTGCGCCGGAGGACAATGCGAACCATTCGACGGGTGCGCCGAGCTGCTCGGCGAGGTCGATGGCCGCGACGATCCGCGAGCACTCGGCCTCGGCGACGGTGCCCAGTGCCTTGGTCGGGTCACCGAACAGCGCGACGCGGGTGATGCCCTCGGGGTACTTGGCGGTGGGTGTGGTCGCGACGCCGACGATGACGCCCGCAGTGTTGCGGCCGTAGGGGCGGTCGACCGGTGCGAGCACGCCGTCGGAGCCGAAGTCGTACTCGGTGAACGTTCCACCGTTGCTGCTGAGCAACGGAATCAACTCGTACGGGTAGACGGTGCCGCGGGCCTGCGAGCGCTGCACCTTCTGGGTGTACTCGTCGAGCGGACGCATCGGCTCGGTCGGCGGCGGGGTCACCTTGGCCACGATGCCTGCACCGGAGCGGTACGACAGGCGCAGTGCGACCTCGCGTGGCGTCGCGCCCGGCGTTTCGGCCAGACGTGCGATGAGCGTGATCTCCTCGAGGCCAGCGCCGATCGTCAGCGGCGCGATGTGCCGGGCGATGGTGGCGATCCGGTCTGCGGGAACGTTCAGTACCGGCCAGACGTAGAGCACGACGCGGTTGGCGTCGAGCCGCTTCTTGCCGCGCCCGGCCTGAGCGCGCCGGATTCCGTCGAGGCAGGCCGCGACTGTCCGTTCGATCTCGGGTACCGCGACGATGTTGCCGGCGTCATCCAACTGTGTTGTGATGCCGCGGATCTCGGCCAGTGCGACCAGTCGTTCGTCGGACGGATTGTCCTTCGACGTCAGGTGGAACAGGTACGTTCCGGCGCTGGCGGGCAACCGAATTCCGTCGAAGTTCTTCAGGCGCCACAGGTCGAGTCGCTGACCGGTCAGGGGGTGCATGTCCCGGATGATCGTGTCCTCGGCGAGCGGCTCGGACCCCTCGACCGTGGTGCGGCGGTAGGTCATCTTTCGGGTGGCGGAACCGAAGGCGGTGACGGTGACACGACGCCACCGGCCGGTGCTCGGGTGCGCGGCAAGGACGGCCTGAAGCTGGGCCGAGAGAGCGTCGCCGTCCGTCGGCGCGTCCGGCCAGGACACGTAGAGGTCCACGGCCAGGTTCTCCGGTGCCGGTCCGGCGATGTCGTCTACCGAGTCCAGAGTCGCTGCAAGCGAGTCGAAATCGGTTGCGGTGGACACCAGATGCAGCCGTTCACCCGAGAGCTCGAAGTTGCCGGTGACGAAGTGCTTGCCGTCGCGGTCGAAGGCCTTGACGTCTTCGAGAGTGCGGATCTCGTAGTACTGGCGGGTGATCACCTCGAGCAGAGCACCGGGATCGGTGATCCGTTGTGCCAGTAGCTCGATGAGCGGTTCCGGGGTGGCGACGAGCGCGGCGATCCGGGCCGAGTAGTCGGCCGCGTCGGGGTTCTCGGCGAGGTACTGCAGGCTGCCGCGGACGCCGTCGTAGATCTTCTCGCGTGCACTGCGGATCTGTGGCTCGTCGAACAACCGAAAGCGTAGGTTGCGCGCGACGTCGCCGATCACCGGGTAGCGGGCCTGGGTGGCACCGATCAGTCGCTCGAGTACCTCGGCCATGGCCGGAGTCGCCTCGGGCTGCGCCGAGCAGTCGCTGAGCCAGTGGCCGAGTAGGGCGGCGATGACCGGAACCTGGTTCTCCATGCGCTGAAGAGCCAGGAAGACGCGGTAGACGGCCTCTTCGAGCTCGGGCGTACGACCTTCGTCGATGGCAGCGTCGTAGTGCGCCAGGGCGCGAGTGAGCTTGGCGCGGAACGAATCCGGGAGACCCTGCACGTCTGCGTCGAGCGAGTGCAGGAACGAGTGGAAGTGCTCGCGCGGGGAGTGGACGCGCTCGTCGGTGCTCTCCTCGTCCATCGTCGGCCGGTTGCGGGAGAGCTCGCAGATATCGGCGAACGTGTTGAGCAGATCCAGCTCGGCGGAGACCAACCCTGCATCGTTGCGCGGCACGTCGGCGCGCAGAGTTTCGTAGGTGGACAACAGGTTTCGTGCGCGGGCTCCGCTGACGTCGAAGCCGGTGATGAGGGCGGCGAGTTCGTCGAGTCGGTCCAGGGCGCGACGCTGCGGAGAACGCTGCGCTGCGTCGTCGATACCGCGGAACTGTACGCGTGGTGCCTGCTCGGAGACCTTCTGCTCACCGGCCTGATCGACGCGCAGCAGCGCGGCTCCGGCGTCGACCTGTCCGTTGACCGAGGCCAGTACCTCGCGCACGGTGCCCGCGTACGGGGACCGGACGGCGGTTTCCATCTTCATCGACTCCAGGACGACGAGTGTCTGTCCCGCCTCGACCTCGTCGCCGACGGCAACGGGCACGGCCACGACGACGGCGGGTGCCGGTGCGCGGACCAGGCCGGCCTCGTCCTGCGAGATCTGGTGGCTGATGCCGTCGACCTCGACGAGGAAGTGCGCGGGTCCGGCGACGGTGACCACCTGGTAGCGACGGTCACCGATGACCAGACGGCTCTCGTAGACGCCGAGGCGTTCGACGTCGACCTGCAGATCACCGATGCCGTCCCCGTCGATGCTGTAGCGGTGGGTGCCGGTCTGGCCGACCTCGAGCTTGTAGGCCTGGCCCTGGTAGTTCAATTCGACCGTGCGGCCGATCGCATGGGTGGCGCGCGGACGGCCACCGCGGGCGGAGTTGAGGAACGCGGTGCGCTCGCGGCCTTCCTCGGCGTCGTACGCGTCGATCGCTGCGGCGACGATCGCGATGTCGGCCACGGCCGTCGGGCCCACCTGGGAGCCGGCCTCGGTGCGGTCGAGCCAGCCGGTATCGGCGGAGGCGGAAATGACTTCCTCGCGGTCGAGCAAGCTGAGCAGGAACGACTTGGTGGTGGTACCGCCGTCGATGACGACGGTGGTCTCGCGCAGCGCGTTGCGCAGTCGCGCGAGCGCTTCGCTGCGGTCCCGGCCCCAGGCGATGACCTTGGCGACCATCGAGTCGTAGTCGGGAGGAATGACGTCGCCCTGCGCGATGCCGGTGTCGACGCGGATGCCGGTGCCGAGGGGGAACTTGAGCAGCTCGACGGTGCCAGGAGCCGGAGCGAAGCCGTTGTCTGCGTCCTCGGCGTTGAGGCGGGCCTCGACGGCGTGGCCGAATTCGGTGGGGCACTCGCCGGGCAACGCCTGGCCGTCGGCAACAAGGATCTGCAGCTTCACCAGGTCGATGCCCGTGGTGTATTCGGTGATGGGGTGCTCGACCTGAAGGCGGGTGTTGACCTCGAGGAACGTGAAGATCTTCTGCTCGGGCTGGTACAGGTATTCGACGGTGCCTGCGCCCTGGTATCCGGCGGCCTTGACGAGCTCGGCCGAGGCGGTGCGCAGCTGATCGGCCTGCTCCTTGGTCAGCAGCGGTGAGCTGGACTCCTCGATGACCTTCTGGTTGCGGCGCTGGATCGAGCAGTCGCGCACGCCCGGGGCCCACACGTTGCCGTGACTGTCGGCGATCACCTGAACCTCGACGTGGCGGGCATCGGTGACGAGACGTTCGAGGAAGACGACGGGGTCACCGAACGAGCGCTCGGCCTCACCCTGAGTGCGTTCGAGGGAGAGTTCGAGTTCGTCCTCGTGGAAGACCTTGCGGATACCGCGACCGCCGCCGCCCGAGCGGGCCTTGATGATCAGCGGGTAGCCGATCGCCGCTGCGTGACGACGAGCGTCCGCGCGGGTCTCGACGGGTCCGCCGGACCACGGTGCGACGGGGACGCCGACCTTTTCGGCGAGGATCTTGGCCTCGACCTTGTCGCCGAGCAGACGCATCGCGTCGGCCGACGGGCCGATGAAGGTGATGTTCAGGCGAACGACGAGGTCCGCGAACGTCGGGTCCTCGGCGACGAAGCCCCAGCCGACCCACACCGCGTCGGCACCGGACTCCACCAGCGCGGCTTCGAGGACGTCGTAGTCCAGGTACGCCGATCCGGTGGCAGGCTTACGCAGCGTGACCGCTTCGTCGGCCTGGCGGACGAACATCGCCCGCTTCTCCGCCTCGGTGTGCAGCGCTACGGTGCGGATGCCGTAATCGTGTTCGGCGTTGAGCTCTCGGACGGCTCGGATCAGGCGTACAGCCGCCTCGCCTCGGTTGACTACTGCAATCCGCTTGAACAACGTATCTCTCTTCGCTCGGTGTGGGCGCACCGCCTCGGTGCACTCGATGGAACGTGGATCGGTGCCGGGCATGTCGATTTCTTGCTCATCATGTGGCACCCCGATCGGCTCATTCTAACGGCAAAGAAGCCCTGTGCATCGCCAACGGCGTTCGGCGTGAGTGTGATTGATCACCAAGTATCGAATCCTATTCTGTGGCAGGCTCTTTCGTTCGAGATGGATTGCGAGCATCTGCACGCCCCGTCAATGTACTCGCGAGTAGCGTTGGCGGGAGGCGTAATTCGCGATTCGAGGAACAAGTTTGCTACCGGCGAGTACATTACCGGCGGGTACAACCCGAGCCGACGGCTGAAACTGCTCGTCCAGTCGCCGAGTGCGGTCTCCCTCACCCGCCCTTTTCGCTCGTATTCGGCAGTCGCAGCGCATTGACCCACAGCCTCGTAGCCGTCGCGAGCAGGCTCTCGTACTCCGCAGGTGCGCGGTCGTCCGCGGCGTCGACGACGAAGTGATTGAACGCAAGCCTGCTGATCATCGACGACAGAGCGCGGGAGGCGAGCACAGGATCGAGTTCGGGGTCGGCCAGGCCCCGGCTCTGCAGGCTCTCGATGCTTCGGGCGTTGCGTCTGACGAAGGCATCGGCGCGTTCGCGTCGGAGACGTCGGAACTCGGGATCGATGTTCGAGACCTGCTCGAGCAGTGCCATCAGCTTCGCGTTGCGCTGGTAGGCCTCGAAATACGCGCGGTTGCTTGCGGCCACGACGGCAACCGGATCGTCGTGCGGGTCCACTCGCTCGGTACCGGGATGCAGCATGTCGTCCCTGGCCTGCTCGAGCACTGCGGCCAGGATCTCTTCCTTGCTGGTGAAGTAGGTGTAGAAGGTGCCGGCGGAGCATCGAGCGGTGCGGGTGATGTCGATCAGGCGGGAGTCGAGGTAGCCGCTGTCCTCGAAGACTCGACGCGCGGCCGCCACGAGCGAGGATCGGGTTCGCAGTCCGCGCGGGGTGGTCGGCAGCTCCCGATTCGGCAGCTCACGGTCTGGCTCCGTCGCGGCAGGCATTCAGTCTTTATACGTCATTCTCGGCCAGGTTCCGGTCGGATGAACCGGGTGAATCTCACCCCGCTGTCGAACTGGCGTGATTCGAGGTGCTCGAACAGCTGGGCGGGGAACGGATCGGGGCCGATGCCGGACGAGAACAGGCCGATGCCGCGGCCGAACACCACGGGGTTGACCTTGAGAAACAGTTCGTCGATCTCGGGCAGCAGTTGACCGGCCAGATTTCCGCCGCCGCAGATCCAGATGTCGAGCTCGGACTCCTCGGCTTTGAGGCTTCTGACAAGTCCGATCGGGTCCTCGTTCACCACGGTGAGAGTCGGGTCGTCCGACGGGGCGAGGGTGCGAGAGAGAACGTATTGGCGCAGGTGGGGATAGGGGCTGGCGATCCCGACGTCGAGCGCTGGTTGCAACGTCTCGCGGCCCATGACGAGGGTGTCGAATCGAGCGGGCGGAGCGTCCAGGCCGAATGCGGCCCGTACGTGAACCGGCAACGTCTCGGGCAATTCGGTCTTGATCGCCTCGAGGTGATCGCCTTCCATCACGAAACTGTCGTAGGTGCCGTCCGGCGCGGCGATGAACCCGTCGAGGGTGACGGCGATGTAGTAGACCAGCTTGCGCATTCGGCTCCTGTCGTGGTTCGGCCCGTGGGAAGCCCGTGGCCCGACGCGTCCGCTGTGGTGAATCCAGCGACCTGAGTGGGTCTTTGTGACCCAGCACTAGAACGTATTTTGTGCGCTCAGGACGCGACGAACAACTGGTTTTCAACGGCTAGTGTGGCCCGGGTGTGCAAACACCGTCCCTGAAATGGACGACCATTCGAGTATCTGTGGGGAAACTGTGACGGCTGCAGCGGCTACCGGTCGTGAATACGACGACGAGCTCAAAAGCAGGGTTCAACGCCTGCTGCGCTTCCTTCGCGAAATCGTCGAGGCGCGTTCGAACCCGGTGCTGCGTTTCGACGACCACGTGCAGGTCGAGTGGGTGCACGCCGGGGACGTTCCCATGCAGCTCGACCCGCGAGCCAAGCAGGGTGGTGTGGTGCTCCGCGCGCCGCGGATCGCGGTCGACGAGCCGCCCGAGCCGCCCGCGTTGCTGTCGGGTTGGCTCGATCCCCAGGTCGTCGCGGACAGTCGATATCGCGAACTCGAGCTGGCCGACGCGGCGTCGGTGACGTCCCGCCGTCGGGCCGAGGCGCAGGAATCCGATGCCGAGTTCGATATTCGCAAGGCCTACGAGATCAAGCAGGCCTTCGAGGAGTACTCGGAGTCGTGGAAGGAATGGGCGCAGGAGGATCGGGACCGGCGTCCGCAGGCCGCGCTGTACCAGGCTCTGCAACTGATGATGCAGGAGCTCGCGTCGCGACCCGAGTCGATCGAACTGGTGGTGGCCTCGGGGCTGCTGACGTCGAGCAGCCCCGATCCGCAGCGCAGCGTCCGAACCCACCTGATCACGCAGTCGGCCAGCATCGAACGGGACGTGCGTACCGGTGATCTTCTGGTTCGCCTCGCGGCCAGCACCACCCCGCGGCTGGAGGACGGCCAGCTGCTGACGGGTTCGGACGATTTCGATACGTCCGGTTCGGTGGCGATGGCCGAAGAACTGCACGACACGGTCGCGTCGCCGATCGGTGCCGGGGTCGAGAAGTTCTTGAGGAACTGGGCTGCGCGAATCCCGCGGCACGAGATCGAGGTGCTCGATCACCTCGGACCGCCCGGAGCCCTGGCCTACATCGACGACGACCGAACTCTGACCATCTCACCGGCGTTGGTTCTCCGGGTCCGCGATTCGTTCGCGCTGGTCGAGTACTACGAGCAGATGCTCGCCGACCTCGAATTCGCCGGTTCTCCCGTGCCTCTGGGGCTCGCGCAGCTGGTCGACGCCATCGAGCCCGCCGAACGGTTGGCGTGGCTCGAACGCACCGGGGCGGGGGAGTCGGCGGTACTGGCCGAGGACCCGCTGTTTCCGCTGCCCGCCAACGCGGAGCAGTCGCAGATCATCGAACGGCTCGGGCGTGACAGCGGCGTCGTGGTCGAGGGCCCGCCGGGGACGGGCAAGACACACACCATCGCGAATCTGATGTCCGGGCTGTTGGCGCGCGGTCAGCGGGTCCTGGTCACTAGTGAAAAGTCACAAGCTTTGCGGGTGCTGCGGGACAAGCTCCCACCGGAGCTGCAGGAGCTCTGCGTGTCCATCACCGACCTCTCGCGCGGTGGATCGGACGAGCTCAACCGAAGCGTTGCCAAGATCGCCGAGCGGAAGACCTCCTTCGACGAGGCCAGTGAGGTGCAGAAGATCGAGGCGCTGACGATGCAGCGCGGAGCAGCTCTGACTCGGCGGGCCGACCTGCTCGATCGTGTCCGTGCTCTCCGTGAGTCCGAAACCGTTGTGCACGAGTACGTGTCGGACGGATACGACGGCACGGTGTCATCGATAGTTCGCAAGGTCAAAGCGGCCGAGAGCGCCCACGAATGGCTGCCGGGCCCCCTGCTCGCCGATCGGCCACCGCTCGACGGTGCCCAGGTCGATCGGCTGCGCACGCTCATCGTCGGTTCCGACGGCACTCGGGAACTGCGCGCGCGTCAGGTGCTCCCGCGTCCGGAGACAATGCTGCCGAACTCGGCCGAACTCGCGTCGCTCTGCCTGCGAGCAGGGGCACGGATCGATGCTCTCTCGACGCACGCAGCCGATCTCGTCGCGTTGCTCGACGGTGTGGAACCAGCGGTGTCCTCCGAGATCAGGCAGCTGTGCGAGGAGCTTTCGGCCCGGGTTCGCGCGGTCGCCGAACTGGACGGTTCCTACGTGCGACTGACCGATTCCGTGTTGTCCGGCGAAGCCTCCCACCTGTGGTCTCGGGTCAGCGGGATCGACGCTATGGTCGAGACGGCCGCTGCCTCCGACCGCTACGTCGGTGCCCACGATGTCCAGTGCTCCTCGAGTTCGCCCACGGCTCTGACCGCGATGGATGCACTCGCCGGCGCGCTCGAGTCGGGTATCGAATGGAAGCCCCGGTTCCGTCGCAGCGAGGAACAGAAGGCAGTCGAGGCTCTCGACATCGTCGCCACCGTGGACGGGCAACCCGCCACGACGGCGATGGCTGTACGCCTGGTGGCCGAACACATCCGTGCGCTCGAGACCGTGCAGACCGCAGCGGTGCTGCTGGCCGACCTTGCCATCGTCGTTCCGCTCGACGGCACGCGTTCGATTCGCGTCAACAACGTGGCGAGAATTGCCGACCGGCTGGGCCTGGTGTCTGCACTGGTCTCCGCTCGCGATGCCCTGGTGCACCGGCTGTACGCCATTTCGCCTGCGGCACCGTGGATTCGGAGCTTGGCCGAAGCTCAGGAGATCGCCGGGGCCGCCCGTGCCATCGCCACGCGCATCGACATCGATGCCGCACGTACCGAGCTCGATGCCCTGCAATACGCAGTGGCCACTCGCATCGATGCCGGGCCTTCACCCGAGGGATCGAATCTGGTGAGTGCGTTGAGTGCTGCCGATCCGCTGGAACTGGCGGCCGCTGTCGCAGCGTATTCGCAGGCGTGCGCCGAGCAAGAGGATCAGTTTCTGCTCGACTCGATGTCGGCGTCGCTGTCCGAGGTGGCACCCGCATTGTTCGAACTGGTCAGGGACACCGCCGGCGATGTCGAATGGGACGAGCTGAGCTGGCAGATGTCGAAGGCCTGGGCGTGGCGTCGGGCACGCGAGTGGGTCGGTGAGCAGCACCACGGCGGTCTCGAGCAGGAACTGGAAGCAGAGCTGACCGCCGCGGATACCGACATCGCCTACCTCACAACGCGTCTCGCCGCAGCCAGTGCCTGGCGCAACAGTCTCGAACGAATGACCGCCGTCGAGGTGCGTGCGCTGCAGACGTACCGTGAGCACATCTCGAGCATCGGTTCCGGGGCCGGCAAATACGCCGAAACCTACCGCAGCGCAGCGCGATCGGCGATGCGTGAAGCGCAGAGCGCCGTGCCCGCCTGGGTCATGCCACTCTCGCAGGTGCTGGCATCGATTCCGCCGGTGCCGGACAGTTTCGACGTCGTCATCGTCGACGAGGCAAGTCAGGCCGACATCACCAGTCTCTTCCTGCTGTACCTTGCTCCCCGCGTGATCGTGGTGGGTGACGACCGGCAGTGTGCACCAGCCGATGTTCCGCAGACCGGAACTCTCGAGGACGTGTTCGATCGGTTGGACGTCTACCTGCCCGATCTGCCCGAACACGTGCGTGCGACGCTGACGCCCAGGTCGAGCCTGTTCTCCATGCTGCGCACCAGGTTCGGTCAGGTGGTGCGGTTGCGTGAGCACTTCCGCTCGATGCCCGAGATCATCAACTGGTCGAGTCAGCAGTTCTACGGAGATTCCCCGCTCGTTCCCGTGCGGCAGTTCGGCGCGGACAGGCTGCCGCCGTTGCGGCACAAGTACGTTCGCGGAGCGACGGTCAGCGGAAAGAATGCTTCGCTCGTCAACCGCACCGAGGCGATCGCGATCGCCGACCAGATCGCCGAGTGTCTCGAGGACTCTGCCTACGACAACCTGACCTTCGGAGTGGTTGTGCTGCAGGGGCAATCGCAGGTCGACGAAATTCGCAACGAACTGATCAAACGCATCGGCATCGAACAGTGGGAACAGCGCAGGCTTCGCGTGGGGACGCCACCGGACTTCCAGGGCGACGAACGCAACGTCGTGTTCCTGTCGATGGTGGTGGCACCCGATCAGAATTTCGCCACTCTGACAGCCAATCAGTACAAGCGGCGGTTCAACGTGGCAGCGTCGCGAGCGCAGGATCAGCTGTGGCTGTTCCACTCGGTGACGGTCGATCGGCTCAAGCGCGCGGATCTTCGCAACTCGTTGCTGAGCTACGTCACCTCCGTCTCGCCCGCGCCTGCCGATCCGATGCCGGTGAACGTCTCGCGCGAGATACGGAAGGCCCCTTTCGAGACGCTACTGGAGCAGCAGTTGTGGAACGACCTCGTCGAGCGCGGGTTCCACGTCAATCCCGGTGTGGAAGTGAACAATCGGCGTCTGGCCCTTGTCGTCACCGGTGAATCCTCACGTCTCGCCGTCGAATGCGACGGCGATACCTTCCTCTCGACGCCTGCCCAACGGTTGGCGGACCTGCGGCGGGAGCAGGAACTCAAGCGTTGTGGTTGGACGTTCTGGAGGGTCCGCGAATCCGAGTACTACCTGGATCGCGAAGTGGCACTGGAAAGCCTCTGGGGCACGTTGGCCCGGGTGGGCATCAAGCCCAATACCGTTGTCGTGGAGGGGGTTACGGCGTCGGATGAAGCGTGGACGCCGGTTCCCCTCGAATCGTCGCAGTTCGACGATTCCGGTGTCTTCGAGACCACGGGCAATGCGGACGCGGCTGCACACCACGAATCGGTGTTGTCCCTGTGGTCCATGCCGCGCATCGACATCTCTACTGACGAGCCGACCCGACCGGACACTCGACGAGCAGACCGCCACCCACCGTCCCCGGCTGCATCGAACGGAGCAAACGCAACGAACGGAGCAAACGCAACGAACGGAGCAAACGCAACGAACGGGTCGGGTCAGACCAACGGGTCGGGAACGCCGAACGGGTCCTCGGGATCGAGCCGTTCCGCGATGACCAATGGATCCACACCTACCGCCGACGCTCCGATCGACAACACAACTGCGGCCACCGACCGGGGTAGGGAGGCCGATGTGGCGGACGCAGTGGGCGACTCCACCGCAGAGGACGAACGTTCGACCGTTGTCGAGTCGGCGGGGTCCCGTACCTCCGACGAGTCCGAGGCACAGGAGACTTCGGCCGAGATCGACTCGACCGACGCCGAGCCGAGCAGAGGCCCCGAGCAGTCCGAGGACGAGGGCATTGCCGAACACGAATTGCCGCTGAACGGACTTCGCGGATACACCACCCGCCGTCGGCCCTAGCTCCTCCTGCTGACCTGCCAGGCTCGGTGCTGGAGCCGGGCACGCGGAGTCGACGTAGTCTTGGCCTCGGTTTCGCGAACGGACGAGCAGAGAAGGTTCATCGCCGATGACGGATCGACAGACGCAGCACCCCGAGCGGTCGGCCTCGCCGGATCGGCAGGTTCGTCCGCGCAGGCGGCGAATTGTACTGCCCGCCGTCGTATTCGGAGTCTGCGCTGCACTGTTCGCGGTGCCGACCTGGACCGTGGTGTTCGCCGGTGCACAGTGGCCGGCGGTTGCACAGGTCGTCGGCACCGTTGTTGCGGTCGTCGCCTTCGTCGCGTTACCGACAGCGATGTATCTGGGTCATCGGCCCGGCCCCGAGAGGTCCGGTAAGGATGGCTGGGCGCGCGTAGGAGACGTGCTGTTGGGGCTGGTCTGGATAGCGTTCGTCTGGTCTGTGCTCTCGCTGTTGCTGCGACTCGGCCTGTTCGTCGCCGGAGTCGACGACCCTCTTCGGTCGCGCATCGTCTCGGTGGCAACCGTGATCGTGGTCGTCGTTCTCGCGGTCTGGGGTCACTACGAGGCGATGCGAACACCACGAGTCCGGCACACGACCGTCCAAATCGACCGGCTCGGGGCTCGATTCGACGGTCTACGAGTGGTTCTCGTGACCGACACGCACTTCGGACCGCTCGATAGGACGACCTGGTCGCATCGCTTGACCGACGCGGTCAATGCGCTCGCACCGGATGTCCTGGCTCACGTCGGAGATATCGCCGACGGGCCGGTCGATCGGCGTCGTCAGCAGGCCGCTCCGCTGGAGTCGATGCTCGCGAGTGCGGCGCGCGTGTACGTCACCGGCAATCACGAGTACTTCGGCGAGGCGCAGGCGTGGCTCGATCACATGGAGGACCTCGGATGGAATTCGCTGCACAATCGCCATGTGGTACTCCATCGCGGTGGCGAGAAGTTGATCATCGCGGGCGTCGACGACGCCACGGCGAAGGGGTCCGGTACGCCCGGCCACGGTGCCGATCTCGTTCGGGCACTTGCCGGCACCGATCCCTCGACTCCCGTCCTGCTGTTGGCTCATCAACCGAAGCAGATCGACGACGCGGTCCGTGCCGGTGTGGACCTGCAGGTCTCCGGCCACACCCACGGCGGCCAAATATGGCCGTTCTCGGCGTTGGTACGACTCGACCAGCCGGTGGTGCACGGACTGAGCAGGCACGGCGCACGAACGCAGCTGTACACCAGCCGCGGATCGGGATTCTGGGGTCCGCCGTTTCGGGTGTTCGCACCCAGTGAGATCTCCGTACTGACCTTGGTCGCGGGCTGAGTACGCAACACCTGGCAGTATCGGTGTGGTGAACAGCTCCGAAGAGGTCGTCGTTGTCGCCACCGATCTCGACGGCACTCTGTTGCGTTCGGACCGAACCGTCTCTGCGCGCACAGCCGCCGCAATGGCTGCGGCCGACGCGGTCGGAATCAGGGTGGTGTGGGCTACTGCGCGCGCCCGGCATTCCATTCACGAGCTCGCTGCCTCCTGCGGATTCCGCGGGACGGCGATCGGGGCCAACGGAGCTGTGGTGCTCGATCTGGCCGGCGGCACTCCCACCATCGTGAGTACCAGGTCGGTGCCGGCCGAGATCGTGGCATCGGTCAAGACCACCGTGCGTTCACTCGTACCGGGTGTTGCGTTCGCGACGGTCGGTGCCACGCGGTTCGTGGCCGAGGCCCGGTACGCCGAACTGTGCGTCTTCGCCGACCATCATCGACAGCCGCACGAGATGGAACTCTCCGACCATGGGCTGTCGGTCGACATCGAGCCGATAGTCAAAATCGTTGCTCGGCACAGGGATACGTCCAGTGAGGCACTCTACGAACTCGTCGCTGCGGCCGGCCTCGGCGGGGTGGAGTTGACGCACTCCGGTGCCCCCTACATCGAGATGTCCGCCGCCGGAGTCTCGAAGGCCAGCGCGCTGCAGGAGTTGTGCGAGCAGTGGGGAGTATCCGGGGATTCGGTTGCCGCAGTAGGGGATGCGCGTAACGATCTACCGATGCTCGCGTGGGCGGGCACCGCCTTGTGTCCGTCGAACGCTACCGAGTCGGTGCGCGCCGTTGCCGATCGAGTCCTCGAATCCAACGACGAGGACGCGGTTGCGCGCTATCTGGAAGAACTCACTGCGAGTCGCACGAGGCAGTAGCGCCCCGCCCGCCGGTGTTCGCCACCAGCGGCCCTCCAGTGCAGCCGCCGAAGAAGGGGAGCGGCGGAATCTGGATCGTGGTTGCCGCCCGAATTCAGCGCATTCGGACAGACCGAGTGGTCCACGCAGGATCAGGCGACGTTCGCTGCGGGCCTGTCGTGTGTCCGGGACGCTGCACCGGTCGTCGCAGGACGGGTTGGCGTAGCGGTTGCCGCGCAACCGAATTCGAGCTCGTTCGACGATGGAACTGCCATGCTCGACGCAGTCGGTGGCTGGTTGGAGTCGCACAGCGCGCAGCTCCCCGCCGGCCACTGCCTCTGGATCTGCGGCGGATCGGACGGCGCAGGTAACCTCTGGCGTGCCAGCGAATCGTCCGCTACGAAAGGCCCTGCTGTGAACGACGCCCTGCCGACCGACTCGTCCGAGCCCACCACGATCGCCGAGTACCTGAACGCACATTCGTTGCGGGTGTCTCCGCTCGACGGTGCCGCCGCGGCCGAGGTCGGCATCACCGTGCCGATTCCCGCCGGATGGCAGACACTCGATCCCGCGCAATTTCCCGGAGCTACCCAGGTGATCGTGGAACCGAATCTTGTGGAGAACGGATTTGCGCCCAACGCCGTTCTTCTGGTCGGTGCGCTCTCGCGCACGATCGATCCGGACGCGTTGATGGCGTTGGGTTTCGGTGACGGACGCGCAATGCCGGGCTGGGTGGAGCGGGAGGCATCCGAGGCACCGTGGCTCGGCTGGCCGTCGAGTTTCATTCGCGGCACCTACGTCGCGGAGCAACTCGAAGCCGCAGTGACGACACGGTATGTGGTGGTAGGCGTCGATACGCAGTACCTGGTGCAGTTGACGGTGACGACGTTGGCGTCGCAGCTCGACGCGCTGGCCTTCGACGTAGCCGCGATCAACGACGGGTTGACGACGAACGGATCGTAGTTTCGGACCGATCGAATTCTTCTGTGGCAACAGGAGAAATCACGATAGGTCGAGGGTGAGACTATCGCTCGGCCGGGGAGCAATGAACCGAGCGAAAGTGCGAGACATCCTGTCGCTCTGGCTGATTGGCGTTCCAACACGCACGAGTCGAAGTCGCCGGCGAGAACCAACGGCCGCACTCCACGGGCAGTCGGTCGAGTGGTGGCGTGCCGAGCTCGGTCTCCAGCGCTACCAGGTGATACGACAGAGCGGGTTGCGAGAGGATGCAAGATCGGCACCGCAGAGGAGAAGGTGAACTCGGTGGCCGCGCTTGTACATTTCCGTCCATCGCGTACGACGCCTGCGACCCCTGGGTCGGTCCGACTAGGGTCGACCACACGCGACCGCAGATCTGGCGTCGGGTGCGGGTGCGGTCGGATGTGCTGCTGTCCGAACTGCACTCTGTGTTGCAGTGCGCACTGGGCTGGGAGGACCGGCACATGCACGCTTTCAGCATCAGAGCTGCCGGAGCGACTCGGCGATTCGAGATGGCAGAGACTCCCGCCCACGAACCGGACGACGAGGCCGTGAGCGAAGAGCGGGTTCGGATCGACGAGGTACTCACAGCACGCGGATCCGTGCTGGCCTACGACTACGATTTCGGTGACGGGTGGACACATACCGTCGTCCTCGAGGAGATCGATTCCGATATCGACGACCTGCGATCCGTCTGTCTCGATGGAGCGCGTGCCTGCCCACCCGAGGACTGTGGCGGGCCGTCGCAATATGCGCAGGATCTCGAGATCGCATCCGATCCGGCCGACCCCGAATTCTCCGTCGTGACCACCAAATGGGGTGCAACATTCGACCCGGTTGCGTTCGACGTCCAAGCGGTCAACAAGGTGTTGCATGCACTCGACATGGGACGGTCGGTTCTCGCCGAGGCCGTGGCGACGGCACCTGCCATCGGCAGACTCTTCGATCGGGTGCGGCCGACGGAGGTGCCGTCACTGATGGCGCTGCTGCCTCGGTGCGAACTGACCATCGAGAGTTCGGTGGACCTACCCGTCGCCGAGGTCGCGATGGCCAAGTTGACGTGGTTTCTCGAGATGATCGGCGACGACGGAGTAGCCCTGACCGACGCCGGCTACCTCAAGCCGGCACTCGTGGCGGCGATTCGAGAGGAGTTCGATTGGGGCCTGGGATGGGTGGGAACCAGCAATCGCGAAATCGACCACCATCAGGTGACGGATCTGCGCGAGGCCGTACGGAACCTCGGATTGACCCGGGTATCCAAGGGGCGGTTGTTGCGCACGAAACTCGGCGCAGGCCTGGCCGCGGATCCCGTCGGCATGTGGCGACATGCAGCATCGCGACTGCCGCTGGGCAAGGAATCGTACGAGACCGACGCTGCGACGCTGTTCTTGATCGCGCTGGCGGCCTCGGCATCGTCCACGCATCGCAACGAGATGCTGGTCGAAACCGTGGCCGAGCTGGGTTGGGCGAGCGAAGACTCCGGTGTATTCGACGCTCAATTCGCCGCGCAGGCCACGGTGAGTTTCCTCGACCTCATAGGTGCACACGGTCCGCAGTTCTACTTCCGCGAGGGTGGTTCGGACTCGCCGAGCTGGTCCAGAAGATTCGCGCGCGACGCCTTGTTGACCTGATCCAGTGGGTGTGGAGCGGGTCGACCAGGCCGCGGAAGCCCCTGACCTGGCGATTTGCGTTGGTGTGGTTGGTGGCGTAACTTTTGTCGAGTCAGAGCGACGGACACCGACCTGGTCTTCACGGACTGGGATACGAGGTTGGACGTTTGGCCTGGCAGGTTTTATCCCCCAAGAGTCGGGCCTTGTGTCCGAGACCAAGCTGGGATAGGCTGGAACAGTTGCCCTGGAGGCCTTCGGACGGTGTGTTCGTGGGTCGAGAGTGTGTGCGTGTTCTTTGAGAACTCAACAGTGTGTCGATGAATGTCAGTGCCGAATTTTATTTGGTGAAAGCATTCGATGTATCAGCCATCCGCTTGTGGTGGTTGTTGTCGGGTGTTGTTTTGAATGCTAGTTGAGTTTTTTTGCTAGTGATTTGACTTGATGTCTTTGACTGATTCACGGTCTTCGGATCGTTGTTTCGCAGGTCTTTTACGGAGAGTTTGATCCTGGCTCAGGACGAACGCTGGCGGCGTGCTTAACACATGCAAGTCGAGCGGTAAGGCCTTTCGGGGTACACGAGCGGCGAACGGGTGAGTAACACGTGGGTGATCTGCCCTGCACTCTGGGATAAGCTTGGGAAACTGGGTCTAATACCGGATATGACCGCATGCCGCATGGTGTGTGGTGGAAAGATTTATCGGTGCAGGATGGGCCCGCGGCCTATCAGCTTGTTGGTGGGGTAATGGCCTACCAAGGCGACGACGGGTAGCCGACCTGAGAGGGTGACCGGCCACACTGGGACTGAGACACGGCCCAGACTCCTACGGGAGGCAGCAGTGGGGAATATTGCACAATGGGCGGAAGCCTGATGCAGCGACGCCGCGTGAGGGATGAAGGCCTTCGGGTTGTAAACCTCTTTCAGCAGGGACGAAGCGTGAGTGACGGTACCTGCAGAAGAAGCACCGGCTAACTACGTGCCAGCAGCCGCGGTAATACGTAGGGTGCGAGCGTTGTCCGGAATTACTGGGCGTAAAGAGTTCGTAGGCGGTTTGTCGCGTCGTTTGTGAAAACCCGGGGCTCAACTTCGGGCTTGCAGGCGATACGGGCAGACTTGAGTGTTTCAGGGGAGACTGGAATTCCTGGTGTAGCGGTGAAATGCGCAGATATCAGGAGGAACACCGGTGGCGAAGGCGGGTCTCTGGGAAACAACTGACGCTGAGGAACGAAAGCGTGGGTAGCAAACAGGATTAGATACCCTGGTAGTCCACGCCGTAAACGGTGGGCGCTAGGTGTGGGTTCCTTCCACGGGATCTGTGCCGTAGCTAACGCATTAAGCGCCCCGCCTGGGGAGTACGGCCGCAAGGCTAAAACTCAAAGGAATTGACGGGGGCCCGCACAAGCGGCGGAGCATGTGGATTAATTCGATGCAACGCGAAGAACCTTACCTGGGTTTGACATACACCGGAAAACCGTAGAGATACGGTCCCCCTTGTGGTCGGTGTACAGGTGGTGCATGGCTGTCGTCAGCTCGTGTCGTGAGATGTTGGGTTAAGTCCCGCAACGAGCGCAACCCTTGTCTTATGTTGCCAGCGCGTTATGGCGGGGACTCGTAAGAGACTGCCGGGGTCAACTCGGAGGAAGGTGGGGACGACGTCAAGTCATCATGCCCCTTATGTCCAGGGCTTCACACATGCTACAATGGCCAGTACAGAGGGCTGCGAGACCGTGAGGTGGAGCGAATCCCTTAAAGCTGGTCTCAGTTCGGATCGGGGTCTGCAACTCGACCCCGTGAAGTCGGAGTCGCTAGTAATCGCAGATCAGCAACGCTGCGGTGAATACGTTCCCGGGCCTTGTACACACCGCCCGTCACGTCATGAAAGTCGGTAACACCCGAAGCCGGTGGCCTAACCCCTCGTGGGAGGGAGCCGTCGAAGGTGGGATCGGCGATTGGGACGAAGTCGTAACAAGGTAGCCGTACCGGAAGGTGCGGCTGGATCACCTCCTTTCTAAGGAGCATTCTCCAGAACATGTACCAGCACACAGGTGCTCGGATGATGGTCTGGCAGAGCCCGTTTCGTTCCCACACGTGGAACGGCGGGAGCTCACGGGTGGAACACTGACAATCAGATCCTGTAGGACGCGAAACCATGTTTCGCCGGCAGGAACTATATCGATGCACTGTTGGGTCCTGAGAGAACACGCGTAAGCATGTTTCTTTCTAGGCAAGACATATACAGAATTCAGATGGTGGTCATACCGCATTCTGGTTGTCCTTCGGGGTGATTTGGGGTGGCTGGTGCTGCTGTGAGTCTGGGTTGTGTGTGTTGTTTGAGAATTGCACAGTGGACGCGAGCATCTTTGTTGTAAGTAATGAAGAGCGTACGGTGGATGCCTTGGCACCAGGAGCCGATGAAGGACGTAGGAGGCTGCGATAAGCCTCGGGGAGCTGTCAACCGAGCTGTGATCCGAGGGTGTCCGAATGGGGAAACCCAGCACGAGTGATGTCGTGTTACCTGCACCTGAATATATAGGGTGTGTGGAGGGAACGTGGGGAAGTGAAACATCTCAGTACCCACAGGAAGAGAAAACAATAGTGATTCCGTGAGTAGTGGCGAGCGAAAGCGGATGAGGCCAAACTTTGTGCGTGTGATACCCGGCAGGGGTTGCGTATGGAGGGTTGTGGGGTTTGCATTGTCGATTCTGCCGGATCGGCCGACAGTGAGAAATTGTGGTGTTAGTCGAAGTGGTCTGGAACGGCCTGTCGTAGAGGGTGAGAGTCCCGTAGACGAAAACACTGCAACTGTTGTTGTGAATACCCAAGTAGCAGCGGGCCCGTGAAATCTGCTGTGAATCTGTCGGGACCACCCGATAAGCCTGAATACTCCCTGGTGACCGATAGCGGACTAGTACCGTGAGGGAAAGGTGAAAAGTACCCCGGGAGGGGAGTGAAATAGTACCTGAAACCGTGCGCTTACAATCCGTCAAAGCTGGTGAACAGTTTGTTCTGTTGCTGGTGATGGCGTGCCTTTTGAAGAATGAGCCTGCGAGTTAGTGGCATGTCGCGAGGTTAACCCGTGTGGGGTAGCCGTAGCGAAAGCGAGTCCGAATAGGGCGTATCCACGTTTGTGGTGTAGTGGCGTGTTCTAGACCCGAAGCGGAGTGATCTACCCATGGCCAGGTTGAAGCGACGGTAAGACGTCGTGGAGGACCGAACCCACTTAGGTTGAAAACTGAGGGGATGAGTTGTGGGTAGGGGTGAAAGGCCAATCAAACTCCGTGATAGCTGGTTCTCCCCGAAATGCATTTAGGTGCAGCGTCACGTGTTTCTCGCCGGAGGTAGAGCTACTGGATGGTCTAGGGGGCCTACAAGCTTACCGAAATCAGCCAAACTCCGAATGCCGGTGAGTGAGAGCGTGGCAGTGAGACTGCGGGCGATAAGGTTCGTAGTCGAGAGGGAAACAGCCCAGATCGCCAGCTAAGGTCCCTAAGCGTGTACTAAGTGGAAAAGGATGTGGGGTCGCGAAGACAACCAGGAGGTTGGCTTAGAAGCAGCCACCCTTGAAAGAGTGCGTAATAGCTCACTGGTCAAGTGATCCTGCGCCGACAATGTAGCGGGGCTCAAGTACACCACCGAAGCTGCGGCACTCACACAACAGCCCCATGCAAGTCTGCGGATTTGTGTGCAGGTGTGTGGGTGGGTAGGGGAGCGTCGTGCAGCCATGGAAGCATCGGAGTGATCCAGGTGTGGAGGCTGCGCGAGTGAGAATGCAGGCATGAGTAGCGAAAGACGAGTGAGAAACTCGTCCGCCGAATGACCAAGGGTTCCTGGGCCAGGTTAATCCGCCCAGGGTGAGTCGGGACCTAAGACGAGGCCGACAGGCGTAGCCGATGGACAACGGGTTGATATTCCCGTACCCGTGTAACCGCGCCCATGGTGAATCAGTGACACTAACCACCCTGAATCCATATGACTTGCCGCCTTCGGGTGGCCGGCGTGTGGTGGATGCGTGGGACCTGATCTGGTAGTAGCCAAGCGATGGGGTGACGCAGGAAGGTAGCTGGGCCAGTCAGTGGTTGTACTGGTGTAAGCCTGTAGGGCGAACGGTAGGCAAATCCGCCGTTCATCAAGCCTGAGAGGTGATGCGTAGCCGATTGAGGCGAATTCAGTGATCCTATGCTGCCGAGAAAAGCCTCTAGTGAGTTGTTACACGGCCCGTACCCCAAACCGACACAGGTGGTCAGGTAGAGAATACTAAGGCGATCGAGATAACTATGGTTAAGGAACTCGGCAAAATGCCCCCGTAACTTCGGGAGAAGGGGGGCCCTGTCCGGTGACGGAATTTACTTCCTGAGCTGGGTGGGGCCGCAGAGACCAGTGAGAAGCGACTGTTTACTAAAAACACAGGTCCGTGCGAAGTCGTAAGACGATGTATACGGACTGACGCCTGCCCGGTGCTGGAAGGTTAAGAGGACCGGTTAGCCAGTGATGGCGAAGCTGAGAATTTAAGCCCCAGTAAACGGCGGTGGTAACTATAACCATCCTAAGGTAGCGAAATTCCTTGTCGGGTAAGTTCCGACCTGCACGAATGGCGTAACGACTTCTCAGCTGTCTCAACCATAGACTCGGCGAAATTGCATTACGAGTAAAGATGCTCGTTACGCGCGGCAGGACGAAAAGACCCCGGGACCTTCACTACAGCTTGGTATTGGTGTTCGGTTCGGTTTGTGTAGGATAGGTGGGAGACTGTGAAGCGGTGACGCCAGTTACTGTGGAGTCGTTGTTGAAATACCACTCTGATCGTATTGGATACCTCAACCTCGGACCATGATCTGGTTCAGGGACAGTGCCTGGTGGGTAGTTTAACTGGGGCGGTTGCCTCCTAAAATGTAACGGAGGCGCCCAAAGGTTCCCTCAGCCTGGTTGGCAATCAGGTGTCGAGTGCAAGTGCACAAGGGAGCTTGACTGTGAGACTGACAAGTCGAGCAGGGACGAAAGTCGGGACTAGTGATCCGGCACCGGCAAGTGGAAGCGGTGTCGCTCAACGGATAAAAGGTACCCCGGGGATAACAGGCTGATCTTCCCCAAGAGTCCATATCGACGGGATGGTTTGGCACCTCGATGTCGGCTCGTCGCATCCTGGGGCTGGAGTAGGTCCCAAGGGTTGGGCTGTTCGCCCATTAAAGCGGCACGCGAGCTGGGTTTAGAACGTCGTGAGACAGTTCGGTCTCTATCCGCCGCGCGCGTAAGAAACTTGAGGAAGGCTGTCCCTAGTACGAGAGGACCGGGACGGACGAACCTCTGGTGTGCCAGTTGTTCCACCAGGAGCACCGCTGGTTGGCTACGTTCGGAAGGGATAACCGCTGAAAGCATCTAAGCGGGAAGCCTGTTCCAAGATGAGGTTTCTCACCCCCTCGAGGGGGTAAGGCCCCCGGCAGACCACCGGGTTGATAGGCCAGAACTGGAAGTCGGGTAACCGATGCAGGTGACTGGTACTAATAGGCCGAGGACTTACCACAAAGAAGCTACGCGTCCACTGTGCAATATCTGAAACAACACACGTTTCAGCACAACAATTGAATGAACCAGTACGTCACCTATCCCGACCAGGTGACACCGCTGATGTTCCGTGTGACACTGTTTCGCAGAGTTACGGCGGCCATAGCGGAGGGGAAACGCCCGGTCCCATTCCGAACCCGGAAGCTAAGCCCTCCAGCGCCGATGGTACTGCACTCGACAGGGTGTGGGAGAGTAGGACACCGCCGAACACAAACAAACGGAATGCCCCCGACCTCACAGTTGGGGGCATTCCGCATTTCGAAACCAACCCCGGGTCACACACATTCGTTCGGACAGCGAGGCCGGCCGCGCATCGTATCCCCGGCCGGTCTTAGGGGCTCTCACGAAATTCTGTGGCACAGTCGATGTCGATGAAACTTGCCGTCGGCCAACAGCGCCTCAGCAGAATTTTGCTCGATTTCGATCTGACCATCGAGTTCGACAGTGGTGCCACCATTGCGTTCAGTGAAGTGACGGTCGACGACCTGACCGTCGACGAGGACAATCAGTTCGAGGGCCTACGTGCGTTCGCGGCACTGCACGGACTGGTGTGCGAAGACGCAGAGTACGACGAATCCGGTGTTCTCCGTCTAACTTTCGAGGGTCGGCACACAGTGGTGGCCACTCCACGAGACGAAGTCGAATCATGGGAGTACAGCGATGCGGATGGATCGATCGTGTTGTGTGGACCGGAAGGGTCCGTCGAATCGTGGCCCGCACCCGCGCACCCGAAAGCGGAAGCTCCGAGCGTCGAAGGTATTCCATCGATCGGCGCGACCGTGGTTCGGCTCTCGACAGGCGACGACCCTGCGGTCGAGTTCTCGGACGGTACGAAGCTGTTGTTCGACCTTCCCCTCGATGCCGGGTATCTCGTGTTGCGGGAGAGCGTGACATCGAGCTCGGAGTCCGACGGTTCGACACTGGGCGATTGGGTCGTCGAACTGTCCTCCGGGCACGTGATCTTCTATCGACCGCGCACGAGATAGGGCCTACCGAACTGGGTTTCGACGCCAGGGGAGAACAGCACCGAATCCGGCGGTCGGGTGCTGACATCGGGCAAGCCGGCTGCAGCCACGAGTTCGTCCGAGCAATGTGTGAGATCCGCGTCGACCAGTGGCCAGTGTCGATGCACGTTCGGAACGTACAGCAGGTGTCCGGCCAGCGAGGTGTGCAATCCCCAACGCGCGGTGAGGAACACTGCCAGCGGGTCCTCGGACATATCGCGCGACCCTCTGACGACGCCGAAGTCCGTGGTTGCGCCTCGATGTGGTGGTGCGAGTCGTCGGCTACGGTAACCGATCGCTCCTCCGTCGTCGTCGATGTCGATCGATGACCACCGATACGGAATGCGAGCGGCATTGGTGCCCAGCACGACTGCGAGCCTGGTCGCTTCCAGCGATCGGAACACGACGCCGCGTCGACCCTCTGCGTCGATGGAATACAAGCGAACGTTGATCTCGCCGAACGTGCCGAAGTACGGAACCGGGTGCCGATATCCGAGCCCGGCACCGACCATGTGGAAGCCGATCAGACCGACCCACGACGAGCCGTCGAACTCGTCGGGAGTACACCCTCGGGGCAACAGTGGGGCGACAGCCGAACTCGGAACCCGCCAATGCAGAAATACCAGCCGTTCCCATCGCTGATCCATCACGATCGGACGAGGCAGCAGCGGTGGCCGCGGCCAGAGGCGTCGGGCATCGTCTCGATTCATTGTTCGAGCGTAGGCGCGACGCGTCAGGAGGCGGTGAATCGGGCGTGCACGCTTGCGGAGATCGTGATGCTCTCCGGCTTGAGTGCAAACCCGACGGGTGCCGATGTCGCTGCGAACATACGGTTCGAGGAGTCGGGTCCGCCCTGTTCCGCGACGCCCGTCAGCAGGCCGGGGTCGGCTACAGCGACAGCCTGCACGCCCGTCCGGCCCAGGCTCGACGCGTAGGCCTCGGCTTTGGAGACGGCATCGCGCACGGCCAGTTCTCGGACTGCGAGGGTGTGCGCAATTCTGCTGGATTCGGTGAGGTCCCAGTCGAAGTGGTCGATCGCCACTCCTTCGAGTGCAGAGGCGGCGTAGACGAACGCATCGACCAGATCGACTTGGCTGAACTGCACCTCCACGGACGCCTCGGCTTGATACACGTACGGCAGTTGTTCGCCCTCGTGATTGAACGGACGGTGACGAGAGTGGCGGACCTGATCCACCGACCACCGATCGATGGGGCCGCCGTCGCTGTTGTAGAGCGGCTCGACCAGTCTCGTGAGCTCCCGGACGAGTTGCTGGGCGGGCTCCGACGCGGATTCCGCAGTACGGCCGTCGGTGCGAACGGTCAACGAGAGTGTGCACTGTTCGGGTGGGTAGGTGGCTGCGCCGTGACCGACGACGGTGATGTCGAGTGCTTCAGGGCTCATGGCATTCAGTGTGGCATCCGGACACTGCGGCTTCACAGGACATCGACACTGCTGGCCGACGCGTCAGGTAGGGAGGACAATCGCGAACATGCTTCCAGTTCTCGACTTCGCTTCTGCCGATCACGATCCGCACGCGTTCCAGCGATCACTGCGCGAGGCCGCCCACCGGTCCGGCTTCTTCTACCTCGTCGGACACGGGATGGATACCGGACGGATGCACGAGGTCTTGCGTTTGGCACGCGAATTCTTCGCGGTACCCGACCACGTGAAGGAAGAGATCAGTCAGCTGAAGAGCCGACATTTCCGCGGCTACTCGCGGGTGGGCGGGGAGCTGACCAACGGCCGGGTCGATTGGCGAGAGCAGATCGACATCGGTCCCGAACGACCGGCCATCGACGGGCCGACGGGTACTGGAACCTGCAGGGGCCCAACCTGTGGCCGTCACAACCGTCCGGATTCAGAGAGACGTTCGAGCAGTGGGAGCAGTCCGTGTCGAGTCTCGGGCTCCGGTTGCTCCGGCACTGGGCGCAGTCACTGGGTGCGCCCGAGAACGTGTTCGACGATGCGTTCGCCACCGCGCCGGCGACGCTCATGAAGGTCGTGCGTTACCCGGGTACCCCCGATCACTCGCAGGGCGTCGGCGCGCACAAGGACTCCGGGGTGCTGACCATGCTTCTTGTCGAACCGGACTCTGCCGGGCTGCAGGTGGAGACGACGCCGGACGCATGGATCGATGTACCGCCGCTGGACGGGGCGTTCATCGTCAACATCGGTGAGCTGTTGGAAGTGGCCACCGGTGGCTACCTGCGGGCGACGCGGCATCGGGTGGTCGCACCAGGGCCGGGCACAGACCGTATATCGATACCGCATTTCCTGAGCCCCGCGCTCGACGCCGTCGTACCGGTCATCGAATTGCCACCCGAGTTGGCGCAGTTCTCACGCGGCGTGGAGATCGATCCCGACAACCCCATCTACAGCACTTACGGCGAGAACGCGTGGAAGTCCCGCACACGTGCGCATCCCGACGTGGCGCAGTTGCACCACGGCATCGTTCCGGCCGGACAGCAGTCCGCCTACTGACGTCGGTTGCGCTCCTGACGGGATGCGCGCCACTGGGCCCACGCCCCGGTGCACCACAACGCCCAGACGATCAGCAGTGGCTGGAACAGCAATCGGATTCCTCGTGCCGTATCGGAGTCGAGGCCGAACGCATCGGTGTGGGTGACGAACTGCGAGATGTTGCCTGGGAAGACCGCAACGAAGAACGCGGCGACCACCCAACCCACGAGCGGTGCGCGAGCAGTCCAGAACAGCAACGCCAGGCCGAGCACGATTTCCACGACGCCCGATGCCAGTACGACGAAGTCGGTGCTCAGTGGCACCCACTCGGGAACCTGCGCTGCGAACGTCTCGCGCGCCCAGAAGAGGTGGCTGAGGCCCGCGAAGACGAGGAACGCTCCCAGTACTAGTCGTCCGATGGTGCGAGAAATCGATTTCGTCATGGCGTCATGAGACACCACGGGCACACTGAACACCATGACCGGGAGCGCTTCGACCGACTTCGCTCGTCGCCGATGGGTACTGCACGTGGACCTCGATCAGTTCATCGCGGCCGTGGAAGTGCTGCGCAACCCCGAGCTGGTGGGGAAAGCCGTGGTGGTCGGCGGCAGGGGAGACCCGACCGAGCGTGGGGTGGTGTCGACGGCATCGTACGAGGCGCGTGCAAAGGGCGTCGGATCCGGAATGCCGCTGTGTCGGCGGCCATGAAAAACTGACCACAGGCGGCCATGAATATGCCCACTGACGGCCGATAAGAACTGACCACTCGCGGCCACGAATGTGACCGCCTGTGGCCACGAATCTGCCCAGACCACACCCATCCTCTCGGCGCGTCAGCGCCGAGGAGGCCTCTCCTGCGGTTTCGATACCGATGCCTAGTCCGTATCGAATCCACCGCAGGAGAGACCACGTGAAGTCTGACGGAGAACTGATGGACATACTCAATGCATACGACCTGACCGGATCATTGCGGGCCGCCGCAGACTTGTGCGGCTGCTCCCACAACACCGTGAAAAAGGCCGTCGAAGACCGAGACGCCGGCCTGCCACCGGCCACCCACCGAACCAAAATCACCGACGACTGGCTCGAATACCTCGAAGAGTGGGTCTCCAAATCCAAGGGCAAGATCCGCGGCGACAAAGCCCACGAGAAACTTCTCGCACTCGGCTACACCGGTGCCGACCGCACCACTCGACGCGCCCTCGCCGAAATCAAAACCCAATGGAGACTGGGCAATACGAGAGTGCACCGGCCATGGATCACCGAACCAGGACTGTGGCTGCAGTACGACTTCGGAGACGGCCCGGTCGTCGACGGCCGCAAGATCGTGCTCCTCGTCGCCTGGCTGGCCTGGTGCCGCTACCGCATCGTGGTCCCACTACGCGACCGCACCGCAGCGAGCGTCTTCGCTGGCCTGGACCGGGTCTTCCGCATCATCGGCGGCGCACCGACCTACCTGCTCACCGACAACGAAAAGACCGTTACCGCCGGCCACGTCGCCGGCGTCCCGATCCGCAATCGCACCGCGGTCACCTTCGGTCGGTACTACGGAATCACCGTGCTGACCTGCCAACCGGCGGACCCTGCATCGAAAGGCGGAGTGGAGAACGCTGTCAAACTCGCCAAAGCCGACATCGTGCCCACCGAGACGAACCTGCTCGAGCAGTACGCCACCTTCGCCGACGTCGAAATCGCGTGCACGGCGTTCATGACCGAGATCAACGCCCGAGTACATCGGGCCACCCGCCGCGTCCCGAACGAGATGCTCGCCGAGGAACGACCCGAGTTGCACGGTATCCCCGACATGCCGCACACCGCAGTCCTCGGAGTCGCTCGCCGAGTCCCCGACAACACACCGATGGTCACCTTTGATCACTGCCAATACTCGACACCAGCAACACTATTGGGTCAGAGCGTGTGGGTCAGACTGCACGACGGGACAGATGAGGTCGTCATCTGCGCTCTCGATGACGGTGGCCCGATCGAAGTGGCCCGGCACGCCCGCACCACACCCGGCAGCCCCGCCATCGACGACGCCCACTTCCCCGGACATCACCCGAGGATCCCCGGCGACTACAGCGTCCGCGCGCGAACAGTATCCGAACAGCAATTCCTCGCGATCGGGGAAGGTGCCGCGACATGGCTCAAGGAAGCCGCCGCGGTCGGCACCGAACGGATATACCTGAAAATGTCGCACGCGGTCGATCTCGCGCGACTCGGAGTTCGGGGCGATGTCGATTGGGCACTCGGGCACGCAGCGGTGCACGGCCGCTTCGCCACCGGCGACCTCGACTCGATCCTCGCATCGAAGGGAATGGACCTCACCCGCCGCGGCGCATCCGAATCCACCTCCCTCACGCAAGGCACATCAGGATGGAACTTGTTGGGCAGCAACGCTATCGAACACAAAACCGCCGACGAGACGAACGAAGGTCAGCGATGAACACCGTCACAGCGGAACTCCCCACCGACCTCGAAACGCTGCTGCGGCAACTCCGCCTGCCGCATGCCAGGTCCATCGCCGCCGAAGTCCTCGCCACCGCACGAGCACAACGCTGGGACCCCGCCGAGGTCGTCAAAGCGCTTCTCTCAGAGGAATCCGCCGGCCGGGCACGATCGATGCTGACCGCCCGCCGCAAAGCAGCGGGATTCCCCACCGGGAAGACCTTCGAGGTCTGGGACGAGAACGCATCATCGATCCCGCTTCCCACCCAGCATGCCCTGCAGACCCTCGAATGGGTGCATCGCCGCGAGAATCTGGTGGTCTGCGGGCCGGCCGGGACAGGCAAGACATTCTTCCTCGAAGCGTTGGGACAGAACGTGATCCAAGCGGGGATGCCGGTCGCGTGGTTCACCCTCGAGCAGATCGGGGTCCTCGTACGCGCGCACCGATCCGACGACTCACTCGGCAAAGCGATCGCGAAGATCGTGCGCGCCGAACTCGTCGTGATCGACGATGTCGGGCTGTTGCCCGTCGGGACCGATGCCGCCGAAGGGCTGTACCGAATCGTCGAAGCAGCCTACGAACGCAAGTCCGTCGCGATCTCCTCGAACCTTCACCCGAGCGGGTTCGACGAACTGATGCCCAAGACCCTCGCCACTGCAACGGTCGATCGGCTGCTGCACCACGCGCACCTATGCCAAACCAGCGGCGATTCGGTCCGCCTCGCCCAAGCCCTGCACGGTCAGGGGGTCAAACCCTTGACCTGACATGATGCTCGACCGGTGGCGGACAAACCCGACATGGGCAGATTCGTGTCCGCCACCGGTCAGTTCTTGTTGGCCACCCATGGGCAGTTCTCGTGACCGCCTGTGGTCACTTCCCGATGTCCATTGACACCGCTGCGCATCGCCGCGAAGAAGATCCCCGACGCGGTCTTCCTCCCCGTGGACAAGCCGGCGTACGACGAGGCGTCGACCATGGTCATGGACACTCTGCGGAAGTTGGGCGTCGTGGTCGAGGTGATCGGCTGGGATGAGGCGTTTCTCGGTGTGGAGACCGATGATCCGGAGTGCTTCGCACAGACGGTGCACGACGCTGTGTTCGACGCGACGGGTCTGCATTGCTCGGTCGGCATCGGAGACAACAAATTACGAGCCAAGATCGCCACCGACTTCGACAAACCGCAGGGTATCTATCGCCTGACTCAGGACAATTGGTTCGAGGTGATGGGCGAGCGCGGTACGGACGCGCTGTGGGGGATCGGCAAGAAGATCTCGAAGAGGCTGGCGGCCCTCGGCATCTCGACAGTCCGAGAGCTGGCCGATGCCGAGGACGCGGACCTCGCCGCCGCGTTCGGACCGAAGATCGGTCCGTGGCTCGCTACGAAAGGTCGAGGTACAGACCTCGCACCGGTGACGTCCGAGCCGTGGGTTGCACGGTCACACAGCCGTGAGGTCACGTTTCAGAGCGACGTCGCAGATTGGGCGGTCATCCGAGACGAGGTGGCCGGTCTGACGTCGAAGGTGTTGGCCGACATCGAGGCCGAGAACCGGCCGGCCGTTCGGGCGGCACTGAAGATCCGCTACGCGCCGTTCGAGACGCACACCGTCAGCGCACCGATCGTCGGCGCGCCCACCTTCGATCTCGAGATCCTGATCTCGGCGGCGGTGGCCCTCGTCGATCGCCTCGACCACACCCGGGAGGTCCGTCTCATCGGCGTTCGGCTGGAAATGACTCCGCCGCAACCCCTCTGACTACTTGCGGCCCGCCGCCCAGCGCAGGCCCCAGCCGTACTTCTTGTCCAGGTCTGCCTGACTGCCCTGGATGTATTCGACCTCGCGGGTAACGGTGATCCCTGCAGAAGTGTTCTCCAACAGAGCGATCGAGCAGATTCGCGCGGAGTTCTCGGCCGAGTCGAGACGTACCTCGACCTGCGGTCCGCTGGTGGGGTACAGCGTCACCACCCCGTCCACTGCGGCCCAGTTCGGAGCGCCGTCGTAGATCATCGCGAAAATCAGAATCCGAGCGAACTTCTCGGGGTGCGCGAGGTTGATGTGCATATTCTCGCCGCCACTGACCGAGCCGGAACGGTCGTCACCGTCGAGGGCGATGAACGGGGCGTCCTGCAGCGAGCCGAAGCTGTTACCGAGCGCCTGTACGACGCCTTTGGAACCGTCACGCAGTTCGTAGAGGCACCCGAGGTCGAGATCGACGCCGCCGGAGCCGTACGACGCGGCTGCCAGCTTGGCGAGAAAGCCCTTCTTCTTCGGCTGTGCCGCGGGTGCGCCGGTCGACCAGTTGAGGTTCACCCGCATCGAACCCTGCTTCTCGCCGGACTTGGTGAGGCTGATCGTCGGTGACGCCTTGGACAGCGTCACCTTGCTCAGGCTGACGGGTGCTCCGGGTTGCTGCGCTGCGTTCTGCCCGGTCGAGGGCTTGCGGGTGTAGTCGATGGCCATGGTGGAACCTTCCGAAATGGTCGGTGACCGGATCGCGATGTCCGGTTTGGGCGGTGTGTCGACAATAACTGCCCGTCCGATGTACTCGATGCCCGCACCGACACACAGGGCGCTCGACAACGTCGTCTACGGCCTCGGCACGTTGCGCAGATTCGACTTGGCCATCCGAACCGCCTCGCCGACACCGCCGTTCAGCACGACCTTGCTCATCGCCAGTGCGAACCCCTTGATCTGTTCCCCGGTGATGGTCGGCGGGACCGAGAGCGCGAGCGGATCGGTGACCAGTTGCACCAGCGCGGGACCATCGACAGCGAACGCGGTCTCGAGCGCGCCGCGGATGTCTTCGGGCTGCTCGACGCGTTGCGCGTGGATACCCGCTGCGGCAGCGATGCCGGTGTAGTCGACCTGGGGCACGTCGACACCGAAGTCCGGCAGGCCGTCGACCAGCATCTCGGCCTTGACCATGCCCAGCGTCGAATTGTCGAACAGCACGATCTTGACGGGCAGCTTGTACATCGCGACGGTCAGCAGCTCGGAGAGCAGCATCGAGAAACCGCCGTCGCCGGAGATGGAGACGACCTGGCGGCCAGGATTGGCGAACTGTGCGCCGATCGCGTGCGGCAGGGCGTTGGCCATCGAACCGTGCAGCATCGATGCGACGAAAGCCCTTCTGCCGGTGGGGTTGATGTAGCGCGCGGTCCACACGTTGCACATGCCGGTGTCGGTGGTGAAGACGGCGTCGTCGGCAGCGAGGTCATCGAGCACCGACGCCGCGTACTCGGGATGGATGGGGACCAGCTTCTCGGCGTTGCGGGTGTACGCGCCGACGGTCTTGCCCATCAGATCGTTGTGCTTGTCGACCCACTTCTCGACGTAGCGGCGGTCGGTCTTGCGATCGACCAACGGCTGCAACGCATTCAGCGTGGCGAGAACATCCCCGTGGATCGGGTACCGCACCGAAGTCCGACGCCCCAGTTTCGTGGGATCTATGTCGATCTGCGCGGTGGTGACGTCCTCGGGAAGGAATTGCTGATACGGAAAGTCGGTACCGAGCAAGATGAGCAGATCTGCGTCGTGGATCCCCGCGTGTGCCGCGCCGTATCCCAGCAACCCTGTCATGCCGACGTCGTACGGGTTGTCGTATTGAATGAATTCCTTGCCGCGCAACGAATGTCCGACGGGAGCGCCGATGGTGTCGGCGAACGCGACCACCTCGTCGTGAGCGCCCTTGACGCCGTAGCCGGCGAAGATGGCGACCTTCTCGGCGTTGTTGATGGCGTCGGCCAGCTTTTGGATGTCCGCCGTGGGAGGGGTGACCACCGGTGCGGTGGGAATGGCGATCGGATCCATCGTTCCGGCAGCCGACAGCTCGGCGATGTCGCCGGGGAGCGTCAAGACCGACACGCCACCGCCGGTGATGGACGCATTGATCGCTGCGCGGAACACCCGAGGTGCCTGCTCGGCGGTGGAGACGAATTCGTTGTAGAGCGAGCACTCACCGAAGAGGCGGTCGGGGTGCGTCTCCTGGAAATAGCCCGAACCGATCTCACTGCTGGGAATGTGCGAGGCGATCGCCAGAACCGGTGCGCCGGAACGGTGTGCGTCGTACAGGCCGTTGATGAGATGCAGGTTGCCGGGTCCGCACGAACCCGCGCAGACGGCCAGCGTGCCGGTGGTCTGCGCGTCGGCGGATGCAGCGAACGCCGCAGCCTCCTCGTGGCGGACATGAATCCAATCGATGCCGCCCTTGGCCGATCCACCGGTTCGACGCACCGCGTCGACCACTGGATTGAGACTGTCGCCGACGATGCCGTAGATGCGTTGTACGCCGGCGTCGACGAGTCCTCGAACGAGTTGATCGGCCACTGTGGTGGGCATGTGAAATTCTCCTCGAATGTAGTGGCGCGTTCGGATCGATGTGCCTCACGTGCGCCAGTTCGACGCCTTCCCTGTGCCGAGGGCGTATCAAACATAGAAATGCAGAGCGACCGCCACCGCAAGAGGAAAGCCCAGGTAGAGGCCCGGCGCGATCTCCGTCACGTGGCGATACTCCTGTCGGGACCGAACCGGTTTTGCTGGTGGCCCTACGCGGACAGCCGCAACACTCGGACGGAAGCTACGGTTCCCAGCACCAGTACCCCGGTCGCGATGGCGAAGGCGATCGAGTAGGAGTCCCCGATGGCGGGTGCGACGATCAGTGGGCCGAGTACCTGCCCGACGCCGTAGACGGCCGTCAGTGTTGCCGCGGTACGTCCGATGGGCAGTGTCTGAGCGGTGCTCATCGTCAGCATCGTGATGCCCATGAACGTTCCGCCGAACAGCAGAGCCGAGAACACGGCGGCGACGGTGTTCCCGGTCAGGGCGGGGAGCACTGCTGCGATCGACTGCAAAGCGAACGCCGCCACCAGGGCGTTGCGCATGCTGGTTCGGCGGGCGACTGCCTGCCACAGCACCGTCGCCGGTACCGCGGCGAATCCGACGACGATCCACACCGCCGGACCGACCGACGTGCTGCCGTGGCCACCGACCGCCGCCACGAGAAACGTGCCGACGACGATGTAGCCGAGACCCTCGAGGAAGTACGCGAACAGCAATGTCCGCCATACGGTTCGGGTCCTGCCGTCGATGTCGCCGGGCGCAGCCCGCGTTGCGGGCTCGGCATGCACCCGCAGCGTCCACGCCGGGGCGACGAGGACCACTGTCAGCAGCGCCGAGCACACCCACAGCGCCTCCCAGGACAGGTGCGGTCCGAGAAGCAGCGTCAGAATTCCCGACGCCGCGATGCCTGCGCCGACGCCTCCGAACGCGATACCGGGTGAGGCGCCGACGGCGCGATGCTTCGTGACGGTGCTCGCGCAGGCGATGAAGACCGCGGCGCTCGCCAGGCCCGCCAGAAATCTCAGGGCAGAGAACGCTGCAGTGGAATGGACTGCGGCCATGGCCAACTCGCTGGCGACGAGGACCACTGTCCACAGTCGGAACGATGTCGTCGTGTTGATCGACGGGCGCACGGACAAGACGATTGCGCCGACGAGATAGCCGGCGTAGTTCGCGGTCGCGATGACGGCACCGCTGCTCGGGGTCACCTCCGCCGCGTCGACCATGATCGGTAGCAGCGGCGTGAACACGAATCGCCCGACGCCCATCGCGGCCGCGAGTCCGGCCGCGGCAGCGAACGATAGTCGACGGCCGTTCATTGCGGTTGCCCTCCTAAGTCGTTAGCCGCGCCAACGGTACGCGTTGCATCCCCGTCTCATCGAACCGAGCAGCAGGGAACCGATCGCACCACCGGTGCGTCCAACACCTGATACCGACTGTGGGGGACGCATGAGTGAAACGAAGTACACCGACGCAGAACGACCCACCTGGGTCCCGTACTGGCCGAACACGTTGGGACGCCTGTGGCAGGCAATCATCGCAACCGTGGCAGTGGTGGCGGTTTCGATCCATCGTGGCCAGCTCGCAGTGCGCGGTGACGACCCTTGGCACACTATCGGTCCGATGGTTCTGCTGGCGGTGGTGATCTGCGCCTGGGTCGGGCTCCACGACAACGTGATTCGGTGGGGGATCCCGGTCCGATTCGTCCGGCGCATCGAGGACGACGTACACGGGAGCGGCATGTCCATTCCGCCCCGGACGGCCAAGCTCTGGTTGATCGTGTTTGCGTCGATCGCTGTGACGGGGATCGGGGTCGCTCTGGCCAGGAGCGAGATGTTGGCTCCGGTTGGCATGCCGATCGCCGGAACTGGTGCCGTCGTGCTGCTGGTGACGCTCGGGTTTCGCAGTAGCGTCGAACTGCGCTTGTTCGCGGACGGATTCGTCAGACGCCGACGGTCGTGGATGTTCTTCGTTCCGCGCACTCACGACATTCGCGTGAGCTGGGACGATGTGGAGCAGTACGAGGCCTCGACGTACCGAACGTCAGAGAAGCGGGGGAGTGGGTTCACCGAGCCCGTACTGTACGTCCGAGCGACTGGGCTCGATATCGAGCGTCCCCGCGACCGGCTGGATCAACCGGACCGGATGGCGATTCGCATCCATTTGCTCGCAGCCGAGCCGAATGCCGTTCTGGCATTGATGAAGTGGTGCACGGACGGCCCGGTCAACCGGATTCTCATGACCGGCTACGACTCACCCGACTTGCTGGTGCCACCACCGCTTCGTGAGCGACTGGAACTGTCGCGATCCTAGCTTCGGCACGGAACCGATCACGGGCTCGCTGCGTCAAACCCGATGACGCCGATTCACCGGGCGTCGATTCGGTACGAATCGGGGGAGCGTCATGACAGTGAATGTGGATCCAGTGATCCTGCGGCAGTTCTCGAATGTGTTGTCGGGGACCGGAGCGGCAATCCGTGAGTTGGACGCGCTGGCACCGTTCCGTACATCGGAGAATGCGTTGCAGGGAAGCGACTTTCACGCAGCGTGTGCAGCGGCGGCCGCGGCGGCTTCAGGAGCTGTTGCAGCATTGGCCGGTCGGGCCGAATGCGTCGCGGACATCGCGCGTGGTGTCGCACAGAACTACGAGATCGCCGACGACGAACTCGCCCGCCGCCTCGCTGCGATGGACGAGCCGAAATGACTCCGACGGTTCCGCACGTCGCGGGCTGGGAGCCGGAGTCGATGCGCAAGACGATGATCGAACTGGCCGAGATTGTCGAACGCGTCAACGGCCAGCGCACCGGGGTGTTGGAGGAGCAGGACGTGCTGGCCGAGACGTGGACCGGCGAGGCAGCAGCCGCCGCGGCCGAACGAGTGGTGACCGAATGCTCCAGGATGAGCTCGGTGTGCGGTGAGATCGATTTGCTCGGTGCGGCATTCGCGACCGCAGCAGGAATGGTCGACGCCGCGAAGACGCATCTGCAGGCGCAGGTGTCTGCGGCGACCAGGAGCGGGTTCGCCGTACGGGCAGACGGTGTGGTCGATCCCGACGGGATGATTGCGCTGATACCGGACAGCCTCGGCGAGGAAAAGGTACGCCAGGCCGACGAACTGCGCTCTGCTGCAGCTCAGTTGACCGAGGACATCCAAGATGCGCTGAAACAGGCAGAGCGGGCCGCCCTCGACGCTGCGCAGCAGTTGGCCGAGCCCACAAAGCTGTTGACCGCGCTTGCGCTCGGCAGCCCTACCGGGAAGTTCGTCGAGAACTCGGATGGATCGTTCTCATGGGTGCCGGACTGGCCGACGACCATAGCGTCGACAGTGATCGGAGGCATGGCCGACGTGACGAGGAGAGCACTCGAATTTCCAGGTGTCGGTTCCGTGGACGACGTCGCCAGAAACATCGGCCGCGGACTCGGGGCGTTCGGTGGTGTGGCCGGAGCGATCCCCGGATTCGCTCAGAACATCGACGACGGGATGGACCCGACCAAGGCCGTCATCGTCGAGGCAGCACCCATCGCTGCCGGGGCCGCCACGACATGGGTGTTCGGTGCCATCGGCAGCGTGGCGGGTTCGATCGTTCCGGGACCCGGCACGGTGGCCGGCGCGGCGATCGGTATTGCTCTCGGAGGTGCCGTCAATTACGGCGTGTCCAAGCTGTTCGAGGCGAAGTGGAAATGAGCCGAGACGAAGACAACAACGCCATCTCGAAGCACGCCGTCTGTTCGCTGCGTAAAAGCCCTGTAGGACAGCAGAAACCATTATGGGTGCGAACCTGGCGCAGTGTGCATGTCGGGTGGCTCATAGCGTTCGTCGGTCTCGCTGGGGCATCCGTAGCGATTCTTGTGACCCCCGTCCTTCTGTTCGAGCCCCTTCCCCCGGATGTGCTCATGGGCGTGTTGTGGCTCGCGTTTCTGGTGATCGTGGCACTCGGACAGTCTGTGGTGATGTCCGGCGTAGGGTCTGCGCGGCTGTCGCGTTTCGTGCGACCGATCGAGGTGGCTGCGGCGGGACGTGGTTTGTCCGTGCCCGGGCGCGGAGACTTCCTGATCCGGAGCTTCATCTTCGCCTTCGCGGTTCTGCTCGGCTTTTCGTACTTCTACTGGAAGGACGACGAACCTGGACGTCGCCAGTTCAGGGCGGAGATCTCGACGCTCGTCGGAGCCCCGGTGGGCCTTCTGTGGTTCGTTCTGGGATTCGTCATCGTCAACCGGACGAGAATTTCACTGCATCCCGACGGCATAGTGCAGGAGATCTATCGACGTCGGGCATGGAAGGTGACCAGCGACGTCACGGTTGTTCCGTGGGACGGGATTGTCGGCCTGCAGCCACAGACACATCCGAATCCGGCGGTCCCCCATCCGCATCTGTACCCCACCGTCCGCGTTGTGTATCGCGAAGCCGACAGTGAATTGGATCAGGAACTGACGCTGATGGTGTGCGAGAAAAAGGTCGAGCCCAATTCGTTGCTTGCTCTGTTGCAATGGTGTCGCGACAATCCATGGGCGCGCGAACAGCTTGCTCACGACGACGCACGAGAATTGCTTCGCCCGCCCCGGTTCCTCGATCGCATCGCAGCAGACCGAGCGGCATCGATGTCGGGTCGACGGGACGTCCAGTGACTACTCGGGAACATTCGATGCAGAGCTTCTTGCAGCAGCAGGGTGTCGAGCCCGTTCCGGTACATCTGGACGAGTGCAGCAGATTCGGTCTCGAACTGCCGACGATGCCGGGCTGGGACGTGGTTCCCGAGCACCTGTTCCCGCATGCCACCGCGGTGCTGTGTTCGCCGGCGAACGCCGTCGACGGGTTCGTGCCGAATGCTCTGGCGCTGGTGGGGAAATTGACGCGATCGGTGGACCCGGTGTCCCTGCTGGAGTGCGGGTTCGGAGATACACGGACGTTGCCGGGCTGGGTCGAGGTCAGCCGCGATCGAGCATCGCTGCGCGGACTACCGTCCGTCGCGATCGCCGGTCGGTACGAGTGGGATGGGCATCTGCTCTTCGCGCGGACCCGCTACGTGGTTGTCCACCACATCGTCGATCAGTACCTCGTGCAGCTGACGGTCACTGTGCCGGATTCGCTGCGGCAGAAATTGTTCTGCGCTGCAGACGAGTTCGTCGACGAGGTACTCATCGGTCGACGCTAGCGACTCGGTAGTGCGCGCAACAGCGCTGCAACGTCCTCGGTATCGCCGAGGGAGTCGACGATGTCCTCGATGACTGCGGTATCGGATTCGCCGACCAAACGAGCGATCTTGGCGCGCACCGCACTGAAATTCATCGGGAAATGGTCGATGTCGCCCACCGGATTGGGGGCGGTCGCAGAAAGAGTGGTTCCGTCCCGAAATTCGATCGTCACTTCGGCGGCTCGGCGCTCTGGTAGCAGCGCGTCGAGCTCGGTCGATGTCGTGACGTCGACACGGTCGCTCAACGATTCGGCCGCGGAGAAGCCGGCACCTCGGGGATCCAGAGAATCGACGTCTATCTCGTCGGAAACCAAGGCGGCTGCCACGACGAACGGCAGCGAGAACATGGCACCGAGCCTGCTGGAGGGATGTCGGCGAAACAGGGGTTCTGCCAGCGAATGTGTCCGTACCCGTACATGTTCGACGTCCTCTGCAGACCAGTCGGCACTCGCGCGCAGGCTCTGTACGGCGTCCACCGCGGCGTGCGTGTACGAGCAGCTGGCGTGTTGCTTCGTATAGCCCTGCAACGTGAGCCAACGATCGCCGAGGTCCTCGGTCAGTCGGGCGGTGTCCAGCGTCCCTACCAGTGCGCCCAGGGTGTGTTCGATAGCCCCCGAGTTGTGCACTACCCCCGATCGAGCCAGCCTGGCCGCGTTCACGCCCGCGCGCGCGGCACCGCCGATCCACAGGTTTCGTGAGAAGTTTCCGTCGAGGACCACTGCCCATGGTGCCACTTGAACCAGCGCAGACGACGAGTCGATCGCCGCCGCGACCTCGTTCGCATCGGCGCCACGAAGCAATGCCGCTGCCGTGGCAGCACCGGTAGCACCCCAGTGCCCATGGGTGTGCCAGGAACTGTGGCGGGTCAGTGCCCAGCCGAATCGGGCAGCAACCTCGTAGCCCGCCACGACGGCCGCCAAGAACGTCGAACCCGGGATCGGCGTAGGTGCCAGCCTGGCCGCAGCGATCGCCGCTGGAAGCACATGTGCGGCGGGATGTCCGGCGGCGTACTTGTTGCCCTCGTCCAGCTCGAGGCAACACGATGCGATGGCGTCGAGCTCGGCTGCCGTGTCGATGGTGGTGCCGACGCTTCCGCCTATCGGGTACGTCGATCCGGGCTCCGCATCCCACTCACGACGCACCGCGACCATCTCGGCGGTGCGGGCACCGGCGAGGGTGACACCCAGCAGATCGAACAGAATCAACCGAATCCGGTCGTCGAGCGGTGCGGGCAGGGGCGCACTTGTGAGTTCGACCATCACTGTGGCCAAGGCGTCCACCGCAGACATATGTTCCGTTGAGCGAAACGCGGAAGAACCGTTCATCCGTGGACTGTAGAAGGCCGAAAAAGAAAGAGTCAATGATCGAGACGTGCGAGCAGGGGACTGCTACGCTCGGTCTACCGCTGGAACGGCTTCTTGCAGGTCATTAGCGTTCCGTCTGGCGAAACAATATTTACGCTGGTGCGAGGTGCGCGCGCAGCGTCTAACGAGGAGAAGAAGCAATGTCCGATCAACTTCTTCGTGCAGTCCAGGGGGGCGTGCGCGCAGTCGATCTCGGTAGGCAGTTGAGAGTCGGCATGCCGCAATCGCCCAATCATCCGCAGTTCTGGCACACCCTGCCGCGTAGACACGGTGACGTGACCAGAGCGGATGGCGGTAGCGCTGCGAACGACATGATCACCACCGGAACGCATGTGGGCACTCATATCGACGCGCTGGCCCACGTCAGTCACGACGGAAAGTTGCACGGCGGGGCCGATGCCGGTCAGTCGTGCCTGGGCGGTAAATACGTCGAACACGGCGTGCACACCATCGAACCCATGATCCGCCGTGGTGTGCTGCTCGACATCCCGAGACTCCTCGGTGTCGGTCGTTGCGAGGGTGGATACGAGATCACCGTCGACGATCTGCAATCGGCATGCGCTGCAGAGAAAATCGAGATCGAACGAGGCGATGTCGTGTTGATCCGCAGCGGCTGGGGGCAGTTGTTCGCTGAGGGGCTGCCCTACGTCGGTGGTCCGTCCGGAGTTCCCGGGGTCGGAGAAGCCGGCGCGCAGTGGCTGGCGGACAAGGGTGTCCACGCTGCGGGTGCGGATACGATCGCGTTCGAGCGGCTCGCCCCCGGTGGCGGACATGCGCTGCTACCCGCGCACCGAGTTCTGCTGGTAGAGAGCGGGATCTACATCATCGAAGCGCTGGACCTCGAAGAGCTCTCCCAGCAGGAATTGTTCGAGTTCACGTTCGTTCTCGTTCCGCTCAACATCTTTGGTGCAACGGGTTCGCCGGTCCGGCCGCTGGCGGTGACGTCCGCATGACCGAACGCACACTCGCGCAACACCTGGCGCATTTTGCTGCGACCACCCGCTATCCGGATCTGCCCGACGCCGTGATCGCATCGGTGGGGATGCGGGTGCTCGATACGCTCGGGATCGCCGTGGCAGCTACCGACCTGGAGACGAGCAAGGCCGCGACCGAATGGGCCCGTGAACAAGGCGGGGCAGCAACGGCATCCGCGATCGGCCTCGACATTGCCCTTCCTCCCGCGTTGGCAGCGTTCGTCAACGGAGTGCTCGCACACTCACTGGACTTCGACGACACACACCTCCCGTCGATCCTGCACCCGAGCGCCAGCGTGGTGCCCGCGGCTCTCGCTGCCGCTCAGGAGCACGGAGCCGACGGTCGAGAACTCGTACGAGGCATCGCGATCGGGCTCGAAGTCTGTGTGCGCATCGGTATGGCGGGATTCGACCCGGCCACCAAGAACTCGGTGTTCTTCGAGCACGGCCAGCACGCGACGTCCATCTGCGGTGCGATGGGAAGCGCCGTGGCCGCCGCTGTCATCGGTGGTGCGTCCGAGGAGCAGATCGTGGACACGATGGGTATTGCCGCGTCGATGGCGTCGGGCATCATCGAGGCCAACCGCACCGGTGGCACCGTCAAGCGCGTGCACTGCGGTTGGGCTGCGCACTCCGCGCTCTCCGCGGCAGGGCTTGCGCGACATGGGATCACGGGGCCGCCGACGGTCCTCGAAGGACGGTTCGGCTTCTTCCAGGCCTGGCTGCACGAGCCGGGCCGAGCCAACGAGATTCTGGACGGACTCGGCACCGAGTGGGCCGTTCCCAGAATCTTCTTCAAGCCGTATCCCGCCAATCACTTCACCCATGCCGCAATCGACGCGGGAGCAGCTCTGCGGGCGAGGGGAATCCGGCCGGAGCAGATCGAGAAGCTCGAGCTCGGGGTGCCCGCTGCGAATCTGCGTACCATCGGCGAACCCATCGATGTCAAGCGCACGCCCGAGACCGGTTACATGGCGCAGTTCAGCGGCCCGTACGCCGTGGTCGTCGGCCTGCTGGGTGGGGGCGGACTCGGTGCGGCACTGGAGGACTACACCGACGAGTTGGCGAAGTCGGCGGATCGACGGGCCCTGATGGCCAAGGTCGACGTCGTACCGGATCCGAAGTGCGACGCCATCTTCCCGCATCAGTTCCCGGCGGTGCTGACCGCAACACTGATCGACGGAACAGTGCTGGTCGAAGAGGTACTCACCACGCGTGGCGGACCCGAACGACCGCTGTCCTTCGACGAGGTCTCGACCAAGTTCACCAGTAACGCACGGCCGTTCCTCACCGAAGTCGAGCTGAAGGACCTTGCCGGTCGATGCGATCGACTCGGAGACCTGACCGACATCGGAGCACTGCTTGCGCCGTTGACCGATCTGAAATCGCCCACGCAGCAATAGGACAGTCCTCGGGCACCGTCACTCGTGTGGCGGTGCCCGAGCTGCAAGTTCGACCAGTTCAGGCCCGGCCGAGAATCTCTCGCGCGCCCCGGACCACTGCCTCGTCGACGAACCGTCCGTTGTCGTCGACGGTCGGTCCGCCCTGCGAATCCGTGTAGAGCTGTACCAGTCGACGTGCTGTATCGACATCGTCCACCGACGGCGTGAGCGCTGCATTGATGATCGGAACCTGACGGGGGTGCAACGCAGTCCGGGCTCGGAATCCCATCTGCACGAAACGTTCTGTGGTGCCGACGAAACCGTCCAGGTCACGAAAATCGGTGGACGTCGGTGCAATAGGTGCCGCCAGTCCCGCAGCAGCACAATCGATCACGACGTTCAGGCGAACAGCGTCGATCATCGGCTCGGTGGCCGCCGAACGGGTGATCCGTAGATCGGCGAGCAGGTCGACCTCACCGATCCCGAAGGTTCGTACTCTGTTGCATCGAGCCATTTCCGGCAGGGCGCGCAGCGAGTGCGCGGTCTCGATGAGGCCGATGAGTTCGACCTCGCCCAGATTGTGCTGGGTGAGCAATCGGTCTGCACGCGTGAGTGACTCGACCGAACACTTCGCCACCATGATGCCGGTGACTCCGCCCTCGGCGACGGCCTCGAGGTCTTGCGTCATGAATTCGGGGGTGACGCGGATCCAGATCTGGGTATCGGTCGACGGCTCCGAGGCCAACCATCGCGTGAGAGCGGCACGCGCCCGGTCCTTCTCCGGCAGTGGAACCGCATCCTCCAGGTCGATGATCACAGCGTCGGCGGCACCGCCCGCGGCCTTGTCGAACAATTCGGGCTTGTTCGCCGGTACGTAGAGGAACGACCGGGCGGAGGTGGGGGTCATCGAGCTGCACGCGCTTCCAGGATGGTGGTGATGGACTGGGCCGCCGCGACAACTTGGCCGGCGTGAACGATGTGTTCGTCGTCTGCGGACGATGAGTAGCGGAAGGCGGGGCCGGAGGAGCTGACCGAACCGAGCACGTGCCCTGCGGCGTCGAAGAACGGCGCGGCGATCGAGGCTGCACCGGTGTTTCGCTCGTTCGTCGAGGTTGCGTATCCGTTGGTGCGGATCTCGGCGAGGCGAGCGCGAAAGCGGGTCTCGTCGGCGTCAGGAGAATTGCTGCGCAGTTCCTGAAAGGCCTCCTCCGCGAACCGATCGGGGAGGAACGCCAGGATCGCTCGGCTCGATGCGCCCGAGTGCAACGCGTACTGAGGTCCGATCTCGACGACCATCTTCACCTCCTGAGGGCTCTCGTATTGATCGAGATAGACGCGTCGGTGGCCGACAAGTACCGAGAGCGTTGCGGTTTCGCGTGTGTTCGCCCGCAGCGCGCGAAGCACCGGAGCCGCGATGGACCGGACGTCGAGCTGGCTCCACGCCTTGGTGCCGAGTCCGATGGCCGCCGGGCCGAGTGAATACGTCGACTCGCCCGCCACCGGCTGCACGATCGATCGTGATGCGAGCGATTGCAGAATGCGGTGCACCACAGCCTTGCTCAGGTCCAGGGTGCGGGCGATCTCGGACACGCCGAGCGCTCGATCGGATTGGGCGAAGGCGATGAGCACATCGGCAACTCGATCGGCCGACTCTGTGCCCGTCGACGTCTCCAGTACAGGCCTGTTGACCATAAGTGTCACCTTTCGGGATACGCGGCCGTTCCGCTGGGCGAACCATACCCGTAACAAGAAATTGACGGAAGAGCCTGTTCTGAGGCCGTGATGCGTGCCATACTCGATTCCAGCGAGATCAATCATCAATCTGATGGTGCGCTCAGCGGAACGGTTGGTTCCGCCCAGTGGTTCGACTCGGCGCCGATGGGCGCGGAAGGCAGATTCGACAATGAAGAAGCTCGTAGGTGTGCTGACAGCCGTTGCAGTCGTGGGTGCGGCAGCATGTGGCTCCTCCACCGGTTCGGACGACTCCGGACCCATCAAGATCGGATCGGTTCACCCCACCACCGGAGCTCTGGCAGGTGTGGGCGGGCTGATGAACGACGGTGCGGCACTCGCCGTGGCCGATATCAATGCAGCGGGCGGCATTTCGTCCATGGACGGTCGGCAGTTGGAATTGGTGTCGGGCGACAGTCAGGGCAAAGCAGAGGTCGGACAGAGTGAGGCGCAGCGACTGATCGACGAGGGCGCGGTGTCGCTCATCGGCACGTACCAGAGTGATGTCACGCAGAACGTCGCCTCGGTCGCCGAGCGATCCCGGGTGCCGCTCGTGATCGATGTGGCGGTGGACGACAAGATCCTCGACCAGGGTTACCAGTACTCCTTCCGCATGCAGCCGAACGCTTCCAGCATGGGAACCGATGGTGCCAAGGCACTGGCCGCTATCGAGGAGCAGACCGGTCAGCCCATCGACCGAGTGTCCTACCTGCACATCGAGGGATCCTTCGGAGACAGCGTCTTCGACGCGTTCCAGGCCGAGGCGGCCAACCAGGGAATCTCATCGGTGCAGGAAATCACCTATCCCGCAACCAATTTCTCGGACGCCACCACTCAGGTCCGTGAGGCCGCAGTGTCCAATCCCGACGTCATCGTCGCCACCGGCTACTACCCGGACGGTCTGTTGATCGCCCGCGCGGTGGAACAGTTGAACTTGAACGTCAAAGGGGTCTACGGAATTGCCAACGGCGCGTTCGACGACAGCTCGTTCCCCAGTGCTGCAGGCGCGGCAGGCGAAGGCGTGCTGAGCGCCAACTACCACTACGACGCCACCAGCGACCGCGTCACCGATATCCGCTCGCGGTTCGAGGCCGAATACGGACGGCCCATGGAAACCGCGGCAATGCTGTCCTACCAGGCGGTCGAGGTCATCGCGGCGGGCCTGAACGACGGAGCATCGAGTGATCCGGAAGATCTGCGCGACGCCATCTCCGGTGTCTCGATCGAGGATCCGCTGCTCGCCTTCAGCGGACCGATCGAGTTCGACGAAACCGGGCAGAACAAGAACGCCACCGTCATCGTCATGCAGGTTCGCGACGGAGCAGTCGCCCAGGTGTTCCCCGAGGAATTCGCCACGGCCGCAATCGAGTTCCCCGTAGGAGCCGGCCAGTGACGGCCGCTACCTCGACTGCGGAGAAAACGGGAAAGAAGAGCCTCTCGGGTCTGAACCCCGGTATCCCGGTCGCAGCAGCGATCGTCGTCATCATGGCGGTGATCTATCTCGTCGGCGGGAAAGATCAGGGCCTGGTCACACAGTCGGTGGTCTCCGGACTTCTCCTCGGCGGTGTGTACGCACTGATCTCCGTCGGACTGACGCTCATCTTCGGTGTCCTCGGAATCGTGAACTTCGCCCAGGGCGCGATGCTGACGATGGCGATGTACATCGTGTACGCGTTGTCCACCGCAGGTCTGCCGGTCTATCTCGCGACACTGCTGGCGGTTCCGGTGATGTTCCTGTTCGGCATGGTCGTTCAGGCAACACTGCTGACGAAACTGACCGTCAGTGGCAGCCACGACGGGCCGCTCCTGGTCACCCTCGGTCTGTCGCTGCTGATCATCAACGTGCTGCTGATGATCTTCGGTGGGCGACCGCAATCGGTGCAGGCTCCGATCGACGGTTCCCTCGACGTACTCGGCGCCGTCGCGGCGTGGCCACGCGTGATCGCGTTCATCGGGGCTGCGTTGGTGGCCGTCGCGCTCACCGCGGTGCTGAAGCGGACGCCACTCGGATTGTCCATTCGCGCAGTCGCATCCAATTCCGAGGGAGCCAAACTGGTCGGCGTCGACATCGGGCGGGTCTATGCGCTCACCTTCGGTATCGGCGCGGCCTGTGTCGCGGTCGCCGGCGGATTGATGACGCCGTTCACCAGCCTGACGCCGTCGGTCGGAGAGCAATTCACCATCCTGGCGTTCGTGATCGTGGTTCTCGGCGGACTCGGAAGTGTCGTCGGAGCCATGGTCGGTGGCCTCGTCATCGGCCTGGTGCAGACCGTCGGCGCGCTGTACCTCCCCGGAACAGGCTCGCTGATCCTGGTATTCGCGGTGTTCGTTCTCGTCCTGTTTCTCAAGCCCGAAGGATTGTACGGAGCGCGCCGATGACAACGACAGCTGCTGCACCCAGCGCGGTGCACGACGACCCACGACTGAAAGACACCTGGCTCCGTCGCCAGTTGATCACGCTCGCAATCGGATTCGTCGTGGTGTCGGCATTGCCACTGATTCTCGGTGAGCAGGCGCAGACGGTCGCCGTCCGCACCCTGATCTTCGCGCTGATGGCCGTAGCGTGGAACATCATGAGTGGTTTCGGCGGCATGTTCAGTTTCGGACACGCCGCCTTCTTCGGAATCGGTGCGTACACCGGCGCGTATCTGCTGGTCGACCACGGTGTATCGCCGTGGATCTCGATGATCATCGCGGCGACTCTCTCGGCTGTGGTGGGAACGCTCATCGCCTATCTGTGCCTGCGCTACCGGCTCGCCGGGTCCTACTTCGCGTTGGCCACGTTCGCTTTTGCGCAGATGTTCCTGCTGCTGGTGCAGAACCTGGAGGTGTTCAACAAGACCGAGGGTTTCAATGTGCCCATTCTGCCGCGTGATTCGTGGTGGATGCTGCAGTTCGAGAAGGGCAGCCCCAACTACGTCTGGATCCCGCTGGTCATCCTGACCCTCGCGGTTCTCGGCACCATCTTCTACACCCGTTCCAGGGCAGGGCAATTCGTCCAGGCCACCCGCGACGACGAAACTGCCGCAGCCTCGCTCGGTATCGACACGATGAAGTATCGGTTGATCGCCGTTGCTGCGAGCTGTGCCCTCACCGCCGTCGCCGGCGTCTACTACACGCAGTACTACTTCTTCGTGGGCCCGGAACAGGCCTTCGGTTCGGCCGTTTCCGTCGAAGCGATCGTGCCGGCCGTCATCGGCGGCATCGGAACGATCTGGGGGCCGGTCATCGGTGCAGCCGTGATCGGGCCGTTGTCGGAGTTGATCAATCAGCTGCTGAGAAACCCACCTGCCTTCCTCGAATTCCTGCAGGGCACAATCGGATTGGACGTTGCCGCGTACTCGGTAATTCTGATCGCGATCGTGATCTTCCTGCCCAAGGGAATCTTCGGGACGATCCGTGAGAGGTGGAACCGATGAGTTTGTTGACCATCGAGAACCTGAGCAAGTCCTTCTCTGGCATCCACGCGGTGCGCGAGGTCAGCCTCGATGTACCCGAGCACGAATTCCTCGGCATCATCGGTCCCAACGGGGCAGGAAAGACGACCCTGTTCTCCCTGCTGTCGGGTGAGCAGCCCCCGACAGCAGGGCGAGTGATCTTCGACGGAACGGACATCACCGGATGGCCTGCGAGCAAGATCGCGCGCGCCGGGCTGGTGCGGACGTTCCAGTTGATGCGCCCCTTCGACTCGATGTCGGTGCTCGAGAACGTCACCATCGCCGCATTGTCGAAGCGCAAGTCGCGTAAGGATGCCCGGCGGCATGCCCTCGAAGTTCTGGACCGTGTCCAGCTGTCCGACCAGGTCGGCGGCAAGGTCTCGACCATGTCGACGGCAGGCCTCAAACGACTCGAACTCGCGCGCGCACTGGCCATGGAACCGCGCGTGGTACTCCTCGACGAGGTACTCGCCGGGCTCGTTCCAGCCGAGCGGGCACCGATGATCGAACTGCTGCGCACGGTGCATCAGCAAGGTCAGACGGTGATGTTCGTCGAGCACATCATGGCGGCGGTGATGGCCCTGTCCGAGCGTCTGGTGGTCATGCACGAAGGTGCAGTGCTCACCTCGGGCGACCCACGCACGGTCGTTGCCGACGACCGCGTCGTCGAGGCATACCTCGGAGAGGAGAAGACTGCATGATGCTCGAAATCGACAACCTGCACGCCGGATACCGTCGGCTCGAGATCCTGCACGGGTTGACCCTGTCGGTCGAACGGCACGAGATCGTCTCCCTGATCGGCGCGAACGGTGCGGGCAAGACGACAACGCTGCGTGCGCTGTCCGGCCTGGTGTCCACGTCCGGTGGCAAAATCATGCTGGACGGCACTGCAATCCATGGGATGCGCGCGGACCGGATCGTGCGAGCCGGGCTGGTGCACGTCGCCCAGGATCGGGCGTTGTTCGGCAGCCTCACCGTGGCCGACAACCTCGAGATGGGCGCGTACACCCAGAAACGCAGCGGCGTGAAGGAGTCCCTCGACCAGGTCTACGCCCTGTTCCCGATTCTCGCCGAACGACGAGAACAGCGGGCCAACACGATGTCCGGCGGTCAACAGCAGATGCTCGCCATCGGGCGCGCCATGATGTCGAAGCCGCGGGTACTGACACTCGACGAACCGTCCGTCGGGCTCGCTCCCAAGCTGGCAGCTCAAGTTCTCGACGCGATCGTACGTATCCGTGATTCGGGTGTGACCGTGCTGATCGTCGAACAGAACGCCGCGCAGGCACTCGCCATCTCGGATCGGGCCTACGTCATCGAAAGCGGGTCGATCGTGCTGACCGGCACCGGACCCGAACTGGCACACGACGAGCGAGTCAAAGCTGCCTACCTCGGCATTTAGGAGTCCACCTCACATGCACCTCTTGGCTTTCACCCCGATCGACGTAGACGCGGCAGAACTGCGGCGCCGGCAGGATCGGTACGATCACCTTTCACCCGCGGGGATCACCGTCGAGCTCCGCAACATCGGGCCCGATGCGCCGAGCGCACTGGATACCGAACTCGACGTCAGACGGTCCGAAGACGTGCTGTCGCAGGCCTTTCACTCCGTGCGCGACACGCACGCCGACGGGTTCCTGCCCGACTGCGTGCTCGACCCCTGCGCCGAGGAAGCGGATTCGTTCGCGCGGCCGCTCTACGGCCTCACGCGGCTGACGGCGTCGTTCTATGCCTCCCAGGGACATCGGATCGGTGCGTTGGCGAGAAACGACGCCATCGCCGCAGAACTGGACCGCCGACTCGGGTTCTACGGGATAGTCGCCGAGGCCACCGAGGTGCTCGGGCTCGGTGTGCACGACATCGCAGACGCCGGAGCCTGGGGCAGAGCGGTCTCGGAACACGCGCGCAAACTCCGGTGCACCATCGCCGTCAATGCCTGCTCTGCAGTCGATCTCGTCGATCCACCGACGTCACCACAGGTCGTCGATCCGACGGCTACGGCGCTGCGGTTGCTGGGTCTGCGTTCCGATCTGCAGGTCCCCGCATGAGCGAGGACGGTCCCGACCTGGTGGTGGCGGGCGCGGGCGGCGGACTCGTTGCTGCTCTGCGTGCGGCCCAGCTCGGGCTCGACGTGCTTGTGGTCGAGGCCAGCACGCACTTCAAGCGGGGCAACAACACGGCAATGTCCACGGCCATGATCCCCGGTGCCGGTTCACGGTGGCAGCGCGAGGCCGGAATCGAGGATTCGCCGCAGCAGTTTCTGGACGATGTCTTGCGCAAAACGAAGGGTAGTGCCGATCTTCGTCTGGCGTCCACCCTGGCCGATGTCAGTGCGCCGCTGGTGGAATGGCTCGCAGATCACGTCGAGCTGCCGCTCACGCTCGTCACTGATTTCGCGTACCCGGGTCACTCGCAATTGCGTTGCCACACAGTCGAAGGCCGCCACGGCAGCGCGATGCTCGAGCACCTCGCCCGAGCGGTCGCGGACGAGCCGCGGATCGACATGTTGACTCCCGCCCGCCTGACCGACGTGTCCGTCGACACCGCCGGGGCTGTCGACGGGGTGAGCATCACGATGCCCGACGGTAGCGTCGATGTCGTTCCCACCCGCGCAGTTCTGTTGGCCACCAACGGTTACGGTGCCAATGCGGACATGGTGGCACAGTACGTGCCGGAGATATCCGCGGCGCGCTATCACGGCAGTGAGCACTCCAACGGGGATGCGCTGGCCATCGGACGTCGTCTCGGTGCCGACTCGGCATACCTCGATGCGTACCAGGGGCACGCAGCACTGTCGAAGCAGGCGACGACGCTCGTCGGATGGGCGACGGTGATGCACGGCGGTGTCGTGCTCGACTCGACCGGTCGCCGGTTCGGTGACGAGACGACCGGCTACTCCGAATACGCGGCCACTCTGGCCGCCAGGCCCGGCTCCGAGGGCTGGGTTGTCATCGACCGCGAGATCTACGACAGTTGTTTGTCGTTCAAGGACTTCCAGCAGACCGTCGACTCGGGTGCCGCGGTGTGGGCCGACGATGCGGAGAGTCTTGCTGCCGCAACCGGGCTCCCGCCTGCGGCAGTGGCGGAGGAGCTCGTCGCTGTGGAAAGCTATGCGCGGGGAGAGGCGTCGGATCCGTTCGGCCGCAACTCTTTCGAGCACCCGCTGGCCGGGCCGTACGCCGCCATCAAGATCGTGCCCGCGTTGTTCCACACCCAGGGTGGGCTCGTCGTGGACGAGAACGCACGTGTTCTGCGCACCGACGGTTCCGCCATCACCGGTCTGTTCGCCTCGGGCGGTGCCGCGATGGGCATCTCCGGCCACGGTGCGGCCGGGTATCTAGCAGGCAACGGATTGCTCCCGGCTCTCGGACTCGCTTACCTCGCGGCAAGCTCACTCCGATCAACTGCACTCTTGTGAAAAAATCGAAAGGACAACCATGTCAACGCTCTTGATCACCAATGCGCGCGTAGTTCGTGCAGGATCCGATGCCCCCGACGAGGGCGAATTTCTGGACCTGCTCATCGAAGACGGCAAGTTCACCCGAATCGAAGCGAACATCGATGCCTCCGCGGCGGACACCGTCGTCGACGCAGCAGGCAAGATCGCGTTTCCAGGCGTCGTCGATGCGCACCAGCACTGGGGTATCTACAACTCGCTCGGTGAGGATGCCGAGACCGAGTCGCGGGCGTGCGTCCAGGGCGGCGTGACCACGTCGCTGTCCTACATGCGGACCGGCCAGTACTACATGAACACCGGCGGTTCCTACGCTGATGTGTTCCCCAAGGTCCTCGAGGCCACCGAGGGACGACCCTACGTCGATTACGCGTACCACCTCGCGCCGATGTCGAAGGAACACATCGACGAAATCCCCTCGCTCATCGCCGACCACGGCGTCACATCGTTCAAGATCTTCATGTTCTACGGTAGCCACGGGCTCCACGGCCGGTCCACCGATCAGAGCGAGTTCCTCATGACGCCCGAGGGGGAGCGCTACGACTTGGCGCACTTCGAGTTCGTCATGCGCGGCATCCAGGCTGCCCGTGAGCAGATGGGCGACAAGGCCGATCACATCTCGCTGTCGCTGCACTGCGAGACCGCCGAGATCATGAGCGCGTACACCAAGATCGTCGAGGAGGAGGGCACCCTCGAGGGCCTCGCCGCATACAGCGCGTCGCGGCCACCGCATTCCGAGGGCCTCGCCGTCACCATCGCGTCGTTCCTCGCAGACGAGACGCAGCTGCCCAACATCAATTTGCTGCATCTGTCGTCGCGCAAGGCTCTGACCGCGGCGATGCGGATGGCGAAGGCATTCCCGCACGTCAACTTTCGCCGCGAGGTCACCATCGGGCACCTGCTGGCCGATATCGACACCGCCTACGGACTCGGTGGCAAGGTCAACCCGCCGTTGCGTCCGCGTGACGACGTCGAAGCGCTGTGGGAGCACCTGCTCGCCGGCGACATCGATTGGGTCGTCAGCGATCACGCGTGCTGCAAGGACGAGAAGAAGTTCGCCGAGGACCGCGGCGACATCTTCGCCGCGAAGTCCGGCTTCGGCGGTGCCGAGTACCTGCTCCCGGGACTGGTCAGCGAAGGACGCAAGCGCGGCCTGAGCTGGCGTCGCATCGCCGAGCTGACCTCGCTCAACCCGGCCCGACGCTACGGGCTGCCGGGCAAGGGAGACATCGCCGTCGGTATGGACGCAGACGTCGCCCTCATCGACCCCGATCACACCTGGACCGTCCGGCCTGAGGATTCCGAGTCGGCGCAGGAGTACACACCGTTCGAGGGATTCGAGCTCGGGGCCAAGGTGACCGACACGTTCGTCCGTGGTCAGCGGGTACTCGCCGACGGTGCCGTCGCCGGTGCGCCGGCAGGCCGCTACCTGCACCGTCCGTACCTGTGACGGGCCCGCTCGAGGGCATCAGAGTTCTCGATATCTCGACGATCCTCGCCGGCCCTCTCGTCGCGCAGATCCTCGGCGATTTCGGGGCGGAGGTCATCAAGATCGAGCACCCCACCAAGCCCGACGGTATGCGCGGACACGGCCTGGACAAGGACGGTCACCCGCTGTGGTGGACGATGATCGGTCGAAACAAGCGAACGATGACTCTCGACCTCGGAAATGCACAGGGCGGAGCACTCTTTCGTCGTCTCGCCGCCGAAGCCGACGTGGTGGTCGAGAACTTCCGGCCGGGAACCCTCGAACGCTGGGGACTGGGATACGACGTGCTGTCCGAGCTCAATCCGGGTCTGATCCTGTTGCGTGTCACGGGTTTCGGTCAGACCGGGCCGTACGCCACCCGGCCGGCCTTCGGGACGCTCGTCGAATCGATGAGTGGCTTTGCGCATCTGACCGGTGAAGCAGACGGACCGCCGACGCTTCCTGCGTTCGGACTGGCCGATTCCCTCGCCGGGATCGCCGGCTCGTCGGCGGTGTCCATGGCCCTGCTGCACCGAACCAACAACGGCGGTCAGGGTCAGCAGATCGACCTGGATCTGTTGAGCCCGATCATGGCCGCGGTCGGGCCGGGCGTCATCTACGCCGACCAGTTGGGGATCGATCAGGAACGCACGGGCAATCGGTCGAGCAACAATGCGCCCCGCAACCTGTACAAGACCGCGGACGGTCATTGGTTGGCGATCTCCACGAGCGCCAATTCGATCGCTGAGCGCGTGCTGGTCCTGGTGGGCCACCCCGAGGTGCTCGACGAACCATGGTTCGCCACCGGGCGTCAGCGCGCCGCCCACGCGGATCTGCTGGACGAGTACGTCGGCGGGTGGATCGGCGAGCGGACGAAAGACGTGGTGATCGACGAGTTCGAAAAGGCAGGCGCGGCAGTCGCTCCCGTCTACAAGCCGAGCGACCTGTTGTCCGATCCACAGGTCAACGCCATCGAGATGGTGACGACCGTCGAGGACGACGACCTCGGTCCGGTGCGCATGCAGAACGTCATGTGGCGGATGGGTGGTAGCCCCGGAAGCATCAGACACACCGGACGCAAGCACGGTGCCGACACCGATGAGGTGCTGACCGAAATCGGGTGCAGCGCCGACGAGATCGAGGCCATGCACCGCGACAGCATCGTCTAGAGCGCGGCGGGTGATCGCAGTGTTCGGTCACCCGCCGAGTTCACACCGGAATCTGTTGCACCACAGCGGCGACGGCTTCCACCTGGTCTGCGATGCGTGGGCCCCACCGACTCGACAGGTCCTCGTCCATCGGGAAGATCCTGCCGTCTCGGACGGCGGTCATCGAACCCCACCCCGGCCGAGCGGCGACGGATTCGGCTGTCACGCCGCAGCATTGGGCGTCGGCGAGGAACACGATATCGGGATCCGTGGTGATCACCGTTTCGGCGGACAGTTGTGGGTAGTCGCCCGCATCGGAGCCGTCGGCGATGCTCTCGAGGCCGAACAGTCCGTAGATTTGGCCGACGAAGCTCTGGCTGGACACGGTGTACAGCGTGTCGTCGAGTTCGTGGAAGTACGTCAGCGGCTGATCACGATCCGGAACGCTCGCCACGGCAGCGTCGATCCGGGACCGCATCTGGGCGACCACCGCATCGCCGTCGGCGTCGTGCCCGGTGGCATCCGCGACGCGTTCGATCTGCGAGTACGCGTCGTCGAGGCTCGTCGCGGCCGGAACCAGCAGCGTCGGAATGCCGGCCTCGGCCAGAGTGGACGTCACGAGGCCGAGGTCGGTGGAGGTGATGACCAGGTCCGGGTCGTACGCGACGATCGCCTCGAGACTCGGCGTGAACGCCGACAGCCCGGTCTTCGGTGCGTCGGCGGGATAGTCCGACTGATCGTCGACGGCCGCCACCTGCTCACCCGCGCCGACGGCGTACAGGGTCTCCGTCGCCGTCGGGCTCAGCGAGACGATCGAACGAGGCATCGCGTCGATGGTGACGGTCCCGCCGTCCGGGCCCGACGCGATCGTCCTCGGAAACTCCCCGCTCGACGCCGCGGCCGAGGTGGTGGTCGGCGGGGAGTCCGCCGTCGTGCCGCCGCAACCGGTCGCGACCAGCGCGACGACCGCGAACCCGGCTGAGATCATTCGTGCCGATCGACGCTGCACTGCCACTCCTGTGTTTCCGGTGTCTCTTCCAGCGCCAACACTATCGGGTCGCGGTCAGCGGCCCAGGCTCCGTGCCAGGTACGTGCCGGTGTGGGTGTCGGAGAGCACCAACTCGTCGACGGTGCCGGTGAAGGTGATCAGCCCGCCGTTGTGCCCGCCGTCGGGGCCGAGGTCGATGACCCAGTCGGCGGCGGCGATGACGTCGAGGTTGTGTTCGATGACGATCACCGACCTGCCCTCGTCGACCATCCCGGACAGCAACGCGATCAGGTTCGACACGTCCGACGGGTGCAGACCGGTCGTCGGCTCGTCGAGAACCAGCACCGGTGACGACCCGACCAATTCGGTGGCGAGCTTGAGCCGTTGACGTTCGCCGCCGGAGAGGGACGACAGGTTCTGGCCGAGTGAGAGGTAGCCGAGGCCGACGTCCCGGCACCGACGGAGGATGTCGCGGATCTTCTTGACCTCGAAGAAGTCCTGCGCGTCCTCGACGGACATCTCGAAGATGTCGGCGATGCTGATGCCGTCGACGGTGTGCCGGATCGCGCCCGATCGGAACCGCCTGCCCTGGCAAGTTTCACACGTGCTCGTCACCGGGTCGGTGAACCCGAGATCGGTGAAGATGACGCCACCGCCCTGGCAGTCGGGGCACGCACCGTCGGAGTTGGGGGAGAACAGTGACGGCGGCTGCCCGGTCTTCTTGGCGAAGTAGGCGCGGATCGGATCGAGCAGTCCGGTGTAGGTCGCGGGGGAGGAACGACGCGAACCGCGGATGGGTGCCTGGTCGATGATGACGGCGTCCGGCGCGGACTCGCGAAGGTGGCCGTGGATGAGGCTGGACTTGCCGGAGCCCGCGACACCGGTGACGGCCGTCAGGACTCCGAGCGGAATGTCGACGCTGACGTCGCGCAGGTTGTGGGTGCTCGCTCCGGTGATGCTCAGCCAGCCCGATGGCGGACGGGGAGTGCGTAGTTCGACGCTTTCGCGCCGCAGCGCGGATCCGGTACGGGTGTCGGCGCGGCGCAGTTCGTCGTAGGTGCCCTCGAACACGACTGTGCCGCCGGCCTTTCCGGCACCGGGGCCGATCTCGACGATGCGGTCGGCGATGGCCATGACCTCGGGATCGTGCTCGACGACGAGGACGGTGTTGCCCTTGTCGCGCAGCGCGAGCAACATGTCGTCGAGGCGGTGGACGTCGCGGGGGTGGAGCCCGGTGGTCGGTTCGTCGAAGACGTAGAGCATGTCGTTGAGGGTTGCTCCGAGGTGCCGCACCATCTTGATGCGCTGCGATTCACCGCCCGACAGCGACGACGTTGTGCGGTCCAGGCTGAGATAGCCGAGACCGAGATCGACGAGTCGTCGCAGCTGCGTGACGATTTCGGCGGTGACGCTGCCCAGGACCGTGATCCGCCAGCCGTCGATGCGGTCGGCGAGTTCGGAGACCTGCATCGCGAACGCGTCGGGCAAGGACAGTCCTTCGAGGGTGGCACCGCGGATGGTCTCGTTGTATCGAGAGCCGCCGCAGGCCTCGCAGGTGCCGCGGGTGACGATGCGCTCGAACGCGAGCTTGGCTTTGCCTTTGAGTGCGTCGGCGTCCTTCGCCAGGTAGCTGCGCCGGAACCTGGACACGATCCCCTCGTAACTCTTCATGACGGCGTCGGGATTCATCACCTCGACCTCGCCGGGCTTGGCGTCGAAGAAAATGTGGCGCTCACGGGCGGAGTACTGCTCGATCGGGATGTCGAGGTCGAACAGGCCCGAGTCGGCGAACACTCGGTACGGCCATTTGCCGACCTCGAAGTCCGGATGCTTGAACGGCCCCTCGCGCAAGGACTTCGACTCGTCCACCAGCTCGCGGAGGTCTACGACCTTCGCCTCGCCGAGCCCCTCGCATTCGAGGCACATTCCGGCGGGGTCGTTGAACGAGAACGCATTGGCATAGCCGATGCTCGGCGTGACGGCGCGGGACCAGAGCATGCGTAGCCAGTCGCCGATGTCGGTGATGGTGCCGACCGTCGATCGCGGGCCACCGAACAGACGCTTCTGATCGACGATCACGACGGCCGACAGGTTGGCGATCAGATCGGCGTCGGGCCGACCGTAGGACGGGAGAAACGTCTGAGCGAACGCGGTGAACGTGGAGTTGATCTGCCGTTGTGCTTCGGCGGCGATGGTGTCGAAGACGAGCGACGACTTGCCCGAACCGGAGACGCCCGCGAACACGACGAGCGAGCGTTTGGGGAGGTCTAGGTTCACGTCGCGGAGATTGTTCTCGCGGGCTCCACGAACGATGATGGTGGACAGTTCGTCTGCAGGTGTCGGTGTATCGATCGAGATCGTCGGCTGGGCTGGAGTCATTGCGTTCGAGTCGCCTTTCGCCGCCCCCGACGCTGGTTCGCCCGGGACCGACGCAGTCTACCGTACGGCGTACGGAAATGCGCTGAGAGCGCCCGCCGTAACAGACTTACCGGTCTGACGATCTCTCATGGGCACCGGTTGCAACAGGCTGTCGGTCGTGTCGAGAGGTATTCATGACGAGCAGCAGTCGTTTCCGCGTGCGATCGGCCATCGTGCTCGCCCTTCCTGTGTTCGTCCTCGCGGGCTGCGGATCTGCGGACTCCGCCGAACCCGAGGTTCGAACCGAAGTGCGGACTGTGACCGTGGACGCGACCCCAGCCACGACCGCGCCGACGGCTTCCGAGCGAATTGTCCTTCCGGACACCACCGCGCCCGAACCGCCCGCCGCGGAGCCCGTCCTCGTTGCCATGCCTCCGGTCGTGTGTATGAATCTGCAGACTGCCCAGAATACGATTCAGGCTGCAGGAGTCTTCTACTCCCGGAGCAACGATGCGTCCGGTGCGAGCCGGATGCAGGTCAACGACTCGAACTGGATTGTCGTAGCGCAGGATCCACCCGCAGGGACTCTCATCGGTGAGGGGGATGCACTGCTGTCCGCGGTGAAGATCGGTGAGCCGAACAATTGCTGATCTACCGGCGAATGTTGTGCTTGCCTGCCGGAGCCGGTTCTTGCTCGGTGGAGCTGTAGGCGAGGTGACCTCCGATGAGGCCGCCGACGCTCGCTGCCGCCAGGCCTGCCGCAGCCAGGGCCTTGGCAACACCGTCGGTGTGCTTGCGGCGTCGTAGGTAGGAGCCGAGGAACAGGAATACGCCGGTCGCGTTCGAGGCCGCGTGGATCATCCCGACCCGTCGTTGGCGCGTGTTCATCGTCGACCAGTCGGCCCAACCGGTGGCGATGGCTGCCGGCGCGGACGCCAGCCCGACGGAGATGACGAGCTTGCTCGCCCTCGATTGGTGATTGAGCAGGTCGAGGGCAACGGCGCTGGTCCAGCTACCGATGGTGACGTTGACGAGTGCCGGGTGAATGGGGTGACCGATCCATCGCCCACGGAGCGCCCCACCGATCGCGCTGTCGTCGAGTGCGGGCTCGAGAACGCCGTTGATGGCGTTGCCGGTTCCGTCGAGGAACGATGCCGATTCGAGGCTGTCGAGTGCTTGTTTGAGTGTCATACCGGGGCGAATGCCCCACTGGGGATGCGCGAACCGTAAGGGCAGCCAAACACGGGACGAGATGCTTGGACGTCCTATAACGTCGGGTGATGAGCAGCGGAACACGAGTGAACACCGTCGACGGCGTCCTGCGACGGTCGGCCGCGAAATTCCCCGATCGTCTCGCCGTGACGTTCGAGGGACGCAGTCACACCTACAAGGAACTCGATACCGCGGTTACCCGCGCCGCCCGCCGGCTGATCGCGTTGGGATTGAACAAGGGTGACCGTGTGGCGGCGTACGGCGTCAACTCGGATGCGTACGTCGTTGCGTTCCTTGCTTGTGCGCGAGCCGGATTGGTGCACGTTCCGATCAACTACGCGCTGGTGGGCGAAGAACTGCAGTACTTGCTCGATCAGTCGGGCTCCCGCGTGGTTCTCGTGGATCCGGCGTTGACGGCCACCCTCGACTCCGTTCGTGGAGACCTGATGATCGAGCACGTGGTCTCCCTTCCCGATGTACTGGGCACAGACGGTGACGGCTCCGAACTCGAACCCGCCGCCGATTCGACCGACCTCGCTCAGTTGCTCTACACCTCCGGAACGACGTCGAAACCCAAGGGCGCGATGATGTCTCATGGCGCGCTCGTCGCGGAATACGTCTCGTGCGTCATCGCGCTCGGGTTCACTCGGGACGACGATCCTCTACTCGTGATGCCGATGTATCACTCGGCGGGGATGCACGTGTTCATGCTGCCCTACCTGTCGGTGGGTGCCACGGTCCGCTTGATGCGCAGGCCCGACGTTCCGGAGATCCTGCGCCGCATCGAAGAGGAGAAGATCAAGTCTCTGTTCCTGGCACCGACGGTGTGGGTTCCGCTCGCCAATCACCCCGACCTGGCCACGCGCGACCTCTCGTCGCTGAAGAAGGCGCAGTACGGGTCTTCGATCATGCCTGTCACCGTGCTGACTCGGCTACGTGACCGGTACCCGGACATCGAGTTCTACAACTGTTTTGGGCAGTCCGAGATCGGCCCGCTGGCAACGGTATTGCAGCCCGAGGAGCACGAGGCGCGGCCGGCATCGTGCGGACGTGCGGTGTTCTTCGTCGAAACCCGCGTCGTCGATGCCGACGGCAACGATGTGCCGGACGGCGAGCCCGGCGAGATCCTCTACCGTTCCCCTCAGTTGTGCGACGGCTACTGGGGCAAGCCGGAGGCGACGGCAGATGCGTTCTCGGACGGGTGGTTTCATTCCGGTGACCTGGTGACCCGTGATGCCGAGGGGTTCATCACCGTGGTCGATCGGATCAAGGACGTGATCAACACCGGCGGCATTCTCGTCGCGTCGCGCGAGGTGGAGGATGCGATCTACACCCATCCGGCGGTCGCCGAGGTCGCGGTGATCGGGACCCCCGACGACAAGTGGATCGAGGCGGTGACGGCCGTCGTCGTTCTGAAGGACGGAAGTGAGTTGTCGTCGGAGGTCTTGATCGACCATGTGAAGGGTCGGATAGCGCCGTTCAAGGTGCCCAAGACCGTCGCGTTCGTCGACGAATTGCCGCGCAATCAGAGCGGAAAATTGCTCAAGCGTGAGCTGCGCAGTTGACCTGTTGTCAGGCTGCGCGACGTTTTCGTCGGTGGTAGCTGGGGATGGGTCGCCTTGTGGGGTCGATGGATTCGGGTGGGATGGCGTAGGGGTGTCCATCGTCGCCCATGAGTAGCTGCCAGTCGCCGTGGTGGACGAGGCGGTGGCATTCTCCGCAGACCAGCGCAAGGTTGTTCAGGTCGGTGCGGCCGCCGTGTTCCCAGAATCTGACGTGGTGGGCTTGGCACCACTGTGCGGGGCGGCCGCACATCACGCAGCAGGTGTCGCGGATGGTCAGAGCGATGCGCTGGTCGTCGGAGGCGAGTCTGGTGGTTCGTCCGAGCGCGAGTGGAACGCCGTTGTGGTCGACGATGACAGGGGTCAGGTCGGCGTCACAGGTGACGAGTTCGGCGAGGGAGCGACTGATCGGGCCGGTCCAGTCGAAGTGGAACGGCCAGTCCGCGTCGCCCGGCTCGGGAGCCGGGTTCTTCCTGGCATCGCCACCACCGGCATCGCTGCGACCGCCACGACCGGGACCGGCGTTGGAGTCACCGGTTCGTGAGTTGTCGGCGGTAACAGCACTGCTCCCGCCCACACGGTGATCGGCGGTGCCACGACCGGGACCGGCGTTGGCATCGCCGGTTCGTGAGTTGTCGGCGGTAACAGCACTGCTCCCGCCCACACGGTGATCGGCGGTGCCACGACCGGGACCGGCGTTGGAGTCACCGGTTCGTGAGTTGTCGCCGGTAACAGCACTGCTCCCGCTGGTACGGGCACCGCCCGCTCCGCGATCGGGGCCCTCGTTGCCGCCGCCATTGGCACGATCGGGACTGGCACCGCCGCCGGTTCGTGAGTTGTCGCCGGTAGCGCCGGCGATGTGTGTCGCCGAACCCGTTGTAGCGCTCCCGGATTGCTTCTCTCCGCGGTCCCTGAGCAAGTCTCGCAGCGGAACGATCAGGTGCACCGACGCCCGCGACCCACCCGCCGACCCGCGGCTGCCGCGTAGGTGTCGGTCGAGAATGTGATCGAGTGCATCGGCCCGGCGCTTCGACGGACCACGTGGATCGCGCTCACCACCGTGGCCCGGGCGCGGAGCGGTCAACCCCGACAACGCGGTGAGCAGCTTCTCGGCCACCATCAGGTCGACGTTGCCGCCCAGCTGGAAGCGGCCATTGGCCAGAGGATGAACGTCGAAACGGTTCAGGTCCGGGTTCTCCGACACCGGCCGCGGTGCAGGAGTCGGCGGAACAGGCTCCGGTGCAGGCGGTTCCGGATCGGGCAGCCTGTCGGTGGACGTCGCTGAATGATCGCTCTGCCCCGCCTGGTCTCGACGCTCCTGCTCCCGCTTTTCCTGCTCTCGTTGTTGTTGCTCCCGTCGGTCCTTCTCGTGCCGGGCCCGAGCGTCCTCCGCCGCAGAGTGCGCCAGCGCTTGCGCACGTGAGGTGACCTGACCGGCGGTGCTGCGCATCGCGGTGTCGAGGAGTTCGGCGACGATTGCGTCGCGTCGATGCTCGTCGAGGGTGGGGTCGGCCAGCAGGACGACGTCGTAGCCCTCGGCGATCGCGGCGGCATGCGCGGCGTGGATCTCACCGCAGGCGAGGGCGTCGAGCACGGTGTGGTGATCGTGCAGCCAGTACCCCAGTGCGTTCTGGCGGACGGCTGATCCGTCGGTGATCCGAACCGACCGGGCGTACCAGCGGGTCACGGACGAGTGGCCGAGCTTCATCGCCAATCCGCGTCGGTCGATCTCGGCCAGCAGAGTCAATCTGGTTGCAGCAAGCGCATTCTCGTGGGAAGTCGCGTCGGCGAGCGCGGAGACCAATTCCTTGTCCCCGAGCCCGAACACATCCCCCCATGTCTTCACCCCACGAAAGCTATACCCACCCACCGACACGTTTCTGCAGCGCAGGTCAGCGCTTCCACCGGATGCGGATGGGCCCCTTCGCGGTCGATGGATCGACGACGGAACCCTTCTGTGTGATCTCGACTTCTCCCGCGTCGACCATGCGTCGAGCTGCGCGGCGGACCGGCTCCATCAAGTCGCGCCACCCGTCGTCGGACAGCGCTCGTGCGACGTCGGAGGGGCAGATCGTGGCGTCACGAGATCGGGCGTCGAGCAGGGTCCTGATCTTGTCCTCGAGTTCCTTGTCTGTGGTGCTCACCTTGTGTCGCCGGCATGTGTCGCTGCAGTACTTGATGTCATCCCAGTTCTTCTCCCACTTCTTGCGCCATTCGATTCTCCGTCCGCACGATGCGCAAACCTTGTCCGCTGGGTGCGCCGTGGGGGAGCGACGGGAGTGAGCCATGCTTCGACAGTAACCTCGTCGCATGGCGATTCGACCCATCCTCATTGCCGGCGACCCGCGGCTGACGACCTATGCCGTTCCCGTCGCCGAGTTCGATGCGGCACTGGCGGCGTTCGTGGACGATCTCTTCGAGACCAACACCGCCGCGCACGGTGCCGGTCTCGCCGCCAATCAGGTCGGTGACCCGCGGGCGGTGTTCGTCTACGACCTGAACGACGGCGGAGTGCGTCACCGCGGGCACGTGGTCAATCCAGTGCTCGAGACGTCGGCGATCCCGGAGACGATGCCCGACCCCGAGGACACCGAAGGGTGTCTGTCGGTTCCGGGGGAGCGGTACCCCACGGGACGCGCCGAGTGGGCCCGCGTCACCGGCGTCGATGTGGAGGGCGATCCGGTGACGGTCGAGGGCCACGGCTACCTGGCTCGGTGTCTCCAACACGAGTGCGACCATCTGGCCGGTCACCTGTACCTCGACCGCCTGATCGGCCGCAATCAGCGCGCCGCCAAGAAGATGATCAAATCCATGGGATGGGTCGAACCAGGCAACAGTTGGCTGCCCGGATCCGACTCCGACCCGTTCGGTTGGTGATCAGCAGGCCCCGGTGACAGCGCAGGCCGTCGATCGTTCGAGTTTCCAGCGGCCATCCGACACGACGAAGTCGATGGTCGTAGGTTGCCCCAGTGAGGCTCCTGTCGCCGCGACCCGGTCGGGCGAAACAGTGGAAACGTGGTCGAAGATCACCTCCGACACGATTCCCCCGCTGTCGAAGACCGCGGCGTTTTCCTCCGCCGATCCTTCGAGCGCGTCGGCGCGGTCGCCTCGTTCGGCGGTGCCATCGAACACGGTGCGAAAGATCGCGGTCGTATCCTCCGGGGTGGGGATGGCGGTGGCTGCGACCGCTGAGGGAGGCAGCGGGAACGACGTCGGCGTCACGTCGACCACCTCGACCTGCGGCTCGGGTTCCGTTGCCGCGCAACCGGTAAGAGTGAGGAGCGCCAGTCCGCACAGTGCACGGCCGACGAACATCAGAAGGGGTTGTAGACGTAGAGCATCCGGTAGTTCCACTCCGACGACCCGGCCGGGATTCGGATCTCCGTCAGGGCTCGGCCGTTCTGGGAGCACCAGCTCTGACCGTGGAACGACGAGCAATCGATCTGCACGCTCGTGCCGAACGGGCTGACGATCAACGACTTGGTGCTCGCTGCACCGTATGCCGCCGGGTCGAAGGCGCTCACGAAGTTCGCGGTCGAATCCTTGGGCCCGAACGGGTTGTCGTCGGGAGCTGCGGAGGCTGTCGGCGCGACGAGCACTGCGCCGCCGATCGCCAACGCGACTCCGGCGAGGATCTTCTTCAGCATGGTGGCTCCGTTCGTTTCGAGCACGAATTTTCAGTGCTCATGGGATCGGCCGCAACCGACCGCGCGTTACGAACCGGCCTTCCCTCGAACGCGGCACACTGGAGACCATGACAGCACTCGAAGCCCCCATCGTCGCCCAGCGGCTCGGCCGTCGTCTCACGGTGTGGGGCGGTGGAAGTGCGCTCGTCGGAACGGTGTTGGCGTTGCGCGGGTCGTCGCCTGCCTGGCGGGCGTTCGGTCAGCAGACCGCCGGGTGGGGAGCAATCGATGTGGCCATTGCCGCCGCGGGGGCGCTCAACTCCTCGGTCCCGACGTCCAAGAGCTTGAGCAAGCTGCTGTGGATCAATGCAGGTCTCGACGTTCTCTACATCGCGACCGGTGCGCACATCGCCGTCAGGAAGCCTCGGTTCGGCGGCCGGATCACCGCTGACCAGGCGCTGGGCCACGGAGCTGCCGTCGTCGTGCAGGGTGCTGCGCTTCTCGCTCTGGACACGACTCACGCGCGCATGATCGCCGACTAATCACACGAGTGTCATTCTCGCCGTAGGCGTTTTGTCAAGTACCGACGCGCCCGATTTGTTGCGTGTTCGGTAGATTTGCGTAACACTCGTCCCATCAGTCACATCAGTATCGTGGGTCACACGGGAAACGGTGGGTTCGTTAATGCGTGTACGTAGTCGGCAGATCGCTGTCGGGGCTGTCCTGGCACTGGCAGTGAGCGGACTCAGCGCTCTCACCGCGCCTACCGTCTCGGCCGAACCCTGCGGTGGTCTCGGTGGGCCGGGTTCGTCGCCGCTGTTCGGATCCTCGGGCAGCGCGGGGATGTCGGGCAAGAATCCCCAGGGGCCGCAGGGGCCTCTCCCTCGGATCACCGGCAATACGCAGAGCATTGCCTGGGTCACCGGTCCGCAGAGCGTGAACAACACCTACGACGACCTCGCGATGTCCGGCACCGACCTGGGTATCAGTTGGGACAACGGTGCCGGCCAGATCTTGATGGCGTTCGGAGACACGTTCGGGGACTGCTCCTCCGGCAACGCGCAGTGGCGCAGCAACGCCCTCTTTCGTTCGGACAAGGCATCGACGAACCTGGCGCAGGGCATCGAGATCGGTCCAGCCAACCCAGCGGACAACACCTCCGGTGCGGTCGTGCGAGCCGACAATCCCAGGTACGCAGCCGAAATCATCGCGAGCGCCAAACTGCCGACCGTCGAGGACACGACGATCCCCACGGCGGCCATCGCGATCGGCAACACCCAGTACATCAACTACATGTCGGTGCAGAGCTGGGGCACACCAGGACGCTGGATCACGAACTACTCCGCAACGGCTAAATCGACTGACAACGGCCAGAATTGGTCGACGGATCCCAAGACGATCCGCGTCAACAAGGGTGTCACCATCCCGGGCTTCACCAACGTCCACGAGAGCCAGGGCAAGTTCCAGCAGAGTGCCTACGTGCTGGGTCGCGACGGCGAGTACCTGTACCAGTTCGGCACTCCGAACGGACGATTCGGCGACGCCTTCGTCTCGCGCGTGGCACCGAACGACATCGAGAACCTCGACGCGTACGAGTACTCGACGCAGGATCCGGATCCGACGAAGCAGTGGTCGAAGAATATCGGCGACACCGTTGCCATCGTCAAGGGACCGGTCAGCGAGATGTCGGTGGCGTGGAACGACTACCTCGGCCGCTACGTGATGATGTACGGGGACGAGAACTCTCGCACATTGGTCGCTCGCACCGCCGACAATCCCGAGGGTCCGTGGAGTGCGCCGAGGACAATTCTCGACGCCGGTCAGACGGCCGGTGGTATCTATGCGCCGTTCATTCACCCGATGTCGAGCGGAAAAGACCTGTACTTCACTGCTTCTCGGTGGTCGGACTACAACGTGCTGTTGTTGAAGACGAATCTCGATGCTCTGAAGTGATCGTCCCCGATCGTTCGATGGCGGCCTGCAGGTAGGCGTCCACATCGAGGTCGATGGAGGCGGACAGTAGTCCGCGCCGGATCGTCGAAAGATACCTGCTCGACGGTTCGCCGGGCTCCCGCACGATCGAACTGGTCAGTGTGAACGCGGGCTGTCCACCGAGGTCCGGAAGTCGCAGCAGTGCATCGTATTTGCCGCGGAAGTTCTCGCCCTCGCGATCCACTGCCAGCTGCGACCACTGTCCGATGGCAAGCGTCTCCGTCGCTCCGATATCGACGGACCCGACGACGTTCTCGACCGCAGCCAGATGAGCGAACTGGCGTCGGTCGACCAGGTAGCCGTGCGCTACCGAGCGATTCGTGGCATCTACTGTTGTCGCGACGAAGGCGGATGATCCTGTCCAGCGCTTGGAGACGCCTGCGAAATACAGTGCGTGGTCGATCCACAACCACTTTTCTTCAGCAGGTAACGCAGTCGACGGCGCGGTAGGGTGCGCACCGAATTCGGAGCTGTCGTCGGATCCCGTCAGGTAGGTGAAGAACCTCTCGCGCAGCAGGTTCGACCCGTACGAGACGTACCAGAGTCGGTCGGTCACTCGGTCTCGAACAGCTGCCGGTATGCCTCGGCGAGCAGGTCGGCGGCCAGGTCGTGGTTGTGTGTCGCTGCGCCCGTGGAGTTTCCGGAGCGCATGAGCCGGGCGTTGAGGCCGTAGGCGAGGTCGTCGAACGTGTCGTCGTCGATGCCCAAGTCGACATCGACGTCTTCTTCCAGCAGTGCCCCGAGGTCGATCGACCACGACCACACACGTTCGTCACGGTACGGTCCGCGCCCAGCACTGACGGTCTCGTTGGATATCTCGAGCTGCTCGTCGGTCCGGTCGCGCGGAACATTGGTGTTGATGCGCAGGTCGAGTTCGATCGTGTCGTCGTCGTGCATGATCTCGTCTATGCGCAGCGTTTCGAAACCGCCGCACGTCAGCGTCACCAGGCGTCGAGGTCCCGTCTGGTCGGGTGCGTCGGACAGTGCCGCAATCTGCCACAGGTACTTGGTGGTGTTCGCCGGGTCGGGTATCGAGGAATTGATGTAGTCGGCCACGATGCTGCGGATGGCGGGGTACGCGATGTGGTCGGACAGTTCCCAGAATTGTTTGCGCGCCTTGCCCACGGCTGCGTCGAGCAATGTTGCCCGCTTGGCTCGTTCCTTCGGCAGTGCTGATTTCGCGCTCGGTGCCTCGCCGATCGCATCGGACTCGGCGGGGCGTTCGCGTAGGCGGGTCAGGCGCGACACGAGCTCCTGCACCTCTACCAGCTGGTCCGACGTTCCGGCCGTGAAGTCGATTGCCTCGATGTCGGTCCAGGTGTCCAGATCGGCGGCGAACCGCGCGGCGACCGAATCGGCGTAGCCGACGTGAGCCGAGCCGTCGGTGAAGTGCAGAACGTAGAGCCCGGCTCGGTGTTCCTTGGCCGCGAAGACCGTGGCGATGGATCCGGCGTCGGTGACGTCGAAGCGCTCGAAGGTGAATCCGTCGGGTGTGGAATCTGTCGGCATGGTCGTGAATCTACCGATGTGAGTGGGCAGCGCCATTCTCGCTGTCGTCGTCGAGCCGTGAACATCGTTGTCGACGATGGTGGGTTTGCCGAGTCGGTGCCTGCCGCTGTCAGCGCGATCTGGCGGGCGGCGGTCGGTGGTAGCGATCCCAGCTGAGCTGTCCCGCTGAGCACTTCGTCCGACCCGCGTTCGTAACGGCCGAGAAACACGGCGCGTCTACGTTCGAGATTCGGACACTTCAGGAGGCATCATGGCGCGGTCGATGGCGGAGCAGGCAGCGGAAACGATCACCAAGGGAATCGGGCGTCGCGGCTTCATCCAGGCGGTGGCAGCACTCGGCGCAGGCGTCGGAATTGCCGGAACGGCAGCGTGTTCTACATCCTCGACGACCACTGCGGCTGCGAGTTCATCGGCACCCGCAACTACCGCCGGCGGGATCCTTCAGCCCGGAGCGGGCGACATCTCCGGCGATCACTACCTGAGCTCGGAGGTCGACAAGGTCCTGTGGGGCTACGTGCCGACGGTCGAGTCCGAATCGGTGCTGCAGATGAAGTCCGGTGAGACGGTGACCATCGACGCGCTCAGCCATGAGGGGATTCTCGAAGACCAGGGCCGCGATCCCGTCGAATTCTTCGGTGGCGAAGGTGTTTCCGAGTCCGACGTTCTTCAGGACGCGATCGACATCGCCGGCGGATACGACCGGACGGTCCGCAACTTCGACGTCGACGGACCGCACGTGGTGACTGGCCCGGTGTTCGTCGAAGGCGCGCAGCGCGGCGACGTGCTCAAGATCGAGACGCTCGAGGCGATTCCTCGGGTCCCGTACGGCGTGGTGTCGAGCCGGCACGGCAAGGGTGCTCTTGCGGTCACCGCGTCGGGTGAGGCACCGGCGGGTATCAGCCTCGACGAGGTCATGCCACCGATCGGAAGCGACGGCAGGAAGTCGGGTGACCCGACGCAGTACGGCAACGTCTCCACGTTCACCGCCGTCGAGGACGGGCAGGGCGTGATGCGGTACGGCGATGCGTCCGTGCGCTTTCCGCTACGTCCGTTCATGGGCATGATGGGCGTTGCATTCGCCAGCGACCCAGGGTTGACGTCGCCCAATGCGAATTCGATTCCGCCGACGCTCGGCGGCGGCAACATCGATGTCGGGTTGCTCGGCGTCGGATCGACGTTCTACCTCCCGGTGTTCGCGGAGGGTGCGTTGTTCTACGTCGGCGATCCACACATGGCGATGGGCGACGGGGAGGTGGCGTTGACGGCGATGGAGGGTTCGCTACGCGGCACCTTCCGCCTCACCGTCTGCAAGGCGGGCAGCGGTGATGCCCCGTCCGTCGCGTACTCGTATCCCTTTGCCGAGAACGAGGACTCGTGGATTCCGATCGGTCTGTCCGACCCGGACGGTGCCGTCGGCGGCCAGAGCTCGGACCTGAACGCCGCCATGCGCCGCGCGGTGGTCAATGCGCTCGACTTCCTCGAGACCGATCTGGGTATGGACCGCGCGACGGCCTATGCGTACCTCTCCGCGGCCGCGAACTTCACCGTCTCGCAGGTGGTCGACAAAACGGTCGGAGTGCACGGCCAGATCTCGAAGGCGCACTTCGACCGATAGGTCACCTGGATCGAACTACGACGGCTGGGCATCGAAACCTACTGCTTTGTCGATCAATTCGCGAGCAATCCCGGCAGCGATCGGTAGCGTTTCGATGCCCAGGGCTCTGGTTCTGATGGATGCCCCGTCGAGCAGAAGCGCAAGTTGCTGACCGAGCACATCCGGGTCGTGAGCCCCAGCCATGCGTGCAAGTTCCGAAAAGTGCTGCGCAACCGACAGCTTGTACGCGCGAACGACCTCTCGTGCGGGGTGTTCCGGGTCCGCAATTTCTACGGCGGCCCGGATGAACGGGCACATCGGTGTCGGGTCGCCCGAGCTCGTCGGGTTCGGCTCGAATGCAGCCAGAATGTGCTCGCGGGGCGAGAGGTCGTTGCGTCGGAACACTCCGGGCTCGGACTGCAGGTCTTGTGTGCGTAGGCATTCGGCGACGACTTCGTCTTTGCTGCCGAAGTGTTGGTAGATCGTTCGCTTGGATACCTGTGCTTCCGCGCTGAGCATGTCCATGCCGGTGTTGTTGATGCCACGTTCTCGGAACAGTTCTCGGGCGCTGTTCAGGAGACGCTCCCGCGCCCCACGGCCACGGCGCACGCCGGTCGGGCCTGTATCCATCTGCTGCCCTCGCTCTCTCCAGTCAGGTAACGGTCAGTGTACTTAGCTTGCAGGGGTGCGAGCACGCTGTTACGTTGAAAACTGATCGGTGTACTTAAGGGTCCGCAGCACCGTTCGCACGGCACCATGGATGAGGAGAAGACGATGACTTCAGGTCTCGACACCTACCGGACGCTGGGGCGTTCCGGATTGCGTGTCTCGCGGCTCGCTTTGGGCACAGCAACGTTCGGCACGGACTGGGGGTGGGGTGCCGAGCGGTCCGAGGCTCGAAAACTATTCGATGCATATGTGGACAGAGGGGGGAATTTCATCGACACTGCCCCGACCTACACCGACGGCAGTTCCGAGAAGATGCTCGGCGAGTTCACCCGTGGCAATCGGGAAGCCATCGTGCTGGCGACGAAGTACACGACGCTGCGTCGTCCCGGAGATCCCAACTCCGGTGGCAGCAATCGAAAGAATCTCATGGCCTCGGTTCAGGACAGTCTGCGCCGATTGGGTACCGACTACATCGATCTGCTGTACCTGCACGTCTGGGACGACGCGACGCCGATCGACGAGATCATGCAAGGACTCGATGATCTCGTTCGGCGCGGACACGTCCTCTACGTCGCGATTTCGACGGCCCCGGCATGGCAGGTGGCGCGTATGCAGACAGTGGCCGATCTGCGTGGCTGGGCACCGTTGGTAGCACTGCAGATCGAGTACAACCTGATCGAGCGGGGTGGCGAGCGCGATCTGATTCCCATGGCGCATCAGTTGGGTCTGGGTGTCGTCCCGTTCTCGCCGCTGGCGGGCGGCGTTCTGTCGGGGAAGTACGCCCAGGCCGACGTGGGTGGCAGCGACTCGGACGGTAGTTCCGGGACCCGACGAGACTTCAACATTGCCATGGGTTCGGTCACCGAGCGCAACCTCGCCATCGTCGACGTAGTGAGGGAAGTGGCGAGCGAATTAGGTTGTACGCCTTCGCAGATCGGTCTTGCGTGGAATCTGCGTAGTCCGCACGTCACCGCCCCGATCATCGGGGCGCGAACGCTGGAGCAGTTGGAGGAAAACCTGGGTGCACTCGAGATCGAGTTGAGCGCCGAACATGTGGCGCAGCTCGACCGAGCCAGTGCAATCGACCCCGGTTTCCCACACGCAATGCTGGCAAGCGATCACATTCGTCGGCAAACGCGTGGGGAGATGAAGTTCGACGCCCGGGTCTGACCCCCCGCCATGTCAGCGATGCGCCGTCGCGATGAACTGCCGGGTTGCGGCGTCGACGATATCCGCAGGGGTGATGTCGATTTCGTTGTTGAGCCACGCGATCACGAGTTCGGCGAGTCCGCCGATGAACAGGAGGCCGTTGATCTCCGACTGCGGTTGCGGGAAGGCCTGCTCACCGTAGAGTTCGCGCGATTGTTCGGCGACCAGGTGGGCGAACGCGCGCATGGACTTTCGTCGGTATGCCCTGAGTGAGTCGACGGCCAGTGATTCGATCATCGCGACGCGGCCCTTGCGCGGGTCCTCGGTGAGCACGCCGACGAAGGCAGCGATGGCGTTGTGTACCTGTTCTTCGACGGTGGGTGCGGGGGAGTGGAGCGCGTCCAGGGCCTTGGATCGGATCTCGTCGGATATCGAATCCACCACTCGTTCGAGCAGCTCGTCTCGGCCGGTGAAGTTTTCGTAGAAGTAGCGTTCGGTCAGCTTCGCCTCCGCGCAGATCGCGGTCATGGTCGTGTTCTGGGCACCTGCCTTCGCGAACACCTCGAGCCCGGCGTCGAGCAGGCGGGCCCGACGGTCGGCAAGGCGGTCGTCGGCGCTCATGCCGTTGTAGCGGCGCGTCGTGGAGGCCATGGGTAGATCTTGACAGAGGGAGCAAGTGTGACGCACACTACATCGAATCTGACAGGACGCTCTGTCAGATTGATGGAGGTCGACTATGGCACGTGCTCTGGCTGCTCCACCTGCTGATTCAACGCTCCAGCCGGTATACGGCGACGGCGGTGTGCCCGTCGTGGGCCACACCCTGGAGTACATCCGAGACCCTCTGAAACTGCTCGGGAGTCGATGGGAGAAGTACGGCGAGGTCTCCTGGTTGACGATGGCCGGGCAGAAGTGGATCACCGTCCTCGGCCCCGACGCATGCCAGCAGGTGCTTCAGAACGCCGACAAAGCGTTTGCGAACGGAGACGGTTGGTCTCTTCTGATCGGCCCGTTCTTTCACGGCGGATTGATGCTGCTCGACTCCGACGAGCATCTGAAGCACCGACGAATCATGCAGCAGGCCTTCACGAGGGACAGACTCACCAAATCCGTCGAGGCGTTGAACCCCGTCACGGCAACAGGATTGGTCGCCTGGCAGGGCGGACGCGACGTCCAGGTCTACCCGGCGCTCAAGGCGTTGACGCTCGAGGTCGCGACGAGCATCTTCATGGGCGGGGCCGAGGGCAGTACCGACGCCGAGATAGCCGAGCTCGATTCGAGTTTCGTGGCGTGCGTTCAGGCGGCGACGTCGATCGTGCGCTATCGAGTTCCGGGAACGCGGTGGAAGCGTGGCCTCGACGGCCGCGCCATGCTCGAGCAGTTCTTCCGGCGCTACCTACCTGCGCGGCGCGCCACCGAGACCGACGACCTGTTCTCGGTTCTGTGCCACATCGAGGGGGACGACGGCGAGCGCTTCTCGGACGACGAAGTGATCGACCACATGATCTTTCTGCTCATGGCGGCTCACGACACGTCGACGATCACGCTGTCGACGATCATGCAGTATCTCGGGCAACACCCCGAGTGGCAGGACAAGTGTCGTGCGGAATCCGAGGCCCTCGGCACCGATGCACCGACGCTCGCGCAACTCGACGAACTGCACAGCGTCGACCTGGTGATGAAGGAATGCCTGCGGCTGGTGTCACCGACTCCGGTGGTGGCGCGTCGCGCAGTGAAGGACACCGAGGTGCAGGGAAAGTTCGTTCCGGCGGGCACGTATGCGTCGGTCGCGCCGCATTTCACGCACCACATGGAGCAGTACTGGCCTAACCCCGAGAAATTCGACCCCGGCCGGTTCGCCGCCGATCGTCGCGAGGACAAGGTGCACCGCTACGCGTGGGAGCCGTTCGGCGGGGGCGTGCACAAGTGCATCGGCATGTTCTTCGCGGGCGCGGAGATCAAGACGATCATGCACCATCTGCTGTTGCGGTTCGACTGGTCGGTCGACCCCGATTACGTTGCACCGCTGAACTTCACGTCGCTGCCCTTCCCGGAGGACGGGCAGCCCGTGCACCTACGGCAGCGGTAGATCTATCCGGCGCGGTCGGTCAGCCACCCGATGATATTCGCGGTGACCTCGTCGCGGTTGGTCTCGTTGAGGATTTCGTGACGCGCTCCGGGATAGAGGGTGACGGTCACGTCGCTCATCCCGGCCTCGCGGTACCGGGCGGCGAGGGTTTCGATCAACTGTCCGCCACCGGCGAGCGGGTCGTCGGCTCCCGAGGTGATGAGCAGCGGAAGGTCGGAGCGGATCTGCTCGAGGTTGTGCGGGTCGGCCAGCTTGTCGGCCTCACCGAACAACGCGGGGACCGTCGACTCCGGGAGGTCGAAACCGCACAGCGGGTCGGCGACGTAGGCGTCCACTTCGGCCTCGTCGCGGGTGAGCCACTCGTATCCGGTGCGGTGCTCGAAGGCGGCGTTGAACACGCTCAGGTCGCCGGCAGGGGCGTCGGCCATTCCGGCGGCGAGGATGTTCAGCGTGGTCGAGCCCGACAGCACCACTCCCTCGTACAGATCCGATCGCTCGATCAGAACATGCTGCGCGGCAAACGAACCCATCGAGTGCGCGAACAGGAACAGCGGCAGGTCCGGGTAGTCGTTCAGCAACGATTCGCCCAACTGCTCGATGTCGGCCCACAGCCCAGCGAACGCTGCCGCACCGAAGTCACCGGGGGTGTCGACGATCGACTGGCCGTGGCCACGATGATCGGACGCGACGACGTGAAATCCGGCGTCGTTCAGCGCGGCGGCGAAGCGGGCGTAGCGGCTGCCGTGCTCGGCGAGTCCGTGCGCGATCTGCACGACGCCGCGGGCCGGGTCGGCCGAGGTCGCCCAGGTGTAGGTACTGATCTCGGTGTCGTCCTGCTTGGATACGAACGACGAAGCGTTGGCCACGGTTAACTCCTCGAGACGGCGATGGGACGAAACTCGAACCTATCGGCTAGGCCCGCAGTACCGGGTCGAAATGCTCGACGACGGGGAACGGGTCGTAGAAGTGATGCAGGAGCGTCTTCCATTCCTGATATTCCTCGGACTGTCGAAAGCCCTCGGTGTGGTCTTCGAGGCGCTCCCACTCCACCAGCAAGAGATAGACATCGGGCTGTTCGACGCCGCGCGAGAGGGTCAAGTTCACGAACCCCGGCATCGAGGAGATGATCGACTTCGCGTCGGAGAAGGCGACCTCGAATTCGTCGGTTCGGTCGGGAATGACATGCAGCAGGGCGTGTTCGACGATCATCGGGACAGTATGACCGCGGCACGACAAAGCTCCCCGGACAACTGCCCGGGGAGCATCGTCAGCTGAGCCTACTTAGCGGAGACTCGCACCAGCTTCTTGTTCACGAACTCGTCCATGCCCCACGGTCCCAGTTCGCGGCCGACGCCGGAGCGCTTGACGCCGCCGAACGGGAGGCCGGGGAGGGTGGTGCCGTGCTCGTTGACGAAGGCCATGCCGACCTCGAGCTGCTCGGCCACATCGCGGGCCTTGTCCAGGTCGGTGCTCCACACCGATCCGCTCAGACCGTATGCCGAGGAGTTCGCCAATTCGATTGCCTGCTGCGGGCTTTCGACCTTGTAGATCACACCGGCCGGTCCGAACAGCTCTTCGCTGTACGCCCGCATGTCCGGGGTGACGTCGGTCAGCAGCGTCGGCTGCACGAATGCACCCGGCCCGTCGATCTTCTTGCCACCGGTCAGCAGTGTCGCGCCCTTGGCGACGGCGTCGTCGATCTGCTCGATCAACGTGTCGGCGGCGGTCTGCGACGACAGCGGCCCGAGGGTGGTGTTCGCGTCCAACGGGTCCCCGGTCTGCACGGCCTCGAACGACGCGACGAGCTTGGTGACGAAGTCGTCGTAGATGTCTTCGGCGACGAGGATGCGCTTGGCGGCGTTGCAGGCCTGGCCGGCGTTGGACAGTCGTGCGCGAGTCGCGGATTCGACGGTGGCATCCATGTCGTCGGAGTCGAGCAGGATGAACACGTCCGACCCGCCGAGTTCGAGGACGACCTTCTTGAGGTTGCGTCCTGCGGTTTCGGCGACGGAGGTTCCGGCTCGCTCGCTACCGGTGAGCGAGACGCCCTGCACGCGGGGGTCGGCGATCATGTCGGCGATCTGTTCGTTGGTCGCGAAGATGTTGATGTACGCGTCCTGGGGGAGTCCGGCCTGCTGGAAGATCTCCTCCATCAGCAACGCCGATTGCGGGCAGTTCGGTGCGTGCTTGAGCAGAATCGTGTTGCCCACCATCAGGTTCGGACCGGCGAACCGGGCAACCTGGTAGTACGGGAAATTCCACGGCATGACGCCGACCAGTGCGCCGACCGGCTTGCGCTGCAGCACAGAGTCTTCCGCGCCGGGCACGTCGAGCTTCTCGTCCTCGAGCAGCGTCGGGCCGTTGTCTGCGTAGTACCGGTAGATGCTCGACGACAGCTCCACCTCGCCCTGGGACTCGGTCAGCGGCTTGCCCATCTCGAGCGAGATGGTTCGAGCCAGTTCGTCGGAACGCTCGGTGTAGAGGTCAGCGACCTTGTGCAGGATTTCCGCGCGGTGCTTCGGTGAGGTCTTGCGCCACGTCTGGAATCCGGCGTGTGCGTCGGCGAGTGCGCGCTCGACGCCGGCCGTGTCGAGAGTTTCGAATTCCTTGACGGTTGTGCCGTCGGCTGGATTGACAGTCTTGTAGGTCGTCATACCCGGTTCAACGGTCGCAGAGGGTGCCATTGTTCCTATTCGGGCAAATCGGAGGCTCCGACGGTGGTCAGGGCCGGATCGAGGAGGGTTGCGAAATCCTTTGAGCGCCCTACCGGTCGGTAACTTGGAACCGCTGGTGGAGTGATACCCCACTGCCCCCCACATTCGCGGGATCGAAGATTAAAGTTGACCACGAACGCATCCAAAAGACGACGTTGAAACTGAGGCAAAGGCGAAACATGACAGCGAAGAAGCCGACCATCATCTATACCTTGACCGACGAGGCGCCCATGCTGGCGACTCACGCGTTTCTGCCGGTCATACGTTCTTTCGCCAGCGCGGCCGAGATCAACGTCGAGTCGAGTGACATCTCCGTTGCCAACCGCATCCTCGCCGAGTTCCCCGACTACCTCAACGAAGACCAGCGAGTGACCGACAACCTCGCCGAGCTGGGCAAGCTGACGCAGTTGCCCGAGACCAACATCATCAAGCTGCCGAACATCAGCGCCTCGGTGCCGCAGTTGCTCGCCGCCGTCAAGGAACTGCAGGACAAGGGCTACGCGATCCCGGACTTCCCCGGCAACCCGAAGACCGACGAAGAGCGCGAGATCCGCGACCGTTACACCAAGTGCCTCGGCAGCGCCGTCAACCCTGTTCTGCGCGAAGGTAACTCGGATCGCCGTGCGCCGAAGGCCGTCAAGGAATTCGCGCGCAAGCACCCGCACTCCATGACCGAGTGGTCGATGGCGTCGCGCACCCACGTCGCACACATGCGCGAGGGCGATTTCTACCACGGTGAGAAGTCGACCGTTGTCGACGGTGACCGTGAGGTCAAGATGGAGCTGCTGCCCGCCGACGGCGAGCCGATCGTGCTCAAGGAGAAGGTCTCGCTCACCGATGGTGACGTCATCGACTCGATGTTCATGAGCAAGAAGGCGCTTCTGGATTTTTACGAGGAGCAGATGCAGGACGCCTACGAGACCGGCGTCATGCTGTCGCTGCACGTCAAGGCGACGATGATGCGGGTATCGCACCCGATCGTCTTCGGCCATGCCGTCCGCGTGTTCTACAAGGACGCGTTCGCCAAGCACAACGAGATCTTCGAAGAGCTCGGCGTCAACGTCAACAACGGCCTGTCGGATCTGTACACCAAGATCGAGACGCTGCCGGCATCCAAGCGCGACGAGATCATCGAAGACCTGCACAAGTGTCACGAGACCCGTCCGGAGCTCGCGATGGTCGACTCCGCTCGCGGCATCTCGAACTTCCACTCGCCCAGCGATGTCATCGTCGACGCATCGATGCCCGCGATGATTCGCGCCGGCGGCAAGATGTGGGGAGCGGACGGTCGCCCCAAGGACACCAAGGCCGTCAACCCCGAGTCGACCTTCTCCCGGATTTACCAGGAGATGGTGAACTTCTGCAAGACCAACGGCCAGTTCGATCCGACGACGATGGGCACCGTTCCCAACGTCGGCCTGATGGCGCAGAAGGCCGAGGAGTACGGCTCGCACGACAAGACCTTCGAGGCTCCGAAGGCCGGCGTCGCGAACATCACCGACATCGCCACCGGCGAGGTCCTGCTCACGCAGACCGTCGAAGAGGGCGACATCTGGCGCCTGTGCATCGTCAAGGACGCTCCGATCCAGGACTGGGTTGCGCTCGCCGTGCGCCGCGCTCGCGAGTCCGGAATGCCGGTCGTCTTCTGGCTCGACCCGTACCGCCCGCACGAGAACGAGCTCATCGGCAAGGTGCGCACGTACCTGAAGGATCACGACACCGAGGGCCTCGACATTCAGATCATGTCGCAGGTGCGCGCGATTCGGTACACGATGGAGCGTCTGGTCCGCGGACTCGACACCATCTCCGCGACGGGCAACATCCTGCGCGACTACCTCACCGACCTGTTCCCGATCCTCGAACTCGGCACCAGTGCCAAGATGCTCTCCATCGTTCCTCTGATGGCGGGCGGTGGACTGTACGAGACGGGTGCAGGCGGCTCGGCTCCCAAGCACGTCAAGCAGCTCATCGAGGAGAACCACCTGCGCTGGGATTCGCTCGGTGAGTTCCTGGCTCTGGCCGTGAGCCTCGAAGATCTGGGCATCAAGACCGGCGACGTCAAGGCGACCATCCTCGCCAAGGCACTCGACTCCGCCACCGGCAAGCTGCTCGAGAACAGCAAGGGCCCGTCGCGCTCGACCGGCGAACTCGACAACCGTGGCAGCCAGTTCTACCTCGCGCTGTACTGGGCGCAGGAACTCGCCGAGCAGACCGAGGACGCCGAACTGGCCAAGCACTTCGGAGCACTGGCAAAGACGTTGGCAGACAACGAAGAGAAGATCGTCGCCGAGCTCAACGAGGTCCAGGGGACTGCAGTCGACATCGGCGGCTACTACTACCCCGACCCCGAAGCCACCGCCGCAGTGATGCGTCCGTCCAAGACCTTCAACGAGGCTCTGGAGTCGGCGAAGCAGTAGTTCTTTCTGCCCAACCCCCATCGAATGAATGGTCCATTCACGCGCTCAGACGTTGTGAATGGGCCATTCATTCGTATTGGGGTGCAACAATATTCGGGTCCACCGCCCACCCCGTCCGGATCAATGTGACTTTCACGCGCTCAGACGTATTGAATGGACCATTCATTCGTTACGGGGCGGCACCAAAATGTCCAGAAACGCCGAACAACTGGCGCTCTGGCGTCGCCCCGGCAATTGCACGACCGAAATGGTGCGATGAATGGTCGGCTCGATCGGCAGGTAGACAAGGCTCGCGAACGACATCATCGGCACCACCAGTTCCGGGATCACGGTGATGCCGAGTCCCGCCGCGGTCAGGCCCGCCACGGCAGCTACGTTGTGTGCCTGAACCGACGGTCCGACGTCGACTCCCGCGTTCTCCAGAGCCAGTCGTACATGCGACGCGATGCTGGATTCGGGGCCGAAGGCGATGAACGGCTCGTCGGCGAGGTCGGTCCAACTCAGGCTCTTGCGCTGCGCCAGAGCGTGATTCGACGGTAGCGCGCAGACGAACGCATCGGCGCTGACCGTCGTACGCACCAGGTCGTTCGCTCGACCCGAGGCTGCCACCACTGCGAAATCCACGGAGCCGTCGCGGACCGACGCGACCACGTCGTCGCGCAGGCCGTCCTTGATGTGCACCGAAACGTCGGGATGACTGTTGCGAAAGTCCACGATGTACGGCGGGAGGAACGTCGCCGCGATCGACGGCAAGCACGCGATGGTGACGGTTCCTCGGTCGCCCGAGACGAAGCGTCCGATCTGCTGCAGGCCGTCATCGAACTCGAGCAATACCCGACGGGCATAGGCCGTCACCTCGTGTCCATCGCCGGTGAGGTCGACGCTGCGGGTGGTGCGGACGAACAGTCGCACGCCCAGGCGGCGCTCTGCCTCGGCGACCGTGCGGCTCAGGTTCGGCTGGGATACCCCGAGGGACGCCGCCGCCGAGGTGAAGCTCGCGAGATCGGCCAGCGCCACGATGGCCCGTAGGTGCGCGATACCGATATTGATGCTCACAGCGAATGAATGTATACCCAACTGATGTTGGACTGCGTAAGTGATCTGCACAACACTCGTCGTATTCGATGAAGGAGATCACATGTTGTCACTGCTCGGCTTCGGGACGATTGCCATCATCCTGCTGCTGTTGTTCACCCAGCGCGTCGCGGCCATCGTCGCGCTTGCAGGTGTCCCGCTCGCTGCGGCGTTCCTGGCCGGCAACTCTCCATCCGAGGTGGCAGGGTTCGTCAAAGAGGGACTCGGCGGGGTCGTCGGCGTCGCCGCGATGTTCCTGTTCGCAATCGTCTTCTTCGGGATCATGCGCGACGCGGGTCTGTTCGATCCGATCATCGCCCGCATCGTGCGCTGGGCAGGTAGTGCCCCGCCGACCGTGGCAGTCGCGACCACTGCCCTCGCCGTGGTGGCTCACCTCGACGGTGCCGGCGCAACCACGTTCTTGATCGCCGTCCCCGCCATGCTGCCGATCTACGAACGCCTCGGTATGAGCCGGCTCGTCCTGGCGACCTGCGTCGGTCTCGGCGCCGGAGTGATGAACATGGTCCCCTGGGGTGGTCCGACGGCTCGCGCTGCAGCAACACTGGGCGTCGACGCCAACGAGCTGTGGGTGCCGCTGATTCCCGCGCAGATCGCCGGGGTCGTGTTCGCACTGGGCGTCGCCTACTATCTGGGTCGGCGTGAGCGGACCCGGTTGGCCAAGGTAGCCGCGGGCGATGCGTCGGCCGTCGTGGAGGAGTCGACGGCGCGAGTCGCCGAACGCATGTCCGTGGGATCCGGGGATACCGGATCATCAGTCGATGACGCGAACGAGGAGCCCGGCAGCCCGTCGACCGGCGGGAACGATGCGGACGGTCCGGCAACCGCGTCGAGTGACCGAGCACTGCTGCGGCCGAAGTTGTTCTGGGTCAACGCCTTCCTGGTAATCGCGACGTTGGCTGCGTTGATCGCCGCCATCGCCCCGCCGGAGACGTGCTTCATCATCGCCACTATCGTGGCGCTCCTCGTCAACTACCGCGGAATGAAGGCCCAGTCGGCCCGCATCGAGGCCCACGCTGTCGGCGCGATGCTCATGGTCGGTACGTTGCTCGCGGCCGGTGTACTACTCGGTGTGCTCGACGGCAGCGGCATGATCGAATCGATGGCGGTCAGCGCGGCGAATGCCATTCCGGACGCTATGGCACCTGCCTTACCGCTCATCGTCGGCGTGTTCGCCGTCCCGATGAGCCTGATCTTCGGGCCGGACGCCTACTACTTCGGTGTGCTGCCGGTCCTCATCGAGGTCGGCGACCAATTCGGCGTCAGCGCAATCGATCTGGCGCAGGCCTCGATCATCGGTGAGGAAACCGTCGGATTCCCCATCAGCCCGATGACCGGCGCGTTCTACCTTCTGGTGGGTCTCGCGAAAGTCGACATCGGTAAGCACATTCGCCACACGCTGGGGTGGGCGTGGCTGATCAGTCTCGGCATGCTCGGCGTTGCCATGGCCACCGGCGCGATCCCGCTGTGGTCGTCATGAGTCGCGACGGAACGATCCGGCTCGGGGCCGGCGCAGGGTTTGCCGGCGACCGCATCGACCCGGCACGGATCTTGGCCGAGCGCGGCGAGCTCGACTATTTGATCTTCGAGTGTCTCGGGGAGCGGACGGTTGCGACCGGGCAGGCACGAAAGCTGCTCGATCCCGCTGCGGGCTACGACCCACTGTTGGCCGCGCGGATGCGGGCAGTGCTGGGCGCGACCACGGAGCAGGGCATCACCGTCGTGACGAACTCGGGAGCGGCGAATCCTGTTGCGGCAGCGGCCGTTGCTGCTCGTGTTGCCGAGCAGGTGTGCTCGCGCTCGGTGCGCATCGCTGCCGTCACCGGCGACGATGTGCTCGACGCAGTGCGCCGGATCGACCCGATGGTGTGGGAGACCGGCCGGCCGCTGTCGGAGCATTCCGAGGAACTGGTGTCGGCGAACGCCTATATCGGTGCCGATGCGGTTCTGCCCGCACTCGATGTCGGTGCCGACGTGATCGTCACCGGCCGTCTTGCCGATCCAGCGCTGTATCTTGCGCCGCTGATGCACGAGTTCGGTTGGGCCGGACAGGACTGGGAGACGCTCGGTGCAGGGACGGCCGTCGGACATCTTCTCGAATGCGCGGGCCAACTGACCGGTGGCTACTTCGCCGATCCGATCACCAAGCCGGTGCCGGGTCTGGCACATCTGGGATTTCCGTTCGGTGACGTACGTGCCGATGGCACAGCCGAATTCGGCAAAGTCGACGGTACCGGCGGGGAATTGACGCGGCGAACGTGCGCCGAGCAGTTGCTCTACGAGGTAGGCGATCCAGCCCGGTACTTGACGCCGGACGTGACGGCCGATTTCACCGGAGTCGCGTTCGAGACCGTCGGACCCGATCGGGTAGCGGTGTCCGGGGCGACGGGCAGTACACGGCCAGAGGAGCTGAAGGTGACCCTCGGTTTTCGCGGCGGTTGGCTCGGCGAAGGTCAGATCAGCTACGCCGGGCCACGCGCACTGCAACGCGCCGAGCTCGCCGGAGAGATTGTGCAGCAACGACTGTGGGAGGTGCACGGTATTCCGGCCGAGAATGTCGGCGTCGAGTACATCGGTGCGGGTGCGGCGTTCCGCGGACTTGCTGCCCCAACCGATGTCCCCGAAGTGCGGCTGCGCGTGACCGGGAAGGTGCCCGACGCGGAGACCGCGGCACTCGTGGGGTGGGAAGTCGAGAGCCTCTACACCAACGGTCCTGCCGGCGGAGGTGGCGCACGCAGCAGCAGCGCCGAGGTGCTCGCGATCAGATCGTGTCTGATTCCACGTGCACAGGTGACGACCGATGTACACACCACGGAGGTGACGGTATGAGGACTGTCGACGATCTCGCCGACGTGCGAACCGGGGACAAGGGCGACACCCTCATTCTCGCTGTCTTTCCGCGCTCAGAGGAGTACTACGAGTTATTGACCCGTGAACTGACTGTCGATGCCGTTGCCACGCATTTCGCGCCGCTGGTCACCGGGGACGTACACCGCACTGACATGCCCCTGGTCTGTGGGTTGGTGTTCGAGCTACCCGGCGTGCTCGGTGGGGGAGTGACCGGAAGCCCGGTGCTCGACGGACACGGCAAATGCCTGAGCTACCACCTGTTGAGTATGGCTGTGGGTGAGCAGATCTAGTCGAGTTGCTTGACGTCGGTGTCGGTCAGCACCGGTTGCACCGGCAGCACAATCGGATACAACTGAAAGGTTCCGCTCATTCCTTTGAGTTCGACGTCGCGGGGCGTACCGAGAGTCAGATCATGCGCCGCACCGATGGCCTTGCGCACCGGTTCGCTGATCAGAATTTCGCCGCCGTCGGCCTGTCCCGCGACTCGTGCTGCCATGGCCACGTTGAGGCCGAACAGGTCGTCACCGCGTCGTACGGAACTGCCGACGTGGATACCCATCCGGACGCGGATACGGTCCCATCGATCCGGGTTCTTCATCAGTGCTTCTTGCACTTCCACCCCGCAACGCACGGCCTGGCACGGGTCGGAGAAAGCAATCATGTAGCCGTCGCCCTGGCTTTTCACCACGTGCCCGCCGTGGGCGTCGACGTGCTTGTTGATGAGCTTGTTGTGCTTTTCGAGCAGTTTCACCCAACCGCGGTCGCCCAACTCCTCGTTGCGTGCGGTGGATCCTTCGATGTCGGAGAACATCACCACGATGTCGCCGTCGGCCGTCATGCGTGCCAGGTCGGGGCGTTCGACTTTGGCCCAGCCCGCGAGGTCTTCGACGGAGTTGCGGACCGTGGCACCGAATCCCTTGTTGATGAGTAAGTCCGTGGTGTGGAAGGCAGTCCTGATCGCGAAGGGCACCAGGCCGCGTCGCTTACGGCGTTGCTGCGATTCGAGAGCGCGGTCCAGTGCCCGGCGCGTGTGCGTCAACTTTCGACGCGAGACGATCAAGACCACACCGAGCGCGATGATGGCAGCGAGCTCTACTCCGGCAACTATCCACAGGATCACGTCGCTCATCCTTGCCTGTCGACCGCATCTGTGGGCGCACATCCGACGGCGAATTGCCGTCGATAGGCCGTCGGTGTCACTGCGAATGCCGAGCGAAAGTTCTGACGTAGTGTCACAGCGCTGCCGAATCCGCACAGGGCAGCGATGTTCTCGATACTGCGATCGGTCGTTTCGAGCAGGCTCCGAGCTTCCTCCAGGCGTTTGTCCAAGACCCAGCGAGCCGGGGTGGATCCTGTCTCGAGCTGAAACTGACGGATGAAGCTGCGTCGGCTCATGCGCGCATGGTCGGCCAGTCGCTCGATGGGCAACGGCTCGTCCAGACGCTCGAGCGTCCAGCTCAGCACGTCGGCGATCGCGGTATCTCCCGATGCCTCGATGACCGGACGCTCTATGTACTGCGCCTGCCCGCCGTCGCGATGGGGCGCGACCACCAGACTCCGCGCCACCCGCGTCGCGGCCGCCGAACCGAGGTGCTTGCGCACGATGTGCAGGCAGGAATCGATCGACGACGCGGTGCCCGCGGAGGTCATCACGTCGCCGTGGTCGATGTAGAGCACCGACTCGTCGACGCCCGCGTGTGCATTTCGCTCCCGCAGCTCGGCCATCTTGGTCCAGTGCGTGACGGCCGGACGGCCGGCGAGCAACCCGGTATCGACTACAGCGAACGAACCGAGGCACAGACCTGCGATCTCTGCCCCTCGTTCGTGTGCTCCTCGCAGTGAGTTCGAGAAGTCAGTGCTTATGCGAGGCAACGACTCCGGCCACGATGTCACGATCACGATATCGGCCCAGGCGACGGTATCGGGCCCTGCGATCTCGCCGACCGGAAATCCCTCCTCGGTGCGGATCGAACCGGCTTCGTCGGACCACACTCGCGTCTCCCAATCCGGGGCGAGTCCGAGCCGGGTCACCTCGCCGAACACCATCAACGGCGCGGCGAGGTGGAACATCGTGATGCCATCGAACGCGTAGAGCGCGATGCGCATGCCGACTCCGATCTCAACCACTGGCGCAAATCCATCGAAAGTATGCATCCGTGCCACTCGTGAATGCAAGAGCAGCACCGCAGGATGAAGTGCGACCGAACAACGCCAGTCGAAGGAGAACGCCATGACCGCACCGCGTAGAGCCCTCATCGTCATCGATGTCCAGCAGGAATACTTCGAGGGAGTGCTGAAGATTCAGTACCCGCCCCGTGACGAATCGCTGGCCAACATCGTCCGCACGATCGAAGCTGCCGCGGCGCAGGATCTTCCCGTCGCGATCGTGCAGCACGAAATGCCCGAAGGTGCGCCCGCTTTCGTCAAAGGCACTCCGACATACGAACTGCACCCGGACATTCAAGCCGTCGTGCAGCCGTCTTTCGAGCGGGTCGAGAAGAAGTACAGCAGCGTGTTCGCCGGGACCGGAGTCGCGAAGTGGCTGCAGAGCAACAACATCGACACCGTCACGATCGTCGGCTACATGACCAACAACTGCGACCTCGCTTCCAGCGCCGACGCCGAGGCGCTGGACCTGACCGTCGAGATCCTGTCCGACGCCACCGGTGCAATCAACCTCTCGAACGAGGCCGGCACCGTCTCTGCCGAACAGTTGCACAAGGCGCTGATGGTGCTCTACCAGTCGAACTTCGCGGCGGTAGCGACGACGGATCAGTGGATCGACGCGGTCAAGAACGGAAACGGGCTCACTGCAAACAATCTGGTGGTCTCGGCATCCCAGGGCAACGACGCGGTGGGCTGAGTTTCATCAGAGTCTTGGTTCGCGTCGTCAGTCGATTATCTTCGCCGCCCGAGCTGCACGTACCCAATCCGGGAATTCGCTGAGGATTCGTTCGTACAGCTCGGCGTCGGAGACTTTGTCGATGTCGTCGAGCGCGAAGAACCCGGCGTTGTCGATGAGCCGACCCTCCATGGTGTCCAGCTTTTCCAGAACGCCGTAGTTCGCTTTGCCGACACCGATGAACTGCCAGAAGATGGGCGCGCTCGATGCCGTCCGCATGAAGCTCGCGATCGGCCCACGCTTGGTGAAGCCACCGTCGGTGAAGAACAGCACCAACGTGGGCTGACGCGAGGCGACCGTGGACAGGATCTGATCCATGATGGGCAGTTCGTCGTTGGTGCCACCGATCGACGCGTAATCGATGCCGCCGTGGTGGCCGTACAGGTGGAGGTAGGTGTCGGCCCAGGAATCGGTGTCCGCGACGGTGATGACCGGCAGCTGCGCGTACCACGAGCCATAAAGGTAGGGCTCGAGTTCGCCGTCGTCGTCGAGTTGGGTCGCCACCGGAACCATGCGTTCGACGACTCTGTGCACCACGCGCGTCGAATACTGCCTGCTCATGCTGCCGGTCTTGTCGATGACAAGAATGATGCGAGCCCGCAGTCCCACAGCGTCTTTCGTCAGCAACACCTTGTGCACATGTTTCTTACGAAGATCGAGCTTCTCGCGTTTGACCAATGAGAGCTTTTCCTCGCCCGCCACAGAACGCACTGTCGGGGTCTCGGTGTCGTCGACGTCGACTCCGTGTTCGCGCACGAGATCGGCGAATCCCGCGTCCCAGCCGGCACTCACGTTGCGCACTTTCCAGTCGCCGCCGCGGCGGTAGATTTCGATCAGAACTGCCGCAGTTTCTGTTGTCAAACCCGTTGCTGGACTGACTATATTGCTGGATTTTACGGTCAGTCCAACACGAGCCGACAGTGCGCTGTCCGATGCGATCGCGACGACGATGGCGTCGACGTCGGCAGGTACGAGTCGCAGGTCGATGCTCAACGACTGAGTCGAAGACAATCGGACCGCGCCTTCAGGCGACGATGGTTGGTTGAAGAACACGAAGTCGTCGTCGTTGCGTACTTTTCGACTCGTGTTCACTTGAAACGCAAGTAGGTCGACACCCTTGGCATCGTCGACGGTGACCTCGAACGCTCGTGCCTCGATCGGGGCATTTCCGCCTCGTGTCAGGGTCGTCATGGTGTCCTTTCGCTGTCGCTGGAACACATGAAGTCAGCGTAGTTGCGACACGAATTGGTGTACGAGCTTCGCAACTAAGTTGCCCGTGACGGTCGCCGTGAATCAGAAGACGCAGACGTTCCGAGTAGGTGCAAGAGGCACCTCCTGCCAGGTATCTGATCGGTGTAGCTGGCCAGCGGCTGCTCAGAGATCCCGACGTGCTGCCGTCCGTACCAGATGGGTTGGCAATCGTCCCTACAGGTGCAGAGCAATGATGCGGTTGCCCAGTTCGTCATTACGATGACGGTTGTGACGGCGCGGGCGATAACGGACCAGGCGCTCGGTGCCTGGGTGATCAAGTGCAATCCGCACAAGACCGATCTCGCGCCGATGGTCGAAGCCGGACGCGCACACGAGCACTGGTGCGTTGCCGACAATTACCGAACGCGTCTGATGGCACCCGGGCAACCCGTGCTGTTCTGGGTCAGTAGCCATCCCCGACGCGGAATCTGGGGTGTGGGTCGGCTGACCGGTACCCCGGTCCCCGGCCCGCAGTGGAAGGTCTCGACGAATATCGCGCTGTTCGACGAGCCGATCCTCGCGTCGGACATTCAGTCCATCGAGGAACTGTCGATGCTCGAGGTGTTCCGATCGCCGCAGCAATCGAATCCGTCCTGGGTCGACGCGTCCGCGTGGGCACTGATCCGACCGTTGCTGCCGGTCTGACTGCCGGTGGTGCATGATCGAGGGGTGACTTCCTTCCCGATCATCGACCTCACTCCCGACGAGCTGCTGACCACGACGCGCACCGTCCGTAAGCGTCTGGACCTGACGCGGCCGGTGCCCATGGAGCTGATCAAGGAGTGTCTCGAGATCGCTCTACAGGCACCGTCCGGGTCCAACAAGCAGGGGTGGCAGTGGATCGTCGTCACCGATCCCGATCTTCGCGCTCGCATCGGGGCGATCTACGGCGAATTGTTCACCGCGTATCAGGCATCGAAGCATTCCGCGTCGGCGCTGTTCGCCGACGATCCGGAACGCGCATCGGTGCAGAAGCGCGTCGGAGACAGTGCCGGATGGCTCGGCGAGCACATGGGTGAGGTGCCGGTCCTGCTGATTCCGTGCATCCGGGCCGGTAAGACGCTCCCGGCAGGAAATCAGGCGGGCTTGTGGGGCTCACTATTGCCGGCGGTGTGGAACTACGCCCTGGCTGCGCGGGCGCGCGGTCTCGGAACGGCCTGGACGACAATCCATCTCGCGAAAGAAGCCGAGATCTCCGAACTGCTCGGCATCCCCGAGGATTTCCATCAGGGTGCGCTGATTCCGACGGCGTACTACACCGGCGAGACCTTCAAGGTTGCTCCGCGGGATCCGATCGAGACGGTGCTGCACCTCGATCGCTGGTGACGCGCGGTCGGACCGACCGCGGCTCCGTACCGACGCACGGCGGCTAGATCTTGAGAATTCGGCGTGCCGCTTTCGATATGTCGCAGTTGCCGTGGGCGACGGAGTGGGCGATGCCGTTGTAGACGAGGTTCCAGAGCAGTGGGTTCTGTTGTGTGGCGTTCAGGACGAGGACAAATTTGTTGCCGTGGGTGTCGCGGATCGACATGGCGCGATTGAGTCCGACGGTGGTGGATCGGATTCTGATGAGTTCGTAGGTCGATGCCCACTCGTCACGTTGTTGGATCCATCGAGCACCGGCGATGACACGGTCCTTCTTCAGATGGAAGTACATCGCCACGCAGATCACAGTGATGAAGACCCACAGAAACCAGTTGGATGTCCAGTCGAATCCGCGATAGATGACTGTTCCGCTGACGGCAAAGAGGCAGAGATAGAAGATCGCCCCCTGCAGTGGGTAGTGCTTGGATTCTTCGCACCATTCGAGGGGTGGTCCCATTTCCGCGGGTACTACAATGTCGGTCGTCGGGCTACCCGGTGGTGTCATCCGCATACCCTTGGATTCGGTGCGCGGCGCGGACGGCGGTCTCGGTTCGCCCGTCGTCGGGTCGGGCATGGGAGCGGGTCGGGTGAATCTGCGCATCTCAGTCGGTCGCCGCTTCGATGAGTTCACCGACGCCGTAGGCGACGAGAATGCCGACGCCGACGGCCGCGACTGTCGCGGGACCTCCAGCGGCACTCCCCAGCAGCAGAGTTGTCGCAGCCGTACCGGCCAGGAAGCCGCCCGCATCTTTTGCGACGACCTTCGTCGCGTCACCAAAGTCTTCGGCATCCCGCAAGTCATGTGCTGTTTGAAGCGAGGTGACGACAACTCCCGCGATGGGTATCTTCTGGCCGATAGCCCCTGTCAGCGGCAGGCCCTTCGAAGCCAGCTGGCCAAGCTTCGGTAAGACGCTCCCCGGCAGCAGCGCCCCGTTCTGTGCAGCGACTCGAATCGCATCATCCGCAGCAGGGGTGAAGGCCTGTCGGCGGCCATGAAAAACTGACCACAGGCGGCCATGAATATGCCCACTGACGGCCGATAAGAACTGACCACTCGCGGCCACGAATGTGACCGCCTGTGGCCACGAATCTGCCCAGACCACACCCATCCTCTCGGCGCGTCAGCGCCGAGGAGGCCTCTCCTGCGGTTTCGATACCGATGCCTAGTCCGTATCGAATCCACCGCAGGAGAGACCACGTGAAGTCTGACGGAGAACTGATGGACATACTCAATGCATACGACCTGACCGGATCATTGCGGGCCGCCGCAGACTTGTGCGGCTGCTCCCACAACACCGTGAAAAAGGCCGTCGAAGACCGAGACGCCGGCCTGCCACCGGCCACCCACCGAACCAAAATCACCGACGACTGGCTCGAATACCTCGAAGAGTGGGTCTCCAAATCCAAGGGCAAGATCCGCGGCGACAAAGCCCACGAGAAACTTCTCGCACTCGGCTACACCGGTGCCGACCGCACCACTCGACGCGCCCTCGCCGAAATCAAAACCCAATGGAGACTGGGCAATACGAGAGTGCACCGGCCATGGATCACCGAACCAGGACTGTGGCTGCAGTACGACTTCGGAGACGGCCCGGTCGTCGACGGCCGCAAGATCGTGCTCCTCGTCGCCTGGCTGGCCTGGTGCCGCTACCGCATCGTGGTCCCACTACGCGACCGCACCGCAGCGAGCGTCTTCGCTGGCCTGGACCGGGTCTTCCGCATCATCGGCGGCGCACCGACCTACCTGCTCACCGACAACGAAAAGACCGTTACCGCCGGCCACGTCGCCGGCGTCCCGATCCGCAATCGCACCGCGGTCACCTTCGGTCGGTACTACGGAATCACCGTGCTGACCTGCCAACCGGCGGACCCTGCATCGAAAGGCGGAGTGGAGAACGCTGTCAAACTCGCCAAAGCCGACATCGTGCCCACCGAGACGAACCTGCTCGAGCAGTACGCCACCTTCGCCGACGTCGAAATCGCGTGCACGGCGTTCATGACCGAGATCAACGCCCGAGTACATCGGGCCACCCGCCGCGTCCCGAACGAGATGCTCGCCGAGGAACGACCCGAGTTGCACGGTATCCCCGACATGCCGCACACCGCAGTCCTCGGAGTCGCTCGCCGAGTCCCCGACAACACACCGATGGTCACCTTTGATCACTGCCAATACTCGACACCAGCAACACTATTGGGTCAGAGCGTGTGGGTCAGACTGCACGACGGGACAGATGAGGTCGTCATCTGCGCTCTCGATGACGGTGGCCCGATCGAAGTGGCCCGGCACGCCCGCACCACACCCGGCAGCCCCGCCATCGACGACGCCCACTTCCCCGGACATCACCCGAGGATCCCCGGCGACTACAGCGTCCGCGCGCGAACAGTATCCGAACAGCAATTCCTCGCGATCGGGGAAGGTGCCGCGACATGGCTCAAGGAAGCCGCCGCGGTCGGCACCGAACGGATATACCTGAAAATGTCGCACGCGGTCGATCTCGCGCGACTCGGAGTTCGGGGCGATGTCGATTGGGCACTCGGGCACGCAGCGGTGCACGGCCGCTTCGCCACCGGCGACCTCGACTCGATCCTCGCATCGAAGGGAATGGACCTCACCCGCCGCGGCGCATCCGAATCCACCTCCCTCACGCAAGGCACATCAGGATGGAACTTGTTGGGCAGCAACGCTATCGAACACAAAACCGCCGACGAGACGAACGAAGGTCAGCGATGAACACCGTCACAGCGGAACTCCCCACCGACCTCGAAACGCTGCTGCGGCAACTCCGCCTGCCGCATGCCAGGTCCATCGCCGCCGAAGTCCTCGCCACCGCACGAGCACAACGCTGGGACCCCGCCGAGGTCGTCAAAGCGCTTCTCTCAGAGGAATCCGCCGGCCGGGCACGATCGATGCTGACCGCCCGCCGCAAAGCAGCGGGATTCCCCACCGGGAAGACCTTCGAGGTCTGGGACGAGAACGCATCATCGATCCCGCTTCCCACCCAGCATGCCCTGCAGACCCTCGAATGGGTGCATCGCCGCGAGAATCTGGTGGTCTGCGGGCCGGCCGGGACAGGCAAGACATTCTTCCTCGAAGCGTTGGGACAGAACGTGATCCAAGCGGGGATGCCGGTCGCGTGGTTCACCCTCGAGCAGATCGGGGTCCTCGTACGCGCGCACCGATCCGACGACTCACTCGGCAAAGCGATCGCGAAGATCGTGCGCGCCGAACTCGTCGTGATCGACGATGTCGGGCTGTTGCCCGTCGGGACCGATGCCGCCGAAGGGCTGTACCGAATCGTCGAAGCAGCCTACGAACGCAAGTCCGTCGCGATCTCCTCGAACCTTCACCCGAGCGGGTTCGACGAACTGATGCCCAAGACCCTCGCCACTGCAACGGTCGATCGGCTGCTGCACCACGCGCACCTATGCCAAACCAGCGGCGATTCGGTCCGCCTCGCCCAAGCCCTGCACGGTCAGGGGGTCAAACCCTTGACCTGACATGATGCTCGACCGGTGGCGGACAAACCCGACATGGGCAGATTCGTGTCCGCCACCGGTCAGTTCTTGTTGGCCACCCATGGGCAGTTCTCGTGACCGCCTGTGGTCACTTCCCGATGTCCATTGACAAAGGCCGACGTCACTCTGGTCGCGGCTGTATTGACCGAATTGGGTGCCGCCTCGGAGGCAAGGGCGACGAACCGTTCCAATTGGGCGGCTCTGGTCTGTGCAATCGCACCCCAATGGTCGGCTTGCTGGGCGGCAGTGCCCAGGTAGCTGATCACTCCGCCGGCGGTCATCCACGGCGCGGAACCGCGCAGCCGGTCCAGCCAGCCAGCACTGTCATCGAAGGCGGACTGCAGCGCCGTGTGAGCATTCGACTCGGTCGTCCGTGCCTCGATGACCATGTCGACGGCATCGTTGTACGCCGCGATCTGGTTCGCCTGCGTTGTCAGTTGATCGATCGACCAGGGGCCCGTCGGATGTAGTGGTTCAGGATCGCCGATCCACGTTGCGTTGCAGACATTCGGGCCGACCCAGATACCGGTTTCGATGGCCCGCGCAATCGCTCGGTTGAGGCCTTCTCGGGCTGTGAGCATCGAGTCGGCGAACGATTCGAGTGCCTGCGCCAGCGCTGTTGCCCGGTCCGCGGTCTTTTCTGCGGCCGTGCTCAACGTCGAGATCGTGTCGCGGAAACTGTCTCCGGCACCGGACTTCCATACGTCCTCGGACCGGTCGCGGGCGTCGCGGAACCTTTCGAATCCGCCCTCTGCACTCTCGCCGAGCGTGCGCAACGCTGCTGCACACTCGCGGCAGGCATCGATGTCCACGTCGAGGTACACGTAGATCGGCATCAGCGCGGACCGCCCGGTGCTCCTGCATCGACAACGGCTGCGGTGTTCGCGTCTTCTGCGGTCGCGTAGTTCTCGTCGCACGCCTGCACTGCGTCGGCTGCGCGAGCCGAGGCGATCATCAGCTCCGACATCGCCTGCGCCAGAGACCTTATGGCCTCGCCGACGAAGATGGTGGACGGGCCCGCGTTCGGCACCTCGGGTGCGCTGTCGCCACTCGAATCCAACGTTTGCGCGTTCTCGATCAGTATCCGAGCGGGTTCGTTCAGGTCACCGATCTCGATACCTGGCAGGCTCATCGGAGCGGATCAGTCATGTACGTACCGGGCGTACTGCTATCAGCGCCAATACGTCTGTCCGGCAGTGGAAGTGCGGCATCGAGTAGGACGACGTCGATTTCGGCCGACGCGCGGATCTCGGCGAGCCCGTGTTCGTCCACCAGCCCCCACGGCTGTCCGTTGCCGCAGTTCTGGACCAATGATGTCAGCGACGTGTATGCCGCCAACCCGACTCGGCCGTCGGGCAGGATTCGCAGATCAACCGTCCTGCTGGCAGTACCGTCCGACGGTTGAAGCGGCACATACAACCCCGGCGAACTGCCGCGATGCTCGAACATTTACCCCCCGGTAAGTCGACGTCAGCGACCCCCGGCGTGCTGACTCCGGCAATACAGTAGCGGGTTCTGTTCGATTCGGGAGCACTGCCGACCCGAGGCAGTTCGGCGTCGGCACGGATGCTCGGTGTTGTGGAACTTGCGAATGATCGCGGCGGCGTGCTCGGGTCAGAGACCTCTCCAGATGGACGGTTCGGCTAGACGATCGTCTCCACGTGGATGATCTCGGTCCTGGGTGAGGAGCTCGTGCAACTTCTTGGGCTCCTCGGCGCGGCGAGCCCGGCCGATCAGCATCCCCACCGCGACCAACTGCTGCCGTACGCCGTCGTGCAGGTCGCGCTCGATGCGGCGGCGTTCGTCGTCGATGGCGTCGACGACGTTGGGTCAACGACTTCCTCGTCAAGTTTCTGGGATTCGAGCAGATTTCCAAGAACGCGCTCGCCGGACTTCCCATCGGCGGAGGCCAAGGCGGATCGGACTTCTACCCGAAAGGGCGTTCCGAAGCGGCAGTGATGCGGTTCTGTTGGTCAGTTCGCGCTCTGTGTGTCGGCGGTTGCGCAGACCAGGGCAAGGTGCAGTTCCAGTCTTCCGGTTTCCAGACTGTGTCCCAGAAGGTCCTCGGCTTGCCGTAGTCGATAGCGAACGGTGTTGCGATGCAGGCCGAGTTTTGTCGAGGCACCGCCGACACCCTCCGCAAGGTAGGCGATCACGGTGTCCCGAAGCGGGGCGTGGACATCGTCTGCCAACCGTCCGAGAGTGCGGTCGATGAAGGTCGACAGTGCCGTTCGATCCGCGGAGAGCAGGCTGACCAGTTCTACATCCGAATACAACACGAGCTGGCGTGCATCGGCCTGTAGTGCCGCAACAGCTTCCCGGTGGCTGGACCGGAAGCCTTCTACTCCGTTGGCGGTGATGCCGATACCGATCCGTATGTCCTTGGGACGTGTGGTCGCGTTCAACAGAGTCAGATCGGGTGTGTGGTCGGTCGCGAGCCAAGCCCAGAGGGTGCGCGACCCGACAGGGACCAGCAGCGGTCGGGGTGCGCCCAATGCTGCGGCCAGCCGGACAGCTGATTCTTCGAGCCCTGTCGTGCCGTCGGTTTCGCTGTCGGCAATGATGACAAGTGCGGTGTTGCGGCGTCGAAGTGGATGGCCGAGTGAGGTTTCCGCCGCGGTCACGTCGACGGCGTCTCCGCGCAGGACCGCCTCGACCTGTTGCCTTCGCCGCGTGAGCGCACTGCGCAGCCATCGCTCACGCTCTTCCGCGTACGCGGTGATCAGTTGCTCGACGCACAAGCTGAACCAGTCGGTTGCGCGCGACCAGACCTCGGTCAAAATCTCGACCCGGCCTTCCTCGGGCCAATTCTGGGTCTCGATCATCTCGTTCGCATACCGAAGTGCAGCCTGTTGCCCATGCCGGTAGATCCGGAGCAGAACTGACAGCTCCATTCCTCGGCGCGCGATCGTACAGGCGAGGTGCACAGCCTCGACTGCAGGACGCACGTCATCGGCATCGGCAAGCAAATACGCGACGAAGGCCCGCAGTTGTCCTGCGGTGCTGGCGTCGAGGTCGCGGCGAAGCTCGAGGTCGGAGTCGAACAGGGGCAGTTCCGCCGCGATTTCGTCGTTGAGACGTTGTATGACGGCGGCAACGTCGCTCGTCTTCACCAGATTCGCCGCGAGCTCGCCGATCCAGGAGGTCGGGTTGAAATCGGTCACCCCACAATTGTGCACCGCGCACAATCGTGACTCGGCTACTTGGATATTTCTCTCTATCGACGCACTCCGAAAAGAATGACGATGGACTTCTTGTTGCCATCGAGGAGTAGAGGGACAGTGTCCGCAACTACGACAGACCCGCAGATCGAGATCGTGAATCCGGCAGACGGCCGAGCGGTCGGAACGGTACCGAACGTCGGTAGAGCCGAAGTGGAACGGATCGTCGGTGACGTGCGCGCAGCGCAGCCTGCGTGGGAGGCACTCGGAGCCAAGGGGCGCAGCACGTGGTTGGCGAAGTTCCGCGACTGGCTGCTCGATCACGCCGACGAGATCGCCGATGTATTGCAGTCCGAGACCGGAAAACCCCGGGCCGAGGCTCGGATCGAAGCGCCGATGATGGCCGATTTGATCAACTACTACAACTCCAACGGTGCGAAATTCCTGGCCGACGAGCCGGTCGGGGCGCATGGTCTGATGACGATACAGAAGAAGATGCTCAAGGTTTTTCGGCCCTATCCTGTCGTCGGAATCATCACCCCATGGAATTTTCCGCTGGTCATGCCGCTGATCGACGGCATCCCCGCACTGATGGCCGGTGCTGCCGTGCTGATCAAGCCGTCGGAGGTGACACCGCTGACTGCGCAGCTGATCGAGCGCGGCTGGACCGACATCGGCGCGCCGCCGATACTGAGAATTGTCACCGGGCTGGGCGCTACTGGCGAAGCGGTTGTCGACGCGGTCGACTACGTCCAGTTCACCGGTTCCACCCCGACTGGTCGCAAGATCGCCCAGGCCTGCGCCGGGCAACTCAAGCCGTACAGCCTCGAACTCGGCGGTAAGGATCCGGCGATCGTGCTGGCCGACGCCGACGTCGATCGGGCGGTCAACGGGGTGACTTGGGGCGGACTGATGAACTCTGGGCAGGTGTGTATCTCTGTCGAACGTGTGTACGTAGAAGCCCCGATCTACGACGAGTTCGTCGCAAAGCTCGCACGGAAGGTCGGCTCGCTACGCCAAGGTGCCGACGACCGGTCCTTTGCCCACGACGTGGGCGCATTGGCGACTACGGATCAGCAGACAATCGTCGACGGTCAAGTCACCTCGGCCATCGCAGCGGGGGCGCGTGCTGTGACCGGAGGAAAGCAGGGCGTAACCGGCACGTTCTATGAGCCCACTGTCCTTGTGAACGTGGACCATTCGATGGCCTGCATGCGGGAGGAGACATTCGGTCCGACGATCCCGGTGATGAAAGTGGCCGATGAGGCCGAGGCGATCCGGCTGGCGAACGACTCACCGTTCGGCCTGTCGGCAACGGTGTGGACCAGTGATATCAAACGCGGCATGGCCGTTGCGCGACAGATCGAGGCCGGCGCAGTCAACATCAACGACGCCTTCATCAACTTATTCGAATTCGGGCTGCCGCACGGCGGATGGAAGGACTCCGGCGTCGGGGCGCGTTTGGGTGGGGCACAAGGCGTTCGGAAGTACTGCCGGGTTCAGTCGATCACGGCACCGCGCATTCCGACGTTGCATGCCGAACCACTCTGGTATCCCTACAGCCCGACCAAAATGAAAGCAGTGGGTGGACTGCTGCGCATGTTGGTTGCACGAGACCTCGGCCGAATTCTCGGCCGCACAAACGACAAGGACAACGCATGAGCAGCACAATCTCCGGCAAGGTAATCGCAATCACGGGCGGTGCCCGTGGCATCGGCTTCGACACGGCCAAGCGCCTTGTCGCAGACGGTGCCCGCGTCGCGATCGGTGACATCGACGAAGTGCAGATGAAAGAGGCTGTCACCGAACTCGACATCACGGCGTACGCGCGACTGGACGTCACGGACCCGGCTTCGTTTGCCGAGTTCTTGGATATGGTCGAGTCCGAACTCGGTCCCATCGACGTCCTGGTCAACAACGCCGGCATCATGCCGACCGGCTGGTTCCATGAGGAGTCGGACAAGATCACCCGACGTCAGGTCGAGATCAACGTCCTCGGCGTGATGTGGGGTTCGAAGCAGGCACTGCAACGGATGCTGCCGCGCCGCGCTGGTCACGTCATCAATATCGCGTCACTGGCCGGGGAAGGCTACTTCCCCGGTGTGGCCGCGTACTGCGGGACGAAGCACGCCGTGAAGGCACTCACCGAGACACTGCGCCGGGAATACCGCAACAGTGGAGTCGAATTCTCCTGCGTCATGCCGACATTCGTGAATACGGAGTTGACGGCAGGTGCCGGCAAGCCGAAGTTGCTGCGCAACGCGGAACCACAGGAGATTGCCGACGCGATCGCCGATCTCATCGCCCACCCGAAGCCACAGGTTCGGGTGACTCGTCTCGCCGGCAAGGTCAGTCAGCTTCAGAATGTATTGCCGCGCCGAATGCTCGCTCCGATCATCAAAGTCTTGCGCGCCGAGCACGTCCTGCTCCAGGATGTCGACAACAATGCTCGAAAGGCCTACTTGGACCGCATCGAAACCAACTAGGCCACGCGACCTCGAACTGTCGTACCTGACCTGGCACCGGTCGGGTCGAAGGACGAACTACCTCGGCAGTCCCATCTTGTACTGCAATGCGTAGGCCAGTTTGCCGGGCTTGTCGTCCGAGTACGGTGCCGACAGCTTTCCGAATTCGCCCTTGGAGGCTGCCTTCCCGTCGTTCCACGCGCCCAGAGCGCCGAGTTCCGCTGCGGTGCGGCCACTGTCGATCACCGCGTCTTTCGGTGCGGCGACCTGAGCGCGCGACACCGATTCGACGGTGCTCAGGTAGCTCGCCAGGTTGGTGCTGTCCCACCCACTGATGTCGACGGCACCGGAGTCACGAACCCATGCGCCCCAATAGAATTCCTGGAACGGGATCGAGCCGGGTGTGAAGCCGATGTCTCGGGCGAAGTACGTCAGGCTGCGGTACTCGTCGTTCTGGAACTTGGCGAGACCGACTCCCGACGGCAGTTGTTCCACCGGAACCTCGTTGCCGTCGACATCGTAGTTCCACACCCACTTCTCGGCTTTCATTCGCGCCCAGAAATCGGCAGTGGTCAGGTCGCTGAGGTTCGCGACCACCCGCAGACGCAAATGCAGGTTCGGTCCACCGTCGGCTGATTCGTAGAACGAGGTCAGAGTGTGGTGTCCGTCGGTCAGGTACGGCACGCCACCCGGCCCGATGACGACAGTCTTCATCGGCGCGATGGTGTCGGGCGTTTCCTGGCCGACGGGGACGGTGCAGGTGAACGACGACGGATTGTCCAGTCGTGCATCGGGCAACGCGGAGGCGGCCTCTTCCTGGCCGTTGGCCTCGCACCAGTCGTCGAATTTCTTGTTGATTTCGTCCTTGCCGAGTGTGTAGCGACCGAGCTTGTAGTACACCTCGTCGTACCCGAGCGAGGGCTGCGTCGCGCGCACCTCACCGATCGTGAGATCGAGAAGCTCACCCGCTTCGGCACATTGGTAACCGAGGCCCGCCGAAGATCCGGAGGGAAGCAGGCCTGCGACCTGACACAACGGCGACATAGTCCTCGCCGGCGCGGCCGTGGCAACGGCACCCATCGACGTGGACACAACAGAGATCAATGCAAGTGCGCCCAACAGTGCAGCTCTACGAAGCGAGGCCATCGGTGAAACTCCCATGAGTTCGAGAAACGAAGTCTGCCGAGACTGTCGCACTCCGGTCACCGGTCGATATCGAGCAACCGAACCGCAGGTGTTCCGGAGGTGAACGCGTCAGGTCCCGTCCGGTTACCGAGCCAAGTTGACATGGTTGACATCGAGGCAGTGGAGGGGGACTATCGGGGCATGTCCACAGTCGAGAAGGATTTCGAGGTCATGGCCCACCGGCTGGTCGAGGCCAGCGGCGCGCCTGACGAACGTGATCTGGCGTACGCGAGGGCAGGTCTCGAGGGCATCGTCAACGGTTTGAAGGCGCGTCGTGCGTGGAGCGAGCACGTGGGTGAGATCTTGACTCCGAGTGAGGCTCTCGCAGTAGCGGGTTGGACTCGTGCTGCTCTGAGCAAGGCTGTGCGCGACCATCGCGTTCTGCGATTGACAGGTGGTAACGGCAAGTACGGGTATGCCGCGGCCGGGTTCACCGACGACCGTCCGGCAAAGCCGATTGTCGGTCTCCAAGAGGTGCTTCGGGTGTGGGCGGAGGTCGATCCGCAAGGATGGTCGACGGCTGCGTGGTTGGCCACCGAGCAGCCCGAGTTGGGTGGCCGCACACCTCGGCGTGCTCTTCTCGATGGTGATGTGCCGGTCGTAGCTCGCGCGGGCCGGGCTGCTGCCAGTCGCCTTGCGGCGTGAGTTCCGAGCGCACTGTCGTTCATCTGTCCGAGCCCAAGCCCGTAAGGGAATTGGCGGGGCGATTTCCGTCGTACACGTACCCGGCCGGGACGGAGCTGTTCAGGTCGCATCGGGCCGGTCTGGGAACGTGGTGGTACTCGTCGAGCGGTGGCGGCAGGTTCGACCTCGATGAGCCCGACGGCACGTGCTACTTGGCGGAGGACGAAGTGGTGACGCTTCTGGAGATTTTCGGCGGTCAACTCGTGGTGCCGAGGTACGAGGTCGATGTGCGCGCTGCGTCGGCGATCACGCTGGGTTCCGATGTCACGCTCGCCGATCTGACTGCCAACACCGGTGTTGCGTTCGGCGTGACGGCTGAGATCTTTTCGACTGCGGATTATCCGTTGACCCAGCGGTGGGCGGTCGCGTTACGTGCGGCGGGTTTCGACGGTCTGCGGTATTGGGCGCGCCACGAGCTCGAACGTTCTGGTCGGTGTATTGCGCTATTCGGTGAAGCAGGTGCGGGCGGTGAGGGACATCGCCATGCAGTGAAGGTTACGACCGGACTGTCCGACCGGGCGGATCTGCTGCAGCGGTGGCACGAAGAAACAGGCGTCACGATCCTGGACGTTCCGGATCTGCTGTAGCGGTCAGCGATCCTCGCGCAACATCGCGTACACGAGGGTGTCCGTCCATTCACTTTTGCACCACCAGTTCTGGCGAAAGTGCGCTTCCTGACGCATCCCTACTCGGGCCGCCAACCGGGCCGACGCGTCGTTCCGACCATCCAGCTGTGCGCTGATCCTGTGGATTTGGGGGAGCGAGAACACGTGCTCGACCAACGCGTTGACCGCCTCGGTGGCGTAACCACGACCGGCCACGTCGGGGGAGAATGTCCACCCGAGCTCGACGAGGGCCGGGGAACCGTCGACCAACCATGCCTCGGCGTTGCCCACCACCGTTCCCTCGTGTTCGACGACCATCGCGAGCGCCTGGGTGTGCAGTCCTGATCGCTTCATCCGTTTGCCCACGGCTGCAACGGCATCGGCATGTGTCCAGGCCTCGTGCAGCAGATAGCGGCACACTTCCGGGTCGCTGTAGTACGCGAGAATCCTGTCCGCGTCGTCGGGTTCGTACAGACGAAGCGTCAGGCGTTCGGTGTGAATGGGCTCGACGGTCATGAGAGCTATTCTGCCCGGACCGAATTCACGCTTATTCGAGCCCCGTCCTCGGACAGGCATTGACGGATCGTGGTGAATCGAAGCTGATCGTCATCATGTGGAAGGCACGTGAATCGGTGGACACGCGGCACAGCGTCGTACCCAATGCAGACCCTGTGGCCGTCTCGTCGAAAACTCCACCCTGGCAGCGGTACCGGTGGACCGTCCTACGCTTCCTGTCACCCGTCGCACTGCTGGTCCTCGGGCAGATCGCCAGTGCTACCGGGCAATCGCCACCACGACGTATTTCTTGCCGTCGATCGTCTTGCTCTGCCCGAGCCGGATGCTCAATGCCTCGAGCGGGGTGAGGAGTTCGTATTTCGGCAGTACCGGCTCCAACGTGGCCAATTTCGAGTTCGATGCCTCGGCCGGCGCGGTCCCGGTGCTGGGGCCGGCTCGGGGAACGAGCAGGGTGAAGATGGTCGTGCCGTCGGTGATCGGCCCCAGTTGCTTGCCGGACTGTGCGAGTGCTCGGTTCAGCGAGCCGATGGGTCCCTGTCGGATCGGCTTGGCTTCGGCGTCGGTGGACGTGAGGAGCACCAGGCCGACGACCGCACCGGCCACTGCGTAGGACACAACCTTCACCGTCACCAAGGATGTCACCAGTGTTTCGGCGGCGGCAAACACGGCTGCCGCCGCCGGAGCGGCGACAGGCGCGAACACGATGACGATCGCTACGATCACGACAGCACCGATCAGTGCTGCTATCTGCAACTCGGACAGAGTCTGTTGCTGCAGTGTCTGCGACTGCGCGGAGGGCGTACTCATCACCCGCGCGTACGTCGATTCGTCGAGGAGCATGGTCACTGCAGCCCCGGCGACGATACGTCCGGCGCACAGGGTTTTCATGGCAGCGGAGATGCCGTCGACGAAGCCGTTCAGGGGCGCAACGATCCCCGTCGACGACAACTCGGGGACCGTGAAGATCGGCATGGGTATGTCGAACGGGGCGGGGTCGGGCAGATACGCGTACTTGGGCATGCCCCTCGGGAAGTACCTCTCGATGACGAGTGAGCGCAGCGCCCAGCTGTAGCTGAACACGTAGTCGGGGTCTTCCTTGTCGTCGATCTCCCAGTGGTAAAGCACGGCCCCCGGCAGGTACTGATCGGCGATCAGCGTGGCAACGGGTTTGTCGGGGCGGCGGAACTCGAACACCACGGAGGACCCGTCGATCGTTCGGCGCAGTGGGTAGTAGTTCATCCCCGGATGCCAGGCGATGACCGAGAGGCAGTGTCGATTGGCATGGTGGGCATACCATTCGGCTTCCTTGGATGCGCGGGTGTCGTAGTCGACGGCCGGTGGCGTCCCCTTCCCGATGAATTTCTTGGGTTTGATTTCCCAGATGGCGTGCAGGTGGGTATCGACGATGTCAGCGAAGCCGACCGGTCGATCGAGCTTGGGATCGGACACCTTTTTCGTCAGTCTGTTCAACGCGAAGGTGATGTTGCTCAGGAGAGCATCGAGCGTGTTCCACAGTCGTCCAGTTTTGCTCGCGTCGGGAATGCTGAACTCCACTTGTGGTGCGCGCCAGGGCTGAGCACAGAAATCGACCTGGATCACGAAGTGCTCTGCTCGTCCGTAGCGCTCCATCATCCCGACGACATCGGGCTCACTGAGCGGCGAGGACTGCCCACACCTGGCCACTATTGGTCCATCGCCGTCGGAAGCGGAGACTCGTCCTGTTGCAACCAGACCAGGGTCGTAGGGACCTTGTACGTCCAGGGGGTGCCCTCGGGGACGGCTCCCTGGAGATCGTCCGTCTTGTCCCGAGTCTCCTCTGCGAGTGAACGAAACAGATCGTCGTCCAGGTCCGGAAGTGGGCCGCCCTTCCACACCAGATCGGACAGGTCGTGTTTGCCGTGTGGGTTCATCAGCAGGTAGCGGATCATGTCTTCGAATGCCCTCGGGGCAGGCAGGGTGATCCGGACCGACCCGGCCGACAAGAAGTTCTGAAAGAGGGGATCGGGGTTGTCTCCGGCCATCAGGTCGTCCCACTCGGAATGTCTGCCCCAGAAGTACGGATAGAACATGTACGTCATGTTGTTCCACTCGAAGGCTTGCTCGAAGAACTGAACTATCCGGCCGTCCGTCAGTGCCTTGTCGAAGTCGATTCGTGGCTCGTCCTGATAGTGGCGAACTGCGCCGAACCGGTCGAAGTGTTGTCCCGTGAGCATGCTGATACTGAGCCGCTTCAGCTCCGTTGCGATGGTGGACTTGTTGATTCCAGGGTTGTGGCCCCGGATGACGACGGCAGAGTCCGAGCGGGCGCGCAGGTCGGCCACCGCCTGATCGTAGGCCCGCTTCTTGATCTCGTACTGCGCGTAGATCTTCCCGAAGGTCTTCATCTGCCACGCTCGTAGGTGATCGGGCCGTCGAAGGCAGATGACGCTGACGGTCGCCGATGCGGTCTGGGTGTCGTGGATGGAGAACGTGACGGGAATTCTTTCCCCGCTGGCCGCGTAGAAAACCCCCGGCGGGTAGGCGTTCCCGTATTCGGCGAATAGCTTCGTCTTCGATGTATTCGATTCACCGATGGCGTGGGTGAAGTGGTTGACGCTGACGATGGTATTGGGGTGATCCCACCTGACGGTGTGCATCGAGAACTCGTAGCCCACCATGTCGTATCCGATGGGAACGACGAACTTTTCGTCGGCCGACATGATCACCGCGTCGTCGTCCATGATCTTGCCGTCGGATTTCAGGGTGACGGATACAACCACGAATTCGTCCGGAGGAGAATCGATCTCGGTCAATCCGTACCGGCTGGCGTACCGCCGGAAGTTGAGACTGGTGAGGTGGTTCCAGTTCAGCGCAGGATAGTGGTTACCGGGTGACGGCATGTCGGTGTAGACCAACGGCGGGGGAGGGTCGATGCCGATGTCCGTGCGAGGGTTCATCGCGGCGGAGCGGTAGAGCGCGGCTGGCTCGGGCAGAACGAGTTCGATGAGCACCCGCGATCCGTAGTTGTAGACCTGTGCCCGATACTTCTTGTCGACCCACCGGTAGATACCGCTGATGTTCTTGGACCCCGGTGCCGTATTGACGATACCGGTGGAGTTGATCTCCTCCACCTCGGTGATCGTCTTCGTGGTCCGCTCGGCCCGCACCCGGTTCTGCACCTTGTCCAACGACTTGCTGACGACCTCCCTGGCGAAGGTAGAGCTGTTTTTCGTCGACTCCTTCGTCGAGTCCTTGGTGGCGAATTCCCCAGTGGCCGTTACCTTGACCATTCCGTACGAGCCGGTCACTTCGACACCGGCTTTCCAGTCGGCTTCTTCCTGGATGGTCTTCTCGGCCTCGGATTTGATCTCGAACCGGTCGGTGGTTTGCTGGCTCCGCTCCGATTCCTTGTTCTCGTCCGTCGCCTCGAAGATGGTGGTCTCCGTTCGATCGAGACGACGGTGCATACGGTCGCGCTTCTCCCCGGCCAGCACATTCTCGATATGCGCGATCTCACCGGCCACGTACGACGTCAACGTCTCCTTCACCACTTTCAGATCGCCGATGCCGATCGTGGTGATCTTGCCGCTCATGTCCGCGTCGCCTCTGTCCGACAGGGGCGGGATCGATACGTCGATGTCGACGAATTTCTCGATCTGCTGCTGCAACAGACTCGACGGGGCGGGGACGACTTCGACGTCGAAGTCCTTGGCGGCCAACGCCAATGCGTTGGATACTCTGACGGGGTCCAGTGCGGCGGCCTCGATCGACATGCGGTCGAGCTCGTCGGCGAGTTCGCGTCGCGCGACATGGATCGGAGTGCTCTGCCCGATTCTCAGTCTGTCCAGCAGGTTCGATTGTGTGGACGTGAGGTCTACTGTCACAGCGCTCCGTAGGCTTGCGACGGTGGACACCTCGGTGATGTCGGTGGCCTCGTCCACACCCGTGGCGATCTCGTCTCGGGTGGGTGATCGCCGTCGTGTGGTTGGCGAGGTTCTGGCGACGGCCGAGTCTGCGGTGTAGGACATCAGTGCCGCAGCAGAGACGATATTCCGAGCGAGCTCGCGGTACTTCGAGTCGTCCTCCGGTTCTGGTCGGTCCTCCCTGTTCGGGGGCGGCACAGGCGGGGATGTCGGCACCGGTCGAAGATTGTCGGTGAACGCAGGATCGAGCATCACCCGCGAGTCGAGCAGTCGAAGGACGTCACCGACGTCGGTGCCGCCCTGCGGCGTGCCGGCGACGAGGTGGAACAGTTGCAGAGCCGCGACCGGTTCGATGAGCATCTTCCCGGCATTCGGTCCGTGTGCGAACGCGGTGTAGATCGCCCGCCAGATGGAGTTCATCGACCGTGTTCTGCCACCCGCCGAGGTGTACGTGCTGCGCGCGCCGACCAACATATCGTCGAGTTCGACCACCGTGTCGCTGCCGTTGTCGCGAGCGAGCACCCGACATTTCTCTTCGAGATCCCACCGCTGCTGAGCCCACTGTTCGATGTTTCTGTGATCGAGTTCCTTCCACGCTGCTTCCGCCGCTCCGGGTTCGGCGAGGTGCTGGGCGAGCGAGATCAACTCGACAGGTCCCGAATCGTTCTCGAGTTGTGGGTCGCGCATGGCGTAGACGAGGGTGTCCTGCTTGGTGTACAGCTGCAGCGGCCGCGCCGCGACGAATGTGAACAGTTCGGTGACGATGGCTTCGCTCACGATGGCTCCCGACCACTGAGGACGATCCCCATCCAGCCTGGACACTCGACTCGACGGCTCGTGCGGCAAATGTAGCCCTGATCGGCCGGGTGGTAAACCGCACAAGCATGTCGACTGATCGCCAATCGTTATGCATAGCAAACGATTTGATGTCCAGCTGAGAACGCAGGCCAGTTCAGCAACGACTCAGGGTGGTGTCACATACATCTAGTTTGGAAGCGAAGCCTGCACAGCGGAGCTCGGTACCGTGGGCTGGGCTCCTGCGTCGTTCGCGCGCCGATCCGGTGCGAGAACGATGTCGAATTCGACTCTCGACCAGGTGTTTTCCCCAAGGTCGCGACCGTCGGGTGCGGGAGTTCCCGCGGGCTGTTCCACGAAGTCCTTGACGAGCGAGTCCTTGACGCCGAACACCGAATCACGTTCGAGCAATTCGTCGCCGCGCACGAAGATGTGGGTGATCAGCGTCCGTTTGCCCTCGGCGGCCACCATGAAGTGCAGGTGCGATGCCCGCATCGGCGAGCGCCCGGCGGCGTCGAGCATCCGCCCGACGGGTCCGTCGAACGGAATCGGGTACGGAGTCGGAGTGAGGCCCCAGAACGCGAACTTCCCGTTGTCGTCCGAGAACAGGTGTCCACGAGCGGCGACCCGTCCATCGGAGTACTGGACGTCGTAGAAGCCGTCGTCGTCCGCTTCCCACACCTCGATCCGAGCATTCGCAACTGGGTCGCCTGCGATATCGGTGACCGTCCCCTCGACCCAGCATGCCTGGCCCGGTGCGCCCTGGGAGATGTCACCGCCCGACTCGATCGCGGGGGCGTCGTCGACGAAGAACGGACCGAACACAGTCGATTCCGTCTCGCCGGCGATCGCTTCGTTGTTGACGGTCACCGTCTGCATCGACGCGCCGAACACGTCGGACAGCAGGATGAATTCCTGACGTCGATCATCGGTGATGTGACCGACCTCGGTGAGGAACTCGATGGCCGTGGTCCACTCGTCTTCGGTCAGTCGGACTTCTCGGATGAACGCGTGGAGATGCTCGGTCAATCCCGTGAGAAGTTCTCGCAGTCGCGGATCGGGGGTGTCGGCAAAGCTGGCCAGGACCTTGTCGGTCAGTGCTCGCTCCCGGCCATTCTGCTCCGCGGAGATGTCGGTGCGGTTGTCGTCAGCCATGTCAGCGTCCCTCGTCCTCGGAAGTCGTTCCTGCCCAGACATTATGGAGCAGAACCTCGAGCGATTCAGCGGTGACCGGCCGCGGATTGGACGCGGGGGCTGCTTCGAGAACGAGCGCAACGGCCTCGTCGAGATCGGACTCCTTGAGGCCGTAGTCGCGCAGCGCGGTCGGTGCCTCGAGTTCGGTGCGGAGCGACCACAGTCCTTCCACTGCAGTGGAGGTCCCGAAAGCAGCCGCGATGCGCTGCTCGGCCGCGGGCGCGTATGGAGCGTTGTACTCGAGTACGTGTGGCAGCACGATCGCATGCGTCTGGGCATGCGGCATGTTGTACGTGCCACCGAGCACATGGCAGATCTTGTGATGCAAGCCGGATCCCGCGGACGCGAAGGCGACCGCGGAAAGGTAAGCGCCGTAGAGGGTTTGCTCATGGCCGGATTGGCTGGCGGAATCTCGCTTGATGTCTCGAAGCCCGCTGGACAGCGCAGTGATGGCCTCCACCGCGAGAGTCGAGTTGATCGGATCCGCTCGCGGAGCCCACATCGAGTCGACGGAATGCGCCAGGGCGTTGAGCCCGGACGCCACACTCAATTTCACCGGAAGGGTCAGCAGCGAGAGCACGTCGTAGATCACGGTGGTGGGGAGTACGCGCGCGTCGACGCCGGTGGTCTTGCGCGAGGACTCCGTCAGTCCCCATACGTTCGTGGCCTCCGAGCCCGCATATGTGGTGGGAACGGCGACAATGGGAATACCGCTGGTGAGAGCGACGGCCTTGGCCAGACCGGTGGTCGAACCGCCGCCGATGGAGACCAGCAGATCCACGTCGTGTTCACGGGCCGCGGCGCGTGCTTTCTCCGCTGTCTCGATCGGAACATGCTGTACCACATCGGAATACATCAGGCGTGGTTCGATCTCGCTGCACACCGACTCAGCCAGCTCGGTCTCGGCGGGGCCGGCGATCACCATGACCGACTGTGCGTCGAGTCGAGTGACCTCGGCAGCGAGGTTGGATGCGGCCTTGCCCGCTCCGAACAGAACGCGTTGAGCGAGTGAGTCGTGCTCGAATTCGAGCATCCGTGCCTCCGGTGTGTCGGTGAGTCGAGTGTGTATCAGTGCGAGGGGCGCGGAGTCGGCTGGTACGCGAGCAGCAGCCACTCGTCGTTCTCCTTGACCCACACCGCAATCGAGTTGTTCACCAGTTCCTTCTCCTTGCCGTTGGCGGTGATGCTCGCGTTCATTTCGCCGACGACTACTGCGGTGTCGCCCGACACGAGAATGTCGTCGGTGGGGTGGTCGATGCGGTGGTAGACGTAGAAGCCCGAGGTGACCTTGTTCAGGTACGAGTCCACCGTGTCGCGGCTGCCGTCGGAGTGGGTGTACACGAGGTTCGGGTGGCAGCAGCTCACGAAGGCATCGAGGTCGCCGTCGACGATCGCCGTGTAGCGCTTGTTCTCGAGCTCGGAGATCGTGGCCTTGATGGCGTCGATATCGAGTTCCTGTGCCTGTGTCATGAGGATTCTCCTGGAAAGTCGAGCGGCCGCAGATGTGCCGGTAGCTGAGACGGTAAGCACACCGAGGGCGGGTGTCAACTATTAACGAACACCTGAATTGTCCGTCCGCGGCCCAGTCGAACCGTCGTGCGGCGAACCCGACGGCACTGTGATTGCATCATTCGCGCAGCTCGCGGCAGTCAGGCTGGCCCGAGAAGTGGTTCACGGCACCGGCCTCTTGACAAAGTGACCCACTGCACAGTTCAATCAGGACAGGACATTGCATGCAGCGTCGGTGGACACTGTGCGATGTGACCGGCCCGATGTGTACAGCCGGATCCATCGCATCCGAATCGTCCGTCGGCTGCACCGACCCCTCATTGCGCGATCATCGGAGAACTCTCGTGACATCACACGGTCAAACGGTTGGAGGCCCCGCCCCGACGGCGGGTGCCGGGCCTGGTCCCGGCAACGAACGGGCGAAGACGGACGTAGTGCGCACTGCTCTGAGCGGACGTGCGAGAGGTGCCGTCGCCATCGGAGTCGCCACCGTCGTGCTGTTCCTGGTCAGCGCAGTACTCGCGCCACAGAGCGTCAGCGGTGGGGCGATCTCGGCGATGTTGCCGTTCGCGGCGATCCTCGCGGTCGTCGCGATCGGGCAGACCCTGGTCGTGCAGCAAGGCGGTATCGACCTCTCGGTGCCGGGCGTGTTCTCACTGTCGGTCGTCGTGGTCACCAAGCTCGCCAGTAGCGGTACGACCGGTGCGATCGTCATGGCCGTTGTTGCAGCCCTGCTCATCTCTGCAGTGGCCGGAGCAGTCTCGGGCTTCGTCGTCGCGCGGTTGAACGTTGCGCCGATCGTCGCGACCCTCGGCATGAATGCACTGCTCATCGGTGCTACCTGGGCCGTCTCCGAGGGTGCTGCACGCCGCACCCCGACCGGACTGTCGGATGTCATCGGCTCGACGGTGCTCGGAGTTCCGGTGACCGTCGTCGTCGCGGTCGTTCTGACCGTCATCGTCGGGATCGTCGTTCGGCTCACCCCGACCGGACGCATCTTCGAGGCCGTCGGTGCCAATCCTCGGGTCGCCGTCGCGGCAGGCATCGCCCCGCTGCGCTACACGTTGAGCGCCTATTCCGTGGCCGCCGTGCTGTACGCCGTCGCCGGTGTGTTGTTGACCGGCATCGTCAACACACCGGGAATCAGTGAGGGCAACACCTACCTTCTGCCCTCGGTGGCCGCAGTGGTTCTCGGTGGCACATCGCTGCTCGGCGGTAAGGGCAGTGTGCTCGCCTCGTTGATCGCTGCAGTGTTCTTCACCCAGGTCGACCGGTTGGCGTCGACGCTGGGACTCGCCTACGGCTGGCAGATCCTCATTCAGGCTCTCGCGCTCGGCCTCGGTGTGGCCTTCCACAGCGGTTTTCGGCCCGTAGGCAAACGTCGCGCCGGTGCCGTCGAGGAACCGCGTAAGTCGGTCGAGGTGTCGTGACGGCCGGCACGCGGCACCTGCCCCGCTACGACATTCGTTCTTACCCCCTGACTCGAGGACACCATCGATGACGCTCAAGACCTATTCCTTGCGGATGCTGACGTTGCTGCCTGTTGCCGCCCTGATCGCGGGCTGCTCGGTGGGCGGCTTCGAGACCGTGTCCAGCAGCGAGCCGCGGCCGGACTGGTGTGGCCCGACGCCGGCCGTCATCGGGTTCGCCGACGGTAGCGGTGGAAACAGCTGGAAACGAACCAACGCCGCCGAACTGCGGGACGAACTCGCGAAGTGCTCCTCGGTCACGGACTTCATCACCACCGATGCCCAGGGCGACACCCAGAAGGCGATCGCCGACATCAAGAGCCTCGGCGCTCAGGGCGTCGACGGAATACTCGTGTTTCCCGACTCGGGCAAGGCCGTTCTTCCGGCACTGCGCTACGAGTACAAGGCCGGCGTCGCCGTCGTTCCGTACCGGGTTTCTCCCGGTGGCTCCGAGGGGTCGGAGTACACCACCTTCGTGGCCGCGGATTTCGGTGCTATCGGCCGCCTCTACGCCGAGTGGCTGGTGAAGTCGCTGCCGAACGGCGAGGGCAACGTTCTGTTCCTCGGCGGACCGCCCGCGAACTCCTAGGATCTCGCGGAATACGCGGGCATGCAGGAAGTCCTGGTCGATCATCCGGGCATCAAGTTGATCGGCGACCAGCCGTTCACCGTCACCAACTGGACGCCCGCAGAAACCCAGCAGGCTACCTCGACCATGCTCTCGCGTTACCCCCAAATCGATGCGGTCATGACGGACTTCGCCGCGACCAGCATCATGACGGCATTCCAGCAGGCAGGCCGGCCGCTCCCGCTGATCGCATCGGCCGATTCCAACGGACTGTCGTGCCAGTACGAGCAGCTGAAGGACGCCAATCCCGGATTCGAGCTGTTCACGGTGACCTCGCAGACCTACATGGTTCGACTGGCCGTCCAGCATGTCGTAGCCGAGGCCACCGGGGGCATCGCCCCCGAGTCGAAAGTCGATGTGCCGGTTCCCTTCGAGGACTCGATCAGTGGTGTACCGAGCGCACCGATCTGTGAGCCGGATCTGCCCGAGGACGCGCTCCTGTCGACCGCACTCGATCCCCAGCGCATCGGAGAGGTTTTGCAATGACACGTCCGATCACACCGCAGCCAGTGCTGTCAGGAGCTTCGATGAACGAGAGATCCACGTCCACAGTCACTCTCGCCGAGCCGTACCTTCAGGTCCGCGGGATCGGGATGACTTTCGGCCCGGTGACCGCGCTGGCCGGTGTCGACATCGACATCAGGCCGGGGCAGGTGCACGCGCTGCTGGGTGAGAACGGCGCAGGCAAGTCGACGCTGATGTCGATCATCTCCGGGACGCTGAGCCCGACCTCGGGATCGGTGGTCGTCGCGGGCGACGAGCGCACCGACCTGACGCCTGCCGACGCTCTTGCGCTCGGGATCTCCATCGTCCATCAGACTCCCGCTCTGTTGCCGGACCTGACGGTCACCGAGAATCTCGTGCTGGCCATTCCTCGGAACCTGCGCCCCTCGATTTCGGAGATGGGGCCGTGGGTCACCGAGAAGCTGGCGGTCGTGGGGTGCACGGTGCACCCGGACACCAAGTGCGGCGACCTTCCCATCGCCGAGCGTCAACTGATCGAGATCGCCAAGGCGCTCGCGATCGACACGAAGGTGCTCATTCTCGACGAGCCGACGGCACCGCTGGTGCAGGACAAGGTCGATCTGCTCTTCGAGCAGGTGCGACGGTTCGCCGCAGCCGGGGTCGCGGTCGTCTACATCACCCACCGCATCCCCGAGGTGCGGGAACTGGCAGACACGATGACCATTCTTCGCGACGGCCGGGTGCGGGGTTCCTACGATCCGCAGTCACTCACCGACGACGAGATCATCACGCTCATCGCCGGACGCGACGTCGACGCCGTGTTCCCACCCAAGGGCACCGGTTCGAGTGCGGAAGGACTCGTCGTCGAGAACCTGTCGAGTCCCGATTTCGAGGACATCTCGTTCACGGTCGGGGCGGGCGAGATCGTCGGTCTCGCCGGTGTCGCGGGCAACGGTCAGGTCGCAATACTCCGTGCCCTGGCAGGTCTGTCCGAATCCACCGGAACAGTTCGGTTGGGCGGTGATCGATTGACGCTGAAGTCGTCCGCCGACGCACACCGCGCCGGAATTGCATTCATGCCTGCCGATCGCGCAGGAGAAGGTGTGTTGCCGGAGTTCTCGATCCGGGAGAATTCCGCCCTCGGCGCGTTCGGACGATTCGTGTCCAACGGCATCATCGACAAGAGCCGCGAGAGTCGACTCACGACGGCGATGGCCAAGGCCCTGACCGTCAAGGCACCGAGCGTCGAGACCTCGGTGGGGAACCTCTCCGGAGGCAACCAGCAGAAGGTGGTCCTGGCCCGGGCGTTACTGTCCGAGCCCACGCTCATTCTGGCCGAGGAGCCGACGCAGGGCGTCGACGCCGGAGCCCGCGCCGAGATCTATTCGCAGCTACGAGCGGCCGCGGACGACGGTATGGCGATCGTCGTGCTGTCCTCCGACGCTGTCGAACTCGAGGGGTTGTGCGACCGGGTTCTGGTCGTCTCCCGCGGTGCCGTCGTCGAGTCTCTCAGCGGTGACGCGGTGACCGAACACAACATGATGCACGCCATGGTGTCGGCCACCGGACACCGAAGCGCTGCGGCGGCAACGGGAGTCGGGGCGGTGGACAAGCCTCCGAGCAAAATCGCTCGATCACTGCCCGCGTACACACTCCTCGGTGCCATCGTTCTGCTGTCCCTGATCGCCACGACGCAGAACGCACGATTCCTCGGTGAAGCCAACCTCGTATCGGTACTGCTCACCACCACGGCGCTCGGCTTCATCGCGCTGGGCCAGATGGTTGTGGTGATGACCGGCGGCATCGATCTGTCGGTGGGACCTCTCACCGGGCTGGTGCTGGTGATCATGTCGTTCTTCTGGTTCGACGGGGCGTCGGTGGGGAGTTTGGTGGCCGGTGTCGCCGTGGCCGTCGCCGCCGCGATCATCGTCGGCGCAATCAACGGCGGATTGATCCGCGGCCTCGGCTTCACTGCCGTGGCAGCAACGCTGGTGACCTACATCGGTATTCAGGGAATCTCACTGCTGCTGCGACCGGAGATCGACGGATACGTCGACTTCGCCATTCTCGATGTCATCAACTACAGCGTCGGTCCGGTTCCCGTGGCGTTCGTGGTCGCGGTACTCGCAGCCGTGGCGCTCGGTGTCGTGCTGCGCTTCGCTCGGCCCGGAATAGCGCTCCGCGCTTCGGGATCCGATAGCGCGATCGCCGAAAAGATGGGCGTCCGTACCGGCCTCACCGTCACGGCGGCCTACATAGGCTGCTCGTTGATGACGATGCTCGGTGGAATCATGCTGGTCGGTCAGGTCGGCGTCGGTGACCCGAACCAGGGAATCGGATTCACCCTGTCGGCCATCACCGCGGTCGTCGTCGCCGGAACACTGCTGCGCGGCGGTAGCGGTTCACCCATTGCGGTACTGCTCGGAGCGCTTCTGCTGCAGGTGATTCTGGCTCTCGCCAACTTCCTGCGGCTGGATACGGCCTGGCAGTACTGGCTGCAGGGCGCCATCGTCATCGTCGCCGCCGTGCTGTACATCGCTCTGCAGCAGCGCAATTCGGTTCGCAAGCACTAACGTTTCGCACAAGAACGCCCCACTAGAGGAGACATCAGTGAAAGCACTCAGATTTGTCGGAGAGAACCGGGCCGAGGTCTCCGACATCGACATCCCGACCATTGCGGCGGACGAGGTTCTGATCGCCGCACGATCGGTCGGCGTATGCCATTCCGACATCGAACTGCTCGAGGGCCGGTACATCATCCCGTTCGAGTACCCGATCATTCCCGGCCACGAGTGGTCCGGTGAGGTCGCGAAGGTGGGTGCCGACGTCGACGGTTTCGAGGTGGGCGACCGTGTCGTCGGAGAATGCGTCATCGGCGAGGACCACTTCGGATTCTCCATCAGCGGAGCAGCGGCAGAGTTCTTCGTCGTCAAACCTGCATGGCTGCACAAGCTTCCCGATGAGGTCTCGTTCACCAGCGGTGCTCTCGTCGAACCGTTCAGTTGCGGCTACTACGGGTTGATGCGCGCCGGAAACGTCAACGCGAGCGACGTACTCGTCGTGCTCGGAGCCGGACCGATCGGGCTCGGCGTCGTTGCCGGCGGCGCAGCCATGGGGGCGACGACCATCGTGGTCGAACCTTCCGAGGGACGTCGGCAGGCCGCATTGAAACTCGGTGCCGCACATGCAGTCACCCCGGACGAGGTGGACGAACTACTCGCGCAGGTGAGTGGCGGCCGAGGTGCCGATGTCGTCATCGAGGCAACGGGCCGTCCCGAGGTGATGGCCAGTGCCCTGGAACTCGCCGGGCATCGCGCACGGGTGGTGTACATCGGCATCGACGTCGGACGGTCCGCACCGGCGAAACTGGGTCTCATCCAATCCAAGGAACTCGACATCCGCGGCGCGATCGGCTCGCCGGGCGTGTGGCCGGCGACGCTGCGCTTCATCGCCAGGAGTGGACTCGATCTCGGCGGACTGGTGACGCGCGAAATCGCGGCCGACGATGCCGTCACCGCTCTCGACGAAGCACAGAAGCCTGCCGAGAACATCAAGGTGCACATCACCTTCGATGCAACTCTCTGAACCCTGAACGCACACGACACCGAGGACCTTTCATGTCTCGTCTGAACGACAAAGTCGCCATCGTCACCGGATCCGGCAAGGGTATGGGCCGCGCCATGGCAACGCTGTTCGCTGCACAAGGTGCTGCCGTCGCGGTCACCGACGTCTCCGAGAAGGACGGACTGGAGACCGTCCGACTGATCGAGGAACAGGGCGGTCGGGCGGCGTTCTGGCGATTGGACGTCAGCGACGAAGCCGAAGTGTCCTCGGTGTTCGAGCAGGTGTCCGCAGAGTTCGGAAAGCTCGACATCCTCGTCAACAACGCCGGCATCTCCGGTGTCGACAAGCCCACCCACGAGGTCACCGAAGCAGAGTGGGACGCAGTTTTCGCGGTCGACGTGAAGGGCGTCTTCTTCTGCACCAAGCACGCGATCGGGCATCTACGGTCCAACGGCGGTGGCAGCATCGTCAACATCTCGTCGATCTACGGACTCGTCGGATCGCACGAGATGGCTCCGTATCACGCCGCCAAAGGCGCGGTCACGATCATGACGAAGAAGGACGCGGTGACGTACGGACGCGACGGGATCAGGGTGAACTCCGTCCACCCCGGCACCATCCTGACTCCGTTCGTGCGTGAACTGGCCGAACGCAGCGAGGGCGGATTGCGTGGCTACCTCGACATCATGGAGCCCAAGCATCCGATCGGTCACGTCGGTGAGCCGGAGGACGTTGCCAACGCCGTGCTGTTCCTGGCGAGCGACGAGGCCCGCTTCGTGCACGGCGCGGCTCTGGTGGTCGACGGCGGTTACACGGCGGTGTGAGACCGCGTCATTTCTGCCGACCGACCACGAACCAGATTGCGACACAGGTCTCGTCGTGCGGGTTGCTCAGTCGGTGGGGAATGGACGAGTCGAAATGGAGACTGTCACCGGGGCCGAGTACCTGGCGGGCGAAGGCGACCTGAATCTCCAATCGTCCGGACAGGATGTGGATGTACTCCTTGCCGCCGTGGTTCATCAGATTGTCCGCGGGGCAGGATTCGGTTCCCGCCGGGTACGTGACGCGGAGGAACTCCACCTCCGGGTCGTCGTCCGGCGTCAGGCGTTCCCAACGGACACCGCCGAGGTACAACTCTGGCCGTTCGTCGGCGCGCTGCAGGCCGGGGAGAGCTCCGACCTCCGGGAGCGGCTGAACCGAGGACGGTCGCGCACTGCCGTTTGCGTGGGCCACCTCGGCTCGGTCCGCGAGCGTCGGTCGAGCCGAGGGCGTAGGACGTGGAGATTCGAGGTCGTGCGGTGCTACATCCTCGGCCATCAGCGAGTCGAGCGAGAGGCCCAGCTCGGTGACCATGGCGTACAGCGTGCCGACCGACGGTGCCGTTCGGCCGAGCTCGACCTGAGAGATGAAGCTGGGGGACAGGTGAACTCGACGGGCCATCTCCCGCAGCGACATGTTCGCCTTCTCGCGCGCCCCACGCAGGCGTAGGCCCATCTGCGCGTTCATCTGCACAGCTGTTTCGGTCGATTCGACGCTCTCTTCGGCCATTCTTCGGTCGCCTTCCACCTCTGCATTCAACGTATTGCCCTATGCCCTGGGTGTACGCACCCACTGGACGGACCGTAGTGCATCGATTGTCTCATTGCTCGGTCATTCTGCTGTTCCACGTTCCCGCACGGGTTTTCGTGCCACACACGCTTGGCGCTGAACATGTGCAGTGTTACTCTACACTCCAAGAAGTAGCGTGCATCACATTCAATTTTCGTCCAGGAGGAATTGTGCCCGACACCATGCAAGCGGCCGTGTACTACGGCGCGCGCGACATCCGCGTCGAGGAGGTTCCGGTTCCCCGACGCGCGTCGGGTGAGGCGCTCGTCCGCGTTCTACGCTCAGGTATCTGCGGTACCGACGCCTCGGAATGGGTGGCCGGACCCAAGACCTTTCCGGTGTTGCGGCGCCACCCCAACAGTGGGCATCAGGGTCCGTTGATCCTCGGCCACGAATTCGTCGGCGAGGTGGTCGAAGCAGACCCCGACTCCGAGAACAAGGTCGGAGATCTGGTGGCCACCGGGGCCGGAATCTGGTGTGGCACATGCCGACGCTGCAAGGAAGGCCGTACCAACCAGTGCGCGACCTACAAGACCCTCGGACTCAACGTCGACGGCGGCATGGCGGAGTTCGCGAGCGTTCCGTCGAAGACACTGCGAGCGTTGCCCGAAGGACTGTCCGTCGACTACGCCGGACTCGCTCAGCCGTTGGCCGTCGGCATTCACGCTGCGCGGCGCTCGGGTGCCCGCGACGGTGACAACGTCGTCGTCATCGGTGCCGGAGCCATCGGCTCGTTCGTCCTCGCCGGCCTGAAGCATCTGGTGGATGTCGATTTCACCGTCGTCGACTTTCCAGGAAAGCGGCTCGATCGTGCGACGCGCCTCGGAGCGCATCGCACGATCGGTCCGTCCGATGATCTCGGCGCGGAGATCATCGAGGCGCTGGGCGGTAAGAAGCCGGACGTCGTCATCGAAGCGAGTGGAGCGCCCGGTCAACTGGTCTCGGCCTTGACCATGGTGACCGATGGTGGCCGCGTACTCGCAGTAGGAATTCCCAAAGAGAAACCGGAGCTGGATGTGCATTCGCTCGTTTTCCGAGAGATCACTCTCGAGACCACCTTGGCTCACGTGTGTGACACCGATCTGCCTGCTGCACTTGATATTTTGAACACCGGACCGCTCGGTGAGGAGCTGGCCGAGGCGCCGGTGGGACTGGCAGATCTGCCCGCGGCACTCGACAAGCTCTCGACCGGCAAGGTCGAAGGCAAAGTCCTCATCGATCCGGCCATCCGATGAGCGCGCCCAGCAGGTCGGCGCTCGTCATCGGGGCCACCGGTATTGCCGGCCAGACGATTTCGCGTCAGCTCGTCGACGCCGGGTGGACCACCTACGGTCTGGCCCGCGGCACGACCAATCCGGTCGAGGGCGTGGTGCCGGTCTCGGCGAACCTGCTCGATCCTGAGTCGTTGGCTGCAGCACTCGACGGCGTCGACCCGGAGATCGTGTTCATCACGGCCTGGATGAAGCAGGACTCGGAGGCCGAGAACATCGAGGTCAACGGGAGCATCATCCGCAACGTCCTCGGTGCCATGAAGGGTAAGTCCGCGCTGCGTCACGTCGCGCTGATGACCGGCCTGAAGCACTATCTCGGCCCGTTCGACGACTACGCGACCGGCGTCATGGCCGAAACTCCGTTCCACGAGAGCGAACCCAGGCTGCCGAACCCGAACTTCTACTACACCCAAGAAGACGAACTGTTCGCAGCGTCGGAAGAGCAAGGGTTCACCTGGAGTGTGCACCGAGCTCACACCGTCTTCGGTTATGCGGTGGGAAACGCGATGAACATGGCGCTCACGCTGGGCGTGTACGCCGAGATCTGCCGCGAGACCGGTGCGCCGTTCGTGTTCCCCGGCTCGGACACCCAGTGGAACGGCTTGACCGACATCACCGATGCTGACCTTCTTGCCGAGCAGATGATCTGGGCGGCAACACATGTCGAGGGCGAGAACGAAGCCTTCAACATCGCGAACGGTGACGTGTTCCGCTGGCGCTGGATGTGGCCGCAGATCGCGGAGGCGTTCGGCGTCGAACCGGTCGGGTTCTCCGATGCCCCCAAGCCGCTCGACGAGCGCATGGGTGACGCCTCGAAGGTGTGGGTAGAGATCGCTGCGAAGCACGATCTGGCCGAAGCGGATGTGGATCGCCTGGCGTCCTGGTGGCATACGGACAGCGACCTGGGTCGCAACATCGAGTGCCTGACCGATATGACGAAGAGCCGTAAGGCTGGTTTCCTCGGCTTCCGATCCACGTTCGAGAGTTTCATGGACAAGACCGAGAGGTACCGCGCGGCCGGAATACTTCCGAGGGGTCAGCGATGACCGAGAAGTCACAGTTCACGAACAAGGGTGCAATCGTCACCGGTGCCGGCAGCGGTATCGGTCGGGCGGTCGCGCATCGGCTGGCGTCGTTGGGTGCGCGGGTACTCGCCGTCGACATGAACATGACGGCCGCAGAGCACACGGCAGCGGAGTCCGAGGGCGAGATCCATCCGTTCGCCGCAGACGTGTCCGTCCACGATCAGGTGAAAGCGTATGCGGACGCCGCGACCGAGCTGATCGGCGAACCGCGACTGTTCTTCAACAACGCCGGGGTCGAGGGAGTGCACAAGTCGATCGTCGATACCACCGAGAGCGAATGGCGATCGGTGGTCGACGTCAACCTCAACGGGATGTTCTTCGGACTCAAGCACGTGCTTCCGCTGCTGCGTCGATCCGGGGGCGGAGCGGTGGTCAACACCGGTTCCATTCTGAGCCTCAAGGGCGCTCCCGATCGCTCCGACTACGTGGTGACCAAGCATGCCGTTCTCGGGCTGACCCGCAGTGCGGCAGCCGAATCCGCGGCTCACGGTATCCGGGTGAACTGCATCTGCCCGGGCCCGGTCGACACTCCGTTGATGTCGAGGTCCGAAAGCCTGGTCAACCCGGAGGATCCGAACTTCGAGCGCGACCGGTTCATCGAAGGCACACCGCTCCGGCGGTACGGATCTCCCGAAGAGATCGCCGAGCTGGTGGTCTTCCTGCTGCGCGAGGACGTCGGCTATCAGACCGGTTCCGCGGTCACCATCGACGGCGGAATCACCGCGGTCTGACGCAGGACCTCACCCTTCACACAGATTCTCGACTTCAGGAGAAAGCTATGCGCGCTGCGGTATTTCACGACCGACACGATGTACGGGTAGTAGACGTTCCGGCGCCGAAGGCCGGCCCGGGCGAGGTTCTGCTTCGTCCGTTCTTCTGCGGTATTTGCGGAACGGACCTGCACGAGTACGCTTTCGGTCCGATCGTCATCCCCACCGAACCCCACGCACTCACCGGTGCGAAAGCGCCGCAGGTGTTCGGCCACGAATTCTCGGCGCGCGTGGTCGAGATCGGCTCCGACGTCGAGTCGGTCGCCGTGGGCGATCGTGTCTCGGTGATGCCGCTCATCAGCTGCGGGAAGTGCTACTACTGTCGGCGCGGACTGAACCACCTGTGTGTGATCATGGCCTGCACCGGTCTGAGTTGGGGCGGCGGAGGAATCTCCGAACTGGTTGCGGTGCAGGAACAACAGGTGGCGGTGCTACCCGACAGCGTCAGTGACGTTCAGGGCGCTCTCATCGAGCCGGCAGCGGTGGCCGCCTACGGCGTCGACTGCACCGGGTTGCGCGCTGGTGACACCATTCTCATCACCGGTGCCGGACCGATCGGGGCCCTGTCCGCTCTGTATGCGCATGCGTCCGGTGCGGCAAAGATCATCGTCTCGGAGCCGAATGCCAAGCGGCGAGCGCTGATCGAGGCATTCGGTATCGCGGAGGTACTGGATCCGACGGTGCAGGATGTGCCCGCCGCCGTCCGGGCCCTGACCGGCGGTATCGGAGTCGACGCGGCAGCGGAATGCTCGGGTCACCAGCACGGATTGACGGCCGCACTCGACAGCGTCCGCTCCGGTGGAACCGTCGCGCAGGTCGGTCTGCACGTCAAGCCCGCGACGATCGATCCGATGGCCATGTCCAACAAGGACCTGACTCTGGTGGGTACCTGGTGCTACCCGGTGTACGACTGGCCGCGCATCATCGCGTTGGTCGCGTCGGGACGCTACCCGGTGGAGAAGGTGGTCAGCGAGATCATCGATGTCGAGAACATCGTCGCCGACGGATTCGAGCGGCTGCTGGATCCGAACGGTGACGCGCAGAAGCTTCTGGTGCGAGTCGGCGACGCACCGACGTCCTGATCGACACCGAAGAGCACACTTTATGGCCCGCCCCACGCTAGGAGAGACAATGCACATCGGATTCGCCGGAGTCGGCCGCATGGGTATCCACATGGTGCGCCGCTTCCTCGAGGCGGGCCACACGGTCACCGCCTACGACCTGTACCTGACGCCCGATACCGCGCCGGCTGAACTGGTCGATCTGGGAATGACGATCGCCACGACGCCCGCCGATCTGGCGCGAGCCGAGATTTCCTTCAGCATGTTGCCCGATGCGGCAGCGACCGAGGAGGTGCTGTTCGGTGAGCACGGAATCGCGACAGCCGGTGCGGCGGAACACCTTCATGTAGTGATGGGAACGGTAGGACCGACCGCCGTGCGCGAGTTCGCCGAGCGCGCAGCAGGATCGGGCACCGCGGTGGTCGACGCCCCGGTATCGGGCAGTGTGAGCCTGGCCGAGACCGGGCAGATCACGACCATGGTCGGGTGCGACGACGAACTGTTCACCTACCTGAAGCCGGTACTGGAGGCAGTGACGCGCGCTCAGTTCCACACCGGTGCGGCCGGTACTGCTTCGGTGGCCAAGCTTGCCGTCAATTCGGTTCTCGCTGCATTGAACCAGGCCGTTGCCGAAGCACTGATTCTCGGTGAGTCGGCTGGTTTGGCACCGGCCGCCCTGTACGAGGTGTTGGGCTCGAGTGCGGTGGCTGCGCCGTACGTGGGCTACAAGAAGGAACATTTCCTCGACCCGGCAGGAGCGGGAGTCGCATTCCCGTTGTCGCTCTTGCACAAGGACGTAGGCCTGGGACTCGCGCTGGCCCGCGACCACGGGCTCGAGCTGCCGCAGGCCACGACCGTCGGGACCGTTCTCGACGGGGCGTTGGAGTCCGGACTCGGTGCCAAGGACATGGCGGCAGTTCTCGAATTCTTGACGCCGTCCGAGCGCTGACCGTCAGTTCATCGCCCGGAGGGGGAATCCCTACTCGTCCGACGATTTCAGTAATTGGGTCGGCTTGGAGGTGCACGGCTTCCCCCGGCACGACCGTCCTGCGCGAGCACGTGATGGTATGTGAAGGGGCGTGGGTCGGTCCGGAAGGCACCGGACGTTGCGGGCAGGACTCCCGTGCTCTGACCGCGTGCCCGTCGAGTGGAGATGATATGAAAGCCCTGGTATTCCGCGAGTACGGCGGCCCCGAAGTCCTGAAGATCGAGGAGCTTCCGGATCCGATTCCGGGATTCGGTGAAGTGGTGGTCGATCTGAAGGCGACCGCGCTCAACCACGTCGACATCGATGTGCGCGAGGGCGTCTCGCGTTTCGACTTCGCGATGCCGCACACATTGGGCCTGGAGGGTGCCGGCGTTATCTCCTCTGTCGGTGACGGTGTGGACCCCGCTCGGATCGGCGAGCGCGTAGCCGTCTCCTACATCCGCACCTGCGGCCACTGCGAGTGGTGTCAACGGGGCATGGAGAACATCTGCGTCAACCGCACACTGCTCGGCGAGCACATACCGGGCACGTACGCGCAGAAGATCTCGACACCCGCCGACCATTGCCTGACCCTTCCCGACACCGTCGACTTCGGTGAGGCGGCGGCCGCACTCAGTGCGTTCGGCACCGCCTGGCACGCGCTCATGGTCCGCGCCGAGCTGAAGCTGGGAGAGACCGTGCTGATCCATTCGATCGGGGGTGGCGTTGCTTCGGCTGCACTGCAGATATGCAAGGCTGCCGGCGCGACCGTGATCGGTACAGCCAGCCGAGACGACAAGTTGGCTCAGGCGACCGCTGACGGTGCCGATCACGTCATCAATTACACGACGACCAACGTGCGCACCGCCGTCGACGAGATCACCGGAGGCCGAGGGGTCGAGCTGGTCTTCGACGGCGTGGGAGGGACAGCCTTCACCGAGTCGATGTTCATGCTGCGCCCGTACGGCCGTCTGGTGTCGATCGGTGCTCACGCGGGGGAGGTCGTCGAGTTCGACATCATCGAGTTCTTCCGCCGCCAGATCTCGTACATCTCCTCGCATACCCAGACGCGTGACGAAATGCGTACTGTGCTCGATCTTGTCGGCAAGGGGGTGCTGCGCCCGCGCATCAACTCGCGTTATCCCTTGGATCGCGCAGGGGAGGCTCACGAGGAGTTGGCTGCGCGTACCGCCTACGGGAAGATCATCCTCGACATCGATTGAGAAGAGCGGTGTGGACGCGATGCCGTCTCACCTTCAGCAGGCACCCCCTGGACCCGCTGAGTGTGGTCAACCGATGGCGTCGTACACCGCGCGCACGTAGTGCTCGGCTCGCTCCGAACCGATGATGCCGGGACCCATTCGGTTCATCACGTACGAGATGGTCACCTTCGATTCCGGGTGCAGAACGGTGAGCGATCCGCCCCAGCCACCCCAGAAGCAGATTTTGCCGTCGGGGATGTAGGGCATCGATTCCTGTTGCGGCAGAGCAAAACCCAGGCCGAAGCGCAACGGAATGCCCAGCGCTAGATCGACTCCGTTGGACTGCTCCTCGAAGATCGCGTCGATCGTCTCCGGGCTCAGCAGACGTACGCCGTCGACGGTTCCGCCTCGGGAGACGACCGACAGGACCCTTGCAACCGACCGTGCGTTGCCATGCCCGTTCAGTGCACCCATGTCCGCGGCACGCCACGCCGCGGTGTTCGCGGACGAGGCCTGCACCAACGGTCCGAGAAAGGTCCTACGACGCACCATCGTCGGATCGGGCACGGCATCATCGGTCGGCGGGGGCGGCGGAACGACGTCGGCGATTCGATTCCAGTCGGCCTCGGCGGCACCGATCTGGAAGTCGGCACCGAGAGGTCCGGCAATCTCGTTGGCCACGAACTGCCGCAACGGCTTTTCGGTGACGCGGCGCACTACTTCGCCGATCAGGTGCCCCTGACTGGCTGCGTGATACCCCGACGTCGTGCGCGAGTCCCACCACGGAGCTTGCTCGGCCAGACGTGAGGTCGAGAGGTCCCAGTCGTAGAGGTCTTCTTCACTGAACGGCCGGTCCCATCCCGACACTCCGGAAGTGTGCGACAGCAGGTTCCGGACCGCGATGTTCTCCTTGCCTGCGGCTGCGAACTCGGGCCAGTACGTCGCGACCGGCGCGTCGGGATCGAGCACGCCGCGGTCGATGAGCATCAACGCCGCCAGGCACGTCACCATCTTGGTCGTCGACCACACGTTGGTGATCGTGTCCGACTCCCAGGGCAGGCGGCGCTCGGTGTCGCGATACCCGCCCCAGAGGTCGACGGCGGTGTGGCCGTCGATGTCGACCACGATGGACGCGCCGAGTTCCGCTCCGCTGTCGAGGTTGGACGCCAACTTCTCGCGCACGCCCGAGAATCTTGCGTCGCAGTGACCGTCAATTGCCATGTGATGCCCCCAGAATGCGGTGAACGGCTAGTTCGACGTAGTTGTCGGCGACGTCCTCGATGCTCAGCTCGCCGCCGTCGTGGAACCAGTTGCTGATGCCGTTGAGCATGTCGGTCAGAGCAAACGACGCCAGCCGCGCATCCGGAACGGTGAATTCACCACTGCGCATTCCGGCGGTGATCACGTCGCGGACGCGTCGTTGGTACTGGCGGCGGTAATCCTCGATGACAGTGCGGTGCTCCGGGGTGAGAGAAGCCAATTCGTGCAGGCCGACGATGTATTCCACCCGTCGCCGATTGAGATGCACCAGGTGCGCACGCACCAGAGACGACAGGCGTTCGGTAGGTGTTCCGGCCGCGTCGAGCAGCGGCAGGTTCTCCTCGGCCGGTTCCTGTGTGACCGTCAGACAGATCGCGAAGAGGATGTCTTCCTTGGACGGAAAATGGTGGTAGAGGCTGGCACCCTTGATACCGACGGCGTCGGCGATATCGCGCATCCCGACTTTCGAGTAGCCCTCACGCGCAAAGATATCGGCGGCATTGGCGACGATGTCGTCTCGCCGTTGGCGAGTGCGTTGCTGTCGGGGGAGAGCGGTGACCTCGGATGGCTGCGTCATACGGTTTCCTCGACCGCCGCCAGCAGTCGCAGTTCACGCTTGAGGATCTTGCCCTGCGGGTCGACGGGTAGCTCGGCCACGATGTGTACCGATTTCGGGGCCTTGTACGACGCCAACTCGGTGCGGCAGAACTCGATGATCGCGGCTGGGTCGGCGGTCACCCCGTCGCGCGCGATGACGAAGGCGGTCACGGCCTCGGACCAGTACGGGTCGGGAACTCCGACGACGGCGGCACGCAGCACGTCCGGGTGCGTGTGGATGGTGCGTTCCACTTCCTGCGACGACACGTTCATCCCTCCCGACTTGATCATGTCCTTCATCCGATCGTAGAAGAACAGGTTGCCGTCGGTGTCGATGCGCACCATGTCGCCAGTATGTACCCAGCCGTCTCGGAACACCTCGGCGGTGCGCTCGGGGTCCTTGAAGTAGCCGAGCATCACCGACGGAGTGCGGCAGAGCAATTCACCGATCTCGCTCTCGTTGCCCGCGGGGTCGACCACCTTGATCTCGAGATGGGTGACGGGCTTGCCGATCCACGACGCGTCGCCGTCGGGGATGTCGTCGAGTGTCGAGAACCAGCCGACCGAGCCGAGCTGCGAGAGTTCCGACTGTCCCCAGTAGGTGCCCCAGATGGCCTCGGGTGCCGCGGCGGCCCAGGCGCTGATCGTGTGCGGTGACACCTGGCCACCGTAGGTGAGGCAGCGTCGGACCTGGCTCACGGACTCGGGCCCGAACTGCTCGTCACGGGCCAAGGCCAGATAGAACGTCGGCGTCTGCGCGATGACGGAGATCTTCTCGGCGGCGATGATGCGCAGTGATTGAGCCGGGTCGACCGTCGCGGGCAGGACGAGGGTGGCACCCATCAGCGTCAGCGTGGTCATCGAGCCGAGTCCGGCGATGGTGTGGAACGGCATGACGAACAGCCAGGTGTCCTCTGGTCCGGTGCGCAGGCCCCAGCTCCACGCAGGCGCGGTGGAGATGAGGAAGTTGCGGTGCGGAATCATGACGCCCTTGGGGGCGGCTTCGGTTCCGGAGGTGTAGATGACCATCGCGACGTCGTTCTCGTCCATGTCGACGTCCGGCTCGGTGGACGGGGTGTTGGTCGTCAGTGCGGCGTATTCGGGGCCGAACGTCACCAGGGTGGTGGTGTCCGGCTTCACCGAGGAGATGATCTCGGCGTAGGCCGGATCGGCCACCACCACAGTCGGTTCCGCGTGCTCGAGTTGGTGCTTCACCTCGGCCGCGCGATACATCACGTTGATGCCGGTGAAGGCCGCACCGGCTTTGAGTGTTCCGTAATACGCCACCACCACGTCGACGCTGTTACGAGCCATCGATGCGACGCGGTCGCCCGAAGTCACTCCGAGATCGACCAGCAGGTTGGCGAACTGGTTTGCGCGAGAATCCAGTTCGCCGTACGTGGTGACCTCGCGGGTGCCGTCCGCTGCGTAGCTGATGAACGCAACCTTGTTCGGCTGAGTCCGCGCATGGCGACGAAGTTGATCGCCGATGGTGGCGCGGCCGATGGGGGAGCGGTGGTGGATGGCAGTACCGGGCACGGCGGACTCCTTCAGAAGCTGTGGTTTTACAGTGCAGGCGAGAGGGCAGCGGAGTCGAACATCGGCTGCGAGAACGTCTCTGCCGCAACGATCTGCTCCACCGGATCACGGGTGAGTTTGCGTGGGAACGACTTCTCCGGATACCCGACGGCGATGTGCGCCGCGGTGATGTAGTCGTCCGGGATGCCGAGCAGTTCGCGAATGGCCGGTTCTTCGTGGCACAGCAACGTCGTCACCGCGGTCGCGACGCCCTGATCGCGCAGGCTCAAGCACAGGTTCTGCACGGTGGGGTAGATGGACGCGCCGCCGACGACGGAGAGTCGGCCGAGTTCGTGGTCGGTGGGGTGCAGTCCGTCCAGTGCGGCGCAGACCACCACGATGGCGGGCACCTCGTGAAGGTGGCGGGCGAAGTAGTCGGCGTCCTGCACGGTCTTGGGCAGTGCCCCGACGGCGACGGTTCCGCCGGTGATGCCGGCGAAGTAGGCGTCCCACATAGGGAGGTAGAGGTCGGCGAGGGCCTGCTTGCGGGCGGCGTCGCGCACGACGATCCACCGCACGGGCTGACGGTTGCCGCCCTGCGGGCCGAAGCGGGCGACGTCGAACGCGGCCTTGAACACCTCGTCGGGAACAGGATCGCTGAGGTACCGCCTGCAGGTGCCGGTGGTGCGCATCGCCTCGGTGAGTTCCATGGGTGTTTCCCTTCGCCTGTCCGCTGTTAGGTAGTGCCATGAAGCATCGTGTGGCGTGGGCCACATTGTCAAGAGTTCAAATGCTGCGAATTTCGAGATCACGAATCCCTTGCGCCAAATTGCCTAACCATGGTTAGTTGAGCTGTCGAAGTCGGATTGAGCAGCTCACAACAGGAGGTACCGGTGTCCACAGACGCATCAACGGCAGCGGAAACCGTGGGTGGGGTTAATCGGGATCGGCTCTCGCGGGCTCTCACCGCAGCCAACCTGCCCACGCTGGTGGCGGTGCTCTATCAGTTAACCGGCGATCGCACGTGGCTCACTGACCCATATCGCCCCACGCGTAGTCGAGGCATGGACAACAACGACACCGGCGGATTCGACGACGCAGTTGCCGACCGCATCCGCGCCGCAGCGCTCGACGCGATCTGCGCGTTCCACGACGGTGCGCCCATGGCGGTGCCCTCGCCCGATTCGGAGCATCTCGTCGAGATGATCAGCGTGGCCGTCGGCGAGCAGGTTCCTCCCGAGTTCGGCGTGATGGTCGCCGAGGACATGGGCTTCACCGCCGCGGACACTCAGGTGGCGGCTCCGAACGATCTGTCGGTCATCGTGATCGGTGCCGGCGTCTCCGGGATGCTCGCGGCCATCAAGCTGCACGAGGCGGGCATCAATCACACAGTGCTCGAGAAGAACTCCGACGTGGGCGGCGGCTGGTTCGAGAACACCTACCCCGGTGCGGGCGTCGACACCCCCAGTCACCTGTACTCCTACTCCTTTGCGCCGCGGGCCTGGAGCACGCACTTCGGCAAGCGAGACGAGGTGTGGCAGTACCTCAGCGATGTCGCCTCCGAACATGATCTGCGGCAACGGATTCGCTTCGACACCGAGGTGGCGACCGCCGAGTACGACGCGCAGCGGCAGGGCTGGACCGTCACGACGATGGATGGCGAGATCCTGACCGCCGATGTGGTGATCACCGCTACCGGTCAGCTCAATCGGCCGAAGGTGCCCCACATTCCCGGGCTCGAGTCGTTCGACGGACCGATCTTCCACACGGCGAACTGGCCGGCCGATCTGGATCTGACCGGTAAGCGCGTCGCCATCGTCGGAACCGGGGCCAGCGCCATGCAGGTGCTGCCGGCCATCGCGTCGACGGTGGGGCATGCGACGGTGTTTCAGCGTTCGCCGCAGTGGGTGTCGTCGAGCGATGTGTACTTCGCCGAGATGGGCGACGACGCCAACTACCTGATGGATGTCGTTCCGCTGTACCGGCTTTGGTACCGAACCCGGCTGGCCTGGAACTTCAACGATCGGGTGCACAGCTCGCTGCAGGTCGATCCCGGGTGGGAGCATCCGCAGCGCTCGATCAACCCGGCGAACGACGCCCACCGACGGGTGTTCACCCGCTACATCGAACGTGAACTCGACGGCCGCCCCGACCTGATCGAGAAGTCGCTTCCCGATTACCCGCCCTTCGGTAAGCGGATGCTCCTCGACAACGGCTGGTACGCCGCGCTCAAGCGCGACAACGTCACCCTCATCGCCGACGCCGTCTCGTCCATCACCGCTAACTCGGTTGTGGCGCAGAACGGTTCGGGGACCGAGGTCGATGTGGTGATCCTCGCGACGGGCTTCGAGACCCACAAGCTGCTGACGCCGATCGACGTGCGCGGACGATCGGGGGAGTCCATCCGCGATATCTGGGGTCCCGAAGATGCGCACGCGTACCTCGGCATCACCGTCCCGGACTTCCCGAACCTCTTCATCACCTGCGGTCCCGGCACGGTATTGGGTCACGGGGGGAGCTACATCACCATCGCCGAATGCCAGGTGCGCTACATCGTCGATGTGCTGATCGACATGGTGGACAAGCGAATCGGAGCCATCGAGTGCAAGGCGGACGTGGAGACGGAGTATGTTCGCAAGCACGACGAGGCGCACGCCAAAATGATCTGGTCGCACGGCGGCATGGACAACTGGTACCGCAACAACGCCGGACGCGTGGTCTCGACGCTTCCGTGGCGCATCGTCGACTACTGGGAGATGACGAGGCGGGCCGATCTCGACGACTTCGTCATGGAGCCTCGTCTGGATGAGGCTCGCTGATCAGGTGGATGTCGACTGAACGCCGTTAGTACGCGAGACCGTATGGGCCTATAACGCCGACGATGTCGGGATTCCATGCAAGGCTCGGCGGTGCACACACACACCCGAACGGTCGAATGGAGCGCGCCGCGATGGAACGAACGGCAGTCAACCCGGTGCGATGGTCGGTGGACATGGGATTCAACCAGGGGGAGATCGTCTCGGGGCAGGCTCGGACACTCTATCTCTCCGGCCAGACAGCGACGGGCGACGACGGCTCACCTCAGCACCCCGACGACATGGGCGCGCAGTTGTCCCTGTGCCTCGACAACCTGGAAGCCGTTCTTGCCGAAGCGAATATGTCCTTGGCAAACCTCGTCCGGCTCAACGTCTACACCACCGATGTCGACGCGTTGCTGCCGCACTACGGCGACTTGGCAGCGCGACTGGGTGCGGCGGGCGTCAAGCCGACCAGCACCCTGCTCGGTGTCACTCGGCTCGCGATCCCCAGTTTGCTGGTCGAACTCGAGGGCACCGCGGTCGGGTAGGTCAACCGCCGAACATCGCGGTCGGCACACCGCCTACGGTGGTGGACGTAATCAAGGTCGCGCCGTCCCAAGGACCCGGCTCGTCGAGGCCGGTCGTAGCACTGGTCACCAGAATGCGCCCCGAGCCGAAGGCGATGCTGGTCGGTTGAGAGGCAGGGACCGGAACGACGTCCACGAGTTCCCCGTCTGGCGCATACCGATGAAGACGATGCCCACCCCACAGCGCTGACCAGAGGCACCCGTCGGCGTCGACGGTCATTCCATCCGGATTGGCGTCACCGATTTCGGCGAAAACTGTTGGGGCAAGGAGACTGCCGTCGTCGGCCACGTCGTACCGGGTGATCACTCCGGCCGTGCTCTCCGCCAGATACATGACGGATCCGTCCGCGGAGAAGGCCGGACCGTTCGGAATTGTCAGTCCGTCGAGGACGCGATGAGTGCTGCCGTCGACGTCGACGCGCACGAGGAACCCGGTACCGGGATGGTCTCCGTACGGCATGGCACCTGCCCAGAATCGGCCGTGCGGATCGGCGACCCCGTCGTTCATGCGCATCGGCACCAGTGCGTCGACCAGCAGGTCGGCAACCCACTCGACCTCGCCGCCGGACCGGTCCAGGAACGCGATCCCGTTGCCCGCAGCGGCAATCCATCCTCCACCCGGCCGTGGTGCGACCGCCCCGAGCGGTACGTCCAGGTCGTGCAGCACCGAGCCATCATCTATAACCAACGCGCCGGACAGCAGGTCGACGAACACGAATCCGGCGTCCGAGGCTCTTGCTCCTTCGCCCAATTCGTATCGCGCATCGGACAGCGGTGCCCATTCACCCACGAGAGTCATCGCAGCGCCGCTCCGGATTCGGTGGTGATCAGATCGAGCTCGCCGCGTGTGGGCAACCCCTCCCAGTCGCCGCGGCTCGATACTGCGAACGCTCCCAATGTGTTCGCTCGAGCGAGTCGTTCTGTGATGGACAGCCCGTCGAGGCGACCGGACAGGTATCCCGCGGTGAAAGCGTCGCCCGCTCCGATGGAATCGACGACTGTCACTCGGTGGCCGGGCGCTTCGTCGACGCCATCGCGGGTGTGGACGGCGGCACCGTCGGCCCCTCTCTTGATGACGACCTCGTGCACCCCGGCGTCGAGCAGTTCGTCCGGATGCGTTGCGACGAGCTTCAATTCGTCCTCGGACGCGATCACGATGTGTGAAGCACGAACGAGCGGACGCAGCACCGCGGCCGCTGAATCCAGGTCCCACAGCCGGGACCGGAAGTTGACGTCGAACGACACGATCACACCGTCGGCGCGGGCCCGCCGCACAGCGGTCTCGATCGCGGCGGCGGCATCCGTCGACAGAGCGGGCGTGATGCCGGTGAGGTGGAGGATGCGAGGCGACTCGGTCAACGCAGCATCGGCGTCGGCAGGGGTGAGCCGGGATCCGGCCGAGCCTGCGCGGTGGTATTCGACGCGGGTGACGTCGGGCAGGCGCTGCTCGAACATCACCAGCCCGGTGGCGTGATCGGGATCGCGAACCACGCTGTCCGTCAACACGTTCTCGGCTCGCAGTGTGCGGAGGATCAGTTCGCCGGATTCGTCGGCACCCACCCGTCCGGCCCAGCGGACTCGATGGCCGAGCCGAGCGAGACCGATGGCGACGTTGGTCTCTGCCCCGGCCATCGCGACGGTCGCTGCGCCACCGAACTTGATCAGGCCTGCACACCGAACTGCCACCATCGACTCACCGATGGTCACGACGTCGAGGTCGGCAGTCATCGGTCGGTTCGAACAGCGTCGAGAAACGCACGCGCGCGTTCGCGAAGTTCGCCGAGATCGCCACCGTTCGGAGCGTCGCCACACAGCGGACTGGCGACGCCGACAGCAGTGGCCCCGTTGGCGAAGTACGCCGCGATTGCGTCGGCCCCGACCCCGCCGACCGGGATGAGCGGCACATCCGGAAACGGTGCCCGCAGATCTTTGAAGTACTGCGGTCCGAAGACCGACGCCGGGAAGATCTTGACGCCGTCGACGCCGAGGCCGACGGCCGTGACCACTTCCGTCGGTGTCAGTGCGCCACACAGCACCGGAATACCGCCGGCGACAGCAACTTCGACCGACGGTGCGACGGCGGGGGTGACGACGTAGGTCGCGCCGGCGTCTCGTACCCGCGCCACGTCCGCCGGGTCGATCACTGTGCCGGCCCCGAGCTGAACCTTCCCGTCGAGGCGAGCGGCAACAGTCTCGATGACCCGCAGTGCGTCGGCCGACGTCAGTGACACCTCGAAGAGGCGGACCCCTTCGTCGGCGAGGGCGAGGGCGGTGTCGATGGACGCTGCGGCGTCGGTACCGCGGATGATGCCGAGCAATCGGTGCTCGCGAAGGTCGTCCAACAGGGTCATGGAAGTTCTCGTTTCTGTAGAGCTCGTCACCATTCGGCGAACGAACCATCCGGGTGGTGCCAGATCGGGCCGTGCCAGCTCTCGGCAACGGCATCTGCGCGACGTACAGCGTCTTCGTCGACTTCGATGCCCAAACCTGCTGCGGTCCAACGCTCGACGTGACCGTCGACGAAGGTGAAAGGCGACCGGTCGAGCACATAGTCGAGCAGTTCCGCGCTGCCTTCGTTGTAGTGAATGCCGATGGACTGCTCCTGCAGCAGGAAGTTCGGCGTTGCGAACGCGACTTGCAAACTCGCCGCCAACGCGATCGGACCGAGTGGGCAGTGTGGTGCCAGCAGAGCCCCGAAAGTGTCGGCGAGCGTGGCGATGCGCCGCACCTCGGAGATGCCGCCCGCATGGGAGATGTCGGGTTGAACGACGGTCACGCCGGCTTCGAGGACGGGCAAGAACTCCGCGCGTGAGAACAACCGTTCGCCGGTGCCGATCGGAACACTGCTGCTGGACACGATGTCTCGGAGTCGGTGCGCGAATTCCGGGAGCACCGGTTCCTCGACGAACAGCGGCCGGAGCGGCTCCAACATCGGCAGCAGTCGCCGCGCGTCCGCGACACCGACCCTGCCGTGGAAGTCGATCGCCACGTCGTTGCCGTCGCCGATCGCCGCACGAACCTGCGAGACACGCTCCACCACACCATCGAGCTCGGCTGCGGTGGCGAGACGGCTCAGACGGCCGCACGCGTTCATCTTCAGCGCAGTCAGCCCGTTCTCGATCTGAGCCTGGGCAGCGTCGGCCACCTCGGCCGGTTCGTCGCCGCCGATCCATCCGTATACGCGGACTCGGTCGCGCACCGCGCCGCCGAGCAGCTGATGGACGGGCACACCGAGCGATTTGCCGAGGATGTCCCACAGTGCCTGGTCCAGTCCGGCGACTGCGCTGGACAGTACCGGTCCGCCGCGATAGAAGCCGCCTTTCGTCATCACCTGCCAGTGCGCTTCGACGGTGCGGGGATCGCGGCCGATGAGGAGCTCGGCCAGCTCTCGAACAGCGGCGCGTACCGTGTCGGCGCGGCCCTCGACGACGGGCTCACCCCACCCGACGATGCCGGCATCGGTCTCGACGCGGCAGAACAGCCAGCGGGGTGCGACAGCAAACGTGTCGATTGCAGTGATCTTCACTCGTGGTCCTTGCTGTTGATCAGTTCGAGCACGCGCGACAGGTCGTCGACGGACTTGTCGAGAAGCGCACGGGTCAGCTCGACCGCACCGGCCGCATCGCTCGCTCTGATGGCGTCGACGACGGCGCGGTGGCTGGGAACCGGGTTGTCTTCGGTGTGGTTGTGCACCAACGAGTCTCGAACCATCAAGGCCGGTTCTACGAAGATGCTCATGCTGGCGAGCATTTCGTTGTGGGCCGCGCGCAGCAGTATCGCGTGCCAGGCAAGGTCGGCCGCGGCCGCCTGGTCTGCACCGGCCGATGACGCTGCCTCCATGTTGTCGAGCGCTGCCTCGAAGTCGGCGAGATCGTCGTCGGTGCGGCGCAGCGCAGCGAGGCCTGCCGCCGACGGTTCGATGATGGCGCGAACCTCGGCCAGCTCGGTGAGCATTGCCGCCGCATCGCCCGCGGCATGCCGCCACCGGATGACGTCACTGTCCAGCACATTCCATGCGGCCCGGTCACGGACGAAGGTGCCGCGTCGCTGCCGAGAATCGAGCAAACCCTTCGCGGCAAGCACCTTGATGGCCTCCCGTAGCGCGGTCATCGACAGGTCCATCTCCGAGCCCAGAGCGCGGAGGTCGAGGGTCTCACCAGGGGTGATGGTGCCGTCCACGATGCGTGAGCCGAGCAGTTCGACTGTGGTGCCGTGCAATCCGCGTCCTGTGTAGCCCGTCATGCGATCCCCTTCACGCCATCGGTACTGTCGCTCATGCCGAATTCTTGGTGATACTCCACCCGCCGTCGACGACGAGAGTGGTTCCGGTGATGAACGACGCCTGGTCGCCGAGCAGAAATTCGATCGGCGCCGCCACCTCGTCCGGTTGTCCGAGTCGGCCGGTCGCGGTTTGGGCCGCACTGGCTGCGCGGTCTGCATCCGAGATCCCGTCCCACTGCGCGGTCAGCACCGGTCCGGGCAGCAGACAGTTCACCCGGACCTCGCCACCGTATTCGGTCGCGAGCTGGCGGGTGAGACCCGTCAGCCCGGCCTTGGTCGCCGCGTAGGCAGGGACGGCGGGGAGCCCGAAGTTGGCGTGCACCGAGGAGACGAGAACGATCGAGCCTCGGCGATCTCGCCGCAGGTCGGCCAAGCATGCCCGGACACCCAGAAACGTTCCGGTCAGGTTGACGTCCAGTTGCCGTTGCCACGAGGCCAGCGTCATCTCGTGCAGCGCCACCCGATCGGTGGCGAGTGCGTTGCTCACGAGGGCGTCGACGGGACCGAGTCCGACGTGCACCTGCTCCAGCGCATCGTTCCAATCGTTCTCGGACGTGACATCGCCGACGAACGCGAGAGCTCGCCCACCTGCCGACTTGATCTCTGCTGCAACCTCATCGACTCGATCGTCGAGATCCAACAACGCGACGGACCACCCCGATGCCGCCATCCGACGCGCCGTCGCGGCACCGATACCGCCGGCCGCGCCGGTGATGAGAACGGTGCGTGTCATGGAGTGTCCTTCCGTGCCGGGGTCACGTCGTAGTCGGTTCCCGTGTGGTCCCGCAGCATCACATCACCGACAACCGCGATGGTAAGAGCATCGCCCGCCCGAGCAAATGTCACGGCCTCACCGTCGACGACCAGGTCGCCGGAGATGTAGCTGCAGAAGCGGTCGTCGCCTTCCCAGTGTCCGACCGAAGTGACGGCGCGGACGTCGCCCGAACCTTCGGAGACGCCACTGCGGTAGCGGTAGTCGGTGCGATCACCCGGTGCCAATGCGGTCGAGGGGCCGAGCAGTTCGATCTCCACGATGCGAGCACTGGGGTGCAGGCCACCCAGGTGGGTGATCGGGTGGGTGAGGGGGTGCTCCATCCAGACCTCGACCCGCGAGCCCTGGTCCGGGTACTCGGCAGTCGGGTCGACGGTGAACGTCTGGGTCGCGGTGGTGCCGAAAGCGCTGTGCGCCAACCATCCGCTGGCTCCGGGTACACCGACCTTGCCGACGACGTCCTGGTGCGCCACGTGCAGTCGGTCGGTGCCCAGAGCGTCCACTCGCGGTGCGGCGGTGCCGACGGCCAACTCGACTGTTCGGTGATCACCAGGCTCGATGCCGATGTCCACACCGCCGGACCCGGGTTCGCCGCCCGCGCGCTGGGTGACATTCCACAGCGCCCATCGCACGTTGTTCTCGGAGGTGTTCTGCGCGCACAGGTGCACGTCGTAGGCGCTCTGCCCGCGGGTCACGCAGAACGCGCGCGTGACGGTGAGGCCGGTCCGTGGGTCGTGGCCGCTGGTCATGGTCACGGTTGTCGACTTGTCGGTGCGGTCGACGGTCCAGTCGTAGTAGCCGGAATCCAGTACGGGGTCCGGCGGTCCCGCCCATTCGGTCGACGCCGACCAGCCCTGCGGTGCCGGCCATGTCTTGTCGCCGCCGTAGTTGTTCCACAGGCTCATCGCGCCGGACACGGGTTCGGGGACATGTGACCCGACCGGATGCAATGCGTCATCGAGCAGAGACGCGTTCCGCCACAACAACTCCTGCCCTCGCAGGCGCATCGAGAGCAAGCGCCCACCCAGTGCGGGGACGAACCCGAGGCGCAGTACGCCGTTGTCGATCCACACGACGTCGGGTCGAGAGCCACCGCCTTCGTCGATCTCGGTGGCGACCTCCGCGGGCATGTGCATTGTCACCGAACCGAATTCGAGACGAACACGACTTTGCCTCGACTGCCGCCGGCGGCCAGAGCGAACGCTTCCTCGGCCTGGTCGAGGGAGAAGCGATCGCTCACCACCGCCTCTGGTCGTAGACCCCAGGCGACCAGGTTGTGGGCCAGGTCGGACATTGCTTGCAGCGACGTGACCCAGGAGGCATGCAGCGTCAGTTGCTTGTGCAGCAACGTGTCCGAGACTTCCGTGTCGAAGCGGCCACCTTCACCGATGAACGAGACGTGGCCCCATTCGGCCGCGTGTTGCACGGCGGTAGTGCGGCCCGGTGCCGAGCCCGAGGCGTCGATGGTGAAACCGAACCCGGCACCACCGGTCATCTCGGTGAGAAGGGCGTCGGCCTCGTCGGGGGAGACAGTGGCGTCGAAGATCCCGAGGGAGTCCGCCCAGGTGCGGCGTACTTCGGACAACTCGACGCCGACCACGCGTCGTGCGCCCATCCCGCGCCCGATCATGCCGGCCGCCAATCCGACCGGTCCCAACCCGACGACCAGCAAATCACCTTCTCCGCTGACTCCGATACGTCGTAGACCTTCGTACGCGGTGCCGAATCCGCATGCGATCAAGGCACCGTCGATGTATGACAATTCCTCGGGCAGTGGGACGCACGTCCGCTCTTCTGCGAGAACGTAGCGGGCGTTGCCCCCGTCACGTTGCCAGCCGTACGACTCACGGGAATCCGCAGTGCAGCTGATGTAGTACCCGCGGCGGCAGTTGTCGCAGAGCCCGCAGCCGGCGATGTGGTACACGATGACCCGATCTCCGGCGGTGAACCGTGCGCAATTCGGTCCCGCCGCAACCACGCGACCAGACGGCTCATGACCGGAGACGACGCCGCGGTAGGCGGGTCCATCGATCCCGCGGTGCGTCTTGTACTCCCGGTAGATGTAGCTGATGTCCGTACCGCAGATACCGGCGGCACCAACCTCCACCAACAGCTGGCCCGGTCCCGGTGTGGGCACGGAGACCGTACGTCGTTCCGTGGTGGAGTCGCCCGGGAGGTAGATGCCGGTCATCGTCTCGGGGACGACGGGGGAATCTTGCTCGACTGTGGTCACGATGTTCTCCTGCTGAAATTCTTGGTTGGGACGGTGTGGGTCAGGAGGTTCGCATCGCCGCGGCGCTGCGCCGGCCGATGAGTGCGTTGATGAGAACGGCACCGACGATGATGACGCCGCGGATGACGTCCTGCAGGAACGAGTTCACGCCCAGGAGCACAAGACCGTTGCCGATCACCGTGATGAAAACTACGCCCAGAAAAGTCCCCAGCATGGTGCCGCGTCCACCGGCGAGTGCTGCGCCGCCGATGACGACGGCCGCGATGATGTCGAACTCGAGCCCGGAGCCGGCGCTTCCGGAGCCGGCTCCCAAGCGTGCAGCGAGCAGAATTCCCGTGATGGCCGAGAGCAATCCGGTGGTGGCGAACAGCAGGATCCGGACCTTTGTCAGGTTGATACCCGACAGTCGAGCGGCGGATGCGTTGCCACCGATCGCGTAGATGGAGCGGCCGTAGGCGGTGAACTTGGCGATGTAGACGAACGCGACGAAGAGAACGAGCATGACGACTGCCGACGTCGGAATACCGAGGATGGAACCGCCGAGGAGGTCGAACAGACCACTTTCGGGCAGCACGACGGGTAGGGCGTCCGTGAGGTACAACCCGAGACCACCCAGGACACTCCACAATCCGAGTGTGGCGATGAAGGACGGGACCTTGAAGGCCGCCACCAGCCAGCCTGCCAGTGCGCCCCACGCGATGCCGAGCACCAAGGTGAGCAGCACGGCACCGACGACTCCGAATCCCCATGTGGCACTACCCATCGCGACGATCACGGATGCGAAGGCGACAGCAGGTCCGATGCTGATGTCGATCTCACCGGCGATGATCACCAGCGTCACGCCCCATGCGGCGATACCGATCGTCGCCGCGTCCCGCAGGATGCCCAATTGGTTTGCACCGTCCAAGAATCCAGCGGCGGTGAGGCCGAGCACAACGTAGAGGGCAATGATCGCGACGACCAGCCCGATCTCGTTCAGCTGGTGCGAGCGTGAGCTCAGCCAGCTGCTCTTCTTCGTTCCGTCGCCTGCGGGGCGGTCCTTGTCGATGGTGACCATGTCGGTCCTTCTCTCGTCGTCGCTCGGGGTCGTCACGTCACGCCGCCATGGCGGCGGCGAGAACGGAATCGATGGTGATGGCGGATCCGGTCAGCTCGTCGGCGACCTCTCCGCCGCGAATGGCTATGACGCGGTCACAGACCAGCGGTATTTCCTCGAGTTCGCCGGAGACGAAGACGACGGCGGCACCGCCGTCGGCGAGTTCGCGTACGAGGCGATAGATCTCGGCTTTGGCTGCGACGTCCACACCTCGGGTCGGTTCGTCCAGCAGCAAGATGCGGCTGCCCGCGTGCAGCCAGCGGCCGATGACGGCCTTCTGCTGGTTGCCGCCGCTCAGGTTGACGATGGGGGTCGCACCCTTGGCGGTGGCGATCGACAAGCGGGAGATGAGGTCCGCTGCTGCCGATCGAACTCGCTTGTAGTCGATGGTGGAGCCACGACTGACGCTGCGCATGTCGGACATCACCATGTTCTCGTCGACTCCCAGCATCGGGATGATACCGGCACCTTTACGGTCCTCAGGGGTCATACCGACGCCGAGCTTCTTCATGTTCGACGGCGAGACGGAGCCGACCGTTTTCCCCTCCACCACAACCGAGCCCGAGACCATGGGGTCGAATCCGGCAATCGCGCGGAGCAATTCGGTGCGTCCCGATCCCATCAGCCCGGCCAGGCCGAGTACCTCACCGGCGTGGACATCGAAGGACACGTCCCGAATCTTCGGTGGCAGAGAAAGGTTGCGGACCGACAGCAGGGGAGTGCCGGCGCGGTTCACGTGACGTTCGACGCGCACCTCGGTCTCGGTGATGCCCCCGACCATGAGGTCCACGACCTGCGCCGTGGTGGCTTCCGCGAGCGAGACGGTGTCGATGATGCGGCCGTCGCGCATGACCGTTGCGGTGGTGGCGACCTGACGGATCTCGTCGAGTCGATGGCTGACGTACACCACGGCGACGCCGGTGGAGGCGATGCGGGTGACGGTGCGCAGCACGACCTGAACTTCCGCAGCGGCGAGTGCGCTGGTCGGTTCGTCGAGAATGAGCAGCCGAGGGCGTCGACGGACAGCTCGGCAAATCTCCACCAATTGCTGTTCGGCGAGAGGCAGTGCTTCGACTCGGCTGAGCGGGTCGATGTCCAGGCCGAGCTCGTCGAAGACGCTTGCGGTTTCGCGTTGCATCAGCGCGTAGTCGATGCGGCCGCCGGAGCGGGGCCAGACGCCGAGGAACATGTTCTCCGCAACCGTCAGTGACGGAACGAGGCTGAGTTCCTGGTGGACGGTTTCGATGCCCAGGCTGGTCGACTCCCGGACGCCACCGTCCCCGAGGAGCGCGCCGTCGATGCGGATCGTTCCGGCGTCGGCGATCTCGACTCCGGACAGCAGCCGGATCATCGTCGATTTGCCGGCTCCGTTGCGTCCCAACAGGGCTCGGACTTCGCCGACGGCGATGGTGATGGAGGCGTCGGTGAGGGCGCGAACTCCCGTGTAGTGCTTGGTCAGTCCTTCGATCTCGGCGACGATGTCCGTGCCGGGGCGTGCCTTGTCTTTCATGGTGTCCTCTCGGCGCGGGCTCTGGTCGTCGGTGACGCTGCGGCCGGTCACGGAATGCCGTCCGGGTGCGTCTCGATCCACTCGCCGCCTGCATCCGGTCCGACGTACTCGTCGATAGGCGCGCGAATTATCATGTCGGGCGGGAGGTTTCCGTCGAGCACCTCGAGTGCTGCGTTGCCCGCCAGTTCGCCGACCTTGATGCCCGAGATGTCGGCGATGCCTTTGAGGATGCTGCCGTTCTGCAGCATTCCGGCCGCCTGGGTCGACATGTCGCCGCCGAACACCACGACCTTGCCGGACAGTCCGCGCGACTCGACGGCACGGACGGCACCGATGGTCTGTGATCCTGCTTCGCCGTAGAAGGCGTTGATGTCGGGGGAGGAGGTGAGCACCTGTTCGGCGCGTTGCACTGCCTCGTCGAGGGTCAGACCCTCCTGGTTGGCGACGATCTCTGCCCCCGGGATTGCTGCTGTCAGTGCTTCCTCGAAACCGATCCGACGTTCGATGCAGACCTCGAACTGCTCGCAATTGATCACGGCCACTTTGGGTTCAATGAGTCCGAGTTCTTGGAAGTGAGCGGCCATCTGGCGTCCGGACGCCGCACCGAACTCTTTCGGATCGCCGAGGACGTACGCCGACACCAGCCGCTCCGCGGCGGAGTCCTCGACGCAGGTGTTGTAGCAGATGATCGGCACGTCGTTCTCGTGTGCGAGTTCCAGCGCAGGGATGGAGGCGGTGGCCGACGCGGGAGAGATGATGAGTGCGTTGGCCTTCACCGACGCGACGGTGTCGACGAAGGTGCTTTCCTGCGACGCGTCCGATCGGATGTTGGCCTCGAGGAGTTGAGGCGAGTCGCCCACCGCGGAAAAGGTGTCGTCCACACCGCGGGCCACGCCGGCGTAATACCCCTCCGCATTGAGGTAGACGACCGCAATCCGTCCGTTCTCACCGATCCGGTCGGCGCAGCCCGTTGCCGAGAGGGCGACCAGCGCAGCACCGAGAACGGCACCGAGCTTCCACTTCAACTGCATATGACCTCGATGTTCGGAAGACGACTTTGTCCCTTCACAGTGACCCATGCCACCCATCTACGTCAATACTAAATTAGTATTTATTTTTCCGCCGGGTCTGGACCTGGTGTTTTCTGTCGTCTGGTCTCCCGTATCGGGGCAGTGTGAGTGCCGATCAGTTCCAGGTCGCCTGTTGCATCGACAGCACGAATCCGTGTCCGTCACCCGCGTCGCAGATCATGGCCTCGACTCGGGAGTAGCAGGTGTAGCCGAGATGCGAAATGGACGTGTTGTAGTCGAGTGATCGAGCGTTCTGGACTCCGAATGCGCCCTGGTTGAAGCACATCGGCGTCACCAGCCCGGGATCCAGGAAGAAGCCTTTGCTCAATTCGTCGGCCGAGAACGGGGGCTTGTCGCAGTCCGCACCCTCGGGTATCGGCGCATCTGTGGCTTGGCAGCCGGACGAGAACGCGGTCGATCCGAGTTTGCAGAAGATGTTGCCCGACGGCGACTTCCAACCGACCTGGTCATTGGGCGCGGCGTACACGGCCGGGTCGACGGGGGTGATCGGTATGGTCTCGGTCGATGGTGTTGCGACGGAACCGGAGTCGGGATCGTTGCTGATCGGCGGCTGGGAGGGTTGTTCTGACGCGCCCGTCGATGTTGTCGGCGCACCCGCGACCACGGTGGGGATGACCGACGGCATCGCATCCGTCGGTGCGTCCGAACTGCCACATCCCGTCAGGAGAAAGCCGGCACACGTAATGGCGGCGGCGACGACGGTGCACCTGCTGTGTCCCATCGTCAGTTCGACGTCGCCTGTTGCATCGACAACACGAATCCGTGTCCACCGCCTGCGTCGCAGATCATCGCTTCGACGCGAGAGAAGCACGTGAACCCGTTGAAGGTGATGGATGTGTTGTATTCCAACGGTTGTGCGTTCTCGACCCCGAACTCGCCTTGGTTGAAGCAGGTCGGCGTCACCTTCCCCGGGGTCATGTAGAAGCCCTTACCGAGTTGGTCGATGGTGAACGACGGGGTGACGCAGTTCGCGCCGTCGGGTATCGGAGCATCTGCTGCCTGGCAACCGGACGAGAATTCACTGTCGCCGATCTTGCAATAGATGTTGCCCGACGGCGACTTCCAGCCCACCTGATTGCCGTACGCGCTGTATCGAGCCGGGTCGACGGGGGTGATGGGTGCGGTGTTGTTCGCGGTATCGGCGACGGTCGGGTTCGATTCGGTCGCCTGTGGTGCTTCTGTCACACCTTCCGCGTCGCCATCGGTGGAGTCGGTCGGCGCGGCAATGGTCATCTGCGGAGGCGCGGGTATCTGCGCGGACACACTGGTGGCTGGGGCCGGATCAGCAGCGGGTGTTTCCTGACTGCCACATGCCGTCAGTGCCGCAGTGGTGAGCGCTGCGGTCAGCGTGAGTTTCCAGAACTCCCTCATCAGAATGCGATGTTGACGTCGCGGGAGATCATGAAGCCTCGGTCGCCGTCGTAGCAGGTGATGCCGGCCTCGGTGGAGCGACAGAATGTGCCGGTGACTCCGATGACCTGGCCGTATTCCAAGACTCGAGGGCGTTCAGGTCCGCCGACGAAGATGCCCTGATTGGTGCAGATCTGATCGACGGTGCCGTCTTGGTTGATCTTCACCCCGTAGGTGTTGTTCTCGGTGTTGAGGCACTCGCGGCCGGTGTTGCCCGGCACCGAGTAGCGGACCTGGCAGCCCACGATGGTCCCGGGCGCATTGGAGGAGTTGAATCCGCAGAACACGTTCCCGCTGGGGGACTGGAAGAAGTACTGTCCTCCGGCTTGCTCGAAGTTGCGTGCATCGACGTTGACGTCGTCGCGGTTCGGGGCGGGCGATACGGCTGGCGTGACCGCGGCGGTGGGTATTGCTTGTGCTGGGGTGACCACGTCTGGAGCCTGTGCGATTCCGCCTGCGCCGCTTCCACCGTCGGAGTCGGAGTACCCGTTTGCCGACGGAGCAGCCGCTGCACTGGTGGCCGGGGTGTTTGGGTTGCTCACCGGCTCGTCGGAGCCGCAGGCCGTGGCTGCGAGAGCGGTAACGGCGATCAGCGCGCATGTGGCCACGATTGTGCGGACTTGGCTCATTCGATGATCCTCACCGGTGGCTGCGGAGTGCATCACCTCTGATCATTGAATCGAACGGGCCAAGTGGTCTGTTAACGTCGTTCGTGTCACGACCCCGTCACGAATCGGTATCCGGGCGGTCCTTTTGTCGCTGTGGCTGCGAGGGTGGGTCGGGTAAAGACTCAAGAACCACTTGATGTTTCAGGTTCAACCTGGGGTTCTTGGTCCGGTGTCACGTGCGATCCGGTATCTCGTTGTGCGACATGAGCGAAAGGCGTGCTGTATGCGAAAAACATTGCGGCGAGCGGTCGTATCGATCGCACTGACGATTCCCCTGATTCTGGGGCTCGGCGCGGGAACGGCCGTGGCAGTGCCACAGACCACGCTGCTCCAGATTCCGGTCGTCACCGGTTTCCAGATCGCACCCGGTGCCGTCCCCGGTGGGCTGTTCCAGACCATTCCGATGAAGGCCACGGTCGGTACCGAGCCGGGTGTTCTGCTGTTGTCCACGGCGAATATCGCGCCGTATGCAGACCAGTATCCGTACCGAAGTCTCGGTGTGAACTGGCGAAACTGGGACATCGGCTTCCGCGGAAGCGCGGGACTGCGGCATTGGCAGGACAACCCCAACCCGGGCCCGCCCAACGACCTGCCGCCGCTACACAGTGAGCAGTACCCGCGCGAAGTAGCTCTGCCCACCGGAAGTGGCTGGGTCGAGATCACCGTGACCCACTACCGCGACTACCACTACGGCGAGCCCTACGCCGACACCCTGATCCCGGGCAAGGGTCTCATCTACGTCCCCTGATCCGAACGCGTATCGAAAGGCACACAATGCGAACATCCTTCCGACGCGGAGTAGTTGCGCTGGCGCTCTCCGTGCCACTGGTTCTGGGTGTCGGCGCTGGTACGGCAACGGCGGCACCCACGACGTCCGAGCTTCTGGTTCCTCTCGTCACCGGGCCGGAGTTCGGTCCGGCCGGGGTTCCAGGCGGACTCGTTCAGACGATTCCGATCGAGGCGACAGTAGGTGACAAGCCGGGTGAGGTGCGCTTCGCGGCCGCGGCCATCAGGCCGTACTACTACCAGTTCAATTACCGCTTCCTGACGGTGAACTGGCGCAATCTCGACACCGGAGCCGTCGGAGCGGTCGATCTGCGGCACTGGGAAGCCCTCGAGAACCCATCGCTACCGATCAACGCGGAGCCGAGATATCCGGTCAATCTGCCTCTCGAAGTGACCGCGCAGACCGGGGCGGGCCCGGTGGTCGTGACGGTCACTCACAATCGGGAGCAGTGGCAAGCCCCGCCGGCATCGAACGCTCTGATCCCCGGGTTGGGTGTGTTGTTCGTACCCTGACACGCGGTGTTGTAGGCGGTCAGGTACCCAGATCGCCTGCGATATCCGCTGCGGCGAGCATCGAGACAAATAGCGGCACAACTCGTTTGGCGGCGATTCGATAGTCTCCGCGGCCGTGCTGCTCCACGATGTTCGCCGAACTGAGCGTCTTGAGATGGTGATAGATCTGGCCGGACGAGCCGAGCCCCACCGCTGCAAGGAGATCCGCCGCGTTCGCCGGGCCTCGGCAGCAGTGTCCGCACGATCTGCAACCGCACCGGATGTCCCAGAGCTGCAAGCACTTCTGATGCCGACGGAACGGGTAACTCCACGATGGCGTCGGGGGAGTAGCCGATGTCCCAGCGGACTGTGCCGTGCAGATGGACGTCGCCTTGGTAGGCGATCATGCCGCCCGTCGACGGGGCGGCATCGAGCTGCTCGGGAGCGTCGCGTCGTTCCAGCTCGGCGACGCGCGCCTCCAACTCTGCCAGTCTCGACTCGAACTCTGCGCTCACACCACGCAGGCTATCCGGTCGAGTACCTCGGGCGAGAGCATCGCCTCGAGGATGAGGCCCTGTTGCACGCCCATTCCGGTGATAGCCTGATCCAATCGGGCAGCCGGCAGTCCGTCGGTCAGCCACACAGCCGTCGCGACTGTTCCGTCGTTGCGGCGCAGCTCGAATCCCTGGGTCAGAACGCCGGCGAGACTGCCGCCCTTGAAGCCGACTCCGCGAACGCTGTCGCCTGCGGGCTGCCATTCCAATTGGCGCACAATGGTGTCGGACGCATCGCCGAAGGTGTCGTCGGTGAAGGCGCGATACATCTCGTTGAGTTGTTCTGCCGAGCCGCCGCGGAAGGTGCTCTGCACTCGGTCGGCTTGTTCCTCGTAGGTCGAGGGTTGGATGGCTGCGCTGACCTGCGCCCGGAACTGTGGGTCGAACGCCCACATCTGCGCGGTCTCCCATCGGTCACCGTCGGCGAGGGCCGGGTCGTACAGCGACAGAATGTCGGTCACCAGACTCGGTACCTGGAAGTTCTCCCACCCTCCGGTCGCGGCGGCGTCGACGATCGCTTGGTCGCCGAGTCGATACCGGAGATAGTCGGGAACCGAATTGTCGCTCTCCTGGATCATGGCCGTGACCATGTCGTCGACGCGTACCGTGGCCTGGGGATCTGTTGCCGCGATGCCGTCGTTCGCGATGCCCAGCCTGTCCAACGCGGCCGGGTGTGCGCCGGCATCGGTACCGGGTACGTACCAGCGTTCCCAATCAATCAGTGGCACTTGCTCGTTCGGGTCGATGGTGCCGTCTGCGACTGCTCGGGCGTAGGCGGCGAGATGCACCACCTTGATCGCCGATGCGAGCACCTGTTCCTGGTCGGCACGGTGTTCGACGGTTCGGCCGCGGCCGTCGTCGATGACAAGGCTGACGGTGTTGGGTGCTTGATCGATCAGTCCGATCCACCCGTCCTCGGTGGCGAGGTCCGTCGAGGTGACGGGAGCGCAGTTCTCCGGCGTTGGAGTGGCGGCATTCGAGTCGGCGGCGGTGGCACATCCGCCTACCAACAGCACGGCCGCGCAGGTCGTCGAGATCCAGATCGAGCGTCGCATCGAGCCCTCTACCTGTTTCCGTAATTACGGATAACTGTAAAAGGTGGTCGAGTCACCTGACAACCCCGCTTCTGATCTCCATCCGATGCCTGTCAGTGCCGACAGAGCCTCGGTGGGGATTGCGCGGTAGCGCCGGAAGCCACGTCCGCCGAAGTCGTGTTGTCGAAACCCTCTCCGTACGAACTGCTTTCGCACGAAGAGTCGTACCGATTGTCGATGCCAGTCGGTTGAGGAAAGTGAGGCTGCCGAGGACGCCGTGAACGGTTCACGACCTGAACGGCTGTGCCGCCTCGTCCGTCGCGATGTCAGCTCGCCGAACGAGGTGGCCGGTCGCGCGAACCGCAAACAACAGCCCGATGACAGTAGCTCCCACCACGTTGCTCGTGCGGTAGTCCGCATTGTTGGCACATACGCGTACGAACTCGCTCTGTGGGATCGGTCGATCCCGCACGATGGGTTCTCCCGACGTGCCGTCGGTTTCGCTGAGGTCGTCGTCTTGGACTCTGTCGATGATCGAGCCGCACACGACTCGGTTGTTTCCTACGCTTTCGGTGGACACCGAGAAAGGAGTCAGCAGGGCCCACCCGGCGGAAAGCAGGGCGGCAGTAGCGATCAGGCCACAGGCCAGTGCCCACAGTGTGCGCAGCTCTTGCGGCCGTCGCGCCCGCCACCAGCAGTAGTTGGCCGCTCCGCCGAATGCGGCGAGCAGAAGCCACCATTGCCAATCCGAATTGAAGACCAACCAATACGTGGACACCACGAGGATCACCCAGAATGCCGTGGTGAACCATGTGGGATGCACCTGACCGAGTCGCCCGTGCAGCTGCATGCTCATCGCTACATCATGGCCGCTTGCCGGCGGGGGCGTCGTCACGAGCGGGCGGAATTCGGTCTGAGGTGCGTGGGTACTCGACCGTTCAGAACAAGGTGGGTGCGGTGTAGCGGCCGTGTCGTGCTTCGTTCAGTCGGGCGCTCCAGCGCTGCACGAGCCACATTTCGACGAGTTCGGGGCTGGTGCCGATGTCGGTGGCCCATGCGGTGATGAGTTCGACGTAGCGGTCGTAGCGACGACGAGTGAACCCGGTGACGGACGGGTCTTCGAGCCATCCTTCGTGGATGAGGGTCGAGACTCCGTATTGGTCGATCAGCTGCGCCGGGCCGCCGTAGACCGACGCCTTCACCGCCCACAGGAATATGGCCATCAGGGACATTCCGACGCCCGGGGCGTCGGGCCAGCCGGACCAGGTCGAGTTCGGGTGGTCAGGCACTGCGCGGTTGCGTACGCAGCTGTCGAGGACAGCGAGAGTCTTCGCGACGGGATTCTCGTCGGGACGGCTGAGGTGCGGGTTCATGACATCTGGGAATCGCCGCATCGCTCTGCGGTGCCGATGGCTGCCCTGCCACGCCGCGCAGAGGAACAGCAGGCCGAGCGAATCGTGTTCGCCTACTGCCAGATCGGTGCCGATCCGAAGATCGTTGCGCTGCACGGTGGCATCGCCATACTCGACAATTTCGCCGTCGAGGTTGCGGCCGCGTAGTCGAAGATCATGACCCGCGCGGTCGAGGTGGCCGTTCCACCAATCCAGGTCCACCTCCACACCGTCGTCGAGGACATGCAGGTCGTAGTTGCGGTGCTGACACCACTGCACACAGGCCGTGGGCGGCGGGAACCCCTCGTCGAGTCGTGACATACCGCCATCGAAGCATCGGGTACCGACACATCCGGTGGCGTTTCCGATGTACCTGCGCGCTGTCGGTCCCATATGGAACTGTGGGGTCTGGTTAGCCATCAGAACGAACAGGGGAGTGCCGGTGACCGTTGCCGACAATGCTGTCGACAGGCCAGTGGTCGACGTGGTGATCGATGCCATCGGCGCGGACACTGACCTGTTCGATGAGGTCAAGTACTACGTGCTCGCAGCGCTCGAAGGGCCGACGGCACAATAAGAACTACTCGACGGCGTCTCGACTCCCCGAGTCATCGGACGACAGGACTGTCGAAGAGCCCGTCGGCGCGTTCCTGACGTCCATCGGTGTGGCGGGCTCCCGGGGTATCGGCCCGAAGGCGACACTCGAATTGCGTCCTGCTTCGGGATCGCCATCGTCAGTAGTTCCAGAGGATTGGCCTGTTCGGGTTGGATAACGATTACGAGCAAGATGGGTTGAGTTGCAGGACTTTTGAGTGGCGAGGAGATGGTGGCTTGTCAGCCGGTGAGCAACGGCTCTCTCAACGCAGTTTCCCTGATGATGCCGGACACACCGGAACTAGACTCGCTCCAGGGTAGGCGCACTGCCTCGTCGAGCCGCGCGCTGTCGATTAATCGACCTGTAGCGGTTGCGAGGACGTGTGCTGCGAAACGTGGTGGCACAGCGTTTCCAACTTGCTGTCCGATATCTCCACCGCGCCAGGGGAAGTCGGAAGGAAATGTCTGCAAGATGCCCGCTTCGGGGAGTGATAGACGTGATTGTCGTCCGTCCGGGAACTGCAGCCTGTTGCGGGTGATTTTCCCGGTCACGGTTGCAGCCGGCTGGTCAGCGCTTCGTCGTCCACGATTTTTGGGATCACCACCGCTGCCGTAGTTCGAAATGACGGTGAATTCGTCATTACGATTGAGGGCATCAGCCATCGACACCCATCCGAGCAGATGTGATTCGCCCGGAGGCAAAGTTCCCTTGTGATACGCCTGGTGGGTCTCCGGGGGGAGCGCAGCTTTGCCATTTCGGCGCGCGATCAACACCGCCCGCCTGCGCGTTTGCGGCACACCGAACTGTTCGGTGCGCAGAACGTCGTGACAAACATCGTAACCATTGGCTGCCAAAACGCGCCCGATCGCTTTCCAGACAGGCAGGACTGCTGGTACCTGCTCAAGGACGATGGATTCGTATGGGGTGCCTTGTCGAAGGGCTTGCATTGCCCATCGAAGTGGTTCGACCACCAGGCCGGTTCGCTCATCGTGAAGAGTGCGAAGTCTCGTTGCGATATCCTTCCCGCTGGCGAGCTCGTCTACCAATCCGAGCACGGTATCAATGGCCTTACGGCCGGTTCCGGAACCGGCGATCGTGAACGTCTGGCACGGTGGCCCACCTGCAAGCACTTTGGCACCAGGGAAGTCGTCGGGGCCGAATATACGAACGTCGCCCTGTACGGTGCGCAGTCCGGCTGCCATCCTCGTCTCGCATGCGCGCGGATCGAGCTCGATCCCGCACACCGATAGACCCAGCCATGACGCGCCGACGTCTAACCCGCCTGGTCCCGCGAAGAGGTCTACGACGTCAAGGTGTGCGTCGAGTGATTCGGCCATGTGTCGATGTTATCCCGCTGGCGGCCACTCGAGTGCCTTCGACAAGCAGTCGAGTGTATTGCTCAAGCAACACGGGAAAGTTCAACGTCCGTACAGATTGCCGCCTCGCAAGGTAGAAGTGGTCATAAGCGATAGCTGTCTTGGAACAAGGGGTTGTTCGGTTTTGGTTGTTTTGGACGAAGCGCAACGTCGCGTGGTCAATGCGCCTGCTGAGGCGCGGCTAATGGTGGAGGCGCCGGCCGGGTCTGGCAAAACCGAGGTTGTCGCGTCTCGTATCGCGTATCTGGGAGCCGACGAGGGTCTGTCGGCGACAGCGGAGATCTTGGTGTTGAGCTTTTCCCGTGCAGCCGTTCATGCAGTCCGAACGAGAGTGTCGGAGGGCGAGAGAGTAGAGGCGAACGTACGCACATTCGACTCCTTCGCGTCGCAGCTCTTGCTTGATTTCGACATCGAGCCGCTGAGCTCGTACGACCAGCGAATCAGGCAGGCCACCGCAGCACTTACAGCCCTACAGGACCCGCCAGACCTGATCGCGGATCTGGCTCATGTCCTCATCGACGAGGTCCAGGATCTCGTCGGGGATCGTGCCGAGTTCGTCCTGGCTGTACTGGCGCACCTGGATGCGCACGCGGGCATCACTGTGCTGGGCGACCCGCTACAAGGAATCTACGACTTCGTCCTTGACGACTCAAGCAGCGCAATGAGCTTTGACGCATTCTTCGACGCGCTCACCGGGGAGTTTGGCCTCCAACGCTTGACTCTTGAGCACAACTACCGTGCGAGAGGTGCAGATTGTGTTCGTCTTGCCAATGTGGTGAGGGGACTTCGTCTGGAGACGGACCCGAGTTGTGCTCTCGATTTACTTGACGGCTTCGAAGGGTCGCTGCCGCAGGTGGATCAGCCATCGGACTGGAAGTTTTTGCAGTATTACTTTGGGCGGACAGCAGTGCTGTGTCGAAGCAATGCAGAAGTTCTGCGCATTTCCCGATCGATGGTTGATCACGGTATTCGCCACGTGGTGAGGCGGCCGGCGCGGTCATCTGGTGCTGCGCGTTGGATCGCTCCTGCTTTATGCCGCCTCAGCGGTCCGATCGTTGCGCAGTCGGACGTCGAGTCCGCCCTTCGCATCCAGCTCGATGACCTTAATGCGGAGAACGCCTGGTATGTCCTCAAGTCGGCGGAGGGCCGATCTCGGAATTACAAGCAGATTGACCTTGGCCGCCTGCGGGCGAAAGTTCGCTCTGCGGCTATGCCGATCGCCCTGACGCAGGGGGACGACCTGGAAGTCATCGTCTCGACGATCCATCGTGCCAAGGGACTGGAGTTCGATAACGTGGTAATAGTCGAGTCGACTGTGGGCTTCGAGGAAGAGCCATGGGCTCAAGTTCGCCGAAGGTACGTTGCCCTCAGCAGGGCGCGAGATTCAATTGCTTTAACGCGCCTGCCCCAGGCGCGGTCGTCGATTCGTGAATTCGATTGGCTCGCAAACCGTTTACAGGAGAGAGTAGGAAGGTCGGGTCAAACGCGAGCTCGCGCGATTGAATTTTGCCCGGCCGATGTCTACAGTGACCGACCTTCTGCCGGAGATGAAGTCGACGCACGTGCGGTACAGCAAATACTCGAGGCGGCGCTACCGGGCGTCGCTGTGGAGGGCACACTAGATACTGCCCTGTCCAGTGTGAACCACCCGATCTATACGCTAAGGATTGACGGTGCGCCCATCGGCCGGACGGCGGACGAGTTCGGGCATGCGTTCGCTTCGCTCTTCAGGATCAAGCAGGGTTTCTGGCCCGCCGAGCTTGTCGACCTGACGTTGGCGTCGGTCGAGACCACCGCTGGAGATCCGCGCTTCACCGAGGAGGCCGGTCTCGGTCCTGGGGGATTCTGGCTGGTCCCACGAGTAGTCGGACTGGCAAAGCCGTTATGGGACGTCATGGAGGAAGCGCGATGAACGAGCAAGATGCACTCGACGAAAAGTACAGGTTTCGCGAAGACATGGTTGATGCCCTGGTGGCCGACCTCGTCGGTCCGGCAGATGGAGATCGCGAGCACGTTGGTGAAGCTCCACTGAGCAGATACGTTATTGGTGCCCTGTGGCCGCGAATTTCCGATGATGACGATGACATCAATGAGTCGATGCAGAAGTCGTCAGCCGAGCCTGACAGTGCTGAGTCTGACTCAGAGGGCACGGATGATGGCAATCCGGTTGCTCAGGCGCTAGCTCGATTTCCGTCATCGATGGGGATGACGTTTTCCGTACGTGCCTCAGCGGGCCACGTTGTGATAGCTAGTTCCGCGGCGCGGTATGAGCAGCCGATCGATGACGATCAGGTCGCTCAAGATTGGGTCCGAGTCCCATCAAAAATAGAGCCGGTTGTTCAACAATTGGCTAAACCTGGGGTGCACCGGCGCGAGGTTGCCGACGGGCTAGAGCTCTATTGTTACGTGCGACCCGTCAGGAACGGTATCGTCACGCTATCTGTGGCTCTCAACAACACACATGTCGCCCTTCAGGGGGACATGCGTGACGCCATTTCCTGGTTTCAGGTCGGAATTGAAGCGCGAACCCAGAACGCAGACATCGTGGACCGCTCGTCACCCGGAAACATCGGGCATGACGCTGACTTAGACAGTGCTGCACTGATGTATCGACATGCCTACACCTTTGCCATCGGTCACGGATGTGCCGCCGATTGGGAGCTGGGCGCGATCGACAACGGCGCGGTTCCCCACGTAGCAACAACCTTCATTCCGACGCATGAGGTCCACCGAGCGCGTCCGGGTGCGTTGGAGGGCGTCGATCTTCGGATGTCGAGTCTCGCGGACCAGTCGTTGGATAAAGTCACCGCGAGCCTGAGAAGCCTGACCGGACAGTACCGCGAGTGGATCGACAACCTCGCGCAAACTATCGCATCGGGTGCCGCATCGGTGTCTGAAGAGCTCGCGCCGGTCGCTGCTGGTCATATTGCCGAGATGCGACGCGTCGCAGACCGTATCGACGCGGGCATACGCCTGCTAGAGGATGACGAAACGGTCTACAGAGCTTTCAAACTCGCGAATCGCGCGATGCAGCGGCAGCGCGCTCGGCAGGACTGGGTCCGTTCGGGTGCGAAGCCTGGTGAGTTGACCGACGGATCGGCCGCAGCATGGCGACCCTTCCAGATTGCGTATGTGCTTCTAAATCTTCCAGGTATTGCTGATCCCAAGCATGAAGACCGTGACGTCGCCGACCTGCTGTGGTTTCCGACGGGCGGCGGCAAAACGGAGGCGTACCTCGGCTTGGTCGCGTTTGTCATCTTCCTGCGTCGCATTAGGAGTTCGTCCGCGATAGGCGTGGCCATCATCATGCGTTATACGCTGCGACTGTTGACAATTCAGCAGTTCGAGCGCGCTTCGATGCTGATGTGCTCACTGGAAACAATTCGGAGGGACAACGCGTACCTTGGGTCGCGCGGGTTCTCGATCGGGCTCTGGGTCGGTGCGGGCGCTACACCGAATAGCGTTCGCGAGGCGCGAACGTCCCTGAATAAGTTGGCGCGGAACGAGACTTTGATCGAGAAGAATCCCGTCCAGCTGACCCAGTGCCCCTGGTGCGGAGCAATTATGGACCACGAGAACTACTCTGCCCCAAGAAACCCATATGATCACCTGATCATTGCATGCGGTACGTCGACGTGTGACTTCAAAGACGGCCTGCCGGTGCATGTAGTCGACGAGGACGTCTACCGTGAGCGTCCGGAACTTGTTCTCGGAACCGTCGACAAGTTCGCGATGATGGCGTGGAACGAGAACGTCGGAAAGTTGTTCGCGCGGGACGGTCAGGGCATACCCCCGGAGTTGATCATCCAAGACGAGTTGCATCTGATCTCTGGGCCCCTCGGGTCGATGGTCGGTCTCTACGAGACAGCCGTCGATGCTGCATGCACAGTCACGTCGCTCGACGAGGAGTCGAATCGCGCTCGGCCGAAAGTCATCGCGTCCACTGCGACGATCCGTCGTGCCGACAAACAGATCGCTTCGGTATTCGCACGCAAAGCGGCACTTTTCCCGCCGCCTGGTATCGACCCTGATCGATCCTTTTTCGCTGAACCGTCCACAAAGGAGGAGCTGGGGACGCGTCGGTACGTCGGAATAATGGCGTCAGGGACCAGTCACGCGACGCTCTTAGTCCGCACCTACGCAGCCCTTCTGCAGGCTGCGAAGGACGTCCCTGGTAGCGACGAGACGCGAGACCCCTACTGGACGCTGCTGGGATACTTCAACAGCCTGCGAGTGCTCGGTAGCGCGAACCTTCAAGTCGAGGGTGACGTGCGGGAGCGACTGGGCGTTGTAGCCGGACGCAAGGGCACGGAGAAGCGCGAACTAAAAGTCGTGAACGAGCTGACTAGTCGTGTTGCGTCGTCCGAAATCCCTGAGCGCCTCAAGGCCTTGGAACGACGGCTCGGCGGCGCTAACCCGCCGGACGATGTGGTGCTCGCGACGAACATGATCTCGGTAGGCGTAGATATCGACCGACTTGGCCTCATGACGGTGATGGGACAGCCGCAGGCGAGTGCTGAGTACATCCAGGCCACCAGTCGCGTCGGTCGTCAATACCCTGGACTCGTAATAACCATTTTCAATTCGGCTCGGTCGCGTGATCGCTCGCATTACGAAAGCTTTCGCCCCTTTCACCAGGCTCTCTACCGCGCCGTTGAAGCGACCAGTGCAACGCCGTTTGCGGCGCGTGCCCGAGATCGGGGACTGCACGGTGTCCTTATTTCGATGGCGCGTCTATTGATCCCAGGGTTGTCCGGCAATGGGTCTGCATATCTAGCCGACGTTAACTGGGATGACTTGACGAAGGTTGTTGCGCTGATTGAGCAGCGTGTGAGCATGGTCGAGGGTGACGAAGCAGAGGGCACGGCGGACGAGTTGGGGGATCTGCTCGACATTTGGTCCGACGCCGGCCAGGCGCGGGAGTACATGAAGTACCAGAACAGGGAATTGGAAGCCGCGCTGATGGTGCGACCCGAGGACGCCTTGACGAACGACGAGATCGAATACTCGCAGCGCGAGGTCCCGTGGCCGACGTTGCAGAGCATGCGCGACGTGGACGCCGAAAGCAGTCTCTATCAGATCCCAATGAAGAGGAAGCCATGAGCACCGCCGACGCGAAGGCACGCCGCAGCCAATTACTCAGCACCTACGGTATTGGAGGGTTGTTTCCTTCCGAGACGTCGAGTTTTATGATTGTCGGTCTCGATTTTTGGAACGAAGACCGAGCGCCGGTGATAAGCGAGCCCAGGCTGGCCCGGTCACTCGACGTCAAGGAACTCAAGTCGCCACCTGCAGGAGGGCGTAAAGATGTTCCGGTGGTGCGGTTTCCACAAACGCAGATCTGCCCAGGATGCAGGCGAATCGGCAGCGCGGCCGAGCTGGGCGGTGATTGGAATGCGTCGCAATGTAAGTGCAAGGAGGGGCGAGCCGGGGTAGCCCTGTCCCCGTTCCGTCTCATCACTGCATGCACGCGTGGCCACATCAACGAGTTCCCGTTCTACAACTGGTTGCACGCAGGTCATGCCACGACACCCGGCGACAAGCACGACATGAAGATGGTGTCGTTAGGTCGGACTTCATCTCTGGACGATCTGGTCCTTGAATGTAGCTGCAATGTGCCGCGTCGCTCGCTTGATGGTGCCTCACAGGGGCACGCGATGAAGGGAATCTTGTCGTGCAAGGGCTTTCGCCCGTGGCTCGGGCCTGAGTATGCCGAACCGTGTGACGAAACACCGAGGGTGTTGCAACGTGGTGCATCGAACGTTTGGTTCCCGGCGGTGCGGTCGGCGATATCGATTCCGCCGTATTCCGAGGCACTCGCGAAATTCGTAAACAAACACTGGGTTTCACTTGAAGACCCTGCCACTGTCAACGATGCGCTGCTGGTCAAAATCGCTAAGGATTCCCGCGGCCGATTCACCGTCACACAAATAGTCGCGGAAGTCGACCGTCGCCGCGGTGAGCAGAATGGCGACGCAATCGGCGAGGAACAGCTCCGTAAACAAGAATTCGGTGCATTGATGGACGGTCGTGATGCGACACGAGATGAGTCGGATTTCGTCTGTGAGAAGACTGTCGTCGGTGGGGACTTCGACGGCGACGTTCCCAGCATCATCACCGATTTGCGGAAAGTGACTCGGCTCCGCGAGGTTCGGGCGCTATACGGGTTCTCTCGACTGACCGGTTCAAACGACCCGGACACTCTATGCACTCTGTCCGGTGAGCCCAAGTACTGGTTGCCGGCAATCGAGGTCATCGGCGAAGGAATCTTCCTGGCGATGGACCGACAAGCGCTGAGCGACTGGGCAGGGGACAAGTTCGCTCAGAAGCGGCGCCATAGCCTCCAGAAGGCAGCCAATCGTCAGGCGGAGGCGTTCAAGAGGCCGCCCGTCACGGTCGACATCGCCAAGGTTGCCTTGCACACCTTCGCTCACGTCCTCATTGACCAGCTGTCGCTCGATGCTGGTTACCCGGCGTCGGCTCTACGGGAACGGCTGTTCGTCGACCAAGAGATGGCAGGAATTTTGGTTTACACCGCGAGTTCGGACTCGGCGGGCAGCTTGGGCGGTGTCGCATCGCAAGCTGATCCAGAACAGTTCGCAAAGGCGATCAACGAAGGTCTGACTCGCTTGTCGTGGTGCTCTTCCGATCCGGTCTGCATCGAGTCGACCGCATCGGGAACCGATGCGCTCAACCTCGCGGCGTGCCATGCATGTGTTCTCGCCCCCGAGACGTCGTGCGAGTTGAACAACACCCTGCTCGATCGTGCACTGTTGTTCGGTACGCACGAGGAAGACGAAGAGGATGCGGGGTTGTTCAGCGAATTCCTTGCACGGGCATAGCTGCCAAACAAACCCAGGGAAGTAGGCGACACGGTGGCAGATATTGCCGCGGGAGAACGAGTGATCGTTCGCGATGAAGAATGGCTGGTCCGGTCCGTCCGGTCGACCGAGTTCGACGGGACTCGGGTTGAGGTGACGGGGGTCAGCGAACTAGTTCGCGATCTCGATGCGGTTTTTTTCGACCACCCCGAGCTCGACGACATCGAGCGCCTCGATCCGAAACAGGGCACCCTCGTTGCCGATACCTCGCCGGGATTCCGACGCACCCGGCTCTGGCTCGAGTCGGTCCGTCGGGGTAGCCCGATCCCCAGTGCCGACACCCGCATCACGGTTGGCCATCGCGCCCTGCTCGATCGCATGGACTACCAGCTTCGGCCGGCTTCTCAGGCTCTACAGAATCTGCGACCACGCATCTTGATCGGCGACGCGGTCGGCCTGGGCAAAACGCTCGAGATCGGAATCCTTCTGTCCGAACTCATCCGACGCGGACGTGGCGAGCGCATTCTGGTCGTGACGCCGCGCGCTGTCCTCGAGCAGTTTCAGCAGGAACTGTGGACCAGGTTCGCCATTCCCCTGATCCGTCTGGACTCGGATGGCATTCAGAAGGTCAAAAGAGACCTGCCCGCGTCACGTAATCCGTTTAGCTATTACAAGCGGGTCATCGTCTCCATCGACACTTTGAAGAACCCGGCCAGGTACAAGCACCACCTCAAGAACCAGCACTGGGACGCCGTAGTGATCGACGAGTGCCACAACCTCATCAACCGCGGGACGCAGAACAACGCACTCGCGAAATTGCTCGCGGAGCAGACCGATGCCTTGATCCTGGCCAGTGCTACGCCACACAACGGCAAGCCGGAGTCATTTGCTGAGCTGGTGAACTTGCTGGATCCGACTGCGATCGCAGATCACGACAAGTACTCGGCGAAAGACATCGAGCATCTATACGTACGACGCCACCGGAATTCGCCGGATGTGAAGCTCGACGTGGCACATAAATGGAAAGAGCGTTTGCAGCCGGAAGTTGTCGGAGTCGAACCGACCCCAGCAGAGCTGGACGTGCTGCGCGAGCTGGAACATGTCTGGCTGCATCCCGACGGGCCATCGGTCATCACCGGGCAGGGGCGGCAACTGTTTCCGTGGACGCTGTACAAAGCGTTCCTTTCCTCGCCCAAAGCGCTGCGCGCGAGCGTCGGAAGACGCCTCAAGAACGTCGACGACGAGAAGGGGCCGGAGGCGATGGCGCTCCGACGCCTCGACGAGCTGGCAGCGGCTGCTGACAAAAGCACCCCCGCCAAGCTCGACGCGCTCATCCGCCACCTTCAGAAAATCGGGGTCGGCAAAGACTCCGACACTCGTGTCGTGATCTTCTCCGAGCGCATCGACACCATCGACTGGCTACACGACGAGGTCAGCAGGCGACTGAAATTCTCCGGCAAGCCGACAGCTGACTTGCACCCGGTCGAACTTTTGCACGCGGGATTGTCCGACCAGAAAATCCAAGAGGTCGTCGAGGGGTTCGGGCAAAGCTCGTCCCCCATTCGAGTGCTGGTGGCCTCTGACATGGCTTCGGAGGGGCTGAACCTCCACAAGGAGTGCCACCAGTTGGTGCACTACGACCTGCCATGGTCGTTCATCCGTATCCAACAGAGGAATGGTCGTATCGATCGCTATGGCCAGCTCCATCGACCGCAGATCACCGCACTGGCTCTTACCGCCGAAGCCCACGCCGATGTCACCGACGACCTGAACGTGGTGACGAAGCTTCTGCGGAAGGAAGACGAAGCGAACCGAGCTCTCGGCGATGCAGGCGCGCTCCTCAACCTCCATGACGCGAAGATCGAAGAAGCCGAGGTGATGGAGGCGATCCGACAAGGAAAGGACATCGACGACGTGGTCCCCGAGGCCACACCGGCCAAGCTCAATCCTTTTGCGGCGTTGATGGCCACCGGCGGCGAACACCGTGCCGACACGTCTCCCGAGACAGCGGAGCTGTCGACATTCTTCGAGGACGACGACAACTACCTGACCGATGAGCTCGCGGACATCAGTAGCGGCAAACTCGGGCCGGATATGGAGATCGAGCGCGACGCCGACAATGATTTCGTCGCGTTCAGGCCCCCTGACGATTTGATCAATCGATTCCGCGATCTGCCGCCTGACTACCTCGACGAACAAGGCATCGCCGAGCGACTGCGGCTCACCGGCAGCAAGACGTTCGCACAAGGACGGTTGACTCGTACCCAGAAGGCAAAAAAGACATCCTGGCCCGACGTGCATTTCTTGGCGCCGATTCATCCCGTGCTCGACTGGGCCGGTGATCGCGCTGTGGGTCGATTCGGCCGGAACGAGATCCCGGTCGTCGCAGGCGACGTGGACGAACCCCATTTCTTGACTCAGGCGGTCTGGTCCAACGACGCAGGCAGCCCGGCTATCGCGCACTGGGGTGCCGTCGGTGGGCTACCGGGTGATCCTGATGTTCGTGACTTCGACGAGATCGTCGACGTCGCGGGCATTCGTGAAGGCGCGACTAACCCGGGGGTCAACAACGAACTCCTTGGAGATTTGCAGAAGAACGTTGCGGGGGCAGTCGATGCTGCGACAGCACATATTCGTACTCGACGAGACGACTTCGAGGTCGAACTCCTCGAACGAGTGGACCGATACCGCGCCAGCCTTAAAAGCTGGGAGCAAACTGCCTTGACGGTGTTCACCGAGACCGGCGCGCGGAAGAACACGCGACTGGACATCGAAAAGACCGCCGATGCCTGGAGTGCGATCATCGATTCACTTGCGGCCTCAGGCGATCCGTTCGTACGGGTCGTCGGCGTCATCATTCCGAAAGCGAGGGCCTGAGTCGTGTTCGATTCGATCCACAACGCCAACGACTTCTTGTCCGAGCATTGGCTCGCGGAAGTTTTCCCATCGAGATTGAAGGACCTCGCCAAGGGGTGGAAGGAACGTGCCGAACAGGACAAGCCGACGCCGCTGCGAGGTCTGTCGGCCATTGCCGGCGCTTACCTGAAGGAACTTGCCGACCTCCCTCCAGTAGGGGCATCGGAGTACCCGAGCCGAGTGACAGAGGTCCATACCGGATTGCTCGCAGCGGTCGGGTTCCAGGCTGCCGCGACAACAATTGAAACGCTGCAAGCGAATACACCCATCGATGTCCCCCTTCTGGCACGTTTCCCCAGCACCAGTACGACGGACTCGCTGCACATCCTGCACGCGGTACCTGTCGACAGCGTCGATGCGCTCCTCGGAGGCGATGCGGAGCTCATCGAGCCGTTCCGAATCCACGTCACCAGTCAAAATATCGAGGAGGTGACGTCGGTGGCTGACGCGGTGACGCAGTTGTTCGTGAGCGACGACGCACCTCGGTACCTGCTGGTCGTAGCCGGAGGTGTGGCGCTGTTGACCGACGTCGCACGGTGGGCAGAAGGCCGGTACCTCGGCTTCGACATTGCGACCGCGCTCGACCGTCGCGACGTCAAGGCCGCAGGCGAACTCGCCTACCACGCCGGATTGTGGTCTTCGGATGCGCTGCTTCCGGATGAAGATGGCAAGACCGAACTCGATCACTACACCGAAGACTCTGAAAAGCACGCGGTCGGCGTCAGCGAGGACCTCCGGGAGGGACTCCGTATCTCGATCGAGAAGATCGCGAACGAGGTACTAACCCGCAGGCGTGCTGCGGGCCTGCAGGTCGAGGGCGTGCCCGAATTGCCGCGCGACCTGACCACGCAGTCGCTCCGGTTTCTGTATCGAGTCCTGTTCTTGCTCTTCGCCGAAGCTCGACCAGAACTGGGCGTTCTGCCCGTGGGCACCCCCGAGTACGAATCGGGCTATGGCCTTGATCGCCTCCGGGAGATGGTGCAGGTGCCGTTGGCCGGAAGCTCGGCCGAGGGCCACCACTTGCACGAGTCACTCGATCGGCTGTTTCGCCTGGTCAACACCGGCCACAACGCAGGCCGCGCGAGCACCGATGCCTTTGTATTCGAGCCGCTTCGGTCGGATCTGTTCGATCCTGAAGAGACGCCCCTCATCGACGGTGAGGGGATGCGACTCAGTAACCGGGTACTGCAAGAGGTGCTGAACCTTTTGCTCCTGTCCAAGCCGTCAAAGAACAAGAACAGGCAACGCGGATACATCTCTTATGCGCAGCTCGGCATCAACCAGCTCGGTGCCGTGTACGAGGGGCTGATGTCTTACTCGGGGCTGATCGCCACCGACAACATGATCGAAGTGGCCAAGGACGGAAATGCCGACAAAGGTTCCTGGCTGGTGCCGTCGACAAAGTCGGCTGAGTACGACGAGAAGGACATCGTCTGGCGCGAGGACCGTCTGACTGGTCGAAAGGACATTGTCCGTCATCCCGAGGGCAGCTTCGTATTTCGTCTGTCCGGCCGAGACCGACAGCGCAGTGCCTCGTACTACACACCGGAAGTTCTCACGAAGTGTGTGGTGAAGCATGCACTTGCCGAACTGGTCACCGATGAGACGACGGCCGGCGAGATTCTCGAGTATCGCATCTGCGAGCCGGCCCTCGGCAGCGGGGCGTTTCTCAATGAAGCTATCAATCAGCTATCGGCTGAATATCTAAGCCGCCGGCAAGATGAACTCAAGGAGCGAATCAAGCCGGAGGATTACACGACTGAGCTCCAAAAGGTGAAGGCATACCTGGCGCTGCACCGGGCTTATGGCGTCGACTTGAATTCCACTGCAGTCGAACTCGCAGAGGTCTCACTGTGGCTGAACGTTATGCACCCCGGACTTCAGGCACCATGGTTCGGGCTGCACCTTCGGCGCGGCAACTCACTAATCGGAGCCCGCCGCGCCACCTATGACTTCACCTCGCTTGGTCGAGCCAAGAAGAGCTGGCTGAAGACTCCGCCTATCGATCGGCCACTGTCCGAGGGCGGAATCGGCGACGGAGAGATCCACCACTTCCTTCTTCCTGCCGACGGTTGGGCCGCAGTCGCTGATGCCAAGCAAGCGAAAGAGTTGGCACCTGAAGCGGCTCAGGCCCTGAGGACCTGGCGTAAGTCGATCACCAAAAAGCCCGACGCTAAGCAACTCAACCGATTGCGGTCCTTGGCGACGCGCGTCGAGCGACTGTGGGCGCTAGTTCTTCGGCGGCTTGAGATCAGCGAGCAGCAAATTTCGCGACAAATCGACGTGTGGGGCGCTAAATTGACGCCGTCCGCTGATGTAGTCGATCGAGGCAGGGTCGAAGAGGAATTGCATGACCCTGAGGGGCCCTACGCGCGGTTACGCCTGGTCATGGATGCTTGGTGCTCACTCTGGTTCTGGCCGCTTACCGCATCAGAACTTAACGACGACAAGGAGCATTCCTACTTACCCGACCTGAATGAGTGGATCCTCACTCTTGAGGAGCTTCTCGGTGCAGCCGGTATCCAGAAGATTGACAAATCGCAAGGCACGTTCCAGGATCTCGCCGGTGGGTTCGAAGAACTTGCAATGATCGATGACCAAGACCGAGTGTTCTCCGGTATGCGGCGAATGCCTGACCTGCTGGTAAGGCACCCTTGGCTCGGCCTGGTACGTGAGATCGCACGGGTTCAAGCCTTTTTCCACTGGGAGTTGGACTACGCGTCAGTATTCAGGCATGGCGGCTTCGATTTACAGATTGGCAATCCTCCTTGGGTTAGGCCATCGTGGAATGACGCAGTAGAGCTTGCGGAGGCGCAACCGCAATTTTTGCTGGCGGAGAAAATAGAAAATAGCAAGTTTAAACTTATGAGGCTACACGTACTGGAAAGTAATTACCGACACTCATATTTGGAAAGTCTTTCGATGTGGGCGGGGTCAGTAAGCGTCCTCGGAAGTGTCGTAGAGTATCCCTTGTTGCGCGGAACAAAAGTGAACCTTTATAGCGCGTTCATTGACCGCTTCTTTCGAAACCTCGCCCCGAAGTCCGCAGCCGGAATCCTTCATCCAGAGGGAGTTTTCACCGACCCTAAGGGCGGTGCTTTCCGAGAGCAGATCTACGTTCGGCTACGCAGGCATTTTCAGTTCGGAAACAATCTATTGCTTTTTCCTGAAATCGACAACAATATATCGTATAGCGTGTGCGTGTATGGAACTCCGCGAGAAATAAACTTTCTAAATATGTCGACGTTGCAAGACCCGGCACTTGTAGATGGAAGCCTTGAGCATGACGGAGAAGGTCCGGTACCTGCAACCCAACATCCCTGGGGAGGATGGGATCTGCGGCCACACAAGTCTCGCGTCGCGCGAGTCGACCGGACCGTTCTGAAATCCTGGGCGCAAGTATTCGACCCGCCCGGAACCCTGCCCGAACGTGCTCGCTTGGTCCGCCCGCTCACAACTGAGCACCTTAGTATCCTGGCTGTGTATGCCCAGCAAAGCCGAAAGCTCTCGGATCTCGATTACATCTTTACCTTTTGTTTTGACGAAGGAAAAGCGAAGCGTGAAGATCAGATTGTATGGAAGACGGAGCGTAACGAGCGCTGGGCAGATGTGATTCTGCAAGGCCCAAATATATCAGTGGCGAACCCGCTATACAGAGAGCCGAACGAGAATTGCAAATCGAACAAAGATTGGTCCACGATTGATCTGGATGGGTTTGACGAATTATACATTCCTCGAACAAACTACCAGGCTGCCGGAACTTTCTCAGACTACAGGGAAAGTTTACCGATGTGGGGCGATGCCGTTGCAACGGACTGCTTGCGAATGGGTTGGAGGAATATGACTCAGCCGGGTTTGGAGCGATCGCTTCATGCCGCGTTGCTTCCTAGAGGTGCAGCTCACGTCCACGCAGTGTGTTCGATGGCGGTTGGTTCACGAGAATCGATCGGTCGTACAAGCGAGTCACTGGAGTCTCTGTGGGAATTAGTACGCCTGGCGGGTTTGTGGGCGTCGTTGCCGTTTGACTATCTAATTAAGGTAAGTGGCATGAGTCACGTCAGTCCGGAGCTGATAGCTAGCTTCCCGGCACCTCACGACGAAAATCTTAGTAACTGGCTCGTCCGCCGAGCCCTACGTCTCAATTGCATGAGTCGGGACTTCTCTGAGTACTGGAACACCTTGGAGTCTAGCCTCGACACCACCGATAGGTGGACATCGGCGTTTGGGCCCTATTGTTCGGACTTGTCCCGCTCCGGACGCTGGGATAGATCTAGCCCTTTGCGCCTCGATATGGAGCGTAGAAGTGCGTTGGTCGAAATTGACGCACTCGCCGCACTGATGCTCGGTTTGACCTCGGAGGATCTCGCACTCATGTATCGAGCACAGTTTCCGGTGCTCCGCAAATACGAGTATCAGATGTACTTCGACGCGGACGGTAGAAAAATTGCTAAAGAACACCACGCGCAGGGTGTCTGGCAAAAGAAAGACGACTTCAAGCTATTGGAGGCATGGAGTAGTGGGCAGGATTGCGGAGATCTCCTCGACCGTTATAAGCCCTTCGCGCCCGATGCTAACCATGATGATCCGTGGTTCTATAAGCCGGACCGTGAGGCCGAGATGCGTATCGCCTATGCTGACTTCGAACAAAGACTCGCCAAGGCATGAAACTTAAACAACCCTCATTTCCTTCTCTTTTGGCCGAGGAGACGCGCAGGTCAATTGTTGAGTACCTATCGACAACTTTTGCTTTGTCTGATCCCACTGCTCAGACTGCGTTGCGTGGCTTCTTGGCAAGCCCTGAGACTGGTATTTTCCGCGGCCCGTACGTGAAGGTTCGAACGCCCTATGAATCCGTTGGTCAGGGACGGCAGTCCCCGCTCGAGTGGCTTCCACCGGGGTTTAGGCCTTTCCGGCACCAGGCCGAGGCGTTTCATCGTTTGTCGACGAACGGCAAGCCTGCGCAGCCGACCATCGTCACAACCGGTACGGGTTCGGGCAAAACGGAATCATTCTTGGTTCCGGTGCTCGATCACGCACGTCGAGCTGCGGCCCGCGGCGAAACGGGCATCAAAGCGATCATTTTGTATCCGATGAATGCTCTGGTAACCGACCAGGCGCGTCGGCTGGCCGAGTACATCCATGACGACCCGCGTCTTGCGGATGTAACCGCAGGCGTTTACATCGGCGGCAACGGGAAGCGTCGCCGCCCTACTCAGCACGCTCTGATTGACCACCGAGACACGTTGCGGCAGAACCCTCCCGACATCCTTCTGACCAACTATCGGATGCTCGACCTGCTGTTGCTGCGCGCGGCTGACGCAGGCCTGTGGTCAGATGCCGCGACCAGCCTTCAATATCTGGTTCTCGACGAGTTCCATACGTATGACGGCGCTCAAGGAACTGACGTCTCCATGTTGCTCCGCCGTTTGGGTGCCAAGTTGGGAGTTGCGGGCGAGGGAAGGCCGCTCGGCCGTGTGACGCCGGTCGCCACGTCGGCGACGCTGGGAGGTGGCTCGCGAACGGCCGAACTTCTTGCGTTCGCCGAAACCGTATTCGGGACGCCGTTTGACGCCGAATCGCTAGTCACCGAGAGCGCGTTGACCGCTATCGATGTTGTTGGCGACGTCGACTTCACTCTCGAGATCCCGACGGTCGGCGACATCCTGAACACATCGACACCAAGATCGTCCGACCCTCAATCATGGGTGCCGTTGGCAGAAGCTGTCCTGAATGCGGCAGGTCACCCTGTAAACGGGAAAGGCCCGGACTTCACCGACCCCGTGGTGGTGGGTGAGAGTCTTCGAAGGCATTTCCTCACTAGGGTGGTGATCGACGTGTTGGGCGGTGACCCTCGGTCAATCTCAGATGCCGTGACGGGGATCGCTCAAGCGGGCATCCTGCCGTGGGGAGTCCACAACACCTCTCGGCCAGAAGAAGTTCAGGCCGCTTTGTTGAAATTCCTAGCCTTGCTGTCGGTCGCGCGGGTACAGGATCCGCACGGCACGCTCCGGCCGTTGGTGAATGTCCAGGTACAGGTATGGGTTCGCGAGGTCAGCAGATTACTTCGCGCCGTGGCTCCGGAACCAGAATTCCATTGGTGGCACGACGGTCCCAGCGAAGGACCACCGACGCTGCCCGCGGCCTATTGCCGGGTATGCGGTCGCGCCGGATGGATGGCAGCAACCACTGAACTCGGCGACAGCCTCTCCGGGGAACCAGTAGCAGTCTGGCGCAACAGCGCTCGACCGACGTCTCGAGGGAAGACGCGCGTGCTGCTCGCTGCTGACGCTGCCGAAAACGGCGTTTCGCATCTCGATCCGGAGACTCTCGAAATTCAGCCCAAGCCAGGCGATGGCTTGCTGCCGGTGCACGTGTCGGCGACAGCTGAGGACGCCGCTAATGAGGTGTGCCCGTCGTGCGGGGCGCGTAACGCGATCCGGTTTGTGGGCTCGAGCGTTGCCACGCTGTTGAGCGTCGGTTTGACGACCGAGTTCGGTTCGAGTGTGCTGGCGGATGACGAGAAGAAGACGCTGGTGTTCACCGACTCGGTCCAGGATGCCGCTCACCGGGCGGCATTCATCGAGGGCCGCGCATTCGCGTTCAACTTCAGGTCCGCGATGTTCCGGTCCGTGAGCGCCGGTCGAATTGACCTCGCCGCCGTTGCCGAACGCCTCGCGACGAGCACCTCGACCGACGATTTATATGCGATCACGCCTCCCGACTTCGCCCGCCGCCTTGCGGGCGATGCCGACTGGCTCGACCATGATTCTGGTGGTGGACTTCGTTCACTACTCGCAATGCGACTGGCCTTTCAAGCGCATCTGGAGGCGGGACTCAATGCACGCACCGGTCGTACTCTCGAAATCACATCGGCTCTGTCGGTGGATGTCGATGTCGATCTGACGTCATTCGCCGAGCACAGCCGCGAAGCGCATCAGAATCTCGCGCAGCTCAGCTTGGCCAGCTCGTTGCCGAGCAGTCGCTATGAGCCGTGGTTACTGGGTCTGCTCGATCACCTCCGCGTCAACGGCGGGATAGTTCATCCGTGGCTGCACACTTACATCAAGGAAGAAGGTAAGCGCTGGTCGATCTGGGGCGGGAGTCCCGATGGCATGACCAAATTCCCCCGAGGCCGGCCTGCGCCATCGTTCTACACGACGGGCGTCGCCGGCGACAGCGACCTCCAGTCACTCAATCCGCGCGGCGAATCCTGGCTCACTGATTGGACGAAGCGCTGCCTCGAAGTCACGCCGAGCGAGGCGCGGGCGTTGCTCACCGCTGTCGTCGATCAGCTTGCGAACGCCGAAGGACCGCTGCAACGACGCTCAGGCGAGCGCGGTGCACACATCTACGGATTGGACCCTGCAGCTGTACTCCTCGACGGCACCGACGTCGCCCGTCTGGAATGTCCTGTGTGTCATCATGTCCAGCCATCCGCTGCATCCCGCATCGCGATCTGGGAAGGTGCGCCATGCCCACGGATGCGATGCACCGGCCGACTCGGCACCGTGGAGATCGAGCCCACGAACTTCTATCGCGATCTCTACCGCAGCGGCAGGATCCGCCGCATTGTCAGCGCCGAACACACCGGACTCCTGGACCGAGACGAACGGGAGCTGGTCGAGGCTCGATTCAAAACCGGAGGTTCTGCCTCGGACCCTAATATTTTAGCCTGCACTCCGACACTGGAACTCGGCATCGACATCGGTGATCTGAGCACAGTTGCTCTCGCCTCGCTGCCGCGGTCAACGGCCAGCTACCTGCAGCGCGTAGGACGTGCAGGGCGGTCGACCGGTAACGCCTTCGTGCTCGCCGCGGTCCCCACCTCTCCACGCGACCTGTACTTCTTCGCAGAGCCCGAACACCTCCTCGCCGGCGAGGTTCTGCCGCCGGGCGCTTACCTCGACGCGACCGAGCTTCTGCAGCGCCAATACTTTGCGTTCTGCCTGGACAGGCTCGCTGCGGGAACCATCTCGCTCCCGCAACCTATGCCCACCAGATTGGCCGAGTGCCTCGACGACGGCATGGCTGATGGTCACTGGCTACGATCCGTGGTCGAGGAATGCATCGCCCAGTCTTCCGAACTCGCTTCTCAGTTCTTAGCGCTCTTCGGCGACCATGTCAGCGAGGACTCCCGCGTAGGCCTTCGCGTGTTCGCTGATGGCGGTCTTCGTACAGTCGTCGCGGAGACGGCGGCACGGTGGGCGGGTGAGAGCGACGAGATCCGTTCGCGCCGTAATGAGCTGGCGAAGACGATGGACGAGATAGACAAGCACGGACATCTCGGCGATCTCGAGAAAGAAGATCGCAAGCGCTGCGCAGGCGAATTCAAAGCCCTCAGCGATCAGCTCTACGAACGAAGCAAACTCGAGACGTTAACCGGCTTGTCGGGCGTGGGGCTCTTGCCGAACTACAACTTGCTGGACGATTCGACGGCTCTCGACGTTCACCTGTGGTGGACCACCGGCACCGCACCCGGTGGCAAGCCGCAGGCCGAAGCGCTGGATCTCACCTACGAGCGGGGGAGCTCAACCGCGCTAACCGAACTCGCGCCCGGTGCTTTCTTCTATGCCGGGGGCAAGCGCGTCGAGATCGACGCGGTGGACATCGGCCCGTCGTCCCGACCGCACTGGCTCGCCACTCGCCTGTGCCCTGACTGCGGTTGGGGGACAACCGATTCAGCTCCGGTGTCAGCCTGCCCTCGGTGCCATTCCGCGGCGGTGTCGGACTCCGGCGCCGTGCACGACGTACTCGAACTACGAAAGGTGTCCGCGGTACATCGCCTCGATGACGTCCTCATCGACGAGGAAGCCGAAGACCGCACACGAACCTTTTTCAGCACAACCACGAGCGTCGACATCGATCCCACGACGATCACCAAGGCCTGGCGACTGAAGGACAAGGCATTCGGTGCCGAGTATGCGCGGATAGCGGTGGTCCGCTCCATCAATACCGGGCTCGGCGACGCGCCCGGAGAGGACGTCACGATCGCGGGCGAAACGAATAACGCCGCTGGCTTCACGACGTGTGCGCACTGCGGCGTCGTCGTACGTCGAGCGTCCGCAACTGCCGACGCCCGACATCGTGGGTATTGCGCAACGCGTCGCGGCACCGCCGAGAAGTGGACTCGGCTGTTGCTTTCCCATGAGCTCAGTACGCAGGCTGTCCGACTACTGCTCCCGGTGTCGTTGCTGCACTTCGAGACGACCCTTGCCTCGTTCAAAGGTGCGCTGTTGTTGGGGCTTCGAAAGGACTTCGGTGGAGATCCCCAACACCTCTCGGTGGTCGCTTCGAGCATGACCGACTCCGCAGGGGCAATCCGTCGGTTCCTGGTACTTCACGACACAGTTCCAGGCGGTACCGGTTACCTTGACCGCTTCGGTGAGTCCGATCGCCTCCAGCACATTCTCGTGCTGGCGCATGAGGCATTGGCTCAGTGTCCGTGCCGCACCGAAGAGCGCGCCGCGTGCCATCGTTGCCTGTACGGGGTGCTCTCACCGCGAGAGATGCCGAATGCGTCACGTGACTCGGCTCTACGCTTGTTGGATGAGTTCCTGGCGGAATGGGACGTCGAAGAAATAGATTCCGTCACCGGCGTGGATATCGGGTCGGTACAGCTCAGTGAGTTAGAGATTCGTTTCCGCGAGGCGTTGAAGCTACATCTCGACCAGCGAGATGGTGCGTCGTTCGAGGTATCGATCGGCGCGAAGGGCGAAGAACTCGACATCCGTCTACCCGGGGGTGGAGGCGAGGTCCGGCGCTGGCGTATGCGTCCGCTGGTGCAGGTCGTCGAACTCGGCGTCGCGACCGAGCCCGATTTCCTGCTGACCCGAGTCGACGCGCAAACCGCGGATGTTGCAATCTATCTTGACGGCAAGCACTTTCACGCGAGTGTCGAGAATAATCGAACGGCGGATGATGCTTTCAAGCGGGACGCCTTGCGTCGGGGTGACAAGCGTGTCTGGTCGATCTCGTGGGATGACGTTGCGGTGTTCGAGAATGTTTCGGCCAAGCTGACAAGCCCCGAGATGCTTCACCAGCACACGAAAAATGTTGTCGGCGAGACCATGTCCGACACTCGCGTCAGATACATGTGGGGAAACCCGATTACTTTTCTGATCGAGTATCTCGCAGACCCAGATGACGACGTGTGGGGTGCCGGAGCGGTTCAGACCACTCTTGAATTAGTCCCGGCATCCCCAAAGCATGGGCGCGCTGCGCCCGTTCAAACTACGGGTGCCCAGTTGGGCGCAGCGCTCGTCGCACTTGCTGAAGGGCTAACTCCACCCGCAGACGCGAGCGGCACGATCATGATCGTCCCGCGCCACGGACTGACTGGTCTCCCGATGTGGATCTGTGCGGACACTGCTGACCACGAGCGTTCCCTTGGTGTGCTTTCCGTTCTAGACGATTCGGAAGCCGCGATCGGTGGACTGGACCACGACGCGCACTGGCGTGACTGGCTCCGGTGGTCCAACGTCTTCCAGTTCTTGACGATGCCGGTCTATGGCACCGTGATGCCCCGGCGAATGGCCGCTATCTGGACTACCAGATCACTGGGGGAATTGGTCTCACAGCCGATACCGCTTGCCGGTGCGGGCAGCGACCTGTCCGAGGCCGGACTCGAAATGCCTGCGGACTGGACACTCGTCGCAAAATACGCGGATACATCGCTTGCCGAACTGATCTGGTCGCTGGTGCAGCGAGGAGTAGCTGCGCCGGAGTCAGGGCTCGAGATCGGACGGGTCGACATGGTCTGGCAAGTCGAGATGGCTTGGGAGGATTCCAAGGTGGCGGTGGTGATCGACTCCGATAGCGAACGCGAGAAGTGGTTGGACGACCACGGGTGGGCCGTCGTGAGCATCGATGCGGGCAGTGACACGAAGTCGACAGCAGTGAACCTCGACGCATTGATCACGAAAGGAGTGAGATGACCGTTCAAGTTCTCATACATAAACAGTTCGAGGATTCCTACGACCGACTAGACGGGAGCATCCGAAACCGGGTGCTCAACTTCATGGTCCGACTTCAGCGAGAGCCCGAGTCTCCAGGTCTCGATCTCAAGCATCCGCAGGGTGCCCAGAGTCACGTACGTACCGCGAGGGTCACCGACAACTACCGTGCGGTTCTGGTCACCTCGGGTGCAGACGGTGACACGGAGCTGCTATCGCTGATAGCAGTCAAGAAGCACGACGACGCTTATGAGTTCGCGAGCACAATTCGTCTCGAGGTGAATACGAAGACCGGCGCGGCCGAGTTATATCAGCCCGCCCTACTGCAGGCGGCGATGGAAAGTGCTCCGACGACGGCTACGAATTCCGAACTGAGGTTTCTTCCCAGTAGCGTGCGCCAACTGGACCTTGAACGGTTCGGTATAGCCCCTGACATTGCCGAGAAACTGGTCTCGGTGATCGGCGAGAAGCCGTTCCTCGCAATCGCTGGTGCACTTCCCGATACGCAAGGTAGCGCCTTGCTCGACCTTGCGTTCGGGAAGAGTCCCGATGAGGTGTGGCAGGACTATGGCATCGACAACGTCGGTCCGATCGATGTTGATGATGTTGAGACGGCGTTCCAGCGACCCATTACCAGGCTCAATTTCACTGCGGCTGCGGCCGACAATGAAGATGAGCTGCGCGCAGTGCTCGAAGGTGATTTTGCAAAGTGGCGAGTCTGGTTGCACCCATTGCAGCGGTCGCTGGCCTACCACGACGGGTGGAATGGGCCGTATCGAGTCACCGGCGGAGCAGGCACAGGCAAGACGGTGACAGCCATCCACCGGGCGCGTCATCTTGCGGAGGGTCTCGACTCGGCTGGTCCGTCGTCGAAGGTCTTGCTCACAACGTTCACACGGAACTTGGTAAGGGCCATCGAGGCTCAGCTCGTCGAATTGGCTGGCCCAGGTATCTTGGGAAAGGTTGATGTTCTTAACGTCGACTCCTTGGCGAGATCAATCGTCGCGGCAAGTGAACCGGGCCGGGTGCTGGTTCAAGGTTCGACAATCGTTCATGAGAGCGCCGATCGAGTCTTGGAGCTGTGGCGAAGTGCCAGACAATCGGCATCCGGTAGCTGGGAACCGGAATTCCTAGCCGATGAATGGTCTTTGGTGGTGCTGGGCAACGCGATACAAGACGAAGCTGGTTACCTTCGGATTCCGAGGAGTGGGCGCTCACGGAGACTGAGTCGGCCTCAGCGCGCCGACGTATGGGTAGCGGTCGAGCAGTTTCAGAGGCTGATGCGCGCCGATAAATTGATCACGTTCACCGAACTCGCGGCACGGGCCGCAGCTGCTCTGGCTGGCGACCCATTGCTTCGAGCCTCGTTCGACTACCGCCATGCAGTTGTCGACGAGGCTCAGGACCTGCATCCCGCGCACTGGAAGATGTTGCGGGCTCTGATTGAGCCAGCTTCCGACGACCTCTTCATCGTCGGCGACGCCCACCAGCGCATTTATGGTCGACCGACGCCCCTGTCTCGATTCGGGATCGAGACCAGAGGGCGTTCGCGACGGTTAACCATCAACTACCGCACGAGTCGGGAGATCCTCCGGTGGACGCTCGGTGTCGCGGATCCTGACGTAGACGATCTCGACACTGAGTCCGATACATTGCAGGGTGCCCGGTCGGTCTTCGGTGGGCCGGAGCCAGAAATAATCAGCTTCAAGAATTCGCAAGCAGAGAGCGCCGGCATCGCCGCGCTCGTGAAGAGCTGGTGTGCAGACGGATTAAGGGCATCGGACATTGCGGTTTTCGCCTACGAGAAGCGACACATGACAGAGCTGGTCGAGTCCCTAACTGCAGAGGGGCTGAAGAGCGCAATCGTTGGCCCTGACACGCGAGAAGAGAAGCTCGGCGACGTGGTCCGGGTAATGACGATGCACCGTGCCAAAGGGCTCGAATACAGAGGAGTGGTGTTGGGTCGAATGGGTGCGGCCGACTTTCCGCCTCGGTACGTCAAGAGCATGACCGGTGCAGCGAAGGACCGTGAACTGAAGAAACTTCGCAGCGTGCTCTATGTTGCCGGATCGCGTGCCCGCGAACGTATGGCGATAGCCTCCACAGGGCCCGTCACTGGCATCATTGGGGGCGAGAATGCAGGAGGATGAATCGGCCGCCGACAACTTGGCGGCGATAGAGCTCGACGCAGACCAAATGGCCATCGTCAATGCACCTGCGAATGCGCGCACCCTGGTCACCGCAGGTGCCGGGCAAGGAAAAACCGAGGTCGTCGCGGCACGCGTCGACCACCTGGCGGCGAGTGAGGGGCTGTCGCCATCGGTCGAGATACTGGTCCTCAGCTTCTCGCGTGCAGCGGTGGCGGCGGTTCGACGAAGGACTGCGGAGCGTGACTCCGGAACACCACACGTTCGGACATTCGACTCCTTTGCGTCCTTCCTTCTGGGGGAGAACGACGTTGAGCTGCATGGTGGTTTCGATCATCGAATCCGAGAGGCCACGAAGCTCTTAAAAGGACAGGGAGATTTGGCGGGCGTCGAAGACTTGCGTCATGTGATTTTCGACGAGGTACAGGATCTTGTCGGCGACCGAGCAGAGTTGGTTCTCGCGCTCTTGGGCAAGTTAGGTGATGAGGTTGGCTTCACAGCACTGGGTGATCCGTTGCAAGGAATCTACGACTTCACACTTGAGGAATCCCGCAGCAAGCGGACGTCAGACGATTTTCGTCATGAGCTAGTCGCTAATTTTGGTGCAAGGGTATTGTCTCTGTCAGTTAACTACCGCGCTCAAGGTCGTCGTCCGAAAGATGTTGTGCGACTCGGTATCAAAATGCGTGATGAACCATCGAATACGACAGCGGCAGGACATCTTAAGAATCTGTCCAATACATTCCCGCACTCTGGGATCGTATCTGACTGGTCGTTCCTTTACGAACAGAACGGTAGTGTCGCGGTTCTTTGCGCGACGAACGGTGAGGTTCTGCGAGTTTCTAGGGTGCTCTCTACGCAGAATATCTGCCACGTCGTTCGCCGGAACGCTGAAGATTTCGGTGCGGCCCGGTGGATTGCCGATGTTTTCGACGGGATGGCCGGCCCCGAGGTTGCACGGGGGGATGTAGTTTCACGTATCGAAGAGCAGCTCGAAGGCATTCTTCGGGACGAAGCTTGGTATCGACTGAAGGCTGCTGAGTCGCGGCCTCGTTCCAAGGATCAGCTCAATCTGCACCGTATCCGCGGCCTCATCAGCGGGAGGGGTTTACCGTTGGAACTGACTGAACCGGATTCGGTAGATATCGTTGTGTCAACCATCCACCGAGCGAAAGGCTTGGAATTCGACAGCGTCTACTTTGTTCATCCGGACTGGGTGAAAGGAGACCCGGACTCTTGGGCCAGGTTACGTGAGCGGTACGTCGCGCTGAGTCGGGCCCGACATGATATTGCCGTCGTCGAGCTTCCGTCTGATTGGTCGTGGTTCGAGGACCATGAGGGGCGGCTGAGAGAGCGCAAGAAGAGCAAAAAGGGCAATCGCTACACCCGGGCCTTCGAAGTTAAATCTGATGATGCAGAGGTCGTCGGGAGGGCGGATACCGGCATTTTGGCAGCACAGGACGTCCAAGAGGCCCTTCGAGAGGTCGACCTCGGCACTCCCGTCACCGGAGTTGCAGAACCTGCGCTGTCCCATGGCAAGGACATTCCTGCTTTTGTTTTGACGACGAGCTCGGGGTCCGAAATCGGCATGACGGGAAAGCAGTTCGGGCGCTATATGAATTACGAATTCGGCTACCGATTCAAGGACGAAGGTTGGGACGGCATCACCATCGAGGGGATGAGACTCACGTCTGTGGAGACGGCTGCCGGGGACCCACGTTTAGGCGAGAGCGTGGGTCTCGGTCCCTCTGGTTTGTGGCTTATTCCACGGTTGGGTGGTCTAGTTGCACCAGTGGATAAATAATTAAGCATAGAATTCGGCCAAAACGATGGGTGTGTAGCGATGACCGCCGACCAAGGGGTGGTTCGTATGCTCAATCGCTTGCTTTTATCTCGCCAATCTTTTCGATAAAGAACCTGTCGCCTAGCTTGAGCAGCTCTACGCCGTTGATCAACGAGTTCAACTCGGCGTCGACATCCTGCTGATCGATCTCGGTCGAAAGGCTGAGCGTATCGTATGGCAGTGCGGTACCGATTGGTAGATTAGCGAAGCGGTCGCAAAGTTCGTCAAGTGCGCTCTGTACCGCGGGCGCAAGTGCCGCTGGCGGGGGTGGTATAGACTTGCTGTCTGGGTGTGTCCATCGACGACAAAAGGCGTCAGCCATTGCGGCGGCGCGGACTGCTACTGCCGCATCCGATATCTCAGATAGCGCGAGCGCATTCACCAGAAAATCGTCTTTGGGAAAGAACCTTTCGCGCTCTACCCAAGAGGTCACGGTAGCAATTCCTCTTGGTCGGGGTGAGTTGACCAAACCAAGGTTGCCGATCGAATTTCGCAGGGCGTCACTACGGACATCATCTCCTACGAGAAGCTGCGCTACCTCGAATGTGTCCGGGGCTGGTTCGGCGGCTATACCTGACGCAATGAGTAGACCTGCTTCGCAACCGCGGATGACGAGCTTGCTGCGTGCCCGTGTGAGATTCTTGTACAGCGGGGTGGATATCAGGACGTCCCGCATCTCTTTGTTCGAAGGCCAACGGCCGGACTCCGATGTATTAGATAGCAGAAAGTTCTTGACTACGGGCTCGAACGGAGCGTCGGCTCCACGCAAGGCCTTGAGAAGATCCAGCAACATCCTGTTGTAATTCTTACTAGTGGACCGTAAAACGGCACGCCGGACCAGCCATGACTCGATGTGGGCATAGGCCGCGGACCGGTCGTCTGAACTGGAGTGCTGCTCAAGGTAGAGCACCACGGGTGCAAGGACAGACGTGTCAAGGGCCTCCGCAACGTCCATAAGTTTCTGGTGTGTTGCGCCGGCCGATCGCACGATGATCCGCCGATAGGCGTCGCTATTTGTAGCAATGTGTTCGATACGTTCGACCAGATCTTCGCGACCAGAGTTTGCAGTCAAGGCCTTAAAGGCCGTGAACAGTTCAGTAGACAAGACTTCCTGGCCGCTACACATCGTGAGATAGTGCCCGAAAAACGCGTCGAGACGTGATCGGATGAGCCGGCCCTGCCGGATCTCCTCGCGCCAGAAGTCCGTTTCGAGCCGACGCCAGTGATCGTCGAAGACTTGCTCAACGTCTGCACCCGAGCGCTCCAAGAGCTGAAAGAGGGAGTTTTTCACCAAATCGCTTGGGAGCAGAGGTGTGCCACGGTCGTTAAGGCTCTCGAAGATGACCTGGGCGTTGTCGGTTGCCGCGAGTTCGATGACAACGACCTGCAGACCAGTTCGAAGCACTTTCACCAAAGACGCTGTTCTTTCGGGATCCGTGCGAGACTCTTCCAAGAAAGCCAAGGTCGCACCCAAGAAATAATCGTATGCGTCGCGAAGCCGGGAGTCGCCGGGCCCCGGTGCGTCCCCGCTCACGATGGATCGAAATTCAGTTCGGTCCCGCAACGTGGGCCAGACCTTGAACGGTGCAAAATCGGCATCCGAAAGGCCTTCGTCGTTGCTAGTCAACGAACGGAGCGCTCGGACCAAGCGCGCCTGCGCGTCGGTAGCAATCATCGCATCACGGACAGCGCACAGAACGACCTGTAAAGTCGTAACTCGCTGCTGGCCGTCGATAACCTGTCGCACACTGATGTCCGCCGAATCCTTCTCAGTTGCGTCCAGGACGACGGCACCCAGAAAGTGCGGTTCAGCATCCTCATCGGTCGAGAAGCGATCGACCATCTCAGTGATGTCGTTCCAGAGAGGTTCCCAATTCCGGGTGCGTGTCCACACGTAAGGCCGTTGGAAGACCGGCACGACAAGACACTGCTCACCCTCGAACAAGTTGCGCAGTCGCTGAGCGGTTGCCTTCAAATCCATGACTCCGTCGGTGTCGGCTGATCTAATCCACTATGACGGTATCGGACAATGACGACAGAGGAGCCCCAATGAGTGGTGTGGCCGCCGCGATTTTCGATGAGCTCAATCGTGTGGGGGCCCTGTCTGCTGACCAACTCGCCGAAAACCTGGGGGAGTCGGTCGGCTTCGTCGAACAAGCGTTGGTAGACAACCACTTGGTGTTCCAGACCGTCGGCGATACGAGAGTCTGGAGCGTCGCTTCACCTGAATCGTTCGGTGCGGCCTTGTATTTGAACCGCCTAATGCGAAGGTGGCAGGTAGAAGCTCTCCAAAAATGGTTGTTGAGCGGCCGTTCAAGCCTAGTCGAGGCTGTGACCGGCGCGGGTAAGACCGATTTGGCTCTCGCTGCGATCGTCGAGGCTAGACGGCGAGGGCTCGCGGCTTTGATCGTGGTTCCCGATCAACACGACATTGATGCATGGTCTAAGGCGCTGTCGACAGGCATTCCTTCATCAATCGTTGCCCAAGTTGATCGAGGAACCGGCTCGCTCGACGCGTATCCTATATTGCTGGCTCGTTCATCAATTTTGGGCGACAGACGGTTGCGGTTCGCGAGGAGGGAACGTCTGCTGATAATCGATGAGGTAGATCAGCTCTCGGTTACTGACTTTGCGAATTTGACAAAGATTGGGACTGTCACGGACAAGCTAGGCTTGACGGCGGCCTATGAGTGGCCTGATCTTGGGGCAGAGAGCGTCCTAAAGCCGTATTTCGGCGACGTCATCGACGGTTGTGACTATCTGCGAGCTGTCGAAGACCGAATGATGGCTCCTCCGGTGGTCGTTGCTGTCGGGGTGGATTTTACCGACAGCGAGGCCCGCGACTATCGAATCGCAACCGACAAGGCGTCTGCCTTAACGGCCGAACTTCTCGATGCTGACGATGGCTCACCGGAGGGGGCACTTTCGCTTGCACGACGTCTTGACGCGGATGCAGCCGTAGGACCTCGAACGAGCACTGCACGGGCACTGCTTGGAGTGGATCGAGACAGACGCGCAATACTAAGCCGCTGCACGGCGAAAATGTCCGTTGTTTCTACCTTGCGGCAGGCAATGCATAATACCGATTTGAGCGCCGTCTATTTCGACTATGACGGAGCAGACGGAACCGATACTAACGTGCAACCGAAGAAGACCGCGCAGAGTACTCCATCTGTCGGAGTCCTACTCTCGGTCCCGCGCACACCTCGGTCATTGATGGGACTGTTGGCTCGCGTATTTGAACTAAATTCTCCTTCAGAAGCCTTTGTCACGCTGGTCTATGTCAGAGGGACAATGGAGGATCCGCAGACGGATTCTGCTGCGGCCAACCTTGCCCTCCTACGCGAAATTGCCCTTGAGTTCAACGACGTGAACGAGAGTGATGCTCTCTCATTGCTTTTGCTCAGAGCCAGTGAACGTGACGGAGGGCTCGATGTATCGCTCGATTCCGGATTCAACGATGGCGGCCCCATCGAGGGCCCGGACACCTGGTCCGTCGTAGATGCGATCAAAGATATTTTTGATGATTATCAAGGCTTCCCCCTTTGGGAAGAGATTCGAGAATTGCTACCAGACATCGACGCAGAGCAAACGCTCAGGCAAGGCGTTGACGGTATCTCGTGGATGCCAGTCGGTTCTGCGCTTGTCGGTGCTGGTGGCCCGGGCACCCGTATCGAGCGCATACGTGCGTTGTCCGTGCTGGCAGACGTGTTCGAGGAACTCGGAGCGCATGCTCAAGAACTGAGCGACCTGGCTCAGGCGTTTTCACGCTCGGCACTGCTTTCCGAGAACATGACAACAAACAGAATCAGGGAGTTGTGGACAGGCTTGGGCGGTCGAGTAGCGCCTGGTGATAGAGCGCCGGTCGAAGTGCGCTCGGTCGATGACGTCATGCCGCTCGCCGCTGACGTTGATATGAGCCCGGCTCTGCGCCGTGTGTTGGTTGCGTTCGATGCTGCAGTCAGCAATCGAGGGGGCGCAATGAGAGGTCCGCTTGGCTCTCGCAAAGACGAATACGAAGTGTTGGACGCTCGGGGGGTCCGCCGGACAGTACGTCTTGCCGCTGACGACGCAGAGGGGTGGTCTGTCCCAAAAGCCGAGCTCAATCAAGCGAGCAACGCAGTTCGCGTCTTCATGAGTGCTTTGGATCATCATCGATTCTATATATTCACGGCCCCTGAATTTCAGCAGGTTGCCCGGGAAGCGACAAAGAACTCCACTTTCGGGCAGAAAGGGAAGGCCAAGTCGAAAATAATCGTGATCCCAAAAAGATCTGTTGTGGCCGGGCTTGATAAGTGGGAAAAGCTCGGCACGCTGGCAATGTCGAGCGCCGCAACCGCCAATTCGACGTCCATTTCCGAGTCGCGTGTCAGGCGAGCTCATGGTACTTCGAGCGTCGACCCTGCCTCGGGCGGGAGATCAACGATCGGCGCAGTCGAAATATCAGGGACCGGCGCGCAGAAATTTTCGCCGGATGCGTCCATCGTCGAGCCTTCCGACCATCCCTTGTTCGATAGCGCCGGCCGCATTCGAGTTACATTGAAGGTCGATTCCCATTCGGTCCCAGGTGCTTTGGATACCGTCACCGGACAACTGCAGATTGCTGAGGTGGAGGTCGCAGGTAAGAATTCCGGAAAGCTATTCAGGAATGCGGCAACGGCCGCCTCGGCAGTGAGATCGATGAACAAGCCTGAGACTACTTTCAGCGACGGAATTTCTGAATGGACGGTTGACGGAACAAATGGAAAGTTTCTAGCGCATTATCTCGACCAAAGTTCTTGGACAATTGAGATTCCCGAAAAGAGCTCCGCCGGGTAAACGGTGGCTGTCGGGTTGAGGGCTGTCAGCTTGACCGGCTCCGGCTTAGGTCTCAGGCTGGCCCTTAGTCGGTGCGGGTGGGTTGGCTCAAAATCGGAGACGGACTAACTAATCTTGACTAAACTCAAACTAATGGTCTCAGCTGGGTGACCGACGGTCTGACGACGTTTTAAATCCGCTTCTGGCTAATATTGAAATCTAGCAATCGTACTCTTGTTGTGGGTGCATTTGGGCAGCGCGCTAAGCCTAGGTGAGGTCCAGTGCGCCGTGTAAGTGGCGTTGGTTAAACCAGTCGACACATCACATAGTTGCGAACTCGACATCGTCAGTTGTCTTCTTGGGTCCGATCAGAAACGGCAACGCGTCAATGCTGCCTCCGTCACAAATGATCTAATTGAGCTCTACGTCAACGCGTTATCGTAGGTGTTTCCGATGCTTCTGATCGATGTTGTAATACCCCCGAATATAGGCGTTTTTGCATCACGTGACTATTCCTGCCCGGAAGGCAGCTAATGCCGCCGCCAACTCGAGTGCGCACAACCGAGTTCGATGAATATTTTAGAGATATGGGTCTTCACCGTCGTCTCACTGAGGTACAGCTCTGAGGAGATGTCCGCGTTGGTTGAACCAGTAGGCAAAATGCGGAACACATCTGGACCCCGCGGACGCATCATGTCCATCGACATTGTCATCGAGGCCGGTGTGGCAATTTAGACGTCAAAGACTCTAAAATGAGTCAACGGCTTGAGATGGCACTCACCTCTTAGGTCGATCTATTTGACATCCTTATTCAGAAGCTTTAACCATTTCAGGAAATTCTGAGCTTGTGTAAGCACTTCGGGTTCTGGCGGGTCCGGGCTGAAATGCATGATCTCGTTCCTAAGTTCCCTGAGGCTCTGCAGTGCCTCAAGGAAAACGTTGCGGTCCACATACCAATTGATACGATCCCAATTCGTGGGACGCTCAATTAGTCTTTGGATCTCTCCGAGAGTTAAATCTTCAGCCGATATTGCTTCGCGACCAGGATCATTGGGATTTTTCGAGTCTTCGATATCTGTCGTGGTGAAGTGAGTATTGACGATCTGTCGGAGGTGACGTTCGGCCTCGCCGGCAAGCAGAAATGGGCCTGCCAAGATTTGAAATGCTTCACTCAGATCGGCGGTCGTTACTATTCCGCAAATTCGATTTTCAACGTCCCGTACAAATAGATAGCCAGAATCGATGATACGTGGGATTTGGCTTAGTAAATCGTCGTCTAATGAGACGGACTCGGCCGTAGAAATGCATAATCTAAGATCTGCCTCAGGCGAGTGGACTGTGGCCTTAGCGATGGATTCCCAGCTAATCGCTCCCTCGAGCTTTCTGCCGCCCTCGATTACTGCTAATTGGGAGTAGTCGTGCCGAATCATCAAGGATTGTGCTTTCCTGAGCGAATCGCTTTTGCTAACTGAGATCAAGCCGCGGTTCGCAGACTCAAGACTCGACACTCGAAGCGAGTTAATCTGTGGCGCAATTGGTGCGATCGGTGAACCTACCGGACTGTTTTCTGTGTTCTGGTGCTCTTGTTTAAGAAGCACCTTTATCTGACTGTCGATCCAGCCCGTTTCGAATGGGGGGGGAAGTGGTCAGGCCATGACGAGTCAGGTCGTCATTGATCTTTTTAAGTACCCAAACTCCGCGACGCTTAGCGCCCCATGGGGCAAGAAACTCTCGAATGGACGTTGTTACTTCTTGTGTTGTTGCTTGTTGGGCGGCCCTTTTGAGGAACTCTTCCGATTCCATTCGATGATCCTACCGCGTCTTCTCCCGTAGTGTGCCATTTTCTGGCCGTTTGTCTGAACTCGCGTTTCCTCTGCTGAGGTGCTGTCGATCCTGGCGACTGCCGCAGACAAATTGGAGCAGATCGTCTGGAAATCTCGGCCTGGAGTTGCGTGCAGGTGCCGTATTAGATGCCTCGCGCTTTAACTGTGTCCGTTCATTGTCGACATGCATACTGCACGAGACTGGCTTCTGATCCGGCGGTGCATTCTGTTCTACGGCAGTTTGAAGTCAGGCGGCCGGCGATGTTAGCTCGATTCGCTCACGTGACCATTCCCGCTCGAAATGCCGCCAGTGCCTCCTCAACTCGATTTCGCACACCGAGTTTCACGAAGATCCCGGAGATATGGGTCTTCACCGTCGTCTCGCTGAGGTATAGCTCGAAGGAGATGTCCGCATTGGTCGAGCCAGTAGCCAAGATGCGCAGCACATCTCGTTCCCGCGGGCTCAGCGCATCCATCGACACGGATGTCGACGCCGCCGGCAATACCGACGTTGCCACAATCTTCCGCAGCGAATCCTCACTGAACAACGTATTGCCCGATGCCACCGCTCGAACCGACTGATGGAACGTCTCGGGTGCTTCACTCTTGCTCAAGAAGCTGTGCGCCCCCGCCTCGATGGCCCGGACTACCAGATCGTCCACATCCATCGCCGTCATCGCAATAACCTTCGGGGGATGGGCGAGCGTCATCAACTCGCGGGTGCAATCCAATCCGCCGACCCGTCTCATCTGAAGATCCATCAGCACCACGTGCGGCCGGAACGCCGCCACCGCAGCAGGCACCTGGTCACCGTCCTCCACATCCGCCACTACCGAAATGTCCGGGGTCTTCGCGAAGATGTCGGTCGCGCCACGTCGAACGAAGGGATCGTCGTCGACGATCAGAACGGTGATCACGGCTGGCGCTGTCATGGTTCGCTGAGCTTAGAACGCGACTCCGACACTGCCCGTCAGGAGTACCACGGCAGCCAGCACGAGACCACGAATTCGCCCGGCTGAGCGCCGGCAGCAAACGTGCCGCCCACCCCGCGGACTTGTTCGGCCAGTCCGGTCAACCCCGCACCCGACCCATGCGCAAACGCCGGTTGTCCCATCAGCTGATTGCGTACGTCCACGCGAAGGCCAGCCTGATCGGACCCGTGCACCGCCACCCGAATCGTCGAACCGGCGGCATGCTTCTGCGCATTGGTGAGCGATTCCTGCACCACCCGATACACCACATGACTGCTCGCAGCGCCGATTTCACCGGGCGTCACATCGAGCATCAGCGACGTGTGCAAGCCCGCGTCCCGTGCCGAGTGCACCAGATCCGAGATGCCCTCGACGCTTTGCCGACCACCGCCCGAGGCATCGGCCGATCCGCGCAGCACGCCGATGATGCGCTTGAGCTCGTCGAGCGCATCGTGGGCGGTCTGCCGAATCAGCGACGCAGTTTGGGCTACCTTCTCGGGTCCATCGGTGCTGTTGACTTGCATTCCGCCTGCGAACAACGAGATGCGACTGACGCTGGCAGCGAGGGTGTCGTGCATGTCGCGGGCGATGCGCGCGCGTTCCGCATTCAGCAGCATCTCCTCACGAAGAGCGTTGGACTCCACCGTCACCTTGTCTCGCGTGACCACAGCCTCCGTCAGGTCGGATCGTGTGCGTCGCAGCACCGCTCCACCCACGACCAACCCGACGAGCACTGCCGCGACGACCCACGGAATCCACGCCGGGACGTCCCACTCCACCGGCATGGATCCGTCCTCGGCCTTCGCCGAACCGAGGGTCAGCACGGAGTAGTACCGACTGCGATGCGCGTCGTACGTCAACGACACCCCGCACGCGACGTACACCGCGACGGCAGCGGCCGCCAGCGGCTTGGTGCGCGCGAACGCACCGACGGCAAACAGGGCGATCAACGCTGCCGTCGCATCGGTTGCGAAGAACAGCGGCCCGGCCAACGCCAGACCCAGAACGATCCATGGCCGCTCGTGTCGCCAGATCAAGGCGACGCCGGCGATCAGGTTGAGCGTGACTCCGAGGCCCAGGTTCCACCCGGGCGTCCCGGATGAGCCCGCCAACCCGGCGGTCATCAACGAGCAGAACAGGCTGAAGGCCACCGCCGCCGTAGTCCAGGCTTTGCGGCGCAGGGTGCCTGTCCGGTGGGTGCTCACGAACAGAAGCGTACGGCCGAGCACCGACACGATGAATCGTCCGAACGGCCCGCATGTCCGATCGGATGCGACCGAAAGGAGGAGGGGCACCGACCGGTAAGCCGAGGCGCGGACAGGGCCGACTGCGGTGTGGTTGATGCATCGCCGAACGAGAGGAATTACGACATGACCAACCACAACCCGAACCCCCAGCAGCAGCCGTACGCCCCGCCCGCTCCCGAGCAGAAGAAGAGTTGGTTTGCCCGACACAAGATCTTGACCGTCATCCTGGCGGTCGTCGTGTTGGGTGTCCTCATTCGGCTCATCGGTGGTGGTTCGTCGGAGAGCCCGACAGCTCCCGCGCCGGCCGGATCCCCGTCGTCGGAAGAAGCAGCTACTGCGGCCCCTGCCGAGCCGACTCAGCCGGGAATCGGCGTCCCAGTGCGCGACGGCAAGTTCGAGTTCGTCGTCACCGCGGTCGCAGCACCCGTCGCGACGGTCGGCTCGGAGTATCTGACGCAGACCGCTCAGGGTGAGTTCGTCCAGGTGAAGATGTCCGTACGCAACATCGGCGATCGTGCGCAGAGCTTGGACGCGTCCTCGCAGAAGTTGCTGGACGCGGACGGCAAGCAGTACTCGGTCGACAGCCTCGCGACTGCCTACCTCGATGAGGGCATCGGCTACGAACAGATCAACCCGGGCAACGCGCTGGACACGACCGTCGTGTTCGATGTCCCCGTCGGGACCGTGCCTGCCGAGATCGAGCTGCACGATTCGGCGTTCTCGGGCGGCATGACGGTCACCCTCCGGTGATCGCCGCGAACAGCACTTGCGCTCTCTCCGAATCTATTTCACTCGTTGCAGTTTCGGCTGCGACCTGAAGGAGGAAACTATGACCAACCCTCAGTTGTCCCTTGTCGCCGCACTGCCCGACCGGTCCGGCTCGATGCTTTCCATCGCCGACGACACCCGCGGCGGATTCGACTCGTTCGTCGCCAAGGAGCGCGAGGCTGACGGTCGGACCGTGGTCACGCTCGCGCAGTTCGACGACCGGTACGAGCTGGTCTACGACAACACGCCCATCGAGGACGTCGCCCCGCTCGTACTCGAGCCGCGGGGCAGCACCGCGTTGTACGACGCGATCGGCCGGCTCGTCAGCGAGGTCGGCACCGGGCTGGCCACGATGCCGGAGGACGAGCGTCCCGGCTCGGTGACGGTGCTCGTGATGACCGACGGTCACGAGAATGCGAGCCGGGAGTGGACCAATTCTGCTGTGCGGAAGCTGATTCAGCGGCGGGAGGCCGAGTACAGCTGGGACTTCGTGTTCCTGGGATCGAACATCGACGCCGTCGAGGTGGGTGCCGATCTGGGCTTTCAACGGGACAAGTCGATGACGTACGTCTCGACGTCGGTCGGTGTGACGGCAGCCTTCGATTCGGTGGCGGACTACCAGCATCGGAAGCGCTCGGCCGGTGTCGATGCGTGTTCGGTATCGGCTTTCAGTTCGGAGGACCGCAGGCGCGCGCAAGGGGAGTAGGGGAGAGGGGCGACGGACAGACAGCGTCACGCAATGGGGCTCTCCAATGTCAGCCGAGTGGAACCGCGCGCGGCGCTGCTGCGTCCAACAGGGAGGTGTTCGACGGGTCAACACACGGTGAGACGTTCGTCGGGGCTCGACTTCAGTTCCGAAAGGTTGGTAGCGGGTGTACCTGCCGCTGGCAGGCCAAATGATTGTGTCCCTGGAGTTCGGGTTCTCCCTCGCGCTGCAAACGAATCAAAGTTGCGCGCTGCGAAAGCGAATCGAGTTTTGATCTCCACACGCCCGGGCCCGAAGTGTTCCGAGATGCGCCGGACGCAACGCTCTCCGAGCACATCTCCGTCAGGCGTCTCGAGGGCAGGGAGTCGTCCGTGCGTACGCTTCCAATAACGGCGACCTGCGGATCGATTCGCCGATGGTGCGAGCCTGACAGTGCTTCTCGATCCTGATTTCGAGGCGTGGACGGTCGCTGCGCCTCAAGGCTTCAAGGCTGTCAGTGTGGCTGGCGGCGGGTTCACAGTCTGGGATTGAAACATATTCGTCGCGGTCCTGCGGGCCTGCAAAGGGTTGCTAGCCATCCTACGAGATTTGTGTCGCTATGGCTCCTCGGGCCGACAAGAGCGAGGCGGTGCCAGCAAGCGTGTACCAGAATTCGTCTGAACAGTCTATTTCGGAGGGTCGAACATCTCTGTACTGTGCGATTCGTATGGAAACCGCTGAGATGGGAGTACGCCCTGGAACGCAAGACGTGCTGCAAGCGTCTCCACGGTTATCCCGGAGGCGGCAGCGATTTCGGTGAACGTGTCACCCGTCCTAGGTGCAGCAACGTCGGTGTCTTGTGCAACACACGCGATGGCTACTGGGAGTAGCGCAGCAGCATCAGCGCTTGAGATCGGCACCTTGAAAATGGTGTCGACAGAAAGAAAGACGCCATCATGGGAATATTCACGCGGCAGCGCACTGTCATCGACTGGACTTCGGAAAAGATTGTTCCACTGCCGAATTGGCAGGCGCACCAGACTGCGCGGCCGAGTTTTGCGGCCCTCGCTGACGCCCTGATCTCGGAGAGTGGTCGTGACTCGAGGCGCATCGACACCGCTAAGGTCGTCGGCGCACTGACAAACATCTGCAAATCCATCGCCTGCGAGAATCTTCCTGACAGAGTTGCGGCGATCGAGGCAATTCTTGAGAGGCCCGGGCCCACACGAGATGAGATCTGGGACTACTTCACGCACGCGGGAGCCAAAGGCGTGGCGGTGTCGAACAATATCGGGGAGCTACTGACAAGCGAAAAAGTCCGCAACGTCATCAATAAGATGATCGACGAGGGGCAGGTTGCCGCAACCGGCGATACCGCGCCGGACGGACTGCCGATGATGTCGCCGGACAGCCCTGAAACGGTTGCTCTGTCCGACCCCGGCGGCGACGAGTTGGATCCGGTTCGAACGGCATTCAATTTGATCAGTAGCGTCGGCGTCAGTGTAATCGTGTACGGCCCCGGGAACGTTTTCGATTGCTTCCTTGCCACGTCTAGAGCCGCACCGATCTTCTCGGAGACGACCACCGAAAGCGGTCTCCTCGGTGCGTTTCCAGACCTGCCGAATTCGTACTGGTTCGGAATCGATGGTGTCGACGGCTCTGCAATCGTCGTGCCCGTCGCCCCGAACGTTGATGGAAATCGTATTCTTCACGAGATCATCTACCCGGTCTTGGGGGTGGGGCCACCGTGGTCGACGGCGATCGCCCGTGGCTCGGTCGTCCCCGCCACGTTCGCAAAAATTTTCGGTCGGTCCGTTATCAGGCGGGTTTGGCACCTACCTGGGCTACACGAGCTCGCGCCCGTCGGCTGCGATCCGCTCGAACTGTCGTGGGATCACCGAGCGCAGTTGATCGCTGACGGATGGACGAAAATAAGTGGGGACGCCTTCTCGAGAGAGTTCGCCGATGGTCAGGGCGGCCGTTTCGCCGTCCATCTCGCGCCGTGGGACGGCTCACACACGGTCTTCGCTGTTATCGGTGAACCTGTGGCGGGTCGAATCCCGCAAGAACTGACACGTTTCACGTTCCACTCGTGCGAGGTCGCGCTGGCGTACGAGCAGATCGTACTGATCGAGAGGCTGCGGGGTCCTGGCCTTCCGTCGCTGGCCGATATCAAAGTGGCCGCTGACCGCGTGTCCGAGGGGCTGAGTGTCATTTCGGGCGCGAGCGTGAACCCGCCATCTCGAGGCGTGGCGGATCCACCGGCCGAGAGCATCCCCGTTTCGGAGTACGAACACCAGCCGATCGCGGCAGTGGTGCTGACCCGTGGCGCGAATTGTGCAATGTCCGCGCACCGTGTGCGCGTGGAGCTGCGGTGGGACACCGGCCCCGCCGGAGCCACATTGGATACATCCGCATTGTTGTTGGCGAACAACGGACGAGTGCGATCCGATTCGGATTTCGTCTTCTACAACCAGCCACGCCATGACAAGTGTTCGGTCCGGCACGAGAGGTCGACGGGCATTGCGACAGTGAACGACTGTGTAGCAATGGATCTGACTACGGCAACTTCTTACGCGGACACCATCGTCGTCGTGGGTTCTCTCGACGGGAGAACATTCTCCGCACTACAGGGACTATGTGCGGTCGTGGTCGACTCGGATTCGGGAGCGAACGTCATATCGTTCCCGATCACAGGGTTGAGCACCGAGACAGCCCTCATCGTCGGTGAGATGTACCAGCGCAACGGTGGGTGGAAGTTCCGAGCAGTCGGCCAAGGGTACGCAGCCGGCTTACGCGGTGTGGCGGAGGATTTCGGAATCACCGTCGACTGAGGTTCTTATTGGAGCACAGTCGTGTCGACACAGATGATGCGCGGTGGCGCCACCGCGCAACGAGCTCGGTACGAAGGGCAGAGCGATGATGCCCAACGTATTTGTACCCGGATGTCGAAGTCGCACCGAATGTCGGAGTCGAAGCCCGCACATTGTCCGTCAGACCAGACGATTGCGTCGATTCGATCGTGGGTGCCGTTGTCCCTCGATAGTCGTATTCGGAAGTGTCATCGTCGCAGCCTCGAATCCGGTTGACCCCGTACTGGTCAGCTTGTCGGGGACAGAAGCCCTCTGTGTGCTGTTCTCGAGCAGACCGTCACGCCGTTGTGCGTTCGAGCTCGAGGGCGGCAACGGCGTCGAATGCTTTGCGTCGTTTCATCAGGAACTGCACGGTGTGAGCGACCTCGATCGCACCCCATACTGCGATCCATTCGGACAGCCAGATCTGAAGAACGACCGCGTCATCTTCGGGTTCGATGGAGAAGGACATCACGGGGCGGTCCTTCCGGCCACCTCGGAGAAATCCGAGCCGCTGGTTGATCTGCCCTTCTCCATTCACTTTGACCCAGCCTTTGAAGACGCCCGCGTTCGCCATCGCCTGCTCGATATCCCGAGGCGTGATACCGGTGAAGGTCGCACGAATCTGACGCTTGGCTATGCCCGTCAGGATCCATGCGCTGATGAAATACGCAATCGCGAAAATGAAAAATCCGTACAGATACCCCATGATGAACGGCTGCCTCTCGATTGGTCGATCTCTTCTCGATCGGCAAATCATGACCGAGAAGAGGCAGGCGCGAAAGTCGTTCAATCGCCTTAATGCTTTGCCGCGCAACGGGAATTGTAGTGCGTTCAAACGATTGATGGTTGCGGTGAAGCATGCGAAGCTCTGTATTCGTCCAGGCCACAACGCGAAGGAATTCAACATGAGTCAGTGCAAGAAGTGTTTTCGCCCGGTCCATGAATGCAGCTCGTGCAATGGAGGACGGGCAAGCGGCCTGGCAGGCAAGCTCACATGCAGCAAATGCAACAACACCGGTTCACAGTGCAACGAGCACGGCGGGTTCTGGAAGTAACGCCGGAGCAATACACGATCGATCACGAAGCCCTCACCGCACTCGGTGAGGGCTTTCGGTTGTCAATTAAGCTTTACCGCAAAGTGTCTCGGCTCGGTCGGGTGGGCGTATCACGCGACGGTGAACAGATTGTTGGCCGCACCGTCGAGTGTGAATCTGATGTGACCGCCGAATTCGGTGGTCAGATCCACACCGACAGCAAGAGGGTTCATGGGTTCGCGCGAGATCTGGTACACGCTGGTGGAGCCGCTGGTGATCAAGGGCTCGGTCCAGTCTGGCATGTTCACCACGATATCGCCTGTGAAAGTGTCGCCGTTGCCGAGATCGAATGAGCCGACGAAGATCCAACCTCGATAGACATTGATTCGATTGCACCCGTCCACGTCGGTGCCGCGGGTACGCCCGAGATGCACCTGCCACAATTCGCGCTGCGACGCACCGTTCTCGGAGTCGAAATCCCAGCTGTAGCAATCGATGTACTCTTCCGCGAACGGATACGAGGTCTCCCGGAGCGACGCGACGGTTTTGGCCTCCGCGTCGTCCCATTGCGACATGGTTGTCGGAATCAGGATCGCGATCAGTGCTACCGCCAGAACCCACCCGAGAATCACAGAGGGCTGCCGGAACGCCCACGGCCGCACAAGCAAGAACACTGCAAGCACGGCCACGACAACCGCCAGACCACCGAGATAGTCAGGCAGAAAGTGATCCCCCAAACCTCGCGCCCGTTCGTCGTATACTGCAGGGTCCGGTACGAGGAGTGGGGTCTTACGCAGCACGAAGTGACCTAGCAGGTAGGGACCGAGAACGGTGACGGCGGCACCGCCTGCGAGCGTAATCGCCGAAAAGTCCGTACCTCGCCTTCGGTTGGCCTGCTGCCGCTGGGTCGCTTCGATCCCGGCGAGCCGAGTTCGTTCGATCTCTTGGAGCCGTTGAACTTCCGCCAGGTCGTTCGCGGCAACCTGAGCGCGAGCGGAAGCAGCCTGCTGCTGGGCGAGTTCGACCGTCGCGTCCGCGAGTACGACAGCAGCCAAAGTGTCATTGGAACGCGTAGTCACAACTGTGCCTCACTTCGCAGTCGAGCGAACCACGGAGTTTCGCCCGCAAACTCGAACTGCGGCCCGTCGATACGTGACCGAACCTGGCGTACGAACTCGTCCACCACGGCGTCGTCGGACGCGGCAATAAGTAGGCTCTGGCGAATGATGTGACTGCGAGCCGAGCTCTCGAGAGGGATGTTCTTCGACCGCGCAAGCGCGATGGCCTGCTCGGCGATGTCATGCCAGTTCGCGTCGATCATCTTGTACGAGGCTCTGGACTTGCCCGAATTGATGCAACCCAGAAGGTCGTGATCGTAGAGCTTTTCGATTGCATCGTCGTTTCCATTGCTGTCGGCCAGTTTTCGTAGCCGGCTCGGCGAGCTGATGTTGCAGCTCTGGTAGATAAGATCAGCAGCGGGTGCGAGGCGCGCCACGAAGTAGGGAACCAACTCATCGGGCCCCCACTTGCTGCCATGGGAGGACACCTCGGAGTAGGTTTCGCCGGTCCGAGCAGAACCCGTCAACCAGTCGATAAGACGCTGGCGTCCCTTGCCCGCCAGAGACCGAGCGGCAACCTCGGGATTCGACGACATGGCAGCGCCGAGTTTTGCCGCATCGAAGAATTCTCCGACCCCTGGCAGTGCATAGGAGGTGGACGCCAGGTGCACGGCCGGCTGACCGACGGCGGGTTCGTCTCCGCGTGCGGCGTCGTCGAGGGGTCGGTGGACTTTCGGCGACTTGTTGTCCAGCCACGACTTGATCTCAGGCATTCCCCAACGAACATCCGGGTCACGAGTCAGCAGGCCCGCCAACAACATCCGCCAGCGCTTCAGATGCTCGGGACGCACCTTGCTGTCATCGAGCTCCGACAGAGATACATCACGGGACAGCAGGTGGCTCTCGATGGTGCGATTGTCGATCCAGGAACCGTTGTCCAGCTGGAAGTACCCCCGCCCCAGCAGTACCTGATACATCACCATGCCGAGGCTCCACCAGTCGGCGGCAGTTGTCTTGTACCTCATGAGTTCGGGTGCATTGAAGGCGATCGTGCCGAGACCGAGGTTGGTGAGCCTGGACCGGTCACCGAGATCGACCGTCAATCCGAAATCAGCGAGCACCAGGTCGAGCGGGATATCGGTGCGCACGAGGATGTTTTTGGGCTTGATGTCTCCGTGAACAAGTCGGTTGGAGCCCGCAGTTCCTTGCATGCCGTGGATCGCATCGGCAATCTGGGTCAGTATCTCCACCGCATGTTTGTTGGTACCGAACCCGCCGCGGTCGGCCAAATACGACTCCAAGGTGCCGAAGCGGCACAGTTCCATGAGTTCGTAGTGCACTCCATGATCCATACCCGGTGCTTCGAGCAGCTGAACCGCGACCTCGGGCGGGAAGTGGGTGCGGTACTGTTCCGAACCGAATTCAAGAGCATATTTGGGCTCGTGGCGGTAGAGCTTGACGGCTACCTCGTTGCCCTTCTCATCCGTGCACAACCACACAGATGCCTCGGCACCGTCACCGAGTGGCCTGACCATGGTGAAGCGAGCATCCAGGCCCGGTGGCAGCCGTTCGCGCAGATATGCGGTCGGCGTGCCCCCATCGAGGTTGGTGGGCGGCGCTGAACTGTTGTCCAGTCGCGTGCGAGGAGATGATGGCCTGGTGTAATTGATCTTCGGGGCTCGGGGGCCGTCGATCGGGTCGAGACGTGTCACATCGGCCATGCTGTTCCTACCTTGTTCGCGTTGATTTCGTTGGCGTCTGACGTCGGGGCAGTGTCGGCTCGATGATCCAGAGGGGCGATGGCCTCGATTTGAACTACGGTCACGTTGTCCCCGCCGCCGCCTGCCAACGCGAGATTTCGCAGTTCGGTGACGAGGTCGGTGCCGGTGGCCAGTGCGAGTCGTTCCACATCGTGGGGGTCCGAATAGTCGTCGAGACCGTCCGTGCACAGCAGTAGTCCAGGGGACGGCGGAAGGGGTGACTCGAAGAAATCGGGTTCGAGTATCAACCGCTTCCCCCCACCGAGGGCCTGTTGCAGGACGTTGGACCCAGCCTGTCTGTGGTCCACGCTGAGTTGGGTCAGATATCGTCCGTCCACCTGATAGCACCTCGAGTCGCCGACGTTGAACACCACGGAGTGGCCAGCTGGGTCGACGACGACACCGACTACGGTGCACCCCATTCCCGCGAGTTCCGGACGGGCGTCACCGACGTCATTGATGGCGTCCGACGCGTTCTGAAGCATCGTTCCCAGTTGGTCCAGCACCGCGCCTCGGTCCAACACAGCGACCCCGTCGACACCGGTGAATGCCTCGGGATCGGTGAGTATCTCGCACGCAAGACGGCTCGCTTCTTCGCCGCCCTCGTGCCCGCCCATTCCGTCGCAGACGACGATCGCCGTCGGTGCCGTGATATCGAACTCGGATATCAGAAGGCCGGGTTGAGGGCCTCTCATCGACCATCCATTCCAGCCGATGCAGTCCTCGTTGCCTGATCGTTCGAGGCCACGGTGGGTGATTGCGGAAACTCGAATGCGCATCAGGACTCCCATCGAATGTCGATGTCGACGTCGGCTGCCAGCCTCAACTTCTGCCCAGGACGAACTTCGTACTCGGTATCCGGTGGAATCTTCTTGTCATTGACGAACGTTCCGTTGCTCGATTGCGTATCGGTGACGAGGAGTCTCTGCCCGTCGAACCGAATAATTGCGTGGTACCTGCTCACATTGGTCCGACTACGGAAGATATCCGCAGTCGGATAGTCGTCGTCACGACCGACCGGAAGAGACTGTCCTGCATCGAGGTCGAGCGTCGAGCCACAGGTGACCAGCCTCAGCGTTGCCCGGGAGCCAGTCGGATCCAACGTCGTGCGCGGGCTCGGCACGACGGGCTCTTTACTTGGATCGGGTGGAGGCGGTACGACGGCCTGTGGCTCCGATTCGATATCCCACAAGTCCGAGCCGTCGATCGTGCACTGCGAATATGTATTGCGGTCGAATGTTCGACCGCAGCACACGACGATATCGGGAGCTAGGTCAGCCATGAGGTTCTCCTGAGATCCACGCCTCGTGAAGCGAGTTGTTGTTCGAACTTGCGCATGTCGCCGTCGGTGGGAATGCCCACCATCCAGATCGATTCCGCGTCGACGTGAACCGATATGTCTCGTCGCTGACCGGAGTAGTCACTCTCGAGCGTGTCGGCGGGGTATCGGGTGCGCGCCAGTTCGCTGAAGGTGTGGACAATTTGATTCGCCGATCCACGCAGTGCGCAGTCCGTCGCACCGGCGGCAATGTAAGGACCGCTGACGAGCACGTCGACATTGCCGCGCATCCAATCGAATCTGTCCCCGAGCTCTCGAGGCGTCCGTCCCGAGTACAGCAGGATGTCGATCGGTTGTGTTGTGCACGAGCGCCATCTATGGATTTCCGCTATTAACTCTGTGAGAGCTACGGGTTGGTCGTTCGGCTCGCCCCCTGAGATGGTCACTCCGTCGATGGCGTCGAAGGGAATGCTGCGCAGCCACTGCGCAACTTCATCGATGCGCACACCGCTCGACGGCTCGAACGGCCAGGTATCCCGGGAGACACACCCCTTGCAGTAGATGGTGCAGCCCTGAAACCAGATGCCCGCTCGGCGACCGAATCCCAGGTTGTGCACTGGATAGTGCAGACGGGAGAGCAGCATCGACGTCATCGGAGAACCACCGACCATCCGCCGGCGTCAGTTCCCAGTTCCTCGACAGTCACCGACTCGGTGCCGAGGGGCAGGTCGAACAACGCTCTCGCCAATGGGTTGACCAGAAGCGACTCCACCGTCGTTCCGACACCTCGGCCACCGAAATCGAGCTTGGTCAGAGCCTCGCTGATCAATCGTTGATGGACAGAGTCAGAGACTGTCACGTCGATTCCCGTGGCGTCAGCCACTCGCGAGACGACGTTATCCACGAACTTCGGAACAAGCAGGCGCGCAGTCGATTCCGAGATGAAATCGAATACGACGATATTGTCGCCGATCCGGTTCAGTAGTTCGGGCCGACCGATTTCCTTGGTGAAGTGATCGCCGACCGCTTCTCTGATTGCGCTCTCGACCTCGCGGAACTCGGAACCGCGCGGCACCACGGGCACCCGCGTGCCGAACTCGTCGGTTCGGTAGACGCCCAGATTGGAGGTGAACACGAGGAGGGTCTCGGAGAAGAACACCGTTGCACCGGTGCCATCCGTGAGCCGTCCGTCCTCCAGGATCTGCAGAAACTTGTCGAGGATTCTGGGGTGGGCCTTTTCGATCTCATCGAAGAGAACAAGACGAAACGGCTGCTGTCGTACAGCGTTGGTCAATTCGCCGCCGCTGTTGAAGCCGGTGTACCCGGGCGGAGCCCCGATGAGGCGGGCTTCGGCGTGTTCGGAGGAGAACTCGCTCATATCGAATCGAACGAACGCGTCCTCCCTGCCGAACACCAGTGCCGCAATGGCCTTTGCCAGTTCAGTCTTGCCCACGCCTGTCGGGCCCGCGAAGAACAGCACGCCCTGAGGACGAGACCCGCCCGACGACGCGTGCGCACCCGTCAGGCCCATGGCAGACCGGATCAATATGTCGACCGACTTACGAACAGCCGCAGGCTGACCGAGTACTTTCCCTTCCAGATGCTTCGGCCCGTCCTTGATTCGCTTACGTAGCGCCGGATCCTGCCAGGGGTTGTCAGGGACGCCCACTCGGAAGGTGCGTATGGCGTCCTCGATAGCGGATGCGGGGATGAGACGGTCGATCGCCAGACGGTTGATCTCGCGGATGGAGCGAAGCGTCAGCCCGCTCGTCTGAGATGCATATCGAGCCACGATGTCGTCGAACAGTGGCCCTGGTTCCGGTGCGTCTGGCAGAGACGCCACGTGGCTCGCCGCCATGATTGTGCGCTGGGACATCCCAGGCGCGGGAATGGACACGACGCGGGCGAGCTCGCCGCCTATCAGCCAGTGGGGAAGGTCGCTCTCGCGGTCGAGCAGCCATACCACTGTGTTGTAGAGCGGAGTGCGGTGCGGTCCGGCGACTTTGACACGTTTCGCGGTGACGAGAAGCTTCTCGGCGGTGACGAGCAACGTGTGCATGGCTGGCTCTGAGAAGTCCGAGTCCGGAGTGAGACGGGACGCGCTGTCGATTACCACGCAGCATGGGAGTGTGGACATGACCACCGACCGCAGTAGACGCGGCAGCCAGTCCAGCAGACGTTCGTTCTCGGCCGACGGTGCGGTCGCTGCGATGATGTCCGCGGCGACACCGTCGGAGTCGATCGCCGACCTCGCACCGTCGACTGGGTCGGCGACGATCACGCTCGTGTGACCCGCCGTCGACAGGAGCGAGATGACGGCATCGACAACCGACGACACTCGAGGGTGCGGAGACTGCGGCCGCGGCAGCAACACCAAGTCGCGCTGATTCCCGGTGACGAGAATCTGAGGATTCGCGGCCAGCGCCACGTCGATCTCGCGCAGCCACGCCGGCAACTCGTCGATCGAGCCGGCGTCCGGGGTCATTCTCGTGTCCGTTCGTTCTCCCGCGTACGACGCGTACCGACGTGCGCTGGCTTGGCTGTTGCCGGTGCTGCAAGGGTCGAAGTGATCAGCTTCGGAGTAGTCACGCCGGCCGGTACAGCCCTGACTCTGCCCGGCATCACCCCACGTGCTCGCAGTGCTTCTATGAGCGGATCGAGATCCGAGCACATCTGCTGTTCGGCGGCGAGATCGTCACCCTTGTCAGTGGCGGCTGTCGTCCTGACGGTACGCAGCCCGATCTCCCCGTCGCTCACATTCGCCGTCACAGCATGAGTCTGTGGACCGGAGCGCTTGAACACCGCTGAACTCGGTGTTTCGAGGTCGATCGGAGACACCGAATAGCCAAGTTCGACAAGGGATTCGGTCACTACTCCCAGTACGAAGGCCTGATCCCGCTCTTCCCGTTCGAGAGCAGACTGCATTGCGAGCGTTGCCCGGGCGGAGGTCAGCGACGGTGTCGGGTCCAGATGGGATTCGAGCGCATGGTCCGCGCCGTCCAGGAGCATGTCGATTCGACTGCGGTCGAGTAGCAAGGAAGCTTCGCACCTGATCTCTTCGATCTGCCCGCGGTTGTCGATCCGTTGCTGGGATCGGCGGTTGGCTGCGTTCACCCGGCTGCTCAGGTCCGAGAGGAGCAACCGAGCGCGAGCTGGCGGGGCACGCAGAACCCCTGCCGCCATCGTCTCCAGCTCATCGGACTGCTCGACCAACGACGACAGGACTCGTCGAACACGGTCGGCGATATCGCTCTTGGTCCCGATATCGACCTTTTCGGCGTCTTCGAGGACGTTGTGTGAGGACTTGGGCCGAACGTCCTCTGCCAACACAGAGGCTGCCGATTCTCGCTGGTCCAGTTCCTCGAGAATCGCATCCAGATTGTGGGTGATTCGTTGTGAGCGTTGCGCGCTCAGTTGTGACTCCAACCTGGTGTGCGCCGAAGCCAGCGTTCGCTCCAGCTCCGCGCACGCTGCCTCGATAACAGCGGAAGTCCCGGCTGGCACCGCGCCGGGAAGAACACTAGCGTCGCTCATGTTCAGCGCAGAGCATCTCAACGAAAAGGCCTGTACGCGTCCGTTCAGCGCGCGCCACTTCTGCATTGCGTCTTCGGCGCGACGGCGTTCCAGTGCGATCTCGTATTGAATTCCTTTGGGGCCGCTCATATCCGCATCCTGGCGAACGGCTCGGCCTCGGCTCCTGTTGCGGCAGACATTCTGATGCCGCCGAACACGAGGTGGCCTGCCACCGCGAACAGGGGAGGCCACCACCAACTCGCTGCCGACCCCGAGCCTGCCAGTGCTTGATAAAAGAGGAGTAGAGCGCCCAGTGCGAACCCGCCGATACCCGCTGAAGAAATTACCTCTTCGCCATCCGGATAAGGAAAGACGAAGGCCAACCCGACCAGGCACACGATCATTGCAATCAGCAGCTTGGCAAGAAGCCCGTACAGCGTGCCCGGTCCGCTGCCAGAGGTCGCACCGCTGTCACCTGACAGGAAAACCGTCTGAGTGATGTTGTCGCTGAAAACTGTCAGGATCGACCCGACGACCGGAGTCAGAACCCACAGCGGAACCGACACGAACATCAAGCTGAAACCCTGCCCGCGCACCCGTCGAAGGAATGCCGAACGTTGCATTCTCCGATTTTCGGCTCGTTGTGCGGCGTCGATGCGGGCGGTTTCGATATCGGCCTGCTCTCGCGCAACCTGCGCGGCCCGAGCCTGGACGGCTAGCTGTTGCGCATGAGCAACCGTGGCGTCCGCAAGGATGACGGAGGCCAAGTTGGCATTCGTTCGCACATACACCTCTGTCTGAAACATTGGATGAGCCAGAATCTTTGGAGCCGTACCCCCGGGCGAGTGTCAGCAGGAGATCAGGATTCCATTTGCCTGCCGTGTTGTCTGTACGTCGATCGTCTGACAGAGCAGGCATGACTGTGAGTCGGCCCAAAGACGTTTCGGGGGTTCGGTATCCCGTGCAGCAAGACGATCCACGTCTTGTTCCACGAAAGGAACTCGGCCATGTCGTTGACACAGTCGACACGGAGCGCTGCAGGAGTGAACGGGGCGTTAGACACGTTCTGGAAGGCGGTCCGCAGCACCGACGCGTATCCGGATTTGCTGATGAACCTGGGATTCGACCCGAACGGCGTGCGAACATCAGCGGATTTTTCGCACGTTCCGCCCATGACCAAGAAGAACTACCTCTCGATGTACTCTCTCCCGCAGTTGATTCCGGGTGGAGATGTTGCATCCGCATGCCTGTGGTCGTCGAGCTCGGGTTCCTCGGGCACCCCGACGAACTGGCCGCGCGCGGAACTATCGCTGCAACAGAGCGTCGATCTCCACGAGCGCATCCTGCGGCAGCAAGGAGCCGACCGAAAGTCGACATTGCTCGTGGTGTGCTTTGCGATGGGCAACTGGATCGGCGGCATCTACACGATGCGGGCGGTCGAGGAACTTCGCAAACGGGGTTTTCCGGTGTCAGTGGTCACGCCCGGTGTTCATGTGGATACCGTTCGGGAGAACATTGCGTCGCTCGGTCGCCACTACGAACAGGTACTGGTCGCCGGGTACCCACCCTTCGTCCGTGACGTACTCGATGGAGCAGGTGAGCAAGTACTCGACCAGGATCTGAAGTTTCTTCTGGCCGGCGAAAGCATCAGCGAGGCCTGGCGGGACGGAATACTCGCCTTGGTCGGCAAGTCCGATCGCCCCGAGGACGTCTGCTTGGTCTACGGAACTGCGGACGCGGGGATGATCGGTCACGAGACACCGACGACCATCGCTGTTCGACGCCTGGCCGTCGGCGACACTGAGCTCGATGCATCAATCTTCGGCGGTACTGCAGCGTCGGCGACATTGGTGGAATACGACGCGTCGATGCGGTTCGTCGAGACCGACGACGACGGGTTCCTGCTTTTCACGGTCGACAACACCATTCCGCTGATTCGATACCGAATCAATGACATCGGTGAGGTACTGAGCGCGGAAGAGATGCGGCGCAGGCTGTTTGAAGCCGGTCACACCGTCGACGTCGCGGCCACGACTGCGCACTCCGGCTATATCGTGCTGAAGCGTCGGGCAGACATCGCAGTGTCGTTCTACGCGGTCAACATATATCCCGAGCCTGTCCGGACTGCTCTTTCCGATCCAAGGCTGTCGAACACCGTCACGGGAAAGTTCTTCATGACAACTACTCCGCAGAAGGATCTGCGTGACGGATTGTCCTTGCACGTGGAGTTGCGGCCCGGCGTAGGCTCGGCCGAGCGGGCAGATGCTACGTGTGGGGACCTCATCAAGACCGCCGTCGTGGATGCCTTGGTTGCGGCAAGCAGCGAATTCGAGGAGTTACACGGTCTTCTGGGAACGCTGGCAGAGCCGAAGGTCACCTTCGGAATGTTCGCCAGTGATGGCTTCGAAGTGGACGTCAAGCTACGTCACATTCGGAAAGTGAGTGGACGATGATCGAGGTACTTCACCCCACCGATGATGCGGAAAGGATCGAGGAACTACGCCGAGCCGAATACGGACTGGCATACGTCGACGGCTGGGCGACCGCGCGGTCGGAGCTGATCGCGATAGATTCGTTCAGCTCCCTGCCGCTCGACTGGAACGACGAGCGTGTCGTGGATAGTTCGAGTCGCTTCATTCACTTCCCATGGCGATCTACCCTGGTCCGTCTTCCGGACAGTGAGCACTTCTACCGTCTGCGAACCGCGCGTAACCGTTTTCTGATCGACAACGACGAGCAAACCACGTGGGGCTCGGCCCTGATCGGAATCGCGGGGCTGAGCGTCGGATCGTCGGTGGCGGCGGTATGTTCGCTGACCGGCGCCCGTCGCTTCCATATCGCGGACCCCGACACCCTGGGCCCGAGCAACCTGAACCGGCTTCAGGGTTCGGTGTGCGACCTGGGCATGGCGAAGGTGACGCTTGCACAGAGAAGGATCTTGGAGATCGATCCGTATTCGGACGTGTCCGGGTTTCCTGGCGGTTACACGAGTACGGACGGGACGTTTCTACGGTCGTCGGGCGGAGAACGGGTGGCGGTATTGGTGGAGGAGATGGACGATCTCGCGATGAAGTTGGCAATTCGTCTCGAGGCCCGCGCATTGCAAATTCCTGTTGTGATGGCAACTGACAACGGCGACAACGTCATTCTCGACGTCGAGCGCTATGACCGCGACGCAAACTACCCACCGTTCCATGGTCGAGCCGGGGATCTGACAGCGTGCAGCGAGTCCGAACTCAACGAACCCGCGAACCGAACGCGATTGGCCAACGCAATCGTCGGGAGCGACGTTACCCCGCGCACTCGATACTCGCTCACCGAGGTCGGACGGACACTGCCGTCATGGCCTCAGCTCGGAACGGCCGCGAACGCGGCCGGTTCGACGGCGGCCTTGGCAGCGAGACTCATGGTGTCGGGTGCGGATATCCAATCCGGTCGATACCGAGTCGATCTGGATCGCATTCTGCTCGGTGAGTCGGCATCACTTGCGACGCGGTGGAACGAGCTGGACGAGAGTGCTTTCGTGAGGTCGATGGCGCAGCAATAGCTACGCGAAAGCATTAGTGGTCGTCAGCGATATCCGTCCATCGGACTATCCCAACGCCCATCAAAAGATGCCTGATCTGGGTTGCGTAGCGTCCGAACGGGCGCGGGCGTTGCGCAATTCGGGAAGCTGCTACCCCGGCGACGGATCGGTGCCGTGTACTCGGGATCGTTCGGCACCGCGTGAACGGATCTGGGCACCTCTCGGGACCCTGGTCTCGGCGACGGTGTGCGTCAACGCTGCCCAGACGATGGGGGAGTGTTCGACGGCGGCAGGGCTCGATTCCCACTTCGTCAGTTGCTCGCGTTGCCATTGATGCACGAGTCCGATCGGGTCGTCGCGAGAGTGTGCACGGTCGACGGCCAAAGCCAGTTCGACCGTAGGGAATACCGATCTGCGCACTCCGGCGACGGAATGGAATGCGTGGTCGGTCGGTAAAGTCCATCGGGTCGTGGTGACGAGTGAAGCACCCGAGTCCACCATGGCGACAACCAAACCGAACGTCTCCGCCGACCGGAAATCGACGCCCCCCTCACACGCGATGAGTGCCACCCGGGACGGCATCGGCCAGATTTCGTGGCCGGGCTGGGGGCCGTCCGATCCGTGCAGAGCCCAGACCCTTTCGTCCGTACACTGCTGGGTTCCCAACAGAAGATCCAAGGCGGACAACGGAAGGTGATCGTCCGGTCGCGCGGCGGCGAGAGTTCCACGCTTCGTCTGTGGTCGGAGGGGCTCTGCCATGCCCCACGATGCCGAACCGGCCGCCCCGGCGGTGTCGTGTAGGTGAATCGATGCCGATCCAGGTTCGTCGGCCGCCGACGACACATGGCCGAAGTAGAAGAACCGGGATCGCGGAACGTGAAGTTGATGCGACAGGTCGAGCCTGCTGATGATCTGGGACGTGTTCAGTCGCGTGTGCGAACTACTGTTACCCACACCGGCTTCGGCTGAAATTCCCTTGATCAGTGCATTCTTGGCAAGGCCTGCCAACGTTCTTCCCAGTCCATGCTCGACGGCCCGGACCGGTAACGACGGATCGAGAACATGAAGTGCAGGGAAGTGGCTCACCTTCGCCCATTGCGGAGGAAGCACAGTGCGCTCAGCGTGAACGGTGGACGGCGGGTCGAAGGTGATGACGGCGACATCCAGCAGTCGCCGGCCTGCATCCACGAACAGCAATTCCCACGGCACGCGCGCCAGCGTCGGACTGGGTGTAATCCTCATATGCACAGTGCCGTGGCTGCCTGCGCGGTCAACTATTTCCGCCCGCAAGGTCTCGGGTAGCACCGCTTCGGTGAGCCGCGCGGACAACAGACGTTCCTCGGCGAGGTTCGTGAAGGACCCGGTCGCCAGCGCACGATGGGCGGCGGCCTCCCTGGATTCGTACTCGACGTCGTCGCTGCTGCCGTTGCTACCGCTGGCGTCGAGAGGCCGAGGTGCCAGGAGCGCGCGACCGAGGAGATCGAGCGCAGCGCTCGTCTGTGCAGGGTCGAGCTTGACAGCGCTCGGTTTGGCCGGAGCGTCGAGCCAGGTCCACGACAGATAGGTGGGACCTGCGTCGGCTGCCCTCAGCAGTACGACGGGCCAGGACGATCGATCGGCCTCCGGGTGGTCCGTCACCGGCGCACATCGAGGTCGGAGTCGTCGAACTGCGGTGCCCGGACAAGTTCGGCCAAAAGTGGTTGTGCGCCGGCAGGTTCAGGCGTACGGGACTCGATCCGCTCGACGAATGCCCGAATGGCGTCGATACGGGCTGTCACCAATTCGAGCAGGGGCGTCGATTCGACGCCGACCGAGGTGCGGACACGCTCGAGTGCGGCAACCGCACGGTCGGCTGCATCGAGCGCATCGACGGTGAAACCGTCCGCGACCGACTGCGCAGCATCTGTCGTCTCCTCGTCTGCCGCAGTTCCGACGGTATGAAGTGCGGCAGTCGCCGAGCGTCCCAGACTCCACGCTTCGATCATATTTCGGTCCGCGTCGATCAGGGCCGGGGCAAGTTGTCCCAGACGGAGGTCTCGCGGATCGCCTGTGCAGTCGAAAACCCCAAATGTGGCCGTCTCGAACTCCGCTTCCATAGACGAAAAAGCGCCCGTCAGGGTGGTCCCGTTCGGTACCAACGGCGTGGTCGCGAGCAGCTTTCCCGAGCGGTCTGCAGCGAACCCGATCAGTCGGGAGGCTTCGGCACACTGCGGATCCACTCCATAGGCGAGTCGGACAGTCAGGACCACCCGGGGTGGTCGAACGGCGGTGTCGAGCTCAGCTCGTAATTCGGGTACCCGGGCACCTCTCCACTCCAGGATTCTCGGCGGGACGAGATTAGGATCGACGAACGCCCACTCCACTTCGGAGCGCGCGGTCGACTCTCCTCCCGCCAAGTCGCTCCCGACGAGATCGAACGCTTCGGCCTCGACCAGATCTTCGAGCCACCGCATCAGTAGCTCGTCGTCGAAGGCACCGATAGCGGCGATGGTGTCGACTCGTCCCGACAGGGCTGCAATGGCGTATCCCCAGTCCTCGCCGATCGTGACGTCGCGGGCGGATGCGGCCAGGAGCGCGAGTTCAGACGTTGCGCTACTGCAGGTCTCACCGTTTTCGCAGTCTTCGGTGAGTATCTCCAACGCCGGGGAGGCTGCGGCTACCAAATGTGCGGCCCCATCGTGATCGCCGGTGCGGTAGCGCGCGCCCGCCTCGTCCAACATGAGTGCACCCTCGTCGATCGGGGAGGGCTCCCACCTCGCTATCGCTGAGGTACGGGCCCTGCGTGTCCACGCCGCAACAAGGTGCAAGGCATCGCACTCGATCTCGGATCCAGCACGAGTGGTCTCGATGATCTGCACGACGTCCTGCTCTGCCACCGCGTCGGCGAACGCCTGCACGTTGCTGTCGCGGAGCACTCGCCAACTCAGCAGTGTCGACGTGTCGGCTGCGTCGAGAACGACGTCGACGCCCGGTGCGATTTCGACGGCGACTTCCGCTACAGCCGGCGCAAGCCCACTGTCCCAACTGAATGCTGTCGCGTCGGACAGAACCGGCCGGCTCATGATGTGCTCTCCGTCAGTAGGTTCCATGTATCGCGATACTCGTGGAGAGTACGCAGGACCTCTGCTGTCTTCTGGGCCCAGGTCTGACCCGAGGCTCTCTGGCCGACGACCTCGAAACCGTCGCCACCAACGATGTCGTCGTCGTTGAGCGAGATGGCCAGCGCTCCGCACAGCAGTCGAGCAGCGAACGAGATCGATGCCCTTCGGTTCGCCGCCAGGGTGTCGGCGGGCCGTTCGGTGTCGTAGCGGTGAGCGATCGCCCGTTCGATCTGTCCTGATTGGATGTTGTCCTCGAGTTCGGAGAAGTGATCTGCATCGAGGTTCGCGTACGCGCCCAATATCTCCAGGACTGTCGCACGTTCCCAGCAGGTGGACGTGCCGCCCGCCGTCCACCCCCAAGGATTCGTCGACTCCACCTCGCTGGTGGACACGTGCTCCCGCGCCTGGCGGAAGAGGGCGCGGAGCACAGTGCGGCGGTGTTCGAGATCGTCGTCGGGAACCGAACTGCGCTGCGGCAGAGTCAGAACCGCGTCGAAGTTCGCCGGCCGGTCGCTCACTGAACTGTGGTGCTCCTCGCGCAGTAACTTGCGCTGTAGGTCCTGCGTGGCGCGTTTGAGATTGGATCCGTACACCCGAGCGATCAGTTCGTCGTCGAATGGCACACCATTGATGTGAAGCCGCAGGAGATTCCGCTTGGCGCGACGCCACGCTTCGCCGGCCACATCGGCGGTCGTGTAGAGAGTGCTGCCCTGAATCAGAGGTGCGTCCGAGACCGGCTGATCGGCCTCGCGCGCACTCAGAAACTTCGACAGGGTGCCGTCCACGAACCGCGATTCGGATGGCGTCGGCAAGCGGTCCGCAGCGTCGGGCTCGCCGTATCTCTCGGTGAGATCGTCCAGCGCGGCAATCAGCGCTGAGCGTGTGCTCTCGTCGATGTGATCATCCGTGCGTTCCAAATATTCGGTCAGCTTGCCGCTGTATGCCCGCATCGCCGCCGCGATGATCGCACCTCGGTAGATCTCCGGGTTCTCGACGAATGTGTCGGCGTGGGCACGGGAGGCGGTGACGGTCCCGCACTCGACTACACCGATCATCGAGTTTCGGGCAGATGTTCGCGGTGGGCCGTCCTCGTACTTGCGGAGCGCCTTCGATATGGCGTTCGGCAGGTCCCTGGGACGTTCACGTTTCACCTCGCTGACGATGCCTGCCGAGCAACGAGCGAAGGGGTCTGCGTACCGCGCCGTGACGGTACAGACGTCGTCCCAGATATCGCGTCCGCCGAGTATCTGATTGATCCCTTGCCGCATTCGTCGGGCTGCTTCGGGTGAAGACGCCTGCACAACCCAGGTAGCGGACCCCAGCTCGCTCATCCATCTCGCCAGGTCCTCGGCAAGATGCTTGATGTTCGGTTTGGGCTCCGGAGCTGCCTTGACCCAGAGGTGGATCAGCTGGGTGCGGGAGATCGACTCGGCGGCGGCGCGTCCGGTCTGCGATGTGTCGTCGGCCCACCACCCACTGGTCACCCAGGAACTGTCGGGTGGTCTATAGGGCATGCGCTGACTCCTCTTGCTCTGTCTCGCCTGTGACCGTGTTCTTCCGTCACGACGATCATGGTGTCAATGTCTAGTCGGCAAGCCCAGCAATGTCATTCGCTCGAACGACACTGGCGCTCGACATCGTGTTGCGCTCGCCAAGGTCTGGACCGAACCCCCATGCGAGTCGAGTTCGATTCGCCTTACTGAATGACTTTTACAGCCAGGCAAGATCGGTGATCATTGGTCACGGCGACGGGACTCGACAGCTGGCGCCCTTCGGTTCGATACGAAAGAGGGTCACATCGCCGTGTGCGCCGGGGTTACTGCGTGACTGCGATCGTCATCGTGCTGGCTTTCTCGATGATCATCGCCCACTTCCTGCTTGGACGACGAGCGTTCGCACGTGATGACCGACCATCCGGCGGCGGTGGGCTGTCCGGCGTCAACCCCGACGGTGTCGCGTTTCTGGGCGGCTTCGTGGCGGTCGCTGCCCTCGTTCAGCTCAGTGCTGCCGGCCGCATCGACATCGGGTCGTCCCTCGTGATCGGTACCTTTTTCGCTGCCGTCGCGTTCGTTCTCAGCAAGCTTCGACGCGTTCCCGGCGTCGAGCCGGCCGGGAACCTGCTGTACTCGCTACTCGGACTGATCGCGCTCTTACCCGCTCTGGCCGGTGTGACCGAACCTCAGATCTGCGGTGTCGAGACCAACGTCCCATTGCGTATTTCAGCAATTGCCTTGTTCGTTCTGGTCGCCGTGGTCAGTGGGGCGGCCGGATTTTTCATTGGAGGCCTGCGCAGTTCGGTGGTGAGCAGCGTCGGCCTGGGGTGGTTCGGAGCAGTCGACGTGGTCCTGTTCCTCACGTCGCCAGTTGGGGTCGTGGGAGGACCCGGACCGATGGTGCTGGGGCTGAGCGCAGCCGTCGTACTCGGTGCGATCATCGGGGTCGCCCCTGAGCTAGGGCTGATGACCGTCGGCGTCGGACTCGCCCTGATCGTTATGTTGACCTCGGCATACGGATCGACTCTGGATTGCCAGGATGCGGACTCGGTCGGATCCGTTTCGGCGTTCGTCGCCTATGGGCTGGTGTTCTGTGTTCTCCGACTGGTAGTCGGCAAACTGTCCAAGAATCGGGTCGAGTAGACTATGACCGAAAATGCCTGGCCCAGTGCGGCTTTCCTGGTAGGGCTCGACTTGTTGGACCAAGGTCGAACAAACGAATCCCTCGGCGTCATGTGCCAAGTTTTGGCTGATTGCGAGTCAGCGGGAAATGCGTACCGCATCGCGCATTCTCTGAGGTGGATCGGCGCTCTGCAATTGGAACTGGGTGAGCTGAAGTCGGCTGTGGATTCGCTGCGTTACGCACTCCGACTTCTCGTCGACGTGGACGACGTCGAGCTGACCGCCGATTGCACTGGAATCCTGGGAATGGCGTTGACCGAACTCGGCGATGTGCAGGAAGCGGTGAAACTTCTCGAAGCGACATGCGCGGTCTGCGGCAATTGCGGTGACATCGAGTCGGAGGGGTTGTATTCGAACGCGCTGGGGGAGGCATACGAGAAACTGGACACTTTTGGCCCAGCGCGTCGCGCTTACGTACGTGCCGCAGAGTGTTTCCGGCTCGCCGAGCACTGGGCCGAAGCGGCTGACAGCAGCGAGAGCGCTGGGTCCTGCTCGATCGAGATGGATGACTCCCCGGGGGCGCGGAGCGCATTTCGAATCGCTCGGGACCTGTACGAGCATGACGGCGACGAACTCGACGCCGCGCGTTGCCAGTTCTTGTTCGGGCTGTGCTCGGGCCTGGACAACATCGTTGAAGCCGAGAGCGAGTTACTCTCCGCAATAGACTATTTCGGCTCGACGTCGCACAAGGAAATGGAGGGTGATTGCTGGGAGCAGCTCGGCGAGCTCTATATGGCCGCGGAGCGTGTGGATGATTCATTGACTGCCTTTGAGAATGCGCTTTCCCGTCGGGAGGAGACCACGGGGGGAATACAGAGTGCATACTGTCACCGGCAATTGGCTCGGCTGCATGCACATCGACAAGCGGTCGAACCCGCTATCTCGTCGTTTACTGCGGCCCGGAACCTCTATGTCGATGTGGAGCCTGCAGAGGCGGCAGACATCGACATAATTCTCGGCGAAATACTCGAAGATCTGGGCAGGTTGGAAGAATCGCTCGTTGCCTACACAAGGGCCAGGCCTGTACGTGTCGCGCTCGACAACGAGGTCGCAGTCGCGTTGTGCGACATGAACATCGGTACGGTACGTATGCATATGGGAGACCACACCTCGGCTGAGAGGATTTTGGTCGGGGCGTCTGCAGTGTTCTCGGCGGCGGGGGAGCACGTCGATCACGCTCGGAGTCTCCGCTACCGTGCGGCGGTCAAAAGAGAGCTGGCGGAGCTAGCCGAGGCAGAAGCACTGCTGCACGAAGCGCTTCGTCTGGTGCAGGGGTTCGACGACGTCGCCGAGTTGGAGAACGACTGTAAGCAGGACCTAGCGCTACTGCTATACCTGTCGACAGATTTCAGTGGCGCGATCGACGAACTCGCTGTGATCCGTGCGGAGTACGTTAGCTTGGGAGTCAGTGCGAAGGCTGACCTGTGCCTTCAAAACATTGGTGCTGCATACTCCTCTTTGGGCCGTTACGCAGATGCAGAACGTGCTCTGGTCGAATCGCGGAACGCACTCGAGAATAGCGGGATCTATTCGGCGGCAGCGGTATCCGACGCACATCTCAGTCAGCTGTATCTCGAGACAGGCAGGCTGGAGGATTCCGAGAACGCTTTCGCACGCGCTCGACGTACCTTCGAGTCGATGGGCGCCACCGACCGTATCGCCATGCTCGATCAGAATTTGGCCGGCCTGCATATGTCCCGCGGCGATCTCGATGCAGCGGAGGAAGCCTTCCGCCGCGCCGCCGCGGTCTTCGCCGCCCTGGATCAGAGACCGAGGAGTGCCCTCTGTCGATGTAATCTAGGGGCGGTTGCGCTTTTGAAGTCACAGTTCGGCAGGGCCGCCCACATTATCGGCGAGGCGTTGCATGAGCTGAGGTCGGACCCAGCTCACCGACGTACAGTGGCCTGGGCTGAGCGAAATCGGGCATGCGCAGAATTGTTGCTCGGCAACAAGAACCGCGGACTGGTGCATCTCGGTGCTGCGCGGACCCTCGCGCTCGAGCTCGGCACAATGCTGGATGTGGCAAAATGTGACTACATTGCGGCGTTGTGGGACGTATCCGACACTGGAGACGACCGGCTGCGCGAAGGGATCGACCTGGCTCTCCCGGCGCTGCAATACCTCGATGCTCAGCGGTTCCAGTTCAGTTCCGCCGGTACGCGCGAAGCATGGTCGAAAACTGTCGCTTTGTGGACATCGAACCTATTCGACTGGGCTCATCGCTTGGACGACGAGGCGCTCATGGCTGAACTCATCGAATCCGCGATCAACTCTGGGACGCACGTATCCGATTCGCCCGCCGACTTGACGGCTGTGTCGATGGACCTCGCATCATCTGGACACGACATCGACTTCGGTGCCAAACAGCTACCGACGCTCGATATCGGAGGGAGAGCAGGTTCTCTCATTGCCGGTGCGGTTCTACCGATGCAACCTCCACCCATGCTGGTGATGCCTGATGGCCGCATTGCCCTGGGGGCGTACTTCCGTGCCGCAGACAGTCGATACGGTAAGCAAGCGCGGCCCTCGGCTGTAAGCGTTGTGTGAGACGCTGAACGAATTCTGGACGCGCTCAAGAGGTCCCGTGTGCGAGCGATTGACTCGCCCGCACACGGGATGGCTCATGGTGCGAGGATGTAGCTCATCCCAGCTACGTCCTTGAGAACGAAATTACCGTAGCCGTTCATGTCCCTGCCGCGGATGTAGCGGCCATCGGCTCGGTTTTCCACCGAGTCGACCCACCCGACGTGTCCGTAGTTGCGGTCGGCACCGTGAACTCCCGGCTGAAACACCACGATGCTGCGCGCCTGCGCATCGGCTACCACGGTCCAGCCATTGGCTCGCGCGTCATTGCCCCAATCTTTCGCGTTACCATGAATATTCGGGTAATAACCGGTCGCAACTTTCCAATAGTTCTTTGCTCCCCACGTGCATTGTCCCGCAGGCGCGTCGTTGCTCGCCATTGTCCGGCCCATGGTGCGTCCGGTGTTGGCCGACGGTGCCGGGGTGCCACACCGCGGGGTGACGGCCGAATTCGAGCCCGTTTCCAGATACGAGTCGGTGACGTAACCGCCACCATCGATCGTGTACCAGATTGTCGACGTAGTGCGGTACGGGCCGGTCACTGCCTGTCCTGGGACCCAGCAATTGATTCCTACGCTGGTTCCGGCGGGAATTGTCCGGACGACAGGGCCGCCGGTGTTGGGCGCGTTGCGGACGTTGACTTGTTGGATTACTTTGCCGGTCTTTATGCCGGCGTCGGCCAGGGGCGCGTTCAGCATGCTCAGCGAGGTTAGGGCAATACTGGAAGCAACTAGGGCCAACATGGCGGTGCGAGTGCGATACGTCATCGAAGTCTCCTGGGTCGGGTTCGCTTACACGACCTTTACCGAACCCCCGAGGGCATCGAAATAGCCGGGCGTACTCGACGGCCACTTCGGGCCTGCCGATCTGCCGGAAAACTCGGCAGATCGAATGGGCCCCGGGTCTCGGCCTGTCCAGGAACCTAATCGGTGTTACCGGCAGAATTGACGTTCGGGCTCAACACACCTCGTTGCCGAGTGTCGGATCGAAATGGCCACCCATGGACGGGAAATACCATTGCACCCTCGAGTAGGCGCGGCGCGTGTTGCAGGTCGAGATGTCGTAGGCAATGACCTCCGCCGGCATCATCTCGGCGTCCGCGACGGAGTCGACTACGTACAGCGCGTTTCCGTGACCGGTTGCACGTTCGCCACCCCATGAATCCCACACGATGTCGCTGACCAAACCACTGGGCGACCCGCCGAAATATATCTTGGCGGGGGTTGTTTCGCCATAACCCTCGGAATAGGAGGGCGGTCGGCCGCCGAGGACAATGTTCGGATCCAGTTCGGAGACCGTCGGCGCGAACGCTGGGGGAGCGGAATGCACCGGTTCGCATTCGAACGTCCCAGTCTTGGCGAGCTTGTTCGGACTGGTGTACTCACCGGGCACCCTTGTCGTGTCGCTCTCAGACCATGCGCCGTTTGCCCAATCGGAAGTGACAGTCTCCGTGTACGCACCACCCGGGGTCGGTGTTCCGTAGCTGCTGTCACCCTCCGTCGTGACCGCCCCGACCGACCCTGGCTGCGGGCACCGCACCAGGACTCGCAAACCCTCAGTAGGCACCGTCCATGCCGTCGGGTCTTCGAATTCAGAAGCAAGGACGGGGGGAGCGGGAACGACCACGGGTCCGTCGTCCCACCCGATCACGCCGAACAGTTCCGAACCGCCGAGCCCGAATTTTCCGTCGACGACGATATCCGCGCCCTGTCCGCGCGTGATGTAGTACGCACCGACGAACACGTTCGACGGCGTGATGTCGCTGCGCAGAATGTGCTTATCCTCGATACTTGCAGTTGATACAGTGCCGCCCGTGTCGACGTGGACGCTGACCAGACCGTCGACCAATTCGATGGCCACATTGTCAGTGTTGCCGTCACCGTCCACGTCGACGGACGCGACTACCTCACACGGACCACGGGTGCCGTCGCACGGGTTGCCTGCTGGTGCTCGCTGTGGACTCGAAGCTGTGTCCTCGTCGACGGCCGACGAGGATGCCACCGCATTGGGCCCTGTGGTTGGCTCGACGCCGTCTTCACCGCACGCCGCAACCAAGAGTAGAACGGACGTTGCCATGACACTGAAGACTTTCCTTCGCCGCATATCCGTGAATGTAAAGTGGCAGAGGGCAGAACGGTATCCGGTGTTTGATCGACGATGGCCGCCGAACCGTCCTCGTCAGCGGCCGCCGTATTTCGAGGTGATGCGAGTTTCCAACCACTGCAGCGCAATGGTGGGCGGCAATGCCATCACGAGGATCAGCACAACTGTGCCCATGATGTTTTCCATCCGCACCAGGCTGACGTTGCGCAGAAGTTCGTATCCGATGCCGCTGGACGACGAGAACATTTCGGCGAGAAGCAGTCCCAGGAACGCCAAACCGAACGTCATCCGCATACCCGTCGCCAATGCCGGAAGCACTGCGGGAATGACGATCTGACGGATCAACCGGGGCCAGCTCACCTGCAGTGATGCGGCCATCTTGAGGTGAATTCGCTGGACCGATGCTGTGGCCTCGACCGCGACGAGGAACATCGGGATGAAGGCGGCGTAGAAGGAGAAACCGAATCGGCTCAGTGCGCCGATACCGAGGAACGACAAGAAGATCGGGTACAGCACGATCTTCGGAATGCTGTTGATCGAGTACACGATCGGGGCGATGGTTCGGGTCCAGAACGGACTCAGTCCCAGCGTCAGACCCAGCAGTGAACCCACGACCGTGCTGGCCAGAAACGCGAGCACGAGGATGCGCAGCGAGTCACCGACATTGGCGCGGAAGTCCGCCTTGCCCAGGTCCTCGACGAGCGAGGCCATGGCCTCGGCGGGCGTCGGGAAGATGAGACTGTCGACCAGAACGGCCGCGACCCACCAGATCAGAACCGCGAGAACGGCCACGACCACGGGAGGGAGGAACCGTCGGGCGTTGTCGCGACCTACGGACGAGACGGCTTTCGGGGGAGCGGTCGGGGTGGTGGCTACTCTGTCCAAGGTGCTGCTCATCAGCGGCGCCTCCAATCGAATCGGTTGAGCGCGAGCGAGATCAGCGAGGTCGAGAGCAGAGCGATCAGCGCCACGATGAGGATCCCGGCGTACATGTCGGCGATGTCGAATCCGTCGTAGGCGATGGAGATGAAGTGGCCGAGCCCTTGAGTCGACAGGATGAACTCACTGGCCAGCACCGAGATGACGGCGTACGAGAGACCCAGCTTGAGTCCGGTCACTATGCTCGGCAGCGCATACGGAAGCAGCACCGATCGGAAGTACTGCCACCGCGTGAGCATCAGTGTGGTGCCGAGCTTGGTGACGATCGGCGATACCGAGTTGAATCCGGTGCGCGCGTTCAATGCGACCACACCGAAGGCGAAGATGGTGGACAGGATGGCGATCGGAGCCACACCGGCACCGAACAACACCACCATGATCGGGTACAGCGCGAACGTCGGAACCGCGTAGTAGACGTTGAGATACGGCTGAAACGCTCTGTCCCACAGCTCGTACCGCCACAGAACGTACGCGGCGGCGACACCGAGTACGGAACTGAGCACGAACGCCAGAACGATGATACCCAGCGTTCGGCCCAACTCGTCGATCAGGAAGTCAGGGTCGGTCAGCAAGCTCAGCGACGTCGAGATCATGTCGGTCACCGGAACGATGTCCAGGGGTGAGGCGAAGAACCGTGCCGAGATGTCGATGGCCACCAGTGCCGCGACGAGGATGAGCACGGTCCATCCCCATGCGGGGAGACCGAGTTGTCTGGAGGGGGCCGGCCGGATGTATCCGGGGACCACGGAGGCGCGCGTGCTCTCGCGCGTGGGCGCACTCATGGTTCGATGCTCATGGTCTTCTTGGCCTCGTCCCGCAGCCGCGACCAGATACGTTCGTGAAGTGCGACAGCCTCGGGACTCGCCAGTACGTCTTCGGACCGTGGACGCGGCAGGTCGATGTCCACCTCGTCGATGAATCGGCCGGGCCGTGCACTCATCACCATCACGCGATCGGAGAGCAGTACCGCCTCCTGGATGCTGTGGGTGATGAACAGGACTCCGCACGTGAGCTTTTCGACGATCTTCAGTAGCTCGTACGACATGACCAGTCGCGTCTGCTCGTCGAGCGCGCCGAACGGCTCGTCCGCGAGAATGAGGTCGGGCTCCATGGACAGGCAGCGCGCGATGGCCACACGCTGGCGCATACCGCCGGACAACTGGGTGGGGTAGTGGTCGCCGAACTTGCTCAGCCCCACAGTGTTCAGCAACTCGTCGGCGCGGGACCGACGTTCCTTCTTGCCGACGCCCCGGACTTCGAGAGCGAACGCGACGTTGTCACGGACGGTCCGCCAGGGCAGCGTCGCCGATTCCTGGAAGATCACTGCCGTCTTGGACCGAGGGCCGGTCAGCGGTTGGCCGTCCACGTGCACGGTGCCGCCGTCGTGATCCTGTAACCCGGCGAACACTTCGAGGAGAGTGGACTTACCGCAGCCACTGGGTCCGACGACGGAGACGAATTCGCCTCGGCCGATGGACAAGTCGATCTCGTGGAGGGCGGTCACATCACCGAAGTGCCGCGACACCGACGAGGCGACGGCGATGGCGGAGGTGGTGTCGGGGCGGGGTCGAGTCGCTGCTTGGGTCACGTCGCTACCTTCTGGTGGTGGGAAATGCTGTCAGGAGTCGCAGTCGCCGGGAACATCGTTCTCGACTCCTTCGGCGAGGAACTCCGGGTCGAACAGAGTGCAGAAATTGGGTACGCGATCGCTCCCCGACGCTTCCACGCCGTCCTGGGCGGATTCGACGGACGCTGTATCGAAGCCGCCGCCCCACGTGCCGACCGAGGACGCGCGTTCGACCACTGCGGTGGCCGATTCGACGTCGAATCCCGTGTAGTTCGCGTAGATCTGGGCAGCGGCAACAGGATCGGCCTCGATCGACGCGACCGCTTCGGTGTAGCCGGCGTTGATGGCACGTACGACCCCGGGGTTGCTCGCGGCGTAGTCCTTGGTCGTGGTGATCGTCGACTGCAGGAACCGCGACATGTAGTCGGGACTACTGACGATCAATTTGAAGTCCTCGGGCCGCTGTTCGGCGACGATCGAGGGGACGAGGGCGATATCGACGTTTCCGGCTTCGAGAAGTGCGAAGCCTTCGCCGATTCCGCCGGAGGCAACCCGCTCGATCTGTCCCGGTTCAACGCCCGCGAGTGAGGGAATGAGGCGCGTGAGGGCGTCGGACGCGGAGTTGGGGCGGGTGTAGGCCCAGCGACGTACGTCCTCGATGGTGTTGATGTTGGGGTTCGAGGCGAGCGCGTAGAAGTTCATCGGATACGGCCCCTGGGTGCCGCCGCCGACGATGCGCAGCTCGGAGCCGGCCGCATCCGCCTGCACGATCGACGGGTAACTGACCTCGCCGATGGGGATGTTGCCGTCGAGCAGGGTTCGCATCGTCGCGCTGCCGCCCTTACCCGGCACGATGTTCTCCACGATCACACCGTGCTTCTCGAACAATCCCTGCTGCTGCGCGACAAGCCAAGGGATGCTGTAGATTTCGGCCGCTGCCGAGACGGTGACATCGATCGTGACCGGATTGGCGGGGTCCGCGTCGGGACCGGGATCGGATCCACAGGACACCAATGCGGTGGACAGCGTCAGTGCTGCCATGATGGACGTGGCTCGGCGTAAATGCATCTGCGTCCTCGCTGGATGATCGGCGTAGCGCTTACCGAAGTGGGAGTGGCGGCTGTCGCACGAGCACTCATGGTGAGACGTACGTAACAACTGTGTTCCACCTAAACATAAGATGTTTAGGGCGTCAAGACGGCCTCATTCGGCCCGGATGCCGAGAAATCAGTCCCGCAGCTCGGTTAAAGATCTGATGTATGCGGCGGAGTTGTCCGATGCCAGTCGGTCACCGACTGGTAGCGCTCACCCAGGGCGAACAGTGCGCCCTCGCGGCGCGATGCAGCCGTCAGCTGCGCTCCGACCGGCATGCCCGAGGACGGGTGGAATCCGACCGGCAGGGCCAGCGTCGGACCGTCGTGCAGAGACCACGGGTACGTGAACTGACCCATTCGGCGTGAGAGAGCGACAACATCGTCACCCCCGTCCCTCGGGGGGACGTCGACGGGCATGGCCGGGGTCAACACCACGTCGACCATCTCGAACGTCGCGGCCGTGGCCTCGCGGAAGCGGTGGCGGCCAGTGAGTGCGTGAGCGCGATCGGCATCGGAGATGCTCAGGCCCAACGCTATTCGCTCACGGGTGGCGGGTTGAAAGCGTTCGGGCTCCGTGTCGAGCCGGTGCCGATGGCGGCGGGCGAGGTCGCTGTAGACGATCGTGTAGACGATGTCCTGGGCATCGGCTGCGTGCTCGAGTTCGATGGGGACGATCTCGTAGCCCAGCTCGGCGAACGTGCGCACCGCGGCTGCGACGGTCTGCGCGACGCCCGGGTCCACGTCCGCTGTGAGGAACACGGTGGGGACACCGATGCGCGTGACGTCCGAGGGTTCGGATGGGTTGGGGGACAGGACGTCGAAAAGGGCTTTCACCTCGGTGATCGACCGCGCCATCGGGCCGACGGTGTCGAATTGCTCGCTCACCGGGAACACGCCGTCGTTGCTGATCGACCCCCAGCTCGGTCGTAGACCGGTGATTCCGCACGCCGCGGCGGGTAGGCGCACCGACCCGCCGGTGTCGGTGCCCAGAGACGCGTCGACCAACCCGGCAGCGACGGCGATCCCCGAACCACCACTCGACCCGCCGGGCACCCGAGTGCGATTCCACGGGTTGTACGACGGGCCTGCGGCCGAGTTCTGCGAGGTGACGCCGACGGCGAACTCGGCCATGTTCAGTTTCGCGACCACCGACGCGCCCGCGCGACGCAGGCGGACGACGACCTCCGCATCAGCGTCGGCGACGTTGTTCTCGAAGAACTCCGACGCGCAGGTGGTTTCGACGCCGGCGACGTCGATGTTGTCCTTGACGCCGATGCGCAGGCCGGACAGGGGCCCCGGGGTGTCGTTCCGGTCGTCGATCCACCGGACGACACCGCCGAAGGTCCCGTCCTCGATCAGGCTGCGCTCCGGGCGCGCAGCTCGGACGTCGCGTCCTCGTCGACCGTCCACGAATCGGTGTTCACGACCACACCGTAGTCGCGTCGGGCATCCTCCTCGGTGAGGTACTCGTCCCAGACGTCGCTGAGCACCTGGAAGGGATCACGCTCGAAGGGATTTCCGAAGCCGCCGCCCGAGGGCAGTTTGATCTCCAGCGTCTCACCGGAACGAATCGTCTCTTGAGTGACCTTGGAGTACAGCACTTCCTCGCGATCGGTCCCGGCGTTCCTGGTGAACGAGCCGGACACACCGTTGTGGCCACCGAGCGCTCCGGCCGGCGGATCCGACCGGTTGTCGGCTTCGGAACCGAGGAACGTATCGGTCTCCATCAACCACTTGCGCACACTGCCTATACCGCCGCGCCACTTGCCCGGTGCGGGTGCCTCGTCGCGCAGCTCGTACCGCAATGCGCGCATGGCGTGGTTGAGTTCGAGCTCTTCGATCGGGTTGTTGCGAGTGTTGGCCATCAGAGCGTCGACGGCGTCCATGCCGTCCTTGCCGTTGCGGCCACCGTAGGAGCCCTCGTTGATTTCGATGTAGACCCAGTACGATTCGCCGTCCGGCGCGATACCGGAGTAGGCGATGGCGCACAGCGCGGCGGACGATCCCGCGATCGCATGATCCGGAAGTACCGGGGCCAGAGCGAGATTGATCGAGTCGAACACGCGGTTCACCTGCGAGAACCGCGCGAAGCACGATGCGGGGAAGTCCGGGTTGAAAATCGTCCCCTCGGGGGCATAGGCCTTGACGGGTCGGAAGCACCCGTCGTTCTGAGGAACGAATTCCTCGGTCAGATCCTCGTCGAGCAGGATCGTACGAATGGCCGAGACAGCCACCGGCAGAACCGAACCCTCGAACGGGACGTTGAACGCGGTGGGCACCTGGCTGTTGGAGCCGGTGAGGTCGATGAGAATGTCCTCGCCCTCGACCTGCACCCGCACGGCCACCTTGAGCGGTTCGTCGCGGTTCTTACCGTCGTCGTCGAGATATCCGATGGGCGCGGTGTAGCTGCCGTCGGGAATCTCGCGAATCTTTTTGCGCAGCATCGATTCGGAGTAGTCCATCCACCGCTCGCCCGCGCTCATGACGGTGTCGAGGCCGTACTTCTCGAGCAGCTCGGTGAATCGTTTCTCGCCGATCCGCGAGCAGGCGATCAGTGCTTCGAGGTCGCCGCGGTTCTGCTCGGGCGTACGGACGTTGTCGAGGATGTGCTGGATCAGGTAGTCGTTACGGACGCCGGCCTCGTAGATCTTCATCGAGTCCATCAGCTTGCCCTCGGCCCACACGTCGACGACGTCCATGCACAGGCCGGGGAAGTTACCGCCGACGTCGGACACGTGACCGGTACACCCGGCGAAGCCGATGTGCTCGCCCTGCCAGAAGATCGGAATGATCACGCCGTAATCGGGGGAATGGGCCGCACCGTGGTACGGATGATTGTGCAGCACCACATCTCCGGGCTTGTACGTTCCGGCGAGGCGACGGTTGACACCCTTGATGTAGGCGGGAATCGAACCACAGTGCATCGGAGTTGAATCCGATTCGCACAGTTCACGTCCGTTGATGTCGAAGATGCCCGCGCCGAGGTCCTCGGACTCTCGGATGAGCGAGGAGTACGCCATGCGGTAGAGGACCTGGGCCATCTCCTTGGCCATCGACTGCAGTGCTCCGCCGATGACGCGCAGGGTGATGGGGTCGACCTCGACGTCGTTCCAGGTTCGAGTGGATTCGCCCGCCAGTGACACTCCGGTGGTGGGCATCAGCGCCTTGCTCATGCGGGGTTCCTCTCGATGATGATGTGGCCGACGGCGTCGACGGTGGCGTGCTGATTCATGCCGATGATCGTGGTGGAATCGAACTGCTCGACGATCGCAGGACCGTCGATCTGGTTGTTCGCCAACAACAACGACCGCTCGTACACCGGGGTGTCCACCCATTGCGGCGCGGACGTCTCGTCCTGCCAGAACAGCGCCTGCGTGGTCGTCTTGATCGCGGCGGAGGAGTCGGCGGTACCCACGGCGATGTCGGCGATCTGCACGTGGGGGACCGCACCCACTCCGGTGACTCGGACGTTGATCAGCTGTACGGGCTTGTCGTCGAACCGCTGTGAGTAGGTGCGGCCGTGCACGTCGTGGAATGCCTCGGCGACGGTCTTGACCCACACGTCGTCGATGTTGCCGTCCGGCGCGGCGACGCGGAGTTCGTAACCCTGGCCGACGTACCGGCAGTCGACGCTGCGTTCGAGCGAGATGTTTTCCGCCGCAACGCCGTCCTTCTCGAGCTGCGCGACGGCGAGGGCCGACAGACGCTCGATCTGCTCCTGCAGAAGTTCGATGTTCGGGTCCGCCGACGACGTCCACACCGTCGTCGGCTCCTCGTAGCGGATGTCGGTGGTGAGCAGGCCGACGGCGGAGGTGATGCCGGGGTGACCGGGCACGATCACGCGCGGAATACCGAGCTGGTCGGCGATCTGCCACGCGAACAGCGGCCCCGCTCCACCCTCGGCGATGAGTGAGAAGTCGCGCGGGTCATAGCCTTTGCGGACCGAGTGCAGGCTGATCGCCTCGGTCATGGAATGGGCGAGGATCTTGAAGATGCCCATTGCGGCGTCGTCGAGTGGCGTGTCGAGCTTGTCGGCGATGTGCGTCTGAATCGCCTGACGTGCCAGCTCGGGCTTGACCTCCATGGTTCCGGACAGGAAGCTCTTCTCGCGCAGCCATCCCATCATCACCATGGCATCGGTGGAGGTCGGTTCGGTGCCGCCGTGCCCATAACAGGCGGGACCGGGAACGGCACCCGCACTACGTGGTCCGACGCGGAACATGCCCCCGTCGTCGACCACGGCGATGGAACCGCCGCCGGCACCGATGGTGTCGACCTCGGCCATCGGCACCATCGCGTGATAGTCGCCGATCCGGGTGTCGAGCAGATGCTTCATCCGCAGCGCGCCGTCCGGTGCCACGCCGACGTCCGCCGAGGTGCCGCCGACATCGAGGGTGATGACACTGGGGAACCCGGAGGCCTTACCGATGGCGCAGCCACCCAGCAAGCCGGCGACCACGCCGCTGGTCAGGAGTGAGACCGGGATTTCGCTGGCGCTGCGCGAGGTGACGAGTCCGCCCGCGGAGGTCATGAGGTGCACGTCTTCGCCGACCTGCGCCGCCTTGGCCTTACCCGCCAAGTTCTCGATGTACTTCGAGGTCTTGGGTCCGATGAAGGCGTTGAGCGCTGCGGTCGAAAAGCGTTCGTACTCCCGGTATTGCGGGGCCACTTCGCTGGAGAGGGAGATGAAGACGCCCGGAAACTCCTCCTCGATGATGGCTCTGACGCGTTGCTCGTGCGTGGGGTTGCGGTACGCGTGCAGGAATGCGACGGCGATGGCCTGCACGCCTCGCTCGCGCAGCAAGCGAACCTGTTCGCGCACCGCATCTTCGTCGAGTGGGGTGAGAATATTTCCTGCGGCGTCGATGCGCTCCGGGACCACCCGACGGTTGCGTCGCGGCACGAGCTGCCACTTCTGCCACGGAAGATCCTGGTAGTTCGAGTAATTGAGAGGACGCTTCTTGCGCGCGATGTGCAGCAGGTCGCGGAAACCCTCGGTGGTGATCATGCCGACGTCGCAGCCGTTGTGCTCGAGCACGATGTTGGTGGCCACGGTGGTGCCGTGGAAGAACATGTCGATCTCGGACGGGTCGATCCCGGCGCGTTCGGCGAGAACTTTGATTCCGTCCATCGTGCCGATCGAGGGGTCGTGGTTGGTGGACGGGGTCTTGTGCACGACGACGGTGCCGTCGTCGTCCCACAGGACGAGGTCGGTGAACGTGCCGCCGACGTCGACTCCAATTCGTTTCATGTTGCGTCCGTTCTGTCGGTGCCCGAGTGGAGCGGGAAGGCGTGCTCCGCCTGTCCTACGAAGTCGTTGTGGTCACGGCTGAGGTGACATGAGTCATAGTGCTGATGATCGGCGAGAAAAGCAATACCTCTGATGTATTGGGACCGAATTCTCAGGATTCGCGGTCCGATCCGGGACCATGCCGACGATTCCCCGCTAAAAAGCGGATGTATCGAGGGTCGAGATCCCCGCATCTCGGAGCATCGGCCAGGCTAAGCTCGAGCCGACCAGTACCCACCGGTCAGCAGAAGCAGTCGAGCGACAACCAGGGGGAAGACGTGGCCCAATCGGCACCGCTCAAGGCAACAGCCAAGAGCGTCCCCGCGTATGCGGTTCTCGCGGGACACCTGCGTACCCGCATTCTGTCCGGTGAGCTGCAACCGGGAGAGCGGCTCCCCGGCGAGGCCGAGCTGACCGCCGAATTCGGCGTCGGACGCAGCACCATCCGAGAAGCGCTTCGGTCGCTGGCCAGCCAAAATCTGATCGAGACGACCAGGGGAGTGACCGGGGGAAGCTTCGTGGCCGTCCCCAGCGTCGGGCACATCAGTGAGCACCTGGAAACCGGTGTGGCGTTGATGGCCGCCGCCGAGACCGTCACGGTCGACCAGCTGATGGAAGTGCGCAACCTGATGGAGGTGCCGGCCGCCGGCATCGCTGCATTTCGCCGCACCGACGAGCATCTCGAGCAGCTCAACGCGTCGATCTTCGACCCCAACGACGTGCAGGGCCCCGAAACGTTCACCAAGAACCAGGAATTCCACCTGGTCCTGCTCCGTGCAGCGCACAACCCGCTGCTCGAGCTCATCACGGCTCCCGTATTCCGAGTGTTGTCCGGCCGATTCGGCCGCGACCACGCACCCGAGGGCTTCTGGCAGTGCGTCGACAGCGACCATCGCGGTCTGCTCGACGTGGTGGCCGCCGGGGATTCCATGGCTGCGATGGACTTGATGCGTAAGCACCTCGACCACCTCGGCGACTCGTACCGACAGATGGACCGACTGCGCACCTCGTGAAACATCTGCTCTTTATGGAGCGATTCGCCGCAAAACTTGTCGTCCACCGGTTTCGTCGAACCCTTGACGCCGTAAACATCTGATGTTTATGGTCTAGGTAAGGCACTCGCCAAACTGACACGAGGAGACACGGTGGCAATCCATCCGGCCGTTCTGGGGCGCTTCTTCGATGACTACGCCGTGGGGGACGTCTACCAACATCCCTTCGGGCGGACGATCTCGGAGACCGACAACACGTGGGTCACACTGCTGTCGCTCAATACCAACCAGAACCACTTCAACGCGCATCTGGCGTCGCAGAACCCCATCACCGATGGGAAGGTCATCGTCAACTCCGGCTTCACCGTCTCTGTGGTGCTGGGGCTTTCGGTGATCGACATGAGTCAGAACGCGATCTCGAACCTCGCCTTCACCGATATCAAGATGTCTCACCCCGTCTACGCAGGCGACACCCTGTACGCCGAAAGCATCTGCACCGGGTTGCGCAAATCCGAGTCACGCCCCTACGCCGGCATCGTCTCGATGATCACCCGCGGCCTCAATCAGGATGGCGTCGAGGTCATTTCGTGGAAGCGCTCGGTCATGGTCGCCACCCGCGACAGTGGCATCGGGCAGAACTACTTCCCCGAAGCACAGAACGGCCCGCTCGAACTCCCGGCAGACCTTGAACTACAGACGAAAGACTCCGACGCATGAGGCCACTCGAAGACGTCCGCATCATCTCCCTCGAGCAGTACGGCGCAGGCCCGTTCGGTAGCTTGCACCTCGCCGATCTGGGCGCGGATGTCATCAAGATCGAGGACCCCAGCGTGGGCGGCGACGTCGGCCGCTACGTCCCGCCCTACAACGAGGGCGAGGACTCGCTGTTCTTCGAGAGCTTCAACCGGAACAAACGCTCTCTCTCACTGGACCTTTCGACCCCGAGCGGCCGAGCGGTGTTCGAGGACCTCGTCCGCACCAGCGACGCCGTCTACTCGAACCTCCGCGGCGACGTGCCCGAGAAGATCGGCATCACCTACGACCAGCTCAAGCACCTCAATCCCGCGATCGTGTGCTGCAGCCTCACCGGCTTCGGCATGACCGGTCCGCGCGCGAAAGAACCTGGCTACGACTACATTCTGCAGGGTCTCGCCGGCTGGATGAGCGTCACCGGCGACCCGGACGGCCCGCCCACCAAATCCGGTCTGTCCCTGGTCGATTACTCCGGTGGATTCGTCGCCGCGATCTCGCTGCTCTCGGGATTGCACGCTGCCCGACGCGACGGCATCGGTGGGGACTGCGACGTCTCGTTGTACGACACCGCGATGTCTCTGCTCACCTATCCCGCGACGTGGCACCTCAACGCCGGCTTCGAGCCGATCCGCACGAAGAACTCGGCACACCCCTCCCTGGTTCCGTTCCAGGCCTTCGAGGCGACGGACGGCTGGCTCATCGTCGGCTGCGCGAAGGAGAAGTTCTGGGACCGTTTGGTTGTTGCCATCGATCGCCCGGATCTCGGTGCCGATCCGCGGTTCACCAACTTCTCGCTGCGCGGTAAGCACCAGGACGTGCTGCTGCCGATCCTGGAAGATGTGTTCGCCACCAACACCGTCGATCACTGGCTCTCGAAGCTCGGCCCTGCCGGGGTGCCTTCCGGGCCGATCAACGACGTCGAGCATGCGCTGACCGAACCCCACACGCTCGCACGCAATCTTGTGGTCGAGACCGAGCATCCGGTGTACGACACGGTGCGCCAGGTCGCCTCCCCGGTCAATTTCGGATCCGAGGCCAAGCAGTACCGCCGTGCTCCGCAGCGCAACGAGCACTTCGACGACATCGTGCGCGACCAACTGGGATACGACGACGAACGCGTCGCAAAACTGAAGGCGGAGGGAGCCTTCGGTACGGCGAAGGACGAGGTGCGGGCGTGACCTCGACGATCCTGGCGGAGTGGGCATCGGGTGTCACCGTCGCCGATCTGTCCGAGGACGTCCGGCACGCGGCCGCACGTCACCTACTCGACGGCGTCGGTAATACCGTTGCGGCCCAACGTCTCGGCTATGGCCGACCGGGCTGGACAGTAGCCGACGCCCTGGGTGGGCCCCAGGAAGCCCGGCCACTCACCGGAACCCGCGGACTGTCCGCGCCGGCAGCCGCCTTCGCGACCGGGGTGATGCTGCACTCTCTGGATTTCGACGACACGCATGCGGGCGCTCTGGTGCACGCGACGGCGGTATCTCTTCCTGCGGCATTCGCCGTCGGACAGCAAGTGTCGGCCTCGGGTGCAGATGTGCTGACCGCCGCGGCCCTCGGGCTCGAAACCGCCTGTCGCCTCGGCGAAGTCAGTCCGCACGGATTTCACGCTCGGGGCGTGCATGCCACGGCAGCGGTGGGACCGTTGACGGCCTCGCTCGTTGCCGGACACCTCTCGAAGTTCGACACCGAAACACTGGTCAACGCCCTGGGCATCGCCGGGTCGTCCAGCTCGGGACTGCTCGAGTTTCTCGATACCGACGCCGACACCAAGGCGCTGCATCCCGGATCGGCCAGCATGAACGGTGTGCTGGCCGCCCGGCTCGCGGCCGCCGGAGCCACCGGACCGTCGTCGGTTCTCGAAGGTCGACGCGGACTCTACGCAGCGTTGACCGACCGGCCGACGAACTTCGCGTCACTGACCGAAGGACTCGGGACGCGGTGGGAAGCCACCCGGATCGGCATCAAGCCGTATCCCAGTTGCCAGCTGATGCACGTCACGCTCGATGCAGTGACGAAGGCGCTCGGCGACAGTACGGTTCAGGCGAGCGACGTGGCCGACATCGAGGTGTTCGTTCACCCCGATTCGAGTCCGTTCGTCTGCGGACCCAACACCGGGGTCGCGTCACCGCGTAGTACCTACGACGGCAAATTCGACCTGCCGTGGAGCGTGGCCGCGCTGCTGCACGACGGTGCCATCACCGTCTCGACTTACACCGACGAATCCATCGCACGCGAGAACGTCCTCGTCACCGCCCGCAAGGTACGGGTGACGAACCTACCGTCCGAGGTTCCCGCGGCGGCCGCGTCGGGCAGGGCGGTTCTCACCCTCACCGACGGACGAGTGCTCGACGCCTCCGTCGGCGGCAGCCAAGGAAGCGCCGGGTTCCCGCTGAGCGACGACCGTCTGCTGGAGAAGTTCCTCGGCAACTGCGGCAACGACTCTCGTGCCACCGAGCTGGCCGACCGCGTCCTCGGGTTGGTCGACGAAACCGACTTGACCGCCATCCTCGACCTCGCCGCAGCCATCGCGCCGGCACCCTGACACTTCAACCGACAGGACATCATCATGGACTTCACGTACGACGAGCAGCAGACGGCCTTCCGGAAAGCATTGCGCACCTTTGTCGACAAGGAAATCATCCCCGTCGCGAACGAGTGGGAGAAGACGGGTCGATACCCCACGGAGATCGTCGAGCATATGAAGGCCATGGGACTGTTCGGGATCACGACGCCGGAGGAGTACGGCGGCCTCGACCTCGACAAGGTCTCGTTCACCCTGGTGTACGAGGAGCTGGCCCGCGGATGGATGGGCGTCGCCGGCATTCTCGGCAGCCACAACCTCTCGTGCTGGATGATCGGCAAGCACGGCACCGAGGAGCAGAAGAAGACGCTGCTGCCCAAGCTCGCGTCCGGTGAATGGCGAACGGGCGTCGGTCTGACCGAGCCGGGTGCCGGCACCGACCTGCAGGGCATCAAGACCACCGCCAAGCGCGACGGCGACCACTACGTCGTCAACGGTGCCAAGACGTGGATCACCAACGCACGCCACGCGAATGTGCTTCCGGTACTGGTGAAGACCGACACCACGACCACGCCGGCCCACAAGGGCATGTCGCTGCTGCTGATCGACACCAGCACCGACGGTTTCGAGGTGCAGCGCGACATGGGCAAGCTCGGCTACAAGGGCACCGAATCGTGTGAGATCACGTTCACCGATGTGCGCGTCCCCGTCGACGCAGTGCTCGGTGGGGTGGAGGGTCGTGGTCTGCAGCAGGCGCTGTCCGGTCTCGAGATCGGTCGCCTGAATATTGCCGGACGCAGCGTCGGCATCGCACAGGCCGCCTACGATGCTGCCCTCGAATACGCGAAGCAGCGCACCGCATTCGGGCAGCCCATCGCCGAGTTCCAGGCCATCCAGCTCAAGATCGCCGACATCGCGACCCAGCTGCAGGCTGCACGTCTGATGACGTACTGGGCTGCATCACAGGCGGATTCGGGTAAGCGCGTCGACATGGAGGCCGGCATGGCGAAGTACTTCGCCTCCGAAGCCGCCATCACCGCCAGCCTCGAAGCCATGCGCATTCACGGTGGCTACGGCTACTCCACCGAGTTCGTCGTCGAGCGTCTCTACCGCGACGCTCCGCTCATGGCCATCGGTGAGGGCACGAACGACATCATGCGCACCGTGATCGCCAAGTCTCTCGTCGCGGGCACGGGCGTCATCGGATGAGGACGGCTCTGACCTACCTCTATGTTCCCGGGGACGTGCCGGAGCGTTTCGACAAAGCACTGGCATCGGGCACCGACGCGGTGGTGTTGGATCTCGAGGACGCCGTCACTGCGGCGAACAAGGATCACGCCCGTGCGACGGTGGCCGAGTGGGTTGCTGCCTGCGATCCGGGTGACGTGCAGATCTGGGTGCGGGTGAACCCAGGGCCGTTGCAGGAGAGCGATATTCGCGCGGTGTTGCACCCGAACCTGACCGGTATCTGGCTGCCCAAGGTGTCGTCTGCTCGCGAGGTGGAGCAGGCCGATGCTCTACTGAGTGGCACCGGCGCGGTGGTCTCGCCCCTCATCGAGACGGCCGCCGGAGTGTTTGCCGCTCTCGAGATTGCCCGTGCCCCTCGGGTCAAGTTTTTGCAGATCGGGGAGGTGGACCTGGCCGCAGATCTCGGCGTCGACGGCTCGGCGGAGTCACTGTCGTTCGTGCGTGCTCAGGTGGTGGCAGCCAGCGTGGCGGCAGGAATCGATCCGCCGCCTGCGGCGGTGTCGCGAAACTTCCGAGATTCCGATGCGTTCGAGGCCGATACTCGCACGTTGGCCGGTCTCGGATTCGTCGGACGCGCGTGTATACATCCGGCTCAACTCGCGCGGGTGCGAACGGTGTTCGTGCCCTCGGAGGACGAGGTGCGTGAGGCCGAGGAGATGTTGGCCGACTTGGAACGTGCCACCTCGGGAGTGGCCGTGGACAGCAAGGGATTCCTGATCGACGAGGCCGTGGCCCGAACTGCTCGCCGAGTGGTGGACCGGGCCGCGTCGCGATAGCCGATCCGGTGGATTCGAGACGGCGGCAACAGGTTACCCGGCCAACGCCCCGAGGGCCTGGTAGACGAGGAACGCCGGCCAGACGAACGACTTGAGTACGGCGACAACGTGTTCGCCGAATCCTGACGCGGCCTGCCACCAGAAGATCAGACTGCCGATGCCGCCGAAGAAGTACACCGCCTCACCTCCGGTTCCCGGAGTGGAACGGGTCGACGTGCGGTGCGTGTGCTCTCGATCTGTAGCGGACATCGAATTCTCCTGCTCGTCGTGAGTGGTCAACTTCGTTCTTGGATGCGCTTCATCTCGCGCTGGATACGCGCTTCGCTGGGGGAGTGGCCGAAGGCGTCGTATGCGTCGAACAGCACACCGATTCCCCAACCCACGATCGAAAAGATCGGCCAGAAGAACGGACGGCCGTTCATCGCCCAAATTCCGGTCAGGCAACCATTGACTATCAGGTAGATCATCAGATGGACCCGAAAGTCCGCCTGCCTGTTCAAGCGCGCAACTGCTCGCGTACGTAGATCAGGCTTGTCGGTTGCACCCTGCTCTTGTCCCGTGGTCATCACGTTCGCCTTCCCTCTGCGGCTGCGTCGGAGATTCATCGTCCATCGATGTCGACCGGCGACCCTAGGGCCTTGTGTCACATGGACCCGACCCGATCGGCCCGGAAACCGAGGCCTCGGGCCGGCCGTCCTGCTGCGATCGAGCGACCGTTGCGTGTTCAGAATTCGAGTAGCTGCCGGAAGACATGCGAGGGAGCCGTCCGGTGAGCGGCCAAGGAGCCGGGAAGCGAGTGGGCGAACTCGTGGGCGCTCGGACCGCGGGACGCTGTGGTGGATGTCAGCTCGATCAATCCGGACATGCGCGAGGGGCGAATTGGTGCGATGAGCGTGCAGCGACGGCAAGATATGTTGGGTCTCGGAGAAGAGCGTCGGTATTCTTTGTCCTGAGCCGAGACGCCGGAAGGCCCTGCAGACCGGTGTCATCTGCAGGGCCGAGTATGGGAGTTGTACTCAGTCCGCGCTCGTCGTCGCTCCCAGCAGATCACGCACAGTGTTTGCAACACTGATGAATTCGGGCTTCTCCATCGTGGCGCTGTAGTCCCGATGCACAGGAAGGTCGACGTCGAGGATGTCCACTATCCGACCCGGCCGCGGGCTCATGACGACGACCCGGTTGGCGAGGTAGACCGCTTCGGCGACGGAGTGAGTGACGAGCATGACCGTCGTGCCGGTTTCTCGCCAGATGCGGTGCAGCTCGACGTTCATCTTCTCGCGGGTGAGAGCGTCCAGAGCGCCGAACGGCTCGTCCATGAGCAGCACCTCCGGCTCGTGCAGCAGGGCACGGCACAGGGATACGCGCTGCTGCATGCCGCCGGACAGCTCGTGGGGGAGAGCTCCCTCGAAGCCCGTCAAACCGGTCATCTCGATCAGCTGATCGGCTTTCGCGGCCGCGGCCTTCCTGTTCATTCCGCGCATCTCACCCTGAAGCAGAATGTTCTTCCGCACCGTCCGCCATTCCAGCAGGGCCGCGCGTTGGAAGACGTAACCGATGTTGCGCTGGGGGCCGTGCACCTCCTTGCCTGCCAGCTCCACCGAACCACGAGAGGCACCGGTCAGGCCGGCGACCACCTTGAGAAGGGTGGACTTGCCGCAGCCGGACGGCCCTGCGATGGAAACGAATTCGCCCCTGCCGACTCGGAGGTCGACGTCGGAGAGAGCGGTGACGTCACCTCGCTTGGAGGAGAACTGGACGGTCAGGTTGTCCACCGATACCGCGGTGTCGGTCATCGTTGTCGGCCGTTCACTGGTGATGGCGTTCATGATTGCGTCTCATTCCTCGTTGGAGGTGAAGCTGGAGTCCCAGTACGTCGACGCCTCGGCTCCGGTCTCGGTGAGTCCGGCGTCGCTGAGGATGCTGATGGTGTTGGCCCAGTCCTCGTCACTGTTGACGCCCGGTGCCATTCCTTCGGTGTTCTCGGTCGTGAGCAGTGGGATCGTCTCCTGCCATTGCTGCAGCAGCACCGACTCCGGCGGAGTCTGCGGGTCCTTACCGACCATCGACGCCACGGCCGCTTCCGGATTGGCGATGGCTGCCTCGAACGACTCGCGGGTGGCGTCGACCATGGCCTGAGCGAGCTCCGGCGAGTTCTCGATGGTCGACGTGTTGGCGATGAGGCCGTTGCTGTAGAAGTTCAGCCCCTCATCGGAGTAGCGGAGATAGCGCATCTCGCGTCCGGACTTGTTCGCGATGTTGGGCCCTTGGTCGTGTGCGAAGCCGATGAGACCGTCGACCTGACCCGACAGCATCGCGGCGATCTTGCCTGCGGAGTCCAGACTCTGCTGCTGAACCTGGTCCTCGGGAACGCCGGCGCGGTCGAGGAAGATGGGGAATGTGGTGGTGGGGGCGTCGCCGGCGGACACGGCGATGGTCTTGCCTGCGAGGTCGGCGGTGGTCTGGATCGGTCCGTCCGCGTAGACCTGCACAGCCGACGGCGTCGTCTGCAGGAATACGCCGAGGCTCTTGACCTTCACGCCCTTGTCGATGTTGGACATCACGGCCGCGGTATCGGCCCAGCCGAAGTCGGTTTGGTTCGAGCCCGCCGCCTGGGTGGTCTTGGTCGATCCTTGTCCGGCGGTGATGGTGAGGTCGATACCGTGCTCGGCGAAGATTCCCTCCTGCACGCCGTAGTAGAACGGGGCGTGCTCGCCGTAGGGATACCAGTTGAGCATCAGCGAGGTCGCGGTGGTCTCACCGTCGGTGCCAGGGGCCTTTTCCTCGCCGCCACCTCCTCCGCTGCATCCGGCGAGTACCAGAGCGGACGACGCGACGGTCGCCACCAGAACGTTCTTGAGCTTCATGGAATGTGTCCTTCGATGTAGGGAGAGCAAGCGGGTCACACAGCGCCGACGGACGCGGTGGAGCGACGCGATGCGTGCCAGGGGATGAGGAATTTCTCGGCGATCTCGATGATCAGGAAGAGGAGAATTCCCAGTAGGGACATGATGATGAGCGCAGCGAAAAGCATTGCTGTGTCGATGTTTCCGTTGGCCTGGAGGATCACGTACCCCAGACCTTCGTTGGCACCGACGAATTCACCGACCACCGCACCGGTCACCGCGAGTGTTGCGGCGATCTTCAGGCCGGACATCAGCTGGGGCAACGACGCGGGAAAACGCACCTTGCAGAACGTCTTCCATTTGCTCGCGCCCATCGTCGAGGTGAGTTCGAGGATCTCGGGATCGACGGAACGCAATCCCGCCATTCCGGCGATGACGATGGGGAAGAACGCCATCAGGACGGCCACGAGGATCTTGGGGCTCGGACCGAAGCCGAGCCACACGACGAACAGCGGCGCGATGGCGATCTTCGGGATCACCTGCGCGAACAGGATGAGCGGGTACATCGTCTTCTCGATCGAGGACGAATAGATCATCACCACCGCGACGGCGATGCCGACCACCGAGGCGATGACGAAGCCGGCAATGGTCTCGTAGGTGGTCACCCAGGTGTGGCCGGCGAGGTAGGAGGCGTTGTCCACCATCGTCGACCACGTGTCACCGGGTGACGGGAGAATGTAGGGCGCAACGAGTTCGGAGGCGGTGACGGCCCACCAGGCGGCGACGAGCACAGCCACGAGGGCCAGTGGCCGCCACAGACCGGACCAGGTATTGCGGAGCGAAGGGAACCGTCGACGACGGGTCGGTGCGGGTTGAGGAACCGACGCAGTGGCAGAACGGACTTCGACCGACGATGTTGTCGTCATAAGGAGTCCTCGAGCTAGTAGGAGAGCGGGTCCGTCTACTCCCGCTGGAATGCGCTTTCCGAAGCTGTCGCCCAACGTAGTGTGATTGCGCCCACAGTGTCAAGCAATTCGGACAATCAGCTGTTCAGGGCAGTGCTGCGCCGCAGCACGACGGTCCCCGGTGCCCACTCCCGGCTTCCGGGGCGACTCTGCGGATCGAGGGCGAGCTGCACGGCTCGCTCGCCGATGTCGACCAACGACAGAGCGACGGTCGTCAGGCTCGGGGAGTGATCCCGCAGGGTGGGGATGTCGTCGAATCCCGCGACGCAGACGTCCTCCGGCACGCTCAGGCCCAGCTCGCGCCACGCTGCGATTGCCCCGATGGCCATGACGTCGGTGACCGCGAATACGCAGGGAGGTGTGCCGTGGCCGGGGGAGAGCTCGAGCGCAGCCGCCAGGCGTCGTGCGGCGCTGTAGCCACCGTCTCGCGAGAAGTCCCCGGCCACTTCGATTTCCGGTGTGAGGCCGTGTGTGCACAGTGTCTCGACGAAGCCGTTGCGACGATCGGTCGAGGTCCGGATATTTCCCGGTCCGCCGATGATCGCGAAGCGTCGATGGCCGTGTGCGTGCAGGGCCTGTGCCAGAGCCGCCGATGCGGCGAAATTCTCGGGTTCGACCGCAGAGGCGAACGGCACCGGTTGCCCGATCACCACCACCCTGCCGCCGTTGTCGCGGTATGCCGCGAATTCTTGTTCCAACGCTCGGTCCAAGTCGCCACTCTGCCTCGAGCCGGCCAGGATGATGGCGTCGGCGCGGTGCGAGATGAAGGTGGCGACCGACTGCCGTTCGAGAGCGAAATCGCGCTCGGTACTGGCCAGCAGTACCAGCTTGTCGGCCGCGCGAGCCTCGTTCTGCACGCCGCGAACGATGGACGAGAAGTAGGGGTCGGCCACGTCGTGCACCACGAGCCCGATCAGGCCCGTCGACGACCGGGCCAGCGCTTGGGCCTGAGCGTTGGCGATGTAGCCGAGATCGGCCGCTGCTGCGCGCACGCGATCGGCCACACCCTCGCCGGGTACTCGTGACGAGCCGTTGAGCACCCGCGACGCTGTGGCCTGCGAGACGCCCGCCGCCGCGGCCACATCGCTGAGTCGTACTGCGGCCATGCACACTCACCCCCTGCGAAATCATTGCGATCGACGGTCGCCTCTTGACCGATCGACTCCGACAGCATAGCTTGGAAAGCGCATTCCGAAGCTGACTTTTCCTCACGACGCGTAGTGGACTTTCCGCCACACCGTCGATACGGCCCCATCCGTCATGGCTCGCCGTCGTCCCACGTCCTTCGTCATCAGTGCACAGAAAGGGCAATCTCTCATGCCCACACCAACCCGTACCTTGCGCATCGCCATGAACGGCGTGACCGGCCGCATGGGCTACCGTCAGCATCTCCTTCGGTCCATCCTGCCCATCCGCGACGCCGGTGGACTCCTCCTCGACGACGGCACGCGCATCCAGGTCGAGCCGATCCTGGTCGGCCGCAACGAAGCCAAGCTCCAGGAGCTCTGCACCCGGCACGGTATCGCCGAGTACACCACCGACAGCGCATCCGTCATCGACGACGCGTCCATCGACATCTACTTCGACGCTCAGGTCACCTCGCGTCGCGCCGAGGCACTCTCGTCGGCGATGAAGGCCGGCAAGCACATCTTCACCGAGAAGCCGACCGCCGAAACACTGACACAAGCCATCGAACTGGCCCGCATCGGACAGAACGCGGGCATCACGGCCGGCGTCGTACACGACAAGCTCTACCTCCCCGGACTGGTCAAGCTCAAGCGGCTCGTCGACGAAGGATTCTTCGGCCGCATCCTCTCCCTACGAGGCGAATTCGGCTACTGGGTCTTCGAGGGCGAGGGTCAGCCCGCCCAACGCCCCAGCTGGAACTACCGGGCCGAGGACGGCGGCGGCATCGTCGTCGACATGTTCTGCCACTGGAACTACGTGCTCGAAGGCATACTCGGCAAGGTCGAGACCGTCACCGCCAAGACCGCCACTCACATCCCGACGCGCTGGGACGAGCAGGGCAACGAATACGCCGCCACCGCAGACGACGCCGCCTACGGCATCTTCGAGATGGAGAACGGCGTTGTCGCCCAGATCAACTCGTCGTGGGCGGTGCGAGTGTTCCGAGACGAACTGGTCGAATTCCAGATCGACGGCACGCACGGATCGGCGGTCGCGGGGTTGCGCAACTGCGTCGCCCAGCATCGTTCGCACACCCCCAAGCCTGTGTGGAATCCAGATCTGCCCGTCACCGAACCGTTCCGCGAACAGTGGCTCGAGGTCCCCGCGAACGCCGACCTGGACAACGGTTTCAAGTTGCAATGGGAAGAGTTCCTGCGTGACGTCGTCGCCGAACGGCCGCACCGCTACGGTCTGCTCTCCGCCGCCCGCGGTGTGCAGTTGGCCGAGCTCGGTTTGCGTTCCTCCGCCGAGGGCCGCCGCCTCGACGTCCCGGAGATCGCGCTGTGACCGCCGTCGACTCCCGGGTGTCGATCACCCTCCCCGGCCACGGGTTCTACGCGCTCGGCGAACCGGGCGAGTGGATCAAACCCACCGCACCCATCACCTCACGCGTCGCATATGCCGCCGCACACGTCATCCCTAGTGTCATGGGGGACAACACTCCTGGGGCTCCCGCCGACATCGACTGGGACGCCACTCTGGCCTACCGCCACGAACTCTGGTCCTACGGACTGGGCGTCGCCGACGCGATGGATACCGCCCAGCGCGGCATGGGCCTGGACTGGGCCGCGACGTCCGAGCTGATCCGCCGCTCCGGAGCCGAAGCCGCTCGCGTCGGCGGGTCACTCGCCTGCGGTGCGGGCACGGACCAACTCGACTTGGATGCGCTGCCGTCGGGCAAGGACGGTCTCGTTGCTGTGCTCGACGCCTACCGCGAGCAGATCGCGGTGGTCACCGAGTCGGGCGCGAAGGTCATAATCATGGCCTCACGCGCTCTGGCTCGGGTCGCGACGTCTGTCGACGACTATCTGTCGGTCTACTCGACCCTGCTCGACGAGGTCGATGAGCCAGTCGTATTGCATTGGCTCGGAACGATGTTCGATCCGGCGCTCGCCGGGTATTGGGGGAGCTCAGACATCCCCTCGGCCACTGCGACTTTCGAGAGCCTGATCGCCTCGCACTCATTCAAGGTCGACGGCGTGAAGGTGTCGTTGCTCGACGCGCAGCACGAGATCGCCCTGCGAGCCGGGCTGCCCGACGGCGTCCGCCTCTACACCGGCGACGACTTCAACTACCCCGAGCTGATCATCGGTGATGGACAGCATCATTCGGATGCACTGCTCGGCATCTTCGCCGGTATATACCCCGCGGCGTCGACGGCATTGCAGGAACTCGACCTCGGCAATACCGCTCGCGCCGAGGAGATTTTGCGCTCGACGCAGGAACTCGGCCGGCACATTTTCGCCGCTCCCACGTATTATTACAAGACCGGAATTGCGTTCCTGTCGTGGCTCAACGGCAAGCAACCTGGGTTCTCGATGGTGGGCGGCTTGTCATCCGGACGCAGCGTGAAGCATCTGACGACGCTGTTCGTCCTGGCCGATCGCGCAGGGTTGCTGGCGGATCCATCGCTGGCCGCGCACCGCATGGGGCTCTACCTCGAACTGAACGGGGCAGCGTCGTGAGTATCGCACCGTTCGACCTCGACAACCCTTACTCAGCACTGTCTCTCAACACCAAGACGACGAACGCCTGGACGCTGAAGCAAGCCGTCGACGGTGCCGCTCGAGCCGGGCTGGGTGCAATAGGTCCGTGGCGGGATCGAATTCAGGAAGCCGGTGTGAGCGAGTCGGCCAAGCTGATCTCGGACGCCGGTCTGCGGGTGTCGAGCCTGTGTCGCGGCGGGTTCCTCACGGCCATCGACGACGACGGTCTCGACGACAACCGTCGCGCTCTCGACGAAGCCGCCGAACTCGGGGCACCCGAGCTCGTGATGGTCATGGGTGGCATCCCCGATCGCGACCTCGTCGGAGCTCGGGCGCGAGTGGAGGAGAGGCTGGCCCTGCTCGTTCCGTACGCACTCGAGCGTGGGGTGCGCATTGCGCTCGAACCCTTGCACCCGATGTTCGTGGCCGACCGCGCGGTCATCTCCACACTGGGACAGGCATTGTCGATGGCCGAGCCGCACCCGGTGGAGGCCGTGGGCGTCGTCGTCGACACCTTCCACGTGTGGTGGGATCCGGATCTGGAGTCACTGATCCGAATTGCTGGTGAGCGTGGCCGCATCAGCTCGTACCAGGTGTGCGATTGGCTGGTGCCGATGGAAGCCGACCCCCTCCTCTCGCGCGGAATGATGGGCGATGGTGTGATCGACTTCGAGTCCATCGGCCGATGGGTTCGAGGCGCTGGATACCGGGGTGATGTGGAAGTGGAGATCTTCAACGCTGCTGTGTGGGCGACCGACGGGGACCAGGTGATCGAGACGATGAAGCAGCGCTACCGCGATCTGGTTCTGCCCGGTCTGATCGCATGAGAATTCTCTTCGCCCCCGATTCCTTCAAAGGCACCATCGACGCTGTCGATGCCGCCGCGGCGCTGATCGAGGGGTGGGCGGCTGTCCGCAGCGGTGACGACCTGGTGTCGATGCCGCAGGCCGACGGGGGTGAAGGGACACTCGATGTGCTGGCAGCGTGCTCGGCGGGCTCGACGTGGTCGTCGGTGTCCGGTGTCTGCGGCCCGGACGGTCGGCCCGTCGACGCGCGATGGTTGACGCTCGAGAACGGCCGGGCGGTGATCGAGCTGGCGGAGTCCTCGGGCATCGCGATGATGGTGTCGCTGAATGCACTGACCGCGACGACGCGCGGGCTCGGAGAGGTGATCCGGGAGTGCGGTTCGGATCGAATCTCGGTGGCACTCGGGGGCTCGGCCTCCACCGACGGTGGGTTGGGAGTGCTCCGGGCACTGGGTGTTCGGGTGCTGGACGAATTGGGTCAGGACGTTCCGGAGGGCGGTGCCGGTCTGCTGGTCGCCCGATCGGTGGACGCGTCGGGTCTCGCGGGAGTGCCGTCCGACATCGAATTGCTGACCGATACGCGCGCGGTGTTGTTCGGACCCGACGGTGCCGCACAGGTATTCGGGCCGCAGAAGGGTGCGTCGGCCGCCGACATCGAGGTACTCGACGAGGCGTTGCAGCGCTGGGCCGGGTTGCTCGCCGACGCCGGCTTGCCGGCCGATCCGTTCATGCCGGGGACCGGCGCTGCGGGCGGAGTGGGAATTGGGCTGTGCGCGCTGGGGGCTCGTGTATCCGGCGGGGCGGAACGGGTGTCGGAGCTGACAGGACTGTCGGCTGCGGTTCCTGCAGCGGACCTCGTGGTGACGGGTGAGGGCAAGTTCGACCGCACGTCGCTGACGGGCAAACTCGTCGGACATGTGGTCCAGATGTGTTCGGACGCTTCAGTTCCGGTGGCGGTGGTCGCCGGGGCGGTCGATTCGGACGTCGACGTGCGGACCGTGTCGCTGACGGACCTTGCCGGCAGTGGGGAGACGGCCATGGCGGATCCGCGACGGTGGTTGATCGACGCTGGACGGCGTCTGGCCAATGAAGTCCGATAGCGAGGGCCACAGAGAACTACGAGGGCGGCGCGGAGGTCGAGCCTCGAGCTCCTAGGCCGTCGTACGCAATGCCCACGCCCGCGCGAGTGCAAAGGTTGCCACGAGTACGCACAGCACCGCCACGATCACGGCGACGAAGGTCGATGCCGTCGTGGAGAATCCGCGAATCCAGGCAGTCCCCGTTCCGACGAGAGTGGCGAGGACACCTCCTACCGGGAGAAAGGCAGCCACGACCTTGGTCGTCCGGGACGACAACGGATCGTGACTTGCCCTGAGCAGCAACCGAACCGAGGCGACTCCGAGCGCGTAGGCGAAAACTCCGGTGCCTGCGTATATCGGCAGCAAGTACTCGGTCGAGACGCTCGAATTCAGACCGGAAAAGCTTGTTCCGACCAGAATCAGTACGGGCGTCATCCCCAGCGTCACTCCGATCAGACCGGCAACGGCGACCAGCCCAACTCGCCGAGAGGGATCGACAGCGAATCGAAAGCCGCACAGGTACAGCACCAGGCCTGCGAGCATCCCGACCACTGCCCCGACTGACGCAGCGACAATGGGCTGCACCCACGGCCCCAGCGTGGTGTCCGGACCATAGAACGACCCGCCGGAGACGTACGCCGAGTACCCCGCAGTCGAGGTCGCCGAGTGACCCAGCACTGCAATCACCGCGCCGAGCAAAGCAAAACCACTTCCCTGTTTGATCACGCGTCAATGATGACGGATGTCCGATCTTCGTAGAGAAATTCGGACGGAGTGTTGCCCGGTCGTCGAAGGATGGCTCGTTCCCTGCCGCGGCTTCGCCCCGGGGTGCGACGGTGTCCACTCGAGCGGGGCAATCGTCGCACCGATCGGGAAACGCCAGGCACAACTGCGTCCGATCCGATGGAACCGATGTCGCGGTAGCTGCGTCCAACATCAAGGATGGGTTCCATGGACGGAGTGCTGTGAGCAAGATGCGATTGCTGATCGGGAGTGCGGCCGGCGTGATGCTGGTGGCAACCGGATGCGGAGGGGCGACCGAAGGCATACCCGTTGCAGCACCGTCGACGACATCGGTGATGCCAACCGCTCCGGCGAACGGGGCGTGGGATCCGTGCACCATCCCAGACGCTGCCATCGAAGGTGCGGGGTTGGCCGTGGAGACGAAGTCTTCGAACTTGGTGGGGGATCTGCCGATCTCGGAAGACTGGATGACGTGTATCTGGACAAACCCTCTGCCAACGCCGTGGTATCACCTCGGAATCTTCTCGTCCACTGAAAGTCTGGACTATCTGCGTGGGAGTGGACGTTTCGGGCAGTTCGAGCCGATTGAGGGCCTCGACGGGTTGCGGTTCCGCCGGACTACTCAGTACGACGAGGTCAACTGCGGCGTCGCCTTCGAACACCCGAATGGCGTGTTCTACCTCGTCCTCGACGGCTTTCTGGCGACCCAGCCCCTCGGAGATCCGTGTGTCGAGGTGGAACGGTTGGCGCGTTCGCTCCGGCCATCCATGCCTTCATCGAACTAGTTGGGGAGGAACTGATGGGGTCAGAAACGAACGAGCTGGCGGCTTCGATGCAGCAGTGGCAGTGGCAGTGGCAGTCGCTGTCGATGCAGGCAGAGGCCGGGCAGCTCGAGATTCCAGAAGGCGTTGCGTTCCAGTGCGACGAGGTATGCGCTGCCTACATCAGGCATTTAGGAGACATGGCGCGTAAGACGGAGTACTTGGTCGACGTCGAGGCGTTCGGCACCTTGGATTCGGCCAGACAGCTCGGCAAGAAATTCGAGAGGATTGCCTACAGTGGTGATCGATCACTGCGCGTGGTGTTGATGCAACATATCGAGGTCATCGAACTGATGCGGTCCGTGTTCAAGCGCTATTTCGATGAGGCCGAGTACGCCGATCAGCGGACGTTGCAGTCCATCGGGGAGATCGCGGAGGGTCTGGGCAGGTGACTTTTCGCGCCGAGGTTCGAGTCGATCGATGCCGCTGGGCGGGTGAACAGATTCTGTCCAGACGCTGAATCGGTATTCGAGGTGAATGTCGACAGTGGTGGAAATTCGTTGTCCAACCCGTACCCCTCGGCTACTGTGGATGAAGGTTCAAGAGCAATAGCCGTACGTACCTGGCCGGCTGTTCGGCAACCCCGTCTCCATCGACAGGGTGCCCCAGGGGAAGAACCGGCGCGTCCCGCAACCGCAGGCGTGCAAGTCGATGGAGGGTTGCACCTCCGGGGCGAGGTGAACGATGTCCGGTAGTGATGAACTCGAAGCAGCGCAAGCGAAGTGGGAACCCATTCCGCCGGAACGCCGTCGTACTTGGTGCCAGACGCTACTGAGTTACCCGCCGATCTGGTACGGCGTGTTCCCGATGATCGAGACTCGAAGGCTGGTGCTCGAAGGCAGGTACGCCAATGCCGAAGCTTGGATCGACCTTGCGAAACGTGCTGAAGCAGTGGGCTTCACGCCGCAGACGTGGTTGATATTCCGACAGAGTCTCGAGCCCGCGTACCTGAAGGATCGGTTCTCATCCCATCCCGAGAACATGCCCAAGCGGCGTGGGAACGGTGGTGTCGAGACTGTGGTGGTCGATCCCGAGGACTTCTCCGAGTGGCCATGGCTGTTCGAGGCGGGGTACCGCGCGGGCGAGGCGACCTGGCAGGCGCTGGTTCGCTGAGTCACCCGAGCACAGACAGAACCGGTTCGGCGGCAGCGCTCATGCGTCCTCCCCGATATCCTCGAACCACAGGCTCGGACGCTCGGCGAGCATGCGTTCCATCAGTTCCACGCATTCGACGTTGTCGACGACGTCGACCTGCACGCCGTGCTCGCGTAGCAAGCTCTCCGATGTCTCGAACGAGCGGTTCTCACCGACGACGATCCGAGGAATCTCGTACAGCAGAGCGGTTCCCGCGCACATGAAGCATGGAGACAACGTGGTGTAAAGCACCGACTTTCGGTACACCGACGCCGGAAGCCGCCCTGCTCGCTCGATGCAGTCGGTTTCGCCATGACGGATTGCGCTGTCCATCTGGACTCGGCGGTTCCGACCGACCGCAAGAACGTCGCCATCGTGAACGAGTGCCGCGCCTATGGGAACCCCGCCTTCCTCCCAACCGATCCTCGCCTGTTCGAGTGCAAGTGCGAGAAAGTACTGGTCTCCGCGCAATGGACTGTTCACATGCTCTCCTCGGTGTTCAAAAAAAGCGTATGCAATTCGTGTCCTCGAAAGGACCTGGGTGCCTCCCATAGCAAGGGGTACCGAGAATGCGATCGGGGTCGGATGTCGGCGCGGCCATGAGCATCGCGTCCCGACGTCAGCCGAAGGCGATGCGAAGCCCGACGCTCGCGGTGGCCCCACCGGCGCTGAGGATGAAGTTGTGCCGTCCTTCGTCGCGAAACACCATTTGCATCGGTAGGAACCAGAAGCGATTCTCTCCGGTGAAGCCGGCACCGGGGATCTGAAGGCCACCCTGATTCACGATGTGTTCGCCGTTCGCGTCGAGCACTTCGAGTGTCGCGGGAAAGTCCTTACCGATGTCGTCGGGTCCCGTCTGCAACAGCGCGACCAGGCGGCATTCGAGCATGCGGGTGTCGCGTGGAACCGTGCAGGTATCCCAGACGCCTCCGAGGATATCGAGCATGTCTTCGCTGACCCGTGCGTACTCCGCGAAAAACAACCCGGTGATGATCATCGGCTGGTCTCATCCGTTTCGTAGTAGGGAAGTGATGTCATCGCATCCAGAACGGCCGGGCGAAAAGGTTGCGGCACTGTGTACTTGCCGTCGCAGACCAACCACCCATCGGCAATGAATCGCTCCAGCATGCCGCGAAGTATCAACGCCTCGATGTGTTCGTACAGATCCCCGGCACCGACCGGGCCGACTGCCGGGAGCCGCGTCCGCGGAGTGCTCGTCATCGCGGCGAGAACGATCTGTCCGGCAACGACATCGACGGCCGGGGACGGACGTAGGGGGTCCTCGCTGAAGAAGTGACGACCGATGACGTGCGAGAGTGCCGTTCGGTGAGCGGCGAGGGAGCTGGCAAGTGAGTGGGCGAACTCGTGCGCATGTGGACCGGGAACGGCTGTGGTGGAAGTCAACTCGATCAATTCGGCCGCTTTCGCCGCATCCCACAGTGTCATCAACCCTGGGATCTCGAGCATCGATCTCGACTTCAATGCGCGCCCATCCAACTCCACGCCGACGGCGTTCGCCAGCTCGCGAACCGACCCTGGCCGCGGAACACCCGTGCCGGTGATCGGTCGTGACGTACCGAGCCAGACGAGAAGCGAGCGAAGCTGCGCTATCGGCTTCGACGCGGTCAGCGCTGCCAACTCTTCGCCGGCGTCTGGCGTTGCGGGCTCGATGCCGTGGGGCGTCACCCGTTCGACTGGGGACTGGACTGTCGGCTCGACGTCGTCGGCCAAGTCCGCGGTGGTGGTACGGGATCCCCGGCGACCGAACAGTGGAATCACTTCGGCGAGGTCGCGACCTGTGCGGTGGGGAGTCACACGCACATCTTATGGAAGACGCGGGGGCTCGCGCTGGTGTCCACCTTCCCGACCGTCACGTTCATGGTGGCCGCGATGGACGACAACGATAATTACGACGAGCTCGATACTGCAGCTCTCGATGTCCTGCGGGAGCTCGGTCCGCTGAGCACCGAGGACTGGGCGATTGCCATGCCCGACCGAGGATTCGGACGCCGGCGGGATATGTACGAACTCGTCGACATTGTCGATTCGGTCGATCTGGCCTTTCTGCCGGACATGCGGAAGATCGCAGTCGCCACGGTGTTGGAGGGCCGCGCCCTCACTCACCGTTTCAACCACCGGGAGGTGGCGTCGGACATCATCGAGTCGATGGACGACCTGTCGCCCATCACGACCCTCTTGCAGTTCGCCGAGGATCCCGCTGGCCTTCGCACGAAGTACCGAGGAATCGGTGACGACCAGATCTTCACCATTCGCGGCATCGATGACCCGCAGTGGCCGCCCAGCGAAGCGCTCGTGCTCCCAGAGGGGACGCTCAGCGACTACGAACCAGGTGACCTCGTATCGCTCGTCGTGGTGGACGGCGTGGTTCGTATTCGAGCGGTCGACGGCCCGCTGGAGCACATCGACGTCACAGCCGCGCTGCACGAGATTGTGCCCGAAGACGAGAGCGTCGAGCGCGATGCTGTTGTCTACCAACTGATGTACGACCGTCCGGACCTCTTCGCGAAACCAGGACCACCGCTGTCCGAGATCTACGCCGGTGCCGGCATCGAACAATCCGATGACTATGTGGCCCGCACAGGATTCGACTTCGACGCCGCGGCGGCCACCACGCGAATGAACATTGTCGCCAACACCTTCGGAGTTGATACCGACGAGGCCCGTGCACTCATCTGGTTCGGCGACATCATGCGGGACATCCGCGGCGAGGCCGCTCACGACGCCCAACAGCGTGCCGAGGCGGCGGTATCGGACGGTGCAGATGAGCTCGCCTCACTTGCTCGATCCGACGTAGCCGCCCTGGCGCTGAACAGGCATTTCGACAGCGAGGGGGCCGCGGAGGCGTTGCTGCATGTGGCACACGCGTTGCTGAATGCAGGGCCGCGGCGGGTGACCGCAGCTGCGCACTGGTTCCGCGCTACCGCGCTGGACCGGCTCGGGGACGCACTATCGGCTGAGAAGGCGCTGGAGAAGGCACTCGACGCCGACTCGCATTTCGAACCTGCAGTGCTGGCTCTCGCCGAGTACGCGTCGACGCGGGGAGACGCGGTCCGTGGACTGTCTCTTCTCGGCCGTATCGATCCCGACGCAGGCGCGGATCTGCGAGAGATGTTGGAGCCGTACGTTCCTCAAGATCGCCCCGATCTGGGGCGTAACGATCGCTGCTGGTGCGGCTCGGGTCGCAAGTACAAAGTATGTCACCTCGGCAAGAACGGTCTTTCACTCGAGGAGCGCGGAGAGTGGCTCTATCAGAAGGCCGGTGGTTACGCGACAGGGGCGAATTCCGCGGAGCTCATTCTCGCTCTGGCGCGCATCCGCACGGAGCATCTCGGTAGTGGCGACGATGCGTTGGCGAAAGCCTTCGATGAACCGTTCGTCGGCGACGTCGTGTTGTTCGAGGGCGGGAGATTCGCCGAGTTCGTGACTTCTCATGGCCCGCTACTTCCAGCCGACGAGTTGATGCTGGCCCAGCAATGGCTCCTGGTGGAACGGTCGATTCACGAGATCGAATCGGTCAGTCCCGGAGAAGGCATGTCGCTGCGTGATATTCGTACCGGCGACCGACATGACGTCACGGAACGCTCGGCCAGTCGACAGTTGTCTGCAGGACAATTCATCTGCTCGCGCGTCGTACCCGTCGGTGAAGGGTTCCAGATCTTCGGAGGAATCGAACCCGTCGATCCGTCTCAACGTACAGAGCTGATCGAGATCCTCGACGCCGATCCGGTCGATGCCGAAGATCTGGTGAGCTTTCTCAGCGCCCGGCTGGCTCCTCGCCGAATCGAAACGCGTGACGGTGATCCGATGGTGTTGTGCGAGGCAGTGTTCGAGCTCGGTGAAGTCGGGGGACTACGGCGGAGGCTGAGCCGCAAATACGGGGCAGCGGAGGGCGATCGTTGGCACTGGAAGGCCGGAACGGCCATCCTCGGCACACTCACCCTGGACGGCACCCAACTGACGCTGGAAGCAATGTCCGAACGCCGAATCGACACGTTGATCGATGACCTGATGACCCTTCACCCCGATGCGGATCAGATGAGCCAAAGACGCCTCTCGGCGGAAGAAGCGATGGCCGAGAGGTCGGGGGAGGCGACAGAGCCTGTCGAGGTGACTCCGGAGCTGGCTGCGCTCCTCGACAAACAGGTCCGTGCATACGAACAGAAGTGGCTCAGCGAGTCCATCCCCGCCCTCGAAGGTTGGACGCCACGCGATGCCGCCGCAGATCCGACTCGTCGCGATGATCTCATTCGTCTTCTCGACTCTTTCCCGGAAGAAGAGCGAGTTGGTGCGATGAGCGTGCGTCGACTACGCGACATGCTTGGTCTGTGAGGAACACGTCGGCGCTTCCGCTCCTGAAGTGAATGGATTCGCATGGTTCGGTGGAACCGATTCGTCACGGACTGCGTCCAATGGTGTGAGCGCGACGCGGTGGCGGGCCAGACGAAGATAGGGAACCGAACGGCTACTTGCTGCGTCTGATCTGTCGTGGGGTTCGACCTCCCCACGGTCGATGGGGGAGAAGATGCGGCTACCGGACAACATTCCACCTGTGGTGTACGTACCGTGCACCGCGCACGTCTCCATCGTGGAGCAGGCAGTGGTCGACCTACGCACCACCCGCGACGGGCGTAGTGCCCTGCTCGCGTATTCGGCACTGGATCGGCTCCATACCTGTTGTGGCGATGACCAACCCTGGATGGTGCTGCCGACAACGGCCCTGTCGAAAATCTACGAGTCACATCCGTTCGACCTCCTGCTGATGGACGTCATGATTCCCCAGCACGAACGTCGGAGCGTCCACCAATGACCCTGTACGTCGACGTTGCTGTACTGCGCGATTCCGCGGACACAATGCTCAGAATCGCCGACGACTTCGACACCGCAGCGTCGTCGATCCCCGACGCCGCTGACACCGGTATCGGAGCGCCGGCGCTGGCCGGGATTCTAGCGCTGTTCACCGGCCGCGGCGGCGAACTGCAAACCGCATTGGCGTCGTACTCGGCCGCGCTCGACGAATGCGCCTCCGAATACGAGACCCAGGACGTCACCACGGCCGAAGAGGTCAACGCCGCGCTCTGGGAGCAGTGACGGTGCCCATCGACACGAAAGTCGACGGCAGCGTGGCCTCTGTGCACGCTGTCGCCGGGTGGCTTCGCAGCAGCTTCGCCGCGGACCTCAGTACCTCCATCGACACGCTGGATAGCACCAGAAATCGAACAGACGCCGGATGGGACGGCCCCGCATCCGAAGCCTTCTTCGCGCAGGCGCTTACCACTACAGACGGTGCCTCTCAGTTGGCCACTGCAGCAGCAGATTACGCCGCCAAGGTCGACGCATTCGCTGCGGCACTACAGGCATTGCACGATGGGATGCGTGACATCCGATCGGACGCAATCGATGCTGGACTCGACGTCATCGACGACACCATCATCGAACCCATCGACGACGCCCTGCGCGGTACTTTCGACGCTCTCGAGCGGAGAGTCGCGCAACTGCGAGGCGACGAGACCGCGGCGGGCGAGCAGATCAAAGTCGACTACATCGACGCGGCCGCCAAGACCTTTTTCTTCGGAGGCTCGGTAGCGATCGGCCTGGCGCAAGCGGCGATGGAAACGCGTGCGTGGTTGATGACCTCGAAAGCCAAAGATATGTATGCGCGGGCTGTTCAGTGGGCCGAGTTTGCCCGCACGGCCCCTGCCGGGTCTCCCTTCTCAACTGTTTACCGCGATTTCGGGTTCTCCGACTTTCTTCGGAACCAGGCCGACGACCTGGTCCGGAACGCTGATGACCTGTACTCGAAGGCCGGAAGATGGGGGTTGCGTGCTGGAGGCGGCTTGGCGGTGCTCAGCATCGGCTACGACATCGCCAACGGTAAGCCTGTCGACCAGGCCGTAGTTGCCGGTGGATTGGGGTTCGGGGCCGCGGTGGCCGCGGGGGCAATGATTGGCACCGCGATTCCCTTCCCCGGTGTAGGTACAGCTGCGGGAGCGATAGGCGGTGCTTTCGTGGGAATTATCACCTCCGGAATGGTCGATGACCTCTACCAAAACGGATTTCACTCGGTGGCTGACTCCATAAACGCGGGATGGAACTCAGCAGACGAGACGGCCACGGCAATCAAGGACGTCACAACCGGGGTGTGGAATGCAATCTTCTAAATCTCCGAGGCGTTGGACCTCCGATACTTGACGAAAAAAATAGGTACAAATGCCGCAACTGACCACTTCGCAAACTTGCTTCCATGACGACCGGAGACACTGTGCACACCGATGATCCGAGAGCCTCTGGACTGGCCGAGTACGTCCACGAGAACCGGATCGACATCAAATTCATTGCTGGTCTGTTATTTCTGGAGTTCTTCGCATTCGCGATCAGCTTCGGCGCGATTCAATCAATGGTTGCAGAAAGCTCGATTTCCTCTTTCTGGGGAGTGCTTATCGGGCTGATGATCGGTTTGACTCCCGCAATGCGTATCTCTCACAGGGCCGGGCGCTCGACGGGCCAGGCGGTATATCGGACTACAACCGGATCTAGTGTCCGCTACAAGCACGGCGTGTTTCGATTGTGTCTGGTTATCATGGTCCTGGCGGGGACAGGACTCATGTGGCTAGGGCTACAGGACGGCATCCGCGGCGAAACAGTTGTCGGCGTTGTATTCACAATTCCGTTCGTCGTTCTGTCCGTAGGCTTGATACGCGGTGGACGGCGGCGTCCGAGAATTGAACTCACACGTGAAGGTGTCATTCAAGAGGGGTATGGGTTCAGGAAGATCATTCCATGGGAAGCGCTGAAAGATGCAGTACTGAAACCGAAATGGCCACCCGAGCTTGAGCTGCGGGCACCAATTCTCGGCTCGTTCGAGCACGCCAAACTGACCCGGCTCAAGCTGGACGAACAGCCGATTTTCTTCCCCGGCGCTTTGATCGACTGTCGATTCTTCGACGTCCACCCTGTAGTCCTGACTCGATGGATCCGGCTGTACCTCGACCACCCGAAACTGCGACACGAACTCGGTACGGATGCCGCCACCGAACGCCTCGCAAACCTGCTGCCATGACCATCCGTTACCCGGTCGCTCGCTTGGGCGCGGGGACTACCTGCTTTGCGCATCGCAGGACATGCGCCACGATCTCGGTCTGAACCTTGTCTTTTGCACCGAACGGCGACCACAGCACCAGTTCAGGACAGCTCTGTGCAGCGCTGATCGAGTAGCTGCTTCAACTGACGAGTTTGTTTGTCATCGAATCCGATCACGTCGACTTCATCGATTCCGTTTTGAACGCCTGCGCAGACGTCGTCGAGGATTCGTCGAGTCGCTCGCTCGGGCATTCTCAGGCGGCCGGCGGACTCGACGAAATGAGCTCGTGTCCAACGGTTCGCGCGCCCGTAGAAGTTCAATGCCATCGGATCGCTCCACGACGCGTAAGGCTGCGTGCACAGAAGGTCGTAGGCGGGTGTGATCGACCAGAGTCCCCGGGAGTTCTTGTGTATCGAATAGTTCTTGCCGTGCAGGTCGCCGTTTCCGATCGCATACGAATAGGCCGTCAAGCGAAGGAGTTCGGCGGTGGCCTGGCGCGCGGAACCGCCACCGCGCTCGACAGTGTCCGCGAGCAGCCCAATCACCGCTTCGGTCTTCATTCGGTACTTGGACGCGGGATAGAGCCCGGATACTTGGCACGCATCCTCTTGCGGTAGCCGTTGTTCACCGATCCGGTCGAATCGCGCCACCAGCAGACCGCTGATTCCCTTGTCGTCCTCGATCACGCGGTGTTCCGGCACCGAAAGCCCGCATCTACGTGCCAGATTCATGAAGAAGCTCTCGTTCTCGACCAATCGCGGCAGTCGCGCCGGCGGGGCGAGTTTCAGAATGGCAGGCCCGGCCGTAGTCGACACCGGAGTCGAGTACATCTGCGCGGACACTTTGCCCTGAACGCCCGGCAGAGCGGACGGATCCTGACTCACCGACTCACCCGTTGACAGGGAATCGAAGAGGCGACGAAGATCTGGAACGCGGTGCCTCGAATCGAATGCATTGCCCGGCAACGACATCTCTTGACCACGTGGAAGCACCCGAACATCCCCGATGGTGTCCGATCCGACCGCCAGCAGCAGCGTGAAGTGATCGTCCTCGGACGTCTTGGTAGCCCTTACCACTCCGGTGAGACGAACGCCTTCCGGCAGCAGGCCCGCGAAAAAGGCAGGGACGCTACCGCCCGATGCCCGCGTCTCCAGCGACGACTTCGGAATCGACCACGCGAGATCCGGCGCAGAAGCGCTGTCGAGGTAATCGCTGCCGTACCGAAACACGACGTCGTTCCCCACACGCGTCAGTGAGCCGGCGAGAAGATCGCCCTTGTAGACATCGGCTGCATCGACATCCCGCAGCTCGGATACTGGGATCATGTCGCGTCCAGTGGCGGCACAGGTGATCCGGCGCGCGTGAGCAATGTGATCTCGCAGCCCAACGCTTCCGCGACAGCGACCGCGCCGTCGAGCTGCACCGTGTCTTTTCCGCCCTCGAGCGCCTGGACTGTCGAGCGGCCCACGCCGGCGAGTAGCGCTAAATCGGCTTGAGTCATGCGCAACTGATGCCGACGCGCGACGAAGGCTCTGGCCAGGTCGCCGGAGTGCTTCCGAGCTCGTCGTCGTGGTTCGGCCATGATCTCTCCTTGTGCTTGCGCAGGCATGCATATCGGAGCTTACATCGCGAACTATCCGAGGGATAGCTTTTATGCTTGTAGAAAAAGGCATAAGCACGCAGAACATGGCGTCGGGAGAGCTTCCTGGCTTTTAGGGCATGCGTTCCAAAGCTTAAGCCTTCGGATAGCGCAAACCAGCTCTGCTAGCCACGATTTGACTCGTGATCAGCAGCTCGTACGGCATAGTAACCACCACAGTCCGACTGCGTCGATTGGTGGAAGCTCTGTGAAGAACGCGCTCAAAAGCGGCAGCGACAAGTGGGTCGTCGTCGATGTCGAGACCTCGGGTCTCAAGGCATCCCGTGATCGGGTGCTCAGTGTGGCCGCTATGACGATCGACGAGGACGGACGCGTCGGGCGCGAACTGTCGACTCTGGTGAACCCGGGCTGCGATCCCGGTCCGGTACACATCCACAAACTGACGCGCGAACGGCTTGCCGATGCACCGACTTTCGACATGATCGCCCCGCAACTGATGGATCTGCTGGACGGTCGAACCATGGTTGCGCACAACGCGAGCTTCGATCACGGCTTCTTGAAGCTCGAATCGATGCGTGCCGGCATCGACATGCCGACAAAGCAACGACTGTGCACCGTCGCATTGTCGAGACGATTGCAACTCGACACTCCGAACCACAAGCTCTCTACCCTCGCCGCACACTGGAAAGTGCTGCAGTCCAATGCACATGATGCCTACGACGATGCCCGAGTGCTGGCGCAGGTGTTCACTCACAGTGCTCGACTGGCCAGGTCGCTCGAACTTCCCCTTCCCGTCGTCACGTGCACCGAGCGCTTGACGCTGTATCCGGACACTGTTCCTCGTACCCATTGCCCGTGGGAGAACCCCGGTCCTCTTGCTGAGGACGGTGCACTGATTCAGGGCATGCGAGTCGTGATCAGCGGCGACACGCGGATCCCGCGGTTGCGTCTGGCCGCTCAGCTCACCGAAGCCGGCTTGGACGTGATGAACTCCGTCAGCCGATTCACCAGTGTGGTGGTGTGCTCGGATGCCACAACGGAAAGCAGAAAGGTCGAACGTGCTCGCGCCCATGATCTTCGGGTCATCTCGGAGTCGGAATTGCTCGACCTACTGCGGAATGTGCAACCAGGATCGCCGAAAGGTACTCGGCCGCAGACCCAGCCGAAGCCACCCGTGCAGAAGCCCGATCCAGTCACCAAGCCCTGGCAGGCAAGAAGGGTCTTGGTCATGGGCGGTTCGCACGCCGAGTCCGTACTGATGCGATCCCGTCTGATCCAACTCGGGGCCACGCCCGCTGTGAACCTCAGCGCAGGCGTCACCGACATCCTGATCCTGGACGGGGGCGACGGGGATCCTCGGATGCCGAAAGTGAAAGAACGGGACCTCACACTGCTGACGCCGGCAGCGATCGACCGTGAACTGAAGATCGAAGTGCCTGCGCCGCTCCCCGCTCGGCGGTCTCGAATCGCCCAGCTAGTGCCACGGGGTGGCGTCGTCGACCTCGACCCTCATCAGACACTGTTCACGGTCAACAGTTCCTGGGGCGCCGATGAGTCCGGGCGCGTCGGCGTCGACGTCGTCACATTCCTGGTCAATGACGACGAATTGGTGTCCAGTGACGAGGATTTCGTCTTCTACAACACTCCGGCTACCTCGGACGGTGCCGTCTCGATGTCGATCGACGGCGACAGTGAGCAGGGTGTACGGATCGATCTGGCACTCGTTCCCGACGAATGCGCGCGCATCGTCGTCGCCGCAGCGATCGATGGCGACAAGACGTTCGGTGACGTCGGTGCCGTCTCGGTATCGCTCGATGGATTCGAATCGACGGTTGCTACGGCTGTGCTCGACGCGGCTACGACCGAACAGTCGATGCTGCTTGCAGAGATCTATCGCCGAGGGTCTGGTTGGCGCTTTCGGCCCATCGGTCAGGGCTACGACGACGGATTGGCCGAGCTCGCGGTCAGATACGGCGTCGAGGTCGACAGCTAGCCGACCTTCCTCTTTCGCAAGCGGTAACGAGACTGATGATTGGCGCGACGTCACCCATGAAGGGATCGAGTCGGTGCCCGGATTACGGCCGGCGACATTTGTGCAGACCGTGCCGCCGACGAAAGGCCCTCGAATGAAGCGCACCAACAGACGCATTGCAGTGGTGACCGGAGTACTGGCCCTCCCGATTACTGCCGGAGCCACCATGGGAGTTGCGACCGCCAGCGCCGACGAATGGCATTATGGCCCCGTCTATCGCGCCGAGCAGTCCGGGGAAGGCGCGCAGTACTTTTGCAACAAGGCGCTGTCGCTCGAGAAGGCGTCACAGTCGTACATTGTGGTGCCGTGCACCAACGTCGAGAACACCGACACCTGGTATCGAATCGTGGTGAACCCCTACAACTGGGGCTGGAGCGGGTAGTCCGGTCCGTCGAGGGGTAACACGAATCGTTAGCGGTCGCTGTGCACGGGATGGGCAATACCGCTGGCACTCGCCTTTCCCGCAAGGCTCAGACGACCAAGCTGTCAGTGGCCCGTTCTACGCTCGTCACCAAAGTAGTCGGCCGAATGCGTAGGGGGACGAAATGGTGACTCTGTCTGCAGTATCAGCGCTGGTAGCGGTTTGTGTGCCGCTCATCGCGACCCTTCTGCGGCGAATGCGGGATGAGAATCTCAGCGGCCGCGCGAGGACGCTCGCCCGGGCTTATGAGCGGAAGGAACGGCAATTCGCCTTCGCAGAGAACCTGGAAGCCATGGGCTTGCGCGACGAGGCAGCCAGGTCTCGTTACGACGGACTGTTTGCGCTCTACCGGGTAGGGGTGCAGCGGAACTATCGGCAGTCCAATCCGGCCGAGTTCGTAGCAGCCTTCGCCGGAGGGTTGGCCGTTCTCCTGGGTGTAGGCATGGCGCTGCTAGCTCCTCGGTCGTTTCTTGCTTCGGTCCTCTCAGCCGGCCTGGTGTGTGTAGCCGCGGTGGCTTACGTCGCGTGGGGGTGGTTTGCGTTTCGTGAAGTTCAACGAACCAAGCCTCGTATCGAAGCGTTTGTCGCAGATTTCGCATCGGAGTGCGGTTTGAGGGTGTCGCGCTGAGACGCGGCGAACTGCGACGCGCGGAGAAATGCTCCCCTATACCAGCTCGATAACCTCCAGCGCCCCGTCGGCGTGTGAGCTCCGCAGTCGTTTCTTGTCGTATTTGCCGACACTGGTTTTCGGAACCTCATCGATGAAAGTCCAACGTTCGGGCAATTGCCAATGCGCGACACGACTGTCGAGGAATTCCCTCAGTTCCTCGGCCGTCACCGACGCACCCTCGCGCACGACGACAGCTACCAAGGGGCGCTCGTCCCACTTCGGATCGGGCACGCCGATGACTGCGGCCTCGCGTACGGCGGGATGGCCCATCACCTGGTTCTCGAGTTCCACCGACGAAATCCACTCGCCACCGGACTTGATGATGTCCTTCGAGCGGTCGGTCAGGCGGAGGTAGCCGCCCTCGGAGATGGTTCCCACGTCACCGGTGCGCAGCCAACCGTCGTCGAACTTGTCGTCCGCATCGGCTCGGTAGTAGCTGCCGGTGATCCATGGGCCACGCACCTCGAGTTCACCGACGGTCGTGCCGTCCCAGGGCAACACCTCACCGGCATCGCCGACGAGTCGTGCTCGAACGCCGGCGACGAATCTGCCCTGTGTGCAACGTAAATCGAACTCGTCCTCCGGCGACAGACCGGCGTCGGGCTTGCCGGAGGTGCCCAGCGGCGAGGTCTCGGTCATGCCCCACGCCTGCGAGATGTGCACGCCGTACTTCTCGTGGAATGCCTTCATCAGGCTCGGTGGGCACGCGGCACCGCCGACCACCACGTCACGCAGACTCGACAGATCCGCCGGGTGCTCGTCCAGGTGTGAAAGCAGAGCCTGCCAGATGGTCGGAACGGCCGCAGCGGCTGTCGGCCGCAGAGTCGACATCATCTCCGCCAACGGGGCAGGCTGGAGGAACCTGTCGGGCATGATCAGAGACGCACCGACCATCAGCGCTGCGTAGGGCAAACCCCACGACATCGCGTGGAACATCGGCACGATGGCCAACACCTTGTCGGACTGGGCGATTGCCATCGCGTCGGTCATGCAGGCCTGCATCGAGTGCAGGTAGATCGAGCGATGCGAATACACCACGCCCTTGGGGTCGCCGGTCGTGCCCGAGGTGTAACACATTGCGGCAGCAGATCGTTCGTCGAGCTCGGGCCAGTCGAACTCCTCTGGCTGACTCCTCAGCAGATCCTCGTAGCCCAGCACCTCGATACCGTCGGGTGCAGTGACCTGCGCCGGGTCGACTCCGACGACGACGAGATGACGCACGGTCTCGAACGTCGGTAGCAGCGGCGTCAGCAGGGGGAGCAGGCTCGCGTCGGCGATGATCACCTGATCCTCGGCATGATTGACGATGTAGGTGAGCTGCTCGGGGAAGAGTCGAATGTTCAGCGTGTGCAGCACTGCGCCCATCGCGGGAATCGCCATGTAGGCCTCCATGTGCGGGGCGTTGTTCCACATGAACGTCCCGACGCGCTGATCGTCGTCGATGCCTATCGACCGCAGACCGTGCGCCAGTTGGGCTGCCCGCCTGCCCAACTCCCCGAAGGTCACCGTGGTGGGTCCGCTGTCGGTCCAGGTGGTGATCTCGGCCGAGGAGTGAATGGACGTCCCGAATCGAACCAGCTGGCCGATGGACAGTGGGGTGTCCTGCATGGTGCTCTTCATCGATCTCGCTCCTGAAGTCTCGGCATCACATCGGTGTGCTGCGCGTCACACCATGCACGATACGGACTTACTCGGACGCGTGGTCGCGGGTACCTCGAATTCGGGTGTCGACCTCGCGAAGGAGGTCCCGATAGATCTCCGACTCAGGATCGACGACGGCGAAGTGGCCGCCCGGTCCTTCGATGTACTCGACCGAATCCGGGCCGGCTGCAGCGGCGGCGTAATACGCCCGACTGATTTCGAGCAAGTTGGGGTCGTCGGATACCGCACTCACCACCAGATGCGGGACACCGAGCGGAAGCCTCGAGATCGGAGACGACGCCTCGTAGGTCTCCTGCGCACCGGCGAATCGCGCACCGATCGCATTCGACACCGCGCCCTCGCCGAGCCAGCGCTCGTCGGCGACCCGCAGATCGAGAACACCGGCCAGGCTGACCGCAAGGGCAGGTGTGACCGGCTGGCCGACGGAATCTGCCGCGACGCGCAGTGCGAGTTGACCGCCCGCCGAATGTCCGAACAGGACTACGCGAGACAGATCCAGATCACCGGGCGCCGTCGCCAGCGCTGCGAGCGCGGCCGCGACATCTCCGGTTGTCGCATCCCACTCGTGTTCGTCGGGGCGACGGTATTCGACGTTCCACGTCGCGTAACCGCGCTTCGTCAGATCGACGGCCATCGCGTCCATCAAGTCGGACTCCCACCGCGAACGCCAATACCCACCGTGAACGAGCACGGCAACGGGAAAGGGGCCATCACCGCTCGGCACACGCAGTTCGGCGCGTTGCTCGGGGTGATCCCCGTAGTCCACGATCGTGCCGGGATGGAAACGGTGGAAATACACACTGTCGATCGCGAAGCGCAGCCCGTCGAGTCCGCGGCCGCGAATGTGAGCGCGGATGCCCGGAGATCTGTCCGGTGCGCACTGCCCGAGGTCGACTCGAACCGCACTGCCGTACGTTGACGCATCGACGGGGATTCTGTCGCCGGGAACAACGATGACCTCGTCGGATCCGGTTGCTGCGTCGACGATTCCGCCGGACAATCCGCGTGCGGCGAGGGCCCTGGCTATCAATTCCTGCGCGGTAGTGAGATCGGCGAACACACCAGGCGCGGCGATGATGTCGATGTGCTTCGAGACGTCGTTCATGGGTTTCACGCTACCCACCTGGCGTCGACCGAGCCCGAACTGCGAGTTCGGGCTCGGTCGAACGACGCGAATCAGGCGTCGACAGCCTCTTTCAGCTCACGCAGACGGGGCAGTGCGCGGTTCGTGAGAAGGTCCTCGCGGGTCTCGGCGGAGACGGCCATGCTGTCCTTCCACAATGACCGGCCTGCCATTGCTCCGCGGGCACCGTTGGCGACGGCGATGCGGACCTGCTCGATGAACGTCTCGTGATCGACGCCAGCCGAGAGAACGGCCCACGGAACACCCTGTGCCGCTTCGGTAACGGCCTTGCAGGCCTCTGCGGAACCGGGGTAGGGGAGCTTGAGCACCTTGGCACCGCACTCGACCGAGATGCGCGTGGAGTCGGCGATGATCTTGCCGAAGCCGGCCTTGTACGCCTCGTCCGACTCGCCCTCGAGCTGGTAGGTCAAGATCTCGACGATGAGTAGCAAACCCTCGGCGGAGCAGGCCTTGACGAGGTCGCGGATCTCCTCGGCCACGCGGGAATCGACGCCCTGCTGCTCGGGGCGCATGTAGAACAGCATCTTTGCGACGTCGCCGCCGAGATCACGCACGACGCGCGGGGTGACGCCGTCCACGAAGCGGGTGTAGCGCAGACCGTCGGTCTCCTCGAAGCCCGACGCATCCATGCCGACCACCAGAGCGGTGTTGCGCGAGAGCACACCGTCGTCGACGATCTTCGGCAGTGCCACCTCCGGGTCCAGCAGGATGGCTGGCGCGTGATTGCCGAGGTAGCGCACCAGATCGGCCTTGGCATCGGCGAGCTGCTCGACGGTGATCGAGCCCGGTCCGTCGGTAGCGTCCTTCATGACGGCCTTCATGCCGTTGCGCTGATCTCCGGCGACTATGAGCATGTTGCCGTCCGCGGTGGAGATGGCAGCCATTCCGCGGCGTTCGAGGGTGGTGAGTTCGTTCATCTTCTTCTCCTGGTGGGTGTTGGGGTCGAGCGCAGTCAAGACAACGTTGTCTCACTACAGAAATGTGGGCTCAGATTTCTATGAGCGTCAGTAGGCGAGCAGCGAACAGTGCTGCGCCGTAGGCGGTGTCCTGTGAACGGGTCGAGACCGAGACGCCGGGCAGCACCTGAGCTCGTGCGTCTCGCACGCTGGCCATTCCGGCCCAGCCGCCGGTGAGCAAAGTCGTCCTGGCGGGCGGCACCTCGGCGTCGAGTGCCTCGATGAGTCGAGCCACTTCGTCGTTGCCGTGCAACAGAATCGAACGGAACAGCTCGGCCGAATCGATCCCATCGGTGCGGACCGTGATGGACAGAACCCCGTCGTCGTTACGGGCACCCGCGATGTCGATACCGCCGTCGGTGAACGGCCCACCAGAAGGCAGAGCGCACACTCGCTCGTCCAGTAGATCGCGTCCGGCTCGATCGTTGATGTCGCACAGCTGCAACGCCCGTCGCATCAGCAAACCGGTCTTGACTCCGGCGACGAGTACGTGTTGGCCCGGCACCACGTGGCGCACCGAGTTGATGAGATGGTCGGCGAGCCTGCTCCGCGCGGCCGTGGTCAACGGCGAATCGAGTACCCGCAGCAGAACCTCGGCGGTGCCCATCGACACGTGGTAGCGGTCGTGAGGGATTGCTCCGCCGGACACCGCGGACACAAGATGGTCGTGACCGGCAACGGTCAGACGAGCGCCGTTGATGGACTCGGGAAGTGCTGCCGCGTCGGCGATTCCGAGGTCCGTTCCGGCGTCGACCAAGGGGGGAATGAAGTCGGCTCCGACGCCCAAGTGCGCCAACATCTCCGACCATGGTTCGCCGCTGTCCTGATCGAGTAGTCCGGTACGCGAACTCAGCGAGTAGTCGGCCACCGGCCGGCCGCCGAGGGACAGTACGACGAACTCCGGCAAATTGAACCAGCGAAGTCCGTTCAAGCTCAGTCCGTTGTCGCGAAGGTGCGCGATCTTGACCACCGAGACCTGCACGCCTACGGGAAGGCCCGTCTTGCCGGCGAACTGATCGCGCAGATCCTGGGGCAGCGCATCCACCTGCTCTTGACCACGTGGATCGAACCACGCGAAGGCCGGCGCGCGGACAACGTTGTCTTCATCGAGAAGGAAGCCCGTCTCGCCCATTCCGGACACCGCGATGGCGTCGATCCGGGCTGCTGGATCACCGGTTGCCTCGGGTAGTCGACGAGCGACGGCGTCGAGCAACTGCCCGATGGTGGTCAGTAAGTCCTCGGCAGCGAGGTCGGTGGTTCCGCCCGGGCCGTGGCACCACGGTGTGGGACTCTGCTCGATGAGCAGTTCGGTGCCGGCATCGTCGGTGACGAGTACTTTGACGCCGGTGCTTCCGAGGTCCAGTCCCGCAACAAGTCTGGGGTTCACGGAGTTGGTCTCATTTCTGTACGGGTAGGGGGAGTGCATGCGAGAGTCTTTCCACCAGCGTGGTCGGTGCGACCTGTTGCTCCGGTTCGAGGTACGGATCGTCGAACCGCTGCACCAGGCGATCGAACGCGAGTGTGCCGATGCGATACGGGTCTTGGTCTATGCAGGTCACCGACGGGCTGACGGCGTCGGCGAGCGAGAAGTTACCGAACGACACCATCGCCACGTCGGTGCGGCCGATCTCGTGCAGCACGGACACCACCGCCGTGGCATGCCGTGCATTGGCGACGAAGAAGGCGGTCGGCGGGTTGCGCAGTGCCAGTAGCTTCTTGACGACGGGCCGCACCGAATCCGCGGCGTGGGACACCGGGGGAGCAAGTGCTGCGTCCGGCTTCTGGCCGAGGTCCGCGAGGACATCGAAGTAGGCCTCACGGCGCAACTGTGCCGTCTGCAGCCGATCGTCGAAGCCGACCAATGCAATTCGGGTGTGGCCGCCCTCGACCAGTTTCTCGACGGCACGCTTGGCTGCGCCGTAGTCGTCGACGATGACCGAATCGAATCCCGCGATCGAACGGTCGATGGTCACCGTGGGAAGTGTTCGACGACGCGGCACGAGGAAATCGCTGTGGTCACCGACCGGCGCCAGGATGATGCCGCGGACGTGCTGGCCGGCCAGCAACGCGAGCTGGTCACGTTCGCGTTGGGCGTCGAACCCGGTGCTGCCGACGATCACCGCGAGACCGTGTTCGAGGGCTCGATCCTCGACGGCACTGACCAGGGAAGCGAAGAACACATCGTCGATGGAGTCGACGACGATACCGATGGTGTTGCCCGATCCCGACTTCAGTGACCGTGCGGCCGAATTGGGGACGTAGTTCAGTGTTTGCACAGCGGCTTCGACGCGTTCGCGGAGCTCGGGCAAGACCGTATCCACACCGTTGACGACCCGTGAGACGGTCTTGAAGCTGACGCCTGCCAACGCGGCGACGTCTTTGATGCTTGCGCGCTCGGTCACGTGAACTCTCGATCGGGGGGAGTGTGTCCGCTCTGGGGTGGGTGCGAGACAACGTTGTCTTGTATGATTGCCGCTATGCCTCATGTCTGTCAAGACGTCTCCCGGATCGAACGGGAATCTCTACCGGTTCTGGTGGTTGCCGGCGCCGCGGGAAGTGGCAAGACGACTCTCGGTAGGGAGCTGGCGAGACGATTCGGTATGGCATTGCTCGACTTGGATACTCTCACCAATCCGCTTCTCGACGAACTGGATTCGTTCTTGGATGGACAACACTGGAACAGTGCGGGCCCGCACTCGGAACGCATCCGAGCCGGCCGATACGCCGTACTGCTCGCCGCTGCTCGGGACCTCGTGGAGATCGGTCAGCGCCCCGTCCTGGTCGCACCGTTCACCCGCGAATTGAGCGCCGGCGCGGAGTGGGAACGACTGGTTTCGCACGTAGCTCCTGCTGCAACGATGGTCGTGCACGTCGACGGCTCGCCAGAGCTGTTGGCGCGCAGGCGCGCTGCGCGTGGGGCGGAGCGCGATGCCCATCGGTCGCTGGATGCCCTGGCAGAGAAGCCGCTCGTTCCCCATCTGCGGGTCGATGCCGAACTGTCGACCCCGCTGCAGGTCGACCTGGTCGCGCACGCGCTCGAGGATCAGTCGCAGCGGTGATCGTTTCCGGGCGTGCAGGATCGACGCTCGATCAGCTCGACGCCGAGGATGTTGCGGCGCTTGTAGCGCTTGGTCGGATTTTCGATCCGTCCCAGTAGTCGCTCGATGGCCAACCGGCCGAGGCGCGCGGGATTCTGATCGATCACCGTCACCGGTGGCATCACTGCATCGGCAAGGGGAAAGTCGCCGAATCCGACGAACGCCAGATGCAGCAAATTCATCTGCTGCAGAACAGGAACGCATGCCATCGCCACTCGCGCGTTGGACAGAAACAGTGCGGTAGGCGGACTTTCGAGTGCGGTCAGGTCGGTCAATGCCACCCGGGCATCCTCACGGTCCAACACACCCAGAGCGACGAGAGTGTCGTCGAAGTCGATTCCGCGTGCGTGCAACGACTCCCGATAACCCTCGAGCCGGTTTCGGCTGGTCGGGATGCCGGCGCTGTCACCTATGACCGCGATGCGGGTATGTCCCAGGTCGAGGAGGTGGTCGGTGGCCAACACCGCCCCGCCGTGATCGTCGTCGACGAAGCTGTCTGCCTTGAGTCCATCGGGAGCCCGATCGACGAACACCGTGGGGGTCTTGTCGATCCACCGCTCCAGGTAGGAGTGATGTGCACCGGTCGGCGCGATGATCAAACCACTCAGCTGCCTACGCAGCAGTGACTCCACCAGAGCCTGCTCCTGATCGCCGTCATGACCGAGGCTGGTGACCAGAACGGCCATGTCGTCCTCGCGGGCGCGTTCCTCGATGGCTCGTGCGATCGACGAGAAGAAGGGATCGTCGATATCGGGGACGGCGACTCCGATGGCCGCCGCCTGACCGTTGCGGAACGACGTGGCCATCGTATTGGGCACGTAGTTCAGCGAATTCAGGGCCTCGGTGACGCGGGCACGAGTATCGGGGTCGACGTGAGGGTCGTTGTTGTACACCCGTGAGACGGTCTTGGCACTGACCTTGGCCAGCGCCGCGACGTCTTGCATGGTGGTCATGTTCTACCCCCGTCTGCTCGTCATCGTCTCGTCAGCGACTGGTGTAGCCGCCATCGACCGGCAACGACACTCCAGTCACCATGGAAGCATCATCGCTCAGCAGGAAGGCAATCGGCGCGGCAATCTCGTCTTCGGTGGCCCACCGTCCCAGCGGCATCTGAGCCAGGAACGGCTCCTCGATCTCGGGGCGACCCCAGTAGAACGCAGACATCTCCGTCATCACGACCGTCGGATTGACACCGTTGACTCGAATTCCGTGCCGGCCGAGCTCCAGCGCAGAGACACGAGTGATGTTGTCCAGAGCCGCTTTCGACGAGCCGTACGAGACGTGGCCGGTGAGGGCGACCAGGCTGGCCTGGCTCGAGACATTGACGATGGCACCGGTACCCGCCGCGATCATGGCCGGAACGGTGTACTTGATGACCAACAGTGCGCCGCGCGCATTGATGGCGATGACCTTGTCGAAGATCGAGATGTCGGTGTCCTGAGGCGTGGCGATCTCGCCGCCGAATCCTGCGCAGTTCACCACGCCGTACAGCTCGAGGCCTTCGACAGCCTCGCGGACGCTGTTCTCGGAGGTCAGGTCGAAGGCCAGGGGAGTTGCGCCGGTCTCGTCGGCCAGCTTGTTGAGTGCATCGACCGATTGGCCCGCAGCGACGACGTCGGCACCGTCGGCCACCAACCGCCGTACAGTCGCCGAGCCGATGCCTCCGCTGGCACCTGTCACCAAGATCTTCCGGCCGTCGAACTTCGCCATGGGGGTCTACCTTCACTGTCTCCGAATGGTCATGTCATCGATGTCATCGGCTCCGCTGAGCCCGGATATGTCATCGGTGTCATGGACGGTACCTCAGCCCGCTTGCGTCAGCGTCGAAAACGGCCAGATTGTGTATCGACGCAGTTCAGAGACGGTACCTCTCGGTCCGGTAAGGGCTTCTCGCAGGCATGGCACAGCAGGTGCCGTTCACATCCATGTCACCGGTGACATGAATTTTCTCGAAACGCGTGACAAATGCGAGTTGTTTGGGTCACACTCATGTGCACAGCGAGCCCCGAAGGGAGCTCGACCTGCTTCGCAGACCATGTCCACGGACCGTGCTGCGGGCGCCGGTGGGGGTGTCCATCCCGCACTCGAAGCTTCTCGATTCGACCTAGGAGTATCCATGGCCAGCGTTGCACCTGTTGCGACACCGATCCTCGAAGCGAGGGGATTGTCGAGGAGCTTCGGAAACGTGCGCGCCCTCGACGAAGCCGACTTCGACATCTACCCGGGTGAGGTCGTCGCCCTCATCGGCGACAACGGCGCAGGCAAGTCGACGATGGTCAAGGCGCTCTCGGGCAGCCTGGCCGTCGACACCGGCGAGATCCTGTTCGACGGCACCGCGGTCGATCTCGACAGCCCCACCGTCGCAGCGGAACTCGGCATCGAGACGGTGTTCCAGGATCTCGCCCTCGCGCCGCACCTCAACGCGCAGCAGAACATGTTTCTCGGACGCGAACTGCCGGCGAAGGGGCTGCTGGGCCATCTCGGTTTTCTCGACGTCTCCACGATGCGCAAGCAGTCGCAGGACGCGCTGAACGAACTCGGAGCCACCGTGCGTAGCCTGACCGTTCCGGTGGGAGCGATGTCGGGTGGGCAGCAACAAGCCATTGCCATCGCGCGTGCAGTCGCCTGGGCCAAGGGTGTCGTCTTTCTCGACGAGCCGACCGCAGCGCTCGGAGTCGTCCAGACGCGCAACGTGCTCGACACCATTCGCCGCGTGGCGGACAGGGGAGTGGCCGTGGTGTTCATCAGCCACTCCATGCCGCACGTGATGGAAGTTGCCGATCGAGTTCAGGTGCTGCGCATGGGCAAGCGCGTGGCCACTCTCGACGCCAAGAACACGACCATGGAAGAACTCGTCGGCGCGATGACCGGCGCAACCACCGGAGCCACACGATGACCAACCAGACCATCAGCCCCTCCCTCGAGCCGATGCCGCCCGGCGACAAGCCGTCTCGCCACTCCTTCGATCTCGTCGAAGCGCTCGGTAAGTTGGCCCGGGTTCAGGTGTTTCAGATCGTGCTCGTCTTGGCTGCGATCTGCCTGGTGTTCTCGATCATGGCTCCCGGCAGCTTCCCCGAGTGGGGCAACATCCGCCAGATCATTCAGAACGTCTCCATCCTGGCCGTTCTCGGAATCGGCATGACGTTCGTCATCGTCACCAGCGGCATCGATCTCTCGGTCGGCTCCGTTCTCGTGTTCTCCGGCGTCGTCTCGGCCAAGACCATGGCAGCGATCGGCGGCGACGGATGGGGAGTGGCGGCCGTCGGAATCGTCGTGGCACTGGGGTGTGGCCTCTGCTGGGGATTGCTCAACGGTTTCCTGATCGGTAAGGCCAACGTGCCTCCGCTGATCGTGACTCTCGGGACCTTGGGTGGCGCTCTCGGTCTTTCGCAGGTCATCACCGGGGGTGTCGACATCCGCGACGTACCACCGGTTCTGGTCGACACCATCGGCTACGGAAACTTCCCGGCCACCACCATTCCCCTGATCTCGAGCATCGCGTTGGTGCTCGTGGTGATCTTCGGAATCGTGCTGCATCGCACCAAGTTCGGCCTCTACACCTTTGCTGTCGGCTCCAAGGAGCAGTCTGCTCGACGCGTCGGCATCAAGGTGGACATGCACCTGGTCAAGGTCTACGCGCTCTCCGGTACCCTCGCCGGGTTCGCCGGGATTCTGTCGCTGTCCCAGTACGGCACCACCGCCATCGCCGGGCAGTCGCAGACCAACCTCAATGTCATTGCGGCAGTGGTCATCGGTGGAACGAGCCTGTTCGGCGGCATCGGCACCATGTTCGGCACCGTCGTCGGACTGTTCATCCCTGCCGTGCTGCAGAACGGCTTCGTCATCGTCGGCGTCCAGCCGTTCTGGCAGCAGGTCGCCGTCGGTGCTGTCCTCATCGCAGCGGTCTACTTCGATCAGCGTCGACGCGACGCGGCGAGCCGAGGTCAATCGCCCAGCTCCCTCAAGAAACTCTGGTCCCGAAGTCCCTAGCTCCGGCCAGCTCCGAACTCCCCTCATCACAACCCTTTACAAGAAAGTCGACCATGATCACATCACGCACCGCCGTCGTTGCATTGAGTGTCGCTTCGGTCTCCGCCATGTTCCTGGCGGGTTGTTCGTCCGACTCCGGAAGCGGTGGCGGCAGCGGCAACATCGCCTTCATCCAGGGCGTCAGTGGCGACGAGTTCTACATCAGCATGCAGTGCGGAATCGAAGCTGCGGCGAAGGATGCAGGCGTCACCGTCGACACCCAGGGCCCGGTCAAGTTCGATCCCACCCTGCAGAAGCCGATCGTGGATTCGGTTGTCGCATCACGTCCGTCGGCGATCCTGATTGCGCCTACCGACGTCGCTGCCATGCAGGCGCCCCTCGAGGCAGCGTCCAAAGCGGGCATCAAGGTCGTTCTCGTCGACACCACCCTGGAAGACCCGTCCATCGCGGTCTCCTCCATCTCGTCCGACAACAAGGGCGGTGGGGCAGAAGCATTCAACGCGATCGAGCGGCTCAGCCCGGCGGGCGGCAAGGTGCTCGTCATCTCCACCGATCCCGGCGTTTCCACTGCCGACGCCCGAGTGGAGGGCTTCGAGGAAGCCGTCGGTGCCAACCCTGCCTTCGACTACCTCGGCGTGCAGTACAGCCACAACGACCCGGCCGAAGCTGCTCGTCTGGTCTCGGCCGCCCTGGCCAAGGACCCCGACATCACCGGCATCTTCGCCGCGAACACCTTCGCAGCCGAGGGCACCGCGACCGGAGTTCGGCAGGCGGGCAAGCAGGATCAGGTCAAGATCATCGGCTTCGACGCAGGCCCCGCACAGGTGAAGCAGCTTCGTGAGGGAACAGTGCAGGCTCTGATCGCGCAGCAGCCCGACACCATCGGCACCGACGGCGTCGCGCAGGCCATGGCCGCCATCAACGACGAGCCGGTGACCGCCGAGATCTCGACCGGCTTCCACGTCATCACCGCCGACAACATCGACGGTGAGGGCGCGCAGTACGTCTACAAGTCGTCCTGCTGATTCCGGACGTGTAAACCCCTGAACTGCGGTGGTGCTCCTGGTGGCAGAACATGCCCGGGAGCGCCACCGCTCACCACGTTCATTCGACCCCGAGGACCCGCCATGATCGAGCTTCGTCGCACCACATCGAAGGACCTGCCTGCGGGCGTTGCGAAGCCCGAGTACGACGCGGACGAACTGCACTGCGGCGTGGTGCATTTCGGGGTCGGTGCGTTTCACCGTGCGCATCAGGCCGTCTACTTCGATCGCCTTCTCGCCGCCGGTCATCTCGACTGGGCGCTGTGTGGAGTGGGAGTCCTGCCGGGAGACAGAAGAATCGGGGAGATCCTCGACGCTCAGGATCATCTCTACACGGTGGTGACGGTGGACCCCGATGGCCGACGCGAGGCGCGGGTTGTCGGTTCGGTCGCGGACTTCGTCTTTGCACCCGACGATCCGCAGGGAGTGCTCGACGTGCTCAGCTCACCCGCCACGATGATCGTCTCGCTCACCATCACCGAGGCCGGCTACGGCGTGAACGATGTGACCGGAGTGTTCGAGCCGACCGATCCCGCGGTGCTCGCCGACCTCGAGGACCTCTCCACGCCGTCGAGTGTCTTCGGGTTTCTCACCGTTGCCCTCGCCACCCGCCGATTCCACGGAATTCCGCCGTTCACGGTGATGTCCTGCGACAACATCGTCCACAACGGAACGGTCACTCGCACCGCGCTGACGTCTTTCGCTCGCCACCACGACAGCGATCTGGCCGACTGGATCGATGCCACGGCCGCATTCCCCAATTCGATGGTCGACCGCATCACCCCGGCAACAACGCCCACCGTCGTCGACGACCTGCGACGCGATTTCGGCATCGAGGACCTGTGGCCGGTCCAGTCGGAATCGTTCTCGCAGTGGGTACTCGAAGATTCCTTCTCGTTCGGGCGACCACCCTTCGGAGACGTCGGCGTGCAGCTCGTGACCGATGTCGCCCCCTACGAGCACATGAAACTGCGCCTGCTCAACGGTTCTCATCAGGCCATGAGCTACCTCGGTATCCTGGCCGGCTACACCCACGTGCACGACGTCATGGCCAGTCCTGACCTGCGCGAATTCGTCGCGTCGTACATGCGTGCCGAGGCCGCCCCGACGCTTGCGCCGGTACCGGGAATCGACCTCGATGCCTACATCGAGCAACTGCTGCAACGATTTTCGAGTCTGGCAGTTCGCGACACTCTCGAACGTCAGATCGTCGACGCATCGGCACGGATCCCGAAATTCGTACTGCCGGTGATCCGCGACCGACTTGCCGAGGATCGATCCGTCGATCATGCCGCCCTGGTCCTCGCCGGGTGGTGTGCGGTATACGAGCGTGGGGATGTTCCGATGATCGACGCCGATGCCGAACGCTTGCAACGATTGTCGTGGGAAGACCACGACAACCCGGGCGCGTTTCTGACCAACCGGGCGGTGTTCGGGGACCTTGTGGGCAACCCGAGACTACGAGGTGCGTACCAGCGAGCCAAGCGTTTGTTGCAGGACAGCGGTGCGCGTGGCGCTGTGCGTCGGGTGCTGGAGCAGTCGTCGGCGGTTCAGACCTTGTAATAGACCACCTGGTGGCTGGTGGCCAGCAGACTCCCGCCCTCGGTCCACAGTTCGGCCGTCTGGTCGAAGTAGCCCTGATGGAAGCGGCGTGCTCGTGCGGTGCCCAGGATGTAGCCGTCGGCGTGCTGCTCGAGGTCCTTCGGCGTCGCGAAGTAGTGGGTCGTCAACGAGATGGTGCCCGCCGGAACGTACTTGCCCAGCCGCTGAAAGATTCGGGGATAGAACACATCGCTCAGCGAGGTCAAGGCTGCGAAGTCCATCGGCCGCGGCGGTGTATCGCGGATCCAGAGAGTTTCGGTCGAGTCTGCGGACTCCTGTTCGCTCAGTGCACCTGCAACAAAACGCATCTCGTAGTTCTGAGCCCACGCGATGGCGTCGGGTAGACCGCCTTGCTTGGTGTCGGCGGGGGAGGGAACGTCAGGGACCGTCGCCTCGATGTTGTCCCAGGTGTCGCGTCGCGCTCCGAACACTGCTGTAGCCGTGGTGGCCACCGCACCGTTCTGCGTCAGTTCGAGATACCAATGCTGGTTGCTTCGGTTGGTTCGCACCGGACGTGCGGAGATCTCGAATTCGCCTTCGGAGACGGGACCGGCGAAGTTGACCGTGAGCGAGACCGGTGATCCGAGGCATTCCGGGTGCAGTTCGATGGCTCGAACGAACGTTGCAGCAGTGAGGCCACCGAACGGGCCGACCATGTTGTTGTACGGCGCTGACGTCCTGCCTCGGTAGGTGCCGTCGCCGATGGTCTCGAGGGCGACTGCTGTGTCGAACGGATGCATTGTTCTCCCGTAGGTCTCGATCGGCGTTCGTGCCGTTTCAAACTATCCGGCCCACTCCGGTGGTGCGCATGGTGACTCCCCTCAGGGAATGATCCGTAGGCGACGTAGCTCGGCGAAGATCTCGGCGAACATTGCCTCGGTGTCCACGAAACGATGAAAGCCCAGGCGGCGCGCCTTGGAACCGTCGGAGATGACGTCGTAATCCCAGGAGAACACGAAATCGCCGAATCCCCAGGCAGATACATCGCGGTAGGGAGTGGGCTTCAGATCGTGCTCGGCGACGATCGAATCCCACAGCGACTCCTTGTCGGCCATCACATCGGTCAAAGACATGGGCAGTGGGGTGGCGGTATCCACACCGAACAGACCCGCGATGCGCGGCCACATGTCCTTCCAGCGGAAGAGGTCTCCGTTGGTGATGTTGAACGCCTGGTTCGCGCACTCGGGAGTGGTTGCGGCCCATACCGTCGCTTCGGCGAGCAACGATGCATCGGTCATTTCCAACAACGATCCGAAGGCACCGGGCTTGCCCGGGAAACGCATCGGTACGCCCAGCTTCTTGCACATGGTTGCGTAGACAGCGATGACGGTGGCCAGATTCATCGGATTTCCGAGTGCCACGCCGCACACCACCGATGGCCGCATTGCCGACCAGGTCCACGTCTTGCCTACCTGACGGGTCTCCAGAAAGTGCTGTTGGTCGACGTTGAACTCGGGCGGCATGTGCGGTGGATCGGATTCGAGGGCAGGCGTTTTGAACGGACCCAGATGCGCGCCGTACACCTTGTATCCCTGCATCAGGCTGACGTGTTCCAGAGTGGGCGAACTGTCCTCGATCACGGAGACCACGTTGACGAGCATCTCCAGATTGGGAGGTACGAGCTCGGCCCAGGTGGGGCGTTCCTGATACGCGGCGTAGAAGATGTGTGTCACGTCCGTCAGGTGCGAGAGCCGGCGTCGAGTCTCCTCGCCATTGAGGAGATCCACCGCAATGTGCTGGACGCGTTCGCTGTCGACACCTCCGCGCCGTGAGAGCCCGATGATGTCCCAATCCCTGCTTCGCTGCAGGTGGGCGACAAGGTTTCCGCCGATCACTCCGTTGGCACCCACGACTACTGCTCGCTGCATGAGTTACTCCTTATCTGGATATCGCGATATTGCGATGTCCAGGCAAGTAGACCACAGATCGGGATATTGCGATATTGGAGTACGCTTCGAGGGTGGCTGACGAACTGGACCCCGCGGAGCTTGCGGCAGTGTTCGGTGCGCTCAGTAACCCGGCCCGATTGGCGATCATGCGATGGCTCAAGGACCCGAGTGATTTTCCGCCCCAACTCGAACCGGCCGACCAGGTAGGGGTGTGCCTCAAGCACATTCAATCCAGAGCGGGCGTCTCGCAATCGACGGCCTCGCAATACATGGCGGTGCTACAACGCGCCCACCTGGTGACCAGCACCAAAATCGGGCCGTGGGTGCACTACAAACGCAATGCCGATTACCTGGACCGACTGGCCGAAACGATCAAGACCGATCTGTGAACCCCGTGTGTCCGCTGTGTCGGCGCGACTTCTGCGAGTGGCCCGACAGCAGGTTGATGATTCCGGACAGCGTGAGGCTTCCGCCTGGGTAGAGGAGGAGTCCGGGAGAAAAGATGACGGGTTCCGACGCGTCTTTCACCATGTACGCGGCGCCGATACCCGTCAGGACGAGTCCGAAGATGGTGAGCAGTGCGATGGTGCGGCGGCTCAGACGGGACAATCGTGTCGAGATCAAGGCTGCGAAACCAGCGAATACGCAGAGAAAGATCGACGCAATGAACAAGGCGTCCCACTCGACGACGGTGGCCACGAAGAACATGGATCCGCCGATGAGAAGGAGCCCCAGCTCCGGAACGGGTTGTCGCTGAGGTGGATCGGCTGTCACAGTGTGTGTCCCCTCGCACGATCGACCGCGTGAGTGAGCGATGCTGCCTCGAACACTGGGCCGTGCGCGGCCGCGGTTGCGGCGGAACGCTCCCTAAGAGCAGCGGGATCCGTTGCCCGGGCGATGGCCGAGAGGTCGATGCGTTGGAGGAGCTTCTTCGTTACCGGCCGCTTGCTGTCCCAGAATGCCAGAGCAGCAATGAGATCGGTGGCTTCCAGCCCGGTCAGTAGCGCGTGGGCGACTGCGCACGATGCGGGATCCTCGAAAGGGAGCAGGTAGGTGGCGTCGTCGAACACCGCCGGTGTGCCGTCGTAGGGCCCGACCATCCTGAATTGTGGAATCTTGTGGAACCCTGAGATCGCAATCTTGTAGGGAGCAAACGTGTACGGGCCGACACCGAATATGCAGAAGCGGGCCCTCTTCTGGTAGATCGACGACTTCCGCCCGTCGAGCACAGCGGCGTTGTCGGTCAGGTACTTCCACAGCTTCGGTGCAGTCGACGCAAGTAGCTCGGTGTCGTCACCGGTGTGCGATTGCGGCACGATCATCCAACGCGACACCACGCTCAGGTTGTCGCGATAGACGTCGGTACATTTGAACAGCGGAAACAGGAAGTCCTTCTCGATATCCACCGAAGCTCCGAGTTTGGTTCGTGGGCCGTCGTTCTCGGCCAATTCCATGACGGCAGACGCGTCGTGTTTGATGCCCTGACGCCACATCAGTGGGCTGACGCCATCGAACTGCTTGCTTCGCTCGTAGGCGTCGACGTTCGCGACCAGTTGGCCGTCGACGACCCCGATTCTGTTGTCCGGTTGTGACGCGTCGACGCGCGGATATGTCTGCGCGGTGTAGTCGGTCCTGCCCGGCCCGAGTTCAACCGTGAACCAGCAGGCATCGACCCCTGCGTCGAACCACTTCTTCGCATCGATCATTCGCAGACTCGAGCTGGTAACAGGAAGGCTGTGTCGAGCACAGTGCAACAGAACGTTTCGAGCTACCTGGGTTTTGCAGATCATCGCGATGGTCACCGGTCTATCGCTGAACTCGGTGACGAGTTTGATCCAAATGAATTCTGCGATATCGAAATTCGAGCTTCCGGTGATCGCGTCGATCCCGCGAGCGTTCTTGGTGTTCGCGCGGGAAGGGCGATTGATGGAATCGAGCACCGACAGTTGTGAGTTGGTCACCCACGGTGGGTTTCCGATGACGAGAGTCGGGCCTGGCTCCGATGTCCAGTCGACATCACCCGCCAGGTCGAAGTCGAAGATCGACGCAGTGATAATCCTTCCGAATTGTGATGCGGAAGAGGCATACTCGGGCTGTACCTCGATCCCGACGCGCTCTGCTTCGGGATGACTCTGCGCCATCACCGACAGGAAGTTCCCGACACCGCAGGTGGGTTCGAGGATGCGAGTCCACCGTTGTCGAGGCAGTGTGTTCACCAACGCGCGCGCCAACTCGATCGGGGTCTGGAAGTCCCCGAACTCGTTGTTGGGCATCGGTGCCTCCGGCGCTACTGTGGACTCCGATGAAGCTTTCGCGTGCAGCCCTACTGCTGTCAACTCTGGTGTTCATCGGCGCTCTGATATGGGTTGCCGTCACTGCGGGGGATCAAGTGCCCGCGCACTTCGACGGATCCGGTCAGGTGGATCGGATGGACTCGAAGCTTTCCTTTCTCCTCACGATGGGCGGCACCGGATTCGTAATGATCGGGCTGTTCGCGAGCGTCGGCTGGTGGCTTCCCAAGGTCCCGGCCCAGATGGTGAATCTGCCGAGTCGACGACTGCACGAGTACTGGACCTCCGCCGAGAATCGGCCCGAACTGAATCGCAAGATGTCCGAGGACCTCGATTGGATCGGTGTCGCGACTGCACTGCTGTTCGCCTGGATATGCGTCGTTGCGGGTACGACGACCGATGCGTCGGTGAGCGTCTGGGTCTTCGTGGTGCCGACGGTGCTCTATGTGGTGGCGATTCTGGGATATGCGGCCTTCGTGTTCATGGGCAGTCGTTACCGTGTTCCGAAGGACTGACTGCGTGGGGAGTGGACATGGGATGGAACCCGTTCGATCGTCGGTCGAAGGATCAGCGTGCGATCGACGACGCACTGGTCGATCTCGGCAAGCCGGCGTGGCGTGGAGCGCACGGCCACTTCGTCCGAGAGGCACTTACCTCCTGGCGTCTCGCCGCTACATCCACTGTGCATGATCCCCCGACTGCAACCAGGCTGGACAGAGTGCGCAAGGTCGTGGATCGGGAGCCGGCAAGTCGAGGACAAGCCGACATCGCAGAGCTCGAGAGCCTGCGAAAGACGGTCACGGGCAGTGTCGTTTACGTCGTCGCTGCTCTGGCTACTGCTATCGAGGGCCTTGCGGCATGGACGGCGAATGACGTAGCGCACCGGATCGTGCGCATCGACCTGTCTGCGGAAGTCGCCTCGGTAGCGCGCAGTGCAGGGCTGCTCCAGGCTGCCTTCGATCGTCTCGGTGGCCCACCGTCGGGTCATCTCGCCAACGATGCGGAGGTGCAAGCGATGTACGCCCGGCGCACCGAAGCACTCGCCGACCGCCAACGCACCCTGATACTGCGATTGACGGCATTGCGTTCGTATCTGGACGGACTGATGGACATCGAGAAGGAACTCGAGAAGATGCGGTGGATCGAGCATCACGGGTCTCCGGACTTCGCCGAACTCGAGGAGCGCGAAAGCGATGAGCTGGCCTCCTTGAATCTCAGCGCGGCGCGAGATCTGTTCGACGAGGCGACCGATCGCATCGGAGTGCAATTGCGCGAGGCGGCACAAAAGCTCGGGGATTCCGGACGGCCTTGACGTGAGCGACCTTTCATGACGTCACCGGTGGGCGGCGGTTGGTCGTCGACCTGGCCGCCGATCGGGCCGAGTACATCGAGCACGCTCAGCGCGTACCGAGTCCGTCGAGGAGAAGTTCACCGACGAACGTCGCGTTGTCCTGCGGGCTGTTCTGTCGTCGGGTGAAGCACCGCATCAACAGAGTGTTGGTGATGCCTGCCGCGAGATCGACTGGACCGAAGCTCTTTCGGAAGACACCGCTGTCCTGCCCTCGTGCGATGACCGGTGCGATGATCGCCGGCAGGTTGAGCTTCTCCTTGATCGAGATCAGTCCCTCCGGCTCGCCGTACGTGTCGTGTGCGACCGCGACGAGGAGAGCGTCCATGAATTCGAGTTCGTCGGCGGCGAGTTGCGCGCACCGCAGCATGTGATTCTGCAGAATCGTGAGCTCGTCGAGGCCAAGCAACTGGTCGTCGTCCACCGACTCGCGAAGACGATCGACTCGGCTCTGCAGTGCTGCAACGATGACGGACGGCTTGGTCGGAAACAGTGTCTTGCACGCCGCCCTCGGTACTCCGGCGATATCGGCGACGTCGTCCATACGCGTCATGAAATAGCCGCGCTTTCCGAACTCGTCACGGGCAGCGGTGACGATCGCAGCGCGTGGATCGCGAGGCATCGGCCGTTCCTCGACCGGCACACCGCCGACGTCCCCCACGACATCATCGAGGTGCTGATGATGTCCCGACGTGTCGACGACGGCCCCGAGGAAGGCGAGCACCGCGTCGGACATCACGTCTGCCGATACGGAAGCGGGGTCCACCTGACTTCGGATGCGAAAGCCGTCGACGATGGCATTGACCGTCACAGCGAACGATCGGGCCGTGAAGGGACGGCGAAAGGCCCCACCTTCGGGATCGAACAGTGCCTCGAACGCGTCCAGTAGGGCGTCGTCTCGAAGGCGGTAGCCGCCGGCGAGTGCCGCGGAAGCAGGTCCGCGGAAAACATGGTCGAGAAGAGTCGCAGTGGTGCTCTTCTGGTCGACGATTGCCGGAAAGTAGTGCGCAACGAGCGCCGACACCGCTGCGCGAATCGATGCGCCACTGTTCGTCATCTGCGTGCGAACGGTGTCGCGAACGTCGGCGGGCAGGGGTGTTCGGGTCAGATGCTCGACGACCGTGGTGAGGAAGTCGGATTTGGTGTTGAACTTGCGGAAGAACGTTGCTGTCGACGAGTCGGCCTCGTGGACCACGTCCTCGATCCGTAGTCCCCGTTCAAGAATCCTCTGCGGATGCGCGATCAGCAAGGCGACACCCGCCTCGACGAAGTGGGCGGCGGTCGCGTCGAGCTCGGTCATAGAGGCGGACTTTACCGAGGTGAGGTCGAGCGCGGCGGCGCAGGTGACAGTGTTCACTCTCAGGTGAGAGCAACCTAGGTCATTCCTCGGAGTGACGCAGCGGAGTGAGTGCGGTGTCATTGGCCGTGCTCGCTCCACCAGGACAGCGGTGGTGCCCGACATCAAGGACCTCCATGACAGTGCTCGACATCCGCGTCGGAGACGCACCCGACCCACGGCTCAGCGCTCGTGAAGTAGAAGTGCTCACGACCTGGCTCATCTCGGATTCCAAAGCCGAGGCATCGCGCTCGCTCTATCTCTCGATGGGAACCGTCAACACACATCTGACGCGCATCAGAGCCAAGTACACGGCAGTGGGGCGAACTGCTCCGACCAAAGCGACGTTGCTGGTGCGTGCTCTACAGGACGGGTTCATCGATATCGACGAGCTGTGAGGATCTACTGCACCTCGACGCGCCTGGACTTCGTTTTCTTCACCACGAACCACGCGATCAACGCCACAACGATGCCGATGACGACGTACTGGAACACCGAGGCGTAGTTCTCCACGTAGTGCCAGTTCTCGCCGAGGAAGTAGCCGGCGAGCACGAAGATGGAGTTCCAGATCAGGCTGCCGAGCGTGGTGTAGAGGGTGAATTGCAGAATCGGCATCCGTGCCACTCCGGCCGGGATCGAGATGCCGGACCGGACCATCGGAATCATGCGGCCGAAGAACACGGCGGACCGGCCGTGGCGAGTGAACCAGTCCTCGGCCTTGGTCAGATCCTCCGTCCCGACGAACGGCATCTTCTCGACGATGGCATACATCCGATCGCGGCCGAGTTTGATGCCGAGCCAGTACAGGGCGAGTGCGCCGATCACCGAGCCTGCCGTCGCCCAGAACACCGCGCTCAGTAGCGTCATGCCGCCCTGAGATGCCGTGAACCCGGCGAGGGGCAGGATGATCTCGCTGGGAAGGGGCGGGAAGAAGTTCTCCGCTGCGACGGCGATTCCGGCGCCTGGGCCGCCGATCGCCTCCATCAGACTCACTGCCCAACCGGCGATCCCTCCGAGGTCGCTGTCGGCGGCGGCAAGGGAGGAGAGATCACTCATGGTCTCGACTGTACGAAACTGGCGGACCGGAAACCTCCTCACCAGGACAAATGCCCGGAAAATGAGACATATGAAACACTCGGGCGTGTGAACCGAGTCTCTCATATAGCCCCTGCTGTTGCCGTCGCCACATTGTTGCTGAGCGCCTGCGGGTCCTCGGATACCGCGGAGCCGACACCGACCACTAGCAGTGATTCCTCCGCGCCGGCGTCGACATCACCGAGTTCGGGCTCTGCAACGGTCTACGACCTGCCCGGTAGCGCAGTGTTCCCCGAAGGCATCACCGCCGCGGACGACACCTTCTATGTGACGTCCACGTCCGACGGCGCAGTGTTCCGCGGGACCGTCGGCTCGCCGGATGTCTCGGTCTTCTTGCCGGGCGGCGCGGACGGACGCACCGCGGCCGCAGGAATCGACGTGACCGATGACGACGATCGCGCCGACTACTTGGTGATCGCCGGTGGGGCCACCGGCAAGGTGTGGGTGTACGACGCGAATTCCGGTGATTTGGTTGCCACCTTCATCAACGGGCTCGGGTCCGACGCGACATTCCTCAACGATGTCGCCATTGCCGACAACGGCGATGCCTACGTCACGGACTCGCGGAGCCCGGCGTTGTTCCGCATTCCCGTCGAGCAGATGACGGCCGGAACGCAGGACGCTCCGATGGAGACGTTCGTGAGTTTCGACGGCACTCCGTTCACGTACGGGGAGGGATTCAACGCCAACGGAATCGTCGAGAACGACGACGAATCGGCGTTGATCGTCGTGCAGTCCAGTACCGGAAACCTGTATCGCATCGACAAGACCTCGAAAGAGGTCAGTCAGGTCGACCTGGGTGGTGCGACGCTGACGAACGGCGACGGGCTCGAGATGGACGACGACACCTTGTACGTCGTTCGCAATCGCGACGGTCTCATCGCGACGGTCGATCTGGACGACGACGGCCGAACCGGCGTGGTCACCGGCGAGATCACGGACCCATCGTTCGCGTACCCGACAACCGTTGCGGCCATGGACGATCGGCTGTTCGTGGTGAACAGTCAGTTCGACAAGCGTGGGGGAGAGCCCGTCGAGCCGTTCACCGTCAGTTCCGTACCGGAGTAGAGCGGCTTCCGCCGCACGTGCACGGAAATTCGTAGCAGAGACCGAAGTTTCATTCACCACAATCAATCGGCGTCAATCTGGCTCAGGGCAGGTCGCAGCTTGTCGACCCGTTGTTCGGGCGGTGAAACTGTGCGACGGTGGGCCGCATGGAATCCGGCGCACGCATGGCTCCCGAAAAGATCGGCTCGATCATCGGAGCCGTTTTCGGACTGGTCTTCGTTTTCGTCAATTCGGATACGTTTTCGACGACGCTGACCATCGGGGTGCGCGTCGTCGCAGTGGTGGCGTTGGTCGCCGTGCTTCTTGCGGTGTGGCGAGTGCCGCCGGCCCCCGCTCCGGAGGGCGGCGCCCGCGGCGGCTTCGGCCGCGGGTACTGGGTTGTGGTCGCCGTCGAGGTGGTTGCCATCTTCGGCGGTCTCGCGATCATCAACGGTCCACTCGATGCACCGCAGGCTGCGGTTGCCTGGATTTCGACGGTGGTGGGCGTGCACTTCGTCGCGCTCGCTCTGGTGTGGAAGCTACGTTTCTTTGCCGGCCTCGGCGCGGCGTTGACAGTGCTCGGCGTGCTCGCCCTGATTCTCGCCGCCGCGGGTGCCGCCGACAGTTCGATCGACACGATCGGTGCAGTCCTGCCTGGTTTCTTGTTGCTCGGCTTCAGCCTGTGGGGGAGCAGTCGAGCGCTGATCGCGTGACGGTCGCATCGTGACGCTGCACGATCACTCGGCGACGATGGCGTCGATCTGACCGAGGGCGAGACTCATACCCTCTTCCATGCCCATAGCGACAAGCTCCTCTAGTTGTTGCGCGCTGTCGAATCGCGAGCGGATGGTCATGCGCGTTCTGCCGTCTACGTCCTCCAAAGTTGCGACGGCGTGGGTGACCGGCAGTGTCGACGACGGATTGCCGGAGTCGTCGGAGAACCCGTCGTCGAACGACAGTGTGGTCGGAGCAGAAATTTCGGTGAAAAGCCACCAGCCGGCGGCCTTTTCGCCGTCGGGCCCGGACATGTAGTACGACGCCTTGCCGCCCGGAACGAAGTCGTGGGATACGAAAGTCGCAGGCCATGTGGGCGGACCCCACCACCGTTCGAGCTGGCGCGGGTCCTCCCAGATCTGCCAGACGCGTTCGACTTTCGCGTCGAACTCCGCGATCACGGTCATGGTCAGATTCTCGGGGTCTTTGTGCGAGCTGATGAACGGCATGATTCAGCCTTTCTCGTCCTGGGAAAGAAGGTCGTCGATCCGGTCGACGCGTTGTCGCCAGATCTCCTCGTAGGTGTCGAGGAGTGCTCGCGCTTTTGCGATGGTGTCCAATCGAACTCGCACGATCTGCTCCCTGCCGCGCTTGTGTTTCGTGATTACTGCGGCGCGTTCGAGAACCGCGACGTGCTTCTGTACAGCGGCAAAGCTCATGGCGTAGTGAGCCGCCAACTCCGATACGGACCGTTCACCGACAGTGACCTTCGCGACGATGTCGCGACGCGTCGTGTCTGCGAACGCCTGGAACAGGCGATCGACCTCTGCGTCACTCATCTCATCTACAACCATTTGGTTGTAGGTTATGCCGAGGTTCGGATTCGGTCAAGAGCGCTCGCCGTCGGTCGTCGTCGTGCTCCGTAGTGATCCGATCGCTGCGGCGACCACGGTGTCGATGAATTCCGCGTCACACGGCAGCCGGGTGAGGAGGTGGCGAAAGTGGATGGGGGCGATGAGTAGTTCTATCGCGGTTCGGGCATGTGCTTCGGCGTCGGCGGAAATCTCACCGCGTGCGATTGCCTGCCTGATCATTACTTGGTTCGCCTCGAAACGTTTGTGCCAAAACGTGTTTCGAGCTTCTTTGATCTCGGGAGAATCGGTGACGAAGGCGAGCGCTCGAACCAGGCCACGACCAAGAGGTGAAATCAGATACGAGCTCAAAGTAGAGGCAAGCGCCGTCAGATCCCCACGCAGCGAACCGGTATCGGGCCGTGGGAGGGTGTCCTCGCTGGCGGCGAGCATCGCGTCGAGCACGAGATTCTCTCGAGTGCCCCACCGTCGGTAGACAGTGCTGTCTTGCACGCCGGCACGGCGGGCGATGTCGGGTATGCCGATCTTGTCGACGCCGCCCTCGATCACGGCGTCCAGTACGGCCTGATGTACCGCGGCCCTGACGTGAGCCGCCCGCCCCCCGGGCCGTCGGCGTGGTGCAACGCGCTCGGTGTCGTCATCCATTCGTGAATGCTATTGCAGCGTTCCTTGCATTAGGTGATCGAGGCGCATACCGTGCCTTAAAGCAGAACTTACTGCTTTGAGAGGCGGGGGAGCAGCCGGTGACATCGTTGATGGATTGGGGACGACGGTTAACGGTGAGCGTCAGGGCGCTGACCCACAGCACCGAAAGTGCCGCGCACAGGCGAGGTGTCGCGCCGTTTCTGCCGCGGCTGTTCGTCGACCGCTTCACGCATCTCGGCGGAATCCCGGATGCAGAGTTTCGGCGTCAACTGTCGGAATGCCGTTCGTTCGACGATGACCGGTGGGCTCCCTATTGGTCGACATTCGCCGATCAGTACCTCGCGCGCGCAGACCAGGCCTTGTCTCGATTGGGTGCGCCCGACAGTGCCCGTTTGCTCGACGCCCCCGACCCCTCGGCGCTGACGGTTCTGGGTGAGGCGCTGGCACCAGCGGCGACGATTCTTGCCGATCGTGGCACGGTGGCGGATCCGGAGGCACCGGCACGGTTCGTCGCAGCACATCCCGAGGCAGCCGACGCGGCTGTTGCGATGGACGGTTTGATCAAAGCAGTGGTGTACGACTTCGTCGCCGCGTGGCCCGGTGGAAGTCCACAACGTCAGCGTGCCTACCGGCGCTCGTCGCGCTTGTCGGAAACGTTGTTGCAGGCCATGGCACCGACGATGGGGTACGACGTCGAAGTGCTCGACATCGTCCTGCCCGGCACCTCCGACCGGGTGCACGGCGTTCTCGCGTTGCCGGTCGGTGCGACGAACATGCCCACGGTTCTGGTCACGAACGGGTTGGAAGGCACCATCGCCGAGACTCTCTTTCCTCTTCTGGCGCAGCGCGAGGCCGGTCTCGCCACCTTCGTCATGGAGATGCCCGGCACATATTCGTACAACGACCACATGACGGTAGATGCCGAGAACGTGTACAGCTCGGTGATCGACTTTCTTGCTGGCGATGAGCGCATCGACGCCGAGCGGCTCGGCATCATGGGTTTCAGTTTCGGCGGCTACTGGGCTGCGCGCATGGCCGCGGTGGACCCTCGTTTGAAGGCGGCGGTGTCCAACGGGCCTCTCACGCACCGCAGTTTCGGTGTCGTCAATTCGATCGGGATGCCGGAGGTGATGCTGTCGACGCTGAGCCGGACACTCGGTGCCACCAGTACTGCCGGCCTGTTGCGCAAGGTGTCGAAACTGTCTCTGCGGCAACTCTATCGAGACATCGGTATCCCACTGTTGGTGATCAACGGGGCCCGCGACACGTTGGCCAGTACCCGCGACTCGATCGACCTCGCAGTCGCTGCACCGAACGCGCAGCTGGTGCTCTTTGCCGACGACGACCACTGTGCGATGGGCAACGCCAAGCACTGGTCGTTGCTGTCCACGCGCTTCCTCCGCGAGCATCTGCTGGCCCCGTCGACGAAATAGGCTGGTAACTCTGACGGCCGGTGTCCGGGGGACGTCTAAGAGCAAGGGCCATCGTTCAGGCACCATGAAGTGTGGGCAGCCGACCGTGCCGTCCCAGAGGAGAGCGACGTGCCGATTCGACCGGCCCTGATCGGCACCCTGTCGATCGTTCTGGGCGCACTCGTGGTGCTGGTTCTCGATCTTTACACGGCATGGCAGACGCCCTCCCATCTGCGCCGAACGATCAGCGAATACGGTCTCGGCGCGCAGCAGTGGGTGTTCTCGATCGGCGTCGTTCTGCTCGCATTCGGTTCGGCTCTCACGCTCGCCGTCGCACTCCGTCACCGCCTCGCTCGGCCCGCTTCCGCCGCGTCGATCGGCCTCGTGTTGTGGACCGTGGGACTTGTCGCAGTTGTCGCTGTGCCGAAGCAGGATTGGTCGAACGACGCGGCGCTCAGCGTCGGGGGCACGATCCATCGACTCGGCGCGGCGGTCGCGTTCGTGAGCATCCCCGTTGCGGTGTTCGCGTTCTCTCGCCCGTGGATTCGAGACGGGGTGTGGGCGGTTCGTGCGCGAGTGACGATGGGACTCAGCGCGCTCTCGGTCGTGACTCTGCTGCCGATCTTCTATGCGCTCGCCGTCGGTGCCACCGGATCACGCCCGTGGTACCGAGTGGTCACCCTCGGCTATGTGGAGCGGGTGCTTGTCGTCGCCGAAGTGATCGCGCTCATCTCGCTGGCCCTGTGGGTGTGGGCGGCGGAACGCCGGAGCCTCGCTTCCGAGGGTGCGCAGGAGATCAGAACCTCGCAGACTGTATAGGGAACCGATTGCCCTCGCGGCGCGTCCAATCGTTCAGTGACGTCGGTGGCGAGAGGTTGAACGAATGCGGCTAGTGGGTGGGCACCGATTGGCTGTGGTCTGTGCTTCGGTGCTTGTGCTGACGGGGTGTGCGGACTCGACGCAGGGAACACCCGCCGCGAGTGGGGACTCCTCGATGGTGTCGACGACGACGACGGTGGTGGCCGGCCCGGAGCCATTCGATCCCTGCACCATTCCCAAAGCTGCAGTGACGGCCAGTGGGTTGGACGTCAGCACCGAACGACCGGATTTTGCAGGTCTCACTACCTACCCAGGTTGGAAGAACTGCACCTGGGACGCCTCCGGAATCAGCCCTTGGTATTACCTGTCCGTCATGTCATCGATCAACTCGATCGACGAATACTTGCGTAGCCCTCAGAATCAACGCCAATTGCCGGTGCAGGTCGGCTCACGCGAAGCGGTGAGGTACAACGCCGACTACCAGGGAGATCCGCCAACCGGCTGCGACATCGTGCTCGACGTAGGGGGAAATCTGATGATTTTCGTTCTGGACACGATCGGTTCGGAAGACACCTTGGGTGATCCCTGCACCGAGGTCCAGAAGCACGCAACCGACCTCGAGCGTTACCTGCCGAAGTGAGTGAGTGGACGTAATGACTGACGAATCGTTCGGGCTTGTCGACAACCTTGCTTACTGGCAGACGCTGAGAGGAAGGGCCTCCGCAGGTGAGCTCCACGTAGAACCCGAGGTCGCTCAGCAGTGCGACAACGCATGCGAGAGCTACCTGCGCGATCTGTCGAGGATGCTCGAGATGACCGCGAACTTGTCGAAGCCCGAAGCGTTCGGCGACTTGCCCTCAGCTCAGATGCTCGGGGCGAAGTTCCATCGCCTGGCTGTTGGCGAAGAACGCTCCGCCCGCTTCGCGATCAAGCAGCAGATCGAGATCATCAAGACGATGCGCGAGTTCTTTCAACACTATTTCGCCAGTGTCGAGGCGACGGACGCCGAGACCGCGTCCACCATCGAAGCGCTGTCGCCACCGCGTTAGACGTCGATTCCCGACGACCCAGGTGCTCGGTCGTCGGGAATCGCAAATCGAATTACTTTGTCAGCGAGCGAGTTCCACTTCCTCTTCCTCGTCGACGAAGGGGTCGCCGTTCCGCGGAGCGTTGTAGCGCTCGAGGTCGAGGATTCCCTCACGCTTGGCGACGATGGTCGGCACCAATGCCTGACCTGTCACGTTGACTGCGGTGCGGCCCATGTCGACGATCGGCTCCACCGCGAGCAGCAGGCCGACTCCGGCCAGAGGCAAGCCGAGTGTCGACAGCGTAAGGGTGAGCATGACCGTCGCACCCGTTGTTCCTGCCGTTGCTGCAGAACCGATCACGGACACCACGATGATCAGTAGGTAATCGGTGATGGTGAGATCGATACCGTAGAACTGAGCCACGAAGAGGGCCGCGATCGCGGGATAGATTGCCGCGCAACCATCCATCTTCGTCGTCGCTCCGAGTGGCACCGCGAACGACGCGTACTCGCGCGGTACTCCGAGGTTGCGTTCGGTGACGCGCTCGGTGAGCGGAAGGGTTCCGATCGACGAGCGAGACACGAAGCCCAGCTGAGTGGCAGGCCAGACACCCGAGTAGAAGTTGCGCACCGAAAGGCCGTGGGCGCGAACGATCACCGGGTACACCACGAAGAAGACCACGGCCAGGCCGATGTAGATCGACACGGTGAACACGCCGAGCGAACCGATTGCGTCCCAGCCGTATGTCGCCACCGCGTTGCCGATCAGTGCCGCCGTGCCGATCGGTGCCAGGCGAATGATCCACCACAGCACCTTCTGCACGATGGCCAGCAACGAGGCGTTGAACGCGAGGAACGGCTCGGCCTTCTTGCCGACTTTCAGAGCGGCAATTCCGATGGCTGCGGCGATGACCAGCAACTGCAGGATGTTGAAGCTCAACGACGTGGTTGCGGTACCGCTCTCGGCGACCGTGGTTTTCGCGCCGAGTGCGAGGAAGTTGTTCGGCACCAATCCGGTGAGGAACGACCACCACGACCCGACACTCGATGGATCGCCCGCCGACTCGGCACCCGCGCTGGTACGCGAGCCCGGCTGCGCGACCAAGCCGATCACGATGCCGATGATCACGGCGATGAATGCTGTTATGGCGAACCACCACAGCGTCTGGATCGCCAGACGAGCAGCATTGGTGACCTCACGCAGGTTGGCGATGGAACTGACGATCGCCGTGAACACCAGCGGGATCACCGCGACGGTGAGAAGTTTGACGTAGCTCGAACCGATGGTCGACAGGGTTCCGACCAACCAGTTGTCGTTGCCGTCGGCGGCGTCGGGCATCGAGCGGGCGACGAGTCCGAGAACGACACCGAGGATGAGACCGGCAACGATCTGTGGACCGAACGCGGTTGCCCAGGTAGGGACACGGCGCGTTCGGGTAGCGCTGGGCGCAGACATGGATATGCCTTTCGAAAAGGGGAGATGTCGACAGGGGTGAACGACAGAAGTATTGGTCGGCCGATGGGCCGAACTTCAGAGGTTGCGGTCTAGAGAACCGTCAACAGGTAGCGCTGGCTTGCAGACGCAAGTCGACATACCGTCGAGAGGTCAGCAGCGGATTCACTGACCGAACGGTACTCCGTCTCCGAACTGCGCAATCACGCAGGGGGCGGGCTCTGAGGGATCACTGTGGAATCGGTATGGGTGCGCCTCGGCGACGCTCGGACGCCGTCGTCGTGGGTTAGCTTGAGGTTTCTTCCCGCCGACGAAACGAGATCATGAGTACCGAATCGAAGCCCCGAGGATTGGCCGGACGTCTCGTTCGTGCCATCTGTGCGGTGGTCGCCGCCCTGGTTGCCGTCGTTCTGGCATCGGCCGGTTGGGTGGCATACGCGACTGCGGGGAAGGTCTACGACGTCGACGATGCGCCGGACGCGCCGGTGGCCATCGTCCTCGGTGCACAGGTGCGCGACGGCAAGCCGATGCGGTTTCTCTCCGGACGTCTCGACACCGCGATTGCCTTGATGGCGGCGGGCAAGATCAAGGCAATTTTGGTCTCCGGTGACGCAGACGGCAACTCCGGCAACGAGATCCAAGCGATGACCGACTACCTCGTCGAGCACGGAATCGACCCGAGCGTGATCATCGGAGACGATCACGGCATCGACACCTACGACACGTGCGCTCGCGCGAAGGAGACGTTCGGCGTCGAGCGGGGACTGATCATCAGCCAACCCCTGCATGTGTCGCGAGCAGTGGCGTTGTGTGATGACATGGACCTCGACGTCGACGGAGTCACGGCGGAGTGCATCGACTGCAATACCCTTGCGGTGGTGCGCAACTATGCGCGAGAGTTGTTGGCGCGTCCCAAAGCCGTGCTGGATCTGTGGTCGGGTCGCGACCCCGTGGTGGTATCGCCGCCCGTCGATTCGCTCGCGACCATCACCGACCGATGAGTGCTCATGCCCGAGTCGGCTCAGCCTGCGGTCATACGTTCGTCATTCTGCAAGAACAGCTTTGAGGAATCGCTGCGTTCGCTCCTGCTGTGGGTTGCTGAAGATGTCCGCCGGCGGTCCCTCCTCGAGGATCTTGCCCTCGTCGAACACCAGGACTCGGTCTGCGACGTCGCGGGCGAATCCCATCTCGTGGGTGACGATGAGCATCGTGATGTCGGTGGTCTCGGCGATGGTGCGCAGCACGTCGAGTACGTCGGCGACGAGCTCGGGATCGAGCGCCGAGGTCACCTCGTCGAGCAGCAGGATGTCCGGGTCCATGGCCAGCGCCCGGGCGATAGCCACGCGCTGCTGCTGTCCGCCGGACAGCTTGGTCGGATGTGCATTCTCCTTGTCCGCCAACCCCACCGTCTGCAGAAGCTCGCGCGCACGCTCGGTGGCCTCGGCCTTGCTCTTGCCGAGTACGTGAACGGGAGCTTCGGTGATGTTCTGCAGCACAGTCATGTTGGGAAACAGGTTGAACTGTTGGAACACCATGCCGATGCGGGTACGCACCTTCCGAAGGTGTTTTTCCGATGCGACGACGAGCTTGTCGCCCTTGCGCTGATGCGTCAGCGGCTCGTCCTCGATCCAGATGACACCGTCGTTGACCTTCTCGATGGTCATCAGCAAACGCAGAATTGTCGTCTTACCGGAGCCACTGGGCCCGATCAACGCGACGCGTTCGCCGCGGCGAACCTGGAAGTCGAGATGATCGAGAACGACATGATCGCCGAACTGCTTGACCACCTTGTCGAACTTGATCATCGGTACGGTGCCCGAATCGTCAGTAGGCAAGGGACTTCTCCAGTCTTCTGATGAGGATCGATGTCGGGTAGCTCGCCAACAGGAAGATGACGCCGGCCAACGTGATCGGCTCGAGGTATTGGAACGTGCTCGCGCCGTATTGCTGCGCCGCTGTGACCATCTCGACGACGGTGATCGCGAACAGGAACGGCGTGTCCTTGAACATCGAAATCGCGTAGTTGCCCAACGCAGGCGTTGTGCTGCGCACTGCCTGGGGCAGGACCACCGCGCGCCACGTCCGGGTACTCGGCAAGGACAGTGCGCGAGCGGCTTCCCACTGTCCCGGAGGGACGGCGTCGATGCCGGCGCGGTACACCTCGGCCATGTAGGTCGAGTAGTGGATACCGAGGACGGTGATACCGATCTGCAGCGCAGAGAACTGTGGCAGCAGGTAGTACGCGAACAGCAGCTGCACGATCAGCGGTGTCAGACGGATGAACTCGCTGATCATTCGAAGTGGAACGGTGACGAATTTCGGCCCCGAGTGCCGTACCACCGCGATCACCAGACCGAGAGTCGCAGCGAGGACGAATCCGAGCACGGTGGCCAGCAGCGTGATCTTGAAGCCTTCGAGCAGGAAGGGCAGGGCGTCCCACGCCCGTTCCCAGCTCCAGTCGACGCTCATCGACCCACCCCCACATTCTGGTCGGCGCGTTCGGGTTTCAGGCGCAGAACTTCACGCATCGACGGCCCGGATCCGAGACGTCCTTTGGCCCGCACCTCGAGCAGGTTCATGAACAGCGTGAGGATGTAGGCGATGACGAAGTAGATGACAAGTCCGACTCCGAAGGCGAAGAGCGTGTCGCCGGTGGTGCGTCGCAGCTGAGTGATCTGGTACGTGAGGTCCTGCAGCAGAACGAAACTGGCGAGCGCACTGCCCTTGAGTAGCTGAATCAGCAGGTTCGTCAGCGGTGGAATCATCTGCACCCATGCCTGTGGGAACACGACGCGGTGCAGCCGTTGCCACGGAGAGAAGTTCAGCGCCAGAGCGGCTTCCCACTGCGACTTCGCGACGGCCGCAATGGAACCGCGCACCACCTCGGCACCGTAGGCACCGTAGTTGAGACCGAGCGCGAGGATCCCACAGAACATGGCATCGAGTTGAAAACCCAACAGCGGCAACACATAGAACAGCCAGAACAGCTGAACCAGCAACGATGTGCCCCGGAAGAATTCGACGACGAAGCGAGCGGGGGCGCGCACGTACATGTGCCGGTTTCCCGCTGCCAGGCCCAGCAGTAGTGCCAGAGCGAAGGCGAGAGCGGCTCCGCCGAGGGTCAGATAGACGGTCGTGAGAATGCCTTCCTGGATTCGCGGCCACGAATCCAGGAAGTTCTCGATGTTCTCGTTCACGGGCGATCAGTCTGCAGCAGCGATCAGCCCTCGCAGAGCATGGCGGTGGTCAAGCTCGGATCCGGTAGCTCCTCGGCGGTGAAGCCGAAGTCCCCGACGATGTCGAGGTACGCATCGGTGTTCGAGGTGATCTTCGCGAGCTCCTCGTTGTACGCGTCCAGCAGCTCCTGATCGTCGGTGCGGAATACGGTCGCACCGGCTCCCACCTGCGGCTCGCCGTCGATCTCGGCGACGAAGGACTCGGTGACATCCACCGGAGCATCTGGGTTGTTGGTCTTCATCCAGTTCAGCGAGATGGCCGTCAGGGCGAACACGTCTGCACGACCGGAGGTGACGGCATCCATTCCGTCCTGCGGTGCGGCGACTTGCTGACTCGAAATGCCCAGTGCCTCGGCATAATCGGACTCGATCGCTCCGGTCATCGTGGCCAACCGCAGGCCACTGTCTGCGACGGACTGCATGTCGGTCAGACCTGCCGGATTGCCCGTCGGGACCATCAGAGCGGTTGTGTAATTGAACTCGGGGTCGCCGAACGCGGCCTGTTCGCAGCGTTGCGGAAGGATCGACATTCCCGCGCTGACGACGTCGAATCGATTGGCCTGCAGGCCCGGGATCAGTGCGCCGAAGTCGGCGTTGACACCCTCGACGGTGTCGATTCCGAGATTGCCGAAGATCTCGCGGTGCAAAGCGATTGTTGCGCCGGTCAATTCACCGTTCTCCTCGAAGCTGTACGGCGCTTCACCGGCAACTCCGACCGTGATGGTGCCGGCGTCGCGCAGTGACTGCAGGCGATCGGCTCCGTCGTCGGTGTTGGTGGAGGTACATCCTGCGAGGCTGCCTGCAACGAGTGCGGCACCGGCGAGGGTGGTGATGATCTTCTTCGTCGAGCCTGTGTTCAGCGCACTGTGTGCCATGCGTGGGGCCTTCCGGTTCTTGACTGTGCGAAAACCGGACCTGCGCCGATGTGCCGGGAGCGATACGCGCAACACTTCGGCCGGACCGGTTGCAGTCTTGTGTACTGCGTGGGGATTGCTTTGTCCGAACTTGAACGTAGCACGGTGATTTGCCGAATTCGGCGTGAACGACCAGCACACAGCGCTGTCTGAATTGTCGGACCGACGCGTATCGCCACCACAGAGTGCGATTCGGTGGCGATGAGAACGAAACTGTAACGATGCGTCGTTCGATCGAAATCCGATTCGAAACACGCCGACGTTAGAGTGAGCGCGCCCGGTTCGACGACTCAGCGGACCCGTGTTTTCAGGAGAAGTGAACGCTTGAGCTGGATCCGCTTGAACGATGTTGCCAAGGGATACGACCAGAAGGTGATGCTGCGTGAGGTGTTCTTCCGCCTCGCGGACGGCGATCGCATCGGTCTGATCGGACGCAACGGCACGGGCAAGACCACTCTGCTGCAGCTCCTTCTCGGGCGCGAGACACCCGATTCCGGAACGGTCGACGTCACCGAGGGAGCGCGAATCGGGTACTTCTCGCAGTTCTCCGAACTCGACGGCGATCGCAGCATCCAAACCGAGCTCGAATCTCTCTTCGGCACTGTGCACGCGATCGAGGTCGAATTGGCCGAGGTCGAAGCCGCACTCGGGGGCGACCTCGACGAGAAGCAGATGTACAAGCTGGTCGATCGCCAGGCCGAGCTACTCGACGCCATGGAGAACAGCGGCGGCTGGACCTATCACCAGCAGATCGACACGGTGCTGTCGATGCTGGGATTCAACACCGAGCGGCGCGAATTGCCCGTCGGTCGGTTGTCCGGTGGCTGGCGCAATCGAGCGGCGCTGGCGAAGATACTCATCGAAGCGCCGGATGTTCTACTCCTCGACGAGCCGACCAACTTCCTCGACGTGGCCGGGATCGCGTGGCTCGAGCGCTGGTTGCGTGATTTCCGAGGAGCGCTTCTGGTCGTCTCGCACGACCGCGCCTTCCTCGAACAGGTCGTCACCGGCATCGTCGAGATCGAGAACCATCACCTGCAGACCTACGACGGTAGCTACTCGGAATACGTTCAGCAGAAGCAGTTTCGACTCAAGAATCTCGAGCGCGAGTACAGCAACGAGCAGCAGTTGCTGGCCTACGAGCAGGAAGCGATCAGCGATCGCAAGGAAGCAGTGAAGAACCCCAGCGGGGTGCTCAAGCGGCGGCTCGCGAACATCAAGAAGAGCAAAAGTCCGCGCCCGGTCGACACGGTGGTCACCGCGATCTACGGCGGACTGCACGTCCACGACAACCTGGCGGAGATCACGGGGATCTCCAAGAGCTACGGCGAGCAACGACTCTTCGAGAACATCTCGTTCACCGTGCATCGAGGCGACCGTATCGCCATCACCGGACCGAACGGCTGTGGCAAGACAACCCTCGTCGACATCCTCGTAGGTGCCGAGCAACCGGACAGCGGCAAGATCAAATGGAAGACCAAGGCACCGTCGTTCATCTACTACAACCAGGTGCTCGCAGATCTGGATCTCGACGACACGGTGTCGCACTCGGTCAACGCGATGCCGGGCAGCCTCGCACTGACGGCGACCAAGAAAGAAGTCCATCGCTTTCTGACACTGCTGCAGTTCTCCGAGCTGGATCTCAAATCGAAGATCGGTGTTCTGTCCGGTGGACAGAAGGCACGAGTTGCGTTGGCGCAGTGTCTGCTGTTCGGCGCAGGCGTGATCGTGCTCGACGAGCCCACCAACCACCTCGACCTGCCGAGCACCCAGGTGCTCGAGCGTGCCCTGATGGCGTTTCCCGGCGCGGTGATTCTGGTGAGCCACGACAGGTTCTTCGTCGAGAAGGTGGCGTTTCGGCAGTTGTCCTTCGACGGCACGGGCGGGGTCACCCAAATCGCCGGTGTGCAGATGGCGTGACCGGAGTGGGCTACCCGTTGATCTTCGAAGCGGACGTGCCCCACTCCGCGTCGCGCAGTTCCTTCTTCCTGATCTTGCCGGTCGATGTCTTCGGTAGCTCGACGATGAATTCGACTGCACGAGGGGCTTTGTAGGAGGCGATGGCAGATTTGACGTGCGCTACGAGGTCCGCCTCCGACACTTCCGCGCCCGGTGCCAACACCACGAAGGCCTTGGGCCGCTCACCCCACTTGTCGTCCGGCACCCCGATCACCGCGACGTCGGCGACGGCAGGGTGGCTGGCGAGCGCCTGTTCCACCTCGATCGTCGAGATGTTCTCCCCGCCGGAAATGACCACGTCCTTGGCGCGATCGAGTAACTGAACATAGCCGTCGGGATGCATCACCCCGAGATCGCCCGAATGGAACCAGCCGCCCGCGAACGCCTGCCCGGTGCCGGCGGTGTCGGCGTAGTAGCCCTTCATGACGTTGTTGCCGCGCATGACGATCTCGCCCATTTCCACGCCGTCGGGTTCGACGTCGATCAGTGCCCCGCCGGGGCCAGGCGTCTCCCGGACCACGCGCAACCGGTCGGCGGTGAGCATCCCGACACCCTGCCGAGCCAACCGTCGGGCTTGCTCGTCACCGTCCAGTTCGAGCCATTCCTGCTTCGGCTCGCAGACCGAGTACGGACCGTAGGTCTCGGTGAGTCCGTAGACGTGCACGAGCGTTGCCCCCAGCGCACGAATCTTGCCGATGATCGTCGGGCTCGGGGGAGCGCCCGCTGTGACTATGGTCAAGGGCCGGTCGAGTGAATGTGCTTGCGCTGCAGTGGCAAGAGTGGTCAGTACGGTCGGCGCGCCGGCGAGGTGGTCGACGCCGTCGTCGATGGCGGACCAGATCGCATCGCCGCGGACACCGCGAAGGCAGACGTGCGTGCCCGACGCAGCAGTGACGGCCCAAGTGGTGCACCACCCGTTGCAATGGAACATCGGCAGCGTCCACAGATAGCGAGTGTCGATGCCGAATCCCTGGTGGTGCAGTTCTCCGAGCGAATTGAGGTAGGCACCGCGATGGGTGTACATCACTCCCTTGGGCCGACCGGTGGTGCCGGAGGTGTAGTTGATCGTGATGGTGGAGGTCTCGTCGTCGACCTCCCACTCCATCGGTTCGTCCGAGCCACGACCCAGGAAAGCGTCGTATCGCGTGGTGTGCGGCAACTCGCCGTAAGTGCCGTCCACCGAGGGAGTCTCGACGATCTCACGAACCGAATCGGCGATGGGATCGGTTCCGAGTCCGGTCAGCAGGTCCGAATCACCCACCAGCAGAACCGAACCCGAATGATCGCAGATGTAGCGAACCTCGGCGGGCGACAGTCTGGTGTTGATTGCGACCAGAACGGCACCGGCCAAGGGAACGGCGTAGTGCGCGAACAACAGCTCTGCAGAGTTGGACGCGATGTACGCCACTCGATCTCCGTGGCCGACACCCGACGCGCGCAGTGCGTGCGCGAGCCGGGTGACGTCGGCGGCGAACTGTTCGTAGGTGAACGTCCTCGGCCCGTCCACCACGGCGGTCTTGTGGGGATGGACCTCCGCTGCGCGTTCGAGAAAGCGAAGGGGCGTCAAGGGAGTATCGAGACCGGTCATGGCAGTCAATGTAGCGCGCACTCACGAGGCCAGATCGGATTTGTCGATCCGCTCGCGCCCACCGGTAAGGTCCGCGCGTTCGGCGGCGGCACGGCCGGCATACGATCCCTCCGCATTGCCGCTGCCGAACGTGATCGTTTTCGTCGACGGGTACCGGGCAGCGTAGGCACGGTCCACGGCGTCGGATCGTTCCGCCATGATGGGCACCAGAGCCGATCCGTGTTGCTGCGTCGCAGCCGCAGTAGCTCTCTTGCGCGCCTCGTGCAATCGTTCGCCGACTCGGTGGGCGTACGCGATCAAGAATGCGTGACGGAAACTGCGGGTCCTCGCTGCCGGCGAATCGGCCACCTCGTCGAGTGCGCGGGCCGACTGGACCAGCAACGAGGTGTAGAGAAGTTCACACAGATCGAGATCGACGGGGAGACCCATCACGGTGGCCAGCAAGTACTTCTTCTTCCACAGTGTCCTGGCACCGTTTGCGTGACATACGCAGTGCAGCAGAAGCAGCTTGGCTTTGGAGTACGGATTGCTCACCATGATGCGTCGGGTGACGACATCGTCGATCAGGCTGCGATGGTGCTCCGAATCGAGAAGCGCGCTGTCGATCGCATAGCGCGTCATCAGGTCCTGGGCCTTGGCCGACAATGCCTCGGCCTCAGCGGGGAATTGCGTCGACTCGGCTTTGGCCAGCAGCCCCCGGATTCTGCCGAGCATCTTCGTGTCCGTGGCTGGTCCGGGGCCGGTTGCCGCCGACTGCGATGTCCAACGAGCTGGAGGAGGCAGGAGCTTTTCGAGGGGCAACAACCATGTTGCGCAACCGAGTACGAGCAACAGGGTGTACCAGGACTGCGCCGACGATCGTCGGTTGTACGAACGCCACCGCCGAAGGCGCTCGGCAGTAGTGCCCCCTGCGTGGTCGATGTGCAGCTCGGACAGTTGATCGCGCCAGGAATCGGGAGCGAGGCGTTCGGCCGAGCTTCGCTCCGCGTGTGCGCCGATGGCCTCGACCATGACCACTGTGCCGTCGCCTCCGGCGCACTGACGCGTCACGTGCACCAGTTCGGCGGGCTGCCAACCGTTCTCGAAAGCCGTGTCGAGTGCGCCGTCGAGTATGGTCGCCGCCCGATCGTGCACCGAACACGCCGGATCGGTTTCGTCTGCGGCGGACAGGCGCTCCGCGATCAGCTGCGTCATGTCCTTCGCCGACGAACCCAACTGGGCGAAACCGATTCCGCTGTCCAGCAATTCGTGCGGATCGGCACTCTCGCGCTTATTCGTGGCGTGTGTGTACTTGAAAATGCTGTCCGAATCGATACGACTCATCGTCGTCCCCTCCACGTCCCCCGGTGTGGTCCCCGAACTTTTCGGTAGATCGCAGAGTAGGGGAGGGGTCCGACAGAGTTTCGAACGTATCAGCGAGGGGCGAGCATCTGCAGCAATTCTTCGACCGACGGCAGGCCGGGAATCACGGGGAGGTTCGGAACAGGAGCGGCGGCCGGCGGTGCCGTCAACTCGACGCCGCCGAGACCTGCCATGACGTCGTCGGTGTTGGATCGGGTCGGTCCGTATGTATTGGACGCAATGACGAAATCATCGCCGATCGACGCGGACGCGACCACACTCGATCGGTCGTCGGCCCATCCCCACTTGGTCCCGGTCACGCCGGACAACTGCTTGGTGCCCCAGTCCTGAACCATTCCATCGCGTGCCACAGGAGCCGCGGTGTTCATCCAGGCGAGGACTGGGCTGGCGGGATCGGTGCGCTTCTTCGCCGCCAAGAATCGCACGGTGTCGGCTGTGCTCGTGGACGAGTTGCCCCAGAAACCGCCCCGCGAGGTAGAGGTGAGTCCGTATTCCGCGGCGGTTGCCGAAATCGCCTGGGGGTATTTGTTGTCGAGCGTCGAAGCGGCACCGTCGTCGCTGACCTGGACCATCCTGGCGGCCAGGTCGAGGTCTCTGGGCGAACCATCGCCGAAGCGGACGACGTAGTCGGCCATGTAGAGCTTGACCGTCGACAGTCCTGGGCGCGCCGAGTTGTCCTCCGCGCTGCCCACGTACGTCCCCGTCGGGATGTGTTCGTACGACAACGAGGTTCGGGCCGGAACATCCGAGAGGTCACCGGGTGTCGGCAGGGCCTGGGCCGGTGCTGCGCACACCAACGCCACAGCGATACCGACAATTGGGACAGCAGTCCTGGTGAAGATGCGTCGCAGGGCCGGCATCTCGTGCTCCTCGAGGTGTTGGCCCGCCGCGAATCGGTGGCCGATGACTGTAGCTACCCCGATGGTAGACGGTTCAACCTCACGCCGCTTTCCCCGGTTCTGCGGCCTTCGTCACCTGGATGAATGTGGCTTTCTTGCAGTTGGAGTGACTGAAAGCCGCATTGATCCCAACCTGGGGGTGAGTAATCAGGACCGGCGCAGCGCCGAGAGCATCTCCTTCGAGCGTTGCAGAGCACCCCGGGCCGACTCGGTCGGCCAGGTATCGGGCAACTCGATCGGGTCGGTGAGGCGGCCTGCATTGAAGTCGTCCACGAGATGGCCGACGGTTTCCTGGGCGCAGGATTTGTTGGTCCCGATGAACCCGGACGGACCGCGCTTGATCCAGCCGGTGACGTAGCGGCCCACCTCGACGGGTCCGCCCGGTTCCTGCAGTATGCGTCCGCCGGCGTTCGGGATGATCCCGGCGCGGTCGTCGAACGGAACGCCGGGGAGAGCGACGCCACGGTAGCCGATGGACGTGAGGACGAGGCCTGCGTCGATGCGGTCGACTTCCCCCGTCGGAATGCTGTGCACCACGTCGTCGCTGTCCACGGTCAGGCCCATGCGATCGAACTCGATCCCTGTCACCCGGTCGGTGCCCAGGATGCTGGTGGGGGACAACAGGTAGCGCAGCGTGATGCGCTTTCTGGCGCTGGGTTCGGGTGATTCGTCGACGTGGCGGAGCAGTTGAAGCTTCTGTGCCACGGCGTGGGGTAGGTCGTCGGTCGCGGCGAGTCGGACGGTCACCGGATCGAGTGCGAGTTCACTACGGTCGATGGCCAGGTCGATGTCGGGAACGGTCAGCAATCCGGCGAACTCGGGAACGGTGAACGCAGACTGCGCCACACCCCGCCTGCCGACGACGACCACCTCACGAACTGAGCTGTGACGCAGGGCGTCCAAGGCATACGGTGCGATATCGGTCTGGGCGAGCGCTTCCGGGTTCATCGTCAGGATGCGGGCGACGTCGAGTGCCACGTTGCCGTTACCGACGACGACGGCGCGCTCGTGTGAGAGATCGAACGTGCGGTGCGCATGATCGGGGTGCCCGTTGTACCAGGCGACGAAGTCGGTTGCCGACGTACGCCCGGGCAGTTCGGCGCCTGGAATGCGGAGCTCGCGATCCGATGATGCCCCGACCGCGTAGATCACGGCATGGTGGCTGTCCATCAACTCGTCGTGGGTGATGTCCTTACCGACCTCGACTCCGAGGTGGTAGGTGAATCCCTCTTGCGCAGAGATGGTTTCGAACAGACGCGACACCTGACGCGTCTTCTGGTGATCGGGTGCGACGCCGAGTCGAGCGAGTCCGTGCGGTTGCGGAAGCCGGTCGTAGACATCGACGCTCACGCCGGGTTGAGTGAGCAACTCGTCCGCCGCGTACATGGCCGACGGACCGGATCCGACGATCGCCACTCGAAGCGGCTGGCGATCCCGCGAGACCGATGCAGCGGGCGTCACAGGTGCCAGGATCGGCCGAGGGGGACGCTCCTGCTTGTAGAAATCCGCGTTGATCGTCAAGAACGGCAGTTGCGCCTCGGTCAATTTTGCCTGCGGCACAATGGCATCGACCGGACAGGCCGAAACGCACGCGCCGCAGTCGACGCACGATTGCGGATCGATGTGCAGCATCTCTGCCGTCAGGAAGTCCGGCTCGTCGGGGGTGGGATGAATGCAGTTGACGGGACACGCGTAGACGCACGATGCGTCGCTGCAACATGACTGGGTGACGACGTGGGGCATGAGGGGTTCCTGACGGCAGAGGCAAGAAGGCTGAGCGGCGAGAGGGCTGTGCGGCTGGTGACCTAGGCGGCGAACTGGCTCGAGCTGCGATCGGGCTCGCTCCGGAAACGTGAGGCCTTGCCGTCGATTCCGCACAACTTCCACATCAGGCGAGCGGCTCGGTTCATCATGCCGGTGTCGGTGGCCAGCATGCGGACATCGCCGAAGTAGTCCTGCAGTGCATGCTGCGATTCCGGGGTGCCCCAGAACAGGTCTTTCTTCACCTGCTTCGGGATGTCGAACTTCGTCCAGAACTTCTTCGGCGGGATGACGATGACGTCGCACAGGATGCGCATCGTGATCGGGAAGGCCAACGAGAGCAAGAATCGTCCGGCCTTGGACATCTTGGGGACTCGGCGACGCAGCAACTGGTGTGCGAACGAGATATGGCGCGCTTCTTCGGCAACGTGAATGGCCATGACGCTCTGCATGATCGGGTGAATGTCTTCACCGGACCGCAGGACCGACTTCTGGATGTGGTCGATGGGCTCCTCGCCCGCGAGAACGCCGACGAAGAACAGTTCGGGCAACAGCGTCGCGAACAGCGGGACGAACGGCGAGAGCATCTTCATGGGCCGACTCATGCCGGGGGCGTCGGAATCGACGCGGTTGACCATCTCCTGGAACATCAGGGTGTGGTTGCACTCTTCGATGGATTCGTGGGTGCAGTAGCGTGCCTCGGCCGAGCCGTTGGGCAGTGAGAACACGTACTGCATCATGCCGCGGATCAGGATGTTCTCGAACTGGAGACCGACCTTGGCGACGTTGGCCTGACGCCACATGCCGATTTCGATCTGCTTCTCGAGGGGAAGCGCGCGGTACCAGGCGTGGCCACCGATCGGGTCCGTCTTGACCGGAAGGACCCAGCGAGGATCGTTCGCGGGCACCGCGAACTTCTCGGACTCCCAGTCGATGTCCACGTACGGGTCGAAGTGCTTGTGCACAGAACCCTCGGACAGCAAGGTGAGTGTCTCGTTGTACTGCTGTTCGTCCGTGGCGTCGGTATCGACCGAAACGGACGTAGTGCCTGTCGTCAGTGTCATGGCTTCTCCAAACGAGGTGCGAACATAGAGTTAATGTAACCCCAGTTAACACGAAAGGGAAGCGCTCGAGTGAAATCCTGTTCGTCTACCGTCTACTGATCGTCCGAACGCTCGTCGGAAATCTCCGCGACCTCGTCGGTCTCGAACAGCTGCAACTGGATCGCCGAGGGATCGACCACCGGCGTGACCTGCTCGGGTGTGCTGCGAAGTACCTCGCGCAGAGCAGCTACAGCGCGTCCCCACTTGCCGGCCTCTCGGTCTGCCTCGTCGACGTCGCAGTGCTCGTCACCGAGATCCGCGGCGACGGCCATACCGCGCCACGAGGCCTCCTGCTCGGCGCTGATGCGCAGGTAGGACACGACGACATCGCGATCGGATGAGCAACATCCGAGGACGGTGTCGATGTCGAGGGATTCTTCGGATCGGGCAACGAGCTCGACCAATTCGAGCAGCTTCTCCGGAAAGTCCTCTGCGTCGATCGGCGGTGGCGTCGGTTCCCCGAGTGCGCCGCCGAAATCCTCGGCGAACTTCTCGTCGACCTGCTCCCACACGTGACTGAGCATCCGCACTGCCCACAGCAGGTGGTCGGCGACGAAGGGTGACCCGCTGACCCGTACCTGCGCGACGATGCAGTCCTGAACCAGGTGCAGCATCACATCGGGCAGCTGCAGATTGAGATCGACCAGCAACTCGGCTGCGCGGGTTCGTCCCGACACGGCGTGCACCAGCGTCGAATTGATTTCGACCACAGGTTCGGTGGGCTTGACCGACACGTAGGCGGTGCCGCCCACGAACCGCAGGGGGATGTCTCCGTCGGGGTCGTGATCCGGCGGGAAACCGAACCATGGCTCCAGGGCTCGATCGACGAGTTGCTGTAGGTGTTCCTTGCCCTTCGGCTGCACACACTGTGGAACGATCGTCGGGCCGGACTCGGCAGTGGTGGCGTCGAAACTCGGGACGTCGTAGCGACCGGTGGCGCGCGAGCCGAGGAAGGACGGGTGGGGCAGACCCCAGATGTCGCGGAACACCGCGACGGTTTTCTTTGCCAGATCATCGGACCACGAGCGATTGCGGTCCACGTGCGGTGCTGTGGGCTCGGAATCGACCGACATGCGAAAGCCGATCTGGCTCAGCGCTTCTCGCTGCTCGTCGGTGATGGCGCGGCTACTGTGCAGGTGCTCGTTCGCCGGAATTTCGCAGCGAACCATATCGAGATCCCAGGCGTAGAACTGCACGCAGGCGGCGGTGTCGGGCACGCCGTCGGTGGTGTCGTAACGTGACTCGATCACCAGCGCATCGCCGTCGCGCATCGCGCTGACGTAATCGCCGAGCTTGCGCTGGAACTGCATCCAGGCAGCATCGACGTCGAAGTCGAACTCGAGTGAATCGCTCATGTCGGCTCCTTACCCAGATCGCGTTGACGTAACGCACAGTCGATGACGCTAGCGGCGACCACCGACACGGTCTCGGCGCTCGCGGGGGCCGTCACGACGACGCCGAATCCTCGACCGAGCCGTAGAGCGGGTCGTCCTGCGACTCCTCGTCGATCGCTCCGAACGGCTGCGCCTCGGCAACACCGTCCAGCACCGCCGGACGCAACGCGTGCGGAACGGCGAGTACCTCCTCGATCCTGACGAGGATGCCCTGCTCGATGAGGGATCGAACGCGGTGGTCGATCAGCTGCGCGGTACGCAGGTCCTCGCCCTCCAGCTCGGCGTAGTCCTCGCCCTCGTTGTTGATCGGCAGCTCGTCGGTCATGGCGGCCAGAAGCGTCTGCACCGCGAACGTGTTGGCCAGCGACCGTGACACATCGGGGTCGTCGCCATCTCCCGACAGCTGCACGCGGACGTGTTCGGCAACCAGTTCGTGCACGGTCTCGGCTCCACGGTCGGCCAGCGAATGTGCATTGTCGCCGGGCCTGGCGGTGTCTCCGTCGATGCGAATGAGTTCTGTTGCGATGGCCGTCGACCAGTAATCGACCGCGGCGCCCGCGTCGAGCCGGGCAGGATCGAGCGGGGCGGAGCCCACGGCGCGCTGCAGGTCGGCATCGTCGCCCACCGCCAATCCGTCGGCCACGCGCGCGACGATCTCGTCGAGTGCAGGCAGCAGCGGCAGCCCCGAGATCGCCGCGAGTTCTTGGGCCAGGGAAACGTCGGGCAGGTCGATGTCGTCGGCGTCGAGCATGTCGGGTTCGTCGCCCTCGAGGAAGTCCGAGAGGTCTTCCATGCAGTGCGCGTAGTCCTCGGGGCTGCCGTCCCAGAGATCGGTCTCGTCGAGGAAGGTCAGGTACTGCAGCGAGGTGAGAACGAGATTGACCGCGGTGTCCTCGGCCGTCTCGGACTCCTCCTGAAGGATGCGTTCGGCCGCATCGACCAGCAGGTGCGCATCGGCGGGCAGCCAGGCGCTGGGGGAGAAGCCATGACGAGCACCGGCAAGCTGGGTCAGTGTCGACGACACGAGCCGAGAGATCGCCTCCGACTGTTCTGCCATCTCGCTCGCGTCGAGCCATTCGACGAATCCGTCGATCAGATCGGCGATGCGTTCGGTCTCGACACCGCTCGGAGCCGGTCGGGATTGCTGGTGACGCCGTTGCCGGGCCTTGGTCTTTTCTGCACGTTTCTGTCCGCGGTTGGCAGGCCGCTTCGATCCCATGGCTTGCAGCTTATCTGCTGTCATGTCCGGTTTCGTCGATCCATGCCCTCAGCCGAGTAGGAACGAGCCCGTGGACGGAGGGAGAGTCGAGTCCGCCGCGCGGCGATACAGTTCGGCGGGGCGCCCGCCGCCCACGGTCGACGTCGTGCCCGTTCCCTGCAACGCACCGATGACGTGGCGTCGGAACGTGTCTTTCGGCAGCGGGCGATCGAAGACGATCTCGTACAGCTCGCGGAGTTCGAGAAGTGTGAATTCCGCGTCCATCAACAGTGCGGGATCGACCTCACGCGCGTAACGACCGCGCAGGTCGCCCACTGCTTCGGCCACCATGTCGTCGTGGTCGAAGGCCAGCGGAGACGCCGGCCTCGTGTCGTCGACAAGCATGGATTCGGTTGTCGGAGTGAGTGATCGGATCGACACTGCTGCGCTGTGCGCCATCGACAGTACCCAGCCGCGATCGTCGCGGTCGGGGGCGTCGAACATTCTCAGTTGATGAAACGTGAGGTCGACGATGCCTGCTTTCGTCCTCAACGCGCGGTCGGCCGCGTCGGCGAGAGTCTCTTCGGGGTGCAGGAACGTACCCGGCAGTGCAAGGCCTCGTTCCGAGGGCACCACGACCACATGCAATCGCCGTTCGCGGACGGTCAGTACTGCCACATCGACCGCCACCGAGGGTCGCGGGTAGTCGATCAGGGCCTTGCCTCCTCGGTCTCTCCATGTCATGCCTTGCATCTTAGCGCGAATCTGATCTATTGTTAGCGCAACATCGATCTAAGGGGTACTCATGCACTTGACGGACGTTCAGCACGATCGAGCGAGGGGCGTTCTGCTCGGAACCGCAGTGGGCGACGCGTTGGGCGCGGGCTACGAGTTCGGATATCCGACGCCCGAGACAACCATCGCCATGATCGGCGGCGGCACATTCGACTGGGCCCCGGGGGAATGGACCGACGACACCTCGATGGCGCTCTGCGTCGCGCGCGCACTCGAGCAGGGTGGCGACGTGGACGACATCGCTGCACACTTCCGCGACTGGTTCGCCCAGAACCCTCCCGACGTGGGAAACCAGACTCGTCTGGTGCTGTCGCGGCCGACTCGCGATGGTGCCGATATGACTGCGGTGGCAGCGTCGTTGTCGGGTAGAACCGGCGGCAACGGATCGCTCATGCGAACGGCGCCGGTTGCCCTCGCCTACCTCGACGACCCGGCCGGCTGTCGAGATGCCGCGGCGCGGATCAGTGCCCTCACCCATTCCGACCCCCGTGCCGGTCAAGCCTGCCAACTATGGAGTCACGCAATTCGATACGCGGTTCTGAACTCGACCTACGACGGCGTGACCGAATTTCTGGACGATGCCGACCCCGACGTTCGCGACTTCTGGCAACCATTGATCCATCAGGCACAGGAGGGGGAGCCGGCCGACTTCCCGAACAACGGCTGGGTAGTGCATGCTCTGCAGACGGCGTGGTGGGCGATCCATCGGTCTGCCGATTCGGATCGGCCCCTGCCCGCCGCTCTCGAATCGTGTGTCCGCGCAGGCGGCGACACCGACACCACGGCGGCCATAGCCGGAGGGCTCCTCGGAGCGCGTTGGGGCGCATCGGCTGTGCCGAGCGACTGGCGCGACATCGTCCACGGCTACCCAGGGTTCCGAGCCGACGATCTCGACCGAATCACCTCGAACATCATTGCAGCGAAAGACATTTCATGACGATCATCGACGTCGTCCAGGGCGACATCACGGACATGGCCGCAGATGCGATCGTCAATGCCGCCAACACACGACTACTCGGTGGTGGCGGAGTGGACGGTGCAATCCACCGCGCCGGCGGACCGGACATCCTCGCCGAATGCAAGGCGCTGCGGGCCACCACCCTGCCGCACGGACTCGACGTCGGCGCAGCCGTCGCGACCACCGCGGGCCGGCTACGTGCAGCGTGCGTCATCCACACCGTCGGTCCGCGGTACTCCCCGCACGAGGACAGGTCGGAACTGCTGCGGCTGTGCTACGTCCGCAGTCTGGCTCTCGCGGCGTCGATGAACCTGAAGTCCATCGCGTTCCCTTTGATTTCCGGCGGCTCGTACGGATGGCCGACGCACGATGCCGTCACCCAGCAGGTCGTCGCCGTCAAGGCGGCACGGCCGTCCGTCGATCTCGTCATGCTGGTCGCCTACACCCGAGAAGTGGCGGACCTGACGCGGCGGTTGGTGGGTTAGCAGGGATCAGGTGTCGCAGCCGATCCCGTCTTTGTCGCGGTCAAGCTTCAGGCTGTACCCCGGCTCCCCGGCGTAGATCGGGGCTGCACCTGCCGCACGGACCGCATCGCAATTGGCGTACGAAACAACGGAAGGCACTGCGGCCAACGGCGCGGGGGCGGTGTAGACCGGCTCAGGTGTGTAGACGGGCTCAGGGATGTACACGGGCTCGGGATCGGGCAGTGGGATGTACTCCGATGTCGTCGGTAGCTCGACGACGGCGGCGACGGCTTCGGTCGTCGGAGCCGCGGTGGTCGTGGTCGGGGCCGGTGTCGTGGTGGAGGGCGTCGGTGCGACGGTCGTCGTGACGGTCGGCAATGCGGGCACGGCCGCGACCGGTGCGATGGCGGTCGTGGTCTCGGGTTCGGTCGTCGTGGTCAGCCCCATCACGAACAGTGCGGGGAGGACGGCGATGGCAGGTACCGCCCAGACCTTGCGACCCCGCGCGGGCGACGAGCGCAGGTACATGACTCCGGTGCCGACCAGCAACGCGCCGACCAGTAGCGCGCCGAACTCGAACGAGACGATCGCTCCGATCAGAAAGAACGCCCCGAAAACGATTGCGGTCCAGGCGAATACCTTTCCGAGCAGGGGGCGGCGAGGCGTCTGTGCCTCGGGTGCCGGACGCTGAAAAGGTGGCGGGTAGGCGCTGGTCATGTGGAGGGTCCGTTCGGGTCGCGAGAGGTGTCGATGTCGCGGCCGAGATGTGACCCGCGAGACCGGAAGCAACCGTCTCGTTCTCTTCGAACCGGTCGGTCGCATTTCCGTTCACCATGTCGCACCGACGGGGTTCGCCGTTACATACCGTGAGAGAACGGCAACCGCCGATCAGTACTGCTCGCGAAAGCCGCCGATCGCCGTGATCGAATTGCCGTCGGGATCGGAGACCGTCGACAGTCTGACTCCCTTGTTCGCGTCGACGATGTCGCCGAAGTCGATGCCGCGGGAACGAGCGGCCTCGACGAACACCTCGATGTCTCCGACGGCAACGTTGAACAACGACGAGCCGGACCGCTCGGAATCGACCGTCACTTGCAGCCAGGCAGCGGGGGCAACCTGCCACTCCACCAGACTCGGCATCGGATTGTTGTCAGCGGGCCGATCGAACAACCGCCGATACCAGCCGTCGGCCGAATCGATATCGCGCACCGCTATCACTGCAAGCACATGCTCGAACATGTCGTTCTCCTTCGTCTTGGCAAGGGGTCCACGGATACTGACCGGGATCGGCGGCCGGACTCATCGCAGAGAATCTGTCGGTGCCTCGAGTAGGGTCGTCACGAGCCCGAAATCGGGCACCAGGACGAGCAGGCAGGGGACCGCAACGGTGTTGACGCTCCACCGCGCCGAACGCGCCGGAACACTTGCGGCTGCACTCGCCGACATTCTGTCCGTGCCATTGGACGATCCATTCGCGCCCGAGATCGTGTCGGTTCCGGCGAAGGGCGTCGAGCGCTGGCTCACTCAGCGACTGTCGAGCACGCTGGGCAGCTCCGAGGGTGCGGGCATTGCAGCCAACATCGACTTCCCGAGCCCGGCGCGATTGGTGTCGCGCGCCATCGCGTCGGTCGACGATATCGATCCCGACGACGACCCCTGGGCTGTGGGCCGGGTGCTCTGGACCGCGTTGGAGGTGATCGACGAGTGCCGCACCGAACCCTGGGCCGCGGTGCTGTCCAAGCACCTGGGGGCCGGTTCCGAGGGTCATCGTGCGGGACGCCGTTGGTCGACGGCATCGCATGTGGCAGAACTGTTTCGCACCTACGGATCTCAACGACCTCAGATGCTGCGCGACTGGTTCGCCGGACGCTTCACCGACGGACACGGCGGCGACCTGGACGAGGACCTGCTCTGGCAACCACGAGTCTGGGGCATGGTGCGGGAGCGAATCGGCAGCCCGAGTCCAGCCGAACGACTGCCGCAGACATGCGAACGACTGCGGGACGCACCGGAGTCGGTGGAGCTACCGAGTCGATTGTCGGTTTTCGGCCCGACCCGACTGGCGACCGATCAGCTCGAGATACTCGGAGCGCTGTCGCACGCGCGCGACGTGCACATCTGGGTTCCGCATCCGAGCCCGACCATGTGGAACTCCCTCGCCGATCGGCAGCGCGTGACTCGCCGACGAGACGACACGACGGCTCTGGCCGTCGAACACCCACTGTTGGCCAGTCTGTCGCGCGACGTGCGAGAACTCCAGGCGGTGATCGCTCCGGCGGCGACTCGTACCGTGCACCACGACGGCCCGCACCCGGCACCCACCCTGCTCGGGCGAGTGCAATCGGACATCACGGCCGACGCCCCTCCCTCCGGCGACGGCACAGTCGTCGCCGACGACACGGTGCAGATTCACGCTTGTCACGGGCCTGCGCGACAGGTCGAAGTACTACGCGAGTCGCTGCTGCATCTGTTCACCGAAGACCCGTCGCTCGAACCGCGGGACGTCCTGGTGATGTGCCCGGATGTCGAGACCTACGCGCCGTTGATCCGCGCGAACTTCGGGCAAGCGGCGCTGGTACATCCAGGGCATCGGCTGCGCATGCGCCTCGCCGATCGGGGTCTACGCCGCACCAACCCCGTCCTCGACGTCGTCGCCACGGTGCTGGATTTCTCGGAGGGGCGGGTGACAGCGAGCGAGCTGTTGGACTTCGCCGCCAGTGGCCCGGTGCGCGAAAAGTTCTCGTTGACCGACGACGACCTCGAGCGCCTGCGCGACTGGGTGACGACCTCCGGTGCCCGCTGGGGATTGACGGTCCGGCAACGAGAAGCGTTCGGTCTGAAAAACTTTCGGCAGAACACCTTCAAGTCGGCGCTCGATCGCATCCTGCTGGGGGTGGCCGCGGACGAGACTCGGAACGAATACCTCGACCTCGCCCTGCCGCTCGACGACGTCGACAGCAACGACATCACCCTTGCCGGCCGCTTCGCCGAACTCGTCGATCGACTGGCCTCGGTTCTCCGAACACTTGCCGGCCCGGCGTCGGTGACCGAATGGACGCGGCACTTGAGCCGCGCCCTCGATCTCCTCGCCGACGTGCCCACGGCCGACGAATGGCAACTGGCACAAGCGCATCGTGAGATAGCCGACGCCACCGAACACGGCAGCGCGGTCGAACTTCGGCTCGCGGACGTGCGCGCCATGCTGGCCGGCAGACTCGCCGGACGACCTACCCGGGCGAACTTCCGCACCGGTGAACTGACCGTGTGCACCATGGTTCCGATGCGATCGGTACCGCATCGAGTGGTGGTACTCCTCGGGCTCGACGACGAGGTGTTCCCCCGGGTGGGCAGTATCGACGGCGACGACATTCTGGCCCGCGACCCAGCCGTCGGCGAACGAGACATCCGGAGTGAGGATCGGCAACTGCTTCTCGACGCGGTGATGTCGGCCGAGGAGAAACTACTGCTGTTCTACACCGGAGCCGACCCCGTCGACGGATCGGCGAAGCCGCCCGCGATCCCACTGCGCGAGTTGATGGACGTGCTCGAGGCGACCGCGGGCGGACGCGTCGAGCATCGGCATCCGCTGCAGCCGTTCGACCCCCTCAACTTCGAGGCCGAGCACCCGTTCAGTTTCGACGCGGTAGCCCTGGCCGGAGCGGTGTCGCAGCAACGAACGCCCGGTCCGGCAACACCCTTCATGCCCGATCCACTCCCGCCGGCTCATCGCGGGGACGTCGGCCTCGCCGAACTGATCGCCTTCGTCGAGAATCCGGTGCAGGCGTTCCTGCGCCAACGGTTGGGCTTCCGCGTTCCGGAGCTGGAGGACGATCTTGCCGACAGTCTCGACATCGAACTGGACCCGTTGTCCCGGTGGAGTATCGGCGACCGGATGCTGGCCGCGGTGCTCGCGGGCGGTGACATCGGAGAATTCGCCGACGCAGAGTGGCGGCGCGGCACCCTGCCGCCGTTCCACCAGGGCCGACGGGAGATGTCCGACATCAGACAGATCGTCGGGATCATCGCCGACGCGGCCGCGCCCTTCCATGCGGGCGCGGCCGAGACCATCGACGTCGCGGTCGATCTGGGCGACGGACGGCGCCTGACCGGCACCGTCACCGGAATTCACGGCCACACTCTCGCGCGCTCCTCGTACTCGCGCCTGGCCGCCAAGCATCGACTGGCCGCGTGGGTGCGGTTGCTCGCGGTAGCCGCATCGGAGACAGGGGAGTGGACCGCCGTCACCATCGGCCGGGCGAGCGGGATGCGCCCGCCTCGTCGCTCTTCGATGAGGGCCCCGCGTGACCCTGTCGCTGTGCTGCGGGAGTTGGTGGACTTGCGCGATCGCGGACTGGCGTCGCCGCTGCCGATCTCGACCGGTACCGCATCTGCGTACGCGGAGAAGCGGTTCGGAGGCGGTTCGATCGAGGACGGCTACGACTCGGCCACGTGGGCATGGCGCGGCGACTTCGGCGACGGAACCGATCGATCGTTGCGGTACGTCCACGGTCCGACCTTGTCGTTCCAGACGTTGCTCGCGACGGTCCCGCTCGCCGACGAGACGGAGCCGTCGAACGAGAACAGCCGCTTCGGCGTTCTGGCTCGAAAGCTGTGGGATCCGTTGCTGGCCGCCGAGAACATGGGGAATGCATGACCACCGCCCGTGGATTCGACCTGCTCGGTTCGATGCCGACCGGAACGACCGTCCTCGAAGCCAGCGCCGGAACCGGCAAGACGTATGCGATCGTCGGGTTGGCCGCGCGCTACATCGCCGAAGGAATCGCCGAGATTTCGGATCTGCTCCTGGTGACGTTCAGTCGGGCTGCAACCCAGGAACTCCGGGATCGCACCCGCAGCAGATTCGCGTCGATCGCCCGCGACCTGGCCGACCCGGGCACCGCTCGCGCGTCCGAGGATCCACTCGTGGCATTCCTGGCCGCAGTCGACGACGCCGAAGTGGACAGGCGTCGAGGACGATTGCGAAAAGCTCTGTCCGACTTCGATGCCGGGACCATCGTCACCACCCACAGCTTCTGCCAACGAATGCTCGACGGACTCGGCATAGCGGGCGAACGCGAACCCGAATCGACATTCGTCGAATCGGTCTCGGATCTCCTCGAGCAGGTCGTGGACGATCTGTATCTGCAGATGTTCAGCGGCGACGACGAGGCACCGGCATTCAGCAGGCGGGATGCTCAGCAGTTGGCGTTGGCGGCCGTGGGTGACCAGCAGTCGACTCTGTATCCCGACACCGAGGACCTGGACGACGACAACCGCGAGCCCGCTCTGCGGGTGCGGTTCGCCCGGGAAGCACGACGTGAAGTCGAACGTCGCAAGCGTCTGCTCGGGGTGCGCGACTACAACGATCTGCTCGGACTTCTGCATTCTGTGCTGTCCGACCCAGTACACGGCGAGGCCGCCTGCGCGCGAGTGCGGGATCGATACCGCGTCGTGTTGATCGACGAGTTCCAGGACACCGACCCGATGCAATGGGACATCCTGCGGCGGGCTTTTCACGGATTCACGACGCTCATCCTCGTCGGCGATCCGAAGCAGGCCATCTACGCGTTCCGCGGAGCCGAGGTACTCAGCTACCTCGACGCGGTGCAGACCGCGGACCACCTCTACGAGCTCACAGCCAACTGGCGTAGTGATTCGGGGCTGCTCGACGCCCTGCATCATCTGTACGGCGGCGCGGCCCTCGGTCACGACGACATCGTGGTGCACCGAGTCGAGGCGCGAAACCCGCTCTCGCGCATGGTCGGACATCCTCCCTTGCGGGTGCGTTATCTCCCCCGAACCGGCGCTGGTCCACTGCGGCAGGGTTTTCCCGCAGTGGACCGACTTCGATCTCGGGTTGCGGCAGACGTTGCGGCGGACATCGTCGAGCTACTGTCCCGACATGCCGTGATCGATCGACCCGACGGGCCCCGGTCGATCGAACCGCGGGATATCGCCGTGTTGACCCGAACGACCAAGCAGGTGGCGTTGATTCGGGACGCACTCGACGCGGTCGGGGTTCCGTCCGTCGTGTCGAGCAGCACCAGCGTGTTCGGCACCGAGAGCGCCCGAGATTGGTTGTGGCTGCTGCAGGCGATCGAACAACCTCATCGCACGGATCGCGTTCGCCTCGCCGCCTTGACACCGTTGCTCGGATGGACTGCTGCACAGCTCGATTCCGGGGCCGAGGACGCTCTGTCGCAGGTCAGCAGTCGACTGCGTGAGTATTCGGTGCTGTTCGACCAGGCCGGGTTCGCAGCAGTGTTCGAGCGGGTGTCGGCCCAGTCCGGACTCGACGCCCGGCTGCTGGCGGTCGAGGCCGGCGAGCGCACGATGACCGATCTGCGTCACATCGCCCAATTGCTCAATCGCGCAGCGGTATCCGAGTCCTTCGGAATCACCGCCCTCACCCGGTGGTTGACGGACCGCATCAAGGAACCGGCGGCCGGCGGGTCGACCGATCGCAGTCGCCGGCTCGACAGTGATTCCGCCGCAGTGCAGATCATGACGACACACGGCAGCAAGGGACTCGAATTTCCGGTCGTCTATCTCCCGTATGCCTGGGACGCGTTGTACTTCAGCAAGCCGTCGACGTTGCTGTTGCACGAGAACGGCCAACGCATCCGAGACGTCGGCGGACCCTCCGGTGCGGGGTACGCGGCCAGGAAGGTGCTCAACGATCAGGAGGAGGCAGGCGAGGAACTGCGATTGCTCTACGTCGGACTCACACGAGCCGAGAGCCAGGTCGTCCTGTGGTGGGCACCGGGCCGGAACACCGCGACCTCCTCGCTGCACCGCATGCTGTTCGGTCGCATCCCCGGAATTGCGCAGCCGGAGCGGTCGTACAAGGTGCTCGATGACGCGACGACTGCGAACCGGCTGCAATCCTGGGTCGGGTCGGCAGCCGACCTCGTCTCGGTCGAACCGGTGGGCCCCGGTGCACCATCGAGCGAGCACTGGATCCGACCCGAACAGGCGCACATCGACGTCGCTGCCGCACGCTTCGACCGAACCCTCGACCTACTGTGGCGTCGAACGTCCTACTCCGCGTTGACCGCTCACGCTCACGATGCCGCGCCCGTCCAGTCGGAGACGGGAGTGACCAGCGAGGCCGAACACCCCGAGAAGACGGACGAGCCTGCGGAACCGCCGGTTGGCGAGGGCGAACAGCCGGAGGGAATTGCGTCACCGATGAACGGCATGCCCGCCGGTGCGGCGTTCGGAACGCTCGTACACGAGGCGCTCGAACACGTCGACACCTCCGCGCCCGATCTGCTCGCGGAACTGGAGCGCCGTTGTGCAGCGGCTGTCGCAGCGCGGATGGCCGAGGTCGATCCGGTAGCTCTGGCCGCGGCCCTACTGCCGGTGATGCAGACACCGTTGGGATTCGGGACCCTCGCCGACACGGCGCCGTCCGATCATCTGGCCGAGCTCGACTTCGAGCTGCCCTTGGCCGGCGGCGACGATCCGGTGGCAGCCACGGTCACACTGAAGTCCGTGGCGCGCCTGTTGCGGCACCACCTCGATCCGACGGACGTGCTCGCGTCGTACGCAGATCTGCTCGACGATCTGGAAGCGACACCACTGCGCGGCTTTCTCACCGGAAGTATCGACTCGGTTCTTCGCGTGCCCGGACCGCGGTACGTCGTGGTGGACTACAAGACGAACCGTCTCGCTCGTGGGGATCTGACCACCGGTAATTTCACGCGCGAGAAGATGGCCCAGGAGATGATCCGTTCGCACTATCCGCTACAGGCCATCCTGTATGCCGTTGCGCTACATCGATATCTGCGATGGCGTCAACCGGACTACGATCCGACAGTGCACCTCGGTGGCATTCGCTACCTGTTCGTTCGGGGCATGGTTGGACCCCGGACTCCCGCCGGGTGCGGGGTGTTCGACTGGGATCCGCCCGCAGCTCTGGTAGTGGAGCTGTCGGACCTGCTCGGCGGGAAGGTGGTCCGATGACCGGGGTCTCGATTGCGCTGCGCGGCAGTGGAATTCTGCGCATCTTCAACGATGCGGGCGTGCTGTCGGCATCCGATGTGCACGTGGCGTTGCGGCTCGGTGCCCTTGCGGGGGAGTCGTCGGAGCTGGTACTGCTCGCCACTGCCCTTACCGTGCGCTCGGTGCGATCCGGCTCGGTGTGCCTGGATCTGCGACGACTGCGAGACGTCACCGTCGACGAGGATTCGGATGTCGATCCGAGCGTCCTTCCGTGGCCCGAACTCGACGACGTACTCCGAGCACTGAGGGTGAGCCCACTGGTGGTCGGCAGTTCGAATGGACCGCTGAGGCCGCTGAAACTGGTCGACACCGATCAAGGTGAGCTGCTGTACCTGGATCGATATCATCTGCAGGAGAGCACCGTTCGAAATGTTCTCGACGCCCGTACGCAGTCCCACCCGACGGCCGATGCCGGCGAGATCAGGGACGCCCTTTCGGCGCTGTTCGTGGACGAATCGGGTTTGCCGACGGCCGCTCCCGATCGACAGCGGATAGCTGCAGCCCTGGCGGCAACGCAGTGGACCACGGTCATCGCCGGCGGGCCGGGAACGGGAAAGACACATACGGTGGCGCGCATCCTGGCGCTGCTCGTCCGCGAGCACGGGAGCGACCTACGCATCGGACTGGCCGCACCCACCGGCAAGGCCGCGGCCCGATTGCAGGAGTCCGTATCCGAACAGGCCGATCTACTCGGGCTTCCGGCGGAGCTGAAGGCGATGACGCTCCACCGACTTCTGGGGTGGAAGCCCGGCAGCAAGACGAGGTTTCGGCACGACGCCGAGAACCGGTTGCCGTACGACGTGATCGTCGTCGACGAAGTCTCGATGGTGTCGTTGACGATGATGTGCCGACTGCTCGAAGCGGTGCGCCCCGAGTCTCGGTTGATCCTCGTCGGCGACCCGGATCAGCTGACGTCGGTCGACGCGGGAGCAGTGCTTGCAGATCTGGTGGCCCGACCGGTCACCGGCACCGAGAATCCGGTGCTGGCGCAGCTCGTGGACGAGGATTTCGCCGCGGCCGAGGACCCTGCAGAGGCCGCTCTCAGCGGGTTCGAGCGAGATCGATTGCGCGGCGGCGTAGTTCGGCTCAGTCGTGGCCGACGGTTCGGCGGGGCCATCGCCCGCCTGGCCGTGGCCGTGCGAGACGGTCGGGGCGACGACGTCATGGCGCTGCTCGAGTCGGGCGCGGAGGAGATTTCGTTCCAGGGCCCCGACGACGTCGATGCGCTGCGATCCGACGTTGTGGACACCGCAGCCGAGGTGACCGCCGCCGCTGCACGCGGAGACGCCACCGCAGCTCTGCTCGGGCTCGAGAAACACCGCCTCCTGTGCGCGCACCGCGAGGGTCGATGGGGCGTCTCGCGATGGGACCGGCAAGCAATGGAGTGGGTAGGGGAAGGAAGCGGAACGTTTCTCGATCCCTCGCTCTGGTACCCCGGGCAACCTCTCTTGGTGACGGCCAACGACCACGAAGCGAGGATCTACAACGGAGATACCGGAGTGGTGGTGCTGGGTGACAACGGAACTCCGATGGCGGCGTTCGCCCGGGGACGCGGCCACGTGTTGATCCACCCGAACGTGCTCTCCTCGGTACATACCGTCTACGCGATGACGATCCACCGCAGTCAGGGCAGTCAGTACGACACCGTCTCTGTTCTGCTGCCCGCCGAGGCATCGACGCTGCTGACCCGAGAACTGCTGTACACCGCCATCACCCGGGCGCGCTCACACGTCCGGGTCATCGGTACCGAGCAGGCCATCCGGGCAGGTGTGGAGCGTCAAGTGCTGCGGGCGAGCGGGTTGCGACGAAGAATTCTGTAGTTCGTCGGGTTCTGTAACTCGTCAGCGGCACGCGTGCCGGTCCGCAGTGGTTACGGCCTCGATGCTGCGTGCGACCAACATCCAGGTACGCGCAAGATTTCTCGACACGGCGACCGGGTTCTCTGCGCCGGAGTCCGCAGATCGGCGGGCCCGTGCCGCAGCCGATCGATGCAGCGACAGTGCTCGAACTTTCAGCGCGTCGATATCGCCGCCCGCGCACACCGATCGAACGGTGCGCGCGTCCACGCGCCGACCGACCAACTGGCACAACGCCTGCAGTGACCTCAGCTCGGCAGGAACGTCGTCGGATGTCTCCGCGGGGCTTTCGGTCGCTGTGCCGGCCGTCCGACCGACGAAGCCGCGTTGTAGGTCGACCGGCCCGGACGACGTCCCGTCGGCCCCGACACCCCAAGCGCTCAGGAACGACGGGTGCGGCACGTTCCAGATCTCGCGGAACGCGCGCGTGATCATCTCCGCGACGAGCGCCGCATCTGCTCGGTCGTCGGTGCGCGTGAGATCGATGATCGACCCGTCTGCGACCGGCTTGCCTCGATCCAGCCAACCGCAGTCGAGGAGCTGCACATCAAGGGCCGTTGCGTCCGGGGCATCCGGGTAGAGCAGCGACGGCAGCGCTGCCACCGACACCAGCGGACCGCCGTCCGTCGCCGCAACATCGATGTACGGCCGCAAGCCACGCTCCCCGGGACTCGCCTGTGCAGCCGAAATCGTGATGTAGTCCCGCCGCGGCAATGTCCGAAGACGAGCATGCAGGTTTTCGGTGAACGTGGCCCACGCGAGCGCGGTGGTGGAGTCGAAATGGCCGTTCTGCAGTGCGGTCACGATGCAAACCCTCTTCTCGGACGAGAACTGATGCCTGTATCCGAGACCGTAGCGAGGGGGTCCGACAAGAACGGCTCGTCAGTACACGTCGCGCAGGTAGCGCTTGGATCGCTTGAGGTCGTTGACGTAGTCCTCGGCCGCGTCGGGGGAGCGACCACCGTGTTCGGCGACGATCTCGTGCAGTGCCTCGTCGACACCTTTGGCCATCCGGGCCGCATCACCGCACACGTAGAGGTGCGCACCTGCTTCGAGCCACCCGTACAGCTGCTTACCCGACTCGAGCATGCGGTGCTGCACATAGATCTTCTGCGGTTGGTCGCGAGAGAAGGCCAGATCGAGTCGAGTCAGCAGGCCGTCTCGCTCGAAATCGACGAGCTCGTCCTCGTACAGGAAGTCGCTCGACCGATGCTGATCGCCGAAGAACAGCCAGTTCTCGCCCGTAGCGCCCCGTGCGCGACGCTCGTGCAGAAAAGCTCTGAACGGTGCCACTCCGGTTCCCGGACCGATCATGATGATCGGGGTGTCGTCGGATGGGAGGCGGAAGGACTTGTTGGCCGACAGGAACACCCCGGCCTGGTGTCCGTCCCCGACGCGATCGGCGAGATACGTCGAGCAGACGCCACCGCGATCACGCTCGGCCGATCGGTACCGGACCGTGGATACGGTCAGATGTACGGTGCCCGCGTGTGCGATCGGTGACGACGAAATCGAGTAGACCCGGTGTTGCAGTGGACGCAGCAAACCGAGAAATTCGGCTGGGTCGAATGCGCCCGGTCGATCGAGGTCGAGAACGTCCACGACGTCGCGACCCCACGTCCAGGCGTCGAACGATGCCCGGTCGCCGTTCTGCAGAACGTGGTCGAGTTCGGCGTCACCGGCGCGTTCGGCCACCGCCTCGATCAGATCCATCGACGGGATACCGATCTCGTAGTCCGTGGTCAACGCGTGGGCCAGGGTGATCTCGCCGGACTTCGTGTGGACTGCGGTGTCGGCCGGCACTCCGAGACGCTCGATGACGGCAGCGACCAGTGCCGCGTCGTTGACCGGCTTGACGCCGAATCCGTCGCCGGCCTCGTAGGCGATGCCGCTCTCGCCGAGAGCGACCGCAAAATGCCGGACTTCCTTGGCGGACTCGGGACCGGACAGGCGTCGGTTGCTCAGGATCTGCGCGAGGTAGGGATTCTTGCGATTCCACGGTGAGCGCTTCGATGCGGTCTTGGTGGCGCCGAGATCGCCGGTTCGAGCGTCGATAATCTGTACCTGCCTTGCGATTGTCGTCACGGTGAGTCGAGCGAGGGGTCGATCGGCTCAAACACTAATCGGGACCACTCACCGGCGGTGGAGGACCTCGATACCGTCGACGGAGTAGACGACGTCGTATCCGGTCGACAGTGCCCGGTCGACTGCCTGACGATCCCCGGTCTCGTCCGTCGGCCACCCTGCAGGCCGTTGCTGGTTGACGACGATCCAATCCGGGACGGTCGAATCGGTGGCGCGCTGCGGAAAGACCGACACGTCGTGGTCGGCGACGAGCTGTGCGACGAGATTGTTCGACGCAGCCACTCGATCGCCTGCGGGAATCGACTCGGATATCTCTCGGACGGTCGTCACTTGCGGCGCGATCGTCCACTCCTGCGCATGCACCACCCGCGACATGGGCAGGAACGGCAACGCGATCACCGCGAACGCTGCCACGAACGCGACGATCAGCTTTCGGCCTCGTTCGGTGAGTTGACCGTGCCGGTGGCTACGCGCCAACGCGTCGAGCAAGGCGACGAACACGATGACCATCAGAATCGCGTTGTAGTGGTAGATCGGCTTCCAGAAGTTGGTGTTGTCACTGAGAAAGCGCCACGCGATCGTCGGTACGGCGACCAGCAACAGCGGGGATCGCAGGGCGAAGAAGCCGGTGACCGCGAGTAGTAGAAAGGCGGTGGCCGCTCGGGAATCGCCTGCGACCAACCCGTGCGCGGTGTCGGCGATGCCTTCACCGAGTGGAGGCAGTTTGGAGCCTTGGTCGTACGAGTTGTCCGAACTGAGCGCCGGGACGATCACCTTGACCGCGAGAACCACCCAGGCCAGCCCCCATACAGCCGTCAGCGCCCCCAGAATGCGTGTTCGTCCGGTCGTCCACAGTGCCACCAGAGCGCCGATGACGATCACCGTCAGGCCCATGTCCTCCTTGACGAACACCAGAGGTAGAGCCCAGGCCAGGGCAGGCAGCCAGCGGTGTCGAACCAGCGCGACCATCGACATCGCCAGCAGCGGCATCGCGAACGCCACCTCGTGGAAGTCGAAGTTCAACGCCGCCTGGACACCCCACGACAGCCCGAACGCCGCGGCGATCACGACGCCGACGGTCGTCCCGAACTTCTGAACCGCCAGTCGGCTGATCGGGATCACGGCCAGCGCGAACAGCACGGCCTGCGCGATCAGCAACGTCTCGGCGTGCGGGAACAATCGATAGACGGGGCCGAGCAACGCGGTGATGGGGGAGAAGTGGTCGCCCAGGGTGTTGAACCCGGTCCCGAGCAGGTCGGAGGTCGGCGCCCGAAACTGCGAGTACGACGCAATCTGCTGGACGAATATCCCCAGATCGAACCCGGATGTGCGGAGTTGGCGATGCCCCAGCACGGACATCGTCGCGTACAGACTCGCCAGAACGGCGAACGAGATGGCCGGCACCACCGTCTCGGCTGTGCGAAACCTCGCGTACCGGTTGGCGGACCCTCTCGTAACGGCCGCAGTGTCGACAGTGTCGGCATCGGTGACGACCGTGGAATTCTCGGTAGTGGTCACGAGAAGGCATGTCTACCGGACCGACGTGAGATGTTCCTGAGAACTCCAGGTCAGCGCTTGCGCTTCTTCGCAGGTTTGCGCCGTGGCGGCTGCGAGGTGAGGTGATAGTAGAGCGCATCCTCGGAGTCCTCGACGACCACATCGATGAAGTCGCCCACTTCGAGATAATCGTTGACGGCGATCCGGTCGGTCGAGCCGATGACCGCTTTCACCGATCGAGCGGGAACGAGGCCCCTGCGGCCATCCGGGCCGACGGCGAGTGCATAGCGTGGACCGGTGCGGGTGACCCTGGCGCTGATGAAGTCCGGATCCTTCGGAATCGGGTCGGCCGCGAGCACGCCCCCGTCCTTCGACGCGGCTGTCAACGAGTCGAGCTGCGCGGCAAGATCATCGGCCATCGCATCCACCTGATCGAGCAGGTGGGCCATGTGCGCGGCGTAATCGGTGTGCTTCTTGGTCGGCTTGAGTGCCTCACCGGGCTTGTACATGTCCTCGTGGGTCAGCTCGCCCCAGGCGTCCTGCAGGCGGGTCTTGACCTGCACTTCGACCTTCACGTCGAGATCACCCTGATGTGTGGCCACTCGAACGACCAACACGGCGTGGTACGCGCGGTAGCCACTCGGCTTGGGAAAGGCGACGTAGTCGGTGGGTGGTTGCGCGAACCGCACAGAACATTCAGGGTCGTTGCATGCTCGCTCGAGCGCAGCGACGAACGACAGCTGATCGCGCGGGGTCTTGCACAGCACCTTGACGCCGACCAGATCGGGCAACGCCTCGGCGACGGCGTCCGCGTCGGTGGGCTCGTCGATTCGCCCCTCGGAGAGATAGCGGCGCAGTTTGTCGGCCGATCTGCCCGGGTCCTTGATGCGTGCCGTCTGTGCATTCAATCGGTCTCGATCGACGTCCTCGAGAATCTCGTCGGCGATGGTCTCGAGGAAATTCTGCGCGGTGACGAGAGCGGCTTCCCACGCTCGACGACGCTGCAGGTACAGCTCTTCGACCAAGTCGTCGATACTCGTTGCCGATGTCACGATGCCGAGGTTAACGCAGAAGAGTCGGCAATCCTTTCGGCGGCGCGCGTTCGACCTGTGGCGCGACCGGGTCCGGTTTACGCTCTACCGCATGACCGTGGCCTCGGAGCAGAAGGACGACTTCGTCCAGCAGTTCGATCCCTTTCGTCGTGAGTTGCTCGCGCACTGCTATCGCATGACCGGGTCGATTCACGATGCCGAGGATCTGCTGCAGGAAACGTACATTCGCGCCTGGCGTGGGTACGCCAACTACGAGGGCCGTTCGTCCCTGCGCACGTGGCTGTACCGCATCGCAACCAACACCTGTCTCACCGCGCTGGAGGGTCGGGCGAAGCGTCCTCTGCCGACCGGCTTGGGTGCACCGAGTTCCGGACCCACCGACGAACTCGTGCAGAACAACGAGATTCCGTGGCTCGAGCCGATCGCCGATTCCGATCTGGCGGATGCAACTGATCCCGCCTCCATCGTGGTGGCCAAGGAATCCGTGCGGCTCGCCTTCGTCGCCTCCCTGCAACATCTGTCGTCGCGGCAACGCGCGGTGCTGCTGATGCGCGAAGTGTTGCAGTGGAAAGCGTCGGAAGTTGCCGAAGTTCTCGCCACGACGACGACCGCCGTCAACAGCCTCCTGCAGCGAGCACGGGAGCGCCTGGACGAGATCGCGCCCGAGCTCGACAACGTCGAGCCCATCGAATCCGCGGAACTACAGAAACTTCTCAGCCAGTACGTGGAGTGTTTCGAGAGCTACGACATCGACCGACTGGTCACACTCTTCACCTCGGACGCGGTGTGGGAAATGCCGCCGTTCGTCGGGTGGTACCAGGGTGGCGAGACGATCGGATCGCTCATTCGAAACAACTGCCCTGCAAACGGGGCGGGGGATATGCGGATGGTGTCGACCTCTGCCAACGGTCAACCTGCGTACGGGCTCTACATGCTGGGTGAGGACGGTGTGCACCGGCCGTTCCAGCTGCACGTTCTCGATGTCGATGCCAGAGGGGTCGGGCACGTGGCCTGCTTCTTCGATCTGAGTCTGTTCGATCGCTTCGGTTTACCCGACCGCCTCTAGGCACAGGGTCGGTCAGCTCTCCGGGACGGCCGACGGGTCCATCCACATCACTTCCCACACGTGGTTGTCGAGATCTCGGAACGCCCGGCCGTACATGAACCCGTGGTCCTGGGGCTCCATCCACTTCGATCCACCCGCGGCGATCGCCGCGTCGGTGAGCGAATCGACCTCTTCGCGGCTGTCGGCCGAGACACACATCAGTACTTCCCGAGCCGAGCCCGTGTCGCAGATCGAGTCCGAGATGAAGTCCTCGAACCGAGAAGTGGCCAAGAACATCACGGTCGCCTGATCGCTGACGACCATCGAGGCACAGTTCTCGTCGCTGAACACATCGTTGAACTCGAATCCGAGACCCTCGAAGAATGCGCGGGTGGCGACGACATCGCGGACGGGCATGTTGGCGAACAGCATTCGGGACATGGATACACCTTTTCTGCGGGAACCTGCTGCGTCGAACCGTCGAACAACGGTCTTGCTCGTACTGACAGCTGCAGATCCGAAAAGTCACCGGCCGCACCGCCCCGACACGACGCGACCCCGCCGAGCGGGTGCTCGGCGGGGTCGCAGACTGCGAAGCTGAAAGGGGCGTTATCGGGTGATCTGCGCAAGGCGGGAAAGCATGCGCGAAAAAACGTGACCGTCGTTACCCAGCTCGGCGTACGGCTCGGTTTCCTGGCTCGACGCGGTGGCGTCGGGTGTTGCCGCAGCGAGTGTGCGGGCAAGGCGGGTGCGACGCTCGATGGCGTCGAGGATGGTGGCGTCCAGCGTTGAAACTTCGTCGAAGAGCTGGTCGACGTCGGCTGTCGCAATATCGGCGGTCTCGTTGCCAATTGCGAGCGAATCGATCTGAACAGTCACATCGTCTCCTTTTGTTCGCGTCCTGAGGTGTGAGTCGTTCGGTCGGCCGGAACTGTTACAGCTCGTCTCGAGTAAAAACGATGTTTCCTCGCCGTGACCAACATGCCCACTCGACGGGCCTGGGCCAACCTCTTCGGGGTGTGATGCTGCATACAGTCCGGTTGGTTCCAGTACCTGGAGATTCCTCGAGCCGAACAGCGCGAAGATTGCTCCGGCGCTGTCCCGGGTAGCCCATGCAGCGAATCACGTCGACTTTCGAGGAGTGAACTATGCGTTACGACTACCTGATCATCGGCGGGGGAATGGTCGCCGACAGCGCCGCTCGCGGAATCCGCGAGCAGGACGAGGCGGGCACCATCGGCATACTCGGCGCGGACCCGGACGAGCCGTACACGCGACCCGCCCTGTCGAAGAAGCTGTGGACCGACCCGGAGTTCGGCCGTGATCAGGTTCCGCTCGACACCGTCTCCGACACCGGTGCGGAGGTGCACACCGGGACTCGGGTCGTGTCGGTCGATCGCTCGAACTCGTCGGTGACGACGGAATCCGGAGATCGCCACGAGTACGGGACGCTGCTTCTGGCCACGGGAGCCGTACCGAACCAGCTCGAACTCGGCCCCAGCCCACGCGTTGTGTACTTTCGCACTTTTGCGGACTACCGAGCGCTACGCGAGCTCACGAAGACCGCTGATCACATTGCGGTGGTCGGCGGCGGCTACATCGGCACCGAGATCGCAGCGGCCCTGTCACTCCAGGGTGTGAAGGTCACTCTCGTGACCTCCGACGCCGTCTTGGGCGGGCATATGTTCCCGCCCAGTCTGGCCGCCGGTTTCGACAAGGGCTTCGCCGGCCACGGAGTAACCGTGCGCCGAGGGACCAAGGTCGTCTCCGGTGCCGAGGCGTCGGCGCGCGTACAACTGCAGCTCGACGACGGCTCGACCGTGGAGGCGGACGGCGTCGTGTTCGGTCTCGGCGTCCGGCCGAGCACCGAGCTAGCCGACACTGCCGGGTTGGCGGTCGACGACGGCATCGTCGTCGACGAATTCCTCCGGACCGCCGACGAACACGTCTACGCGGCGGGCGACGTGGCCAACTATCCCGACGCCATCCTGGGACGCCGACGCATCGAGCATGTCGACAACGCAACCGAGATGGGCAAGGCTGCCGGACGCAACATGGCCGGCGCCGCAGAGTCCTACTCGTACACTCCGTACTTCTATTCCGACGTCTACGACGACGGTTATCAGGCGATCGGCACGGTATCCATGTCGCTGAACGTCGTCGAGGACTGGAAGTCGGTAGGCAAGGAAGGCGTCGTCTATTACCTCGATGACGATGCTGTCGTTCGCGGTGTGCTCATGTGGAACGTCTGGGAGGGCCTCGACGTGGCGCGCACACTGCTGGCCGAGAAGAAGCCGCAGACCGAGCAATCGCTACGCGGTCTGATCTGAAGTTCTGGAACACTCGTGTGCGAGCGATCCGTAGACGACACTCGCGATGCGGCGTGAACTAGGAGAAGCGATGTCCGTGTTCGATGGCAGTGGGTCGGCCGAACAGCGTGCCCGATTCGACGACGAGGTTCACAGCCGCTGTGCGGACTGCCGGTTGCCCGGCCATTCCGAGCCACTGTCCGACGCGGCCGCCATCGCCATCGCGGCCGGGCAGGTCGACGAGGCCACCCGAGCGGTGCTCGTTCACCGTTGGCATGCCGGACGCTCGCTGCCGTCGATCGGGGGCTTCGGCGCGCTGCGCAGTCTGGTGGACGAACGCGATCGGTGGCGCGCCAAGGACACGACGAGCAAGCCTGGATCGGCTCTGGCGTACCGGCTGCGAGCCGCCGAGCTGACCAAGCGCATCAATCACCACCGCACCACCGTGGTGATGTCGAATCGGCACTACGCCACCGGAGTGCGTGCGGCGCGGAAAGAACGGCGAGAGGGTGTGCATCTCGATCTGGACCAGCGGGACGCAGTGTTCGACGCTCTGACGAGAACGCCCGCGCCTCAGAAGTTCGGGCCGATCGCCGAACGTGGCCTGTCGCTGGTGGACGCAGCGACGGATCGAGTGAGCTCGCTGGCCCGGAGGACCCCGGTGGCCGACCGGGTGGAGTGGGCGACCGGACTTGTCGACCAGTTCGTCGATCGTAAGGACGACCGGTTCGACGATCGATACGACACCTTGCTGTTCCTGGCCGGCACTTCGTTCGATCGGGTCCGTCGGTCGCCGGCGTGGCAGTCGACGTACTTCGAGATCCAGCGCAATCAGCTCGATCTGTTCGTCGAGCTCACCGAGATCTCGGTCGATGCGACGTCGTTGCGCGCTGTTGCGGCCGAGCTGAATCGAATCGGTGAGACGATGGTGGACGAGGACACCGCCGCCCAGGTCGAATCCCGTCGCGGTGCACTGGAAGTGGTGTGGACACAGTTGACCGGACGAGTGGCCGCACTGGTTCGACTCGCGAATGTGGTCGAGTCCTCCGAGACCGAGGCGCGCACGTCCGACGCGATGGCCCGCGCGCACAGTCTCGACGACCGAATCGACGACCTGGTCGGGCGATCCGGTAGCCGGGAGATGTCCGCGGAGAACACACATTTCGTCGGTGATCAAGTGCGGACACAGTGGCGCGAGTGAGTGCCGCCCAGGGCACCCGATCGCGCCACTGGCTCTAGGCGATGATCGCGAAGAGAACTCCCGCGACAGCAAAGCTGACCACGGACAGGATCGTTTCGAGGACCGTCCATGTTTGCAGTGTCTGCTTGACGGTCAGGTTGAAGAATTTCGCGATGATCCAGAAGCCGCCGTCGTTGACGTGGCTGGCGATGATCGAGCCCGCCGCGATGGACATGGCGATCAGCGCGACGGCCGGAGCCGAGTAGTCCTGCGCTGCCACGAGGGGGCCGACTATTCCACCTGTCGTCACGATGGCCACTGTCGCCGAGCCCTGCGCTACGCGTAGTGCACAGCTGATGATGTAGGCCAGGACGATGATCGGAAGTCCAGCAGCAGCCATGGTGTCGGCCAAGGCAGTACCGATCCCGGTGGCGGAGATGACTTTCCCGAAGAACGCGCCTGCTCCGACGACGAGCAGCAACATGCCCACCGGACGCAGGGATTCTCCGGTCAGTCTGCTCAATTCCTGGACCGTCGATCCGCGGCGGATTCCCAGCACGTAGAACGCGATCAACACGGCGATGAGCAGCGCAACGGCGGGCGTGCCGAAGAACGTCAGAACTTCGAGCAGGTTGCCGGGGTCGAGCAGAATGCTGCCGAACGTGGCACCGAGGATGAGGACCAGCGGGACGGCGATGATCGCTCCGATGGTGCCCACCGACGGCGGCGTCGTGACGACGGGGCGCCTGGTGGTGACCGTTCCGGCACCTCCGCCCTCGGTGGAGCTCGCGTCGTCCCCGTCGTTGATGAAGTCGTCGGGTACATCCACGATGATGCGCTTTCCGATCCAATTGCCCCACACCAGGCCGGCGGCGATGAATCCTGGAATGCCGCAGATGAATCCGAACAGGATGAGCCATCCCAGGTTCACCTCGAGCAAGCCGCCGAGGGCAACCGGTCCGGGATGCGGCGGCAGGAAAGCGTGTGTCATGGACAAGCCCGCCAGCATCGGCAGTGCGTAGAGCACCAACGACTTTCCGCCCTGACGCGCCGCCACGTACACCAGCGGTGCCAACACGAAGATGCCGATGTCGAAGAACACCGGAATGCCGAAGATCAACCCCAGCAGACCCATTGCGACGGGTGCTCCGCGTTCTCCGAAGACACCCAGTAGCTTGGCGGTCAGTGCTTGTGCGCCACCGGACTTCTCTAGTATCGCGCCGAGCACCGTTCCCAGCCCGATGATGACGGCGATGTGACCGAGAATTCCGCCGAATCCGGTCTCCAGCAACGACTCGTTGCTCTTGATCGCAGTGCCGACTATCTCGTTCACGGGCAAACCGGCAGCCAGCGCCAAGCCGAGGCCGACGATGAGCAGCGCGATGAACGGTTCGAGCTTGACCTTGATGATCACTACGAGCAGTACGGCAATTGCGATGCCGCACAACACGAGTAGACCGGGCGTGGAGGTTCTGAGCCAGTCGACCACAGAATTCATGACGAGCCTTCCTTGATGTCTGCACTGATAGCCGTCACGAACGCCTGTGCTCGTGCGGTGATGTCGTCCCACTGGGCGGCCGCGACCGACGCCGGTGGAACCACATCGGTGCCTGCAGTCACTGCGACGGCACCGGATGTCAGGAACTGGGCGGCGTTGCCTGCGTTGACTCCGCCGGACGGAACGAGTCGAGCGTCGGGAAAGGGGCCGAGCAAGTCCTTGAAGTACGCAGGCCCGACGGTTCGTGCCGGAAATATCTTCACGGCATCCGCTCCGAGATCCAGGGCGGTCATCACTTCCGACGGGGTGAGCGCGCCCATCATCAGCGGGATCCCGGCGTCGGTGACGATCGCGGCAACGTCGGGGCGGAGCCCGGGAGTGACGACGAAGTGTGCCCCGGAATCGATCGCGGACCGCGCTTGGTCGGAGGTCAGGACTGTGCCCGCCCCGACGACTGCACCTGCGTCCGATGCGGCGCGGATCAGTTCGAGGACGCCGGGTGTGGTGAAAGTCAGCTCGAGCGCACGAATTCCCCCGCGCGCGAGCGCATCTGCCAACGCAGCAGGATCGGAGATGTGCGGGGCGCGGACCACCGACAGTGCGCGGTCCTCGCGAATCGTCGTCAATGCATTCATGATGTTTGCTTTCCGGTGGGATTCATCCGCAGGGCGTGGCCTGCCAGAGAATGCGTGGGCCGTCGATCGTCGATGGCGAACGCGCCGTTGACCATGACGTGGCTGATGCCCTCGGCCTGTTGCTTCGGGTTCTCGAACGTGGCCGTGTCGCGCACTGTCGTCGGGTCGAACAGGACGAGATCGGCTGCGTGCCCCTCGGCGATCGTGCCGCGGGCGCGCAGGCGGAGCCGCGCAGCGGGACGACCGGTCAGGTGATTGATGCAGTCTTCCAGCGAGAGCAGCTGCTCGTCCCGGACGTAGTGACCCAGGTAGCGGGGGAACGTTCCCCAGGCGCGTGGGTGCGGCTTCTCGCCGACCAGGATCGCGTCGCTGCCGCCCATATGGCGTGGATGCGCCATGATCTCTCGGACGTTCTCCTCGTGGCCGACGTGCTGCAGGATGGTGGTGGCCAGCGCGTCTCGGCGGAGGAAGTCGAAGAACACGTCCACCGGTGACCGACCCGCCTCGGCCGCTATGTCGGACATCGTGCGCCCGACGTAGCGATCGAGCTCCGGATTCGCCACTCCACTGAGCTGGATGGTCTCCCACTCGACGGTGACGCCATGGCAGCCGTCGGACCCGTCGACGTCGACGTCCTGTGCGATGCGTCGACGCATGTCCGGATCGCCGAGTCGTTCGAGTGCGCGATCCGGGCCACCCGACATCGCCCAACTCGGTAGCAGCGCAGACAGAGTGGTGGCTCCGGGCAGATACGGATACGTGTCGAGGGTGACGTCGCACCCGTCGGCGATGGCAGAATCGACGCGGTCGAGAAACTCGCGTGCCCGGCCCCGATTGACGCCGAAGTTCATCGTTGCATGCGTCAGGTGCAGTGCGCATCCCGTGTCGCGGGAGAGGTCGAGCATCTCCTGGTACGCGTCGAGCGCCCCCGCGCCGTACGAACGAGTGTGGGGTGCATAGAAACCGCCGAAGTCGGCGACGACCTCACACAGTGCACGTAATTCACTTGTGTCCGCGTACATTCCGGGCGTGTACGTCAAACCGCTGGACATTCCGACGGCACCCTCCTGCAGTCCCTGTGCCAACAGCTCCTGCATGTGGGCTATCTCGGACGGCGTCGCGGGTCGCTGATCGGCACCTACCGCCAGGTATCGCAAAGTTCCCTGGGGAACGAGATAGGCAGCATTCGGGGTGATTCCCTGATCGAGGCGAGTGAGGTACTCCGACACCGAACGCCACGAGAAGTCGAGGTCGACGGGATTGCCGTTCCATCCGGCGATCTGACGCCGCACCACGTCGAGCGTCGCGTCGTCGATCGGAGCGTAGGCAATGCCGTCCTGTCCGATGACCTCGGTCGTGACGCCCTGACTGATTTTCGGAAAGTGGTCGGGGTCGGTCAACAAACGTAGGTCGGAATGCGCGTGCATGTCGATGAACCCGGGGGAGAGGACCTGGCCCGGCGAAGCGTCGACGATTCTGTCGGCACCGGGCACGGTTCCGGGTTCGGCGATCGATGTGATGATTCCGTCGCTCACGAGAACGTCGCGACGCACACGTGGCGCTCCGGTGCCGTCGATGACATCGGCACCGCGAAAGAGAGTGCTGGGCATTGGGTTTCGTCTCTCTAGAAGAATGTGTGCACGAGGTCGACCACGTGGGGGTCCTCGCCGTCCGCGTCGTCGACGACGGGAACGAGTCGCCACTTGTCGAAGGCCGTGCAGGGGTGAGACAGGCCCAGGCGTACGACGGACCCCACCGGCAGAGCAGTGTTGTCCTCGGCCGGGAGTCGAAGGAAGGCGTGTTGGTCGTTCAGCGCGGTGACCTCGGCCCTCGGGTCGAGGATCTCGGTCCCTCGAATATGTTGCGCGACAGGCATTCCTTCGTCGAAGGGGAAGTCGCGCTTTCCTGCGTCGAGCAGTGCGAGCCCGGGCTCCGGACGAGATACCGTGCGTGCCCATCCGTGCATCGCAGACATCAGTGGTGCGTCGGTTCGGGCGGGAGTGAGTGGTGAGATCTGCGAGTAGAAGCCGTCGTCGTGCACCACGTAGGCTCCCGAGCGCAGCACTACGTCGGTAGGTACCCCCTCCCCGGTGGTGAGGGAATGCAACCGCTCGACAACGAGGTCCTGGTAGGCGCTCCCGCCGGCGGTCACAATCGCATGCTTGCCGTACAACCCTTCGGCATCGAGGGCGCGATGGAGGGCAGCGACGTTGTCGAGGTATGTCCGAACTGCCCCCAGGCCACTGTCCGAGCGGTCGTGGCTCAGTGCGCCCTCGTAACCGCCGACCCCGGCCAGGGTGAGCCGGGAGGACGACGCGATCGCACGGGCTATCGCGGTTGCCTCCTCGATCGTGCGCGCGCCGGTTCGGCCGTGCGGGCCACCGAGTTCGACCACGACCGAGACCGGGCGGGTTCCCTGCGTCGAAAGAATGCGGTCCATCTCGTGGACCGTCGCCACGCTGTCCGCCCAGCAGTAGAACTCGAAGGTCGGATGCGAATCCAGTTCGGCCGCAATCCACGTCAATGCCACCGGGTCGATCTCGGCGTTGGCAAGAACGATACGTTCGACCCCGAACGCGCGCGCCGCCTGAACCTGCCACCCGGTTGCGAGGGTGATGGCCCAGCTACCGGCGTCGAGTTGCTGCTTCCACAGTTGAGGGGCCATCGATGTCTTGCCGTGGGGTGCGAGCAGCACGCCCGCGCGCGCCGTCCACTCGGCCATGACCGAGATGTTCGATGCGATTCGCTCTCGATCCAAAGTGAGTATCGGCGTCGTGAACTCGGAGAGCCGTGGCGACGTGGCGAGAAAGCTCTCGATGGTGTGTCCCCACGATCTCGGGGGCAGTGCCTTGTGCTCGGGTCCGAGCACTCGTCGGTTGAGTGCCTCGACGGCATCGGTGTCGATCACGGTCATCTCCTCGGTCCGGGAAATCTCAGATACGTTGCGTATTCTGCAACGCTAGTTGCGCAATGTGTTTATGCTTTGTAGTCTGCAACGAAAGTCAGCGTTCCCGCAAGAGTTCGAGGAGATCGACGTGAAAGCACCACGAGCGGTGTGCGTAGGCGAAGGCCTCGTCGTTCTGGTTGCCGAGCCGGGCCCACTGGAGCAATCGACCGTGTTTCACCGCACGTCCGGGGGTGCGGAAGCCAACGTGGCCAGGGTGTTCGGCCAGCTGGGCGTCGATGCATCGTGGATCTCGCGAGTGGGCGACGACGGATTCGGCCGATACCTGGTTCGGCAACTGGTAGGGGCGGGCGTCGACACTTCCGGTGTGGCGATCGACGCCGAGCGACCCACGGGTATGTACGTGAAGGAACGCGGCTCTGGCTCCGGCGACCGTCACGATCTTGCGTTCGGAGACAGTGCGATGACGTACTTCCGTGCCGGCTCGGCTGCGAGTGCTTTGTCTCCCAATGATATTCGCGATACTGCTTCGGACCTGATCGCCGGCGCAGACTTGATTCACTTCACCGGAATCACCGTGGCCATCTCGGAAACCGCGGCCGACCTGACGAGATGCCTGATGGATTCACCCACAGTCGTCAGCTTCGATCTGAACTATCGGCAGGCTCTGTGGAAATCTCGACCGAACGCAGCTGCACGCGTGCTCGGTGAACATGTTCGGGGAAGCGATGTGGTGTCGATGGGTGCCGACGAGGCAGGACTCGTGTTCGGAACGTCGGATCCCGCCGAGCTGCGCGCATTGTTTCCGGAACCACGACACCTGGTCATCAAGAACGACGCACACACGGTGACGGCGTTCGAGGGGAATTCTCGGGTCGACGTCCCTGCTCTGAAGCTCGACGTGGTCGAAAAGATCGGTGCCGGAGACGCCTTCGCGGGCGGTTACCTGACCGGATTGTTGCTCGGTAAGAGTGCTGTCGCGCGTGTTCGGTTCGGGCATCTGTGCGCAGCGGGAGCCCTGACCGGGCACGGCGACATTGCGTCGGTGCTGCCCCTGGCGGTGCTGACCGAATTGGCGGAACTGCGCGACGCCGATTGGGCGAGGCTGGACTACGCACCCATGGCCGTGAGTCGGTCGGAGGTGCCGCAGTGAGTCAAAGCCTCGCTCGCGCGATGACACTTCTCGGCTTGCTCGGCGACGGACCGCGATCACTGGACGAGTTGGCGTCGGTGCTCGAGGTCCACAAGACGACCGTGCTTCGGCTGCTTCGCACGATGGAAGCCGACAGATTCGTCCAGCACGACGCGGATCACCGATATCAGCTCGGATCCAGGCTGTTCGAGCTCGCCAATCATGCGTTGGAACAGCGTGACGTTCGGAGCATCGCGCGGCCGCACTTGGCAGAACTGAACTCGATCACCGGTCAGACCGTCCACCTCGCCACCTACGAGGCGGGCGTTGTCATCTACATCGACAAGTTCGACGCCCAACAGAGCGTTCGTATGTACTCGCGGATCGGAAAGCCTGCACCGCTGCACTGCACAGCCGTGGGGAAGATTCTGATCTCCGCTCGCCCCGAGGCCGAGCGCGCGAAGATCGCAGACGGCATCACCTACACGCCGTTCACGGAACGAACCATCACGACGGCCGAGGGTTATCTGCGTGAGCTCGAACTCGTGCTGGAGCAAGGCTTCGCCGAAGATCGCGAGGAGCACGAGTCCTTCGTCAACTGCATCGGCTGCGCAGTACGCAACGGAACAGGTGACGTGGTTGCGGCTGTGTCGATGTCCGTGCCCGACATGGTGCTCGATCACCAGCAGGTGCTTGCCGCGCTCCCCGATGTGCAACGCGCGGCAGCGGCGATCTCCGAGGGACTGGGCTGGCGACCCAGCCGAGAACGGAACGAAACGACAGAAAATCCGAGTCAGACGAAAGGGATGCAATGAGCGAGAAGATCGAAATTCGAACCACGGGTGCTCCCGCGCCGGCCCATACCTTCTCCCAGGGAGTCCGCAAGGGACCGTTCGTACAGGTCTCCGGGCAGGGGCCCGTCGACCCAACCACCAGCGAGTATCTGTACCCAGGTGATGTCGCTGCGCAGACCACTCGCACGCTCGAGAACGTCAAAGCCATCGTCGAGGCCAGCGGCGCAACGTTCGACGACGTCGTGATGTTGCGGGTCTATCTGACCAAGCGAGAAGACTTTCCCACCATGAACGACGCCTACGGGCACTTCGTGTCGGCGCACACCTTGGGTGACGTCCTGCCGAGTCGAACGACTGTGTTCACCGGACTCCCCAGGGAAGAGATGTTGGTCGAGATAGACGCCGTCGCGATCATCTGATCGACGCCGTGCGCAAGATGTTCACACGGAAATAACATCTGACCTGGCGATTTGCGTATGCGTTGGTCTTCGCGTAACTTTTGTCGAGTCAGAGCGACACGGACACCGACCCGGTCTTCACGGACAGGGACAACGAGGTTGTACGGAGTATGCACTGACCAACCCAGGCAAGGCTCGAAAGTAATGAGTCATGTCTGGGGTTCGAGCGTGTAAGCCCCGGAGTTACCGTGCATACGGTAGTGATGGTGTGTGCGTGTTCTTTGAGAACTCAACAGTGTGTCGATGAATGTCAGTGCCGAATTTATTTGGTGAAAGCATTCGATGTATCAGCCATCCGCTTGTGGTGGTTGTTGTCGGGTGTTGTTTTGAATGCTAGTTGAGTTTTTTTGCTAGTGATTTGACTTGATGTCTTTGACTGATTCACGGTCTTCGGATCGTTGTTTCGCAGGTCTTTTACGGAGAGTTTGATCCTGGCTCAGGACGAACGCTGGCGGCGTGCTTAACACATGCAAGTCGAGCGGTAAGGCCTTTCGGGGTACACGAGCGGCGAACGGGTGAGTAACACGTGGGTGATCTGCCCTGCACTCTGGGATAAGCTTGGGAAACTGGGTCTAATACCGGATATGACCGCATGCCGCATGGTGTGTGGTGGAAAGATTTATCGGTGCAGGATGGGCCCGCGGCCTATCAGCTTGTTGGTGGGGTAATGGCCTACCAAGGCGACGACGGGTAGCCGACCTGAGAGGGTGACCGGCCACACTGGGACTGAGACACGGCCCAGACTCCTACGGGAGGCAGCAGTGGGGAATATTGCACAATGGGCGGAAGCCTGATGCAGCGACGCCGCGTGAGGGATGAAGGCCTTCGGGTTGTAAACCTCTTTCAGCAGGGACGAAGCGTGAGTGACGGTACCTGCAGAAGAAGCACCGGCTAACTACGTGCCAGCAGCCGCGGTAATACGTAGGGTGCGAGCGTTGTCCGGAATTACTGGGCGTAAAGAGTTCGTAGGCGGTTTGTCGCGTCGTTTGTGAAAACCCGGGGCTCAACTTCGGGCTTGCAGGCGATACGGGCAGACTTGAGTGTTTCAGGGGAGACTGGAATTCCTGGTGTAGCGGTGAAATGCGCAGATATCAGGAGGAACACCGGTGGCGAAGGCGGGTCTCTGGGAAACAACTGACGCTGAGGAACGAAAGCGTGGGTAGCAAACAGGATTAGATACCCTGGTAGTCCACGCCGTAAACGGTGGGCGCTAGGTGTGGGTTCCTTCCACGGGATCTGTGCCGTAGCTAACGCATTAAGCGCCCCGCCTGGGGAGTACGGCCGCAAGGCTAAAACTCAAAGGAATTGACGGGGGCCCGCACAAGCGGCGGAGCATGTGGATTAATTCGATGCAACGCGAAGAACCTTACCTGGGTTTGACATACACCGGAAAACCGTAGAGATACGGTCCCCCTTGTGGTCGGTGTACAGGTGGTGCATGGCTGTCGTCAGCTCGTGTCGTGAGATGTTGGGTTAAGTCCCGCAACGAGCGCAACCCTTGTCTTATGTTGCCAGCGCGTTATGGCGGGGACTCGTAAGAGACTGCCGGGGTCAACTCGGAGGAAGGTGGGGACGACGTCAAGTCATCATGCCCCTTATGTCCAGGGCTTCACACATGCTACAATGGCCAGTACAGAGGGCTGCGAGACCGTGAGGTGGAGCGAATCCCTTAAAGCTGGTCTCAGTTCGGATCGGGGTCTGCAACTCGACCCCGTGAAGTCGGAGTCGCTAGTAATCGCAGATCAGCAACGCTGCGGTGAATACGTTCCCGGGCCTTGTACACACCGCCCGTCACGTCATGAAAGTCGGTAACACCCGAAGCCGGTGGCCTAACCCCTCGTGGGAGGGAGCCGTCGAAGGTGGGATCGGCGATTGGGACGAAGTCGTAACAAGGTAGCCGTACCGGAAGGTGCGGCTGGATCACCTCCTTTCTAAGGAGCATTCTCCAGAACATGTACCAGCACACAGGTGCTCGGATGATGGTCTGGCAGAGCCCGTTTCGTTCCCACACGTGGAACGGCGGGAGCTCACGGGTGGAACACTGACAACCAATTCGTTCATCGTGTCGCCGGCAATGCCGGTGGCCGAACGAGTTATATCGATGCACTGTTGGGTCCTGAGAGAACACGCGTAAGCATGTTTCTTTCAAGGCAAGACATATACAGGCTGTCATGGCTGGTTCTATCGGCTGAGGGATGAAAGTTTCTCGGTGTCTGAGGGTGGCGTGAACATGGGAGTGTGTGTGTTGTTTGAGAATTGCACAGTGGACGCGAGCATCTTTGTTGTAAGTAATGAAGAGCGTACGGTGGATGCCTTGGCACCAGGAGCCGATGAAGGACGTAGGAGGCTGCGATAAGCCTCGGGGAGCTGTCAACCGAGCTGTGATCCGAGGGTGTCCGAATGGGGAAACCCAGCACGAGTGATGTCGTGTTACCTGCACCTGAATATATAGGGTGTGTGGAGGGAACGTGGGGAAGTGAAACATCTCAGTACCCACAGGAAGAGAAAACAATAGTGATTCCGTGAGTAGTGGCGAGCGAAAGCGGATGAGGCCAAACTTTGTGCGTGTGATACCCGGCAGGGGTTGCGTATGGAGGGTTGTGGGGTTTGCATTGTCGATTCTGCCGGATCGGCCGACAGTGAGAAATTGTGGTGTTAGTCGAAGTGGTCTGGAACGGCCTGTCGTAGAGGGTGAGAGTCCCGTAGACGAAAACACTGCAACTGTCGTTGTGAATACCCAAGTAGCAGCGGGCCCGTGAAATCTGCTGTGAATCTGTCGGGACCACCCGATAAGCCTGAATACTCCCTGGTGACCGATAGCGGACTAGTACCGTGAGGGAAAGGTGAAAAGTACCCCGGGAGGGGAGTGAAATAGTACCTGAAACCGTGCGCTTACAATCCGTCAAAGCTGGTGAACAGTTTGTTCTGTTGCTGGTGATGGCGTGCCTTTTGAAGAATGAGCCTGCGAGTTAGTGGCATGTCGCGAGGTTAACCCGTGTGGGGTAGCCGTAGCGAAAGCGAGTCCGAATAGGGCGTATCCACGTTTGTGGTGTAGTGGCGTGTTCTAGACCCGAAGCGGAGTGATCTACCCATGGCCAGGTTGAAGCGACGGTAAGACGTCGTGGAGGACCGAACCCACTTAGGTTGAAAACTGAGGGGATGAGTTGTGGGTAGGGGTGAAAGGCCAATCAAACTCCGTGATAGCTGGTTCTCCCCGAAATGCATTTAGGTGCAGCGTCACGTGTTTCTCGCCGGAGGTAGAGCTACTGGATGGTCTAGGGGGCCTACAAGCTTACCGAAATCAGCCAAACTCCGAATGCCGGTGAGTGAGAGCGTGGCAGTGAGACTGCGGGCGATAAGGTTCGTAGTCGAGAGGGAAACAGCCCAGATCGCCAGCTAAGGTCCCTAAGCGTGTACTAAGTGGAAAAGGATGTGGGGTCGCGAAGACAACCAGGAGGTTGGCTTAGAAGCAGCCACCCTTGAAAGAGTGCGTAATAGCTCACTGGTCAAGTGATCCTGCGCCGACAATGTAGCGGGGCTCAAGTACACCACCGAAGCTGCGGCACTCACACAACAGCCCCATGCAAGTCTGCGGATTTGTGTGCAGGTGTGTGGGTGGGTAGGGGAGCGTCGTGCAGCCATGGAAGCATCGGAGTGATCCAGGTGTGGAGGCTGCGCGAGTGAGAATGCAGGCATGAGTAGCGAAAGACGAGTGAGAAACTCGTCCGCCGAATGACCAAGGGTTCCTGGGCCAGGTTAATCCGCCCAGGGTGAGTCGGGACCTAAGACGAGGCCGACAGGCGTAGCCGATGGACAACGGGTTGATATTCCCGTACCCGTGTAACCGCGCCCATGGTGAATCAGTGACACTAACCACCCTGAATCCATATGACCGATCTCTTTCGAGAGTGAGGCGTGTGGTGGATGCGTGGGACCTGATCTGGTAGTAGCCAAGCGATGGGGTGACGCAGGAAGGTAGCTGGGCCAGTCAGTGGTTGTACTGGTGTAAGCCTGTAGGGCGAACGGTAGGCAAATCCGCCGTTCATGAAGCCTGAGAGGTGATGCGTAGCCGATTGAGGCGAATTCAGTGATCCTATGCTGCCGAGAAAAGCCTCTAGTGAGTTGTTACACGGCCCGTACCCCAAACCGACACAGGTGGTCAGGTAGAGAATACTAAGGCGATCGAGATAACTATGGTTAAGGAACTCGGCAAAATGCCCCCGTAACTTCGGGAGAAGGGGGGCCCTGTCCGGTGACGGAATTTACTTCCTGAGCTGGGTGGGGCCGCAGAGACCAGTGAGAAGCGACTGTTTACTAAAAACACAGGTCCGTGCGAAGTCGTAAGACGATGTATACGGACTGACGCCTGCCCGGTGCTGGAAGGTTAAGAGGACCGGTTAGCCAGTAATGGCGAAGCTGAGAATTTAAGCCCCAGTAAACGGCGGTGGTAACTATAACCATCCTAAGGTAGCGAAATTCCTTGTCGGGTAAGTTCCGACCTGCACGAATGGCGTAACGACTTCTCAGCTGTCTCAACCATAGACTCGGCGAAATTGCATTACGAGTAAAGATGCTCGTTACGCGCGGCAGGACGAAAAGACCCCGGGACCTTCACTACAGCTTGGTATTGGTGTTCGGTTCGGTTTGTGTAGGATAGGTGGGAGACTGTGAAGCGGTGACGCCAGTTACTGTGGAGTCGTTGTTGAAATACCACTCTGATCGTATTGGATACCTCAACCTCGGACCATGATCTGGTTCAGGGACAGTGCCTGGTGGGTAGTTTAACTGGGGCGGTTGCCTCCTAAAATGTAACGGAGGCGCCCAAAGGTTCCCTCAGCCTGGTTGGCAATCAGGTGTCGAGTGCAAGTGCACAAGGGAGCTTGACTGTGAGACTGACAAGTCGAGCAGGGACGAAAGTCGGGACTAGTGATCCGGCACCGGCAAGTGGAAGCGGTGTCGCTCAACGGATAAAAGGTACCCCGGGGATAACAGGCTGATCTTCCCCAAGAGTCCATATCGACGGGATGGTTTGGCACCTCGATGTCGGCTCGTCGCATCCTGGGGCTGGAGTAGGTCCCAAGGGTTGGGCTGTTCGCCCATTAAAGCGGCACGCGAGCTGGGTTTAGAACGTCGTGAGACAGTTCGGTCTCTATCCGCCGCGCGCGTAAGAAACTTGAGGAAGGCTGTCCCTAGTACGAGAGGACCGGGACGGACGAACCTCTGGTGTGCCAGTTGTTCCACCAGGAGCACCGCTGGTTGGCTACGTTCGGAAGGGATAACCGCTGAAAGCATCTAAGCGGGAAGCCTGTTCCAAGATGAGGTTTCTCACCCCCTCGAGGGGGTAAGGCCCCCGGCAGACCACCGGGTTGATAGGCCAGAACTGGAAGTCGGGTAACCGATGCAGGTGACTGGTACTAATAGGCCGAGGACTTACCGCAAAGAAGCTACGCGTCCACTGTGCAATATCTGAAACAACACACGAGTTGATTCAGCAAGCACAATCGAATACACGAATCCGCAACCCACACTCGTGTGGGTGACAGGTTCGCTCGTGACACTGTTTCACAGAGTTACGGCGGCCATAGCGGAGGGGAAACGCCCGGTCCCATTCCGAACCCGGAAGCTAAGCCCTCCAGCGCCGATGGTACTGCACTCGACAGGGTGTGGGAGAGTAGGACACCGCCGAACACAAACAAACGGAATGCCCCCGACCTCACGGTCGGGGGCATTCCGCATTTCGAAACCACCCACGACCACACCAGAATTCAGGCTTTCCAGTTGGATGCCCAGGTGCCGGAAAGCGCAGGCGTCGACATCTGCACCTGCAGTCCCATCCCTCGCCGCGCGCACCGCCTGCCTCGTCACCCCCACCCAGAAGGCAAACGCGAGCGCAGTTGCCATACCCGAGCAGAACCGCGACACCACACTGCACGCACCAGACGAACGCGCGCGCGTTCGCACAATCCAGGCGGGGTGGCTGCGGCTCCGGCCATCCTGGACAGGGCCGGCCCCTGACGCCGGGCGCCGGCCTCGCCAACACCAACACCAACCCCCGTCGCAAACGCGAGCGCGTTTGCCAGACGCGAGCAGAACCGCGACACCAGACTGCGCGCACCTGACAAACGCGCGCGCATTCGCACAATCCAGAGGTGCCAGCACCACGTCGCCGCCCATAGTGCCCATCGTCGACGCGTTACCGTCACCCCCCCACCCTGGTCGCAAACGCGAGCGCGTTTGCCAGACGCGAGCAGAACAGCGACACCAGACTGCGCGCACCTGACAAATGCGCGCGCATTTGCGGACGGCCAGAACCCCGGTGCCGGCGCGCGAGGGGGCTGCGGACTGCGGGGTATGGACGCGACCGCCTTGGCGGATTCGGAGTCTCGACCTCGCCTCAGGTGACGATAGATCCGAGGATTGTCGAGCAGAGCACGGTGGCGTCGTTTCGGCTCCGCGCAATCCGGATCTCAGGTGCTTGCGAAATGACATGTCTGTCAGGCGAATTCGAGGGCCGAAACTCATGCGTCGTGCGTGCCGATTTTAATCGGTGGAGTTCGTCGCCACGGCCGTGCATGATCGTTGCACAGGGACATCGCAGAGACCGTGGAGGTGGACAATGGCAACAACAGCGAATGACGCAGGCCGTCGAGTTGTTCATATCCGGTCTGCGATTTTCATCGATGATGCTCTCTGAGTAGAGCTTCGGGGCTGTCGGTCCATTCGGACCCAGCCGGTGTTGCACTCGATCCAATACTCTGCCGCGCAGCAATGCTCTGCGTTCGGCGTCCACTCTTGTTGTAGGAGAACAGATGTACCACTACGAACAAATCCTGAACGAACATCGACAACGCGTCGCGCGTGGTGCGCAGAACTACGAACGGCGTCGGGTCGCGGCGGAACGGGCCGCCGAAACAACTGTCGCAGAATCGGATTCACGTGAAAATGAGGCCATGCAGGGACCGACGTGGAACGACTGCGAATCGGAATCGGAGATCGGCATCGAGGCGATGTCGTTTCGGGGCTGACTGTCAGGGCTCGACCAGATGCGAGTAGCGATCGCCCGCAGCCGCGATGAAGTCGCGAACGAACCAGCACGTAGGGACAACTCGGAGTCCCTGCGTGCTGGTGTCGTCGAGTGCATATTCGGTGAGGGCAGCGGCAAGCCCTCGGCCGCGAAACTGCGGAAGCGTCACGGTGTGATGAAACGTTCTGGAGCCGTCCGATTCGAGGTATTCCGAGTAGCCCGCCAACTCGGCATCGACATGGATCTCGAACCGATGGTCGGCATTGTCGTGGGTGATCTCGACCGTCATGGTGGTACCTCCTGCCCGAGTTCTGTGTCACCACGGTAACCGGCGCTCGTCCGGTGGGGTGTTCTGCGGTTACTCGAGCATGCATCGACGCAGTAGGGTGAGGGAAACCGAGTCGTGCGAGCGCCACCCGTCGCAACACCGCTCTTCATAAGTACGGGGCGCTCTCGAGGCTGAAGGTGGCAATCCGTGGAAGACACATCCGACCGGGGAATCAAGGCATTCATACGAACCGTCGCTCAGCGCGGTGGGCGTGCGGAGCGGCTCACGACGTCGCGTCGCAATCCAGTGCAGGTTTGGTCGATGGACGGCACGTCGTCGTGCATAGTCCGGGTGCGATCCAAGGTCACAGGTGATTGGAAGGCCCGCAGGCAGGACGAATCGCTCGAGAGTGACGACACCGGATCCTCGTACTGGGTATTCGTCGATCTCGCGAACGACGAGCCGCGCTTCTACATGGTCTCGTCCGAGGAGATGGCCACCGACATTCGCGGAGAAGTCGACCTGTGGGTCCAGGATTCGCCACTCCGAACCAGAACCGGACATCACGCTATCGCGGTGGACCGAGTGCTGCACGGCAGCGAGCGTTGGGACCTGCTGGGTCTGAGTTCGACGTTGGACACATCGATCGATGTCGGCCCCGAACAGACGTGGGTTCGCACTCCACGGGTGAAAGTACCTCGTAAGTCGGCGAAGGCGGCCGTGGAGGAAGAAGTGATCGACAACCGAGTACGGGTGGTCGCCGATTGCGAGGGCTATCGGCTGAGCGGCCGCTACGACCCCGAGACACAGCGACTCGAGATCACTGCAGGACCGATGGAGGGCAGACGGTTCGACAATCCGTCGGTTGCTGCCAGCGCGGTTGCCACGCACATCAGTGGCGACGTCGAAGAGCGCGACGGTTGGCAGTTCTGGCAGCTGGACACTCCGGATCGTGCGCCGCTGGGATCGTTTCAGTAGAGAACTGCAGCTCGCGACTGGTTTGTTGTGACTCCTCACCAAATTGGCATTTACCGTGAAAACGGGACAAAGGTCGGATTAATCTAGCGCTGGTAGGACGAGCTCCCTCTTTTAGCCCCTGGGTCGAATCGATGTTCGAGAGTTCGTCCGTGCATCGAAATTCGGGAATCAGCGAGCTCAGCGGTCGACAGTGCGAGGGGTGCTGTCGACCGTGGGGAGAGGTATTCACCATGGACCATTCCTACCGGTCGGGCACAGCCCACGCGTCACGGTTCCTGTTCCTCATCGCGCAGTTCGTCGACAGAAGAATCCCCGCCGAATTCTTCTCGGCGCAGTTTCGCGAGCTACAGAACACCCAGTCCACGTACCTCGATGCCGACGTTTCGTCGGTGATCGGGATGTTGTCGGTCGACGTCGGTGCGTACCTGGGCGATGTCGAGATACGAGGGGTCGACTACATCGACTCCGAACAACTCTGGCTGGCTGCCGGTCAGGCGTTCCGCGACCTGATGACCGTCCAGTCCGAGCATTTCGAGCGCGAAGCCGGGTGAGGGCCACGCCCATCATCGCCCGTCATGACCGGAATCGATCACGGTGCCGCAAAAGATCTTCGAGCCGAAATCGACGATGAGTGCCGCGCATTTCGATCGGCAGATCGCCTGCGTCGGCCAACCGTCTGACATAGGTGTCGGAAACACCGAGCACCTCGGCAGCGTGCGAAGTGGTCAGTAACTCGTCGACCGTTCCGATCGCAACAGCTCGGGCGGTCGCCAGCTGGGTGAGGAGCTCGAGTACTGCGGTGCGTGCTGCGTCGTCGAGCGGTACCTCCGAACCTCCGATTCTGATGTCGACGTCTGCTCCGGTCCGCTCGTGAACGACCGCCGCGAGCGAGGTGGCCGATCGCGACTCGAGGGCAGGCATGACGAATCGGAAGTCCATTCGTCCAGGATAGGACTGGCGACGGAGTCGGTACGCATAGGCTCGAAGCACCCAGTATGTGAGGAGTGCTCCAGTGCCGCAGTTGTTGCATCTCGATTCGTCCGCCGATTCGGCTCGTTCGGTCAGCCGTCGGGTGACCGCTCGCTTCTCCGACGCCTGGCATGCCAGCGGTTCCGACCATTCGGTGATTCACCGGGACCTGCACTCGAGTCCGCTGCCGCACCTACCGACGTCTGCGCTGCATTGGGCACCTCATCTGCGAACCGCCGACGAAACCGTGGAGCCATCCGCCGAGGCCCTGCAGATCGAGCTGATCGAAGAACTGATCTCGGCAGACGTGGTGCTGATCGGCGCGCCGATGTACAACTGGTCGATCCCGTCGACCCTGAAGGCATGGATCGACTACGTACACGTTCCGGGCATCACCGTGCCGTTCGACGGTGACACGGCACCTCTCGTCGGCAGGCCCGCCGTCGTGGTGACCAGTCGGGGAAACGACTACACGCCCGGTACCGACAACGCGTCCACCGACCACACCACCGCGCAATTGCGCCAGGTGCTCGGAGTGGCGCTGGGGATGGACGTCCACTTCGTGCCGGTCGATCTGACGCTCGCCGAGCGGGTGCCGGCCCTCGCACCACAGATTCCGAGGGCACGAGCCAATGTCGAGGCGGCGTTCTCCGCCGTCGACGATCTCGCGCTGCGGTTGGGTGGAGCAACGCCCAGGTGATGGCCGAGTAGTCGGCGAGGTGCTTCCGAACGGCCCAGGCAACGACGCCACGCGCACCGCCGATCACCGCGGCCGCTGATAGGGGAACAACGCTGAAGTCCCCGCGTCGACTGCATTCGCGCGGTACCGGTTACAGCGTCGATGCGCTGAGGAGAACGTCCATCAGCTGCTTCTCGACTGCCGCGAAGTGCGGCGTCGTGACGATCTCGAGCCCGCGTGGGCGGGGCAGCGTCACCTCGATCTGCCGTCGAACATGGGCAGGCCTGGGGGAGAGGACGATCACGCGATCGGACAGATAAACCGCTTCGCGGATGTCGTGCGTGATCATCAGCACCGTCCACCGGAACTCCGACCAGACCTGCTGCAACCAGGCCTGCATATCGCTCCGAGTCAACGAGTCCAGAGCCCCGAAAGGCTCGTCGAGCAGCAGTACCGATCGTCCCTGGACCACCGTGCGCAGCAGTGCCGCTCGCTGACGCATACCGCCGGACAGTTCGGACGGCCTGGCCGACTCGAACCCGTCCAGGCCGAACACCGGGAACAATTCACGTGCCCGCGCACGCGCCTCCTTCTTGGCAACGCCTTGCACTTCGAGACCCAAGGTCGTGTTGTCGAGCACCGAACGCCACGGAAACAACAAATCCTTCTGCGGCATATAGGCGCACGGCGGTACTCGAACAGTGCCGGAGTCGGGCCTGTCGAGCCCGGCCAGCATGTTGAACACAGTGCTCTTGCCCGAACCGCTCGGGCCGATGATCGACACGAACTCCCCGGGCTGAACACCGAAAGACACACCGTCGAGTACGGGGTTCTCGCCGAACGATTTGCTCAGGTCGCGGACGTCGATGCAGCTGTCGGAAGTGCCGGCGTCAGACATGAAGGCCCGTCGGTCCGTGGCGTGCCCAGGGGGCTACCACACGCTCCACCACGAAAGTGGACACGAAGAGAATCACACTGATCACGGCCGTGACGGCAACCGCGGCCAGAACCAGATCGGTACGAAACGAGTTCTTCTGCTGGCTCATGTAGATGCCGAGTCCCGCACTCGCTCCGGCGTATTCGGCAAAGATCGCACCGACGACGGCGTAGGTGATCCCGATGCGAAGTGAGGTGAAGAACCGGGGGAGCGCCGACGGTAGCCGCACATATCGGAATTGTTGCCAGCGCGAGGCACCCATGCTGGCCAGCAGCGATCTCGCGTCTCGATCGGCAGCTGCGAAACCCTCGATGAGCCCGATGGCCATCGGGAAGAAAGTGGCCAGGGCGATCACCAGGATCTTCGGAAGCAACCCGAAGCCGAACCAGATGATCAACAACGGCGCGATCGCGATGATCGGCAGCGTCTGCGACACGACGAAGAGGGGCACGAACGCGCGCCGCAGCCACGGGGAGAAATCGACCGCGACCGCGAGCAACCACGCCAGGGCCAGAGATACCGCGAAGCCGACGAGGGTCACCTGCAGGGTCGCCGACGCGTTCTCCGCGATGGCATCGCGCTGCGCCCAACCCTGGACCACCACGCGACCGGGGGACGGCAGCACCTGCGGCCTGATGCCGCTCACCTCGACGTAGACCTGCCAGGCGGCTACCAGCAGGACGACGACGGTCAGCGCGGGCCACGCCCACCGAATCGAGGCTCGGATGCCACTGAGCGAGTAGGAACCTCGATCGGCGGCTACCGCCCTACCGATCGCCGAGGTAGTCATTGGTGAAGTAGGTCGACCAGTCCGGCTCTGCGGTCAGCGGCGCGCCGTTCTGATCGGCCAGCACACCGCTCTCGTAGAGGAATTTCGAGTATGCGGTCCACTTGTCGAGGCTTTGTCGTCCGACCTCGCCGGAGGAGTCCTTCATGTACTTCGCCGCCAGCATCTCCTGGCTCTCGAAGACGAGCGATTCGTCGGTGAAGGTACCCGGATTGGCGTCGATGAGATCCTGCGCAGCCCTGTCCGGGTCGTCGGCGGCGAGCTGGTAGCCGCGCTGCAGTGCCTGCACGAACTTCTTCGCCTCGTCCGGGCGGGCTGCGAGCCAGGGTTCGTTGCCACTGATCGTGATGGCGTAGGCATCGGGAAACCCGTAGTCGGTGTAGTCGAAGTACTTCATCGGAGTTCCGCTGTGCTCGGCCTCGATGCCTTCCCATGCGAAATACGAGACGGTGAAGTCCGCGGTACCGGAGTACACGGCCTCGTACGCCGACGTCCCCAATACCACCGTTTCGTATTCGCCTGTGCCGCCGTCGTTCTGGATGACCTTCGCGAGTCCGGCCTGCTCGCCGGACTCACCGAAGCCTGCGTAGACCTTGCCGTCCAATGCTTTCGGGCTCGGTATGTCGTCTCGATCCGCACGAACCCCGATGCCGGTTGCCCAGCGCTGAAGTGGAGCGAGGACCGAGACGGTCTGCGCGCCGGCCGAGGTGGCGAACACGCCGGAACTCTGTGTGCTGATTCCGAACTCGGCGTTGCCGGCGTCCACCAGTGTGTCCGCCGCGGTGTTGTTGTAGGGCAAGATTTCCACGTCCAGCCCGGCGTCGGCGAAATAGCCTTCCTGCAAGGCCACGTAGAGACCGGTGTGGTTGGTGTTCGGGGTCCAGTCCAGCGCGAAGCGAATGGTGTCGGAGTCCGACGACTCCGAGCAGCCGGCCAGTCCGGTGGTGGCAACGACGGCCGCCGCCAACGCCGCGAGAATGCGAGTGGTTCTCATGCGGACACCGCACTCTCGGCCAGGGGCCACGGGGTGGGATGTAAAGCGCTGTCCCAGAACATCAATTCGTACCTCGATGCCACCACGAAGGCGTCGACCATCTGCTCTCGTTGCTGCGCAGTCGCGGCGGCTGCGGCGTCGTCGACGAAGGTCTTGGCGGAGTCGACGACGGCATGGAATTCGGGTGCGTCGTACGCCGCGACCCACTGCGCATAGGGGTGCTCGGGGTCGCTCTCGAGCACTGTCTTCGCAGCGCGCGCGAGTGCGCGGCCGACATCGGCGTAGATCCAGAAACATGGCAGAACAGCTGCTGCGGCAACGGCATACGGTTCGGTTGCCGCCGTGGCGGTCAGGTAGGAGGTGTATCCCAGGCATGCCGGTGAGGGCTCGGGCGTCCCCGTCGACGGCGGAAGTGCTCCGCCGGTGAGCATGGTCTCGTGCGACGCGGCTTCGTCCATCGCGCTCGCGGCGGCGCTCGCCCAGAATGCACCGGCGACGGGGGTCGGTGCGTGTGCTGCCACAAGGGACAGCGACTTGACGTACCCGCCGAGGTAGAGCGAATCCTGTTCGAGGTATCGACGGAACGCGTCGAGCGGAAGCGTTCCTGCCCCGAGCAACTGGAGAAATTCCAGGTCGTCGATCGCGCGTCGAATGTGCTCGGACGCATCCCACAGTCGATCGGTGAAGCGGACCGGGTCCGCAGATACAACAGGCGTCATCGCCTTGACATCCCTTCGTCAGCATTACCTGCATCAGGTTCGGCGGGTTTGATCTCAGCATCCGCATGAGCGGACACACCCCGTGTCAGAACGAAGCGACAGTAACACCGGTCACTCGGTGTCGCTGCTGCCGCCCCTGCATCTGCGGTCCGGCGTCACCCCAGCATGTCTTCGAGCTCCATACCCTTCGTCTCCCTGATCTTGGCCTTGACGAAGAAGAACGAGAGCGCGGCGAACAACGCGAATCCTGCATAGATGACCCACAGGCCCACGGACGACGTCAGGGGTGGGAATGCAAGCGTGACAGCGAAGTTGGCCATCCAGTTGGCCGCGGTACCTATTCCGAGCGCCATCGCTCGCATGCGGTTGGGGAACATCTCGCCGAGCATGACCCACATGATCGGACCCCAGGTCGAGGCGAAGAAGATGACGAACAGGTTCGCGCCGATCAATGCGATCGCACCCCACGGGGCGGGCAACGTGACGTCGTCGCCGCTGCCGGTCGCCTGCGAGAACGCAACGGACGCCATGACGAGCCCGACGAACATGCCCATCGAACCCGCCAACAGCAGCTTGCGCCTGCCGATTCGATCGACGAACAGGATCGCCACGAACGTCATGGCCACGTTGATCACGGCCGTGATGACAGAGGTGGTGAACGACTGATCCTCGGTGAAGCCGACCGAGCGCCACAGCGTTGTCGAGTAGTAGAAGATCGCGTTGATGCCGACCAGCTGTTGCAGCACGGCCATCGTGATGCCCACCCAGACGATCGGTTGCAGGCCGAACTTCGGCCCGCGGATGTCGGCGAACGACGAGCGGGACTCCTTGCGGAGTGTCAGTCTGATCTCGTGTACTCGCTCGTCGGGATGTAGTTCGCCGGTGATCTCGGTGAGAACCCTGGCCGCTTCTTCGTCGAGATGTTGACCCACCAGGTAGCGCGGCGATTCCGGTATGAGCGTTGCCAGCAACCCGTACACCAGTGCCGGTACGACGCCGACCAGGAACATCCAGCGCCAGGCCTCGATACCGAACCACAGGTCGTTGGACGCGCCGTCGGCCGCACCGGCGAGGAGGGCGTCGGACAGCAGAGCAGCGAAAATGCCGATGGTGATGGCCAATTGCTGGAGCGAGGCCAAAGAGCCGCGCCATCTGGCGGGAGCGATCTCGGCGATGTACGCCGGTGCGATCACCGACGCGATGCCGATTCCGAGTCCACCGAGCACTCGCCACAGCATGAGATCCGGGACGCTGAAGGCCAATCCCGAACCGATCGAGGACACGACGAACAGGGCCGAGCCCAGCAGCATCACTTTCTTTCGTCCCCATCGGTCTGCGAGGCTGCCGGCGAACCAGGCGCCGACGGCACATCCGATCAGGGCGATCGCGACCACGAAACCAGTGGTGAACGAGCCGAGGGAAAAGTGATCTTCGATCGAGTCGACGGCTCCGTTGATGACCGAACTGTCGAAGCCGAACAGGAAGCCGCCCACAGCTGCGGCGACGCTGACACCGATGACCTTCGCTGTGTGGTGGTCCGAGGTCTGATTCATGAGTGACGCACCTTCCGGCCGCGCGCACGGGCGTCGGCCGCTGGGGAGACCGTACGGCAGGGATTGTCGTACCGTCCTGGGACATTACGCCTGGTAATTCGCCGCACGAACGAGACCGTCAACGAAGGTCGAAATCCTCGTCCGAGACGGTGAATCCGTGACCGACCTGATCGGTGCACGTGACCCCGGTCTGCTCGTCGACGGTGCATCGAAGACCGTTGGTGGAGCCGCTACCGGCGACGCTGAGCACCTCGCCGTACGGCAGGGCTTCTGCAGGCCCGTCGAATCGGTGGAACTTGGGATCGCCGAGACTCTCGAACTTCGCCGGAGATCCGGCGATGAGCTGCACGGAATTGGGCTTCACCGCCGTTCCCGACGGACCGCTTCCGGGAACCTCGGGTGCCGATTCAGGCAGTGACCCGTGGCATCCGGCGATCGACGATTCGAGGACGGCGATCCCGCACTCGAACTTACCGCTGGGACTGGAGAAGTAGTACCAGCCGGGTGCCTTGCCTGCGTAGTCCTGCGGCTTTGCCTGGGCTGCAGCAGGACTCGACGGTGCCGCCGTGGTGGACGTCGGCGCGCCGGTCGCTGTGGTGGACGGTGCTGCCGACGTGGCAGAAGGGACGGAGGGAGCCGTGGTGATCGGGGTGGGGCGGTCGGTGATCACGGTGGCCATCGGCCCGTCGCCCCCGCCGCTCGAACCGCAGGCTGTGAGCAGGCATGCTCCGACGACTGCCATAGCGGCACATCCGACTCTGGTCACGGCCTCGTCCTTCGCTCGTGGGTATCGACGCTCCGCAGATCGTCGCCGACGGGGTGGTCGATGTTGGTACGTTGGGCAACGACCGAACGGGAGGTTCGATGGTCAACGCGTCCGGCTCGACAGCGTCCGACTCCACCGTGCGTGTGAGCACGCCCTACGGCGACGTCCTGGGCTACCCGGTCGCCGCCGACTCGTCGCCGATCGTGGCCTGGCGGGGTATTCCCTATGCGACGCCTCCGGTCGGGACACTTCGATTCAGGGCTCCGCGCCCGCTGCAGCCCTGGTCCGGTGTGCTCGACGGACTCGAGTTCGGCGCGATGGCTCCGCAGGGGCGTGACAGTCCGGTGCCCATCGATCCGTCGTTGTCTATTTCCGAGGACTGCCTTTCGCTCAACGTCTGGGCTCCCCGTCCCGAGGGGGAACTGCGCCCGGTGCTGGTGTGGATCCACGGTGGTGCGTACTCGCTCGGATCGTCCGCCCAGCGGGTCTACGACGGGAGAAACCTCAGCGAGAACGGCGACGTGGTGGTGGTGACCATCAATTTTCGTCTCGGCGCGTTCGGGTTCCTCGACCTGTCCTCGTTCTCCACCGACGAGCACACGTTCGAGACCAACCTGGGGTTGCGGGACCAGATTGCCGCGCTCGAATGGGTCCGCGAATGCATCTCTGCGTTCGGCGGCGATCCCGATCAGGTGACGGTGTTCGGCGAATCCTCCGGGGGAGCGTCGGTCACCACGTTGATGACCTCTCCGAAGGCCGAGGGGCTTTTTCAGCGAGCCATTGTGCAGAGCGCGCCTGCGACGTCGGTGTACGGCCCCGATCGGGGTGCCGCGGTGGCGGCGAGGTTCCTGGAGTTGGTGGGTGTCGACCGGGAAGACATCGGCGAACTGTTCGACATGCACTTCACGAAGCTGGTGACCGCGGGTGACACACTCTGCTACGAGGTTCCGACGAGAGTGCCTGGAACACTCGGACTTTCGCCTGTGGTCGACGGTGACATCGTCCCGCGTTACCCCGTAGCGGCATTCCAGAAGGGTCTCTCGCACAGGATTCCGTTGATCATCGGCACCAACCACGACGAGCCCTCGATCTTCCGATTCATGAAGTCTCCTCTGATGCCGATCACCTCCGACACCGTGTCCGAAATGTTCCGCGCCATCGCCCACGACCACGCGGATCTGCCTGCCTATCGGGTTGCCGAGATCATGGCGGCATACCCGGACCGAGACAAACCGGCTGGGGCACAAGCGATGTCGCGCGATGCTGGATTCCTGATGCCGAGCGTGTGGATCGCCGACGGACACAGCAGGCATTCGCCGACGTGGATGTACCGATTCGATCATGCGACGCCGATGCTCAAGGCTGCACGGGTGGGAGCCGGACACGCGACCGAACTGCCGTATGTATTCGGCAATTTCGGAACACTCAACCGAGATCCCACCTTCTGGCTCGGTGGCCGAAAGCCGGCAATGGCGGTGTCCGCGCGGATGCAGAGACGCTGGCTCGCCTTCGCGCGGTACGGCGTTCCCGCCGCACTGGATGCGTCCAAGCACTGGGCTCCGTACACCGAGAAGACGCGCTGGACGCTGGTGATCGATGCATCCGACACCCTCGTCGACGACCCCGACGGCGACATGCGCGCTGCGTGGGGCGACCGCGTTCTCGGATTCAGCTGACACGTCGCTCGTGCGTTTTGCCGCACGGACGTTGCTGACATGAATCGAACGTAACAGCAAGAACACCGGTCGCTCGAGTCACACCGATAACAATTGGATGTCAGCAACCTGTCGGTAGGTGCGGTTATGTTCGATGGGTGTTGATGTCCAGGATCGTCGAAACGTCCCGTGCCGTGGCCGCGACGCGCTCACGAAAAGTCAAGATCGAGCAGATCGGTGCCCTGCTCGCCGAGGCCGATGCCGGTGACATCGAGCCCGCCGTGTCCTGGCTGTCGGGGGAGTTGCCGCAGGGGCGGATAGGGGTCGGCTGGCGCACGCTGGCCGATCTCGACGTGACGTCCGCTGCCGACTCGACGCTGACGGTTGCCGAGGTGGACGAGGCCATATCCTCGGTCGCGGCGACGTCGGGGGCCGGTTCTGCTGCGCGGCGGGTAGCGATACTCACCGACCTGTTCTCCCGAAGTACAGCCGAGGAGCGTCAGTTTCTGATCCGCCTCGTCACCGGCGAGCTGCGTCAGGGCGCGCTCGAGGGAATCATGGTCGACGCTGTTGCCGCGGCCACCAACCTGCCGCAGGCTCCGGTACGTCGAGCGTTCATGCTCTCGGGTCGTTTGCCCGCGACGGCCATTGCCGCCATCACCGGTGGCGTCGACGCGCTGGATGCATTCCGGCTCGAGGTCGGTCGCCCGGTTCGGCCGATGCTTGCCTCTCCCGCGGAGTCTCTACACGCTGCGTGGGAACAATTGTCCGGCGACCTCACCGTCGAATACAAGCTCGACGGTGCGCGAATTCAGGTGCACCGCTCCGGAACCGACGTGAGCATCTACACGCGGACTCTGCGCGACATCACCGCGAGCGTGCCCGAGCTGGTGGACCTGGTTCTCGAGCTGCCGTGCGATTCGGTGGTCCTGGACGGGGAGACCCTTGCACTCGAAGACAGCGGGCGGCCCAGGCCTTTCCAGGAAACGATGAGCCGATTCGGTGCCGAGAGCGCACACGAGCTCCTGCTGCAGCCCTATTTCTTCGACTGTCTGCACCTCGACGGTGTCGACTTGCTCGATTCCCCGCTGGAGCAGCGGCTGGCTGCACTGGACCGAGTGGCACCGGGGCACCGAATTCCCAGTGCCGTACGGCCCGATGCGGACGAGGCGGCGGCCCACTTCGACGCTGCACTCGACGCCGGGCACGAAGGAGTGATGCTCAAAGCTCTCGGTGCACCGTACGCCGCAGGCCGCCGCGGAAAGAGCTGGCAGAAGGTCAAGCCCGAGCGCACTCTCGATCTCGTCGTCCTCGGAGCCGAGTGGGGATACGGGCGTCGCACCGGCTACCTGTCGAACCTGCACCTCGGAGCTCGCGATCCCGACGGAGGTGACCCGATCATGGTCGGTAAGACCTTCAAAGGCCTGACCGACGTGCTGTTGCAGTGGCAGACCGACGAATTCCCGAAACACGAGCGAGAGCGCGACGAGCACACCGTATACCTGCGCCCCGAACTGATCGTGGAAATCGAACTCGACGGCGTGCAGGTCAGCCCGCGTTACCCGGGCGGTGTGGCCCTGCGATTCGCGCGAGTACTGCGATACCGCCCTGACAAGAACCTCGCCACCGCGGACACCATCGAAACCGTGCGCGCACTCCTTCCACAGTCATGAAAACAGTTCCGACGATTAATACATACGAAACCGGCCGAACGACCCCGTAACACGGCGCAAAATATTCTCGAGGGTGCAAGCCAGCGAGAGATGGAGTGCCAATGATGTCCACAGTTCGAGCTGCTCTGGTCCAAAGCACGTGGACCGGTGACAAAGAATCGATGATCGCGGCACACGAGGGGTTTGCTCGGTCCGCCGCCGAGCAGGGCGCGAAAGTCGTCTGCTTCCAAGAACTTTTCTACGGCCCGTACTTCTGCCAATTGCAGGACGCGAAATTCTACGATTACGCTGAATCGGTACCAGGGCCGACCGTTGACCGTTTCGCCGCGTTGGCGAAAGAACTCGGCATCGTGATGATCCTGCCCGTCTACGAGCAGGAACAGCCCGGACTCCTCTACAACACCGCGGCCGTGGTCGATGCCGACGGCACTTATCTCGGCAAGTATCGAAAACACCACATCCCGCACGTGAACGGATTCTGGGAGAAGTTCTACTTTCGCCCCGGCAATCTGGGGTGGCCGGTGTTCGATACGGCGGTCGGCCGAATCGGTGTCTACATCTGCTACGACAGGCACTTTCCCGAAGGCTGGCGTGCGCTCGGCCTCGCCGGGGCCGAAATCGTATTCAATCCCTCGGCCACCTCGCGGGGACTCTCGAACTACCTGTGGAAGCTCGAACAACCCGCTTCGGCAGTGGCCAACGAATATTACGTAGGCGCGATCAATCGCGTCGGAATCGAATCCGAATACGGCGACGACGACTTCTACGGGACCAGCTATTTCGTGGACCCCGAGGGCAAATTCGTCGGCGAGGTGGCCTCGGATTCCGAATCCGAAATAGTCGTTCGCGACCTCGACATGGACCTGATCAAGGTGGTCCGCGACCGGTGGGCCTTCTATCGTGACCGCAGACCCGATGCATACGGCCCATTGGTGGAACCCTGATGGCCACCACCTTCGTGCACGGTGGAACCGTGGTATCCACCACCGTCGCACAGGAATTGGATGTGCTCATCGACGGCGAAACCATCGTCGCCGTGCTGGCACCGGGATCGGTCTCTCTGGCTGCGGACCTGAAGACCTCTGCTGACACCGTCGTCGACGCGACCGGAAAGTACGTCATTCCCGGTGGGGTCGACGGTCACACGCACATGGAGATGCCGTTCGGTGGCACTTTCGCGTCCGATACCTTCGAGACCGGAACGCGCGCCGCGGCGTGGGGTGGCACGACGACGATCGTGGACTTCGCTATTCAGACCCCCGGACAACGCGTCCAGGACACTCTGGCGCAATGGCACGAGAAGGCCGCGGGGCAGTGCGCCGTCGACTACGGCTTCCATCAGATCATCGGCGACGTCACCGACGATTCGCTGAAAGCCATGAGCGAGTTGGTATCCGAGGGCGTCACCAGCTTCAAACTCTTCATGGCGTATCCGGGCGTGTTCTACTCCGACGACGGCAAGATTCTGCGGGCGATGCAGTCCGCTGCCGAAACGGGTGCACTGCTGATGATGCATGCGGAGAACGGAATCGCGATCGACGTGCTCGTTGCTCAGTCGATCGCGCGGGGAGACACGGCCCCGTACTTCCACGGCACGTCTCGGCCGTGGCAGCTCGAGGAGGAGGCGACGCACAGAGCCATCATGCTGGCCAATGTGACCGGTGCACCGCTCTACGTCGTGCACGTCTCTGCCAAGCAAGCTCTCGAGCAGATCGCGCAGGCTCGGGGCAACGGGCAGAACGTGTTTGCCGAGACCTGTCCGCAGTACCTGTACCTGTCGCTCGAGGAACAGCTCGGCGCACCGGGCTTCGAGGGTGCCAAGTGGGTCTGTTCGACGCCTCTGCGGTCGCGGGCCGAGGGTCATCAGGACGAGTTGTGGCGATACCTGCGTACCGGAGACGTGGCAACCGTCAGTACCGACCACTGCCCGTTCTGTATGAAAGACCAGAAGGAGATGGGTATCGGCGACTTCTCGAAGATCCCCAACGGGATCGGCTCGGTGGAACATCGCATCGATCTGATGTTCCAGGGCGTCAAGAGCGGCAAGATCACTCTCGAGAAATGGGTCGACGTCTGCTGCACAACCCCGGCCAGGATGTTCGGCATGTACCCGAAGAAGGGCGTCATCAGCCCAGGAGCCGACGCCGACATCGTGATTTACGATCCGAACGGGCATACCAGCATCGGAGTCGAGAAGACCCACCACATGAACATGGACTACTCCGCCTACGAGGGTTTCGAGATCGATGGCCATGTGGACACCGTGATCTCGCGTGGCCGGATCATCGTCGACAGCGGATCGTATTCCGGTACTGCGGGACACGGCCGTTTCGTCCGACGCGACCTGTCGCAGAATCTGATCTGAGCCATGGACATCGGGGTAGTGCTGCAGTGTAATCCGCCGGCGTCCCGGGTGATCGATCTGGCGAGGCAAGCCGAGACACATGGGTTTTCGCACGTATGGACGTTCGATTCGCATTTGCTGTGGCAGGAGCCGTACGTCATCTACAGTCAGATTCTGGCTGCGACCAGGCGCGTGACCGTGGGCCCGATGGTCACCAATCCGGCTACCCGCGACTGGACCGTGACGGCGTCGACGTTCGCGACACTCAACGACATGTTCGGCAATCGAACCGTGTGCGGCATCGGTCGAGGCGACTCCGCGGTCCGCGCTCTCGGAGGTAAGCCGACAACGCTTGCCTCGCTTCGAGACTCGATCGAGGTGATCCGCAGTCTTGCCAACGGGCGCAGTGCCCGGGTGGGTGAGACGACGGTGCAGTTTCCGTGGGCGGAGCACTCGAAGCTCGAGGTGTGGGTCGCGGCCTACGGACCGAAAGCGCTCGAGCTCACCGGGCAGGTTGCGGACGGCTTCATCCTGCAGTTGGCCGATCCGGATATTGCTGCCTGGACGATCGGCCGAGTGCGTGCTGCGGCAGAGCAGGCGGGTCGCGATCCGGATTCGATCTCGATCTGCGTGGCAGCGCCCGCCTACGTCACCGACGGTACCGAGGCCGGCCTCGAACATGCCCGCGACCAATGTCGGTGGTTCGGCGGGATGGTCGGCAATCACGTCGCCGACATCGTCTCGCGCTACGGCGGCGATGGCGGTGGTGTTCCACAGGCTCTCACCGACTACATCGCAGCACGTACCGGGTACGACTACAACGAGCACGGTCGAGCAGGAAACTCGCACGCAGAATTCGTTCCGAACGAGGTGATCGACAGGTTCTGTCTACTGGGCACCCCGGCCGATCACATCGCCAAGCTGAAGGAGCTGGAGACACTCGGCGTCGACCAGTTCTCGGTCTACCTTCAGCACGACGCCAAGGCTGCCACGCTGGAAGCGTACGGAGAGAGCATCATTCCGCAGATCCGCAAGTCCGTGACGGCTACGTCGTGACCGGTGTTCTCGATCAGGCTTCGGTGGTGGCACCGACTCCCACACGTGCGGGACGGGGTTTCGTCCCAGATGACTGCGCGAAGTCCAGGCAGAACGCCGAGGGATCCTCTGTGCCGACTGTTGATCCCTACACGAATGCGTACGTCAAGGAGGCGCTGGATTTGTCGAAGGCCGACGGTGCGGACGTCACCGGTGAGTCGTACGCTCCGATGGAGGTCACACTGGAGGAAGGCTGCAAGTAGATGGATCACGTGTTCTACTCCTGGGCAGCGCAGGCCGAGCTGAATCCGATCACCGTCGAGGGTGCGACGGGATCGTGGTTCTGGGACGACAAGGGAAACAGGTACCTGGACTTCTCGTCGCAGTTGGTCAACGTCAATCTCGGGCATCAACACCCCGACGTCGTTGCCGCCATCGTCGAACAAGCCCAGGTTCTGACGACCATTTCTCCCACCGTGGCCAACAACAAACGCAGTGAACTCGCCGCGTTGATCGCCGAACGCGCGCCGGGTGATCTGAACCGCGTGTTCTTCACGACCGGTGGCGCAGAAGCCGTCGAGCATGCGGTGCGGCTGGCGCGACAACACACCGGGCGTACGAAGATGCTTGCCGCGTATCGCTCCTACCACGGTGGAACCGGAGTTGCGATCGGTCTCACCGGTGAGCCGCGGCGGTGGGGCACCGAACCGACCAACGTCGACGTCGTACGCTTCTTCGGGCCGTATCCGTATCGGTCGCCTTGGGGGACAACGACTCCCGAGGACGAGACGGCCGCAGCACTGGCACACCTCGAACAGGTCATCGTGCTCGAGGGTGCACAGAACATCGCCGGACTGATCCTCGAATCGGTCATCGGCACCAACGGTGTGCTGATCCCGCCGCCCGGATATCTGGCCGGCGTTCGGGCACTGTGCGACAAGTACGGAATCGTCTACATCGCCGATGAAGTCATGGTCGGGTTCGGGCGAATCGGCGAATGGTTCGCGTGCCAGGCCTGGGATGTGACACCGGATCTGATCACGTTCGCCAAGGGCGTCAACTCCGGATACGTGCCCCTCGGCGGGGTGGTCATCTCGGAGAAGATCGCCTCGCAGTTCGATCACAAGCCGTATCCAGGCGGGTTGACCTACTCCGGGCACGTACTCGGGTGTGCCGCGGGCGTGGCGTCCATCGGAGTGTTCGAGCGCGACAAGATCCTGCCGCACGTGCGTCATGTGGGGGAGGACGTGCTGGGTGCGGGCCTTTCGAAGCTGGCCGAATCTCACCCGAGCGTGGGCGAGGTGCGCGGCAAAGGATTCTTCTGGGCCGTCGAGCTGGTCAAGGACGGCACGACCAGAGAGCCGTTGGTGCCGTTCGCCGCGTCGGGCAAGGACGCAGCGGCAATGGGCACTGTGACCGCCGCGGCGAAATCCCGTGGCCTGTGGCCGTTCGTGTCGGGCAACCGCCTCCAGATCGCGCCGCCGCTGACGACGTCCGAGGACGAGATTCGTCAGGGACTGGAAATCCTCGACGAGGTACTGACCGTGGCGGACGGGTTCGTCGGCTGACTCGGGGTCGTGCGCGGAAGTTCGACCCCTGCTACGAAGTTCCGCGCACGTGCGGCGTCAGCCGCTCTGCTCACAGCACAGCACCGGGGTTGAGGATGCCCGCCGGATCGAGTGCGGTCTTGATGCGGCGGGTCAGCTCCATGACGTCCTCGCCGACCTGATCGGGCAGCCAGGCCTTCTTGAGACGACCGACACCGTGTTCGCCGGTGATGGTCCCGCCCAACGAAATTGCGAGATCCATGATTGCGCCGAAGGCGATGTTGGCGCGACGCGTCATATCCACGTCCTCGGGGTCGAAGACGATCAGAGGGTGAGTGTTGCCGTCACCGGCGTGCGCGATGACGGCAACCAGTACGTCGTATTTCGCGGACAGGTCGGCGATTCCGTCGACGAGGGCGGGGAGTGCGGGCAGTGGAACGCCGACGTCCTCGAGCAGCAGGCTGCCGAGTCGCTCGACCGCGGGAATGGCGAATCGCCTGGCGGCAGCGAAGGCCTCGCCCTCGTCGGGGTCGTCCGTGGTGAAGACATCCGAGGCACCGGCCTCGGTACATGCCGTCGCCATGATCTCGATTTCGCGCCCTCGGTCGGCACCGGGGGAGTCGGACCGAGCGATGAGCATTGCCGCTGCCTCGCGATCGAGTCCCATGTTCATGGCGTCCTCGACGGCATTGATGGATGCGCGATCCATGAATTCGAGCATCGACGGCCGCAAGTTGCGGGTGATGGCGAGAATTGCCGCGGTTGCGTCGTGCACCGACGCGAACGAAGCGACCACCGTACTGGCGGGAGGTTGCGCCGGAATCAGCCGCAGTGTGATCTCGGTGATGATGCCCAGGGTGCCCTCGGATCCGACGAACAGCTTTGCAAGGGAAAGGCCTGCAACATCTTTCAGGCGGGGTCCGCCGAGTCGGACGGCGGTGCCATCGGCCAGGACGACTTCGAGTCCGAGAACGTAATCGGTGGTGACGCCGTACTTCACGCAGCACAGTCCGCCCGCGTTGGTGGCCGCATTGCCTCCGATGGAGCACATCTCGAACGACGACGGATCCGGTGGGTACCAGAGACCGTGTTCCGCGACGGCCTTCTTGACCTCGGCGTTGAGCAGTCCGGGTTGTACGACGGCGATGCGGGTCACCGGATCTACGGTGATTTCTCGCATCAACTCCGTGGTGAGCACGATTCCGCCGTCCACGGCGGTGGCCCCACCGGACAAACCCGATCCTGCACCGCGTGGGACGACCGCCACGTTGTGCTCGGTGGCCCAGCGCATGACGGCTCGAACGTCCTCGGTGGACTGTGCGCGCACGACGGCCAGCGGGGTGCCCGCGTCGGGATCCTTTGCCCAGTCGCGTCGGTAGCCCTCGGTGATGTCCGGGTCGGTGAGCACCGCTCCGGGTGAAAGAAGTGATTCGAGCTGGCTCAGGCGGGCATCTGCATCGGTCGTCACCGACATCTCGGTCTCCTCACGTCGAAAATGTGACCGTCGACACTCGAGTCTGTCACGGACGTGAGTCACTGGTTGCGTTGCAGCGTCAGTTCTGCGAGTTCGGTTGCGGCGGCGCACGGATCGACCGGAGTGCCGCCTCGGTACTGCACCCACCAGCTGATGACTCCCGAGTATGCCGCGCTGATCCCGCAGGACGACGGGTCGGCTGGTCGCCTCGACAGGAACGCGGTGGTGCCCGCAACGTCGACATCCTCGGTCGCGTAGCCGAGCCGACCGGCCAGTTCGCGCTCGCGCGTGAGCGCATCGTCTTCGAACCAGGCGAAGGTCACGTCGACGAGTCCGCCGGCTCCGATGCCGGTCCACATGCACACCGCGCCGTAGAAATACTGATCGACGAGATCGGCCCCCACTGTCTCGGCGATGGTGGGATCCGGGACGGCGATACATTCCTCCAGCAGCTTGTCGAATTGTCCGCTCACATCCGATCGAGCGGGCATCGCCGTGCCGGTCACCGTGGTGGTGCATCCGGTGCCGACGGCGGCCGTGACGAGGGCAGCGGCGAGCACGCGACGGACCGAATGTGCGGAGGGGAACGTCATGGTCGAGTCACTTCGCCGTCGAGATCGTGGTTCTGGCCAGATCCTCGACCACGTCGCAGGAGTCTCGGGGGCCGTCGACGATGTAGTTGACGGACCAATGCACGAAGCCGTCACCGTTCTCGACACCGGCCTCGCACGACGCGCCGGACGCAGCCGCGGTGAATCCGGGGTGGCCGTTCACGTCGATGCGCTGGATGGTGCGGCCGACAGCTTCGGCCACGGAACTCTCTCGGTCGATCGGGCTGCCGCGGTACCAGGTGAACATCGCGTACGCTCCGCTCGCGGATTCCCATCGACAGCGAATTGCGTTCTCGGACACCACCGTGAGGTCGGATATCTTCGTGATTGCCTGGAGTTCCGTGTCGTCCATCGACCCACACTCACCAACGAAGAGTTCTTCGGTGACCGGCCGGCCGGCCGTCTCGGATGGATCCGGATCGGTCTCGGTGCCCGGTGTGTTCGAGCACCCGGTCAGAACGCAGACGATCGCCGCGACCGACGCTGCAACGGCTCGAGTGCGCACGAACGCGGACTCTACCCACCCGGTACACACCGGCGTGCGCAATCGACGGAAGTAGTCACATCAGTAACACCAGCCTCAGGCGTTACCAGATCGATGCGTCGTCGACACGCAAATTTGTAGTTTTTCGCGCTAGCGTCCAGCGCAGCGAACCTCGCACCCCATGCGGTGCGAGTCGACAAGGAGGCTGCACCATGATCGATCCCGGAAGTGACTCCTGGAACTACGTGGCCGCGATGTTCTCGTACGAATTTCTCGGGGGCGGAATCGAATACGACACCATCGAGCGCATTCACCGAGGCGAGATCGACGAGTGGGTGCAGGCGTTGACACAGTCCGGGTTGTTCGAGCGAGCGACCATCGCGAAGATCGCCGACTCGTGGCGGCACGCCCCTCGTGAGCTGTTCGACATGCTCGTTCTCGAAGCGGACGAGATGACCGCCCGACGATGCGCGTTGGCGTGGTCCTCGCTCGATCGGCTCGCTCCACTTGCTCGCCTGGGATGAACGAATTTCAACGGCCGAGAAATCGCGTTCCCGACTCATCGACGACGATGGCTTGATCGTCGGTCAACCCATGACAGGCGATACCGGCGCTGTGTAGGCGCTGCAGAGTCGCAGACCCCGAATCGTTCTCGTCGAGAATCGAATTCAGGTGAGGCACCATCGAGAACGTCACCAGATCCAGTCCGCTCCACACCGGATCGACGCCGGTAGCGGGCCGAACTTCGTCGGGGTCGTCCGCATCCTCGACTCCGGCCAGCGACGGCGCTGCCACGCACGCGCCTGCGCTGTAGCCGCCGTAGACGAGGGAGTCGTGTCGAATGCGCTCGGACAGAATCTCGTCTGCGCCCGAGCGAGCGAGCTGAGCGCGCAGGACGAAGGTGTTGCCCCCACGAACCCAGACTGCACCGAAGCGGTCGAGTGCGCGCTCGAACGCGGCGGGTCGATCTACGTAGTGGCGCAGATCCAACTCCGCGGGCCGATACCCGAGGGCGCGCAGCGGTCCGAACTCACTTCTGAGCGAGGACTCCCGAGCGGCTGCCGGCCATGCGTCGGCCGCGTTCGCGATCACGGCGAGATCGGACGGCGGTCCGGTGAGGTCGACGAAAGCATCGGCGTGGCCGCCGAATCGATACGACGACAGGAACAGCTTCATGCCGTCGCGTCGCCGTCGAGCCGAGTCAACCCGACGCGAACGGCGTCGGCCACCTGTTCGGGCTCACGCAGGCGGCGCGTCACGAACCCGGCAGCGAACCGCAGCCGATCCCGGTGCCAACGCGGCACGACGTGCAGATGCAGGTGGAAGACCGTCTGGAATGCCGCCTTGCCGTCGTTGATCACGAGATTGGCCCCGTCGGCGCGCAGGTCCGAGTGGCGCATCGCACGCGCCAGCGTGTGCCCGACGCGAAAGACGTCGGCGGCCGCGTCCGGATGGGTCGCGTTCAGATCGGTGGCATGGTCACGCGGAACGACGAGAAGGTGTCCTCGGGTGACCGGCCGAATGTCGAGGAACGCGACCGCGTGGTCGTTCTCGAACACGCGATGTGCGGGAGCGTCGCCCGCGACGATGGCACAGAAGATGCAAGATTCCACGAATGTCACTGTAGGGTCCGATCATCACCGATAGACCTGTATGACGTGCATCACAATTGCTCGTTCTGTGGCTGCGGAATGCCGAACGGACTCGATTCAGAACGAATCGGACTGTGTTCCGGGTTACCCGCGGTCTGTTTCCTCTGGCTACTATCAGGGACCTTGTGCCTTTGTCGCATGGGTTCGTCCATTCGTCGCACGTTCGAGGCCGTTGGCCGATCGATGGACACCATTCAACGCAGGAAGACGGAGATTTGGATACATCGCAGAGCGCAGAGAATAGTTCGGGATCCACGACTGTCGTCGGTGTGGTTCGGGAATCGGGGGAGGGCGAACGTCGCGTCGCCCTGGTGCCCAAGATCGTTGCATCCCTCACGAGCAAGGGCGTCGAGATCGTCGTCGAATCGGGTGCAGGACTGGGCGCTCTCATCCCCGACGAGCTGTATGTCGAGGCCGGCGCGACCATCGGTGATCCATGGTCGGCGGACGTCGTGGTCAAGGTCGCGCCGCCGTCCGACGCCGAGATCGCCAAGTTGACGTCGGGTTCGACGCTCATCGGATTCCTGGCACCGCGCAACGCGGAGAACAGCATCGGGGCGTTGAAGGCGGCCGGGGTACAGGCGTTCGCCGTCGAGGCGATTCCGCGTATCTCGCGCGCGCAGGTGATGGACGCACTGTCCTCTCAGGCCAACGTCGCCGGTTACAAGGCCGTGCTGTTGGCCGCGTCGGAGTCCACCCGGTTCTTCCCGATGCTCACCACCGCCGCGGGCACCGTCAAGCCCGCCACAGTCCTCGTACTGGGCGTCGGCGTTGCCGGGCTGCAGGCGCTCGCCACGGCGAAGCGTCTCGGCGGCCGTCCCACCGGGTACGACGTGCGTCCGGAGGTGGCCGACCAGGTTCGGTCCGTCGGCGCGCAATGGCTCGATCTGGGGATCGACGCCGCCGGTGAGGGTGGATACGCGCGCGAGCTGACCGAGGACGAGCGGGTGCAACAGCAGAAGGCTCTCGAAGAGGCCATCAAGGGCTTCGACGTGGTCATCACCACGGCATTGGTGCCCGGACGCCCCGCGCCGCGGCTGGTCACGGCCGCCGCCGTCGAGGGAATGAAACCCGGCAGCGTCGTCGTCGATCTCGCGGGTGAGACCGGCGGCAACTGTGAACTCACCGAGCCCGGCCAAACCGTCGTCAAGCACGACGTCACCATCTGCTCCCCGCTGAACCTGCCTGCCTCGATGCCCGAGCACGCCAGCGAGCTGTACTCGAAGAACATCTCGGCATTGCTCGAACTCATGCTGGTCGACGGCAAGCTCGCTCCCGATTTCTCGGACGAGGTTCTCGCCGGTGCCTGCGTGACACGTGAGAAGGAGAACTGATGTATACCCCGCTGCTCGCGAACATCGCGATCCTGGTGTTGTCCGGGTTCGTCGGCTTCGCGGTGATTTCCAAGGTGCCCAACACCTTGCACACCCCGTTGATGTCGGGAACCAATGCCATCCACGGCATCGTCGTGCTCGGAGCCCTGGTGGTGCTCGGCAAGGTGGAGGATCCCTCGATCGGCCTGCAGGTCATCCTGTTCGTCGCACTCGTGTTCGGAACCGTCAATGTCATCGGTGGATTCGTGGTCACCGACCGCATGCTCGGCATGTTCAAGTCCAAGCCCGTTCCTGCCAAGGCTTCGAAGGGTGCTGACTCCTGATGGACAATCTCGTCAACATTCTCTATGTCGTCGCATTCGGCATGTTCATCTACGGCCTGATGGGTCTGACCGGCCCGAAGACCGCTGTGCGCGGCAACCAGATCGCTGCTGTCGGTATGTTCATCGCCGTCGTGGCGACGCTGATCTCCGTTCGGGACACCGAGAATTGGATACTGATCATCGTCGGTCTTGTCGTCGGCGTCGCGCTCGGAATCCCGCCCGCTCGCCGAGTCAAGATGACCGCGATGCCACAGCTGGTGGCTCTGTTCAACGGTGTCGGCGGTGGAACGGTCGCACTGATCGCCTGGGCCGAGTTCCTCGACACGTCGGGGTTCTCGAACTTCAAGCACGGTGAATCGCCGACGGTGCACATCGTCATCGGCTCGCTGTTCGCGGCGATCATCGGATCGATCTCCTTCTGGGGATCGCTGATCGCTTTCCTCAAGCTTCAGGAGACGCTGCCCGGCTCGCCCATCACGATCGGCAAGTTGCAGCAGCCGCTCAACGCCCTGCTACTGATCGGTGCGGTCGCCGCTGCCGTGGTCATCGGCATCAACGCCACTCCGGGCGGCGGGGTGTCGCAGTGGTGGATCGTTGCGGTCCTCGTGTTGGCAGGCATTCTCGGTCTGACGGTGGTGCTGCCCATCGGTGGTGCAGACATGCCGGTGGTGATCTCGCTGCTCAATGCTCTGACCGGCCTGTCGGCTGCGGCTGCCGGTCTTGCGCTCAACAACACGGCAATGATCGTCGCAGGCATGATCGTCGGCGCGTCCGGCACGATCCTGACCAACCTCATGGCCAAGGCCATGAACCGTTCCATCCCGGCAATCGTCGCCGGTGGATTCGGCGGCGGCGACGCAGCCGCAGGCCCCGCGGGAGCGGCCGGGGGTACGGCGAAGGCCACCTCCGCGGCCGATGCGGCCATCCAGATGGCATACGCCAACCAGGTCATCGTCGTGCCCGGATACGGCCTCGCCGTTGCGCAGGCACAGCATGCGGTCAAGGACATGGCCAAGCTGCTCGAGGCGAAGGGCGTCGAGGTCAAGTACGCCATTCACCCCGTGGCCGGTCGCATGCCGGGGCACATGAACGTCTTGCTCGCCGAGGCCGACGTCGCGTACGACGCGATGAAGGAAATGGACGACATCAACGACGAGTTCTCGCGCACCGATGTCACGTTGGTCATCGGTGCGAACGACGTGACCAACCCGGCGGCGCGCAACGATCCGTCGAGCCCGATTCACGGGATGCCGATCCTGAACGTCGATCAGTCGAAGTCGGTCATCGTTCTCAAGCGGTCGATGTCCTCGGGCTTCGCAGGAATCGAGAATCCTCTGTTCTTCGCAGAGGGCACCTCGATGCTGTTCGGTGACGCGAAGAAGTCCGTGTCCGAGGTGACCGAGGAGCTCAAGGCTCTCTAGGTACGAGGACGTATCAGCACCCCTGGGGCGCTCCCGGTACTCACCGGGAGCGCCCCACCTTGCGTTGGACCGCCAATGCCGCCGTATCGAGCGGATTGCGGGCCTCACGGGCAGCGGCGTCGGGGGAATAGAGCATGACGATCGAGCATGCAGGCCACCACAGGAAGGCGATCGAGGCTGCGCCCACGATCCCGGTGATCGACGCGGATCCGACGATCAGGGCAGCCGCTGCCACCGCCAGCGTCGCGACAGTTCCCAGACCGAGAACCACGGGCCGCCACGTAGTCGATGCCACCATGGACGCGGCTCCGAGGAGTGAGGCCGCGGCGGCGAGTTGGCCGCTCGGAAGGTCGGCGGGCTGCATCGTCGCTCCCATGGTCTGCCTGACAAGAGCAGTGGTCACCACGGCGCCGACGGTGCAGGCGATCACCACCCCGATTCCGAACGGAAGCTTGCGCATCACAGCCACGACGGCGAGAGCGGCGACGACCGTCAACACCGCGGTCACGTCGATCGCGTCGAGTACGCGGGCGGCCAGTGCCGTGGCAGGGTTCGATTCCTCGGACCACTCGGCCGGCACGTGCGGCGACGCCCACATCGGCCAGAGGATCAGCAGGACCGCGAAGGCGCCGGACACAGCCAACCGCGTGATCACGGCTCGCCGGCGCGCCCGGGACGAGGTGTCGGACGGCGTTGCGGGGTAGCCGGCGTCCAGGGATCTTCGGATGGGTCCTGAGTCGAGGTTCGGTGGCGGCATGGGGCCACGGTGCCGGACCCAGCTGAGCACCGGATGTGAGTAGGTTGGGAACAGGCTGATGGTTTACGCGGTAACGGTTCCATCACGCGGGAGCACCGACTCGGAACTGCGGTGTCTGCGACCGGGTGCGCGACTCGTTACGCGCTCCGAGTTTGCGGAATGCGCCTAGATCACGCAACGAGACTGTTCAGGGCCATCAGAACGGGTTTCTGGTCTCTTACTGGATCGACCGGCGCAGACCGGCGACGCCCGAATCCGGGCGACTCCGTATTACTCGATGGAGCGTCACGTGCCGTCTACCTGGGCATATGTCGGCTGTTTGTCCCCGGTCACAGCGTTTCGTGAGGCGAACTATGACTTCGTTGCAAGTCGTTGATCGGATGGGTCCAAGTGTGTGACGATAGTCACAGAGTCCAAGTCACCCTGGGCGAGACTGCTCCGAAGGGCGTAGTTTCAGCCGCATCGGAAAACCGTATTCCGTCGTTACAGTCAAACCGGTAACGATATGGACACGAGCTGTGGTACCCGTCACATCCCGCCGTAATCGGGTACTCGACAACTACGGACGCCGGAAAACTCGAAGGAGAAGAACATGACCGCAATGTCTCAGGGACAGCTCGATATGGTCCGCGCGTTCTTTTGCAACGAGTTCCAAGCGGACTCGCTCGATCGAACCACCATGCCCGAGCCTACGTCCGAAGCAGTCTCCGAGTGGATCGATGCTCTGGCAACCAGCGGGCTCTTCGCTCCTGCCGAGGTCCGCAACATCTCGTCGGTCTGGGCCGCCGAGCCGGAGACGATGATTTCACTGCTCGTCGGTGAAGTGGACGAAATCGCGGTCAAGCGCCACGCAGTCGCCACTCCGGCCGCGGCGATCGCAACTCCGGCGCTCGTGTCCGCTTTCGGCCGGGCCAGCTGACCTCTACCGGGCTCGGTGTCTCGGCACCGAAGCGTGTGTCGCTTCGCTACTATCGGTCGACTCCGGCAACGGCCGTCGACAACGATGTCGCACAGCGAAGTGAGGGTTCTGTATGGGCGCAGTGGGACTGGACGAAAACGCAGTATCGACCTGGATCGCAGGATTGGGAATCGGCGCAACGTCGCCGCTGACCTTTCATCGGATCGGCAACGGTCAATCCAATCTCACCTACGCGGTCCGTGATGCCGGCGGCAGTACGTGGGTGCTCCGACGCCCACCGCTCGGGCAGTTGCTGGCGTCCGCACACGACGTCGTGCGCGAGCATCGAATTCTGTCCGGCCTACAGAACACAGCGGTGCCGGTTCCGAAGATGATCGCGATCACCGAGGATTCTTCGGTGTCCGAGGTCCCTGTGGTGCTGATGAGTTTCGTCGACGGGATCGTGGTCGACTCGGTGGCCACAGCCGAGCAACTCGATGTCGAGCATCGACGGAAGGTCGGACTGGGGCTTACCGTTGCGCTCGCCGATATCCACCGCGTGGATCTCGAGTCGTCGGGACTGGCGGACCTGGCCAGTCACAAGCCTTACGCTGCACGTCAACTCGCCCGGTGGACGAAGCAGTGGCAATCCTCGCGCACTCGCGACGTACCCGGTATCGATTCGCTTGCAACGCGATTGGCCGCCAACGTTCCTCAGCAGCAGGAAGTGACCCTGGTGCACGGAGATTTTCACCTCAGCAACGTGATCACGGACCGCGAGGACGGTCGGGTAGCCGCAGTCGTCGACTGGGAGCTATGCACACTCGGAGACCCGTTGGCGGATCTCGGTGGGCTACTGGCCTATTGGCCGCAGGCCGACGACGGGGTCGCGGGCCCGTTCATGGCGTCGACGCTGCCGGGCTTTCCCACTCGGGCCGAACTAGTCGAGTCGTACGCGCAGCACACCGGACGTGATGTTTCCGATGTCGGTTTCTGGCAGGTGCTGGCGCTGTGGAAGCTCTCGATCATCGCCGAAGGTGTCATGCGCCGGATGGAAGCGGACTCGCGAAACAGGGCCGTGGCGGGCGGGCCGACCACAACGCTCATCGACGACATCGTCACCAGGGCGCTGCACACAGCCGATGAGATCGGCCTGTAGGCGGTCAGCTCGTCGAGGTGCCGATCGTCAGAGTGCGTGCCGCGCTTTCGATCTCGGGCGGAATCGCGACAGGTCTGCGCGTGACGCCGTCGACGTAGACGTGCACGAATCGTCCCCGAGCCGCCAGCTCCAGCACATCGTCGCCGGCCTCCCGGAACAACCCGAGTGAATACACGATGCTGCGAGTACCCAACTTCTCGACGGCGAGTCCGACCTGAAGGCGGTCCGGAAAGCTCAACTCGGAGAGGTATCGGCACGACGTTTCGGCGACGACGCCTATCGCCGACAGGGTGCGGATGTCCAGTCCCGTCGTCTCCATCAACCATCCATTGACGGCTGTGTCGAAGTACGCATAGTAGGTGACGTTGTTGACGTGGCCGTAATGGTCGTTGTCGTCCCATCGTGTCGGCACCGGCCACAGCGCCGGAAAGTCCGATGCGAGCGACAACTCGGCAGTGGCGTTCACCTGTTCCGTCATGGATGTGACCCTAGCCAGTAGCGTCCGAGACTGGCAGCGCCGGGGACTGCCGTCGCAGAATCGCCCGTACGGCGAGTCCGACGATCAATGCCCAGAACGCCGATCCTATCCCCACAAAGGTCAGGCCGGATGCAGCGACGAGGAACGTCAGGACGGTCGCTTCTCGGTCCGACGCGTGCTGCAGTGCGCCGAACAGCGACGCCGCGAGCGTTCCCAACAGTGCAAGCCCGGCAACGGTTTCCACCACTCCGGCAGGAGATGCGGCCACCAGAGTCGCCAGAGCCGTGGCCAGCAGTGCGAGCACCGAGAACGAGCATCCGGCGGAGAATGCCGCGACCCATCGTCGGTTCGGGTCCGGATGAGCGCTGGGGCTCGCCGATAGTGCAGCGCTGATCGCGGCGAGATTGATCGTGTGCCCACCAGCGAATGCTCCCAGCACCGTTCCGGTTCCGGTGACGGTCATCGATGCACGCCACGGGATGCGGTAGCCGAACGACGCCATGACCGATGTGCCCGGGATATTCTGTGACGCCATCGTGACGATGTACAACGGCACTGCGATGCCGACGGTCGCCTGCCACGTCCAGTGCGGAATCGTCCAGTCGATTCGGGGGACGAGATCGGACGCCGCGATGGAGGTGGCGCTGCCGATCACGTCGGCAGCGATGATCACAGCCGCCGCAGCGAACGCAGCGGGGACCGCCCAGCGTGTGCTGAAACGGAGCACCACGAGCCAGACGAGAACCACCGGCGCTACGTGTTCGGGGGAGCCGGCGAGGGCTACCACCGGTGCCGAGCAGAGGGGTAGCAGCACTCCGGCCAGCATCGCCTGCGCGAGTGGTACCGGGATTCTCGAGACAAGAGCGCCGAGCCGCGGCCACAGTCCGGTCAGGACGATCATGAGCCCGACGGTGACGAACGCACCCACTGCGGCAGGCCAACCGCCGACCACCACGCCGGTTCCGGCGAGCAACGCGGCATCCGGTGTCGACCAGGCAAGCGTGATGGGCTGTCGATATCTGCGCGCAAGCCACATCATCCCGACGGCCTGCGTCAGACACAGTGCCGACAATCCCGAGGCTGCCTCGGCTGGGCTGGCACCCACCGCGCGTAGGCCGGTGAGGACTACGGCGAACGAACTGGTGAAGCCGACCAGAGCGGCCACGATTCCGGCGCTGACGGGGGTCGAGAGACTTGTCGGTCGGTCGGCAGCGTCGGAATTGTCGGCAGAGGTCACGATCGATGATGTTGCACGGTCCGCCGGCGCCTGTCGCGTCGTTTCCCACCGAGTCGGGTCGGCGAAACCGGTGGCGACCGGATGCTGTCGGTGCACCCAGGTGTGACGTAGTCTTTGGTTGGACCGGACCAGTCCGTACCGCTGGTCCGTCGAGTGACCGAAAGGCCGGCGCAGTGGTGATGCCCGTACATCTGAGGGACAGTCAGATCCCGAAACACGAACAGCTGCGCGCAATTCTGTTGCATCGCTGCACCAAGGAGCTCCAACCCGGCGATCTGATGCCGAGTGAGCGGAAGCTGATGGAGGATTACGGCGTCAGCCGCATCACCGTCAGGGAAGCAATCGGCCAACTCGTCAACGACGGACATCTGGTGCGCGTGCGCGGCAAGGGCACGTTCGTCGCCAGTCGCACGGTTCAGTCTCGCTTGCACCTGGCGTCGTTCTCGGAGGAGATGCGCGCGCAGGGATTGACACCGACGACGGTGGTGCTCTTCGCACGGCTCGAAAAGCCTTCTGCATCAACTATTCGCGCCCTCGGTCTGGTCGACGGGGAGCAGACTTACCACATCAAGAGGCTGCGGTTGGCCGACGCCGAGCCGGTCAGCGTCGACGACGGGTGGTACCGGGCCGGACTGCTTCCGGAATTGATCGACCACGATCTGAGCCAGTCGATCTACGAGGCTGTGCGCAATCACTACGGTCTGACGATCGATCGGGCCGAGCAGACCGTCAAAGCGACTGCAGCCGACAGTGATACGGCCACCCTGCTCGGTACCAAGCGCGGCGCACCGGTGCTGTACTTCGACCGGGTCTCCTTCAGCGGCGGCGAGCCGCTCGAGCATGCCGAGAGCTGGTACCGCTGCGACCGGTATCAACTGTCGATGGAAGTCGAAGGCGGGCGACGCACCACGCCGCGTCGGTGAGGTCAGGGCAGCTCGAACAGCGGATCGCCCTTCACGACGTCGGTGCCGATGCTCGCACTCGTCACCGAATCCGGCTTCGAATCCATCAGGACCACGGGGACGACATCCGAGTAGCCTGCCGACGCGATCGCTGCGGGGTCATAGGTGACGACGAGGTCGCCGGCCTCGACTCGATCACCCTCTGCTGCAACGAGTTCGAAGCCCGAGCCCTTCATCTTCACGGTGTCGATACCGATGTGGACCAACACACCTGCCTTGTCGTCGGTGAAGACGACGAACGCGTGCGGATGAAGCTTGAGTATCTTGCCCGCGACCGGAGAACGGACCTCGACGGGACCGTCGCTCGCGGCCGGCTGCAGTGCGACACCGGCACCGACCATCTGCGCGGAAAACACTGGGTCGGGGACGTCGGCGAGCGAGATCACCCGGCCGGCAACGGGACTGAGGATCAGGTTGGCGTCGTTCACAGAATGTCTTCGATATCTTCTGCGAGCGTGTCCGCTTCGGGGCCGACGATGACCTGAACCGCGGTGCCCTTGTGGAACACGCCGTGCGCACCGGCCGCCTTGAGTGCTGCCTCGTCCACCAACGATCCGTCCTTCACCTCGGTGCGTAACCGAGTGATGCACGCTTCGATCTCGACGATGTTGTCGGCACCGCCGAGGCCCTTCACGATCGCGTCCGCCTTGGACATGTCCGGATCTCGCTTTCTGTCGGCTGAATCACACGACCGGGTTGACATGTGCTTGCCACCTGGCCAAACTACAACTGGTAATGACCGGACAGTACCCCTGATGGTGCCCGGTCACAACAGCGGAAACCGCCCTCGAAGGACCAGCCTCGAAGAGAAGGTCGCCATGACCCCGAAGAAGACCGACTCGGTCGATACCGAGCCGAAGAAGGAATCCCGATCACTGGCCGGACTGCAGCGGTTCGGTCGCAGCCTCATGCTCCCGATCGCTGTTCTGCCCGCCGCCGGCATCCTGCTCCGTCTCGGTCAGGACGACCTGCTGGGTAGATTCAGCGCGCTGGAGACGGCCGCCGCGGTCATCTCTGCTGCAGGTCAGGCGGTATTCACCTGGCTTCCGCTCATCTTCGCAGTCGGTATCGCCATCGGCTGGGCCAAGAAGTCCGACGGGTCGACCGCACTCGCTGCTGTGGTCGGCTACATGGTCATGAACGGTGTGTTCACGGCAATGTCACCGGTCGTGCTCGACGGGGAGGTCGATGCGAACGGTGATCCGGCCGTGATCGACTACGGGGTCCTGGCGGGCATCGTGATCGGCCTGCTTTCGGCCATCCTCTGGCAACGGTTCTATCGCCAGAAGTTGCCCGACTACCTCGGCTTCTTCAGCGGCCGCCGGCTCGTGCCGATCATGACGGCGATCACGGGTCTCGTTGTCGCCGTGATCATGTCGTTCGTGTACCCGCTCTTCTACAGTGCCCTCCAATGGGTCGGCAATACGGTCGCCGACCACAGCGTTGTGGGCAGCGGAATCTACGGTTTCGCCAACCGCATGCTCATTCCCACCGGACTGCACCACATTCTGAATTCCGTGGTCTGGTTCCTCGTCGGCGACTACCAGGATGCGAGCGGCCAGCTGGTGCGCGGCGACCTCAACCGGTTCTTCGCCGGCGACCCGTCTGCCGGAGTGTTCATGACCGGATTCTTCCCGATCATGATGTTCGCTCTTCCCGCTGCGGCCTTCGCGATCTACCGCAACGCCAAGCCGTCGCAGAAGAAGATCGTCGGCGGAATCATGCTGTCCACCGGTCTGACTGCCTTCGTCACCGGGATCACCGAGCCGCTCGAGTACTCGTTCATGTTCGTCGCCTGGCCGCTCTACATCATTCACGCGGTCCTGACCGGAACGTCGATGGCGCTGACCAATGCCCTCGGAATCCACGACGGATTCTTCTTCTCCGCCGGTGGCATCGACTACCTCCTGAACTACGGGATTGCCACCAAGGCGTGGTTGCTCATTCCCATCGGACTCGTGTACGCGGTGATCTACTACTTCCTGTTCAGCTTCGTCATCAAGAAGTGGAATCTGCGTACCCCCGGCCGTGAGGACGACGCAGTACTCGAGCCCGATCGGGCATGACCGCTCCGGCTACGACCACGCTGCGAGGGCGGGTCGTCACGCGCGACGAGGTGATCGAGGACGGCGTTCTCGCGTTGGCGGGAGCCCGGATCGAGTGGGTCGGTCCGGCTTCGGCGTGGCTCGGGGACCCTGCACCGCAGTCGGATACGACGATCCTGCCCGGGCTGGTCGACCTGCACTGCCATGGCGGGGCAGGGGCATCGTTTCCGGATTCACCGGCCGACGATCTCATGACGGCGGTGCGGCATCACCGATCCCGCGGCACCACGACGATGCTTGCCTCGCTGGTGTCGGCGCCGCCCGAACGGCTGATCGCGCAGACGTCGATGTTGGCGGACCTGTACGAGTCCGGTGACATCGCCGGGATCCACATCGAGGGGCCGTTCCTGTCGGTCGCCCGCTGCGGCGCACAGGATCCGGCGTCGCTGCGCAGCGGGGATCCCGGACTGCTGCGCGATATCGTCGGCGCGGGCCGAGGAGCGGTGCGGTCGATGACCCTCGCGCCCGAGGTCGACGGGTTCGCTGCCATCGCAGAGATGCTGCGAGAGAACGACATACTGCCGAGTATCGGGCACACGGACGCCGATGCACTCACCACGCGCCGCGGAATCCGGGCACTGGGGAGCGGGCCGATCACGGCCACGCACCTCTTCAACGGAATGCCGACCTGGCATCATCGATCACCAGGGCCGGTGAGCGAATGCTTGGCCGCCGCGGCCCGCGGCGGCATGGTGCTCGAATTGATCGGAGACGGAGTACATCTCGCCGACGAGACCGTGCGCGCCGTGTTCGATCTCGTCGGCGGCACACGGATCGCGCTGGTGTCCGACGCGATGGCCGCGGCCGGTATGTCGGACGGCCGCTACCGACTCGGACCACTGGACGTGACCGTCCACCACTCGGTCGCACGATTGTCTCGCGACACCGATCCCGAGACGGCACCGATCGCGGGTGGGACTGCGACCGTGTTGGATCTGGTGCGCCGGGCCGTGCAGGACGCCGGCGTGCCCCTGGTCGAGGCGGTGCGGGCCGCGTCGTCGACTCCGGCCACGACGATCGGCCTCGGCTCCGACATCGGTTGCCTCGAACAGGACATGAGAGCCGACGTGCTGGTGGTCGACGCAGCGTTCGAGCCGATACAGGTGATCAGAAGCGGAACTGCGATCAGGGAGGACAGTTAGATGGAGATAGTGATCCTCGATGGGGTCGACGCAGTGGACCGCACGGCCGCCGACATCGTCGAACGAGTGGTACGAGCCGGTCCGGCTGCCAACCCGGGTCGTTCCGCCGGCTCCACCCCAGTCCTGGGCCTGGCAACCGGGTCCACCCCGGTGGGTACCTATCGCGAATTGGCGCGGCGGCATCGGGAGGACGGCCTGTCGTTCGCGCGATGCCGAGCCTTCCTGCTCGACGAATACATCGGACTGTCGAAAACGGCGGAGCAGTCCTACTTTTCGTTCATTCGACAGAACTTCGTCGACCATGTCGATCTGGACGACGCCGCGGTGTTCTCACCCGACGGCGACGCAGACGACATCGCGTCCGAGGCGCAGCGGTACGACGCAGCGATCGCGGCCGCCGGCGGCATCGATGTGCAGATCCTCGGAATCGGCACCGACGGACACATCGGCTTCAACGAACCTGGGTCGTCATTGAGATCGCGGACGCGGGTGAAGACGCTTACCGAACAGACTCGCGTCGACAATGCGCGCTTCTTCGACTCCCCGGAGGACGTGCCGCATCACGTACTGACGCAGGGGTTGGGCACCATCGACGAGGCGCGTCACCTCGTGTTGATCGCAACGGGGGAGTCGAAAGCGGAGGCAGTGGCTGCCGCCGTCGAAGGACCGCTGACGGCGTTCTGCCCCGCGTCGACGATCCAATGGCACCCGCACGCAACGGTGCTGTTGGACGAGGGCGCGGCGTCGTCGCTCGCACTGGGGGAGTACTACCGGTACGCCTATGCCAACAAGCCCCGGTGGCAGCACCTGTGAGTCAGCGGCGCGAGAATTCCGATGCGCGCGCGATCTGCTCGTCCGACGGTCGCACTCCGGTGTAGAGGACGAACTGCTCTGCGGCCTGCAGGGCGATGACCTGAGCGCCGGTGATCACGGGCTTGTTCGCCGCCCGGGCGGCAACGATGAGCGGGGTCTCCGACGGCATGGCGACGACGTCGAACACGGCACCGGCTGCATCGACCTGCTGTTCGGAGAACGGTGTGGAGTCGGCGTCGGGCCCACCGGCCATCCCCACCGGAGTCACGTTCACCAGCAGGTCTGCACCGACTGCGTCGGCCGACCAGTCGTATCCGTAGGACTCGGCGAGGGCCGGCCCGGTGTTCGCGTTGCGGGCAACGACGGTGCCGCGAGTGAAGCCCGAATCACGAAGTGCGGCAACGACAGCCTTCGCCATGCCGCCGCTCCCGGTCACCGCAACCGACCAGTCCGTCGGAAAATTGCTCGCCGCGAGTAGGTTCGCGACAGCCTGGTAGTCGGTGTTGTAGGCATGCAGAACGCCGTGCTCGTTGACGATGGTGTTGACGGACTCGATCGCGCTCGCCGACTCGTGCATCACGTCGACCAGTTCGATCACATCCTCCTTGAACGGCATGGACACGGCGCAGCCTCGAATGCCCAGCGCGCGAACGCCTCCCACTGCGGCGGCAAGATCGGTGGTGGTGAACGCCTTGTAGACGAAGTTCAGATCCAACTCGTCGTAGAGGTAGTTGTGAAAGCGCGTTCCGATGTTGCTCGGTCGGCCGGACAGAGACATGCAGAGCTGAGTCTCACGGTCGAGGAAGCTGCGCGAGTGTGCCGTTGACATCGTTCTCACCTTACGCCGCGCACGTCGAGGCGACCGAAGCGAGAACACCCTGATCGGCCTGCGTGATCGGCAGTTCGTACTGGGCGGCGACCGAGAGATACTTGCCCGCATAGAAGCAGTGGTAGGCCGCGTTCGGTGGTAGCCACTGCGACGGTGTCTTGTCGCTCTTGCTCTGGTTGTCTGCCCCGTTCACCGCGAGCAGATTGAACGCCACGTCGTTGGCGAACCGAATGCGCTTGTCCGGCAACCACGTGTTCGCGCCCATGTCCCAGGCGGCGGACAGGGGGTAGACGTGGTCGATCTGGATTTTTCCGGCGTCGGACTTGGTGAACAGCATCCGCTCGCCGGAGTACGGATCTGCGAGCGAACCCGCCAGCACGACGCAGTTGCGGGTGCCTGCCCGGAACTCGACCTCGGTCATCGACAGCGCCAGGACGTTGTCGCGGGTACCGCAGCCGTCGTGACCGCCCGGCCCGTCGTAGTCGTCCGTCCACGCCGGGCCGAACACACACCCTTCACCGCTCTTGCATCCACGCTCGTAGCCGAGGGGATCGGGTCGCGCGGCGACCACGCGAACCTGTCCGAGCAGCTCCTCGATCTGTGAGCGAGTAGGACTACCCGGAGCCGGTTCGGCGGGGGAGAAACCAGGAACGACGGGCCGGTCGCACGAGCCGAACACAGCCATCACCGCCGCAGCGACCACCAGCAGGACCGCTACCCACAGTTTTCTCACACACGTCCCATCGTCGATCTTCTCGGTCGGTCTTCGGTTCTTGCGACAGCAGTGTGCCGTACGGGACCGACAGTGATCCGCTGCCGCGGAACCGGCGTCAGCGAACCTCGACGACGACCTTGCCGAGCACGTGCCCGTTCTCGACGAGCGCGAGAGCCTCGCCTGCTCGCTCGAGCGGGAAGACATGGTCGATGCGCGGGCAAAGGACACCCGACGCGGTCAGATCCGCCAGCCGCGCGAATGCTGCGGTGCTGCGGTCACGTTCGACTCCGGAACCACCGAACTGGGCTGCCGACACCGGATCTGCGACGCTGACGATCGGTACCCCCGCCGTCACTGCGGTCGCGGCAGCGCGCAACGTCGCGCCTCCGACGAGATCGACGATGCCGGTCACCGGTCGCGAGATCGCGTCGACGAAGTCGGGGCCCGATTCGACGAACTCGGCCCCGAGGCTCTCGATCCACTCCCGTTTACCTACGCTCGCGACCGCGAGAACGTCGATCCCATCGGCTCGCGCGAGTTGCAGAACGGCCGAACCCACGCCGCCGCCCGCGCCGAGCACCAGGATGGAATCACCCACGACCGGATGAAGTCGTTGTAGCGCGTCGTACGCGGTGCCGGCCGCCACCGGAAGGGTGGCCGCCGCTGCCCACGAGACGGCCTCCGGCTTGTGTGCAGTGCTCGACGCGTTGAGCACGGTGTACTGCGCATAGCCTCCGAATCCCGCGTCGGTGGCTCCGAACACGTGGTCGCCGATCGGGAAGTCGACCACACCGGAGCCCGCCGCTACGACGGTGCCCGATACCTCCCGTCCCAGAACCGCGGGCAAGGTGATCTGCACGGTGTCCTTGCGATTGCCCGCCCGCACCTTCCAATCCGCTGGATTGACCCCGGCGGCATGCACCGCGACGAGGATTTGCCCGGGGCCCGGCTCCGCGACGGGTAGGTCGAAAAGGTGCTCGGTGTCGGGTCCGCCGTATTCGCTGAAGCCGTACGCGATCATGCGCCTACTGTGCCCTACCGGTCGGATCGACCGGTAGCGCAACGCAGAGACTCGCTCGGAGCGCCTCGCCTCGGCGGTGTCGGTGCCTGCTGATTGGATGGACCGATGTTGCACGGTCTGTGGTCCCCCGGTGCCGGGCTGATGCTGTGGGACGACGAAACCACCACCGGCGACGAACCCGCGCTGCCCCAGACTCACGCGCATGTCCTGACCAGAACGTTCCGGCACCGTGCCGAGGTGTCGTTTCCGGCAGCGGGACGGAGGGCTACCGCGCCGGCCCCGGTGCAGGTTCCGGCCATCGCGCTCGCGCCGCACGATGCGGTCGAATTGCTGCTGCGGACGCCGTCCGAGCACGCGTCGATCTCCGGTGATCTCCGCTACCTGGCGCACGTCGCCCGCGGAATCGAACGCTGGGTCCGCGGCGGCCGCGTCGTTCCGGCCCTGAAGTTGATGGACGGGCAGTGGTGGCCTCGCTGGCGTCTGGTCGGCGGCGAACGTCAACGCGCCTGGGCAAGCGAACTCGCCGTCGCGATGCCGTCCGTGCAGCGCGCCGGCGAGCGGCCCAAGAGGATTCTCGACGACATTGTCGAGGAGCTCACCGATCCGATCGTCAGATCGGTTCTGGGCAGACCCGACTCGGAGCATCCGCTGTTGTCGGCCCTGATTCGCGATGATCCATATCCCGATGGCACTCAACAGATTTCGACGCTGCTCGAGAACTGGCGCGGAAGCCTCACCGTCGACGAACCGTCCCTGGTGCTACGCCTGCTCGAACCCGATGACGACGAGGTCGCCGCCGAGAGCGCCTCCCCGGAAGAGGTGGAGTCGTACTGGACGCTGCAGGTGTGTCTGCGCGCCGACGGCGAAGCGCCGCGACCTGTTCCGATGAGCCGCAAGGTCGACGCGACCCTGCTGTCGATCGCGGTGCGCAAACTCGGCGAGGCCGTGGCGGCTTACCCGAGGCTGCGTGATCTGCCGTCGCAGGAAGGCACCCTCGATCTGTTGCTTCCGACGTCGGTGGTCATCGACCTCGTCGAGCACGGTGCGACGGCACTGCAGGCCACCGGTACGACGGTTCTACTTCCTCGGGCCTGGACGAGATTGGATCCGTCGATGCGGTTGCGCGTCGAGTCACCCGCGGTGACGAAAGCGGCCGCGGACAGGGCGGTCGGCATGGACGAATTGGTGTCGTACGACTGGCAACTCCAACTCGGCGACATGGTGCTCACCGAGGCGGAGATGAACAGGCTCGCCGTCTCGAAGGGCGATCTCGTCAGGCTCCGCGGCCAGTGGGTGTTGGCCGACGGCGGTCAACTCGCGCGCGCCGCCAAGTACGTTGCCGAGCATCACGGCGACGGGACTGCACTGAGCACGCTGATGCGCGAGATGACGCTGGCCGATCCACCGCCGGCTCCGGTCCAGGACATCCGGGCCACCGGGTGGGCGGCCACGTTGCTCGAACCCGGTGCGGTGCCGGAAACCATCCCCGTACCGGCCGGTGTGAACGCGACTCTGCGGCCGTATCAGCAGCGTGGGCTCGATTGGCTCGCGTTCATGAGTCGGCTCGGTCTCGGAGCGGTACTCGCCGACGACATGGGGCTCGGCAAGACGCTGCAGGTGCTGACCCTGCTCGCGCACGAACGGAGTCCGATGCCGACGCTGTTGGTGGCCCCGATGTCGGTGGTCGGTAACTGGCAGCGTGAGGCGGCGAAATTCACTCCGGCACTGCGAGTTCTGGTGCACCACGGGCCGGCTCGGTCCAAGGGCGAGGAGCTCGATCGGGCGATCGCCGAACACGATCTGATCGTCACCACGTACGCCCTGATGGCCAAGGATCGCGAGCAGCTCGCCGAGCAGACGTGGCGTCGAGTGGTCCTCGACGAGGCGCAGCACATCAAGAACTCGGGCACCGTTCAGGCCAAGGCTGCGCTCGCCATCCCCGCTGACCACAAGTTGGCACTCACCGGAACGCCCGTGGAGAACCGGCTGGACGAACTGAGGTCCATTCTCGACTTCGCCAATCCGGGCATGCTGGGCCGGCCGTCCGACTTTCGGAAGCGATTCTCGGTTCCCATCGAGCGCGAGAACGACGAGAACGCCGTCTCACGGCTGCGCGCCATCACCTCGCCCTTCATTCTGCGCCGCGTCAAGACCGATCCGACGGTCATCTCGGACCTACCCGAGAAGAACGAGATGACCGTGCGGGCGAATCTCACCGCCGAGCAGGCTGCGCTGTACAAGGCTGTCGTCGACGAGATGATGGCGCAGATCGCCGATGCGAAAGGCATGAAGCGCAAGGGCGCCGTCCTGTCTGCGCTCACTCGTCTCAAGCAGGTGTGCAACCACCCCGCCCATTTCCTGTCCGACGGCTCGCCGGTGCTCAAGAGGGGACAGCATCGCTCGGGCAAGATCGGTTTGGTGGAGGACATGCTCGATTCGATTCTGGGCGACAACGAGAAGGCGTTGTTGTTCACGCAGTTCCGGGAGTTCGGTGAGCTGGTGGCTCCGTACTTCGCCGATCGATTCGGCACCGCGGTGCCGTTCCTGCACGGTGGTGTGAGCAAGTCCAAGCGCGACGAGATGGTGGAGAACTTCCAGAGCGGTGACGGTCCGCCGATCATGATGCTCTCGCTCAAGGCCGGCGGCACCGGGTTGAATCTGACGGCCGCCAATCATGTCGTTCATCTGGATCGTTGGTGGAACCCGGCGGTGGAGAATCAGGCGACCGACCGGGCCTTTCGCATCGGCCAGCGTAAGAACGTCGAGGTGCGCAAACTGCTGTGCGTGGGCACCGTGGAGGAACGGATCGACTCGATGCTCGTCTCCAAGCAGGATCTGGCGAATCTGGCGGTGGGCACCGGCGAGAACTGGGTGACCGAAATGGACACCGCGGAACTGCAGGAGCTGTTTCGCCTCAGTGAGGATGCGGTGGGGGAGTGATGGTCGACTTCTCGCAGTACGGCAAGCGGCGACAAGCCAAGGGCGGCATCGAGTCCAGAAACAAGCGCGGCGCGTTCGGGCAGACGTGGTGGGGCAGGCATTTCGTGGCGGCCATGGAAGACCTCGCGGATCCGGGTCGGATTGCTCGCGGCAGAACGTATGCGCGCCAGGGACAGGTGCTCACGCTCGGGGTGGAGCGGGGGCAGATATACGGCGAAGTGCAGGGCAGTCAGCTCGAGCCGTTCTCGGCCTCGGTCACCGTCGATCCGCTCACTCAGGGGGAGGTTGCCGCACTCGTCGACAGGGTGCGGTCGAACCCGGGCATGCTGGGCGAGTTGGCGTCCAATGCCATTCCGCAGGCGCTGGCTTCGGTGTTGCTGCCGCACGACAAGGGGCAGCTCGATTTCGACTGCACATGTCCCGATGACGGGTGGCCCTGCAAGCACGCGGCGGCTCTGATGTACATCGCCGCCGAGCACATCGACGCGTCCGCCGCCACCATCCTGACGCTGCGTGGAGTCGATCTCGACCAACTGATCGAGGGCGTCGGGGGCGGGGAACGAGAGGACGAGTTCGATCCCGATGACTGGTTCGCCGATCGAGCGTCGTTCCCAGACCTTCCCCAGGTGTCGTTCGCTCCCGCGATGGACGATCTCGATCCGTTGATCCTGCGCCGAATATTTCGCGCCGACGGCTCCACCGAGGCCGAGGTCAGTCGGGCCAACGCCGATCTGAGGCAGTTCTACGACCGACTGTGAGGGTGGTTCTGGACTTACATGGACATCCGACTATAGGATGGGCGTACTTCACTTCCACGCTCGAGGACGGACGAATTCCATGGCTCGCGAACTCACACACTTCATCGGCGGCAAGCACGTCGCCGGAACCTCCGGAAACTTCGGGGACGTCTTCGACCCCAACACCGGCGAGGTGCAGGCCCGTGTGCCCCTGGCCGACGTGTCCGAGGTCGAGGCCGTCATTGCCGATGCCGAACAGGCCCAACGTGAATGGGCGAAATGGAACCCGCAGCGTCGCGCCCGCGTGCTGATGAAGTTCCTGGCGCTCGTCACCCGCGACACCGAGGAACTGGCCCGCTTGCTCTCCTCCGAGCACGGCAAGACCATCGCCGACGCCAAGGGCGACATCCAGCGCGGCGTCGAGGTGGTGGAGTTCGCCGTCGGCGTCCCGCATCTGCTCAAGGGTGAGTACACCGAGGGTGCAGGCGGCGGAATCGACGTCTACTCGATGCGTCAGCCGCTCGGCGTCGTAGCCGGCATCACCCCGTTCAACTTCCCGGCGATGATTCCGCTGTGGAAGGCCGGCCCGGCCATCGCCTGCGGAAACGCGTTCATCCTCAAGCCCTCCGAGCGTGACCCGTCGGTCCCGCTCAAGCTCGCCGAGCTCTTCCTCGAAGCGGGACTGCCGCCGGGTGTGTTCAACGTCGTCAACGGCGGCAAGGATGCCGTCGACGTGCTCCTCACCGACGACCGCGTCAAGGCGATCGGCTTCGTCGGTTCGACGCCCATCGCGCAGTACATCTACGAGACCGCAGCCCAGCACGGTAAGCGCGCACAGTGCTTCGGTGGAGCCAAGAACCACGCCCTGGTGATGCCGGACGCCGATCTCGACGAGGTTGCCGACGCTCTGCTCGGAGCTGCATACGGTTCGGCAGGCGAGCGGTGCATGGCGATTTCCGTCGCCGTTCCCGTCGGTGAGGAGACCGCCGACGCGTTGGTCGCCAAACTCACCGAGCGAGTGGCGAAGCTGAAGATCGGCCGCAGCGACGACGAGAGCGCGGACTTCGGCCCGCTCGTCGGCAGCGATGCGCTGAAGCGAGTCAACGACTACACCCAGATCGGTGTGGACGAGGGAGCCGAGTTGGTCGTCGACGGCCGCGGCTTCAGCCTCGAAGGCCACGAAGGTGGATTCTTCGCCGGCGCAACGCTGTTCGACAAGGTGACCACCGACATGCGCATCTACAAGGAAGAGATCTTCGGACCCGTCCTGATCGTCGTACGCGCGAAGGACTACGAGGACGCGCTGCGCCTGCCCACCGAACACGAATACGGCAACGGCGTCTCCATCTTCACCCGTGACGGCGACACCGCTCGCGATTTCTGCTCCCGCGTCCAGGTGGGCATGGTCGGCGTCAACGTGCCGATTCCGGTGCCGATCGCGTACCACACGTTCGGTGGTTGGAAGCGTTCGGGATTCGGCGATCTGAACCAGCACGGACCCGATTCGATCCGCTTCTACACCAAGACCAAGACCGTCACCCAGCGCTGGCCGTCGGGCACCAAAGAGGCGGCAGCTCAGAATCACTTCGTCATTCCGAACATGGACTGATCCGGCGATGTTCGCATTGAACGAGGACGAACGAGCGATCAACGACACCGCCCGCGAATTCGCCGACGAGTTCCTGGCCCCGAACGCCATCGAGTGGGATCAGCAGAAACACTTCCCGGTCGATGTGCTGCGCAAGGCAGCGGGTCTGGGAATGGGCGGTATCTACATTCGCGAGGATGTCGGCGGATCGGGCCTGACCCGCGTCGACTCGGTGAGGATCTTCGAGCAACTGGCCACCGGTGATCCGTCCATTGCGGCGTACATCTCCATCCACAACATGGTTGCGTGGATGATCGACACCTACGGCAACGACGAGCAACGGCAGCGCTGGCTGCCGGGGCTGTGTGCGATGGATCAGCTGGGGAGTTACTGCCTGACCGAACCCGGTGCGGGATCCGACGCCGCGATGCTCAGCACCAAGGCAGTGCGAGACGGTGACGAATACGTGTTGGACGGGGTCAAGCAATTCATCTCCGGCGCAGGTACTTCCGAGGTCTACGTCGTGATGGCACGCACCGGTTCTTCCGGTCCGCGGGGCATCTCGGCGTTCATCGTGCCGAAGGACTCTGCCGGTCTCTCGTTCGGAGCGAACGAGAAGAAGATGGGCTGGAATGCTCAGCCCACCCGACAGGTCGTTCTCGAAGGAGTTCGCGTTCCGGCGGAGAATCTGCTCGGCAACGAGGGCGACGGGTTTCGTATCGCGATGAACGGCCTCAACGGCGGACGTATCAACATCGCCGCGTGTTCGATCGGCGGCGCGCAGTCCGCTCTCGACAAAGCCGTCTCCTATCTGGCCGAGCGCAAAGCATTCGGGGCACGGTTGCTCGATGCGCAGGCGCTTCAGTTTCGACTCGCCGATTACAAGACCGAACTCGAGGCCGCGCGCACGCTGCTGTGGCGGGCCGCGGACGCATTGCAGAACGATGCTCCGGAGAAGGTCGAAATGTGCGCCATGGCAAAGCGTTTCGGAACCGACACCGGTTTCGAAGTCGCCAACGGAGCGCTGCAGTTGCTGGGTGGCTACGGGTACCTGGCCGAATACGGTGTCGAGAAGATAGTCCGTGATCTTCGGGTGCACCAGATTCTGGAAGGCACCAACGAGATCATGCGCGTCGTCGTCGCCCGATCGATCGTGGGTGCCGCATGAGCGACGTGATCCTCGAGGTCTCCGGCGGTATCGGCCGGATCACCCTCAACCGCCCCAAGGCGATCAACGCGCTCGATCATGCGATGGTGCGGGAGATCGCACCGGCGTTGGAGCAGTGGGCAATCGACGACGCTGTCGACGTCGTTCTCCTGACCGGAGCCGGAGAGCGTGGATTGTGCGCGGGCGGCGACATCGTCTCGATCTACCACGACGCCAAGGACGGCGGCAGCGGCAGCAAGGACTTCTGGCGTGAGGAGTACATCCTCAATGCCGCGATCGCGCGGTTCCCGAAACCGTTCGTGGCCATCATGGACGGCATCGTCATGGGCGGAGGCGTCGGACTCTCGGCGCATGCCAACACTCGCATCGTGACCGAACGGTCGAAGATCGCGATGCCCGAGGTCGGTATCGGCTTCGTCCCCGATGTGGGTGGCACGTACCTGCTCTCGCGCGCTCCCGGCGAGATCGGGACCCACTTCGCGCTCACCACGGCGCGAATGACTGCCGCCGACGCCATCGCGGTCGGATTCGCCGATCACTACATTCCGTCCGACAAGTTGGACGACTTCTACTCGGCACTCGAGACGGTCGGCGTCGGCGAGGCCGTAGCGACGTTCAGCGAGCCTGCACCGGAGTCCACGGTCGAAGGCCAGCAGGAATGGATCGACGAGTGTTACGCCGGCGACGACGTTCAGGGCATCGTCGACGCTCTTGCCGCCAGCACAGTGCCCGAGGCGCAGCAGTCGGCGGAGGACATTGCGTCCAAATCGCCTGTGTCGCTGGCAGTGACACTGAGATCGCTGCGCCGGGCAGCGACGCTGCCGACGCTCGAGGCGGTACTCGACGAGGAATACCGCGTGTCGGTCGCGTCGCTGTCCAGCCACGACCTCGTCGAAGGAATTCGAGCACAGGTGGTCGAAAAGGACCGCAATCCGCAATGGCAACCGCGTACGTTGGCAGACGTCACGCCCGAGGACATCGACCGGTACTTCCTACCTCTCGGGGACGCGGAACTGGGCCTGTCGAACGCACACACAGAAGGTGAGCAGTCATGAGCGAGAAGACGATCGGCTTCATCGGCCTCGGCCACATGGGTGGGCCGATGGCCGCCAATCTGGCTGCGGCCGGCTACACGGTGCAGGGCTTCGACCTGGTGCCCGCCGCGCTGGAGCAGGCCGCGAAGGACGGCGTCACCGTGGTGGAGTCGGCCGTGGCCGCCGTCGCCGATGCCGACATCGTCATCACGATGCTGCCCAACGGCAAATTGGTTCTCGGGTTGTACGCGGACCTGCTGCCCGAGGCGGCACCGGGAACGTTGTTCATCGACTCCTCGACCATCGATGTCGCCGACGCGCACGCCGCGCACACGCTGGTGCACGAGGCCGGCCACAGAAGTCTCGACGCGCCGGTCTCGGGCGGTGTCGGGGGAGCCGCCGCGGGAACGTTGACCTTCATGGTCGGCGGATCGGAGGAGGATTTCGCCTCTGCTGCAGCAGTTCTCGACGTCATGGGCCGCAAGGTGGTGCACTGCGGCGCGGCGGGCAACGGTCAGGCCGCCAAGATCTGCAACAACATGATTCTCGGCGTGTCGATGATCGCCATCAGTGAGGCGTTCGTGCTGGGGGAGAAGCTCGGTCTGAGCAACCAGGCGCTCTTCGATGTGGCGTCGACTGCGTCCGGTCAATGCTGGGCACTGACGACCAATTGCCCGGTGCCCGGTCCCGTTCCGACGAGCCCGGCCAACAACGACTACAAACCCGGGTTCGCGGCAGCGCTCATGGACAAGGACCTGAGCCTGGCTGCCAATGCACTGCGGGACAACGGCGTCGAGGGTGTTCTCGGCCTCCAGGCTGCCGAGCTGTACGCACGATTCAAGGGAACCTCCGGGGGCGGCACCGACGTCGACTTCTCCGGCATCATCAACGACATTCGCGAACGCTCGAACGGAGCAGGCCTGTGAGTGACTACCAGACAATTCTGCTCGAGCGTCGAGGCCGCGTCGGCATCATCACGCTCAACCGTCCCAAGGCGTTGAACGCGCTCAACTCCGAGTTGATGCGCGAGGTCGTCTCGGTGGTCGAAGAACTCGACGCGGACACGGGCATCGGTGCAATCCTCATCACCGGTTCCGAGCGGGCCTTCGCTGCCGGTGCCGACATCAAGGAGATGCAGCCCAAGTCCTACATGGACGTGTACCTCGACGATTTCTTCGCGGCATGGGATCGACTGGCCTCGGCGCGAACGCCGTTGATCGCGGCGGTGTCCGGTTACGCACTGGGCGGTGGGTGCGAACTCGCGATGCTGTGCGATGTACTGATCGCATCGGACACTGCGGTGTTCGGACAACCCGAGATCAAGCTCGGCGTCATCCCGGGAATCGGCGGGTCACAGCGCTTGACGCGAGCGGTGGGCAAGGCCAAGGCCATGGAGATGTGCTTGACCGGTCGCAACATGAAGGTCGAGGAAGCCGAGCGGGCAGGGTTGGTCTCACGCATCGTGCCGGTCGCGGATCTCCTCGACGACGCCATCGCGACCGCAACCACCATCGCCGAGATGTCGCTGCCGGTCGCCATGATGGCGAAGGAGGCAGTGAACCGATCGTTCGAGTCGAGCCTTCGTGAAGGTGTTCTGTTCGAACGCCGCGTGTTCCACTCGACGTTTGCCACGGAGGACCAGAAGGAAGGAATGTCGGCCTTCATCGAGAAGCGGACGCCGAACTTCCAACACCGGTAGGGCTCCGCTCCCGGGGTCGCCCTACCTGTCGGGGGACAGGAGGGCGGCACCGCGGGCCGAGACCAGTTCCGGCATCGGAGGCACCAGGGTCGTCAGGCCGGTCCGCAATTCGAGCGACCGCGCGATCGAGGTCATGTTCGCACCGCCGCCCACCACGACGATCGACTGCGGTCTGGCACCGGACAATTGGATGGTCTGCTCCACCAGCATGCCCGCGTACCGCACCGGTCCGGCGATGAGATCGTCCACGTCGCGTCGCGTCAACACATGTCGCGCAGTGCCGGATGGATCAGTGGTGCTGACGACGGAGTCGACGCTCAGCTGCTCCTTGATGGATCGGCTGGCATCGATTCCGATGCGTACACCGTGGGACGAGAGCAGCCTGCGAACCGAATGATCGAGGTCGTCGCCGCAGAACGTGGCAGTGCGCCGCGTCATGAGAGTGCGAGTGGACGCGAGATCGATGACGGTAACCGTGGTTCCGGTGCTGCCGATATCGCACAACACGGTGACGCCGTGATTGGGTACAAGCCCGATGAAACGCAGATAGCGCACTTGCGCAGCGGTTTCCGGAACGAGCGACGCCGTGCGGGCCGTACCGCGGGTGGCTACCGTGCCAGGATCGGTGGTCACTCGGTACGCGATGGCGGAGAACTGCACCGGCAGTGACATCGTCGCGGCGATGGAATGGATGGCGTCGACGCCGGTGGCGATCGTGGTGGACAACGACTGCCCCGGGGCACGGCGCACCGTCCGCGATACGATGGGTGTGCGGTGGGGGCTGTCCAGATACGTCAATATCGCGCGTGCACCGTGCGCACCCGCCCCGACCCCCAACACCAGCACCCCGCCCCGCCCTTCAGCAGATCGACTCCGCCTTGCTCGCAGAGCAATTGCACCACGAACGGTACGGGTGTGCCATTGTCTTGTGACGAGTCACCATCGAACTCAGAACGATGTGGTGATGTCATCACTGTCGAAATCGCCTGCATCCGAACGCAGTTCCGCCAGGATTCGGACGAGCGCCAGCAACTTGTCGCGTGCCAGCCCGGGGCGCGCGAACACCAGCGAGTTCAAGCGCTCGGTGGCCTCGACGGCCAACGTGCGTCCCTCGTCGGTGATTTCGACCAACGTGGTGCGTCGATCGCTCGGATGTGGGATGCGTCGAACGTATCCGACGGATTCGAGGCGGTCGACAGCATTGGTCACGCTCGTGGGATGCACCTGCAGACGCGCACTCGCCTTCGCCATCGGCAGAGCGCCGTTCTTGGTGAACGTCAACAAGGTGAGTAATTCGTAGCGCGAGAAGGTCAGTCCCGTCGGCTTCAACGCTTCCTCGACCCGGGCCAACATGATCTGCTGCGCGCGCATCAACGACGTGACTGCGGCCATACCGTCGGCGGCATCGGACCACCCGTGCTCGGTCCACTGGCGGTGTGCCTCTGCAATGGGATCGAGGGGAAGCGGAGACGGTGCTGGCATACCGACCATCCTCCCACGGTGTCCGGTTCGTGCGTCTACCGAATCTCCACGCGAGGTACGGCAAGTGGAACCCGATCGGTGATCGCCGCGCGGGCGCGCGAGATCTGCTCTCGGGCTTCGGCCGTACGCACAGAGTCCGTGTCGCCGGTTGCCAACGCACTGTCCAGAAGCGTCAGTTGGGTCAGTACGGCATCGACGTTCTCGGTTGTCCGGGCGGCACGGCCCACTCGCTCGGCGAGGCGAATGCCGGCCTGCACCACCATCGGGCTACCGGTGCCGTAGATCCGCACCGCGTCGAGGGCATGATCGATCAGCGGCGGAACGGCCACGCGGCGAACGATCACGCGCACGGTCCCGTCGGTGTCACAGCGTGCGCGGTGGGGCCTTGGGCGCTGGACGACCGCGACGAGCCCGACCGAGAGATCGTCGAGCGCGTTGCGTGCGGTGTACGGGTCGTTGACTCCGGTCGACAGCGCACGCACCGCCATTTCCGTCATCTGTTCGACGGCGAACGCAATATCGTGCCGAGGTGTTCGACTGGTGCCGATAGCGAACGAGCCTCGAATTCGATCGACCGCGTCCTCTGAGATGTCTGCGGAGCGGTCGGCGAGGATATCGGCGAGCGGCTCTCCCGCGACGACGTGCTCACCTGGTGCGCGATGAATTTCGACCAAGGTGCCGCTGTCGGTGGCGATCTCGAGCACCCCGCGTTCGTCGATGTCGATGATCACCCCGGACTCCTCGGCGAGGATCGTGGTGTAGACGGGCGGCTTGACGACACCCTCCGCCGAGGCGGCGTCGTCGGGTTGTTCGAGTGGGTACAGCTCGTCGACAGTTTCGGAGAGCTCGTCGCGAACCCGACCGGACAGCGTTGCCACCTGAATCGACTGGGCGATGTGATGAATGAAGTAGACGAGCACACCCACGTCGACCACCGCGAGCGCGACGGCAACGTTGACGGCTATGTCCGGCACGAAGACCGACCCGTCGGATTCGATCGAGCGAATCGACCGCAGCACCATCAGTGAGTACAGGAACGTGGCACCGAAAATGCCGAGCACCACCTGGTTGCCGCGATCCGCCATGAAGTTGCGCACCAGGCGGGGGCCGTACGAGGAGCTGGCCGTGGCGAGAACGGAGATGGTGATGGAGAACGACGTCGCGGCCACACCGAGCATGGACCCGCCGATGGCACCGAGGATGTCCCGGCTGCCGCTGGCACCCACGCGATAGAGCAGCGAACCCGTCAGTTCCATGCGGCTGTCCAGCAGATAGCGATCGAGACTCACCAAGGCCTGCGCGAGCACCAGTGCGACAACTCCGAGGACAGCGGGGATGAACCAGAACGATTCCCGTAGCTTCGCCATGTGTTCCTTCATGACGCACAGTCTTCCCTCGGGCGTCCGAATCAACCCTCGACACTCGAATTACGATGATCGCTGGGTTGTTTCCCTCGGTTCAGGCGAGCAGAGCCGGCTTGCGTGCCACGGTCACAGCCCAGTCCGCATCGGCGCGCCATGGCCGCAGATCCCACGTGGCGAATCGGTGCTCGAGGACGAAGCCGACCGCCGCCAGATCCTCGTCGAGCATGCCGACGGTGTACTCGCGATCGGTGGCGAACCCGGTGACGAACACACCGCCGTCGGTCAGGTGTGCCCAGATGCGTTGCAGCGCTGCACGTTCGGTACCGGGCTCCATGAAGACGAGGACGTTACCTGCCGCGACAGCCGCGTCGAACGTTCGTCCCAGATCGAACGTCGTCAGGTCGGCGACATGCACGTCGAGTTCCGGGCGCGCTCGGGCGGCTTCCACCAGAACCGGATCGAGATCCACCGCAGTCACTCGATGGCCGCGGCGGGCGAGTTCGGCACCGAGCCGGCCGGTGCCGCATCCGGCGTCGAGGATGCTCGACGCGGGGGAGACCACCGCGTCGAGCATGCGGGCCTCGCCGTGGAGATCGACGCCGCGTTCGGCCAGGCGGTCGAATCGCTCGATGTATCGCTTGGAATCGTCTGCGGAGTTCTCGGCTTGCCAGCGTGTGGTCACTCCGTGAGGGTAGGTCAGGACAGGGCGTCGAGGGCCGACCGGGCTTCCACGACCCGCGCGCGGGCGGCCTCGAGTGCCTCCGCTGTCGACTCCGCCTGTTCGACGCTGGTCTCGTTTGCTTCTCGCGCAGCCTGCGCTCTGGCTCTGGCAGCCGCCAGTTCGGCCTCGATCTGCTCCACTTCCGCTGCAGCGCTGCGTAGTTCGGACGCCGTTCTGTCGGTGTCGGCCCGAGCGTCGTCGGCTTCGGTTCGAGCGGTATCGAGGTCGGATTCGGCCGATTCGAGTTCTGCTAGCAGTCGGTTCCGTTCGGCTTCGGTGAATTTCTGCCCGTCGGCCTCGGTCTCCGGGGGCGCCGGGTCGGACTCGTCTTCGTCGTCGGGCGGGTCGGGAACAAGGGAGAGCAGTGCAGGCCCGAAGCCGCTGTAGGTTTCGGCCGTAACGGTGCGGCCCGCTCGTACGCGGTCGCGAATCTCGGGATCGGCCATCGCCGCGTTCAGGGTGTTGGAGATCTCGCGCGCAGCGTTGTCGCCGACGGTCGCCCCGAGGTCGCGTCCCAGCGAGACGGCTCGATCAGACAGGGCGCGTATCGAAGTGCTTCGAGCAGTGGACAATTCACGCAGTCGGGGGCCGTCGCCGCGCTGCTGGGCTCGTTCGAGCTGTTCACCGAGGTCGAGCAGTTCCGCCACGGCCGATTCGTCTCGCCGAGCGAGTGTGTTCACCAACCAGGCCACGACAGTGGGCTTGCGGAGGGCACCGATGCTGGCGGCACCGGACTTGTCTCCGGCCTTCTTGAACCGAGTGACGTATGCGGCGCGATGCGAGACGAAATCAGCGGGAGGGAGCGAATACAGATCGTCGACGACGGTCTCGAAAGGGGGGAGATTCTCGGACATCGAAGTCCACCGTCTCGTTCGAGCAGCCACCGTACGTCGATGACATGCGTGAAAGATGTGTGCCCCCGGCAGGATTCGAACCTGCGGCCTTTCGCTCCGGAGGCGAACGCTCTATCCCCTGAGCTACGGGGGCGCACCGGCTTCAGCCGATGTGCCTGTTGGGCTGTACGAAAGACTAGCGCATGCGTGACCGGAGTCGAAATCACCCCTCGGGCAGCGGCTGCGCACCCTTCTCGGCGAGCATCTGCTTCATCAGCGTCGACTCGCTGGTCTGAGTCGCAACCATGGACTCGGCCAGGTTGATCACCGCGGGCGACTGCGCGTGAGTCTGCGCGTACTCCATCATCGCCAGGCCGCCCTCGTGGTGGCGCAGCATGAGCTGCAGGAACATCACGTCGACATCCGTGCCCGTCGCCTGCCGAAGCGCGGCGAGCTCCGTCGAACTGGCCATGCCGGGCATTGCCCTGGTGGGATCCGATGATCCGGGGTCCATGGACATCCCGCCCATCGAGTGCCCGTGCGAGTCGTCCTCGGTCATCCAGGTCATGTAGCCGTCGGTCGATATCGGTGCGCGGTCCCACAGAGCCAACCAACCCTGCATCTGGCCCACCTGATTCTGCTGCGAGGTGAGCATGTCGAACGCCAGGCTCTTGACGGCCTGATCGGGAGCATTGGTCAATGCCACCGCCGCCATCTCGATGGCCTGGTTGTGGTGCACGGTCATGTCCTGTGCGAAACCGACATCGACCGAGTTCGCGGCAGGCGAGCTGTCATCGTCGCGGAACGGATTCCCCACCAGAAAGCCCAGCGCGAACCCGATCGCCAGGACGGCGATCAGGGCCAGCGCCACCAGCGCGGTGCGCTGACTCGGCTTCGTCGTGGACATGGTGTGTGCCGCATCCTCGGTCGGTGTCGGTGCGGTCATCAGCTGGCGGGGATCTGGAGATCGCTGGGCAGCTGCATCCCGCCCGCTCCACCGGTCTCGCTGGCGTCGGGAGTGATCCCGGCACCGTCCATCGGCACCGCGTCCGGGCCGGGCGCGGAGGCGTCGAACAGCGGCGGGTTGTCCGGATCGAAGGCATTGTCACCCGTGCCCGGTACCGATGCGCAGCTGGCACCGACCTCCGGGTAGGCGAAGCGGTTGAGGCGCAGTGCCGAGATGAACTGGCTGATGCGCTCGTCGTCCACGCTGTCGAGCTTGAGCTGGTGGCCCCAGGATTGCAGCGAGACCGGGGAGTCGAGGCCCGGGTACGGCGACATCATCATCTGCGTTTCACCGTCGACGCGATCGGCCAGTGACTGGACCTGGTCCGCGTTCAGATCGTCGGGGTTGTACGTGACCCAGACGGCACCGTGCTCGAGGGAGTGCACGGCGTTCTCGGTGCGAATGGCCTCGGGGTAGACGATTCCCGTGCAGGTGGCCCACACGGCATCGTGCGGTCCACCGAACGGCGGCGTCTGGTCGTAGGCGACCCGTTGCGTGCGCCCGACGTGCAGCGCCGCGGGGTATTCCTGCACGGTCACGCCCTCGATGCCGGTCGACGGATCCTGATTGGCCTCGCTGGGCGCGAACTTCTGCGCCTCGGCTCGATCCTGGTACTTCGGATACAGATTGATGCCGAGGCCTGCGACGAGACCGACGACCACTACGACACCGGCAACCGTCAGCCAGGGAATCTGCCTGCCCGTGGCGGTGGGCACGCCACCCTTCTTCTTGCGAGCTGACTTCTTGTTGGCTGCGTTGATGGCTTTGTCCGCCTTCGCAGCCGACTTGTTCTGACTGCCTTTGTCGGGACCCGTTGGCATCGCTGTAGTTGCTCTCTCAGTCGAGGAAAGGTGGTGGTCGTTGGCGCTGGTGAAGCGTATCTGCTGGTGACGGCGTTGATCGAGGGCCGTCGGTGCAGAGCGCCCTCACTGTACGTTCTCAGTCTGAGAGCGCGCTCAGAGCCCGCGTGGACCGCATCGACCGAGGGGGCTCGCGGGCAGACGGGCAGTGGATGCGAGTTCGCCGCGCACCAGCCAATAGGATAGCTACCTGTGACTCCCGCCGATCTTGCCGAACTGCTGCACGCGACCGCCGCCAAGGTGCTTGCCGACCGCGGCCTGGACGCATCCGTTCTCCCTGCGAAGCTGACCGTCGAGCGTCCCCGCAATCCCGAGCACGGTGATTACGCAACCAACGTGGCCCTGCAGGTCGCGAAGAAGGCCGGAGCCAATCCCCGGGACTTCGCCGGCTGGCTCGCCGAGGCGCTCGCAGCCGATGCCGCGATCGCCGACGCCGACGTCGCGGGCCCCGGATTCCTCAACATCAGGCTGGCCGCTGCAGCGCAGGGCGAGATCGTTGCCCGCGTCCTCGCCGCAGGATCGGCATTCGGCAACGGATCCTCGATGGCAGGCAAGAAGGTCAACCTCGAGTTCGTCTCGGCCAACCCCACGGGTCCGGTGCACCTCGGTGGAACCCGATGGGCAGCCGTCGGCGATGCACTCGGTCGCATCCTGACCGCCCACGGGGCAGAGGTCACCCGCGAGTACTTCTTCAACGATCACGGCGCTCAGATCGCGCGCTTCACTCACTCGCTCATCGCCGCCGCGAAGGGTGAGCCTGCACCTGACAACGGCTACGCGGGCGAATACATCGCGGAAATCGCAGCGCACGTGCTTGCCGAGCGACCCGACGCGCTCGCGCTGGACACCGAGGCACAGGAAGAGGCGTTCCGGTCCATCGGCACCGAGCTGATGTTCGATCGGATCAAATCGAACCTGCACGAGTTCGGCGTCGACTTCGACGTCTACTTCCACGAGAACTCGCTGTTCGAGTCCGGAGCCGTCGACAAGTCGGTCGAGTACCTCAAGACCTCGGGGAGCCTCTACGAGGACGACGGGGCCTGGTGGCTGCGGTCCACCGATTTCGGTGACGACAAGGATCGCGTCGTCATCAAGAGCGACGGCAACGCCGCCTACATCGCGGGCGACATCGCCTACTTCCAGAACAAGCGCCAGCGCGGCTTCGACCTGTGTATCTACATGCTGGGGGCCGACCACCACGGATACATCGGGCGGCTCAAGGCGGCCGCGGCTGCGTTCGGTGACGACCCCGAGACCGTCGAGGTGCTCATCGGACAGATGGTCAACCTGGTCCGCGACGGCGTTGCCGTGAAGATGAGCAAGCGCGCCGGAACCGTCATCACCCTCGACGACCTGGTCGACGCCATCGGCGTCGACGCCTCCCGCTACGTCATGATCCGCTCGTCCGTCGACTCCAGCATCGACATCGACCTGGCCCTGTGGGCGAGCGCGAGCAACGAGAACCCGGTGTACTACGTCCAGTACGCCCACGCCCGCCTTGCCTCGCTCGCGCGCAACGCCGCCGAGCTGGGCATCAGTGCGGAGCAGCCGGATCTGAGCCTGCTCACCCACGAGCAGGAAGGCGAGCTGATCAGGACGATCGGCGAGTACCCACGAGTGGTGGCCAGTGCCGCCGAACTTCGCGAACCACACCGGATCGCCCGCTACCTCGAAGAGCTGGCGGGGGCCTACCACCGTTTCTACGGTGCGTGTCGAGTACTTCCACAAGGAGACGAGGAGCCCGGACCTGTGAACACCGCACGACTGGCGTTGGGGAACGCGACCCGGCAGGTCCTGGCCAACGGCCTCGAACTGCTCGGGGTCAGCGCACCGGAGCGCATGTGAGCGCACATCCGGCAGGACCCAAGCATGCCGATGCCCCCGCGAAAGAGTCGATGTCCCATCGCCCAGCCGACGCGTCGGAGATGACGACGCTGCCCGAGCAGGTGTGGCCCCGCAACGCCGAGCGCGACGAGGACGGCACCGTCCGTCTCGCCGGAGTGTCGGTCACCGATCTCGCGGAGCAGTACGGCACACCGTTGTTCGTCATCGACGAGGACGACTTCCGTTCGCGCTGCCGTGAAATGGCCGCCGCCTTCGGGGCGCCCGAACGAGTTCACTACGCCTCCAAGGCTTTCCTGTGTGGAGAGATCGCGCGGTGGGTGGCCGACGAAGGGCTCTCCCTCGACATCTGCTCCGGAGGCGAGTTGGCCATCGCGTTGGCCGCCGGATTCCCGGCTGACCGAATTGCCATGCACGGCAACAACAAATCGGTCGCCGAGCTCGAGGCGGGCGTGCGCGCGGGCGTCGAGCATGTGGTGCTCGACTCCAACATCGAGATCGACCGTCTCGACGGCGTTGCCGGCGCGGCCGGTGTGGTGCAGGACGTTCTGATTCGGATCACCGTCGGCGTCGAAGCCCATACGCACGAGTTCATCGCCACCGCACACGAGGATCAGAAGTTCGGCTTCTCGCTCGCCGACGGCTCGGCCCTCGAGGCGGTGCGGCGCGTGTTCGCTGCCGACAACCTTCGCCTCGTGGGACTGCACAGTCACATCGGTTCGCAGATATTCGAGGTCGACGGCTTCGAGCTGGCTGCGCACAAGGTCATCGGATTGCTGCGAGACATCGTCTCGGAGTTCGGCGTCGACAAGACCGCACAGATCTCGACGCTGGATCTCGGTGGCGGCATGGGTATCTCGTACGTGCCGAGCGACGATCCGCCCCCGGTGGAGCAGCTCGCGGCGAAGCTGACGGCCATCGTGAAGACGGAGTCCGCCGCAGTAGGACTGCCGGTGCCGACGATCGCCGTCGAGCCCGGCCGCGCCATCGCCGGACCGGGCACCGTGACGCTCTACGAGGTCGGCACGATCAAGGATGTCACCGTCGACAAGTCGACGCGCAGGCGCTACATCAGCGTCGACGGCGGAATGAGCGACAACATTCGCACCTCTCTGTACCAGGCCGAATACGACTGCCGACTGGTCTCGCGGTCGAGCGATGCCGAGGCCGTCGTGGCTCGGGTGGTCGGAAAGCATTGCGAGAGTGGCGACATCGTCATCAAGAACACATGGATGCCGGCAGACGTCGGTCCGGGTGACCTGCTCGCCGTAGCGGCCACCGGGGCCTACTGCTACTCCATGTCCAGTCGCTACAACCTGCTCACGCGGCCCGCTGTGGTTGCGGTCAAGGACGGGCATTCGCGCCTGATCCTGCGGCGGGAAACCATCGAAGATCTGCTCAGCTTGGAGGTTCAGCCATGACATCGAAGCCGATAGGCGTCGCCGTACTCGGACTCGGAAACGTCGGTAGCGAGGTCGTCCGTATCCTCACCGAGAACGCCGAGGACTTCGAGGCGAGAATCGGTGCGCCGCTGGCGATTCGAGGAATCGCTGTGCGTCGAATCGACGGCGATCGTGGAGTGCCGGCCGAGTTGCTCACCGACGATCCGGCCGAACTGGTCGGCCGCGACGACGTCGACATCGTCGTCGAGGTGCTCGGTGGGATCGACATCCCCCGCAAGCTGGTGCTGTCGGCCCTCGAGAAGGGCAAGTCCGTCATCACGGCGAACAAGGCTCTGCTGGCCGAGTACACCGGAGAGCTCGCCGACGCGGCCGAGAAGTCCCGCGCGGACCTCTACTTCGAGGCCGCGGTGGCCGGAGCGATTCCGGTTGTTCGCCCGCTGATGCAGTCCCTCGCGGGTGACCGCGTGAACAAGGTCGCGGGCATCGTCAACGGCACCACCAACTTCATCCTCTCGGCCATGGACGAGACCGGAGCCGATTACGCCGAAACTCTCGCCGAGGCAGGGCGTCTGGGCTACGCCGAGGCCGACCCGACCGCCGACGTCGAGGGCTACGACGCTGCATCGAAGGCTGCCATCCTGGCGTCCATCGCATTCCATACTCGGGTCACGGCCGGCGACGTCTACCGCGAGGGCATCAGCAAGATCACCTCGGACGATCTCGAAACCGCGAAATCCCTTGACTGCACCATCAAGCTGCTGGCCATCTGCGAGCGGATCGTCACGCCCAAGGGCAAGGAGCGGATCTCCGCTCGGGTCTACCCCGCGCTCGTTCCGCTGAACCACCCGTTGGCGTCGGTGAACGGTGCGTTCAACGCCGTGGTCGTCGAAGCAGAGGCCGCCGGACGCCTGATGTTCTACGGCCAGGGTGCAGGCGGTGCTCCGACGGCGTCTGCGGTGCTCGGGGATCTCGTGATGGCCGCACGCAACAAGTTCTACGGCGGACGGGGCCCGCTCGAATCGAAGTACGCCAAGCTCAAGGTGGCCCCCATGGGTGACATCCTCACTCGCTACTACGTCAGCATGCAGGTCGCGGACAAGCCCGGCGTTCTCGCCACGGTGGCGGCCGAGTTCTCCAAGCGCGACGTCAGCATCTCCACGGTGCGTCAGCAGGGCTCGGGTGACGGAGCCAGGCTCGTCGTCGTCACGCACCTCGCGGCCGATTCCGCACTGTCCGACACCGTCGCATCCCTCGAGCAGCTCGACGTCGTCGTGCACGTCGCCAGCGTTCTCCGATTGGAAGGCACCACCGTATGAGCGTCCACACCCCCTGGCCCGGCCTGATCGAGGCGTACCGATCGCGTCTGGCGATCGGCCCGGATTGGAAGACCGTCACGCTGCGCGAGGGCGGCACCCCGTTGCTGCCGGCCGGTCACCTGTCCGAACTGACCGGGTGCACAGTGCATCTGAAGGTGGAGGGTCTCAACCCCACCGGCTCCTTCAAGGACCGCGGGATGACCATGGCCGTCACCGACGCGCTCGCCCGAGGCCAGGAAGCCGTTCTCTGTGCCTCGACCGGCAACACCTCGGCCTCCGCAGCCGCCTATGCGGCCAAAGCCGGAATGAGCTGTGCGGTACTTGTTCCGCAGGGCAAGATCGCCATGGGCAAGCTGGCCCAGGCAGTCATGCACGGAGCCAAGATCATTCAGGTGCAGGGCAACTTCGACGACTGCCTCGAACTGGCTCGCAAGACCACGGCCGAGTTTCCGACCATCGGTCTGGTCAACTCCGTCAACCCCGTCCGCATCGAGGGCCAGAAGACCGCGGCCTTCGAGATCTGCGACGCCCTCGGCAACGCACCGGACATCCATGCACTGCCGGTCGGAAACGCAGGCAACATCACCGCGTACTGGCGCGGCTACTCGGAGTACTTCCGTGACGGTCTCACCACGCGCACGCCACGGATGCTCGGAGTCCAGGCCGCAGGTGCCGCTCCTCTGGTTCACGGTGCACCGGTGAAGGATCCGGAAACGATCGCCACCGCAATCCGGATCGGTTCGCCCGCATCCTGGAACGGTGCCGTCAACGCCAAGGAAGAATCCAACGGTGCATTCCGCGCGGCGACCGACGAGGAGATTCTCGAGGCGTACCGATTGATCGCGAAGACCGAGGGCGTGTTCGTCGAGCCCGCCTCCGCGGCCAGCGTCGCCGGGCTCCTCGCAGCCCGAAAGGAAGGGTGGCTCGAGCCAGGGCTGACCGTCGTGTGCACCGTGACCGGGAACGGACTCAAGGATCCCGATACAGCACTCTCGGGAATGCCTGTCGTAGAACCGATTTCGGTCGATCCCGTCGCTGTCGCGGCTGCGCTCGAGCTGGCCTGAGTTGACGGAATCCCCGGCAATGACGACGACACTCCCCATCGGGCTCACCGTGACCGCGCGCGTCCCGGCGTCCAGTGCCAATATCGGACCCGGATTCGACAGTCTCGGAATAGCTTTGGGGCTGTACGACGAGATCGAGGTCACGACCACCGCGTCGGGACTGCGGATTCACGTCGACGGTGAGGGTTCGGCGGACGTGCCGTGGGGTCCGACGCATCTGGTGGTGCGCGCCATCGAGCGAGGGCTCGAAGCTGCCGGAGTGTGGGCCGATGGCCTGGATATCCACTGCCGCAACGTGATTCCACACTCGCGCGGGCTCGGTTCCTCGGCCTCGGCTGTGGTCGGTGGGCTCGCTGCCGCGAACGCGCTCGCCGCGAAGGTGGATCCGGCGCTCGCGCTCTCGGAGAGTCAGCTCGTCCAACTGTCGTCGGAGTTCGAGGGTCATCCGGACAACGCGTCGGCGAGTTGCCTCGGTGGTGCCGTGGTGTCGTGGAGCGAACCGCCCAATGCCAGTGTGACGGCGCGGAAGTACGCAGCCGTTCGGCTCGAGGTGCATCCGAGTATCAAGGTTGTCGTGCTCGTACCGTCCGAGCGCTCGTCGACCTCGCATACCCGGGGTCTGTTGCCCGAGTTGGTGCCCCACCGTGACGCGGCCTTCAACGTGAGCCGCAGTGCACTCGCGGTGGTGGCGCTCACCGAACGGCCGGATCTGTTGATGTCCGCGACGGAGGACCTGCTGCATCAGGGTCAGCGCGCTCAGGCGTTACCGGACACCACACGGTGGATCGCCGCACTCCGCGCGCGGTCCATCGCTGCGGTCGTCTCGGGCGCTGGGCCGACGGTCATGGCGCTGTGCACCGAGGAGTTTCCGGCCGATCTGCGCGACGCCGCGTCGGCCGAGGGGTGGCGGGTACTCGACCTGGAGGTGGCCGACGGAGTGACCATCACCTGACAAACGCCGAGTAGGGTTCTTGCCGAGTGGGGACAACGGCGCTATGGTGAACCCTGTCCGTACATCGTGCGCTTCAGACGCCGGTTTCGTCAGGGCAATCAGGTCGCTGTATTCGGGGGATTCAAACGTCCGAGTGATGTGACGCTCCTGACTCGATCCTCCCCGTGGTTCTCCGCGGTCACGGATCGATGGTGTCGTCGACGGAGTGCGTCGAACATGAACGGCAATATCCGAGTTCGGCAGAACGTCGAACTGCGGAACGAACCCTCGGCTGCGCATCGAGCGAGCGAGGGAAGGAAAGGACCTCCGTGACCGATACGGAACTTATCTCTGCGCCCGAAACGTCACGACGACGTGCGGGCCTGTCCGGAATGGTTCTCACCGAGCTACGCAGCCTCGCTGGTGAACTCGGTATCAAGAGCGTTTCCGGTATGCGCAAGGGCGACCTGATCGCGGCTATCACCGAGCGCCAATCGGGCACCACGCCGGCCAAATCCGCTGCGCCGAAGTCCGACGCAGCCAAGTCCGACGCACCGAAGTCTCGACGCGCTGCTGCGTCGACACCGGTTGCCGACGCACGACCCGCAACCGAAGCTGCTCCCGAGCCTTCGGCTGCGGATGCGCCGGTTGCCGAGACGTCGGACGCAGCACCCGAAGCAGGCCGTCGCACCCGGGGCCGCCGTGCTGCGGGTCGCCGCGCAGGTGCGCCCGACCGGTTGCCATTGGACGGCAGCGCGGACACGGCCGCATCGGCCCCCGCGACCGCGGATTCGACCGTTGCAGCGGAGACCACCGATAAACCGGACGAGTCCGGCGACAACGCCGCGACGGAGCGGCCACGCCGCAGCCGCGGTGAGCGAAACCGTCAGGACGGTGCCGAGCGCGAACCGCGTGACACCGACAACGGCAACCGCAACCAGAACGACCGCAACCAGGGTGACCGCAACCAGGGTGACCGCAACCAGGGTGACCGCAGCCAGGGTGACCGCAGCCAGGGTGACCGGGACGGCGGCAATCGCGACAACGCGGGCCGCAACCAGGGCGATCGGGACAACTCGAACCGCGACTCCAACCGTGAGAACGGCAACCGCAACCAGAACGACCGTGGCGGGCGCAATCGCAATCAAGGCGACGGTCGCAACGACAACCGCAACGAGGGTCGCAACAACGGTCCCCGTGACAGCCGCGACAACGACCAGGACGACGACGGTGAAGGCCGCGGACGTCGGGGTCGTCGGTTCCGTGAGCGGCGTCGTGGACGCGATCGTGGCGAGGGCAACGACGGTGGCGGCGGACGCGAGCGCGACACCGAGATCCGCGAGGACGATGTTCTTCAGCCGGTAGCCGGCATTCTCGACGTTCTCGACAACTACGCGTTCGTCCGTACCTCGGGCTACCTTGCCGGACCGAACGACGTCTACGTGTCAATGAACCTCGTTCGCAAGAACGGTCTTCGTCGCGGCGATGCTGTGACCGGAGCAGTTCGAGTGGCACGCGAAGGTGAGCAGTCGAGCCAGCGGCAGAAGTTCAACCCGCTCGTGCGATTGGACACCGTCAACGGGGGAGAGGTCGAGGCCGCCCGCAAGCGTCCGGAATTCGGCAAGCTCACCCCGCTGTACCCCAATCAGCGGCTGCGTCTCGAGACCCAGCAGAACATCCTCACCACGCGCATCATCGACTTGGTGATGCCGATCGGCAAGGGCCAGCGTGCACTCATCGTCAGCCCGCCGAAGGCAGGTAAGACAAGCGTTCTGCAGGCTATTGCCAACGCGATCGCCATCAACAACCCCGAGTGCTATCTGATGGTCATCCTCGTCGACGAGCGTCCCGAGGAAGTCACCGACATGCAGCGCTCCGTCAAGGGTGAGGTCATCGCCTCGACGTTCGACCGGCCGCCGGGCGACCACACCGCGGTAGCCGAGTTGGCGATCGAACGTGCCAAGCGCCTGGTCGAAGCCGGCCAGGACGTCGTTGTTCTGCTCGACTCGATCACCCGTCTGGGACGTGCGTACAACAACAGCTCCCCGGCTTCGGGCCGAATCCTGTCCGGTGGTGTCGACTCGACCGCGCTGTACCCGCCGAAGCGATTCCTCGGTGCGGCTCGAAACATCGAGCACGGCGGATCGTTGACGATCATCGCCACGGCCATGGTCGAAACCGGATCCACCGGCGACACCGTGATCTTCGAGGAGTTCAAGGGCACCGGTAACGCCGAGCTCAAGCTCGATCGCAAGATCGCCGAGCGCCGCGTGTTCCCGGCCGTCGATATCAACCCGTCCAGCACCCGCCACGACGAGCTGCTTCTTGCTCCCGACGAGGCGGCAGTGGTGCACAAGTTGCGGCGCGTGTTGTCCGGACTCGACTCGCATCAAGCCATCGACCTGCTGGTCGATCGCCTGAAGAAGAGCAAGAACAACCTGGAATTCCTGATGGAGGTCTCGAAGACCGCGCCGGGCGGCAACAACGACTGATCGGGTGTTTCCCGGATCTTTCGCCCGGGGAACAAGTCGGCAGGTGCGTGCGTTGTAAGCATCTGTCGGCACAGAAGTACCGACGATTAGCAGGGCGGATGCACGCTCTGGCATAATCAACGGCCGAGTCCGGTTCCGGTTCACGTCTTCGATCGGCGAAGGCGACCCGGCGACCATTACAAAGAACGGTAAGGACACCATGAAGGCAGGAATTCACCCCGACTACACACTGACGACAGTCGTCTGTGGTTGCGGCAATACTTTCGAGACCCGAAGCACCACCGACAAAGAGCGCATCAGCGTCGAGGTCTGCTCGCAGTGCCACCCCTTCTACACCGGCAAGCAGAAGATTCTCGACACCGGCGGCCGCGTCGCTCGCTTCGAGGCTCGCTACGGCAAGCGCGCCGGCAAGAAGGCCGACGCAGACAGCTAGCTGTTCCGCCGACGCCCGTCCTGTGATTCACAGGACGGGCGTCGGCTTTTTTGTGTCCACATCCAGTTGCACCCGCGTTCGAGAGTGAGTCATCCCCATGGCGAGAACAGTGAAGCCTTCGGCCATCGACGACATCCTCGCCGAACACTCCGGGCTCGAGCAGCAACTGGCCGACCCAGCTCTGCACAACGACCCGTCCGCGGCCCGAAGAGCAGGCAAGAGGTTCGCCGAGCTGGCACCCATCATGTCTGCACACACCAAGCTGACGTCCGCGCAGGACGATCTCGAAGCCGCGCGAGAGCTGGCCGCCGACGATTCGTCGTTCGCGGCCGAGATCCCCGACCTCGAGGCGACCGTGGTGCAGCTCGAGCAGACGCTGACCGATCTGCTGGCACCACGTGACCCGCACGACGGCGACGACATCGTAATGGAGGTCAAGTCGGGTGAGGGCGGCGAGGAATCGGCGCTCTTCGCGGCCGATCTGGCGCGGATGTACGTGCGCTACGCAGAACGCCGCGGCTGGCGCGTCGAGGTTCTCGACGCAAACGTCTCGGACCTGGGTGGATACAAGGACGCGACGTTGTCGATCAAGACCAAGGATCCGCTCGACGGCGTGTGGGCGCGGCTGAAGTTCGAGGGCGGCGTCCACCGCGTGCAGCGAGTGCCGGTGACCGAATCGCAGGGGCGCGTGCACACCTCCGCGGCCGGCATCCTGGTGTACCCCGAACCCGACGAGGTCGAGGAGGTGCAGATCGACGAGTCCGACTTGCGCATCGACGTGTACCGGTCATCCGGCAAAGGCGGCCAGGGCGTCAACACCACCGACTCCGCAGTCCGGCTCACGCACCTTCCCACGGGCATCGTGGTCACCTGCCAGAACGAGCGCTCGCAGCTGCAGAACAAGGCGCGCGCGATGCAGGTGCTTGCCGCTCGTCTGCAGGCAGCAGCAGAAGAAGCGGCCGACGAAGAGGCCTCGGCCGGTAGGGCCAGTCAGGTGCGCACCGTCGACCGCTCCGAGCGAATCAGAACGTACAACTTCCCCGAGAATCGCATCACCGATCACCGGATCGGCTTCAAGGCCCACAACCTCGACTCACTTCTGGACGGTGAGATGGATGCGCTGCTCGACGCGCTGGCCAAGGCGGACCGAGATGCGCGAATGCAAGCAGAATAGTTGCGGCACATAGCTTTACAGAGTTCGCCGGGCTGATTCACCGATCGGTGCGATACCCTGGCGGCCAGGTTCGACACCGTACCAGCGCCCGAGAGGCACACCAGAGATGAACCAGGCCTTGACCCCCGCAGGCGAGAACGCCGTGTCCGAGCTGTCGTCGCGCTACGGCATCTCGACCGATGCCGTTCGTACGATGCTCGACGCCGTCAACAACGGCCGCGGCACCATGGCGCAGTTCAACATTCCCGAGCTCGGAGGCAGCGGGCAGTGGATGCGTGGCGGCATGACCATGGTCGGCAACATGTTCGATCACGGGCTCAAGAGCCGGGTCGACGGTCTCTGCCGCGATCTGTCTGCAGTGTTGGCGCAGCACCAGGTGTACCCGCCGAGGGAGGCCGGTAGTTCGTCCTTCGGTGGCAACTCGTTCGGTGGCGGCTCGTGGTGGCCCTCGGACCTCGGTGCGCCGAGTTCGAGCGGTGGCCAGAACGGCTCGCAGTACGCAGTGTTCCCGGGATCTCGACGCCTCGCCGTGTTGGTCGGCGGCGAACTGGCCGTGTACGACACTCTCGATCACTCCATCGGCGGAGTCCAGCAACAGCAGGGCGGCGGACCGGGATCACTGGAGTTCACCAGCCAGTACGGCACGTTCACCGCAGGCAGCCTCCCTCGCGTCGACCAGCAGTCGAGCGGAACGAACACGCAGAACCAGTCGGCACCGCAATCCGCTCCGCAGACGTACACGCAACCGTCCTCGCCGCAGCAGTCCTCGAATCAGTCGTCTCAGGGCAACCGGTCGGGCGTCGACATCTCCGACATCACGGCTGCGATCGAGGCACTCGCAGGGTTGCACGCCAAGGGATTCCTGACCGACGACGAGTTCTACGCCAAGAAGTCGGAGTTGCTGGGACGGGTGTGACCGCGCTGTCGGTGGCTCGTGGCAGTCTGTACGGGTGAGTCGCAAGCCGCTACGTCTGGCCATCCTGGAAGCAACATCGATGCTGGAGGCGGCCGGTGTGCCGAGCCCACGGGTCGACGCAGAACTGCTTGCCGCGCACCTCGTGGGCGTGGAACGGGGCCGTCTCGGTCTGGTGCCGCTCGTCGAGCCAGAGCTTGTCGAGGCATATTTCCGCACTGTCGAGCAACGCGCGAAACGCATTCCGCTGCAGTACATCACGGGCACGACCTCGCTGGGCAACATCGACGTCGAAGTAGGCCCAGGAGTCTTCGTACCGCGTCCGGAAACGGAGTTGCTGTTGGCCTGGGCTCTCGCGTTCCTCGAGAACGTCGACCACCATCCGCCCGTGATTCTCGACCTCTGCACGGGTTCGGGTGCCTTGGCGTTGGCGATCGCCAACGCTCGTCCGGACGCCGTCGTCCATGCCGTCGAGCTGGACCCGTCGGCGTTGGCGTGGGCCCGTCGCAACGCGGATCTTCGCAGCGGACACGGCGATACGCCGATCACTCTGCACCACGGCGACGTCACTGCTCGTGACCTGTTGACCGAACTCGACGGTGCAGTCGACATGATCGTCGCGAACCCGCCCTACATCCCGGAGGGCGCACATCTCGATCCCGAGGTGATCGATCACGACCCGCACATGGCGCTGTTCGGTGGCGCGGACGGATTGTCGGTCATCGAACCGATGATCGGCAATATCGCCCGCTGGCTTCGAATCGGGGGCGGTGTCGCGATCGAACACGACGACTCCAATGGACACGAGGTGGCGGCACTGCTGTCCCGACGACGGGTGTTCACCGAGGTCACCGCGCATCCGGATCTCGCGGGAAGGCCCAGGTTCGTCGTCGCCGCACGGGCCCACCCGGCCCAAGCCTGACGACAGGAACGGCAGGCGGGAGACACCTGACATCACTTCGTTATCGAAGGTGGAAGGATGGTCGCCGTGAGTACCGTCTACGACTGTCGTGAAGCCGATGCGCGCGCTGCCGGATTGACCGCGGCCCGCGGTGCCCTCAAGTCCGGTCGACTCGTCGTCATGCCTACCGACACCTTGTACGGGATCGCCGCCGATGCATTCGACGGCAGCGCTGTCACGGATCTGCTGCGTGCCAAGGGCAGGGGACGCGATATGCCGGTTCCGGTGCTCGTCGGTTCGTGGAACACCATCGACGGCTTGGTCCAGAGCGTCCGACCGCGGACCCGAGACCTGATTCGCGCCTTCTGGCCCGGCGCGCTGAGCATCGTGGTGCAGCAGGCTCCGTCCCTGGCCTGGGACCTGGGTGATGCTCAGGGAACCGTCATGCTGCGGATGCCTCTGCATCCGGTTGCGCTCGAGCTGCTGCGTGAGGTCGGCCCGCTCGCAGTCTCCAGCGCCAATATCTCCGGAAGTCCACCGGCCACCACGGTGACCGAGGCGCGAGACCAGCTCGGCGGCTCGGCCGCGGTCTACCTGGACGGGGGACCCGCCGATCACGCGGTGGCGTCGACCATCATCGATCTGACGAGCGATCGAGCACGAATCCTGCGGGTCGGTGCCATTCCCACCGACAAGATTGCCGAGGTTCTCGGGGTCACCGCCGAAAGCCTGGTCCCGGGAGCGTCCTGACATGCCCGTCCGTCCCGCATGAGCGTCGAGGTACTGGCTCAGTCGAATCTGGGTGCAGGCGTTCCGATTCGCGAACTGCTGCTGGTCTTTCTCACGGCCGCTGTGGTCACGTTCTTCGCCACCGGCGGAGTTCGGGTGGCGGCGATCAAGTTCGGTGCTGTCGCCGTTCCTCGTGATCGTGACGTCCACGTGCAGGCCACCCCGAGGCTCGGGGGAGTGGGGATCTACGCAGGAATGCTGGCTGCGCTGCTGTTCGCGTCGCAGTTGCCTGCGCTGGCTCGCGGGTTCGACGTCGCCTACAACCGCGACATTCCGGCCGCCCTGGTTGCCGGCTTCGTGATCGTGCTGGTCGGCGTCATCGACGACCGATGGGGTCTGGACGCCCTGACCAAGTTCGTGGGCCAGGTGACGGCGGCGGGAGTCCTCGTCATCATGGGTGTGAGCTGGGTCGTGCTGTATCAGCCGTGGGGCGGCGAAGAGGGACAGCCCGGAACCACGCTCGTACTGGACCAACTGCAAGCCGGACTGGTGACCGTTCTGATCACCGTCGTGATCGTCAACGCGATGAACTTCGTCGACGGGCTCGACGGGTTGGCCGCGGGCCTCGGGCTCATCTCTTCGGTGGCGATCTGCATCTTCTCGGTGGGGCTGCTGCAGGAGCAGGGTGGAGACGTCGGTGTCTACCCGCCCGCGCTGATCGCAGCAGCGCTGGCAGGTGCGTGCCTGGGATTTCTGCCGCACAACTTCCAACCCGCTCGCATCTTCATGGGCGATTCGGGATCCATGCTGATCGGGCTGACACTGGCCACGGTCTCGACGAGTGCCTCGGGGCGGATCCCGTTGACGGCGTACGGACCACGCGATCTGCTGGGTCTGTTGTCGCCGCTTCTGCTGGTCGGGGCCGTCATGCTCATCCCCATACTCGATCTGCTGCTGGCTGTGATTCGCCGCACCAGGGCCGGACGCAGCCCCTTCAGCCCGGACAAGATGCACCTGCATCATCGACTCCTGCAAATCGGTCACTCGCATCGACGGGTCGTGTTGGTGATCTACCTGTGGGTCGGTGTCCTCGCCTTCGGGGCCGTCGGATCGTCCCTGCTGGACCGGCGGATAGTGGTGCTCCTGGTGGCGGCCGGTCTGGTGTTCGCGCTGGTCGTGACCGCTGTGCCCACGTTGAGGGTGGATCGATCTCGAGGCTCGGCACCCCGACGCGAGGGACGGGGCGGCTGATCCCGTCGGCTGTTCGTAGTCGCGTGCTGGGTACCCTCGACAACTGTGACCTTCACTCCGCAGTCCATGCCCGACCAATTCGCGCCGCTTCGCGCCGCGGTTCGATACGGACTCATCGGACTGGTGGTGCTGACGGTGGTGAGCGTCGGCATTGCCGTCGCTGCAGCCGGAACGCCCGGCCTATGGGGATCGCTCATCGGTGTGGCCATCGGCGGAGGCTTCGTGATCACGACGGCATTGTCGGTTGCGCTCACCACACGTTTTCCGGCCTCGGCCGTCGGGGCACTGCTGCTCGGCGGTTGGTTGGTGAAGATGGTGATTGCGCTGATCGTGCTGGTTGCGCTGAAGGACGCCGACTTCTACAACCGCTATGCGTTGGGACTGACCATTCTGGGAGCGCTCGTCGTCGTCCTCGGCGCAGAGGTCTTCGGGGTCGTCAAGACCAAGGTCGCCTACGTGGATGCGGTTCCGGCGGAGGACAACACCGACAATCGGTAGTACGACAGGCTGTCGTAATCGGTTAAGCTGAGGGCCGCCTACACAACGTCGTAGTTCTGTTGATAAAGTTTGCATCAAGCGGCGGGCAAGACTGGGACGAAAGAGACTTTTTCCCCGGACTGGACCCCCGCAGGTAGCAGTCAGCGTGAGCTTCCTTACAGTAGGCCCGGAGTCATCGACTTCGGCAACGTAAGGTTCCGCCTGAGAGTTGCCGAGTCGACGTGAGTCGCCGACACCCGACAGACGCTTGGCCGATGAAGACCGGGCCTCAGCCTCTGACGATTGCGAGCCGATTTTCGTCGACTTGATAGATCGTCATTGTCCGATCGAACCGCAGTCGCTAGCCGGCTGCGGCCCGAACACGGGAGAGACCGCTGAGCGTCACCACCCTGGCTGCGGAATACAGTCCGCCGTCACTATCCGATTTCTTTCCTCCCGCGGTGCTGTTCGAGGGGACTCCGTTCGAGCTCGACAGACTGATGCTCATCCGCATCCTGATGTCGGCGATTCTGATCATCTTCATGGTGGTTGCCCTCCGCAGCCCGAAGATCGTTCCGCGTGGTCTTCAGAACGTCGGAGAGATCGCTCTCGATTTCGTTCGGATCCACGTCGCAGAAGATGTGCTCGGGAAAGAACAGGGACGCCGATTCCTGCCCGTCATCATGACCATCTTCTTCACTGTGTTCGCGGTGAATGCGAGTGCCGTCATTCCGTTTCTGAACATCTCGTCGAACGCACGCATCGGCCTACCGATCGTGCTCGCTGCGGTTGCGTACGTCGCGTTCATCTACGCCGGTGTGAAGAAGTTCGGTGTCGGGAAGTTCGTCAAGGGCACCATCGTCATTCCGGGCATTCCTCCGGCGATGCACGTGCTGCTCATCCCGCTGGAGTTCGTCTCGAACTTCGTGCTTCGCCCGTTCACGTTGACGGTGCGTCTGCTCGCCAACATGCTGGCCGGCCACATCATGCTCGTGCTGTTCTTCAGCGCGACCCAGTTCTTCCTCTTCGAGGCGTCGGCCGGGCTGAAGATCTTCGCGGCACCCTCGCTCATCATGGGCTTCCTGTTCACGTTGTTCGAGATGCTGGTGATCTTCCTCCAGGCCTACATTTTCGCGCTGCTCACGGCGATCTACATCGATCTGTCGCTGCACGCCGACTCGCACTGACCGACCAACTGACCGAACCAGCTACACCGCCACCTCCGACACCCGGATGTGGACCGAAGAAAGGGAACGGAAAACCCAATGAGCCTTGAAGTTCTGGCCCAGGCGCAGGAAATCACCGCAAGCGGATACGGCGCCATCGGCTACGGCCTCGCAGCGATCGGTGGTGGCATCGGCCTCGGCCTCGTCGTCGCCAAGAACATGGAAGCAACCGCTCGTCAGCCCGAGCTGGCCGGTCAGCTCCGCACCACCATGTTCCTCGGCATCGCATTCACCGAGTCCCTCGCCCTGATCGGCCTCGTCGCCGGCTTCATTCTCTGAGAGCGCGATGACAAACGCGATTACGTTGCTGGCGGCGGAGGGGGAGGAATACAACCCTCTTCTGCCCGCAACCTACGACATCGTTTGGTCGCTCGTCTGTGTCGCAGCAATCGGCTTCCTGTTCTGGAAGTACGTTGTGCCGCGCTTCACCAAGGTTCTCGCTGAGCGTTCCGAGCTCATCGAAGGCGGAATCAAGAAGGCAGAAGAGGCACAGGCCGAAGCCAAGGCGGCACTCGAGCAGTACCACGCTCAGCTGGCCGACGCCCGTTCCGAGGCCGCGCAGATCCGTGAGGAAGCGCGCACCCAGGGACAGGCAATTCTCGCCGAGATGAAGGAAAAGGCGCAGGAAGAAAGCGACCGGATCGTGGCCGCAGGCCACAATCAGCTCGTTGCTCAGCGTCAGCAGATCGTCACCGAGCTTCGGGGAGATCTGGGACGCACGGCCGTCGAACTCGCTGAGAAGGTCATCGGAGAGCAGTTGTCCGACGACGCGAAGCGTTCAAGTTCGATCGATCGCTTCCTCAACGAGCTGGATTCCGTCACCGCGGACTCCGCAGCCGGAAAGTGAGTCGAACCATGTACGCAACTTCTCGTGAGGCACTCGCCCGCACGCGGTCGGTTGCCCACGAAGCTCTGGGGTCCGCGTCGGCAGGCGAGGCAACAGCCGTCGCTGCTCAGACCGGTGCCGAGTTGTTCGCCGTCGTCGAGACTCTCGACGCGCAGCGCACGTTGCGTACCGCTCTCGCCGATGCGTCGGTCGAGGGCGTTCGGCGAAGCGATCTGGCCGGAGAGGTCTTCTCCGGCCAGGTGTCGAGTGCAACGGCGACGATCGTCAAGGCCGCAGCCGGCGAAAGCTGGTCCACCGCTCGTGACCTGCTGAACTCACTGGTCGAGCTGGGACGTGAAGCTCTGCTTCGCGCCGCTGCCGATCAGGATCAGTTGGACACGGTCGAGGACGAGCTGTTTCGGCTCGGGCGGATCGTGGCAGCCAACCCGCAACTCGAGCAGGCCCTGTCGGATCGCTCGAAGCCGTCGCAGGCCAAGCGGGAACTGCTCGGTCGCTTGTTGTACGGCAAGGTCACCGCGGTCACCGAAGCGCTCGCAGTTCAGGCTGTGACGCGTCCGCGGAAGGCGGCTCCCGCCGACGTGCTCAACGGATTGGCCGATCTGGCCGCCGAACAGCGCGACCGTGCGGTTGCACACGTTCGTAGCGCAGCCCCACTGAGCGACAGTCAGCTCGAGAAGCTGACGGCAACCTTGACCCGCACATACGGCAAGCAGGTCACGGTGCACGTCGAGGTCGATACCGAACTGCTCAGCGGACTTGTCGTTCGTATCGGCGACGAGGTCATCGACGGTAGCGGGGCAGGCCGCCTCGCTGCATTGCGAAAGACGCTCAAATAGTCCGACACGGACACAGTAACGAGAAGAAGCGTCTCGACTTTCGAGACATTTCACCCCGCGATCATTTGAAGGAAGAGCAGGAAACACTATGGCGGAGCTGACGATCTCCTCCGACGAGATCCGTAGCGCGATCGATAACTTCACCGCGAGCTACTCACCGGAGTCTTCCCGCGAGGAGGTCGGCACGGTTACGGACACGAGCGACGGAATCGCTCACGTGTCCGGATTGCCGTCGGCGATGTCCAACGAACTCCTGGAATTCCCCGGCGGAGTCCTCGGTGTCGCGCTGAACCTGGATGCGACCGAAATCGGTGCCGTCATCCTCGGTGACTACGAGCACATCGAAGAAGGCCAGGAAGTCAAGCGCACCGGAGACGTGCTGTCGGTCCCCGTGGGCGACGGCTACCTCGGCCGCGTCGTCGACCCCCTGGGCAAGCCCATCGACGGCCTCGGCGACATCGAGTCCTCCGAGACCCGCGCCCTCGAACTGCAGGCTGCCTCGGTGCTCGAGCGCCAGCCCGTCGAGGAGCCGCTGCAGACCGGCATCAAGGCGATCGACGCCATGACCCCGATCGGCCGCGGCCAGCGTCAGCTCATCATCGGCGACCGCAAGACCGGCAAGACTGCGGTCTGCATCGACGCGATCCTGAACCAGAAGGCCAACTGGGAGAGCGGCGACGACAAGAAGCAGGTTCGCTGCATCTACGTCGCCATCGGCCAGAAGGGCTCCACGATCGCAGGCGTCAAGGCTGCACTAGAGGAGCAGGGCGCACTCGAATACACGACCATCGTCGCGGCTCCCGCGTCCGATTCGGCCGGCTTCAAGTGGCTCGCCCCGTACACCGGCTCGGCCATCGGCCAGCACTGGATGTACCAGGGCAAGCACGTCCTCATCGTGTTCGACGACCTGACCAAGCAGGCCGAGGCGTACCGCGCCATCTCGCTGCTGCTGCGTCGTCCGCCGGGCCGCGAGGCATACCCCGGTGACGTCTTCTACTTGCACTCCCGTCTGCTGGAGCGTTCGGCGAAGCTGTCCGACGAGCTCGGTGGCGGATCGTTGACGGCACTGCCGATCATCGAGACCAAGGCCAACGACGTCTCCGCGTACATCCCGACCAACGTCATCTCCATCACCGATGGTCAGGTCTTCCTGGAATCGGACCTCTTCAACAAGGGCGTCCGTCCCGCCATCAACGTCGGTATCTCGGTTTCCCGAGTCGGCGGCGCTGCGCAGACCAAGGGCATGAAGAAGGTCTCCGGATCCCTTCGTCTCGAGCTTGCTCAGTTCCGTGAGCTCGAAGCCTTCTCGGCGTTCGCATCCGATCTCGACGCAGCCTCCAAGGCACAGCTCGAGCGCGGCGCACGTCTGGTCGAGCTGCTCAAGCAGGATCAGTACGCCCCGGTTGCCGTCGAAGATCAGATCGTCTCGATCTGGCTCGCCGGCCAGGGCACGTACGACTCGGTGCCCGTGGGCGATGTTCGCCGCTTCGAGACCGAGCTGCTCGAGGATCTGCACCGCAACGCCAGCGGCGTCTACGACAGCATTGCCGGTGGCAAGGCTCTCGACGACGACAACCAGAAGGCACTGACCGAAGCGACCGAGAAGTTCAAGGCCGGCTTCGTGGACTCGGACGGCAACCGTGTCGTCAACGAGGCCGAGGCAGACACTCTGAACGCCGACGAGGTCAGCCAGGAGCAGGTCAACGTCACCCGCAAGACAGTCAGCAAGTAGGCCGGCGATGACAGGTGACATGACGAGCACAGAAGGGAGCGTGAACAGCTAGATGGCAAGCATTCTCGAGCTTCGCTCCCGCATCAAGTCGGTCAACTCGACCAAGAAGATCACCAAGGCACAAGAGTTGATCGCGACATCGCGAATCACCAAGGCGCAGGCCCGCGTTGCCGCATCGAAGCCGTACGCGGAAGAGATCACCAAGGTGCTCTCCGCGTTGGCGAGTGCATCGAGTTCCCTCGATCACCCGCTGCTCAACGAGCGACCCGAGCCCAAGCGTGCAGCGGTTCTAGTCGTGACCAGCGACCGCGGTATGTGCGGCGGCTACAACTCCAACGTGCTCAAGGAGACGGAGGAGCTGTTCCAGCTGCTCCGCTCCGAGGGCAAGGATCCGGTCATCTACGTGCTCGGCGCAAAAGGCCTGGGCTACTACACATTCCGCGAGCGGGACGTGAAGGGTGCGTGGACGGGCTTCTCGCAGGAGCCCGGGTACGCCGACGCCGCCAAGGCGAGCAGGCACCTGGTCGAGTTGTTCATGGCCGGGTCTGGCACCGAGGTCGACGCTCCCAACGGTGAAGGCACCGTCGAGGGCGTGGACGAGTTGCACATCGTCTACACCCGCTTCGTGTCGATGCTCACGCAGAAGCCCGAAGTTCGCCGGATGGCACCTCTCGAAATCTCGTACACCGACGAGGAGTTCGAGATGGGTGCAGACGCGTTGAGCGACTCGCCGACCGCAGATGTGCAGGCACAGTACGAGTTCGAGCCGGAGGCAGGAACTCTGCTTTCGGCGCTGTTGCCCAAGTACATCAGCACCAGGATCTACGCGTCGTTGCTCGATGCAGCAGCGTCGGAGTCCGCGGCGCGTCGTACCGCCATGAAGGCAGCGACGGACAACGCGAACGAATTGGTCGAGACCTTGAGCCGTCAGGCCAACCAGGCTCGGCAGGCCCAGATCACCCAGGAAATCAGCGAAATCGTCGGTGGCGCCAACGCGTTGGCCGACAGCGCAGGAAGTGACTAAGCAATGACCGCAGCAGTAGCCCAAGAGAACGCGAGCGGAGCGGACACTCAGTCCGGCCGTGTCGTTCGGGTCATCGGCCCCGTTGTGGACGTCGAGTTCCCGCGCGGCTCGATTCCCGCATTGTTCAACGCCCTCAACGCAGAGATCACTCTGCCGACCGTGGCCAAGACCCTGACGCTCGAGGTCGCACAGCACCTCGGCGACAACTTGGTTCGCACCATTTCGATGCAGCCCACCGACGGACTCGTCCGCGGCACCGCAGTCATCGACTCGGGCAAGCCGATCTCGGTTCCCGTCGGTGACGTCGTCAAGGGCCACGTGTTCAACGCCCTCGGTGACTGCCTGGACACGCCCGGACTCGGCCGTGACGGCGAGCAGTGGGGCATCCACCGTAAGCCACCAGCCTTCGATCAGCTCGAGGGCAAGACCGAGATCCTCGAGACCGGTATCAAGGTCATCGACCTTCTGACCCCGTACGTCAAGGGCGGAAAGATCGGTCTGTTCGGTGGTGCCGGTGTCGGCAAGACCGTGCTGATCCAGGAAATGATCACCCGTATCGCACGCGAGTTCTCGGGCACCTCGGTGTTCGCAGGAGTCGGCGAGCGCACCCGTGAGGGCACCGACCTTCACCTCGAAATGGAAGAGATGGGCGTCCTCCAGGACACCGCCCTCGTCTTCGGCCAGATGGACGAGCCGCCCGGCACGCGTATGCGCGTGGCGTTGTCGGCACTGACCATGGCGGAGTACTTCCGCGATGTTCAGGGACAGGACGTTCTGCTGTTCATCGACAACATCTTCCGCTTCACCCAGGCAGGTTCGGAGGTGTCGACTCTTCTCGGTCGTATGCCGTCGGCCGTCGGTTACCAGCCCACGCTGGCGGACGAGATGGGTGAGCTCCAGGAGCGCATCACCTCGACCCGTGGACGGTCGATCACCTCGCTGCAGGCGATTTACGTTCCCGCCGACGACTACACCGACCCGGCGCCGGCCACGACGTTCGCGCACCTCGATGCGACGACCGAGCTCTCGCGTCCGATTTCGCAGATGGGTATCTACCCCGCTGTGGACCCGCTGAGCTCCACCTCGCGCATCCTCGAGCCCGGCATCGTCGGTGCGGAGCACTTCCGCGTCGCCAACGAGGTCAAGCGGATCCTGCAGAAGTACAAGGAACTGCAGGACATCATCGCCATCCTCGGTATGGACGAGCTTCAGGAAGAGGACAAGGTTCTGGTCGGCCGCGCACGCCGCCTCCAGAAGTTCCTCGGCCAGAACTTCATCGTTGCCGAGAAGTTCACCGGCGAGGCCGGTTCGGTCGTGTCGCTCTCCGACACCATCGAGGCGTTCGACAAGGTCACCAAGGGTGAGTACGACCACCTTCCCGAGCAGGCCTTCAACAGCTGTGGCGGTCTCGACGATGTCGAGGCAGCCGCGAAGAAGATGGCCGGAAAGTAGACCGACGTGACTTCTTCCGAGAAGAGCGGCATGGAGGTCTCCCTGGTCGCTGTGGAGCAAAAGCTGTGGTCCGGTACCGCGACCATCGTCAGCGCTCAGACCACCGAAGGTGAGATCGGCATCATGCTGGGCCACGAGCCTGTCCTCGGGCAGTTGATCGAGGGCGGTACGGTGTCGATCACGACCACGGACGGCGAGAAGCTCATCGCAGCCGTCCACGGTGGATTCCTGTCGGTGACGGGCAAGACGGTCACCGTGCTGGCAGAATCGGCCGATTTCGCAGACGACATCGATGTCGAAGCGGCACGGGCTGTAGTGACAGAGAACGGGGACGACCTCGAGGCCATCGCTGTGGCCAAGGGACGTATCCGCGCTGTCGAGCGGTCCTAGGTTCACGAGAAGCCGCGACGAGACCTGCGATGCACACCGGATTGATTGTTCTGATCATTCTGGTTGTGCTGCTCGCAGGGCTCGTCGCGGCTTTTGCGTACCGTCTGATGGTTCTCAGGCGTGGGGGCACCGCGGCGATCATGCGAGTGTTGCCGTCGGAGGGTGGCACCGGTTGGCGTCACGGCATCATTCGGTACGGCGACAACACGCTGGTGTTCTTCAAATTGTCGAGCCTGCGTCCCGGCCCCGATCATCGGTTGGGCCGGCAGGACGTTCACGTGGGGGATCGACGAGCACCACGGGACACCGAGTTCGACATCATGACCTCTGACATCGCAGTGTTGGAGCTGTCCGATGGCGGAAAGAACTACGAGATAGCGCTGGACAGAAGTGCGTTGACCGCTTTCCTGTCCTGGGTGGAGTCGCGGCCATCGGGCCGTTCGCGGCGCCGCCGACCGGCGGCCTGATCAATTCCCGTCGGTAGTCGGCTCGCTCGACGCGCGGCTCGATCCCGGAACCCACTGGACATCGCCTTGGGGGTTGGCGTGGCGGCTCAGAATGAACAAGAGATCCGAGAGTCGGTTGAGGTACTTCGCCGGCAACGCACTCGTCGTGTCCGGGCTTGCGTGCACAGCAGCCCAAGCCGATCGTTCGGCGCGGCGGGCCACCGTTCGCGACACATGTAGCAAGGCTCCCAAAGGCGTTCCACCTGGCAGGATGAACGACGTCAGTGCGGGCAGCTCCTCGTTGAATTCGTCGCACCAGCGTTCGAGGCGGTCGACGTAGCTCTGATCGATGCGCAGTGGAGGGTATTGCGGATCCTCGACGACCGGAGTGGAGAGATCGGCCCCCGCGTCGAACAGATCGCTCTGAATGGTTCGGATCACCGAATACACTGATTCGGGCGGGTTGCCCAGCGCGAGAACGACTCCGAGGCTTGCATTGGTCTCGTCGCAGTCGGCGTAGGCAATGAGGCGTTCGTCGTTCTTCGACACTCGCGAGAAGTCGCTGAGCCCGGTGGTCCCGTCGTCGCCGGTTCTCGTATAGATGCGGGTGAGGTGAACGGCCATGCGGGCTACGGTACCGCGCGGGTGTCGGTCGGTCCCGCTGGCTACGCTGTCGAAGTGAGTGAACGCTTTTTGGTCAACGGTGGTAACCGCCTCGTCGGTGAGGTGGCGGTCGGGGGCGCGAAGAACAGCGTCCTCAAGCTGATGGCGGCGGCGCTGCTGGCCGAGGGCACCAGCACGATCACGAACTGCCCCGACATCCTGGATGTACCGCTGATGGCAGAGGTCTTGCGCGGGCTCGGCTGTGAGGTCGAATTGGACGGTTCGGTCGTCCACATCACCACTCCGGCCATGCCGAAATATCATGCCGATTTCGCGGCAGTTCGCCAGTTTCGAGCCTCCGTGTGTGTGTTGGGACCGCTGGTTGCGCGGTGCAAGAGAGCCGTCGTTGCACTGCCCGGTGGCGACGCGATCGGTTCGCGACCCCTCGACATGCACCAGTCCGGTCTCCAATTGCTGGGCGCGCGTAGCGAAATTCAACACGGATGCGTGGTCGCAGAAGCAGACGAACTGCGCGGGGCGAACATCAGACTCGCGTTTCCGTCCGTGGGTGCCACCGAGAACATCTTGATGGCTGCTGTCCTTGCCACCGGGGAGACGGTGATCGACAACGCGGCGCGTGAGCCGGACATCGTCGACGTCTGCAACATGCTCAACGAGATGGGTGCCGACGTTCGCGGTGCAGGCACATCGACCTTGACCATTCGTGGTGTGAGCGCGCTGAAGCCGACGACCCACAAGGTGATCGGCGATCGTATCGTCGCCGCGACCTGGGGAATCGCCGCCGCGATGACGCGTGGGGACGTTCGAGTGCGCGGGGTCAATCCGAAGCACCTGTCGTTGGTGTTGGACAAACTGAGGTCGGCCGGGGCCGAGGTCACCAGTGAGCCTGACGGCTTTCGCGTCGTTCAGCACGAGCGTCCGCGGGCGGTCAATTTCGCGACGCTTCCGTACCCGGGGTTTCCGACCGACCTCCAGCCGATGGCCATCGGGCTTGCAACCGTCGCCGACGGCACGTCGATGATCACCGAAAACGTCTTCGAGGCACGATTCCGGTTCGTCGAGGAGATGATCAGACTCGGGGCCGACGCTCGCACAGACGGCCACCATGCCGTGGTCCGCGGTGTGCCGCAGCTGTCCAGTGCGCCGGTGTGGTCCTCCGACATTCGGGCGGGGGCGGGCTTGGTACTCGCAGGACTGGTGGCGGACGGCACGACCGAGGTGCACGACGTGTTCCACATCGACAGGGGCTATCCACGGTTCGTGGAAAATCTGACCGCTCTCGGAGGGAGCATCGAGCGGGTCAGCTGACCAGCCTGCTTTCGAGGACGTCGACCAGTACTCGCAGGGCACGATCGAATTGATCGTCCGCCACCGAGCCGTAGCCGACGACGATCCCACCCTCGGTGGTGGGCGACCGCGTCGAATGCTCGAGGGTGGGCAGGTCGATCCCGCTCGCTGCACAGTCCGACGCGACGTGGCGCGCCACGTCGGTGTCGAGCACGAGAACGGTATGCAGCCCGGCGCCGACTCCTCGAAGTTCGCCGAATCGAGAGAGCGCGGCGGCGACGACGCGGTCACGTGCCCGATAGATCCGACGCGCGGTGCGTACGGATCGGTCCCATTCGCCGTCGCGTAGCAGTGAGTTCATGGCGTATTGGATGGGAACCGATGGGTAGTCACCGATTGCGCCACGTGTGTCGGTGATGTGCTCGACCATCGACGGGGGAGCCACCATCCATCCCAGTCGCACGCCGGCACCCAACGTCTTCGATACGGTTCCCAAGTAGACGGCGCGGTCCGGAACGAGCTCGGTGATTGTAGGCAAAGGTGCTATGCCATAACGGAATTCGGAATCGTAGTCGTCTTCGATGATGGTCGATCCAGTGCTTCGTGCCCAGTCCGCCAGTGCACGCCTGCGACTGATGGGCATGAGCCCGCCGGTGGGGTACTGGTGTGAGGGGGTGACATAGATGGCAGGGGTCCTCGGAGGTGCAGATCCAAGCTCTTCGACTACTAGGCCTTCACGGTCGACAGGGACATCGTGAACGGACCACCTGCGGTGGGTCGCGAGGGCGGCGGCTGATCGATATCCCGGATTCTCCAGTGCGAGAACATGTTCGACACCGACGTTCGCTGACAGTGCGCCCAGTGCCAAGTCCAGACCGTGGATGCTTCCCGTGGTGACGACGATCGAATCCGCGGTGGTGTGCAGTCCACGTGCACGGCCCAGCAGGTCCGCGATGCGTGTTCTCAGGTCGAGCAAGCCTGCCGGATCGGGGTAGTCGCCGGGCGGGGGCGATACGCCGACATCTCGCCAGGCCCGCTTCCACGCTTCGGACGCGCGCGGGGGAGTCCACGGTGTTCCGGGTCGGAGCGAAATGCGCTGAGCAACCGGTGGGTTTTCTTGTGCTCGGCGTGGGCTGCGGCGCGATCGAACGGCATGCGGCACATCTCGGACGTAAGTGCCGGATCCGCGACGTGCATCGAGCCAACCTTCGGCCACGAGCTGCTGGTACGCCTTCTCCACCACCGCGCGAGCCAAGCCCACTTCGGTGGAAAGCGCTCTGGTGCTGGGCAATCGGGTGCCAGGCGCAAGCTCGCCGCGATCGATGGCCGCGCGGATACCGTCGGCTACTTGAACGGGCAACGTACGACGGTCGGCGCGATCGACCGTGATCGACAGCGAATTCGGCGGCAAGGTCATCGTGCATCACCTGTCGAGGGAGGTAAGTGGCCTAGCAAAGTCACCACTTATTGGACCATGACAGTGAGCCAACCGAGCGGGATCCTGTAGTCATGACGACCGACGAATCACTCCTGTCCCCGATGCCCAGAACCACGGTGATCCGTGGTCGGCAGCGCGCGCGAGCAGAGCGATCGGCATTGCTGGACGTTCTCCGCTCGGCTCGCCTCTGCCATCTGGGCGTAGTGGTGGAGAACGTGCCGCGTGTGCTTCCGACCGTGTTCGGCGTGGATCCGGACGGCCCGGACAGGGACGGAACTCTGTACCTGCACGGCTCGGTCGCCTCTCGCAGCCTGATCGAGGCAACGGCGCAGGACATCTGCGTGACGGTTACCGTCGTCGACGGGTTGGTCCTGGCTCGATCCGCGTTCCATCACTCGATGAACTATCGAAGTGCGGTCGTGGTTGGGCGGCCGCGTCGAGTAGAGGACGAGCAGGAGCGAATCCGCGCTTTGGACGCAATAGTCGATCAGGTCGTCCCGGGTAGAAGTGCACACCTGCGTGCGCATACGAGGAAAGAAGTCGCAGCGACCAGCGTGCTGGCGCTTTCGTTGTACGAGGCATCGGTGAAGGCACGTGCCGGCGGACCGGTCGACGATGTGTCCGACATTGTTGCCGGGGGAGTCTGGGCGGGTGTTGTGCCCATCGGTGACAGCGTCGGGCGTGCAGTACGTGCCGATGACGTGGAACCACACCTTGCAGAGCCGGAGCACGTAGTTGTGTTGTCTCGCTCCTGAAACCGGTGTCGACAGTAATTTCCGCAGATATGGCTGGCGTCACACGAAAGGATGTGTCGGCGGAACGGAGCAGGCTGGAGCATCCATGTGCTCGGACCTGCATGGATGCGTGCACAAGCTCGATCAACCAGCCGATTTGCGCGCATGGGGTTGGTGGCGTAGCTTTTGTCGAGTCAGAGCGACGGACACCGACCTGGTCTTCACGGACTGGGATACGAGGTTGGACGTGTGGCCTGGCAGGTTTTATCCCCCAAGAGTCGGGCCTTGTGTCCGAGACCAAGCTGGGATAGGCTGGAACAGTTGCCCTGGAGGCCTTCGGACAGTGTGTCCGTGGGTCGAGAGTGTGTGCGTGTTCTTTGAGAACTCAACAGTGTGTCGATGAATGTCAGTGCCGAATTTTATTTGGTGAAAGCATTCGATGTATCAGCCATCCGCTTGTGGTGGTTGTTGTCGGGTGTTGTTTTGAAATGCTAGTTGAGTTTTTTTGCTAGTGATTTGACTTGATGTCTTTGACTGATTCGCAGCCCTTTTCGGGGGTTGTTGTTTCGCAGGTCTTTTACGGAGAGTTTGATCCTGGCTCAGGACGAACGCTGGCGGCGTGCTTAACACATGCAAGTCGAGCGGTAAGGCCTTTCGGGGTACACGAGCGGCGAACGGGTGAGTAACACGTGGGTGATCTGCCCTGCACTCTGGGATAAGCTTGGGAAACTGGGTCTAATACCGGATATGACCGCATGCCGCATGGTGTGTGGTGGAAAGATTTATCGGTGCAGGATGGGCCCGCGGCCTATCAGCTTGTTGGTGGGGTAATGGCCTACCAAGGCGACGACGGGTAGCCGACCTGAGAGGGTGACCGGCCACACTGGGACTGAGACACGGCCCAGACTCCTACGGGAGGCAGCAGTGGGGAATATTGCACAATGGGCGGAAGCCTGATGCAGCGACGCCGCGTGAGGGATGAAGGCCTTCGGGTTGTAAACCTCTTTCAGCAGGGACGAAGCGTGAGTGACGGTACCTGCAGAAGAAGCACCGGCTAACTACGTGCCAGCAGCCGCGGTAATACGTAGGGTGCGAGCGTTGTCCGGAATTACTGGGCGTAAAGAGTTCGTAGGCGGTTTGTCGCGTCGTTTGTGAAAACCCGGGGCTCAACTTCGGGCTTGCAGGCGATACGGGCAGACTTGAGTGTTTCAGGGGAGACTGGAATTCCTGGTGTAGCGGTGAAATGCGCAGATATCAGGAGGAACACCGGTGGCGAAGGCGGGTCTCTGGGAAACAACTGACGCTGAGGAACGAAAGCGTGGGTAGCAAACAGGATTAGATACCCTGGTAGTCCACGCCGTAAACGGTGGGCGCTAGGTGTGGGTTCCTTCCACGGGATCTGTGCCGTAGCTAACGCATTAAGCGCCCCGCCTGGGGAGTACGGCCGCAAGGCTAAAACTCAAAGGAATTGACGGGGGCCCGCACAAGCGGCGGAGCATGTGGATTAATTCGATGCAACGCGAAGAACCTTACCTGGGTTTGACATACACCGGAAAACCGTAGAGATACGGTCCCCCTTGTGGTCGGTGTACAGGTGGTGCATGGCTGTCGTCAGCTCGTGTCGTGAGATGTTGGGTTAAGTCCCGCAACGAGCGCAACCCTTGTCTTATGTTGCCAGCGCGTTATGGCGGGGACTCGTAAGAGACTGCCGGGGTCAACTCGGAGGAAGGTGGGGACGACGTCAAGTCATCATGCCCCTTATGTCCAGGGCTTCACACATGCTACAATGGCCAGTACAGAGGGCTGCGAGACCGTGAGGTGGAGCGAATCCCTTAAAGCTGGTCTCAGTTCGGATCGGGGTCTGCAACTCGACCCCGTGAAGTCGGAGTCGCTAGTAATCGCAGATCAGCAACGCTGCGGTGAATACGTTCCCGGGCCTTGTACACACCGCCCGTCACGTCATGAAAGTCGGTAACACCCGAAGCCGGTGGCCTAACCCCTCGTGGGAGGGAGCCGTCGAAGGTGGGATCGGCGATTGGGACGAAGTCGTAACAAGGTAGCCGTACCGGAAGGTGCGGCTGGATCACCTCCTTTCTAAGGAGCCTCTTCGCTCGGATGCACTGCTGAACAGTCAGCAGACGATCCAGCGACAGAAACCGTTTAGTCCTCATATGTAGGGCTGCGGTGCTCACGGGTGGAACACTGACAACCAGATCCTGTAGAACGCGAAACCATGTTTCGCCGGCAGGAACTATATCGATGCACTGTTGGGTCCTGAGAGAACACGCGAGTGTTTCTTTCAAGGCAAGACATATGCAGGCTGTCATGGCTGGTTCTATCGGCTGAGGGATGAAAGTTTCTCGGTGTCTGAGGGTGGCGTGAACATGGTGGTGTGTGTGTTGTTTGAGAATTGCACAGTGGACGCGAGCATCTTTGTTGTAAGTAATGAAGAGCGTACGGTGGATGCCTTGGCACCAGGAGCCGATGAAGGACGTAGGAGGCTGCGATAAGCCTCGGGGAGCTGTCAACCGAGCTGTGATCCGAGGGTGTCCGAATGGGGAAACCCAGCACGAGTGATGTCGTGTTACCTGCACCTGAATATATAGGGTGTGTGGAGGGAACGTGGGGAAGTGAAACATCTCAGTACCCACAGGAAGAGAAAACAATAGTGATTCCGTGAGTAGTGGCGAGCGAAAGCGGATGAGGCCAAACTTTGTGCGTGTGATACCCGGCAGGGGTTGCGTATGGAGGGTTGTGGGGTTTGCATTGTCGATTCTGCCGGATCGGCCGACAGTGAGAAATTGTGGTGTTAGTCGAAGTGGTCTGGAACGGCCTGTCGTAGAGGGTGAGAGTCCCGTAGACGAAAACACTGCAACTGTCGTTGTGAATACCCAAGTAGCAGCGGGCCCGTGAAATCTGCTGTGAATCTGTCGGGACCACCCGATAAGCCTGAATACTCCCTGGTGACCGATAGCGGACTAGTACCGTGAGGGAAAGGTGAAAAGTACCCCGGGAGGGGAGTGAAATAGTACCTGAAACCGTGCGCTTACAATCCGTCAAAGCTGGTGAACAGTTTGTTCTGTTGCTGGTGATGGCGTGCCTTTTGAAGAATGAGCCTGCGAGTTAGTGGCATGTCGCGAGGTTAACCCGTGTGGGGTAGCCGTAGCGAAAGCGAGTCCGAATAGGGCGTATCCACGTTTGTGGTGTAGTGGCGTGTTCTAGACCCGAAGCGGAGTGATCTACCCATGGCCAGGTTGAAGCGACGGTAAGACGTCGTGGAGGACCGAACCCACTTAGGTTGAAAACTGAGGGGATGAGTTGTGGGTAGGGGTGAAAGGCCAATCAAACTCCGTGATAGCTGGTTCTCCCCGAAATGCATTTAGGTGCAGCGTCACGTGTTTCTCGCCGGAGGTAGAGCTACTGGATGGTCTAGGGGGCCTACAAGCTTACCGAAATCAGCCAAACTCCGAATGCCGGTGAGTGAGAGCGTGGCAGTGAGACTGCGGGCGATAAGGTTCGTAGTCGAGAGGGAAACAGCCCAGATCGCCAGCTAAGGTCCCTAAGCGTGTACTAAGTGGAAAAGGATGTGGGGTCGCGAAGACAACCAGGAGGTTGGCTTAGAAGCAGCCACCCTTGAAAGAGTGCGTAATAGCTCACTGGTCAAGTGATCCTGCGCCGACAATGTAGCGGGGCTCAAGTACACCACCGAAGCTGCGGCACTCACACAACAGCCCCATGCAAGTCTGCGGATTTGTGTGCAGGTGTGTGGGTGGGTAGGGGAGCGTCGTGCAGCCATGGAAGCATCGGAGTGATCCAGGTGTGGAGGCTGCGCGAGTGAGAATGCAGGCATGAGTAGCGAAAGACGAGTGAGAAACTCGTCCGCCGAATGACCAAGGGTTCCTGGGCCAGGTTAATCCGCCCAGGGTGAGTCGGGACCTAAGACGAGGCCGACAGGCGTAGCCGATGGACAACGGGTTGATATTCCCGTACCCGTGTAACCGCGCCCATGGTGAATCAGTGACACTAACCACCCTGAATCCATATGACTTGCCACCTTCGGGTGGCCGGCGTGTGGTGGATGCGTGGGACCTGATCTGGTAGTAGCCAAGCGATGGGGTGACGCAGGAAGGTAGCTGGGCCAGTCAGTGGTTGTACTGGTGTAAGCCTGTAGGGCGAACGGTAGGCAAATCCGCCGTTCATCAAGCCTGAGAGGTGATGCGTAGCCGATTGAGGCGAATTCAGTGATCCTATGCTGCCGAGAAAAGCCTCTAGTGAGTTGTTACACGGCCCGTACCCCAAACCGACACAGGTGGTCAGGTAGAGAATACTAAGGCGATCGAGATAACTATGGTTAAGGAACTCGGCAAAATGCCCCCGTAACTTCGGGAGAAGGGGGGCCCTGTCCGGTGACGGAATTTACTTCCTGAGCTGGGTGGGGCCGCAGAGACCAGTGAGAAGCGACTGTTTACTAAAAACACAGGTCCGTGCGAAGTCGTAAGACGATGTATACGGACTGACGCCTGCCCGGTGCTGGAAGGTTAAGAGGACCGGTTAGCCAGTGATGGCGAAGCTGAGAATTTAAGCCCCAGTAAACGGCGGTGGTAACTATAACCATCCTAAGGTAGCGAAATTCCTTGTCGGGTAAGTTCCGACCTGCACGAATGGCGTAACGACTTCTCAGCTGTCTCAACCATAGACTCGGCGAAATTGCATTACGAGTAAAGATGCTCGTTACGCGCGGCAGGACGAAAAGACCCCGGGACCTTCACTACAGCTTGGTATTGGTGTTCGGTTCGGTTTGTGTAGGATAGGTGGGAGACTGTGAAGCGGTGACGCCAGTTACTGTGGAGTCGTTGTTGAAATACCACTCTGATCGTATTGGATACCTCAACCTCGGACCATGATCTGGTTCAGGGACAGTGCCTGGTGGGTAGTTTAACTGGGGCGGTTGCCTCCTAAAATGTAACGGAGGCGCCCAAAGGTTCCCTCAGCCTGGTTGGCAATCAGGTGTCGAGTGCAAGTGCACAAGGGAGCTTGACTGTGAGACTGACAAGTCGAGCAGGGACGAAAGTCGGGACTAGTGATCCGGCACCGGCAAGTGGAAGCGGTGTCGCTCAACGGATAAAAGGTACCCCGGGGATAACAGGCTGATCTTCCCCAAGAGTCCATATCGACGGGATGGTTTGGCACCTCGATGTCGGCTCGTCGCATCCTGGGGCTGGAGTAGGTCCCAAGGGTTGGGCTGTTCGCCCATTAAAGCGGCACGCGAGCTGGGTTTAGAACGTCGTGAGACAGTTCGGTCTCTATCCGCCGCGCGCGTAAGAAACTTGAGGAAGGCTGTCCCTAGTACGAGAGGACCGGGACGGACGAACCTCTGGTGTGCCAGTTGTTCCACCAGGAGCACCGCTGGTTGGCTACGTTCGGAAGGGATAACCGCTGAAAGCATCTAAGCGGGAAGCCTGTTCCAAGATGAGGTTTCTCACCCCCTCGAGGGGGTAAGGCCCCCGGCAGACCACCGGGTTGATAGGCCAGAACTGGAAGTCGGGTAACCGATGCAGGTGACTGGTACTAATAGGCCGAGGACTTACCACAAAGAAGCTACGCGTCCACTGTGCAATATCTGAAACAACACACGTTTCAGCACAACAATTGAATGAACCAGTACGTCACCTATCCCGACCAGGTGACACCGCTGATGTTCCGTGTGTAACTGTTTCGTAGAGTTACGGCGGCCATAGCGGAGGGGAAACGCCCGGTCCCATTCCGAACCCGGAAGCTAAGCCCTCCAGCGCCGATGGTACTGCACTCGACAGGGTGTGGGAGAGTAGGACACCGCCGAACACAAACAAACGGAATGCCCCCGACCTCACGGTCGGGGGCATTCCGCATTTCGAAACCACCCACGACCGCAACAGGATTCAGGCTTTCCAGTTGGATGCGCAGGTGCCGGAATGCGCAGGCGTCGACATCTGCACCTGCAGTCCCATCCCTCGCCGCGCGCGCCGCCTGCCTCGTCCCCCTCACCCAGAAGGCAAACGCGAGCGCAGTCGCCAGACGCGAGCAGAACAGCGAGACCAGACTGCGCGCACCTGACGAACGCGCGCGCGTTCGCACAATCCAGAGGTGCCAGCACCACGTCGCCGCCCATAGTGCCGACCGTCGACTCGTTACCGTCACCCCCCCCCACCCTGGTCGCAAACGCGAGCGCGTTCGCCAGACGCGAGCAGAACAGCGACACCAGACTGCGCGCACCTGACAAACGCGCGCGCATTCGCACAATCCAGAGGTGCCAGCACCACGTCGCCGCCCATAGTGCCCATCGTCGACGCGTTACCGTCACCCCCCCACCCTGGTCGCAAACGCGAGCGCGTTTGCCAGACGCGAGCAGAACAGCGACACCAGACTGCGCGCACCTGACAAACGCGCGCGCATTTGCGGGCCGCCGAACTGGACTGAACCCCAACAACTCGATTACTGCTATCGAAGCGTGGCGGTGAGGGTAAGCGGGCTTACGCAACATCTGGATTCTGCAGACGCGCTCGCCTTCGCGAGGCGCGCGCAGAATCGTCAGCGATTTCGTGAGCGTTCGACAAACGCGAGCGCGTTTGCGAGGGGGGCCGGGCAATAGAAGGCCGAGTCGTCAGTGATGAAAACGGCAGGGACGCAGGGCACTACACCTACTGAGCCCAACGATCGGGTCAGGCGTGAACAGCTTCCGGCTTATCCGCCGCGACCTTGACGTCCTTCGGATTTGCGAGAACCGTTTCCGCAGACCGTCCGCGCAGGGTGACTGCATCACCGAATTCCCAACGATGCGCCTCGTCGTCGGCGGCACCATCTACTGCGGTCTTGGAAGCAAGGATCGCCCCTGGAGCGTTCTTCGCCAGCTCGGAGAGGCGAGCGGCCTCGTTCACCGGGTCTCCGATGACCGTGTACTCGAATCGGGATTTTGCACCGACGTTGCCGGCGACTGCGCGTCCAGCGGCAACGCCCACTGCAGCACTGCATTCGGGTACTTCGACCAGCAGCCGTCGGGCAATGGCTCGTGCTGCGGCCAATGCGGAGCCGCAGTGGTCGGCAATTTCGTTGGGAGCTCCGAAGATTGCCAGCGCAGCGTCGCCCTCGAATTTGTTGATGAAACCGCCGTGGTCGTCGACCTCGTCGACGACCACGGCGAAGAATCGATTGAGTAGGTCCACGACCTCGGTAGGGGGCCGGGATGCTGCCAACTCGGTCGAACCCACGAGGTCGATGAAGAACACCGCAATATCGCGTTCCTGTCCGCCGAGTTCGCTGTCGGACTGCAGTGCCTTCTCGGCAACCTCGTGGCCGACGTGCCTACCGAACAGGTCGCGGATCTTCTCCCGGTCGCGCACCCCGTCGGCCATCCGGTTGAACCCGCTCTGGAGCTCACCGAGTTCGGTGCCGTCGTACACCGCGAGGCGGACGTCCATGTTGCCCTTTTCCACCTCGGCCATCCCCGCCCGTACGTTGTTGATGGGCGAGGTAGTTGCGAATCCGCCGAGGACAGTCAGTGCGAAACCGAAGATGATGGTGATTCCGCCGAGGGCAAGGATGGAGACGGCGAGCTGGTTGGCGCTCGTCTCGGGTCTGAGGAATCGGAAGACCGCGATCATCATCAGTCCGGAGACAGGAACGCCGGTCCCCAACAACCACGACAGGATCGACCGTCCCATGACACCGGCGATTCGGATACGACGTGGATCGCCCGCCTCGAGCGCACGAGCGGCGATGGGCCGCAGCGCGAACTCACTGAGCAGGTAACTGAACGCGCACACGACTGTGCCGCCCGCGGCAATGGTGAACGCCACCTTGGGGATCGCCTGGGGGTCGATGATGCCGTCGATCGTCGTCAGCAGGATCAGTCCACCGGTCCACAATGCGACCTGCATGCGCGTCAGACGCCACGGCATGGCGAGAGTCGCGACCTGCTCGGATCGTGTCGGTCGACGATCCTCGATGCCCCACCGCAGACTGCTCAGCGCGCTTGTGGTTCCCCAGACGACGCCGACCAGGAATGCGAGAAAGACGTAGACCGGCACGACGATGAAATTGACCCACCAGTAGCGATCCATGTCCAAGACGTCCGGGCCCGGAACCACGACACTGATCAGAACGCCCACGATGACCGCGCCGATCAAGTTCGACAGCACCAAGAAGACGGTCAGCAGCAGCTGAATTCGGATCCGTCGTCGACGTGGCGACTCGGAGGTGTCGCCGAGCAGTCGGGAACCCAGGGGAGCGGCAGATCGTCTCAGTTGCGGCATGGTCGTCACAGACTAACGGGGGGTCCTGCCTTAAGGTGGTCGAGTGCGTCTAGTTATTGCTCGTTGCCAAGTCGACTACGTCGGCCGCCTCACCGCACACCTCCCGTCCGCTCGTCGCCTGCTCCTCGTCAAGTCCGACGGATCGGTGAGCGTGCACGCGGACGACCGGGCCTACAAGCCGCTCAACTGGATGTCTCCGCCCTGCTGGACGGTCGAGACCACCGAGGGCGAGACGATCAAGTGGATCGTCACCAACAAGGCCGGCGAGGAACTTCGTATCACCATCGACGACGTCGAGCTCGACTCGAGTCACGAGCTCGGCATCGATCCCGGGTTGGTGAAAGACGGTGTGGAGGCCCATCTTCAAGAGTTGTTGGCCGAGCACGTCAGCACCCTGGGCGATGGCTACACGCTCGTACGTCGTGAATACATGACGGCCATCGGACCGGTGGATCTGCTGTGCCGCAACGCCGACGGCGGAACAGTGGCAGTGGAGATCAAGCGGCGCGGCGAGATCGACGGCGTCGAACAGCTGACTCGCTATCTGGAACTGCTCAATCGTGATCCCCTGCTGGCTCCGGTCAGCGGAGTGTTCGCTGCGCAGGTCATCAAGCCGCAGGCGAAGACACTGGCCACCGATCGCGGCATTCGTTGTCTCACACTCGACTACGACGTCCTACGGGGGACCGACAGTACCGAGTTCCGTCTTTTCTGACGACTGTCGGTATCGGTCGACCCGTTCTCTACACTGGACGAGTGCCTCGTCGTAATCAGCCCCGCAGACCGAATCGGAGCGGTCCGAGTGATATCGGTCCGGCTACCGATTCCGTGCTGGGTGGCAACCGGGTCGAGGTCGGTCCGGACGGAGACACCTACACGACGCGCATGGTCCCGGGCGCCAAGGCGGTCAAGACCTATCGCTGTCCCGGCTGCGACCACGAGGTGCGGCCGGGCGTCGCGCACATCGTTGCGTGGCCGTCGGACGACTTCGGCGGTGCAGACAATCGTCGGCATTGGCACACCGGGTGTTGGTCGGGCCGAAACACGCGAGGCCTCACCCGCAGGTGGTCGTAGCGGGGGAGGCCAGGCGCAGGACGACACGAGTCAGGACGTGGAGTCAGCCGATTCCTTCTCGTCCTCGGCCTTCGCTGCAGCTTTCTCTTCTTCCTTCTTCAGGATCGCGGTCGGGTCGGGATTGTCGAGCAGTTCGCTCTCTCGATTGACCGAGGCGAGCATCGCCGGTACCGAATCGAGCTGACCGCGAATTCCGAGCAGCTGGGCCAGCACTCGACTGCGCAGTACACGCAGTTCCTCGGCCAGTTCCTTGGAGTGCGCGATCCGCCGCTCGGCCTGTTCGCTGGCGGACTGAAGCCGTCGCGCAGCCTCGGTCGTCGCCTCTTCGATGCGGCGGGCGGCATCGGACTTGCTCGACGCTTCGAGCTCTTCGAGGGCAGAGAGGACCTTGGTGCGGCGCTCGGCCATCGTGATCTCGAAGTCCTCCTGAACCTCGGCGCGCTTGGCCTCGGATTCGGCGGCCAGCTTGTCGCGTTCGGCCTGCGCGGCCTCGACCACGCGAGCCGCCTCGGTCCGCGCCTGGGCCATGGTCTGCTCGTGCTCGGCCTCGAGTGCCGTCCGACGCTCTTCGAGTTCGGCCACCAGCGACTCGTGCCGTCCGCGCAGACGTGCACTCTCCTGCTGCGCAACCGAGATCATTTCCTCGGACTCCGAGTGCGCTTTCGCGCGGACCTCGGATGCCTCGTCCGACGCCAGCCGCAGCATGCGCGAAATTCGGTCGCTCATGCCCTCCGCGGTGGTGGGCGGAACCGACAGGCGATCGATGTCCTTGCGGAGTTCGTCGATCTCGTCTCGAGCGTCGTCGAGTTGCTTCGCCAGATCACGCGCCTGCGCTGCAGCCGCATCACGATCGGCGGTCGTCAGCCGTAGTTCGGCGTCGAACCGCTCGAAGTAGTTGGTGACTTCGTCGCGATCGAACCCCTTCCGGACGATGGAAAAGGGAAGTTGCACCGCGGAGGTGCGCTCATGATCGATGGCCATGGCCGTCAATTTACCGGTGAGTCAAGTAGAGAGCCATACGGCTGATTCACAGAGTTCGATCAGTGCGCGTCGGGGTTCGGTTCGACGAGTTCGATGAGCACGCCGCCGGCGTCCTTGGGGTGGACGAAGTTGATCCGAGAATCGGCGGTGCCGCGGCGCGGGGCGTCGTACAGCAACCGAACGCCGCGAGCGCGCAGCTCGGTCGAGATCTCGTCGATGTCGGTGACGCGGTACGCCAGCTGCTGCAGTCCCGGGCCGTTGCGGCCGATGAACTTGGCGATGGTGGACGACTCGTCGATCGGCGCGAGCAACTGCAGTGCAGCGGACTTCTCCGGTGCTCCGGGGAACGAGAGCATCGCCTCCCGGACGCCCTGTTCCTCGTTGATCTCTTCGTGCACCGCAACCATCCCGAGGTGATCGGTGTACCAGGCGATGGCGGCGTCGAGATCGGGCACCGCGACACCCGCGTGGTCGATAGCCGTCACCAGGTCGGAGCGCAGCGGGGCTCCCGTGTAAGACTGCGTGCTGGAGGTCATGGCCATGACGTTAGCGCCAGCTGCGTTTCGGTGCTTCGCCCGGCCGGTATCGGCAGGCGGCGTCGGAGCGTTGATCTCGACAAGGCCGTCTTCACACTTTCGGAGGAAATCGTGACCACAACAGTCATCGTCGCCGGTGCTCGCACGCCGGTCGGGCGCTTCTCGGGCGCACTCAAGGACTTCTCGGGATCGGACCTCGGCGGGATCGCCATCAAGGGTGCACTCGAGAAGGCCGGTGTTGCTCCGGATCAGGTCGATTACGTCATCATGGGGCAGGTTCTCACCGCCGGAGCCGGCCAGATCCCGGCACGCCAGGCAGCTGTTGCTGCCGGCATTCCGATGACCGTGCCCGCATTGACGATCAACAAGGTCTGCTTGTCCGGTGTCGATGCCATCGCGCTGGCCGATCAGCTCATCCGCGCCGGAGAATTCGAGATCGTCGTCGCCGGTGGCCAGGAGTCGATGACCCAGGCTCCGCACATGCTCGAGAAGTCGCGCGCGGGATTCAAGTACGGCGATGTGACGATGCGGGATCACCTGGCGTACGACGGTCTCTACGACATCTTCACCGACCAGGCCATGGGTGCGCTCACCGAGCAGCGCAACCAGAACACCGAGGTCATCACTCGCGAAGAGCAGGACACCTTCGCCGCCGCGTCGCATCAGAAGGCCGCTGCGGCCTGGAAGAACGGCGTCTTCGACAACGAAGTGGTCCCGGTGTCGATTCCGCAGCGCAAGGGCGAGCCGATCCAGTTCACCGCGGACGAAGGCATTCGCGCCGACACCACAGTCGACTCCCTGGGCAAGCTTCGCCCTGCCTTCGACAAGGCCGGCACCGTCACCGCGGGTTCGGCGTCGCAGATCTCCGACGGTGCTGCCGCCGTCGTGGTGATGAGCAAGGAGAAGGCGGAGTCGCTCGGTCTGACGTGGCTCGCGGAGATCGGTGCACACGGTGTGGTGGCCGGTCCCGACTCCACGCTGCAGTCGCAGCCGGCTCGCGCGATCGCCAAGGCATGCGAGAAGGACGGCATCGATCCGAAGGACCTCGACGTCGTCGAGATCAACGAGGCGTTCGCGGCGGTCGGAATCGCGTCGACACGAGAACTCGGCATCGATCCGGAGATCGTGAACGTCAACGGTGGGGCGATCTCGATCGGGCATCCCCTCGGCATGTCGGGAGCTCGCATTGCTCTGCATCTGGCTCTCGAGCTGCAGCGACGCGGCGGCGGAGTGGGCGCGGCCGCGCTGTGCGGCGGCGGTGGACAGGGCGACGCCCTCATCGTTCGAGTACCGAAGCAGTAGGACTCGTAGTGGCTCTGGAGAAGAACTGAGACCAGAGCCACTACGTTCTGTCGTAGCAAACCGGGCACAATAGCGGGCATGACCAATTTCTTCGACCTGAGCAGCACAGCAAAACGCTTCCGTTTCGTCGCCGTGCTCGAAGCGTTCACCTGGCTCGGACTGCTGATCGGAATGGCCTTCAAATACATCCCCGCCGACGGCAACGAGATCGGCGTCAAGATCTTCGGGCCGATCCACGGCGGCGTGTTCGTCGTGTACTTGGCCGTCGCCGTGCTGACGGCAGTGAAGCTGAAGTGGGACGTCAAGGCGACCTTGCTCGCACTCGTCGCGGCGTTTCCCCCGTTCGGCACCGTCGTCTTCGAGATCTGGGCCGCGCGCACCGGACGCCTCGCCGAGCTGAGCACCGGCCGGCCCTTCGCCGACGCGAAGGTTCCGTCCTGACTGCCCGCCAGTGGATGACGCATCGGGTTAGTGACAAACTGTAGGACGTGACTCGACCCGGTTCCCGTCCTCCCGTCCGCCCGTCAGCTGCCGTCCCCGCCTCGATTGCCGGTGCTGTCGACTTGTCCGTTCTCAAGGACCGTCCGGCACCTGCTCCTGCGGCCGAGCCCGCCGGTGAAGCCGGGGGACTGGCACCGATCGTGGATGTGACCGCGGCGACGTTCGAGGCCGAGGTTCTGCAACGATCCACACAGGTCCCGGTGATCGTCGATCTCGGTTCCGCCCGGTCCCCGCAATCGCAGGCGTTGACGCGACAGCTCGGCCAACTGGCCGTCGAGGCCGCAGGTACGTGGGTTCTCGCCCGAGTCGACGTCGATTCCAATCCGCAGATCGCGCAGGCGTTCGGTGTGAAAGCCATTCCGACGGTGGTAGCCGTTGCAGCCGGTCAGCCGCTGGCCGACTTCGAGGGAACGCAGTCGGACGAGCAGCTGCGTCAGTGGCTACAGGCCGTCGAGCAGGCGATTGCGGGAAAGCTCACCGGGCCTCCCGGGGCGGCCGCTGCAGAACCGGAACCCGAAATCGAGGACCCCAGAATCGTCGCCGCCGAAGAGGCCATCGACGAGGGCGATTTCGACAAAGCAGCGGCTGCCTACCAGGCCATCATCGACGCCGAACCGAAGAACACCGACGCCGTCGCGGCGCTGCGTCAGGTCAAGTTCCTGGCTCGGGTGCAGAACGTGGCACCGGACGCCGTCGAGATCGCCAACGCAGATCCCGCGAACATGCAGGCCCGGATCGACGCCGCGGACGCCGAGATGGCCGGTCAGCAACCGGAGCAGGCCTTCGCTCGTTTGATCGACGGAATCAAGATAAGTGCAGGCGACGACCGAACTACGCTGCGCACCCGTCTGCTCGAGTTGTTCGAGTTGTTCGACTCGGCCGATCCGCTGGTCGTCTCTGCACGGCGTAAGCTCGCTTCGGCGCTGTACTGACCGGTCAGTTGTAGCGCGCGTCGCACCGTTCCTTGCCGCCGAGAACTCCCGAACGGAACGCATCGACCCGGGAGAAGCCGGACGGCAGCGTCGTACCGTTGATGTCGCTGGCGGCGAGGCCGTCGCTGAGCAGTCCCGATACGGCTTCGTCGAGATCGCCGGGGGACAGCACTATGTCGAGGCCGGTGTCACCGTTCTCGGCGCTCATCGCCGAGGTGATGACTCCGGACAGACACGCCGATCGTAAGGCGGTCTGTGGGTCGTCGAGCCGATGGCCTGCTTCCTTCTGCACCGCGAGCGTGTAGCGCGAGGCGAAGAGCACGTAGGCGCTGTAGTCACCGGAGACGTTGAGCGGCAAGATATCTCCGCGTTGTGGGGTCTCGGGTTGTCCGATTTCGGCCAGGTCCTCGACGTCGACACCGATGGTATTGGTCGACGGGCAGTACGACACCGGCGCGGTCGCCTCGGCGTCGGGACACCCGGTGTCCGACCCGGAGTAGTCGACGGTCGGCGGATCGGCGACGGGCAGCACCGCTTCGAAGGACCGAGTGAACAACCCGAGGGTGTCCTCGGTGACCGGTAGCTCACCGGAGTCGTCCGGGTCACTGAACTTCTGCGGCAACGATGCTCGACGCGAATCTATCTCGGCTTCGTCGATGCCGATGCAGGCTGCCGCGCCGTCGGTGAACCCGATCTGCACTGCGGTGACGCGCTCGAAGGCCGAACCGTGCACCGATTCGGGATCGTTGGGATCGACGTCGCGCACGGCAACGGTTGCTGCGAGAACGCCGTTGAGTCCGTCGGAGGTGTTGATGGTGAAGTGCGGCACATCGTCTTCGGCGACGTGGCGGATGAACGCACCGGCGAAACAGTCGGCCTGTTGTTCGGCGACGATGGTCGGGGTGTCGTCGCCGACGAGACCCGACTGGTGCTGAATGGCATGGCCGTATTCGTGGGCGATCACCATCACCACCGACATCGGCCCGAAGGCATCGACCAGAGCCGGCAGCAGAATGGTGCGATCCCAGCCGATCGAGTCGTCGCGGGTGCAGTAGGCGGCGTTGGGGATACCGCCGGTGCGGTCTCCGCAGAATCGGACGCCCGATCCCTCGTCCTCGGACGCGTCCCACGAGACGATCTCGGACACCGGGGTGAACGAACCTTTGAACAGGTTCGGATACTGCTGTTCCCAGAATCGTTGGATGTCGTCGACCGCGTTCGTGGCGAGGATGTCGGAGTCGGTGCCCTCGGCGTTCTCGACTGTGATGGTCGAATCGGGGACACCGGGACGCGGCCCGCTCGGGCCGCTGGTGACCGGAAGTCCTGCGACGCTGAACGGATTCTCGTAGATCGATACGGCGGTTCCGCTGACGGTCTGCGCGCAGGCGGTCAGCACGAGCAGCCCTGCGGTGGCGGCCGCGGCCAGAAGTCGGGGTGTGCGGCCGCCACTCATCTACTGCTCCAGTTTGATCCAGATCGCCCCGTTGGCAGGTAGGGCGACCTGGCCTGACGCCGGTCGACCGTGCCACGAGTGCGATGTTGCCGTCACTTCACCCAGGTTGCCCACACCGGAGCCACCGTATTCCGATGCATCGGTGTTGAGAATCTCGATCCAACGGCCTGGTTCCGGTAGTCCCACACGATAGCTGCCGTGCTCGGTCCCGGAAAAGTTGAAAATACACGCGATGACCGAACCGTCGGACCCGTACCGCAGAAAGCTCAGCACGTTGTTCTCGGTGTCGTTGGCGTCGATCCACGAGTACCCGCTGGGGGAGGTGTCGAGTGTCCACAGTGCCGGATGTGACCGGTAGGTCGAGTTGAGATCGGACACAAGGGTTTTGACGCCGTTGTGCAGTGGCTCCTCCTCGATCTGGTACCAGTCCAGACCACGTTCCTCGGACCACTCACGAGTCTGTCCGAACTCCTGTCCCATGAACAGCAGTTGCTTACCGGGGTGCGCCCACATGTAGGCGAGCATGCCGCGCAGACCGGCCGCCTTGGCGTAGTCGTCGCCGGGCATCCGAGTCCACAGCGTGCCCTTGCCGTGCACCACCTCGTCGTGGCTGATGGGAAGCAGATAGTTCTCGCTCCACGCGTAGACGAGAGAGAAGGTGACCTCGTGGTGGTGGTAGCTGCGGTGGATGGGATCACGCCCGAGGAAGCCAAGCGTGTCGTGCATCCAACCCATGTTCCACTTCATGTTGAACCCGAGTCCGCCGACATTCGTCGGGCGGGTGACGCCGGGCCATGCCGTCGACTCCTCCGCCACGGTGACCACACCGCGGTGCTTCTTGTGCACCGTTGCGTTCATCTCCTGCAGGAAGGTGACGGCCTCGAGGTTCTCACGGCCCCCGTAGATGTTCGGCGACCAGCCGCCCTCGGGCCGGGAGTAGTCCAGGTACAGCATCGACGCCACCGCGTCGACCCGCAGCCCGTCGATGTGGAACTCGTCGATCCAGTACAGCGCGTTCGCGACCAGAAAGTTGCGAACCTCGCGTCGTCCGAAATCGAAAACGAGTGTGCCCCAGTCGAGTTGCTCGCCGCGCTGCGGGTCGCCGTGCTCGTAGAGCGGGCCACCGTCGAACCGGGCCAGGGCCCATTCGTCCTTGGGGAAGTGCGCGGGAACCCAGTCGACGATCACGCCGATTCCGGCGCTGTGCAGGTGGTCGACGAAGTAGCGGAAATCGTCGGGGCTGCCGAACCGCGAAGTCGGTGCGTAGTACGCCGTGACCTGGTAGCCCCAGGAGCCGCCGAACGGATGCTCGGCGACCGGGAGCAGCTCCACGTGGGTGAAGCCGGTCTCGGTGATGTACTCGGCCAGTTGCTCGGCGAGCTCGCGATACCCGAGGCCCGGTCGCCAGGACGCCAGGTGGATCTCGTAGACGCTCATCGGTGCCTGCGTCGGCTCGATGCCGGCCCTGGTATCGAGCCAGGCGTCGTCGTTCCAGGTGTACGAGGATGCGGTGACGACCGAGGCCGTCGACGGGGGGATCTCGGTGGCGAAGGCCATCGGATCGGCCTTGTCCTTGACCGAGCCGTCGGAGCCGTGGACGCGGAACTTGTACAGCGCGCCCGGCGCGATGTCGGGAGCGAAGACTTCCCACACGCCGGTCGATCCGAGTGCTCGCATCGGCCAGCTTCGCCCGGTCCAGCCGTCGAAGTCGCCGACGAGCGTGACGCCCTGGGCAGCGGGAGCCCATACCGCGAACGACGTGCCGGTGACGGGGCCGTCCGGTGTCGCGTAGGACTGCTGATGTGCGCCGAGGATGTCCCAGAGCCGTTCGTGCCTGCCCTCGCCGAACAGGTGGAGATCGAGTTCGCCGAGAGTGGGCAGGAACCGGTACCCGTCGGCGGATTCGGAGACGTGTCCACCGGGCCAGGTCACCACGAGCCGATAGTCGATCAGGTCCTCGAACGGCAACAGCACCGAGAAGAGCCCGTGCGCGACGTGGGTCAATTCGTGGTCGACGCCACCGATGCGGGCGACGACCTTCTCGGCGTCGGGTTTGAGCGCTCGAATCGCCGTTCCGCCCGGCATCGGGTGAGCGCCGAGTACGGAATGCGGGTTGTAGTGCCGCCCCGCGGCGATGAGTTCGAGATCGTTGTCGGACGGGGCTGCGACGGTGTCTTCGGGCGTCGTCGGATTCTCGGTCACGTTGAATCCCTTCACTTTCGGTTGCCGCGGTAGGCCAGTTCGATTCGTGCCGGGTAGGGGATGTGGGGGAGCGTGAAGATGTGCGCCACCGACGTCCAGGGCTCGAGCCGGACGAAATTGGTGTGGCCCCAGTCGTAGTGGACGCCGCTCACTTCGTCCTTGATCGTGAGGGTGTCCTGCCAGTCGTGGCCCAGAGCCGGCATGTCCAGGTGGATGGTGCCTTCCTCGGCCCCGAAGGGATTGAGGTTGATCACCACCAGGATCGAGTCACCGGTCTGCGGGTCGAACTTGGAGTAACCGATCAACGCCTCGTTGTCGATGCTGTGGAAGTGGATGTTGCGTAGCTGCTGCAGCGCCGGATGTGCACGTCGAATCGCGTTCAGCGTGGTGATCCAGGGCTCGAGCGACTCGCCGCGGGCGAGTGCACCCTCGAAGTCGCGTGGACGCAACTGGTACTTCTCCGAGTCCAGGTATTCCTCGCTGCCTTCGCGCACGGCCTGGTGCTCGAACAGCTCGTAGCCGGAGTAGACGCCCCAGGTCGGAGCCATCGTTGCTGCGAGAGCTGCTCGGAGAGCGAACATTCCAGGCCCGCCGTGCTGCAGGCTCTCGTGCAGGATGTCCGGTGTGTTGACGAACAGGTTCGGACGTGCGTCGTCGGCGCGTCGTGCATGCTCTTCGGCGAACTCGGTCAGCTCCCATTTCGCAGTACGCCAGGTGAAGTACGTGTACGACTGGGTGAAGCCGCGCTGCGCCAAGCCGTACATCCGTACCGGACGGGTGAAGGCCTCGGCGAGGAACAATACGTCCGGGTCGGTCTTCTTGACCTCGGCGATGAGCCATTCCCAGAAGTCCGGCGGCTTGGTGTGCGGGTTGTCGACTCGGAAGACCTTGACACCCAGCGAGATCCAGTATCGGACCACGCGAAGCACTTCTTCGTAGATGCCACGGCGGTCGTTGTCGAAGTTGACCGGGTAGATGTCCTGGTACTTCTTCGGGGGGTTCTCGGCGTACGCGATAGTGCCGTCCGGCAGCACCGTGAACCACTCGGAATGGGTTGCAGCCCAAGGGTGGTCGGGAGCGGCCTGGAGGGCGAGGTCGAGTGCCACCTCCAGGTTGTGCTCCTGTGCGGCGGCGACGAAGGCGCGGAAATCGTCCTCGGTGCCCAGCTCGGGATGGATGGCGTCGTGTCCGCCGTCCTTCGATCCGATGGCCCACGGTGACCCGACGTCCTCCGGGCCCGGGGTCAACGTGTTGTTCGGGCCCTTGCGGTTGATGGTGCCGATCGGGTGGATCGGCGGCAGGTAGACGATGTCGAATCCCATGCGCGCGACGCGAGGCAACTGCTCGATCGACGTCGCGAACGTGCCGTGCCGCGGTGATCCGTCCTCGTTCCACCCCCCGGTCGACCGGGGAAAGAACTCGTACCAGGCACCGTTGAGAGCGAGATTGCGATCGACCCAGATGTTGACGGCACGCGAGCGGGTCACCAGCTCGCGCAGGGGGTGCGCGAACAACAGGTCGGCGACCGACGACGCGAACGCCGAGGACACGCGGGCCGGGAGCGGGCGGTCGGTGTCGCGCAGCGCGGCGGCGACGTCGGCCAGCAGTTGTCTGCTCTCGGCAGGCACTCCGGTGGCAGCGCGCAGGAACAGCCGTGCACCGATCTCGAGGTCGTTCGCGAGTTCGTGAGCACTCTGGCCCACTCCGAGCTTGGCTTCGACAGCATGGCGCCAGGTGCTGATCGGGTCGCTCCATGCTTCGATGCGGCAGATCCAGTAACCCGGCCGAGAGGGGACGAACACCGCGTCGAACGTGTCGGGTTCGCGGCCCGGTGTCATCGGGATGCGTTCGAGCTTGCCTCCCGGTCCCCGCACCGACAGTGTGGCGGCCACCGCGTCGTGACCCTCGCGCCAGACGTCGGCGGAGACCGGAAAGGTCTCGCCCACCACCGCTTTCGCGGGGTACTTCCCGGTCGTCGTATCTGGAAGGACATTGTCGATACCAAGTCGACCTGTCACTTCACACTCCATTCTTCGCTAGAGGTATGGCTGCGCGGGCGCAACCTCTTGTCGAACCGATATTGGTGTGCTTCTACTCGTCAACCGTAGTGCAGCAGCGCAGATGGCGCGTGCGCCGACGCATACTTGCCGCGCCTTACGCAGCAGAGCAGATTTCACGTAAGACACCCATCGACACCGGTGTCCGTGGGTAGGGTTCGACTCTGTGAAAGCTTTGCGCCGATTCACCGTCCGAGCCCACCTTCCCGCCCGCTTGAATGCCCTAGCCGAGCTGTCGACAAACCTCAGGTGGTCGTGGCACTCGTCGACGCAGGATCTGTTCGAGCACATCGATCCACTGTTGTGGACCGAACTGGAGCGCGATCCGGTGGCCGTACTGGGAGCCGTCGCCCCTGCGCGCCTCGAGGAACTCGCGGTCGACGATCGCTTTCTGGCCGATCTGGATGCCGCCGTGGCGGATCTGCACGACTACCTCGCCCGTCCGCTCTGGTACCAGAACCAGCTGTCCGAGGGTCGGGCTCTGCCGTCGGGTATCGGGTACTTCTCGATGGAATTCGGCGTCACCGAGGTGTTGCCCAACTACTCCGGCGGCCTCGGAATCCTGGCCGGTGACCACCTCAAAGCCGCCTCCGATCTGGGTCTGCCGTTGATCGGCGTCGGGTTGCTCTACCGCTCGGGATACTTCCGCCAGTCCCTGACGGCCGACGGCTGGCAGGCCGAGCGCTATCCGTCCCTCGATCCACACGGTCTCCCGCTGCGGTTGCTCACCGACGACAGCGATTCTCCGGTGTTGATCCACGTGTCGATGCCGGGATCGAGGGTCCTGCGGGCGCGCGTGTGGATCGCCCAGGTGGGACGCGTCCCGCTGCTGTTGCTCGATTCCGACATCGCCGACAACGACCCGGAGCTGCGCGGGGTCACCGACCGGTTGTACGGCGGCGACCAGGATCACCGCATCAAGCAGGAGATACTCGCCGGTATCGGCGGAGTTCGTGCGATCCGGGCATACACGCGTGCGCACGGATTGCCCGACCCGGAGGTGTTCCACATGAACGAGGGCCACGCCGGTTTCCTCGGCGTCGAACGCATTCGCGAACTCGTCACCTCGGGCGCGCTGGACTTCGACGCGGCGCTGGCCGCGGTGCGAGCCGGAACTGTCTTCACCACCCACACCCCTGTCCCCGCCGGAATCGACCGGTTTCCGGCGGATCTGGTGCGGCACTACTTCGGTAGTACGGACGGAGGGGCGGACTCGGCGCTGCTGCCGGGGTTGCCGATGGACCGAATTCTCGCCCTCGGCGGCGAGAGCGACGCCTCGGTGTTCAACATGGCGCACATGGGATTGCGTCTGGGGCAACGCGCCAACGGAGTCTCGAAACTTCACGGCATCGTCAGCCGTGAGATGTTCAACGACCTGTGGCAGGGCTTCGACGCCTCCGAGGTGCCGATCGGGTCGGTGACCAACGGGGTACACGCGCCGACGTGGTCTGCCCGGGAGTGGGCACAGGAGGGGGAGCTGTCCTCGGAGCGTGTGTGGTCGACACGTAACGCTCTGCGTGCGCAATTGGTGGACGAGGTGCGGCGTCGGGTTCGGCGTTCGGCACTCGAACGCGGCTCCACTCAGGCCGAGATCAGCTGGACCGCGAATGTTTTCGATCCGAACGTACTCACCGTCGGATTCGCTCGGCGGGTGCCGACGTACAAGCGCCTGACCTTGATGCTCCGCGAACCCGAGCGACTGCGCGCGATGTTGCTCGACCCGGTTCGCCCGGTCCAGTTGGTTGTCGCGGGCAAGTCGCACCCCGCAGACGACGGTGGAAAGGCGCTCATCCAGCAGATCGTCAAGTTTGCCGATCAAGCCGACGTACGGCACCGCATCGTGTTCCTGCCCGATTACGACATGTCCATGGCGCGCTTCCTGTATTGGGGATGCGATGTGTGGCTGAACAATCCGCTGCGACCGCTCGAAGCGTGCGGCACCTCGGGCATGAAGTCCGCACTCAACGGTGGCCTGAACCTGTCGATTCGCGACGGGTGGTGGGACGAGATGTACGACGGGGAGAACGGCTGGGCCATTCCCACTGCGGACGGCGTCACCGACGACAACCGCCGCGACGATCTCGAAGCCGCCGCGCTGTACGAACTGCTCGAACAGGCTGTGCTACCCAAGTTCTACGACCGCGGGGACGACGGAGTGCCGAGTCGCTGGATCGAAATGGTGCGGCACACCCTCGAACAGCTGGGCCCGAAAGTGTTGGCCTCGAGGATGGTTCAGGACTACACACTGGGCTACTACGCGCCTGCTGCCGAATCCGCCCGTGCGGCCTCGGCCGAGGATCATCGCGGTGCCACGGACGTCGCGTCGTACCGCCGCCGCGTCGAACAGGCTTGGGGCGCAGTGAAAGTCACCCGCGTCGACAGTGACGGCCTGCCGGACACCCCGGTGATCGGTGCGGAGCTTTCGCTGCGCGCCAACGTCGATCTCGGTGGACTGGACGCGTCGGACGTCGTAGTGCAGGCAGTGGTGGGCCGGGCCGATGACGAGGAGAACCTCACCGACATCAGAACGACGGCCATGTCGCATGTGGGAACCGAGGGCGGTGAGCACATCTATGCCGGCCAGACGTCGCTGCCGCACAGCGGTGCGGTGGGGTACACGGTGCGCGTGTTACCTCATCATCACGGTCTCGCCTCGGATGCCGAACTCGGCTTGGTGGCGACGCCGTAAGGGCAGCTACTTTCCGGCCAGGCGGGTGAGCGCCTTGCGGACCACCTCCGGGTCCGAGGTCTCCCAGAACGGCGGCAGCGAGGCACGCAGGTACCCGCCGTAGCGGGCGGTGGCGAGCCGCGAATCGAGAACGGCCACAACACCTTTGTCGTCGACGCTACGGAGCAGTCGGCCGACACCCTGCGCCAGCAGCAGGGCCGCGTGGTTGGCGGCGACCGCGAGAAAGCCGTTACCGCCGCGGGATTCGACGGCCTGCTGCCGGGCCACCAGCAGTGGATCGTCGGGCCTCGGGAACGGAATACGGTCCAGGATGACCAAACTCAGCGACGGGCCAGGGACGTCGACACCCTGCCACAGCGACAGTGTCCCGAACAGGGAGGTGGCCTCGTCGTCGGCGAACTTCTGCACCAGTGCGCCGGTGGAGTCGTCGCCCTGGCACAGGATCGGTGTGTCGAGGCGTTCGCGCATCTCCTCGGCGGCTGCCTTGGCGGCACGCATCGACGAGAAGAGTCCGAGCGTTCGGCCGCCTGCGGCGCTGACCAGGGACTCGATCTCGTCCAGGGATGACTTCGACAGGCCGTCACGTCCGGGCGGCGACAGATGCTTGGCGATGTACATGATGCCGGCCCGCGCGTGGTCGAACGGCGAGCCGACGTCGAGCGAATTCCACCTGATCGACCCGGTGTCGGACGGCGGTTCGACGCCGGACGCCATCGCGGTGTCACTGCGCGACGGCTTCTCTGCCGGCAGCCCCCAGTTGACGGCCAACCCGTCGAACGATCCACCGACGGTCAAGGTCGCGGAGGTGAGTACCACGGTGGACTCGGCGAACAAGCGCGCTCGCAGCAGTCCGCCCACCGACAGCGGAGCGATGCGGACGGTGCGTTTGACGTTGCCGCGGAAATCGTCGACGGCATGCCAGACGACGTCCTTGCGTTTGGCCGGATCGGGTTCGTCGAACGCCGTGAGAACACGGACAGCGCTGTCGTGCACCTCGTCGACCGCGACGAGTGCGGCGCTGCGAGCCGCGGCGGCCTCGGGATCGCTGGCCGCCATGCCCTGCTTGTTGGGGCCGATCGCGGTCCGCACCGCCCAGGCGGCGTCGCGGATGGAGGCGAGTGCGGGGCCGACGCCGTCGGGGAGGGACTGCCAGCGGCTCGGGGGTAACTCGTCGAGAATTGCGGCCCAGTTCTCGGCAGCTCCCTCGAGCTGGTCGACCGTCTCTTCTTCGATCAGTTTGGCGCTACGACGCGCCGCGGCGGTGACGGTTGCGGCCGACAGTTCCTCGGTGGCCACCCCGGTCACCCGATCGACCAGTTCGTGGGCCTCGTCGACGACCACGACGTCGTGCTCGGGCAGGATCTGGATGCCGGTGATCGCGTCGATCGCCAGCAGGGCATGGTTGGTCACGACCACGTCGACCTGGGCGGCCTCGGTGCGGGCGCGCTCGGCGAAGCAGTCCTCGCCGACCGGGCAACGTGATTTGCCCAGGCATTCCCGCGCGGTGACGCTGACCTGACGCCAGGCTTGATCGCTGACCCCTGGCACCACGTCGTCGCGGTCACCGGTCTCGGTCTCGGACGACCACTTCGTCAGCCGGACCACCTCTCGTCCCATGCGGGAGACGGCGAACGGGTCGAACAGTTCCGCGTCCGGTGCCTCCTGCGCAGCGCCGGTATGGATCTTGTTCATGCACAGATAGTTGTTGCGGCCCTTGAGGATTGCGAACTTCGGGCGACGGCCGACTGCCTCGGTCAGGGCGTCGGACAGGCGGGGTAGATCGCGGTCGACCAGCTGCCGCTGCAGCGCGATGGTGGCCGTCGAGACGATGACCGTCTTGCCGGATTCCACCGCGTGCCGAATGCTCGGCACCAGGTAGGCGAGGGACTTGCCGGTGCCGGTGCCCGCCTGCACCGCGAGATGCTCACCGGTATCGATCGAGTGCGCTACGGCCGAGGCCATCGTCAGCTGATTGCTGCGTTCCTTGCCGCCGAGCGAGTGCACCGCGACCTGCAGTAGAGCGGGAACGGTTGGCAACTCGGTCTTCGACGGCACCGAAGCAGACTACTGCCGATCGCCCACCCGGTTCGGTATCGACACCGCAGTTACCCCTCGACGAAGCGGGTGGGGATCGCCGGCTCGCCCTGGGACAGTTTCAAGCCCTCCCAGGGGAGGCTGACCAGCCGTCGGGCCAGCAGGTCACGGCCGTCGGTGAGCGTCGGAAGATCGGCGACCCGTTCTCCGCCGCGGACCAACGGGGTGGTCAACGTCTCCACCGTCAGATCGCTCTCGACGGTCGGGGGAGCGTCGAACGGATGCACGATCTCCTCGATCGCGGTGCCTGTGCTCCGCGCCGTCCGCACAGCGGCCTTGGTACCCCCACGCGATTCCTTGTGGCTGCTCCGCTTGGCGACGGGGATGCCGTCGACGGTGACCAGCTTGTAGACCATGCCCGCCGTCGGAGCACCGGAACCGGTGACCAGTGACGTGCCGACGCCGTAGGAGTCGACCGGCTCGGCCCGCAGTGCGGCGATGGCGTACTCGTCGAGGTCGCCGGAGACGACGATCCTGGTCTTCGGCGCACCCAGTGCGTCCAGTTGGTCGCGAACCTGGCGCGCGAGTACGCCGAGGTCGCCGGAGTCGATGCGCACACCGCCGAGTTCGGGCCCGGCCACCTCGATGGCGTTGGCGACGCCCTGGGTGATGTCGTAGGTGTCGACGAGCAGGGTGGTGCCCACGCCGAGCGCGCGCACCTGAGCCGCGAAAGCGGACCGTTCGTCCGGGCCGTCGGCGGTGGTGTGCAGCAGCGTGAAGGCGTGCGCCGACGTACCAGCGCCAGGGACACCGTGGCGTCGGACGGCTTCGAGATTCGATGTTGCGGTGAATCCGGCGAGGTATGCCGCCCGCGAGGCAGCGACGGCGGCCTCCTCGTGGGTGCGCCGCGATCCCATCTCGATGATCGGACGGGACTTGGCTGACGCCACCATCCGCGCAGCCGCGGAGGCGATCGCACTGTCGTGATTGAGGATGGAGAGCACGAGCGTTTCGAGGACGACGCACTCGGCGAAGGTGCCGCGGACGGTCAGGACGGGAGAGCCGGGAAAATACAGCTCGCCCTCGCGATAGCCGTCGATGTCGCCCGTGAACCGGTAGTTGCGCAGCCATTCGACGGTGTCGGCGTCGAGGAATTCGGCGACGATCCGCAGCTCGTCCGGGCCGAACCGGAACCGCGTGATGGCGTCGAGAATGCGTCCGGTGCCCGCGAGAACTCCGTATCGCCTGCCACCAGGTAGGCGTCGCGCGAACACCTCGAAGCTGCAGATGCGATCGGCGTAGCCGCTGGCCAGAGCCGCGGACAGCATCGTGTACTCGTACTGATCGGTCAGCAGCGCGGTGCTGGCACCGTCGCTGGAATTCGCGTGATCCGTGGTCGCGTCGTTGCTCACCTCGCCCACACTACGAGCGAAGGGGCGAGCGTGGGAGGCTGGCCCGACACGCCGTACCCTGTTGCCATGCCTTGGTTGACGGTGGATGGAACGCTTCTGCCCGTGGACGGCTTCTCGGCAGGTGAGGTGGTCGCCGCGTCACCGCAGGCGGTTCCGGCGCAGTCCGAGGCCGTTGCAGCGGACGAATCGCACGACACCCCCTGGGTCACCATCGTGTGGGACGACCCGGTCAACCTGATGCACTACGTGACCTACGTGTTCCAGAAGCTGTTCGGCTACAGCAAGGCCAAGGCCACCGAGCTGATGATGCAGGTGCACTCGGAGGGCAAGGCCGTCGTGTCCAGCGGTGAGCGCGACGCGATGGAGAACGATGTTCGACGGCTGCATGCGGCGGGTCTGTGGGCCACCATGCAGCAGGACAAGTAGTAGCTCGCCCCCTCTTCGTCAGATAAGGACATCAGCAACAGTGCGCACGTGGACGAGACGTAATTCGTTGTCCGGGGTCAAGATCAAATCCGAGATCGATGCTCGTGAGGCCGCCGTGCTCCGGTCGCTCGTCGGCTCCGTTCTCGGATTGCTGCGCGACCGCTCCGCCGCCGCCCCCACCGACGAGCTCGCCGCGCTGACCGGTCTGCGTACGGGCCACAACAGTCCGCCCGAGGATGCCGCGCTGGCGCGGTTGCTGCCGGACTTCCATCGCGCCGACCCGGGCCGCGACGAAGAAGATCCGGCCGACCTCAACGGTGCGCTGCGCGGACTTCACGAACCCGAGATCATCGACGAGAAGATGGCCGCGGGATCGATGATCCTGGCCACGCTGCCCGAATCCGGTGGCAAGATCGTGCTGACCCAGGAGCAAGCGGACGCATGGTTGACCGGACTCAACGACGTGAGGCTGGCGCTCGGCACGACGCTGGGGATCGATGCGGACACACCCGACGTCCTCGACGAGGGTGATCCTCGTGCTCCACATCTCGATGTCTACCACTGGCTGACCTGGATGCAGGATTCACTCGTACAGGTCCTCACTCCCTAGGACGCCCGCGTGCCCGCTGCCTTCCAGACGCCCGGACCACGGGACAGTTTGACCGACGTCGCAGGTCTGCTGGTCGGTCATCATCACGAACTCGACGACGCCACGATGGGATCCGGTTCGGCCACCGGGTGCACCGTGGTGCGCGCCCTCGGAGGTGCGACGGCCGCCGTCGACGTCCGCGGCGGCGGGCCGGGAACACGCGAGACCGACCTGCTCGATCCGAGCCACTCCGTCCAGCACGTCAACGCGATCCTGCTGACCGCGGGGAGCGCCTACGGGCTCGCGGCCGCCGACGGTGTCATGCGGTGGCTGGAAGAACACGGCCAGGGCATTCCGATGGGCAGTCCCGACCACGTCGTTCCGATAGTGCCGGCGGCGGTGATCTTCGACCTTCCGGTCGGCGACTGGGCAGCGCGTCCGACGGCAGAGTTCGGCTATCTTGCCGCGGCAGCGGCGGCGACCGAATTCGCGACGGGATCGGTCGGTGCGGGTGTCGGTGCCCGCGCCGGCGTGCTCAAGGGTGGTGTCGGTACCGCCAGCACGGTGATCGAGGGCGGCCCTGCCGACGGGGTGACCGTCGCTGCGCTGATGGTCGCCAATCCGGTCGGCGCAGTGTTCGACCCACGCACCGGTCTGCTGTGGGGTGTCGGCACGCTCGGGCCTGCGGCGTTCGGCATGCGCACGCCCGACGTGAACCAGCTGTGGGCCGCGCTGGCCCTCGAACCCAAGGGCACTGCCCTGAACACCACGATCGGGGTCGTCGCCACCGATGCCGCGTTGTCGTCGGCGTCGTGCAAGCGGATTGCCGTTGCCGGTCACGATGGTCTGGCACGGGCCATTCGACCCGCACACTCGCCACTCGACGGCGACACGATCTTCGCCGTGTCCACCGGCACCAGACCCGTCACCGCAGAGTCCACGGTGCCCGCGGCGTTCTCGGCGGAACTTCCGGTACTGGCCGCGGTCACCGAGGCCGCAGCGATCGTCGTCGAAAAAGCAATCGTCCGGGCCCTGCTCGACGCCACCTCGGTGGCGGGCATCCCCACGTACCGCCAGATCTTCGCGTCCGCGTTCGGCGTATAGGGAGCTTGAGCGCAGCTCACGTGATACCTCTGCCCGGTACCGTGGAGGTACCGAATCCGGAGGCGATCATGAGCGAGATCAGTAACCGTCCAGCCGAGCGTGAGCGGCCGATCTGGATGCAGGCCGCCATGCTGGTGGGAGCTTTCACCGTGCTGCTGTGGGTCATCGAGTTCATCGATGTGGCCAGCGGATCGAGACTCGAACGCAACGGCATCGAGCCGCGCTCGATCGAGGGGTTGTGGGGCATTCTGTTCGCGCCCGTGTTGCACGACGACTGGCAGCATCTGATCGCGAACACCGTGCCCATCGTCGTGCTCGGATTTCTGGTGTTGCTGTCCGGACTCGCGCGCGGTCTGGCTGCCACCGGGATCATCTGGGTGGTCGGCGGATTCGGCACCTGGCTCATCGCCGGTTCCTACACGAACACGATCGGCGCGTCGATTCTGATCTTCGGCTTCATCGCGTACCTACTGGTTCGAGGGTTCTTCACCCGCAAGCTCGGGCAACTCGCGATCGGCGTCGTGGTGTTCGTGCTGTACGGCAGCGCGCTGTGGGGTGTGCTCCCCAGCGAACCGAACGTCTCGTGGCAGGGGCATCTGTTCGGCGCGGTGGGCGGAGTGGTTGCAGCTCGACTGCTCTCGGCCGACGCCAGAGCCGAGCGAGCGCGCGCGAAATCGCTCGATCGGCCCACTCCGTAGTCACGAGGTAACTGCAGACACATCTGTGGTCGGCGGTGAATTTCGCCGACTCGCGCTGTGAATACTGCCCGAACGTTTCGAGTGACGCACTCGGCGTGGCAGCATGGCTTTCATGCGAATTACCGTCCTGGGATGTTCGGGCAGTGTGTCCGGACCCGATTCGCCCGCGTCGGGCTACTTGCTGGAAGAAGAGGAGACCTCTCCGGTCGTCCTCGACTTCGGTCCGGGCGTTCTCGGGGCGTTGCAGCGCTACGCCGACCCGGGCGATGTGAGCGTTCTGCTCTCGCATCTACACGCCGATCACTGCCTCGACGTTCCGGGTCTGCTGGTGTGGCGTCGCTACCATCCCTCTCCGCCGGAGGGGCGCGCGATCGTCTACGGACCGAAGGACACAGCGTTCCGGCTCGGAGTGGCCTCGGCCGAGTGCGGTGGCCAGATCGACGACATGTCCGACACGATCGATCTGCGTCGCTGGGTGGACGGGCGCACCGTCGAATTCGGCAAGCTCTCGATTCTGACTCGGCAGGTGTTCCACCCGCCGGAGTCGTACGGCATGCGAGTCACCACGGGCGCGGGCCGCACGTTCGCCTACAGCGGCGACACGGGAATGTGTCAGGCGGTTCGGGATCTGGCACACGGGGCAGACGTGTTCCTGTGCGAGGCGTCGTGGACCGACAGTCCGGAGCGACCCGAGGGCGTGCATCTGTCCGGAACCGAAGCCGGCCGAATCGCTCGCGAGGCCGGAGTCGGGGAATTGTTGCTCACCCACATCCCGCCGTGGACGTCCCGCGAGGACGTCATCGCCGAGGCCAAAGCGGAGTTCAGCGGACCGGTTCATGCCGTTCTTCCGGGGGACGTATTCACCGTCTGAGGACGCGCTAGGCTTCGAGTCGTGTCCAGACGAGAAGACGGCAGAGCGGACGACGAGCTCCGCAACATCAAGATCACCCGCGGATTCACCAGTCACCCGGCAGGGTCGGTGCTGGTCGAGTTCGGCAATACCAGGGTGATGTGCACGGCCAGCGTCGAGGAGGGCGTCCCGCGCTGGCGGAAGGGATCCGGCCTCGGTTGGCTCACCGCGGAGTACGCGATGCTCCCGGCCGCGACGCACACCCGCAACGGTCGCGAATCCGTCAAGGGCAAGGTCGGCGGACGAACGCAGGAAATCTCCCGCTTGGTAGGACGTTCGCTGCGTGCCTGCATCGACCTCGCCGCCATCGGTGAGAACACCATCGCACTCGACTGCGACGTGCTGCAGGCCGACGGTGGTACCCGAACCGCAGCTGTCACCGGGGCGTTCGTGGCGCTCAACGATGCGGTCACCTACTTGCGTGCAGCAGGACGACTGGCCGATCCGCAGCCCATCTCGTGCATGATCGCCGCGGTCAGCGTTGGCGTCGTCGACGGTCGAGTGCGTCTCGATCTGCCCTACGAAGAAGACTCACGCGCCGAGGTCGACATGAACGTCGTCGCCACCGACACCGGCACGCTGGTGGAAATCCAGGGAACCGGAGAGGGCGCGACGTTCCCACGCACCACCCTCGACAAACTGCTCGACTCCGCATTCGTCGGTATCGAGAAGTTGTTCGACGTGCAGAGGGAAGCTCTGGCGTTGCCGTACCCCGGCGATCTGCCCGAGCCCGCGGCCGCGGAATCGAAGAAGAAGTTCGGTGCCTGATACCAAGCTTCTGGTAGCAAGCCGGAACGCGAAGAAGCTGCGCGAACTCCGGCGGGTGCTCGATGCCGCCGGAGTGGTCGGAATCGAACTGGTCGGCCTCGACGAGGTGCCGCCGTTCCCGGAGGCTCCCGAGACCGGAGCGACCTTCGAGGACAATGCGTTGGCCAAGGCGCGCGACGGCGCGGCGGCCACCGGATTGCCCTGTGTGGCAGACGATTCCGGTATCGAAATCGATGCCCTGAACGCGATGCCCGGAGTGCTGTCGGCACGCTGGTCCGGTACACACGGGCAGGACGAGGCCAATACCGCGTTGGTTCTGGCGCAGCTGAGCGACACCCCGGACGAGCGTCGCGGAGCCGCCTTCGTCTCGGCGTGTGCCCTGGTGATTCCCGGCGGCACCGAGACCGTGGTCCGCGGCGAGTGGCGCGGTGCGGTTGCCCGAGAGTCACACGGGGAGAACGGCTTCGGTTACGACCCCATCTTCGTGCCCGAGGGGGACGGCCGCAGCGCAGCACAGCTGAGTCCCGAGGAGAAGGACGCCGCCTCGCATCGTGGTCGCGCGCTACGCACGCTGATTCCGGCGCTCGAAGAACTGGCAGGGACGTAGCTCGTGGTTGCGCGCGTGATTCTGAGGCGTACTGCGGTGGTGATCGCCGCCGCCGCGGTGTGCCTGGCGGGTACGCCTGCCTCGGCGGCACCTGTGTCAGGCTCCTTCGTCGAGGCTTTCGCCTACTCGATCGCGCACCCGGGAGTGACGCCTGCCGGCTCGAACGACTTCTCGTGCGTTCCGAGCGCGCAGCATCCCGAGCCGGTGGTGCTGGTGCACGGATTCCTGGAGAACTCCTACGCCAACTGGGCATCCCTGTCGCCGAAGCTGGCCGCTGCCGGATACTGCGTGTTCGCGATCGACTACGGCAACACCGGACCGGTTCAGGCTCTCGGTGCGCTCGAACCCATCCCCGAGAGTGCTGCGGAACTGTCGACGTTCGTCGATTCCGTGCTCGCGGCGACGGGCGCGCAGAAGGTGTCGATCGTGGGCCACTCGAAGGGCGGCACGGTTCCGCGCTACTACGCCCGTTTCCTCGGTGGAGACCGCACCGTGGCGCGGATCGTGGCGTTGTCGCCGCCGAACTACCCGACGGCAGGTCCGCCGGTGCAGGACGACGTGCTCGAGCGACTGAACGAGGGGAGCGACACCGTCTCGGGAATCGACTACACCACGATCGTCACCCGATACGACCAGGTCGTCGTTCCGTACACGGCCTCGCTGCTCAGCGGAGCGGGAAACACGAACGTGGTGCTGCAGGACGTGTGTCCGTCCAATGCCGTCGAGCACACGGGAATTTCGTACGATCCGCTGGCTCAGCGGCTGGTGCAGAACGCATTGGATCCGGCGAACGCGCAGCCGATCGGCTGCTGACGTCAGACGGCGAAGTCGGCTTTGACCTGCTCGGTGCGCTTGTGCTCGACGTAGAAGGACAGGAACGGGATGGTCCCGGCGAGCAGTGTGCCGATCGTGCGGGCGGCGGGCCACCGAACCTTGATGGCGAGATCCACCGTGAGCACGAGGTACACGAGGTAGACCCAACCGTGCACGACGGCAATCCAATTGGGCACGTTCTCGACCTCGAAGATGTACTTCGCGACCATCTCGGTCACGAGAACGAGCAGCCAGATGCCAGTGGCGTACGCCAGAACGCGGTAACGCAGCAGCGCGGACGCGATCTTCCGATTCTTGTCGGTGGACGCCTGTGTCTTGTCCGGTGCCGAACTCACGTGGTGCTCCTGTCGGTCCCGCGGGATTCGTTCAGCTCCGCGAGGTAGTTGTTGTACTCGAGTAGTTGCCTGGCCTCGGGGTCGTCGAGGTCCGCAGCGTCGGTTGCCGGGGCACCCCGCTGGGGGAGCAGGTCGAGCGGCACCTCGGTGGGCCCGTCGGGCCGAGCCGCCGCCGCCTCCTCGGGGTCCTCGTCCTCGAGGCGGACGAACTTGCGGTAGGCATAGACCACGAACACAGCGAACAGGGGCCATTGGAACGCGTAGCCGAGGTTCTGGCCGTTGCCATCGACTGCCTCGAAGCGTTCCCATTGCCACCAGCCGAGGCCCAGGCACACCGCCGCGGACACGATGACCAGCGCGATCAGTGCTGGCCGACGGTTCGGGCGGGATGACGTCACCCCTCGACGGTACCGGAGGTACTACTACTGGAGGTAGTCGCGTGCTGCGGCCCGGCGGTGATTCTCACCATGGACGGTTCGGGTGCGACTCACGCTCGACGACGGTTCGCCCGTGCTCGGGCGAGTTGCTCGGCTCCGGGGCCGGTGACGTCGGCGAGAGCGCTGCTGCGCCCCGTCAGCACCAGCGCCAGGGTGCCGGCCGATCCCTCGATGAGGGGTCCTTCGCCGCGACTCCAGTCCAGATCGGTTGCTCGCCACTGCAGTCGAAGCTCTGGACCTTTGAATGGTGCTGCGCCGCTCGCGGGCACCAGGAAATCGAGCATCGTGATCATGCGGTGGTCGGGAACATGGTGCTCGATTCCCAGCGGCCTGCACACGTCCAACCCGTGCACGATGACATCGGACAAGGGGGCCAACGGACCGTGGCCGGGCGGGGTGAACTTCTTGTCTGCGTGAGCTGTCAGGAGCGCGGGTAATTCGTCGCCGTGCTTGCGCCTCACACGCTGGGTCATCAGCTCATTGGCCCGGTCGAAGTTGCCTCGGGTACGTGCCATGGCAAGGCCGAATTGCCAGAGCGGGACGATCAACGGGACCACCAGATGGGCGGCGACGTCGCGCACCGTCCAGGCCTCGCACAGCGATGGGGTGTCCCATTGATCGGGGGTCAATGCATCGAGAGTTCTTGCGAGAGAACATCTCTCGTCCGAAATCTCGGCGAAGATCGCGTCGTTGTCAGGGTTTCTGGACATTCGAGCCGCCTTCACACGTCGGAACCTGCAGAAGTCTGGAGAAAAGCCGGGTCGAACGACCGTGGTGCGCGAGGGGGGACTTGAACCCCCACGTCCTGAGACACTGGAACCTAAATCCAGCGCGTCTGCCAATTCCGCCACTCGCGCGTGCCGGTGAAGTCTACAACCGATGCTCCGGTGCGCGCGACGCGGTTCTTCGAGCCAGGTCGACCTCCGATTAGGCTCGCCGGGTGGTGAAGAAGGAGAACTCGTTCGACCCAGCGCGCATCCTCGAGTTGCTGTGGCGAGTCGATGCCAAGCCGAGTCGAACCGGACTGAGCGTGGATGCGATCGTCGACGCCGCGATCGAACTGGCCGATGCGAGCGGTCTGGACTCGGTATCGATGCGGAACGTGGCAGAGCATCTCGGTGTCGGTGCGATGTCGCTCTACACGCACGTGCCGGGCCGGGAAGAGTTGGCCGATCTGATGATCGATCGAGCACTCGCGGGCCTCTATTCGGACGTCGACGAGCCGTCCTCCGTCGCCGGCGGCTGGCGTCCTGCTCTGCGGTTCGTCGCCGAGCGCAATTGGTCTCTGTACCAACGGCATTCGTGGCTACTGGAAGCAGAGGGGGCACGCCCTGTGCTCGGTCCGCACACCAACGACAAGTACGAGGCAGAGTTGCGCGCCCTTGTCGGCATCGGCCTGGACGACGTCGAGATCGATTCCGTTCTCACGTTGGTTCTGACCCACGTCTCCGGTACCGCGCGAGCCCTCGCAGGCGTGAGGCGTGTGAAGGAGCAGTCGGGCCTGACCGATGCCCAGTGGTGGTCGGCCACGGCTCCGATCCTCGAACGGGTGATGGACCGCGAACGCTTTCCGGTGTCGTCTCGGGTCGGGACGGCCGCGGCGACGTCGTACGACGCCGCCAGCGACCCCGTGCACGCCTACCGGTTCGGGTTGGAGTGCATTCTCGACGGTGTGGAGGCGCTGATGTCGCGCACTCAGCCCACCGACCGGAGCGCTGCCCCGGAGTGACGCCGCTTGGGCCTGCGCAACTTGTGCTGGTATCGCCATACGGCATGCTCGAGTGAGGCGAGGTCGGTGCCGAGTGCGTTCGCTGCCGCGGTGAGGATCACAGGGGAGCGGTCTTCGGCGATTCCGGCGGCGAGGTTCTGATGGAGGGGTTCGAGTGCGTCGGCGACGAAGGAGTTCAGATGTGCGGCCGCTGCGTCGGTGCGCACCCCGAGATGCATGAGCATGCATTCCCAGGTGGTCTCGCCGAGACCGGGAATCGCGCAGAACGCCTCGAATTGTTGCTCGGTGTGCTGCTCGAAGTCGCTCGATCGGCTCAGCCCCACCGCCACCAGCGTCTGTGCTGCCACGGCTGCAGCTGCTGCCTTGGTTCGGCTGTTGCCCGGAACGAACTGACGGTTGGACAGAATTTCGACGAGTACGTCAGGATCCGAATTCAGTTCGGCGAGCGTTGTCAAATCATCGAGTCGGTTGTCGCCACGATGCGATCGCCATCGCGCGAGCACTGCGCGGACCCCGCTGCTGGGTCCGCCGTAGGGTGCGCGAGCAGAGAAGATCGCATCGAGTAACGCGACCTCGCTCTCGCCGCGCCATCCGGGCGTCCAGTGCGGCGAACGTGATTGTGACGCAACAGATTCGATATGCGTCAGCACTGCGTTCAGTTCGTTCTCGGTGCAGATATCTGTAACCGATGAATACATGAATTCCCCCCGGAGTTCGTCGACCACTCTCCCGAGGAGTGGTTCGATCGCTCACGGTAGAGGGCGTCACCGACATGCTTTGCGGATGACAAACTGTGCTCGACATCACATCACGAAAAGATAACGAAAAATGCGAGGGTTTCCTCATGTTTTTCGCTACCGGGCGATGCTCTCGCCAGCGTGGATACGGGTTACCGGCGGGTCGGGTAAACAAAAAGTAAAGCCGCTTTTAGTGGCGTACTCGCTGGTAGCACTCGGACGTCCGAGCAAACCTGAGGATTTCCTCATGATTTTGTGTCAACCTTGAGCAGCGCGGAAGAGATCTGTCGACGAGGACCGGCTCACCGCTTCGCCCATGTAGCCCACGACGCACCCGGGCGGCCATTACAGCGAACGCCCCGACCCCCGAGGCGTCCACGAGAGGAATCTTCAGCCTTGACGATCAACGAGAGCACACCATCACACGGACGAGGCTCGCGAAGCACCGGCAACGCAGACAAATCCCCTAGAAGCAATGGCGGCTCTCGGACTCTGGCAGATCGTTTCGCCGCGGGCGAGCCGTACGCACTGGCCTTCGGTGGCCAGGGTGCACCGTGGCTCAGCTCCCTCGAAGAACTCGCTCGCGACTCCGCACTCGAGCCCGAACTGACCGATCTGGTCAACGAGGCTGCAGCCACTCTTGCGCCCGTTGCCGACGAGCTGCTGGTCGTCCGGTCTGTCGGCTTCGATCCGATCGCCTGGATGCTCGAGCAGGACCTCGCCGACGACGACACCGTCGGTTCGTACGGCCCGTCCGAGGCTGCACTGACCTCCGCTGCCGTCTCGCTTCCCGGAGTGTTCCTCACTCAGGTCGCAGCACTGCGCGCGCTGAAGCTGCAGGGACTCGATCCCGCCCAGACCCCGCCGGTCAAGGTGGTCGGACACTCGCAGGGGCTCATCGCCGCCGAATCCGTCGCAGCCGACGGCGCACAGGACGCGAGCTTCCTCGCGATCGCCCAGCTCGTGGGTGCTGCTGCAGGCCTGGTCGGCCGCCGCCGCGGCATCATCGGTGCCGGTGACCGCGCGCCGATGGTCTCGGTCGCCAACGTCGAACCCGCACGACTGCAGGCGATCATCGCCGATCTCGCAATCGATGGAGCGCCGGAGCGATCCGCCGCCCTCGCCATCCGCAACGGCCGTCGTCGCGTCGTACTCTCGGGACCGCCGGCCCAGCTCGCCCGCGTGCAGGAGAAGTGCGAGCAGATCGCTGCCGAGGAAGAGCGTGACCGTGACGCGAAGAAGCGCGGCGGTGCCGTGTTCGCTCCGGTCTTCGAGCAACTTCCCGTCGAGATCGGTTTCCATCACCCAGCCCTGGAAGACGCGGTCGAACTCGTCAGCGCGTGGGCACAGCGGTGTGGACTCGACGTCGAGCTCGCTCGCGGCCTCGCACAGAAGATCCTCGTGGACTCCGTGGATTGGGTCGACGCCATCGACGGTGTCGTCGACGCAGGTGCCGACTGGATCCTCGATCTCGGCCCGGGCGACCTGCTCACCCGCATGACCACTCCGGCGCTGCGTGGACAGGGCGTGGGCATCATCGCCGCGTCTTCTCGCGGGGGCCACCGGAATCTGCTCACCCCGGGAGCTGCACCCGAGGTTCAGCCCGCATGGTCGGCGTTCGCACCTACCCCGGTCACGTTGCCCGACGGCCGCGTCGTGGTCGAGACGTCCTTCACCAAGATGACCGGACGTTCACCGATCCTGCTGGCCGGCATGACGCCGACCACGGTCGACGCCAAGATCGTCGCCGCAGCTGCCAACGCAGGCCACTGGGCCGAGCTCGCCGGTGGCGGCCAGGTCACCGAGGACATCTTCACCGATCGTGTCGCCGAGCTGTCCACTTTGCTGGAGCCCGGCCGCGCCATCCAGTTCAACTCGCTGTTCCTCGATCCCTACCTGTGGAAGCTGCAGCTCGGCGGACGCCGCATCGTGCAGCGCGCTCGCGCAGCAGGTGCAGCCATCGACGGCGTCGTGGTCACCGCGGGCATCCCGGAACTCGACGAGGCAGTGGCCCTCATCGAAGAGCTGTCCGAGGCAGGCATCAGCTACGTCTCGTTCAAGCCCGGCACCGTCGCGCAGATTCGCGCCGTCATCCGCATCGCCAACGAGGTTCCGTCCTACCAGGTCAACGTGCACATCGAGGGCGGCCGCGCAGGCGGACACCACTCGTGGGAAGACCTCGACGACCTGCTGCTGACCACCTACGCGGAGCTGCGGTCACGGCCCAACCTCGTGGTCTGCGTCGGCGGCGGCATCGGCACCCCCGAGCGCGCAGCGGAATACCTCACCGGAACCTGGTCGGCAGTGCACGGCTACCCCAAGATGCCGCTCGACGGCATCCTCGTCGGCACCGCTGCCATGGCCACCCTCGAAGCCACCACGGCTCCCGAGGTCAAGCAGCTGCTCGTCGACACACCCGGAACCCCCGACTGGGTCGGTGCCGGTACCGCCAACGGCGGAATGGCCTCGGGTCGCAGCCAGCTCGGTGCCGACATCCACGAGATCGACAATGCGGCATCGCGGTGCGGTCGACTGCTCGACGAGGTCGCCGGCAACGCCGACGCCGTGGCCGAGCGTCGTGAGGAAATCATTGCCGCACTCGACGGCACCGCCAAGCCGTTCTTCGGTGACGTAGCCGAGATGACGTACCAGCAATGGCTCGCTCGCTACCTCGACCTCGCCATCGGAACCGACTCGCGCAGCGACTTCGATTGCGGCGGTGAGTTCACCGATGCCGTGTCCGAGGCACGCGAATCGGTGTGGCTCGATGTCACCTGGCGTACCCGCTATCTGGAGATGCTCCAGCGCGCCGAGGCTCGGCTGCACCCGGTCGATCGCGGACCCATCCCCACCTTGTTCGCCGACGCCGAGGTTCTCGAGCGTCCGCGCGCAGCACTGAAGTCTCTGCTCGCGCAGTTCCCCGACGCCGCCGACGTGGTGCTGCACCCGGCCGACATCACCTTCTTCACCTCGCTGTGCCGCATGCCAGGCAAGCCGGTCAACTTCGTCCCCGTCGTCGACGGTGACGTGCGCCGCTGGTGGCGCAGCGACTCGCTGTGGCAGGCACACGACGCTCGTTACTCGGCCGATCAGGTCTGCGTCATCCCCGGAACCGTTGCCGTCGCAGGCATCACCCGCGTGGACGAGCCGGTCGGCGAACTGCTGAACCGATTCGAGAAGGCCACTGCGGACCAGCTTCTCGCCGAGGGCATCGAGCCCGCGGCCATCGCGAGCCGTCGCCACGCCGAGATCGCGCCCGGACTGCTGGGCATCGTGCTGGCAGCTCCCGACGTCACCTGGGCCTCGCGGATGACGCAGAACCCCGTTGCACGCCTCGGCGATCCAGCCGACTGGACCGTCGATTCCGATTCGGTTGCCTCGCATCCGCAGACCGGCTCCTCGCTGACCGTGCTCGATGCCGAGCACGTGGAGCTGCTGGTTCCGCTCGCTCCGGGCAAGGAAGTGCGCATCCGTCTGACGGTGCCTTCCTCCACGATCGACGGCGGCGCTCCCGTCGTCACCGCACAGGACGCCCAGCAGGCCATGTCGGCTCTGCTCGGAGTTGCTGCCGGCCAAGAGCTTCCGGCCGTCAAGAGCGGTGTCGCACGGCTGAACATCGCGTGGATCCCCGACCTGATCGCCGACCACGCAGGCGTCACCGGATCCGGACTGCCGGACTCGCTGACCGTCAGCGGGAAGGCGGTTCCCGACGTTCTGGTCGGTGCCTGCTGGCCCGCCGTGTTCGCCGTGCTCGGTGCAACCAGAACTGCAGATGGCATCGACGTCATCGAAGGCATGCTCGATCTGGTGCACCTCGATCACAGCGTCAACCTGGTCGGCGAATTGCCTACTGAAACCTCGATTCTCGTCGTCAAGGCGGCTGCCGGAGAGGTGCTCGACACCGACCTCGGTCGCGTCGTCGAGGTCACCGTCGAGATCGGTGCCATGCTCGGCGAGGGGCTCGATGCTCCCGCCGTCGCAACTCTCGTGGAGCGCTTCGCCATTCGTGGACGCACCGGCAAGGGCGAGCTCGTCGACCCGGCTCGTGCAGGCGGCTCCGTCGGTGCCGACGCCAAGGACACCCCGCGTCGTCGCCGTCGTCAGGCCACCATCGTGGCCCCGCGCAACATGGCTGCGTTCGCTCAGGTCTCGGGTGACCACAACCCGATTCACACCTCCGACGCCGCGGCGATGCTCGCCGGTCTCGGCAGCCCGATCGTGCACGGCATGTGGCTCTCGGCCGCAGCACAGCAGACGGTCACCGCAGTCGACCACGCGGACACCAAGATTCCGCCGCGTCGCCTTACCGCCTGGACGGCACGCTTCCTCGGCATGGTTCGCCCCGGAGCCGAGATCGACGTTCGCGTCGATCGGACCGGATTCGACCAGGGTGCCGAACTGATCGAGGTCTCCTGCCGTGTCGCAGGAGAACTGGTCATGGTCGCCACTGCTCGAACCGCAGCGCCGAAGACCGTCTACGCCTTCCCCGGCCAGGGCATCCAGCGCCCGGGTATGGGACTGGACGCACGGGCTCGGTCGAAGGCCGCCCGCAAGGTGTGGGAGCGTGCCGACAAGCACACCCGCAGCGCACTCGGATTCTCCATTCTCGCTGTGGTGCGCGACAATCCGACAACCCTCAAGGCACGCGGCGTCACGCACAAGCATCCGGACGGGGTGCTGCACCTGACCCAGTTCACCCAGGTCGCGATGGCCGTTCTCGGTGTCGCACAGGTTGCCGAACTGCGTGAATCCGGTGCGTTCGTGGAGAACTCCATCCTCGCCGGCCACTCGGTGGGTGAGTACAACGCACTCGCCGCCGTCGCCGGTGTGCTTCCCCTCGAAGCCGTCCTCGAGGTCGTCTTCCAGCGTGGCTCGGCCATGCACGCACTCGTTCCCCGTGACGAGAACGGCCGCAGCGACTACCGCATGGCCGCCATTCGCCCGTCGCAGATCGGCCTGGCCGACGAGGACGTGCAGGGCTTCGTCGCCGGTGTCGCAGCAGAATCCGGTGAGTTCCTCGAAATCGTCAACCTCAACCTGCGCGGTTCGCAGTACGCCATCGCAGGTACGGTCGCCGGTCTCGGCGAGCTCGAGAAGAAGATCGCCATTCGCCGGGCAGAGTTCGGTGGCAAGGCCGCCTACATCATGGTTCCCGGCATCGACGTGCCGTTCCACTCCACGGTGCTGCGCGGGGGCGTCGACGACTTCCGAAACCGCCTCCAGACCTTGCTGCCCGAGCAGCTCGATCCGGCGATCCTGGTGGGGCGCTACATCCCCAACCTGGTGCCCAAGCCGTTCTCGCTGAAGCGTGAATTCGCGCAGGAAATCGCCGATCTCGTGCCGTCCGAGCCGCTGAACACCGTTCTCGCGGACTTCGATTCGTGGGCCGCACGACCGAGCGATCTGTGTCGGGTGATTCTGACCGAGCTGCTGGCATGGCAGTTCGCCAGCCCGGTGCGCTGGATCGAGACCCAGGACCTGCTGTTCGCAGACGAGTCCGATGGCGGCATGGGCGTCGAGCGCTTCGTCGAGATCGGCCTCGGTGCAACGCCGACCGTCGCCAACCTCGCGTCGCAGACCCTCAAGCTGCCGGGTCGCTTCGGCCACCCGGTCGAGGTACTCAACCTCGAGCGTGAGGCCGCGATCGTCTACGGCACCGACATCGACCCGGCTCCGGCCGACGAGGAAGAGTCGACGCCCGTGGAATCTGCCGCTCCGGTAGCAGCTTCGGCACCTGCCGCGGCTCCCGCTCCGGCCGCAGCACCGTCCGGCGGACCTCGCCCCGACGACATCGCGTTCGTCGCGGCCGACGCGACCAAGATCCTCATCGGGCTGTGGACCAAACTGCAGCTCGATCAGATCGGGCCCGCCGACACCATCGAGGCACTGTGCGACGGCGTGTCCTCACGCCGTAATCAGCTGCTCGTCGACCTCGGTTCCGAGCTCTCGCTCGGTGCCATCGACGGTGCCGCCGATGCCGACATGGGCGCGCTCTCGGGCACGGTCAACAAGCTGGCTCGTACGTACAAGCCGTTCGGTCCGGTGCTCAGCGACTCCATCAACGACCACCTCCGCAAGGTCTTCGGCCCCTCGGGTCGACGCCCGGCCTCGATCGCCGATCGCGTCAAGAAGACCTGGGAACTGGGCGACGGCTGGGCGCACCACGTCACCGCCGAGGTCGCCCTCGGTACCCGTGACGGTGCTTCGGTCCGTGGTGGCGCGCTCGGCGGTCTGGCCGACGGCGCTCTTGCCGACGGCACTGCCGTCGACAACGTCATCGACGCAGCGGTTGCCTCGGTTGCCGCTCGTCGCGGAATCGCTGTGTCGATGCCGCAGGCAGGCGGTGGAGCCGGTGGAACCGTCGACGCTGCTGCTCTCGGTGAGTTCACCGAGCACATCACCGGCCGCGACGGCGTTCTCGCCTCCGCAGCCCGGTTGGTGCTCGAGCAGCTCGGACTGGCGGATGCACCCAACGCACTGCTGGCCGAGGATCCCGACGCCGCTCTGGTGGAGCTGGTCTCGGCCGAGCTGGGATCCGACTGGCCTCGCCTCGTCGCCCCCGCGTTCGACGCCAAGCGCGCCGTCCTGATCGACGACCGGTGGGCCACCGCCCGTGAGGACCTGGCCCGGTTGTGGCTCGGTACCGCAGGCGATATCGCTGTCGAGTCCTTCGCCGGCGCAGGCAATGCCGTTGCGTCGCAGGCACAGTGGTGGAAGGCCAAGGCCGACTACGAGAACAAGACGGTCCTGGCCGAAACCTTCGGACGCATCGCGGACATCGCGGTCGCGTCCGAGGACAAGGGCCAGTGGACCGATGAGGTCGCAGTCGTCACCGGCGGCAGCAAAGGCTCCATCGCAGCTGCGGTGACAGCCAAGCTGCTGGCCGGGGGAGCGACGGTCTTCGTCACCACCTCCAGGCTCGACGACGAGCGGCTCGGCTTCTACCGCTCGCTGTACCGCGACAACGCACGCAGCGGAGCGTCGCTGTGGGTGGTTCCGGCCAACATCGCGTCGTACACCGACGTCGATGCACTCATCGAGTGGATCGGCAGCGACTTCATCGACACTGCCGGTGGCGCAAAGACTCTGGTCAAGGCCGGCGTCACACCGACAATGCTGTTCCCGTTCGCCGCACCCCGGGTCATGGGCGAGATGTCCGACGCCGGAGCTCGCGCCGAGATGGAAATGCGCGTGCTGCTCTGGTCGGTCGAGCGTCTGATCACCGGACTGTCGAAGGTCGGCTACGACACCGACATCGACACCCACCTGCACGTGGTGCTGCCGGGATCGCCGAACCGCGGAATGTTCGGTGGCGACGGTGCCTACGGCGAGTCCAAGGCTGCACTCGATGCGGTTGTCGCCAAGTGGGGCTCGGAGAAGAACTGGGCCGAGCGGGTGTCTATCGCCCACGCTCACATCGGGTGGGTGCGCGGCACCGGCCTGATGGGTGGCAACGATCCCATCGTCGAGGCCGTCGAGGCCGAGGGTGTGCGCACCTGGTCGACCGAGGAGATGGCGACCGAGCTGCTTCAGCTGTGCACACCTGCCGCTCGCCGTCAGGCTGCGCAGGAGCCCATCGTCGCCGATCTCACGGGTGGCTTGGCCAACACCAAGCTCAACCTCGTCGAGCTCGCTCGGGATGCAGCTGCGGCCGCTGCCGAGAAGACCGAAGAGGCAGTGGACAACTCGGTGATCGCGGCACTGCCCGCACCGCCGCGGCTGTCGACGTCGACCACCGCTCCGGCCTGGCCGACACTCGATGTGGACCCGAAGGACCTGGTCGTCATCGTCGGTGCAGGCGAGCTCGGACCGTACGGTTCGGCGCGTACCCGCTTCGAGATGGAGGTCGACGAGCAGCTCTCTGCCGCAGGCGTTCTCGAACTCGCATGGAACACCGGCCTCATCGCTTGGGAGAACGATCCCAAGCCGGGTTGGTACGACATCGAGTCCGGTGACCTGGTGCCGGAGGAGGACATCGCCGACAAGTACCACGACATCGTGGTCGAGAAGTGCGGTATCCGCACCTACGGCGACGACGGCGCGATGGTCGGCAACACCGCTCCGCTGATGACCTCGATCTTCCTCGACAACGACCTCACGTTCGTGGTCGGAACCGAGATCGATGCCCGGTCGTTCGCGGCAGCGGATCCCGAGCACACGCTGATCACGCCGGTCCCGGATTCGAGCGACTGGCAGGTCACCCGCAAGGCGGGCACCGAGATTCGCGTCCCGCGCAAGATGAAGCTCACCCGCACCGTGGGTGGACAGATTCCGACCGGATTCGATCCCACCAAGTGGGGCATCTCGCCCGACATGGCCAGCTCGGTCGACCGAGTTGCCCTGTGGAACATCGTCACCACGGTCGACGCGTTCATCTCCTCGGGCTTCAATCCGTCGGAACTGATGCGCTGGGTGCACCCCACGCTGGTGGCCAACACACAGGGCACCGGCATGGGCGGCATGGAATCCATGCGCTCGCTGTACATCGACACCCTGCTCGGTGATGCTCGTGCGAACGACATCCTGCAGGAGGCTCTGCCGAACGTCGTTGCCGCGCACGTGGTTCAGTCGTACATCGGTAGCTACGGCGCGATGGTTCACCCCGTCGCTGCCTGTGCCACCGCTGCAGTCTCGGTCGAGGAAGGCGTCGACAAGATCAAGCTGGGCAAGGCGCAGCTCGTGGTCGCCGGCGGCTTCGACGACCTGAGCACCGAGGGCATCATCGGCTTCGGTGACATGTCGGCCACTGCCGACTCCGCAGCGATGACCGCCAAGGGCATCAGCGATCGCCGGTTCTCGCGAGCCAACGATCGCAGACGCGGTGGATTCGTCGAATCCCACGGCGGCGGAACGATTCTGCTCGCTCGCGGCGACCTGGCACTCGAGATGGGCCTACCGGTCCTCGGAGTGGTGGCCTACGCACAGTCGTACGGCGACGGAGTGCACACGTCCATCCCGGCTCCGGGACTCGGCGCGCTCAGTGCCGGTCGCGGCGGCAAGGATTCGGCGCTCGCGCTCTCGCTCAACGCGCTCGGCGTCAGTGCAGACGATGTGGCCGTGATCTCCAAGCACGACACCTCCACCGCAGCGAACGACCCGAACGAGGCGGAACTGCACACCCGCCTCGCCAAGGCCATCGGCCGTTCGGACGGCGCTCCGCTGTTCGTCGTCTCGCAGAAGAGCCTCACCGGACACTCGAAGGGCGGAGCGGCTGCCTGGCAGCTGATCGGCCTGTGCCAGGTGCTGGCCAACGGAGTCATCCCGCCGAACCGCAGCCTGGACTGCGTCGACGACAAGATGACCGCGTTCGAGCACCTGGTGTGGGCACGGGAGCCGCTGCGCTTCGGCGACTCGGTGCCGCTCAAGGCAGGTCTGCTCACCTCGCTGGGCTTCGGGCACGTGTCCGGACTCATCGCGCTGGTGCACCCGCAGGCATTCCTCGAGGCCGTTCCGGCGGATCGACGTGCCGCGTACATCGCCAAGGCGAACGAGCGGCGCATCGCCGGTCAGCGCAGGCTGATCTCCGCGATGGTGGGAGGAGATTCCCTCTACGAGCGGCCCGACGATCGGCGGCTCGGACATGACGGGACGCCGTCCACGGCGTCACGCGAACTGGAGGCACACGTGTTGCTCAACGAGTCCGCTCGCCTCGGCGAGGACGATGTCTACTCCTCCGGTCTGCCGGGTGCCATCTGATGGCGATCCTGGGAGTGGGTTTCGACCTGGTGACGGTGTCCGACTTCGCCGAGCAGATGGAGAAGGTCGGCACGACGATGATCCGCGACAGCTTCACCGCGGGCGAGCGCCGCCATGCCGCAACGAAGAGTTCCGATCCGACCCGCCACTACGCAGCACGGTGGGCCGCCAAGGAAGCAGTGCTGAAGGCATGGGCGACATCACGATTCGCTCGGCCGCCGCAGATCGGTGACAACCCGTATCCGTTGATCGAGGTCGTCAACGATGCGTGGGGCCGGCCGTCCATCAAGTTGCACGGCATGGCGCAAGAGTTCCTGCCGACGGTGAAGATCCATCTGTCGCTGACGCACGACGGCGACATCGCCGCCGCGGTGGCGATTCTGGAGGAGTGAGTTCGCTCCGAAAACGAGTCAGGCCCGTCCGATCCAGGTGATCGGGCGGGCCTGTCGTTTGTGCGGGGTCGGGTTGGTCAGGCTCGCTCGGTATCGCTCGCCGAGCCGCCGGAGCGCCTGCTCTCTTTCTCGGCGACGAGCAGATACGCCATCATGATGCGTTTGAGCTCGGCGACGGCGTCCTCGTGGCTCTGGCCGTCCTGCACCGAGAAATTGAGCATCGAGTAGACGATGTGCACCAACACCTGAGCCATCAGGTTGCGTCGGTGCCGGGGTGTGCGTGGAGTGAGTGGACCGAGCATGCGTGAGACCTGGTCGGCGAATTCTCGCTCGTGGATCACTCCGGTCGCGCGTGTCGAGGGCGTCGACTGCATGGCGAGCCACACTTCACGGCGCGAGGGATCGGTCATCCACATGCCGGCCATATGGTCGACGAAGTTGTTGAGGAACCGCACCCAGTCCAGGGACGGGACCTCGCCGTCGAACTCGGCGAGCTCTTGCTGGACGCCGACGAGGTCCTGCCGATTGAGCTCACAGACGATGACGTACTTGTTGGCGAAGAATTGGTAGAGCGTCCCGATCGGGAGTTCGGCTCGTGACGCGACTTCCTCGCAGGTGAAGGACTCGAACCCCACGTCGCTGAGCAACTCGCGGGAAGCCTGAAGCAATGCGTCGAACTTGCGTTGGCTGCGTTCCTGCGTGGGACGCCGCCGCGGCATGAGCTCCTGAGTCTGTGCCGTCGACTCGAGCGCGGCGTCGAGACGGCGCGAGGACTGGGCACGAGCAGAGGATTCCACCCGGTCAGGCTATCCGGCGCAGGTGCTCGGTATCCACAACTGGGTCCGACACGCGCGCCACGGCTGGAGGTCTCGGAAGTAAACCTGGGTTCGACGACAATTTCTCGTTCCCCATACTGTGACAAACTCCAAGCCCGATCCGGACCGATTTAACCGTCAACAGGTATGGTTTGGTAGAGAGAATCAAATTCCGTGCAGGGTGATCGTTATTCGGAACAACCGAATGACGTTCATGGTCGGGTGCCTCCACCCTGAGCACAGGGAGACTGCCATGGCAACCATTGGTGTAGCGATCGAATCTGGCTCGATGCAGACAGTTCTACTCGAGCCGACCTCGGGCGTGGTGCTGGCCGACCGGACCGCCCCTCTCGATCCCGACGTGGCCTCCGTATTGGCGACTGCGATCGAGACCATGCGCGCCGAGGCCGCGGCGCTCGACACCGACGTGGACGCAGTAGGCGTGGTGTACCGAACCGAGGACGAGCGCGCCGAGTTCGCAGCCACGCTGGTCGACGAGCCCGTAGTTCTGTCCTCCGCGGCCGAGTCGTTCCTCGGTTGGCTCGAGCGCTCGAAGGAATTCGCCGACGCGAAGACCGTGCTGCTGTATTACATGGGGGGCACGGGTGTCTCGATATCTCTCGCCGACGCAGCCGAAGCCTCGCTCACCCCGACCAAGACCACTGCGCTGGACTCGATGTCGCCCGAGCGCATTGGCAGCACCATCCCGCTGGCATGGGAAGTGGTCGATCAGTCCGGCAAGAAGCCCGAGTTCGTGGCGCTGTTCGGCGACTCGTCGAGCAATCGCGATCTCCTGGACATCCTGTCGCTCGGACTCGGCGTCCCCGTCGTGCGCGTGAGTCACGCGGACCAGGTCGCAGCGCGAGGAGCTGCGCTGCTGGCGCACGAGGGCGAGTCGGTGGCAGTGAGTACAGCGCCAGTGGCCGCGGATTCGGAGCCGGTCGAGACCGGCTACGTCGATGCCGGGTCCGAGGAGACCGTCGAGGTCGAGAAGGTTCCGGATCTCGTTGTGGTGCCAGCGCCGCTTCCGCCGTCGGCAGTGCCGCCCGTTGTGGGTGCACACCCGGCCCGGTCGGGAGGCTCGGGGCGCAAGCTCGTGTTCGCCGCTGTGCTGCTGGCCGGTGTGCTGTCCGCAGGCGTGGCCCTTGCTGCGACGTTGCCGGGTGAGTCCGAGTCGACCGCCGAGCAGAGCGTGGATCGGCGCGATGCCGGGGCGGATCTGGTGGGGGCAACCCGGCCGGCGGATCCGACGATCCCCGACCCGGTTGCGATCGCGGTTCCGCCTGCGCCGGTGATTGCGCCCCCGCCCGAGACGATTCCTCCGACAGTGGACCCATCGACAGTTGTCGAGTCTGCACCGACGACCGAGGCGTGGGCGACCCAGGATCCACCTCGCCAGGCGGTGGCGGCACCGGCGCCAACACGGGTGGACCCGCCACAGTTCACCGTTCCCGTTCCCGTTCCGGAGCCGGGCAAGTCGCCCGAACAGCTCGAGCAGGAAGCGTGGGATCGGCACTGGCAGCAGACGGGTCAGTGGTTCGAGCAGGAGTTCTCCGGCCGCTGACGGTGACGAGTGATGACAGACTGGCGAGAGCCCGTCTGTCATTTTCTCGTATGGAGGATTCATGCCCGCCGATCCGCGACCCGTCGACGTTCGATCTGCAATCGCATCGCAGATGCCCCGAGCGAAATCGGAGTTGGCAGAGCTGGTTCGATTCACTTCGGTGCACGATCCCCGGCAGTTTCCGGTCGAGGAATGCACCGGTGCGGCGCAGTGGGTGCAACGGGCCTTCGTCGACGCGGGCATTCCCGACGTCCAACTTATCGAGACGGTCGACGGCTCACTGGCCGTGGTCGGTTCGCGGCCGGCTCGCGCGGGAGCGCCGACCGTACTGCTTTACTCGCACTACGACGTTCAACCTCCAGGTGACGAAACGCTGTGGGACAGTGGACCTTTCGAGCTGACCGAACGGGACGGCCGTTGGTACGGGCGGGGTTCGGCGGACTGCAAGGGCAACGTGATCATGCATCTGCTGGCGCTACGGGCACTGGGGGAGTCGCTCGACGTCGGCGTGCGCGTTGTCTGCGAGGGTTCGGAAGAGATGGGCACCGGCGGATTGGAAGCGCTCGTGGAGCAGCGCCCCGAACTGTTCTCCGCAGACATGGTGGTCATTGCAGACACCGGCAACGCTCGCGTGGGTTCGCCGACGGTCACGACCACGCTCCGCGGCATCGCGAATGTCGTCGTGCACGTGGAAACCCTTGCCGGCGAGGTGCACTCGGGCATGTACGGTGGGCCGGCACCCGACGCGCTCGCCGCGTTGGTGCGGGTGCTCTCCACGTTGCGCAACGAACAGGGCGACACCACGATCGACGACTTGGACGGCATGCAGAACTGGGACGGGGTCGAGTACGACGCCGAGCAGTTCCGCTCCGATGCCGGGGTGCTCGACGGCGTCGGGCTGGCGGGCTCGGGCTTGGTGGCCGAGGCGGTGTGGGCGCGGCCGGCGCTGACGATTCTGGGGATCGACTGCCCACCCGTCGTGGGGTCGGCAGCGGCTATCTCACCGCGTGCGTCGGCGCGGCTCAATCTGCGGGTGCCGCCGGGAATGGATTCGCTGCGGGCTCAGGATGCGTTGGTGGCTCATCTGGAGGCGCGTACGCCATGGAATGCGCGGGTCACCGTCGAGCGTGAGGCGATCGGGTCGCCGTTTCGGGCCAGAACCGACGGGCCGGGTTACGCGGCGCTCTCCGAGGCGTTGCAGGAGGCATTCGGGCACCAGATGGGGACGGCGGGGCAGGGCGGGTCGATTCCGCTGTGCAACGCGCTGGCTCAGGTGTTGCCGGACGCCGAGATCGTGCTGATGGGCGTCGAGGAACCTCGGTGTCGGATCCACGCTCCCAACGAGAGCGTGGACCCGACGGAGATCGAGAAGATGGCCGTCGCCGAGGCGTTGTTCCTGCAGCGACTGGCCGGCTCGGGTAGTGGGGACTCAGACAGCTAGATCGCGACGGAGCTTGGCGACGTGGCCGGTGGCGCGGACGTTGTACTGCGCCACCTCGATCTTGCCGTCCTCGTCGACGAGGAACGTGGAGCGGATGACACCCTCGTAGACCTTGCCGTAGTTCTTCTTCTCCCCGAATGCGCCCCACGCCTGCAGCGTCGACTTGTCTTCGTCGGCGAGCAACGGAAACGTCAGCTCTTCTTTGTCGCGGAACTTGGCGAGCTTGGCAGGCTTGTCGGGGGAGATGCCGATGACCTCCAGGCCTTCGCCGTTGAGCTCGGCGAGGCTGTCGCGGAAGTCGCAGGCCTGCTTGGTGCAGCCCGGGGTGCTCGCAGCGGGGTAGAAGTACACGATCACCTTCTTGCCTGCATAGTCGGCGAGAGAGACGTCGTTGCCGTCGGCATCGGGCAGGGTGAACGCCGGAGCGGTGTCGCCCGGCTCGAGCTTGCTGTATTCGGTCACGGCACGAGAGTATCGAAATGTCGTCGTGCTCTAGGCTCGACTGCGACCGAGACTATTTGCAACAAGTTGGAGGACACGTGGCCAAGGACACCGACCGAATCGAGCGCGAGATCGAGGCCGCTCGCAATCAGCTCGCCAGCACGCTGGACGAGCTGAGCGTCCGTGCCAGCCCCAAGAACATCGTCGCCAACACCAAGCAGTCCGTGGTGGCCAAGCTCAACGAGCCGGCAGTGAAATTCACCCTCCTCGGAGTCGGCGCAGTGGTGGCAGTTCTCGTGGTTCGCAGGATCTTCAACTGACGCGGCAGGTGCTCCGACCAGCCGATTTCACATCTGGCGGCATCTGCTGTTAATGTTTCTCCCGCACCGCAGAGAACACGCGGTGCGGATCGGCGCCATTAGCTCAGTTGGTTAGAGCAGCTGACTCTTAATCAGCGGGTCCGGGGTTCGAATCCCTGATGGCGCACAACAGATGCCCTTGCCAGTGGAAACACCGGCGAGGGCATCTTTGTGTCGTACCCACGTGTCGAACGAGCTGTGGACGTCGACGGCTGTACCAGTGCTGACAATCGCCACGCCGAGTGAGTTCGGGGGAGCGGATCCAGTGCTCGCGCTGTTCGCTGACTGCGAGTGCGCGATCGCTGCTGTCCAAGCGACCTGATCACTTGACGCCCGAAAAACATGGTGGCCGCGTGGGTTGCCGAGCACAACAATGACACCGTCGGGCATGTCGTCCTCGTCGATAAGCTGGGTGCCCTCTTGGTGTCCCAGCTCTTCCTGATACCGGGACAACGGGGCTCACTCGTCGGAGATTCGCTGTTGTGGCAGGCACGAATTGGAGGTGAGTCGATGCTCGACGCCATCGAGCACTCCAGCAAGGCAATCGAACTGTACGAACGCACCGGCTGGACGCTGATCGATCTCGTGGACAGTGCATCCGAGATTCGCGCAGGAAAAGCGTCCCCGCGGGGACGCCTGTACAAGCGTTACCCGATCCGATGTCCTGTCCGATACTTCCGGGATCACCGTCGCAGGGAGGTCGGTATTCTGCACTCGCGTCAAGAACGCTCACAGACAATTGGCATGGGCTACACCGGCCGATTTTCTCAGTCAGCTTTCGGTAGTCGCTCTCAGGTGAGTCGCCGGACCGCCAACATTCCCACCCCACTTGCAACGAAACCGAACGAAAGCATGAGGCCGGTTTCGATGGCTTGGAATTGCCAGAACTTGTCTTCGGTGTAGTAACGGATGTCGAATCGGTCGACGCCTTGCTCGCGCATGCAGTCGTCGAATCGTGCGGCACGGTCGAGGTTGTCGAGTCGCATTCGCTCCGAACGCTCTCCGTCCGTCTCCCCGGTACGCGGACTCCAGTAGTCGTCCGGATACGGCTGCCGGCAACGATCTACTCGAGGCCTGACCTCCGCGCCGCTGGTGTCGACGTACCCGGCGTCGACTACCCACGTTCCGTCGGTGGTGTAGTACGGGTCGGGGGGATATTCCGATTCGCGATACAAGCCGCTGATCGGCTCACTCACGACGGCGGGTGATCCGTAGTGATCGCGCGCGATCCACGTGAATGCCACAGGAACGATGAACAGGAATATGAAAAAGGTAGCGAGCATGGACACGACTGTGCTGCGGAATGCCAGCACCACGGTGCTGCCGACGAGCAGCATCAGCAGCGTGTAAGCGCCCAGAACGACCCCGGCTGTTTCGAAGTGGGGGAAATCGAACAACGAGAAACTGACGGAAGGCCCATAGTCAGCGATCGAGGAATTCCGCGACAGGCCTGTGGCCCATTTCAGTGCCAAGCCCAGCCCCGTCATGGCAGCCGAGATAGGCAGGAAGACAACGACGACGGTCGCGAGGTACCACGTGATTCGACTCGCGGACTGTGTCAGCGCCAGTACATGGGTACGTGTGTCCAGTTCGCGGGCAAATGCGGGGACTCCGACGAACATCCCGAGCAGCAACGGTAGAAGCAGCGCACACAACGTCGACAAGGTCAGTGCGGTCTCCGGCCTGCACGGCCCGACATCGTTCCATCGAGAACACATTCGCAGGAACGACCAAGACATCTGCGGATAGCGTGGAACGTAGAACCCAGCCGTCAAAGTTGTCGTGATCAGGATTGCGATGGCGCTCAGCGAGATCAGCAGCGGTGTTCGGTTCAGCCGCCACGCCGAGCGCATCACGGCCGCAACCGCCGAACCATGAGCGCCGACTTCGATGCGCGTGTGTCACACAACGGCGAACCGCACTGTGTTTGCCAACGGATCGAGATATGTCGTACTCACCGCGTTGGGTGCGACGGTCATAGAACCACCACCCGACGGCATCGGAAAGGTAATTTCTCCTGTCAGCGGCTCGAACGCCCGAGAAACGAAGGGCAACAGAATCAAACGATTGCCGCTGCCCTGTCCGTTCTCTCCGACGGCAGACCAATAGTTCACGAATATCGCGTTGTGACACTCGCCGGTGAAGAAGGGAAGCCACGACACGGACACCGTCACCTGCCCCGGCTTGTCGTGCGGTGTGTGGACAGCACCTGTCAATTGTCCACTGCACGGGGCCGAGAAGTTCTCTCCCAGTGAGTAAGCCACCGGCAGAGGCGTAAATTCAGAGTGGTGCGCATGTGCCGGCACCGGCACACAGACGGTCGACGCGATGGCGGCGCCCGCGACAACCGCCGATCTCGCCGCAGTTCGCTTGATCATGATCGGCGACACTACAGGCCGGACAATTGCGGCCACCCAGTTTCTTTGGAGCCGCCGTCGAATGTCCGAACCATGGGACATGATCGCCGGGCATCGGATACTCAGGTCGAAAGGAACCCGTCATGCCAGCTGAACCCGAGGACGTGCTCGGTGTCACCGTGGTCGTCACCCACAAGACCCTGCCGAATCAACGCGACGCCGTTCGGGCCCTGTGGGAAAAGCACTTGGCACCAGCCGTGCTGGACAATCCTGGGCATCTCGCCTACTACTACGGTATCGATTCCGACGATTCCGATGGCATCACGGCGTTCCAGCACTACCGCACTGCCGAGGACGCGCGCACATTTCTCGAGCATCCCGCCTACCGAGCGTACGAACGCGAAGTAGCTCCACTTTTGGCCGGCCCACCGGAGGTGAGCAGGCTCGTCCCGACGTGGATCAAGCGGGGTAAATAGGAGGCCGACCGTGATGGCGATCCACCTGGCACCGCCACCGTATTGCCTGTGGTGAAACACGGAATGCGGAACCGTACTCGGGGCCGCATACTTGCTCGCGAGATGAGACTCCCTTCCGTCGCCTTCGCCGTGTTCGTCATTGTTGCGTCCTGCGCTCTGTCGGTCGCACCCGTATCGGCGGCTCCCGTCGCTGCCGACTTCTACGGCGCGCCCGTCGTCGGCCTGGAGGCATACGCACCCGGGTCCATCGTGCGCCGAGAACCCGTGCCGCAACTCGACGTTCTGGGATCGCACACCGAGCGCATTCTGTACCGATCGGCCGATCCTCGTGATCGTGCGGTGGCGGTGTCGGGGCTGCTGGTCACACCGATCCGTGCGTGGCCAGGCCCCGGACCGCGGCCCGTGATCGCTTACGCGCCAGGCAGTTACGGGGTTGCCGATCGTTGCTCGGGGTCCTCCGAGTTGGGACTGGCAACCACGATGCCGGCATTGCTGCCACTACTGGCCCAGGGGTACCAGGTGGTCACGACGGACTATCAGGGGCTGGGAACCCCTGGCGAGTACGAGTTTCTGGGGCGGACCGCCAGTGCCCGCGCCGTGCTGGACGCGGCGCGGGCTGCGGCACGGGAGTCCGACGCGCCTGTCGTGCTCTACGGATACTCGGCGGGCGGTGTCGCGTCGGCCGCTGCCGCGGAACTCGCTTCCACCTACGCGCCCGACTTGTCCGTGGTCGGGGCCTTCGTCGGTGCCGCCCCGGCCGATCCGGTGGTCCGCGTCGACGGTCAGGACGGCTCCGCGTGGGCCGCGACGATGCTGTACACGATCGGCGGCCTGATCGGCGCGCACCCCGACCGAGCCGACCGGATCCGCGCCCTCTTCAACGCCCGCGGGCGGGCGTCTCTCGATGCGGCACAGGACTTCTGCACTACCGACGCGCTCGCTCACGGATCATTTCGGTCCGAGGATCTGACGGCCGACGGCACGTCGCTGAGCGCACTGATGACGGGACCTGTGCTGGGTCCGCTGACGGAGGAGAACACCATCGGGTTCACCGCGCCCGTCGCACCCGTGATGATCGTGCACGGTGTCCACGACACCTCCGTCGAGATCGAGCAGAGCCGGCTCCTTGCGCAGCGTTGGCGCGCTGCAGGTGCCGTGGACATCACCGTCCGCGAGTTCGATTTCGGAACCGATCTGATACCTGCGTTCGACCACACGGCCTCGAACGTCGCTGCCTATCCTGGGTCGCTCGAGTGGATCGACCGACTGGTCGCGCGGGCGTAACTCGATGCCCAGCACATTGCCGGTGATGTAGATCACGCGTGACCGATGTGTGTTTGCTCCTGCTCGATTCGACTCATAAGGCGCAGCTAGCAGGTACACGTTGGTACCGAAATGCCCTGCTGCCTACGAGAAAGGATCAAGCCAATATGAACAGCGCTGAGAACGAGGTCACCGCATGAGCGGCCGCAGGAGTCTTTCCAGCCGACTCTTCGAGGGTCTGGGCCGCATCACATGGGGTTACGGCAAGCGAAAGCTGGAGGAACGGCGCGCACACAAGCGCGGACGGCGATAAGCCGAACGGTGGGCGTCCGATTTCGGCACCCTCGATCGGTACGGTGCAGGGATGGACGGATTCGAGGTAGGCGACGGAGTCACACCGCTGAGCGGGCCCATGGCAGGTATGTACGGAACCGTGGTCTGGTTCTACGAGGAGAAGCAGCAGTTGCTCGTTCGTTTCGGCGCGTCGCAGCAGATGTACTACGCGGCCGGCGAGTTGAAGCGATGGGGGGAGTAGCCCGCGCCCTGTGTCCCGCGCATCGGAATAATTGAATCTTCATCGATGCTGATGGAGGCGACCATCCCGAATCGAAAGGCCCCACCATGCATCTGGGCGTAGACAGCTTCGTCTCTTCCGTGACCGATCCGACCGACAACCAGGTGATCGCTCCCGAGGAGCGAATGGGCCATCTGCTGGAGGAGATCGCCCTCGCGGATCAGGTCGGGCTGTACTCGTTCGGCATCGGCGAGCATCATCGCAGCGAGTACTACGACTCGGCCCCGTCGATCATTCTGGCCGCCGCAGCCGCGCGCACCGAAAACATCCGACTCGGCAGCGCGGTCAAGGTACTCAGCGCAGACGATCCGGTCCGGGTGTTCCAAGAGTTCGCCACCCTCGATCTGATCTCCAAGGGCCGGATCGACCTGGTCGTGGGCCGCGGATCGTTCACCGAGTCGTTCCCGCTGTTCGGCCTGGATCTGGCCGATTACGACTCGCTCTTCGCCGAGAAGCTCGACCTCCTGCTCCAGATCCGCGACAACGTCGAGGTCACCTGGTCGGGTCGACACCGCCCGGCACTGAACCGTCAGGGTATCTACCCGCGTCCGCTGCAGGATCCGTTGCCGATCTGGGTCGGCGTCGGCGGGACGCCTGAATCCTTTGCTCGCGCAGGGCTTCTGGGACTGCCCCTGATGATTGCCATCATCGGCGGAGAGCCGCGCCAGTTCGCCCCGCTCGTCGATCTGTACCGTCGCGCCGGAGCGCAGGCGGGACATCCGCCGGAGCAGCTGAAGGTGGGCCTGCACGTGTTCGGCTTCGTCGCCGAGACCACGACGGCCGCGGCAGACACCATCTACCCCGGCTGGAACGAGATGTTCACCAAGATCTCTCGGGAGCGTGGATTCGCTCGGCCCAGCCGCCAGCAGTTCGACGCCACGTCCGGCCCCAACGGTGCGTTCTTCATGGGAGACCCGAAGACGGTGGCAGACAAGATCCTGCGGGTGAGCGAACAACTGGGCGGTGTGGACCGATTGTCGCTGCAGATGACCAATCCACGGCTGGCCCACAGCGACCTACTGCGCGGGATCGAACTCCTCGGCACCGAAGTTGCACCTCTGGTGGCTCGGGCATAGGTCACAAGCCCGAACTACCCGTCATACCGGTGGCCAAATGCCCTATTGGTGTGCCGAGGAAGCGGCGATCGTAGAAGACGACGCAGAAACCGTCTTCGGCCAACGGAGGAACGATGGACCACACGATCGCGGCAACCACATTCGACGGACCGCTAGCGGTCGTGGTCGACGGTTCACCCACGGACAAGGGGGTGGCCGAGTGGGCGGCGCACTTCGCTCGAGCGGCATCGACATCGGTGCACCTCGTTCACGGTGCACCGAAAGACGAGTGGAGTGCAGCGGTCGCCGCCGAGCTCGACACCACCGACTTCCCGACGCGGCTGCGGCAGGAGAGCGAAGGCGTACTCGCCCGCGCCGTAGACGTCGTGCACGGGGTCGATCCCCAGGTGACAGTGGAATCGGAGGTGTCCGAGCTGTCGGCTGCGCGGATGGCGAAGGCGCTGTCTGCGGACTCGGCGATGCTCGTCGTGGGCGCGTGCGAGTCGGGTCCGTTGCGCGACATCGTCTTCGGGTACTCGACGACGGCAATCGTCAATGCCGCGACCTGCCCCGTGCTCGTGTGGCACGAACGTGGCGATTCCGGGGGCGTGTCGGCCCCCGTCGCGGTGGGGGTGGATGGATCCGAACCGTCGAAGCGCGCACTGTCGGCAGCATTCGAACTGGCGAAAATTCTCGGTGCAGAGCTACTCGCCGTCCACGTGGGTGCCGTGCACGAAACCGACCAACTCGACTACGGCACGCCGGTCGACTGGCAGCACCTTCGTGAGGCAGAACGACAGTGGTTGCAGGCCAACGTTGATACCTACCGGGACAAGTATCCGTCGGTGCCGGTTCGGGCAGTGTCCGTCGGTGCTTCGGCGGCACACGAACTCCGGTCGATCTCCGCGACGTCCCGGGTGTTGGTAGTGGGCAGTCGCGGTCGAAACCGTTTCACCGCAGCGATTTTGGGATCGGTGAGCCAGAACCTGGTGCATCACGCCGAATGTCCGGTCCTGGTGGTGCACTGACAGCACCGCCTAGTTCGAGACCCATTCCATCTCGTCGACGCCTGCGACAGGCGTCAGCAGGGAGCGAATCTCACTCGCGTACATTGTGCGTTTGATGTCGCCCAGAACATCACCGCGCGTACCGACCAACGCAGCTGCGCGGGCGAGGGCGTCGTCGCGCAGACGCTCCGCAGTCGACACCGCGTCGACCAGTCCGAGCGCCATGGCGTCGCCACCGCCGTAGCGACGCCCGGTCGTCAGCGCCTCGTGGAAGGCATGCGGAGCCAATCTCGCCCGCACCATGTCGACGGTTCCCGGGCTGTAGGTCGCCCCGATGTTGACGCCGGGGAAGCACAGGAATCCGCGATCCGATCGCATGATGCGGTGATCGTGTGCCATCACGAAGAATGCTGCACCGCCGTAGGTGTGCCCCTGCATGGCCGCGACGGTCTGCATCGGGAAGGTCAGAAAGCGCACCAACAGCTCCTGAACAGTGCCGATGAACCGGTTGATCTGATCGAGATTTTCGGCCCCCCATGACAGATCGACGCCCGTGGAGAAGTACTTGCCCGTTGCGGTGGTCACCAAAGCGGCCGGGCCGGAGGACGCCTCGACCTCGTCCAGAAGCGCGTTCATTTCGGCAATCCAGTTCGGACCGATGCGGTTCTCGGTGTCGTCGACCCCTCGATTGCCGAGACTCAACACGAATACGTCGTCAACGCGATCCAGATATGGCATGTTCTGAACGTACCCAGCTTTTCTTGTTCTCACTCACAACGAGACAGGTTCGAGGGAGCGTCACGACGACGTGGCCGACTGCCGACGAATCAGTTCACGGTGACCATAGGTGGCATCGAGTATGTCCTCGCGATCGGCGACCGACGAGCCCACTGCGCCCGCAACCGTACCGAGCGACGCGGCCAGCCAAGCGAGGGAGAAGTAGTCACCGATCGACGCCGGACGACCGATCTGCTCGGTCAGGAACTCCGGTGAGATAACCACCGCAGCCGAGCACAATACGACTACGAACAGTAGCGCGTACATGCACAGCGCACCGGTGATGACCGTTCCCACGGTGGCTGCGTTGTACATCCAACGATCGATCGTGGAGGGGCGGAACGTCCGCTTCTCCCACAGGCCGTTGGGAAGAATCACCCACACCGTCATGGCGATCACAGCCGTGACCCCGATCATCGCCAGTCGACCCAGACTCATCGATGCCGCCATCTGCCAGATGCTCGCGTAGAACACGCCGAAGGCGGAGGCGGCACTGGCTGCAGCAAGCGCACTCGACAGAGTCGGCACCAATCGCCACGGTCGATTACATCGAATCATCCCCGACACCAACCTGATTCGGCCGAAGATGCTCGACGTCAGCAGCACTTCGTCACCCTCGCCGGAGTCACTGGATGCCCAGCGGGACTTGAAGTACCTCCTCGGAAGACGAGACGAGTCGTCGGCTTCGATCAATTCGTGCAGTACGGCCAACGCAGCCGCGACAGCGCGTCGTCGCACCGCCAGGGTGCCGAAGGAGGGTACGTACAGCGCTCCGGTCGTGCCGTCCCGGGTCTCGGCGATCACCGGGCGTGAACCCTGGCGGCGAGGTACCTCCGACACACACAACACGATGTCGTAATTGGCATCTGCCTTCACGGATGCAAGCCACTGTCCCAGCGGGGCCGCACCTGTCGCCGTGGGCGGAAGCGGAACCGATGCCCCTGATACGCGTATCTCGCGCCGCTCCCCGTCGATCATCGCGTGATCGGGCAACTTGGCGACGATGGCAGACGCGACCGTCGACGCGAATCCGTCATCACTGACCACACCGACCGAGAGCGGCTCACCTTCCGCCTCGGTGTTGGCGCGGTCGTCGGGTGCATCCCGGTCCGCTGGTTGCGATCGATCGGATTTCATCCCGTTCGCATACCCGATGACGCTCGTTGCACACCAACTCGCGGACCTCGGGGAGCGTGATTAGTCGTCGCGCAGACCGGGTAGCGCTCAGAACATCGAAGTAGTCCAGCTATGGGAGTTCCGATGCCGTCGAAGAAGAACGAGACCGAGGACCAGCCGCAGTTGAAGGACCAGGGCTTGTACGAGAAGCTCCGCGAGGAAGGCAACTCCAAGGAGAAGGCTGCTCGCATCTCCAACGCGGCCGCGAACAAGGGGAGGGGGCAGGTCGGGAAGAAGGGCGGAGAGTCCGGATCCTACGAGGACTGGACGGTCGACGAACTGACCGACCGAGCCAAAGAATTGGGCCTCGAGGGCTACTCGAAGCTGAAGAAGGACGAGCTGATCGACGAGCTTCGCAACCACTGACTCAATTCGGGCGCAGTGATGCGTAGTACTGCTGCTGTGACGGGTAGTAGTCGTCGAAGCTCGGCAACGGAGTGCCGTCTCTGGACGCGACGAGCATGTCCAGGTAGTACTCCCATCCCGGGCCGATGTCGCCCAGGCCGTCGGTGCTCTCGCAACTGTGTACCAGGATCAGGACCGTCGAACCATCCTTCTCGTCGAGGCGAACCTCGAGCTGCCACTGCATCTCGTCGATGGTTCGCACGGCCAGTCGGCTGGGCGGCTCGCATGCTTCGACGGCCATGTCCGAGGCCGGCTCGCCCTCCTCGAAGCGCATCGTGACGCGAACGGTGCTGTCCGAGATACGCTCCCACGGCCCGAACCACAGCGCCGTTCGAGGCGATTCTGTGAGGCTGGCCCACACGTCCTCGCGCGGAGCGGCGATGGTCCTGGTCAATTCCAGAGCGAAGCCGCTGTCGCTGCTGCGCAGCGTGCCCGTGGGTGTCGGTTCCATCGACTGATTATGCGACTCCGGCGTGGCTGCCGTCGAGTAGGACTTTGTTCGTCGAAGGTCGGTGATCAACTCGGGTCGTAGAGCTGCTCCACCAACCTGAGGGTCCACAGCGCGGTCAGTGGTCCGCCGTCGTTGGTGAACTTGTCCGTCCTGACGATGCGGTCGTTGCGTACAGCCGGTAATCCGGTCCAGAGCGGATTGGCGTTCATCGCCTGCAGATCCTTCTCCGACGTGATTGCGGCAATCATCGCCACGGCGTCGGATGCGGCGGTGACGTTCTCCGGTCCGTACTCGATTTCCGGAGTGGCGGCGGTCCAGGCGGATCCGAAGCGGGCTCCCACATCCTCTAGCGCGATGGACGTCACCCGGTCACGTCCGATCGAGATCCCGCCGTTCTCCGATGTGCTGACCGGCAGGACGGCGGTATCGGCAATCGAAGCGGCGTACTGCGTCGTGAGTTCGTCCACGCGAGTGGTGTATTCGTCGACTATCGCTCGTGCTTCGTCCTGGCGATTCAGTGCTGCACCGATCGATGCGACATCCTGCTGCCAGCTGACCCCGGTGCCGGTGGAGCCGACCGGCAACACCGGCGCGATCGCACTCAGCTGATCGTAAATTTCTTCGACCACCTCGTCGCGGCCGATGATCAGGTCAGGATCGACGCGTGCGATGGCTTCGAGGTCGACGGTGTTCCGTGGATACAGCTCGGGCACTCCGGCTGCAAGCAGGATCCTCGTGGGCTCGGTCAGCGGGCCGGGAATTTCGGGCGGGGCCTCGGTTTCCACCGGAATCCCGACGATGGGCAAGTCGAACGCGAGGGCGATGTCGAGGTCGCGTCGGCCGTCGATCACGACGACCGACTCGATTCGATCGGGTACCTCGACGGTGTCGAACTGCGTGGTGACCGAATGCGTCGCCGAGTTCGTCGCCGCCGGTTCTGTGCCGGCACCGCAGGACGAGACCAGGGATGCGACAAGGACCGCGCCGAGGGTGACCGACAAGTGGGGGAGCGTCTTCACAACTTAAGTAAAGCAAACCTAATTTTTGGGCAACATCCAGGTCAGTCGTCGAACTCCACCCGAACCGAGATCGGGTCGGTCTGCAACGCGCGGAAGCCTGCTTCGATCAAGCGTCCGAGAACCGCATTGTTCGAGAAGGTTCGCGCTCGGAGGGCGACGTCGTCGTCGGGCACGAAAGTCGCTGTGCCGGTGAGCCATCGGGTGCCCACACGTAGTCGGATCCTGGGTTCGTCGGTGATGTTCGCTCCCCAGCCGGATCGGGTTCCGTGCTGGGAGATCAGCCAAGCTCCGGTGTCGTCGAACACTGCCGACACCGGTACCTGCCGGCGCAGACCGGACTTGCGGCCGACGGTCTCGATATCGGTGACCAGAGAGGTCCGGACACCGATCGATGTGAGTCCGTTGACGATCGGATTCGCAATGTGCTTGCCGATCCAGCGCTCGCGGCGGAATTTTGCCACTGCAGCGGAGGTGTCGGTCCGAGCGGCGCTTCGGCGGTTGCGGAACGCGTCCCAGCCGTTGCGCTGCATCATCGTTGCCGCAGTCTTCCATGCCGGACGGCTCGAATTCGGTTGCTGCCCAGCTCCGATGAGCTGCAGCTGGTCGGTGTGCCATTGCAGATCGAGAGCGCCGTTGATCTGCTTGAACGCGCCGGCCTTCGACGGGACGCGCAGGGCCACGCGCGGAGATTCGACCCGATCCAGCGTGCCGTCGACCAGCGAGCTCGCGACGGCCGGGGCGAGGGCAGTCGGACGGCCCAGGCCGACCATGTCGCACTCGCCCGATCGCACTGCCGAACTCATCACCGAGCGGGTGCGGAAGCCTCCGGTGACCGCGAGCGGCACCGCTCCGGCCGCGTCGCGCACCGTTCGCGCGTACTCCAGGAAGTACGCCTCCCGATCGCGGGTGCTCGCGGTACCCATCATTGCGGGTGATTCGTAACTGCCACCGCTTATTTCGATCAGATCGATCGATTCTCGAACGAGATGCTCGACGGTGATGCGCGATTCTTCCTCGCTGAACCCGCCGCGCTGGAAGTCCGCCGAATTCAGTTTGATTCCCACCGCGAAACTCGGAGACACCGCTGCTCTGATTGCGCGGACCACTTCGAGGACGAATCGCATCCGTCCGTCGAGGTCGCCGCCCCAGGTGTCGTCGCGCCGATTGGACAGAGGCGACAGGAACTGCGACACCAGGTAGCCGTGCGCCCCGTGAATCTGGACGCCGTCGAAGCCGGCCGTCTCGGCCACGGCCGCTGCGGTGGCGAATCGTCCGATGATCTCGTGAATCTCGTTCTCGCTCAATGCCCGAGGTGCAGGAATTCCCGGGATGTTGGGGGCGATGGCAGACGGTGCAACGGGCTTGGAGCGGGTGACGAGCGGGTTGGCCTGTCGACCGGGGTGATTGAGCTGCATCCAGATGGGGGCACCGCCGTCGGATGTTGCCTTCGCCCAACGGGCCAGCGCATCGCGGTCGCGGTCGTCCTCGATGACGACATTGCCCGGTTCGCCGAGATGGGACCGGTCGACCATCACGTTGCCGGTCACCACCAGGCCGTAGCCGCCCGCGCCCCACTGGCGGTACAGCGTTTCCAGGCGGGAGTCCGGGCCGTGCTCGGCGGTGGACAGTCCTTCGCTGAGAGCTGCCTTCATCACACGATTCGGCAGGATCTGCCCGCAGGCGAGAGTGAGCGGGCTGTGCAGATCGATCACGTCGGTGTCGAGGGACATGGCGTTTCTCCGGTCTCGGGACTGCTGTTCCAGCTATGCTCAACAGCATAGCTACAGGGTGACTGTAGATGTAACGCGACGTCACGTCAACGATAGTGACTTTCTCACGGGAGGTTCGGATGGCGAGTCGAAGCAGCGCTCGGGATGACATGCTGCGCAGCGCTGCGTACCTGTTTCGCAGACGCGGCGTTGAAGCGACGTCGCTGGCCGACGTCATCGAACACGCGGGCGCACCCCGTGGCTCGATTTACCACCACTTTCCGCGCGGCAAGCCCCAGCTCGTGGAAGAGGCGACGCGCACTGCGGGAGCCACCATGGGCGCGATGATCTCGGCCGGCCTCACCGCGGCAGGCCCCGCTGCCACCGTCCGCGCCATCATCGAAGGGTTTCGCGGAGAGTTGCTGGCCACCGACTTCGTAGCGGGGTGTCCGGTCGCTCCCGCCGCGCTCGAGGGGCTCAATGCTCCCGGTGCCGTGACGGCGGCGGGTGAGTCGTTCTCCTCCTGGGAAGACACCATCGCAGCGTCGCTGTGGCAGCGCGGTGTCGCCCGCGAGCGATCTCACGCGTTGGCCACCTTTGCGATCGCGGCCATCGAAGGCGCGTTGATCGTGGCCAAGGCGCAGCGATCGATCACCGCACTCGATCGGACGGAGCAGGAGCTGCTGGCCCTGCTCGAGGCGGTCGTGGAGGTGTCGGCCGGTCGCTGACGCAGGCGGTGGTGCGGCCATTGGTATTGCTATTACTACGAGTAACAGCTAACTTCCCATCAGAACTATGCCGAACGTCATAGTCGAAGGGGAGTGTCATGTCGTCACTTACTACCTCGCGTCATCGAACAGGCAAGCCGCATATCCGTCGGCGATACCTCGCACTGCTCGTGATCTGCGTGGCCGAGTTGCTCGTCGTGCTGGACAACACCGTCGTCAACGTCGCGCTGCCTTCCATGGGACTGCAGCTCCGTGCCGACATCAGCGGGCTTCAATGGGTCGTCGACGCCTACACACTGACGTTCGCGGGGCTGCTGCTGGCATTCGGGCACCTCGGTGATCGCTACGGCCGCAAGAAGGTCATGATCGTCGGGCTCGCCGGTATCGCGGTGATGTCGATCGGCGGCGCTGTCGCTGCCGATCTGGGGCAGGTGGTCGCTGCCCGAGCGGCAATGGGCGTGTGTGCGGCTGCGGTCTTCCCGGCGACCCTTGCCCTGATCATCAACATCTTCACCGACGCCAAGGAGCGGGCGCTGGCCATCGCGGCCTGGACGGCCATGGCCGGGTTCGCCATCGCCATCGGCCCCACCGCGGGCGGATTTCTGCTCGAGCACTTCTCGTGGCACTCGGTGTTCTGGATCAATGTTCCTGTGGCACTGCTCGTTCTGGTGGCCGCACTGGCCTGTGTTCCGGGATCGAAAGCGGAGCATGTCGCCAAGTACGACCCCGTCGGTATCGCATTGTCGTTGGCCGGCATCACCGTGCTGGTCTGGGCGATCATCGAAGCGCCGCACAACGGTTGGTTGTCTGCCACCAGCATCGGTGCATACGCGGCCGGCTCGGCAGCGGTCGTTGCATTCGTCTGGTGGGAGCTGCGAACACCGTCTCCGGTGTTGGACCTGAACCTGTTCCGAAACCGGAGATTCTCACTGCCCGCCTTGGCCATTGCTGTGGCGTACTTCAGTATGTTCGGCTTCCTGTTCATGATCACCCAGTACTTCCAGGGCGTGATGGAGCTGACCCCGCTGCAGTTCGGTGTGCACTCGCTGCCTTTCGCGATATCCATTGCAATCGGTGCACCGCTGGCCACGATCATCGCGCAACGCATCGGAACCACGGCCGTGATCGTCTTCGGGCTCGTGGTGATGAGCATCGGCATGTTCATCGCAGGTCAGGTGAAGGTCGAAACGCCTTATCTGGGGCCGGTTCTCGTGTCGATGATTCTGATGGGCCTCGGCCTGGCGATCGTGCAGGGCCCTGCCACCGAGTCGATCATGTCCTCGGTGACGCTCGGCGAAGCAGGGGCGGGCTCGGCGGTGAACGACACCACCCGCGAGGTCGGCGGAACCCTCGGAGTTGCGGTGCTCGGATCGATCGTCGCGTCGATCTACACCGCGCAGGTCGGTCCGAAGATCGACGCGATACCCGACGCGATCATGGAGCCGTACCAAAAAGCGTTTGCTCGCGAAACTGTCGTCAGCGTCATCGAGATCGTGAAAGCGCCCACCAATCCGATCTTCGCGTCGCAGAAGGCCGACCTCGTCTATGCGATGAAGGCGGCCTCACTCGAAGGCTTTCAGCTCGCGTCGTTCGTCACCGTCGGGGCCGCTATGGCATGTGCGCTGACCGTCGCGCTGTTTCTGCCGTGGCGACGCCCCGAAGGAGACGGCGTGCTTCTCGCGTGGCGCGGATCGGAGAACGGCGACACGATCAGTTGAAGGGCGTTCCGCCGGTGACGGCGATGGTCTCGCCGGTGATGTAGCTCGATTCGTTCGATGCCAGGAACACATAGGACGGAGCCAACTCCGCCGGCTGGCCGGGTCGTCCGAGCGGAACGGTCTCACCGAACTTCTCGTACTTCTCGGCCGGCATCGTCGCGGGAATGAGCGGCGTCCAGATCGGGCCGGGTGCAACAGCATTGACGCGAATGCCGCGCTCTGCAAGGTCGCCGGCGAGGCCCTTGGTGAAGGCTACGATTCCCGCTTTGGTGGTCGCGTAGTCCATCAATTCCGGAGACGGATTCGACGCCTGAATCGAGGTCGTGTTGATGATCGTCGATCCTGCGTCCATGATTTCGGCGGCGCGTTTCGAGATCCAGAACAAGGCGTACAGGTTGGTCTTGAGCACCCGATCGAACTGCTCGGTGGTGATGTCGGCGATCCCGCCCATCTGAGCCATCTGAAACGCGGCGTTGTTGACGACGATGTCGAGACCGCCGAGTACCTCGGATGCGGTGTCGACCAGTTTCACGCACTGTGACTCGTCGGTGAGATCGCAGGCGATGGCTCTACCCGCGCGGCCTGCTCCCTCGATGAGGTCGACGGTGGCCTGCGCGTCGGGGCCTTCGGATTCGAGGTGTGCGATGACGACGTCGGCACCCTCGCGGGCGAACGCAAGTGCAACAGCACGGCCGATGCCCGAATCGCCGCCGGTGATCAATGCCTTGCGGCCGTGCAGTCGATCCGATCCGCGGTACGAATTCTCGCCGTGATCGGGCGCAGTGACCATGTCGCGTGTCAGGCCCGGGTGGTCGAGGCGACCCTGCTCGGCCCGATCGGGCAGTGGAAAAGCGGTGGTCGGGTCGGCTTTGCTGAACTGGTCGGACATTGTCGATCCTTGCCTCGGTGTGCGTGAGATGCTCCACGCGGCAAGTCGAACGAGCCGCTTCGGTCCAGTGGAGGCGGCTCGCGGCAGAACATGCCGTCGGGAGTCGCTGTCCACCTGGGGTTTGCCGAATCGGGCGGTCCGCAAACCTCTACCGGTCAGGCAGCGCGCGGATCCGCCACGATGGTCGCCGCGCCCAAGGCCTCGAGGACGAGACGAGCGGGCCGCGTCGGCGCGAACACCTCGAGACGTCCTGCACTGCGTGCCGCTGCGTCGAGGACCACGCACCCTGCGCCCGAGTACATGAAGGTGACCTCCGACAAGTCCAGTAGCACAATTGTTTCCGTGTGCAGGGCATCGTCGAGCACCTGCGCGAGAACGGAACGAGACTTCAGATCGAGTTCACCCGTGACGCGGACGACGGTCAGGTGAGGAGAGTAGAGCTCGGTGGATACCGAGTAGTGAGCGTTGCCGCGCCCGACGGGTGCGAAGGGGGAATCGAGGTGGTCGGTGACAGTCACGATGCGAACCTCTCAGTTCGGATGGCCTAACGACCGACATGCACTGGGTAGAACCCGAGGGCTACAGGTTCCGTTGCATGCCGTGCGGTAATCCTGACAGCGCAACGTCACTGTATCGAGGCCTGTTCATCACGGAGTGATGGCTAGTCGATAACGATGAGGTAACGGCAGATGTGACGTGGCTGAGCATCGTTCACGGCAGTGTGTGACCGGCAGTCCGGAACAGTCGGTACCACTCCTGCCTGGTCAGGCGGACGTCCGAACCGCGGGCGGCGTCGACCACACGATCGGGATTCGTGGTGCCGAGCACTACCTGGATGTTGGCTGGGTGTCGGGTGATCCACGCAGTCGCCACCGCCGACGGGGTGGTGCCGTGTGAATCGGCGATCTCGTCCAATGCGACATTGAGGTCGGCGTAATTCTCGCGGTCTCCGACGAAGACGCCGGAGGGTGTACCGCTCTGGAACGGAGACCATGCCTGCAGGGTGATGCCGTGCGTTCTCGCGTAGTCCAGCAATCCGTTGTCGCGGTCGATCGATTGCTCTTCGGCGCTCATGTTGGCGGTCAAGCCGGCCGCGATCACGGGCGAATGCACGATGCTCAGCTGTACCTGATCGAACAGAATGGGCTGGGTGACAGCAGTTTTCAGCAATTCGATCTGACCGGGAGTGTGATTGGAGACTCCGAAGCCCAGCACCTTGCCCGACGCGTGCAGTCGGTCGAATGCCGCCGCGACCTCCTCCGGCTCGACAAGGGTGTCCGGGCGGTGCAGTAGCAGCGTGTCCAGATGATCGATACCGAGTGCGCGGAGTGACCCTTCGACCGTCGTGACGATGTGATCCTCGGAGAAGTCGAACCAGCCCTCGCGAATACCGACCTTGCTCTGAATGGCGATGCTCTCGCGCTGCGACGGGGTCAGTGTCACTGCGTCACCGAATCGCTTCTCGCACGTATGCGGGGCTCCGCCGTAGATGTCCGCATGGTCGAACACCGTGACGCCGACGTCGAGGGCGGTGTACACCAACCGCCGTATCCGGTCGTCGTCGAGATCGGTGATGCGCATGAACCCCAGCACAATGCTCGAGACGTCCGTCCCGATGTGGGGGAGGGGAAATGTGCGCACTGTGAATCTCCTGTTCGTCCGCCGACGGTTCGCTCGATGTTGCACCCGTCATCACAGCGGACTACCCAGTCGTCCAGGCGCTCGATGCGTTCGCACTCGTCGCCGATGCGTCCCGGTCGAGCAAAGTCCTGCTGACGTTCTGACGGAACCTGTCGGGTACTACTCGAATTCCGTTCGAATCGACTGTGTCGTCAGTTGCAACATCAACACGAAACCGGTCAGTGTCACGACGATCGGGGCCCACAGAACCACCGCGACGAAGGTGTCGACGTCCCGCTCCAGCACTATGTACACCGCGACGATGGACGTTCCCAGCAGGCACGCGGCGATGTGAGCAGCCAGTCGCCACTTGTCGAAGAAGAATCCGGCCAGCATTCCCATCGGGATGAGAAAAGTGCACTTGCCGAGGGTGACTTCCGGCGCGAAGTTAGCGGTGATGGTGGCACCGAAAATCGCCAGATCGGCGATGATGACGAAGGCGAACGCTTGCCCCAGCGTCGGCCACGGACCGAACCACCAGAACGCGCCCATGATGTAGGCGGCGATCATGCAGGTCCACTGGACGATCGAGGGGATGGGTGTGGTCGCGCCGTAACCGAACGCGAGCTCGAGGGTGACCACGACGGCCATGGCCAGAGCGGCGGCCGAGACGATTCGCTTGACGAGGGTGGTGACAGCGAGTGACGTCATCACGCCCATGCCCCATTGGTAATGCTCGTTCGACCTCGTCAGTGCGCGAGTCACAGTGCCCCCTCGTTCCAGTCGGGACACGATTGAAACACAGCCGTGCTAGTCGATGTTCGAATATCACCGAGTTCGAGCCGCCGGTGGGGCGCGCTCAGCTGGTCAATCGATGCAGCAGCTCCGGCAGCGTGTCGCCGATGTCGTGTCGGCTGGCCACCCGGTATCTGGCAGTCTCGCCGAGTAGGCGTCGTCGGTCGTCGTCGTCGATGACGGCCGACACAGCAGCGGCGAGCGCCGCGGAGTTACCCGGCTCGACCAGAACCCCGGCACCGTCGGCGAGAAACTCGTGTGTACCGCCGTGGTCGGTTCCTATCACCGGCAGCCCGTGCGACATCGCTTCCAGGACCGACAACGGGCCGGCTTCCGGAGACGTACTTGCCGAGACGACGATGTCCCATCTGCGTAGAGCGGACTCGGCGTCGATGTGCCCGAGAAACTCGACACGGCCGGCGAGATCCGGTTCGGCGGCGCGCGCATGGAGTTCGTCGACGTAGTCGCGATCGCCGGGGAAGCTACCCCCGGCCAGTTCGACCCGGACATCGGGAAGTGTGGCGACGGCGTCGAGCAGAACGCGATGTCCCTTCCACGGCGTCAACAACGCCAGCATTCCGACTACCGGCGGAGAGTGCAGCGCACCGCCGAACCGCGGAACCGGCCACGGCACTCCGTTGTGTGACACCACCACAGGGAGGCCGGCTCTACGAAGAGGTACTGCGGTGGCCTCGGACACCGAGACTGCGACGCGAACGGCTGGACGGGCGAACCGGACCACCACGCGCTGCTTGAGAGACGTCATCGTGTCGTGTACGAGCCACGACGCCCCGCGGGCGGGTCGCGCAAACCGTGCCACAGGGAGCGCGAACAGTGAGTTCACGACAGTGGCGGTGCCCGGTGCGCGGGCGATCGTGCGCACCGCGCGTGCCGCACCGACCCAACGAGCGATCATCCGGATCGCCGCGACACCGCGAGCGGCACCACGTTGTCCACCCAATCCGAGCTCGTGGATGCGGACGTGCCGCGTCGTGTCGGGTAGACGATCTGCCAATGGGCCTGCAGGGCAGGCGATCACGGTGGCCTGGCCGCGACGGGTGGCCTCGTCGATCAAATCCAGCAGCACCTTCTCGGCACCCGACACCTGGCCGGTGTGTGCAAGGAAGAGAACTGTCGACTCGTCGGTCATGTGTCGGCCCGTCTGTGCGGCAAAGGTGGTTCCGGCGGATCAGTGCGCATCGCGGAGGAGTGCCACTGGGTCTTCACACATTCTGCGTAGCGCTGCATCCATGACGGCGACCTCGACCATCTTGCTGCAGAACGAGGCCGTATAGGTACGCCCACCGGCGATTTCGGCGATGAGCATCGTGCAGCCGTCCGGACCGTCCGGTTCGAGCGACGCGGCCATTTGCGGGGGCCTGCCGTCGTCGACCCAGTCGAGGTGGTCGAACACCCGCACTCTCCCGAGGTCGCTCACGGCCAACCGCAAGGTCTCGGGTACCTCGACGACCGAATTCTTTTCCTGCGACTGTGCCGAAGGCCGAATCCGTGACGCCACATCGCGAAGTTGCGACATGCCCAGTACTGCGATGGGCCAACCGGATTCGATCACCTCACGCATCGTTGTGGTGATTGCGACGGGTGTCGTGTCGGCTGGGAGGTGAAGTGGAATGCCCACGGCGAAATTTCCGTGCGCACTCTGCTGGGCCGGGTCGAGATAGCGTCTGCTGTTGAACAACACCATGACGTGATCGTCGACGTCGACGGCTTCTGCTCGTAGCGCGGCGCTCCAGAGGGCAATGGATACCGACGCGGCGGTCGCTCCGGGCAGGTTCTCGGCCGTCCAGTGCTTGAGCTCGTCGACTCGGGCCCTGCTCATGTACCCGACTCGGCTGACTTTGTCGGCTTCCCAGTTCTCGATCCGGCGACGAGGACCGGAGGCGTCCGATACGGGCCGATGGCGCGAGCGCAGTGTCCAGAAGTCCGCCAATGTTTTCGGATTTCGAGAATAGTGACGCCACAGGGCTTTCCATGTCGTGCTCGGAGGTAAGCCTGCGGCGAGTCCGGGAACCAGAGACCCGTCGGCATCGTCGCAGAACGCCGCCAACATCATCACGCCGATCTGACCGTCACCGATTCCGTGCGAGTAGTCGAGGGCGAGATGCTCGTCGAACACGACCACTTCGAGTGGACCACGCGCGCCGTTCCTCGATCGAATATCGGTGAGCATCTGTCCCAGATCGTCGGTGGGACCGGTATCGGAGGTGACATTGTCGCCGGCGATGTCGGTGCGGTATCGCCATAGTCGAGCATCCGAGCGTGGTTCCAGCGCGATGTGCGGTGACGCATCGACATGTTCGGCGGCGGTGAGCGTGTGTCGCGTTCGCTCGATGTCGAGGCCTCGAACGGGACCGACCGCGGTCACTATCCGGGTGTCGGCGAAGACGCGATCCAGCGCAGTCGAGCGGTACCTTCGCTCAGCGGACGGCATCGACGATCTCCTGCATTCGACTGCGGAAGTTGGCTCGTGAGAAGCCCTCCGCCCACGTGCGAATGGCGACGCGATCGTAGTCGGCGGGATCGAACGAGCGCATGGCCTCGGCGAACCCGGCGACGACTTCTTCGTCCGAGCCAGGGCTCACATGCAGGCCGGTCCTACCGGGAACCACGGAGTCCATGGCACCACCGTCTCCCAAGGCGATGACCGGTGTCCCGGTCGCCATGGACTCGACGGGGACGATGCCGAAGTCCTCTACTCCCGGCATCAGCAATGCACGCGTCGTTCTGTGCAGTTCGAGGAGCTTCTCGTGTGAAACCCGTCCGAGGAAGGTCGTTTTCGGTCCGGCCAGTTCCCGGCAGGCGTTCATGGCACGACCGTCTCCTGCGACCACGAGGGGAACGTCGGCCTCGGCGGCAGCGCGCACCGCGATGTCCGGCCGCTTGTAGGGAACCAGACGCCCCGCGAGCAGGAAGAAGTTCTCCCGCTCGACGGACGGATCCGGAGTGAAGCCCTCGGTGTCGACGGGAGGATGGACCACCACGGCGTCGTCTCGACCCCACCAGTCGTCGATCCGACGTGCGACTGCAGACGAGTTGGCCACCACCGTGGTCAATTTCGGTGCGGCAGCGATTTCGCACCGACGGGCAACCGCGGACAGCGCCGTCAGTATCGCCGCTCCGGCTCGGCCGCCGCCTTCGCCTGCACGGAGTTCGGGGTCCCAGGCCCACCGTGCGGGGCTGTGCACGTAGGCGATCACCGGGGAGTCCGTAGCGAACACGGCCTGGGTCGCGAATGCGTGGTGGCTCACCACGACCGCATCGAAACCGCGGAGCGGCATGCGACGAAAGGCCAACGGCATCATCGGAAGAACGGGCGCGTACGACCGTTGGCCCAACGCCCTGTACACCCGATCGAGGCCGGACGTGTGCGGCCCATGGCTGATTCCCGCCGGAACCCCGGACGGCCTGGCGATGGGCGCGAACACCTCGGCCGCGGGCCAGTGCAGTGCGAGTTGTTCTACGACATGCTCGGAACCGGCGATCTCGGTGAATCTCTCGTGTACGACGGCAATTCTGTCAGCTGGCATCGCGTTGGCCTTCCGGCGCGATCGTCTGCGCGGTCTGTTCCACTCGTCGGGTCGAGTTCTTGTTCTGCAGTACGAGGTGTACGGGAATGGCGAAGTCGTTCAGCCGCCGCAGCGCTGTGGTTGCGGCTTTCTTGTCCCGTCCACGTTTCGACACCAGCACCACGACGGTCTCGACGTCACCGACGTCGGTGTAGTGCCACCACTGTTCCGACAGTCCGAATTCGGCGGTGGCTCTGTGATGTCCGGCTGTCGGGCCCGGCCCGCGAGTCGACTCGAAGTCCGCACCTTCGCCGACCAACAGCAGAACGACGCTCTCACCTTTGGGAGCAGCGTGTCGTGCACCCCTGGACGCGGGTCGGTCGCCGCGTTCGAGGGCGGCGATTCGTGACGCGACAGCGGGTGGCATCGTGTCGCCGGTCGCGGGGTCGAAGTGTGCACCGTATTTGCGCGAGACTCGGCGGGCCCAGGAGCGAGAGGGCTTGCGGCCGAATCGGCCTCGGAGCAGCACGATCAGTTCGGCCGCGACGATCAGAGCGGCGAGTGCTGCGACCAGTGCCTCCGAGACCGGTTTCGGTGAGACCGGAGTGGTGCTCTGCTCGGGGTTCGACAGCACCACCAGCCGATCTCCGCTCGCAGTGGCCTCGAGTTCGCTCTGCCGGGTGCGTAGTTCGGCGAGCTCGGACAGAGCAGCAGGCCGACTCGGATCGTCGACGGGGAGAGCGTCCACCCGCGACTGTTGCGCGTCGATGGCGGACTGTCCCTCGTCCGTTCGCTCCTGCGAGTCACGGATCGCATTGGCAGAGGAGGTAGTTGCCATGGTCGACACCAGTGCTTCGGCCAGATCTGCGGCCAATTCGGGAGATCGGGTCGTCACCGTCACGGTCAACAGCGCCGGTGAGGTACCGGGCGAGAGCTCTACGCTCGAGGCAAGTTCCGCGGCGTCCATTCCTCCGGCATCGACCTGTGAGAGGACCTGATCGAGCACGCCACGATCGGTGGCCAATTCGATGAACGGCGCGCGCATCTGTTCGATGAACGCGTCACCGGGAACGAGGGTTTGGACAGGTTCGATCTCGGTGACGATCGACGCGGCGTACTGCTTCTCGGTGAGTTCGCTTCTGAGGTAGAACACGCCTGCACCGACCAGGGCGGCAATGATCACGGCGGGGAGAAGTGCTCGGCCCAGTTCACGCATGTGGCCCGCGAGGTCGATCGGTGGGGGCACGTCACCCCGGTGGACGGCATCGTGGACGGACATCAACCGCGTACCCTTCCGTCGTCGATGCGAGCGGACGTACCGCTTCGGTGTTCAGTGGAGCCAACGGTCTCGATGATAGCGGGGTGCGCGCGCTGTACGCGTAGCCGTGCCGTTCGTGAATGGAACTGTATGTCAACAACATTGGAATAACATGTGTATCGGTCCGTAATGATCGCGAAACCGAACTTCGACTCCGCCGGGTGGGGCTCGAATCGGGCGATATGTCCGTTCGTTCCGTAGTCCTCACTGGGTGCGTGCACGGTGTCGTCCTTTCTCGGCTGATCCCGGAAACGGTGACTCGGCGAGTCCGATCGCGACGAACGCATACAGCAAGGCCGCGACCGTCAGGGCCGCCGCAACGGACACGAGCAGCCACACGCCGGGATAGTGCTGCACCAGGAACCAACCGCCGACCGTCGTGCCCGCGGTGATGACAAAGATCACCGAAATGGATTGCAGCGGAAACAGTCTGGAAACGGGCATACTCCTCGCGATCACGATCCACAACAGGACGAGGGTGGTTCCGATCGTCACGACGGTGGACACTGCAGCTCCGTCGTACGACATCCGCGGGATCAGAACGAGGTTCAACCCGATGTTCAGGACCAGACCGACCATCGCCACCAAGGGGTAGTGACGCTGCATTCCGGCCGATGCGAGCAGGAATATCCCCAGCATCACCAACGACATGAGCGCTGCGCCGATCACCAGCAGACGGGCTGCATGAGCTCCGTCGACGAAGCTGTCGCCGTAGAGCAGGCCGATCAACGGCTCCGCCGAAGGTACGAACGCCGCGACAGCCATTGCACCGAAGAGTGCGAACAGCAGTGCGGCCGAACGGGAGCGTGCGCGAAATGCTGTGGTGTCATGGGGCCACGACGCGACGAGCAGGGTGCTGATCGGGGCCACCGCAGCCAATACGAAAGTGTCGATCATGTCCGAGAACTTGTAGCCGATGGAATACATGCCCACCGCTTCGAAGGTGTCGAGCAGGCTGAGCATCAACATGTCGATCTTGAGCATGGCAATGGTGAGGGCGAAGCCGATCGCGAGTGGCACGGCCTCCTTCAGATAGGGCCCCCAGCGGCGGATTTCGATGTGCTTCGACGGCCGCAGCCCCATCGAACGGTTGCCGATGCCGAAACCCTTGGTGATCAGCTTGAACACTTCGTTGGCCACGGCGGGGAGAACGAAGATCAACAGGGTGGGGGCCAGTACGGCAGCCAGTACGGTCAACGCCAATTGGATTGCCTGACCAGAGCTTTCGGCAACAGCCACGAGTACCAGACGGTGACGGCTCTGGAAGAGCACGCTCAAGGCGTGCCCCGGCGTCGCGAACACGACCACCAGTCCGCCCACCACCGTCGCCAGGACCACCTCGCTCGGATACTGCAGCAGGAGAACGTATGCCACGGCCAGCACGTACCCCACCAATCCGAGTACGGTACGCAGAGCCAGAAACGACGACGCAGTTCGACCGATTTCGTCGGGGTCGTCGTCCATCAGCTTTGCCAGCACGACGCGTCCGACTCCGAGATCGGTCACGACGGACATCAAGCCGAGCAGTGCGAAGACGAAGCTGAACTGGCCCCAGTCGTCGGGTCCGAGGGATCTCGCGACGATGACGCTGCCCCCCCAGCCCAGGGCCGCGATGACGACTCTGCTGATCAGAACGGCAATCGTCGCTTTGGCCGCAGCCTTCGGATCCGCTGCGACAGCGCGGTAGTCCGGGGGCTGCTCGGTGCCGTCGAGCGCGAGGTCGTCGGACATCAGGTCACGCCCGCAGCGCGATACGCCTCGGCGGTGAGCTCCGCCGTTCGACGCCAGCTGATCTCACGGGTGGCAACGGCCGCCGAGGCGACGAGAGCCGCGCGCGCGTCCGCGTCGAACACGATGGGTTTCATCGCCTGCACCCAGTCGTCGACGTTCTCCGATCCGACGAGTACGGCACCGTCACCGACGACGTCGGGGAGGGCACCGACGGCACTGGCGACCACCGCGCCGCCCGAGGCCATGGCCTCGACCGGCGGTAGTCCATAGCCCTCGTAGCGAGAGGCGTACGCGGTGACGGTCGCGGCAGCATAGAGAGCGGGCAGATCCTCGACATCGACGTACCCGAGACCCCGGGAATTGCGTGGCGCGTCGCGGCCGGTCGAGCCGGCTCCGGCCAGCAGGCACGGGATGCCGAGACTCTCGGCAGCGTCGGTCACCAGCTGAACGTTCTTGCGCGGCTCCACTGTTCCGACCTGCATCACGAAACGTTCCGGTAAGTCGTACTTGGACCGAACACCGTCTATTCGGCCCGCGGTCGGGACGGTTGCCCACGCTGCCGGTGCCAGTCCGACCACGGTGGCGTCGCGCCCGCTGACAGCCTTGATCCGATCGGCGGTGAACTGCGAGACCGCGATGAGCAGATCGGCACGGCGGAGGGCGCGCCGCACCAGTCTCTGCTCACCCAGCGCGCGAAATCTGCTGGAGGCCGACGGCATGTCGATCACCGAAAGGTCGTGCACCGTCGCAACGGTGAAGGCCTTGGTGAACAGTGGGAGGTCGACATCGAGGCCGTGCACTACGTCGCAGTCTCCGACGGGGAGGGCACCGAGCAGCGCGCGAGCAGCACCGCCGGCGACCGGCCGCTCGACAGCCCGAACCGAGGGTGGGAGCTCGCCGACGGCGTCGCGCTGCACCACCGCGGCGAGATCGGCATCGGTCAGACAATCCGGTAGTTCGTTCAGGAGCTCGCGAATGTAGGTCTGTACTCCGCTTCCGCCCGGCCGGAGGGCGAGCGCCCCGAAGACGATTCGTGTTGCGCTGCTGCGCATCCCACCACTCCTAACAAGAGCCAGAAATAGACATCGATCGGAAAGATCTCGAAATACGTGGAGACGAGACTGGCGAACATGGCTGCGACGATCGACGCGCCGACGCCGAGGGCAAGCGCGCCGTCGTCACCTCGCAGTGCACGTGCGAGGCGCGTGCACCACAGCAACGACGTCACCAGCAGTGCCACCACCGCCCAGAGCCCGATCGGCCCCAGTTCGAGCAGGGCCTTCACGTAGTAGTTGTCGGGCTGGTAGTTGGTCGAGAGTCCCGATTCCGTGAACGCGGCGCCCTCGGCGGTGGAGATACGGTCCGCCGCCGAACCACTCGATCCCAGGCCCGTCCCGAACGGATGGATCAGGATACTGGCAATGATGTTGGCCCAGCCGTCGCCGCGTTGGCCCAGGCTGCTCGACGAGAAGAAGACCGAGGTGACCTTGGGTACGAAGGGAATGGCAACCGCAACCGCGACCGCAGCAAGCGCGAGCGGCGCGGCGAGGTAGCGGAAGCGCACAGCGATCAAGTAGATGGCTCCGACCGCGAGCCCCAGAATTGCTCCTCGCACGATCGAGCTGGACATGGCGACCACCATCATCGGAGTCGCGCACAGGAACAACATGTTTCGACGACGGCGTGGGTCGGCCAGCGCGACCGCACCACCGACGAGCAACGCCAGCATCACGTACAGCCCGAACGGGAACGGCAAGTTGAACGTGCTGAACGTACGGAGCAATCCACCCGAGGTTCGGACCTGCGTGTCGTATTCGTACCCCAGCGCCACCAGTGCTGCGGGTCCTGCCACGAGTTGCGCAATGCCCACCACCGAGGTGAACACACCCATACCCATGAGAACGGAGACGAGGTGGTCGCGGTCCTCGGCGTCGAAGGGCGCAAGCCACATGACGACCACCAGCAGGATGTAGAAGAAGGTCACCTTGATGCCGAACACACCGACGATCCCGAACGTGGCGAAGGCCGACACGGTGCCGAACACGACGTAGACGACGGCCGCGGGCCACCACGGCACGAACACCCGAGGTGTCGAGCCACGGACGTGCCGGGGTCGGCGTAGCCACGCACACAGAACCGTGAACACGACGAGGCCTTCCTTCCAGCCGGACACCACCCCGGGCAGAGGCACCAGAACCAGAAGGCCGTGTAGCGGAACGAGTGCAGCGAGCAACAGCACTCCGCGCTGCGGGCGGCGGTAGATCGCCGACGCCACCGCGCAGCCCAGCGCAAGCACCACCGCCGCACCGAAAGCGAGTGCTACGTACGTGATCACGGGATGACCCGAACGTGGCCGCGTTCGGCGTAGATCACGATCAGTCCTCGGCGCGCTTCAGCACGGCCAGGACTGTGAGGAACAGGATCTTGACATCGAGCCACACGGACCAGTTCTCGATGTAGTAGTTGTCCCATTCGGCGCGGTCCGCGATGGAGGTCTGGCCGCGAAGGCCGTGAACCTGAGCCCATCCCGTCACACCGGCCTTGACGCGGTGTCTCTCTCCGTACCGACGGATCTGCATCTCGAACAGGTCGACGTACTCGGGACGCTCGGGGCGCGGACCGACCAAACTCATGTCGCCGCGAAGTACGTTGAGCAACTGTGGAAGTTCGTCCATCGAGGTCTGGCGCATGATCTTTCCGATGCGCGTTCGTCGATCCACACCTTCGACACCGCCGGGTGCGTCACCGGCCTTCCGCTCGAATTCGGCGTCGGATGCCCGCGGCGGTCGCATGGAGCGGAACTTCAGGCAGTCGAACGGCAGTCCGTCGCGGCCGATTCGCTCCTGCTTGAAGAAGATCGGGCCGGGGGAGCTCAGGCGTACGAGCAGCATCAGCGTCAGGAAGACGGGGGAGAGCAGGAGGAGTCCGAATGCGGTCAGGACTCGATCGATAAGTCCCTTGAGGGCGAATTGCCACCCCTTGGGGTTCACGTGCGGAAGCACCATCAACGGCAGACCGCCGATGTGCTCGACGCGAGTGTTGACGCCCACGGCGTCGTACAGCCTGGGCACCACCCACACTCGCATACCGAGGCGGTGCGCAGTCCTGATGGCGCCGAGCAACTCTCGGTCCTCGGTCGGTGCGAATGCGACTATCAGCTCCTCCGCTCCGGTTCTCCGCGCAACTGCCTCGAAATCGCTCGGGAGCCCCAGGTGCGGGAGATCGGGCACCTCGCCGGCGGGCGAGACGTCTGCGACCGGTGCCGCACCGACGTAGCCGACCGGTGCGAGACCGTACTCGGGGAACTGGCGTGTCCTCGAAACAAGTTGGTGCGCAATGGGATCGTTGCCCAGCACGATGGTCGGCGCGGCAGATCCGAACTTGGTGCGAAGTGTGCGCTGGACGACGACACGGATCAAGCGGGCGAGCGCGACCGTGATGCAGGCCAGCAACCACAGGCGTAGTACGACTGTGCTGGGCCGATAGTCGGTGTCGGCCAGAAACATTGCGACCAACAGCGCGAGCGAAGCGAACGCGACAGCAGTTTCGGCCGGACCGATCTCGTCGAGGAAGTTGCGCCGAAGGCCGCGTCGGTACATCGACTTGCCGGCCAGGACTCCGATCAGCAGCGGCAGGAACAGCCATGGGAGCCAGCCGGTGTCGGTGAGACTGCCCGAATACCAGAGCAAGGCTCCGATCACAGCGACGGCTGCAGCAAGCACATCCACCGCAACGGTGATCACGGTGTTGAGGGGATCGACTCGAAGCCGATCGACAAGGGGGCGACGGGCGGCAACGGTGTCGGCCTCGGCAGCCTGCGGGCGAGTGCGCGGTGAATCCAGTGTCTTCGGCACAGCTACTTCCGGTGACTAGTTCGGATCGGTTGGTCCTATAAATCCCATTCAATGTATACCGGCACGAAAGGGACTACCCGGTCGACATATCGAAAAAGACCTGAAGTCGGTTGTGGGTTGAAAATGCTTATTTCCGTCGGGTAAAAGCCCTCTTATTCGAAAACACGCTCGCGAATTATCCACGCCAGATCTTGCAGTATCTGTACGTGGCCGGTCGTCCACTGGCGCGGCTGCTGATCCCATACACACAGGGTGCCCACGGAGTGCCCGGCGTCGTCGGTGAGCGGAACTCCGAGGTAGGAGACGAGAAGGTTGGCCTGTACGGAGGGGTGATCCTTGAGGATGTCGTTGAGTCGAGCGTCCTCGACCACCAAGGGTTGACCGAGATCGATCGCATAGCGGCAGATGGACCCGTCGAGGGGCACCTCCTGCGCGCCACCGAGTTCCGCGGGAAGCCCGAGGGCGCTCTTGAAGTACTGACGCTTGTCGTCGAGAAGGGAGAACGCAGCCGACGGGGCGTTCAGTGCATCGGCCACCATGGTGACGATCCGGTCGTATCCCGCGTCGGATCCGGTGTCCATCAGTCCAGTTCGCGCGACGGCGGCCAGCCTGTCGGGATCGTCGATCGGGGTGCCGAACGCTCGCGTGACCTCGGCGGGGCCGACGCCTTTCTCCGAACCCTCCTGCAGAGCGCGAAGCAATGCGCCCACTTCGGATTCCTGATCCTCGGACAGTTCCCGTACGAGCCGGTCGACCACCGCACCGCGAACGAATTCGTCGGTGGAAAGACCGGATTTCTCCGCCTGCCTGGCGAGCAGCTCGTTCAGGCGGTCGTCGAAACCGGGAAATCCTGTCGTCATTGTGCAGATGGTAGTACAGGCCGAGTTCTCGTACCGACGCTCGGGCGGTGCATCCCGCATTCTCGCGCCTGTCGTGAGTTATTCGGGTTCGGTGAGACAAAGCAGGAAACAACGGGGTAATGCCGATACACCGATATCGCGTTCCCGGTCGTTGCTAGCATCTGCCGATGAGAATGAATCCGACGCGACGAGCGAGTGCAGCCCTGTTGGTCGTGCTGTTGTCGTTCGCGGCCGGGGCGGTACCCGCAACTGCATCTGCTCTGCGAACGCAGCAAGCACCCGCAGGAGATCCAGGATGTGCGCGGCAATCGGATGCAATGCGGATCGGAGTCTCACCCGGAGCGACGATCGGTGCGCTGTCTCCTGCGGATCTGGATCGGGAGCTCACTCTTGCCCGTGACGCCGGATCTTTCGCGGTTCGTCTCGACATCGATTGGTCTGCCATCGAGTCGACACGGGGCAGATTCGATTGGAGCCGCACCGACCGGGTCATCGATGCCGTTGTGGCCCACGGCATGTGCGTGCACGGCATCATCGCGTACACCCCGAGATGGGCACGAGTGGCCGGTGCCGTCGACGATTCGCACTCACGACCTGCGAACCCATCCACCTTTGCGGCGTTCGCCAAGACCGTGGTTCAGCGGTACCAGAGCCGAATCAAGATCTGGGAGGTGTGGAACGAGCCGAACATCGTGACATTCTTCAAGCCCGTTCCCGATGTGGCGGCGTACTCGGCGCTGCTCAGAGCGACCTATACGGTGATCAAGCAGGTGCAACCGAATTCCACCGTGCTCGCCGGCGGGATGGCCCCCGCCGAGGACGCGAACGGCAACATCGCGGGTACGACGTTCCTGTCGAAGATGTACGCGCAAGGATCGAACAGGTACTTCGACGCCTTCAACGTTCACCCGTACACGTGGCCGTATCTCCCCAACGACCCGAGCACAGCGTCGTGGAACACCGCCATGAAGATGTGGTCCATGCGAGACACCATGGTTGCCGGCGGTGACAGCGGCAAACAGATCTGGATCACCGAGTTCGGAGCCCCCACCGGCACGGCCCCCAACAGTGTCAGTGAGCAGGTGCAGTCGGACAGCATAGGGATCGTGCTCGATGCTGTCCTCGGCAGCGACTGGCTGGGGCCGGCCTACGTCTACAGCCTCCGCGACGCCGGCTCGAACACCGCAGACACCGAACAGAACTTCGGGTTGGTACGCCGAGACTGGACGCCCAAGATCGCCTATGGACGCGTCGACGCCTATGCCGCGGAGCATTCCGGTCGGTAGTCGACCTGTTCCACCGTCAGCCGGGATGGGCTACTGTCTGCGCATGAATTCGCAGCCGGGGGGCTCGAGCCCAGATCGCATCGATGTCACGTTCGATTCTCACGGAGACGCCTGCGCGGCGTGGCTCTATCTCCCGACAGGTTCCGGATCCGCTCCGGTGATCGTCATGGGACATGGCCTCGGCGGAACTCGGGAAATGCGGCTCGACGCCTATGCCGAGCGCTTCCGGGCTGCAGGGTATGCCTGCCTGGTGTTCGACTATCGCTACTTCGGGGCCAGTGGAGGCGAGCCCCGACAGCTGCTCGACATCACGGCACAGCTGCAGGACTGGGCATCGGCCATCGCCCACGCCCGCTCGCGTACGGATGTGGACAACTCCCGAATCGTGTTGTGGGGCTCGTCTTTCGGTGGTGGTCACGTCATCGTCGCTGCCGCCCGAGACCAGCAGGTCGCCGCCGTGATCTCGCAGTGCCCGTTCACCGACGGGATTGCGTCGGGACTCGCGTCGAACACCTGGACGTCGGTGAAGCTGTCCGGCCGGGCACTGGGTGACCTGGCGGGATCGGTGATCGGACGACCGCCGCTGATGGTGAACACGGCCGGGCGACCAGGGACGACCGCGCTGATGACCTCACCCGACAGCTACGACGGCTATCTGGCGCTCGCGCCGGATGCCGACGAGACGTTCCACAACCGAGTCGCCGCCAGAGTCGCGCTGCACATCGTGCGGCACCGGCCCGGGCGTCGGGCGAAAGACGTCCGGTGCCCCATCCTGTTCGTCGTCTGCGAGACCGACTCGGTCGCGCCTGCGAAGGCCACCCTGCGCTACGCACGGACGGCACCGCATGCAGAGATCAAGACCTACGACGCCGGTCATTTCGAGATATACCTGGGCGAGGCATTCGAGCAGGTGGTGGCAGACCAGATCGAATTCCTGAGCCGCACGGTCCCACCGACTCAGTAGACGTCGCGAACGTACCGCTTCTCGGCGGCAAGGGCTTTCACATAGGCCTCGGCACTGCTGGGCGCGAGCTTGCCGTGTTGTGCCACCACACCTTTCAGTGCGGCATCGACGTCCTTGGCCATTCTGGACGCATCGCCGCACACGTAGAAGTGGGCACCGCGGTGAATCCAGTTCCACAGCTCCGCCCCGTGCTCACGCATCCGGTCCTGGACGTAGACCTTGTCCTTCTGATCGCGTGAGAAGGCGACGTCCAGGCGGTTCAGCGAACCGTCGCTCAGCATCGCCGTCAGCTCGTCCCGATAGTAGAAGTCCGTGTCGGCGTGCTGTTCACCGAAGAACAGCCAATTGTGGCCGGTGTGCCCGAGTGCGCGCCGCTCGTGCAGGAAGGCGCGAAACGGGGCTACACCGGTACCCGGGCCCACCATGATCATCGGGGTGTCGGGATCGTCGGGGGGCCTGAAGTGCGAGGTCTTCTGCACGAATATCCCCACCTCCTCATTCGACGCATGGTCGGCCAGGTACGTCGAACACACGCCGCGCCGGGGAACACCGTGCACGTTGTAGCGCACCGCGGAGACAGTCACCTGTACCTCGTTCGGGTTCTCCTTCGGGCTCGACGAAATCGAGTACAGCCGCGGCTGCAACGGCTTGAGAACTCCCAACCAGTCCTCCGCCGATGCTCGAACCGGATGTGCAGCAAGCACATCGGTGGACTGGCGACCCCACATCCAGTCGGCCAGCGCGTGCTTGTTGTCGGGGTGCAGCATCGCCTCCAGGTCGTCGTCCGCGGTGCGTCGGTAGACGAACTTCAGTAGATCCGTTGTTGCACGGGCGATTTCGAGGTGGGAGCTCAGCGCCGTGCGCAACGACATCGAGCCGTATCCGGAGAGGTCGACAGGGGCGTCATGGTCCAGGCCGGTGGCCTCCAGCCACTCGTCGACCAAGGCATCGCTGTTGCGGGGCCACACTCCGAGTGCGTCGCCGACCTCGTACTCGAGGGTGCCGTCGGGGAGATGAAATCCGAATTGGCGGACATCCTTGACGGACCCGCGTGCGGTCAGTACACGATTGCGTACGAGAGTAGTCACCAACGGCGACTTCTTGCTGTATCGCTCCGGCTGGGCTCGGGTCTGCGGAGCCGAGCGTTCGACGGACTCCACCCGTGCTTCGGCGCGGATGGTGCCGTCATCGCGCCCGAGTCGATCGACCACGGCATCGAGCCACGCCGCCGCCTCGTTCTCGTAGTCGGGTTCGCAGTCGACCCGCTCGAGAAGTCGCCGGGCACCCAACTCGGTGAGGCGCTCGTCGATCCTGCGACCGTGGCCACAGAAGTCTGCGTAGCTGGAGTCGCCGAAAGCCAGCACGGCATAACGGATTCCCGGGAGCTTCGCCGTGGTCTCGGCGACGAGACTGTCCCAGAACGTCGCACCGTTGTCGGGTGCTTCGCCGTCACCGGTGGTACTGCTGACGATGAGCACATCGGCCCCGGTGGGCAGTCGATCGACGGTGAACGTATCCATCGAGTGTTCGGCGATCGTCAGGCCGGCTCCGCGCAGGTGGGAGAGGCAGGACTGGGCGTACTCCTCGGCGGTCCCGGTTTGCGAGGCCCAGAGCAGCAGTACCGGGCGTCCCCCCGGAACGGCCTCTGCCGAGATGCCGGCAGTGGTGATGTCGGTGTCGGGCCTACGCGAGTACAGGCCCGCGAGCACGCCGTCGAGCCAAGCGTGGGTCTCGGGCGACAGGGGAGTCTGCGACGGCAGAGTGGGTGTTCCGGCGGCGTTGCGACCCGCCGCACTGCCCAAACCTTCGAGAAGGCCCGCCACGTACCGTTGTTCGATGGTGGTCAGTGGTTGCGAAGGACGCGCAGGGCGGCCGACGATCGTGGCGAGTGCATCGACCGGGTCGTCCGTACTGTCGTCGCTCACGCGGGACGGAGACTGGGCTGCAGCAACTTTCGTGAGCGTCACCGCGCAGGCCTTGAACTCGGGTTGCTGAGAGTACGGATCGATGGCGTCGTTGGTGACGGCATTGATGGCCAGGTACTCGCCGAATTTTTCGCTCCAGTGGAAGGGTGCGAAACAGCTGCCAGGAAGGACTCGATCGGTGACGACGGCGGGAAGGACGGCGCGGCCTCGGCGGGATGCGACTTCGACGCTGTCGCCGTCGAGGACGCCGAGTCGATCGGCGTCGAGTGGGTGCACCTCGACGAACGGGCCGGAATCGAGCTTGTTCAGCTTGGCGACCTTGCCGGTCTTGGTCATGGTGTGCCACTGATGGGGCAGTCGACCGGTGTTGAGCAGGAACGGGTAGTCGTCGTCGGGCATCTCCGCAGGCAGCATGGCGGGCCTGGCGAAGAACTGGGCCCGGCCGCTCGGGGTAGGAAAGGACAGCGCGGGGATCGAACCGTCCGCCGATACCCGTTGCGTCTGGCTGACCCCGTCGTTGAGGTAGCGGATCGGGTGCCGGGTGGTTGTCGCATCGGGTGGGCACGGCCACTGGATCGGACTCTCACGCAACCGGTCGTAGGTGACCCCGCGAATGTCGTAGCCGGTGTTCGGATTCCAGAAAAGCTTGATCTCCTCGAACACCTCCTCGGCGCTCGCATAGGTGAAGGCTTCGGCATACCCCAGCGCGCAGGCCATGTCGGCGATGATCTTCCAGTCCGGTAGCGCGCCGCCCGGTGCCTCCAGCGCCGGTTGGAACAGCGTGAGGTTGCGTTCGGAATTGACCATCACTCCGTGCGATTCCGTCCACAATGCGGCGGGCAGCATCACATCGGCGTAGTCGTTGGTTTCGGTATCGGCGAACGCATCCTGGGTGATGACCAGCTCGGCGCGCTCGAGTCCGTCGATCACCGTCGTTCTGTTGGCCACCGAGGCAACGGGATTGGTGCAGATGATCCAGCAGGCCTTGATCTCGCCTGCAGCGAGCTTGGAGAACATCTCGATGGTTCCGCCGCCCACGTCGGTGCGCAGCGTTCCGCGCGGAACGCCCCACCGATCCTCGACGAATTCGCGGTCGGCGTCGTTGACCACCGCTCGCTGTCCCGGCAGCCCGGGACCCATGTATCCCATTTCCCGTCCACCCATGGCATTCGGTTGCCCGGTCAGGGAGAACGGTCCGCTACCGGTCTTGCAGATGGCACCGGTCGCCAGATGGAGGTTGCACAGCGCGTTGGTGTTCCAGGTTCCGTGCGTCGACTGGTTCAGGCCCATGGTCCAGCAACTCATCCAGTTCTCTGCACGGCCGATCATCGCGGCCGCGGCTCGCAGGTCCTGCTCGTCGAGACCGGTTGCGCTGCACACCTTGTCCGGGGTGTAGTCGCCGAGAAACTCGGGCATCGCGTCCCACCCGTCGGTGAACTCGGCGATGAACTCGGGGTCGATGTCGCCGTTCTCGACGATGAGCGCGAGCAGACCGTTGAGCAACGTTAGATCCGAACCCGGCTCGAGTTGCAGATGCAGGTGGGCTTTGTCCGCCGTGGCAGTGCGACGCGGATCGACGACGATCAGCTTCGCGCCTGCCTTGACGCGGTCCATCATCCGCAGGAACAGAATGGGGTGACAGTCGGCCATGTTGGAACCGATGACGAAGAACACGTCGGCGTGGTCGAAGTCCTGGTACGACCCGGGCGGACCGTCGGCCCCCAGCGATTGCTTGTATCCGGTTCCCGCGCTCGCCATGCACAGTCGGGAATTGGACTCGATCTGGTTGGTGCCGATGAATCCCTTGGCCAGTTTGTTCGACAGGTACTGGGCCTCGATCGACATCTGACCCGAGACATACAGCGCGATCGCATCGGGGCCGTGTTCGTCGATGATGGCGCGCAGCCGCCGGGCGGTGTCGTTGATCGCCACCGAGGTGTCCATACTTTCCGGCTGCCCACCGCGGCGCTGCCGAATCTGGGCCTTCTCGAGCCGTCCGGGACCGGCGAGCATGTCCGCGGTGGTGGTTCCCTTGGTGCACAGCCGGCCGAAGTTGGCCGGGTGAGACTTGTCGCCGACGGATTTGGTGACCACAGGCCTGGTCGCAGTCGTAACGGCGGACGTGGACGGGCCGCCGACCTCGAGCACCATGCCGCATCCCACGCCGCAGTACGCGCAGAGTGTCTTCACCGTGGTGACCATGGATTCCACAGTGCCCGGCCGAGGGTGCGCCGTCATTACACGTCAGTTAGCCGGATATGACGTTGTCCTCACCGTGCCCGGGGAAGAGCGGTGAGTCCCGCCTGGGAGCTGAGGAAAAGCGGACGTGAGGTAACACGAACTTCCTGGTATGCGATTGGTACTCGAACGTTACTCATCGAACGGGCTGTCGAGTGGAGTGTGCAGATTCTCCGCTGGCACAATTGTCCGGGTCGGGTTCGAAGTGGGAAGTGGTGTGTGTCATGAGGGTGTATCGCGGATTCGTACTCGCCGCGGTGGGAGTGGTTGCTTCGGTGGCAGTCCTGTCGGGATGTAGTTCTGCGTCGGACATCTCGGAACCGTCGGTGCCGATCGATTCCAATCCGATGACCGAGCTGATGAAGCCGAAGCTGACCTCGAGCGTCCTCGACGGTGCCGTCGGATTCTCGCCGGCCGACCCGGTGACCGTCTCGGTCGCCGACGGCAAGCTGTCTTCGGTGACGATGCTCAATCCAGAGGGAGAACCCGTCTCGGGCGCGATTTCGCCCGACGGATTGTCGTGGACCAACACCGAACCGCTCGGCTACGACCGCGAGTACCGCGTCCAGGCCGACGCGTACGGACTCGGGGGAGTGTCGAGCACGGTGTCGAGCTTCACCACCAGTCAACCCGGCAACTTCACCAAGCCGTACGTGCTGCCGAACCCCGGTGCCATCGTCGGAATCGGTCAGCCGGTCGCGGTTCAGTTCGACGAACCGATCACCGACAAGGTCGCCGCGCAGAACGCCATCACCGTCACCACGACTCCTGCCGTCGAGGGCGCGTTCTACTGGGTCAACAACTCCGAAGTTCGCTGGCGGCCGCAGAACTACTGGGCGCCGGGCACCACGGTCGACGTTGCGGTGAACGTGTACGGGCGCGATCTCGGTGACGACATCTTCGGTCAGGAGAACGCCACGACGTCGTTCACGATCGGTGACGCCGTCATCGCCACCGCCGACGACAACACCAAGCAGGTGACGTTCAACGTCAACGGCCAGGACGTCATCACCATGCCGACATCGATGGGCAAGGACAGCACACCCACCGACAACGGCGTCTACATCATCGGGGACCGCTTCGAGCACCTGGTGATGGATTCCTCGACCTACGGTGTTCCGGTGAACTCGTCGAGCGGATACCGCACTCCGGTCGACTGGGCGACGCGAATGTCCTACAGCGGCATCTTCTTCCACTCCGCACCGTGGTCGGTGGGGCAGCAGGGCTATTCCAACGCTTCACACGGTTGCCTGAACCTGAGTCCCACCAACGCGAAGTGGGTCTACGACAACACCAAGCGCGGCGACATCGTCGTCGTGAAGAACACCGTCGGCGGAACGCTGTCGGGTACCGACGGCCTCGGCGACTGGAATGTCCCCTGGGACGAGTGGAAGGCGGGGAACGCCACCACGGTCTGATCGGTCTCGATTCTTCCGGTCAGCTTCGGTCGCGAGTCTGGTACAGCGAGGGATCGATACCGAGCGTCTTCAGGTACGCCACCGGTTCGATGCTCGAACCGTTGTTGCGTACCTCGAAGTGCAGGTGCGGTCCGGTCGAATTTCCGGTGTTACCGACTGCGCCCAGGACATCGCCCGGTGCTACTTCGTCGCCGACCGCGACCGCAAGACTGGACTGATGGCCGTAGTAGGTCTCGGTGTTGCCGCTCTTGACTCGGACGAGCTTGCCGTATCCATCGCCTGCATCCCCGGCCTGAACCACAGTTCCGCCGGTCACCGCGTAGATGGGAGTACCGCTGTCTGCCGCGAAGTCGACGCCCTGGTGGTACTGCGATCCGTTGCCGGTGGGGTTGTTGCGTCCGCCGTAGCCCGAGCTGATGCGGTACTTGCCTGCATCGATGGGGAGCACTGCTCCGCCGAGGCCGACGGTCGGCGGGGCGATCGGTAGTTCGATCTCGGGCAGGTCCGCCGTGGACGGTGCGTCGGGTGCCGTGAGCACATCGCTGTCGAGGACTATTGCTGCGACCTGGTTGATGAGGACGCCGGTGGCGTCGAGCACGGCGGCGAGAATCGCAGCCCGTTGCTGCGCGTCGGGCTGCGGTATCGGGATCTGGGGGAGTTCGATCGTGGGTTGAGCGGTGGCCACCGCTGGGCTGAACAAGCCGGTTGTGCCGATGCACAGTGCTGCCGACAAGATCGAACCCGCTATGACTCTGTGCATTCTGCGACCCACGAAAAGCCTCCTCGTCTGCGCCCGACGCGCACCGTCGGATGGGTGCGAGCAGGACGTAAGAACATGTATCGGTGACGCTTCGGGGCACGCTGAACTCACGTAGCAAAAAACACATGAATCACATTGGTACTTTTCTTCCCCAAAAGTGCCATTGGTAACCGTACGTCACATTAACCCCACAGGAAACCTGAAAGTTGAATTACAACAACGTAATTCGAGGTCGGAGGGGGTGTCTGGGGAATCGAGGCACTCTGAGGCCGCGCAACGCGCGCACGAAAAAGGCCGGTCTCGCGAGGAGACCGGCCTTGTTCGTATGGGGTGAGCGACGGGACTCGAACCCGCGACATCCAGGATCACAACCTGGTGCTCTACCAGCTGAACTACGCCCACCATTGCACGCGTCCGCAGAACCTTTTGTGGCTCTCCATCAGCAGCGTCGACAATACTAGCGGGTTGATTCCCGGGTTGCTAATCCACCCCTGCTTGCGTGTCGAGATCTTGAACGACGGCCGCGATCTCGCTGGTCGAGGGCCCCGGCTGCGCTACGAATGCCGTTCGGCGGTAGTACTGCAGCTCCTTGATCGACTCCTTGATGTCCGCGAGAGCCCGGTGGGCGAGGCCCTTGGCCGGCTGTCCGTAGTAGATCCGCGGGTACCACCGGCGGGAGAGTTCCTTGATGGAGCTGACATCGATCATGCGGTAGTGGAGATAGGTATCGAGCGCGGTCATGTCGCGAGAGATGAAACCGCGATCGGTGCCGATCGAGTTTCCCGCGAGAGGAACGGTCCCGGCCACCGGGACGTGCTCCTTGATGTACGCCAGCACCCGCTGCTCGGCTTCCTCCAGCGACACCGTCGACGCCCGCACCTCGTCGGTCAAGCCCGACTTGGCATGCATGTCGGTGACGACGGCAGGCATGTTCGCCAACGCGTCGTCGTCGGCGTGAATGACGATGTCGACACCCTCCCCGAGGATGTTGAGCTCACTGTCGGTCACCAGCGCCGCAATTTCGATCAGCTTGTCCTTGCTCAGATCCAAGCCGGTCATTTCACAATCGATCCACACGAGTTTGTCCTGCACTCGCTCCACCTTAGTGCGAGCTGCGATACCGCTAGGGTTTGCGGTGGCGATCGAGCCAGTTCAGCATCAGCACAGTTCATGGAGGACGCGGACATGACAGTCGACCCGACGCAGCCGGCACCCACGCTCAGTCCGGCAGAGAAGGCGAAGGCTGCCAAGGCCGCGGCCGTCGAAGCGGCACGGGTGGCCGCCGAGGCGCTGGCCGCGGCCGATGCCGCCGAAGCCGAGGCGCTGGCTGCGGAACAGGGGGTGACCCCGACGTCGACCGGCAAGGCTGCCGAGATCGCCGCCGGGTACACCTCGGAGGGCGCCGCGTTGGAATTGGGAACTGTTGTGCTGGACGGCGTCACCGATCCGTCTGCCCGCATTCGAATTCCGTTGGCCACGTTGAACAGACACGGTCTCGTTGCCGGAGCCACCGGAACCGGAAAGACGAAGACACTGCAGGGTATTGCCGAACAGCTCTGCGCTGCAGGGGTTCCCGTAGTCATGGCTGACGTCAAAGGCGATCTTTCGGGCCTGTCGAAGCCAGGTGAAGACAACGAGAAGATCCGCAGCCGAGCCGTCGATACCGGTATTCCGGACTGGGTGCCCGCCGGACATCCTGTGGAGTTCCTCTCCCTCGGCACCGACGGAATCGGAGTACCGGTCCGTGTCACCATCACCGCGTTCGGACCGATTCTGCTCAGTAAGGTGTTGGGGCTGAACAACACTCAAGAATCCACCCTCGGCTTGATCTTTCACTGGGCCGATTCCCAGGGGCTCGCCCTGCTCGACCTGAAGGATCTGCGGTCGGTGATCATGCACCTGACCAGTGACGAGGGGAAGGCCGACCTGAAGGGCATCGGCGGAGTCTCTTCAGCGACAGCAGGCGTCATTCTGCGCGCGCTGGTCAACCTCGAAGCAGACGGCGGCGACACCTTCTTCGGCGAGCCGGAACTCGAGACCGAGGACCTACTGCGCGTCGGGGCGGACGGTAGAGGTGTCATCACACTGTTCGAGCTCGGAGCGCAGGCGTCGCGGCCGGTGATGTTCTCCACCTTCCTGATGTGGGTGCTCGCCGACCTGTTCCAGACGCTTCCCGAGGTCGGTGATATCGACAAGCCCAAACTGGTCTTCATCTTCGATGAGGCACACCTGCTGTTCGCCGATGCGTCCAAGGCGTTTCTGCAGCAGGTGGAACAGACGGTCAAGCTCATCCGCTCGAAGGGCGTCGGCGTCTTCTTCTGCACGCAGCTGCCCACCGACGTTCCCAACGACGTTCTCTCCCAGTTGGGTGCGAGGATTCAGCACGCCCTGCGCGCGTTCACGCCCGACGATCAGAAGGCGTTGAACAAGACGGTGCGCACATACCCCAAGACCGATGCGTACGACCTCGAGAAGGCACTGACGTCGTTGGGCACCGGTGAGGCCATCGTGACGGTGCTCTCGGAGAAGGGTGCCCCGACGCCCGTGGCCTGGACCAAGATTCGCCCGCCCCGTTCCCTGATGGACACCATCGGCAACGACGCCATCGCAGCGGCCGCGTCGTCGAGCGCACTGTCTGCGAAGTACCGCGAGACGATCGATCGCGAGTCGGCCTACGAGCGCATGAACGCGCGCGTGGCGAACGTGCCAGATCCCGCCGAGAAGTTCGACATCCCGCCCCTGCCTGCGGATCTGCCGGATCTACCCCCGAGCGAGCCGGACGGCCCGTCGGCCGCGGAGCGCATCATGGGCAACCCGGCCGTCAAGAGCTTCCTGCGATCGGCCGCCTCGGCTGCCGGGCGAGAAATCTCGCGCAGCATCTTCGGAACCGGTCGCCGTCGCCGGCGCTAGCTGCCGAGCTTCTTGTAGAAGCTGCCGATGATCGGTGCGGAGATGCTGCGTGGGCTGTACTGCCCGGCGATGGACATACCCTTGCTCAGCAGGCCCGGTACGACGCGCATCTTGTTCTTCGCGAGGCCGTCGAGGGACAGCTTCGCGGTGTAGGCGCTGTCGATCCACAGAAAGTCGGGAACCATCTTGTCGACGATCGAGGCCTCGGCCGGGTCCGGTGTCTCGGTGCGGACCGGGCCCGGAGCGAGCAGGGTGACGTTGACGCCGGTGCCCGCGAGCTCACCGCGCAGTGACTCCGAGAACGTGTTGACGAAGGCCTTGGTTGCCGCGTACGTCGCATTGTTGGGGATGGCCATGTTGCCTGCAGCCGAACCGGTGATGAGGATGCCGCCGGCTCCGCGGCCGATCATGCCGGGCATGACGGCCAACGTGAGGTCGTGTACCGCAACGGCATTCAATTCGACCTGATCGCGCTCGTACGCCGGGTCCAGACCGGCCACCGGTCCGAACGTTGCGATGCCTGCGTTGTTGCACAGGATGGAGATCTCGCGCTCTGACAACTCGGTGACCAGTGCCTGTCGCTGCTCGCGATTCGACAGGTCCGACTGACGTACCTCGACGGCAACGCCGTGCTCGGCAGTGAGTTTCGCAGCCAACGCCTCGAGCAGCTCGCCGCGTCGGGCCACGATGATCAGTGCATGACCACGGGCGGCGAGTTCGGTGGCCAGGGCTTCACCGATTCCGGAAGAAGCTCCGGTGACAACGGCGCGGGCATCTGGGCTGGGCTTGGGCAGGCTCACGGTGAGACAGGCTAGCGGACAGATCAGATCGTGGCCGCGAGCCGGGTGCCTTGCTCGATCGCCCGTTTGGCGTCCAACTCGGCCGCGACGTCTGCACCGCCGATGATGTGCGTGGTTGTACCCGCGGCCTTCAGCTCGTCGACCAGGTCGCGGACCGATTCCTGGCCCGCACAGATCACGATGGTGTCGACCTCGAGCAGACGCGGACGTTCGCGCTTCTCCCCGAAGGAGATGTGCAACCCCGCGTCATCGATCTTCTCGTAGTTCACGCCCGAAAGCTGATGCACACCTTTCGCTTTGAGGGCGGCACGATGTACCCACCCGGTTGTCTTCGCCAACCCTGCGCCGATGCGTCCGGCCTTTCGCTGCAGCAGATACACCTCCCGCGGGGACGGTGCCGGCACGGGAGTGGTCAACGCCCCGGGTGCGGCCTCGGGCTCGGTGACGCCCCACTCCTGCTTCCATTCCTTCAGATCCAACGTGGGGGAGGCGTCGGTGGTGAGGAACTCGGAGATATCGATACCGATACCGCCGGCACCGATGACCGCGACTCGATCGCCGACGGGCTTACCGTCGCGCACCAGCTCCGCGTACGACAGCACCGACGGGTGTTCGATGCCGGGAATGCTCGGAATCCGGGGAGTGACGCCGGTGGCCAGCACCACCTCGTCGAACTCGCCCGCAATCAGCTCCGCGGCGGTGACCCTGGTGTCGAGGTGCACCGCGACGTCCGCGCTACGAAGCGCGCTCGAGAAGTACCGGATCGTTTCGGCGAACTCCTCCTTGCCGGGGATCAACCGTGCGATACCGAACTGCCCGCCGATCTCACTTCTCGCCTCGAACAGGCTGACGGCGTGTCCGCGCTGCGCGAGATTGAGTGCGGCGGCCAGGCCTGCGGGCCCGGCTCCGACGACCGCGACCTTCTTGGTCTTCTTCGTCGGCAGCAGCTGTAGATCGATCTCACGTCCGGCACGAGGATTGACCAGGCACGAGACCTTCTTGTGGACGAAGGCGTGGTCGAGGCAGGCCTGATTGCACGCGATGCAAGTATTGATCCGGTCTGCCGAGTCGGTGGCTGCCTTCTCGACCCAAAACGGATCGGCCAGCATCGGCCTGGCCATCGCTATCAATTGCGCATCGCCGCGGGCGAGGATGTTCTCGGCGATCTCGGGCATGTTGATGCGATTGGACGCGGCGACGGGAATGGCCACGTGCTTCTCCAGCTTGCCGGTGATGTCCGCGAATGCTGCTCGCGGAACCGAGGTGACGATGGTCGGAACCCGAGATTCATGCCAGCCGATATCGGTGTTGATGATGTTCGCGCCTGCAGCCTCGACGTCCTCCGCCAGGGCAACGATCTCGTTCCAGCTCTGGCCCTGTTCCACGAGGTCGGCCATCGACAGCCGGAACACGATGAGGAAGTCCTGGCCAACCGCCGCCCGCGTCTGTCGCACGATCTCCACGGCCATCCGACGGCGATTTTCCGCCGAACCGCCCCACTCGTCACGCCGCTTGTTGGTGCGTTCGGAGAGGAACTGGTTGATGAAATAGCCCTCGCCGCCCATGATCTCGACGCCGTCGTACCCGGCGCTCTGGGCAAGACGGGCACAGCGCACGTAGTTTCGGATCTGCCAGCGGACGCCTCTCGATGTGAGTCGCCGAGGCCGAAAGGGGTTGATGGGGGCCTTGATCGAGGATGCCGACACACTGAACGGTTGATACGAGTAGCGGCCGGCGTGCAGGATCTGCAGCGCGATCTTGCCACCTTCCCGGTGCACGGCAGCGGTGACCCGTCGGTGCCGACGGGCTTCGATGCGATTGGTCAGCTTGGCTCCGAACGGCAACAGCCAACCGGTGCGATTGGGGGCATAGCCTCCGGTGATGATGAGGGCGACTCCGCCGCGGGCACGCTCGGCGAAGTAGGCCGCCAAGCGGCCGGTATCGCGGGCGCGGTCTTCGAGGCCGGTATGAATCGAGCCCATGATCACGCGGTTCTTCAGGGTTGTGGTGCCGACGTTCAACGGCGACAACAGAATCGGGTACGGGCCAACGGTCTGCTCGGTCTTCACAGCTTCTCCAATACCTCGGTGCACCACTCGGTGAATCCTTCTTCGACGCGAATTCCGCCACGCAGCACCAGGTATTGGTGCAACGCGGTGCCGGTGAGGGCAGCGGGGGCCGGAAAATCCTGCTTCTCGATCAATCGGTAGACGTCGAGGCGGGTGGCATGGACATCGCGGTGGCGGGCGACCTCGACCTTGAGAGCGTCGATGTCACCGTTGGCGGCACCGCGAATCTTGACGGCGAGTTCCTCGCGTAGCTGCGAGGGATCGGTCGGCGCGGCGATCCAGCGATCGAGCTCGGCGCGGCCCGCAGCGCTTACCGAATAGACCGTCTTGTCCGGCCGACCGTCCTGCGCGACAGCCTCGCCGGTGATCCACCCGGCCCCGTCCATCCGCGTCAGCGTTCGATAGATCTGCTGGTGCGTTGCGCTCCAGAAGAATCCGATGGACTTGTCGAACCTGCGGGCGAGCTCGTATCCCGAGCCGCTGAGCTCGGTGAGGGAAACCAGAATCGCGTGTTCCAAAGCCACAATCGAGAGTATGTATGCAACGCGGTGACTATGCAACTAGGTGCACTGCACACGAGGGCAGCCGCGGTCTACTGTTGGCAACCATGGGAACCCAGCCGGAGGCCGCCGTCGTCGGAGTCGCCACAACGCGTAAGCAGGTCACCGCCTGGGGGTTCTGGGACTGGGGCTCGGCCGCATTCAACGCCGTGATCCTCACGTTCGTGTTCTCGGTGTATCTCACCGACGCCGTCGGCGACGACCTGCCCGGTTCGATCTCGGCCACGACCTGGTTCAGCTGGACGATTGCCGTCTCCAGCGTTGTCATCGCGCTCCTTGCACCGGTCTGCGGGCAGTATTTCGATGCGCGCGGCAAACGCAAGTGGCTGCTCGGGGTGTTGACCGCGCTGACGGTCGTCGCCATGGCCGGCCTGTTCTTCGTCCGAGACGACTACCACTATCTGTGGTTGGGCCTGCTGCTGCTCGGTCTCGGATCCATCATGTTCGAGCTGGCCAGCATCCCGTACAACTCGATGCTGCGGCAGGTCTCCACTCCGGCGAACATCGGACGAGTATCCGGGTTCGGTTGGTCCATGGGCTATTTCGGCGGAATCGTGCTGCTGCTGCTGTGCTACGTCGGATTCATCGTCGGCGACGGTGACACCCGCGGAGTTCTGGGCCTGAGCACCGACGGCGGCCTGAACATCAGGCTCGTGGCGCTGCTCGCGGCCGTGTGGTTCGCCGTCTCGGCCATTCCGGTGCTGAGCGCTGTTCCCGAAGTACCCCGAGCCGTCGCCGATCCCAAGGCTGCCGAGGCAGGCTTCGCGGAGTCCTATCGCGTTCTCTTTCGCGATGTACGCGAGTTGTGGAGTGCGGACCGCCGCGCCGTCCACTACCTGATAGCCAGTGCATTGTTCCGCGATGGCCTGGCGGGTGTGTTCACGTTCGGAGCGGTACTCGCCGTCAGCGTCTACGGCATCGGTGCGGGCGACGTCCTGCTGTTCGGCGTCGCCGCCAACGTCATCGCCGGTCTCGGGGCCATCGTCGCCGGACGGTTCGACGACAGAATCGGGCCGAAGAAGGTCATCGTCTTCTCGCTCACGTCCATGATCGCCGCCGGGACCGTGCTGCTGTTCGTGTCGGGACCGATGATGTTCTGGATCTTCGGGCTGATCCTGTGCCTGTTCGTCGGACCTGCCCAGTCATCCGCGCGTACGTTCCTCGCCCGGCTCGCTCCACCCGGACGAGAAGGTCAGTTCTTCGGACTTTTCGCGACGACGGGTCGGGCGGCATCGTTTCTCGCGCCGTCGCTGTTCGGACTGTTCGTGTGGATGTTCGACGCCGACCGCGCGGGTATCGCCGGGTTGATCATCGTCCTTGCAGCCGGGCTGCTGGCGCTGCTGAAGGTGCGCGCACCACAACAGGTCTAGACGGACTCGATTCGGGCCAGAATCTCGGCGGTCAGTTCCCCCGGTGCTTCTTCCGGGATCCAATGCGAAATGCCGTCGAGTTCGACGAAGCGGTACGGCGCGTCGACGAACTCGCCGCAGCGCTCCGCTCCCGCTCGACCGATAGCGGTGTCGCCGTTGCTCCAGACGTAGGTGGTGGGAACCGTCACCGGCGGCAGGTTCGCGAACTCTTTGGTCATCGCTGCGTACCAACTCGATGCGGCCGTCAGCGCCCCGGGCACAACGAAATGCCGAACGTATTCGTCGTCGAGGCTTTCGGCACCGAACATGGCGCGCAACCGCTGTGCGCCGTTCTCGGTCAGTACTCGCTCGGCCTTCTCGGGTTCGCGAAGCAAGCCGAAGTACTGCGACCGCTGTTGCTGATCCGGGTCTTCGCGAATGGCCCAGTTGAACGCCGCAGAGTGCGGAACCGATGCGGCAGTGAGGCTTCGCACGCGGTCGGGATGCTCGGCGGCGACATGCCAGGCGACCACAGCGCCCCAGTCGTGACCCACCAGGTGCGCCGAGGTCAGGTCGAAGGCGTCGAGCAGACCGAGGACGTCCTCGGTGAGACGCTCGATGCGGTAGTGCTCGACGCCGACCGGGCGGGCACCGGGGGAGTAGCCCCGCTGGTTGGGGGCCAGGACGCGGCAGCCCGCGGCCGTCAATCCGGGGGTCACCCGCGACCACGACGCGTTGGTCTGTGGAAAGCCGTGCAGCGCAACGACGGGAACACCGTCGGACGGTCCCGACATCGCAACGTCGAACACGTACTCGCCGACACTTACCTCGGTCATTAATATCCCTTCGCGGCCGTCTCGTTCTCGAACGGTCAAGCCCGTCGTGGTTCCCAGCGGCTCATCCCGAGCATGATCATGCGGATCTGCTTCTCGGTTCGGTCGATCAGATCCTTCTCGTTCTGACTACCCGGTCTGTCTATTTCCAACAGACCGACCACGGCGGTGAGCATCGTCGAGACGAGCAGATCGGCGGTCATCTCGAGGTCGGCGACGTCCCACTGCTCGAGGCCGGGCATGCGGGACAGATCTATGGTCAGCTCGCTGACGAACAGTCGTAGCTCGGTGGCGAAGGCGCGGCGCACTTCGGTGACGCCGCCGTACCGCTCGCGACTGAGAAATCGGAACTGATCCTCGTGAGTACGAACCTGGCGAACCAGGATGCCGAAGGACTCCGTGGCTGTCCTGGCGCTCGGGGTGCGTCGGGCATCGCGCAGCATCTGTCGCAGCATGCGCATGCTGTCCTCGACGAGAGCGACGCCGAGGTCCTCCATGGACGCGAAGTGGCGGTAGAACGCCGTGGGGACGATGCCGGCGGATCGGGCGACCTCGCGCAGGCTGACGCTGGCGAACGAACGCTCACGCAGCAGATCGAGGGTGCCCTCGATCAAAGCCTGACGCGTGCGCTCCTTGCGCTCGGCGCGGGTCCCCGGTTCTGTCACAACGTCCAGTTTATGGGCGCGCATTCTGTGATCCCCCTTCCGGTTCCTTCCCCGTCACCGGTGAACTGTCGTTCGGGTCTGTAATGGCCGTCACATAAACGTTGACAGGTACCGGTGTCGCTCTGTCACACTCATGTTAGTGCACAATCGTTCACTGAATGGGTCGTTGGTTTCGATCCGGTTAGGGAGGATGGAATGACGCTTCAAGAACGGTCGTCGCGGACCTCGGGTTCGCGCAAGTTCTCGCTTCTTTCCCTGTTCGAGGCCATGGCCACACCCCATGCGCTGGATCGCTACCTCGAACTCGTCGACCCCATGACGACCGTTCGAGACCTGCGCGGCGAAGTGACCGAGATACACCGGTCCACCGAAGAGTCGTTGACGCTCACCATCCGTCCCACGCGTCAGTGGAAGGGATTCGAGGCCGGCCAATTCGTTCAGGTTGGAGTCGTCATCGACGGCGTTCGCCACACCCGCTGCTACTCGCCGGCCTGCTCGCAGTACCGCAAGGACGGCCGGATCGAACTCACGATCAAGGCGCATCCCGAGGGCCTGGTGTCGCAGTACCTGCACAAGAACGCACACGTCGGACTTGTGGTCAGCCTCTCGCAGGCGGACGGCACGTTCGAGCTTCCCCGACCACGCCCGGCAAAGACGTTGCTGATCAGCGGTGGCAGCGGCATCACGCCGGTGCTGTCCATGCTCAGGTCGCTGCTGGACGAGGGGTACAGCAGCGACCTGACCTTCCTGCACTACGCGTTCACCGAGAACGACGTGGCGTACAAGAAGGACCTCGAGAAGATCGCCGCCGAGCACGAGAACGTGAACATCGTCTTCGCCTACACGGAGCAGAAGACCGGTGGCGACCTGTACGGATTCTTCGGTCAGGAACACCTCGATGCGGTTGCCCCATGGTTCGCCGAGGCCGACACCTTCCTGTGCGGACCTCCCGGACTGATGAAGGGTGTGACGTCCTTCTTCGAGGACGCAGACCTGAGCGAGCGGCTGCACCTCGAGGAATTCACTCCCTCGTTCGCCACGGTCAGCGACGACGTCACCGGAACCACCACGTTCTCCGGCAGCGATGTGTCCTCGGAGAACGACGGCGAGACTCTGCTCGAGCAGGCCGAGGCAGCGGGACTCTCCCCGGCCAACGGCTGCCGAATGGGTATCTGCTTCACCTGCACCTCGGTGAAGAAGTCCGGCTGCACCAAGAACATCAAGACCGGTGAGACCGACACCGAATCCGACAAGAAGATCCAGCTCTGCGTGTCCGTCGCGGTCGGCGACGTCGACATCGACATCTAGATCCTTCCGCGAACACCGATAGCCCCAGACCCATCTCGACCCGATCGAATTGGAGATCATCAGATGCTCGGAACGATTCTCTCGATCCTGCCCACCACCGTCCTACCCTTCCGTCGCGACGAGACCGTGCCGGACGAGCCGACCGTGCTGACCTTCGAGCAGGTCGAGGAACTCGGCCGCGAACTCGACGACCTGCGCGCCCGCACCGTCGCCAAGCTCGGCGACGAGGACCGCGAGTACATCTACAAGATCATCAAGGCCCAGCGCGGCCTCGAGATCACCGGACGCGCGTTGATGTACCTGCCGTTCCTCCCGCCGGCGTGGCTGGCCGGTGTCGGTGCTCTCGGCGTGGCGAAGATCCTCGACAACATGGAGATCGGCCACAACGTCATGCACGGCCAGTACGACTGGATGCGTGAGCCAGGCCTCAACTCCGAGGTGTTCGAGTGGGACACCGTCTGCCCGGCAGATCAGTGGAAGCACTCGCACAACTACATGCACCACACCTTCACCAACATCGTCGGCATGGACCGCGACATCGGCTACGGCATTCTGCGCATGGACCAGGACCAGAAGTGGAACCCGTACTACCTGGGTAACCCGGTCTACGCGTTCCTGCTGATGACGTTCTTCGAGTGGGGCGTCATGCTGCACGACCTCGAGACCGAGAACATAGTTCAAGGTAAGCGCAAGTGGCACGACGTCAAGCCGCTGCTGCAGGGTATGTGGCGCAAGGCGGGCAAGCAGGCGCTCAAGGACTACGTGATCTTCCCGGCGCTGACCGGCCCGTTCTTCGTCTCCACCGTGGTCGGCAACGTTGCGGCGAACCTCATCCGCAACGTGTGGACCTACTCGATCATCTTCTGTGGCCACTTCCCGACCGGAGTCCAGACCTTCAGCCAGGAAGAGACCGCCGAGGAGACCCGCGGCGAGTGGTACGTGCGTCAGATGCTGGGATCGGCCAACATCGAGGGCACCCCGCTGTTCCACATCATGTCGGGCAACCTCTCGCACCAGATCGAGCACCACCTGTTCCCCGATCTGCCTGCGCATCGTTACCCGCAGATCGCGCCCGAGGTCAAGGCCCTGTGCGAGAAGTACGACCTGCCCTACAACACGGGCGGCTTCTTCCACCAGATCGGCACTGTGTGGGGCAAGATCTTCAAGCTCGCGCTGCCCAACTCGCTCACGGGATCGGCGGCTCCGGCCGGTGTTATCGTCGAGCGTAAGAAGACCAGCGCAGCGTGACGACTTCGAAGGGGGCGGTCCTGTTGGTAGGAAAGTTCGAGCGCAACAAGGACACGGTGCAGGAATTCACCGAATCGGCCGCGGAGCACGTCGGCCGGATCGTGGTGATCATTGCCGGAGCCGTCCGCGACGTCACTCGTGAGATCGGTGACCTGATCACCGACGGAATCGAGATGCGTGAGGCGTCGAAGAAGGCGGAGCGCGACGCACCGCTGGGAACCGTGATCAACGGCGAGTTCGAGACCCGCGAGCGGTAGAGCAGTACTCGATAGAGGAGAGCGCCGCCCGAGCATCGCTCGGGCGGCACTGTCATGTGTGGGTCCCGCAGTCAGCGTGCGCGTAGCCGCCACAACGACGTGGTTTCGCGTGAGCGTGCCTCGTGCAGCACATCGGTGCTGTCGGTGACGCGCGAATGCGTCGGTGTGGTGTCGGTGCGTCCGACGACGGTCAGGCCCGCAGCGTCGATGGCAGTGAGAAGCTCTGCGCGAGTGACCAATTCGAGCAGCTCGGCGAGGTCGGAAACCACCAGCCATGCCTCACCGTTCGGGGCCAAATGCCCGCGGAGTCGGCTGAGGAAGGACTTGAGCATTCGCGAGCCGGGGTCGTAGACCGCGTGCTCGATGCCCGACGTCGGTTTGGTGGGGATCCACGGCGGATTGCACACGATCAGTCCCGCGCGCCCGGGCGGGAAGATGTCGGTCTGCACCACCTCGACCCGATCGGCATACCCGAGGGCCTCGATGTTGGCACGGGCGCACGCGACCGACCGTGGATCCTTGTCGGTCGCAACCACCGAGGCCACACCGCGGCGGGCGAGTACTGCAGCCAGCACGCCCGAGCCGGTGCCGATGTCGAACGCTCGGTCCGTGACCGGTAGCGGTGCGTCGGTGACGAGTCGAACATATTCGCCGCGGACGGGGGAGAAAACGCCGTAGTGCGGGTGGATCGAGGCGTCGAGTGCCGGCACGAAGACGCCCGTGCGGCGCCACTCGTGCGCGCCGATCATGCCGAGCAGCTCGCGGAGCGACAGCACGCACGGCGCGGCGTCGGGTCCGAGCGCCTCGGTGACGGCCGCCGTGACGTCCGGTGCCCGGCCCAGGCCGAGGCGGACGTCCGAATCGAGTTCCACCAGAAGCATTCCCAGCACTCGCGCCCGACGCGCCTGATACTGGCGGTGCAGATGGAACCGCTCTGCCGGCGACGCGTCCGGCATGTGTTTGGCGGCCGGTACCCGTCTGGTCATCGCCGACAACAGTTGGCGTGCATTGTTGAAATCACCACGCCAGAGCAGGGCCTCACCGATCGTGGCCATCTTGTACGCCACATCCGCGGTCGTCGAATCGTTCACGATCCGCACCACACGGGGCGGGGGAGCGCCGTTCTCCGACTGCCAGCGCGATGTTCGGTCGCTACCGTCCTCGGTCCATGCGATGCTCGATGCTGCGTTCTCGGTCATGCTGCTGTGTGCGGGTACTCCGCACTGCGGTGTTGGAACGCAAGGATATTGGGGTTCACGATGACGCCGTTCCTGATCTCGATCGATCGCTCGATGGTGGCGTCACTGCTCCAGGCCGTCGGTCCGTCGAGGACCGTTCGCAGATACGGCAGCAACGATTCGCTGATCTCCCAGGTGGCCGAGTTCCACAGATAGGACGGGCTGTGATCGACGGCGTAGTACTTGATGTTGTCGCCGACGGTGAACATGGGATCCGTGAACGAGGTGGGGCGCGCCCATTCGAAGCCCATTCCCTCGTCGCAGGAGACGTCGACCACGAGTGTGCCCGGTGCAAGAGTGGGCAGGTCCTGATTCGTCAGGAACGTCAGCGGCGCATTGGTGTCCTGCAGAACACAATTGACGATCACGTCGTGATCAGCGAGGAACTGTGACAGAGGTACCCGTCCCTCGGGCGTCAGAGCTCGGCTCTGCCTGGGATCGGCGTCGTCGAGATCGAAGTTGACGATGTTGGCCGAGTGAATCGGCGAACTCACGGCCGTCACGCCGCGTTGCGTCAAGACATCGACGTCGTGGATGCCGTGCGCGTTCAGTGCCGTGACCGCGCCGCGGGCCGTGGCTCCGAAGCCGATGACCGCCGCACGCAATCTGCGACCGTAGTCGCCGGTGGATCCGATCAATTGCAGGGCGTGCAGCACCGAGCAGTAGCCGGCCAACTCGTTGTTCTTGTGGAACACATGGAGATTGAACCAGCCGTCCGGCGTCCAGTGATTCATGGCCTCGAACGCGATCAATGTCAGCTTGCGTTCGACGGCGATCTGGGTGAGAGCCTGGTCCTGGACGCAGTGCGGCCAACCCCACAGTGTCTGCCCGGGACGCAGTGCGGCGAGATCCTCGGCCTGCGGTTTCGGCAGCAGAATCACATCGCACTGGGCGATGAGTTCGGCACGGGTGCGAATGCCCGCCACCTGTGCGGCCAAGTGCTCGTCGGAGATGCCGAACGGCTCGCCGTAGCCGGATTCGAGAAACATGCGGGCTCGGATATCGGCGTCGATGCGATCGAGATGAAGTGGATGAATCGGAAGTCGCCGCTCATTCGGCTTGCGTGAACGTGAGAGGACTCCGAGAGTGAGCTGATGCACGTGTGACCCTTCGTTACCCGAAGTCAACCACAGTGGGCCGAAGCGTCTTGCGTTTGTGCTGGTCAGAGGGTGCCCCCGGCAGGATTCGAACCTGCGACCAAGGGATTAGAAGGCCCTTGCTCTATCCCCTGAGCTACGGAGGCTGGCGCGTGCGGGCGGACCCGCTCGAGCACGGTTGACGAGTGTACCTTTACGCCGATGCCGTCGATGCAGGCATGGGTTGAGCTGGCATTCTGAGACGAGCCCGCTTTTCTCGGAATCGCTGCGACCTGGGCCGAAGGAGGTTCGATGCACGACATCCTGGACGACGTATTGCACGTCTGGCAGTCCGGCGACGTGGCTGCGGTTGCCACGGTGATCCGCACATTCGACTCCGCGCCGCGTCCCGTCGGCGCGTCGATGGTCGTCGGTTCGGACGGTGCCGTGTCCGGCTCGGTCTCGGGCGGCTGTGTGGAGGGTGCGGTCTACGAACTCGCGCAGGACGTGATGGTGTCCGGTGCCCCGGTACTCACTCGATACGGGATATCCGACGACGACGCCTTTGCCGTCGGGCTCACCTGCGGCGGAACCCTGGACGTATTCGTGCAGGGGATCTCTCGGCGCACGTTTCCCGAATTGGATGCTCTCGTCGCGGACGTTCGCGGCAACGTGCCCGTGGCGGTGGCGACGGTGGTCGCGCACGCCGATCCGGAACGGCTCGGCCGAAGAATTCTTGTCGGAGAAACGGGTGTCCGGGGCTCGCTCGGCAGCGCGCGTGCCGACGATGCCGTGGCCGATGACGCGAAAGGGCTTCTCGCATCAGGTCGTTCGGCCGTCCTGACCTACGGACCGGACGGGCAGCGTCGGGGTGAGGGGATGGACGTGTTCGTCTCGAGCCACGCTCCGCCGCCGCGGATGCTCGTGTTCGGAGCCATCGATTTCGCTGCCGCGGTAGCGCAGCAGGGTGCATTTCTCGGTTATCGCGTCACCGTCTGCGACGCACGGGCGGTGTTCGCGACCCCACAGCGGTTTCCCGCCGCCGAGCAGGTCGTGGTCGCGTGGCCGCACGATTATCTGTCCGAGCAGTTCGCGGCGGGTGAGGTGGACGAACGCACCGTCGTCTGTGTACTGACGCACGACCCGAAATTCGACGTGCCACTGCTCGAGGTGGCGTTGCGCATTCCGAACCTGGCGTTCGTCGGGGCGATGGGATCACGCCGCACCCACGACGACCGCACCGCTCGATTGCTAGCGGCGGGGCTGACGGAGAGCGAACTCACTCGGCTGGCGAGTCCGATCGGGCTCGACCTCGGTGCTCGGACGCCTCAGGAGACAGCGGTATCGATCGCAGCGGAGATCATCGCCCACCGCTGGGGCGGTACCGGCGAACCGCTGCGCGCCCGCCGCGGTCGTATCCACCACGACGCCGCCGAGGCCGAAGGCACGGGCAAGTACGACGCTGTGTAGGACTCGCGTTTCGAGTACCGCCGAGAACCTCTTACTCTGGTGGTATGGCAACACCGGATCTCGAGAAGACCGAACCCTCGACCGCCGAACTCCGGGCGGACGACGTCCGGACGGACGATGGTTCGACAGACGGGGATCCGCGTTCGGCCACGACGACGGTATTCGTCACCGCAGGCGTCATCGCCGGTGTGGTCGCCGCCCTCATCGTGATGCTCTCGGCCTCCGACGCGCTGGTGTTGTTGGGCATTCCGGATCCGGGCCCGGCCACCACCTACGGTCTGCCTGCTCTGCGGGCGATCGGCGAGATCGCTGCCGTCATCGCCATCGGATCGTTTCTGCTCGCCGCGTTCCTCGTGCCGCCGCAGAAGAACGGCGTGCTCGACGTCGACGGCTACCGCGCCGTGCGAACCGGCTCGGTCGCCTCGATCGTCTGGGCCGTCTGCGCGCTGCTCCTCGTACCGCTGACGCTGTCCGACACCTCGGGGCAGCCGTTCGCGGAAGCCATCAAGCCCGCGAATCTCTGGATCGCGCTCGACCAGGTGGAGATCGCCAGCGCATGGCGGTGGACGGCCATCATGGCCGTTGTGCTCGCTATCGCGTCGCGCACGGTGTTGCGGTGGGCGTGGACGCCCGCACTGCTCGGGCTCTCTCTGGCGACGCTGCTGCCGATCGCACTGAGCGGACACTCCTCGGCGGGCGGATCGCACGATGTCGCCACCAACAGCTTGATCCTGCACCTCGGGGCCGCGTCGCTGTGGGCGGGCGGACTGTTCGCACTGCTGGCACACGTTCGTAGGCACGGCGCGCATGCGGATGTCGCGGCTCGCCGATTCTCCACCATCGCCGGCATCTGTTTCGTGGTGATGGGCATCAGCGGCGTCATCAACGCCCTGGTCCGGGTTTCGCTCGCCGACCTGTTCTCCACCACCTACGGCCTGCTCGTAGTCGCGAAGATCGTTGCGTTGATCGTGCTGGGCGGTTTCGGCTGGATGCAGCGTCGCCGCGCACTCCCTGCCCTGATCGCCGATCCTTCGGCCCGCGGGCCGCTGCTCCGGTTCGCCGGTGCCGAAGTACTGGTCCTGGCGGCGACCATCGGCCTGGCCGTCGGGCTCGGCCGCACACCTCCGCCGGCCGAGATCGACCCCAACCTCACGACCACGGAGGCGGCACTCGGGTACGACCTGAGCGGCCCGCCGACGTTTGCACGGATGGCATTGGACTGGCGCTTCGATCTGATCTTCGGTACCGCCGCGATCGTCTTGGCCGTGGTGTATCTGATCGGCGTCCGCCGCCTGCGGCTGCGTGGCGACGCGTGGCCGGTGGGCCGCACCGTCGCCTGGGTCCTCGGCTGCCTCACGCTGCTGATCAGCACATCCTCGGGAATCGGGCGGTACTCCACCGCCGTGTTCAGCGTGCACATGACCGGGCACATGATGCTGTCGATGCTGGCACCCGTCCTTCTCGCTCTCGGTGGGGCACTGACGCTGGCACTGCGGGTACTGCCCGCCGCGGGTAAGGACGGCGTGCCCGGAATGCGCGAATGGCTGTTGATCGGACTGCACAGCCGAATCTCGCAGTTCCTGACACATCCTCTCGTGGCCTCGCTGATCTTCGTCGGCGGCTTCTATGTGCTGTACCTCGGTGGGATCTTCGGAGCGGTTCTGGACAGTCACGGCGCGCACTTGCTGATGAACCTGCACTTCGTGCTCAGCGGTTACCTGTTCTACTGGACCGTCATCGGCGTCGATCCGTCCCCGCGCAAGATCGCTCCCGTCACCAAGCTTGCCGTCGTATTCGGTTCGCTGCCGTTCCATGCCTTCTTCGGCGTGGCCCTGATGAGCATGAACACCGTCATGGGTGCCTGGTTCTACCGGACGCTCGGGCTGGACTGGAACTCCGATCTGCTCGGAGACCAGAAGCTCGGCGGCGGTATCGCCTGGGCCACCGGCGAGATTCCGTTGGTGCTCGTCATGCTGGCGCTGCTGATCCAGTGGTCTCGCAGCGACGATCGGGATGCCAGGCGTGGTGACCGCGCCGCCGAGCGTGATCACGATGCCGACCTGGCCGCGCACAATGCGATGTTCGCCGAGCTGGCTCGACGCGATCGGACCGGCGAGCAGTAATCGGCTTTCGGTTCAGCCGGTCTCGGTGATCTTGCTCAGCAGTCGGTTGAGCTCGACGCGTTCCGCCGGCTCCAGGCCGTCGAACATCTCCGAGGACACCTGACGGCGCGCGTCGTCGATTCTGTCCAGCAGTGCACGGCCGGTGTCGGTCAGCTCCACCAGGACGGCGCGCCGATCGCTCGGGTCCTGCTGCCGCGTCACCAGGTGTGCCGCCTCGAGGGAGTCGACGATGTCGGTGGCAGATCGCGCGACGATGCGCAGATGCTCGGCGAGATCGCGTAGTCGTACGGACTCGGGCTCGCGCGCCAACACGTGCAGGGCTCGGCTCTGCGACGGATTGAGGCCGAACGGTTCCAACGCAGTCATGTGGCTGCGCCGGATCTGCCGGGCGACGGCCATGAACTGCTCGCTCAGGTTCGGCGAGTGTCCGGTTTCCATGCAGGGGATCATAGCCAGGCTTGCTCGTTACCTCATAGTGAGGTAGCCTCTGCATATAACGTCAGCTATCACCGGAGGTCTACTTGGAAAGCCGACCCGAACGTTCTCTCCTCGCGGCCGATCCGGCACCCGTGCCCCGAGTCCTGGCTCTGTTCACGCCGTACCGGCGCAAGATCGCCATCGTCAGCGCGATCATCGTGGCGAGTGCGATCATCGCGCTCGCGTCCCCCTTGCTTCTCCGCGAACTCCTCGATCATGCGATACCCGACCGCGACGTCACACTCGTCAGCCTCATCGCACTCGGCATGATCGCAGTCGCAGTCGCCACCAACACTCTCGGCGTCGTGCAGACCTGGATGTCCAACGGCGTCGGTCAGCGACTCATGCACGATCTACGCGTCCAGGTCTACTCGCACCTGCAACGCCAATCCCTCGGATTCTTCGCACGCACCCGCACCGGTGAGGTTCAATCACGTATCGCCAACGACATCGGCGGCATGCAATCGGTGGTCACCAACACCGCGACGTCCATCGCGCAGAACGCGACGACCGTCGCCGCAACGGTGGTCGCCCTCTTCCTGCTCGACTGGAAGCTCGCCACGTTCTCGCTGATCATCCTGCCGGTCTTCGTACGCGTCGCCCGCCGCATCGGAGACGAGCGCCGCAAGATCTCCATCAAGCGACAGAAGTTGCTCAGCGACCTGTCGGTGCAGATCGAGGAATCGCTCTCGGTCAGTGGCATTCTGCTGGGCAAGACCACCGGTTCCGCCCAGGCACTGACCGGCAAGTTCGCCGACCGATCCCACGAGGTCGCCGGCGTCGAACTCGCGGCGATGATGGCCGGAAAGTGGCGCATGGCCACGATCCAGATCAGCTTCGCCGTCATGCCTGCCCTGGTGTACTGGTTCGCCGGTATCACCATCGGGCAGGGGAGCGCGCTGACGATCGGAACTCTCGTCGCGTTCACCGCTCTGCAGACCCAATTGTTCCGGCCCACGATGCAATTGCTCAACACCGGCGTCGAGGTGCAGGCCTCGCTCGCCCTGTTCGGCCGAGTGTTCGAGTACCTCGATCTGCCGATCGACGTGGCTGAGCCCACCCACCCGGTGGAGCTGCCCCGCGAGTCCGTCCGTGGAGACGTCGCCTTCCGTGCCGTGGATTTCTCCTATACCGCAGCAACGATCCCGACGCTGTGCGGCATCGACCTCGAAGTCCCGGCGGGGAGCACGCTGGCTCTCGTCGGCGCAACCGGCTCAGGTAAGACGACGCTGGGCTATCTCGTTGCGCGGCTGCATGATCCGACGGCCGGATCGGTCACCATCGACGGAATCGACCTGCGAGAGATGGCGTCGGATACCGTCGCCGACCTGGTCGGCGTCGTCTCCCAGGAGACGTACCTGTTCCACGCCACCATTCGAGAGAACCTGCGATTCGCCAAACCCGACGCCACCGACGAGGAGATTGTCGCGGCAGCCCGCACGGCACAGATCCACGACTTCATCGACGGACTCGACGACGGCTACGACACCATGGTCGGCGAACGCGGGTACCGCTTCTCGGGCGGTGAGAAGCAGCGCATCGCCATCGCCCGAACCGTGCTGCGCAACCCGCCGATTCTGGTGCTCGACGAAGCGACCAGCGCCCTCGACAATCGCACCGAACGCGCAGTGCAGACCGCGCTCGACGGACTGATGGCAGGGCGGACGACGATCCTGATCGCGCATCGACTGTCCACGGTGCGCTCCGCGGACCGCATCGCAGTACTCGACCACGGCGTCGTTCGCGAGGTCGGGAGCCACGAGTCTCTGCTGGAGAGCGACGGCATGTACGCCCAATTGGTCCGGGCCGCAGACGATGTCGTGGACAGTGTGGCTGTATGAGAGTGACCGGGTGACCCCACTGCGCACCATCGCCGGTCGCATCGAGTGCGAGACCGAGGTCAAGAAGTCTCGGTTCGTCGCCGTCGTCGATCGCGCGGCCACCGAAGCGGAGGCGCGGGCTGTGATCGCCGCAGCCCGCAAGGCCGATCCTGCTGCCGGACATCACTGTTCGGCGTTCATCGTGGATTCTGCAGCGGCCGACTCGAAAGAGCAGCGCATCGAACGCTCCAACGACGACGGTGAACCGAGTGGCACGGCAGGCACACCGATGCTCGACGTGCTGCGCGGGCATCACCTGACCAACGTCGTTGCGGTCGTCAGCAGGTACTTCGGCGGAACCAAGCTGGGCACCGGAGGACTGGCCCGTGCCTACAGCGGCGCGGTGACCGAGGCAGTGTCCGGAGCGACGTTCCTGACGCGTGAGCGACGCGAGATCATGACGCTCGAACTCGACCACGCGGAGGTCGGTCGGGTGGAATCGGAATTGCGTGGGCACGGAGTTCTCGTGGTGGGCACTTCGTACGGGGCGCGCGCGGTACTGACGGTCGCGGTGACCGACACCGATTCGACTGTGGCACTGGTCGCTTCGCTCACCTCGGGTCGCGTGATACCCGTGCTCGACGGCCACATGTACGCCGAGAATCCCGACTAGCACACCTTCCCGACATTCTCGGGTCGCACGGGCCCATGTTCGGGCCGTTCATCCACAGGCCGGACGCTTGTCCACATTTCGCGAACTCGTTCACCACGGACGTCCTCTCCGTAGCAGTGTCGATCTCGATCGCAATCACGCGACACCGAACGAGGGGAAGTCACCATGTACGAAGCACAGTGCGCAGTTGTCGGAACGGTCATCACCAATCCCGTCAAGCGCTCCACACCCACCGGCGACGAGGTCCTCAGCTTCCGGATGGCCAGCAACGCCCGACGGCAGGATCGCAACACCGGCGAGTGGACCGACGGCGGAACTCTCTACCTGACGGTCACGTGCTGGCGTCGCCTGGTGCGGGGAGTCGGAGCGTCGCTGATGAAGGGCGACCCGATCATCGCCTACGGACAGCTGCGGACCAACGAGTACACCAACCGTGACGGAATCGAACGCGCCGACCTCGAGATGCGGGCCAGCGCCGTCGGACCGGATCTCGCGCGGTGCAACGTCTCGATCCATCGGACCAAAACGGTGGCCGTCGACGCCGCGACGGACGGCGACCCGGGAGCGACCGAACCTGTCGTCGGGGATCAGGATCACGAGCGCATCGACGACGACGTGCGCGAGACCGTCCCGGCCTGACGCACTGCCGGTAGCCGCCGTGCGCGCTGCATCGGAACCTGCGATCGGGTGTGGACGGCGGCTGCGCGCGCGGGCGGTGGTGCCGGAGACCCGCTCGCACCGATAAGCTGGGCATCATGGCTGAATTCATTTACACCATGAAGAAGGTGCGCAAGGCGCACGGCGACAAAGTCATCCTCGACGACGTGACGATGAGCTTCTATCCGGGAGCGAAGATCGGCGTCGTCGGCCCCAACGGCGCCGGTAAGTCCAGCATCCTCAAGATCATGGCGGGAATCGATCAGCCCGGAAACGGTGAGGCGTTCCTCGCTCCCGGTGCCTCGGTCGGCATCCTCATGCAGGAACCGGTCCTCGACGACACCAAGACCGTTCGCGAGAACGTCGAGGACGGTCTCGGCGAGACGATGGTCCAGCTCAAGCGGTACAACGAGATCGCCGAGTTGATGGCCACCGACTACTCCGACGAGCTGATGGAAGAAATGGGCGAGCTGCAGGAAAAGCTCGACCACGCCGATGCCTGGGAGATCGACTCCCAACTCGAACAGGCGATGGACGCATTGCGCTGCCCGCCGCCCGAGTCGCCCGTCACCAACCTCTCCGGTGGTGAGAAGCGTCGTGTGGCGCTGTGCAAGCTGCTGCTGAGCAAGCCGGACCTGCTGCTCCTCGACGAGCCGACCAACCACCTCGACGCCGAGAGTGTGCTCTGGCTCGAGCAGCACCTGGCCGCATACGCGGGCGCGATTCTCGCCGTCACTCACGACCGGTACTTCCTCGACCATGTCGCACAGTGGATCGCCGAGGTCGACCGCGGACACCTGTACCCGTACGAGGGCAACTACTCCACGTACCTGGAGAAGAAGGCCGAGCGTCTCGAGGTCTCGGGCAAGAAGGACCAGAAGCTGCAGAAGCGCCTCAAGGACGAGCTCGCCTGGGTTCGTTCCGGTGCCAAGGCGCGTCAGGCCAAGAGCAAGTCTCGTCTGGCTCGCTACGACGAGATGGTGGCCGAGGCGGAGAAGACCAGGAAGCTCGATTTCGACGAGATCCAGATCCCGAACCCACCGCGGCTCGGCGACGTCGTGGTGGAGGTCAAGAGCCTGGACAAGGGCTTCGACGGCCGCGTGCTGATCAAGGATCTCTCGTTCACGTTGCCCCGCAACGGCATCGTCGGTGTCATCGGTCCCAACGGCGTCGGTAAGACGACGCTGTTCAAGACCATCGTCGGCCTCGAGGAGCCGGACGGCGGCGAGGTCAAGATCGGTCAGACGGTCAAGCTCAGCTACGTCGACCAGAACCGATCGGGTATCGACTCGAAGAAGACGGTGTGGGAAACGGTCTCCGACGGCCTCGACTTCATCACCGTCGGCAGCTCCGAGTTCCCGTCCCGCGCGTACATCAGCTCGTTCGGGTTCAAGGGCCACGATCAGCAGAAGCCTGCCGGAGTCCTCTCCGGTGGTGAGCGGAACCGCCTGAACCTGGCGATGACCCTCAAGCAGGGCGGCAACCTGATTCTGCTCGACGAACCGACCAACGACCTCGACGTCGAAACGCTCGGATCGCTGGAGAACGCGCTGGAGGAATTCCCCGGTTGCGCCGTGGTCATCTCGCACGATCGCTGGTTCCTGGACCGCACCTGCACGCACATCCTCGCGTGGGAAGGTGGCTTCGGCGACAACGAGGCCGCGTGGTACTGGTACGAGGGCAACTTCGAGGGCTACGAGGCCAACAAGGTCGAACGCCTCGGACCCGACGCGGCCCGTCCGCATCGCGTCACGCACCGAAAGCTGACCAGGGACTGACGTGTCGACGAAAACCTTCACCTGCACACTTCAGGTGCGGTGGGGAGATTCCGACCGTCTCGGCCACGTCAACAACACCCGCTTCGTCGAGTACCTCCAGGAAGGCCGCGTTCAGTTCCTGAACGCGGTCCTGGGGGGTTCGGAGCGACGGGGCGCGGCGGTGGTGCGCAAGTTGACCACCGATTTTCTGCATCCGATTCTCGACGACTCGGGTCCACTGACGATCGAGCTGTGGATCACCCGTGTCGGGACCACCTCGTACGGCGTCCGGCACGTGGTGACGGACCGGGACGGGACGGTCTGCGCCGAGGCCGAGGCACTGATGGTCGCGTTCGACCTCGCTACCTCGTCGTCTCGTCCACTGGACGAGCACGAGCGTGGCCTCCTCGGCGAGTACCTCCACGTCGAATGACGCATTCGACCGAATCTGACGCGCTGGGTCCGCGAGGTCACTGCGGTAACAGGGCGTTCGACACTAAGGTCGAGTAGTCATCGACGACCGGCGATCGACGGCCGTCGGGAAAATCCTCACGAGGGAGTACTCGAACACCATGTCACGCTCGCTGGACCTGCCCGACAACGATTGGGCCGACGGGCTCGATGACCGACTCCTGGCCGAGCTGACATCCCTGCAAGCCGAGTACTTCGAGCACGTGGACACCGCCGCCGTCGGGGCGTCCGCACACTCTCCCGGCACCACATCCTTTCGCCGGCACGTGCTGTTGGCCGCGCAGCGCCGGCCGGAGACTGCGAACGTAGCGGTTCACCGACCGAGCGAATCCGATTCGACGGCCGATCGGGCGGGCGGCAGCTACCTGCAGATCGTCACCGACGACATGTCGCTCCTCGTCGAGTCGATCATCTCGCTGCTCTCCCGACTCGGCATCGAATACACCGACGTGGTGCATCCCATCCTGTCGGTTGCTCGCGACGCCGACGGCGAACTGACCGGCCTGATCGCCGGTGGAGCACGCGAGTCCTGGATTCACGTTCAGCTTCATTCCTCCACATCCGAGGACGCCGTCGCACGCCTGCAGACGGAGACGAGCCGGGTACTGGCCGACGTGCGTCAGGTGGTCGGCGACACCGATCGCATGCGCCGAGTTCAGGCAGAAGTGGCCGATCTTCTCGACGGTGCGGCTCAGCGGGCGGGTGATGCGGAATCCGACATCGCCGTCGAGCATCGCGATGCGGCCGCCCTGCTGCGCTGGCTCGGCGATGGTCACTACACGCTGCTGGGGTACCGCCGGTACCGGATCGACGGCGTCGACGCCGCACGGACGGCCACCGGCGAGGAGTCGAGCAGCCTCGGTGTCTTGCGGGACGCGGCGCACGACGTGCACGGCTCGGAACCGATCGGTCGGCGAGACCTGGTCGCCCTGACACAGGGAGCGAGTCCGGCCACGGTGCACCGCGCCGTCTACCCGTACTTCGTGAGTGTGCTCGACGCCGAGAATTTCGCCGAACACCGCTTCGTCGGGGTGTTCACCGTGACGGCGCTGCACGAGAACGTGCTCGACATTCCGGTGATCGAGCGTCGAGTGCGATCGGTGATCGCCCGGGCCGGTCACGATCTCGGATCCTTCTCGGGTCAGGCCATGCTCGAAGTGCTGCAGTCGATGCCGCGCTCGGAACTGTTCGCCACCTCGGCGGCCTGGCTGTTCGAGACCGCGAGTGCTGTTCTGGCACTGGGCCGTCGGCGCAAGGTCAAGCTGTTCGTCCGTCCCGATGCGAGCGGCTCGTTCGTCTCCGCACTGGTGTACCTGCCGCGAGATCGCTACACCACCCGCGTTCGCCTCGCCATTCAGGATCGGCTGCTCCGCGAACTCGGCGGTACCTCACTCGATTACACGGCGCGGGTCACGGAATCGGATCTGGCGTTGCTGCACGTGACCGTCCGACGCACGCCGGGAACAGCCTCGACGGAACTGACGGCAGAGGACATCACTCGGATCGAGGCGGCTCTGACCGAGACCACGCGAACCTGGGAGGACTCCCTCGGCGACGCCGTCTCGCTCGACCGCACCGTCGACCCGCTGCGTATTCAGCGCTACACCGAGGCGTTCCCCGAGGCCTACAAGCAGGACTTCAGTCCGGCTCGGGCCGTCACCGACATCGCTCGCCTCGAAGGGCTCGGCGACGAGTCGATCGACATGCAGCTCTACCGCAACGAGCAGTCCGCCGTGGGCAGCTGGCGGTTCTCGCTGTACATCGGCGGCGCGGGTGTCTCGCTGTCGCAGGTGCTGCCGATCCTGCAGAGCCTCGGCGTCGAGGTCGACGACGAACGGCCGTACCCGGTGGTGCGGCCGGACGGAATGTCTTGCTGGATATACGATTTCGGGCTGTCTGCCTCACGTGAGATGCTGCGCTCGGCAATCGACGGTGACATCGACGCGGAGCTGTCCGAGGCAGGCACCGCCGATCGCGAGAGCCGAGTGCAGCACCGGTTCACCGACGCGTTCGCGGCCGTATGGAGCGGCGAGGCCGAGGCGGACCGGTTCAACGAGCTGGTCATGCGCTCCGGCCTGCACTGGCGGCAGGCAGTGGTGCTGCGCGCGTACGCGAAGTATCTGCGCCAGGCCGGTTTTCCCTACAGTCAGTTCAACATCGAAGGTGTGCTGCTGACGCATCCGCGCACCGCGCGACTGCTCGTCGGCCTCTTCGAGGCGCAGTTCGATCCCGCTGCCAGCTCGGAGGAGAACGCGCAGTCGATCGGCACCCAGTTGGGGGACTTGATCGACGAAGTCGTCAGCCTCGACGCCGACCGAATCCTGCGCAGCATGTTCGAGCTGATCCGTGCAACCCTGCGAACCAACTACTTCGTGGTGGGTGTCGACGGCGAACATCGTGAGTACCTCTCGCTCAAGTTCGATCCGCAGTCGATCGCCGAATTGCCCAAGCCGAAGCCGAAATTCGAGATCTTCGTGTACTCGCCCCGCGTCGAAGGTGTGCACCTTCGGTTCGGGGACGTGGCCCGCGGCGGACTGCGCTGGTCCGATCGTCGTGAGGACTTCCGCACCGAGATTCTCGGACTCGCCAAAGCCCAGATGGTCAAGAACGCCGTCATCGTGCCGGTCGGAGCCAAGGGCGGATTCGTCGTCAAGCGGCCACCTGTCGTGACCGGTGACGCCGACCGAGATCGACAGGCCCATGCCGAGGAAGGCAAGGCCTGCTACCGACTGTTCATCGCCGGGCTGCTCGACATCACCGACAACCTCGACCGTGCCACCGGAACGGTGACGGTTCCCGCCGGCGTCGTCCGCCGCGACGGAGACGACACCTATCTCGTCGTTGCTGCGGACAAGGGCACCGCGACGTTCTCCGACATGGCCAACGACGTGGCCGCGCAGTACGGCTTCTGGCTCGGCGACGCCTTCGCCTCGGGTGGGTCGGCCGGCTACGACCACAAAGCCATGGGCATCACCGCCAAGGGCGCGTGGGAGAGCGTCAAGCGCCACTTCCGTGAGCTCGGAATCGACACGCAGAGCCAGGATTTCACCGTCGTCGGCGTCGGCGACATGAGCGGTGACGTGTTCGGCAACGGCATGTTGCTCAGCCGGCACATTCGCCTGCTCGCCGCATTCGATCACCGGCACATCTTTCTCGATCCCGACCCCGAGCGTGAGTCTTCGTTCGCCGAGCGGGAACGGTTGTTCGCACTGCCGCGGTCGTCGTGGGCGGACTACGACACCTCGCTCATCAGTGCGGGCGGCGGAGTGTGGGAGCGAACCCGCAAGTCGGTCCCGATCAGTGCCAATGCACGTGCCGCGCTCGGTCTCGACGACTCGGTCCAGTCCCTGTCCCCGCCGGAGCTGGTGAACGCGATCCTCAGGGCACCGGCCGATCTGCTGTGGAACGGCGGAATCGGTACCTACATCAAGGCGTCCACCGAGACCAATGCCGAGGTCGGTGACAAGGCGAACGACGCGGTTCGCGTCGACGGGATCGACGTTCGCGCTGCGGTGGTGGGGGAGGGCGGCAACCTCGGTGCCACTGCACTGGGCCGCATCGAATACGCCGCGGCCGGGGGCAAGATCAACACCGACGCCATCGACAACTCCGCGGGTGTCGATTGCTCCGACCACGAAGTCAACATCAAGATCCTGTTGGAAACGGCCATCACCAACGGCAACCTGGCGCGCGAGGATCGAGACGAGCTGCTCGCGTCCATGACCGACGAGGTGGGCCGACTGGTGTTGTGGGACAACATCATGCAGAACGAGCTGCTGGGCACCTCCAGGTTCGACGCTCCGAACCTCGTCACCGTGCACAGTCGGGTGATCGAGGATCTGGAAGTGCGCCGAGGCCTCGACCGCGAGCTCGAAGCACTGCCGACCGAGGCGGATCTACGACGGCGGAAGCAGGACGGTCGAGGACTGACCTCGCCGGAACTCGCCACGATGATGGCGCACGTCAAGCTCGCGTTGGAAGCCGAGTTGCTGGGCAGTGAGCTGCCCGACAGCGACGTCTTCGCCCCGCGTTTGCCCAAGTACTTCCCCGAGCCGCTGCGAGAGCCGTTTGCCGATGCGATCACCGCGCATCCACTACGGCGGCAACTGGTCGCCACCACCCTGGCCAACGAGGCGATCGACTGCGGCGGAATCACGTTCCCGTACCGATTGACCGAGGATTCGGGTGCAGCAGGCACCGATGCCATCCGCGCGTTCGCCGCCGCTACCGAGATCTTCGGACTCGACGAGGTGTGGAACTCGATCAGGGCCGCGGACGTGCCGACTGCGGTCTCGGCCGAACTGTTGCTCGAATCGCGCCGCATGCTCGACCGTGTCTCGCGTTGGCTGCTCGCCAACCGTCCCCAGCCGCTGGCCGTCGGCGCGGAGATCAGTCGGTACGCCGGGCAGGTGCGTGCATTGCAGCCGTCGGTGTCGACGTGGATTTCCGGGCATCAGGCCAGCGACCTGGACTCGCGGTCGGCCGCGGCGATCGAACGCGGCGCGCCGGCCGAGCTGGCTCGTCGGATCTACGGATTGCTCGATGTGTACTGCCTGCTCGACATCATCGATATCGCGGACATCGTCGACCGGGACGGGGCCGAGGTCGCGGAGCTCTACTTCGCCCTGGACGCACACATCGGCATCGACTGGTTGCTCACCGCGGTGTCCAAGCTGGCCCGCGGAGACCGCTGGCATTCGTTGGCGCGCTTGGCTCTTCGTGACGATCTGTATTCGTCGTTGCGGGGAATCACGCAGGCCGTACTGGCCGGCGGTGAGCCGGACGAGTCGGTGGCGGAGAAGATCGCGGAATGGGAGTCGACCAACTCGTCCCGGCTGGCGAGGTCGCGGGCGGCGTTGACCGAGATCGCCGAGTCGGGAACCCTCGACCTGGCGACCCTGTCGGTCGCCGCTCGGCAGGTCCGCAACATGGTGCCCTGACTGCAGGCACCACATCGCAAGAGCCGAAACCGACGACGTTCGATAGAGAAGAGGGAACGACCGCGTGAGTGTGCCCGACGCCCATCTGTCCGACAAACGACCCGAAACCGAGCGAGTGGGCTTCCACGCCACCGTGGATGTGCGGTGGTCGGACATGGACGTGTATCAACACATCAACCATGCCCGGATGGTCACCCTGCTCGAAGAGGCACGCATCCCGTGGCTGCTGGTGGACGGCAGGCCGACGGCGAACCTGCGCCACGGAGCGGTGATCGCGGATCTGCACGTCAAGTATCGAGGCCAACTGCGGCACGAGGACGGCCCCCTCGACGTCTTCATGTGGATCGACTCGGTACGGGCGGTGGACTTCGTCGTCGGCTACGAGGTTCGGGCCCGAGGTGCGTCGCTGGACACGCCTGCGGCAGTGGTGGCGTCGACGCAGATTGCAGCGTTCGATATCGATGCGCAGCGGTTGCGCCGCCTCACCCCTGAGGAGCGCGAATTTCTCGTGAGCTGGCAGCGTGTATGAGCGCGTACTGACCGTCCCCGACGCGGTCGAGCGAGAGAACCTGGCGACGTTCTGTGCCAGAGCGCTGCGTTTGGACGAGGCCGCGGTGATCCGCATGCGAACCCGAGCGGGTGGCGGTGTCTCCTGTTGGGCCATCACCGGTTTCGATGCTCTGGCTGCGCGAGTCATCACCGGCACCGTGGTTCCGGACGACACCAGCGCCGGTGCCGACGTACTGGCTGCGGCTGTGGAGCAGGCAACCGACGGTGTGATCGACCCGGGATTCTCGATGGACTCCGCATGGCGCGGGGCGCTACCGCCCTACGGAGGATTCGGCCACATCGACGATGTGCCCGCCAGGGTGCTCGTGGGTCTCGCGCAACGCGGCGCGGCACTGGCGAAGGAACACGGCAGCAGTCACGGTCCGCCGAGTTCGCTGCTCGAACAGGAAGTTCTGCACGTCACGGGTGAGGCCGACGACGTCTCGATTTCCATGCGGACAGTGTTCGCCCTGACCGCAATGGGTTTCGTGCCACACAGCGGGAACGACCCGTTGACGATCGATGTCGACCCCGATCGGATCGCAGCCGACGAGGTGGTGCGGGTGCGGGCCTCGAAGGTGTGGTTACGCCTCGACGCCCGCTACGGCTCCGTGTTCGCTCGCCGTGCGGGGCAGCAGTTGTCGCTGACAGTGGAGCGTTAGACCAGCCAGGCGGCCGCGTGTGCCGGAAGCCTGCCGTCCACCAGGGGAGCACTGGCCAGCAGTAGCTCGCCGGGAGGTAGCGGGATCGCCTCGTCCGACGCGTTCAACGCGCAGATCAGGCCGCCGCGTCGACGAAACGCCAGGCAGCCGGGAGGCGCTCCGTACCAATCGATCCCGGATCCGGTGAATTCCGGTCGCAGGGCCCGCAACTCGAAGGCGGTGCGGTACAGGCTCAGCATCGAATCGACGTCCTCCAGCTGCGCCTCGGCAGTGCAGCCGTCCCATTCCGGCGGCATCGGCAGCCAGGTTCGATCGGTGGTCGAGAATCCGAACGGCGGGGTGTGGCCCTCCCACGGCATCGGCACGCGGCAGCCGTCGCGGCCTCGCTCGGCGTGCCCGGATCGTTCCCACACCGGATCCTGCAACGCGCTCTCGGGCAGCTGCACGTTGGGCAGCCCGAGTTCGGCACCGTTGTACACGAATATCGTTCCAGGAAGCGCCAATTCGACGAGGATCATCGCGCGGGAGCGCGCCCGCCCGAGGTCCCCACCGCCGTAGCGGGTGACCTCACGTTCGACGTCGTGGTTCGACAGCGTCCACGTCGGCGTCCCGTCGACGAGTTCGACCGCGGCGAGTGAATTGGCGATGGCATCGCGGATGGTCTCGGCATCGAAATCGACACTGGCCAGCCGGAAGTTGAAGCCCAGGTGCAGCTCGTCGGGCCTGATGTACTCGGAGAACCGAACATTGTCCTGCACCCAGATCTCGCCGACGGTCACCGTTCCGGGGAACTCGTCCATCACCGCTCTGATGCGTCGATGGAGGTTGTGCACCCGCGGGTTGTTGAACCGAGGATCGTCGTCGTCGTTCTTCATCAACGCGTTCAGTTCGAGGCTCATGTCGTCCAGCTCTGCCGGCTTGGCCATTCCGTGCGCCACGTCGAGTCGGAAGCCGTCGATACCGCGGGAGAGCCAGAATCTCAGTGTGCGGGCGAAGTCGTCGAACACCTCGGGATTGTTCCAGTTCAGATCCGGCTGCTCGGGCGCGAAGATGTGCAGATACCACTGGCCCGGTGAGCCGTCGGGCTCGGTGACACGGGTCCAGGCCGGACCGCCGAAGATGCTCGGCCAGTTGTTCGGCGGCTGCGAACCGTCGTTCCCACGCCCGTCTCGAAAGATGTAGCGGGCACGCTCGGCACCACCGCGCGGCGCGGTCAGGGCAGACCTGAACCACGGGTGCTCGATGCTGGTGTGATTGGGGACCAGATCCATCGTGACCTTGATGTCGCGCGCATGAGCTTCGTCGACCAGTGCGTCGAAGATCTCCAGGCTCCCGAACAGTGGGTCGATGTCGCGGGGATCGGAGACGTCGTACCCGTGATCGGCCATGGGCGAGCGCGTGATGGGCCCGATCCAGATCGCGTCGATACCCAACAGTTCGAGGTAGCCGAGCTTGTCTCGAATTCCGTCGAGGTCACCGATGCCGTCACCGTTGGAGTCCGCGAACGACCTGGGGTAGATCTGGTAGAAGACGGCGTCCTGCCACCACAGCAGTTCGGAGCGTTCGATCGGATCGGTCACAAGGGGCAATAGTGCCAAACGATCGGCCGCGGAACGATTCAGGGGCGCTGGGGTCTGCCGAAAGCCGGACTTGTCGGTCAAGGGTGAGTAAAGCTTTGTGCTCATTCACATGACCGACACGTGCCGGTTCGTTGGGAAAGTGTTGTATGTTCGGCTTCGGAAGCCAGCAGCGGCGGATGCCGCGCCCGACTGTGAGGACGCGACGGACACCATGACCACATCGGCCATCGAAGCCGTACGGCTCGGCGATATCGCACTCGACGACAGCCCCATCGAGCCGTCCTGGATCCTCGAAGGCACCCCACACGCTCGGATGGCCGAGTGGTCGAAAAGCATCGACGGCACCACCACCACCAACGTGTGGGACTGCACCGCCGGACGTTTCCGCTGGTTCTTCGCCGTCGACGAGATCGTGCACATCATGGACGGTTCGGTGACCGTCTCGAGTGACGACCATGCGCCGCGCACCCTTGTCGCAGGCGATGCCGCGTTGTTCCGTGCGGGCACATGGTCGGAGTGGCACGTGCAGGACTACGTGCGCAAGCACGCCATCCTGCGCCAGCATCTGCCCGGACCCGTCAGTTTTGCGCTGAAGGTCGCCGGCTCCGTGCGAGTTCGCGTGGGCAAGCTCAGAGCCGCCGTCGGTGGACAGAGCCCGCAACGCGTCGGATCTCTGTAGCCACTGCCGTTCGCGGTAGTCAGATCGCCGAATTCACCATCGAATTCGCGGCCATCTCCATGTAGTCGGTCAACTGGGCTCGATGCGCGGAGTCCATGACCTGCGGGTCGATCGATGCGATCGCGATGTGCATGCATCGAAGCCACGCGTCTCGTTCCATCGGACCGATCCGAAACGGGTTGTGGCGCATGCGCAGTCGCGGATGTCCGCGTTCATCGGAGTAGGTCCTCGGACCGCCCCAGTACTGCTCGAGAAACATCCGCATCCGCCGTTCGGCTGGTGCCAGGTCCTCCTCGGGGTACAGCGGCCGCACTATCTCGTCCTTGGCGACTTCCTCGTAGAACTTCGCCGTGAGTGACCGGAACGTCTCGGCACCGCCTACCGCGTCGTAGAACGTCTGCTGCGGTTCGGTCATCACACTCTCTCTTCTGGGGTCGTCGACGGGCTCCGGTCGGCGTCGCTACCGACCATTGTCCCTCAGGAGCCGGGCTCGGCTGCGACCCCACCCGGGCGTCCCAGTGCATAGGGTGCCTTGATGCCGGCGTCGACGAAGGCCTCGAGGATGTCCTTGTGAATGCGGCGCTGGACGGCCCATTGGCGTCCTGGCCGCGTTTTGATCGTGATGCGGATGGTGACGGTGTCGGCGCTGACACCGTTGACTCCGAGCATTTCGGGTGGTTCGAGAATGTCGTTCTCGAAGTCGCCGGACTTCACCGACGCCAGAGTGGTGCGTTCGGCCACCTCGCAGGCTTCTTCGATGTTCGCGGTGTGCGAGACGGGCAGATCCAGAACCGCCACCGCGAAGCCCTGGCTCATGTTCCCCACACGCAGTACTTCGCCGTTACGGCAGTACCAGACCGTGCCGTTGATGTCTCTGATCGTCGTCACACGTAGACCCACACTCTCGACGGTCCCGGTGGCCTCGCCGAGGTCGACGACATCGCCCACTCCGTACTGATCCTCCAGCAGCATGAAGATGCCGGACAGGAAGTCTCGTACCAGGTTCTGGGCACCGAAGCCGAGGGCTACGCCGACGATCCCCGCGGACGCGATGAACGGTGCGACGTTGATGCCGATGACATCGAGAACCGAGAGCAGGAACCAGGTCAGGATCATGACCGACACTGCCGACTTGAGCACCGAGCCGATCGTGTTGGCCCGTTGTTTCCGACGTTCGTTGAGAATCGCGCCTTGGACGGTGCTCGACGATCGGTCGCGGAGCGGTCGTAGCAGCATCGGAGACTTGCCGACCTCGTTGCGGGTGAAGCGGGCGATCATTCTGTGCAGAACGAGGCGTAACACGATGGCGAGGGCCAGATAACCGAGAATCTGCAGCGGCCGATCGACCAGCCAGTCGCGCCCGGTATCCGTGAGCTCGAAGGCTCGGGTGTCGACCTCTCGTAGCAGCGACGGTTGCGGAAGGGACGATGCGGACAGAAAGGTTGAGACAGACACCCGAAGAGTCTACGGAGACGTGAAGATCTCGCCAGTCACGCAGCGCATGGGGCCGCCGTTCCTCTGTCGGTGAGAACGAGGAAGCGAAATGTTCACCGATCGGCAACAGAAAATGCGACGAAAAAGGCTGTGCGCGGGCGGTGCATTCGTGTTCCACTGTGACTCGTGTTCCACGCAAGCCATGCGCGGGCGCCGACTGTCTCTGGAGCAACGCATGAAGAACTCGCAACACCGTCATCGACAACTCCCGCCCACTGTGGGCCGCACCACGCATGACCAGCGTGAGACGGCCTCGGGGGCTTCTCCGCTGCGTGTGGTGCCGACGGCCAACGCTGCCACGGTCGACGACGCCGTACCGGCGTGGGTCAAGCGCCGTGTGCTGCTCCTCAACGCCACATTCGAGCCACTGACCGCGCTTCCGATGCGCCGGGCGGTGGTTCTTCTCGTTTGTGGGAAGGCCGACGTGGTGCACGACGACCCGGTGGGTCCGTTCATCCGGTCCGCGGACTTCTCGGTGCAGGTGCCGTCGGTGATCAGATTGCGGACGTTCGTTCGCGTTCCGTATCGGGCACGAGTGCCGATGACGCGAGCCGCGCTGATGCACCGCGACCGGTTCCGGTGCGCGTACTGCGGAAGCAAGGCCGAGACGGTCGACCACGTGGTGCCGCGTAGCCGGGGCGGTGGCCACTCGTGGGAGAACTGCGTCGCGTGCTGCGCCTCGTGCAATCATCGCAAGGCAGACAAACTGCTCAGCGAGATCGGCTGGACGTTGCGCGCCCAGTTGGTGCCGCCGAAGGGTCCGCACTGGCGTCTGTTGGCGACCACGAAAGAGCTGGACCCGAGTTGGCTGGCGTATCTCGGTGAAGGCGCTGCCTGACCGAATCGTGTTCGCACATTTCGGTCACAACACCGGCCCCGACGTGGTCCGACGCGCAATTGTCGACTAACGTCACACCCTGTGAGCATTTTGGAGACCACGCTGATATTCGGGGTGATTCCGGTTGCGGTGATCGGACTCATCGGCGCGTTGTCCTACTTGACCGACAAGCAGCCCGGTATGGACGTACCTCCCTACCGACTGACGGACGAGTGGACGCGCGAGCCATTGCTGTGGAGCGCTACGGACGAGGTGACTCCATTCGGGGGCCACGGATCGCACGACGCCGACACAGCCGACTCGATCGGAGGTGCTGCAAGTGGCAAGTGGTGAACTCGTCCGCAGTGACATACGGGAAGAAGACCTGCCGTTCGGGGCTGCCCTGACCGGGAGCGGCCGTATTTCAGCCGCTCACGAGTTCGGAACCGTCAATCCCGAGCATCTTCCGTTCGCGACTCAGGATCTGGTTGCTCTCGACGACGCTCTGACCCAGGCGATTCGGCAGACCAAGATCCGGTTCAACATCTACATCGGTGACCTCGGAGCCGATCCGGCGGCGGGAGCGGACTCGGTGTTCCCCGGAACGCCCGATGCCGTGCGCTCGGTCCTGATCGCGGTCGATCCCAATCGGCACGCTCTCGAGATCCGCAGTGGCAAGCGAGTGTCCAACCGGGCCACCGACCGGGTCGCACAGCTGGGTGTCACCGCTGCACTCGGACCGTTCCGAGACGGAAACCTCATCGACGGCCTGGTGGCCGCCGTGCGGGTGATGGCAGCATCCATTCTGAGGCCTTAGCCCCACCGGACCCGGTATCACGACGAGGGCCGGTTGCCCACCTTCTCGGTGAGCAACCGGCCCTTGTCGTAGGGCGGTGCCGATCAGCTCGCGTCGAACTCCCGCGCAGCGAGAGCTCGCACGATGCCGGCCCGTCCCTCGATCACCAGGCGACGGAGTGCAGGCGGCAGTTCGCCGTCCAGGAACCCGTCCGCGGCCGCGAGCGACTCTTCACTGATCGACCAGGACGGGTACAGCCCGATCACGACGGTCTGCGCGACCTCGCTGGAACGACGCGCCCAGACGCCCTCGATGGCTTCGAAGTAGCGGGCGACGTACGGTTCGAGCAGTTCGCCCTGGCCGGGTCCGGCGAATCCACCGATGATCGAGCGCGCCGTGATGTTCGGTACCGAGTCGTCGTCGACCACCGTGGTCCACGCCTGTTCCTTGACCTCCGCGCTCGGACGTGCAGCCCGTGCCGCCGCAGCCGACCGTGCACCGGCTGCGGTGTTGTCCTTGTCCGCTTCGGCGTCGATGACCGGAGATTCGAGCCCGTCCGAGTCGATGGCTCCTGCTGCGGCCAGTGCTGTGACGACGCGCCACCGCAGATCGGTGTCGACACCGAGGCCGGACAGGCCCTGGCCGTCGGCATCACCGTCGAGCAGGGCGCGCAGTACCTCGATGTGGCGATCGCCGATTTCGATGCCGGTGAGAGCATTGACGAACGCCAGCTGGTGATCCGAGCCTGCCTCGGCCCCGCGGGCCAGCTCGAGCAATGCGTCGGCGAACTCGGGGGTACCGTGTTCGGCCGCCCACGCCGGGTCGGCGTAGCTGGTGATGGCGGTCTGGGCTTGGAGCAGAAGTCGTTGCACCACACCCACTTCGGTCTCGCCGCCGATTCCGCGCTGAACGAGCGCCACGAAATCGCGCGCCTTCATCTCGGCGGATCGGGTCATCTCCCAGGCCGCCGACCACGCCAGGGTGCGGGGGAGGGGCTCGGCGATGTCGCCGATACGACTCAGGAGAGTCTCGAGCGAATCGGGGTCGAGTCGCACCGCGCAGTACGTCAGGTCGTCGTCGTTGACCAACACGAGCTTTCCTCGTGAGACACCTACCAGCGCATCGACATTCGTCGATTCGGCTGCGTCGAGATCGAGTTCCACGCGATCGGTGCGGACCAGCTTGCCGTCGACATCGTCGTAGATGCCGACCGCGATGCGGTGGACTCGGTGCTCGCCTGCACCCGGTGCCGCGCCGGTCTGACGGACCGCGAAGCGGGTGAACTTATTGTCGGCATCGACGTCGAAGTCCGGGCTCAGGGTGTTGAGGCCGGTGGTCCGCAGCCACTGTGTGCCCCAGTCGGACAGGTCGCGACCCGACGACTTCTCCAGGGCGGCAAGCAGATCGGAGAAGGTCGCGTTGCCGAAGGCGTGGTCGACGAAGTAGGCCCGCAACCCCGCCAGGAAATCCTCCTTGCCCACGTACGCCACCAGCTGCTTGAGCACACTCGCGCCTTTGGCGTAGGTGATGCCGTCGAAGTTGACCTCCACTGCGGCCAGGTCGGGAATGTCGGCGGCGATGGGGTGCGTCGACGGCAACTGGTCCTGGCGGTAGGCCCAGGCCTTCTCGACGTTGGCGAAGGTGGTCCACGCGTTGGTGTACTCGGTGGCCTCGGACTGGCACAGCACCGACGCGAACGTGGCGAAGGACTCGTTGAGCCACAGGTCGTCCCACCACGTCATGGTCACCAGGTCGCCGAACCACATGTGCGCCATCTCGTGCAGCACGGTCTCGGCGCGACGCTCGTACGAGGCGCGTGTCACCTTGGACCGGAAGACGTAGTCCTCCAGGTACGTGACGGCACCGGCGTTTTCCATCGCACCGGCATTGAACTCGGGCACGAAGAGTTGGTCGTACTTGCCGAAGGCGTACGGAGTGCCGAAGTTCTCGTGGTAGAAACCGAAGCCCTGCTTGGTCTCGGTGAACAGTCGCTCGGCGTCCATGTGATCGGCAAGCGATGCACGGCAATAGAGTCCGAGCGGGATGGTGCCGTGATCATCGGTGTACGAGTCGGTCCACTCCGCGTACGGACCGGCGATCAGCGCCACGAGGTAGGTGCTCATCAACGGTGTCGTGTCGAACACGTGCTCGCCGGCGGCAGGCTCCGCGGCATGCGCGGCATTGGAGATGATTGTCCAGCTCTCGGGAGCGGTGACCTTCAGGTCGAAGGTGGCCTTGAGGTCGGGCTGATCGAAGCAGGAGAACATGCGCTTGGCGTCGGCGGTCTCGAACTGCGAGTACAGGTACACCGAGCCGTCCGACGGGTCGACGAAGCGGTGCAGTCCCTCGCCGGTGTGGGAGTAGATGCAGTCCGCATCGACGACGAGTTCGTTGTGCTCGGTCAGATTCTCGAGCGCGATGCCCGTCGACTCGTCGTAGTTCGCGATATCGAGATCGGTGCCGTTGAGCGTCGCGGAGCGGATCGTGGCCGCGATGATGTCCACGAAACTCGACGCTCCGGCGGTGGCCGTGAACGTGATGGTGGTGAGCGAACGGAACGTCTTCTCGCCCGGATTGCCCTCGCCGTCGGTGAGATCGAGAACGATCGCGTATTTCGTGTCCCCGATGATCGCCGATCGCTCGGAGGCTTGGTCACGCGTCAGGTTGGGAGCAACCACTTCAGTCGACACCTCTTCGTGTAGTTATGGGTAGTGCCTTCCATCCCATCACGTCACGCGTCTCCCGCGCTGGCCGACGTGCCCTGCGGAATGTCTGCGCGGTGGGCGGTTGTTACGCAACGAAGAGACGTTGACCTCGAATTCCAAGGAGTAGAACAGTGGCCGGTTCAGGACAGAAAGACACTGCGGATTTTTGGTTCGACCCACTGTGCCCGTGGTGTTGGATCACCTCGCGGTGGATTCTCGAGGTGCAGCAGGTGCGAGACATCGACGTGAACTTCCACGTCATGAGCCTGGCAGTACTCAACGAGGGCCGAGACCTGCCCGAGGAGTACGCAGCGATGATGAAGAAGGCGTGGGGCCCGGTGCGCGTGGCGATCGCCGCAGCCAAGCTGAAGGGTGACGACATCCTCGCCCCGCTGTACGCGGCCATGGGAACGCGAATTCACAACGAGGGCAACAAGGATTTCGACGTCGTCATCGCGGAGTCGCTGGCGGAACTGGACCTGCCCGGTGACCTCGCGAAGGCCGCCGAGAGCACCGACTACGACGAGGACCTGCGGACCAGCCATCACGCGGGTATGGACAAGGTCGGACCCGACGTCGGCACCCCGACCATTCACGTGAACGGGGTGGCCTTCTTCGGACCTGTGCTCTCCCGGATCCCGCGTGGCGAGGAGGCAGGCAAGCTCTGGGACGCGTCGGTGATCTTCGCGTCGTACCCGCACTTCTTCGAGCTCAAGCGCACCCGCAACGAAGATCCGCAGTTCGACTGATCGCCCCCCCTCGTGCATGGAATCCGTAGCAGGAGTGCGGCTGTCATGCACGGGGGAGTCAGGCCACGATGCGGTCCGACGGGTCGTCGGTGCCGAACACTCGGTGCTCGCCGAGGTGAAGACGTCGCGCCGACCACGCCGCCGCGGCCGCGTCGAGGAAGTCGTCGACGGCCGGCCCGCTCGGCAGGTCTGCCAGCTCGATCTGCCGGCTCCACCGCTGCAGCGCCGCCAACCGCTGTCCGACACCGCGGCCGGTCTTCTTCGACGAGAACTCCGTTGTCGGCGACATCGCCCGGAACGAGCATTCGGGATGTACCTCGACGTATCTGTTTCGATCGAAGTCTGCATCGCGCCACGCTTTCACGGACGGCAGGATGTGCCACGTCTGCTTGCTGATCGCCTTGCCGGTGAGCTGTCGAGACACTGCGCATGCCTCGGGATACGACTCGGCAGCGAGCACGTCGACGACCGGCGTGTGAAAGATGGAGCTGCGCGCGGTACCCAGAAATTGCTTCGCCTCCAGTTCGCTGACGCGGTAGCCGCTCTCGGGTAACGACAGCGGCATGTCGACGCCCACCCGCGCGTGGTCCCTCGTGCGTTCCAACACCTCTGCCACGGAGGAACACCCGGTCCACGTGAGCGTCGTGCCGTCGATGGACGCGACCACCCACGCACCTTTCGCGCCGTCCACACCGGCGAATTTCTCGGCTTCGGAGTTCACCTGTCAGACTCTAGGCATGCGCGTATACCTGGGTGCCGACCACGCCGGCCTCGAGTTCAAGAATCAGATCATCGAACACCTGACGGCGACCGGGCACGAGCCCGTCGACTGCGGTGCCTTCGACTACGACCCCGTCGACGACTACCCCGCGTTCTGCATCGACGCAGCACGCCGCGTCGTCGCCGACCCGGGTAGCCGCGGGCTGGTGCTCGGCGGTTCGGGAAACGGCGAGCAGATCGCGGCCAACAAGGTGCCGGGCGCTCGCTGCGCGCTGGCGTGGAGCGTCGAGACCGCCAAGTTGGCCCGTGAGCACAACGACGCACAGCTCATCGGCATCGGTGGCCGCATGCACACTCTGCCCGAGGCCCTTGCCATCGTCGACGCCTTCCTCGGCACCCCGTTCTCGGGTGAGGAGCGCCACCAGCGCCGCGTCGACATCCTGTCCGAGTACGAGCGCAGCGGCGAGGCGCCCGAGGTGCCCGGAAAGCCCGCGTAGGTGCCCGAAGGCCACACCCTGCACCGACTCGCTCGGTTGCATCAACGTCGGTTCGGTGGGGCACCGGTCGAGGCGAGCAGCCCACAGGGGCGGTTCACCTCCGGTGCCGCGCTGATCGACGGCCTCGTGCTCGAGAAGGCCGAGGCCTGGGGCAAACACCTGCTGCACCGATACGAGTCCGATCTGATCGTGCACATCCATCTCGGTCTCTACGGAAAGTTCACCGAACAGGCTGTACCGCTGGACGATCCGGTGGGTGCCGTGCGGCTGCGCATGGTGGGGGAGAAGTACGGCGTCGACCTGCGCGGCCCGACGGCCTGCGAAATCTACACCGAACAGCAGGTCGATGCCCTGGTGGCGCGCCTGGGTCCGGATCCACTGCGTAAGGACGCCGACCCGGATCGTGCGTGGGCGCGAATCTCCAAGTCGCGCACCGCAATCGGCACCTTGCTGATGGATCAGAAGGTGCTCGCCGGCGTCGGAAACGTCTACCGCGCCGAGATTCTGTTTCGCCACGAGATCAACCCGATGCGGCCGGGCAAGGACCTCGACCGATCCGAGTGGGACGCCATCTGGTTCGACCTCGTCGAACTGATGAAGATCGGTGTCCGACGCGGTCGCATCATCACCATCCGGCCCGAGGACGATCACGGCGACACCTACGGTGCACGCAGGCCTCGCTCCTACGTCTACCGCAGGCAGGGTTATCCCTGCCGCGTGTGCGGTGCCGACATCCTGCACTCGGTGATGCAGGCTCGAAACCTGTTCTGGTGCCCGGTCTGTCAGGCGACCTAGAAACCGCCGAAGTCGCCGCCGCCGAAGTCCATGCCGCCACCGTCGTCCATGGCACCGAAATCCGTGTCGCCGCCCATATCCTCGCCCGAACCCCCGTCTGAACCGTCGGCTCCCATGTCGCCTCCGGCTGCAGTGTCGTCCGGTACCCCGGCCATGCCGGAGAACATCGCCGAGAACAGGAACATCGAACCCATTCCCCAGGCACCGGCCACTAGTGCCGGACGCCACCACGGCTCGGAGTACCAGCCCGCGGGCACCGGACGGCCCGCGACGCGGCCGCCCGGGTAGTAGTTCGGAGTGCGATCGGAGGGATCCGGTGACGCCGCGATCTCGCGGCCCTCGAAGTCGACCTTGCGATTCTCGGTGACGCGACCCGCCTGCTGCTGCCCGTCGATGCCGGCGATCTCCGGCCCTGGATCCATTCCCATGGCCAGTCGGGCAGCGCGAATGTAGTAGAGCCCCTCGAGGGCGGTCTGCTTGGCCAGTCGAGCCTGTTCCGGAGTAGTGGCCTGGTCGATCTGCGAACCGGCAGCGATGTTGCGTTCGGACGCGTCGGCCAAGGCCTGCTTGGACGGTGTGTCGGTGCCGATCAGGTTGTAGACCTGCCCACCGAGGCGTTCGATCGATTGACGGGCATCGGCCTTGGCGTCGGCCAGCGCGGTTTCGGCCGCCGCAGCCGAGTTCTTCTTGCTGCGCAGCACCAGCAGGGCCACTGCGGCGACGACGAGAACGATCAGGATTATTTCCACTGCAGGCCTTCCGCCGACGATGCAGTCCGGTTCGTACGGACAATTCGGACACCGTCCAGGGTACGCGGACACGAAAAAGCCCCGCACCATGAGTGCGGGGCTTTTCGGTGGAGCCGATGACGAGAATCGAACTCGCGTAGCCTGTTTGGAAGACAGGGGCTCTACCATTGAGCTACATCGGCATGCAAACAACAGTCGTGGGATCGCCAGTTCCGTCGCCTGCGTTTCAAGACTGTACCCAAAGCCGTCGCCGGATTCCAAACCGGCCTGTTGCGACCGGTCCGGCCCGACGTCATGGGTGGGGCGCCCATGAGGGGCTACTATCGGTTGCTGTTCAATGGTGTCCGTACGACGGGGTGTGGCGCAGCTTGGTAGCGCATCCGCTTTGGGAGCGGAGGGTCGCAGGTTCAATTCCTGTCACCCCGACAGATGAGGGCCGCGGGCACGGCTCACCGTGCTCGTGGCGAGCGAGGCAAGACCGCACGCCGGAACCACCAGCAATCAAGAATCACCAGAAGGAGCATGTCCCGTGAAGAGCACCGTCGAGCAGCTGAGCCCGACGCGAGTCCGTATCAACGTTGAGGTGCCCTTCGAGGAGCTCAAGCCTGATTTCGACCGCGCGTACAAGGCTTTGGCTCAGCAGATCCGCCTCCCCGGATTCCGTCCCGGCAAGGCTCCGGCCAAGCTGCTCGAGGCACGTGTCGGCCGTGGTGCCGTACTCGAGCAGGTCGTCAACGACGCTCTTCCCTCCCGCTACTCCGAGGCCGTGACCAACGAGAAGGTCAAGGTCATCGGTCAGCCCGAGATCGAGATCACCAAGATCGAGGACGGCACCGAGCTCACGTTCACCGCCGAGGTCGACGTCCGCCCCGAGATCGAGCTGCCCGACTACTCGACCATCAGCGTCGTCGTCGATCCCCTCGAGATCAAAGACGAGGCCGTCGACGAGCAGCTGCAGTCGCTGCGCCAGCGTTTCGGCACCCTGACCGGTGTCGACCGTCCGGTCCAGTCGGGAGACTTCGTCTCGATCGATCTCTCGGCCACTGTCGACGGCGAAAACGTGGACGAGGCGACCGCGAGCGGACTGTCCCACGAGGTCGGCTCCGGCCAGCTCATCGAGGGACTCGACGACGCGATCATCGGCGTCTCGGCAGACGAGTCGAAGGAATTCACCTCGACCCTGGTCGCCGGCGAGTACGCAGGCAAGGAAGCCGTCGTCACGGTCAAGGTCGTCTCCGTCAAGGAGCGCGAGCTGCCCGAGGCCGACGACGAGTTCGCCCAGCTGGCCAGCGAGTTCGACACGTTCGACGAGTTGCTCGCCGATCTGAGGACGCGCGTCGAGCGGGTCGCGAAGGTCGAGCAGGCCGGTCAGATCCGCGACAAGGTGCTCGAGACGCTGCTCGAGACCCTCGAGATTCCGGCTCCCGAGGCCGTCGTCAAGGCCGAGGTCGATTCCCAGGTGCACGAGGCCATCCACGGCCTCGACCACAACGAGGAGGCACTCGCCGAGCTGCTCGAGTCGCAGGGTTCGAGCCGCGAGGAGTTCGACAAGGACGTCAAGGAAGGTGCCGAGAAGTCGGTGCGTACCCAGCTCCTTCTCGATGCCATCGCCGAGGCCGAGAACACGCAGGTCGGGCAGGAAGAGCTCACCGAGCGGATCATCTTCCAGGCGCAGCGCTACGGCATGCCGCCCGAGCAGTTCATTCAGCAGGTCCAGCAGGCCAACCAGCTCGGTGCCGTGTTCGCCGATGTCAAGCGCGGTAAGGCGTTGGCCTCCGTCGTCGAGCGCGTCACCGTGACCGACACCACCGGCGCGAGCGTCGACACCGCCGAGCTGTTCGGCAGCCCGGCAGATGCTCCCGACGAGGTCGAAGCAGCAGATTCTTCCGAGGGCGAACAAGAGAAGTAACGCTCACAGCGAACGACGGCGGTTCCGGGACTCCGGAGCCGCCGTCTTTCGTTAGTGTCTGTGTCAGGAACCAACGATTTGTTATGGAAAAGGCAGGTACCGTGACTGTTCAGAATCCGGCGGCTTCGCACGAGCAGAGTCCCGTCATGACTTCGGCCGCAGCAGGGCTGAATCTCAGCGACTCCGTGTACGAGCGTCTGCTTCAAAACCGCATCATTTTCCTCGGTACCCAGGTCGACGACGACATCGCCAACAAGTTGTGCGCTCAGATCCTGCTGCTCTCGGCCGAGGACCCCACCCGCGACATCGCGCTGTACATCAACTCGCCCGGTGGCTCGGTCACCGCAGGTATGGCCATTTTCGACACCATGGAATTCGCCGAGTGCGACATCGCGACCTACGGCATGGGTCTGGCTGCCTCGATGGGCCAGTTCCTGCTCTCCGCCGGTGCCAAGGGCAAGCGTTACGCCCTGCCGCACGCGCGGATCATGATGCACCAGCCCTCGGCCGGTATCGGTGGCAGCGCCTCCGACATCGCCATCATGGCCGAGCAGTTCGCACACACCAAGCGCGAGATGGCGGAACTCATCGCCCAGCACACGGGTCAGACCGTCGAGCAGATCACCGAGGACTCCGACCGTGACCGGTGGTTCACGGCGCAGGCAGCCAAGGAATACGGGTTCGTGGATCACGTCGTCAGCCGCGCGCGGCAGACCGGCGGCGTCGGCGACTAACTCGCTCGGCACCCCGACCCTCGATCATTCACAACTTGGAGAAACGATGACAAACCTGTTCGATCCCAACCAGTTGCCGTCCTCGCGGTACATCCTTCCTTCCTTCGTCGAGCACTCCAGCTACGGCGTCAAGGAATCCAACCCGTACAACAAGCTGTTCGAGGAGCGCATCATCTTCCTCGGCGTTCAGGTCGACGACGCGTCGGCCAACGACGTCATGGCTCAGCTGCTGGTGCTCGAGGGTCTCGATCCCGACCGGGACATCACGATGTACATCAACTCACCCGGTGGCTCGTTCACCTCGTTGATGGCGATCTACGACACGATGCAGTACGTCCGCGCCGATGTTGCGACCGTCTGCCTCGGCCAGGCCGCGTCGGCCGCGGCCGTGCTGCTCGCCGCCGGTACTCCCGGCAAGCGTGCGGCACTGCCCAACGCGCGTGTGCTGATTCACCAGCCGTCCAGCGGTGGCATCCAGGGCCAGGTCTCGGACCTCGAGATCCAGGCCGCCGAGATCGAGCGTATGCGTCGACTCATGGAGACCACCCTCGGCCGCCACACCGGCAAGGATCCCGACGTCATCCGCAAGGACACCGATCGCGACAAGATCCTCACCGCGGAACAGGCCAAGGACTACGGCATCATCGACACCGTGTTCGAGTACCGCAAGCTCTCTGCCCAGAAGTAGCAGAGCGAGTACCACCGGTCGGACCAAACGGTCCGGCAGAAGATCGAACGCCGGGTGCGAGTGTGAAACTCCGCCCGGCGGTCGTGATCGACGACCCGAATGCTGCATTCGGTGAAATCGGGTGGCGAATCACCGGAAACAACCCGCCCATGTTCGGCGAACACGGGTACCGTCGCATCCAAGAACTCGGTCGACCGAAGTCGGCATGACGACAGACCGAGAAGTAGCCCACGAAGGTTTCGGCCACATCCGGTCGGCGTGGGTCGTACGCGGACAAGGAAGTAGGAACCTCCGAATGGCACGCATCGGTGACGGTGGCGATCTGCTGAAGTGCTCCTTCTGCGGTAAGAGCCAGAAGCAGGTCAAGAAGCTCATCGCGGGACCAGGGGTGTACATCTGCGACGAGTGCATCGACCTGTGCAACGAGATCATCGAAGAGGAATTGGCCGAATCGAGCGAAGTCAAGCTCGACGACCTGCCCAAGCCCTCCGAGATCAAGGACTTTCTCGAGAACTACGTGATCGGTCAGGACGCTGCCAAGCGCACGTTGGCCGTTGCGGTCTACAACCACTACAAGCGCATTCAGGCCGGTGACAAGGCGCGCGACGTGCGAGGCGAATCCGTCGAACTGGCTAAGTCGAACATTCTGATGCTCGGGCCGACGGGATGCGGAAAGACGTATCTCGCGCAGACCCTGGCCAAGATGCTCAACGTGCCCTTCGCTATCGCCGACGCCACCGCCCTCACCGAGGCCGGCTACGTGGGCGAGGACGTCGAGAACATTCTGCTCAAGCTCATCCAGGCCGCGGACTACGACGTCAAGCGTGCCGAGACCGGCATCATCTACATCGACGAGGTCGACAAGATCGCCCGCAAGAGCGAGAACCCGTCGATCACGCGTGACGTGTCGGGCGAGGGCGTGCAGCAGGCGCTGCTCAAGATCCTGGAAGGAACTCAGGCCAGCGTGCCGCCGCAGGGTGGTCGCAAGCATCCGCATCAGGAGTTCATCCAGATCGACACCACCAACGTGCTCTTCATCGTTGCCGGTGCGTTCGCCGGACTCGAGAAGATCGTGTCCGATCGGGTCGGCAAGCGCGGGCTCGGTTTCGGAGCCGAGGTTCGGTCCAAGGCCGAGATCGACACGCAGGATCACTTCGCCGAGGTGATGCCGGAGGATCTGATCAAGTTCGGTCTGATCCCCGAGTTCATCGGCCGACTGCCGATGATCGCGTCGGTGACGAACCTGGACAAGGAATCGCTCGTGACGATTCTGTCCGAGCCGAAGAATGCGCTCGTCAAGCAATACCGTCGCCTGTTCGACATGGACGGCGTCGAGCTCGAATTCACCTCCGAGGCACTCGAAGCGATCGCCGATCAGGCGATTCTGCGTGGCACCGGTGCTCGTGGACTGCGCGCCATCATGGAAGAAGTTCTGCTTCCGGTGATGTACGACATCCCGAGCCGCGACGACGTCGAGAAGGTCGTCGTGACGGCAGAGACCGTCAACGACAACGTGCTGCCGACCATCGTGCCGCGCAAGCCGGAGCGTCCGGAGCGTCGCGACAAGTCCGCCTGATCCACCGGCGATCTCCGCTCTGCACACAGACGAATCCCCGACCTCATCGCGAGGTCGGGGATTCGTCTGTGTGCGCTGTCCTCAGCCGATGATCACGGCGTGCGCGCCGAGGGCATCGGTCACAGCAGGGAACCGCTGACGAACCAACGGGTCGTGACCGGGTACGACAGTTCCGGAGCCGGCGGCGAGTTCTCGGATGCGGTCGAAGGCACCGTACATGTCGGGCAGTGCGTGCAGGATCGCGAACGGGCTGTCGTCCTCGATGTTCTCGTAGAAATGACTGGCGTCGGAGGCCACCACCACCGGGCCGCGGCGGGTGTTCACTCTGACCACCTGCATGCCTGCGGTATGTCCGCCGACAGCGTGGACGGACAGCCCGGGGAACAGTTCCAGATCACCGTCGACGATGTCGAGTCGACCGCCGCGATCTGCAAAGCTGATGTGATCGGTGTCCGCTCGTGAATGCAGCCACTGCTCGCTGGTGATGCGAGCGGCCCACGGCCCGTTCCAGTACTCGAGCTCTCGGCGTTGCACCACGTATCGCGCCGCCGGAAGGTCCGCGACGACCCCGGTGTGGTCGTAGTGCAGGTGGGTCAGGATGCAGGTGTCGATCTCGCCCGGAGTCGGTCCCAGCTCGCCGAGCAGCTGGAGCGGTGACCCGAAGTAGTCGAGTCCGTCCATCGATTCCGCTGTCGCCGGCGAGATTCCCGCGTCGATCAGCACGGTGCGGGTCTGCGAGACTGCGAGCCACACGTAGTAGGCAACCTCCTGGCTCTCTGCACTGCGCTCGTCGCGTTGGTGAAAGAGGTTGCCGCGCACTGCTGTTCGGCGGGCATACTGCAGGGCGAGCACCGTCCAGGTGCCCGCCGCTGCAGGTCGAAGTGTGTCGATCACGATCTCGGTCAGACCGACGCGACGCGCGCGCTGTCGGTGGTGCGCGTCGGAAGACCGAGCTCGTCGGTGGGCGTGCGGAAGGTCTCCTTCGAGGTCGCGACGATGACGACGTTGATGGTGCAGAAGACCGCGGTGACGATCGCGACGGGGAGCCACGCACCGACCTCGGCTCCGGCGATCGCGCCTGCGATGGTGGGGGCGAATCCGGCGATGGCGAAACCGATCTGGGTTCCCAAGGCGGTGCCGGTCAGGCGAACCCTGGCCGGGAACATCTCACCGTAGAACGAGGGCCAGACGCCGCCGGTGGCGCTGTGTACGAACCCGAACATCACGATGCCGAAGACGAAGATGAGGACGTAGTTGCCGCTCGAGATGGACCAGAGGTAGCCGAACATCAGGATTGCGCACCCGATCGAGCCGAACAGGAACACGGGCTTGCGTCCGATGCGATCCGACAATGCACCGAAGAAGGGCAGTGCGAAGAGGGCGACGACGTTGGCGAGAACGCCGACCCACAGCATGGGGGTGCGTTCGAGACCGACGGTGTTCACGGCGTACGACAGCGCGTAGACGGTGAAGATCGTGCTGACCGAGGCGATGACGGCGGCGAGCATGACGCGGAGGACGGCCGAGCGATGGTTGCCGAGCAATTCGGCGACGGGCATGCGCTGGGGTTCGGTGGAGGCCACTTCCTCTTCGAAGACCGGGGTCTCGTCGAGCGAACGGCGGATGACGAAGGCAGCGACGACGACGAAAGCGCTCAGGAAGAACGGGATTCGCCAGCCCCAGCTGAGCAGTGCTTCCTCGGGCAGCATGGCGACCGGCAGGAACACCGCGGTGGCGAGAATCTGTCCGCCCTGGGTGCCGCTGAGGGTGAAACTGGTGAAGAACGCGCGCCTGTCGTCCGGGGCGTGTTCGAGCGTCATCGAGTTCGCGCCTGCCTGCTCGCCGCCCGCGGAGAATCCCTGGCACAACCGAAGCAGCACCAGGATGATGGGCGCGGCGATGCCGATGGATTCGTACGACGGCAGCACGCCGACGCCCAGGGTGGCGATACCCATCAGCAGGACGGTGGCGACCATGACCTTCTTGCGTCCGTGGCGATCGCCGATGTGGCCGAGGACCAGTGCGCCGAGCGGCCGTGCGAGATACCCGACGCCGAAAGTGGCCAGGGCCAACAGAGTTCCGGTCGCGGGGTTGGAGCCCGGGAAGAACACTCGGCCGAACACCAGGGCGGCGGCGGTGCCGTAGATGAAGAAGTCGTAGTACTCGAGGGCGCTTCCGACCCATGCTGCGGTGGCGGCTTTACGCGGGTTCGCCCCGGGGCGAAGTGGCGTGGGGTGGATACCAGGGGTGTGCGAGTCCATCGTTCTCGTGTCTCTCTTCGTGAGGCGGGGGAGCGTAGGCGCTGGTCGACGATGCGTACTCGGCAATCGGACCGCTAATGTACTAAATGGTTAACACCGGGTGCCTCTGAATACTGAACGTGACCCATGCCACGTGTCAACCCCTGAAGTGACGAAACTGGCCGAAGAGGGGCAGATGTCAGCGAGAAGGCGAGGTCAGGTACGCGATGATCATGTCGCCGAGCATCGAGCGCAACCGCTCTCGATGCTCGGGGTCGGTGAGGTCGCGGCCGAAGAGGGCTTCGAAGGTGTAGCGATTCGACAGCCGGAACACGCAGAAGCTGCTGATCGTCATGTGCACGTCGAGGGCGTCGACGTCGGTGCGGAACACCCCGTCGGCCTGGCCGCGCTCGAGGATGTTCGACAGCAGTTCCGCGGCGGGATTGCCGAGGTTGCTCAGTGCCTCGGACGTGGAGATGTGTTCCCCACGCAGGATGTTCTCGGTGGAGACCAGGCGGATGAAGTCGGGATTCTCCTCGTGGTGGTCGAACGTCAGTGATGCGATCGCGCGAATGGCTTCGACAGGGCCGAGGCCCTCGACGTCCACGTCTCGTTCACGTTCGCGAATGCGCAGGTACGACCGTTCGAGTACGGCCTTGTACAGGCCTTCCTTGTCGGTGAAGTAGTAGTACAGCATTCGTTTGGTTGTATGCGTCCGCTCGGCGATCTCGTCGATGCGTGCTCCCGCGAAGCCCTTGTCCGCGAACTCCTCGGTGGCCACCTCGAGGATGTTGTGCCGGGTCAGGTCGCTGTTGCGTCGACGCTTGACGGTGGGTCCGCTGCTGTCGTCGGACGTGTCGGTTGCGCGCGGGGACATGGATCGACTCTATCGGTGCCGATTGCGCCGAAAGGGTTGGGCGCGGGGCGTACGCGTAGTACCGTCGAGCTAATTCACTAATTCGTACATTAAGGCTCGAGGAGATCGACATGCCGGAATCCCTGCTCTGCGGACTGATCGGGACGGGTATCGGCAAGTCGCTCACACCCGCGATGCACGAGGCGGAGGGTGCCGAGCACGGGTTGAACTACCAGTACCGGATCATCGATCTGAACAGTCGTGGACTGACCGCTCTGGACCTGCCCCGTCTGGTCTCGAGCGCAGCGGACCTCGGATTTCGCGGGCTCAACATCACGCACCCGTGCAAGCAACGTGTCATCGCTACGCTCGATGCGCTCTCCGAGGACGCCGCCCGACTGGGGGCCGTCAACACCGTGGTGTTCGCCGACGGCCGAGCTGTCGGGCACAACACCGACTGGTCCGGATTCGATCGCAACTTCGGTCGCGGCCTGCCCGATGCCGACCTCGCCGATGTGGTGCAACTCGGTGCCGGGGGAGCGGGGGCAGCCGTTGCCTACGCCATCGCGCGCCGCGGTGCAGGCAAGCTCACTCTCGTGGACGCCGATCCGCTTCGGGCGCAACAACTCCGTGAATCCCTGTCGGTGATGTTCCCGGACGTCGAGATCCTCTCGGCAGGCCTCGACCGGCTCGCCGCTGTTCTCGAGTCCGCAACCGGCCTGGTACACGCCACTCCGATCGGAATGGTCGAGCACCCGGGATCTGCTGTGCCGGAGTCACTTCTGCATCCGAGGATGTGGGTTGCCGAGGTGGTCTATCGACCGGCCGAGACCGAATTGCTCGCCGCCGCATCCCGCGCGGGGTGCCGAACACTCAGTGGAACCGGAATGGCAGTGTTCCAGGCCGCCGACGCCTTCGAGATCTTCACCGGACGCACCGCCGACGCCGATCGAATGATCGCGCACATGAGCTCGTTGATCGCGCAGGAGGATCGCGTCACCGCAGGTGCACTCGCATGAGCATCATTGCCACGTCGGTGGCCACCGTCTCTCTCAGTGGGTCTCTCGACGAGAAGATGCGCGCCATCGCAGACGCCGGGTTCGACGGTTTCGAGGTGTTCGAGCCGGACTTGATCAGCTCACCGGATCTTCCCGAGGACATCGCGAAGAAGGCAGCGGATCTCGGTTTGACCCTCGACCTCTATCAGCCCTTCCGCGATGCCGACTCGGCGGACCCGGAACAGTTCGCCCGCAATCTCGTTCGCGCCGAACGCAAATTCGACGTGATGGAACAGTTGGGGTGCGATCTGCTCTTGGTTTGCTCCTCGCCACTGGCCGGTGCCGTGCGTGAGGACGACCTGCTGGTCGAACAGATGGCGACGCTCGCCGAGCACGCGCATCGGCGCGGTATGCGATTGGCGTATGAGGCGTTGGCCTGGGGCTCCCACGTGAACACCTACCGCCACGCCTGGGACATCGTCCGACAGGTCGATCATCCAGCCCTCGGCACGTGCCTGGACAGCTTCCACATCCTCTCCCGCGGAGACGATTCCGCAGGCATTCGCGAGATCCCGGGCGAGAAGATCTTCTTCCTGCAGTTGGCGGATGCCCCACATCTGGTCATGGACGTGCTGCAGTGGAGCAGGCACCACCGATGCTTCCCCGGGCAGGGCAGCTTCGATTTGGCCCGCTTCGGAGCCGACGTCGTGGCCTCCGGGTACTCCGGCCCGTGGTCGCTCGAGATCTTCAACGACGTCTTCCGACACTCCGACACCGGCCGCACGGCATCCGATGCACATCGGTCGCTGCTGTACCTGCAGGAACAAGTTCGCGGCGTCGAGACGGCCTCTGTCGGTACCGATCTGTTCTCGCCGCCCACGCCCGGTCCGATCGAGAACGTCGTCTCGCTCCGGATCGCTGCGGGACCGGCGAGGGCGGCGCAGCTGGGCACAACACTGCGGCACCTGGGCTTCGATCTGACCGCGGCGCACAGCGAGCACGGACTCAGCTTGTTCACCCAGGGTCCGCTGGCCGTTGCCGTCGACACCACGGTGGACACGCTGTGGACCGCGCCCGGCGTCCCGGCACACCTACCCGCGCTGGCCCAGATCGGGATTCGGAGCGAGCGCCCGGATCTGTGGCTGACCAGGGCACGCGCGCTGGGAGTCACCGCGTCCACCGTCTCCATGCCCGGTGTCGCCGACGCGACCGACGCAGTGGTGCGCCTCGCCGTGACCGGCGCGACGTCGCTGGACCTACGCACCCGCGACAGCGCAGGTGCCTGGCAATCGGCATTCGATCTGGTGCCCCGAACGCCGGAACAGAACCGGCCATGCGTCTCCCACGTGGATCACATCGCACTCGCCGTGCCTGCCGAGAGCTGGGATTCGGTGATGCTGCTGCTGCGATCGGTGTTCGGCATGGTGCCACACGAGGGCCAGGATGTCGTCGACGCCATCGGCCTGGTTCGTAGCCGAGCCCTCACCCTCGCCACCGCCAACGGCACGATTCGACTCTCGCTCAACATGGTGCCCGGCCGCCCGTCCGATTCGGACCCACTGCCCGCCGCCCGGCGCGGAGGCGTCGGACATGTGGCGTTCGGGTGCGAAGACATCTACGCCGCTGCGAGAGCAACGACCGAACGCGGCCTCACCCCGCTGCGGATCTCGCCCAACTACTATCACGATCTCGACGCGCGATTCGGACTCGGCTCCGAGACCCTGGACGCGATGCAGCGTCTGGGGATCCTGTACGACGCGGACGCGACCGGCGGTGAGTTCTTCCACTTCTTCACCGAAACCGTGGGCGACGACCTGTTCTTCGAGGTGGTCCAGCGAGTGGGTGGCTACGAGGGTTATGGAGAGACCAATTCGGCTGTGCGACTGGCGGCGCAGCTGCAGTACTGACGTCTGATCAGCCGATTCGTTCGAACACCGCAGCAAGTCCCTGTCCGCCGCCGATGCACATCGTCTCGAGTCCGTAGCGGACCTCTCGGCGGTCCATTTCGCGCAACAGCGTTGCGAGAATGCGGGCTCCGGTGGCTCCGACCGGGTGGCCGAGCGAGATGCCGGAGCCGTGTGGGTTGAGGCGCGGATCCTCGGGGTCGATGCCCCAGGATCGGGTCACGGCGAGAGCCTGTGCGGCGAACGCTTCGTTGAGTTCGATGACGCCCATGTCGTCGAGACTCAGGCCCAGCCGTCCGAGCGCCTTCTCGCTCGCGGGGACCGGCCCGATCCCCATCGTGCGTGGGGCAACGCCTGCCACGCCCCAGCCGGCCAATCGCGCCAGAGGCCGAAGGCCGAGCGCGGCAGCCTTGTCCGGGGTGGTGACGATCGCGATCGCGGCACCGTCGTTCTGTCCGCTGGCGTTTCCTGCAGTGACGGTCGACTCGGGGTCGAGTGACGCACGGATGGCTTTCAGCTTCGCCAATGACTCCACGGTGGTGTCCGCCCGCGGATGCTCGTCGGTGGTGACGAGCAGCGGGTCCGATTTACGTTGGGGGACCGACACTCCCACGATCTCCTCGGCGAACACACCGCTGTTCTGCGCGGCGACTGCCCGCTGGTGGGACTGGACGGCGAGTGCGTCCTGATCGGAGCGGCTGATGGAAAATTCCGCGCGCAGGTTCTCTGCGGTTTCGATCATGCCGCCGGGCACCGGAAAGTTCTTGCCGCCCGCGGTCACTCGCGCCCGGGCGAGTCGGTCGGACAGCGCCACGGCCTCGGCCTTGACGCCCCAGCGCATGCCGGTGGCGTAGAACTCGGTCTGGCTCATGCTCTCGACTCCGCCGGCGAGAACCAGATCGTTGCCTCCGGACTGGACCTGCATGCACGCCTGCAGTACCGCTTGCAGACCGGAGCCGCAGCGACGATCGACCTGCATACCGGGGACGTCGATACCCAGATCCGCATCGAGCGCCGCAATGCGCCCGATGGCCGGTGCATCGCCGTTCGGGGACGCCTGACCGAGGATCACATCGTCGATGTCGGCACCGGAAATGCCTGTCCGAGCAACGAGTTCGGCAATCACCGTGGCGGCAAGAGCCTGGGCGGAAATATCTCGGAACTGGCCGCCGAAGCGTCCGACCGGGGTCCGAAGTGGTTCGCAGATCACGGCATCAGGCATGGGTGGTTCCTCGCTTGTCGTTGGGTCCGGTGCTGACCCGGAGCAGGTCGATCTCGATGGCGCGGGTGGCGTCGAGCAGCGCCGGCAGCAGTTCGGTGCGCACCGCATCGGCGGAGTGCCGAGCGGCCTGGGTCGAGACGTTCGCTGCCGCGACCACTGCTCCGTGTCCGTCGTGGATGGGAGCCGCTATGGAGCGCAACCCCTCTTCGAGTTCCTGATCCACCAGGCAGAAGCCGTCGGAGCGGACCCGGTCGAGTTCGCGGCCGAGCGCATCGGGTGTGGTGATCGTCTTCCCCGTCAGGGGAGTCAAGCGCACGCGGTCGAGGTAGGCCGCGAGTTCGTCGGCAGGCAGTCCGGCCAGCAGCACGCGGCCCATCGATGTGGCGAACGCGGGGAACCGAGTGCCGATGTTGATGCCGACGGTCATGATGCGGCTGACCGGAACTCGGGCGACATACACCACGTCGTCACCGTCGAGAATCGAAACCGAGGACGACTCGCGCACCCGTTCGGCGAGAGCCTCCAGATGGGGCCCCGAGACTTCCGGGAGCGACAGACTCGACAGATAGCTGTAGCCCAGCTCGAGCACCCGCGGAGTGAGCCAGAACATCGAGCCGTCGGTACGGACGTAGCCGAGTTCGACAAGGGTGAGCAGAAACCGCCGGGCGGTGGCTCGGGTGAGTTCGGTCGCTCGGGCGACATCGGAGAGTGTTCGACGCGGATGCTCGGCGTCGAAGGCCCGGATCACCGCAAGACCACGGCCGAGGGACTGGACGTAGTCCGAGGACGGCGGTGGCGATTCCGCAGAGTTCACGAGGTACCCGATTCGGTCTCGGCCGATGTTTCGGCGATGGCCGCGTTCGCGAGACCGAATGCGCTGTTGCTGTTCGGAACTCCCGCGTACACCGCGGTGTGCAGGAACACCTCGGCCAGGATGTCCGGGTCGGTGCCCGCTCGCAGCGCTGCTCGGATGTGCATGTCGAGTTCGTGCTGATTGCCCACGGCCGTCAGGATCGCCAGCGTCAGCAATCTGCGGGTGTGGTGATCGAGTCCCGGCCGATTCCAGATATCGCCCCATGCGGTGCGGGTGATGAAATCCTGGAACGGTGCGGTGAAGTCGGTGCGTGCGGCGATGCTGCGGTCGACGTGCGCATCGCCGAGGACGCTGCGCCGCACCGCCATACCGGCAGCGTGGGCCGCTGCGCGTCCGACGGCATACGCATCCGATCCGATGTGTGCGGCGATCGCCGCGGTGACGGGCCCGGCTTGCTCGACGTTGGCCAGGTGCGCGGCCGGGTCCAGAACTCGGAACGTCGATCCGGAGACGCCGTCGGCGATGATCCTCAGGTCCTCGGGGGTGGTCGAGGGATCCTGCCGGCCGGCGATCACCAGGGTCGGAGCGGTGATTCGGTGTAGGTCCGAGCGAGAATCCCAGTCGGACAACGCCTCACAGCATGCTGCGTAGCCCTCGTCCGAGGTATCGACGATCATCCGGCGATGCCGATCGACGAGATCGGCGTCGCGTGCCGACAGTTCGGGGGTGAACCATCGCTGGAGTACGGCGTCGGCCAGCGACGCGGTTCCCGCCGATCGGACCGCTGCGGCCCGGTCGAGCCAGTGCGCCGGCTCACCGAACTTGGCCGAGGTGCACAGCAATGTCAGAGTCCGCACTCGCTCCGGGCGATGGATGGCGATCCACTGCGAGACTGCGCCGCCGAGTGAGAGACCAACGAGGTGAACACGCCGAAGGTCGAGGGAATCGAGCAGTGCCAGAACATCTTCGGCCAGCTCCGCGACGGAGTACGGGCCCGATGGCACCGGTGATGCCCCGTGCCCACGAAGATCGACGGCGACCACATGGGCGGAACCGGAGAGTGGTCCGATCTGCGGGTTCCACATCGATCGATCGGAGCCGAGCGAACCGATCAGCACGACGGTCTCCGCGTCGGCGCGGGGTCCTTCGGTGCGTTCGTGGGCAAGTGCGACGGTCATCGTGAATCCTTCGATTCTGTGGTGTGTTCAATGTCGAGGGTGTGCTCGGCGAGGATCGCGTCGACCAGCTCGGGTGCGTGGCCGAGATACGCGGCCGGGTCGAGTAGTTCACGCACCGTCGACGGTGGGAGGAATGCCGTGATGGCAGGGTCGCTGTCAAGCGGGGCTCCCGCCGCGCATCGTGCAGCGACGATCTCGCGGGCCTGCTCGGTGTGCGCGGCCAATGCCGCGGTGACACGTTCGGCGAGCAGAGCTCCGCCCGTCACGTCGAGATTGCGGGCCATCTCGTCGGGATGAACATGCAACCCGCTCAGGCTCTGCGAGAGTCGATGGGCGGCACCACCGGTGAGGCGCAACAGATCGGTGATCGTCTCCCACTCGGCATGCCACGCTCCCGCGGCGCGCTGATGTTCGTGATCCATGTTCGACAGCACCGTGGCCACAGCACCGGGGACCCGCCGGGCGGCAGCGCGAGCCGTGACGGCGGCAACGGGATTGCGTTTGTGCGGCATCGCCGATGATCCACCCGGCGCGTCCTCCGAGACCTCGCCCAGTTCGGTGGCGGACATCGACACGATGTCCTGGGCGATCTTGCCGATCGTTCCTGCCGCGATGCCCAAGGAGCACGCGATATCGGCGATCGCGGTGCGGTCGGTGTGCCAGGGCGCGTCCTGTCGAACCAAGCGCAGTTCGTCGGCGAGTGCCGCGGCGATGGCCGGTCCGTGTGGATACACGGCGGCGAGAGTGCCTGCCGCTCCGCCGTACTGGACGGTGCATGCGCGTCGAATGTCGGCGACTCTTGTCCGCGCGCGGCGCAACCCCGAGAACCAGTTCGCAGCCACCAGGCCGAAGGTGGTGGGCAATGCCTGCTGGCCGAGAGTGCGGGCCGCCATCGGGGTGGTCCGGTGGGTCATGGCGAGACCTCGCGCGGCCTCGCCGGCAGCGTCGAGCGAGCCCTCGATCACACCGAGCGCATCGCGGGTGACGAGCATCAGCGCAGTGTCCATGATGTCCTGGCTGGTGGCCCCGGGATGCACTGCCGCGGCAGGAACCTCGGCCTCGGCCACTTCGTTCCGAAGGATCTTCACCAGTGGGATCACCGGATTGCCCCCGGCCGCCGCGTCCACTCCGAGCCTTGCGATGTCCAGGTGCGCTCCGAGTTCGGTCGCAGCAGCGGCAACGACCTCGGCGTGACCGGCCTCCACGAGACCGACCGAAGCCGCGGCCCGGGAGAGCGCCGCCTCGACGGCGAACATCGCTGTCACCCAGGCTCGGTCGCCCACGAGCGGCGCAATCTCGTCGCTACCGAACGTCGGATCGAACAGTGCCCCTCGTTCGGATTCCATCGTCCCCTCTCGCCAGTCGAGTGTCACAGCGCGAAGAACGGAGTCTCGTCGCCGTCCGGATCGGTGTTCTGCAGCACGATGTCGAGGTGATATCCACCGGGCACCGGTGCTGCGACGAGTCTGGCACGCTTGTGTTCCGGCAGGGCGGACAACACCGGATCGACGGCGTTGGCCTCGGTTTCGTCGGGAAAATACACCCGCGTCACGGCTCGGTCGAGCATCCCGCGAGCAAAGACACTGACGTCGATGTGCGGAGCCTCGATGGCGTTGTTCTCGGCTGGTAACGGTCCCGGCTTGATCGTGGTGATCGACATCGTTCCGGTCTCGTCCGCGAACGCTCGTCCGAACCCGCGAAAGCCGGTGGTGCGTGACGGCGCTGCGCCGCGCGGATCCTCGGGGTGATCGAACCGGCCGTCGGCATCGGCCTGCCAGGTCTCGATCATGGCGTCGGACATGGGGTTTCGGGCTCCGTCGATGACCGTGAACGAGACGGTGATCGCACCGTCGGTGCCCTGCGGTACCACGCTCTCACCGTCGGGCCACAGTAGTCCGATGTGGACGTAGGGGCCGACGGTCTGGGACGGGGTCTGTCCGAACGGTGCGGTGGTGAAGTCGGCACCGGCGGCCACCGGGTAGCGCGGGGCGAACTCTGATTCAGTCATCGTGATCGTCCTCCTCGAAGGGGGTGGCGTTCCGGCCGCGCAGCACGATGTCGAATCGAAATCCGAGGGCCCAGTTGTCCTGTGTCGCTTCGTAATCGAATGTGCTGATCATCCGAGCGCGCGAGTCCTCGGGGGCGGCGTTGAAGATCGGATCCTGGAAGAACATGGGATCGTCGGGAAAGTACATCTGGGTCACCAGCCGTTGGGTGAACGCCTGGCCGAACAAGGAGAAGTGAATATGGGCAGGTCGCCACGCGTTGTGGTGGTTGCCCCAGGGATATGCGCCCGGCTTGACCGTGGTGAAGCGATACCTGCCCTCGGTATCGGTGAGTACGCGACCGGTGCCGTTGAAGTGCGGGTCCAGCGGTGCGGGCCACCGGTCGCGGGTGTGCCGGTAGCGACCTCCCGCGTTGGCCTGCCACACCTCGACGAGGGTGTTCGGAATCGCCTTGCCGTCACTGTCGAGCACGCGTCCGTGTACGACGATCCGCTGCCCCTGTGCCTCACCGTTGTTGGCCAGCGTCAGATCGGCGTCGGCTGCGGTGACACGTCCCTCGCCCAGTACCGGTCCGGTGATCTCGGTGAGTCGCTGGGGGAGCAGGGTCAGCGGCTGCGCAGGATGACGAAGGGCAGTGGTCCGGTATTCGGGAAAGTCGAGCGGGGCATGGACCCCCGACTGATCCCGGTACTCGGGTGGGAGACGAAGCATCGACGGTTCCTCACGATTGTGGTGATCTACGCAATAGTCACAGTAGCGAAGCGTTCGTATGGTGGCAACCTGTTCACATAACGCACAGAATGGGGTAGCGTGCGTCTCATGTTGGACAAAGTCGTGGCCAGCGCCACCGAAGCCGTAGCGGACATGCCCGATGGTTCGTCGATCGCCGTCGGGGGATTCGGGTTGGTCGGAGTGCCGGAGATTCTGATCGATGCCGTACTCGCGCAGGGTGCGACCGATCTGGAAACCATCAGCAACAACTGTGGAACGGACGGCTTCGGCTTGGGAGTGCTGCTGGCGCAGCACCGCATTCGCCGGACCATCAGCTCGTACGTCGGCTCGAACAAGGAGTTCGCGCGGCAGTACCTCGCCGGCGAACTCGAAGTCGAACTCACCCCGCAGGGCACCCTCGCCGAGCGGCTACGAGCCGGCGGTGCCGGAATACCGGCCTTCTTCACGCCCGCAGGCGTCGGAACCCAGGTCGCGGACGGCGGATTGCCGTTGCGATACGACGGCAGCGGTGGCATCGCTCTGGCCAGTCCGCCGAAGGAGACCCGCGAGTTCGACGGTGTCACCTACGTGATGGAACGCGGGATCGTCGCCGACTACGCGCTCGTGCACGCCTGGAAGGGCGATCGCCACGGCAACCTGGTGTTCCACGCCAGCGCGCGAAACTTCAACCCGCCGGCCGCCGCCTCGGGGCGCATCACCGTCGCGCAGGTCGAGCACCTCGTCGAGCCGGGCGAGATCGGACCGGACGAGGTGCACACCCCGGGTATTCACGTGCAGCGGGTGGTCCACGTCGGACCGGTCGAGGTCGGCATCGAGCAGAGGACGGTACGAGCATGAGCGAGAAGATGACCCGCGAACAGATGGCGGCCCGGGTAGCGCAGGAACTCGGCGATGGCCAGTACGTCAATCTCGGCATCGGCATGCCGACCCTCGTTCCCAACTACATCCCCACCGACGTCTCGGTGATCCTGCACTCGGAGAACGGAGTGCTCGGCGTCGGACCGTATCCCACCGAGGACGAACTCGACGCCGAGATCATCAACGCGGGCAAGGAAACCATCACCGTCCTTCCCGGTGCCTCCTACTTCGACTCCGCGCAGTCGTTCGGAATGATCCGTGGCGGCCAGGTCGACGTCGCCGTGCTGGGTGCGATGCAGGTCAGTGCCACCGGTGATCTGGCGAACTGGATGATCCCCGGGCACATGGTCAAGGGCATGGGCGGCGCGATGGATCTGGTGCACGGAGCCCGACGCGTCATCGTGATGATGGAGCACGTCTCGCGCACGGGTGAGCCGAAGATCGTCGAGCGCTGCACCCTGCCGTTGACCGGCAAGGGGTGCGTGCACAGGATCATTTCCGACATGGCCGTGCTCGACGTCACCGCGAACGGCCTTCGTCTCGTCGAGACCGCGCCCGGTGTGTCGGTGGACGAGGTCAGGAACGCGACCGCAGCCGAACTACTGGTCGACGCTGCCGTCTGAGACGAGAACGCGGTTGGCGTGGGAGTAAAGGTTCATCGATCGACCGCGGAGAAACCCGATGACCGTCAGACCGGATTCGGTCGCGAGGTCGACCGCCAGCGACGACGGGGCCGAGACCGCCGCGAGAATCGGTATCCCGGACATCACCGCCTTCTGGGCCAACTCGAACGAGGCGCGCCCGCTGACCATCAGCACCGTCCCCTGCAAGGGAATTCGATCGTTGGTCACCGCCCAGCCGACGACCTTGTCGACGGCGTTGTGGCGTCCGACATCCTCACGCAGAACGAGCATCTCGCCGTCTGCGGTGAACAGGGCTGCGGCATGCAGGCCGCCGGTGGCATCGAAAACCTTCTGCGCAGCCCGCAACGTATCGGGTAGCCCGGAGAGAGTGTCCGACGTCACGACGACGGAATCGGCCACGGGGGAATGCTTGGTGCGCAATCGAATTGCGTCCAACGATCCCTTGCCGCACACCCCGCACGAGGACGTCGTGTAGAAGTTCCGTTCGACGCCGGTCTCCGGCGGGGCGACACCCTCGGCCAGGGTGACGTCGAGGACGTTGTAGGTGTTCGCGCCCTCGTCGTCGACCCCGTCGCAGTAGCGAGCCGCCGCGATGTCGGCTCCCGAGGCGATCACACCTTCGGTCAGCAGGAAGCCGTGTGCGAGCTCGACGTCGTGGCCGGGAGTTCGCATGGTGACGGCAAGTGCTGAGCCGTTCACCCGCAACTCGAGCGGCTCCTCCACCACGAGGGTGTCCGGGCGCTCGACGCGGTGCTCGCCCCGGAGTCGGACGACGGGTCTGCGGGTGGTGATGCGGCCCATCAGTATCGGCTGAATTCGCGGTGGCTCATTCTTCGATTGTGGACCCCGGCGTTCTCGGGCTCTCGACTCGGTCGGCCATTGCGCTGACCAACGAGACCATCCGGGGGTGATCGACGAGATCGTCGACGAGTACTCGCTTGCCTTTCGCGTCGGCCAACGGGATCTTCCAGTTCTCGTACTGGGTTTCGTCGGTACCGGGCTGGTTCTGAATGCGGTGTTCTCCGACGGCGTCGACCAGAGCGACACCGATCAGCAGGGATGGACTGCGCTGGACGAGGCGATGCAGAGCTTCCACCGTGTTGTGGTTGTCGGCGTCGGCGTCGAGCAATCCGCGTTCCCGTGCCATGTCGAGAACGGCCTCGCGTGCGCGTGCGTCGACCTCCTTCTCGGAGTCGATATCGCGTTCGAGCAGGCCGAGACGTGACCGCAGGTCGATGTGTTCGCCGTCGAGGTAACCGGCCGTCGGCGGCAGATCGTGGGTGGTCACCGACGTCAGGCAGAGGCTGCGGTAGTTCTCGGGCGGGATCGGCCCCGATTCGTCGGCCTCGAACCACAGGATCGAGGTGCCGAAGATGCCGCGTTCGGTGAGGTACTCCTGCACCATCGGCTCGAAGACGCCGAGATCCTCGCCGACCACCACCGCGCCTGCGCGCTCGGCCTCGAGGGCCAGGATGCCGATCAGGGCCTCGTGGTCGTACTCGACATACGTTCCGCCGCCGGCGTTCTCGGCCTCCTGCGGAATCCACCACAGACGGAACAGGCCCAGAATGTGGTCGACGCGGATACCGCCGGCATGACGCAGGATCGTGCGCAGCATGTCGCGGTAGGGGACGTACGCCAGTTCGCGGAGTCGGTCGGGATCCCACGGGGGTTGGTTCCAGTTCTGGCCCTGCTGGTTGAAGTTGTCCGGCGGCGCGCCCACCGTGACTCCCGACGCCAACACGTCACCGAGAGCCCAGGCGTCGGCTCCACCGCGTGCCACGCCAACGGCGAGGTCGTGCATGATTCCGATGTCCATCCCCGCGTCGAGTGCAGCGCGTTGCGCGGCGGCCAGCTGCTCGTCGCAGATCCACTGCAACCACATGTGGAAATCGATGCGTTGGGCCAGCTTTGCGCGTTGTTCGAGCACGAAGTCGGTACGCGGGTGTGCGGCTCTGTCGGTCCACGCCGAATTCCCCGGTCCGAATTTCTCCGCCAGGGCGCTCCACACCGCGAAATCGCGCAGTCCGGAACCCTCGCGTTCGACGAATGCACGGAATGCGGACTCGCGGGCCGGGCTCCGTTCCACCTTGTGAACACGTTCCAGGGCGCGCAGTTTCGCCGTGAAGGTCGAGTCGCGATCGAGCTTCCTGGTGCGCTTGTTGGCCTTGTCGAACCGTTTCGCTGCTTTCTGGACCTTGCCGAACTGTTCCGGCGACAGCAACGCGGTTTCGCGAATGTTCTCCACTCGGATGTAGAGCGAATTGAAGAAGCGCCGCGTGGTCGGCAAATACGGCGACGCTTCGACCGGTGTGGTGGGTCGGTCGGCGTGCAGCGGATTGACGAGGAGGTAGTCGAACCCGTGCTCACGGCCGGCGATGTCGGCCATGTCCTCCAGGTCGCCGAGATCGCCGATTCCCCACGATCGCTTCGAGCGCACCGAATACAGCTGGGTGAGCAGACCCGTCCGTTGCCGATCTGTCAGTTCTGCGTTGGGCGACAACGTCTTCGGGGTGACCACCACGACGGTGTCCGACGTTCGGACCGTATTGTCCTCGCTGATGGTCGTCGCGGTCAGGCTGTGCCAACCGAGCGGTGCACTGCCCGGAACGACGAACGTGGCGCGACCGATGAGGCGGCCGTCGACCTCGCGGGGATCGACCCAGACGTCGGCCTGGGTCACGTCGATGGTCTCGCCGTCCTCGGACACCATCGACACCTCGACCGGATTGCCGTGTGGCACATGCACCCACACCACGGCATCGGTGCCCTGGGTGGCCACCACGACCGGTGGCAGCAGGCGCCGCCACGGTGCGTTCTCGATGTCGGCCAGAGCGCGCTCGACGTCCTCGGTCGATTCGGTTGCGTAGCCGCGAGCGGCAAGCACCTGACGCAGGGTGTCGTCGCTCACGTCGTGTTCGGTGTCGTCCCAGCCTCGATACGAGGTCGAAGTGCCGAGGCGTCGGGCCAGAGAGCGAAGTGCCTGCGAGTAGTCCACATCGATGATCGTGCCAGTTCGCTGCGCCCGCGTCATGCCGGCCGGGCCATCGTTCACCTGCCATCGGTTCGAATCGAACGATCGGCGGACCCGGTTACCCGACCGCCAGGATTGAAACGCGCGTCGCTGGGTAGTCTGGCTCGGCGAACGGTAAGACGACTGCTCGGCGACGATGGGAAGTGCGGATGGCTGGGGTCAGCAAGGTCGAAGAACTGGAGCGCGGTTCCGGTGCACCGGTCGAGCTGAGAGTGCGGGCCGAGGCCGACCAACTTCCTGTGGTTCGCGCCGTCGCCGAAACTCTCGCGGTGCTGAGCGACTTCACGCTCGACGACATCGCCGATGTGAAGTTGGTCGTCGACGAGGTCTGCTCGCAGCTGATCAAGGGTTCGGTCACCGATGCAGAGCTGTCGTGCACGTTCTCGGTGAGCGACTCCGGAATCCGAATCGTCGTCACCTCCACGTTGGCACCGACATCGGTACCGAAGAAGGACAGCTTCGGCTGGCACGTGCTGCAGACGCTGACCGACACCATCGAGCTGCGCGCCGACGACGCGGTCGAGGGCGCGGCCGGTCGCGCGGTCGCGATCGACGTGGTCAAGCGGAGGAGCACGGTCTAGTGCCTGTGCCGCACGAACGAAGCACACGGCGAGAGTCCGACGATTACAGCGACGTTGTCGCGCTGATCCAGCAGATGCAGGCGCTCGACGAGAATTCACCGCAGCGTCGAGTGCTGCGCGATCGCATCATCACCCGCTGCCTCCCTCTCGCAGAACACATCGCACGACGCTTCGGCGGTCGCGGTGAAGCACACGAGGACCTCCTGCAGGTCTCCCGGCTCGGCCTGGTGAACGCCGTCGACAGGTTCGACATCGAACGCGGCTCCGACTTCGTGTCGTTCGCCGTGCCCACGATCATGGGCGAGGCCCGCCGCTACTTCCGCGACGCCGGATGGTCGGTGCGGGTGCCGCGTCGCATGAAAGAACTGAACTCGATGATCTCTCAGGCGGTGGGATCGTTGTCGCAGAAGCTCGGTCGAGCTCCGACCGCCAGCGAGATCGCCGCCGAGCTCGGCATCGACGTCAAAGAAGCCTCGCAGGCGCTGCTCGCTCGCAGTGCGTACCAGACCGTGTCCGTCGACTCGGTGGTCAGCGAGGATCGGTTGCCGCTGATGGACACCCTCGGTGCCGACGATCCGGAGCTCGAGAAGATGGAAAGCTACCTCGCCGTGCGCCCCGCACTCGAGAAGCTGCCGGAGCGGGAGCGTCGAATCGTCGTCCTTCGATTCTTCGGGTCGATGACTCAGACTCAGATCGCCGAGAAAGTGGGGATTTCGCAGATGCACGTCTCGCGAATTCTGGCTCGCACGCTCGCTCAGTTGCGTGAGGACCTCGGCGAGGACTGAAGGCGACCGATAAAGCTAGGCTCGGTGGATGAGCATGTACGACGATGTCGACGAGTACATCGGAGCCCGCCGAGTCACCGGCCTGGCGGCCACGCACGATTTCTCTCGCGCGGTGATCGTGATTGCCGCACTGGACGATTCACGGACCGAGTATCGAACGTCGTTGTGGGAGATCGACGTCGACGGTGGTTCGCCCGCCCGACGCCTCACCCACGGTGAACTGGGGGAGAGCGCTCCGGTGTTCACCCCGGCGGGCGATCTGTTGTTCTTCCGCCGATCGAGCAAGGACGATCCGGCCCGGCTGTGGATCCTGCCTGCCTCGGGCGGCGAGGCGCGAGTGCTCGAGACGCGGTCCGCCGGTCTGAGCGAGATCCGCAACGCCCGTTCCGGTCACGGTCTCGTCGGGTTCTCGCCGGTGTTCGGATCGTCGAGCACCGACGAGGAAGACGACGCTTTGCGCACAGAACGCAAGGCAAACAAGGTGGACGCGATTCTGCACACCGGTGTTCCGGTGCGGTTCTGGGATCACGATCTCGGTCCCGCCACCCCACATCTGTTCGCCGGATCGACCGACGGCACGACGGGGTTGCGTGATGTCACCCCGGATGCGGCCGGAGCCCTGCACGAGGCGTCGTTCGACGTCAGCGGGGACGGCTCGTTCGTCGTGTCCACCTGGGCCGTTCCCGGTGCACTCGCGACCGTGCGGACGGTGCTGGTACGCATCGACACCGAGACGGGGGAGCGTGCCACGATCGTCGACGACGTCGACGCCGACCTGGGTGCGCCGGCGATCTCGCCCGACGGCGCGTCCGTGATGTTCGTGCGAGAGTCGCTCTCCACTCCCGAGGATGCGCCTCGAATGACGCTGCAGCGCTTCGATTTCGGGACTTCTTCGGTGATCGATGTGGCGCCGGGCTGGGATCGCTGGCCGATCGATCCGGTGTGGCTGTCGGACGGGTCCGGGGTGCTGGTCACCGCGGACGACGACGGCCGGTCTCCCATCTTCGTTGTCCGCGAGGGCGCGGAACCGCGTCGACTGACGAACACGAACGATGCGTACACCCACGTTCACGTGTCCTCGGACGGAACCAGGGTGCTGGCACTCGCCGCGTCCTATCTGGCCGCCCCGCATCCGGTATCGATCGACCTGTCCGACGGCACCGTCGTCGACCTCGACACCGCCATCGAACACTGCCCGTTGCCCGGCACTCTCACCGAGATCGACACCGTCGTCGACGACGGCTCGCGCATACGCGGCTGGCTGGCACTACCCGATGCTTCCCCCGACGCGGCACCCGCGCCGCTGCTGCTGTGGGTGCACGGTGGTCCGCTCGGCTCGTGGAACACCTGGTCCTGGCGGTGGAATCCGTGGCTGATGGTCGCCCGCGGGTACGCGGTGCTGCTGCCCGATCCGGCTCTGTCCACCGGCTACGGCCAAGAGTTCGTGCAGCGCGGTTGGGGAGCGTGGGGTAAGGCACCGTTCACCGATCTGATGGCGTTGACCGATGTCGCGGCCGCGCGAGAGGACATCGACCAGACCCGCACTGCGGCGATGGGCGGATCCTTCGGCGGCTACATGGCCAACTGGATCGCCGGTCACACCGACCGGTTCGACGCCATCGTCACCCATGCGAGCCTGTGGGCGCTCGACCAGTTCGGACCGACAACCGATGCGCCGTATTACTGGGCTCGCGAGATGTCCCCGGAAATGGCGGTGGAGAACTCCCCGCACCTGTTCGTCGCGGACATCGCGACGCCGATGCTGGTCATCCACGGCGACAAGGACTATCGCGTACCGATCGGCGAGGGCCTACGGCTGTGGTACGAACTGCTCAGTGAGTCCGGCCTGCCCGCCGACGACGAGGGCAACACCGAGCATCGTTTCCTCTACTTCCCGGCGGAGAACCACTGGATTCTGAGTCCTCAGCACGCCAAGGTCTGGTACGAGGTGGTGCTGGCATTCCTGGCGGAGCACGTGCTGGGCGAGAGGGTGTCGATGCCACGAATCCTCGGCCACTAGAATCGACCGGTGACCAGTTCAGCGCCAGAGCACTCAGAGAACCCCGCCGATTCGATCGACCTGCCCAAGAGCTGGGATCCCAGTGCGGTCGAGGCGGAGCTGTACCGGTCCTGGGTCGACGCCGGATACTTCGAAGCCGACGCCACCAGCGGCAAGCCGCCGTACTCCATCGTGCTGCCACCGCCCAACGTCACGGGCAGCCTGCACATGGGCCATGCTCTCGATCACACGTTGATGGATGCGCTGAGCCGGCGCAAGCGGATGCTCGGGTACGAGGTGCTGTGGTTGCCGGGTATGGACCATGCCGGTATCGCCACGCAGACCGTCGTGGAGAAGCAGCTCGCCGCCGACGGCAAGACCAAGGAAGAGTTCGGCCGCGAGCTGTTCATCGACAAGGTCTGGGACTGGAAGCGTGAATCCGGTGGCACCATCGGTGGCCAGATGCGACGCATCGGCGACGGTGTCGACTGGAGCCGCGAGCGTTTCACCATGGACGACGGCTTGTCCGAGGCGGTGCAGACCATGTTCAAGCGGATGTTCGACGACGGTTTGATCTACCGCGCCGAGCGACTCGTCAACTGGTCGCCGGTACTGCAGACCGCCATCTCCGACATCGAGGTCAAGTTCGAGGACGTCGAGGGCGAACTCGTGTCCTTGCGCTACGGGTCGCTCGACGATTCCGAGCCACACGTCATCGTTGCCACCACTCGAGTCGAAACGATGCTCGGCGACACCGCGGTTGCCGTTCACCCCGACGACGAGCGGTACAAGGCGCTCGTCGGTACCACCCTCGAGCACCCGTTCACCGGACGACGGATCCCGATCATCGCCGACGACTACGTCGACCCCGAATTCGGTACCGGCGCAGTGAAGATCACCCCGGCTCACGATCCCAACGACTTCGAGATGGGCGTGCGGCACTCGTTGCCGATGCCCTCGATCATGGACAAGGCCGGGCGGATCGCCGATACCGGAACGCAATTCGACGGGATGGACCGTTTCGAGGCGCGCGTGAAGGTGCGTGAAGCACTGGCCGAGCAGGGCCGCGTCGTTGCCGAAAAGCGCCCCTACCTGCACAGTGTCGGCCACTCCGAGCGCAGCGGTGAGCCGATCGAGCCGCGCCTGTCGCTGCAGTGGTGGGTCAAGGTCGACACGCTGGCGAAGGCGGCCGGCGACGCAGTCCGCAACGGCGACACAGTGATTCACCCCAAGAGTCAGGAACCGCGTTGGTTCGCCTGGGTGGACAACATGCACGACTGGTGCATCTCGCGCCAGCTGTGGTGGGGCCATCGGATTCCGATCTGGTACGGGCCCGACGGCGAGACCGTCTGCCTCGGACCGGGGGAGACCGCACCCGAGGGCTGGGAGCAGGACCCCGACGTCCTCGACACCTGGTTCTCGTCCGGGCTGTGGCCCTTCTCGACGATGGGGTGGCCCGACGCCACCGCCGATCTCGAGAAGTTCTATCCCACCGGCGTTCTCGTCACCGGATACGACATCCTCTTCTTCTGGGTCGCACGGATGATGATGTTCGGCACCTACGTCGGAGCCGACGACGCGATCACCGCAGGCAAGCAGGGGCCGCAGGTTCCGTTCCGTGATGTGTTCCTGCACGGCCTGATTCGCGACCAGTTCGGCAAGAAGATGTCGAAGTCGCGGGGCAACGGAATCGATCCTCTCGACTGGGTCGATCGGTTCGGTGCCGATGCGCTGCGCTTCACGCTCGCGCGCGGTGCCAATCCGGGTGCCGACATGTCCGTCGGCGAGGATCACGCGCAGTCCTCGCGCAACTTCGCCAACAAATTGTTCAACGCCACCAAATTCGCTCTGATGAACGGAGCGGCACCGGCAGATCTGCCCTCGCGCGTCGAGCTGACCGACGCCGACCGTTGGATCCTCGACCGGCTCGACCAGGTTCGGGCAGAGGTGGACGCAGCGTTCGATCGTTACGAGTTCAGCAAAGCGTGCGAGGCGCTCTACCACTTCGCCTGGGACGAGGTCTGCGACTGGTACCTCGAGATCGCCAAGGTGCAGTTCGCCGACGACGCCGTCGCCGCCACCACGCGCGGAGTTCTCGGTAACGTCCTCGACGCCCTGCTTCGCCTGCTGCACCCGGTGATTCCGTTCGTCACCGAAACGCTGTGGAAGGTACTCACCGGTGGCGAGTCCCTGGTGATCGCGGAGTGGCCAACCCCTGCCTCGGAGTCTTCGGATCCTGTTGCGGCGCAACGTATCGAGGACATGCAGCGGCTCATCACCGAGGTTCGCCGGTTCCGCAGCGATCAAGGACTCAAGCCTTCCCAGAAGGTGGCGGCCCGCATCGTGGGAGTCTCCGAAGCCGATCTGGACGGGCAGATCTCAGCGGTGACCTCGCTTGCTCGACTGACCGAGCCCGCCGAGGACTTCGCTGCCACCGCCTCGGTGGAGGTACGCCTGAGCAAGGCCACCGTGGTCGTCGAACTCGACACCTCGGGCACCGTCGACCTCGTCGCCGAACGGGCACGACTGGTGAAGGATCTCGCCGCTGCGGAGAAAGAACTGGCGCAGACCAACGGCAAGCTCGGCAACGAAGCGTTTCTCGCGAAGGCACCGGATGCAGTGGTGGACAAGATCAGAACACGCCGGACGATCGCGACCGAAGAGATCGCACGCATCTCGGCGCGGCTCGAATCGATGGGAACCTAAGTGACAGAACCGGACGCCGCCCTGCCGGTACCGCCGCCGAGTCCGGTCGATCTGGCCGAGCTCGCACTCGTGGAGGCCGAGCTCGACAAGCGTTGGCCCGAAACGAAGATCGAGCCGTCGACGGCTCGGATCTCGGCGCTGATGGATCTGCTCGGCTCGCCGCAGAAGGCGTACCCGTCGATTCATGTCGCCGGCACCAACGGCAAGACCTCGGTGACCCGCATGATCGACGCACTCCTCACCGCTTTCCATCGCCGCACGGGCCGCACCACCAGCCCACACCTGCAGATGGCGACCGAGCGGATCAGCATCGACGGGCACCCCGTCTCGCCGCGGCTCTACGTCGACACCTACAACGAGATCGCACCGTTCGTGGACATGATCGACGCGCAGTCCGAGGCTGCCGGCGGACCCCGAATGAGCAAGTTCGAGGTGGTCACGGCCATGGCGTTCGCCGCGTTCGCCGAGGCCCCGGTCGAGGTTGCCGTCATCGAGGTCGGACTCGGCGGGCGTTGGGACGCCACCAACGTCGTCGACGGCGAGGTTGCCGTCATCACCCCGATCGGCCTCGATCACGTCGAGTTCCTCGGCGACGATCTCGCCGGAATCGCCGGGGAGAAGGCCGGGATCATCAAGAAGGCACCGGAATCGCTCGTGCCACGCGACACCGTCGCGATTCTGGCCGAGCAGAAGCCCGAGGTGTCGGAGGTACTGCTACGGGCAGCAGTACAGGCGGATGCTGCTGTGGCGCGGGCCGGATCGGAATTCGCCGTGCTCGGCAGGCAGATCGCCGTTGGCGGTCAGCAACTGGAGCTGCAGGGGCTCGGTGGGGTCTACACCGACGTCTTCCTTCCGCTGCACGGCGAGCATCAGGCGCGCAACGCCTCGCTCGCATTGGCGGCGGTCGAGGCGTTCTTCGGCGCCGGGCCGGATCGCCAACTCGATCAGGACACCGTGCGCGGTGCATTCGCCACGATCGTCAACCCCGGTCGGCTCGAGCGGGTCCGCAACGCTCCCACCGTGTTCCTCGATGCCGCGCACAACCCGCACGGGGCAGCGGCGCTTGCGGCCGCACTCACCGATGAGTTCGACTTCCGCAAACTCGTCGGCGTCGTCAGCGTCATGGCCGACAAGGACGTCGGAGCCATCCTCGACGCACTGGAACCGGTGTTCGACGACATCGTCGTCACCCACAACGGGTCGTCTCGGGCGATGGACGTGGACGCGTTGGCCGACATCGCGGTGGCCAAGTTCGGCGACGAACGCGTCGTCGTGGCGTCGACGCTGCCCGATGCACTGGAGACGGCGATCGGGTTGGCCGAGGAAGTCGCCGAGCCGGGCGAGGCCGTGTCCGGTGCCGGAGTCGTGGTCACCGGATCCGTGGTGACCGTCGGCGCGGCGCGCACCTTGTTCGGAAAGGATCCCGCGTGAGCGAGACAGAGTTCAGACCTCCGACCAACGATCCGTGGAAGGGGTTCCGCGGTGTCTGTGCAGGAACGTTGGTGCTCGAAGCCATCGTGGTTCTGCTCTCGCTGCCTGTGGTCGCCGTCGTGGGCGGCGGGGCAACGTGGTTTTCCACCATCTACATCGTCCTGCTCGCGGTTGCGATGATCGCAGGCGCGGGCAAGCAGGGTGAGCCCTGGGCGATGAAGTTCAATCTGATTCTGCAGGTGTTCGTTCTGCTCGGAACGGTGTTCCATCTGTCCATCGGCATCGTCGGCTTGATCTTCATTGCGGTCTGGCTGTATCTGCTGTACCTGCGGCGTGACATCACCGAACGGATCCGACGCGGAATGCTGCCGGGGCAGCGCGACTGACAGGACAACCTGTCGGTTTCGGAGATGCGGCGCGCGCCGCTGCGTGTTGTTCCATTACTGTCGTCGACGTGACCGACCGCACCCTTGTACTGATCAAGCCCGACGGAGTTGCCCGGCGATACGTAGGAGAGATCCTCGGCCGCGTGGAGAAGAAAGGTCTGAGCATCGTCGCACTCGAACTCAAGACCGTCTCCCGTGAATTGGCCTCGGCTCACTACGCAGAGCACGAGAGCAAGCCGTTCTTCCCCGATCTCCTCGAGTTCATCACCTCCGGACCGGTGGTGGCCGCAGTACTGGAAGGCCCCCGCGCCATCGCGGCCTTCCGCCAGATCGCCGGCGGCACCGACCCCGTGGCCAAGGCGGTTCCCGGAACCATTCGCGGTGACCTCGCCCTCGACGGTCAGCAGAACCTGGTGCACGGATCGGATTCCGTGGAATCGGCCGAGCGCGAGATCGCACTCTGGTTTCCCGGCCTGGCCTGACTGCTCCGCCTCAGACACGAAACAAATGTTCGCGCAGCCACGCCGCACCCGCTCGGAACCCGATCGGTGCGGCGTGGCGAGTACGCACCACAGCGTGTGGGATACTCGACGGAGATCGACTCCACTGCACCAGTAGGTAACAGTTCACGCTCCACCCGAAGCCCAGGCTTCACCGAAGTTCGCTAGGCCGGTGTCGTGGATTCGATCGGATGACTGTCGTCTATCCGCTGCCCGTCATCGCAGATGCTCGAACGAGAGACAGGCTCGTTCGGGTTCTTGCTTGATGATCAGGCGCTCGGATCGCCGGTACACCACCATCCAGCCAGGCACTGCACACGTTGTCGTCGACCACCGAAAACTACGAAACGGTCGTCGACTCGGGTGCGGAGCGAGACCGAACAGCTGACGTCCAACCCGACGTGAGTACACAAGGATTGCCCTCGCGTGGCCGCGTCACACCCGAAGTCGGATGGACGCGCCCGGGGGCCCGAGGAGACTACGTGGCCGATCAAAGCCCGCCCGAAGATGTACAGAACGCGAACGCAGGAGGTCCGGAGCCCGACGGCACCGTGTCGTCCGCGGACACGGACTCGGTGTCGTCGGCGCAACCCGACACCATCGAACTGCCGACCAGGCTGCGCGTGCATGCGCTGGCCAAAATTCTCGGCGTCACCAGCAAACAGTTGCTCGTCACCCTCGGTGAACTCGGCATCGAAGCGCGCAGTGCGCAGTCGAGCCTGAGCCGCGACGTCGCGGAGTCCGTGCGCGATTCGGTCAACGCGCCCGCGGCACCGACGGTCGATCCGTCGACTGCCGAGCAGCCGGAGCCGACCGCCACCCCGTCTGCAGAGGTGCCGCCGGTCGAGGCCCCGTGGTCCGAGCCGCAGCTGTTCACCAGCGCGTCCGCACCGGAGTCGGAGGTCGCTCCACCAGCGGCAACGACCGACCAGCCCACGGCGACCACGTTCGCCACCCCGCTCTTTCTCCAGCCCGCCGCAGCCGAAGCCCCCGCACCCGAGGCTGCGGAGTCACCGACCGAGCCCCCCGCTCGCCGCCGCCGTAGCCGGAAGGCAGCGCCCAAGGACGAGGTCGCGAACACCGACAGCACCACCGATACCGACACCGGTGAATCGACGTCCGCGCCTGCAGAGTCCGGTACGTCCGAGATCGCTGCCGTCCCCGTCGTCGAGTCCGCGCCGTCGGAGTCCGACGAGTCGGCTGCTTCCGAGAGCTCGGGCGACGGCGACGACGACCAGTCTCAGCCTCGGCGTCGTCGGCGTGGCCGTCGTGGTCGCGGTCGTGGTCGCGGCGAGCAGTCCTCGGACGAGAATTCGAACGACGAGAACTCCGACGACGACGGCGATACGGACACCGCAGGGTCGGCCGACGCGGAATCGACCGACGCGGACGCGAACGACAGCTCGGACGCCGACTCGGACGAGTCCTCGGCGGGCGACGAGCAGCAGTCGAACTCGGGACGACGCTCGCGTCGATCACGTACTCGCAGCCGTACCTCGGACCGGCAGAACTCCGACTCGGCAGATTCCTCCGACGACACCCGCACCGCTGACTCCTCGGCCGAGGACGGCGACGACGAGTCCGATTCGGGTGCCCAGGACAACTACGACGACTCCGACAACGGCGGTTCGGACGGGGACGGCTCCAGCCGTCGTCGTCGCCGCCGTCGTCGTCGCAAGACCGGAGCCGAGGCTGCTGCCGAGGGCGCGTCGTCCGAGGACGATCCGCCCAACACGGTCGTGCACGAGCGGGAGCCGCGCAACAAGAATCGGGCACCCCGGGACGAGGTTCAGGGAATCACCGGCTCCACGCGTCTCGAGGCCAAGCGTCAGCGCCGCCGCGACGGGCGCGACGCCGGCCGTCGTCGTCCGCCGATCCTCACCGAGTCCGAGTTCCTGGCGCGCCGCGAATCCGTCGACCGCGTCATGGTCGTCCGTGAGAAGGCGACACCGGACCATCCACTGACCACACAGGTTGCAGTGCTCGAAGACGGTGTGCTCGTCGAGCACTTCGTCACCAGCAGTGCCACCGCGTCGATGGTCGGCAACGTCTACCTGGGCCGCGTACAGAACGTGCTGCCCAGCATGGAAGCAGCGTTCATCGACATCGGCCGTGGCCGTAACGGTGTGCTGTACGCGGGCGAGGTCAACTGGGACGCTGCAGGGTTGGGCGGAAACTCGCGCAAGATCGAGCAGGCTCTCAAGCCCGGCGACCAAGTTCTCGTCCAGGTCAGCAAGGACCCGGTGGGGCACAAGGGTGCTCGCCTGACGACGCAACTGTCGCTCGCGGGCCGCTTCCTCGTCTACGTCCCCGGTGGCAGTTCCACCGGCATCAGCCGCAAGCTGCCCGATACCGAGCGCAAGCGGCTCAAGGAAATTCTCCGCGACATCGTGCCTGCCGAGGCGGGCGTCATCATCCGCACCGCGGCCGAGGGCGTCAGCGAGGAGGAACTCGCTCGCGACGTCACTCGCCTGCAGGCGCAGTGGGCCAGCATCGAGGAACGCTCGGCCAACGCCGAAACCGGCAAGGGCGTGCAACCACAAACGCTGTACGAAGAGCCCGACATGCTCGTCAAGGTCATCCGTGACCTCTTCAACGAGGATTTCTCCAAGCTCGTCATCGAGGGGGACAAGGCCTGGACGACGACGTCCACTTACGTCGAAACGGTCGCCCCGGACATGATGGAGCGACTGCACCGCTACGAGGCCGACGGCAGCTCGGTCGACGTCTTCGCCGCGCACCGCATCGACGAGCAGTTGGCCAAGGCCCTCGATCGCAAGGTCTGGTTGCCCTCCGGTGGAACGCTGGTGATCGATCGCACCGAGGCGATGACCGTCGTGGACGTCAACACCGGGAAGTTCACCGGCTCCGGCGGCAACCTGGAAGAGACTGTCACCCGCAACAACATCGAGGCGGCCGAGGAAGTCGTTCGCCAGATGCGTCTGCGAGACATCGGCGGCATGATCGTCGTCGACTTCATCGACATGGTGCTCGAGTCCAACCGCGATCTGGTCCTGCGGCGACTCACCGAGTCGCTCGGACGCGACCGGACACGCCACCAGGTCTCCGAGGTGACCTCGCTCGGACTGGTGCAGATGACCCGCAAGAAGCTCGGCACCGGGCTTGTCGAGGCGTTCTCCACCACGTGTGAGCACTGCCAGGGTCGCGGCATCATGGTGCATCCGTTCCCCATCGACGCCAAGCCGGACAACGACGGCGGTCGCTCCAACTCGTCACGTTCGGAGTCGAGCAACTCGGGAACGAGCAGCAGGCGTCGACGCGGCAAGGACAACAAGTCCGACGGCAACGATCGGCCCGACGGCAACGATCGGGCGGCGTCGCATTCTCAGGGCGGTACCTCGGACGGTCCCGAGCACCCCGTGGTCGATCCCTCCGTCAAGCGGGCGCATCCGGTGGCTCTGGCCATGGCGGCGCATCATGACGATGTGGTGGCCGACGTCAGCCCCGCCGATGTCGAGACATCGGCACCGACGGACGCTGCCGACGGCGATGCGGCGGTGACCGTGGTCTCCGCCGACGACGTGAACGTGGCGGCTGCCGCGGTAGCGGACGCAGAGACGAACGTCACGGCAGCCGACGAGGCCAGTGGGACGCAGGCCGACGAGGCTTCTGCCGAGTCGCCCGTCGCGGAACCGGTGGCACCGAAGGCCCGACGGGGACGGCGGGTGGCTCGCAAGGCTGCCGCACCGACCGGCTCGGCACCCGACGCGGGCATGGTCATCGTGGTTCCTGCCACGGAAGACACGGCGGACACCGCACCCGACCAGCCGGGGACGGCCTCCGACGAAGCGGCAGCACCGATCACCGCGGCGGCCGAGCAGCCTGTGGAGCCGGTGGAGGTGCCTGCGGCACGTCCTCGCAGACGGCGCGCAGCAGCGCGGCCTGCAGGTCCTCCGGTGGACATCGATGTGTAGCAGAACAGGGCAGTTTGACCCTGGCCGTCTCCCTGCCGTAACCTTGATAAGTCGCTCCCGGTGACACCGTTCTGCTGTGCCGTAGTGGCCCTGTAGGAAACAACGGTTCTCGAGCGGGCCGAGATGATTGACATCCCGGCCGGCCGATAGGGAGCAAGCAAACACGTTTTACCAGACCAGTCGTGTTGCCATGCGCAACGCGAGCAAGTTCGAAGAAGCAAGGGGTAGCCCTCCGATGGCAACGTACGCGATCGTCAAGACCGGCGGAAAGCAGTACAAGGTCGCTGTTGGTGACCTCGTCAAGGTCGAGAAGATCGAGGGAGCGCCCGGCACTGCTGTCTCGCTTGCTCCGGTCCTCGTCGTAGACGGATCCGACCTGACCACAGATGCAGACAAGCTGGCGAAGATCTCCGTCGCCGGTGAGATCGTCGAGCACACCAAGGGCCCGAAGATCCGCATCCACAAGTTCAAGAACAAGACCGGATACCACAAGCGTCAGGGACACAGGCAGAAGCTCACTGTCCTCAAGGTCACCGGAATCAAGTAACCAGGTCTCACCGGACCTGCGTTCTATCGAGCTGATTCACCCCGAGGAGGGTATGCAACATGGCACACAAGAAGGGCGCATCGAGCTCCCGTAACGGTCGCGACTCGAATGCTCAGCGCCTCGGCGTCAAGCGTTTCGGCGGCCAGACCGTAGGCGCAGGCGAGATCCTGGTTCGTCAGCGTGGCACGCACTTCCACCCCGGCGTCAACGTCGGCCGTGGCGGCGACGACACCCTGTTCGCACTGGCCCCGGGCGCAGTCGAATTCGGTGCCAAGCGCGGACGCAAGACCGTGAACATCGTTCCGGTCGCTGTAGAGGCCTAGTCCTTCTGCAGCTCGCGCTCACGATGGTCGGTACGGCAGACATCTGCTCGAGCCCACCATCGACTGCGTATGTTCATAGCTCCCGATAGGGGCGGACCAGGGTCACGAGACCGGTCCGCCCCTATCGCGTTTTTCTCCCGCTTTTTCTCCAGAAAGGATCGAAGACAGCTATGTCACGATTCATCGACCGCGTGGTGCTGCACGTCAGCGCCGGCAAAGGTGGCAACGGCTGCTCTTCGGTTCACCGCGAAAAGTTCAAGCCTCTCGGTGGCCCGGACGGTGGTAACGGCGGACAGGGCGGCGGAGTCGTCTTCGTCGTCGACAGCAACGTCCACACCCTGCTCGACTTCCACTTCTCCAGCCACGCCAAGGCAGGCAACGGAACGCAGGGCATGGGTGGCAACCGGGAGGGTGCCAACGGCGAGGACCTGATTCTCAAGGTTCCCGACGGTACCGTCGTGCTCGACAAGAAGGGCAACGTGCTCGCCGACATGATCGGCGAGGGAACACGTTTCGACGCCGCTCCCGGCGGCCGCGGTGGCCTCGGCAACGCAGCTCTCGCATCGAAGGCTCGGCGTGCGCCCGGATTCGCGCTGCTCGGCGAAGAGGGCATCGAACGCGAACTCGTCCTCGAGCTCAAGTCCGTCGCCGATGTGGGTCTCGTCGGTTTTCCGTCGGCCGGTAAGTCGTCGCTGGTCTCGGTGCTGTCCGCAGCGAAGCCGAAGATCGCCGATTACCCCTTCACGACACTGGTGCCCAACCTCGGAGTGGTCTCGAGCGGCGACACCACCTTCACCGTCGCCGACGTTCCCGGGTTGATCCCAGGAGCGAGTCAGGGCCGAGGTCTCGGTCTCGACTTCCTGCGTCACCTCGAACGGTGTGCCGTTCTCGCGCACGTCGTCGACTGCGCCACACTGGATCCCGGCCGTGATCCGATCTCCGACGTCGACGCCCTCGAAGCAGAACTGGCCGCATACAAGCCCGCACTGTCCGGTGATGCTAGCCTCGGCGATCTCGCCGACCGCCCCCGCATCGTGGTGTTGAACAAGGCCGACATTCCCGAGGGTGCCGAACTCGCCGAGATGGTCACCGCCGAATTCGAGTCGCGTGGCTGGCCCGTGTTCACCATCTCCGCGGTGACGCGCGCCGGTCTCAAGCCCTTGACGTTCGCACTCGCGAAGCTCGTCGAGGACTACCGCACTGCGCACCCGGCCCCCGAGCCGCGGCGTCAGGTGCTGCGTCCGGTTGCCAAGAACGACGACAGCTTCAAGGTCGTGAAGGATCCGGATATCCCGGACGGCTTCATCGTTCGCGGTACCCGACCGGAGCGGTGGGTACGCCAGACGCAGTTCACCAACGACGAGGCCGTTGGTTACCTCGCCGACCGTCTCGCGCGGCTCGGTGTCGAGGACGCACTCATCAAGGCCGGCGCTCAGCCCGGTGCTTCGGTCACCATCGGCGACGTGTCGTTCGATTGGGAGCCGCAGACTCCGGCCGGTGTCGAGATCACGATGACAGGACGTGGCACCGATGCTCGACTCGATCAGGTCGAGCGCATCGGTGCATCCGAACGCAAGCATGCCCGCCAGGTACGTCGCGGGCTCGATTCCGAACAGGAGTAGACGAGGTGTCGGTGCGTGAATCCGATTCGCCCGCAAAGGCTCTCACCGATACCCGTCGTACGATCGCCGATGCCAAGCGCATCGTGGTCAAGATCGGATCCTCGGCGCTCACCAGCCTCGACACCGGTCTGGATCTGGGTCGACTCGAGCTGCTCGCTGACGCCATCGAGACTCGGATGCGCAGCGGAACCGACGTGGTGGTCGTGTCGTCCGGTGCGATCGGTGCCGGAATGGCACCGCTCGGCCTGACCAAGCGCCCACGAGACCTGGCGACCAAGCAGGCCGCCGCGAGCGTCGGTCAACTCGCCCTCGTTCATGCGTGGAGTTCGTCGTTCGACCGGTACGGGCGCACTGTGGGGCAGGTACTGCTGACCGCCGAGGACATCGCACGCCGAACCAACCATCGCAACGCCCAACGCACGTTGGACCGTTTGCGCTCGCTCGGTGCGGTCGCCATCGTCAACGAGAACGACACCGTCGCCACCGCGGAGATCCGGTTCGGCGACAACGATCGCCTGGCTGCTCTGGTCGCCCACCTCGTCGGCGCGGACGCACTGTTCCTGCTCTCGGACGTGGACGGGCTGTACGACGGTGATCCCCGCAAGGGCAAGGCGACACTGATCCCGGAGGTGACCAGCCCCGAGGATCTCGACGGCGTCGTCGCGGGATCCGGGGGAGCGCTCGGCACCGGCGGAATGGCCTCCAAGCTGTCCGCTGCACGTCTCGCGGCGGATGCCGGCGTTCCCGTGCTGCTGGCTGCGGCATCCGATGCCGAACACGCACTGACGACCTCCGAGGTGGGCACTGCTTTCGCCGCGCGCCCGACGCGATTGTCGGCTCGCAAGTTCTGGGTTCGTCACGCTGCCGACGCTGCGGGGGAGCTGCACCTCGACGCGGGGGCCGTGCGTGCGGTGGTGGAGCGGCGCCGGTCGTTGTTGTCCGCTGGTATCACGTCGGTGACGGGGTCATTCCACGGTGGCGACGTCGTCTCGCTCGTGGACCACGTCGGCGCGCTGGTCGCCCGCGGGGTTGTCGCGTACGACTCGGGTGAGCTGGCCGGGATGCTCGGGCGGTCGACGGGGGAGTTGGCCGCGGAGCTACAGCGCCCGGTGGTTCACGCGGACGATCTGGTTCCTGCCTGATCGACGTCGTCGGCCAGTGCGGTTGCCACCTCCGAGCAGCCGGCATGCATTGTGAGAGAAGCGAATTCGTCACCGCGGGTGGTACCGCGATTGACGATGGCGATGGGCTTGGAAGTCTTGGACGCGTGCCTGACAAACCGTAGGCCCGACATCACGGTCAGCGAGGATCCGAGCACCAGTAGCGCGTCGCTTCGGTCGACGAGATCGTAGGCCTCGGCGACACGCGGCTTGGGAACGCTCTCACCGAAGTAGACGATGTCGGGTTTCAGTATGCCCGAACAGTGTTCGCAGTCGACCATCCGGAAATGCGCGGTCGACGAGATGATCGCGTCCGCGTCGGGCGCGATCTCGACGCCTTCCGCTGGTGCGACCGACTCGAGGAAACCGGGGTTGACGCTGTCGAGCCGTCGGGCAAGCTCGAAGCGCGAGATCAGTCGCTCGCAGTTCAGGCAGCGAACTCGGGCGTAGACGCCGTGCAGGTCGATGACGTTCCGGCTGCCCGCCTTGGTGTGCAGCATGTCGACGTTCTGGGTGATGATGCCGGTGACGACGCCTGCCCGTTCGAGTCGGGCGAGTGCTCGGTGGCCGTCGTTGGGCACCGCTGCGTCCATGTGTCGCCAGCCGACGTGATTTCTGGCCCAGTAGTGCCGACGAAATTCGGCGTCACCGACGAACTGTTGGAACGTCATCGGGTTCCGCGGTGGTGATTGTGGCCCGCGGTAATCGGGGATCCCCGAATCGGTGGACATCCCCGCACCGCTGATGACGGTGACCGTTCTGCCGTCGAGCACAGACGTCAGTTGCTCGTACAGGGCCGCGGACACAGTGGATGTATTCACTTCGTCCAGGATAGCGATCGAACACGGAACGAGCACCGTATCGACGACTCACGGCCCGTACCGACGCGGAGGCATCGGTACGGGCCGTGAGGGAAGTGCAACTGTTACGCGGGTACCTCTACGAGGGGGTACACGCCGTTCTCGTCGTGTGTCTCGTTGCCGACGACGGGAGGGTTGAACACGCAGAGCATACGCATTTTGGTACGCGGCTCGACGGTGTGGCGCTCGTGTCCGTTGAGCAGGTACATCGATCCCGCACCGAGCTCGTAGGTCTCTCCGGTCTCGCGGTCGGTGAGCGTTCCTTCGCCTTCGATCAGCCAGACGGCCTCGACGTGGTTGGCGTAGTGGAAGTTGTTCACCGTGCCGGCCTGGATCGTCGTCTCGTGGAACGAGAAGCCGACCTTGTCGCCGCCGAGAATGATTCTCTTGCTGCGCCAGTTACCGTCTTCGCTCTCGATGTCGCGATCGGTACCGGTGATCTCCTGTGTGGTGCGAACGATCATACGATGTCCTCCTTCGATGTCGGTTGGTGCGGACGGGCCGTCAGGAAAGCACCTTGGCGACGGCGCTCTCGATGACATTCAGACCGCGGTCGAGCTCGTCCATCGTCGTGGTCAACGGTGGGAGCAGCTTGACGACCTCGTCCTTCGGTCCTGCGGTCTCGACGAGCAGACGCTCGTCGTAGCACAGCTGAGACACCTTGCCTGCCAGCTCGGCGTCGTCGAACACCAGGGCCTGGACCATGCCGCGACCGCGGGTCGAGATGCCGTCGAACTTGGCGCAGAGCTTGATGAACCGGTCCTGGATGTGCTCGCCCTTGGCGAGAATTTCCTTCTCGAAGGCATCGTCGGACCAGTAGTGGTCGATGGCTGCCTTGGCCGTAACGAACGACGGGTTGAACCCGCGGAAGGTGCCGTTGTGCTCACCGGGCGACCAGACGTCGAGCTCGGGCTTGAACAGTGTCAGCGCGAACGGCATGCCGTAGCCACCGATGGACTTGGACAGCGTGACGATGTCCGGGGTGATGCCGGCTTCCTCGAACGAGAAGAACTGCCCGGTACGGCCGCAGCCCATCTGGACGTCGTCGACGATCAGCAGGATCTCGCGTCGCGAGCAGAGCTCGGCCAGCGCGCGCAGCCACTCGGGGCGCGCGACGTTGATGCCGCCCTCGCCCTGGATGGTCTCCACGATCACTGCAGCCGGGCGGTTGAAGCCGCTGCCGGAGTCGTCGAGAACTCGCTCGAACCACTGGAAATCCTCGGTGACGCCGCCGAAGTAGTTGTCGTACGGCATCGGGGTGGTGTGCACCAACGGGATTCCGGCGCCAGCTCGCTTCATCGAGTTGCCGGTGACCGACAGCGCGCCGAGTGTCATGCCATGGAATGCATTGGTGAAGTTGATGATTGCCTCGCGGCCGGTGACCTTGCGGGCCAACTTCAGTGCGGCCTCGACGGTGTTGGTGCCCGTCGGTCCCGGGAACTGAACCTTGTAGTCCAAGCCACGGGGGTCGAGGATGTTCTTCTTGAACGACTCGAGGAAATCACGCTTGGCAACGGTCGACATGTCGAGACCGTGCGTGATGCCGTCGCTGGTGATGTAGTCCACCAACGCGCTCTTGATCATGTCGTTGTTGTGGCCGTAGTTGAGTGCGCCTGCGCCACCGAAGAAGTCGAGGTAGTCGTTGCCGTCCTCGTCGGTGATCACCGAGTTCTTCGCGGTGGAGAACACGGCGGGCCACTGGCGGCTGTAGCTGCGTACGCCGGACTCGACGGTCTCGAATACATCGGGCTTCTCTGTTGTCACGGTGTTCTTTTCGGTCATGTTCTGCTTGTTCCTTTCGTAATTCCGCGACGCGTCGGGGCCTACTGTGTAGAGCTCCTCGGCTTCGTGGCTATCAGGGAAATCGTTGGGCGCGAACAAATCCGACCTGACGATGTCGGTGCCTCGCTTGCGAGCGAGGCTCGTGAAGGTTGCGATGGACGCTTCGTTGTCCGGGCTGATCGTCGTCTCCAGATGCGTGATGCCCTGTGGCTCGAGGCGGTCGAGCAGCTCCATCAGCATGCGACCGGCAAGTCCCTTGCCACGCTGGTCCGCATCCACGGCGACCTGCCACACGAACAATGTGCGGGGGGCGTCCTGGCGGATGTATCCGGTGACGAAACCGACTGCGCGGCCGTCTATGTCGGATACGACGGTGGTGGCCGCGAAATCGCGGCACCACAACACGTACGAGTAGCTGGAGTTGAGGTCCAGAACTCGCGAATCTCTTGCGATCTCCCAGAGCCGGACTCCGTCGGAGATCTGTGGCTTACGAAATTTCACTGCGTCCGGCGCAGTGACTGGGGTACTTCTCAGCAATGCGGGCTTCATGGGAAATACAAACGTAACAAGGTCGTCGTGGCATATCGAGCGTGCTCGGAAATCGACCTCCGAATCGGACATGCTTCCCCAGGTTAACCGCCAAATGTGATGCTGGTCACATTGTTGTTGCCCGGCTGGCTGTACCCGCATTCATGAAATTCAAACCACGTGCTTCTGGCGAGCCGCTATTTCGGTGACGCCAGGGCGAACGGCAGCACCGCCTGTGCACCGGCAGATCGCAGAGCCGAGTTGGCGCACGTGAACGTCCATCCCGTATCGGTGACCAGATCTATCAACAGAATCGGCCCTGTCACGGACGATACGTCCGGAACGTCCCAGGAATCCACCAGCCCGGCGACGCGAAACGCCGAATTCGCAGCCGAGACCGGCGGATGACCCGCCCTGACCTGCATCACACCGAGATTGCTCAATTTTCCGACCGACGCCAACCGCTCGGCGATCGACCGCACCAGCACAGGATGGGTGGGGGAGTCGAGAGCGAGAACGGCGGTGGGCCGTTCCTTCCAATCCCAGTTGGCAAGCACGGTGATGCACGCCTTCTCCAATGCCTCGGTGGCCGGAGCATCGGGAGCGTCGAGCAGGGCGCGCAGCCGGCTGCCCCAACCCAGGTCGGTGAGTCGGCCCAGCACGCGCCCGGGTTCGTGAGGGTCGGCGATCTTGCCCGAGAGTGAGACGCCGAGCTTCTTCATACCGCTGGGCCACTGCTTTCTCGGCTGCAGGTCGATGCCGGGCCGATCCAGTCGTGCCTTTGCCGAGTCGACGGAGGCCGCATTCACCGATGCGGACAAATGCTCACCCGTGCAGTTGTCGCACCGTCCGCACCGGTCGGACTCGCTGCCGGGTGCGCCCAGATCCGGGTCGTCGAGTTGCCTTCGCAAGAACTCCATCCGGCAGCCGTCGGTGCCCTGGTAGTCGATCATTGCCTGCTGTTCGCGGTCCCTGGCCTCTTCGAGACGCTCGTAGCGGGCCGCGTCGTACGTCCACTGCTCGCCGGTCGCCATCCAACCGCCACGAACGCGTCTGACAGCGCCGTCGACGTCGAGAACCTTCAGCACCATCTCGAGCCTGCTGCGACCCAGCTCGACGAGAGGTTCCAGCGCCTGGGTCGACTGGGCCTTGTCGGTGTTCAAAGCATCGATGACCTGCCGCACCAGATGTTCGCGAGGGAATGCGACGGAGGCGAAGTAGCTCCAGATCTGCCTGTCCTCGTGGCCGGGAAGCAGCACCACGTCGGCGCGTTCCGTCGCGCGCCCGGCACGGCCGACCTGCTGGTAGTACGAAATCGGAGACGATGGTGCTCCCATGTGCACCACGAATCCGAGATCGGGCTTGTCGAAGCCCATGCCCAGTGCGGAGGTGGCGACCAGGGCCTTGACCCGGTTGGCGAGCAGATCGCCCTCCAGCGACTCGCGTTCGGTCGGGTCCGTCTGACCGGTGTACGACGCCACGACGTGGCCTTGATCGGTCAGCAGCGCTGCGAGGTCCTTGGCTGCCGATACCGTCAGTGTGTAGATGATGCCCGACCCCGGCAGCGTCTTCAGATGGTCGCCGAGCCACGCCGCCCGTTCGGTGGCGTTGTCGATCTTCACCACAGCCATGCGCAGAGAGTCTCGTGCGAGCCCGCCGCGCAGGACCAGCGTGTCGCCGCCGCCGACGCCCAATTGTGCGGCGACGTCGTTCACCACGCGGTCGTTTGCCGTCGCAGTGGTCGCGAGCACGGGGATACCCTCACGCAACTCGGCGATCAGTGTTCGTATGCGTCGATAGTCGGGCCGGAAGTCGTGGCCCCAGTCCGAGACGCAATGTGCTTCGTCGACCACGACGAGACCCGCATCCCCGGCAAGGGACGGCAGCATTTGATCGCGAAAATCCGGATTGTTCAGCCGTTCGGGGCTGACCAGCAGGACATCGAGGTCGCCCGACGCGACCTGCTGATGGATGTCGTCCCATTCGGTCATGTTGCCGGAGTTGATGGTGGCCGCCCGGACGCCTGCCCGCTCGGCGGACGCAACCTGGTTGCGCATCAACGCCAACAGTGGGGACACGATCACCGTCGGACCCAGGCCCTGTGCGCGCAACAGCTTCGCTGCGATGAAGTAGACGGCCGATTTGCCCCAACCGGTCCGCTGCACCACCAGCGCTCGCCGCCGGTGCACGACGAGGGCCTCGATGGCCGTCCACTGGTCTTCCCGCAGCACAGCGTCGGGGCCGGCGAGTTCGCGCAGCAATTCCTCGGCGCTCTCGCGCAAGTTCCCGGTCGTAGGCTCCGTGGTCGTTGTCATGGGCTCCATCGTGCAGTAAGCGTCCGACATGGAACGCGGGCCGGTGGGAAACGGTCGTACTCTGCAGCCCGAGCGGATCGGCGAGAGTCGATCCGGATTCCGAATCGATGCCGGCCGACACGGGACCCGTGCACCCTGCACCTCGATTCCGAGGCCATCACGGTAGAAGCGTCCGTCTCGGGAATCGGGGTTCGTCGACGTTCGGGCCTATCGTCGGGCGGCCGCGTCCCGCACTGCGTCGATCTCGTCGCGAGTGCCCGAGGATGCGCTCGCGCCCGGTCTGGTCGTAGCGAAAGAGCCCGCGACGCAGGCCCATTCGACCGATGCGCGCGGTCCGGTGAACCAGGACGCGGCCAGGGCCCCGGCGAATGCGTCGCCGGCACCGGTGGTGTCGACGGCGTCGACGCGTGGCGCGGAGACCTCGAACGATTCCGTGCCGCGGTATCGGGCACCCCGTGCACCGAGTGTGGTGATCACATGGGGCACCTCGTTCACCCGGTGTCCGAGCCGAGCTTCCTCGGCTTCGTTGACCACCAGTACCTCGGTGGCTGCCACCAGTGCGTCGGGCAGATCCTGCACCGGCGACGGGTTCAGCATCGTCACCACGCCGCGAGAGCGTGCGTACTCGAATGCGGCGACCACGGTATCCAGGGGGATCTCCAACTGACACAGGAGGATATCGGCCTCGGCGATGACCGCGAGGTCGTCTTCGGTGAGGTCGCGCACGTGGTGGTTGGCCCCGGGAACGACGACGATGCTGTTCTCGGCCTGATCGTCGACGGTGATGGCGGCGATGCCGCTCGAACCCGCTGCCGTACGTAGTGCGCGGTCGTCGACGCCCGCGCTCGAGAGGGTGTGTCGCAGTGTCGCTCCGAATTCGTCGTCCCCGACCGCTCCGATGAACGCCACCGAAACGCCTGCCTTCGCGGCGGCGATGGCCTGGTTGGAGCCTTTGCCGCCGGGCGACGTGGTGAACGATGTGCCGAGCACGGTTTCGCCGGGATCGGGCAGGGACGGCGTCCGGGTGATCAGATCCATGTTGACGCTGCCGAGCACGACGATGCGGGGGTTCGAGGCGGGCATCGCCGAACTGTAGCGCTCCGCTGGTTGCTCCGATCCACAGCTGCCAATTGCAGATTGTTGACAATCCGATTCTGTTCGGTGACGATGGCAGACATGACAGCGTCGACTCGCACCCACCTCAGCCCGGCACTCAAGCAGGCGACTCCGATCGTCGTCGATCACGGAAAGGGCAGCTGGATCATCGGTACGGACGGGCGCAAGTACCTCGACTTCACCACCGGGATCGGCGTCACCAGTACCGGTCACTGCCACCCGCGCGTGGTCGAGGCTGCCCGAGAGCAGGTGGGCAAGATCATCCACGCGCAGTACACGACCGTCATGCACCAACCACTGCTCGCGTTGACCGACAAGCTGGGCGAGGTGTTGCCCGCCGGGCTGGACAGTGTCTTCTATGCGAACTCCGGCTCAGAGGCCGTCGAGGCATCGATTCGGTTGGCGCGCATGGCGACCGGACGGCCCAACATCATTGCGTTCCACGGGGGATTCCACGGACGCACGGTGGCGGCGGCGTCGCTGACCACCGCGGGCACCAAGTTCCGTTCCGGATTCTCGCCGATCATGGGCGGCGTACACATCGCGCCGTTCCCGTACGCCTTCCGGTACGGCTGGGACATGGACACCGCAGTCGCTTTCGCGCTGAAGGAACTCGACTACCTGCTCATGACGATGTCCAGTCCCGCCGATACCGCTGCGTTCATCATCGAACCGGTGCTCGGCGACGGCGGCTACCTGCCCACGCCTCCCGAATTTCTCGAGGGACTCCGCGAACGCGCGGACACCCATGGCATCGTCCTCATCGTCGACGAGGTGCAAGCAGGAGTCGGCCGCACCGGCAAGTTCTGGGGGCACCAGCATTCGACGATCACACCCGACATCGTCATCACCGCAAAAGGCCTGGCCAGCGGATTCCCCATCTCCGCTATCGCGGCATCGACCGAGTTGATGGGCAAGGCGTGGCCCGGATCGCAGGGCGGAACGTACGGCGGCAACGCCGTCGCCGCTGCGGCGGGTGTCGCGACGCTCGATGTCGTGCGCGAGGAGGGGTTGGTCGCCAACGCGGCAGCGCAGGGCGAAGTTCTGCTCGACGGCCTGCTCGCACTGAAGTCGGAGCACGCTGCCATCGGCGATGCACGTGGACTCGGCTTGATGCAGGCACTCGAATTCGTCGACGGCGCAGGAAATCCGGACGCTGCGGCCGCCCTGCGCGTACAACAGGGTGCGATCGACGAGGGGCTGTTGTTGCTCACCTGTGGTGCGCTCGGCAACGTGGTCCGGATCATCCCGGCGCTGATCGTGAGCGACGACGAGATGCGGCAGGGCCTCGACGCTTTGTCGCGCACGCTGAAGAACGTGCTGTGACGTCTGCTTCCGTTCGGTCTCCAGTTCCGGCACTCGTGCAGCGCGTGCTGGAGTTGGGCATCGAGATCGACGACTCGTCGCGGCGGCTCGCCGAGTACTCCTACGACGCGTCGAACTACCGAATTCCTCCTGCGGCTGTGGTCTTCCCACGCAGCGCCGAGGACGTCGTCGCAGTGATGGCGCTGTGCGGGGCCGCGGGAGTCGCCGTCATCGGCCGCGGCGGCGGAACGTCCATGGCAGGCAACGCGATCGGCCGCGGAATCGTGCTCGACTTCTCCCGCCACATGAATCGCGTGATCTCTGTCGACACCGACTCGCGGACGGCGGTGGTGGAACCGGGAATGGTGATCTCGGAGTTGCAGCGGGAGCTGGTTGCGCGTACGTCGGGGTCGTTCACGTTCGCGCCCGACCCGTCCAGCAAGACCAGGGCGACGGTCGGCGGAGCAGTCGGCAACGACGCATGCGGCAATCACTCGGTGCGCTACGGCCGGACGGCCGACCACACGGTGGCCATGGAGGTGGTCACCGCGGACGGGCACCTGCTTCGCGTGACCCGCAGCGGTGTGACGGCCGTGCAGTCGGCGGATCCTGCAGCAACCGGAGCGGCCGAACGTATTTCGCGCGAGCTGCACGAGCTGGCGGCGGACAACCTCGCTCTCTTCAGGGTGGAGTTGGGCCGCATACCGCGACAGGTCTCCGGATTTCATCTGTCGCATCTACTGCCCGAGAACGGCTTCGACGTCGCCCGTGCGCTCGTCGGCAGCGAGGGCACGTGCGCGGTCATCGTCTCGGTCACCGTCACCGTCGTACCCGTGCCTCCGGCCGCGCTGTTGCTCTGCCTCGGATACGACGATGTCGTGGCTGCTGCAGCCGACGTGACGGCCATTCTCGAGTTCTCGCCTGCCGCGGTGGAGGGTATCGACGACAACATCGCGCAGACGATGGAGTACCGGCGCGGACCGGATTCCATCCGCGGTCTGCCAGCGGGAAACGCCTGGCTCTACGTCGATCTCGACGGGGCCGACACCGCCGAGGTGGAGGACAAGGCCGCTCGACTGCTCGAGGAGCTCGGCCGGCTGGGACGGTTGAAGGAAGGCCGCATCGTCGCCGACCCGGCCGATCGAACAGCGCTGTGGCGGGTACGCGAGGACGGTGCCGGTTTGGCGACCCGCCTGTCCAGTGGGGTCGAGTCCTGGGGTGGCTGGGAGGACGCGGCCGTCGCACCCGAGAACCTGTCCGCTTATCTCGCCGATCTCAATTCGCTTCTGGCCGAGCATGATCTGACGGGCGTGATGTACGGACACTTCGGTGCCGGCTGCATGCACGTGCGCATCACGTTCGATCAGCGCACCGACGCCGGGCGTCGAGTGATGTACGACTTCCTGCGCGCCGCCGCGCGGGTGGTCGTCAAGCACGGCGGCAGCCTGTCCGGTGAGCACGGTGACGGCCGGGCCCGCTCGGAGCTGTTGCCGGTGATGTATTCCCCCCGCATGCTCGACGCGTTCGCGCGGTTCAAGCGCATCTGGGATCCACACGGGATTCTCAACCCGGGATCGATCACCGACCCCGAACCGATGATGGACAACCTCATGCTGCAGGGCATCCCGAAGCGGGAATGGAAGACGACCTTCGATCTGCACCAGATCGGCACGCGAGAGGATCTGGATCCCTTCGTTCACGCAACTCAGTCGTGTGTCGGTGTCGGTAAGTGCCGCACCACCTCCGGAGGCGTGATGTGCCCGAGCTTCCGCGCGACGGGCGACGAGAAGGATTCCACTCGCGGCCGCGCCCGAGTGCTGCAGGAGATGGTGCGCAGCTCGCCGACCGTCGCCGACGGGTGGGCCTCGAAGGACGTGGCAGAGTCGTTGGACCTGTGCCTGTCCTGCAAGGCCTGTTCCTCGGACTGCCCGGTCGGAGTCGACATGGCGACGTACAAATCGGAGTTTCTCGATCATCACTACGCGGGTCGATTGCGACCGCTCTCGCACTATTCGCTGGGCTGGTTGCCTCGCTGGCTGAAGGTGACGCAGCGAACGGCACCCCTGCTCAACCGTCTGCTCACCCCGCGCATCGCAGCGTTGGCCGCTCGACTCGGTGGGCTCACCACCGAGCGGCCGCTGCCCCGATTCGCGTCGGCGAAGGAACTGGCTCGCGAGGTCCGTATAGGAGGAGGCCGCGACGCCGATGTCGTGCTGATCGTCGACACGTTCACCCAGGGTTTTCGACCCGAGGTCGCGGGCGCGGCGCAGCGCGTGCTCGAGGATTCGGGTCGCAGCACCGACTGCCGGACCGACGTGTGCTGTGGGCTGACCTGGATTTCGATGGGTCAGCTGAAGGCCGCCCGCAAGCACCTCACGAAAGCCGTTGCCGCACTGGACGACGGCACCGACCGACCCATCGTCGTCACCGAACCGAGCTGTGCGGCGGCGTTCCGCAAGGACATGCCGGAGCTGGTTCCCACTGCGGCCGCGAGACGGGTCGCGGCGCGGGTGCAGAGTTTCGCGGGAGCGGTGATCGATCAGGCCGAGACCGGGTGGGCACCGTCGGGTGAGGTTCCCGCCTCGGTCACCGTGCAGACCCACTGCCACGAATACGCGGTGTTCGGCAACGCCACCCAGCGCTCGGCGTTGGCGGCCGTCGGTATCGAGGCGGTACGGGAAGCCACCGGGTGCTGCGGCGTGGCAGGCAATTTCGGCTTCGAGAAGCGTCACTACGAGCTCAGCATGGAGGTTGCCGAACAGGCCCTCGCGCCGGCACTGCGCGATGCCGAGCCGGACACGCCGATTCTGACCGACGGATTCAGCTGCCACATGCAGGTGCGTCAACTCACCGGTGATCCGACGAGCGATGCGTCCGTACACCTGGCGCAGATACTCGACCCACGCTCGACGAAAGGACCGCGGCCATGACCGCCAGTTCGACCTCCAGCCTCACTCGCCCCACCATCACTGCTCCGACCGAACTGTTCATCGGAGGCGAATGGACGGCCGCAGCATCGGATGCTCGGTTCGACGTGATCGACCCCGCCAGTGGTGAGGTCATCGCCAGCGTCGCCGACGGCAGCATCGACGATGCCGAGAAGGCCATGGCTGCGGCCGTCGCCGCAGCCTCCGACTGGGCCGCGACGCCGCCGCGGGCACGCAGCGAAATCCTCCGTACCGCATACGAATTGATCATGGCGCGGCAAGAGGAGCTCGCCGCCATTATCACGGCAGAAATGGGTAAGCCGCTGGCCGACGCCCGCGGTGAGGTGGCGTACGGTGCAGAGTTCTTCCGCTGGTTCTCCGAGGAAGGGGTGCGCATCTCGGGCGATCACACCCTCACCGGTGATGGCAAGAACCGCATCGTGGTCACCCGCGCACCGGTGGGGCCGTGCATCCTCGTCACTCCGTGGAACTTCCCTCTGGCCATGGGAACTCGCAAGATCGGCCCGGCCTTGGCGGCCGGCTGCACCGTCGTGTTCAAACCCGCCGAACAGACGCCGCTGACAGCGCTGGCGCTCGCCCGGATACTCGAGGATGCGGGTGTTCCGACAGGAGTGGTCAACGTCGTGACCACCACCGACGCGTCGGGCGTGGTGGGCTCGTGGATGAGGGGCGGTGCAGCCCGCAAGATCAGCTTCACCGGATCGACTGCCGTGGGCAAGATCCTGCTCGAGCAAGCTGCGTCGACGGTGATGCGCACGTCGATGGAGCTCGGCGGCAACGCACCCTTCATCGTCATGGACGACGCGGACGTCGGACGCGCTGTCGACGGTGCCATGGTCGCCAAGATGCGCAACATGGGGGAGGCATGCACCGCGGCCAACCGGTTCTTCGTACACCGCAGTGTCACAGCGCAGTTCGCGGAGCAGCTGGCCGAGCGCATGGGTGCGCTGACGGTGGGGGCCGGTAGTGCGCACGGTACCGAGGTGGGTCCGTTGATCGACGACGCGGGCCGCACCAAGGTTCAGACACTCGTCGACGACGCCCTCGGGCGTGGCGCGCGTGCCGTCGTCGGGGGAGCGGCTCCGGACGGACCGGGCTACTTCTATCCGCCGACGGTCCTCACCGACGTCGACGCGGCATCGGATCTGATGTCGCAGGAAATCTTCGGACCGGTGGCCGCCATCGTCCCGTTCGACACCGAGGACGAGGTGATCGCCCTGGCGAACGACACCGAGTGGGGACTCGTCGGGTATGTGTTCACCCAGGACATCGACCGAGCTCTACGGATGGGGGAGCGTCTGGAGGTGGGCATGGTCGGTCTCAACACCGGGTTGGTCTCGAATCCGGCTGCGCCGTTCGGTGGCGTCAAACAGTCCGGACTCGGCCGCGAGGGCGGAAAAGTCGGAATAGACGAGTTTCTGGAGTACAAATATTTCGCCATTCCCCGAGGCTGAGAGAGGTTTTCGATCATGCCCAGTTCGAGACGATTGACGCCCATCGACGCACGCAACACGTCGATGGTCATTGCCGACCAGATTCGCGACCGCATCATCGACGGGTCCTACGCTCCGGGGGAGCAGATCAACGAGGCCAACGTCGCCGCGGAACTCGAGATCTCGCGGGGACCGGTGCGGGAGGCGCTGCAACGCCTCAATCAGGAGGGGCTGCTCATCAGCTACCGGAATCGAGGCGTGTTCGTCGTCGAGCTGAGCAGTGAGGATGTCACCGAGATCTACGAATCCCGCGCGGCGATCGAGGTCGGTGCCGCATGGACTCTGGTGCACGGGAATCGCGCCCACTTGGTGTCGGTGGCCGACGAGCTCTCGGCCATCGTGATGCAGATGCAGCCGTTCATCGATCGCGCAGATTGGCGAGGTCTTGCCGAACGAGATCTGGCGTTTCACACCGCCCTGGTCGGTGCGACGCGTAACAGCCGGATGTCGCGAATGTACGCCACGCTCGCTGCGGAGGCGCGAATCTGCATGGCCAACCTCGAAACCGCGTACTACCGGCCCGAGGCGTTGGTGGAGGAACACCAGCTGATCGTCGACCTGTTGCTCGGTTCGGATTGGGACGCATTGGAAAAGGGCGTGCACGAGCACATGGACACCGCTATCCACGACCTGACCCGTGCCATGGTCGAGGAGCAGGCCGAACACTCGGCTTTGGCCACGCCGGGATAGTCACCGGCCCCGCAACACAGCATTTACATCCGGAGTCTTGCGCACCCCTCACATCAGCGCTTAGCCTGATTGTCAACAATCTACTAAATCGACCCCATCGAAGGGGGTGCCCGTGAACGACTCACCCGACGCCGCCTACGTCACCGCACTCGGACCCGACGAGACCACAGGACGGGCCGCTCCCGGCCTGGCTCGGTACCCCGATGTTCCGAACAGCACGCCGATCACGTTCACCGACGAGGAGTACGCCGCCCGGCTCGCTGCCGTCCGAGAGCGGATGGCAGCGCAGCACCTCACGGCGCTGATCGTCACCGATCCCGCCAATCTCTACTACCTGCTGGGGTACAACGCGCTCTCGTTCTACACCCCGCAGATGCTGTACGTGCCTCTCGACGGCGAGATGTACTTCTTCGCCCGTGAGATGGACGCCAACGGAGCGTTTCGCACGTCGTGGCTGCCGCAGGATCGGACGTTCGGCTACCCCGAAACGTTCGTGCAGCGCAAGGACACTCACCCGTTCGTCTGGGTAGCCGCGAAGCTGCGTGAACTGGGACTGGTGAACAACTTCGAGCACGGCCAGGTGGGTCTGGAGATGGACTCGTACTACTTCAGTCCCAAGGCATTCGAGGCCTTGGTGAAGTCGCTGCCCGAATACCGCTTCACCGACTCCTACGAGCTCATCAACTGGGTACGTGTGGTCAAGTCGCCCGCGGAGATCGCCCTGATGCGCGGTGCCGCGACGGTGTGCGAAGCAGCGATGTCGGTTGCGTACCAGTCGATCTCGGTCGGTGAACGGCAGTGCGACGCGGCCGCCGCCATCATGAACGCACAGGTCCGCGGTACCGCGGAGTTCGGCGGCGACCATCCGGCCATCGTGCCGATGCTGCCCACCGGAGCCGGAGCCGACACTCCGCATCTGACCTGGTCGCACCAACCGTTCGTGCGGGGCGAGACCACAGTCGTCGAACTGGCCGGGGTGTTCCGGCGCTATCACATCCCGATGGCGCGCACGATAGTTCTCGGAAAGCCAAGCCCACGTTTGGATTACCTCGCCAAGTCCACCGGAGAAGCATTGAACGACGTGCTCGCGACCGTGCGGGCCGGCGTTACCGCCACCGACCTGGCGCAGGTATGGAACACGAGCTTGGCCAAGCACGGACTGCACAAGCCGTCGCGCATCGGCTACTCGATCGGCATCGCCTACGCACCCGACTGGGGTGAGCGCACCGTGAGCCTGCGAACCGACGACGACACGGTACTCGCCGAGAACATGACCTTCCACATCATCGGCGGAATGTGGATGGACGACTACGGATACGAGGTATCCGAGGCCGTTCGCGTCACCGAGAACGGCCTCGAAACCTTCACCGCGTACCCCCGAGAACTACTGACGAAGGAGTGAGCATGACCGCATCAACGAAGGGTCGTTCCGCAGGCTCCACTCCTGCCCCGACCGGGCGTTCCGCAGGCTCCACTCCTGCCACCCAAGGTCGTTCCGCAGGCTCCACTCCTGCCATTCCCTGGGCCCTCCGAACCGACAAGCTGGTCGGGTCCGTGATCGACTCGTCGACATCGCTCCTCGCCGCACAGAAACACGACATCGTTCGATTCGCAATGGGATCGCCTGCGGCCGAGACGGTTCCGGCTGCGGCGTTCACCGAGATCGCCGGCACTGTGCTCACCGCGGACGCGTTCGACTACGGTGCCACCGAAGGCGACCCCGGCCTGCTCGATGCGTTGCTCTCCTATCTCGATTCGGTGGGCGAACCCACGTCCGAGGAGCGTGTGGTGATCACCTCCGGCGGAATGCAGGGGCTCGACATCGCATGCAAGTTGTTCATCGATCCGGGTGATCTGGTGATCGTCGAAAGTCCCACGTACACCAACGGAACCGCCACCGTGCTCAGCTACGGAGGCGACATTCTCGAAGCCCCGATGGACAGTGACGGCCTCATCGTCGAGGCGTTGCCCGAGCTCGTCGAGCGCGCAGGTCGACTACCGAAGATGATCTACGTCATCCCCAACTTCCAGAACCCGTCCGGGGTCACCCTGTCGCTCGAACGTCGACGGCTGCTCATCGAGCTTGCACACCAGTGGGGTTCGGTGATTCTGGACGACGATCCGTACGGCCTGCTCCGATTCTCGGGTGATCCGATTCCCAGTTTCGGCGCGCTCAGTCCGAACGATCCGTTGATCTTCTCGGTACGGACCTTTTCCAAGATGATCGCTCCTGGCCTGCGAGTGGGCTGGGTGGACGCCGCCCCCGAGGCTCGGCACATGATCATCAACGCCAAACAGGCCATGGACACGTGCACCAATCTGCCCGGTCAGCGAATGGTGGCCGAGTACATCCGGCGCGGCCTGCTCGACGAGCATCTTCGATCGTTGGCGTCGGTGTACCTGCCCCGCAAGGTCGCGATGCAGAACAGCATCGCCACGCACTTCGGCGAGTCGATGTCGACGACGGACCCCGAGGGAGGGTTCTTTCTCTGGGCGACGTTGCGCGGCAACGATGTCGACTTCTCGACGCAGGACCTGTTCGAGACGGCGCTGGCCGAGGGAGTGGCCTATATTCCCGGACCGGCGCTGTCGGTGGGCGGAAAGTTCCATGATTCGCTGCGGCTGTGCTTCGCCTCGTCCACTCCCGAACGCATCGACGAGGGAATCAGAAGGCTCGCTGCGGCGGTGGAGAAGTCCAAGCACCTGCTTGCCTCCGACCCCACTCGATGACGGTCACGAGTTCCGAACGGACCCTGCTCGATTCGATAGACGCGCAAGAAATCGTTTCTCTGACTACGTCATTGATCGACGCGGGCGGTGAGAATCCGGGTGACACGGAAGAGGCGACGGCGAAAGTTCTTGCCGAGCACTGTCGGGCACTGGGATTCGACGTTCGGACTGTCGAGGTAGCTCCAGGCAGGCCCAACGTCTTCGTGTCGATCGGATCGGCCGAGCGACCAGGTGTGCTGTTCGTCGGTCATTCCGATGTGGTTCCCGCAGGAACGGGCTGGACCACCGACCCCTTCTCTGCGGTGGTCAGGGATGGTCGCATCGTCGGTCGCGGGGCCTGCGATATGAAGGGCGGCCTGGCCGCGGTGGTGGCGGCGATGGCCGCAGTGCATCGTGCAGGGCTTGCGGACGAGCATCCGATGACTCTGGCCTGTCTGGTCGACGAGGAGGACACCGGCCTCGGTATCCGAGCATTCGTCGCCGAGTCGGAACAACGGAACTACACCTGCTGTGTGGTGGCAGAGCCGACGGACCTGGTCACGATCGTCGGGTGCCGAGGTGCGGCGAATATCGAGGTCGAAGTTCGGGGTCGTTCGGCACACGCGGGTCAGCCACGCAACGGAGCCAACGCCATCTCGGCCGCAGCGCGGATCATCGGGATCATCGAGGGCTCGCAGGCGGAGTTGGATGCCAACCCCGACCCCGATCTTGGCCCGGCCACCTGGAATGTGGGGACGATTGCGGGAGGCACGGGCACCTCGATGGTTGCCGACCGGTGCGTGCTCGCTGTCGATCGCCGGCTCCTGCCGGGTGAGAGCGCTGCCGGTGTGGTCGGCGACCTGCGGTCGCGCATCGAATCGGCGGAACTGACCGGCTCCGGAATCGATGTCGACATCACGATCTCGATGGAAATGCCGGGGTTTCTGACCAGCGTGAACCACGGATTGGTCACCACCGCAGTGCAATCGGTCATCGACGCCCGATTTATACCGAATGGTCGTTCCGCGGGCTCCACTCCTGCCCCGAATGGTCGTTTCGCGGGCTCCACTCCTGCCGAATTCACTGACATTTGGACCGCATCGTGCGATGGTGGTTTCGTGGCACAGCAGATGGGTATCGACACCGTCGTGCTCGGTCCGGGGGAGATCGAAAACCAGGCACATCGGCCGGACGAGTCGTTGGCCGTGCAGCAATTGACCGACAGCGCAAGGGCGTACGCGTTGATCGCCACCAGAATTGCTGCCCTACCAGGGCTTTAGCGTTGCCGGAGGGGGTTGGCCGAAAGACATGTTCCCTACCGTCGTAATGTCGAACGCTGCGAAGTACCACACCGACGCTCCACTTTGTCCACAAAAGCGAGAGGTATTTCGACCGTGACCGAAAAATCAGGGTCGGCAACATCGCCGACCGGATATCCCCCGAGCACCGACACTCTGAGCCCGGATGAGACCAAGATCCTGCACCGCGCCATCGGCGGATCCGCGCTCGGCAATGCCGTCGAGTGGTTCGACTACGCGGTGTACGGCTACCTGGCCGTTTACATCGCCGCCAACTTCTTCCCCTCCGACGACGGGGGAGCGAACCTGCTCTCCACGTTCGCCGTGTTGGCTGCATCGTTCATCATTCGGCCCATCGGCGGCATCGTGCTCGGCCCGCTCGGCGACCGCATCGGTCGTCAGAAGGTCCTCGTACTGACCGTCTCGATGATGACGCTGGCTACGGCGGCGATCGGTGTGCTGCCGACGTTCGACACCATCGGCATCGCCGCACCGTTGTTGCTGCTTGTTTGCCGATTGGTGCAGGGCTTCTCCACCGGTGGTGAGTACGGCGGCGCAGCAGTGTTCATGGCCGAATATGCGCCCGACAAGCGCCGCGGGTTCTTCGGGTCGTTCCTCGAATTCGGAACCCTCGCAGGCACGGTGGGCGGTGCCACCCTGTGCACCCTGCTCAACGTCGGGCTCGGTGACGAGACCATGGAGGCCTGGGGCTGGCGAATCCCGTTCCTGGTGACTCTCCCGTTGGGCATCGTTGCGCTGTGGCTGCGGACCAGGCTGGAGGATTCTCCGGTGTTCGCCGAAGCGAAGGAAGACGGCGGGACGGTGGAAGAGGGTGCAGGTGGAGCCGTCACCTCGCTCAAGGCCACCATGACGTACTGGCAGCGGATCCTGATCCTGATGGGATTCGTCCTGCTACTGAACATCGCCTACTACACGGTGCTGACGTTCTTGCCCTCGTACCTCAGCGACACATTGGGACACAGCACGACTCAGTCCAACTTCACCCTCGTGGCCATCATGATCATCATGATGGCGATCATCAACCCGATCGGCGCTCTGTCCGACCGGGTGGGCCGAAAGCCGTTGCTGCTGGTGGCCTGCGTCGGGTACTTCGTGTTCAGCGTTCCGCTGTTCCTGCTGATCATCAACACCGGACTGATCGGCCAGAGTATCGGCCTGCTCGGTCTCGGAGTGTTGTTGGTCATCATGTGCTCCTGTGTGTCGTCGACCCTGCCCGCGCTGTTCCCCACTCAGGTGCGCTACGGAGCGTTCGCCATCGGATACAACGTCTCGACGGCGCTCTTCGGCGGTACGGCTCCACTGATTCTGACGTTCCTGATCGACCGAACCGGGTCCAATCTGATTCCGGGTTGGTACATGATGATCGCGGCTGCCATCGCCTTCGTGCCGATTCTGTTGATGCCGGAAACCGCAGGCCGCTCGCTTCGCGGAACCCAGTGCCCCGGTGACAACGACGACGAGGTGGCCGCGTCGGGCGTCGAGCTCGTCGGATACAAAAAGAAGTAGCAGTGGCACCGGTCCTCGTCGTGCTGCACGCCGGCGACCTTCCTGACGGACTCGACTCCGTCGCGGAGGTCGCCGACATCCGGTACGCCACCGCCGAGACCCTCGATGACGCTGTCGACGGTGCCGATGCGTTGCTGCTGTGGGACTTCTTTTCTCCCGCAGTCCGATCAGCGTGGCCGCGCTGCGGCTCGTTGAAATGGATTCACATCGCGGCGGCAGGCGTCGACTCGTTGATGTTCGACGAGCTGGTCGATTCCGATGTGATCGTGACCAATTCGCGGGGAGTGTTCGACAGGCCGATCGCGGAGTTCGTGCTGGCGCAGATTCTGGCGTTCGCCAAGGACTCCGAACGTTCGCGCGCACTGCAGCAATCGAAGGTCTGGCAGCACCGCGAGACCGAGCGTATCGACGGTTCCCACGCCATGATCGTGGGCACCGGAGCGATCGGGCGCGCCATCGCGAGCTTGCTGACAGCGGTGGGAATGTCGGTCTCGGGACTGGGCCGCACGGCACGAGAGGGCGACCGAGATTTCGGCACCGTCCATGCCAGTGCCGATCTGGTGTCGGAGGTAGCTCGGGCCGACTACCTGGTGCTGGTCGCCCCGCTGACCGATCGGACGAGGGGAATGGTCGACGATTCGGTACTGGCTGCGATGAAGCCCGGCTCGCGCATAGTGAACGTGGGCCGCGGGGAGTTGCTCGACACCGACGCATTGCTGGCACACCTGGACAGCGGGCACATCGCAGGTGCCGCGCTCGATGTGTTCGAGACCGAGCCGCTCTCGGCCGACCATCCGCTGTGGACGGCCGAGAACGTGATCGTGACCCCGCACATGAGCGGCGATGCCTCCGGGTGGAAGCAGCGACTCGCAGAAGTGTTCGCCGACAACGCGCGTCGGTACTCGCGGGGAGAACCGTTGCTCAACGTCGTGGACAAGAAGCTCGGGTTCGTGGTCTGAACTCTCAGTAGGCCCGCTCGTACTGCGGCGCAACGGCCGGGAGTATCTCGACGCCGAGTTCACGCGCGGCGCGTCGCGGCCAGTACGGGTCACGAAGCAATTCGCGTGCCAATAGAACAGCCGTTGCCTCACCGAGCGAGACGATGTCCTCGGCCTGCTTCGGTTCGGTGATCATGCCGACCGCGGCGGCGGGCATCGTCGTCTCGTTCTGGATGCGCCGCGCGAACGTAACCTGATAGCCGGGACCGACCGGAATTTTGGCGTGTACGTTGCCGCCGGTGGAGGTATCGACCAGATCGACTCCGTGTTCGGTGAGGATCTGCGACAACGCCACCGTCTGATCCGACGTCCAGCTCGGGGCCTCCAATTCGGCTGTGTACCCGGCGTTCTCAGTGTTCTCGGGCTCGTCGAGCCAATCGGTTGCCGACAGGCGAACGAACACCGGAAGATTCTCCGGCCATACCTCACGCACCGCGTCGACCACCTCGAGCAGCAGCCGTGTGCGGCCTGCGAAATCGCCGCCGTACGAGTCGGTGCGGGTGTTGCTGGCAGGAGACAGGAACTGGTGCAGCAGGTAGCCGTGCGCACCGTGAATCTCGGCTACCTGGAATCCTGCCTTCAGTGCGCGCTGCGCGGCGGTTCGGAAGTCCTCAACGATTTTCGCGATGTCCTCGGCCGTCGCCTCCCGTGGGGTCGAGTAGTCACCGAATGCCACTGCGGACGGGCCGACGGTCTCCCAGCTCCGTGGATCCTCGGCCGGCAGAGATTTGCCCCCCAACCAGGGTGCCGCGGTCGAGGCCTTGCGGCCCGCGTGTGCCAGCTGGATGCCGGGAACGGTACCGAAAGACGAGATCTCGGCGACGATCTTCGCCAGTGCATCGGCCTGACGGTCGTTCCAGATGCCCAGGTCCGACGGGCTGATGCGGCCCTCGGGGCTGACCGCAGTCGCTTCGGTGATGATCAGGCCTGCACCGCCGATCGCCCGGCTCACCAGGTGGGTGCGATGCCAGTCGCCTGCGACACCGACATCGTCGCCCGCGTCGTCGGCCGAGTACTGGCACATCGGTGCCATCCACACCCGGTTGGGAAAGGTGACGTCGCGCAATGTCAGTGGCTCGAACAGGGCACTCACAGGTGGTTCCTCCGGTCTGTCGGTATCGACGTCGGCGACGTCGGCGATCTCCACGCTGTGCTGCAACGACGCGGCGATGCGGCTCATTCCCGGCCCCCATTAGTGTGTAGTTCATGACTGCTTCCGTCTCGGCCGCATCGGTGACCACGACCGTCGACGAGCGTGAGAACGTGCACTCGGCCGCTCGTCGGGCGCGGACCGCCTCGCGTACGTTGGCGCTGCTGACTACCGCGCAGAAGGACTCCCTGCTGCACGCCGCTGCCGATGCAGTGGTAGCCGCAGCCGAGTCCGTCCTGGCCGCGAATGCGGCCGACATCGAGATCGCACGGGCAGCGGGGACCGACGAGGGGCTGCTGGACCGGCTACGACTGACGGCATCGCGGATCGACGGCATCGCGGCGGGACTGCGACAGGTGGCCGGGCTACCCGATCCGATCGGCGAGATCATCCGCGGTTCGACGCTCCCCAACGGGCTGGAGATCCGGCAGATGCGGGTCCCACTGGGCGTGGTGGGCATGGTCTACGAGGCACGCCCCAATGTCACCGTCGACGCGTTCGGTCTCGCGTTCAAGTCCGGTAACGCGGTGCTGCTGCGGGGTTCGTCGTCGGCCGCACAGTCCAACACCGCGCTCGTCGATGCCCTGCAGGGTGCGTTGCGCAGTCATGACTTGCCCGAGGCCGCGGTGCAGTTGCTCGGCAGTGCAGACCGCGCAACAGTCACCCACCTGATCCAGGCACGCGGGTTGGTCGATGTCGTGATTCCCCGGGGTGGCGCAGGATTGATCGCCGCGGTGGTGCGCGATGCCACGGTCCCGACCATCGAGACCGGCGTCGGAAACTGCCACGTGTACATCCACTCCTCTGCCGACCCGGACACGGCCGAGAAGATCGTGCTCAACGCCAAGACTCGTCGAGTCAGTGTCTGCAACGCGGCCGAAACCGTGCTGGTCGACGCCGCGATCGCCGAGACCCTGGTGCCGCGGCTGCTGCAGGCATTCCAGATGCACAGCGTCACGGTGCACGGGGACCTGCCCGGGCTCGTTCCCGCAAATGACGAGGACTGGTCGCAGGAGTACCTCTCGCTCGACATCGCGCTGAAGGTCGTGAGCGGCATCGACGAGGCGATCGAGCACATCGACCGGTACGGCACCGGCCACACCGAGGCGATCGTTGCCACCGATATCGGTGCCGCGCGCGAGTTCAGTCAGCGGGTGGACGCGGCCGCGGTGATGGTCAACGCCTCCACCGCGTTCACCGACGGAGAGCAGTTCGGTTTCGGAGCCGAGATCGGTATCTCGACTCAGAAGCTGCACGCGCGCGGACCCATGGGATTGCCCGAATTGACCTCGACGAAATGGACCGTGTGGGGCGACGGGCACGTCCGAGACTGACGCCCATCGCCGCATCGCCCAGACCCGATCACCAGGAGCTGTGACATGGATCGTGCCCTACCGACGACACCCCCGCTGTTCGCCAGCGTGGACGACGTCCAGAGGCGTCTCGCCGAGACGGGCTATCTGGCCGACAAGGCCACCGCCACGTCGGTATTTCTCGCCGATCGCCTCGGCAAGCCGCTGCTGATCGAAGGTCCGGCGGGGGTGGGCAAGACCGAACTGGCCCGGGCCGTGGCACAGACGACCGGTGCAGAACTGGTGCGGCTGCAGTGCTACGAGGGTGTCGACGAGGCCCGTGCGCTGTACGAGTGGAATCACGCCAAGCAGATCCTGCGCATCCAGTCCGGTACCGCTGCCGATTGGGATTCGACCAAGCTGGATGTCTTCTCCGAGGAGTTCTTGCTGGCGCGGCCGCTACTGCAGGCGATTCGCCGTACCGATCCCACGGTTCTGCTCATCGACGAGACCGACAAGGCCGACGTCGAGATCGAAGGACTGCTGCTCGAGGTACTCAGCGACTTCGCGATCACCATTCCCGAGCTCGGCACGATCGTGGCCGAGCGGACGCCGTTCGTGGTGCTCACCTCCAACGCCACTCGTGAACTGTCCGAGGCCCTCAAGCGTCGCTGCCTGTTCCTGCACCTCGATTTTCCCGACGCCGACCTCGAGCGCCGGATCCTCGCCAGCCGGGTTCCCGAACTGCCCGAGGCCATCGCCGAGCAGATGATCAAGACCGTGCGGGTACTGCGAGCGATGCAGCTCAAGAAGTTGCCCTCGGTGGCCGAGACGATCGACTGGGGGCGCACCCTGTTGGCTCTCGGTATGGACACCCTCGACGACGACGCGGTTCGTTCCACCCTCGGTGTGGTCCTCAAGCATCAGTCGGACCAGGTGCGCGCGGCAGCCGAACTCCGGCTCAACTGACATGCAGGCCCCGCACGGAATTCCCGGTCACCTCGTCGGTTTCGTCGAGGCGCTGCGTCGGCGTGGAATTTCGGTGGGGCCGTCGGAGACGGTCGATGCCGGACGCGTCCTGTCGGTCCTCGACCTGCTCGATCGGGAGGCCGTGCGCGAGGGTCTGGCCTGCGCACTGCTGCGCCGTCCGACGCATCGCGGAGTGTTCGACGCCCTGTTCGACCTGTGGTTTCCGGTGGCATCGGGCACCAGGGACTCGGGCCAGATCGACACTGCGCTGCCCCGCACCGATGCGGGCGATGTGGACATCGATGCGCTTCGCGAGTTGTTGGTGGAACTGCTCTCGGACGATTCGGCCGAGGCCGCGGAGCTGACCCAGATGCTGGCGGCGCAGATGGTCGAGGAACTCGGGCAGTACAAGTCCTCCAACGGGCCCTCGTTCTCGGCATACCAGGCCTTGCGCGACGTCGCGCCCGACACGTTGCTGCGCAAGATTCTCGACGGCCTGCTCGGCCGTAGTGACGATGCACCCGATCGTCCCACCGACGACTACGAATCGGAAGTGGCCAAACGGACTGCAGCGCAACGTATCGCAGACCTTCGCACGATGGTCGAGAGCGAGACGAGGCGACGGTCGGCAGAAAAGCTGGGCCGGGAGCGGGTAGCGAGCTACGGGGTTCCCAAGCTCGCGGAGGAGGTCGATTTCCTGCGAGCCTCGGACATGGAGATGGCAGCGCTGCGACGCAACGTCACACCGCTGGCCCGGCTGTTGGCATCGCGACTTGCAGTGCGGCGCAGTCGAAGCAGGCACGGCTCCATCGATCTGCGTCGCACGCTGCGCAAGTCGATGTCCACCGGCGGCATCCCGATCGACCTGGTCGAGCGCAAGCCGCGTCGAGCCCGCCCCGAATTGGTTGTGCTGTGCGACGTCTCGGGCTCGGTGGCAGGTTTCAGCAACTTCACGCTGCTGTTGGTGCACGCGCTGCGAGAGCAGTTCTCGCGCGTGCGGATCTTCGCGTTCGTCGACTCCACCGACGAGGTGACGCGGTTCTTCGATTCCGGGTCCGATCTCGGTGCCGCGATGAGCCGCATCGTCCGCGAGTCCGATCTCGTGACGTACGACGGGCACTCGGACTACGGCCATGCCCTCACGACGTTCGACGAGAAGTACGCGCACGCGGTCACCAGTCGTAGTTCGGTGCTGATTCTCGGCGACGCACGCACCAACTACCGCGATCCGAAGCTGCCTGCGTTGGCGCACATCGTGTCGGTGGCCAAGCATGCGTACTGGCTCAATCCCGAACCGAAATCGCAGTGGGGTTCCGGCGATTCGGCCGCCAAGGTGTACGCCGACGTGATCGCCATGCACGAGTGCCGATCCGCTCAGCAACTCGCCACCGTGGTCTCGCGTCTGCTGCCGGTGTGAGGCGTGTGACGCCCGGTGGTGCCCCGGACGTAGAATCGGCGGTTGTGCAGCGTGAATCCGATCCCGGCGAGACCACCGGTGCGCAGTCCGTTCGTCGTTTGGGCGTGATGGGCGGCACCTTCGACCCGATTCACCACGGGCACCTCGTCGCAGCGAGCGAAGTGGCGAACGAATTCGGTCTGGACGAGGTCATCTTCGTCCCCACCGGAAACCCCTGGCAGAAGGAAGGGAAAACGGTCAGCCCGGCCGAGGACCGTTACCTGATGACCGTGATCGCGACGGCGTCGAATCCCCGATTCTCGGTGAGCCGAGTGGACGTCGACCGGGAGAAGTCGACCTATACCGTCGACACCCTGCGCGATCTGCGATCGCAGCATCCCAATGCCGAGCTGTACTTCATCACCGGCGCGGACGCGCTCGAATCGATCCTCACGTGGCAGAACTGGGAGGAGTTGTTCGAGCTCGCCAAGTTCGTCGGTGTCTCGCGTCCGGGGTTCGAGCTCGGCGTCGAACATCTCGCCAAGCACCTTCGGTCGCTGCCCGCGGACACTCTCACATTGATGGAAATACCTGCACTCGCGATATCGTCGACGGACTGTCGACGTCGAGCCGGTGAGAATCGGCCGGTCTGGTACCTCGTACCGGACGGCGTCGTGCAATACATCTCGAAGAGAAATCTCTACAGACCACGAGGCGCTCAGCGTCTCGACGGATCCGTCACCATGTCGGAACCAGCGCCCCAGAAGAAGCAACCGGCAGGGTCGGTCACCAGCGCAATGACCGCAAACCCGAGCCATACGAGTGGGAGTACACCGAAGTGACTGCAACAGCCGAAGCCGCCGAGATGGCGCGGATCGCCGCGCTCGCAGCCGACGACAAACTGGCGAGCGACGTGGTGATTCTCGACGTCTCCGATCAGCTCTACATCACCGATTGCTTCGTGATCGCCTCCGCGCCCAACGAGCGTCAGGTCAACTCGATCGTCGAGAACATCGAGGATCAGCTGCGTGAGGCCGGACACAAGCCGGTCCGTCGCGAGGGCACAAGGGAAGGCCGTTGGGCGCTGCTGGACTACTCCGACATCGTCGTGCACGTCCAGCACAACGAGGAGCGCAACTTCTACGCACTCGAGCGCCTGTGGAAGGACTGCCCGACCATCGAGGTTCCCGGTCTCGGACAGCACCCGGCTCCGGAATCGGAGCAATGATCCGACGCCTCATCCTGCTTCGGCACGGTCAGACGGAGTACAACGCCACCGACCGCATGCAGGGGCAGCTCGACACCGACCTGTCCGAGCTCGGCCGCAGCCAGGCGAAGACGGCCGCTGCCGAGCTGGCGACGCGTGAGCCGATCAAGATCGTCTCGTCGGATCTGCGGCGCGCCCTCGACACCGCAACGGCCCTCGGAGACGCGTCGGGTGTTGCAGTGTCGGTGGACGAGCGCCTACGCGAAACCCATCTCGGTCAGTGGCAGGGCTTGACCCACACCGAGGTCGACGACATCGCGCCCGGTGCACGGCCGGCCTGGCGCGCCGACGCCACCATTGCCCCACCCGGTGGGGAGAGCCGCATCGACGTCGCCCGACGCAGCGTGCCGCTGGTTCGTGAACTCGCGGCCGGCGTTCCCGAGTGGGGGGCCGACGGCAACCAGCGACCACTCGTCCTCGTCGCACACGGTGGTCTGATCGCGGCCCTGACTGCCGCGCTGCTCGATCTGCCCACCGAACGCTGGCCGGTGCTCGGTGGCCTCGCCAACACCAGCTGGGTGCAGCTCGGTGCGCACGGACCCGGCGAGAATCCGTCCTGGCGACTCGATGTGTGGAACGCCTCGGCGCAGGTGGCCAGTGACGTCCTCTGACGAGACGGCGGCGCGCCCCGCGCTGCTCGTGCTCGCGGACTCGTTGAGCTACTACGGACCCGAGGGTGGGCTACCGGTCGACGACCCGCGGTTGTGGCCCAATCTCGTTGCAGCGGAGCTGGGTTGGACGGTCGAGTTGGTCGCGCGCATCGGCTGGACGAGTCGCGACGCATGGTGGGCACTGACCCAGGATCCGCGAGTGTGGGCAGCGATTCCCCGTGCCGGTGCCGTCGTGCTCGGAATCGGCGGCATGGATTCACTCCCGTCTCCGTTGCCCACCGCCCTACGGGAGCAGATCCGGTACATCAGACCGCCTGCCCTGCGGCGCGTGGTTCGCGCGGGATATCAAGTGGTGCAACCTGTTCTGTCTCATCTCGGTTGGCCGGTGGCCCTGCCGCCGCGGCTGAGCGTCGAGTATCTCGAACAGACCCGCGCCGCACTGGCCTACGTGCGTCCGGAGCTCCCCGTCATCGGTACCTACCCGTCGGTGCACCGCTGCGACGCCTACGGCAGGGTGCACTCTGGTCGCGAACCCGCTGTGCGAGCGCTCCGCGCGTGGAGCGCCGAGACGAACGTTCCCATGGTCGATCTGGCCGACGCGGTACGGCCGAACATCGAATCCGAGAACGCGAATCCCGACGGTATCCATTGGGGTTGGGACGCCCATGTCGCGGTAGCGGAGGCGATGCTGACGGTGCTGCGACCCGTCGCCGCGGAGGCGGTCACTCGAACGCCATGACCGTCACCGTCGTCACCGACTCCTCGTCCTGCTTACCCGCCGCCCTCGCCGCCGAACGAGGCATCGCGGTGGTGCCACTGCACGTGTTGGTGGACGGAATCGACCACCGCGAGGGCGTCGACGAGATTCCCGATCAGTCCGCCTCGGGCAAGCAGGTGACCACTGCGGGGGCCTCTCCAGGGGAACTCACCGAGGTCTACGCCGCAGCTCTCGAACGTAGTCGAGGCGCGGGCGTGGTGGCCCTGCACATCTCTCGTGGTCTCTCGAGTACCTGGGAGGCAGCGCGCCAGGCCGCCGTGCAGGTGGGCTCCGCCGTCAGAGTCGTCGATTCCGCATCGGCAGGCATGGGGCTGGGCTTCGCGGTGCTGGCTGCCGCCGCCACGGCCGCCGGGGGAGCGGAACTGAACGAGGTCTATGACGACGCCGTCGCCGCGTCGACCACCTCGAGATGCTTCATCGTCGTGGATCGACTCGACCACCTACGACGCGGAGGTCGAATCGGTACTGCCGCCGCGCTGCTCGGGACGGCTCTGGCCATGAAGCCGGTCTTGCACATCAGCGACGGCACGCTCGTGTTGCGGGAGAAGACGCGGACCTCGTCCAAAGCGCTGAACAAGCTGGTCGACGCGGCAGTTGCGGCCGCCACCGAGGTCGGTGACGATTCGGGGGTTGTGCTCGCGGTGCACCACATGCTGTGCCCGGACCGCGCGGAGGACGTCGCCGCGATGCTGGCCTCCCGAATTCCGCAGTCGACCAGCATCGACGTGTATCCCTTCGGTGCCGTCCTCGGTGCCCACGTGGGTCCGGGCGCGGTCGGTGTCGTCGTGGCTCCTGGACGCCGATAGCCGCGTCTATCGCACGGTTCATCCACAGCATCCGGGTTGTGCACAGGGCAATTCCTGGCCTGCGTCCTTCCCGATCGGGCCATGTCGCGCGCAGTAGCGTCCTTCGGCATGGGCGGCAACGACGATCGGGCGCACACGGTGGCGCGATTGAACTCCGTGCGCAGGCAACATGATTCCGACCCCGCTCGCGTCGTGCCCGAGGACCGACGACCCGACGTCGGGTCCACGGAACCGGAGTGGCTGTTGCCGGAAGCACAGCGATCCAGCACCCCGTGGTCGTCCTTGCTGCCACAGCGGTGGAGAGCTGCCCGCGTCGACCCAGGGAAACCGGGGGCACTCGCACTCGCGGCGGCCGGGGTCTTCGTCGTGCTCGTCGCGGCATTCGCGGTGTTTCGAGATGCACCGACACCGGCACCTGCACCGCCGCTCGCCGTGGTCGCGACCGACACGGTGGGTACCGATGGCACGGTAGATCCGGGGGACGCGCTCGATCCTGTGCCGATCGCCGAGACCGAACTCGTGGTGAGCGTCGTCGGGCTCGTGACGCGTCCCGGATTGGTTCGGCTGCAACCGGGTTCGCGCGTCGCCGATGCGGTGGCGGCGGCAGGCGGCGCAGTCGAGGGTGCCGATCTGTTGGCGCTGAACATGGCTGCGCGGGTAGCCGACGGTGATCAGATCGTCGTCGGCGTCGTTCCGCCGGAGGCAGCTCCACCGGTCAGCAGTACGACGTCCGGGATCGGAACACCGATAGCCGGTAGCGGCGGTGCACCGGCCGGTGTCGGAGGTGCCACGCCGGGCGGGACGGTGGACCTCAACGCCGCAACCGTCGCAGAACTGGACGCATTGCCCGGAGTAGGTCCGGTGACCGCGACCTCGATCGTGAGTTGGCGAGAGACCAACGGCCGCTTCGCGTCTGTGGAACAGCTGTCCGAGGTGGACGGAATCGGGCCCGGCAGACTGGCCAGGATCCGCGACCTGGTGCACGTCGGATGACCGCCGCTGCCGCATCCACCGGTGCGGCGCAGACCGAGGATCGTCTGCCGTTCGACGTGCGGCTGGTTCCGGCCGCCGCCGTGTGCTGGTCGATCACCGCGATCGGAATTCTCGGTGGGCCCGGTGCTGCCCTGGCTGCTACCGCGTCCGCGGTTGCGGTGGTGCTGCTCGTCGGAGTTGCACTGCACCGGTTGTCGATTCGGCTCGCCTGGTCGGGGTCGAGTCGGTCCGGTGCGGCCGCGGTGATCGTGCTGGCATTGTGCTTCGGTGGAGCGATCTGGCTTCAGATGCGGTCGTTGGCCGATCATCCCGTGGCTGTCGCTGCCGAGAACCGAGCGTGGATCACCGCCTCGGTGCGATTGGAGGAGGACCCGCGAAAATTGTCGGCTCCCGGTCCGTCGATGGTGATGCTGAAGGCCGAGACGACGCGAGTCGACGTGGGCGGCGAGGCACTGTACGTCGGCGGCCGGGTGTCGATCGTGGCACCGGAGGCACAGTGGTCGGCATTGCTACCGGGCCAGGAGATCACCGTGCGGGGCAGGCTCGGTACGCCGATCCGGCCGGACATGAGCGTCGCTGTGATCCGTACTTCGGGTCCGCCCGTCACCGTGGACGAGCCAGGGGCGATCTCTGCTGCAGCCGGCACCTTCCGGTCGAACCTGGCTGCGGTGGCGCAGAATTCGATGCCACCGGATCGCGCAGGTCTGCTACCCGGTCTCGTGGTCGGGGACGTGTCGCGGTTGGACGAGACGGTCGCCGAGAACTTTCGGGCGGCCGGACTGACGCATCTGACGGCTGTATCGGGTGCGAATTTTTCCATCGTGATCGGCGCGGTTCTGTTGGTGTTGCGGGGTATCGGACTCGGCCCCCGCGCGACGGTCGTGGTGGCGTTCGTCGTACTCGTGGCGTTCGTGATCGTGGCCCGGCCGTCGCCGAGTGTGGTGCGGGCGGCGGTGATGGGGTCGATCGGATTGCTGGCGTTGGTCACCGGCCGACGCAGACAGGCGGTTCCGGCGCTGTGCGGCGCGGTGTTGGGTCTGCTCGCATGGTGGCCGAGGCTGGCGGTGGATGTGGGATTCGTGCTGTCGGTGTTCGCCACCGCCGGACTCGTGCTCGTCGCTCCGATCTGGGTCGACTGGCTTCGAGCCCGTGGCTGGCCGAGGGCGGCCGCGGAGGTGGTGGCGGTCGCCGCGGCGGCTCACGCGGTGACGGCTCCGGTGGTCGCGGCCATGGCCGGAACGCTCAGCGTGGTGGGCATCGCAGCGAACGTGCTGGTGGCACCGGTCGTCGCACCGATCACGGTGGTGGGCATCGTCACGGCGGTGATCGCCTGCTTCAGCGGTCCACTCGCGGAATGGGCGGCACAGCTGGCGTCCGCGCCGCTGTGGTGGTTGATCGCCGTGGCAGAGGAGGCTGCGTCGGTGCCGGTAGCGGGCGTCGTCGTCCCCGACGGCATCGGGGGTGCCGCACTGGCAGCATTCGGAACGGCCGCGCTGTTGGCGGCGTTACGTTTCACCGTGTTCAGGTGGCTGGCCGCGGCGGTGGCGATAGCGGCACTCGCGTCGTGGACGGCACACGTGCTGTGGTGATCGCTCGGCACGAAGCGGATGCCGGCAGTGTCGGCCGCTCATGGCACGATCATGGTCGTGACTTCGAGTGTGGCTCCACTGCATCTGGTTCTCGGCGACGAGGAACTTCTGATGGATCGCGCGGTTGCGGCGATCGTGGCTCAGGTCCGCGCGAACGCCGCGATTCCGGGGGAGGACCTACCGGTCACGCGGTTGCGCACCGGTGACGCCAGCGCCCCGGAACTCGCCGAACTACTCAGCCCGTCGCTGTTCGCCGAGGACCGAGTCGTGGTGCTCGAGGCCGCCGCAGAGGCGGGCAAGGATGCCTCGGCACTGGTGCTCGACGCTGCTACCGATCCGCCCGAGGGAGCGGTCGTGGTGGTCATGCACTCCGGCGGCGGTCGGGCCAAGGCGATGGTCGGTGCGCTGCAGAAGTGTGGCGCGCAGGTGCACGAGTGCGCCAAGCTGACCAAGCCTGCCGAGCGCATCGACTTCGTACGCGGTGAGTTCCGTGCGGCCGACGTGCGGGTCAGCGCCGAGGTGATCGAGGCGGTGGTCGAGTCCGTCGGCAACGAGCTCCGTGAACTGGCCTCGGCCTGCTCACAATTGGTATCCGATACCGGCGGCAAGGTCGACCTCCCGGCCGTGCGTCGGTACTACTCGGGCAAGGCCGAGGTCTCCGGGTTCGACGTCGCAGACAAAGCGGTGATCGGTGACCGGGCCGGCGCTCTCGAGGCCCTGCGCTGGGCGATGCACCGGGGCGTGGCGCACGTGCTGCTCGCCGATGCGTTGGCCGATGCCGTCCGGACCATTGCGCTCGTGGGTTCGGCCGGTCGCGGCGACCCGTTCCGGATGGCGGGGGAGCTGGGTATGCCGCCATGGAAGATCAAGAAGGCGCAGGGTCAGGCGCGTGGATGGAACGGTCGATCCATCGCACAGGCGCTGCGGGTGGTGGCGCAACTGAACGCCGACGTCAAAGGCCAAGCGGCGGACGCCGACTACGCGGTGGAAAAGGCGGTGGCGGCGGTCGCGTCACTCGGCAAGTAGCGTCGCCGGAGTGCACAGCGCACGAAAAAGCCCGCTGCATCGTTGTCGGATGCAGCGGGCTCGATCGAGCTCAGTGGTGTATCAGAGCTTGTTGACTGCGAGAGCCAGTGCCGACTTCTTGTTGGCTGCCTGGTTCTTGTGGATGACGCCCTTGCTGGCGGCCTTGTCGAGCTTGCGGCCTGCATCGAGAAGAATCTCGGAAGCCTTGTCCTTGTCGCCCGCAGCCTGTGCCTCGCGGAACGAGCGGATGACGGTACGAAGGGAGGACTTCACCGACTGGTTGCGCAGGCGTGCACGCTCGTTGGTGAGAATCCGCTTCTTCTGGGACTTGATATTGGCCACGCGTAAAATCCTTCTTGTCTTCGTCGGTATTCCGGTCAGGGCGATCCATGCTGGAATGCCCGAAGTCTGCTGCAGAGCATGGAGCCCTGCGCCGAAGATCGAGAATACCAGTACGGTCGGCCAGAACCCAATCCGGAGTGGGGCGACGATGCGTTTCAAGAAATTAACGCTTCTACCGCGCCTAACTCCTGTCTCTGTAGCAACATGGCCAGAATGAGTCCGCGATCGGCAACGCCTGCCAACACCAAGGCCAAAGCGACCAAGACCAAATCCGCGGATCGTGTCGAACCCGAAGTCGACGGAGTGTTCGGAGGATATTCCGACGTCGGAAAGTACAGTCTCGCCTTCGACGAGATGTTCGACGCGGACGGGCGCACCCGAAGTCCGTACAAGGGCATTCACACTGCGCTCGCCCCGGCGAACGCAGTGGACCTGGACGCGAGATCCGATGCGCTGGGACGAGCCTTCATCGACCAGGGCATCACGTTCTCCCTGTCCGGTCAGGAACGCCCGTTCCCGCTCGACCAGGTTCCCCGCGTCATCGCGGCAGGCGAATGGTCACGGCTCGAGCGCGGCATCAAGCAGCGAGTCAAGGCCCTCGAGATGTTCCTCGCCGACATCTACGGCGATCAGGAGATCCTGCGCGACGGTGTGGTACCCAAGCGGCTGGTGACCTCCTGCGAGCATTTCCATCGCGAAGCGGTCGGCATCACACCGCCCAACGGTGTGCGCATCCACGTCGCCGGCATCGACCTCGTCCGTGACGCCCAGGGCACCTTCCGAGTGCTGGAGGACAACCTGCGCTCGCCATCGGGCGTGTCCTACGTGATGGAGAACCGGCGCACCATGGCCCGGGTGTTCCCCGACCTCTTCGCGAGCCACCGCGTCCGCGCCGTCGGCGATTACGCCTCGCACCTACTGCGGGCACTGCGCGCATCGGCAGCCCTGAACGAGGCCGACCCGACTGTGGTGGTTCTCACTCCTGGTGTGGCCAACTCGGCGTACTTCGAGCATTCGTTGCTCGCACGACTGATGGGCGTCGAGCTGGTCGAAGGACGAGACCTGTTCTGCCGAGACAACATCGTCTACATGCGCACCACCGAGGGCGAGCGTCAGGTCGACGTCATCTACCGACGCATCGACGACGACTATCTCGACCCCATGCAGTTCCGCCCCGACTCGGTGCTGGGAGTGGCAGGTCTGGTCAACGCCGCCCGCGCAGGCAACGTCGTCATCTCGAGTGCCGTCGGAAACGGCGTCGGCGACGACAAGCTCGTCTACACCTACGTACCGACGATCATCGACTACTACATGGGCGAGAAGCCGTTGCTGGCCAACGTCGACACGTTCCGCTGCTGGCTGGAGGACGAGTGCGAGGAGGTGCTCGACCGCATCGACGAGCTGGTCATCAAGCCGGTGGAAGGCTCGGGCGGCTACGGCATCGTGTTCGGCCCCGACGCGTCGCCGAAGGAACTCGCGACCATCAGCAAGAAGGTCCGCGCAGATCCGCGCGGCTGGATCGCGCAACCCGTCGTGCAGCTCTCGACGGTGCCCACGAAGATCGGCGACCGATTGGTACCCCGCCACGTCGACCTGCGGCCGTTCGCCGTCAACGACGGTGACGACGTCTGGGTGTTGCCCGGCGGCCTGACCCGGGTGGCGCTGCCGGAGGGATCCCTGGTGGTCAACTCGAGCCAGGGCGGCGGCAGCAAGGACACCTGGGTGCTGGCCACCCGAACCTCTCAGGAGGAGCAGGAACTCGCGGGTGAGGAGATCGTCAGCGTTCCGCCGGAGTCGCCCATGGCCGAACAGGGCCCGGAGCTGACGATGGACCAGCAGATGAATCAGCAGCAGCAACAGCAACAACAGCAGCAGGCAACGAACTCGGACTCGAACGGCGGTGGACAGTAAATGCTCGCGCGCAACGCAGAGTCGCTCTACTGGATCGGGCGGTACGTCGAGAGGGCGGACGACACGGCCCGCATTCTCGACGTCACCGTCCACCAGCTTCTCGAAGACGCCACGGTCGATCCCGACCACACTTCGCGAGTGTTGTTGCGAGTGCTCGGGTTCAAGCACGAACCGGACGTCTCGCTCGACGTGTGGTCGCTCACCGAGGTCGTCGCCTTCAGCCGCGACGGATTGGGTTCGATCGTGGACTCACTGTCGAGTGCCCGTGAGAACGCCCGCGGTGCGCGTGAAGTCACGTCCAGTGAGATGTGGGAGTGCTTGAACACCACGTACAACGGGCTGAACGAACGCATCAGGGCGTCCAAGCGCACCGGCCCGGCCGAGTTCTTCAGCTACATCGAGGAGCGGGCCGCGATGTTCGCCGGTCTCGCGGACTCCACCCTCAGTCACGACGACGGCTATCGCTTCCTCCTGCTCGGTCGCTCGGTCGAGCGCATCGACATGATCGTTCGGTTGTTGCTCTCGCGAGCCGGTGACCGGCCGTCGTCGCCGGCGTGGGTCACCGTGCTTCGCTCCGCCGGTGCTCACGACACCTACCTGCGCACCTACCGCGGCGCGCTCGATGCACAGCGAGTACTGGAATTCATGTTGTTGGACAGGCTCTTTCCGCGATCGGTGTTCTACGCGCTCAACGAGGCGGAGCGTTCGCTGGATCAGCTCGACCATCAGCCCAACAGTCGAGTCGGTGCGCGCGCAGAGGCGCAGCGTCTACTCGGTCGCGCTCGCAGCGAACTCGAATTCCTCCGTCCCGGTGAAATTCTCGACGATCTGCAGGAGCGCCTGCTCTCCCTGCAGGAAACCTGCCGTGAGCTCGGTGATGCAATCTCCAAGCAGTATTTCCACGCCGCTCCGTGGGTGGCGTGGACCGACGCCGGTTCCGGAACATTCGAAGATCAATTGGAAGGTGAACTGTGAGCTGGCGTATGCGTGTCGTGCACACCACGGGCTATCAGTACGACGCACCGGTGACGTCGTCGTACAACGAGGCTCGGTTGACGCCGCGAAGTGACAATCGGCAGAACGTGATTCTGAACCGAGTCGAGACCAACCCGGTGACGCGTTCCTACCGCTACACCGACTACTGGGGCACCGCAGTGACGGCGTTCGATCTGCACGCACCGCACACCGAGCTCGAGGTCACCGGATCGTCGGTGGTCGAGACCGATCCCTTCGTCTACCCGGACGAGAACGCCTCCTGGGAGGAACTCGCGAGCGATCCGGTCATCGACCGCTTCAACGAGGTCCTCGACAATACCGAGTACGTGCCGAAGAACAGGCAACTCGCGTCGGTGGCGAAGAAGCTGTCCAAAGGCCTACCGCCGCAGGAATCGGTGGTGGAGATCGCCAACTGGGTCAACCAGGAGATGTCCTACGTGCCGGGAACCACCGGCGTGCACACCTCGGCCGTCGAAGCATGGTCCGAGAAGAAGGGCGTCTGCCAGGACTACGCCCACCTGACGTTGCTGATGCTGCGCAGCGTCGGCATCCCCAGCCGGTACGTCTCGGGCTACCTGCACCCGAAGAAGCAAGCGGCGATCGGTGCGACGGTGGAGGGTCAGAGCCACGCGTGGATCGAGGCCTGGACCGGTGCCTGGTGGGGCTACGACCCGACCAACGCCATCGCCGTCAACGAGCAGCACGTATCGGTCGGACTCGGCCGCGACTACGCCGACGTGCCACCGCTCAAGGGCATCTTCTCCGGCGGCGGTTCCACGGCTCTCGACGTGGTCGTGGAGATCACCCGCCTCGCCTGATGCCGTACGCGTTGTGCGTAGCTGTGGCTACGCACAACGCGCACGACTCAGTTCCAGCCGAAGTCTCGGCGCAATCTGTCTGCGACGGAATCGAATTGGGGCTTGCTCAGAATTGCGCCCTCGCGGCGAATGCCGTCCTCGGGCACGTCGAGAACTCGATCCAGGCGAATCCAGCTCGGTCGACCCTCGGCGTCCCAGGATCCGGACCCGATCGACTGCCAGTCCCGGTCTCCGTCGCGGCTGCTCTGGCTCGAGAGCATCAGGCCGAGCAGATCGTTGCCCTCGCGCCCGATGACCAACACCGGGCGATCCTTGCCCTGGCTGGCGTCTTCCTCGTAGGTCACCCAGGTCCAGACGATTTCGCCGGGATCGGCTTTGCCGTCCAGGTTGGGGGAGTACTCGATGGTGCGGGCGCGCTGGGCCGTCGGCCTTGTCCGTGACGCCACCGGACGGCCGGGACGAGGAGCCGGAGCGGACGTGCGAGTGGCCGTTCCGCTGATCGCGTCCTTGCCCTTCTGCAGGGCACCGGACTTCTGTAGCTGACGCAGCAGCCGAGGACCTTCGCGCATCGCGATCTTGCCCAGTTCCTTGCCGAATCTGCTCCAGTTGCCAGCCATGCGGCGAGTGTAGCGATCCGGACGCTGCTGCTCATCGCCCGAACCGCGGCGACATGAAGCCCGAGTCGGACAGCCGGGGACGGCGCACCGTTCTCGGCGTGGGACGATAGGGAGACCCGTTCGCTCATTTCGAACACGCCAGCCGAAGGATACGAGTGCCCAGCTTCGCCGACACGACGTTCACCGATCCGTCCAGGATCAGGAACTTCTGCATCATCGCCCACATCGACCACGGTAAGTCGACGCTGGCCGACCGGATGTTGCAGCTCACGGGCGTCGTCGACGACCGGTCGATGCGCGCTCAGTACCTGGACCGGATGGACATCGAGCGCGAACGCGGCATCACCATCAAGGCACAGAACGTGCGGCTCCCATGGGTCGTCGACGGTGAAGAATTCGTCCTGCACCTCATCGACACGCCCGGCCACGTCGACTTCACCTACGAGGTATCGCGTGCCCTCGAGGCCTGCGAGGGAGCGGTACTGCTCGTCGACGCCGCGCAAGGCATCGAGGCGCAGACCCTCGCGAACCTGTACCTCGCTCTCGACAAAGAGCTCACCATCATTCCGGTGCTCAACAAGATCGACCTGCCCGCCGCCGACCCGGATCGCTACGCCGCCGAGATCGCCCACATCATCGGCTGCGAGGCCGACGACGTGTTGCGCGTGTCCGGTAAGACCGGAGTGGGCGTCGAGGAATTGCTCAACGAGGTCGTCAAGCTGGTGCCTGCCCCGGTCGGCAACCCGGACGGCCCGGCCCGCGCGATGATCTTCGACTCGGTCTACGACACCTACCGCGGCGTCGTCACCTACGTCCGAGTCGTCGACGGTGCGCTGAATCCGCGCGAGAAGGTCACGATGATGTCGACCGGCTCGACGCACGAGCTACTCGAGGTCGGCATCGTCTCACCCGATCCGAAGGCGACCAAGGGTCTCGGCGTCGGCGAGGTGGGATACCTGATCACCGGGGTGAAGGACGTCCGCCAGTCCAAGGTCGGCGATACCGTCACCACCTTCCGGAAGGGCGCGACCGAGCCGCTGACCGGCTACCGCGAACCCCGTCCGATGGTGTACTCGGGCCTCTACCCGCTCGACGGTTCGGACTACCCCGACCTGCGCGACGCTCTCGAGAAGCTACAGCTCAACGATGCGGCACTGACCTACGAGCCGGAGACCTCGGTGGCGCTCGGCTTCGGCTTCCGCTGCGGCTTCCTCGGGCTGCTGCACATGGAGATCACCCGCGAGCGGCTCGAGCGAGAGTTCAACCTGGACCTGATCTCGACCTCGCCCAACGTTGTCTACCGCGTCGAGATGGAAGACGGTGCCGAGCACATCGTCACCAACCCGTCGTACTGGCCCGAGGGCAAAGCGCGGGAAGTGTTCGAGCCGATGGTCAAGTGCACCATCATCTCGCCCAGCGAGTTCATCGGTTCCATCATGGAACTGTGCCAGGGACGACGTGGCGAACTCGGCGGCATGGACTACCTGTCCGAGACCCGCGTGGAACTGCGCTACACGATCCCGATGGCCGAGATCATCTTCGACTTCTTCGACATCCTGAAGTCCCGGACGCGTGGCTACGCCAGCCTCGATTATGAGGAGATCGGCGAGCAGGCAGGTGCGCTGGTCAAAGTCGACATCTTGCTCCAAGGTGAGGCCGTCGATGCGTTCTCGGCGATCGTGCACAAGGACAATGCCGCGGCCTACGGCAACAAGATGACGACCAAGCTGAAGGAATTGATTCCGCGCCAGCAGTTCGAGGTGCCGATTCAGGCCGCCATCGGATCTCGCATCATCGCCCGCGAGAACATCCGCGCCATCCGCAAGGACGTGCTGGCCAAGTGCTACGGCGGAGACATCAGCCGTAAGCGCAAGCTGCTCGAGAAGCAGAAGGAAGGCAAGAAGCGGATGAAGACGATCGGTCGCGTCGAGGTGCCACAAGAAGCCTTCGTCGCTGCGTTGTCGTCGGAATCTTCGTCGGACAAGCCCAAGAAGTAACCTCACACCCTTTCTGTCGACCGCGCCCCCGCTCGCATCGGAACAGGGGCGCGCAGTTGTCAGGGGCGCGCGGTCCCCACCGGAACCTGTCGCACATGGCGGGCGAGTACATTTCGAAGCTGTGACGACGCCGATTCTGAAGCAGCTGCGTGTTCCCGTTGTCGGTGCGCCGATGGCAGGTGGCCCGAGTACTCCCGAACTCGCCCGCGCAGTGTCGGAGGCAGGTGGGCTCGGCATGATCGCCGGTGCGCTGTCGACTCCCGAAGCCTTTGCGACGCAGATCGATTCGGTGCGCGGTCTGCTGTTCGGCGTCAATCTCTTCCTGCCCGAGGAACCATCGGGGGCTGACGTGAAGGCCTATGCCGAGCACCTGGCGTCCTGGTTCGAGCGTTTCGACGCGGAGCCGGGAGAGTTGGTGCGACGGGACGACTTCTACGCCGAGAAGTTCGCCTGGCTGCTCGCGCACCCGGTACCGCTGGTGTCGAGTACTTTCGCGACGTTCGATGCGGACGAGGTCGTCCAGTTGCACGCAGTGGGAACCGAGGTGTGGGCCACCGTCGCCACTGCGTCGGACGCATCGGTGGCCACCGCCAACGGTGTGGACGCGCTCGTGGTGCAGGGCCCCGAAGCGGGCGGGCATCGAGGCACCTTCGACGGGTCGGCCCCCGACGAGCCGCTGACCGAACTGCTGATCGCAGTGCGAGAGGTTTCCGATCTACCCCGAATCGCCGCGGGCGGACTGATGGACGGACGCGACATTGCACCACTGCTGGATTCGGGTCTCGCGCATGCGGCGCAGCTCGGAACAGCGTTCCTGAACACTCCCGAGGCCGGTACCAAGCCCGTGCACCGGGAGCAACTGGGCATCGCTTCCGACACTGCGGTGACCAAAGCCTTCTCCGGCCGTCCGGCGCGTGGGCTGGTGAACGAATTCATGCGCGAGAACTCCGAAGCGGCACCGCTGGCGTATCCCGATCTGCACTACTTGACCGCGCCGATGCGCGCGAAGGCCGCGGCGGCAGGAGACCCCTCGGGACTGTCGATGTGGGCCGGCACCGGCTATCGCCGCGTGCAGGCGAAGCCTGCGGCCGAGCTGATCGCCGCATGGGCGAGGCAACTCGGCCGCTGAACCTGCCCTCTCAGGGGTTGGCGTGCGCAGGCTGGAAGTGCCCCGACACCTGAGCTTCCTCGGCGCGAATGACGTGCACCACGGCGTTGATGAGTGCGAGGTGGGTGAACGCCTGCGGGAAGTTGCCGAGGTGACGGCCGGTGCGGTGGTCGATCTCCTCCGCGTAGAGCTTGAGGGGGCTCGCATAGCCGAGAAGTCGTTCGCACAGGTGCTTGGCCCGCGGGAGTTCGCCGATCTCCACCAGCGCCGAGACGAGCCAGAACGAGCAGATCGTGAACGTTCCCTCCTCGCCTGCCAAACCGTCGTCCGTGGTGTCGGTTCGGTAGCGCAGAACCAATCCGTCCTCGGTCAACTCGTCGGCAATGGCGAGCACCGTCGCCCGGATGCGTTCGTCGTCGGCAGGCAGGAACCGCAGGAGAGGTGCCAGTAGCAGCGATGCGTCGAGCGACGGGTCACCGTAGCGCTGGGTGAGCACTCCGCGTTCGTCGGTGCCGTTCTCGAGGATGTCCGCCTTGATCTCGTCCGCGATCTTGTTCCACTTGATCGAGTACTCGTGCTCGCCGTGGATGTCGGCGAGCTTGGCACCGCGATCGAGCGCAACCCAACACATGAGCTTCGAGGACGTGAAGTGCTGCGGTTCGCCGCGCACCTCCCAGATGCCGCGGTCCGGTTTGCGCCAGTTGGCGATCGCTTCCTCGACCTGACGCTTGAGCAGCGGCCACAGAAATTCCGGAACATGCTCCCGCGACTTGACGTGCAGGTACACCGAGTCGAGCATCGTGCCCCAGATGTCGTGCTGTTCTTGGTCGTACGCGCCGTTGCCGATGCGAACGGGTTGCGCGCCGTCGTAGCCGGACAGGTGCGGCAGCTCGCTTTCGTCGAGGGTCTTCTCGCCGCCGATTCCGTACATCACCTGCAGCGGATTGACTTCACCGTTCGCCGTCGTCGCCACATCGGACATGAATGCGAAGAAGTCGTTGGCCTCACGGTCGAGTCCGAGTGTGTAGAGGCCCCACAGTGCGAACGTCGAATCACGTACCCACGTGTAGCGGTAGTCCCAGTTTCGTTCTCCGCCCGGCGTTTCCGGAAGGGAGGTGGTCGACGCCGCCAGTAGGGCTCCGGTGGGCGCGTAGGTCAGGCCTTTGAGGGTCAGGGCGCTGCGCTGCAGGTAGCCCCGCCACGGGTGATCGGGGAACCGGCCGATCGTGATCCACTGCCGCCAGCATTCGGACGTCCGCCACATCTTGTCCGCAGCCTCGTCGAACGTCTGCGGCGCAGGAAGGTCCGACCACGAGAGCGCGACGAACACGTTGTCGCCCTCTGTCATTCGGGTACGTGCACGGGCTTCGCGTCCCTCGATGCCGATCCGGAGGTTGGTGGTCAGCTTCAGGGTGGGCTGATCGCCGCCCGCACTCGCCTCACAGGTGGCGGTGGTTTCCTCGTAGACCTTGCCGGTGTACTCCCATTTCGCCGGTGCGCGGTGGTAGTCGAAGGCGGGCTCGCAGCTCATCTCCAGTTCGACTGTGCCGCTGACACACTTGATGGTGCGCAGCAGGATGTGCTCGGCGTCCCAGTCGCTTGGTGCGCGCTTGTGGGTGCGGGAGCGTTGATCGGTGTTGTGCCACGGCCCCATGACGAGTGCGTCGCGCACGATCAGCCAGCCGGTTTCGGTCTGCCAGGTCGTCTCGACGATCAGGCCGCCGGGCAGATAGCGCCGCGCGGCGGGCACGGATTGACCGTACGGGCCGACGCGAAAGTGCCCTGCGCTTCGGTCGAGAATCGCTCCGAAGATGCTCGGGGAGTCCGGCCGGGGCACGCACATCCACTCGACCGATCCGTTCCGGGCGATCAGGCAGGTCGTTTCGCAGTCCGAGAGGAACGCGTAGTCGTCGATCGGCGGAAAGGCGCTGCGGTAGGACGTCAGGGTGGACACCGGGGCGTCGGTGCTGCCCAACGCTCCCTGAACCTCGACCCCGCCCAAACCTGGGTGTCCCGACCCCATGGCGGGCTCGTCGGCCACCGGGGGCACTGGCGAAACATCTTCGTATGCCGTCATGGCGTAATCATCGACCGATCGATGGCACTCGTCCACTGCTGGTCCTCGCTCGGCGTGGCGTGAGGTCGTCACGGGCTGGTTTAAGCTGCGAGAGTGGATGCGATTGCACGCTGGTGGGACGGCGTCGAACTGTGGGTGACGGGTTTGCCGTTCGTGCCGCAGTCGGTTGTCGTGCTGCTCGTCCTCGTGCCGTCCGCATTCCTGCTGGCACGGGTGTTCGATCGCGTGCTCGCGGTGGTTCTGCACCTGCTCGGGCGCGATGCCCGTGCTGCTCGTGAGACGGAGCTCTCCGATGCGGCCACCACTACGACGAAGGATGGACAGTAATGCCACGGTCTCGGGTCACGTTGGCGCTCATCGCGCTGCTGGTGCTGGTTGTCATCGCCTGGTTGCTCACTCGATAGCCGATTAGAGTCGGTCCGGAACCTCTGCTAGATTTCTGACCGTGTCTTCTGCCGCCGAGTACTGCGTCCGCCACCAGTTGGCGTTGATTGCTGTCGGCATGCTGGCAGTCGCCGACATCGACTGTTGTTGATTCTTTCCTTCGTCGAATCGGTTCGTCGATCGTGGCCGTCGCGCACAACCGCGCTGCGACAGTTCACGACGTTCTTCTTGCCGCGCACGATGGTCCCGCGATGACGCGCGGCCACGGCAGTGGCCCGGTTCGACTCGGGAGTCTCGACTCTGCCCGGCTCGTACACAGTGCATACCGTCATGAAAGGCCTTCTCTCGATGAGGCACAGCTCTCGCTCCCTGCTGACCACGTTCGCGGCTGTGGGAGCCCTTGTCCTCACTGCTTGCAATGGTGGATCCAGTGACGTCGTCGGCGGTGAGCCGGACACCGCGAGCGGGCCCGCCCTGACCCTCGTGAGCTACGCGGTCCCGAAGAACGGTTGGGACGCAATCGGTTCGGCCTTCGCGGCAACCGAGGACGGCGATGGAACGGCGATCAACGCCGACTACGGCCCATCCGGCAACCAGTCGCGCAAGGTGGTCGACGGTGCACCCGCAGACATCGTCAACTTCTCGGTCGAACCGGATATCACGAGACTGGTCACCGCAGGCAAGGTCGACGAGGACTGGAACCGGAATGCCTACGGCGGAGTGCCGTTCGGCTCCGTCGTGACCATCGTCGTGCGCGAGGGCAATCCCAAGAACATTCGCACCTGGGACGACTTGCTCGCGCCGGGCGTACAGGTGATCAGCCCCAGCCCGCTCAGCTCCGGTTCGGCCAAATGGAATCTGCTCGCGCCCTACGCGGCGAAGAGCAACGGCGGGCAGGACAAGCAGGCAGGTCTCGACTTCGTTCGCGCACTCGTCGCCGATCACTTCCCGGTTCAGCCCGAATCCGGCCGCGCTGCAACCGAAGCCTTCCTGCAGGGGCAGGGTGACGCGTTGCTCAGCTACGAGAACGAAGCGCTCCTGATCGAGGAACAAGGACAGGATGTGGAGCACGTCGACGTTCCTGTCACGTTCCGCATCGACAATCCGGTGGCAGTGATCAACGACAGCGCCAATCTCGATCGCGCCAATGCTCTCAACGATTTCCTCTACTCCGACGAGGGGCAGAGGATCTGGGCCGAGTCCGGCTTCCGGCCGACGAACCCGGATATCGCGTCGGAGTACTCCGACACGTTCTTCACCCCCGAAAAGCTGTACACGATCGACGATCTCGGCGGTTGGACCCAGGTGGACGCGGACCTGTTCGGAGACAACGGTGCCATTGCCACGATCTACCAAGAGAGCACTCGGTAGAGATGTCCGTATCGAACAGTGAACCGGCACCGGCGCAGACGGGTGCCCTGCCCAGCACGACGCCTCGGTTTCGTGCTGGGCGGGAAGGCCGGAAGTTTCGCGGCCCGGGATCGGTGGGTCCGCTCGGCCTGGGTGTCGCCGTGTTGTGGCTCAGTGTCATCGTGCTGCTTCCCTTGGCCGCGTTGACGGTTCAGTCCTTCGACGACGGTTTCGTCGGCTTCTGGAACGCGGTCACCGATGAACGCGCCGTGGCCACGTTCAAGGTGACACTGCAGGTGTCGATCGCCGCAGCGGTGGTCAACCTGTTTCTCGGCACGCTGATCGCATGGGTCCTGGTGCGTGACGAGTTTCCGGGCAAGCGTTTCGTCAATGCGTTGATCGATCTACCGTTCGCATTGCCCACCATCGTGGCCAGCCTGGTGCTGCTGTCGCTCTACGGTCCGGCGAGTCCGATCGGGTTGGTGTTCAACGCAACCAAGCCTGCGGTGATAGTCGCATTGCTGTTCGTCACGCTGCCGTTCGTGGTGCGCGCGGTGCAGCCGGTGCTGATCGAACTCGACAAGGACGTCGAGGAGGCCGCGGCTTCGCTCGGCGCGAACAACTGGACCATCTTTCGTCGCATTGTCCTGCCCGTGCTGCTGCCGGCGATTCTCAGCGGTGGCGGCCTCGCCTTCGCTCGGGCCATCGGCGAATTCGGATCGGTGGTGCTCATCGGCGGCAACATCCCCAACGACACGCAGGTCGCGTCGCAGTACATCCGTGAGCTCATCGAATACGACCGAACCACCGATGCCGCGGCGATCTCCGTGGTGCTGCTCGCGATCGCGTTCGCGATGCTGTTCGTGCTTCGCGTGGCGGGCAATCGACTGGCCCGACGTGAGGAGCAGATCTCGTGAAAATCGGACTGCCGATCAAACTGACACTGCGTACCGTCGCTCTGCTGTACCTCGCCGTTCTGGTGCTCTTTCCGCTCGGCACCATCCTGTTCCGCACGTTCGAGGACGGGATCGTCACGTTCTGGGAACAGATCACCACCCCGGCCGCGCAGTCGGCACTGCAGCTGTCGTTGTTGATCGTCGCGATCGTGGTTCCGATCAACATCGTGTTCGGTGTGGTCACCGCCCTCGCGCTCGTGCGCGGACGGTTCCGTGGCAAGGGTGTGCTCGAAGCCATCGTGGATCTGCCCTTCGCGGTGTCGCCCATCATCACCGGCGTCGCGCTGATCCTTCTGTGGGGAGCCAACGGATGGTTCGGCGGGGTCGAAAGCCTCGGTTTCACGGTCATCTTCGCGCTCCCCGGTATGGTCATCGCGACGATTTTCGTCACCCTGCCGTTCGTCGTACGCGAGGTCGAACCCGTGCTGTACGAAATCGGAGAAGAGCAGGAAGAGGCCGCCTCGACGCTCGGTGCGTCGTCGTGGCAGACCTTCTGGCGCATCACCCTCCCGGCGATCCGATGGGGTCTGACCTACGGGGTGGTACTGACCGTCGCGCGATCGCTCGGCGAGTTCGGTGCCGTGATCATGGTCTCGACCAACCTGCCCGGCATCTCCCAGACACTCACGCTGCTGGTCAACACACGGTACGAGGACTTCAATCAACAGGGCGCGTACGCCGCGTCCACACTGCTGATGGGGATCGCCATCATCGTGCTGCTGTTGATGACTGCCCTCGACAAGAAGAGGACGAAGTAATGACCGAGACACCCCCCGAGATCGAGATCTCCGTCGTCGGTGCCAACAAGCACTACGGCGACTTCGCCGCCCTCGACGATGTCAGCATCGACATTCCCAAAGGATCGTTGACGGCGCTGTTGGGACCGAGTGGCTCGGGCAAGTCGACACTGCTGCGCTCCATCGCCGGGCTCGAGCAACTCGATTCCGGACGTGTGGTGCTCGCCGGCCAGGACGTGACGTGGGTCAGCCCGCAGCGCCGTGAGATCGGGTTCGTCTTCCAGCACTACGCTGCGTTCAAACACCTGACGGTGCGCGACAACGTCGCTTTCGGCCTGCAGATTCGGAAGCGTCCCAAGGCGGAGATCGCCAAGAAGGTCGACGAGTTGCTCGAGATCGTCGGGCTGGCCGGATTTCAGGGCCGCTACCCGGCGCAGCTGTCCGGTGGACAGCGTCAGCGCATGGCTTTGGCCCGTGCCCTCGCCGTCGACCCGCAGGTGCTGCTGCTCGACGAGCCCTTCGGTGCGCTCGACGCCAAGGTGCGTGCCGATCTGCGGACGTGGCTCCGCCGACTGCACGACGAGGTGCACGTCACGACCGTGCTGGTGACCCACGATCAGGAGGAAGCGCTCGACGTCGCGGACAGGATTGCGGTCCTCAACAAGGGCCGTATCGAGCAGGTCGGCAGCCCGGAAGATCTCTACGATCGCCCGGCCAACAACTTCGTGATGTCGTTCCTGGGCCAGGTTGCGAAACTGAACGGACTTCTCGTGCGCCCGCACGACATTCGCGTCGGACGCGACCCGTCGTTGGCGCAGGCTCAGGCCAGCGGGACGGCCGAATCGGCCGGGGTCACGCGTGCCGTCGTCGAGCGAGTGGTGCACCTCGGCTTCGAGGTGAAGGTCGAATTGAAGAACGCGGCCACCGGTGAATTGTTCGCGGCGCAGATCACCCGCGGTGACAGTGAGGCACTCGGTCTTCGCGAGGGCGAGACGGTCTACGTGCGAGCGACTCGAGTGCCGAAAATTGCAGACGCTAGCGATCCCGATGCGATTGCTGCCGCACCGGTTCGTTGAACCGGTGCGGCAGCGCGTTCGGCTCCTGCGTCGCCACGGCTCGTGCCGCAGGAGTGGAGCCTGCGGAACGACCCATTGAGACTGCGGACTCGTAGCGCCGCGACACCAGATCGGCCAGCGCCGGATGTGCTCCGATGACCTCCGCATGCACCACATTCGGTAGGCCTGCCACCGACGCCTCGATCCTGTCGGTGAGCAATCCCGGGGCCAAGAACCAAGGTGCAACGACGATGCGGTCGGCTCCCATCGAGCGCAGCTGTGCCACGGCATCGGTGGGGGATGGGGAGACCGATGTCGCAAAGCAGGTGACCGCCCCGGCCCAGCCTGTTCCGGCCTGTAACTTCTCCGCGATCACACGAGTGCGCTGGTTGGCCGGTGCCACCGAGGAGCCCACCGCCGCAAGAGCGATTCCGACCGTCGGATCGTTCAGCGCTGCACCGGTATCGGTGATGCGGTCGCGGACTGCGTCGATGAGGAGAGTGTCGTCTCCGAGGACGTCGGCCTGCACGATCGATACCCGTGGGTGCCTCGTTCGGGCTGAGTCCAGCAGCGCGGGCAGATCGACCTTCGCGTGAAAAGCTTTGCCCAGCAACATCGGGACTGCGACGACGCGTTCATGGCCGGCGGCGGTCAATTGTTCGACGACCTGCTCGACGCCCGGTTCGGTGAGATCCAGAAATGCGACGCGCACCTCCAGATCCGGACGCCGTCGACGCAGGACGTCGACGGCGCGGTGGATCATCGCACCCGAGCGCGGGTCACGGCTGCCGTGAGCAACCGCGATCAGTGCGCTCACGCCGGAACTGCCGACCCCAGTTCGACGGCAGCCAGGGCGTTGCCCACGAGCCCGGCAGCCAGCGTGTTGCCGCCGGCCGGATCGATCAGCAGGAAGCTGCCCGTGTGCCGGTTGACGGCGTAGTCGTCTGCCACGATGGGTTCTGCCACACGCACGGAGATTCGACCGATCTCGTTGAGCTCCAACGATTCCGGCCCTTCCTGTGCAGTGAGCTCCTGCTCGTCGAACCGCTCGATCAGTGTCCCGACGATGGCCTGGGTGGTTCGCGTGCCGTGCTTGAGCAGTAGGCGAGCGCCGGGACGAAGCGGCTTCTCGGCGAGCCAGCACACCGTGGCCTCGAAGTCGCCGATCGGTTCGGGTGCGTCCTGCGGCGAGGCGATGGTGTCGCCGCGCGAGACGTCGACGTCGTCGGCCAGCACGAGGGTGACGCTGCGTCCGGCATGGGCCGTGCGCAGTTCGCCGTCGGCGGTGTCGATGCGCTCGACGGTGGTCCGAGTGCCGGAAGGCAGGATGACGACCTCGTCGCCGACGTCGACGGTGCCTGCTGCTACCTGGCCGGCGTATCCGCGATAGTCCGGGAAGTCTGCTGTGCGCGGACGGATCACGTACTGCACGGGGAATCGAAGACCGACCCGATGCGGTTCGGCGTCCACCGGGACCGACTCGAGGTGCTCGATGAGGGTGGGGCCGTCGTAGTACGGAGTCTTGTCGGACTTCACCGCGACGTTGTCGCCGTGCAGTGCGGACACCGGGATTTCGATGACGTCCTCGCTGGACCAGCCGAGTGAGGTGGTCAGCGAGTTGAACTCGGCCGAGATCTCGGCGAACACCGTAGCGGGGTCCTCGACCAGATCGATCTTGTTGACCGCGAGCACCAGGCGTGGAACACCGAGCAGGGCGAGAACGGCTGCGTGCCTTCGAGTTTGGGTGATGACACCCTTGCGGGCATCGACCAGCAGGATGACGAGCTGAGCCGTCGACGCTCCGGAGACGGTGTTGCGGGTGTACTGCACGTGGCCGGGAGTATCGGCCAGCACGAACGAGCGGTGCGGCGTCGCGAAGTAGCGGTAGGCCACGTCGATGGTGATGCCCTGTTCACGCTCGGCGCGCAGGCCGTCGACCAGAAGCGACAGGTCCGGTGTGGCCAGTCCCTTGTCCACCGACGCGCGAGTGACTGCGTCGATCTGATCTGCCAGAACCGATTTGGTGTCGTACAACAGTCGTCCGACGAGGGTGGACTTACCGTCGTCGACGCTACCTGCGGTGGCGAGGCGGAGGAGTTGAGTTCCCGTGCTGCTCATCAGAAGTATCCTTCTCGTTTGCGATCTTCCATGGCAGCCTCGGAGACGCGGTCGTCGCCGCGGGTGGCTCCGCGTTCGGTCAGCCGTGACGCGGCCACCTCGGCAAGGATCGCCTGGTTGTCAGCGGCCTCGGACAGGACTGCGCCGGTGGTGGATCCGTCGCCGACGGTGCGGTAGCGCACCGACAAGGTCTGCAGCTCCTCGTTCTCGGCCGGTCCGCCCCACACTCCCGGCGTCATCCACATGCCGTCACGCTGGTAGACGGGACGCTGGTGTGCGTAGTAGATGCTCGCCAGTTCCACGTCGTCACGGGCGATGTAACGCCAGATGTCGAGTTCGGTGAAGTTGCTGAGCGGGAACACCCGCACCTGCTCACCGGGGGAATGCTTGCCGTTGTACAGGTTCCACAGCTCGGGGCGCTGCTTCTTGGGCTCCCACTGACCGAAGGCGTTGCGCAGCGAGAAGATCCGCTCCTTGGCGCGGGCGCGTTCCTCGTCGCGTCGGGCACCGCCGAAGACGGCGTCGAACCGATTCTCGGAGATCGCGTCGAGAAGCGGCACGGTCTGCAGCGGGTTGCGGATGCCGTCGGGGCGCTCGGTGAGGCGTCCGTCGGCGAGGTACTCCTCGACGCTGGCCACGTGCAGGCGCAGGTTGTACTTGGCGACCACGTGATCGCGGAAGTCCAGCACCTCCTGCAGGTTGTGGCCGGTGTCGACGTGGAGCAGCGCGAACGGCAGGGGAGCGGGCCAGAAGGCCTTGATCGCCAGGTGCAGCAGGACGGTCGAGTCCTTGCCGCCGGAGAACAGGATGACGGGGCGCTCGAACTCGCCCGCCACCTCGCGGAAGATGTGGATGGCCTCGGATTCGAGTGCGTCGAGGGTGTCGAACCGATCTGCGTCGAGATGGGTTCGACCGACGGTGGCCGAGGTGAGGTCGAGTGTCATGAGGCGTGCAACCCACATTCGGTCTTGGCCTTACCGGCCCAACGACCGCTACGCGGGTCGGCTCCGGGGGCAGGTTTGACGGTGCACGGTGCGCACCCGATGGACGGATAGCCCTCGTCGACGAGGGGATTGACCAGAATCGAATGTTCGTCGATGTAGGCCTGCATCTCCTCGTCCGACCACGGTGCGATCGGGTTGATCTTGACCAGGCCGAAGGCGTCGTCGAACGAGATGAGCGGGGCGTTGGCACGCGTGGGTGCTTCGACCCGCCGGATGCCGGTGACCCAGGCGCTGTAGTTCGCCAGTTCCTTCTTCAGAGGGGCGACCTTGCGCATCGCGCAGCACCGGTTGGGCTCGCGGGCGAACAGGTCCTTGCCCTCGATCGAATCCTGTTCCGCCACAGTCTTCTCGGCGCGGGCGTTGACCACGTGCACGCCGTAGACCGCCTCGACGGCGTCGCGCGTTCCGATGGTCTCGGCGAAGTGGTAGCCGGTGTCGAGGAACAACACGTCCACGCCGGGATGGACCTGTGCAGCGAGGTGAACGAGAACCCCGTCCTGCATGTTGGAGGCAACGATGAAGTCGTTACCGAAGTTGTCCTCGGTCCACTGCAACAGCTCCAGTGGGCTCGCCCCGTCGAGTTCGCGGGCACCGCGCTCGGCGATGTCCTTCAATTCCTCCACCGTCAAATTCAGCCTGGTACTCATCGCAAATCCGCCTCGTCTGCTCGCACGGCCCATTGAGCGAACCGTTCGCCGTCCTCGCGGTGCTTGTCGAAATTGCGCACCACTCTGTCGATGTAATCTCCCAGCTCGGAGCTGTTGACCTTGTGCTGGCGCAACTTTCGGCCGAAGGCACTGTCGAGTCCGAGGCTGCCTCCGAGATGAACCTGGAAACCCTCGATCTGATTCCCGGCCCCGTCGTCGACCAGCAGACCCTTGAACCCGATGTCGGCGATCTGCGACCGTGCGCACGAGTTGGGGCAGCCGTTGATGTTGATCGTGATCGGAACGTCGAGTCGACTGTTGATGTCGGACAGGCGCTCTTCGAGCTCCGGTACGAGAACCTGTGAACGCTTGCGGGTTTCGGCGAACGAGAGCTTGCAGAACTCGATGCCGCTGCATGCCATCAGGTTCTTGCGCCAGTGCGAGGGCCGGGCCGGTAGGCCCAGCGCATCGAGGTCGGAGATCAACTGCTCGAGCGTCTCGTCCGGAACGTCGAGGACGATCAGCTTCTGGTACGGCGTGAACCGCACGCGATCCGACCCGGCCTTCTCGGCGGCGTCGGCGACGGCGGCGAGGATGGTGCCGGAGACGCGACCCGCGATGGGAGCGACACCGACGGCGTTGAGCCCGTTCTTGAGCTTCTGGATCCCGACGTGATCGCGGGGCCGAGCGGGCTTCTCGGGAGCCGGGCCGTCGATGAGCTTGCGGTGCAGGTACTCGTCCTCGAGGACCTGGCGGAACTTCTCGATGCCCCAGTCCTTGATGAGGAACTTCAGGCGCGCCTTGGTGCGAAGCCGACGGTAGCCGTAGTCACGGAAGATCGAGACGACGCCTTCCCACACGTCCGGCACCTCGTCGAGCGGGATCCAGACACCGACCCGCTGCGCCAGCATGGGGTTGGTGGACAGTCCGCCGCCGACCCAGAGGTCGAGCCCCGGTCCGTGTTCGGGATGGTTCACACCGATGAATGCGCAATCGTTGACCTCGTGCACCACGTCCTGCAGGCCCGAGATGGCCGTCTTGAACTTGCGCGGCAGATTGGAGTACTCGGGCTTGCCGATGTAGCGCTCGACGATCTCGTCGATGGCGGAGGTGGGGTCGAGAATCTCGTCGACGGCCTCGCCTGCGAGCGGGGACCCGAGCACCACGCGGGGGCAATCGCCGCACGCCTCGGTGGTCTTCAGGCCGACCGCTTCGATACGACGCCAGATCTCGGGGACGTTCTCCACCTCGATCCAGTGGAACTGGACGTTCTCCCGATCGGAGAGGTCGGCGGTGTCGCGGCCGAAGTCCTGGGAAATGCCGGCGAGGACGCGCAGCTGCTTGAGGTTCAGTGCGCCCGCGTCGCAGCGGATGCGCATCATGAAGTACTTGGCTTCGAGCAGGTCGATGTTGTCGTCACCGGTGAAGGTGCCGTCGTAACCCTCTTCGCGCTGGGTGTAGAGCCCCCACCACCGGAAGCGGCCACGGAGGTCGCCCTTGTCGATGCTGTCGAACCCCTGCTTGGAGTAGATGTTCTCGATGCGGGCACGCACGTTGAGCGGGTTGTCGTCCTTCTTGGACTGCTCGTTGGCGTTCAGTGGCTCCCGGTATCCCAGTGCCCACTGTCCCTCGGCTCGACGCTTGGTCGGCCGTGGCGTGCGCTCCCGTGGTGTAACGGGGGCAGCATCGGTGGTCGCGTCGCTGGTCGACGACATGCATTGCTCCTGCATCTGTGTGCTGGCCGGCACCCGGGACGACAGCGCAGGCGATTGCGCTCTCGAGACAGTGGGGAACCGGTGGATCGAATGGACGTGCTCGAAGGAGGGCTGGTCAGCAGCCGGTCGTGTGTCGACACGACGCACTGCAGACACGGCCGAGATCGACATGGCGGCGCGCCACGAGTCGAATTCCTGAGTCGGTCACGGGAGCCATTGTGCCACGTCATCGGGGCGACAGACGACCGCGGCGGCTATTTACCCCGATTTTGCGGTGAATAGGCTGGCAGGGCGAGTGGGATCGGGCGGACCTGGACTCTGGGAGACTGGAGATCGTGAATACCGTCGTGCCCGTCCCGTCCACCTTCGAGCTGCCGGTCGAGGCATTCGACGGGGTGGGGGATCGGGCGTTCGGGATCTACGTGCACGTTCCGTTCTGCGCCACTCGGTGCGGGTACTGCGACTTCAACACCTACACGGCGGGTGAATTGGGAACGTCGGCGTCTCCGCAATCCTGGTTGGAGGGCCTGCGACGCGAACTCGACACCGCGGCGGGGCTGATCCAGGCCGGCACGGGTCGCGTGCCGACGGCGGACACCGTCTTCGTCGGCGGCGGCACACCGTCGCTGCTCGGGGGCGACGGTCTGGCCGACGTCCTGGGTGCGGTCCGGTCCAGTTTCGGTGTGACCGACGGCGGCGAGGTGACCACCGAATCCAACCCGGAATCGACGTCGCCGGAATTCTTCGACCGGCTCCGAGACTCGGGCTTCACTCGAATTTCGCTCGGAATGCAGTCCGCTGCACCACATGTGCTCGCCGTGCTCGATCGCACCCACACACCGGGTCGCGCGGTCGCTGCGGCCAAGGAGGCTCGCGCGGCCGGGTTCGAGCACGTCAACCTCGACCTCATCTACGGCACCCCGGGCGAGCGAGACAGCGACCTCGATCAGTCTCTCGCCGCGGTGCTCGAGGCAGGCGTCGACCACGTCTCGGCCTACGCACTGATCGTCGAGGACGGCACGGCCATGGCACGCAAGGTTCGACGCGGTGAGCTGCCGGCACCCGACGACGACGTACTGGCGACCCGATACGAACGCATCGACACGGCGTTGAACGCCGCGGGCCTGTCCTGGTACGAGGTATCGAACTGGGCCACCGACGCCGCGGCGCAGTGCCGTCACAACATCGGTTACTGGGACGGCGGCGACTGGTGGGGCGCGGGACCCGGTGCACACAGCCATATCGGTGGCACCCGGTTCTGGAACGTCAAGCACCCGGCCGCGTACGCCGATCGGCTCGCCGCAGGTCACCTACCGGTGCTGGGCAGCGAACTGCTCAGCGCCGAGGACAGACACCTCGAGGAGTTGATGCTGACCGTGCGACTCCGCTCGGGAGTACCGGTGGCTCTGCTGGGGCCGGCCGAGCGCGCTGCCGCCGAGCAGAGTGTGACGGACGGATTGATGGTGCGTCGCGGGGAACGGCTCGTGCTCACCGATCGCGGCCGATTGCTGGCCGACGCGGTGGTGCGCAGCATCGCAGCCGCCTGACCGATCTGTCCGGTACCGCAGTGTTCTCGCGGCCTTCGTACCCTCAGGCGCCGAGGGCGTCGTAGTCGAACACCCTGGCGTGCAAGACCGTTCGATTACGCAGAGCCGCACGCACTGCGCGGTGCAAGCCGTCCTCCAGATAGACGACACCACGGAACTGCACCGCGTGAGGGAACAGATCGCCGTAGAAGGTGGAGTCCTCGGACAGTAACCTGTCGAGCTCGAGCACCTTGGTGGTGGTGACGATCTCGTCCAGACGCAGCTGCCGTGGCGGGATTCTCGACCAGTCTCTGATGGACAGACCGTGCTCGGGGTACGGCTTTCCGTCACGCACACCTTTGAAGATCATCGCGAGCCCGTGGCCGCTGGGTCGAATCGAAAGACAGTTTCCACTCGGACCACAGTAAGGCCTTGCACGGGCATGCGTTCGCCGGCTACTAGACTCGAGCGACGATTGGAAACGAGAACGGAGGTGGGCACCGATGTCGAGCACCGACGACAGGCGGTTCGAGGTTCTACGAGCGATCGTGGCGGACTACGTGTCCACCCAGGAACCGGTCGGTTCGCGTGCCCTGGTCGAGCGTCACAGCCTGGGAGTGTCCAGTGCAACAGTGCGCAACGACATGGCCGTACTCGAGGCCGAGGGGTACATCGCCCAGCCGCACACCAGTTCCGGCCGGGTGCCGACCGACAAGGGCTACCGGCAGTTCGTCGATCGGATAGCCGACGTCAAGCCGCTCTCCGCGGCCGAGCGTCGCGCCATCCTGGAGTTTCTCGAGAACGGCGTCGACCTGGACGACGTGTTGCGACGCGGCGTCCGGTTGCTGGCTCAGTTGACCCGTCAGGTCGCCGTGGTCCAGTACCCCACGCTGTCGGCGTCATCGGTGCGTCACCTGGAAGTGGTGGCGCTCACCCCGGCTCGGCTGCTGCTGGTGCTGATCACCGACTCGGGTCGCGTCGATCAGCGCATCGTCGAACTCGGTGATGTGATCGACGACGAGAATCTGGCGCAGCTGCGGCGTCTGCTCGGCGGCGCGCTCGAGGGCAAGCGGCTGGCGGCAGCATCGGCCGCAGTGGCCGAACTCGCCGAGAACGCGCCACCCGCGCTACGAGACGCCATGATTCGCTCGGCAACGGTGCTGGTGGAATCGCTCGTCGAGCATCCCGAAGAACGTCTGGTTCTCGGCGGTACGGCGAACCTGACGCGCAACGCGGCGGACTTCGCCGGCGACGCGGGGTTTCCCGGATCGCTCAGGGCGGTACTCGAGGCGCTGGAAGAGCAAGTGGTCGTGCTCAAACTGCTCGCCGTGACGCAGGACACCCGCACCGTGACAGTGCGGATCGGCGAGGAAACGCAGGTCGAGGAAATGCGTGGGACGTCGGTGATTTCCACCGGATACGGGTCGGCTGGCATGGTCCTCGGAGGAATGGGTGTTCTCGGGCCGACCCGAATGGACTACCCAGGAACAATTGCGTCGGTCGCTGCGGTTGCCAGGTACATCGGCGAGGTCCTGGCCGAACGCTGAGACGAGCGAGAACCGAATCGATCGACGGCCGCGGGGCATGGGCGGCCGCACACAGCAGCAACGAACGAGATTCATCTTCTAGGACGAAAGAGACGACGTGGCACGGGATTATTACGGGAGTTTGGGCGTCGGCCAGCAGGCGACGGACCAGGAGATCAAGCGCGCCTACCGCAAACTGGCGCGAGAACTGCACCCGGACGTCAACCCGGACGAGGCCGCGCAGGCCCGGTTCAAGGAGATCTCCACCGCGTACGAGGTGCTGTCCGATCCGGAGAAGCGTCGTATCGTCGACCTGGGCGGCGACCCGCTGCAGCAGGGCGGCGGAGGCGGCGGCGGTGGATTCGGTGGAGCCGGATTCGGCGGCGGCCTGGGAGATGTGTTCGAGGCGTTCTTCGGCGGCGGCGCGGGCGGCTCCCAGCGCGGGCCGAAGGGCCGAGTACAGCCGGGAGCGGATTCACTGCTGCGGACCAAGCTCACCCTCGACGAGTGCGCCACCGGCGTGACCAAGCACATCACCGTCGACACCGCGATCCTGTGCGACCTGTGCACCGGCTCGGGTACCAACGGCGACTCCAAGCCGGTTCGCTGCGACACCTGCGGCGGTGCCGGAGAAGTGCAGTCGGTGCAGCGCTCGTTCCTCGGCCAGGTCATGACCAGCCGTCCTTGCCCCACCTGCCGCGGTGCAGGCGAGACCATCCCCGACCCCTGCCGCAAGTGCGGCGGCGACGGTCGCGTCCGGTCGCGTCGCGACATCTCGGTCAAGGTGCCGGTCGGCGTGAGCAACGGCATGCGGATCCGACTGGCATCGCAGGGCGAAGTCGGTCCCGGCGGCGGACCCGCGGGAGACCTGTACGTGGAGATCGTCGAACAGCAGCACGAGGTGTTCGTACGCGACGGTGACGATCTGCACTGCACCGTCCGCGTCCCGATGGTCGACGCCGCCCTCGGCACCTCGGTCAGCATCGATGCGATCATCGACGGACCCACCGAGATCTCGGTCGAACAAGGCACGCAACCGAATTCGACGACGGTACTGCGTGGTCACGGAATGCCCAAGCTGCGGTCGGGCATTCGCGGCGATCTGCACGCGCACCTCGAGGTCATCGTGCCGACCAAGCTCGACAGCAAGCAGACCCATCTGCTCGAACAGCTCAGGTCGATGCGCGACCGCGACTCGGCGGAGGTCGTCACCACCGGTTCCGCGCACAGCGGCGGCCTGTTCTCGCGGTTGCGGGAAGCATTCAGCGGTCGCTGATCGATGGCCCCCACGGTCTTCTACCTCTCGCCCCTGCCGAACGTCGGCGAGTTGGCGGTGCTCGACGGCAAGGAAGGGCACCATGCCGCGACCGTGCGACGCATCCGCGTCGGTGAGCGGGTGTTGCTCGGTGACGGAGCAGGTGGCTTGGCCGACGCGGTCGTCGTCGCCGCGGAGAAGAATCGACTGGAACTGACCGTGCACTCGCGCAGCGAGATGCCGCGTCCCACTCCGGCCGTGACCCTCGTGCAGGCATTGCCGAAGGCGGATCGGTCGGAGTTGGCGGTCGAGCTGGCCACCGAGGCGGGCGTCGATGCCGTCGTGCCCTGGCAGTCGGCTCGCTGCGTCGCACGGTGGGAGGGCCCGAAGGCAGCCAAGGGCGTCGCGAAGTGGCGCAGTACTGCGTCGGAGGCGGCCAAGCAATCGCGTCGGGCCTACATCCCCGAGGTCTCCGAGCTGCAGGATTCGCGAGAGATCTACGCCCTCGTGCGCGGCGTCGTGGAGCGCGGCGGAATCGTCGCCGTGCTGCACGAGGCGGCCACCACGTCGTTTCGGGACCTGCCGTTCGCCTCGGTGCCCGAGGTCGCGATCGTCGTCGGACCCGAAGGCGGGCTCGACGACAGGGAGGTCACCGCTCTGACCGAGGCGGGTGCAACCCCGGTGGTTCTCGGTCCGACGGTGCTGCGGACCTCGACGGCGGGAGCCGTGGCCCTCGGCGCGCTGGGCGTCCTGACCTCGCGGTGGACGCAACTTCCGCCGGACTTCGAGAACGCATGAGCGCGCGAATCAAGATCGCCTACGGCGATCACCCGGAGCAGTTCGGGCACCTCTACCTGCCGGCCGAGCCGATGAAGGACACGACACCGGTGGTCGTGGTGGTGCACGGCGGGTTCTGGAGCGGTCAGTACGGATCCAATCTGGGCACCCAGTTCGCCCGCGCCGTCGCGGGAGCCGGCGCGGTGGCGTGGAACATCGAGTATCGACGCGTCGGCGCAGGCGGGCACTGGCCGGAGATGCAGTCCGATGTGACCGCGGCACTCGACGTGGTCGCCGGGGAACTGCAGCAGCACGCCCCGGTCGGTGTCGACGACGTGCGCGTCATCGGGCACTCCGCAGGAGGCCACCTGGCAGTGTGGCTCGGCGGTGAGACCGGCACGAAGGTCCGCCCGTCGCGCATCGTCTCGCAGGCCGGCGTTCTCGATCTCGAACCGCGCGGTGCGTCGGGACGCACCAACCCGGCTGTCGAGGCGCTGTTGCAGGCCCGGTACGAGGACGATCCCGACCTGTACCGATCGGCCTCGCCGGCCGCGCGTGTACCCATCGGCATCCGGACGATCGCCCTGCACGGATCCGAGGACATCCAGGTTCCGGCGGCGCAGAGCGAACGGTACGTTGCGCTGGCGCGCGCCGCCGGGGACGACGCGGAGCTGGCGATCGTTCCGGGCGAGGACCACTTCGCCTTCCTCGATCCCGATTCCCGGTGTTGGGCGCTCTCGCTCGACGCCGTGCTCGGTGCCACCAGCAAGTAATGGGAATGCACATCGTCCCTGCGGCGTTAAACTCGATCCGTACCGAGTGCACGTCCGCGAAGCCGACACCAGAGAGCAGGCCATAGCCACCACGTGAGTGAACACAGCGATTTTCCCGCCGAGCGTGACGTTCGGTCCACTTTGGAACTCGCCCCCGAAGCAGTGATGCCACTGCTGGGACAGTCCGACGAGAACCTGCGGGCGCTCGAGCAGATGCTGACGGCAGATATCCACGTACGAGGAAACGCCGTGACGCTCACCGGAAAAGTGGCGGATGTGGCGCTGGCCGAACGGGTGATCTCCGAGTTGGCCGCGCTGGCCAAGCGCGCCCAGCCACTGACTCCCGATGCGGTGCGCCGATCGATCGCCATGCTCACCGAGGGCGTTGCCGATTCTCCGGCCGAGGTGCTGAGCCTGGACATCCTCTCGCGTCGCGGTAAGACGATTCGGCCGAAGACTCTGAATCAGAAGCGATATGTGGATGCGATCGACGCCAACACCATCGTGTTCGGTATCGGGCCCGCGGGTACCGGAAAGACGTACCTCGCGATGGCGAAGGCCGTCCAGGCATTGCAGACCAAACAGGTCAGTCGCATCATTCTGACGCGTCCGGCCGTGGAAGCGGGGGAGCGGCTCGGCTTCCTCCCCGGAACCCTGCACGAGAAGATCGACCCCTACCTGCGCCCCCTGCACGATGCGCTGCACGACATGATGGACGACGAAGCGATCCCGAAGCTGATGCAGGCCGGGGTCATCGAGGTCGCGCCCCTCGCGTACATGCGTGGTCGCACACTCAACGACGCGTTCATCATCCTCGACGAAGCGCAGAACACCACCGCCGAGCAGATGAAGATGTTCCTGACTCGACTCGGATTCGGATCGAAGATCGTCGTCACGGGTGACGTGACCCAGGTCGACCTTCCGGGAGGTGCGCGATCCGGACTGCGAGCGGCGTCCGAGATCCTGACCGACGTCGACGACATCCACTTCGCGCAGCTCACCAGCAGCGACGTGGTGCGGCACCGCTTGGTCTCGGAGATCGTCGACGCGTACGAGCGGTTCGAGTCGACGTCGGAAGGCGTCATTCCCAACCGCGCGCAACGCCGCACCGGTGGACCGCGTTCGGCGAGAAGATGATTCAGGCAGACGGACCGACAGATGCAGGCAACGAGAGCGTGGGTAGTGGCTAGATGAGTATCGAAGTGTCCAACGAGTCGGGGATGGACATCTCCGAACCCGAGCTGGTCTCGGTCGCACGGTTCGCGATCGCCGGCATGGACGTGCATCCCGCCGCGGAACTGTCGATGGTGCTGGTGGATTCGGCCACGATGGCCGATCTGCACATGCGGTGGATGGATCTGCCCGGCCCCACCGACGTGATGTCGTTTCCGATGGACGAGCTGGAGCCGGGCGGTCGTCCCGACGCCCCCGAGCCCGGACCGGCGATGCTCGGCGACATCGTGCTGTGCCCGTCGTTCGCCGCGGATCAGGCTGCTGAGGCAGGACATTCGCTCGAGCACGAGCTGGCGTTGTTGACCGTGCACGGTGTGCTGCACCTGCTGGGTTACGACCATGCCGAGCCGGACGAAGAGAAGGAAATGTTCGAGCTGCAGAACCGTCTGCTCGCCGAGTGGTACGAGGATGCCAGGCGAGCGGAGCAGGCCGCCGAACAGGCCGCCCGCGATGCCCGGCTCCTCGGCAAGGCCGGTTTCGTCGACGGACACGATCGATGATCTGCGTCGTCGAGCAGCTGGAAGTACGGGGTCGTAGCGCGTGAGCAGTGCTGTTGCGCTCATCGTCTTCGCCGTCCTTCTCGTCCCTCTCGGAGGCCTGTTCGCTGCGGTCGATTCTGCGCTGAACACGGTCTCGCGGGCGCGCATCGAGGACATGGTCAAGGACGAGCGGCCCGGTGCCACCGGCCTCGTCGTCGTGGTCGGCGACCGCCCGCGCTACGTCAATCTGATGGTGCTGCTGCGCATCCTGTGCGAGATCGGCGGCACTGTGTTGCTCGCGGGTGGTCTGACACAGCTGATCGACTCCACCACGGCCTTGCTGATCAGTGCGGTGGCCATGGTGCTGGTCAGTTACGTCGTGATCGGTGTCGGTCCGCGAACCCTCGGGCGGCAGAACGCGTACTCGATCGCGTTGGCGGCCGCGTTGCCGCTACGCGCGCTCGGGTGGCTCCTCGGCCCGATCAGCAGACTGCTCATCCTCATCGGTAACGCGATCACCCCAGGTAAGGGATTTCGCAACGGCCCCTTCGCCTCCGAGATCGAACTCCGAGAACTGGTGGACATGGCTCGCGAACGCGGCGTCGTGGCCGACGACGAACGGCGGATGATCCAGTCGGTGTTCGAGCTCGGTGACACCTCCGCCCGTGAGGTCATGGTCCCGCGCCCCGAGATGGTGTGGATCGAGTCGGACAAGTCGGCGGGCCAGGCCACGTCGTTGGCCGTGCGCAGCGGACACTCCCGCATCCCGGTGATCGGGGAGAACGTGGACGATGTGGTCGGCGTCGTGTATCTCAAAGACCTTGTGCAGCAGACGTACTACTCCACCGACGGTGGCCGCGGAGTGCAGGTGTCCGAGTTGATGCGTCCGGCCGTCTTCGTTCCCGATTCCAAGGCGCTGGACAGTCTGCTCGCCGAGATGCAGCGCGATCGCAACCACATGGCTCTGCTCGTCGACGAGTACGGAGGCATTGCGGGCCTGGTGACCATCGAGGACGTCATCGAGGAGATCGTCGGCGAGATCGCGGACGAATACGACTCCGACGAGGTTGCCCCCATCGAGGAACTCGACGACGGACGCTATCGATTGTCCTCCCGGGTGCCACTCGAGGACCTCGGCGAGATCTTCGGCATCGAGATCGAATCCGAGGAAGTCGACACCGTCGGCGGACTCCTCGGCTACGAACTCGGCCGAGTACCGTTGCCCGGATCGCAGGTGATCACCCACGGACTGCTGCTGCGCGGCGAAGGCGGAGCCGACCCCAAGGGGCGCGTCCGCATCACCACGGTGCTGGTCGAAAAGATCGAACCCGACGAAGAATCCACCGAGGACGACGACTCGTCCGACGCCACTCGTCAACACTGAAATCTGGAGGTGCTCTTGTCCGAGCAGAACAACGGTGAGTTCCGATCCGGATTCGTCTGTTTCGTAGGCCGACCCAACACCGGCAAGTCCACACTGACCAATGCACTGGTGGGATCGAAGATCGCCATCACGTCCTCGCGTCCCCAGACGACGCGGCACACCATTCGCGGCATCGTGCACCGCGAGCACGCCCAGCTGATCCTGGTCGACACCCCGGGCCTGCACCGACCGAGAACGCTGCTGGGGCAACGCCTCAACGATCTGGTGCAGGACACCTACTCCGAGGTCGACGTCATCGGACTCTGTATCCCCGCGGACGAGAAGATCGGGCCCGGCGACCGGTGGATTCTCGAACAGGTGCGGCACATCGCGCCCAAGACCACGCTCATCGGGATCGTGACCAAGATCGACAAGGTAAAGAAGGAACGCGTCGTCCAGCAGCTGATGTCGCTGTCGAAGCTGCTCGGCGAGAATTCGCACGTCATTCCGGTGTCGGCCGAATCGGGCGAGCAGATCGAGAAGCTCGTCGACCTGCTGGCCTCCGAACTCCCACCGGGACCGGCGTTCTACCCCGACGGTGAGCTGACGGACGAGCCCGAGGAGATCCTCATGGCCGAGCTCATCCGTGAAGCCGCGCTCGAAGGCGTCCGAGACGAGCTGCCCCACTCGTTGGCCGTCGTCATCGAGGAGGTCGTGCCCCGCGAGGGCCACGACAACATGCTCGACGTGCACGCGATCCTCTACGTCGAGCGATCGAGCCAGAAGGCGATCATCATCGGCAAGGGCGGCTCGCGGCTCAAGGAGGTCGGCACGGCCTCGCGACTGCAGATCGAGAAGCTGCTCGGCACCAGGATCTACCTGGACCTGCACGTCAAGATCGCGAAGGACTGGCAGACCGACCCCAAGCAGATGGGCAAGCTCGGCTTCTGACCGGAGCGGCTTCGCCGCACGTGCACGGCAATTCGTAGCAGACTACGAAGTTTCGCTCACGTCGGTCCACCAGGGATCGGGGCGCTTGCGGTGCCACTGCAGCACGTTCTCGAGTTGAGCAGCCACCGACACCAGTAGCGGCTCCGAGGATTCGTGCCCCATCAACTGCAGACCGATGGGTAGGCCGCCGGTGGTGAATCCCGCGGGCACGTTGACGCTCGGCCAGCCCAGAACGTTCCACGGCCAGGTGTACGGGCAGTGCTCGGTGATGACCCGATCGGTGTCTGCGTTGGAGATGCCGTCGATGGCCTCGATCCGCGGCGGCGGGGTAGCCGTGGTGGGTGCGAGCACGATGTCGTACTCGTCGAAGAACCGGCCGATCCGACGCCCGATGCGCGGTTCGGCGGCGCGTGCTGCTCGCAGCGGCGCTCCGGCGAGAGCCCGGCCGCTCCTGGCGTTGGCTCGGGTCCTCGGGTCGGCGAGAGATGGATCGGGGAGTCGATCGAGCCAGGTCGCCACGCCCGCCAGTGAGCGGGGTAGGAAATTGAGCCCCAACAGCATTCCGTAGGCGGGGTCGTCGACGACCACTCGGTGCCCGAGCAATCGCAGCACCGCGGCCATCTCGTACGCCGCCGCTGCGATCTCCGGATCCAGCGGTGCCGGCGTCGGGATGAAGGGCTTACGAAGGCTGAGCGCGATGCGCAGGGAGCCGGGGTTGCGTCCGACAGCATCGGAGACGGTCACCGGTGCCGGACGATGCAGATCTCCGTCATGGCCACCCGAGACCACATCGAGGAGCAGCGCCGCGTCGGCCACCGTACGGGCGAGCGGGCCGATGACGGTGATGCCGTTGAACGCCTCGGCGTCCGGCCACGTGGAGATCCTTCCTCGTTGCGGCTTGATCCCGACGAGATTCGTCCACGATGCCGGGATGCGCACCGAACCGGCACCGTCGGAACCCAGAGCGGCAGAGACCAATTCGGCAGCCACTGCTGCAGAGCTACCGCCGGATGAGCCGCCCGGCGTGCGCTCGCGGTGCCACGGATTGCGGGTGTGCCCGAAGGTGCCGCCGGTGAACGGCCACTGACCGAGTTCGGGACTGTTCGTCTTTCCCACGATGACGGCTCCGGCAGCACGCAATCTGCGCACCACCTCCGAGTCCGCAGTGGCCGGCGGAAAGTCACCCGCGCAGCCGAAGGCGGTCGGCTCTCCGGTGATGTCGACGTCGTCCTTGACGGCGATCGGAACGCCGAGCAGGGGAGCGGTGTGGCCGGTGGAACGCAGCCGATCCGCCTCGGCTGCCTCGGCGAGGGCGGCGCTGCGGCGCACGATGCGGAACGCGTTGAGCGCGGGCTGGCTCTTCTCGATCCGATCGAGCGACGCGGTTACCGCCTGCACCGACGTAATGCGGCCCGACACGAGATCGGCAGCCTGAGCAACGAGGGTCGACCGATGGAAATCCACGCCTGAACAGTATCGAGTACTCGTCAGCGCGGGAACGATCACCGCCGCTGCGCGCGTGGGACACTGGAGTACGTGAGGCCATACCGTGACAACGCAGTCGTCCTGCGCCAGCACAAGCTGGGTGAGGCCGATCGCATCGTCACGTTGTTGACCAGGGAAAACGGAATCGTGCGGGCCGTCGCCAAAGGGGTTCGTCGCACCAAATCCAAGTTCGGTGCGCGGCTCGAGCCGTTCGCGCACATCGACGTTCTGCTCTATCCGGGACGCAACCTCGACATCGTCACCCAGGTGCATACGGTCGACGCGTTCGGCGGAGACATCGTGGCCGACTACGGTCGCTACACCACCGGTTGCGCGGTTCTCGAAACTGCCGAACGGCTGGCAGGTGAGGAGCATGCGCCCGCGCAGCGGCTGCATCAGTTGACCGTCGGTGCCCTGCGCGCCCTCGCACAGCACATCCGGCCTCCCGAACTGGTGCTCGACGCGTACCTGCTGCGCGCGATGGGTTTCGCCGGATGGGCTCCCGCACTGACCGACTGCGCGCGGTGCGCAGCGGTGGGGCCGCACCGTGCGTTTCACGTCGCGGCCGGTGGGGCCGTGTGTGTGCATTGCCGGCCGCCGGGATCGGCGACGCCGTCGACCGGGGTTCTCGATCTGATGGTTGCGCTCGAGCGGGGAGAGTGGGACTACACCGTCACCACCTCCGAGGCCGTCCGCAAGCAGGCCAGTGGACTGGTGGCGGCGCATCTGCAATGGCATCTGGAACGACAGCTGCGCACGCTTCCGCTCATCGAACGCTCGCACCCGCATCAGGTGCCGCTGGCACAACCTGACTCCGTGTTCGCCGACACCGTCGGGCAGGATGGGGACCGTGATTCGACGACGAGAGCCGCAACCCCGGCCTGACGAACAGTCGGCAGTGCGCCCTCCCGATCCGCATCCGTCGGGCGCTCGGCCGCCGATCCTGCAGCCCGAATTGATTCCTCGCCATGTCGCGCTGGTGATGGACGGCAACGGCCGGTGGGCCCAGGATCGAGGATTGCCGCGGACCGCTGGGCACGAGCAGGGTGAAGCGGTGCTCATGGACACCGTGTGCGGATGCATCGAGATCGGGGTTCAGTGGTTGTCGGCGTACGCCTTCTCGACGGAGAACTGGAAGCGCAGTCCCGACGAGGTCAAGTTTCTGATGGGCTTCAATCGCGACGTCATCCGTCGTCGACGCGACGAAATGAACGAGATGGGCGTTCGGGTTCGCTGGGCCGGCCGTCGACCGAGGTTGTGGGGCAGTGTCATCAAAGAACTGGAAGTGGCCGAGGAGCTGACGAAGCACAACACCGTGATGACGCTGACGATGTGCGTCAACTACGGTGGCCGTGCCGAGATTGCCGATGCTACAAGGGAAATCGCTCGCCAGGTGGCCGCGGGCAAGCTGAACCCCGAGAAGATCACCGAGGCGACCGTCGCCAAGTACCTCGACGAATCGGACATGCCCGACGTTGATCTGTTTCTGCGTCCGTCGGGGGAGCAGCGAACGTCGAACTTCCTGCTCTGGCAATCCGCCTACGCGGAGTTCGTGTTCCAGAAGAAGCTCTTCCCGGACTTCGACCGTCGGGATCTGTGGGAGGCGTGTATCGAATACGCCTCGCGAGACCGACGATTCGGTGGAGTCAAGTATGAGTGACAACGCGAACGGGACTCCTGACGAGGGGCTTTCGTTGCAGGCCCGGGCCCAGTTGGCGCTCTCGCAGTTCGCGACGGTCACACTCGGCGACGAGGGGTCGCTCGGTTTCGACTACGCCGGCGCACTCTGCTCGTTGCGCGCCGTTCGACTCTCACCCGAACTCGAGGTGCTCTCGCTCACTGCGGTGTTGGCCTGGGATCGTCCGCTCAAGGCAGCTCTGCACAAGAAGGTCGCCGACCGCAATGCCGACTCGCAGTTCGGCGCGATCTCGGTCAACACCCATGACAAGCTCGCAGATGTGTTGCTGCGCTACACCTTTCCGGCGAACGGGCTGGACGACGAGGCCATGCTGACGATGCTGATCCTGGTGCTCGCCGGAGTCGAGAAAGCCCGCGAGGGTCTACTGCCCTGAGCTGTCCGCTAAGGTTTGCCTGTACTAACTTCCAGTAGAGGCGGATGCGATGACTGTGCGGTGGACCCGGATGCTGACGGCAACGGTGGCGGTGATCGTTCTCGGTGTGTCTCTGACGGCCTGTTCGACAGAGAGCTCGGAGGACTCGGCGGCACCATCTTCCGACGGTGCATTCCCGGTCGTCATCGATCACATCTACGGCAGCACGACCATCGCGGAGAAGCCGACCCGAATCGTCACGCTCGGGGTGTCCGACGCCGATGCCGTCATCGCGCTCGGCACCGTTCCCGTCGGCAACACCGGGTACACGTTCTACGAGACCGGACTGGGTCCATGGACCGACGAGTTGGTCGGTGACGCGCCGTTGACGCTGCTGGGGTCGGAGTCCGAGCCGAACTTCGAGCTGATCGCCTCTCTGGCGCCGGATCTCATCACCGGACTCAATGCGGGTTTCGACGAGGCGACGTACGCACAACTCAGTGACATCGCGCCGACGGTGGCCCGACCGGCCGGATCGGCTGCCTATGCCGTCGATCGTGAGGTGGCCACCGACACCATTGCTCGTGCCATGGGTGAACGCGACCGCGGCGAGGAGTTGAACACGCAGACCACCGCGGCGCTCGAGCAGGTTCGAAACGAACATCCCGAGTTCGCGGGTAAGACAGCAGCAGTGGTGCTTCCGTACGACGGCCAGTTCGGCGCTTATCTGCCCGGTGATGCGCGGGGGACGTTCGTCACCTCGCTGGGCTTCGAGGTCCCGGAATCGATCCGCGCCCAGGACGACGGCACCAACTTCTTCGTTCCGGTCTCGACCGAGAACATCTCGATGCTCGACGCGGATCTGGTGCTCTATCTCGGTACCGGTGAGGACATCGACGTGGTGGCGGAGAACCCGATCTTCGGAACGCTCGATGCCGCACGGGGCGACGCGATCGTTCCGTTGTCCACCGATCAGCGTGGCGCGATCACGTACAACTCGGTGCTGTCGATTCCGTTCGCCATCGACGCGGTGGTACCTCGCGTGGCAGAGGCCGTCGCCTGAGCCGATTCACCGAGCGGCAGCGCTGCACTGACTGCAGGTGCCGAAGATCTCGATCGTGTGGCTCACGTCGCTGAAGCCGTTGGACTCGGCGACACTCTGCGACCACTTCTCGACGGTGGGGCCTTCGACCTCGACGGTGAAACCACACGAACGGCACACCAGGTGATGGTGATGACCGGAGGAGCAGCGTCGGTAGACGGACTCCCCGTTGTCGGTGCGGAGCACGTCGACAGTGCCGGCATCGGCGAGGGTCTGGAGAGTGCGATACACGGTGGTGAGGCCGATGCCCTCACCGCGCTTGCGCAATTCGTCGTGCAGATCCTGTGCGGACTTGAACTCCTCGATGGTGTCGAGCAGATCCGAGATGGCACTGCGCTGCTTGGTGGCTCGCACTCCGACGACGACGGGTCGTCTGGGTGCGGCGGTATCGGTGGACTTGTCGGTCACGGGTGTCGGCCTTCCTCGGCGTGGGCCACGGCGTCGACGACGATGTGGGAGAGGTGATCGTCGACCAATCGGTACAGGACCTCGCGTCCGTTGCGTTCTCCGCGCACGACACCCGCTGCCTTGAGTACCCGCAGGTGCTGGCTGATCAACGGTTGCGTGACACCGAGGGCGACGACGAGTTCGTGAACGCACCGCTCGGACTCGCGCAACTGCAGCACGATGGCGATGCGTACCGGCGCCGCGAGGGCCCGCAGGATGTCGCCCGCCGCAGTCAGAGTCTCCTTCGGCGGGATGTGAGCCGGGGGAGCGACCGCGAACGGATCGCCCGAGTGCAACGGATGCTCGGGATCCTGCCTGTGGCTCGAACTTGCTTCCACTGTCGAGTCCGTGGACACGGTTGCGGCTCCTTCGGTAGCCGGTTCGTTGCCGGCGGACTCTCCCTGCACGATCGACGTCATGACTTCAGGTTAGTGCAGTTGTTGTTATTGCAAATCGTATTCATTGTGATATGCACAGGTGCGCATGTCAACTCCCGCACTCGACCGCTGTTCGGTTTCGCCCGCCGAGCCAGATAGTCTGATCAGGGCGAAAACCGCCCACGTCACCTCTTACACGATGTAACCGAAGATGGAGAGCTCCGCCAGTGGCACCCAAGTCCAAAGTCGAAACCGTCGCCAACCTCGCCAAGCGCAGAGGCCTCGTCTACCCGTGCGGCGAGATCTACGGCGGTACCAGGTCGGCCTGGGATTACGGTCCGTTGGGCGTCGAGCTCAAGGAGAACATCAAGAAGCAGTGGTGGCGCAACATGATCACCAGCCGCGACGACACCGTCGGGCTGGATTCCTCGGTGATTCTGCCTCGCGAGGTGTGGGAGGCGTCGGGCCACGTCGAGACGTTCTCCGACCCGCTGGTCGAGTCGCTGCACACGCACAAGCGGTACCGTGCGGATCACCTCATCGAAGCCTACGAGGAGAAGCACGGCCACCCGCCGGAGAACGGCCTGGCCGACATCCGCGATCCCGAGACCGGTGAGCCAGGTTCGTGGACCGAGCCGCGTGCGTTCTCGGGCCTGCTCAAGACATTCCTCGGCCCGGTCGACAACGAAGAGGGCCTGCACTACCTGCGTCCCGAGACCGCGCAGGGCATCTTCGTCAACTTCGCCAACGTGCTGACCACCTCGCGTAAGAAGCCGCCGTTCGGCATCGGCCAGATCGGCAAGAGCTTCCGCAACGAGATCACTCCCGGAAACTTCATCTTCCGTACCCGCGAGTTCGAGCAGATGGAGATGGAGTTCTTCGTCAAGCCGGGCGAGGACGACGAGTGGCATCAGTACTGGATCGATTACCGCATGAAGTGGTACACCGATCTCGGTATCGACCCTGAGAACCTGCGGCTCTACGAGCATGCCAAGGAGAAGCTGTCGCACTACTCCAAGCGCACCGTGGACATCGAGTACAAGTTCGGTTTCCAGGGCAGTGCGTGGGGTGAGCTCGAGGGCGTCGCGAACCGAACCGACTACGACCTCTCGGTGCACTCGAAGGCGTCGGGCCAGGACCTGAGCTACTACGAGCAGGCCACCGACACCCGGTACACCCCGTACGTCATCGAGCCGGCCGCAGGCCTGACGCGTTCGCTGATGGCGTTCCTCGTCGACGCGTACACCGAGGACGAAGCTCCCAACGCCAAGGGCGGCGTCGACAAGCGTGTCGTGCTCAAGCTGGACCGTCGTCTCGCCCCGGTGAAGGTTGCAGTGCTTCCGCTCTCGCGTAACGCCGACCTGACGCCCAAGGCGAAAGATCTTGCGCAGCAACTGCGTCAGTACTGGAACGTCGAATTCGACGACGCCGGAGCCATCGGTCGCCGCTACCGTCGTCAGGACGAGATCGGCACCCCGTTCTGCATCACCGTCGACTTCGACACCCTCGACGATCATGCCGTCACCATCCGTGAACGCGACACGATGGCACAGGAGCGCGTTGCTCTCGACCAGGTCGAGGGTTACATCGCCTCTCGACTGATCGGTGCGTAAGAGCCTCACATAACCGACAGGGCCCGATCTCTTCGTGAGATCGGGCCCTGTCGTACGTATGTCGAGAAGACTAGAAGCGGCCGCCGCCACCGCCGAATCCGCCGCCCCCACCACCTCCACCGAAGCCCCCGCCACCACCGAAGCCACCGCCGAATCCTCCGCCGCCACCGCCGCCGCGAAGGACGCTGTTGATCAGGATGCCGCCGAGCACTGCGCCGGCGATGTTGCCGCCGCTACTGCCACCGCGCGGACCGTGACGGTTCTCCCAGTTCTGTACATCGGACTGGGCGATCTGCGATGCGCGCGAGGCCAATTGGCTGGCGGCATGCGCATGCTTGAGGGCTTCGTCGGGGTTCTCCGGTTCGAGCTGCCGGGCCGCGCCGAGGTGGCGTTCGGCCTCGGACAGGCGAGTTCTGGCGTCGGCCCCGACGCCGCCACGACGGGTCGAGATGTAGTCCGCGGCTGCGGTGATCTGTGCCTGAGCGGCCGCGATATCGCGTTCGAGACGCGCACGCAGCTGGTCTTCGGCAGCCTTCTCTGCCGATGCCTCGTCCACGATCTTCTCGAGTTCGGCATCGGCTTCGGCGAGGGCGGTATAGCTACCCAGAGGATCCGAGGATTGGGCCTTCTCCGCGTTCTGCAACGCCGTCTGCGCCGCAGTCACCGCCGAGTGCAACTCGGCACCACCGTGTTCGGTCAATGTGCCGGCCTGCTCGATGTCGCGGCGGACGTCCGCGATGGCGTCGGGCAGGGTGGCGATGGCGTGCCGGATGTCGTCGCGGGCGTGGTCGACGCCGTCGAGCAGTGTCTTGGCCTGATCGACGGCTCGTTCGGCCGTCCGAATCGCAGTGACGGCCGGACCCTGCTTGCCGGGCGGCAGTGCTGCCGCCTTGCGGCCGGCCTCGATGTTGTCCTCGGCCAGCGCGAGTCGGTCCTTGGCCATCGTGACGTTGTCCGCTATCGATTTCAGTGCAGTCTCGGAGAAGTCCGAATGCAGTTGAGCGAGCAGGGTTTCGGATTGCGGAATCCGCACCGTCAACCCGATGATCGCCTGGGTGAGCTCGTCGAGATGCGACTCGGCATTCATCACCAGGTCGCGAAATCCGTCGAATTCCTCCACCCGCGAATCGAGTTCGCGATCGGCTTGCCCGCACGAGGAGATGATCTCGACGAGCATCGCGCGTCGTTGGTCGGGAGTTTCGGGTATGGCGTCGTCGAGGCGTTGACGTATTTCGAAGGCAGAGGCCAACGCTTTCTTGGCGTTGTCGTGGGCGGCGATGAACGGTGCAGCCGCGGAATCGCCGAATTCGCCTCGCGCGAGGTTCAATTCCTCTTCGCTGGCGCGCACGGCATTGTCGGTCTCGATCAGAATTTCCTTGGCGCGGGTATCGAGGACGTCGATCGGGAAGGCGGCCAGCGCGGCCGGGTCGCTCGGGTCGATGTTCGCCACGGCCTCGACCTCGGCGGCGACGCGGGCCTTCTTGCGACGCGAGGAGTAGACGACGGCTCCGCCGCCCGCCACCGCCAGCACGCCGACACCGATCAGCAACGGTGCCGACGATCCGCCGCTGCCGCTCGAGGCATACGCGTCGCCGAGTGCACCGGCTGCCGCAATAGCGGCACCGGACCAATCCTCCTCGCGCAGTGCGGGTTCCACGTCGTTGACACGGATGTCGTCTTGTTCGGACGAGGTGATCTGAGACAGTCCGGTATTCACGCCCAGGTAGTACGAACGGTCCACGGTCGCCACCGCGAGGAGGACGTCACGCTGCCCGAGGTCGCTTCTCGACGCGGTCTGCTCGGCCCAGTCGGCGGCCGACAGGTTGTCGAAATCCGCAACGTAGGTGACCCACAACCGAAGCTGGCTGCTGCCGTAGAGGTCGTCGACCGAGGTCTGCACCTCGGCCAGCGAATCAGGGTCCAGAGCCTGGACGTTGTCGGTGATCTGGGTGGCCAGCCGCGAGGGAGCCTCGGCGGATGCAACCCCCGGCGCGAGCAGAACCGCCGCGAACAGGGTCAGAGCACCCGTAGCGGCGAGACGACGAAATCGATGGACCGACCTGGGGACTGTGGCGCTGCTGTGCCGCCGGTGCTGGACTGCCATGGCCTGAAATCTACCGGCTGGGCGGTGCAGAGATCGAGCAGGTCGATGTGGATGCATGACAGTTGTCACCTCGCAATCGTGACGCTCGAACGAGGTCGAAGCCGCCCGGCCGCAGCAGAGTGAGTCCCATGACCACAACAACGGCAGTCGAACTACGAGACGTCACCAAGACCTACGGCTCGGTCCGGGCGGTCGACGGGCTCAGCCTGTCCATCGAACCGGGCGAGGTCGTCGCATTTCTCGGACCCAACGGAGCGGGAAAGACGACCACCATCGACATGATGCTCGGGCTGGCAACACCCACCACCGGGTCGGTGTCGGTGTTCGGGGGCACGCCCGCCGACGCCATCGCCCAGGGCCGCATCTCGGCCGTCATGCAGACCGGCGGTCTGCTCCGCGACCTGACCGTCCGCGAAACCGTCGAGCTGACCTCGGTGCTGTTCGCCCGAACCCGGTCGGTGCAGGAGGTTCTCACCCGGGCCGGTATCGCCGAGATCGGCGATCGCCGAGTGGCCAAATGCTCCGGCGGGCAGCAGCAGCGATTGCGGTTCGCGCTCGCATTGCTGCCCGACCCGGATCTGCTGGTGCTGGACGAGCCGACCACCGGCATGGACGTCGAGGGGCGTCGCGACTTCTGGAACGCCATTCGCCAGGACGCCAGTACCGGCCGAACGGTGCTGTTCGCTACGCACTATCTCGACGAAGCCGACGCCTATGCGGACCGCATCGTGCTGGTGCGACACGGCAAGATCGTCGCCGACGGCAGCGCCGCCGAGGTGAAGAACCTGGCTGCAGGACGCACCGTCACCGCCACGCTGCCCGGCGTCGACCAGTCGGTGTTGCTGGCTCTGCCGGGGGTGGACCGCGTCGAGACTCGCGGCGATCGGGTGATCGTGCACGGCCGCGACTCCGACTGCGTTGCCCGCTATCTGCTCAACGAAGCGCACGCGACCGATCTGGAAATCGTCTCGCGCAACCTCGAGGACGCCTTCCTCGCCCTGACCACCGATTCTGAAAACGACACAGCCGGGAGCATCCGATGACCACGACCACACCGTCCACGACCACCCGCACCTCTGCCAGAGCTGTTGCCTGGGGCGGCTTCTCGCCGACCTTTCTCGGACTCGAGATTCGCAGGCTCTTCCGAAACAAGCGAACTCTCATCTTCACCTTGGTGATGCCGCCGGTGTTCTTCGTCATCTTCGGCACGCAGTCCGACTACCGGACCAACTACCCTTTCGCGCACGGCAACGTCACCGGCTACATCGCCATCAGCATGGCCGTCTACGGAGCGATGCTCGCCACCACCAGTGGGGGAGCGATGGTCTCGGTCGAGCGGGCGCAAGGGTGGAGCCGACAGTTGCGGTTGACCCCGCTGAAGCCGGTCGCCTACATCGTCACCAAGGTCCTTGTGGCCATGACGATGGGTGCAGCCTCGATCGTCGTGGTGTTCGGCGTCGCGAAGTTCTTCGGGGCGGACATGCCGATCTGGGTGTGGATCGTCAGCGGTCTGATCGGCTGGATCGGCTCGGCGGTGTTCGCCGCGTTCGGATTGTTCATGGGCTACCTGCTGCCGTCGGAGAACGTGATGCAGATTCTCGGACCCGTGCTGGCTTTCCTGGCGTTGGCGGGCGGACTCTTCGTTCCCCTCGGTGACAGCGGCTGGTTTCCGATGCTGGCCCAGTTCACCCCGCTCTACGGGCTGGCTACCGTGTCCAGGGCCGCGTTCGCCGGGACCGAAACCGGAACGTTGCTGATCGCCGTGATCAATCTGGCGGTGTGGGCGACGGTGTTCGTCTCGGGAGCTGCGTTGCTGTTCCGAAGAGACACCACGCGTGCCTGAGACCGAAACCACTGATCATGTCGCCCACAGAGATACCGTGGGCGGCATGACCACGCTCACCGCCGACCTTCCCGAGGGACGGATCTGGCGGTTCGGCTGGATGTTCGGAGCCATCTGGCTGGTGTATCTGATCTATCCGTTGAACGACATCCTCGCTCTGGAACACATGCCGGCGAAGGTTGCCGGGGTCATGACGATCGTTGCCTTCGGAGTGGTGTTCACGTCCACCTTCTGGCGCTTCCGCACCGGACTCCGCCGAGGAAAGCCACTGCCTACCTCGCAGGCGTGGATCGCGCTCGGGGTCATGATCACCCTGACCGTGTTCATGAGCCTGTCGATCGACACCACTGCCTTCGGTGCCACCGTCTATATCGCAGTGCTGGCCATGATGACCCTGCCGGTCAGGCAAGCGTGGGCGTTGGTGGTGGTGATGGTCGCACTCGTCGAGGCGGTGCCACGCTTGGTCTCGTCCTGGGAGCCCGACACCTTCTTCGCGTTTCAGCTGCTGATCAGCGCGGCCGCGGCCTGGGGCATCACCCAGGTGTTCCAACGCAATCACGAATTGGCCGTGGCCAGGCAGCAATTGGCAGACCTGGCCATCGTGGCCGAGCGCGAGCGCATGAGCCGAGACGTGCACGATATCCTCGGCCATTCCCTGACCGTCATCACCGTCAAGAGCGAACTGGCCGGCAGGCTCATCGAGATCGACCCCGCCCGCGCGGCCGTGGAGATCGCCGAGCTGGAAACGCTTGCCCGGCAAGCGCTTGCGGACGTTCGCAGCACCGTCGGCGGAATGCGGCAGATCGATATAGGCACCGAACTGCCCAGTGCCCGTACGGCTTTGAACGCTGCGGGAATCGAGGCCGACCTTCCCGGCGATGCCGACGTGGTGCCGCTGCGACACCGAGAACTGTTCGGTTGGGTACTTCGGGAAGCGGTGACCAACGTGGTTCGACACTCGAGCGCACGGCACTGCCGGGTAACGCTGACGGCGTCCAGCATCTCGATCGTCGACGACGGAGTCGGACCTGCCGAGGGCGGCAGCGACAACGGGGGCAACGGCCTTCGCGGTCTCGGTGAACGAGTGAAGGCATCGGGTGGTTCACTGACGATTGCTCGGGTGTCGACCGGTGGGTTCGGAGTGGAGGTTTCGGCGGAATGAGCATCAGACTGCTGTTGGCCGACGATCAGGCGCTGGTGCGGGGCGCGCTCGCAGCACTGCTGGGTCTCGAGCACGATCTGGACGTTGTCGCCGAGGTGGGACGCGGGGACGAAGTGGTCGCTGCCGTGCTGGAACATCGACCCGACGTCGTGCTGCTCGACGTCGAGATGCCCGGCAAGAACGGTATCGATGTCGCCGCCGAACTGGCACTGGTCGCTCCCGAGTCGAGGGTGCTGATTGTCACCACGTTCGGCAGACCGGGTTACCTGCGCCGCGCGATCGATGCGGGTGCGTCGGGTTTCGTGGTCAAGGACACTCCAGCCAAGCAGCTGGCCGACGCTGTTCGGCGGGTGCACATGGGGCTCCGGGTCGTCGATCCGACGTTGGCGACCGAGACTCTGACGGACGGCATTTCTCCGCTCACGGCTCGTGAGCAGGAAGTTCTCCGCGCCGCAGCGCAGGGAGGGACGGCCGGCTCCATCGCTGCCACGGTGCACCTGTCGGAGGGGACGGTGCGCAATCATCTGTCGTCGGCGATCGGAAAGACCGGTACCAGCACCCGGGCCGAGGCGGTCCGCGTGGCCGAGGATCGAGGGTGGCTGTAGCTCGTTCGAGGCGCGCCGTGACCGCCGAAGCAGCGCGGGCCTGGCAAACTCGAGGGGTGAACTCAACTCTCGACCGAGATTCGTACGGCGATCCGTACGACGATCGGTATGCCCCGGACCCCGGTCCCGAGCGCCTCGGCTTCTTCGGAACGCTCGGACGCTGGACCGGTCGGCTGGTCGCGGGAGTGGTGCTGATGGCGTTGGTGCTGGTCGCCGGAACAGCGGTGCGGGTATGGCAGGTGGCGCGCATCGACGACTACTCCCAGGCGGACGCCATCGTGGTACTGGGTGCGGCGCAGTACAGCGGCACACCCTCGACCGTGTTCGAGGCCCGTCTGTCCCAGGCCGCGTCACTGTACGAGCAGGGAATCGCCCCCGAGATCGTCACCGTCGGTGGCAAGCAGGAGGGCGACCTGTTCACCGAGGCGGCGTCGGGCCGAAACTATCTGATCGAGCAGGGAGTGCCCGCCGACGCCATCACCGCCGTCGAGACGGGCTCGGACACCCTCCGGAGTATCGAGGCCGTGAGCAACACACTGCAAGAACAGGGCAAGTCGTCGGTGGTGCTGGTCAGCGACCCGTGGCATTCACTGCGCACCAGAACCATGGCGCGTGACGCAGGCCTCGACGCCTGGACCTCGCCCACCCGCACCGGTCCGGCCGTCTACACCAGAGAATCGCAGGCACACGGAATCGCCAGGGAGACAGGCGCTCTGCTCTGGTATCAGTTGACCCACTTCACGGCAGACTTCTCCTACACGGCGGGCCAGTAGATGACCGGCACCTACTCGGCGCACGACGTCGAACGATTCGTCACCGAAGCCCCGAAGACCGCGGGCTTGCGGGCCGGGGCGGACAACGCCTCGCATCGAAGCGCCTTTGCTCGCGATCGTGCGCGCGTGTTGCACTGCGCGGCTTTGCGCAGGCTCGCGGACAAGACGCAGGTCACCGGACCTCGAGACGGAGACACCCCGCGTACGCGGCTGACGCACTCGCTCGAAGTGGCGCAGATCGGCCGCAGCATCGCCGAAGGCCTGGGTAGCGACCCCGATCTGGTCGACCTCGCCGGTCTGGCGCACGACATCGGCCACCCGCCCTACGGTCACAACGGTGAACGCGCCCTCGACGAAGTGGCCCAGGACTGCGGCGGCTTCGAGGGCAACGCGCAGAACCTGCGCATTCTGACCGGTCTGGAGCCGAAGATCCTCGACGCGGACGGCCGCAGTGTGGGGCTCAACCTGACCCGAGCCTCGCTGGACGCCGCGACCAAGTACCCATGGATCAGGCCCGCACCCGGAGCGAAATTCGGTGCCTACGACGACGACTCGGCCCTTCTGGGCTGGGTGCGCGACGGCGCGCCCGAGAAGCACAAGTGCCTCGAAGCGCAGAGCATGGACTGGTCCGACGACGTGGCGTACTCGGTGCACGACGTCGAGGACGGTGTGATCGACGCCCGAATCGACTTGCGTGCGCTGTCCGATCCGATCGAGCAACGCGCCCTGGCCGAACTCGGCGTCTCGGAGTTTCGCGGTCTCGACGTCGACGAACTGATCGAGGCCGCGAACCGACTGTCGAGGATGCCCGTCGTCATCGCCGTCGGACGCTACGACGGCACGCTCGCCGCATCCGTCGCGCTCAAGCACATGACCAGTGAGCTCGTCGGCCGCTTCGCCACCGCCGCCATCGAGGGCACCCACGAGAAGTACGGCACCGCGCCACTGAGCCGATACGACGCCGATCTGGTGGTGCCGTCGATCGTCGGGTCGGAGGTGGCATTGCTCAAGACCATGGCACTGCGGTACGTGATGTCCGACGCCGGCCACAAGATCCGCCAGGAGCGTCAACGCGACCGAATCCACCGCGTCGCCGAGTGGCTGATGCGCTCGGCTCCGGGCGAACTGGACCCCATCCTGGTGCCGGCATGGCAACGGGCCGACAGCGACGCGGAACGGACCCGAGTGGTCGTCGACCAGATCGCGTCGTACACCGAGAGCAGGCTCGAACTGATCGACAAGCGGTCACTCGGTGCTCAGGCCAGCTGGGGTTGATCGATTCGAAACCCGTCTCGGATCGGGACTAGACTGCCCTTCGTGGCCGGCCGAATTCCTGAACGCGACATCGCCGCCATTCGCGAACGCACACGGATCGAAGACATCGTGGGTGACTACGTCTCGCTCAAGCGCGCGGGCGGCGACTCCATGAAGGGGTTGTGTCCCTTCCACGACGAGAAATCACCGTCGTTCCACGTTCGCCCCAACCACGGTCACTATCACTGCTTCGGCTGCGGGGAGGGCGGTGACGCCTACTCCTTCCTCCAGAAGATCGAGCACATCTCGTTCGTCGAGGCCGTCGAGCAACTGGCCGACCGGCTGAACTACTCGATCTCCTACGAGGGCGGCGGGCCATCGGTTCAACGTGATCGTGGCACCCGAGCGCGCTTGATCGCCGCCAACGCGGCAGCGCAGGAGTTCTACGCGGGCAGGCTCAGTGGTCCCGACGCCCAGGCTGCGCGGGACTACCTGACCGAACGCAACTTCGACGGCCATGCCGCGCTCGCCTACGGCTGCGGTTTCGCACCAGACGGCTGGGACACCCTCACCAAGCACCTGCTGGGCAAGGGCTTCGAAGCCAAGGAGATCGTCGACGCGGGGTTGGCGACACCCGGGAAACGCGGTACGCCGATCGACCGCTTCCGGCGCCGATTGGTGTGGCCCATCCGCAGTCAGAGCGGAGACGTCATCGGCTTCGGCGCACGCAAGCTGTTCGACGACGACACGATGCCGGGCAAGTACATCAACACCCCGGAAACCATGCTGTACAAGAAGTCTCAGGTGTTGTTCGGGCTGGATCTCGCGCGCAAGGAGATCGCGAAGTCACATCAGGCCGTCATCGTCGAGGGGTACACCGACGTGATGGCGATGCACCTGGCCGGCGTCAAGACAGCGGTCGCATCGTGCGGTACCGCATTCGGCGAGGACCACCTGGCGATGCTGCGCCGACTGATGATGGACGACAGCTACTTCCGCGGAGAGGTGATCTACACCTTCGACGGAGACGACGCAGGCCAGGCCGCAGCGATGAAGGCATTCGAGGGTGATCAGAAGATCGCCGGTCAGACGTTCGTGGCCGTCGCCCCCGACGGTATGGACCCGTGCGACCTGCGCCTGAAGTCCGGCGACAACGCCGTTCGCGATCTCGTCGCCAGACGTACTCCGATGTTTGCCTTCGTGGTCAAATCGCTTCTGCGAGAACATGATCTGGACACACCCGAGGGGCGCGTCGAAGCGTTGAAGCGAACGGTCCCCGTCGTTGCTCGCATCAAGGATGCGTCGCTTCGGGACGAGTACGCCCGGCAGCTCGCCGGGTGGACCGGCTGGGACGACACGGCGATGGTGCTCGCCCGCGTGCGCGACGAGGCGAAGAAAGGTGCCCGGGGCGACACCAGCGGTAAACGTGTCCCGTTCGAGAAGCGGCAGGCAGCTCCCGTGGAGGCTCCCACGGGACCCCCGCGTCCCAACCCAACCGATCCGTCGCTGTGGCCGCAGCGGGAGGCTCTCAAAGCTGTGCTGCAGATGCCCGCGATGGCCGGTACGGTGTTCGATTCACTGCCGCCGGAGAGCTTCCACCACCCGGCGTACTCGGCTGTGCGCGACGCAGTGGCCGCTGCCGGCGGTACGGCTGCAGGCTTGGGCGGAGGGGAGTGGGTCGACGCCGTGGCCAAACAGGCCAAGGACGCCGTAGTCGTGTCGTTGGTGACGGAGTTGGCCGTCGACCCGATGCGCGTGGCCGACGACGCTCTCACCCGCTACATCTCGGGCGTGCTCGCACGACTCCAGGAAGTGTGGGTCGGTCAGCAGGTGGCCGAACTCAAATCGAAACTGCAGCGCATGTCACCGGTGGAGAAGCCCGACGACTACAACGCGTTGTTCGGCGACCTCATCGCCCTCGAGCAGTATCGCCGCAGCCTGCTCGAGCTCGCTGTCGGAAGTGTGGCCGAGGTCGGTTAACGCCGCAGCTGATCGCGCGGAACGAAGACCTGGGTCTCGTCGTCGATCGGCTTCATCGGCTCCAGTCGAGGCTGAGTGTTCAGGGAATCGGACAGCTTCTGACGGCCGACCTCGATCGCCTTCTTGGTGGCCGGACTCGACGCGACGGCGTTCGCAGTCTTGCGAATCTGCTCGTACCGGCCACGTCCCGCCTTGGCGCCGAGCACATACGCAGCTCCAGCCGCCAGTACCAAACGAATCATCAGTAGGTCCTTCCATAGAACGTGCGGCTGTTCTTCCATCTTGCCCGACGAACCTCGAGCAGGGCGATTTGGTACTCGGCAGGGGGTGTGCGCTATTGTTTCCAACGGCTCGCACGAGAGTGTGACGCCGCGAAGTAATCCCCCATAGCTCAATTGGCAGAGCATTCGACTGTTAATCGAAGGGTTCCTGGTTCGAGTCCAGGTGGGGGAGCGCAATCCCCGTCCGGTTCCATCGGGCGGGGATTTTTTGCGTCCGGCTGCACCGACCGGAGCCACCCTCCGATCCGACGAAGCACCGAATATGTGGTACTGCGAGTTCGGATCGGTTATCAGATCGTGACGGCTACCGCTGTATACCGAATGAATGAATCCCTGTGACGGATGCGAGGTATGTCGGCGAGCCGCGACATACTGAACAGGCGATCCGGGCGGCTCGAGAGTGCTATAAAAAAACCGGGTCGGTCGGGTTAAGGGGCTTCATGAGTTTGAGTTACGCAGCGACCGTTCCGCGGCACCTCGTGCATCGGCGGTCACCGGGCGACGTTCTGTTGACCGACTACGAGACCGTCGACGGTACCCATCGGGCGGCGGTGCAGTTCCCTACGTCGCACCGCATGTTCGCGCCGGTACGTCGGACCCACGACTCCTTGATGGTGGCGGAGGCGCTACGCCAGGCGATCAGCCTCTTCTGTCACGTCAATCATGGCGTGCCTCTCGATCATGTGGTGTTCATCGAGCACTCCCGCTTCGAGATCCTCGATCCGCTGTCGGTCGACGACATCGACGATTCGCTCGTCGCCGAGTCGATCGCGACCGACGTCAGGTTCGACGACGAGTCGATGGACAGCATGAAGCTGTCGGCGCGGCTCCTGAACGGCACCCACCTCGTGGCCTCGGGGACGGCGTCCGTCCGGACCATCGGGCCTGAGGTGTACTCACAGCATCGCAAGTCGACCATGGCCGACCCACATTTCCGTTACCTGCCGGCCGGAACCGAGGTGGTCTCGCCCTCCGCCGTGGGACGCCTCGACCCGTCCGACGTGGTGCTGGCACGCCACACATCCGACGGCAGCATCGTCGTCGCCCCTGATCCCCGCAACTTGGCCATGTTCGACCATTCGGTCGAGTACCTGCCGGGAGTCACGATGCTCGAAGCGGCCCGGCAGGCTCTGCGTATGGCAACCGGAATCCCGACGCTGGACTTCACCACGTGCGAGGTGAGGTTCATGGGCTTTGCGGAGTGGAGCAATCCGTGTTCGGTGATCGTCGACACCGATCCCACCGACGGCGTCCATCGCATCCAATTCGAGAACGACGGAGAGGTGCTCTCGGCGATGTCCGTCACGGCGACATCCGAACCGTGGTTGGCCGCTATCGATCGCTCCAGTCGATAACGGGAGCCTCGGCCAGCGCAACCAGCCGAGGAAGGCGTCGACGCGGGACCATGCCGGGTAGCAGTATCTGCCACATTTCGGTCATCCGCTGCTGGAGATCGTCCCGTCCGGTGAGCATTTCCGAGACCGTGTGCACGCCGGTGAACAACGAGACGATGTACCGTCCCGCGGCCGTTGCGTCGACGCTGTCGACGACGTCGCCCTCCGTCTGGGCCCGCGCGACCAGACCACCGATCTTGGCAATCCACTCGCCGAACGCCCCCGCGTGGGGACCGTCGGCGATGGCCGACTCCAGCGTCAATCTCATGCCGCCTCGCGATATCGACTCGGTCTGCAGCTGACGGCCCAGCTCTTTTGTCACCAGAATCAACGCATCGAGCGCTTTCGGCGTCCGATCGACGATGACGGCGGTGGCAGTCGCAGCCATCGTGAGCTGCGCGTCGATGACAGCCTGGGCCAGCTCCTCCTTGGAGGAGAAATGAAAGTACATCGCGCCTTTGCTGACCCCGGCATACGCGATGATAGTGCTCAAACTGGCTGTGCCGTAACCGAATTTCTCGAAACTGGTCGCGGCACCTTCGAGTACGGCCTGCCTGGTGGACGCTGCACGCTCTTGCATCGGTCGACAATAACTGCTAGCCGGGTTCGAGGCACGGCGGCGCGGAGGACGTCAGCGCTGCACATTGGTGGCACGCTGAGGCCATGGTCGAAACGAGCGCAGGAATTCTGTTGTATCGCGTCGGTGTCGACGGCCCGGAGGTGTTGATCGCTCACCCGGGCGGACCTTTCTGGGCCCGCAAGGACGACGGAGCCTGGTCGATCGTCAAAGGGCTGATCACCGATGGTGAAGATCCCTGGACGGCAGCCCAGCGGGAATTTCGGGAGGAGGTCGGGGTCGAGGTTCCGGCCGGCGAGCCCGTCGACCTCGGCACCGTCAGACAACGCGGCGGGAAGATCGTCACTGCATTCGGCGTCGAGGCCGATCTCGATGTCTCGAATGCGGTGAGCAACACATTCGAGATCGAATGGCCGCCGAAATCCGGCGTCATGAAGTCGTTTCCCGAGGTCGACCGCGTCGAATGGTTTCCGCTGGCGCAGGCGAGAGCAAAGCTGCTCGCCTCTCAACACCCCTTTCTCGACGCCCTGGAGGTGGTTGTTGCCGCGAACTAGTTTCGGCATGGGTTCCCAGGGTATCCACCGGCCGGAAATGACCAGGGTCGCGGATGCAGGGTGGGAAGTGGATCATGACGCCGACGAATACGGCAGGTGCGAAAGCGCCCTCGGAGACGGCTCTGGCGGAGACTTCTCTCGTGGAGACGCAGTGGGGTGGCCGAATCGTCGCCTCGGCGTTCGTGGTCCTGGCCACAGGACTCTCGTGGGTGTTCGCCGCCACGGCAATGATCGGCTGACAACCCGACAGCGGCTGGTCGGCACTGCTCAGCGACTACGACGAAGGGCAGCACAGTGACCGACGGCATTGCCTCTGCAACTCCACCAGCGACAGAGGTACCCACACGTGCCTGGAAAGCGCTCGTGGTTCTGCTGCTGGGCATGTTCATGGCACTGCTGGACACCACCATCGTCAACGTGGCACTACCGACGATCAGCACCACGTTGGAGGCGTCGGAATCGGTTCTGTCGTGGATCATCTCGGGGTACGCACTCGCCTTCGGATTGGCACTCATACCGGCGGGCAAGGTGGGCGACCGGATCGGCCACAAATGGGTGTTCTTCACCGGCCTCGCTCTCTTCACCGTCGCGAGCTTCGCCTGCGGGCTGGCGCAGGACGATCTGCAACTGGTCGTTGCGCGAGTCGTTCAGGGCCTGGCAGGCGGAATGTTCGTGCCGGCAGTCACCGCCTTCATCCAGCTGTTGTTCCCGGGGCCGGTGCGCGGTAAGGCATTTGCCATCATGGGGGCGGTCATCGGAGTGTCGACCGCACTCGGACCCATCGTCGGCGGCCTGATCATCCAGGCCTTCGGTGAGGAGAACGGCTGGCGGCTCGTCTTCTGGGTCAACCTGCCGATCGGAATCGTCGGTCTCGTTGCGGCTGCAGTGCTGCTCCCGAGCAAGACCGATGCCGAGCCGGCGGCCCGCCCCGGAATCGACTGGCTCGGACTGGTACTCATCTCAGCAGGTCTCATCGCACTTCTCGTTCCGCTGATCGAGGGCCAGGAATTGGGCTGGCCCATGTGGACCTACCTGACGATCGCCGCAGGACTCGGCCTCATCGCGCTGTTCGGCTGGTGGGAAGTGATTCGGACCGGCCGCGGGCAGAATCCGTTGGTGCCACCTCGATTGTTCACCCGTCCGGCGTTCACCGGAGGTGTGATCCTCGCGCTGGTCTATTTCGCCGCCTTCACCAGTATTTTCTTCACCATCTCGCTGCTGTGGCAGACCGGGCTCGGTAACACGGCACTGGCGTCGGGACTGGTGTCGATACCGTTCGCGATCGGCAGCATCATCGCGGCCTCGCAGAGCAACAGGCTGACGATCCGACTCGGTCGCACCGTTCTGATACTCGGCGCGTCTCTCGTCTCGATCGGGCTGATCTGGCTGTGGATCATCCTCGCGACCAGCTCTGCCGACACGATCTCGCACTGGACGCTGTTGGTTCCACTGTTCATCGCAGGTCTCGGCAACGGAGCATTCATCGCACCCAACGCCCAGTTCATCGTCGCGACCGTCGATCGCGACGACGCGGGAGCCGCCAGCGGAGTCATCTCCACCATGCAGCGTGTCGGTTCGGCGATCGGTATCGCCGTCATCGGCAGCGTGCTGTTCGGATCTCTGAACATCACCGGTCCCGACACTGTCGGTTCCGGCTTTCTGCACGGCGCGGCGATGGCCATGGCCGTCAGTGCTGCGTTCAGTGTGGTGGCGCTGGCACTGGTGTTCGCGCTACCGAAGAAGGTGTAGGCAGCGCACCGATCAGGTGTTCAAGCCCTTGCTGTGCCGATCGACGACAGTTGCTGCGAGGTCGGAAATCTTGACGTTCAGGTCCTGAGAGGATTTACGCAGCAGAGCGAACGCCTCGTCGCCGGACACATCGTGCAGAGCCATGATCAGGCCGATCGCCTTGCCGATCTCCCGGTTGCTCTCGAGTCCGTCACGCAGGGTCGACGCTTCCTGCCCGTTCATGACCGCTGCGACAGTCACTGCGGTGAACGCCGTCAGAATGATCGCCTGGCTCGCGCTGTCCGCATCGAACACACCTGGCCTGTCGGTGAACAGGTTGAGCGCGCCCACCTTCTGATCGTCCACCTTGAGTCGAAATCCCATGGCACCGCGCACCGGCGTGCGATTCAACACACCGCGAGCCATGGCGGGCCACTGGGTGGGAGTTCGGAAGTCGGCCTCGAGCTGGGCTGCCTCGCTGGTGATCGCGTCCAGGCACGGGCCTTCGCCGGTGGCGCGCTCGATATCGTCGACGACACGAGCGATGTCGTCCGAGGCCGCGACGGTGACGGGCTTCCCGTGGCGCATCAGCATCAGGCTCGCGTGATCACAGTGCGGAACGATGAGTACGGCGGCATTGCAGATCGCGGTGTAGATCTCTTCGGCACTGCTGCCTCGGTACACGATGTCTGCCAGAGCGGCGAACACTGTAGCCGGATCCGTCGACGGGCCGTCGTGCTGCGAGACGTCGTTCACTTGCTACTCCCGTCCAATAAGTATGTTCGAGCGACCAGCACTCGAAGTGAACCAACCGTACCGCCACGGTATGGGGTGTTCGAATCGGCGGGTACCGGCAGTAGCCTCAGGTCGTGAGCGATGCGCAGGAGTCCACCGGGTTCGAGTACGGCCACGACGGACCGAAATCGATCGTGGTCGGCGTCGACGGGTCCGATTCGTCCTGGCGCGCCGCCGCCTACGCGGCAGGGCTCGCTCGTCGGCAGAGGTCACTGTTGGTGCTGGTGTACGTGCAGCCCATTGCGACCGCTTCCTGGGGCCAGGCCGGCATCTCACTCGTCGAAACCGGTCAGCAGATCGCCGACGAGCTTCTCGACTACGTTCGGACCTCTGCTGCTCGATTCGGGGACCGGGAGCACGTGCGGTGGGAGTTCCGCACCGCGCAGGGTGACCCGTACAACGGGCTGATCGCCGTGGCAGAACAACTGCGCACCGACGCCGTCGTGGTGGGCGCATCCGAGAATGCGGGCCACCGAATTGCCGGTTCGGTGGCGGTGCGGTTGGTCAAAGCCGGCCGCTGGCCGGTCACAGTGGTGCCCTGAACGATCCGAAATCGAGCCTGTCGGCCGTCTGCCCTGTAAAAATAGGCAGTCACCTCGTCGAATGCGAGGCGCACGTGGTGCCGTTCTCGAGGATCCGGGGAGTTCCATGGCTGGGCTGTCGCGTCGACAATTCATCGCTCGAGTAGGGGCCCTCGCCGCGGCGTGGGGAATCGCGCCCCACGTGCTGGGTCAGGCGCTCGTTGCGCACGCCCAGCCTGTGGAAGCGGGCGGGACCGGAACGCTGGCGCAGACGATTCTGCGAACCGCGAACGGGCCGGGGCAGTACCGGGTGCTCGCTGCCGGGCCGGGGGAGCCGTACGTCGCGCGCCTCGACGTTCTCGGACGAGCGCCCGATGCGTCGCGGGTGCAGTCACGGCGCTCGTTGCTCTACCTCGGCCACCTGTCGGACATGCATGTCATCGACGCACAATCGCCCGGCCGGATCGAGCCCATGATCGTCTCCGACCACGCCGCGTGGGGCTCGGCATTCCATCCGCAGGATCCGCTGACCGTGCACGTCACCGCGGCGATGGTGAAGGCATTCGCCGACGCGCGGATCAGCCCGGTCACCGGCGCGCCGATGGGAGCAGCGGTAGTCACCGGAGACAGTGCCGACATGCATTCTCATCTCGAACTGCGCTGGTACATCGATGTTCTCGACGGTGTTCCGGTTCGGCCGACGAGCGGCTCCGCGGACGTCTTCGAGGGTGTTCAGGCCTGGCCGGAGGCGCAGTGGGCCTATCGGCCGGGTGATCCGTCGGGAGGGTCGTTCGGCGACTACGGATTCCCGACGCTTCCCGACCTCCTCGACCAGGCGATGTCGGGCACCGTGGAATCTGTGGGGCTGCCGGTGCCGTGGTACTCGGTCTACGGCAATCACGACACCCTGTTGCTCGGCACGTTCGACCTGTCCTCGCAACTGCATGCGCTGGCCGTCGGGGGTCGCAAGGCGTACACGCTCGAAGCGACAGCCACCTCCGCTCTGGCCGGCTATGCGTCGACTGCCAGTCCGCTACAGCGAATGGCCGACGCGTTGGGCGTAGGAGCCGGTGCGCGACCGGGGTTTCGGGCGGTGTCGGCCGATCCGTCGCGCTACCTGTTCGAACAACGCGAGTTCATGCAGGAGCACTTCGAGACCACTCCGACGCCGGGTCCGATCGGTCACGGCTTCACCCAGCACAATCTCGACTCCGGCGAGACGTGGTGGGTGGCAGACCCCACCCCGAACATCCGCACGTTCGGTCTCGATACCTGCAACGCTGTCGCCGGGCCCGACGGTGCGGTGCCGGAGAATCAATTCGATTGGCTCATTGGGCAATTGGAGCGGGCGCAGGCCGAGAACAAGTTGGTGCTGATCTACACGCACCACAACAGCCTGACGTTGGAGAACCGAGCCCAGCGCCCCGGGCAATCGGTGAAGCTGTACGGCGCGGACGAGTTCATCGATCTGCTGTTGAAGTATCCGGTGGTGATCGGCTGGCTGAACGGCCACACGCATCAGAACCAGATCTTGGCGCACTCGCGAGACGGACGCGGATTCTGGGAGATCACGACTGCGTCGTGCATCGACTTTCCTCAACAGCAGCAGGTGGTCGAGATCGTCGACAACCGGGACGGAACCCTGTCGCTGTTCACCACGGTGCTCGATCATGCATCTCCGGTCACTCCCGGAAACAGCGGAGGGTACCTGGATCTGGCGTCGCGCAGCCGTGAACTGGCGGCCAACGACTGGGCCGAGAATCCACTGATGCGTCGAGGGTCGCGCCTGGACCGCAACACCGAATTGCTCCTTCCGGCACCGTTCGATCTGAGCAGCATCACCGACGCCGCCCTCGAACAACAACACCTGGACGAGCATGCGCGACTGATCGCCTACGAGACGAGGCAGGGCCGATGAACGGATTGCGCAGAAAGATTCTCGCCGTATTCGCGGTGATGGTCTGCGCGGGATGCTCGCAGACTGCAGCGCTCGCCCCGGTCGGCGGTGCCGAGCTCGGAAATCTGCGCTATGCCGTCAACGACGTGCTGTTGGAGAAGGGAATCGAGATACTGGTCGCGCCGGTGTGCTCGGGTACCGGAGCCGACATCGAATGTGCCGGGGAGACAACCGACAACGAGGCGATCACCGGTTCGGCGACGTCGGATGACGCGAGCACCGTCGAGGTGAAGGTCGGCACGGACGTTCTCTATTCGGGATCCGTACAGGACGTGCTCGACCGCAATTCGACGGTCGGTGCGCCGTGAGGGGGAGTGCGGTTCTGGCTCTCGTGGTGGTCGTGTCCGCTCTGATTCAGGCGCTGACTGTGGTGGGGGATCCCGTACCCACGTCCTCCCTGGGATTCGCGGGGTTGGTTGCGGCCTCCGCCGCGGCACTGGTACTCGCCCTGTGGATCACCGCATCGACGGCACTCGACGTGGTGGACGGGAACGCATCCGGCGCGCTGAGCCGGGCACGGCGACGGCCGCGCGTCTTGGTGTGGTGCGTGGTGCTGACCGGGGTGGCCGTTGCGCTGGCAGTAATTTTCCCGCTGCTTCCGGCCATCGTGATTCTGGTTGCGCTGCTGATACTTCCGGCTGCGGCCGACGGGCAACGACATCCGTTCCGCGCAGCGTCGGCTACGGTCCGGCAGTCCCCGGGGCGGTGCGCAGTGGCGGCTGTCGTCACGATTCTGGTCTATGTCCTCGCCTGGGTCGTGGCATTGGTACTGGGTTTCTTCGTCACCGGTGTCCTGGCGGCATTCGTGACGTGGCTGTGGTTCGGGGCGAATGCTGCTGTCCTGCTGGTGTATTGGTCGCGGCTGTACCGAAGGGCAGCGCTGACCTGACCGCTGTAGCCGCCCTCAGCCGCGGGCTCGTCGACCGGCGGCGGCCTCGGCGACGATGTGTGCAATTCGAGCTGCGCGAGTGTCGTCTCGCACGGCGCTGACGACCCACCACAGCATCTGCTTGCGGGCACTGGGCGGAAAGCCGTCCCAGGTGCTCCGAGCGTTCGGATCTCTGTCCAGCGCCGTTGTCAGCTCGAGTGGTTCCTGGAGGTCCTCGACCTGATCGGCAATCGTCCACCAGCCGTTGGATTTCGCGGCAGCGATGGCACTGCGACCTGCGTCGGTCATGAGGCCGCGGTCCTCCATATCGGCGGCGCGTTTCCGGTTCAGACGGGTCCACTGGCTCTTGGGCCTGCGCGGCGTGAAGAGTTGCAGGCTGCGCTCGTCGTCGAAGACGGTGTTCGTGGAGTCGATCCAACCGAAGCAGATGGCTTCCTCGACGGCTTCGGGGTAGGGGCAGCGTGGTCGATCGGTGGTGGTGCGCCACGAACACAGCCACACGCCTCGGGTCGAGGTGTGATTGTCCGCGAGCCAGGTTCGCCACTGTGCCCGAGTTTCGGCGTGCGTGATCGGGTAGTCGAACTTCCAGGTCGCTGGGTGGTCGGATGCCGACGAGGAAGACTTCTCGGCAGTCACTTGTGCGCTCCATCCACTCGTCGTGGTGTCGCACTCGAATATCGCATGCGGTCAGTCTGCCCACAATCGAGGACATCCCATGTCCGCAATGCGTCGTGCAATCTCGTAAGAACTACCGCGTGGTGGGGCGGGCGGGGCTCGAACCCGCGACCAATGGATTATGAGTCCACGGCTCTAACCGACTGAGCTACCGCCCCATGCCCGTACCAGGTACGAGCCTGCAGAATCGTACAGAATCCCGTCGCCTCGACGGTGCATCGGGGCGCTATTTCGCTCGGACCTGGACCGGAACCCCGTTGAGGATCGCATTGGCCGAGACAGCGTCGACGCGGTTGGGGTCGGTGATGTCGTTGACACTGGGACCCGTCACCGTCGTGGCAACCGACAACTCCACGCCGGGGCGCTGATGCCCGAAGCCGTGCGGCATGCTCACCACACCCGGCATCATCTTCTCCGACGCCGCCACCTCGATGTCCACGGTTCCGGCGGCAGAAGTCACCGACACCATCGCCCCGTCCTCGATGCCGCGATGCGCAAGATCGTCCGGGTGGGCCAGAAGGTGGTGTCGCGCTTTGCCTTTGGTGAGCCGGGCGGTGTTGTGCATCCACGAGTTGTTGCTGCGTAGGTGTCGTCGACCGATCATCAACAGTTCGTCGCCGCTCGGTACTGCACTGGAGCGCATCAGATCCACCAGCGCGGGAAGTTCGGTGACAACGATGTCCTGTATCAGCTGCACGCGCTTGTCCCGCGTCTTCAGCTTCTGCGGGAAGCCGGGGCGCAACGGTCCGAGATCGACACCATGTGGGTTGGCTCGAAGCTTTCTGAGCGACAACCCTTTTCGTTGACTGCGGAGCAGGATGTCCAGGGTGCGAGCGGGGGACAGTCGCAGGCGCGCTTCGCTGATCACGCTCTTCGGAGTCAATCGTGACTTCAGTCGACCGACCGTCGAGCCGGCCATCCGGCTCTTGTAGCGGAGCGACAGATCTCGGAAGATCTCCCAATCATGCTTCGCTCCAGCCTGCTTGGGCAGGATCGCCGGCATGTACTTGGCGGTGTTGTGGACCGCGAAGGAGTTGAAGATCAGATCGTAGTGGTCACGTTCGAGAGACATCGTCGGCGGCAGAATCACGTGTGCGTGACGCGAGGTCTCGTTGATGTAGAAGTCGAACGACACCATGAAGTCGAGACCGGCGAACGCGTCGTTCAGGGTGGTGCCGCCGGGCATCGACAACACCGGGTTACCGGACAGAACCGCCATCGCGCGGATCTGGTCCTTGCCCTCGGTGGTGATCTCGTCGACCAGCGTCGAACAGGGGTATTCGCCCGCGAACTCGGGCAGGTCGCGAACGCGACTGCGCCACTTGTCGAAATGGCCGCGGCCGACGATGCCCTGCTTGATCAGATCGATCGCGGGATCGGTCACCATGGCACCGCCGGGGCGGTCGAGATTGCCCGTGATGATGTTCAGTACCTGAATCGCCCACTGGCACACGGTGCCGAACTGCTGAGTCGAGACCCCCATTCGGCCGTATGCCACCGCGGACTTCGCCGAGGCGAAATCACGTGTCAGGGCGTAGATCTCTTCCGCAGCAATCCCGACGACCGGAGCGACGGATTCCGGTGTGAATTCGGCGACGAGATCGGCGAGCCGATCGGCACCGTCGATGTAGTCGGCCACGCGCACGGTGCCGTCGGCGACGATGATGTGGATCATCGCGAGCAGCAGCAGTGCGTCGGTGCCGGGGCGGACGAAGAAGTGTGTGTCCGCGATATCCGCGGTCTCGGTCTTTCGTGGATCGACCACGACCAGCCGTCCGCCCCGTTTGCGCAATGCCCGCGCTCTCTTGGCGAAATCGGGGACGGTCATCATGCTGCCGTTCGACGCCATCGGATTGCCGCCGAGGACCAGGAAGAAGTCGGTTCGGTCGATGTCCGGGATCGGCAGCAGCAATTGATGCCCGTACAGCAGGTGATCGACGAGCTGATGCGGGAGTTGATCCAGCGAGGTGGCGGAGTATCGATTGCGCGTCCGGAGCAGCGAAGTGAAGGGAATGCCGTGGGTCATCGCACCCATCGAATGCACGTTGGGGTTGCCCTGATAGATGCCGACGGCATTGCGGCCGTACTTCTCACGCGTCGAGATCAGACCGTCGATCACGAGGTCGTATGCCTCGTCCCAGCCGATCTTCTCCCACTTCTCACCCACACGTTTGACCGGCATGGTGAGTCGATCGGTATCGGCGTGCAGATCGATCAGCGACAGAGCCTTCGGGCAGATGTGGCCGCGCGAGAGAGGATCCTTCTCGTCACCGCGGATGGACGTCACCGCGTCGTTCTCCACCGTGAACTCGAGACCGCAGATCGCTTCGCACAAATTGCACGATCCATGCACAACCGACATCGCATTCCTCCCACTCATGTGCTGCGAGCGTAGCCCGACGGGGGACCGGGGCACCGTCATCGACCGACAATTAGGCTCGTGAATCGTGACCACCCTCGATCTCACGTCCTCCTGGCCCGTCGACCATGTCAGTGCCGCAGTCGTCACCGACTCCGGGGTTCGTGAGGAGGTCGGCGACACCGATCGCGTCTACGAGCTCGCCTCGGTCACCAAACTGCTCAGTGCATACGCGGTTCTCGTCGCCGTCGAGGAAGGTGCGGTCGAGCTCGATCAACCCGCAGGGCCGGAAGGGTCGACGGTTCGGCATCTGCTGGCGCACGCGTCGGGGTTGGCGTTCGGGGAACGCACAGTTCAGGCACCGGCCGGCACCAAGCGGATCTATTCGAGCGCCGGGTTCGAGGTGCTGGCCGAACTGATCGAAACCGAGGCGGGCATCGCCTTCCCCGACTACCTCGACGAGGCCGTGTGCCGACCATTGCAGATGACGAACACCGCGCTACCGGGATCGGCAGGCCACGGTGCCAGCTCCACCTTGGCGGACCTGAAGACATTTGCGGCGGAGCTGTTGCAGCCCACGCTCCTGGCGTCGCAGACACTGTCGTCCGCGATAGATGTGCAGTTTCCCGGTCTGAACGGGATCGTGCCCGGGTACGGATCGCACAAGCCCTGCGACTGGGGGCTCGGGTTCGAGCTGCGCGGTGAAAAGACCCCGCATTGGACCGGAAGCACCAACTCGTCGGCCACGTTCGGTCACTTCGGTCAGGCCGGAACGTTCCTGTGGGTGGACCCGGCCGTGCGGACCGCGTGCGTGGTGTTGACCGACCGGGCCTTCGGAGACTGGGCGAAACCCCTGTGGCCCGAACTGTCCGACGCCGTCCTGGCAGGCTGAATATCGACCGTTCACAGATTGCACTGGCGCAACAGGGGTAACTCGGGGCACACTAGTACACATACGTGTTGATTCACTGCAGCCAGCCGAAGCATGTCGAGGTCGTTGGGGAAGACGTCCCTCGTCGAAGCTGGAGGTAGTGCAATGCGTGGATCGAATCAATTCGCAGAAGCGACATCGGGTGTCGTGTACATCCACTCGTCGCCCGCTGCGTTGTGCCCGCATGTCGAATGGGCGTTGTCCGACGCCCTCGATTGCCGTGCGAATTTGAAGTGGTCTGCGCAGCCGGCCTCCGACGGGCAGCTGCGCGCTACCACCGATTGGATCGGCCCGGTCGGTACCGGGGCGACCCTCGCCGGCATCCTGCGCTCGTGGCAGATGCTTCGTTTCGAGGTGACCGAGGATCCCAGCGAGGGCGTCGACGGCGAACGGTTCTCGCACGTTCCAGGTCTGGGACTGTGGCGCGGATCGACGAGCGCGAACGGTGATGTGGTCCTCGGCGAAATGCGACTGCGCGCTCTCATGGAGAACAACCAGGGAAACTTCACCGCCGCCGTGGAGCACGCTCTCGGATCGGACTGGGACGCCGCTCTCGAGCCGTTCCGCACCGGTGGTGCCGGAGCCGAAGTGACGTGGTTGAGCCGCAACGTCGGCTAGATACGAGAGTTGCTGGGGATCCGCTGTCGCGGTAGTTTCGCGAACGTGCCTGGGGTAGGCATGTGGGAACGACCGTGGAGTGGTGAGTTCGATGTTGTCGACCGGAAAAGTTATTCGATTCGACGAGTTCAAGGGGTACGGATTCGTAGCGCCGGACGAGGGCGGCGAGGACGTGTTCATCCACGTCAACGATCTGGACTTCGACAAGCGACTGCTGGCACCGGGGGTTCGCGTCGAATACGTTGCCGTCGACGGTGATCGTGGCCTCAAGGCCACTCAGGTGCAGATCATCGACGGTCCGGCATCGACCGCCCTGGTCACCCGACGCAAGCCCGATGTGCCTTTCCACGACGTTCCGGCCAGCGAACACCAGCCACTCGAGGACGTCATCTGCGACGTGCTGTCCGAGGCGGACTTCACTGCCGAAGTGACCGAGGCACTCCTGACGGCCAACGGAACCGTGACGGCAGCGCAGATTCTCGACATCCGATCAGCGATGCTGCGACTGGCTCACGATCACAAGTGGATCGAGAACTGACCGACGCGTAGCCGCTTCATCCCGCCTTGGAGCCCGCTCGGCTCCGGATGAATGTGGCTTGTTGTCCACTCAGAGCGCCTGAAGGCCGCATTGAGCCACCGTGAATGGACCACTACATGCGTCTGGGCGCTGCAAGGGTCCATTCACGCGGCCGGGGGAGGACGGGGGAGGCCGGGGGAGGACGGGGGAGGCCGGGGGAGGACGGGGCTGGGTGCTGAGTCAGGGCCGCAAGCGAAGCCGGTTGATCAGAGCGGAATGTTCTTGTGGTTGCCGCGCGCAGCGGGGGCAGCGGCGAGTGCCTTGGCGACCGTGCTGCGAGTCTTGCTCGGCTCGATGACCTCGTCGACGACGCCGATGGCCACGGCACGCTCGACGCCACCGGCGATGCTCTCGTGCTCGACGGTGAGGCGATCGTGCAGTGCCTCACGCTCCTCCTCGGGAGCGGCGGCGAGTGCCTTCTTGTGCAGGATGCCCACGGCGGCTTTGGCACCCATCACGGCGACCTCGGAGCCGGGCCAGGCGTAGACCGCGGTGGCACCGAGTGCGCGTGCGTTCATCGCGATGTATGCGCCGCCGTAGATCTTGCGCGTCACCAGCGTGACGCGGGGGACCGTGGCTTCGGCGAAGGCGTGCAACAGCTTTGCTCCGCGGCGGACGACGCCTTCCCATTCCATGCTGACGCCGGGCAGGTATCCGGGAACGTCGACGACCACGATGAGCGGGATGCCGAAGGCGTCGCACAGGCGCACGAAACGGGCTGCCTTCTCGGCACTTTCGGAGTTGAGGCAACCGCCGAGGCGAATGGGGTTGTTGGCGATGACGCCGACGGTACGGCCGCTGACGCGTCCGAGGCCAATGACGATGCTGCGGGCCCAGCCGCCCTGGAACTCCTCGAAGGTCGATTCGCCTTCGACGTTGTCCAGCAGTTCGTGAATGATCGGGTGGACGTCGTATGCGCGACGGTTGGATTCGGGCATCAGCGCCCGAAGGTCGGTGTCGCCGTGCTCGGCGGCGGCGATGTCGAATTCGCCCTGCTCGCAGAACATGGACACCAGACGGCGGGCGCGGGTGAAGGCGTCCATCTCGCTGTCGGCGACGATGTGGCATACGCCGGACTTCTTGTGGTGTGTGTCGGGGCCGCCGAGCGAGGCCATGTCGACCTGCTCACCGGTGACGCTGCGGACGACGTCGGGTCCGGTGACGAACACGCGTCCCTCGGGAGCCATGATGACGACGTCGGTCAACGCAGGACCGTAGGCGGCGCCGCCGGCTGCGAAGCCGAGGACGACGGAAACTTGGGGGACGAGGCCGGACGCTCGGACCATGGCCTCGAAGACGAGACCGACGGCGTGGAGAGCTTCGACGCCCTCGGCGAGGCGAGCGCCTCCGGAGTGCCAGACGCCGACGATCGGAGCGCGCTGCTCGATGGCCGTGTCGATGGCGGCGACGATGTGCTTGCACCCGTCGACTCCCATGGCACCGCCCATGACGGTGGCGTCGGAGCAATAAGCGATGGTGTGGACGCCGTCGATCTCGCCGGACGCTGCGAGGATGCCGGATTTGTCTCGATTATGCAGCGGCACAGTGGTTCCGGCGTCGAACAGATTCTCGAGGCGGGCGAGTGGATCGCGGGGATCGGTGGAGGTACCGGATCGTGTGACAGGGGCCAGAATAGTCATCGCTTGTCCTTCTTCAGGGCCCCTGAGGGGGCGAGGCCCGAACCGGAACCGTTCCCTGGGAACGGCCCCGGTCCGGATCATGCACTGCGAGAGCGAGATTCGCTGAGTCGAGGAGACGACTCAGTGCATCACGCCTTTCCGAAGGCGAGCGCTACGTTGTGCCCACCGAATCCGAACGAGTTGTTGATCGCGTAGTCGATCTGTCCGACGCGGGGCTCGCCCTTGACGACGTCGAGATCGATTTCGGGATCCTGATTCTCCAAATTCAGTGTGGGAGGGATGATTCCCTCACGCACTGCCAGCACCGTCAGAACCGACTCGAGGGCGCCGACGGCACCGATCGAGTGGCCGAGAGCGGATTTCGGTGCGTACACCGCTGCGTGATTTCCGACGGCCTTGTTGATCGCCAGCGCTTCGGCGGTGTCTCCGATGGGAGTTGCCGTTGCGTGTGCGTTCACGTGGGTGATGTCGGACTTCTGCAGGCCTGCGGTCTCGATTGCGCGCTGCATCGCACGCGCGGCACCCGTGCCCTCCGGGTCGGGGGCCACGAGGTGGAACCCGTCGGAGGTGATTCCGGCACCGAGCAGGCGGGCGTGGATCGTTGCACCGCGTGCCTTGGCGTGCTCCTCGGTCTCGATGACCATGAGCGCACCCGCTTCACCGAAGACGAAGCCGTCACGATCCTTGTCGAACGGCCGTGACGCACCCTTCGGATTGTCGTTGTTGGTGCTCATCGCCCGCATCATGGAGAAGCTGGCGATCGGAACCGCATCGATGTATCCCTCGACGCCGCCGGTGACGACCATGTCCGCGTCACCCATCACGATCATCCGCCACGCGTGAGCGATGGCTTCCGATCCCGAGGAGCAGGCGGAGACGGGTGTGATGACACCGGCCTGTGCTTTGAGCTCGAGGCCGACGACCGCTGCGGGGCCGTTGGGCATGACCATCTGAACTGCGAGCGGAGACACCTTGCGGTAGCCGCCGGCCTTCATCTTGTCGTTGGCGTCGATCAGAGAATCGCCGCCACCGAGGCCGGTGCCGATCGACACGCCGAGGCGAAGGGGATCGACGTCGGGGGAGCCGGCGTTCTTCCAGACCTCACGACCGAGCACCGTGGACAACTGCTCCACGTAGCTCAGGCGACGGATCTCGACCCGCGAGAGCAGACTCTGCGGGTTCACCGCGAGGTGTCCGCCGATCCGCACGGGCAGGTCGTACTCGGCGACGAAATCGTCTTCCAGAATGCCGATTCCGCTGTCGCCGTTCAGCAGACCCTTCCACGTGGCATCGACGTCACCCGCGAGTGACGTGGTCGCAGCGAGGCTGGTGACGACGACACTGGGGAAGCGTCCGTTGGCGGTGGATGGGTTGGTCATGGGCCGTGTCACTCGCTCGCGGAGTCGTCGAGCTTGGCCTTGATAGCTTCTGCGGCTTCGGGGTTCTCCGCTTCGAGCTTCTGGATGTAGTTGACGGCGTCGCCGACGGTACGCAGACCTGCGAGGTCCTCGTCGGGGATCTTCACGCCGTACTTGTCCTCGGTCTGCACTGCGATCTCGACCATGGAGAGCGAGTCGATGTCGAGGTCGTCCACGAAGGACTTCTCGATGGTCACCTCGGACGGTTCGATGCCCGTGACCTCCTCGATGATCTCTGCAAGTCCGGCGATGAGGTCTTCCTGGCTGGCCACTGTTGTGGCTCCCTTCTCTTCTGTGTAGAACGCCGAAGTCATGTGCTTCGAGACGCGATTGTGCATTTCTGCCACTCGGGGAGTGGAAGTGCGATCCGCAGTGTCGTGACTGCGGAGTGTGTGGGCCGAGCTAACCGAGCTCGGCCATTGCGGAAATGTCCGCCGGTGTCTTCAGGCCGAGATTGGCAACGCCGCGCAGTTCGCGTTTGGCGATGCCGACCAGTGCGCCTGCCGGGGGCAGTTCCACAAGTCCGGTGACCTGCGCGGTACGCAGGTAGGCATTGCAGAGATCCCATCGCACGGGGCGAGTGACCTGAGCAGCAAGCTTGTTCAGTGCGTCGGCACCCGAGGCGACCGGCTGACCGTCCGAATTGGACAGCAGGGTCCGCGTCGGCTCCGACGGGGTGATGGCGGCAGCAGCAGCGGCAACGGTGTCGCCCGCCGACGCCATGTACTTGGTGTGAAATGCGCCCGCGACCGGCAGTGCACGAACCCTAGCCTTCTCGGGCGCGCTCTCCGCCAACTCGGCCAGCTTGGTGAGCAGTCCGGCTGCGACGATCTGACCTGCAGCATTGACGTTGGCCGGAGCGAGGTCCAGCTCGTCCAGGCGAGCCAGTACGGCAGCTTCGTCGCCGCCGAGCACGGCGGACATGCCGGTCGGTTCGAGTGCGCATGCCTTGGCCATTGCTGCGCCGCGGACCGCTGCGAGCGAGACTGCGTCGTCGGAGGAGATGACGCCTGCGATGGCGGCCGCAGCGAGTTCGCCCACCGAGTGTCCGGCGATGATGGTGTCTTCGGGGAACAGGCCGCGCGATGCGATCTCTTCGAATGCGAGCAAGGCGGACGCCACGACCAGGGGCTGGGTCACCGCGGTATCGGTGATCTCCTCGGCGGTGGCAGTGGTACCGAGACGGACGAGATCGAGACCGGAGGCCTTCGACCACAACGCGAGTCGGTCTGCTGCACCCGGCAATTCGAGCCAAGGCAACAGCATGCCGGGAGTCTGGGAGCCCTGACCGGGCGCAAGCAACGCAATCACAGGGTTAAGAGAACACCGTCTGGTGCCGAATGGGTGATGTCGCGCTCGATGAACTCTCGACAAGCAATTTGTGGGAACCCTACAAATTGCCTCGTGGGGAACCGCTATCGCCGGAGGGTGGTTCGGCGTTACGTGACTACTTCACCGAATGTGACCTGTGTGACATATGGGGCAGGATGTGCCGGTTCGTGATGCGTTCGAGCCAACCTACCTACCGTTGCCGCAACCCTGAGGACGTACGCATCCCGCGGGTGGGTGGGGTCGCGACCGGTGACCTCGGCGATGCGCTTGAGCCGATACCGGACGGTATTTGGATGAACAAACAGCTGCCGTGCGCAGGTTTCGACGGCTCCGCCACAGTCGAGATACGCATCGAGGGTGTCGGCCAATCCCGAACCTGCCGCCGCCAACGGGACGACCACGTGATCGTTCAGCGCCGATATCGCCGCGCCGTCGTTGAGCAGTGCGCGTTCGGGCAACAGCTCGCCGGCGTGCACCGGACGCGGCGCGCCCCGCCAGCCCGCCACGGCCTGCATCCCGGCGAATGCTTCCACCGCGCTCGAGTGCGCCGCGCCGAGGGTGCGGGTGGTCGGGCCGATGACGACCGGTCCGTCCGAGAAGTTCTGCAGCATGTCGTCGATGAACGTGCGGTGCGTGGCAGTGTCGTCGAGTTGACCGCTGACCACCATCACCAGCCGGGTCCCCTGCACGACGGCCAGTGCGGCGCGGCCGTGTTTCTGCGCCACGGCATGCACGGTTCCGACCACCGAGACGCCCCGATCGTCCGGGGGAGTGCCGACCAACACCGTCGCGGGCGCGGTGGCGTCCCAGTTCAACGTGGCGGCACGCGAGAGCATGTCCGAGCCGGTGTCTCCGCGAACCACGGCGTCGACCACGAGGGCTTCGAGGCGGGTGTCCCACGCTCCGCGTGATTCGGCGGCGCTGGCGTAGACCGACGCCGCAGCGAAACCGAGCTCGCGCCCGTATCGCAGCACGGCCTCGGTCAGGGCCACCAACTGCTGATCGTTGCGGGCCAGCGCCGGGAGCCACTGCTCGAAGAACTCCATCGCGACCCGCACCATGTCGACGGTCTGGCGCAGCGTGAGGCGTCGGGCAAGGTCCTGCGGAATGACCTGGAAGGCATCGAGCGAGAAGCGAATATCGCTGTTGGGGTTCTTCAGCCACTCGAGGAAGTTGTCGACGGCTGTCTGAATCAACAACTGCACGCTCGCGCGTTGGGCTGCGTCGAGATCACCGAAGAACGGCAGTTGGCCCTGCATCGTCGTCACGGCCTCGGTCGAGAGTCGGCCGGAGAACTGCTTGACGCGACGCAACAGGGCATCGGGCAGGGGATCGCGCTTCTGGCGCGAGGGTGCCAATGAGGCGACCGGAAGGTGCACTTCGTTGTCCGAGGTCAACGATTCACGCAACGCCTCACGGTAGGCGTCGCGTCGGGACACATCGCGTGCGGACGCACCGTCCGGTGAACCGGGCTTCGCATCGGACATAAGGAGAACCTACGCCCGACCCCCGCCCCTATCGCGATGGACGTACTTCGCGACTTGGGACGGGGGTCGGGCGATCAAGGCTGGAACCTACGCGGAACCGGTATCGGCGAACGATGTCGGAGCCGCGGTGACGTCGTCGATCTTGTACTTCTCCGCGGCCTCGACGGCCTTGGACTTGTCGATCTCACCGGATGCCGCAAGCGCGGACAACGTGGCGACGACGATCGACTCGGCGTCGACGTTGAACACCCGACGCGCGGCCGGACGGGTATCGGAGAACCCGAAGCCGTCGGTGCCGAGGGTGACGTAATCACCCGGAACCCACTGACGGATCTGGTCCGGAACCGCACGCATCCAATCCGAGGATGCGATGACGGGACCGTTGGCGTCGGCCAGGGCCGAGGTGACGAACGGAACGCGCTTGTCCGCACCGGGATTGCGCAGCGACTCCTTCTCGGCGTCGACGCCGTCACGGCGCAGTTCGCCCCACGAGGTGACGGACCAGACGGCCGAACGCACGCCCCACTCCTCGAACAGCAGCTCACGAGCCTTGCGGGCCGAGACCATGCCGACGCCCGACGCCAACAGCTGCGCCTCGGGTCCGTCGCCCTCCTGCGGCTCTGCGAACCGGTAGATGCCCTTGAGCAGACCCTCGACGTCGAGGTTCTCCGGCTCGGCCGGCTGCACGTACGGCTCGTTGTAGAGGGTGATGTAGTAGAAGATGTTCTCGCCGCCGAAGCCCTCGACACCTTCGGTGCCGCCGTACATCCGTCGCAGACCGTCCTTGACGATGTGCGCGATCTCGTACGAGAACGCCGGGTCGTAGGCCACAGCCGCCGGGTTGGTCGACGCCAAGAGCAGCGAATGACCGTCTGCGTGCTGCAGACCCTCACCGGTGAGGGTGGTACGACCCGCGGTCGCTCCGAGCACGAAGCCGCGAGCCATCTGGTCGGCCGCTGCCCAGAGACCGTCGCCGGTGCGCTGGAATCCGAACATCGAGTAGAAGATGTACAGCGGGATCATGACCTCGCCGTGCGTGGCGTACGAGGTGCCGACCGCGGTGAACGACGACGTCGAACCGGCCTCGTTGATGCCCTCGTGCAGGATCTGGCCGACCGAGCTCTCCTTGTAGGCGAGCATCAGCTCCGAGTCCACCGAGGTGTACAGCTGGCCGTTGCGGTTGTAGATCTTCAGCGACGGGAACCACGAGTCCATGCCGAACGTACGGGCCTCGTCGGGAATGATCGGCACGATTCGGTGGCCGATCTCCTTGTCTCGCAACAGCTCTTTCATGACGCGCACGAGCGCCATCGTGGTGGCGACTTCCTGCTTGCCGGAGCCCTTGCGCAGCGTCTTGTACGTGTCGTCGCCGGGCTGCGGCAGAGGCTTGACGTCGACGCGGCGCTCGGGAACGAATCCGCCGAGCTTGCTGCGACGATCGAGCATGTACTGGATCTCGGGAGCATCCGGGCCGGGGTGGTAGTACGGCGGCATGTACGGATCCTTCTCGAGCTCTTCGTCCGAGATCGGGATGTGCTGGAGATCGCGGAACGTCTTGAGATCGTCGAGCGTCAGCTTCTTCATCTGGTGCGTGGCGTTACGGCCCTCGAAGTGCTTGCCGAGGGTGTAGCCCTTGATGGTGTGCGCCAGGATGACCGTCGGCTGGCCCTTGTGCGACATCGCGGCGGCGTAGGCAGCGTGCACCTTGCGGTAGTCGTGGCCACCGCGCTTGAGGTTCCAGATCTCGTCGTCGGACAGATCCTTCACGAGCTCCTTGGTGCGCGGATCGCGGCCGAAGAAGTGATCGCGGACGTAGCTGCCGTCGTTGGCCTTGTAGGTCTGGAAGTCGCCGTCGGGCGTGGTGTTCATGAGGTTCACCAATGCGCCGTCGCGGTCCTTGTGCAGCAGCGAGTCCCACTCGCGGCCCCAGACGACCTTGATGACGTTCCAGCCGGCACCGCGGAAGAACGACTCCAGTTCCTGGATGATCTTGCCGTTGCCGCGGACCGGGCCGTCGAGGCGCTGCAGGTTGCAGTTCACGACGAACGTGAGGTTGTCGAGGCCCTCGGTGGCGGCCACGTGCGCGAGTCCACGCGATTCCGGCTCGTCCATCTCGCCGTCGCCGAGGTAGGCCCACACGTGCTGATCGGTGGTGTCCTTGATGCCGCGGTCGTTGAGGTAGTGATTGAAGCGGGCCTGGTAGATGGCGTTCATTGGGCCGAGACCCATCGACACCGTCGGGAACTCCCAGAAATCCTGCATGAGGCGTGGGTGCGGGTACGACGGCAGTCCGCCGCCCTCGTTCACGTGGCTGGCCTCCTGACGGAAGCCGTCCATGCGCTCGGCCGGAATGCGGCCTTCGAGGAATGCGCGGGCGTAGATGCCGGGGGAGGCGTGACCCTGGATGAAGATGTGGTCGCCGCCGCCCGGATGGTCCTTGCCGCGGAAGAAGTGGTTGAAGCCCACCTCGTAGAGCGCTGCGGAGGACGCGTAGGTCGAGATGTGTCCACCGACTCCGACGCCCGGACGCTGTGCGCGGTGCACCATGATCGCGGCGTTCCAGCGGATCCAGGCGCGGTAGCGGCGTTCCATCGACTCGTCGCCGGGGAACCACGGCTCGTTCTCGGTGGGAATGGTGTTGACGTAATCCGTCGACGTCAGCGACGGCAGCGCTACGCGGCGCTCACCGGCGCGCTCGAGCAACCTGAGCATCAGGTAGCGAGCGCGGTTGGGGCCGGACCTCTCCAACAAGCCGTCGAACGATTCGATCCATTCGTTCGTCTCGTCGTTGTCGATATCGGGCAGGTACGACGCGACACCCTCGCGGATGACGCGGACCCGGCCGTCCGAGCCCTTTTTTCCTGCAGACGATGTGTTCTGCCGTTCGCCGCTGTTCACTTCGGACAACGTGTGCACTCCTCAATGTGGCGGACGCTCGGTGTGGCGCCCGGTCCCGGTAGTCCCGCCCCTGTGACGGCGGTCTACTTTCCTCGTTCTCGTGATTCCTCCCCAATCCTGCCGCATCTTGCCGGTTCTGGTAGTACAGAGGTCCGATACCCACCAGTAGAAATTTATGTACGCAATTTCGGCGCGGTCAGCTTGCGCGAACGGCTTCAACACTGTTCGCTTTGACTACTGCACCCACAATTCAAGGAGGTCACCACCGTGGTCGCCGCGGCGGACGCTCAGAACTACGCTCAGAAACTTGGCATCACTCGCGACATGGTCGTACAGGAGCTGGGCTGGGACGAGGACACCGACGATGATCTACGCGCCGACGTAGAAGATGCGATCGGTGGCGAGACCCTCGACGAGGATTCCGACGAGGTGATCGACGTTGTACTGCTGTGGTGGCGCGACGGAGACGGTGACCTGGTCGACGCACTCATGGATGCGATCGGTCCGCTCTCGGACGATGGCATCGTGTGGGTCCTCAGCCCCAAGACCGGCATGTCCGGTCATGTCGAACCCAGTGAGATTGCCGAGTCCGCCCCGACCGCAGGATTGACGCAGACCTCTGCGGCAAACCTCGGTGACTGGATCGGAAGTCGATTGGTTCAGCCCAAGACCCCTGCCACCAAGCGGTAGGCCGATGCTCGACACAGGAAGACGGTTCTAGATGCCGATCGAGGTTGGCGCGGTTGCGCCCGACTTCACCCTCAAAGACCAGAACAACCAACTGGTCACGTTGTCGTCGTACAGGGACGTGAAAAACGTTCTGCTCGTGTTCTATCCACTGGCCTTCACCGGCACGTGCCAGGGCGAGCTGTGCAAAGTACGCGACGAGCTACCGACCTTCGAGAACGACGACACCGCGGTGTTGGCGATCTCGGTGGGTCCACCTCCGACCCATAAGATCTGGGCTGCAGAACAGGGTTACACCTTTCCGCTGCTGTCGGACTTCTGGCCGCACGGTGAGGTTGCTCAGGCCTACGGAGTCTTCAACGACGCAGCAGGATTCGCCAATCGTGGAACCTTCGTGGTCGACAAATCCGGAATCATCAGGTTCGCCGAAATGAACGGACCCGGCGAGGCTCGCGACAGTTCTTCGTGGGCCGAGGCACTCGCTCAGGTGAGCTGACCTGCGGAATTGTAGTTAGACAGCAGACACGATAAATTTCTCCAAGCGTTCCGGTGGCCCGGGGTTGTCCCCAGGCCGCCGGTACTCGGGCGTATAGCTCAGCGGTAGAGCTCTGGTTTTACACACCAGCGGTCGGGGGTTCGAACCCCTCTGCGCCCACAAGATTTTCCTGCGGCAAAGTTGTTCATCTGTGGTTAACTGGATGCGGAAAACTAAGCCTGTTCATCCTCGTCATCCTCGTCGTCTTGCTCATCAGCCTCGGGCAGAGGTGCGACCTTATCGGCAACCCCGCGTGAGATTGTGTCGAGGTTGACCTTCTTCAGGGTGTTAGGTGCCATGCCCATCGCACCGACTATGGCGGTCCCAAACACTGGATTGATCACCAATAAACCGAAGAAGCTGCCGATCATCGAAAGCAAGACCAACACACGAACGATGTGATGCGACTGCTCGCGAGTCAGTCCGTAGTAGACCTCGAAAACTGACTCAATCGTCTCGACTGCCGCTAGGCGTTCAGGGTTAGCCTCAATCGTCTCCTCAACGGCCTGGAGTTGTTCATCGTCTACATCTACGTCTGCAAGCGCTGTCAGACCTTCTTCATCCGGAATCTCATCGGTTTCCCAGCCGAGTCGGTCCAGCGCGTCTACCAAATCTGTACCGCGAGCGCGTGTCTGAGTCCAGTCGACGAGGCCAATCCCAGAGTTCTGAATAAGGGAGCTCATCGCGCTTGTCTGTCCGGCTGCCATGAGCTCACCGAACGTGCCCATGGCACTCACTTGGGAGATCGCTTCTGACAGTGCCGTCGACGCGGGTGATGTGATTGCCCCTGCTGCAATGGCGTCAACCAAACTGAGTCCCGCAGTGGATTTATACTGCCGTCCAAGACGTGAAGCAATCCCTTGAAGTTCACCACCGACCTTATTTGACCACAGTGCCTGGTAGTGCTCGGCAATGCCGATTGCGGGTCCACCCGCCCTGTGGGCCGCACCGACTGCTCCAAGAGAATTCGTGCCAGCTCCGAATGACGACAGCGCAGACATCATCGCAGGATTGTTTGCAGAGAACAGCGAGTTCACCGCACTAGCGCCCGCCACTGACTGGCTCCCGGCGATGATCCCTGCGATCGCACCGAGATCCATCGGATCAGACTTCTTTTTCCTTGACTTGGCCATGTCCCACCCCTCAGATACTCGTTGTCAAACAGAGTACGGAGCAACACCGACATGGGGCCGATACGCAAAATCTATGTCGGTTATTTGGTTTCCTCGGGCTGCCATGGGTCGGTTGGCTTCTTCACCCACACCTGCGACCGGTCATCAATCGGCCCATAAACCTGACGTGCTGCGCAGTGCTCAGTCAGAGCCTCGATACGGGCTCGCTTCTGTCGTTGGCAGCTAGCTTCATTTCGTAACCCAGCTCGTCGAAGAACTGCTCTCCTATGACCGCACCGGTCGTAACGAAGGTACGGATGCCCGGTGAGCCAGGGGAGTCGATCTGCGCTGCAGATGGTTCGTGCGGTTCCCGCGTCCAGACCCAACTCTTCGGCGGTTGTTTGTTCTAGCTGGCAATCGATCGAGTCTGTGTCACTCCATTTTTCATGTGCGTTGGTCCTTTTTCCATTTAGTGCGCGTCTCTTATTACTCTCTGCAATCATTTACGCAGAGTGGTACTGGTGTATCAATAATTAGATAAAAGCTGTTGTGGTCGGACGTAAGGCCTAGTATGGCGACACCATCCACTTTTCAAGTAGTCAGGGGAGTCAAATGAGCGTTGCCGAAGCTGTGGTGCTTACATTAGGGGCGGTCCTGGTGGTTGCCGGTCTATGGATGGTCCTCAAAAACGCGACATCTTCCGTAGTTGTCCACACAAACGGAACGACTACTAACGGCATGGCCAGTGACATATTTGAAATAATAAAAGAGCTTATAAAGAATGGGTTTGGATCAGGAAGTATTCGCGACAAAAATGTCGCGGTAGGACTTATTCTTATTCTCGTGGGTGTGCTCTTAGTCGCCGTTGTCTACCCAATCGTCTAGCGCATTCACCCCGGCACGAACGACGGGAAGCCAGTGCCGGGGTGAATGCGCTGATCTAGGACCAGCGGATGTGTACAAGTAGGAGGTAGGCGAGCGCTGCGGTAATGACCACGAAGATGACACCCAGGCTATGGCCTTGCCAAAGGTCATCAGCGCGTCGAGCAGGTACAACCAGTGACTACGGCGCTTAATTTTCATGCTCTACCTCGAACACTTCGACGAGCTCTATATCGTGGCCGGCGTTCTAGAGAGCTCGGTAGGCAAGTAGGAGGAACTGACGTACACGGGCTGAGTCCTGGACGTAATTTCCGGATTCACGGATGACAGCTTCGCGGAAGTTGACGGGCACGCGTTCACTCACGATTCATCCCTGCGCTGCTGCTCTGCCGTAATTTCCTCGCTCAACGTCGTAGGTGTGGCCATCATGGCGTCGGTCGAAGACAACGAGCTACGAGAGCGGCTCCGATCAGTGGTCGGCGTTGCAAGATATAATTTTAAGTGCTGGGATGCATTGATGCTTCGGAAATAACTTTGGGCGGTAGTACCCAAGCAAGCAGGCAGCTAAAGATCTGGACTCGATAATAGATACGCAGGTTATGCCGTTAGTAGACGCCCATACCGATCAAAAAAGACGGAGGTAGGGCTTGGTGGCAAACGTGCTGCACTTGATGCAGTTCCTTACCTAAGCTTCTCCAACCCCAACGTAAACTAATTGATCGAGAACTATCGTAATTCGGTAGTTGTAGAGCTAGAACAAAAGCTAAAAGAGTCATCACAAGAGGAGCCGCACTCGGCGGCTCTTTTAGGTCCACCTGAAGTATAGGTACGTCACACATACGCCCGTGATGAGTCCGAAGATCCCAACGAACCAAGCTGAAACCTTCATGGCATCACGCTTAGATACCTTCGTTGCGGATGTGGCGCTGAACTCGCTGAGCAGCTGGTAGAGAGCCACGAGGACCGTCATTCCTGCGAGGATTGCGCCGAAGAACGCAATGAATGTCACGAAACCCATTCGCAGACCATAGCGGTTGTAGTGACAGGGTTGAGAGCTTCCCGGCTGGGACTTGCATCCCGTCGACCTTGCCGAGGTCCACGGCATCAGCCTGATTCGTGCATACGTTCGATTGCGGTCAGGGAATGGCCGGTAGTGAGCAGTTCAGACCCCTCAAGCGTGTTGACCCGCCTGAACGTGCGCTCATCGACCTACTTGCTCTGTATCCAGCACTAGCGCATCACAAGGCGGACTTTATCAGTGGCGGTATCAAGGTGAACACGGTTGTCGAGGGGAGGGACTGCCCCGGCTTTGGATGCTCCATTGGTGTCAAGCGGTTTCCGTGAGTTGTCCCGTCGACCAGTCGTGGTAGCGCGCGGCGAATTCGTGGTTCGGTTTGATCGCTCGTTCCGTGCGCGAGATCGTGGTGAGAGAGACGGCGAAGTGGTCGGCGCGGCACTGCGTGGACATGCCGGCTCGGTGGCGGAGCGGCCCAAGGTCGTCGGTCCCTTGGACGGGTTTCGGGTCGGTCAGAAGCGAGTAGATCTCTTGGGCGATGTGCCGTTTGAGGCAACGCCGAACCTCCCTCGGCGATTTCCCCTCGACGGTTCTGCGCGCGACGTAGGCGCGGGTGCGTTCGTCGTTGGTTGAATCACCGCTATCGAGTTTAAGACAATCAACCAGACCGCACACGCGGCCTGAACCACTCAACCCCGACAGTCAACTGAACTCGGGGCAGTCCCCTGTCCTGACCGGGTGACATCATCACTCCATGATCAAGCAGACGCGAGCGTCCCGATGGTTGCAGGTTGTTGAAACAGCACACGCTTTATTGAACCTTACGCTGATGAGCGTCGCTGTCTACAGGGCCGCTGGTCGCGCTATTCCAGTCCATGGTCAAGTCTTGCTGATTGCTGCGGGGTGCGATCCGATCAAGCTGATGACTGAGTCGGACCCTCCTATCGCTGGGACGGATCTAGCCGGCAAGCTAAACAACATAATCTCCCAGGCACTCGCACTCACACCAGGCGAACAGTTTGATGCGGGTCTTACCAACCTGATTGCCGCGTTCAAGGACGTGATCCCGAAGCTAAAGGGCACCGCAGAGGATGAGGTCGAGTCTGCCAATGATCTAGTTGAAGAACTGGAGCGTGGATTTATGCTCTCGCTGATTATGTCGATGTCAGCACACGATGCAGTTGTTAGACGTGTAGGAGAGTGGGAGGAGCAGCACGGAAGGTTCGTGCAGGGATATGCACATAAAGATGTTGGTCATTACTTTTCTATGCACGCTACCAATGCCGATGAGATCCGATCGCAAAGTGAGCACGACTTCCCGGTGGAGTCTTCGTTCTATTCGAATAAGCCTGGGTCGGGCAAGATTCACATGCAACACATGATTCTTGCGATTAACTCGGGTGCCGACATTATGGTTGCCGGTGGAGGGGGCGCGAGCACGACCTACTACCCAGAAGTGCAAGGGATCGAGTACGCCCAGTGGTTCACCTACATGCACGCTCTGTGGGATGAGCAGTTCAGGCCGCGTCTCGCAGAGTTCCACAGCCGTGGCAAGGACGCGGAAGACCAGGTTCAGAAGAACGACATCAAGTCTGAGTACTTCAACGACATCAGGAAAATTCGGACAGACTTCGTTCACCACCAAGGCATAGTGGAGGACGCCGCAAACTTGGTGTTTTTTGACTGGCAGTTTGAAGTCGGATCGCGCCTAGAGATCAGCATGGAGCAGATGATCGAGGCGATGGACAAGTTTCCTCGTGAGCAGCTGTTGGAGGTGCCAACTCCACACAAGCAGAAGCGTCGGTCATTGCATGGATCGTTCGACGTCAATCTGCTAGATAAGTACATGAAGCATGTCAAGGCGTCACCAACGCTAGGAATCAATCAAGCCAACGACGAAATGATGCGCGACTGGCTGATAAAGAAAGGTCTTCTCTGATCTGACTAATCCAGCTGGGCCAGGATCTGGGCGCACCGGTCGCGCTGTTGGGGGCGTCCGTGCAGGTGGTGGCCGGAGCGACGGTCGGCAGCGCGTCGATCGGCATCGGTGGCCATCTGAGTACGCGAGTCCCCGGCGCACTGGAAGCGCTGGGCTTGTCCGGATCTGCGAACACCGAGCAGCCGATCCTGGAGGTCGCGTCGTGATCGCGGTACTCGCGGCAGGCAACAAGGTTCCGGTCGACGAACTGCTGGCTCTGCTGTTGCCCGCTTTGTGGGACACCCTCACCATGGTCGGGATCGTGGTGCTCGTCGGTGTGCCGCTCGGTGCGGTGCTGTTCAACCTCGGCCCGGGCGGACTGTTCGAGAACCCGGTGCTCCACACGCCGATCAGCTGGCTCGTCAGCATCGGCCGATCGCTGCCGTTCCTGATTCTGATGGCCGCGCTGGTTCCGGTGACCCGATGGATCACCGGAACCAACATCGGCATCGCAGCGGCAGTGGTACCGATGTCGTTGGCGGGCATCGCATTCTTCACCCGGATAGTCGAGAACTCTCTGCGCTCGGTTCCGACGTCGGTGGTCGACGTTGCCCGGGCGTCGGGTGGTTCCACACCGTAGGTCACTACCACGCAGCTGTCCGAGGCGGTTCCGTCGATCATCGGTGGATTGACCATCAACGTCATCGCCATGATCGAATACTCGGCCATCGCCGGAACGATCGGTGCAGGCGGAATCGGTTATGTCGCAGTCACATACGGATACCAAAGATTCGATCACACCGTCATGATCGCGACGATCGTCATCCTGATTCTCACCGTCGCCGCCGTCCAGCTCGTCGGCGATGCGCTCGTTCGCTACACCACACCTCATCAACGCGCTGTGCGCACTGTCTGAACCACATTCGAAAGGTCCATCCACCATGAGAACCTCCACCGAAGCACACGGCTTCGAGCTGAAGAACCGTCGAAAAGCGCCCTGGATCATCGCGGCCGTCGTACTGCTGATCGCCCTCGCCGTCGTTGTCCGCATCGCGTTCTTCGGCGGCACGGCCTCGGCAAACGAGACCGAGGGCGCAAACCTTGTTGTCGCCACGGCAGAGGGCAATGCATCCGAGCAGGCCCTGGTCGAATTCGTCGCTGACCAGGTTGCCCCCCAAGTACGGCATCACGGTTGCATTCCGCGGACTCGCAGACAGCAACACCATCAAACCGCGCCGTCAGCGAAGGTGAGGTAGCCGCTACCGTCTACCAGCACAAGCTGTGGCTCGGTCAGGTCCTCGAATCCAACCCGGACTTCCAGGAGGAAGCCGCAACCCCGGCGTTCCGATGGGGATTCGGCTTGTGGTCCGACAGGTACTCGGACCCAGCTCAATTGCCGGACGGCGCAACGGTATCGCTCTACTCCGACCCGGCCAACGAGGCCCAAGGCCTGTGGGTGCTCGAGCGAGCCGGTCTGATCACGCTCGATCCCGCCGTCGACAAATCGACGCCCACGCAGAAGGACATCGTCGATAACCCGAAGAACCTGAAGTTCACGCTGCTGGACTTCGCTGCGCAATCGAGAGCACTGCCGGATCTCGATGCAGCCGTGGGCTATACCGAGTACTACCTCGCGGCCGGCATCCCCGTCGAAAAGCAGATCTTCGCCCCGCCGGCACCGGACGAGTTCGCCGGGCAGCTGACCATCGGTAGCCGGTGGGCAGATACGGACAACATCAAGAATCTCGTCACCGCGTTCGAGGACCCCGCGGTCCAGGAATTCCTGGGCACCGACCCGCGAGTGAAAGACATCCTGCTACCTCTGCAGTAGCGGCATTCTGCACTCGACGGTCCAGCACCCGACCGTCGGTCGCGGCCGTGGTGTTACGTTCGACCCGCACCCGATGACACCGACACGAGGCGGACGATGTGACCCGGTACGAAGCACTGACAGAACTGCTCGACGAGAGGTATTCGTGCCGACAGTTTCTGCCGAAGCAGGTCTCGCGTGAGGTACTCGAACAGCTACTGTCAGCCGCCCGGAGGACGCCTTCCTGGTCCAACACCCAGTCGTGGCAGATCATCGTGACCGAGGGCGATGCTACCCGTAAGTTCTCCGAGGCACTCGTGGAGCATGTGGCGTCTGGTGTGCCGCAGCCGGACTTCCCGTTTCCGGCCAACTACAACGCCCTGCACCGAGCGCGCAGACGCGAATGCGGTGGTGCCCTGTACGAGAGCATCGGTGTGGTGAAGTCCGACACCGAGGCGACGACGCGTCAGTTCATTCGCAATTACGAGCTGTTCGACGCCCCGCACGCAGCCATCATCACCACCGACGCCGATCTCGGTGTGTACGGCGCTGTCGACTGTGGGTTGTATCTGCAGACTTTTCTGCTGGCCGCCCAGAGTCTCGGTCTTGCAGCGATCGCGCAAGCAGCCCTGGCCGCGTACTCACCGTTTCTACACGAATGGTTCGACATCCCCGACACTCGAAAAGTGGTGGCCGGCATCTCCTTCGGTTATCCCGACGAGACTCACCCGATCAACGGATTCCGTACCAGCCGAGCACCTCTGGACGAGACGGTGCGGTTCGTCAGCGATTAGGGAGCGAGCTGCGGCCCGAACTTGGCCTCGATCTCGGCGAAGTACGCGTCGGCCAATGCGACGAACTGCTTCTCGTCGAGTGCGATGGTGTCGCCGACGGCGTATCCGAGAATGCTCTTCTTCGGGTCGAGGTCGATCGTCGGATCGCTGGTCATCACGTCGTCTGCTGCTGTCATCGACGCGGCCAGTACCCGGACCTCGTTCAGCGGATTGCCGTTCTTCTTCTCTTGCCCACGCATCCGGTGCAGGAAGTACACCTCGAGCGTCAGCACGAGATTGTTGAAGAAAGCGACGTCGAATGCCTCGTCCACGCCGGTGGTCGTCGTTCGATTCGACGCGACCGCACGGTAGGCGGCCAGCTGAGAATCGAGGCGCGCACGGCAGGCGTCGATGTATTCGCGTGGGTACGACTTCACGGACAGCACGCGGGCGATCTTAATCCGGCTCGTGGGCTGACGCTGGGCAAACGTCAGTGCGAGAGGCGTCGAACCAGTTCTCGGCCCACATCGGTCCCCGAACGCCAGGCGCTCTCCACTCTGGGCACTCCGGCTTCGCACCACTGATCGCCCGCCAAACCGACGAAGCGTCCGTCCTGCTGGTCAAGCTCGAAGTTCGAATCGTGTTGCGCCGCAGGCTTGGCAAAGGTCCATCGGTGAGCGTGAGTCCATGCGGGCGGCGCCGAGACGACGGACAATTCGCGCAGGGCGTCGAGAACCGGGGCGATCGCGCCGTCGGGGTTCTCGAGGTGCTGCTGCGCCCGCTCGGACGTGGTGTGCACGACGAGAACCGGAGCGCTGTCACCCCGCCGGGCACCGTCGTCGACGACGAACGCGATATCGGGATGATCGTTGACGAAGGCCGCGTCGCGGAACGGCACATCCAACCCGTCGAATCCGCATGCCACCGCGATCACCGGTTCGTAATCGACCGCGTCGGGGACTGCGGTCAGTCGCGTTGCCTGCGGATCTGGCATGGCGACCACTACGTGGCCGTCGGGCAATTCGGTCAACTCGGTGGAATGTTCGATGTCGAAGCCGTCGAGCATGTTTCGTACCAACGATCGCAGCCCGCCCGGGGTGGCCCAGCGAACCGGTCCGGTCGTGGTGCACGGTGCCGTCTCGGGTTTGAGGATGCTGAACGTGTTGGCCCACTGCCGCGCCAACCCGGCCGACTCCCAGTCCGCGACCACCGTCGAAAATTCCTGATCACGAACGGTGAAGTATCCCGCTCCCAGATCGACGCGACGGCCGTGCATCTCAGGCGACGACATCCGCCCACCTGGGGCTCGGCCTCGGTCGATGATGCGGAACGGCACGTCTGCGTCGCGAAGAACCCGCGCACAGGCCGCGCCGGCTATGCCCGCACCGACGATGGTGACCGGATCGGTGATGGTGCCCGCTTCGGAGTTCATCGGTCCAGTATGCCGGGATCAGTCGGTCGCGTCGGTGAGCCTGAGGAATGCGGTGCCGTGGGACGAGGTCGGGTAGCCGGTCCGGCCTGTTCGCAAGGTCCGCGACGGTGAACATCACGAGCCCGCTTTGACGAATCGAGAGGTATCGATTGTGCTGCGATGTGTGTGGAAATGCCTGCCCCACAGACATTCTGGACATATCGGTCACTCTCTGCGTCGGCGTTCATTTTATGTTCAACTTCAGGGATGTCCATCACGGAGAAGCCGGACACCGGCGAGCAAGGACTCGGTACCAGCCTGAAACCACGGCACGTGACGATGATTTCGATAGCCGGGGTCATCGGCGCGGGATTGTTCGTGGGTTCGGCCAACGCCATCGCGACGGCAGGCCCGGCGGTGCTGCTGGCGTACCTGTTCGCGGGAACACTCGTGATCCTGGTGATGCGCATGCTGGGGGAGATGGCGACGGCCAATCCCGACACCGGCTCGTTCTCCACGTATGCCACTCGCGCGCTCGGTCACTGGGCCGGCTTCTCGGTCGGTTGGCTCTACTGGTGGTTCTGGGTGTTGGTGATCCCGGTCGAAGCCACCGCGGCTGCATCCATTCTCACCAACTGGCTCGGCGGAGCCCAATGGATGTGGGCACTGCTCATCGTCATTGCCCTCACCGCGACCAACCTGATCAGCGTCGGCAACTACGGCGAATTCGAGTTCTGGTTCGCGCTGGTCAAGGTCGTGGCGATCATCGCGTTCATCGGCCTCGGGATCGCGGCCATTCTGGGATGGCTACCCGATTCGGAAGTCAGTGGTGTGGACCAACTCTGGGCCTCGGGTGGATTCATGCCTCTCGGGTTCGGCGCGGTGATCGCGGCCATGCTGACGACGATGTTCTCGTTCATGGGCTCGGAAATTGTCACCATCGCCGCGGCCGAATCCAAGGACCCGGCAAAGGGAATCACCCGCGCCACCAACTCGGTCATCTGGCGAATTTCGATCTTCTACTTCGGTTCCATCTTCGTCATCGTCGCGCTGGTGCCCTGGAACGAACTGGACCCGAACACGGGCTCGTACCAGTACGTACTGTCCAAGATGGGAATCCCGCATGCCGACACCATCATGGACATCGTCATTCTGACCGCTGTTGCGTCGTGCCTGAATTCGGCGCTCTACACCGCGTCGCGCATGCTGTATTCGCTCGGCGATCGAGGCGACGCACCGAGGGCGGTCAAGAAGATCACCACGAACGGGGTGCCGTGGATTGCGGTGATCGCCTCGATGGTGCTGGGGTTCCTCGCCGTGGTCGGAAACTACATCCTGCCCGAGAAACTCTTCACCTACCTGCTGGCGACCACGGGTGCTGTCGCGCTCTTCGTCTACCTCGCCATCGCCAGCAGCCAGCTGGTGCTACGGCGTCACCTCGACCGCGACGGCGAACGCCCTGCCGTTCGGATGTGGCTGTATCCGTGGCTGACCTACCTGGCCATCGGATTCATCGTGTTCGTCCTGGTGATGATGGTGGTACGGCCGGAGCAGCGGTCGTCGATCCTGCTCTCGGCCGTCCTGGCCGCAGTGACCGTGATCGGGGGAATTGTGGTGCAACGCCGAAATGCGCGGCGCGACAGTGTCGCCGCCCGCGCATCGGAGTGAGTGCGATTAGATTCCCGCGTACACCTGGCGGTACAGATCGACGATCTGCTCCGCCGTCGGAACGACCGGATTGTTGCCCGGACTACCCGAGGCGAGAGCCTGCTCGGCCATGAGCGGCAATAGCTCGTCCCACTTCGCCCTGTCGATACCGAAGGTCTGCGGCGTTGGAACCTCCACCTCACGGCACAGTGTGACGATCGCATCCTGCAACTTGCCACCGGCGACCTGATCGGAGTCGCCTTCCGATGCCGCACCGAGCGCACGAGCGCAGTCGGCGTAACGCGCCTGCGCCCCGTCGATGGAGAATGCCGTGACGGCAGGCAACAGCATCGCGTTGGAAAGCCCATGTGCCACATGGAAATGCGCGCCGATCGGTCGACTCATACCGTGCACCAGACAGACACTCGAATTGGAGAACGCCATGCCCGCCTGCGTCGAGGCATGCATCATCGCCTCGCGCGCCTGCCGGTCTTCGCCGTCCCGATACGCCCGCAGCAACGACGTCCCGATCGTGCGAATCGCGCTGAGCGCCAAACCGTCGGAGATGGGGTTGGCCTTCTTGCTGACGTACGCCTCGATGGCGTGGGTCAGGGCATCGACCCCGGTGTCTGCGGTGAGGCGGGCCGGCATCGACATGGTCAACTCGAAGTCGATAATCGAGGCGATCGGGAGGAACGACAGCCCGGGGCACAACATCTTCTCGTCCGAGGCCACGTCGGTGATGATGGTGAACTGAGTTGCCTCCGAACCACTTCCGGCCGTGGTGGGAATGGCGATGATCGGAAGGGCCGGTCCGGTCGACAGCACCGGAGCCTTGAAGTCCCGCATCGTGCCACCCTGCACCGCGAGAATGGCCAACGCCTTGGCAGTGTCCATCGGACTGCCACCGCCGAACCCGATGATCGAATCGGCCGAATGTTGCTGCACCGCTTCGAGTCCCGCGACCAACGAATCCGTGGTCGGATCCGGAACGGTGCCCGAGAACAGTGCCGGTTTCTTCCCGGCCTCGGTCATGATCGTCATCAAACGATCCGCCGAGCCGTTTCCGGCCATGAACGCATCGGTGACGAGCAACGGCCGAGACACGTCGAGGTCGGTCAGAACCGTCCCAAGCTCGTCGACGGCACCCCCGCCCAGCTTGAGGAACCGAGGAAACGAAATATTGGCAACCATGGTGTGCTCCTTAGCGCTGTGGACCCATGTGCGCGGAAATTCGTAGTCTGCTACGAATTTCCGCGCACATGCGTCAGCTCTTTTTCGGGGGTCAGCTGTTCTCGGGGCTCAGCTGTTTTCAGGGAAGCCGAGGTTGATGCCGCCGTGGCTGGGGTCGAGCCAGCGACTGGTGACTGCTTTGCCACGGGTGAAGAAGTGGACGCCCTCGGTGCCGTGGGCGTGGCTGTCGCCGAAGAGGGAGTTCTTCCACCCACCGAAGCTGTAGTACGCCATGGGAACCGGGATGGGGACGTTGATGCCGACCATGCCGACTTCGACCTCGTTCTGGAAGCGTCGGGCGGCCCCACCGTCGTTGGTGAAGATGGCGGTGCCGTTGCCGTACGGGTTCTCGTTGATCAGCCGCAGGGCATCGTCATAGGTGTCGACGCGCACGACCGAGAGGACGGGGCCGAAGATCTCGTCGGTGTAGATGCTCATGTCGGGAGTCACGTTGTCGATGAGGGTGGGACCGAGCCAGAATCCGTCGGTCCCACCGTCGGGCCGGACGGTGCGGCCGTCGACGACGAGGGTGGCTCCGGCCGCTTCGCCTGCGTCGACGTACGAGGCGACCTTGTCACGGTGCGCCTTGGTGACCAGCGGTCCCATGTCTGCGCCGCGGGTTCCGTCGCCGGTGACCAGAGGCGTGGTGCGTTCGGCGATCTTGGCGACGAGTTCGTCGGCGATGTTCCCGACGGCGACGAGGGCCGAGATGGCCATGCACCGTTCGCCTGCGGATCCGAAGCCGGCGTTGACCATGGCGTCGGCGGCGAGGTCGAGATCCGCATCAGGGAGGACGACGGCGTGGTTCTTGGCCCCGCCGAGGGCTTGGACGCGCTTTCCGTTGGCGGTGCCGGTTGAGTAGACGTACTGGGCGATGGGGGTGGAGCCGACGAAGGATATCGACTTGATCTTCTTGTTCTCGAGGAGTTCGTCGACGGCCACCTTGTCGCCCTGCAGGACGTTGAACACGCCGTTGGGCAGGCCCGCCTCGGCCCAGAGCCGGGCGAGCCAGATGCTCGCGCTCGGGTCCTTTTCGGAGGGCTTGAGTACGACCGTGTTGCCGGCGGCGATGGCGATCGGGAAGAACCACATCGGGACCATGGCGGGAAAGTTGAAGGGAGAGATGATGCCGACCGGTCCGAGCGGCTGACGGATGGAGTAGACGTCGACCCCGGTCGACGCATTCTCGGTGTATCCGCCCTTGAGTAGATGTGCCATGCCGCAAGCGAATTCGACGACTTCCTGGCCACGTGAGATCTCACCGAGTGCATCGGAGAGGACCTTCCCGTGTTCGGCGGTGATGATCTCGGCGAGCTCGTTCTTCCTCGCGTTCAACAGCTCTCGGAACGAGAACAGGATGGAGGTTCGCTTGGCGAGGGAGGTATCGCGCCACGCCGGGAATGCGGCCGCGGCGGCGTCGATGACCGCGCGGGCGTCGCCGGTGTCGGCCAACGCGAGTGTGCCGGTGACCTCGCCGGTCGCGGGGTTGGTGACGGGGGAAGTCCGGTCGGAGGTGCCGGAGTAGGTCTTGCCATCGATCCAGTGCGCAATGACGTCGGTCAACGTTCGATCCTTCCATCGGTGTGTCCCGAGTCTCACTGGTACGGATGCACATGTCAAAGGCCAAAACCGCAGATCGCTGTGCAGAAATGCACACCGCAGATAGTCTCGGTGGGTGTTCAACGCAGACCATCTCCGATACTTCCTCGAAGTGTCGAGGACCGGGCGTCTGACCGACGCCTCGCACACTCTCGGCGTGGACCACACCACAGTCGGTCGGCGCATCACGGCGCTCGAGAAATCGGCCGGGCAGCGCCTGTTCGACAGAACCCCGTCGGGTTGGCGACTCACCGAGGCGGGTCGACGTCTCTTGGGATATGCAGAGACCGTCGAATCGACACTCATCGCCGCCTTCGAGGATCAGACCTCCGACACCGGCTCCCTACGGGGGACCGTGCGCATCGCGGCCCCGGACGGTTTCGGAGCGTTCGTCCTGACACCGAAGCTCGGTGTACTGCGAGACAAACATCCGGATCTCGACATCGAATTGGTCACCGCCACCGAGCACAACTCGTTGGCCACCAGGGAGTTCGACATCGCAATCACGTTGGAGCGGCCGTCCCCGAGATTCGTGGAGACTCGCAGGCTGGCGACGTACTCACTCGAGCTCTACGCCACCGAAACGTATCTCGCCACAGGGTCGCCGATCCGTACCGTTGACGACCTACAAGAGCACACGCTGATCTCGTACGTCGATGCGCTGCTCGATGTCGCACCGCTGCGAATTCTGGACTCGATCCTGCCCGAGGGCCGAGCGCAGATACAGACCAACAACATCACCGGGCAATGGATCGCGGCGAGGTCCGGGGTGGGAATTGCTCCTTTGCCCAGCTACATCGGCGAGCCGGACGAGGCCCTCGTGTCCGTGTTGCCCGGCGTCGTCTCGGTCGAGCGGACGTATTGGACGGTGGTGCCGCGAGAGCTGACCGGTCTGGCGCGGGTGAAGGCCGTGGACGAGTTTCTCCGGTCGGTTGTGATCGACGAGCAGCATCTCTTTCCTGTGCCGCAGTAACTACGGGAGAAGCGCACAGCCCGAGAGTGTCAGTGGCCGTTGATATTTGGACGTTCCGATGAGACGCGCGTCTCGTGATGACGGACACACGTGACGCCGACCTCAAAGAGGTGGAAACCACGAACTTAGGGGTAACAATCTGTTACAGACACATCCGCACAGCGGATCCACACGAGATTCTGGGGGAATCATGACAATGTTCGTAATGGCAGCCGTCGGCTTCGTGGGAATGGCAATTGCACTGCTCAACGACGGAAGCGACATCGACTTCCGTGGTCGCCAGTTGGCGGGCGCGTACCGCCAGCGCTGAGTCGGGCATACCGAATTCCTGCGCCCGGTGCGCAGTTGGCAAGATTCGTGGGATGTGGACACACCCGCGAGCGATCGGCCTACTGGTCGGCTACGGCCTCGATCGAGTGTTCGCAGATCCACGACGCTGGCACCCGGTTGCAGGATTCGGCACCACGGCATTGCGCGTCGAACACATCCTCTACCGCGACAACCGCGCCGTCGGCGTCGTCCATTCGGTCGCGCTGATCGGCTCGGCGACTGCGCTCGGCGTTGGGTCGAGTCGAGTGGCCGGCCGCCTGGGTGCACCTGCTGAGGCCGCACTGATCGCGGTTGCTACCTGGGCCGCCCTGGGTGGCACGTCCCTGTCCAGGGTCGGCCGACGGATGGCGGATCACCTCGACAACGACGACCTGGACAGTGCGCGCGCACTGCTGCCGTCGCTGTGTGGACGCGATCCGGATCTGCTCGACTCCGACGGCCTGGCACGCGCCGCGCTCGAATCCATCGCGGAGAACACGTCCGACGCGACGGTCGGTGTGTTGGTGTGGGGGGCTCTGGCCGGTGCTCCGGGGATCTTGGCCTACCGCGCAAGCAACACGCTCGACGCCATGATCGGCTACCGGTCTCCGAAGTATCTGCGCTTCGGTTGGGCCGCAGCGCGAATCGACGACGTTCTGAACTTGCTTCCGGCCCGCGTCACCGGCGTCGCGACGGTAGCGGCAGCGCACTCGGTGCATGGTTCGCCCGCCCGAGCCCTGAAGATGTGGCGACGCGACGCGGCGAAGCACCCCAGCCCCAACGCAGGTGTCGCGGAGGCATCGGCTGCCGGTGCCCTGGGGCTGCAGCTCGGCGGCAGAACGCAGTATCGACACGGCGTCGAGAACAGACCGACCCTCGGTGACGGACCGTCGCCGACAGCACCGGATCTTCGTCGGGCGGTCGCACTGTCGACCCGAGTGCAGGAACTGTCGGCGGTCGCGTCAGCGATTCTTGCCGTAGCGATCGGCCAAGCGAGGATCCGACGGCGTCGTCGGGCGTGACGCCGCGCGCGCTCTGGCTCGCTTCTCGCGGCGGGTGGGCAGCGTGAATTCTTCTTCCTCGTCGGGACCGGCATCGTCTTCGGGATCGGCGTCCGGCTCGCCGGACATCGCGTCCGCGAGTTCGGCCCGTGAATCGCGGCGTTCCCGTATCTCCGCCCGAGCGAAATACGCCAGGCCCAGCGGTGCCATGATGCCGAACGCCAACCACTGCAGACCGTAGGAGAGGTAGGGGCCTGCGTCGGTCTGCGGCAGTTCGATCAAGCCGAGACCGCCTGGCTGAGCGTCGTCGAGCTGGAGATATCCGTCGATGGCGTCGACTCCGACCGCCGCGCCGATCTGTTCGGGGTTGATGTTGTAGACCTGCAGTCGTCCGTCGTCCTCGATGGGCTCGCGAGAGGTGCCCTCGGCTTGGCGCACCCGTGCGTTCAATGTCACCTCACCGGCAGGTGCCGCCTCGAATTCGGGTGCTCTGGTTCCTTCTACCGGCAACACGTACCCGCGATTGACGAGCACGGTGGGCCCGCCGTCGATCACGAACGGGGTGATGACCTCGTAGGCGGGCTGATCACGGATGCTGCGCAGCCGCACCAGCACATCGGAATCGGCGACGTAGGACCCAGTGGCGATGACCCGACGCCACTCGTCCTCGGCCGGGAAACCGTCCGCGGTGAGAATGTCGGAGATCGGCACCGGATCCGCATCGACGGATCGGGTGATCAGATCGTTGCGCTCGGACGTCGAGGTGTTCTTTCCCAACTGCCACGGAGCGAGCACGCTGAAGCACAGGAACGCGAAGGCCAGCACCACCGCAGCCAGTACCAACCATTTGGGTCGCAGCAAGAACGCTAACTTTCGCACTCCACCACGGTAGCCGGGTCAGCGAGAGAGCCGAGACCGTGCCCAGTCCAGCATGCCGGGAACGGCGCTTTCGATCTGCTGACGCACCTCGGCGAACGCCGAATCGGACGAGTAGTACGGATCGGCCACCGAGGAGTCGTCGGCGTCGGGATCGAACGACCGCAGCAACGCGACACGATTTGCCGGTGCACCGAGCTGCAGCAGGGCGCGCGCGTGGCCGGTATCGAGCGCGACGATCAGATCCGCCGCCAGATGATCCGGCCCGACCTGCGCCGCCGCATGCTCGCTGTCGTATCCGTGGGCATCGAGCTCGGCGACGGTTCGCGGATCTGCGCCGTCGCCCACGTGCCAACCACCGGTCCCGGCGCTCGAGACACGTACCGCCTCGCCCAGACCGGCGTCGCGCAGATGCCCCGCGAAGACCTTCTCTGCCATCGGGGACCGGCAGATGTTGCCGGTGCACACGAATGTCACATGCAGCGGCTCGTTCATCGCACGCTCGCTGTGTTCTGCTCCAGCACGGTGGCCAGTTCGTCCATGCTCGATGCGGTGAACGCGGCGTCGTCGCTCTCGCCGTCGATGCCGTAGCCCCACTCCACGTACACCGTGGGGATGCCGAACCGAGCGGCACCGTGCACGTCGTGGTCGCGATCACCGATCATGATCACCCCGGCGGTGCCGCCGTCCGCGGACTCCACCGGGTCGATGCCGAGGTTGGTCAGCGAGTGCGCGATCACATCGGACTTCGCCCGTCGGGTGCCGTCGTTGCTGGCACCGCCGATGAACTCGAAGTACCGCGACAGACCGAAGTGGTCCAGAATCCGAACGGCGAATCGCTCCGACTTCGACGTCGCAACGCCGAGGCGGACGCCGCGATCCTGCAAACGCGTCAACACCGTCTCGATGCCGTCGAACGCGGTGTTCTCGGCCCAGCCCCGCTCGTCGTAGCGCTGGAAGTACGCCGCCAATGCACGCTGCGCCGCATCCTCGTCCAGGCCGAGCCCGCGCAACGTGTCGATCAGGGGTGGTCCGACGACCAGCGACAGCTGTTCCTCGGTCGGTTCGGGAGCCTGCACCGACGCCAATGCATGACGAAAACCGGCGTGAATTCCCGGTGCGGAATCGGTCAAGGTCCCATCGAGATCGAACAGGACAACGGACGCGGGTACATCGACAGACATGCGTCGAAGCCTATCGGTGCGGGCTGTTCGGTGACGGCGCGGCTACGCTCGTCGCGATGTCCGACTCAGCTGCCGATCCCGATGCGTTACTCCGTCACCACGGAGACGTGGAGGTCGATTCCGGATTCGTCGACTTCGCCGTCAACGTGCGGGGCGACGGTCCGCCGGCCTGGCTTCGCGAGCGGCTTTCTGCGGCACTGAGTTCGTTGGGTTCGTACCCGAGCGTGGCCGCGGACAGGGCCGCACGAGAGCAGGTGGCCGCACACCACGGCCGCTCAACGGACGAGGTACTGCTGCTCAGCGGTGGGGCCGAAGGTTTCTCGATGCTGCCGCGGCTGAGGCCCCAGCTCGTTGCGACGATCCACCCGTCGTTCACCGAGCCCGACTGGGTACTGGAGCAGGCTCGTGTCCCGGTCCACCGAGTGATCCTGCCGTCGCCTTTCGAACTCGATCCGACGCTCGTGCCCGACGCCGCCGACATGGTGATCATCGGCAACCCGACCAACCCCACGTCGGTCCTGCATCCCCGTCAGGCGGTCCTGAGTCTGCGTGAGTCGGGACGCACGCTGGTGGTCGACGAGGCCTTCGCCGACGCCGTTCTCGGGGCGGGGGAGTCCCTGGCGTCACAAAGCCTGGACGACGTGCTGGTTCTGCGCAGCCTGACGAAGACCTGGGCGCTCGCGGGGTTGCGATGCGGATACGCATTGGGCCACCCCGACGTCCTCGCGAGGCTGCAGTACGGCCGCGCCCACTGGCCACTGGGGAGTCTGCAGCTCGAAGCGATCCGCGCCTGCACCGAACCGTTCGCCGTCGAACAGGCACGCGCCGAGTCCGAGCGCATCGACCGCGAACGCACCGCGATGATTCCGCGACTCGAAGCTCTTGGTCTCGACATCACCGGCCCGGCCCGCGCGCCGTTTCTGCTGATGCGCGTCGACGGTGCCGATCTCGTTCGAGAACGACTGCGCACGATGGGTATCGCGGTGCGACGGGCAGATACGTTCCCAGGGCTCGACCGTCACCACCTGCGCGTCGCGGTACGGGACTCGAAGCAGGTCGACATACTGGTGGACGCGTTGAACACCGTTCTGTGAGGAGAGCAGCGAACATGGCAGTGACACTGGCGGACGTCATCGAGGTACTCGACGCCGCGTACCCACCGCGTCTGGCGGAGAGTTGGGACTCGGTGGGCCTGGTGTGCGGAGATCCCGAAGCTGTTGTGCAGCAGGTTGTCTACACGGTCGACGTCACCGATGCAGTGGTCGACGACGCCATCGCCCGGGGTGCTGATCTCATCGTGGCCCACCATCCCTTACTGCTCAAAGGGGTCGACACCGTCGCGGCCGACACCCCGAAGGGCTCGGTGATCCACCGCCTGATCAAGGCCGACTGCGCGCTGTTCACCGCCCACACCAACGCCGACTCCGCCGATCCCGGGGTGTCGGATGCACTCGCGTCCGCGCTCGGGGTGATCGACACCCGGCCACTCGATCCCATTCCTTCTCCCTCGCACGACAAGTGGGTGGTCTTCGTGCCGACCTCCGATTCGGCCGCGGTGCGACAGGCCATGTTCGACGCCGGAGCCGGGCAGATCGGCGATTACAGCGAAGCGAGCTGGCAGAGTGCGGGTCTCGGCCAATTCCGTCCGGGACCGAACGCGCACCCGACGCTCGGTGTTCTGGGAGAGGTGCACACCGAGGCGGAGGATCGCATCGAAGTTGTTGCCCCCAAAGGGGCACGTGCTCAATTGCTTTCGGCGATGCGTCGGGCACACCCGTACGAGGAGCCCGCGTTCGATGTGTTCGAGTCCGCGGCCTTACCGTCGTGTACCGGCCTGGGCCGCATCGGAAAGCTACCGAGTCCGATGACCCTCGCGGAGTTCACCGACGTCGTCCGCGACGCGTTACCTGCCACGACGTGGGGAGTACGCGCCGCCGGAAATCCGGAGGCCACGGTCTCTGTGGTTGCGATGTGCGGGGGAGCGGGTGACTCGTTCCTTTCCGCGGTGGCGGGTACCGATGCCGATGTGTACGTCACCTCGGATCTGCGGCACCACCCCGTCGACGAGCACCTGCGGGCGGGTGGCCCCGCGGTGATCGACACCGCGCACTGGGCCTCGGAATTCCCGTGGTGCGAACAGGCGCGGGGCATCGTCGACGCCGCATTCGGTGACACCGACGGGTGGAGCAGCCGGGTCTCCGACGTGCGTACGGACCCTTGGACGCTGTGACCGGTGAACCCGCGACAGGCGGTCGGAGCCGATCCGGCTTTCTCGGTTTCGAGCAGCCGGTAGGGTGATCGGAACCAACTTCCATAGTCGCAGGAGTCATCAAGCGTGAACGTCGATCCCAAAGTCCAGGCCTCGCTGCTCGAATTGGCCGGTGTGGATACCGAACTCTCGCAGATCGCCCACCGCCGCAAAAGCCTCCCCGAGCAGCAGGAGGTGGACAAGCTCGAGACCGAGCGCACCACCCGCAAGGACGCCGCGGTGACGGTGCAGATCTCGATGGACGACCTAGATCGGGACATTCGCAAACTGGAGGGCGAGGTCGACGCCGTTCGTCAGCGCGAGGCCCGCGACAAGAAAATGCTCGAGAGTGGCACCATCGCTCCGAAGCAGATGACCGAACTCCAGCATGAACTCGGCAGCCTCGAACGGCGCCAGGGGATCCTCGAAGAGGAACTGCTCGAGGTCATGGAACAGCGTGAGGCCAGTGAGCGGGACTACGAGCACGCCGGTGCGCAGCTGACGCAGATCGAAGACGAATTGGTCGACGCGGGCCGTCGCCGCGACGACGCCGTCGCGGACCTCGATGTCGCGGAGAAGCGCAGCGCCGAGCGCCGCGAGTCGTTGGCCTCGGGATTGCCCGCGGATCTGCTTGCGCTCTACGAGAAGCAGCGAGCGCTCACCGGCCGTGGTGCGGCACTGCTGCAGGCTCGCCGCTGTGGAGCGTGCCGAATCGAACTCGATCGCAACGAGATCGCGAGCATCGCCAACAAGCCCGCGGATGCTTTGATTCGTTGCTCCGAATGCAACGCAATTCTGGTGCGCACCAAGGAATCCGGAATTTGAGCCCGGTATCGAGGGTCGTCGCCGAGGCCGACGGAGGGTCGCGCGGTAACCCCGGCCCGGCAGGGTACGGCGCTGTGGTGTTCAGCGCCGATCGCTCGCAGGTGCTCGCCGAGCGTCGGGCATCGCTCGGCGTGGCCACCAACAACGTCGCCGAGTACAACGGACTGATCGCGGCATTGACTGCGGCTCGTGATGTCGGAGCTCGTGAGGTTGCCGTCCGTATGGACTCCAAGCTCGTCGTCGAACAGATGTCCGGACGCTGGAAAGTGAAGCACCCGGACATGATCCCGTTGCAGCGAACAGCGGCCGAACTGGCTCGCCACTTCGACTCCGTCACCTACGAGTGGATTCCGCGCTCGCAGAATTCACACGCCGATGCGCTGGCCAACGAGGCGATGGACGCAGCTGCCGAAGGTGTGGACCTGTCGGAATTGCCCGACGCCGAGCCGGTTGCGAAGAAGACCGAGTCGCCCGGGTGGACCGGCGCGATGGGGGAGCCGACTCGCCTGCTGTTGCTGCGTCACGGCCAGACCCCCATGTCGGTCGACCGGCGATACTCCGGTCGCGGAAATCCGGATCTGACCGAGCTGGGTCGACGTCAAGCCGATTCTGCGGCAACGGTTCTCGGTTCACGTACCGATATCGACGCCATCGTTGCCTCGCCGCTCGCACGCGCCCAGCAGACCGCCGCAGCGACGGCCGACCGCCTCGGATTGCCCGTGACCACCGTCGACGGTCTCATCGAGACCGATTTCGGCGACTGGGAGGGCTTGACGTTCGGCGAGGCGAAAGAGCGATACCCGGAGCAGCATCAGGACTGGCTCGGTAAGACGTCCGCAGCACCGCCGAATGGGGAGAGCTTCGACGCGGTGCGCACGCGCATCGAAGCAACCCGCGATCAGTTGCTCGCCGAGTACGCCGGAAAAACCCTTCTGGTGGTCACCCATGTCACCCCGATCAAGATGCTGCTGCAGCTTGCACTCGACGTCGGCCCGTCGCTGCTGTATCGACTGCACCTCGACCTCGCGTCGCTGAGCATCGCCGAGTTCTACCCCGACGGGGGGGCCTCGGTGCGATTGGTCAACGACACCTCGCACCTGACTCGACTGGCCTGATCCTTTCGGAGCATCGAAGGAGAACGCGGTTCGTATGTCCGAGAACGGTATCCGCGAGCCCGTGGCGGCCCACTGGATTGTCTTGGCATCGTTCGCATCGGCCGTTGCCGGTCTGGCAGTCGCGTTCGGGTGGCGGTACGGGGTGACGCGGAGTTGGCTCGATGCGGATGCGCCACCGCCTGTGAATCCGAGTGACACCGGGTACTTTCGCGTGTACGACTACGTGCAGTACGTGTCGGGACCGACATGGTGGCCGATCACGTGGGTCGCTCCGGTTGCCGCTCTTGTGGTCGGTGCTCTCGTGTCGATCGCTCTCGGTCGGTTTCTTCGCAGTCCCTTGCAGCTCATCGCGGCCACCCTGGTGTCGGGAGGCAGCGTCGGCGCGGGGGCAGCATGGTGGGCTCGGAGCGAACCTCCCGAGATCCGCGTCAGGATGGTCGCGGATCCCTATTTCGGCGACCTCGGGCCGACCGGCGCTGCGCGTCTGGACATCTACGGCGGTCCGCCGTTGTTCGACACCGTGCATGCGGGGCTGCTGTTGCCGGTGCTGGGAGCGGTGATCGGTGCCGCGGTGTTCGGTGTGGGGCTGGCGGTCTCGACACTCCGCACACGACGCTTGATCTGACTCCGCGCCGATTTTCGAGCAGGTTTGCCGACGGCCTTACCCGGCAGCTGTCGGGACTCGCCTGTTCGGTTCACGAGCCGTGTATCGAGGGTCAAATCTGCAGCGCGAGCCATAAGCCCGCCACGGCACCGACGATGGTCAGCGGTGTGGTGATGACGCCCAGCACGGTGAAGGTTCGCAGATCTGCCGGCTCGTCGTTGGCCGATGCGACGCGTCGCCACAGCATGATTGCCAGCGAGCCGACGTAGGTCAGGTTGGGGCCGAGGTTCACCCCGATCACCATGGCCAACAACAGCGCCGGGGGAGCGTCGGCCCCGAAGGCGGCCAGTAACAGCAGCGTCGCGGGCAGGTTGTTGACGATGTTCGACGCCACCGCCGCAATGGCCGCCGCGGCCAAGAGCGACATGAAGGTGGTGTCGGACGGCAGGATTCGCGCCAGCCAGTCACCGATCGGTCCCGTGGTGACGCCGAGCACGACGATGCCGAGCAAGAAGACGAAGCCGCAGAACGGCAGATCGGCACCGCGCAGAATGGCGCGAGGCGTGGTGCGCCGACCTCGAAGTGCCGGGATCGCGAGTGCCACCGACCCCACTGCCGCCACCCAGAACGGTTCGATGTCGAACAGGCCTGCCACTGCGAAGCCGATGAGTGTCGCGGCGAGGATGACGAGAGTGATCCGCGGTGCGGGTACGTCGTCGGCGCTCTGCTGGGTCAAGTTCTCTGGCGGTGTGGCGGTGCGGCTCAGATCCTTGCGGAAGAAGATCAGGAACACAGCCAACTCGATGACCACCGCGAATATCCAGGGCAGGACCATCAGAGCGGTGAAGTGCAGGAAGGTCAAACCGGTCGCTGCGAAGGCGAGCAGGTTGGTCAAGTTCGACACGGGCAGCAGCGTCGACGCCGAATTGGACAGGTGCGCAGTGGCGTAACTGTGGGGGCGAGCAGACATTCCGAGTAATCGAGCAGCGCCGATGATGGCCGGCGTCAGCAGAACCACGGTGGCGTCGAGACTGAGGACTGCCGTGGTCGATGCGGCTGCTGCAAACACCAGGGTCAGCAGTCTGCGTGGGCTGCCCTTCGCGCCTCGTCGTAGCTTCGCCGCGATCCAGGTGAATGCGCCGAGCGCGTCCGAGAGATGGGCCAGGATCAGGATGAACGCCAGGAACACGACGGTGGGAGCGAGTTCGAGTACTTGCTCGCGCGCAGCGTCGAGGCTGACGAGGCCGACGAGCAGAACGACCGCCGCGGCGGGCAGCGCGGCGACGATCTCGGGGAGACCGCGCGGGCGAACGATGGCGAACGCGAGCACAGCAGCGACCAATGCCGCGGCAAGAACGGTCACGCGAGAATCTTCACGAGCGTGCGCACGTTTCGCGTCGTGGTCGTGGCCTTGTACTTCGCTTTGGCCGTGGCTTTCCCGAACGTGCTGTCGGTGGTGTTGCCCTTGCGCACCTCCCAGTAGAGCACGCTGTTCCCCTCGTCGATCCTTTCGAGCTCGGGGTCGAGTTCGTCTGCAAGAGCGGACAATTCGGTCACATGGCTATCATCGCTACCGAACACGACATAAGGATGCCAGCCATCCCGTTCGGCGTCGAACGGGTAGGAATCCACTATTGCCCGAAGTGTCGGCACGTCCAGCACGACAACCCAGGCCTGGTAGCCGAACGTCTGGGCCAGCGCGCTCTCCACCTGTGCCTTCACCTCGGCGGCGGTCAGCGGGGAGCACAGCAGGACATTTCCGGTCGCCAGAACGGTCCGGACATCGGTGAAGCCGGCCGATGTCAGGGCGGCGCGGAGATCGGCCATCTTGATATTGATGCCGCCGACGTTGATGCCGCGCAGCAACACGACCCATTCGTTCATGGGAGGAACTGTAGTGAAGCGCTCGACAAAGACCTTGGGTAAGTAGTTAGTAACCAGTAACTTAGTGCTCATGGCACAGCGGGAACGGATGACCGGACCCGACCGTCGCGAGCAGATCCTGCGGATCGCAGCGGAAGAGTTCGCGACGGCCGGACTCCACGGCGGTTCGACCGAGGCGATCGCCCGCACAGCCGGGATCACCCAGGCCTACATCTTTCGGATATTCGGAACCAAGAAAGCGCTGTTCTCCGAATTGGTCGTCGCGTCCTTCGATCGGTTGGCGGACGGAATGCGCGAAGCGGCGGGTACGGACACCGGGCAACGGGCGTTGGCGTCGATGGGGGAGCGCTACTACACCATGCTCGAGGATCGAACCTCACTGTTGCTGCAACTACAAGGGATCGCAGCATGTGGCGACCCCGAGGTCCGGGACGCGGTGCGGGTGGGCTTCGGCCGGATGTGGAACACCGTTGCGGAGATCACCGGGCTCGATGCCGTGACCGTGAAAGCATTTCTCGCGTTCGGCATGCTGCTCAACAGTGGTGCGGCCCTGCAGATCGACGACGTCGACGCACCATGGGCGAACGGAGTGGGCACTCGCATCCAGGCCGGATTGTTCGACCACATCACGAGCGACACGAACCGATGACCGCCGAGGCCGAGTGCCACGACTCGCGACTGCTCGTGCGTTCGCTGGTGTTCGTCGGGGTCGTGGTGGCCGCCGTCGGCAGTCTCGGTGCTCCGTTGATCACCAGTGTTGCAACCACATTCGATGTATCGCTGTCGAGCGCGCAGTGGACGTTGACGGTGGCGCTGTTGACGGGTGCCGTCACGACACCGATTCTGGGCCGTCTCGGATCGGGCCCGCATCGAAGGGCAGCGATTCTCGGGACACTCGGCGTGGTGTCGGTCGGAGGAGTTCTGACCGCACTCCCACTGTCCTTCACCTGGTTGCTCCTCGGCCGAGCAGCACAGGGAGTGGGGCTCGCTCTGACCTCGATGCTGATGGGGGTTGCCCGAGATCATCTGTCCGACAGACGCTCTGGATCGACCATTGCGTTGTTGTCGGTTGCATCGACGGCGGGCGTCGGCGTGGGGTACCCGTTGTCGGGGCTGTTGACCGAGCACGGTGGAATCCGCGCCGCCTACGGATTCGGTGCTGTGATCACCGTCCTTGCGCTGCTTGTTGCGCTGAGAGTCATTCCTGTAGCTGCGCAGAAAGACTCGCTGCGGATCGACGTCCCCGGTGCACTGCTGCTCGCGCTCGCCCTCTCCCCGGTGCTGATTCTCGTCAGTGAGACTGCGCTGTGGACGAGCCACCCATGGGCGGTGGGGACACTGGCCACAGTCGCGGTCGTCAGTGCGGGCATGTGGGTCCGCGTCGAACTCAGGAGCTCGGCACCGCTCGTCGATCTCCGGTTGCTCCGCCATCGGGCCGTGGTCGGGGCGAACGGAGCGATGTTCCTGGGCGGCATAGGCATGTATCTCCTGCTCACCATAGTGACGCGATACGCGCAGACGCCGTCCGGTGCTGGATACGGCTTCGGGCTCGACGTCTTCACGGCAGGACTGGTCCTGGTTCCGTTCTCCGTGTTCGGGTTTCTCGCGGGCAAATTGGTGCCAAGTGCACTACGTCGGGTGGGGCCCGCCCACGCTCTGACGGTCAGCGCACTCGTCGTTCTAGGGGCCCTCGCGCTGTTCGCCGGAACCCGAACCAGCGTCCTGGAACTCTGCCTCGCGATGTCGATCCTGGGCTTCGGTGTCGGGAGTTTTTCGGCGGCGATGCCTGCCGTCGTTCTTTCGGTGGTTCCGTCGGGGGAGACCTCGAGCGCCATGAGCGTCAACCAGGTGGTGCGCAGTGTCGGGTTCGCGTTCGGTAGCGCGCTCGGTGGTCTCGTCCTGGCCGCTGGAACGAGCGCCGGTTCCACCTTTCCGATGGAAGGGTCGTACACGTCGGCTGCCTTGGTCGGCGCGGCCGTCACCGCTGCTGCGGTCGTCACGAGTGCGACCGTTCTTCGTGGTCGGGCAGGCACCGGGCCCCTCGAGCGAGCCGAGTAGAGTACGCAACTGCGAACGAGTTGGCCGGACGGCTGCGGCTCGGAGGACCGGCGACCGAGTGTCGTCGCGCTTCGAGCCGAGGAAAGTCCGGACTCCACAGAGCAGGGCGGTTGTTAACGGCAACCCGAGGTGACTCGCGGGACAGTGCCACAGAAAACAGACCGCCTGCGGGACGGTTCTTCGGAATCGAACTGCAGGTCAGGGTGAAACGGTGCGGTAAGAGCGCACCAGCATCCCAGGTGACTGGGATGGCTAGGTAAACCCCGCCCGGAGCAAGGTCGAAGGCTGCACCCCGAAAGTGGTGCAGCTGCGCAGGTGCTCGAGGGCTGCTCGCCCGAGCCTGCGGGTGGACTGCTCGAGGTACCCGGCAACGGTGTGCCCAGATGGATGGTCGTCCAGCCGAACCTGCGAAAGCAGGAACGGCAGACAGGATCCGGCTTACAGGCCGACTCGTTCGCACCCACTATTTCTCCCGCAGTTCTCCTGCGGCGTCGCTGCATGGGGCACACTGGAAGTCATGACCGACGACGACACCTCCTGGTACTACGACATCAGCACCAAGCAGGTCGTGCAGGGCAAGCAGACCAACGCCCTCGACCGCATGGGCCCGTATCCGGACAAGGCCACCGCTGAACAGGCGTTGAAGATCGCCGCGGCTCGCAACAAGGCTGCCGATTCCGACGACGACTGGAACAACTGACGGTGCTGCTCACCCGGCTGAGGGCCCCGGGCTTCGACTTCGAGGCCATCAGATCCGAGTTCGCACTCACCGAAGCATTCGACGCAGACGCGATGCGCGAGGCGGTCGACGCCCGAGACCTGCACGCCGACAGCAGAATCGACCGCACCGACATCCCGTTCGTGACCATCGACCCACCCGGCTCGAAGGACCTCGACCAAGCCGTACATATCGAGAAGACGTCCAACGGTTTGGTGGTGCACTATGCGATCGCCGACGTGGGCGCACTGGTGACGCCCGGGGGAGCGCTCGACACCGAGACCCGTCGACGCGGCCAGACGTTCTACCTTCCCGACGGGTCCGTGCCGCTGCATCCGCGAGAGCTGTCGGAGGGTTCGGGCAGTTTGCTGGAGGGGCGGACTCGCTGCGCCGCGCTGTGGACCATCGAACTCGACGACGTCGGCGAGGCTGCCGCGTGGACGGTCACCCGCGCGCTCGTTCGGTCGACCGCCCGGCTCGACTACGCCGCAGTGCAAGCCGATGTCGACGCGGGGGCACCGCATCCGTCCATCGCAGCGCTGGCCGAGTTCGGGGCCCAGCGCGCAGCTGCAGCCAGACGGCGCGGAGCCGTCGACATCACGCTTCCCGAACAGGAAGTGGTTCCCGACGGGCGGGGTTGGCGCACCGTCCTGCAGCCACGCACTGCAGTGGACGGGTGGAACGCCGAGGTGTCGCTGCTGACGGGAATGTGCGCCGCCAGAATCATGCTCGACGCCGGAATCGGCATCGTGCGCACCCTGCCGCCCGCCTCGTCCGAATCCGTGGACGCACTGAAGAATACCGCCGAAGCGCTCGGAATCGACTGGCCTGCAGGCGCATCCGCCGGTGCCGTACTGGCAGGCCTGCCCACCGACGAGCCGTCGACGCTGGCGATGATGACTCGGGCGACGGGATTGCTGCGAGGTGCGGACTATCTCGCGTTCGACCGTACGACCGACCCCGTCGACGGCGATGCGTCGGTGGAACATGCGGGGATCGGCGCGCCCTATGCCCATGTGACGGCACCGCTGCGGAGGCTGTCCGACCGCTTCGCCACCGAGGTGTGCCTGGCCGTGGTCGCCGGCGCATCGGTGCCGGACTGGGCGGCGCAGGCTCTGCCGGAGCTGCCCACGATCATGCGCGGATCGGATTCTGCGGCATCGAAAGTGGACCGCGCCTGCATCGATCTCACCGAAGCACACGTGCTGAAGAATCGAGTGGGCGACAATTTCTCGGCTGTCGTTCTGCGCGGTGCCGAGGGCAAACGTGACGCCGAGGTGTTGGTGTCGGAACCCATCGTCCTCGGAAAATGCGACGGCGAACCACCTGCGGGGGAGTCGGTGACGGTCCGGTTGGCCCGGGCCGACACCGACTCACGCACAGTTGCCTTCGATTACGTACCCGTCACGGCCTGAGACGGTCTGTGGCCTCCACGAGGTGATGCACGATGCCCGGTTCGGCGGCAGAGTGCCCTGCGTCGTCGACGATCACGAGATCCGCTGAGGGCCAAGCCTTGTGCAGTGCCCAGGCACTCGTTGTCGGGCACACGACGTCGTAACGGCCCTGCACGATGACTCCGGGAATGCCGTCGAGCAGGTGGGCGTCGCGGAGCAGTTGGTTCTCTTCGAGAAAGCAGTTGTTGCGGAAGTAGTGGTTCTCGATACCGGCGAATGCCAGGGCGAACCGTGGATCCGAGTTGTCCTGCACTGCATCCGATTTCGGCAGGAGGTAACTCGTCGCCGCCTCCCAGGTGGACCACGCCACCGCAGCGCGAGTTGCGGCTTCGCGGTCCTCGGACATCAACTGCCGGTGATACGCCTCGACGAGATCGCCGTCGCGTTCGTCCTGCGGAATCGGTTCGAGAAACTTCTCCCACAGATCGGGGAAGAGGTGGCCTGCCCCGCCGCCGTAGTACCAGTCGATCTCGGACGGCCGTACCAGAAATATCCCTCGCAGTACCAGCCCTCGCACGCGATCTCGGTGCGACTGTGCGTAGGCCAGCGACAACGTCGATCCCCATGATCCGCCGAACACCAACCACGTGTCGATGCTCAAGTGCTCCCGGAGCTTCTCCATGTCCGAGATCAACCGGTCGGTGGTGTTGACCGACAGATCGGCACCGTCGGCGATGTGGGGTGTCGACTGCCCGCAACCACGCTGATCGAACAACACGATTCGATAGGCCTGCGGGTCGAAGTACCGGCGCTGCAACGGATTGGTGGCACCGCCCGGACCGCCGTGCACGAACACCACCGGCGCACCGTCGGGGTTGCCCGAGACTTCCCAGTAGATCTGTTGGCCGTCACCCACATCGAGGTGTCCGGTCTCGAGAGGGGCGATCTCGGGGTAGAGGGTGCGCATACTAGAAGCCCACCAAACCGGAGGCGAGGTCCGGAATGTCGAGGGATCGGATGGCCTCGTCCCGCACCTCCGAGCACGTCTCCGTCGTGATCTCGTCGACGATCGCTCGGTTCTGCACCACCTGCAGGTTGATGACACCGCTCTGCGCCGCCCAGGTCTGCACCAGGATGTTCAGCCCGCCGCGGCCCAGAGTGGGCCCCTGGACACGCCAATTGGACAGCTGCGCCTCGAGATCGGTGCACAGCTGTTGCTTCTGCGCATCGGTGATCACTGCGTCCGCAGGCGGTGCCGTGACCGTGGTGGTCGGTGCGACCGTCGTGGTCGACGACGAACCGGTGTTGGTGGTGTCGGTGCTGCATGCAGTCGCTACGACGAGAAGCGCAGCCGCGCCTGCCACTGCGACTGCGCCTCTTCCTGCGATGGACGTCGTACCCCGTCTGAGTTTCATGGCACCGAGTGTGCCACCCGAACATGGACGAGGCGAGGACGATCAGTAGCTGTGTTCGGGCCCGGGGAAGACTCCCGATCGCACCTCGGACAGGTACGTGGTGGCAGCGGTGCGCAGTGAATCGCCGACATCGGCGAACTTCTTCACGAACTTCGCGGTCTTGCCGTTGGTGTAGCCGGCCATGTCCTGCCACACCAGAACCTGCGCGTCGCATTCGTTGCCCGCGCCGATACCGACCGTCGGAATGGTCAGCTTGCGGGTGACCTGACCGGCGATGTCGGCGGGAACCATCTCCATGACGACCGCGAACGCACCGGCCTCCTGGACTGCGATGGCGTCGGCGACAAGCTGCTCGGACGCGTCACCGCGTCCTTGGACGCGGAATCCGCCCAAGGTGTTGACGCTCTGCGGGGTGAAGCCGACGTGGGCCATCACGGGGATGCCCGCGGCAGTGATCGCGGCGATCTGAGCGGCCACGCGCTCGCCGCCTTCGAGTTTGACCGCGCCCGCGAGCCCTTCCTTCATGAACCGGACTGCGGTTTCGAGAGCCTGCTGCGGCGAGGCCTCGTAGGTGCCGAAGGGCAGATCTGCGACGACGAGAGCATGCGGTGCGCCGCGGACGACTCCACGGACCAGCGGAAGAAGTTCGTCGACGGTGATCGGCACGGTGGTGTCGTAGCCGTAGACGACGTTTGCCGCCGAGTCGCCGACGAGGAGAACAGGAACTCCGGCCTCTTCGAAGATGCGGGCGCTGGAGTAGTCGTATGCGGTGAGCATTCCCCAGCGCTCGCCGTCCGCCTTCATCTGGAGAAGGTGGTGCGTGCGGGTCTTACGGGTCAGTGCGGTGGAGGGTGCTTCCTGAGCAGATCCGCCGTACACAGCAGTGTCGGACATCTTTGTCCCTTTCTGGTCCTCGAGGCCCGCTCGGCGGGTCCCCGGGATGGGGTGTGATGACGTGCACGAGTCTGCCACTGCACGCGACCTGCCGGAGCGCTACCGGCAGTGCAATTCGTCACACCTCGTCGAGGGCCGCGTAGTCGCGCCAACCGTTGGTGATCGGCATGCGGCGGTCGCGCCCGAACGCACGAGAGGTGACCTTGGTACCGATCGGATACTGACGCCGCTTGTACTCGGACGCGTCGACCTTGCGCAGGATGTCCGCGACCACCGCCGCGTCGAAACCGGCCGCCACGATGTCCACGAAGCCTTGGTCGTGGTCCACGTACCGAAACAGTATGGCGTCGAGTTCGTCGTAATCGGGCAACGAGTCGGTGTCGAGTTGTCCGGGACGGAGCTCGGCGGACGGTGGTTTGTCGATGCTCGACTCGGGAATCGGTGGGATGTCCCCACGGTCGGCAGCGGACTTGTTCCGCCAGCGCGCCAGATCCCATACGAGCGACTTCGGTACATCCTTGATCGGTGCGAAGCCGCCGACGGCATCACCGTAGATCGTCGAATAGCCAACGGCCAGTTCGGATTTGTTTCCGGTCGCCAGCACCAGATGGCCGGAGGTGTTCGACAGTGCCATCAACACCATGCCCCGGCACCGTGCCTGAATGTTCTCCTCGGCCAGGCCGGTCAGGTGCAGCTGGTCGACGTAGCAGGCGACCATGTCTGCAATCGGCTCGACGCGGAAATGGATGCCGGTGCGCGACGCGAATTCCTCTGCGTCGGTGCGGGAGTGATCCGACGAGTAGGTAGAGGGCATCGACACTGCGTGTACCGCATCGCTACCGAGTGCGTCGACGGCGATGGCCGCGACCACCGCCGAGTCGATGCCGCCGGACAGTCCGAGGGCGACCGACCGAAAGCCGTTCTTGTGCACGTAGTCTCGTAGACCGGTGACCAGCGCGCCCCATACCTGTTCCTCGGTGCTCGCGATCTCTGCGAGATACGGTTCGGCTCGCTGCCAGCCGGTGACGGCCGCGTCGGGGAGCGTCACCCGGTCGATGGTCCAGCCGGGTACCTCGGCCGCGTCGGGATGTGGTGCAGCCGGGGCGTCGACGTCGACGATCAGGAGATGCTCGACGAATTGGGGGGAGCGGCCCCAGGTGGAACCGTCCGGCCCGACGACGAAGCTCGCCCCGTCGAACACCAGCTCGTCCTGTCCGCCGACGACGTTGACGTAGGCGATCGGCGCTCCGATCTCGGTGGCCCGGCGCCGGGCGATGGAGCGCCGCACCTCGTCCTTGCCCTGTTCGAAGGGACTGGCATTGAGGCAGAGCAGCATGTCCACCCCGGCTGTAGCATAGGCAGGCACGGAGCCGCCCGGTTGCCAGATGTCTTCGCAGACAACAACACCCAGTCTCACTCCGTTGACTGCGACGATGCTCAAGCACGATCCGGGAGCGAAGTAGCGGGCCTCGTCGAACACTCGGTAGGTGGGGAGCGAATGTTTGTCGTATCGAGTCGTCACCCGCCCGTCGACGATCACCGCCGCGCTGTTCCGCGAGCCCTCGGCGTCGCGATCGAGGTAGCCGACCACCACGATGCGGTCGCCGCATCCGGCCTTGTCCAGGGCTGTCGCCAACTCGGTGAGGGCACGAACCGATGCGGCGGCGAACGACGGTCGCAGTGCCAGATCCTCGACGGGGTATCCCGTGAGCGCCATTTCGGGAAACACCACCACGTTGGCCCCGTCGTGGGCCGCGCGGACCGTCCACTCGACGATCGCCGCGGAGTTCGCGGCGAGATCACCGACGACGGAATTGATCTGGGCGAGGGCGAGTCGAAGTGCCTGCACGGCGTCCACGCTAGTGCTCCGACGGCGTCCTCGCCGGGCAGCGAGGACGAGGCGCGCTCGCAGGACCTGGCACGATCGTGGCATGAGAACGCGCACCAGGAGCACGGTCGTGGCGCTGTCCGCCGTCGCCGTGGTGCTCGCGGGCTGCTCCGGCCCCGAGCCCACAGCCACACCGGAGAACTCCGAGGCGTCGTCGCCGGCATCCGTCGCCGGTCCCATCCCTGCGGGGCTCGAGAGTTTCTACACCCAGACCCTGCAGTGGGAATCCTGCGACCGGTACAACACCGACGGCAGCGAACTGGGCGGCTCCGTCGAGTGCGCGATGGTGACCGTGCCGCTCGACTACGCCGATCCCACCGGCACGACCATCGAGGTCGCCATCTCGCGGACGAAGGCGACGGGCGAGAAGATCGGTTCGATATTGATGAACCCGGGTGGGCCCGGCTCCTCGGGGCTCTACCTGGCCGAGCAGGCCGCGGGCACCGCCGTGGCCGATCGCTTCGACCGGATCGGCTTCGACCCACGCGGGATCGGCGCATCCGAGCCGGAAGTGCGGTGCCTGACGTCCGAGGAGGTCGACCAGGAACGTCGCGAACCGGATGTGGATGTCAGCCCCGAAGGCATCGCAGCGACCGAGGCCGAACACCGCGACTACGCCGAGAACTGCGTCAATCGGACCGGGGCGGAGGTGCTCGAGCACGTCGGTACCCGGGAAGTGGTGCGCGACATGGACGTCATTCGCGCGGTTCTGGGCGACGAGAAGCTGACCTACATCGGCTACTCCTACGGCACCCGGATCGGGACCGCGTACGCCGAGGAGTTCCCGTCGAACGTGCGCGCGATGGTGCTCGACGGCGCGCTCGATCCCGACCAGTCACCCGTCGACGAGGCCGTCGCCCAGGGTGCGGCGTTCCAGACCGCGTTCGACGAGTTCGCCACGGACTGCGCACAGACCGAGACCTGCCCGCTCGGCACCGACCCGGCGCAGGCAGTCGAGCAGTTCCGATCGCTGGTGGATCCCCTGATCGACCGGCCGGCCGAGACGACCGATCCCCGCGGGCTGAGCTACGACGATGCGATCACCGGTGTTCAGCAGGCGCTGTACTCGCAGCAGCTGTGGCGTCTGCTGCGGGCCGGCTTGAACGAATTGGGCGACGGCCGGGGCGACACCCTGCTCCGACTCGCCGACACCTACTCCGGACGGCTGGAGGACGGCAGCTACACCAACATCGACGACGCGTTCAACGCCGTTCGATGCGTCGACGGCCCGCCGACCACCGACCGCGCAGAGGCCGACGAGGCGGACGCCAGGTTCCGTGCGGCCGCGCCGTATCTGGACGACGGTCGGGCGACGGGCAACGCGCCGCTCGATCTGTGTGCCTTCTGGCCGGTGCCGAACACGAGTGATCCGCATGTCGTCGACGTGGAGGGACTGCCGACGCTGGTGGTCGTTTCGACGACCAACGATCCGGCCACGCCTTATCAGGCGGGGGTGGAGTTGGCTGCGCAGCTGCGCGCAGATCTGGTGACCTACGAGGGCACCCAGCACACGGTCGCCTTCTCGGGCGTCGAGTGCGTCGACGATCCGTTGGTGAACTATCTCGTCGATCTGGTTCCGCCGGAGGACGGATTACGGTGCTGACGTGCTACCTCACGCCGTGAAAAGTAGGCAGGGAGTTTCACGAAGTGAGACCGAATTCACGATGTAACACAGATTTAACTCCGTTTGCTTACTCTCGCGTTCATGGATCGTCAAAAGGAATTCGTGCTCCGGACCCTCGAAGAGCGCGACATTCGTTTCGTCCGCCTCTGGTTCACCGACGTTCTCGGGTACCTCAAGTCGGTGGCCATCGCCCCCGCCGAGCTCGAAGGGGCATTCGACGAGGGAATCGGTTTCGACGGTAGCGCCATCGAAGGATTCGCCCGTGTCTCCGAGGCCGACACCGTGGCCAAGCCCGATCCGTCGACGTTCCAGATTCTGCCCTGGTCCACCAGCAAGGGACACCAGCACTCCGCGCGGATGTTCTGCGACATCGCCATGCCCGACGGCTCGCCGTCCTGGGCCGACTCGCGCCACGTGCTGCGGCGCCAGTTGAGCAAGGCCGCAGACCTCGGGTTCAGCTGCTACGTGCACCCCGAGATCGAATTCTTCCTGCTCAAGGATGTCCCGCAGGACGGCTCACCGCCGACCCCCGCAGACAACGGCGGCTACTTCGATCAGGCCGTGCACGACTCGGCCCCGAACTTCCGCAGGCACGCCATCGACGCGCTGGAGTCGATGGGAATCTCGGTCGAGTTCAGCCACCACGAGGCCGCACCTGGCCAGCAGGAGATCGATCTCCGCTACGCCGATGCACTGTCGATGGCCGACAACATCATGACCTTCCGCTACGTGGTCAAGGAAGTTGCCATCGAGGAGGGTGTGCGCGCGACGTTCATGCCCAAGCCGTTCAGCGACCAGGCCGGCTCGGCGATGCACACCCACATGAGCCTGTTCGAGGGCGACGCCAACGCCTTCCACAACCCGGACGATCCGATGCAGCTGTCCGAGACCGGCAAGTCCTTCATCGCCGGCATCCTCGAGCACGCCAACGAGATCAGCGCCGTGACCAACCAGTGGGTCAACTCCTACAAGCGGCTGGTGCGCGGCGGCGAGGCACCGACCGCCGCGTCGTGGGGACCGGCGAATCGCTCGGCCCTGATCCGCGTGCCGATGTACACCCCGAACAAGGCGTCGTCGCGTCGCGTCGAGATCCGGAGCCCCGACTCCGCCTGCAACCCGTACCTGGCGTTCGCGGTGCTGCTCGCGGCCGGCCTTCGCGGAATCGAGAAGGGCTACACCCTTCCGCCCGAGGCCGAGGAAGACGTCTGGGCGTTGACCTCCGCCGAGCGTCGCGCCATGGGCTACAAGGAGCTGCCGGGCAACCTCGATCAGGCACTGAACGCGATGGAAGGCTCCGAACTGGTCGCCGAAGCATTGGGCGAGCACGTCTTCGACTTCTTCCTGCGCAACAAGCGTCGCGAGTGGGAGGAATACCGCAGCCACGTCACGCCGTACGAGCTGAAGGCCTACCTGGGTCTTTAACGGCACGGCGTCGTCATGGGCTACGTTCTAGTCGATCCTTCAATGGTAGTTCCGATGCCGACGCGAGCGCCTTCGCGTCGCTGTGCACTGACGACGAGGTAAACCTGTGGCACCCCGAGGTGGATTCTGATGGTGCGTCCTCCGACCTCCAGATCCGTCGTTCCCGGACCGGGCCGTCTCGGCCTCGTCGAAGAAACTGCGCCGTCCGACCTGCGCACCCTCGGCTGGACGGGGGAAGAAAGCCTCGAGCTGCTGTGGTCGCTCTCGCGCGCGCCCAACGCGGACCTCGCTCTACGCACCCTGGTGCGGATGTACGAGTTGCTCGGTGCCGCGTGGACGGAATTCGATACTGCACTGCGCACCGACAAGGGATTCCGTGGCCGCATCCTCGGTCTCGTCGGCGCTTCGAGTGCGCTCGCCGATCATCTCGTGGCCGACGACAGCACCTGGCGTCTGCTGTTGACCAAGGAAGGTCAGAGCAGCGGGGTGTCGGCGAAGATCGAGCTCCCCACCAAGGCCACCCTGGTCGCGGAACTGCTCGAGGCAGTGGGGGCCGAGCCCGAGACCGGGCCCAATGCCGCACCGGACCTGTACCGCGCGTCGCTCACCGGACCGCCCGCCGTGATCGCGCTGCGCAAGAAGTACCGCGACCAGATCATGGTGTTGGCCGCCTACGACCTCGCCGCGACGGTAGAGAACGAGCCCGTCCTGCCGTACACGGTGGTCGGGTCGCAGCTGTCCGATATGGCCGACGCCGCGCTCACCGCAGCACTGGCAGTCGCCGTGGCCACCGTGTGCCCGGACGCCCCGTGTCCGACGCGTCTGGCCGTTGTCGCGATGGGCAAATGCGGTGCGCGCGAACTCAATTACGTCTCCGACGTCGATGTCGTGTTCGTCGCCGAGCCCGCCGACGCGCAGGCCAGTCGCATCGCCGGTGAGATGATGCGCATCGGATCCTCGGCGTTCTTCGAAGTGGACGCGGCACTGCGTCCCGAGGGCAAGCGCGGCGAACTGGTCCGCACCCTGGATTCGCACGTCGCGTACTACAAGCGCTGGGCCAAGACCTGGGAGTTCCAGGCATTGCTCAAGGCCCGTCCCATGACGGGCGACATCGCGCTGGGCGACGACTACGTCGCTGCGGTCAACCCGATGGTGTGGTTGGCCAGCCAGCGCGAGGACTTCGTGCCCGAAGTGCGAGCGATGCGGCGTCGCGTCGAGGAGATGGTGCCGCCCGAACTCCGCGAGCGCGAGATCAAACTCGGACGCGGCAGCCTGCGGGACGTGGAATTCGCCGTTCAGCTCCTGCAATTGGTGCACGGTCGAACCGACGAGTCGCTGCGCGTTCTCGGCACCGTCGATGCGTTGTCGGCACTGACCGACGGTGGTTACATCGGCCGCGACGACGCTGCGAATCTGACGGCGTCCTACGAGTTTCTTCGGCTGATCGAGCACCGGTTGCAGATGCAGCGAATGCGTCGCACACACACCCTCCCTCCGCAGGACGACGAGGAAGCGCTGCGGTGGCTGGCTCGTTCGGCGCACATGCGACCGGACGGCAACCGCGATGCGCTCGGTGTGCTGAACGCCGAGATCAAGCGGAACGCGCAACGCATCAGACGGTTGCACGCGAAGCTCTTCTACCGGCCTCTGCTGGATTCGGTGGTCAAGTTCGACTCGGAGACAGTGCGATTGACTCCGGATGCCGCGACGCGTCAGCTCGCCGCACTCGGCTACGCGACCCCGCAGAACGCGTTGGGCCACCTTCGTGCGCTCGTCGGCTCGGGCACCCGTCGCGGTCAGATTCAAGCCGTGTTGCTTCCGACGCTGCTGGAATGGCTCGCCGACACACCCGATCCCGACGCCGGGCTGCTCAACTACCGCCGATTGTCGGAATCGGCGGGGGAGCAGACGTGGTTCCTGCGAGTGCTGCGCGACGAAGGAGCTGTGGCCCAGCGACTGATGATCGTGCTCGGCTCCTCGGCCTACGTACCGGACCTGCTGATCAAGGCCCCCGAGGTCATTCGGTTGTTCGCCGACGGCCCCACCGGCCCGCGTCTGCTCGACGTCGAGCCGGAAGAGACCTACCGCGCAATCCTGTCGTCCTCGGCCCGCTACGAGGATCCGGTACGAGCGATCAATGCTGCCAGGGCGCTGCGGCGTCACGAACTGGCACGGGTGGCCTCGGCGGACATCCTCGGCATGCTGGACGTACCTCAGGTGTGCCGTGCGTTGTCCTCGGTGTGGGCAGCGGTCATCAACGCCGCGCTTGCGGCTGCCGTCCGCGCCAGCGAGAAGGAGCGCGGTGAACCTGCTCCCGCAACTCTCGCCGTCATCGGCATGGGTCGCCTCGGCGGCGGGGAGCTCGGCTACGGCAGCGACGCGGACGTGCTGTTCGTCTGCGAACCGGTCGACGGCGTCGACGAGACCGTTGCGGTCAAGTGGGCCAACACCATTGCCGACCGCATCCGGAAGTTGCTCGGCGCGCCCAGCACCGACCCACCCCTCGAGGTCGACACCGGCCTTCGGCCCGAAGGCCGCAACGGGCCGGTGGTGCGCACCCTCGCGTCGTACGCCGCGTACTACGCGCAGTGGGCGCAGGCCTGGGAAGTCCAGGCCCTCCTGCGGGCACACCAGGTGGCCGGCGACCAGGATCTCGGCATCCGGTTCTTGCTGATGGCCGACAAGGTGCGATACCCCGAAGGCGGAGTGTCTTCCGACGCGGTTCGCGAAATCAGACGCATCAAGGCGCGCATCGATTCCGAACGGCTGCCCAAGGGAGCCGACCCCGCCACCCACACCAAGCTGGGACGCGGGGGACTGGCCGATATCGAGTGGACCGTCCAGCTCATTCAGCTCAGGTACGCACACAAGGTTCTGACGCTGCACAACACGTCGACCCTGCAGTCACTCGACGCCATCGGCGCAGCCGAGCTCATGAGCGAAACCGACGTCGAATTGCTCAGGGAAGCATGGATTCTCGCGACGAAGGCACGCAACGCGCTGGTGCTGGTGCGCGGCAAGCCCACCGATCAGCTGCCGCGGCCGGGAGCTGTGCTCTCCGCAGTCGCGCAGGTGGCGGGCTGGGAGAACGGCGACGCCGGAGCGTTCCTCGACAACTACCTGCGCGTGACACGTCGGGCAAAGGCAGTGGTGGAGAGGACCTTCGGCGGGAACTAGTCGCTTCCGACGGTGACGAACCCCTGCTGGACCATCCAGTCGCGTGCGACGTTTGCCGGCTCGCGGCCATCGATGTCCACCTGCCGATTGAGCCCGGTGATCTCGGCGTTGGTCAACGCCGCGGAGATCGGAGCGGTGACCTCGGCGATCTCCGGGTACTGCTCGGCAATCGGCGTGCGCAGCACGACCGTGGCGTTGTAGCGGGGAAAGAAGCTCTTGTCGTCTTCGATCACGACCAGATCGAGACCTTTGATCCGGCCGTCGGTGGTGAACACCTCACCGAATGTGCACTGCGAGCCGTCGGCGGTCGCTTGATAGATGATGCCGCCCTGCAACACCTGCCGCGGAACGACATCGGGGTCGAAGCCGTAGGCAGCGGCCATGCCCGGAAACCCGTCCTGTCGTGAATTGAACTCCGTCTCCACGCAGATCTGTGCCACGGAGGGATCGGTCTCGGCGAGCGCGGCGTAGTCCGAGAGCGTCTCGACGCCGGTCGCGTCCGCCGTTGCTCGATTCATCGCGAGCGCGTACGTGTTGTCCATCGGCGCGGGGTTGACCCAGGTGAGGCCGTTGGCCGCGTCCTGGTCGCGCAAGGCCTCGAACTGCCCGGTGGCATCCGGGATGGCGGTCTCGTTCCCCAAGAAGTTGATCCACGCTGTACCCGTGTATTCGTAGGTGACGTCCACCTGGCCGGAGACCATGGCTTGGCGGGTGCTGTTGGACCCCGAAATGTTGGTGAGGTCTCGGACGTCGGCTCCGGCCGCCACCAGCCCGAATTCGAGTATGTAACCCAGAATCACCTGCTCGGTGAATTCCTTCGAGCCGACTATCAATTGTGCGCCTTCGAGCCCCGGCAAGGGTTGGATACTGCCGGGTTCGACGGGCAGCGGCACTGCACTGCCCGACTGCAGACCGCAACTCGCCAGTACCGTCATCACGACGACGCACAGTGGAAGCAGCCATCGTGTCTTCGGCCGCATCAGCTGAATCCTTACGGTTCGATGCAAAAGTCAGCTAGTCCGCGCCGACGGTGACGAAGCCCTTGTCGACCATCCAGTCACGCGCGACGTCGGCAGGTTCGCGGCCGTCGACGTCGACCTGCTTGTTCAGTTCGGTTATCTCGGCGTTGGTCAGCTCGGCCGAGATCGGTGCGGTGATCTCGGCGATTTGCGGGTACTGCTCGGCGATCGACGAGCGGATCACGACGGTGGCGTTGTACCGCGGGAAGAAGCTCTTGTCGTCCTCGAGGACAACAAGATTCAAGCCTTTTATGCGGCCGTCGGTGGTGAATACTTCACCGAACTTGCACTGCGACCCCTCGGCAGTCGCCTGGTAGATGATTCCGGTCTGCAGAATCTGGCGGGGAACGGCATTGGGGTCGAAACCGTACGTTGCTGCGAGGCCGGGGAATCCGTCCTGTCGGGAGTTGAACTCCGTCTCCACGCACAACGCTGACGCGGCCGGATCGCGCGCCACGAGTGCGGCGTAATCCGAGAGTGTCCTCACACCGGTCTGTTCGGCGGTCGTCTGATTCATCGCCAGAGCGTAGGTATTGTCCATCGGCGCGGGATTGACCCACGTCAATCCGTTCGCGACGTCGGCGTCGCGTACCGCTTCGAACTGCTCGGTGGCGTCCGTGATGGGACTTTCGTTGCCCAGATAGTTGATCCATCCGGTGCCGGTGTACTCGTAGGTGACGTCGACCTGCCCGGCGACCATGGCTTGGCGGGTGCTGTTCGAGCCCGAGATGTTCGTGAGGTCGCGAACATCGGCACCGGCAGCGGAGAGCGCGAATTCGAGGATGTAGCCCAATACGATCTGCTCGGTGAAGTCCTTCGAGCCGACGGTCAGTTCGGCACCCTCGAGACCCGGCATGACTTCGATGCTCCCGGGTTCGACGGACAGTGGCACAGCACTACCCGACTGCAGACCACAGCCCGTCAGAGCGATCGTGGTGATCGCGCAGAGTGCAACGAATTGTCTCGTAGATCGCCGCATCAGCGGAGTCCTTTCGGTCCGAGATAGGCCTCCGCGAGTGCTCCGAGCCAGTCGACGAACAACGCGAGGGCGACGGCAAGAACGCCTCCCACGACGAGGATCAGCGGCTGATAGAGCTTGTATCCGGTATCGATCAGAACTCCGAGACCGCCCGCTCCCACGAGAAAGCTCAGTGTGGCCGTACCGACCGCGAGCACCAGCGACGTGCGTAGACCGGCCAACATGTACGGCACGGCCAGTGGAAACTCGATACGCCACAGGATGCCGCTACTCGACATGCCCTGTCCGCGTGCAGCATCGATGTAGCTCGGGTCGACCTGCTGGAAGCCCAACATCGTGTTTCGGAGAACGGGAAGCAGCGAGTAGAACGCGATGGGCAGTACGCCGATCCAGAAACCGGTTTTACCCGTTGCGAGGAAGAGCAACACCAACAGGCCGACCGCCGGGGCAGCTTGACCGATGTTGGCGATACCGATGAATACCGGTGCCAGTCTTCGGTAGCCGTTACGGGTCAACAGTATTCCCAGAGGAACAGCGATCGCGAGCACGAGCGCGGTGACGACGATCGTGATGACGACGTGCTCGGACAGCCGCTGGAAGAGGGTGCTCGCGTTCAGCGTCTCCTTCTGCGTGGCACTCAAGTCGCGGGTGAACGTGTAGGCAAGAAGAACGACGACGACCAACACGATGATCGCGGGTTGCACCAGCAAGCGAATACGCTCCGCGCGCTTGGCCGCCTGCTGTGCCGTTCGCGCGTTACCGTCGTCCGCTGACGCGTCGGCTGCGGAGGTCTCCGCGGCGGAAGTCACGACGCGCTTCCCGTGGCCACGTCGTCGCGAACAACGTTCGAGTCATGACCTTCAGCACTGTCGTCGTCATGGTCGTGAGCATGCTGCGAACGAATGGTTTTGATGGTGTCGATCAGTTGCTCGATGGTGATGGTTCCGGCGTACTCGCCACGTTTACCGGTGACCGTGGCGGTCGCGTTGCCCTCCGCGAGCAGCGCTTCCAGAGCATCTTGCAGAGTCGACTGAGTGGAGACCATTTCGCCCATCGGCACGCCGACGTCGCGCAAGCTCTTCGCGTCGGTGAGGTGGCGACGATCGGTCCACCTAATCGGTCGCCGACGAGCGTCGAGAATGATTCCCCACGCTTCTGGGTCTCTTCCGAGCGCCGTGTTCATCGACTCGACCGACTCGTCCTCGCCCATGACCGGTACATCCGACAATTCGATGTCTCGTACACGCATCAGCGTCAACTGCTTCAACGCTGCACCTGAGCCGACGAATCCGGCGACGGTCTCGTCGGCCGGATTTGCCAGAACTGCTTCGGGTGTATCGAATTGCAGAATCCGAGATTGGTTGCCCAGCACGGCAATCCGATCACCGAGCTTGACGGCTTCGTCGAAGTCGTGCGTGACGAATACGATCGTCTTGCCCAATTCGGCTTGTAGGCGCATCAATTCGTCCTGGAGCAAACCGCGGGTGATCGGATCGACGGCACCGAAAGGCTCGTCCATGAGCAGTACCGGGGGGTCGGCAGCGAGCGCGCGTGCGACACCGACGCGTTGCTGCTGGCCACCGGACAGCTGGCGCGGATAGCGCTCGCGGTACAACGATGGATCGAGACCGACGAGGTCCAGCATTTCGTCGATGCGATCCGATATCCTCGGCTTCTTCCAGCCGATCAGACCCGGAACCATGCCGACGTTCTCGGCAATTGTCATGTGTGGGAACAGACCTGCCTGCTGGATCGAGTAGCCGATGGTGCGGCGCAGCTCGTTCGGGTTGATCGACAGTGCATCCTCACCGCCGATGGTGATGCGGCCCGACGTCGGCTCTATCAGCCGGTTGATCATGCGCATGGTTGTCGTTTTGCCGCAACCTGAAGGCCCTACCAGCACGACGACTTCGCCCGCGGGGATGGTCATGGACACGTTGTCCACGGCGGCGTCCTTTTGGCCCGGGTAGCTCTTGGTCACGTTCTCCAAGACGATTTCTACGCCGGATACGGTGGTTTTCTCACTCACGGATACCCCTCGAGGTGGTCAGTTTGCCGATCACGACGTAGATCCCATCGAGGATCAACGCCAGCAGGACGATGAGGATGGTGCCGGTCAGTGCCTGTGGGACGGCGGTCGGGCTGCCCACTCGGGCCAGCCCGGAGAACAGCAGGTTGCCCAGGCCAGGGCCTTTGGCGTACGCAGCGATGGCCAGGATGCCCATGGCCAATTGCGTGCTGACGCGCATCCCGGTCAGAATCGAGGGCCATGCGAGAGGAATCTCGATGCGCCGCAACACAAGAATGCGGCTCATCCCGATTCCGCGGGCGGCATCGGTGACCGCCGGATTCACGGCATCGAGGCCGACCACCGTGTTTCGGATGATCGGGAGCAGTGAGTACAGGACCAGGGCGGTCACCGTCGGTCGAACGCCCAGTCCCAGTATGGGAATGAGCAGACCCAACAGAGCGAACGACGGAATCGTCAGCACGGTACTCGCCAGGGCTGTCGCGACGGCAGATCCGGCGGGACTGCGGTAGACGAGGATTCCGATGGCGACGCCGATAACGGTCGCGATGATCACGCATTGCACGACGGCCGAGACATGTAGATAAGAGTCGATCGCCAACTGCCTTCGTCGTCCGACGATGAATTCCCACAGTGCGTCCATGAAGTTCGTTGTCCTCTGTTCGCCCTCAGCAGATACAGGTCTTTACCCCACGTACCGACTATCAAACGCCGACCGGGTCGAATTCTGTTGCAATTTGCCGGAATCGGCACGGAACAGAAACAATCCAGAACACGAAAACGCCCGGCCGAAAGAATCGGCCGGGCGTTCTCAGTGTGAAGTCAGGTCGATCACACGTCGTAGTACAGGGAGAACTCGTACGGGTGCGGACGCAGGTTGACGGGAGCGATTTCCTGCTCACGCTTGAGCGAGATCCAGGTCTCGATCAGGTCGGTCGTGAACACGCCACCCTCGGTGAGGTAGTCGTGGTCGGCCTCGAGCCGGTCGATGACCGCGTTCAGCGAGGTCGGTGCCTGAGGAATGTTCTTGGCCTCCTCGGGCGGCAACTCGTAGAGATCCTTGTCGACCGGAGCCATCGGCTCGATCTTGTTCTTGATTCCGTCCAGACCGGCCATCATCTGAGCAGCGAAGTTCAGGTACGGGTTACCCGAGGAGTCCGGCGCACGGAACTCGAGGCGCTTTGCCTTCGGGTTGTTGCCGGTGATCGGGATACGGACCGCAGCGGAGCGGTTGCGCTGGCTGTAGACCAGGTTGATGGGGGCTTCGTAGCCCGGCACCAGACGGTGGTACGAGTTGATCGTGGGGTTGGTGAATGCCAACAGCGACGGCGCATGGTGCAGGATGCCGCCGATGTAGTGACGGGCGAGATCCGACAGCCCGGCGTATCCGGCCTCGTCGTGGAAGAGGGGCTTGCCGTCCTTCCACAGTGACTGGTGCACGTGCATGCCCGAGCCGTTGTCTCCGAACAGCGGCTTCGGCATGAATGTCGCCGACTTGCCGTTCTGCCATGCGGTGTTCTTGACGATGTACTTGAACAGCTGCAGATCGTCTGCCGCGCGGAGCAGCGTGTTGAACTTGTAGTTGATCTCCTGCTGTCCACCGGTGCCGACCTCGTGGTGCGCACGCTCGAGCTCGAAGCCTGCGTTCTGCAGGTTCGTCGAGATCTGGTCGCGCAGGTCCACGTAGTGGTCGTACGGAGCGACGGGGAAGTAGCCACCCTTGAAGCGAACCTTGTAACCGAGGTTCGGGCTGCCGTCGGCCTCGGTCTCGGCCCCGGTGTTCCACCAACCCGAGGACGAATCGACCTCGTAGAAAGCGCCGTTCGCCTGCGAATCGAAGCGCACGGAATCGAAGATGTAGAACTCGGCCTCGGCACCGAAGTACGCGGTGTCGGCGATGCCGGTGCTGGCCAAGTACTCCTCGGCCTTGCGTGCGACGTTGCGCGGGTCGCGGCTGTAGGCCTCACGCGTGAACGGATCGTGGACGAAGAAGTCGATGTTCAGCGTCTTCGCGTTGCGGAAGGGATCGACCTGAGCGGTGGCGTAGTCCGGAAGCAGAATCATGTCGGACTCGTGGATGGACTGGAAGCCGCGGACGGACGAACCGTCGAACGCGAGGCCGTCTTCCAGGGTGTCCGCCGTGAACGCCTTCGCGGCGATCGAAAAGTGCTGCTGTGCGCCCGGCAGATCCGTGAACCGGATGTCGACGTATTCGATTCCTTCATCCGCGATGAACTTGATGACCTCTTGGGCCGTGGAAAACGCCACGCTTTTGCTCCTTTGTTGAGTCCGTCAACCTGACGTTATGGACATGGTGTTGCCCGCCCGTCAAGCTCGTGTTTCGCCCGTGTTACGCGTCCTGGTTCACGAGTGGCACGAACAACAGTACGTCCGTGTGTTTTCCCGTGTACCCGACCGCGCCTATCCTGGAAATCATGGCACGAATGACAGGGTCCTGGTTGTCCGGACCGGCGGCTGCGAACCCGCGAGAACCCCAGAACTTCCGTGGTGAGGAGTTGGGCCTACCGAAGCAGGGGGTCGGCGCTCTGGCCGGTACCGGACGCCGAGTTCTCGCGCTGGTGCTGGACTGGACGATGGCAACCGGCGTTGCGTCGTTGATTCTCGGTGGCTACACCACGAGCGGACTGATCTCGACGATCGTGCTGGCCGTGTGGTTCGGCGTCGGTCTGGTGACCGTCTCGCTGTTCTCGTTCACCCCGGGGCAGTTCATCGTCGGTATTCAGGTGGGCCGCATCGACGCACACGCGCGAGTCGGCTTCGTCCGTGCACTGGTGCGGCAGTTGATCCTGCTGTTCGTCGTCCCGGCGATCGTCACCGACATGGACGGTCGCGGAATGCACGACCGGGCAACGGGAACAGCCCTGCTGCGGACCCGCTGAGGGGTCTGCGCACCAGGGCTGTCGGAGTGGTCGTGAGTGGCTAGCGGCGCTTCATGGTCCGCTGAACGCCCTTCATCTTGGCTCCGCCGGGAACGGGGCCCTTCGGCATCGCCGGCCCACCCTTGGTGCCTAGCGCGGAAAGCCGCGATTCGATGGTGTCCATACGCTTGCCGTCGATGTTCTTCGGCAACTTCGACAGGTACTTCTGCAGTCCCGAGAGCGGAATCTGGTTTTCTTCGTTTCCGACGATGATGTCGTAGATCGGTGTATCGCCCACCAGGCGGGCGGTCTTCTTCTTCTCCTGGGCCAGCAGTGTCTTCACGCGATGAGGTGCACCCTCGGCCACGAGAATGACACCCGGCTTACCGATGACGCGATGCACGGCGTCGAGATGGGTGGTTCCGGCGATCGCATTGGTCACCCGCCACGAGCCCTGCAGATTGTCGAGCGCCCAGGCGGCTGCGCCGGCCTGGCCGTCGGCCTTCTTGTACACGGATTTCTGTACCCGGCGGCCGAAGATGATGAAGGCGACGAGCACACCGAGAAGCAAGCCGATGGGGAGCAGGAACCACTGGAATCCGAACGCGAGACCGATCAGAAATCCGACGAGTCCCAGCCCGACGACCGCTCCGATCATCAGCGGAAGGAGAACCTTGTCGTCCTTGCGCTGCATCTGAAACGCCTGCCAGAGTTGCTTGCGTCGTTCCCTCGATGCCTGCTTGCGCGCCGCCTTGGCAGCTGCTTTTACTTCCTTGCTGGGCTTCGCTGCTTTGCCAGCCTTACTGCCGTTCGCCATGCTTCACAGGATACGTCCTGTGCCGGCGCTCACGTGCACCGCGCCGGGTTGGCCGACGACGATCAGCGAGCCGCCAGACGTGCCATCAGCGAACTGGCCTCCTGAGAAGCTTCGCCACCGTCGGTGAGGTGACTCATGCTCTCGGGCAGCTCTCGTCCGTGATGGGCCATGGCCTGTGCGTACAGGCGACCCGCGCGGTACGAGGAGCGGACCAACGGCCCGGCCAGCACACCGGCGAACCCGATCTCGGTGGCGTAATCGGAGTGCTCGACGAACTCCTCCGGCTTGACCCAACGCTCCACCGGGTGGTGGCGCGGTGACGGACGCAGATACTGGGTGATGGTCAGAATGTCGCACCCGGCCTCGTGCAGGTCGCGAATGGCTTCCTGAACTTCTTCGGGGGTTTCACCCATGCCGAGGATCAGATTGGACTTGGTGACCAGGCCGTCGTCGCGGGCCGCGGTGATGACGTCCATCGACCGCTGGTACCGGAAGGCCGGACGGATGCGCTTGAAGATCCGCGGCACCGTCTCGACGTTGTGAGCCAGCACCTCGGGGCGCGACGAGAAGACCTCGGCCAATTGATCGGGCTTGGCGTTGAAGTCGGGGATGAGCAGCTCGACGCCGGTGTTCGGATTCAGCTTCTTGATGTACCGAACCGTCTCGGCATACAGCCACGCGCCGCCGTCCTCCAGATCGTCCCGAGCGACGCCGGTGATCGTGGAGTAGCGCAGACCCATGGCCTGCACGGACTCCGCCACCCGGCGCGGCTCGTCCCGATCCAGATCCTCCGGCTTGCCGGTGTCGATCTGGCAGAAATCGCAACGGCGGGTGCATTGCTCACCGCCGATGAGGAAGGTCGCTTCGCGATCTTCCCAGCATTCGTAGATATTGGGGCAGCCGGCTTCCTCGCACACCGTGTGCAGACCTTCGCGCTTCACAAGACCTTTGAGCTCGGTGTACTCCGGGCCCATCTTCGCTTTGGTCTTGATCCAGTTGGGTTTGCGTTCGATGGGGGTCTCCGCGTTTCGGATCTCGAGGCGGAGCAGCTTGCGTCCTTCTGGGGCCACAGTCACAGGATCGATGCTACGCGCCGAAGCGGACCGTCGTGAACCGCGGGTTGATCGACGCCTCCGCGACCGGCGGATGCTCGATCTCGTGGTCCTGCACGGGCATCGACCCGTCCAAGGCGGCCAGCACAGCGCGGGTGACCGCCGGGGTGACGTCGTCGATCGAGACGTCTCGGCCCAGCTCCAGCGACAGCGACGTCACACCGGCATCGGCGATGCCACACGGCACGATGGCGTCGAACCCCGTCATGGCCGCATTGCAGTTCAGAGAGAAACCGTGCAGCGTCACTCCGCGCTGAACGCGGACCCCGATCGCAGCGATCTTGCGTTCGGGCAGCCACACGCCGTCTCGCATCTGCGCCGCGAGCCACACCCCGGATCTCCCGTCGACGCGCCCGCAGCCGATGCCGTAGGCGGACACGACCGAGATCAGCGCTTCTTCGATACGGCGCACGTACCTGACGACGTCGATGGGGTGCGCGAGTTCGACGATGGGGTAGCCCACCAATTGACCCGGACCGTGCCAGGTGATCTTGCCGCCACGATCGACCTCGACGACGGGGGTACCGTCCCGCGGCATGTCCTCCTCGGAGGTACGTCGGCCAGCGGTGTAGACGGACGGATGCTCGAGCAGCAGCAGCGTGTCGGAGCCGACGCCGTCCGCCCGGGCACCGGCGATCTCGCGCTGTAGTGCCCAGGCCTCGGTGTACTCGACGGTGCCCAACTCTCGCACCACGACCGGCTCGGAGCTCGCACGTGCCGACACTGCGACCGACGGAGAGTTCGCATCACTCATGAGTCGGAACGGTACGCCGCGTCATGAGCCGACGGCCACCCGCAGTGCTTCCCCGATCGTGTTGTGCTCGAAGGTGTAACCCGCGTCTTCGAGAGCCTTCGGAATTGCCCGTGGCCCGGTCAGGATGGCCTCCTCGGCGAACTCGCCGATCACGGCTTTCAATGCGAAGCCGGGCACCACCCACGGGGCAGGCCGATGTACCGCCCGCGACATCGCACTGTTGAACTGCGCATTGGTCACCGGAGTCGGGCCCACCATGTTCACCGGCCCGCGCAGTGAGTCGTTCTCGATGCCGTGCACGATGGCACCGATCTCGTCCTCCAGAGAGATCCACGGGAAGTACTGACGGCCGCTGCCCAACCGTCCGCCGAGTGCGAACAGGTACAGCGGACGGAGCTTGCCCAGCATGCCGCCGCGTTGCGACAACACCACACCGCTGCGCAGAAGTATCGTTCGGACACCGGCTTCCGACGCCCTCGAGGTGGCGTTCTCCCAGTCTCGACAGACCTCGGCCAGAAATCCCTCACCGACGGGGGCACTCTCGTCGACCACTCGGTCGCCGGTGTCGCCGTAGAAGTTGACGCCGCTGGCATTGATCAAGGTGGGTACTCCAGCGTCGGCGGCAGCCGCCGCGAGCACCTCGGTCGGCGCGATGCGACTGTCTCGTACCAACTGCTTGTAGGCCCCGGACCATCTCTTGTCGCCGATACCGACGCCGCAGAGGTTGACGATGGCGTCGGCACCGTCGAGCGTGGCGGTGTCGATGCTCCCGCGCGACGGATCCCACTGGGATTCGTCCGGTCCCGCCGGCGCGCGCCGAACGAGACGGGTGACGTCGTGGCTCCGGCCCCGCAGTGCTGCGACCAGAGCTGTGCCGATCAAACCTGATGAACCTGCAATGACTACGCGCATGTGAACGAAAGCCTCCTTGACGCAAACGGGGCATCATTCGCGAACGAATGATGCCCCGGATGCACGGTTCGTGCCCCTCTTTTCGAGACTCCGATGCGAATGTTTCGCGCTCTCACGAGAATACGTGAGAGACGCGATTCGCCGGTTGCCTACAGGCCGAGATCGGCCTCGAACGACGCTACTTCGAGACGCTGCTTGATCGTCGTGAGGAAGCGTCCCGCGTCGGCTCCGTCCACCAGGCGGTGGTCGTAGGTCAGCGGTAGGTAGCACATCGAGCGAACACCGATCGACTCGTTGCCCGAGTCGTCCTTGACGACGACCGGACGCTTGACGATCGCACCCGTGCCGAGCATGGCCGCCTGCGGCGGAACCAGGATCGGGGTGTCGAACAGCGCGCCCTGGCTGCCGATGTTGGTGATCGTGAACGTGCCACCGGACAGCTCGTCGGGCTTGAGTCCGCCCGAGCGTGCACGGGTGGCGATGTCGTTGATCGCCCGAGCGATTCCGGCGAGCGACAGATCGCCTGCATTGTGGATGACGGGGGAGAGCAGACCCTGCTCGGTGTCCACGGCGATACCGAGGTGGACATCGGCGTGGTACGTGATCTCCTTGGCGTCCTCGTTGATGCTCGCGTTGACGTTGGGGTGCGCCTTGAGAGCCTCGACGACGGCCTTCGCGAAGAACGGCAGGTACGTCAGGTTGACGCCCTCGCTCTCGGCGAACTTCGCCTTCGCCTTGGTGCGCAGGCCCGCGATCTTGGTGACGTCGACCTCGAAGGTCTGCGTGAGCTGTGCAGAGGTCTGCAGCGACTCACGCGTCTTCTTCGCGGTGATCTGTCGAATCCGGTTGATCTTCTGCGTGGTTCCGCGAAGGTGCGCGAGCTCCGGGCGAACACCAGCGGTGGCCGGGGCAGCGGGCTTCGATGCGGCGGCAGGCGCAGCATCGGCAGCCGGAGCGGCCGGAGCCTTCTTGGCCTCGGCTGCGGCGAGCACATCCTGCTTGCGGATGCGTCCACCGACTCCGGTGCCCTTCACCGTCGACAGGTCGACGTCGTTGTCCGACGCCAGCTTGCGCACCAGGGGAGTGACGTACGGGCTGGAATCACCCGACGGTGCCGATTCCTTGGCGGGAGCGGCCTTGGGAGCCTCCTGCTTGGGCTCGGGCTTCGGCTCGGCCTTGGGGGCTTCCTGCTTCGGAGCCTCCTGCTTCGGAGCCTCCTGCTTCGGCTCTTCCTTCTTCGGCTCTTCGGCCTTCGGGGCCTCGGGTTCCGGCGTGGCCTCGGGCTCGGGAGCCTTCTCGGCCGGCGATCCCGATCCGATGACGGCGAGCTGGCCTCCGACGGCGACCGTGTCGTCTTCCTCGGCGGAGATCTCGAGCAGAGTTCCGGCGACCGGAGACGGGATCTCGGTGTCGACCTTGTCGGTGGACACTTCGAGCAGCGGCTCGTCGACAGCGACCTCGTCGCCGACGGCCTTGAGCCACCGGGTCACTGTGCCTTCGGTGACGGACTCACCCAGCTCGGGCATCGTGACCGGCGTGCCGGATCCGGACGAGCTGGACGAGTCGGACGATGCACTCGCTGCGGGTGCCTCCTCCTCGGCCTGCGGCTCGGGCTCGGCTGCGGGAGTGGGCTCCTCGGCAGCCTCCTCGGGTGCCGACTCCTCGGCGGGCGCGGCGTCCTCGGACGGTGCGTCGGACGAGGATTCCTCGCCCGCGTCACCGATCTGGGCGAGCTCACCACCGATCTCGACGGTGTCGTCTTCCTGAGCGACGATCTTGGTGAGAACACCGGCAGCAGGCGACGGGATCTCGGTATCGACCTTGTCCGTGGAGACTTCGAGCAATGGCTCGTCGACTTCGACGGTGTCGCCTTCTTGTTTGAGCCACCTCGTGACAGTTCCCTCGGTGACGCTCTCACCAAGAGCTGGCATCTGGACGGAGAAGGCCATGTCTGTTGACTCCTCGACAGTTGTATGCGGGTGATGTAGTTCTTACGACTTGTGGTCGCAGACCATTGTGCTGGCGGAACAGGGTTCATGGACGAGAGTTGCGTGATTCGATTCGACGGAGGCACCGGTGCACACGGCACCGATCGAGCAGGTTCCGCTCGATACAGCGCCCACGTCGACACTCCCTCTCGGCAATTCACTTACTCACTTCACGAGCCTTGGTTCACTATCAAGAGAGCTGAACCCTCTAATGTCATCCTTCCATTGTTATCGCCTCGCCGTTCCCCTAGGGCGTGCAACACGCCTGGCAAACTGGCGGGTAACAACATTCCGGCACCAGAACCGGTGATCCATCGGCCGTACGAAAAGGATGTTCTCGTGGGATTGTTCGATCGACTCAAGCGAAGCGGCGGGGGCGCGAAACGAGCCCCGGAGGGGTCGGTCGCCCAGTACCTGGCCGATTGGAGCGCCGCGCGAATCGGTGTCGAGGCCTACGTCGAGCCGAAGACGACGGTCACCCCGCTGACCGTCGTGCTGATCGCGAACGACGGCGAATGGACTCGTCGGCCGTTGGATGAAAAATATGCACGAAAGATCGGACCCGACCTGAAGATCCCGGTGTACGACGTCCGCAAGACCGGCTATCCCCAGCGCATGCGCGACCACGACGCTCGCCAGAAGGTCATCAAGAGGCGCGAACAGCAGCAGCGCGACCTGTGACCGAAGTCCGTGCGTGCGGACACCGATCCGCACGCACGGACTTTCGCGATCAGCCGTTCTCTGCGATGTCCTCGAGTACGGCGAACATCGTCCGGACGGGTACCCCGGTGCCACCCTTGCCGGTGTACCCGAACGGTCCGCCGGTGTTGTACGCCGGACCCGCCACGTCGATGTGAGCCCATTCGACGCCGTCCGCGACGAATTCCTTCAAGAACAGAGCGGCAGCGAGCATTCCACCGGCCCGGCCGTTGGTGACGTTCGCCAGATCGGCCACCTTGGAGTCGAGTTCGCGCCGAATCTCTTTCGGCAGCGGCATCGCCCAGGCGTTCTCGCCGATGGCCTGAGAGATCTCGGCGACGCGGTCGCGGAAGTTCTCGGTACCCATGACCCCCGGCGTTCGATTGCCGAGCGCAACCACCTGAGCTCCGGTCAGTGTCGCGGTGTCGATGAGGTAATCCGGATCGTCCTCGCAGGCACGCACGATCGCGTCGGCCAACACCAAGCGGCCCTCGGCGTCGGTGTTGATGACCTCGACGGTGATGCCGCCGTACTGGGTCAGCACATCGCCCGGACGCTGCGCGGTGCCCGACGGCATGTTCTCGGCCATCGGCACCGTCGCGACGACATCGAGAGGCAGACCGACCTTCGCGGCCAGGATCACCGTCGCGATGACGGCAGCCGCACCGCCCATGTCCGAGGTCATGTTCTCCATGCCCGCAGCGGGTTTGATGGAGATGCCGCCGGTGTCGAACGTGATTCCCTTGCCGACCAGGGCGACCTTCTTCGCGCCCCGCTTACCGCCCGAGTGCGTCAGGCGAACCAGTCGCGGCAACCGCGAAGAACCCTTGCCGACGCCGTGGATGCCGCCGTAGCCGTCCTTCTCCAGAGTCTTGTCGTCGAGGATCTCGACCTTCAATCCGGCCGCGGTACCTAGAGCCTTGGCCTGCGCGGCGAACTCCTCCGGGTAGAGGTGGCTCGGCGGGGTGTTGACGAAATCGCGTGCCACAGCCACGGATTCGGCGATGGCGACCGATCGTGCCAGCTCGTTCTTGGCTTCCTTGGAGCGAGTGTCGGGAACGAGCAACTCGACGCGGGCGAGGGGAAGACCGTCGGCCTTCGGTGCCGACAGTGCGGACTTGAACTCGGTGAACTGATACGCGCCGAGGAAGAACCCCTCCGCGGCCGCGCCGAGGTCGAGTGCCGACAACGTCGTCGCGGCCGTATCCACGCCCTTCAGTGCGCGAGCCGCAGTTCCGGCCGACTGGCGGATGCGCTCGCTGTCGATGTCGGCTGCGCTGCCGAGGCCGACGGCCAACACGCTGTCCACGGACAGGCCCGACGGTGCGGGAATGCGTACCAGCTCGTCGGCCTTGCCGGTGGCTCCGACGGACTCGAAAGCGTCGAGTAGCGCTGCTGCGATGGCGTCGTCGGAAATGTCGTCGGTGATGGCGAGTTCGAGGCCGTCGTCACTCGTACTCAGCGCGACGACGAGAACGTCGACTTTCTTACCGAGCTTGCCCGCCAGGACCAGGTCGGGTCCGAGAGTGCGGAAAGGCGTCGAAGGGGAAGGCACGTGGCTGCTCCTGTAGGGGTTGACGTGTACGTACCTCGATCCTAGTGACGGACGATCGGCGAACGCAGTCGGTCTGCCGGGCCCGTGACCGCCACGAAGTGAGCTAGCGTGACCGCCATGACGGACACCGAGCTGATCGAGGGACCACTTCACGCCGCGCACACCGAATTGGGCGCGACATTCGCACCTTTCGGCGGCTGGACCATGCCGGTGTCCTATGCCGGGGTCGTTCTCGAGCACGCGGCGGTACGAGAGACCGTGGGACTCTTCGACGTCGGACACCTCGGTAAAGCGTCGGTCACCGGACCCGGAGCGGCCGCGTTCGTGAACTCCGTACTGACCAACGATCTGAACCGAATCGAACCCGGCAAGGCGCAGTACACCCTGTGCTGCACGGAAACGGGCGGTGTCGTCGACGACCTGATCGCGTATTACGTCTCCGACGACGATGTCTTTCTGGTGCCGAACGCAGCCAATACCGCCGCCGTCGTCGCGGCGATGGCCGAGCAGGCACCCGAGGGTGTGTCGGTGGTGAACCAGCACCGCGAGTTCGGAGTGCTGGCGGTGCAGGGGCCGCAATCGGCAGGGGTGCTGCAGGAACTGGGACTGCCGACCGACATGGACTACATGGCGTTCGAGGACGCCACGTGGAATTCGAGAGAGGTGCGCGTGTGCCGAACCGGATACACCGGCGAACACGGGTACGAGCTCGTTCCCGCGGCAGCAGATGTGGAACCTCTCTTCCGTGCCCTCCTGGCTGCGGTGAGAGCGCGCGGAGGGCAGGTGTGCGGGCTCGGCGCGCGTGACACGCTGCGCACCGAAATGGGGTACCCGCTGCACGGACACGAACTGGCACTGGATATTTCGCCCCTCGAGGCCCGTTGCGGCTGGGCGATCGGGTGGAAGAAGGACGCGTTCTGGGGCAAGGAGGCCCTGACCGCCGAGAAGGCGAGCGGACCGACACGAGTGCTGCGCGGACTGAAGGCACTCGATCGTGGTGTCCTTCGTCCCGGCCTGGCCGTTCGGGCATCCGGACAGCAGATCGGCACGACGACGTCCGGCACGTTCTCGCCGTCGCTCAAGATCGGAATCGCCCTCGCCCTGCTCGACGCGGGAGCCGCTCCGGAGGTGGGCACCGAGGTCGAGGTCGACGTTCGTGGCCGAGCGTTGCGCTGCGAAGTTGTCGCGCCGCCGTTCGTCGCAGCGAAGACCAGGTGACCGCGCGAGAGCGCAACGGCCTTGACGATAGGATCTCCGGCATGACAGGTGTTTCCGAGTTCGCGTACGTGCAGCATCCCTCTCCCGCCACTCCCGTGGAGCGCGCCGCTGTACTCGCTGCACCCGGTTTCGGAAAGCACTTCACCGATCACATGGTGTACATCGACTACACCCGTGACGGCGGATGGCACGATGCGACGATCGCGCCCTACGGGCCGATCGAACTCGACCCGGCCGCGATGGTGCTGCACTACGGCCAGGCCATCTTCGAAGGCCTCAAGATCTACCGTCAGCCGAACGGCGACCTCTCGACCTTCCGGGTGCACTCCAATGCCGAGCGTTTCCGCTCCTCGGCCCGCCGTCTGGCGATGCCGGAGTTGCCGGACGAGCTGTTCATCGGATCGATCGAGAAGCTTCTCGAACTCGACCACGACTGGGTCCCCGCAGCAGGCGGCGAAGACGCTCTGTACGTCCGGCCGTACATGTTCTCCACCGAGGCCGGGCTCGGTGTGCGCCCCGCCGACTCGTACCGCTACATGCTGATCGCCTCGCCCGCGGGCGCGTACTTCCCCCGAGGCGTCAAGCCGGTGAGCGTCTGGCTGTCCACCGAATACGTCCGGGCGGCACCGGGCGGCACGGGTGCCGCGAAGTTCGCGGGCAACTACGCTGCATCGCTGCTGGCGCAGGCGCAGGCCAGCGACGAGGGATGCGACCAGGTGGTGTGGCTCGACGCCACCGAGCGCCGTTACGTCGAGGAAATGGGCGGGATGAACCTGTTCTTCGTCTTCGGCTCGGGCTCCGATGCCCGCCTGGTGACGCCGTCGCTGTCCGGATCACTTCTCCCCGGTATCACCCGCGACTCGCTGCTGGCCCTGGCGACGGACGCAGGCATCCCCGTCGAAGAGCGGCGGATCTCCACCGAGGAATGGCGCAAGGGTGCGGACTCCGGCGAAATCACCGAGGTGTTCGCCTGTGGCACAGCAGCCGTCATCACTCCGGTGGGCAGCGTCAAGTCCACCGAGGGAACGTTCGAGATCGCGGGCGGGGAGCCGGGCGAGATCACGCTCGCACTGCGTGACACGCTCACCGGCATTCAGCGCGGCACGTTCGCCGACACCCACGGTTGGATGACCACGCTCCGCTAACTTCCGAGAAGCAGGCCGATCGCGGCCAGGGCAGTGGTGGTCTCGATTCCTGCTCCGAGCACGTCCCCGGAGAGTCCACCGAAGCGTCGGACACAGTGCCGAGTGGCCGCTGTTCCGATCGCCAGGACGGCAAGGACCACCAGCGGTCCCTGCCACGGGTGATCGCCCCGTGCGAACACGGAGATCGCCACTGTGACAACCACCCACAGCACCGGAGTCACGTTCGACTGCGTGCCAGCGACGAGCGCACCGAAACCGTTCGGCGACGACGCGTCGGTTCCGCGGCGGCACGCGAGCACCACCGACACTCGGCCGATCACCGGCAGGGCAGCGATGGCCCACCACAGCTGCTGCTCCGCGAGCTGGCCGACACTCGCGGCCTGAATCGCCAGGATCAGGGCGATGGCCGCCACCCCGAAGGGCCCAGCACTGCCGGACTTCATGACTTCTCGCGCTCGTTCGGGTGGGCCGTAACAGCCCAATCCGTCTGCGGTGTCGGCCAAGCCGTCGAGATGCATGCCCCGAGTCAGCAATGCCGCGGCAGCAACGGTGAGCAGGCCGCCGAGCAGTGGCGACAGTCCCGCCGTGACCGACACCCACAGGACTGCCGCCCAGATGCCGCCGAGGGCAAGACCGACGAGCGGAGCCAACGCTATCGCTCGGCCGGCGGAGTGCCTGTCGACCTCGTCCGGGCCGCGCACAGGCAACACCGTCAACCAGGAGAACGCGAGCACCAGTGCATCGGCTCGCCTGCACACCGTCAGTGGTCTTCGATACTGCTGTGGGCCTCGCTGTCGCCGGAACTGACACCGGAGTCGGCAAAGGTGGCCATCGAATTCAACGTACCGACGCCCGCACGAACCAGAGGCAGTGCTGCCAGTGCACCCGAACCTTCTCCGAGACGCATCTCCAACTCCACGATCGGTTCGAGACGCAAGTGCCGCAACGCAAGCGAATGGGCAGGCTCGGCCGATCGATGCCCGGCAACCCACCAGTCCCGTGCTCCGGCTGCCGCGTCCTCGGCCACCACCGCGGCCGCTGTCACCACGAGGCCGTCGAGGATCACCGGTGTTCGCCGATGCGCGGCCTGGGCGAGAAAGCCGGCGAGGGCCGCGATGTCGGCACCGCCCGCGACCCGCAGCAGGTCGGTGGGGTTCTTGGCGACCGGCCGTGCTCTGCGCATGGCATCCCGGATGGCTGCGGTCTTCCTGATCCACCCGGCATCGTCGATTCCAGTGCCGCGACCGACGGCGGCAACCGGTTCGGTGTCGGTCAGGGTGGCGATCAATACCGTTGCAGGAGTGGTGTTTCCGATGCCCATGTCGCCTGCGATGAGAAGATCCGCGCCGGCGTCCACTTCTTCGTCGGCGATGGCGGCTCCGGCAGCAATCGCGGCCCGAACCTCGTCCTCGGTGAGTGCATCCTCGCGGTCGATGGACCCGCTGGACCGTCGAATCTTGAACGCGGACACCGACGTATCGGTATCGGCGTCGACCGCGACATCGACAACCCGCACCGTGGCATCGGCGATGTGCGCGAGCACGTTGACCGCTGCGCCGCCGGCCCGGATGTTCTCGACCATCTGCGCCGTCACCTCGGGAGGATAGGCCGAGACCCCGTGCGCAGCGACGCCGTGATCGCCCGCGAAGACGACCACCCGCACTCGCTCGAAAGACCGCGGCGGGCAGGCGTCCTGGCAGGACGCGATCCACTCACCGAGCGCCTCGAGGCGGCCGAGGCTTCCGGCCGGTTTGGTCAATTCCCGTTGCCTGTCCGCGGCGGCCGATCGAGCCGAGTGGGACGGAGCGGATACCGGTCGAAACGGCGACGACGCCGATTCTTCTTCCGAAGGAGTTGTCACACTGTGCCTTTCGCGGTGATGAAGTCCGCCGGTGGTTCCTTGAGGGGCAGCGCGAGCCCAGCGACGACCAGCAGAACCCTGTCACATACTGCTGCGAGCCGAGAATTGAGCAGCCCCAGCTCGTCGCGAAAGAGGCGACCGGAACGGGATTCGGGCACCACGGACAGACCTACTTCGGGGCTGACGAGTACAAGGGAAGAGGTGGACTCGGCGACAGCATCGACCAGAGCGTCGACGGCCGGTGCGATGGTGCCACGGGGTAGCTCCCATGCCTCCGCGTCGTCGAGCATTCCCGTCAACCACGTTCCGAGATCGTCGACGAGGGTGGTGCCGTTCCACGGCTGCGAGACGACACCCGACAGGGATGCGACGGTTTCGACGGTGGACCACTGTTTCGGTCTCGACGCGCGATGCCGCTCGATACGGCACTGCCAATCGTCGTCGGTGGCATCGCGCCTGCCGGTGGCGACGTACCGAACCGGCTCGAGCACGGCAAGCGATTCAGCGTGCCCGGACTTGCCGGATCTGGCTCCACCGAGCACGAGGGTTCGAGTCGGTGCGTCCACAGACGTCAGACGGCCTCGCCGGCGCTGACTCGCGGCTTGGGAGCGCGCATCTTGCGGATCTGGGACGCGCGAACGAAGGCGTACCACCCGATCTTGAAACCGCCGTCGGTGGTCTCGGGGAACCGCACCCGGATCTTGTTGTTGATCATCTTGCCGAGGTAGATGCCTTCACCGACCATGAAGAGCATCATCACGAACATGCCGAGCGTGACGTACTGCTGCACCTGAGGCTGCAGGAACAACGCGAAGATCAGGATCAACGCGAGCGGCATGAACAGGCCCACGAGATTGCGACGCGCGTCGACGATGTCGCGCACGTATGCGCGAACCGGACCCTTGTCGCGGGGGAGCAGGTACTTGTCGTCGCCCGCGAGCATGCGTGCGCGTCGCTCGGCTGCGGCGGCGCGTCGCTCGTTGGAGGCGGCCTTGCGATCTTCCTTGCTGCCCTTGTTCGCCTTGCGACGCTCGCGTGCCTCTTTGCTCGTCAGGGGAGCAGGCGCAACCGGCCCACGACGCCGCGACTCGGCGTCACGGCGCTTGGGGGTCGGCCGGCCCTTGCCGAGAGACACCGAAGGGGTCGCGTCGCTCCCGGCCGTCGTCGACTCGGATTCGTTCGAGTCGTTTCCGTCCGAATTGTCAGAGTTTCCACGGCGTAGCAGCTTCACGCACTCAGAGTATGGGATGGCTCCTCGGTATCGAACACCGGCCAGGTCAGCGGGGAAACAGCGGATGGAAGTCCCGGCGCTGCAGCCCTAGACTTCCGACGATGCGAGTGATGATTGCGCCGGATTCGTTCGGAGACACCTTGACTGCTGCGGCCGCGGCCGACGCCATCGCCAAGGGATGGGCCTCGGTTCGTGAGACCGACGAACTCGAGCTCGCGCCCCAATCCGACGGCGGCCCGGGCTTCGTCGAGGTCTTGGCCTCGCGTATCGGGACCGTGCAGTTCGCAGACGTGGACGGGCCCCTCGGCAACCCGGTCCGGGCCTGCTGGCTGCTCGACGGTACGGCGGCGTACATCGAATCGGCTCAGGCGTGTGGACTGCATTTGCTCGACGGCCCGCCCACCGCGCTCTCTGCGCTGAAGGCGAGCAGCTACGGCGTCGGTCAGCTACTCGACGCCGCCCTGGACGCCGGGGCTCGAACGGTGTTCGTCGGACTCGGCGGAAGCAGCTGCACCGACGGCGGGCGCGCGATGATCCGTGCGCTGGGCGGTCTCGGATCGGCAGTCGCGAGGTTGTCGGACATCGACCTCGTTGCCGCCTCGGACGTGGAGAACCCGCTGCTGGGCGACGCCGGTGCAGCACGAGTGTTCGGCCCCCAGAAAGGTGCCGACGCAGACACCGTCGCTCGGCTGGAGGAGTTGAACACCGATTGGGCCGCAGTGCTCGCCGCCGCCGGCCACGAGGTGGCAGGACTGTCCGGTGCCGGAGCGGCGGGTGGTCTCGGTGCGGCTCTGTTCGCTCTCGGTGGCAGGCAACTCCCCGGTGCCGTCGTGGTAGCCGAACGAACCGGGCAGCAGGAACTGCTGAACTCCGTCGACCTGGTGCTGACCGGCGAGGGAAAATTCGACTCGCAGTCGCTGCGGGGGAAGCTGGTGACCAGAATTGCTGCCGCGGGAGGGGTAACGGGCATCGAGACGATCGTTCTGGCAGGCCAGGTCACGTTGTCCGCTGACGAGTTGGACTCGGCGGGTATCTCGGCAGCGCACTCCGTCACCGAGTTCGCGGGATCGGTGGAGCTGGCGATGTCCGACGCGGCGAACCAGCTCGAACAGCTGGCCGCGCGAGTCGCGGCCGACGTTGCCGAAACTGCGGTCGACCGAGGCGGCGAGCGTGAGGAATAGAGCTACCGGGAGTACGGTTGAGTAATTCACGGGTTGTACGACTGATAGGGAGAACCCATGACCGTTTCGAATGAGACCGCAACGACCGAAACCACGGCGCACAAGGTCACCATGACGGAGACCGCATCGACCAAGGCCAAGGCGTTGCTGGATCAAGAAGGCCGCGACGACCTCGCTCTGCGTATCGCCGTCCAGCCGGGTGGTTGCGCAGGACTGCGCTACCAGCTCTTCTTCGACGACCGAAGCCTCGACGGCGACCTCGCGGTCGACTTCAACGGCGTCACCCTCGCAGTGGACCGGATGAGCGCTCCGTACGTGGAGGGTGCATCCATCGACTTCGTGGACACGATCGAGAAGCAGGGCTTCACGATCGATAACCCGAACGCCACGGGATCGTGCGCGTGCGGCGACTCGTTCAACTGAGCTGACTCGTATTCGACTGTGACCGATACACGTAAGCGTGTATCGGTCACAGTTGTGTCTGCCTGTCACTTCCCCAGCATTTACGAACCGAAAGGCCCTCCTTCGTGACTCTCGCGGTATCCGGCTCGATAGCGACCGACCATTTGATGCGATTCTCCGGACGGTTCGCCGAGCAGATCGTTGCCGATCAGCTCTCGAACATATCGCTGAGCTTTCTGGTGGACGATCTGGTCATCCGCAAGGGCGGCGTCGGCGGAAACATTGCATACGCACTGGGAGTTCTCGGCGGTGCGCCACTGCTCGTCGGAGCTGTGGGACCGGACTTCGCCGAATATCGAACCTGGCTCGAAGAGCACGGAGTGGACTGCAGTGGCGTGAGCGTCTCCGCCACCGCGCACACCGCCCGCTTCGTCTGCACCACGGACGAGGACATGGCGCAGATCGCGTCGTTCTACCCCGGGGCGATGAGCGAGGCCCGTGATATTTCCATCGAGGCACTGGCGGCGGAGAACAAGATGGACCTGGTTCTCATCGGTGCCAACGACCCCGACGCCATGACCGCGCACACGGCACAGTGTCGTGCTGCCGGCATCCCGTTCGCGGCCGACCCGTCACAGCAGCTCGCCCGGCTCGACGCCGCGCAGGCAACCGACTTGATCGACGGTGCCGCGTACCTGTTCACCAACGAGTACGAGTGGGCGCTCCTCAAGCAGAAGACGGGCATGTCCGACGCAGACATCGCCGCGAAGGTGGATCTGCGTGTCACGACGCTGGGTAAGCGCGGCGTCGACATCGTCGCCAAAGGCGGCGAACACACTCACATCGGTGTCGTACCCGAGACGAGCAAGGTCGACCCGACCGGTGTCGGCGACGGCTTCCGGGCCGGTTTCCTCACCGCGCACATGGGCGGAGCCAGCATCGAACGTGCAGCGCAACTCGGTTCGCTGGTGGCCGTGCTGGTGCTCGAGACCACCGGCACTCAGGAATGGGAACTCAACCGCGACGACGCGATCAAGCGTCTGACCGCGGCGTACGGTGCCGAGGCGGGCGAGGAGATCGGCGCACTGCTTCCGGCGTGATGATGGTCGGTCTTCCCGCCCGGTGCGGGCGGGAAGACCGCGATCAGATGTTGACCGGGTACTCCGGTTCGGCGATCTGCGGCACGATGCGCTTCTCCACGAAGATGCCGTGCCACACCATGAAGATGAGCAGTGTCCACAGCCGACGGCTGTGATCGGACTTGCCGGCGCGGTGATCGTCGAGCATCGCGACGATGGCGGTCTTGTTCAGCAGATGGTCGGTCTGCGATTCGGCGATCTGCTGATGCGCCCAGTCGAAGAGTTCCGGGCCGCGCAGCCAATGGCGCAGCGGCACCGGGAATCCCAACTTGGCGCGATGCAGCACATGACCTGGAACGATTCCCTCGAGCGCCTGCCGCAGTGCGTACTTGGTGGTGGTCTTGGTGATCTTCTGCTCGAGCGGCAGCTTCTCGGCGACCTTGTAGACCTCGGAGTCGAGGAACGGAACTCGGAGCTCGAGCGAGTTCGCCATGGTGATCTTGTCGGCCTTGACCAGAATGTCGCCGCGTAGCCACGTGAACAGATCCAGGTGTTGCATGCGAGCCACCGGATCCCAGCCCTGCGATTGCGCGTAGATCGGAGCGGTCACGTCCTGGTGCGTCCACTCGGATCTGAATTCGCGCAACACCGATCGCAACTGCGCATCGTTGAAACTGCGAGCGTTGCCGTAGTACCGCTCTTCGAGGGTCATGGAGCCTCGGTTGAGCAGGCTCTTTCCGCGAGTGCCTTCCGGGATCCGCTCGCTCAGCGAACCCGCTGCGCGGCGCAGGAAGGCAGGAAGCGACTCGAACGGCTTCAACGACAGTGGTTCGCGGTAGATGGTGTAGCCGCCGAACAACTCGTCTGCACCTTCACCGGAGAGCACGACCTTCACATGCTTGCGGGCTTCCTTGGCGACGAAGTACAACGGTACGAGCGCTGGGTCGGCGACCGGGTCGTCGAGGTACCAGACGATTTCGGGAATGGACGCCGCGAACTCCTCCGGTCCGACGACCTTCACGATGTGGCGCGCACCGATGGCGGCCGCCGACTCCGCTGCGACATCGACCTCGGAGTAGCCATCGCGCTCGAATCCTGTGGTGAACGTGATCAGGTCGGGATTGTGGCGGATTGCCAGGGCCGCGATCGCCGTCGAATCGATGCCGCCCGACAGGAACGAGCCGACGGTGACGTCGGCGCGCATGTGCTTGGCCACCGAGTCCTCCAGGGCCTCGGCGATCTCCTGGTAGCGAGCCTTCTCGCTGCCGGGTGCGAAGGGCTGCACCGGAAACTTCGGCGTGAAGTAGCGAGTGACCTTCGGCGGCGTACCGGGGGAGAGGGTGGCGTAGCAGCCCGATTCGAGCCGCCGAACGCCGGCGTGCAGGGTCTCGGGCTCGGGGACGTACTGCAGCACGGTGTAGTGCTCGATGGCGCGCGGATCGAGATCGGTGTCGACGCCGACCGTGTCCAACAGTTCGAGCACACTCTTCTTCTCGCTGCCGAAGGCGGTGCCTCCCGGCCCGGTGGCGAGAAACAGCGGTTTGATGCCGAACGGATCCCGGGCGATGAACATCTCGCGGGTCTCGGTGTCCCAGACGGCGAACGCGAACATGCCCCTCAGCCGCTGCACTGCGGCGGCACCCCAGTAGTGGAACGCTGCGACGATCGATTCGCTGTCACCCTCGGTGACGAATTCCGCACCGTGGTCGCGGGCCAGTTCGGCCCGCAGTTCCAGGTAGTTGTAGATCTCTCCGTTGAACACGAGTGCGTACCGGTTCGGCGACTCGGGCGGTCCCCACCGCATCGGTTGATGGGAGTGCTCGATGTCGATGAAGGACAACCTGTTGAACCCGTAGACGACATCGTCGTCGTGCCAGGTGCCACCGGGCTCGTCCGGCCCGCGGTGTCGCATGCAATGGGTCGCCGAACTCACCAGTTCGACGCCTGCGGCGGTCGTTCCGTGAGATGTCAGTACTCCGAGCAGTCCACACACAGCGTCTGCTACCTCTTCTCGCAGTTGGGGACAATGCAGGGATGGGTCTCCGCGAGGTCGTCAGCGGGACCGTGGATCAGGATCCGAGTATGCCGCAGACACGCTGGGTCGTCGGTAACGACCCGAGAGTGGTTCGCCGCCGGCTTTGGTCTACGCTGCGTAGTACTCGGGCATCTGCATGTGGAAGCCCTTATTCTTCAGTGGTGGGCAATCAGGAAGGCGTGAACGTGGCGCAGAGTCGGATCCTTCGTCGAGCGGGGCTGACAGCATTTCTCGGTGTAGCCGCGTTGATGCTGTCGGGCTGTTCCATCAGCAGCGACAACGTACTCAATTTCGGTTTCGCCTCGGGCGTCACCCCTCAGGGGCGACGCATCGGCGATCTGTGGACGTGGTCGGTCATTGCTGCCCTGGTCATGGGCATCATCGTGTGGGTTCTGATCTTCTGGGTGGTGTTGTTCCACCGTAAGAAGAAGAGCTCACCGGAGTTCCCCCGCCAGACGGCATACAACGTTCCATTGGAGCTGTTCTACACAGCGGTCCCGTTCGTGATCATCGCCGTTCTCTTCTACTTCACCGTGGTGGTTCAGAACTACGTGGACGAGAAGCAGGCCGATCCGGACGTTCAGGTCGATGTCACGGCGTACCAGTGGAACTGGAAGTTCGGATACCGGACCATCGACCTCAAGGACGGTGCCGCCAAGTACGAGGGCACCGACGAGGAAGAGCAGGCTGCCGCCGAGGCTGCCGCAACGCCGGGCGAAGGTGCCGAGGGCAGCGAGGACGGCGAGTTCGTTCCAGGGCCGATCAACGGAGCATCCACTCAGGATCTGTCATACCTGCACTACAACAAGATCGAAACGGTCGGGTCCAGCGACGAGATCCCGGTGCTGGTTCTGCCGACCGGCAAGCGCATCGAATTCGTACTCGCGTCTTCGGACGTCATTCACGGATTCTGGGTTCCGGAGTTCCTGTTCAAGCGTGACGTTCTCCCGAACCCCGAGGAGAACCACTCCGACAACGTCTTCCAGATCAGCGAGATCGAACGCGAGGGCTCTTTCGTCGGGCGGTGCACCGAAATGTGCGGCACCTTCCACTCGATGATGAACTTCGAGGTTCGCGCTGTCTCTCCGGAGCGGTTCGAGCAGTACATCGAACTGCGCAAGCCCACGTCCGAGGGCGGAGAAGCGCTGACCAACGCACAGGCGCTCGAGGCCATCGGCGAAAGCCCCATCGCAACGAGCACCTCGCCGTTCGAGACCGACCGCACCGTCCGTACCGCCGCCACTGTCGCCGAAGGCAACTGACCAAGGAAGCATGCTGATATGAAAATCGAAGCCAAGATCTTCGAGATCCTCACGGTCTTCTTTCTGCTGGTCGGCATCGTGTACGCGTTGTTCACGGGCCTGAGCCGTACCGGTGTGGAGTGGGCCGGAGTCACCGCCATCTTCCTGTCGGTGGGTCTGACGCTCATCGTCGGTACCTACTTCCGTTTCGTCGCGCGCCGCCTCGATACCCGTCCCGAGGACTTCGACGATGCCGAGGTGAGCGACGGTGCAGGCGATCTGGGCTTCTTCAGCCCCGGGAGCTTCTGGCCGATCGTGCTCGCAGGTGCTGCATCCATCACCGCTCTCGGTTTCGCGTTCTTCCAGCCGTGGTTGATCGCTCTCGGCGTCGTCTGCGTCATCGCGTCTGCTGCAGGCCTGGTCTTCGAGTACCACGTGGGTGCCGAGAAGCACTGACGTCACCAGCTTCACCCGAAAAGGGCCCTGGTCGTTCTCACGAACGACCAGGGCCCTTTTCCGATGTATCTGTATGGGCACGAGGGTAGAGCCGAAATACGCCACCCTCAAGGGGATGTGTCAGGAGGCGTCGGCCTCGGTACGTGGGCGGACGGGAGTGCAGGTCGAGTCGGCAAGCGAGTCGAGCGAGACGTTCAGCGCACCACACAGAGCAGCAACGGTGAAGAACGCCGGAGTCGGGATGCGGCCGGTCTCGATCTTCCGCAGGGTCTCCACCGAGATGCCGGCTGCACCGGCCACGTCGGTCATGGTTCGGCCGCCACGGGCCTGACGGAGAGCGGTGCCGAGCCTGGCGCCGCGGGCGAGTTCGCCGGGGCTGAGGGGAATGCGGACCATGCACCGATAGTAATACCGGTGGCGTGAACGCCGGAGCTGCCGGGGACGTCACGGGTCGGTGACGTCCCGGGTGCGGGTCCGGGTGCGGGGGAGGGGAGTGGTCCGTTCGTATCGACCGAAAATACGTCCGGTCCGAGCGCGGGTGAGCGTTCTCGGACAAAGCAAAGAGGGCGACACCGTTGCCGGTGCCGCCCTCTTCAGCTTTCTCGTGTGTCAGCGCTCGCTGTCGGTGTCCTGTCGACCCGAGGAGATAGCAGGGTCCTCGTTCGAGTGGAGGCCGTTTCCGTTGCCGTTCGAGTGACCGTTGCCGTTCGAGTGACCATTGCCGTTGGCGTGGCCGTTCGAGTGACCGTGGCCGTTGGCGTGGCCGTTGCCGTTCGAGTGACCATTGCTGTGAATGCCCGCCTGGTAATTGCGGAGCATCGTGAGCTGCTCGTGTTCACCCTTGTGCAGCGCGTCTTCGAGAGCCTTGCTCTGGGCCACCGGATCAGGACTGAACAGCGATCCCGAGCCGGGCTTTCCAGCCGAGCCGAGCTTGTTCATCTTCTTGGGTACGGCTGCGCCCTGGTAATCGAGCGGAATCGGATGTCCGTGATCGTCCACCGGTCCGAGTGGCTGGTGGATTTCCACGTACTGACCGTGCGGCAGGCGCTTGATGATTCCCGTTTCGATGCCGTGCTCGAGCACTGCCCGGTCGCTGCGCTGTAGGCCGATGCAGAAGCGGTAGGCGACGAAGTACGCGATGGGCGGGAGAATCAGAACGCCGATGCGTCCGATCCACGTCATCGCATTGAGCGAGATGTCGAACTTGTATGCGATCAGGTCGTTGACGCACGAGAGTGTCAGAACGACGTAGAACGCGATGGACATCGCACCGATTGCGGTCCGGACCGGCACGTCGCGGGGACGCTGCAACAAGTTGTGGTGAGCAGTGTCGCCGGTCAGTCGCTTCTCGATCCACGGGTAGGCAATCATGACCGTGAACACCAGACCCATGATCACTGCCACCCAGAACACGGCCGGAATGGTGTAGCGACCGGCGATGTAGATGTCCCACGCAGGCCAGAGTCGGGCCAGGCCGTCTGTCCACATCATGTAGAAGTCGGGCTGCGAGCCAGCCGACACCTGGGACGGGTTGTACGGGCCCAGGTTCCAGATCGGGTTGATCTGCAGTAATCCGCCCATCGCGGCGAGCACACCGAAGGTCACGGCGAAGAAGGCACCGGACTTGACCGCGAACACCGGGAGGATGCGAACGCCGACGACGTTCTTCTCCGTGCGGCCGGGTCCGGGGAACTGCGTGTGCTTCTGGTACCAGACCAAGGCCAGGTGAGCTGCGATCAGAGCCAAAATGATGGCCGGTAGAAGTAGGACGTGAGCGACGTACAGGCGCGGAATGATGATGGTGCCCGGGAAGTCCCCGTCGAAGATCAGCCAGTGCATCCAGGTTCCGACGATCGGGATACTCATCGTGATGCCTGAGAAGGCCGCCCTCAGGCCCGTGCCCGACAGGAGGTCGTCGGGAAGCGAGTAGCCGAAGAAGCCCTCGAACATGGCGAGGATCAGCAGGAGGCAACCGATGACCCAGTTGGCCTCACGCGGGCGACGGAACGCACCGGTGAAGAAGATGCGCGCCATGTGCACGATGATCGACGCCGCGAACATCAATGCTGCCCAGTGGTGGATCTGCCGCATGAACAGACCACCGCGTACCTCGAACGAGATATCGAGGGCAGTGGCGTATGCACGCGACATCGTCACGCCGTTGAGTGGGGTGTACGCGCCGTCGTACACGACCTCGCTGAGTGATGGATCGAAGAACAGGGTGAGGAACACGCCCGAGATCAGCAGGATGACGAAGCTGTAGAGCGCGATTTCGCCGAGCAAGAACGACCAATGGGTAGGGAACACCTTGTTGATCTGACGGCGCAGCCCCGGTGCCAAGTGATACCGGCTGTCCACGTCGTCGGCCTGCTTGGCGGCGAGGGTTTGCAATGAAGGACTCATGAATCACGCTCCGGTCTACGTTCCCAGAAGGCGGGACCCAGTGCTTCGTTGAAATCTCCGCGTGCCACTAGGTATCCCTCCTCGTTGACTGTGATGGGAAGCTGAGGCAGCGCGCGCGCGGCCGGTCCGAAAACCGGCTTGGCGTACTCGAGCGCGTCGAACTGCGACTGATGGCAAGGGCAAAGAATGCGATTTGTCTGCTGCTCGTACAACGATGTCGGGCAACCCAGGTGCGTGCAGATCTTGGAGTAGGCGAAGTAATCGCCGTAGTTGAAGCTCTCTTGGCCCTTGCGCTTGACAACAGAGTTGGCGGCGTCGGGGCGCAGGCGAATGAGCATGACCGAGTTGCGAATTCCACGCAACGACACGAGCAGGTCGTGCTCGCTTTCGCGGTCCGCTTCGCGGAACGGGAAGACGGTCTCCATAGCACCAGCGTCCAAGTCCTCGGGCCGAACGAGAACGACATCTTCCGGTCGCCCGGTGTCTCGTCGGAGGTAGATGGTCTCTCCATCGTAGCGAGGAGTCCACCCGGATACCCACAACGGAGAATCTTCGCCCTTGGCCCACGGATTCTTGATCAGGCCACCGAGGGGTAGTAGTGCCATCACGCCGAGTGCCCCACCGCCGAAGAGCAGCGACCTCTTGATCACTTTGCGGCGACCGATCGTGGAAGTGTCGAGCGAGTCACCCAGTTCGGCCACCAAGGTCTTGCGGTCCGTCTCGGACGAACTGCCGTCGTGGCGGTCCTGGATGGAGACCTCTTCGGGGATGAACTTCTTGGTGAACTGAACCGCTCCGACGCCGACGGCAAGGATCGCCAGACCCATCGTGCCGCCGATCAGGGGCGTGTAGAGAGAGTAGAGGTTGTAGTTCTCGTCACCGATTCCGGCGTACTGCCACGGCCAGAAGAGGTAGATGCCGATGAAGGCGACTGCAGACAGACCGGCGATCGCGAACCAGATCGCCACGCTGCGCTCGGCTCGCTTCTCCGCACGAGTACCTTCCACAGCCCAACGGTTGCGGCGGAAGGCGACGTCGACACCGTCGAGGTTGGTGCCGAGTGCGACAAGTTCGTCGCGGCTCATCGCAGCAAGTTCTTCGTCGGTGTACTTCTTGTTCGCGTTCACGCCTTCGGCACCGGATGCATCCTTGCGTCCGGTTTCGTCGTCGTTGTTCGCGTCCTTACGGCCGGAATCGCCGTCGGTCATGATCTAGCTCCGATCCACAAAGTTGCGCCGACGACTGCGGCGATGCCGACAACCCACAGGGCGACCATCTCGGTACCCGGGCCGAAGCCTGCGAGGCCCCAACCGCCGGCGGCCTTGGTTTCCTGAGCCGACTTGACGTAAGCGATGATGTCCGACTTCTCCTCGATCGTCAGCTGACGATCGGAGAACTTCGGCATATTTTGCGGTCCGGTGACCATGGCGGTGTAGATCTGCTGCTCGTTGGCGGGCCCCAGATCCGGCGCGAACTTGCCCGAGGACAGCGCGCCGCCCTGACCGGTGAAGTTGTGGCAGGACGCGCAGTTCAACCGAAACAGCTCACTACCGCGTGCGATGTCGTCGCCGCGGAGAGACTCCTGGGCGATCTCGCCGTTGTCGTCGAGGATGACCGTGGGTCCGCCGCCGTTGGCCTGAACGTAGGCACCGAGGGCATCGATCTGCTTGTCGTTGAACTTCGGCGGCTTGCGTAGAGCCTGTGCCTCGTTGCGAACGGCGGGCATCCGGCCACTCGACACCTGGAAGTAGACAGCTGCTTCGCCGACACCGATGAGGCTCGGTCCGCGATCTTGAACGCCCTGCAGATTGACGCCGTGGCACGTGACGCAGGACGTGTCGTACAGCTGCTTGCCTTCACGGATCAGCGCTGCCGAATCGGTGTCGGCGGTGGCAACCTGCGGGGCAGGCGTCAACGCCGAAGCGAGGAATCCCGCGCTCAGAAGGCCCATCATCAGGACGAGGGCACCGGTGATACGTCGACGCGTCTTACGCTGCCGTCTCGTCTTGGAGGCGGCTTTGTCGACGGGTGCTGCTGGGGGAGATGTACTCATCTTCTATCCCTTGTCGTGTCGGGACTGACCGAACGTCGGGGGCTGAATCCGTTCGCTCGCTATCTTTGGCCTGCTGAACATCACTAGCGGATGAAGTAGATCGTTGCGAAGAGGGCAATCCAGACGATGTCGACGAAGTGCCAGTAGTAAGAAACGACGATTGCGGCGGTGGCCTGCGCGGGCGTGAACTTACTGACCAACGTTCTGGTGATCAGGAAGACGAAGGCGATGAGCCCGCCGATGACGTGCAGACCGTGAAAGCCGGTCGTGATGTAGAAGACCGAGCCGTACACGCTGCTCGACAGCGTCGTGCCCTCGTGCACCAGGTGGTAGTACTCGTACGCTTGGCCGGCCACGAAGAACGCGCCCATGGCCAAGGTGACGATGTACCACCTGCGGAGGCCGAAGACGTCTCCACGTTCAGCGGCGAAAACGCCCAGCTGACACGTGAACGACGATGCGATCAGCACAGCCGTCACCGGCACCGCGAGACCGAGGTTGAGTTCGGTCGGCTCCGGTGGCCAAATTCCGTTCGCCTGAGCGCGTGCGACGAAATACATCGCAAACAGCCCGGCGAAGAACATGAGTTCACTCGACAGCCACACGATCGTGCCGACGCTGACCATATTGGGACGGTTCAGCGAGTGCACGCGTTGGGTGATTGCCGATCCTTGAGTCCCTACAGCGCTCGTCACAAAGAGAAGTATGACCCGTCGTAGTACGGAAGGCATATCCGGGTCCACTCTTGGCGCGTCGCGTGTCAACGAATCCAATCGGGTCCTTGTTCCCGTGCAGGTCAAGGACCCAGTACGGGCCGGTAGGGTCCAGTCGTGCAAGGCTGGCCTCATGGCAAAGAGCACCGGCGGTGGATGGCTTCGGAGACTGTTCTCGCGATCGACGGCAGAACGTCTGGACCCCACTCGACACGATCTGGTGATAGTGGCGAGCTGCTTCGACGACGCACAGGCGTGTTCGGCGGTACTCGACGACGCGGCGCGAACCCGGCCGGAGTGGACGGACTCGGCGGACGTGGTGCTTCGGCATCACCTACTGCTGCCGTCCCAACACGTCGAGGACGCCGCAGCGGTTGCAGCTCAGGACGGCTACGAAGTGGGGCCCAGCGCCGACTTACCGGATACCGCCGGTTATCGCCCACAGGTCGACGACGGTGTCGCTCTGGTTCTGCAACGTGTGCAGGTGCTCGACGCCTTGCACTGCTCGCAGGAACGCTCCCGGATGGCGGGCCTCGCTCAGCGGCGCGGGGGAGTCGTGCTCGGCTGGGACGCGCTGCAGCCCGCGCAGTCCGACGCAGCGACTGGCTAAGCTTCCACGGCACCACGTCCGCCGCCATGGATCGACGAACGGAACAGTCTTGAACGCACCGACCACTGACGAGCAGCCGCGAACGTGGCGTCGAATCCTCGGCGCGTTGACGACGAACATCGACCTGTCCAGTGCCGACACCGCCTGGGCTATGGACGAGATCATGGCCGACAACGCCACGGCCGCGCAGATCGCTGCGTTCGGAGTTGCCCTGAGGATGAAGGGGCCCACTCCGGCGGAAGTGAGCGGACTCGCCGAATCGATGCTGGCACACGCCGTGCTCGTCGATACGGATCCCGATGCCGTCGACGTCGTGGGCACCGGAGGTGACGGGGCCGACACCGTCAACATCTCGACCATGGCCGCGATCGTCGTTGCCGCCAGCGGCACGAGAGTGGTCAAGCACGGCAACCGCGCAGCGTCGTCCAAGAGCGGCACCACCGACGTGCTCGAGGCGCTGGGGGTCCGCGTGACACTGGGAGCCGACGCGGTCGCGTCCAGTGTCGAGCAGGTCGGCATCGGGTTCTGCTTCGCGCCGATACACCACCCGGCACTGCGCTTCGCTGCCGCACCGCGCAAGGAAATCGGAATCCCGACGGTCTTCAATGTTCTTGGGCCACTGACGAATCCGGGGCGTCCGCGCGCCGGCCTGATCGGCTGCGCCTTCGAGAATCTCGCTCCGGTGGTCGCCGACGTGTTCGCCGCCCGTGGCAGCTCGGTGCTCGTCGTACGCGGCGACGACGGACTGGACGAGATCACCCTGTCCACCACCACCACCGTGCACGTGGTGTCCGGGGGCTCGGTCACGGTCGAGTCGATCGATCCGCTCGCCTACGGCATAGCCCGGGCACCGATCGAAGCACTCAGAGGCGGTGACGCAGAATTCAATGCGGCAGTGGCCCATCGCGTGTTCGCCGGCGAGCGCGGACCGATCCGCGACGCCGTCCTGCTCAATGCGGCCGCAGCATTGGCGGCGCACCATGGAGTGTCCGGCGACCTCCCCGCCCGCATCGAGGCCGGATTGGCCGCAGCCGCAGCCACTGTCGATTCCGGCGCAGCAGCGCGGCTCCTCGCCGACTGGGCTCGGTGCACCACAGAGCTCGCAGACTGACGTCGATCGGCGACTACTCGCCGATCGAGAACCCCGCATCCACGTCGGCGCTCGAATACGACTGGAACGCAATGTGAGTGGTGGTGCTGCGCACACCTCGCACGCGATTGATGTGCTTGGTGATGACCTCTGCGATCGAGGCATGATCGCGAACCTTGACGATGGCGATCAAATCGACATCTCCGGCACACGAGTAGACCTCCGACACACCGTCGACATCGGCAACGGCCTGCGCCGCCTCCGGAATCAAGTCGGCCTCGGCGTCGATCAAGACGATGGCATTGATCATCTGCGCTCCTCAAGAATCTCGAGCCCAACACATCGCGAGCTTCGAGCAAACCCTAGTTGCTGACGGTCCTCACCGGTCGTTCCGCGGGCTCCACTCGTGCTTCATAAGTCGTTCCGCGGGCTCCACTCCTGCCTCACCGATCGTTCCGCGGGCTCCATTCCTGCCTGCCTCGCTGCTTCTTTGGCCGTCCGACACCACGACTCCCACGAACCTGCCGACCTCGCGGGGCTGCAGTAGCCACTGCTCGTCCGCACGATCCGAACCCCGTCGGTGCGCAGCCAGGACGCGATCAGGGCCACTTCCTCCGGTGGTGCGCCTCTCAGGGGCGTCGTATCGGGAATCACGGTCTCGGCCGACGCGGCGATGGCATCGACCACCGGCATCGGGTGCACTCCGCGCGGCGCGACGGCAGCGCCGGCGAGGCGTCCGAATCGCACCACGATCAACTCCCACCCACCGTCGGGAGTGCGGCGCGCCGCAACGAGTTCGGCAATGGCGGCCACAGCTGCCGACCGATGCATCCTGCGTAGTGCGTCCACGGTGATCGCGATGCGGTCGCGCAGCCGAGCAGCCGTCTCGTACAGCTCCTTGTCCGCGAGGTCGTCGACGCGGCGCCGCATGGAATACAGAACGGCGTCGTCCTGACCGCACACGAGCGCGAGAAACTGCGTCGGAGCCTCCGAGTACTCGTCGGCCGTCAGCGGTCCGGACAGCGCCGCAGGGCAGCCGCCCACGTCGGTTGCCGGGCAGTTGTCACCGTGACGGACCGAGCGAGACAGACGGCGAGTGCACGTTCGTAGACGACAGAACTCCGCGACGAGGGCGGCGGCCTCCGCGGCATCACCGCGAACCGAGAACGGTCCGAGACCGTTCGGTGCCGGTGCGCGAACGATCGACAAGCGAGGGAAGGCCTCGTCGGTCAGGGTGATCCACCACCCCTTCTTGGGGAACTTCGAACGACGGTTGTACGGCGGGATGTGCGCCGAGAGCAGACGCAGTTCCCGGACTCCTGCTTCGAGGGCGTGCGCGCACTCGACGTGGTCGACGCGAGTGGCCAGCGCGACCATCTCCTTCATCCGGCCTCTCGTCTCCGAGCCGGTGAAGTAGTTGCGCACGCGCCGCTTGAGGTTGTTCGACGTACCGACGTACAGCACCTCGTCGGACGGGCCGCGGAACAGATAGACACCGGGCGTGCCGGGAAGATGGGCGGCCAGCCCGCGTTTGGCTCGTTGGCCGGCCGACACCGCTGGTAGGTAGTCGACCAACTCGGCGTAGCTGTGGACCCCCTGATTGCCCACACGCTCGATGAGGCCGTGCAGAACGTCGACTGTCGCTCGGGCGTCGTCGAGCGCGCGGTGCGTCGGTCGGGTGCCGGATCTGAACAGAGTCGACAGCGCAGACAGCTTCACCGACGGTGCCTCGTCGCGCGTGAGAACTCGACGAGCAAGTTTGACGGTGCAGAGCACCTGGAACCGAGGCCATGCGATGTCGAGGCGACTGGCGGCTGCTTTGAGGAATCCGGTGTCGAACCCGGCGTTGTGAGCAACGAGCACCGAACCCCGCGCGAATTCGAGGAAACCGGGCAGTACCCGCTCGATCCGAGGCGCACCGATGAGCATCGCCGACGTGATGCCGGTCAACTCCACGATGTACGGCGGGATCGACCTGCCAGGATCGATGAGGGTGGCGAACTCGCCGAGGATCTCGCCCCCGCGAACCTTCACAGCTCCGATTTCGGTGATGGCTTCGGTGTCAGCGCTGCCGCCGGTGGTCTCGAGGTCGACGACGACGAACGTGGTCTCGTGCAGCGGAGTGTCGAGTTCGTCGAACGTCAGCTGGATGGGCAGGCTCACCGGGACGAGATTAGGTCCGACCTCCGACAGGAATGCCCACCGTGTCGTCGAACGCAGTCGTGTCACGAAACCTGTCGGTGGCCGGCGCTATCTTTCGTTCGATCGGCTGATTCGACCGCCGGAAACCGAAAAGAGACAAGGATCACATGATCATCGACTGCAGTGACTGCCTGGTCCGTGACATCGCGTGTGCGGATTGCGTCGTGACGGTCCTTCTCGGGGCACCCGGGATGCCGGCGAGATCGGATGGGCGGTGGGTCGGACCACCCTCTCGTATCACCCTCGAGCAGGAGGAATTGGGCGCTATGGGGGTGCTTGCCGATGTCGGTCTGGTACCCACGCTCAAGCTCGTAGTGGACGACGACGACACTTCCGAGATTCCGTTGTTATCGACTCGTGACACACCGGGCGACCAACGCGCTGGATAGCTGGTTTCGGGCCGATTTCACTCGCTTCGGCGAGTTGGGGTCGACACGGAGGTATGCCATTTCGTAACCTTCCTGAGACCTTGCGGAGTCTCGCCAGTCCAAACCGGAGTGGCGTCGCAAGTCACCGCCTAATCGTTCACTCGCGAGAGTGTTCGTACCGGGAACCCGATATCTACTGGGGTGAATCCCGCTGAGCCACTGCACAGTGGCCGGTGGGTAGGGCTGCTCTTCCCAGCCCGAACCCGTCAGCTAACTCGGTCGGCGGACGATAGGAAGAAACGGAGCACCATCTTTCGTGGCGTCACAACTTTCCAACCGATCATTGCGGCGAGTCCTCGTAGCCGGAGCGCTCACGGCAGGCGTGGTCATCCTTCCCGCCGCACCCGCAATGGCGGCCCCCCTCACCATTCCCGGCGTCGGAACCTTCGAGATTCCTGACATCCCGGGCCTTCCTCCTCTCAACGTTCCGGGTATGCCTGCACCGGGAGCTCCGTTGGCTCCCCAGGTCACTCCTGCAGCGAAGGCCGTTCAGGCCGCAGAGTCCAAGATCGGCGCACCCTACGTGTACGGCGCTTCGGGTCCGGACTCGTTCGACTGCTCGGGCCTCGTCCAGTGGGCGTACAAGCAGGCCGGCGTCAGCCTGCCCCGCACGAGCTACGACCAGGCAGCCGCAGGCACTCCGGTGTCGCGAGACAGCCTGGCCCCCGGCGACGTCGTTTCGTTCTACGACGGCTCGCACTCGGGCATCTACGTCGGCAACGGCAATGTGGTGCACGCATCCACGTCCGGCGTGCCGGTCAAGGTTGCTCCGCTTGCCTCGATGCCGTTCGACGGCGCTCGCCGTTACTGATTCGAGCGAGCGACGTTCGTTGTGAACGACCGACAGGGTCGAACCGACTACCGGTTCGGCCCTGTTGTCGTATCCCGGGCGGGACGCCCGCGACACGCCGGTCCGGTGGACAGCGGGACGTCCAGTTCGTAATCTGATCGAGACCTGGTCGACGTTTACTTTGTGACCTGTCACCTGAAACCCCCATCGATTTCGGACCGTGATCGCGTCCGCGCCCGTAAGAGCATGGGTAGGGTTCGTTTTCGGTCTATTTTTCCAACCGTTGTCTCGATCGAGACAACATGTGTGAGGACGGAGAGTCGCTTTCCGTGGCGATATCGAGATCTACCCGAGTGGTGCGGCTGGTCCGTAACTCGGTGATTGCTGTCGCGTTGGCCGCGAGCATCACCGTGGTGCCGACAACAACGGCGATCGCACAGCCGGGATTCGACTCGGCGTCCGACGCACAGACCGAACTTGCCGAGCTGTCTCGCGAATCCGAGCAGACCACCGAATCCCTGCACAACGCTCAGATCGATCTCGATGCCAAGAATCAGCAGCAACTCGACGCGCAGGCCGTCGTCGAACAGAGCCGTGCTGCCGTCGACGCAGCGCAGGCACAATTGGCGCAGCTCAAGCCGGCCATGGACAAGGTTGCCAACGTCAACTACCAGGGTGCGCGGACCAATCGACTGTTCGCCGTCATGGTCAGCGACTCGCCACAGCAGTTGCTCGATCAGATGTCGGCACTCGATGTGATCTCGGCGGAGACCGCCGATCAGGTCGCGCGCTTCAAGCAGGCGAGTTCGGACGCCGTGACCGCCGAGCAGGCCGCGAATGCGGCTGCGGATCAGGCACGCGTTGCGGCCGAACAGGCCAAGGTCGTCAGCGACGACCTCCAGGCCAAGCAGAGCGAGTTGCAAGGTCAGATCGCCGAGGTGATGGCCGCCTACAGTGCTCTCACGTCCTCCGAGCAGCTGGCTCTCGCCGGATCGGCACTGCCCGACGGCTTCGATCCCGCAACGATTCTGCAGGGCCTGACGCCCGGATCCGGTGCGAGCGCGCTGCAGGCCGGGCTGACGCAGATCGGCAAGCCCTACGTCTGGGGCGGAACCGGCCCAGATGGCTTCGACTGTTCGGGGTTGGTCGTGTGGGCTTACAAGCAGGTGGGCAAGACGCTGCCGCGGTCGAGTCAGGCGCAGGCAGCAGGCGGAACCCCGGTGGATCAGAAAGATCTGCAGCCGGGAGATGTGGTGCTGTTCTATCCGGACATCTCACACGTGGGTATCTACGCCGGAAACGGCAACGTGCTCCATGCCTCCACCTTCGGTGTTCCCGTGAAGGTGCAGTCGATGGCATCGTTCCCGTACTACGGGGCGCGTCGATACTGACAGTGTGCCTCGACGATCGCCGAACGCCTGCATGAGTGGCTCCAGCGGGCACTCCGGAGTGCATGCTCTCGTGCGATCGGCACGGTTGCGCTGGTTGGCGGTCGTCCTCGTTGCGGCGGTGGCGGTCTCGGCCTTCCTGATTCATCGAGCCGGCACCTCCGACGGCATATCCGACACATCCTCGGCCGTCACCGATCCCCAGGCCTCACCGACCTACGATCAACAGCGCCGCGCCGACGTGACCGTTCTCCTGGATCGGTGGGCTCGCGCGGTTCGTTCCGGCGATGTCGATGCGCTGCGGGAGCTGATGGATCCGCGGGCCGATCCGGGTTTCGTGGAAGCGGAGGTGCGTCGGGCAGCAGTGGTGTCGGCCGTCCCGTTCGCCGATTTCGGCTACGACCTGGGACATGAGCCGGAGACCCCGGTTCCGCCGTCGATCGCAGAGGCGCTCGATGCCACCGACGTCTGGGCGCCCTCGGTGTATCTGCGATACGCGGTCACCGGACCGGACGCATCGCCGACGCGTCGGCCGGTCTCACTCGTCGTGGCCGAGCGAGACGGTCGGTGGCGGTTGGTCGACGACGCGGACCTGTCCGAGTATCGACGCCAGACCTGGCGCGGGCCATGGGATTTCGGACCACTGACCGTGCGTTCGGTGCCCACTGCAGCCGGGACCTCGGTGGTCGTGGGGCATCCGGATCGCGAGCAGTTCGTCGACAGCCTTGCCGCCGAACTCCCATCGGCAACGGCGGCGGTCACCGATTTCTGGGGAGACGACTGGGCGCGCGACGGGCTGGTTTTCGTTGCCTCCTCCGCGGAGGAGTTCGCCGAACTGACGGGGTCCGATCCGTCCACCGATGTGGCCGCGGTGACGGTGTCCGACGCGGTGGCGGGCGACGGCTCCCGTCCGACGGGTCAGCGGGTGGTGTTCGGCCCTGATGCCGCGTCGCGGTTGACGCCGTTCACCCTTCGCTCGGTTCTGCGACACGAATTGACCCATGTGGCAGCGCGTGCGCGGACGACGGACGGTACTCCGCTGTGGGTGTCCGAGGGGTTCGCCGACTATTCCGGGTATCGCAATTCCGGTGCCGACTTCGCGCAATTGGCTCCCACTCTGGCCGCCATCGTGGCGGCAGGGGGGCCGCCGACGGTCTTGCCGAAGAACGAGGATTTCGGTGCCGGTGGCACCCGGTCGAGCGTGGCATACGAGTCGGCGTGGTCGGTGTTCGCGTTCGTAGCCGATCGGTTCGGCGAGTCCACGCTGCGCAGACTGTACGAGGAGCTGGCGTCCGAACCAACGAACGAGGGCCCTGCCGATGCTCCTTTCGAGTCGGTACTGCGGTTGAACCGTGCCCAGTTCGTTGCTTCCTGGGGCGACTGGGTGGCTGCTCGGTCACGCTGAGCCGGGGCGCTACGGTTGTCGCCATGCGTCGTACTCTGCTCGTGACGAACGACTTTCCACCTCGCCCCGGTGGTATCCAGTCCTATCTGCACAGCTTTGCCACGCAGCTACCCGCGGACGAGCTCGTGGTCTACGCACCCCGGTGGCGCGGCGACTCGCACGAGAAGTTCGATGCCCAGCAGCCGTTCGAGGTGATCAGACATCCGACGACGCTGATGTTGCCGACTCCGCTCGTCGCCCGGCGCGCGGCTCGAATTCTGAAGTCGCGAGGGTGCGATTCGGTATGGTTCGGTGCGTCGGCTCCGTTGGCTGTGATGTCGTCGCATCTGCGCAAAGCCGGAGCGGATCGCATCGTGGCGAGTACTCACGGCCACGAGGTCGGCTGGTCGATGGTGCCCGGTGGCCGTGCAACGTTGCGCACGATCGGTGAGAACACCGACGTGGTGACCTATGTCAGCAAGTACACCAGGGGCCGCGTGAGCTCGGCCTTCGGCAGGACCGCCGCGCTCGAGCATCTACCGCCCGGTGTCGATACCGATCGTTTCGTGCCCGACGCCGCCGCGCGCGCGGAACTGCGCTCGCGGTACGGCCTCGGAGATCGCCCCACCGTTCTGTGCCTGTCTCGGCTCGTTCCGCGTAAGGGGCAGGATTTCCTGATCCGAGCGCTTCCCGGAATCCGTCGGGCCGTCGACGGAGCGGTTCTGGTGATCGTCGGCGGCGGGCCCTACGAGAAGACGCTGCGCGAGCTCGTTCGATCCACCGGCATGGAGGAACACGTGGTGTTCACCGGTACCGTGCCGTCCGCGGAGCTTGCCGCCCACCACACCATCGCGGACGTGTTCGCGATGCCGAGCCGCACCCGGGGTGCCGGTCTCGATGTCGAAGGACTCGGAATCGTCTATCTCGAGGCGTCTTCCTGTGGCGTCCCCGTCGTCGCCGGTATGTCCGGAGGTGCACCGGAAGCAGTGCAGCACAACAAGACCGGGCTCGTTGTCGACGGTACGTCGGTCTCGGGCATCACCGACGCGATCGTGCGAATCCTGTCCGATCGAACGCTTGCCACGCAGATGGGCAACGCCGGCCGCGCATGGGTGGACGAGGAATGGCGCTGGGACGTTCTGACCGAGAAGCTCCGGTCACTGATCTGATGCTCGTTGCCGCGAGTCGATGCGGCTACCGCGCGTAGATCGACTCGATGTCGTCGGCGTACGTCGACGTGATGACGTTGCGCTTGAGCTTCATCGTGGGCGTCAACTCGCCGTTCTCCTCCGAGAAGTCATGGGGGAGCAGTCGATACTTCTTGATGGATTCCGCATGCGAGACGGACCTGTTGGCGTCGGCTACGGCAGCGTCTATCTCCGCGATGAGATCGGGGTCGGTCCGTAGATCCGCGGCAGTGGCTTCGGAGTCCTTGCCGTGGGCGGACTTCCAGCGATCGAACGCCTCCGGGTCGAGGGTGATGAGTGCGCCGATGAAGGGCTTCTGATCGCCCACGACGACTGCTTGACTGATCAGTGCACCCGCCCGAAGCTGGTCTTCGAGGCCGGCCGGGGATACGTTCTTGCCTCCTGCGGTGACGATCAGTTCCTTCTTGCGACCGGAGATCGTGATGTAGCCGTCGTCGTCGACGGAACCGAGATCGCCGGTGCGGAACCAACCGTCGTCGAGCGACTCTGCCGTCGCGGACTCGTTGCGCCAGTAGCCGTCGAACACCACCGGTCCGCGGAGTTGGATCTCACCGTCCTCGGCAATGCGCACGGTGTTGCCGGGCAGTGGACGTCCGACGCTGCCGACTCGTTGGAATCCGATCGTGTTGACCGCGAAAGCCGCGGTGGTTTCGGTCAGCCCGTAGCCCTCGTAGATCGTCACGCCGATACCCCGATAGAAGTGGCCGAGACGGGCACCGAGCGGGGCTCCGCCGGAGATCGCCAGCTCGCACTTGCCACCGAGCGCTGCCCGAAGCTTGCCGTACACCAACTTGTCGAACACGGTGTGCTTGGCGCGCAACACGATTCCCGGTCCACCGGTGTCCTGGGCTTCACTCCACGCCACCGCACATTCGGTGGCGAGGTCGAAGATCTTGCCCTTACCGTCGGCGTGCGCCTTCTGCTTGGCGGTGTTGAAGACCTTCTCGAACACTCGCGGCACCGAAAGGATGAAGTCCGGTTGGAACGTGCCGAACGTCGCGACGAGATTCGGAATATCGTTGGTGTGGCCAAGGGTGACTCCCGCATCGAACGACGCGATGGACACCGCGCGTGCCAGGACGTGTGCGAGGGGTAGGAACATCAGGGTGCTTCGGCCCTGTGTCATCAGCGATTTCAGTGACGTTTCGCGAATGCCGAGCGATTCGGCGAGCAGATTGGCATGGGTCAGTTGAACGCCCTTGGGGCGACCGGTGGTGCCGGAGGTGTAGATCAACGTGGCCGGGTCCGACGAGCGGAGTGCCGAAACCCGCTGGTGCACGACCTCTTCGGAGATCGAGGCAGCGCCGTCGGTCAAAGCCTGGACAGCGTCGGCACCGGCGGAGTTCTCGATCACGAACGTCTGTCGTACCGACGGCGCAGCTGCCACAACGGATGTGGTCTCCTGCACGTGTGCGTCGTTCTCGAGTATGAGCAGCACCGGCTCGGCGTCCTCGAGGATCCACTCCACCTGCCCGGCCGAGGACGTCTCGTAGATCGGGACCGTCACGCCGCCCGCCGCCCAGATCGCGTAGTCGATCACCGACCACTCGAATCGCGTCGAGGACATCAGTGCCACCCGATCGCCTTGCTCGATGCCTGCGGCGATCAGCCCCTGGGCCACTCCGACCACCAGTCGCTCGAACTCGTTGGCAGTGACATCGACCCACTGCCGGTCGACCGAGCGGCGGAACACCACCGCGTCCGGTGCGGTGCGGGCACGATCGAACACGGTATCGACAGCCGAGTCGGTGTCCGCGATGGCGTACTTTGCGGCGGCGGTGAACTCGCGCACGGAAATTACCTCCGGATAGAACGGGGAGAACGAAAGTCGATAGCTCGGCTTCACAGATACTGTAGACCCGGCTTCGGGGCGCTCGAATACACCTCGACCCGCACAGCGTCGGACTCGATATGTGAAGCTCTGACGATGAGCAGTATTCAAGTTGCGGATCAGACATTCGTGGCCGCCCCAGGGGAGCAGGTGGCGCTGGCATTCGCCTCGCCCGAGCGGTGGCGTCGGTGGTGGCCGGATCTGAACCTGACCGTCACCGAGGACCGCGGTGCGAAAGGAATTCGCTGGGCGGTGCGCGGCGGCGTCGTCGGAACCATGGAGCTGTGGCTCGAGCCCGCACTCGACGGTGTGATCGTGCATTACTTCCTACATGCCGAGTCGACGGGAGACATCGAGTCGGCGGTGCTGCAGCACCGCCGTCGGGTTGCCGGCCGTGCGATGACGTTCGAGCTCAAGGGAGAGCTGGAGGCCGGCCGGTCTGCAGGTGAGGCCCCCCAACACACAGTGTCGAGTTCAGCTGGCGATTGAACCGCGCGGTACGGTCGGCGGGTTCGCATTGTGCGTCGGCTGATCGATCGTGTGAGATGGATCTGCCGCGAGTTCCAACGGCACCGAAGCGAACGAAGCGGATCGAAATACCCGAGAGGAAGCGGACGAGTAGTCATGGCGGAGAAAACCCAGAGGTCGATCGTCGTCGAAGCCCCACCGAGCCGGGTCATGGACGTCATCGCCGACTTCGACGCGTACCCCACGTGGGTGTCGGCCGCGAAATCCGTCGAGGTCCTCGAAGTGGGCAAGGACGGCCGCGGCAAGCGTGTCAAGTTCGTGCTGGACGCGGGCATGGTGAAGGACACCTACGAACTCGAATACGACTGGGCAGCCGACGGAACTGCGGTCTCGTGGAACCTCGTGTCGGGTGAAATGCAGAAGTCCCAGAACGGCTCGTACACGTTACGCGAGACCGGCAGCGGCACCGACGTCACGTACGAGCTCACCGTCGACCTGAACATTCCGATGATCGGTCTGTTCAAGCGCAAAGCAGAGAAGGTCATCACCGATACTGCACTCAAGGAATTGAAGAAGCGGGTCGAAGGCTGAGCGACGCTCGCACCGAGCCCCGCACCACGGTGTTGCTGTTTCTCGGCAAAGGTGGTGCGGGCAAGACGACGTTGGCGGCAGCGTCGGGGCTTCGCCTCGCGCAGGCCGGTGAACGGGTGCTGATCGCCTCCATCGATCAGGCGCACTCGCTGGTCGACGTCTTCGCGGGGGACGCGGGTACCGAAGATCCGTCCGGGATTCGTTCGATCGCACCCGGCCTCGACATTGTCGAGATCGACACACTGGCTCTGCTCGAGGCGCGATACCGCGGACTGGGAGCGTTGATGGCCGTGGCGTCCACGGGCCACGAGCACGGGGTTAGCTTCGGGGCTATCGAGCCGGAGGAGCTGCTCGGCCTGGCCGGAGTCGAAGAGTTGTTGGGGATGCACGAGATTCGCCGTCTGGCCGACGAGAATCGCTGGGACACAGTAATAGTCGATCTTCCTGCATCGGCGGATGCCCTACGCACGCTGCACTTGCCCGACACCGTTGCCGCGTATGTCGAGCGAATCTGGCCGCTGCACGCTCGGATGGTCGCAGGCACCGGTTCCGATGTGCGCCTCACCCTCGTGGTGGCGATGATCGAGCGGATCCTCGCTGAGGTCGATTCCGTCCGGTCCCTGATCACCGACTTCGATCGCACCGGGGCGACCGTGGTCGTCACCGCCGAACAGCTCTCGGTCGCCGATGCGGAAAGAACGCTGTCGGCCGCCGCTCTGCTCGGAATCGGAGTCGACCGCGTGCTGATCAACAAAGTGCTGCCGAGGCTCAACTCGACGTCGATCGGTCTGGTGGGCGCGCATCCGGCTGTGTTCTGGTTCGAGCGGTGGCGAGCCGCCCAGCTGGACGCGGTCGGCGAACTGCGCCGACGCATCGGAACGGTGCCCATCGTGGAGGTGGAGCACGCCGCCGGTGAACCGGTAGGGTTGCAGTCCTTGCAGGATGTGGCCGATCGCCTCGAACCGGACTCCCTCGAACGGCACGCGCCGGGCCGGGGTGAGCAGCCTTCGGTGGTGCTCGAGTCGGGTCGCGGACTCGAATCCGTCTATGCGATGAGAATGCTGCTGCCGGTTGCGGATTCGACGACCTTGGGCTTGGGGCGAGTGGAGGACGACTTGATAGTGAGTGCCGACGGGAGGCGACGGCGCATCAAATTGGCGTCGGTGCTGCGTCGGTGCGTCGCGGACTCCGCCGAACTCGACGGACCGTGCCTGGTGGTGCGTTTTCGTCCGAACCCCGACGTGTGGCCGCTGTGACCCGTCCTGCCCTGACAGTCGGGGGGTCTCGATGACCTCGGACCATTCCGAGCTGGGGGCGGACCTGCTGGCCCTGGCCGACACCGTACTGACCCGGCTCGAACCCATCCTCCGTCGCGTCGCCGAGACACAGCAGGATCGTGACCAACAGGGATGCAGTTGGTGCCCGGTCTGCGCACTCGCGGCGATGTTGCGTGGGGAGCGCCACGATCTCGTCGAGCTCGTGGCCTCGGAAGGGGCCGTGGTGATTGCGCTCCTGCGTCAACTGCTCGCCGATCACACCACCTCCGGGACGACGAACTCGGGAGCACACACTCCTCCCACCCCGCCGTCGACGGAGCCCGAGCCCGGCGCTCCCGGTACCACCGCCACCGATCCCGCCGAGGTCGCAGACGTGTCGATCGACACGAAATTGCAGGATGACCGCCAGGCCTCGTTCGTTCCGATTACCGTTCGAGTGAACAATTCGCGCTCGGACGAACAGGACCGTCCGTGATCGGCGCAGCGACTCGGGTGCAGGCCGCGTGAGGGACGGCCGAGGAAGGCATGAACGAATGAAGCGGCACCACCAGCGGCTGACGGTCGGTATCGACGTGGGCGGGACGAGCCTGCGCGCGTCTGTCGTCGACGAGGACGGCCAAGTGCTCGACTCGACGGCCGCACCCACGCCGCACACGGCTCGCGCGCTCGAACGCGGTCTCGACCGGGCCGTGCAGGAGCTGGCCGGGCGACACGACATCACGGCCGTCGGGCTCGCCGTCGCGGGGTTCATCGACTCCGACCGCACGACGGTTCTCTTCGCACCGCATCTGCCGTGGGTGAACACCCCGGTGGCGACCGAGATGAGCATGCGCATCGGTCTGCCGGTGTTGCTCGAGCACGACGCCAATTCTGCTGCCTGGGCCGAGTATCGCTTCGGTGCCGCATCCGGGGGCCGCAACGTGGTGATGGTGGCCATCGGCACCGGAATCGGTGCGGCGCTGTTGATCGACGGCAGGATCTATCGGGGTAGCCATGGCGTGGCACCGGAACTCGGTCACATCCAGGTCGTGCCGGACGGCCGGGCATGCCCCTGCGGCAAGCGCGGTTGTTGGGAGCGTTATTGCAGCGGCACCGCGCTGGTGGACACCGCAGTCGAGTTGCTCGCAGCGGACCCGTCGTCCTCGACGACTTTGGCACGTGAGGTGTTCCTCGATCCGGGTTCTCTGACCGGCCGCCGAATTGCCAGTGCAGCGCACGACGGTGACGAGATAGCCCGCCGCACCATGGAGGACTTCGCGCAGTGGCTCGGTGTCGGGCTCTCGATGGTCAGCGACGTGTACGACCCCGATCTGATCGTGTTGGCCGGTGGAGTGGCGACGTCGTCGAGCCAGTTCCTGGCCCGAGCGACCGACAAGTACGCGGAGTTGGTGACCGGTGCGGGGCATCGACCGCTGGCTCGTATTCGCAGCACTCAACTCGGCGAGGCAGCGGGCATGATCGGGGCCGCGGAGTTGGCCCGAGCGCAGTTCGTCACCGGGGTTCGCTGACTGCTCGGACGTGCTACCAGTGACGTCTGTCCCGGAGTCGGCGATGATGTGGCTGGTGTCATAAACCGTGGGTACAGTTCACTACGCGGCACGGTTCGAGGATGCACGGCCGCAGTCGATTCGCTGAGGAGCGACGCGGCACCAAACGATTTCCCGACCATCATCAGGGAGCATGTCAATGTGGTACTGGCTGGTTAAGTACATTTTCGTCGGCCCCCTTCTCATCGCCCTGGGTCGGCCGACGATCGAGGGTGCGGAGAACATCCCGACGGAGGGTCCGGTCATTCTGGCCAGCAACCACAAGGCCGTTCTCGATTCCTTCTACCTTCCGCTCAAGACGCCTCGACGCATCACCTTCCTCGCCAAGAGCGAGTACTTCACCGGATCGGGGCTCAAGGGCGCGTTCCAGAAGTGGTTCTTCACCGCCGTCGGGCAGGTGCCGATCGATCGCACCGGAGCCGACGCGGCGCAGGATGCGCTCAACGCAGGCGTGCGGGTGATCGAAGCGGGCAAGGTTCTCGGTATCTACCCCGAGGGCACGCGATCACCCGATGCGCGGCTGTACAAGGGCAAGACCGGGATGGCGCGTCTGGCACTGCAGACCGGCGTCCAGGTGATTCCGGTAGCGATGATGGGTACCGAGAAGATGAACCCGATCGGTTCGCGAGTCTGGCGTCCGGCAAAGGTCACCATCCGGATCGGGAAGCCCATCGATTTCTCGCGCTTCGAGGGCATGGCCGGAAACCGTTTCGTCGAGCGTGCCGTCACCGACGAGGTGATGTACGACCTGATGTTGCTTTCCGGTCAGGAGTACGTGGACGTGTATGCCGCATCGCTGAAGAAGGCTGCACCGAAAGAGGAGTCCGCTCCGGCCGCGCGGCGTATCCCGGATTCCAAGGCCAGCTAGCCCCGCAGGATAAGCGCGATCAGCGGGTGGCGTTCTCGCCGACGATCGCAGTGGCTCGATCGGACCAGCTGATCGAGGCGAGTGCGACGATCGAGGCCAGGGCCCACCACACGTAGCCCGATGCGGCGAACTGATCGAGCAGAGGCCAACCGAGCCCGCTCCATCGGCCCTCGCCGAGCTTCCAGTGCGGCGGGTAGAGCATCAACGCCAGCCCGACGGCCACGAGAGTGCCCAGCAGCGCACTGCGGCGGCGGTAGCCGAGGACGGCGAGCACCACGGTGAACGGAATGGCCCACACCCAGTGGTGTGACCAGGAGACCGGCGACACCAGCAGGCCGAACATTGCGTTGATCGTCAGCGCGAGCGCAGTCTCGCCTGCGGCGAACGCCTTGCGCATCGCCACCGCCGCGATGGCGAGCACCACCACCGACAACGCTATCCACAGGATCGAACGGGGCACTTCGTCCAACCCGAGCCGCGCGAGCACTCCGGTGATCGACTGGTTGGGCGGGTAGGCCGGGCCGCCGATCCGGTCGGAATCGATGATCGTCTCGGTCCAGTACTTCACCGAGTCCGACCACGTCAGTGCGAAACCTATGGCGGTGAACACCGCAAAACTCAGCACCGACACCACCGCAGCTCGAAAGTCCTTGCGCAGCAGGAAGTACAGCACGAACACCGCGGGCGTGAGTTTGATCGCGGCCACGAGACCGATCAGCAAGCCTCGGGGCCACGGCGTCTTCTTCGGTAGGCAGTCGAGTGCGACGAACGCCATCAACACGATGTTGATCTGCCCGTAGTTCAACGTCGAGGTGACCGGTTCGAGGAGCAGCACGGCCCCGGCGAACACCGCTCCGGCGGACCACCACACGAGCGTGCGGGGACGAACCCCGAGCGAGGTGAGGGTCACCACGACGGTCATCAGCAGCAAGAGCAGGGACAGCGTGGTCACCACGATCGAGGCGGCGTGCAGCGACACCGTCGACAGCGGGCTGAAAATCGCCGCGGAGATCGGGGGATAGGTGAAGGGCAGCGTCGTACCGGTCGCGATCGGTGGCAGTTGACCGTAGAGATCCCCACCCTCGGCGAACACCTGACCGCCGAGCCGATACACGTCCAGATCGAGTCGGTAGTGCTCACCGATCGTGCGCAGCCCCGGAAAGCCATTGAGGTGGAATGCAACGCCGACGGCAGCGGCGATCAGGACGAGGAGCCTGCTCGACGCGACCGCCCAACTCGGCCACCGGCGTCGCGTCGGCCCAGCCGGTTCCGAGGCCTCGGCGACCGGACGGTTGGTGTCGGGCGAAGTCACTGGCTTTCCCTTTCAGGGCTGTTCGGATCGGGGCTACCGGTACGTGGGGGACGTGTCGGGGACGCGCTAGGGTGAGCCGCGTGCGCTACTTCTACGACACAGAGTTCATCGAGGATGGTCGCACAATCGAGTTGGTCTCGATCGGTGTGGTGTCGGAGGACGGTCGCGAGTTCTATGCGGTGTCCTCCGAGTTCGACCCCGAGCGAGCGGGCCGATGGGTTCGACGCAACGTACTACCCAAGCTGCCACCGTACTCGTCGCCGCTGTGGATGAGCCGGTCCAGAATCCGAGACGAGCTGCTCGAATTCCTGGTCCCGCATTACGGTGCCGAGGTCGAACTGTGGGCGTGGGTGGCGGCGTACGACCACGTGGCGCTCTGTCAGCTGTGGGGCTCGATGACCGAGTTGCCGCGCTCGTTGCCGCGGTTCACCCGTGAGCTGCGCCAGCACTGGGAGGATCGCGGCAGTCCCGAGTTGCCGTCGGTGCCTGACGACGCTCACGACGCGCTGGCCGACGCGCGGCACAATCTGGCGAAGTTCCAGGCGATCGAGGAGTACTCGTACCGCGGGTGAACACCCGTTGTCCTGCGGCGTCGGCGGTACGAATATCCTGTAGAGGTGAACTGGACTGTCGACGTACCCATCGATCGCTTGCCCGACCTGCCGCCGTTGTCACCGACGCTGCGCACTCGATTGGACGATGCGTTGGCCAAGCCGGCTGCGCAGCAACCTCAGTGGGATCCGGAGCACGCTGCCGACATGCGCAAGGTGCTCGAGAGCGTTCCTCCGATCACCGTCGCCGGTGAGGTGGAGGCGTTGTCGGACAAGCTCGCTGCTGTCGCACGCGGCGAAGCGTTCCTGCTCCAGGGCGGCGACTGCGCAGAGACGTTCGTCGACAACACCGAACCGCACATCAAAGGCAACATCCGTACGTTGCTGCAGATGGCCGTGGTGCTCACCTACGGCGCGAGCATGCCGGTGGTCAAGGTCGCCCGTATCGCCGGGCAGTACGCCAAGCCGCGTTCGTCGAACATCGACGCGCTCGGTCTGCAGTCCTACCGCGGTGACATGATCAACTCGCTCGTCGCCGACGAGAGCGTTCGCGGCCACGATCCGTCGCGACTGGTGCGCGCCTACGCCAATGCAAGCGCAGCGATGAATCTGGTCCGTGCACTGACCGGTGCCGGCATGGCGGATCTGCACAAGGTGCACGACTGGAACCGCGAGTTCGTCGCCCAGTCGCCCGCCGGTGCCCGCTACGAGGCGCTCGCGGGGGAGATCGATCGCGGACTGCGCTTCATGGATGCCTGCGGCGTCTCGGACCCCAACCTGCACACCGCGCAGATCTTCGCCAGCCACGAAGCACTCGTCCTCGACTACGAGCGTGCGATGCTGCGGCTGGACAACACCGACGATCACCCCAAGCTGTACGACCTGTCCGCGCACTTCCTGTGGATCGGCGACCGCACCCGCCAGCTCGACGGGGCGCACATCGCGCTGGCCGAGCTGATCTCCAACCCGATCGGCCTCAAGATCGGGCCCACGACCACGCCCGAGATGGCCGTCGAGTACGTCGAGCGGCTCGACCCGACCAACAAGCCGGGACGTCTGACCCTGATCTCACGCATGGGCAACGGCAAGGTGCGCGACATCCTGCCCGCCATCATCGAGAAGGTGCAGGCCACCGGCCACCAGGTCATCTGGCAGTGCGATCCGATGCACGGCAACACCCACGAGGCCTCGACCGGCTACAAGACGCGGCACTTCGACCGCATCGTGGACGAGGTGCAGGGCTTCTTCGAGGTGCACAACGGCCTCGGAACGCATCCGGGCGGAATTCACGTCGAACTGACCGGCGACGACGTCACCGAGTGCCTCGGCGGCGCCCAGGACATCTCGGATCTCGACCTCGCCGGTCGCTACGAGACCGCCTGCGACCCGCGTCTGAACACACAGCAGAGCATCGAACTGGCGTTCCTCGTCGCCGAGATGCTCCGCGACTGATCAGGGCAGCGAGACGACCATGACCTCGGAGCCCGGTTCCACCCGAGAACCGGCTCCGGGGCTCTGGGTGATGACAAGAGACCCGTCGGTGTCCACCACCTGACGGACGTCGATGGTCAGACCCAACGCCGCGAGCGTGGTCCGGGCCGAGCCGACCGACCGACCCAGTAGCGAGGGCACGGTGACGGCGTTGGACACCTCCAGCACCGCGGTGGACCCGGATCGCACCGTCTGACCGGCTTCCGGCGTGGTTGCGATCGCCTTGCCGCCATCGGTGTCCTCGTCGAACGTCTCCTGCACCTCGCCGACGGTGATGCCCACCGACTCCAGCGTCGTTCGGGCCTGGTCGACGCTTTGGCCGCGTACGTCGGGCACCTCGACCGGCGGCGCTCCCTTGCTGCGCAGCACCGTGACCGCGGTTCCGGTGGACAGCACGGTGCCGGGCGGTGGGTCCAGTGCTGCGACCCCGCCGATCGGAGCGGACGTGCTGAAGGCCTCGCCGCCGTCGACGGGTGTGAACGTTCGGTCTCTCAGTTGCTGTTCCATGTCTGCGACGGATGCGTCCGCGTCGATGGAAGGAACGGTGGGGCGACCCAGAGACACCAGCAGATACACCGTGTCGCCCTTGGCGATTCGTGATCCGCCGGTGGGATCGGTGCCGATGAGAAGGTCGGTGTCCACCGAGTCGGAATAGGTTCCGCGCACCGCGGCCTCGAGTCCGGCGGCCTCGACGGCGCTGGTGGCACCGGTGGTGTCGAGCCCGTCGACCAACGGGACGGCGGTGTAACGACCGGACCCCATCCACCATCCGCCGAGCCCGACGAGTACCGCAAGCAGTGCGACGACGAGCAACCAGACGACGATCGCCCGGCGCGAGCGTCGGCGATCGGCGTCGAAGTCGGGGAACTCGTACTGCCGTCTGCCGGTCGGGGGAGGCCCGGCGGGCGGCGCATCGAAGTTGTCCGAGCCGTGGTCGACGTCTCGGGATGTGGGCGAGGTGACGACACGGGTGTGCTGCACCCCGTGTTGTGGGGGCGGCGGGGAATCCTGGGCCACTGGGGTGTGTGCGGTCGGCGGACGGTTGCCTGCGACCGTCGTCGGCGCTCCGGCCGCTGCCGAGCTGAGGTGTTCGGCAGAGCGCTTGGGCGCGGGCACTCGGTACTCGGGTAGCGCGAGCGCCGATGCGGCGGCGCGGACTGCACGGGCCATGTCGTCGGCGTTGCGGTATCGGTGTTCGGGGGCGCGGACGGTGGCGCGCTGGACCACCTCGTCGAACTGTGGGGGAACGCCGGCGATGAGGGTGGAGGGGAGCGGTACGTCGTTGTCGATGCGCTGGTAGGCGATGGACAGTGAGGTGTCGCCGGTGAACGGTGTGCGTCCGGTCAGCAGCTCGAACAACACGACGCCGACGCCGTAGACGTCGCTGCTCGCGGACGCGGAGCCGGTGGTGACCTGCTCGGGAGACAGGTACGCGGCGGTGCCCAGAATCACACTGCTCGACGTCACGGTGGAGGCCGCGATGGCTCGGACGAGTCCGAAGTCGGCGATCTTCACGTCGCCGTCGTCGCTGATCAGGATGTTCTCAGGCTTGATGTCGCGGTGCACCAGACCGGCTCGGTGGGCGACTGCGAGCGCGTCGAGAACCGGCCGGATGACGGCCGCTGCGGCGTGCGGCGGCATCGGTCCCCGCTCGCGCAGCAGCTCACGCAGAGTTCCGCCCTCGACGAGTTCCATGACCAGGAAGGCGTGTTCGCCGTCGCGGCCGTGATCGTGGACGGCGACGAGGCCGGGGTGGCTGAGTCTGGCCACGGCCCGAGCCTCGAACTCGAAGCGCTGGACGAACTGCGGGTCCTCGGCGAACTTCGGGTCCATGATCTTCACTGCAACGGGGCGGTCGAGCCTGGTGTCGAGTCCGCGGTAGACCGTCGACATACCACCGCGCGCGATCGGTGCGTCTATTCGGTATCGACGATCGAGCATCGAACCCGGTATCACCGAACCTCCCCTCGTCGTCCACTCGTGTTCCGGCTTTCGGTGCCGGATGCTGAAGTCGATCGTATCGGTGCCGGGGATGCCGACCGACGATCGTGGCTCGTGTCCACGGTCCTGCCAAGCCGGACGTGACGTTTTTGAAGTCTGGACGCCGGACCCGTTAACGTTACCTGCGTGAGTGCCATTCCCTACGCCGACGACGTGCTCGATCCGTCGGTGTCTTTGCTGCAGTTCGCCGATGTCGCGAAGATCCTCGACGTTCCCAAGACCCGCGTCGAACAGCTCATACGCGACCGCCAGTTGCTCGCTCTCAAGCGTTCGCGCGTGCCCGGTGTGCCGGAGCAGTTCCTCGACACGACCAAGGGCACCATCGTCAAGGGTCTGCCCGGTCTGCTGGCCGTGCTGCACGACGGCGGGTACGAGGACGAGGAAATCCTGCGGTGGCTGTTCACCGAGGACGAGAGCCTGCCCGGTGCGCCCGTCGCCGCTCTGCACGGTGACCTGATGCGCGAAGTGATCAGGCGCGCACAGGCGATGGCCTTCTAGCGAACCGTCGCGCGCTTGAAGCCGGTGACGGCGAACTGCGGAAGCGCGACGCGCGCTCGGGTCCACTGCGGCACCGTCGCACGTTGGGAGAGCACGCGGTAGCCCTGCGACTCGACCTCGGTGAGTATGCGGCCGTACAGGATCGACGCGGTGCGCATCGACGGTCGCACGCGCGGATCCAGCATCTCGATACCCGCGTCGGACGTCCGATAGATCGAGCGGGTGACGGCGATCAGGTGCGCGAGCGCTCTGGTGACCCTGGCGTCGACATTCCCGGTGGTGCGGCACCACCGCAGGAGATCTTCGTCGACGCCGAACGCCGCCAGTTCGTCGGTGGGGAGGTATATGCGGTCGCGATCGAGGTCCTCGCCCATGTCGCGGATGAAGTTGGTCAGCTGGAACGCCTCGCCCAACGCTGCGGCGGGGGGCTCGGCCTCCGCCCGCTCGACGACGGTTCCCAGGATCGGCAACATCTGCAGCCCGATGACCGCAGCGGAGCCGTACATGTATTCGCGCAACTGCTCCATCGTGCGGTAACGCGAGACGAACATCGGACTACCAGGAATGTCCATGCGCATCGAGTGCATGAACGCGAAGAAGTAGTCGTGTGGAATGTCGTAGCGCTTCACGGTGTCGCACAGTGCGCTCAATACCTGATCGGAGACGCTGTTGGACAACGGCTTTCCGGCCAAGGCGTCGCGCACCCGGGATTCGATCACGTCGAGTTCGACGATGCGACGGGCATTGAGTTCGTCGGAGCCCACCGCGATGTCGGTGCCCTCGAGGTCGACGATGTCGTCGACCATCCTGGCGAACCCGTAGAGCGCGTGGACGCCCGCGCGCTTGTCGGTAGGGAGCAGACGAGTGGCGAGGAAGTACGTCTTGCCGTGTTGGGCGTTGAGTTCGCGACAGACTCGATACGCCTCGTGCAGCGTCGGGTCTATACCGTCCAGTTCTCTCATCACGCGGGCCCTCATGACGTGGATTCGTCTCCGGTCGGTTCCGTAGCGGGTGTCTTGGGAGCGTTCGGCACGGCTCGGTGTTCCCTGGACCGGTCCGATCGTAAACGCAGCGGATCCACCCGTGTCAGTGCGAGCGCGGCCACGACTGCCGCGAAGACCGCCAGTGCGACGTGTCCGAATGTGTAGAGGCCGATCGAACCGTCGGGTTGAAAGACGAGCATGAGCCACGTCGACAGACCCGTCAGGATCATCAGGGTCGTGCGCGAGAGCGCAAATCCGGCAGCGATCGCGAGCGGCCACGAGTAATACCAGGGCAGGGCCGCGGGAGACAGGACGACGGTGGCGACCAGAGCGATGAGGATGCCCTTGACGGCATCGCGTTCGGACCTGCGGCCCAACCACCAGGCCGCGGCGAGAATGACCACCAGGGCGATGGCGCACAGCAGGCGGGTGACATCGAGAACCGGTCCGAGGCGCAGGTCGAGGAACCACGATGTGCTCACGGTCACCAGGTGCGCCAGAATCGTGGGAAGAGACAGCCAGTTGATGATCTTGGCCGAACCGGAAAGGGCGGTCAGCCAACCGATCCCGACCCCGGCGATGACCGATGCGACAGCGAACACAGCGACGAAGACGGCGGCTCCGATTCCCGCGGTCTTGGTGAACGCCAGGATCGGCGACATCGGTGTTCGGTTCTCCGCCCGCGCCTTCTCGCGCAGATGGAGCATCCAGATCCACACCAGGAAGGGCAGAGCCAGGCCTGCGGTGGCCTTGATCGCAACCGCGATCGCCACCAGTGCGATGCCGCCTACGTGGTGACGTTCGAGCGTCAGCACGATGCCCGCAGTCATCAGGCCCACCATGAGTAACTCGTTGTGCACGCCGCCGATCAGGTGAATCAACACCAGGGGGTTGAGGACGGCGAGCCAGACCGCGGTGGTTGCGCGACCGCCGAGGTGCTTCGCGAGTCGTGGGACCGCCCACATCATCAGCGCGAGACCGGGCAGCATGGTCAGGCGCAGCAACATCGTTCCGGCAATGACGTTGTCGTCGGTCAGGCTGGTGATGCCGCGAGCGAGCAACAGGAACAGCGGGCCGTACGGCGCTGTCGTGGTGGTCCACACGTTACTGACGTTGTCGAGCAGAACCCCCGGATTGGCAACGGGGCCAACTGCGTACGGATCGAATCCGTCCCGGAGCAGCGCGCCCTGCGCCAGGTAGGAGTAGGCATCGCGGCTGAACATCGGCACCGACAGCAGCAGCGGCGCGGTCCATGCCGGAACGATCCAGCGCAGTTCTCCGACGGTGGTGCGACCGTACAGAGTCGCTCGCCCCAACCGGACCCAGGCGGTGATCATGAGCAGTACGCCGACCCAGACGATGATGGTCGAGAGCACGAATCCGTGACCGAATCGCAGCCACGACAGGTGCATGTCCTCGAGGAGCGGATCGCGTCGGCGCACGCTGCCCGCACCGAAACCGCCGAACACGATGCAGACGGCCCCGACGACACCGAGAAGTGCCGCTTTGCCTTCGGGGCTGCGCAGGAAGTTTCCTGTTGCGGTCAGTCTCGACAGTCTCCGCGGAGGCGAGGATGCACTGCCGCCGTCCGACGATCGATCCTCGGAGGTGGAGTGCGACGAGATCGAAGGCATTGCCGCCTGCTCCTCCTCTGCAACGAGTTGTGGTTCGAGATGTACGCGCCGGCCGATGCGTTCTCGCCGGTCACCGAACGATCATGGTCGCAGCAATGAGCGCGACCGGCAAACGGTCGCGCTCAGCTTAGTTGGTCGACGCAGTGAATCGAGCGAACCTACCGCCCGCGGTGTCCCGTAACCCGCTCGGCGGCGAGTTTTCCCGACACCAGAACCGTGGGAACGCCCACACCCGGCGTCGTGCCCGAGCCGGCGAGCACCACGTTGTCGAGCCCGGCGACCATGTTTTTGCGTCGGAACGGCCCGGTCTGCCGAAACACGTGCGCCGACGAGAACGGCGAACCCGAGATCATGCCCTTCTGCGCCCATGTCTCGGGAGTGTCGATGTGGTCGAGCGTGAATCCGTCGAGGAGGCCCTTGTACCCCCGGCCTTCCATGGTCGTCAGGATCTCGCGGAGGTACGGCTGAGCCAACTCGCCCCATTTCAGCGGCGCGCTGTCGAGGTTGGGGCACGGTGCGAGGATCGACACCGGCTCGCAGCGGACGCCGTCGCGCTCCACCTCGAGATTCGGATCGCTCACCGACGGCCGGGTGACGAGCAGGGACGGATCGGCCATCAAGGATCCCTTGCCCGATCGTGCGGTGATCCGACGGAAGGTCTCCGCCCATTCGTCGCCGAAGTCGATGGTGTGGTGCGCGCGGGCGGGCCAGGTGGCCGTCTGCTCGACGGGAACGGTTCCGTGCGCGACGACCGCCGACGGCGATACCACGCCGTACCCGTTCCGTCGGCCCTTCTTCGACACCGAGGCCCGATCCAGGAGCCGATCGACCACGGGCAGGTCGGCGGTGAGGACGAGTGCGTCGCAGGCGATTCGCTTGCCTGCAGCGGTCACCACCGAGTCGGCCCGGCCCCGGTCGACAGTGATGTCGACGATCTCGGTACCGAGTTCGAGCGTTCCGCCTGCGGTGACGAACGCGTCGGCCATGGCCCGTGCGATGGTTGCCATGCCGCCTTCGGGAAAGAACACGCCGAGTGAAGTGTCCATGTGTGCGATGGCCCCGTAGACCGCCAGAGCTTTCTGCGGTGCCATGCCCGCATAGAGCGCCTGGAACGTGAACACGCGTCGCAGACGGGTGTCCTTCAGAAACTTGTCGACTCGTGGGCCGAGGCGGCCGAAGCCGCCCAGCTTCGTCAGCGTGGCCGTGTCGGAGATCGCGGCTTTCGATCCCACGAGATCGAGCGGCGAATCGAAGTTCGAGTCGATGAACCGATCGAACTCGGCGTCGAAGATATCGGCGAGCCAGCGCCGCAGATCGCGGTACCCCTGCGCCTCGGCGGGCCCGCAGGTGCGTTCGACCTCGGCTGCCATCGCCTCGGGATCGGCGTAGACGTCGATCGACGTGCCGTCGGCGTACCGCGTGTGGTACGACGGCGACAGTGGGGACAGCCGAATCGGCGGCGTCGTCGACTCGAAGTCGGCCCCGACGGCAGCCAAGGCCTCGAGTACCAGATTCGGCATCGTCAACACGCTCGCGCCGTTGTCGATGTCGTACAGGTGCGATCCGTCGCTGTCCGATACCGGGTATACCCCGACGCGGCCGCCCACGGTCTCGTCCCGCTCGACGATGGTGACTTTCTTTCCTGCGCCCAGCAGATGCAGGCCGGCTGCCAGGCCGGCCAATCCGGAGCCCACCACGACGACGATGTCGGTGGGGCCTGAGACCGTGCGAATGGATGACATGGCGCTCTCTTTCAGTACTGCCGCTGGATGGCGGCGGTTGCCATGGCGCGCAGATGCGCGGCCGCGACCGGTTCGATCGAACTGTTGTCGAGGGCCGCGACGGCCCGGGTGCCGAGCTCTTCTATCTGCTTCTCGACCGCCTCCACAGCGCCGAGTTCGACGAGAATCGAACGGATGTCGGCGACTTCGTCCGAGTCGAGCTCGGTACCGAGGCTGGCTCTGATCGTGGCCGCACGGTCGGGTCGAATCTCGTCGGCCTTCTGCAGCGCCAGCGCGATGAGCACGGTGCGCTTGCCCTCGGTGATGTCGTCGCCGGACGGTTTACCGGTCACCTCGGGATCGCCGAACACCCCGAGCAGGTCGTCGCGTAGCTGGAACGCGATACCGATATCTGCACCGAAGCTGCGGTAGGCAGCGATGAGCTTTTCGTCGGCGTCCGCGAGAGCTGCCCCGAGGTGCAGTGGTCGCTCTACGGTGTACGCGGCCGTCTTGTAGCGGTTGACGCGCATCGCCGCTGCCACACTCTCGTCGGTGCCTGCTTCGGCCTCGATATCGAGAAGCTGGCCGCCGAGCACCTCTGTGCGCATCGCCGACCACACCGGCTGGACTCGCCGAGCCGCGTCCGCGTCGACGCCCGACTCGCGCAGCAGATCGTCGGCCCAGCACAGGGCGAGATCGCCGACCAGTATCGCGGCCGATTCGCCGAAGTGGTTCGAGGAGCCGGACCAGCCGGCATCGCGGTGTCGCCGGGCGAAGTCGACGTGCACGGTCGGGAACCCGCGCCTCGTGCTGGACGAGTCGATGATGTCGTCGTGGATCAGGGCGCAGGCCTGGATCAGTTCGAGGGCCGAACATGCCCGCAGTACCGCGTCCGCGCGTGGACCGGTGCTGTCGCCACCGGCACCGAGCCACGCGGTCCACGCGAATGCAGGGCGCATGCGTTTTCCGCCGCGCAGGACGAACGCCTCGAGATCGGCCACCGCAGCGGGGTAACCACCGCCGACAGCGTCGACGACGGGTCGGCGAGTGGCGAAGAACTCGGCGAGCGTCGCGTCGACGGCCGTGCGCAGTCCTTTCGGATCCGTCGCGGCGGCGGGGGTGTCGACGGTGGGCGAGGACAAGTCTCCGGACAGGACGATCCTCCAAGGTTTGCTGTGGGTTACGTCGGTATCGATCCCCACAGTAATGGGCCTCGAAACCCGGCACCGATGTCCGGCGTGAGATCGACGTCGGGGAGGCCCGACGGGGCTGCGGCGGCGGCCACCTATGATCTTCGGGTGAGCGAAGAATCCGTCAGGGGGCGGTCGAGTCGAGGATTCGTGACGAGAACGCCGTCCATCGTCGATCGACTGCGAACGGAACCCGACGCCAGGATCCCGTTCTCGGTGGAGTTCTCGCCGCCGCGCGATGCCGACGCCGAGGCCAGATTGTGGCGAGCGGTTCGCGAGTTCGAACAACTCCAGCCCGCATTCGTGTCGATGACCTACGGCGCAGGTGGTTCCACTCGCGATCGGACGGTGCGAGTCACCGGTCAGATAGCCGAGGAGACCACTCTGCTTCCTGTGGCGCATCTCACTGCGGTGTCGCACAGTATCGACGAGCTGCGGTCGATGGTCGGGTCCTATGCGGACCGTGGCATCACCAACATCCTCGTCCTGCGCGGAGACCCGCCGGGAGACCCGCTCGGCGACTGGGAGAAGCATCCCCACGGAGTCGAGTACGCGGAGGAGCTCGTCCGGATGGTGCGCGATCTCGGCGACTTCCACGTCGGGGTCGCGTCGTTCCCCGAAGGACACCACCGCGCCGACGACCTGGAGCAGGACACCCGGTGCCTGGTCGGCAAGCTACGGGCGGGTGCGGAGTACTCCATCACGCAGATGTTCTTCGATGTGGACGACTATCTGCGACTGCGCGACCGAGTGTGTGCGTACGACGCCGAGCAGGGTGCCAAGCCGATCATTCCCGAGATCATGCCCATCACCTCGCTTCGGTCGGTTCGCCGGATGCTCGAGCTCTCGGGGACGACGCTGCCGACGTACCTGGACGAGAAGTTCACCCGCGCAGCCGGATCCGGCCCGGAGGAGGACCGTGCCGCCGTTCGTGAGGTGGGCATCGAACTCGCCACGAACATCGGTGAGCGCCTGATCTCCGAGGGTGCGCCCGGACTGCACTTCATCACGCTGAACTTCGCGCGCGCGACGCGCGAGGTGTTGAGCAACCTGGGGCTTGCGGCCGCCCGAGTCTGAGACGGGTCAGGGTTGTCGTGGGGGCATCGGGCGCGACTTCCACGTGAGGGAGCCGCGACGCCTGCGCACGTGGGATTCCGCGACGAGTCCGACGAACGCCAGGATCGAGACCGGATGCACCGCAGCGTCGAGTGCGTCGCCGACCCCGAATCGCGATCCCACCTCCCGACGCCGCGCGGCCATCCGAGACACAGCGCCCGCGAGGTAGCCGGCCGAACCGAGTCGACGCGCCGAACCCGAGGCGGTGATCGCCGCGATCGGCGGCAGCACGTACACGACGGACAGCGCCAGAGCCGCCGCAGTCGAACCCACCGGTCCACCGAACTCGTTCCACAACCACCTGCTGTAGCCGGACCGCAACTCCGCACCCGAGCGATACATCCGACACCGAACGAATTCCGCGCCCGACGCCACGGCCGTCGAGAAACCTCGCCGACGAAGAGCCCGTGCCAGGTCCAGGTCCTCGGTTGCGCTGGCCGCGACGCAACCGTGGCCTCCGATGGAGCGATACGCGGCGGCGTCGAAGGCCATGAACTGGCCGCAGGCTACCGCCATCGACGGGGCGAGCGTGGCATTGCTCAGTAGCACGGGAAGTGTGGACATCCACGACCATGCGAGCAGAGGCTGGACGAGCCGCTCGGCCGCGCTCTCTGCGAGCTGCTCGGGCCATGGGCACAGCAGGGCGGCACCGCGCCGCCGTAGCAGCCTGGTGGAGGCGGCGACGGCCTCGGGCTCCAGTCGAACATCGGCGTCGACGAACACGATCATCGACGCCAGCGGGTGGTCCTCGGCAGCCAGTCGCGCAAGCTCGGCGCACGCTGCAGCCTTGCCGGTCCAGCCGTTCGGGGGAGCTGCCGTCGAGGTCACGATGCGAACCCGTGGATCACCGTTCGCGGCCGCGCGAGCAGCGGATGCCGTTCCGTCGGTCGAGTCGTCGTCGAGGACGATGATCCGCAGATCGGTGCACGATCGTTGACGCGTGAGGTCGCCTATCAACGCAGGCAGAGTCTCGACTTCGTTGCGGGCGGGAATGCAGACGACGACGCGTTCGGTGACACGGTGATGCGGGGCGCGCAGACTCGGCATCGACCACGAGTTGAGCAGCGACAGCGCAGCCGACGCCGTGGCGAGCACGGTTGCGGTCGCCGTGGTTCGTGCGAGCAGGCGTTCTTTCACACAGACGTTCTGTCGGTCGAGTTCCCGGATTCGGTGCGCCGCGTTGCGCGGTTACGGAGCGGCGGGTTGCGAGACACCCACGCCATGGCACCGACGATGGCTGCAACGCCGACGGTGACTCCGCCCACGATACCGGCCCAACCGGCGAAGCTCCGAGTGTTGGGGTCGGGGTAGTTGACCTCGGCACGCATCGACGTGACCTCACCTGCCGGCAACTTCCACGAGATCGAATTGTCGCTCTCGCGGGTGCCGTTGGTGGTGCCGATTCGAGCAGGAAAGGCAATGGTGAACTGTACGTCCGAACCCTGCACCGGAACAGAGGAAAGATCGGCGTTGCCCGCCAGGGTGACTGTGTCACCCGAACGCTGCAGCGTCAGCTCGAACGATCCGGCCGCGTTCTGGAATATCGAGCCGAGCGTCTGCACATCGCCGAACGAGAGATCGTCGAACATGGCCTGTGATCCGACATACCCGTCCTGGTTGTACGGCTCGACGCGCACCTTGTCCTCGAGCGAGGAGGGAACCACCAGCTCCGGTCCGGTGTCGGAGTCCGACGTCGGCACGGCGGCCGCCACGATCTGACCTGCCACCCGGTCGTTCGCGGACACACCCATCGTGACCTGCACCCGCAGGCAACCGGCCAGCATCGGCGCGACGAGCAGCGCCAAGGCGACCACCGAGAGAACTCGGCGGCGGTGGGTTCGATGAGAGGTTCGCGATGTCGACTGCACAGCGACATCGTGCCAGGGCATCGAGTCGATGTCAGTCGGCAGGGGTTGTCAGTGAGGCGTGTCGGTACCGGAGTGATCGACGGCTGCGTTCGATCGGGGCGCACGCCATCTGTCACGACGGGCCATCCAGATCAACGGAATGCCGACGACGCCCATGACGACGAACCCGTACACCGCGGAGAATCGAAGTTCCGGACCGTCGAGGAACACTGCGTGCGCGAGTGCCGACCCCAGCCAGGTCCACAGGAACAGCCCGATGGGCACCGTGTCGTCGGACGACCGAGGGCGGCCGACGACACGGTCGATCAATTCCATGACGGCAGCCATCAGCGTGGCCACCACCAGCCAGCCGAGGTAGTTGGTCAGCGGAATCGACGGCACTCCTGGCAGCCCCACGGAACCGGCGGTCCAGGTCCACTGTCCGTCGGTGACCATCTGTGGATCGAGGTAGAGGTCCCAGCCGACCATCCCCACGGCCACCGCCACGATCCGTAGCGCCGTAGCGCGCGCGTGCGTCGTGTCGAGTCGGCGAACGACGAAGGTCACTGCGCACCAGATCGGGTAGAACCCGGCCGTCCAGGCCAGCGGAACGACGACGGGAACATCGAACAGACTCGGGCCGAGGCGATTCTGCGCGTAGTAGTACTCGCCGAACGGGATCCCGGTAGCCGTGCCGACGAGTTCGGACGCGAATCCCGTTCCGGCGGTCACGACGACGAGCAGGGCGGCCCACAGAGCACCGCGATGAAGTGCGGCGTGCGCGATCGAGGCGAGGGCGAGACACGCGACCACTGCCACGGTCACGGCGTCGCGCGTCGACCCGGACACCAGCGGGTAGACGATCTGAGCTCCGACCGCAACGACTGCGAAGACGACTGGAACTGTCCTCATTCCTGCCTCCTCCCGAAGAATGCACGACGGCGTCGTGCGCGCGCGTCGGCGACTGCGATTCTGGCCGCGGACCGACCGCTGGCCGCTGTGACACCGCCGCCCGGATGAGTCGATGCGCCGGTGAGATACAGCCCGTCGGCACCGGGGACCCGGTGACCGGCCAGTTGAGGGTGTGGGCGCCACATCATCATCTGGTCCAGCGACATGTCCAGGTGCATGATGTTGCCGCCGATCAGACCGAGCTCACGCTCGATGTCCGGCGGCGACTGAACATACCGATCCAACACCGATCCGGCGAAACCAGGTGCGTAGCGGTCCATCTCGGCCACGATTCGATCTGCTTCGTATTCGGCCAATGAACGCTCGCCCGGCACGTCCGATCGCCATCGTCGGCCGTCGGCGAGTGTGTGGGGATGCCATTGCGACCACAGGGAGATCTGGTGCTGGCCGGGCGGCGCGATGGTGGGGTCCAGGGCGCTGAACGACATGCCGAGGACAGCAGGTGTGGGCGGTAGGTCACCGGCAAGGGCGTGACCGTGGGCCAGACGTAATTGTGCGCGGTCGCGGACGAGCAGGGCGAGACCGTGGGTACCGTCCTCGATGCAGTCGGCGCTCGGATACTCCGGCAGCGCGTCCGTGGCCAACCGAACCGCTGTACCGATCCCCGGACCCACTCGTATCGTGCTGCGCCATCGAGCGATCTGTGCCGAGTCGTGTCCGCCTGCTGCGAGCAGGTCGAGGGTGGTCACGATGTGGCAGCCGGCCACGACGATGCGACTGTCGATCTCCCGTCCCGACGCGGTCCTGGTGGTCCAGCCGTGCGGGCGACGCACGAGGGTCGTGACGGCGTCTCCGAGTGTCAGTGCAGCACCGTCGCGCTGAAGGCGAGCGATCATCGCCTCGGTCAGTGCGCCGCTTCCGCCGACGGCGCGGCCGGGCGGAAGGGTGTGCATGAGAGCAGCGAAGCCGACCATCGGTGCAGTACCCGGCTCGGACATCGGCGGACCCGACTGCGCGCCGAACCACGCGAGCGCGGCCTTGAGTCGCTCGCTCGAGAACATCTCGTCCAGCAGGGAATCGCCGGTGGCGAGAAACTCACGCGAGAGCATGCTGCCGCCGTCGGGCGCGCCGAGGCCCCAGAAGGATCGGACCAGTTTCGGGCCGGTGGGTGGCCCACCGAACGCACGCATCGTGCGTTCGCTGCGGGGACCCCAGACGGAGACGAAGGTGCGGTAGGCGCGCGCGTCGGCTGCGCCGCAGGCAGCGGCGATCGAGTCGCAGGTTCGGTCGAGGTCGCGGTGGAAGACGATGCCGCGTTCGTCGGAGCCCACGGCTCCCGGCGCGAACGCCCAGGGATCGCAGTCGAGGTAGCGCAGTCCGAACTCGGCGAGTCCGAGCTCCTCGACGATGCCGGTGTGACGAATCATGATGTGCGCCGACGAACCACGGTCGACACGGTGGCCGGGAAAGCGTTCCACCGTCGACACCGCGCCACCCGCGACGGAGTCGCGCTCGAGAACCTCGACCGACATGCCGGCATCGGTCAGGTAACAGGCAGAGGTCAGGGCATTGTGGCCGGAACCCACCACCACAGCATCGATCACATCTTCAGGCTACTGGCCCGTCGAGCGGCAACCGGCGGCCCAGGACTGCGAAGGGGCGCCGGTCTCCGGCGAACGTGAAGTCCCGCAGCACGTCCTGGAAGCCGAGCCGCCGGTACAGCCGCCAGGCCCGGTTGTCCTCCTGCGCGACTTCCGGTGTGGACAACATCACGTTGGCGGCGGAGACGCCGTCGAGCAGTCGAGTGCACAGTCGGCCACCGAGGCCGTGTCCCTGAGCGCTCGGAAGGACGTGCAATTCGGTGAGCTCGAAGTAGTCCTCAAGGGTGGCCTCGACGCTGCGGGGAGAGTGCCCCGTGCGCCGCAATCCGTCGCGTACCTGCTGATGCCACCACTGATGCGCCGCGCCGTGGTAGCCGTATGCGACGGCGACCAGCGAATCCGGCTGCATCGGGTCGGCGTTCGGGAGCAATGCACCTACTGCACGCCAACCCGGCCGATGCAGATGTTCGCTCCACATCGGGGCCCTGCTCTGCTCGGTTCCACGTGGATAGCCCATGGCCTCGACGTAGATGGACAGTGCCTCGAACAGCCGCTGGCGGAATTCCGGGGGCGTCAGATCGACCAGGTACGGCGTTGTCTGCGCGTCGGTGGCGACTGTTCTCAACCTTTCTTCGGAAACTTGTCGGTGGGCACAGCTATATTGAATGTGTCGAACGGGTGTTCGATGATCGGGGCCGAGTGCGCCGGTGGCTTCGGCTCGATCGTCGAGTCGGATTCTCCGGAGTTCGACTGTAAGGCTTCGTCACGGTTCCGGCCGCGTCAGGTACGCGTCGGAGATTCGAACTGGAGGTGTTCGAGTATGACGATCACGAAGGCATTCGATGCCGAAGTGCGGTCGCCGGTGTCGCGTCAGGCGCGAGTCCTGCTCGGTCGAGCCGATGCACTGCTGTCCGAGTCCATCGGGGAGAGCGACGCCGGAGATCGGTTTCTGGGGAGCTATGCCGCGGCGCTGAAGGGTGCGGCAGCTGTGCTGGCGTCGCTGCCCAACTCGATCGGAGCGCGTCCGCGCTCGCGCAGCGCATGGGTGCTGATGGCAAAGGCGGCACCGGATCTCGCCGTCTGGGCCGATTATTTCGCGTCCTTCTCTGCCACCCGCGCTGCCGTGGAGGCCGGTGCGTCGAGCACGATCGCCGAGCTCGATGCCGATGATTTCTATCGACACGTCAGTCGTTTTCTGAACTCGGTCGAGGATCGACTCGGCGGGCAGCCGCGATTCGCGTCCGTCGACCCGATGACGGCACCCTTGTCTGCATAGCTGAAGAAGCAGGTCTTCGGTCGACAAATGCCACGTCATGGGGTGTTCACCCGAAGTTTTCGGGACGTGCGTCTCGAAAACTTCGGTGTTTCTCAGGAACACATCGACCGACTAGGTGGTAAGCGGCCGATTCAGCTCGTATCATCGACAGCAGGTAGCCGCCAAGGTCAGCTTCCCGTCGTTTCGCAACCGAAATGACCTTCAATATCTGTGCAGGGGGAGGTACCGTGCCACTCTCCGAGCACGAGCAGCGCATGCTCGATCAGATCGAGAGCGCTCTCTACGCCGAGGATCCCAAATTTGCCTCTCATGTGAGGGGCGGTCGCGTTCGCGCGGCGTCGAGCAGGAGGCGCTTTCAGGCTGCCGCACTGTTCGCTGTGGGACTCGTGTTGCTCGTCGCCGGTGTTGCATTGTCGACGAACAGTCTGGCTTTTCTCGTCGTCAGCCTCATCGGCTTTTTGTTCATGTTCGGTGCCGGGGCACTGTTCCTGTTCGGCGGCTCCAACAAGGGAGCCGCAGCGTCGCAGGACGAAGGCAGCTCGGTCAACGATGCTGCCGAAACGTCCGGGCGTAGTTCCGGGCAGAAGTCGAAGGGTGGCCGTAAAGGCGGCAGCTTCAGCTCTCGGATGGAAGATCGGTTCCGCAAGAGGTTCGAGCAGGACTGAGTCGACCAGGTTCCAGGCAACCGGCCTGTGCCGGCTCGTCTGCGTAGCTTCCCGCGCTCACCAAGAACAGCACCTCACCTTCGGGTGAGGTGCTGTTGTCGTTTCTGCCCTCCCATGGACTCCGTGGATCCGGCCCACTGCTGAACCGCCCGCGCTGTTCGACGTCGCGTGGAGCGCTGTTCGGGTAGCTCTGCGCGCCGGTGGCGCGGGCTGCCTCCCCATCGCTCCCCACTGTCGGCCACCCTCCCCACTTCTCCCCACCCGTGTGCCCTTTTGTGGTGCTGATTCGTCTTCGTTCACCACCGTCAGCGCTGAATGCCTGGTCGGACCGTCATTGTGCTGAAATTCTGCGCCATCACTCTCGTGCATTCGCACTCCTCTTCGGCCGGCGTAACACTGTCGCCACCATCGATCTTGTGCACATCGACCTGCGGATTTGCGTATGTTGCCAAAGTTTTCCGGCGGTGAATGGTTCGAAGTGGGGGAGAGTGGGGTAAAGTGGTCCGCAGCGGAGAGTCGAGGCTGGAGGTGGCGAGTGTTTCTCGGTACCTACACGCCGAAGCTCGACGACAAAGGTCGACTCACGTTGCCGGCCAAGTTTCGGGACGCGCTTGCAGGAGGTGTCATGGTGAGCAAGGGGCAGGATTTCAGCCTTGCTGTCTACACCGCGGCAGACTTCGCAGAGCGCTCACGGAAGTTGACGGCAGCTTCGCGTGCCAACCCCAAAGCCCGTGCCTACGTTCGCCAGTTCTTCTCTGGAACCGACGAACAGCGGCCGGACGGACAGGGTCGGATCACCATCAGTGCCGAGCATCGCCGTTACGCGGGGCTCGAACGCAACTGTGTGGTGATCGGTTCGATGGATTTCATCGAGATCTGGAACGACGAAGCGTGGGCCCGCTACTCCGCTGAGAACGAGCAGGATTTCTCCGACGCTTTCGACGAGTCCCTCGGAGGGATCTTGTAGCCCGCCCAGGTCGCCTGCGAGTGCAGCGAGGCCTCTGCCCGATCAGAACCCTGACGTTCTTCCCCAACGCCAGGTTTCGCAGATCAGGACCCTGACGTTCTTCCCCAACGCCAGGTTCCCTATCGGACAGGGACCTCGATGCATTCGCATCGGCTTCCGTGGGCGACCCGCACGGCCCGGACCCGGGCGAGAAGTACGTACGCACGACCGGGAGGAACCATGACGGAGGGCGCCGGACCGAACGAGAGCGAATCGTCCGCAGACCGAACCCACCGTCGATCCGCAGGCCCGGTTCACGTTCCGGTTCGTCTCGAGCGAGCCGACGAATTGCTCGGACCCGCACTCGATTCCGCCGACGGTCGACGCGTCATGATCGATGCCACCCTCGGACTCGGCGGTCATGCCGAGCACTTTCTTCGGACCTATCCGCACCTGCACCTCATCGGACTCGACCGGGATCCCGAAGCCCTGACGCTCGCAGGCACCCGGTTGGCTCCCTTTCGCGACCGAATCACGTTGGTGCACACCACCTACGACGGAATCGCAAACGCACTCGACGAGGCGGGCCTGTCGCCGGTCGACTCCGTTCACGCCATTCTCTTCGATCTCGGCGTGTCGTCCATGCAGTTGGACGAGTCCGAGCGCGGATTCGCGTACTCCGTCGATGCCCCACTGGACATGCGAATGAATCCGACGGTGGGAATCACTGCCGCCGACGTCCTCAACACGTACTCGCACGGTGAGATAGCCCGGGTACTCAGCACGTACGGCGAGGAACGATTCGCCGGCAAGATCGCCTCCGCTGTGCTGCGTCGACGTGAGCACACACCCTTCACCACGAGCGGCCCGCTCGTCGAATTGCTCTATGCCGCAATACCGGCTGCGACGCGACGTACCGGTGGACACCCGGCCAAGCGCACCTTTCAGGCCCTGCGCATCGAGGTCAACGGTGAACTGGACTCCCTGAAGGCAGCAGTACCTGCCGGGCTCGACGCCTTGGCGGTCGGCGGTCGGGTGGTCTTCATGTCGTATCAATCGCTGGAAGACCGAGTTGTCAAGCAAGAGTTGGCACCTCGGATCAAGTCGCGCAGTCCCGAGGGGCTGCCGGTCGAGCTTCCCGGAATGGGTCCGGAGTTCCGACTCCTGACCAGAGGTGCCGAGCGTGCCTCGGATGCAGAAATCGACGTCAACCCACGTTCGGCTCCGGTGAGATTGCGCGCCGCCGAACGGATTGCAAGGAGAGCGGAATGACGGTTCCAGGCACAACCGTTGGAACACAACGCAATCGGGTTCCGGTGCCGCGGCACGAACGTACCAGCAAGGGCGGTGGACGGTCCGGTGCCGCACTACGCGCGTACGAGCGCAGGCAACAGCGCGTGTCGGTCCACACCTCGGATTCTGCGCGTGGGTCCGGAACCGGTGCGCGGCCGACGCTGAACGGGAGCGCTATCGCTGCGCGAATTCCGTTCGTCGCCTTGATCATCGGTCTGCTCGCCATCGGTCTCGGTCTGACATTGCTGCTGACCACTCGGTCGGCGGGCGACTCCTACGATCTCAGCGCCGCCAAGGCCGTCAACACCGAACTGGCTCAGCAGCGGGCGTCGCTGCAGAAGGACGTCGAATTGGCAGAATCCGCCCCCGAGTTGGCGCGCAAGGCCGCCGAGCTCGGAATGGTCCCGGCGAAGAACCCCGCGCGTCTGATCGTCGCGCCGGACGGCGGCGTCCAGGTCGTCGGTACGCCGGCTCCGGCCGACGGTACACCGGTGGCACCGCTGGATCCGGTGTCGTCCGCAGCCGCAGGCGAGGGCACCGTCGCGAATCCGAGCACGCAGTCACCGCAGCAGCAGACGCCGAGAAGCGCATCGCAGCCCAATCGGACGTCGGGGACGATCGACACCCGCGCCGCCACGCCGAACTCGAGCAATGGAGCTGGAAACACCGCGCTTGCTGAACAATTGGTTCCCATGAGCATCCCCTCGCTCGAAACACCTGCGGTAGAGGCACCCGAGTCCACCGGCGAAGCATCGGGTGACGGGCAGTGACCAGGCCTACGCCTGCTCCACGCCGTCGGCCACCGAGCCGAAAGCGTCTCGACTCGTCCACCTTTCGGTTCCGTCACGGCACCGGCCGCGTTCTGATGTACCTGGCGCTCGCCGTCGCGGCGGCCCAGTTGCTGTGGATTCAGGGATTCGATGCTCCGAGGTTGTCGGCCGAGTCGGCGTCCCAACGCACCACCACGCTCGTGGATCCGGCGATGCGTGGATCCATCCTGGACCGGAACGGCAATCCGATCGCCTTCACGATGGAGGCCAAAGCGCTGACGTTCCAACCGGTTCGGGTTCGCAAGGAACTCGACGAGGCCCGGGCGAAGGACCCGACCGAGCCGGAGACGGAGCAGTACCTCGAGGACATCGCCGAACGTATCCACAACGACCTCGGTGATGTGATCAGCAAGAAGGATCTGCTCGCGAAGTTGAAGAGCAACGACGAGTTCACCTATCTCGCCCGCGGGGTGGACGCCACTGTGGCGTCGAAGATCAGCAAGGATTTCAAGCAGGTCGGACTCGAACGTCAGGACATCCGTGAGTACCCGGGTGGATCGCTGGCCGCCAACATCGTGGGTGCCACTGGATGGGACGGACACGGTCTGCTCGGTCTGGAGGATTCGCTCGACGCGACGTTGGCCGGAACCGACGGTTCGCAGACCTACGACCGCGGTTCCGACGGTGCCGTCATTCCCGGTAGTTGGCGAGACAAGCAGCCGGCCGTCAACGGTTCCAACGTCGAACTGACCATCGATGCAGATCTGCAGTACTACGTGCAGCAGCAGGTGCAGTTGGCGAAGGATCTGTCGGGAGCGAAGAACGCCTCGGCGTACGTGCAGGATTCGCACACCGGCGAGGTGCTCGCCATGTCGAACGACAACACCTTCAACCCCGGTATCGGAGTCGGCAACAACGAGCGCACCAAGGAAATGGGCAATCTGCCCGTCACCACGCCGTTCGAGCCCGGCTCGGTGAACAAGATCATCACCGCGGCCGCAGCCATCGAGTACGGACTCACCACACCCGACGAGGTGCTGCAGGTGCCGGGCAGCATCTTCATGTCCGGCGTGTCGGTCAAGGATGCGTGGGACCACGGAGTCGCGCCGTACACGACGACCGGCGTGTTCGGTAAGTCCTCCAACGTCGGCACCCTCATGCTGGCGCAGCGGGTCGGTGAGGATCGCTACGCGGACATGCTCACCAGGTTCGGTCTCGGCCAACGCAGCGACGTCGGTCTGCCCGGCGAGAGTGCGGGAAATGTGCCGAGCCGCGATCAGTGGTCGGGCGGTACGTTCGCCAACCTCCCCATCGGTCAGGGACTGTCCATGACGCTGCTGCAGATGACCGGGATGTACCAGGCCATCGCCAACGACGGGATCCGTATCCCGCCGCGAATCGTCGAAGCGACGGTGGACGCCAACGGGCAGCGAACCGAGACCCAGCAGCCCGACGGGGTGTACGTGGTCAGTCCCGATACTGCGAAGACCGTCCGGAACATGTTCCGATCCGTCACCCAGGACGACACCGGAAACCAGCGCGGTACCGGAGTTGCCGCGGGGGTCGAGGGTTACCAGATCAGTGGCAAGACAGGGACGGCTCAGCAGGTCGACCCCGAGTGCAAGTGCTACTCGAACTCGAACTACTGGATCACGTTCGCCGGTATCGCGCCCGCGGACGATCCCCGCTACGTGATCGGGATCATGCTCGACGCCCCGACTCGCAGCGCCGACGGTTCGGGCGGCCAGTCGGCAGCGCCGCTGTTCCACAACATCGCCAGCTGGATGCTTCAACGGGACAGCGTGCCGATGTCTGCCGACCCCGGACCCAAGCTGGTTCTGCAGGCGGACTGAGACCGGCGACCCGCCGGTCGAGAGTCGGGGTGGCGACACCACCATCCCGGACGCCGGTAATCTGACACATCGGCTCGGACGCGTTCGTTCGGCTGTCGCCGCGGCGTGATCGATCTGCGGCAGGCGCGCGGCCGGCAGTAGAGAGGAAGGGAGCAGGAGTGACTGTGTCATCGGATTCACACCCGGCTCCGGGTTCACGTCCGGCGCATCCACCACACACCGAGGTTCGGGAGGTGGCGTCCGCGGTCGGTGCAACGATCGGCGAGGGCGACCCCGCCGGTGTGAGTGTGACCGGTATCGATCTGAGAGCACAGTCCGTTGTTCCCGGCGATCTCTTCGCAGCGCTGCCCGGATCTTCTCGACACGGTGCCGAGTTCGTCGCCGACGCGGTCGAGCGTGGTGCGGTGGCGGTGCTCACCGACCCGGCCGGGCTGGAGATCGTGCGGGGAGCGCTCGTCGGCACGGATCGACAGGTTCCGGTACTCGTCCACGATCATCCGCGCCAGGTACTGGGGGCGGTCTCCGCGCTGGTGTACGGCAACCCGTCGACGAAGATGACCGTCATCGGTATCACCGGTACGTCGGGAAAGACGACGACGTCCTATCTACTCGAAGCCGGCCTGACCGCGGCCGGTCGTAGGTGCGGTCTGATCGGCACCATCGAGACACGTGTTCTGGGCCGGCATGTACCGAGCGCGCTCACCACGCCCGAGGCTCCGCAACTGCATGCTCTCTTCGCCGTCATGGTCGAGGAGGGTGTCGACACGGTGGTCATGGAAGTGTCCTCGCACGCATTGTCGCTCGGCCGGGTCGACGGCACCCGCTTCGCGATCGGTGCATTCACCAATCTTTCGCAGGATCACCTCGATTTTCACAATTCTCTCGAGGACTACTTCTCGGCCAAGAGTCGATTGTTCGCGGCCGACTCGGCGGTTCGTGCCGACACCGCCGTGGTCTGTGTCGACGACGCGTGGGGCGTTCGGATGGCAGACATCGCTCGGTCGGCCGGGTCGACCGTGGTGACCGCGTCGACCGGTGGCGATTCGCAGTGGACGGTGTCGGACTGGGCCAAGCACGACGACGGCACACAGTCGTTCACCGTCGCCGATCCGCAGGGTGCGTCGCTGCCGGTCTCGGTCCGGCTGCCGGGGCGCTACAACGTCGCCAACACCGTCCTCGCGTTGGCGACCTGCGCGACGGCCGGGGCCGATGTGCGCAGCGCCGTGGCCGGGGTCGCGACGGTCGACGTGCCCGGTCGCGTTCAGCGGATCGATCGTGGACAGAACTTCCTGGCGGTGGTCGACTACGCGCACAAGCCCGCTGCCGTCGAGGCCGTGTTGGCGACGCTGCGCGAATCCTCGCGCGGACGGATCGCGGTGGTGCTCGGAGCAGGTGGCGAGCGCGACACCGCGAAGCGTCCGCTGATGGGTGCCGCCGGAACGCGCGGTGCCGAGCTGCTGGTGGTGACCGACGACAACCCGCGCAGCGAGGACCCTGCCGCCATCCGGCAGGCCGTCGAGGACGGTGCGCTGTCGGTGCCCGAAGAGGCCCGCGGTGAAGTACGGAACGTGGCAGGCCGCGCAGCGGCGATCGAGCAGGCCGTGGCGTGGGCACGCGAAGGGGATGTTGTGTTGATCGCAGGTAAAGGGCACGAGACCGGCCAAGAGGTAGCGGGCGTGAAGCATCCGTTCGACGATCGAGTGGTCCTGGCCTCCGCCATCGATGCGCGTCGGGTCGGCACGAGCGCGGGCGCACGGTGATCCCACTCTCGATCGACCGCATCGCCGAGATCGTCGGAGGCACGGTGCACGACGTGCCGGATCCGACGGTCGTTGTGCCGGGGCCGGTGGAGTTCGACTCCCGCAAGGTGACCCCCGGCAGTGTTTTCCTCGCCCTTCCCGGCGCGAAGGTGGACGGTCACGACCACGCCGCCGACGCGGTGGCCGCAGGTGCGGCACTGGTGCTGGCCGCGCGTCCGGTGGGCGTACCGGCCGTGGTAGTCCGTCCGGTTCCGCACGACAGTCGCGCGATGGCGCTCGAGAACGACCCGGACGGCTCCGGTTCGGCGGTGTTGACTGCACTCGGCGCTCTGGCCCGGGCCTCGGTGCTCGAGTTGACCGCCGAGCACGGCCTGACCGTCGTCGGCGTGACAGGATCCTCGGGGAAGACCTCCACCAAGGATCTGATCTCTGCGGTTCTCGAGCCCCTGGGCTCGGTGGTGGCACCGCCCGGATCGTTCAACAACGAACTGGGACATCCGTGGACGGCGCTGCGGGCCGATGCCGAGACCGATTTCCTGTGTCTGGAGTTGTCCGCCCGAGGAATCGGCCACATCGCCGAACTCGCCACGCTCGCACCGCCCCGGATCGGGGTGGTCCTCAACGTCGGAACCGCGCACCTGGGCGAGTTCGGCTCGCGCGCAGCCATCGCACTGGCGAAAGGCGAACTGGTCGAAGCTCTGCCGAGTGCTGCCGACGGGGGAGTGGCGATTCTCAACATCGATGACCGTCTCGTCGCCGAGATGGCCACGCGCACAACGGCATCCGTCGTCACGGTGGGACGCAACGCAGATGCCGACATCAGAGCGACCGACGTGCAGGTCGACACCGACGCCCGGGCGTCGTTCACGCTCGAATGCGCAGCGGGCACGGCAGCGATCACCCTGGCGGTGCACGGTGAGCATCAGGTCGGCAACGCTCTCGCAGCAGCGGCCGTCGCACTCGAGTGCGGGGCAACGCTGGCGCAGGTCGCCGAGGCGCTCGGGGCAGCCGCGCCGACATCGATCAGGCGGATGGATGTGCGCACCCGTGCGGACGGCGTCACTGTCGTCAACGATTCGTACAACGCCAACCCCGATTCGATGCGCGCTGCGCTCAAGGCACTGGTGTCGATGTCGCGTCGCGACGACGGACCGAAACGCCGCAGCTGGGCGGTGCTGGGGGAGATGGGCGAACTGGGTGCCGACTCGGTGGTCGAGCACGACGCGATCGGTCGCCTCGCGGTGCGCCTGGACGTCGACCGTCTGATCATCGTCGACAGCGGTCGTCCCACTCGGGCGCTGCACCAGGGTGCCGTCATGGAGGGTTCGTGGGGCGAGGAGTCGATGCTGGTCCCCGATCGTGAGTCGGCGATCGAGGTACTGCTCGACGAGGTGCGTCCCGGCGACATCGTGCTGGTGAAGGCCTCTCAGTCCGGTGCCATGTGGACCGTCGCAGACGCTCTGTTGGCCGACGCATCGAGCGCCGCTGCGGAGGGTGAGCAGTGAGGCAGATCCTGTTCGCCGGCGGCATCGCGCTCGCGGTCGCGATTCTGCTGACCCCGGTGCTGATCAAGGCGTTCTCGAAACAGGGTTTCGGCCAGGAGATTCGCGTCGAAGGCCCGGCGAGTCACATGTCCAAGCGCGGCACTCCCACGATGGGCGGCGTCGCGATTCTGGTCGGTATCTGGGCAGGTTACTGGGGCTCGCATTTGATCGGCATCGGGTACGACGCCGACGGTCCGTCGGCCTCGGCCCTGCTGGTTCTCGGCCTGACCACGGTGCTCGGCCTGGTCGGCTTTCTCGACGACTTCATCAAGATCCGCAAGCAGCGCAACCTGGGTCTGAACGCGACCGGGAAGTACGTCGGTCAGATTACGGCTGCCGTGCTGTTCGCAATCCTGGTGTTGCAGTTTCGCAGCGACAGTGGTCTCACCCCGGGCAGCACCCAACTGTCGTACGTTCGCGACATCGCCACCTGGTCGATGTCCGCGGTCGTCTTCGTGTTCTTCGTCTGTCTGCTCGTGATCGCGTGGTCCAACTCGGTCAACCTCACCGACGGACTCGACGGCCTCGCCGCCGGGTCGATGACGCTCGTGCTCGGCGCATACACCGTCATCACCTTCTGGCAGTACCGCCAGGCGTGCGCAGGCCCCTCCGGGCCCGCCCCCGGTTGCTACGACGTTCGAGATCCCCTCGACCTGGCCCTGGTCTGTGCGTCCGCTGCCGGTGCGTGCATCGGCTTCCTGTGGTGGAACGCCGCGCCGGCGAAGATCTTCATGGGCGACACCGGCTCTCTTGCCCTCGGCGGTCTGATCGCCGGTCTGTCGGTGGTGACGAAGACCGAGCTGATCATGGTGGTCATCGGTGCGCTGTTCGTCGCGGAGGCCGCGTCGGTCGTCATCCAGGTCGCGGTGTTCCGATCCAGTCGCCGACGCGTGTTCCGGATGGCCCCGTTCCATCATCACTTCGAGCTGGCCGGTTGGGCCGAGACAACGGTGATCATTCGATTCTGGCTGCTGGCCGCCATTGCGTCGGCCGTCGGACTCGCTCTGTTCTACAGCGAATATCTCGCTGCTGTCGGCGGATAGCGCATGGACGACTCCTCGACCGACCTGACCTGGTTGCGCGGCAGTTCGGTGCTGGTGACCGGTGCCCGTGTCTCCGGACTCGCCGTCGTCCGACCGTTGCTCGATCTCGGTGCCGTCGTCACGGTTGCCGATTCGAGTCGTGCCGCGCTGGACGATGCGTCGAAACTGGGTGCGGCGGTGGTGCTGCAGGACGACCTGCTGGGCGATCCTGCGGCGCTCGCTGCGTTTTCGCTGGTCGTCACCAGCCCCGGCTTCCGGCCCGATTCGCCGGTGCTGGCGGCCGCCACGGACCGAGGCATTCCGGTGTGGGGCGATGTCGAGTTGTCCTGGCACGTGGACCGGGCGGAGCTGTACGGCCCCAGAACTCGCTGGCTGGTTGTCACCGGAACCAACGGAAAGACGACCACCACCTCGATGCTCGCCTCGATCCTCGACGCCGCCGGTATCGAGTCGGTGGCCTGCGGCAACATCGGACTCCCCATCGCCGACGCGTTGCGCGGTACCCCGCATCCGCGCGTGCTCGCCGTCGAGTTGTCGTCGTTCCAGTTGTTCTGGGCCCCGTCGGTGCGTCCGGCGGCGGGGGTGGTGCTCAACATCGCCGAGGATCATCTGGATTGGCACGGCGGGATGGACGGATACGTGCAGGCCAAGGCTCGTGCGTTGACCGGCGATGTGGCGGTGGTCGGTCTCGACGACTCGCGGGCGGCGAGTTTGTCGATCGGGTCTCCGGCGTCGACCGTTGTCGGTTTCCGGTTGGGTGAGCCGGCCTCGGGTGAGCTGGGGGTTCGGGCAGGGATGCTCGTGGACAACGCCTTCGCCGAGAACGTCGATCTCCTCCCCGCCGACGAAGTCGAGCCGAGCGGACCGTCCGGCATTCTCGATGCGCTTGCGGCAGGCGCTCTGGCACGTTCGATCGGAGTCGAGCCCGGCGCTGTTCGGGTGGGATTGCAGACCTACCGGGTCGGGCCGCATCGGGCGGCGGTGGTGCGCGAGGTCGGCGGGGTGACGTTCATCGACGATTCGAAGGCGACGAATCCGCATGCTGCTCGCTCGTCGATAGCCGCGCACGATCGTGTCGTGTGGATCGCGGGCGGGTTGCTCAAGGGTGCGGTGATCGACGATCTGGTGGTCGACATCGCCGATCGACTGGTTGCCGCGGTCGTCCTCGGGCGCGATGGGATGCAGATCGCAGAGGCTTTGGCGCGACACGCGCCCGATGTTCCGGTCGTCAGGCTCCCGTCGGGAGACGATGCTGGTGTGACTCATGGTGCTGAAGATGCTGATGCGGTGATGCGGGCCGTCGTGGCCCACGCGGCCGAACTCGCCGTGCCGGGGGATACGGTCCTACTGGCCCCGGCCGCCGCGTCGCTGGACATGTTCGCCGACTACGGCCACCGCGGCCGCAGCTTCGCCGATTCGGTCCAGCGCCTCGAGGTCGCCGACATCGGATCGCCGCGCTCGTGACCGCCGCCGGTCAGCAGCGTTCACCTCGTCCTACCGCCGCTCCGCGCACCCGAATCGGCCTGTGGTTCGGCAGGCCGCTCGCGTCCTTCCATCTGATCGTCACGATTGCAGTACTGCTCACGATCCTGGGCCTGGTGATGGTGCTGTCGGCGTCGTCCGCCGAGTCCTTCGCAGCCGACGAGTCCGGTTACGCGCTCTTCACCCAGCAGTTGATCGGTGTCGCGCTGGGATCCGTCGCGTTCTACGTCGCTCTCCGGCTGCCGGTTCGGTACCTCAGAAAGCTGTCGTTCCCGCTGTTCCTGGTCTCGATCACCATGTTGATGCTGGTACTGATTCCGGGCATCGGTGCCGAACGCCAGGGTGCACGCCGCTGGTTCGATTTCGGCGTCGTGTCGTTCCAGCCGTCCGAGCTGGCCAAAGTCGCACTGGTTCTGTGGGGTGCGCACCTGTTGGCTTCGCGTCGCAGCGAACACGGCAACATCAAGTCGTTGCTGGTGCCGCTCTTGCCTGCGGGTCTGCTGATGTGTCTGCTCGTCGTGCTGCAGCCGAACCTGAGTACCGCGATCGCCCTCGGCATCATCCTGGTGGCGCTGCTGTGGTTCGCGGGCCTCAATGCCAAGCTGTTCGGTGCGGTGCTGATGACCGGTTTGGCACTGGCAACGGTCCTCGCGTTCACTGCCGGCTATCGATCCAATCGCGTCAAGGCCTGGCTCAACCCGGGTGAGGACACCCAGGGCCTGTCGTATCAGTCGACTCAGGCCAAATATTCGCTCGCCGACGGCGGAATGTTCGGTCGTGGGCTCGGCCAGAGCCGCGCCAAGTGGAGTTACCTACCCAACGCCCACAACGACTTCATCTTCGCCATCATCGGCGAGGAACTCGGAATGATCGGCTGCCTCGCAGTCATCGGATTGTTCGGCCTCTTCGTCTACACCGGGCTGCGGATCGCCATGCGTTCGGTCGATCCGTTCCTGCGCCTACTGACCGCGGGTGCCACGTGCTGGGTGTTCGGTCAGGCCATGATCAACATCGGCTACGTCGTCGGGTTGCTGCCGGTGACCGGTCTGCAGCTGCCGCTGGTGTCCTACGGTGGTACCTCCACTGCGATCACGCTGCTGATGTTCGGCATCATCGCAAGCGCCGCCCGACACGAACCGGAGGCGATCGCAGCCCTGCACGCGGGGCAGGAGGGCCGTATTGCGCGGGCGCTGAAACTGCCGCTGCCCGCCGTGTTCTCGCCCAAGCGAGCCGCGATGGCGCGGTCGAAGTCCACTCGCCCCACGTTGGCGGCGCAGGATCGCAAGCGGCTCGAGTCCCGTAAGGGCCAGGGCAAGGACGGCCGTGCAGCGAGGGCAGCCGAGCCGGGCCGTGCAGCGAGGGCAGCCGAGCCGGGCCGTGCAGCGAGGGCAGCCGAGCCGGGCCGTACTCGCACACGAGCCTCCAGTTCCAGGACGAACACGATGTCTCCGAAATCGACCGGCTATCGGGGCGAGTCGTCCCGCGGGAATCCCCGGCGCAGTGAGCCCGTCCGGCGAGAACCCGCCGCGGGGTCGCGATCGGCCCAGCGTCCTCGGCCGGAACCACAACCCGGTCGCCCGCCCGTTCGCTCGGGTGAGCGAGGATATCGACGGTGAAGCAGACATCTCGACCTATTTCCGTAGTGGTGGCCGGCGGCGGAACGGCCGGGCATATCGAGCCTGCGCTCGCTGTGGCCGACGCGCTGCGTGTCCTCGACCCCACCGTCACCGTCACCGCTCTCGGCAGCAGCCGCGGGTTGGAGACGACGCTCGTCCCGGCTCGTGGGTACGCACTGGAACTCATTCCGCCTGTTCCGCTGCCCCGTAAGCCCACCGTCGACCTGCTCAAGCTGCCGCTGCGCGTCGTGCGATCGGTTCGCCGTACTCGGGAAATCTTCGCGGCCGTGGAGGCCGACGTGCTCGTCGGCTTCGGCGGCTATGTCGCGTTGCCGGCCTATCTCGCTGCCCGCGGTCGGCTGTTCGGCCGCGGCGGCCGAATTCCTGTGGTCATCCACGAGGCCAATGCGCGAGCGGGCATCGCCAACAAGGTCGGTGCCCGGTCCGCCCAGCGGGTGCTCGCAGCGGTCGCCGGGTCGGGCATCGCCGCGCACGGAGCTGCCGACGCGGACGTGATCGGAATTCCTGTGCGTCCCACCATCACCGGACTCGACCGGGCTGCCGTCCGGGCGGAGGCCCGCGGCCACTTCGGCCTGCCGGAGACCGGTCCGGTTCTCCTGGTGTTCGGCGGCTCGCAGGGGGCCCGGTCGCTCAACGACGCGGTGTCCGGAGCCTCGGCAGCCCTCGCCGGTGCCGGTATCTCGGTTCTACATGCGCACGGTCCGAAGAACTCGCTCGACGTCGGGCAGAGCAATCCGGACGCGCCGTACGTCGCGTTGCCGTACATCGACCGGATGGATCTCGCGTATGCGGCTGCGGACCTGGCGATATGCCGGTCCGGTGCCATGACCGTCGCCGAGGTCTCCGCGACCGGGCTGCCTGCGATCTACGTACCTCTGCCGCACGGCAACGGCGAGCAGGAGCTCAATGCCCGTCCCGTGGTCGACGCCGGAGGTGGCATCCTGGTATCCGATGCGACACTGACCGAGCAGTACGTGCGCGAGACGGTGGTGGCGCTGTTGGCCGATACCGACCGAATTGCCACCATGTCTCGTGCCGCGGCCGGTGCCGGGCACAAGGGCGCAGCAGCTGCCGTCGCGCAGATCGTGCTCGATACCGCGCACGCGGCGCGGCGCTGAGCTGGGCGGCGTCGAGCATGCGAAGAGAACGAGGGAGACGTCCGCGTGACAACTGAGGGTGCGATGTCGGATCTGCCGGCGGAGCTCGAACGAGTACACATGGTGGGCATCGGTGGTGCCGGAATGTCCGGCATCGCGCGGATCCTGCTGGCTCGCGGGGGACAGGTGTCGGGTTCGGATGCCAAGGAATCGCGCGGCGTGCTCGCACTGCGTGCACGCGGTGCCCAGGTCCGCATCGGTCACGACGCGAGCGCCCTGGACATGATCGACGGTGGACCCACCGTGGTGGTGACGACCCACGCCGCGATTCCCAAGACCAATCCCGAACTCGTCGAAGCGCGGGACCGCGGAATCCCGGTGGTGCTGCGTCCGGCAGTGCTGTCCTCGCTGATGCAGGGGTACCGCACGTTGTTGGTCTCCGGTACGCACGGAAAGACGTCGACCACATCGATGCTGGTCGTCGCGCTCCAGCACTGCGGGTTCGATCCGTCGTTCGCCGTCGGGGGAGAGCTCAACGAGGCCGGAACCAACGCCCATCACGGCAGCGGAGACGTGTTCGTGGCCGAGGCGGACGAGAGTGACGGCTCGCTGCTGCAGTACGCCGCCAACGTCATCATCGTGACCAACATCGAGGCCGATCACCTGGACCACTTCGGCACCACCGAGGCCTACGTGCAGGTGTTCGACGACTTCGCCGCGCTCCTCGGTCCAGGTGGTGTGCTCGTGGCGTGCATGGACGACCCCGGTTCGGCGGCGCTGGCCCGACGCGTGGTGGACAGGAACCTGCCAGGAGTGACAGTGCTCGGCTACGGGTCCTCGGACGTCGACGCGGGGCCGGTGGAGATGGCCGTGCGTCTGCTGGCGTGGGAGCCCGAGGACATCGGTGGCGTCGCGCAGTTGCAGATCGCCGGTGAGGATGCGGCGCGCACGGTGCGGCTCGGCGTTCCCGGACGGCACACTGCCCTCAATGCGCTGGCGGCGTTCGTCGCGGCGCGTCAGGTCGGTGCCGGTATCGAGGAACTGCTGGCCGGGCTCACCGGTTTCGGTGGCGTCCACCGGCGTTTCCAGTTCACCGGCCGCGAGCACGGTGTCCGCGTGTTCGACGATTACGCCCATCATCCGACCGAGGTACGCGCGGTGTTGACCGCAGCACGGGCGCTCGTCGACGGTCAGGACCACGGCCGGGTGGTCGTGGTGTTCCAGCCGCACCTGTACTCGCGGACTGCGACGTTCGCCGAGGAATTCGGTGCCGCGTTGTCCTTGGCCGACGAGATCGTGGTGCTCGACGTGTACGGCGCGCGCGAGGAACCACTGCCGGGTGTGACGGGTGCGTTGGTCGCCGCCTCGGTCACCAAGCCGGTCAACTACCAGCCGGATCTGTCGTTGGTGGCCAAGCAGGTGGCCCATCTCAGCGTCCCGGGCGACGTCGTCATCACCATGGGTGCGGGAGACGTGACGATGCTCGGCGGACCGATCCTGGATGCACTTCGCTCGAAGACCGATTTCGGTGCCGCGACCGGTCGCGGTGTACCGAAGGATCGGCCGTCGACGTGACTCGCCGCTCCGACCGGGTTCGTTCGTCGAGATCGGGAAACGCTGCAGGAGAAGACGAATCACCGCCCGTGCTCACCGACAAGCAGGCGCGCGCTTTGGCCAGAGAAGAAGAGCGCGCCCGGGTGAAGCGGTCGAGGCGCAAGGCGCTGCTCATCGCGGCGGCCGTGGTGGCTCTCGTGGTGGGATCGGCTGCGCTGGTGTATTTCACGCCGCTGTTGTCGGTCCGGACCATTTCGGTCGCGGGGCAGTCGTCGGTATCCGAGCAGGAGATTCTCGAGCGGCTCGACGTTCCCGCCGGGCTTCCGCTCGTGCGGGTCGATACTGCAGCGGCGGCGCAGCGGGTGGCGACGATCCCGGCCCTGGCGACCGTGCGTGTGCAGCGGAAGTACCCGTCGACCGTGCAGGTGACGGTCGAGGAACGAGTTCCGGTGGCGTTCTTCGATTCTCCCGACGGCACCCATCTGCTCGATTCCACCGGGGTCGATTTCGCGATTGCGCCGCCTCCGCCGGGGGCGGTGCGCCTGGTGACCGACAATCCGGTGTTCGGTGATCCGGTGACGAAAGACGCACTGGCGGTGCTCGATACGTTGCCACCGCTGCTGCGCGATCAGGTCGCAGAGCTGCGCGCGAGCACCTTGTCCGACATCTCGATTCTGCTGCTCGACGGTCGCACTGTCGTGTGGGGCAGCAAGGAGGACTCGGAACGCAAGGCTGCGGTGGCGATCGCGCTGCTGTCGCAACCCGGTCAGATCTTCGATGTCTCGAGTCCGGATCTGCCCACCACGAAATAGTTTCGTCCGGGACGGGAATTTCGGCGCGGCGTCGGCGCGCCTAATGGCGATAGTCGTCGGCGATGAATAGCGTTTCGACCAGTTCAGTACTTGACATAACTCTAAGCCTGTGGTTTAGGTTGAGGGTTTCCATTTTTCACGCAACACTCCACGGAAGGCGAGAGCCCATGACGCCCCCGCACAACTACCTCGCCGTAATCAAGGTCGTCGGCATCGGCGGCGGCGGCGTGAACGCGGTCAACCGCATGATCGAACAGGGACTCAAGGGAGTCGAGTTCATCGCGGTCAACACCGACGCTCAGGCCTTGCTGATGAGTGACGCAGACGTCAAGCTCGACGTCGGCCGCGAACTGACCCGAGGACTCGGTGCCGGAGCCGACCCCGAGGTCGGTCGCCGTGCCGCGGACGATCACAAAGACGAGATCGAAGAGGTACTCAAGGGTGCCGACATGGTCTTCGTCACTGCGGGCGAGGGTGGCGGCACCGGTACCGGCGGTGCCCCCGTCGTCGCCAACATCGCGCGCAAGCTCGGTGCGTTGACCGTCGGTGTCGTCACCCGTCCGTTCTCGTTCGAGGGCAAGCGACGCGGCGGCCAGGCCGACACCGGCATCCAGCAGCTCCGTGAGTCGTGCGACACGCTCATCGTCATTCCCAACGATCGACTGCTGCAGCTCGGCGACGCCGCCGTCAGCCTGATGGACGCATTCCGCAGCGCCGACGAGGTGTTGCTCAACGGCGTCCAGGGCATCACCGACCTGATCACCACCCCGGGTCTGATCAACGTCGACTTCGCCGACGTCAAGGGCGTCATGTCCGGCGCAGGCAGCGCATTGATGGGCATCGGTTCCTCCCGCGGTGAGGGACGCGCGATCAAGGCCGCCGAATCGGCGATCAATTCGCCGCTGCTCGAAGCCTCGATGGAAGGTGCACGCGGTGTGCTGCTGTCCATCGCCGGTGGATCCGACCTCGGTCTGTTCGAGATCAACGAGGCGGCGTCGCTGGTGCAGGAAGCCGCCCACATCGACGCCAACATCATTTTCGGAACCGTCATCGACGACTCGCTCGGCGACGAGGTGCGCGTCACCGTCATCGCCGCAGGCTTCGACGGCGGCACCCCGACGCGTCGCCCGGTCGAAGCGGCCGCCTCGACGCGCAGCCCGATCGGATCGGCTCGCTCGGGCGAGATGTCGTCGCGGTCGAGCGAGGGGTCCGACGGTGCCGTGTTCCGCGACCCGGTCGGTGCACCGAGCGGCAGCAGCCTGCCGCCGTTGAACTCGTCGAGCTCGTCCAACCGTGAATCGTCCAGTCGCGAATCGGCAGCCGGCCAGGGCCGTGACTCGGGTGGACGCGAGTCGGTCGGATCGGGACGTCGCGTGCCGATCGCCGAGGACGAGGGCGAAGACGATGTCGATGTGCCGTCCTTCATGCGGCGGTGAACGAGGCCGCATCCGCAGGTCCGTTTCGTGTCCGACGCGTCTCGACGACGCGAGCGGGCGGAGTGTCGGCACCGCCGTTCGATACGTTCAACCTCGGTGATCACGTCGGTGACGACCCGGCAGCGGTAGAGGCGAACCGTCGACGCCTCGGCGATCGGTTGGGTATGGGACTCGACCGGCTCGTGTTCATGGAGCAGGTCCACGGACGCACCGTCACCGTGGTCGACGGTCCGGTCGCCGAGCCGGTTCCGATGACCGACGCGTTGGTGACGACGCAGCGCGATCTGGGTCTGGTGGTGTTGAGTGCCGACTGTGTGCCGATTCTGCTGTCCGACGAAGAAGCCGGAGTGATAGCCGCTGTTCATGCGGGCCGGGTCGGTGCCCGTATCGGCATCGTTCCGCGAGTGCTGGCTGTCATGGTCGAACTCGGCGCGGTTCCCGAGCGGATCGGTGCGTTTCTCGGTCCGGCCGCGAGTGGTCGCCAGTACGAGGTGCCCGCGCAGATGAGAGCGGACGTCGACAAGCACCTTCCCGGCAGCGCGACGACAACCGTCCGCCATACGCCGGGCCTGGACATTCCCGCCGGTATCCGCGCGCAACTGCTCACAGCGGGAGTGTCCGGGGTGGCGCAGGATCCGCGATGCACCATCGAGGACAGAACTCTGTTCAGTCATCGCCGCGAAGGGTCGACCGGCCGAATTGCCAGTGTCGTGTGGATGGACAGCACATCCCCGAACGATCGTCCCGAAGCGGCCCATCGGTGAACCGGCAGGGAAGGTTGTCATGAGCGAACCCATCGACGGTGCCCCGGGCCTGGAGCGGGCGCGAGAGATCGAGACGGCGTTGACATCGGTGCGGGAGCGGTTGCACCGCGCTTGCGTCGACGCGGGCCGGTCGCCCGCCGAGGTGGCTCTGCTGCCGGTGACCAAGTTCTTTCCCGCCTCCGACGTGCGCATCCTGTACGCCCTCGGGTGCCGCGACTTCGGCGAGTCCCGGGAGCAGGACGCGTCGCCCAAGGTCGCCGAGACGGCCGAGGAGTTCGGCGGCGATCCGCCCCGGTGGCACATGATCGGTCATCTGCAGCGAAACAAGGCGAAGTCGGTTGCCGCGTGGGCGCACTCCATTCATTCCGTGGACAGTGCGCGGTTGGTGGCTGCACTGTCCAAAGCGACGACGACGGCCTTGGACGAGGGACGTCGGTCGGCCGAGCTGGATGTGATCGTTCAGGTCAGTCTCGACGGAGATGTGCACCGCGGCGGCGTCGAACGCGGCGAACTGCACGAGCTTGCGGACGTCGTGTCGAACGCAACCGGTGTGCGTCTCGCAGGGTTGATGGCGGTGCCACCCCTCGAGGCCGATCCGGACGCCGCGTTCGCAGACCTCGAGGGTCTGCACAGCGAGCTTCTGGCGAATCATCCCGGAGCGCTCGAGCTGTCCGCGGGCATGACCGGAGACCTGGAAGCTGCTGTGCGGCACGGATCGACGTGCGTGCGTGTCGGTACCGCAATACTCGGCGCGCGGCCGATAGCCTCGCAATAACAATCCACGGATCACATCAGTCACAACAGACACTTGCGAACCTGGGGATCGACAGTAGACACACCGCCACGGAAGGCAGAACGATGAGCACCCTGCACAAGTTCAAGGCGTACTTCGGCATGGTTCCGCTCGCCGACTACGAGGACGACTACCTCGATGATCCGGATACGCGGCGCAGCTCCCGTGGCGGTCGTGACAGCTACGACGACATCGACGAGCGTGACTTCGTGAAGCCGTCGTTCGGTGGATCCAGGCATGCACAGGTCGAGGACGACTACGACGACTACGAGGCACCGCGTCCGGCGGCCACATTGGCCCCGATCGGTGGACGTGGACGCGGAGCCGCCACGACCACGCGCGGCGCGGCAACCAGAGGAGCGTTGGCGATGGACACTCGCATGGATGTGCGTGCGGAGACCCGGCGCAGCCCGATCGTCGACGACGGCGGTCCCTTGTCGAAGATCACCACGCTGCGCCCGCGGGACTACAGCGAGGCCCGCACGATCGGCGAGCGCTTCCGAGACGGCACTCCGGTCATCATGGATCTGGTCGAGATGAGCAACGCCGACGCCAAGCGCCTGGTCGATTTTGCTGCCGGTCTGGCGTTCGCGCTTCGCGGTTCCTTCGACAAGGTGGCGACGAAGGTCTTCCTGCTGTCGCCCGCCGACGTCGACGTCTCGCCGCAGGAGCGCAGGCGTATCGCCGAGACCGGCTTCTACAGTCAGCAGTGAAAGATTCACTGTTCGGGGTGGTAGTTCAGGGCTGTGACCAGGGCGCTTTGCTCAGCCCGCCGAAGTCAGGCAGAGTATAGCCGTGATCGTGTTCACGGTGATCAACATCGTATTGTTTCTTTTTTGGCTCCTTCTCATCGGTCGAATCATCGTCGAGTTCATCAGGACTTTCGCGAGAGATTGGCAACCGACCGGGTTGGTCGTCATCCTGCTCGAGGCGATCTTCACGGTCACCGACCCGCCGGTCAAGTTCCTCCGCAAGATAATTCCGCCGCTCAACCTCGGTGGAGTTCGACTGGACCTGTCCATCATGGTCCTGCTGTTCGTCGTCTTCATCGCGTGGAACATAACCAGTGGTCTCGCGGCCTGAGATCGAAGATAGATGTTAGAACGCGGGACGCGCGCAAGCTGCGTGTCCCGTGTGACAGAATGGACGCCAGTTACAGTTTGATTGTTCTGCACTCGCGCGGAATGGCATATAACTGAATGCTTGCTCTACCGCCCCAAGACGCGTGAAGGGATCCTTCCATGCCGCTGACTCCAGCTGATGTGCACAATGTCGCGTTCAGCAAGCCGCCCATCGGTAAGCGCGGTTACAACGAAGATGAGGTCGACGCTTTTCTCGACCTCGTCGAGCAAGAGTTGTCGCGACTGATCGAAGAGAACGCCGACCTCCGCCAGCGGGTCGGTGAGCTCGATCAGGAGCTCGCGGATGCCAAGAGCGCCGGACGGCAGAGCCCGCAACCGGCTCAGACCGCCGCACCGAAAGCGGAGCCACAGCGCCCCGTGGATCCCCCCAAGCCGCAGCCGGTCGTGCAGCAGCCGGCCCCGGTCGCGCCCGTTGCAGCAGCTCCGCAGCAGTCCGGCGATTCCAACATGCAGGCCGCGAAAATTCTCGGTCTCGCACAGGAGATGGCCGACCGCCTCACCGGTGATGCCAAGTCGGAGTCCGAGCAGCTGCTCGGCAACGCTCGGACCAACGCCGAGCGCCTGGTGTCGGACGCACGTACGCGTTCGGAATCGATGATGTCCGAGGCTCGCCAGAAGTCCGAGTCGCTGTTGTCCGACGCGCAGACACGGTCCGAGACCCAGCTGCGTCAGGCCAAGGAGAAGGCCGATGCGCTGCAGGCCGACGCCGAGCGCAAGCACACCGAGATCATGGCGACGATCAACCAGCAGCGTTCCGTGCTGGAAGGTCGCATCGAGCAGCTCAAGACGTTCGAGCGCGAGTACCGTGTGCGGCTCAAGTCGTACCTCGAGTCTCAGCTCGAAGAGCTGGAGAACCGTTCCTCGGCTCTCCCGGTGGACAACGGTCAGGACAATTTCAACCAGGACACCCAGTCGTCCGGTTACAGCCAGTCGTACGCCAAGGGCAACTGACGCACTACCGTTCTCCGACGCTGCCGTGGGCGGCAGCGTCGGATCGGTTGTGGCGTCGAGTGGTGAGCGAGGAATCCCGTGTTGGTCCTGACTCTCGGCGCAGCAGCGATCGGCTTCGGCTTTCTTGTGATCGCCTTGATGACAGGGTCCGTCGTCTGGGCGTGGGCCTGCATCGTGGTGTGCATCGTGGGTGCAGGTCTGCTGTTGGTCGGAGCGCTCACGGGCCGACGGCCACCGCCCGAGCTCGACAGGTAGCATGACCATGTTCCATTCGATCGATTGTCACGCGTAGATCCGGCCATCACCGGGGAGCTTTCGGAAGAACGACGTTCGGTGCGACACCCTCGGGTGTTTCGGATCGACGTTCAGTAGAACCGAACGGGTGAGCCCGTCACAGCTCACGTGGAGTGGCTCACCCCGACGACACTGTCGTCGAGGGCTGAGCAAGCGGGGTGGTACCGCGGTATCGGGCGTGAGATTCGCCCGATGATCGTCCCCGTGCCAACTGACGTTGCGTCTCGTACGCGACCGGCACGGAGGAGAGAACCATGACAGAGTCGAGCGCCCGTCCGAACTCGGGGTCGTACCCGCTGGTGGACCTGGCCGAGGGCCGATCGGGCAGCGTTCCGTTTCCCGACCTCGAACGTATCGTTCTGCACGAGTGGGCCGAGGACGGCACTTTCCGTGCCAGCATCGACAATCGAGCCGATGCCGAGGAGTTCGTCTTCTACGACGGCCCACCCTTCGCCAACGGTCTGCCCCATTACGGTCACCTGCTCACCGGGTACGTCAAGGACCTCGTCCCGCGATTCCAGACCATGCGCGGCAAGAAGGTCGAGCGACGCTTCGGGTGGGATTGTCACGGTCTGCCCGCCGAGTTGGAAGCGGAGAAGCAGCTCGGCATCAAGGACAAGTCCGAGATCGACGAGATGGGCCTGGCGAAGTTCAACGCCTACTGCAAGCAGTCGGTGCTGCAGTACACCGACGAGTGGCGTGACTACGTCACGCGGCAGGCGCGGTGGGTCGACTTCGACAACGACTACAAGACGCTCGACGTGGACTTCATGGAGTCGGTCATGTGGGCGTTCAAGACACTGCACGACAAGGGCCTGATCTATCAGGGCTACCGGGTGTTGCCCTACAGCTGGTACGAGCAGACGCCGTTGTCCAATCAGGAAACACGGCTCGACGACGCGTACAAGATGCGTCAGGATCCGGCGGTCACCGTCACGATGCCGTTGACGGCTCCCGGTTCGCCGCTGGACGGGGCGAACGCGCTGATCTGGACCACCACCCCGTGGACCCTGCCGTCGAACCTGGCGATCGCGGTGCACCCCGAGGTGCACTACGTGCAGGTACGCGGAACCGACGGTGAACGGTATGTGCTTGCGGCGCTGCGACTCTCGCATTACGCGAAGGAACTGGGAGAGGACCCGGAGGTGCTCTCGGAGCACACCGGTGCCGAGTTGGTCGGACTCTCCTACGCACCGCCCTACGACTTCTTCCTCGGCCACGAGAACTCGCACCGGGTGCTCGAGGCCGACTACGTCACCACCGATTCGGGTACCGGAATCGTGCACCTCGCACCGGCTTTCGGTGAAGAGGACATGGACGTCGCCACGGCGAACGGAATCGAGGTCGTGCAGCCGCTCGATGCCGGCGGCAAATTCACGTCGCTGGTGCCGCCGTACGAGGGTCTGATGGTGTTCGACGCCAACCCGGTGATCATCAAGGACCTCAAGGCTTCCGGTCGGTTGCTGCGGCACGAGACCATCGAGCACTCGTACCCGCACAGCTGGCGCAGTGGTCAGCCTCTGATCTACATGGCAGTGCCGTCGTGGTTCGTCGCAGTCACCAAGTTCCGCGATCGGATGGTCGAGCTGAACCAGGAGATCACCTGGGTGCCCGAGCACATCAAGGACGGCCAGTTCGGCAAGTGGCTCGAAGGCGCACGCGACTGGAACATCAGCCGAAACCGTTACTGGGGCAGCCCGATTCCGGCGTGGACGTCCGACGACCCGGCCTACCCGCGCCTGGACGTCTACGGCAGCCTGGACGAGCTCGAGCGTGACTTCGGCGTGCGACCGACCGATCTGCATCGCCCCTACATCGACGATCTGACGCGACCCAACCCGGACGACCCGACCGGCAAGTCGACGATGCGGCGGGTGCCCGAGGTGCTGGACTGCTGGTTCGAGTCCGGCTCGATGCCGTACGCGCAGGTGCATTTCCCGTTCGAGAACGAGGAGTGGTTCCAGACACACAATCCGGGCGACTTCATCGTCGAGTACAACGGGCAGACGCGCGGCTGGTTCTACACCCTGCACGTGCTGGCCACTGCGTTGTTCGATCGACCGGCCTTCAAAACTGTTGCCGCCCATGGCATCGTGCTCGGCGAAGACGGCCTGAAGATGAGCAAGTCCAAGGGTAACTACCCGGATGTCAAGGAGGTCTTCGACCGCGACGGCTCCGATGCCATGCGGTGGTTCCTGATGTCCTCGCCGATCCTGCGCGGCGGCAACCTCATCGTCACCGAGCAGGGCATCCGTGAGGGTGTCCGCCAGGCTTTGCTGCCGATCTGGAATGCGTGGAGCTTCCTGCAGCTCTACGCGTCGACGCCGGGGCAGTGGCGTACCGACTCGCCGCACGTACTCGATCGCTATGTGCTGGCCAAGCTGTCGGCCACCCGGGATGCCATCACCGATGCGCTCGAGGGAAACGACATCGCCGGAGCGTGCGACGAGCTACGCACGTTCTGTGACGCACTCACCAATTGGTATGTCCGACGGTCTCGTTCGCGGTTCTGGAGCGAGGACGCCGACGCGATCGACACCCTGCACACCGTGCTGGAGGTGCTCACTCGCATCGCCGCTCCGCTGTTGCCGCTGATCAGTGAAGTGGTGTGGCGCGGATTGACCGGTGGCCGTTCGGTGCACCTGACCGACTGGCCCGAGGCACCGCCCTCGGATCCGGAACTGGTCGAGAGCATGGACGAGGTGCGCACCGTGTGCTCGACGGTTCTCGGTCTGCGGAAGGCGCAGAATCTGCGAGTGCGGCTGCCGCTGCCCGAGGTGACGGTCGCGGCCGCCGATGCGGAGCGACTCCGTCCGTTCCTCGACATCATCTCCGACGAGGTCAACGTCAAGAAGGTCGATCTGACCGACGACGTTGCGGTGCACGGAAAGTTCGAGCTCGTCGTCAATGCTCGTGCTGCCGGGCCACGGATCGGCAAGGACGTCCAGACGGTCATCAAGGCCGTCAAGGCAGGGGATTGGTCCGAGGATGCCGACGGAGTCGTGAGCGCCGCCGGTATCGCGTTGCTGCCGGAGGAATTCACCCGCAGACTCGTTGCAGCCGAGCCCGAGTCGACGGCACCGTTGCCCGGAAACGCCGGCCTGGTGGTGCTCGATTCGGCCGTCACCGAGGAACTGGAGGCCGAGGGTTGGGCCAAGGACCGCATCCGCGAGTTGCAGGATGCCCGTCGCAGTCACGGATTCGACGTCTCGGACCGAATCGATATCGTCATCGAGGTCCCCGAGCATCGGCAGGGCTGGCTCGACACCCATCGTGATCTGATCGCCGGCGAGGTGCTCGCACTCTCGCTGGTCGACGGCCGCGTCGGCGACGACGGCAGCGATCTCGGTGAGGGAGTGCGGGCAGCGATCACCAAGTCGTCATGATCGGCGGCGACGTATCGGTGGACGCCGTCCGTGAGCTTCTCGCCGACGCTCACGGCGGTGTCGTGCCGATCGTCGCCGCAGGCCACCCGGTGCTGCGGTCCAGGGCTACCCCGTACGTCGGGCAGCTCGACGCCGAGACGTTCGGCGAGTTGATCGAGGTGATGCGCGCGACGATGCACGACGCGCCCGGTGTCGGTCTGGCTGCGCCGCAGATCGGCATCCCGCTCCGGATCGCGGTGATCGAGGATCGCTGCGACGTAGGAGCGGATGTCGCCCGAGTCCGGGAGCGAACGCGGCTTCCGTTCCGCGTGTTGGTCAATCCCCGGTACACCCCGGTCGGGTCGCGGACGGCCGGGTTCTACGAGGGGTGCCTCAGTGTCCCCGGCTATCAGGCCGTCGTCACGCGCGCGGCCGAGGTCCGACTCCAGTGCGCAGATGAGACCGGCCGTGCTGTCGACGAGGTGGTTCGGGGTTGGCCGGCCAGGATCGTGGCGCACGAGACCGACCATCTCAATGGAACCCTGTACATCGACACCGCGCACACCAGATCGCTGACGACGAGTGGGATGTACGGCGAAATGTGGTCGGACCCGACCCCCGAACGCGCCGCGCGGGCTCTCGGATTCGCTACCGACGACCGTCGTTGACGACCGTGCCCGACATCGTCGACAACACCCTGCGCAGTCGTCGGTGGGTGCTGCACCTGGACATGGACGCGTTCTTCGCCTCCGCCGAACAACTCACCAGACCCACGTTGCGGGGCCGCCCGGTTCTCGTGGGCGGGGCAGGCGGGCGGGGAGTGGTGGCCGGGTGCAGCTACCAGGCCCGCGCGTTCGGAGCGCGTTCGGCCATGCCGATGCATCAGGCTCGCCGACTCGTCGGCGCAGGTGCCGTGGTGTTGCCGCCGCGGTTCGTTCTCTACTCGGAACTCAGCCGCCGGGCCTTCGAGGCACTACGCGGCCCCATGCCGGTCCTCGAACAACTCTCGATCGACGAGGCGTTCGGCGAGCCGCTCGAACTCGCCGGAGCGACGGTACGTGAGGTCGAGCTGTTCTGCGCGGACCTGCGCGCGCTGATACTCGCCGAGACCGGTCTGGTCGCCTCGATCGGTGCCGGATCGGGAAAACAGATCGCCAAGATCGCGTCGGGACTGGCCAAGCCCGACGGCATCACCGTCGTCGCTCCGGGAATCCAGGCCGAGCTGATGGCGGCTCTTCCGGTGCGGAAACTGTGGGGGATCGGACCCGTGGCGGGGGAGCGGCTGCGGCGCTTGGGAATCGACACCATAGGCAAGTTCGTGGCCACCCCCGAGTCCGAGGTTGCGTCGATCCTCGGGGCCACGATGGGGCCGAGTCTGCATCAGTTGGCACGCGGAATCGACAATCGAGTGGTGGCCGAGCGGGCCGAGGCCAAGCAGGTCAGCGCCGAGACGACGTTCGCTCAGGATCTGATCTCCCTCGCTCAGCTGCGGCCGGCCATCGAGTCCATCGTCGACTCGACGCATCGCCGGTTGCTGAAGGACGGTCGGGGTGCCAGGACGGTGGTGCTCAAGCTGCGCAAGTCCGACATGAGCATCATCACCAGGTCGGCAACGCTGCAGTATGCGACGGTGGACAAGCAGACCATCGTGGCCACGGCGCAGCGCCTTGCCGTCGATCCGGTCGATGTCGGTCCGATCCGTCTGGTCGGGGTCGGATTGGCCGGCCTGTCGGCGGTCAGACAGGGATCGCTCTTCCCCGAACTGGAACACGAACCGGTCCCGGGTGCGACAGACGCGACGGAGGAGTCGGCAGACCCGATAGAAGCGGCCTCCGACCCTGTCCCGGACGGCCCGCGGTGGCTGCCGGGCATGGACGTTCGGCATCCTGACTTCGGTCACGGTTGGGTGCAGGGTGCCGGACATGCGGTGGTGACCGTAAGGTTCGAGACCCGGACCACCGGGCCGGGAATCGCGCGTACCTTCGCCGAATCGGACGAGAACCTGGTAGTCGCCGATGTTCTCGACAGCCTGAAGTGAGTTGTGGCAGAGCTGAGGAAACTCTGTGAGGTTTCACAGGGAGGGCTTGCGGGTTGTGACTCGACCGATCCGAGCTGACATAGTGGACTCCGGTCCGAGACGACCCATCCCCGCAACGACCGACGAGTCACAGAACGATCGAGACGTGACTCAGAGTGAAAAGGACAAGCACTTGAAGCTTCGCAACACCCGACGGGCAATGGTTGCCGGCATCGCCATCTCCGCAGCGCTCACCATGACCGCCTGCAGCTCCGGAGGCGAGGAAGAGCCCACCACGACGACGACGGCTGCCACCACCTCTGCGGTTGCCGATCCCTCCGCCGGTGCGTACCCCCCGGCACCCACGGTCGAGGAGCTCAACACTCAGCTCATGCGCGGACTCGATCCCAACGTTCCGGTCGAGGAGAAGGCGACTCTGATCCAGGGCGCGTCCGAGGACCCGGATCTGATCAACCAGGTCGCTGCCGCTGCTGTGGCCAACAACGCTCAGATCGAGATCACCAGCATCGACGACCTCGGCACCGGGGTTCTCAATGCCGGCATCACGATCACGCTCAACGGCCAGGCCAACCCCGGTACGTTCCAGTTCGTCCCCGAGGACGGTGTGTGGAAGCTCTCCAAGGAGAACGCCTGCGGCATCGTCTCGCTCGCGCAGCTGACCAGCCCGGCGTGCCCCGCACCCTGAGTCCTGCCGATCGTCTCTGACCCACCCGGAACTGCCGGTGACATCTCCCCTCGGGGATGTGTCACCGGCAGTTCTTCGTCGGTGGATCGGTTCTGTTCAGGCGCTCGGTGCGGCCTTCCGGATGCGGTCCGCGGCGACCTCGGCGACGGCGGTCACGGTGTCGGGTTCGAGTCCGCTCTGATCCGAGACGGCGATCTGCACGACAGTCGAATCGACCACCGCCACCACGACGTCCGAGATCAACGTGAAGCCTTCGCTGCTGGTGGTCAGACGTATCGAGGCGGACGCGTCACCGATCTGCGACTGCTCGCGGCCCGTCAGCGCGTACTGCACGCTCACGCCGTCCGCGTCCGTGCCGCTGAACTCGGTGCACCCGGCCCAGGCCTGCTGCACCGATGAGAATGCCTCCGCGGCCCCGCTGTCCGCGTAGCTTGCCGCGTCCTCGTCGATCGACGAGAAGTTCGGCCCCGAGAAGCGAGCCACCGCCGACGCCGCCGCACCTTCCCGCTGCTCCGAGATCGGTGCCAGTACCGCCGCACACGCCGCCGGGTCGGTACCGGACTTGTCGGGTGAGTCGTATTCGGGAGCCGGGTCGAGCCCCAGATCCTGGACCGGGTCGGGGATCGAGGAGAACCCGTCAGGCAGGTCGTCCAGCCCCAACATCGACGCACTCAGAACGCCGGAGTCGGTGATGGGGGTTCCGAGCAGGGGATCGGGAGCGGCGACGACGGTGGGTGCGGGTGCCGGGGTGCCGGCCGGTTCGTCCGCGCTGCATCCGGCCGCGGCAACGCCGACGAATGACAGCGCGGCCAGCACCTGAGTCGTGGAGCGCGCCGTCATCGGGAACTCCAGGTGATCGAATCTCCGACGGTCTGGCGTAACACGGTCGTGCTGTCCGGGTCGGTGTACATCTGCTCGCCTCCTGCGGTGATCGATCCGCCGACGGGAAGCGGCTGTGTCAGATCGATCTCGAGGGTGCCCGCGCCGGTGAAGGTGTACGTCGCGATGTTCAGCGTGCCGGCATCGTCGGGCAGATTCCATGTCGTCGATTCGGGTGTCTGCGCGATCGCGACGTCCAGGGTTGCCCGGTCGCCGTCGAGTGCCCGGAGTGTGACCGTGGCGCGCTGATTCAGCGTGATTCCGCTGAGCACCTGCTGATCGACGGTCCAGACGGCTCCCACTCCCACTTCGGTCTCGGGTAGGTCGATGGATCGGTACACCGCGGCGTTCAACGAGCGTTCGATCGCTGCGCGAGCGGTATCGAGCGCGGCCTCGGCGGGCGTGATGTGCAGTGCGGTGATGGCTCCCGAGTCGGTGGTCGCCAGCCGCGCCGCGGAGCCCTCGGAGGCCGAGAGCGCGTCGGTCAGTCCTTCGTCGGGTGATGTCGCTGCGCCGATGGTCAGCTCGACCGAGCGAGTGGCACCGGTCGCGGCGTCGTCGTCCGTGACGGTGTCGGAGGTCGATGCGGACAGGGGCACCGTCAGTTCGGGACTGGAGAAATCCTGCGACGCATCGTTGTTGATCTGCTGCGAGACGGTGGAGGTGGTGGTGAGGTCGACGTTCTGCTCGTCCGAATCGGCGGTGTCGAAGGTCAGGATGCGGCGCGGCTCCGTGCCGGCGTCGATGACGGTGGTGGTCGTCGGCGTCACGGGGATCGTCACCTCGTTCGAGGACGTGGCCTGTTCGGGCGCGGGATCGGTGTCGGTGTCGGCGCTCGAACATCCCGCGACGAGAGCCACTGCAGAGCAAACAGCGAGAAAACCGGAGCGGACGGTGCGGGAGCGGACGGTGCGGGAGCGATCGGTCGACTTCACGGGCACCAGGCTACTGACACCGCCCGCAGTGATCGGTCGATGCGCGGCACGGATGCGGACCCGCCGCCGTCCATACGCCATGATGGACAGGTGAGTGAAGACCGCGCCGACGATCCGCCAGCCGAGACGAGTAGCGTTCCGGCACCGAACGAGACCGCGGACTCGCAGGTGACCGATACCGACAGCGCCGAGGGTCGGCTGCCGAAGCCGCTCAAGACCCGGCTGCTGATCGTGATCGCGGCCGTGATTCTCGTGTTCGATCTCGTGACCAAGATCGTGGTCGTGCATTACGTCAAACCCGGCAATCCGATCGAGGTGTTCGGAGACGTCGTGACGTTGCGGCTGGTGCGTAATCCCGGTGCGGCGTTCTCGATGGCCACCGGGATGACGTGGCTGCTCACCGTCGTCGCCGTCGCCGTGGTCATCGGAGTGATCAAGATCGGTCGGACGCTGCGCTCGCCGTGGTGGGCGCTGGGATTGGGCCTGGTACTCGGCGGAGCCCTCGGCAACCTGATCGACCGCTTCTTTCGTGCGCCGGGGCCGTTCCAGGGACACGTCGTCGACTTCGTGTCGGTGGGCTGGTGGCCGGTGTTCAACGTGGCCGACTCGTCCATCGTCTGTGGTGCGATTCTGCTCGTGGTCCTGAGCCTGTTCGGGTTCGAGCCGAACGGTGAACGAGTGACCAAGTCGAGTTCCGACGCCACCGGCGAGGCCGACAAGTGAGGGAATCGCGCTCGATGCCGGTGCCCGACGGTCTGGACGGGATGAGGGTCGACGCCGGTCTCGCTCGGCTGCTCGGACTCTCGCGTACCGTCGCCGCGACTCTGGCCGAGGAAGGCTCGGTTCTGGTCGATCACGGTGCCGTCGGCAAGTCGGATCGGCTGGCCGCAGGGTCATGGCTCGAAGTGACGCTGCCCGAGCCCGCCCGCGAATTGACGATCGAGGCGGAGCCGGTCGAGGGCATGGAGATCCTCTACGCCGACGACGACATCGTGGCCGTGGACAAGCCCGTCGGTGTCGCCGCGCACGCCAGTGTGGGCTGGACCGGCCCGACGGTCATCGGCGGTCTCGCGGCCGCCGGATTCCGCATCTCCACCTCCGGCGCGCACGAGCGTCAGGGCATCGTGCACCGACTCGACGTCGGCACGTCCGGGGTCATGGTGGTCGCGACGTCGGAGCGGGCGTACACCGTGCTCAAGCGAGCGTTCAAGGCGCGGACCATCGACAAGCGATACCACGCACTGGTGCAGGGCCACCCGGATCCGAGCAGTGGAACCATCGATGCCCCCATCGGTCGACACGGCAGCAACGACTGGAAGTTCGCCGTCCGTGCCGACGGTAAGCCCAGCGTCACCCACTACGACACGGTCGAGGCGTTCCAGGCCGCGAGTCTGCTGGACGTGCATTTGGAAACCGGTCGCACGCACCAGATCCGGGTGCACTTCTCGGCCCTGCGGCATCCGTGCTGCGGTGATCTGACCTACGGTGCCGATCCGCGGCTGGCCGAACGGCTCGGCCTGGAGCGACAGTGGCTCCATGCGAGGTCACTCGGTTTCGCGCATCCGTCCGACGGCCGTTGGGTGGAGATCGAGAGCAAGTATCCGGCCGACCTCGAGCACGCACTCGAGGTGCTTCGGAAGGCGTGATGCGCACCAGGGGAGTCTCCGGTGTGCTCGTCGGCGTCGTTGCCGCCGCCCTCGTTGTCGGGGCGCTCGCCGTGATCGGGCACCTGAATCCGGTACGACAGCTGGGTGTGGGCACCGACCGGCTCGGCCCGGACAGCGGCGAGCAGGTGATCGACTACCTGGCCCGTGCCGAGGCGAGTCTGCGCGCCGACGATGCCGCGCCTCGATGGGCCTCGGTGTCGTTCGACCGTGCACTCACCGCCGAGCAGGCCCATGCCATCGCCGGCGGGGTCCGCATCTCGCAGGTGCTGCTCCGTGTTCCGCTCGACCGCGTGCAGACTCCGATACTCACCGTCGGCGTGCCGGGCAGTGAACGGTCGGTACTGAATTCGACCGCGCGCGCAGCGAGCCTGGCGGGGGAATCGTTCGGGGCGGGGGACCGGCAGGCGCAGATCGCCGCGGTGTCGCAGCGACGTCTGCTCGACGGATGCGCGTGTGTGGTGACGCTGGTGGTGCGCGGAACCCTACCGGAGTTGACCGAGCTGGCCGGCCGTCCCGATGTGCGCGCGGTACAGGCGCTTCCGCCGGATGCAGTGTCCGGCAAGTTCGCCGTCGAGCCGTTGCTGCCGGAGTACGTCGACGTCGTCGGGCCGCTGCCGGACGACGGGCCGGTCCCTGCCGAATGAGGCAACTTCAGTCTCGTTCGTCACACCCGTCACGTCCTCCCAGGACACACCGTCGGCCTGAAAAATCTGTCGGTTTCACCGCCTAGAGTGAGTACATTCGCGGCTCGTATTTCGATAGCGCACGACCTTCAGGAGAACCTTCGTGGCCGATTCGTTCGTTCATCTGCACAACCACACCGAATATTCGATGCTCGACGGTGCCGCCAAGATCGGGGCCATGTTCGCCGAGGCGGCGCGGTTGGAGATGACGGCAGTCGGGATGACCGACCACGGCAACATGTACGGGGCCAGCGAGTTCTACAACGAGGCCAAGAAGGCCGGCATCAAACCGATCATCGGCATCGAGGCCTACATCGCCCCCGAGTCCCGGTTCAACAAGAAGCGCGTGCTGTGGGGCGATCGGAGCCAGAAGTCCGACGACGTCTCCGGTAGCGGTGCGTACACGCACATGACGATGGTTGCCGAGAATGCCACCGGCGTCCGGAACCTGTTCAAGTTGTCGTCGCTGGCGTCGATCGAGGGCCAGCTCGGCAAGTGGGCCCGCATGGACGAGGAGATCATCGCCTCGCACGCGGAAGGCATCATCGCCACCACCGGCTGCCCGTCCGGAGAGGTACAGACTCGCCTGCGACTCGGCCAGGATCGTGAGGCACTGGAGGCGGCCGCGAAGTGGCGTGAGATCTGGGGGCCGGACAACTTCTTCCTCGAGTTGATGGATCACGGCCTGTCCATCGAACGTCGCGTCCGAGAGGGCCTGCTGGACATCGGCAAGAAGCTGTCGATCCCGCCGCTGGCGACCAACGACTGCCACTACGTCACCAAGGACGCTGCCGAGAACCACGAGGCGCTGCTGTGCATTCAGACCGGTAAGACGCTCAGCGATCCCACCCGCTTCAAGTTCGACGGCGACGGCTACTACCTCAAGTCCGCCGCCGAGATGCGCGAGCTCTGGGATGATCAGGTGCCCGGTGCCTGCGACAGCACTCTGCTCATCGCCGAGCGAGTGCAGCCCTACGACGAGGTGTGGGCGCACCGCGACCGGATGCCGATCTTCCCCGTGCCCGAGGGTCACACCCAGGGCACGTGGTTGCGCCACGAGGTCATGACCGGGCTCGAGCGTCGGTTCCCCGACGGCCCGGCCGAGGACTACCTCGCTCGGGCCGAGTACGAGATCAAGGTCATCCTCGAGATGGGCTTTCCGGCCTACTTCCTCGTCGTCGGCGACCTGATCAACCACGCCAAGGCCGTCGGCATCCGGGTCGGCCCCGGCCGAGGATCCGCCGCCGGATCGTTGGTCGCCTACGCCATGGGTATCACCAACATCGACCCGTTGCCGCACGGTCTGCTGTTCGAGCGATTCCTCAACCCCGAGCGTGTGTCGATGCCCGATATCGATATCGACTTCGACGATCGCCGCCGCGGTGAGATGGTTCGCTACGCCACGGAGAAGTGGGGCAGCGACCGTGTGGCCCAGGTGATCACGTTCGGCACGATCAAGACCAAGGCTGCCATCAAGGACTCGGCCCGTGTGCAGTTCGGCCAGCCGGGCTTCGGCATCGCCGATCAGATCACCAAGGCTCTGCCGCCGCCCATCATGGCCAAGGACATCTCCGTGGCCGGCATCACCGATCCCGCGCACGAGCGATACAAGGAAGCCGTCGAGGTCAGAGCGCTGATCGACTCCAACCCCGACGTCGCGACCATCTACAAGACGGCCAAGGGCCTCGAAGGCCTGATCCGCAACGCGGGCGTGCACGCCTGCGCGGTCATCATGTCCTCCGAGCCGCTGACCGACGCCATTCCGGTGTGGAAGCGCGCGCAGGACGGTGCCATCATCACCGGCTGGGACTACCCGTCGTGCGAGGCCATCGGTCTGCTCAAGATGGACTTCCTCGGTCTGCGCAACCTCACCGTCATCGGTGACGCCATCGACAACATCAAGGCGAACCGCGGCATCGACATCGACCTCGACGCGTTGCCGCTCGACGACCCCGCGACGTTCGAACTGCTCTCTCGCGGAGACACTCTCGGCGTTTTCCAGCTCGACGGCAGTGCCATGCGAGATCTGCTCCGCCGCATGCAGCCCACCGGTTTCGAGGACATCGTCGCCGTCCTGGCCCTCTACCGGCCCGGTCCGATGGGAATGAACTCGCACAACGATTACGCCGACCGCAAGAACGGTAGGCAAGAGGTCAAGCCGATTCACCCGGAGCTGGAGGAGCCGCTGAAGGTGATTCTCGGTGAGACGTACGGCCTGGTGGTGTACCAGGAGCAGATCATGCAGCTCGCGCAGAAGGTTGCCGGCTACACGCTCGGTCAGGCCGACCTCCTGCGTCGCGCCATGGGTAAGAAGAAGCTCTCCGAGCTCGAGAAGGCCTACGCCGGATTCCGACAGGGCATGTTGGACAACAACTTCTCCGAAGCGGCCATCAAGGCGCTCTGGGATACCGTGCTGCCCTTCGCCGGCTACGCGTTCAACAAGTCCCACTCGGCGGGCTACGGCCTGGTCTCGTACTGGACGGCGTACCTCAAGGCCAACTATCCGGCCGAGTACATGGCCGGCCTGCTCACCAGCGTCGGTGACGACAAGGACAAGGCCGCCATCTATCTGGCCGACTGTCGCAAGCTCGGTATCACGGTGCTGCCACCGGATGTCAACGAATCCGAACTCAACTTCGCGTCGGTGGGCAAGGACATCCGGTTCGGCCTCGGCGCCGTTCGCAACGTCGGAACCAACGTGGTCGCCTCGATCATCAGGGCGCGATCGGAGAAGTCCAAGTACACCGACTTCTCGGACTACCTCGGCAAGATCGACGCGATCGCGTGCAGCAAGAAGGTCACCGAATCCCTCATCAAGGCAGGGGCTTTCGACTCGCTCGATCATCCGCGCAAGGGGCTGATGCTCATTCACGCCGATGCGATCGACGCGGTGATGGGTACCAAGAAGGCCGAGGCGATCGGTCAGTTCGACCTCTTCGGCGGTGAGGATGCCGATGAGTCCATCTCCGCGGTGTTCAACGTCCGGGTGCCGGACGAGGAGTGGGAATCCAAGCATCGGCTCGCTCTCGAGCGCGAGATGCTCGGCCTGTACGTCTCCGGCCACCCGCTCCTGGGCGTCGAGCACATGTTGGCCGCGAAGTCCGACTGCAATATCCCGACGATCCTCGAAGGGGATATCAAGGACGGTACCCAGGTCACGGTCGGCGGAATTCTGGCCTCGGTGAACCGGCGGATCAACAAGAACGGCCTGACGTGGGCGTCGGCTCAGCTCGAGGATCTCGCCGGCGGCATCGAAGTGCTGTTCTTCCCGCAGGCCTACTCGGTGTTCGGTGCCGACGTCACCGAGGACTCGGTGGTCCTGGTCAAGGGGCGGGTCTCGGTGCGCGACGACAGGGTGTCGTTGATAGCGAACGACCTTGCGGTGCCTGATCTCTCGGCGATCGGCATCGACAAGCCGCTCGCGGTCAGTCTGCCGACGCGCCTGTGCACCGCCGACAAGGTCGGCGCGCTCAAGCGGGTGCTGATCAGCCACCCGGGAACCTCGGATGTCCATCTGCGTTTGGTCAGTGGCGACAAGATCACCACGATGAAGCTCGACGACAGCCTGCGCGTCACGCCGACTTCGGCGTTGATGGGAGACCTGAAGGCGCTACTGGGGCCCGGCTGTCTGACGGGCTGATGCGGCCCCGGTGGCACCGAGCTCGGTCAGGCGGAGTGTCCACCAGGTCGCCACGGTGGCCGCTGCGCCGGCGAGCACTGCTGCGTGCAGGGACCCGGCGAAGGCGAGGGTGCCGACGAACACCAGAACTCCCAGTGCGAGAGCTTCGAGTTTGTAGACGGGCCACGCGATGCCGGCCACGTCCGCCGTGCGAAGGGCAGGAGCAGGTCGACGGCTCACCTGGGTGTTCGTGTAGGTCATTGCGTCCTCCTCCGGTGCCGCTCAGCAGGTTCGGCTGTCCGCTGCAGGAAGTTCAGACTATACCCAGTAAAAGATTCGGTCCACCGAACTTGGGGTTCGGGCCTGGCAATGTTGCCCATCTCGTGGCGTCGCAACGCCGGGAGGTGTTGACTGAAAGTCATGCCACTGACAGGAGAATACGAACCGAGTTCATCCGACTGGGCCCGCAAGCAGGCCGAGCTGTACGAGAATTCCGGCGGAACCGAAGGCACGATGATGAACGGGATGCCGGTCGTACTGCTGACCACGAAGGGCAACAAGAGCGGAAAGCTGCGCAAGTCGCCGTTGATGAGGGTGGAACACGACGGCGAGTACGCCATTGTCGCCTCGTTGGGCGGGGCACCCAAGCATCCCGTCTGGTATCACAACGTCAAGGCCGAGCCGCTGGTAGAGCTACAGGACGGTCCTGACAAGCACGACTACATCGCCCGCGAAGTGAGCGGTGACGAGAAGGCCGTGTGGTGGGAACGTTCGGTTGCCGCGTACCCCGATTACGCCGATTATCAGAAGAAGACCGATCGCGAGATACCAGTTCTCGTGCTCTCGCGCGCCTGAATCACCCGTTGTCCAGCCGTGGGAGCGGGGCCTGCGGACCGATCCGGTGTTCGGTCGTAACGGTCCCGGATGGGGACCCGTTCCGCGCTGGTGGCAGCATGTGCTGGTGTCTTCATCCCCGGAACTCGCTTCCCAGCACCCATCGTCGCTGAGCGTCACCGCTGCCGACATCGATGCCGCTGCGGTGCGAATTTCCGCCGTGGTGGCGGCGACGCCCCTGCAGCTGTGTGAACGACTGTCTGCGCAGACGGGTGCGAAGGTGTACCTCAAACGCGAGGACCTGCAGATCGTACGGTCGTACAAGATTCGCGGCGCGTACAACCTGATGGATCAACTGACGGACGCCGAGCGCGCCGTGGGTGTCGTGACCGCGAGCGCAGGAAACCACGCGCAGGGTGTCGCCTTCGCGTGCCGCACGATGCGCGTGCGGGGGCGGATCTACGTGCCGGCGAACACGCCCAAGCAGAAGCGTGACCGCATCCGAGTGCACGGCGGTGAGTTCGTCGATCTCATCGTCATCGGCGATACGTTCGACGCGGCGGCTGCCGCAGCCGCCGAGGATGTCGCTCGTACCGGTGCCACCATGGTGCCGCCGTTCGACGATCCACGCACCGTGGCGGGTCAGGGCACCATCGCCGCCGAGATAGTCGACCAACTCGGCGGCGCGCCCGACGTGGTCGTGATGCCCGTCGGCGGTGGCGGATGTATTGCCGGTATCTCGAGCTACCTACGCGAGCGCGCCCCGCAGACCTCGCTGGTGGGTGCGGAACCGACCGGAGCGGCATCGATGACCGCTGCGCTGATCGCCGGTGGTCCGGTGACGCTCTCCGACATCGATCCATTCGTCGATGGAGCCGCCGTCCGCCGCATCGGTGACGTTCCGTACGCCGCGCTGCAATCGCTCGGGGCGAGTGTCGTTTCTCACGCGTCGTTGCCGTTGCTCACTGCGCCGGTGTTCGACAGTTCCGGTCCCGGGGAGTTCCTCATCACGCAGATCGACGAGGGTGCGATCTGCACGGCGATGTTGGCGCTCTATCAGAACGAGGGTGTCATCGCGGAGCCCGCGGGCGCACTGGCGGTAGCCGCGCTCGAGCATCTCGATGTCGAACCCGGCAGCACCGTGGTGTGCCTGATCTCGGGTGGCAACAACGATGTTTCCCGCTACGGCGAGATCGTCGAGCGTTCGTTGGTTCACCTGGGGCTCAAGCACTACTTCCTGGTCGACTTTCCACAGGAACCCGGAGCGTTGCGCCGGTTCCTCGACGAGGTGCTCGGCCCCGAGGACGACATCACCTTGTTCGAGTACGTCAAGCGCAACAACCGCGAGACCGGTGCTGCCCTGGTCGGTATCGAACTCGGGTCGGCGAGCGGGCTCGATCCCTTGCTCGAACGAATGCGTGATTCGCACTTGCACGTCGAGCAGCTCGAACCCGATTCTCCGGTGTACCGCTACCTGACCTGAGTCACCGGCACGAACCTACCTGCCGAGCAAACGGTCGACGACTCGTTTGTGCAGCTCGGGGTCGACGGCGGGCAGGTCCAGGACGGCTCCGAGGTAGATCCCGTCGCCGACGAGTCGGACGATCTCGGCCTGGACCGGATCGTCGATCTCCGTCCGCAAGCCTTCGTCCCACTGCTGCATCATGTCGACTACGGCGTCCTGCACCTCACCGGAGTTGCCGTCCACGCTGCGCAGTGCCGCCAGCGTGGAGCGGTACAGCGCGAGCTCCTTCTCCGAGATGGAGTCGGGCGGCTGCAGATACCACTCGGCAACCGACGTGCCGCCTTCGGCAGCATCGGCACGCTGCTGATCGGCCTGAACGGCGAGCCGTCGCACCATGGCGGCGACCAGGGCGTCCTTGGTCTTGAAGTGATAGAGGAGTCCGCCCTTGGAGACTCCTGCGGCGGCGGCGACGCTGTCGAGGGTCACCTTGGTCATGCCGTGATCGAGCAGCATCGTTTCGAGTGCGTCCAGTATTCGGTCGCGGGTATCCGATGACATGAAAGTCACTTTACCGGCTGGACGGTTCGCGGTACTCTCGTTTACTGTACCGGCTGGACGGTCGGTAGCAGGAGGTGTTCGGATCGGCCTTCGGGCAACCGAGCACGGGAACGTAGGAGATTTCAGTGAGTGACGTGCGCACCGGTTCGGTGCACGAGGTCGATGGTGCCCACGGGCATCGGGCCACCCCACGAGACTGGCTCGGGTTGGTGGTGCTGGCGTTCGCCGTGCTGTTGATCGCTGTCGACGGCACGGTACTCGACCTGGCCCTGCCGTTCATCAGCTCGGATCTGGCACCCACCAGTAACCAGCTGCTGTGGATCATCGATGTCTACTCGTTCGTCCTGGCCGGCTTGCTCATCACCATGGGCACGCTCGGCGACCGGATCGGACGCCGTCGCCTGCTGCTGATCGGAGCTGCGGGCTTCGGGATCGCCTCGCTCGTCGCTGCCGTCTCGACCAGCGCCGAGATGCTGATCGCGGCCAGGGTGCTCCAGGGCATCTCCGGCGCAACGCTGATGCCCGCGACCTTGGGCCTCATTCGCACCATCTTCCTGAACCCACGCCAGCGCGTCGCCGCAATCGGCGTGTGGGGCGCAATGGCCGGTGGCGGTGCCGCGGCAGGGCCGCTCGTGGGCGGCTGGCTGCTCGAACACTTCTGGTGGGGGTCGGTGTTCCTCATCAACATCCCCGTGATGATCGCCCTGATCGCACTCGGTCCGCTGGTGATCCCCGAGTCCAAGGATCCGAATCCCGGCCGCTTCGACCTGACGAGCTCAGCGCTGTCGATGCTCGCCATCGTGCCGATGGTGTTCGCGGTGAAGGAGACCGCGGCACACGGATTCGACGTGGTCTACCTGCTGTCCGCCGTGATCGGCGTCATCGCCGGGTTCGTGTTCGTCCGGCGTCAGAGGACTCTGGCGGCCCCGATGATCGACCTGAGTTTGTTCGCCAACCGGGCGTTCTCCACGGGCGTGGCCACCAACTTCCTGTCGGTCTTCGCTCTCGCCGGGGTGTTGTTCTTCGGTTCGCAGTACCTACAGCTCGTGCTCGGCTACAGTCCGCTCGAGGCGGGGCTGTTGCTACTGCCCGGCACGGCCGCCAGTATCGTCACCGCACTGCTCGTTGCGGTCCTGGTCCGGTACTTCAGCGCAGGAACGGTTCTCGGTACAGCGATGTTCGTCGCCGCCGCGGGCGCAGGGCTGCTGGTCGGACTGGCCACGGACAGTGGACCGGCCTTGTTCATCGCTGGATTCGTCCTCGTGGGAGCAGGCGTCGGTGTGGCGCTCACGCTGACCTCCGAGTTGGTCGTCAGCGCTGTCGAACCCGAACGGGCGGGAGCCGCCTCGGCCGTGTCGGAAACCGCCTACGAGCTGGGTATCGCGCTGGGTGTTGCCATCCTCGGCACCGTTGTCATGGCCATCTTCCGTCGCGGTATCGACGTCACGCAGCTGACCCCCGAGCTGGGAGCCAGGGCAGGCGAGACACTCGGCGGCGCGGATGCGGTGGCTCGAGAGGTGCCCGACTCGGTGGCGACGGTTCTGTTGGATTCCGCGCATGCTGCGTTCGTGTCGGGTATGCATGTCGCGGCCGTCGCCACCGCGGTGGTGCTCGCCATCACCGCCGTGTTCGTCCCGGTCAACCTACGCAGGCGTCAGGACTCCAGCACGACGACGGAGTGACCGGGAACCGTGGTGACAGAACCGGTTTCGTTCGAGGTCGTCGGCTCCCACTCGAGCAGTGCGGAGCCGCCGACCGGAACCGTCACCGCGGATTCGGACAGGTTGCACACCACGCTGATGCGGCCTCGGCGAACGACGATCCACTTCGCGTCCTCGTCGTACTCCACCTTCACGTGGTCGAGCCACGGATCGGTGAGCTCGGTCCGGTCTCTACGCAGGCGCAGCAGATCGCGGTAGACGGCCAACAGTCGAGCATGGTCGCCGTCGCCCAGCTCCGACCAGTTCAGCTTCGATCGCGTGAACGTCTCGGGATCCTGCGGATCCGGGATATCGCTCTTGTCCCAACCGTGTTCGGCGAATTCCGCCTTGCGCCCCTCTGCGGTGGCCTTGCCCAACTCGGGTTCGGGGTGCGAAGTGAAGAATTGGAACGGTGTCGACGCGCCCCACTCCTCGCCCATGAACAGCATCGGGGTGTAGGGCGAGGTCAGCACCAGCGCGGCCTTGATCGCGAGCTGGCCGGGGGAGAGATAGAAGCCCGGTCGGTCGCCGATGGCGCGGTTGCCCACCTGGTCGTGCGTGGTCGTGTAGGTCACCAGAGAACTGGCCGGGATGCGCCTGGTGTCCAGTGGGCGACCGTGGATGCGACCGCGGAAACTCGAGTACGTTCCGGCGTGGAAGAACCCCTGCCTCAGCGTGTTCGCCAGCCCCCGCAGCGAACCGAAATCGCCGTAGTAACCCTGGCGCTCGCCGGAGACCGCGGCATGAATCGCGTGGTGGATGTCGTCGTCCCACTGAGCGTCGAGTCCGTAGCCGCCACCCGATCGTGCGGTGATCAGCATCGGATCGTTCAGGTCGCTCTCGGCGATCAGGGTCAGCGGCCGCCCCAGATGAGCCGAGAGGCTTCGGGTTTCGATCGACAGCTGTTCGAGCAGATGCACCGCGGTGTGGTCGACGATCGCATGCACCGCGTCGAGCCGGAGCGCGTCGATGTGGAACTCGGAGAACCAGCGCAACGCGTTGTCGAGGGCGTAGCGCCGCACCTCGCCCGAGTCGGCCTCGGCGTAGTTGATCGCTTGGCCCCAGCTGTTGGCGCCCTCGGTCATGTACGGGCCGAAGCGGTCGAGATAGTTGCCGGAGGGGCCGAGGTGGTTGTAGACCACGTCCAGAACGACGCCGATGCCGCGGCCGTGGCACGCATCGACCAAGCGCTGCAACCCTTCCGGGCCGCCGTACGTCTCCTGCACGGTGTACCAGAGAACGCCGTCGTAGCCCCAGTTGTGCACGCCGTTGAATCCGTTGACCGGCATGATCTCGATGAACGTCACACCCAGATCGACAAGGTGATCGAGCTTGGTGATAGCCGCGTCGAACGTGCCCTCGTCGGTGAACGTGCCGATGTGGAGCTCGTAGATCGACGAGCCCGGCAATTGTCGGCCGGTCCACGCCGCGTCGGTCCACAGCGTCGGATCGACGTCGTGGACCTGGGACAGCTCGTGAACGCCGTCGGGCTGCCGCGGCGACCGTGGGTCGGGGAGCGCCTTGTCTGCGTCGTCGAGCAGGAAGCCGTATCGACTGGTCGGGGTGCAGTCCACGTCGGCATGCCACCAGCCGCTCGAGGAGCGCTGCATCGGATGCACCGTGTCGTCGAGCTGGAGGCGGACCGTCTCCGGGGTCGGTGCCCAGACTTCGAACCGACGAGTCGCTGCTGCCGGGGATGTCACTGGTTCACCGTTCCTTCGCTGTCGCGCACCAGAAGTGCGACCGGTAGTGAGGCGAATATCTCGGCCACGGACACGGTGCCGGTATGTTCGACGTCGGTGATCCGATCGCGCCAACGGCCGTCGGGCAGGGTCACGGTTGTCTCGCCCCAGCCCTGTTCTGACACCGCGAGCGAAAACCTGGTGGCCAGTGCGATGACGTCGGAGTTGCCCGGCAGTGGGCCACGTGCGAATCCGACGAGGTGCTCGGCTGCGGTTCCGTCGGCCACGATCGGTGCGTAGGTTCCGCCGACGAAACTCTCCGGCCGCTCGCGCCGAACGTGGAGCGCGGACCGAACGACGGCCAGCTTGGCAGCACCCGTATCGACCGAGAGCGCAGCGGAGTTCGACGCGGCGAGCATCGATCGACGGACCGAGTAGTCGACGGGCCTTCTGTTGTCGGGGTCGACGAGCGAGTCCTCCCACAACTCGGTGCCCTGGTACACATCGGGGATACCGGGCCCGGCCAGGTTCAACAGTTTCTGACCCAGTGCGTCGGAATGGCCGTGCGGAGCGAGCTTCTCGACGAGCATCGACATCGATCGCGCGACGGCACCGTCGAAGATCGCGTCGAGCCAAGCGTGCACCGCGGACTCGAATTCCTCGTCCGGGTCGGTCCACGTAGTGCGAAGGGCCGCCTCGCGGATCGCCTTCTCCGCGTAGGCGTGGACGCGTTCACGCAACGAGGACGTGACCACTCCGTCCGCCGGCCAGACTCCGAACAGGTTCTGCCACAGGAACATTCCAGTGGTGCCGTCGGGGCTCGGGGCAATCTCTTCCCAGTCCGTGATGCAGCGGGCCCACAGATCGGGAGTTTGCGACAGCACGCCGATGCGCGCCCGCACGTCCTCGCCGCGCTTGGTGTCGTGAGTCGACAGCGTCGTCATCGCCGCCGGCCAACGCTTGGCGCGGTCCGCGTTGGTGAGATGGAAGAACTCTGTGCTGCAACCGAATCGGCCGGGATCGCCACCGACTTCCTGCAACGAGACGAGTCGGTTGGCGCGGTAGAACAGACAGTCCTCGACGCCCTTGGCGGTGACGGCACCGCACACCTGATCGAACCGCACCGGTGATTCGGCACCGCTGATGAGAGCGGTCGTGAGCGCGCCGAGGCCGGCCGTCAATTCGGGGCGGTCCTCGCCGATCTCCGCGACCACGCCGGGCAGTACGCGGGAGAGCGGCGCATAGTCGGTTCGATACACGGGGACCGCTGCGACGACGGCAACGATCGCATCGATGACGGACTCGAGTTCGACGGTGGTGCCGGACTCGCGCACGACGGCACGCGCGAGGCGTCGTACCTCCGGGGACAGATCGCCGCGGGCAACATCGGTCTTGAGGTCGAGTTCTGCTTCGTGGAGCGTCTCGCTGTCGTAGGCGATGCCCGAGCGCACCTGAGAGAGCGCAGTGAGGGCATGAACGCCCTCGGGGTCGACGAACACTCCGCCGACCGCGGCCAAGGCGTCGTATCCGGTCGTTCCGTCGACGGGGAGCGACTCGTCCAGCGGTTCGCCGTCGGCCAGGATCTTCTCGATGACCAGCCATCGGTCGGGGCCGAGCAGTCCACGCAGTTCGGTGAGATAGCCGGCGGGGTCGGCCAGGCCGTCGGGATGGTCGACGCGAAGTCCATCGATCAAGCCGTCCTCGATCCAACCGGCCACCTGACGATGGGAATCGGTGAAGACGTCGAGGTCTTCCTGCCGGATTCCCGCCAGGCCGTTCACCGAGAAGAACCGTCGGTACCCGATCAGCCCGTCGGACCAGCTCACCAGTCGGTACGACTGACTGTCGTGCACGGCCTGCGCGTCGCCGCTGTCGGTGCCGTCGGCGATGGGGAAGCGGTGCTCGTAGAACGCGAGCAGAGGCTCCTCCTCGGAGCGGTCCACGGTCAGCTCGCCGACATCGCTCGCGCTACCGAGGACGGGAATGGCGATCTTGCCGTCCACCCCGTTGTCGGCTCCGAAGTCGATGTCGAAGTACGTGGCGAACTCCGAGTCGCGACCACGCCGCAGCACATCCCACCACCACGCGTTCTGCCGCGGATCCTCCACCCCGACGTGGTTGGGAACGATATCGACGATGATCCCCATGCCCAGTTCGGCGGCACGAGAATGTAACTGCGTCAATGCGTCTCGGCCCCCCAGTGCGGCCGAGACCGTCGAGGTGTCGGTGACGTCGTACCCGTGCGTCGAGCCGTCCGTTGCCGTCAGGATGGGCGAGAGATACAGGTGCGTGACCCCGAGGTCGTGGAGGTAATCGACCACGTCGGTGGCGTCGGCCAGGGTGAAGGCATCGCCCCGCAGTTGTAACCGGTATGTACTGGTGGGCAGCGGCATGTGTCAGGCAGTCTTTCGTAGAACGAGTAGGGAACGAGCGGTGACTTCCACCGGTGTACCCGCTTCGATCGTTTTCTCACTTGTCCCGGTTCGCGACGCGGTGTTCAGCGCCACCGTCCACTCCTTGGCGTAACCCCCGTCCGGCGTCACGAACTCGAGGGCCTCGTGATGTGCGTTGAAGCACAGCAGGAACGAGTCGTCCACCACGCGCTCGCCGCGCTGATTCGGTTCCGGGATGCCGTCACCGTTGAGGAACACCGTGAGCGACTTACCGAATCCGCTGTCCCAGTCCTCGGGAGTCATTTCCTCGCCCGCGGGGGTGAGCCACGCGATGTCTCGTGCTTGCTCGCCGGTGCGGATGGGGCGGCCCTCGAAGAACCGTCGACGCCGGAAGACCGGATGTTCGGCGCGCAGCGCGATGGCGTTGCGAGTGAACTCGATCAGTTCCGCGTTCTTCTCGGCCAACGACCAGTCCATCCACGCCAATTCGGAGTCCTGGCAGTACACGTTGTTGTTGCCCTGCTGAGTGCGCGCCATCTCGTCGCCGTGCGCGATCATCGGCGTGCCCTGGCTGAGGAGCAAGGTCGCCATGATGTTGCGGATCTGACGGGCACGAAGATCCAGGATCTCCGGATCGTCGGTCGGCCCCTCGACGCCGCAGTTCCACGAGCGGTTGTGACTCTCGCCGTCGTTGTTGCCCTCGCCGTTGGCCTCGTTGTGCTTGTCGTTGTACGAGACGAGATCGTTCAGGGTGAATCCGTCGTGGGCAATGACGAAGTTGATGCTGGCACCCGGGCGACGACCGTTCGACTCGTACAGATCCGAGGATCCGGTCAGTCTCGACGCGAACTCGCCCAGCGTCGCGGGCTCCCCTCGCCAGTAGTCACGCACGGTGTCGCGGTACTTGCCGTTCCATTCCGTCCACAGCCCGGGGAAGTTGCCGACCTGGTAGCCGCCCTCACCGATGTCCCAGGGCTCGGCGATCAGCTTGACCTGGCTGACGACCGGATCCTGTTGAACCAGATCGAAGAATGCGCTGAGGCGATCGACATCGTGCAGTTCGCGAGCCAACGTCGATGCGAGGTCGAATCGGAACCCGTCCACGTGCATCTCGGTCACCCAGTAGCGCAACGAGTCCATGATGAGCTGCAGCGTGTGCGGATGTCGCGCGTTGAGACTGTTGCCGGTACCGGTGTAGTCCATGTAGTGCTCGAGGTCGCCGTCGACGAGCCGGTAATACGCCGCGTTGTCGATGCCGCGGAAGCTGATGGTCGGGCCCATGTGATTGCCCTCGGCGGTGTGGTTGTAGACCACGTCGAGTATCACCTCGATTCCCGCTGCGTGGAAAGCGCGAACCATGGCCTTGAACTCCGTGACCGCCGCGCCGGGGGACTGCAGTGAGGAGTATTCCGCGTGCGGGGCCAGGAAGCCGAAGGTGTTGTAGCCCCAGTAGTTTCGCAGTCCCTTGTCCAGCAGGACCTGATCCTGCATGAACTGGTGCACCGGCATCAACTCGATGGCCGTGACCCCGAGGTGGTTGAGGTGGTCGATGATCACCGGATGTGCCAGGCCCGCGTAGGTGCCGCGCTCGGCCTCGGGGATCTCTGGATGGTTGATCGTCATCCCCTTGACGTGGGCCTCGTAGATCACCGTCTCGTGATATGGGCGCTTGGGGGCGCGATCGGCCTGCCAGTCGAAGAACGGGTTGATCACGACGGTGGTCATCGTGTGACCGAGCGAATCATGCTGAGGGAAATCGTTGTTCGGCACGTCGTCGTGCGCGATGGGAGCTTCCTCGATGTTCTCGTCGTCGGGATCGGCGAGATCGGTGGCGTCCTCGAACGGGGCCTCGGTCTCGAGCGAGTCCGTCGGTTCCTCGTCGGTGGGGACCTCTGACTCGGCCTCTGCCTCGGGTGCCGGCGCGTCCATGTTGTAGGAGAACAGCGATCGGTCGCCGTCGAACGATCCCTCGAACGCCTTGCCGTACGGGTCCACGAGCAGCTTGCTCGGGTCGCAGCGATGCCCGGCTGCCGGATCCCACGGGCCATGAACGCGGTAGCCGTAGCGCTGACCGGGTACCACCGTGGGCAGATATGCGTGCCAGACGTAGCCGTCGGACTCCTCGAAACGAATGCGTGTCTCGGTGCCGTCCTCTGCGATCAGGCAGAGATCCACGGCCTCAGCGACCTCGGAAAACAGTGCGAAGTTGGTTCCTGCTCCGTCGTAGGTCGCGCCGAGCGGATAAGCGGATCCCGGCCATACTGCGATGGCAGGCGTGTCGTCGGAGGCTTCGTGCAGCATGGATCAACCCTACTGTGGCGGGTGGGCCCGGGCTTACCGAGCGCGAGCCGCTCGGCTCACGGTCCCGTCCACCAGCCGGTGGCCGTTCCGAGCTGCCGTCCCAGCTCGGTGGTCAGAGTTCGCACGTAGGTCGCGGTGAGATGATGCTCGTCACGGTAGACGAGCACGTTGCCTTGCTCGACGCGGCACACGGTGGTGTCGCAGACCGCATCGGACAGGTCGAGAGCGGAGAATCCGGGAAGCTGGAACGAGGCCGCGAGCGCCGGATTGACAGGGTCGAGTGCCTCGTCCCTCGATATGCCGCACGAGGTGGCATCGCCGCCGTCGGCCAGGCAATCGATCGCCCGGTACGCCAGCCACGGAGTGTCCCGAACGCCCAGTATTCCGACGCCGTCCGCAACGAGTTGTCGCCATACCTCGGTGTAGAAGGAGGGGGTGTAGTCGCCCGGGAACCCCTCCCGAGGTCGGGTGGCCGTGGTGAACACGTAGGCGGGTTTCATCGCCGCAACCTCGGCCAGTACGGTCTGCGTCCAGTCGAGGCAATCCGGGTATTCGTTGGCACCGAGCATCGGCATCGTGTCCACACTCAACGGGCAACCCATTTTGAAGAACGTGACGACCTTGAACCCGTGCCTGCTCCCGAGCGGGTCGAGGGCCGACAACCAGTGTTCGGCGTGTGAGCCGCCCGCCAGCACGATGGTGCGGTTCGCGTCGAGGTCGCCGTACGTACACGAGATCGCATCGCGAGTTTCGAAATCGGCGATGCACCCTTCGAGAGTGCTGGCGGGGAGATCCTCGGGAGCCGAGTACAGCGGGGGACTGAGGGTGGTCGACTCGGCGCGAATGCCGTCGGTCAGTTCGAGTGCCCCCGGGTGGGTCATCTCGTCGACCGATCCATCGGCCTGTACCGCGGTGATCGACCGGCTGATGAAGGCGTTCCATCCGATCGAACTCGCCGTGACGGCGATCGCGGCGAACACGGCGCAGGCGGTCACCGCGATACGTCCCGGGGTGAACGTCGTCGACTGCGTGGGTCTTTCGACCAGCCGGACGGTGAGGAACGCGAGTGCGATCGAGGCAACGACGATGCCGACGCCACCCGAGAGGTCGACCTGGGACCGACCGGTGGCCGAGAGGTAGAAGATCAGCAGCGGCCAATGCCACAGGTACAGCGGAAACGCGATCGATCCGAGCCAGGCGAAGAACCGATTGGAGAGCGTGGTCGCGACGGCGGTCTGTGAGCCGGCGACGATCAACGCGAGGGTGGCCAGCACCGGAATCAGGGCCAGGGGACCGGGAAAGGCAGCCACCCCGTCCACGAGAAATCCGCACACCACGATGACCGCCATCGCGACACCGGCAAGGGCCCCGCGTGCCGTCGGCCACGCTCGGGAGTCACGGGCCGACGACTCGCCCGCCGGGTTGTTGCTCCGCGCGGCGAAGACAGCGGCAACGGTGGCTCCGAGCATGATCTCCCACAGCCGCGCCCCGGTGTCGTAGTAGTTCCACGCCTGGTGGCGTCGCACACCGTCCGCTGCGTACACGAAGGACAGCACCGCCATGAGCGCGAAGATCACCGCGAAGGTACGCGGCCGAAGACTTCGTGGTCCCTCCGGACGCGCGATGCGTCGGACCCAGGCGAGACCGAACACGACGGCAATGGCAAGCAGATAGAACTGGAACTGCACGGCCACCGACCACAGGTGCTGAACGGGACTCACCGAGGGGTCGGCCGCCAGGTAGTCGTTCGCTGTCGTCGCCAGCTGCCAGTTCACGTAGTAGAAGACACCGGACACCAACTGATCGCCCAGATCGGCCCATCGGGTGCGTGGGAGCAGGAATACCGATGCGACGCCCACTGCCAGCAGGGTGATCAGCAGGGGCGGCCCGAGTCTGCGCAGCACCCGCGTGATGCGAGTGATCGGGTTCAGGCTCGCGCCGGACTCGGCCGATCGCAGCAGGGATGCGGTGAAGAAGAAGCCGGACAGGGTGAGGAAGACATCGACGCCGCCCGACACCCGACCCATCCAGATGTGGAAGACGACAACGAGTGCGATGGCGACGCCGCGCAGGCCGTTGAGATCGTGTCGCTGGGGTGGTCGACTCCGCCCGTCCGGCGGCGCAGTGATGTGCCCCTGAACCGGTACCGGGGCCGAGGTACCGGCGACCGACTCGGTATCGGTGCTGCTCTGGGGTGCGTGCATGGAGGAGAGGTGACTTCCCGGCTGTGTATCGACCACTCGGTCGGGGGTCGTGGACGGTGGTACCCGATTCCGGTGAGAACGGGATTCAGGGGCAAACAATACGTGTACGCGGGGTGAAGTACCCCTCGGAGTCTGCTTTGCAGTGATATGCCCAGTTCGGAGACGGTTTCGTGCGGGCGGCCGCAGCTACACCTGGGCCGGATCCGGCATCACCGTGCCGGCCGTGCTGGTGCTGTCGTTCGCGATCGGTGTACTGCGTCGCCCGAACCGGCGTCGGTGTCGGGGGTGGGCCGGGTGAGAGCTGCAACCAGTGCTGCGGGATCGTCCACGTGCAGGCAGAAGGTGTGGGCGTTGCCGTCCAGCCGCCATCGCTGCAGTGGTGCCGGTACGGTAACCGTTGTAGCGCAGAATAAATGGACGTCGACGGCGGTGCCGTCCTGATTCGGCAGCACGAGTCGGCCGCCGTCGAGACTCGGTGAGACGACGCCGAACCGGCGGTGGATTCGGGCGGAGGCGATGGCCGATCGGTCCACCGTTGCGACGACCTTCCCCGAGGTTCGCAGTGTGAGCGTCGTCGGCGAGAGGACGTGCGGATGGACGCGGGCCAGCGCGACCGACGATGTGAGCGCCACCAGTGACGCCACCGACAGGGCCGCAACCACTGCGCTGATCCACAGCACCGGAATCAGCAGATGCAGCACGACCATCTCGATGACGGTGACGACGCCGAACATCACGGGCATCGCGCGAGTCCCGCGGACCGTTGTGAACATCACCGAGTCTGCGCCGATCGGCGCGTGTCGTCCCCGCGCCCACAGCAGCAGCGCGTGGCATCTCCCGACCTGGACCGGGGTGTCGACCGTCATCGAGTATCACCCGATCGGCTCGATTCGGTGGTCCGTAGCCGTGCGGTGGCGCGGATGATCACTGCGCGCTGAGCGGGATCGGGCACGATGTCGTCGATACCGAACGGGCCGGAGCTCTCGGTATTCTGTCCGGCGGTGCCGAGCGAATCGACATCGAGCAACGACGTCAATTCTGCTGCGAGCGAGTCGATATCACGTTCGGCGACGTCCGGGTCTCGCCCTTCGAGCGCGCTGAATCTGCGCAGGATGCCCAGGTAGTTCTGCCGGCTGCCGGGATCGGCCAGCGTCGCTGTCATCGTCTCGAAGAACGACGTGGGGACTGTGCCCGAGATCGCCATCACCTCCAGCAGGTCACGCTCGCGGAGCAGCGTTTCTCGGTCGGTGTCGTCGGCTGCATCGATCACAGCGGCCAGCGTGTCCGCCGCACCGCGCGGTAGGGCCGTCAGTGCACGATGCTCGACGGCGTCGTCGAGCAGGGCCGACAGTCGGGCATGCTTGTGCGCCAACGCTTTCTGCTCCGACTCGATTCCGGCCAGCAGTGCTCGCAGATCGGCGACCACATCGCTGTCGTCCGTCGGGGACCGGTCGAGGGCGGCCGCTATCGCGCCGAGAGCCATTCCGGAGTCGGCGAGCCACCGGATTCTCATCAGTCGAATCACGTCGTCGATCGTGTACTCGCGATAGCCGTTGGACAGTCGGCGTGGCTCATCGAGCAGGCCGATCCGGTGGTAGTGACGCACGGTTCGACGTGTCGTTCCGGCGGCGTCGGCCAGAGATCCGATTCTCATGCGTTCAGTGTGAACCGTGACGCTACGTCAAGGTCAAGACCGGCTGCCCGTGCTCGGCCGAACTCCGGCACGAGGCACCGCGTATTCTCGGTGGTTCGTGCGAGCCGACGTGGCTCGTACTGTTCGAGGAAGAGACCTGGCTCAAGATGGTCGACACCGATCGTTGGTATCGGGAGATGTTCGAGGCCAGCACAGTCGGATTGGCGCTCGCCGACGAGAACGGACTGTTGGTTCTCGCGAACGAGGCGTACGCAGCCGTTGTCGGTTGTCCACGCCATCTGTTGCCCGGCCGGTCCTCCCGTGAATTCACCCACCCCGACGATCTGGCGCAGCACGCCGCCATGGAACAGATCATGAACGACGCCAGGGCACGTGGGGAAGCGGTCCACCTCGAGAAGCGGTACCTGCATCCGGACGGCACGGTCCGGTGGGGCTGGATCTCGGCCAGCGAGATTCCCGGCCCCGATGGCACTCGGTGGACGATGGCCGTCGTGCACGACGTCACCGACCGGCGGCGGGTCGAGGACGATCTCCGGCAGGCCGCGCAGACCGATGCTCTCACCGGGTTGCTCAACCGACGTGGATGGCGAGATCGGTTGCATCAGTTGACGACACCGCGAGGTGCCGATGTCGCGTTGGCTCTGGCGATGGTCGACTTCGATCGGTTCAAGTCGTACAACGACCAGTACGGACACGGAGGCGGGGATCGGCTGTTGGTTCAGTTCTCTGCTGCTGCCGTGGGCCTGCTCGGCGGGCGCGCGTCCATCGCGCGGTGGGGCGGCGAGGAGTTCGCCCTCGTGATGCCCGGTGTGGGGTCGACGACCATGTCGGCCGTACTGGCCGAGTTGTCGGCGGTCGTGCCCGACGACCAGACCTTCTCCGCGGGTTACACGACACTGCGTGCGGGGGAGTCCGTCGACGACTGCTTCGACCGTGCGGACATGTTGCTCTACCGAGCCAAACGCGACGGTGGTGCACGTTCGTACGGCGACGTGGACGCGATCTCGAGGTCGTGACCTCAGCTCTGAAGCCGACCGAATCCGACGACTCCGGAGTCGGAAGCGTAGTGCAGCGTGTGCACCCTGATCTTGCCTGCTTCGTTGCCGCCGACGGTGACGGCCTCGTCGCCGTCGACCGCGACGATCACGTTGGTGTGTTGGCCGGCCCAGCTGGTGTTGTCGTAGAGCACCACATCGCCCACCGATGGCGTGTAGTCGCCGACGGTCTCGAATCGTCCCTGCTCCTGGTAGTACTCCTGCAGGGTGTAGACGCCGGGTATGCGCCACGAACCCGAATGGGGGTTCGAGAGCGGCATGTCCGCTTCCTTCATGATCCAGCTGACGAAGTTGGCACACCAGGCCTCGTCGACGCCCTCGGCGTAGAACGTTCCCGGGCGTTGCTGCTCGTGTTCGGCTCGCAACAGTTCCACCACCCTGGCCTGACCGTCGGTCAGCTCGGATGCGTTCACCTCGGGGAACGCTTCGGTGTCCCACGGCAGATACCGGCTCGGTGCCAGCCACAGAACCCCGACGGCCACCACGACGACGACAGCGGTGCAGACCACTACCCACAGCGGCCACCGTCGTCGGGTTCGCGAGGTGGTGTCGATGCTCATGCGACCACGGTAGCGCGAGGTGGGACACCGCTCGGCACAATGACCGGGTGACCACTTCCGAGAATCCGTCGCCCGTTGTTGTTCCGAAGCCCGTCGTGGACTCCGCGCGAGAGGCATCGCGGATCACCGTACTCACCGGCGCAGGCATGTCTGCCGAGTCGGGGATCGCGACGTTCAGGGACGCGCAGAGCGGGTTGTGGAAGGACTTCGACCCCAAGGATCTCGCCAGCCCCGAGGGGTGGCTGGCCGACAGCGATCTGGTGTGGGGTTGGTATCGGTGGCGAGCCGAGTTGGTACGGCGCTCCGAGCCCAACGCCGGTCACATGGCACTGGCGAGGTGGCAGGCCCGCGCGCACGTCGACATCGCCACCCAGAATGTCGACGATCTCCACGAGAGGGCCGGAGCCGAGGTTCTCTCGCACGTGCACGGCAGTCTGTTCGAGCCGTACTGCAGCGACTGCGGGGCACGAGCGCAGTTCGACAGTGCCGCCGACGCCCCGACCCAGGCCGACCAGCGGGTTCCGCCGCCGGAGTGCCCGCTGTGCGGTGGGCTGATTCGGCCGGGGGCGGTGTGGTTCGGCGAATCGCTGCCCGAGGCTGCGTGGGAAGCGGCCGAGGGCGCGGTGCGCGCGGCCGACCTCGTTCTCGTCGTCGGCACGTCGGGCGTCGTGTACCCGTTCGCCGGGCTGCCGGCCATCGCCCGCAGCGCAGGAGCAACCGTGGTCGAGATCAATCCGGTCGAGACCGAGGTCTCGGACATGGCCGATCACCGGTGGCGCACCACGGCCGCAGTGGGATTGCCTGCGTTGGTTGCGCAACTGTGATCCCGGTGGCTACCCGTCGCTTCGCAGGGTGACGGACCTGCCATCACGGCCGCAGTCTGCGCACCAGTAACAGTGACAGCCCGCCGAACAGGGCGGCGATCACCAACGACAGACCGGTCTCGATCGCCTGGAATCGCCAGAACAATCGATCCTCGTGGTACTTCGTCTCGAAGGCCTCGGCACCCTGTCCGCGGACGCATTCGATCGCGATTCGGGCGTTGTCCGCGCTGCGGCGGTCCGAGTACTCCTCGTATTCTGCGACCGTCTCGAATTCGCTCATGTCCCGGTAGTCATCGGGCCAGGTGCACCGCTGCCAGTCGATGGCGACGACATCACCGTGTCGATCGACATAGCCGGACGAGACGTTCCATCGCGGATAGATGGTGATCGAATCCATCGGAAGATAGAAGTCCGGGGTGCCGCCGTACATCTCGCTGGTTTTCTGCTCCACCGTTTGCCGCTGGACCTCGGGGCTCGCGTAATGCTCACGGATCTGGGTCGGCAGCAGCGCCAGGAACGCAGTGGACACGACGACGGTCGTGATCATCGCGGCGATCGTGTTTCTCATGGCCAACGCGCACGCTGCGCCGAGCATCAGTCCCACGGCCGTGTACGCGCCTGCTACGAACCCTGTTGCGCCGAAGGTGGGGAAGTCCAAGCGCGATTCGCCAGTACTCATGAAAGCGAACGCCCCCGGAGAAGTTCGGTACTTCGCCCAGTAGAGCGCGCATCCGAGGAGGGCCACGGCGAGCATCGTCGGAACGAACACGACGAGCACGCGCACTCCGTACCACCGTCGTCTGCTCACCGACTGGGTCAGACCCAGCACATGGGAACGGCGTTCGAGGTCGCGAGAGAACACGGTGACCCCGACGAAGGCCCCGAGCACGACCGGTAGCGCGATCGTAAGAAGAATCGCAATGGTCTGCGCGGTCTCCGCCGTGCAGTAGTCGTCTCCGATCCCGAGGCACCCCTGGAGTACCGGAATCGGTGCCACACCACCGTCGAGCAGAGTGATGGCAATCGTGATGGCCGCCAACAGCAGTGGGGTCAGCACCCCGAACAGAATCGTTGTGCGGAACTGTCTCCACGTCACCCAGATCATGCCGCCACCGCCGCTCCGAGGTGGGCAAGCACGACGTCGTCCAGGGTGGCGTCTTCGACGGTCCAGCCCGGTCGCACGGTCTCCGGTCGGGTGCCGTGGACGACGAACACTGCTGCGCTGGAGCCGGATACGTCGGAGACGATGGTTCCGTCGTCGACGGTGAGTTCGGCGTCGGTGCTACCGATGAGGAGGTAGTGCTCGGCCGTGATGGTGTCGAGTTCGCCGTCGAGTCGAATTCTGCCGTCGCGCAACAGGAGTAGTCGATCGGCGACGTCGACCAGTTCGGACAGCACGTGCGAGGAGAGCACGATGGTGGTGCCGTTCTCTGCTGCGTCGCGCATCAGTGTTCGGGCCACGGCGCGTCGAGCGACCGGATCGAGGTCGGCGAGAGGCTCGTCGAGCAGAAGTACTTCCGGGCGTCGTCCCAATGCGAGTGCGAGGGCGACGCGGGTGCGGTGACCGGGAGAGAGCGATTTCACTCGGGCGGAGACAGAGATTCCGGCCGCATCGACGAGTTCCGCCGCATAGGAATCGTCCCAGTGTGCGTTGGTGTTTCGACCGAATCGCAGCATGTCGGAGACGGTGAAGTGTGGATACAGGGGCTTGTGCTGGGCGAGATAGGACAGGCCGGGAGCAATCCCGCCTCGGCCCACGACTTCGCCGAGCACTCGGACGGTTCCGGCGTCCGGTGCGAGCAGTCCGACGGCCAACGACATCAGAGTCGACTTGCCTGCACCGTTGGACCCGACCAACGCTGTGACGCTTCCTCTTTCGACGGTGAACGAGCATCGATCGAGTACGGTCCTGCGTCGGAACGACTTGACCACCTCGTCCATGGTGAGAACCGCGTCGGTCATGATTCGTCTCTTTCGGTTCGGTCGAATTGTGCGTCGAGAGCTGCGGTGACGATGGCCTCGAGGTCCGGTCTGTCCAATCCCGCTGCGAGGCAATGGCGAATCCAGCGGTCGAGTTCGGCCTCGAGTGCCGATCGTTCGGCCATGCCGGGTTTCGCGAGCGAGGCGACCACGAAGGTTCCCGATCCGGTCCGTGGTTCCACCAGTCCTTCTCGTTCGAGTTCGCGGTAGGCCTTGAGCACAGTGTTCGGGTTGATGGCGAGTGCCGTGACCACGTCCTTCGCCGTCGGGAGCTTGTCGCCGACAGTGAGTGATCCGAGGCGTAATGCCTGTTTGGTCTGCAGTATCAGTTGGACATAGGTGGGGATGCCGGACTGACGATCGATGCGGTACGCGATCATCAAGACCCTTTCACTAGTTGATTAGTGGAAGACGGTAATGCGGACTCCTCGGTTTGTCCAGACTCCGCGGTCGGTCGGTGGTCTCGGAGCTGCAGGGGCACGCTGTCGAGCGACTGGGGCGCGTTGTCCTCGGCACCATCCGAATTCGTCTCGATTCCCGCAGCCCTGACGGGATTGGGTCCTACCGTTGTCGATATGACACCAGACACCGAATCGATCGACAGCTTCTTTGCTCGCTACACGGGGTATTTGACCGCGGGTGATCTGGACGGCCTTGCCGAGATCTACAACTATCCGGCGCTGGCGGTCACGGCCCGGGGTTGTGCGGCGATTGCCGAGCCGCAGCAGACCCGAGAGTTCTTTCGGCAGGGGCAGACCTACTATCGGTCGCGCGGAATCCACGGTGTTCGGGCCCGCGACATCGTCACCGAGGTAGAGGTGCCGGGTGTCTGGGTCGGGCATCTACTTCTGGAGAACCTCGACTCCGACGGTTCGCCGGTGGGAACCGAGCGCAATGCCTATCAGGTGGTGACAGCCGAGGACGGCACTCGTCGGATCGCGGTGACGACGCCCCTCGACGCCTAGGCCTGGGCGGAGCCGCACTCGGTACTGTGGGACGGAACGGTTCTTCTTTCTCAGGTAGGGATAACAGATGGCTTTGGGCTCCGACCGATTCTGGCGTGTACTCGGCCGCTCTGCGCAGAAGGCGCAGAGCACCTCGCGTCAGCGCGTCGACCGAGCCCAGGAGCATGCGGAGTGGGCAGCTGCTCTGACCGAAAGCGAATTGGTGAACGAGGCGACCGCGCTGCGCGTCGAGAATGCTGCGCGCCTCGACGTTCCGCGGTATCTGGCGTTGACGCGTAAGGCGAGCGAGCGTGCCCTGAAGCTCCGGCCCTTCGATGTGCAGCTGCACGGTGCCGTGCGCTTGCTCGCGGGCGACGTGGTGGAAATGGCGACCGGCGAGGGCAAGACGTTGGCCGGTGCCATCGCTGCCGTCGGATACGTGTTGTCCGGGCGTGCGGTGCATGTCATCTCGGTCAACGACTTTCTCGCCCAACGTGACGCGACATGGATGCGGCCGCTGTTCGAGTCCCTCGGGATCTCCGTCGGTTCCATCGGCGAGTCGTCGACAGCACAGGAGCGTCGCGCCGCCTATGGCTGTGACATCACCTATGCCTCGGTCAACGAGATCGGTTTCGACGTTCTGCGTGATCATCTGGTGAACGACCGAGACGATCTGGTCGCTCCCGTGCCGGACGTCGCCCTGATCGACGAGGCCGATTCCGTGCTGGTCGACGAGGCGCTCGTTCCACTGGTGTTGGCCGGTTCGGTTTCCGGCGACGTCTCGACATCGACGGTCATGGACGCAGTCCGGTTGTTGGACAGGGGTGCTCATTTCGACACCGATGCCGAAGGGCGCAACGTGTTCCTCACCGACGAGGGAGCGCTGCGGATCGAGAAAGAGCTCGGCGGCATCGACCTGTACTCCGAGCATCACGTCGGGACGACGTTGGTGGCGGTCAACGTGGCACTGCACGCCCAGGTGCTGGTGCAGCGCGACGTCGACTACATCGTCCGTGACGGACGGGTGCAGTTGATCAACGCCTCGCGTGGCCGCGTGGCCGAACTACAGCGCTGGCCGGACGGGTTGCAGGCCGCGGTCGAGATCAAGGAAGGCCTCGCCCCCACCGAGACGGGGGAAATTCTCGACACGATCACCGTGCAGGCGTTGATCAATCGGTACGCCACGGTGTGCGGTATGACCGGTACGGCCATGGCGGCGGGGGAGCAGCTTCGCACGTTCTACGGTCTCGGGGTCTCGGTCATCGCGCCCAATGTGCCGACGGTGCGCGTCGATGAGCCGGACCGCGTGTACGACACGACCGAGCACAAGAATGCAGCAATTGCCCTGCAGGTGAAAGAGATTCACGAGACCGGTCAGCCTGTTCTCGTCGGGACCCACGATGTCGCCGAGTCCGAGGCGCTCGCCGAGACGCTCGTCGCGTCGGGCGTGGAGGTGGTGGTGCTCAACGCCAAGAACGACGCCGAGGAAGCGGCGGTCATCGCCGCGGCGGGTGTACACGGCGCGGTGACGGTATCGACGCAGATCGCCGGTCGCGGAACCGACATCAAGCTCGGCGGTCCCGACGGTGCCGATCGCGAACGAATCGCCGAGCTCGGTGGACTGTACGTTCTCGGCACCGGTCGCCACACCACCGAGCGACTCGACAACCAGCTTCGAGGACGAGCGGGTCGGCAGGGAGATCCCGGGCGCTCGCTGTTCTTCGGCAGCTGGGAGGACGACGTCGTCAAGAACAACATCGGCGACAAGGATGCCCCGAAGGGCATCGACGAGAGCGGAATGTTCACCTCGTCTGCTGCGGCCGACCGCGTCGACCATGCGCAACGCATCGCCGAGGGGCAGATGCTCGAAATACACTCGCGCACGTGGCGTTACAACCAGCTGACGGCTCAGCATCGTGAGATCCTGGATCGCCGCAGGGCCACCCTGCTCGACTCCGACGAGGCATTGACGTTGCTCGAGCAGCACGCACCGACGCGCTCGAAGGAGTTGCGCGAGACCGTATCCGAGGAGACTCTGGTCGAGGTCGCCCGTCAGATCGTCCTCTACCACCTCGATCGGTCGTGGTCGGACTACCTCGCGCACCTCGCCGATGTGCGCGAGAGCATTCACCTGCGCGCGCTGGGTCGCGAGAATCCGCTGGACGAGTATCACCGGATCGCGGTCGAGGCATTCAAGACGGTCGCCTCCAAGGCGATGGATCTCTCGCACGCTACGTTCGAGTCGGCCGAGATCACCTCGGACGGAATCGATCTGGACGAAGCCGGCTTGCGTCGACCGACATCGACCTGGACGTACATGGTGCACGACAACCCGTTCGCGTCCCGCGGAAATGCCGGTGCGGCCGGTCTGGGGCCGATCTTCGGTGGCTGACGCGCGGCGCGCTCTGATCGCTCTCGCATTCGGTGCAAGCGCGGTGGCGTCGGCGTGTGCCGACTCGTACGGCGAGTTCCCGGCCGACAAGACCTACTCGTCCATCGACGCACCCGACTCCTACACGCCGGTCGCCGGAACGACCGTCAGGCTCGAATTCGTCGACGACCGAATCTCGGCCGAGGCCGGGTGCAACAGATTGTTCGGCACCGTGGACACCTCGCAGGGCCGGATCACCATCGATTCTCTCGGGTCGACGCGGATGGCCTGCCCGGAGGCGCTGATGGAGCAGGACCGGTGGCTGTCGGCGTTCCTGACCTCCACACCAGAGTGGTCTCGGGACGACGGCACCATGACCCTGGACAACGGGAGCGAGCGCATCGTCTTCGAGGAATTCTGATCGACTAGTGGCGGATGCGGTCCGCGGCGGTGTGGCGTACTCCGTCGAGAAAGAGTTGCAGCCCGAATTCGAATCTGCTCGTCGGGTCGGGGCTCTCGAACAGCGGAGACGCGTCGGGGGTGAGGGCTCCCACGGAGTCCATGTGGAGCCGCGCCTGCTCGTCCACAGTCTGGCCGAGGATGTAATACAGCAACGTGTCGGCGGTGAGTTCCGCATCGCGACGCGGCAGTCCCGCTCGAATGCACACGGCAGCGATTCGTTCGCGAATGTGGTTGGTGGTCAGCCTCGATGCGTAGGTTGCGGCGACCAGTTCGGCACCGTCGCGTCGGGACAGGAGGGCGTCGCGCAGTCGGTGGGCGATCTGCCCGATCTGGGTGTCCCACGAGTCCTCGGTGGGCGGTGCATCGGCCCCGGAGAGTATGTGGTCGGCGATGGCACCGAGCAGTGTCTGCTTGTTGGGAAAGTGCCAGTACAACGCGCCCGGCTGTACGTGCAGGGATGTTGCCAGACGCCGCATCGTCAGGTCTGCCAGGCCGTACTCGTCGAGAATGGCGATCGCGCCGTCCAGGACGTCCTGCCTGTTCAGTTGCACTGCATCCCTCCTTCGTTCGACGCCTCGTCGCTTTGACAGTAGCCGAGCGTGGTGCCTAACGTGAACACCGTTCAACTTGAACGGTGTTCAATGACGATGCCGTTCGACTACGAGGGGACCGGAATGGACATTTTGCGCACGGCGCGTACACAGGTGCTCGACGACGGCATCGCGCTCGATCGATCTCAGGTTCTCGAGGTTCTCGAACTCGGCGACGACCGTCTCGAAGAGACGATGTTGTTGGCCCACGAGGTGCGGATGAAGTGGTGCGGGCCCGAGGTCGAGGTCGAGGGAATCGTCAGCCTCAAGACCGGCGGATGCCCCGAGGACTGCCACTTCTGTTCGCAGTCAGGGCTTTTCGCTTCCCCGGTTCGTGCTGCGTGGCTCGATATCCCGTCGCTGGTCGAGGCAGCGAAGCAGACCGCGAAGACCGGAGCGACGGAATTCTGCATCGTGGCGGCGGTGCGCGGACCCGACGCCCGGCTGCTCGCGCAGGTTGCCGCCGGAATCGACGCCATCCGGAACGAGGTGGAGATCGATATCGCCTGCTCGCTGGGCATGCTCGATCAGGATCAGGTCGATCAGCTCGCGGCGATGGGCGTGCATCGCTACAACCACAACCTCGAGACCTCCCGCTCGTATTTTCCGAACGTGGTGACCACCCATACGTGGGAGGAACGGTGGAACACGCTGCGGATGGTGCGCGAGGCAGGAATGGAGGTGTGCTGCGGCGGAATTCTCGGCATGGGGGAGACACTCGAACAACGGGCCGAGTTCGCAGCCGACCTCACCGCACTCGAGCCCGACGAGGTGCCTCTCAACTTTCTCAATCCCAGACCGGGAACCCCGTTCGGAGACCTCGATGTGCTGCCCGCATCCGATGCTCTGCGAGCCGTCGCCGCGTTTCGTCTCGCTCTGCCACGCACGATTCTGAGGTTCGCCGGCGGCCGCGAGATCACTCTCGGTGATCTGGGTGCCGAGAAGGGAATCCTCGGCGGTATCAACGCGGTCATCGTCGGCAACTACCTGACGACGCTCGGTCGTCCGGCAGAGCAGGATCTCGAGCTTCTCGGGGAGCTTCGGATGCCGATCAAAGCGCTCGGCTCGACTATCTGATGGGCGTATTAGGGTGGGTTGAATGACGAGCGAGATCCACTACGACCCGTACACCGGTCGGCCTGTCGACGCCCGAGCCGAGGTGGGTACGGATTCGTTGTCGGTAGCCGTCCGCCTCGGGTTGGAGCCGCCGCGGTTCTGCGCCGAGTGCGGTCGCCGCATGGTGGTGCAGATCGTTCCCGACGGGTGGACGTCGGTGTGCTCTCGTCACGGCCTCGTCGATTCGGCCGCGACGGGTAGGCGCTAGGGCGTCATGTCGGAAGTTGTGGACGTCCCACCGCGGAGCAGCACCGCCCGTGTCTTGTCGACGGTTGTCGGAATGTCGGTGGCAGCGTCGGCTCTGGGCGGGATGCTGTGGGGGTTCCTGGCACCGGCGCAGCAGCTGCTCGTGGTGGCGCAGGACCGCGGGGCGGCCCTGACCGGGGAAAGTCTGCACCGCTTCGACGGCCTCGCGTTGTTCTCGTTCGTGTCTTTGGCCCTGGGAATCCTCCTCCCGACCGGGTGGTGGCTGTGGCGGTCGGAGCGAGGACCGCGGCTGTTCGGTGCCGTCTTCCTCGGCGCTCTCGTCGGCTCGGTCGCTGCGATCCTGGTGGGGAACGGGATTGCCGCACTTCGATTTCCGAAGGCCACCGACCCTGCAGTCGGGTCCATCGTCACCGTTGCGCCCAGTATCGAGACTCCGCTGGTGTTGATCGTTCAGGCGCTGACGGCATCGCTGGTGATCTTGTTGCTGGCGGCGATGAACCCCAACGACAATCTGCAACACGCCGATCCCGACCCGGACGATCCGGAGGTCGAGTTCTTCCCACCGCCACCGCCACCGTCGTTCGACTCGAATCGAGCCGACTGACAGCAGTCGTTCACGCCTGTGGCGGGCGTAATGCGGCGAACTCGTCGGTGACTCGAATGCTGTTGTCGGCGAAGCGGAACAGAGCCGGCGGCCTGCCACCGGCCTTGCCCGACGGCGCTCGTCGTCCGGTGGGTTCGATGACGCCGCGTCGGCTCAGCACGCGCTGCAGGTTGGTGGCATCCACCTGATAACCCAGTGCGGCACCATAGATTTCGCGCAGCGACGAGATCGAGAACTCGACCGGTGCGAGTGCGAAGCCGATGTTGGTGTACGAGAGTTTCGCGACCAGTCGATGTCTCGCGTGAGCGACGACTGTTCCGTGATCGAACGACATGGGGGGCAGGGCCGAGACAGGGTGCCACGTGGTGTCCCCGGGCAATGTCGGCTCTGTCGAGATCGGCACCAGGCCGAGGAAGGTCGACGCGATGCGCCGGTCCCCGGGAACCCGGTCGGGTTCGCTGAAGATCGACAGCTGTTCGAGATGCGCCACCGAGCGCACGTCGACCTTCTCGGCGAGTTGGCGACGTGCGGATGTCGCGAGGTTCTCGTCGTCGCGCAGAGTGCCGCCGGGAAGCGACCACGTTCCGGCCTCGGGATCGAGTGCACGCTGCCACAGCAGCACCGCCAGTTCCGGTGAGTCGGGGTCGGAAAAGGCTCGAACTTGGAACACCGCAATGAGCACTTCGTGGACGGTGCTACGATGAATCATGTTTTCGATCATAGGTCGAAAACTCCCTCGGAGGAAATTCGGTCACGGACGACCGGATGATCGGTGAAGGAGAACCGTCATGACCAGCAGCGCTACCCGGGTGAACATCCTGGACTCGGCATTCGCCGGAGTTCGCGACATCGTCGACGGAGCCGGTGGCTACGGGGGAGTCGAGCCGACACCGGAATGGGCCGCCGAGGTTCGACGGCTCGCCGATCTGCGCGGTGCGACGCTGCTCGCACACAATTACCAACTACCTGCGATCCAGGACGTCGCCGATCATGTCGGTGACTCTCTCGCGCTCTCTCGCATCGCCGCCGAGGTGTCCGAGGACACCATCGTGTTCTGCGGAGTCCACTTCATGGCAGAGACGGCGAAGATCCTGAGCCCGCAGAAGACGGTGTTGATCCCGGATCAGCGCGCCGGCTGCTCGCTCGCAGATTCCATCACCGCGGATCAACTCCTCGAATGGAAGGCCGACTTCCCGGAGGCCGTCGTCGTCTCCTACGTCAACACCACCGCCGAGATCAAAGCGCTGACCGACATCTGCTGCACCTCGTCGAACGCCGTCGAGGTCGTCGAGTCGATCGATCCGGGCCGCGACATCCTGTTCCTGCCCGATCAGTTCCTCGGCGCGCACGTCAAGCGCGTCACCGGGCGCGGGAACCTGCACATCTGGGCCGGAGAATGCCACGTGCACGCCGGAATCAACGGCGACGAGTTGGCCGAGAAGTCTCGCACCCACCCCGATGCAGAGCTGTACGTTCATCCCGAATGCGGTTGCGCCACATCGGCTCTGTACCTCGCAGGCGAAGGATTCGTACCCGCCGACAAGGTCAAGATTCTCTCCACCGGCGGCATGCTCGACGCCGCCCGCACCACCGCGTCCAAGCAGGTCCTGGTCGCGACCGAGATCGGCATGCTGCACCAGCTGCGGATGGCGGCACCAGACGTCGACTTCCTCGCCGTCAACGACCGCGCATCGTGCGGCTATATGAAGATGATCACCCCTGCGGCCCTGCTGCGCTGCCTCGTCGAAGGGCGGGACGAAGTACACGTCGACCTCGAGACCGCGAACATCGCGAGCAAGTCGGTGCAGCGGATGATCGAGATCGGTACCCCCGGCGGCGGCGAGTGACCCCAACGGTCGCGTGGGAGACCGCGGCTGATCTCGTCGTAATCGGCGGCGGAATCGCCGGACTCACCGCGGCCCGCACCGCGACGGCCCGCGGCCTGCGGGTGCTGACCGTGAGCAAGGGACGTTCCGCCGATACGGCGACGCAGTACGCCCAGGGCGGGATCGCGGTCGTCGGTCCCGAACTCGAGGATTCGATCGAATCTCATGTGGCCGACACCTGCGTTGCCGGTGCCGGCTTGTGCGACGAGGACGCGGTTCGCTCGATCGTCTCCGGCGGCCGCGCGGCGATCACCTCGCTCGAAGCTGCGGGCGCACAGTTCGACCTGGCGGCGGACGGCGCGGTTGCGCGGACCCGCGAGGGCGGCCACAGCGTTCGACGCATCATTCACGCCGGCGGAGACGCCACCGGGGCCGAGGTACAGCGCACGTTGGACGCCTCCGTGCCCACGGTGCAGTTCGACACCACCGCGCTGCGGGTACTGACCACCGACGGCGAGGTCGTCGGTCTCCTCGTGCGCGGACCCCGCGGCATCGGCGTCGTTCATTGCCCGACGGTGCTGCTCGCCACCGGTGGACTGGGACAACTCTTCTCGTGCAGTACCAACCCGTCGGGCGCGACGGCCGACGGCATTGCGCTCGCACTCGACGCCGGTGCCCGGATCGCGGATCTGGAATTCGTGCAGTTCCATCCGACCGTGTTGTTCGCCGCCGGGTCCACGGGCCGCCGTCCGTTGATCAGTGAGGCAGTGCGGGGCGAGGGAGCCCGCCTGGTCGATCGCACCGGTCGTGCGTTCATGGAGGGCGTGCATGCACTCGGTGACCTCGCGCCACGTGACGTGGTCTCCCGCGCCATCGCCGAATTGCTGCATGCCAGTGGCGACGACCACGTGCTGCTGGACGCGCGTCGCGTCGAGCATGTGCGCGAGCGGTTTCCGACCGTGACGGCATCGTGCCTCGAGGCCGGAATCGACCCGGCGACGGACCTGATTCCGGTGGCACCCGCAGCGCATTATTCGTGTGGGGGCGTGGCAACGGATACATCCGGGCGCACGTCGGTTCCCGGCTTGCTCGCCGCAGGCGAAGTGGCGCGCACCGGCTTGCACGGTGCCAACAGGTTGGCATCGAACAGTCTGCTCGAGGGTCTCGTTGTCGGTGAGCGTGCGGCCCACGTGGCAGCCGAACGGGTCGGCCGAAACAGCAAGATTTCGCATGTCGCATTGCCCACGTATCGCCGTATCGACCGCGCGGTGCTGCAGCGCACCATGACCGCCGAGGTCGGCGTCGTGCGAGATGCAACGGGTCTTGATGCAGCGCAACGTATTCTGTCGCACGGCGTGGTATCGGAACCGCCCGTGGATGCGTCTGCAGTCGAGGACGCCGCGTTGACCGCTGCGGCGGAAGTGATCGTGCTGGCCGCGTCGGAGCGCCGTGAGAGCAGAGGGTGCCATACCCGACGCGATGTCCCGGGTAGCGTACCGGCGCAACGCCGAAGCCTGTTCATCGAACGAGATCTCGACGGACGGTTGGCGATCGTGAACGACGATGTGATGACGGGAGCACGCTGACATGACCGATACCCCGAACGAGGTGAACCCGGGCGTCGATCGCGCCGAGGTACTCGGTCTGATCCGGACCGCGCTCGACGAGGACCTGCGGTACGGACCCGACATCACCACGCTGGCAACGGTTCCCGAGTCTGCTGTTGCCACGGCCTCGGTGGTCTCGCGCCAGTTCGGCACGATCGCCGGGATCGATATCGGACTCCTGGTTCTCGACGAGGTGATCGGAACCGACGGGTACTCCGTCGTACATCGCCTCGAAGACGGATCCGATGTCGAGCCGGGACACGCTGTTCTGACGGTCGAGGCTCCGACTCGGGGTTTGCTCACCGCCGAACGCACCATGCTCAACATCGTCTGCCATCTCTCGGGGATCGCCACCGCAACCGCAGGCTGGGTCGCCGAGGTCGCCGACACCGAATGCAAGATCCGGGACAGCCGAAAGACGTTGCCGGGGATGCGTTCTCTGCAGAAGTACGCAGTGCGCGCAGGTGGCGGCGTCAATCATCGGATGGGTCTGGGCGATGCCGCGCTGATCAAGGACAATCACGTCGCAGCGGCGGGTTCGGTCGTTGCTGCCCTGAATGCGGTGCGCGCTGCTGCCCCCGACATCGCCTGCGAGGTCGAGGTCGACAGCCTCGAGCAACTCGACCAGGTGCTGGCGGAGAACGTCGAACTGGTTCTGCTGGACAACTTCGCGCTGTGGCAGACGCAGATGGCCGTGCAACGTCGCGATACGGCCGCACCGCAGACGAAGCTGGAATCCTCGGGCGGACTGACCGTCGATGTGGCACGGGACTACGCGCGCACGGGGGTCGACTTCCTCGCGGTGGGCGGTCTGACACACTCGGTGACAGTGCTCGATCTCGGCCTGGACATGTAGTCGAGCCTCGCAATGTGAGGAAATTCGTTCGAAAATGGAAGTTCAGAGTGTCCGTCTCGACAGTTGGATCTGGGCGGTCCGCTTGTTCAAGACGCGGTCTGCCGCTGCTGCTGCCTGCCGCGGCGGTCACGTCCGCGTCAACGGCACCCCTGCCAAGCCCGGCCATCGCATCGGTCCGGACGACGAAATCCGGCTTCGGGTCGAGGGTGTGGAGAAGATCGTCGTGGTGGTGCGAGCGATCACCAAGCGCGTCGGCGCATCCGTCGTGCCCGAGTGCATGATCGATCGCAGTCCACCGCCGCCACCGAAAGAAGTTCTGGCCTCCGTACCGAGGCGTGATCGAGGGGCAGGCAGACCGACCAAGCGCGATCGTCGTGAGATCGACAGGCTGCGGGGCCTGGGCCTCTAGTGCGCCCGGCTCCTTTCAGTTACCTTCGGTAACGACAGGCAGTTCGTACGCGCACGGAGGTGGGAATGGACTCCGTCCTGTGGACTCCACGTTTCGCAGGTGTGTATTTCCTGGCAGCAGCGTTGCTCCTCGTTCTGTTCTCGGCCATCGACGCTTCCCTTGCCATCGCCGCACCGCTTCCGTTGATGTCGGTGGGACTCGGAGTAGCTGTTCTGATTCACAATCGACAGCGTCACTCGGTTCGCTGAAGCATTCCGACGCGGGTGTAGGCAGGGCTGTGCCCTGACACTGGTGTAGGCCGTCAGGCGGGTTGTCGTGGTTCTTCGTCGCCGGGATCGTCGTGCTGGTCGGGTGGGTAGAGCACTTCCTCGGGGTGGTGTGCGTGATTGATGAGGCCGCGGCGTTTGGGGTCCATCCCCGCCGGTGGGTGCCAGAGGGTGCGGCCTGGGTAGCGATGTCCTGCTGTGGTTTTGGTGGTGGCCCATGTGTTCGGTCCGGTGCCGACGAGTGCGTGGTGCATGTCGCAGCCGAAGGTCAATCCGTCGATGTCGGTGTAACCGCCGTCGACCCAGTCGGTCACGTGGTGGGCTTGGCACCAGGTCGCGGGGCGGGTGCAGGAGGGGAAGCTGCAGCCACGGTCGCGGGCGATGAGCACGATGCGTTGGTCGGCGGAGGCGATGCGTTTGCTTCGGCCGAGGTAGAGGGCTCTGCCGTCGTCGTCGAAGATGGTCAGGTAGTGGTGGGCGTGGGAGGCCATGCGGATGGCGTCGCGGATCGACACTCGTGATCCGGTGGCGGTCTTCGCGTATCCGCAGCCGGCTTCGAGGTCTTTCAGGGTCATGGTGACGATGGCGGTGACGGGCAGGCCTCGGTGGGTGCCGAGTGTGCCGGAGGCGAGGGTGTGTCGGAGCGCCAGTTTCAGGGCGTCGTGACGGCGTTCGTTCTGGGTGCGGACATCACGTGCGGCGGCGGCATCCCGCGCTGCGGTATCCGGCACCGCGGTATCCGGCACCGCAGTATTCGGTTCGTCGCTACCGGGGGCAGTGGGGTCCGGTGCATCGTCGGGGTCGGTGTCGGTTGCGTCGGTGTCGTCGGTGTCGTCGGTGTCGTCGGAACGACCTGGCTCTGTGCCGCAACCACAGTCGCGACGGTTACGTTCGTCGCCACAGTTGCCCTCATCGCAGCAGTTGTCATCGCAGTCGCACTCACTGTCGCCGCAGTCGCCGTCGCAGCCACAGTTGTTGCTGTGCCACAGTCCGGCGTTACTGGAACCGGCATCACTGGGCTCGGGCTTGGGCTCGGGCATGGGCGCTGTGCCGCTACCATTCCCGCGACTCCTGCTCCCGCTCTTCTCGTCGCTGCCGCTGCGGGTCTCATCGCTGCTGGTCTCATCGTGGACGACCGATGTCGGGTCGGCCGGGTTGTACATGCCCGGTTTCGCGGCTTTGGAGAACAGGGCCTCGAGGTAAGCCCGCAACTCGGGGTCGACGCAGAATTTGCCTTCCGACATTCCGTCTGCACCTTGTTCGCCGAGGTAGAAGAAGGCATCGCGTCGCTTGCGTGGCTTGGGTTTACCGTCCTCGTCCTCGTCCTAGTCGTGATCGCCGTCGGGGTTGAGGATCGAGTCCAGGTTCGCCACCAACGGCGCAAAATCGTCGGGCCGTCTGGTCGACGCGTAACCCACCAACTGCTCCTCGGCGAGATCGCGGGTCTGCGGATCCACACTGGCAGGCAAGTGCTTGAAGAATTCGCGGATCATCTGCACGTGCTGGGCGTCGAGCAACCCGGCCCGTAATGCGTCGGCGGTATGCGGCAGCAACGGCGGCAGGACTTCACCCGAGAGTGCGGTGCGATCCCCCAATTCGGCAGCCAGGCGTACTCGTGCGCCTGCTGTTCGTGGGGTGATGCGCAGCATCCATGCCACCGACGACGGCACCGACCCCGGATACACATCAAGGCCGTGTTGAGCGATCAGCTCGTTGAGCCAGGTGTACGAGTACGCGGTCACCGATCGGGTGAGCGTTTCCATCCGCTGGATCACCGCACGCCGGTCGGCGTTCGTCCACGACACCGACGCCTGCCCGGCCAACTCCGCGACCGCGGACTCCACACGATCGACCAACACCGCCAACTCGGGATCGGACACAACAGGAGCGGGCGGCACCGTCTCGATGCCGTCCACCCCTGATCCGCCGTCCCCCGAAAGCATGAACAGAATCTACCGCGACCCACCGACACACTTTCGAACACACGTTCCCTGATGCTCAGGGGCCGCGTGGAGGCCGGCTCAGCGCCGTTTGCCGCTACGCCGCGCGTTCGTCTTCGTCTTGGCAACCGGGCGAGCAGGTTTCGAGGGGTGCGCTTTCTTCTTCTTGACCGGTGCCTCATCCGAGGGTCCGCGCGAGCTGCGGGTCGAGCGGCCACGGACGATGCCGATGAATTCCTCGATACGGTCGTCCTCGCGTTCGGCGACCCAGGCCAGTGCAATCTGTGACTGCTCGACGTCGGTCACCGGGCGGTAGACGAGGTCCTTACGGGCGTTGAACCGGGCGACCGAGTGGGGCACGATCGCCACTCCAAGCCCGGCGGCCACGTACTCGAACGTCTCCGCGACGGAATTCATCGGCGGAAGTTCCGGGCGATTGCCGACCACGAGTTCCGTTGCCACCGCTGCCCATTCGGGCACCGTCGCGGGATCGGCCAGCAGATGTTCGTCGGCGAGATCGGCTGCGGTGACCGAATCGAATGCTGCGACCGCGTGGTCCTTCGGTACCACCACGACTTGCACTTCCTGATAGAGACCGATGGCGTTGAGGCCCTCGCGATCGATCGGCGGACGAACGAAACTGACGTCGACCGTGCCGTCGTGCAGCGCAGACACCTGTGTCTGGGTCGTCGTCGCGACCACGGACAGCGCGGCGTCGGGGAACCGCTCCGCCCAGATGCGCGTCCACTTCGTCGTCGTCACTCCCTCGGCGTATCCGATGGTGAACGTCGTCGGCTCCGCTGCGGCAACCTGAGCGAGCTCCGACAGTCGATCGTGCTCGGCAATCTCCACCAGCGCCCGGTCGAGCAGGTCGCGACCGTCCTCGGTGAGCTCGGTGGGGGATGCCCCCGGTACGAACAGGTCGACGCCGAGCTGTTCTTCGAGTTCCACGACCGTCTTGCTCAGGCGGATCCGCGAGATCCCGAGCGACTGAGCGGCGCGCGCGAAATGCAGTTGCTGCGCCACCGCCGCGTACCAGCGCAGTGTCTGCACATCGATGTTCACGGTGTCGAGCCTATGGGACGACGTGGGCCGCGAGCGACCGTGGCGTCGAGAGCTCCCACAGCCGGATAAGCTGTTCCGGTGAGCCCGGAGAACAAGCAGCAGACCATGAAGCCATTGACCGCGGCGAACAAGCTCGGCATCTACCTTCCCGCAGCGCCCGAAGAGTTTCAGAACTCGATGGTCAGCAGGTCCGACCTGGACGCCTTGCGCAGCGATCCGCCGCAGTGGCTCACCGAACTGCAGACCAACGGCCCCTTCCCGCGCGACGTCATCGCGAAGAAGCTCGGCGTGTCCATCGCAGGCCTGGCTCGCGGCGGTGTCACTGAAGCGCTGACCACCGAAGCCATCGACGAGCTCATCGCGAGCCCGCCGCAGTGGCTCGTTCGCGAGCGTCGCACGCAGATCCAGGTGCGCAAGGACGCCGAGCGGATCAAGGAGAAGCAGGAAGCGCGTCGCACGGCGAGCAACCGGCCGACCAAGCTGCGCAACCTCTAGGCCGAGACGATCCCGTCGAGGTAGAGCCACCGGCCGTCCACTCGGACGAAGCGGCTCACCTCACTCATCGAGCCGGCCCCATCGGGATGCTTGTATCGAGCTCGGAACTCGACGGTTCCCGCGTCGTCGAACAATCCACCGGCGTCGGTTGCGAGAATGTCGAGTCGATACCACCGCTGATCGGAGTCCAACTCCAGCTCGGCCGGCGCGGTGTCGGGATGCCACGACGCGCGGAGATAGTCCACATCTGCAACGGCGAACGCGGTGAACCGAGATCGCATCAGCTTCTCCGCCGTCGGCGCGCTCGCATCCCCGCGCAGATACGGCTCACAGCATGCGTCGAACGTGTCGCCGCTCGAACACGGGCACCGTCCACTCACTCCGCTGCTTCCACTTCCACCGTGTAGGTACCGAGTTCGTGTTCATCCCGCTTGCCGACATCCTGGATCCAGGTGTTGGCCTCGAGCAGAGTGTCGAACAATCCCAGCGGAATCGGGTCGCCGCCGAGGGCATTCTTCATGATCACGCGGTACTTCCTCACGGCGTCACGCGCCGAACGGTCGCGAGAAACGTTGCCGCAGCGAAAAACATCCCGGCGAACGTGCGATTCATCGTCTTCTGTTGACGCTGCGATTTCATCAGCCGCAGAACCCGAGATGCCAGCGACGTGTATCCGGTCATCACCAGCATGTCGACCGCGACCATCGTGGCCGCGATCACGAGGTACTGAGTGAGCAGCGGTCGCGCTGGATCGAGGAACTGGGGAAGGACGGCGACCATGAACACGACGGCCTTCGGGTTGCTGGCGTTGACCAGGAATCCTCGGGCCAGCATCGTCGTTCCGCGATCGGCCACAGCCGGGGCGTCGGCGACATCGGTCGGGGCTGTACGCCACTGCCGGATGCCCAGGTAGACCAGGTACGCAACACCGAACCACTTGATGGCAGTGAATGCGAGGGCCGAGCTGGCCAGGACTGCACCCAGTCCGACGGCGACGATGCCGATCTGCAGGAGCAAACCGATCTGCAGACCGAAGATGTTCCAGTATCCGCGACGCAGGCCGTAGCGGAGCCCGGTGGACATCGACGCGATGGCACCGGCACCGGGGGAGAGACTGATGACGATGCTCGCACCGAGAAAGGCGAGCCACACTGACCAGGACATGCGTTCATTGAACTACGGCCGTCAACTCCGATTCGGCCCGGCCGTAGGTGTCGAACGTGCCGAGGCAGGGTAGGCCACCGAGATGGCAGACATCAGAAGTATCGACACCGGCCCTCAGCAGGTCACCCGCCAGACCGAAGTGCGGGCACCGGCGTCCGAACTGTTCGACATCGTGGCCGATCCCACCAGGCACGGCGAGCTCGACGGCTCAGGGACGGTCAAGGACACCGTCCGCGGTCCCGCTCGACTCAGCACCGGTGCGAAATTCTCTGTCGGCATGAAGCAATACGGCGTGCCCTACAAGATCACCAGCACCGTCACCGAGTTCGTCGACGCCGACAAGCACAAGGTCGTCGAGTGGCAGCACCCGATGGGACACAGCTGGCGTTGGGAGTTCGAGGAGAAGCAGCCGGGGCTGACCACGGTCACCGAGAGCTTCAAGTACGGCACCGCCAAGGTCCCGAAGGTGCTCGAGCTGTTCAAGATGCCGCAGAAGAACGCGCAGGGAATCAAGAGCACTCTGCACAACTTGGCCGCCCGCTACGCCTGACGGCCGAAGCGACAGCACTCGCTGTCCACAATTCGCGTTCGGACGCCGAATCGGATGTCTACGACGCGAATTGTGGACACACAGGTGAGTTGCCCTGATCTATTCTGACCGGCATGCCCATCGATCCCGACACCAAGAACTGGACCTGGGTACTCGAGCGAGCGTGCCCGGACTGCGGGTTCGACGCGAGTGCCGTCGATTACGACGACATCCCGGACCTGATCCGCGCCGACATCGAGCGATGGCATGCCGTCCTGCGGCGCGACGACGTTGCAGTCCGCCCCGACGACTCGACGTGGTCCGCGCTCGAATACGCCGCGCACGTACGTGACGCGCACCGCATCTTCCGCACCCGGCTGGCACTGGTGTCGACCGAGGACGATCCCGAGTTCGCGAACTGGGATCAGGACGCCACCGCGCTGGCCGAGAACTACAACGCACAGAATCCCGCGACAGTCGCATCGGAACTCGGTGACGCCGCACGCGCCCTCGCCGACGATTTCGCTGCCGTTCCGCCGGGGAATCGGCAGCGGACCGGTCGACGAAGCGACGGGTCGAACTTCTCGGTCGAATCACTCGCCGCCTACTACATTCACGACCCTGTCCATCATCTGTGGGACGTGCGGGGCTGAGCCGAATTCGGTGGAACTATCCTGGGTGTTCGGACAACACTGATTCGACCGAACCCCGGCACCGAACCGACTCCACGAAGGGGCCCATTATGCCTGCCCGCATCGAGCTCGCCCGCGTCGATCTACGCGGACGAACTCCATCCACCGCCGAACTACGCGGCGCACTTCCCCGAGGCGGAGTGGATGTCGATTCGGTGCTGCATCAGGTTCGACCCGTCGTCGAGGCCGTCAAGGAACGTGGCACCGACGCTGCGCTCGAGTTCAGTGAGACGTTCGACGGCGTCCGGCCGGACCGCATACGCGTCCCGCAGGAAGCGCTGGTCAAGGCCCTCGCCGAGCTCGACTCCGACGTCAGAGCAGCCCTCGAGGTCGCGATCGAACGAACCCGCCTCGTGCACTCGGACCAGCGCCGAACCGACCACACCACCCAGGTGGTACCCGGCGGCACCGTCACCGAACGCTGGATCCCGGTCGATCGCGTCGGCCTGTACGTGCCCGGCGGCAACGCCGTGTACCCATCGTCGGTGGTGATGAACGTCGTGCCCGCACAGATTGCAGGCGTCGGCTCCCTGGTGGTGGCGTCGCCGCCGCAGAAGAACTTCGGCGGACTGCCTCACCCCACCATCCTTGCTGCGGCGCAACTGCTCGGCGTCGACGAGGTCTGGGCGGTCGGCGGCGGCCAGGGTGTGGCACTCCTCACCTACGGCGGCGTCGACACCGACGGCGGCGAGCTGGCTCCGGTCGACCTGATCACCGGTCCCGGCAACATCTACGTCACGGCCGCGAAGCGTCTGTGTCGCTCGCTCGTCGGAATCGACTCCGAGGCTGGCCCCACCGAGATCGCGATTCTCGCCGACGCCACCGCGGACCCGGTTCACGTGGCGGCGGACCTCATCAGCCAGGCCGAACACGACGTGATGGCGGCCAGCGTGTTGGTCACCGACAGCATCGAACTCGCCGATGCCGTGGACCAGGCCGTCAACGCACAGATGGCATCGACGCGACACGCAGAGCGGGTGGCGACCGCGCTGAACGGGAGCCAGTCCGGCATCGTGCTGGTCGACGACGTCACGCAAGGCTTGGCTGTGGTCAACGCCTACGCCGCCGAGCACCTCGAGATCCAGACGAAGGACGCCTCCGACGTCGCAGCTCGGGTACGCAGCGCCGGTGCCGTGTTCGTCGGTGCGTGGTCACCGGTGAGCCTCGGTGACTACTGCGCTGGTTCCAACCACGTGCTCCCGACGGCCGGATGCGCACGGCACTCGTCCGGCCTGAGCGTGCAGACGTTCCTGCGCGGCATCCACGTGGTGGACTACAGCGAGTCCGCTCTGAAAGACGTTGCAGCGCATGTCATCGCGCTTGCCAACGCAGAGGATCTGCCGGCCCACGGCGAAGCGGTGCGGCTCCGGTTCGAGGGGCTGCGTACCGGTGATCCATCATGACCGATGCTCTGGGACAGTCGATCTCGCTCGACGACCTCCCGCTGCGCGAGGCGCTGATCGGCAAGTCGCCGTACGGAGCCCCGCAGCTCACCGTGCCGGTCCAGCTGAACACCAATGAAAATCCGCACCCGCCGACCCAGGCGTTGATCGACGATGTGGCGGACTCCGTTCGCGTCGCGGCCGGTCAGCTGCACCGCTACCCGGATCGCGATGCGGACGAGTTGCGAGCAGACCTCGCGCGCTATCTGACCGAGCAGACAGGTTTCGCGGTCGACACTGCCAACGTGTGGGCGGCCAACGGCTCCAACGAGATTCTGCAGCAGTTGCTGCAGGCGTTCGGGGGACCGGATCGCACCGCACTGGGCTTCGTGCCGTCTTACTCGATGCACCCGATCATTTCTTCGGGGACGCAGACCGAATGGATCCCGGCGAAGCGTCGGGCAGATTTCTCGCTCGACGTCGACTACGCGGTGCAGGCGATCGAGGAGCGTAAGCCCGACGTCGTGTTCGTCACCAGCCCGAACAATCCGACGGGCCACAGCATCGACGAGGCGGATCTGCGCCGGATCCTCGACGCCGCACCGGGAATCGTGGTGGTCGACGAGGCCTACGCGGAATTCTCTTCCGCGGCAAGCGCGATCGGGTTGATCGAGAGTTACCCCAGCAAGATCGTGGTCAGCCGAACCATGAGCAAGGCGTTCGCGTTCGCCGGCGGTCGGCTGGGATATCTGGTGGCCGCCCCGGCCGTCGTCGACGCAATGCTGTTGGTGCGCTTGCCCTATCACCTGTCGGTCGTCACGCAGGCCGCTGCGCGAGCAGCGTTGCGGCATGCCTCGGACACTCTCGGGAGCGTGGCCGAGCTCTCCGCCGAACGAGATCGGGTGGCAGCGTCTCTCGGCCGCCAGGGCTACGACGTGGTGCCGTCCGACGCCAACTTCCTGCTCTTCGGCCGGTTCTCCGATGCGGCCGCCACCTGGCAGCGATACCTGGACGACGGCGTGCTCATCCGGGACGTCGGAATTCCCGGATACCTACGCGTCACCATCGGACTGGCGCACGAGAACGACCGATTCCTCACCGTCAGCGCACAACTTGCATCGACCGAAACAGCAGAGGCACCGAAGTGACCACACCCGCTCCCCGTATCGCCAAGATCGAGCGCACCACCAAGGAATCCGACATCTCGGTCGAGCTGAACCTCGACGGCACCGGAATCGTCGACATCTCCACCGGCGTTCCGTTCTACGACCACATGCTCACCGCGCTCGGTACCCACGCTCGTTTCGATCTGACGGTGCGCGCAAAGGGCGACATCGAGATCGAGGCGCACCACACCGTCGAGGACACTGCGATCGTGCTTGGCCAGGCGCTCGGTCAGGCCCTCGGCGACAAGGCGGGCATCACCCGGTTCGGCGATTCGTTCATTCCGATGGACGAAACGCTCGTGCACGCCGCCGTCGACGTGTCCGGTCGTCCGTACTGCGTACACACCGGTGAACCCGACTACATGGTGCACTCCGTCATCGGCGGATACCCGGGCGTTCCGTACTCCACGGTGATCAACAAGCACGTGTTCGAGACGCTGGCGTCGAACGCTCGGATCGCACTGCACGTCCGGGTGATCTACGGCCGCGACCACCATCACATCACCGAAGCCGAGTTCAAGGCAGTCGCTCGGGCACTGCGTCAGGCCACCGAGTACGACCCTCGCGTAACCGGTGTGCTGTCCACCAAGGGAAGTCTGTGATCGATCGATCGGCGCTCGTGCGTTGAGTGGCCTGAGCTCCATCCGCGGCCTGCCGGCCGCGATGGCCATGGGCGCGGCCTCGTTCGGCGGTTGGGGTTTGCTGCTTCCGGTGGTTCCGCTCGCCGTGTCCCAGTCCGGGGCATCGGACGCGGTGGCGGCTGCCAGCACCGCGATCTTCATGACCACCACGGTGATCACGCAGCTGTTCGTACCACGCATGCTGATGCGAGTCGGGCACCGCGCAGTTCTCGGAGCGGGCTGTCTGCTCCTCGGAATGCCTGCGCTGTTGTTCATCGTCTCTGTCGAGGCCGTCCCGGCGTTGGCCGTGTCCGCCTTGCGGGGCACCGGTTTCGGAATGTTGACCGTCGCCGGTGCCGCGATCGTCGCCGAGCTCGCTCCGACAGCGTTGCTCGGCCGGGCGACGGGGGCGCAGGGTATCGCCGTCGCCTTGGCTCAGATGGTCACTCTGCCACTGGGTCTGGTGATCTTCGCGGCGAGTCCGACGGCCGTATTCGTACTCGGTGCACTGGTGCCCGCAGCAGGCCTGATCGGCGTCGCGCTGTTGCCACCCACCCGGCCCGCGCCGCAGCCGCCCAAGCTCGAGCGGGTTCGCCTCGACAAACGCCAATTTCTGGTGCCGTGTCTCGTCGTGGCCTCGGTGTCCGCTGCGTACGGCGGAATCACCAGTTTGCTGCCGATCGCCGAGTCGAACCGAGCCGCGATGATCGGCCTCGCACTGGCCGTCGTCAGCGCAGCGATGCTCGTCGGGCGTTACGCCGCGGGGTCGGTGGCGGATCGAGTAGGAATCGGGCGTTCTGTGGTTCCGGCACTGGTGTCGGCGGCCATCGGCATCGCTCTGTTCGCGCTCGCTGCGCTCGGCAACATGCCGGCGGCGCTGTTCTTCGTCGCAGCCGTCCTGTTCGGAGTCGGGTACGGAGCATGCCAGAACGACAGTCTCGTGATGGCGTTCGACGCAGCCGGACCCTCCCGCTACAGCAGCGCAAGCGCCGTCTGGAACATCAGTTTCGACGCCGGTACGGGGGCGGGCGCGCTTGCCCTCGGCGTGCTGGCAACAAGTGTGGGGTACACCGCGGGATTCACCGCAGCCGCAGCCACGGTTGTCGCCGTCGCGGCGGTGGCGCTCGTCGCGAGACCACGCCCCGATAGACTTCCCGCATGACTTCTGTGGTGTTGCTCGATTACGGCTCGGGCAATCTGCACTCGGCGAAGAGGGCACTCGCCCGGGTCGGTGCCGACGTGACCGTGACCTCGGACTTCGACGAGGCCCTGAACGCAGAAGCACTGGTCGTTCCCGGTGTCGGAGCGTTCGCCGCCTGCATGGAAGGTCTGCTGGCGGTGAAGGGCGACCGCATCATCGGTCGACGTCTGGCCGGCGGACGACCCGTGCTGGGCATCTGTGTCGGAATGCAGATCCTGTTCGATCGCGGGGTCGAGTTCGGTGTCGAGGCGAACGGGTGTGGGGAGTGGCCGGGAACGGTCGAGCGGCTGCAGGCCGAGGTGCTGCCGCACATGGGGTGGAACACCGTCGAGGCCCCGGAGAAGAGCGTGCTGTTCGACGGCATCGATCCCGAGACCCGGTTCTACTTCGTCCACTCCTACGCCGCACAACAGTGGGAACTCGAACCCAGCGACACCATCGCCGCCCCGTTGCTCACCTGGGCCGACCACGGCGGACGGTTCCTCGCCGCGGTCGAGAACGGTGCACTCTCGGCCACTCAGTTCCACCCGGAGAAGTCCGGTGACGCAGGTGCCGCACTTCTGGAGAACTGGGTTCGGTCGGTGTGAGCGACCGCGAGTTCTCGCTCGGCCGGTTGGCTTTCAAGTCGTTGGGCGCGGCCGTGGTCGTGCTGGCCCTCGCCACGGCTGCTATAGCACTTCTGCGCCCGAGCGCCGGGGTGGCCCTGATCATCGCGTTGGCCGGTGTGATCGGAGCGATCGCGGCAATGGGAGTGGTGTCCACTCGCATCACGCGCCGGGAACTCGGCCCGGAAGATTGACCCGCCGTTCCCGCAGGCTCCACTCCCGGACCAAGATGGGTCGTTCCCGCAGGCTCCACTCCCGGCGACCCGTTTTGAGTTCACGCCCGCTCGGCCCGTAGCATAACCGCACGTGAGCCTGGTCTTATTGCCTGCTGTCGATGTCGCAGGCGGCGAAGCTGTCCGTCTCGTTCAAGGAGAAGCAGGAAGCGAAACGAAGTACGGGTCGCCTCGCGATGCCGCCCTCGCGTGGCAGAACGACGGAGCCGAGTGGGTGCATCTCGTGGACCTCGACGCTGCGTTCGGACGCGGATCCAACCGCGAGCTTCTGGCGTCGGTCGTCGGCGAGCTCGATGTCAAGGTGGAGCTCTCGGGCGGAATTCGTGACGACGAGTCGCTGCGCGCTGCACTCGCGACCGGGTGCGCGCGAGTCAATCTCGGCACCGCAGCCCTCGAGGATCCGCAATGGTGCTCCCGCGCGATCGGCGAGTTCGGAGATCGCGTCGCCGTCGGTCTGGACGTGTTGATCGTGGACGGAGCACCGCGTTTGCGCGGACGCGGTTGGGTCAGTGACGGCGGCGACCTGTGGGAGGTTCTCGAGCGGCTCGAGCGCGACGGGTGTTCGCGCTACGTGGTCACCGATGTCACCAAGGACGGCACGTTGACCGGGCCCAACCTGGAACTGCTCGCCGACGTCTGTGCCAAGACCGACAAGCCGGTCATCGCGTCGGGCGGCGTGTCCACGATTGCGGATCTGGAAGCGATCGCCGGACTGGTCGACCGCGGTGTCGAAGGTTCCATTGTCGGAAAGGCCCTGTACGCCGGACGTTTCACGCTTCCGGACGCCCTCGCTGCGGTGTCTCGGTAGCCCAGGAATGACCCTTCCCGAGGAACCGACTCGTCTACTGGAGATCGCCGGTGGTCTGCTCGACGGCATCCACGATCGGTTCGTCGCGGGCGTCGGCGCACCGAGCGCAGTGCAGAAGGGCCCCGATGATTTTGCCACCGCTGTGGATCTCGAACTCGAGCGTCGGCTCGGTGCGGAATTGCACGAGGCCACCGGAATCGCCGTTCACGGTGAGGAGTTCGGAGGACCGGACCTGAACTCCGGACTCGTCTGGGTGCTCGACCCGATCGACGGCACCTTCAACTACTCGTCGGGATTGCCCTCGGCCGGAACGTTGTTGGCGCTGCTCGACGACGGTGAGCCGGTCCTCGGACTCACCTGGTTGCCCCTGGTGGATCAGCGTTTCGCCGCTGTGGCAGGCGGTCCGCTGTTGCTCAACGGCGTCGCGCTTCCGGCGCTGCAGCCGAAGATGTTGCGTGAATCCATGATCGGGTTCGGTGCGTTCAACGTCGCCAGTCGCGGTTCGCTGCCGGGTCGGTTCCGATTCCGTATTCTCGAAGAGTTGTCGATGCACTCCTCACGACTGCGGATGCACGGTGCCACCGGGGTCGATCTGGCCTACACGGCCAGCGGAGTTCTCGGCGGCGCGGTGGTGTTCGGTCACCGTGCCTGGGATAACGCGGCAGGCGCACTGCTGGTGCGTGCGGCGGGCGGAATCGTCACCGATCTGACGGGCGAACCGTGGACCGTCGATTCGTCGTCCGTGCTGGCAGCCGGGCCGGGAGTGCACGACGAGTTGCTGAAGGTGATCACCGAACTCGGTGATCCCGTCGACTACCTGGAAGGACCTGGGCGATGAGCGTCGCGGTCAGAGTGATTCCGTGCCTCGACGTCGACGCCGGGCGCGTCGTCAAGGGAGTGAACTTCGAAAACCTCCGCGACGCAGGCGATCCGGTGGAGCTTGCGGCCGCCTACGACGCGCAGGGAGCCGACGAGTTGACCTTCCTCGACGTCACCGCGTCGACGTCGGACCGAGGCACGATGCTCGACGTCGTCAGTCGCACCGCCGAGCAGGTGTTCATTCCGCTCACCGTCGGTGGGGGAGTACGCACCGTCGCCGACGTGGATCGACTGTTGCGGGCCGGGGCCGACAAAGTGAGTGTCAACACCGCTGCGATCGCCCGGCCGGAGTTGCTGCGCGAGCTCAGCGAACGATTCGGCTCGCAGTGCATCGTGCTCTCGGTCGACGCCAGAACAGTTCCCGACGGACAGCAGGACACCCCGTCGGGATGGGAGGTCACCACTCACGGTGGCAAACGTGGCACCGGCATCGACGCCGTCGAATGGGCGGTTCGTGGCGCAGAGCTGGGCGTCGGGGAGATCCTGCTCAATTCGATGGATGCCGACGGAACGAAAGCCGGATTCGATCTACCGATGATCGCTGCCGTGCGGTCTGCGGTGCACGTGCCGGTGATTGCCAGCGGTGGAGCAGGCGTCGTGGAACATTTTCCGCCTGCTGTTCAGGCGGGTGCCGACGCCGTCCTCGCCGCGAGCGTCTTCCATTTCGGAGATCTCACCATCGGCCAGGTCAAAGATGCGATGCGCGCCGAACGCATCGTCGTCCGATAGCGAAAAGGATCAGCGATGACACTCGACCCGACGCTGTCTGCGCGTCTCAAGCGCAACGAGGCCGGACTGTTCAGCGCCGTCGTGCAGGAACGGTCGACCGGTCAGGTGCTCATGGTCGCCTGGATGGACGATGAGGCGCTCTCCCGAACTCTCGAAACCCGCAAGGGCACATACTATTCCAGGTCCAGGCAGCAGTACTGGGTCAAGGGCGAGACGTCGGGTCACACGCAGTACGTGCACGAGGTTCGGCTCGACTGCGACGGTGACACCGTGCTTTTGGTCGTCGACCAGGTCGGCGCGGCCTGCCACACCGGCGCTCACACCTGCTTCGATACCGACGTCCTGTTGAGCCCAGACGCTCAGGCGTGACCGGTTCCGGCCGCGATTCCCTTGTCCAACTGGGCCAGTAGAGTCGAACTCAGGGTCCCGAGCTGCTCGACCTCCGCGTCGGACAGACCCTCGAACACCAGCGACTGCACCGTGCCGACGTGACCGGGTGCCGCTTCCACGACCTTGGCCATGCCTGCGTCGGTCAGCACAGCGTAGGAACCGCGGCTACCCGGGATCGACTCGCGCTTGACCCACCCGGCCTTCTCGAGCTTGGTCACCACGTGTGACAGGCGCGAGAGCGAGGCATTGGCGTACTCGGCCAGATCGCGGAGCTGGATCCGTCGCTGTGGATTCTCGCTGACCGTCGCGAGGACGAAGTAGTCGAAGTGAGTCAGCTGCGAATCGCGCTGCAGCTGAGCGTCCAACGCTGCCGGAAGTCGAGTGACCAGAGCGACGAGCGACCGCCATGCCTCCTGTTGACTCTCGGTGAGCCAACGGGGGTCCACCGTGTGCTGCGGTGTCGCCGACGTATCCATCGCGGGGAACCTCTCGATCAAGTTAGTTGTGAACTGCACATGATGCCTCGAGGGTCCCCCCACCCGAGGCATCGCGTCGGACAGTGCTCTTAGGTGCGATGTGCCCGCAGGTACTCCAGAGCCTTGTCCGCATGGGCTTCGAACCGTACTTCGCTGGAGAAGGTCTCGAGGACCTTCCGGTCGGTGCCGATGACGAACGTCGCGCGCTTGACCGGGGACAGCTTGGCCAGCAGCCCGCGCTTGACGCCGAATGCGGTGGCGACGGTGCCGTCCTCGTCGGAGAGCAGCGGGTAGTCGAAGGACTTGGAGGCGGCGAACTCGGCCTGCTTGGCGACGGCATCGGCGCTGATGCCTACTCGGGTGGCTCCGACCTCGGCGAACTCCGAGGCGAGGTCCCGAAAATGGCACGCCTCGGCGGTGCAACCGGGGGTGAAGGCGGCGGGGTAGAAGAACAGCACTATCGGACCGTTCGAAAGCAAGTCGGTCAGAGTTCGGGTCTCACCGGTCTGGTCCGGCAGGGAAAAATCGGGAACGAGCTCGCCTGGTTTCATGCTCGGCAGGTTACCGCGAGCGACGACCCTGCTGCCGGAGCGGAGCCTGCGGAGTGACCCGTTGTGTCGAACCTGGGAGGATGGAGCAATGCACGGCGAGACGACCACGGATCCCAGCCCCACTCCCGACACCGAGAACTCGGACTCGACCACCTCGCGTGAGGTGTTCCGGCATCTCGCCGCAGAGCACCGCGTGGTGCCGGTGACGCGAAAGGTGCTCGCCGACTCCGAGACTCCGCTGTCGGCGTACCGCAAGCTCGGTGCCGACCGACCCGGAACCTTCCTGCTCGAGTCCGCGCAGAACGGCAGTTCGTGGTCCAGGTGGTCGTTCATCGGTGCAGGCGCTCCGGCGTCGCTCACGGTCATCGACGGTGAGGCCGCATGGCGCGGCAACGTCCCCGCGGGGGTGCCGAGCGGGGGCGATCCTCTCGAAGTGCTGGCGCGGACGTTGGAGCTGCTGCACTCGGAGCGGCTGCCCGGTCTGCCCCCGTTGACCGGCGGCATGGTGGGTTACCTCGGATACGACTCGGTGCGGCGCATCGAGAAGCTGCCCGAGCACGCGCAGGACGACCTCGGTGTGCCCGAGATGGTCATGCTGCTCGCGACCGATCTCGCGGCCGTCGACCACCACGAGGGCGCGATCACCCTGATCGCGAACGCGGTGAACTGGAACGGAACCGACGAGCACGTCGACGAGGCGTACGACGACGCGGTGCGTCGTCTGGATCGGATGTGTGCGGACCTTTCGAAGCCCGCCGACTCCACCGTTTCCACCGTGTCCAAGCCTGCGCCGCAGTTCCGCAGGCAGCGCACGTCCGAGGGCTTCGGTGCCGACGTCGCTCGCCTGGTGGAGGAGATCGAAGCAGGTGAGGCGTTCCAGGTGGTGCTCTCACAGCGCTTCGAGATGGACACCGATGCATCACCCCTCGACGTCTACCGAATGCTGCGAGCGTCCAATCCCAGCCCGTACATGTATCTGATGCACGTACCGGGGGAGAACGACGAGACGGCTTTCTCCATCGTCGGATCGAGCCCGGAGGCATTGGTGACGGTGGTCGACGGTCTCGCCACCACGCATCCGATCGCGGGCACGCGTTGGCGCGGTACGTCCGAGGAAGAGGACGTGTTGCTCGAGAAGGATCTGCTCGCCGACGAGAAGGAGAACGCCGAGCACCTGATGCTCGTCGATCTGGGCCGCAACGATCTCGGACGCGTCTGCGCTCCCGGCACGGTGCGAGTGAGCGACTACCGCCACATCGAGCGCTACAGCCACGTCATGCATCTGGTGTCGACGGTCACCGGACGGTTGGCCGAGGGCAAGCGCGCCCTCGACGCGGTCAAGGCCTGTTTCCCGGCAGGCACCCTGTCCGGGGCACCCAAGGTGCGCGCGATGGAACTGATCGACGAGCTGGAGCCGACGCGACGCGGCATCTACGGCGGCATCGTCGGCTACCTCGATTTCGCGGGGGACGCCGACACTGCCATCTCGATTCGCACCGCTCTGATCAAGGACGGCACCGCATACGTTCAGGCCGGGGCAGGCGTCGTGGCCGACTCCGTTGCGGAATACGAGGACGACGAGGCACGGAACAAGGCGATGGCGGTGCTGGGAGCCGTCGCCGCTGCGGAGTCGCTCCGTGAGGTGGGCGGCCGATGACCGAGCGATCCGGTCGCCGCGGGTCGGCCGCTCTACCCGTCGCCCTCCTCGTCGTTGCTGCGGCGTGCCTGTGGGGCGCGTCGAGAATGACATGGGTTCGGGTGACATCCTTCGACGGTCTCGGAGAGAGCCGAACCGACGAGCTTCTCGGCAGCACCTGGGCTGCTGCTACGACGCCCCTGGCACTGGTGTTGGTAGCGGCGATCGCAGCGTCCTTCGCGGTGCGGGGGTGGGCTTCTCGGGTGCTCGCCCTGCTGATCGCCGTGGTGGCCGTGGCGGCGGCAATCCCGGCCGTTCGACTGCTCATTGCCGGGGCATCCGACGCGGAGTCCGCGGCGCTCGCAGAGCTTCCTGCACGCGCGCAGGTCTCGATGACGGACGTCTCGGTCCTGCCGGCGATCGTCACCCTCGTGGGTGCGGTCTGCGCCCTCGCTGCGGCAGTGGTGTCGATTCGGAAAACATTTGCCCCGCAGGTACTCTCGTCCAAGTACGACGCCCCGGCGGTGCGTCGCGACGAGGTCGCTCGGCGTGCGCGCACCACGGCATCCGGCACCGGCGCGCAGGACGAGGGGGAGGACCTCACCGAGCGCATGATGTGGGACGCGCTCGACGCCGGTGAAGACCCTACCGACGAGTCCGGTACCCGGCGTTCGTCGGATTGAAACGGACCTCTACGCTAGATCCGACCCCGATGAGATTCCTCACATCGGACGTCGACGCTCAGAAAGGACTGGGGGCACCATGACTGTTCTCGACTCGATTCTCGACGGTGTACGAGCCGACGTGGCCGCGCGTGAATCGGTGGTCGATTTCGCCGCCGTGAAAGCAGGAGCGAAGGCAGCCCCGGCCCCTCTCGATGCGGCGGCGGCGCTGCGCGAGGACGGCATCGGCGTCATCGCCGAAGTGAAGCGGGCCAGCCCGTCCAAGGGTGCGTTGGCCGACATCGGCGATCCGGCCGTTCTTGCCCGCGCGTACGAACAGGGCGGCGCTCGCATCATCAGCGTTCTCACCGAGGAGCGTCGGTTCCGCGGGTCTCTCGCAGACCTCGACGCCGTCCGGGCCGCCGTCTCGATTCCCGTGCTGCGCAAGGACTTCATCGTCGGTCCGTACCAGATTCACGAGGCTCGGGCGCACGGTGCCGACGTCATCCTGCTGATCGTCGCGGCGCTGGAGCAGGACGCGTTGACGTCGTTGCTCGACCGCACCGAGTCGCTGGGTATGACGGCGCTGGTCGAGGTGCACACCGAGGCCGAGGCGGATCGCGCCCTCGAGGCCGGTGCCAGCGTCATCGGCATCAACGCCCGCAATCTCAAGACACTCGAGATCGATCGTGACAGCTTCGGTCGTATCGCGCCCGGGTTGCCCAGCGAGATCATTCGTATCGCGGAGTCCGGAGTGCGGGGCACAGCAGATCTGCTCGCTTACGCCGGTGCCGGTGCCGACGCGGTACTCGTCGGCGAGGGCTTGGTCACCGCAGGCGATCCGCGCACGGCCGTCTCGGACCTGGTGACGGCGGGAACGCATCCTTCGTGCCCCAAGCCCGCGCGCTGACCCAGCACCAGACCCGAGCGCGGCGACGGTCCGCCGTTGGGGCACACTGGACCGGTGAGCACCAGCAATTCTTCTTCCATCACGGACGCCCCAGCGGCAGTCCGTTTCAAGGGCGCTGATCTGCCGCAGAGCAGCATCGGCCTCACCGATCGCAGCGCGCACGAGCCCGATGTCGGCGGCCATTTCGGTGTCTACGGCGGCAGATTCGTGCCCGAGGCATTGATGGGTGTGATCGAGGAAGTCACCGCCGAGTACGAGAAGGTGCGCAGCGACAACGAGTTCCTCGGCGAACTCGACCGACTGCAGCGCGATTACACCGGTCGCCCCTCGCCGGTGTTCGAGGCGACGCGGTTGTCCGAGCACGCCGGCGGCGCTCGAATTCTCCTCAAGCGAGAAGACCTGAATCACACCGGTTCTCACAAGATCAACAACGTGCTCGGGCAAGTTCTCCTCGCGAAGCGAATGGGCAAGACTCGTGTCATCGCGGAGACCGGTGCCGGTCAGCACGGCGTCGCGACCGCCACGGCCTGTGCCCTGATGGGTCTCGACTGCGTCGTCTACATGGGTGAGGTCGACACAGAGCGTCAGGCCCTCAACGTCGCCCGGATGCGTTTGCTCGGGTCGGAGGTCGTCGCAGTGAAGTCCGGTTCACGCACGCTCAAGGACGCCATCAACGAGGCGCTGCGCGACTGGGTCACCAACGCGGACAACACGTACTACTGCTTCGGCACCGTCGCCGGGCCCCACCCGTTCCCGGTCATGGTGCGCGATTTCCAGCGCATCATCGGCCTCGAAGCGCGGCAGCAGGTGCTGGCGTCCACGGGCAGGTTGCCCGACGCCATCGCTGCCTGCGTCGGTGGTGGCTCCAACGCAATCGGTATCTTCCATGCCTTCATCGACGACGCCGACGTGCGACTGATCGGTTTCGAGGCGGCAGGAGACGGCGTCGAGACCGGTCGCCATGCCGCGACCATCAGCGGTGGAACCCCGGGAGCGCTGCACGGCGCGTACTCCTACCTGCTGCAGGACGAGGACGGTCAGACCGTCGACTCCCACTCGATCTCAGCAGGATTGGACTACCCGGGCGTCGGTCCTGAGCACTCGTACCTGCACGACATCGGGCGGGCCGAGTATCGCGGAATCACCGATACCGAAGCGATGAACGCCTTCAAGCTGCTGTGCCGTACCGAGGGCATCATCCCGGCCATCGAGTCCTCGCATGCCATCGCCGGCGCTTTGACCCTCGGGAAGGAATTGGGTGAAGGCGCGATCATTCTGGTCAACCTGTCCGGCCGTGGCGACAAGGACGTGGACACCGCAGCCGAGTGGTTCGGTCTGATCGACGGAGCCGGCGAAGCGAACGTGGACGACGAAGCAGGTATCAAGCCATGAGCAACAACGACTCCCGCCTCTCGGGTACCTTCGCGCAGTGCCGTGCCGACGGCCGCGCAGCACTCGTCGGATACCTCCCCGCCGGCTTTCCCACGGTGCCGCGATCGGTCGAGGTGTTCAAGACGATGGTCGACGCCGGATGCGACATCGTCGAGGTGGGCATTCCGTATTCCGATCCGGTGATGGACGGTCCCACGATCCAAGCCGCAGCCGATGTGGCGCTGCGGGCCGGGGCCCGAGTCAAAGACGTCTTCGCCGTCACCGAGCAGGTCGCTGCAGCGGGCGGAAAAGCGGTCGTCATGACCTACTGGAACCTGGTGCTCAAGTACGGCATCGAGAACTTCGCTCGCGACCTCGCCAACGCGGGTGGGCTCGGAATCATCACCCCGGATCTCATTCCCGACGAGGCGAAGGAGTGGATCGAGGTTTCCAACCGCTACGAACTCGACCGAATCTTCCTCGTCGCCCCGTCGTCCACCGAGGAGCGGCTCGTCAGCACCGTCGAGGCCAGTAGCGGTTTCGTCTACGCGGCCTCGACCATGGGCGTCACCGGTGCCCGCGACGCGGTGTCCTCGATGGCACCCGCGTTGTCGGCGCGTATCCGCGAACACTCCGACATTCCGATCGGCGTGGGGCTCGGCGTTCGGTCGGGAGCCCAAGCTGCCGAGATCGCGAAGTATGCCGATGCGGTCATCGTCGGTTCGGCCCTGGTGACGGCCGTCGACAAGGGACTCGATGCAGTGCGCGACCTGACGACGGAACTCGCCGAGGGTGTCCGTTCCGCTAACGTAGCGTCGTGACTTCGACCGCGATCCTGGCCTACATTCCCAGCCCGCCGCAGGGGGTGTGGCACGTCGGACCGCTGGCTCTGCGGGCCTATGCCCTGTTCATCATCATCGGCATCGTCGTGGCGGTGGTGTGGGGTGATCGACGCTGGGTGGCCCGAGGTGGAACCAAGGGCACAGTGCTCGACGTCGCAGTCTGGGCCGTCCCGTTCGGCCTGCTGGGCGGGCGTCTTTACCACGTGGCAACCGACTGGAAGACGTACTTCGGTCCCGGCGGAAACCCGATCGAGGCGTTGTACGTCTGGAACGGCGGCCTGGGGATCTGGGGTGCGGTGTTCCTCGGCGGCGTCGGTGCCTGGATCGCCTGCCGTCGACGTGGAATCCCGTTGCCTGCCTTCGGTGACGCCGTCGGCCCACCGATTCTGCTGGCCCAGGCGATCGGGCGCATGGGCAATTACTTCAACCAGGAACTGTACGGACGCGCCACCACACAGCCGTGGGGTCTGGAGATCTACGAGCGGGTCGACGCCGACGGACGGCTGGATCCACTCAACGGTGTCTCGACCGGGTTCGTGGAACGAGTCGTGCACCCGACGTTCCTGTACGAGCTGTTGTGGAGTGTCGCGATCGTCGTCCTGCTGGTTCTCGTGGACCGCAAGTACAGGATCGGCCACGGTCGACTGTTCGCGCTGTACGTCGCCGGATACTGCGCCGGACGGTTCTGGGTGGAACTCATGCGCGACGATTTCGCCACCGAGATCGCCGGGATACGCATCAACAGCTTTACCTCCGCCATCATCTTCGTGCTGGCGCTGGCCTACGTCGTGATCGCAACCAAGGGCCGCGAAGAGCCTGCGACATTGAGGTCCAACGACGACGAGGATCGCACGAGCGAGGCGGCAGCCGAGGGCATCTCTGCGGATGGCTCGCCCCGGACATCGGTCCACGACACCACGGACGCAGACGCCGTCGATGCGCAGCCCGTTCAGGCGTCCGACAAGAAAGCCGAGGAAGAAGGCAGTACGCGTGGTTGATTTCGACAAGACCCCTCATTCCGAGCCGGAACCGAGTTCCAGCACTGCCGATTCGAGCGACAGCGAGTCCACGCCGACCGCGTCGTTCGGCACGCCGTTCGATTACGACGCCACCGCCGAAGCATCGCTGTCGGAACCGCCCGGCACCTCGGAGTCCGCACCGTCACACGGCCCCACCGGCCCCACCGGGCCTGGCTGGGACACGTACTCCGGCGTCGGAAACGGACCCGGTTGGTCCAGCACGCCGAGCTACCCGGCTCCGAGCCCGGACGGCAGTACCGACAATCCGCTCGGTGGCTTTCCGGCACCCCCCGGTTACCCACAGCAGGGATACGGCCAGCTGGGGTACGGGCAGCAGAGCTACGGCCAGCAGGGCTATTCGCAGCAAGGTTACGGCCAGCAGGGCTACCCGCAGCAGGGCTACGGCCAGCAAAGTTACGGGCAGCAGGGCTATTCGCAGCCGAACTACCCCCAGCAGGGCTACCCCCAGCAGGGCTACGGTCAGCAGGGCGGCCAGTATGGCTACGGCCCGCAGGCCTACGGCCCGCAGGGCTACGGCGTACCCTCTGGCTACCAGGGTGGATCCGCGTTCGGTGTAGGTCCCGATGCACCGTACGGGCGTGATCCGGTGACCGGCGAGCCGCTGTCGGACAAGTCCAAGATCGTCGGCGGCCTGTTGCAGATATTTCTCGGTTGGTTGGGTGTCGGTCGTTTCTACCTCGGCAGTATCGGCATCGGCGTCGCACAACTGCTGGTGTTCTTCTTCGGGGTGCTACTCACCGCAGTGTTCGGCCTCGGACTCATAGTGTTGTTCGGGCTGTTCGTCTGGCATCTCGTCGACGGCGTGCTGATACTGGTGGGCAATGTGACGGACCCTCAGGGGCGAAAGCTGAGAGACTGATCCCCCTGCTGGTACTGCATCGAAAGTAAGGGAGCTCGACGTGAGTGACTCCGGTACATCGTCTTCGGACGGCTCGTCGAGCGACGGAACCCCTCCGTCGGAGCCGACCATCTCGTTCGACAAAGGCTCCGCCTCAGGACCGGGTCCCGTGTACGGCGCACCCGACCCGAACTACACCACCCCGAATTACGGCAACGACCAGGGTGGGCAGTTCGGATCCACTCCCGGTGCCGGTTACCCACCGCCCGCCGATTCGAGCCAGTACGGTGCGCCACCGCCACCGCCATATGCGGGCGGACAGTACGCAGGTCCCCAGTACGGCGGTCCGCAGTACCCAGGTCCCCAGTACGCAGGTGGGCCCGGATACATGGACCCGATGGCTCCGTACGGTCGGCATCCGGTCACCGGTGAGCCGTTCTCGGACAAGCAGAAGCTGACGGCAGGTCTGCTCGGCATCCTCTTGGGCGCGTTCGGAGCCGGCCGCTTCTATCTCGATCAGCCGGGCATCGCGGTGGCGCAGATCGCGGTCACGTGGCTCACCTGCGGTATCGGCGGAATCTGGCCGTTGATCGACGGCATCATGATGCTCACCGGCAGCGTGCGTGATCAGCACGGTCGACCGTTGCGCGACTGACGATCGCATTCGTCACAGCCGACATTCGTGATTGCATCGATGCAGTTGCCAGCTGCTACGATTTCGCCATCCGGGAGCGTTCCCGGATTCTTTCGCGGGCCAGAGCTGTCCCGGTGAATTCCCGATAGGCCGTTCGATTCGGCTCGTCCGACCGCTCCGGTCGACTCGAGCCGACCCGCCGGCGGGGTTGCCGAGACTCTCGGTGCAGGGTCGACGACACTGCGCCGCATTCACGCACCCCACCGGCCTATGTGGAGGTGATCGTGGTGCTGTTTTCTCGGATGCCTGCGGAGCAAGGTCTGTACGACCCGAGCTCGGAGAAGGACTCCTGTGGCGTGGCGATGATCGCCGACATCGCGGGTCGCCGCTCCCACGCGATCGTCGCCGACGGGGTTCTGGCATTGGAGAACCTGGAGCATCGTGGAGCTGCCGGTGCCGAGCCCAACAGTGGTGACGGTGCGGGAATTCTGATTCAGCTGCCCGTCGAACTTCTCGACTCCCTCGCGCCGTTCGATCTGCCCGCGGCCGGTGCCGACGGTGACAACACGTTCGCAGCCGGAGTCTGTTTTCTCCCGCAGGGCATCCGTGAGCGGGCGATCGCGATCGAGCGCGTCGAATCCATTGCGGCGGAAGAGGGTCTGGACGTCCTGGGCTGGGTTCCCGTCGAGGTCGATCCCGATCGCGCCGACGTCGGCCTCACCGCCCTCGGCTGCATGCCGTACATGAGCTACCTCTACGTCACCGCCCCCGAGGTCGACGGTACGCGTCCGGCCGGTCTCGCCCTCGACCGTCTCGTGTACGGACTGCGCAAGCGTTCCGAGCGGGTCACCCCTGAGATCGAGGCCGAGGGGTCGGGGCTGTTCTTCCCGTCGTTGTCCTCGCGCACCATCGTCTACAAGGGCATGCTCACCACGATGCAGCTGCCGCTGTACTTCCCGGAACTGCGTAACCCATTGTGCAAGAGCGCCATTGCCATCGTGCACAGTCGCTTCTCGACCAACACGTTCCCGTCGTGGCCGCTGGCGCATCCGCATCGCTACGTTGCGCACAACGGCGAGATCAACACCGTCAAGGGCAACCGAAACCGGATGCGGGCTCGCGAAGCGCTGCTGTCGAGCGACCTGATCCCCGGGGACCTGGAACGTTTGTTCCCTATCTGCAATCCCGATGCCTCGGACTCGGTGTCCTTGGACGAGGTGCTCGAACTGCTGCACCTCGGTGGGCGCAGCGTGCCGCACGTGGTGATGATGATGGTGCCCGAGCCGTGGGAGAACCACCGCACGATGGATCCACGGGTACGGGCGTTCTATCAGTTCCATTCATCGATGATGGAGGCCTGGGACGGTCCGGCCTGCGTGACCTTCACCGACGGCAGCTATGTCGGAGCTGTGCTGGACCGCAACGGGCTTCGGCCCGGCCGCTGGTGGCAGACGGCGGACGGCCGCGTGATCCTCGCGAGTGAGGCAGGCGTGCTCGACGTGCCCCAATCCGAGGTCGTCGCCAAGGGGCGCCTCGAGCCCGGAAAGATGTTTCTGATCGACACCGTCGCCGGGCGTCTGGTGCCCGACGAGGAGATCAAACTCCAACTGGCAACCGAACATCCGTACCAGGAGTGGCTGCACGCCGGCCTGCTCGAGATCAAGAGCCTTCCAGAGCGTGCTCACATTCAGTACAACCACGACTCGGTGGTGCGCAGGCAGGTCGCCTTCGGATACACGGAAGAAGACCTGCGCGTCGTACTGACGCCGATGGCCGCATCCGGCGGCGAACCTCTGGGTTCGATGGGTACCGATACCCCTGCCGCGGTGATGTCGCAGCGGTCGCGTCAGCTCTACGACTACTTCATCGAACTGTTCGCCCAGGTCACCAACCCACCACTGGATTCGATCCGCGAGGAAATCGTGACCTCGCTCGCGCGGGTGATGGGTCCGGAGCAGAACCTGCTCGAGCCCACTGCGGCGTCGTGCAGGCAGATCGTGTTGCCGTGGCCGGTGCTCGACAACGACGAGCTCAACAAGATCATTCACATCAACGACGACGGAGACCATCCCGGACTGTCGGCGACGGTACTGCGGGGCCTGTACGAGGTCGAGCGCGGCGGCGAGGGTCTCGCCGAGGCCATCGAGGAGTTGCGCGCCCGGGCTTCGGAGGCGATCGCTGCGGGTTACACGACGCTCATCATCTCCGATCGCGATTCGGATCACACTCGGGCCCCGATCCCGTCGTTGCTGGCCACCTCGGCCGTGCATCACCACCTGGTTCGCACGAAGGAACGCACCAAGATCGCGCTCGTCGTCGAATCCGGTGACGCGCGCGAGGTGCACCACCTGGCGCTGCTGATCGGTTTCGGTGCCGCAGCCGTCAACCCGTATCTGGCGATGGAATCGATCGAGGATCTGGTCGGCGAGGGCGAATTGACCGGAGTCGAACCGACGATCGCCGTACGGAATTACCTGTACGGACTCGGTAAGGGCGTACTGAAGGTGATGTCGAAGATGGGCATCTCGACCGTCGGGTCCTACACCGGCGCACAGGTTTTCGAAGCCGTCGGTCTCGATCGCGAGGTCGTGCGCGAGTACTTCAAGGGCACGGTCAGCAAGCTCGGCGGCGTCGGTCTCGACGTGCTCGCCGAGGAGGTCAAACTGCGACACCGCAGGGCGTACCCCGAGAATCCGACCGACCGCGTCCATCGTCGGTTGGAGATCGGCGGCGAGTACCAGTTCCGCCGCGAAGGCGAGCTGCACCTGTTCACCCCCGAGACGGTGTTCCTGTTGCAGCATGCAACGCGTACCGGTCGATACGACGTGTTCCAGAAGTACACCGACGAGGTGGACCGGCTCGCTCGCGAAGGCGGTGCGCTGCGCGGTCTGTTCGAGTTCAAGGACGGTGTCAGGCCGCCGGTTCCGCTCGACGAGGTGGAATCGGTCGAGTCGATCGTCACGCGGTTCAACACCGGCGCGATGAGCTACGGATCCATCTCCGCCGAGGCGCACGAGACGATGGCCGTCGCGATGAACAACCTCGGCGGACGGTCCAACTCCGGCGAGGGCGGCGAGGATGTCGACCGGCTCTACGATCCGAGGCGGCGCAGTGCCGTCAAGCAGGTCGCCAGTGGTCGGTTCGGCGTCACCAGCGACTATCTGGTCAACGCCACGGACATTCAGATCAAGATGGCGCAGGGTGCCAAGCCCGGCGAGGGCGGTCAGCTGCCCGGATACAAGGTGTATCCGTGGGTGGCCAAGACCCGACATTCGACGCCGGGGGTCGGCCTGATCTCGCCGCCACCACACCACGACATCTACTCGATCGAGGATCTCGCACAGCTGATCCACGATCTCAAGAATGCCAACGAGAACGCACGCGTCCACGTCAAACTCGTCAGCTCCGTCGGCGTCGGCACGGTGGCGACGGGCGTCAGCAAGGCGCACGCCGACGTCGTCCTCATCTCGGGCTACGACGGCGGAACCGGTGCGGCACCGTTGACCTCGCTCAAGCATGCAGGAGCTCCGTGGGAGATCGGCCTGGCCGACGCGCAGCAGACGTTGGTACTCAACGGTCTTCGTGATCGCATCACCGTGCAGTGCGACGGCGGCATGCGCACCGGACGCGACGTCATCGTCGCGGCGCTGCTCGGCGCGGAGGAATTCGGATTCTCGACGGCCCCGCTGATCGTGGCGGGGTGCATCATGATGCGCGTCTGTCATCTCGATACCTGCCCGGTCGGTGTCGCGACCCAGAATCCTGAGCTGCGTAAGCGGTTCACCGGCAAGCCCGAGTTCCTCGAGGACTTCTTCAAGTTCATCGCCGAGGACGTGCGACAGTATCTCGCGCAGCTCGGCTTCCGAAGTATCGACGAGGCGGTCGGTCGCGCGGACGTGCTCGAGACCGCAGCGGGTGTGGCGCACTGGAAGAGCAAGGGCCTCGATCTCGCTCCCATCTTCGCGATGCCTGTCGACCGGCACGGTGCCCCGATGACGCAGCGTCGACGCCTCCGCGCGCAGGATCACGGTCTCGATCTCGCGCTGGATCGGACGCTGATCCAGTTGGCCGAGGGAGCGCTCGAGGACGCCCATCCGGTGAAGCTGGAACTGCCGGTACGCAACGTCAATCGCACTGTCGGAACACTTCTGGGCTCCGAGGTCACCCGGCGCTACGGCGCGGGCGGATTGCCGGACGACACCATTCGCATCGCGTTCACCGGATCTGCGGGTCAGTCGCTCGGGGCCTTCCTGCCGCCGGGGATCACCATCGACCTGGTCGGTGACGCGAACGACTATGTGGGCAAGGGATTGTCGGGTGGCCGAATCATCGTGCGTCCTGCCGAGGATGCGCCGTTCGTCGCCGAGGACAACGTGATCGCAGGCAACACGATTCTGTACGGTGCCACCTCGGGCGAGGTGTACCTGCGCGGTAAGGCGGGGGAGCGGTTCGCGGTCCGCAACTCGGGCGCGATCGCGGTCAACGAGGGCGTGGGCGATCACGCGTTCGAATACATGACCGGCGGTCGTGTCGTGGTTCTAGGCCCGACCGGTCGCAACATGGCGGCGGGGATGTCCGGTGGTATCGCGTTCGTCCTCGGTCTGGATCCGGCCGACGTCAACATGGCGATGGTCGAACTGCAGGTGCCCGACCCGGACGATCTCGCGTGGCTGCGCGAGACCGTCGAGAAGCACCTGCGCTGGACCGGTTCCACCGTCGCGACCTCGTTGCTGGCCGACTGGCCCCGCCGGTCCGCACTGTTCACCAAAGTCATGCCCGTCGACTACCAGCGGGTGTTGGAAGCGACAAGAATGGCACGCGCCGAAGGGCGCGACGTCGATGCTGCGATCATGGAGGCTGCACGTGGCTGATCCACAGGGGTTTCTGAAAGTCGTCAAACGGGAGGCCGCCAAGCGTCCGATCGGCGAGCGTGTCAAGGACTGGAACGAGGTGTACTCGCACCAGCCGACGAGCGAGCGGGCCGCCGAGGTCTCCGATCAGGCACGTCGCTGTATGGACTGTGGTATTCCGTTCTGTCACTCGGGAACTGCAGGCTGCCCGCTGGGAAATCTGATTCCCGAGTGGAACGACCTGGTGCGCCGCGACCGCTGGGATGCGGCCAGCGACCGACTGCATGCCACCAACAATTTTCCGGAGTTCACCGGGCGGGTGTGCCCGGCACCGTGCGAATCGGCCTGTGTCCTCTCGATTTCCGAGGCGGCCACCGGTGGCAGCGTCACGATCAAGCGCGTCGAGCAGACGATCGCGGATCTGGCCTGGGAGGGCGGCAGTGTCGTTCCGCAGCCACCGACGATCACCACCGGCAAGCGCGTCGCCGTCGTCGGATCGGGTCCTGCGGGATTGGCTGCGGCGCAACAGCTCACGCGCGCCGGGCATGACGTCACCGTGTACGAGCGAGACGATCGGCTCGGCGGATTGCTGCGCTACGGCATCCCCGAGTTCAAGCTCGAGAAGTCGGTGCTCGATCAGCGCCTCATGCAGATGCGGGCCGAAGGAACGCATTTCGTCACCGATTGCGAGGTCGGGATCGACTTCACCGTCGAGCAACTACGCGAATCGTTCGACGCGGTCGTCTTGGCGGTCGGAGCTCTACGGGCCCGCGACAATGCCGAGGTCATCGGTCGCGAACTCGAGGGCATCCACCTGGCCATGGAGCATCTGGTGCCGTCGAACAAAGAATGCGAGGGCGACGGCCCCACCTCCATCTCCGCTGCGGACAAGCACGTGGTCATCATCGGCGGCGGTGACACCGGAGCAGACTGCCTGGGAACGGCCCACCGACAGGGTGCTGCATCGGTCACGCAACTCGACTACAACCCCGCGCTGCCCGGGGCTCGCGACGACGGTCTCTCACCGTGGCCGTCGTGGCCCCTGGTGCTGCGCACCTCACCCGCGCACGCCGAGGGTGGCGTCGTGCGACATCAGGTCGCGGTCCAGCGATTCCTCGGTGACGAGCGCGGGCACGTTCGTGCCATGGTGCTCGCCGAGGTCGAGGTGCAGCGCGACGCCGACGGTCGACGCATCGTCACGCCCATCGGGGAGGAGGTCGAATTGCCCTGTGATCTGGCGTTGTTCGCCATCGGTTTCGAGGGCGTGGAGCTCGGTCCGTTGCTCGACGAGTACGGCCTGACACCGACCAAGCGGGGCGCGCTCTCGTGTGGTCCGGACTGGCAGACCACAGCACCCGGAGTATTCGTGTGCGGGGATGCGCACCGTGGTGCGTCGTTGGTCGTGTGGGCGATTGCGGAGGGTCGATCGGCGGCCCACGGAGTCGACGCTTTCCTCACCGGACACTCGGAATTGCCGTCGCCGGTACACCCGACCGCACTACCCCTGGCGGTCGTGTGACCCCCGTCTCTGAACCGGTACAGACCCTCTCAGCAGCAAGGTAGCGTGGCTACCGATCGGTAGTATTCCGGTGGAGTCGTCTGCGATAGAGAACGCGGCGTCCAGCGGCTAGGCTCGCTTTCGTGAGCCGACGTACGAAGATTGTCTGCACCCTTGGACCCGCAACCGCAACCACAGAGCGCATCCGTGAACTCGTCGAGAGTGGCATGGATGTCGCACGACTGAACTTCAGCCATGGTGATCACCCCGATCATCAGGCGAACTACGAGAGGGTTCGCGCAGCATCGGACGCCACCGGCAAAGCCGTGGGCATTCTGGCCGACCTGCAGGGACCGAAAATTCGTCTCGGGCGTTTCGCCGAGGGCTCGACCACCTGGGCGGCGGGCGAGCTGATCCGCATCACTGTCGAAGAGTGCGAGGGCACTCACGACCGGGTGTCGACCACGTACAAAGAGCTGGCCCAGGACGCCAGGGAAGGCGACCGCCTGCTCGTCGACGACGGCAAGGTCGGCCTCGTGGTCACCGGTGTCGAAGGAAACGACGTGTTGTGCCGTGTCACCGAAGGTGGACCGGTCAGCAACAACAAGGGCGTGTCCCTGCCGGGCATGGACGTCTCCGTTCCCGCCATGAGCGAGAAGGACATCGCGGACCTCGAATTCGCCCTCGCTCTGGGATGCGACTTCATCGCGCTGTCGTTCGTTCGCTCGCCCGCGGACGTCGAACTCGTGCACGCCGTCATGGATCGTGTCGGCCGCCGAGTTCCCGTCATCGCCAAGCTCGAGAAGCCCGAAGCCGTCGACAATCTCGAAGCCATCGTGCTCGCCTTCGACGCGATCATGGTTGCCCGCGGTGACCTCGGTGTCGAGTTGCCCCTCGAGCAGGTTCCGCTGGTGCAGAAGCGCGCCATCCAGATCGCCCGCGCCAACGCCAAGCCTGTCATCGTCGCGACCCAGATGCTCGAGTCGATGATCGAGAACTCCCGCCCGACGCGCGCCGAGGCGTCCGACGTCGCCAATGCCGTGCTCGACGGTACCGACGCGGTCATGCTGTCCGGTGAGACTTCGGTGGGCAAGTACGTGATGGAAACAGTGCGGACCATGGCCCGCATCGTCGAGACGGTCGAGACCGAGGGTGACAGCGTTCCTCCGCTGACCCACGTGCCGCGCACCAAGCGCGGCGTCATCTCCTACGCCGCCCGTGACATCGGCGAGCGTCTGGACGCGAAGGCTCTCGTTGCCTTCACGCAGTCGGGAGACACCGTTCGACGGTTGGCTCGCCTGCACACCAAGCTTCCTCTGCTCGCCTTCACCTCCATCTCCGAGGTTCGCAGTCAGCTGTCGCTGAGCTGGGGCACCGAGACGTTCCTGGTCCCCGATGTGGGCTCGACGGACGCGATGGTCAAAGAGGTCGACAAGGCGCTGCTCGAACTCGGTCGGTACAACAAGGGCGATCAGGTCGTGATCGTGGCCGGTGCCCCTCCCGGCACAGTAGGCTCGACCAACTTGATCCATGTGCACCGAATCGGAGAAGAGGACCGGTAAGTGGTCGAAGCGGGGGGAACCGGCGTCAGCGAAAGCGCGTCGAGCAGTACAGCTGTACGAAGGACCGATCTCGAGAAGCTCCTCGATCTCCTTGTACTCGAGGAGATCGAGGAGGACGTGTTCGTCGGTGTCCATCCCGAACAGGTGGGGAGCCGAACGTTCGGGGGGCAACTGGTTGCCCAGGGGCTGATCGCGGCCGGACGCACCGTCTCCGGTACCTCCCGCGACGTGCACGCGATCAACGCCCACTTCATCCGCGGCGGTGATGTCAAGAAGCCCATCGAGTACCGAGTCTCCAGGCAGCGCGACGGACGAGCATTCGCCAACCGCCAGGTCACCGCCGTGCAGGACGGTAACGAGCTGTTCGTCATGCTCGCTGCCTTCCAGGATTTCGGTAAGGGACTCGAGCACAGCGTCGAAGTGCCCGAGGTTCCGTACCCCGACGCACTGCCTCCGCTCGGCGATCACTTCGTCGGGTACGAGGACCGGCTGCAGATGTTCGTCGACGCCCTCAAACCGATCGACATGCGCTACGCGAACGACCCGGCGTGGATCATGCAGGGCACCGGCGAGAAGCTCAACCACAACCGGGTCTGGATGAAGGCCGACGGCGATCTGCCGGACGAGTCGATCTTTCATGCCGCGACCATGGGGTACGCGTCGGACACGACGGTGCTCGATTCGATCATCACCACCCATGGTCTCTCGTGGGGACTCGATCGCATCGTGGCGGCGACGGTCAATCACTCCATCTGGTTCCACCGCCCGTTCCGATTCGACGAGTGGGCTCTCTACGCCACCGAATCACCGGTCGCAGCCGGGTCCCGTGGCCTGGCCACCGGACGGTTCTTCTCGATGGACGGTCTGTTGCTGGCCACCGTCGTGCAGGAAGGTCTCATTCGACATTTCCCGAAGCGGGTCCGGGCCTGAGAGCTCTCGACCACGCGCGCGTCTTTGCATCCAGGTTCAGTGAGGCGTGCGCCGGACTGGTCGACGGTAGTCGAGTGAACTCGACGTGGGGCGTCACCGCCGTCGCGTGGCGACGGTAGCTCTCGTCGGCCTTGGCACCGTTGAAGAACACCCTGTCGATGCCGGGATTCTCGGCGAACAGTGTCTCGAAATCGTTTACCACGATGGAGGATTCGACGATCGCCGAGTCCAGGCTTCCCTTGCGCGTGCACAGCTTCAGTACATCCCACACCGCGACGCCATGGCTGCGCAGACGCTCGGTGCGTTCGTCGTAGAGAAGTTCGGGGCCCGCATCGAACAGCGCTTCCATGATCGGCCAGAACGCATTTCGCGGATGCGCGTAGTACTGCTGGGCGGCCAGCGACGCGACGCCGGGCATCGATCCCAGAATCAGGGTGGTTGCGCCTCGGCCGAGAATCGGCTCGAAGCTGTGCACGACGTTCATGAGAGCGATTACAGCAAATCCACCGCGCACGGCGGTGACGTAGGACCACAATGGAGTCATGTTGGATCCACGCGTACTCGACAACAACGAACTCGAAGCCGAACTCGCCGCACTGCGCCGGGGACGTGACGCCGCGATGGACGAAGGCGCGCGGGACGTCTCGACCGCGGACACCGACCACCTGATAGCGCGTTTCGAGGAAGAAATCCGTAAGCGACACCAGGATTCGGTGTCCGATCAGCCCAGCGTCGATCTACCCTGACCGACAATCAGGGCCGCGCAGGCCGCGGTTGCGGCAATCGTTCTGACGTTGTTCCACACGGCCCATCTGTCGGTGAAGTTCTGCCACATCTGCGCGCCTGCGGCGCTGCCGGGGTCGACTCCGGCCAACGCGTCGTTGAGCGGAACGTTGAGGGCCATCGTGATCGCGACGCAGCCGACCACGTAGAGAACGGTTCCGCTCACGACGAGCACGGGTGAACCCCGACCGGTCGACAGGGCGAGAATCGTTGCGAGAGTGCACGATACGGCTGTTCCGAAGAACAGGCCGAGAAACACCGGATCGATAATTGCCTTGTTGAATCGCTGCATCGCGGCGATCGCGTCGGGCACCGGCAGTGTCGACAGGCCGGGAAGCACGCTGATGGAGAAGGCGAGCAGCACTCCTGCAACGAGCCCACATCCGCTGGCGGCAACGGCGGTGGCGACTGCGAGCATTCGGTCCATCACGGTGGTTCCCTCCGGTTCGTAGCGTCCTGTGGTCCACTGTGGTCCCGGCGTGCTGGATGGACAATGCCCGAAAAGCCACGATGTATGTCCGATCGTCCATCGCATGAGACGATCGCTACATGCGTGGCGCGGATCCTTGGAAGTCGTCCGACCCCCTGGGTGAAGCGCTGCACTTTCTCCGGATGACCGGATCGTTCTACGTGCGCTCCGAGCTGAGCGGATCCTGGGGTCTCGCACTGCCCGCCATGGAGGACGCGCTGTGGTTTCACACGGTGGTGGACGGTCGGTGCCTGCTGTCGGTTCCCGGCGAGCCGACGCGGGAGTTGGTGCCCGGCGATTTCGCATTGGTCCCGCATGGTCGAGGTCATGTTCTCGCCGCCGACGAGGATGCGGCGACACGAGCGGCGAGTGTGTACGACCTCCCGCACGAGTACGTCAGCGACCGATACGCGGTGATCACTCACGGTGAGGGAGCAGGACCGGCCGCCACCCTGGTGTGCGGAGCGGTGCGTCTGGATCATCCTGCAGCGCACAAGCTCGTTCGCCTGTTGCCCGCGCTGGTGGTGGTCGACGCTGCTCCCGGCCCGAAGCAATCGCGGATGCAGAACGTGCTGGATATGGTCGCGGACGAAGCGCGCGTGCTCGAGCCCGGGGGAGAAGCGGTGATCACCCGGCTGTCCGACATTCTGGTGATCCATGCGTTGCGATCGTGGATCGTGAACACACCAGGCGCGCAGTCGGGTTGGCTCGGTGCATTGCAGGACGATCGGATCGGAACGGCGTTGGCGCTGATCCATCGACACCCTCATGAGCTGTGGACCGTTGCGGCTCTGGCATCGAGGGTGAACATGTCGCGTTCGGCGTTCTCGGCGCGTTTCACCGAACTGGTCGGCGAATCGGTGATGAGCTACCTGGCGGCGTGGCGAATGCAGGTCGCGTATCAGACCTTGCGTTCCGAGGACGTCGTGCTGGCCGAATTGGCCCGACGCAGTGGGTATCTCTCGGAGGCGGCATTCGGTAAGGCCTTCAAACGGGCGATGGGGGTTTCCCCGGGAAGTGTGCGTCGCCGTCGTGAGGTGTCGATGGCCGACGGTCAGTCGAGCAGATGACGGAGATAGCTGTTCGGGTCGTCGAGGTAGCGACGCCAGTGCTGTACCAATTCGAGTTCGTCCCAGGTACTTCGGCGTAGACCGTGTTCGCCTACTTCGACGATGTCCGCGCCGGGCGTCGAGGCGAGGATCGGAGAATGGGTGGCGCAGACGAGTTGTGCTCCCTCGTCACCCAGCTGGGACATCAGCGCAACCAGCTGCAGGCACGCGGTGAACGACAGGGCCGATTCCGGCTCGTCCAGAACGTAGAAACCGGGTTCGGCCAACATGGCGCCGAACATGGCCAGAAAGCCCTCACCATGACTCATCTCGGCGGTGTTCTCGTCCCAGAACCCCGGCATACCGCCGAGGTTCTCGGCCATGTCGAACGCGGTCTCGGCGCGGAGAAAGAACCCGCGCTTCTGCAGTCTCGGGCCACGAAGCATCCGAGAACCCCGCGGAGTGGTCTCGAGTTCGAGAACCTCGCCCAGCGCGCTGGTCACCTCGTCGAGTCGACGAGATTGCTGCGCTGCCCGTCCGCCACGGGCATCGATACCGAAACCCTCGGCGATCGCCTCGACGAGGGTCGACTTACCGGAACCGTTGTCGCCGACCAGAATTGTGACCGGTGCCAGGAACTCGAGTCCCTCGCGAGCGAGGTCGGCGACAGCGGGCACGGTGAAGGGCCAGTCCGATCCGACATCGTCGGCGTGGACGTAGGCGCGTTCTACGAACATGATTCAGGCAGTGACCAAGCGATCGACGTAACCGGTCTCGTGGGCGGTGTCGGCGCTGCAGGTGTAGTAGACCCACTCCGCCGATCGATCCGCCGAATCTCCGAACCGATGGTCGACCTTCGCTGCGCACAAACTGCCCGCACTGGTGTCATGGCAACGAAGACTGCTGGGTATGTACATGGCTCCACTGTAGGCGTGATCGGCGCAGACCATTACCGACGTCGCGAACGGGACTGCCTTCACGTGGTGCCCTCGGTGAGACTCGAACTCACACTGGACGGGTTTTGAATCCGTTTCCTCTGCCAATTGGGATACGAGGGCTGGCGTCTTTCAAGCAACGATTGACGAGTTTAGAAGATGCGCTTTCGGCCTCGCGCACCGGTACCCTTCAGATGCTCGACGGCCCTGATGGGCGATGACTGTCAAAGGAGACCGATACAGATGAATGCTCCTGGTGCGCACGGTACTGGCAAGCCCCCGCTTCGCGTGGTGGTGGCGGAGGACGAATCCCTGATCCGACTCGACCTCGTGGAGATGCTCCGGGAAGAGGGTTACGACGTCGTCGGTGAAGCGGCCGACGGTCAGCAGGCGGTGGAGCTGGCCGTCGAACTGCGTCCCGATCTGGTCATCATGGACGTCAAGATGCCGCGTCGGGACGGAATCGATGCGGCCTCGGAGATCGCCGAGAAGCGCATCGCGCCCGTGGTCATTCTCACCGCGTTCAGTCAACGCGAACTGGTGGAGAAGGCGCGTGATGCCGGGGCCATGGCCTACCTCGTCAAGCCGTTCACCAAAGCCGATCTGATGCCCGCGGTGGAGCTGGCGGCCAGTCGCTTCGGCGAGATTTCCGCCCTCGAATCCGAGATCGCCGATCTGCAGGATCGGCTGGAGACCCGCAAGCTGATCGAGAAGGCCAAGGGAATCCTGATGACCTCGCAGTCGCTCACAGAACCACAGGCGTTCAAGTGGATTCAACGCGCCGCGATGGACCGCAGGACCACGATGAAAGCCGTCGCCGAAGTAGTGATCGAGACACTCGGTACTCCTGCGAACAAGCCTGCGGCAGAGGGATGATCGGCCCGCGAAAGCTACGGCCACGTAAAACTTCGACTCCCTAGGTCACAGTCAGGTCACGAGCCTCGTTCTAGGCCTTGCGAATCGGTTCCGAGCGTTAGCGTCTGATCCACACGTGAGCCACATGCAACTCAGGTGCGCTTCAACGACGAGCAATTTCAAGGAGAACCTAGATGGCAATTCGGACCTATGTCCGCACGGCTGCGGTGCTGAGCGTCACCTCGCTCGCACTGTTCGGCTGTTCGTCGAGCGACGACTCGGGATCGACCGACTCCACCGCTGCCGGCGGCGGCACTGCAGCCGCGGAAACGACCGTCTCCACCGATTGCGAGCCCGAGCAGGCCACAGCAGGGGCCACGCCCGTCACCGATCCTCTGGTCGTTGGAACCTTGCTGCCCAACACCGGCAGCCTGGCCTTCCTCGGACCGCCCGAGGTCGCCGGTGTGCAGCTCGCCGTCAACGACATCAACGCGGCCGGTGGCGTCCTGGATCAGCCGGTCACGCTCATTCCCGGTGACTCCGGTGACACCACCACCGACACCGCCAACACCACCGTCGACCGACTGCTCGCAGGCGGTGCGGACGTCATCGTCGGTGCCGCGTCCTCAGCGGTCTCCCTGCAGGTCATCGACAAGATCACCAGCGCGGGCGTCGTGCAGATCTCGCCGGCCAACACGTCCGACCAGTTCGTCTGCTACCCGGACAGCGGCCTCTACTTCCGCACCGCGCCCACCGATGTGCTGCAGGCTCAGGCCCTCGCGGATCTCATCGCCCAGGACGGTGCGCAGCGGGTGTCCATCCTCGCCCTGAACGACCCGTACGGAACGGGCCTGGCCAACAACACGGTCGAGAACCTCGAAGCCGCCGGGATCGCGTCCGATCAGCTCCAGACGATCATCTACGACCCCAACGCTCAGTCGTACAACGCCGAGATCGACGACGTGAACAACTTCGCACCCGACGCCGTCGCGGTGATCGGATTCGACGAGTCCGCTCGCATCATCACCCGTATGCACGAGCTCGGAATCGGACCGTCCGACGGCACGTTGGTCTACGGCGTCGACGGCAACATGGGCAATGCACTCGGCGAGTCGATGGCTCCGGGTCTGCTCGACACGATGCGGGGCACCACGCCGTTGACCGACGTCGGCACCGCGTTCCAGGACCGACTCAAGACCGTCGATCCCGCGCTGGTCGACTTCAACTACGCGGGTGAGTCCTACGACGCCGTGGTCATTCCTGCCCTGGCCGCCGTTCAGGCCGGATCGACTGCGGGCGTGGATATCGCGGCCAACATCAACAGTGTCACCAAGGACGGCGAGAAGTGCACGACGTTCGAGCAATGCCTTCCGCTGCTGCAGGCCGGCACCGACATCGACTACGACGGTGTCACCGGTGCGCTCAACTTCAGTGACGCAGGCGAACCGGCAACCGGTTCGTACGGCAACCTGGTCTTTGGTCCGGACAACACCCTCACCACGGACGGATACATCGTCGTCGGTGAGTGATCGATAGACGTTCGTACACAAAGGCCCGAGTCCGGAACACGGACTCGGGCCTTCGTGTGTCCCGGACGATCGGCACCGGCACACGAAACAGCCCCGGTTCGGACCACACCGAACCGGGGCTGCGCGTGTCGAAGAGCTGCTACTTCTTCTCTTTGCTTCCCGCCAGAGTGCCGAGGTAGAGCTCGATCACCTTCGGGTCGTTCATCAACGCCGGACCGGTGTCGGTGTATGCGTTGCGGCCCTGATCGAGAACATAGCCGCGGTCGCAGATCTGCAGGCATCGACGGGCATTCTGCTCGACCATGATGATCGAGACACCGGCCGCGTTGATCTTCTTGCAGCGGATGAACACCTCGTCCTGAAACATCGGAGACAAACCGGCCGACGGCTCGTCGAGCAGCAGTACCGATGGTTCCATCATCAGCGCGCGGCCCATGGCCACCATCTGGCGCTCACCGCCCGAGAGCGCGCCCGCTTTGACCTTGCGGCGATCGCTCAGAAGCGGAAAGAGCTCGCTGACGAAGTCGAAGCGTTCGTTGAACTTCTTGGGACGCAAATAGATTCCCATTTCGAGGTTCTCTTCGATGGTGAGCGACGGGAACACATTCTGCGTCTGCGGGACGTAGCCGACGCCTTTCGTCACCAGTACGTGTGCTTCCGCGGACGTGATGGTGTCGCCGCGCAGTTTGACGCTGCCCTCCCGAACGGCAACGAGCCCGAACAGCGTTTTCAGCAGCGTCGACTTGCCTGCCCCGTTGGGTCCGATGATCCCGACGATCTCGCCGTCGTTGAGGAAGAAGTTGCACTCACTGAGGATGTTCACGCCGGGGATGTACCCGGCGACCAAGCCGTCGGCGCGGAGCAGAGCACCTTCGGCGAGGCGGGCGTGTTCCCCGGGGGTGGCCGCGAACTCCGCGGGTGTCAGTTGCTGCTTCTCGGTGGTCGGTTCGCTCATCAGTTGACCTCCTTGGCCCGGTGGGATCCACCGTCGGTGGTGTCGGGCTTCACGAACTCCGGTTCCGACAGATCGCCACCGGCCGCAAGCTCCTCGACCTCGGCTTTCTTCAGTGCCTCGGCCAGTTCCGCCGTCGCGCCGACGGGATTGCCGTCGGCGTCGAATTCCAGCGCCTGATCGTGATGGCTGCCGAGGTACGCATCGACGACGGCACCGTTGTTGGACAGTTCCTCCGGCGTCGACTCGGCGATCACGCTGCCCTGTGCCATCACCACTACCCAGTCGCTGATGTCTCGGATGACGTCCATGTCGTGTTCGACGAAAACCACCGTCATGCCGTCGTCGCGCAGTGACTTGATGTGCCCCAGAAGGGATTGCGTCAGCGCGGGATTGACCCCGGCCATCGGCTCGTCGAGCATCACCACGGACGGGTCCGTCATCAGCGCGCGGGCCATCTCGAGCAGTTTGCGCTGGCCACCGGACAGTGAGCCGGCGAGGTCGTCGGCCTTGGCGTCGAGTTTGAAGCGGGCGAGCAACTCGTTGGCGCGCTCGGTGACCTCGCGCTCCTGGGCTTTCCAGGTCCAGGGCAGAAATGTGTTCAGAATCTTCTCGCCGCGCTGCCCGGTGGCACCGAGGCGAACGTTGTCCAGCACGGTGAGTTTCGACAGTGCTTTGGTGAGCTGGAACGTTCTGACGACACCCTTGCGGGCCACCTGATGCGGATGCATCTTGCCGAGTTCCTGACCGTCCATCGACCAGGTGCCGGTGTCGGGGCGATCGAACCCGGTGAGCAGATTGAAGAGCGTCGTCTTGCCGGCACCGTTCGGCCCGATCAGACCGGTGATGCAGCCGCGTTGTATTTCCAGATGCGCGACATCGACGGCCTTGAGCCCGCCGAACGTGCGCGAGATGCCATCCACGACGAGAGTCGGATCGGGTTTCGGCGATCCGGGTTCGCCTGCTACTCCGGCGAACAGCGCGGCACGCTGATCGGCGTCGAGAGCCTTGGCAGCCCGAGATTCGAGGGTGCTGGAATTCTTGTTCGGCGAGTTCTTCGCGTCAGGCATTGAGCTGAACCTCTCGCTTGTTGCCGAGAATGCCCTGAGGCCTGAACACCATCAGTAGTGCGATCAGGATTCCCAGGAGGACGAAACGGGTGGCACCGACCTGCTGCTCGGTGAGATCGAGCAGCGGATCGGGTCCCGAGATGGCTTGACGCAGAATGGCGTCCGGGATCGACAGCAGGAACCAGAAGAGCATGGCTCCCACGACGGGGCCGAACACAGTGGCCGCGCCGCCGAGAATCAGCGCTCCGAAGGCGAAGAACGTCTGCGCCGTGGAGTAGAAGTCGGGGTTGATCGACTTGGTCTGCAGGGCGTTGAACACGCCGCCCATGCCGCCGATCACGCCACCGAGCACAAGCGCTTGCATCTTGTAGACGAAGACGTTCTTACCGAGCGAACGCGCAGCATCCTCGTCTTCGCGCACTGCCTTCAGGACGCGGCCCCACGGGCTGTGTGTCAGGAGATAGACGACGCCGCAGAGGATGAGGACCAGCGACCAGCCGACGACCATGGCCCACAGATCGTCACCGTAGAACTTCACCCCGACGAAGTCGTACTGCTTGCCCGAATCGAATGGGCTGAGCGAGGTGAACGGATCGGCAAATCCGAAGAGGCCGTTGGTCGATGCGGTCACCGAGTCGCTGGCGGTGGATCTGAACACGAGACGAAGAATTTCCGACGCGGCAATCGTCACGATGGCCAGATAGTCGGCGCGCAGTCGTAGCGTGGGGATGCCGAGCACCAGAGCCAACAGACCGGCCGCACCGAGGCCGACCAGAATGCCCAACCACAGCGGCTGCTCGTAGGTGATGGTCATGATGCCCACGCCGTAGCCGCCGAGCAGCGCGAAGCCGATCTGACCGAAGTTGAGCAGGCCGGCGTAGCCGAAGTGCAGGTTCAGGCCGATGGCGAGCAGCGCATAGAAGATCGCGGACGGCCCGACGAGCTGAGCGAGGGAAACCTGGAGTGCTCCGAGAATATCCATGAGGTCACCCGATCCTTTGCCGCGAGCCGAGTATGCCCTGCGGCCTGACGATGAGGATGAGTATCAAGACGAGCAGTCCTCCGATGTACTTGAGATCGGGATTTATTACCAGCGTCGACCACTGCACGAGCAGACCCACGATGACGCAGCCGAGGAATGCCCCGTATGCGGTTCCCAGTCCGCCCAACGTGATTCCGGCGAACATCAACAGCAGGAGCTTGAAGCCCATCTCCCATTGCACGCGACCGGCGAGTTCGGAGAGACCGAACAGAACACCGCCGAGGGCGGCGAGACCGCCGCCGAGGCACCATACGAACGTCACGACGCGCTCGACGTTGATGCCAGAGGACGCAGCGAGGTCGCGATTGTCGGCGACGGCACGCATGGCCTTGCCGATTCGAGTGCGCTGCAACATGAGTGCGACACCGACGAGAACGACGATGCTGATGATGATGCATGCCAGGTTGACGTTGGTGATGGCGAACGGACCCCATTCGTTCTGGGTCTGCGCCTGGTAGTCGGCGAAAGGCTCGGCGCGATCGGAGAAGAAGATGAGGATGAGGTAGCGCAAGGCGATCGCGAGGCCGATGGACACCACGAGCTGCGCGATGAGTCCGGTTCGACGTTTTCGCAGCGGTTTCCAGATCGCCGCGTTGTTGAGCCAGCCGATGGCGACGCCGACGATGATCGCGAGGATCGTGGCCGGGATGAGCTGGATGCCCATCGTCACGTTGAAGACCCAGGCCGCAACCGCGCCGAGCGTGACGAGCTCACCGTGCGCGAAGTTGGTCAGTCCGGTGGTTCCGAAGATCAGGCTCAGTCCGACGGCTGCGAGTGCGATGACGAGTCCGAACCGAAAGCCGTCCACCGTCGTTCGCAGGAACTGCTCCCAGACCGGGACGCTGGTGGCGGTTCTGGCCTCACCGAACGAGAAGATGACGGTGTTGGAACGCCCGGCCTCCACATCGCGCTGGACCTCGCCCTGGACGCTGACGCCGTCGGGGAGCGTTTCCTGAACTACCTGGAATGTGTATGTGCCGGGAGACAATTCGAGGGTCCACCGGCCGCCGGTTTCACTGGTGGTGCGGGCGACTTCGGCGCCGGACGCGTCGAGCGCCGCCACGTCGACGCCCACGAGGCGCTCGCCACCGTTGTTCAGGGATCCGGCGACGCTGACGGCGTCTGCGGGCGGTGCCTGTTCGGCGCTGGTCCCCGGTGCTGCCGGGGGAGTGGGGGTAGGTTCCTGGGCCAATGCCGGCGCACTGAACAGCAGCGCGGCGATGGAACTCAGTACGGCGAGTAGGAGTGTTCGCTGGAAGAGCCGAACGGCAGATCTTGCGCGCAACCTCGGCGGTTGCACCTTTCTGGTCCATCGAACATTTGGAGCCACGCACGTCCTCCGGACGGTTGTCGTTGTGCCACGGGTATGTGGGTTTCCTGCAATTGTCGGACTCTATCCGTTGAAACGACGCAAAATCGGCGACTGAGATTTCCGGAAAGTATCGGTTGTGTTTCGCGGTGCGCGACGGCCGCCGTGAGTGCGATCGCGTCGTGGCGCGTGCATCCGGCTACGAGTTGTCGGACCGGCTCCCTAGACTGGTCAACCGTGAGCCCAGTAACGGAGAAAAGTGCAGCGCCCGCAGCCGAGACCGATGCGAAAGCGGGCGGGGAGCGGCCCACGTTGCTGCTCATCGACGGCCACTCGATGGCGTTCCGGGCCTTCTTCGCTCTGCCCGCGGACAACTTCAAGACCACCAGCGGTCAGTCCACCAACGCCGTGTACGGGTTCACCTCGATGTTGATCAATCTGTTGCGAGACGAGAAACCGACGCACATCGCGGCCGCGTTCGACGTCTCGCGGCAGACCTTCCGCGCCGAGCGGTTCCCCGAGTACAAGGCCAACCGCAGCAAGACGCCGGACGAGTTCGCCGGCCAGGTCGACATCACCAAGGACGTGCTCGGTGCCATGGGTATCCCGGTGATGGCAGAGGCGGGTTTCGAGGCGGACGACATCATCGCCACTCTGGTGACCCAGGCAGAAGCGCTCGGTTACCGCGTCCTCGTGGTCACCGGTGACCGGGATGCACTGCAGCTCGTGACCGACAACGTCACGGTGCTCTATCCGCGTAAGGGCGTCTCGGACCTGACTCGGTTCACCCCCGACGAGGTCGCCACCAAGTACGGATTGACGCCGTCGCAGTATCCGGATTTCGCGGCCCTGCGCGGCGACCCGAGCGACAATCTTCCCGGCATTCCTGGGGTCGGCGAGAAGACGGCGACCAAGTGGATCATCGAGTACGGCTCCCTCACGGCTCTCGTGGACAACGTGGACAAGGTCAAGGGCAAGGTGGGGGAAGCGCTGCGCGCCAACCTGTCGAGTGTGGTGCTCAACCGGGAGCTCACCGAGATGGTGCGGGACGTGCCGTTGCCCTTCACTCCCGATCAGCTCGAACTGGCTCCGTGGGATCGCGAGAAGATCCACGCCTTGTTCGACGATCTGGAGTTCCGCATTCTGCGGGACCGGTTGTTCGAGACTCTCGCGTCGGTCGAACCCGAGGCGGAGGAAGGTTTCGATGTCCGCGGCGGCATCGTCGCGCCGGGCGAACTCGCCGCATGGTTGGCAGAACACGCATCCGACGGCCGACGCAGCGGGCTGTCGATCCTCGGCCCGCGCCGGCCCTTCGACAGCGACGCGACCTCGGTGGCGATCGCTGCGGCCGACGGTGAGGGGGCGTTCGTCACGACGACCGCTCTGGACGAATCCGACGAGCAGGCACTCGCCGCCTGGCTGGCCGATGCGACGAAACCCAAGGCGCTGCACGAGGCCAAGTGGGCACTGCATGCGGTGCGCGGACGGGGCTGGACCCTCGACGGTCTGACGACCGATACCGCCCTGGCGGCCTATCTGGTGCGGCCCGGACAGCGATCGTTCAATCTCGACGACCTCTCTCTGCGCTATCTCAAACGCGAACTCCGGGTGGAGGATACGGGTGAAGGTCAGATGTCGTTGCTCGATGCCGAGGACACCGCCGATGCGGCGTTCGCCGAGGGCGAGATCCTCAAGGCGCGGGCCGTCATCGACCTGGCCGATGCGCTGGACTCCGAGCTCGCCGCCATCGAGTCGACCACCCTGCTCTCCGAGATGGAGCTGCCTCTGCTGACAGTGTTGGCCGATGTCGAGGCAACGGGTATCGCCGTGAACGGTGATCACCTCCGCGCACTGCAGTCCGGATTCGCGGCACAGGTCGACGAGGCCGCAAACGCCGCCTACGGCGTGATCGACAAGCAGATCAACCTCGGGTCACCGAAGCAGCTGCAGGTGGTGCTGTTCGAGGAACTCGACATGCCCAAGACGAAGAAGACCAAGACCGGGTACACCACCGATGCCGATGCGCTGCAAGGGTTGTTCGAGAAGACCGAGCACCCGTTCCTGAAATTCCTGCTCGATCACCGCGACGCGACGCGGATGAAGGTCACTGTCGACGGCCTGCTGAAATCCGTTGCTGACGACGGACGCATTCACACCACGTTCAATCAGACGGTCGCAGCCACCGGACGGCTCTCGTCCACCGAGCCGAACCTGCAGAACATTCCGGTGCGCAACGAGGCGGGACGTCACATCCGTGACGGCTTTGTCGTCGGGGCCGGGTACGACACCCTGCTCACCGCCGACTACAGCCAGATCGAGATGCGCATCATGGCCCACGTCTCCGGCGACGAGGGTCTGATCGAGGCGTTCAACACCGGGGAGGATCTGCACAGTTTCGTCGGTTCTCGGGCGTTCGGTGTGCCGATCGAGGAGGTGACCCCCGAACTGCGTCGCCGGGTCAAGGCGATGTCGTACGGATTGGCATACGGACTGAGCGCATTCGGTCTCGCCGCACAGCTCAAGATCTCCACCGACGAGGCGAAACAGCAGATGGAGGCGTACTTCGCGCGGTTCGGTGGCGTTCGTGACTACCTGCGCAACGCCGTCGAGGAAGCGCGCAAGGTGGGGTACACCTCGACGCTGTACGGCAGGCGTCGCTACTTGCCCGATCTGAACAGCGACAATCGTCAGCGCCGCGAGGTCGCCGAGCGGGCCGCGCTCAACGCCCCGATCCAGGGCACCGCCGCAGACATCATCAAGGTTGCGATGATCGACGTGCATCGATCGCTGGCGGAGTCGACGCTGAAGTCACGAATGCTGTTGCAGGTGCACGACGAACTGGTACTCGAGGTCGTCGAATCCGAGCGTGAGGAAGTCGAGGCGCTGGTACGCGACAAGATGTCCTCGGCCATCGAACTGTCGGTGCCGCTGGAAGTGTCGGTCGGCACCGGGCGCAGCTGGGATGCCGCTGCGCACTGACTCGAGGCCGCGCAGGAAAGAACGACGAAGGGCCGCTCACCGAATTCGGTGAGCGGCCCTTCGCTTCGTGTGCAGGGGCGAGAAACTATTCCGCAGCGGGAGCCTGCTCGGCGATCTGCTGACGCACCACGTCCATGTCGAGTGCCTTGATCTGACCGACGAGGTCCTCGAGCGCCGGTGCAGGCAGTGCGCCTGGCTGTGCGTACACGAGAATGCCTTCGCGGAACGCCATGATCGTCGGAATCGACTGGATCTGCGCTGCGGCTGCCAGGCCCTGCTCGGCCTCGGTGTCCACCTTGGCGTGCACGACGTCGGGGTGTGCGTCGGACGACTTCTCGAAGGTGGGAGCGAACTGGCGGCACGGTCCGCACCAGGACGCCCAGAAATCGACCAACACCACGTCGTTGCTCGTCACGATCTCGTCGAAATTCTGCTGGGTCAAAGTCTGAGTGGCCACGCGGTCCCTTTCGTTTGATTGCGCTTCTGGTGTGTCTCAACGCGGGTACTTGCCGGAATCATCCCGGCTGCGTGGAAGCGCCGTGTGTCAGGCGGGCAAGGGTGCGGCGCGGAACGTCCGGCGGTACGAGTTCGGGGTGGTGCACCGCAACCGCACGAAGTGCTGCCGCAGAGCGGCGGCATTTCCGAAGCCGACCACTTCGGCGATCGAATCCATCGGCAGATCCGAGTTCTCCAGCAGCTGCTGCGCTGCCAGTACTCGTTGGTCGTTGAGCCAGCGTGCGGGTGTCGTTCCGGTCTCGGCGGCGAACTTGCGAGCGAATGTGCGCGCCGACATGTTCACTCGCGCGGCCAGTCGGCCGATGGTCAGTTCGGAGTCCAGATTCTGGGTCATCCAGTCCAGCAGCGGTGCCAATGTCTCGGTGTGCGTGGCGGGCAGGGGACTGGTGACGAATTGAGCCTGTCCGCCGTCACGATGAGGCGGAACCACCATCCTGCGGGCGATCCCGTTCGCCACGACGCTGCCCTGGTACTTGCGCACGATGTGCAGGCACAGATCGATACCGGCCGCCGTGCCTGCGCTGGTGAGTACGTTGCCTGCATCCACGTAGAGGACGTTCGGATCGACTTGCGCCAGGGGGTATTTCGCGGCCAGCGAGGCAGAGTGCCGCCAATGCGTCGTGCAGGGTCTGCCGTCGAGGAGTCCCGCCTTGCCGAGTACGAAGGCACCGTTGCAGAGGCTCGCGACCATCGCGCCCCGCTCCACTGCCGCTCGCAGTTTGGCCAACAGGGGTTCGATGGACGCGTCGTATTCGGTGCCGCACACGAAGCTGCCGTCGATCGCCGCCTCGGTACCTCCGGCCGGGATGATGATCAGGTCGGCACTGTCGAGGCTGTCGAGATCGTGGGGCACGTCGATGGTGTAGCCGACGCGGGTGCGGATCGGTTGGGGGACACCTGCGATCAGGGAGAAGTCGTAGGTGGGTAGGCCCTCGCCCGAGCGATCGAATCCGAACACCTCGCAGGCGACGCCCAGCTCGAACTGTTCGGTCAACGGCATCAGCGCGACTACCACTCGTTTCAGCATGCACAGAAGTATGGCAGAAATTCGTCGAAGTGTGGCGTTACTGCCACTCGTGCACTGTCTTCGCAAGTTGGAAGCTAACGGAATGACAATTGTATTGGTGGTTGTGCTGATGTTCCTGGCCCTCGACGCCATCGTGCTCGCTGGCTTCGCTCCCGATACTCATGCGGAGGTGACTCAGTTCGGTGATTTCCGGTTCTAGGGTGCCGGGGGTCAGCCGATTCGCCACTCGCGTTTGCCCTCGCCGTCCCATCGGCGCAGCGCAACCGCAGATCCGACCAGATCGTCGACGTCGGCCGAGAGCAGGCGCACCGCTGCTCCTGCCTCCTCGGGCGTCAATCGCCGGGCCAGCGTCACGTGGGGTGTCCATCGGCCGGGTTCGAGGTGCTCCAGCGAACGATCGACCACGGCCTCGAAGAGCCGGGCGTGCAGATCGAGCAACTCGCTCGACGGAACGACCAGTCGCGCCAACGTCATCGTTCGACCACCGAACACGACGAGCCCGCCGAGACGCACATCGAACGGATCGAAGCGGACAGCATCACCGTCGTCCACCGCGGCCGGCATCGACGACGCCACCGCGACGGTGACGTGCGGGCGGTTCGATTCACCGCGGTGCCGGTTCTGGCTCGGGAGGCCGGCGTCGGACAGTGCCGACCACTCGCGGCGAACCGCTGCGTCGAGGCCGGAGTCGAGGAGAAGCTCTGCGGACTGCACCATGGAGGCCATGATGTCGCAGACGGACGGTCGGAACGCAACGGCGCTACGGATCGGGGCCATGACCGGCGACGGGATCGGCCACGAGATCGTGCCCGCAACGATTCGGGTGGTCGACGCGGCCCTCGTGGCCGCCGATGGACCGGCAGTCGACTGGGTGCACCTGCCGCTGGGGCTCGGTGCCATCGACGAGCACGGGACGCCCATGCCCGATTCCACGCTCGCGACGCTGGGCGAGCTCGAAAGCTGGATTCTCGGACCGCACGACAGCGCGTCCTATCCGGACCCCTTCCGGTCACAGCTGACTCCGGGCGGACGGATTCGCAAGGAGTTCGACCTGTTCGCCAACATCCGGCCCGCGAGGGCGCTACCGGGTGTGCGGGCCGTGTCCCCGCGGATGGATCTGGTGGTCGTGCGGGAGAACACCGAGGGGTTCTACGCCGATCGCAACATGTTCGTCGGCAGCGGAGAGTTCATGCCCACCCCCGATGTCGCACTGGCGGTCGGAGTGTTCACGCGCGCGGCCTGCGAACGCATTGCCCGCGAGGCCTTCTCTCTGGCGGAGCGACGCAGCCGCAAGCTCACGATCGTGCACAAGACCAACGTGCTGGCCATGACCACGGGGCTGTTTCGCGATGCGTGCCGCGCAGTGGGCGAACAATTTCCGCACGTCGAGGTCGCCGAGGAACACGTCGACGCGCTCGCGGCGCACCTGGTTCGACGGGGCGAGGATTACGACGTCATCGTGGCCGAGAACATGTTCGGCGACATTCTGTCGGATCTGACGGGCGAGCTGTCCGGGTCGCTCGGCACCGCGCCGTCGCTCAATTCCTCGGAAACTCAGGCCATGGCGCAGGCCTCCCACGGTTCGGCTCCGGACATCGCGGGCAAGAACCGTGCCAACCCGACTGCCCTCTTCCTGTCCGCCGCGATGCTGCTCGAGTGGCTCGCCCCGCGGCATCGGGACGAGCGGCTCGCCGCAGCCGCACGCCGCATCCGACATGCCGTCGAGGCCACGGTCGAATCCGGGGTAGCGACCGCGGACCTCGGCGGACAGGCGTCGACCAGTGCCTTCACCGAAGCCGTCGAAGCCCGGGTGCACCGGCGCTGATCGAGGCGCTCTCGGTCAGTGCGGTTTGCGGCTGCTGAAGATCGCGGTGCCAGGGAAGAGCTGGCCGCGCAGTGGGCTCCACTGACCCCACTCGCGGTCGAGCCACTCCGGCCAGTCCGGCTCGACGATGTCGCGGACCTCCAGCCCTGCGGCGACCAGCTCGCGTACTCGGTCACCGATCGTGCGGTGATGCTCCACGTAGTTGGGGGTCCCGTCGGCGTCGTACTCGACATACGGGGTGCGGTCGAAGTACGGAATCGTCGCGGTCAAACCGCCCACGCCGGGATCGTCGGGGAAGATCCAGCGCATCGGATGATTGACCGCGAACACCCAGATCCCGCCCGGCCGCAGTACCCGCGCGACTTCCTTCATCACGTTGGCGGAGTCCGCGACGAACGGCACCGCGCCGAAGGCCGAGCAGACGATGTCGAACCGCTCGTCGGCGAACGGCAAGGACTCCGCACTGGCCTGCACCAGGGGAACCGTCGATCCGCCGGTGGTCATGGCGTCGACGCCTCGCTGCAGCATGGCCATCGAGATGTCGAGACCGATCGCACGCGCTCCCTGAGACCCGAGCCAGCGGGCGCACGGTGCGCTGCCGCAGCCCACCTCGAGGACGTCTTTGTCCGCGACGTCGCCCAGTAGATGCACGTCGCCCTCGTGCAGCCCCTCCGGGCACCAGACGAACTCTCCGGATTCGGTCGACACTCCCAGAAACGCGCCGTGGGTACGGTGGTAGTTCTCGGCGTCGGAATCCCACCAGAGACGACTCGCACGGTCACTCGCGACCGAGTCGATTCGGCCTCGGCCGGGTGTGGACGCTGCGGAAAGATCGGTCACCCGCCGACTCTAACCGGGTTTGTGCTGGTACTGCGGCATCGCGTACCCTGTTAAACGAGAGTGTGTTCATGCTGCGCTCGAGTCGGGTTCGCCCGGCGTCGACGCATGCGGACCCGGCAACGGATCGCCGAACATTCTCGTGCTGCACACGTTTCACCTGGTCCGACCGAACATCCATCAACCGATACCCAACCCGTCCGGAGCAACTCAACACATGCCCTCAACCACAACCTCACCGCAGGTAGCCGTCAACGATATCGGCTCCGCAGAGGATTTTCTCGCCGCCATCGACGCCACGATCAAGTACTTCAACGATGGTGACATCGTCGAGGGCACCATCGTCAAGGTCGATCGTGACGAGGTTCTACTCGACATCGGTTACAAGACCGAAGGCGTCATCCCTTCCCGCGAGCTCTCCATCAAGCACGATGTCGACCCCAACGAGGTCGTCTCCGTGGGAGATGAGATCGAAGCACTCGTCCTCACCAAGGAGGACAAGGAAGGCCGTCTGATCCTGTCCAAGAAGCGAGCTCAGTACGAGCGCGCTTGGGGCACGATCGAGGAGCTCAAGGAGAAGGACGAGGCCGTCAAGGGCACCGTCATCGAGGTCGTCAAGGGTGGACTCATCCTCGACATCGGTCTTCGTGGCTTCCTTCCCGCCTCGCTCGTCGAGATGCGTCGCGTCCGCGACCTCCAGCCGTACGTCGGCAAGGAGATCGAGGCCAAGATCATCGAGCTCGACAAGAACCGCAACAACGTGGTCCTGTCGCGCCGCGCATGGCTCGAGCAGACCCAGTCCGAGGTCCGCAGCGAGTTCCTGCACCAGCTCCAGAAGGGCCAGGTCCGCAAGGGCGTCGTGTCCTCCATCGTCAACTTCGGTGCCTTCGTGGACCTGGGTGGCGTCGACGGCCTGGTGCACGTCTCCGAGCTGTCCTGGAAGCACATCGATCACCCCTCCGAGGTTGTCGAGGTCGGCACCGAGGTCACCGTCGAGGTTCTCGACGTCGACCTGGACCGCGAGCGTGTTTCCCTCTCGCTCAAGGCAACTCAGGAAGATCCGTGGCGCCAGTTCGCTCGCACCCACGCGATCGGCCAGATCGTGCCCGGCAAGGTCACCAAGCTGGTTCCCTTCGGTGCATTCGTGCGCGTCGAAGAGGGCATCGAGGGCCTCGTGCACATCTCCGAGCTGGCCGAGCGCCACGTGGAGGTTCCGGACCAGGTCGTGGGTGTCGGCGACGACGCACTCGTCAAGGTCATCGACATCGACCTCGAGCGTCGCCGGATTTCGTTGAGCCTCAAGCAGGCCAACGAGGACTACGCAGAAGAGTTCGATCCGTCCAAGTACGGCATGGCCGACTCGTACGACGAGGGTGGCAACTACATCTTCCCCGAGGGCTTCGACTCCGAGACCAACGAATGGCTCGAAGGCTACGAGAAGCAGCGTGAAGAGTGGGAAGGTCGCTACGCCGAGGCAGAGCGTCGCCACAAGATGCACACCGCTCAGATGGAGAAGACGGCCAAGGACGAAGCTGCCGAAGCCGCCAACACCAACTACTCCTCCGAGTCGGGTCAGGCCCCCGCCGATGCAGAAGGCGACGCTCCCGCAGCGTCGGCTCCGGCCTCGACCGGTGGATCGCTGGCCAGCGATGCGCAGCTCGCTGCACTTCGCGAGAAGCTGTCGGGCAACGCCTGATAGAAGTGGTCCACCCGTGAGGGTGTGACACCGAGCCCCGGTTCTCCCTGTGAGAACCGGGGCTTTCTCATTCGAATCAGGTGAGCAGAGTACTTACGGACACGACAATGGACCCGGTTCGGATGAACCGGGCCCATGTATGAGGGGGAGTGCGAACTACGCGGCGGTGGCTGGACTCCACTGGCCGACGCTCGCCGTGCGCTTGCGCATGGTGGCGAAGCTGTGGCGGGCGGGGGTCAGAAGGTTGGTGAACCAGTTACGCCGATGGTCGGCCAACGCCGAGGCTACTTCAGGAATGAGAATGCAATGAACGCCTGCATCCATGCCAAGGCGGTGCCGACCCGGTTGGATCTGATTGCTTCGCATGGGTGTCCTTTTCAATAGCAGTGGGTCGGCACATCGAGGTCGCGCTCGTCGAAGATAACCGACCGACTCCCCAAACCGGTGCATTTGAGGCTGGTGTGCTTCGGCGTGTTCGAGTGTCAGACTGGGTGCATGCTGAGATTGGGACTGACCGGTGGAATAGGTGCCGGAAAATCGACCGTTGCCAAGGTGCTGACCGAACTCGGGGGAGTGCTCGTCGACTCCGATGTGCTTGCCCGTGAAGTCGTGGAGCCGGGAACACCTGGGCTGCAACGACTGACCGATACCTTCGGTGCCGACATTCTCGCACCCGACGGCTCGCTCGACCGGCCGGCATTGGCGGCCAAGGCATTCGGCGACGAGGAATCCCGCAAGAAACTCAACGCCATCGTTCATCCGTTGGTCGGCGAACGCACCGCCGAGATAATCGACGGAGCAGCGCCGGATGCGATAGTGGTGCAGGACATTCCGCTTCTCGTCGAAGGATCGATGGGGCCGTTCTTTCACCTCGTGGTCATCGTGTGGGTCGACGCCGAGGAACGGGTACGTCGTCTCACGGGACAGCGAGGCATGCCCGAGGCCGACGCTCGCGCGCGGATCGCAGCGCAGGCAACCGATGATGCGCGCCGAGCCGCGGCAGACGTGTGGATCGACAACACCGGCGCGCCGGGCAGCGTCGACGACGAAGTCCGAGCGTTGTGGAACGACCGTCTGATTCCCTTCGAGCGCAACATCAGGGAGGGGATCATCGCGCGTGTTCATCCGGAACAGGTGACAGCCGATCCCACGTGGGAATTGCAGGCGCGACGCATCATCTCGCGCCTGGCCCTTGCCTGCGCCGACAAGGCAGTCCGAATCGACCACATCGGCTCCACCGCAGTGCCCGGTCTCGACGCCAAGGATGTCATCGACATTCAGATCACGGTTCGCAGCCTCGACGACGCCGATTCGGTAGCCGAGCAGTTGCGCGCGTCAGGCTTCCCTCGGCGGGAGGCGAGCAACTTCGATCACCCGAAGCCTGCATATGGCATCGGCGGCGAAGCCGATCCGGCCTTGTGGTCCAAGCGTTTTCACGGCAGTGCGGATCCAGGCCGGCCGGCGAACGTACACATCCGGGTGGACGGCTGGCCCAATCAGACGTTCGCACTGTTGTTTCGTGACTGGTTGCGGGCGGACGACAGCGTCACCACCGAGTATTCCGGTATCAAGCGACGCGCCTCCGAGGCCGCTGCCGGAATCACGGACTTCCGATCGGCGATCGAGGCGTACGAGAACGCGAAAGCCCCATGGTTCGACGTGGCATACCGTCGGGCATGGCAGTGGGCGAGCGATACCGGGTGGTCATCCTGACGGCGCGTTCACGAGCGTTGTCGGCAGGCTCGAATCCTCCCCGGTTCGAATGCCGGACAGCGATTGAAGGCCACACCTTCGGGGGAAACACACAACCATGACGACACCTGAATCTCTGGCCGATGCCCAGCCACCCGCAACTGGCGAGGTGTCGGACGGACTCGGAGGGAAACCGACCGCGTCTCGGTTCGAGGCTTTTCGCGATTTGGCGCACGCCAGAGCCCGCGGTGAGATGGTGTTTCTTCCGCGACACCTCACCGGTCATGAGCGGCGCAGACACGTGCGTCAGACCATCCGCGAGGATCACGAGACTCGGATCGCAAACAGGGACGAAGAAGCCGTCGCCAAGTTCGAGAAACTACACAGGAGCGTCTTCTCCTTCTTTCGCGGAACGTGCCTGCTGTTCTACCGGGATATGGCGGGTGAGGATGCGTGGATGCCTACGGTCCTGACTCTGGGCGACGTCCACCCGGAGAACTTCGGGGTGATGCCGAGCGTGGACAACGTGCCCATTTTCGGTCCGAACGATTTCGACGAATCCTTTTACGCGCCGTTCACCTGGGATCTCAAGCGAGGGGCGACGGCGTTCATGATCGGTTCGGGGGCCGAGGGCCGGAAGGGCCGTAAGAAGCAGCGCAAGATCGCGGCGTGCTTCGTGGGTGGTTACATCGATGCCATGGAGCAGCTTGCCGCAGACTCCAGTGAGCAATACCAGCAGATGCGCCAGGACAACGCGCCGAAACTGATTCGAAAGCTGATCGAGGACTCGCTGGAGGACAGATCACACTGGTTGGCCAGGAAATACCACGACGAGTACAGCTGGGGTTTCAAAGCCGACGACGAGCATGTACCGATCACCCACCGCTTGCCCGAGTTCCAGCAGGCACTGGAGAAGTTCGTCGAGGACAAAGGCGTCGAGATCCCGGACCGCGCCGGCACACTCCGGGTCAAGGACGTATGTAAACGGCTGGGGCAAGGCACTGCGTCACTGGGCTTGCCTCGCTACTACCTCAAGGTCGAGGGTCCGCGGCAGGACGGCACCGACGACATCATCATCGAGTTCAAGCATGCGCGGAGATCTGCCCTGGATGGCCTGGCCCCGCCGGGTGACTACGTGATCGACGGCGACGCGGGACGCATCTCCCACGCTCAGGGTGTATTGCTTGTCGGTGGCGACCGCTTCTACGGTGCGGCCGAGGTCGACGGCATTGCCTTCATGGTTCGCGAGCGCGCACCGTTTCGCAACGACATCGACCTCGACGGCCTGTCCGGCAAACAGTGGAAGAAGTACGCGGAAATCTGTGGCCGATCCCTGGCGCAGGCACATGCGCTGTCCGACGAGGCAGGCTTGGTCGATCGTGACATCGAGCCCGACATCCTGGCGGCCATCGGCTCCCGTGAGTTGTTCGTCGAAGACATAGTTGCCTTTGCAGACGAATCAGCTCAGCGAGTACATGCCGATCATGAGCACTTCCGTGCGGACCATGAGATGGGAGCGTTCCGATCGATCGACAGAGTCTTCCGATGATGCGGATTCAGGACGGCTTGCCGTTCCACTCGGTCGGCATGCCGACGGACGCGAGCCACGCGTTCAGGTCGTAGTCGTGGCGCGACAGTCCTTCGATGGCCGTGATCGATCTGGTCAGCGCGAGTTCGGCTGTGGCGGTGTCCAGATGTTGCGCCACCCGTGCGTCGAACAACTCGTCGACGTCCAGCAGGTCGTAATCGCGGCCGGTACGGACGCTGAGGTCGAGGTAATGGTCGACGGAAGTCCATTGGGTTGTGCCTGCCGTGTACTCGCCGATGTCCACGTAGTAGTCCTGATCGCGGGCGTGAGCCGGCAGATAGTGGAACACCGAGGCCCGGAGCCCGAGAGCGGGCAGCAACCAGGACTCCAGGTAGTCGAAATGGGCGTGATCCGACGGGCGGGCCATGTACAGCCCCCACGGCTCGACGCGGTATTCGTCGACGACACGGACGAACCCCTTGGGATCCACGTTCGTCTTGGCGACGAGGTCGAACGTCTCGTGCTTGGGGGCATGAACGACGGCGTGCGCACCGGCTGACGTGTGAGCGACCATGCCTGTAGAAGCTACCGGGAACCGGCCTTCGGAGTCTGCCCGACGGAACTTGTCGGTGGTCGCGTCTAGGCTTGTGAAATGGCGTTTGCATCCGAACATCCCGTTGTCGCGCACTCCGAACACCGACCGGTGGGCGCAATCGAGCGCACCGGTCCGGCATTCGAGGTCGTCAGCGAACACACGCCGGCCGGTGATCAGCCGACCGCCATCGCCGAGCTCGAACGGCGGATCAAGGCGGACGAGAAAGACGTCGTACTGCTCGGTGCCACCGGTACCGGCAAATCGGCCACCACTGCCTGGCTCATCGAGAAGCTGCAGCGCCCCACTCTGGTGATGGCACCGAACAAGACGTTGGCGGCGCAGTTGGCGAACGAGCTGCGAGACATGTTGCCCAACAACGCAGTCGAGTACTTCGTCTCGTACTACGACTACTACCAGCCCGAGGCTTACATCGCCCAGACCGATACCTACATCGAGAAGGACTCGTCCATCAACGACGATGTCGAGCGTCTGCGGCACTCGGCGACGGCATCTCTGCTGTCGCGACGTGACGTGGTCGTGGTGGCGTCGGTGTCCTGCATCTACGGTCTCGGTACTCCTCAGTCGTACGTCGATCGGTCGATCGAGCTGGAGGTCAACGTCGAGGTGCAGCGTGACGCGCTGCTGCGGCTGCTGGTGGACGTGCAGTACACCCGCAACGACATGGCCTTCACCCGCGGATCGTTCCGCGTTCGCGGTGACACCGTCGAGATCATCCCGTCCTACGAGGAACTGGCGATTCGCATCGAGTTCTTCGGCGACGAGATCGAAGCGCTGTATTACCTCCATCCGCTCACCGGAGACATCGTTCGGCAGGTCGACTCGGTGCGCATCTTCCCGGCCACGCACTACGTTGCCGGTCCGGAGCGGATGGAACGAGCCGTCAAGGACATCGAGGCCGAACTCGAAGGAAGGCTCTCCGAGCTGGAGAGCAAGGGAAAGCTGCTGGAGGCACAGCGGCTACGGATGCGGACGCAATACGACCTGGAGATGATCAAGCAGGTCGGGTTCTGCTCGGGTATCGAGAACTACTCGCGGCACATCGACGGCCGCGGTGCAGGCACTGCGCCCGCCACGTTGATCGACTACTTTCCCGAGGACTTTCTGCTCGTCATCGACGAGTCCCATGTGACGGTGCCGCAGATCGGGGCCATGTACGAGGGCGACATGTCGCGTAAGCGCAACCTCGTCGACTTCGGCTTTCGTCTGCCGTCCGCGACCGACAACCGACCGTTGACGTGGGAGGAATTCACCCAGCGAATCGGTCAGACGGTCTACCTCTCGGCAACACCGGGAAAGTACGAGTTGGGCCAGACCGGGGGTGAGTTCGTCGAGCAGGTGATCCGCCCGACCGGATTGGTCGATCCGAAGGTCGTCATCAAACCGACGAAGGGCCAGATCGACGACCTGGTCCATCAGATCCGGGAGCGCGCGGAGAAGGACGAGCGTGTGCTGGTGACCACGCTGACGAAGAAGATGTCGGAGGATCTGACCGACTATCTGCTCGAACTGGGCATTCGTGTCCGCTACCTGCACTCCGACATCGACACGCTGCGCCGCGTCGAACTGCTTCGGCAACTTCGGCTGGGGGAGTACGACGTGCTGGTGGGCATCAACCTGCTCCGCGAGGGTCTCGACCTGCCCGAAGTCTCGTTGGTGGCGATTCTCGACGCCGACAAGGAAGGCTTCCTCCGTAGCGGTACCAGCCTCATCCAGACCATCGGCCGTGCCGCGCGAAACGTGTCCGGCGAGGTGCACATGTACGCCGACAAGATGACCGACTCCATGACCTACGCGATCGAGGAAACCGAGCGTCGGCGTGAGAAGCAGATCGCGTACAACAAGGAGCGAGGCGTCGATCCTCAGCCGCTGCGCAAGAAGATCGCCGACATCCTCGACCAGGTGTACCAGGAAGCCGATGACACCGAGTCCGTCGTCGAGATCGGTGGGTCCGGTCGAAACGCGAGCCGTGGGCGGCGAGCGCAGGGCGAGGCGGGCAGATCGGTCAGCACTGGGGTGTACGAGGGGCAGGACGTGTCGTCGATGCCGCGCGCCGAGCTGGCCGATCTGATCAAGAACATGACCGACCAGATGATGAACGCGGCACGCGAGTTGAAGTTCGAGCTCGCGGGCCGACTGCGCGACGAGATCCAGGATCTGAAGAAGGAACTGCGCGGAATGGACGCGGCCGGCCTCAAATAGGGCAGGTTGGAGACGCGATACGGTTCAACGATGGACGCAACCACCGCCGGCCGCACCTCTCGCGCTCTCGAACTGATTCACTCGATGACCTATTTCCTTCCGGAGACGCAGGACGCTCTGGTCGCGGCTGGGTTGCCGCCGCGGGCCTGCTATTTCGCGGGCCGGGCGGCACCTCTGGGGCGGGTCGGCGCAGGTGTCGTCACCGCCACGTTCTACAACTTCAACCGGGAATTGGTGGCACCGCTCGTACCCGCCGCCTGGGACATCGCCTCGCCCGACGAGATCATGGCCATCCGATACGCCACTCTCGATGCCGCCTTCGGTCGACTGCTCGGCCCCGAGGTTCTGGCGTCCGCGGATATGGCCGAGGCCGCCGACCTGGCGTCGATCGCGGCCCGGGGAATTCCCGGTGACGACGGTCGACCCCTGTACGCCGCGTATGCCGAGCTCGACTGGCCCACAGCTCCGCACCTCGTGCTGTGGCACGCCCTGACGCTGATTCGCGAATACCGCGGCGACGGTCACATTGCGGCGCTGCAAACGGCGGGCTTGAACGGTCTCGAAGCGCTCATCACCCACACTGCCACCGGCTACGGCTTCGAGAAGGAGTTCGCTCGCAAGCGTCGTGGATGGTCGACGGAGCAGTGGGACGCAGCGGTCGCATCTCTGGCCGACCGCGAGCTGCTCTCGTCCGACGAAGCGTTGACTCAGGATGGCAAAGATCTCCGCACGTTGGTCGAGGACATCACCAACGACCTCGCCGTTGCGCCGTGGGCCGCCCTCGGCGAGGACGGTGCCGCTCGGCTGGTCTCGCTAGCGACGCCGTGGCGCGAGTCGATCGTCGGCCAGGGCGTCATTCCCGAGGGCGTCTTCGGACCAGCGATCAAAAAGAAGTAGTCCGTCTCAGCTGGTGATGTCCTTGGTGCCGAAACGTCGCCACGCGATCAGCCCGAACAGAGCCGCGTATGCGATGGCCGAGAACGAGCCGACCACCATGTCGTTCCAGTCGATGCTCGTGCCGAATGCGTCGATCCACGAATTGGCGTAGTGCCCGGGTAGGTAGTTGCGCAGTGATCCTAGTGCGGTGATCTGATCGAGAATCTGCATCAGAATCGACGTCATCACCGCGCCGCCGACGGCCCCGAGAGGGGCGTCGGTGAGCACCGACAGCAGCATTGCCAGGCCGGCCACCCAGAGCAGGTTGATGCCGATGTACGCGACCGCGATCAGTAGCCGCACCAGCGAGGTTCCGTACGACAGTCCCTCACCCAGCGGGGTGATGAGCGACTCCGCGCCGTACATCACGGTGCCGATCAACAGCGACACCCCGACGAGCACCACGATCGCAGCACTGGACAGGGTGGCCGACACCAAGGCCTTCTGCGTCAGCAGTCGACTCCGGGGCACGGGAATGGCCAGCAGGTATCGCAGGCTCGACCACGAAGCTTCGCTTGCCACCGAGTCGCCGAAGAACAGGGCCACCACCACGATCAGCAGAAATCCCACGGACATGAACAGAGCGAAGACGGTGAAGTTCATGCCTCCGCGAGTGCCGAGCTCGATGAGCCCATCGGCATCGGAGTCCGCACTCGAGCTACCGACGGTGAAGGCGATGGCCAGGATCACCGGAAGCAGGGCCAGGAAGCCGATGGCCAGCTGAGTGCGGCGACGTCCCAGTTGCCTGCGCAACTCGGTACGGAACGGCAAGGTGCTGCCGCCGGTGTACCCGGCAGCGCGCCCGTCTGCGTGTGTGGTGCTCATGAGCGATCCTTGCTGGTGTCGGACCCTGGGTTGTCCCGGTGGACGAGGTCGAGGAACACGTCTTCGAGGCGCGTCGATTGCGAGAATCCGCGCACCGAAATCCCTGCGGTGACGAGCTCTCTGATCACGACGGCGGAGTCGGCGTCGGTCAGGTCGACGGTCACCGTGCCGTCGTCGACGATCACCGCGCCGTCGTGGCCGGAGGCACCGAGCACCGACTGCGCGCGCGTGGCGTCGTCGACCCTGATCTCCGTCTGTCCGCCGGCCGCGGTCAGTTCGCGGACCGTGCCGGAACTGATCACCGATCCGCGATTCATGACGACCACATGGGTGCAGGTCTGCTCCACTTCGGCGAGCAGATGGCTCGACACCAACACGGTTCGTCCGGTCTTCGCGTAGTTGATCAGCACGTCACGCATCGTCCTGATCTGGGGTGGGTCGAGTCCGTTGGTCGGTTCGTCGAGGACCATCAGATCCGGCAGCCCCAGCATGGCCTGGGCGATCGCCAGCCGCTGCCGCATCCCCTGGCTGTACGACTTGACCTTGCGTTCGATCGCGGTGCCGAGGTCGGCGATCTCGAGGGCTTCCTCGAGGTGGGCGTCCTCGATCGGACGACCGGTCGCTTCCCAGTACAGCCGCAGGTTCTGCGTTCCGGTCAGGTGCGGCAGGAAGCCGGATCCTTCGACGAACGAGCCCAACCTGGACAGCACCGGGGCGCCGGGCGTCACCTTGTGGCCGAAGACTCGAATGTCGCCGCCGGTGGGAGTGATCAGGCCCATCAACATCCGCAGGGTGGTGGTCTTTCCTGCGCCGTTGGGACCGAGGAGACCCAGAACCTGGCCCTGCTTCACCTCGAAGCTCACGCCGTCGACGGCGCGGAAGCCGTTCGAGTACGTCTTGGCCAGATCGGTGATCACCAGCGGAGTGTCGACGAGGTCCTCGTCCACTTCGGCGACTGCGCGACGTCTGGTCCGCACCACTCCCGCCACGATCGCACCCGCGACCGCGAGCAGGACGACTCCGATGCCGATCAGCGGTGCCACCGGGACCGTGCTGTTCGCACTCGCCACGGCGGCGACGGTCGGTAATGCGATGGTGTTGTCGGTCATGGCGACGCTGAACTGTGCGGGTTCGAGCGGAACGGCGTAGGCCTGATCGGTGGTGGAGATACTCAGCTCGAGACGATGACCCTGCTGGACGGTGTAGCTGATGCCAGGCAGCGCAACGGTGACGTCGACGGGGTCGATGCCCTCGGTGGCCGGCAGGCGGATCGCCGAGACCGCACCACCCGGAAGTGTTCTCGTGCCGTTCGGCGCGACGTCGTAGAGTTTCGCGAACAGAACGGCTTGATCGGGTGCGGCCAGAGACGCCACGCGCAGATTCACTCGCGGGGCACCGGTGATCGTCACGGACGTATCGACGGGGTCGCTGGTGAACGTTGCCGACTGGCCCGGCAGGTCCGCGGTCAGGGCTGCTCCGGCCCCGGTCGATCCGAGAGTCGAGAGCACCGAGCCCAAACCGGGTACCGACGAGATCGCCGACGGTGACGCTCCGGGTGGACGAATGATCGACTGGTTGTCCGCTGTGGGTGCGAACGTCACCGACCTGGTTGCCGTGGGGTCGGATGCAGGGGTCAGTCCTGGGTAGGCGGGAGCTGTCATTCGGCGGTCGCGGTCCCCGCCGCGCTCGTCGGCTGCCCGCTGAGTGGAGTACACGAACGGCTCGGTACCGGTATCGGTCTCTGTGTCCGTGTCACGCAACGTCCTGTCGAAGAAGTCTGCGATGGCTCGATCGCTCGTGTCGTCGGTTCCGCCTGCGTCGTGGCCGCCGTCGAACCACCGCACGGTGACGTTCCCACCGGCCGCCGCGATCTGACGCGCCGTCGCGTCGGCCTGATCCAGGCCGAAGAGAGTGTCCTGAGAGCCCTGGACCAGAAGAGTCGGTGCAGTGATGTTCGACGCCACCGCGACCGGCGAGTGGGCAGTCAGCAGATCGAGCAGCTGTTGGCTGGGGATTCCGGTCACGGCGGATTGGGCGTAGGCGTCGCAGAACTCGGGTGCGAACCTTCCGCACGCCGACGTGCCGACGTCGGCGCTGGACTCTCCGTCGCCGTCGCCCTCGCCGCCGGGCACTGCACTCGATGCGCCGACGCCGAAGAACACTCCGGCCCAGCCGCGCTTGAGTACGCCGGGGCCGCCGTACTCGGCGGCTGCAGGAGAAGCGATGTCGCCGAGGGCTTCTCGGCCCTCGGCGGAGGTCACCCCGAAGTTGGGGAACAGCGCCTGACCCAGGTCGTTCCAGGTGATCGCTGCGGCTATCGAATCAATCCTGGGGTCGGTACCACCGGCGCTCAATGCCAGTGCGCCGCCGTACGATCCGCCGGCGACGCCGATGTGGGGGTCGCCGGGAGTGTCGAGTTCCACCTCCGGTTGTTCGGCGAGCCAGTCGATGAGTCCGCGCGCGTCGGCGACCTCGCGATCGGGGTCGTTGATCGAGATCGAACCCGTGCTGTCGCCGAACCCGCGTGCGCTGTACGCGAGGACGGTGTATCCGCGTGCCGCGAGGTCGCGTGCCTCACCGTCGACCGAGTCCTTGCTGCCGCCGAAGCCGTGGGCGAGCAGCACAGTCGGCGCTGGTGTGACAGCAGGTGTGTAGAGCCGTGCGTCGATGTCGACGGTGCCCGTCGACCCGGGGCTGTCCGGTAGCGTGATGCGCGCATCACGCGTGGAAGTGTCGGCGCTCGAATCCTGGGGGAGGACTACGAATGCGAGAGCGGCTACCGCCAGAACTGCGATCACGGCGGCACCGACGGTCATGGCCCGTCTCGACAGTGGCGGGCGGGGAATCGGCATGGAAACCAATGTATGTGAGTGGCGCGGATCGTGTTGTTCCCCAAGTTCACGTGCCGATCGGCCGGTTCCGGCTAATGTCAGCGCATCAGTCCCCGGACCACGTCTTTCGGTCCTGTGACTTGCACCAATCGAGTTCGACCAGAAGTGTCACATCTGTGTGTGACCGACAAATGGAGGAATGAATGAGCGCCTACCGCACCGTCGTCGTCGGGACCGATGGCTCCGAATCGTCACTGCGGGCAGTGGAGAAGGCCGCGGCTCTGGCGGGAGACGCCGAAGCCACCCTGGTGATCGCTTGCGCGTACTACCCGGCCGATCCGAAGGACACGTCCGCTGCCGCCGATGCATTGCGCGAGGACGCCTACCAGATCACCGGATCGGCCCCGACGCGTGAGATTCTGCGCACTGCGCGTGAACACGCCACCAAGGCCGGTGCGAAGAACATCGAGGAGAAGGCGATCGTCGGTGCCCCCGTCGAGTCGCTGCTGGCACTCGTGGACGAGGTGAAGGGCGATCTGCTCGTCGTCGGCAACCGCGGTCTGAACTCGTTGACTGGTCGCCTGTTGGGTTCGGTTCCGTCGGACGCCGCTCGCAAGTCCACCTGCGATGTTCTGATCGTGCACACCGTCCGCTGATCCAACCCCCACTCGGCAACGGCCCGCTCCATGGAATCGACGGAGCGGGCCGTTGGCATGTGCGGTTCTCTAGACCTCCGGCTCGAACGGCTGCAGCGCCGAGAGTTCCCCCGGTAGTGCGTCGACGTGCACCACACCGAGGCGTTGCGTGGCTCGGGTGAGTGCCACGTACAGATCGTTCATGCCCTTGATGGACTCGGCCACGATTGCGGCCGGTTCGACGATCAGGACCGAGTCGAATTCGAGTCCCTTGGCATCCTTGACCGTCGATACGGTGACCGATTCCGTTGCCAGATGGCGGAATCGGTCGACGTGGCCCGCGGGAACCAGCACGGCGCTCAGGCCTGGGCGCGGGTGATCGGCAACTCGCTTCTCCACCGCGGTGACCAGATCCGCTGCTGCCACTCGTTGGGCCCACGGTCGTGTTCCGGTGCTGCGAATGGATCGTGGCTCGGACTGCTCGGGATCGATGGCAGCCAACACGTCGTGTGCAACGACCATGATCTCGGACGGTGTTCGGTAGTTCACCGTCAGTTCGGTTCGCTTCCACCGCTTGGCCACGTACGGTTCGAGAACCGAACCCCACGACGATGTTCCGGCGGGATCACCGGTCTGGGCAGTATCGCCCACCAGCGTCATCCACCGATTCGGTATGCGCCGCATCACCATTCGCCACGCCATCGCAGAGAGTTCCTGCGCCTCGTCGACGATCACGTGCCCGTAGGTCCACGTTCGGTCACCGGCGGCTCGTTCGGCCGTGGTGAGTCGTTGACCCGAATTCTGGCGTCGCGCAAGCTGATCGGCATCGATGAGGTCGTATGCCATCAGGATCTCCGGATCGAGTTCGTCCTCGAGGTCCTGTGGTGCCGAACCGGTCAGGATGTCCAGTGCGCCCTGGGCATCGGCGATCTGACCTCGCCATTGGCGTTGCGCCTGTTCACGTTCGGCCGCGTCGTCGACGCCGAGCAGCTCGGCGAGTTCGTCGAGCAGGGGAGCGTCGGCCGACGAGAAGCGGTGGCCCCGACGAACGAGAGCCTCCCGCTCCGCCTCGTTCAGTGCAGGCGCTGCCGCGGCGATCTTCTCGGGCGATGCGAAGAGGTCGCGGAGTACCTGCTGAGGAGACAGATCGGGCCACAGCTCGTCGACGGCGGCCATGACGTCCTGGTCCTCGCGCATCTCGTCGCGCATGTCCGCGATGTCGTCGGCGCTGAGCAGGCTGGACCCGTCGACGAGGTTCTGCCCGAGTTTCGCCGCCAATTGGTTCGCCAACTGGTCGATGACCGAGGACACGAACAGCGGCCGAGCCAGGTTGTGCGGTCGCCGGGACGAGCGGGCGCGTCCGCGAGCCCGAGTGACGATCTTGCGATCGAGCGTGATGTCGTAGGTGTCGAACTTCAGACGACGGGGTTGGGCGGGAACTTCCTGACGGTCGCGTACCGCCTGAGTCAGTACCTCGACCATCGACAGTCTGCCCTTGACCTCGGTCGCCAGAGCCGTGTCCTCGCGTTGCGCACGGACTCCCGGGTAGAGGTCGCCGATCGTGGACAGCAGCACACCCGTCTCGCCGAGTGACGGCAGTACCTGCCCGATGTAATCGAGGAACGTGGCGTTGGGTCCGATGATCAGCACACCGCTCTTACCGAGCTGCTGGCGGTAGGTGTAGAGCAGGTACGCGGCGCGGTGCAGTGCGACGGCTGTCTTGCCGGTACCCGGTCCGCCCTGAACCACCAGCACACTGCGGTGCTGCGATCGGATGATCGCGTCCTGTTCGCTCTGGATCGTCTCGACGATGTCGTTCATCTGACCGGTACGTGCGGCATCGAGTGCCGAGAGCAGCGCACCTTCGCTCGCCACTCCGCCTGCCACAGCGGCATCGCTCGACGATCGAGCGGACTTCAGGTCGAGGAATTCGTCGGCGATCGATGTCACTCGGCGGCCACGCGTGCGAATGTGCCTGCGTCGCAACACGTTCTCCGGGGCAGCCGGAGTCGCAAGGTAGAACGGTCGGGCCATCGGGGCGCGCCAGTCCAGCAGCAGCGTTTCGTAATCGTTCTTGTCGTCGAGAATTCCGACGCGGCCGATGTAGCGCTCGGGCCGGTCGTCGACCTTGGGGTCGAGGGACTCGGGGTCGAGGTCGATGCGCCCGAAACACAGTCCGTTCTCGGCGGCGTCGTACTTGGCGATGTCCTCGGTGTACATCTGGTTGAACGATTCGCGTTCACTGCGAGCCTGCGGGGTACCGCCGGTCTCCAACAGCACCGCGCGCAATCGGTTCGCGGCGTACTCGCGCAGTGCGTCGAGCTGGGTGTACAGCCGCGTCAGGTGCGCCTGCTCGATGTCTTCTTCGATCGGCACATCGGAGTTTCTCGATGTGTGGCCGTCGTCCGGCAAAGGGTCTCCTCGGGAGTTCGGCCGAGGCGAAGATATCGCCTCGAAATCAGCCAGAGCAGTCTACGTCGCACAACGGCCCTGCCGCAGAACCGCTGGTTCCGGGGCAGGGCCGCGTCTGTTGCTGTGTTCTCGGCGAGAACTACTTCGCGTACTGCTGCAGCTTCTTGTCCAAGTTCTTCTGAGCCTTGGCAACTCGCTTCTCGAGCTTGGCGCGAGCCTGCTCGGTCACCTTCTCGAGTTCCTTGCTCTGCTTCTCCGCACGCTTGCGGGCCCGCTTGCTCAGCGTCTCCACGCGATCGGACGCCAGATCGGCCCAGGTGACTCCGCGCTTCTGCGCTTCGTCGGCCAGGACCGAACCCCTCTCGGCAGCCAGATCGGCGAGCTTGGAGGCGCGCTTCTGGGCTACATCGGTCAATTCGTGGCGACGATCAGCGGCAACGTCGACGAGCTTGGATCCGCGCTTCTGCGCGATCTCTGCCAGGTCGGTTCCGCGGTGCGCAGCCTTGTCGGCGAGCTTGGAGCCGCGCTTCTGGGCCTCGTCGGCCAAGTCGCTACCGCGGTCGGCGGCGAGTTCGGCGAGCTTGGATCCACGCTTCTGTGCTTCGTCGGCGAGGACGGAACCCTTGTCGGCGGCCACGTGAGCCCAGCGGTTCAGTGCCGGCTGAGCGACCTCGGCCAGCTCCGAGCCCTTTTCTGTGGCGATGTCGGCGAGCTTGGCCAACTTGGGCTGGGCGGCGTCGGCGAACTTGGCCAGCTTCGGCTGTGCGGCCTCGGCGAGATCGGCGCTGCGGCTCGCGGCGACGGCTGCGATTTCCTTGACCCGCTCACCGGTCTCGTGGGTGGAGTGACCCGGCAGTGCCGAGACGACGGTCTCCTGCGCGCGGCGTGCTGCGCGCTTGCTACGCCATGCGACGGACGGCTTGCCCTCGGTGTCGACGGCTGCGATGAGCAGTCCACCGAGCAGGCTCAGGTTCTTGAAGAAGTGGATACGCTGCGCAGCCTTTGCCTCCGGGTCCGTCTCGTTCCAGAAGGCGTGCCCGGCGAGTGTCGTCGGTACGAGACTTCCGGCGAGAGCGATCGAGGCGATGCGCGGTGCCTTGCCGGTGGCCAACAGAATTCCTCCCGCGACCTGAATTCCACCGTTGATACGAACGAGAGTCTCCGGGTCGCTCGGCACGTTCGCGGTGACGTCGTTGGGAAGGGCGTCCTTGCCCTGCTCGATCAGCGGAGTGGCGACCTGCGCCTTGCCGGTGGGATTACGGAGTGCGTCGACGCCCCCTGCGATGAAAATCGTAGACATCAGCGGACGGGCGATACGGCGGACCAGCATTGACAGCCTCCTGCGTAGTTTCTCGTGTCATCGGCGGTGGAACCAGGACAGCACTGCGGTCGGAAAACCTACCGCTGCGCGTCCTTTTGTCACACTATTCATACCCCGGGATTCACGGTCTCAAGCGCGCCGACCGTCACCAACCCCGTTCGCGCCATTCGGCCAGGTGAGGGCGCTCGGCACCGAGTGTGGTGTCCTTTCCGTGGCCCGGGTAGACGACGGTGTCGTCTCCGTACCGGTCGAACAGTTTCTCTGTCACGTCGTCGAGCAGGCGGGCGAAATCCTCGGGGCTTCCCGTTTTGCCGACGCCACCGGGAAAGAGCGAATCCCCGGTGAAGAGGTGGGTGCGCGTGCCGTCGGTATCGGTCAGAGCGAGTGCGATGGAGCCGGGGGTGTGTCCGGTCAGGTGCACCACGTCCAACGTGAGCGCGCCCACCGATACGGTGTCCCGATCGGCGAGCAGGCGGTCAGGAGTCACCGGGAGGGGCTCGGCGTCGAGTTCGTGGGCCGCGGTCGGAGAGTCCGTACCGCCGGCGATGTCGGCCAGGGCCTGCCAGTGGTCGGCGTGCTGGTGAGTCGTCACGATGAGTGACAGGGTCGGCGCGTTCTCGTCGATGAGCAACGAGATGCGGTCGGCCTCGTTGGCGGCGTCGATCAGCACCGAGTGACCTGTTGCGGAACAGACGACAAGGTAGGTGTTGTTGTCCATGGGGCCGACCGACATCTTCGTGATCGTCGCTCCGGGAATCGTCCGCCGTTGCGGTTGCGAACCCTGGGCGACGACGCCGGTGTAATTGTCATCGATGGCCATGAGGTGCTCGTCCATTTCGAGGACGCTACCGTCGTCGGCGGCACGAGGGGCGGTGGGGTCGCGCACGTGGAAAAGTGTGTCGGTGCCTGGATCTACCATTGCTACTGCGTGAGGTTCGTCCCTCACCACAACAGGTTTTCGACGTGGGGTCCACGGTTACACGACGTGTGACCGGTGCGTCGGCATCACACGTCATCACGCGACTCGAACGTCGTGCACTGTTGCGTCGTGCAGCAACTCGACTGGACGTGCTCGTTCGGAAAGAAGGGAACACAGTGGCGGATCGCCTGATAGTGCGAGGTGCACGGGAGCACAATCTGCGGGGAGTCGACATCGATCTGCCTCGGGACGCGCTGATCGTGTTCACGGGTCTGTCCGGCTCGGGCAAGTCGTCCCTCGCCTTCGACACGATCTTCGCCGAAGGTCAGCGTCGCTATGTGGAGTCGCTGTCCGCGTACGCGCGTCAGTTCCTCGGCCAGATGGACAAGCCGGACGTCGATTTCATCGAGGGCCTCTCGCCTGCGGTCTCCATCGATCAGAAGTCGACCAACCGCAATCCGCGATCGACGGTGGGCACCATCACCGAGGTCTACGACTACCTCCGCCTGTTGTACGCGCGTGCAGGAACGGCTCATTGCCCGGTGTGCGGCGAACAGATCGCGAAGCAGACTCCGCAGCAGATCGTCGATCAGGTGCTGGACATGGAGGAGGGCCTGAAGTTCCAGGTGCTCGCCCCGGTGGTGCGCACCCGCAAGGGTGAGTTCGTCGACCTGTTCGACTCTCTCAACACTCAGGGCTACTCGCGTGTTCGGGTCGACGGCGTCGTCCATCAGCTCACGAGCCCGCCGGTGCTCAAGAAGCAGGAAAAGCACGACATCGAGGTCGTCGTAGACCGTCTGACCGTCAAGTCGAGCTCTAAGCAGCGTCTGACCGACTCGGTCGAAACCGCCCTTCGACTGGCCGACGGCATCGTTGTGCTCGATTTCGTCGACCGGGACGAGAATGCATCGGACCGTGAGCGCCGGTTCTCCGAGAAGCTCGCGTGCCCCAACGGCCACCCCTTGTCCATCGACGATCTCGAACCGCGGTCGTTCTCCTTCAACTCGCCGTACGGTGCGTGCCCGGATTGCGTCGGGCTCGGCGTGCGCAAGGAGGTCGACCCGGAGCTGGTCGTTCCCGACGGCGATCTCAGCCTCGCGGACGGTGCCATCGCACCGTGGTCGATGGGCCAGACGTCGGAGTATTTCGGTCGACTGTTGTCCGGGCTCGCCGACGCCATGGGGTTCGACCTGAACGCGCCGTGGAACAAGTTGCCCGCCAAGGTCAAGCGTGCGGTCCTCGAGGGCAGCGATCACCAAGTACACGTGAAGTACAAGAACCGCTACGGCCGCACGCGGTCGTACTACGCCGAGTTCGAGGGTGTGATGCCGTTCCTGCATCGTCGACTCGAGCAGACCGAGTCCGAGCAGATGAAGGAACGCTACGACGGCTACATGCGCGACGTGCCGTGTCCCACCTGCAACGGTGCCAGGCTGCGGCCCGAGATCCTGTCGGTGACGATCGCAGCGGGCGATTTCGGGCCGAAGTCGATCGCCGAGGTGTGCGAGTTGTCGATTGCCGACACCGCAAACTTCTTGAACAGTCTCACCCTCGGTCGCCGCGAGGAAGCGATCGCTGGGCAGGTCCTCAAGGAGGTTCAGGCTCGACTCGGCTTCCTCCTCGACGTCGGTCTGGAATACCTGTCACTGGCCAGGACTGCCGGCTCGCTGTCCGGCGGGGAGGCCCAGCGCATCCGGCTCGCCACCCAGATCGGGTCGGGACTCGTCGGCGTTCTCTACGTCCTCGACGAGCCGTCCATCGGACTGCACCAACGAGACAACCGCCGTCTGATCGACACGTTGACGCGGTTGCGCGATCTCGGAAACACACTGATCGTCGTCGAGCACGACGAGGACACCATCCGCACGTCCGATTGGATCGTCGACATCGGTCCGCTGGCGGGTGAGCACGGCGGACGCGTCGTGCACAGCGGTTCGTACGAGGACCTGCTGACCAACCAGGAATCACTGACCGGTGCGTATCTGTCCGGGCGGATGGAGATTCCGCTTCCCGACACCCGTCGTGTCGTGGACAAGAAGCGTCAGGTCACCGTGGTCGGTGCCCGCGAGCACAATCTCCGTGGCATCGACGTCAGCTTCCCGCTCGGCGTCCTGACCTCGGTCACCGGAGTGTCGGGTTCGGGTAAGTCCACGCTCGTCAACGACATCCTCGCGACGGTGATGGCCAACAAGCTCAACGGTGCCCGTCAGGTTCCCGGTCGGCACACGCGTATCAACGGACTCGATCAGCTCGACAAGCTCGTACGGGTGGATCAGTCGCCCATCGGACGCACCCCCCGCTCGAACGCTGCCACCTACACCGGGGTGTTCGACAAGATCCGGACGCTGTTCGCGGCGACCACCGAGGCCAAGGTGCGCGGCTATCAGCCCGGTCGATTCTCGTTCAACGTCAAGGGCGGCCGGTGCGAGGCCTGCTCAGGAGACGGCACACTCAAGATCGAGATGAACTTCCTGCCGGACGTCTACGTTCCGTGCGAGGTCTGTGAGGGCGCCCGGTACAACCGCGAGACACTCGAAGTCCACTACAAGGGCAAGACCATCGCCGAGGTCCTGGATATGCCGATCGAGGAGGCTGCCGACTTCTTCGAGGCCATCACCTCGATCCACCGCTACCTGAAGACGCTCGTCGAGGTCGGTCTCGGGTACGTGCGGCTCGGCCAACCGGCAACGACGTTGTCCGGCGGCGAGGCGCAACGCGTCAAGCTGGCAGCGGAACTGCAGAAGCGGTCCACCGGCCGCACGGTCTACATCCTCGACGAACCGACCACCGGCCTGCACTTCGAGGACATTCGCAAGCTGCTCGGCGTCGTGAACGGCCTCGTGGACAAGGGCAACACGGTGATCGTGATCGAGCACAATCTCGACGTCATCAAGGTCTCGGACTGGGTCATCGACATGGGCCCCGAAGGTGGCTCCGGCGGCGGAACGCTTGTGGCACAAGGTAATCCGGAAGCCGTAGCAGCGGTACCCGAAAGCTACACCGGAAAATTCCTGCAGGAGGCGCTCTCCCGCGAGTCCGTCGTGGCCCCGCCGGTGAAAGCGGCTCCGAAGAAGCGCAGGCCACGCAAGGTCGCTGCTGTCTGACTCATGTCCCGGTAACCACGAAGCCGCACTCGGTATCGACCGGGTGCGGCTTCGTGGGTATGCAGCTGTCGTCGTCGAAAGTCCTGCTCAGTGCACCGGACCGGTGTACTTCTCGCCTGGACCCTTTCCTGGCTCGTCCGGGTGGGCAGATGCTTCCCGAAATGCGCGCTGCAGTGCCTGCAACCCGTCGCGAATGGGTCCGGCATGGGGACCGAGGTATTCCACCGACGCGGTGACCAGGCCTGCCAGCGCGGTGATGACGCGTCGTGCCTCGTCGAGGTCGAGGTAGGGGCTCTCGGCGGGATCCGGCTCGGACAGTCCCAGCTTCTCGGCTGCGGAACTCATCAGCATGACCGCAGCGCGGCTGATGACCTCGACCGCGGGGACCTCGGCGAGTTCACGGACTTCGGGCTCGGCACCCAGGGGGTCGGCACCTGCGGCATCGTCGTGATTGGGGGAGCTGGTCATGCCTACGAGAATCCCACGCCGCCTACTGTCGGGAGAATCGGGTGCCGACGAGTTCGGGTGCGATCGGGCTCGATTGTCGGTTTCTCGAATCTGCTGGTAGTGTGACTCGACGACCGTCTTCGGCGTGCACTTCTCGATGGAGTGCACCGCACGGAGGCAGCAAGTGGAGCCCGACTCCCACCGGCACGTAGGCATCGACACGCTACTTCCGGTCCGGTCGCACGATGGTTCACCCTCTCGGGTGGCCAGCGTGCTTCCTCTCAGTGAGGAGACTGTACGACGATCATGTCGTGCGGGTCGACCGGTCGACATCGGGCCCTGCTATCGGTTCATACCGGGAGCAGGGTTTTTTCGTTGCAGCGAATTGCATCGCTGCGGGGAATGTCGAGGATCGACGGCGACGGGCTGTGCCAGTGGCAGGCGGTCGGGTTACACACCACACCGCACTACCTAGGAGGCCCCATCAGCACTGAGACCCGCATCAACGATCGCATCCGAGTTCCCGAGGTCCGGCTTGTCGGACCGGGCGGTGAACAGGTGGGGATCGTGCGTGTTGAAGATGCACTCCGCTTGGCTCTCGAAGCCGACCTCGATCTTGTCGAAGTAGCTCCCGACGCACGTCCGCCGGTCTGCAAGATCATGGACTACGGGAAGTTCAAGTACGAGGCTGCGCAGAAGGCGCGCGAATCGCGCAAGAACCAGACGCTCACCGTCATCAAGGAGCAGAAGCTCCGCCCCAAGATCGACGCGCACGACTACGAGACCAAGAAGCGCAACGTCGTTCGCTTCCTCGAAGCCGGCTCGAAGGTCAAGGTCACCATCATGTTCCGCGGTCGCGAGCAGTCGCGACCCGAACTCGGTTTCCGTCTGCTGCAGCGCCTGGGCGCGGACGTCGCGGAGCTCGGCTTCGTGGAGACCTCGGCCAAGCAGGACGGCCGCAACATGACGATGGTGTTGGCGCCGCACAAGGGTGCCAAGACTCGCGTCAAGGCACAGGAGAGCGCAGCGGCACCGCCCGCGCAACGCGCACCGGCTCCCGCGCCGGCACAGCCCGCCGATGCAGCCCCGGCTGCCGAGGCACCGGCCGCAGCAGCTCCGGCTACTCCGGCGCAGACCAACTGAGCCTCGTGCTCTACCAGTAAGACAGCCCTACACCCGCTTCGGTGCACAGTTTTTCCGTTGCGTCGTACGGCTGTGCCATGCAACACCGAAGAGCGATTACAGAAGAAGAGGATTTCATGCCCAAGCAGAAGACCCACAGTGGTGCCAAGAAGCGATTCAAGGTGTCCGGCAGCGGCAAGATCCTGCGCCAGAAGGCCGGCCGTCGCCACCTGCTCGAGCACAAGCCCACCAAGGTGACTCGTCGCCTCGATGGTGTTGCCGTCGTCAAGAAGCCCGACGTACCGCGGATCAAGCGCCTGCTCGGCATCTGATCTGGACCGGCCGCCGACTGATACCGGTCGGCTTCATCCCATTACCATTCGGGGTTTCACAAGCCCCCAGATCGACAGGATTTACCAGTGGCACGCGTAAAAAGGGCCGTCAATGCCCAGAAGAAGCGCCGTTCGATTCTCGAAGCGTCCAAGGGATACCGCGGACAGCGCTCACGTCTGTACACCAAGGCCAAGGAGCAGCAGCTCCACTCGCTGACCTACGCGTACCGGGACCGCCGCGCACGCAAGGGTGACTTCCGCAAGCTGTGGATCACGCGTATCAACGCTGCAGCCCGGGCCAACGACATCACGTACAACCGCTTTGTCCAGGGCCTCAAGGCCGCGGGCGTCGAGGTCGACCGCAAGATCCTTGCGGAGCTCGCGGTGTCGGATGCTGCGGCATTCGCAAGCCTGGTCGCCATCGCCAAGGCTGCACTGCCTGCCGATGTCAACGCTCCGGCCGGAGAAGCAGCCTGAGCGAGTCGACGTACGACGACTCAACACCGAAACGGCCCGTGGATTCGCTGACCGAGCGAACTCCGCGGGTCGTTTCGGCCGTCAAGCTCGCGCGAGCCGCGGAACGCAAGAAGTCCGGGCTCTTCCTCGCCGAAGGCTTCAACGCGGTGTCCGAGGCGGCGCAGTCCCGGTTGGTTCGTGAGCTGTTCTTCACCCCGGATGCTCTCGAGCGCCACCACGACCTCATTGCATCCGTCGAGGCCGGTGGCGCACGAGTTTTTCCGATCACAGACCGCGCTGCGAAGGCGTTGTCCGACACCGTGACGCCGCAGGGTCTCATCGCAGTCACCGAGTTGATCGACGTCCCGCTCGACCGTGCGTTGGCCGGAACACCGCGGCTGGTCGCCGTACCGGTGGAAACTGCCGAGCCGGGCAATGCCGGGACGGTCATTCGCGTCGCCGACGCGGCTGGAGCGGATTCGATTGTCTTGCTGGGTGACTCTGTGGACCCCCACAACGGAAAGTGCGTCCGCGCCTCGGCGGGCAGCGTGTTCCACCTGCCCATCGCTCGGGAGCGATCGATCGAGTCCGGAATCGACGCGTTGCGCAGGGCGGGTCTGACCATCGTCGCCACGGCCGCCGACGGCGAAGTGGACTTGGACGATGCCGACGAGTTGCTCACGCAACCGACCGCGTGGTTGTTCGGCAACGAGGCGCACGGGCTCCCCGAGTCGGTGACGCGCGATGCCGATCACCGTATTCGAATCCCGATCCACGGCCGCGCCGAGAGCCTCAACCTCGCGACTGCAGCGGCGATCTGCCTGTACGCGAGTGCTCGGGCACAGCGACGCTCCGGAACCTCGTGAGCGCGGTCGCCTAGGATCGATACCTGTCTGCTCCGCGCAGGAGTGAAGCCTGCGCAACGACCCTTGTTGCGCAGGAGTGAAGCCTGCGCAACGACCCTTCGTGGCAGACACCGACTATTACTCGAGGAGTGCAGCTGTCGTGGCGAAGAAAGATGTCGCAACCGAGCCGGTGGATCCGAGCGTTCTCGAGGAGTCTGCGCTCGGAACCGCAGTGGACTCGGCCGAGCAGGCGTTCGCCGACGCGTCGGACCTCGATGCTCTGACCAAGGTCAAGATCGATCACGTGGGCGGCAAGGCTCCGTTGGCGCTGGCGCAGCGCGCCCTCGGTGCGATCCCGGGGGACCAGAAGGCGGACGCGGGCAAACGCGTCAAGGCAGCGCGCGATCGAGTGCAGAAGGCCTTCGACGAACGACGCGCCGTGCTGTCGGCCGAGCGTGACGCCGCCATCCTGGTCGCCGAGACCATCGATGTGACACTGCCGACCGACCGAGCTCCCGCCGGCGCCCGGCACCCCATCACGATCATTTCCGAACAGGTCGCCGACGTGTTCGTCGCAATGGGCTGGGAAGTCGAAGAAGGCCCCGAGGTCGAGACCGAGCACTTCAACTTCGATGCGCTCAACTTCTTACCCGACCACCCTGCGCGCACGATGCAGGACACTTTTCACATCGCGCCCGAGGGTTCGCGGCAGGTCCTGCGCACACACACTTCGCCGGTTCAGGTCCGGTCGATGCTCTCGCGTGAGGTTCCGATCTACGTCGTCTGCCCAGGCCGGACGTTTCGCACGGACGAACTCGACACGACGCACACTCCGGTCTTCCATCAGGTCGAGGGTCTTGCCATCGACAAGGGCCTGACCATGGCGCACCTGCGCGGCACGCTGGATGCGTTCGCGAAGGCATTGTTCGGCAACGACACCCGTACTCGCATGCGCCCCAACTACTTCCCGTTCACCGAACCCTCGGCCGAGGTCGACGTGTGGTTCCCGAAGAAGAAGGGCGGGGCCGGTTGGGTCGAGTGGGGTGGTTGCGGAATGGTCAACCCGAAGGTGTTGCAGGCCAGCGGCATCGACCCCGAGGTCTACACCGGATTCGCGTTCGGAATGGGTCTCGAGCGGACGCTGCAGTTCCGCAATGACATCCCGGACATGCGCGACATCGTCGAGGGCGACATCAGGTTCACCTTGCCCTTCGGTGTTCAGGCCTGACGCCGCTTCTCACCCGACCCACTTCTTCTCGGATACAAGAAAGAGCTGAGCACACGTGCGAGTCCCACAATCCTGGCTGACCGAGGTCCTACACGCGGGGACTCCCGACTGGGCCGTGTCGCCCGAGGAGCTCGACGCCGGTTTCGTGCGGGTCGGGTTCGAGGTCGAGGAACTCGAGTCGCTGGACAACGTGACCGGCCCTCTGGTCGTCGGTCGGGTGAGTTCGATCGAAGAGCTGACCGAGTTCAAGAAGCCGATTCGCTTCTGCCTCGTGGACGTCGGAGCAGCCGAGCCTCAGGAAATCGTCTGCGGTGCCAGGAACTTCGCCGAGGGCGACCTCATCGTCGCCGCTCTACCTGGCAGCGTCCTGCCTGGGGGATTCGCCATCGCGTCGCGCAAGACCTACGGCCGCAACTCCAACGGCATGATCTGCTCGACGCTCGAACTCGGGTTGGGTAAGGATCACTCCGGAATTCTGGTGCTGCCCGAGGGCACGGCCGCTCCGGGCGACGACGCCAAAGCCGTTCTCGGTCTGCTGGACTCGGTCATCGAGCTCAACGTGACCCCGGATCGCGGCTACGCCTTCTCGGTCCGCGGCCTCGCCCGCGAACTGGCCTGCAGTTTCGACCTTCCGTTCGTGGATCCGGCGCGCACGGTCCCCACCGAGGTCACCGGTGACGCCTGGTCGGTCACCGTCGAACCGAACTCGGGCGCATCGCGATTCGCGTTGCGCAAGATCGTCGGAATCGATCCGAGCGCGACGACGCCTTGGTGGATGCAGCGTCGACTGCTGCTGGCCGGCGTACGCCCGATCTCGGCGGCCGTCGATGTCACCAACTACGTGCTGCACGAACTCGGCCAGCCGCTACACGCGTTCGATGCGGCCAAGCTCGACGGCGATCTCGTCGTCCGCCGCGCGAATGCTGGGGAGAAGCTGACCACTCTGGACGGCGTCGAGCGGTCACTCGATGCCGAGGACGTCGTCATCGCCGACGGGTCGGGAGCCATCTCGTTGGCCGGTGTAATGGGCGGCGCGTCCACCGAAGTGGACGACTCGACCACCGAGGTCGTACTCGAAGCGGCATCGTTCGATCCGCTCGCGGTGTTCCGCACCGGGCGTCGCCACAAGCTCTCCAGCGAGGCCAGCAAGCGTTTCGAGCGGACAGTCGATTCTGCTCTTCCGGTCGCAGCGCTGGATCGAGCAGCACAGTTGCTTGTCGAGATCGCCGGTGGCCGGATCGAGCCCGTGTTGACCGATATCGGCGAAGCCGCCGAATATCCGACGGTCACGATGGACTTCGACCTACCGGATCGAATCGCCGGAGTGCAGTATCCCAATGGAACCGCTGCCCGACGGTTGACGCAGATCGGCTGCGGCGTCGAGGTTTCTGTCGGCGACGGCGGACACGGCCAGCTAATCGTCACCCCGCCGTCCTGGCGACCGGACCTGGTGCAGCGCGCCGACCTGGTGGAAGAGGTGCTGCGGCTCGAAGGGCTCGAACAGATTCCGTCGGTGCTGCCGTCGGCCCCGGGAGGTCGCGGCCTCACCGCCGAACAGAAGCGCAGGCGCGCCGTCGGTAAGGCACTCGCGTTCTCCGGATACGTCGAGGTGTTGCCTCCGGTGTTCCTGCCCAAGGGTGTGTTCGATACATGGGGTCTCGACGCGGACGATCCGCGGCGCGCGACCACCTCGGTGCTCAATCCACTCGAGGCCGACCGTCCCGAGCTCGCGACCACAGTCCTTCCGGGTTTGCTCGAGATGCTGAGCAGGAACATCGCCCGCGGCCAGCGAGACGTCTCGTTGTTCGGCATTGCACAGGTGGTGCTGCGGCACGACGCCACCGCCGCCGTGGACGCGTTGCCGGTCGATCGTCGTCCCACCGACGACCAGATCGCGATGCTTCGCGGTTCGTTGCCGGCGCAGCCGGTGCACGTGGGCATGGTGCTCACCGGTCAGCGTGAGTTGTCGGGTCCGTGGGGTCCCGGCCGCGCCGCCGAGGCCGCCGATGCGTTCGCTGCGGTGCGCACTGTTGCCGAGGCGTCCGGAGTGCACGTCGATCTTCGGGCGGTACACCATCTTCCGTGGCATCCAGGTCGGTGCGCGGAGGTCCTGCTCGACGGCGAGGTCGTCGGACATGCGGGCGAGCTGCATCCGGCGGTGCTCGAGCGGGCGGGCTTGCCGCCGCGTACGTGCGCCGTGGAGTTGAGCCTGAGCGCTCTGCCCGTGGTCGAATCGCTGCCTGCCCCCGAGGTGTCGCCCTATCCGGCGGTGCTGCAGGACGTGGCCGTGGTGGTCGACGCCTCCGTCCCGGCGGCGTCGGTGGAAGCCGCTCTGACGATCGGTGGTGGCGATCTGCTCGAGTCGATTCGACTGTTCGACGTCTACGAGGGTGAACAGGTCGGCGAGGGGCGCAAGTCGCTGGCGTTCGCGTTGCGCTTCCGCGGTGCCGACGGCACCTTGACCGAGGATCAGGCTACGGCTGCCCGCGATGCTGCGGTCGACGCGGCATCGAAGGCCGTCGGCGCGCAGCTGCGCAGTTGAATCAGTGCAGCCGCGCAGTTGATCCGTCCACGGCCGGGCTCGCGTGTCCGTAGCGTGGAGTCACGAGTGACCACGGGTGACGGGAGCAGCGCATGAGTGAGTTCGAGAAAGACGGCACGCCGACGGATCTTCAGGTGGTCGAGGAGATTCTCGCCGCCGTGGCGGGTCGCCCGGCACTGGCCCCGGTGGCAGCTGCCGCGTCGGCTCTGGCGGCCGAGCTGAGCACTGCAGAACCGGAGCCGATCGGTCCCGATCGCGGAGCGCCACCCGGAACAGTTCCCGATGTCGACGTTCCGCAGGTGACCAAGCCGCGGATCGATCAGCCGCTCGGGGACCCACCGCCGGGGGCTCCGCTCGGCGGAACCGTGCCGGGGATCGTCGACGCGGAGCTGGTGGAGGACCTGCCCGCCGGCACCGGATACGGAGCGGGGTCGGTGAGCGCGCCGATCGGTGACTTCACCGATTCGGGGGTGCCCACCTGGGACGGTGTGCGCGACAAGGTCGAACAGCGATCGGGCACAGCCGTCGGTGCGGAGGAGTTGGACCGAGAGTCGGCGGCGGGCCGTGGCCTCGACGAGCAGTGGAACGAGCGGCAGGAAGCCGGCCGCAGGAAGCTCGACGAGATCCGCAAGTCCATGGGTGGACGCTGACACACCGGACCCATTCATGAATGAGCTTGCATGATGCTGCATAATAAACCGCATGACTATTTCGGAGGCCACGCCGAGGCGCATCGCGGTGGCGGGCGCAAGCGGATACGCCGGTGGTGAGATTCTTCGACTGCTCCTCGGGCACCCGGGGGTGCGCGACGGTTCGTTGGTCATCGGCTCTCTGACCGCGGGCGGCAATGCCGGTGCGACGCTGGGTGAATTCCATCCCCACCTGTTGCCACTTGCAGACCGCGTTCTCGCCCCGACCACCGTCGACGAACTCGCCGGGCACGACGTCGTGTTCCTGGGGCTCCCGCACGGCAAGTCTGCTGAGCTCGCGCTGCAGCTGCCCGAGTCCGTGGTGATCATCGACTGCGGGGCCGACTTCCGCCTCACCGATGGTGCGGCCTGGGAGAAGTACTACAAGAGTCCTCATGCGGGTAGTTGGCCGTACGGATTGCCAGAGTTACCGGGCTGCCGTGAGCGGTTGATCGGTGCCACTCGCATCGCGGTTCCCGGGTGCTACCCGACGGTGTCGTCGCTGGCACTCGCACCTGCCGTCGCCGCAGGCATCATCGAGCCCCGCGTCAATATCGTTGCCGTCACCGGTAGTTCGGGTGCCGGTCGCGCTCCCAAGGCCGATCTTCTCGGTTCTGAGGTGATGGGTTCGGTTCGGGCGTACGCGGTTGCGGGCGCACACCGTCACACTCCCGAGATCGTGCAGAACCTCTCGGCCGTCGCCGGTAGTGCTGTATCGGTGTCCTTCACGCCGGTTCTCGCACCGATGCCTCGCGGGATCCTGGCCACCTGCACCGCGGTCACCACCGCAACGCAGACGCAGGCCGTCGAGATCTACGAGAAGGCCTACGCCGCAGAGCCGTTCGTGCACGTGCTTCCGGCCGGTCGGCTTCCGCAGACCGGTTCGGTCATCGGGTCGAACGCCGTGCAGATGAGCGTGTCGGTCGACGCGGACGCCGGCTTGCTCGTCGTGATCGCGGCCATCGACAACCTGGCCAAGGGCACGGCGGGTGCCGCAGTCCAATCCATGAACCTTGCACTGGGAATCACCGAGACCGAGGGTCTCTCTACCGTAGGAGTAGCGCCATGAGCAGCGTCGGGAGCGAGGCGAAGGCCGTCGGCATGGTTGCGGGAAAGCTCGTGCGCACGCAGGGTGTCACCTGTCCCGCAGGGTTCCGCGCCGCCGGTATTCCGGCCGGTATCAAGGCGAGTGGCAAGTCCGATCTGGCCTTGGTGTTCAACGAGGGGCCCGATTTCGCTGCGGCGGGTGTGTTCACCCGCAACAAGGTCAAGGCTGCTCCGGTGTTGTGGTCGCAGCAGGTGCTCTCCACCGGACGGCTGCGCGCGGTGATTCTCAATTCCGGTGGTGCCAATGCCTGCACGGGTGCGCCTGGCTTCCAGGATTCACACCGTACGGCCGAGGAAGTGGCGTCCGCCCTGAGCAATTGGGGTTCCGAGACCGGGGCGATCGAGGTTGCCGTGTGCTCGACGGGTCTCATCGGTGATCGGCTCCCGATGGACAAGCTGCTGCCCGGCGTGACCGAGGTGGTACACGAACTCGCAGGCGGTATTTCGGGTGGCACGGATGCGGCGTACGCGATCATGACCACCGACACCGTGCCCAAGCAGGCGGCTGTTCATCATGCCGACAAGTGGAACGTCGGCGGCATGGCGAAGGGTGCGGGCATGTTGGCACCGTCGTTGGCCACGATGCTCAGCGTCCTCACCACCGATGCCGTTGCCACCGCAGAACAACTGGACAAGGCGCTGCGCGCGGCGACCCGGTTGTCCTACGACCGGCTCGACGTCGACGGCGCGTCCTCGACCAACGACACCGTGCTGCTGCTCTCCTCCGGGGCCAGCGGAGTGGCACCGTCACAGGAGGAACTCGACGCTGCGGTCCTGGCGGTGTGCGACGATCTGGCCGACCAGATGATGGCCGACGCCGAGGGCGTCACCAAGCGGGTGCGGATCACCGTGTCGGGTGCGATGAACGAGGACGACGCCCTGATCGGCGCGCGCACGGTCGCCAGGGACTCATTGGTGAAGACGGCCCTGTTCGGTTCGGATCCCAACTGGGGTCGAGTGCTCGCGGCAATCGGTATCGCCCCGATCGAGCTCGATCCGGATCGGATTGCGGTGTCCTTCAACGGTGATCCGGTGTGCATCGACGGCGTGGGTGCGCCCGGCGCTCGGGAGGTCGACCTGTCCGGTGTCGACATCGCGGTGACCATCGATCTCGGTCTCGGCGCAGGGTCGGCCACCATCCGCACCACCGATCTCTCGCATGCGTACGTCGAAGAGAATTCGGCGTACTCGTCATGACCTCGGCGGCACTGCAGTTGACGGCCGCGCAGAAGGCCTTCACTCTCGCCGAGGCTCTGCCCTGGCTGCAGCGATTCTCGGGCAAGATCGTCGTCGTGAAGTACGGCGGAAACGCCATGGTCGACGACGATCTGAAGCGGGCTTTCGCGGCCGACATGGTATTTCTGCGCACCGTCGGAATCCACCCGGTCGTCGTTCACGGCGGCGGGCCGCAGATCTCGGCCATGCTGACCAGACTCGGCCTGACAGGTGAATTCCGCGGCGGATTCCGCGTCACCACGCCGGAGGTCATGGACGTCGCGAGGATGGTGTTGTTCGGGCAGGTCGGGCGCGAGCTGGTCGGATTGATCAACGGTCACGGTCCGTACGCCGTGGGAATCTCCGGTGAGGACGCGCACCTGTTCACCGCGACGCGTCGTACCGTGCTGGTCGACGGCACCGAGACCGATATCGGCCTCGTCGGCGACGTCACCTCGGTGAACCCTGCAGCGGTCTTCGATCTCATTGCAGCAGGACGCATTCCGGTGGTGTCCACCATCGCTCCCGACCGCGACGGCGTCGTACACAACATCAACGCCGACACTGCGGCAGCGGCGCTTGCCAGTGCCATCGGTGCCGAGAAGATGGTGGTGCTCACCGATGTCGAAGGCCTGTACACCGATTGGCCCGATCGCAGCTCGTTGACCTCCGAGATCGACGCGTCCACGCTAGAGGCGTTGCTGCCCTCGCTCGACGCCGGGATGGTGCCGAAGATGGAAGCCTGCCTGCGTGCGGTTCGAGCGGGTGTTCCGTCGGCGCATGTCATCGACGGTCGCGTCGAACATTCCGTTCTGGTGGAGCTGTTCACCGGTGAGGGAATCGGCACCATGGTCACCCCCGATCATTCTTCTACGTCAGGAGTCACGCCATGACCGGCACCGAGTCCACCCTCGATCTGCAACAGCGGTGGTCGAATTCGTTGATGGACAACTACGGTGTTCCGCGTGTTGCGCTCGTCCGCGGCGAGGGCGCGGTGGTGACGGACGCCGACGGAAAGCAGTATCTGGACTTGCTGGCGGGCATTGCCGTCAACATTCTCGGACATGCCCATCCGGCGGTGATCGAGGCGGTCACCACTCAGCTGTCCACCCTCGGGCACACCTCGAATCTGTATGCGACAGAACCAGGTATCGCGTTGGCCGAGCAATTGCTCGCGCACCTCGGTGCCGGTGCCACCGGGCGGGTGTTCCTGTGTAATTCGGGAACAGAGGCCAACGAAGCGGCGTTCAAGATCGCTCGCCTGACCGGCCGCCCCAACATCGTGGCAGCCGAGAAGTCCTTTCACGGACGGACGATGGGTGCTCTCGCGCTGACCGGTCAGCCGGACAAGCGGATTCCGTTCGAGCCGATGCCTGCGGGCGTCCACCACGTGCCGTACGGCGATGTGGCCGCGCTGGAAGCCGTCGTCGATTCCGACACCGCCGCAGTCTTTCTCGAACCGATCATGGGCGAGGGCGGTGTTGTGGTTCCGCCCGAGGGATACCTCCTCGCTGCGCGCGAGATCACCGCGAAGCACGGTGCACTGCTGGTCCTGGACGAGGTGCAGACCGGTATCGGCCGAACGGGATGGTTCTACGCCCACCAGTCGGTCGGCATCGTGCCAGACGTCATCACGCTCGCCAAGGGTCTGGGCGGCGGACTGCCCATCGGCGCATGTATCGGCATCGGAGCGGCGGGGGAGTTGCTGCATCCGGGCAAGCACGGCACCACGTTCGGTGGTAATCCGGTCTGCGCAGCTGCCGCGCTGGCGGTGTTGCGGACCATTGCCGACGAGGATCTGCTCTCGCATGCAGACAGCATCGGCAAGACCATCGCGCACTCCATCGAGGGTCTCGATCACCCTCTGGTGAGCCATGTCAGGGGTTCGGGTCTGCTACTGGGCGTGGTGCTCACCGCGGCGGTCGCACCGGCGGCCGAAGCGGCTGCGCGCGAGGCAGGCTTCCTCCTGAACGCGGCACAGCCCGACGTGCTCCGACTCGCGCCACCGTTGATCATCACCGAAGAGCAAGCCGCGTCGTTCGTGACGGCGTTACCGGCAATTCTCGACGCAGCACAGGAGGCTCATCAGCCATGACCGTTCAGCACTTCCTCCGGGACGACGACATCACGCCACAGCAGCAGGGCGAAATCCTCGCTCTGGCAGCGGAGCTCAAGCGTGCACCGTTCTCTAAGCGTCCGCTCGAGGGCCCCAAGGGAATAGGTGTCATCTTCGAGAAGAACTCGACACGCACTCGCTTCTCGTTCGAGATGGGCATCGCGCAGTTGGGTGGTCATGCGGTGGTGGTGACCGGCCGCGACACCCAGCTGGGTCGCGAGGAGACGCTGCAGGACACGGGGCGGGTTCTTTCGCGCTATGTCGAGGCGGTCGTGTGGCGCACGTTCGGGCAGAAGCGACTCGAGCAGATGGCCACCGGCGCAACGATTCCGATCGTGAACGCCCTCTCCAACGAGTTCCACCCCTGCCAGGTTCTTGCGGATCTGCAGACCCTGATCGAGCACAAGGGAAATCTGCAGGGTCGCACCTTGGCCTACTTCGGTGACGGTGCCAACAACATGGCGCACTCGCTGCTCATCGGCGGAGTGACGGCCGGGCTGAACGTGCGGATCGCCGCGCCCAAGGATTTCGCGCCGCTCGGCTACGTTCTCGACGCGGCCCATGCACGCGCCGAGGAAACCGGGGCCACCATCACCATCACCGAGGACCCGGTCGAGGCCGCCACCGGTGCCGACGCGCTCGTCACCGACACCTGGACGTCGATGGGCCAGGAGAACGACGGTCTCGATCGCGTCGCTCCGTTCCGGCCGTATCGCATCGATTCCGATCTGCTCTCGAAGGCGCAGTCGGACGCTGTCGTGCTGCACTGCCTCCCCGCACATCGCGGCGAGGAGATCACCGACGAGGTGCTCGACGGTCCCCAGAGTGTGGTCTGGGACGAGGCCGAGAACCGTCTGCATGCGCAGAAGGCACTGCTGGTGTGGCTTCTCGAGCAGGCCCGCCGACCATGAGCGAGGACGTCACTGCGGTGCCGTTGACCGCGTCGACCCGCGCGGGCAGGCAGGCACGGATCATCGCGTTGCTGGCCACGCATCAGGTGCGCAGTCAACCGCAGCTGGCGTCGCTGCTCGCGGCCGAGGGAATCGACACCACTCAGGCCACGCTGTCGCGGGACCTCGAGGAATTGGGTGCCGTGAAACTCCGCGCACCCGACGGTGGAGTGGGGGTGTACGTCGTGCCCGAGGACGGCAGCCCGGTCCGCGGAGTGTCCGGCGGCACCGACCGCCTCCTGAAGTTGCTGGGGGAGTTGTTGGTGTCCACCGATCACAGCGGGAACCAGGCCGTACTCCGGACGCCACCCGGCGCGGCACACTACCTGGCCAGCGCTCTGGATCGTGCTGCGATGCCCGAGATCGTCGGGACCATCGCCGGCGACGACACGATTCTGTTGATCGCCCGCGAGCCACATACCGGTGGCGAGGTCGCGGACAAGATCGAAAAGCTTGCTCGACGCGGTAACTGAGATCCGGTTACCCATCATGCGCAACACGAACAACGAAGGAGCTTGAACACCATGGCCGAACGCGTCATCCTCGCCTACTCCGGCGGACTCGACACCTCCGTCGCCATCAGCTGGATCGGGAGGGAGACGGGCAAGGAGGTCGTTGCCGTCGCCATCGATCTGGGCCAGGGCGGCGAGGACATGGACGTCGTGCGTCAGCGCGCACTCGATTGCGGCGCAGTCGAATCCGTCGTCGTCGACGCCAGGGACGAGTTCGCCGACGAGTACTGCTTGCCGACGGTGCAGTCCAACGCGCTGTACATGGATCGATACCCGCTCGTGTCGGCCATCAGCCGTCCGTTGATCGTCAAGCACCTCGTGGAGAACGCCCGGGCGCACGGCGGAACCGTTGTCGCACACGGGTGCACGGGTAAGGGCAACGATCAGGTTCGGTTCGAGGTCGGCTTCAACACCCTCGCCCCCGAGCTCGAGGTGTTGGCACCGGTTCGCGACTACGCGTGGACGCGCGAGAAGGCGATCAAGTTCGCCGAGGAGAACGACATCCCGATCAACGTGACCACCAAGTCGCCGTTCTCGATCGACCAGAACGTCTGGGGGCGCGCGGTGGAGACCGGTTTCCTCGAAGACCTGTGGAACGCGCCGACCAAGGATGTCTACGACTACACCGAGGATCCGACGGTCAACTTCCAAGCTCCGGACGAGCTCGTCGTCTCGTTCGACAAGGGTCGTCCCGTCGCGATCGACGGCCGTCCGGTCTCGGTACTCGAAGCGATCCAGGAGCTCAACACTCGTGCGGGTGCTCAGGGTGTCGGGCGTTTGGACGTGGTGGAGGATCGGCTCGTCGGCATCAAGAGTCGCGAGATCTACGAGGCACCCGGTGCCATGGTGCTCATCCGCGCCCACGAGGAGCTCGAGCACGTGACCCTCGAGCGCGAGCTCGGTCGCTACAAGCGCCATACCGACCAGAAGTGGGCCGAGCTGGTGTACGACGGCCTCTGGTATTCCCCGCTCAAGGGTGCTCTCGACACGTTCGTGCAGCACACGCAGGAGCACGTCTCCGGCGATATCCGCCTGGTTCTGCACGCGGGCGGGATCATCGTCAACGGACGCCGCAGCGGCGAGTCGCTGTACGACTTCAATCTCGCCACCTACGACGAGGGCGACACGTTCGACCAGTCCGCGGCCAAGGGATTCGTTCAGCTGCACGGACTCTCGTCGAAGATCGCCGCGAAGAGGGACCTGGGCCTGTGACGAATTCGGAGACCTCGCACGGAACCAACGAAGGTTCGCTCTGGGGCGGCAGATTCGCATCCGGGCCGGCCGCCGCCATGGCGGCGTTGAGCAAGTCGACACACTTCGACTGGGTGCTCGCGCCGTACGACATCCGCGCATCCATGGCACACGCTCGCGTGCTGAACGGTGCCGGACTACTCACCCCGCAGGACCTCGAGACCATGCTCGACGGTTTGCAGCGCCTCGCCGACGACGTCTCCTCGGGAGCGTTCGTGGCAGCCGAGTCGGACGAGGACGTGCACGGAGCTCTCGAACGCGGGTTGATCGATCGGGTCGGACCCGAGGTCGGTGGTCGGTTGCGCGCGGGCCGATCCCGCAACGACCAGGTGGCCACGCTGTTCCGGATGTGGCTGCGCGACGCCGTCCGCCGGGTGTCGGTCGGCGTTCTCGACGTGGTCGACGCGTTGGCCACCCAGGCAGCGGCGCATCCGACGGCCGTCATGCCGGGCAAGACGCATTCGCAGGCCGCACAGCCGGTGTTGCTGGCGCATCATATGCTCGCGCACACCCATCCGCTGCTGCGCGATGTTCAGCGCTTCGCGGATTTCGACACGCGAGCAGCGGTGTCGCCGTACGGTTCCGGTGCTCTTGCCGGTTCGTCGCTCGGGCTCAGTCCGGAGAAGATCGCAGCCGAGCTCGGGTTCGACTCGTCGGCCGAGAACTCGATCGACGCCACCTCCTCGCGTGACTTCGCCGCCGAAGCGGCCTTCGTGTTGGCGATGACGGCGGTCGATCTGTCGCGATTCGCCGAGGAGGTCATCTCGTGGAGCACGCCCGAGTACGGCTACGTGACGCTGGCCGACGCGTGGTCCACCGGTAGTTCGATCATGCCGCAGAAGAAGAACCCGGACGTCGCGGAGTTGACCCGGGGAAAGACCGGCCGTTTGATCGGAAATCTGACCGGCCTGCTGGCCACGTTGAAGGCGCAACCGTTGGCCTACAACCGTGATCTTCAGGAAGACAAGGAGCCGGTGTTCGATTCGGTGGCGCAGCTCGAGCTGTTGCTACCTGCGCTCACGGGTTTGACGGCGACCCTGGAGTTCCACACCGAACGCATGGCCGAGCTGGCACCGGCCGGGTTCACACTCGCCACCGACATCGCCGAATGGATGGTGCGGCAGGGGATTGCGTTCCGTGTTGCTCACGAGGCTGCAGGAGCCTGCGTGCGGGCGGCCGAGGCGCGAGGCGTCGGGTTGGTGGATCTGACCGACGACGAGCTGGCCGCGATCGATCCGTCCCTCACTCCGGCCGTTCGTGAGGTGCTCACGGTGGAGGGTTCCATCTCGTCGCGGGATGCGCGCGGTGGCACGGCGGCCGTGCAGGTCGCGCATCAGCTGGGGGGCGTGCGGGCGATTGCCGGGACCCTGCGTGCATGGGCCGAGGAACCGGTGTTGCGGCACTGAGTGCGCAATCGATATCCATACCGGTTCCCCGAGTGTGATGTGAGAAGCTTTCGTCACGCGAAGATCGATGCCGGTCGTTCCGTCGGGGCCGAACGCAGGAGTGTATTTGTGGGACTGAATGCAGACGCCGTACGCGGTCCACTGCGCCGAGCCATCGCCACGGCGCAGAACGGTCTCGAGGTCATCCGTCTGGGTGGTCTCGAAACCGAGGTGGATCCGTCGCCGTTTCGGGTGATGGACCGCGAGCCGATGTATCGGCTTCGGCGTTACTTCCCCGACGATGTGCCCGCGGACAGTCCGCCGGTGGTGCTCATTCCGCCGATGATGGTCTCGGCCGATGTCTACGACGTCACCACCGACCAAGGCGCGGCCGGAATTCTGCACGGTATGGGTCTCGATCCGTGGGTTGTCGACTTCGGATCGCCCGATACCGAAGAAGGCGGGTGGGGCCGCACGCTCGCCGACCACGTCGTGGCGATCAGCGAGGTCGTCGACAAAGTGCACGAGTACACCGGACGCGACGTCCACCTGGGCGGCTACTCCCAGGGCGGAATGTTCTGCTACCAGGCAGCCGCGTACCGAGGCGGCCGCAATCTGGCCAGCCTCATCACATTCGGGGCCCCGGTAGACACCTTGGCCGGATTGCCTCTCGGAATCCCTGCCGGGGTGGCGACGCGGGGTGCCGAGTTTCTCGCGGACCACGTCTTCACCCGGCTCGCAGTGTCGGGTTGGATGGCCCGGACGGGATTTCAGCTGCTCGATCCGGCGAAGACTGTGCGGTCACGCCTGGATTTCCTTCGCCAGTTGCACGACCGCGAGGCACTGTTGCCGCGGGAGCCGCAGCGACGATTCCTGGCGATGGACGGGTGGGTGGCCTGGTCCGGCCCGGCCGTGGCGGAATTGTTGAAGCAGTTCGTCGTTCACAATCGCATGATGACCGGTGGGTTCGTCATCAAGGACAGGTTGCTGACGCTCGCCGAACTCACGGTTCCGGTCCTGGCTTTCGTCGGCGAGGTCGACGACATCGGTCAACCGTTGGCCGTGCGCGGCATTCAGCGCGCTGCACCGCGCGCCCAGGTCTTCGAGACGACGTTGCGCGCCGGCCACTTCGGGTTGGTCGTCGGCAGTACCGCTGCTGCGCAGACATGGCCGACGACCGGAAACTGGATCCGATGGCGAGAGGATCTAGGACCGAAGCCCGAGGCGGTCCGCGTGATGGAACGCGAGGACCACAGCGACTTCGACAGCGGGGTCTCCATCACCAATCGTCTGATCCATACCGCTGCCTCCATTGCCGAGGTGGGCGTCGGCGTCGGGCGCGGGCTGGCATCGGCGGCGACCGGTGCAGTGCGCGGTACGCGAGAGATCTCGTCCGAGGCCGTGCGTACCTTGCCGCGACTCGCGCGACTCGGTCAGATGCAGCCACACAGTCGCGTGTCTCTGGGTCGCTTGATCGCCGAGCAGGGCCGTAAGTCTCCGAACGGGGAGTGCTTCCTGTTCGACGACAGGGTGCACACCTACGATGCGGTCAACGTGCGCATCGACAATGTCGTGCGGGGCCTGATCAGCGTCGGAGTGCGACCGTCGTCGCGCGTCGGAGTGTTGATGGAGACTCGGCCCAGCGCGCTGGCCGCGATTGCCGCGCTGTCGCGGATCGGGGCAGTGCCGGTTCTGCTGCAACCGGGCAGCGACCTGACTGCAGCCCTACGGACCGTCGACGTCGACACGGTGATCGCCGATCCGGACAACGTGGCGTCCGCAGTTCCGGTGGCACCGAACGTCCTGGTGCTCGGCGGCGGAGACAGTCGGCGACTCGACATCCCGGCCGGCTACGAGGTCACCGACCTCGAGGCCATCGATCCCGATGCGGTGCGTCTGCCTCAGTGGTACGAGCCCGATCCGGGTCGTGCTCGCGAGCTTGCGATGATCCTGTTCACGACAACCGACCGTGGTCTCGAACCGCGGTACATCACCAATCATCGGTGGGCACTGTCTGCCTTCGGTACTGCCACGACGGCCGCGCTCGGTCCCGGCGACACCGTCTATTGCCTTGCCCCGCTTCATCATTCGGCCGGGATTCTCGTCACTATCGGTGGTGCACTCGCAGGCGGATCGCGAATTGCACTTTCGCGTGGTCTCGAGCCCGAGCGGTTCAGCGAAGAGGTCTACCGCTACGGCGTCACCGTCGTGAGCTACACGTGGACGATGATGCGGCAGATCCTCGACGACGGCCGGTTCCCGGTCGACTCCGGTCACCCGGTGCGTCTGTTCATCGGCTCCGGCATGCCGGTGGGGCTGTGGCGTCGCACGTTGGCGCGGTTCAGCCCGGCTCGGGTGCTCGAGTTCTACGCATCCACCGAGAACGATGTGATTCTGGCCAATGTGGCGGGCTCGAAGATCGGCTCCAAAGGTCGTCCGCTGCCTGGTAGTGCTCGGGTTGCGCTGGCGGCGTACGACCCGATCACCGGCCGCCTCGAAGAGGACGACGACGGCTTCGTACGGCAGTGCCGCGACGACGAGATCGGGCTGCTCCTCGGCCGACCGAGCGGAGACGGCGAAGCCACCAGTCCCGTCATGCGCGGAGTATTCGAGCCCACAGACGCCTGGATCCCGACCGAAAACCTGTTCCGTCGCGATTCCGATGGCGATTACTGGCTCGTCGACCGCAAGGACACAGTGGTGCGTTCGGCGTGCGGTCCCGTGTACACCCAGCCGATCGTCGACGCCGTGGGAGACCTCGATCAGGTCGATTCGGCCGTGGTCTACGGGGTGCGGGTGACTGCCGATCGTCCGCGGTCGGTGCGTGTCGAGGCGTCCGCCGTCGAGGTAGCGGTCTGTGCCATCTCGCTGCAGCCGGAAGCGGTCATCACGGCTCGTGCGTTGACAGACGCGCTCGGGGTTCTGCTTCCTGCCGAGCGTCCGGCGATCGTGCACGTGGTGCCCGAGATTCCGGTGGGGCGCGCGTACCGCCCGACCGCAACGGCATTGAAGAAGTCCGGAATTCCGACGCCGAGCGCGCGGTCGTGGTACTACGACTCGGAGTCGAACAGTTACCGCAGGCTAACGAAAGCCGTTGTGGCCGAACGATTTATCGGACGCGAGGCGGTTGCCGAGCAGTCGTCGTAGGAGTGGAGCCTGCTGGGAAATGGCAGGTTCGGTAGCGTAAGCGAATACACCACTTCGGTTCGACCGGAGCAGAGCGAAGGACACCCGTGGCAATCGATTCGACACTGCTTTCCATTCTCGCGTGCCCAGTGGACAAGGGTCCGCTGCTGTTGGTCGAAGGGGAATTGCTCTACAACCCGCGTCTGCGGCGTGCGTATCCGATCGAGAACGGTATTCCGGTGTTGCTCGCCGACGACGCCCGAGATGTCGACGACGCCGAGCACGAGTCGATCCTGGCTCGCGCCACCTCCTAGATCTGTCACGGGGTTCGGCGACGTAATGTCGCGGCCGCCCCGCTCAGTGCGGCAACGGTGAACCCCGCGACCACGGCGATGTCGGTCCATATGCCCCCGGTGACTCCGGGGTACCGGGATATCTCCTGGAGCGCGTCGACCAGGTAGCTCAACGGTAGAAGATTGCTGATCGTGCTCAGCCAATTCGGCATCTGGTCACGCGGCACCAGAAGTCCGCACAGAAACAGCTGTGGAATCACGACGACCGGCATGAACTGGACGGCTTGAAATTCGGTGCGAGCGAATGCGCTGCACAGCAGACCGATGGCGACGCCGAGCATCGCTCCCAGGACTGCGATCGCCAGAACCCAACCGACCGAGCCCTCGATGTCGAGCCCGAGAAGTCCGAACGCGACGGTGCATGCGAGTAGCGCCTGGGCGACAGCGGCGAGCGAGAAGGCGGACCCGTAGCTCGCGAGCAGGTCCAGTTTGGACATGGGAGTGGTCAGCAGGCGTTCGAGCGTTCCCGAGGTGCGTTCACGCTGCATCGAGATCGACGTGATCAGGAACATGACGACGAACGGCAGGATGCCGAGCATCGTGATGGCGATCCGATCGAACAACGGCTGCTGGTTCGGCTGGGTCGGCACGTCTTCGTACAGGAAGTACAGCAACACCATCAACAGGGACGGAACGAGCAGAACCATGGCCGCCGATCGGTGGTCTGCTCTGAGCTGTCGCAGGATGCGGACGGTGCTCGCGGCGTAGATTCGCGCGTTCACGGTGTCTGTTCCGTAGATCTGATGAGAGACAGGAATGCGCGATCGAGGGTCGTTTCGTTCGTGCGCGCGAGTAGCGCCTCCGGGCTCGATTGAGCCAGCACGGTGCCGTCGCGCATCAGAACGAGACGGCTGCAGCGCTCCGCCTCCTCCATCACATGGCTCGAGACCAGCACCGTTGTGCCGCGTGCCGCGATATCGGCGAAACGCGACCACAGCTCCGAGCGCAGTACGGGATCCAAGCCGACGGTCGGTTCGTCGAGGACGATCAGCTCGGGTTCGGCAACCAGCGCGCTGGCCAGGGAGACCCTCCCCAGTTGGCCACCCGAGAGTTCGCCGGCCCGTGACGACGCGTGGTCGGCCAGTCCGACCGACTCGATGGCGGACAGCACGTCCGCGCGTCGGCGACCGTACAGCGACCCGAAGTACTGCACGTTCTCGCGAACGGTGAGGTCTCGGTACACGCTCGGGGCCTGAGTCACGTACCCGACCGTGCGGCGCAACGGTGCCGAACCGGCCGGAGTTCCGAGAACGGTCACGGTTCCGCTGTGCACGATCTGAGTACCGACGATCGCACGCATCAGAGTCGTCTTGCCGCAGCCCGACGGACCGAGAAGTCCGGTGATGGCACACGAGGGATTGTCAGAGACAGAGTGCGCAGCACCGTTCGCTTGCCGCGGCGAACCGTCAGTCCCGTGATCTCGACGGCATGTTGCCCGGTGAACGCCATACTGGCCTCCAGACGCATCGGATGTCGAAGTCATAGCCCCGTCGGTGCCCGGTCGTCAAGGGCGAAGCATCATGGGATGAATGAATGTCGCTGACTTGGAGATCGGGGAGCCCGACGACGCAGCGCGACGCATCCTCGGTGGAACCGTCACCGTGGGCGACGTGTCCGTGCGCATCGTGGAGGTCGAGGCCTACGGTGGTCCGCTCGATGGTCCGTGGCCCGATCCGGCTGCACATTCTTTCCGGGGGCCGACTCCTCGCAACGTGGTGATGTTCGGTCCCGCAGGGCGTCTGTACGTCTACCTGAGTTACGGGATGCACCTCTGCATGAACGTCAGCTGCGGCCCGGACGGTACGGCCGCTGCGGTGTTGCTGCGAGCGGGTGAAGTGGTGGCGGGTCACGACGTCGTCGAGAGCAGGCGCGCCGGCCGCGGTCCACGATCGCCGCGGGTCGAGGCCGGTTGGGCCCGTGGACCGGGCAATCTCGGTCGAGCACTGGGAGTCGCGCTGGCGGACAACGGTACGGAGCTGTTCGACGCGTCGTCCGCTGTCACCCTGCAACTGCTCGACCGTCCGCTGCCGGGCACGGCTCTTGCGTCCGGACCACGGGTCGGGGTGAGTCTGGCACCGGATCGTCCGTGGCGCTTCTGGATCCGCGGATCGTCGGCGGTATCGAGCTACAAACGCAGTCCTCGCGCCGACGCTCCCGGTGGCTCGGAGGCCTGACCGCGGGCTGGATGCGTCCATGCGGGAGGATCGACGTCGTGAGCGAGAACATCATCGACGAAATGACCTGGCGTGGACTGATCGCGCAGTCCACCGACGTGGACGCGCTGAGGGAGGCGACTTCCGAGGGTCCGATCACGCTGTATTCCGGTTTCGATCCGACCGGTCCGTCGCTGCATGCAGGGCACTTGGTGCCGTTGCTCGCGCTCAAGCGGTTCCAGCGGGCCGGACATCGGCCGATCATTCTCGCCGGCGGTGCGACGGGGCTCATCGGTGACCCTCGCGACGTGGGGGAGCGCACCATGAATTCCCCTGAAGTTGTCACCGAGTGGGCGTCGCGCATCCGTGGTCAGCTCGAGCGGTTCGTCGACCTGGACGAGAGCCCGACGGGTGCAGTGGTGGTGAACAATCTGTCGTGGACGGGGGAGCTGTCCGCGATCGATTTTCTACGCGACATCGGCAAGCACTTCTCGATCAACGTGATGCTTGCTCGCGAGACTGTGAAGAACAGGCTCGAAAGCGACGGAATGTCGTACACCGAGTTCAGCTACATGCTGCTGCAGGCGAACGACTACGTGCAGCTTCGCAGGCAGTACGGCTGCAGTCTCCAGATCGGTGGCTCCGATCAGTGGGGAAACATCATCGCGGGGGTGGAGCTGAACCGGCGCCAGGACGCCGAGTCGGTCCACGCGATGACGGTTCCTCTGGTCACGTCCGCCGACGGCAAGAAGTTCGGCAAGTCCACCGGAGGCGGCAGCCTGTGGCTCGACCCGGAGATGACGAGCCCCTACGCCTGGTACCAGTACTTCGTGAATACCGGTGACGCGGACGTGGTGAAGTACCTGCGCTGGTTCACTTTCCTGTCCAAGGACGAGTTGGCAGAACTCGAGTCGGCGACCACCGAGCGTCCGCATGCGCGCGAAGCGCAGAAGCGCCTTGCCGCCGAGATGACCACGCTCGTCCACGGTGAAGCGGCGACGCGATCGGTCGAACTCGCCAGCCAGGCCCTGTTCGGGCGGGCGGAACTGACGGAGCTCGATGAAAAGACGCTCGCTGCCGCGCTGCAAGAAGCGTCGGTGGCGGACATCGAGGCCGGTGCACCGAACACCATCGTCGATTTGCTGGTCGCTACCGGATTGAGCGAAAGCAAGGGTGCTGCTCGGCGCGCGGTCAAGGAGGGCGGCGCATCGGTCAACAACGTCAAGATCTCCGACGAGGACTGGACGCCCGGCGCGGCCGATCTACTGCACGGCCGGTGGTTGGTGGTCCGACGCGGAAAGCGGAACTTCGCCGGCGCGCGAATCGCCGGTTAGTTCTCCTCGGTTGCCAGTGGGCGGAGTCACATCCATGTAATTTGGTTACGACGCCCGTCAGATGGGTAAGTGACCGGTTGCGACCAGGCTGTTCACACGAATCGCGTGTGAACGACCTGGGGATTTGACGCGTTGTTATCCGGGGCGTAACTTTGTCCAGGTCAGAGCGACACGGACGCCAGCCCAGACCGCAAGGCCTGAGTAACGCAAAGTTCGCTTACGACACATCGAAGGTGGTGAGCCGCGAGGCTCGACTCCTTCATGGATGAGAAGCGCAGTTTGACTGTGTTCGATCGTCTGATCTAAGCTGGAACGGTTGCCCCGGACATCTACGAGCTTCAGCTCGCTGGTGAATGGTGTGTGCGTGTTCTTTGAGAACTCAACAGTGTGTCGATGAATGTCAGTGCCGAATTTTATTTGGTGAAAGCATTCGATGTATCAGCCATCCGCTTGTGGTGGTTGTTGTCGGGTGTTGTTTTAAATATGCTAGTTGAGTTTTTTTGCTAGTGATTTGACTTGATGTCTTTGACTGATTCACGGTCTTCGGATCGTTGTTTCGCAGGTCTTTTACGGAGAGTTTGATCCTGGCTCAGGACGAACGCTGGCGGCGTGCTTAACACATGCAAGTCGAGCGGTAAGGCCTTTCGGGGTACACGAGCGGCGAACGGGTGAGTAACACGTGGGTGATCTGCCCTGCACTCTGGGATAAGCTTGGGAAACTGGGTCTAATACCGGATATGACCGCATGCCGCATGGTGTGTGGTGGAAAGATTTATCGGTGCAGGATGGGCCCGCGGCCTATCAGCTTGTTGGTGGGGTAATGGCCTACCAAGGCGACGACGGGTAGCCGACCTGAGAGGGTGACCGGCCACACTGGGACTGAGACACGGCCCAGACTCCTACGGGAGGCAGCAGTGGGGAATATTGCACAATGGGCGGAAGCCTGATGCAGCGACGCCGCGTGAGGGATGAAGGCCTTCGGGTTGTAAACCTCTTTCAGCAGGGACGAAGCGTGAGTGACGGTACCTGCAGAAGAAGCACCGGCTAACTACGTGCCAGCAGCCGCGGTAATACGTAGGGTGCGAGCGTTGTCCGGAATTACTGGGCGTAAAGAGTTCGTAGGCGGTTTGTCGCGTCGTTTGTGAAAACCCGGGGCTCAACTTCGGGCTTGCAGGCGATACGGGCAGACTTGAGTGTTTCAGGGGAGACTGGAATTCCTGGTGTAGCGGTGAAATGCGCAGATATCAGGAGGAACACCGGTGGCGAAGGCGGGTCTCTGGGAAACAACTGACGCTGAGGAACGAAAGCGTGGGTAGCAAACAGGATTAGATACCCTGGTAGTCCACGCCGTAAACGGTGGGCGCTAGGTGTGGGTTCCTTCCACGGGATCTGTGCCGTAGCTAACGCATTAAGCGCCCCGCCTGGGGAGTACGGCCGCAAGGCTAAAACTCAAAGGAATTGACGGGGGCCCGCACAAGCGGCGGAGCATGTGGATTAATTCGATGCAACGCGAAGAACCTTACCTGGGTTTGACATACACCGGAAAACCGTAGAGATACGGTCCCCCTTGTGGTCGGTGTACAGGTGGTGCATGGCTGTCGTCAGCTCGTGTCGTGAGATGTTGGGTTAAGTCCCGCAACGAGCGCAACCCTTGTCTTATGTTGCCAGCGCGTTATGGCGGGGACTCGTAAGAGACTGCCGGGGTCAACTCGGAGGAAGGTGGGGACGACGTCAAGTCATCATGCCCCTTATGTCCAGGGCTTCACACATGCTACAATGGCCAGTACAGAGGGCTGCGAGACCGTGAGGTGGAGCGAATCCCTTAAAGCTGGTCTCAGTTCGGATCGGGGTCTGCAACTCGACCCCGTGAAGTCGGAGTCGCTAGTAATCGCAGATCAGCAACGCTGCGGTGAATACGTTCCCGGGCCTTGTACACACCGCCCGTCACGTCATGAAAGTCGGTAACACCCGAAGCCGGTGGCCTAACCCCTCGTGGGAGGGAGCCGTCGAAGGTGGGATCGGCGATTGGGACGAAGTCGTAACAAGGTAGCCGTACCGGAAGGTGCGGCTGGATCACCTCCTTTCTAAGGAGCATTCTCCAGAACATGTACCAGCACACAGGTGCTCGGATGATGGTCTGGCAGAGCCCGTTTCGTTCCCACACGTGGAACGGCGGGAGCTCACGGGTGGAACACTGACAACCAGACATCGCGTATCGGTGGGTCTTCAACGACTCCGCCGGCGATGTCTATATCGATGCACTGTTGGGTCCTGAGAGAACACGCGTAAGCATGTTTCTTTCTAGGCAAGACATATGCAGGCTGTCATGGCTGGTTCTATCGGCTGAGGGATGAAAGTTTCTCGGTGTCTGAGGGTGGCGTGAACATGGTGGTGTGTGTGTTGTTTGAGAATTGCACAGTGGACGCGAGCATCTTTGTTGTAAGTAATGAAGAGCGTACGGTGGATGCCTTGGCACCAGGAGCCGATGAAGGACGTAGGAGGCTGCGATAAGCCTCGGGGAGCTGTCAACCGAGCTGTGATCCGAGGGTGTCCGAATGGGGAAACCCAGCACGAGTGATGTCGTGTTACCTGCACCTGAATATATAGGGTGTGTGGAGGGAACGTGGGGAAGTGAAACATCTCAGTACCCACAGGAAGAGAAAACAATAGTGATTCCGTGAGTAGTGGCGAGCGAAAGCGGATGAGGCCAAACTTTGTGCGTGTGATACCCGGCAGGGGTTGCGTATGGAGGGTTGTGGGGTTTGCATTGTCGATTCTGCCGGATCGGCCGACAGTGAGAAATTGTGGTGTTAGTCGAAGTGGTCTGGAACGGCCTGTCGTAGAGGGTGAGAGTCCCGTAGACGAAAACACTGCAACTGTTGTTGTGGATACCCAAGTAGCAGCGGGCCCGTGAAATCTGCTGTGAATCTGTCGGGACCACCCGATAAGCCTGAATACTCCCTGGTGACCGATAGCGGACTAGTACCGTGAGGGAAAGGTGAAAAGTACCCCGGGAGGGGAGTGAAATAGTACCTGAAACCGTGCGCTTACAATCCGTCAAAGCTGGTGAACAGTTTGTTCTGTTGCTGGTGATGGCGTGCCTTTTGAAGAATGAGCCTGCGAGTTAGTGGCATGTCGCGAGGTTAACCCGTGTGGGGTAGCCGTAGCGAAAGCGAGTCCGAATAGGGCGTATCCACGTTTGTGGTGTAGTGGCGTGTTCTAGACCCGAAGCGGAGTGATCTACCCATGGCCAGGTTGAAGCGACGGTAAGACGTCGTGGAGGACCGAACCCACTTAGGTTGAAAACTGAGGGGATGAGTTGTGGGTAGGGGTGAAAGGCCAATCAAACTCCGTGATAGCTGGTTCTCCCCGAAATGCATTTAGGTGCAGCGTCACGTGTTTCTCGCCGGAGGTAGAGCTACTGGATGGTCTAGGGGGCCTACAAGCTTACCGAAATCAGCCAAACTCCGAATGCCGGTGAGTGAGAGCGTGGCAGTGAGACTGCGGGCGATAAGGTTCGTAGTCGAGAGGGAAACAGCCCAGATCGCCAGCTAAGGTCCCTAAGCGTGTACTAAGTGGAAAAGGATGTGGGGTCGCGAAGACAACCAGGAGGTTGGCTTAGAAGCAGCCACCCTTGAAAGAGTGCGTAATAGCTCACTGGTCAAGTGATCCTGCGCCGACAATGTAGCGGGGCTCAAGTACACCACCGAAGCTGCGGCACTCACACAACAGCCCCATGCAAGTCTGCGGATTTGTGTGCAGGTGTGTGGGTGGGTAGGGGAGCGTCGTGCAGCCATGGAAGCATCGGAGTGATCCAGGTGTGGAGGCTGCGCGAGTGAGAATGCAGGCATGAGTAGCGAAAGACGAGTGAGAAACTCGTCCGCCGAATGACCAAGGGTTCCTGGGCCAGGTTAATCCGCCCAGGGTGAGTCGGGACCTAAGACGAGGCCGACAGGCGTAGCCGATGGACAACGGGTTGATATTCCCGTACCCGTGTAACCGCGCCCATGGTGAATCAGTGACACTAACCACCCTGAATCCATATGACTTGCCGCCTTCGGGTGGCCGGCGTGTGGTGGATGCGTGGGACCTGATCTGGTAGTAGCCAAGCGATGGGGTGACGCAGGAAGGTAGCTGGGCCAGTCAGTGGTTGTACTGGTGTAAGCCTGTAGGGCGAACGGTAGGCAAATCCGCCGTTCATGAAGCCTGAGAGGTGATGCGTAGCCGATTGAGGCGAATTCAGTGATCCTATGCTGCCGAGAAAAGCCTCTAGTGAGTTGTTACACGGCCCGTACCCCAAACCGACACAGGTGGTCAGGTAGAGAATACTAAGGCGATCGAGATAACTATGGTTAAGGAACTCGGCAAAATGCCCCCGTAACTTCGGGAGAAGGGGGGCCCTGTCCGGTGACGGAATTTACTTCCTGAGCTGGGTGGGGCCGCAGAGACCAGTGAGAAGCGACTGTTTACTAAAAACACAGGTCCGTGCGAAGTCGTAAGACGATGTATACGGACTGACGCCTGCCCGGTGCTGGAAGGTTAAGAGGACCGGTTAGCCAGTGATGGCGAAGCTGAGAATTTAAGCCCCAGTAAACGGCGGTGGTAACTATAACCATCCTAAGGTAGCGAAATTCCTTGTCGGGTAAGTTCCGACCTGCACGAATGGCGTAACGACTTCTCAGCTGTCTCAACCATAGACTCGGCGAAATTGCATTACGAGTAAAGATGCTCGTTACGCGCGGCAGGACGAAAAGACCCCGGGACCTTCACTACAGCTTGGTATTGGTGTTCGGTTCGGTTTGTGTAGGATAGGTGGGAGACTGTGAAGCGGTGACGCCAGTTACTGTGGAGTCGTTGTTGAAATACCACTCTGATCGTATTGGATACCTCAACCTCGGACCATGATCTGGTTCAGGGACAGTGCCTGGTGGGTAGTTTAACTGGGGCGGTTGCCTCCTAAAATGTAACGGAGGCGCCCAAAGGTTCCCTCAGCCTGGTTGGCAATCAGGTGTCGAGTGCAAGTGCACAAGGGAGCTTGACTGTGAGACTGACAAGTCGAGCAGGGACGAAAGTCGGGACTAGTGATCCGGCACCGGCAAGTGGAAGCGGTGTCGCTCAACGGATAAAAGGTACCCCGGGGATAACAGGCTGATCTTCCCCAAGAGTCCATATCGACGGGATGGTTTGGCACCTCGATGTCGGCTCGTCGCATCCTGGGGCTGGAGTAGGTCCCAAGGGTTGGGCTGTTCGCCCATTAAAGCGGCACGCGAGCTGGGTTTAGAACGTCGTGAGACAGTTCGGTCTCTATCCGCCGCGCGCGTAAGAAACTTGAGGAAGGCTGTCCCTAGTACGAGAGGACCGGGACGGACGAACCTCTGGTGTGCCAGTTGTTCCACCAGGAGCACCGCTGGTTGGCTACGTTCGGAAGGGATAACCGCTGAAAGCATCTAAGCGGGAAGCCTGTTCCAAGATGAGGTTTCTCACCCCCTCGAGGGGGTAAGGCCCCCGGCAGACCACCGGGTTGATAGGCCAGAACTGGAAGTCGGGTAACCGATGCAGGTGACTGGTACTAATAGGCCGAGGACTTACCACAAAGAAGCTACGCGTCCACTGTGCAATATCTGAAACAACACACGAGTTGTTCACTGAGCACAATCGAATACACGAATCCGCCACCCACACTCGCGTGGGTGACAGGTTCGCTCGTGACACTGTTTCACAGAGTTACGGCGGCCATAGCGGAGGGGAAACGCCCGGTCCCATTCCGAACCCGGAAGCTAAGCCCTCCAGCGCCGATGGTACTGCACTCGACAGGGTGTGGGAGAGTAGGACACCGCCGAACACCCGTTGTAAGAAGGGGACCCACTTGGTGGGTCCCCTTTTTGCGTTTGTACCGAAATCCGAAAGGACGCCCGTGTCGGAAGACAACAACGATCGTCGCCCCTCCCGAGGTGACGGCGGCAACCGCCCGAGCGAGTCCCGAGACCGCAACCCCCGCGCTCAGGACCGCCGCGGAGACTCGCGTCGCTCGGACGGTCCTCCCCGCAGGCGTGGCGGTGAAGGTGGGTTCTCCGGCGATCGCCGCGGAAACAGCGCGTCGTCGGACCGTCGACCGCCGCGTCCCGATGAGCCGGATCTACCCGACGAGGTCGAAGCCGGACAGCTCGAACCCGCAGTGCGTCGAGACCTGCTGAGCCTGGACAAGAACAACGCAACCGCCGTCGCACGTCACCTCGTGATGACCAGCAGGCTGCTCGACGACGATCCGCAGTTGGCGCTGCTGCACGCGCGCGCTGCTCGTCAGCGAGCCGGCCGCATCGCCGTAGTGCGCGAAACCGCAGGGATCGCGGCTTACCACGCCGGCGAGTGGGCCGAAGCATTGTCGGAGCTTCGCGCCGCTCGGCGGATGGCCGGCGGACCGGGTCTGATCGCTGTGATGGCCGACTGCGAGCGCGGACTCGGCCGACCCGAGCGCGCTATCGAACTCGGTCGCAGCGACGAAGCGCGTGAGTTGACCGGCGAGGAAGCGTCGGAGCTTCGGATCGTTGTGGCAGGTGCCCGAATGGATCTGAACCAGTACGACCAGGCTGTGGTCACTCTGCAGACTCCGGATCTCGACGCATCTCGCTCGGGAACCGCGGCTGCTCGCCTGTTCTACGTCTATGCAGATGCGCTCGTTGCGGCGGGTCGCGTCGACGAAGGTGTGAAGTGGTTCCTCAACGCTGCCGCAGCCGATGTCGATGGTGAGACCGACGCGGAAGAGCGAGTCGAGGAGCTGTCCGGAGGCAATCGGTGACGGTGCTGCGTGATCTCCACGACGTTCTCCTGCTCGACCTCGACGGCACCGTCTATGCCGGTAAGGACCCCATTGCAGGTGCAGTCGAAGCACTGTCGGGCGGTGCGGAGAAGCAGTACTTCGTCACCAACAATGCCAGCCGAGCCCCCGAGGACGTTGCCGAACATCTGCGTGGGCTCGGCTTCGACACCACGGCAGAGTTCGTCGTCACCAGTTCCGAGGCCGGTGCCCGTGTGTTGGCGGGCAAGTTGGACCCAGGTTCTCGCGTGCTCGTCGTCGGTACCGACGCGTTGGCGGACGAGATCACCAAAGTCGGTCTCCTACCGGTCAGGTCTGCCGACGACGACCCGGTCGCAGTGGTGCAGGGTCACTCGGTCGACACGGGCTGGAAGATGCTGGCCGAGGCCGTCCTCGCCATCCGTGCGGGTGCGTTGTGGGTGGCGACCAACATCGATGCCACCCTGCCGACCGAGAGAGGACTCGTTCTGGGGAACGGGTCGATGGTCGCAGCGGTTCGCAACGCCACCGAGATCGAGCCGATCGTGGCAGGCAAGCCCGCTGCCCCGATCATGCACGACGCCATCGAGCGCAGCGGAGCACGCTCAGCACTGGTCGTCGGAGACCGGCTCGACACCGACATCGCCGGTGCGAACGAAATCGGCCTGCCGTCGCTGCTGGTGTTGACCGGCGTCAGTACTGCTACCGAGTTGTTGCGTGCTCCCCGGCATCTGCGGCCCACACACATCGGCGCCGATCTCGGAGTCCTGAACGAGGACGAGACTGCGTCGACCGTCGGTAGCAAGACCGGTTGGACGGTCGGCATCGAGAACGAGGTGCTGTCGGTGCGGTACAGCGGAGACGGTGCGCCGAATGCGTTCGAGGGTGCGCTCGCGACACTGCACGTCGCCTGGTCCGGCTCGACCTTCTCGGACGTTCGCTTCGAGGGGGATCGACTCGACGATCTGCGTTCGCTGCTCGGGTGCTGACACGGCATTCGACCGCGGTGTTCGGAGAGCGGCGGCGATCGGGCGTTCGTCGGACCCATCCGATAGCGTGAGAGGCGATGAGCGCGTCTATTCCACTACCAGGACAGCACCGGCCGAGCAGTGTCGGCGATGAGTCGTCGGCAGATCCGGACACCGTTCGCACCGAAGTTTCCTCGCTGCTGAATCAGCTCACGATCGAGTCGACGGACCACGAGGGTTCAGAGGCCGTGGACGCCGACGCCCTCGCGCGCGACGCAAGTCTGCTGGACCGGGCGCACGAGGTACTCGTGCGTGCCCTGACCACCGTCGACAAGACCTGACGTGGCTCGTCGCGCACGTGTCGACGCCGAATTGGTCCGGCGTGGACTCGCCAGATCTCGTGAACACGCCTCGGAGTTGATCGAAGCAGGGCGAGTGAAGATCGCCGGGGCCGTGGCCTCCAAGCCTGCGACCGCGGTGGAACCGGGCACCCCGTTGCTGGTGGCCGAAGAAGACAACGAGGTCTCGTGGGCCTCACGCGGCGCACACAAGCTGCTCGGTGCACTCGACGCATTCGAGCCTCTCGGCTTGAGCGTCGAACAGGCTCGTTGTCTGGACGCCGGTGCATCCACCGGTGGGTTCACCGACGTTCTACTCAGTCGAGGCGTTCGTGAAGTCGTTGCTGTCGACGTGGGGTACGGGCAGCTGGTGTGGCGTCTGCAATCCGACGACCGAGTGCACGTCGTCGACCGCACCAACGTCCGGTCGATCGACGCCGACACGATCGGCGGACCGGTCGACGTCATCGTCGCAGATCTGTCGTTCATCTCGCTGAAGCTCGTTCTTCCCGCATTCGTTGCATGCTCGAAGCCGGGCACCAACATGGTGTTGATGGTCAAGCCGCAGTTCGAGGTCGGCAAGGATCGAGTGGGTTCCGGCGGTGTGGTCCGAGATCCCGCGCTGCGAGCCGAAGCCGTCGAGGACGTGGCCAAGGCGGCCGTCGGTTTGAACCTCACGGTGCAGGCGGTGGCAGCAAGCCCACTGCCGGGGCCGTCGGGCAATGTCGAGTACTTTCTGTGGCTGAGGGCAGGTGCAGGCGAGGAATCGCAACGCGCCGACATCACGGAACTCGTCCGGCTCGCGATCGAGGAAGGACCACAGTGACTCCGTCCCATGCGGCACCGGAACTGGAGTCGACCCGAGAAATACTTCTCGTCGCCCATCCCGGTCGACCGGATATCGCCGAGACGGCCCGCCGCGTAGGCAAGGTGTTCGACGAAGCAGGTATCTGCCTTCGCGTGTTGGTGGACGAGGTCGAGCCATCGAAGATCGAGGCTTCCGATACGGAGGAACACGACCACGTGTTCGTTGCGGACATGAAGCTCAACGTCGTCGAGTTCGGCCCCGACGCGGCCGCAGGCTGCGAGATGGTCCTCGTCCTGGGCGGTGACGGCACCTTCCTGCGCGCAGCCGAGCTCGCTCGAGCAGCCTCCATCCCGGTGCTCGGCATCAACCTCGGACACGTCGGGTTCCTGGCCGAGGCGGAGGCCGACCATCTCGAAGATGCGCTGGCTCGCGTCATCGCCGGTGACTACCGCATCGAGCAACGCATGACGCTGGACATCGCGGTTCGCGTCGGAGATCAGGTGGTCGATCGCGGCTGGGCGTTGAACGAGGCGAGCATCGAGAACGGGTCCCGGCTCGGAGTGCTCGAGGTGGTCCTCGAAGTCGACGGTCGACCGGTGTCCGCCTTCGGGTGTGACGGCGTGCTGATCTCCACGCCGACGGGTTCGACGGCCTACGCGTTCTCGGCCGGTGGACCTGTGGTGTGGCCGGAACTCGAAGCGATACTGGTCATTCCGAGCAACGCACATGCTTTGTTCGCGCGCCCGCTCGTCACCAGTCCCGAGTCGATCGTTGCGGTCGAGATCGATGCCGGCGGACACGCGGGATTCGTGTTCTGCGACGGCAGGCGCACATTGAGCCTGCCTGCCGGCGCTCGCGTCGAGGTGGTGCGGGGAGCGTCACCGATCAAATGGGTTCGACTCGATTCGGCACCGTTCGCGGATCGCATGGTCAAGAAATTCGAACTGCCCGTGACCGGGTGGCGGGGGAGAGCGAGGTAGGGATGCTCGAAGAGATTCGGATCGACAGCCTCGGAGTCATTTCCGGTGCCAGTGCGCAGTTTCACGAGGGGCTGACCGTCCTCACCGGCGAGACCGGTGCCGGTAAGACGATGGTGGTCACCAGTCTGCACCTGCTGTCGGGTGCCCGCGCCGACGCAGGCCGGGTTCGGCTCGGAGCGCAGCGCGCGGTGGTCGAGGGACGATTCAGTACCGACACCGCGTCGGAGCAGGTGATCGAGGACGTCGACAAGGTGCTCGAGTCCTCGGGAGGTCAACGCGACGAGGACAATTCGATCATCGCCGTACGTACCGTCAACTCCGACGGTCGTTCTCGTGCGCACCTCGGTGGGCGCAGTGTGCCCGCGTCGGTGCTGTCCAACTTCACCGACTCGTTGCTGACGGTGCACGGTCAGAACGATCAGCTGCGTCTGCTGCGTCCCGACCAGCAGCTCGGCGCACTGGACAGGTTCGCCGGCGACACAGTGGCGTCGCTGGTCTCGAAGTACCGCACCGCGCGCAAGACGTGGCTCGACGCGCGCAACGAGCTGATCGATCGCACCGAACGAAGCCGTGAGCTGGCACAGGAAGCGGACCGGCTGCAGTTCGGACTACAGGAGATCGACTCCTTGGCACCGGAGCCGGGCGAAGATCGCTCGGTGGCCGAGGACGTGCGCCGGCTGGGGGACCTCGATTCGTTGCGGGAGACCGCGGAAGGTGCTTCGGCGGCACTCGTCGGGAGCACCGAGGAGGCGTCGGACACGGCCTCGGCGTTGTATCTGCTGGGCGAGGCGCGCTCTCGCCTCGAACACGCCGAGGACGCCGCTCTGACCGAGCTGCTGCCGCGACTGAACGACGCGATGGCCATCGTCGGCGACATCGGGGCAGACCTCACCTCGTACTTGACGGATCTGCCGTCCGATCCAGGCGCGCTCGACTCGATCCTGAATCGGCAGGCCGAGCTGAAATCGCTGACGCGCAAGTACGCCGCCGATGTCGACGGTGTCATCGCCTGGGCGGAGGATGCCCGTGAGCGCCTCTCGCACATCGACACCTCGGCCGATGCTCTCGCCGAGCTGAGCTCCAAGGTCGACGCGGCTGCGGTCGACGTTGCGGCAGCTGCCGCCAAGCTCAGTGCGGCACGGGCGAAGGCGTCGGTGAAGCTCTCGAAGGCGGTCAGCGCCGAGCTGGCGGGCTTGGCGATGGGAAAAGCCAAGCTGCAGATCGATGTTCGCGCACTGCCTGCCGGGCCGTCGGACACGGCTCCGATCGTCGTCGACGGTGCCGAACTGCATGCGGGCAGCAATGGCGTCGACGAGGTCGAGTTTCGCCTGTCCGCGCACGACGGTGCCCAGGCTCTGCCGATCAGCAAGAGTGCGTCGGGCGGTGAGCTGTCGCGGGTGATGTTGGCGCTCGAAGTGGTGTTGGCGGGCTCGGACAAGGGCGCGACGATGGTCTTCGACGAGGTCGACGCCGGAGTGGGTGGCCGTGCGGCCGTCGAAGTCGGGCGTCGACTCGGCCGGTTGGCTCGCACGCACCAGGTCATCGTCGTCACCCACTTGCCGCAGGTCGCTGCGTTCGCCGATACGCACCTGGTGGTCGACAAGACCGATGCGAAGAAGGGTGCGGCGAACAGTGGGGTTCGGACGCTGTCGTCGTCGGAACGCGTCGTCGAGCTCGCGAGAATGCTCGCGGGTCTGGACGATACGGAGACCGGTCGCGCGCATGCCGAGGAGCTGCTGGCCACCGCAAACGCCGATCGAGCCGCGCTGTAACTTTTGGTGCTGATGTGATCAGTGTGGTAGTTGTTTCGGCGCGCCTCCATCGCCGGGCGTGTCGATCGGGTCATCATGGTCCTCATGAAGATGCCGGCTCTGCTGTCACGTAGTCAGGATTCGCTGCCCGGAATCACTGGGATCGCGCGAGTCGATCGCAACACGGCCAAGCTCCTCAAACGGGTCGGCCCCGGTGACATCGTCGTGCTCGACGAGCTCGACCTGGACCGGCTGACCGCCGATGCGCTCGTCGAGGCAGGGGTGCTCGCGGTCGTCAACGCGTCGCCCTCGATCTCCGGGCGCTACCCGAACCTGGGTCCCGAGGCCATCGTCGCCAACGGGATCACCTTGATCGACTCGGCCGGCACCGAGATCTTCAAGAAGATCAAGGACGGCACCAAGATTCGCCTCAACGACGGTGGTGTCTACACCGGCGATCGACGCCTCGCCAAGGGTGACGAGCAGAGCGAAGCCGAGATCTCGGACAAGATGATCGAGGCCAAGACGGGTCTGGTCGACCATCTGGAAGCGTTCTCGGGCAACACGATCGAGTTCATTCGAACCGAGAGTCCGCTGCTCATCGACGGCGTCGGCGTGCCGGACATCGACATCGACCTCAAGGGTCGCCACGTGGTGATCGTGGCCGACGGTCCCGGTCACGCCGAGGATCTGAAGAACCTCAAGCCGTTCATCAAGGAGTACTCGCCTGTCATCATCGGCGTCGGCGCAGGTGCCGACACCGCGATGAAGGCGGGTCATCGCCCTGATCTCATCGTCGGCGATCCCGAGGACGTCACGGCGCAGACGCTCAAATGTGGTGCCGAGGTGGTGCTTCCGGCAGATTCCGACGGACACGCGCAGGGCCTCGAACGCATTCAGGATCTCGGTATCGGTGCCATGACGTTCCCGGCCACCGGTGCCGCTGCCGATCTCGCACTGTTGTTGGCCGATCATCACGGGGCCTCGCTCATCGTGTCGGTCGGTAGCCCGGCCAGCCTGGACGAGTTCTTCGATCGCGGTCGACGCAACACCAACCCGGCCGCATTCATGACGCGTCTCAAGGTCGGTGCCAAGCTGGTCGACGCCAAAGCTGTGGCGACGCTGTATCGCAGCCGCGTGTCCGGCGGTGCGATCGCCCTGCTGATTCTGGCGGCGCTCGTTGCCGTGATCGTGGCGTTGGCCGTGTCCAACATCGGCGGTGAAGCGTTGGATTGGGCAATCGATCTGTGGAACCGGTTCGCTCTGTGGTTCCAGGGGTTGCTTTCGTGATTTCGCTTCGCCAACATGCCATTTCGCTGGCAGCGGTCTTCGTGGCACTGGCCATCGGCATAGTGCTCGGTTCGGGTCTGCTCTCGAGTGGACTGGTCTCTGGCCTCCGAGACGACAAGACCGGTCTCGAAACTCAGGTGGACGATCTGCAGGCGACCAACAATCAGCTCGGTGAGCAACTCAACTCGGCCGACGGCTTCGATGCCGCGGTATTGGGCCGGGTGTTGCGAGATGCGTTGGTCGATCGCAGTGTTGTGGTCATCACCACCCCCGATGCCGACCCCGGGGATGTCGACGGAGTCACGCGGTCGATCGGAGCGTCGGGTGCCACCGTCACCGGCCGGGTGTCACTGACCGATTCGTTCGTCTCCGCTGCGAACGGTGACGATCTTCGTACGCGCCTGACCAATGTCATTCCGGCCGGCGTGCAGTTGCGCACCGGCGCGGTGGATCAGGGCAGCCTCGCAGGAGACCTGCTGGGTTCGGTGCTGTTGCTCGACGCGGAGACCGCTCAGCCGCAGTCGACTCCCGAGGAGCTGTCACTGGCGCTGGAGACACTGCGTAGCGGCGGGTTCATCGCGTACGACAACGGTGCCGTCGCGCCCGCTCAATTGGCTGTGGTCGTCACCGGTTCCGGCACCTCGGACGTGGAGGACGGCAATCGCGGTGCCATCGTCGCGCGGTTCGCTGGTGCTCTCGACTCACGTGGCGCAGGCGCGGTACTGGCGGGCCGATCCGGCGCGGCGGAGGGCAATGGCTCCATCGCCGTCGTGCGGGCCGATTCGGCGCTGTCGTCCGCGCTCAGCACCGTCGACAACGTCGACCGTGAAGCAGGACGGATCACCACTGTTCTCGCCTTGGCGGAGCAGCTGGACGGGGCGTCGGGCCGCTACGGCACCGGGCCGAACGCGAACGCCGTGACCGTCGGAGCGCCTGCGAGCTGATCGCCGGCGGAACGAGCGTGTCGTTGGCGGTGAGGTAGGTACTGGTGTTACCGTGAAGTCCCGTGGGTAGCAGGCCCAATTTCCACGCTTCACCTCTCTTATCAGCCCCCTGATAGGAGCAAGCCCTGCAGACTCGTCACGGGAGCCTCATTGTCACGCCTTCAGTCGCGTTCCGACACCAAGCACATTTTCGTCAGTGGGGGCGTTGCGTCCTCACTCGGAAAAGGCCTGACGGCATCCAGCCTCGGCCAGCTACTGACCGCACGCGGACTGCGCGTGACCATGCAGAAGCTCGATCCCTACCTCAATGTCGATCCCGGCACGATGAACCCCTTCCAGCACGGTGAGGTCTTCGTTACCGAGGACGGCTCCGAGACCGACCTGGACGTCGGACATTACGAGCGGTTCCTCGACCGCGATCTGTCCGGGTTCGCCAATGTCACCACCGGCCAGGTCTACTCGACGGTCATCGCCAAGGAACGCCGCGGTGAGTACCTGGGCGACACCGTTCAGGTCATCCCGCACATCACCGACGAGATCAAGCGTCGCATTCTCGCGATGAACGGCCCGGACCTCCAGGGGCACCAGCCGGACGTCGTGATCACCGAAATCGGCGGCACCGTCGGCGATATCGAGTCGCAGCCGTTCCTCGAAGCAGCGCGTCAGGTGCGCCACGACGTCGGCCGCAACAACGTGTTCTTCCTGCACGTGTCGCTCGTTCCGTTCCTGGCTCCGTCCGGTGAACTCAAGACCAAGCCCACCCAGCACTCCGTCGCAGCACTGCGCAGCATCGGTATCCAGCCCGACGCGTTGATCCTGCGTTGCGATCGCGACGTGCCGCCGGGACTGAAGAACAAGATCGCGCTCATGTGCGACGTCGACGTCGACGGCTGCATCTCCACGCCCGACGCGCCGTCGATCTACGACATCCCCAAGGTGCTGCACAAGGAAGGCCTGGACGCGTACGTCGTCCGTCAGCTCGGATTGCCGTTCCGCGATGTCGACTGGACCATCTGGGGCGGACTGCTCGAGCGCGTCCACCAGCCACGCGAAACCGTGCGCGTCGGCCTGGTCGGTAAGTACGTGGACCTGCCCGACGCGTATCTCTCGGTCACCGAGGCGCTGCGTGCCGGTGGATTCGCTCATCGCGCCAAGGTCGAGATCAAGTGGGTTCCCTCCGACGAATGCTCGACGCCTGCGGGGGCGCAGGCCGCATTGGGCGACGTCGACGCCGTGCTCATTCCCGGTGGCTTCGGTATCCGCGGCATCGAGGGCAAGCTCGGGGCCATCGAGTTCGCACGCACACGCAAGATTCCGTTGCTGGGTTTGTGCCTCGGACTGCAGTGTGTGGTCATCGAGGCGGCTCGTTCGGTCGGTCTGACCGATGCCAATTCCGCCGAGTTCGATCCGGACACCAAGGATCCGGTGATCTCCACCATGGCCGATCAGGAAGACGCCGTCGCCGGTGACGCCGATCTCGGTGGCACGATGCGCCTCGGTGCCTACCCGGCAACCCTGCAGAAGGGCTCGGTCGTCGCGGCGTCGTACGGCACCGAGAGCGTCTCGGAGCGGCACCGTCATCGCTACGAGGTCAACAACGATTACCGGGATCGAATTGCCAAGAGCGGCTTGGTGTTCAGCGGTACCTCTCCGGACGGCCACCTGGTCGAGTTCGTCGAGTTGCCTGCCTCGGTGCACCCGTTCTTCGTCGCCACTCAGGCGCATCCGGAGCTCAAGAGCCGGCCGACCCGTCCACATCCGTTGTTCGCGTCGTTGATCAACGCTGCGCTGAAATACAAGGCCGCGGAACGTCTGCCCGTCGACGTGCACGGAGATGCCGTGCAGACGGAGGAATCGGACGCCGCCGCCGAGACCGTCGGATGACCGAGTCCCGGCACGAGTTCACCACCCTCGACTCGTCGGTGCCGTACTCCGGTGCCATCCTCGCGCTCCGGCTCGATCAGGTCGCGATGCCGAACGGTCGTCAGGCCGAGCGTGAGGTGATCGAGCATCACGGTGCGGTCGGGATTCTGGCCGTCGACGATCAGGACCGAGTGGCGATGATCGAGCAGTACCGGCACCCCGTCGGTCGTCGACTGTGGGAGTTGCCTGCCGGTCTGCTGGACGAGCCGGGGGAGCAGCCGGTCGTGGCGGCCCAGCGTGAGCTCGCCGAGGAAACCGGGCTCGCCGCCCAGACGTGGTCGGTGCTGGTGGACGTGCTCGCCTCACCCGGGTTCACCGACGAGGCCGTGCGGATTTTCCTCGCTCAGGATCTGACCGAGGTCGATCGGCCCGAGGCCCACGACGAGGAAGCAGACATCGAGCTTTCTTACGTGCCACTGGACGAGGCCGTCCGTCGCGCGCTGTCGGGCGAGATCGTCAACGCATCCGCCGTGGCCGGCGTGCTCGCTTTCGCTGCGGCGCGCGCTGCCGGTACCGAACTGCGCCCGGCCGATGCGCCGTGGGCGGATCTACCCACTGCGTTCGAAAGTCGGAAGAGTTCACGAAAGTAGCCACCGTGATCGGGCAGCAGATCGGCACGTACCTCGACCATCTGGTGGTCGAGCGCGGTTCGGCACCGAACACGGTGTCGTCCTACCGTCGCGATCTGGTGCGGTACGAGCGCTTTCTGAGTGGTTACGGCATCACCGATCTGGCGAAGGTCGCCGAGAACGACATCACCGAGTTCGTGCTCTATCTCCGGCGCGGCGACGACGAATATCCTGCTCTCGCAGCGAGTTCGGCTGCTCGGACGTTGATCGCAGTGCGGGGTCTGCACCGATTCGCGCTGGCCGAGGGCATGGTCGACCGCAACGTCGCGAGTGAGGTCAAGCCGCCCCAACCGGCCAAGCGACTACCGAAGTCGCTCCCCGTCGACCAGGTCGTGGCGTTGCTCGAATCGGCGTCGGTCGCCGGCCCCGACGCGCCACGAGGGCTGCGAGATCGAGCCTTGCTGGAACTGCTGTATTCCACCGGAGCTCGCATTTCCGAGGCCGTCGGGCTGGACGTCGACGACATCGACACCGAGGCCCGCTCGGTGCTACTGCGCGGCAAAGGCGGTAAGCATCGCATCGTCCCGGTCGGACGACCCGCGATCGAGGCCGTCGACGCCTACCTGGTGCGTGGGCGGCCGGGGCTGGTCTCGCGCTCGAACCCTGCGCTGTTCCTCAACGTCCGGGGCGGCAGGTTGTCTCGGCAGAGCGCGTGGCAGGTGTTGCAGGATTCCGCACACAGGGCGGGAATCACCGCAGGGGTCTCACCGCACGTTCTTCGACATTCCTTCGCGACTCATCTGCTCGACGGTGGTGCCGACGTCCGCGTCGTGCAGGAGCTGTTGGGGCATGCATCGGTGACGACGACGCAGATCTACACCCTCGTGACCGTCAACACGCTGCGCGAAGTGTGGGCCGGCGCGCACCCGCGGGCGAGATAGCACGAGGCCGGCGGTCGTGTGTCAGCGTGTCCGATGACATTGCCGGCGCACCAAGCGGTAGCGTTTGCCAGATCTACTCGAAGACGAACGGGACAGGGGAGCGCTGGAACGTGTCGACACCGCAGCCGCCAGCGGCGGAGTCAGCTTTGGATCATCCACATCTCGACGGCGCCCTGTTCCAGACGCGTCAACCGGAATCCAGTCGGGAGACACGCGACATCATTCCTGCTCCGAACGAGCTCGGGCCCACGGGTCGTATGACCCGGCCGGTCCCGGATCCGCAGCCGTTGTCCAGTCACGGCCCGGCCAAGATCATTGCGATGTGCAACCAGAAGGGTGGCGTCGGCAAGACGACGTCGACCATCAATCTCGGTGCCTCGCTGGCCGGCTACGGCCGCCGCGTACTGCTCGTCGACCTCGACCCGCAGGGCGCACTGTCCGCGGGATTGGGCGTCGCACATCACGAGCTCGATCTGACGGTCTACAACCTCCTCGTCGAAGCGAAGGTCTCGGCCGACGACGTGTTGATGCGCACCCGCGTCGAGAATCTCGATCTGCTGCCCAGCAACATCGATCTCTCCGCGGCCGAGATTCAGTTGGTCACCGAGGTCGGCCGAGAGCAGACGCTCGGGCGGGTGCTGCATCCGATTCTCGATCGTTACGACTACGTCCTCATCGATTGCCAGCCGTCCCTCGGTCTGTTGACGGTCAACGCGCTCACGTGTGCCGACGAGGTGCTGATCCCGATGGAGTGCGAATACTTCAGCCTCCGCGGGCTCGCGTTGCTCAACGACACCGTCGAGAAGGTGCGCGATCGTCTCAACCCACGTCTGAAGCTGGCCGGCATCGTGGTGACGATGTTCGACGCCCGCACGCTGCACTCGCGTGAGGTGATGACGCGAGTGGTCGAGGTGTTCGGCGACGTCGTCTACGACACGGTGATCACTCGTACCGTCCGATTCCCGGAAACCAGTGTCGCCGGAGAACCGATCACTACCTGGGCTCCCAAATCCGGCGGCGCACAGGCGTACCGCGCCCTTGCGCGCGAGGTGATCTACCGGTCGGGTCCGTGACCGTCGACGCTGCCGACGACGCCCCGATCGAGGTTCCCGCCGACGCGGATCCGTCGAAATTCAGGGTGCGGTTGCTCAACTTCGAGGGCCCGTTCGATCTGCTGCTGTCGCTGATCAGTCAGCACCGCATGGACGTCACCGAAGTGGCGTTGCACACCGTCACCGACGATTTCATCTCGTTCACCAAATCGCTCGGTGCCGATGTCGGTCTCGATCAGACGACGGAGTTCCTCGTCGTCGCCGCCACATTGCTCGATCTCAAGGCGGCACGGTTGCTGCCCTCGGGTGATGTGGAGGACGCCGAGGATCTGGCTCTGCTCGAAGTGCGGGATCTACTGTTCGCGCGGTTGCTGCAGTACCGCGCGTACAAGCAGGTAGCTCTGCTGTTCGGTGAGCTGGAAGCTGCTGCGTTGCGGCGTTATCCGCGATCGGTGTCGGTGGAGGACAGGTACGCAGACCTGATTCCGGAGGTGCTGCTCGGCGTCGACCCGGCCACGTTCGCTGACATCGCCGCTGCGGCCTTCAGACCCAAGCCGATTCCCCAGGTGGGACTCGATCACATCCATCAGCACGCGGTCTCGATTCCCGAGCAGGCGGCGTGGTTGCTGGAGAATCTGCAGGGCCGAGGCCTGAACGAGTGGGCGTCGTTCTCGGAGTTGGTGCAGGACTGCGAGGTGCAGGTGGAAATAATCGCTCGATTCCTGGCGTTGCTGGAGCTGTTCCGGCAACAGGTGATCGCATTCGAGCAGCCCGAGCCGCTCGGCGATCTTCGAGTGAGTTGGACCGGTAAGGACGAAGGACCCATCGTGGTCACGGAAGAGGACTACGCATGAGTGCCGATCCTGAACTCGAGCTCGAGGACGTCGAGGATTCCGAGGAGCTCGACGACACCACTCTCGCGTCGGCGCTGGAAGCTGTGTTGCTGATCGTCGACACTCCCGCCTCGGACGAGCAGCTCGCCTCGGCCGTGGGTGCATCGGTGGCCCGCGTGCGCGCGGCCTTGACGGCGATGGCCGCTGCACTGACCGAACGAACCAGCGGAATCGACCTTCGGTACGCCGGTGACGGATGGCGTTTCTACACCCGAACCGCCTATGCGCCGTACGTCGAACGGCTGCTTCTGGACGGCGCTCGGTCCAAGCTCACACGCGCGGCATTGGAAACCCTGGCCGTGATCGCATATCGTCAACCGTTGACCCGCGCGCGAGTCAGCGCCGTGCGAGGAGTCAATGTCGATGGAGTGATGCGTACGTTGCTCGCCCGTGGACTGATCTCCGAAGCAGGAACCGACCCGGAGACGACCGGCACGATGTACTGCACCACCGAGTTGTTCCTCGAACGGCTCGGGCTCGCATCGCTCGGTGATCTACCCGAGCTGGCACCGCTGTTACCGGGTGTGGACCTGATCGACGAGATCAGTGACAGCATGGACACCGACCCGAGAACGACACGCTCCACCAAGAACCGCGGATCGAAACCCGATCCGGCAGCCGAGCTCGACTCGGACGACTGATAGGTAAGACAAGTGAACAAGCCCGCTCGCCGTGATGGCACACCGGACCGTAACAAGAGACAAGACCCACGCAGGAAGCCGACCGCAGGTAGGTCGGACACTCCGCGTGACGCGCGCCGCGGAGATCGCACCCGCGACGCTGCACCCCGTGACGGGGCTCCCCGTACCGGAGCACCTCGCGCTGGAGCGCCGCGCACCGGGGGACCGCGCGCAGGCGCACCCCGTACCGGAGCTCCTCGCACAGGAGCCCGACCTGCCCCTCGCCGTGGCGTCGAGCAGGACGACTCGTTCGATCACAAGCCTGCCGAGACCGGCGTCAACGACCGCAGCAACGACGCTGTTCCTCGTAAGAAGCCCTCGCGTCCCAAGCCGCCGAAGCCGCAGAAGAAGCAGGTTCCGTCGACCACGATCAGCAACGCCAAGCCGGCGAAGCATCAGCACACCGATTCCTCACCGCGCAAGCACGTACCCGCCGGTGAAGGTGTTCGGTTGCAGAAGGTGCTCGCACAGGCCGGTGTCGCATCGCGTCGCGCCGCCGAGGAACTGATCGCCGACGGCCGCGTCGAGGTCGACGGACGCATTGTCACCGAACAGGGCATCCGCATCGATCCGAACATCGCTGTGGTCCGGGTCGACGGCACCCGTGTGGTCGTGAAGGAAGAACTGGTTCATCTTGCGATGAACAAGCCGCGTGGATGGCAGTGCACGATGTCCGACGATCTGGGACGCCCGTGCGTCGGCGACATCGTGTCCGAGCGGGTTCAGGCGGGGCAGCGACTGTTCCATGTCGGCCGACTCGACGCCGACACCGAAGGGCTGTTGTTGTTCACCAACGACGGTGATCTTGCTCACCGCCTGATGCACCCGTCGTTCGAGGTGTCGAAGACCTACCTCGCGACATTGTCGGGCACCATTCCCCGCACGCTCGGCAAGCAGCTGCGTGAGGGCGTCACCCTCGACGACGGCCCTGTGAAGGTCGACGGTTTCCAGCTGCTCGACATCTCCGACGGCAAGTCGCTCGTCAAGGTGACCCTGCACGAGGGCCGCAAGCACATCGTGCGTCGGTTGTTCGACAAGGTCGGCTTCCCGGTCGGACGACTCGTACGTACCGATGTCGGCAACATCGTGCTCGGCGATCAGCGTCCAGGGACACTGCGTGTTCTCGGTCGCGGCGAGATCGGCAAGCTCTACGAATCCGTAGGCCTGTGATGAGTGCGCTCGTCGTGGCGATGGACGGGCCCTCGGGCACCGGGAAGTCGTCAGTATCGCGCCGGCTCGCGTCGGCATTGGAAGCAAGCTACCTCGATACCGGTGCGATGTACCGCGTCGCGACGGTGTGGGTGCTGCGCTCGGGCGTCGAGCCCACCGATGCAGACGCAGTTGCGAAAGCTGTTGCGGCGCTTCCCCTCGAGATCGGCAAGGACCCGCTGTCTGAGACCGTTCTGCTCGACGGTGAGGACGTCAGCGGCGAAATCCGCGGCGATGCGGTCACCAAGGCCGTCTCGGCCGTCTCTGCTGTGCCTGCGGTGCGTGAACTGTTGGTGCAGCTTCAGCGCGACCTTGCGAGCTCCTCGACGCGAATCGTGGTGGAGGGCCGCGACATCGGCACCGTCGTTCTTCCCGACGCCGACGTGAAGGTGTTCCTGACTGCCTCACCGGAGGCGCGGGCAGAGCGTCGCAACAAGCAGAACATCGAACAGGGTCGCGGCGACGACTACGAATCCGTGCTCGCGGATGTGCAACGCCGCGATCATGCAGATTCGACGAGAGCAGTGTCACCGCTTCGTCCCGCCGAGGATTCGGTGATCGTCGATACCAGCGAGCTGGATCTCGACGGCGTGATCGAGCGTTTGCTGCTCGTGGTGAACGACAGAAGTGGAGCAGTCCAGTGAGTGAAGAATTCTTCTCCGGCGCAGCGGAAACCGCGGGCGACGGAACATGGAGCGACGAGGGCGAGTGGGAATACGTCGACCTCAACGAGGGCGAAGACGGCGAAGATGCCGTAGCCGTACCGACTCTCGCCGTGGTGGGCCGACCGAACGTCGGCAAGTCGACGCTCGTCAACCGCATCATCGGACGGCGTGAAGCAGTGGTCGAGGACGTTCCCGGCGTCACGCGCGACCGCGTGTCGTACGAGGCGAACTGGAGTGGTCGACGCTTCCTGGTGCAGGACACCGGCGGGTGGGAACCCGACGCCAAGGGTCTGCAGGCATCCGTTGCGCGCCAAGCCGAGTTGGCCATGCACACCGCCGACGCGATCCTGTTGGTCGTCGACGCGCGAGTCGGCTCGACGACGACGGACGAGGCTGTCGCACGAGTGCTGCGCCGGTCGAAGACGCCGGTTCTGTTGGTGGCCAACAAGGTCGACGACGGCCGGACCGAGTCCGAGGTCGCCGCACTGTGGTCGCTGGGGCTGGGGGAGCCGCTGTCGGTGTCGGCCACCCACGGCCGCGGTACCGGTGATCTGCTGGACCGTGTGCTCGAGGCCTTACCCGAGACCCCGCGTGAGGGAATCCCCGGTGGGGGACCCAGGCGCGTCGCTCTGGTCGGTAAGCCGAACGTGGGCAAGTCGTCGCTGATCAACAAGCTCTCGGGTGACGAACGCTCGGTGGTGCACGATGTTGCCGGCACCACTGTCGACCCCGTCGACTCGTTGGTCGAATTGGGCGGCAAGACATGGCGATTCGTCGATACCGCCGGACTGCGCAAGCGCGTCAGCCATGCCAGTGGTGCCGAGTTCTACGCGTCACTGCGGACGAAGTCTGCTATCGAGGCCGCCGAGGTCGCGATTCTGCTTCTCGATGCCTCCGAGGTGATCTCGGAGCAGGACATGCGTGTGCTCAGCATGGTCGCCGATGCCGGCCGCGCATTGGTGCTGGCGTTCAACAAGTGGGATCTGGTGGACGACGATCGTCGTCAGCAGCTCGAGAAGGAGATCGACCGCGATCTCGCTCGGGTGCCCTGGGCGCAGCGCGTGAACATCTCGGCGCAGACGGGCCGCGCGGTGCAGAAGCTCGTGCCTGCGCTCGAGACGGCTCTGGAGTCATGGGACAAGCGTGTGCCCACCGGCAGGTTGAACACGTGGCTCAAGGAAGTCGTGGCGGCCACTCCGCCGCCGATGCGTGGTGGACGTCTGCCGCGCATCATGTTCGCGACGCAGGCCAGTACACGGCCGCCGACGTTCGTGCTGTTCACCACCGGCTTCCTCGAGGCCGGCTACCGCCGATTCATCGAGCGGCGTCTGCGTGAGGAGTTCAACTTCGACGGCAGCCCCGTGCGCGTCTCGGTGCGTATCCGCGAGAAGCGGGAACGGCCGGGCAAGGGCAACAACCGCTGAAGTAGTCCGACCCCGCCCCTGAGCAGGCGATTTCCTCTCAGGGGTAGGGCTGGGGTAATCTCAGCAAGCGCCTTTCGGGGCGCGGCGGGCTGTGGCGCAGCTTGGTAGCGCACTTGACTGGGGGTCAAGTGGTCGCAGGTTCAAATCCTGTCAGCCCGACATAGATCGATGTACGTCAAAAGCGGTTCCGGAGCGGTCCGGGACCGCTTTCGTCGTTCGAATAATGGGCTCGCTGCCGCTCAGTGTCACTACTCGTTCCTTAGTTGCTTTTCGGTGTCCACAGACGTCCGCCTCGACCGCCCTGACTGAGCGGAGGGTTCGGACGCTTCGACCGCGTGAATCTCGAATCCAAAATGAACACTTGTGGGAACCGCTCGAGCCCTGACGGCGGTCGGCCACGTGCGTTCGCGCCGGGCGTCCTGGTTCCTTATGTCGGGTGATTCAGTTGACCTAGCAAGAGCCGGTGTCCACCTTGTAAATCGCAATTTCCGCACCGTCTGGCGTGAAACGCCAGTTCAGCATAGTTTCTCTCGTCATCCCTGACGGTCACCTGCGCTAGGCAGCAGACATGGACTACCGACCAGCCCGAGCAACCTCGGCAACCGCTTCCAAGGGCACTACGGGGTTCGTATCGTCGACAGTTGAGCCCTACACGCGGCGTACGTCGCCAACGCCTATGTCGGCGTGATCGAATCTGCGATCGCAAATCCCTCGGTGACAACCGAATTCGCACTGGATGTCGTTGTCGCGTCCCTGCCGCGGTGGATGTTGGAGGCCCCACTCGATCGTCGACGTAGTTCGCGCGCGTCGCCTTCCGGTGTCGGAAGTCGTCCGCCCGATTCCGAGATGTTTCATCGCGGTAGCGCGTCAGCGCGTCGGAAGGCCGGGCAGCAGCATCGAGAATGTCGATTCGAGTGCCTGTGGAAGGTCGCGCCCTGGTCCGCCGATCCAGTATTCGTGCGCCGTCAACATCGCCGCGAGCACGGCATGTCCGACGGCGATCGGGAACAGGTCCGTCTTGGAAGAGCCGCTCCGAATAGCGGCGAATTCGGCCGCCGCATCCTTCCACTCGGCAAATCGAAACGACGCATGCGTTTGGACGGACGGTACTTTCAGCACCAATTGTGCCCGCTGGTAGGCCCATTGGTGCTGCTCCGACGGGTAGGTCAATGCCGCGACAATGGACCGCGTCAACACCTGTTCATAGGGAGCAGAGCCGTCGTCGGCCGCCAAGTTCTCGCGTAGCCGGGCGAGTTCAGAGGGCGATTCCACCCACAGCACGTCTGCCTTGGTCGGGAAGTATCGAAAGAACGTGCGTCTGCTGACTCCGACTGCGGACGCGATGTCCTCGACGCTCGTTTCGTCGAAACCCTTCTCGAGGAACAGTTGCTGTGCCGCAGCGGCCAGTTCGTGCGGACTGGTCGCCGACGGACGCCCTCCGCTGTCACCGTGTGCCATTCGATCATCCTCGCATCTCGAAACGCGTACCTTCTGACACCGTGTGACATAAGCTGAGATCTACATCACACGTTCATGTCAGGAGCGCAGCATGGGTTCACTCGAGGGCAAAGTCGCCTTCATCACCGGAGCTGCGAGGGGGCAGGGCCGCAGCCACGCGATAGCGCTTGCAAAGGAAGGCGCGGACATCATTGCCGTCGACGTCTCGACCCAGGTCGACACCGTTCCGTACCGCACTGCAACCGTCGATGACCTGGCCGAAACCGTTCGGCTGGTCGAGGCCCTCGATCGTCGCATCATCGCCTCCGAGGCCGACGTTCGCGACCTGGCCGCACTGACCACAGCAGTCGACTCCGGTGCCGCTGAACTCGGTCGCGTCGACATCGTCATCGCGAATGCCGGCATCAACACGATGTCGCCGGCTCTCGAGATGGAGGAAGTCATGTGGCAGACGATGATCGACATCAACCTCGCCGGCGTCTGGAAGACCGTCCGTGCCGCGGCACCGCATATCGTCTCGGGCGGCCGCGGCGGATCCATCGTTATCACCTCGTCCTTGGCATCGATGGTCGCGAACGAAAACATCGCCCACTACACCGCCGCGAAGGCCGGCCTGGTGGGTTTGATGCAGGTACTTGCCAAGGAGTTGGGGCCACAGAGTATCCGCGTCAACACGATCCATCCGACGACCGTGGCCACCCCGATGATCCTCAACGACGCAACATTTCGCCTGTTTCGCCCCGACTTGGCCGAACCGACCCGAGCCGACTTCGAGGAAGCCGCACTGACGCTCAACACGCTCCCCGTTCCCATGATCGAGTCCGAGGACATCTCCAATGCTGTCCTCTACCTCGTCTCGGACGCCGGGCGATACATCACCGGAACCACACATGTGGTCGATGCAGGAGGACGACTCTGATGGGACTTCTCGACGGCAAGACAGTTCTGATCACCGGCGGCGCGCGTGGACAGGGTCGTGCTCACGCGCTGGTCTCGGCCCGCGAGGGTGCCGATGTCATTCTGGTCGATATCGCTGATCAGATTGCGACGGTTCCGTACGCGATGGCGAAGGAGAGCGACTTGGCCGAGACGGTGAAGCAGGTCGAAGCCTTGGACCGGCGGGCACTGAGTGTCGTTGCCGACGTTCGGGATCAGAGCCAGATGGACGCGGCGGTGGCGTCGGGGATCGCGGAGTTCGGCAAGATCGACGTACTCATCGCGAATGCCGGAATCTGGACCCAGGGCCCGTTCTGGGAACTTTCCGAGCAGTCGTGGGACGACATGATCGGCGTCAACCTCACCGGCGTCTGGAAGTCGGCGAAAGCTGTTGCCCCGCATATGATCGAGCGTCAGGCCGGTTCCATCGTCATCACCTCGTCCGTGAACGGACTCGAACCCGGTCAGAATTATGCGCACTACGTGTCGGCGAAGCACGGCGTCATCGGGTTGATGAAGAACATTGCGCTGGAACTGGCACCCCACGGAATTCGATGCAACTCGATCAACCCGGGCGCGATCAAGACCCCCATGACCGACCATCAGGGTGCCTGGGACATGTTCGCCGGTCACGAGGGCGGCACCGAAGAGGACATGATGGCGGGTGGTTACAGCTTCATGCGTTGAAGGGGCACACGTTCATGCCGCCCGAGGTGATCGCGAACACCGCTCTATATCTCAACTCGGACCTCGCCGCCGCCGTGACCGGTGTGACGATTCCAGTCGACGCCGGTCATATGATCTTGCCCGGTTTCAACCACGCGCCTGTCGAATAAGAGTGATTCACAAGGATATTGCGGGTGTTCGGCCGGGACAGAGCCGAGGATTCGACCATTTCGGTCACTTCTGCACTCGGTGTCGGATACGTTCGAGGTATGTCCTCCGCAACGGACATCCTGCCGTGAACGTACCCGGCCAGTTGCCGAACCGTTCTGTGCCCGAGATGTTTTCGACGATGAACAAGGAAGTTCGATCATGGGAAAGCTCGACGGAAAAGTAGCCTTCATCACCGGTGCCGCACGCGGCCAGGGGCGTAGTCACGCTCTGAGGCTGGCGCAGGACGGTGCCGACATCATTGCGATAGATATCTGCCGACAGATCGAGACGGTCGCGTATCCGATGAGCACATCCGAGGATCTGGCGCAGACCGTGAAGGAGGTGGAAGCGCTCGATCGCCGCATAGTGGCCAGAGAAGCCGACGTTCGCGACTACGACGCACTCAAAGCCGTTGTCGACGGTGCCGTCGCCGAACTCGGGCCGATCGACATCATCCTGGCGAATGCCGGTATAGCTCCGCAGGGCGCGAAAGCCGTAAGTGAGGCGACAACGTTCCGCGACGTTGTCGAGGTCAACCTGTTCGGGGTGTGGAACACGGTGCAGGTCGGCGTGCCGAGCATGATCGAGAAAGGGCAGGGAGGTGCGATCGTCCTGACGAGCTCGACCCAAGGATTGTCGGGCGCGGGCGGCAACGGCACCGGCGCAGGCGACGGCTACGCAGCCAGTAAGCACGCGGTCGTCGGGCTCATGCGCACCTTTGCGAACTGGCTGGCCCAGTACTCGATTCGCGTGAACACCGTGCATCCGACGGGCGTGAACACGCCGATGGTGATCAACGACGTGATGCAGACGTGGCTGACGGAGAACGCAGACGCTGCCTCGATGATCGGAAACCTGATGCCAGTCCCCATGCTCGAAGCACTCGACATCAGCAACGCGATCGCCTGGCTGGTTTCGGACGACGCCCGGTACGTCACCGGAGTCACCTTGCCGGTCGACGCGGGCTTCCTGGCGAAGTAGGCCGATCGATCATGGGAAAGCTCGACGGAAAAGTAGCCTTCATCACCGGTGCCGCGCGAAGTCAGGGCCGCAGCCACGCGCTGCGGCTCGCACAGGAAGGTGCCGACATCATCGCCGTCGATCTGTGCGATGTGGTCGACACCATCGAAATGTATCCGCCCGCAACGGAAGCCGACCTTGCCGAGACGGTGAGGCAGGTCGAGGCGCTCGACCGCCGCATCGTCGCCACCAAGGCCGACGTTCGGGACTCCGCAGCATTGCGCAGGGCCGTCGACGGCGGCGTCGCCGAACTCGGTCGTCTCGACATCGTCCTCGGCAACGCCGGCGTCTTCGAGATCGCACCGGCTCTCGATATCACCGACGATGCCTGGCAGAACATGATCGACGTCAATCTGACGGGTGTGTGGAACACATGCCGTGCCGCGCTACCGCATCTCATCTCCGGCGGTCGCGGCGGTTCGATCGTATTGACCAGTTCGACGGCAGGTCTCAAAGGAACGCCCAACACGGTGCACTACACCGCCACCAAGCACGGGGTCGTCGGCATCATGCGCGCGCTTGCGAACGAGTTCGGGCAGTACAGCATTCGCGTGAACACCGTCCATCCGACCGGCGTCGATACGGTCATGATTCAGAACCCCAAAACCTGGGGGCTGTTTCTGCCGGACGATCCGAATCCGACTCGCGAGAAGGCAGAAGCAATCTTCGCGACGACGAATGTCCTACCGATTCCGTGGGTGGAAGCGATCGACATATCCAACGCGATCGCCTTCCTCGTCTCGGACGACGCCCGCTACATCACCGGCGCGACACTTCCCGTGGATGCGGGGTACACGATCAAATGAGCGCAACATTGTCGATCGGTGAGGTGCGGCAGCGAATCGCGGCGCGCGTCGTCGGTCGTGATCGTGAACTCGACCTGCTTCTGGCGGCAGTCGCGGCCGGTCGAGACCTCCTCATCGAGGGCCCGCCCGGCACCAGCAAAAGCACTCTGCTCGGCGCGATCACGGCCGAATGGAATATCCCGCTGCTCTTCGTCGAGGGCAACGCGGATCTGACGCCTGCGCGAATTGTCGGACATCACAACCCCGCTCGCGTACTGCGCGAGGATTACAGTGAGGACAACTTCGTGCCGGGCCCGCTGATCGAGGCGATGCGGACCGGCGGATTTCTCTACATCGAAGAGTTCAACCGCGCACCCGAAGACACCCTCAACACGCTGCTCACCGCGATGGCGGAACGACGTATCGCGATCCCCCGAGTGGGGACGGTCCACGCACTCCCGACGTTCCGCGTCGTAGCGTCGATGAACCCGTACGACAACGTCGGCACAACTCGTCTTTCCACGAGCGTCCACGACCGGCTGTGTCGCCTTGCCATCGGGTACCAGGATGCCGAGGCCGAACGCGGAATTGTTGCTCTCCGAACAGAATCGGACTCGTTCCGCCTCGTCGCAGACGCGGTGGCGATAACGCGGATGACCCGGGAACATGAGGACATCATCCAGGGCAGCAGCGTACGCGGGGCGATCGATCTCACGCTCGTCGCCCAGCAGCTCGCTGATCTACGGGAGGTGACGATTCCCGTGGACTCCGATGTCGATCCGCCCCGCAACTTGCCCGAGGACTATCAGCAGTCGATGCTCGATGCGATGTACGTGGCACTGTCCGGGCGCATCCACGTCGACGAGACATCGGACGCCACACCGGAAATGATCCTGTTCACCATCTGGCAGGATCACTTCGTTCTCCGCCCCGCCGCGGCCGCCCCCGGTTGAAGAGCCGTCGACGCCGACTCGCCGGTAGGCAAGCCCGGAACGCGCATCACCTCGCGGACGCTGAAACCGTTGCGGCGCAGGCCAAAACAGCTGACCACGCCACCGTCGCTGTTTCGTCTCGGTGGTGGCAACGGGGCGGTCTTGACAGCACAGGGCAGCAGCAGGCCGGGTAAGGCGTCAGGCGAAAACAACCCGTCTGCCCCGGGAATCACCGAGGAGTCGGCCGAAACGATTCCGTTGAAGGACGCTACCGACGAGGAGTCTGCCGCCGACGCAGCGACACGAGCCCGCGCGCGCACGATCGCTGCCCGTCTGGCGGTTCGACGTCCGCGCCTCGACATTCGCGCGCGACGCGGCGTCGGCGAACTGACGTCGCTGCGCTACCGCGGCGGCAGCGACGAGGTCGATCTCGACCACACGCTCGACGTGTTGGCAGCCAATCCGATACCCGAGGACGACGACATCGTCGTCCGAGAACGCCTGCACACCAAGCGTTCCATCGTGCTGGTCGTCGATATTTCCGGGTCGATGAAAGGTGAACGGGTACGAACGGCGGCTGCAACCGTTGGCGCTCTTGCCGGCGAGATGACCCGGGACAACCTGGCCGTCGTCGCATTTTGGTCCGATGCGGCCGTACTCACCCGTTTCGGAGACCCGAAAACACCGCTCGGAATTCTCGACACCGTTCTCCGCATCCCGGCACAGGGGCTGACCAACGTCCAGTTCGCACTGGAAACCGCGGTCGGCTTGTTACGCACCGTCTCCGTCCCCGACTCGCGGGTACTACTCCTGTCGGATTGCGTGCACAACGCCGGCCCCGATCCGCGCCTCACCGCGTCCAGGATTCCGCGCCTCGACGTTCTCCTGGACACGTCTGGAGAGAACGACGTCGACCTCGGTCGCGATCTCGCGCGAATCGGACACGGTCGAATTCGAACGATCGACACCTACCGCGCCGTCGGACCCGCACTGAGCGCACTGCTGGGCGAGCGTCGCTGACACTGGACTCCAATCGGATTGGAACACCACCGAGGGCAACGGCTCGGAACTTCGGAATGAGTGATCGAGGCTGATATCAAACGTTCGACGCATACCTGCGTCCTTCATGGGTTTGTCGCACGCAAGCCAGGCGGGCAGATGTTCGACCACGATGACATCGCTCGTTCGGAATGTGTTCGAGGCCTGTGCCACGGGTCGGAGCATTCTCGCCGAACGGATCTTCATGCAACGAATCTCGAACTCTCGATGACCCTTCAGAACCATGTGCCGTCGGATAACGGTGCAATGCGGATTGCATTATCCGGCCCGGCTAATCGAAGACATCAGTTCAGCAACGTTCTGACGCTGCACGAATGTCTGTGAACTCCGGTCGGTTTTCGACCGCGCAGTACGCCCACCGAAGGCTCCGTCGCGGACATCTCGACGGCCGTGGCTGCCGGCCTCGTAGGTCCGGGGTGCTGCGCCCGGCGGAGGTCGTGACGCCCGACGATGTGGCTGACCGCAGTACAGACGCTGCGCTCGATCGCGGCACTGGGTGAACAAGCGGGACGTGTGTTCACGCTGGAGAATCTCAATGCTGCCGTCGACCATCCGGGGACGCCTGTCGCCAAGGCCGCGGACACTCTCGCGTTGGTGTGGGCTGTCGACAGCCCATTCCTGAAGATGAACCTCGATCTTTATCACGCCCAGATCGGCGAAGGGAATCTCATCGCACTACTTTAGGAATCGTTGCCATACATCGGACGATAACGCCTGCTCAGGGCTATGCGGTGGGTCCGGGTGGGGCCATCGAGAGTTGGTCGATCTAGCTGGGGATCAAGTGGTCGCAGGTTCAAATCCTGTCAGCCCGACAGATTGCATTTGGAAGGCGGCCCCGAAGAAATTCGGAGCCGCCTTTCTTGTCTGCGTTCCGCGAGCGTGCTTGTCGATAGCCCCTTTTTGCTGCGTCGAATTAGTGGCGACAGGGTCTGCGGGAGCGAGGACCTGCGGTGCCGAACTCGAAGTTGTGGACGGATACCGTCTGAATACCGTCCACAACTTCGAGTTCGGCGGATATTAGTCCTGCAACATCATGTGTCACACCGCGGAAATGTCCGACGGGTGCTGGGCCAGCGGGCTCACATCGATCCTCATGTACGGAAACAGCGGCAGATTCCAGAGAATCTCGTGGAGCCGCTCGTTGTCCCGCACGTCGAAGATGCTGAGGTTGGAGTACTGGCCGACGATGCGCCAGATACTCACCCATTCACCGTCGCGCTGCAGCTGCTGCGAGTACGCCTTCTCTCTGGCGAGAGTGTCGGTTCGTACGTCCGCATCGAGGTCCTGCGGCAGCGCGACGTCCATTTTCACTGCAAAGAGCATGTGTATCAGGCCTTGTCGAGTACGAAGTTGTACGTCACTTCTTGGCCGCCGTCGACCTCACGAGGATCGAGGATGAGTTCGGGCTTGACGGCGTTGGCCACGTCGTCGTCGTTGTGCGCGTCGCCGGGGAAGTAGAGCTGGGTGGTGATCTGCTGATGTCCGGCAGCCGCAACCTTGAGGTGCAGGTGTGCGGGACGCCACGGGTGCCAGCCGGCCGCGGAGATGAGATTGCCGCAGGCACCGTCCGTCGGGATCTGGTACGGCGCAGGCTTCATCGTGTGAATCCAGAACTGGCCCTGATCGTCCGCGGTGACCGTGCCGCGGAGGTTCCACTCGGGGATGCCAGGGGCGAACTGCGAGTAGAAACCGTCCGAATCGGCATGCCAGATCTCGATGACCGCGTGCGGCAACGGACTGCCGTCGACGCTCGTGACCTGACCCTGGAACAGCAGCGGTGTGCCCTGCTCTCCGTCGCGGGTGGGCAGGATTGCTGCGGATCCGAGCTCGGGTGCGTTCGGAACGTAGTAGGGGCCCTCAATGGTGCCCTTGCTGCCCTCGCGCGTTTCACCGGCGACTTCTTCGACGACGTGTTCTACCCAGACGTCGAGGAACAGTGGCCACTCACCGGTCTGACCGACGTTGATCAGCCACGCTTTGAGTGCGTTGTACTCGTCGTAGGTGACCTTGTGCTCACGGATGGTGTCGTGGACTGCCGAAATGACCTGACGAGCAAGCGCACTGACGCGCTCGGGCGGGGTGTTCGCGGCTGCCTGCTTGTCGGACGTGAAACGCTCGGTGGCGTTCGCGCCCGACGCGGCCGCGGTGGCCACTTCGGTGGCCGAGTCTGTCGAGGGGGCGTGGTCGATGCTCATGGAGAACTCCTTGGGTGAAAGTTGTGCTCTTCGGGGCTGAAGATCAGTGGTCGGTTCGGTACTTCGCGAGTTTGTCGGGGTCGATACGGACGCCGAGGCCGGAGCCGGGCAGTACGTGCAGTTCGCCGTCGCGGATGACGAGGCTCTCGGTCAGAAGGTCGTCGCTCATGTCGAGGAAGTTCGAGAGTTCCCCGGCGCGGCGTGAGGTGAGGTCGAAGGCAGCACCGAAGGCGACGGTGCAGGCCGTGCCGAGTTGGCCGTCGATCTGGTTTCCCATCACCACATCGACTCCGAGTCCCTCGCACAGATGGTGGGTCCGCTGCGACGTGGTGAATCCGGTGCGCGCAGTCTTGATGCTGACCGCGGTTGCGGAACCGCCGAGAATCTCGCGGGTGACCTCGGCCGGGGTGGTCGCGGATTCGTCTGCCACGAAGGGGATGTCGAGTTGCTGTACCAGCCAACGCCGGCCGAGTACGTCGTCGGCGGGGCACAATTCCTCGGCCAGCGTCAGCCCCAGGTCGGCCATGTCCTTCATGGCACGTGCAGACTCTGCTGCGGTCCACCCGCGGTTGCCGTCGACGTACAGTTCTGCGCTGTCGCCCAGTCCTTCTCGGAGAGCGCGTACGACGGCGGTGTCCAGATCGACGGGACGACGGCCGACCTTGACCTTGAAGACCTCGATTCCGTACGTCTCACGCATTCTGGTCGCTTCGTCCACCATTGCTGCGGGCGAATCGAATCCGAGCATGTGGCTTACCCTCATGCGGTCGGTGTAGCCGCCGAGAAGTTCGGTGACCGGTAGGTCCAGAGTCTGCCCGAGGGCATCCCAGATCGCCATGTCCACTGCCGACTTTGCCACCGGATTACCCACTGTACGAGCAAGTTTCGCGTTGACCATCTCACGGGACGTGAGCGGAAGGCCGATGACGGCCGGCGCGAACAGCGTCTCGATCACCGCCACCACCCCGCGCTGCGTCTCCCCGTAGGTGAACGGACGCGGTGGAGCGTCGGCGACACCGACGATGCCGTCGTCGGTATGTACCCGAACGAGTACGTGCTCGGCCGCGCTGACCTCGCCGCTGGCGAACTTCAGCGGCTTTCGGTACGGGATCGAGTAGGGGATCGCATCGACTGCGACGATCTTCATGACATGTCCTTCAGCTGAGCAGACGGTACGGATGGTTCGAGCCGAGGGAGCACTCCTGCGTCCTCGAGGGCACCGACGAGCGCATCGACGAGCGCCGACGGCCGATCTCGGCACCAGGCCAACGCCAGATCGATAGTGCTCGCGCCGGCGATGTCGCGGAACACGACGCCGGTCAACTGCAGGGCGCGGACGGATTCGGGAACCAACGCAACGCCCAACCCGGCCGCGACGAGCGCGAGCAGCACCGAGGTGTCCGGGGCCTCGTGTTCGCGCCTCGGGCTGAAGCCCGCGGCGCGACAGCTCGTCACCACAGCTTCGTTGACCACCGAATGCGTGTCGGCGTACATGACGAAGTCCTCGTACGCGAGGTCGGCGACGTCGAGCGCCGGTTCGGTGGAGAATCGGTGATCGACGGGCAGTGCGAGCACCAACGATTCGGTCGTGATCTTCCGCAGCACGAGATCGTCGCCCGCGACAGGTGGCCGCAGCACCGCAACGTCCAGGTGTTCCGAGCGAAGACCGTCGACCTGCGCGGGGGTGAGCAGGTCGCCGTGAATTTCCAAGGCGATGCCGGGCAGTCTTTGCTTGATCGCTCGCGCTATCGGCGGTAGCTGGTCGAACGCGGCCGTGCCGGTGAAGCCGATGCGTACCAACCCGTATCGGCCGTCGGCGATCCGTCGTACTCCCCGCGCGCTTTGCTCGAGATTGTCCAGGTTGCGAAGTGTCTCTCGATAGAAGAACTCGCCTGCCGGAGTCAGGCTCACCTGACGGGTCGTTCTGGCCAGCAGCGTCACACCCAGCTCGGCCTCCAACTGGCGAACCGATTGCGACAACGCCGGCTGAGCCAGATGCAGCCGCGCAGCGGCTTGGCCGAAGTGCCGAGTCTCGGCCACGGCCACGAAGTGGTACAGGTGCCGAAGTTCCATGACCGAACCTTTCTGTGCGTGGTGGGGTGACCCTGACCACAGTAGGGCTGCAATCCATCGTTGACAAAGACCTATTTTGCGCCGATTGATAAGTGGCAGCGATCAATGGTCACCCAGGTTGGGCCTAGGCAAAGCCCTGGTGTGACGACAGCCACTCCCTGACACAGTCGCTTGTAATCGAACTCGAAGCGCCTGGAGGAACCCGATATGACCGACATGCTGGATCACGTACAGAACACGATCGACGGAGCGGTGATCGACGACGTCGCTGCCGGCATCTACCGCGCCAATCGGAGCATCTTCACCGACGAGGAGGTCTTCGAGCTCGAGATGAAGCACATCTTCGAGGGCAACTGGATATACCTCGCCCACGAGAGTCAGCTCCCGAACAACGGCGACTACTTCACGGTGCACATGGGGCGACAGCCCGTTGTCATCACCCGTGACAAGGACGGCGAGCTGCACTGCCTCATCAACGCCTGCGCGCACCGCGGTGCGATGCTGTGCCGACGCAAAACCGACAACCGCACCACGCTCACCTGTCCGTTCCACGGTTGGACGTTCCGCAACGACGGCACGCTGCTCAAGGTCAAGGACCCCGACGGTGCCGGCTACCCCGACACATTCGACGTCGACGGATCGCACAACCTCACCAAGGTCCCCCGTTTCGAGAGCTACCGCGGCTTCCTCTTCGCGAGCCTGAACGACGACGTCTCGACCCTCGCCGAGCATCTCGGTGACACGACGAAGGTCATCGATATGCTCGTCGACCAGTCTCCCGACGGACTCGAAGTTCTGCGCGGATCCTCGTCGTACACCTTCGACGGAAACTGGAAAGTGCAGGCGGAGAACGGGGCCGACGGCTATCACGTCAGTGCCGTGCACTGGAACTACGCCGCGACCACCTCGCGCCGAAACAACGGCGAATCCAAGAACACCACCAAGGCGCTCGACGCCGGCGGCTGGGGCAAGTCGGGCGGCGGCTACTGGTCGTACCCCAACGGCCATCTGTGCCTGTGGACCTGGGCGGCAAACCCCCAGGACCGCCCGCTGTGGGACCAGATGGACGCACTGAAGGAGAAGTTCGGCGACGCCAAGGGCGAATTCATGGTGAAGGGTTCACGCAACCTGTGCCTGTACCCGAACGTCTACCTGATGGATCAGTTCAGCACGCAGATCCGGCACTTCCGGCCGATCGCGCCGAACAAGACCGAGGTCACCATCTACTGCATCGCACCCAAGGGTGAGAGCAAAGAGGCTCGGGCACATCGGATCCGGCAGTACGAGGACTTCTTCAACGCTTCCGGCATGGCGACACCCGATGACCTGGAAGAGTTCCGCTCGTGCCAGCTGACGTTCCAGGCAACCAATGCGCCGTGGAACGACATGAGCCGCGGCGCGGAGCACTGGCTCACCGGCCCCGACCCGGTCGCCGAGGCACTCGATATGCCCGGTGTCATATCTGCAGGCGTCAAGAACGAAGACGAGGGCCTGTTCCCCGTCCAACACGGCTACTGGCGCAAGACCCTGCTCGCTGCCCTCGACAAGCAGCGCGCAGCCGACTCCGCACCCGTTGCAGCACAGGGGGTCTGACATGCCTGCCACCGTCGACAACACCGACACCGCACAGGCTGCCTCGTCGCGCCTGATCACCCAGACGTCCATCGAGCAGTTCCTCTACCGCGAAGCGCGCTACCTCGACGATCGCGAGTTCGAGAAGTGGCTCACGTGCTACGCGGACGACGTCGAATACTGGATGCCCTGCTGGGACGACAACGACTTGCTCACCGAGGATCCCCAGACCGACATCTCGCTGATCTACTACGAGAACAAAGGTGGGCTGGAAGACCGCGTGTTCCGCATCCGGACCGAACGGTCCAGTGCCACATCGATACCGGAGCCTAGAACCAGTCACAACATCAGCAACGTCGAGGTGATCGAGCGTCGGGGAGATATCGTCGACGTGCGATTCAATTGGCACACGATGTACTTCCGCTACAAGACCATCGATCCGTACTACGGAACCTCGTTCTACACGATCGACTTCTCCGGCGACTCGCCACTCATCCGGCGCAAGACCGTGGTGCTGAAGAACGACTACATCCACCACGTCGTCGACATCTATCACTTCTGATCGACCGGCCGTAATCCCGAGGAGTTCCATCGTGAGTCATTCCGTCGCACTGTCCTTCGAGGACGGCGTCACCCGCTTCATCACCTGCGAGGACGAACAGACCGTCGCCGACGCCGCCTACCGATCGCGGATCAACATTCCTCTCGACTGCCGGGACGGTGCCTGCGGCACCTGCAAGGCGCTGTGCGAATCCGGTGAGTACGACGGCGGTACCTACCTCGACGACGCGCTCTCGCAGTCGGAATCGGACGAGGGCTACTGTCTGCCCTGCAGCATGAAGCCCACTTCCGATCTGGTGCTGCAGATTGCCAGCACCTCGGCGGTGGCCAAAACCCAAGCGGCGACGCATGACACGGTCGTGGCCGCCGTGGAGAAACTCTCTCCCACGACGGTCAGGCTCGCTGTCGAGGCACCGGCAGGTGGCACGCTCGCCTTCCTCCCCGGTCAGTACGTCAACATCACCGTCCCCGGCTCAGAGGAAACCCGGTCCTACTCCTTCAGTTGCGTCTCCGGATCGGAGGAGTTGGAGTTTCTGGTCAAGCTCACCCCGGGCGGACTGATGTCCACCTACCTGAGCGACACCGCGGCCGTGGGCGACAAGATCTCGTTCACCGGCCCACACGGCAGTTTCTTTCTGCGCGAGGCTCAGCGACCTGCGCTGCTGTTGGCCGGCGGCACCGGATTGGCTCCCATCCTGTCGATTCTGCGCACGATGGCGGCCGAATCGAGCACTCGTTCGGTGCATCTCGTGTACGGCGCCAGCACCGACGACGATGTCGTCCAGCTGGACGAGCTCGCTGGCCTGGCCTCGACATTGGATGGATTCACGTGGGATCACTGTGTTTCGGACCCCTCCACCACCGCTGCCAACAAGGGATACGTCACTGCTCTTTTGACCGAAGCACATCTCAACAGCGGCGATGTCGCGGTGTACCTGTGTGGGCCGCCTCCCATGGTGGAGGCCGTCCGAACGCACTTCACCGAGGCAGGCATCGAACCGACCGGCTTCTACTACGAGAAGTTCGCGCCGTCCTCGGCCGCTGCGAAGGAGAGTCTCGACGACGACACCGATTCTGTGACAGCGGTTCTGGCGAACGACGACCGGACATCGACCATCGACGCGGCAGTCGCCACAGCCGATGCCAACGTCGTACCTGCGGCATCGTCCGACCTCGAACCCGCTGTCGATGGCAGGAGCATCTTCGGACGAGCCGTGTTCGGCAGTCGGGTGGCTGAGCCTCTGCGCTCGCACGGCACCGGCATGTCGGCAACAGAGGAAGCAGACACCCTGCGCGCGATCGCCGGTCAGCGCATCGCCGTGGCCGGATCCACTGCCGGTCGGGTCGGATTGGACGAGAGCGCCGATCTGCTGCAGACACCGGAGGCACACTCCGTTGCAGCGCAGCGCATCTGGCCGTCACGAGATATCCAGCCGCTCGTCGTGCGCAGTCCCGAACCTGCCCCGGCCTCGAGTTCGGGGTACGAGATCGGCGAGGAGCATCCCTCGGTACACGAGTCGGACGCAGTGTTCGAGGCCAGGCGCGCCCTCGAACTCGGTGCCCTCGAACTCGTGATCGGCCGACTGTCCTCGCAACAGATCTCCGGATACCGGCTGTTGGCCGAGACCACCACTCGCTACGTCGACGGCGATCGGTTCGTCGATGCCGCCGCATACACCGAAACCAACGCTGCTTTTCACGACTACCTCTTCACACAAACAGGCAACGAGCATCTGCTGCAGGCCTATCGGGCTCTCGGCGTCAAGGCTGCCATGGAGGACGTGTTGCGCAACGCGACCTGGTGCGATCCGCTCTGCGCCCAGGACCACTTGGACATAGTCGACGCGTTCGAGGCCGGGGATCGCGAGCGCGCACGGACATTGATCGCCGATCACGCCGACCGTTCGAAGGCGACCATGAAACGCGCCATGCACGAATCCCGGACGAACAAGAGACCCAAGTTCGTCAGCCCAGGTCGATTCGCAGGCAAGGTCGTGCTGATCACCGGCGCGGCCCAGGGTATCGGGGAATTCGTGGCCCGACGGATCGGAGCCGAAGGCGGAGCACTGATTCTGGCCGACCGGTCCGAGTTGGTCGAATCTCTCACCGAGGAATTTCGGCAAGACGATGTCGAGTCCACCCCAGTGATCGCCGACCTCGAAACCTGGGAGGGTGCTTCGTCGGTGGTGGACGCTGCACTCACCGCGTACGGACGCCTCGATGTGTCCATTCACGTCGTCGGCGGCACCATCTGGGCCAAACCGTTCGCCGAGTACCCGCCGGAGCAGATCGAGAAGGAAATCTCCCGGTCGCTGTTCCCGACCCTGTGGTCCTGCCGCGCGGTGATCCCACACATGATCGAACGCGGTGCCGGCACCATCGTCAACGTCTCCTCGGTCGCCACCCGCGGGATCCACCGGGTCCCCTACGCAGCCGCGAAAGGGGGCGTCAACGCCATCACGGCGACTCTGGCCCTCGAGGCAGCACCCCACGGAGTTCGAGTGGTCGCCACAGCCCCCGGTGGTACCGACGCACCGCCGCGACGCGTCGCTCGTGGGCCCGCGCCGTCGACGGAACAGGAAAAGGATTGGTACCAGGCGATTGTCGACCAGACTGTGGAATCGTCACTGCTCAAGCGCTACGGAACTCTCGACGAGCAAGCCGCAGCGATCTGCTTCCTCGCCTCCGACGAGGCGTCGTACATCACCGGCACCGTGCTCCCGGTGGCCGGCGGCGACCCGGGCTGAGTCATGACCGTGTTGGTTCGATCGCCGGACGCACTCGCGCACCACGGATACGGTGACATCATGTCCCCTTCACCGTTGATCGGCCGCGGTGAACTGCTGGACGTCCTGATTCGGGCGGTCGAAGCCTCGGCGACGACGTCGGCTTTCGTAGTGCTGACCGGCCCGGCAGGCATCGGAGCATCGTCGATTCTGCGTGAAGTCGAACGGACGGTCGGCAGCGAGGGGGAGCACACGGTCGTGCGCCGTGCAGCTGCGGTGCCGTGGGAAACACAGGTGCCGTTCGGCCTCGTCATGCAACTGGTCCCGGGAGTCCGGATCGATGGGACGAACCCGGTCGAGTGGGGACACCGCATCGCCGACGCGTTGTCGACGGACGGCGTGACGATCCTGCTGATCGACGACGCGCACGACTGTGACCCGGACTCGCTCCGTGCCCTCGCCTCCGCCGTTCGGCACCATCGATCCGCGAGACTCGCGGTCGTATGTACTCGAAAGCCTTTGCCCGACGGCTGTGTCGAGTCGCACCGGGTTCTCGATCGCGCTGCCGACCTGTCCGTGGCGGTACCGTCGCTGACGGTGTCGGCCGTAGCCGAACTCGCAGCACTGCAGGGGATCATCCTGTCACCGTCCTCGGCTGCTCACCTGACACGTCACACCGGCGGACGTCCTCGGCACGCCGTTGCGCTGCTGGACGAGGTGCCGCGCGAGACATGGAAGGGCGTTCGCCCCGACCTACCTGCGCCCGCCTTCGTGGAAGCAGACGTTCGGACCGCTCTCGCTCTCTGCACCGACGATGCTCGGCGTCTGGTCTCGGCTGCCACCGTTCTCGAAGACGGCCGACCGCTGACCACGGTGTGCGACGTCGCCGGCATCGACGATCCCTGGCCTGCTGTCGATCTCGCCGAACAATGTGCCCTGGTGACCGTCCGACGCAGCTCCGCGGCGACCATCCTCGAGGTTCACGATCCAACGGTCCGCGCCGCGGTGCTCGCGACGATGGGCAGGGTCGAGCGCGCGCAGGTGCATCGAGCCGCTGCAGCAGCCGAGGCCGATCCGGCCGATCAGCTGGCGCACCTGGTCCACGCGTCGCCACTGCCCGATCCACTGGTCTCGGACCGCTTGGACGCACTCGCAGCGACACGTGCAGGAATCGGCGAATGGGCCACGGCGGCAAGGCTGTACCTTCTGTCGAGTCGATCGACCCAGGAACCGCATGCGCGCGAGGATCGGCTCGTTCGCGCGGTGGACGCCCTCATCGGCGCCGGTGACATGCGGACGGCGTCGGACTACATCGCCGAGATCGAAAGTCTCCGCGAAACCCCCACGCGCAATGCCGTACTCGGCTATCTGGCCATCCTGCGCGGGCGCCCCAACGAGGCCGAAGCTCGACTCACCCGGGCATGGCAACTGGTACGGACGCGGCACGACCCCGAGGTGGCCGCTGTGATCTGTCATCGGCAGGTACTGCACAATTTGGCGCGCTGCGACGGCGCCAACCTCGTGCTGTGGGCCGATCGCGCAGTCGAACTCGTCGGAGCCGACCACGCAACCGCGGTGGAGGCGCAGTCCATTCGAGGCCTCGGTCTGGCGGGCACGGGGCGTGTCGCGGAAGCGCTGAGCAGCTACCGAGACCTGTGGGGTCACGCCAGTACCGGGGCCGTCGGACAACGGGTGCAGATGGGTGCGGGCTGGCTCCACTTCGCAACGGACCACATCGATCTCGCACGCTCGGAACTCGAAGCCGCAGCACCCACCGACTTCCTCGGCGGTTCGACGCGAATCTCGTTGTGGGCTCACGGTTGGCTGGCGCGCATCTATTTCGTCACCGGCGAGTGGGATGCGGCGCTTCGGTTGGTGGGAGCTGGTTCCGACCTGGCCGACCGTTCCGGTGCCGCATTGATCGTTCCGCTGCTCCAGTGGACCGCGACTCAGATCCACGCGCTCCGCGGAGACTGGGTGGCCGCCGCAACCAGCGCACACCGCGGTGATTCCGGCGCACGTGACTACGAAATCATGAGGGTGCCATCGGCTCTCGGTCGTGCGGCCATCGCTGAGGCTCGAGCCGACTATGCCGGGGTTCTGCGCGCCCTTGCCCCGTTGACCGAGCAGTGGGCTCAGTTCGACGTATCCGAACCCGGTTTCTGGGCGTGGCCCGATGTGTACGCCAATGCGCTGATAGTCGAGGGCCGACTCGAGCAGGCCGACGAGTTCCTGATTCCACACGAGGCGAGAGTGCGCGAGCGTGGTCATCGCTCCGCACACGCCCGCCTTGCCTGTGCTCGTGGCCGACTGCACGGCGCAATGGGTGATCTCGATTCTGCCCGAGCATCATTCGAGGACGCCTTGGCCTCGTTGGCACCGCTGCCCCTGATGTACGACCGCGCCCGAGTCAACTATGCCTATGGGCAGACCCTGCGCAGAGCCGGGAAACGACGCGAGGCCGATGCCGTGGTCAGCGCGGCACGCGAGGGCTATCTGGCATTGGGTGCCACCACGTACGTACGACGGTGCGACCGTGAACTCAAAGCCGGTGGCGTACACGCCGTTCTGAAGGACAGAGCTCACGATGCATTGACCCCCCAGGAGGACGCCGTCTCGAGCCTGGTCGCCACCGGAATGACGAATCGCGAGGTCGCCGCCGAATTGTTCCTGTCGGTCAAGACTGTTCAGTTCCATCTCACCCGCGTGTACGCCAAGATGGGCATCCGTTCCAGGGCCGAATTGGCCGCTGCCCGTCCGACCGACGAATCCTCGACAACATGAGTGGAGCACAACAAGTTTCGCAATGTCGAGGTAAGCACTAGGCAAAGCCCTGGTGTGACACGGCGCACAGATTGGGACAGTTATCCCACCCGCTCGGCCATCAGCGCCGATTCAGCTTCCATGCGGTACTCCCTGACCGAAAAGGACACCCGATGACTGCACCGGACTCCACCGCCAACACCAGTTGGGCAAGCGAACGACACCGCCGAAGCGTGCTGTGGATCGTCGCACTGTCCACGGCGGCAATCGTTTTCGACGGCTACGACCTCGTCGTCTACGGCACCGTACTACCGACCCTGCTCGCCGATTCCGCCCAACTCGGAGCACTGGAACCGGAGACTGCAGGCGCGCTCGGTTCCTACGCTCTGATCGGAGTCATGGTCGGCGCGTTGACGGCCGGAGCCTTCGGAGATCGGATCGGCCGTCGCAGAACGATGTTGACGTGCATCGTCTGGTTCTCGCTCGGGATGGGGGCGACCGCACTCGCACAGAACATCACCATGTTCGGCATACTTCGGTTCCTGACGGGCATCGGAGTCGGCGGACTCGTCGCCACCGTCGGTGCCATGATCGCCGAATTCGCACCACCCGGACGGCGAAACCTGTTCAACGCCATCGTCTACAGCGGCATTCCGGCCGGCGGTGTGCTGGCGTCCCTGGCCGCGATCACCCTGCAGGATTCGATCGGCTGGCGCGGCCTGTTCTGGATCGGCGCACTCCCGCTGTTCGTGCTGTTGCCGCTGGCGCTGCTTCGGATGCCGGAGTCACCGCGGTGGCTGTTGGCGCATGGGCGGGTCGCCGATGCACAGGAGATCTGCGCTCGGACCGGCATTCCGACGCCCGAGGCCGAGCCCGTTGTCGCCGGCGATCGCGTCGGATTCGCAGCACTCGCCCGCAAGCCGCTGCTTCGCCCGACGGCTCTCCTCGGACTGATGAGCTTCTCCGGCCTACTGCTGACCTACGGCCTCAATACCTGGCTGCCGCAGATCATGTCCGAGGCGGGTTACAACGCCAAGGGCTCACTGTCATTCCTGTTGGTGCTCAACGGCGGTGCCATCATCGGCGGGCTGATCGCATCCTGTGTCGCCGACCGCACCGGACCCCAACGCGTCATCGCGGTCACCTTCTGCCTTGCGGCACTGTCGTTGGTTCTGCTGACCCTGAACTTCCCCCTCGGCGTCCTGCTCGTCGCCGTGGCCGGTGCCGGCATCGGTGCCATCGGTACTCAGGTGTTGATCTACGGATTCGTCTCGAACTACTATCCCACCACCGCCCGCGCGGCAGGTGTTGCGTGGTGCGCCGGATTCGGCCGGCTCGGCGGCATCCTCGGGCCACTGCTCGGCGGAATTCTGCTCGGGGCCGGCATCGCGTCGTCCACCGCGTTCTATATCTTTGCCGTCGTGGCGCTGCTCGGCGCTCTCGTCACCACCGCGGTTCCGGCCGTGCGGGCCCTGCGCCGATCCGATCCAGTACCCAGCGAGGCAGTGAAAGTGGCTGAATGACCAATACTTTCGAGCGTCTCACCTCGAGCGAGCGTCCGGAGCGTCGCCCGCCGAATCTGCGTGCTTTGCGCGCCGACTTCGGCGGGCAGTACGTGGGCGCGGGGGCCACCGGTCTGCTCTTCAGCGCGACCGGTCCCGTTGCGGTGATCATGGGCGCTTCGGCAGCCGGCTCACTCACCGCCGCACAGACTGCGTCGTGGGTGTTCGGAGTGTTCGTACTCAACGGCATCCTGACCGTCGTAGCAAGCTGGGTGTACCGGATGCCGCTCAGCTTTTTCTGGACCATTCCGGGCACCGTTCTGGTCGGTCAATCATTGGCCTCGCTGACCTGGCCGGAAGTCGTGGGGGCCTACCTCGCCACCGGAGTCCTCGTCATCGTTCTCGGAGCCACCGGGGTGGTCACGAAACTGATGGCATTCCTGCCGCACAGCGTCGTGATGGCGATGGTGGCCGGCGCGTTCCTGTCGTTCGGAACCGGGCTGGTGCAGTCTGTTTCGGCCGACGTACTCGTCGCCGGCACCATGGTCGTGGCGTGGTTGGCGTTGACCCGCTCCGAGACGTGGTCGAAACGGGTGCCTCCTGTCCTGGCGGCTCTGGTTGCCGGTCTCGGTGCTCTCGCGGTCACCGGCGGATTCACCCGAGCGAGCGGTCCTGCGGCAGACCTACCCTTGATCGGCTTACCGGAACTCGTCGCGCCGGCGTTCAGTGGTGCAGCAATGGCGCAGTTGGTGATACCGCTCGCCATCACCGTGGTCGCGGTTCAGAACGGTCAGGGTGCTGCAGTATTGAACGCTGCGGGCCATCGGCCCCCGATGACCGTCGTTACCATCGCCTGCGGGATCTGGTCGCTTCTCGTGGCGCCGCTCGGTGCGGTGTCGACGTGTCTTGCCGGCCCGACCAATGCCTTGCTCGTTGCTGTGGGTGACCGATCGCGGCAGTACACCGCCGGAATGACCTGCGGCGCATTGGCCATCGTCGTGGGTGTACTCGCGCCGCTGCTGGTGCGCGGTCTTGCTTTGGTACCCACAACGTTCATCGCCGCTCTCGCAGGTCTGGCCATGCTCGAGGCACTGCGCGGTGCATTCACTGCCGCGTTCTCGGACTCGACCGGCCGGCCGGTGCTCGCGCCCCTGATCACCTTGCTGGTCACCATTTCCGGTATCGATGTCGCAGGACTCGGCGCGCCGTTCTGGGGGCTGGTCGCAGGTGTTGCCGTGACTTACCTGCTCGATCGCCGTCAGTAGGGGATTGCACTGCGATCGTCGTCGTTCGATCGCTCTGGACTCCGAGCACGACAGACTGCATGGGTAGAACGGTCAGTGTCGATGATTCCTCTGGATCTCGATGGGTGTGAGCTTGCCGAGATGTCGAGAATGTCGAGCACGAGAAGCCTTTGCTGTCGGTGCCCTGTGCGACTCTGCACGGCATGGCGATCTGCATGGCGTGCGATCTGGAAATGCTCGATTCGGTGGGTTGCACTTGGCGGCCCAGCCGGATACCCAACGGGAGGAGAAAGTGTCACGACTGCGGCACCCCGCCGGGGGCGCTACACCACCCGGGGTGCGACGGCGAGCGCTGCCGGTGTGGCCAGATGCTCTCGTGCGGCAGCGGGTGCGCGGTGGATGAGTGCGAACGTGAAGACGGCCACGACTACGTCGACGCCCGCTGCAGGTGGTGCAACGAACCGTTCGGACAACTCCGCGTGGTGGACGGTCGATGACACTGCGACCGAGAAGCTACGAGTAGTCGCGAATGCCACCACTTCAGCGACAGCAACAAGCACATCGATTTGCATATGGGCTTTCGTGATTCGAGGTGCGACTCGCGGGTGTAGAACTGAAGCAGGACCGAGCAGTGATGTCCCGCTGCCAGGTCTGTCATGCGGATCGTCCGCTACGCGTAGACCATGCCCCCAGGTCGTGCGCGGAAACGACACCTGCGACTCGAAGGAACACGATGTCCGAATTGGCACAGACCCGCCCAGGAATCGACGTACCCGCTCCGCCGGTTTTCGAGTCGGTCGACGACGAACGGCAGCACCGAAAGCAACGACTGGCGGCCGCTTTCCGGCTCTTCAGTCAGTGCGGCTTCGACGAAGGCGTGGCGGGGCATATCACCGCTCGGGACCCAGAGAAGACAGACCACTTCTGGGTCAACCCCTTCGGTATGCATTTCAGCATGATCAAATCGAGCGATCTGATCCTGGTCGATCACGAGGGTCAGATCGTCGAAGGCAATCGTCCGGTCAACCGTGCCGCTTTCGTCATCCACTCCCAGGTGCATGCGGCTCGACCGGACGTGGTTGCGGCCGCTCACGCACATTCGTTGTACGGCAAGGCGCTGTCGAGTTTGCGGATGGGGCTGGCACCTCTGACTCAGGACGCCTGCGCGTTCTACGACGACCACGCCGTGTTCGACGACTACACGGGTGTCGTTGCAGAGTTGGAGGAGGGCAGGAGAATTGGTGCGGCGCTCGGTCAGCGCAAGGCGATTGTGCTGTCGAACCACGGTCTGCTGACGGTCGGTCGGACCGTGGACTCCGCGGCATGGTGGTTCATCACAATGGAGCGGTCCAGTCAGGCGCAGCTCATCGCCATGGCGGCGGGTGAACCGAAACCGTTGGATGACGTGACGGCGAAGCTGACGTACAACCAGGTGGGTCTCGAGTACGCGGGGTGGTTCCAGTTTCAGCCGATGTACGACCGAATCGTTGCGCAGCATCCGGAGCTGTTGGACTGAACGACGTCAGCGACGGGTCTCCGTCCGAGCAGCCGTAACCCGCTCAGTGGAGCGGCTCCCGGCATCCGAAAATGGTTCGAATTCGATCGGCGGTTTTCTGTCTACGCTGTGTCATCGGATGCCGAAGACACCGCCGAACATCGCCTGTCGGGTCGCAACGCTAGTTCGCTACGCAGCATTGCAATTTGGGACGTCAGCTCCGCAACCTGTTGCTGCGTCGCCGCCTGGTTCGCGTCGTCCTGTTCGGCCACCTTTTGGACGAGCCAGGACGCCAAGGTGGCTGTGACGACACCGAGCAAGGCGATGCCTGCCACCATCAGTCCGACGGCGATGAAGCGACCCGTCGCTGTGGTGGGCGAGTAGTCCCCGTAGCCGACTGTCGTGACCGTCGCGGTTGCCCACCACAAGGCGTCGGGGAACGTCTTGATACTGCCGGCTGGTGCGGCGCGTTCGGCGTCGAACATCGCGAGTGACGCGACAAAAACCAGCACTGCGGTTCCGGCGACGGCATAAGTGACTACCCGCCCACGGAGCGCGCCGCCGATGGAGCGTTGCAGCAAACTGACCAAGGTGAGAAGCCGAAGCAGTCTTAGTGGGCGCAGCATCGGCAGTGCCACAATTGCGAGTTCGTGCAGATGCCGAACGAACCAGCGCGCGCGTTGATCGGCAAGGGCCAGTCGTACCAGGTAGTCGATCCCGAACAAGGCCCAGATCGCGAGGATTGCGTACTCGGCGACGCGTGCGCCCGTGCCAGTCGGTTGACTCAGCACGGTCCAGGTGTAGATCGCCAGGAACGTCAGAGCCGATCCGGCGAGCGGCCATTCGGTTGTTCGCTCCCACTGCTGATAGTTCATGAGCGGGGACTGTACTGCGGGCACCGGGGGCCTGGCGTGACCCATTTCTATGCTCAGCCCAGATTGCGCCGAGCGGCCGGTAGGTCGAATGAATGAATTGTCGAGTGAGGAGGGCTTTCGCCGACGCGGTCTTGCATAGGCTGCACGGTTGAAGTCCGTTTTGTCCGACAGGAGCGTGTCAGCGTGAATTCACCCATTCTCGTCAAGGGACAGAACATTTCCCTGCCGGACGACGTGACCGAATTGGATGTCATCGTGTCCTGGGTGGACCCGGAACGAGATCTCGATGCGTCCGCTCTGCTGGTCAATTCGAGCGGACACGTTCGGTCCGATGCAGACTTCGTCTTCTACAACCAGCCGGAGTCCGCGGACGCGTCCGTACGCTACCGCGGGAGCAGCAGCACCGACGAAGGCAAACAGGAACGAGTGTCGATCCACCTCGATTCTCTCGCAGCCGAAGTCGACAAGGTCGTCATCGCGGGTAGCTCTGACGATGTTCCGTTGGGTGACTTCGGCAAACTGTCGATGCAGGTGCGGGATCAAACCGGTTCGGTGCTCGGGGAGTTCATCACCGCCGATGCGTCGTCGGAACGTGCATTGGTGTTCGGAGAGGTCTACCGGCGGAACGGAGCATGGAAACTACGCGCGGTCGGGCAAGGCTGGGAATCCGGGTTGGGAGGTTTGGCGCAGGACTTCGGCGTCGACGTCGACGACAGCGAGCCCGAAGTGTCGGCGAGCGACGTGGTCGTTGTCAAGGTCGCCGACTCTCATGTGCAGGCCGTCGACACGACCGGTGAGATCGTCGACGTCTCCGTTGTCGACGTCGCACCGCCGAAACGCGGTGTTCGCACCAAGAAGCCCGTTGCCAAGAAGGTCACGCCGCCTCAGTTCGCCCTGGCCGGGGGAGAAGGGTGGCAAACGGCCCGCCTGTTCTCCGTGTCCGGTGTTGGATCCGGTGAGGAGCAGGAGAAGAGGGCTACCTCGGCACTGATTGCGACGATGCAGGCGGTCCGTCCGTTCGCTCGCGCGATCTGCGCACATGCCGGGGCACCGTCCGGTCCCTTCGAGGGCTACCTCGAAATGCAGTTCGCCAAGGGCGAGGGCAAGGTCATTCCCGACGGTGTGTTCCGTGTGTCGCGCGCGGGCCAAGTGTGGACCGCCCTGCTGGAAGTCAAGACCGGCACCGGCAAGCTACAGAAGGAGCAGCTCGAGAACTACCTCGATGTCGCGAAGCGGCACAGGTACGAGACCGTTCTGAGCTTGTCCAACGACATACCGGCCTCAGCCGGTGAGCTCCCCGTCCAGGTGCACAAGACCAAGCTGAACAAAGTGTCGCTGCGGCATATCTCATGGGCCGAGGTCATTCACGAAGCCCGAATGTTGTTGTCGCACGGTGACCTTGCCGATTCTTTGCAGGTGTGGATTCTGAGCGAGCTGGTGCGGTATCTGACGCACCCGAAGTCCGGCGCGACGGAGTTCGTCGACATGGGTCGCCATTGGGTTGCCGTTCGTGATTCCGTCACCGCCGGTACCCTCCGCTCGAGTGATGTCAAAGCCTTGTCGGTGGCGAACACCTGGGCGTCGCTGTCCAGACATCTCGCGTTACGGATGACTGCCGATCTCGGCGTGCCGGTGAAGCACCACCTTCCGAGGAAGTTCAGCGGAGATCCCCAGGCGCGCAACGAGTACATCGTCGAGCAGCTCGCCACCTCCGGGTGTCTTTCGGCCACATTGCGGATCCCCGATGCCGCCGGAGATGTCACTGTCGAAGCGGACATGCGTACCAACAAGATTCAGTGCCGTACCGCTATCGATGCGCCCACCGACGGGACCGCGCTTAGGCGAGCGTCATGGCTGCTCAAGCAGTTGAAGAACGCTCCCGCCGACATCCTGGTCGAAGCCGTGTTCGCAGACCCGAGCGAAATATCGTGCGAGAACTTGGCGACCGTGCGAGCCGATACGAAGTCGTTGACTGCTGGTCGAATCAGCGAGTTGCAGTACTTCACGCTGACGTCACCGACCAAGATGGGCAGCAAGCGCTCGGGATCCGCGGCCAGCTTCATCGGCAGCGTGACCGACGGTCTCGACGCGTTCTATCGCGACGTTGTGCAACCTCTGAAGCCATGGGTTCCCTCGGCGCCAGAAGCATCGTCCGCCGAGACCCTCGCCGACTGACCGGACCGGCTGAGGCGAACGAACTACACCGAACCCTCGTCGCGTTGGTTAGTCTTCCAAGATAGGCAACGTTTGCCTAACTTCGACGATGGGGAAAGTATGCGGATCTTCAGAACTTCACCGATGCGAGCGCCCGCCTCTCGGCACACAGTGGCCACGGCTTTCGCAGTGCTCTCGTTGGTGGGTGTCACAGCATTGAGCGGATGCTCCTCGTCCGACGATGGGCCGGCGGAGTCGAACGGTGCCACCTCGGAGTCCGGTTTCAGCTTCGTGGACGGCCGCGGAGAAACCGTCGAGCTCGACGCGGTCCCGTCACGCATCGTGGCCAGCGAACAGGCCGCGGCAGCGTTGATCCCGCTGGGCATCAAGCCGGTCGGTATCTGGGGAGGGAGCTCCTTCGAGTCGTCGATTCCACTTCGTGGCCTCGATCTCGACGGCATCGAAAGCGTGGGACAGGCCTACGGCGACATCGACGTCGAACAGGTCGCAGCCCTCGATCCCGATGTCATCATCACCGGCTGGTACGCCGGGGACGCCTACGGTGGCCTCGGTCTGGAAAGCTCCGACCTGGCCGAGAACCTCGAGCAGGTTGCACCGTTCCTCGCGGTCTCCGCGCAGAAGCCGTCGTCCGAGACCCTGCAGGATTACGAGAGCTTGGCCACCGAACTCGGTGCCGACGTCGATACCGACGCAACACGGGCCGACCGCGAAGCCTACGACTCCGCTGTCGCGGACCTGAAGGAAGCAATCGCTGCCAAGCCGGGTTTGACCGCGATGGCAATCTCCCCATCGGACCAGTACTACGTCGCGATCAACGCCGAGTTCCCCGAATTGCGCGATTACCAGAACTGGGGTCTGAATCTTCTCGAGTCCGACGTCCCGCGCGCTGCCGACTCGGGATCCTTCACGCCGGTCAACTGGGAAAATGCCGGTGAATACCAGCCGAATCTCATTCTGCTGGACACGCGTTCGTACTCGACCCCGCTCGCCGAACTGGAGGCCGACCGGCCGACCTGGGCGCTGGTGAACGCTGCGAAGGCCGGCAACATTGCCGACTGGACCACCGACGCGACCAACAACTACGCGAGCTACACCGCGCAGATCATCGACCTGACCGCGGCAATCGACAAGACGACCGTCTAGATCCACCGAGTCGGATCGGAGACCGACCCGAATACCCCCACCTCGGCCCTCGAGGTGGGGGTATTTCATCGGATGCGGCTCCAGATGTAGTCCGCCACTCGTTTGCCGAATACCGACCAGTTGTGAGCCTGACCGAGCTGTGCATGCTCGAGGTCGACGGAGTGGGTATCGAGGGCCCCGGTGATTCTGTCCTGCCACTGACGGTCCCGACGACGCTGCATCTCTACGGGCGTTCCACGAGACGCTCCGATCAACAGGGCGTCGCCTACGTGGCGGCCGACCGTCGGCGGTATCGACAGCGCGAGGTGCCGACCGAGGGTGCGCGCCAACCGGTCCTGCACCTCGGAGGCAAAGCTCGACAGCAACGGATCCGTCTGCAGATGGCGACGGAAATTGTTCTGTGCTTCCGCGATTCCGTTCTGCGACAACATCTCACGTTCGGCGGTGTCTGCCTCCGCGACGTCGGCGTAGGAATCCAGCAGTACCAGCGACGCCACTACGTCGCCCTGTTCGTGCAGACGCGCAGCGATCGCATGTGCGAGTTGCCCTCCGAAAGACCACCCGAGCAGGTGATACGGACCGTGCGGTCGAACGGCTCGGATCCGCGCGACATGGTCGTCCACCAGTTCATCGATCGAAGTCAACTCGATCGCTTCGTCGCCGCTCTGCAACGCCGGGTCCTGAATGGCATACACCGATATCGACGGATCGAGGTACCGCAAGGCCCCGATGTAGGACCAACTGAGACCGCCGGCCGGCTGCAGACAGAACACGGCGGGCTCGCCTGCCCGGCGCAGCACCACCAACGGCGCAAGCATGCTGTCTCCGCCGCCGTCGATCACCGCCCGGGCCAGACCCGCGACCGTCGGGTGGGCGTAGATTTCGCGCACGCCGAGTTCGAGATCCACTGTGCGCATTCGGGATGCCAAACGGACGGCGGCCAAGGAATGCCCACCCAATGCGAAGAAGTCGTCGTCCCTGCCTATCTCGCTCACGCCCAGTACATCCTCGACTGCGTCGGCGATCAAGGATTCGACATCGCCGCGTGGACGGTCGACCGACTCGATGTTCTCCGACGGCGGCGGCAGCGCTCCGGCGTCGAGCTTCCCGTTGACCGTCAGTGGCAGGCTGTCGACCACCTGGACCGATGCCGGGACCATGTAGTTCGGAATCAGTTCCCGCAGGCCGTCTTTCACCGAGGATGCGGTGATGTCCGACGGTAATGCGTCGTCGAGAAGGACGTATGCAGCCAGTTCCGCAGTACCGGCCCGCTCGAACACGGTCACCGCAGCGCGCACGATGCCGGGTAGCCGCAGGAGCGCGTCCTGTATCTCCCCGGTCTCGACGCGATGTCCTCTGATCTTCACCTGGTTGTCCGCGCGGCCGTGATAGGTGATCAACCCGTCGGGGTCGCGCGATACCAGATCGCCGGTTCGATACATACGGGAACCGTTGTCGGTGAACGGGTTTGCCACGAATCGTTCCGCGGTCAACGCAGGTCGTCCGTCGTATCCGCGCGCGAGGCCCGCACCCGAGAGATAGAGCTCGCCGATGACTCCGGGTGCCGATTGCCGCAACGCGGTGTCGAGCACGTGCGCGGTCGTGTTCAGAATGGGACGTCCCAGCGTCGGCGTAGACCGGTCCTGTACGTCGGCACCGAGCGCGTTGATGGTGTACTCGGTCGGCCCGTAGAGGTTGTACCCACCGGTGCCCGGTGCTTCTCGCAGGTTCGACCACAGGCGGTCTCCCACCGCCTCGCCGCCGAGCGAAACGAACACCAGGCCCGGGGCATCGTCGTCGTTCGGCGTCGTTGCCCGGCATCGCGGACGGGCCAGGAGACCGGCGTCGACCAGATGCTCGCCGTACGTCGGTGTGACGTCGAAGGCATCGATCTTCTGCGCGTCGAAGTAGTCGAGGAGAACTGCCGGATCGCGCCGCGTCTGCTCGTCGATGACGTGCACGCTGTGCCCCTCCACAAGCCAGAACAACTGTTCCCACGACGCGTCGAACGAGAAGGAGGTGGTGTGTGCGATCGCCAACTGCCGATTCCCGGCCCGAGCGACGACGGGCTCGAAGATTTCGGTGCGATGGTTGACGAACATGTTCGTCAAGCCGCCGTAGGGGACCGCAACGCCTTTGGGGCGCCCGGTCGATCCCGACGTGTAGATGATGTAGGCAAGCTGGTCGAGTCGCCGCGGGACATCGCCGGGTGCCGGCAGTCCGTTTCCTACACCGTCGTTGTCGAGTTCGATCACGGCTGGCGACTGTTCTGCCGCGATGCTCTGCAGCCGTACGGCCAGCGAGCTCGTCGTCAGCACGACGTGCGGACGCGATTCGAGCACGATGTACTCGATGCGGTCGGCAGGCATCTCCGTATCGACCGGGACGTAGGCCGCGCCTGCGGCGAAGACACCGAACAGCGCTTCGACCACGAGCTCGGTGCGGGGGAGGAAGAGCATGACCCTCGATTCCCCGGCGACGCCATGCGATCGCAACAACGCAGCGAGGTTCAGCGCACGCGCATGAAGATCGGCAAAGCTCCACCGGACGTCGCCGGCCACCAACGCCACGTCGTTCGGTCGATCTGCAGCGCGTGCAGCGAACAGATCCCACACGGTGTGCTCGGGTACAGCCGAGTCCAGAGTGCCCGAGTGTTGCTGCGTCCACGCGAGCTCGTGCGGGGTGAGCAGAGAGATCCTCGCCGCTGCCTCGTCCGGCCCTGCCGTCAACGCAGCCAGCGCAGCCCGGTAAGTGTCGGCGATGGCTGCTGCCCGTGCATCGTCGAGGGCGTCCCGTCGATGCATCATTCGCACCCGGGCACCGGATTCCACCGGTGCGACCACCACCGTCATCGCGTAATGCGTTGCATCACTGAGCTTCTGGTCGACCACCCGAAGTGCACCATCGGGACCCAAGCGCTCGTCGGGCGGCACGACCGGAATGTTCTGGAAGACGAACAACGTATCGAACAGTCCACGATGCCCAGCGCACTGCTCGAGATCGGACAGCGCAAGATACGGATGGGTCAGCAGTGGTCGTCGTTCGTCCTGGATGCGGGCCAGGTGGTCACGAACAGCGAGAGCGGGTTCGATCCGCACCCGCAGCGGAACCGTGTTGAACAGCAGGCCCAGTAGCTCGTCGATGCCGGGGATCTCGGCCGGTCGCCCGGACACCACGGTTCCGAACACCACGTCGGCCTGGCCGGTGAACTTCTGCAGTGTCAGTGCCCACGCCAGTTCGTACACGATGCTCGTCGTGACGCTGGTCTGCGCAGCGAGTTCCTTCACCTCGCGGGTCAGTGAGCGATCGAGATGGAAGACGGTGTCCACCGACCGAGCCGGGTCGACCGATGCCGCCACGTTCCGAGGATCGAGCAGTGTCGGCCCGGGTGTACCGGCGAGCTGGCGTCGCCACATCTGCAGGCCCGCATCACGATCGCGAGTTCTCAGCCACATCATGTAGTCGTCGTACGACGCACGGTGGGTTGTGTCGACGTGACCGGGCCGGGTGTACTCGTCGAGGATGGCCCGCAGGAATCTCCAGATCGACCACCCGTCGAGAACGAGGTGCTCGATGGTGAACACCATCGCACTCTCGCCCGCGGGGAGCAACACCACGCCCAGTCGGACGAGCGGCGGCTGCAACGGGTCGAATCCCGTTGCAGCCTCGTGTTGTTCGAAGCGTGACAGCTCCGCCCGAGCCGAATCGGAGTCGAGATGCCGCAGATCCGTGGTGGTCCAGGGCATCCTGGCCGTCCTCGGTACTGCGGCAACGGTGCGGTCGCCGAGCTGGACATACCCCGCACCGACCTGCGGGTGTGCAGCGAGTACGGCGTCGGCGGCACTCCGCAACAGATCCGTGTCGAGTGAGCCGGAGAGCCGCATCACCGTCTGTGACACGTAGATGCCCTCGCCCTGTCCACCCAGCTGCTGATGGAAGAGCAGCCCGTCCTGCAACGACGTCGTCGGGTAGATCGCTCGGAGCGGGCCGAGGAGCGACTCCACGTATCGACGCTCCCGCGTGTCGAGTCCGGCCATGTCGGTACTGCGGTCGATACCGTCTGCGAAGACGTTGTCCATCACCGGATTGACTCCGGACCCCACTGCGTTCACCCTGGCCGCGATTGCCGTCGCCAGGCGTGCGGCACAGCGTGCGGCGTCGGTGACGGCAAGGCCGGACACAGAACATGCGCACGACCACGAACCGGTGTCCGCTCGAAGGAACCTGACGTCGATCCCGGGCTCGGCGAAACTCTGCACTTTCCCGTCGACACTCGAAATATGGATGCGGACGTGCAGATCCGCATCCGGTAGGTCGTCGAACACTCCAGGGGTGTGTTCGCTGAGGTGCGCGGCGACCCCGAAGGATGCGGCGTGCTCGGGGCCGGCGTCTGCGCCGAGCAGGGTGCCGCCATCGATCACGACAGGGAGACCACGACGCAGTGATCCCACTGTTCTGTAGCCCTGTTCTGTGCCTCGGTCTCGGTCGGACTCCTCGACCCACACCACCATCGACGCGAGTCCCACGACGTCCGCCATCACCTCGCGCACCGACTCGAGGACGGCTGTCCGGATTTCGACGGTGCCCGGAAGTCCGCTCGTCGACAGTGCTGCGACACTCTCGGCACCACCGTTCGCGGGCGATGCCTGCATCGGCGCGATGGACGCCGCGTTGTCTCGCCTGTCGAGCAAGTCCACAGCCACGTCCACGATGTCGAGCCACGACTCGGCGTGATCGACGATCGAGAGGTCCTCTGCCAGATCCTGATCGAGCGAGGCCCACCGTGCCGACGGAGCCACCGACACACCCACCACAGAACGATCACTCGTCAACGCAGCGAGGATGGACGGCCACGATTCTTCGTCGACCGCCGCGTGGGCCATGTCGACTCGCAGAGTATTCTCGCCGATCCAACCGGCTCGGAGAGCGGCGTCGGACGACGCCGCGAATGTCTTTCCTTCCGAGGCAATTCGAGACATCTCGAGGATCTCCGTCACCGACATCGAAGTGCGTCGAGGCGTCCCACCGTCGGTCTCGAGACCGGTGCAGAGCGCGTCGTGCCGAAGACAGAGCCCGATGAGAGACGCTCGCGCACGGCGGGCCTGCGACTGCGACAGGGTGAGCGTGCGTGACCACCTACCGGGGCGCGGTCGTACGCGTAGTGGAATATGTTGCGGGGCAAAGTCTTTCGGTCTGGTGACCAGTTCCGAGATGTGCCGGTTCGGATCGGCGACCGCCTGAGCCGCGATCAGCGTCAAGTCGTCGAGAAGCGTCTGAACGGTTCTGTCGTCGAACAGTTCTCGCCGGTAGACGATGTCGAGGCCGAGTCGCCCCGATTCACCTCGTGGACCGATTGCTGCGATCAGATCGAACTTGGCCGACGCGTCGTCCGGGGGGCGGAGGACTCCGTCGACGCGCCCCAGCGACACCGGCTGCGGCCGCGTGTCCACCTCGGCAATCATCACCTGGAACAGCGGATGCACACCCGGAGTTCTCGTGGGTCGGAGCCAGCCCACGACCTCGTGGAACGGGGTGGCGCGATTGTCGACGCAGTCGAGCGTCGAACTTCGTGTCCGCGCGGTCAACTCGGCCACGGTGGGATCGCCGGTGAGATCGGTCGGCAGAACAACGGTATTGACGTAGAGCCCCACCGCGTCCGTCACCGCGTCCGGAGGCCGGGTATCGACAGCGGTGCCCATCGGGATCCGATCGCCGCCGCCGTGGGCACGCAGCACGAGAGCAGTGACGATCTGGAGAAAGATCAGGCGGCTGATGCGATGCGTGGAGCAGAACTGCTCGATGTCGTCGGCGAGAAACGGGGGCAGTACCGTCTCGATGATCTGCCCCGAGGTCGACGGTACTTCGCTACGAGCATGGTCGAGCGGAAGATCGACGGGCTCGACGTACGGAGCGAGTGTCGTCGTCCAGAATGGCTGCGTTGCAGTGACATCGGCGACGCCTTCCTCCTCCGCGTACTGCGCATAGTCCACCGCCGGTGCTGCCCAGTCCGGTGCCTCGCCCCGTGCCCGCGCGTCGTACGCGATCCTGAGATCGTTCAACAGGATCGGCACCGAACCGCCGTCGGCGGCGATGTGGTGCACCGTCAGGACCAGTCGCGAGCTGTCGTACAGATCTGCGGCGAAGGGGATCTCGGCACCGAGGTCGAACGTGCGTGGACGGGAGGGCTCACCCCGACGGTCCGCTACCTCGACCGCGGCATCGGGCTGCAGGTGGCGCACCACCCGGCCGGCGTCGTTCGAATACACACTGCGCAGCGAGGCATGGCGTGTCGCCACATCCGCGAGGGCATCGGCGAGGACGTCCAGATCCGGATCCGACTTCAGATCGAGGTGGATCGGCATCGTGTAGGCATGGCGGTCCGTTTCCATCTGGTCGAGAAACAGCATCCGCTCCTGTGCGCTCGATGCCGGCCCGGTACGTGCGGACGCGTGGGTGTGAGTCATCGGTGTGCTCCTGATGCGAGAGTTCCGAGAAAGTGATCCGCCACTGTGGACGCGGTGAGGTCCTCCGAGAGAGCGAGGTGGTGAACGGACAGCTCTGCGGACCATCCGGCGTTGTCGTCTCGTGCCACGTGGATGCGAACCAAGGGGCCGGTGTCGACGTCGATCGTGGGCAGGACGTCCGCAGCTCTCTCTATCCCTGCCACGTGCACGACGGTCTCGAGGTCGACCGCGTCGAGATGTATCTCGAAGGCCTTCCACAATCTACGGCGTGACCGGTCGATGCGGGTGCGCAATGCCGGGAACGTCTCCATCAACGCTGTTGTCGCCCTGCGGACTTCCGCATCGAGGTCGGTCGCAGCCAGATCGTCGGGGGAGGGGATGTGGGCCCGCACCGTATCGATGCGGTCGTCGATGTCCAGTCCCGATTTCACCGCGGCCCTGGCCAGGTCAGGCAGGGGAACAGGGATGTCTGCGCGGGAAACATTCTCGCGTGGAGTCGTTGTCGTCTCCTGGTCGTGGAGAGAGGCCTCGGCGAGCGCTGCGACCGTGCGCAGATCGAAGATCTGCATCTCGGTGATCCGCCTGCCGCGTCTGCGTGCGAGGGTGACGGTGCGTATGGCACTGATGCTGTCGCCGCCGATTCGAAAGAAATCGTCGTCGATTCCGATGGCGGCGGCCTCGAGTCCGAGCGCTTCGGCGATGGCCCCACGAATTGCGACCTCGCCGTCGCTCGTCGGTACCCGATCCTTCGACGCGGAGTCACGAAAGTCGATGGGCGGAAGGCTGTTACGGTCGAGCTTCCCGCTCGACGTCAGAGGGATCTCGTCCAGGATCGCGGTACGGGCCGGAACCCATGACGCGGGGAGGATCCGGGTGACCGTGGCGCGAACATCGCTTTCGAGCAGAGTTCTTCCGGATTCCGGGACGACGTATCCGACGAGTCGTGGCCCGGCCGGCGTGACCTGTACGGCGGCGGCACCCGACCGGACACCGGGATGGGTGAGCAGAGCTGCCTCCACCTCGGCCAGTTCGATGCGTTGGCCGGCCAGCTTGATCTGGCCGTCGGTGCGGCCGAGATACTCGATACTGCCGTCGCGTCGTTGCCGCGCGCGGTCGCCGGAGTGGTAGAGACGGGCCCCGGGAACGTCGGCACGGGGGTCGGCCACGAATCTGCTCGCGGTCAGTGCGGGGTTGTGTCGGTAGCCGCGGGCCAGTTGTGCTCCACCGAGATAGAGGTCTCCTTCGGCGCCGGGTAATACCTCGGTGAGAGCGTGATCGAGTATGCGGCAGTGGGTGTTCCACACCGGCATGCCGATCGCGACGGCGGGGCCTGCGACCGGGCCGTGCGCCGAGACGTTCTCGGCGGTCACGTCGATGGCGGCTTCGGTTGGCCCGTACAGATTCAGCAGGGTGGCCCGCGGGAAGACCGTGGCCACCGACTGTGCGTGTTGCGATGTCAACGGCTCGCCGCTGCAGACGATCAGCCGCAGCGCTCTGGCGTCGAGGACTGGGTTCACACGTTCGGACGTTGCCGCGGTGAGGAATTCAGCGAGCATCGAGGGGACGAAGTGGACGATGCTCACGTCGTGAGTCGAGATGAGATGCGCCAGACGCCGTGGATCTCGGTGGCCACCTTCGTCCACCACGACGACCGACGTTCCGGTGACGAACGGGAGAAAGATCTCCCAGCCCGAGACGTCGAACGACGCAGGGGTCTTCTGCAGGAACACATCGGCAGCAGTGATCTCGTGATGCTCAGCGGCCCAGAGCAAGCGGTTCACGATGGCCGAATGGGAGACAGCGACGCCTTTCGGTCGTCCGGTCGACCCGGACGTGTAGAGGACGTACGCCGGGTGGTCGCCGTGCAGCGGGCGTCGACGCTCGGCGTCCACCACAGGATGGGTCGGTAGCGCAGCCAGCCGAGTCGCAATCGATGGGTCGGCGAGGTCGATCAACGGCACATCCGAGGTCGGAAGGCGTGCTGCGACATCGGCGGTGGTGAGGATCGTGGCGGCCCCGGAGTTGTCGAGCAGGTACCGAATCCGTGCTTCGGGAAGTTCGGGATCGAGGGGCACGTAGGCGGCTCCCGAGAAGGTCACGGCGAGAAGCGCGACGATCAGTTCGGGTGACCGATCGAGTGCGATGGCCACGACGTCCTCGGGTCCGTGACCGGAGTCGATGATCAGCCGTGCCAGTGCAGCTGCTTCGCCCAGGACGGAGCCGAGCTCGCGGCGACGATCGTCGAAGATCAGCGCGGCACCGTCCACCGGGGACGTGCGGGTGATGATCCTGTCGAGAGTCAGGTCCGGTTCGATGTCCCGTCGAGCACCGTCGAGTCGGGACAGTGTGGCGTGGTCCTGGGCGTCGAGCAGATCCAGTGCGTGGACCGGCACGTCCAGCGAGGCAGGCATGCGTCGCAACACCGTTTCGATTCGCCGCATCAGTGTGTCGGCGGCGTCGGCGTCGACAGCATCGGTTGCGTACTCGACGATGAGTCCGATCGCCGAATCATTCTCTTGCAGGGTGATACTGACGTCGTATTTCGCCGTCCCGGTGTCGACGGGCAACCGTTCGGTCTGCACGTCGCCGAGAGTCAACGACCCCCCGCCGTCGCGGTGCGGTTGATGGATCACCATCACCCGAACCGGTGGCTGCTCTCGCAGCGCAGGTAGTGCAGCCACGACCTCCTCGTACGGTGCCGTCGAGTGGGCGAGCGCGTGCAACGTCTGGTCGCGGGTACGCGCGAAGAGCTCCCGCAGTGTGGGGTTTCCCCGTAGGTCCGCGCGGAGCAGAACGGTGTTCAGGTAGAAACCCACCTCGTCGTCGGGGTCACCGTCGGTATCGTCGCGGCCCGTCTTCGGGGACCGGATCGACATCGGTGACGCCGTCAGGAATTGCTCACCCGATCCACACGCGCGGAGTGCGATCGAGGTGGCCACCTGAGTGGCCATGTACATGCTCGCCCCGCATGTACGCGCCGCCGCCCGTACCGTCGCGGCGATGTCGTCGGCGACCACTCGTCGGATCGTCCGTCCCGGCCGTGCGCCGGAGTGACGGGCAGCGCGCCAGCCCGGTACGTCCAGGACCGGCGGTAGCGGCGTCAGATGTGAGCGCCACGAGACGATCTCGGCATCGTGATCCTCTGCGACCACCGACGGATGGAGTGTTGCCGCGCCGAGGTCCATGGGTATCCGGCCGGCATGGCGCGCAGCGTAGGCGCGTGAGAGGGTCCGGAGCAAGGCCGGCTCGGACCATTCGTCCGTGGCGATGTGATGCACGGCGAGAACGAGCGTTGCGCAGTCCTTCTCGTCGTCGTGAGTGAACACGTGGGCGCGCAGTGCAATCGACTCCGACGGATCGAATCGTTCCTGCAGCGACTGTTGGATCGCCTGCGGCACATCGGACGACGACACCACGTGAGGCCGCAGGGTGGGTATCGCACGTTCGTCGTACGGGTCGAAGGTCTCGACCGTCAGTGCTCCGTCGTTCTCGACGTACAACGATCGCAGTGAACGATGACGTGCGGTGACATCGGCGAGCGCCTGCTCGAGGGCGGGTCGGTCGAGGGGACCGGTGACGCGGAACGCCAGCGGCACAGCGTATGTGCCACCATGACCACTGAGTCTGTCTGCCAACCACATTCGACGCTCGCCGGCGTTCATCGGCCGGGTGCGCTCATCGGTCTGCACTGCGCTGGCGTCGTTGTGCTTGTCGTCGGTGCACGGCGACGTGTCCGCTGCGTCGATGTAGGCGGACAGTGCCGCGACCGTCGGGTGATCGAACACTGCCCGCACCGATATCTGCACGTTCAGATCCCGGTTGATCCGAGTGACCAGACGCATTGCGGCCAACGAGTCTCCGCCGAGGGTGAAGAAGTCGCTGTCCGGGCCCATGGAGTCCACCAACTCCTGCGGGCCGGAATCGCGGGCGAGCAGGGCCGCGATGTGACCGGCCAACCGCAGCTGCTCATCGGGCAGCGGGCCCGAGAGTGCACCGATGACGCCCGGAGCGGGCAGGGCACGGCGGTCGACTTTACCGTTGACGGTGGTGGGGAAAGCATCGAGCACCATCAGGTGCGCGGGAATCATGTGCTGGGGGAGTACCGTCGCCAGATGCGCGCGAACACTACGAGAAAGGTTGTCCGAGTTCGTGTTCGCGACGTCCGTCGGGACCACGTAGCCGCAGAGAATCGATGATGTCGCTGTGTGCACGAGTACGACGGCAGCGCGAACCTGGGGATGTGTGGCTGCGGCCGCCTCGATCTCCTCCAGTTCGACGCGCATGCCGCGGATCTTGACCTGGTTGTCCGCTCGGCCGAGAAAATCGAGTGTTCCGCCGGCTGTCCAGCGAGCACGGTCACCCGTTCGATAGGCACGTCCGCCGACCTCGACGGCGAAGGGGTCCGCGACGAATCTCGCTGCAGACATACCCGAAGCACCCACGTAGCCGCGTCCGAGCAGGTCACCCGCCGCGTAGAGCTCGCCTCCCATCCCCATGGGGAGCGGCCGGAGGCGGTCGTCGAGCACGTACAACCGGCAACCCGGATTCGGCTGCCCGATCGAGGTGGATATTCGATCGGATCCGCTGCCGTCGTACACCACATGGGAGACCCCGATGGTCGCCTCGGCGGGACCGTACCCGTGATAGAGGGTCCCGTTCATGCGAGCCCGGAACCGGGAGAACAGTTCCGGGGTGAGCACTTCGCCGCCACACCAGACATGGCGTACCCCCGCCATCGCGTCGGTTCCGGCGCTGGTCTCGAGGAGCACGTCGAGCATGGAGGCGACGAGATACACGAACGTCACTCGTTCACGGGATATCAACTTCACCAGTCGCTGCGGGTCCCGGTCTTCTCCGGGGCCCGCGACGACCACGGTTCCTCCCGAGCAGAGCGGGAGCAGGAGCTCGTTGATCGAAATATCGAATGCGAGTGGAGCTTTGAAGAGACTGGCATCTCCCGGGCCCACTTTGAGAATGTGCTCGATCTGCCATCGCGTCCGGCTCGCGATGGCCTCGTGCCGAATCATCGCCCCTTTCGGCCGTCCCGTCGAACCCGAGGTGAAGATGACGTACGCCAGACCGGCTCCGTGACGGAGCACCCCCGACGGCGGGGTGGAAGGTCCGCTCTCGTGCTCCCATCGATCGAGAGCCACTGCTACCGACAGTACTTCCGTGTCCTCGTTCGACTCCGAGCTACCCGGTCCTCGCAGTGCCACAACGATGTTCGCATCGCGGACCACCGCACGTCTGCGGGCCTGCGGCCACTGCGGGTCGAACGGGACGAACGCCGCTCCTGCGGCGAGGACGGCCATGACGGAGACGACCATCTCGGCGGACCGAGTCATGTCGATCGCTACGCGTGCTTCCGGTCCGACTCCCGCCGCCACCAGCGAGTGCGCGAGTTGACTCGAGCGGTGCCGCAACTCGGAGTAGGTCAGTCGGGTCGGGCCGGCGACGACGGCGGTGGCGTCGCCCGTGCGGACCGCCCAGGATTCGAACATCTCCACGACGTCCTGGTCGGCGTGGCAGTGACCGGTCTCGTTGACGTCGGTGACGAGCATCTGCAGGTGTTGCGGAGAGGCGAGGGGCAGCGAGTCGATCGGAGCGTCCGGGGCGGTCGTCGCGGCGTCCAGAAAGACCGCCAACGCGTGCGCATGGGCTCGGATCTCGGTGCCCGCGCTCGCACCTCGCACCTCCATCGCCAGCCACGAGTACTGGGGATTCGCACAGTCGACAGTGCCTTCCACCACGAATTCGAGGTCCGTCACCGGACCGAGCCAGCACTGGCGCAGTCGCGCTCGATCGCCGCCGAAGGTCGTGTCGCGTTCTGCAACAAGCACATTGATGCCCGGTGCCACCAGCGAGGAGTCCCCTCGGCGCAGTCGAAGCAGTTCGGTCACCATGTCGGGTGCGACCGCGGTGTGCGGTCGTATCTGCGTCAGGGTCCGCTCGACGTCGGCAAGCACGTCGACGACAGTCCTGGTGCTCTTGTGCGCGAACACGAACGGCACGACGCTGGACGTCATCGCGATCGGAGACCCTGCCGGGGCATGACCGCCGATGGCCAGTCTGATGGACTGTCGCCCTGCTGGTCTGGTCGTTGCGGTGTACGCGCTGAGCAGACCCACGAGAGCACGACGCGGCGATGTATGCGCGCGATCGGCCAATGCGAGGACACGCTCGACGATGTTCTCCGGTAGGTCGATCGCCGCGTGGGATACCGACAGTCCGGTGTGCTCGAGCAGGCCCTGATCGTCGGGCAGGCTCGCGAGCACCGCATCCCAGTATTCTCGGGTCTCGCGCGGCGACGCGGTATCGGTTCGAGAACGGGCCGATCGGTCCCTGCGATCGTCGTTGTAGGCGTCGGCGACGCGTTCGGTGAGTGCAGCCACCGACTGCCCGTCGATCGCCACGTGATGGTAGGCCTGAATCCACCACAGTCGCCCGTCGTCCGCGGCGGCGACGATGTGATGATGCATCGGGCCCGTGTCCGGCGACCCGATCCTCGACCGCGCATCGGCCACCAGCGCATCGAGCTGCGCGTCCGATCCGGTTGTCGTACGGGTTTCGATGCGCCCGGGCACTGCGTCGACGATGTCGAGATCGCCGTCCGATGACTGTGTGAGCGCCTGATCGAGATGCGGTAGCGCGGCAAGGGTGGCGCGGACCGCACTGTGGAGACGCGCGGAGTCGGTCGTCGTGGGAAGTTCGAGCCGCCACGCCAGCGCGTAGGTGCCCTCGCCGTCGTCGATCTGGGCGGCGGTCCAGACTGCTCTCTGCGCGGGGGTGATTCGAGGTGCGTCGAGCATGGTCATCCGGGTCTCCTCGTCGTGGGTGCGTCTACTCGGCATCTGTTGTGCCTGCCCAGGCCGACCAGAGACGCGCATACCGGCCGTCTGCTGTCACGAGGTCGGAGTGGGTGCCGGACTCCACGACACGACCGTGTTCGAGCACCACGATCGTGTCGGCGGATGCGGCCTGCGTCAGTCGGTGTGCCACGATCACCGTGGTCCTGCCTTCGGTCGCTGCCGCTGCGGCTTCTTCGAGCATGCGAGCTCCACTGCTGCCGGCCTCCGCGGTGGCTTCGTCCAGAATCGCCACGGGAGGATCGGACAACACGAGTCTTGCCAGTGCGAGCTGCTGCCCCTGGGACGCGCTGAGCGGGTGACCGTTCTCCCCGATGCGGGTGTCGAGACCGTCCGGCAGAGCCCGGACCCAGTCGGCGGCACGGACCCGACCGAGGGCATCCCACAGATCGGTATCGTCTGCATCGGCGTTCGCCAACCGCAGATCGTCGGCGAGAGGGCCGGCGCTGACGTGGACGTCCTGCGACAGGATCGCGACGTGTCGCCGGAGGCGATCGGGTCCCAGGTCTCGTAACGGCATGCCGCCCAACGTGACCGAGCCGCTGTCCGGTTCGAGGGAACCGGCCGCCAGAAGCGCGGCCGTCGTCTTTCCGGCACCGGTCGAACCGACCACCGCCAGCGTCTGTCCCGCTGGAACGGTCATCGTGACTCCGTGCAGAACATCACCGCCGGTGGCGTACGCGAAGGTCACGTCGGACAGCTCCACTGTGGCATCGCGCGGCTGGGCATCGGTGCCTTCCGATCGCGTCGACGCCATGTCCGCCACGCCGACCAGACGGTTGAGACTGGCACCGGCGGACTGGATGTCGTCGAACAGGAACAGCATCGTGCCGAGCGGATTGAACAGGCGGTGGAACATCAGCGTTGCGGCGGTGACCGCGCCGAGAGATACCGAATCGCCTCGCACCAAAAAGAATCCGGTGCACAAGATGATGGTCAGGCCCACCAGTTCGGCGCGGTTCTCCTTACCGACGAAACGGGTCAGCAGCGTGAACGTCGCGATCGAGAAGTCTCTGGCTCGTTCGGACTCCGTCTCCACCGTCGCGATGGCGTCGTCCTCGCGCCTGTACGCACGCACAGTTCGAGCACCTTGGATGTTGCTGATCAGTGCCTGTGAGCGATCACCCATCGCGGCCCGTTCGGCGGCGTAGAGAGGACCGCTGCGCGGTAGATACCAGCGAAGTGCAGTGACGTACAACGGTAATGCCAAACAGCCGGCAATCCCGAGACGCCAGTCGATGCCGTACATCGTGACCACCGACACTGCAATCAGCAGCGCCGCGTTCACGACGGCGGGCAGGACCCCGGTGACGGCGCGAGTCACTTGGGAGACGTCATCGCTGATCCGCGAGAGCACATCTCCGCGACCTGCCCGTTCCACCGTACGGGTGGGGAGGGTGAGAACCCGACCGACCACGTGTTCGCGAAGATCCGCAACCACGCCCTCGCCCAGTTTCGCCACGAGGTAGGCCATCAGTCCGGCGAACACCCCGTTGACGATCGCAGCGATCATCACCAGAACCACGACCATCACGATCCGGCCGGCCGGCGCGCTCGCGACCACCTCGTCGACGAGGCGACCGAGAATCACAATCGGGGCCAGAGCCGATACGGCAGAGACGATGCCGACAAGGGGAGTGACCGTGACGAGTCCGGGCCGGGTCGCGAGTTGCCCTCGCAGCCACGACCACGATCGTCCGGCCTGTGCGATGGGCAGACGGGTGTCCTCGGTCATCGCAGCACAGCCTCGGCGTAGTCGTCGGCCCGTTCGAGAAGAACGGAATGGGGCGCGTCCGCCGCAATTCGGCCGTCGCGTAGCACCACGACCCGATGGGCGACGGACAGCAATGCAGGACTGCTGGTCACGATGATCGTCGTCTTCGGGGTCTGCACAGCGGGCCCGTGACGAAGCGTCGCGATGCCCCGAGCGACCGCGTGTTCGGTCACCGAGTCCACCGCCGTCGTCGGCTCGTGCAACACCAGCACGGGAGGCTCCGCGAACAGGGCCCTAGCCAGAGCGATTCGTTGTCGTTGCCCCCCGGACAGATTCGCGCCACGCTCGGTCAATCGCTGTTCGAGTCCGTCCGCATGGGTTGCGACTATCTGGTCTGCACCCGAGGCTCGGAGTGCTTCGGCGAGGTTGCGGTCCGTATGCCCACGTCCAGCGGTGATGTTGTTCTTCACGGTGTCTGCGAACAAGTCCGAGACGTGCGGCTCGACCACGATCGACCTCCGAACCTCGGACAGCTCGATCTCCCGGGTGGGGGTGCCGGCGAGCAGAACGTCGCCTGCGATGTCCGCGGGCGATACTTGGCCGGACAGGACGGCCACGATCGACTCCGCATCCTCGGGCCCGTACGCCAGAATTGCCACGATCTCCCCCGAAGCGATGTCGAGGTCGAGCCCCTGCAGGGACCGGTGCGCAACACCGCGAAAGGCGAGATCGAGCCGCTGTCCAGTGACGCGCTCGGTGCCGTGGTTCAGAATTCGCTCTGCTCCGAGTACCAGGGCAACGCGATCGGCGGACGCCCGTGCGCGGGCGATGATCGCGGGGGTCGAGGACAGCACACCCAGCGGCTCGATGAGGAACTGCGCCAGACCAACGACGGCAATCAATTCGCCCACGGAAATTCGTCCGGTGAGAGCGAAGTAGCCGGCAAGCCCGGCGACGGTCGCCGCAACCACCGCGCTGACACCGGTGGTGATCCCCAGTTGTGTCGCCAGCGATCGTGCCGTGAGCAGTGCTGCCCGAAGGGCTTTTGTGCTCGCACGCCGGTAGCGCGTCGCCGCTTCGGTTTCCGCACCGATACCTTCGATCGATCGATGCCCACTGACCAGGTCGGTGGCGAGTGCGGTCGCCTCGGCGACCGTCCGCTGTTGTTCGGCCGCGCGCCGCGTCACGCGCGGTGCCACGAGCTGAAGAACGGCGACGAAGACCGGGGTGCCGACGAAGATGGCCAGCCCCAGCGGGACGTCGATGACCATCAGCGCAACGGCGGTGGCGATGACCGCTGTCGCTGCGGCGGCAATGCGCGGGAACAGATCCAGGAACCACGCCGACTGTTCGGCATCGGTACTGGAGATGGTCAGTAACTCACCACCCCGCAGAGTGGTGTCCAGGCCCCTCGGGTCGAGAATTCGACCGGTGACCTCCATTCGGATGCGATGCGCCTCGTGTTGTAGAGCGACGTTCAGGAATCGCATTCCGAACTGGTAAGCCGTTGTCAGACAGAGAAACAACGCTGCCAGTCCGAGGATGGACACGACGAACCACGGGACGTCACCCGAGGTGATCGCCGAGTCGATGATCCAGCCCAGGGTGATCGGAACTGCAGTCTCGGCGAGCTGGTGGATGCAGATCAGTACCGTTCCGATGCTCACTCGGCGCACGTTGCGCGTCAGTGTTCGACGGACGATGCGTCCGCCGGTCATGGTGTCCTCCATGTCGGGTCTCATGCCGTGGGCGTGAGATAGCCACCGCCGGTCACGAAATGGTCCAGCGCATCGAGATCGTCCCCGCCGTCCGTGCGCACTCGGTCGATGACGAGTCCGTGGTTGGTACCGCGATGGGCGTCGGGACCACAGACGATCACCATCCCCGTGCCTTCCTTGATGAATATCCGGCCCGGCGTTCCGCCGTAGATGCCGTCCGAGACATGAGCGGCGATGATCCGAATCCGCTGGCCTTTGTGGAAGGTGTACGCGTTGGGGTAGGGATCGGACATTGCCCGCACCAGCCTGTCCAGGTCCTCGGCGCACCAGGTCCAGTCGATGCAGCTGTCCGATTCGTGACGTTTGTGGAAGAAGGTTCGTTTCGACAGATCCTGCGGCGTCCACGTGGCCGTTCCGGTCTCGATGCGCTCGAGCGCATCCAGTAGCACCTCGGGAATCAGTTCGATCGTCGCCTCGACGAGGTCGGTGGAGGTGTCGGTCGGTCCGATCGGAACGGACCGCTGGGTGATGACGTCGCCGGTGTCGAGTTCTCCGTCCATTCGGTGTGCAGTCAGTCCGGTCTCGGCGGCGCCGCTGATCAATGCCCAGATGACAGGAGAGAACCCGGTGAACGCGGGCAGCAGCGAATCGTGCAGGTTCACCGTTCCGTACCTGGGCATCGCGAAAATCTCCGGAGGCAGCCAGGTCCGCCAGTTGTTGGCGACGATGATGTCCGGTGCCCACTGTCGAAGTCGGTCCACCAATGCCTCGTCGGGCCGCTTCGCCACATGCACCTCGATGCTGTGATCCCGTGCGAGATCCTCGACGGAGTCAGACCAAATGCTCTCGTACGCTTGCCCACTGACTGGATGTGTCACCACCGCGACCACGTCGTGGTGTGACTTCACCAGCGTCTCCAAAGTCTTGTGACCCCAGGTCTGAAAACCGAACAGCACTACCCGCATTGGCTCATCTCCGTGTCTTTGCTCCGGCGAGTGACATCTGCCTCACCTTGTTCCGGCCACCGAGGTCTTCCGTGCACAGCGAACCCCCGGCCAATGGTTAGGCTAACCTACCATCAACCGGCTCGGGTCGATCGTGTCGGCGGTGCCGTGATTGAAGGTGTCGAAGTCTGGGCACAGACAAGACATGACCGACAACGCAAAGCTCACAGTCGAACGGACCATCGAAGCTCCCGTCGACGCCGTATTCGATGTTCTCTCCAATCCCGAGCGGCACCAGGCGCTCGATGGGTCGGGCTTCGTACGCAGCGTGGATCACGCCGACCGGATTCAAAAGGTCGGCGAAAAATTCACGATGAACATGCAGGGCGATCACATGGGCGGCGAATACCAGACCGACAACCACGTCACCGGCTACATCAAGGACAAGCTGCTCGCCTGGAAGACCGCACCCGCCGGCAACGAGCCTCCCGGCTGGGAGTGGCTGTGGGAGTTGGAGTCTCAGGGCCCCAACGAGACGCTGGTCCGCCATACCTACGACTGGTCCAAGGTCACGGACAAGAAGCTGCTCGAGCAGATCAAGTTCCCCCTGGTCACCGAAGACCAACTGAACGACACACTCGCTCGATTGGCAGTCGAAGCGACGTCCTGATTTCGGGCCGCACTTCTCAGGTCAGCCGAAAAATGCTGTGGCGGAGAGGCTGTCGATCGGCATCCAGCGTCGAGGAACGTCTTTCGATGTAGTTGCGGCCGACAGATCGACTCCACGGACGGCCAACGCCGACGTCGGCATCCGATCGACGATCAGACTGATGGCGTAGGTAGCGGCCGTCACGTGGAGACAGGGGTCGATTCGGCCGGAGCAGCTGCATGACGCTTCGGTGCTGTCTGGAACCGGCGACAGCTTGCTCGCAACGAGTTTGGCGTGGACCTCGTCGGGGAGGTCACCGCTGGTTGCACTGTCACGCGTGTGGCGGGCGAGGATGCGCAGCACCGACTTCCGTTCGGCTGCCGTGTATCGGGGGAGTGCAAGCACGGCAATCTCGCTCCTCTTGCCCGCCGACACGACGCAGCGAAACTCGCCGATGTTGTCGTGGTCCACGGACACTGCATCATTGCGCACCAGGCTGCGTGCCCGCGGGAGCATCGGATTCGGCCGGGTGACAGTGATGGGCTCGACTCGGCGGACCCATTCTCTACCCCACGGCGTCGATCCGAAGCCCGCAAGTTGCGGTGCGGTTACCATCAGCGCGACACCGCCCTCAGCGACAGCGTCTCGCGCAGAGTCGCATCGTCGAGCGCGGCGAGAGCCACCTCGTTGTTGCTCTCGGTCAAACCAGCGATCGCCTTTTTCCGGGTATGGAGTGAAGCGATGTGTTCCTCCAGTGTTCCCTCCGTCGTGAGTGCCATGACCGTCACTCTCGACTTCTGCCCGATGCGATGAACCCGGTCGGTGGCCTGCGCTTCGACGGCGGGGTTCCACCATCGGTCGTAGTGAATCACCGTGCTGGCACGGGTGAGATTGAGACCGTACCCCGCCGCCCTCAGACTGAGAACCATCACGGGGGATCGATCCTTGTTCTGAAATTCGTCGACCATCCGGTCGCGCTCGTCCACGTCGAGACCGCCGTGAAAAAACGGAATCGGGACCCCGGTGAGGCTTTCGAGATGCTCCGCCAGGATCTCCCCGGTCCGACGGTACTGAGTGAACACGAGTGCAGCCTCCGAGGAATCGGCGAGTTCCTCGACGATGTCGGTGAGCCTGTCGAGTTTGCCGGAGCGATCGGCCAACCGAGACAGGTCACCGTTGACGAGCCCGGGGTGGTTGCAGATCAATTTGAGCGAGGTCAGCAGCGCCAGCACTGCCGACCCTCGGCCCCGGCTGGTGCCGAAGCCGGTATCGAATGCTTCCTCGACGGCCGAGTTGTACAGCGTCACTTGCTCGTTCGATATCGGGCACAGGACGTCCATGTGGTGTTTCGGTGGTAGGTCTGTCGCGACCTCGGCTTTCGTCCGGCGAAGGACGACCGGTGCGATCGCGCTCGACAATTGTGCGAGTGCGGCCGCCGAGCCTCTCTGCTCGACGGGTGCCGAGAATCGTCGGGTGAATCGAGCCCGGGTTCCGAGCAATCCGGGATTGGTGAGATCGAGCAGAGCCCATAGTTCGTCCATGCGGTTCTCGACGGGCGTGCCGGTCAGGGCGATGCGAGTGGTGGACTTCAGCCGACGCGCCGCTCTCGCTATTTTCGTCCGGGAGTTCTTCATGACGTGCGCCTCATCGAAGAACACTGTGTTCCAGGCTATTTCACTCAAACGGTCTGTGTCCGTGCGCAGGGTGGGGTACCCGGTGACGGTCACGGCGCCTGCGTGGGAGCACTGCTCGATTGTGCGGGACGGTCCGCGGTACACGTTGACGATCAATTCGCCGTCGGAGAACTTCTCGATCTCTCGTCGCCAGTTGCTGATCAACGACGTCGGGCACACAACCAGATAGCTGCCCTCGCCTCGCCGTGCTCCGACGATCATGTATGCAATGGCCTGGAGTGTCTTCCCCAGCCCCATGTCGTCGGCGAGGATTCCGCCGCCTCCGACCTCCTGAACGGTCGGCATCCAGGCCGCACCGTGCACCTGATACGGCCTCGACGTGAAGGCCGACGCCTGTTCGAGCAGACGGTTCTGCATGTGCAGACTGGCGCGGAGTGCGTCAACGGCGCCATGTGCCGTCACCACGCTGGAGCCGCCCGCGTTGGGAACTGCATGAGCGGCAGGCGGAAGTGCATCGACGAGAGCTCGCGGAACCCCACTCACGTCCGGGGTGTGCTCCAGGTGATCAAGGATTGCCAACCATCCGTGTGCCGACAGATCTACCGGAGGGCCGGCTGCCGTTCGGAGCTCGCGACTATTCGCTCCCACGAGGTGCGCGCCCACAGTGCGCACGGCGATGGTTCCGTCCGCGCCGGGAACCGCAAGCTCGATGGGAGTGGACTCTCCTACAGGCGTCGCCCCCGGTGTGCTGTGCCAGACGGCGAAACAATGACGGTGCGGTAGATAGGTGACGTGCGGAGCTGGGTCTGTGTCGGCGGTCGAAAGCATGCACCCTCCGGCGAAGTTCGCTGCCTCGGCCAGGTCCGAGGCTGCCAACACCGTACGCCGTCCGGTTGCTTCTCGCCGCATCCGATCGCGTTTGACAATTGTGAAAATTGCTGTCCTGCAGTGCTATCGAGCGCCATCCCGCATGATGGATCGGATCAGGATTGCTCTCGAGAACACCACCACGTCGTCCGGCCACCCACCGTTCCGCGCGTCATCGGCGCACCACATCGAGGGCAGGCCGCATCCGTTTTCCGGAACGGAATGATCTCCCCGGTGTGTACACCACCCTTCTTGATCGCCGATCTGACCGCGCGGCGCAGAACAACGCGCAGTTCGTCGAGCTCGTCCGTGGTGAGCGTCTTGGCCCGCCTGGACGGGGATTGTTCGCTCTGCCAGAGCACCTCGTCGGCCAGTAGATTGCCCACGCCCGCAATCGCCGCTTGGTCGAGCAGGCGTGCCTTGAGAGGCGCACCGCTGGAACCGATTCGGTGACGGAAGTCGTCGCGCGTGATCTCCGCCGCGTCCGGGCCGAGAGCGTCGATGTCGGGTTCGAGTCGAACCCGGCCGAGGCGGCGCTTGTCGAACAGTCGAAGCTGCCCGCCGTCGTCGAACGTCATGGAGAACCGTGTCCACTCCGGTTTGTCGGTCGGACGCTCACCGACATGAGGGTCGCCACCCCCGTACTGCGACGTCCGCTCCCCGTCGGGAGCGGTGACAATGACGCGTCCACCCATGCCGAGGTGAATGCCGAGGGTCGGACCGCTGGAGCCGTCGGCCGTGACGGTTTCGCACCACATCGCCTTGCCGCGCCGACGCGCCTCGGTGAGCTTCCCGCCCGTCAGTGCACGGGCGATATCACCCGGCATGTGCGGTCGGCACTCGAACGTGTCGGTGTCATCGATGTCGACGATGACGCGACCGAGAGCTTTTTCGACGACCTGTCGGGCGTTTTCGACTTCGGGTAGTTCCGGCATGGCTCCGGTGTACCCAATTCGTCGGCACTATGCGCGGGTACCATCATCGGTCATTCGACTCGTTCGTCGTCTCTCTCAGGCACCGCCAGAGGCCCCAGTTCCGCGTCGAGCACCTTCTGCACGACGCGCATCGCCGCCAGTGCGGCAGGCGCACCGCAGTATCCCGCCGTGTGGATGACGGTTTCGGCGGTGTCGACAGATCGTGGCAGGGGTTTTTAGCGGAACCGCAGGCGGAGGCGAACTCGGCTACGGATCGATCTGTTCGGTGTCCGAGCGCGGAGCATCGTGATCAGGTGGAGTGATCCCACGCTCGCGTGGTGAGCCCATGAAGGCCGATCCTCCGACAGCACTGTCGATTCCGTGAAAGCGACCGCGCCGCATCCGTGAGCGAAGTATGCGAGCAATGACGACGAAGACTCCCAGAACGACGGCGAAGCCGGCGACCACGGCAATCAGCGCCAACGATGTGTCCATGACGGCCTCCGATCCTGATCTTCGGTAACCCTATGGGTCGCTGACAGTTACCAGGCATGGGACCGGCTCTGGTGATGGAACCAGGACAGAGGTATCAGTCGATCTGCTCAGCGCAGAGAAGCCGGCCCGCCGTCACGGTCGTCGCGTGAAGGCTGTGTGCCGTCGGAGACTTGTTCTGTGCGAGTTGCTTCGAGGAACAACTGAAGAAAGGAAGAATGCGCGCCTCGTTCCTGGGCGGGCCGTCTCTCTCGGGGGTCTTCCGATGCCTTCGACATAGCGATTCGCGTTCCTCCCGTGTCGGCGAACAACAGTCTCAGATTCTGAATAGTTAAGCAACTGAGACAGTAAGTACAACGCGCGGCACAAAGTGGGCGACCCACGAGATGAGGCGTCGCCGAGGCAGCTCGAGAGCCAGCAACGGCATCGATGGCGACGTGGGCCCGATCGCTGTTCGCAGTCGATTCGCGGCCCGTTGGCTACATTCCCGCGGCGGTGGGCGGTTCGATCAGCATCCTTTTGATCACCTTGCCGGTCGCGGTTCGGGGCAGTTCGTCCAGGAATGTGATATCGCGGGGAACGCAGAAGCGGCTCAACCGATTTCGAATGTAGGCACGCACCATGTCCGCATCGAGGCCGGCCGCTCCGCGACCGACGACGAACGCGGCCAAACGCTGCCCGTATTCAGGGTCGGGCACGCCGACGACCGCGACCTCGCCGACCTGAGGAAGATTGGCGATGGCATCCTCGACGGGGCCGGGAAAGACGTTTTCGCCTCCGGAGATGATCATTTCGTCGTCCCTGCCGCAGACGAACAGCCGTCCGTTGCAATCGATGTAGCCGAGGTCGCCGGTATCCATCAGGGCAGCTCCGCGGGCGGACGCCGTGGGCGGCGGTTCGGCGTTGGTGTAGCCGTCGAACAGCATGTCGTTGCCGACGAATATTCGGCCGAGGATTCCCACCGGAACGGCAGTGCCGTTCGCGTCGAGTACCGCGACCGTCGTACCAAGAGGAGGGCGTCCGGCGGTGGCGGGGGCTGCGCGCAGGTCGTCAGGGGTAGCGATCGTGGCCCACGAGACCTCGGTGGAACCGTAGAAGTTGTACAGCACGTCACCGAAGACCTCCATGAAGCGGCTGACGGTCGATCCGGTCAACGCGGACCCACTGCACGCGACGACCCGCAGGCTCGAGGTGTCGTAGCGTGATCGAACCTCGTCGGGCAGGTCGAGAAGTCGCTGCAGCATGATCGGAACCGCAATCAACGAAGTGCAGCGGTGTGTTTCGATGGCGCGTAGGCATTCTTCGGGGTCGAATCGATCCTGGAGAACCACCGTCGCGCGGAGTGGTGTGCTGATCTGCAGCGCCGCCAATCCCCAGCTGTGGAACATCGGTGCCGCGATCAACATCCGCTCGTTCATCCGAAGGGGCATTCGGGACAGCATTGCCGCGACGGTTCCGAAGCCCTTCGGAGTGGGACGAACCGCCCCCTTCGGTGCCCCGCTGGTCCCTGAGGTCAACACGACCACCGAGCCGGGCCGATCCGGCCTGGTGAACGTGGCGGACGGCGCTGCGACGAAATGTTCGAGGGTGCGCCGACGCGGAACGGCGGTGTGAGACGACAGGCTGACGCGGGTGACGTCGTCCGGTAGGTAGCGCACCATCGAGTCGAACTCGTCGTCGACGAACAGTGCTCGAAGTTGATGGCGGGCGGCGATGGTTTCGATCTGGCGCGCCGCGAGACCGGTGTTGAGAAGGACCACCTCCACTCCGAGCATTCCGCATGCGACGGTGCACTCGATCATCGCGGAGTGATTGCGGGCCAGGATCCCCACGGTGCTTCCCGGACTGATTCCGGATGCGTCGAAACCTGCTGCGATGCGATGCGCTCGGTGGTGGATCTCGGCAAATGTGCGGGTTCCCCGGTCGTCGATCACGGCGATCTCGTTCGGTGACTTCGCAGCCGCGGCAGCGAAACCACCTCCCAGGGTGAAGCCCCACTTCGCCAGCGAGTTCAGCTGCCGATACGCGCGGTCGGGACGTGCGGCCCGGATGACGCCGGTCCCCACCATCGTCTTCATGATTGCCAGCGGTAGCGACCGAGAGTCTCCGGTGTTGGACACGAACGACGTCGGGGTACCGGACAGAGAGTTGTCCAGTCTGGCCAAACCACCCATCACCCACTCGATCACAGCGCGATTGTGTTCGGGTTGGGGTGAGTAGGACCCGGCAAGGCCCGCTCTGAACACCGTGACGTCGATCTTCGTCTCACCGGCCGAGCGGGCAGTGAGGGTGAACCTGATGAATCCACCGGACTCGACATGCTCGATGGTGATGATCGGCCGGTTTCGTCTGTTCACCACCAGGTCGAGGGCGTGCTCGACACCGCCGACTCCGCATCGGTAGCCGTCCGTGGCCTCGCGGAGAATGCAGTAGTCGAGCCCCGGGAAGTAGCGCGGGTACAACTCGACCGCGCTCAAGACCCCGCATACCTGCTCGATGTCGTGTGCGAAGACCGTGCTGCAGTCGATGACGTCCGAGACCATGCCCCAACCCCCGTGCCTTGCCGAGCCGACGGCAACGCCGACTCAGCACCGACCAGGGGATGGCGGCGCGCACCTGAAACGGGACATCCGCCTGGATGAAGTCGCCATCGTAAACCCAAATCACGGTTGTCGGGGCAAAATCAGCCGAACTCTTCCGGTCGGATGCGTGAAAGTTTCAGATTTGAATGCCCAGCGACCACGCGAACACCGTGTAGGCGGCGAGAGTGATCAATGCGATGGCGATCAGATTGAGCCAGAAACCGCCCCGCATCATCTGACCGATCGTGATGTAGCCACTGGCGTAGGACACCGCATTCGGCGGAGTCGCCACAGGCAACATGAACGCACAGGTTGCTGCCAGTGCGACGGGAACGGTCAGGACCAGAATATCGATGTTCATGCCCATCGCGACGCCACCTGCGACCGGTAGGAACGTCGCGGCCGTCGCGGTATTGCTGGTGATCTCGGTCAGGAAGATGATTGCGGCCGTGGCGATGATCACCAACATGACCAGCGGGATCGTGTCCAGACCGCCCGCAACGCTACCGATCCACTCCGTCAGGCCGCTGGACTCGAACTGGGCAGAAAGCGCGAGCCCGCCGCCGAACAGGAGCAATACGCCCCAGGGCAGCTTCACGGCGGTCTCCCAGTCGATGAGGCGCACGCCCTTGTTGCTGCCGCTGGGGAGCAGGAACAGAAGCAGCGCCGCAGTCATGGCTATTCCGGTATCGGAAATCGGCGCATCGTCGAAGATCAGTGGAACACCCACCCAGGACGCGGCCGCAAGGCAGAAAATGACCGCGACTCGGATTTCACCCTGCGACATTCTGCCGAGGCCGTCGAGTTCGCCTCTGATCAGCTGCTTGCCACCGGGTATGTCGTCGATTTCCGGCTTGAACATCACGTGGGTCAACAGGAACCACGCGATCACGAGAAGGATCACGGCGAGCGGAACACCGGCGATCATCCACTGCAGGAACCCGATCGTTATTCCCTGACCCTCCAGGTAGCCGACCAGCAAGGTGTTGGGCGGAGTGCCGATGATGGTTCCGAGCGAGCCGATCGATGCCGCGTAGGCAATACCGAGCATCAGTGCGGTGCCGAAATTGCTTTTGATGACGGCCTGAGTGATGGTCTCGGCGTCCGGGGTCGTGTCATCGTCGGAGCCGGGAACAGCTCCGGCCTTCTTGCCGATGTCGAGTACCAGTACGAGGACCGAGACACCGATCGGAATCATCATCACAGCGGTGGCCGTATTCGAAACCCACATCGACAGAAAGCCTGTTGCGATCATGAACCCGGCGATCACCATCGTGGGCTTCGTGCCCATCGCGTTGACCGTCAGCAGCGCGATGCGGCGATGCAGATTCCACCGTTGCATGGCCAGCGCCAACAGGAACCCGCCCATGAACAGAAAGATGATGTTGTTGCCGTACGAGGCACCGACATCGTTGACGGCGACGCCGGAATCGAACACCGGAAAGACCACGAGGGGTATCAGGGCGGTTGCAGGGATCGGAACGGCCTCGGTCATCCACCAGATGCCCATCAATACCGCAGTGCCCGCGGTCAACCGCGCCGGGTGAGCCACGTCCTCGGGAAGCACCAGATAGGCGAGAACTGCCAGCGCGATACCGGCACCGAGCCCGACCCACTGGCGGGTGCGGCGACCGGGTTGCACCTCGGCTTCTCGTTCGCCGGCCGATCTCCGATCGACTTCGTCGAACTCGTGGCCTTCGGGTGTGGGCCCGGCCTTCGCGTCGTCGCCGATCTGCGTCATGGGACCTCCTCGGTGTGGACGTCTCATCACCCTAACCAATGAATTGTCCAGAAAGTCCGAATCGGCGCGCGGCGCTACCGGGCGATGTCGGGCTTGTTCACCGCCGCATCGTTGTCCAGGACCGGATCCCACACGTCGCCGGGAAGATCGCCCGGCAGGTGACTGTTGCCGCGTCCGACGAACTTGTCGTCCCGACCTTCACGCCGCATGGCTTCGAAGTCCGCCAAGGCACCGAAGGCCCATTTGCCCAGCAGCGCAATGGCTACCAGATTCACGGTGGCCATCGCGGCCATGGCGACGTCCGCCAGCGCCCACACCGTCGTCAGCGCGGACAGTGAGCCGAAGCCGATGGCCGCAAGCACGATGGTGCGCAACAGATTCAGGAGCTTGCCCTCGACGCCGAGAAAGTTGAGGTTCACTTCCGCGTACGAGTAGTTCCCCAGGATCGACGAGAATGCGAATGTGAAGATCAGCAGCGTCATCGGAATCGTCGTCCACGTTCCCAGTTGAGCGGAGATCGAATCCTGGGTCAGGACCGCGCCGGCCACGCCACTCGGGTTGCCGATGTCGTAGACGCCCGAGACCAGGATGATGAATGCCGTTGCGCTACAAATGACGATGGTGTCGAAGAAAACTCCGAGCGACTGGATCAATCCCTGCTTCACCGGATGCGACACCGTCGCGGTCGCTGCGGCGTTGGGTGCACTTCCCATACCTGCCTCGTTGGAGAACAGTCCGCGCTTGACTCCGTTGAGCATGGCCGCCAAGATTCCGCCGGTCGTGCCGCCGATCGCTTCGTTCAGGCCGAATGCGCTGGACACGATTTGACCGAAGACCGTCGGAATCTCACCTAGGTTCATCGCAACGATCACGAGTGCGAGAAGTACGTAGACCACGGCCATGACAGGCAGAACGTACTCGGCCACCCGCGCGATTCGCCGGACACCACCGAAGAGGATCGGAGCGGACAGCACCACCAGGAACACTGCAATCCACCCCGCGTCGATGTTCATCGTGGACGAGAACGACTCGGTGATGGTGTTCGCCTGCACCATGTTGAATGCGAAGCCGAACGCGAAGATGAGCAGGCACGCGAAGACGATTCCCCAGCGACGCGAACCCAGGCCCAGTTGGATGTAGTAGGCGGGGCCGCCTCGGAAGCTGCCATCGGGATTACGCACCTTGTACATCTGCGCCAGAGTCGCCTCGATGAACGCCGTCGCCATACCGACCACCGCGACGAGCCACATCCAGAAGATTGCGCCGGGTCCACCGAGGGTGATCGCGATGGCGACACCGGCAATGTTTCCCGTACCCACCCGGGAAGCGAGACCGACGCAGAATGCCTGGAAAGCGGAGATGCCGCCTTCCGCGTCCGAACGAGATCCGCCGATTGCCTTGAACATCGACGGCAGCAGTCGAACCTGAACGAACTTGGTGCGGACGGTGAAATACAGTCCGACACCGATCAGCAAGTAGATGAGAAATACGCTGTACAGACGATCTGCCAAGAAGTCGATTACTGAACTGACGGTATCCACGGTGCCATCCTGTAGTGCTCGGTGTGTGGGTGCGTCGACAGCACATTACTCGCAGATGGACGGAAGTTTTCACCGAACAGAGCCGCACGGTGTCGAGTTCGACGGTCGACGTCAGTGCTCCGCAGGAGCCCAGATGTCGCCGAACGGAACCGAACGCGCCAAAATGCGTTCTGCCGCACGATGTCCCGACCTCAACGCGGCGGTAACGGTTGCAGGATCGTCGCTCCAGGTCGCCTCACCGGCGAGGTGAAGCACATCTCCTATCGGAGTCGCCATATCGTCGTGATCGCGTGAACGCGAACCCACCGTCATGTACGAGTACGAGCCGTGCGAGAACGGATCGTCCTGCCAGCGCGTGACATACACGCGGTCCGGCGTGACGACACGCTCGCCGTACAGGCCGCGCAGCGCCTCGAGAACCGAGTCCGCGATGCGCGCGTCCGACCAGTGCCGAGTCTGCTGTGCGCACGGTCCCGCCGCGAAAGTGAGCAAAGTGGGGTGCCCGTGCGGAAGAGTGACGTCGTACCAGGAGTGCCACCAGTGTCCGGCCTCGCCCTGCTGCCGTACGGCATAGACGTTTTCGTCCCAGAACGCGGTCGGGAATTGTAGAAACACTTTCTCGAAGGAATTCATGGCGAGACGACTCAACGCACCCGAAACAGGCTCCGGTAGAGGAGGTTCCACAACGAACGACGACGACTGAAGTACTCCGATCGGCACTGTCACCACGGCGCGTTTGGCCGAGAACATCCCGGCCCCGGTCTCGACGAGAACCCCGTCTCGGCCCCAACGGACGTGCGTCACCACGTGTTCGAGACGGACGTCGAGTCCTTCGGCCAGCCGAAGAGCGAGTTCGTCGTAGCCGTCGGGAAACACGACTTCGTCGCCCTCGATGGCGTCGTCGTCCAAACCGTGCGCGTCGAGGAGATCTCGGTCCACCCCCAATTGTTCTTCGGCTCGATGCCCGAGGAACTCGCGCACGCGATCGACTCGGTCGTTGTTCCAATCAAGTTGTCTCAGAGTCGTTTCGACCGCGTCACCGAACGACGTCCCCGGGGGCGACTGTGCAATCGTCGCGGCGAACCGTTCGTCGAAGTGACGAACGTCGTCGGCGAACCGTGCGACGGCCTCCTCGCTCAACCTGGTCCCGGTGGGGGAGTAGTACGCGATGGGTCTGCCGTCCGGTTGGTAGCTGCCGACGGTGAATTCGGATGTTCGTATCCCGAAAGCGTGAACGGCATCGGCGAGCGGATTGTTGTCCGTCCCGTGAATCCAGGACGCACCCACGTCGAGAATGTCGTCGTCCGTACGTACCGTCCACACTCGACCACCGACGCGGTCTCGGGCCTCGAGGACGATTACACGCTGACCGGCGCGATGCAGAAGTGACGCAGCGACCAAGCCGGAAATCCCTGCGCCGACCACGAGAGTATCGACGTGTGTCACCGTCACTCCTGTCTGCCGAAGGCCATGGGCTCAGTTCCCTCGTCCGGAATTGCCGTTCCCGTTCCCGGAGTTTCCGTTGCCGGAGTTGCCATTCCCGTTCCCGGAGTTTCCGTTAACGCCGTTGCCGTTTCCGTTGCCGTTGCTCGGCGGTAGCGGGGCAGGCACCGCAGGCTCGATCGGAACCGGATCGGCCGTGGGCACGGGTGCGGGCGCGGGTGGGTTCGAGAAGACCGGAATCGAGGTCGCAGGTGCAGATGCAGGAGTCGTGGGTTCGACGGTGGTCGACTGCACGAGTGTCGGTGTCGGTGCCGGTGTCAGCGGCGACATGGGCTCCGGCTCCTCGCCGGTGCCCACCGCAACCCAGGTGATCGCCGCTCCCAGCGTGACGAACAGCGCCGCCGCCGCGGGAATCATCCACCGACGGCGCGGAGACTCGGGAGCGGTCGACGCTGTGACATCCGAGGGCCCAACCACGTCGGTGAGTTCGACGGGCATGACGGTTGTCCGGGGAGGGGGTGTCGTGCTTCGCGCGAGTGCGCGCAATCGGTGTGCGACGGCCGCTGCGTCCGGTCGATCCTCGGGGCGCCGGGATGTCATCTCCGTCAACAGCGTGTGCCACTCGGGCCCGAGTCCCTCGGGTACGGCAGGATCGCGGTGCAGGCGCGCCACCGCTGCCGAGACGGCGCTCCCCTCGAACGCCATTGTGCCGGTGAGGCATTCGATCAGAACAAGGCCGAGCGTATAGATATCGGTTGGCGGGCCCGCGGATGTACCCGTCGCCTGCTCCGGGCTGAGATAGTGCGCAGTGCCGACAGTGGTGCCGTGCTCGGTGAGCCGTTCGGCGTCGACGATGCGGGCGATGCCGAAGTCCGCGAGTTTTGTGCACGGTCCGCCCCCGGCGTCCGGAGTCCGAGCAACGAGAATGTTGGCCGGTTTGATGTCGCGGTGCACCACACCTCTGGCGTGGATGTAGGCGAGCGCCTCCGCGATCTCGCATCCGATCTGCGCAACGTGGGACACCTGCATTCGTCGGCCCTCGCGATGAGCGCCGAGAGTCGAACCGTCGATCAGTTCCATCACCAGGTACGGCACCAGAACCCCGGTCGCATCGAGTGCGGTGCCCGCGTCGTACAGCGTCACCAGGCCCGGGTGTGAAAGCGATGCCAGAGTCCGAATTTCGGCATCGATGCGCTGGGCAGTATCCGGCGGCTCACCGCTGCGGAAGATCTTCACTGCTACGGATCTGCCGAGGACCTGGTCCTCGGCGTGGACGACGTCGGCCATTCCACCCCGCCCCAACACGGTGCCGAGTCGGTAGCGGCCCGCGAAGAGGTGATCGTGAGGAGTGCGAGGACGAGAGTCCGGTCCCACCATGATTCACCGCCGTTCGTCGACTCTTTCGAGCACCTTATAGCGAACGTATCGACGGGCAGACTGCAGTCCGGTGCCGCAATCACGGTCGGGTCGGGCATGATGTCCCCCGGGTGGGGACATATCGAGCAATATCGAGAGAGGGTCCACCCATGCGCCCACGTTCGTCGAACGCGGAGCTGTCGCCGATGACGATCGACATCACATCGGCGTACCAGCCGATCGTCACTCTGGACGGGCGCGCCGTGGTCGGATTCGAAGCGCTGGTGCGCACGTGTGGGGACGGTCCACCGATCGCTCCGACGGAGCTGTTGAGTGCCGCGCGTGAGCAGGGAGCCACCGCGGATTTCGATTGGCGGTGCAGACTCAGCGCCCTGGGAGGTGCCGTCGAGGCAGGCTATCCCGACGGTCTGGCGCTGTTCGTCAATGCCGAACCCAGCGCCCTCGATGCGGCACCTCCTCCGGACTGTCTACCGACCCTTGCCGCCGCGTCGCATCTGTCGATCATCGTCGAAATAACCGAGCGCGACCTGATGGGCGATCCGGCCGGGCTGCTCAGGGCGGCCGAGCACGCCCGAAACCTGGGGTGGCGTGTTGCCGTCGACGACGTGGGGGCAGATTCGTCCAGCCTGGCACTGATCCCGTTGCTGCGTCCCGACGTCATCAAGCTCGATATGGCACTCGTGCAGGGCCGTTCGAGCAACGAGACTGCTGCCATCGTCGCGGCCGTGGCCGCCGAGGCCGAGCGCACCGGGGCTCTGGTGCTGGCCGAAGGAATCGAAACCGAACTCCACGAGAGCTATGCCCGCGCGATGGGTGCGGTTCTGGGACAGGGCTATCTGTACGGCGCACCGGAAGCTCTGCCGGAATTCGGTCGAGTGTCCGAGCCTGGCCGTTCGCTCGACCTGGACGCGACGGTCACCGTGCGCGCTCCCGTGGCAGTGACACCGTACGGCCTCACCCATTCGCTCGGTGCTCGCAGGCATGCCGATTCGACCCTGCTCGACGCGATCGAGAACAGTCTGCTGCACAGTGCGTACGGAACCGGTTCGTCGACAGTGGTGTTGGCGACGGTGAGTGCGTCGACCGGACTGACGGCCGCGCGGGCTGCGATCTTCGACGACCTCTCGGCGCGTACGGCCCTCACGGCGGTCTTCGACTCACAGCCCGCACCGTCACCGCACGACTTTCGGACGGTGGTCGTGGGCACGGACGAACCGTTGGCGCTGGAACGTTCGATCGTGATCCTTGCTCCGATGTCGAGCGTGGCGCTCATCGCGGTCGAGCGAGGCGTGGCCGCGGATGGCACCGCCCTGTACGACTATCGCCTCACCTACGACCGCCATGTCGTACTCGATGCTGCAACAGTCCTTTTGCGACGAATACCGGCCAGATCTTCGATGTGACCCTCCGGCTCGGTCAAGATCACGTAAATTATCGCGCGAAATTCGGTAAATCGCGTCGCCTGCGGTCCGCGTGCTGTTGACTCGAAGTCATGAGCTCTCACTCCCTCGCACCCGATTTTCTGGCCGCGGACGGAGGCACACTCAAGTCGATCGAAACAGCGATCAACAACGCATTCGATCCGATCTCCGCCGCGGTGTCGAACTTCGTCTTCTTCACCGTGGACATCGGTGGTGCTGCCGTGCCCTTGATCGTGCTGTGGCTGATCCTCGGCGCCGTCATCTTCACTGTCACCTTCAAATTCATTCAGTTTCGCGGAATCAAGAGATCCTTGATCCTGGTGAGCGGCAAGGAAGACGAGGCCGACGCTCCCGGAGAAGTAAGCCACTTCAGAGCCCTCACCGCCGCGGTGTCGGGGACCGTCGGTCTCGGCAACATCGCGGGCGTCGCGGTTGCAGTGACGCTGGGCGGACCCGGTGCCACCCTGTGGATGATTCTCGCCGGCCTGCTGGGCATGGCATCGAAATTCGTCGAGTGCACCCTGGGTGTGAAATACCGGGACATCAACGAGGACGGCACCGTCTCCGGCGGACCGATGAAATACCTCACCAAGGGACTCGCGGAGCGGGGTCTTGCGAAGGTCGGCAAGGTCATGGCCGTCTTCTACGCCATCATCATCACCTTCTTCGCCATCAGTGGCGGCAACATGTTCCAGGCCAATCAGACGTACGCACAGGTCCGATCCGTCACCGGCGGCGAGGACGGGTTCCTCGGGTCCGACGGTGCCAAGGCCGTGTTCGGTATCGTCATCGCGCTCATCATCGGGCTGGTCATCATCGGCGGTATGAAGTCGATCTCGTCGGTGACCGCCAAGCTGGTCCCGACCATGGCGCTGGTCTACATCGTCGCGTGTGGCGTCGTCATCGCCGTCAACTTCCGCTCGGTTCCCACCGCGTTCACTGCGATCTTCGACGGTGCATTCTCGCCGGAGGGAGTGGCGGGCGGTGTACTCGGTGTGATGATCATCGGATTCCAGCGCGCCGCGTTCTCGAACGAGGCAGGGCTGGGCTCGGCGGCCATCGCACACTCGGCCGTCAAGACCAGGCATCCGGTCACCGAGGGCTTCGTGGCCATGCTCGAGCCCTTCATCGACACGGTCGTCATCTGCACCGCGACCGCTTTGACCATTGTCATCGCCAACACCGTCACGTGGCAGGACCAGCGGGCGATCGTCGCGGAGACCGGCGAGCTTCCCGCAGGCGGCGTGACACTCACCTCCGACGCTTTCGAGACGGTGCTGCCGTGGTTCCCGTACGTGTTGACGGTCGCGGTTGCGTTGTTCGCGCTGTCGACCGCAATCACCTGGGCCTATTACGGACTGCAGGCCTGGACCTCGTTGTTCGGACGCAGCCGCCTGTCGCGGACCTTCTTCAACGTCATGTTCTGCATGTTCACCGTCATCGGAACCGTGCTGTCGCTCGGCTCGGTGCTGGACTTCGCGGACGCAACGCTTTTCCTGCTCGCGCTGGTCAACATCACCGGCCTGTACCTGCTGCTGCCGGTGGTCAAGCGTGAACTCTCCGAGTACCTGGCGATGCGTCGAGGTGAGCCGAGCAAGGTCGATGCCGAGGCGTGACATGGATCGGTAGACGGGTCAGCCGCCGGGGCCGGTACAGCCTTGGCGGCGGGCCTGTTCGATGAACACCGCAGTCGCGATCCCCGGGAATCGAGGGGAGCCTGCCGGCAGTGGACCGAGAACGTCGAACAGCCTATCGAGCCGTTGATAGAGTGTCTGCCTCTGTATCCGAAGGCTTTTCGCGGTCTCGGTCTTGCTACCCCAATGGGTGATGTACGCCAGCAGCGTCGCGTACAACTCTCCGTGCCGCTCCCGATCGTGTGCGAGCAATGGTCCGATCTGATCGTGGACGAACTTCTCGATTGTGGATTTCTCCGACATCGACTCCACCAGGAGGGCAAGAGCGAAATCGCGCGCGTCGCGGATGCGGTCGTGAGGGCCGAGGTCCAGCGCGACTACTGCTGTGGCGGTGTTGAAACACTGGCGCAGACCGTGGCGATCGGAGGCTCCCGGACCGACACCGGCTCGTCGAATACGCAACTGCGGCGCCTGCAACATCGACAGTAGAACCGGCCGTCGGGCGTCGAGCATCTCCTGGCTGGCGAAACCAAGGACCGCGACGTGTCGGTCGCCGATCTTCTCGCACCAGTTGTTCGGCGACACCGACTCCACTGTGCGCTGCCACGTGCCGGCGGCCGGGTCGTGGTCGAATTCGACCGACACCGTCTGGTAGGCGTCGTGTTCGGGCATACCCATGCGCTCGGCGACCCCGTCGAGGTGGCCGTTGACATCGGAGGTGGGGTAATTCATCGCTGACAACAGTGAGAAGAAGCGGGTGCGCAGTCGGTCCTCCACCCTCGCCGGGCGCGCGCTGAGCAACGCGATCGACAGGATTTCCGGAGCTCTCTCCAGTCCGGCGTTGATCGAATAGATGTCGGCATCGGGTCCTGGAGCCACGGTCAACACCGCGACGTCGCGACCGCCACTGGTGACGGGCACCTCGAACGAGGTGAAATCCGATGGCTCGGTAACGAGTCCGGATCGTCCGATCAGATCTCCCGACGCCGAATGCAGCGTCACCGACGACCGAGTCTCGACACCGAGCACATCGAGAACGGCGTCCACCGCCCCGTCCGTTTCGATCGAGGCCGACAACAACCGCGACATACGGTTTGCCATCTGCAGCCGACGCAGAGCCGAGTCGGCAAGTTGACTGTTGATGCTCTCGCATACTTGTACGAACGGCACACGGCGTCGGAGATGCACCACTGGAAAGCCGATCCGTTCGGCATGCTCGACCAGAAATCGAGGAATGACGTCGAGGATTCCCCCCGTCTCCACCGCGATTCCGACGACTCCTGCGGCATCCATCGACTCGAGGTACGTCACCAGATCGGCGTCGGAACACGCGCCGAAGTACACACCCTCCATCAGAATCAGCTCCCCGCCACGCAAGAGCGGTGCGATGTCGAGTTGCTCGCTGGCATGAACCCACCGCAGAGACCGCGTCGAAGAACGCCTTCCCGCGACGAGTTCGGGTCGCGCCGCGGAAAAATAGACGTCATGGAAGGCGTCGATCACATTCACAGGTGACATTCTGTCCACCCGCTGTTACGAGTGGCTTACATTGCGTAAGGGTTCGGGAAACACACGGGCACGAGGCTTCTCACCAGGCCGACCGAACCGCCGGTCGACCGCATCCCGAGGAGCTCACGGTGACCACACATTCCCACGACGTCGAGGATTCGCTGCAACCGATTCCCGAGAGCCAGAGAACCACCGTGCTGTCCGGTCAGTTCTGGATATGGGCTGGTGCGAACATCGCACCGATCAACTGGGTCCTGGGCGCGCTCGGCATCAGCATGGGCCTCGGCCTGGCCGACACGCTGACAGTGCTCGTCCTCGGAAACCTCATCGGAATGGCGATCTTCGGATTCTTCGTTCTGCTCGGGCAACGAACGGGAACGACCGGAATGCTGTTGGGTCGGTCGGTCTTCGGCCGTCGAGGCAACTATGTCCCCTCCGCAGTCCAGGCCGTGGTGGTCGTCGGCTGGTGCGCGGTGAACACATGGATCGTCCTCGATCTGGTGATGGCTCTGTTCGGCGAACTCGGATGGGTCGACCCGGATGCCGCGAACGTCGGATGGAAGGTAGCGGTGGCTACAGCCATCATGGCGGTCCAGGTCGGTATCTCCATGGCCGGATATCGGGCGATCGCGGCTTTCGAGCGCTGGACGGTTCCGCCCACCGTCGTGGTGCTGGTTCTGATGTCGATCGTGGCCTGGTTTCACCTCGACATCGACTGGAGTTACTCCGGTCCGGACGGCGTCGCGTTGGCTGGCACCGAGCGCATCGTCGCCATGTCGGCCGTGATGACGGCCATCGGAATCGGCTGGGGCCTGACGTGGCTGACCTACGCCGCCGACTACTCCCGCTTCGTCAGTACGCGTGTTCCGCGACGCAAGCTGTACCTGGTCAGTGCACTGGGACAGTTGATCCCCGTCGTGTGGCTCGGTGTGCTCGGAGCGACGTTGGCCACCACCAACGGCTCCGTCGATCCGGGCAAGCTCATCGTCGAGAACTTCGGTGCGCTCGCCATCCCGGTGCTGCTGTTGGTTCTGCACGGCCCCATCGCCACGAACGTCCTCAACGTCTACAGCTTCGGTGTGACGGCGCAGGCCCTCGACATCGAGTTGAGTCGGCGGACGCTGAATCTCGTGGTCGGCGTTCTCGCACTGGCCGCGAGCGTGTTCTTCGTCTTCCAGGAAGATGCGGCGCAGACCCTCGACGCCTGGCTCGTCGGTGTGGTGGGGTGGGTGGCGACATGGGGCGCGATCATGCTGGTGCACTACTACGTCTTCGAGCGCGCCAGCACCCGCTACGGCCATCTGTTCGACGAGGTGGGCTCGACGAGGATGCAGGACGTCAACTGGCGTGCACTAGCGGCGTTCGCCGTGGGAATCTTCGGCACCTGGATGTTTCTCAACGGCATGGTCCCGCCATTGCAGGGATTCGGTTCGCAGGCGCTCGGCGGTCTCGACATCTCGTGGCTCGTCGGCGGTAGTGCTGCAGCGTTGACCTACTACCTTCTCGCACGAAAGTCGCATCGACAGTGGATGATTCGTCAGCAACAGTCCGAGGAGCAGGCTCCGGCACCATAGCCGGTCGAATAGCTACTCGCCGTCATCGCTCCGCACAGTCAAGGAAGGAAACATGGGAATCTTCATCAGGAACGCGCACGTCATCACCATGGACTCGTCCACCGGTTCCGAACCGATCGTTCGCAGCATCCGGATCGAGAACGACGTCGTCACTGCAGTCGCCGGTGATCTCGTGCCCGCCGAAGGCGATACGATCATCGACGGCCGCGACAGGCTGGTGACACCGGGTTTCGTCAACGCACATACACATTCCTGGGAGACGTTCTACAAGGGCAGATACGACAACTTGCCCCTCGAGATGTGGATGGCCATGGCCTATCCGATCCTCGGCGACAGTCGCGTCGAGCCCGATCTGGTTCGTCTGCGCAGCACGTTGTTCGCAATCGAGTCGCTCGAAGCGGGCGTGACGACGATCGTCGACGACGTTCTCGAAAACCCGACTCAGGATTGGGCGCAACTGTCGGCGGTGTTCGACGCCTACGAAGAGATCGGCATCCGAGCGAACATTTCCGGACACGTCATCAGCAAACCGTTCGTCGATACCGTGCCGTTCATCGCCGGCTACCTGTCGCCCGAGGTCACGTCCGAGATTCGGTCGCATCCGGTTCCCACCACGCAGGAGTACCTCGCATTCAGCAGGAGAGCATTCGAGCAGTATCACGGTCGAGGCAACGGTCGTCTGCGATACATGGTCGCGCCGTCCGCACCGCAGCGGTGCGGTGCGGACCTTCTGGTCGGTGCCACGCAGTTGGCGACCGAATTCGACGCCGAATGCCACATCCATGTCCTCGAGACCAAGACCCAGTTGGTCACGGGAACGGAGATGTACGGCGGCTCGCTGGTGGAATACATGGATCGGATCGGCGCACTGTCGCCCAATACCACCCTGGCGCATGGCATTTGGCTGACCGAAGACGATATGTCGATGATCGCCTCGGCGGGTACGTCGATTTCGCACAATCCGATCTCGAACCTCAAGCTCGGATCGGGAATCGCCCCGTGGCACGCCCTGCGTACCGCGGGCGTGAACCTCGGATTGGGAACCGACGGATGCTCGAGCAGTGATTCTCCCCGGATGCTCGACGTCGTGAAAGCTGCTGCGCTGCTGCACAAGGTGACGAATCCGGACTTCACCACCTGGCCCACGGTGGACGAGGTATTGCACGCAGGCACCGTCGGCGGGGCCCGCAGTGCGCTCCTTCAGGACACCGTGGGCACCGTGGAGGTGGGGATGCAGGCCGACCTGGTGATCTTCGACCTCGACACCATGGCTTTCACGCCTCGGCAGAAGCTCGACCGGCAACTGGTGTACTCCGAGAACGGCTCCTCGATCGATACCGTGATCGTGGCGGGCCGGATCGTCGTCGAGGGCGGACGCGTCACCACAGTCGACCGTTCGGCGGTGCTGGCCGAACTCGCCGAGCGCCTCGACGAGATCGTGGCACGCCAGAATGCACTCGATTCGTTGAACAGGCCCCTGCTGGATGTGCTGGCGACCATGTACGACAGGGCGATTGCGACCCGCGGCACCGTCAACCGATTCAGCGACGACGAACGCGCGTGGCTCGTCTGAACGGCGGTGCCGGAAAGCGCTGAACGTTCGGTACGCTGATCCCACGGTCGAATCGGAGCGGGTGTCATGATGGTCGATTTCAAGAAGACGCTCGACGCATATTCGGCACGGCACAACACCTTTCGTACCCTCGTCGTTCCGCCGCTGACCTACCTGATGATCGACGGACACGGCGATCCGAACACCGCGTCGGAGTACGCCGGAGCGATCGCGGCGCTCTACCCCGTGGCCTATGCTCTCAAGTTCGCGAGCAAGAACAATCTCGAACGGGACTACGTCGTCCCGCCGCTCGAGGCTCTGTGGTGGGCCGAGAACATGACGTCGTTCACCACCGAGAGGGACAAGAGCGAATGGAACTGGACCGCCATGATCATGGTGCCCGACTGGATCGACCGTCCGATGTTCGAGGCGGCGATGGCGACCGCCGCCTCGAAGAGCAACTCGGATGCGTCCAGCAGGGTTCGTTTGGAGACCCTCGACGAAGGATTGTGCGTGCAGACGTTGCACATCGGCTCCTACGACGACGAGGCATCGGTACTCGCCGAACTGCATGACCGATACATCCCGAGTTCCGGGTTGACGATGACGGGCAAGCATCACGAGATCTACCTGAGCGATGCGCGCCGGGTCGAGCCCGCGAAGCTGCGCACCATTCTTCGTCAGCCGGTTGCGCATTCGGCGGAGTCGGCGTCGCTCTGACACCATGACCGTCATGACCAACGCGGTGCGCCCGGCGTCGTTCACCGCCGGGACCCTCACTCTTCTGGGGGCGCTCTACTTCGCACAGGGACTACCGTTCGGATTCTTCACCCAGGCCCTGCCGGTGGTACTCCGGGAGTCGGGGTTCTCCCTGGTGAAGATCAGTGCGACCGGTGTGCTGTTCCTGCCGTGGGCGCTCAAGTTTCTCTGGGCACCGTACGTCGATCGCTACGGATCCAGGCGGCGGTGGCTGCTGACGCTGCAGTGCTCTGCCGCGGCGGTGGCACTGGCGTTGTCGTTCCTCGATCTGTCCTCGACATTGCGCTGGCTGTTCGTCGGCATCTTCGTCATGAATGCCCTCTCGGCAACGCAGGACATCGCGACCGACGGCATAGCGGTGCGCACGCTCACCGCGGCGCGGCGCGGGCTGGGCAACGGCTTACAGGTCGGTGCCTACCGGATCGGAATGGTGTGCGGTGGCGGCCTGCTGTTGTGGCTGTTCACCTTTGCCGGATGGCGCGTGCTGTTCGTCGCGATGGCGCTCCTGATCGTGCTCACGACGGTCCCCGTCTGGTGGATGCGCAGACAACTCGATGCAGCCGACGAAGACTCCGACCCGCATGCCGAGCGCCCGACGCCGGGGAAGCTTGCCGGTGCTTGGTGGTCACGGCTGCGCAGACCCGGCATGGTCGCATTCATTCTGCTGATCATCGGGTTCAAGTTCGGAAACTCGATGGGATCGGCGCTCGTGGGTCCGTTTCTGTCGGACAGTGGACTGTCACTACCGCAGATTGCTCTGGTCGAAGGCGGTCTGTCGTCGGTGGCCGCGCTCGGTGGAGCCGCTCTGGGGGCATGGTTGTCGTTCCGACACGGACGTCGCCGGGCCCTGCTGGTGGGCGGCGTGAGCCAAACACTGAGCCTTGCCCTGTATGTCGTTGCGTCCCTGGGCATCGGCGGCTTTCCGCTTCTGGTCACCGCCAACATCACCGAGCACGTGCTCGGTGGAGCGGCCACCGTGGCGGTGTTCGCCCTGATGATGGACGCCTCCGAGAAGCGCTTCGCAGGAAGCGATTACACGCTGATGGCGTGTGCGATCGTCTTCGCACAGGGCGCGGCCGGGATTGCCGCCGGTGTGGTCGGCGACCTGCTCGGCTACACGGCGATGTTCGGTTCCGCGCTCGTCCTGTCCGGTATCGGCTGTGCACTGTTGCTGGTGGCACTGGATCGGGGCTGGGGGCCCGAAGGCCTTCGGCAGGTGGTCCCGCCGAAGATCATCGTGAAGTAGAGGCCGGAGCGGGTGCTCAGCTCCCGGTGGAGGATCCGGCGATGTTGACCATCCACTGCGTGCCGAACTTGTCGGTCAACATACCGAAGGTGTCGCCCCACGGAGCCTTCTCGAGACCCATCGTGAACTGCGCGTCGACGGCCAACGCGTTCCAGTAGCCCGTCAGCTCGTCCTCCTCGTCGCCGCTGAGCGAGACACTCATGGTGTTGCCGGGGGTGTGCTCCATCGACGACGGAGTGTCCGCACCCATCAGAGTGAACCCATTCGGGGTGGTCAGCTGGCCGTGCATGATCTTGTCCTGATCGGCGGGATCCTCGCTGGCGTTGGCCTCGCCGAGCGTTGTGACGGTGAGCTCGCCCCCGAAGACCGAGCGATAGAACTCCATTGCCTCGCGGGCGTTGTCTCGGAACGACAGATAGGGATTGAGAATGGACATGAGCACGGTCTCCTTCTTCGCTGGACGAGCTTTGTTGAACTGCATCGACGACATCCGTCGAAACAATAGACACGACCCACGACGGAAAGTCACCGGTCGGCTTCGGCCGGCCGCGACACTTTCGCTTCCCATCGGGCCCGTCGCTCGTCGTCGGACTGCTCCCACCACGGTGTTCCCCGCTCGCCGAGAGCGACCTTGGCGGCCTGTACCCCCGCGCGAGATTCCGGTGCCCCCGACGTGCGTTTGACCTCCCTGCGCCACGCCATGAGGATCGACCTCAACTCGGCATTGCGATCCTCCGGTATGTCAGGATCCGTTGCGCGCCAGCGTCGACCCTTGATGACGAGGTAGCGACCGTCCTCGGTGCGTTCGGGTTCTTCGGCCATCGGTCCACCCTGCCATGAGTCAACTGCTCAGATACTGCGGCACGGCAATTGCGTCGAGTCCGAGCGCCACGGCGGCGCGAGCGGTGACCGGGCCGACCAGATTTCCCGTTCCGTTGTAGCCGCCGAACGCGACCACGCCGTCGTCGACGAACGTGCACAGCGGGCGTCCGTCGGCGGTGAACCCGACGGATGCGGCCCATCGTGCATCTACCGAGACGGGCTCTCCGGCGAACGATGTCGCGACAGATTCGATGTAGTTCTGCACCTGCGCGGTCGGTTCACCGGACGGTGTCCACTCGTCCTCGGCAAAGAGGTCACGACCGCCCCCGACATACAGCCGTCCCGACGCGTCCTGCTGCGCGTAGTCGTAGCCCCATCGTCCGTACACGGGGCACGGCAGTCGTCCCGGCGTGATGGACGAGGTGGCGAGCATCTGCAGACGTGCGGTCCTGACCCGTCCGTCGAGCTGGGGGAGTACCTGTTCGAGTCGGCCGTCGACGGCAACGAGAACCAGGCCGCACCGAACCGCTCCGTTCGGCGTCGTGACCGCTCCAGGCTCGATGGCGGTCGCAGGCGTGTGCTCGTACAGTCGGGCGCGGCCCGAGAACAGGGACGCCAACCCGAGCGCGCGACGCGCGGGATTCATCACCGCGTCGTCCGGCAGAAAGATGCCGTGCCCCAGATCGCTCGAGTACCGCTCGACGGCAATGCCGTTCTCGCGCAAACACTGTGCCAGCGCGTCGCAGTCCTCCGAATCGGCGAGTTCGATCGGCGCACCGGGGACTCCCGCGAGTCTGATGGATCCGGTGCGGCGGACGACGCCGGATCCGAGAAGCCCTTCCAGCGAGTCGATCTCGGCCAGAGTCCCTCGATACAGATCCACCGCACAGGGACCCCATGCCGCGAGCGCACTGTGCAGAAAGGTCGCGGGGCCACCGAGCAGGAAGCCGCCGTTTCGGCCTGCGGCTCCGGCAGCGATTCGTCCTCCGTCGATTCCGACGACATCGACACCACGGTCGAGGAGGTCGGCGACGGCGGCCAGACCGGACCCTCCGAGGCCGACGACGCAGACGTCCGCGGTGCTCTCACGCTCCAGGGCGGGAAACCCAGCCCAGTCGGACACGATCGGGTCGTCGTCCCACGCCGGGCGGAAGATGTCGCGGGGAATCATCGGTCGATCGTATCGACGGATTCGGCGGGCGGATGGTTTACGATTCCGGCACCCGCATCCCAGCACCGGTAAGGACCGTCCATGCGCACTGTGATCGTGACCGCGTTCGTTTCGCTCGACGGCGTGATGGAAGGACCGGGCGGCGAGGTGGGCTATCGCAACTCCGGTTGGACGTTTCAGGGCATCGAATTCGACCCGGCAGCCTACGAGATCAAGGGGCGCGAGCAAGAAGAGGCCGGTGCGCTGCTGTTGGGGCGCACCTCGTACGAGGCATTTGCGCCGATCTGGCCAACGATGGACGATTTCGCCGGGTACAACGCGATGCCGAGGTACGTGGTGTCGTCAACGCTCCAGCAGGACGACTCACGGTGGCCGGCAACCATTCTGCGCGGTGTCGACGACGTCGCCGAGCTCAGGAACTCCGATGGTGGGCCGATCTCGATACACGGCAGCGCCACCCTGGGACGAAGTCTCGCCGACGCCGGCCTCGTCGATAGATACCACCTGCTCGTATTTCCACTCCTGCTCGGGGCGGGAAAGCGACTGTTCAGTGCGGCCGACAAGGACACCACGCATCTCGAACTGGTCGAACACGAGGTCTACGGCAACGGAATTCAGAAGCAGGTGTTCGACGTACGTCGATGACCCGGTGGGGCGGGTCTCAGACGTCGTCGCTTCGGATGGTGCGCCGCCGAACGGAGACGAGTTGCAGCTCGGGACGTGAGGCCGCCACACGCTCGATTCGATCGAGGACATCGGTGACGTGGTCGCGATCGCCTGCGACGACGGACGCGCCGATGCCTGCTCGTCTGTGCAACTCGCGGTGGTCGGTCTCCGCGACCGACACCGCGAACTTGCGTTGCATTTCGGAGATCATCGGTCGGATCACTGAGCGCTTCTCTTTGAGTGAGTGAACATCGCCGAGAAGGAAGTCGAATTCTATCCATCCAATCCACATATGCCGTCCATTCTACCGCCGGAGGGATCCCCGAGCGCTCGGAATTCGACTGGGCGATGCATCGGATGCGCACCAATCGCCGAACATGTTCGTACACTGGCGTCATGGCTGCACCGGCGGAACACGGTTCCTTGCCGCAGAGTCTTGTCGAAATGGCGACGCGCCAGGTCCGATCCGAGGTGCTCAGCGGCGCGCTCGAACCCGGATCCCGCGTTGTCGAGGAGACCCTGTGCGCGCGCCTCGGGATCAGCCGAGCACCGGTACGTGAGGCATTGCGACTGCTGGCCGAGCAGGGTCTGGTCGAGCATCTCCCACGTCGCGGGTTCCGAGTGACGGTGTGGTCGGCAGAGGACATTCTCGAACTCTTCGAGTTGCGTCAGGTTCTCGAACGGCATGCGCTCGAGCGTGCGCTCCCGCTCGCGTCGTCTCGCGGCGGTGCGTTCGCACCGGTACGAAAGGCGCTCGACGAGATGCGTGACGCCGATGCGCGGGGCGACACCCTGGAGAAGGACGATGCCCACCGGCGTTTCCACGAGGCCATCGTGGCGTTGGCCGGCAGTCGCCAACTCGATCTGGCGTATGCACCGATCCTGCTGAAGTTGCAGCTACCGATGGCCCGCAATCTCCGAGAAGAAGCCCGAGTCGCCAATCCGGTCGACGGGATCCGGCGTCACGAGTGGTTGCTCGACGCCATCGAATCGAACGACGTGTCGGTGGCGCTCGCTGCGTTGAAGCAGCATGGCGAATTGACCTACCTGCATCTCGAGAGTATTTCCTAACAGACTCGAAACACGGCAACAACCTGCAGTAACAGAAAACTGTCGACAATCGACGGTATGAATTCAGACCTGGGACCGGCGCTCGGCTCGACCGTTGCCGAGATGCTCGCGGCGTACCGATCCCGCACGTCGACTCCCACGGCAACGGTGGAGGCGTTCTCGACCGCTGTGGCTGCACGCGGTGACGACGGAACGTGGATCACCGTCGTGGGCCGTGCGGACTTGCTCGCGGCCGCCGCGGCTCTCGAAGCGCGATCGGACGCAGTGTCGCTGCCCCTGTACGGAATTCCGTTCGGAGTCAAGGACAGCATCGACGTGGCCGGATACCCGACCACCCTCGCCTGTCCCGACTACGCCTACACACCGGATTCGACGGCCCCGGCAGTGCAGGCGTTGGTCGACGCCGGAGCCATTTTCGTCGGCAAGACCAGCCTCGACCCGTTTGCGACCGGGCTGAACGGAACTCGTACGCCGCACCCCATTCCGCGGAGCGTCTACGGCAACGACATGATCTCGGGTGGCTCGAGTTCCGGTTCGGCCCTGGCCGTGGCCCTCGGGCAGGTGCCGTTCTGTGTGGCCACCGACACCGCAGGATCGGGTCGAGTGCCTGCTGCGCTCAACGGCATCGTCGGCTACAAGCCGTCGCGCGGCCTGATCAGCACCGTCGGACTCGTCCCCGCGTGCAAGTCGCTGGACTGCATCACCCTGATGGCATCCACCGTCGAGGACCTCGACCTCGTGTTCGACGTCATGTGCGCCGAGGATCCAGCGGACGGTTGGGCACGTTCGCGCGGAGAGAAGTACGACGGGTGTGAGATCACCGTCGGACTGCCGGACCTGCAGCAGCTGGACTTCTTCGGCGACGCGGCCATGTTCGACGCCCATTCGGCCGCGCGCCGGACGCTCCCCGAGCACGGATTACGCACCGCCACAGTCGATCTCGCGCCGTTCCTCGATGCCGGTTCGCTACTGTACCAAGGGCCGTGGGTCGCCGAGCGATTGGTCGAGTTCGACGAATTCCTCAGCGCGAAGCCCGATTCGATCGTTCCCATGGTCCGCGAGATATTTCTGGGAGGTCGGAAGTACAGCGCCGCCGATGCCTTCCGTGCACTGCAGACACTGCAAGACCTTCGCGCTCGCGTCGCCCAGCTCTGGACGTCGATGGACGTGATGATCGTGCCGACCATCGGCACCACCTTCACCGTGCCGGAGGTTCTCGCAGACCCCATCGCGTGCAACACGAAACTCGGTCACTACACCCACTTCGGGAACCTTCTCGACCTGACGGCCGTGGCAGTTCCCGTAGGGCTCACCGAGGACGCTCGACCGGTCAGTCTCATGGTGATCGGGCCTGCGTTGGCCGACGATACTGTTCTTGCGGTCGCGGCCCGGTTACTCGGAGAAGGGCGCGCCGTCTCACCGCCTCCCGCAGTCGAAGGGTCGGCAGTCGAGACAATCGACATCGTCGTTGCCGGGCACCACCTGTCGGGGGAGCGGGCCAACCCGCAGTTGCTCGAGCTGGGCGGGTCCCTGGTCGAGGCCACCTCCACCGCGCCCACGTACACACTGCTTCGGATCGGATCCGCCGATCCGACACCCGGTCTGCTGCGAGTTCCATTCGGCGGCAGCGCAATCGACGTGGAGAGGTGGCGTCTGCCCGCCACTTCTCTTGCGGTACTCGCGGGCAGAATGCCGGCGGTACTCGCTCTGGGACGAGTACTGCTGGCCGACGGTTCCGACGTTCTCGGCTACGTCTGCGACGCCACTGTGCAGACCGGTGCGGAGGGGCACACCGTCGACGACATCAGCGAGTTCGGTGGCTGGCGGGCATATTCCCGGACGATCAGTTCTGCTCACGACACTTCCATTGCAGCACAGGAGATCTCATGACTTCAACACCCACGCCGGTGATGTCGATACCGTCGGCGTCACCATCGGAGTTCACCGTCGATGCCGCAACGACGGCACTGCTCGTCATCGACATGCAGAGGGACTTTCTGCTCCCCGGGGGTTTCGGTGAGAGCCTCGGCAACGATGTCGGCTTGCTCCGGACCGTGATCGAACCCCTCGCAGCTCTCATCGCTGTCGCACGAGAAGCCGGCATCCCCGTGATCCATACCAGGGAGGGGCATCGACCGGACCTGTCGGACTGCCCGCCGGCGAAGTTGCGCCGCGGCACGCCATCCCAGCGCATCGGTGATCCAGGGGCGTTCGGCCGCATCCTCGTTCGCGGTGAGTACGGTCACGACATCGTCGACGAGCTGGCACCGCTCGAGGGCGAGGCCGTCATCGACAAGCCCGGCAAAGGGGCGTTCTACGCCACCGAACTCGCCGAGGTTCTCACGAGCGCCGGAATCACCACGCTGCTCGTCACCGGTGTGACGACCGAGGTGTGCGTGCACACGACGGTGCGGGAAGCCAACGATCGGGGCTACGAGTGCCTCGTGGTGACGGACTGCGTCGGTTCGTACTTCCCGGAGTTCCAACGAGTGGGCCTCGAGATGATCTCGGCGCAGGGTGGAATCTTCGGTTGGACCGCGGCGTCGGAGGACGTCATGACTGCATTGGCTGCATTCGTCCCCACGTCGACGAGTCGATAGGACCGAACATGAGCATGGATGTCAAGGACTCACCCGCTGCAGGCTCCTCGTCCTCGTTCACTCTTTCGTGGTGGACGAAGGGCGACACCAACGCATTCTTCGGACTCGGCTTCAACATTTTGGTCAATGTGCTCACTCTGACGACGTTGAGCATCGCGGTGGTCGGAATTCCAGGAAGTGACGTCCTCGGGACGCTGCTGCCTGCCCTCGGGATCGCCCTGATCCTGGGGAACCTGTACTACATGGTTCTCGCTCGTCGACTTGCCAAGCGCGAGAATCGAACCGACGTGACGGCGCTACCGTACGGTCCGAGCGTTCCGCACATGTTCATCGTCGTGTTCGTGGTCATGCTCCCGGTCTACCTGGCGACAGGCGAGGCGCTTCAGGCGTGGGCGGCGGGGCTCGCGTGGGCCTTCATGATCGGCATCATCGTCATGATCGGAGCGTTCGTCGGGCCCTACATTCGCAGGATCACCCCGCGCGCGGCGATGCTCGGCACGTTGGCCGGCATCTCGATCACGTTCATCGCGATGCGCCCGGCCGCACAGATGTGGGAGGCCGCCTGGATCGGGTTGCCCGTTCTCGCAATCATTCTCATCGGCTTCTTCACCGATGTGAAGTTGCCCGGCAACATCCCGGTCGGGCTCGCCGCGCTCCTGGTGGGCACGGCGATCGGCTGGATCGGCGGATACATGTCCGTGCCGGACGTGACCGAGGCGGCGAGCAACATCGCCCTCGGCCTCCCCGATCTACGCCTCGACCTGCTCCTCGACGGTCTCGGCAATCTGGCACCGCTGCTCGCGACCGCAATTCCTCTTGGCGTCTACAACTTCACCGAGGCGATGAGCAACGTCGAGAGCGCATCTGCTGCTGGAGACAACTACAACCTGCGCAGTGTGCTGCTCGCCGACGGCTTCGGCGCAGTCGTCGGCTCGGCGTTCGGATCGCCGTTCCCGCCCGCGGTCTACATCGGCCATCCCGGCTGGAAGGACGCGGGTGGCCGAACCGGATACAGCGTCGCGTCGGGCGTCGCGATCGGGCTCATGTGCTTTCTCGGATTGTTCGGATTGCTGGCAACGTTGCTGCCGATTCCCGCGATCGTGCCGATTCTGCTGTATATCGGGCTGCTGATCGGTGCCCAGGCATTCCAGTCGGTGCCGAAGCTGCACGCCATCGCGGTGGTGGTGGCACTGCTACCCAACCTTGCGGAGTGGGCGGTGGGCCTGATCGACAACGCACTCAGCGCGGCAGGCACATCGGCCACGGAAGTGGGAAGCGAGGCACTGGGTCAGGCGGGTGTCGTGTACGACGGTCTGAAGACGTTCGGCTCGGGAGCCGTACTCGCCGGACTGATGCTGGGCACCATCGTCACGTTCGTTCTCGACAAACGGTTTCTTGCCGCCGCCGCGGCGGGTGGGGTGGCCGCAACACTGTCGTGGGTCGGTCTGATCCATTCGCACCAGGTGGGGTGGGCAGCCAATCCCCAGGTCGCCCTGGGCTACCTGTTCTTCGGGCTGGTGTGTCTGGCGTACTCCCGGCTGAACCCCGCCCCTAAGCCGACGGGCGAGCCACAACCGGTCGGAGAGTAGGGCTTCCCGATGCGGGCCGCACGGCCCGCATCGGGAACTTCTCTAGCGTGTGCCGACGAGGTCGAGCGCCACGAGATCCGACAGGTACTTCTCGATCAGTTCGCGTCCGAGGTGCGGAATATCCCCGACGGCCGAGGCGAACTCGTCAGCAGGCAGGATCGCCCCGGACGACGGGTGTTGCGGTTGTGCGTACGAGTGGATCAGGGGGAGCAGCGAGTGCGAACGCTGCTTCTCCGGGAGCTCCTCCACCGCAGCACTGAATCTCGCGAACCAGTCGTCGTAGTTCTCGACGATCTCGATGTGGCGACCGGCCTCGCGAAGCCAATCCACGAACGTGTCCAACGAGATGTTGTCGTCGTGCGGGTTGAGGATGTCGAAGGTTCGGTAGCCCGACAGATCATCGCCCGCGATCGACGTGATGGCCGACGCACTGAAATCGGCCGGCAGTCCGTCGTAGTGGGCCAGTGGTCGCCCCTTCTCGTCGGTCGGTGCCCCGGTGTCGGTCGCGTAGAACGTGTGCGGAGCCAGACCGGTTGCGACGACCGACAAGATCAGACGCGTGAACACGTCCGGCACGTTGAGCTGGCCAGTCCACGTGCTGTGCGCCAGGATCATGTCCGAGCGAAAGACCGAGACGGGTAGGCCGAACTCGTCGAACGCGTTGCGCAACAGCACTTCACCGGCCCACTTGGAGTTGCCGTACCCGTTGGCGTACGAATCGTCCACGGCCCGCGACGGACTGTCGACGCGGATGTCGCCATTCTCCCGGAAATTCTCGACGCCCGCTGCGACGGCCACCGTCGACAGGTAGGTCACCGGCTTGACATGGTCGGTCAGCGCCAGCCGAATCACCTCGGCCGTTCCGACGACGTTGGGTCCGAAGACGTGCTCGTACGGAAGTGCGTGATTGACCAGCGCTGCGGGGTGGACGATGCGATCCACCCGTTCGGCCAGCGCCTCGAATACCTCGTGGTCCACGCCGAAGTGGGGTGTCCCCAGATCGCCTGCCACGACCTCGAGCGCAGCGTCGGCCAAGGTTCGAAAACGCTCCGACAGTTCTGCGTCTCCACTGTCGAAGGCTGCGTCGAGTCGAGCCCGCGCGTCGGAATCGGAGCGTCCGCGCACCAGGCAGACCACCTTTCCGCCGACCTCGGCCATGCGCTCCAGCCATTCCAAGCAGAGGAAGCGACCGAGATAACCGTTGGCACCGGTCAGCAAGACCGTGCTGGTCTGTTCTCGTGGGCCAGGAACATGGTGTGCGGCGTCCAGGAGAGCGTCGTCGAGAAATGCCGACAGACGCAGATCGGAGGCGCGTGCAACGACGGCGCCGCGTCCGTGCACCGAGGCGAATGTGGCCGTGTCGGAATCGTTGTCGCGAGCCGAGGAAATGTACTCGGCCAGCGCTGCCAGGTCCATGGCGGGCCCGGTGATCACTCCGACCGGAACATCGACATCGTAGATTTCACGCAGGAGCGTCGAGAACGTCAACGCCGACAACGAATCTCCGCCCAAGTCGCTGAAGTGTGCGTCGGGACGCACATCGGATCCGGCGCATCCCAGCAGGGCCTGTGCGGCATCACCGACGGTGGTCAGCACCGGGGCGTCGGCACCGCTGCGTCGAAGCTCGCGCAGGCGTTCGTTCTGACCCGACTCGAGTTCCGCGTAGCGACGCTCGAGTTCGTCACCGTAACGCTCGACGAGTTTGGGCCGCAGTTGCTTGCCTGCACCGGACAGCAATCCGTTGTCCTGTGTGAACGGTACGTCTTCCAGCACGACCTCGCGCGGAATCTCGTACGAATTCAGCGCTTCCGCGCGGGCGATGTGCTGCAACGATTCGATGATCGAACCCGCAGTCGTATCCGGATGAGACGGTACGACAACTGCCAGGAGATACGCCCGTTGGCCGTTGCCGTACAGAAAGATCTGATCGACCAGCTCGCTGGTACCGAACAAGGCTTCGAGGCGCGCCAGTGCCACGAATTCGCCCTGAGCCAGTTTCAGAACGTTCTTGCGGCGGTCGACGTAGACGAGTCGGTCCGGCTCGATCTCGGCGACGACGTCACCGGTGCGATAGAAGCCCTCGGAGTCGAAGACGTCGGCCGTGACGTCCGGGCGCTTGTAGTAGCCGGGAATGATCGACGCCGTCTTGAGGAGGAGCTCACCGCGCGGATGCGGGGTGTCGGTGGAGAAATAGCCGAGTTCGGGCACATCGTCGAGCTTGTATTCGATCACCGGCGGGCGTTGAACGACGCCGTCGTGCAACACCATTCCGGCTTCGGTGGAGCCGTAGTTGTCGCGGACCTCGATGTCGAGCAGCTCCGTGACGAAGTCCTTGACCTCATCGGCGATCGGTGCGGTGCCCACCATTGCTGCAAGGACACGACCGCCGAATTGTTCGATCCTGTTGCGCTCGAGGACCTCTCGACGCGTCCTGTCGGCATCGCCACCGGCAGAGCGTTCGACCTCCCGGTCGATCTCGGCGAGGACGTTGTGCCGAATCATCTCGCATACCCGGGGGATCAACAGTGCCATGGTGGGCCGAGCGATCGCGAAATCCTCGAACAGGGTGGACAGGTCGCTCGCCCCGGCGAAGTGGACTGTTCCGCCGGCCGCCAGCGTGGAAAAGACGAGGCCACGGCCGGCCAGGTGACTCATCGGAAGATAGTCGAGAGTGATGACCGGGAAGGCCGGCCGGTCCGTGGACTCGGAGGACGCTCCGGTGTGGTGCCAGGCCCCGGTCCAGGCTCCGCACACGATCCGTTCTGTGTGCATCGCCCCCTTGGGGGTTCCGGTGCTGCCGGAGGTGTAGATCAGCGTCGCGAGTCGGTCGGGTTCCTCGGCATCGGGTATCGGAACCTCCGGGAGTTGCGCGCCGTCGCGAACCAGCTCGGTGAGCGGCCTGACGACGAGTCCCACCTGTTCGGCATCACTGCGCGCGGACTTCATGATCCGTGTGTGCGCGTCGATCGCGTCGTCGTAGTCGAGAACGACGATGCGCCGAATGGACCGACAATGCGTGGCGACCTGGACCGCGACGGACAGGTTGTCGACATCGGCTGCGAGGACGACGGGTTCGACCTCGTCGGCGATGGCCGAGAGCTGGCCCGCGGTGGCACCGGCCTGCAGCGGAACGGCAATCGCGCCGAGGCGGATCGTGGCCAATTCCGCGATGACATAGTCGGCACTCGCGAATCCCAGGGTTGCGAAGAAGTCTCCTGGAGCGATACCGAGTGCGTCGTGGCTCAGCGCCGAGGCCAGTGCACCGGCGTCGTGCCACGCTCGGCCGTAGGTGACGGTGTCGAAGCGCGGGAGCAGGCGAACGGCGTTCTTGTCGTCGATTCGGGCGATCTCGCGAGCCCGGCGGCCGAGGGCCGGTCGATCGGAGTAACGCGTCATGATCTCGGCAACCACGCGGGCCAGGTTGGGCGACAACTCCTGGGCGGCGTCGGCCACCGCACTGTCCGGTTCGGCAGCTCGAAACTCCTGGTCGGACTCGTGCAGCTCCTGGAAACGACCGCGTTGCCTGCTCCGACGATCCTGTCGGCTGTCGACGGCCAGTGTGTGCGTCATCCTCGACTCCCTCCGACGAAGCGCACCCAGCGTTCGGGGCACCTCGCGATTGTCCGCTCAATATCGTTATCAAAGGTAAGTATATGCCGGCGAGTACTGCTGCAATCGTGACGCTCCTCATAGTCCGATAAGTCGTAAAAGTCTGGCTGCCTGCGCTTTTGGAGCCCTGATTGCGAATGTGGACCGGTGGCCGCGGCTCACGTGGGTACTCGATGAGAGCGGAAGGCCCCGACTTGTATGGTGAATCCACAGTCATGTGCGTCACAGTGCTCGTCACCATCGTGCGCACGTGTCACCCCTCGCGATCGGAGAAGTGAATGTCGGACGTCCTCTCGCGGCGCGACCTGGATTTTCTGCTGTACGAATGGTTGGACGTGGCGGCACTGACTGCTCGACCTCGCTTCGCGGAGCACTCGAAGGAGACCTTCGACGCGGTCCTCGACCTCAGTGCCGACATCGCCCGCAAGCATTTCGCGCCGCACAACAAGAAGGCGGACGCGCAGGAACCGACGATGAACGCGGACGGTTCGGTCGAGCTGATACCGGAAATCAAGGAAGCACTCGATGTCTATGCGTCGGCGGGACTGATCGCCGGGCAGTTCGACGAGGCGATCGGCGGCATGCAACTGCCCGCGACCGTCTCCAGAGCGGCGATGGCGTTCTTCCAGGCCGCCAACGCCGGGACCTCGTCGTACCCGTTCCTCACGATGGCGAACGCCAACCTGATCGCGACGTACGGCACGCCGGATCAGGTGCGAGATTACGTCCGGCCCATGCTGGAGGGCCGCTGGTTCGGAACCATGTGTCTGTCGGAACCGCAGGCCGGATCGTCACTGGCGGACATCACGACCAAGGCGGTGCCGCAGGACGACGGTAGCTTCCGTATCACCGGTACCAAGATGTGGATCTCGGGTGGAGATCACGAACTCACCGAGAACATCGTCCACCTGGTGCTGGCCAAGACTCCGGGCGGACCGGCGGGGGTGAAGGGGATCTCTCTGTTCATCGTTCCCAAATTCCTTCCGAATGGCGACGGCGGCACAGGCGAGCGCAACGACATCGTGTTGACCGGCCTCAATCACAAGATGGGCAACCGCGGCACCACCAACACCCTGCTGGCGTTCGGCGACGGAACCCACTCGCCCGGTGGGCAGCCCGGCGCAGTCGGCTTCCTCGTCGCCGAGGAGAACCGCGGTTTGTCGTACATGTTCCACATGATGAACGAGGCCCGGATCGGTGTCGGATTCCTCGCGATCGCCCTCGGCTACGTCGGCTACCTGAAGTCGGTGGAGTATGCGAAGACCCGTACTCAGGGCCGACCGCTCGGTGCCAAGGATCCGGCCTCACCTCCGGTCGCGCTGATCGAGCACGCCGACGTCCGTCGAATGTTGTTGGCGCAGAAGTCCTACGTCGAAGGGGCGCTGGCGCTCGGGCTCTACTGTTCGCGTCTGGTCGATCATCAGGACTCGGCGTCCGACGATGCCGAAGCAGCGCGATCGACTCTGCTGCTCGACGTACTGACGCCCATCGCCAAGAGCTGGCCGTCGCAGTGGTGCCTCGAAGCCAACAGTCTGGCCATTCAGGTGCACGGCGGCTACGGTTACACCCGCGACTACGACGTCGAGCAGCACTATCGCGACAATCGCCTCAACCCGATTCACGAAGGTACTCACGGTATTCAAGGTTTGGATCTGCTCGGGCGCAAGGTGATCATGCAGGGCGGTGCGGGATTGGCTCTGCTGGCCGAACACATCGGGGAGACGGTCGAGCGGGCGCACGCAGCCGGCGGTGACGCTGCTCGGTACGCGGCCGAACTGCACGCACGCGTCGGCAGAATCGTCGAGGTGACCGCGGCAGTGTGGGGGACCGGCGATGCCGCCGTGGCGCTGGCCAACTCCACGGCCTACCTCGAGGCGATGGGTCACACGGTCATCGCCTGGATGTGGCTGGAGCAATTGCTGGCCGTCGGCACGAAAGCCGGAGACTTCTACGACGGAAAGCGTTCTGCAGCACAATACTTCTACGTCTACGAATTGCCGAAGGTGGACGTTCAGCTCGATCTGTTGGCGAGACTGGACCGCACCACCCTCGATATGTCACCCGCTTGGTTCTGAGTCGAGTACAAGGAGATTCATCAACATGTCGATCTTGGACAAATTTCGCCTGGACGGTCGCGTCGTCATCGTCACCGGTGCATCCTCCGGACTGGGCGTGGCATTCGCGAAAGCGGCCGCCGAGGCGGGAGCGGACGTGGTGCTCGCCGCACGCCGAGTGGACAAGTTGGCGCAGACCGCCGAGTTGATCGACAGCGTCGGAGGGCGTTCGATCACGGTCGCCACCGACGTGGTCGACCCGGATCAGTGCACCGCAATGGTCGAGGCCGCGGTGACGGAGTTCGGAAAGGTCGACATTCTGATCAACAATGCCGGAGTCGGCACAGCCTTCCCGGCGACCCGAGAAACACCCGAGCAGTTTCGCTCGGTGATCGATATCAACTTGAACGGGTCGTACTGGGCAGCGCAGGCCTGTGGGCGGGTGATGGCACCCGGCAGTTCGATCGTGAACATCTCGAGCATTCTCGGGCTGACCACCGCAGGCCTCCCACAGGCGGCCTACAGCGCGAGCAAGGCAGCGATCATCGGCCTCACCCGCGATCTCGCACAGCAGTGGGGCGCGCGAAAAGGCATCAGGGTCAACGCCATTGCGCCAGGGTTCTTCCAGAGCGAGATGACGGACTCGTACCAGCCGGGATACCTCGACTCGATGGCTCCGCGAATGATCCTCGGACGCAAGGGCGATCCCGAAGAACTGGCCGCAACCGCGATCTGGCTCGCCTCGGACGCCGGGGGATACGTGACGGGTCAGACCATCGCGGTCGACGGCGGGATCACGATCACCTGACGGTCATCCTTCGACGGCAGGCACGGCGATTCCCTCGCGGATCAGTCTGCGCGCAACCACCACTGCGTCGTCGGTGTCGAGTCCGGGCAGCGCATCCAGGCGGCACGAAGCGCCCTTCATCAGGGTCTCGATCGCGTCGGCGCACTGAGACGGCAGCGTGACCGTCTTGTTCCGAAGCACCATCGAGACGCCGTTCTTCGTGTGCATGATCCGCGCGAAGGTGCCGAGCCGCAATCGAATCGAATCCTCACCTCGCAGCCCGCCCATCGCGGCGACGCTCGCCAGTGGGCGCACCGGTTCCGGTCGGACGAGGTCGTCGTGACGATCTGCGAGGCGTTCGGCGAGTCGACGTACCGCGTCGGGGTCTCGGTCGATCTCGTCGAGCGCGGCGCGCATGGCGTCCACAACTCGGTGTACGTGCGGAACCAGGGACTCCGAGTCGGAGTGGTCGAGGCCGGCAGGGAGGGGAGCACGCAGACTCTCGATGTCGCCGAGCGACTTCAGTACGTGGTGGGCCAGGTCGTAGTCGTTGTACGACGCGACGCCGATGGTGAGGTGCACCGTGGTGTCGCCGAGCGCTTGCGCCGAGTGGATCCACCCGCGCGGCAGGTAGAGCACATCGCCGGGTTCGAGAACGATGTCCAGTTCGGGAGTGTTCGATGCGTGGTCTTCGACGGCCGACCGCCGGTCCGACCACGGTTGATTGTTGAGCGGATGCACGTGCACCGGCGAGTGAATGCTCCACCGCTTGGTCCCCGCGATCTGCACGACGAACACATCGTGCACGTCGTAGTGCGGTGAAAAGCCCTGCGACGCAGCCGGTGTGACATACGAATTCACCTGCACGGGATGGCCCAGCTCGCGAACGAGATCACCGACGAAATGAATCAGCGGGGGCCAAAGTCGATGCAGGCCCTGAAGTACCAGCGTATTTCCGGCCGCGAAGGCTGCCAGCACCGCTGCGGAGTCGACCTGGTCCGTCACCTCGGCACCGAACCCGCCGGACGACGTGAACTGCGACTTGTCCAGCAACCGACCGTCTTTGGCCATCCGCACGAACGGAGTGCGGACTCCGCGTTCGGAGATCAGCTCGTCGACCGCGTCGAGCGTCATCAGATCGTCGAACGAGTCCGAGAGATCAGCTGATCGGGTCAGCTTGGGAGCAACGCCCCAGAACCGATCTGCGAAAGTCCCGAGATCGATACCGGTGAGACGACGGAGCGCGGACCGGTTACCCGATCCGCGCTCGCCGCTCGACACAGTGCTCAAGCGGTGCCGTCCGCACCGCCGTCGTGCCCGTTGGGGTTGGAACCGCCGTCGGCGGGGCCTTCGCCTGCGCCGGCCGGGCCGTCTGCTCCGCCGTCATGTCCGTCGGGGTTCGATCCGCCGTCGGCCGGTCCTTCGCCTGCGCCGGCTGAGCCGTCTGCTCCGCCGTCGTGACCGCCGGGGTTCGATCCGCCGTCAGCGGGTCCTTCGCCTGCGGCTCCGCCCGTGGTGGTGATGTCGTCGTCGTTGATGCTCATCGAGGTCCTTCCGATTGTGGAGGTTCGTGTGTCCTTGCGGCGCGAGAACACCGGAGGTATTGACGCAAACTCAGCTTCTCAAACAGCGGTGGCGTCGTGAATCTCAGGCAGAATCGTCAGCGATCTCGGGTGCGTTCTCCCGCGTTGCCATCCCGCCACCGCCTCCGCCGTCGACCGGTCCTGGGCGGCCGCCCTTCGGTGTGTCCGACGCCTTCTCGGAGTCTTTCGGGTTCTCGTTCTCGGTGTTCTCGTCACGTCCCATGGTTCGACAGTAGACCGCCGAGCAGGCCGTGGGACGATGGAACAATGGATCGATCCCCAGCGCAGCACGTGGTGCTGCTCGACGACGAAGGCCGCGCTGTCGGTTCACAGGACAAGACGACCGTGCACACGCTGAACACACCACTGCACTTGGCTTTTTCCAGCTACGTGGTCAGATCGGACGGCGCGGTACTTCTCACGCGCAGAGCGTCGAGCAAGAAGACGTGGCCAGGGGTGCTGACCAATACGTGCTGCGGGCACCCCGCCCCCGGTGAGCGGCTCGACGATGCCGTGGTGCGCAGGATCGGTGAAGAACTGGGACTGCGGGTCGATTCGGCGGAGTTGGTTCTGCCGCACTTTCGGTACCGAGCCGTCATGGACAACGGAATCGTGGAGAACGAGATCTGCCCCGTGTATCGCGTGCTGGTGGACGAGCAGGCGACACTCGACCCGGATCCACTCGAGGTGGACGAGACTCGGTGGGTGACGTGGCGGGAATTCTCCGAAGGGGTGCTCGGTGGCAGTATCGACGTATCACCCTGGTGTCGAACGCAAGTGGAGCAACTGACCGCGCTCGCCGAAGAGCCACTGGCCTGGCCGGTGTCGCCGGAAAGTCTGCTTCCTCCCGCCGCCCGCCCTACCGATACCCGCTGATCTGGCCTGGCCTCTAGGGTTCGTGTTGTGAGTATCGACGCTTTCGGTCAGCCGAACCAAGACTTTCTCGATCGGGATTCCGTCGCGCGCGAACTCGCACGCTTCTCCTCTCGCACTGTCGAATCCGCCGGACTGCGCGCCGCTGCGGTGGCCGTTGCGATCGGCGGAGCGCCAGGGGACCGGCGCATGCTCCTGACGAGGAGGCCGGACCGATTGCGAGCACATCCGGGCCAGTACGCCCTACCAGGCGGCGGTGTGGATTCCGGTGAATCCGCACTGCAGGCATGTCTGCGGGAATTGGCCGAGGAGTTGGGGATTCGCGCCGAGGAAACAGACGTGCTCGGCAGGTTGGACGACTACGTCACCAGGTCCGGGTATGTCATCACCCCGTTCGTGGTGTGGGTCGGTGATTACTCGTCCACCTTGCTGCCCAGCGAGGACGAGGTTGCCGAGGTGTTCGAGGTGACCGTCGACGAGCTCGACGTGGACGCCCAATTCGTGTCGATTCCCGAATCGACGCGGCCGGTGATTCGGTGGCCGTACCGGACCGGGGCAATTCACGCTCCGACCGGCGCGATCGTCCATCAATTTCGCGAAGTGGCACTGCACGGTCGACACACCCGAGTCGCGGACTTCGAGCAGCCCGTGTTCGCGTGGCGCTAACGTGACCGAACGACCCGAGTCCGGAGAACGGCCGACCGCGACGAGCAGGACGAGAAGAAGGTGATCGCCGATGACCGACAATCGTGAGCTCGAGGTGACGGACCGCATCGCGACCGTCCCCAATCTGCTCAGCGCCATCCGGCTGCTGGGCGTTCCCCTGTTCCTGTACCTCCTGCTCGGCCCTCGGGCCGATGGATGGGCGCTGGTGATTCTGCTCGTCAGCGGTGGAACCGATTGGTTGGACGGCAAACTCGCTCGCATGCTCGGTCAGGCATCGAAACTGGGTGCCGTTCTGGATCCGCTGGTCGACCGGCTCTACGTCGTCAGCACTCTGGTTGCCTTCGTTCTTCGCGACATCATTCCGTGGTGGGTCGCAGCGATCCTGATCGGACGCGATGTCGTCCTCGGATTGACGATGTTCGTCTACCGCCGCAGGTCCTTGCCACCTCCGGACGTCATCTACCTCGGTAAGGCCGCCACCTTCGTGGTGATGATCGCGCTGCCGGTGTTACTGGTGTCCGCCGGTAGCAGCGCGGTGGCCGACGCCGCAGGTCCACTCGGCTACGCATTGCTGATCTGGGGCACGGTGCTCTACACCTGGACCGGCCTGTTGTATCTCGGCAAAGCGATCGCTGTCGCCAGGGCCGTCGATCCGACCGTGGCCGGCCCCTGACGGTGGAGCCTGCAGAACGACCGGAGGCCAGGCCGGCACCGAAGAGAAATCCCGTTCCGTCACTGCTGACGTCCTTGCTGACCGACCATCTCGACCCGGGATACGGTGCCGCGACCGCCGAACGAACTGCGCAGCACACCCGGAAGCCGCGGGTACCTGCGGCGGCCTGGCTGCTGACCGGTGCCGTTGTCGTGGGGGTGATCTTCGGCGTCGCGTTCTCCCAGCTGGCGTCCGGTGCCGACGTGGATCGCGCAGGTGCCGACGCCTCGGCTGCGGTCCGCGCTGCCCAGGACCGCAGCGCCGAACTGGAGGCCACGCGAGAGGAACTTGCCGAGCAGGTGTCCTCGGAGCGAGACCGAGCTCTGCAGTCCGATGCCTCGGGTAGTGCCTTGTCGGACAGGCTGAGCGCCGTCGAATCCGCCGCGGGCATCGACACGGTCTCGGGCCCGGGGCTCTCGGTCGTCGTCACCGAACCGGTGGCCGACGACGACACGCCGGATGGCTCGGTTCGCCGTGGTTCGGGCGCGGCCGTACTCGATCGAGACATCGCTGCGATCGTCAACTCGTTGTGGGCGAGCGGCGCAGAGGCGGTCTCGGTGGACGGAATCAGAGTCGGACCCAACGTGACCATCAGGCAGGCGGGCGGGGCGATGCTGCTGGACAATCGCCCGATCGGCTCGCCCTACGAGATCGACGCGATCGGCCCGCCGCAGCGCATTCAGGTGCAGTTCGTCGTCAGCGATGCGTATCTGCGGATGAGCACGGTGGCGCAGTTGTACGGTGTCGGGTTCGCGGTGCGAGCGGCCGACGATCTCGAACTCGGTCCCGCGGTTGTGAGAGAGTCGTTCGAGGCAGAGGAGGCAGGCCCACGATGACGGAGCACGACCCACCGAGCGCCCCACCGGCAGAGTCCGGCGTTCCGGCATCCACAGATGCACCGATCACCCCTTCCCACGGCTTCTACGCCCTTGCCGCGCTCGCCGCGTTGATCGTGGGGGTCGTGATCGGCACCGTCGCGGGGCCGCAGGTTCCCGCCGTGGTCGCGCCCTACCTGCCGATCGCTGTCGTAGCGGCGATAGACGCGGTGTTCGGCGGTGTACGAGCCTTTCTCGACGGCATTTTCGACGCCAAGGTGTTCGTCGTCTCGTTCGTCTTCAACGTCCTCGTCGCAGCCTTGATCGTGTGGCTCGGCGACCAGCTCGGGGTGGGCACTCAGCTGTCCACCGCAATCGTCGTGGTGCTCGGTATCCGGATATTCGGCAACGCGGCCGCAGTGCGTCGCCGACTGTTCGGTGCCTAGGCCGTGATGGCAGGCACCGGACGACACGGCTGGCGCGCTCGACGTCCCCGTGCAAACGATCGAAGGCGCGGAACGGCGTTCGGCGTTCTCGCTCTTGCGCTGCTCTGCGTCCTGGGAGTCGGCATCGCCACGCAGGTACGGGAGACGAGCACATCGGACAATCTGGAGAATTCACGGCCCGAGGACCTTCTTGTCGTGTTGGACACCCTGACCCGACGTGAAGCGTCGATCCGAGACGAGATCAGCACCCTGCAGGCCACTCTGGCCACCTTGCGTCAGTCCGGGTCGGGATCGGAGGCGGCCGTGGCGGAGGCGCAGGAACGATTGTCCGCGTTGTCGATTCAAGTCGGCACCGTCGCCGCCGAGGGGCCGGGCGTCGCGTTGGTGATCGAGGACCCGAACTCGGGCGTCGGATCCGAGGTGCTGCTCGACGCCATGCAGGAGTTGCGTGCAGCCGGTGCCGAAGCCCTCCAGATAGAGGGCGGCGATGCTGCCGTCCGTATCGGTGTCGATTCATGGATCGCGGGACCTGCCGGTCGAGTGGTGGTCGACGGTCGAGAGCTGCGAGCTCCGTACACCTTCACGGCCATCGGTGATCCACCGACGCTCGCGTCGGCGCTGAACATTCCCGGCGGTGTCGTCGACACGGTCACCCGCAACGGAGCGACATCGAATGTCACTCGGTCGGACCAGGTCACGGTGTCCGCCTTGCGGGATCCGCGCCCGCGTCAATACGCTCAGCCCGGTAATTGAACGCCCGATCGCCCCGGGCCACGATCGAAGGGAATGCCGCGTTGAGCGACATCGATGCACCAGCTGATCTGTACTACACGCCCGAGCACGAGTGGGTGCAGCGCACGGGGCCCGCGACGGTGCGCATCGGCATCACCGATTACGCGCAGGCTCAGTTGGGCGACGTGGTGTTCGTTCAGCTTCCCGCGGTCGGCGACACCGTCACTGCGGGCGAGTCCCTCGGCGAGGTGGAATCGACCAAGAGCGTGTCCGACGTGTTCAGCCCTCTGACTGCGAAAGTGATTGCCGTGAACCAGGATCTGGACGGCGAACCGGAGAAGGTGAACTCGGGTCCGTACACCGCGGGCTGGTTGATCGACCTCGAGGTTTCGACACCGGAGGAGTTGGACGCGGCAGTGGCACAGATGCTCGATGCCGCCGGATATGCTCTCATCACGACCGAGTGATCGGCCGGCCGTCGACACCAGCCAACCGGCCACACGGTCCCCACTGCGCAGGGTACGGTCGACACCGAGCGAATACCCTGTCGGGGCGAAGGTCCAGGATGCTGTACGACAGCTACGCAACACCGAACGCCATGCAACACCTGATGTGAAGACCATGTACTGCGTTACCCGCGGCGTTCGCTGCCCGGGTGAACGGACTGAGAAGGAGTAACGGTGAGCCAGAACGACAACGACAGCAACTACGGGGAGTCGCCGGCAGAGACCACCTCGGTCTTCCGTGCTGATTTCCTCCAGGAGCTGGACAACTCCGCGGCCGCCCAGAGCACCGAAGCTCCGGTATCGGGTGTCGAGGGATTGCCTGTCGGTGCTGCTCTGCTCGTCGTCAAGCGCGGACCCAACGCCGGATCGCGGTTCCTGCTCGATCAGCCCACCACCTCGGCCGGTCGGCACCCAGACAGCGACATCTTCCTGGACGACGTGACAGTCAGCCGTCGGCACGCCGAGTTCCGGCAGGACGAGGACGACTTCCAGGTCGTCGACGTCGGCAGCCTCAACGGCACCTACGTGAATCGGGAGCCGGTCGACTCCGCAGTTCTGGCCAACGGCGACGAGGTGCAGATCGGTAAGTTCCGGTTGGTGTTCCTGACGGGACCGCGGGGCGGCAACGGATCTCAGGTCGGCGACACGTCTGCGGGTGCAGGAAGCCAGTGACCGCCGTCGGGCAGCAGTCCAACGGGGGGATGTCGATTGGCTCCGTCCTCGATCGACTTCGGCCCGACTTTCCCGATGTCACCATTTCGAAGATCAGATTCCTCGAGGCTGAGGGCCTGATTTCTCCGGAGCGTACGCCGTCGGGCTACCGGCGGTTCTCGATCGCGGACTGTGAACGTCTGCGATTCGTGCTGACCGCTCAGCGGGATCAGTACCTTCCGCTCAAGGTGATCAAGGAGCAACTCGAAGCGATCGATCACGGGGTCGCCACGGTGGAACGGGCGGACGCTTCGGTGAAACGGCCGCGGTCGTTGACGGTGGCCGCGGGCGAAGTGTCTCCCGAGGAGTTCCTGCCGGATCGGGAGGTTCGGATCAGCAAGGCCGATCTTCTCGCTCAGGCGGGTATCGACGACGGATTCCTGACCGAGCTGTTGCGGGCCGGTCTGATCACTCCCGGGCAAGCCGGTTTCTACGACGACGGTGCAGTGACGCTCGCGCGAACGGCACACGCGATGTTGCAGTTCGGTCTCGAAGTTCGCCACCTGCGCGCATTCAAACTCGCGGCGGATCGCGAAGCGGGGCTGGTGGCGCAGATTGCCGGGCCGGTCGCGAAGGGCCGAGACGCCGGTGCGCGTGATCGCGCAGAGGAAATGATTCGTGAATTGGCCGCGTTGTCGTTGACCTTGCACACCTGTCTTGTCAAAGCAGCCGTGCGCGGTGCCCTCGACCGGTGACGCGCCCTCGTGTCCTTTCGAATTCCAATAGACTCGGCTGCGACGGGCCGAGCCAGTAGTCGATGCAGCCCGGAATTTCTCGAAGTGAGAGGCAGACACGATGAGTGAGATGCGTGTGGTCGGTATCCGTGTCGAACAGCCGCAGAATCAGCCCGTGCTCTTGTTGCGCGAGGCCGACGGTGACCGGTACCTCCCGATCTGGATCGGTCAAACCGAAGCTGCCGCAATCGCTTTGGAGCAGCAGGGTGTGCAGCCCGCTCGTCCGCTCACCCATGATCTCGTCAAGAACCTGATTTCGGCTCTGGGGCATCAGCTCAAGGAAGTGCGGATCGTGGACCTTCAGGAGGGCACGTTCTACGCCGATCTCGTGTTCGACAAGGACATCAGAGTCTCGGCTCGGCCGTCGGATTCGGTCGCGATCGCACTTCGGGCCGGGGTGCCGATCTTCGCGGACGAGCCCGTGCTCGCCGAAGCCGGCTTGATCATGCCCGACGAGCGTGAAGACGAGGTCGAGAAGTTCAAGGAGTTCCTCGAATCGGTGTCACCGGACGACTTCAAAGCCACCGACGGGTAACAGAAGAGTCTCAACCTCAACTTTAGGTTCAGGTTTACGGCGCGTTGCGTTGAATCTGCCCGATCGTCCCCATAACGTTCGTGCCAGTGAAGTTCATCGCCGCTGCTGGTCGGATCCGGTGCAGTTCACGCCTCGTCGGTACCTGCCGGGGCGTACTCTGGCCTGGTACACGGTATGACTTCACGCGAGTACACCGGGACATAGTCGGTGTCTCGGACGGATCGCAGTACTGACTCGATCCGAACGCAGTGAGACATCCGAGAGGGAGCAGTCAGTGGGAGATCAGCCGCAGCAGCATCACGGCAGTCGAGAGTCCGAAGCCGCAGGCCGGACCGAGGACACGCCTGTCGGTGCCGATGCTCGGGTCGACACCCCCGACCAGCCGTCGAACGCCCGAGTCGATTCGCCCCAGGACATCCAACCCGGATTGTTCCCGGACGACTCCGTCCCCGACGAACTCGTGGGCTATCGCGTGCCGAGTGCCTGCCAGATCGCCGGCATCACCTACCGCCAACTCGATTACTGGGCCCGCACCGGGCTCGTCGTGCCGTCCATTCGCGGCGCGGCCGGGTCGGGAAGCCAGCGGCTGTATTCGTTCAAGGACATGCTGGTCCTCAAGATCGTCAAGCGGTTGCTCGATACCGGTATCTCCTTGCAGAACATTCGCGTCGCAGTCGATCACCTGCGCCAGCGCGGTGTGGGCGATCTCGCCAACATCACGCTGTTCTCCGACGGCACCACCGTCTACGAGTGCACCTCGGCAGAAGAAGTGGTCGACTTGCTTCAGGGCGGTCAAGGTGTGTTCGGCATTGCCGTGAACGGCGCAATGCGCGAGCTCACCGGCACCATCGCCGACTTCCCGGCCGAACGAGCGGACGGCGGCGAGAGTCAGCCGAGCCCCGAGGACGAGCTCGCGTCGCGCCGCAAGAATCGCGCGAGCCGCAAGACCGGCTAGACTTTCACCGTCGCGCCCACGCGGGAGAGTTCCGAGGCATCCAGTCTCGGACGCCGAAGGAGCAATACCTCCCCGTCAATCTCTCAGGCACACGGACCGTGTGGACATCGACAACTCTGGAAAGTGGTGGGAGCACCCATCCGCCCAAGGGGAAAGGTGCCGACGAGCCGCACTGGCGCGTCGTGTTCGACCGAATCTCTCAGGCGCACGCGTCAGCGGGCACACGACAGAGGGGGAGGAGCGGCCGTCGCCCATGCCTCGGTCGTCCGACGCCTCGTCTTTCCGGCACCTGGGAGCTCAACGTGACCGATCGAACCACCTCGCCCGCATACACTTTCGTCGATCGACACATCGGTCCCGACGCAACCGAGTTGGTCCGCATCCTCGACTCCATCGGCGTCGACAGTCTCGACGAGTTGGCCCGCAAGGCAGTTCCCTCGTCGATCCTCGACACCGTGGTCGACGGCGTGCCCGACGGCTTGGCGGCGCTCCCGCCTGCCCTGAGCGAACACGAGGTGCTTGGCGCACTGGCCGACCTCGCCGGGCAGAACACCGTGGCGACGTCCATGATCGGGCTCGGCTACTACGACACCCTGACCCCGCCGGTGCTGACGCGCGGGATTCTCGAGAATCCGGCCTGGTACACCGCCTACACGCCCTATCAGCCCGAAATCAGCCAGGGTCGACTCGAAGCGTTGCTGAACTTCCAGACCATGGTCGCCGATCTCACCGGCATGGACGTGGCGAATGCGTCGATGCTCGACGAGTCGACCGCGGCGGCCGAATCCATGACCTTGATGCGCCGCGCCAACAGAGCGTCGAAGTCGCCTCGGCTTCTGGTCGATTCCGACATCTTGCCGCAAACCGAGGCCGTACTGGCCACTCGCGCCGAGCCGCTGGGGATCGAACTGGTCTACGCCGATCTTTCCGAGGGCCTGCCCGAGGGGGACTTCTTCGGAGTGTTGGCGCAGGTGCCGGGAGCGTCGGGGCGGCTCGTCGACCTGACCGCGACCATCGAGGCCGCGCACGCCCGCGGCGCACTGGTCGCCGTGGGCGTGGACCTGTTGGCCGCCACCCTGGTGACTCCGCCCGGCGAGATCGGCGCGGACGTCTGCTTCGGAACCACGCAGCGATTCGGCGTCCCGATGGGATACGGCGGACCGCATGCCGGGTATCTCGCAGTGAGGTCCGGTCATTCCCGTCAGCTACCCGGCCGTCTCGTCGGAGTGTCGCTCGACGCGGACGGCCAGCGCGCCTACCGATTGGCGCTGCAGACACGCGAGCAGCACATTCGCCGCGAGAAGGCGACCTCGAACATCTGTACCGCTCAGGTCCTGCTGGCCATCGTCGCCGCGATGTACGCCAGCTACCACGGTGCAGACGGACTGCGCGCCATCGCAACTCGAGTGAACGCGCAGGCTCGGACCGTCGCGGCAGGGCTGCGGGAGGCAGGCATCGAGGTGGTGCACACCGAGTTCTTCGACACCGTCCTCGCAGCGGTCCCGGGTAGGGCTCAGGCGGTTGTCGACGATGCCAAGGAGCGCGGCATCAATGTGCGACTGGTCGATGCCGGCCACGTGGCCATCGCATGCGACGAGGCCACGACGTCCGAGCACGTCGCGAGCGTGCTCGCCGCATTCGGTGCAGAACTCGCGGGTATCGGGGCAGAGTCGCTGCCGGCGACCATGACCCGGACCTCGGAGTACCTCACCCACCCGGCGTTCACCCGGTACCGCACCGAGACGGCCATGCTTCGTTACCTGCGTGCGCTGTCCGACAAGGACATCGCGCTCGATCGCAGCATGATTCCGTTGGGTTCGTGCACGATGAAGCTGAACGCCACCGCGGAGATGGAGTCCATCACCTGGCCGCAGTTCGCCCGTCAACACCCCTTCGCTCCGTCCTCGGACGTGCCCGGTCTGCTGCGGGTGATCGCCGACCTGGAACGGTGGCTCGTCGACATCACCGGTTACGACGCTGTCAGCCTGCAGCCGAACGCGGGAAGCCAGGGTGAGTACGCGGGACTTCTCGCCATTCGCCGATACCACATCGGCAACGGCGATACCGAACGCACCGTGTGCCTGATCCCGTCGAGCGCGCACGGCACCAACGCGGCCTCGGCCGTGATGGTGGGCATGCGCGTGGTGGTCGTGGCGTGCCGCCCCAACGGTGACGTCGATGTCGACGACCTGCGCGCCAAGATCGCCCAGCACGCCGACACCCTCGCCGCGATCATGATCACCTACCCCTCCACCCATGGCGTCTACGAGCACGAGATCTCCGAGATCTGTGCAGCGGTTCACGACGCAGGTGGTCAGGTGTACGTCGACGGTGCCAACCTCAACGCTCTCGTCGGACTGGCACGTCCGGGCCGGTTCGGTGGCGACGTCAGCCATCTCAATCTGCACAAGACGTTCTGCATCCCACACGGCGGCGGCGGACCAGGCGTGGGGCCCATCGGTGTTCGGTCGCACCTGCAGCCCTACCTACCCGGTCACCCACTGGCCCCACAACTCGGTTCGGGACCGACCGTGTCCGGAGCCCCGTACGGCAGCGCGTCGATCCTGACGATCACCTGGGCGTACATCGCCATGATGGGCGCGACGGGACTCCGGCAGGCGACGCTGACGGCCATCGCGTCGGCCAACTACATCGCCCGTCGCCTCGACGAGTACTTCCCGGTGCTGTACACCGGCGACAACGGCATGGTTGCCCACGAGTGCATTCTCGATCTGCGAGGTTTGACCAAGGACACCGGAGTCACCGTCGACGACGTTGCGAAACGGTTGGCGGACTACGGCTTCCACGCGCCGACGATGAGCTTTCCGGTGCCGGGAACTCTGATGGTCGAGCCGACCGAGAGCGAGAACCTCGAGGAGATCGACGCGTTCTGCGATGCGATGATCGCCATCAGGGGAGAGATCGATCGCGTCGGATCGGGCGAATGGACGGCCGAAGACAATCCGCTGCGCGGGGCGCCCCACACGGCGCGATGCCTGGTTGCCGAGTGGGATCACCCGTATTCACGGGAACTCGCTGCTTACCCGGCGGGGTACGACCGTCCGAAGGTATGGCCCGCGGTGCGACGCATCGACGGTGCGCACGGTGATCGCAATCTGGTGTGCTCGTGCCCGCCGATCGAGGCGTTCGCCTGAGCCGAGAACAGAGCCCGCCACGTCGACGTGGCGGGCTCTGCCGTACTCGCGTCGGAGGCCTTCTAGCCCCGGGTGAGTTCGAGCATCGCGATCTCGGGCGGAGCAGCGACGCGGACCGGTGGACCCCACGCGCCCGCACCCCTGGTGGTGTACAGAGTGGTGTTGCCGATCGTGTCCAGCCCTTCGACACTGGGCTGTTGTAGCGGCACCAGATAACGGATCGGCCAGATCTGACCCCCATGCGTGTGCCCGGACACCTGCATGTCGACTCCGAGGTCCGATGCCTCCACCGCCTGCAACGGCTGATGTGCCATCAACAGCACGAATCGATCGGGGTCGATCCCGTCCAATGCCGCGGCGAGATCGGGTTCGTACGGTGCCGGTGCCGTGGCGTCGTTGATGCCGGCGATATCGATGGCAGCGTCGCCACGCGTGATCGTCGTGCGTTCGTTGCGCAGCACATCGATGCCGAGCGTCGACCAGAAGTCGAGCCATTCGCCGCCGTCGCCCGCGTAGAACTCGTGGTTGCCGCTGACGGCGAACACACCGAGCGGGGCGTCGAGGTCGCGGAGCGGCTCGAGGTCTTCGCCCACCAGAGCAACCGTGCCGTCGATGAGATCGCCGTCGAGCAGCACGACATCCGGATTCTGGGCGTTGATCGAATCGACGACCTTCCGCACGAACCCCGCACCGCGGGAGGGGCCGGCGTGAAGGTCGGATACCAATGCCACTCGGACGCCGTCGAATTCGGTCGGTAGCCGGTCGAGTGCGACGTCGGTGTTCGTCGCACGCGGAGTTGCCGCCTCGACGAGTCCGTACCCCACTGCGATCACACTGACGAGTGCCACCACAGCGGAGCCGATCCTCGACACACGCAGACGGACCGCGGACGAATCGCGGTGCCTCGCAGCGAAGACGACTCTCACGACGGTGCAGATCACGGCCACCAGCAGAGTTCCCAGGAACAGGTAGAGCACTACGGCGAGCCAACTGAGTCCGACGAACGCCGGACCTCGTGCCCAGGACGGATCGAACTCCGAGCCGCTGCCGAAGCCGATGACCGCGCCCAGCCAGAGGAGCACCAGCACGGCATCGACAGCCAGTTTGGGACGTGTCGGCATCCTGGTGACGGACAGAAATCGCCAGTGGAGAAACAGAGTGAGGAGGAGTAAGAAGACGCCGACAAAAAGTACACGAGACATGTTCTAGTACAGCAACTTTCCGAGTCGATCGATGAGGTCTGGCGAATCCGATGTCGACACTGCTTCCACAGTGCCGCCGGTTCGGGCGGCGATGTCGTCGAACGCGGAGGCATCGGAGTTGTCCCCGATCCGCACGATGTTCACCGCGACCGGACGCGCCGGATCGGCCGCGGCGGTCAGGTCGGTGAGCAGGTCCTGCGTGGACAGGGACGAGTCGTCCGGGCCGTCGGTTATCAGCACGACGGAATTGACGCGGCCGGGAACGTATCCGGCCACGGCGTCGAGATACGCGACCAGTACGGACGCGTAGGTGAACGACCCGGTTGCCGGGGTCAACGTCGCCGCGGTGGTGGAGAGTGCAGCTCGTCTGGGAGTAGTTCCGACCGGAACCGTCATCGGACCGGTCGAGACATCCACACGGAAGGGCAGCGAGTTGCCCAGGTCCTCGCTGAAGCTCCACAGACCCAGCTCGGTGGCGTCGGGCACTCGCTGGAACTGCTCGTCGAGGGCGCGAACAGTGTTCTGCAGCCGAGTTGCACCACCTTCGGTCGTGCCCATCGACTCGGACACGTCGAGCAGTACCGTGGCGCGGCGCGGCAGGACCGGATTTCGCAGCACGGCCAGCAGTGCGTCGGCAACCGGTCCGGAAGGGGCAGCGACGACGTCCGGGTTCACCGTCTCGCCGACGCCGAAGCCCGTATCCGTGAGCAATTGCGCGCCATCCGGCTGCCGGACGAAATCGACGAACGCGGCGGCAGCCCGGGTCGATGTCTCGTCACCGGAGAGGACAGCCGCGGGATGATCGGCAACGGGAGTGGGACCCTGAAGATCGACGGCGGTCAACGTCGACGAATCGGTCGATGCCAGCTGCTGCTGGGTGACCGGAACCGCGTGGATGGGGGCGTCGGGGCCGGACGCGTTCTCCAGGGCCGCGAGTGCGTCGTAGGTGGTGGACGTGGACGTTGCGGAGGCTCCGGTGTCGGTCAGAGCCAGCTCCGATACAGCCGAGATCAGTTCTCTCGACGAGACCTGCTCGACGGTCAGAGCGGTGGCCGGATCGCCGCGTACCCCGGCAGCGATCGCGGTTACCGCGAGTGTGGTTGCGCCGGTATCGGATCCGGTCGGCAGCGCGAGGCGGAGTGCGCCCCATTCTCCGAGTCCGAGGGCCTGCGGGTCACGTTGCAGTCGGACCAGATCCGCCCAGCTCGCTCCGGCAGCGGTCAGAGCGTCGGCCACGGCGGGCGGTGCCGCGAGTACGACCGGGCTCGTCGCGAGTGGCCGCGGGGTGCCGTCGATGGTTCCGCGGTCTGTCACGGCTTCGACGTCGCCCGACGACTGAGGTATCCAGAGTCCGGGCCGAGCACCGAGTGCTCCGACGTTCCAGTTGTCGATACCGGCATTCAAGGCCGTCCGCACGGCATCGGAGGCGGTGGCTCGAACCTGCACTGTCACACAGTGATCCCGCACGACCGGTGCGGTGTCGTTGAACCGAGCAGCCAGCTGTTCGACAGGTCCGGAGATGTCGGGATCGGCGGCGACAGTGAGCACCGCCGGTCCCTCCACACATGTGTCGGCAGCTTCGATCCCCTGATCGGAAATGCGATCACGCAGTTGGAACCACCCGAACACGGCCGCAACGACGACCGCGATCGTGATAACGACGATCACGGGTCCGGCGGCTATCGAACGCCCGCGCCCTGTGTTCCGATGTTCTCCCACGTGATCGCAAGACCGTCAGGCGTTGACGGCCTTGTACTCCCGTCGGCGACGATGCAGGATCGGCTCGGTGTAGCCGTTGGGCTGGCTGGTGCCCTGAAAGATCAGGTCACTGGCAGCTTGGAAGGCGATGTTGGTGTCGAATTCGGGAGCCAACGGCTTGTACGTCGGGTCGGATTCGTTCTGGCGGTCCACCACCGGGGCCATCCGCTTCAACGACTCGCGCACCTGGTCTTCGGTGACGACGCCGTGACGCAGCCAGTTCGCGATGAACTGGCTCGAAATGCGCAGCGTCGCACGGTCTTCCATCAACGCGATGTCGTTGATGTCGGGAACCTTCGAACACCCGACGCCGTGGTCGATCCACCGCACCACGTAGCCGAGGATCGACTGCGAGTTGTTGTCGAGCTCGTTCTGCTTCTCCTCGTCGGTCCAATCCGTGGACGGCGCGAGAGGGATTTCGAGGATGTCGTCGACGGTGGCGCGCTTGGCCTGTGCGATCTCGTGCTGACGGGCGAACACATCGACCTTGTGATAGTGCAAGGCGTGCAAGGTCGCTGCGGTGGGCGAGGGAACCCATGCGGTGTTGGCACCGGCCTTGGGGTGGCCGATCTTCTGCTCGAGCATGTCGTGCATCAGGTCCGGCATGGCCCACATGCCCTTACCGATCTGCGCCTTGCCCTCGAGGCCTGCGGCGAGGCCGGTGTCGACGTTGAAGTCCTCGTAGGCAGCGATCCACTTCTCGCCCTTCATCGCTCCCTTACGGACGACGGGACCAGCCTCCATCGAGGTGTGGATCTCGTCGCCGGTGCGGTCGAGGAAGCCGGTGTTGATGAACACGACCCGCTCCGAGGCGGCCTGGATGCACGCCTTGAGGTTGACCGTCGTGCGGCGTTCCTCGTCCATGATGCCGACCTTGAGCGTGTTGGTCGGCAGTCCCAGAACCTGCTCGACACGGCCGAACAGCTCCGCGGTGAACGCGACCTCGTCCGGTCCGTGCATCTTGGGCTTGACGATGTACAGCGAACCGGTGCGCGAGTTGGACAGCACGTTGTCAGAGGTCAGCGAGTGCATGCCGGCCAACGAGGTGAACAGAGCGTCGAGAATCCCCTCCGGCACCTCGTTGCCGTCGGCGTCGAGAATCGCGTCGGACGTCATCAGGTGGCCGACGTTGCGGACGAACAGCAGCGAGCGTCCGTGCAGCGTCAGTTCCGAACCGTCGACCGAGGTGTAGGTGCGGTCCTTGTTCATCGCGCGAGTGAAGGTCTTGCCGCCCTTGGCGACTTCCTCGGTGAGATCGCCCTTCATCAGACCGAGCCAGTTGCGGTAACCCAGCACTTTGTCGTCCGCATCGACTGCGGCGACGGAGTCCTCGAAGTCCATGATGGTGGTGACAGCCGACTCGAGCAGGACGTCCTTGACACCTGCGCCGTCGGTCTTGCCGATCGGGCTCTCGGGATCGATCTGGATCTCGAAGTGCAAGCCGTTGTGCACGAACAGGATTGCCGACGGCGCGTCCGGGGTGCCCTGGTAACCGAGCAGTTGCGACGGTTCCTTCAGGCCGACCGTGTTTCCGTCGGCCAAGGTCACCGTCAACGACGCCGCGTCGACGACATATCCGGTGGTACCGACGTGTGAGCCGGAGCTCAGGGGCAGCGCCTCGTCCAGGAAGTCACGCGCGAACGCGATGACCTTGTCGCCGCGGACCCTGTTGTAACTCGAGCCTTTCTCGGCTCCGTCGGTCTCGGGAATGGCATCGGTTCCGTAGAGCGCGTCGTACAGCGAGCCCCACCGGGCGTTGGAGGCGTTGATGGCGAACCGAGCGTTGAGCACCGGCACCACGAGCTGCGGACCGGCCGTCGTGGTGATCTCGGTGTCGACACCGGAGGTGCTGATCTGGAAGTCGGCCGGCTCGTCGAGCAGGTAGCCGATCTCCTTCAGGAATGCTTTGTAGGCGGCGCGGTCGTAGTTCGGGCCCGCGTGCTCACCGTGCCAGGCATCCACCTTGCCCTGGATCTCGTCGCGGACAGCCAACAGCGACTTGTTCTTGGGAGCGAGATCGGCGATCACCGACGCGGCACCGGTCCAGAAGGCATCCGAATCTACGTCGGTACCCGGCAGCGCCTCCTTCTCGACGAAATCGAATAGGACCTTGGCGACCTGAAGTCCACCAGCCTGCACACGATCGGTCATGAATTCCTCACTCTTTCCGGTCACGGACACCGGTCACCGGTGTCCCCACGACAACGCTGTCGATGTTACTCGGCGGTAGGTCCGACGCCGAACTCGCCGCCGATCAGTAAATTCTGGCATCGAGCGATCAACGCCGAGCGTAGAGGTGCCGCTTCGCTGGACAATTCCCCCTGCGCGCGCACGTATTCTGCTCGACCGGCCGCGGTCTCGATCCGAATGGGTTCGAGGTCGTAGCCGCTCAAGTCGTACGGACTCGCCCGCATGTCGATCGTTCGGGCATGCAGAGCGAGCTCGAAGCAATCGGTCAGGAACTCGGAATCGATCAGCGGCCCCAACTTGTAGCACCACTTGTACAAATCCATCGACGCATGAATGCAGCCGGGTTGTTCGGATGTCAGACGCGACTCCGAGGACAGCGCGAGAGCATTGCGCGGCGCGGCATCGGGGGTGAAGAACCGAAAGGCGTCGTAGTGGGTGCACCGCAACGTCATCGAATCGACCACGGCATCGGTCCCGTCGTGTCCGAGCCGCAGCGGCACCTGCTCGTGCCGTTGCGCCGAGGTGCCCCCGCGGTAGACCATCGCCCACTCGTGCAGTCCGAAGCAGCCGAGAACGGGTGGTCGCTCTCGGGTGGCAGCGAGCAGTCCGAGGGTGAATTCGATGCTCGATCGGCGTCGCTCCACCAGGTCGGATCGCACTCGGTAGCCCGGTCCGTCGTCGGTGTCCACATGTTCGTAGGACGCGAACTCCGCGAAATCTCGCGCACGTTCACCGGTGAGGACGATGCCGTGACCGGGATTCCACCGGCGCAGCTGGCCCGGGCGGTGACTGTAGTAGGTGAACAGGAAATCGAGCACAGGATGAACGCCGCCGTGACCCCGATCGGTCAGATAGTCGCCGACGAGGTTCTCCACCCGTGCCGCGTGCGCGGCCCGCCGAGCGGTCCACTCCGCCTCGGTCAGAAACGTCGAGCCGCGCATTCACACGTTCCGTGGGGGAGCGGTCACGGACTCGACGCTCGGCGAGGATTGACCCGGGCGAGGACCGGCCACCCGGTGCGTACCGTCGCGAACCGTGCCGACGAATTCCTCGACCAGGTCCTCGAGCGCGACGATGCCGACCGTGGCACCCGTCGCGTCGTGTACGGCACCCAGATGGCTGCTGGCACGACGCAACTTGGTGAGGGCGTCGTCGAGCACCGTGTCGATGGAGACCACCGGCAGGGCCCGCACATCGCTGCGGGGAATGACCGTGTCCGGTCCCGCCGACTCGTCGGCCATGTCGTCGAGTACGTCCTTGAGATGCAGGTAGCCGACCAGCGCGCCCGAGGCGTCGCGCACTGGATAACGGGAGAATCCGGTTTCGATGACAGCGCGTTCGACGGAGCCGAGAGTGGGTCCGAGGGTGTGATCGGGTCCGGACAACTCGATGCTGCGAACCTGCTGCGAGGGAATCAGAACCTCACCCACCGTTCGCCCGGACGTCTCGAGCGCCTGCCTCAGCCTGCGATGCTCCTCGGCATCGATCAATCCCTCGGATCGCGATTCACCGATCATCTGCGACAACTCGACCGCCGAGACCGAAGAACTCAGCTCGTCCTTCGGCTCGATACGCAGCAGCCGAAGGGTCAGGTTGGCGCACAGGTTGTAGAACGAGATCAGCGGCCGCGCCACCTTGATGAACAGGAGATGGATCGGCACCAGAATCATGGCGGTGCTCTCCGGACCCGCGATCGCGATGTTCTTGGGCACCATCTCGCCGACCAGAATGTGCAGAACGACCACGAGGGTCAACGCGATGGCGAAGGCGATCGGGTGCAGGAACGACTCGGGAATGCCGACTGCTTCGAGCGGAACCTCGATCAAGTGTGCCACCGCAGGCTCGGCCACCCGACCGAGAAGAATCGAGCAGATCGTGATGCCGAGCTGGGCGGCGGCAAGCATCTGCGAGAGGTTCTGACCGGCCTCGATGACGCTCTGGGCACGCTTCTTGCCCTGTGCAAGTAGCGCCTCGAGGCGATCGCGGCGGGCCGAGATCAGGGCGAACTCGGCACCGACGAAGAACGCGTTGCCGGCGAGCAGCAGAACGGCGAGAGCGACTCCGAAGACATCACCCATCGATCTCACCGTCCGATCTCATTCGAGCCACAGCTGCCGCGTCGACGGGCAGGAGCACCACCCGGTCGATGCGACGACCGTCCATCCGAATCACTCGTGCCACCCATCCGCCGTCCCGTTCCAGCGGATCCTCGTTCGCGGGGGGAGGCAGCAGAACTGCGTCCCCCTCGCTCGGGATCCGACCCAACTCCGTCAGGACCAATCCACCGATGGTTTCGTACTCGCCCTCGGGCGCGGAATATCCGGTGGCCGACGCGACCTCGTCGATGCGCAGCAGTCCGGCGCAGTCCCAGCCGTCTCCCGAGCGGGCGACATCGAGCTCCGGCTCGTCGTGTTCGTCGCGCACATCACCGACGATCTCCTCGATCAGATCCTCCATCGTGACCATGCCCGCCGTGCCGCCGTACTCGTCGACGACGAGCGCGACCTGCATACCGTCGGCGCGTACCCGTTCCATCACCGCGTCACCGTCGAGGCTGGACGGTACGACAGGAACGTCGCGCGCCAGGGACTCGACCGTCGTCGTGCGACGGTGCGCTCCCGCAACGGTGAACGCATGCTTGATGTGGACGACGCCGACGGTGTCGTCCAGGTCGCCGTCGACCACCGGAAAACGCGAGAATCCGGTGCGTGCAGCCGTTTCGATCAGATCGGCCACGGTTGCGTCCGTGGCGAGCGTTTCGATCTTGACTCGCGGCGTCATCAGCTCCTCCGCCGTGCGGTCGCCGAACTGCAACGACCGATCCACCAGTCGGGCGGTGTTCTCGTCGATCGATCCCTGCCTCGCCGACGTGCGAACCAACGAACCCAGTTCCTGCGGAGAACGCGCGGATCTCAGCTCCTCGGCCGGCTCGATGCCGAGTCGGCGTACCAGCCAGTTGGCCGAGCCGTTGAGACCGTTGATGGCCCACTTGAAGATCAGCGAGAACCCGGCCATCGCACCGGCGGTGACACGAGCGGTCGACATCGGTTTCGCGATGGCGATGTTCTTCGGCACCAGCTCACCGAAAATCATCGAGAACGACGTGGCCAGGATCAGCGCCACCGCCAGAGAGATGCCGGCCGACAGGGTCTCGGAGGCACCGAGCGCGTCGGCCACCGGCCGAATGAAGCCGGCCAGTACCGGTTCGGCCAGATATCCGGTGATCAGTGTCGTGATGGTGATGCCGAGCTGCGCGCCGGACAGCTGAAAGGACAGCGTCTTGTGGGCGTGTAGAACCTGGCGCGAGCGCAGGTCCCCGTTCTCGGCCTGTGACTCGACCGCGCTGCGTTCGAGAGCAGTGAGGGAGAACTCGGCAGCGACGAACAGCGCGGTACCTGCAGTCAGGGCGACGAAACCCAGCAGGCTCACGATGGTGATGATGGTTGCCACGGCTCAGCGCCGCCGAAGTTGAGACAGGAGCACGGCACCGCCGGAATGCACGTGGCTGTCGAATCTGGTGTCGCCGGGTTTCTCTCCCGGCTCGATAGAGGATCCCTCCGAAGAGGAACCGTCGTCGTGCTGCTCTGCAGTTGCCGAAACGGCAACCGAAATAGTGGGTGCCTCGGGCACCTGATTCCCTTCTGTCGGTTCGCGTTGCGGTCCCACTCGCCGTGGAGCCGACCGCTCGGCCGGCCATGAAGAATCCAATGCTCGATTTTTCATGGCCGGCCCGCGCGAACTGCTGTGTCTGCTGTAGGAGAGTCTAACCGTGCGTGCCCGTCACCACCCGGAGGGCAGGGGCCGTCCCTCGGCGAATCCGGCCGCGGATTGAACTCCCAGAACTGCTCGTTCGGCCAACTCCGGCAGGGAACGGGCTCCGGCATACGTGCAGGTGCTGCGAACTCCGGCGCAGATGTGGTCGATCAGATCCTCGACACCGGGCCGATCGGGATCGAGGCGCATCCGAGAACTGGAGATTCCTTCCTCGAACAAGGCCTTGCGAGCCCGGTCGAACGCTCCGTCGGTGGCGGTACGCGCGGCAACGGCTCGCTTGGACGCCATGCCGAAGCTCTCTTTGTACCGATTGCCGGACGCGTCGACACGCAGGTCGCCGGGGGACTCGTAGGTGCCGGCGAACCACGACCCGATCATGACGTTCGCAGCACCGGCAGCCAGTGCCAACGCAACGTCACGCGGGTGGCGCACACCGCCGTCGGCCCACACCGAAGCACCGAGTTCGGCTGCAGCAGCGGAACAATCGGCGACAGCCGAGAACTGCGGGCGTCCGACGCCGGTCATCATTCGCGTCGTGCACATCGCTCCTGGACCGACGCCGACCTTGACGATGTCCGCGCCCGCCTGCACCAGATCGCGCGTGCCCTGCGCAGACACCACGTTGCCGGCCGCCAGGGGAACGCCGAGATCGAGGGAGCGTACAGCAGCGAGGGCTTCGAGCATCTTCTCCTGATGCCCGTGCGCGGTGTCCATCACGAGCACGTCGGCACCGGCCTCGACCAGCGCAGTCGCCTTCTCCGCCACGTTGCCGTTGATGCCGACGGCCGCCGCGATTCTCAGCCGCCCCGACGCATCGACTGCAGGTGCGTAGATACCGGTCCGAACCGCGCCGGTCCTGGTCACGACACCCGCCAGCGTGCCGTCGTCCTCGACGACGACGGCGAGGTGTGCATGTGCTGCCTCGATCTGCTCGAACACTTCCTTGGGGGACGCATGGCGGGGGACGCGGACGAAGTCGTCGGACGCCACGGAACTGAGCCGGGCGAATCGGTCGACGTCGGTGCAGGCGCTCTCGGTGACGACTCCGATGGGCTTGCCGTGTTCGACGATCACGACCGATCCGTGTGCGCGCTTGTGCACCAGCGCCAGGGCGTCGGACACGGACGCGTTGGGGCCGAGGACGACAGGTGTGTCCGCGATCAGGTCACGACTCTTGACGAATGCGACGGTCTCGGCCACGGCCTCGGTGGGGAGGTCCTGCGGGATCACGGCGATCGCTCCGCGGCGTGCGACGGTCTCGGCCATCCGTCGGCCCGACACAGCGGTCATGTTGGACACCACGATCGGGATCGTCGTTCCCGAGCCGTCGACCGTACCGAGGTCGACATCGAACCGCGACGTGACGTCGGTTCGGCTGGGGACGAGGAAGACATCGTCGTAGGTGAGGTCGTAGGGCGGATGATGACCATCGAGGAACTGCACGTTGATCGAGACTACCGGTCGGGCGCAGCCGACGGTGCCGACGCCCCGGCCACCGACTCCGATTCGATGCGCGTCGACGCCTGGGTCCGCGACAGCAGAATCGTCGTGACGAGCATGACGGACACCGCCACGGCAATGGTGGGGAGTGCAGCCCCTCGGTTCTGATTCGCTCGTCCAGGACCGTGATGCCGATGAACGCCGCACCGAGAGGCTCGCCGATCGTGACGGCCGGCAGTGACGCCGACAGCGGCCCGACCTGAAATGCGCGCTGTTGCAGATAGAACCCGAGAACTCCTGATCCCACCAGCGCGTAGGTCTGCCAGGCAGCCAGTGCTCCGAGCAGGTCGCTCTCGACGAGATCGGTGACGAACTTCGTCAGAGCCGCAGCCAGACCGAACAGCAGACCTCCCGCAGCCCCGAGCAGCAGGGCTCGCGCGCCGGGATTGCTCACCAGCAGGCCGACCACGGCAGCGCTGCCGATCACGACAGCGGCGCCGATCAGCGGCACGATCCAGTCGGAGAGAGGGGCGTCGGTAGTGCCCTCGCTGGGATCACCGACGACGATGAACACCGCAAGGGCGGCGGCCAGCAGGACAGCGAGCGCCCATGTGGAACCAGGCAATGCACGGCCCGCCAGTTTCGCCGACATCGGGAGTGCGAACAGCAGGGCAGTCACGAGCAAGGGCTGCACGACGAGAACCGAACCGACCCAGAGCGCAGCGATCTGCACCGCAAAGCCGCCGCCGTCACCGAGTACGCCCACCCACCATCGCGGACTCCGTATCAGCGCCGAGAACAACGACGTCCCCTCGGGAACCGAGGCTGCGGCGCTCTGCTGTGCCACCGACGCGCAGGCGAACAGGAATGCCGACACCAGGGCGAGCGCGACAGACAGCCACGAGGCGGTCACCCGCGCCGTCCTCTGTTTCCGCCCCGCCTACCCCCGGCCCGGCCGCTCCGCTCGTGGCGGACGGGGCCTGCGCCGCGTCGTGAACCACGCGGCGGCGGTGGTTCCGCTGCCTGAGGTGGCAGCGGCCTGCCGATGGGGGTGCGCGCGCCGGTCAATCGACGCCAGGAGGTGGGATCGGTCTCGGTATCGACCACCGTTGCCGAGACACCGGCATCGTCGGCCATGGTGCGCACGTGATCGACCTGTTCGTCGGTTGCCAGCGTCACGACGATTCCGCTGGCACCGGCGCGTGCAGTGCGGCCTGCGCGATGCACGTAGTCCTTGGAGTCCAGCGGAGGGTCGACGTGCACCACGAGGGTGACGTCGTCGACGTGTACCCCCCGGGCTGCGACGTCGGTCGCGATCAGCGCAGTCGATTCGCCGTCCCCGAAAGTGGCGAGCGAACGGGTTCGATGCGCCTGAGTCTTGTTGCCGTGCAACGACGATACCGATACACCCAACCGTCGACACTCGTCGGTGAGCCGATCGACCGCATGGGTCGTGCGGACGAACAACAACGTGCGACCGTCTCTGTTGGCAAGTGCGGCCGCTACGTCGGTCTTGCGTGCAGCGTCGATCCTCAACACGTAGTGCGCAATGTCGGGCTCACTGATCGACTCCGCTGTGGAATGCTCGGCCGGATCGGTCAGGAACTTCTCGACCAGACGGTCGATGTCCTCGTCCAGGGTCGCCGAGAACAGCAACCGCTGGCCGACGGCCGGTGTCGCGCCGAGAAGCGACTCGATCTGAGGCAGAAATCCCATGTCGACCATGCGATCCGCCTCGTCGATTACCGTCACCTCCACGCGATCCAGAGCGATCGAACGTCGCTCGAGCAGGTCGTTGAGACGACCGGGGGTGGCGACCACGATGTCGATTCCGCGCTGAATCTCCCGGACGTTGCGCTCGAGCGGAACCCCGCCGACCACACCGACGCTGCGCAGGCCGAACGTCGCACCGTGGACGTCGAGGACTTCGTGGATCTGGAGCGCCAATTCACGAGTGGGTGCCAATACCAGTCCGCGCGGTGCACCGGGCTCGCTGCGACGGCCGGCAAGCCGAACGAGAAGCGGGAGCCCGAACGCCAGCGTTTTCCCCGACCCGGTCGGAGCACGTCCGAGTACGTCGCGACCGGCAAGCGCATCGGGCAGGGTTGCGGACTGAATCGGAAACGGCTCGGCGACACCCGCTTTCCTGAGCGAGTGGACGAGAACCACAGGCAGTCCCAGGTCTGCGAACGATCGAACGGATTGACCCGGCATGGCTGTGACCCTACCGCTGCGTCGATCACGCGTCGGAATTTTCTTGTCGGTACCCGACGCGATACTCCGTGTAGAACGCACGTTCGAGTCGCGTTCGACATCGCGATTGCCGAGGGGGCGATCGCACGCAGAGGGTGGGGGAACTATGTGCAAGATGTGTCAAGGCTTCGGCGTCGACGAGTACATCGGTGACGTCAGGCGCACCATGGAGCAATTCGGGTGGGCTCTGCAGTACGTGGAATCCGAGGTCGACCGGGAGGGTATCCACCCGGCGTTCTGTTACACCGTCGGCCTCACCGACTTCGGGAGTCCGGAAATAGTCCTGACGGGGCGTGGGCCGACCGAGTCCTCTCGGATACTGAACGCGCTCGGCGCGTCGGTGGCTTCGGGGATGCTGGAACTCGAAGCCGGAATCGGTTGCTCAGCAGCAGGATTCGAGTTGTTCACGATCGATGTACCGGAATGTGCCGACATCCTGTACACGGCATCCGACGTGTACGGCAAGGGCTGCTTCAGCGCCGTGCAGGCGGTGTGGATGGATCTGGAAGGTTCGTTGCCCTGGGAGGGCATCCCGTCGACGGTGGTCCAACCGGTCCTCGGGCCGGTGCCCATCTGACCGAATTCCCGGTCGTGCATCGGGGGCGCTGCGTACTGCACGCAGCGCCCCCGATGGACAACGGTGGGTCAGGCTTCGACCTCGGAACGATCGCCACTCCACAGAGTGTGGAACTTGCCTTCCGAGTCGGTTCGCTCGTAGGTGTGCGCCCCGAAGAAGTCCCGCTGTCCCTGCGTCAGAGCGGCCGGTAGACGCTCTGCCCGCAATGCGTCGTAGTAGGAGAGCGAGGACGCGAACGCCGGCACCGGAATGCCCAGCGAGGCCGCGGTGATGACGACCCGGCGCCAGCTGTCGATGGCGTTCTCGATGGCATCACGAAAGTACGGAGCCAGGATCAAGCTGGGAAGTTCGGCGTTGTCCTCGTATGCATCCTTGATGCGATCGAGGAACCGAGCGCGGATGATGCACCCACCACGCCAGATGGTGGCGAGGTCACCGGGGTGCAAGTTCCAGTCGTATTCCGCACTGCCCGCCGCGATCTGGTCGAAGCCCTGCGCGTAGGCGACGATCTTCGATGCGTACAGAGCCCGGCTGATGTCGTGTGTGAACTGCTCCGCGTCGGTGGGCTTGTCGGCAAGCGATCCCGAAGCGAGTCCGACGGCTGCCTTGCGCTGAGCCCGTGACCCCGACAGCGCCCGAGCGAACACCGCCTCGGCGATACCGGTGACGGGAACACCCAGATCCAGGGCCGCCTTGACGGTCCACCGGCCGGTGCCCTTCTGTTCCGCAGCGTCGACGATCACATCGACGAGAGGCTGACCGGTCTTGGCGTCGACCTGGCGGAGCACCTCGGCGGTGATCTCGACGAGGTAGCTCTCGAGGTCCCCGTCGTTCCACTCGGTGAACACGTCCGCCACCTGGGCAGGCGTGTAGCCGAGGGCGTCGCGGAACAGGTTGTACGCCTCGCCGATCAACTGCATGTCGGCGTACTCGATGCCGTTGTGGACCATCTTGACGAAGTGGCCGGAGCCGTCGGGTCCGATGTGGGTGCAGCACGGTGTGCCGTCGACCTGTGCCGCGATGGATTCCAGCAGCGGCCCGAGTGCCTTGTAGGACTCGGCCGGACCACCCGGCATGATCGACGGGCCGTTGAGCGCGCCTTCTTCACCGCCCGAGATGCCGGCACCGACGAAGAGCAGCCCGCGCTCCTTCATGGCCGCCTCGCGGCGAATGGTGTCGGTGTAGAGAGCGTTGCCACCGTCGATGATGATGTCGCCCTCCTCCATCGCGCCTGCAAGCTCCTCGATGACCGCGTCGGTGGGGTCGCCTGCCTTGACCATGATGAGCACTCGGCGCGGCTTCGCGAGGGCGGCGACGAACTCTTCGATGGTTTCGGTGCGGATGAAGGTGCCTTCGGAGCCGTGCTCGGAAATCAATGCATCGGTCTTGGCGACACTGCGGTTGTGCAATGCGACGGTGTGGCCGTGGTTCGCGAAGTTGCGGGCGATGTTGGAGCCCATGACGGCGAGTCCGGTGACTCCGATCTGAGCCAGTTCTGTCGGTTCTGCTGCTGAGGTCATACAGACAGCTTTCCCTGCCGAGCAATTTCGCGCGAGCCAACCCCCCGGGTCTGCGTCGAACCCAGTTCGACAGAACGACAACGGGTGCCGCATTCGCGAAGAATGCGGCACCCGTTGTTGCAGTTCCGGTCGGATCACGACCTCACGGTGACGAACCGATCAGTGGCTGCGAGCCGGACCGTCGAAACCGTCGTACGAACGGCGTTCCGTGCGGCTGCGGAAGCCTCCGGAGCGGTGCTCGTCCTGGCGGGGACCGGACGCGGGACGACGGTTGTCGGAGCCACGGTACGAGCTCGAGTCCGAGCGACGCGGACGGTCTCCCTGGTAGCCCTCGCCGCTGCGCGGGTTGGAGCCCTGGTAGCCGCCGCCGCTGCGGGGATTGGAACCCTGGTAGCCCTCGCCACGCGGGTTCGAACCCTGGTAGCCGGTGCGGGGACGGTCTCCTTGGTAGCCCTCGCCGCTGCGCGGATTGGAGCCTTGGTAGCCGCCACTGCTGCGGGGGTTCGAGCCCTGGTACCCGCCACTGCTGCGCGGGTTGGAGCCCTGGTATCCGCCGCCGCTGCGTGGGTTCGATCCCTGGTAGCCGGGACGGCTGTTCCGGTCACGGGGAGCGGACTCGGCGCGCAGGGGCTCACCGGTCGGCTTCTTCGCCCCGGTGATGCTGTTCAGCTCGGCCGAACCGGGCGAGACGTTGACGGCGGTGGCCTTGACGCCGGCCATACCGGTCAGACGCAGAACCTGACGACGCTGGTTGGGGAGCACGATCGCGACAACGGTGCCCTTTTCTCCGGCGCGTGCTGTGCGTCCTGCGCGGTGCAGGTAGTCCTTGTGGTCTGCGGGCGGGTCGACGTGAACGACCAGGTCGATACCGTCGACGTGGATTCCGCGAGCAGCGACGTCGGTGGCGACGAGAACGGGGGTACGGCCGTTCTTGAAGCGCTCGAGAACGCGGGTGCGCTGATTCTGTGCCTTGCCACCGTGCAGTGACTCCGCGGCGATACCGAGCGCACGAAGACGGTCGGTGATTCCGTCGCAGCCCAGCTTGGTACGCGCGAACATGATGGTGCGGCCGCCTTCGCGGGCACCGATCTCGGAGAGAACAAGATCCTTCTGACCCCGGTCGACCATGAGTACGTAGTGATCCATGGTCCGGACGCTGGCTTTGCCGTCCTGGGTGGAGTGCTCGACGTGATCGGGCAGGAACTGGCGAACCAGCGACTGAACCTCACGGTCGAGGGTTGCCGAGAACAGCATGCGCTGTCCGTCTGCCGGAGTGTCGGCGAGGACGGCACGCACCTCGGGCAGGAAGCCCATGTCGGCCATCTGATCGGCCTCGTCGAGAGCGGTGATCTCGATGGAGTCCAGGATGCAGGTGCCCTGACGAAGGTGATCGGCGAGGCGGCCCGGGGTGGCGACGAGAACGTCGACTCCGCGTCGGAGCTGCTCGACCTGCTTGTTGAACGGGGTGCCGCCGACGGCGGGCATGACTCGCAGGCCCTGCGCATTGGCGTAGGGAGCGAGAGATTCGACGACCTGGAAGGCGAGCTCGCGGGTGGGAACCAGCACCAGTGAACGCGGGCGCTTCGCGGCCGGTCGGTCGGTGTGCAGCGACAGGCGTTGCAGAATCGGCAGGCCGAAGGCGAGGGTCTTGCCCGAACCTGTCTGCGCGCGACCGAGGACGTTCTTGCCGGCGATCGCGTCGGGGAGCGCCTTCTCCTGGATGGGGGAGGGCACGGTGATCGAGTTGCGCGCCAATGCGGCGACGACTGCCTCGGGCAGTCCGAGATCGGCGAAGGTGAAAGCCGGTGCCGCTACGGGCGTCGGGACTGCCGTGGCGTCGGAAGTGGTGGAAACGGGTGTGTTGGAAACAGCGTGGGTCACGCAGTAAAGCCTCTCCGGATTACGGGCACGCCAATAAGCCCGAAGCTGAGAGCACCCGAAGAACCGGGAAACACGAAAAACAGCCAGAACACATTGATACGAGCCAGGGCACTGTCACCTGGCCATCAGAATGCAGCTGAGAACTGCATAAAGTGGGGCTGTTTGTGCCATTTCGATTGCTAGGTCGCGATGGCGACCGGTCTCTACTGTACGGGACGTATCGCGAATTGTTCGACTCGATTCGATGTGACCTGTGCGACCCCGATCGCGTGCAGACTCACCCGACGAGCTTGCTCAGTTCTTCCAGCCACGGCATGGCGACGTAGATCGTGGGGAGAACGAGGATCACCACGGCCGCTGCGTAGGCAGCCGCGGCGATGCGCACATCGCTGCCCGGTCCGCTCAAGCGTTGAACACGGATCAGGGTGTGCGGTCCACCGGCCGCCATCGCACCACGCGGTGCGGTGGACCCGGCACACGTGACCAGTGCCCTGGCCAGCGGAGTGGGGCCGGTCACCTTGACCGCCGAATCGTCTGCGAGCAGCTCGACCAGCAATTGCACGCTGCCGAGGGCGGATTTGCTTCGGACGATCCGCGGAAACGCTTCGTTGACCGCGGTGAACGCCTCGAGGACCAGGTCGTGGCGGGCCCGAAGATGGGACCGCTCGTGACTGAGTATGGCGGTCACTTCTGCCTCGGAGAGGCTGGCCAGTGTTCCTCGACTGAGGACCACCCGCTGGCGCAGACCGGGCAAGCAGTACGCAATCGGTTCGGCCGCGTCGATCACTCGAATGTCGGCATCCCGAAGACCACGAAAAGGGTTCTCGCCCAAGTCACTTCGATCCAGAAGATCTACGAGTACGCGGTGCCTGGACCGGCGGCGGCGAGTTCTGATCGCTACCTGAACGACAGAGAACACCAGTTTGGCGCCGATACCGAGCGTGATCGCGAGGACGACGACGTAGAGGATCCACAGAGGGAGACCCAGTGCGTCGATCTCGTCGGTCGGGGCCGTCGTCGGACGGCCGTCCGGACCGGGAACCAACAGCAGTCCGCCGATGGCGAGGCCGGAGCTGAATGCAGAGAGAACAGCAGCGAGAGCAATTGCCTGCCACAGCACGAGGGCGGCGCGGGGTGACCGGTACGGCCACGTAGCCCGAGCGAGCACCGCTGGAACCGGCCCCGCCAGAATCAGCGCGAGTACCGCAAAAACCAGGGCAGTCGTCGAGTTCATGTCCTCACTTACTACGGCGAGCGTCAGTCCCTCGGACGGCTATCTCCAGCCGAAGGGGACTCTGTAGTCGATTGTGCCACTTCCAACGCGGCAAGTGCCTCACGGAGTGCGGCGGCCTCGTCGGCCCCCACCTGCCCGACGAAGTGCACGAGAGCCGCTGCGCGTCCACCCGATGCCGGTGCCTGCGACAGAGCGTCGACCATGAGGCTTGCTACCAACTCGTCGCGGCCGTGCAACGGCGCGTACCGGTGCGCTCTGTCGTCGCGTTGCTGGACGACCAACTTCTTCTTCGCCAGCCGCTGCAGGACGGTCATCACCGTCGTGTACGCGAGTTCGCGATGCGTCGCGAGCGCCTCGTGGACCTGTCGAACGGTCTGGGGATCCGACGACTCCCACAGATGGTCCATCACTGCGCGCTCTAGTTCACCAAGACCAGCCATTCGTCCGAGTCTACGGCTACTCCGACGCCGATGCGTACTACTCGTAGTAGTAAGGATGGTGTGGTTTCGGTCATAGATGGCGCATCATCGAATCGGCGGGCCTGGACCGAAGGGCTCTCGAGGTGAATATTCTGTGCAGTGATCGTGCCGCCCTCGGCTCGACTCTCGACGAGTGAAGCGGAGACGACAGCGTGGACTGGTTCGATTCCCTGTCGTTGATCGACGGCCCGGTACCGGTGATCGTGTCGGTGCTCGGGGCTCTCGGCGGCGTCTGGTTGGTCGTCTCGTCGTCGCGGCGATTCTCGAGACGTGCGCTGCCGATCGCCGCGACGGTTGCAATCGTGGTCACGGCCGTCGGGTACGTGGTGGTCGAGAAGGTGTGGCGACCGTTCCCGGATCCGATAGCCACCACGATCTACGTGTGGATCGGAGTGGGTCTCGCCGCGCTGTTCGTGGTGGTGCCCCGGCTGTTCGCGGCCCGTGGGATCGCGGGCAAGTCGACGACTGTGGCGGCAGCGGTGCTCGTGGTGGCAGCTGCCGCCCTGCACGTCAACCTCGAGTTCGACGCCTACCCCACAGTGGGAAACGCCCTCGGAGTCGAATCCGCGGCCCGCATTCAGTTCTCGGACGTTCCGGCCGAAGTAGCGCAGACCGTCACCGGCACGCCGCTGGACTCCGTCTGGACCGCACCCCGGGATCTGCAGGTGGCCGGAAGGATCACGTCGGCGTCCATCCCGGCCACCGCGTCGAACTTCTCGGCCCGAGACGCCGAGATCTACCTGCCGCCCGCGTACTTCGCCGATCCTCGTCCGCTACTGCCGGTTCTGGTGCTGCTGGCCGGGCAGCCGGGTGCGCCCGAGGACTGGCTCAACGGTGGAAAGCTCGCCGAGACCATGGACGATTTCGCCCGCGACCATGCAGGCCTGGCGCCGGTCGTCGTGGTCGCGGACGGAACCGGGTCCTCGATCGCGAATCCGCTCTGCGTCGATTCACCCCTCGGCAACGTGGACACCTACCTCTCCCGCGACGTTCCCGACTGGATCGACAACGCGCTTCAGGTGGATCGCAATCGCGCTCACTGGGCGATCGGTGGATTGTCGTACGGCGGAACGTGCTCGATTCAGATGGCGACCAATCATCCCGACATCTATCCCACGTTTCTCGACCTCTCCGGTCAGCGTGAGCCCACCCTCGGTGACCGAGATCGGACGGTGCAGGAGGCCTTCGGTGGTAATTCCGCTGCGTTCACCGCCGTCAACCCGCTCGACCTGCTGAAATCACGTCGGTACCCCGACTCTGCCGGTATTTTCGTCGTGGGGTCGGACGACAAGGACTACAAACCGGGCCAACAGGAGATGTACGCCGCGGCGAAGGCCGCCGGGATGGACGTGCAGTACGTGGAGGTACCGGGCGGGCACAGCTTCGCGGTGTGGTCGGAAGGCCTCCGGCGTGAGCTCCCATGGCTGGCAACGAGAACAGGGTTGATGTCGTGAATGTGACCGATCCGGAACGACCGTCTGCGGCGGACGCCGAACCACCCACGCCCGCCGAACCGTCGTGGATGTCCGAGCGCACGGAATCCCTGAGGTCGGGTGTGTCTGCAGTCGTGCGCCAGCTTCGGCGGGTGTGGGCGCTCATCGTGTTCGGTGCCGTGGGAGCACCGGTGAGTTTCACCTTGCTCGCCGTCGTCTGGGTGATGGGCATCGTCGCTGCGGTCGTGGACAACCGGGGCGAGATGGACAAGTACTTCGCCGTGGGCATCATGCCGTTCGAGCACTGGCACCTGTGGACCCCGCTCACCTCGGGTCTGGCGGCACCCAACATCGCCGGGTGTGTGGTGGCCACAGTCGGGGTGCTGCTCGCCGCCGCACCGATCGAGCGTCGTATCGGATCTCGTCGCTTCGCCGTCGCAGCATTGGTGACACAGGTGGCCGGCTCGCTGCTCGGTCTCGGTCTCGCGGCCCTGGCCAAGACCTTCGACGCGGACTGGGGCTTCCGGTTGCACGTCGGAACCGCGGTGGGCCCGACAACATGGATCTTCGGTGTGGTCCTGGTCGCGACCTCGCGCATGGACACCCTGTGGCGCAGGCGAATCCGGGTCGGCGTCCTCGCATTGTTGGTGACGCTGGCTCTGTTCGGTGGGCACCTGCAGGACGTCGTTCGGCTCTCCGCGGCGGTGATCGGTCTGATTGTCGGACCATGGATCGTCGGGCGATCGGCCCGCGGCCCTCGATTGGCGGGTACCCAACGCGAAGGTCGGGTGTTGGTTGCGCTGATCGTCGCCGCGAGTGCCCTCGGCCCGGTGCTGGCTGCCCTGAGTCCCAACGCTGTCGGGCCGTTCGCGGTACTTCGTGATGTAGTGCGGGGGGTGCCGTACACGGCGGCCGAGGTGCGCGAAATCTGCGCCGACGCGACCACCGACCCGGTCGAATGCCGTCGTGGTCTGCTCGAGCTCAGACTCGGGGGAGTCGGACCGACCATCCTGAGCATCATGCCGTCGCTGTTCTTGCTGGTGGTCAGTGACGGACTCCGCCGGGGCAGACGCTTCGCGTGGGCACTGGCGGTGGTTTCCCAACTGATACTGCTCGCACTGTCGTTGGCCAACTTCGCAGTTCGGTTTCTCGATGCGGGCGATGACCAGTCGCTGTTCTACGGTCTCGAATCGCCGACCGCATATCGCACCGTGGTTCCGTTCCTCCTGCCGCTGATCGTATTGGTGGTCCTGGGCGTCACCCGAAAGTTCTTCGACGTGTCGGCGCCATCGGGCACCTATCGTCGATGGGCAGCCTCGGTGATCGGGGTGTCGGTGGGGCTCGCCCTGATCTACTCGATCGGTGGGTATCTGGCCCGAGCCGGCTTCGCCGATTCGGCGTCCTTCGGCGGGTTACTGGCGGACTTCCCGCAACGATTGATTCCCCCGGTCTATCTGCAGTGGCTCGAACCCGCCCTGCTTCCGCAGAGCGTCCCGACGACCTTGCTCTTCGAGTGGACCGGCGTGGTGTTCTGGGTGGTGGTCTGCGTGCTTGCGGCCAGTACCTTCCTCACCCCGGTGTACGGCGCCGAGACCGACGCCGTCGAACGGGCGCGCGGATTGCTCATGTCCAGCAGCGGGTCGGCTCTGTCGTGGATGACGACCTGGCGCGGAAACAAGTACTGGTTCGGCCCGGACGGCGCCAGCTATGTCGCCTACCGAGTCATTTCCGGCGTAGCTCTGACCACCGGTGATCCCGTCGGGCCACGGGAGTCCCTGCGGGACAACGTCGTCGACTTCGCGGAGTTCGCGTCGAAGAACGGTTGGATTCCATGCTTCTACTCCGTCACCCCCGACGTCCGCCGCATCACCGATTCCCTCGGCTGGGGCGGAATCCAGGTCGGTGAGGAAACGGTTCTCGACCTGGACGGAATTGCCTTCACCGGCAAACGATTCCAGGATGTGCGGACTGCACTGAACAGAGCGAAAAAAGCCGGCGTCGTCGCAGAATGGATTCGTTTTCCTTCTGCTCCGCTGGCGATCACAGACCAGATCACTGCTATCTCGGAGGAGTGGGTCGCGGACAAGGGCATGCCCGAGATGGGCTTCACCCTCGGCGGTCTCGAGGAGGTCGACGACGAGAACGTGCGGTGCCTGATCGCGGTCGACGAGCAACGGACCGTGCACGGCGTGACCTCGTGGATGCCGGTATACGAGGACGGAGCCATCGTCGGATGGACGCTCGATTTCATGAGACGGCGATCCGAAGGGTTTCGACCCACGATGGAATTCCTCATCGCATCGGCCGCTCTGCTGCTCGAGCAGGAGGGCGCCAGATTCCTCAGTCTCTCGGGCGCACCCCTGGCCAAAGTCGACGAGAAACAACCCGAACACGTGGCCAGTGCCGAGCAATCGACGCTCTCGGGACTGTTGGAGCGGCTGCTCGACGTCCTCGGACGCACTCTCGAACCCGTCTATGGATTCCGTTCCTTGTTGGCGTTCAAATCGAAGTTCCAGCCTCGCTACGAACCGATGCACATGACCTTCGCGGATCCGGCCGCATTGCCCAGTATCGGCAACGCGATCGGCCGCGCATATCTGCCGGACGTGTCGATCGGTCAGGGCTTCAAGCTGGTGCGCACCATGATCGAGCGGTGACGCCGCTCGTCAGTTGGTGGTGAACGGTTCTGCAGCAGAACGGTGCAGTGACTTCACCGGCCCGCCGACCGACCCGTACACGTGCCGGGTGCCGATCGGAACGACGAGTGGGCGATCGGACATCGGGTCCTCGATCACGGCGGCTTCGAGGCCGAAGACGTCGAGCAGAAGCTGCTCGGAAATGACGTCCTGCGGCCGACCCGAGGTGACGATCTGTCCCTGCTTCATCACGATCAACCGGTCGCTGTAGCGAATTGCCAAGTTGAGGTCGTGCAGCACCATCACGATGGTGCGGCCGAGTTCGTCGTGCAGCCGGTCGACGAGGTCCAGGACTTCGATGGAGTGCGCCAGATCGAGGTAGGTGGTCGGCTCGTCGAGGAGCAGAATGTCGGTGCCCTGGGCCAGCGCCATCGAGATCCATGCGCGCTGCCGTTGGCCGCCGGACAGTTCGTCGACGGGTCGGTCGGCGAGATCTGCGACCCCGGTCAGTTCCAACGCGTTCGCCACCTCGGCCTCGTCGTCCGAGCTCCACTGCCGGATCCACGACTGGTGCGGATGGCGACCGCGCGACACCAGATCGGCGACAGTGAGCCCCTCGGGAGCGGTCGGTGCCTGAGGCAGCATTCCCAGGGTGCGAGCCACCTCCTTGGTCTTCATCGACGAGATCGCCCGGCCGTCGAGCGTGACGCTTCCGGCCTTGGGCTTGAGCAGGCGGCCGAGCGAACGAAGCAGGGTCGATTTTCCGCAGCCGTTGGGACCGATGACCGTGGTGATGACACCGGTGTGAATTTCGAGATCGAGGTGCTCGACGATGATGCGATCGCCGTAACCGAGGCTGAGGTCTTCCGCGATCAGGCGCGAGGTGTGGCTGGTTGTCATACGGAAGCCTTTCGATTACTGCGAACGAGAAGGTAGAGCAGGAAGGGCCCACCGAGGGCGGAGGTGACGATTCCGACCGGGAGCTCCACCGGCAGAATGGTGCGCGCGATGAGATCGCTTGCCACCACCAACAATCCACCCAGGAGTGCCGAGGCGATGATCGGCGGGCCCGGCGTTCGCAGAATCCTCAGCGCGATCTGGGGGGCGGCCAGCGCTACGAATCCGATGGGTCCGGCCGCGGCGGTGGCGATCGCCGCGAGCGCGACAGCAGCGAGCAGCATCATGGCTTGGCTGTGTTGGAGGCGCACGCCGAGCGATCGCGCGTTGTCGTCACCCAGGCGTAGCGCGCCGAGGGTGAACGTCGCGATGACGGTGCCACCGCCGACGAGTACGACAGCCGCCGCGACCGGCCAGACCGACGCCCAGTTGGCACCGTTGAGCGAGCCGTTGAGCCAGACCTGAGCGCGCGAGACGTCGTTGATGTCGGCGCTGATCAGTAGCCAGCCGATCACGGCCGTGAGCATGGCGTTGACGGCAATTCCCACCAGAATGAGCCGGAAGCCGTCGACACCTTTTCGCCAGGCGAGGGTGTAGATCGCGATTGCGGTGAGCAGACCGCCGATCAGGGCTGCGAGTGGCAGGCCAAGAGTAGCGAGCAGACCGCTGAAGCTGCCGCCTCCGCCGAGCACGATCAATGCGACGGCTGCGGCACTGGAACCGGCGGTGATACCGAGGATGTCGGGGCTGGCGAGCGCGTTGCGGGAAATCGACTGGGTGATGGCCCCGGATATACCGAGTGCGGCTCCGACCAGCAGACCGGTCAGAGATCGCGGCAGGCGCAGGTCCATCACGATGAAGCGCTCGATCCTCGAGCCACCACCGAGCAGCACGTCGAGGACCTGAGCTATCGACAGCGGAAAGTCGCCGCGGCCGATGTTGACGCACATGACCAGCACCAGGGCCACGGCCAGCAGGGCGGTGGTCAGAACCATCAGCGGCCGTCGAACGGTCGAGATCGGGCCGAGGCGAAACGGAGGCCGAGTGCGAACCGCGCCGGTACCGGACGGGGGTGCGGGGGACCGTACGTCGGCGGTCACAGGCCGACCAGCTTTCTGCGTCGAACGAGGGCGATGAAGAAGGGCGCTCCGATCAGGGCCAGAACGATGCCCACCTGTAGCTCGCCCGGGCGCACCACGACGCGACCGATGACGTCGGCGATCATCAGCATCACTCCGCCCATGAGTCCTGCGTAGGGGACCAGCCAGCGGTAGTCGGGTCCCGTCACCGCCCGAGCGATGTGGGGCACGACCAGGCCGACGAACGCAATGGGTCCGCACGCGGCAGTCGCTGCGCCGGTCAACAGAGTGATGGCGAGGATTCCGACGGTTCGGGTGATCGCGATGTTGGTCCCGAGCGAGCGTGCGACGTCCTCGCCGAGGCTCATGACATTCAGGCCGGGAGTGCTCGCGAGTGCGATCAGAACGCCGATCACCAGGAAGGGCAATACCTGCCACAGCACATCGAGGCCGCGTCCTGCGACCGATCCGACCACCCAGAAGCGGTAGCCGTCGAGGCTGGTCTGATCGAGCAATACGACGGCGTTGGTCATCGCCGAGAGAAAGAACGCGACGCCCGCTCCGGCCAGGGCCAGATTGATCGGACTGGATCTGCCCGATCCGATCGACGACAGTCCGAACACGACGACGCTCGCCACCGCAGAGCCGGCGAACGCGAACCACAGGTACTGACTCGGTGAGGTGAACCGAAACAGGTAGATGGCCATCACCACGAAGAACGCCGCTCCGGCATTGAGGCCGAGCAGGCTGGCGTCGGCCAACGGATTGCGCGTGTGGCCCTGGATGAGGGCACCTGCGATACCGAGCGCGATGCCGACGACCAGCGCGAGCACCGTGCGCGGAATCCGCAACGTGCGCACGATGATGTCGGTGTCGGTGCCCGTCGAATTCAGCAGGGCGTGCGCGATCTCGGCGAACGTCAGTGGCCGGGCACCGATGGCGATGCTCGCGAGTATCCCGGCCACGAGAGCTGCGACCAGGACGGCCAAGCCGAGCAATCTCCGCCGTCGAATGGCTGCGACCGAACCGTCTTTGGGGATGGGCTCGAACCCGTCCGCGACAGCCGCCTTGTCACGCACCACCTCGGACGATGCAGCACCTATGCGGAACTGGCGTCCGAGGGCACGCCGCGCGCCGATCGGGCCGTGCGTGGTGCTGTCACGCAGCGTCAGGCCCATCCAACGTCGACCGGTGCTCTGGCCTTCGTTGCCGTCGCGGTATCCGCGGTTCCAGACGAACAGAGCCAGCGCGACGCACACGGCGATCGTGCCGAACACGAATCGGTCCGCCTGGCCGCCACCGTTGTCGTCGCGGAGCGCGCCGACGATCGACCAGCCGACGAAGAGCGGGAGCAGCACGATAAGGGCATCGATCGCGGCAGCGGCGATGCGAGAACTCCGCGGCGGCGGTCCCGCGGGCACGTCCTGGGTCCCGTACTGCTCGTCGGGAGACCGGCGAGCGCCGTGGGGGCCGAGTAGCGGAGCTGTTGTCACTGTGGTCGTGACTCCTCGCTGTATCGAAGGGACTCGGTTTAGGTTACGGAACCCTTGCTCGCCGCGTGAGGCGAGGTAAGGATAGCGGTACCTGTCCCGGCCGAAGATCTGGTTAGGCTAACCTACATGCATGGGTCGAGGTGCGATGCGTGCACCCGCCACGAACTGCGAGGAGATTTCAGGTGTCAGTTGCAACCGCGGAATTCACGGGCTGGGCCGATGTGCATCGATTCTCGAATCGATCCGGCGCGGCGACGTTGTTGGCCGACTCGTGTGCAACCCTGCGTGCGCTGAATCCCGATTATCCGCGGATGTACGCGGTGGCAGCGATGGCGAACGAGGGAAAGCGACGCTGGTGGCAGTTGGCCGTGGGCCTCGACGACGGCCGCGTGGAGCAGATGTACCGACGGTCGCTCGAGGATCTCGATGTCCCGGAGGCCGCGGCAGTGCAGGTCGCGACGGCCTTGATCCACGCCGTTGTCGGCCGCGTGACCGCGCTGCTGGTTCTGGAGGCACGCGCCTGGGATCCGGGCATCGACAATCTGTGGATCCACATGGACAGCGACGGCGGGATCGATTGGGCGGGAGTAGCGTCGCCGATCCTGAGAGTCCTGCCGGAGGACCCGGCTGCGGGTGAGCCCGGCACGGTCACGCTCCCATGCGAACAGGCCTTGTTGGTCTGGACAGCGCACCGCTGCACGACGTCGCTCGGTGCGGTCCACCGCGCGGTGTCGGAGCGCGCACCGCTGGACGCGCGAGTCTTCTGGGCTCTGGTGGGCGACGCCATCCTCGGGGCCTCGACGTACGTGCCGATTCTTGCGGGGGCGGGCGCATCTGCCGGTGCGCGCAGGGGTCAGATGCTGCTCGACGCGATGGTCACTGCGGGCGCTCCCGTCCGGTCACGCGTCGGGGTGCCTGGCCGGGTGCGGCTGCGGGCGTCGTGACGCCCTTGCGCATGAACTAAGGTTTGCCTATGCTGACTTGGTACCAACGGACCGCGCCGGAGTCCTGAGGGCTGCAGTGACTCCCGGTCCTTGCCACGGTGGGCCTCTCGTTCTCAGCGAACGAGAGGCCCACCGATTTTCGTGGGTCGATCGTCGTGTATCTCTGAGTCGGAGTCGACAGTCGAGTCGGCCGGACCATTTCGACGCCACCGGAGGCAGAGCTATGACGGACTCGAACGGCATTACTGGGGAGAGCACCTTCGACACCATGACGCCGGAGCAGCTCACAGAACTGTGTGCACGAGGATTCGACGGGGTCGTCGGCCTGCGATACCTCGAGGTGTCCGGCGACGAGGTGCGCGCGGAATGGACCGTGACCCCGCAGCTTCATCAACCGGCCGGAATCATGCACGGGGGCGTGCTGTGCTCGGTGGTCGAATCGGTGGCCAGTATCGGTGGATCGGCGTGGTTCGGCGCGCGCGGACACGTGGTCGGAACCAACAACAACACCGATTTCCTGCGCGCAACGCGCTCGGGAACCCTGACCGCGCACGGACATCCGATTCATCGGGGTCGCACCCAACAGCTCTGGCAGGTCGACATGACGGACGAGAACGGACGCCTTGTCGCCCAGGGCAAGGTCCGGCTCGCGAATGTCGAAAACACCGCGCATCTGGGACAGTGAGGCCCATGACCGGACACAGCGACAACGCCGAATCCTCCTCCGAGTCCAGGGGCACCGCATTGACCCCCGACGCGTTCGATCGCCTGGAGTCACTGTTCGGTCCCATCGATGACGAACTAACACAGCACTATCCGGGTGACCGAATCGGCGGTCAGCCTTCGCACACCGTCTACGTATCGGCCGCGGACGCTTCGGCTGCCGTGCCGGACGAATGGGGCGCGGCCGCCCTGGCCATCCTGGACGCCAATCCCGAGGCATTCGCGGGACTCGACACCGCCGACGCACTGCCCCTCGTGCGTGACCGGCTCGGCGGTGCCCCTGTGCAAGATCTCAGATTCGACTTCGAGGACGGCTACGGGTGGCGGTCGGACGCCGTCGAGGACGGTCATGCGCGCGCAGCCGGTGCCGCGCTGTCGGCGTTGGCGCTGGATACAGCGGGCCCGACATGGCTCGGAGTGCGCGCCAAAGGGCTTGCTGCACATGAGCGTCGGCGTGGTATTCGCACCCTCGAGCTCGTTCTGGAGGGAGCCGGGGGAGTGCCCGACGGCTTCGTGTTCACCGTACCCAAGCTGCGCGCCGTCCAGCAGGTGGCCGCAGTAGTGGCCGTGTGCGAGGAACTCGAGCGGGCCCATGGTCTACCGGATCGCGCGCTTCGGTTCGAGTTGCAGATCGAGAGCCCACAGGCGGTGATCGGGGCCGATGGCACGACGACGCTCGCGCGGGCGATCACTCGGGCGGACGGCCGCTGCACCGCCCTGCACTACGGGACCTACGACTACAGCGCCGCCTGCGGAATCACTTCTGCGCAGCAATCATTGGCGCATCCGGTGGCAGACCATGCGAAGAACGTCATGTTGGTGGCGGCGGCGCAGACCGGGGTATGGTTGTGTGACGGCTCGACCCAGGTGGTGCCGACCGGCGATCCCGATCAGGTCGCGTCATCCGCTCGGCGGCATTTCGATCTGGTCACCAGATCCCTCGAGCGGGGCTTCTATCAGGGCTGGGACATGCATCCCGGTCATCTGGTGACACGGTGGCTCGCCACCTTCGGCTTCTTCCGTCAGGCCATGCTGGTCGCTGCTGCTCGATTGGGCAGCTACCTCGATCGCCAGGGTGGTGAGGTGATGGACGAGCCGGCGACGGCGCAGGCGTTGGCAGGCGTTCTGGTGCGGGGTCTGGATTCGGGCGCGTTCGGCATCGCCGAGCTGCAGAACGTTGCTGCCGGCATCGACCGAGACGTGCTGCGGGGACTGCTCGATCGATCGGTGACCGTGCCGCTCGGATGAGGTGCGTCGGCGCACTCCGCTGCCGACGGGTCGCAAGCGTGTCAGAATTGCCGGGCACCATCACCGATCGGGACGGAGAACTCCAATGCGGTTGTCTCCGCACGAGCAGGACCGACTGCTCGTCAGTTACGCGGCCGGACTCGCTCGCCGTCGTCAGGCACGCGGCCTGAAGCTCAACCACCCCGAGGCGATCGCGGTCATCACCGATCACCTCCTCGAGGGTGCCCGCGACGGCCGATCGGTCGCAGACCTGATGTCCTCGGGTCGTGAGGTTCTCGGTGCCGACGACGTGCTCGACGGGGTGCCCGAGTTGCTCCCCGAGGTGATGGTGGAAGCGACTTTTCCGGACGGTACGAAGCTGATCACGGTGCACGAGCCGATCTCGCCGACGCGGGGTGACGGCCACCTGATCCCGGGCGAGATCATCACTGTCGCAGGCGACATCGAGATCAACGAGGGTGCCGAGGTGATCTCGATGATCGTCGTGAACGCGGGAGATCGACCGGTACAGGTGGGTAGCCACGTGCATTTCCCGCAGTCCAATGCGGCTCTGCAGTTCGACCGTGAGCGGGCATACGGTTGCCGGCTCGACATCCCTGCGGGCACAGCGGTGCGTTTCGAGCCCGGCATCGAACAGACGATTCGGCTCGTGCCCCTCGGTGGCACGCGCGAGGTACACGGATTGAGCATGACACCTCCCGGAAAGTTGGACAGCTGATGGCGCGCATGAGTCGCAGTCGATACGCCCAGTTGTTCGGCCCCACCACGGGTGATCGAATCCGTTTGGCAGACACCGATCTTCTGATCGAGGTCACCGAGGACCGCAGTGGCGGACCCGGCAACGCCGGTGAGGAGGCCGTGTTCGGCGGCGGGAAGGTGATCCGTGAATCGATGGGTCAGTCCCGAGCCACCCGCGCCGACGGTGCTCCCGACACGGTGATCACCGGGGTGGTGGTTGTCGATTACTGGGGAATCATCAAGGCCGATCTCGGTATTCGCGACGGACGCATCGTGGCGCTCGGCAAGGCGGGCAACCCCGACACCATGACCGGGGTACATCCCGATCTCGTCATCGGCCCGTCCACCGAGATCATCGCGGGCAACGGGAAGATCGTCACAGCAGGCGGCATCGACTGCCACGTCCACCTGATCTGCCCTCAGATCAAGGAAGAAGCTCTCGGCGGCGGCATCACCACCGTCATCGCAGGAGGAACCGGCCCCGCCGAGGGCAGCAAGGCCACCACCGTCACTCCTGGCGCGTGGCACCTCTCCCGAATGCTGGAATCGCTGGACGACTGGCCGATGAACATCGTGCTCCTCGGCAAGGGCAACACGGTCAATCCGGACTCGATGTGGGAGCAATTACGAGCGGGCGCATCGGGTTTCAAACTGCACGAGGACTGGGGATCGACTCCGGCCGCGATCGACGCGTGCCTGCGAGTGTGCGAGGACGCAGGCGTTCAGGCAGCACTGCACTCGGACACCCTGAACGAGGCCGGCTTCGTCGAGACCACCCTCGATGCGATCAAGGGACGCGGAATTCACGCGTACCACACCGAGGGTGCGGGCGGTGGGCACGCGCCAGACATCATCACCGTTGCGGCGCAGCCACATGTGTTGCCCAGCTCGACCAACCCGACGCGTCCCCACACCGTCAACACCCTGGACGAACATCTCGACATGCTGATGGTGTGCCACCACCTCAGTCCTTCGATTCCGGAGGATCTCGCCTTCGCCGAGAGTCGAATCCGGCCGTCGACCATCGCGGCCGAGGATCTACTGCACGACATGGGTGCTATCTCGATGATCGGCAGTGACGCTCAGGCGATGGGCCGGATCGGTGAGGTGGTTCTGCGAACCTGGCAGACGGCACACGTGATGAAATCGCGCCGTGGCTTCCTGACCGGTGACAACGGAGCCGACAACAACCGTGTCATGCGCTACGTCGCGAAGTACACCATCTGCCCGGCCGTCGCACACGGCTTGGACGACGAGATCGGTTCGATCGAACCGGGGAAGCTCGCCGACCTCGTACTGTGGGATCCGGCGTTCTTCGGCGTACGTCCCCACATGGTGATCAAAGGCGGCATGATCGCCTGGGCTGCCATGGGCGATGCCAACGCGTCCATCCCGACCCCGCAGCCCGAACTGCCGCGTCCGATGTTCGGGGCGTCGCCGAAGGCGGCCGCCGCGACCTCACTGCATTTCGTTGCCCCACAGGCGATCGAGGACGGACTCGCTGGACGTCTGAACTGTGATCGACGGCTGGTTCCGGTCAAGAACGTGCGCGGCGTCAGGAAGTCGGACATGGCACACAACGACGCTCTGCCCGATATCCGAGTGGATCCCGACACCTTCACCGTGCGGATCGACGGTGACGTGTGGACAGAGCAACCGGCCACCGAACTGCCGATGGCGCAGCGATATTTCCTCTTCTGATGTCCGATGCCCGACTGCAGGTGACGACGCTTCTCTCGCTTGCCGATTCACGCCTGCCCACCGGCGGACACGTGCACTCCGGCGGAGTGGAGGAAGCCATCGCCTCGGGGTTCGTTCGAGACATCACCTCGCTCGAGGCGTTTCTGCGACGCCGTATCCGAACCTCCGGTGCCACGACTGCGTCCATTGCCGCATCGTTGGTGCACGGGTCGTCGAGCACGGACGAGGCCGATGCCGAATGCGACGCCCGAACTCCGTCCCCGGCAGCCAGGTCTGCCTCCCGTGCTCAGGGCCGTGGATTGCTTCGGTTGGCCAAATCTGCTTGGCCGCATCATGATTGGGCGTCGATCGGGCGGAGGCCACACCTGGCGGTTGCCGCTGGGCACGTCGGACTCGCGGCGGGCCTGTCGGTTGCCGACACGGCCGCGGTACAGGTGTACATCACCATGACCGGGTCGGCGATCGCAGCGCAGCGTCTCCTCGCGCTCGATCCGGCCGAGGTCGCGGCGTGCACCATCCGGTTGGGCGAGTTCTGCGACGACGTGACGGCCGCGGTGTGTCGATGTTTGCCGGAGCTGATGGAGTTGTCGGATCCGTTGCTGGACATGTTCGCCGAAGCCCACGCCGTCCGCGATCGTCCGTTGTTCGTATCCTGATTACGGTTCCATTTTTTTCTCTAGTGACAAGGAGTTCGACATGCCCCCGCACCTGATCGACGGTGAGCCCCACGACCACGGTTTGGATCGGCCCAAGCGCGCACGGGTGGCAGGCGATGCGCTGCGCGTCGGGATCGGTGGTCCCGTCGGGTCCGGCAAGACGGCGTTGGTGGCTGCGCTGTGCCGCGAGCTGCGCGACGAACTCTCACTGGCCGTACTCACCAACGACATCTACACCACCGAGGATGCGGACTTCCTGCGTCGGCACGCAGTGTTGCCCGACGAGCGCATCACCGCGGTGCAGACCGGTGGCTGCCCGCACACCGCGATTCGAGACGACATCACGGCCAATCTCGACGCCATCGACGATCTGATCGAGAACAACCCGCCCCTGGATCTGATTCTCGTGGAATCCGGTGGCGACAATCTGACGGCGACATTCTCGTCCGGTCTGATCGATGTACAGATCTTCGTCGTCGACGTGGCCGGGGGAGACAAGGTGCCGCGCAAGGGCGGTCCCGGTGTCACGTTCTCCGACCTGCTGGTCGTCAACAAGACGGACCTGGCCCCGTACGTCGGAGCCGACCTCGGTGTCATGGAGCGCGACGCGGCCCAGGTGCGCGAGGGACGACCGACTGCGCTGATCTCCCTCACCGACGATCCGGCGGCGACCATGGTGCTCGAGTGGGTGCGGGAGCAGCTGAAGGTGATCGCCGACGCCGACGCGCATGCCCACACGCACTGAGCGTCGATGCACACCGAGCTCTGCATCGACGCGAGCCGCACCCGGAGCCCACGCATCACCTCTGTGGGAGGGCTGGCCGGTAGACAGACGGGACCGGACACGGTTCACCTGATCGGAACGGCGGCAACGCCTCTGGGCGGTGACACCATCACCGTGAGAATATCGGTGGCGGCCGGCGCCCACCTGGAGGTGCGCAGTGTCGCTGCCTCGTTGGCGATGCCCGGTGGGCTGCAGCGTCATTCGTCCGCGCAGTGGCACTTCGAGGTCGGAGCGGGCGCGTCGTTGATCTTCGATCCCGAACCAATGGTCGTGGTATCCGACGCCTCGCACTCGGTGGTCAATACCGTTGCACTGCACGAAGATTCAACGTTGTGGCTACGTGAGAGGACGCAGATCGGACGATTCGAGGAAGCATCGGGTCGGTGGAGCAGTGCGATGCGATGCGACGTCGGCAACAGCCCGTTGTTGCGTCACCGAGTGGAACTGGGTGCGGGATCGGTTGCGCACGACGCGCTGTCGGCTCCGCTGTCGATGTCCAGCACCTTGCAGTATCCCGATGACCGTTCGTCCGAAGTCGATCTCGCCGACGGGACCGTCCGGCTGTCGCTGGCAGGAGGCGGTTCGCTCAGCACCTCGGTGGGACGCCGACTGCAGCCCGCCGGAGCCGATCTGTGAGACCCGCACACTTCGAAACGAACAACGCATCGGCCGACGGTGTCCCGTCGGCCGATGCGTATTCTCGAACACTTCGGTCGGTGGCCGATCAGCCCGCTGCGTCCTCGCGTTGCCGTTCCACGTCGGCGGTGCGCTTGTCCACGTCACCGGCGCGTTCGATGGAGTTGAGTTGCTCGATGGCCAGTCGCGCGAACACCTGCTGCTCGGTCGACGCCATCTGAGCCCGACCGCGGCCGAGGAACGTCACGAACCACGAGATGACGGTCGTGATGCGGCTGCGGTAGCCCACCAGGTAGTAGAGGTGTAGAGCGAGCCACATGAGCCAGGCGATGAAACCGCCGAATTCGAGTTTCCCGACCTTGGCGACCGCGTTGAAGCGCGACACCGTTGCCATCGAACCCTTGTCGAAGTACTTGAACGGGGCCCGCTGGGCGGGATCGTCCTGGCCCTTGACCGACGCCTTGATCAGTTTGGCCGCGTAGGTCGCTCCCTGGATGGCGCCCTGCGCCATGCCGGGAACGTCCTTGACCGACATCAGGTCGCCGATCACGAACACGTTCGGATGGCCCTTGACGGTGAGGTCCGGTTCGACCAGCACGCGTCCGGCGCGATCGGTTTCCGATCCGGATTGGTCGGCGAGCTGCTTGCCGAGGGGGCTGCCCTGCACGCCTGCAGACCAGACCTTGCACTGCGACTCGATGCGACGCGTCGTGCCGTCCTTCTCCTTGACGGTCAGGCCGTCGTTGTCGACGTCGGTGACCATCGCGTTGAGCTGGATTTCGACGCCGAGCTTCTCGAGGCGCTCGGCGGCCTTGCGGCCCAGCTTCTCGCCCATCGGCGGCAGCACGGCGGGCGCGGCGTCGAGCAGGATGACGCGGGCGTCACGCGGATCGATGTTACGGAAAGCTCCGTCGAGGGTGCGATCGGCGAGCTCGGCGATCTGCCCGGCGAGCTCCACGCCGGTGGGACCTGCGCCGACGACCACGAAGGTCATGAGGCGGTCTTTCTCCTCTTGATCGTCGGAGAGTTCGGCCTGCTCGAACGCACCGAGGATGCGTCCGCGCAGTTCGAGCGCGTCGTCGATGGTCTTCATGCCGGGCGCGAACTCGGCGAAGTGATCGTTGCCGAAGTAGGACTGTTGTGCGCCCGCCGCGACGATCAGGCTGTCGAACGGAGTGACGGTGATGCGTTCGAGGAGCTTGGACGTGACCGTCTTGGCCTCGAGATCGATGTTCAGCACGTCTCCGAGCAGCACCTCGGCGTTCTTCTGCTTGCGCAGAATGACGCGGGTGGTGGGGGCGATCTCGCCGACGGACAGAATTCCGGTGGCGACCTGGTAGAGGAGAGGCTGGAAGAGGTGGTGTGTCGTCTTGGCGACGAGGGTGATGTCGACGTCGGCTTTCTTGAGCGCCTTGACGCCGAACAGACCTCCGAACCCGGAACCGATGACGACGACGCGGTGACGCTTCGATTCGAGCGGTTGGATGCTCATTACCTGCTCCCTAACGATTGCTGTGTGAGGTCAACGGTAGTCGCCATCCATCGCGACGTCTCGGCGAGGTCGTCGTGTCTGTGGTTGCATCTCACACCTATCGGCCGGCTGCGGCGCGCTTCGCCAGTTCCACGGTCGCGGCCCGCAGTTCGGCAGCCGAGTCGATCGGAGTCGCATAGCCGACCCTTGTGTACGCGATCCCGCGTGGCGTGAGCACTTTCAGATCCAGTCCATAACGGTCCGCGGCCGTGCACTCGGCGGACGTGGCGTCGGGAAAGCCGCCCAATTCGCGAGCCATCGCGTTCAGCGACGACGCGTGGTCGGCGTTGAGGTGCTCGATCGCGTACGCCGAGGTCGGCGACACCGGATCGGGCGCGGCCTCGGAATACGCTTCGGCAGTTGCCGAATCCATCCGGCCGTATCCGCCGACCCAGCGGACTCGATGCACGCGCATGATCCAGAGCGTGAAGTCGCTGTAGTCCAGGTAGTGCTTCGCTGCTGGTACGCCGTCGAGATGCGCCGCGCGTGCTGCGGCCAACTCGTCCCCGTCGGGCCGTTCCACCACGCCGGCCAGCGTGATGCGTCCCGACGCCAGTGGATCGGTCTGCGATTGCGGTGCCACGATCGACAGGCTCATCCGTTGATCGCCTGCGAGGTTCCGTCCGTGCTCGGCCATCCGGGAGACACACAGAACCGGAGCGCCGTCGAGCAATCCGTAGGTGACGAACGATGCCCAGGGATCGCCGTCCGCGGTCAGGCTCGCGAGGGTTGCGGTGTTGGTGGACGCAGCGATCGTGCGCGCTTCCTCGGCCGCGGAGGGACGACGGTCGTGGACCACCGGTGCCAGGGGAGGAGGGACGGACGGGGCGTCACCGGGATCGCCGTGATCGAGTGCCATGCGGAGAAGCTTACGGCGACGATCTAGACGAGGTCTCCGGCATGAATCAGCGCGTCGGCGACGAGTGCGACACCGAGCACGACGAAGATGACGCGCACCGTCGGCGGGCCGTACCGCATCAGCGCCCGCACGGTTGCCGTGAACGCGCGTCTGGAACGTCGACTCTTCCTCGACGCCAGAATCAGAACGAGCATGGGCGGTAGTAGCCCGATCAAGCAGTAGACGACGACGATGGCCGGCCACCACGGCGGACGGGGATCGTAGGTCGAGAGCATCGTCAGCCCGGCGAGATAAGGCACGGCCGTCGGGCCCTGCACCAAACCGATCGTGAGTCCGGTCAGGGCGACGACGGGAATGCTCGAGCCGGCTCGGGCTGCCCACGCCGGTGGGTGCCGTTCGGCGGTGCGCAGAGCACCGAGAGTGATCAGCACCAGCCCGATCACCAGCTCGGTGCGATACCGGAGCGTGGGAGTGATGGTGATGTCGAACAGATCGGTGAAGAAGTCGATGCCGAGAACGGTGAGTATGCCGAACGTGGTCGTCGCTGTGAACACTCCGCCGACGAAGGCCAGCCCGGCTCGGAAAGGAGACCGGCGGGTGGTTCTCGCGTGCACCGCGATGGCAGCGGTCACGCCGATCAGCAGCACGTCGAGCGAATCGAGCAGCGCGAATCCGACGAGCGCAAGCAGCAAGGTCACCATGGAGTGTCCAGGATATCGGTCAGCCGAAGGTGACCTTCTCGGTGACGACGGCCACGGCAGTCCGGCCGGGAGCGGTCTGGTTGTCCCAGTACATGTTCGTGTGCGCGATGACCTGCGCAGGTGGCGGCGCACCCCAGTCGGACAGATCCTCGGCAGTGTGTGCGTCGCTCACCAGTGTCACGTCGTATCCGCGGACGAGGGCTCCGTGCAGCGTGGACCTGATGCAGAAATCCGTGTGCGCCCCGGCGATGACGACATGCCCCACGCCCGAGGCGGCGAGCTCGGTTTCGAGACCGGTGTCCTCGAAGGCATCGCCGTGCTTCTTGTGGACGAGCGGATCGCGCGGATCCATCGGCAACTCGTCGAGAAGTTTCCAGCCGTCCGTTCCGAAAGGCAGCTCCTTCTGGGATGAGTGCTGCACCCAGATCACCGGAGTACTGGTGTACCGGGCGCGGGACACCAGGGTGACGATGTTGTCGATGACGCGCTGCCGGTCGTGCACGCCGACCATCACGTCGTTCTGCACGTCGATGATCACCAGTGCGGTTGCGGGCCGGTGAAGCAGGGTGGTCACGGCATCTCCCTTGTTCTCGGGTTCGGTTGCACGTCAGCTCCCGACGTACGCAGCCAGGTGCTGGCCGGTCAGAGTCGAACCGTCCGCGACCAGATCGGAGGGCGTTCCCTCGAACACGACGAGTCCGCCGTCATTGCCGGCACCAGGACCTAGATCGATGATCCAGTCGGCGTGTGCCATCACGGCCTGGTGATGCTCGATCACGATCACCGACTTGCCCGAGTCGACCAGGCGGTCCAGCAGCCCGAGGAGTTTGTCGACATCTGCAAGGTGCAGTCCGGTGGTGGGTTCGTCGAGCACGTAGATCCCGCCCTTGTCGGCCATGTGCGTCGCCAGTTTGAGGCGCTGCCGTTCTCCACCCGACAGAGTCGTCAACGGCTGGCCTATCTTGAGGTAGCCCAACCCGACATCGTTCAGGCGCTGCAGAATCTTGTGCGCCGGGAGCAATTTCGCTGCGCCGTAGGAGAAGAACTCCTCGGCCTCGGCGACCGACATCGACAACACCTCGTCGATGTTGCGACCGCCGAAGTGGTACTCGAGTACCGAAGCCTGGAACCGCTTGCCCTCGCACTCCTCGCACATCGTGGCGACCCCGGCCATCATCGCGAGGTCGCTGTAGATGACGCCCGCGCCGTTGCACGTCGGGCACGCGCCCTCCGAATTGGAGCTGAACAGCGCAGGTTTGACGGCATTCTCCTTGGCGAACGCCTTCCGTATCGGTTCCAGCAAGCCGGTGTACGTCGCGGGATTGCTTCGCCGCGACCCGCGTATCGCTCCCTGATCTACCGACACCACATCGTCCGTCCCCGAGAGTGATCCGTGAATGAGCGAGCTCTTGCCCGAGCCTGCGACGCCGGTGACGACTACCAACACACCGAGTGGAACGTCGACGTCGACGTTGCGCAGATTGTGGGAGTTCGCACCGCGAATTTCGAGCACTTCCGAGAACCCGCGCACCGATTGTTTGAGCGACGCGCGGTCGTCGAAGTGACGGCCGGTGACGGTAGCGCTGCGGCGTAATTCGTCGACGGTGCCCTCGAAACAGACATGTCCGCCTGCACTGCCGGCACCGGGGCCGAGATCGACGACGTGGTCGGCGATGGAGATCGTCTCGGGCTTGTGCTCGACGACGAGCACGGTGTTTCCCTTGTCCCGCAGCTGAAGCAGCAGATTGTTCATTCGCTCGATGTCGTGGGGGTGCAGACCGATCGTCGGCTCGTCGAACACGTAGGTCACGTCGGTCAGCGACGATCCGAGGTGACGAATCATTTTGGTGCGCTGAGCCTCTCCACCGGACAACGTCCCCGACGGACGATCGAGACTCAGATAGCCGAGCCCGATCTCCACGAACGAGTTCAGGGCGTCGCACAGAGTCGTGAGCAGCGGTGCCACCGACGGTTCTTTCAGTGCGCCGACCCACCTGGCGAGGTCGCTGATCTGCATCGAACAGGCGTCGGCGATGTTGACGCCATTGATCTTCGACGACCGAGCGCCTTCGTTGAGCCGGGTGCCGTGGCAGTCCGGGCAGGTGGTGAACGTGATCGCGCGTTCGACGAAGGCGCGGATGTGGGGCTGCATCGCCTCGACGTCCTTGGACAGAAACGACTTCTGGATTTGGGGCACGAGCCCCGAGTAGGTCACATTGATGCCCTCGACCTTGACCTTCGTCGGCTCGCGATAGAGCAGATCGTCGAGTTCCTTCTTCGTGTACTTCGAGATCGGCTTGTCCGGGTCGAAATACCCGCAGCCGCGGAAGATGCGGCCGTACCAACCTTCCATGCTGTAGCCGGGGATCGTGATGGCGTTCTCGTTGAGTGACTTGCTCGCGTCGTACAGGGCGGTGAGATCGAAGTCGCTCACCGAGCCTCGGCCCTCACAACGCGGGCACATGCCACCGGTCACGGAGAAGGTCCTTTTCTCGGTTGTCTGTCTACCGCCCTTGGCCACCTTGACCGCACCCGCGCCCGAGACCGATGCGACGTTGAACGAGAACGCTTGCGCCGAACCGATATACGGCTTTCCGACTCGGCTGAACAGGATGCGGAGCATGGCGTTGGCGTCGGTGGCGGTGCCGACGGTGGAGTGGGGATTGGCACCCATTCGCTGCTGATCGACGATGATGGCCGTGGTGAGCCCGTCCATGACGTCGACGTCGGGTCGGGCAAGAGTCGGCATGAATCCCTGGACGAAGGCGCTGTAGGTCTCGTTGATCATCCGCTGTGATTCCGCGGCGATCGTGCTGAAGACCAGTGAGCTCTTGCCGGAGCCGGAGACACCGGTGAACACGGTGAGCCGCCGCTTGGGCAGAGTGACACTGATGTCCTGAAGATTGTTCTGCCGCGCGCCCTGCACACGAATCAGATCGTGACTGTCGGCGGCGTGTGGTGCCGAGTCGTGCGTGACCTTCGTCGTAGCCATGCGCGTCACGCTAGTCGCACCGGAACGTGCACGCCTGTCGATTCCTGATCGATTCCGGTGGCCGACAAAGCGGCGTACAGCCGTTCCAGATCACCCACCGATGACTCGAGCAGAGGGCGTCGCACGGTCGGGTCGGAGATGACGCCGATTTTGACGAGCGCGGCCTTGGCCATGATGGCACCCTGCGTCGTACGCATGATCGCGTCGGTCAACGGCAGGAGCGATCGCTGTACTGCGATCGCCCGATCCAGGTTGCCGACGCGGACTGCCGCGATCAGTTCGGCGTAGCGGTCTGCCACCACGTTGCCGGTGACACTGACCAATCCTGTTGCACCAGAGGCAAGGTAGGGGAGCGCAAGTTCGTCGATTCCGCAGTAGTAGGCGAGGTCCGTCGATGACATGACGGTCATGGCCTCGTACAGATCACCCTTCGCGTCCTTGACGGCACCGATGAGGGGGTGGCGGGAGAGTTCGATGAGCGTCGACGCCTCGACCGCCACACCTGTCCGCGCAGGGACGTCGTACACCATGACGGGCAGCCCACCTGCCTCGGCGATCGCGACGATGTGCTCCGTGATTCCGGCCTGGGTGGGCCGCGAATAGTAGGGAGCGGTGATCAACAGTGCGTCGGCTCCGGCTGCTGCTGCGGACCGGGCCATCTCGATCCCTGTCGAGGTGTCGTTCGTGCCTACTCCCGCGATCACTCGAACAGCGTGATCCGAGTGCCTTCGAGCCCGAGCGATCAGCTGCGAGGTCTCGTGGCCCGTCAGGGTAGGTGCTTCACCGGTCGTTCCGGCGACGACGACGCCATTGCATCGTGTTGCCATCAGGTGCGTGAGAAGCGCATCGACGCCCGCTCGGTCGAGCGATCCATCGAGGTGCAAGGGGGTCGCCATGGCGACGAGGTTCGTGCCGAAGATCGTCGAGGCCGGCGACGGAGTGTTGGTCATGGTCCGAGTGTGGACCGCTCTATAGATGAGGTCCAGCGATGCATTTTCCGCATTACTGCGTACTGTTGCTTCATGATCGACGTGAGTGCTTTGCATGCCCTGCGCGCTGTGGCAGCCCTCGGCACTCTTGCCCGGGCCGCCGATGAACTCGGCTACACCTCATCGGCGATCTCTCAACAGATGAAACGACTCGAACGGCAGATCGGCACCTCGGTACTGGCACAGGCCGGTCGGGGCGTCGTGCTCACCCCCGCAGGTCGGGCGGTAGTCGAGTCCGCGGGGGAGGTGTTCGACGCTCTCGAACGGTGCGTCGAGTCGGCCCGATCCGCCGACGAGGGCGTCGCACGTGGGGTCGTTCGGCTGGTCGGCTTCTCGACCGCGGTACGGGGTTTGCTGGCACCCGCGCTGATCGAGCTGAACCGACGGTATCCCGACCTGACGGTGCACATCAGCGAGGAGGACCCGGACCGTGCACTGCACAGCGTGTATTCCGGGACCGCAGACCTTGCGCTGGTGCACGACGCCGACGGAGTATCGGTGCCCGCTCCTCCCTCGGTCGTCCGGCAACCGATTCACACGGATTTCGGCGACGTGATCATGAAGCGAACCCACCCACTCGCCCGACGCGAGACCGCTTTGGCCCACGCCGAACTCGCGCAATACCCGTGGGTGACGAGCCCGGCCGGGACGGTGTGTCACCAGTGGTTTCGTCGGCTGTTTGCCGAAACGTCCGCCGAGGTCGACGTTCGCCATCTCGTGGACGACTTCTCTACGCAACTCGCGCTGGTCGAAGCGGACGATGTGCTCGCTCTCGTGCCTCGTCTCGCGCGTCCGTTGCTCGGTGCCGGTCTCGTGGCGGTTCCGCTCGAGCGCGCTCCCGCTCGTGAGGTGCAGGCCGCGTGGCGGCGCAGCGCCGACGCCAGCCCGGCAATTCATGCTGTGCTGGACGTTCTCGATTCGGCGTCGCGCTGAATGGTCAGAACCACCAGCTGTCCGGTTGCTCGGGTCATCGCCACGTAAGTGTCGACGGCACCGGCGATTCCCGATCCGAACGAATCCGGGTCGATCAGGACGACCAGATCGAATTCGAGTCCTTTCGTCAACTGTGGTGTCAGTGAGCGGATGCGCTCCGAAGACGGGAACGCAGGATCGCCTACGACGCAAGCGATTCCGTTGACGTTCGAGTCCAGCCATCGATCGAGAATCGACAACAGATCTGCCGCGTCGCCGTACTCGACGGGCACACCGGTGCTGCGGATGGAGACCGGAACATTGGCGTCAGGCAGCGCCGCGCGGATCACCGGCTCGGCTTCGGCCATCACTTCTCGTGGGGTGCGGTAGTTGACGCCGAGGGTGGCGACGTTCATGTGGTCGAATCCCACTCTTCCGAGGCGTTCGAGCCAGGACTCCGCGAATCCCCGCCGCGCTTGTGCGCGGTCTCCGACTATCGTGATGCTGCCCGACGGGCATCGGCGCAGGACCATCTGCCACTCCGCGTCGGTCAACTCCTGTGCCTCGTCCACGACGATGTGTGCGAACGGCCCGGCCAAGGGATCCGAGGGGACCTCGTCGAAGCCAGCCGAATCGACGAGCGCATCGCGAATTCCGTCCTGCCGCAACTGGGCGGCCATCATCTCGTCGTCATCGGCGGCCATGAGTTCGTCGACGACGCGGTCCATTCGCGAGCGTTCGTGTACAGCTGCGAGCTCCCGACGCCGAGTGCGCCGCGCATGCTCTGGATCTCCGAGCCGCATCCGTGCGGTGTCGAGCAGCGGTAGATCGGCCACCGTCCACTGTGCCGAGTCGGGTCGCTGCAGCGCACGTACCTCCTCGGAGCCGAGCCAGGGAGCGCACCTACGGAGATATGCCGGCACGCTCCACAGATCGGCCACGAGGTCGGCCGCGTCGATGATGGTCCACGATCTGTCGAGCTCCTTTCGTAGATCTACGTTGCGCTGCAAAGACGTTCGAACTTCGACGGGATTGTCGCCGTCGTACCGGTCCGTCAGAATCGTCAACAGCAGATCCCAGATCTGCTCCCGGGCCTCGTTGTGCGGCGTGTCGGGCGCGGGTGCCGAGAATGCCTCGATCCAATCGTCGGGAGTGAGCGTCAGATCGGCCCAGTCCGTTTCCACGATGATGTTCCGGGTCGGCGGCTGCTCGTAGAACGCGACAGCGGCCTCGATCGCCGTATGCATGTCGGTTGCCGCCTTGAGCAGCGCTAACGCCGGATCGGCTTCCTCCAGTGCGTTCGCTCCCTCGTCGACGAGGTCTCTCAGAGTGCAGGTCTGCACACCGTCCTCACCCAAACTCGGTAGAACATCTGCCACGTAGGCGAGGTACGGCTCGTGTGGGCCGACGAACAACACTCCACCGCGGTTGTATCCGAGTCGCGATTGTGTGTACAGCAAGTACGCGGTGCGGTGCAGAGCAACGACAGTCTTTCCGGTTCCAGGCCCACCGTCGACGACCAGTGCGCCGCGGGCATCCGCTCGGATGATCGCGTCCTGATCTGCCTGGACGGTGCCCAACACGTCTCGCATTCGCGGTGAACGTGCGGTGCCCAGACTGGCGATGAAGGCCGACTGATCGTCCAGCGCAGCGTCGGTGATCGGTCCGGTCAGGTCGAACACCTCGTCCCAGTAGTCGGTGATGGAGCCGTTCGTCCAGCGATATCGACGACGACTCCGCAGCCCCGTTGGATTTGCGTGAGTGGCACCGAAGAAGGGTTCGGCTGCGGGGGAGCGCCAGTCGACGAGGAGTTGCTCGCCCGAGGTTCCCAGCAGTCCGAGTCGTCCGATGTACACCGGCTCGACCGAGTCGGCGACGACCATGCGGCCCAGACACAGATCGACCCCGTAACGATGTAGGGAGCGAAGGCGTGCGTTCAGTCGATGGATCTCGAAGTCACGCTCCATCACTTCCTGCCCCATCCGACCCATCGACTTCTGCACGATCGTCAGACGTTCCGCCGTATCTGATCGAGACTTCTCGATACTCGACTGTATTTCCGAAAAGTGTTGCTGATCAACCCCTATCGCATCAGCGGTGTTCTTGTGAGTGAGGCTTTCCGGGAGCGCGAAGATGGGTGGGCGCTCAGGTTTCACAGGACTCCGATCGATGACTACGTGGTTGCAGCGAGCCATTCTGAGCCCTGTACGGGGTCTTGCCGCAAGCCCCGGGGTGCGCTATACCTTGAAAGTGGAAAGAGGGGACAGCCCCTTTCCGAACCCATCCCGCACTGGTGACACCAGGCGACGCAATCTCTGATCCGATATCGGATCAGGCCGTCAGCCCCATGCCGCGGTGAAGTTCGAGTCGATAGATCACGCCGCCGAACAGAAGCAGTTGCAGTGCCTCGTCGGCGAAGTAACTGTCGATATCGTTCGGCTTCAGTCCCGGATGGTCGTCGAGGTGGTCCCGAAGAGTTGGTAGAACGGTGTCGACACCGACGACAAATCGTTCGCCACCGACGTCCGTGATCACCGCGCGGCCGAGGCCGTCCCATTCGTCGACTCGAGCCCAATGCCGAATTCCGCATCCCTCGACGGCCTCGATCAGAAGACGCTCTGCGAAGGGCAACAACGACTTTCGATCGGCGTGGGCGGCGCGTACCGACGCGAGAGCCTGACGATAGGGGAGTGTATGCGCTCTCGCATAGGTCCGCGCTGCGCGCTTGTCTGCGTGGTTCTTTGTCATGAGAGTTCCAATCCCTGTGTGCACCAGTCCCGCGCACTGCTGCACCGGTCGGAAACCATGAACACGGCGTGCAGATAGAAACCAGCATTGTCGATCGCAGATCCGTGAAGGACCTTGCCCGTGGAACGCTGACGGAGGCGACGCGGGTGCCTGCTGCAGCTGGGGTGGCTATGCGAGTAGCTCTGGTTGGGCACGGTATCACGACCGTCGGGACGGCCCGGGATTCATCGATTGCCGAGAAGCAGATCGGCAATGGCACCGGCCCCGACCGGTCGGCCCAAGAGATATCCCTGCGCGAAGTCGCAGCCGGTGGCGGCCAGTGCGTCCAGTTGCTCCTCGGTTTCGACGCCCTCGCCGACGACGGTGACGTCGAATGCGCGAGCGAGCGCAACGATGGCCGAGATAATCGCGCGAGCCCGAGGGGCAGGCAGCCGGGCAATGTACGACTTGTCGATCTTGAAGCACTCGAACATGGGGTAGCGGTCGAGATACGACATGGAGCTGTGGCCCTTGCCCATGTCGTCGAGTAGTAGAGCCACCCCCATGGCGTGCAGGGCCGAGACGGTGTCGGCGACCCGCTCGGTGTCCGCGACCCACACGGTTTCGGTCACCTCGAGTCCGAGAGCGAAGGGAGGCAGTCCAGTCTCTGCCAGTACCGACGCGACCTCGGTGGGAAAGTCGGGATCGCGGAGTTGAAGCGCACTGACGTTGACGCGGACCACGATGTCGGAGAACGTTCGCCACCGCGCCGCGGCCGTGCATGCGGTACGTAGCGCCCACGCGCCCAACGGTGTTGCAAGACCGGTTCTTTCGGCTACGCCGACGAACTCGCTCGGTTCGATGGGCCCGAGTTCGCGGTGATTCCAGCGGGCGAGTGCCTCCACCGCAACGATTTTCCGTGTGGCGATGTCCACCAACGGTTGATAGGCGAGAGTGAGCTCGTCGGCTCGCAGCGCCGCTCGCAGATCGATCGACAGTGACCTGATGCGGTCCGCGTCGTAGAGATCGGTGGGATCGAACACTGCATGCCCACCGGTCCCACTGTCCTTCGCGCGGTACATGGCCAAGTCGGCGCGGTGGATCAGCTCGTGCCGGGTCGAATTCGGTTCGGACACCGCAATACCGATGCTGGCGCTCAAGGGGATGGGCACGTCCTCGGCCGAGAAGGGAACGGCGATGGAACTCGTGATGTGTCGTGCGAGATCTTCCGCATGAGCAACGCTGTCCACGCCTTCGCACACGATCAAGAATTCATCTCCACCCAGGCGCGCGATGGTGTCGGCGTCTCGGATTGCCGACGCCAACCGTTCGACGAACTTGACCAACGCCCTGTCTCCGGCGTCGTGTCCCAGGCTGTCGTTGATGATCTTGAAGTCGTCGATGTCGAGCAGCAGGAGCGCGACGGTGCCCGACTGTTGTCTGGCTCGGTCCAGTGCCGAATCGATGACCTCATATGCAAGGGTGCGGTTGGGCAGACCGGTCAGGGCGTCGTGCGTACTCCGTCTTCGCAGTTGGCGTTCGAGGTCGATGCGCCGTATCGCTGCGGATACGATGCCGGCCACCGAGCTAAGGAACGACACTTCTTCATCGCGGTAGAGACGGGCCTCGACGCTGTGGATGGAGAGAACTCCCCACGGTTTTCCGGCGGCGGTGTAGATGGGAACTCCGACGCCGCTGCGGAGGCCTAGCGAGATCATCGTGTCGGTACGAAAACGCTTCTCGGCATGGCTGTCGTTGCACACGACAGGCTCCGAGAGTGTCAGGACGAATCCCACCAACGAACCGTTGCCGGACGGAATGTCCTGACGCATGCCGAGTGCACCGCTGGCGGCGTCCATGGTCAAGTACTGGTCGGTCGGGTGTTCGAGATGGGCGATGGCGGAGTTTCCCACGCCGATCAAGGTGGCTGCAGTGTCGGTTGCTGCAGTGAGCAATCTGGGTAGCTCGGCGATGACGGCGAATCGGCTCAGATCGGCGAGAGCCTTCTGTTCCTGCGCGTGACGACCCGCGATCACTGCGTCGGCCGCAATTCTGGCGCTGCGTTGCTCGACCGTATGTCGGTGCCGAATCGTGGATGCGACCACGTCGGGCCCTCCGTCGTCACGACTGATCACGTAGGCAGACACCACCACCGGTATGCCGGTACCGGTCTCGTGATGGCGAAGCTCGCAGTACCCCTCCCACTTGCCTTCGGCGAGCAGACCGGCGGCTATGTCGTCGGTGAGGTCGCGTCCGTCGGAGGTCAGCAGTTCCAGAGCAGACAACATGCCGAGATCGGCCACATCCGTGACACCGATCAGTTCCGAACCCGCCGGATTGATGTACAGGATCTTTCCCGTGAAATCGGACAACGCGACGAAGTCCGGAGAACGTTCCAGGAAGGATCGAAGACTTACCGGATCGTCCGGAAGATCGAACACTCGGCCCTCCGATCCGTTGAGCTCGGGATACGAGCGGCACCGGGCCCATGGTATTCGGCGTCCGCGGTCCTCGTGCTCGAATAGTGGTTGAACTGCATGTGCGGGACGGGCTGAATCGCTTTCAGCCGCACATCAGTCGGTCTGTTGCTGGGCGTCAAGGGGATTCTTGGCGACGAAGAGCGCCACATTGCCCACCATCGTGATGTCGACGTGTTCGAATCTGTCGGACAGGAGTTGTCGTAAGCCGGGCAGATCGTCGTCCCGATTGCCGAACGCACCGATTCTGTTGTAAACGAACATCAGTGCCGCACCGAGTGTCGTGTACTTCTGATCGACGCCGATCACGGTCGATCCGAACAACACTTCATCGGGGGCCAGCGCATCGGCCAGGTTCGTCAACGCTGCGGACTTGGTCGACCAGTCCCCAGGGAGGCAATGGAGGACGTAGTTGATCGAGACCGAATCGAAGCTGTCGACGTTCTCGGGCAGCGGCAGCATCACATCGTGTTCGATCAGCGTCGGTGAGACGTCGAGACGCGAGGCGGTGTGCTCGAGTGAGCTGGCATTGAGGTCGACGAGGGTGAGGTCGATATCGGAGGGTAGGTCGATGTTGGCGAGGACCCAGCCCGATCCGGGACTTCGAGGTGGTGCCGACCGATGTGCTCGCGATACAGGTCGACGAAATGTTTTCTGTTGCAACGCCACCCGTAGTGGTCGAGAGTCTGATCACCCACAGGTCGTAGATGGCGAGGAAGAGCTTGCTGTACGGGGCAGCGCCGGGTCGGGTGGATGGCGCGGTCATCGAATCGTTGCCTCGGAGCCGTTGGGTTCGGCCACATCTTGCTCCGAGGTGCCCGTGCGAGGGGGATCGATCAACGCCTGCAGCCGGGACACTCGGACGGCGGGATCGGTGGGCATGGTGGGCAGAGTATCGCGTCGACTGTACCGCCAGGCACCTACGCTGAGCTGATGATGATGCCGCTGTGCGCGGGGCGAAAGGACCTGCGGCTGGGCGGTGCAAACACTGTCCGGTGACGTCGGGGCCCACATCGACTCTCGCGGAGAAAAGGAAACGTGATGATTGCTCGCAAGTCTGTTGTTCTGGTCGCGACTGTGTGCGGGTTGGCTCTCGGCGGTTGTGCGAGTGGCGATTCGGACACCAGTGCCGCGCCGGACACGACGTCCGTGCCCGTAGGGACGACAACGTCGCCTGTTGGGACGACAACTGAGTCGCCAACTCGGCTGGAGGTCGAATCGCCACAGGAATCGGCAGTTGCTCAGCCGACGCGAACGCCGGATGAAGCAGCGGACCTGGTGCCGGGTGGTGGCGGTGCAATTTTGCAGCCGTCGGGCGACGAACCAGGCAACGTCGATCCTGCGACGTTCCGGACGGGGAGTGATAAATACAACTTCACGTCGCCGACGGGCAACATTCTCTGCGGCATCTGGGACGCCGATGGACCCGAGGGGCGAGTGGGATGTCAGGCCGTGGACGGCAGGAATCCTTTCGAGGGACCCCAATGCTCGAATGCCGAGAACGTCAAGGTCGCTGTTCGCGTGACCGCCGCGGGTTCGGAAAGCATGTGCACGACGCAGGGCATCTATGTGGATGCGAACGCGCCGGTGCTCGAGTTCGGCCAGGTGCTGTCGGTCGAGGACGTGGTGTGCCGGTCCGGGCCCGACGACATAATCGGCTGCACCGCAGCAACGGGCGGATTCACGTTCTCCCGAGGTATCAACTACACCTACTGATTCGGACGTTTGCGGGGTGTCAGCCAACAGTCCACACTTGGACCCACCATGACGAACTACGATCTGCGCGCGAATCCACGGAAATTGCGGCCGCGGCCGGCGGTCCCGCGCGAGGTGGCGGTCGAGTTGACGCCCAGTGGGGTGCCTGTTGCCGAGCGCGACTTCTTCATCGAGGAGTTTCGAGGGGTCACGATCGTGATTGCCCTTCCCATGATGAGCATCGCGGCGCTGGCAGCAGCGGAACGTACGGTCGGCGAGTTCGTCACGGGCGACACGCGGTTCATCTTCGTGGTTCCGGCCGATTCCGTTCCGGAGGTCATCACTGCGGTCGGAGGTGTGGCCATCGACGGCGTGACGGTCTGGAACGACGAATCCGTCGCCCGTCTGTGGCTCGCAATCGCAGACTCGGAATGTGTCGTGATCGGTGCGAAGGCAACCGCAGTCGCACGAACTGCCGGCACTGTGTCTGCGAGCGTCCGGGCCTCGAAGATGGTCCTGACCGATCCGGGCGGGGGTTGGGGCGATCCTCCCCGCAGCTTCGCCGACATCGACCTGCACCGCGAGCGCCTGGTCACCCACCTGGCCGAACGGGGGCTCGACGATTTCCCGCCCGCGGCCGAGGCGGCACTTGCCGGCGGTGCATACAGCGTAAATCTATGTCGTGCCGAGGATCTCGAATTCGAGTTGTTCACATTCGACGGCCGGGGGACCGTTCTGACTCAAGGGCGCTACCTTCACTTGGCCTCGCTGCAGGTGGACGATTTCTCTGCAATCGAGGCGCTGGTCGCACAGGGAGTACGAGAAGGGGTTCTCAAGCAGCGCAGCCGGATCGAGATTGCCAGGATGGCGGTCGGAGGGCTCGGCGCACGAGTGCTACGAACCGGGCACCTTGCCGGCATTGTCGGACTCGAGGTGGACCGTTATGCCGGAACAGGATTCGCCGAAGTATCGGGTCTGATCACAGTCGCCCAGTTTTCCGGACTTGGAGCGGGTGGCTTACTGATGGACGGATTGTTGGAGGTCTGCCGCACCAGGGGTATCGCGAATCTCTTCGCGGTGACCGTCAGTGGTGAGGCCGCAGAATTCTTCGGCAAGCGCGGCTTCGTCGAGGTTGAGCGCAAGGCCGTGCCTGCAGCGAAATGGGAAGACTACGACGCTGATCGATTCGAGTCTGCTCGTTGTTTTCTGCGATCAGTAACAACCACCGAGATGACCAGACAGCCGGCACCGTAGCGGACGCTTCCGAACCAGCCTTGGAAGAGTCGGTCATCGATCACGATGCTCCACAAGGAAGTTGAGCACGGGCCGGGGGACAGGAACCTAGACCTCTCCGAGGCGTTCCTGTGTCCGGGCGGTGCAGGCTGTCGCAGGAGCGAGAAGGTAGGCGAAGAGGTAGCCCGACGCTGTCACGGCCGCCTGTGCGATCCACCAAGGCGGGAATTCGTCAGTATCATTGGAGATTTCACCGGCGGTGACGGCCAGCCAGCACAAGGCCGCAGCGGTCACCAGCGTGACCGCTGCCGCTGTGCACGTGGCGAATCGGTGTCGCCAGCTGCGGTGCGATCGAGCGGGCCACACGCGATTCGACCACAACGCGTAGCGGCCCCCGCCGACCGCGATCACGCCGACCAACAGCCCGGCCAGAGCACCACAGAACGCAGGAATCAGCAGCAGCGCCAACCAGGACATGGACCCTTCCAGAGCCCAGGGGAGCATGACAGCCACACCTGTGCAGGCACCGGTGAGAGCAGCGACCCTCAGTTCCTTCTCGACCCAGTCCACTGTTCCACTAGAACACGTCGGCAGTCGCTTCGGCCTCGAAGTCGCTGTCTCGCCGCTCACGTTCATACATAGACCAGTTCACGCCGGACAGTGCATATTGCCTCGACTCGAACTGTCGATCAGGACTGCCGCTCGACGCCCCTTGCAAGTCCCTCGTACGTCTCCTACGGGTTCATGCGTCCATAATCGCTGTCACTTGTGCGGCGAAATGTACGAAGCCCGGTCAGGATTGCGGCCGCAGCAAGCAAACAAGCAGCCACCCATGACCAGGCCGAAAACTCACCGTCCTGAGTTCGAATCACCGAAATAACGGCCCACAGCAACGCCTGCGCCGACCAGAAGAGAACCCACCATTTTCCGCTCGGAAAATTCACCCTCGACTCCTCGCATTCTTGAAGAGATCCCATGCACTGTTCACAGAGAATTGTGGTCGTTCCATCACAACAAGCAAACGGCGATGCGAGGCCGCTCCGCAGGAGATTACGAGACGAAATCCGCGAGCCCGGGGGGCACCTGCAAAAATACAAGCTAGCCGCCATCCAGCGTCGACCTGACATAATGTTGATTATCGGCAAAACGATTGACCTGCAGGTTGATGACCTCTGGTCTCGAGGTCATCGATTCGACTGCAGCGCTACACAGTTGAGTTTTCGAGTCGATGTGACGCGGCTCGGCGGTGTTGGAATCCTCGAGAGGAATGTGTCGCGCATCCGGTGATCGGCTCTCGCAGCAGGTCCGTGTCCGTCCGATGCGATGCGATGACGCACACTCGAATCGGGTTGTTCGCCCCACCCTTCCTGTCCCTGCTTGTCGATGTTTCGTCACTGTGACGAAATCTAGTAATCAACGGGTTTCGATGTTTACCGTCGCGTTGGCCGAATGTGCTGGCTACCGCACACTTACTCTGGTTAACATTCGTCGATGGTCGTATTTGCTGAGACATCCCGTCGCCGGAGCTCGAACCGCCGAGTTGCTGCCGTGTCGATCGGGCTGTTCGCCGTTCTCGGCCTCGTCGGTTGCTCCGACGGCTCGTCCGCAGACGCCAATTTCGAGGGTCTGACATCGGTTCAGCGCGTCTACGACCGAACTGGCTACTCGCTGGATCCAGCGCAGACCGCGGACATCCAACGTCAGTTGGAGAACTTGAAATCCGAAACCGGTGCGGATGTGATCACGTACGTGCGTGAACTCGACGCGGATTCGGATGACACGTTGGATCAGGTCGAAGCCCTTCAGCAACAATGGGTGTCCACGGCAGGTATCGACCAGAACACCGCGGGCGCGATCCTGATAAACCGGGAGCCTGGACAACTCGACGAGGCTCGTGCGGGCATCTTCCTCGGCAGCACGTACGACGACGGCAACGTTCCACGGGACGAACAAGAGGCAATCGTCGAGGATGTGCTGATTCCGCCGCTGCGAGATGGTGACGTCGCGGGCAGCCTGACCTCAGGGATCGACCGCCTGAGGTCCGACATTCGCAACGGTCCGCCGGTCACGGCGCTGGACAGGTTCGCCGACGGTCCCGGTTCGACCTGGCTGCCGTGGGCCGGGTCGGTGATCTCGATTGTGGGACTGCTCCTGGTGGCAGCGGTGTTCCGCGGTCGCGCGAAATCGACTGTCTCTGAACAATCTCCGACCACAGTGCGACCGGACCAGGCCACCGATGCCGCGTACGCGACCGCCCTCGTGCACCGCAGCGCGCAGCCCAGCGGGGTACCTGGAACGGTACTGGCACTCGCCGCCGCCGACGCGCTCACCTTCGAGCCAGACAAGAAGCCGGGAAAGTTCGACAAAGGGACCGTCAGGATCAGGCTTCTGGATCGAACACGTGCCCGCGGAGAGGTTCAAGAGGCGGTCTGGTCGATGCTTGCAGATCGTGCCGCGGACGATGTCGTACCCGGCGACGAGTTGAAGAAGGTCGCGCGGGGCCCCGGCGTGACGAAAGATCTCGTGGACGCAAGACTGGGGGCCGGCGGATTCGTTGCCGATGGCACGGGCCGACGCCGGGTAGTTCTGGCCGGTCTGGGCGTACTCGGTGGCGCCGTCGCCGTCGGAGGAATCGCCGTTGCCACCTCGGGAGCCCCGGCAATGTGGTTCGCAGTAGTGGCATCGGCCGTCCTGCTCGTTGCAGGACTGTCGACGGCGATCGCGTACTCCCGGTTCTCGGTCGCCGGACTGGACGCCGCTCGCCCGTGGGAGGCCTACCGCGACGGATTGAAGCAGGCCGCCAAGGACGACGACGAGTCGGTCGATTTGAACGCCGCCCTACCGGATATCGTCGCGCTCGGCCTGGCCCCGGTTTTTCGGAAACGGCTCGAGGCCGCAACCGACCCCGGGAGTGACACGCCGCTGCGAGCCTTCACCTCACCCGCGGGTGCCAACTACGCGGCGGGAGACCCGGTGGTCCTCCCCTGGGCTGCGTTCTCCGGGGTGTTCGTCTCCAGCGGTAGCGGATCCGTTGCTTCGGGTGGAGGTGCAGGTGGAGGAGGCGGAGCGGCAGGCAGTACCTGATCGATCGGTCGACGGACCACCTCGTTCGGCTCGATCACGGTTCGGTGGGCCGCGAACCAGGAACTGAACATCGGGAAAGTCCGATCCTGGTCCCCGCTTCCAGCTACCGTGCTCGGAGGCGCACAATCTCTACCAGGGGTTCTCATGATCGCGGTACGCGCACTCTTCGCTGAGTCGGTTCACCCGTCCGAATCTCGACGGGACAATCCGGTCGTGCTCGACCTCGATGCCGGTCGAGTCAAGATCACGCAATTCTTCATCGGTACGGCCACAGTCGTCATCGGGCTGATCGGACTGCTCAGTGCGCCCAGCGAAGAATACGACGGGATCGGTGTCGCAGTCGTGGTGCTCGTCAGCCTCACGACGTTTCCCGTGTCACTCCGATGGTTCATCGGTGGGTGGCCGACGCCGAAAGCGCTCGTTGCCTACGTGGTCTATGCCGACGTATCGATCGGTGCCTGCCTGCTGCTCAAACAAGATCTACTCACCGCAATCGGCGGCACCGTGCTGTTCGCAGTGGTCACCATGTTCGCAGTCATCGCCGTGCGGCCGCTCGTGTATTGGATGCACATGGCCGCAACCGTCCTCGTTCTCGCGATCGTGTGCGTCAGGGCCGCCCTGAACGATGCCGCCAGTGGGTGGGTCGTGATTGCTCACTCACTCACCATGCTGCTCATGTTCGGAGCACCGATGATCCTGGTCATCTACGTCAGTGAATTGCGCTCCCGTGCCCAGCAGTCGTTGGTCGACCCGCTGACCGGCCTGCGTAATCGTCGTGGGCTCTTCGCCGCGGTCGAAACAATTCTCCTGACTTCGCACAAAGATCGATCTGCCCAGATGAGTGCTGTGGTACTCGACGTGGACGGCATGAAGCACGTGAACGACACGTTCGGTCATCACACCGGCGACGCTGTTCTGGTCGATCTGGCGCAACATCTGCGGGCAGTCACCTCACACAGCTGGGTGGTTGCCCGTCTCGGCGGCGATGAGTTCGCCTGTGTATCCGTGGCGGAACCGGGGACCACGGAGCCGCGGATCGAGGCCCTGGTGGCTGCCTTGTCCGACACACGAGTGATGTCGGGCCTCTCGGTCAGCGTGGGCTCGGCTAGCACCGAAGTGGGCGTCGGCGATTCGGAACAGGCCATACTGCTCCTGCTCCGAACCGCCGACGCCGAGATGTACCGCGCGAAGAGCGCCAGAAAACAGAGTGGCGACTACCGCGGTTCTGTGCAGGGCTGACTACTCCCCTGCGGCGTTGTACGGCGTGCGCAATCACTGGGTGCAGATGTAGGACTTGCCCCGCAGGCTCATCTGGTGTTGTCCGGCAGGTGCGGCTCGTCGGACTCGGGGTCGACGGCGTCGCCTACGGGACCTGGTGCACCTTGTCCAACTTGATCCGCGAGCTCCAATCCCGCGCCTGCGTACACGTTGAATGCGATGTCCACACCGTGCTCCTTGGCCCACTGCACTTCGTCGTCGTAGCGAGCCACAGCTGCAACGGTTCCACTGAACCCGGATTCGCGCAGACAGGCGAGTGCCGTGACATTGGCTCCGTGACGCGGCATCGCGAGTACCGCGATCCGCACGGACTCCGAGTGCCGCAGTTGATGCCAGAAATCGAGGTCGGTGGCGTCTCCTTCGATGACGCGGAAGCCCTGAGCGGCGAGGCGTCGAATACGAGGCCCGTCGTAGTCGACCCCCACCACGTCGAGACGATAGTGATCCGTGAGCCGCTCGTACGCCGCGAACCCCACACGCCCCATTCCGATCACGACCACCTCGGCGTCACCGGCATCACCGGAACGTTCCTCTGGGTGCAGGCTGCGCTCGTCCTGCTCGGGCAGACGTGTCGCGATCTTCTCGACCATCAGGTGCCCGCGACCGTTGACCAGAGCCGACGCAACGAAACTCAGCGCCACTGCGATCGACATCTCGACCAGCCAAGCCGGGGCCAGAAGGCCGGTCGTCACTCCGACGGAGACGACGATCAGGCCGAATTCGGAGTAGTTCATCAGGCTCAGTCCGGCAAGGAGAGCGGTGCGATACCGCAACTTCATCATCGCGAACAGCGCCACGTACAGCACAGATTTGAGTGGCAGTAGAAGCACCATGAGCAGGGCGACGCCAAGACTGGGCAGGTCCGGTAACCCGGACAGACCGATCGAGACGAAGAAGCCCACGAGCAGCAGTTCCTTGATGTGGAACAGCGATCGCGACAGTTCCGACGAAGCCGAGTGCGATGCCAGCAACACGCCGATGACGAGTGCGCCCAGGTCCCCCTTCAGCCCCAGGGCGGAGAACAACGCGTAACCGGGGACCAGCGCCATCACGATGCCGAACAGCGATTGCATCTCGCCGTGGCCGAGCCCACTCCATATCCTTCGAAGGACCCGCGTCAGTGGCCACAGAAGTACGAGCAGCAGCGCCCAGGGGCTCGGCAGTGTTCCACTGGTGACGGTCAGGAACACCACGGCAACGATGTCCTGCATCACCAGGACGCCGATCGCTACGCGCCCGTACAGGGCGTGCGACTCCCCTCGCTCCTCGAGAACCTTCACCACGAAGACAGTGCTCGAGAAGGACATGGCGAAGGCAAGCAATGCGATCGTCGTCAGGCTCTGCCCGGACAACATGACCAGTCCTGCGACGGCAGCCAGCCACAGGACGGTGGTGCCGACCACGATGCTGACCACCAGATGGACCGAGGTCGTCAACCACACTTCTCGGCGCAACAGGATACGGACGTCGAGCTTGAGGCCGATGGCGAACAACAACAGGGTGACGCCCAGATCTGCCATCAGCTCGAGCTGGGGCAGCTCACCGACGTCGAGGGCATTGATGACGAATCCGGCAGCGAGAAATCCGACGAGAGGAGGTAGACGAACCACCATGGCGAGTCCGCCCAAACCGAAGGCGATGACGAGGTAGATCGCGGCAACTGTCATGCACGGTCCCTTGGCTGGTGGACGGCAACCGGACCTCCAACGGATCGACGACATCGGCGGATGCCGTCGGAGTTGTCACCAGTATCCCGGCAATCCGGATATTTCACAGCGAACGGCACCGAACAGGAACGGCGATCGACGAAGTGCGTGCTTCGTCGATCGCCGTTCCGAGATCAGCTGCTGCCGAACCCCGGTCGGGGCGGTATCAGAGCTCGAACTCGGCCGGATCGATTCCGACCGCGAAGCACGCGTTGCGCACGGCTGCCTTTTCGTGATCGTCGAAATGACCGTCTGCGCCGCCGATGATGATCCCGATCTGGATGACGGCCCGCGCCTGATCGGGCTTCGCTTTCAACTTGCCGATCGTCGCTGTCGCCTCGACCTTTCCGAAGTCGAAATCTCCCTGCAGCTTGTCGCAGTACCAGTCGAATTTCTGCCGAAGTTCGTCGGGCTCGAACACCCGCAGAGCCTCGTTGCCGGCGATCAGAGATGCTGTCTTCTGACGCTCGGCAGGATCGATGGTGCCGTCCGCCGCCGCGATCAGCGCACACATCGCCATGCTGCCGTTGGCGAACTCCTTGTTCTTGAACTGGCTGGTCTTGGTCTGCAGCTGCCCGTTCAGTTCCTGTGCCTTGGACTTGAGTTGATCCCAGAACGCCATGGAGCTCCTCACTTGTCGAAGCCCGCGCAGTCGCGCGGACCTCGACCATTGTCCATGGAGTCGGTGAACGGTTGGGCAACCCCAGTTCAGCGCAGTCGTTCCGCGTCGCGCGCTTTGGCCAACAGTTCGACACACAGCCGGTGCAACTCGGTGGCGTCGGCCCCTTCGACAACTGCGGTGCTGACGTCCTCGGCTGCACATCGCACCTCGAACGCACGGTCGGCTGCCGCGGACGCCTCCTCGGCGGTCAGTACGACGGCGTCGTCCGGAATCGAGGTCCCTTTGGTTGCGCTGCGCTGTTCGTACGCGCGTTGGCGGCAGGATTGACGGCAGTATCGCCGTTTACGGCCGGTACCGGTGTCGGCAACCGGGCGCCCGCACCAGGCGCACGTCTGCTCGCGGCGGGTTCTGACGGACATGGTCGTTCAGCCTACTGCGACCCCGAGGTAAGATTCGTCGACAAGCTGCGCCGATGAGACCGCACAGAAGCTCATCGGCTCGGGAACGAACCGACGCGCGGCGACGTTGAAGATCAGTGGGTAGACGGTGTAGTTCGATGTCGACGGATGACCTCGATGCACCGACCTACTATCGATGGAGAGGACTTCACCATGGCAGATCGTGTACTTCGAGGTAGTCGACTGGGAGCGGTCAGCTACGAGACCGATCGTGATCACGACCTGGCACCCCGGCGCGTTGCACGGTATCGGTGCGACAACGGCGAGGAGTTCGACGTACCGTTCGCCGACGATGCCGAAATTCCCGGAACCTGGGCGTGCCGCAACGGTCTCGAAGGGTCGCTGATCGAGGGCACCGCCCCCGAGGCCAAGAAAGTCAAGCCCCCGCGCACTCACTGGGACATGCTGCTCGAGCGTCGATCGGTCGACGAGCTGGAGGAGCTACTCAAGGAGCGCTTGGACCTGCTGAAGGTAAAGCGCCGCGGCGCATGATCACCCTCGACTGCACCGCCTGATCGGAAACAATCCGGCGGTGCAGTTTTTTCATTCTTTTCGGGCTCTCTGGATGTTTTCGATCGCTTTGTTGCATTGATTGTCGCTCGGTCACGAGTTCCAATACGATCGAGTGGCGGTGTCACAGGCCCGGTGTCATCATCGTGTATCGATTTGTCACAAGTGTGGCGATTCGCGCATGGGTCGCCGTAACAGTTGTAGGAAAATACCGATAAACCCCAGCAACTGAAGACGAAAACATCAGGGGGCATTAACTCGTGAGCCAGGATTCTGATCAACGCTCCTCCGACGCTCTGCGCACGGCTGCCTCCGAAGCAGAATCGGAAGGTCATCGCGCAGTCGGCGAGCAGAAGCTTGCGGAGTTGCGCCGCGAGTTGGACGGAATCGACGAAGTGCTCCGCGCTGCAATTCGAGATCGCATCGATGTGTGTGTACGCGTTGCACACGTAAAACGTGACCATTCCATTCCGATGATGCAACCCGGCCGCGTCGGACTCGTGACCGAGCGAGCCCGCGAATTCGCGTCGGCCAACGGTCTCTCCCCCGACTTTCTCGAGGAGTTGTACCGATCGATGATCGCCGAGGCGTGCCGAGTCGAGGATTTGATCATCGATTCTCCCAAGTCCGGGCTCGGCCTCGACAGTGAACGGTAGAGGCACGCGATGACGCTCAACACGCTCCTGGTGGACAATTACGATTCCTTCACCTACAACCTGTACAGCCTCCTCGCGGAGGTGAACGGTCGTCCGCCCACGGTGGTCAAGAACGACGTCGAGTGGAGTTCTCTGGACTTCGACGCCTATGACAACATCGTCGTTTCTCCCGGTCCCGGTCGCCCGGATCTGGAGCAGGACTTCGGCATCAGCGCACGTGTGATCCTCGAATCCGATCTACCGATACTCGGCGTGTGTCTCGGGCATCAGGGCCTGTGTCATCTGTTCGGAGGCAGCGTCGACCTCGCGCCTGCCCCGATGCACGGCAGGATCACCGACATCACTCATACCGGGGTCGATCTGTTCGCCGGAATTCCATCGCCGTACTCGGTGGTGCGGTATCACTCACTGGTGGTGACACGAACCCCTGCCGAGTTCGAGGAAGTTGCGTGGACACCCGACGGCCTGGTCATGGCGGTTCGGCATCGCAGCAAGCCGATGTGGGGCGTTCAGTTTCATCCCGAGTCGATCAGTACCGAATACGGACGCGAGTTGCTCGCCAACTTCCGCGACCTGACGCTCGCGCAGTCGAGCGCGCCGAGTGCGGTGGGTACCCAGGACTCGATGTTCACCATCGAAACACGCTCGCTCGACGAGGCTTTCGATTCCGAGGAGGTATTCGGTGCGCTCTTCGCGAACGGCTCGAAGAGCTTCTGGCTGGACGGAAGCGCTGCACTGGAGCCCGAATGCAGGTTCACCGTCATGGGTGACTGTTCGGGTCCGCACGCGGAGTACGTGACCTACTCGGTTGCCGAGACCACGGTGACCGTGCAGGGTGCCGATGGAAGAACCGAGCACATCCACTCCACCTTCTTCGATTACATCGATGCTCAGCTGCGCGAGCGGGCTACTCCCCCTCGCCACGACCTGCCGTTTGCCTTCGGACTCGGATACGTCGGGTACCTGGGATACGAACTCAAGGCCGATACCGGTGGGCAGCTGGTACACACAGCTGCGACACCCGACGCTTCGATGGTCTTCGCCGACCGCGCGCTGGTGTTCGACCATGAGGCGGGCACCCTCTATCTGATGGGGTTGGCCACCACCCCCGGGGACCCGGTGCTGGCTCGGTGGTTCGATTCGGTCACCGCCACCCTGCGCGGGCTGTCCGGACGAACTCCCGCGAGCGACCGTTCGGGTGCGCCGTCGTCCGGGACTCCGCTGCTCGGGGCCGATCGATCGCTCGGACCCCGCCTCCGCCACGATCGCGACCACTACCTGGATCTGATTTCCCAGTGTCTGGCGGAGATTCGGTCCGGTGAGACCTACGAGGTCTGCTTGACCAACACAGCGACGGTTGCCGGTTCCATCGACGCAGCAGCCACGTACTCGTACATGCGCGAGATCAACCCCACTCCCTACAGCGCCCTGCTGCAGTTTCCCGAGGTGTCGGTGTTGAGCGCGTCCCCGGAGCGCTTCCTGCGCATCGACGCCGACCGTATCGTGGAGTCCAAGCCGATCAAGGGAACACGTCCCCGTGGAGGCACCGCGGAGGAAGACAACGCTCTCAAGGCCGATCTCGTCGCGAACGAGAAGGACAAGGCCGAGAACCTGATGATCGTCGACCTCGTACGCAACGACCTGGCACAGGTCTGCGTGCCGGGGTCGGTACACGTTCCCAAACTGTTCGACGTCGAGACCTACGCTCCCGTACACCAATTGGTCTCGACGGTTCGCGGCCGCCTGCGTGAGGACGCGTCCGCGGCGGATTGTATTCGCGCCGCGTTTCCTGGCGGATCGATGACCGGTGCGCCGAAGATCCGCACCATGGCGATCATCGACAAGCTCGAAGACGGTCCGCGCGGTGTGTACTCGGGTGCCATCGGCTACTTCTCGATCACCGGTACCGCTGATTTCTCCATCGTGATCCGCACGATCGTGGCCACCGAACACGAAGTGACGTACGGGGTCGGTGGCGCGATCGTCGCGCTGTCGGATCCCGACGAAGAGTTCGAGGAGACAATGGTCAAGGCTGTGTCGATGCGCCGTGCACTGACCGGTAGAACGGCGAAGAGCGAGTAAGGCGCACGCGCCTCACCCGCTCTTCGTCGTGCATCGGCTCGACGCCGACGTGTCTTACGGAGTAGCGAAGTACTCGAAGACGGCAGGCTGCGCCTGCGGATTTCCGTTGGACGTTCCGATGACTGCGCCTGCGACCGTACCGATCACGGTTCCGATGATGCACCCCGAGATGAAGTTCGGGAAGATCGAGACACAGCCGATGGCGAAGCCCAGGCCCGCGCCGATCGCTGTTCCGACGCCGCCGCCGTTGTTCCAGCCGATAGCGAGCTGGTTGACCATGTTGTCGAATGCCTGCTGCTTGGTCTGCGGGCCCGCGACCTCGGCGACGGGAACCGTCTGCGGCGTCAACGTCAACTCTCGACCCTCGGCCCCGATCAGCGGTGCGATCGAGTAGACGGTGCCGTTGACGGTGTACTCCAGCGGAACAGAGGCGATCGTTGCACCGGCCTGGTCGATGATCGACACGGTCTCGCTCGTGGCGTCGACCCGGAAAAGTCCGGCGTCGAGGATGGTGGTGACCGTTCCGTCCGGGTTGACCGACGTCTCGTAGTTCACCGGATCCGACGACGGGTCTGCTACGGCGTGGCCCGCTCCGGTGGCTACCGCAGCGGTCAACGCCACCGCGACCGTTGCTGTTCTGATCAGTTTCACTGTGTCCCCTGGTAGTAGTGATTCGCGTTCGACAGCATTTGCATCGAATGCCGATGTTATTCGTACTCGTGCTCTTCGAGGTGAAGAACACACCAAACGTTATTCGGGTGTATTGCCGAGATGTGAATCGACTACCGGACCGATCACCGTGGCAGCATCGCCATTGGTCATCTCGTTGTGGAAAACGTCGACATCGTGGATGACGATATCTCCTGTCACATACGGACGCCATTCTTGCGGGGATCGAACAATTCCATCGCTTGCGCCCTTAGTTGCGGAAAAGAACAAGACATCTCCGTCGAACACGTCGGGGATGAACTCGGCCATTATCCGAGTCGAGTTCTCGAATCCCGCACTGATACGCCGGAGGTGGTCGGCGGAAACTCCGGTCGTCTGGCCCAGCGACTCGTCGAGTAGCTCGACACCTCGCTCGTAGGTCAACGGCTCGGTCGACGGCAGACCCGTCAGGTCGAGCCCCAACCCGGCAAGCAAGTTCTCGACGCTCAATCCCCCATCGGCGATGTCGTCACCGTGGCCTTCGACGTAGCTGTCCAGCAGCGCGAGAGTGCCGACGTCGCTGCCGGTGCTGCGCAGTTCCACTGCTATCGCATGAGCGAGCGAGCCGCCGAGCGACCATCCGAGTAGGTGATAGGGACCCACCGGCTGGACCGCGCGAATCTCGTCGGCGTACCGGTGTGCCAGGTCGCGAATCGAGCCGAAGCTCGACCCTTCCACGATGGACGGCAGTTGCAGCCCGTACACGGGACGGTCATCGCTCAGGTGCGAGACGAGCCCGGCGTATCCCCACGACAAACCGATTCCGGGGTGAACGCAGAACAACGGAGCCTTTGCCCCCGTCCCGCGCAACGGAATCACCACGCCGAACACCGAATCGAGATCGGCACCGCCGGCGTCCGCATCCGCGGCGACCCGTGCGGCCAACCCGGCAGGCGTCGGATCGACGAACAACGCTTGCAGCGGGACCCGGACTCCGATGGCGTTCTCGATGGCGGGCACGATCTTCGTGGCCACCAGCGACGTTCCGCCCAGCTCGAAGAAGTTGTCGTCCATGCCGACCCGATCGACCCCGAGAACCTGAGCGAACGCGTCGGCGATCGCAGACTCCACGTCGCTGGTCGGTGCCCGATACGGAGTTGTCGACGTCGTCAGCTCGGGAACCGGCAGTGCCCGGCGATCGAGCTTGCCTACCGGAGTCAATGGAATGTCGTCGAGCTCGATGATCGCCGACGGAACCATGTGGCGTGGAAGCACTTTGGCGACGCGATCGCGCAGCGCCTCGGTGTCGAGCGATTCGCCCTCCGCTGCGAGAACGTAGGACACCAGCACCGTGTCACCGGATGCGGCCGTATGTCCGATCGTGGCGGCGAATCCGACCTGCTCGTGCTCGGTGAGGGCGGAGTCGATCTCACCGAGTTCGATACGGAAGCCGCGCACCTTGACCTGGAAATCGCTGCGTCCGACGAACTCGACGACCCCTGCGCTCCCCCAGCGTACGACGTCGCCGGTTCGGTACATCCGGTCTCCCGGGGTACCGAACGGGTCGGCGACGAATCGCTCGGACGTGAGTCCGAATCTGCGCAGGTAGCCGCGTGCAGTGCCGGGTCCGGCAATGTACAACTCGCCCGAGACGCCCGCCGGTACCGGCCGCAGGCGTGCGTCGAGCACCATGAACCGGAAACCGGTTCCCGGCCTGCCCACGTCCACCGTGCCACCGGGGACCAACGGTCCGCCGACACTTGCCTGAATGGTGGTCTCGGTAGGACCGTAGCCGTTGAACATCTTGCGGCCCGGCGCCCATTTCGCCACCAGTTCCGGAGTGCATGCCTCACCACCGACAGCAAGGACGCGAACGGTACCGAGTCGTGACTCGTCGATCGACGACAATGCCGCGGGTGTCAGGAACGCATGCGTGACGTGTTCTGCTTCGAGCAGGTCGGCCAACTCGCCGCCGCCGAAGACCCCCGGCGGAACGATCACCACGGTAGCTCCCACTCCGAATGCCATCGTCAGCTCGTAGATCGACGCGTCGAAGCTCGGCGACGCGATGTGCGAGACACGTGAATCCCGGGTGGGACGGAATCGCTCGAGCACCTCGGCCTGGAGGTTGGCCAGGCCACGGTGTCGTACTGCGACGCCCTTCGGCCGCCCCGTCGAACCCGAGGTGTAGATCAGGTACGCGGGGTGGTCGACATGCAGCGTCGCCGTCCGATTCGCGTCGGTCACCGCATCGGCCGGGTAGCGAGACAACTCGGCCGATATCTCCGGATCGTCCAGAACCAGCCACGGGACGGTGTCGGGCAGCGATCGGCTGCTGTCGATATCGGTGAGACCCATTGCCGCACGGGAGTCCTCGAGCATGTGCTCGATTCGGTCTGTCGGGTAGTTCGGATCGACAGGCAGGAATGCTGCGCCGGTCTTGGCCACTGCCCACACCGACAGCACCGACTCGATCGATCGAGGCAGCGCCAACGCGACGAAGGTCTCGGGTCCGACGCCGTAGTCGATCAGCATCCGAGCGATCCGGTTGGACCAGCTGTCGAGGTCGGCATAGGACAGGCTGACGCCTCGGTAGGTGATGGCAACCGCATACGGGTCGAGAGCGACCGACGCCGCGAGCATTTCCGGCCATGTCCGGACTGCCGCATCGGCGTTTCCTCGCGCCGGTGCCAACGCGTGCTGCTCGTCGGTGCCCAGAATCTCGATGTCCCCGACCACCGTGCGAGGATCGCGCCCGACGGCAGCGAGAACGCGGATCAGTCGAGCCGCAATGGCCTCGACGCTGGCTGCATCGAACAGTGACGTGGCGTAGTCGAACGCGGCCTCGAAGCCGGACGGACGTCCCTCGTCGTCGAAGTTCTCGGACAGCAGCAACTGAAGATCCTGCTTGGCCACTGGTACGTCGAAGTCGAAGCCCTCCACCCTCAGATTCGGAAGCTCGAGCGAGGCCTTCTCGTTGTTCTGGAACGACAGCGCGACCTGGGACAGCGGAGCGTACGCCGTCGAGCGCGTGGGATTGAGAACCTCGACGATTCTCTCGAAGGGCATTTCGGTGTGATCGAATGCGTCGAGATCGTGTGCCTTGACCTGGCTCAGCAGTTGATCGAACGACGAGGATTCGTCCACTCGGCTCCGGAGCACGAGCGTGTTGACGAACATGCCGACAAGATCGTCGAGCGCCGCGTCACCGCGCCCGGCGACCGGGGTGGTGATCGCGATGTCGTCCGTGCCGCTCAAACGAGCCAGTACCACAGCGAACGCCGCGTGCAGAACCATGAACATACTGACGTTCTGTTCGCGGGTGATGTCGACGAGGGCCCGATGGATGTCGGCATCGACGGTGAAGCGAACTCGGCCACCGCGGAAATCCTGCGTGGTCGGCCTCGGCCGGTCCGTCGGCAACGGCAGCAGGTCGGGAAGCCCGGCGAGCGCAGTGGACCAGTGCTCGAGCTGAGCCGCGGCCACGCTCGAGGCGTCCTGCTCGTCTCCGAGCAGCGACCGCTGCCAGATCGTGTAGTCGGCGTACTGGACGGGAAGCGGCTCCCAATTCGGGGCCTGTCCTGCACTGCGCGCCGAGTACGCGACAACGACGTCGCGAGCCAACGGTGCCATCGACGCGCCGTCGGCGGCGATGTGATGTACGACCATCGCGAGCACGAAGACGGGATCCTTCGATGCCTCGTCGGTGGGGTCGAGTACCTCGAACAGCTCGACATGCACCGGGATCTCGGTGGTCACGTCGAATCCTCGACCGGCCAACAGAGCCACGCGATCGGTCAGCACAGCGGCATCGATCCGTTCGGACTCCACCGCGGGTGCAACCTCGGCAGCCGGATGCACGAGCTGCACCGGGAACTGTGGCCCGTCGGGGAAGGTCGTCCGCAGAGACTCGTGGCGCTGCAGCACATCGACCACCGCGGCAGCCAGCGCGGCAGTATCCAACTGTCCGGTCAGTTTGACGACCAACGGCACGTTGTATGCCGCCGACGACGTGTCGAACTGGTTGATGAACCACATCCGCTGCTGAGCAAGCGACAGAGGTATGTGCTCCGGACGCGACACCGCCACGAGAGCCGGCCGCCGGGTTCGAGTGTTCGCGGCACCGACAGCGGTCGCCAGACCCGACACCGTCGGGGTCTCGAAGATCGTCCGAACACCGATCGAGCTGCCGAATTCCGCGTTGATGCGCGCGATGACCCGCGTTGCGCTGAGCGAGTCGCCACCGAGCTCGAAGAAGCCGTCGTCTGCACCGACACGACTCACTTCGAGGATCTCGGCGAAGATCGCCGCGACAGTGAGCTCGCCGGGCGTTCCCGGCTCGCGGTACGACGTGGCAGTGCCGAACTCCGGCACGGGAAGTGCGGCGCGATCGAGCTTGCCCACCGGAGTGAGCGGTATCGACTCCAGGACGACGATGGCGCTGGGCACCATGTGCGACGGCAGCGCAGCAGCGAGATGATCGCGCAGGACTGCCGTGTCGAAGGTATCGACCGTCTCGGCCGGGTTGTCCCCCGTCAGGCGCACGTACGCAACGAGAACTGTGGCACCGGTCGGCCCGGGAGTTCCGAACGTCGCCGCGAAGTCGACCGACGGATGGGTCGAGAGCGCGGCGTCGATCTCACCGAGTTCGATGCGGAAACCACGGACCTTGACCTGAGAGTCGCTCCGACCGACGTACTCGACGGTGAGATCAGGCGACCAGCGCACCACATCTCCGGTGCGGTACATGCGGGCACCGGGAGCACCGAACGGATCGGCGACGAATCGCTCTGCCGTCAGACCCATTCGATCGTGGTAACCGCGAGCCAGGCCGACGCCTGCGAGATACAGCTCTCCCGCCACGCCGACGGGGACCGGCTGCAGCCGTGAGTCGAGAACGACCTCGTACACGCCCCGCACGGGCCCGCCGATCGACACCGGCTCACCCGCCACCATCGGTGCGCTGATGTTGGACATGATCGTGGCCTCGGTCGGTCCGTACCCGTTGAACAGGTTGCGGCCGGGAGCCCACTTGGTGACCAACTCGGCGGGCACGGCCTCACCGCCGACGACGACATCGGCGAACGAGTCGAGCCCGGTCGGATCCACCGACGCCAACGCGGATGGGGTGATGAAGCCGTGGGTGACCGATTCACGGGCCAGCAACGACGCCAGCTCTTCGCCGCCGTACACCGTCGGCGGCACGATCACCATCGTGGCTCCGACACCGAACGCGAGGAGGTACTCGAGCACGGACGCGTCGAAACTCGGCGACGAAACGTGCAGTGTGCGTGAGGCTTTCGTGACCCGATAGCGCTCGCGCTGCTCGGACGCGAAGTTGTCGAGGCCGGAGTGGGTGACCACGACCCCCTTCGGAACACCCGTCGAACCCGAGGTGTAGATCGTGTACGCGGCGCTCGCGAGGGTGACGCGACCGTGGCGTTCGTCGTCGGCGATGGGCTCGTCGCTCACCGCGTTCGGACCGTCGGTGGCGAGGTCGTCGAGAACGATCCACGGCACGGTCGACGGCAGATCGTCGAGGTGAGTGCGAGTGGTGACACCGAACGTTGCGCCGGAGTCTGCGAGCATGTGCTCGATGCGATCGGCCGGGTAGTTCGGATCGACCGGAACGAATGCCGCACCGGACTTGGCGACTGCCCACACCGTCAGCACCGACTCGATGGAGCGCGCGATTCCGAGCGCGACGAACGTCTCGGTGCGTACACCGTGGCCGAGCAGGATGCGCGCGAGCCGGTTCGACCGACGGTCGAGCTCTCGGTACGTCATGTCTCCGTCGACGCTGCGCAGCGCGACGGCGTCCGGGTCGACGGCTGCGGCGTCGGAGAAGATCTCCGGCAACAACCGGGTCGAGCGACCTTCGAGTCCGAATACCGGAGCCAACGAAGCGAATTCGGTGTCGGCCAGCAGTCTGAGCCGAGCCAGTGGCTGCTGCTCGTCCGTGAGCACCGCATCGAGTACACGCTCGACTCGATCGACGATGGCGTGTACATCCTCGATCTCGAACAGTTCGGGCAGGTACTTCGCCTTGAGGTTCAGGCGCTCGTCGACCGACGACACCAGTGTGAGCGGATAGTGCGCGGCGTCGGTGCCGAGGATATCCGTCACCTGCATACCTGCGAAATCCGTTGCAGCAGAGGCTCCGGCGCGATCGACCGGGTACGACTCGAACACCGTCAACGTGTCGAACGCGACCCCGGCACCGGCAGCGCGCTGAATGTCGGTCAGGCCCAGGTAGTGGTGGTCCAACAGCGACGCCTGCTCGGCCTGAACTCGGTCGACCAGCGCGCCGAGTGTTTCGGCCCGATCGAGCGTGACCCGAACGGGCAGCGTGTTGATGAAGAGCCCGATCATGCCCTCGATGCCGGGCACCTCCGGCGGCCGACCCGACACGGTTGCACCGAACACGACGTCGTCGCGACCGGTCAGAGTCGCGAGCACGATGCCCCACGCAGTCTGAACGAGTGTGTTCAGAGTGGACCCGCGGCGCGCTGCGAAGTCGCGCAGCGCGGCGGTGGTCTCGATCGACAACGACCGCTCGGTCTCACTGGAGACAGTCGACAACTGTCGACCCCGATCACCGGCGACCAGCAGTGTCGGCTCCTCGACGCCGGCCATCGCGCTGACCCACTGAGCAGTGGAGATCGCGACGTCGCGTTGCCGCATCCACGCGAGGTAGTCCCGGTACGCGGGCACCCGCGGCAGCATCGAGTCGTCCGACTCGGTGACGTACAGCGTGATCAGTTCCTTGACGACCAGAGGCGTCGACCATCCGTCGAGCAGGATGTGGTGATTGGTCAGCAGCAGCCGCCAGTGATCGTCGGCGAGGGTGATCAGCGTGAATCGAAGGAGCGGCGCAGAATCCATCTCGAACCGCACACCGCGATCGGCCGCCAGGACTGTCTCCAGTGCGGCCTCGACGTCGGCTTCACCGCGCAGATCGACCTCGGACCAGGGAACCGTGACGGAATTCTGCACGACTTGCAGCGATTCGCCGGTGCTGTTGTGTACGAAGGCTGCTCGCAAGTTCGGATGACGAGAGACGAGCTTGTTCACAGCGGCGTGCATCCGCTCGGCATCGACGACGCCACGCAGCTCGAGACCGAGCTGCACCATGTAGGCGTCGACGCCTGAGCTGTCGCTACCGACCTCACCTGCGAGGCGGGCATGGAAGAGCAACCCGGCCTGCAGCGGCGACATCGACCACACATCGTCGAGGTCGGGGAACTGCTTCTCGAGCACCTCGATGGAGCGCTGATCGATGTCCACCAGCTCGAGGTCGGACGGCGTGAAGCCGCCCGCGCCGTCGACCGAGGCGTGCTCGGTGATCGCGGTGAGCGCCTGCGTCCACAGTTCGATCAACCGACCGACCGCGTCGGCATCGAGGACCCCGGCCGGGAACGCGAAGGTTGCGTCGAGTTGCGGGCCGTCGGGTGTCGAGGTGGTGACGGCGTTGATGTCCAGTGCAGCCGGTACGGGCATGTCCGGATTCTGCGCGTCGCCGAGTTCGGCGTCGGCCACCGGAATCCAGCCCACATCGGCCATGCCTTCGGTGGATCCGGTCGAGAACCGCCCGAGGTAGTTGAAGCTGACCTGCGGAGCGGCGAACTCGGACAGTGCCTCGGTCCCAGCGGGATCGAGGTACCGCAGCATGCCGTAGCCGATTCCATGGTCGGGAATCTCCAGCAGCTGTTCCTTGACGGCCTTGATCAGTGCACCGGCGGAGTCTCCACCCGCCAACGCGTCGGCGAGGTCGACCGAACCGAGGTCGAGCCGCACCGGGAAGATCGTGGTGAACCAGCCGACAGTTCTACCGAGATCGGCTCCCGGGACCACGGCGTCTTCGCGGCCATGGCCCTCGAGCGTGATCAGCGCGCTGCGTACAGCGGCACCGCGTTCGCGACGCCAGGCCGTGAGAGCCAGTGCCAACCCGGCCAGGAGGCCGTCGTTGACGCTGCCCCGGAATACCTCGGGCACCGTGGTCAGCAGACGCTCGGTGACCTCGACCGGAAGTGAAGTGCGGATACGTTGCACGGTGGCGTCGACGTCGACGCGCTTGTCCAGTGGTCGCGAACCGATCGTCGGATCGTCACCACTGAGGATCCGCTGCCACAACCCGAGCTCGTCGCCGCGGCTCGCGGTGACCTCGGTCAGTCCGGTGGACCACCGCCGCATCGACGTGCCGACAGGTGCCAGCACAGGCTCGCTACCCGCGACGATCTGGCTCCAGGCCGTCGCCAGATCCGGAACGAGGATGCGCCACGACACGCCGTCGATGACGAGGTGATGCGCGACGACGAGGAGTCGTCCGGACCCGTTCGGGCCCTGGAACCACACCATCTGCACCATGACACCGTCGGCAGGGAGCAGTCGATCCGCTGCGGCGTCGAGTTCTGTTCCGGCACGGGAGGAGAACTCGGCACCATCGACCGAATCGACCGAGACCGCGTGGATGACCGACGCGGCGGACACCGTGCCGATCGGAGACACTTCCTCGTGCCAGATGCCGTCCGCATCCTCGAACAACCTGGAGCGAAGCATGTCGTGACGATCGAGCACAGCCTGGACGGTGCGTTCGAGAGTGTCGCTCTCGATGTCGAGCGGAAGCTGAAGCAGTGCCGTCTGCGTGTAGCGACCGAAGTCGGTACTGCGGTCCAACATCCAACGCACGACCGGTGTCAGCGGTAGCGACCCGACTCCCCCACCGGCGAGTTCCTCGAGCACGACGACGTCGCCGCCCAGAACGACCACCTCGGCCAACGCCGCGACGGTCTTGCGCTCGAAGATGTCGCGCGGAGCCAGGACGAGACCGGCTGCCTTGGCGCGTGAGACCAGCTGGATGGACATGATGCTGTCGCCACCGAGCGCGAAGAACGAGTCGTCGACGCCGACGGCGTCGAGGCCGAGGACGTCGGCGAACAGTCCGGCGAGGATCGATTCGACTTCGGTTGCCGGCAAACGACTTTCGGTCACGTTGGCGGAGAAGTCCGGAGCCGGCAGTGCTCGGCGATCGAGCTTTCCGTTGGCCGTGAGCGGCAACTCGTCCAGCACGATCAAAGCGGCCGGAACCATGTACGACGTCAGCGAGTGTCCGACGAAATCCAGAACGGCGGCGTGGTCGAGTGTTCGACCTGCTTCGGCGACGACGTATCCGATCAGTCGATCACCGGACCCGTCGTCTCTGACCGAGACCACGGAGGCCGCGACACCGTCGTATGCCAGCAGGGCGCTCTCGATCTCGCCGAGTTCGATGCGGAAGCCGTGCAACTGAACCTGCATGTCACTGCGGCCCAAGTATTCCAGAGCCCCGTCGCGATTCCAGCGCGCCGTGTCGCCGGTGCGGTACATCCGCCCGCCCGCCCCTCCGGACGGATCGGCGACGAAACGGGTGGCAGACATGCCCGCACGACCGAGGTAGCCGCGAGAGAGCTGTGCCCCCGAGACGTACATTTCGCCGGTCACACCCGGCGGAACCGGGTTGAGACGCGTATCGAGAACAGCGACGTGCAGCGCGGGAATGGCCTGGCCGATGACGCTGGCCGACGCCGAAGCGGCGAACTGTTCGGTGAGGGCGAGATGACTCACGTGGACGGTCGTCTCGGTGATGCCGTACATGTTGACCAGCGTCGGGGCGGACTCGTCGTGTCGGGCGTACCAGCGACCCAACTGACCGAGATCGAGTGCCTCGCCGCCGAAGATCACGTAGCGCAGCGACAGAGATTCGGAGTCCGCGCCGGCAGCGAGGTCTCCGGTGGCCACTCGGTCCGCTTCCGCGAACTGGTAGAACGCCGTCGGCGTCTGGTTGAGCACCGTGACCTTCTCGCGTACCAGCAACTCGCGGAAGAGCTCCGGGGAGCGTGCCGTGTAGTAGTCGACGACGACGAGCGTTCCACCGTGCAGTAGTGGTCCCCACAGCTCCCATACCGAGAAGTCGAACGCATACGAGTGGAACATCGTCCAGACGTCGCGATCGTCGAAATCGAAGAGATCTGCTGTGTTCGCGAACAGCGTCGCCACGTTGCGGTGCGCGATCTGCACGCCCTTGGGGCGACCGGTACTGCCCGAGGTGTAGATGACGTAGGCGATCGAGTCGGCGCTGGTGCGACCCGAGCGGTCCGCGTCGGTGAGCGGCGCGCCCGACACACCGCTCAACTCGGCGAGCAGCTCGGGTGAATCGATGAGAAGGACATCGAGGTCGGAGGCGGGAACGGCTGCACTGTCTTCGACCGTGGAGATCACGCAGACGGGTGACGCGTCCTCGAGCATGAACGACAGGCGGTCGGCCGGGTAGGAGACGTCGATCGGCAGGTAGCCGCCACCGGACTTGATCACTGCGAGAAGAGCCACGATCAGCTCCTCGTTGCGCGGCATCGCGACCGCAACGAGCGATTCCGACGTCACTCCGCGCCCGACCAGGACACGTGCCAGCCGGCTGGACCGTTCGTCCAGTTCGGCGTAGCTGAGCGAGCGATCGCCGAAGACGACCGCGCGTGAATCGGGGAATCGCGCAGCGGCAGTGGCGAATCGATCGGCCAACGTCGCGTCGGATGCCACCAGCCCAGCGTGGTTCCAGTCACCTGTCATGGCGTCGAGCTCACCCGGGAGCAGCAGATCGATGTCGCCGACGACGCGCTCGGGATCGGTCGTCACCGCGGCCAGTACGGCGCGTAATCGTGCCGAGAACTCCTCGACGGACGCTTCCTCGAAGAGGTCGACCGCGTAGGTGATCGCGGCGGTCATCCCCGACGGGGCGCCGGAGTCGTCGTACTGCTCCGCGACGGTCAGCTGCAGATCGAATTTCGCGACGTGCGCGTCGATGTCGACGGCTTCGACCGTGAGCTCCGGCAGCTCGAGCGTGGCCGAGGTGTTGTTCTGGAATTCGAGCAGCACCTGGAACAGCGGTGAGTGGTCGGTCGAACGAGCGGGGTCGAGTACGTCGACCAGTCGCTCGAACGGGACGTCGGTGTTGTCGAAGGCGGCCAGATCGGCTGTGCGGGTGGAACGAAGCAGTTCGGTGAACGAGAGCCCCGGTGCCACCTCCGTACGCAGAACCAGCGTGCCGACGAACATGCCGACCAGGTCGTCGAGTGCCGCGTCGCCTCGTCCGGCGATCGGCGTTCCGACAGCGATGTCCTCGGTGCCGCTGAGGCGTGCCATCAGGATCGACCACGCAGCGTGTACGGCCATGAAGACGGTCGCCTCGTTGGCACGCGCGATCTCGACCAGTTCGGCATGAGTGGTGCGGTCGATCTCGAACCGAACGCTGTTGCCGCGCATCGACTGCCGAGCGGGCCGTGGATGATCGAGCGGCAGCGGTAGCACGTCGGGAAGATCCGCAAGGGCGGTCTTCCAGAATTCCAATTGTTGTGCCGCCAGAGACGACGGATCGGACTCGTCGCCGAGTACGGTGCGTTGCCAGATCGCGAAGTCCGCGTACTGAACGTCGAGCGGTGCCCACATCGGAGCGCCGGCCGCTGCGCGTGAACCGTAGGCGACCATGACGTCTCGCGCCAGTGGTGCCATGGACGCGCCGTCGGCCGCGATGTGATGCACGACGATCGAGAGCACGAACTCGCCCGGTGCCAGCCGATACAGGACCGCACGGAACGGTAGATCGGTCGAGACATCGAATCCCGTTGCGGCAGAAGCCGAGATGGCCGCCACGACCTCGGTGGCGTCCAGATCGACGACCTCGAGTTCGGTTCTCGCGGTCTGCGCGTCGAGGATCTTCTGCTCGGGGCGCTCACCGTGGGTGGGGAACACCGTGCGCAACGACTCGTGACGTTCGAGGACGTCCCCGACGGCTGCACTCATCGCGGCGATGTCGAGGTGGCCCGTCAGACGAACCGCGAGCGGGATGTTGTAGGCAGCCGACGCAACGTCGAACTGGTTGATGAACCACATCCGTTGCTGTGCCAGCGACAACGGAATCGAATCCGGTCGCGGCTTCGCGACGAGAGCGGGACGACGAGAAGCGCCGACCGGGGTGCTCAGTACCCGCACCGCAAGCGACTCGACCGTGGGTGCCTCGAACAGCGCGCGCACACTGATCATGGTGTCCAGAGCGGAGTTGACTCGTGCGGTGAGTCTGGTGGCGCTGAGCGAGTCTCCACCGAGATCGAAGAAGCTCGCGTCGATACCGATGCTCTCGATTCCGAGTACCTCGCCGAAGATGTCGGCGATGATCTGCTCGGTCTCGTTACGCGGTGCACGCGAGTCGCTTCCGAGATGGAGATCGGGTGCGGGCAGCGCATTGCGGTCCAGCTTGCCTGCGGGCGTCAACGGAATCGAGTCCAGCGCAACGAACGCGGTCGGAATCATATGCGTCGGAAGCGAACTCGACACATGAGTGCGCAACGCTGTCGTATCGATCTGTTCGCCGGACCGCGGAAGAACGTACGCGACCAGAATCGTGTTCCCCGCGGGACCGTCGACACCGACGGTGGTAGCGAATTCGACCGACGGATCGTCGGTCAGCACAGCGTCGATCTCGCCCAGTTCGATGCGGAAACCGCGCACCTTGACCTGGAAGTCGCTACGTCCGACGTACTCGAGCGTTCCCGACTCGGTCCACCGCACGACGTCGCCGGTGCGATACATCCGGGCACCCGGCTCGCCGTAGGGATCGGCGACGAAGCGCTCTGCCGTGAGGCCGAATCGGCAATGGTAACCGCGGGCAAGCGCGGGCCCGGCGAGATAGAGCTCACCTGCGACACCCACCGGTACGGGGTGCAGCCGCGTGTCCAGCACGACCTCGCTGAAACCGATTGTCGGCGAACCGATGTCGATGGACGAGTCGCGATGCAATTGATCGCTGATGGACGAGAAGATCGTCACTTCGGTCGGACCGTACGCATTGAACATCCGGCGACCCGGTGCCCAGCGGGCCACGAGTTCCGGCGGACATACGTCGCCACCGGTGGCGACGACTCTCAGCTCCGTCAGGCCGTCCGGATCCACCGATGCGAGTGCGGCGGGCGTGACGAACGCGTGCGTGACGTGCTGTTCTGCGAGCACGTCGGCCAACTCGGCACCACCGTAGACCGAGGTGGGCGCGATGACCATGGTCGCGGCACCGGAGAAGACCATGAGTAGTTCGAGGATGGAGGCATCGAAACTCGGTGATGCGAACGCGAGAACGCGCGCGTCGGGAGCGACCTCGAAACGAGTGCGCTCTTCCTCCGCCAGATTCGCCAACCCACGATGGGTGACGGTGACGCCCTTGGGCACACCGGTCGAACCCGAGGTGTAGATCAGGTATGCGACGTGGTCGACGTGCACGGGGCCGACGCGGTCGTTGTCGTGAACCGGCGTGGTCGAGCGTTCTTCGAGTTCGGCGAGCGTGTCGTCGTGGTCGAGAACAGTCCACCGGGCAGCGCCGAGACCGTCCACCGCGGGTGTGTGCGCGGACAGGGTGAGGCCGAGCGACGCGTTCGAGTCGACGAGCATGTGCTCGACGCGGTCGCGCGGGTAGCTCGGATCGATCGGTAGGAATGCCGCACCGGTCTTGGCGACCGCCCAGATGCCCAGTACGGATTCGATGGAACGTGGCAGGGCCAGCGCAACAACGGTTTCCGGTCCGGCACCGCGAGCGATCAGAGTTCGGGCGAGAGCAGACGATCGCGCGTCGAGCTCGGCATAGTCGACCGTGCGGCCGTCGCTCCACAGTGCGGTGCCGTGCGGATTCGTCGCCGCTGCATCGGTGAAGATGTCCGGAAGGAGTCGAACTGCCTCCGACGACGGTCCCCGAACCGGTGCCAAGCGGACCAGTTCTTCCTCGGACAGCAACGACAGCGACCCGACACGTCGATCGGTGTCGGTGGCGATGGCATCGAGAACCCGGACGATTCTGTCGACCGTCGCAGCAACGACGCTGTGCTCGAACAACTCCGGCAGATATTTGGCCTCGATGTGCAGCCGATCGTCGACCATGGCGACCAGGGTCAGAGGATACTGCGCCGTGTCACTGCCGTCGTGCACATCGTGCACGTGCATGCCGGCGAGGTCCGTGTCGGCCGACAGGCCGGCTCGGTCCATCGGATACGACTCGAACACCGTCAGGGTGTCGAAGGCGACGGCCGGCCCCACAGCGCGCTGAATATCGGTGAGTCCGAGGTAGTGGTGATCGAGCAGAGCTGCCTGTTCGGTCTGCACCCGATCCAGGTATTCACCGAGCGTCTCGGACGGATCGAGCACGATTCGGACCGGCAGAGTGTTGATGAACAGACCCACCATGGACTCGATGTCCGAGACCTCCGGCGGGCGTCCGGACACGGTGGCACCGAAGACCACGTCGGAGCGTCCGGTCAGAGTGCCCAGCACCATCGCCCACGAGGCCTGCACCATCGAGTTCATCGTGACGCCACGTGCGCGAGCGACGCCACGCAACCGGTTCGTCTGCTCCACATCGAGCGAGATCAACGAACGGCCGGCCAACGTCGATTCCTGGCGTCTGCTCTCGACCGGGGTCAACAATGTCGGCTCGGAAAGCCCTGCGAGGGCTTCGGTCCACGCGGTGAGCGCGGTCGAGCGATCACGCTTGGACAACCACGACAGGTAGTCGCGATACGCCGGTACGCGCGGAAGCACGGTGTCGTCGCCGTCGACCACGTAGAGCGTCAACAGGTCCTTGAGCAGCAGCGGCGTGGACCAGCCGTCGAGCAGAATGTGGTGGTTGGTCATCACCAGACGCCACTCGCCCGGCGCCACCGTGATGAGCATGAAGCGCAGGAGAGGGGCCTGCGCCATGTTGAATCGGGTGGCTCGGTCGTCGTGCTCGATGCGATCGAGCTCGACAGCTCTGTCGTCGCCGTTCAGTTCGGTCAGGTCGAGCGCCGTCCACGGCACGTCCACGTCGTGGTGAACGATCTGGATCGACTCGCCGTCGCTGTTGTGCACGAAGGCGGTACGTAGGTTCGCGTGTCTTCTCAGCAACGCCTGCGCGGCACGTCGGAAGCGTGCTTCGTCGACGCTTCCGCGCAACTCCAGCACCAACTGGACTATGTAGGCGTCGACGGACTGATCCGACAGCTCGGCGTGGAACAGCAGCCCGGCCTGCAAGGGCGTCATGGACCAGATGTCGTCGAGTGTGGGATAGACCCGCTCGAGGTCGTCGATGGAACTCTGATCGAGGCTCACCAGGTCCAGATCGGACGGCGTGAAGCCACCTGCTTCGGGTCGCTGAGCATGCCGTGTCAGAGCGGTGAGTGCCTGCCGCCACAGCTCGGTCAGCTCCGTGACGTCGTCTTCGTCGAGCACCCCGGTGGGGAACGCGAACGTGGCCTCTAGCCGAGGGCCGGTCGGGGTGGCAGTGGTGACGGCGTTGATGTCGAGCACTGCCGCGACCGGAAGATCGTCGTCCTGCGAGTCGCCGACACCGGAGTCCTCGACCGGTAGCCAACCGTGTCCGCGCAGCTCATCCGGAATGTCCGTGCTGTAACGACCGAGGTAGTTGAAACTGACCTGGGGCGCCGGGAAATCACGAAGGGCGGCGGCACCGTCCTCGTCCAGGTAGCGCAACATGCCGTAGCCGATGCCATGATCGTCGACGGCCAGTAGCTGTTCCTTGACCGACTTGATCAGTGCGGCGGCTGCAGCGCCACCGGCAAGCGCGTCGTCGATGTCGATGCCGTCGAGAGTCAGCCGCAGCGGATAGATCGTGGTGAACCATCCGATGGTGCGACCGAGATCGGCACCCGGCACGACGTGGTCCTCGCGGCCGTGGCCCTCCAGAGAGATGAGTGCGTCGTCGACGATCACCCCGCGGTTGCGCCGCCATACGGTCATTGCGAGTGCCAGTGCAGCGAGCAGGCCATCGTTGACGCTGCCGCGGAAGGCGTCGGGCAGCGCTTTCAGCAGTCCCTCGGTGACGTCGGTGGACAGCGCCAGTTCGACTTTGTCCACCGTCCGGTACACGTCGATCTCGCGATCGAGTGCACGTGACCCGATCAGAGGATCGGGCTGAGCCAGAACCTGTTGCCACACGGCCAACTCGTCGCCGCGGGTGGCAGTGACCTCACGCAATCCGTGCGCCCAGCGGCGCATGGACGTGCCGACCGGTGCCAGCTCGGGAGTGTTCCCGCCGATGATCTGGGCCCACGCCGAGGCGAGGTCAGGAACGAGGATCCGCCAGGACACGCCGTCGATCACCAGGTGATGAGCGACGACGAGCAGCCGACTTCCCTCGGACCCGGCGTCGAACCACACCATCTGGATCATCACACCGGAATCGGGAGCAAGACGCCCGACGGCTGCAGCCGCCTCGGTCGTGGCCTGATCCGAGAACTCTTGTCCGTGAACAGTTGTCGACGAGACGCGGCGCACGACGGACTGCGCCGTGACCGATCCGACCGGAAGAACTTCCATCGACGGGGCGTCGCCGCGGTGCAGTACGCCGCGGAGCATGTCGTGGTGGTCGAGGACGGTCTGGACAGTCGCCTCGAGCACATCGAGTTCGATGTCGCCCGGAAGCGTGAGTACGGCGGTCTGGGTGTGCTGATCGAGCACGGCCGTGCGGTCGAGCATCCAGTGCACGATCGGGGTGGCCGGAACGTCTCCGACCCCGCCACCGGGAAGCTCCTCCAGCACGACGGGGACGGTGCCGTCACCGGAGGCGACCACCTCGGCGAGCGCCGCTACCGTCTTGTGCTCGAACACGTCTCGTGGCGACAGGGCCAGCCCTGCTGCCTTGGCGCGCGAGACCAGCTGAATGGACATGATGCTGTCTCCGCCGAGCGCGAAGAACGAATCGTCGACGCCGACGCGGTCCAGCCGGAGAACTTCGGCGAACAGTCCGGCCAGAGTCTTCTCGACCGCATTCTCTGCATCACGACCCGAGGTGACCTGAGCGGACCAATCGGGTTCGGGTAGTGCGGTGCGGTCGAGTTTGCCTGCCGGGGTCAGCGGAATCGACTCCAACATCACGAACGCCGACGGCACCATATGAGCAGGCAACACCGAACCGACATGCTCACGCAGAGCACCCGCCTCGACACTGCTACCGGCCACCGGCAACACATACGACACCAACACCGTCGACCCAGCAGCAGACTCACGTCCGATGGTCACCACGAAATCGACACCCTCAACCGCAGCCAACACCGAATCGATCTCACCCAACTCGATCCGGAAACCACGCACCTTCACCTGAAAATCGCTACGCCCCACATACTCCAACGCACCCGAAGCATTCCACCGCACCACATCACCGGTGCGATACATCCGCGAACCCACACCACCGAACGGATTGGCCACGAACCGCTCCGCCGTCAAACCCAACCGCGCGTGATACCCACGAGCCAACGCCGGACCCGCCAGATACAACTCACCCACCACACCCACGGGCACCGGATTCAACCGCGCATCCAACACCACCTCCGCGAAACCGATCGTCGGCGAACCGATATCGACCGACTCCCCCACCACCAACGCCGACGAAATCGACGAGAAAATCGTCGCCTCCGTCGGACCGTACGCATTGAACATCCGCCGACCCGGTGCCCACCGCGCCACCAACTCCGGCGCACACACATCACCACCGGTCACCACCACCTGAACCGACTCCAACCCCACCGGATCCACCGACGCCAACGCCGCAGGCGTCACGAACGCATGCGTGACCCGCTCCTCGGCCAGCAACGACGCCAACTCCACCCCACCGAACACCAACGGCGGAGCAATCACCATCGTCGCCCCACCCGAAAACGCCAACACGAACTCCAGAATCGACGCATCGAAACTCGGCGACGCGAACGCCAACACCCGAGACGACGGCCCCACACCGAACCGAACCCGCTCCTCGGCAGCCAAGTTCCCCACACCACGATGAGTGACCACCACACCCTTGGGCACACCCGTCGAACCCGACGTATAAATCAGATACGCCGCATCATCGAGACGCAACACACCCGAACGCTCCTCCTCCAACACCGGAGCAGACGACCGAAACGCCAAATCCGCCACCACATCCGGATCATCGAGCACCACCCACGACACCCCACCCACACCCGACACCGCACCCACATGCGCACCCAACGTCACACCCACCACAGCACCCGAATCGACCAACATGTGCTCGATCCGATCCACCGGATAATTCGGATCCACCGGCAAGAACGCACCACCGGCCTTCGCCACCGCCCACACCGCCACCACAGACTCCACCGACCGCGACAACGCCAACGCCACGAACGACCCCGGACCCACCCCACACGACATCAACATCCGCGCCAACCGCGACGACGCCGCATCCAACTCACCATAAGAAACAACCCGCGAACCCGACACCACCGCAACACCACCGACACCGGCCACACCCACAGCACCAGCCAACAACTCCGGCAACACCACACCCACCACAGACCGCGGACCACGAACCGGAGCCAAGGAGTCGTACTCGTTGCTCGACAGAATCTCGATGTCACCGACCTGGATGGACGGCGTTGCCGTCACGGTATCGAGGATCCGGATCAGGCGATCGGCGAGCACTCGGATTGTGTCTGCGTCGAACAGTTCTGTGGCGTAACGGAATCCGGCACCGATGCCCAGTGGGGTTCCGGACTTGTCGAATTCCTCGGCGACCGTCAGCTGCAGGTCGAAGTTGGAAATGTCGTTGGGAAGTTCGATGCCCTCGATCGACAGACCCGGCAACGTCACCGTAGGACGGTCGGTCTGCTGGAACTCGAGCATCACCTGGAACAGCGGAGCATGGGCAGTCGACCTCGCCGGATCGACCGCATCGACGACGCGCTCGAACGGGACGTCCGAATGAGTGAACGCAGCGAGGTCGACGGTGCGCACGTCCGAGAGCAGGTCCTCGAATCGAGTCGAGCCGGACACCTGGGTGCGCAGAACGAGGGTGTTGACGAACATGCCGACGAGTTCGTCGAGTGCGGCGTCGCCGCGGCCCGAGATCGGCGTTCCCACCGAAATGTCCTCGCTACCCGACAGGCGGGCCAGAAGCACCGCCAGAGCCGCGTGCACGATCATGAACGAACTCGAATTGTGCTCGGCGGCAACGGTAGCGAGACGAGCATGGATCGCGGCGTCGATCTCGAACGAGACGGTGTCGCCGCGCAGGGACGCCACCGCAGGTCGCGAGCGATCGGTCGGCAGAGTCAGCACCTCGGGGCTGCCGGACAACGTGTCGACCCAGAAGGCGACCTGCTTGGCCATCAACGACTCGGGGTCGGACTCCTCGCCGAGGAACCGGCGCTGCCACAGTGCGTAGTCGGCGTACTGCACCGGCAACGGTTCCTGGCCGGGTGCGTGTCCTGCGGCCCGGGCGCTGTAGGCCACCATCAGGTCTCTGGCCAGCGGGGCGCTCGAGAACCCGTCGGAGGAGATGTGGTGCACCACGAGGACGAGCACGTGCTCGTGCTCGCCGACCCGAATCAGTCGGACTCGCAGCGGAACGTCGGCCACCACGTCGAAGCCCGAACCTGCCGCCTCGCCGATCAACTCGTGCAGGTGTCGCTCGTCGGCCGCATGAATCGGTGTCAGATCCGGCAGTGCCGACGCCACGTCGAGGATTGTCTGAACGGGGCCGCCGTCGGTCAGCGGGAACATCGTGCGCAGCGACTCGTGGCGGGACAGCACGTCGCCGATGGCCGAATGCATCGCGTCGACGTCGAGGACACCGGTCAGCCGCATGGCGAACGCGACGTTGTACGCAGCCGACGCGGTGTCGTACTGGTTGATGAACCACATCCGCTGCTGCGCCAGCGAGAGCGGCACGACATCCGGCCGCTCCTGCGGGACCAGCCGAGGAGCGGCGGCAGCGTCGTGCTCGCCGATGTCGATGCCTGCGGACAAGGCCCGCACGGTGGGCGCGTCGAACAGATCTCTGATGCCGATGTCGGTGCCGAGTGCTGAATTGACCCGCGCGACCAGGCGCATCGCGATCAGCGAGTTGCCACCGATCTCGAAGAAGCTCGAGGTGACGCTGACCTGAGACATACCGAGTAGGTCGCCGAAGACACCGGCGACGATCTCTTCGACGGGGTTCTCGGGCGCGAAGAATTCCGAAGCGGCGACGGTGAACTCGGGCGCGGGCAATGCCTTGCGATCGAGCTTGCCGCTGGCATTGACGGGCAGCGAGTCGAGCACCACCACGTGTGAGGGCACCATGTACCCCGGGAGACGACGTGCAGCTTCGGCCGTCAGGATTGCGGGGTCGACAGCAGAACCGTGCGCGCCGACGACATAGGCCACAAGCGTCTCACCGGTGCTCGGGTCCTTGTGCACCAACGCGATCGCCTGCGCAACCGACTCGGATCTGAGCAGCACTGCTTCGATCTCGGGCAGCTCGATGCGGAGGCCGCGCAGCTTGACCTGGAAGTCGGTACGGCCGATGTATTCCAGCTCGCCGTCGGCGCGCCAGCGCACCAGATCGCCTGTGCGGTAGAGCCGCTCGCCCGGATCGCCGAACGGATCTGCGACGAAGCGATCCGCCGTGAGGTCGCCGCGGCCGACGTAACCACGCGCGAGTTGTACACCCGCGAGATACAGCTCGCCCGGAGCACCGATCGGGGCCGGTCGCAACGAGGCGTCGAGAACGTACAACCGGGTGTTCCATACGGGTGCGCCGATGGGAATGGACACCGCGTCGCGCCCGGTCACGTGGTAGTAGCTGACGTCGACGGCGGCTTCGGTCGGCCCGTAGAGGTTGTGCAGCTCGGCGAGGGAGAACTGTGCGAACTGCGCCGCTGTGGCGGGCGGAAGTGCCTCGCCACTGCAGAACACCAGCCGTAGCGAGACGCATTCGGCGGCTCGCGCTCCCGCTGCGAACACCGCGAGCATCGACGGTACGAAGTGCGCCGTGGTGATGTGCTCGTCCGCGATGATGCGGGACAGGTACGCCGGATCGCGGTGGCCGTCCGGTTCGGCCACCACCAGCTTGGCACCTACCTGCAAGGGCCAGAAGAATTCCCAGACCGAGACGTCGAACGTCGCTGGGGTCTTCTGCAGAACGGTGTCGGCCGGCTCGAGGTGGTACTCGTGCTGCATCCACAGCAACCGGTTCACGATCGCCGAGTGGGTCACGGCAACGCCCTTGGGGCGGCCGGTCGAACCGGAGGTGTAGATCACGTACGCGGTGTTCGAGCCGTGCAGACTTCCCAGACGGTCCGAGTCGGTGACCGAGGAGCGATCGCGATCGGAGACGTCCAGCAGATCGACGGCGAGCACCGGAGTGGCGACCGGAATGTTGATCCAGTCGCGGCTCGTGGTGAGGATGCACACCGGCTGAGCGCTGGACAGTACGTAGGACGACCGTTCGACCGGATGATCTGGATCGATCGGAACATAGGCACCGCCGGCCTTGACGATGGCGTACATGCCGACGAGCAAGTCGATCGACCGCCGGATTGCCAGCCCGACGTGGGACTCGGGTGAGACGCCGAGCGAGATCAGGTGCCGCGCCAACTGATTGGCGCGCTCGTCCAGTTCGAGGTAGGTGATGTGCTCGTCCTCGAACACGAGCGCGGTCGAATACGGACTGCGCAGCACCTGTCGGTCGAAGAGGGCGCTGAGCGTCATCTCGACGTCGCCGGCCGGGATCTGCTGATGAACCGGGGATTCGATCTGCCGTGCGGTGTCGTTCCACTCGAACAGGACCAGTTCCCGCTCCGCAGCGGACAGAATGTCGATGTCACCGGTGCGAATGTCCGTCGTCGCGCCGATGGTCGACACGATCCGGAGGAAACGATCGACGAACCGGTCGATCGTTTCTGCATCGAAGAGATCTGTGGCGTAGGTGAACGCAGCCGACAGGTCACCCGACTCGTCGACGGGTTCCTGATCGACGCGGAGCTGCAGATCGAACTTCGCTGTGTCGGTGCTGATCTCCTGGAAATCGACAGTGAGATCAGGCAACTCGAGTGTCGCCGACGCGTTGTTCTGGAACTCGAGAAGAACCTGGAACAGCGGTGAATGATCGGTCGACCTCGCCGGGTCGAGAACGTCGACGAGACGCTCGAACGGGATGTCGGTGTTGTCGAAGGCCGCCAGATCGGACCGGCGGGTGTCGGCGAGCAGTTCGGCGAAGGTCGCCTGCGGCTCGACCTGCGTCCGCAGTACCAGCGTTCCCACGAACATGCCGACGAGATCGTCGAGCGCTGCGTCGCCTCGTCCGGCGATCGGAGTGCCGATGGCAATGTCCTGGGTGCCGCTCAGACGCGCGAGCAGCACTGCAAGTGCGGAGTGCACGACCATGAACAGCGTCGACTCGTGCGCGGCAGCGACCGAGGACAACCGAGCAGCGACGTCGGCAGGAATCGTGAACGGAGTGACGCTGCCGCGCATCGACTGCTGAGTGGGGCGTGGCCGATCGTGCGGCATGGGCAACACGTCGGGCAGGTCGGCCAGCGCCGATTGCCAGAAGTCGATCTGGCGCGATGCCACCGAGGTGGGGTCTTTCTCGTCACCGAGAACGGCATGCTGCCACAGCGCGAAGTCTGCGTACTGCACGGCCAGGGGCTCCCACATCGGAGCCGAACCAGCAGATCGGGCACCGTAGGCGACCATCACGTCTCGGGCCAGCGGTGCCATCGAAGCACCGTCCGCCGCAATGTGATGGACGACGATGGAGAGTACGAAGCTCTCCGGGCCGGTTCGGTACAGCACCGCCCGGAAGGGAAGATCGACCGTGACGTCGAATCCTGTTGTAGCAGCGGCGTATACGAGAGTCTCGACCGCTGCTGCGTCGGCATCGACCACACGGAGTGGGAGGTTCGATCCGGTGACGTCCTCGACCGGAGCGATGACCTGGTTCGGTAGGTCGCCCACCGTCGGGAACACCGTGCGGAGCGATTCGTGTCGGGACAGGACGTCACCGACGGCCGCCGACATCGCGTCCACGTCCAGACGGCCCGTCAACCGGACGGTGAGGGGAATGTTGTACGCGGGAGAGGACACGTCGAACTGGTTGATGAACCACATCCGCTGCTGCGCGAGAGACAGCGGGACGGAATCGGGCCGATCCACGGCGACCAGTACCGGACGGCGATGCAACGATGCGCCCTTGGCTTCGGCCCGCTCTGCCAGGGTGCGAATCGTCGACGCCTCGAACAGGTCCAGAACCTTCAGATCTGTTCCGAGAGCAGAGTTGACTCGTGCAACCAAACGCGTTGCCACAAGGGAGTTTCCACCGAGATCGAAGAAGCTGTCGGTCACGCCGACCCGATCGACCTCCAACACGTCGCAGAACACCGCCGCGACCGCGGCCTCGTATTCCGTCTCCGCGGCCTTGTATGCACCCTGCGAACCGAGTTCGGGTTCGGGTAGTGCGGTGCGGTCGAGTTTGCCTGCCGGAGTCAGCGGAATCGACTCCAACATCACGAACGCCGACGGCACCATGTGCGCAGGCAACACCGAACCGACATGCTCACGCAGCACACCCGCCTCGACACTGCTACCGGCCACCGGCAACACGTACGACACCAACACCGTCGACCCAGCAGCAGACTCACGTCCGATGGTCACCACGAAATCGACACCCTCAACCGCAGCCAACACCGAATCGATCTCACCCAACTCGATCCGGAAACCACGCACCTTCACCTGAAAATCGCTACGCCCCACATACTCCAACGCACCCGAAGCATTCCACCGCACCACATCACCGGTGCGATACATCCGCGAACCCACACCACCGAACGGATTGGCCACGAACCGCTCCGCCGTCAAACCCAACCGCGCGTGATACCCACGAGCCAACGCCGGACCCGCCAGATACAACTCACCCACCACACCCACGGGCACCGGATTCAACCGCGCATCCAACACCACCTCCGCGAAACCGATCGTCGGCGAACCGATATCGACCGACTCCCCCACCACCAACGCCGACGAAATCGACGAGAAAATCGTCGCCTCCGTCGGACCGTACGCATTGAACATCCGCCGACCCGGTGCCCACCGCGCCACCAACTCCGGCGCACACACATCACCACCGGTCACCACCACCTGAACCGACTCCAACCCCACCGGATCCACCGACGCCAACGCCGCAGGCGTCACGAACGCATGCGTGACCCGCTCCTCGGCCAGCAACGACGCCAACTCCACCCCACCGAACACCAACGGCGGAGCAATCACCATCGTCGCCCCACCCGAAAACGCCAACACGAACTCCAGAATCGACGCATCGAAACTCGGCGACGCGAACGCCAACACCCGAGACGACGGCCCCACACCGAACCGAACCCGCTCCTCGGCAGCCAAGTTCCCCACACCACGATGAGTGACCACCACACCCTTGGGCACACCCGTCGAACCCGACGTATAAATCAGATACGCCGCATCATCGAGACGCAACACACCCGAACGCTCCTCCTCCAACACCGGAGCAGACGACCGAAACGCCAAATCCGCCACCACATCCGGATCATCGAGCACCACCCACGACACCCCACCCACACCCGACACCGCACCCACATGCGCACCCAACGTCACACCCACCACAGCACCCGAATCGACCAACATGTGCTCGATCCGATCCACCGGATAATTCGGATCCACCGGCAAGAACGCACCACCGGCCTTCGCCACCGCCCACACCGCCACCACAGACTCCACCGACCGCGACAACGCCAACGCCACGAACGACCCCGGACCCACCCCACACGACATCAACATCCGCGCCAACCGCGACGACGCCGCATCCAACTCACCATAAGAAACAACCCGCGAACCCGACACCACCGCAACACCACCGACACCGGCCACACCCACAGCACCAGCCAACAACTCCGGCAACACCACACCCACCACAGACCGCGGACCACGAACCGGAGCCAGGCGAGCGCGTTCGGCGGCGGACAGAAGGTCCACGTCACCGATCAGCAGGTCCGGCTCACTCGTCAGAGCGTCGAGGATCCGCAGCACCCGGCGACCGAGTTGAGCCACGCTCGTAGCGTCGAACAGTTCTGTGGCGTAATCGAAAACGACAGTGGGAGAATTGGACTCGTCGACGGTGACGACAAGATCCATTGCCGATCCGTCCTGCGGCAAGGCGGATGGACCGAATCGGAGCGCAACCTGCGCAAGGGGGTTGTACGACCCGGTGCTGGGCAGGCCGAGGGCACGAACGACGTCGTCGAACGACGCTTCGCTGTGCGCCATCGCGGCATCGAAGTCCGTACTCGACGACTCGACGAAGTCGGAGAACGAGTGCCGACCGTCGGGTCGAGTCCGCAGAACGACGGCGTCGCCGGCAGCAGTGGGCACGGCAATCGACACGTCGTCGGTGTTCGCCAATCGTGACAGCAGTACAGCCAGCACGGACTCGAAGACCACGAACGGGGTCGTGGACCGGTCGGCGGCCAATCGTTCCACAGCGGCCCAGTTAGCGGATCCGACAGCCACCTCATGAGACGCACGAACATGGCCGATACGCGAGGGCCGCGGTCGATCGCAGGGCAGATCGAGCAGATCGGGCGCATCGGCCAGGCGATCGGTCCAGTACGCGGTCTGGGCCGCGACACGGCGACGTCGTTGGCCTTCGCTGGCGCTGTCGGGGTGCACCTCGACAGCGGGAGTATCGGGGCCCGCCGCGATGAAGGCTTCCACCATGTCGACGAAGCTCGAATGGTGTGCGGTGAGGTCGTCGTCGTCGTACCGGTTCGGGTTGGCCCTGAAGTCGACGTATGTCCTTGCCGGAGAACCACTCTGATAGACATTGACCAGAAGATCCTCGACCGGACCCGACGTCACGATGTTGAATTCGCCGACGATCGACCCGAGCTCGATCTGCTGGTGGAACAGCATCATGTTGACCATCGGGCCGGCGAGCTGCTTGTCACTGCCGGATGCCGCGAGTTCCCGCCGGATGTCCTCGATGCTGAAGCGCTGGTGCCGCAGCGCACCCATGAGCTCCAACTGCACCTGTTGCACGAGGTCGCCCACGGTGGCGTCCTGGGACACGTGCATCGGAATCGGTGCGACGTTGACGAGCATTCCGCCGGATCGACGCAGCAAGGCAGTGGTGCGCGCCGACACCGGGATGTTGACCAGCACGTCTTCTCGCCCGGTCATTCGGGAGAGGTAGCAGCCGAACGCAGCGATGAACACCGCAGCGGCGGTTCCGCCCTTGCTGGTATCCGATCCTTCGAGTGCGGTGACGACGTCCTCGGGCAGGGCGATGCTGCGCAACTTGCTCGCTGCGATGGTGCGCCCAGGCCGGTTGGACAGGGATGCTCCGTCGTGGATGTCCGCAGCGCGCGAAGTCCAGTACTCCTTGTCGGACTCGAACCGTGACGACGTCCGGTACTCCTGATCGAGCTCGAACAGTCGGCGAAGCTCCGCGGCTTTGTTGGGCGCAGGTTCGACCTGCTCGACTGCTGCGGTGTAGAGGGCGGCGGTGCGATTGACGAGCGTCATGGCACCGTAGCCGTCCAGCGCGACGTGGTGGATCTTGCTGTACCAGAGGTTGCGGTCGTCCTCGACCTGGATGATCCAGCTCTCGACGAGTGGGTCGTTCTCCATGTCGACCGGCTGTACGTAGTTCTCGTCGATCCAGCGCAGGGCCGAGGTCATGGGATCGTCTTCGTCGCGCAGGTCCAGATAGTGCACGGACTGGTCGATGGAGTGATCGACCATCTGCACCGGTTCGCCGTCGACCTGCGTCAGGCGGAGGTAGGCGGACTGGAATTCGTGTCCGGCCTGCGCCGACGCTTCCTGCAGCACTGCTATGTCGAGGCTGCCTCGCAGATCTACGTACTGGGCGATGCAGACCGGTACATCAGGTGCGAGTTGTTGCGCGAACCACATGCCTCGCTGTGCAGAGGACAGCGGAAAGCCGCTCTCGAAACCGGAGCCGGACGGAGGTGTCTGTGACCCACCGGTCGTCGTGGCGCGCATTCACTTGCCCTTCGGCGGCACGGTAGCGGCGGCGATTGCCGACGTCGGGTCGATCGACCCGGAGCTTTCGGTTCGGCTCGGACTGTCGAGCCGCGTCGGCCTCTGCGCGCGATTGGGCAATTCTGGCTTCCGTTCTGGTCTGCATCGGTGTCGGTTCGACACACGTTCGGTGGTGAAAGAGTTCTGTATCGATTCGTCGCGCTCGGCCGAGCGGATTGAAACGGGGAGTCAGCCGGGTTTCACCGCAGAGAACAAACTGTGGGATCGCAGAACCGGCGGCTACCGACAGTCGATTGCATCGTCGTGTGCAACACTAACTCCCCCTCCCGCCAGGCGTACGGCACGCTCGAAATGCTCACGTCGACAGTGCGCAACTGCATCGACGCCGATACCGTCGGCCATCCGCTGAAGTCACACCCGAATTCGGCATCGAACACCTCCAGCGGCCTTCAAAGATACAACATCGGTGAGATTCCTTTGTGCGGTAGTCATAAAAATCATCGACCGCCATCTCCAGCCTGTTACAGAAGTCACCACCAGTGCCACTCGAACGTGCCCTATTCGGTCGATCGAATGACGTCGAGCGGCGTTCGCCACAACACCGCGGGATCTGCATCGGACTCCGGGATGCGTAAAAGCCGGAATTTGCAGACTCACCGACGGTTTTCGGCAGAAGAGCGCCGTCCGGCCAGAACCGTCGCGCCGAGCGCTACGACTGCGGCCAGACACAACACCAGTTCCGATCCGCTCCCGAGCCTGGTGGCGACGGTGAGCGATTGGCGTAGGACCACACTGGAGACCAGTACATCAGCGGTGAAGAGCGGCGTCTGCTGCAGGACACCGCCGTCCGGTGCCACGATCGCGCTGACGCCACTGGTGGCGGCCACCACGACCGTTCTCCCGTGCTCGACGGCGCGCACTCTGGACATCGCAAGTTGTTGGTAGGTCATTTCGGTGTCGCCGAAGGTGGCGTTGTTGGTGGGGATGGCAATGAACTCGGCACCCGAGCGGACCGATTCCTCGAGCGCACGATCGAATGCGACCTCGTAGCACGTCGCTATTCCCGCGGCTATTCCTGCGGCGTGCACCACTCCGTTTCCCGACCCCGGGACGAAATAACCCGCTCGGTCGGCATATTCCGAAAACAAACGAAAAAAGCTTCGGAATGGCAAGTATTCGCCGAACGGTTGAATTATCTTCTTGTCGTGCCGCTCACCCGGTCCATCCGTACCGTTCCACGCAATAACCGAATTCGTGTTCGTGCCATCGGCATTGACCAGAACCGTACCGACGAGGATCGGGGCTCCGACAGCCACGGACGCCTGTGTGATGAGAGTCGCAGCGTCGGCGTTTCTCAACGGATCGATATCGGACGCGTTCTCGGGCCACACCACGAGATCCGGCGCGGGCTGCCGACCTGCATCGACGTCGGCGGCCAGCGCCATCGTCTCGCTGACGTGATTGTCCAGTACAGCGCGACGCTGGGCATTGAAATCGAGACCGAGCCGCGGAACGCTGCCCTGTACGGCTGCGATCGTCACCGTCCGTTCGTCACCCTCCGGAGCGTCGTTGCTGTGCAGAGTCGGCAACACGGCCAGCGCCACGATCGATGCGACTGTCGTTGCAGCGACCGGTCCGACGACGGAACGCATTCCATCCCGTCGGGAGCCCAGCAGCAGTAGTGCAGCCATGCCGGTTCCGGTCAGTGCCACACCGAAACCGAGCAACGGTGCACCACCGATGCTCGCCAGGGGCAACAACCAGCCCTCGGGCTGACCGAAAGCCAATCTGCCCCACGGAAAGCCACCGAAGGGAACACTGGATCGCAGCCATTCGGTCAGACTCCAGGCCAATGCCATCGACAACGGCCACCAGGCAGTTCGTGCTGCCAGCACACCGAGAGTGCCGAACAAGCCGACGAAGACGGACTCGGCGGCAGCGAGCGCCAGCCACGGCATCGGACCGACGTAGACACCGATCCACGGCAGCAGCGGAACGAAGAACCCGAGACCGGCGGCGAAGCCGTACCCGAACCCGGCTTTGAGCGACACCGATCGTCGCCCACCGAAGCCGGTCAGGACTGCGGCCAGCATCGCGATGCCCAGTGGTGCCAGGAACCACAGGGTTCGCGGAGGAAAGCTGGCGAAGATCAGGCCACCGCCGGCGACGGACAGCGCGGTGGACACCGCAGCCCGGCGTAACCTTTCCCCCGACGAGAGCTCCGTCACAGCGGTCGGAACCGACTCACTTCTCATGGATGACCTGTCCACGATGCACCGTCATCGAGCACTGGGGGCTCGCGGACGTCACGTCGAGACTCGGCAACGGCGACACACCCGCTCGCGGATCCGTCGACCAGCGTTGCACGCTGTCCTTGGGAGCTCGTACAACGAGTTCGTCGACCTCCCACACCGCGAAGGACGCGGGCGCTCCCGGCACCAACGTGCCGGCCAACCCGTCTCGGACTCCGCCCGCGCGCCACGCTCCGCGGGTCGCGGCCGAGAAGGCAGCCCGAGGCGAGATGGCACTGCCAGGCGTGTGATGGTTGACCGCGGCTCTGACCGTCGCCCACGGATCGAGACGGGTGACCGGCGCATCCGATCCCAGTGCGAGCGACACCCCCGCCGATGCCAGGCGGGCGAACGGATGGAGCGCCGAAGCACGCTCGGTGCCGAGCCTCGCTGCATACAGTCCGTCCGAACCGCCCCACAATGCGTCGAACATTGGTTGCATGCTGGCTATGACACCCCACGAGGCCAACCGGTCGGCCTGTTCGGGTGCCACCATGGCCAGATGTTCGAGCCGATGGCCGCAGGCGGCTACGGCAGGAGTTCCCAGCCGAGCCACCACCTGCTCGAAGGCGGCGACAGCGGCCGAGACAGCCGCGTCACCGATGACGTGAAAACCCGCCTGCACTCCGGCCGTGGTGCAGGCCGAGATGTGTGCTGCGATCGCATCGACGTCCTCGTACGGTTCGCCCGATCCGGTGCCGTCCGCGTACGGCGACGACAACCATGCGGTCCGTGATCCGAGCGAGCCGTCGACGAAGATGTCTCCGGCCAGCCCGTGGGCACCGGTGTCGTCCAGCAGTTGCCGTGCCTGCTCCGCCGTCTCGACCAGTTCGCCCCAGTAGCCGCGAACCTCCACTCCGTGTTCGGTGGCCATCAGTTCACGGAAGTCGTCGAGACCCGACACGATCGGACCAGCGCATTCGTGGACTGCGACGATTCCCTGCGCCGCAGCAACGTCGAGCGCAGCAGTTCGAGCCCGATCCCGAGTGTCGGCTGTCATCATCGACCGTGCCGTCAGACGTGCGAGGTGATGTGCGGCGGCGGTAAGGGGAGACTGCTCCGAAAAACCTGCGGTGGATTCGATACCGGACGCGGCGATGCGCAAGGGCGTCGAGACGGCGGCCGAATGCGAATCGATGCGAGTGAGGTACACCGGGCGCCCGGGCGCTGCCGCATCGAGGTCGGCAGTCGACGGTGCGCGTTGTTCGGGCCACCCGGATTCGTCCCAACCGTGTCCCCAGACCAGGGCGTCCGAGGACGACGAAGCATGCTCGGCGAGCGCCCGCACGCAGTGTTCGAGCGACGTGCAGCCGGACAGATCGAGACCGATCAGAGCAAGACCCAGATCGGTGACGTGCACGTGAGTATCGACGAACGCCGGTGCCACGAAGGACCCGGCCAGGTCGGTGATGCGGACTCCTGGGTGGAGCGCTCGACCGGTTCGATCCTCACCGATCCAACTGACGATTCCATCGGTCACGGCCATGGCGGTGGCGTCGGAAGCCGTCGGACTGTAGATCCGTCCGCCGCAGAACAATTCGGTGGTCACGAACGACCAGTCTGCCCCTACCGGTGTGGCTTCCGGAAATCCCCAGCAGCGGATTCGAACCCGTCGGCCTCGATCACCTGTCCTTCGAGGATCGGCGCAGAACCGGAGGCATTCGGTGCTCGAGTGCTGTCGTCGACGCGATCGTCGAGGATCTCACCGTCGATGACGGTGGGTCGCATGCGCCGCGTCGCGGTCGCAACCTGCGGCAACCAACGTGCGGCGGCCCACATCACCGCTGGGCGTAGTAGCCACCTGGTCGGCGGAATCAGCAACAGCAATCCGACAACCGTGGTCACCAGACCCGGAACGAACATCGCGACCGACCCTGCGGCGAACAGAGCGCCGTCGGCAACAGCGCCGCCGGCCGACCGCTCGCCTCGCGATGCCCGCTGCAACCCGTCCAGCACCCGTCTGCCCTGCGACCGCACCAGCAGTGACCCGATCAGGGACCCGCCGATCAACAGCACGACGGTCCAGAGCACACCGATCGCGCTTCCCACGGCGACCAGCGCTGCGACCTCGACCACGACATAGAGTACGAACAGAGCGAGCATGACGGTCCTTTCTTCGCTTCACCGGTACAACGCGCGGGAAGTCCGAAACGCTCCCGAGGCGTCCGGTTTGCCGGAAATTCTTTAGGAACCCGGTCGCACGAGACCCGTCTCGTATGCCAGAACCACGGCCTGGACTCTGTCGCGGACACCCAGCTTCGTCAGGATTCGGCCGATATGGGTCTTGATCGTCGCCTCGGACAGATGCAGGACTGCGGCGATCTCGGCATTGGACAGCCCGGTTGCCAAGTGCACCAGCACCTCGCGTTCACGCCCGGTGAGGGCATCGAGTACCGACGCATCGGCGATCGATTCGGACTGGGCGACGAACCGCGAGAGCAAACGCTTGGTGACCTTGGGCGAGACGACGGCATCGCCTGCGGCCACGCTGCGGATCGCGGAGATCAAATCCTCCGGGGGCGTGTCCTTGAGCAGGAATCCGCTGGCACCCGCCCGAAGCGCACCGAGGACGTTGTCGTCGAGGTCGAACGTCGTCATCACCAGCACGCGTGCTTCGGAGCCGGATTCGGTGATGGTGCGGGTGGCGGCGACCCCATCGATGCCGGGCATACGAATGTCCATCAACACCACCGTCGGGGCCAGCCTGGTCACGGCCTCGACAGCAGCTGCGCCGTCGGATGCCTCCCCCACCACCTCGATGTCGTCCTGTGCCTCGAGCACCATGTTCAAACCCATACGCATGAGTTCCTGGTCGTCGACGACGACAACGGTGATGGGCACGGACTCAACCTAGTACTCAGTCGATCGGCAACGTCGCCCGCACGAGCCAATTGCCGTGTGGGGTGCGGCCTGCGGACAGGGTGCCGTTCAACACGGCGACTCGCTCACGCATACCGAGCAATCCGTGTCCGCCGCCCGCCGTCGACGACGGTTCGCTACCGGTTCCGTTGTCGGATATCTCGACGGTGACCGCCTCGTCCTCGCGAACGACCTTCACGATGGCGCGCGGGGCGTGGCCGGCGTGGCGCAGAACGTTGGTCAACGATTCCTGAACCAGACGGTGCACGCCCAGGCTGATCGCCGGACTGATGTCGTCGAGGTTCCCGGTCTGTTCGATCTCGACGTTCAATCCGGCTCGCCCCATCATCTCGACGACCCGAGCGAGGCCCGCGGTGCCGTACTGGGGCATGTCGTCCGAGTCGGGTGACGTCCGCAGCAACGCGACGGTCCTGCGCAACTCGGACAGAGCGAGTCGACCGGTCGCCGAGATGTTGGCAACCGCCTGCTCCGCGCGTTCGGGGTTTCGCCTGATCGCGTACGAGGCGCCGTCGGCCTGGACGACCATGACGCTCACGCCGTGAGCGATGACGTCGTGCAGTTCTCGCGCGATGCGCGTGCGCTCCATGATCACCGCCTCTTCGGCGCGGCGGTCTCTGTCGTACTCGGCCACGACGAGTCGAGCCTGGGTCGCTTCGTCGTATGCCCGGCGGGCCCCGAGAAATTCTGCTGCAACCCACGACAGTGCGTACATCAGCGCGTTGAACAGCAGTGTCGTGAACAACGGTTGGTCGAACAGAAAAAGGTTCGCGGCGGTGTACACAGCCAGGGCGACGGCATAGACGCCACCCTGTGCTCGACCGACGTACGCGACCAGCGTGTAGAGCATGATCGGCAGAGCCAGCGCGGCCGGGTGACCGTTGTACGCGTCGCCCGCCATACTGCCTGCGATGTCGGAGGCAGTGGTCGTGACGAGAGTCACGGCCGCGATCGAGCGGGGCAGACGCCGACGCCACGCGACGGGAACTGTCAGCACCACCGAGAACACCAGAAACAACGGTCCGTTCAGACCGTCGGACGAGCTGACGAACACCAGTATGTCGACGAGAAACAGCCCGACTGCCAGGAGAGCATCGGCCACGAAGGGCTGCCCACGTAGCCACAGACTGAATCGACGCATGTGATTGAGTTTGCCGTATGACTGCTGCCGACTGGGGACTGCTGTTGGTCGCTGCCACCGCAGCCGGTTGGGTCGATGCAGTGGTGGGCGGAGGCGGCCTGATCCTGTTGCCGGCAATCCTCCTCGTCGCACCGCAACTGACTCAGCAGGCAGCGCTGGCGACCAACAAGGCAACCGCGGTGTTCGGTACCGTCGCCGCCGTCGTCACTTTTGCGCGGAAGGTGACGCTGAATTGGACGGTGCTGGTGCCGGCCGGTGTGCTCGCGGCCGTGACCTCCGCGCTCGGCGCTGCCGCGGTGTCGTTGATCGACCGCGAGCTGTTCATCCCTATCATCATGGTCGTTCTCGTCGGCGTGGCAATACTGGTGACGTGCCGCCCGACCATCGGTCGAACCGCGGCACCGTCGCCGCCGACCCATCGAAAAGTGCTGATCGTCATCGGTCTGGCCGCCGCCGGAATCGGCTTCTACGACGGCATCCTCGGGCCCGGCACCGGAACGTTCCTCATCATCGTCTTCGCCACGATGCTCGGCACCGAGTTCGTGCGCAGTGCCGCGATGGCCAAGGTGATCAACGTCGGATCCAACGTCGGTGCTCTCGCCTTCTTCGCGGTCACCGGCAGCGTCTACTGGCAACTGGGCGCGGCCATGGCGGTGTGCAACGTCTTCGGTGCCGTCCTCGGGTCGCGGACTGCGGTCGCCCGCGGTGCCGGATTCGTGAGAATCGTCCTGCTCGTCGTGGTCGTGGGGATGGTCGTTCGGCTCGGGTGGCAGCAATTCGGCTAGCGTCAGCAGTCGTGACGAGACAATCGAATCGGTCGGTCGACGCAGACTTCCTGGCTCTGCCCTTACGTGCCCTCGCGGATGCCGCGCTGAGCACGGCACGGTCGGCAGGCGCGACACATGCCGACGTTCGGGTGCAGCGTTCGACGACTCAGTCGATCTCGCTGCGCGACGGCTCCGTTCAATCCGTCATCGATGCCGGTGAGATCGGCCTCGCCGTGCGGGTGGTGGTCGACGGCACCTGGGGTTTCGCCTCGCACGCAGAACTCGGCACCGAGGCCGCCGCAGCCACGGCCCGGAGTGCAATCGAGGTGGCGACGGCCCTCAGATCGCTCAACCGCGAGCACGTAGAACTCGCCGCCGAGCCGGTGTACTCGGATGCAACGTGGGTGTCCGAGTACGAGATCGACCCGTTCGAGGTACCCACCACCGAGAAGGTGGCGCTGCTGGCGGAGTATTCGTCTCGGCTGGCCGCGTCGGACGGCGTCGACCACGTCACCGCCTCGGTGCTGCAGGTCAAGGAACAGTCGTTCTACGCAGATCTGGCCGGCAGCAGCATCGTGCAGCAGCGAGTGCGACTCCATCCGCAGATCGAGGCCACCACGGTGGATCGATCGGCCGGTGCATTCGAGACCATGCGCACGCTCGCGCCACCCGTCGGACGGGGCTGGGAGTATCTGGGTGAGCACAGCACGTGGGACTGGGCCGACGAGCTGGCCCGAATTCCCGAATGGTTGGCCGAGAAGGTGAAGGCACCGGCCATCGTGGCGGGACCCACCGATCTGGTCATCGATCCGACCAACCTGTGGCTCACTATTCACGAGTCGATCGGGCACGCAACGGAATACGATCGGGCCATCGGGTACGAGGCCGCCTACGCCGGCACCTCGTTCGCAACCCCTGATCAGTTGGGAACATTGCGCTACGGATCGCCCATCATGCACGTCACCGCCGATCGGACCGAGATCAACGGCCTGGCCAGTATCGGCTGGGACGACGACGGAGTGGCGTCGCAGAGATGGGACCTGGTGCGCGACGGGACACTCGTCGGTTACCAACTCGATCGAGTGTTCGCACCGAAACTCGGGCTCGATCGGTCCAACGGGTGTTCGTACGCAGATTCTCCGCATCACGTTCCGATCCAGCGGATGGCGAACGTGTCGCTGCAGGCCGACCCCGACACCGATCGATCCACCGCCGACGTCATCGGTGAGGTGGAGGACGGCATCTACGTCGTCGGAGACAAAAGCTGGTCCATCGACATGCAGCGCTACAACTTCCAGTTCACCGGGCAACGCTTCTACCGCATCCGCAACGGCGTGCTCGACGGCCAGGTGCGCGACGTGGCGTACCAGGCGACGACCACCGAATTCTGGGGCTCGATGGAACTGCTCGGCGGACCGTCCACGTGGCGACTCGGCGGCGCATTCAACTGCGGTAAGGCGCAACCCGGGCAGGTGGCCGCGGTCAGCCACGGCTGTCCGGTCGCGCTCTTTCGTGGAGTCAACGTCCTGAACACCCGATCGGAGGCAGGTCGATGATCGCCGCGCAGCTCGTGATCGAACGTGCACTCGCCTGCGCGAGTGTCGACGACACCATCGTGATCGTTACCGACTCCAGCGACGCAACGTTGCGGTGGGCCGGAAACTCGATGACCACCAACGGAATCGCGACCTCCCGGCGCTGGGAGGTGGTCTCCATCGTGCGAGACTCGACCGTTCGAGTGGGCACTGTGTCGTCGACGAGTGTCGATCCGGACGACATCGCGGCCGTGGTTCGGGCGAGCGAAGCGGCAGCGCGGTCGGCAGAGCCTGCCGAGGACGCGATGCCGCTGCTGACCCCGGAATCGGTCGTTGCTGCCTCCGGCTCGGAGGACTGGGACCGCAGTGCGACGCACACGTCGATCGACGTGTTCGGCTCGCTCGCAACGGAATTGAACGTCGGCTTCGATGGCGAGGACGCGCTGTACGGGTTCGCGCAGCACACCGTCGACAACGTCTGGCTCGGAACCTCGACCGGTGTTCGTCGTACGTTCACTCGACCCACAGGTTCGGTCGAGATCAACGGCAAGCGATCCGGGGCGAGCGCGTGGATGGGCACCGGAACCACCGATTTCCAGGACGTCTCTGCCGGAACCATGTTGGCCGAGCTGTCCACTCGACTCGGCTGGGCCCGAAACACCATCGAACTGCCCGCCGGTCGCTACGAGACACTGCTGCCACCGTCGGCGGTGGCCGACCTGATGATCTACCTGATGTGGACAATGGAAGGCCGCGGGGCGCAAGAGGGACGCACCGCACTCTCGCGGGCAGGGGGAACACGCGTCGGCGAGAAGCTCACCGAACTGCCGCTGACGCTGTACTCCGATCCTCGCGAATCCGGACTCGAGTACGTGCCGTTCGTGGTGGCCGGGTCGTCGAGTGATTCGGTATCGGTGTTCGACAACGGCATGGACATCGAGCGCGTCGACTGGGTGCGCGACGGTTCGGTGGCGGCCCTGTCCTACCCGCGAGCAGCAGCGCAGAGATTCGGTGCACCCGTTGCGGTCCCCGGAGACAACCTCGTCATGGCCGGCGGCACCGACACCGGGCTGGACGACATGGTCGCCGCAACCGAGCGCGGTCTGCTGCTGACCACACTCTGGTACATCCGTGAGGTCGATCCGACCTCGCTGCTGCTCACCGGACTGACCAGGGACGGTGTCTACGCCATCGAGGACGGTCGAATCATCGGCGCAGTCAACAACTTCCGGTTCAACGAAAGCCCCCTGGACCTGCTGCGACGCATTACCGAGGCGGGAAAGACCGAGGCGACACTGCCGCGCGAGTGGAAGGACTGGTTCACCCGCACAGCAATGCCGCCGCTACGCATCCCGGACTTTCACATGTCGTCGGTCAGCGCTGCTCAGTAGCGCTCTCTACTTGTCGGGGCCGGAGAGCTCGAGTGCGATGTTGTCGGGGTCGCGGAACTCCAGGATGGACAGTCCGGGTCCTGCGTCCTTGATGCCCTCGTGCGCGATGCCCAACTCGTCGAGTGTCTTCACTGCGTCCTCGAGCGCGGCGCGGGTGTCCACCGTGAAGCTCAGGTGATCGAGCCCGCAGCGGTCCTCGGCGAACGTGTCGTCGCTAGGTGCGACCGGCCGCAGACCCAGCAGTCCGCCGCCGAACTTGTAGATGACGCCGCCGAAGAGGAACCAGAGGGCCTCCTTGGTCTCGTCGTCCGCGTCGGGATCCCAGGCGTACGCGACGTCGAAGCCGAACACCGAATCGTAGAACGACCGGGACCGGTCGATGTCGCTGACGGTGAGGCGAACATGGTTGTAATCGGTCACTGCAATAGGCACGTGATGCTCCATTCCGGCAGCAGGGGAAGCTACCTCATGAAGCATTCGGAACTGCGCATACGAGTGATGGTGCCGACTTCGCCTCAGGCGGCGGTGATCGCCAGCCCGACGGAGCCGCTCTTTCCCCGGCGCAGCACACTGCCCTTGACGGTGAGCCAGCCGAGAATGCCGTACTTCGACGCGATCGCTGCACGGGCCTTCTCCGTCTCGGCCGCGTCGAGTATCTCGGCCCGCGCCTCGACCGCGTCTCCCTTGGGGTTACCGCGCATGTCGCACGGCGCCAGGGTGACTGCGGAATTGCGCCGAATTCGTTTGACCTTCCATGAATCGGCCACCGTCCACACCAGCAGCCGATTCCCGTCGAGTGCACCCCACAGCGGGGTCGGCACCCCGGTGCCGTCCTTCTTGAACGTCGTCAGCAGTACGTACTTGCCCTTGGCAATGTCTTCGAAGGTGGCAGCCATACCGCTCAGAGTACGTCGCTACTCCCCTTCGAGCTCGCCCTCGGTTTCCAGATACACCTGACGCAAGCCGTCGAGAACCTGCTTGTCCGGCTCGGCCCACATCTTTCGCTCCGCCGCTTCGAGTAGCCGCTCCGCGATACCGTGCAGCGCCCACGGATTGGACTGCTGCATGAACTTCTTGTTCTGCTCGTCGAGCACGTACGTCTCGGCCAGCTTTTCGTACATCCAGTCCTGCACCACGTCGGTCGTCGCGTCGTAGCCGAACAGGTAGTCCACGGTCGCCGCCATCTCGAACGCGCCCTTGTAACCGTGCCTGCGCATCGCTTCGAGCCACCGCGGGTTCACCACCCGCGCGCGGAAGACCCTCGCCGTCTCTTCCGAGAGCGTGCGCGTGCGAACCGATTCCGGCCGCGTGCTGTCACCGATGTACGCCTCGGGCGACTTTCCGGTCAACGCACGCACGGTTGCGACCATGCCGCCGTGGTACTGGAAGTAGTCGTCGGAGTCGGCGATGTCGTGCTCACGCGTATCGGTGTTCTTTGCGGCGACGGCAATGCGCTTGTAGGCGGTGCGCATGTCGTCCGAGGCCGGAACGCCGTCGAGACCGCGGCCGTACGCGAAGCCGCCCCAGGTGGTGTAGACCTGCGCCAGGTCGTCGTCACTGCGCCAGGTCTTGCTGTCGATCAGCTGGAGCAACCCGGCGCCGTACGTGCCCGGCTTCGAGCCGAAAATGCGTGTGGTGGAACGCCGTTCGTCACCGTGCTCGGAGAGATCGGCCTGCGCATGCGCTCGCACGTAGTTCCGATCGGCCGGCTCGTCCAATGCGGCGACCATACGGACCGCATCGTCGAGCAACGCGAGCACGTGGGGGAACGCGTCGCGGAAGAATCCACTGATGCGGACCGTCACGTCGATACGGGGGCGATCGAGCTCCGCGAGGTCGATCACCTGGAGCCGCGTCACCCGGCGCGACGCCTCGTCCCACACCGGCGAGACTCCCAGCAGGGCGAACACCTCTGCTATGTCGTCGCCGGAGGTCCGCATAGCCGACGTGCCCCACACCGACAGCCCGACGGATTTCGGCCATTCGCCGTGATCCTGGCGGTAGCGAGCGAGCAAGGACTCCGCCATCGCCTGCCCGGTCTCCCACGCCAACTTCGACGGCACGGCCTTCGGATCGACGGAATAGAAGTTGCGACCCGTGGGCAACACGTTGATGAGTCCGCGCAACGGTGAACCACTCGGCCCTGCTTCGATGAAACCTCCGTCGAGCGCGTGCAGTACCTGAGCGATCTCGCGCGAAGTCCCGCGCAGACGCGGGACGACCTCGGCTGCGGCGAACTCGAGAATCTGCGCAACCACTGCGCCGTGCTCGCCCGCCACCCGCGCAGCCGCGGCGGGATCCCACTGCGTTGCCTGCATCGCAGCGACCAATCCGTGGGCGACGGCCTCGATGCTGTCGACGCGGGTGCGATCCTCGTCGCCGTCCTCGCTGAGCCCCAGTGCTTCTCGCAGCCCGGGAACCGTCTGCTCCCCGCCCCACATCTGCCGGGCCCGCAGCATTGCGAGAACCAGTTCGACCTCGGCGTCTCCGACCGGTTCCTGCCCCAGAATGTGCAGTCCGTCGCGGATCTGCACGTCCTTGATCTCGCACAGCCACCCGTCGACGTTGAGCAACATGTCGTCGAACACTTCCTCGTCGGGGCGCTCCTCCAGTCCGAGGTCCTTGTGCATCTGCGCCGCCGTCATCAGGGTCCAGATCTGCTGCCGGATCGCGGGCAGCTTGGCCGGATCGAGTGTCGAGATGTTCGCGTGCTCGTCGAGCAATTGCTCGAGCCGCGAGATGTCGCCGTAGCTCTCGGCGCGCGCCATCGGCGGAATCAGGTGATCGACGAGTGTGGCGTGCGCCCGCCGCTTGGCCTGCGTGCCTTCGCCCGGATCGTTGACGAGGAAGGGATAGATGAGCGGCAGATCGCCCAAGGCCGCATCGGTTCCGCAGGAAGCGGACATCCCGAGCGTCTTGCCGGGCAGCCATTCGAGATTGCCGTGCTTGCCCAGGTGCACCATCGCGTCTGCACCGAACCCGCCGTCGGCCTGCGTGGCCGAGATCCACCGATACGCCGCCAGATAGTGATGGCTCGGTGGCAGATCCGGGTCGTGATAGATCGCAACCGGCTTTTCGCCGAATCCGCGCGGCGGTTGGACCATGATCACCACATTGCCGAATTGCATGGCAGCGATGACGATTTCACCGGCCGGATCGGCAGATCGATCGACATAGAGATCTCCGGGTGCCGGGCCCCAATGCTCGATCACGCCGTCGCGCAGATCCGCGGGAAGCTGCTCGAACCACCGGCCGTACTGCGCCGCCGAGATGCGAATGGGGTTGCCCTCTAGCTGGGCGTCGGTGAGCCAGTTCGGATCCTGGCCGCCGCGGGCGATCAGCGCGTGGATGAGCGCGTCGCCGTCGCGCGCAGCCAGACCGGGCACCGAATCCGGGCCCTCGAGCGGTCCGAGGTCGTAGCCGGCGGTGCGCATGTCCGACATCAGAGCGATCGCGCTGGCCGGGGTGTCGAGGCCGACAGCGTTGCCGATTCGCGCGTGCTTGGTGGGGTACGCCGAGAACATCAGGGCGATGCGGCGATCGGCTGCCGGAATGTGCCGCAGCCGCGCGTGCCGGACGGCGATGCCTGCGACCCGGGCGGCTCGTTCGTGATCGGGGACGTACGTGGTCAAGCCGTCGTCGTCGATCTCCTTGAACGAGAACGGGACCGTGATGAGGCGGCCGTCGAACTCCGGCACGGCAACCTGCGTGGCCACGTCCAGTGGGGACAGTCCGTCGTCGTTCTCGGCCCACGTCGCGCGCGAACTCGTCAGACACAGACCCTGCAGGATCGGTACGTCGAGCGCAGCCAGCTCGGCAACGTTCCATGCCTCGTCGTCGCCGCCCGCCGACGCCCCGGCCGGTTTGGTTCCTCCCGCCGCGAGAACGGTCACGATCAGGGCGTCCGCCGATTTCAGGGTGTCGAGGAGGTCGGGCTCCGCGGTACGCAGCGAGGCGCAGTAGATCGGAAGCGCGGTGGCCCCGGCGTTCTCCACCGCGGCGGCGAGGGCATCGATGTACGTCGTGTTTCCGGCCAGGTGCTGGGCGCGGTAATACAGGATCGCCACCGTCGGACCGGCGGAGTGCGGAGTGGAGTGGCGCTCGAGGTGGCCCCACGTCGGTAGGTGCCGCGGCGCGTCGAAACCGTTCCCGGTCAGCAACACGGTGTCGGAGAGAAAGTTGTACAGCTGACGGAGGTTGTCGGATCCGCCCTCGGCCAAATAGTTGTGCGCCTGCGCGGCAACGTTGGCGGGCACGGTCGAGATCTCCATCAGGTCCGCGTCGGGTGCCTGTTCGCCGCCCAGTACGACGACCGGGAGTCCGGTGGCGAGGACGGCGTCGATCCCCGACTCCCACGAGCGCCGCGATCCGAGGATGCGCACGATGATCAATTCGGCCGATTCGGCCATCGCCGGAATGTCCTCGGCGAGCAGGCGCGATGGATTGCCCCAGGCGAAGTCTGCTCCGCTGGCACGGGCGCTGAGCAGATCGGTGTCCGACGTGGACAGCAACAAGAACACGGGTAACGCCCTCCTCGGGGGTTTCGCGCCCCTGATGATCGGTATAACTTCTCTTCGGTTCGTCGGTGAGAGGGTCTGACTTCTGCCCCGTCCCGAAGGACCGAGGGCCATCACAGTGGCGCGACCGTACCGGATTCTCGCCGGTTTCCTCTCGGCCGGAGCCGTGGATATCGAATGCTACCGGGGCGAGCGTGGAATCGGGCCACCCGTTGCGCTTGTAGCCTGGTGACCATGAGTTCGCCAGAGAGGTCGGTGCCCGACGGCTGCCCCGGAGCGTTGACGACCCACCTGGCCGCAGACGGGCCGCTGGCGCGAATCCGGCTGCCCGGCGGCGTCGTGGCACCGGAACAGATGCAGGTGCTGGCGCAGGCCGCAGCCGAGCTGGGCGACGGCACGTTGGAGCTGACCTCGCGGGGCAATATTCAGGTGCGGGCGGTGTCGGACCCGGACGGCTTCGCGAGCAGGTTGGCCGACGCAGGGTTGCTCCCGTCATCGACTCACGAGCGGGTGCGCAACATCCTCGCCTCTCCCCTGTCGGGCCGGTTGGGAGGTCTCACCGATGTGCGCGCGCTGGTCGGTGCATTGGACGAGGGCCTGTGTGCGCGACCCGATCTGGCGGACCTGCCGGGGAGGACACTGTTCGCACTCGACGACGGCCGAGGCGACCTGTGCGGACTCGAACCGGATTTCGGTGCCTACGCCCAGTCGGACGGGTCCTACGCGGTGCTGTTGGCGGGCCGGGACAGCGGCGTTCGCGTGGACCGAGACCGTGTCGTGTCCACGCTGCTGAACTGCGCGGGTGCTTTCGTCGAACTGCGGCAGTCCCAGTGGCGGGTGGCCGAATTGGACGACGGGCCTGCCCGGATCGTGGACCGTCTCGGGCTCTCGGCCGGCCCCGTCCTGCCGATGCCCGCGCCTGTGGAGGTGCCACCGATCGGATGGCTCGACCAGGACGACGGACTGGTGGCGCTGGCTGCGGGATTGGCCAACGGCGTTCTCGGGGCGCGGCTCGCCGAGTTCCTCGCGGCCATCGACCGCCCGCTGATCATGACCCCGTGGCGCTCGCTGATCGTCTGCGACGTGGACGAGGAACCGGCCGAACAGGTCGTCCGCGTGCTCGCCCCGATGGGACTGATCTTCGACGCGGCGTCGCCGTGGATTCGGGTGAGCGCCTGCACCGGATCTCCGGGATGCGAGAAGTCGTTGGCCGACGTGCGAGCAGACCTCTCCGCGGCAGTCGATGCCCGGATGACTCCGCGCGACGAACGGCAACATTGGTCCGGGTGCGAACGGCGTTGCGGACGACCCAAGGGCGAGGTGACCGACGTCATCGCGACGGGAATCGGCTACCGCGTGTCCTGAGTGGGTGCCTCGGCCCGAGGGACGACCGGCTGTCTGCTGAGGGGTCCCTCTCCCCTATCGTGATCGGCATGCACGACTACGTCCGCGACGGCGCGGAGATCTACCGACAATCGTTCGCGACCATCCGCGCCGAAGCAGATCTGTCTCGGTTCGCCCCGGATGTCGCACAGGTCGTCGTGCGCATGATCCACGCGGTCGGAGAGATCGATCTGACCGAGACGATCGGGTACACCCCCACGGTCGTGACCTCCGCTCGCGCGGCACTGAACTCGGGAGCGCCGATTCTGTGCGACGCGAACATGGTGGCCACCGGCATCACTCGTCGGCGTCTTCCGGCCGACAACGAGGTGCTGTGCACCCTGTCTAATCCTCGGGTACCGGATTTGGCTCGGAGTATGGGAACCACGAGAACCGCTGCCGCGCTGGAGTTGTGGGGCGACAAGCTCGACGGTGCCGTCGTCGCCATCGGAAACGCGCCGACCGCACTGTTCCACCTGATGGAGATGCTCGCGGCCGGAGCCCCGAAACCCGCAGCCATCGTCGGCGGGCCGGTCGGATTCATCGGCGCAGCGGAGTCGAAGGAGGATCTGATCGCAGCCGACCTCGGCGTGGAGTATCTGGTCGTTCGAGGCAGGCGTGGTGGCAGCCCCATCACCGTCGCCGCGGTCAATGCCATTGCGAGCGAACAAGAATGACCAGCACCGGAAAGCTGTGGGGAGTCGGCGTCGGTCCCGGTGATCCGGAGTTGTTGACCGTCAAGGCCGCTCGTGTGATCGCCGAGGCCGACGTGATCGCCTTCCACAGTGCCCAGCACGGCCGCAGTATCTCCCGCGGTCTGGCGGCCGGATACATGCGCGACGGACAGCTGGAAGAACACCTGGTCTATCCGGTGACCACCGAGACCACCGCGCACCCGGGTGGGTATCAGGGCGCAATCGACGAGTTCTACGAATCCGCCGCCGCACGGCTGGCCGCCCATCTCGACGCAGGACGCTCCGTAGCGCTTCTCGCAGAGGGTGATCCGCTGTTCTACAGCTCCTACATGCACATGCACAAGCGGTTGGCCGATCGTTTCGAAGTCGAGATCGTCCCCGGCGTGACGTCGGTCAGTGCCGCCTCGGCGGCGCTGGCAACTCCGCTCGTGGAGCGAGACGAGGTATTCACCGTGCTTCCCGGCACGCTGCCCGCAGACGAACTCACGCGCCGACTGCGCGCCACCGACGCTGCCGTCATCATGAAACTGGGCCGGACCTACCCGACTGTGCTCGAGGCCCTCGAGCGTTCCGGCCGGCTGCGTGAGGCGCGCTACGTGGAACGGGCCAGCACGCCCCAGCAGCGAGTGCTCGACGCCGTGGACGCCGACAACGTGCCGTACTTCTCGATGATCGTGGTGCCGAGCCCGTCCAACCGAGCCGAAACACCCACCGACACCGGCGAAGTGGTCGTCGTCGGCCTCGGTCCCGGCGACGACGCATGGACGACCGAGGAGGTACGCGCCGAACTGGCCGCCGCCACCGACCTGGTCGGTTACGTCACCTACATCGACCGGGTACCGCCGAGGCCCGGGCAGATTCGGCACGCGAGTGACAACAAGGTCGAGTCCGAACGAGCCGCGTTCGCCCTCGACCTCGCCAAGCAGGGTCGCCGAGTGGCCGTGGTGTCCTCGGGCGATCCCGGGGTGTTCGCTATGGCCACCGCCGTCATCGAAGTGGCGGCCGAGCAGCAGTGGAACTCGGTACCGGTACGGGTGGTGCCCGGAATGACGGCCGCCAACGCCGTCGCCAGTCGAGTGGGCGCACCGCTGGGACACGACTACGCCGTCGTTTCCCTCTCCGACCGCCTCAAGCCCTGGGACGTCGTCGCAGCGCGGCTCTCGGCGGTCGCCGGAGCCGACATGGCGATCGCGATCTACAACCCGGCGTCGAAGTCGCGAACCTGGCAGGTTGCGGCCATGAAAGAGATTCTGCTCGAGCATCGTTCGCCCCAGACCCCCGTGGTCATCGGACGCGCAGTGGGCAGCGAGCAGGAATCCGTTCGCACCGTGACGCTCGGCGAACTCGACCCGGAATCGATCGACATGCGGTGCCTGCTCATCATCGGATCATCGATGACGACGGTGGTCGACACGGGCAGCGGGCCGAAGGTGTTCACCTCCCGCCGGTATCCGTCAGAGACCAGCGCGTAGCCGATTCGTCAACCAGTCCACGGCGGCTGCGACGTCGAACACCATCGGTGCCGAGCCGGTTCGCGCCGGACGGTCGACCACGATCACCGGAATCGATGCCGCTCGGGCGGCAGCGAGCTTGGCTCGCGTCATGTCGCCGCCACTGTTCTTGGTGATCAACAGGTCGATTCGGTTGTCCGCGAGCATCATCGACTCGTGGTCGACGTCGAACGGCCCACGGCTCAGGTGCAACGTCATGTGCGGCGGCTCGGGACCGGTCGGAGCGTCGATCGCCCTGACCAGAAACCACGAGTGAGCGACACTCGCGAAATGGTGAACGCCCTGCCTACCGGTTGTCAGGAACACTCTGCTACCAGGGGGGATCGCCGACGACGCGTCGGGCAACGAGGCAACCGAGGTCCATCGATCACCCTCGCCGGGGGTCCACGGTGGCCGCGTCAGCACCAGGAGCGCGACCGACGACGCTCGAGTGGCCTGCTCGGCGTGTGCTCCGATGGTGGAGGCGAACGGGTGTGTCGCGTCCACCACCACGTCGATCGAGTTGTCTCGCAGCCACACTGCCAGGGCGTCCGACCCCCCGAAGCCGCCTATTCGCGTCTGCCCGACGGGCAGTATCGGCTCGGCGACCCGTCCGGCCAGCGAGGTGATCGTCTCGATCCCCTGCACCGTGTCCAGCGCCGCCGCGAGTACCCGCGACTCCGTCGTACCACCGAGAATCAGGACTCTCACCGTTTGACCGCGCTCCATTGCGTGACCGGGAGCTGCGGTCTCCACGTCGTGAACGCGCCCAGCGGTTCACCGCGATAGATCTGGAACCTGCGGAGCTCGCCGCCGTACTTCGCCGCAGCGGTCAGCAGCAACGAATCCGATTCGGCGGTCACCGAATTCGCGACCATACGTCCGCCGGTGCGCACCGCGCCCCAGCACGCCTCGAGCATGTCGGCACCGGTCAACCCACCACCGATGAACACCGCATCCGGTGCAGTGTCCGCGACCGCAGCGAAACTCTCCGGGGCACCGCCGTGCACCACGAGGCCTGGAACTCCCAGGTTCAGTGCATTTCTCTCGATCTGCTCACGGCGCGCCTGCGAATTCTCGAAGGTCACGGCGCGACAGGATCCATCGGTCCGCATCCATTCGATGGCAATGGTTCCCGACCCGCCGCCGATGTCCCACAACAGCTCTCCGGGTGCCGGTGCCAACGCGCTGAGCGTGAGCGCTCGAACCTCCCGCTTGGTCATCTGACCGTCTCCGGTGTACGCAGAATCCGCCAGACCGGGAATGCGGGTGTGGCGGGGCGCGTCGGGATCTCGGACACACTGCAGCGCAACGACATTGAGTGGATCGACGCCCTCGAATGTCGACTCTCGCGCAATCCCGCCGACCACCCGCTCGGCCGGTCCGCCGAGCTGCTCGAGGACCGTCATCTCGGTCGCTCCGAAACCGTTGGCGGACAGCGTCACCGCGATCTCCCCCGGCGTGCTGGCGCCCTGGCTCAACACCAGTATCCGACGACCGTCGGCCAACTCGGGCAACACCGTCTCGGCCGGGTTGTTCACCAGCGACACCGTCGTGGTGTGGTGCAGCGCCCAGCCCAACCGCGCACACGCCAACGACACCGAGGACGGGGCCGGGAGCACCCGCAAGCGGTCGGCGCCGAACTCCCGCGCCAGGCTCACCCCGATGCCGTGGAACATCGGATCCCCGCTGGCCAGCACGCACACGCGAGAACCTGCGCAGGCGTCGAGCATCGGCCGCAGATTCGGCAGCAACGGACTGGGCCACGTCCTGGTCTCGGTGCAGTGCTCCCGCACCCCCGCGACCTGACGGGCGGAGCCGAACACCACATCTGCGTGCTCGATGGCCGTGCGGGAAGTGAGGGGCAGTCCGTCCCAGCCGTCCGCACCGATTCCGACGACCACGATCGGACTGGGCACGGGTGCCACCATCAGCGCGGCATCCTGCGCCAGAGCCATTGCGGCAGTAGACGCATGGCGAAGAAGACCGGGCGCAGAGTGCCGGGAATCCAGACGGTGGCCCGACGCGTACGGAGCGCCGCGACAACACCGTCGGCAACCTGATCCGGCGTACTCGACATGGGCGCGGGTGTCATCCCCTCGGTCATGGAACCGATGACGAATCCGGGACGAACGAGCAGGAGATGCACCCCGCTGCCGTGCAGTGAGTCGCTCAGTCCACTGGCGAACCCGTCAAGACCGGCCTTCGCGGATCCGTACACGTAGTTGGCGCGTCGCACTCGAACACCCGCGACCGACGAGAACACGACCAAATCGCCGCTCCCCTGTGCTCGGAGAAGCTTCGAGGCGTGTGTCAGCACCGAAACCTGAGCCAGGAAGTCGGTGGTGATGACGTCGAGAGCGTGCTGCGCGTCGTCCTCGGCTCGCGCTTGATCCCCGAGGATCCCGAACGCCAGCACCACGATCCCGATCGGACCGTATCGCTCGGCAACCCGGTTCAGAAGCTCGGCGTGAGTGTCCATCGCGGTCGCGTCGAACTCGACGGTGTGGACGGCGTCTGCGCCTGCCTGCTGCACTCGCCGTTGCTGGGCATCGAGGTCGGTGTTGCGCCGAGCTGCCAGTACGACGGTTCGCCCCGCGGCGAGTCGGGTAGCGACCTCGAGTCCGATCTCGCTGCGCCCGCCCAACAGCAACAGCGTTCCGGCCGCGGGTTCTGCTCGTCTGCTCACGCCGACCAGTCTTGCCGATGAAATCGCATTCACTACAGTCGGGGCATGGCCGCCACCCCCGCAGACGCGACTGCCCTCGCCGACGACGCATTCGAATTCCTTGCCGAGCGACACCTGGCCACTCTGACGACGCTGCGACCCGACGGAACCCCGCACGTCGTCGCCGTCGGCTTCACCTACGATGCCGAAGCCCGGTGTGCTCGGGTCATCACCAACGACGTGTCGCAGAAGGCGATCAACGCCGGTCGCGGAGCGTACGCGGCCGTGACTCAGATCGACGGTGCCCGCTGGCTGACGCTGGAGGGGCCGGCCGTGGTGCGGGACGATCGCGAATCCGTCGTCGACGCCGAGAACCGCTACGCCCAGCGCTACCGCGTACCGAGGGAGAACCCCACCCGCGTCGTCATCGAGATTCAGGTGCAACGGGTACTGGGTAGTCGCTCACTGCTGAATCGCTGACGAGAGCCACCGCCTCGTCCTTCACGGCCAGGGAAGAACCGTCAGGTTCGACCATTCCGTCGTCCAGCGTGCGGCTTTGGCCTCGTACACATGCTGCATCGGCACGCGCGGATTGGGCCGCACGATTCCTGCGAAGAGATCGTCGAATCCGTGTGGCGCGTATACGACTTCTCTCCCGCCGTCACCGGTGGTCATGCCGAAACAGCACGTGGTGGAGACAAAATGGTCGATCGCGTCCTCGGTGCTGTGGAACGGTGCGATACGACTCCCGAAGTGCTGCTCGTACCAGAGATGTACGCGGGCTTCGTTACGCACTTCGACGTCGACCCCGAGGTCTGCGAACAGCGAGGCCGCAGTCTTGATCACCTCGTTCTCGGCGTCGTAGGACAGATCGGAGTCGTCGAAGTAGAAGAAGTCGTAGTCCCGTATTCCCGTACGAAGGTCCCGACCGGCCAGGTGGTTCCACACCGTCTGGAAGAGGCCACCCGCAGTCAGGTACCACCCGGGGAGCCCGAGCTGCGGTGCGCGTCGAAGTATCTCGTCGACAGCAGGATTGGATCGAACGACCGAGACGAATTCGGTCTCGCCCGGTGGCGTCACACCGGCAGGACGGCCAGACCGTGCGGCCGGAGGTTGACCGATTCGCACCCGTCTGCGGTGACCACGACGATGTCCTCGATGCGTGCACCCCACTGTCCGCGGAAGTAGATCCCCGGCTCGATGCTGAACGCCATCCCTTCGGTGAGCGTGATGTCGTTCCCCGCAACGATGTACGGCTCCTCGTGCACCGACAGGCCGATCCCGTGCCCGGTGCGGTGCAGGAACGCCTCGCCCAGGCCGGCGTCGACCAGGACGTCGCGGGCGGCCGCATCGATGGACTGCGCCGTGACACCGGGCACCACCGCATCGACAGCTGCCTGCTGGGCTCGCTCGAGTACCGCGTACTGCTCGGCGATCTCCGCCTGCGGCTCGCCGAGACTGTAGGTGCGGGTCGAGTCGGAGTTGTATCCCGGTGCGACGGGTCCCCCGATGTCGATCACCACGATGTCGCCCGCCTCGACGACTCGATCGGATACCTCGTGGTGCGGATCGGCTCCGTGCGGCCCGGATCCGACGATGATGAATTCCGGCGCTGTGTGCCCTTCTTCGACGATCGCGGCGGCGATATCCGCCGCTATCTGCGCTTCCGTGCGGCCGACGCGAAGCCATTCACCCATCCGGGCGTGCACACGGTCGATGGCGTGCCCGGCGCGCCGTAGCGCGTCGATCTCGGCCTCGTCCTTGACCATACGAAGTTCGCGCAGGACGTCCGTGGCCAGCACAGGCATCGTTCCGAAGACACCGGCCAGCGGCACGAAATGCAGGGCGGGCATCGCGTCGGCAACGGCCGTTGCCGTCCCGTTCGGCACCGCCGCGGCCACCAGGGCGTACGGATCCACACCGTCGACCCAGTCGACGAGCGTCAGAGACAGCTCGTGCGCCGCGGAATCGCCCAGTGCCGCGAGTTCGAGCCGCGGAACCACGACCGTGGGGGTACTGCCATCGGCCGGAACGACCAAGGCGATGAGACGCTCGAACGAGCTGGCTTTCGAGCCGATCAGATACTGCAGATCCGGGCCCGGGGTGATCAACAGGGCATCCAAGCCTGCATCCGACGTCAGGCGAGCCGCGCGGGCGAGCCGAGACGCGTAGACATCGCTGGAGAAACGTGAGGAACTGACCGAAGAATCGACACTCATCCCTCCAGGCTAGTGCCGTTTGGCAAGATGAGCCTCATGACCACTCCCGGAACGTCGCCGTTGCTCCTCCTCGACGGCGCGAGCCTGTGGTTCAGGGCCTACTACGCACTGCCCGAGTCGATTACGGCCCCCGATGGTCGACCGGTCAATGCCGTCCGCGGTTTCCTCGACATGATCTCGGCGTTGATCGCGCGGACCGAACCCGGCCGACTGGCGGTGTGCCTCGATCTCGATTGGCGGCCACAGTTTCGCGTCGACCTCGTGCCCTCCTACAAAGCGCACCGGGTGGCCGAGGCCGCGCCGGAGGTCGCCGAGAGCGAAGAGGTGCCGGAGACGCTGACACCACAGGTGGACATGATCATGGATGTGCTCGCCGCGTTGGGGATCGCGACCGCAGGCGCAGACGGGCTGGAGGCCGACGACGTGCTGGGAACCCTGGCCGCGCGTGAGCGTCGGGACCCCGTTGTCGTGGTCAGCGGTGACCGAGACCTGCTTCAGGTTGCCGCCGACGAACCGAACGAGGTGCGCGTGTTGTACGTGGGACGTGGGCTGGCGAAAGCCGAATTGTTCGATCCTGCATTGGTTTCCGAACGCTACGGCGTTCCGCTTCATCGAGCAGGCGAGGCGTATGCGGAACTGGCTCTGCTGCGAGGCGATGCATCCGACGGACTGCCCGGCGTGAAAGGGATCGGGGAGAAGACGGCGTCGACGCTGATGCTGCAGTACGAATCCGTCGCTGCGCTGCGTGCTGCGGCGCTCGACCCGTCGTCGGACATGGCCAAGGGAGTCCGGGCGAAGCTGGCCAACGCGAGCGACTACCTGGATGCGGCACTTCCCGTCGTGCGAGTCGTGACCGACGCCGATGTCGTGCTGTCGAAGTCCGACGAGATCCCGGCCGAACCTGTCGATGTCGACGCGCTGAACGCACTCGCCGAGGCTCTCGGTATCGAGAACGCCGTGGCCCGCCTCGTCGCTGCGATGGCGGCCACGGCGTCGACGAACTGATCGCGCTACCCGAATCGGGCCTATTCGGGTAGGGAGACCTCGTAGTTGGCGTCGTCGTCGAGGAAGGTCAACGTCACAGTCTTGAACGCACCGTCGACAGTCAGGGTGCACTCGACACTGGTGTCGGCCTCGACCTCGATGTTCTGAGGGCAGGACACTCCGGATACGTCGGACGCACCGTACGACTCGGTGACGACCGTGCGGATTCCCTCCTCCGCCGCCGCAGTGTCGAGGGTGGTGGTACGGCCGAACGCGACGTACGACACCACCGCGATCACGGCGACAACCGCCACGACGGCACCCGCGATGATCAGGGGCTTCTTCGACCGGGGCCCGGTCTGCCCGGGACCCTGCTGATTGGGGTACGGCTGATTCGGATACTGCTGATGGGGATACGGCTGGTTGGGGTTCCAGGGCTGCTGTGGTTGCTGGCCGTAGGGACCCGGCCCGTATTGCCCACCACCGAATTGCTGTGGTGCGTAAGGATTCTGATACGCCGCATCGCCCGATGCAGGCGCGCCGGCACCGGGGTAGGGAGCGCCGTACTGCTGACCGGCGGGGTATTGGGCGGTGGGGTCCTGTCCCTGGGGGTAGCTGCCCTGTGCATTCGGGGCCGAGGGGTACTGCCCCTGCGGATAGCCGGCAGGTGGGTACTGACCTTGGGGGTACTGGCCCTGAGGGTACTGCCCCTCCGGATATTGCCCCTGCGGGTACTGGCCCTGCGGGTACTGGCCCTGCGGGTACTGGCCCTGCGGGTACTGGCCGCCGGGCTGTTGCGGGCTCTGACCGGGTGCGCCGTACGGCGTGGCCTGCGGCTGTCCGTACTGACCCCACGCCGACGGCGTCGGAGTCTGTGACTCGGCGGAAGGAGCAGGCTGGGTGTCCGGTGTGTCTTTCGCGGCACCGTCCTGCCGGTCGGGATTGCGCGACCAGCTGTTGTCGGGGTCGGTCGGACCGTGTGGGCCGCTCATCTCGCCTCCACCTGAAATTCGGATTCGTCGGGGGTACAGTAACCCGCCCGTACGACTCTCCGCTGTACCGACCCGGCAGTCCGATTCGGTGCTGTCATGCGGCATCGACGGCGACCACGCCGCGACGCAGTGCCGCGATGGCGCGTGCTGCCGTTCGCGACAGCTCCGGCTCGGGGGCCGCCAGTCGAACCTGATCCAACAGGTCGATGACTTGCCGACACCAGCGCACGAAGTCGCCACCCGAGAGTGCCTTGCCGTTGTCCCCCGCCGTGACGAGAGCGTCGACCAACGAATGGTTGGACGCCCACTTGTAGATCGCCTTGACGAAGCCCATGTCGGGCTCTCGCGTCGGCGGCAGCTTGTGGCGCACCTCGTCGGCCCGTAGGTCGTGCCATACCCGAACGGTTTCGGTCAGTGCATGTCGAATCGGACCCGTCGGACCGTGCGGGGTGATGTCTCCCTCCGACCTCGACTCGTAGACCACCGCCGAGACCACCGCTGCCAACTCTGCCGGTGACAGGCCCTGCCACAGGCCGCCGCGCAAGCATTCGGCGACCAACAGATCGGACTCGGAATAGATCCGACTGAGCCTGGCACCGTATTCGGTCACCTTCGGATCCTTGCCTCCGCTCACGTAGCCGCGGTCGGCGAGCAACGCCAGGATGCGGTCGAACGTGCGGGCGAGAGAGTTCGTCGTGGCCGATACCTTCTGACGCATCGTTTCGGTCTCGCGCGCCAGCCGGTTGTACCGCTCACCGGTGCGGCCGAGCTCGTCGCGATCGGGACGAGCGTGCACCGGATGCGATCGGATGGCGCGGCGCAGAGTGGCCAGTTCCTTGTCGTCCGCTGCGGTCGACTTGCGTCGGATTCGATCCGACGGCTGCGAGATTCCGCGAGTGGACAGTGCGGCCGCCAGATCACGTCGAGTTTTCGCGGTGCGATGATCCACGAAACGCGGAAGGCGCATCGTCCCCAGAGACGTTGCGGGCGAAGGGAAATCCGCTGCCGAAAGCCGGCCCGCCCACTTGTCCTCCGTCAGTACGAGGGGTCGCGGATCAGCCCGGTCGTCGTCCGGCTCCAACACCACCGCGAGGCCACTGCGGCGACCGGTCGGCACCGAGATCACGTCGCCGCGGCGCAGGGCACGCAGCGAGTCGACGGCCTTGTCCCGCCGGTCGGACCTGTTCTGGCGTTCGAGGGTCTTCTCGCGATCCTTCAGTCGTTCGCGCAGCCGCGCATACTCGAAGTACTCGCCATCGGGGCCGCCGAGGCGTGCACCGAGTGCCTCCAACGTCTGCATGTTCTTCTCGATGCCGCGGACCATTCCGACGACGGAGCGGTCGGCCTGGAACTGTGCGAAGGACCGTTCCAGCAGCAGACGCGAATCGGCCGCACCGAATTGTTCGATCAGGTTGATCGACATGTTGTACGCCGGGGCGAACGAACTTCGCAGTGGGAACGTGCGGGTCGACGCCAGCCCGGCAACCTCGGTCGGTTCGGTTCCCGGCTGCCAGAGCACAACGGCGTGTCCTTCGACATCGATGCCGCGGCGGCCGGCCCGGCCGGTCAGCTGGGTGTACTCCCCCGGCGTCAGTTCGGCGTGTGTCTCACCGTTGAACTTGACGAGCTTCTCCAGCACGACGGTTCGGGCCGGCATGTTGATTCCGAGAGCCAGTGTCTCGGTGGCGAACACCGCCCTGACCAGCCCTTTGACGAACAGTTCCTCCACGGTGTGCCGGAAGACCGGCAACATCCCGGCGTGGTGGGCGGCGAACCCGCGCTCGAGTGCATCGCGCCACTCCCAGAAGCCCAGGACTTCCAGGTCCTCGCGCGGCAGCTCGGACGTGTGTTTCTCGACGATGTACCGAATTTCCTCGGCCTGCTCGGGCGTCGTCAACACCAGACGCGAGCGCATGCACTGGGTCAGCGCGCCGTCGCAGCCGGCACGGCTGAAGATGAACGTGATCGCCGGGAGCAGACCCTCTTCGTCGAGCTTGGCGATTACATCGGGTCTGGCCAGTGGTCTGTTGTTCGCGCTGCTGCCCTGACCGCCACCGCGACCCCCGCCACCCGAACGACCGCCGCGGCCCCTGCTGTGTGGCGCGTGCCAGCGGTCCATCGAGTCGAGGGACTGACGTTGCTTGACGTGTCGGACGAGCTCACGGTCGACGACGATCTTCTGACTGCCGTCGCCCGACTGGGCCCGAGTGTCGAACAGATCGAACAACCGACGGCCCACCATGATGTGCTGCGAGAGGGGTACCGGACGGTTCTCGTCCACCACGACCGAGGTGTCGCCGCGAACCGTGCTCATCCAGGCACCGAATTCCTCGGCGTTGCTGACCGTTGCCGACAGGCTGACCAATCGAACGTCGTCGGACAGGTGCAGGATCACTTCTTCCCACACCGCCCCTCGGAAACGGTCGGCGAGGTAGTGCACCTCGTCCATGACGACGTGCGAGAGTCCCCGCAGTGCGTCCGAGGATGCGTAGAGCATGTTGCGCAGCACTTCGGTCGTCATGATGACGATGGGGGCATCGGGGTTGATCGACGAATCGCCGGTCAGCAGCCCGACGGTGTCTCGTCCGTATCTGGCGGTCAGCTCGGCGAACTTCTGATTGCTCAGCGCTTTGATCGGGGTGGTGTAGAAGCACTTGCGTCCGGCGGCGAGGGCCAGGTGCACGGCGAACTCGCCGATCACCGTCTTGCCTGCGCCGGTGGGAGCACAGACCAGAACACCGTGACCGTTCTCCAGGGCTGTGCACGCGTCCACCTGGAACCGGTCGAGTGGGAAGCCGAGCTCGGCCGAGAAACGTTGCAGCTGGGTGGGTCGGGGGCTCGTCCCCGTATCGACAACCGTCTCGGTCATGCGATCGACCCGACCGTTCGCCGGAGGTCAGATCGTGTCGTCGTACTGCGCTCGCATTCGGGTCGCGGTACCGAGGCCACTGGACGGCGGTGTCGGAGCGACAGCATCCGGTGACTCGATCGAACCTGCGCCGTCGATGCGCGTTGCTTCGTCATCTGACACATCACCCCATTCGTCTCTTCTCTTGCGCAACTTACGCTTGTCGTGAATCCGCGCAATCTGCACTGCCATCTCGAAGAGCACAGTCAATGCCAACGCCAACGCCAGCATCGAGAACGGGTCCTGCCCCGGAGTTGCGATGGCCGCGAAGACGAACAGCCCGAAGATGAGACCTCGACGCCATGCCTTGAGTCGCTCGTAGGTGAGCACGCCGACGACATTCAGAGCGACGACAAGCAACGGAATCTCGAAGCTGACACCGAAGATGATGAGAAGGTTGATCAGGAATCCGAAGTACTGATCGCCGCTCAACGCCGTGATCTGGACGTTGTCGCCGATCGAGAGCAGGAAGTGCAGTCCCTTGGCCACCACGAAGTACGCAAGGACGGCTCCGGCGACGAACAACGCTGCGGCCCCGGTCACGAACGACACGGCGTATCGGCGTTCGTTGGTGTACAGGCCCGGAGTAATGAAGGCCCAGATCTGATAAAGCCAGATGGGGCAGGCCATGACGACGCCCGCGGTGAACGCGACCTTGAACCGCAACAGGAACTGATCGAACGGGCCGGTGGCCAGCAGTCGACACTGATCGTCGTTGGTCAGGTTCGCGCGCAGGCTCGGATCGAGCGTGCAGTACGGGCCCCGCAGCAGGTCGCCGAGGCTCTCGATGCCCAGGATCGTGTGCGAATACCAGAAGAACCCGAAGGCAGTCGTCACCGCGACCGCGACCAACGACCACAGGAGCCGGGTTCGCAACTCGTACAGATGATCGACCAACGACATCGTGCCGTCGGGATTGACTCGGCGCTTGCTACGCCGCGGATCGAACGGAATGCGCATGGTGTTCTACGGTCAGCCTTCTTCGGTCGGACGGCGGCGGAGAGCCGTCACCGACAGCAGTGAACCTTCGGTGCCGCCTGGCACCGAAGGTGTGCTGAGCGGCCGTGCGCTCAGGCAGACTTGGCGTCGTGCTGGGTCTCGGTGTTCGGCTGCACGACAGGCGCAGGCGAGGGCAGCTGCGCGGGAGCGGTCGGCTGCTGTGCCGTCGCAGTGTCGGCGTCCGACTTGCCGTCGTTCTGCATCTCCTTCACCTCGCTCTTGAAGATGCGCAACGACCGGCCGAGTCCGCGAGCAGCCTCGGGCAGCTTCTTGGAACCGAACAGAATGATGACGACCACCGCAACGATGGCCCAGTGCCAGGGACTGGTGAATCCCATGCGAACCTCCTACAGATCAGATGAATTGAGCGTACCCGACCGCGGGTACCGCCTCCGGCAGCGGCGGCCGCGGGTTTGCCCCGCGTTCATCTGGCGACGGTGCCGTCCGCGCCGGTGCCGTCGAGCTCGGCGTACGCATCCAGGGCCGAACGCGCTCGGTCGCGGACGGAGTTCACCAAGGATTCAGGTGCCAGTACCGTGACGCCGCCGCCGAAGCCCAACGTCAACCGAGTCATCCACTGCAGCGTCGCGAACCGCATCGTGACCACTATCGACCCGTCCGCATCCGCAGCAACCTGTGTCATCGGGTAGTAGTCCAGGATCCAGGTGAAGGCAGGCGACACCTTCAGCCGCGCCTGCGACAGCGAAGGATCGTCGTTGAAGATCTCGAAGGCGTCCTCGTCCTGCACCGATTCCGGCGGCGCGGCCGGTTCGTCGAGTTCGGTTGCGGAGTCGATGCGATCGAACCGAAACAGCCGCACGCCCTCGGCGCTCCGGCACCATGCCTGGAGATAGCTGTTGTCATCGACGACAACGGTCCTGATCGGATCGACGGTTCGCTCGGTGACCACATCTCGTGACGCGGAGTAATAGGTCAGTTCCAGCGCGTGCCGGTGACGTAGAGCAGACCGAACGGTGCTCGACACCGGACCCTCCTCCGTGCCTGCTCCCTCGTGATCGGACGAGAGCGGCACGTTGGCCGCCGCCGAGCCTGCTGCGGTCTCGATCTTCGCGATCGCGCGCTGCGCGGCGGACGGGTCGACCATGCCGGGCATCGACGTCAGCGATCGAAGCGCAACCAACAAAGCCGTCGCCTCGGTCGATGTCAGGCGTAGCGGTCGATCGATCCCGGCCGAGAACGTCACGTCGATGCTCTCCTCGGAGAACGACAGATCGATCAGATCACCCGGGCCGTAGCCGGGCAGGCCGCACATCCAGAGCTGGTTCAGATCGGCCATCAGCGTCGCCGTCGACACCCCCAGCTCCCGCGCGGCCTCCTCGGCGCTCAACCCGGGATTCGCCATGAAGAACGGCACCATGTTGAGCAACCTGGCCAGCCGAACCGACAGTCGCGCGCTCATCGCTCGTTCTCCACGTCGGCCGCCGTCTGCAGGGTCGAGATCACGTCTGCGCGCAGCTCGGCGGGTTCGAGTACCACCGCATCCGCTCCGTGACCTGCGATCAACCGCGAGATCCAATCCCAGGACCGCACGGGAACCTCGACGACAGTGCCGCTGCGGGTACCGAGGCTCTGCACGCCGACCACCGTTCCCATCCTGCGCAATTCCAGCGCCCTTCCGTCGTGCAGCCATACCCGGGCCGTGCCCGATACCGAGGACGTACCCGCGACTCGACGGACGATGTCCTGCAGATCGACGCCGTCGGGCCTGCGGACGCTCTGCGGGGTGCCGAACGCCTTCACCTCGTCGCCGATTCGGGAGAGGCGAAACGTGCGGGTGTCGCTGCGGTCCACGTCGTGTCCCACCAGATACCAGCGACCGCGAAACGTCACGACACCCCAGGGCTGGACGGTTCTGGTGGTGAACGGCTCGGTCAACGAGGGGCGGTGTTGGAACCGCACCGACTTGCCGTCGTCGATCGCGGCCAGCAAGGCACCCAGCGCAGGTTCGGAGCCCCGAGTGCGTGCGGGAACCGCGGTCACCGACGCGGCCGACTCGTTCTGGTCGACCTGAATTCCCGCGGCTCGGAGTTTGAGCAAGGCGCTCTGTGCCGCGGAGGTGAGCTCGGGCGATTCCCAGAGCTTGACGGCGACCGCGACGGCGGCCGATTCCTCGCTGGTGAGGTCGATGTCGGGCAGTTCGTAGGCATCACGATTGATGCGATAGCCCTCGACGCCACCGAATCTGGTGGCGGTACCGGTCTCCAACGGGACACCGAGGTCACGCAGTTCGTTCTTGTCCCGCTCGAACATTCTGCTGAACGCGTCGTGGCTCGTGGAGTCGTCGTATCCGGCAACGCTCTCGCGGATCCACTCCGCGGTGAGGAACTGACGTGTCGACAGCAGACAGATGACCAGATTCATCAGGCGTTCGACTTTGGTGGTGGCCACGACAGTCGAGCCTAGTTGCTCGTGGGTGGCCGCAGCGGTAACGACCCGACTGCGTCCGGCACTACATCGACGCGATCAGCCTCTCCACTCGCTCGTCGACCGAGCGGAACGGGTCCTTGCACAGGACGGTTCGCTGAGCCTGGTCGTTGAGCTTGAGGTGCACCCAGTCCACCGTGAAGTCGCGACCTGCCTCCTGGGCGGCCGTGATGAACTCTCCGCGCAGCTTGGCTCGGGTGGTCTGCGGCGGCAGATCCACGGCCTCGTCGATCTGCTCGTCCTCGGTGACACGCTTGGCCAACCCCTTGCGCTGCAACAGGTCGAACACTCCCCGGCCGCGCTTGATGTCGTGGTAAGCCAGGTCCAACTGAGCAATCTTGGGATCTGAGAGCTCCATCGAGTACCGGTCCTGGTAGCGCTGGAACAGCTTGCGCTTGATCACCCAGTCGATCTCGGTGTCCACCTTCGCGAAATCCTGTGTCTCGATGGCGTCGAGAGTTCGTCCCCACAGGTCGACGACCTGTTCCACCTGAGTGTTCGGCTCGCGCGTCTTGAGGTGCTCGACGGCTCGTGCGTAGTACTCGCGCTGAATGTCGAGGGCGCTGGCCTGTCGTCCCCCGGCCAGTCGAACGGGACGCCGTCCGGTGAGATCGTGACTGACCTCGCGGATGGCGCGAATCGGATTGTCCAATGCGAAATCTCGGAAGGACACACCCGCCTCGATCATTTCGAGAACGAGGGCTGCCGTTCCGACCTTGAGCATCGTCGACGTCTCGGCCATGTTCGAGTCACCCACGATGACGTGTAGCCGGCGGTACTTCTCGGCGTCGGCGTGCGGCTCGTCGCGAGTGTTGATGATCGGCCGCGAGCGAGTGGTGGCCGAGGAGACGCCTTCCCAGATGTGCTCGGCGCGCTGCGACAGGCAGAACGTCGCAGCCTTCGGCGTCTGGAGTACCTTGCCTGCGCCACAGATCAACTGACGCGTGACCAGGAACGGCAGCAGAACGTCCGAGATTCGGGAGAACTCACCGGCACGCTGGACGAGGAAGTTCTCGTGGCAGCCGTAGGAGTTTCCCGCCGAGTCGGTGTTGTTCTTGAACAGATAGATATCGCCCCCGATGCCCTCTTCTGCCAGGCGCTGCTCGGCGTCTATCAGCAGGTCTTCCAATACCCGCTCGCCGGCGCGGTCGTGGGTGACCAACTGCAACAGACTGTCGCACTCGGCGGTGGCGTACTCGGGGTGCGAGCCGACGTCGAGGTACAGGCGGGCACCGTTGCGAAGGAACACATTCGAGCTGCGACCCCACGAGACGACTCGGCGAAACAGATAGCGAGCCACTTCGTCCGGACTCAGCCGTCGATGTCCGTGGAAAGTACATGTGACACCGAACTCTGTCTCGATGCCCATAATTCGTCGCTGCACACTTCGACACTACAACGCAACCCTCGTATCGATGTGTCGGAGCGCCCGATGTCGTCCGTCCGTGAACATGGCGTCGCACGTGCCTAGGCTGGGCGTCATGACTTCCACGCGCACCTCGCTCTCGACGGCCGTTCACGCGTGGGATCTGTCCCTGGTGGCTCGAAGTGCCGCTCTGCGGCAGAGCAGAGCGGACGGTGGCCTGCGCACGTTGAGCCACGCCGCCGACCACGGTCGTCTGTGGCTCGGCGCGGCCGCGCTTCTCGTGGCCGCAGGTGGTCCGGCCCGACGCGGCGGCGTTCGGGGACTCGTCGCGCTGGCAGGTGCGAGCGCGACGGCCAACGGACTGCTCAAACCGCTGTTCCCGCGGACTCGGCCGGACGCCGAGTCGGTTCCCGTGCTGCGCCAGGTGCTGGCACCTCCGGTGTCCTCCTCGTTTCCCTCCGGTCATTCGGCGTCGGCCGCCGCCTTCGTCGCTGCTGTGGCGCTCGAATCGCCGGCGGCGGGCCTGCTGTTGGCACCCGTGGCAGCCGCGGTCTGCTACTCGAGGGTCCACGTCGGCGTGCACTGGCCGACCGATGTCATTGCCGGTGCCGCCCTGGGCTCGGCGATCGCGTTGTCCACCCGGCGCTGGTGGGCCGTGCGATCGGAGAATCCTGCGAATCTTGGTTCGCCGGTCGACCTCGAGCCGCTTCCCCGCGGACGAGGACTGCTGGTACTCGTCAACCCGGGGTCGGGTGACCGTTCGGACGCGGTGCCCGACGCGATCCGTCGAGCACTTCCGGACGCCGATCTGTTCGTGCCCGATCCCGATCAGGACTTCGACGAGCAACTGGAGCAGCGGATCCGAAGCACGTCTCCGCGCGCCCTCGGTGTCTGCGGTGGTGACGGAACGGTGGTCAGTGTTGCCGCATCGGCGGTGCGGAACGGCTTGCCGCTCGCAGCATTTCCGGGCGGCACCCTCAACCACTTCGCTCGCGACACCGGGCTGACCGTCGTGGAAGACACTGCTGCTGCCGTCGAAGCGGGCACCGCCGAACTGGTGGACATCGCCGAGGTGTCCGTCGACGGCCGCAGTGTGTCGTTCGTCAACACCGCCACATTCGGTGGCTACCCCGACTCGGTGCGGCTGCGTCAGAAGTTGCAACGCCGAATCGGCAAGTGGCCGGCCGCCGCGATCGCGATGACGAGGGTCCTGGCTGCTGCCGAACCGCTGAACATCCGGCTCGACGGCACCAGGCACTCGGTCTGGATGCTGTTCGTCGGTAACGGTAACTACGTACCGGCGAATCAGGTCCCCATGTCTCGCAGCAGTATTCACACCGGAACCCTCGATGTTCGGTTTCTCCCGTCGGAGCCGAAGGCATCGAGAACCAGACTGCTGTGGGCAACGGTCACCGGCACCCTCGGCTCGTCGCCCGCCTACGTCCGTCGAGCGGTGAAGAAGCTGACCGTCGAGGTTGATGGCACCCCCGTTGCGCTCGCGGCCGACGGCGAAGTGGTGGGCGACGGAACACGGTTCGAGTTCAGCAGTAACAAGAACGGCCTCGCGCTCTACCGGAAGCGGTAGAGCGCGAGGCGCGTCACGAGCGTCGGGGTCCTGTTACGAAGACGATTCCCCGTCGGTGTCGGTCGCTGCCTCCACCGACGCTTCCGAGACCGGCAACATATCTTCCAGCGCGGCTCCGGCGATGCGCCTGAACGCTCGTCGCGGCCGCCCCTGGTCGAGTACGGCGACTTCGAGCGCCGATACTTCGAGAACCTTCTTCTCCGGCTCGCCGCCCGCAGCAGGCGGCGTCACCGGGCCTGCCGTGAGTGCGTCGACCGCAACGCGTACCGCGGCCGCCAGATCGAGGCCGGAACGGTACGTGTCCTTCAGCGCAGCCACGATCGGCTCGGTAGTCCCGCCCATGACAACGAAATCCTGCTCGTCGACGATGGATCCGTCGTAGGTGATGCGGTACAGCTGCGTCGAGATCGGCTCGTCCTGATGCGACACTTCCGCGACACAGATCTCGACCTCGTAGGGCTTGAGCTGCTCGGTGAAGATCGTGCCGAGTGCCTGGGCATATGTCTTGGCGAGCGAACGTCCGGTCACGTCACGCCGATCGTAGGTGTACCCCTTGATGTCGGCGTGCTGGATGCCGGCCTTGCGCAGGTTCTCGAACTCGTTGTACTTGCCCACGGCCGCGAAGCCGATCCGGTCGTAGAGTTCGCTGACCTTGTGCAACGCCGTCGAGCGGTTCTCGGCCACGAACAGGACACCGTCCGCATACGTCAGCACGATGACGCTGCGGCCTCGCCCGATTCCCTTGCGCGCCAATTCCGAACGATCACGCATGATCTGTTCGGCAGATGCGTAGTACGGCATCGTCATGGTGCGCTACCCCCTTCGCTCACTTGCTGGCCGGCCCGGGTGTGGTGCTCGGCACCACCGGTGTGGGCGGCGCTCTCGGTTCGTTCGGCGAGAACGGACCGCGCCGCTGCCGAAATCCGGTCGTGCGCAACATCGTCCGCGCCGATGCTGGTGATCGCGACAGCCGTCGGATAGATCCCTCGGGTGACGTCGGGTCCGCCGGTGGCCGAGTCGTCGTCGGCTGCGTCGTACAGCGACTCCACCGCCGCCCGAATCGCCTCGTCCTCCGACATCCCTGGGCGATAGAGCTTCTTGAGCGCGGATTTGGCGAACAGAGATCCCGACCCCACCGCGTGGTAGCCCGAACGCTCCTCGTAGCGTCCGCCGACCACGTCGTAGGACACGATGCGTCCGGCACGATCGGGGTCCGAGATGTCGATGTCGAATCCGACCAGCAACGGGACGGCGGCAAGTCCTTGCATCGCGGCACCGAGATTGCTCCGCACCATCGACGAGAGCTTGTTGGCCTTACCGTTGAAGGTGAGCGGAACCCCTTCGATCTTCTCGTAGTGCTCGAGCTCGACGGCGAAGAGCCGAACGAGTTCGATCGCGATGCCTGCAGTCCCGGCGATGCCCGCGGCGGAGTACTCGTCGGTGACGTAGACCTTCTGCATATCGCGGTTGGCGATCAGATTGCCCTGGGTGGCACGGCGGTCCCCCGCGATCAGAACACCGCCCGCGTAGGTCAGGGCGACAATCGTCGTCCCGTGCGGAGCGATGCCGGACTTGTCGGTGGTGCCGTTGGCGGTGTGCGACGCCAGATCCGCCGCGATCCCGCTTTCGGGCAACAGATGGGGGGCGTGTCGACGAAGGTAGTCGGAGAACGACGAGCTGCTCGACCCGAGTGGGATCGTCATTCCGTCGCCGGCCGACCGTGGGTCCGAACGATCCACCGTCACTGGCCGCCCTTCTGAACGTAGGCGCGGACGAAGTCCTCGGCGTTCTCCTCCAGCACGTCGTCGATCTCGTCGAGAAGGTCGTCGGTCTCCTCGGCCAGCTTCTCGCGCCGTTCCTGACCACCGGCTCCGGTATCGCCTGGAACCTCATCGTCGTCGCCGCCGCCAGAGCGCCGTGTCTGCTCCTGAGCCATAGTCGCCGACCTCCTCCGTGTATCGAGAAAACAGATCTACTGCACTCTCACCGATCGATTCGAGGTGCACCGTCGTGGATGTGCAAGTGCAACCGAACGTTCCGCCGAAAGTGCACGGACCTTTACCCTACCGACAGACCGACTCCGCCGGTTGGCAAGACACCGCGAATAGTCGGCCCTGGTCGCCTGAGACGTCAGTTGGTGAGCTGATCGACGAGTTCCGCGGCGCTGTCGACCGACTCGAGCAGTGCACCGACATGCGATTTGGTGCCTCGGAGCGGCTCGAGGGTCGGGATGCGAACGAGGGAGTCACCGCCGAGATCGAAGATGACCGAGTCCCAGCTCGCAGCAGCGATGTCGGCCCCGAACTTGCGTAGACACTCGCCGCGGAAGTAGGCCCTCGTATCCTCCGGCGGCGTGCCGACGGCATCGAGTACCTGCTGCTCGGTGACCAATCGATCCATCGACCCTCGGGCAACCAGCCGGTTGTACAGGCCTTTGTCCAGCCGAACATCGGAGTACTGCAGGTCCACCAGATGCAGCCTCGGCGCCGACCAGCCGAGCCCCTCGCGCTGGCGGAAACCCTCGAGCAGCCGTAGTTTCGCGGGCCAGTCCAACAGATGGGCGCATTCCATCGGGTCGCGTTCGAGGAGGTCGAGGACCATGGCCCACTTGTCGAGCACGTCCAGTGCTCGCGCATCGTCACTGCCCTCGGCAGCGACGAACTTCGCAACGCGCTGGTGGTAGATCCGCTGCAGCGCAAGCCCGGTCAGTTCGCGGCCGTCCGCAAGAGCGACGGCCTTGCGCAGCGTCGGATCGTGGCTGATCTGATGAACAGCGGTCACCGGCCTGGCCAGCTGCAGATCCGACAGGTCGACCCCGGCCTCGATGATGTCGAGTACGAGCGCTGTGGTGCCCACCTTGAGATAGGTGGACATCTCGGCGAGATTGGCGTCGCCGATGATGCAATGCAGGCGGCGATACTTGTCGGCGTCCGCGTGCGGTTCGTCGCGCGTGTTGATGATGCCGCGTTTGAGGGTGGTCTCGAGCCCCACCTCCACCTCGATGTAATCCGCCCGCTGCGAGAGCTGGAAGCCGGCCTCGTCGCCCGACTGACCGATTCCGACGCGTCCCGAACCGGTGATGACCTGCCTCGAGGCGAAGAACGGCGACAGACCGGCGATCACGGCCGAGAACGGCGTCTCGCGAGACATCAGGTAGTTCTCGTGCGTGCCGTACGACGCACCCTTGCCGTCGACGTTGTTCTTGTACAGCTGCAGGCGCGGCGCCCCCGGGACGCTCGACGCGTGCCGTGCAGCCGCTTCCATCACGCGTTCGCCTGCTTTGTCCCAGACGACTGCGTCCAGGGGATCACGGACCTCCGGAGCCGAGTACTCGGGGTGAGCGTGGTCGACGTAGAGGCGGGCCCCGTTGGTGAGAATCATGTTGGCCGCACCGATTTCGTCGGCGTCGATGACCGGAGCCGGGCCGCTGAAGCGCCCGAGGTCGAAGCCGCGGGCGTCGCGTAGCGGAGATTCGACCTCGTAGTCCCAGCGCGTGCGCTTGGCCCGCGGCACCCCTGCTGCTGCCGCGTAGGCCAACACTGCCTGGGTCGACGTCAGGATCGGGTTTGCGGTGGGTTCGGTAGGCGACGAAATTCCGTACTCGACCTCGATACCGATGATGCGCTGCATCAGTCGAGCCTAGACGGAGTGCACAGACGAATCGGGGCGCGCCCTGTGCGGACGCGCCCCGAAACCGGTCTGTGCGGGATCTACAGGTACTGGCCGGTGTTGGCCTCGGTGTCGATTGCCCGGCTTGCGCTGGCGTTCTTGCCGGTGACCAGCGTGCGGATGTAGACGATCCGCTCGCCCTTCTTGCCGGAGATTCGAGCCCAGTCGTCCGGGTTCGTGGTGTTCGGCAGATCCTCGTTCTCCGCGAACTCGTCGACGATGGAGTCGAACAGGTGTTGAATGCGCAGACCGGCATTGCCGGTTTCGAGGACCGACTTGATGGCGTACTTCTTCGCTCGGTCGACGATGTTCTGGATCATGGCACCGGAGTTGAAATCCTTGAAGTACAGAACTTCCTTGTCTCCGTTGGCATATGTCACCTCGAGGAAGCGGTTGTCGTCGCTCTCCGCGTACATGCGCTCGACGACGCGGTCGATCATCCCTCGGATGCAGGCAGCACGGTCGCCGCCGAACTCCGCCACATCGTCGGCATTGACCGGAAGCGAGTCGGTCAGGTACTTGGAGAAGATGTCCTGAGCCGACTCGGCGTCGGGTCGCTCGATCTTGATCTTCACGTCCAAGCGACCTGGCCGCAGGATCGCGGGATCGATCATGTCCTCACGGTTGGAGGCACCGATCACGATGACGTTCTCGAGTCCCTCCACGCCGTCGATCTCGGCGAGCAGCTGCGGCACGACCGTCGTCTCGACGTCGGACGAGACGCCCGAACCACGGGTGCGGAAGATCGAGTCCATCTCGTCGAAGAACACGATGACCGGGGTGCCCTCGGACGCCTTCTCCCGTGCGCGCTGGAAGATCATGCGAATGTGACGCTCGGTCTCACCGACGAACTTGTTGAGCAGCTCGGGGCCCTTGATGTTGAGGAAGAACGACTTGGCTTCCTTGGCGTCCTGTCCGCGGGCCTCGGCGATCTTCTTGGCCAACGAATTGGCAACCGCCTTGGCGATCAACGTCTTTCCGCAGCCGGGAGGTCCGTAGAGCAGAACACCCTTCGGTGGCCGCAGAGAGTACTCGCGGAACAGATCCTTGTGCAGGAACGGAAGTTCGACGGCGTCACGGATCTGCTCGATCTGTCGACCGAGACCGCCGATGTCCTCGTATCCGACGTCCGGGACCTCTTCGAGGACGAGATCCTCCACCTCGGCCTTGGGGACTCGCTCGAAGGCGTAGCCGGCCTTGGTGTCGACGAGCAGCGAGTCACCGGGTCGCAGTTTGCGCGACGGTTCGTCCGGATCGATAGGGCCTTCGTCGTTGACCATGTCGATCAACGGCTTGGCCAACCAGACGACACGCTCCTCGTCGGCGTGACCGACGACGAGTGCTCTCGATCCGTCGCCCAGCAGCTCGCGCAGAGTACTGATCTCGCCGACCTGATCGAAGGTGCAGGCCTCGACGATGGTCAGCGCCTCGTTCAGGCGCACCGTCTGTCCCGGTGCCAACGAATCGGCCTCGATGTTGGGCGAGCACGTCAGGCGCATCTTGCGGCCGGAGGTGAACACATCGACGGTGCCGTCGTCGAAGACGCTCAGCAGAACGCCGTAGCCGCTCGGTGGCTGGCCGAGGCGGTCGACTTCCTCGCGGAGTGCGATGAGCTGCTGCCTGGCCTCCTTGAGGGTGTCCATCAACTTCGCGTTGCGCAGCGACAGTGAGTCCACGCGACCTTCGAGTTCGCGTACCTGCTCGGGGGACTCCCCCAGTTGACGACGCAGTGAAGCAGCTTCGGCTCGCACGGCGTCCAGTTCGGCTCTGGCCGCGGCCACATCCGGATTGTCTGTTGAGCTCATGAGCGACTCCTCCCAGTGACGATCTTTCAACGCTACCGGCACCGGCCCGAAAGTGCGGACCGACACCACGAACGCTGTCCGCAACCGCCCGATTCGATGGCCCCGGAGACCCCCCGAGTTCATGTTAGCCTCACCTGACAAAGCGATCGACGGACGATGGAGTCAGGGGCTACACCAGTGAAGATGCGGATTTTTTCGGTAGGTCTCGCGCTCGCGGCAGCGGCGGTGTCGGTAGCCGGGTGCAGCTCGAGCAACGATTCCGATCACAATTCGACGTCGGCCGCCGAGAGCAGCGACCCGGCAACCGATGCGCCGGCCGTCGCAGCACCGACATCCGGTGAACTCGAAGCATCTCTGCTGCAACTGGTTGCCCCCGACGTCGACGCGGCGACGAAGGCCGGCAGCGTGGAGAACGGACAGGCCCGCTTGACGAACCTCGAAACGATGACGGGGGCCCTGGCGAACTACGGCACGATCACCTTCGAGGTCGGCGAACCGACTGTCGAGGGCGAGACGTCCACCGCGGACGTCGCGATCGCCACTCCTCGGGGGACGGCAGCTCCGTCTCCGCAGACCTGGGTACTGATGGACGGCGACTGGAAGCTCTCCGATGCGAGCACCTGCCAGATTCTGGCCATGGGACAGGCTCCCTGCTCCTAGACCGAGAGGTCAGGAACGTCCGGCGACGCCGCTGATCGTCAGCCCTTGCCGGATCGACGCTGCGGCTTGGGCGTCACGGTGCCCTCGGCGAGGCGTCGAACACTGACGAGGAACGCCGTGTGTCCTTGCATGCGATGCTCGGGCCGAACTGCCAGTCCGACGACGTGCCATCCGCGGACCATCGACTCCCACGAACGGGGTTCGGTCCAGCACTCCTGTGCGCGTAGGGCTTCGACGACCTTGGACAGCTGCGTCACGGTAGCGACGTAGACCAGCAGAACGCCGCCGGGAACGAGAGCCTTCGATACGGCGGGCAATGCATCCCAGGGCGCGAGCATGTCGAGTACGACCCGATCGACCTGCTCGCCGGGACGATCGACACCGAACTGATCCACGTCGGCCACCGTCAGGTGCCAGTTGGACGGCCGCTCTCCGAAGAACGTCTCGACGTTCTTGATCGCGTAGTCGGCATGGTCCTGGCGGATTTCGTAGGAGATGACGGTTCCTGCGGTACCGACGGCACGCAGCAGCGAACACGTCAGAGCACCGGATCCGGCACCGGCCTCCAGTACGCGAGCTCCGGGGAACATGTCGCCCTCGTGCACGATCTGCGCTGCGTCCTTGGGGTAGATGACCTGCGCGCCACGCGGCATCGACAGCACGTAGTCGGTCAGCAGCGGCCGAAGCGCGAGGTAGGGGGTGCCGTTGACGGACGTGACGACGCTGCCCTCGTCGGCACCGAGCAGTTTGTCGTGGGTGATTCCGCCCCGATGGGTGTGGAACTCCTTGCCCGCCTCGAGCACCACCGTGTAGTGACGGCCTTTCCCGTCGGTGAGCTGGACTCGATCACCCACGCGGAACGGTCCGCTCCGGGCGGGGCCGGTCGGTACCGGCTCGATCGGTGCGTCGTCGTCGGTCGTCGGAGCCTCGCCGAGTTCGATCTCGTCGACGGACGCGGTGACCACTTCGTCCGCGCTCGGAACCGGGGCATCGACGATCGCGTCGACCTCGGACCCGTCGGTCGACGCGGACGCGGAATCACCGGAGGACGGATCACCGGAAGACACAGCGGAACCTGCTTTCGTTGCTCTGCTGGGCAGCCGACCTGCTCGGTCCGGACACCCAGTACGACTCGACGTGCCAGACTACGGCCTTGACCGACGATGTCGGACCAACGGCATAGTCTCGCAGTCGTGAGTACTTCCGTCTCGACGCCCATCGACTTGCCGCTACTCGATCTCGGCGACAGTGCGCAGACGCCGCCGTCGATGTCCGGCTCCCGCAGCACTCCGGCGTTGTCGCCTTCGCGCGCAGGTGATTTCAAGCAGTGCCCACTGCTCTACCGCTTTCGCGCCGTGGACCGAATTCCCGAGGTTTCCACCGAGGCACAGGTGAAAGGAACTGTGGTGCACGCCGCACTAGAGGCCCTGTACGCGTTGCCTGCCCAGGAACGAGTGCCGGCAACTGCGCGGGGCCTGGTCGATCCGGCGTGGGAGCGGGTGGTCGCAGAGTCACCCGACATCGAATCGTTGGTTCCGGTCGACGAACGACCGGCGTTTCTCGATCGGGCCCGTGCGCTCGTCGCCGGATACTACGAACTCGAGGACCCGACTCATTTCGACCCCGAGTCCTGCGAGCAGCGGGTGGAGATCGATCTGGAGGACGGGACACCGCTGCGCGGCTTCATCGACCGGATCGACGTCGCACCCAATGGGATGATCCGCGTCGTCGACTACAAGACCGGCCGGGCACCACGCGAGTTCACCGAATCCAAGGCTCTGTTCCAGATGAAGTTCTATGCCCTGATGGTCATGCGCATGCGCGGAGTTGTTCCTGCGCAACTGAAGTTGATGTATCTGGCGGACAAGCAGGAGCTGACCTACACCCCCGACGAGGGAGAATTGCGCAGGTTCGAGCGCATGCTCTCGGCCATCTGGAAAGCGATTCTGGCTGCAGGCGAGACCGGCGACTTCCGCGCCAAGCGGGGTGCGCTGTGCAAGTGGTGCGATCATCAGGCGCTGTGTCCGGAGTTCGGCGGCACTCCCCCGCCGTATCCGGGTTGGCCCCGGGCCGCTGCCGAACAGACGGGAGCCGAGCTGTGACCCTCACCGTGAAGGCACTGCCGAACGCCTTCTTCGTACCCGCCGGTGTCGGTGACGAGGGCTACGAAAGAGTCACCGCTACCGAGCACACCGTCAGCCTGTGGGCACCGACGATGCAGCACGGAGCTCCGCCGTCGGCCCTGCTGGTCCGTGCTCTCGAGCGAGTCGACGCCAGGGAGGACACCCGCATCAGCCGCGTGGCGGTCGATATTCTCGGCCCGGTTCCGGTCGGAGACATCGAGATTCGGTCCTGGACGGAGCGCCCCGGTGCCAACATCGAACTGGTCGTCGCAGAGCTCTGGGCGGAAGGAACGTCGGGAACCGCGAGGGCGGTGGCCCGCGGCAGCGCATGGCGTATGCGCACCACGCCGACCGACGACGTCGTACACACCGGCGAACCGACGATGCGACCGGTGAGCGAGGGTATCGACAACACGTTCGGCGAACTCTGGGCATCCGGCTATCTCGATGCGGTCGCCTTCAAGTTTCTCACGGAGTTGGGCGTGCCGGGGCCCGGCCAGGTATGGGCCAGGCCCACACCCGTTCTGGTGCAGGGGGAATCGATGACTCCGCTGGAGCGACTGTTCTCGGTTGCCGATATCGCGAACGGAGTCGGTGCCAAGCTTCCGATCGACGAATGGACGTTCTTGAACACCGACCTGACGGTGCACGTGTTCCGCGTGCCGCAGGGCGACTGGATCGGGGTCTCCGCCGAGACCTCCACCGGGCCGGACGGTATCGCCATGTGTGCGGGCACACTCAGCGACGAACTGGGACCGGTCGGGCGGATCGCTCAGACGGTGTTGGTTCGCCGTCGCTGACGAGCCAGGGCGACGTCGGAGGTGTCGAATGTCCTACGTCGCCCAGTAGCCGTTTCGGATCTAGAACGCCCGGCAGGACCTGATGTCGGAGGCGAGGATCGCCTTGGCACCCAGCTCGGCGAGCTGGTCCATGACGTTGTTGTGCACCTTACGAGAAACCATGGCGCGCACGGCAACCCAATTGTCGTCGACCATCGGCGCGAGGGTCGGCGATTCGATTCCAGGGGTGATCTTCACGGCATCGTCGAGGATCGACTTGGGGCAGTCGTAGTCGAGCATCAGGTACTGCTGCGCGAAAACCACGCCCTGTACACGGGCGATGAGTTGCTTGCGTGCCGAGTCGGTGCCCGGAGTTCCTGCTCGTTCGATCAACACACCCTCCGAATCGCAGAGCGATTCGCCGAAGGCCACCAGGTTGTTCTGACGCAGCGAGCGTCCCGACTCGACAACGTCCGCGATCGCGTCGGCGACCCCGAGCTGGATGGAAATCTCGACCGCACCGTCGAGGCGAATGACTGTTGCCTCCAGCCCTCTGGCGGCCAGATCCTTACGCACCAGGTTGGGGTAGGACGTCGCGATGCGCAGTCCGCCCAGGTCCTCGGGTGCCCATTCCTTGCCCGCTGGTGCGGCGTAGCGGAAGGTGGACCGGCCGAATCCGAGGGCCAGCCGTTCCTCGACCGCGGCACCCGAATCGAGAGCCAGATCGCGTCCGGTGATGCCCAGATCCAACTGGCCGGATCCGACGTAGATCGCGATGTCCTTGGGGCGCAGGAAGAAGAACTCGACGCCGTTGGCCGGATCGAGGACCGTCAGGTCCTTCGAGTCGCTTCGGCGTCGATAGCCGGCTTCGCTGAGAATCTCGGCGGCGGACTCGGACAGAGCGCCCTTGTTGGGTACGGCTACGCGCAGCATGGAGTTTTCCTTCATCGGTGAGTTCGTAGGAGGGGTGCAGGCCTTGCCTCACAGATGTTTGTAGACGTCCTCGAGCTCGATGCCTCTGCCCACCATCATCACCTGGACCCAGTACAGCAGCTGCGAGATCTCTTCGGCGAGAGCCTCGTCGCTTTCGTGCTCGGCGGCGATCCACACTTCACCGGCTTCTTCGAGGACCTTCTTGCCCTGGAAATGAACTCCCGCGTCCAACGCTGCGACGGTGCCCGAACCCTCTGGGCGGGTCTTCGAGCGGTCGGTGAGCTCGGCGAACAGCGAATCGAAAGTCTTCACGGCTGATTATTCTTTCACGTCGTCGCTCAGGGGTACCAATTCGGTCGAAGTCGGGATGGATCAGCCCGCCCAGGCTCGCCGAACGTCGTCGGCGGTCAGGCCGAGCAGGCCGTCGCGAATGGTGTATCCGGGAGCGTCGGCCACCGCGATCTCGGACGGAACCACCAGCACAGGACACCCCGCGGTGTGGGCAGACAACGAGCCGGTGGGCGAATCCTCGACGGCAAGGCAGGACGCGGCACCCAGACCGAGTAGAGCAGCACCGCGCAGGTACGGTGCCGGGTGCGGTTTGCCTGCCTCGACCTCGTCGCCGGTGACCGTGACGTCGAAGTACTCGCGCCCCAGGGTGTCGAGCGCTCGCTCGACCAGGCCCCGCTCGGTGTTGGTGACCAGCCCCGTGGACAGACCCATCTCGCGCACGAGCGCAAGGGCATCCTTGGCACCGGGTCGCCACGGAATCCCCTCCGCGAACAGATCTCCGACGCGGGCGGTCAGCCATTCGCGACCCCGAGCCAGGTTCTCGTCGGTGGCCTCGATCGAGGCATTGGCCAGGACCTTGCGCAACGCGTCGCGCATCGAGTTGCCGAGAGTGGTCTCGCGGACCTCCGTACTCAACTCGGTACCCAGATCTCGGGAGTACTCACCGATGGCCACGTCCCAGATCTTCTCCGAGTCGAGCAGGGTGCCGTCCATGTCCCACAGGACGCCGTGCAGGTGGGTTCTAGACATTGAAGTACTTGGCCTCCGGGTGATGAAGGACGAACGCATCGGTCGACTGTTCGGGGTGTAGCTGCAGTTCCTCGGAGAGCTTGACGCCGATTCGCTCGGGTTCGAGAAGCGCGGCGAGCTTGATGCGATCCTCGAGATCGGGGCAGGCACCGTAGCCGAACGAGTAACGCGCGCCGCGGTATTCGAGCTTGAAGAAGCCCTCGGCCTCGGTGGGGTCCTCCGAAGCAACGGAATTGCCGTCGGACAGCTTCAGCTCCTCGCGCACGCGGCGATGCCAGTACTCGGCCAAGGCCTCGGTGAGCTGAACGCCGATGCCATGGACCTCGAGGTAGTCGCGGTACGCGTCGGCTGCGAACAGTTCGTTGGCGAAGTCTGCGATGGGCTGGCCCATCGTGACCAGGTTCATCGGCAGCACGTCGACCTGACCGGATTCCCGTGCGGCGGTGCGCGAGCGCACGAAGTCTGCAACACAGAGGAATCGATCACGGTGCTGCCGCGGGAACGTGAATCGGAACCGTTCGGGCGCATCGGGTTCCGGTTCGGTGAGCACCACGACGTCGTCACCCTCGGACACTGCCGGGAAGTACCCGTACACCAGTGCCGCATGCGCCAGAATGCCGTCGGTGCTCAGCCGATCCAGCCAATAACGCAGGCGCGGTTTGCCTTCCGACTCCACCAGATCCTCGTACGTGGCGCCCTCACCCTTGCGTGCACCGCGCAGACCCCACTGACCCAGGAACAGAGCCCGCTCGTCGAGCAGCTCCGAGTACTCCGACAGCGACACGCCCTTGACGATGCGCGTGCCCCAGAACGGTGGCACCGGGATGTCGATGTCGGCAGCGACATCGGATCGCTCGGGCACGACCACCGGTGCCTCGGCGGCCTTGCGCTTCTCGGCGATGCGCTTGGACCGCTCGTGCCGTTCCTTGCGCTCGGCCGTCTTCGCCTTCGCGGCGAGCGCCTCGGGGCTGTCCGGAGCCGGACCGCCGCCGCGCTTGGTGGTCATGATGGTGTCCATCAACCGAAGGCCCTCGAAAGCGTCACGCGCATAGTGCACGTCACCCTCGTAGACGTCCTGCAGATCGTTCTCGACATACGACCGCGTCAGCGCCGCTCCGCCGAGCAGCACCGGGAATTGCTCGGCGACGCCCTTGGAGTTGAGCTCGATCAGATTGTCCTTCATGACCACGGTGGACTTCACCAGCAGTCCCGACATGCCGATCACATCGGCGCGCTTGTCGATCGCAGCTTCCAGAATCGTCGAAATCGGTTGCTTAATACCGAGATTGACGACCTCGTAGCCGTTGTTGCTCAGGATGATGTCGACAAGGTTCTTGCCGATGTCGTGGACGTCGCCCTTCACGGTGCCGAGCACGATGCGGCCCTTGCCGTCGTCGTCGGTCGCTTCCATGTGCGGCTCGAGATACGCCACAGCAGCTTTCATCACCTCGGCGGAGGCGAGCACGAACGGCAGCTGCATCTGGCCGGAGCCGAACAGCTCGCCCACGGTCTTCATCCCCGAGAGCAGAGTTTCGTTGATGATCTCCAGCGGTGGCTTCTCGGTCATCGCGGAGTCGAGATCGGCGTCGAGGCCGTTGCGTTCACCGTCGACGATGCGGCGTTCGAGACGCTCGAACAAGGGCAGGCGGCCGAGTTCCTCGGCGCGGGATTCGCGCGCCGACGCCGCGGAGACCCCTTCGAAGAGCTGCATGAGCTTCTGCAGCGGGTCGTAGCCCTCGCTGCGGCGGTCGTACACCAGATCGAGGGCAGTCTCGCGCTGCTCGTCGGGAATCTTGTTCATCGGCAGGATCTTCGACGCATGCACGATGGCGGTGTCGAGACCGGCCTGTGTGCACTCGTGCAGGAACACCGAGTTCAGCACTTGGCGTGCAGCGGGATTGAGGCCGAACGAGATGTTCGACAGTCCGAGGGTGGTGTGCACCTTCGGGTACTTCTCCTTGAGCTGACGGATCGCCTCGATGGTCTCGATACCGTCGCGGCGCACCTCTTCCTGGCCCGTCGAGATCGGGAACGTGAGGGTGTCGACGATGATGTCCTCGTGGCGCAGGCCCCAGTTCTCGGTGATGTCGGTGATCAACCGATCGGCGACTCGTACCTTCCACTCGGCCGTACGTGCCTGTCCCTCTTCGTCGATGGTCAGAGCAACGACAGCGGCACCGTGCTCCTTGACCAGTCGCATGATCTTCTGGAACCGCGAATCGGGCCCGTCGCCGTCCTCGTAGTTGACCGAGTTCACCGCGCTGCGCCCACCGAGGTGCTCCAAACCGGCTTCGAGAACAGCAGGTTCGGTGGAGTCGAGCATGATCGGCAGGGTCGACGCCGTCGCCAGGCGGCTGGCCAACGCGGCCATGTCGGCGGCACCGTCGCGGCCTACGTAATCGACGTTGAGGTCGAGCATGTGGGCACCGTCGCGCGTCTGATCCTTGGCGATGTCGAGGCACTTCTCGTAGTCCTCGGCGAGCATCGCGTCGCGGAATGCCTTCGACCCGTTGGAGTTGGTTCGCTCGCCGATCATCAGGATGCTGGCATCCTGCTCGAACGGAACGGCGGTGTAGAGCGAGGAGACACCCGGCTCGGGGGCAGGCCGACGTTCTAGTTTCGTGGCCCCGTGGACCATGTCGGCAACCTGGCGGATGTGCTCGGGTGTGGTGCCGCAGCAGCCGCCGACGAGCGCCAAACCGTACTCGTTGACGAAGCCGCTCAGGGCCTCGGCCAGTTCGGGGGCGGTCAGGGGGTACTCGGCACCCTTGGCACCGAGGGTGGGCAGTCCGGCATTCGGCATCACCGAGACCGGGAGACGCGAATGCTTCGACAGATGGCGCAGGTGCTCGCTCATCTCGGCCGGGCCGGTCGCGCAGTTGAGCCCGATCATGTCGATACCGAGGGGTTCGAGAGCCGTCAGCGCGGCACCGATCTCGCTGCCGACGAGCATCGCGCCCGTCGTCTCGACGGTGACGTGGGTGATGATCGGGATGCGGACACCGAGCTTGTCCATCGCATGCTGGCTACCGATGATGGCCGCCTTGACCTGGAGCAGATCCTGGCAGGTCTCGACCAGGATGGCGTCGGCACCGCCGTCGATCATGCCGAGGGCGGCCTCGGTGTACGCGTCGCGCAGCCGGGCGAACGGGGCGTGTCCGAGAGTGGGGAGCTTGGTGCCAGGGCCCATCGAGCCCAGCACGTAGCGGCCCATTCCATCGCGGCCGGGGCCCATCTCGTCGGCGGTCTCCCGCGCGAGCCGGGTGCCCTTCTCCGCAAGTTCGCGGATCCGGTCCTCGATGTCGTAATCGGCGAGGTTGGGCAGATTGCAACCGAAGGTGTTGGTCTCGACGGCGTCGGCACCGGCCGCGAAGTACTCGCGGTGGATCTCCCGCAGGACATCCGGCCTGGTGTCGTTGAGGATTTCGTTGCAACCTTCGAGACCGATGAAGTCGTCGAGAGTCAGCTCGGCGTCCTGGAGCATCGTGCCCATCGCGCCGTCGCCGATGACAACGCGACGTGAAATCGCATCGAGCAGACTGGGCTTGTGTTCAGCGGGCATCACTACAGAGTAGTGGGCACCGAAGTTACGTCGGGTCGTAGGCTGTCGTGGTGAGTCCCCGAAACCTCGATGGCCAGTCCCCGATCGACGACGGTACCGAAAATACGGACATTTCAGGTTCTGGATCGGATGTGCCTCTCGATGCTGCATTGATCGAGGCAGTCCACGACGCTGTGGCCAACGCCACAGACCTCGACGATCTCGACGACGACATCCCCGAGTTGCGGTCCCCCATTCTGGTCGCGGCCTTCGAAGGCTGGAACGACGCAGGCGATGCGGCCAGCGGCGCGGTCGAACATCTCGAGCTGATCTGGGACGCCAGCCCACTGGCCGAATTGGACTCCGAGGACTACTACGACTATCAGGTCAACCGTCCTACTGTCCGTCAGGTGGACGGTGTCACTCGCGAGATCGAGTGGCCGTCGACTCGACTGTCGGTGTGTTCACCTCCTGGCAGCTCGCGCGACGTTGTGCTGCTGCGCGGCATCGAACCGAACATGCGCTGGCGCAGTTTCTGCGACGATCTGCTCGAATTCGTCGAGCAGCTCGGCGTCGAGACCGTGGTGATCCTGGGAGCACTGTTGGCCGACACTCCGCACACCAGGCCCGTTCCGGTGACCGGTACCGCCTACAGCACCGAGTCGGCCGAACAGTTCAATCTCGAACAGACCCGCTACGAGGGGCCGACCGGAATCACCGGAGTGCTGCAGGACGAGTGCGTCAAGGCCGGGGTGCCCGCGGTCTCCTTCTGGGCTGCTGTTCCCCACTACGTCTCGCAGCCGCCCAACCCCAAGGCCACCGTGGCTCTGCTGCAGCGGGTCGAGGACGTGCTCGACATCGAGGTACCGCTCGGCGAACTGCCCGCCCAGGCCGAGGAATGGGAAGAGGCGGTGACCGAGATGACGAAGGAAGACGAGGAGATCAGTGAATACGTCCGCAGCCTCGAGGAGCGCGGCGACGCCGAGGTGGACATGTCCGATGCGATCGCCAAGATCGACGGCGACGCCATCGCGGCCGAGTTCGAGAAGTACCTGAGGCGCCGGGGTCCGGGCAACTTCGGGCTCTGACCGAGCGCACACGAGGGACCGGCAGCCGGTGAGGTCTTTCTGATCCCGACGTAACGTCACCGCAGCGGTGGCGTCACCCCGACCCCGCAACCTCGTGGGTATGGCCAGCACACCGCGATTCCTGCACGGCATTTTCTCCTTCACCGGTAACGGTCTGGACAAGCCCGAGCTGATCGATCCCAGCCTGAGCTTCGTCGTCCCCGAGGGTGCGACGGCTCAACCCCTGTACTTTCGCGGCGGAAACTCGAGCGACGAGCTGGTGGTCGTGACCCTGCTGCGCGACGGCAGCCCGATGCGCATGTTCCCGATGGGTGCCAAGAGCGGAGTGAACATCCCGCTGCGGGTGGTCGAGGACGTGGATCCGGACACGGTGCTCGAACTGGTGATCGCCGCCCCTGCCGGTACCAGCGGAGAGGTCGTCGTCGATTTCGGTCTGGTGCTGATCTGATGACCGCGAGCAAGCAGAGACTGCTGGTGGTCGGCAACGGGATGGCCGGTGCCAGGGCAGTCGAGGAGATCATCAAACGCGACGGCAGTTCGCTGTTCGAGATCACCATGATCGGCGACGAGCCGTACGGCAACTACAACCGAATCATGCTCTCGCACGTGTTGTCCGGCGAGGCCACCGTCGACGACGAGGATCTGATCCTCAATCCGATGAGCTGGTACAGCGAGAACGCAGTCACACTGCACGCCGGGGACCGCGCGATCTCCCTGGACCGGTTCTCCAAGACCGTCGTCTGCGAGAGCGGTCGGTCCGTCGACTACGACGTGCTGATCATCGCCACCGGCAGCAACACGTTCTTTCCGAACATGGACGGTCTGCGCGAGTCCGACGGCAGGCTGGCACGCGGTGTGTTCGGCTTCCGCACCATCGCCGACACCAATGGGATGCTGCAGATGGCGCAATCGCGTGACGACGTCTCGGCCGTCGTCATCGGTGGCGGTCTCCTCGGACTCGAAGCCGCGTACGGCTTGCGCACGCAGGGCCTGGAGGTGGACGTGGTGCACTCCCCCGGTCATCTGATGAATCAGCAGCTCGACGAGCGCGGCGGACGTGTGCTGCGCAACAAGATCGAGTCACTCGGCGTCGGCGTGCACACCTCCAAGCGGACCACCTCGGTGTTGCGCTCCGAGGACGGCGTCGTCACGGGCGTGGGGTTCAACGACGGCAGCTCGCTCGCCGCAGACATGGTCGTGGTCACCGCGGGCATTCGTCCCAGTGTGGACTTCGCCCGCGCGGGTGGGCTGGTGATCGAACGCGGAATCGTCGTCGACGACCAATTGCGTTGCGAGGACGAAGGATCCATCTATGCCGTCGGTGAATGCTGCCAGCATCGCGGCGAGGTCTACGGCCTGGTCGCACCGCTGTGGGAGCAGGCCGTCGTGTTGGCCGACGTGCTCACCGGAGCCGATCCCACTGCGGCGTACCACGGTTCGCGCCTGACCACCAAGCTCAAAGTGGCCGGTGTGGACGTTGCCTCGATGGGAATCACCGCCCCCGAACGCGACGACGACGAGTTCGTCCAGTTCTACGAACCACGCAGTGGCACGTACAAGTCGGTGATCGTGCGGGGCAACAAGCTTGTCGGCGCCACCCTGTTGGGCGACATCTCCAAGGCCAATTTCCTGACTCAGGCATTCGACGAGAAAGTGCCGTTGCCCGACGAGCGCATCAGCATGCTCTTCGACATGGGAACTCCCTCTACGGCAACGGGAGCCGCCGAGTTGGCCGACGACGTTCAGGTGTGCAACTGCAACGGCGTCACCAAGGGTGCCATCGTGGCCTGCGTGCACGCGGGCGCGAAGAACCTCGGCGACGTGACCGCGAAGACTCGGGCGGGCAAGGGGTGCGGCTCGTGCAAGGGCCTGGTCGAGGACATCATCGCGTGCGCAGCAGGCGGTGCCGTCGAGGCCGATCCCACAGCGGACTGGTACGTCCCCTGCATCCCCATGACCAAGCCGGAATTGATCGACGCCATTCGAGCTCAGGATCTTCGGGCGGTGTCTGCGGTGTTCGCGGCGCTGGCGACCGGCGGTTTCGAGGACGCCGCCGCCAAGATGCCCTTGGCGTCGTTGCTGCGCACGGTGTGGGGCCCGGACTGGGTGGACGAGCGCGGCGCGCTGTTCATCAACGACCGAGTCCACGCCAACATCCAGCGCGACGGCACGTTCTCGGTGGTGCCGCAGATGAAGGGTGGCGTCACCACCCCGGATCAATTGCGCAAGATTGCCGACGTCGCAGACAAATACCACGTTCCGCTGGTCAAGGTCACCGGCGGGCAGCGTATCGACCTTCTCGGCATCAAGAAGGAGGACCTGCCGAAGGTGTGGGGCGATCTGGACATGCCCTCGGGCTTCGCCTATGGCAAGAGCATGCGCACGGTGAAGACCTGCGTCGGCAGCGACTTCTGTCGCTTCGGCCTCGGCGACTCGACGGCTCTGGGCATCGCCCTCGAAGAGCGGTTCCAGGGCCTGGAGACTCCGGCGAAGTTGAAGCTCGCGGTCGCCGGCTGCCCGCGCAACTGCTCGGAGGCACTGTGCAAGGACTTCGGCGTCGTCTCGGTGGGCGAGAACAAATGGGAGATCTACGTCGGCGGCGCGGCAGGCGCACACATCCGCAAGGGCGATCTACTGGCCACCGTGACCGGGGCCGAGGAGGTTCTGACCGTGGCAGGCAGGTTCATTCAGCACTACCGCGAGAACGCTCAGTGGCTCGAGCGAACGTACGCCTGGGTTCCGCGTGTCGGCCTGGAGGAACTGCAGAGCGTGCTGATCGATGACCGCGACGGCATCGTCGCCGGACTCGACGAGCGAGTGCAGGCATCGGTGGACGGGTACATCGACCCCTGGCAGGATCGCGCGGCACCCAAGTCGCCCGCCCAGTTCACCCCGTCGCTGCCCCTGCTTCCGCTGCCGCAGGTGCCGGTCCGATGAGCGTGCCGGTGGGGGCCGTGGAGGACCTGACACCCGGCGAGGGACGGGCCTACGTCGTGGACGGCAAGCAGGTTGCGGTGTTCATGCTCGGCGACGGCTCGGTGCGGGCGATGGACGCCGTGTGCCCGCACAAGGGCGGGCCACTGGCAGACGGTCAGATCGACGGATCCATCGTCGTGTGTCCGCTGCACCAGTACACCTTCTCGCTCGACGACGGCACCTGCCCCAGCGGCATCGACTCGGTGCGCACCTACCCCGCCGCAGTGGTGGACGGAAAAGTGACCGTGGACCTGTAACCGGCACGGTTGAACGAGCGAGACCCTTACCCCCTACCCTGTTCCAGTGAGCGAATCAGGCGAGGACGCGCGGCAGGGGGTCGTGAACGCGTTCGTGGAGGAAGATCGTCTCGGTCTGTTCTCGTTCGCCGTTGCCGAGAAGAGATCCGAGTACCTGGCCGTTCTCCGGGCGTTCGACACCGCACGAGCCAACTATGTCGTCCTGCTGCACTCGGGAGACGTGGCCGACCTCATCGCACGCAACCCCGGTCGGCACGATGCACTGACCACCCTCGACATCGCGCCCCTGCTCGACCAGCTTCACGCGTGGGGCCTGCTCGAACGCAGCTACGACGGCACCCGTGCCGCGACGCTCGCCGAGTACCGCAACCGCCACTTCGTCTACCAGTTCGGCCAAGCCGGCTACAAGGCCTACCGCGCGGTCGAGGACGTGCTCGGAGCCCGCCTGGACGACGCTTCTCTGTCGCGGCTGGTGCTACCCGAACTGCTGGCCGACATGCACGAGCTGGCCGAGGCGAACCGTCAGGCAGACGGCGATCGCATCTACCGCAAGCTCAGCCGACTCGATTCGACGCTGTCGGAGATGGCGACCCGCGCCGCGCACTTCTACCTGGTGCTGGGTGACCTGGTGCGCACCACCGAGATCACGCCGGAGTCCTTCCTGGTACACAAGGACGCCCTGCTCACGCACATGCGCGAGTTCAGCTCGGATCTGACCCGCTACGCCCCGAAGCTGGCCGAGGCGATAGCACTCGTCGAAAGCACCGGCATCGCGGAACTCATCGACCGGGCCGCGATCAGCGACGAGCGAGTCTTCCTCACCGTGGACGAACGCCGCGCCGACTGGACCGATCGCTGGGCCGGTCTCTCGCACTGGTTCGTCTCGGCCGAGTCCGAACTGAGCGAGTCCGAGCGACTCCGCGAGGGCACGATGAGCGCGATCGCCGCCGTGTTGGCTCTGCTCCGCCGCGTCACCGAAACCCGCAAGGGCGGCGTCAGCCGCGAGAGCCAATTGCGCCATCTGGCCGGATGGTTCGCTGCCGCTCCCACCGAGGACAGCGCACACGCGCTGTTCCACGCCGTGTTCGGCCTCGGCCGACCTCGACACCTTTCGATGGTCCATCCCGATGCCGACATCATCTCGACGTCTCGATCGTGGTGGGAGGCACCGCCGGTCGAGATCTCGCGCACGCTGGCCGAGACCGGACGCACCCCGACCCCAGGCGTTCCGGGGCGGGTGCAACGCAACGACGGCGGAATCCGACGGCTGCGCGAGCAGCAACTCGAGTCGCAGCGATCACGCAGTGCCGCCGCGCAGTCCCTTGCCTCGGCGGGGATCCACGATCGCATCCTGAACGAGCAGGAAACCGAGGTGCTCTTGAGCTTGTTGAATGCCGCATTGACCGCGCGAGTGCGCGTGAGCGGGCGCACCTCGGACTCGTCCGGCTCCGACAGTGGCGTGCGCCTGACACTGAGCGACAGCGACCGTTCGACGATCGTGCGGACCACCCGAGGCCGACTGCATCTGGACCGCCTCGCGCTCGACGTCAGTGAGGTCGCACGCCGATGAGGGCCCGCGAAATATCCTCTCTCGCACTCGATTCCTACCAACGGGCCGCCCGAGTGGCGTTGTCGAATCACCTGGTCACCGCGACGTACCCGGATCGGATCGCGCTGCCACTACTGCGCAGGTGGGCCACCGAGTTACGCGAGGACCTGCTCGAACTCTTCGGGTATCGCCTCGAGGTCACCGAGACGACCGCACGACTGTTCCCGGTGCTCGACGGACTCGACGACAGCCAACCCGCCCGAACGTCGACCGACCGAATCTTCGATCGCCGCAGATACGCGTACCTGGCGTTGGCGCTTGCGGCACTCGGCCGGGCCGGCAATCAGATCACGCTGTCCGAACTCGCCGATCACGTTGCGGCCGAGGCGAGTCAGGTGGACGGGGTCGAACTGAAGACCGACCGAGCAAGCGACCGAGACGCGTTCGTCGACGCGATCGGCTGGCTCTCGATCCGCGGCGCCATCGCGTTGGCCGACGGTGACGCGACCGGCTGGGCGAACAACCCGTCCGCAGGCGAAGCGCTCTACGACATCGACCGTCCCGTCGTCGTCGCCATGTTCCGGCCGCCCCGCGCCGTGCAGCACCTGCGGTCGATTCGTGGTCTGCTGGCCGGCTCGGATGCCCCGATCGATCCCGAAGATTCCGATCTCGGACACACCGAGTCCGGGCGTGAGGCAGATCCGAAGGAAACGCTGCGTGCGGTACGTCGAGCGTTGGTCGAACAACCGGTCGTCTATCTGGACGATCTCGACGTGGACGGCCGCACCGCCCTGGCGGCGTCGCGCACCGTTGCCGACATCGAACTGCTGACCGGCCTCGTTGCCGAGCGTCGCTCCGAGGGGGTGGCCCTCATCGACACCTCGGGACGGCTCTCGGACTTTCGATTCCCCAGCACCGGAACCATTGCCCAGGTCGCGTTGCTCATTGCGGGCGAGATCTCGGACCGGGTGATCGATCCCGATGCACCCGCGCTGGCGACCTACCCCCTCCCGGCCGGTGACGCCCTGATCGAGCAGTTGGACAGCGCCATTCCCGACGGCGGGATCTTCGGCGATCTCGCCGAATTCGGGTTCGGTTCCGATGCAACGGCATTCGTGGATACGGAAGAGAAGAAGCTGTATCCGTTGATCGAGGACAGTTGGCTGACAACGGTCGTCGACGATCTCATCGAACGATTCGGTCGTACGTTCGCAGCGCAGTGGCAGACCGACCGGGACGGTCTGCGTACGCGAGCGATTGCGCTGCTGCATCGACTTCGACTGATCCACAGCGTGTCCGGCGGCGTGTTGGTGCTGCCGGTGATCGCACGCTACCGCGACGTGATGGTCAGCGTGCGTGATCGAACGCCGCAAGATTCGTTGTTCGGCAGCGAACAATCCCCCAGCACCGCGCAGCCCGACAGTCACGATCCATCCGAAGTAGAGGCCTGAGTAGATGACCGCACACTCGACACGCTTTCGGCCGACGCGAGCCGGGATCGTCAACCTGTGGGACTACCGCGATCAGGAGTTCTCCTTCGCCGACGGTCGCCTGGTGCTGCGTGGTCCCAACGGATCCGGCAAGACCAAAGCGCTCGAGGTGTTGTTTCCGTTCGTCCTCGACGGCCGCATCGAACCGCGCCGGCTCAATCCCTTTGCCGGAGAGGAGCGGACGATGAAGTCCAACCTCCTCTACCGCGGGCAGGAAAGCGCGCACTCCTACGTGTGGATGGAGTTCGGCCGCGGCTCACGCGAAGACCCCGAATCGGTGACGGTCGGCATCGGAATGCGGGCGAGCCGCCACAACGACAAGGTGACGCGCTGGTACTTCGTGGCCGACGGCCGAGTGGGCGTCGACTTCTCGCTGCTGGGTTCCGACGACCGGCCGTTGACGAAGAAGCAGCTCGGCGAACAGCTGGGCACCGACGCGTTGACCGATCGCCCGGTCGACTACCGCGCCGCGATCGACGCCCGCATGTTCGGGCTCGGTGCCCAGCGCTACGACCAGCTGATCAACCTCATTCTGACGTTGCGCCGCCCGCAGTTGGCCAAGAACCTCGACCCCAAGGGGCTCTCGCAGGCGTTGACCGACGGGCTGCGGCCGTTGGACGAGCAGCTCGTTCTCGAGGCAGCGCGCTCCTTCAGCGACATGGAAGAAGTGGGCCGGGCGCTCGAAGGACTGGCGCAGGCCGACCACGCCGCCAAGAACTTCGTCTCGGTGTACTCCAAATATCTTCGGGTGCAAACCCGTTCGGATGTCGAGCAGGTCTCGCGCCGACTCGAGGCGGTGACCCATGCGACCACCGCACACTTCGCCGCTGCCGCACTGAAGGATCGGCGGCTGCTGGAGCGGGCCGCGGCTGAAACCCGTTTCGACGAGGCGGAACGTGCACTGGATCAGGCCGTCGCAGACCGCGAGACCTTGCAGCGCTCGAGCGCGTACGAGGGCAAGCAGCAACTCGACGACCTGGCCGAATCCGCGGCGAAGTTGGAGGTCTCGACGGCCCAGCAGGCCGACCGCGCACGTAAGGCGCAAGCAGAATTGGAACAGCGCACCACCGAGGCGGCTCGGGCCGACTCCGCACTCCGGGACTCCGTTGCCGGGGTGACCCGCGCAGAGGAAGAGCTGCAGACTGCGGCCGAGGACGCGGGCATCGTCTGGACACCGCTGCCGGGCACAGCCCGCAGCGATCAGATCAGCACCGCTCTGCGCGGCCATGCCGAGGAGCGTGACGGCGACGTGCGGGCGGTACGTGAGGCGCTGGGAACCGTCGAGAAGGCGTCGACGGAACGCGCTCGTGCGGAGAAGGCCGCCTCGAAGGCTCGCGAGCTGCTCGAGGCCGCGTCGGCAGCGGTCACCGAGGCCGAGGCGAGCGTGGACGTGGAGAAGGCGCAGTTCGCGTCGGGCCTGCGGGCCTGGTGGTCGACCAATTCGGCGCTGTACTCCTCCGCGGGCATCACCTCTGCCGCGTTCGATGCCCTCGACGCGGCCTTGGCAGGTATCGGCGACGACGACGCCCCGAGCCTGGAATCCGTTCTCGCCGAACAGACCGCAGACGGGGTCGACGCCATTCGCGCCCGGCAGGCTCAGGCGCGGGTCGACGTGACCACCCGAACGACCGAGCTGAGCACGCTGAACGACGAACTGGCGCTGGTGCGAGCCGAACACGACGACGCTCCGCCGCCGTTCGCCGCGCGGACCGACTCTCGTGCGGACCTGTCGGGAGCGCCGCTGTGGCAACTGGTTCGCTTTGCCGACTCGGTCTCCTCCGCCGACGCGGCGGGGATCGAATCCGCGCTGCAGGCGGCGAATCTTCTCGACGGCTGGCTCCACCCGGTCGCGGACTTCCCCGTCGACTCCAGCTCGGAGCAGTATCTCTCACCGCTGCCGAAGGCCGACCGGCCGGCCGGCGCCACCTTGGCATCGGTGCTCGAGCCCGAGCCCGGTACCGCCGTACCCGAATCGCGGATCCTCGAACTGCTGAACTCGATTGCACTGCAACCTGATACGAGCACCGCCGCCGACCGTGCGGTCTCGGTGGGCGTCGACGGCCGGTACTGGCAGGGGGTGCAGCAGGGTCGCCACACCAAAACCGACGCGGAGTACATCGGTGCGACGGCGCGGGCGCGTCGGCGAGAGCAACGCATCGCCGAACTCGGCACGGCGATCGACACCGCAACAGCCGCGCTCGAGACCGCGACGGCCGATGAGCGGACTGCGCGTGAGTTGGTGCACGCGCTGAACGCGGCCGCCAAGCAACTTCCTCGGATCTCGGCCATCGTCAAGGCGCAACGTGCCGTCACAGCCGCCGCAGGCGCGCTGCGTACCTCCAAGGAGGGGGCCGCAGCGGCGGACCGTGAGTTCGACCTCTCGATCGCAGACCTCTCGGCGAAAGAGAAGCAACTGCGTACCGTCGCCGTGGCTCATCGCACCCCGCACATCGGCCGCGACATCGATGCCCTCGCCGCGGCGATTCGGCACTTCGAGCATCAGGGTTCGGCGGTGATCCGCAAGCGCAGCGATCACACCCGCGAGGCCGAACGCGCCCGAGAGGCAGCCAACCGGCTCGACGAAGCGAGCGGTCTGGCCGAGGAGCTCGCCGAGGAAGCCGCGATCGCGGACGAAAGCTATCGGCAGCAGGTGCAGCGACTCGAGCTGCTGACCGAAAAGCTCGGTGCCACCGCCGAACAGATCGACACCGATCTCGAGAACGCTCGCGAGCGCATCGAGAAGTGTCGCGCGGAGCAACGAGCCGCCCGCAAAGCGGACAAGGAAGCCGGTGAAGCGATCGGCAAGGCCGAGGGAGCGTGCAACACGGCGCTCGAAAGCCTGCGCGGTGCCGTCACCGAAACCCTGAACGATGCCGGACGGCTCGCGCCGTACGCTCGCAAGGATCTACTGGCCATTCTCGGCGTCCACGAGGCGTATGCGTGGCCGGCCAGCGATTCGGCGTGGCTGAGCGTCGAACAGATCTTGTATCGCGTCCAGCAGGCCGACGGTCCCGACGACGAGGTTCCGGTACTTCCGACGGTGGTGCGCGCGCTGCATTCGGCGCTCGATGCGGCGACGGCGTCGGTCAAAGTGAGTGACTCGAGCCGAAAGTCGACTCGGACGGCGCTGACGAGCGCGCTGCAGGAGTTCGACTCGCAACTCGCCGCCTCGGGTCAGGACTACCGTCTGCAGTGGGATGCGCCCGACGGTTTGACCGTGGTCCGTGTTCAGGACGAGCAGGGCTATTCGTCGGTCGGTGATTTCGCCGACCGAATCGGTGCGGCGAGGGCCGATCAGGAGTTGCTGCTGACCGAGCAGGAGCGCCGGATTCTCGAAGATGCACTGCTGACCGGTCTGGCGCAGCAGATTCACGAACGCACCGTCGACGCACGCGAGCTGATCGCGCAGATGTCCGCCGAGATGAAGCAGCGCCGCATGTCCTCGGGCAACACGATCGGTGTGCACTGGGTGCTCGCGGACAACCTCGACGACGGGGCCCGGGCGGTGTCCAAGCTGCTCGACCGCGACGCCTCGGCGTTGAACCAGGACGATCTGGCCGCGATGCGCGCCCACTTCGCGTCCGAGATCAGGATCGCTCGCGCGGCCCATCCGGAACGGTCCTATCCCGAGATCCTCTCCACCACACTGGATTATCGCCGCTGGCGCGTGTTCGCCTTCACACTCATCAGCGGCGACGGCAACGAGGATCGCCTCACCGTCGCACGCCACAGTGCACTCTCGGGCGGTGAGCAGTCGGTCTCGCTGCACCTGCCACTGTTCGCCGCGGCACACGTGATGCTCTCGTCCGCCGATCCACATTCGCCTCGGTTGCTCGCGCTGGACGAGGCCTTTGCCGGTGTCGACGACAACGGCCGCAGTGAATTGCTGGGCCTCAGTGTGCAATTCGATCTCGATCTGTTCATGACCGGATACGACCTGTGGATCACCTACGGGGACGTCCCCGGCTGCGCCCACTACGACCTTGCACATTCGACAGCCGAGAACACCGTCAGCGCAGCACTTCTGGTGTGGGAGAACGGCGAACTGTTCGCCGAACACGACGGTACCGACCTCGCGGCCGCACTCGGATCACCGTTGACGCGCCGCGTGCCGACCCGAACCGAAGGTGGGCTGGAGTTTGACCGGTAACGACGAATGGCGGGGCAGCGTCGAACTGGCTGCGCTGCTCGATGCGGCACGAAAGAAGTTGGAGTCGAACTGGCTTCGCGTCGGCGGCAACATCACCGTCGACTTGAGCGATGCCCCTGAGCTATGGCGTCTGTGCAGCGCGATCTCTCGGTCCAATTCCAGTCTGCATTCTCGGGCGCGCAGCACCAGGCTGGACCTCGAGCGGTTCGACGCGTGGCTGAGCCATCCGCTCAACGGTGGGCTCGGACTGATCGACACCCTCACCCAGCAGGCCCCGCTGCAAGACAAGAAGCGGACCGCAGCCGACAAGGCTCAGGTCCGCGCGGATGCGCTCGACCGTGCCAGGGATGTTCTCGGCGGCGGTACCGATCGCGAGTGGATCGAGCACTGGATGGCGTCGCTGCTCAATCAGGACGGCACCCTCGGGGGCCGCGTCGCCGTCGAAGCGCTCGCGGTGGCGACACAGGTTCTCGCGCTGCTTCCGGTGGACGGGATGTCTCTCACCGAACTCGCGGAGCTGGCCTGCGGTGACACGAAGGCGCTTTCGGGCGGCGGTGCCCCGAAACTCGTCCTCGACGCGTTGTCGCTACGCGAGAACGTACCCCGCCCCGTCGATCCGGTCGGCATCAGAGCGCTGTGGGAAACCGCAGGCGTGTCCGTCGATCCGCTGTCCAGCCGCGTGCTGGTGCTCGGCTACCGCGTCGACGAGACCCACACCGTGGCTCGTTGGCTGAACGATGCAGCAGACGAGGGCATCCCCTTCCCCGTCACCGTGGACATGCTCACTCGCGGTCCACTCACCAACACCTCGTCCACGGTGTTCGTCTGCGAGAACGTCGCCGTGCTCGCCGCCGCAGCCCGCACCCTCGGCTCGAACTGCGCGAGCCTGATCTGCACCGACGGCCAGCCCTCCGCAGCGGTGCACCGGCTGCTGGCCTCCCGCGCGCCCGGCACAACGATCGAATGGCGGGCCGACTTCGACTGGGCCGGAGTGCACATGGTGAAACGAGCAGTGGACCGGTACGACGCGTCGCCCTGGCGGATGGACGTCGACTCCTACCGGCGCGCACTCGATGCACGGAACTCCGAACCACTGAAGGGGCATCCGACCGACAGTCCGTGGGATCCGGAACTGACTGCTGCCCTTCGCGATTCGGGCCGAGCAGTCATGGAAGAACGACTGATCCCGGATCTGTTGACGGATCTGCGAACCGGAGGTTCGACCTAACGCAGCGGCACTCCGAGCAGCGCGTCTACCGCATCGGCGAAGGCACCTGGTGCGCCCGCATCCGATCCGCCGCGCTCGACTGCGAAGCTCGCCCAGGCGTCCAGAGCGTCGAGTGCCTTGGGGGTGTCCAGATCATCGGCAAGATGTTGGCGCAACCGGTTGATCACGTCGTCGGCCGAGGCTGCGCTGTCGAGCGCAGCAGCCCGACGCCACAGCGCGAGTCGGGTGTGCGCGCGTTCGAGTACCTCGTCGGACCACGGCCGATCCTGGCGGTAATGGCCGGCGAGCAGACCGAGTCGTACGGCTGCTGGATCCACATTCTCGGCACGGAGTTTCGAGACGAACACCAGATTGCCGCGGCTCTTGGACATCTTCTCGCCGTCGAGCCCGATCATTCCGGTGTGCACGTAGTGCCGGGCGAAACGCGGATCACCGGTCGCCGCCTCGGCGTGCGCGGCCGAGAATTCGTGGTGCGGGAAGATGAGATCGCTTCCGCCGCCCTGGATGTCGAAGGCGGTACCGATGCGGTTGAGCGCGATCGCAGCGCATTCGATGTGCCATCCGGGCCGACCCGGACCCCACGGCGACGGCCACGACGGCTCGCCCGGCCGCGCCGCGCGCCAGAGCAACGCATCGAGTGGATCCCGCTTACCGACCCGATCGGGATCGCCCCCGCGTTCGGCGAAGAACGTATCCATCGTGGCGCGGTCGTAACCGGACTCGTAGCCGAACTGCTCGGTCGCATCGGCGCGGAAGTAGACGTCGGGGTACTCGGCGTCGTCGACGACGTAGGCGGCACCGGCCGCGACCAGCTTCTCCACCAGTTCGACGACCTCGTCGACGGATTCGACGGCACCGATGTAGTCGCGCGGAGGGAGCACCCGCAAGGCTTCCATGTCGGCGCGGAAGAGTTCGATCTCACGAGCTCCGAGATCGCGCCAGTCCTCGCCGTCGCGGTCGGCGCGCTCGAACAGTGGATCGTCGACATCGGTGACGTTCTGCACGTAATGCACGTCCGTACCCGCGTCCAGCCACAACCGGTAGATCAGGTCGAACGTCAGGTACGTCGCCGCGTGCCCGAGGTGGGTGGCGTCGTACGGGGTGATTCCGCAGACGTACATCCGAGCCGTCGAACCGGGGGTCACGGGCCGTACCTGGCGGTCTGCGGTGTCGAACAATCGAAGCGCTGGACCCTGTCCTGAAATTGTCGGGATCTCCGGGCTCGACCAAGAATGCATGCAGCCGAGCCTATCCGAGCCCGATCAGAAGGCGGGCCAGGGTATGGGTCTGCTCGAGCGAGGCTCCGGCATGACGGGGCGGGCGATCAGCTCCTGCGCCCGATCGAGCACCGCGACCGTTTCGGTCAGGGTGATCTTGTCGACCAAGCGTGGTGCGGTGACCGTATCGAACGTCTCGACGAACCTGACCACGTCGGTCATCAGTGCGTCGTCCACAGCCTGGCCTGCCCACCCCCACAGCACCGTGCGCAACTTGTTCTCGGCGTGCAGGCAGATTCCGTGGTCGACTCCGTACACGTAGCCGTCGAGGCCTTCGAGTGCGTGCCCACCCTTGCGATCGGCATTGTTGAGGATCACGTCGAGAACCGCCATCCGCTGCAGCCGCGGATCGTCGGCGTGGATGAGTGCGATTTCCTCGCCTTCGCCGTCGTACGCCTGCAGTACCGGAATCCATCCCGCCGGCACGAGATCGGGACGGCAGATGTCGACGAGGTCGACGCGTCCCTCGGCGCGCTCCTCCGGCGTGTCGATCCACTTCTGCACCATGCCGGGACCGAACGGCCCGTCGCGCAGCACCGTGGGCGGTATGACACCCCAACCGAGGGCCTCGGAGATCTCGTACGACGCCACTTCGCGGCCCGCGAGAGTGCCGTCCGGGAAATCCCAGAGCGGCACTTCCCCACGAACGGGTTTGTAGACGCACCGCACGGCCGAGTCGCCCTCACCCGCCTCGCACACCAATGTGGCGTTGCTGGCCGACACCACACGACCGACGACGGTCAGGTCGCCGGTCTCCATGGTTTCGCGGCCCTCGAACGGCGGCAGTTCGACGGTCAAGATTCGTCGGCCTCGGTCACCGGTCCGAACGTCGCACCGCGGCGGTAGCCGTTGGTTCGGATGCAGACGTGTCCTTCGGGGGCCAGTGGTTGTCCACACAGCGGGCACGGTGCACGGCCCGCCGCGATGACGCGTTCGGACCGCACCGCGAACTCGCGGGCCTGTACCGGAGTGAGGAACACGCGGACGGCATCCGGGCCCTCGTCGGTGTCGTCGAGAACGACGGATTCGTCCACCTCGACCTCGCTGACGGCGAGAAGTTCCACCACGACGGCGTTGGCGTCGGCATCCCAGCCGAGCCCCATCGTCCCGACGCGGAACTCGGTGTCGATCGGAGTCAACAACGGACTGGTGTCGACCTGGTCGGTCTCCTCGGCCGGAACGTCGGCTCCGAAGCGGCGGTGCACTTCTTCCAGGAGCAGCCCCATCCTGTCGGCGAGTACCTGGACCTGCTGCTTCTCCAAGGCAACCGACACCACTCGGGCGTCGTGCACCGCCTGGAGGAAGAACGTTCGGTCGCCCGGTTCCCCAACGGTCCCGGCAACGAAACGATCAGGGGTGCGAAAAACGTGTATGGCGCGCGGCATTGCACCTCCTAACGACTCGAACAGCTCCGCGAAGCACTTTCCGGAACTTTCATTATCGACCACAGATCGACCATGGTCGGTATTGCTTGCCCTCCAGCCTGCCACCGATCGGGGTGTCGGCGCCGAATCGGCGCTCTAGCTGCCTGCCCCACCACCGACGACCGCGTCGGAAGAGTCCGCGTTACCCGATTCCGGCGTGCTGGGCTCCTCGGCCTTCGGGACGAACGCACTCAGATCGGACCCGGTGTCGTTGGTCCGCAGTACGAAAGGCCGCGTCGAGGTGTAGCGCACGACACTGATCGATGCCGGGTCGGCGACGATGCGCTGGAAGGAATCGAGGTGGGCACCCATCGCATCCGAGAGCACCGACTTGATGACGTCACCGTGCGAGCACGCCACCCACAACACGTCGCGGCCGTGGTGCGCGGCCAACCGGGCGTCGTGCTCGCGCACGGCCTGTACCGCGCGTTGCTGCACCGTCGCCAAGCCCTCGCCTTCCGGAAAAACCGCAGCCGACGGATGCTGCTGAACGACCTTCCACAGCGGCTCGGCCAGCAGCTCCTTGATCGTCCGGCCGGTCCACTGCCCGTAGTCGACCTCCACCAACCGATCCTCGACCACCGGCGAGAGCCCCAGCTTGGCAGCCAACGGCTCGACCGTCTGCTCGCACCGCAGCAACGGCGAGCGCACGATCTCGGACACGGGAAGCTCGCCGAGGCGATCCGCCACCGCCTGCGCCTGCTCACGCCCACGATCATCGAGCTCGACTCCCGCGCTCCGACCCGCGAGCGTGCCCGCGGTGTTCGACGTCGAGCGGCCGTGCCGAAGCAAGATGACTGTCATTGCAACGAGCCTAATGAGGACGAACCTACGTTGCAGATACGACCCCACCGGCCAGCAGGCCGAGCACCACGACACCCAGCACGATGCGGTATCCGACGAACCAGTACAGCGAGTGGTTCGCGACGAACTTCAGCAGCCAGGCGATCGAGGCGTAGCCGAGCCCGAAGGCGATGATCGTGGCCACCAACAGCTGCGGACCCGACGCAGCCAGACCGGAGCCGACCGGCTCGAAGGCGTCGGGCAGCGAGAAGAGACCGGAGGCAGTGACCGCCGGAATGGCGAGCAGGAACGAGAAGCGAACCGCTGCCTCGCGTTCGAGCCCGAGGAACAGGCCTGCGCTGGTCGTCGCCCCCGAACGGGACACTCCGGGGATCAACGCGAGACACTGCGCCAGACCCATGACGATGCCGTCCCGGGTGGTCAGCTTCTCGATCGGGCGCTCTTTGCGACCCACCTTCTCCGCGATGGCGATGACGACGGCGAACGCGATCAGCATGAAAGCGATGAGGTAGAGGTTTCGTGCACCGGTGCGGATCTGGTCCTTGAACAGCAGGCCGAGAACGCCGATGGGAATGGTGGCAATGATCACGTACCACCCCATGCGGTAATCGAGTCCGCGTTCTTCCTTCTTCTTCAGGCCGACGAACCACGCCTTGACGATTCTGACGATGTCTCGCCAGAAGAACAGCAGCACAGCGGCTTCGGTGCCGAGCTGGGTCACCGCAGTGAACGACGCGCCCGCGTCCTCGTTCCAGAACACACTGGACACGATGCGCAGGTGCCCGGACGAAGAGATCGGTAGGAATTCGGTCAAGCCCTGCACTGCACCGAGGATGATCGCCTGCAGCCACGTCATGTCGATCATGCTGCGTCACCCTTCGAGATCGGTGTCGATGAACTGTTCACTATCGATGCGCGGCCGACGGCCTGCCCCCTGAATTCGCGATTCACGGGCACGACCGTACCCGGCGCGGCACCTGCGCACCGAGCGGCGCGGCGCACTACTGTGCACTGGCGGCAGTGCAGTTCGACAGCGACGATCACACGTAAAAGGACATTCGGCACATATGAAGCAGAGATCGGTCGGCACCAGCGGACTCCGAGTCTCCAGACTCGGCCTCGGCACCCTCGGATGGGGTAGCGGAACCGACGGTGACGACGCCGCAGCACAGTTGTCGGCGTTCGCCGAGGCCGGCGGCACGCTCGTCGACACCTCTCCGGCGTACGGGGACGGACGCGCGCAACGTGTGCTCGCCGAGTTGCTCGACGACGTCGTCCCCCGGCACGAACTGGTGATCAGCAGCGCAGCGGGACTGAGTTCGCGCTACGGCCGCTATCACGTCGACTGCTCCCGCCGCGGCCTGCTCGGCCAACTCGATGCCACTCTGCGCGAGCTCGGAACCGACTACCTCGACCTCTGGCAGGTGGCGGCCTGGGACCCGATGACCCCGGTCGACGAGGTCGCCGCGACGCTCGACTACGCCGTGACCAGCGGGCGGGTCCGCTACACCGGTGCCCGTGGATACCTCGGCTGGCAACTCGCGACGGCGGCAGGCGCGGCCGGTACCGGACACATCGTGGCCACTCAGGCCGAGTATTCGCTGCTCGCGCGCGGAATCGAGGACGAGCTGGTTCCGGCCGCGCACCACCACGGCATCGGCATACTCGCCGCGGTCCCCCTGGCAGGCGGCGTCCTGACGGGCAAGTATCGCAACGGCGTACCCGCGGACTCCCGTGGGGCCGACGAACTACACGCCGAGGCCGTGCACGCGTACCTGACCGACTCCGCTGTGGGCGTCGTCGACGCGGCCGTCACCGCTGCCGACGGGCTCGCCACTTCTCCCCTGGTGGTTGCACTCGCATGGGCGCGGGACCGACCCGGAGTGAGCAGCGCCATCGTGGGAGCGCGGGACCTCGCGCAACTGATGGGCGCACTGATGGCCGAGGAACTCGAACTGCCGCCGGCGATCGCATCGGCGCTGGACGACGTCAGCGCCTGAAGACCCGTCAACATCGGACAGGCTAACCTTCCGTTGTGACCGTCAACCGTCTCGCCGCCGTGCTCCTCGTCGCCGGACTTCTGGTCGCCTGCTCGGCGAACACCCCCGGCGCAGAATTGCCGGGCTCCATCGGCCCACGGACCGCCGTCGTCGACGACCCGGACCCGGAACCCGTCACGGCCGATCCAGTGGCCGTACTCCCCGTCACCGTGACCGGGTTCGACGGCGTCGCCGTGACGGTGACGGACAACACCCGCATCGTCGCTGCCGACCAGTACGGCACGCTCGCCGAGACCGTCTTCGCGCTGGGCCTCGGCGACAACCTCGTCGGTCGTGACACCTCTGCCACATTTCCTGCGGCCGAGGACGTGCCCGATGTCACCCCGACCGGCCATTCCCTGAGCGCCGAGGGAATTCTGGCGTTGTCGCCGACCGTCGTGCTGACCGACACCAGCATCGGTCCACGCGCTGTGCAGGATCAGATCCGAGCCGCGGGAATTCCCGTCGTGTACTTCGACCCCACGCGGACTCTGGCCGGCGTCGCAACCCAGATCGAGGCCGTGGCAGCCGCCCTTGGGGTGCCCGACGCCGGTGCCGCCCTCGCCGAACGAACGGACACCGAGATCTCGGCAGCGTCGAACGACGCTCCAGGCTCCACCGAACCGCTGAAGATCGCGTTTCTGTACATGCGCGGTCCGGCAATCAAGATGCTCGCCGGGCCCGGCTCGGGAGCCGACGCACTGATCGAGGCTCTCGGTGCCAGGGATGCCGGTGTCGAATCGGGTCTGACCGAGCAATTCGTGCCGGTCACCAGCGAAGCCTTGATCGCCGCAGCACCCGACGTCATTCTGATGATGACCAAGGGCCTCGAATCGATCGGCGGAATCGAGGGTCTCGAGCAGATCCCCGGAATCGCCCAGACCCCTGCAGGCCGAGAACGCCGGGTGGTGGACATGGACGACGGGACCATCCTCAGTTTCGGCCCGAACACGGGAAAGGTGTTGGGCGCACTGTCGAAGGCCGTGTACGACCCGGCGTCATGACGGACCGGACATTCGCCGAAGCACGGACGGGTCGCGGGCGGGTTCTGGCCACATTCGGAGCCCTGGGCGTGGCGCTGGTGGGCCTGGCATTGATCTCGGCCGTCGTGGGGCAGGTTCCGACGACTCCGCTGGAAGTACTGGGCAGTCTGATACATCGGGTGGGACTCGACATCGGACCGATGCCCGCCCATCCCAGCGGTGAGGTGACGCTGTGGCAGGTCCGATTCCCGCGACTGACGCTGGCTGTCGTCGTCGGTGCGTGCCTGGGGTGCGCGGGTGCGCTGCTCCAGGGGGTGTTCGCCAATCCACTGGCCGAGCCGGGTGTTGTCGGGGTCTCCTCGGGTGCCGCCGTCGGAGCCAGCTCGGTCATCGTGCTCGGTGGCAGCTTCGCCGGAGTCTGGAGTGTGGCGTTCGCTGCATTCGTCGGCGGGCTCGTCACCACGATCGCCGTGTATTTCCTCGCTCGTAACGCAGGTCGCACCGAAGTGGTGACGCTCATCCTCACGGGCGTTGCGGTCAATGCCTTCGCCGGCGGCATCATCGCGTTCTTCACCTTCGTCGCCAGTCCCGCCGCCCGCGATCAGATCGTGTTCTGGCAGCTGGGGTCGCTCGCGGGAGCAACCTGGCAGTCGGTGGCAGTAGTCGGCCCGCTCGCACTGCTCGGAATCGGAGCCTCCATGGCGATCGCCCGCAGACTCGACCTGCTTGCGCTCGGAGAGAACGTGGCACGCCATCTGGGCGTGAACGTCGAACGACTCCGGCAGTTCGCCATCGTCGTCGTCGCCCTGCTCGTCGCGTCCGGGGTCGCCTTCACCGGAATCATCCTGTTCGTGGGTCTGGTGGTTCCGCACGCCATGCGGATGGTGCTCGGTCCCGCCCATCGACTCCTCATTCCGGCCAGCGCCCTCGCCGGGGGCGTCGTGCTGGTCGCTGCCGATCTCGTCACCCGGACCCTCGTTGCGAACGTCGACCTACCGCTCGGCATGGTGACCTCGCTGGCGGGTGCCCCGTTCTTCTTCTGGCTGCTCCGCCGTACCCGTGCTCGCCAGGGCGGCTGGGCGTGACGAGACGCATCGGCGCCGCGCGACGCGACATCCCGGCCGCCCCCGAACCGGGTTCGAGCACCCTCGTCGCCCGCGGAGTCTCCGCACGGCGCGGGGACGCGACGGTGTTGTCCGATATCCACCTCGACGTGGTGGCCGGCGAGATACTGGCGTTGGTGGGCCCCAACGGCGCGGGCAAATCGACGCTGCTGTCGGTCCTGGCGGGAGATACCGAGCCCAGTGCCGGATCGGTTCTGCTGGGCGACGAACCGCTGACCCGCATCCGCACGGTGGACCTGGCCAGGCGACGCGCTGTGCTCCCTCAACAACACAGCGTCGGGTTCGCGTTCACGGCCGGCCAGATCGTCCGGATGGGTCGAGCCCCATGGGTCGGCACGTCAGCGGCACGCAACGACGACGACCGCGTCGCCGCAGCCATGTCCGCCTGTGATGTGTCGGAGTTCTCGCGTCGACCGTTCGCGTCACTCTCGGGAGGCGAGCAGGCCCGAGTCGCGTTGGCGCGCGTCATAGCGCAGGACACCGCAACGATCATGCTGGACGAACCCACCGCCGCACTCGACGTGGGACATCAGGAGTCGGTGATGGCCGTGGTGCGCTCACTCGCCGCACAGGGCCGTGCCGTGGTCGTCGTGCTGCACGATCTCGGACTCGCAGCGGCGTACGCCGACCACGTCGCGATCCTGGATTCGGGAGAATCGATTGCTACCGGTCCGCCGCGGAAAGTGCTCACCGCCGAGCGGCTGGGCCGGGTCTACCGGCACCCCGTCGACGTGTTCGATCATCCCGACACGGGCGAACAGCTGGTGGTTCCCCACCGTGTCAGAAACCCTCCAGCACGGAATTGACCCGATCGAAGAAGGCACGCACCGCCGTGGTGTCTCGCTGTGACGCATCGGACAGCTGCTGCGCATGTGCGACCGCATCACGCACCACGCCGACAATGCTGCGTTCGTCGGTCAGATCGACTTCGGTGACCGAATGCTCGGCGACCGCCTCGACCTCGGACCGGTCCGGTACGGGAGACCGCACATCGGCTCGGTATATCTCCACGTACAGGGTGCTTCTGTGCACGCGAAACGCGAACGCACGGCCGTCATCGGTCCGCCCGAAGCCGTTCGCGTGCGTTCCCGCGTTCACTTCCTCGACGACGAAGTGTGTTTCCTCGGATCCCACGTCCACTCCCATGTCGTGCATTCACCTCGGACGATCACGCTACCGCTTCCTCGGACGCGGCCGGACGACAACAGATCCGGCGCGGTCGATTTCGCCGAGATCGCCGCACGCTGGTACAGATGTGGCAGCGCCTCCACAGGCAGCATCTTCTCGAGGAAGTAGGTTCGGCCTCATGCGAACACCGTCGGCTCGTTCGATTCGCGCGGCAGTCGCGTCCGCGCTCGCCGTCGTCACAGTCCTGTCGGTCGGCGGGTGTTCCAGCGACGACGAGAACGCGGACGACATCTCCGTCGAACCCCGACCGCCTGCCGAGTCCCCCGAGGCGACCGTGACCCCCGCCGGAACCGTCAGCGCGTTCGCTCCGGTGGACGCCCTCACCTTCGACCCCGTCACCCGCACCCTGGTGGCGCTGACCGACGCATCGACAACCGTGACCCTGGTCCGCGACGAAGCCACGGCCGAGGCCCGCGTGGTCGACCTGGGCTCGACGGGAGCAGAACTCGTCGCCGGGCGGGACTCGACAGTGCTCGTTCCGATGGACGGTGCCGTCGCGAGGATCGGCGTGGCGGACGGTCGCCGCACCGATATGACCGTCGACGCCGACGCACTGTCCGCAGCAGACCTGCCCGACGGCACGACGGCCGTCGGCGACGACAGTGGAACGGTCCGCGTGCTCGATACGAACGGCCAGGTCACCGCCACGGTCTCCGGCGGCAGCCTGACCTCGGCCGACGCACTGGCCAGTACACCGAAAGGCGTCTCGGTCCTCGACCGTCGACAGACATCGGTGACCGATCTCAACCTGGACGACGGCACCCTCGGCGTGGCCCTGCGTGCAGGCGAAGGTGCCGCGGAGATGACCAGCGACGAATTCGGCCGCCTGCTGGTCACCGACTCGACCGGAACCGAGCTGCTCGTTTTCACCTCGCACGATCTGCTGATGCGGCAACGCTTTCCGGTCGGCGCACAGCCGTGGGCGATCACCTACGATGAGCAGTCCGGTATCGCATGGGTGACATTGCCGGCCCTCAACGAGGTGGTCGGGTACACACTCGACACCGGAATTCCTGTCGAAGTCGAGCGGTTGGCCACTGTGCGGCAGCCCGATTCGGTGGCCGTCGACGCCGACACCGGCGACCTGTACGTGGGATCGGCAACCGGTGACGGACTGCAGCGCATCCCCGCTGCTGGTCGTTGAACCGGGGTTCTGCCACAACGACTCTGGTGACGAAGGAGACACGTGAGCACACACGAGAGTTCGACTCCTGGTCGAGCGAAGATGCCCGTCGGATGGGAAGTGTCGCCCTCCGACGACTGGGAATACGTGCCGCTGAGGTTGCCCCCTGACGTGACCAGGGTTACCGCGTCGATGCGGCTGGCGATTCAAGCCGAGTTCGGCGGCTGGGAGCTGTCGCGGGTTCGCCTCTACACCGACGGCAGCAGACGCGTGCTGCTCAAGCGCAAGAAGACCGCGCATCACATCCCGGAGCCCGGAATCTGAGCCCGACGGCAGTACTGTTCCACCGCAGGATGTTGGACCGAGCCGGATCGATCGGAAAGAAGAACGTGGGAGACCGTCTGTACCGCGCCCTGTTGCGCTTGATGTTCCTCGTGCCACCGGAGAAGATTCACCACCTCGCGTTCGGGGTGCTCCGCGCCGTGGCCGTCGCGCCGCCGCTGCGTTTTCTGGCCGAGAAGGCGTTCGTGGTCGATGATCCGCGACTGCGCTCGACGGTGTTCGGCGTCGACTTTCCCGCTCCCCTCGGTCTTGCGGCCGGCTTCGACAAGAATGCAGACGGCATCGATGCCTGGGAGCCCATCGGATTCGGTTTCGCCGAGATCGGCACGGTGACGGCTCAGAGCCAGCCCGGTAATCCCACGCCTCGACTGTTCCGGTTACCTCTCGACCGCGCCATCGTCAACCGCATGGGCTTCAACAATCACGGTGCCGAACACGCCGCGGACCGATTGCGCGGCCGGCGCACGCGCATCCCGATCGGTGCCAACATCGGCAAGACCAAGATCGTGGAGCCGGCCGACGCTGCTGCGGATTACACGGCCAGCGCGCGGCTGCTGGGCCCGTTGGCGGACTTCGTGGTCGTCAACGTCAGCTCCCCCAACACTCCGGGTCTGCGTGACCTGCAGGCCGTCGAATCGCTGCGGCCGATCCTGGTGGCGGTCCAGTCGGTTGTCACAGTGCCGGTATTGGTCAAGATCGCCCCCGACCTCTCCGACGAGGACATCGACGCGGTGGCCGACCTGGCCGTCGAACTCGGCCTCGACGGCATCGTGGCCACGAATACGACGATCTCGCGCGCGGACCTGCGCAGCGATGCGGAACTGGTTGCCGGAATGGGCGCTGGAGGCCTGTCCGGAGCTCCGCTGGCAGAGCGATCACTGGAGGTGCTGCGGCGTCTCTACCGCCGAGTGGGCACCCAGCTGACGTTGATTTCCGTCGGGGGAATCGAGACCGAGGCGCAAGCTTGGGAGCGCATCACTGCGGGAGCTTCTCTGGTGCAGGGCTATACGGGGTTCATCTACGGCGGCCCGCTGTGGATCAAGGGCATTCACCGGGGACTGGCAGCTCGGCTCGACAAACACGGGTTCGCCACGATCGCCGAGGCGGTGGGCTCGGCGAACAGGCCCTGAACCGTCGGGTGTCGAAACGAATCTTCCGACACCCGACGATCGAGCTCAGGCCTCGTAGATGCCGGTGAGGACCGCGCGACCGATGGCGTGCGAGAACAGATTGAAGCCGAGGTAGGCCGGGGTGGCCGTCTCGTCGACTTCCAGTCGCTCGACGTCCACCGCGTGAACGGCGATGAAGTACCGGTGCGGTCCGTGACCTGCGGGCGGGGCTGCACCGATGTAGCGGAACAGACCGGCGTCGTTCTTCAGTGTCACCGCGGTGCTGGGAACTCCGGTTCCGCCGTCGTCGCCGGCTCCCGATACCAGCGACGTCGTTCCGACGGGAATGTTGGCCACGGCCCAGTGCCAGAAGCCGGATGCCGTCGGCGCGTCGGGGTCGTAGACGGTGACGGCGAAGCTCTTGGTGCCCTCGGGGAATCCGGACCAGGACAGCTGCGGGGAGTTGTCGTGTCCACCGGCTCCCATGATTCCGCTGACCTGCTGGTCCTTCAGGGTCTTGCCGTCCTCGACATCCTCGGACGTCAACTCGAAGGACGGTAGGTCCGGAAGCGAGTCGTATGGGTTGTACGCCACGATGGTTCCTTTCGTATCAGCTGTGCAACAAGAAGTGTTCGAGTACCTGTGTACCGAACTCCAACGACTCCACGGGTACTCGTTCGTCGATGCCGTGAAACAACGCCGCGAAATCGAGTTCCGGCGGAAGCTTCAGTGGAGCGAACCCGAAGCATCGAATGCCGATGCGCGCGAACGCTTTTGCGTCGGTGCCGCCGGACAGCATGTACGGCACGGTACGGCCGTTGGGGTCGTGCGCGAGGACGGCGTCGTTCATCGCATCGACGAGATCCCCGTCGAACGTCGTCTCGTACGGTTCGAGCTTCGTGATCCACTCGCGTTCGACATTCGGGCCGATCAACTCGTCGACCTCCTTCTCGAATGCCGCCTGCCGTCCGGGCAACACGCGGCAATCCACCACGGCAGTCGCGGTCTGCGGAATCACGTTGGCCTTGTAGCCGGCCGAGAGCATCGTGGGGTTCGCCGTGTCGCGCAGGGTTGCGCCGACGATGCGCGCGATGCTGCCGAGTTTGAGCAGGGTTCCGTCGATGTCCGGTGACGTCGGATCGAAATCGAGACCCGATTCCTCCGAGACCGCCTGCAGAAACTGTGAGACCGATTCGGTGAGCACCAGCGGGAAGGTGTGATTGCCCAGTTTGGCCACTGCCTCGGCCAGGTACGTCACGGCGTTGTCGTCGTGCAGGAACGATCCGTGCCCGGCCCGAGCCTTCGCGGTCAGCCGCATCCACGCCAGGCTCTTCTCGGCGGTTTCCACCATGTACAGCCGCTTCTCGGTGCCGTCCGGGCGAGCGACGGTGAGCGAGAACCCGCCGACCTCGCCGACCGCCTCGGTGACACCCTCGAAGAGATCGGGTCGATTGTCGACCAGCCAGTGCGATCCGTACTTGCCACCCGCTTCCTCGTCGGCGAGGAAGGCGAACAGGATGTCGCGAGGTGGCACGGTTCCGGTGGACTTGAACTGCCGGGCCAGCGCGAGGGCCATGCCGACCATGTCCTTCATGTCCACCGCGCCGCGGCCCCACACGTACCCGTCCTCGACGGCTCCGGAGAACGGATGCACGCTCCAGTCGGCGGGTTCGGCAGGCACGACGTCCAGGTGTCCGTGGACCAGCAGCGCGCCGCGCGAGGAGTCCGCTCCGCGCAGCCACGCGAACACGTTGCCGCGGCCGGGGGCACCGGACTCGACGTACTCCGTCTCGTACCCCACCTCCTCGAGCTTGCTCGCCACCCACTCGGCGCATTCCTTCTCGCCGACCGTGGTCTCGAGTTCTCCGGTGTTCGACGTATCGAATCGAATGAGGGAACTGACCAGATCCACGACTTCGTCGAGGGCAACGGTGGCGTCGATATCGGTTGTGTTTCCGGGATTGCTCACATCGCTGGGCACACGTCGTTCCTACCACCAGAATCCGCTCCGGGCACCATGAGAAACGGCCTCGAGCATGAACTGACGTGGGGATTTGGGTTATCGGGAACCCGTCGGATAATCTTACGCAGCACACAGCGGCCGGCTGTGAAAGCAACAAAAGAATATGCGACAGCGGTCGCACTTGTCCGAGTGGCGGAATGGCAGACGCGCTAGCTTGAGGTGCTAGTGTCCTATTAACGGACGTGGGGGTTCAAGTCCCCCCTCGGACACCGTCTGAAAGATGCAGACAGACAAAGATTTTCACAGATCTGAGTTGAGACAGACGAAACGGACCCTGATTCTTCGGAATCGGGGTCTTTTTCGTTCTGCGCTCGCTCTTTCGGCTCGACCGGGCCGACGCTAGGAGACTGACGATGGACGCGATCGACCCCACCGACCTCGAGACGTGCCTGCGCGTGCTGAAGCAGGCAGCGGAACTGGACAAGAATCACCCCGATTCGATCGCCGTGCAGCGCGCGTCCGGTGCCATGTTCAAAGATCTCAAGCGTGCTCGACGCGTCGCCGCGCGCAATGCGGTCAACGCGGCCGACCGTGCCGTCGTCGCCGCCACCGCAACAGGATCCCCGGACCGAATCGACGACGAGACAGCTGGACTGTCCCTGTCCTCACGCGCCGAGGGAGATATAGCAGGCACGCTGATCAAGGCCCGTCCCTGCTATATCTGCAAGCAGCGTTACACCCACGTCGACTCGTTCTATCACCAGCTGTGCCCCGAGTGCGCGACGCTCAATCGCGGCAAGCGCAACGCTCGAACCGACCTGTCCGGGCGGCGGGCGCTGCTGACCGGTGGGCGCGCGAAGATCGGCATGTACATCGCACTTCGGCTGCTCCGCGACGGTGCCCACACCACGATCACCACGAGGTTTCCCAACGATGCCGTGCGTCGCTTCGCGGCGATGGACGACAGCGACCAGTGGCTGCACCGTCTGCGTGTCGTCGGTATCGACCTTCGTGATCCGGCTCAGGTTGTGGCCCTTGCCGATTCGGTCGCGGCCGAGGGCCCCCTCGACATCCTGATCAACAACGCCGCACAGACCGTCAAGCGCTCCCCCGGCTCTTACAGCGCGCTGGCCGAGGCCGAGGCCGAACCTCTGCCTGCGGCCCTGACCGAGGGCGCAGGACCGGAGCGCATCACGTTCGGCAAGACCAGCGATGCGCATCCAGCGTCGTTGGCGAGTTCGTTGCCCGCCACCGCGATCGGCGGCAGACCGACCGCTGCCCTGAGCGCCGACGACGTTGCCTCGCTGGCGATGGTCGCCGGCTCGGTGACGGCCGAGAGGATCGAGAGCGGTCTCGCCATCGATGCCGGTGGTCTGGTACCCGATCTCGCCGAGACGAACAGCTGGATCCACACCGTCGAGCAGGTCGACCCGGTCGAGCTGCTCGAGGTACAGCTCTGCAACTCCGTAGCCCCCTTCATCCTGGTCTCGCGGTTGCGCACCGCGATGGAGGCCTCGGACGCGCGCCGCAAGTATGTCGTGAACGTCTCGGCCATGGAGGGCCAGTTCGGGCGCGCCTACAAGGGTCCGGGGCACCCCCACACCAACATGGCCAAGGCCGCGCTGAACATGCTCACGCGCACCAGCGCGAAGGAGATGCTCGAGAGCGGAATCCTGATGACCGCCGTCGACACCGGCTGGATCACCGACGAACGGCCGCACCCCACCAAGATGCGGCTCGCCGACGAAGGTTTCCACGCTCCACTCGACCTGGTGGACGGTGCCGCCCGGGTGTACGACCCGATCGTGCAGGGAGAGCTCGGAAACGATCTGTACGGCTCGTTCCTCAAGGACTACCAGCCGTCGCCCTGGTGATTTTCGCGTGCGTCCCCCTCGGTGAACGCGGACTGCGATACTCGTAACTCGAAGTCGTTGCGCGTGAGCGAACGGCCCTTCTTCACGCACCGATAGGCGGTCACCATGGGCGAGGACGTCGAGCGCCGTAAGTTCACCAGGCAGGACCGGCACGAGTTCCGCCAGAAGGTCCAGGACTGTCTCGATGCCCTGGCGGTCATGTTGGCCGACGAGACCTTCCACGTCGGTGAACCCCAGATCGGCATGGAAATCGAGCTCAATCTCGTCGACGACGACATGGAGCCGTCCATGGCCAACGCGGCGGTGCTCGACGCCATCGCCGACCCCGACTATCAAACCGAGCTCGGCCAGTTCAACATCGAGATCAACGTCGACCCTCGGCCACTGCGCGGTGCCTCGATCGCCGAGTTGGAGACGGACCTGCGCAGATCGCTGAATGCAGCGGACGAACGCGCCCGCACCTCGGGTAGTCGTCTCGCCATGATCGGCATGCTCCCGACTCTGGACGAGGAGCACTTCGAGCACCGGTGGCTCTCGGCGAATCCGCGCTACGACCTCCTCAACCAACAGATCTTCGCCGCGCGCGGCGAGGACATCGAACTGAAGATCGGCGGAGTTCGGCTGCCCGGTGCCGCTGCGGCCGAGGACCTCGACATCGTGACCGACACGATCCTGCCCGAGGCGGCCTGCACGTCGGTTCAGCTGCACCTCCAGGTGGCTCCGGACGAGTTCGCGTCGTATTGGAATGCAGCGCAAGCCCTTTCGGGCGTGCAGGTGGCACTCGCCGCGAACTCGCCGTTCTTCGCCGGTCGCGCGCTGTGGCACGAGACCCGTATTCCGTTGTTCGAGCAGGCCACCGACACCAGGCCGCAGGAGCTCAAGAATCAGGGAGTCAGACCACGGGTGTGGTTCGGCGAACGGTGGATCACCTCGATCTTCGATCTGTTCGAAGAGAATTCGCGCTACTTCCCTGCGTTGCTTCCCGTCTGCAGCGAGGAGGACCCCAAGGCTGCGCTGGCCGAGGGCAAGACACCGTCGCTGTCCGAACTGCGCATGCACAACGGAACCGTCTACCGGTGGAACCGGCCGATCTACGACCGGTCCGGCGACGGCCACCACATCAGGCTCGAGAATCGTGTACTCCCGGCCGGACCGTCGGTGGTGGACACTCTCGCCGACGCGGCGTTCTACTACGGAACCGTCCGCGCACTGGCCGATGCAGACCGCCCGCTGTGGTCCCAGATGTCGTTCGACGCCGCCGAGGAGAACGTGCACTCTGCGGCCCGCGGCGGGTTCGATTCGATGCTCTACTGGCCCGAGGTGGGCTGGGTGAGTCCGCAGGAACTGGTGTTGCGTCGGCTGCTGCCACTGGCCGACGCCGGGCTGGCCGCCTACTGCGTGGACGCGACGGTCCGCGACCGCTATCTCGGGGTGATCGAAGCGCGGTGCCTGGCCAAGCAGTCCGGCTCGGTGTGGCAGCGCAACGCCGTCGTCGCCCGCGAACGCGCCGGTGAGAAGCGCGATAGAGCGCTTGCGGGAATGCTCGGTGATTACGTCACCCTCATGAATGCCGGAGAACCCGTGCACACCTGGACGAACTGACGGCGCGTCGACTCGCCGGGGTGACCCGCGTTAGTGTCGCTGGTATGAACTCGCCTGCATCCGACTCCCCCGATCGCACTCACGACATCGTCGTCTACGGCGTCACCGGCTTCGTCGGGAAATTGACGGCGAAGTACCTCGCCGAGCACGCACCGGCCGACACCCGGATCGCTCTCGCAGGGCGCTCGACGTCCAAGGTGGAAGCCGCCAGGAAGGAACTGGGCTCCAGAGCTCAGCAGTGGCCCGTTCTCGAGGCCGACGCCACAGACGTCGCGTCGCTGCAGGCCATGGCCCGATCGACCCGAGTCGTCATCACCACGGTCGGTCCCTACGCCAAGTACGGCTTGGAACTGGCAACGGCGTGCGCCGAGGCCGGGACGGATTACGTCGACCTCACGGGCGAGGTCCTGTTCGCCCGCGAGAGTATCGATACCAACCACGAGATCGCTCAGCGCACCGGGGCCCGCATCGTCCATTCGTGCGGCTTCGACTCCATCCCGTCCGACATCGGCGTACACGCCCTGTACGAGGCCGTCACGGCCGACAACGCCGGCGAGCTCACCGACACGACCCTGGTGGTCACGTCGATGTCCGGTGGGGTCAGCGGCGGCACCATCGACTCGCTGCGCGGGCAGATCGAGGCAATGAAGAAGGACAAGCGGGCCCGACGCATCGCCGCTCGGCCCTACTCGCTCAGTCCTGATCGCGGCCTCGAGCCGCAACTCGGCCGTCAGCTCGACACCGTGCTGATCGACGGCAAGAAGATCGACCCCAGCCTGCGTGGCTGGAAAGCCCCCTTCGTGATGGCCTCGTACAACACCCGAGTCGTGCGGCGTACCAACGCACTTCGCGACTGGGCGTACGGAAAGCAGTTCCGCTACAGCGAGGTGATGAGTGTCGGCTCGTCGTTCGCCAGCCCCGTCCTTGCCGGTGCACTGTCTGCGGGGCTGTTCGTCGGCGTGTCCGCCATGACTGTTCTTCCGGCCAAGGTGCTCGACCGCATTCTGCCCAAGCCGGGCACCGGCCCCAGTGAAAAAGCCCGCGAGAAGGGACATTTCACGGTCGACCTGTACACCCTCACCACCTCCGGCGCGCGCTACCGGGCGCGGGTCAAGGCCTCGGGCGACCCCGGCTACAAGGCCACCGCGGTGATGCTGGCGGAGTCGGCACTCGCGCTCGTGCACGGGGGCGACGCCTTGCCGAAGGCCAGCGGAGTTCTCACGCCCGCCACTGCGATCGGCGACGTCCTCGTGGACCGTCTCAATGCTGCCGGAATGGAGATCTGGGCCAAGCGAAACTGAGTCCTTTCGTCGTTGTGGACAGGTGCTGGCACGATGGACCCGTGCCGAACCACAACTACGGACTCACGCTGAACTGGACGGGCAACCGCGGTGTCGGTACCACCGGCGCCGCGGCGTACGACCGCGATCACATCGTCTCGGCGCCGGGGAAGCCCGACCTCCACGCGAGCTCCGATCCGAGCTTTCGCGGCAATCCCGAACGCTGGAATCCCGAGGAGATGCTCGTCGCCTCGCTGTCGAGTTGCCACATGCTGTGGTACCTCGGACTCGCTGCTGCATCGGGCATCGTCGTCACCCACTACACCGACTCCCCCACCGGAGTGATGACCGAGCAATCCGATGGTTCGGGTCAGTTCGTCGAGGTCACCCTGGCTCCGGTCGTGACCGTCGTGGACCCGTCGATGGTGCCGCGCGCCGAGAAACTGCACGCGTCCGCGTCGTCGAAGTGCTTCATCGCGCGATCGGTCAACTTCCCAGTGCGGCACACCCCGACGACGGAGGTGGCGTCGTGACCGTCCCCTTGATCGTCGACGTGGACACCGGAATCGACGATTCTCTCGCCTTGCTGTACCTGCTGGCCAGCGAGGATGCCGAGATCCTCGGCATCGCATCCACTGCGGGCAATGTGCCGGTGAACCAGGTTGCCGCGAACAATCTCGCCTGGCTCGACCTGTGCCGCGCGGGCGATGTCGAGGTCTCGCTCGGCGCACAGGTACCCCTCGTCGCACCGCTGATGACCACCGAGGACACCCACGGGCCGCAGGGCATCGGGTACGCGGAGCTTCCGGTGTCGTCGCGGCCGCTCTCCGACCGCGACGCCACCACGATGTGGGTGGAGCTGGTTCGTTCCCGTCCGGGCGAGATCACCGGGCTCGTGACCGGTCCGCTGACCAATCTCGCGCTGGCAATTCGCCGCGACCCCGAGCTACCTCGACTGCTGAAGCGACTGGTGTTGATGGGCGGAGCCTTTCAACACCAGGGCAACACGACACCGACCAGCGAATGGAACATCGCCGTGGACCCCGAGGCAGCCGCAGAAGTGTTCGCGGCCTTCTCCGGACTACCGCCGGAACGGCATCCCATCGTCTGCGCGCTCGACATCACCGAGACCATCGAGATGACCCCCGAACACGTCGGTCGACTGGCCGCGCGAGCGGAAAGCCTTCCGGTGGAGTCGATCTCCACCGACGACGCACCGGGTGTTCGTTCGATCGCGTCGAACCCCGTCGTGCGGCATTTCTCCGACGCGGTGCGGTTCTACATGGAATTCCATCGCGATCACGATCAGGGATTCCTGGCACACATGCACGATCCCTTCGCTGCGGCTGTCGCGTTGGATACCGATATCGCCACCTACCGTCATGCGACCGTCGACGTCGAACTGCTCGGAACCCTCACGCGGGGAACGACCGTCGCGGACTGGCGCGGCATGTGGGGCAAGGCCCACAACGCCGCGATCGCCACGCACACCGATCCGGAGGCATTCTTCGACCGGCTGATCGAACGGGTCGGAGCGCTCGCCGCCCGGCTCTACCCCGCGACTCCGGCAGCCGAAGCAGATTCAGGAATCGAACGCGTCGAGTAGTTCCTGAGCGGCAAGCGCGGCGGTCAGGGAACCGTCGCGCACACGGGCTTCGACGTCGCCGCGAATGGCCTTGACGGAGGGATTCTGCGCCAGCCTGCGCAGCAGTTGGTCGTTGACCATGGTCCACGTCCAATCGACCTGCTGCTTGCGACGCTTCTCTGCGAATTCGCCTGCGTCGCTGAGTACTTGCTGGTGCCGAAGGACGGTGTCCCAGTACTCGTCGAGTCCGGTGCCCTCGATGGCACTCATCGTCAACACCGGGGGCTTCCAGATCGCGTCGTGCGGGTAGATCAGCCGCAGTGCTCCCGCCAACTCCCGCACTGCGTTCTTCGCGTCGGTCGCGTGCTTGCCGTCGGCCTTGTTGACGGCGACCAGATCTGCGAGCTCGAGAACGCCCTTCTTGATGCCCTGCAACTGATCTCCGGTACGCGCCAGCGTGAGGAACGTGAAGCAGTCCACCATGTTCGCGACCGTCACCTCGGACTGCCCGACGCCCACCGTCTCCACCAGAATGACGTCGAAGCCTGCCGCTTCGAGGAGCACGATCGTCTCCCTCGTCGCACGTGCGACCCCGCCCAGAGTTCCCGACGTCGGAGACGGCCGAATGTACGCGTTCTCCTGCACCGCGAGCCGCGACATCCGGGTCTTGTCTCCCAGGATGGAACCGCCGGTACGCGTCGACGACGGATCGACCGCAAGCACCGCGACTCGGTGCCCCTTCTCGATCAAGCGCATCCCCAGCGCGTCGATGAACGTCGACTTGCCGACTCCGGGCACTCCGGTGATACCGACCCGGTGAGAGCCGCCCGCATCGGGCAACACCCGCAGCAGCAACTGCTGAGCCAGATCACGATGATCCGAGCGGGTGGACTCGACCAGGGTGATGGCACGCGCCAGCCCGGATCGTTCGTTCGCTCGGACCGACTCGGCCACCGCATCGATGTCGATGACGCGGCCCTTGTTCGGAGAGTTCATATTCAGGCGTTGGCCTCGCGTGGTGCATGCCCGAGCGCAACGGACAGCTTCTCCACCAGGCCGATCGCCGCGTCGGCGATGACGGTGCCCGGAGGGAAGATCGCCGCGGCACCCGCCGCGTAGAGCTCGTCGAAATCGCCGGGTGGGATGACGCCACCGACGACGATCATGATGTCCTCGCGCCCGACGTCGGCCAAGGCCTGCCGCAAGGCGGGCACCAGCGTCAGATGGCCTGCCGCCAGCGACGACACTCCCACGACGTGCACGTCGTTGTCGGCGGCCTGGCGGGCCACCTCCTCAGGGGTCTGGAACAGCGGGCCGACGTCGACGTCGAAGCCGATGTCCGCGAACGCTGTGGCGATGACCTTCTGCCCTCGGTCGTGCCCGTCCTGACCCATCTTGCACACCAGGACACGGGGCCGACGGCCCTCGTCCTCGGCGAACTGCTCGACCAACGCGGTGGCGCGGGTGATGTTCTCGGATTTGCCTGCCTCGTCGCGGTACACACCACTGATTGTCCGGATTTCGGCCTGATGGCGCCCGTAGACCTTCTCGAGTGCATCGGAGATCTCGCCGACGGTGGCCATCTTGCGCGCCGCGTCGATGGCCAGAGCCAGTAGGTTGTTCTCCATCCCCGGCTGATCCGAGGCTGCAGCTCTGGTCAGGTTGGCAAGCGCGGCCTCGACCTCGGCGGTGTCCCGCTCGGCCCGCAGTCGTTCGAGCTTCTCGATCTGCTCACGCCGAACCTTGGAGTTCTCGACCTTGAGCACCTCGATGGTGTCGGGCTCGTCGGGCACGTACTTGTTGACGCCCACCAGGGGCTGACGGCCGGAGTCGATGCGAGCCTGGGTGCGGGCCGCCGCCTCCTCGATGCGCAACTTGGGAATGCCCTCGCCGATGGCCTGAGCCATACCGCCTGCTTCTTCGACCTCGGCGATGTGTGCCCGGGCCCGATTCGCGAGCTGATGGGTGAGCCACTCGACGTAGTGCGAGCCACCCCACGGGTCGATCGGTCGGACGGTGTTCGATTCCTGAGCGATGAGCAGCTGAGTGTTTCGAGCGATCCGCGCCGAGAAGTCCGTCGGCAGAGCAAGTGCCTCGTCCAGGGCGTTGGTGTGCAACGACTGGGTGTGGCCCTGGGTGGCCGCCATCGCCTCCACACAGGTACGCGCGACGTTGTTGAACACGTCCTGTGCCGTCAACGACCAACCCGACGTCTGCGAATGAGTGCGCAGGGAACGGGATTTGGCGCTCGTGGGCTCGAATTGCTGGACGAGCTCGGCCCACAGCAGGCGCCCGGCCCGCAGCTTGGCGACCTCCATGAAGAAGTTCATTCCGATGGCCCAGAAGAACGACAGACGTGGTGCGAACGTGTCGATGTCCATGCCCGCATCCAGACCGGCCCGGATGTACTCGACACCGTCCGCGAGGGTGTAGGCAAGCTCGAGATCGGCTGTGGCACCGGCCTCTTGGATGTGGTACCCGGAGATGGAGATCGAGTTGTACTTGGGCATCTTTTCGCTGGTGTACGCGAAGATGTCCGAGATGATGCGCATCGACGGCTTCGGTGGATAGATGTAGGTGTTGCGCACCATGAACTCTTTGAGAATGTCGTTCTGAATGGTGCCGGCGAGTTTCTCCGGCCCGACACCCTGCTCCTCGGCGGCCGCGACGTACAGCGCCAGGATCGGCAGCACCGCACCGTTCATGGTCATCGAGACCGAGACGCTGCCCAGGTCGATGCCGTCGAACAGTTGCCGCATGTCGTAGATGGAATCGATGGCGACTCCGGCCATTCCGACGTCGCCCTGCACACGCGGGTGATCGGAGTCGTAGCCGCGGTGGGTGGCCAGGTCGAACGCCACCGACAGACCCTTCTGGCCGGCCGCGAGGTTCCGACGGTAGAAGGCGTTGGACTCGGCTGCGGTGGAGAAGCCGGCGTACTGGCGGATCGTCCACGGCTGATTGACGTACATCGTGGGGTACGGCCCGCGGAGGAACGGCGGGGCACCCGGGTAACTGTGCAGCGGGTAGCCCTCGGCCTCGGCGGCCGCGCGATCGGCCTCGGTGAACACCGGCTTGACGTCGATGCCCTCCGGGGTGGACCACACCACCTGCTCGGGGGTGTAGAAGTTGGCCTTCGCACCCTGCTGCACATGGGCGGCGACGTCCTCGGCCGACGGCGGCGTCGGCGTCGGCTCGTCGGGATCGACCAGGGGCACGTCGGCAAAACTGCCGATGGTGTGTGAGGTTCGGTTCTCGTCGGTCGTCACTTCGAGGCTCCCAGGGTGTCGAGAAGTTCGGTCAGCACGGCGACGGCGTCGACCTTCGCGGTGAGGAATCCATCGGGACGCGAGGTTCCCTCGATGCCGGCGAAGATCTTCTCGGGGCCGGCGAGCAGAACCTGCGTGACGCCTGCGGCCCGGAGCGCGTCCACGGCAGTGGCGGCCTCGTCGGCGTATCGCTTGTCGGTGCCGCACACCACGGCTATGCGAGCTCCGGACGTCTCGACTGCTGCGGCGATACCGTCGACCGTCAGCGGGCCGGGATTGACGGCCTCGATTCCGCCTGACGCCAACAGGTTCGACGCGAACGTCGTTCGGACGTTGTGTTCGGCGACGCTGCCCAGCGGGACCAGTAGCACTGCGGGGCGAGAATCGTGCTCGGCCAGAAAGGCATCCGAACGGTCTCGCAGCGCCTCGAATGCCCGTCCGTACCGATACACCGTTGCCGGGCCCTGCTGCGCGGTTTGTTCGGGGCTCAGTGCAGCCTCGGCCAGGTTGGGAAATTCGTTGACACCGGTGAGCGGGGTCACTCGGTGCGCGACGTCGGAATCGCGTTCGGCGCGGGTCTTCTCGATCGCGGCCACGAGCGAACCGTCGTCGACGGCGGCCCGGAATCCGCCCGACGCTTCGATGGTCTGGAAGAACTCCCAGGCCTTCGCGGCGACCGCCGACGTCAGCTCCTCGATGTACCAGGACCCGGCACCGGGATCCAGAACCCGCCCGAGATGCGCTTCTTCGAGCAGCAACAGCTGGGTGTTCCTGGCGATGCGGGCCGCGAACGTCTTCGACACGCCGGCTGCGCCGCCGCCCAGTGCCGCGTCGAACGGCAGCACGGTCACCGAGTCGGCACCGCCCACTCCCGCACCGAACGACGCCAGGGTGGTCCGGAGCATGTTCACCCATGGATCCCGCTGCGACATCATCGCTTCCGAGGTCACCGCATGCTGAGGAGCATCACCGGCGTCGGGCGCCCCGCACACCTGCGCGATCCGCGCCCACAGCGTGCGAGCGGCCCGGAACTTCGCGATGGTCTGGAACTGATCGTCGGTGGCGGCGAACCGGAACTCGATCTGTCGCAGCGCATCCGAGATGTCGATACCGGCGTCGGTCATGGACCGGAGGTACTCGAGGCCTGCGGCGATCGCCGCACCGATCTCCTGCGCGTCACCGCCACCGAGATTGTGGAACACGGTGCCCTCGACCGTGATCGTACGAACCGTCTCGGCGCGGCCGATCGACTCGCGAACCAACTCGAGCGCCTCGGCCAACTCGATCGACTCGGCTGCGCCCAACCCCGCTGTGAGAGTGGACACGCCGAGCCGGACATCGACCGCGGCGCGATCGTCGATATCGGCCGAATCGAGCACCCCGAACACCGCGGTGGCCGCTGCGCGAACATCCGCGCGCGCATCGAGCGTGAGCGGTGCGAGCTCGAGAAACACCCCACGCAGTACCTCCGGCAGAGCAGTCGGATCGACGCCACCGCCGCCGACCGTCAACCACAGGGCACTGGTGCCGTTGGAGAGGGAATCGAGTATCTGGGTATTGAGCGTCGACGCGTCATCGGCTGCATCACCGAGCGAGCCGTGGCGGGTGCACACCTTCCAACCTGCGTTGACGTCGCGGTGGGGGTCGCGGCCCCGCAGGTAGGGAAACTGCCCGGGCAGCGGACCTTCCGGTCGCTCGTCGAACGCGGTGTACAACGGGGACACCGTGATGTCGTCGTACGTCGTGGAATCGAGAAGATGCTCGGCATCGGCGGGCAGATCGGCCACCTCGACCCGGCGGGATTTGGCCAGAACACCGGCCACTGCCTTCTGCCAGGCCGCATGAGCGCTGCGTGCGGCATCTTCGTGCGACGCGATGGACACGTGTGCTGCTCCCTCGGTTCGGCGGGTAGTCCTGCACCCGACTTGAAGTGATGCTAACCCCAGCTCCTTGCAGGCTATCGTGAGGATCACCTCACGTTCGGTCGTGCGGCTCGGCCCTCCGACTCGGTGAAACCGAGTCTGTCACCTCGCGCCGGTACGCTGACCTCTCGTGACCCGGCACTTGCGCGACCTCCGACTGATCGCGCTGTTGGCGGTGATCGTCGTGTTCGCTCTGGTGGCCGTGTTCGCGCCCCATCCGAGTGTCGAGCAGATTCGTGATTGGGGCACCTCCGTCGGCCCGGCGTTCCCGCTCGTGTTCTTCTGCGTGCACGCGATCGTGACCGTTGCCCCAGTCCCGAGAACCTTGTTCACGCTCAGTGCAGGAGTGCTGTTCGGGCCGCTGACCGGTCTGGCGGTGACGATCGGAGCCTCGACGGTCAGCGCGATTCTGGCCCTGCTGCTGGTTCGCGCGATCGGTCGGGATGCGGTGGCAGCGCGGATGTCGCATTCGGCCCTCGATTCGATCGACGACAGCCTGCGCCGACGCGGTTGGCTGGCCGTCGGCTCGCTGCGCCTGATCGCCCCGGTGCCGTTCTCGCTGGTGAACTACGCCTGCGGCGTGTCGGCGGTTCGTCCCGGCCCGTTCGCCCTGGCCACCGCCGTCGGAATGCTGCCCGGCACCCTCGGAATCGTCGTGATCGGCGGAGCAATCGGAGGCGAGACGCATCCAGCACTGTTGGTTCTGTCTGCGGTCTGCATCGCCGTCGGTCTGAGCGGTTTGGTGATGGATTGGCGTCTGTCGCGTAGCGCGCGATCCGAGCCCGTATCCGTGAGCGGCCGACAATGTCGGAACCTTGACTACGATGAATCAAGTCATGAAGCTTGACTACGGCAAATCAATGTTCTAGCCTTGTCTCATGTTCGTGCTGACCGTGGATCAACGCCGCAGCCGACGCGATATCGATCGCGTACCCGACCTGCTCGAGCACTATCGCGCCCACCAGCTGGTTCGTCCCTTCGATCGCACCGCAGGCGACGAAGTACAGGCCGTCTGCGAGGATGCAGCCACCGTGGTCTCGATAGCTCTCGAACTGGTCGCCACCCCGCACTGGAGCGTGGGAATCGGTATCGGATACGTGGAACTCCCGCTACCGGAAACGACGCGGGCAGGTCGCGGACCGGCGTTCGAAGCCGCCCGAGATGCTGTGACCAGAGCCAAGAATGCCCCTGCCGCACTCGCGGTCAGCGGCCCCGAATCCGCGACCGCAGAGGACGCGGAGACCGCTTCGACCCTGGTTGCCCTCCTCATCAATCGACGATCGGACCAGGGGCGAGAAGCAGTTGCACTGATGGAGCGCGGGCTGACGCAGACCGAGGCCGCCGAACAATTGAAGATCAGCAAACAAGCGATGTCACAACGACTCTCGGTCGCGGGCTGGCACGTCGAGAGCGCAGGCCGCACCCTGGGCACCCGATTGCTCGAGGCAGCCGACGGAACAGGAAGCCACCGGTCATGATCGTCGCCACCCTCGTCCTGCTCGCACTGTCCGCAGTTGCCGCTACCGTCCCCACCGCAGACGGCGTCCGCCGGTGGCTGCCCACCGCGGTCGCGTCGAGCCTGCTCGCCGCAGCCGCAATCCTGGCCACCATGGCCGGGCCGGCCTACGGTCTCGGGCATGCCGTCGGAGTCGTCCTCAGCGTTGTCGCTGCAGCCGCGGGAGGGACGGCATCGGTCCCGACGGTGTTCCGAGTCGCACGACGACGTAGCGACTCCACCGGAGGTGATCCGGTAGAGCCGCTACGTGGTGGATTGACGATCGGCGTTCTCGAACGCGTGGCCGTTGCAGTGTCGATCCTCGCCGGCTGGCCGGAAGGCATCGCCGTCGTACTGGCAGTCAAGGGACTTGCGCGCTATCCCGAACTGCGCGAATCACATGCCTCCGAACAATTCATCATCGGAACCTTCGCCAGCGTCCTGTGGGCGCTCGCCGCAGCCGGAGTGGGCACCGCGCTGATCACGTGATCAGCGCTGTTCCGGCTCTGCCTCCGGTGACGCCGACAGGGCACCGACGTCGAAACCCTTCGACAGTTCGGGTGCGGACGCCAACGACGTGTCGACCGGCTTGCGCGCCACCGCTTCTGCAGCCTTGACCGCCTCGGCGACCGCCGGATCCGTCTTGGTCTCGAACCACTCGGCAACCTCGTCCGAGTCGTCCTCCGGCTTGGGCTCGTCGCCGGCCGATTCGTTGGGCTCGTACCGGAACACACCGTCCTCGCCGGGCGCACCGAGTGTCTTGGCGAAGCCCTTGAGCGCATCGCCGAAATCGCTCGGAATCATCCACACCTTGTTCGCATCGCCCTGCGCCATCTGCGGCAGCGTCTGCATGTACTGGTACGCCAGCAACTCCGGTGTCGGCTTGCCGGCCTTGATGGCACCGAACACCTTCTCGATGGCCTTGGCCTGGCCCTGAGCTTCGAGGTACTTCGCAGCTCGATCACCCTGTGCCCGCAGGATGCGCGACTGCCGCTCACCCTCGGCGGTGAGAATGGATGCCTGCTTGCCACCCTCGGCTGCAAGAATTCGACTCTGCTTGTCGCCCTCGGCCGTCTTGATCGCCGATTCACGATGACCTTCGGCGGTGAGGATGGTCGCTCGCTTCTCGCGATCGGCCTTCATCTGCTTCTCCATCGACTCCTGGATGGAGGGCGGCGGATCGATGCTCTTGAGCTCGACTCGGGCCACGCGCAGGCCCCAGCGTCCGGTCGCCTCGTCCAGCACGACGCGAAGTTGTCCGTTGATCGAGTCGCGCGAGGTGAGGGTCTCTTCCAACGTCATTCCGCCGACGACGTTACGAAGAGTGGTGGTGGTCAGCTGCTCGACGCCGACGATGTAGTTGTTGATCTCGTACACGGCCGATTGCGGGTTGGTCACCTGAAAGTAGACGACGGTGTCGATGGACACGGTCAGGTTGTCCTTGGTGATCACCGGCTGCGGCGGAAACGACACGACCCGCTCACGCAGGTCGACCTTGGCGCGGATGCGGTCGACGAACGGCACGAGGAACGTGAGCTGTCCGGACACGGTGCGGGTGTAGCGGCCGAGTCGCTCGATGACGGCAGCTTCGGCCTGCGGGACGATCGAGATGGACTTGGCCATCAACACCGCGACGAACGCGACGATGACGGCCAGTGCGATAAGTGCTTCCACTGGCTACGGTCCCTTCCATACGACGGCGGTAGCGCCGTCTATTTCCATCACGGTCACGGTGGTACCCGGGGCATAGACCTCGGTCTCGTCGAGTGGGCGAGCGGTCCACACCTCCCCACCGAGCTTGATCTGGCCTTGGTGGGCAGTGATCTGTTCCAGCACGACCGCATTCTTACCGGTCAGCGCGGCCATCCCCATCGGCGTATCGGGCGGAGTCGCGAAGCGGCGTAACAAAATCGGGCGCAAACCGAGCACCAACGCCAACGACAGGACGCCGAAGACGATCGCATCGGCCCACACCGGGAAATCGGTCAGAGCCGAGACGCCGGCGGTGCCGAGCGCGCCGCCGGCGATCATCAGAAGAAAGAAGTCGCCCGTCAGTGCCTCCGCACCGGCGAGTACCACTGCCGCTATGAGCCAAATGATCGCTGCCACAGCCTCCATCCAAGCACGAATCGGACAATTGCCGGTGCGTTGCTGGACACAGCCCTACTCGGTCACGAAGTCGACCAATTGTTCGACGGCCCCGATCAGTGGTGCTTCGAGATCACGGAAGCTCGACACCGACGAATACACCCGCCGCCACCCCTCTCGCGGACTCCCCCACCCCAGCTCTCGACAGATTCCGGTCTTCCAGTCCTCACCCCGCGGAATCGTCGGCCAGGCATCGATACCGACAGCAGCAGGTTTGACCGCTTCCCAGACGTCGATGAACGGATGACCGGTGACGAGCACGTGCTCGCCGAGCGACCTCGTCAACTTCGACTCCTTGGATCCGGTCACCAGATGGTCCACCAGGACGCCGACGCGACGGCCGGGTCCGGGACCGAAATCCGCCAACCGTTCCCCGAGATTGTCCAGACCCTCCAGATGCTCGACGACCACGCCCTCCACCCGAAGGTCGTGTCCCCACACGCTTTCCACCAGGGCCGCGTCGTGCACACCCTCGACCCAGATGCGGCTGGCGCGTGCCGTTCGGGCACGTAGGCCCTCGACTTTGGTCGAACCGGAGGCGGACCGCGTCTGTTGCGGCACCGCAGGGGCAGGCTTGGGCCGAACGAGGGTGACCCGACGCCCGTCGATCAGGAATGCTGCCTCGCGCAGAGCGAACAGCCGCGTCGTCCGGGCACCGTCCTCGAGTCGGACGAAGTCTCCGTCGTAGGTGCGCTCGAAGCCGACCACCGCACCGCAATATCCGGTTCCGGCGTCCTCGACCACCAGTCCGCGTTCGGCCGGAACTTCCGGAGCCGGGACCTTCCGCATCCGACTGTGCCCTTTGAGAATGTCTCCGCCGTACATGTCGTTCACGGCGGTCAACGCTAGCGATACCGGCGTCCCGAGCACGGTTCGCCACGCCGACCTATGCTCGTGAGTCGTGTGTTCTTCGAGTGCAAGTCTTGCCCTGTGGGCCAGTTCCTGGCTGGCCGATGCCAGCTCGCCCGACGACGTCATCGACGCCATGTCCGAGTGGGCACCGATGCATCTCGTGGGTGCGGGTGATGCGCAGGCGGCAACCGTTTTCGGGCTGCAACATCCCGGCTACGACGAGGGAATCGCGGGTTTGCTGCATGCGATCAGAGCAGCTGCAACGGCGTCGACGCCCGCGGCCGGGGACGACCGGATCAAGCTGGTTCTGCCTGCTCCCGGTGCGGTGAGCGGCCTGCCCGTGAACACGGACTTCTCGCGAGCTGCTCTCGACAGCGGTCAGGCGGTGGTGATCGGGACATCGGGCAGCGCCGGGATCGGGTTGGTGCCGGTCATAGAGGGACCGGATGTGTTGCGCTGGACCGTGTATTCGATCGTCGTCCCCGAACACGGTCATCGGGATCAGGGGTTGGGCGAGGCCGAGTACGAGATGCGAGAAGCCGTGCGGGGCGCGGCGGACGCTCTCGCGCAGATGCAGTCGCTGCCCACCCGAACCCTCGACGTCGATCCGCGCACCCGTATCGCGGCATTGATCGCCGACGCGGCACGGCATCGCTACCCGGCTGAAATGTCCGACAGGGCGTTCCGCGTACTCGAATCCGCGGATCGGGTCGCCGCCATTCTGACGGTCGCAGCGGGATCGGCTCCGACGGAGGCACCGACCGCGTCCGCAACCGCAGCACGTGAAGAACTCGTTCGACCGCTCTGGGCAGCGGTGCGTACCGCGCGCACCATCGCTGTCGCGACCAGCATCGAAGCAGCTATGCATTCTGCCTGACACCCTGCGGAGCAACAGGGTGTCAGGCAGGCACGCTCATTACGTGGCAGCCGCAGGCCTGGAGGGGCGAGTGGGCTGCTCACAGCAGCCGACGGCGCAGCGACTTCCGTCCAACGTCGAACCGTAGCCGGGCACGTTGCCGAGTCCGCGGCATCGGCCACCGACTCGGTATTCGTCGACGAGTTCCCGAATCATCTGCGGGAAACGCGCGTCGGATCCCGGGGTGCCTGCGCGGGCGAAGGCCATTCCGAGTTCGCGGGCCTTCTCCTCCGCCTCGGTGTCGAGATCCCATACGACCTCGAGATGGTCGGACACGAATCCGATCGGACACACGATCACGGCGTCGACGGACTTCGCCGACAGCGCTTCGAGATGATCACAGATGTCGGGGTCCAGCCACGGAACCTGAGGCGGTCCGGAACGGGACTGCCACACCAGGTCGTAGTCGTCGACACCCGCCGCATCGGCGACGAGCCTCGATGCCTCGGCCACCTGACGGCTGTAGAGATTCCCGCCATCCGCGGGCGGGCCGGCATTGGCGTCGGCGGCCGACGGAATCGAGTGGGCCGTGAACACCAGACGCGCACCGGCTCGGTGCTGTTCCGGCAGTGAGGCTCGCGCTGATGCGACCGCGTCGCTGAACGTGTCGACCATCAACGGGTGGTCGTAGTACTGCCGGATCTTGAGCAGATGCGGTGCATCGTCCCCGACCGCGGCGCGGGCTCGGGCGATGTCCTCGTGGTACTGCCTGCATCCGGAGTAGCCGCCCCACGCGGAGGTGGGAAAGACCAGTGCGTTCCTGATGCCGTCCGACGCCATCGTCGCGACGGTGTCCTCGATCATCGGATGCCAGTTGCGGTTTCCGAAATAGATCGGCAAATCCACTCCGGCGGAATCGAATTCAGCACGAAGTGCATCGATGATGTCTCTATTGAGCCGGTTGATCGGAGAGACGCCCCCGAAGTGCATGTAGTGCTCGACAACGGCGTCCAGACGCTCGGGCGGCACTCCGCGCCCACGAGTGACGTTCTCCAGGAACGGGCGTACGTCGGCGGGCTGTTCCGGTCCGCCGAACGAGAGCACCAACAATGCGTCGAAGTCTCCAGGGGTGGTCATGTTTTCCATTGTGCCCCCGCCGCCGGCCGGCCCCGGCGGGGGTCCGGTCGGCGAACGAAACATGTCGGTGGGCGCACGAGTGGTTCCGCCCACCGCGGTGTCACATGTTCTCGGGCAGGTACGTGTTGTGGCTGGCTCCGCCATCGACGTACACGATGGATCCGGTGGTGCCGGGCAGCCAATCGGAGAGCAAGGCGACGATGGACTTGGCGACCACGGTGGGGTCGTTGACATCCCAACCGATGGGAGCGGCACCGTCCCAGTACACGTTCAGCTGGTCCATCTTGGCCGCGTCACCGGTAGCCGTACCCGCAATTGCCTTGGCGGCAAGGGTTCTGATCGGACCTGCCGCGACGAGATTGGAGCGAATTCGCTTGGCCGCGCCCACTTCCCGAGCGACGTAGCGGTTGACCGATTCGAGTGCAGCCTTGGCAACACCCATCCAGTTGTAGTACGGCATCGACGTGCGGGGATCGAAGTCCATTCCGACGATGGAACCACCCTCGTTCATGACCGGCAGAACGGCGCGAGCCAGCGACGCGTAGCTCCACGCGGAGATCTCGAACGCCCTCGCAGCATCGGGGCCGGGGCCGTCGAGGAACGGCTTGGCGTCCGGACCCATCAGGGTGCGGGGAGCGAAGGCGATCGAGTGCAGGACCCCGTCGATGCCCTCGGGCGCCACTTCGCGTACGCGGTCGGCCAGCGCTGCCAGGTGCTCCTCGTTGGTGGCGTCGAGCTCGATCGCCGGCGGCACCTCCTTGGGCAGACGCTGTGCGATGCGATCGATGAGTCGAAGCCGATCGAACCCGGTGATGATCACCTTGGCACCCTGCTCCTGCGCCATGGCAGCGGCGTGGAATGCGATGGAGGCATCGGTGATGATGCCGGTGATGAGAATGGTCTTGCCTTCGAGCAATCCGCCCATAGTGCTGTGTTCCTTAATTCGGAGGTGTGCGTCTATCGAAATCGTTGTGCGAGTAGGCCTTCAGTGCCCCATGCCCATGCCGCCGTCGACCGGGATGACAGCACCGGACACGTACGACGAGTCCGGGCCGGCCAGGAAGCTCACCACTGCTGCGACGTCCTCGGGCTGACCGAGGCGCTGAAGCGGGATGTATTCCTTTGCCTTGCCGCGCAGATCGTCCGAGAGTTCTGCAGTCATGTCGGTTTCGATGAACCCCGGGGACACGACGTTCGCCGTAATGGACCGCGAACCCAGTTCCCTCGTGATCGATCGAGCCATTCCGATGACGCCTGCCTTGGACGCCGCGTAGTTGATCTGGCCCGGTCCGCCGGCCATGGCCACGACCGAACTCAGGAAGATCATCCGGCCCCAGCGCGCGCGCAGCATGGCGCGGTTGGCGCGCTTGGCAACTCGGAACGCTCCGGTCAGGTTGGCATCGATGACGCGCTGGAACTGATCCTCGGTCATTCGCATGAGCAACGTGTCGTCGGTGATTCCGGCATTCGCCACCAGAACCTCGACGGGCCCCTGCTTCTCCTCGACCTCCTTGAAGGCCGCGTCGACCGAGGCGGAATCCGTGACGTCGCAGACGACACCGAACAATCCGTCGGGGGCCCCGGAGCCGCGGTGGGTGACGGCCACCTTGTGTCCGTCGGCGGCGAGCCGCTGGGCGATGGCGAGACCGATACCTCGGTTACCTCCGGTGACGAGTACCGATCGCGCGATGAAGTCAGGTGTGGACATGCCTAGCAACCTATCTGTTCGTCCTGGAATGACAAAGCAAAACTTACTGGTGAGTAAGAACAACGATCACGGCAGACGTTGCCGCATCACCAACGCCGAACCGAGCCCGGCAGAGATACACAGCACACCGAGGATCAACCAGGGACGCGACGCGTCGCCGCGGGTGATCTCGAATCCGATCTGCTCTTCGAGGGTGTCGTAGACGCCTCTGAGGTCCTCGAGGGACGACGCGGAGAAGAAGCTACCGCCCGAGAGGTCCGCGATCTCCCGCAGCGACGGATCGTCGACCGGTACCGGGACTCGTTCGACGCCTGCCTCGTCTTCGATTTCCACCGAGCCGTAGCTCGTGCCGAACGAGATCGTGGAGATCGGCACGTTCTTGTCCTTGGCGGCACGCGCGGCGGTGTAGCCACCGCGTGGGTCGTCGAGGTTCTGGGGAACGGTCTGCTTGCCGTCGGAGAGCAACACGATGCGCGCAGGAGGCGCCGCGTCGCCGCCACCGAGTATCGCTCCGAGAGTGTCGATCGACTGGAGCGAGGTGAAGATCGCCTCACCGGTGGCCGTTCGTTCGCTGAGCTGCAACTTGTCGATGGCGGACTTGGTGGCCTCGCGATTGGCGGTGGGAGACACCAGGACCGACGCGGTGCCGGCAAAGGCAACCAATCCGAGATTGATCCCGGGCGTCAAACCGTCGGCGAAGGATTTCGCTGCATCCTGTGCGGCCGCCAAGCGAGTCGGCTCGACGTCGGTGGCCTCCATCGAGAGCGAAACGTCGATCACGAGCATGACGGTCGCCCGATTCCGCGGCACGCGCTGGTCGGCCGTCGGACCGGCCAACGCGACCGTCAGAAACATCAGACCGACCAGCACGAGTGCCGTCGGCACATGCCGCAGCCGATTCGGTCGATCGGGCGCAACGGACTCGAGCAGCTCCATATTGGAGAACCGCAGCACGTGCTTCTGCTTGCGCCGCTGAATCCACACGTAGCCGACCGTCAGCGCGATGACGACGAGGAGAAAGCCCAGCCACCAGGGCGACGCGAAATCGGTCAGGCTCATCGCGCCGCCCGAGCGGTGTTGGTGAACCCGGACCCGATGGTGTGCCTGCGTGCAGTCACGAACCGTACGACGTCGGCAATCCAGTCACCGTCGGTGCGCAGCGTCAGACGTGGTGCTCCGCACCGTCGTAGCGCCTTCTCCACGTCGTCGCGGTGTGCTGCTGCAGCGCGCGCGAAGTCGGCACGCAGCCGCGGCGTCGTGCTGAATTCACGGGTACGGCCGGATTCGGGATCGTGCAGCACGACGTCACCGACGTCGGGTAGCTCCAGATCACGCTGATCGAGCACCTCGACGGCCAACACGTCGTGCCGCGCCGAGATTGCCCGGAGCGAGCGTTCCCAGTCGATCGGACCGAGAAAATCGCTGATCACCACGGCCATCCCGCGGCGGCGTTCGGGCCGTCGCAGTGCTTCGATGGCAGCGCGCAGGTCCCCGCGCACCCCGTCGGCCGCAGCCGGTGTCGTGGCGATGGCACGGAGCATCGACTGGGTGTGCACGCGGCCGCCCCGTGCCGGGATCCGGGTTGTGTCGGAACCGGTGGCCACCACCGCGCCGATTCGGTTTCCGCCGCCACCGGACAGATGCGTGATGGCAGCCGAGGCCGCCACCGCGAGGTCACGCTTCTCGCACCCGGTGGTGCCGAAATCGAGGCTCGCGGACAGGTCGACGACGAGCCAGGTCTCCAACTCGCGATCGGCGACGGATTGCCGTACGTGCGGATGCGTCGTGCGCGCGGTCACCGACCAGTCCATCTGCCGGACGTCGTCGCCCGGTTGATATTCCCTGGCGTCACCCGGTTCCGATCCGGGACCGGGGATCAATCCGAGATGGTCGCCGTGCAGTACCCCGTCCAGCCGTCTACGTACCGTCAGTTCGAGGGTCCGCAACGCCGCAGCCAATTTGGGATCGCGTAGCTCACCCGAACGAAACGACGGCGGCCGAGAAACGACGGGTCGGCGTGTGGCCTCGGGAGCGGTGTCGGATCCACTCACTGCCCCGGCGTACCGATCGCCGGGCCGTCACCCGACGGCTTCTGCAGAGATGGTGCCGGTTGGCCGTACTGGCCACCGTGGGGATGCTGCTGAGGTCCGGGCTGCTGAGGTCCGGGCTGCTGAGCAGCAGGAGCCTGTCCTCGGCCCGGGTACTGGCCGACAGCGGGGAACTGCCCGGGAGCCGGATACTGCCCCTGGGGCGGATACTGCCCCTGCGGCTGACGTCCATCGACGTGCGGACCTTCCGAACCGTTTCCGTTGCTCTGCGGCACCGGGACCGCCTGCGGTGATACCTGCGGCAACCCGACGGTCTGAAGAACCCGGGAGATGACCGTCTCGGGAGTCACCTCGTCGGCCAGAGCGTCGTAGGACAACACCAGACGGTGCCGGAGGACGTCGGGGATGACTTCGAGGACGTCCTGCGGAACCACGTAGTCGCGACCCCGGAGCAGAGCAAGCGCCCTGGACGCCGCGATGATTCCGAGCGTGGCACGCGGTGACGCGCCGTACGCGATCCAGCTGGCCACGTCGTCCATACCGAACTGCTCCGGCGTTCGCGTAGCGGAGATGACTCGCACCACGTAGTCGACGAGAGCGTGGTGCACGAACACCGAGCTGGCCAGATTCTGCAGCCGAACCAGCTCGACCGGGTCGAGGATCTGCTTGGGCTCGGGCGCCTTGATACCCATTCGGTAGACGATCTCGCGTTCTTCTTCGATCGTGGGGTAGTCGACGACGATCTTGAACAGGAATCGGTCGCGCTGAGCTTCGGGTAGGGGGTAGACACCCTCGTTCTCGATGGGGTTCTGCGTGGCCATCACGAGAAACGGATCGGGCATCGGGAACGTCTTGCCACCGATGGTCACGTGTCGTTCTGCCATGACCTCGAGCAGTGCGGACTGGACTTTCGCCGGCGCTCGGTTTATCTCGTCGGCCAGAACGAAGTTGGCCACGACCGGTCCGAGTTCGGTGTCGAACTCCTCCCGGCCCTGACGATAGATCCTGGTTCCGACGAGGTCGGTCGGAACGAGATCAGGGGTGAACTGAACTCGCGAGAAAGAGCCGCCCACGACCCTCGCGAAGGTCTCGACTGCAAGGGTCTTGGCCACGCCGGGCACACCTTCGAGCAAGACGTGTCCGCGTGCGAGCAACCCCACCAGAATGCGCTCGACGAGACGGTCCTGTCCGACTATCACGCGCTTGACCTCGTACACGGCCTTCTCGAGAAGCTGGACGTCCTCGGCGAGGGCCGGACTGTCCACCCGCTTCGGCTCCCCACTCGGTGGATTCGGAGTCGGAGACTCGACTGCCGTCGACCCCTCGTCGTTCGAAATCCGGCCGTCACGTGATGTCACCAAGAATTCACCGCTTTCAGTCGATCGTCGTCGGGCACGTTTCATACCGCCGCAATCAACTATTCCAGGTGATCTGCGTGCGCGCCGAAAGGCGCCCCCGCCGCGCGCGCCGGAGTGGAGCCTGCGGAACGACGCAGTGGCTCCGGAGTGGAGCCTGCGGAACGACGCAATGGCTCCGGAGTGGAGCCTGCGGAACGACGCAATGGCTCCGGAGTGGAGCCTGCGGAACGACGCAATGGCTCCGGAGTGGAGCCTGCGGAACGACGCAATGGCTCCGGAGTGGAGCCTGCGGAACGACCAGAAGTACCGGAGTGGAGCCTGCGGAACGACGCAGAAGTACCGGGGTGGGACCGCAGGAGTGCTCGGGAGTCAGGACACCATGCGTACGGCGTAGGGGGTCATACCGCTGTATCGCACGTCGGATACCTTGACCACCGAACCGGACTGGGGCGCTTCGAGCATCTTGCCGTCGCCGAGGTAGAGCGCGACGTGTTGGCTGGCATTGGGTCCGTAGAAGATCATGTCGCCACGCTTCATCTCCGAGGACGGCACCTGCTTGCCCGCGGTGTATTGGTAGCCGGTGTAGTGCGGCAGCGAGATTCCCAGGCCTGCGAACGCGTAGATCATCAATCCCGAGCAGTCGAAGCCGACCTTGTTGTAGTCGCCGTAGCTGTCTGCGACTCCGCCGTCCCTGATGCCCTTCGTCGGTCCGTTCTCGTCTCCGCCACCCCACGAGTACGGCACGCCGAGTTGGCTCATTCCGCGGTCGATCGCCAATTCGACGGCGGCGCTTCCTGTCACCGACGGCGTCGGGGACGTCTTCGGTTTCGTGGGCGTCTTCGGTGTGGTGGGCGTCTTCGGTGTCGTGGGTGTGGTTGTGGTGGAGCTGTCCGAATCGGTCGACGTGCTGGAATCGTCGTCCACGTCGACGTGCGAGCGCTGCCCCTCGGCAATGGCCGCCGCGCGTTGCTGCGCCGCAAGGTTGGCAGACACTCGGGCAGCTGCCTGCACAGCAGCTTCCTTGGCTGCGGCGGTGGCGGCGGCGATAGCGGCATCCTCGGCCGCCTTCTGCGCCTGCCAGTCGCCGTACGCCGCACGCTGGTCCTGCAGGCCGGCGACGTTGCTGCGGGCGGCATCGAGTTCGGTCTGCGCAGAATCACGCTGGGATTCGATCGTGGCCTTGCGGTCGGCCTCTGCCTGCAGCGCGGCCTGCGCCTCGGCGATCGCCTGCTCGGCCTCTGCCTTCTTGGCCTCTGCTTCCGACGCTGCCGCGTCGGCCTGCTGCTTGGACTCACGCGCCGCCGAGTCGCGGTTGGCCTGCTCGGTACGGGCTCGCTGCAAGCCGTCGAGTACTGCATTCTGACTGTTGGACAGCACCTTCAAGACCTGGGCGCGGTCCAGGACGTCGTCCGGTCCGCTCGAACCGAGAAACGACGCCATCGAGGCGACGCCCGAGCCCTGGATGTAGCTCGATTTGGCGAATTCGTCGAACTTGCGCTGCGCTGCCTCAATCTGTGTGCCGGCATCGGCCAGCGCCTGCTGGGCTGCTCCCACGACGGCTGCGGCAACGTCCGCGGCATCCCGTGCGTTCTGCAGATCGACCAGGGCTTTGTTGACGCCTTCTCGCTTCACGGCGACCTCGTCGTCGAGCTGTGCGAGTTGCTGGTTGGCGGACGCGATCGCGTCGATCAGCTGCCCGACCTGCCCCAGACGGGAGTCGACCGCGCTTCCGGCAGCGGCAATGTCGGTGTCGGACGGATTGGGGGGAGGCGGCGGTACCGCGGCGGCGACCCCGGGCATGGTCGCCGTCAGCGCGAGAACGAGACCGGCACCTGCCAGCACGAATCGGGTACGGACGAGCGCTCTGCGGCGCGTGCCGCGAACTGGACGTCGGCTCACAAATGTCTCCCTCGGGTCCGGCATTCACTCCGGTCCCGAGAGGACCGTCGTGCCGCCGAGGTGTTCTCCGTCCTCCACCCCGATCGCAGGTGACGGTGAACATGTTCGCCGGGCGGGAAAGTGGCGCGCAGCGACACGACAGGTGCGAACCACGTCAGTCACACCCGAAGCAGTGGCCTCCCGAGTTCCCCACGGATGACACCTGCCTTCTGCGACACTCCTTCCCCAGCAGTGCCAATGGCACCGTACGACACTTCGCACACTAAAGAAACTCCAGTCACAAATGACACATTTGTAATTCCACCAGGCACAATGCCGTGAACTCGGGGTTTGCCGAAAACAATTTTTCGGACTTTTTCCGAACCGACATCCGACGGCGCAGTGCCCCGTCGACGTCGGTCGGTCGAATGACGAATCCGCGCGTGGCGTCAGCGCTCGACGGGCTGTGCATCGTGCGGGTCGGCAGTGGCCGACCGCGCACGATATCGACGCACCTTCACGGCGGCTGTCAGTGCGGCCACCGCGGCGACGATCACCACCAGTCCGCCCGTCAGCAAGCCCCAGGGAGTCTGGTCCTCGACGAGGGTGTCGACGAAGTTGTCCGCGGCAACGACGTGGTTGCCGGTGTAGGTCCGGTCCTGGCCGGCCTCGAGGGTCACCCGACTGATCGAGTCGCTGAACGTACCCACCTGCCCAGGGCTCAGTACGAGAACAGTGCCGCCCTCGCGTGCTCCGACCGCTGTCGCGAGATCACGCAGCTGCGAGTCGTGGCGAGGTTCGGTAGGCACGATCACGATGCTCAGATCGATACCGTTGTCCTCGGCACGAGCAACGGCTGCAGACAAACCGGCTTCCTCGTCGGCGGGGGCGCTGACGCCGGACTCGCGGACCGTGGCGACGATGCTGTCGACGTCCAGACCTGCCGGGATATCGGTGGCAAGTGGGGATACGGCGTGAATCGGCTCAGGCATCTCTCGTCCAGTCGGTAGGAACCAGTCGCGTCGAACCCTACGTCACACCGCTCTCGATTCCGGGGAGGGCCGGACGCCCGGGGCCGCAACTGAGGCCGCCCTTCATTGCGTCGCACGAAGCACTACGTGAGGATTGTGACGTGGGTCGTTCTCTCGGTATCCCTGGCGACACGGACCCGCACGTTTTCACAGGACAAGCGTACTGTTAGACTTCCATCGAGACACTGGCCGAGCGTCCGCAGGCAATCTGCACACCGGATGTCATGCCGAGACGCACGGACAGGGCCTCGCTTCAACCGTCGACACAGCCCCGTCGGCGGTGTGCCTCATAGACGAGTGGAGCTGAAGTGACCGCAAGTAATAACTCATTCGGTGCAAAGGGCACCCTCGAAGTCGGAGAGAACTCGTACGAGATCTTCCGGTTGTCGGCCTTGCCCGGTGCCGAGAAACTGCCCTATGCGCTGAAGGTCCTCGCGGAGAACCTCCTTCGCACCGAGGACGGTGCCAACATCACCGCCGACCACATTCGCTCGATCGCGTCGTGGGACCCCGCGGCCGACCCGAGTGTCGAAATTCAGTTCACCCCTGCACGCGTCATCATGCAGGACTTCACCGGCGTTCCGTGCATCGTCGACCTCGCCACGATGCGCGAAGCCGTCACCACCCTGGGCGGCGACCCCAACAAGGTCAACCCCCTCTCCCCCGCCGACATGGTCATCGACCACTCGGTCATTCTCGACGTCTTCGGCCGCGCCGACGCTCTCGAGCGCAACGTCGATCTCGAGTACGAGCGCAACGGTGAGCGCTACCAGTTCCTGCGTTGGGGACAGGGCGCGTTCGACGACTTCAAGGTCGTCCCCCCTGGCATGGGCATCGTGCACCAGGTCAACATCGAGTACCTCGCACCGACGATCATGACCCGCAAGGGCCAGGCCTACCCCGACACCTGCGTCGGCACCGACTCGCACACCACGATGGTCAACGGCCTCGGTGTGTTGGGCTGGGGCGTCGGCGGCATCGAAGCGGAGGCTGCCATGCTCGGCCAGCCCGTCTCGATGCTCATTCCCCGCGTCGTCGGCTTCAAGCTCTCCGGTGAGATCCAGCCCGGCGTCACCGCGACCGACGTGGTGCTGACCGCGACCGAGATGCTGCGCAAGCACGGCGTCGTCGGCAAGTTCGTCGAGTTCTACGGCGAGGGCGTGGCCGAGGTTCCCCTCGCGAACCGCGCCACCCTGGGCAACATGAGCCCCGAGTTCGGTTCCACCGCAGCGATCTTCCCGATCGACGAGGAAACCATCAACTACCTGCGCCTCACCGGCCGCAGCGACGAGCAGCTCGCGCTCGTCGAGGCGTACGCCAAGGAACAGGGCATGTGGCACGACCCGAAGAACGAGGCCGTGTACTCGGAGTACATCGAGCTCGACCTCAACACGGTCGTCCCGTCCATCGCAGGACCGAAGCGTCCGCAGGACCGAATCCTGTTGTCCGACTCCAAGGTTGCGTTCCGCAAGGACATCCACAACTACGTCGAGGAGAACCACCCGAAGCACGAGGGTGACAGCAAGCTCGACGAGGCCCTCGACGAATCGTTCCCGGCAAGCGACTCCGCTTCGCTGAGCTTCGCCGAAGAGGATTCCGTCGATGTTCGTTCTGCCGCATACGGTTCCGAGGGTCGTCCGAGCAAGCCGATCCGGGTCACCACCGACGAGGCAGGCGAGTTCGTCCTCGATCACGGTGCCGTCGTGGTCGCGGGCATCACCTCCTGCACCAACACCTCGAACCCGTCGGTGATGCTCGGCGCAGCACTGCTCGCCCGCAACGCCGTCGAAAAGGGCCTGTCCACCAAGCCCTGGGTCAAGACCAACATGGCACCCGGCTCGCAGGTCGTCACCGACTACTACGAGAAGGCCGGCCTCTGGCCGTACCTCGAGAAGCTCGGCTACTACCTCGGTGGTTACGGCTGCACCACGTGCATCGGTAACACCGGCCCGTTGCTGGAGCCGATCTCGAAGGCGATCAACGACAACGACCTCTCGGTCACCGCAGTGCTGTCGGGCAACCGCAACTTCGAGGGTCGCATCTCCCCCGACGTCAAGATGAACTACCTGGCCTCACCGCCGCTGGTCATCGCATACGGCCTCGCAGGCACGATGGACTTCGACTTCGAGACCGACCCACTCGGCGAGGATCACGAGGGCAACCCCGTGTTCCTGAAGGACATCTGGCCGTCCTCGCAGGAGATCGAAGACACCATCAAGTCGTCGATCAGCCGGGACATGTTCAGCAAGTCCTACGAGACCATCTTCGCCGGCGACAGCCGCTGGCAGAACCTGTCGACCCCCGAGGGCGACACGTTCGAGTGGGATCCCAAGTCGACCTACGTGCGTAAGCCTCCGTACTTCGACGGCATGACGATGGACCCGGCTCCTGTCGAGGACATCACGGGTGCACGCGTGTTGGCTCTGTTGGGCGATTCGGTCACCACCGACCACATCAGCCCGGCAGGTCCGATCAAGGCAGGCACGCCTGCCGCGCAGTACCTCGATTCGCACGGTGTCGAGCGCAAGGACTACAACTCGCTCGGTTCGCGTCGTGGTAACCACGAGGTGATGATCCGCGGAACGTTCGCGAACATTCGCCTCAAGAACCAGCTCCTCGACGACGTCTCGGGCGGCTACACCCGCGACTTCACGCAGGACGGCGGACCGCAGTCCTTCATCTACGACGCGTCGCAGAACTACCAGAAGGCCGGCATCCCGCTGGTCGTGCTGGGTGGCAAGGAGTACGGCAGTGGCTCCTCGCGCGACTGGGCGGCCAAGGGCACCTCGCTCCTGGGCGTCAAGGCCGTCATCACCGAGTCGTTCGAGCGCATCCACCGCTCCAACCTCATCGGCATGGGCGTCGTTCCCCTGCAGTTCCCGGCCGGTGAGAGCGCGTCGTCGCTCAAGCTCGACGGCACCGAGACCTTCGACATCGTCGGCGTCGCGAAGCTGAACGAGGGCACCACCCCGAAGACGATGACCGTCATCGCCACCAAGGAAGACGGCACCAAGGTCGAATTCGAGGCCGTGGTTCGCATCGACACCCCCGGTGAAGCGGACTACTACCGCAACGGCGGCATCCTGCAGTACGTGCTGCGCAACATGATCAGAGGCTGAGTGCGCGTCGTCTGACGTACGCCTCGAACGGCGATGGGCCCGGAACCGAGAACGTGTTTCCGGGCCCATCGCCGTATCGGTCGAGGCCCTCATCGAAAGTAGGAAACCCACACGTGCCCAAGGTCAGCGAAGACCACCTGGCGGCCCGCCGTAGCGAGATTCTCGACGGCGCGCGCAGGTGCTTCGGCGAGTTCGGCTACGAAGGTGCGACGGTGCGACGTCTCGAAGAGGCCACCGGCCTGTCGCGCGGAGCCATATTCCATCACTTCAAGGACAAGGACGGCCTCTTCCTGGCGCTGGCACAGGAAGACGCTCGACGCATGGCCGAGGTTGCGGCCACTCAGGGTCTGGTGCAGGTGATGCGAGACATGCTGGCGCAACCCGAGCAATTCGAATGGCTCGGCACCCGACTCGAGATCACCCGACGACTGCGCACCGACGCGGACTTCCGGAGCAGCTGGGCCGAACGGTCGGCAGAGCTGACCGACGCGACACTCGGGCGACTCGAGCGTCAGAAGACCGCAGGAAGACTGCGTGACGATGTGCCCAACGACGTCCTGGCCGACTACCTGGATCTGGTACTGGACGGCCTGGTGGCGCGCATCGCGTCCGGCCACGGCAGATCCAACCTCGCAGCGATCCTCGATCTCGTCGAGGAATCCGTCCGGCGGCAGGACTGACCCCGGCCGTTCACGCCAGCTGAATCAGTTCCAGGTATTCCTGCGACCAGTGGTCCTCGGTACCGTCGGGGAGGAGAATGACCCGTTCCGGTGAAAGCGCTTCGGCGGCACCGGGATCGTGGGTCACCAGTACGACGGCTCCCTTGTAGCTGCGGAGCGCATCGAGGACCTGCTCGCGTGAAATCGGGTCGAGGTTGTTGGTCGGCTCGTCGAGCAGAAGAACGTTCGCGGCGGAAGACACCAACCCGGCGAGTGCCAGGCGGGTCTTCTCACCGCCGGACAGTGTTCCCGCAGGCTGGTCGAGCTGGGGGCCGGTGAACATGAAGGCACCGAGGAGAGACCGTAGTTCCTGCTCGCCGGTGTCGGGTGCAGCGTGACGGATGTTCTCCCAGACCGACGCAAGGTCGTCGAGGGTGTCGTGTTCCTGTGCGAAGTACCCGACGCGCATGCCGTGGCCGGGCTCGATCTCTCCGGTATCGGCCTTCTCGGTGCCGGCCAGAATGCGCAGCAGCGTCGTCTTGCCGGCACCGTTGAGCCCGAGTACCACCACGCGGCTGCCTCGGTCGATGGCGAGGTCCACGCCGGCGAAGATCTCCAGCGATCCGTACATCTTGGTCAGGTTCTTCGCCATCAGCGGCGTCTTGCCGCACGGTGCGGGCTCAGGGAAGCGGATGTGCGCCACCTTGTCGGACACACGTTCCGCGTCGAGGTTGGCCATCAGCTTGTCCGCGCGCTTTGCCATGTTCTGTGCTGCAACGGCTTTCGTCGCCTTGGCGCCCATCTTGGCAGCCTGCACGCGCAGCGCCCCCGCCTTCTTCTCCGCGTTGGCGCGTTCGCGGCGGCGGCGTTGCTCGTCGGTGGCGCGGGCGTCGAGGTACTTCTTCCAGTTCATGTTGTAGATGTCGGCTTCGCCGCGCACTGCGTCCAGGAACCACACCCTGTTCACCACGTCTCCAAGCAGTTCGACGTCGTGACTGATCACGATGAGTCCGCCCTCGTGGTTCTGCAGAAAACCCCGCAGCCAGGTGATGGAATCGGCGTCGAGGTGGTTGGTTGGCTCGTCGAGCAGCAACGTGGTGTTCGAGCGTCCACCACTGCCGTCGGACGCGGCGAACAGAATGCGAGCCAGTTCGACGCGCCGGCGCTGGCCACCGGAGAGAGTCCGCAGCGGTTGACCGAGGATGCGGTCCGCCAGGCCGAGACTGTTGCAGATACGCGCAGCCTCGCTCTCTGCTTCGTAGCCGCCGAGCGAGGCGAAACGCTCTTCGAGTTCGCCGTACTTGCGGACGGCCTTGTCGAGCAGGGCCTCGTCGGCCACCTCGGCCATCAGGGCCTGCTGCTTCTCCATCTTGTGCAGGAGCGTGTCGAGACCCCGGGCCGAGAGCACTCGGTCCTTGGCCAGCACGTCGAGATCGCCCTCTTTGGGATCCTGCGGTAGGTAGCCGAGCTCTCCGGTACGCACGACCTCGCCCGCGTACGGCTCGCCTTCTCCTGCCAGGATGCGCAGAGTGGTGGTCTTGCCGGCACCGTTACGACCGACCAATCCGATGCGGTCGCCTGCCTGTACGCGGAGCGCAGGCCCCTCGGTGGACAGAAGGGTCCGCACACCGGCACGAACTTCCAGGTCGGTGGCGGTGATCACGCGTGAGCTCCTAGCGATTGCAGAACAACATCGTTGCCCGTCGACCGACGAGCAAACCTCAGGTGCGCCGAAGTACGGCACAGTAAACCCCCATTTTAGCTCAGCATTCACGTGGCCCCACCCAGGAACGACGGTGACACCGGTAACGTCTGACCGATGACCGACGCCTCCGAAACAGTCAGCCCTCCCAGCGCGCCGATCCCCGATCTCACCGGGCGCACCGCTCTCGTCACCGGCGCCAGCCGGGGCATCGGCAAGGCCATCGCCGCCGAACTGCTCGCTCGCGGCGCAAATGTCGCCATCACCGCACGCAAGCGCGAACCTCTCGTTGCCGCAGCCGCAGAGCTCGGCGATTCCGTGCTCGCGATCGACGGCAATGCAGGCGACCCCGAGCACCGACGCAACGCAGTGGCGAGCACCGTCGAGACATTCGGATCACTGGACATTCTGGTGAACAACACCGGCATCAATCCCGTCTACGGCTCGCTGATGGATGCCGACCTGGCGGGCGTGAGCAAGATCTTCGAGACCAACGTCGTGGGTACTCTCGGCTTCGTCCAGCAGGCGTTTCATGCCTGGATGGGCGAGCACGGCGGAGCGATCGTCAACGTCGCGAGCGTGGCAGGCATCCGCTCCACCGGCGTGATCGCCGCGTACGGCGCATCCAAAGCCGCTCTGATCCGCCTCACCGAGGAGCTCGCCTGGCAGCTCGGTCCGCGGATTCGTGTCAATGCCGTGGCACCGGGCGTGGTGAAGACGAAGTTCGCGGAAGCGCTCGTCGCGAACGGCGAGGACGCGGCAGCGGCCGGCTACCCGATGAAGCGCCTCGGAAACCCGGAGGACGTAGCGGCTCTGGTGGCGTTCCTGGTGTCGGACGCGTCCTCCTGGATCACCGGCGAGACCGTGCGCGTGGACGGTGGTTTGCTCGCCACCGGCGGAATGTGAACGATTTCTCGGCCGACGTCACGGTGGTCGGACTCGGTCCCGCGGGACGGTCGGTGGCCCACCGATGCGCCGAGGCCGGCCTGGACGTGGTCGTCGTCGATCCGCATCCGTCGCGTACCTGGACACCGACGTATTCCGCCTGGGCCGACGAGTTGCCGTCGTGGTTGCCCGAGACCGCCGTCGCCTCGGTTGCGCAGAAGCCTGCGGTATGGACCGATCGTCATCGGATCATCGACCGGACGTACTGCGTGCTGGACACACCTGCCCTGCAGGCGACCCTGTCTCTGGACCGCGTGCGAGTGCTGGCGGGGACGGCCGTCGACGTCACCGGATCTCGCGTTACCACGGCCGACGGCACCGTCGTCGATGCTCGGCACGTCGTCGACGCCCGCGGCACGCTCGACTCGCGCGACCTTGCACAGCAGACGGCGTACGGCATCGTCGTCGAACGGCACCGCGCCGAACCGATCCTCGAAGGATCCGACGCCTGGTTCATGGACTGGCGCACCGACAACGGCGCTCGGCCCGGCGAAGCACCGAGTTTTTTGTACGCCGTGGCGCTCGACGAAGATCGGATTCTGCTCGAAGAGACCTGTCTGGTCGGCCGACCCCCGCTGGAACTCGCAGTGCTTCGATCACGGCTGCACCACCGTCTGGCCCACCGGGATCTGGAACCGACCGGCCACGAGGACATCGAGCGAGTGCGCTTCTCGGTCGAACCGCCGCCTCGGTCACGACTGCACACCGGGCGAAGCGGTCCGGTGTTGTTCGGCTCTCGCTCGAATCTGATGCATCCCGCCACGGGGTACAGCGTCGCGGCGTCGCTCGCATCGGCAGATCACCTCGTCGAGAGGTTCAGTGGCGGCGGTCGGTCACGCCTCGCCCGCCCGATACATGTCTGGACGGTCCAGAAGCTTCGCAATCTCGGCCTTCGGACAGCGCTGAGTCTCGACCCGGAGATGGTTCCTCAGTTCTTCTCCAGCTTCTTCTCGCTCCCGGTCGAACTGCAGCGCTCGTACCTGTCCGGCCACGACGACGCCGCCGGGACGATGACGGCGATGCTCAAGATGTTCCCGACACTCCCGTCCTCGGCCAGGCTCGCGATCGCGCGCACGATGATGCGGACTCCGGGCCGCGGCTGAGTTTCTTCCCATCGGTCGACACGCGGGCGCCCGGTCGGCGATCATGGACAGATGCGCAGCATTTGGAAGGGCTCGATCGCCTTCGGACTGGTCAATGTTCCGGTGAAGGTCTACTCGGCCACCGAGCAGCACGACATCCGATTCCATCAGGTGCACGCGAAGGACGGCGGTCGCATCAAGTACGACCGGATCTGCCAAGAATGCGGCAAGTCGGTGCAGTTCGCCGACATCGACAAGGCCTACGATTCCCCCGACGGCGAACGCGTGATTCTCACCGACGAGGACTTCGACAAGCTGCCGGCGGCGGAGAAGCACGAGATCCCGGTACTCGAATTCGTGCCGACCGAGCAGATCGATCCGATCCTCTACGACAAGAGCTACTTCCTCGAGCCGGATTCAGCGTCACCGAAGGCCTATGTGCTGCTGCGCGAGACCTTGGAAGAAACCGAGCGCACTGCGCTGGTTCACTTCACTCTGCGGCAGAAAACCCGGCTGGCTGCGCTGCGCGTGCGCGACGACATCCTGGTGATCCAGACATTGCTGTGGCCGGACGAGGTCAGGGCCGCAGAATTCCCGTCGCTCGACGATGCGCCCTCCGCGCGTCCCCAGGAAGTGAAAATGGCGACGTCCCTGGTCGAGAGCATGTCCTCGGAATTCGATCCCACCGAGTACACGGACGACTACCAGACCGAGCTACGGAAGCTGATCGACGAGACGCTGGCCAACGGGGGCGAGAAGGTCGTCCACACCGAGTCGAAGAAGGACGACGACGGCGAGGACGCCGAGGTCGTCGATCTGGTGGCCGCGCTGCAGCGCAGCGTCGAGGCTGCCGGTAAGAACGCGAAAGCAGGATCCACCGCGTCCACGCCTGCCAAGAAAGCGCCGGCGAAGAAGACCGCTGCCAAAAAGGCCCCGGCCAAGAAGACAGCGGCCAAGAAGTCGACCTCCACGAAGTCCGCCGACACCAAGGCCGACGAAGCAAAAGGTGCGTAGGAGGCCGACTCGGCCGCAGGTCAGACAGTGAAGCCGAGGGCCCTGAGCTGCTCGCGACCGTCGTCGGTGATCTTGTCCGGGCCCCACGGCGGCATCCAGACCCAGTTGATCTTCAGGTCGGCAGCCAGTCCGCTGCGTACGAGTGCGCCCCTGGCCTGGTCCTCGATGACGTCGGTCAGCGGACATGCCGCAGAGGTGAGCGTCATGTCGACCGTGACGATGTCTTCGGCATCGATCTTGATGTCGTAGACCAGACCGAGATCGACGACGTTGATGCCCAGCTCGGGGTCGACGACGTCGCGCATCGCCTCTTCGAGGTCCTCGAGCACCTTGATCTCGTCTGCGGTGAGTTCCACCGGCGTCGCGGTCACAGCCGGTGTGGTCTCTGTTGCTTCGGTCATGATTGCTGTCCTCCGGAAAGTGCCGTCTGGGCGGTCCCGCCCGTCGTAGCTGTCGTATCTGCGTCCACTACTTGAACAACCGCATCCTTGAAAGCCATCCAGCCCAGCAATGCGCACTTCACGCGAGCCGGGTACTTGGCGACTCCGACGAACGCGATTCCGTCACCGATGACGTCCTCGTCACCCTCGACGGTACCTCTGCTGCCGACCATGTCGCTGAACGCGTCCACCGTCTTCAGCGCATCGTCGACGCTCAGTCCGACGACCTGGTCGGTGAGCACCGATGTCGCTGCCTGACTGATCGAGCAGCCCTGGCCGTCGTACGAGACGTCCGCGACGGTGCCGTTCTCGATGTGCACGCGCAGGGTGACCTCGTCGCCGCAGGTGGGGTTGACGTGGTGTACCTCCGCGCCGAACGGCTCGCGCAGTCCGCGGCCGTGCGGGTGCTTGTAGTGATCGAGAATCACTTCCTGATACATCTGTTCCATGCGCATCTACTGCTGACCTCCCCCGCCGACGTCGGTGGTGCCGAAGAACGACTGTGCGCGGCGAATTGCTCGCGCGAGGACCTGCACTTCCTCGACCGTGTTGTACAGCGCGAACGAGGCGCGCGCGGTCGCGGCGACGCCGAACCGACGATGCAGGGGCCACGCGCAGTGATGCCCGACGCGAATGGCGACGCCCTCGTCGTCCAGAATCTGTCCGAGGTCGTGGGCGTGGATACCGTCGACGACGAACGACACAGCCGATCCGCGGTCGACATTCTCGGTCGGGCCGATCACCCGGACCCCGTCGATCTTCGCGAACTCGGCGAGAGTTGCTGCGACCAAGGCCTTTTCGTGCGCGGCGATAACGTCGATGCCGATGTTCTCCAGGTATCGCACAGCGGCACCGAGTCCTACGACCTGCGAGGTCATGGGCACGCCGGCCTCGAACCGCTGTGGCGGCGCGGCGAACGTCGTCTTCTCCATGGTGACGGTCTCGATCATCGAACCACCGGTGATGAACGGCGGCATCGATTCGAGGAGTGCGGACTTGGCGTAGAGCACGCCCACACCCGAGGGGCCGAGCATCTTGTGCCCGGAGAATGCGGCGTAGTCGACGTCGAGGCCATGGAAGTCGACCTTCATGTGCGGCACCGACTGGCACGCGTCGAGGACGACCAATGCACCAACCGACCTGGCTCGACGAACCAACTCCTCGACCGGAGCCACCGCACCGGTCACGTTGGACTGATGCGTGAACGCGAGAACCTTGACGGCGGACGACAGTTCGAGCGAGTCGAGATCGATCCGTCCGTCGTCGGTCACGCCGTACCAACGCAGGGTGGCACCGGTCCGAGCTGCAAGCTCCTGCCACGGCACCAGATTGGCGTGATGCTCGAGCTCGGTGACGACGATCTCGTCGCCGGGACCGAGATGGCGATCGAATCGCTGATCCGCAAGAACGTAGGTCACGAGGTTCAGCGACTCGGTCGCGTTCTTGGTGAACACGATCTCGTCGACGTCGGCCCCGACGAACGACGCGATGGCCGCCCTGGCACCCTCGTACGCGTCGGTGGCCTCCTCGGCCAGCTGATGCGCCCCACGGTGCACCGCAGCGTTGCATGTGGTCAGAAATTCGCGCTCGGCGTCGAGTACCTGAACCGGCCGCTGCGAAGTCGCACCGGAATCGAGGTACACCAACGGCTTTCCGTCGCGAACGGTGCGCGAGAGAATGGGGAAATCGCGGCGAACCGTGGCGACATCGAGCGATGCCGCCACCGCCACAGCTGCCGGTGCAGCCATGCTCATGCTCCGGTGGTCGCGGCCTGCGTGTAGCCGACGTATCCGTTGGCTTCCAGCTCGTCGGCCAGCTCGGCACCGCCGGACTTGACGATTTCACCGTTGACGAAGACGTGGACGAAATCTGGCTTGATGTACCGCAGGATGCGGGTGTAGTGCGTGATCAGCAGCACTCCGCCCTCTTCGCGCTCCTTGTACTTGTTGACGCCCTCGGACACCACTCGCAGAGCGTCGACGTCGAGGCCGGAGTCGGTCTCGTCGAGGATGGCGATCTTCGGCTTGAGCAGTCCCAGCTGAAGAATCTCGTGACGCTTCTTCTCGCCTCCGGAGAAGCCTTCGTTGACGTTGCGCTCGAGGAAGTTGGCCTCGATTTCGAGCTCGCTCATGGCGGTCTTGGCTTCCTTGACCCAGTGCCGCAGCTTGGGGGCCTCACCGCGCACAGCGGTTGCGGCGGTACGCAGGAAGTTCGACATCGAGACGCCGGGCACCTCAACCGGGTACTGCATCGCCAGGAAGAGGCCGGCGCGGGCGCGCTCGTCGACGCTCATCTCGAGCACGTCTTCACCGCCGAGGGTGATGGTGCCGGAGGTCACCGTGTACTTCGGGTGGCCTGCGATGGCATACGACAAGGTGGACTTGCCGGAACCGTTGGGTCCCATGATCGCGTGCGTCTCGCCGGACTTCACGGTCAGATCGACACCCTTGAGGATGTTGATCGGCTCGGCGGACGAATCGGTGTTGGCGACGCTGACGTGCAGATCGCGGATTTCGAGTGTGGACATCACAGTTCCTTTGTGCAGTCGAGAAAAGTTCGGGTGGACCTACGCGCCGACGACGGCGAGTTCGGTCTCGATGGCGGCGTCGAGACGCTCGCGTACGGCGGGGACCGGAATCTTGTCGATGATCTCGTGGAAGAACCCGCGCACGACGAGTCGACGAGCGACTTCCTCCGAGATGCCACGAGCGCGGAGGTAGAACAGCTGCTCGTCGTCGAAACGGCCGGTGGCGCTGGCGTGGCCTGCTCCGACGATCTCGCCGGTCTCGATCTCGAGGTTGGGTACCGAGTCGGCGCGAGCGCCGTCGGTGAGCACCAGGTTGCGATTGAGCTCGTAGGTCTCGGTTCCCTCGGCCTCGGCTCGAATCAGCACATCTCCGATCCACACGGTGTGCGCGTCGACGGTGCCGGGTCCGGTTTCGCCCTGCAGTGCGCCCTTGTACATCACATTGGACTTGCAGTGCGGTGCCGAATGGTCGACGAGCAGACGCTGCTCGAGGTGCTGACCGGCGTCGGCGAAGTACACACCGAGCATGTTCGCATCGCCGCCGGGGGCGCTGTAGCGCACGGTCGGGCTGATGCGCACCAGATCTCCACCGAGACTGATGTTGTAGTGCCGCAACACGGCGTCGCGTCCGAGCAGCGCATGATGCGCCGCGACGTGCACGGCGTCGGACTGCCAGTCCTGGATCAGCACGACGTGCAGCTGCGAGCTGTCACCGAGAACGAACTCGACGTTCTCGGCGTACGTGCCGCTGCCCCGCTGGTCGATCACGACGGTGGCGCGAGCGAACGTGCCGAGCCTGATCTGCACGTGCCCGTAGGCGACGTGGTCGACACCGGGGCCGTCGACGGTGATCTCGATCGGATCGGCCACCTCGACCTCGTTCGGCACGGAGACGATCGTGGCCTCGGTGAACGCCGAGAATGCCTGAGCGGCAATACGATCGGCCGGAACGCCGGCCTTGCCCAGTCGCTCGTCGTCACGGCCTACGGTCTCCACGACCACGGATTCCGGGGCCCCGACGGTGACCTGAGCGGCCCCGTCGGCGACGGCGGAACCGTCGTGCAAGCCGCGCAGCCGACGCAGCGGCGTGAAACGCCACAGCTCGTCACGACCGGACGGGACCTCGAACGCATTCACGTCGTAGGACGTGAACTGAGTGCCCTTGTTCTCGACCAGCTTCGACTTGTCTTCTTTGGCCGCTTCGGGGTTTTCGGATGCCACGGCACCCATCACTCCGGTGAGAGGGTTGTTCACTTATCCGACCGACCCTTCCATCTGCAGCTCGATGAGCCGGTTGAGCTCGAGCGCGTATTCCATCGGCAGTTCGCGAGCGATCGGCTCGACGAAGCCACGCACGACCATTGCCATGGCCTCGTCCTCGGTCAAGCCGCGGCTCATCAGGTAGAACAACTGATCGTCGCTGACCTTCGAGACGGTGGCCTCATGGCCCATCGATACGTCGTCCTCGCGGATGTCGACGTACGGGTACGTGTCGGAACGACTGATCGTGTCGACGAGCAACGCGTCGCACTTGACCGTCGAACGCGAGCCGTGCGCACCCTTGTTGATCTGGATCAGACCGCGGTAGGACGTGCGCCCACCGCCGCGGGCGACCGACTTGCTGACGATGTTCGAGGACGTGTGCGGCGCGAGGTGCAACATCTTCGAGCCGGTGTCCTGGTGCTGGTCCGGGCCTGCGAAGGCGACCGAGAGAACCTCACCCTTGGCGTACTCACCGGTCATCCAGACGGCCGGGTACTTCATGGTGACCTTGGAGCCGATGTTGCCGTCGACCCACTCCATCGTTGCGCCTGCCTCTGCCTTGGCGCGCTTGGTGACGAGGTTGTAGACGTTGTTGGACCAGTTCTGGATGGTCGTGTAGCGGCAACGACCACCCTTCTTGACGATGATCTCGACCACGGCGGAGTGCAGCGAATCCGACTTGTAGATCGGTGCCGTGCAACCCTCGACGTAGTGCACGTAGGCACCCTCGTCGACGATGATCAGCGTCCGCTCGAACTGACCCATGTTCTCGGTGTTGATTCGGAAGTAGGCCTGCAGCGGGATGTCGACGTGGACGCCCGGCGGGATGTAGATGAAGGATCCACCGGACCACACCGCGGTGTTCAGTGCGGAGAACTTGTTGTCGCCTGCGGGGATGACGGTGCCGAAGTACTCGCGGAACAGCTCCGGCTGCTCCTTGAGGGCGGTGTCGGTGTCGAGGAACAACACTCCCTGAGCCTCCAGATCCTCACGGATCGAGTGGTAGACCACCTCGGACTCGTACTGAGCGGCGACACCGGAGACGAGGCGCTGCTTCTCCGCCTCGGGGATGCCGAGCTTGTCGTACGTGTTCTTGATGTCCTCCGGCAGGTCTTCCCACGTTGCAGCCTGCTTCTCACTGGACCGCACGAAGTACTTGATGTTGTCGAAATCGATGCCGTCGAGGTTGGAACCCCAGTTCGGCATCGGCTTGCGCTCGAACGTCTTGAGCGCCTTGAGGCGCGCCTCGAGCATCCACTCGGGCTCGCTTTTCTTCTGCGAGATGTCCCGGACGACAGCCTCGGAAAGGCCGCGCTTGGCACTTTCACCGGCTACGTCCGAGTCGGCCCAGCCGTATCCGTAGGTGCCGAGCGAGGCGATGGTCTCGTCCTGGGTCAGCGGCGCGGTGGGTGTCACCTGGTCTGGTGTGACGGTCATGCGGGCTCCTTCCGGAGGCGTGGGCGTTCTCCGACGCGGGGCTGCGCGTCGGGAGTCTTCTTGTCGGAACTATCGGTGTTCGAGTACCGCGTCGGTGACAGCGGTACGTGTGTCGTACAAGCGCAATTACCGTTGGCGATGGTGGCCAAACGCTGTACGTGCGTGCCGAGGATCTCGGCGAACGCGGTCTGCTCGGCCTCGCACAGCTCCGGAAACTCGGAGGCGACGTGCGACACCGGGCAGTGGTGCTGGCAGATCTGCACACCGTTGCCCACCTGACGGGTGGTGGCAGAGAATCCCGCCGCGCTGAACGCGTCGGCGATTCGGTCCGCGGCATCCTCCACGTCGTGCGCATCGGATCCCGTCGCCGGCTCGACGTCGGCCACGATGGTGTTGACGCGCTGTCGGGCGAACGCCTCTATGGCCGCATCTCCACCGATCTTGCGTAGCTGCCGCATGGCAGCACCGGCGAGATCGTCGTAGGTGTGGCCGAGACGGTTGCGTCCGGCTGCGGTCAGCTGGAAATACTTGGCCGGCCGACCCCTACCCCGTTGCTGCGCACCTGCTGGGGTGGTGATGCGGGCCTCGCCCGCGTCGATGAGTGCGTCGAGGTGACGTCGGACACCCGCTGCGCTCAATCCCAGCCGTGTACCGATATCGGAGGCGGTGATGGGGCCCTCTTCGAGCAACAGAGTGACCACTGCGCTCCGCGTCTGCCCCTCGGGGGCCGAGGCAGGTCGCACCGACGGAACGCCTGCGCCGGCGGCCGAGGACACGACACTTCCCGGACGCACGAGCGAGCTTTCGGTTGTTTTCACAACACCAGTGTGACGGAATTGCATGACCCGGTCCAGCAAGGGTGCCCTTTGCCGACCATGCGGCCGGTACCGGTGCCGAGCCGTGAAGCGGAGTCGAGCACGGTGCGGGTCGTGCGCGAGTGCACCGCTACGCTCCCACTGTGCCATCGACAGACAGTGAGCCCAGTTCCCAGAGCTCACCTCTCGCGAGCGGTCCGGGTTCATCCTCGGGGTCCGGCACCTCGAAAGCCGCCTCCGCTGCGTTCGTCCGCCGATTCGTCCTGGCCCCCGCACGTCGCCTCATCGGCCTCGAACCCACGCCTCCCGGCGGTGGCGTCGCGACCCTGCACGGAGACGAGCAGGAGGCACCGGGGCTGAATCCGTCGGAGACGAACCAGCTTCGGAACATTCGCCGTTTCGGGGCCGCGGGTGCCTTGCTGATGGCGATCGGTGCCCTCGGCGCGGGCGCGCAGCCGGTGCTGCAGAATCCCGTCTTCGGCGTTCGACTACTGAGTCTGCCGTCCCGAATGGCCACCTCCGCGCTGACCGTCACGATGACCGGCACCGTCATCGTGGTCATCGCCTGGTTGCTCCTGGGCCGATTCGCTCTCGGACAGACGCGGTCCGGGGCCACTCCGCGTCGGCTCACCCGTTCCCAGATGGACCGCACATTGCTGCTGTGGATCCTGCCCTTGTGTGTCGCACCGCCGATGTTCTCGCGCGACGTCTACTCCTACCTGGCGCAGAGCGAGATCACGGCGCGCGGACTCGACCCCTACGAGGTCGGCCCTGCGACAGCACTCGGCGTCGACAATGTGCTGACCCGAACCGTTCCCACTATCTGGCGCGATACGCCTGCGCCGTACGGTCCGCTGTTCTTGTGGATGGGCCGTGGCATCACGTACTTGACCGGCGAGAACATCGTCGCCGGCATATTCCTCCATCGGCTGCTCGCGCTGGTGGGCGTGGCACTGATCGTCTGGGCACTGCCACGTCTCGCACGCCGATGCGGGGTCGCGTCCGTGACTGCACTCTGGCTCGGCGCCGCGAACCCGTTGCTGCTGTTCCACCTGGTTGCCGGCATCCACAACGAGGCTCTGATGATCGGGCTGATGCTCGCAGGCACCGAGTTCGCACTGCGTGCCGTGGAACGCGCGGGAGCGCTGCGAAAGACCGACATCGCATTCCTCATCGGCGGCGCCGCCCTGATCGCCCTGTCTTCGACCGTGAAGATTCCGTCTCTCATCGCACTGGGCTTCGTGGGAATGGCGCTGTCCAAGCGATGGGGTGGCACTCTCCGGTCCGTGGTGTACGTGGCGGTACTGCTCGGCACGGTCGTCGTCGCCGTACAGGTTGCCGTCAGTCTGAGCAGCGGGCTCGGCTTCGGCTGGATCAACACTCTGGGTACCGCGGGGGTGGTGCGCAGCTGGATGTCCATTCCGACGATTCTCGGACTCGGCACCGGATTCGTCGGCGTGCTGCTCGGCCTCGGTGATCACACCACGGCTGTGTTGAGTCTCACTCGACCGATCGCTGCCGTGGTCGCAGGAATCATCGTCGTACGCATGCTGATCGCAGTTCTGCGCGGCCGCCTGCATCCGGTCGGCGCACTCGGAGTTGCGCTCGGGGCCGTCGTTCTGTTGTTCCCGGTGGTGCAACCCTGGTACCTGCTGTGGGCGGTGATTCCGCTGGCCGCGTGGGCCACGACTCCCTCGTTCCGGCGTCCTGCCATCGCCTTCTCGTCGTTGGTGAGCGTGATTCTCATGCCGAACGGTAGTGAGTATCAGCCGTTCCAGATAGTGCAGGCCGCAGTGATGACAATCCTGACGGTCGCGGTGCTGTACCTGTTCACGCGAAACCGGATGCCGTGGCCCACCCGCACCGGACCACCGGCACGCGACCGCAGCGCCGACGAATACGCTGGGTCCTCGTGACCTCCGGGACGTCGAATACGACGCAACCTGTCGTGCAGTTGACCGACGTACGCAAGTCGTACGACGGCGTCACTGCCGTCGACGGTCTCAGCCTCGACATCGGTCCCGGCGAGGTTCTCGCACTGCTGGGCCCCAACGGTGCCGGGAAGACCACCACCGTCGAGATGTGCGAGGGATTCGTGGTACCCGACAGCGGCTCCGTTCGGGTACTCGGGCTGGACCCCATTGCGCAGTCGGCGCAGCTGAGGCCACGAATCGGCGTCATGCTCCAGGGCGGCGGCGCGTATCCAGGATCCAAGGCAGGCGAGATGCTCCAACTCGTCGCCTCGTACTCGGCCGACCCACTCGATCCGGCATGGCTGCTCGACTGCCTCGGTCTCACGTCGGCCGTCCGCACGCCGTACCGACGGCTCTCCGGCGGGCAACAGCAGCGGCTGGCTCTGGCCTGCGCCATAGTCGGGAGACCCGAGCTGGTGTTTCTCGACGAACCGACTGCAGGGCTCGACGCGCAGGCCCGACTTCTGGTGTGGGAACTGATCGACGCCTTGCGCCGCGACGGTGTCGGGGTACTGCTCACCACACATCTGATGGACGAGGCGGAGCAGCTGGCCGACCGGTTGACGATCATCGACAACGGCCGTGTCGTCGCCTCGGGTACCCCGTCGGAATTGACCAAGCAGGGCGCAGAGGGCCAACTGCGGTTCGCCGCTCCCCCGGGCCTCGAGCTGTCTCTGCTCGACGCGGCACTCCCCCCGGGTTACGTACCGTCGGAACCGACGCCGGGTTCCTATGTGGTCTCCGGCGTGATCGAGCCGCAGATTCTGGTGATCGTGACGTCCTGGTGTGCGCAGCAGGACGTGTTGGCCACCGAATTGCAGGTCGACCAGCGCCGCCTCGAGGACGTCTTCCTCGAGCTGACCGGCAGAGAATTGAGGAAGTGACCGTGCGCAGAGAAGCCCGGCTCGCCGACAACCGATTCGAGACAGGCCTGTTCGCGCCGCGCCCGCAGGCCGCGTCGGCTGCGCGCATGCTGCTCGCGCAGACCCGACTCGAACTGAAGTTGCTGCTGCGCAACGGCGAACAGTTGCTGCTGACGATGTTCATCCCGATCACACTGTTGATCGGCTTGACCCTGCTGCCCTTCGGCGAGCTCGGGGACGACCGAGTAGGCCGAGTGGTTCCGGCTGTGATGATGGTGGCCATCATGTCGACGGCGTTCACGGGGCAGGCGATCGCCGTCGGGTTCGATCGTCGCTACGGTGCCCTCAAGAGGCTCGGGGCAACACCGCTCCCTCGGTGGGGCATCATCGGCGGCAAATCCGCTGCAGTGGTGATCGTGGTGATTCTGCAGTCGGTTCTGCTCGGCTCGATCGGTGCCGCACTGGGCTGGCGTCCGAGCGCGACGGGCCTGGTGCTCGGGGCCGTAGTCATCGCGCTCGGAACCGTGACTTTCGCGTCGATGGGTCTGCTGCTCGGCGGCACCCTGCGGGCGGAGATCGTGTTGGCGCTGGCGAACATCGCCTGGTTCGTGATGCTGGGCATCGGCAGCGTGGTGTTCGTGGACGACCAGATTCCGCAGGGCCTGCAGAACGTGGCGCGCATCGTTCCGTCCGGCGCGCTGGGCGAGGCGTTGAGCCGAGGTGTCTCGTCGTCGTTCGACGTGTTCGGCGTCGTCGTACTGCTGGTCTGGGCTGCGGTGTGCAGCACGCTCGCCGTGCGCACGTTCAAGTTCACCTGAGCCACGCTCGCTACCCAACGACGCTGTGTAGTTGATCGGCGTTTACCATCGTGGAGTGCCCTACCTCCTACGGAAGCTCTATGGCGTATTCCTGCGCGTCGTCGATCTCCTGCCACTGCCGTCGCTTCGTGTGCAGCGAGTGCTGGCGTTCATCGCGATACTGACCCAGGGTGGCATCGCGGTCACCGGTTCCGTCGTTCGCGTGACGGGATCCGGTCTCGGCTGTCCCACCTGGCCGCAGTGCTTCCCGGGTAGCTTCACTCCCGTCGGGGTGTCCGAGGTACCGGTCTTGCACCAGGCCGTCGAGTTCGGCAATCGTCTGCTCACCTTCGTCGTCGTTCTCTCGGCCGCCGCTGTCGTCATCGCCGTCACCAGGGCGCGGCGTCGTCGCGGAGTGCTGTTCTTCGCGTGGCTGATGCCACTCGGTACCGTCGTGCAGGCCGTGATCGGCGGATTCACCGTGCTGACCGGACTGCTGTGGTGGACGGTCGCCGTTCACCTCGTCGTGTCGATGGCGATGGTGTGGCTGGCCACGCTCCTGTACGCCAAGGTCGGTGAAAGCGATGCGCCATCGGAGTCGACGCCCACGGTGCCTGCTGCGCTGCGAGCGCTGACGGGGCTGTCCGGGATCGCGCTGGCAGGCGTACTGATCGCGGGCACCATGGTGACCGGGGCCGGGCCGCACGCGGGCGACAAGAGCATCGAAGAACCGGTACCGCGCCTCGGTATCGAGATCGTGACGCTGGTGCACGCACACTCTCAATTCCTGGTCGGCTACCTTGCCCTGCTGGTCGGTCTGGTATTCGCCCTGTATGCAGTTCGGGCTCCGAAGGCCGTCACGTTTCGACTCAATGTCCTGATCGTCCTGGTGCTCGCACAGTCTCTGATCGGACTGGTCCAGTACTTCACCGGGGTTCCGGCCGTACTCGTCGCCTTCCACGTGGCCGGTGCGGGCGCATGTACCGCCGCCACCGCAGCCGTGTGGGCGGCCTGCCGCACCCGTGGCCCGGCCGTATCCGAGAAGATCGAGACCGCCGAGGACGTCGCAGTTCGCTCGTGACGATCGGTCGAACTTCGAACAGGGTGGAGGGGCAGCCGACCTCCCCCTCAGATGGCCGACTGCCCCTCCACTGACTTCGACGCACCGGGTACCGAGATGGTTCCCGTCGAATCGAACAATTTTTTCGACTTTTCTCCGCTCAGACGATCGCCTGGTTGCGCGCCTTCGGGAACTTTTTCTGACCGGCTACCCAGCCGGCCATCTTCTCGTGGTGCCCGGGGGCCGGATTGACCGAACTGACCAGCTCGCGGTCCCATTCGGCCTCGGTCAACTCGTCCAGACCGTCGACGATCGCGCGGGCGATTGCAGTCGTCGGCACCACCTGGTCCCCCAGGACGCCGTCGGCACCGACCATGGTGAGCCGAGTTCCGGCCCGACCGACCGGCTGGATCACCACACTCGCGGAGTTGCCATGATCGGCGAGGAAGCTCTTCACTGCCGCGAGCGTTCCCTTGGGAACGTCGTTCGACTCGTTCTTCTCGATGCCCGCACTGTCGATTTCGGTAGCCATGCCGTCACGATACCGAGGTCGCCCATCGCGCCCACAACGACCCGTCGAGTCGTTACTGATCGGTAACTTCGACTCCCCGCCCGCATCCACCGGATTTGTGCACTCGGGCGCGGCCGGTCCGTGTACAACGGTGTTCATGCGTGCCATTCGAGTAGAAACCATCGGCGGACCCGAGGTCATGAAAGTTGTCGACATTCCGATACCGACGCCAGGGCCCGGGCAGCTGCTGGTCCGCACCGACGCCATCGGCATCAACTACATCGACACGTACTTCCGACGCGGCCTGTACCCACGCGCGCTTCCGTACGTTCCCGGCGACGAGGGATCGGGGGTGATCGAACAGGTCGGAGCGGACGTCACCGAATTTGCACCGGGACATCGCGTCGCCTGGGCTGCAGCACCGGGTAGCTACGCCGAACACGTCCTGGTCGACGCCCCCTCGGCCATCGCGGTTCCCGACGGCGTACCTGCCGATCAGGCTGCATCGGCGCTACTCCAGGGCATGACGGCGCACTACCTGATCGAGTCCACCTATCCCGCTCAGCGGGGCGACACCGTGCTGGTACATGCAGGCGCTGGTGGCGTCGGACTGTTGTTGACGCAGATGGCGGTGGCGAAGGGCGTGAACGTGATCACCACGGTCTCCACGGATGCGAAGGCCGAGCGGTCGAGTCATGCCGGTGCAGCCCACGTGGTGCGCTACGACGAGGACATCGCCGCGCGCGTGCGTGAAATCACCGACGGCGAGGGTGTGGATGCGGTGTACGACGGCGTCGGTGCCGATACGTTCGAGGCAAGTCTTGCGTCGCTTCGGATCAGAGGGACGCTCGCTCTGTTCGGTGCCGCGAGCGGTCCGGTGCCGCCCATGGATCCACAGCGGTTGAACGGCGCAGGATCTCTGTTTCTGACCAGGCCCACGCTTGCCCATCACATCCGAGACCGGGCCGAGTTGGAATGGCGCGCCGGGGACGTCTTCGCGGCGATGTCGAGCGGCGCTCTCAGCGTGGAGATCGGTGCGCGGTATGCGTTGGCGGACGCGGCGACTGCCCACACCGACCTGGAGTCACGGAGGACGACCGGGTCGATCGTGCTCGTTCCCTGACAGGTACCTGCTGGACGCTCGCTCAGGACAGGAGCTGGGCGAGCGTCTGCCAGCCGAGAACCGAGTCGACGGCCAGGCCGCAGAACACCAGTGCCAGGTATTCGTTGGAGAGAATGAACAGCTTGAGCGGCTTGACCGGAGTTCCCGCTCGCACGCCTGCGTACAGGCGATGTGCCACCACGAGGAACCACACTCCCGACGCCACGGCAACGGCCGCGTACACGACGCCCGAGCCCGGTGCCAGCGCCAACGTCGCGGCGACGGTGGCCCAGGCGTAGAGCACGATGTGCTTGGTGACCTTGGTTTCCGAGGCGACAGCAGGCAGCATCGGCACATTGGCGGCCTGGTAGTCCTCCTTGTACCGAAGCATGAGGGCCCAGGTATGCGGTGGCGTCCACAGGAAGATCACCAGGAACATCACCAGTGCCTGCCACCCGATCGTGCCGGTCACGGCGGACCAGCCGATCATCACCGGCATACATCCGGCCGCGCCGCCCCACACCACGTTCTGCGACGTGCGCCGTTTGAGCACGAGGGTGTAGACGAAGATGTAGAAGCAGATCGTCACGACGGCGAGCACACCGCTGAGCAGGTTCGTGGTGGCCCACAGCCAGAAGAACGAGAACACGCCCAGTACGAGCCCGAATATCAGGGCATGCGAGACAGGCATGGCACCACGGGCGAGGGGGCGCTTCTCGGTGCGCTTCATCACCTTGTCGATGTCTGCGTCGACCACCATGTTCAGGGTGTTGGCGCTGGCCGCGGCCAGCATTCCCCCGAAGAGCGTGGTGAGGATCAGCCACGGATCGACGTTCCCGCGGTCTGCGAGCAGCATCGCGGGAATGGTCGTGACGAGAAGAAGTTCGATGACCCTGGGCTTCGTCAGCGCAACGTACGCAAGAAAGAGTGCGAACGCTCTGCGCGGGGCGGACGTCGCCGGTGCGGCCTGGGCGGCAGCGCCTTCGTCGCCTGCTCCGAATCCGGGGCCGCCGGCGAAACCGTGTCCGCCCGACTGCTGCCCAATTCGCACTGCGTCTCCTTGCACGACTGTCGTTCTCTGGCGCTGGGCCACTTGCTCACGTGCCACCGGCACGCGGATCGATCTCCATGGCGACACCTGGACGCCGGAGCGCACGCGTGATCGTCCGCATCAACTGCCGCGTGAGCCGGCGAACGTGCGCCTACTACAACCGATGGTAGACGGCGGGGTTTGCACCGCCAATTCGCAGGGCACCCAAAGTGCGGAATGTGGCGCCTACGAGTCGCCCGCGCGCAATCGCCCGGGGGAAGGCACGACAGTAGGGTCGGACAGAACTAGGCTGGTGGAGGACGTCCTTCGGCACCGGCTGCGTGCGCGCTCCACCAAGGCGCGTGGCAGTCGCCGCCGAGCGACGATTCCTCGGAGCCACAACTCGAACGAATGTCAGGAGATTTCTGCTCGTGTCGATCACAGACGATATTGACGTCCTCACCACGGCGCACCACCCGAGCGACTGGACGGACCTGGACACCCGAGCGGTCGACACCGTTCGTGTTCTGGCAGCGGACGCAGTGCAGAAGGTCGGCAACGGCCACCCCGGAACCGCGATGAGCCTTGCTCCCCTCGCCTACACCCTCTTCCAGCGCACCATGCGCCACGATCCGACCGATACGCACTGGATCGGCCGCGACCGATTCGTGCTCTCGTGCGGCCACTCGAGCCTGACGCTGTACCTGCAGCTCTACTTGGGCGGTTTCGGACTCGAACTCGCCGACATCGAGGCACTGCGCACCTACAAGTCCAAGACTCCCGGACACCCGGAGTTCCGTCACACCGACGGCGTCGAGATCACCACCGGCCCGCTCGGTCAGGGTCTGGCCTCCGCTGTGGGCATGGCAATGGCGGCGCGCCGCGAGCGCGGATTGTTCGATCCCGAGCCCGCTCTCGGCGACAGCCCGTTCGATCACTTCATCTACGTCGTCGCTTCCGACGGCGACATCGAAGAAGGCGTCACGTCCGAGGCGTCGTCGCTGGCAGGTACTCAGCAGCTCGGCAACCTGATCCTGTTCTACGACGACAACAAGATCTCCATCGAGCACTCCACCGACATCGCCCTGTCCGAGAACACGGCCGCTCGCTACGAGGCCTACGGCTGGCACGTGCAGGTGGTCGAGGGTGGCGAGAACGTCACCGCCATCGAAGAGGCCATCGAGGCCGCGAAGGCCGTCACCGACAAACCGTCGATCATCGTGCTGCGCACCATCATCGGTTTCCCGGCTCCCACCATGATGAACACCGGTGCAGTCCACGGTGCCGCACTGGGCGATGAGGAGATCGCCAAGGTCAAGCAGGCACTCGATTTCGACCCCGCCAAGACGTTCGAGGTCACCGACGAGGTCATCGGCCACACCCGCAAACTGCAGGAACGCGGCCGCAAGGCGCACGCCGACTGGACCGTCGAATTCGAGGCCTGGGCCGCGCGCGAGCCCGAGCGCAAGAAGCTGCTGGATCGACTGACTCAGGGCACGTTGCCCGAGAACTGGACCGACGTTCTGCCCACCTGGGAGCCCGGCAGCAAGGCCGTCGCCACGCGTGCGGCGTCGGGCGAGGTCCTCAACGCCGTCGGACCAGTTCTCCCGGAACTGTGGGGCGGCTCGGCCGACCTCGCCGGCAGCAACAACACGACGATCAAGGGTGCGAAGTCCTTCGGCCCCACGTCGATCTCCACCGACGATTGGGACGCCGAGCCGTACGGCCGCACGCTGCACTTCGGCATCCGTGAGCACGCGATGGGTGCCATCCTGTCCGGCATCGTCATGCACGGCCCCACCCGCGCGTACGGCGGAACGTTCATGCAGTTCAGCGACTACATGCGGCCGGCAGTGCGACTCGCGTCGTTGATGGACATCGACCCCATCTACGTGTGGACACACGATTCCGTCGGCCTCGGTGAGGACGGCCCGACGCACCAGCCGGTCGAGCACCTCGCGGCGCTGCGGGCCATCCCCAACCTGTCGGTGGTGCGGCCCGGCGACGCCAACGAGACCGCGTTCGCATGGCAGGCCGTGCTGGCCAAGTCCAGCAGCAGCGGACCCGTCGGCCTCGCGCTGACGCGTCAGGGCATCCCGATTCTCGAGGGCACCAGCTTCGAGGGCGTGTCGAAGGGCGGATACATCCTCGTCGAGTCGTCCAAGGCGACACCGGACGTCGTACTGATCGGCACCGGTTCCGAGTTGCAGTACGCGGTCGAGGCGCAGAAGCAGCTGGAGGATCAGGGCATCGCCGCCCGCGTCGTCTCGATGCCGTGTGTCGAGTGGTTCGAGAGCCAGGACCAGAACTACCGCGACCAGGTGATCCCACCCACCGTCAAGGCACGAGTGTCGATCGAAGCCGGCATCGCAATGCCGTGGTGGAAGATCGTCGGCGGCTTCGGCGAGATCATCTCGCTCGAGCACTACGGCGAATCTGCCGACGCTGCAACACTTTTCCGCGAGTTCGGCTTCACCGCCGAGGCCGTCACCGCAGCCGCTCAGCGCTCCATCACCAACGTGAAGGGATAATCCATGACCCAGAACAAGAATCTCGCAGAGCTCTCCACCGCCGGTATCTCGGTATGGCTGGACGACCTGTCCCGTGATCGCATCCGCTCGGGCAACTTGAAGGACCTCATCGACACCAAGAGTGTCGTGGGCGTGACGACCAACCCGTCGATCTTCCAGGCGGCGCTGAGCAAGGGCGACGCGTACAACGAGCAGGTCACCAAGCTCGCCGGCGAAGGTGCCGACGTCGAGACCACGATCCGCACGGTCACGACCGACGACGTCCGCGAAGCGTGCGACATCCTGATGCCGCAGTACGAGGCAAGTGCAGGCGTCGACGGACGGGTGTCGATCGAGGTCGATCCCCGCATGGCACACGACGCCGACAAGACGTACGAGCAGGCCGTCGAACTGTGGAAGATCGTCGACCGCCCGAACCTGCTCATCAAGATTCCGGCCACCGAAGCCGGAATTCCGGCCATCGCCAAGGTGATCGGCGAGGGCATCAGCGTCAACGTCACGCTCATCTTTTCCGTCGAGCGCTACGAACTGGTGATGAACGCCTACCTCGACGGTCTGGAGAAGGCGCGCGCAGCCGGTCACGACCTCGACAAGATCCACTCCGTGGCGTCGTTCTTCGTCTCCCGGGTGGACAGCGAGATCGATTCCCGACTCGACGCGATCGGCACCCCCGACGCCGAGGCACTCAAGGGCAAAGCTGCTCTGGCCAATGCTCGTCTCGCGTACGTTGCGTACCAGCAGATCTTCGAGGTCGCTCCCCGGTTCCGCGAGCTCGTCGGCAGTGGCGCGCGTCCACAGCGGCCCCTGTGGGCCTCGACCGGCGTCAAGTCCGACGCCTACCCGGACACCATGTACGTCACCGAGCTCGTCTCACCGAACACTGTGAACACGATGCCGGAGAAGACCATGGACGCAGTTGCCGATCACGGCGAGATCGTCGGCGACACCGTCTCGGGCAAGGGACCGGAATCACAGGAGATCTTCGACCGCATCTCGGCTCTCGGAATCGACATCTCGGACGTGTTCGTGACGTTGGAGAACGAGGGCGTGCAGAAGTTCGAGGCGGCCTGGAACGAGTTGCTCGAGGCCACCGGCGAGCAGCTTCGCCAAGCAGGTCAGAAGAGCTGACCGACTGTGCCCACCGCAGAAACCGAACCTCTCCACTCCGCGGACTGGCTCAATCCTCTCCGCGACGCACGAGACAAACGACTCCCCCGCATTGCGGGCCCGTGCAGCATGGTCATCTTCGGGGTGACCGGCGATCTCGCGCGTAAGAAGCTCATGCCTGCGGTGTACGACCTGGCGAACCGGGGGCTCCTACCCCCCGGTTTCGCCCTGGTCGGATTTGCCCGGCGGGAATGGCAGAACCAGGACTTCGCCAAGATCGTGCACGACTCCGTGCGCGATCACGCACGAACACCGTTCAGCGAGGAGGTGTGGAACACCCTCGCCGAGGGATTCCGCTTCGTCCAGGGCACGTTCGACGACGACGCGGCGTTCGACGAGCTGTCCCGAACGCTGACCGAGCTCGACGAGACCCGTGGCACCGGCGGCAATCACGCCTTCTATCTGTCCATCCCGCCCAGCGCGTTCCCCGTCGTCCTCGAGCAGCTGTCTCGATCCGGCCTGGCACAGAGCAACGACGGCAATTGGCGACGCGTCGTCATCGAGAAGCCGTTCGGACACGACCTGCAGAGCGCGAAAGAGCTCAACGCGGTCGTGAACCGAGTGTTCCCCGAGGACACCGTGTTTCGCATCGACCACTATCTCGGCAAGGAGACGGTGCAGAACATCCTGGCACTGCGCTTCGCCAACCAGTTGTTCGATCCGATCTGGAACGCGCACTATGTCGACCACGTTCAGATCACGATGGCCGAGGACATCGGATTGGGCGGTCGCGCAGGGTATTACGACGGCATCGGAGCGGCCCGCGACGTCATCCAGAATCACCTTCTGCAGCTGCTCGCCATCACTGCGATGGAGGAGCCGGTCAGCTTCAACCCCAAGGAGCTGCAGTCGGAGAAGATCAAGGTGCTCTCTGCAACCAAGCTCGCCGAACCACTCGATCGCACCTCCGCTCGCGGTCAGTACTCCGCAGGGTGGCAGGGCAGCCAGAAAGTGAAGGGGCTCAAGGAAGAGGAGGGTTTCGACTCCGAGTCCAACACGGAAACCTACGCTGCCATCACCCTCGAGGTGGATACGCGACGGTGGGGTGGAGTTCCGTTCTATCTTCGTACCGGTAAGGCGCTCGGCCGCCGAGTCACCGAAATCGCCATGGTGTTCAAACGTGCTCCACATCTGCCCTTCGATGCCACGATGACCGAAGAGCTGGGCCAGAATGCGCTGGTGATCAGGGTCCAGCCCGACGAGGGCGTGACGATGCGGTTCGGTTCGAAGGTGCCGGGATCGAGCATGCAAGTGCGCGACGTCAGCATGGACTTCAGCTACGGCCAGGCGTTCACCGAATCCTCGCCGGAGGCATACGAGCGACTCATCCTCGACGTGTTGCTCGGCGAGCCCTCGCTGTTCCCGGTCAACGCGGAGGTCGAACTGTCGTGGAAGATCCTCGACCCGATCCTCGACTTCTGGGCGTCGGGTGGCACTGCGGAACCGTACGAAGCCGGCACCTGGGGTCCTTCCTCGGGTGACGAGATGATGCACCGCACCGGACGCGAATGGAGAAGGCCGTGATTGTCGATATCCCCGCCACGACGACGGCCGAGGTCGGCAAGAAGTTGGTGGAGGTTCGCGAGGCAGGTGGCGCGGTGACGATCGGCCGTGTCCTGACACTGATCGTCGCCAGTCGCGATCCGGCCAAGGCCGAGCGAGCGATCGACGCAGCGAACGAGGCGAGCCGCGAGCATCCGTGCCGCGTCATCGTCCTCATTCACGGCGATCGGTCGGCCGAGTCGCGCCTCGACGCCCAGATTCGCGTCGGCGGTGACGCGGGTGCGTCGGAGGTGGTCGTGTTGCGCCTCAACGGCGAGCTCGCTGATCACGAGCACAGCGTGGTCATTCCGTTCCTGCTTCCCGACACCCCGATCGTGGCATGGTGGCCCGACGAGGCACCTGCAGTTCCGGCGAAGGATCCGCTGGGCCGCTTGGCAATTCGGCGAATCACCGATGCCACCAATTCCCCCGACACGACCGCGACCATCAAGGGGCGGTTGAGCAGCTACACCGAGGGTGACACCGACCTTTCGTGGAGCCGCATCACCTACTGGCGCGGTCTGTTGGCCACTGCCCTCGACCAGGCTCCGTACGAGGCGGTCGTCTCGGCGACGGTATCGGGACTGGCCGAGGAGCCGGCCCTCGACATCCTGGCCGGTTGGCTGGCCGCCAAACTGGACGTGCCGGTGTATCGCCGAGCGGGTGAACTGAAGGTGGAGCTGATCAGAGAGAACAGCAGCATCTCGTTGACGCGTCCGCAGACCGGCAAGACCGCCACGTTGCGGCGCACCGGGCAGCCCGACGCCGAGGTGGCACTCGCCCGACGCAACACCCGCGAGTGCCTGGCCGAGGAACTGCGCCGACTCGACACGGACGAGATCTACGAACTGGCCCTGCACGGACTGTCGAAAGTGAGCTATGAGTAAGACATCGGTCCTTCAGTACCTGGACTCGCAGGCGTTGGTCGACGCCGCCCGGTCTCGATTCGTGGAGGTCGTCACGGCCGCGCAGGCCGAGCGAGGCTCGGCCTCGGTGGTGCTCACCGGAGGTGGCACGGGTATCGCCCTGTTGGAGGCGCTTCTCCAGGATTCCGGATCCATCGACTGGGCCGCCGTCGACATCTACTTCGGCGACGAGCGATTCTTGCCCTCGGGTGATTCCGAACGCAACGAGGTACAGGCTTCGGAGGCACTGTTCGATCACGTCGACGTGCATCCGGATCGCATTTTCCGGATGGCCGCGTCCGACGGACCTCACGGAAGCGATCCCGAGGTGGCCGCGGCGGCGTATGCGCAGACCCTGCATTCCGGATCCGAGAGCGAGCCGACGCCCACTTTCGACATCCACCTGCTGGGAATGGGCGGCGAGGGGCACATCAATTCGCTGTTCCCCCACACCGATGCAGTCCGGGAACAGCATCGGTTCGTCGTGGCAGTCGAGGACTCCCCCAAGCCTCCGCCTGTGCGAATCACATTGACGCTGCCCGCCGTTCGCCGCGCACAGCACGTGTGGCTGCTCGTATCGGGAGCGAACAAGGCCGATGCCGTTGCCGCGGCGGTCGGCGGGGCCGATCCCGACGACATCCCGTCGGCCGGCGCGCTGGGCACCGAATCGACTGTCTGGTTCCTCGATGCCGGCGCAGCGTCCAAGCTGGACACTGTCTGATCTACCCGCTCAGGTGGGTTCGGCGGCGTCGGGGTCACATCTCGGCCGATTGCCCTCGTACTCGCTGACGCCCCAGGCACGTCCTGTCGTCGAGTTACGGATCCGCCTACCGTTCGCGCGGTAGGCGGATCCGTCTCGCCAGGCATCGGTGTCGTTGCTGCACTGCCTCATACCTCGTTGGACGCGACCGACCGCCGACCGGTTCCTCCCCCCGTCGCTAGCCGCTGTTGCGCAGCGCAGTCGCCAGACCGTTCATCGTCAACAGGATTCCACGCTTGACGCGCTCGTCGTCGTCACCGCTGCGGTAACGGCGCAGCATCTCGACCTGCATCTGATTGAGTGGTTCGAGGTACGGGAACCGGTTGTGCACGGAGCGCTCCAGGGACGGGTTGTCTTCGAGCAGTCGACTGTGGCCGGTGATCTTCAGGTACATCCGCACCGTCGTGGCGTGCTCTGCCTCGATCATGCCGAAGATCCGGGCCCGCAGATCGGCGTCCGGAACCAACTCGGCGTAGCGCGCCGCGATACCCAGGTCCGACTTGGCCATGACCTGCGCGAGGTTGGACAGCACCGTCTGGAAGAACGGCCACTTTCGATAGAGGTCGGTCAGCACATCGAGCTTGGAATCGTCGTCGCCGACCCACTCCTCGAACGCCGAACCGGTGCCGTACCACCCGGGCAGCATGACGCGGCACTGACTCCACGACATCACCCACGGGATGGCACGCAGGTCGTACACCGAGTTCGTCGGCTTCCTCGATGCCGGACGGGAGCCGATGTTCAGCTCGCCGACCTCCGCCACCGGCGTCGACGTGCGGAAGTATTCGACGAAACCGGGCTCCTCGTGCACCAGCCGGCCGTACGCCGCGCGGGCTTTCGCCGCGAGGTCGTCCAGGACGTCGTATGCGGCTTCTGCGCCGTCCCCGAGGCCCTCGACGTCCAGCAAAGTCGATTCGAGGGTTCCCGCAACCAGGGACTCGAGGTTGCGGCGCGCCATGGACGGCTCGGCGTACTTCGCCGCGATGATCTCGCCCTGTTCGGTCAGGCGCAGGGATCCCTGCACCACGCCGGGCGGCTGCGCCAGGATCGCGTCGTAGCTGGGGCCGCCGCCGCGGCCGACCGTGCCACCGCGACCATGGAAGAGTCGCAGTCGAATTCCCGTCTTGCGCGATGCTTCGAGCAGGTCCAACTCGGCACGGTAGAGCGCCCAGTTCGCCGCGAGGTACCCACCGTCCTTGTTCGAGTCCGAATATCCGAGCATGACTTCCTGATTCATGCCGCGCCCGGCCACCAGCGCGCGGTAGATCGGAACGTCGAGCGTGGCGAGCAGCGTCGCCGCACCCTGCTGAAGGTCCTCGATGGTCTCGAACAGCGGAACCACGCCGACGGTCGACGTGGGTGAGGAGCCGTCGGTGCCAGGGTCGAAGATGCCTGCTTCCTTGAGCAGCAACGCCGCTTCGAGCATGTCGCTGACCGACTGACACATACTGATGATGTAGTTCTGGATGGTGTCGGGGCCCAGGTGATCGATAGCCTCCTTGGCCGCCCTGACGATGCCCAGTTCCTTGGTGGCGAGCTCACTGAGCTGCGCGTTGGGGCCGACGAGCGGCCGCCTGGTCGCGAGTTCCTGCGACAGCACCGAGACCCGCTCGTCCTCTTCGAGGGACATGTAGTCGGAGTGAACACCGGCCCACGCCAGCAGCTCGGCGACCACTTCCTCGTGGGTCTCGGAGTTCTGCCGCATGTCCAATGCCTGCAGATGGAAGCCGAACGTCTCGACCGACTGTCGGAGCCGCAGCAGACGATCGTCGGCGATCAAGGCATCTCCGTCGGCGCGTAGAGCACGGTCGATGATGTCGAGGTCGTCGAGAATGGCCTGTGGACCGTCGTACTGCTGCGCCCCGAGGTCGATCCCGGAGACCGGCACGGCGTCGAGTACCGCCTCGGCAGTGGCCGTGAGACGGGCCCGGATGCCGACGACAGCGACGCGATACGGTTCGTCCGATCGGCGATCGTCCGGCTCGGCCGATGCGCCGGCCAGAGCTGCGAGATCCTCGGTGACGTCCACCAGGCGCGCGGACATCGAGAGTTCCTTCTCCAGCCCGACCAGCTCGTCCAGGTAGTGCTCGAACGCGACGTACCCCGCCTGATGTGTCGCGGTGTGGACCACGTCCGCGGTGACGTTCGGGTTACCGTCGCGGTCACCGCCGATCCACGAGCCAGGGCGCAGAATGGGACGCGGCAGCAGGTCGTCCTCGGGCCACCGCGCGCGCAGAGCGGCGCGCACATCCGCGTTGAGGGCGGGCATGACGTCGAACAGGGAGGACTCGAAGTATCGGAGTCCGACCTCGATCTCGTCCTGAATCCGCAAGCGCGACAACCGAATCAGAGCCGTCTCCCACAGAGTCAGCACCTGCCTGCGGATCTGCACGTCGATGGCGGCCAGTTCCTTCGCGGCACTGGCGGCCTTGCCCTCGCGAGCGGCAGTGGCGACATCGCGGCGGCGCATCAGTTCGGTGATCTTCGATTGGACATCGAACACGGTCCGGCGACGCGTCTCGGTGGGGTGTGCGGTGATCACCGGAGCCACCAGCGCGTCCGTCAGTGCCGCGGCCACCTGCTCGCGCGACGGTGCTGCCGAATCGATCTTGAGCCAGGTGGCGTCGAGACTGCTGTCCTGCGGCGGATCCTCGCGGTCGAGGTGAATCGCGCGTCGGCGCTCGCGGTGCAGGTCCTCGGCAAGATTGGCCAGCAATGAGAAGTGACTGAATGCTCGAATGAGTGGAACTGCTCGAGCCACTTCGACGTCGGTGTAGCGACCGACCGAATCGTCTCGCTCGATCTCGGATCTGCGTACCGCGAAGGACTCGACGCGTGCCGCCTCGATCAGGTCGAATACGTCGTCGCCTTCGTGCTCACGGATGATCTCACCCAGGATGCCGCCGAGATAGCGGATGTCCTCACGGAGTGGCTCGGTCAACTCCCGACCCTGAGCTGTCGGTGGAACGAAGGCTGGGGATCCGACTGAGTCGTAGGAGGATTCGCTCATCCACTCAGTATCGTCGCTTCGCGACCAACTCGCACTCGGAGCCGAGGTGGATCAGGTGTACTTGATCTCCAGACCGATACCGAGGATGGCGATGAGCCAGATGATGCCGGTGAAGACGGTGAGGCGATCGAGATTCTTCTCCACGACCGTGGAACCGGAGAGGCTGGACTGCACTCCGCCACCGAACAGGCTGGACAATCCGCCACCCTTGCCGCGATGCAGCAGGATCAGCAAGATCAGTGCCAGGCTGGTGATGACCAGCAGAATATCCAGAAACAGATCCATGTCCACCTCAAACTCGATTCGATGCCTTCAGCAGCCTACCTGGCCCCGCGAACGGCTTCGGACACCCCGCCGAAGCGAGGTGTCCGAAACCAGGTCTGTCCAGCGGTGCCGATGACCGATCAGGGCAAGGGGCCGCCTGCGGCGATGGCAGACAACGTGGCGAACTCGTCTGCCTTGAGCGAAGCGCCACCGACCAGTGCGCCGTCGACGTCGGGCTGACCGACGATCTCGCCGACGTTCTTCGCGTTCACCGAACCGCCGTACAGCACGCGCACTCCGGCGGCGACCTCGTCGGAGGACAGCGCCTTCAGTTCCTCGCGAATTGCACCGCACACTTCCTGAGCGTCCGACGCCGACGCGACCCGGCCGGTGCCGATCGCCCACACCGGCTCGTAGGCGATGACGATCTTGGAGATATCGTCGGCCGACAGTCCGCTGAGCGAACCACGCAGCTGGGTGACGTTGTAGGCCACGTGCTCGCCGGCCTCCCGGATGTTCAGACCCTCGCCGATGCACACGATCGGAGTGAGGCCGTTCTTCAGGGCCGCCTTCGTCTTGGCGAGTACGACGGCGTCGTCCTCGCTGTGCAGCGTGCGTCGTTCGGAGTGACCGACGACGACGAAGGTGCACCCCAGCTTGGCCAGCATCGATCCGCTGATCTCGCCGGTGAAAGCACCCTTGTCCTCGGACGAGACGTCCTGTGCACCGTAGGTGAGGAGGAGTTTGTCGCCCTCGACCAGAGTCTGCACGCTGCGGATGTCGGTGAACGGCGGGATCACCGTCACGTCGACCTTGTCGAAGTACTTCTCGGGCAACGAGAACGCGATCTTCTGCACCAGCGAGATGGCCTCGAGGTGATTGAGGTTCATCTTCCAGTTGCCCGCGATGAGCGGCTTACGTGCCATGCGTTACGCCTCCAGGACGGATAGGCCGGGGAGCTGCTTGCCTTCGAGGTATTCGAGGGATGCACCACCGCCGGTGGAGATGTGCGAGAAGCCGTCGTCGGGCAGTCCGAGGGTGCGCACGGCAGCCGCGGAATCGCCGCCGCCGACGACGCTGAACGCGCCCTTCTCGGTGGCTCCGATGATCGCTTCGGCAATGCCCTTGGTTCCGGCCGCGAACTTGTCGAACTCGAACACTCCGGCCGGTCCGTTCCAGAAGACGGTCTTGGCATTCGAGAGGACGACGGCGAAACGACTGACCGAGTCCGGCCCTATGTCCAGGCCCATCCAGCCGTCCGGAATCTCGGACGCCTTGACGGTCTTCGCCTCGGCGTCTGCAGCGAACTTGTCCCCGACGACGATGTCGACGGGCAGGTGGATCACGTCGCCGAAACGCTCGAGCAGGTCCTTGCAGACTCCGATCTGATCCTCCTGAAGGAGCGAGTTTCCGACCGAATAACCTTGTGCCGCAAGGAAAGTGAAGGCCATTCCGCCGCCGATGACGAGGGTGTCGACCTTGGGAGCCAATGCCTCGATGACGCCGAGCTTGTCCGAGACCTTGGAGCCGCCGAGCACCACCGCATACGGACGCGCAGCGTCCTCGGTGAGCTTGGCCAGCACCTCGACCTCGGCCGCGACGAGGGTGCCCGCGTAGTGGGGCAGCAACTGCGCCACGTCGTAGACCGACGCCTGCTTGCGGTGCACGACGCCGAATCCGTCGGAGACGAACGCCGCGTCGTCGCCGGCCAACGCAACGAGCTCACGTGCCAGAGCAGCTCGCTCGGACTCGTCCTTGCTGGTCTCACGGGGATCGAAGCGAATGTTCTCGAGCAGCAGCACGTCGCCGTCGGTCAGACCCTCGGCGCGAGCCTCGGCATCTTGGCCCACCACGTCGCCCGCGAGCTGAACATGGCGTCCGAGCAGCTCCCCGAGCTTCGCTGCCACCGGAGCCAGGCTGTACTTCGCGTCGGGCTTGCCGTCGGGACGACCGAGATGCGCGGTGACGATGACCTTGGCACCGGCCTCGACCAGGGCCCGAAGAGTCGGGATCGACGCCTGGATACGGCCGGGATCGGTGATCGTGCCGTCCTCGAGCGGGACGTTGAAGTCCGATCGCACGAGGACGCCACGGCCTTCGACACCGGCATCGAGCAGATCCTGCAGTGTCTTGACAGCCATCGGTGTCAGAGGGACTTGCCGACGAGACCGATGAGGTCGGCGAGGCGGTTGGAGTAGCCCCACTCGTTGTCGTACCAGGAGACGATCTTGACCTGGTCGTCGATGACCTTCGTCAGCGGCGCGTCGAAGATCGACGAGTGCGGGTCGGTGACGATGTCCGAGGACACGATCGGGTCGGTGTTGTACTTCAGAATGCCCTTGAGGGGACCCTCGGCAGCTGCCTTCATCGCGGCGTTGATGTCGTCGGCGCTGGCCTTCTTCTTCAACAGTGCGGTGAGGTCGGTGACCGAGCCGGTGGGGATCGGTACCCGGAGCGCGTAGCCGTCGAGCTTGCCGAGCAGCTGCGGGAGGACCAGGCCGATGGCCTTGGCCGCGCCGGTGCCGGTGGGCACCACGTTGAGAGCTGCAGCGCGGGCGCGACGCAGATCGCTGTGCGGGCCGTCCTGGAGGTTCTGATCCTGCGTGTACGCGTGGATGGTGGTCATGAGACCGGAGACGATGCCGAACTCGTCGTCGAGAACCTTGGCGATGGGGCCGAGGCAGTTGGTGGTGCACGACGCGTTGGAGATGATGTTCTGGCTGCCGTCGTACTTGTCGTCGTTGACGCCCATCACGATGGTGATGTCCTCGCCCTTGGCGGGCGCGGAGATGATGACCTTCTTGGCACCGGCGTCGATGTGGCCCTGAGCCTTCGCAGCGTCGGTGAAGATGCCGGTGGACTCGACGACGACGTCGACGCCCAGGTCACCCCACGGAAGTGCGGACGGGCCCTCGCGCAGCGACAGTGCCTTGATCTTCTGGCCGCCGACGACGATGGTGTCCTCGCCCTCGAGCGAGACGTCGTGCGGCAAGCGGCCCAGGATCGAGTCGTACTTGAGCAGGTGTGCGAGCGATGCGTTGTCGGTCAGGTCGTTGACAGCAACGATTTCGATGTCGGTGGTACCGAGCGCCTTCTGCGCGTCGACAGCCCTGAAGAAGTTACGCCCGATGCGGCCGAAGCCGTTGACGCCTACCCGGATCGTCACTGTTCGCTCCTAAAAGTTGTGAAAACAGATGTCTGATTGTGCCGGCGTGCGGGGTGCCACACGCGGTACCCACCCTAGTGTGCGCGCAGGCAGAGCGCGCGCATCACGTCGTCGGGGCGATCATGCCTCGTCGAGCAGCTCGGCGGTGACCGCGGACTCGGTGTCGGGAATCCCGGTCTCCTTGGCCTTGCGGTCGGCCATGGACAGCAGGCGTCGAATTCGACCTGCCACGGCGTCCTTGGTCATCGGCGGATCGGCCAACTGGCCGAGCTCTTCCAACGACGCCTGCCGATGCTGGACTCGAAGCGAGCCTGCGGCGGCCAGATGATCCGGCACGTCGTCGCCGAGAATGTGCAGGGCCCGCTCGACACGCGCTGCGGCCGCGACTGCCGCTCTGGCCGAGCGACGCAGGTTGGCGTCGTCGAAGTTGGCGAGTCGATTCGCGGTGGCTCTGACTTCGCGTCGCATGCGTCGTTCTTCCCAGATCAGCCGGGTGTCCTGCGCTCCCATTCGGGTGAGCAGGGCTCCGATCGCTTCGCCGTCGCGGACGACCACTCGATCGGTGCCGCGGACTTCACGAGCCTTGGCGGCCACCCCGAGGCGCCGAGCGGCTCCGACCAGCGCGAGTGCTGCCTCCGGTCCGGGACAGCTGATCTCCAGGGCCGAGGATCGACCCGGTTCGGTGAGCGAACCGTGTGCCAGGAACGCGCCACGCCATGCGGCCTCGGAGTCCCCCACCGTGCCGCCGACGACCTGCGCGGGCAGGCCCCGAACCGGACGACCGCGCAGATCCAACAGGCCGGTCTGCCGGGCCAGCGCCTCGCCGTCCTTGGCCACCCGGACCACGTAGCGCGAGGTCTTGCGGAGCCCGCCTGCACCGAGCATGTGCACGTCGGAGGAGTAGCCGTACAGCTCGAAGATCTCGCGACGCAGTCGTCTCGCGATGGACCCGAGGTCCACCTCGGCCTCGACCACCACCCGGCCAGCCACGATGTGCAGTCCACCGGCGAATCGCAGGAGTGCGGACACCTCGGCCTTGCGGCAACTGACCTGACTGACGGTGAGCCTGCTCAGCTCGTCCTTGACCTCCGCTGTCATGGCCACGAAGTGATCCCCTCTCTGCGCGCGGCGGTCGGTTCGGTGCCGTCGGTGGACGACACGATGGAGCCGAGAGCCGCAGCAAGCTTGCCGTAATGATGTGCGTGGGTGCCGTTTTCGGCAACGTCGACGTAGACGACCTCGGCACCGAGCCGGGCTGCGGCCCGCGCTACGTGCTCGCGGTTGCTGCCTTCCGGGACCGAGGCGGAATCGACCAATACGTAGTCGATTCCCAAATCAGGTGCGTGTTGGGAGAGTACGTGGACATGCCGCTCGGCGGAGAATCCGGTGGTCTCCCCCAGTTCGGGTGCCAGGTTCAGCACGAGTACCTTCGGCGCGCTCGTGCGAGCCAGCGCGGTGAGCTGATCCGGCACCAGTACGTGCGGGATCACGCTCGAAAACCACGATCCCGGTCCGAGCACCACCAGGTCGGCCCCCTCGATGGCCGCGAGTGCATCCGCGGACGCGGGCGGTTCGGGTGGAAGCAGTCGCACGCGGCGAACCTTGCCCGGAGTCGTGGCCACTGCCACCTGACCCCGGATGACGCGGCTCACCCGAGGGTCGTCCTCCAGACCGGAGACGTCCGCCTCGATGTCGAGTGCGATGGGCGACATCGGCAGCACTCGTCCGTCGATTCCGAGCATCCGCACCATTTCGTCCAGTGCAGCGATCGGGTCGCCCAACACCTCGGTGAGGCCGGCGAGGATGAGGTTGCCCACAGAATGTCCGGCCAACGCACCCGTGCCACCGAAGCGGTGCTGCAGCACGTCGGTCCACAACTGCGTTCGGTCGTCGGAGCGCGCCAGTGCGGCCAACGCCATGCGCAGGTCCCCGGGCGGAATGACGCCGAGTTCGGCCCGCAGCCGCCCCGAGGATCCACCGTCGTCGGCGACGGTGACGATGGCAGTGACGTCGTGTGCGAGCAACCTTGCCGCCGAGAGCGTGGCGTACAGCCCGTGACCGCCTCCGAGGGCGACGATCCTGAGGCCGGCCCCCGATGCCGTGGTGTGATCCTGACTCATTCGCGACCCAGATCCCGATGCAGCACACGCACCGACACATCACCCTGCTCGGCGAGTAACCCGGCCAGTGCCTCGGTCATCGCGACACTTCGATGCTTCCCTCCGGTGCAGCCCACGGCCACCGTCATGTATCTCTTGCCTTCCCGCACGTACCCCTCGATCGTCAGATTCAGCAGGTGCGTGTACGTCTGCAGATAGTCGCGTGCCCCGTCCTGCCCCAGCACGTAGTCGCGAACGTCCGCATCCTGACCGCTGTGTTCGCGCAACTCGGGAACCCAGTGCGGATTGGGCAGAAATCGCACGTCGCAGACCAGGTCGGCGTCCATCGGCAGGCCGTATTTGAACCCGAAGGACTGCACGGTGACGCCGACGCCGGTGGTGTCGGCGTCACCGAACACCGTCTCGATCTTGCGGCGCAGCTGATGCACCGAGAGCGATGTGGTGTCCACCGTGAGATCGGCCGCTGCCTTGACCTGGGCAAGCCGCAACCGTTCGGCGGTGATGCCCTCGGTCAGCGTTCCGTCCTGACCGTCGTTCTGTAGTGGATGGCTACGCCGGTTGGACTCGAACCGACGGATCAGCACGGCGTCGGACGCGTCGAGGAAGAGCACGCGATTGCGCACGCCCTTGGAGTCGAGTTCCTTCACCACCCACCCCAGATCACCGGTGAACAGCCGACTGCGGACGTCCATCACCAGTGCCAGTCGCTCGATTCGGGGCTTCGACTCGAGTCCGAGATCGACCATCTTGGAAATGAGCTCAGGAGGCAGGTTGTCGGCGACGTACCAGCCGAGGTCCTCGAGGATCTTGGCTGCGGTGCGCAATCCTGCACCGGAAACTCCCGTCACCAACGCGACTTCGATCTCGTCGTGCCCGGACCCTGCCTCGTAGGGCTGCTCGAGGTTCTCTTCGGGCGGTGGATGTCCCTGTGTCTGGTGTTCGCTCACTACGAAGCCTGTCCCGCCGATTCCACACGCGGTGCGATCGCATGTTCCGCCGTGTTCTCGCCCGATGTCGTTGCAGTTGCGCTGCCATCATCGCCTACATCGGCGCCGTCCGTGTCGGAACCGAGGGCGGCCAGCACCGACGTGGCCGTCGTCTCGCCGATTCCCGGAACCTCCATGATCTCCGCAACCGTCGCACGCTTGAGGTTGGCGACCGAACCGAAGTGGGCGACCAGTGCGGTGCGCCGCGACTCGCCGAGTCCGCGAACCGAATCCAGCGCCGAGGCCGTCATCCGCCGCGATCGCTTGCTGCGATGGAACGTGATCGCGAAGCGGTGCGCCTCGTCGCGAACTCGTTGCAGGAGATACAACGATTCGCTCGTGCGAGGCAGGATGACCGGATCTTCCTCGCCCGGAACCCACACCTCCTCCAGCCGCTTCGCCAGACCGACCACCGCAACGTCGGTGACACCGAGTTCGTCCAGTACCGCCGCGGCGGCGGCGACCTGAGGAGCACCGCCGTCGACGACGAACAGGTTCGGTGGGTACGCGAATTTGCGCGGTCTTCCGGTCTGTGGATCCAACGCCGCTTCGGGGGCCAGGTCGCCTCCGGACCCGGTCGAACCATCGGCGGAATGTCGCAGGAATCGACGTCGGGTCACCTCGGCGATGCTGGCGACATCGTCGGAATGCCCGTCGCCTGCCGCTTCCTTGATCGCGTAGTGGCGGTAGTCGCTCTTGCGGGGCAACCCGTCCTCGAAGACGACGAGCGAGGCCACCACATCGGTTCCCTGAACGTGGGAGATGTCGATGCATTCGATGCGCAGCGGTGCCGAATCGAGATCGAGCGCTTCCTGAATGCCCTGCAGCGCTGCGGATCTCGACGTGAAATCGCCCGCGCGCTTGAGCTTGTGCTGCTGCAGCGCCTCTTTCGCGTTGCGTTCGACGGTCTCTGCCAACGCTTTCTTGTCGCCGCGCTGAGGAACCCGAAGGGTCACGTTCGACCCTCTCAGTTCACTGAGCCAGATCTGCACCTCGTCGGCGTTGTCCGGCAGGACCGGAACCAACACTTCTCGCGGAACGGCATTCGAGCCACCGTCGTTGCCGCCCGGCGCCTGTGCGGACAGGGCAGCCTGCTCGCCGTAGAACTGCGTCAGAAACTGTTCGACCAGAGCGGGCAGATCGGCCTCGTCCTGGCGTTCGATCACCTCTCCTGCCTTCTCCACCACCCAGCCCCGTTGCCCGCGAACCCGGCCGCCTCGTACGTGGAAGACCTGAACGGCAGCTTCCAGGGCATCGGTGGCGAAGGCGACGAGATCGGCGTCGGTGCCGTCACCCAGCACCACCGCCTGCTTCTCCAATGCCCGACGCAGCGCACCGACGTCGTCTCGCAGACGCGCGGCGGTCTCGAAATCGAGGTCCTCGGATGCCGCCTGCATCTTCTTCTCGAGCTGACGCACGAGCTTGTCCGTCTTTCCGGCCAAGAAGTCGCAGAAGTCCTCGACGGTGGCGCGATGCTCGTCGGCGCTGACCCGGCCGACGCACGGTGCCGAGCACTTGTCGATGTAACCCAGCAGGCAGGGTCTGCCGATCTGATTGTGCCGCTTGAACACTCCGGTCGAGCACGTACGCGCGGGGAACACTCGCAGCAGTAGATCCAGCGTCTCGCGGATGGCCCACGCATGCGCGTAGGGACCGAAATAGCGCACACCCTTGCGTCTGGGTCCGCGGTAGACGAACAACCGCGGGTATTCCTCGTTCATCGTCACCGCGAGCATCGGATAGCTCTTGTCGTCGCGGTAGCGGACGTTGAACCGAGGATCGAACTCCTTGATCCAGTTGTACTCGAGCTGCAGCGCCTCGACTTCGGTGGTCACCACAGTCCACTCCACCGATGCTGCGGTGGTGACCATCTGGCGAGTACGCGGATGCAGCGAGGCTATGTCTGCGAAATAGGAATTGAGCCGACTGCGGAGGCTTTTGGCCTTTCCCACGTAGACGACACGGCCGTGCGGATCGCGAAATTTGTACACCCCCGGCTCCACCGGGATGGTTCCGGTGGCCGGGCGGTAGGTAGCGGGGTCGGACACGGCATCCACGTTAGCCGTCGGGTCCGACGTTCTCCGCATCCGCAGCTCAGCCGTGGTGCAGAGGTCCGACGTCAGTCCTGATCTACCGCGATGTCCGGAACGGAGTCAGCGGGTGCGTATCTGCGTTCGAGGGTACGGAACTGACGTACCGCCGCGACCGCATGGTCACGATCGTTGGACTGGATGGCCATCACGTTGATGAACTCGTCGTCGGGAATGTCGATCCTGGCCCACATCGCTCCCTCAGGGAAAGACAGGCCCCGCACCAGATCCCACTCGATCAGACGCTCCGACAACAGGTTTCGCACCGCGACGCCGGCCGGCCCGACGCGAATGCGCGGGCGCGTCAGCACGAGCGCCAGGCCTCCCAGAAGAAGTCCGATTCCCGCCATTGCCAGTTGGTCGGCGGTTCTGAAATACACCCCGGTCGGCGACACGCGCAACAGGACGGCGACGGTCGAGTGCGCCACCACGAGCAGCACCGCTGTCGCAATGGCGTAGCGGGCCGACTTGCGCGACTTCACGACCATGTCCCACTCGGCGGACGGTGCGCTGCCGGTCACCTGAACTCCTGATTCGTCCAGGGCTGACGCAGGTGCTTGAGCGTCAGAGCCGTGTCGATCGCGGCAGCCGTGGCTTGCGCGCCCTTGTCCTCGAACGAACCGGGCAACCCAGCTCGATCGAGAGCCTGCTGCTCGTCGTTGGTGGTGAGCACTCCGTTGGTGACCGGGGTGCCCTCGTCCAGCGACACACGCGTCAGTCCGGCCGTCACGGCGTCGCACACGTACTCGAAATGCGGTGTGCCCCCGCGAATGACGACGCCGAGAGCGACGACGGCGTCGTGGTTTCGGGCCAGTTCCTGCGCGACGACGGGCAGTTCGATGGCTCCGGCAACACGGATGACCGTGACGTCCTGAATCCCGGCCGACTCGGCCTTGCGGAGCGCACCGTCGAGCAGCGCCTGCGAAATCTTCTGGTGCCACTGACCGGCGACGATCGCCAGCTTGAGATCACTCGCGCCTGCGAGCTGCAGGGTGGGTTCGCCTTCGCCGCTCATGGGTTGACCCCGTTCTCGTACTCCTCGAGACCGGTGAGGTCGTGGCCCATGCGGTCGCGCTTGGTGCGCAGGTAGGTGAGGTTCTCCGCGTTGGCGCGCAGCGGCATCGGAACTCGCTCGGTGACGTGCAATCCGTAGCCGTCGAGTCCCACTCGCTTGGCGGGGTTGTTCGTCAGCAGCCGCATCGAGGAGACACCGAGATCGACGAGGATCTGGGCTCCGATCCCGTAGTCGCGGGAGTCGGCGGGTAGTCCGAGCTGCAGGTTGGCGTCGACGGTGTCGGAGCCTGCGTCCTGGAGTTGGTAGGCCTGCAGCTTGTGCAGGAGACCGATGCCGCGACCTTCGTGACCGCGCATGTAGAGCACGATGCCGCGCTCCTCGGCGGCCACCATTTCCAGGGCCGCGTCCAATTGCGGTCCGCAGTCGCAGCGCAGTGATCCGAACACGTCGCCGGTCAAGCATTCGGAGTGCACTCGAACGAGCACGTCGCTGCCGTCTCCGTCGGGCCCGGCGATGTCGCCGCGGACGAGCGCTACGTGTTCGACCTCGTCGTAGATGCTCTGGTAGCCGACGGCGCGGAACGTGCCGTGGCCGGTGGGGATTCGGGCGTCGGCGACGCGGACCACGTGCTTCTCGTGCTTGCGACGCCAGGCGATCAGGTCGGCGATCGAGATGAGGGCGAGGTCGTGTTCGTCGGCGAAGACACGCAGTTCGTCGGTCTGGGCCATCGCCCCCTCGTCCTTCTGGCTGACGATCTCGCAGATCACGCCTGCGGGCCGCAGGTCGGCCATCCGGGCCAGGTCGACGGCAGCCTCGGTGTGGCCGGGGCGACGCAGCACTCCACCGTCCTTGGCGCGCAGCGGTACGACGTGGCCGGGCCGGGTGAAGTCGTTCGCGCCGGTGTCGGGGTCTGCGAGCAGCCGCATCGTGGCTGCTCGGTCGGAGGCCGAGATACCGGTGCCGATGCCTTCGCGGGCGTCGACGGTGACGGTGTAGGCGGTGCCGTGCTTGTCCTGGTTGGTAGCGAACATAGGCGGCAGGCCGAGCCGGTCGCAGTCCTCACCGGACAGCGGAACGCACAGGTAACCCGAGGTGTAGCGGACCATGAAGGCGACCAGCTCCGGGGTGGCCTTCTCCGCGGCGAAGATGAGGTCGCCTTCGTTCTCGCGGTCCTCGTCGTCGACGACCACCACTGCTTTGCCCGCAGCGATGTCCGCAACTGCGCGCTCGATACTGTCGAACCTGGTCACCACGGTGTGCTCCATACGTCTCGGGCCTGGCTCAGCGCCCTGTAAATTCTCCGATGCACCATCGATTGCGTGCACGTCAACACTACTTACTGCGCGTCGATACTCTGCAGCCGCTCCACGTACTTGGCGATGACGTCGACTTCGAGGTTGACGGGCGATCCGACCTCGGCCGTGCCGAGAGTGGTCAGGTCGAGGGTGGTCGGGATCAGAGAGATCTCGAACCAGTGCGCTCCGTCGTCGACGCCGAGTCCGGAGACGGTGAGCGAGACTCCGTCGACGGTGATCGAGCCCTTCTCGACCACGTAGCGCGCGACCGAGGTGGGCAGTGCGATGCGCACGACGGTCCAGTTCTCGGACGGGGATCGGCCGATGATGGTCCCGGTGCCGTCCACATGACCCTGCACGAGATGCCCGCCGAGGCGGCTGCCGAGTGCGGCCGCACGCTCGAGGTTGACGCGACTGCCCACGTCGAGGGCACCCAGGCTCGAGCGGTTCAGCGTTTCCTGCATGACGTCGGCGGTGAATCCGCCGTCGGGCAGCACCTCGACCACGGTCAGGCAGACCCCGTTCACCGCGATGGAGTCGCCGTGCCCGGCGTCCGAGGTCACCACCGGACCGCGGACGGTGAAGCGCGCCGCGTCGGGCAGTTCGTCTTTGGCGACGATCTCGCCGAGCTCTTCGACAATTCCGGTGAACATCTACTTCGCTCCTTCGGGCACGACGCCGATCAGAATGTCGTTGCCGATCATGGTGACTGTCTCCGTGCGGAACCGAATTGCGTCGGCAATTGTTCCGATGCCCGCATTCTCCACCGCTGCGGGTCCGCTGCCCAACACCGCCGGTGCGACGTACGCCACGATCCGGTCCACCAGGCCCGCAGCGAGGAATGCTCCGGCCAGCGTCGGACCGCCTTCGATCTGGATGTCGGTGTGCTCCCGCAGCGCCTCGACGACGGCGGCCGGATCGTGTGTGTCGAGAAACACCGTCGGAGCGTCGGACCCACGGATTGCCGCGGTCGACGGTATCGGCCGCGATCCGACGACGACGCGCACGGGTTGGTGGGGCGCAAGGGTCCCGTCGGGACGTCGCGCGGTCAGTCGCGGGTCGTCGGCCAGCACGGTGCCGGTTCCGACGACGATGGCGTCGAGCTTGGCTCGCTCGGCGTGCACGTGCGCCCGGGCCTGGGGTCCGGTGATCCACTGGCTCGTGCCGTCCGCTGCGGCACTGCGACCGTCGAGGGTGGCGGCGTACTTCCACGTCACGTGCGGTCGCCCGGTGCGTTGCTTGTGCAACCAGGCTCGCAGTGGCCCCTGCCGCACCTCGGTCTCGCCGATCCCCTGTTCGACGCGAATGCCGGCCGCGCGCAGGGTGTCCCCGCCGCCCGAGGCGAGCGGGTTCGGATCGGCGACGGCGTGCACGACCGAGGCGATGCCCGCGTCGATCAGCGCTCGGGAGCACGGTCCGGTGCGGCCCGTGTGGTTGCAGGGTTCGAGGGTGACCACCGCGGTTCCGCCGCGAGCGCGGTCCCCGGCCTCGGCCAGGGCAACGATCTCGGCGTGCGGACCGCCGGGCGGACGCGTGGAACCGATGCCGACCACCACGCCGTGAGCATCGAGGATCACCGCACCGACCGCGGGATTGGGACTACTGATACCCCGGGCGGACTCGGATGCCTCGACGGCGAGGGCCATGGCGTCCACGAGGGACACCGCTGCGCCCTGGCCGTTCATTACGACAGGTGGCGTGATGCGTGGGCGGCTCGGTCGCGGAGGTCGCGCACTGCGGCAGCGGGGTCGGCGGTGTTGTAGACGGCCGAGCCGGCGACGAAGCAGTCGATGCCGGCCTCTGCGGCCTGCTCGATCGTGTCGGAATTGATGCCGCCGTCGATCTCGACGATCAGTCGAAGATCGCCGGAATCGACCAGTGCCCTCACTGCTTTCGCCTTCGAGAGCACCTCCGGCATGAACGACTGTCCGCCGAATCCCGGCTCGACGCTCATCACCAGCAGCGTGTCGAAGTCGCGCAGGATCTCGAGGTACGGCTCGATCGGTGTTCCCGGCTTGACGGACAGTCCGGCTTTGGCTCCCGCGGCCCGGATGTCTCGTGCGACGGCGGACGGGTCGTCGGTCGCCTCGGCGTGGAAGGTGACGTTGTACGCACCCGCCTCGGCGTAGGGCGGGGCCCAGCGGGCCGGGTCCTCGATCATCAGGTGGCAGTCGATCGGAATGTTCGTCGCCTTCAGCAGGCTCTCTACGACCGGCAGCCCCAGGGTGAGGTTGGGAACGAAGTGCGCGTCCATGACGTCGACGTGCAGCCAGTCGGCTCCGGACACGGCGTCGGCTTCGGCAGCCAGACGCGCGAAGTCTGCGGACAGGATCGAGGGGGCAATCATCGGGGAAACCACGATTGACGAGCCTAGTCGAGCCGGTATCGTTCGCCCATGACCACCATCGATTCCGCGACGGCGGTGATTGCCGATCTTCCCGAGGTCACCGAGAGTGTCCGGTACGGAAACCCGGCGTGGTCGGTGGGCAAGAACGTGTTCGCATGGATTCGACCGTTCAGCAAGGCCGATCTGAAGCGATTCGGCAGCGAGACTCCGCCCAGCGGTCCGATCCTCGCGGTTCGAACCGCTGATCTGCACGAGAAGGAAGCGATCCTCGCCGCACACCCACGGGCGTGCTTCACCATTTCGCATTTCGACGGGTTCGCCGCCGTCCTGGTCGACCTCGACAACACCGACGACGACGAACTGCGGGAACTGATCATCGACGGGTGGCTGGTCTACGCCCCGAGAGACGTGGCCGAGGCGTTCCTGGCCGGCGACTGATTCTGCCGCCTTCCCGATCACATCGGTTTGCGCAGCGCCGCCATGAACATCGCATCCGTGCCGTGGCGGTGCGGCCACAATTGCACGGACGTACCGTCGCCGAGTTGCGGCACTCCAGGGACCAGGTCGCGGGTATCGAGCTGTTCGACGCCGTAGCGGCGGACCGCGTCGGCGACGACGGCGGTGGTTTCGGACAGGTGCGGCGAACACGTCGAGTACAGCACCACTCCACCCGGGCGTACCAGCTCGATCGCCGCGGCCAGCAGTTCCTTCTGCAACGTCACCAGGGCCGCCACATCGGAGGGTTGGCGGCGCCATCGTGCCTCGGGCCTGCGGCGCAGGGCACCGAGTCCGGTGCACGGTGCGTCGACGAGCACTCGGTCGTAGCCGCTGTCGAGTCCGGACGCTCGACCGTCGACGGTGTGCACCGTCACCGGAAGGTCCTTGGTCGTCTTGGACACCAGATCTGCTCGGTGCGACGTCGGTTCGACGGCATCGACGGTGGCACCGTCGATTTCGGCAATGGCCCCGAGCAAGGCGGCCTTGCCACCGGGGCCGGCGCACAGGTCCAACCATCGGCCGTTGTCCTCGCCGAGCAACGGTGCCAACGTCAGCGCGCGTCCGACGAGTTGACTGCCCTCGTCCTGCACTCCGGCCAGGCCGTCACGTACGGCGTCGAGCTTGCCGGGATCTCCGCCGTCGAGGTGCACGGCATACGGCGAATAGGGACCTTCCTCTCCCCCGGTGATCAACGCCAGTTCTTCGGCGGAGATCTCACCGGGCCGGGCCACCAGGTGCACCGAGGGACGCGCGTCGTCGGCCTCGAGGACGGCAGCCAGTTCACCGGCGTCGGCACCGAGTGCATCGGCGAATGCCTGCGCGATCCATTTGGGATGGGCGTACTCGAACGCGAGGTGGCCGACGGGATCGACCGCCGCCTCGGGTGCTAGCTCGTTCACCCACTGCTCGGCCGTCCGCTCGGACACGCGCCGCAGCACCGCATTGACGAAACCTGCTTTGCCGGTACCGAATTCGGACCGGGCGAGGTCCACCGACGTGGCGACGGCCGCGTGTGGGGCAACGCGAGTCCGCAGCAGCTGATAGGCGCCGAGCCGCAGAATGTCGAGCAGCGGCCCGTCGATCTCGGCGGCAGGCCGACCGGCAGCATGAGCGATCACCGCGTCGAGCACGCCACGCGCACGAGATGCGCCGTAGGCGAGTTCGGTGGCCAGCGCGGCATCGCGCGAATCCAACTTGCGCTCGCGCAACAGTCCGGGGAGCACCAGGTTGGCGTACGCATCCCGTTCACGCACCGCCTTGAGGACGTCCCGCGCGGCACGTCGGGCCGGGTCGATCGCGTCGACGGCCCGGGGTCCGGCACCCTGCGGGGGTCGGTTCCCCTTGGGACCGCGCGCACCGGGCGACTTCTTGGTGGTCTTTCGGGCTGGACTCGACTCGCGCTTTCGAGGCCTGTCGGGTTCTGTCATCGCGCTACCGCCGTATCGTCCAGCCGGGCGCCTCGCGCCCAGTCGAGTGCCTTCATGAGCTTCTTGCCCTGCGGTTGAACATCGCCGAGAACGACTGCGGTCGTCCCTGTTCCGATGTGCACGCCGGACTTGCGCACCGCTATCTCGCCCGGGGCCAACGTGTCCTCGGAGCGCGTCGTCGGGGCGATCTTGACGCGGAGTTCACCGATCGTCGTCCATGCGCCCGGTGCGGGGGTGACCGATCTGATGTGTCGGTCGACGAATGCTGCAGATCGAGTCCAGTCGATCCGGGCAGCGTCGACGCTCACCTTGCTCGCGTAGGAGATCCCGTCCTCGGGCTGCGGGTGCGCGGATGCCGTCCCGTCCTCGATCGCGTCGAGGGTGGCAGCGAGTAGGTCTGCTCCACTCGACGCCAGTCGGGTGAGCAGGTCCCCTGTCGTATCGGTTACGCGTACCCGCTCGGTGACGACGCCGAGTACCGGGCCGGTGTCCATTCCCGCGTCGAGCAGGAAGGTGGAGGCACCGGTGATCTCGTCGCCTGCGGCGATGGCCGCCTGCACCGGTGCGGCACCTCGCCACGCGGGCAGCAGCGAGAAGTGCAGGTTGATCCAGCCGAAGCGAGGGATATCGAGCACCGGCTGCGGCAGCAGTGCACCGTAGGCGACGACCGGACACACGTCGGGTGCGAGTTCGGTGAGCTGTGAGACGAAATCCGGATCCGAGGGCTTCGCGGGTGTGAACACCGGGATTCCGTGCTCGTCGGCCAGCTGCCCGACCGGTGACCGCATCGTCTTGCGCCCCCTACCGGCAGCGGCGTCGGGCCGGGTCACCACCGCGATCACCTCGTGGCGTTCGGACTCCAGCAGTCGCCGCAGCGACGGGACTGCGGGCTCCGGTGTACCGGCAAAGACGACGCGCACTCGAGCAACTCCCTGGGATGGACGAAAGGATCTCGGGTGTCCATCCTAGGGAGTCGCGAGCGCTGCGGACGATTCCGCACCTGTCGATCACGTCGCGTCGGGATCTCGGTCGGTCGGACCGTCGTCGGCAAGGATCCGGTACAGCGACCTGCGTGCTTCGGTGAGAATCTCGGCGGCCTGTTCGACCTGTTTCGGCGTGCCGACTCCGGCGACCTGCCCGGCTGCGCCCATCAACTGTCCGATGAGTGCCCGAAGATCCCGGGCATCGACACCGACGGACTCCGCCACGTCGTCCCACGGGCTGCCCAGGTCGGCGCGATGAGCATCGACGTGTGTTCTCCCTTCGTCGGTCAGCGCAGCCGTCTTGCGGCCGGCCACCTTGTCGATCAGGACCAGACCCTCGTCTTCGAGTTGCGACAGGGCCGGATAGATGGAGCCCGGGCTCGGCTTCCAGGTGCCGTTGCTCTTCTCGGCGATCTGCTGGATCAGTTCGTATCCGTGCATCGGACGTACCTCGAGCAAGAGGAGGATTGCAGCGCGCACGTCCCCGCGTCGCCCTCGCCCTCCCCGACCCCGGCCTCGACCGAAATCTGCATTGGGTCCGAAACCGCCGGGCCCGAAACCGCCGGGGCCGAAGCCGGGGCGCATGTTCTCTCGTCCTCGTCCGAACGGGCCACCTGCGTGCCCACTGCGTTCGCCGTGCCCTCTCCTTCCGCGGCCTCGCTCTCGCGGACCCTGATCGTCCGACGGGCCGTGATCGTCATTCTGCGCGACCCACATCTCGAACGGCGCTCCTCGCATGTGTCGACGTGCGCCTGCGCGACGTCCGAATTCGTGTGCAAATCCTTCGAATGCGTAGTTCATGTCGTACTCCTTCGTATCGATTGTTATGTCGACGATATATCGGCAATAGATCATTGGCAAGACCCAGAGGCAACCTCCCAGTTTCCGCATCCGAGGAACGCGTCGTGGATCGCTCTCGCTCGTTAGAATTGCGCGGTCGGTACGAGCTCTCGTGGACCGCACCGGAATCCAGCGGCCGGCTCGACAGGGCCCGCTCACGAACGAGGGGGGGCCGTGTGGCCGGATCGACGAGACGACGCGTGACCGTCGTGCTCGGCTGCGTCCTCGCCATCGTTCTGCTGGCCGGCTCCAATGTTCTCGGCCAGCGAGTCTCCGTGCTGATCGACGACGTCGCACAGCTCGCGGGTGGTATCGCCGCGACGATCGTGTGCTGGCGGACCGCGTCCACGAGGACGGGCACCGAACGGCAGTGGCGCGTTCTGATGGCCGCAGGAATGGCGTGCTGGAGTGCAGGCATGGCGGTCTGGGCCTTCTATCGATCCGCTCTCGACATGCCGCTGCCGACTGCATCGATCGCCGACGTCGGGTTCTTTCTCTTCCCGATCTTCGCCGTGCCCGCGTTGCTCGCCTTCGTCGGCCTGTCGCCCCGACGGGCTGCCGCAGGTGCACGCCATGTCTGGGTGATATCGCTGCTCGACGGGTCCGTCGTCGTCGGGTCCCTGTTCGTTCTCTCCTGGGCCACCGTGCTCGGTGCGGTCGTGCACTCGTCGGAATACGAATCGATCGAGTTCCTCCTTGCGATCATGTACCCCATCACCGACCTGGTCCTCGTGGCCATGATCGTGCTGCTCGTCGTGATCCCGAAGATCGCGGCGCGATACCGGAAGCAGCTCACCCTGCTCGGTGCCGGGATCCTGATGATGGCGATATCCGACAGCATCTACGCGTACCTCGTTGCCACCGGTGCGGACTTCATGCCGGTTCTGACCGACGGCGGATTCATCGCAGGCACTGCACTCATCGCTCTCGCGGCCGCCGCCCCGAGGACCGTCGACGACACCCCATCGACGCCCGGCTCGTCGAAATACGGCTCGTCGCGGTACGGATCGGAGCCCACTGTACGGGCGTACGCCGAGACCGTGACCGGTGAAAGAACGCAGCTGCTGTTGCCGTACGGGCTCATGGGTGCAGTAGGGATCGTGTTGGCGATACTGCGTGTGCAGACCGGGGACCTGGATTCGACCGTCATCGTTCTCGGGGTTGCAGTGGTGCTGGTCTCACTCGTTCGCCAGGTGATCACCCTGGTTCAGAACGACAATCTGCTCCGGACCCTGACTCGGGCACAGGCCGAGCTGACGTATCGCGCGCACCACGACGGGCTGACCGGCCTGCTCAACCGGTCGTCGTTCGACGAACACCTTCGAGAGGCGGTGAACGACGCCCGAGCGGGCCGGGGCTGCGCCGTCCTACTGCTGATCGACCTCGACGACTTCAAGAGCGTCAACGACAGATTCGGCCACGGCGGCGGTGATCGACTACTGGTCGAACTTGCCCGCCGCCTCGACCGATGTGTGGTCGAGGGTGTGGTGGCGCGCTTCGGCGGTGACGAGTTCACCGCCCTGGTCTACGCCGACCTCGATACCGGTCGCGCGACGGCTGTCCGCATTGCCGAGGCGATGCGGACAACACACGAGATCGACGGCCGTTCGGTGTCGGTCGGCGTGTGCGTGGGCGTGGTGCAGATCGGTCGTTCAGACCGCACACCCCCCGACTCCACGACCGTGGCCGGCTCCGACACCGCCGACGAGGACGAGCTGATGCGGCTGGCCGATCGCGCGATGTACACGGCCAAACGCGAGGGCAAGGCCGGAATCTACGCCTACGACACCGCGGGCACACTCAGCGCGGTGCCGAGCGGCTCCGATCACGCGACTCGTGGGACCAAACCGAAAATGGTTGCAGGCGAGCCGGATCCGGCTCGGTTGATCGGACCACCGACCAGAACGTAGGCGCCGGTGGTCGGGATCGACTCCAGATTGGTCAGGTTCTCCAGGCTTATCCGACGCCGGTCGTAGAGCTTGACGGACACCGGGTAGGTGTCGTCGTTGCCCAGATCGGGCCCGAAGGTGTCGGTGCCGAGGGCACCTCTGTCGGCGAGCCTGCCTGTGTCGATCAACCACTGCGCCGCCTCCGCGGAGAACCCGGGTTGGTGCGTCACACCGTCCGCGTCCGCGTTGGCATACGCATCGGTCCCCCAGCGTGACTCCCAGCCGGTCCACAGAATGACAGCCGCCCCTGGTGGAATGGTTCCGTTGACTGCTTCCCAGTTCTGCAGGTCTGCCACGGTCACGGCGTAGTCGGCGTCGTCCGCCGCCCGATCACGAATGTCGATCTTCACTGCAGGCAGAAACAGATCCTCCGGATCGAGCTGGTCGGCGGTCAGCCCACCTTCCTGGAAGTGCGCCGGCGCTCCCCAGTGCGTGCCGGTGTGCTCGCCCTCCTTGACGTACTGGAGGTAGAAGCCGTCGTCCGCAACGGTGAACGCCGTCTCGAGCGAGAATTCGGGATCGCCGGGAAAGATCGGGGTGAGCGCCGGATCGTTGATGTGCGAGAGCGACACGATCCGTAGCAGTCGGTCCAGCGGAACGGCCGGTGTCGGTGGCTGCGCCGAGCCGGTACCGGGCAGGGCGTCGGCGGCGGTGGGGGACACCAGACGGACCCCGATCACCATTGCCAAACCTGTTGTCACACGGCGAAGAAGCTGTCTTCTCTTCATGTCCCCCGACCCATCTCTCGTCGGCACCCCGTGCACCGCCCCGAGGCAACCCTAGGCCACGGCGAGCCCCGACGGCAGTGTCAACCGATTCGAATCGGGTCTATCTGAACCCGCACTCCCGCAGCGAGTTTCTTGGCACTACGAGCTGCCTGCGCGGTGGCCAGCGCCCGCGCCAACGCCGCCCCGGTGCTCCGCGGCACGCGTATCAACAGCCGCTGCACATCACCGGGAAGTACGTCCTCACCGCTGCCCGCGGGTGCCCGTTGGCCGTCCGGCAGATCGACGGGTCCGAGTATTTCCACTGCCTCGGGCAGATCTGCGCTCTCCACCAACGCAGTGATCGCATCGGTGGTTCCGTCGATCGCCGCGACGTGCACGGCGGGCGGGAACCGTACCTCGACGCGTTCGTCCAACTGACTTCTGGCGTGCCACAGCGGATCCCAGCGAACCAGCGCCTGCACCGTGGGTATCTCGGATTCGGCGACGACCACCACGCGGCCACCTGCCGCACCCGGCCGGACCAAGGCGGCGGCCGTCATCCACCGACGCAGTGTCTCCTCTGCCGCGCGCAGGTCTGCCCGGCCGAGCAGGGCCCAGCCGTCCAGCAAGAGGGCAGCGCCGTACCCACCGTCGACCGTCGGCTCGGCACCGACGGTGGACACGACAAGACCGGCACCCGGCTGGACGGCGTCGAGCACGGCGGCACCTCCCGAGTTGTGTACCGGTACGCCGGGAAATGCCCGTCCGAGTTCCTCGGCGGTGCGGCCCGCTCCGATCACGACCGCACGCAGGTTGCGTGATCCGCATACGGTGCACCGATGTGCGGTGTCGGCGATTCCACACCACGAGCACGTCGGACTGCCGGCTCCGTCGCTGCCCGGGGCGGAGGGCAGGGCCAGCGGCCCGTTGCACCGGCGACACCGCGCCGGGTGCCGACACTTCGCACACGCCAAAGACGGCACGTATCCGCCGCGCGGAACTTGAACCAGCACAGGCGAATCGGCCTTCAGTGCGGCTCGCGCCGCCTCGAACGCAATCGCAGGTAGCCGCGCGACCCGGGCTGCCGGATCCCGCGCGAGCGCATGGTCCGAGTCCGCCAGGGCCACCACGTGGGGTTGACGCTCACGAATCAATTCGCGCGGAGCCACCAGGTCGTGTGCCCACCCGGAATCGACGAGTGCCTCGGCCTCTGCGGTTCGCGCATGTCCGCCGATGACGACCGCTGCCCCGGATACGTGAGCTCGAAGCAACGCCACTTCTCTGGCGTGCGGATACGGCGAGCGAGGCTCGGCAAAACTGTCGTCACCGTCGTCCCAGACGGCAATCATGCCAAGAGTGGACACCGGAGCGAACACGGCGCTGCGTGTCCCCACCACGACGACCGGCCCCGATCGCAGACCACGCAACCACTGCCGATACCGCTTCGCCGGACCCAATCCGGCCGACAACGCCACCACCCGGTCGGCACCGAGCAGAGCCGTGCAGGCCGCGTCCAGTCGATCGAGGTCTCGCTGATCGGGTACCACCATCACCGCGGATCGACCGCCCGCGACGGTCACGGCGGCGGCCTCTGCCAGCCGCACCGGCCATCGCTCACCGGGCAACGCCTGCCATACCGCTCGCGGTACGCGTCCCGACGCCAACGCATCGAGGAAGTTCGAGCCGTGGGTGTAGGCCGACCAGGCTGCTCGGTCGATGTCGGGCTCGACCGGCGGCTCGACGACAGGTGTCTGTTCCGCCTCGACTCGGGCATGGCGAGCCGGGATCGCCAGACGCAGCACATCCGCTCTGGTCCCGGCGTACCGATCGGCTACCGCCTCGGCCAGTTCCGCGATCTCCGGGGTCAGAACTCGCTCCGCCGACACCACCCGATCGAGCCAGCCGAGCTTGCCGGAGTGTTCGGTCTCGGCAAGTCTGGCCAGCACGAAACCGTCGACCAGTCGTCCCGCGAACCGCACCCGAACTCGGACACCGGGCTGAGCATCGCTGCTCACCTCCTCGGGAACGAGGTAGTCGAACTCGCGGTCGAGATGCGGCAGCGGCAACATCGGGAGAATGCGCGCGATCGGAAGATCCGACGCCGCCACCCGCGCTACGCCCGCCACCGCACCTCCTCCTCGATTCTTACCCCACACTCGATGTCGGAGCACCGAGCCGGTGCGAGCAGGGTACGTGCAGAACGGTCGAAGCCGAACTCAGAGTCCGGCGGCCTCGCGAAGCTTGCCGGCGCGATCGGTGGACTCCCACGGCAGATCGATGTCGGTACGGCCGAAGTGGCCGTACGCCGCCGTCTGAGCGTAGATCGGCCGCAGCAGATCCAGATCACGAATGATGGCACCGGGACGAAGGTCGAACACCTCGCTGATCGCCGCCTGGATACGCGCGGGATCGGTCTTCTCGGTGCCAAATGTCTCCACGAACAAACCGACCGGCGCGGCCTTGCCGATGGCGTACGCCACCTGTACTTCGATGCGGTCGGCGAGCCCAGCGGCAACAGCGTTCTTGGCGACCCAGCGCATCGCGTAGGCAGCGCTGCGATCGACCTTGGACGGATCCTTGCCGGAGAACGCGCCACCGCCGTGCCGTGCCATACCGCCGTAGGTGTCGACGATGATCTTCCGGCCGGTGAGACCGGCATCACCCATCGGGCCACCGAGCACGAACTTTCCGGTGGGGTTGACCAACAGCCGCACATCAGAGGTGTCCAGTGTCGGCACGTTCAACTCGGCGAGCACCGAGCTGAGCACCTTTTCCCGAATGTCGGGAGTGAGCAGATTGTCGAGATCGATATCGGCGGCATGCTGCGTCGAGATCACCACGGTGTCGAGGCGTACGGCGTCGTCGCCGTCGTACTCGATCGTCACCTGCGTCTTGCCGTCCGGACGCAGATACGGCAGTACACCGCTCTTGCGTACCTCGGTCAGCCGCCGGGAAAGCCTGTGCGCCAAAGCGATCGGCAACGGCATCAGCTCGGGAGTGTCGGTGTTGGCGTATCCGAACATCAACCCCTGATCCCCCGCACCCTGACGATCGATTTCGTCGTCGGAGAGCCCCTCGACCCGAGCCTCGTGCGAATGGTCCACGCCCTGAGCAATTTCCGGAGACTGCGCACCGATGGCGACGTTCACCCCGCACGAGTTTCCGTCGAACCCCTTGGCAGACGAGTCGTACCCGATCTCGAGTACCTTCTCGCGCACGATCTTCGGGATGTCGGCCCATGCGGTGGTGTTGACCTCACCCGCAACATGCACCTGCCCGGTGGTGACCAACGTCTCCACGGCAACTCGGGCGCGCGGATCCTCCGTCAGCAGGGCATCGAGAATCGAATCACTGATGGCATCACAGATCTTGTCGGGGTGACCCTCTGTGACGGACTCACTGGTGAAAAGCCGGCTACCGGACTTGCTCACGGACTTCCTCTCGACGCATGTTCCTGCCCGACCCGACGCCTCGCGCCGGTCGGGCACTCCACGAAAATTGACGTTCCCTCGGTGTTATCGCCCCTGCCGGGGCCGGGCAAACCTCTACGGCACTACACGTGGTGCTCAGCACGGTATCCGGTGCGACATCGATCGTGCACCCTCGGCACGGTCACGGACTCGAACTCGGTAAAGGACCGCGCGCGTCGAGCAGCTGCGCCACCGAGTCCAGTACGCGGCTCGCCAGGAGAGCTTTGGAGCCCTCGCCGAGCGCAGCCTCGGAGCCGTCGGACCCGAGCAACCAGCCGTCGTTGTGGTCGACCTCGAATGCCTTGCCGTCACCGACAGCGTTGACCACGAGCAGGTCGCAGCCCTTTCGTTCGAGCTTGGCCCGCGCGTACGTCAACACGTCTCCGTCCGCGTCCCCGGTCTCGGCGGCGAATCCGACGATGACCGTCGACGAATCGAGCTCACCGTCGCGGCGAGCCGAAACGAGGCCGGCGAGTATGTCGTCGTTGCGCACCAGGGGGATCGACGACGGTTCGTTGGACCCCTTCTTGATCTTGCTTCCCGCGACGGACTCCGGGCGGAAGTCGGCGACCGCGGCCGCCATCACCACCGCATCGACTCCGACGGACAGCTTCCGAACGGCGTCCTGCATGTCCGAGGCAGTCTTGACGTGCACCACATCGACGGCGGCCGGAACGTCCAGATCGCTGGTGTACCCGGCGACCAACGTCACGTGGGCACCGCGCTGCGCGGCCACTCGCGCGAGTGCGTATCCCTGCTTGCCGGAGCTTCGATTGCCCAGGAAACGGACCGGATCGAGGGGCTCACGAGTACCGCCGGCAGACACGAGTACATGGCGACCCTCGAGGTCCCGAGGGAGCGCATCCGCTCGCTCGGTCACCAGCATCGACAGTGCGAAGATCTCGTCCGGCTCCGGCAACCGGCCCGAACCGGTGTCGCGGCCGGTCAGACGCCCCGATGCGGGTTCGATGACGTGCGTGTCGCGGGAGCGAAGAGTCGCGACGTTGGCAACCGTAGCGGGGTGTTCCCACATCTCGGTGTGCATCGCCGGTGCCAGGACCACCGGGCACCGTGCGGTGAGCAGCGTGGCGGTCAGCAGATCATCTGCCCGGCCGCCTGCGATGCGGGCCATGAGGTCCGCGGTGGCGGGGGCAACGACGACCAGGTCCGCCTCCTGGCCCAGGCGCACATGCGGCACTTCCGGCACGTCCGCGAAGACGCCGGTGTGTACCGGAAGGCCGGACAGCGCCTCGAATGTTGCCCGCCCGACGAACTCCAGTGCGGACGCGGTCGGGATCACCCGAACCTGGTGCCCGCTCTCGGTGAACATACGGATGAGCGAACAACTCTTGTAGGCGGCGATACCTCCGCCGACCCCGACGACAACGTGCAAGTCAGATGTCCTCTGTGAGGTTCTTATTCGCCTTCGGTGTGCTCGAGGAGGTCGGCGTGGATCTCGCGGAGAGCGATCGACAGCGGCTTCTCCTGCAGACCCGGCTCGACCAGCGGTCCCACGTATTCGAGGATGCCGTCACCGAGCTGGTTGTAGTAGTCGTTGATCTGGCGCGCACGCTTGGCTGCGTAGATCACGAGGGCGTACTTGGACGAGGTGCGGGCGAGCAGCTCGTCGATGGGTGGATTGGTAATGCCGAGCGGCGTGTCGTAGGCCGGCAGAGCGCTGCGTCCGTCGAAGTCGGAAACGGCCGCTGAAATGCTGCTCACTGATGATCTCCTGAAATTGCATCGTTGGTGCTACGAACTAGCTGGTCGGGGCCTCGTGCGCCGTGAAACTGGTCAGCTGTTGCCGACCGACGACCTACCGACCAACAAGGATACCAACTGTTCGCACGAATGGTCGACATCGGTATTGACAACCACCGTGTCGAACTCGTTCTGGGCGGCCAATTCCACCCGTGCGGTCTCCAACCTCCGCTCGGTGGCAGCGCTCTCCTCGGTCGCGCGCCCGACCAATCGAGAGACCAGGTCGTCCCACGTCGGTGGCGCCATGAACACCAACAGGGCCTCGGGCTTGGACACCCGCACGGCCCGAGCACCGGCCAGATCGAGCTCGAGCAGCACCGGGCTCCCCGCCTCCAAGGCGGCCTCCACGGGTGCGGCCGGAGTACCGGACCGCTGCAGGCCACCGTGAATACTCGCCCACTCGAGCAGCTCGCCGTCGGCGATCATTCGATCGAACTCGTCGGCCGACACGAAGTGGTAATCCTGACCGTCCACCTCGCCCGGCCGGGGTGACCGCGTCGTGACCGACACGCTGAAGACCAGCTCCGGCAATGCCGAGCGCACGAGCCGAACGACACTGGACTTGCCGACGCCGGAGGGGCCGGACAGCACCACCAACCGGCCGCGCTTCTTTTCCGGGGCCGATGCCGCCGCCGTGTCACTCACTGTCGTCAGGCTTCGAAATCGAACTTCGTCAACAGCGCCTTGCGCTGCCGATCCCCGAGACCGCGCAGTCGACGGGTGGGTGCGATCTCCAATTCGGTCATCAGTTCCGCGGCCTTGACCTTGCCCACCTTCGGCAGGGCCTCCAGCAAGGCGGACACCTTCATCTTGCCGAGAATCTCGTCCGTCTCGGCATCCTTGAGCACCTGCTGGAGATCGGTGCCGCCGCGCTTGAGACGCTCCTTGAGTTCGGCGCGCGCTTTCCGTGCGATAGCTGCCTTCTCGAGGGCAGCCGCGCGCTGCTCGGGGGTCAACTGGGGAAGGGCCACTGTCGGTTCCTCCGTCTTCTCGTTCTGGGCGGTACGACACACACGATCACTGTCGGTACGTCGACCATCGGTGTTTCACTGCCTCGGTCGTCGGCACTCTGCGAGGGCGACCAGCACCGTTCGTCGGCAGCGCTAGCGACCGTACCGACGACTCGCGTTCACCGCTAACTCGCCCCCGAGTGCCGGAGCCGCGCCGCATCGTCTATGCGAGACCGGCTTCGATCTCGTCGCGCAACCGCGTGGCCGCGTCGCGCAATGCCGTCACCGATGGGCCGGCAGCCAGGACACCCCGAGAGGAGTTGGGCAGCAACAGCTCACGCGCATCGCGGAAGATCTCTGCGAGATCGGCAACCGTCGCTCCCTGCGCTCCCAGACCCGGCGCGAGGATCGGACCGGTGTAGTTCGACAGATCGAGACCATGATCACGAGTGGCACCGACCACCAAGCCCACTGTGTCGGCATCGACGCGATTACGCGTCGCCGCCGCGTCTACGATCGACTGAGCCACCGACCCGCCGGTCGACGGCGCCGCCTGTTGCAGGGCAGAGCCCTCCGCATTCGAGGTTCGCGCCAGCACGAACAGACCTCGCTGGTGTCGCACCGCTCGATCGACGGTCTCCCCCAGCGAATCGAAGCCCAGGTACGGCGACACCGTGACAGCATCCGACGACAACGGAGAATCGGGTTCCAGCCAGGCCTGCGCGTACGCATCCATCGTGGTGCCGATGTCGCCGCGCTTCGCATCGGCGATCACCAGGGTTCCCGCATCCCGAAGCACACCGACAGTGCGTTCGAGCACCGCGTACCCGGCAGATCCGTACGCCTCGAAGAACGCCACCTGTGGCTTGACGATCGCCACCTCACCGATGAATGCCTCGACGCACAGCTCGGCGAACACTTCGAGACCGTCTGCCGAGCGTGGCAGGTCCCAGGCCTCCAGCAGGGCCGGATGCGGATCGATACCGACACAGAGCCGACCGCGCGCACTCACCGCCGAACGCAAACGATCCGACCAACTGCGATGACTCACGGCAGAACCAGGCCTTCCTTCAGCCCGGCATGCAGATCCTGCAACGAGCGAACACCGATACCTCCCGCGATACCGGCTTCGATGCCCTGCACCGCTGCCGACGCGCCCTGCACGGTGGTGATGCACGGAATGTTCTGTGCCACCGCCGCACTACGGATCTCGTACCCGTCGACACGCGGGCCGGAGTTGCCGTACGGGGTGTTGATCACCATGGCGATGTCGCCGGCGAGTATCCGGTCGACGATGGTCCGCTCCCCCTCCGGCACGTCCTCGCCGGACTGCTTGTACACCTGCTCGCATGTGATTCCGTTGCGCCGCAACACATCCGCGGTGCCTTCGGTGGCCAGAATGGTGAAGCCGAGATCAGCGAGTCGCTTCACGGGGAAGATCAGTGACCGCTTGTCCTTGTTGGCCACCGATACGAACACTGCGCCGCCCGTAGGCAACGAGCCGTACGCGGCGGTCTGACTCTTGGCGAACGCGGTCCCGAAATCGAAGTCGATACCCATCACCTCACCGGTGGACTTCATCTCCGGGCTGAGCAGAGTGTCCACTCCGGTTCCGTCCGCACGACGGAACCGGTTGAACGGCAACACCGCTTCCTTGACCGCGATCGGGGCTCCGGCCGGCACGGTGCCACCGTCCCCGGTCTCGGGCAGGATGCCTGCGGTTCGCAGCTCGGCGATGCTCTCCCCCAACATCACTCGTGCGCATGCCTTCGCCAGCTGCACTGCGGTCGCCTTGGAGACGAACGGAACGGTGCGGCTGGCACGAGGATTCGCCTCGAGGACGTACAGGATGTCGTCCTTGAGTGCGTACTGCACGTTGAGCAGGCCACGCACGCCGATGCCCTTCGCGAGAGCCTCGGTGGACCGACGAACGTTCTCGATGTCGGTCTTGCCGAGCGTGATCGGCGGCAATGCGCACGCAGAGTCACCGGAGTGGATACCGGCCTCCTCGATGTGTTCCATGATGCCGCCGATGTAGACCTCGGTGCCGTCGCACAACGCGTCGACGTCGATCTCGACAGCATCTTCGAGGAACCGGTCGACCAGAACCGGACGGTCGTCCGAGATCTCCGTCGCGTTGGAGATGTACGTCGCGAGCGAGGCCTCGTCGTACACGATCTCCATGCCGCGTCCACCGAGCACGTAGGACGGGCGCACCAGCACCGGGTAACCGATCCCTGCGGCGATCTCACGGGCTCCGTCGAACGTCGTCGCGGTGCCGTATTTCGCAGCGGGCAGGCCGGCTGCGTCGAGCACCTTGCCGAACTCGCCACGGTCCTCGGCGAGATCGATCGCCTCGGGCGATGTTCCGACGATAGGAACGCCTGCGGCCTTCAGCCGTTTGGCCAGGCCGAGTGGAGTCTGGCCGCCGAGCTGGACGATGACACCTCGCACCGTGCCCGACGCGGCCTCCGCCCGATACACCTCCAGCACGTCCTCGAAGGTCAGTGGCTCGAAGTACAGGCGGTCGGCGGTGTCGTAGTCGGTGGAGACGGTTTCGGGGTTGCAGTTGACCATCACCGTCTCGTACCCGGCCTCGGACAGCGTCTGCGCCGCGTGCACGCAGCTGTAGTCGAATTCGATGCCCTGGCCGATGCGGTTGGGACCCGAGCCGAGGATCAGTACCTTGGGGCGGTCCGGCTGCGGGGCGACCTCGGATTCGGCGTTCGGGTCGAGCTCGTAGGTGCCGTAGTGGTATGGCGTCTTGGCCTCGAACTCGGCAGCGCAGGTGTCGACCGTCTTGTAGACCGGATGCACACCGAGTTCGTCGCGTAGCGCCCGCACGCCGTCCTCACCGTCGAGTTCGGGGCGCAGAGCCGCGATCTGGCGGTCGGACAGACCGTGATACTTCGCCTGACGCAGCAGCGCCTCGTCGAATTCGGCGGCCTCGCGCACCTGGACGCCGAGTTCGTGGATCTGCTGGAACTGGTCGAGGAACCACGGGTCGATCTTGGTCGCCTCGAAGAGCTGCTCGAGCGTGGCACCCATCGCGAACGCCTTCTCGATTCCGTACATCCGACCGTCCTGAGGAACGGACAGGTCCGCCAACAGAGCGTCCAGGCTCTCTGCCTCGACCTCAGGGCCGGTCCAGTACCCCGCGCGCTTGGTTTCGAGCGAGCGCATCACCTTGCCGAATGCCTCGGTGAAGTTGCGGCCGATCGACATCGCCTCACCGACGGATTTCATCGTCGTGGTCAGCGTGCCGTCGGCCCCGGGGAACTTCTCGAACGCGAACCGCGGTGCCTTGACGACCACGTAGTCCAGGGTCGGCTCGAAGCACGCCGGGGTCTCGCGGGTGATGTCGTTGACGATCTCGTCGAGGGTGTAGCCGATGGCCAGCTTGGCGGCCATCTTCGCGATCGGATACCCGGTGGCCTTCGACGCCAGCGCCGACGAGCGCGACACGCGCGGGTTCATCTCGATGACCACGAGGCGGCCGTCGGCCGGGTCCATCGCGAACTGGATGTTGCAGCCGCCGGTGTCGACGCCCACCTCGCGCAGGATGTCGATGGAGAGGTCGCGCATCTTCTGGTACTCGCGGTCGGTCAGCGTCATGGCAGGGGCGACGGTCACCGAGTCGCCGGTGTGCACGCCCACCGGGTCCACGTTCTCGATGGAACACACGATGACCACGTTGTCGCGGCCGTCGCGCATCAGCTCGAGCTCGTATTCCTTCCAGCCGAGGATGGACTCCTCGATGAGGACGTTCGCCGTCGGGGAAGCTGCCAGGCCGCCGCCGGCGATCCGGGTCAGATCCTCGTCGTTGTAGGCCAGTCCCGAACCGAGACCGCCCATGGTGAACGACGGCCGGACGACGACCGGGAAGCCGAGCTCGGCGACGGTCTCGCGGACCTCGTCCATCGTGTAGCAGACGGCCGACTTGGCGGACTCGCCACCGACCTTGGCGACGATGTCCTTGAACTTCTGCCGATCCTCGCCGCGCTGAATGGCGTCGAAGTCGGCACCGATCAGCTCGACGCCGTACTTGGTGAGAATTCCCTGATCATGCAGTGCGACAGCGGCATTGAGTGCCGTCTGTCCACCCAGGGTGGCGAGCACGGCCTGGATGGGGTGACCCTGCTCGGCTTCGCGGGCGAAGATCTTCTCGATGAACTCCGCCGTGATCGGCTCGACGTAGGTGGCGTCGGCGAACTCGGGGTCGGTCATGATCGTCGCGGGGTTGGAGTTCACGAGGCTGACGCGAAGCCCTTCCTCGCGCAGCACTCGGCAGGCCTGGGTGCCGGAGTAGTCGAACTCACAGGCCTGACCGATGACGATCGGGCCGGATCCGATGACCAGGACGTGGTTCAGGTCGGTGCGGCGTGGCATTACTTCTTCTCCTGAAGGACGCTGGTGAAACGGTCGAAGAGGTAGGCGGCGTCGTGTGGACCGGCCGCGGCCTCGGGGTGGTACTGCACGGAGAAGGCACTCCCGCCGATCAGCTCGACGCCCTCGACGGTGCCGTCGTTAGCGCAGGTGTGGCTGATCCGAGCCCGGCCGAAGTCGGTGTCGAACTCCTCGCCCGCTTCGCCTTCGAGTGCGAATCCGTGGTTCTGCGCAGTGATCGCGATACGGCCGGTGGTGTGCTCGATGACCGGGATGTTCATGCCGCGGTGGCCGAACTTCATCTTGTAGGTGCCACGGCCGAGCGCTCGCCCGAAGATCTGGTTGCCGAAGCAGATACCGAACAACGGCAGCTCGCGTTCGAGTACCTGCCTGGTCAGAGCGACACTGGTGTCGGCCGTGGCCGGGTCACCAGGTCCGTTGGACAGGAACACACCGTCCGGGTTCAGTTCCAGAACCTGCTCGATGCTGGTGTTCGACGGCACCACGTGCACGCGGATACCGCGCTCGGCGAACATCCGCGGAGTGTTGGTCTTGATGCCGAGATCGACTGCGACGACGGTGAATCGAGCATCGCCGGTCGGCTCGATGGTGTAGCCGGCTCCGGTGGTCACTTCACCGGCGAGATCGGCACCGAGCATCGAGGGCTGACCGACCACCTGCTCGAGCATCTCGTCCGAGGTGCCGAGTGCGTCGCCCGAGAACACTCCCGCTCGCATCGAGCCGCGCGTGCGCAGGTGCCGTACCAGGGCACGCGTGTCGATTCCGGCAATGCCCACGACATTCTGGGCCTCGAGCTGATCCTGCAGAGTTCCGGTCGAGCGCCAGCTCGAGGTGCGGCGCGCCGGATCTCGGACCACGTATCCGGCGACCCAGATCTTGTTGGGATCCTGGGCGCTGGCGGCTTCACCGTCCTCTTGGTTCCAACCGGTGTTACCGATCTGCGGCGCAGTCGCGACGACGATCTGTCGGTGGTAGCTCGGGTCGGTCAGTGTCTCCTGGTACCCCGTCATTCCGGTGCAGAACACGGCCTCGCCGAGGGTGCGCCCCTGTGCGCCGAATGTGGTGCCGCGGAATGTCCGGCCGTCCTCCAGAACAAGAACTGCGCTGCTCACGCGGTTTCCTCCTTGGTTTCTCCGGTGGAACTCGCTGTCCACACCGGGTAGATCTGCTTGTCGTCGGCCCGGAAGCCGGTGTCTATCTCGGTCCCCGTCGGGAGCTCCCAGCGAATGACCAGGAGCCCGTCCTTCGTCATGACCTTGCCTGCCAACCCGCGTTCGGTACGGATCGCGCGAATCGATTCCGCCGGGATCCAGATGGGAGATTCACCGTCTCGATCGAGCAGGATGCCCTTCTCGTATCGCGACAGCTCACCCGTGGCGCGGTGGCCGATGTCGCCGACGGCGATGCGGTCCTGCCAACTCGGCGCGATGGTGCTGCCGACGTACAGGCCGGTGCTCGGCTCGATGTGGGTGGCACCCAGGTCCTGGGGCACAGTCGGGAAGTCACCGATTCGGTCTTCCTGGCGCTTCTGCCGTCCTCGCCAACCCCAGAAGATCAGCGCGATCATCAGCGCCCAGAACAGGATGAATCCGATGACGATGAGAACTCTGTCCACGGCTCTACTCTCCCGCTCTGTTCGCCACGACTCCGCCGCGGACGGTGATTTGTCCGCGCAGTACCGTCGTGGTGACCTTCGAGGAGAAGGTCATGTCCTCGAACGGCGTGTTGTGCGCGACGCTGGCCAGCTTCTTGCCCGAGACCGTCCAGCTGGCATTCGGATCCACCAGCGTGAGATTGGCGATCTCGCCGACCTCGATGGGCCGCCCCTGATCGGACAATCCGACGATCTGGGCCGGCCGCTCGCTCATCACCCGCGCGACGCCGCGCCAATCGAGCAGTCCCGGGGTCACCATCGTGTCGACGATGATGGCCAGTGCGGTCTCGAGCCCGAGCATCCCGGGACGGGCGATCGAGAACTCACAGCACTTGTCCTGCTCGGCGTGCGGAGCGTGATCGGTTGCCACACAATCGATGACACCGTCGGCCAGACCCTTGCGCAGGGCGTCGACATCGGACTTCTCGCGCAGCGGCGGGTTCACCTTGTTGATCGCGTCGTACGTCTCGAGCCGCGAATCGTCCAGCAGCAGGTGATGAGGGGTGACCTCGGCGGTGATCGAAATACCCTGTCCGCGAGCCCATTTCATCAACTCGACGGTGCCCGCGGTGGACGCATGGCAGATGTGCACCCGCGCACCCGCGTCCCGGGCCAGCAGGGCGTCCCGTGCCACGATCGACTCCTCGGCCGCGCGCGGCCAACCGGCCAGTCCGAGCCGAGCCGCAGTGGGACCCTCGTGCGCGACGGCACCGACAGTGAGCCTGGGCTCCTCGGCGTGCTGGGCGATGAGCACACCGAGGGAACTCGAGTACTCCAGCGCCCGACGCATGATCAGTGGATCGTCGACGCAGTGGCCGTCGTCGGAGAACATCTTCACCCGGCCGATTCCCGCTGCCATCGTGGCCATCTCGGCGAGCTGCTTGCCCTTCAAGCCGACGGTGATCGCACCGACCGGGTGGACGTCGACGAGACCGACTTCCTGTCCCCGACGCCAGACATGATCGGTGACCACTACCGAGTCGGCAACCGGATCGGTGTTCGCCATCGCGAACACCGCGGTGTAGCCACCCAAAGCGGCTGCTGCCGAACCGGATTCGATCGTTTCGGTGTCCTCGCGGCCGGGCTCGCGCAGGTGCGTGTGCATGTCGACGAATCCGGGCAGCAGGATCTGGCCGCGCGCATCGACGATCTCGGCACCGTCGGCGTCGAGGTCCGAGCCGATTCCGACGATCTCCTCGCCGGTGATCAGAACGTCGGTTTCAGGACCCTCCCCGTACAGCAAAACCCCGCGGAGCAGGACGGAGGTTGCGGGTGCGTTCACGACGCACCCCCGTCCGAACCGACCAGCAATCGGAACAGCACCGCCATCCGCACGTGAACTCCATTCGTAACCTGTTGCAATACTGCAGTTTTCGGAGAATCGGCCACTGAGGACGCGATCTCCATCCCGCGCAGCATCGGACCCGGGTGCAGTACGACGGCGTGCTCGGGCAGCAGGTCGAGCCGGCGCTGCGAGAGTCCGTACGTGATCGAGTACTCGCGAGCGGAGGGGAAGAACCCGCCGTTCATGCGCTCGGCCTGCACTCTGAGCATGAGTACCGCATCCAGCCCGGGCAGTTCGGCGTCGATGTCGTGCGAGACCCGCACCGGCCAGCCGGACACTCCGACGGGCAGCAGGGTCGGCGGCGCGATCAGCACCACCTCGGCTCCGAGAGTGGCCAGCAGAATCGCATTCGAGCGCGCCACCCGGCTGTGCAGGATGTCGCCGACGATCGCGACCCGACGGCCGGCGATGTCGCCGAGTCGTTGACGAACCGTCAGGGCGTCGAGCAACGCCTGGGTTGGGTGTTCGTGCGTGCCGTCGCCCGCGTTGATCACCGCAGGGCCGCTACCAGGAGTGGAGCCTTGATCGGCGGTCCACTGAGCGATTTGATGTGCGGCACCGGATGCCGGGTGTCGGACGATGAGTGCATCGGCTCCGGCAGCGCGCAGCGTCATCGCGGTGTCGCGGAGCGACTCCCCCTTCGACACCGACGAGCTGCTGGCACTGACGTTGATGACGTCGGCGCTCATCCACTTGCCCGCCACCTCGAACGAGACGCGGGTACGCGTCGAGTTCTCGAAGAACACCGTCATGATGGTGCGTCCGCGCAGTGTCGGGAGTTTCTTGACTTCGCGGCCGAGTAGCGCCTGCTCGAATCGTTCCGCTTCGTCCAGAAGCTCGGTGGCCGATTCGGCCGTCAGGTCGGCGACCGAGAGCAGGTGCTTCATCGAGCGGACCCTCCCTCGGACAGGGTGACCCCGTCGCGGCCGTCGTGTTCGGAGAGCAGCACCGACACGTCCTCGGTGCGCGCTGTGGGGACGTTCTTACCGACGTAGTCCGCGCGAAGCGGCAGCTCGCGGTGGCCGCGGTCGATCAGAACAGCGAGTTGCACGGCGCGGGGCCGTCCGAGGTCGCGTAGGGCGTCGAGCGCGGACCGTACGGTTCGCCCCGAGAACAGCACATCGTCCACCAATACGACCAGCGCGTCGTCGACACCGCCTGCGGGAACCGACGTGCGTTCGAGCGGACGGTGCGGCTTGTTCCGCAAATCGTCGCGGTAGAGGGTGATGTCGAGGGAACCGAGCGGGGGACGCACGCCCGAGAATGCCTCGATACGTTCGACGAGTCGTTCCGCCAACGTGGTCCCTCGGGTGGGAATGCCGAGCAGGACCACGCGCGGCGAGTCTGCAGCATCGAGGGCCGTCTTCTCGATGATCTGATGGGCCATGCGGGAGATGGTGCGTCCCACATCGGCCGAGGACAGCAATTCTCGAACGGCAGGGTTCGCGGGCGAGCTTTCGGGCGCAGGCAAACTACGACCTCCTTCTCCGCCTCTCTGGACGGATCGTTAAAGGATGTCTGACAACAACTGCGTAGAGCCTAGCAACGCTCTGCGAACCATGACCAGCAGGCCCGCAGAGCGTTCGGTCACTGTTCGGCGTCGACCGGCGTCTCGTCGGTGGCGTCGGCCTTGGTACGGCTGGAGACCGCCGCTGCCGCCGCGCGTACCTGAGGCGCGACCAGAACGATCTGACCGAGCACACCGTTGACGAATCCGGGCGAATCGTCGGTGGACAGCTGCTTTGCCAGCTCGACGGCCTCGTCGACGGCGACGACGGGTGGCACGTCGGTGGCGTGGAACAGCTCCCACACCGCGACGCGAAGGATGGCTCTGTCGACCGCAGGCAGGCGGGTCAGCGTCCAGTCCTTGAGGTGATCGGCGATCACTCCGTCGAGACGATCGAGATTCTCGGCCACACCCTCGATCAGCGTCCTGGTGTAGTCACTGACGGGAGCGATCGTGTCGTCGCCGCGCGCGAGTTCGATGCGTTCGGTGGTCAGGTTGACCGGGTCGACGTTGCGCGCCTCCGCCTCGAACAGAAAGTCCACTGCGCGCTTGCGCGCCTTGTGTCGCGCACCGAGCTTCTTCGCGCCGGGGGCACCGTTCTGCGAGGCGGAGGATGTCGGCTTCTTCGATGACACGTTAGGAGTTCACACGCCCGAGGTAGTTTCCGTCACGCGAATCGACCTTGAGCTTGTCGCCGGTGTTGATGAACAGCGGCACCGAGATCTCGGCTCCGGTCTCGAGGGTCGCCGGCTTGGTGCCGCCGGTGGAGCGATCGCCCTGCAGGCCGGGATCGGTGTGCTTGACCTCGAGCTCGACCGTGACGGGAAGCTCGACGTACAGCGGGACGCCCTCGTGCATGGCGACCTGAACCCGGAGATTCTCGAGCAGGAAGCGTGCGCCGTCACCGACAGTGGCCTCACCGATCGGGAGCTGGTCGTAGGTGTCGGCGTCCATGAACACGTAGTCGCTACCGTCGTGGTAGAGGTACGTCATGTCGCGGCGGTCGACCGTAGCGGTCTCGACCTTCACACCGGCGTTGAACGTCTTGTCGACGACCTTGCCCGAGAGCACGTTCTTGAGCTTGGTCCGCACGAATGCCGGTCCCTTGCCGGGCTTGACGTGCTGGAATTCGATGATCGACCACAGCTGGTTCTCCAGGTTGAGAACCAGTCCGTTCTTGAAATCGCTGGTGGAAGCCACTTGCTTCGCGTCTCCTCAATCGTTTGTGCGCGTGACGCGCCGTCGGTCACGTGCGGGATTCGCTCCCGCCCGCGCGCTAGACGGACGTGAGTTCCTTGCTTGTCAGGGTGAGCAGTTCCGGACCCCCGTCGCGAACGACGAGTGTGTCCTCGATCCGAACGCCGCCGCGACCGGAGAAGTAGACACCCGGCTCGACGGTGACCGCTGCACCGCTCAGCAGTGTACCGGTGCTCGTCTTCGCGATTCCCGGCGCTTCGTGGATTTCCAGACCAACCCCATGGCCGAGCCCGTGGAGGAAGTACTCCCCGTACCCTGCATCCTCGATCACCGAGCGCGACGCGGCGTCGACCGAGGCAGTGGTCACACCGGGTGCCAGAGCCTCTCGACCGGCCGTCTGCGACCGCTCCACCAGCTCGTACAGATCGCGCTGCCACTGCGCGGGAGTCCCGATGACGAAGGTCCGAGTCATGTCCGAGTGATAGCCGCCGACGAGTGCACCGAAGTCGAGCTTGACGAAGTCGCCGTCGGCCAGGACCGCATCGGTGGGCCGGTGATGCGGGACCGCCGAGTTGGCCCCGGCAGCGACGATGGTCTCGAACGAGATGGCATCGGCACCGTGATCGAGCATCGCCGACTCCAGCTCGCGGGCGACCTCACGCTCGGTCCGGCCGGCACGGATGCCGCCCCCACCGATCAAGTGGGCCAGGGCGTCGTCGGCGGCGCGGCAGGCGTCCCTGAGCAACCCCACCTCGAACTCGTCCTTGACCATGCGCAACGACTCCACCACACCCGGCGCGCGCACCAACTCCACAGCGCCGCCCAGCTCGGACCACGCGCGATGAGCGTCGACGGTCACCACATGACTCTCGAATCCCACTCGACCACCGCTGCCCGCGGCACCCGAACGAAGCAGGTGGATCGCCGACGCCCGGTCGATCTCGGCGCGCAGATCCGGCACCTGCTCGGCCACCTGCGTGACGTACCGACCGTCGGTGCAGATGACCGTCCGATCCTCGGCACCGACCGAATCGGCCGACGACAGCAGCAACGCAGCGTTGGAACCGGTGAAACCGGTCAGATATCGGACGTTGAGAAGATCGGTGATCAACATCGAATCGAGTCCGTCGGCGGCCAACAGTTCTCGCAGGGCACCACGACGGGCACCGAAATCGGCAGGCATGCAGTCGACATTACCGGTCGCTCCACAGGCCTCTTCTCACTCGACCGGGTGTCGATTTTGTGGGCCGCGACACACGAACTTCGACGTGCGGATATGCTGTGCCGCATGACTGGGTGGGCAGTGCGTGGCATAAGTATGGGATTGTTCAACGTCGTCGTTCGACTGCTGCTGGGGGCAGCAGTGTCGATGTGGCCCTTGAGTGGATCGGCACTGCGCTGGGTGGCATACGCCCTCGTGCTGCTCGTCATCATCGTGTGGGCCGGCATCGACGGAATCCGCGATCGACGCAGGCATCCCGACCCCGACGACGGCGAGGACCTGACCATGGTCTGGCTCAAGGCCGCGGTGGTCGGTGGACTCCTCGGCGGTCTCCTGAGCTGGGTCGTCGACTTCTTCGTCGACTTCAGCCTGGGTCAGAACGGCCTGGTCTTCGAGCTCACCTCCGGAGCCGCGTTCACGATTCTCACCATCTTCATCGCCGCCAGCCTCGCGGTGTTCGTGGGACGGCAGATCGTCAACCGCGAGGCCAAGAAGAAGTTGGCCACATCGGACGCCGAACGCGCGCACGACCGCGAGCTGGTCAACGCCGGCCAGGAGAATCAGTCGGGTCGGACAGAACCGACGAGGTCCGAACCCGCGAGGCCGGAACCGCAGTGGGCCCCGGAGCACGGCGAAGCAGACACCGAGGTGTTCTCGGCAGTGGACGCCGACGGCAAGCCGCGGCTGGACAAGCGCGGCAACCGCCACGGCACTGCCGACGGTTCCTGACTCCCCCACCTCGACCTACGGGCGGTGATCGACGCTGTGGGCGCCGATCACCGCCCGTTCTTCGTTCGGACCCGAGTCGATTCTCGCGAGGTCACAACATAATGGCCGACCCACCCGAGGTCGGGGCCTCGCGGCCGACCGCGGAGAATGCTGCAACGAGCAGTGCCGGGTCCGGGCCCTCCAGCCGTCCGGGCTTGGCCAGACCGTCCAGAACGACGAACCGCAGCAACCCGGCCCGGTTCTTCTTGTCCGTCTGCATGCCCTTGAGCAGATCCGAGAACGCGTCCTCGTCGTAGGTGACCGGCAGGCCGACCGATTCGAGAATCGACCGGTGGCGGTCGGCAGTCGCGTCGTCGAGCCGTCCGGCCAAGCGTCCCAGCTCGGCCGCGAACACCAGACCGACCGACACCGCGGCACCGTGACGCCAGCGATACTGCTCCCGCCGCTCGATGGCGTGCGCCAGTGTGTGCCCGTAGTTGAGGATTTCGCGCAGGTTCGACTCGCGTAGATCGGCGGCCACCACCTTCGCCTTGACCTCGACCGAGCGCCTGATCAACTCCGGCAGAACGTCGCCGGTGGGATCCAGCGCCGCGGCAGGATCGGCCTCGATGATGTCCAGAATCTTCGGATCGGCGATGAACCCGGTCTTGATCACCTCGGCCAGGCCCGAGACGATCTCGTTCTTCGGCACGGTCTCGAGCGTCGCCAGATCGATCAACACGGCGGCCGGTTCGTGGAAGGAACCGACGAGGTTCTTGCCCGCGTCGGTGTTGATGCCGGTCTTGCCGCCCACGGCCGCGTCGACCATGGCCAGCAGCGTCGTCGGAACGTGGACGATGCGGACTCCGCGCATCCAGGTCGCTGCGACGAATCCGGCAAGGTCAGTTGCCGCTCCGCCGCCCAGACTCACGATGGCGTCGCTTCGGGTGAGACCGATTCGGCCGAGGACTTCCCAGCAGAACCCCGCCACTGCCAGGTCCTTGCCGTCCTCGGCATCCGGGATCTCGATGCGGTGGGCGTCGATGCCCTTGTCCGCCAACGCGGCCCGCACTGCCTCCGCGGTCTCGGCCAGCGGAGGCTGGTGGAAGATCGCCACGGTGGCCGTTCCGGCGAGCTCGTCGACCAGGTCCGTCAACAGACCTCGGCCGATGATCACCGGGTACGGGTTGGCAGTCTCGACCTGGACGCGCACTGGCTCTGTCATCGAATCACCTTCATCTATTGGGGTTTTTCTCGTTCGCATCGCGTTTGGGAACAGGGGCGATCGCCGTCAGCTTCGCCACCAACTGGCCCACGACCCGAGCCGGGCTGCGACTGTCGGTGCGCACTCGCACCGTGGCCACCGAACGATAGAGAGGTCGCCGATGACGCATCAGTTCCTGGTACTTCGCACGCGGGTCGGGGCCGGCGAGCAACGGCCGAACGGTGTTCGCACCGGTACGCCGAAGCCCTTCGGACACACTGATTTCCAGGTACACCACGGTGTGCCCGGACAGCAGGGCGCGGGTCGCGGGCGACAACACCGCACCACCACCGAGGGAGACGATCCCGTCGTGCGAGGCCAGAGCGCCGGCGACTATCCGCTCCTCGATCTGCCGAAAGGCCGGTTCGCCGTCGTGCGAGAAGATATCGGCGATCGTACGACCGGTGTCTCGCTCGATGGCGACATCGGTGTCGAACAGGTCCAGGTCGAGAGCCTGTGCCAGCCGTCGACCGATCGTCGACTTCCCTGCTCCCGGCGGTCCGACGAGGACCGCGTACGGGGTCATCGTGGAGGTCGGGCGGCGGTGCCCTTCACGTAATGGTCGACGTTGCTCGTCGTCTCCGCCAGCGAGTCCCCACCGAACTTCTCCAACGCTGCCTGCGCGACCACCAGGGCGACCATGGTCTCGGCCACGACACCGGCGGCCGGAACAGCACAGACGTCCGAGCGCTGATGAATGGCCACTGCCTCGTCGCCGGTCGTCATGTCGACCGTTGCCAGCGCGCGCGGCACTGTGGATATGGGCTTCATCGCCGCCCGCACCCGCAGTGCTTCGCCGTTGGTCATACCGCCCTCGATACCGCCGGCACGGTTGGTCGAACGCAGCACCCCATCGGGTCCCGGCTTGATCTCGTCGTGGGCGACGCTTCCGCGTCGACGCGCGGTCTCGAAGCCGTCCCCGATCTCGACCCCCTTGATCGCCTGGATGCCCATCAGAGCCGCAGCCAACCTGGCGTCGAGCTTGCGTTCCCCGGAGACGAACGATCCGAGGCCGACGGGCAGGCCGTGCACGACGACCTCGACGACGCCGCCGAGGGTGTCGCCGTCCTTCTTCGCTGCCTCGATCTCGGCGATCATGGATTCTTCGGCGGCCTTGTCGAACGCGCGAACCGGAGAGGCGTCGATCGCGTCGAGGTCGGCACCTGCGGGCGGCGGTCCGACATAGGGGTCGGAAGCACCGATGGAGATCACGTGGGACACGACGTCGACTCCGAACGCCTGCTTCAGGAACAGCCGGGCGACAGTGCCGATGGCCACCCGAGCGGCGGTCTCCCGCGCGCTGGCACGTTCGAGCACCGGACGAGCGTCGTCGAAGCCGTACTTGAGCATCCCGGAGAAGTCGGCGTGGCCGGGCCGTGGCCGGGTCAAGGGAGAATTGCGCGCGAGATCCGCGAGCACTGCGTCGTCGACGGGGTCGGCCGACATCACCTGCTCCCACTTGGGCCACTCGGTGTTGCCGACCTCGATCGCAACCGGTCCGCCCATGGTGCGGCCGTGTCGGACACCGCCGGTGAGGGTCACTTTGTCGGCCTCGAACTTCATGCGGGCACCACGGCCGTAGCCCAGGCGACGGCGAGCGAGTTGAGAGGCAATGTCGTCCGAGGTCACCTCTACTCCCGCGACCATTCCTTCGAGGATGGCGACGAGAGCGGGTCCGTGGGATTCTCCGGCAGTTATCCAGCGCAGCACTCGAACATCTTTTCACGCCAACGAAGCCGCGGATGCCAGCAGGGTGGCCGCGCACATGGACGGGCCGTGCGGGATGCGGGCTCGCCGGTGCCCGAACGCCGCGGCGATCGACCCCACCACGGCAGTTGCCACCGGTGCCGACAGTGCGGCGAGCACCCATCCGTCCCCGCCACCCACGCAGGCGATCGATCCGACCGACCAGGCGAGTTTGACGTCCCCCGCACCGAACGCCGCGGGCGAGAGAAGATGAACGACGAGGTAGATAGCGAACAGCAGAGCGCCGCCGAGCAGTGCCCCCGCCGAGCCGACGAGCACGAGCGCGATCGTCACCACGATCGCACCGGGGACGGTCAAGGCGTTCGGCAACCGGCGTCGCTGCAGGTCGACGGCGCTGAGCGCGGCGAACCACCACGTCGTCGCGCACAACGGAACCGCGTACTCGGAACCGCCGAACCGCCACCAGACCCATCCGGTCCCGATCGCGGACAGCAACGGCAGGAGCCGAGGACTCCACCGGACCAGACAGCGGCGCATCGCCGTCCCCACAACGGCACCGACCACGACCGCAACACCCAGACTCACCATGATCGAAGGGTCGCATCGCGGCAGCGACCGGTGGTGACGCACGCCCAGGTGGAACATTGCCCTGTGCACAACTCAGAACCTGTGGACAACTCGCCGCCTGCGGGCTGCCGCCAAGCCGAACTCAGAGCATGGCGGTCAGCGCGTCCCGCATGATCGCTCGCGGTGCCGGTCTGCCGGTGAACTGCTCGACCTGCCCGTACGCCTGATTGAGCAGCATCGACAATCCGCCGATGACGGTTCCACCGGCCGCCTCCACGGCAGTGGCCAGGGGTGTCGGCCAGGGATCGTAGATGGCGTCGAGCACCAACGGCGCATGGGCGAGATCCGACGCGATGTCGGCGGCTCCGGCCGCGGGAACGGTGCTGACCAAGACAGCCGACTTCGCTGCGACAGCCGCGAGACGAGGGTCGGTCATGTTCGCGAACTCCGCGCGCATCCCCGCGGCGACGGCGCAGTCCAGTGTGTCCCGCGCGCGGTCGGCCGACCGCGCGATCACGGTGACCGCAGCCGCCCCGAGCCCGGCCAGCGCGACGATCGCCGGCCTGGACGTTCCCCCTGCGCCGACCACCGTCACGGTGCTACCGGACAGGTCCTCGACTCCGGCGTCGCGCAGTGCACCCACGACGCCGTCGACGTCTGTGCAATCTGCGCGCCAGCCCGACGCGGTACGCACCAGGGTGTTCGCCGAGCCCGCCAGAACTGCCCGCGCGGTGCGTTCGGTTGCGTACGCCAGAGCTGCGACCTTGCCCGGCATGGTCACCGACACGCCGACCCATTCGGGACCGAAGCCGTCGAGCAGGCCGGGCAACTGCTCACCGGTGCAGTCGATACGCTCGTAGGTCCAGTCGTCGAGTCCGAGCGCGCGATACGCAGCGCAGTGCAGCACCGGTGACTTCGAGTGTTCGACAGGGCTACCCAGTACTGCGGCACGCACGTCAGCGACCGCTGTCGAGGAAGCCCGCCTCGACCTTGGTGATGTTCGCCAGATGTTCCTCGTAGCTACGGGTGAACAGGGTTTCGCCCGCCTGGTTGATGGTCACGAAGTACAACCAGTCACCGTCGGCCGGCATCTCGACCGCCTGCACCGCACCGATACTCGGCGACGATATCGGGGTTGCCGGCAGCCCCTCGCTGGCATAGGTGTTCCACGGGGTGACGCGGGCCCGGTCGGCGTCGGTGGTGGCCACCTCGGTCGTGTCGAGCGAGTAGTTGACGGTCGAGTCGAACTCGAGCCGCTGCGGCACCGCGAGGCGATTGAGAATCACCCGGGCCACCTTGCTGAAGTCCTGGGGCAGGGACTCACGCTCGACGAGCGATGCGGCGACGAGGGTGTCGTACGGGGTCAGCCCGGAGTTGGTGCCCGCGGTCAGGATTCCGGTGTCCTCGTAGCGGGTCGCACTCTCGGACACCAACTGCTTCAGAATGTCGGCCGGAGACGCACTGGGATCGAAATCCCAGGTTCCCGCAGCGATCAGACCTTCGAGCTGCCGGTCGCGGTCCGGAACACCTTCGACGCGATCGGTGGCCCAGTCCGGGACGCCCAAGGCAGCCGGATCGTCCACGGCTCCTGCCGCGTTGAGATCGTCGTAGCTCACGCAGGTGGGGGTTCCACTGCCGGTTCGGTCCACACAGCTGGCCTCGGAGATCAGGGTGTAGATGCCCTTCTTGACGGCATCGGTGTTCACGTCGCGCGCGTCGTGGAGCTGTCGGCCCTCCGAGATCACCATGTTGCCCACTCGGGACGCGGGGTCGACGAGTTCACTCACGGCCTGCGAGGCAGGCACGTTGCTGGCGAGCAGATAGAAGCCGGGTTGAACCGAGGTGATGGCGTTGTTCAGCAGGGCCGCTTCGAGGAACGCACCCGAGCTGGCCACGACCCCCTTGTCGGCTGCCTCGGTACCGATCTGCTGCGCGGTGTCGTTGGGATGAACCTGAATCACCACGCCGTCCCCCGGTGAGCCTGCGGCGAAGTCCGCGTTCGGGGTCGTGCGATTGCCGAATTTGTTCACGGCGAAATACCCTCCGCCCGCCACTGCCACGATCAGTACGACCCCGAGCACCAGAGCCACCAGTCGGCCGCGACGCTTACGGCTGGACGCGGCTCGGTCCTTGCGGCCCGCGGCGCGGCTGCGGCCGACTTGCTGTGGCACCGCCCCGCCGCCGGCCTCGTGATTGGGCGCGCGATCTGCGCTGCGAGAGGGCCGGGGGTGCGGCTCCAGACGCTGCGGATGGCCGTGCAGGCGGCGCTGGAAGTCGCTGCCCTCGTCCACGGAAAAGCCGATCGGGTCGGTGTGCGCCTCGTCCGAGCGCGCATCTCGCCGGTCCCGATCGGAACCCTGGTAGTTCACTCGTCGACCTCCGTCGATCCTGGATTGTTCGCTGCACGATCCGATACCGCACGGCGCTCGTCGAGCCAGCCCTGCAGTATCGCCACCGCCGCAGCCTGATCTATCACCGATCGTTGGTTCTTGGCTCGCACACCACTGTCCCGTAAAGCACGCGTCGCGGTCACGGTAGTCAGTCGTTCGTCGGCCATCCGAATCGGTACGTCACTCATCCGCCGATGAAGGGAGCGCCCGAATTTCTCGGCCGCGTCCACGGCGCTGCCACGCTCACCGCGCAGTGTTCTGGGTAGCCCGATCACGACTTCGACGGCCTCGTACTCGGCCACGATCTCCGCCACCCGCACCACGTCCGGGGCGTCGGGTCCCTTGATCTTCGATCGCGGCACGGTTTCGACCGGTGTGGCGAGTACACCGTCGGGATCGCTCGAGGCGATACCGATCCGGACGCTGCCGACGTCGATGCCGATACGACGGCCGCGACCAGGATCGTCGACTCCGGGCCGATCGGGGCCGCGCCCCTGAGTTGTCACGAGCGTCAGCGGGTCGTGAGTTCGGTCAGTCGAGCCCGGGCGGCGTCGATACCGGCTGCGATTCCGGCGACGTCCGACCCCGACCCCTGAGCAAGTTGGGGCTTGCCACCGCCTCGGCCCCCGATGCTCGGGCCGAACGACGCCACCAGCTCGCCTGCGGCGATGCCGGCCTCCTGGGCGGCCTTGTTCGCCGAGACGACGAACGGAACCTTCCCGCCGACGGTGCCGAACAGCACCACCACGGCAGGATCGGTGCCGAGCCGTCCCCGGATATCGGTCACCAGCGTGCGCAGGTCGTTGCCGCCGACCCCGTCCGGTGCCTGCGAGATCACCGCGCGCACGTCACCGAATCGCTCGGCCTTACCGACGAACTCACCGGCGGAGGCCAGCACAGCAGCGGCCTTGACCGAGTCGAGTTCCTTCTCTGCGACGCGCAGGCGCTCGACCAGGGTCTCGATGCGAGCCGGGACCTCCTCGGAAGGCACTTTCAGCGTGGACGCGATGCCGGCCAGCAGCGCGCGTTCCTTGGCCAGGTAGCGGTAGGAATCGAGGCCGACGAATGCTTCGACGCGGCGCACTCCCGAGCCGACCGACGATTCACCGAGGATGGTGACCGGGCCGATCTGCGACGAGTGCTGCACGTGCGTACCACCGCACAGTTCCATCGAGAACGGTCCGCCGATCTCGACCACGCGCACTTCGTCGCCGTAGTTCTCACCGAACAGGGCCATCGCGCCCATCTTCTTGGCACTGTCGAGGTCGGTGACGAGGGTGTTGACCGCGAAGTCCGAGCCCACCGCATCGTTGGCGACATTCTCGATGTCGTCGCGCTGCGCCTCCGAGAGCGCGCCCTGCCACGAGAAGTCGAACCGGAGGTAGCCGGGCTTGTTCAACGAACCCGCCTGCGTCGCGTTCGGCCCGAGGACCTGTCGTAGTGCCGCATGCACCATGTGGGTGCCCGAGTGGCCCTGGGTCGCGCCCTTGCGCCAGGCGTGGTCGACGTCGACGTGGACGGTGTCGCCCTCGGTGATCTGACCCGACTCGACCACGGACTTGTGCGTCCAGAGCTTCTTGGCGATCTTCTGCACGTCGTTGACCTTGACGCCGAGGCCGGGTGCGGTGATGGTGCCGATGTCGGCGATCTGGCCACCGGACTCGGCGTAGAGCGGGCTGCGGTCGAGAATGATCTCCACCGAGTCTCCCGCAACCGCGGTCGGAACGCGGACGCCGTTGGAGATCAAGGCCAATACCGTTGCGTCCGAACCGAGTTCGTCGAATCCGGTGAACTCGGTCGGCGCACCGTCGACGAAATCTCTGTAGACCGTGAGGTCGGTATGAGCGTGCTTACGAGCGCGGGCGTCGTCCTTGGCGCGGTTGCGCTGCTCGGCCATCAACGACCGGAACCCGTCCTCGTCCACCGACAGACCCGCCTCGGCAGCCATTTCGAGCGTCAGGTCGATCGGGAAGCCGTAGGTGTCGTGCAGCGCGAACGCTTCGGCACCGCCGATCTTCTTCGCGCCCGACGCCTTGACCGCCTCGGCCGCACCCTCGAACAGCCGCGAACCCGACGTGAGGGTCTTGAGGAATGCCGTCTCCTCCCCCACTGCGACGGTCAGAATGCGGTCGAAGTCGGTGACCAGGTTCGGGTAGGACTCGGCCATCGTGTCGCGCACCACGGTGACGAACCGAGCCATCGTCTCGTCGGGCGCTCCGAGCAGGCGCGCTGAGCGCACGATTCGGCGCAGCAACCGACGCAGCACGTAACCGCGCCCGTCGTTACCGGGATTGACTCCGTCGGAGATGAGCAGCGCAGCGGTTCGCGCGTGGTCGGCGATGACGCGAAACCGCACGTCGTCGTCATGATTGGCACCGTACTTGCGGCCCGACAGTTCCTCGGCCGCGGCAATCACGGGCCGGACCAGGTCGGTTTCGTACACGTTGTCCACGCCCTGCAGCAGGAACGCGACGCGCTCGACGCCCATGCCGGTGTCGATGTTCTTCTTCGGCAGCGGACCGAGAATCTCGAAATCGTCCTTGCTGATTCCCTTACCGCGCTCGTTCTGCATGAACACGAGATTCCAGATCTCGATGTACCGATCCTCGTCGGCCTCGGGACCGCCGTCGACGCCGAACTCGGGTCCGCGGTCGTAATAGATCTCCGAGCACGGGCCGCAGGGTCCGGGAATGCCCATGGACCAGTAGTTGTCGGCCATTCCGCGCCGTTGGATGCGCTCGTCGGGCAGACCGGCGATCTCTTTCCACAGCTCGATCGCCTCGTCGTCGTCGAGATACGCGGTGGCCCAGATGCGCTCGGGGTCGAACCCGTACCCACCGTCCTCGACGCTGTTCGTCAGCAGAGTCCACGCGTAGCGAATCGCGTCGCGCTTGAAGTAGTCGCCGAACGAGAAGTTGCCTGCCATCTGGAAGAAGGTGTTGTGCCGAGTGGTGATGCCGACGTTCTCGATGTCCAGCGTTCGCACGCACTTCTGCACACTCGTCGCCGTCTTGTACGGCGGTGTCTGCTGACCGAGGAAGAACGGGACGAAAGGAACCATGCCTGCGTTGACGAACAACAGATTCGGGTCGTCGAGAATCAACGACGCACTGGGTACTTCGGTGTGTCCCGCCTTCACGAAATGGTCGAGGAAACGCCTGCGGATCTCATGGGTCTGCACGAATACAGGTTAGCGTCCGAGCCCCTGTGCCGACTCGAGGGCCTATCGGCCTCGGATGATCCGCCGCAGTTTGCCCACCCTGGTCGCGATTTCGCGCTCGGCACCGTGTTCGGTGGGCTCGTAGTAGTTCACGCCCACCAGTTCGTCCGGCGGATACTGCTGCCCCAGCACGCCGCCGGGACTGCTGTGCGGATACCGATACCCGACGGCGTTTCCCAGTCCCTGAGCTCCCTTGTAGTGGCCGTCGCGCAGATGCGGCGGCACGGATCCCGACTTGCCTGCCGCTACGTCGGCCATCGCCGCACCGAGAGCGCCGATCACGGCACCGGACTTGGGGGCAGTCGCCAGGTGAATCGTGGCCTGCGCCAGGGCCAGCCTCGCCTCGGGCATCCCGATCATCTGCACCGCGCTGGCAGCGGCCGTCGCGATCTGCAGCGCTGTGGGATCGGCCATCCCGATGTCTTCGCTGGCATGCACCACGAGACGCCGAGCGATGAACCGCGCGTCCTCGCCTGCCGTGATCATCCGCGCCAGATAGTGCAGGGCGGCGTCGACATCGGACCCTCGGATCGATTTGATGAACGCACTGATGACGTCGTAGTGCTGATCCCCGTCGCGGTCGTATCGCACGGCGGCCTTGTCGACGCTGGCCTCGACCGTCGCGAGGTCCAGCATCCCGTCGGTCGCGGCACCCGCTGCTGCCTCGAGAGCCGTCAGCGCTCGGCGGGCATCGCCGGCCGCGAGGCGCACCAGATGGTCCATCGCGTCCTCGGCGATGGTCACCACACCGTCCAGGCCGCGCGGATCGTTGGCGGCTCGCGTGAGCAACAACTCGATGTCCTCGGACCCCAGCGGCTGCAACTGCAGAACCAGCGATCGAGACAGCAGTGGTGACACCACCGAGAAGGACGGGTTCTCGGTGGTCGCAGCCACCAACAGCACGATCCGATTCTCGACGGCGGCGAGCAGTGCGTCCTGCTGCGTCTTGGAGAACCGGTGCACCTCGTCGATGAACAACACCGTCTGCTCGCCCGAGAGCAGTCGACGACGCGCCAGTTCTATGACGTTGCGCACCTCTTTGACTCCGGCGGAGAGGGCCGACAGCGCCTCGAACTTACGTCCGGTCGCGCCCGAGATCAGCGACGCCAGCGTCGTCTTGCCGGTCCCCGGTGGCCCGTAGAGCATCACCGAGGATGCGCCGGAGCCCTCGACGAGCCGGCGCAGCGGCGCACCGGGAGCCAGCAGATGAGATTGTCCGACCACCTCGTCGAGGGTCGTGGGACGCATTCTCACCGCCAGCGGCGCGTCGGGTCTGACGTAGGTCGACGTCGGACGGGATTCGGCGATCATCGTGTCCGGCTCGGCAGGCGTGTCGAAGAGTCCGTCGTCGCCGAACTCGTCGCTCCCCGAGATGTCCCCGCCCGAGATGTCACTACCGATGCCGCCGCTCACCGATTTCACGCTACCGATCGAACCGCCGGAAACGCGAACGATGTCGGTCTCAGTGTTCCCACTTGCTGCGCAGAGCGGTCACGACCGACGCCGCATACTCGGCGATTCCGGTCTCGCCCCCGCGCGCAGCACTGTCCGCCAGCACGGACCACCGGGAGATCAGCGCCTGCGACCGCGGAACCGACAGGTGGTGCGCCCGCGCCGCCGCGATACGGGTGTGGTCGTCGGGCAGGAACCAGTAGGTGCTCAGCCATACCCAGATCAGACGCGCATCGAGAATCTTGCTCGCCAGCGCGGTGTCGTCCCCCAACGCGGGCCAGATGCCCACCACTTCCGAACGCCACGCATCGATCATCGCCTGTTCGCGGTCGTGCGAGAGCTCGAAGCTGCAGAGGCAACCGGGGAACGACGCCAAGGCGTAGGTGATGTCGAGGGTGGCGTCACGGAAACCGCCCCACTCGTAGTCGAGGAATCGCACGCCCTCGTCGTTGACGATGATGTTGTCGGGGCACAGATCGGACGGGCTGAACGCACGGAACGCTCCGTGCGCGAACAACCGTCCACTGCGGGACACGCGATCGAGAATGGCATCCGGGGTCGTTCCGACGCCCAGGTGATCGGTGAGCAGGCCCGGGACCTCGGCCAGCGCGTCGGGTATCTGAGCGGAGATCCCGTCGGTGGAGTCGGGTTGCCCAACGCGGCGCAACAGAGCGGCGAAGTCGTCCTCGCGGCCGACGGTGGCGGCGTGCATGCGGCCCAGCGCCTGCGCCATGGCCATCAACGAATTGGTGACCGCGGCCTCGTCGGAGTTGCGCAGCAGAGTGGTGATCGGACTGGCGTCGCCGAGATCGCTGAGCACGAGCAGCCGCGCGTCGAGATCGTAGGCGTGCAACTCGGGTCCGGGCCTGCTGTCGGTGGCCAGAGCGTTGGCGAATTGGTACGACGCTGCCTCACGCAGGAAGGCGCTGGAGCCTGAGATGTCCGCGAGTTCGGCGTGCAGTTCGGATTCGGCGGGTAGCTCACGAACCTGCTTGATCACCAAGGTGCGGGGCAGCTGAAACGGGTTCTCGGAGACTCGGACTCGCAATACGACGGCTTGGCCGCTACCCCCCAGATTCACGGGGTCGATCAACGTCACCGGAGCTCCGGTGCGTCTGGTGAGGAGTCGCTGAGCTGCTGCTACTACCTCTGATACAGGGTCTGCAAGTGTTGCGGTCATCGATGTCCAAGCTACCCGTTCGGTGCGTTCTGCTGTGCTGTGTCGGTGACTACGAATGAGACACGATTGCCCGTTTTGCGGCATTCTTCGGTCCACATCCCCAGATTCGACCAGGTGGTCGGTTACCCCCGAGCCACAGAAGTATGCCGGGTTCGCTACTGCGGTGCAACGTCCACCGACACGGCGATGGTGCTTTCCTCCGCTTCGGTGTAGATGACCCCTCGCAGGGGTGGTACGTCCGCGTAGTCGCGCCCCCACGCCACCGTCGCGTACCGCTCGTCGACCAGCTGGTCGTTGGTGGGATCGAAGGCGAGCCACCGATCGTTGGGCATCCACACCGCAGCCCAGGCGTGGGTCGCGTCGACCCCGATCATCCGCTCCTTGCCCGGCGGAGGTTCCGTTGCCAGATATCCCGACACGTACCGCGCCGCCAGACCCTGCGACCGCAAGCAGGCGATGGCCAGGCGCGCGAAGTCCTGACACACCCCCGATCGGGCGGCGAGCACGTCGACCACGGTGGTCGAAACCGTCGTCGATCCGGAGAGATACCGAAAATCGGTGAAGATCCGATGCGTCAGATCGACGACGACGTCCGCGAGGGGACGACCGGGCCAGAAGCTGGGCGCCGCGTAGGCGCGCACCTCGTCGGTGATCTCCGGAGTCGGCAGATCCAGGGCGAACTCCACAGCCGACGCGCGAGCCGGGTCCGCAGGCAGGTTCGTATCGAACATCGCCATCCGAGCGGACTCCCAGGACTCGGTCGCCGGCCACGACGTGGTCTCGTCCACCGGACGCGGATACACCTCTACGAGCGAATCTGCCGTGACCACCAACTTCTCGTGGTCGTGCGTCACGTGGAAGTACACGTCCTCGTTGCCGTAGACGTCCACGCCGAACGATTGATCGGTGGGTGCAGGCTCCACGGTGACCGACTTCTCCACACAGTGCTGCCCGTCCATGTCGCGCGGCGCGAGAAATCCCCGCCCGTAGGACGAGGTCACGCGATCGGAATACGTGTAGGTGGTGATGTGCTTGATTCGATACCGACGACTCATCACCGCACTCCGTTCGCAGTTCGGACGTTCGAGCTGCCCCACAGCGGCTGCGTGCCACCGGGCAACGACATGTGCGTCGCGAGAACCACGCGAGAGAGCTCCTCGAGCGAATCGTGGATGCCGTCCACCAGCTCGAGCATCTCCACCCGTCGGCCGTTCGCGTCGACCGATTCCAGGTCGCCCGGGTCGACCCTGCGAAGCCGCACCCGCATCTGTTCGACGAGTTGCTCCGGCCGCGAGGTACCCGAGGCATCGGGCAACGAACCGAGGTCGTCCCGAAGCCGATCGAGCTGGTAGACCAAGGCGCGCGGGTTGCCCTCGTCGAACAACAACAGCTGCGCCACGGCCGCCGGGCGCGCACGCCCGCTGTTGCGCCTGCGGTAGATCACCGAGGACTCGGCGGCGGACAACACCGAATCGATGACCGCCTGCTCGGTGGACGGAGTGAGAGCGTGACTGAGCGTTGCCGAGAGCAGCGCTGTCAGCTGCAGACCGCGCTCGATCCGCTTACCGGCGTCCATCAAGTACCAGCCCGCGTCTCGCACCATCGATTCCGACGCCAAACCGGCCAGTGCGAGCAGACCCCGCAGCACACTCGACTGCGACGACGCCAGCTGGGCACCGTTGTGAATCGGTGATTCCGCCAGCTCCTCCAGCGCGGTGTCGATGCGGTTCAATACCGCCCAGGTGTCGTTCGAGAGCTGGTCGCGTACCGCACGGGCAGCTTGCTGCATCCGGTCGACCGATTGCGCCAGCGAACCCATCCGCGCCGTCGAGAGCATCAGTGAGCGCATCTCGACGGTCGCATCGTCGCGGTTCTTCTCGTCGAGGAATCCCGGCCACGTGCGCGAAACCTTCGTGACCGCTTCCAGAAGAATCGGCAAACTCTCGCTGCCTTCGAGCCATGGCATCGAGCGGTAGTCCTGATTGCGTTCGCGCGCCGCGATGAGCAATCGAGTCATGTCCTCGGCACGTTCGCTGTAGCGGCCGAACCAGAACAGGTCGCCGAGCACGCGCGGGGAACTGACGACATCGATATTGGACGCGGCGTAATGCGGCAGCTCCTCCACCGTGGCGGGCGGTGTGTGCGGTGCCGAGTCCGCCGGGGTGACGCGCTCCACCGACTTGACCCAGACGTCCTTCGACGCCACCGTGATGAGCGGATCGGTGACCGGTGCGGTGAGCACCACCTGCCCCAGACCGCCGCGCATCGGCGTGTACCCGCCCCGCTGTGCAACCGTGAACAGCCGCATCCCCACCTGCGCCGGGGCAACCGACAACTGTGCCCCTGTCCCGCCTGCGATCGACGACCCGACCGGAGCCAACGAGAACTCGGGAACCTCCTGACCGGTCCACTTCCACGGCTCGGCGGCGATTCGATCCCACAGCTCCCTGGCGGCGATGTCGGTCAAATCGTGCCCCACCACCGTGCGACGCGAGGTGGTCGACCGCAGCACCAACGAACGCAGCCGATTCTTCATGTGCGAGAGCTGAATCGGGTCGCCGCCCCAGTACGTGTGCACCGAACCGAGAATCAGATCCTCGTCCAGCAGGGCCCGGCTCAACGCCGGCAGCAACGGAAGCAGAGCCGGGTTCTCCAGCACGCCACTACCGAGAGTGTTGACAACGCTCACAGCCCCGCGCCGCAGCACCTCGACCAAACCGACGACACCCAGATGCGAATCCGGACGCAGATCGAGTGGGTCGGCAAACTCGGCGTCGACGCGGCGTAGCACCACATCCACTCGGCGCAGCGTGCCGAGTGACCGCATCCACAAGCAGCCGTCACGAACCACGAGATCGGCATTCTCGACGAGAGGAAACCCGAGAACCGTTGCGAGATAGGACTGATCGAAGGCCGTTTCGGAGTGCGAACCGGGACTGAGCACCACAACGACCGGATTCTCGGCCGACGCGGGCGCGGCATCGCGAAGCGCCAACCGCACCGCGCGAGCGAACGTCGAGAGCGGCCTTGGATTGCTCGCCTGGAACAACTCCGGCATGGCGCGTGACATCACTCGCCGATCTGCCAGCGCGTAGCCAACGCCGGACGGTGCCTGCGTACGGTCTGCGATCACTCGGAACTGGCCGTCGGACTCGCGGGCGACATCGGCGGCATGCATGAACAACTGATGCGGCCCGGGAATGGTGATCGCGTGCGCCGTCCGCAGATAACCCGGGTTGCCGAAGACCAACTCCGGCGGGATCAATCCGCGACGAATGGTTTCCTGGGCACCGTAGATGTCGGTGAGCACGGCATCGAGCAACATCGACCGCTGGACCACACCGGCTTCCAGACGATCCCACTCGTCGGCCGCGACGACCAACGGAACACTGTCCAACCCCCACCGAACAGCACTGGGCAACGCCTCGCTGCCACCCGACGGAATCGGGTTGTACGTGATGCCATGATCGTCGACCAGGCGACTGACACGGGACTGCAGAGTCTGCATCGCCCCCGGACCGGCCTCCCGCATACCGTCGACCAACTCCGCCCAATGCGGACGGACGGCGTCGTCGGCGTCGAGCATCTCGTCGAACCGATCGCCGCGACCGGTCACGGCCTCGCGCCGACCGCGATACGCGAGCCACGGCGACCCGGCTCCACTCGAGACATCGTCGTTCCTGCCGGCTCCACTCGAGACATCGTCGTTCCTGCCGGCTCCACTCGAGACGTCTTCGTTCCTGCCGGCTCCACTCAGGGTGGTATCCACGGGCACCATCGAGCCGTTGTTCCTTCCGTCGGTCGATATCGCTCCGCCGCCGAACGTTCCGCTGTCAACGGAACCATCCGATAGGCGTCGGACCGAGATCGCTACCGGTCGACTCGTTCTCCTGTGCAGTCGCGCGTCAGGACGTGATGACTCCGGTCCGGCGCAGGTCGAGCATGCCGGGCGCGGACACATCGATCGCCTGGCGAGCGTGCATCTCGAGCAATCTTGCTACGTCCACCTTCCCCGAGGTGAACCCGCCCTCCTCGAAGCGGCCGTTGCGCCGTGCCTCGGCTTCCACCGAATTGACGGGGGGCCCCTCGTACGAGCGCCCTCCCGGGTGCACAACGTGATACGAGCACCCACCGACCGCACGTCCGGTCTGCATTTCCACCAGATCGAAACGCAGTGGACTCTGCACCTCGATCGTCGGATGCAGAGCGCTCGGCGGTTGCCAGGCTCGGTAGCGCACACCGGCCACCTGAACGTCCTGCCGCTCGGTGCGCAACATCGGCACCGGTACCCCGTTGCACGTCACCATGTAGCGACCCGCATCGGCTCCGGCCACCTGAACCTGAATCCTTTCCACCGACGAGTCCACGTACCGTGCGGTGCCCGAGGACGTCGATTCCTCGCCGAGGGTGTTCCAGGGTTCGATTGCGCCGCGCAGTTCGATCTCGGCGTCACCGACCACCGTGGTCCCGATCCTGGGAAATCTGAACTCGGTGAACGGGTCGAGCCAACTGGTGTCGAAGTCGATGCCGTGCTCGCGCAGGTCCTCGACAACGCGGCCGATGTCGTTGATGACGAAGTGCGGAAGCATGTAGCGACCATGCAGGTTGGCACCGTGCCGAATGAGAGGTGCCTTCAACGGGGTGTCCCAGAACCGCGAGACCATCGACCGCACGAGCAGCGACTGCACCATGGCCATCTGATGATGCGGCGGCATCTCGAACCCGCGCAGTTCGAGCAGTCCCAATCGGCCGCGGGTGGAGTCAGGGCTGTAGAGCTTGTCGATGCAGAACTCGGCCCGGTGCGTGTTGCCGGTGATGTCGGTGAGCAAGTGCCGCAGCGCTCTGTCGACAACCCAGGGCGACGCCGATCGGTCGGCCCCGGTGAGTCGCTCGATCTCGCTGAACGCCACTTCGAGTTCGTAGAGCGATTCCTCTCGACCCTCGTCGGCACGTGGAGCCTGCGACGTCGTACCGATGAAACGGCCCGAGAACAGGTACGACAGCGACGGGTGGCGCTGCCAGTGCGTCAACAACGACACCAGCAGGTCGGGTCGGCGCAGCACCGGCGAATCCACCGGAGTCACACCACCGAGAGTGATGTGGTTGCCCCCGCCGGTTCCGCGGGTGGTGCCGTCGTTGTCGAATCCCTCCGTACTCAACCGGGACCTGCGAGCCTCCAGGTACAGACGCTCCATCAACTCGTTCTGTTCGGCCCACGAAGACGTCGGTTGCACGTTGACCTCGATCACACCTGGGTCCGGTGTGACGGTCAGTGTCTGGATTCGAGGGTCCGACGGCGGACCGTAGCCCTCGATGACAACGGGGGTATCGATGCTCGACGCCGCCTGCTCGACGCGCGAGACGAGGTCGACGAAATCGTCCAATCGATCCATCGGCGGCATGAACACGTGCAGGACGCCGTCGCGGACTTCGGCAACCAGGGCCGTGACGGCGGTGCCGCCGACCCCGGACGTCTCGTTCACCAACTGCGCGTATCGCGACTCGGCCGGATTCACCGCACGCGGCGGTTGCTGCGTCAATTGCGGAGTGGGTAGTGCGGGTTTGGGCGCGGTGGGGTCGGCCGGATTCTCGACCGGCCCGCCGTCCCAGGAGATCGCCCGAAGCGGCAACCGTAGGCCCGCGGGAGAATCGCCCTCCAACAACACTATTCGACCGCGTCGCAACTTCCAGTCCGAGCTTTCCCAGCCGGCGCCGTCCTCGGTACGCGAGATCGGTAACACGAATGCCGCCGGCTCGTCGGTACTGGCGTCGAGCCGTTCGAGGAGAAGTTTTCTCGCGTCCGCGGAATCTGCCCCCGGTTCGAGATCGTCGGCGTCGGCCGGTGGGTCACCGTAAGGCTGGCGCACCAGATCCAACAGCTTGACGAGCGGGTCCTCGTAGGCCGGACGCGCTTGCGAGGCAGGCAGACCCAAGCCCTCGACCAATCGGTCGATCAGTTGTTGCGACGCCGAGTTGCCCACCGGCTCCGGGCGAAGGTCCTCCGCCAACCAGGGATCTGCGATCAGATCGGAATCGTGCCACAGGGCCTGGCCGTCGGTCCGCCAGAACAATCCCACCTGCCACCGCGGTAGCGGCTCACCGGGGTACCACTTGCCCTGGCTGCGCTGCACCAGCCCGTCCGGCGCGTAGATGGTTCGAAGCTTCTCTGCGAGAACACTTGCCCGCTCGCGCTTGTGCGGTCCATCGGCAGTGGTGTTCCACTCGGGTGCTTCCTGATTCTCGATGGCAACGAACGTCGGCTCACCGCCGACCGTCAACCGAATGTCCTGATCGAGCATGCGCTGGTCGATCTTCTCGGCGGTGGCCTTGATCGACTCCCACTGCCCTGCCGTGTACGGCAACGTCGTTCGCGGATCCTCGTGCACGCGGACGACGGTGTTGGAGAAGTCGAGTTCTGCCTTGCACTTGCTCGTCGCACCGGAGATGGCGGCGGCGGTCGACGGATGCGGCGTCGCCGACAGTGGGATGTGGCCTTCGCCGGCGAACAGGCCCGAGGTCGGATCCATCCCGACCCAGCCCGCGCCCGGCAGATAGACCTCGGTCCACGCGTGGAGATCGGTGAAGTCCTCCATCGGTCCGGAGGGGCCGTCGAGCGACTTGACGTCCGAGGACAACTGGACCAGGTAACCCGAGACGAAGCGTGCGGCCAGACCCATCTGACGCAGTACCGACACCAGCAACCACGCCGAATCGCGGCACGACCCGACGGCGGACGTCAGAGTCAGATCAGGGGTCTGCACTCCGGGTTCCATCCGCACGGAGTACCCGACGTCCCCCATGACGGCCTGGTTTGCCATCACGAGAAAGTCGATGGTGCGCAACGACTCTCCGCGTTCCACAACGGCCGCCTGCAGTTTCTCCACCCATGCCGACACCACCGGACCCGGTCCAGTTCCGGCCTTGCCCTCGTCCACCGGGCGCAGGTACGGCTCCAGATCGGGCAGGTCGTGCTCTTCGTAGGCGAAGCCGAAGTGCTCGGCCCATTCCTCGACGAAGAAGTCCAGGGGGTTGATCGACGCCATGTCCGCGACGAGACCCACGGTGATCGACAGGTGGTCGGTGCGCTCGGGGAAGACGACCCGCGCGAGGAAGTTCCCGAACACGTCCTGCTGCCAGTTGACGAAATGCTCCGCCGGTTCGATCTTCAGCGAGTACGCCTCGATGGGCGTACGCGAGTGCGGTGCAGGCCGCAACCGAATTTCGTGCGGAAAGATCTTGACGGTGCGGTCGAATTGGTAACTGGTGCGGTGTTCGAGTGCAACCTTGATGCCCACGGCGAGCCTCTCGTGATAGTCCCGGTATGGGTAGAACACCCAACCCTAGTAGGACGGGGCCCGGTGCGCTCGGCGAGGAATCGTGTCCGAAACGTGCACCCCGATGACGTGTGTAGTGCTTGACACGCACTTCGTGCTGCGGTTCGCTCAGCGGGAATCGAGTCTTCGTCCGACGCACGCCACACTTTGCAACCAAAGGGAATCTCGTGAGCGACAATCCACCCAACGGACCGCAGTACGGCTCCGATCCGAACCAACCCCAGTACCCCACCGATCCAGCGTCCGGATACCCGCCGCCCGGCAACTACCCACCACCCGGTAGCTATCCGCCCCCAGGCAACTACCCACCACCGCCGGTCGGCGGTAACGCAGCGTTCGGAATGGGCTCGCAGCTGCCCGGCGGCGCGCAGCCCGGCAGCCTCGGGTCTCGTTTCGCGGCGCGCTTCGTGGACGGACTGATTCTGGCGGTCGTTCAGTTCGTCCTGTACCTGATTCTCCCGAACGGGTTCTTCGGCACCTTCTTGTTCGGTCTCGCATCCGCCCTTCTCGGGTTCGCCTACTTCACGCTGCTCGAGTCCTCCCGCGGCCAGACATTCGGTAAGCAGGCCCTCGGCCTGCGCACCCTCGGCGCAGGAGGCGGACTGCCGACTCAGGCCGAGGCGGCCAAGCGCAACGCCTTCCTGCTGCTGAACATCGTGCCGTTGCTCGGCACCGTCCTGCTCATCGCGGCGTACATCGGCATTGCCGTGACCATCAATTCGAGCCCCACCAAGCAGGGCAAGCACGACGAAATCGCCGGCGGAACCCAGGTCATCAGCGTCTCGTAACACCCCGTCCACGCACGAGCGGACCTCCTGAATTCGGGAGGCCCGCTCGTCTGCGTTCGGGTGTTCCATGGCCTCGGCGCCCTGAAGTACCCACATTCCTCCCGACCACAGACCAGGAGAACGACGTGAATGACAGTCCGAACGACGAAGCGCGGCCCGGCGAGGGAACCGATCCCGACCGCCCCGAGACACCGAACACTCCCCCCGCGAACACCCCGCCACCTTCGGGTGGTCAATACCCACCCCAGCCTGAAAATTACCCGCCACCCGGTGGCTACCCGCCTCCCGGTAGCTACCCGCCTCCCGGTGTGAACTATCCACCACAGGGCAACTACCCACCGCAGGGCGGCTATCCACCTTCCGGTGGTTACCCACCACCTGGTGGCTACCCACCCCCGCCCGGCAACTACCCACCGCAGGGCGGCGCACCCGGCGGCTATCCACCGCCTCCCGGGGCGTACCCGCCGCCCGGAAACTACGGCAACCAGGGCTTCGGGCACGTGCCGCTTGGGACCGATCCCGGACGTCTCGACGTCGGTGCAGCGCTGAGCTACGGCTTCGACAAATTCAAGGCCAACGCAGGCCCGTGGGTCGGCATCACGGCCATCGTGTGGGCGGTCAGCGTCATCGGTCTCGTCCTGATCTTCGCGTCGACGTTCACCGCAGCAATGGTGGCAGCCGACAGCGGTGACACGACGTTCACGACCACGACATCCGGGGTGGCCATCGTCATGACGGCCATCGCCACGTTTGCGTCGTATTTCGTCAACGCCGCCTACGTTCGAGGAGCACTGGACGAGACCGGCGCTCCGCAGAAGCCGTCGTTCGGTAGGTTCTTTCAACTCACCAACATCGGGCAGATCGCCGTCCTGGCGTTGATCTGGACCGTCGTCAGCGTGGTGTTCGGTTTCATCCCGTTCCTCGGAACGGTCCTTCTGATCGTGATCGGCTTCCTGGCCAATTTCGCACTGACGTTCCTGATCGATCGGAACCAGTCGGCGATCGAGTCCATAAAATCGAGTGTCGACCTCACCGTGAAGAACTTCGGCCCGCTGCTGCTGCTCCTGCTTTTGTTGGCTGCGATCAACATCGTCGGTGCGCTGCTGTGCGGACTCGGTCTGCTCGTCACCATCCCGATCTCGGTGATCGCCACCAACTACGCCTACCGCGTCCTCACCGGCGGTCCGTTGTCCCCCGCGCGCTGACCTGCTCGACACAGACGAATGTCCCCGTAGCGCACAGCGTTACGGGGACATTCGCTTTCGAACCTGCTCAGGCCTCGGCCGGTTCTTCCTTCTTCTCCGGCTTGAAGTCGACGCCCGATTCCTTACGCTGCTGCGGCGTGATCGGTGCGGGCGCGTCGGTCAACGGGTCGATGCCACCGCCGGACTTGGGGAACGCGATGACCTCACGGATGGAATCGACTCCGGCGAGCAGCGCCGTGATGCGATCCCAGCCGAACGCGATGCCGCCGTGCGGCGGTGCGCCGTAGGAGAAAGCATCGAGGAGGAAGCCGAACTTCTCCTGAGCTTCTTCCTTGCCGATACCCATGATCGCGAAGACCCGTTCCTGAATGTCCTTGCGGTGGATACGAATACTGCCGCCACCGATCTCGTTGCCATTGCAGACGATGTCGTAGGCGTAGGCCAGAGCAGATCCGGGGTCGGTGTCGAAGGTATCCATCGACTCCGGCTTCGGCGATGTGAAGGCATGGTGCACTGCAGTCCACGCTCCGGATCCGACGGCTACGTCACCACTGGCCGTGGCGTCGGACGTGGGCTCGAACAGCGGAGCGTCGACGACCCACACGAACGCCCAAGCCTTCGGGTCGATCAGGTCGAGCTTGCGAGCGATCTCTCCGCGCACGGCACCGAGCAATCCACGCGATGCCTTGATCGGGCCCGCGGAGAAGAAGATCGCATCGCCGTTGTTCGCACCGACGTGGGCGGCGAGGCCGTCGCGCTCGGCGTCGGTCAGGTTCTTGGCAACCGGGCCACCCAACGTGCCGTCCTCACCGACGAGAACGTACGCGAGACCCTTGTGGCCGCGCTGCTTGGCGAACTCCTGCCACCGGTCCAACTGCTTGCGGGGCTGCGACGCACCACCGGGCATCACGACCGCGCCGACGTACGGGGCCTGGAACACACGGAACGTGGTCTCGGAGAAGAAGTCCGTGCATTCGACCAATTCGATGTCGAAGCGGAGATCGGGCTTGTCGGAACCGTAGCGACGCATCGCCTCGGCGTAGGTGATCCGTGGAATCGGAGCCGTGAAGTGGTGGCCGACGAGCTTCCACAGCGACGCCAGAATCTCCTCGGCCAGCAGGATGACGTCGTCCTGGGTGACGAAGCTCATCTCGACGTCGAGCTGGGTGAACTCCGGCTGACGGTCGGCGCGGAAATCCTCGTCTCGGTAGCACCGGGCAATCTGGTAGTAGCGCTCGATACCGCCGACCATCAGCAGCTGCTTGAACAGCTGCGGGCTCTGCGGCAGAGCGTAGAAGCTACCGGGCTGCAACCTGGCCGGTACCAGGAAGTCGCGGGCTCCCTCGGGGGTGGATCGCGTCAGGGTCGGAGTTTCGACCTCGACGAATTCGTGGTGCGCGAGCACCGACCGGGCGGCCGCGTTGACGTGCGAGCGCAGGCGAATGGCCTGCCCCGGGCCCTCGCGACGAAGATCGAGGTAGCGGTACTTCAGACGCGCTTCCTCGCCCGGCTGGTCGTCGAGCTGGAACGGCAGGGGCGCGGCCTCGGACAGGACCTCGATCTCGGAGGCCTCGACCTCGATCGCACCGGTCGGAATCTCGTAGTTGGCGTTGCCCTCGGGGCGCCCCTCGACCTTGCCGGTCACCTTCACGACGTATTCGGCGCGCAGGCGATGGGCCTGCTCGAGTGCAGCGCCCTCGCGGAAGACGACCTGGGACACACCGGACGCGTCGCGCAGATCGATGAAGATGACGCCGCCGTGATCGCGTCGACGGGCCACCCATCCCGTCAGCGTCACGGTTCGGTCGACGTGCTCGGGGCGTAATGAGCCGGCGAGGTGGGTGCGCAGCACGGGTGTCCTTTCGAGAAAAATCCGCTGATCGTGTTCTTCGCTCACCGATCCTACGGAGCACATGACCGTAGAAGGAAACGAGATCGCGACGCGGCATGCGAAGCTATGGCCGACAGCAGCGATGTGCGTTCTCGCCACAGGTGGGAGCTCGGCGGAGAGGAACTCGGGCATGACCTTCAGAGAAGGTTCGCAAACGACACCAGGTCGAGTCTCCGTCGGTGGCCGTGGAGGGGGCGGCGGACGCGGCAAGTTGGCGATCGGTGGCGGCGCGGGCGGCCTGGTCATCATCGTCCTTGCTCTGCTGTTCGGCGGCGACCCCGGAGCAATCCTGAACCAGATCAGCGGCGGCGACAGCTCTGCGGGGCAGAACGACTCAGGTACGTCGGGATCGCTCGATTGTGACGTCGCAGACGCGAACAGCAACGTCGACTGCCGAATCGACTTCACCGTAGGAAGTCTGGACACCGTCTGGGAAGCTCAGCTGCAAGCGCAGACCGGCGTCGCCTATGTTCAGCCCGGCGTGAATCTGTTCTCGGGAGCAACGAACACCGGCTGCGGCAACGCCACCAGCGCCGTCGGGCCGTTCTACTGCCCGGCCGATTCCACCGCGTACTTCGACACGAGCTTCTTCCAGGTTCTCGTCGATCAGTTCGGCTCCAGCAGCGGCCCATTGGCGCAGGAGTACGTAGTAGCGCACGAATTCGGCCACCACCTGCAGAACCAGCTGGGTGACATCGGCCGCGCGCAGGCCGATCCGCAGGGGCCGGAGTCCGGTGGCGTCAAGGTGGAGTTGCAGGCCGACTGCTACGCGGGAATCTGGGCGCATTACGCAGCCGACACGATCGATCCGGATACCGGGGTTCCGTTCCTCGAGCCGCTGACCGCGACCGACATCGACGACGCCCTGTCGGCGGCGTCGTCGGTGGGCGACGATCGCATTCAGCAGGCATCCACGGGCAGCGTCAACCCCGAGGGCTGGACGCACGGCTCGTCTGCGCAGCGACAGGCCTGGTTCACCGCGGGCTACGAGACCGGACAGGTGGCGGCCTGCGACACGTTCTCGGCACGCGACCTCGACAATCCCTGAACCGATACTGGTCAGAACAAGGTGAGAGCCGGACCCGAGGTCACCAGTTCTCGGGGTTCGGCGGGCTCGTTCGCGGGCAGCGAGCGGGTCTGCTCTGCGGCGAACCCGTAGGTGTCGAGCAACGGGTCGATTCTCGCTTTCAGCCACTGCTTGTATTCCGGTGTCACGTACGCGCCGTGCCCGTAGAGCTGTCGATATCTACGTACCAACGCAGGGTGTTCTTTCACCAGCCAACTCATGTACCAGTCCTTGGTGCTCGACCGCAGATGCATCGGCAGCGCGGTCACGGTGGTCGCACCCGCCTCGGCCAGGGCACCGATGAGGCCGTCCAGTTGCTTGGCCCCGTCGGTGAGGAACGGGATGACAGGTGCCACCAGAACGCCGCACTCGAGGCCCGCATCGCGGACAGCTCGAACGAGATCCAATCTCGCTCGCGGACTCGGTGTTCCGGGCTCGAGCTGCTTCTGCAGGTCGGCGTCGTGAATAGCCAGACTGATGCTCACATGCACGTCCACCTGCTGCGCGGCCAATGTCAGCAACGGTAGATCGCGCCGCAGCAGTGTGCCCTTGGTGAGAATCGAGAACGGCGTCCCGGATTCGGTCAATGCGCGAATGATGCCGGGCATCAACCGATATCGACCCTCGGCGCGCTGATAGGGGTCGGTGTTGGTGCCGAGCGCCACCGGCTCCCGCTTCCACGAACGACGCGCAAGCTCCTTACGTAACACTGCCGCGACATTCGTCTTGACGACAATCTGCGAATCGAAATCGTTGCCGGAGTCCAGATCCAGATATTCGTGCGTCGGGCGCGCGAAGCAGTATCGACACGCATGCGAGCACCCCCGCATCGGGTTGACGGTCCACGAGAACGGAACCTGCGACTCGCCCGGAACCTCGTTCAAGGCACTTTTGCACAGCACCTCGTGGAAGGTGATGCCCTCGAACTCGGGCGTCTGTACGCTGCGCACCAGCCCCGACCGCTCCAGCCCCGGTAACGCCCCATCGTCCGCGGCGTCGAGAGTCTGACCGGCCCATCGCATGCACACAGTCGAACATTTGTTCTATGTCGTGTCAAGGCCGACTCACCCCATACGATCCCAGCTCGGGTGAGGCCGTCGGAACGCGATAGCGTAGGCCCCCAGTCGATCCTAGGAGTGCACCGCCGTGACCGCCCCGAACACACCGACCCTCGAACCCATTCTGCGACTCGGCCTCACACTCGGACCGGCGCTCGGCATCGGCTCGGTGCCCGAGGGCGAGCGGGTGGTCACCACAGTGCTCGGCGGTGCAGCTCCCGGTCCCGATATCGAGGGAACCCTCGCAGCCGGGTCGACCGTCGTCAGCGTGACGCGGTCTGACGGATGCACCGAATTCAGTAGCGACCTCGTTCTCGAACTGGCAACCGGCGGTTACCTTTCGCTCGACTACCGCGGAGTTCAGTTCGGCCCGGCCGAGGTCATCGACGCTCTGAACGATCCCGAGCGTGAAGTGGATCCCGCCACGTACTACTTCCGCGGCACCCTGCGCGTGTCGACCGCGGTGCCGAAGTTCACCTATCTCAACCGCGCACTCGTCGTCACGTCCGGCTCCCGCTCGGCCGAGGCCGTCGTGCTCGACGCATTTCTGGTCACCTGACCGCGGCTCAGTCGAGGAGCTGGGCGACCTCACGGTCGGTCAGCGTCGCCTGCGGAGTTCGTCCTTTACTACGCACGAGTTCGACAGCCCGATAGAGCGGCCGTTGGTCGAGTCCGGCATCGCGTGCCTCGGCGCGCAGCTGATCCACCAGCACCGATGCGATCGCCGCGGCGGGCACCAACTCGGTCGTCCACAGCGAGTCGGCGAGGGTGCGTAACGCGAGAATCGGCAGTTCGCGGCCGCCGTCCCTCGTGTAGAGCGCAAGCGGAACGACGATGTGTGTTCGTCCGTCGTAGAGCCGCAACGAGATCTGATCGATTCCGGCCGTCCGAATCGTCAGTTCGGCCGTCACCACCTCCGGCATCCTCAGCCGGCGCGTGCGCACCCCTCGGGCGCAGAGTTGCGCCCCGTCGAGCCACACTCGTCGGCGTAGACCCAGCCAGCCCGACAGCGCACCGGGTCCGCCGACGATGACCCCGACGAGAACCGCAACCCACACCGGCACTAACAGCGCCATGACGACGGCAAGAACGATCCCGATCGCAGCCGACCCGATCATGATCTTGCGCAGGCGCGGAGCCAGGAACTCCATCGAGACCAGGTCGAGCGCTACCGGCCCCGCGTTGGACCGAGAGTCACCGGGCCGGGACTCACTGGGCAAGGCGCGCTCCGAGGGCATCGACCACGTCGGCCATCGGAACGGTGTCCTGCTCGCCGTTCGAAAGGTCTTTCACCAGAACCGATTCCGCAGCCACTTCCTGATCACCGAGCACCAACGCGAACCGCGCTCCGGATCGGTCGGCGGCCTTCATGGCACCCTTGATTCCGCGATTTCCGTAGGCCATGTCCACGGCTATTCCGCGTTCGCGCAGCTGAGCCGCGATGTCGACGATCGCCAGCTTGGCACCGGCACCCATCGGAACGCCGAAGACCTGGCACCGTGCCGCTGCGCCCGCGGTCTTGCCTTCGGCGGCGAGCGCCAACACGGTGCGATCGACGCCGAGGCCGAACCCGATTCCCGAGAGCGCCTGCCCGCCGAGCTGTTCCATCAATCCGTCGTAGCGTCCACCGCCGCCGATACCCGATTGCGCGCCGAGCCCGTCGTGCACGAACTCGAACGTCGTCTTGGTGTAGTAATCCAGCCCGCGCACCATCCGCGGGTTCACCAGGTACGGCACGTTCATCACGTCCAGGTATGCCAGCACCTCGTCGAAGTGCTCTTTCGCCGAAACGGAGAGGTGATCGAGCATCAGCGGCGCATCCGCGGTCATCGCGCGCACTTCCGGCCGCTTGTCGTCGAGGACCCGCAGCGGGTTGATCTCGGCACGCCGACGGGTGTCCTCGTCGAGGGGAAGCGCGAACAGGAACTGCTGCAACAGCTCTCGGTACTGCGGGCGGCAGGTGTCGTCACCGAGCGAGGTGATCTCGAGCCTGAACCCGGTGAGCCCGAGTGCCCGGAAACCGGCGTCGGCCACGGCGATCACCTCGGCGTCCAACGCCGGGTCGTCGACGCCGATCGCCTCGACTCCCACCTGCTGAAGCTGACGGTACCGACCGGCCTGCGGGCGCTCGTAGCGGAAGAACGGTCCGGCGTAGGCCAGCTTGACCGGCAGCGCTCCCCTATCCAATCCGTGCTCGATGACCGCGCGCATGACGCCCGCCGTGCCTTCGGGTCGCAACGTCACCGACCGGTCTCCACGATCGGAGAAGGTGTACATCTCCTTGCTCACCACATCGGTCGACTCCCCGACCCCGCGGGCGAACAGGCCCGTGTCCTCGAAGATCGGCAGTTCGATATGGCCGTAGCCGGCGTTACGGGCCGCGTCGAGCAGCCCTTCGCGTACGGCGACGAACTCGGCCGAGTTGGGTGGGAAGTAATCGGGAATGCCCTTGGGCGCGGAAAATGCGGTCGGCTTGCTCACGCTCACAGCCTTCCTTGCTCGGGGTCGGTGAGTCCAACGAGGAACGGGTTGGTCCCGCGCTCCTGGCCGATCGAACTCTGTCCGCCGTGCCCCGGGAGCACGACAGTGTCGTCGCTCAGCGGTAGCAGCCGAGTAGCGATGGACCGCAGCAGTTGCTCGTGATCACCGCCGGGCAGATCGGTGCGCCCGATCGATCCCGCGAAGAGGGTGTCGCCGGTCAGTGCCAACGGAACCGAGCCGTCTGGACCGTCGGCGTGGGCGAGGAACACCACCGATCCCTGGGTGTGCCCGGGAGTCTGCACCACCGTGATCTCGATTCCGGCGAGTTCGAGCCGTTGGCCGTCGGTGAACTCGATCACCTCGGCCGGTTCGTGGAACTCGAGGTCGCCGAGCACGGCGGCCAACGTCGGGCCCGTTCCCTTGACCGGATCGGCCAGCATGTAGCGGTCCTCGGGTGCGATGTACGCCGGAATGCCGTACTTTGCGCAGATCGGCTCCACCGACCACGTGTGGTCCAGATGACCGTGCGTGAGCAGAACTGCGGTGGGGGTGAGCGAGGACTGCGTCAGAAAGTCGATGAGCGGATCCGCTGCGTCCTGACCGGGATCGACGACGACGCACTCGGACGCGTCGTCCTGGGCCAGGATGTAACAGTTCGTCTGAAACATGCCTGCGGGGAATCCGGTGACGAGCAAGACAAACGCTCCTAAAGGCTGAGGCCGAAGTACCGAGCAAGCTTAGTAGGACCGCTCCCGGCGGGTCCCCCCAGCATGCTCTCAGGCAGTGATGGCAAACTCGCGTTGGCCGATTCTCGGCCGGTTACCACACGATCGGTCCGTACAGCGAGCGGGCGAGGTCGCTTTTCGACAAGCGGGAGGAACACGAATTGCCCAGCAACGAGCAACGGCGCGAGGCTGCCAAACGAAAGCTCGAACGCCAACTCGTACGCCGCGCCGAGCGAGCGCGACGTCGTAAGCAATTGACGATCGCCGGTTCCATTCTCGGCGTCGTCGCGGTCGTGGCCGTCGTCTCGGTCGTGTTCGTGGTGACCCGCGGTGACGACGACGCGAGCACCGCGCAGGAATCGACGACGTCGGCGCCCGCCGATTCCCTCATCGCAGCAGGACGCACCGAGCCGCTCCCCGAGACCGTGAACTGCTCCTACCCCGCCGCGACACAGCCGGCGGCCAAGCCCAACACTCCCCCACGCACCGACAACGTGCCCACCAGCGACGAGCCGCTGAGCTACAGCATGGAAACCACCGCGGGCAACATTGGGCTGACGCTGAACAACCCCGAGTCTCCGTGCACGGTCAACAGCTTCGTATCCCTCGCCAACCAGGGCTACTTCGACGGCACCACCTGCCACCGCCTCACCACGGGTGCGGGCCTGCAGGTTCTCCAATGCGGCGATCCCACGGGCACCGGCTCCGGTGGGCCGGGGTACCAGTTCGCCGACGAATTCCCCACCGACACGTTCGCCGAGGGCGACCCAGCTGCCCAGGCCCCGATCGCCTACCCACGCGGAACGTTGGCCATGGCCAACGCCGGCCCGGGTACCAACGGCAGCCAGTTCTTCCTCGTCTACGGCGATTCCGAACTGCCGCCCGCCTACACCGCGTTCGGCACCATCGACGAGACCGGACTCGCCACCCTCGACGCCATCGCAGCCAAGGGTGCGGAGGGCGGCGTATCCGACGGAGCCCCGGCCGAGCCGGTCGAGATCACGAGCATGCTGAGCGACCTGTGAACCGGACCTCCGCTCTGACCATCGCTGTGTCTGCCACTGCGCTGGTGCTGGCAGGTTGTTCCGGTTCGGCCGAGCCTGCCGCGGTACCGGCCACCACGACGTCGGCATCGACGACCACGACCGCGGCCCCCACGCCGCGGCCTGCGCTCGACCTGTCCCGCTTCGGTGCATTGCCGCCCGTGCCACAGCCGACGACCGATACGGTGTCCTGCGCGTATCCGGAGGAGTCTCCGGCCGCAAAGGAAGTCGACGCTCCTGCGGCCGACAACATCGACGTGTACGGAAACGTAGACGTGACGTTGTCGACCAACCAGGGGCCGATCGACATCACCCTCGACCGAACGCAGGCTCCGTGCACGGTCAACAGCGTCGTCAGCCTCGTCCAACAGGGGTATTTCGACGGCTCTCCCTGCCACCGCTTGACGACCTCTCCTGGCCTCGAAGTGCTGCAGTGCGGTGACCCGTCCGGCTCGGGTAGGGGTGGACCGGGATACACCTTCGCCAACGAGTACCCCACCACGGCGTACGCCGATGATCCGGCGCAGGCCCAGAATCCGGTGGTCTACCCCCGCGGAACGCTCGCCATGGCCAATGCCGGCCCGGACACCAATGGCAGCCAATTCTTCCTGGTGTACGCCGATTCCGTGCTGCCGCCCCAGTACACCGTGTTCGGTACCATCTCGGACGCCGGACTGCAAACCCTCGACGCGATCGCAGCGGCCGGGGTCACCGGTGGTTCGGAGGACGGCGCGCCGGCAAATCCGGTGATCGTGGAATCGGCAACGGTGTAGCTCGATTCGAACGACGAGAGGGTGAGCAGAGAATCTCTGCTCACCCTCTCGTCGTTGTCGGGGCCGCTCAGGCGGCCGATGTCAGCCGATACACGTCGTACACGCCCTCGACGTTGCGCACCACGTTCAGCACATGCCCGAGATGCTTGGGATCGCCCATCTCGAAGGTGAACTTGCTGATCGCAACCCGGTCCCCCGAGGTGGCCACGGACGCCGAGAGAATGTTGACCTTCTCGTCGGCGAGCGCCTTGGTGACGTCGGAGAGGAGTCGGTGACGGTCCAGTGCCTCGATCTGTATCGCGACCAGGAACACCGACGACGCCGACGGTGCCCACTGAACCTCGATGAACCGCTCGGACTGCTCTTCGAGCGAGCGAGCGTTCGTGCAGTCGGTGCGGTGCACGCTGACCGATCCACCACGGGTGACGAATCCGAGGATCTCGTCTCCCGGCACCGGAGTACAGCATTTCGCCAGCTTCGCCACGACGCCTTCCGCACCGGTGACCAGAACTCCTGCGTCACCGACCTGGCGGGGTCGGGTCGGGATGGTCGACGGTGTCGACCGCTCCGCGAGCTCTTCCTCGACATCGCCGACGCCACCGAGATGAGCGACCAGCCGCTGCACCACGTGGCGGGCGGACACGTGATTCTCTCCGACCGCGGTGTACAGGGCGGAGACGTCGACGTACCGCAGCTCGTGCGCGATCGCCGACATGGACTCGGCATTCATCAAGCGCTGCAACGGAAGTCCGCCTCGCCGAACCTCCTTGGCGATGCCGTCCTTGCCTGCCTCCAGAGCTTCTTCGCGGCGCTCCTTGGCAAACCACTGGCGAATCTTGGTCTTGGCTCGAGGTGAGGCGACGAAACCCTGCCAGTCCCGACTCGGGCCAGCGGTCGCAGCTTTCGAGGTGAACACCTCGACCACTTCACCGTTGTCGAGCGTGCGCTCCAGTGCGACGAGTCTGCCGTTGACCCGAGCGCCGATGCAGCGATGCCCCACCTCGGTGTGCACCGCGTAGGCGAAGTCGACCGGACACGATCCGGCAGGCAGGGTGACGACGTCCCCCTTGGGAGTGAAGACGAAGATCTCCTTGACCGCGAGGTCGTAGCGCAGCGATTCGAGGAACTCCCCCGGATCGGCGGCTTCTCGTTGCCAGTCGAGCAGTTGGCGCATCCACGCCATGTCGTCGACCTCGGCGTTGTCCTGCGAGTGCTTGCCCTTGGTCTCTTTGTACCGCCAGTGCGCAGCGATGCCGAATTCGGCTGTGCGGTGCATGTCCCGCGTACGGATCTGCACCTCGAGGGGCTTGCCCTCGGGTCCGATCACCGTCGTATGCAGCGACTGGTAGACGCCGTAGCGAGGCTGCGCGATGTAATCCTTGAAGCGGCCCGCCATCGGCTGCCACAGCGAATGCACCACGCCCACAGCGGCGTAGCAATCACGAACCTCGTCGCACAGAATGCGGACGCCTACGAGGTCGTGAATGTCGTCGAAGTCGCGTCCCTTGACGATCATCTTCTGGTAGATCGACCAGTAGTGCTTCGGGCGACCCTCGACGACCGCGCTGATACGCGACGCGGAAAGGGTCGCATTGATCTCGGCCCGCACCTTCTCGAGGTAGGTGTCTCGGGACGGCGCACGATCGGCGACCAGACGCACGATCTCGTCGTACTTCTTGGGATGGAGTATGGCGAACGCGAGGTCTTCGAGTTCCCACTTGACCGTGGCCATGCCGAGCCGATGAGCAAGCGGCGCAATGACTTCCAGTGTTTCCTTGGCTTTGCGCGCCTGCTTCTCCGGGGGCAGGAAGCGCATCGTGCGCATGTTGTGCAGACGGTCGGCGACCTTGATGACCAGTACCCGTGGGTCTCGGGCCATCGCAATGATCATCTTGCGGATGGTCTCGCCCTCGGCTGCAGTACCGAGTACCACCTTGTCGAGCTTGGTCACCCCATCAACCAGATGAGACACCTCGTCGCCGAACTCCTCGGTCAACTTCGCGAGCGAATACCCCGTGTCCTCGACGGTGTCGTGCAGGAGTGCCGCGACCAGAGTGGTCGTGTCCATCCCCAGCTCGGCCAGAATGTTGGCCACGGCGAGCGGATGCGTGATGTACGGGTCGCCGGACTTGCGCATCTGCGACGCATGCAGTTCGTCCGCGACGTCGTAGGCCCGCTGCAGCAGCGTCAGGTCGGCTTTGGGATAGAGCTCGCGGTGCAGGCTGACCAGTGGCTCGAGCACCGGCTTCACCGCAGCGCTGCGGCCGGCGGTGATGCGGCGCGCCAGACGGGCTCGCACCCGCCGCGATGCCGACGTGGGCACGGGTGCCGAATTGCGTGTTCCCGACGGAGCCTGCGAATCGGTCGACGCCGGGTCCTGAGAAACCGGAGGTTCGACGGCCGCGCGGGAATCAGCGGAGCCTTCGTCGGTCGTGACGACGTCGACACCGGTCCGATCGGTAACTGCGGTCGGATCGACAACTGCGGGCCGCTCGGGGGCGGCAGGCCGATCCGGCACGGGCTGATCGATGTAGCGGGTCACTCTCATCACCTCCTGCCACGCGTTCCGCGTTGTCGCCGGAACGTCAACGCATTGTGAAAGAGACTTTAGTCCTCATACTCGCACCAGGCAGTCGAGCGGGTAGCCACTGCACCTGTCTCGCCCGGCCAGAACGGCAATCTCGAGAACGACGGCAGCGCCGGCGATCACCGCGCCCTGCTCGGCCAACAACCGAGCCGCAGCGTCGACGGTCCCGCCGGTCGCCAGAACGTCGTCGACCACGAGAACTCGTTTTCCGGCCACGTCGATCGCCGTCGGGATCTGCAACTCGGCCGTTCCGTACTCGAGGTCGTACGACCGTGAATGCACAGGAGGCGGCAATTTACCCGCCTTGCGCACCGCGAGCACACCGCACCCGAGTTCGAGGGCGACTCCTGCCCCCAGCAGGAATCCCCGCGCGTCGATACCCGCCACCAGGTCGACGTCCTCGAAGCCCAGAGCCAGTTCCGACACGACGCTGCGTAGCGCAAGGCCGTCGGCGAACACCGGTGTCAGATCCCCGAAGCGGACGCCGGGGACGGGAAAATCGTCGACCCACCGCGTCAGCCTGGTCACGGCTGCGGCGGCACCCACTCGATCGCCTGCATCGTTCATCGAAGAAGCACCCACCGATCCATGTTCCATCCGGCACCAGCGGCCGTGGGGTTGGGCACCACGTCCTGCATTCCGTCACTGACGACGGTGGTGCGCGGCTCGTTGTACAGGGGAAGCGACGGCATGTCGTTCCACAGAATGTTCTCGCCCTCGGTGGCCAGTGCCAATACCCGCTCGGGGTCATCGGTCACCGCCAACTGATCGACGACGGAATCGATCCTGCCGTTGCTGTAACCGCCCACGTTCAGACCGATCCCCGTCCGCAACGAATACCGCGCAGTGACCGCGGCAGCCGAACCCGACGGTCCCGGTAGTGACCCGCTGCTACCGAGAACGGCATCCACCGCTCCGGCGCGCAGAGCAGACGGGGTGAAATCCGGAGAGCTCACGTCCTGCACGGTGATCCCCGCGGCGGCGCAATCGGCGGCCATCCGGCTCACCACCTGGGCCCGGCGTGCGTCCGGTCCCCGGTAGCCGACTCGGACGGTCAGGGCACTCTCCCCTGCGGCATCCAGTTCTCGGCGCGCCTGGTCGAGGTCCGAGCGCTGGTATCGATCTCCCACCGCTGTTGCGACCGACGGATACTCGAGCGTGTCGGGCTGGACGAGACGGGAGTCGACGACGCCCGAGCCCAGACCGGCCGATGCCGCCTCGAAGCCGGGATGACCCAGCGTGTCGAACAGGTCGGATCTCGGAATGCATGCGGCCACAGCCCGACGTGCGCTCGCCTCTGCCAGCACCCCCTGAGTTGCGAACGTCAGCTGCTCGACGCCTCGCGATGGTTGCTCGGTGGTCGTGAATCCCTCGGTGACACCGAGTTCGACGGCCCCGGCACCGTGGTCGACCACGTCCAGCGAGCCGTCCGTCGACTTCGCCGCCAGGTCGGCCCCCTTCGGCCAGACGACGACTCGCTCGGTCTCGGGTGGGATTCCCCACCAGGCGTCGTTGGCGACGAGGACGAGACCGTCCTCGGCGGTGTAGGAATCGATGCGGTACGGACCGGCCGAGGGTAGCAACGCGAGGTCGATCGAACCCGGCGTCAAGGTCCATCCGGTGTTCCAGAAGTCGGCGATGCGGCTCACCACGTCGTCGTCCTCGGCCAGGACGGGATCGACGACGTTCGGCACGCCCGCAGCCCGGGCCGCGACATGGGCCGGGAGCAGGTCGGTGGCACCGAACAGAGCACGCCAATTCTGGTAGCTGCGTCCCGGGGCGAAGACGACCGTGGCTTCCTTGGCTCCCGGGACGCAATCGATGCGTTGGATGTCGGAGTAACCGGCCGTGGACGCCGCGTCGAACAGGGGGCCATCGGTGGCGAATCTGCCGCTGTTCGCCGCCCAGGCCAGCACCAGATCGTCACAGGCCATCGGCGCACCGTCCGAGTAGGTCGCGGCGGGGGCGATGGAGTACTGCACGGTCAAGACGTCGCCGGGTATCACCGACACGGTTCCGATGTCGTTGTCCGACAATGCGTCTCCCTCGGGTCCGAGGTAGCTGAAACCCACCTGCACCCGAGTGAACGCCTGCCGGGCTCCCGACGCCGCGCCGTCGACGGTTCTCGCGTTGTAGGTGTTCACCACGTTGTCGAACGAGTAGCCGATCGAGGGCACTTTGTCCTCGGCCGAGGAACACGCGGTGACGGATACTGCAGCGAGACCCGCCACCGCGAGTGCGGCGCTCCACCTGCGTTTCACGTGCACTCTCCGTCTCTGTCGAGGGTCGTCTTACCGGCGCTTCTTGTTCCGCTTCCCGGTGGGCCGATTGCCCGGCTGCGGAGCCGACGCCTTCGGAGCGGCGACGCCGACGGCCACCGGCTCCGGGGCGAGACCGGCCGCACGAGCAGCCGCTTCGGCCCGTTTGGAGTGGACCTTCCGCGTGTGAACGGCGACAGGGCCCCACTTCTCCTTGAGCGTCACCAACAGCGGTGTGGCGAAGAAGATGGACGAGTAGGCACCGACGATCATGCCCACGAGCTGCACCAGCGCCAGATCCTTCAGCGTGCCGACTCCGAGCAGCCAGACCGCCACGACCATCAACGCCAACACCGGCAGCACGCCGATCACGGTCGTGTTGATCGAGCGCATCAGAGTCTGGTTGACGGCCAGGTTGGCCTGCTCCGCGAACGTCTTGCGGTGCAGATTGAGGATGCCGCGGGTGTTCTCTTCGACCTTGTCGAACACCACCACCGAGTCGTAGAGGGAGAAACCGAGAATCGTGAGCAAGCCGATGACCGTCGCCGGAGTCACCTCGAAGCCCACGAGCGAGTACACGCCTGCGGTGACGACGAGGTCGAACGCCAGGGCAGCCAGAGACGCGAAGGCCATGTCCCGTTCGTATCGAACGGCGATGTAGATGCTGACGACGACCAGGAAGACCGCGAGCGCAATGAGCGCCTTCTCGGTGATCTGGCTCCCCCAGGTCTCACTGACGTCGGACACACTGATGGCATTGGGTGTGGCGGTACCTGAGTTGTCCTGCGGCTGGAATGCCTCGAACAACGCCTGACGCAGGCTGTCCACCTCGGCGGGGTCGAGTGCCTCGGAACGGATCTGTACCGTTGCCGCCGCACCGGACCCGACCGTCTGCACCGATACCGGCGGCATACCGAGGGAGTCGTTGTAGACGGTCTCGACCTGCTCGGTGGAGATGTTGTCGGCGGCGGGCAGAGCGATACGAGTTCCACCCTCGAAATCGATACCGAGGGTGAAGCCACGAACCAGGAAGCTCAGCAAGCACACCAGCACGATGACGCCGGTGAGGATGTAGTAGAACCGGCGACGACCGATGATGTCGAAGGCACCGGTGCCGGTGTAAAGCCGGGACAGCCAGCTGTGCTTGGGCTGGGTGGACTGATCGACTCCCGAATCGTCGAGGGGCGATGGGGTCGACGTGGTCGTGTCCGACATGTCATGCCTCCTTCGACGGCGCAGTGCCGGTCTTCACGGCGAGAGCCTTGTTGGCCGCGCGCTTGCGCTCCGCAGCGATCTGCTGAACGGCACCGAGACCGTTGACGGACGGCTTGGACCAGAATTTGGACTTCGACGCCAGGTACACCAGCGGCCATGTCACCAGCACCACGACGATGATGTCCAGGATCGTCGTCAAGCCGAGGGTGAACGCGAACCCGCGGACCTGGCCCACGGCCAGCACGTAGAGCACCGCGGCCGCGATGAAGCTGACCGCGTTGCCCGACAGGATCGTCTTGCGTGCCCGCGCCCAACCACGAGGAACCGCAGATCGGAAACTGCGCCCCTCACGGATCTCGTCCTTGATGCGCTCGAAGAACACGACGAACGAGTCCGCGGTCATACCGATACCGATGATCAGTCCGGCGATGCCGGCGAGGTCGAGGGTGAAGCTGATCCATCTACCCAACAAAACGATGATTCCGTAGACGACGAGACCGGCCAGCACCAGCGACATCGCCGTGAGCACGCCGAGGGCGCGGTAGTAGAGCAGGCAGTACACCAATACGAGCGCGAGACCGATGGCACCCGCGATCAGGCCGGCCTCGAGCGAGGCCAATCCCAGCGTTGCCGAGACCGTTTCGGCCTCCGAGGACACGAAGGACAGCGGCAGGGAGCCGTACTTGAGGGTGTTGGCGAGCTCGGACGCGGTCTGGGCGTTGAAGTTGCCGGTGATCGAGGTGGCGCTGCCGGCGGGGGTGGCACCCTGGATGACCGGCGCGCTGATGACCTTCGAGTCCAGCACGAACGCAGCCTGCTTCTGCAGATTGGCCGCGGTGAACTGAGCCCAGGTGTTCGAGCCTTCCGAGTCGAACGTCAGGCTCACCTGGAACTGGGCCTGCTGACTGTCGAATCCGGAGGTCGCGTCGGAGATCTGCTGTCCGTCGATGATCGTGGGACCGAGCAGGTAGACGGCCGTTCCATCGGTCGAGCACGCCACGAGGGGAAGCGCCGGGTCGTCGTTGCCGGCGAGCGGATCGGCGGCGTTGCAGTCGAGGGACTGCATGGCCAACTGCTGGATCTGTGGATCCTCGCTCTGCCGGAGGGCTTTGGCGTCGGCGATCTCCTGGGCAGCACGTTCTGCGTCGGACAGGTTCGCATTGGTGGCGGGATCGTCGGCCGCCGGTGCGTCGGTGGCCGGCTCACCGGTGGCGGGCGCATCCGTGGCGGGAGCGGGACTCGGATCGACCGTGGTGGGATCCTGCGCCGGGAACACCCGATTCTGCGGAGTGGCCGGATCTGCAGGCGCGGCCGGGTCAGCCGAAGCGGCAGGGTCTGCCGGTGCAGCAGGGTCCGCCGGTGCAGCAGGATCGACCGGTGCGGCCGGGGTCTGCTGCGTGCCCGCTCCCTCGCCCGCCGACGGAGCGATGGAGCCCAGGACCGGCCGAATGAACAGACGCGCGGTCTGCCCGAGTGTGCGCGCCTGGGAGCTGTCGTCGCCGGGCACCGTGATGACGAGGTTGTCGCCGTCGATGACCACCTCGGAGCCCGAGACACCCAGCCCGTTGACGCGGGTCTCGATGATCTGCTGAGCCTGCTGCAGGCTGTCCTGCGTCGGTGCGTTGCCGTCGGGGGTCCGCGCGGTGAGGGTCACGCGCGTGCCGCCCTGCAGGTCGATTCCCAACTTCGGCGAGGGGTCTTTGTCTCCGGTGAAGAAGACCATGGCATACACCGCTGCCATCAGCACCGCGAAAACGGCGAGATAGCGGGCGGGTTGCACCGGTCCGCTGGAAGGTGCCACGGTGTGTGTTTCTCCTCTGAGGCGTTGGAAAGTGTCGGTTCCTGCAGGGCCTGGCGGCCCGATGTGTCAGCGGTGAGCGGTGCGATTGTGCACCACATCGGTCACCGCAGAGAAAACCGCTGCCGGATACTGTCTCCGACAGCGGTTTCGGTCACATAGTGCTCACTCTTTTTCGAGCCTCTTCGACGTCTGCTCGATGGTCTCGTCCGGCCGACTCGCGTCTGCCTTGCTCAGGGACGGTCCCGCGGTGTCGTTCGAGCCCAGCGCCGCGATGTCAGCCTGGGTGGTGGCGTCGACCTCGGTGTCGTCGAACTCGGAATCGTCGGGCAACACCTCACGTACGACTGCACGCGACCAGGTGGTGATGACGCCATCGGCGATCTCCAGGTCGATCGTGTCGTCCTCGACGAGGACCACGCGGGCGTAGAGGCCGGCGGTGGTGACGACCTCGTCACCGATCTTCAGCGAGTCCTGCATTTCCGTTGTCTTGGCCAACACCTTCTTCTGTCGACGCGCGTTGAGAAAGAGCGGAACCAGAAGGGCCACGATCAGCAGCGGAAACAGCAAATCCATCGGAAGGTCAGTCCTCGAAGTCGGGTTCGAAATACGTCATTGTCTCGTGCGAGAACACCGCAGGTGCGGGCCTCGCAGCTACCCAGTGTGCCATTACCTGGAAGCGGTCCGGTCCGTTCGTGTCCTGTTGTGCCCGATTCACTCGAATAATCCCTGCTGAACCTCCGATGATCGGACCGAGATTCCGCCCACGGCGAGATCCGGCGGCGGCGTCAGACCGAGGTGCTGCCAGGCGGCTGCGGTCGCGACGCGCCCGCGGGGGGTACGGGCGATCATTCCGGCACGCACCAGGAACGGCTCGCACACTTCCTCGACCGTCGACGGTTCCTCACCGACGGCAACGGCCAGTGTCGACACACCCACCGGCCCTCCGCCGAAGCTCCGGATGAGCGCGCTCAGCACGGCGCGGTCCAGTCGGTCGAGACCGAGCTTGTCCACGTCGTAGACCACCAGGGCGGCCTTGGCGGTGTCCTGGGTGACGGTGCCGTCGCCGCGCACGTCCGCGTAGTCGCGGACTCGCCGGAGCAGCCGGTTCGCGATTCGGGGGGTGCCGCGTGAACGCCCGGCGATCTCGGCGCAGCCGTCCCGGTCGATCGGTACGCCGAGGATGCCGGCCGACCGCATGAGAATCCGCTCGAGTTCGCTCGGCTCGTAGAAGTCCATGTGGGCCACGAATCCGAACCGGTCTCGCAGCGGTCCGGTGAGTGCGCCCGACCTGGTGGTGGCACCGACGAGCGTGAACGGTGCGACCTCGAGTGGAATCGAGGTAGCCCCCGGCCCCTTGCCGACGATGACGTCGACACGGAAATCTTCCATCGCCAGGTACAGCATCTCTTCGGCCGGGCGGGCGATGCGATGGATCTCGTCGATGAACAGCACGTCGCCCTCGACCAGGTTGCTGAGCATCGCCGCGAGGTCGCCTGCTCGCTCGAGCGCTGGGCCCGATGTGAGCCGTAGCGAGGTGCCCAGCTCGGCGGCGATGATCATCGCCATACTGGTCTTGCCGAGGCCCGGCGGCCCGGACATGAGGATGTGATCGGGGGTGCCGCCGCGCATCTTGGCACCCGACAACACGAGCTGAAGTTGCTCCCGCACTCGAGGTTGCCCGATGAAATCGGTGAGGTTCTTCGGACGCAGACTCGTCTCGACATCCAGATCGTCGGACATCGCGTCCGCGCCGACCTGAGATTCGGCGAATTGGTCGTCCTCGGTCACGCCGCCCTACCTGGACTTACCGAGATATGCGAGTGCCGACCTCAACGCGATCGACGTCGTGGCCTCGGGCTGCTGAGCGAGCACCGCGTCGGTCGCTTCCTCGGCCTGCTTGGTGGGGAATCCGAGACCGATCAGCGCCTCGACGATCTGGTCTCGCATCGAATTGCCCGCACCGGATCCCGGCACGGCGGCACTTCCGGCGCGTCCGACCACGGCGTCGACCTTGTCGCGCAGTTCGACGACCATTCGCTCCGCGCCGCGCTTGCCGATGCCGGGCACTCTGGTCAATGCCCCGATGTCGCTGTCCGCCAGAGCCGTTCGCAGCGCGTCGGGCTCGTGCACGGCGAGCGTTGCCATGGCGATTCTCGGCCCGACGCCGGTCACGGTGAGGAGCAATTCGAACAGCTCACGCGACTCCTTGTCGGGAAACCCGTACAGCGTCTGCGAATCCTCGCGCACGATCATCGTCGTCAGAAGGGTCGCTTCGCTCCCCCGGTGCAGCGTCGCCAATGTCGCCGGCGTGGCGTTGACGCGGTATCCCACACCCGCGGCCTCGAGGACGGCGTGATCGAGCGCGATGTCGACCACCGATCCCCTGATCGACGCGATCATCGTGCGCCCGCCTCCTTCTTCGCCATTTTCTCGATCCTGCGTGCCACGGCGGCGCGAGCCTTGCGCTCCTCGGCCAGACGCACGTCGTACTTGCGTTTCTGTTCGGCGGCCATGGCTTCGGCCTTCGCCATGCGGGCGATCATCGGCGCTCGCCAGCAATGACAGATGCCGAGAGCCAGGGCGTCGGCCGCGTCGGCGGGAGTCGGTGCCGTCTGCAGACCGAGAATGCGCATGACCATTGCGGTCACCTGCGCCTTGTCGGCCGAGCCGTTGCCCGTGACGGCGGCTTTGACCTCACTGGGAGTGTGGAAGCAGACGTCCACGCCCCGCCTGGCCGCCGCGAGGGCGATGACACCACCGGCCTGAGCGGTGCCCATGGCCGTGCGCACATTGTGTTGGGCGAAGACGCGCTCGATGGCCACCACCGAAGGCTTGTGGGTATCGAGCCAGTACTCCGCGGCCTCGGAGATCCGCAGCAAACGCTGTGCGAGATCCATGTCCGCGGGCGTTCGCACCACATCGACATCGAGCGCGACCACCGTTCGGCCGACGCCACCCTCGATCAGACTGAGCCCACACCTGGTGAGACCGGGGTCGACACCCATCACCCGCACGCCACCACACCTTCCGCTTACGAACTGTTGTTCGATAGCGTAGCGGAGCGCACCGTCGGATCAGGGATACGACACCCGGTCGATCACGTCGTGGGACGCGACGAGGGTCAGTCCTCCTCGTCGAGCTCCGCCATGACCTCGTCCGAGAGGTCGACGTTGGACCACACGTTCTGCACGTCGTCGCTGTCTTCGAGTGCATCGATGAGCTTGAACACCTTGCGTGCGCCGTCAGCGTCGACCGGGACGTTGACCGATGCCTGGAAGCTGGCCTCGGCCGAGTCGTAGTCGATTCCGGCCTCCTGCAGGGCGGTGCGCACGGCGACCAGGTCTGTCGGCTCGCTGACGACCTCGAACGTGTCACCGTTGTCGTTGACTTCCTCGGCACCGGCTTCGAGGACGGCCATCAGGACGTCGTCCTCGCTCTGACCGTTCTTCTCGAGGGTCACCACGCCCTTTCGGGAGAACAAGTACGACACCGAACCCGGGTCGGCCATGTTTCCACCGTTGCGTGTCATCGCCACCCGCACCTCGCCGGCGGCGCGGTTGCGGTTGTCGGTGAGGCACTCGATCAGAATGGCGACGCCGTTGGGGCCGTACCCCTCGTACATGATGGTCTGCCAGTCGGCACCACCGGTTTCCTCACCGGCACCTCGCTTGCGCGCCCGCTCGATGTTGTCGATGGGCACCGAGGTCTTCTTCGCCTTCTGGATGGCGTCGAAGAGCGTCGGGTTACCGGTGGGGTCACCGCCACCCGTGCGGGCCGCCACCTCGATATTCTTGATGAGCTTGGCGAAAGACTTGCCGCGTCGGGCGTCGATCACCGCCTTCTTGTGCTTGGTGGTGGCCCATTTTGAGTGGCCGCTCATGCGATAGGGCCCCTTCCTGCTCGAAATCAGTGTTGTCGACTTTACTCGCCCGGTACCGCGCTCGGCACCGACCGACCAACGAAGGTTCTAGCGGCCTCGCACCATGTCCACGAAGAGCCGGTGCACTCGATCGTCGCCGGTGACCTCGGGATGGAAGCTCGTCGCGAGAACGGAGTTCTGGCGAACGGCCACCACGCGTCCGGCGGCCGGTCCGTGCGGCACGGCGGCGAGCACCTCGACGTTCTCGCCCACCCGCTCGACCCAGGGTGCCCGGATGAACACCGCACGAACGGGCCCACCGTCGATGCCGGTGACGTCGAGATCGGTCTCGAAGGAATCGACCTGACGACCGAAAGCGTTGCGCCGCACGGTGATGTCGAGGGAATCGAGATGCCGGGCGTCGGGGCGGGTGTCGAGAATCTCGGACGCAAGCAGGATCATGCCCGCACACGAACCGTAGGCGGGCAACCCCTCGGTCAACCGAGCACGCAGTGGATCGAGAAGATCGAACACGCCGAGCAAGTTGCTCATGGTCGTCGATTCCCCGCCGGGGATGATGAGCCCGTCGATCTGCGCCAACTCGGCGGGCCGACGCACCGTGACGCCACGCGCACCGCTCGACTCGAGTGCGGCCAGATGCTCGCGAACGTCTCCCTGCAGTGCGAGAACTCCAACGGTCGGAACGCTCACTTGCGTCCGAATGGATCGATGTTGGACTTGTGAGGGTCGCGCTCGAACCGCATGAGCCCTTCCTGCACCACCGCGGCGACCATGCGACCGGAGGTGTCGAATATCCGCCCCTGAGTCAGCGCCCGCCCGAAATCGGCCGAGGGCGACGTCTGGTCGTACAGCAACCATTCGTCTGCCCGGAACGGCCGCAGGAACCACAGCGCGTGGTCGAGCGAGGCCGTCTGCGTGACGGCGTCGGGGTGCGGAACCTTGGCCGATCCGAGCAGCGTCATGTCGCTCATGTAGGCGAGTGCGCAGACGTGGAACACCTGATCGTCGGGCAACGTGTCTCGGTAGCGGAACCATACACGTTGCTGCGCAGCGAAACTCGGGTGCTTGACGGTCTGGTCCTCGGGAATGACACGAATGTCCCACTCGGACCACTCCCGGTAGAACGAGTGGTCGTACTCGGCCAGGGTCGTGGGATCGGGCAGACTGTCCGGTCCCAGCACCTCGGGCATGGTGTCCTGGTGCGAGATGCCGGAGTCGTCGCCGTGGAAGGAAGCAGACATCGTGAATATCGCTTTACCGTCCTGTATCCCGGTGACCCGGCGAGTGCAGAACGACCGCCCGTCGCGAATCCTGTCGACCATGAACACGGCCGGTTCGTTCGGATTGCCGGGACGGAGGAAGTAGCCGTGCAGCGAATGCACACGAAATTCGGGAGCCACTGTGCGTACCGCAGCGACGAGCGCTTGGCCCGCCACCTGCCCGCCGAACGTACGGGGCAGCCGAGAAGGGAAAGTCCGTCCCCGATAGACGTCGTTCTCGATCCGTTCCAATTCGAGAATGTCCTCGATGCTGGCCATGGCTGGTGTCCACCTTTCTGTGACAACGGCTCAGGCTAACAATGGACGGACCAGGCAAGATGGTCGGTGTGGTTCAACCGGTGCCGATATTTCCCGATCTTCTCGTGGAGTCGATCGTCGATTCGTGCCCGGACGGGGCCCGATCGATCGTCGTGATCGACGGCGCGGATGCCGCGCGACCGGTCGACTTCGCCACGCGCACAGCCGAACACGCCCGCTCTCGGGGCCGTCCGGCTGACATCGTCGACCTGCACGACTACGTGCGACCTGCGTCGATTCGATTCGAGTACTCGCGCACCGACGAATTGAGCTATCGCACACTGTGGTTCGACTACGACGCCCTCGTTCGAGAGGTCATCGCCCCACTACGGCCCGGTGGCGGAGGTCACTTTCTACCGAGACTGTGGGATGAGGCCACCGACCGTTCGGCTCGTGCCCGAACCGTCCCGGCACCAGCGAATCAGATCGTCCTGATCGCAGGACCCATGCTGCTCGGACGGGGATTGAACGTCGATCTGTCGGTGCAGCTACGCCTGTCGGCGAGCGCATTACGTCGCAGAACCAGCGACGCAGATCAGTGGACCTGCGCGCCTCTGCTCGCGTACTACGACGGCCTCGACTACTCGGACGGTTCCGCCGAGCGGCCGGATCTTCTGGTCCGTTGGGACCATCCGGACCGCCCGGCGCTCGAACGGAACTGACGGAGGACCGTCACCAACCGCGCTCGGCCAACCGGTGCCCCACGGGAAGGTCGTCGACATTGATGCCGACCATCGCTTCGCCGAGGCCACGCGACACCTTGGCCAGCACGTCGGGGTCGTCGAAGAACGTGGTGGCCTTGACGATCGCCTCGGCGCGTTCCTTGGGGTTGCCGGACTTGAAGATTCCCGATCCGACGAATACACCCTCGGCACCGAGCTGCATCATCATCGCTGCGTCTGCGGGTGTGGCGATGCCGCCCGCGGTGAACAGTGTGACGGGCAGCTTGCCGGCCCGGGCGACCTCGACGACCAGGTCGTACGGGGCCTGCAGTTCTTTCGCCGCCACGTACAGCTCGTCCTCGGGGAGCGAGGTGAGGCGACGGATCTCGTCGCGAATCTTGCGCATGTGCGTCGTCGCGTTCGAGACGTCGCCGGTGCCGGCCTCTCCCTTGGAGCGAATCATGGCCGCGCCCTCGGTGATTCGGCGCATTGCCTCACCCAGGTTGGTGGCACCACAGACGAAGGGAACGGTGAAGTTCCACTTGTCGATGTGGTTGGCGTAGTCGGCCGGGGTGAGCACCTCGGACTCGTCGATGTAGTCGACGCCGAGGCTCTGCAGGATCTGCGCTTCGACGAAGTGGCCGATGCGGGCCTTCGCCATCACCGGGATGCTGACCGAGGAGATGATGCTGTCGATCATGTCGGGGTCGCTCATGCGCGACACCCCACCCTGGGCACGAATGTCGGCGGGGACGCGCTCGAGTGCCATGACGGCCACTGCTCCGGCGTCCTCGGCGATCTTGGCCTGATCGGCGGTGACCACGTCCATGATGACGCCGCCCTTGAGCATCTCGGCCATACCCCGCTTGACGCGTGCGGTGCCGACTCCGTTCTCGCCGGATCCACCGTCGACCGATGAGGCGGGCGTGTTCGAGGCGTGTGGGGTAGTCAAGGGAAACTCCTGTGTTCTTCGACGCCGTTACGGCGCTCCGGACTGATAGGTGCGATCGCGCGCGGCGCGATGTCGCGCCCAGAACAGTAGGCCTTCTCCCCTGCGATTCCCATAACCACTTGACGATTGCTGGACTGCTCGAAAGGGTCCAGCTGGTTACCGAATGGCGCGCACGTCCGGGTCGCCGCGTCGAGCGAGAGCCACGTTCACTTCGTCGAGCAGTTCCGCCAGGTCCTGGGGATAGACGTTCTCGCCGACGGCGCTGAGCGCACGTATGTCCGCCTCGGTGCACCACTGGTGGCCGGTCACGGTGCGGCGCTCGAAGTCCGTGAATCCCGCACTGTGCGGCTCGAACTCCTGCGTTCGGATCGCGAAGAACAATTCCTCGGAGCGGATCAGGGTTCCGTTGAACGGGAACGTCGCAACTCGGCGCCACAACGGACCGCGCAGATCGGCAGGAGCGACGGTCAGTCCGGTCTCCTCGTGTACTTCGCGCACCGCTGCCTCGCGAAGCGACTCGCCCTTCTCCACTGCCCCACCGATGGTGAACCAGAAGAAGGTGTCGGGAACCGTCGGATCGTGTCCGCGCAGCAGCAGTACACGGCCGCGCTCGTCGAGCAGCACCACCCGCGCGGACGTCCGCGGGGTCGCGCGGTTCTCGCTACCGAACGCCGCGGCAGCAGATCGTTCTGCTATCTCGAAATACGACGGCAAGGCCGCAGTTCCGCCGAGGTGCAACCAGCGGACCGGACGTCTGACTCGCAGGGCGAGGGTGTCGCGAACGGCATCGTTGTGGAATCGGCGAGCGATGAGCACGCGAGCCTCCGCATCGGCCAGTTCGGCAACCAGTTGCGGGGGCAAGGAGTTCGGTTCGACGACGGCCAGCGCCATGGACACCGCGTTCTCCGCCTCTTCGCGTTGCGACCGGTCGACGCGTTCGGCCCGATCGGCAAGTGCGGCAAGCTCTCTGCTCGACGAGGCCGAGTCGCGGGTGGCAGCGGACACCGCTCGCGCGACGACGGCACGGCGGGCGAGCGCTGCATCGAGCGCCTGCCAGGCGAGGTCGGTGCGGACGTGCAGGCGGTCGAGTCGGTTGGCCGTTCCGTACGCCCACAGGCCGACGACGAGGATCAGTAACGCGATCAGTCCGAGTACCAGGATCGTGAGCGCCGAGAGCGTCATCAGTTCGCCGCCCGCACTTTCTGGCCACCGAGCGTGACGGTTTCGTAGACTCGCAGGATCTGCTCGGCGACGACGGGCCAGTCGTAGGTGGTCACGGCGAGGGAGGCGGCGTCGACCAGGCGTGCACGCACGGCATCGTCGGACAGGATCGAGGTGATTGCGGCGGCGATGGCATCGGAATCGTCGATCGGGACCAGCAATCCGCAGGAGCCGTCCCGCAGGACCCGCCGGAATGCGTCGAGTTCGCTTGCCACCACGGGTGTTCCAGCGGCCATGGCCTCGACGAGGACGATGCCGAAGCTCTCACCGCCGAGGTTGGGCGCGCAGTAGACGTCGGCGCTGCGCATTGCGGATGCCTTGGTCGCGTCGTCCACCTGCCCCAGGAAGGTCAGGTGCGATGCGAGTGCACCGGCATCCTTGCGGAGCTTGTCCTCGTCGCCGCGGCCGACGATGAGAATCTCGATGTCGGGATGGGATTCGACGAGGGTGGGCAGAGCGCCGAGCAGGACGGCCATCCCTTTGCGCGGTTCGTCGAACCGGCCGAGGAATAGGACTGTACGACCGGCGCGTGGATAGCCTTCCAGCACAGGGGCATCGGCGAATGCGGGCACGTCGACTCCGTTGGGGATCTCGACGGCGTCGGATCCCAGGGCCTCGACCTGCCAGCGCCGGGCGAGCTCGGACACCGCGATACGGCCGCTGATCTTCTCGTGGTACGGACGCAACACACCCTGAAAGGTGCTGAGCACCAAGGACTTCGTCGTCGAGGTGTGGAAGGTGGCCACAATCGGGCCGTCCGCGGCCTTGAGCGCCAACATCGACAGGCTGGGCGCGTTCGGTTCGTGGATGTGCAGCACGTCGAAGTCGTTGTCGGAGATCCACTTACGGATTCGCGAATAGGTGACCGGCCCGAATCGCAGCCGCGCGACGGAACCGTTGTACGGAATGGCGAGCGCTTCGCCCGCCGACACCACGAAATCCGGTAACTCGACGTCGTCGGACGCCGGTGCCAGGACACTGACGCGATGTCCTCGTTCGATGAACACCTCGGCCAACTGCTGAACGTGTGCCTGCACTCCACCGGGAACGTCGAACGAGTACGGGCACACCATGCCGATCCTCACGCGCCCTCGATTCGGGCGCGTCGCTCGGCCGACCAGTCGCTCATCCACAGCGGTTGGAGCATGTGCCAGTCGGCCGGGTGAGCTCGGATTCCGGCAGCGAAATGATCGGCCAACGCCTGTGTGGCGGGGCCGATTCCGGCCGAGACGTCCACTGCGGGCGAGATGTCGAAGCCCCAGCCGTCGCCGTCGAAGTAGCCGTGCACCGGCAGCAGCGTCGCTCCGGTGTCGATCGCCAGCTTCGCAGCACCCGCGGGCATCCGGGTCGGTTCACCGAAGAAGGTGACCGGCACCCCGTGCTTGGCGAGATCTCGCTCACCGAGCAGACAGACGACCTTGTTCTCGCGCAACCTCTCGGACAATGCGAGCAGCGGCGGTTGCTCACCGCCGCTGAGCGGAAAGATCTCGAATCCCAAGCTCTCCCGATAGGCGACGAATCGCTGGTACAGAGATTCGGGCTTCAGACGTTCGGCAACGGTCGAGAGCCCACCATGCGTGCGCACCAGCCACATTCCGGCCATGTCCCAATTGCCACTGTGCGGCAGCGCCAGCACTACTCCCCTACCTGCGGCGAGCGCACCCTCCAGATGTTCCTTGCCGTTCACGCACCGATCGATGACGGCGGCCTGCGCAGCGAGATCCATCGACGGCAACCGAAACGCCTCGCGCCAGTAGCGAGCGTAGGAGCGAACGCTGTCGCGAATCAGCTCGTCGGGCACCTCGGCGGGAGTGGTCCCGAGAACACGAGCGAGATTGCGACGCAGTTGATCCGGGCCACCGTTGCGTGTCGCCGCGAGGTCGGCCCCGCGATCGAACAGGCGTCGTGCCACCGGTTCGGGCAGAGCCCGGACCAGTCGCCAGCCGGCCGCGTAGCCCGCGTCGCTCGCTCTCTCGGAGAGTTTCACGACGCGGCCACGTCGCCGTCGTCGGATGCGGGTGCCACCGGAGCAACGATGATGTCGCGAGCACCCTCGGATCCACGGACTGCGAGAACCCGTTGGAATACCGTCACGATGCTCAGGGCGGCGAGAATCCACATCGCCGGGTAGATCACACTGTCCAGCCACGGAATGTCGAAATGCCGTCCGACGCCGGTGAATCCGGCACCGACGAGAACGATGACCAGGCGATCGGGGCGTTCTATCCAACCCCCGTCGGCCGAGAGCCCGCTGGCCTCGGCGCGCGCCTTGGCGTAGGAGATCACCTGGGAGGTGACCAGGCAGATCAGGGTGGCAACGAGCAGCAGCTTGTCCTGCTCGGAGTACACCGCCCACCAGGCCAGGCCACCGAAGATCGCACCGTCGGCCACTCGATCGCACGTCGCATCGAGGACGGCACCGTACTTGGTGCCACCGCCCCGAGCCCGCGCCATGGCACCGTCGAGCATGTCGAACAACACGAACAGGGTGATGACGACCGAACCCCACCACAGGTAGCCGGCCGGGTACATGGTGACCGCGGCCGTGACCGTGACGACGGTGCCGATGATCGTCACGGAGTCGGGGGTCAGCCCGGTGCTGTTGAGGGCGCGCCCGAGCGGGGCGGTCACCTTCGAGACCGGCGCACGGCCGAAAATGCTCAGCACGGCGCGTGCTCCTCTCGCCTGTGGTTCATTCGTTCCAGGCCGACGCGAGCAGGGCCCGAGTGTCACGAAGCAACTGCGGCATGACTTTTGCGCCGCTGATCACGGTGATGAAGTTCGCGTCGCCGCCCCACCGGGGCACGATGTGCTGGTGCAGGTGCTCGGCCAGCGATCCACCTGCTGCAGCACCGAGGTTCAGTCCGACGTTGAAGCCGTGAGGACGGGACACCCGCTTGATGACGCGAATCAACTGCTGCGTGAACGCCATCAGCTCGGCGCTCTCGGCGGGCGTGAGGTCTTCGAGCGCCGCGACGCGGCGATACGGCACGATCATCGTGTGACCGGGGTTGTACGGGTACAGGTTCAAGACCGCGTAGACCGACTCGCCTCGCGCGACGACGAGACCGTCCTCGTCGCTCATCTTGGGGATGTCGGAGAACGGCTCGTTCGACTTCGCCGACCCCCGCGGGGCCTCGGCGATGTAGGACATCCTGTGCGGCGTCCAGAGTCGCTGCAGCCGATCGGGCTCACCGGCCCCGGTGACGACGATCGATTCGTCCTGTTCCGACATGGTCAGCTCGCTCCTGCGGGTTCGGTCTGCATGAGTTCGGCGGTCGGTGATGCGTTGTTGCGCTGGGAGATCCAGTCGGTGACGACAATGATGGCATCGGCGACGGGGACGCCGTTGACCTGCGTGCCGTCGCGGAATCGGAAGCTCACGGCACCCGCTTCGACGTCGCGTTCGCCGGCGAGAAGCATGAAGGGAACCTTCTGGGCGGTCTGGTTGAAGATCTTCTTCTGCATCCGGTCGTCACTGGCATCGACCTCTGCGCGCACTCCCCGCTTCTTCAGCTCGTTCACGACGGCGAACAGGTGGTCCTGGTAGACCTCGGCAACCGGGATGCCGACGACCTGAACCGGTGCGAGCCAGGCCGGGAAGGCACCGGCGTAGTGCTCGGTGAGCACCCCGAAGAAGCGCTCGATGGAACCGAACAACGCGCGGTGGATCATCACCGGGCGTTCCTTGGTTCCGCCCGAGCCGGTGTATTCGAGTTCGAAGCGCTCGGGCAGGTTGAAGTCGAGCTGAATGGTCGACATCTGCCAGGTGCGCCCCAGCGCATCCTTGGCCTGCACCGAGATCTTCGGTCCGTAGAACGCGGCACCACCCGGATCGGGCACGAGGTTCAGACCCGACGCCGCCGCGACCTCGGCGAGGGTGTTGGTCGCTTCTTCCCAGACCTCGTCGCTGCCGACCGACTTCTCCGGGTTGCGAGTGGAGAGTTCGAGATAGAAATCGTCGAGTCCGTAGTCCTTGAGCAGTCCGAGGACGAATTCGAGGGTGCTGGTGAGTTCGCCGCGCATCTGCTCGCGGGTGCAGAAGATGTGCGCGTCGTCCTGGGTCATGCCGCGCACTCGGGTCAGACCGTGGATGACGCCGGACTTCTCGTAGCGGTAGACCGACCCGAACTCGAACAGACGCAACGGCAGCTCACGGTACGAGCGGCCACGGGAACGGAAGATGAGGTTGTGCATCGGGCAGTTCATCGGCTTGAGGTAGTAGTCCTGGCCGGGCTTGCGCACGTCACCGTTCTCGTCGAGTTCGGCATCCAGGTGCATCGCCGGGAACATGCCGTCCCGGTACCAATCGAGGTGACCCGAGACCTCGTAGAGATGGCCCTTGGTGATGTGTGGGGTGTTGACGAACTCGTATCCCTCTTCGATGTGCCGCTGGCGCGAGTAGTTCTCCAGCTCGTTGCGGATCACTCCACCCTTGGGATGGAATACCGGCAGACCTGAGCCCAGTTCGTCGGGGAAGCTGAACAGGTCCAGCTCGGATCCCAGCTTGCGATGATCACGACGTTCCGCCTCGGCCAACAGCTCCAGATGCGCATCGAGCGCCTCGACGGACTCCCATGCGGTTCCGTAGATGCGCTGCAGGCCGGCGTTGTCCTGATTGCCACGCCAGTACGCAGCCGAACTGCGGGTGAGCTTGAACGCGGGTACGTACTTGGTGGTGGGAATGTGCGGTCCGCGGCACAGATCGCCCCAGATGCGGTCGCCGGTCCGAGGGTTGAGGTTGTCGTACGCGGTCAGCTCTCCCCCGCCGACCTCCATGACCTCGGGATCGTCGATGCCGGACTTGTCGTCGATCAGTTCGAGCTTGTACGGCTCGTTCGCCAACTCCTCGCGGGCCTGCTCCACCGACTCGTACACGCGACGCGAAAACCGCTGTCCGGCTTTGACGATCTGCTTCATCTTCTTCTCGAGAGCCGTCAGATCCTCGGGGGTGAACGGCTGCTTCACGTCGAAGTCGTAGTAGAAACCGTCCTTGATGAACGGTCCGATGCCCAGCTTGGCGTCGGGGAAGAGTTCTTGAACGGCCTGCGCCAGCACATGAGCAGCCGAGTGCCTGATGACGCTTCGTCCGTCCTCGGTGTTCGCCGGAACGGGCTCGACCTCGGTGTCGCCCTCCGGTGCCCACGACAGGTCACGGAGCTTGCCGTCGGGATCGCGCACGACGACGATGGCGTCGGGCCCCTTGTTCGGCAGGCCGGTGTCGCGGAGCGCCGTACCTGCCGTCGTTCCGGCCGGCACCATGATGCGGGCGGGCGAAACAGCGGCGACAACGGGCATGCTCACAGCGAAGTACTCCTCGATCGATTCTTCTGGCCAGGAAGGCCTCCGACAGCCTATCGGCAACGGTCCACTCGATTGGCCTCAGCGCGACGCGTTCGTCAGATCGGACTCTCGAGCCATGCCCAGTCCAGACCGATCCAACCCCCGACCAGCGCGAACGTGCCCAGCAGCCACAGCGTCGCCAGCACGACGACCGTGGTGAACAGCACGCCGAGTCCCTTGACGAACATCGACTGCGCCGAGAACCACGCCATGAACGCGTCGTATCTCTTACGCACGAATCGCAGCGCACTCTTGGCCCACGCGAATTCCGAGGCCAGGATGCCCAGCCCCGCGAACACGATCAACCAACCGGGCCCCGGGTAGGGAATGGCCAGTACACCCAGCACCAACACAACGGTGCCGACGACACCGACCGTGATTCGGTACGTGAGGTCGAGGGACCTGTTCTCGGCGATGCGTGCCCGGAAGCGCCGGTGCTTCACCTTGGCTGTGTCCATCGGACCCTGGTCGGCAACGGCCTGAGGCTTCGACTGTTCGGTGCTCACCGGCTCAGGTTACCGGCCGCGAACGCAGAGAAGGCCCACACCGGCAAGCGGTGCGGGCCTTCTCTCCTGTGGTCCCGGCTGGGATCGAACCAGCGACCTTCCGCGTGTGAAGCGGACGCTCTCCCACTGAGCCACGGGACCGAACGAGGCAAAATATTAACACGAGGTGCCGCGGCGAACCGAATCGCCCGCCCGATCGGCGAAGACGTCGTCGCACTGCCTCGGCAAGTCGCGTCGCGCCTCTGCTTTCACATCGTTCACATGCGTGAATCGACCGAATTCCGCAGCTGACCACGAGATTTGTGAGTTTCACTCCCGTTGGGTTAATGTTTTCCCCGCACCACGGAGACAACAACTGCCCAGCAGTGAGCGCCTCCGGGGTATGCGGATGTGGCGCAGTGGTAGCGCATCACCTTGCCAAGGTGAGGGTCGCGGGTTCGAATCCCGTCATCCGCTCGAGGGTCTCGACCCATGGTGGAGTGGCCGAGTGGTGAGGCAACGGCCTGCAAAGCCGTGCACACGGGTTCGATTCCCGTCTCCACCTCGCTAGTGCATCGGTCGCACGACCGATGCGAGGACACGCGCGATTAGCTCAGCGGGAGAGCGCTTCCCTGACACGGAAGAGGTCACTGGTTCAATCCCAGTATCGCGCACCACAGTTCGACCAGGTCCGGCCCCCTACCACGGGGGCCGGACCTTTTTTGTGCCGGCGTCGCCTTCGATCCGTACTGCCCGACCTCATGGCGAGACCTGTGTGCGGGTCCGTCTGGAAACCAGATAGCCGAATGCTGTGGCCAATACGTACATGAGGACCGAGTAGACAGCGGCCGGTATCGCCACCTCGGTGCTTCCGAGCACGCTCAATGCGACTGTGAGGGCAACGGTGGTGTTGTGGATTCCGATTTCCATCGAGATTGCGATCGACTGCGGCTCACCCATCTTCAGCAGTCGCGCAGCACCGTAGCCGATGGCGAGGCTTGCGAAGCAGAACAACCCCGTCACCAGTCCGACCTGTTCGAGGTAACCGACAACGTTGGATCGCTCGCCGATGAGAGCGCCGACCGCCACCGACACCAAGATGACGATCGAGAAGATCCGGACCGGTCGATCCGCGCGTTCGGCCAACCCCAGAGAGCGATTGCGCACCAGCATTCCGAGTGCGACCGGAATCAATACGATCGCTATGACCTGCACGATCTTGCCGAACTGCAGGCCCAATTCTCCGTCTGCATCGAAGTAGGCGATGGCGAAGTTGGTGATGACGGGAATGGTCACGGCCGCCAGAACCGAATTGACCGCAGTCAATGTGACGTTGAGTGCCACGTCCCCACGGAACAGGTGTGAGAACAGGTTCGCGGTGGTCCCGCCCGGCGAGGCGGCGAGCAGCATCACTCCGACAGCCAGCAACGGCGGTAGGTCGAACAGAAGAATCAGTCCGAATGCGAGAACCGGAAGAACCAGGATCTGAAGAGCCAGGGCTATCACAACGGCCCGTGGCGTGCGTGCGGTGCGTCGGAAATCCTCGACGGTCAGCGACAAGCCGAGTCCGAACATGACGATCGCGAGTGCGATGGGCAGAAACGTCGAAATCACTACCGAGTCGTCCATGAATTCCTTCTGGTGCGAGAAACGTGAGATGAGTGTGCGGCATTCGTCCGATTCTGGCGAGAGTTCGCTGTGCAGAATGAAAATGAGCTGATCGGGTTGCCTGCCCGGTCGAGTCGACATTTCCGACGGATCGACGGCCCGCATCCCGAAGTCAGGTGTGGTGATTCACGCCATAGACGTGCACAGTGGAGACGACGCACACACTTCGATGGAAGGACACTCACGTGTCGGACGATGCTCAGAGCGAACCCACAGTCGACGACGCCACTCTGGAGGAAGCGAAGAAGTCCGTCGAGGGCCTCGACGACCGTTACCGACCCGGCGCCCGCCCCACCGTGGCCCTTCCTGGAACCAACGGCACCGTTGCGGGAACCGCTTTCGCGGACATGGTCGACGACAACGGTGAGATGGTGGACTCCGATGACCAGGACTCCGCCGACTCCAACGGCTCTGCCGACACGGATCACGCCGACAACCAGGAAAAGGTAACGTCCTCGAACGATGCCTGAACTCGATGGTCCCGACGCCCCCGCCGATATCGATCTCGGCGGGGGCGTCGCCTTTCTGCACACACCGTCGATACCGTCACGGGGCGGCCTCGCTCTGACGCACGGTGCGGGCGGCAACTGCGAGTCGCTGCTACTGCAGCGCATCGCGGCAGTATGGACGGCAGCCGGGTTCACGGTGCTGCGGTTCGATCTTCCTTTTCGTGTACGCAAACCGAAGGGACCACCGCATTCGTCCCGTTCGGACGAGGACCGGCTGGGCATCGCCGCGGCCATCGATCGTCTTCGCGCCGCTACGGACGGATTCATCGCATTCGGTGGGCATTCCTACGGTGGCAGGCAAGGGTCGATGATCGCGGCCGACCGCCCGGGCCTCGTCGACGGACTCGTCCTGACGTCCTATCCCCTGCACCCGCCGGGCAAGCCGGACAAGGCTCGTACACAGCATCTTCCCGACCTGCGAACACCGACGGTCGTGGTACACGGCTCGAAGGACCCGTTCGGCACCACTGCCGAACTGACAGCTGCACTCGCGCTGATCCCGGCCCACACACTGCTGGTCGACATCGAGGGCGCGGGCCACGACCTGGCCCCTGTCAAGTACGACGCGGCAACAAAAACCCTTGCCGGTGCCGTCTCGCTGTTCGGTGCCCCGACGTCCGATTCGTCTGTTGTCGTCCCGCTCTTCGACCCGTTGCGCTGAAGTGGTCTACTAAGGCATGCCGACCTGGGGATGGTTCATCGTTGCGTTGGTCCTCGTCGACGCCGCGGTGCTCGCGGCATGGCTGTTGGCCCGCAAGAAGCCCGGCTCGTCCCCGGAGACCGCGAAGAACATCAGGCTCATCGGTCTCGACGAGAGCGCCCGCGCAGACATTCATCGACTGCTGGCCGCGAACAAGAAGATCCAGGCCATCAAGGTATTTCGTGAACGAACAGGTGCCGGGCTCGCCGACGCGAAGAACGCGATCGAGAACGTCGAGCGCGGGGAGCCGTTTCCGTCCTCGGCCACCATCGTCGACGCTGCACAATCCGGTCCGACACCCTGGGACGATCTGATCCCGCGATTGCAGTCACTGAAATCCGAAGGAAAAGCGATCTCGGCCATCAAACTGTTGCGCGACCGCACCGGCCTGTCGCTGCGGGATGCCAAGAATGCGGTGGATCTGCTGTGACGGTGCGCGTGGCAGCTCTCGCCGATGCGCATCGCGTCGCCGAGGTGGCCGCGTCGACCTTTCCGCTCGCCTGCCCGCCGGGAACCCGAGCGGAGGACATCGAGCAGTTCATCTCGACGGTGTTGTCCGTACGTCATTTCGAGAACTACATCGCCGACGCGACCAGGACGGTCCTCGTCGACCAGACAGTCGAGGCGGACGTGGTGGGTTATGCGCTTCTCGTGTCCGAGACGCCCACGGACCCGGACATTCGCGCGGCCCTCTCGACCCTGCCGACCATGGAAATCAGCAAACTCTATGTGCGGCCGACCGCGCACGGCAGCGGAGCCGCCGGGCGACTGATGTCGTCATCGTTGAGTCATGCACGCGATTCTGGTTGTGCCGCAGCATGGTTGGGCGTCAACCAACAGAACGTGCGGGCGCAGAAGTTCTACGCCAAACACGGGTTCGAGATCGTGGGCACCAAGACCTTCGTCGTCGGAGTCCAGACGCACGACGACTACGTCATGCAGGTGAGGCTGTGACGTCCACTCAGCCGACTGCAGCGAAACGCGACAATGCAAGCAGACGCGAGGTGGCGCGTAGGTACTTCTTGCGGTAGCCGCCGGCCAACATCTCCTCGGTGAAGATCTCGTCGAGCTTGCCACCCGAGGCCGTCACCGGGATGCCTGCGTCGTACAGACGATCGGCGAGGACCACGAGTCGCAGAGCGATGGCCTGGTCCGATGCCGGGTGCACGTTCTTCAGGAACACCGCAGGAATGCCGTCGAGCAACTTGCCGTAGCGCGAGGGATGCAGTGTGCTCAGGTGCTTCAGCAGATCGTCGAAGTCGTCCAGGGTCGCACCGTCGATGGTGTCGGCACGCTCGACCAGTTCGGACTCGGACGTGGGCTCGGGGGCCGGGGGCAGATCGCGGTGGCGGTAGTCGGGGCCGTCGACGCGGATGGACTCGAATATCGAGCCGAGCTTCTTGATCTCCCGCATGAAGTCCTCGGCGGCGAAGCGACCCTCACCGAGCTGCCCGGGCAGGGTGTTCGACGTCGCGACGATGGACACTCCGCGCTGTGAGAGCTCGGAGAGCAACCGCGAGACCAACATCGTGTCGCCGGGATCGTCGAGCTCGAACTCGTCGATGCACAGCACGCTGTGGTTCGAGAGTTCCTCGAGTGCCTTGTTGAAGCCGAGAGCACCGACCACGTGGGTGAGCTCGACGAACGTGCCGAACGCCTTGGGCTCGGGAACGCTGTGATAGATCGACGCCAGCAGGTGAGTCTTGCCGACGCCGAAGCCGCCGTCGAGGTACAGGCCGGCACCGACGGCAGGGGTCTTCTTGCCGAAGAGGCCGCGCTTGCCCTTGCCACGGATCTTCTGGACCTTGCTCGCGAACTCCTCGGCCTTCGCGACTGCAGCAGCCTGCGTCGGCTCCTTGGGATCTGGAATGTACGAGGAGAAACTGACGTCGTCGAACATCGCCGGCGGGACCATCTGCGCGATCAGCTGATCGGAGGGGACCACGGGATTTCGGTCGACAAGGCGTGCGGACATTTGTCGAGCGTAACGACGTGGTCTGATCTCTCTCATGCAGCTTCTCGATATTGGGACCTACTTCACATCGGAGCAGGCGACCGCGTCCATGCCCACCATCGGTTCGATACTCGACGACGATGCCATCCGCGCCCTACACGCCTACCCGACCGACCTGGCCCGCCCGTGGATCCGCACGAACTTCGTCGCCAGCATCGACGGATCGGTCACCGCGAACGGTAAGTCGGCGGGCCTCGGCACCCCCGCGGACGCCCGACTGTTCGGCATCCTGCGCGAACTGTGCGACGCCGTCCTGGTCGGTGCCGGAACCGCTCGTGCCGAGAACTACGGCGGCGTCTCGCTGTCCGACGAGGCGACAGCACGACGGGTGGAGGGCGGACTGGCACCGATTCCGACCATCGTGGTGGTCACCGCCTCCGGTTCGATCGACGCGGATTCCCGATTGATCACCGACACCGACGTCAAGCCCGTCGTGGTGACCACGACAGCGGCTGACGGCTCGAAGGTGGCCGCGCTTCGGTCGGCGGGAGCGACGGTGATCGAGGTGTCCGGCGAATCGGTGTCGACCGGCGACATCATCGCGACACTGACCGACCTCGGATTCCACCGCATCCTGTGCGAGGGCGGACCGGGATTGTTCGGACAATTGGTGTCCGACGGTGCAGCCGACGAGCTGTGCCTGACGGTTTCGCCGATGCTGGTCGCCGGAGAGGCGGGCCGTATCGCCCACGCCGGCGACGCGTCCGACACGCCGATGCAGCGGACGCACGTTCTCGGTGACACGGACGGGACGCTGCTCACACGCTGGGTACGCCGGCCATGAGCAGCGCGCGGTCCACCCCGGTGACATGAGCTCGCGATGCTCGCGGCGCGGCACCGATCGAAAAGTCGATAGCCTCGCACGGTGACGCAGAAACGTACGTTGCTCGCCGCCGCCCTCGTCCTCGCCACATCGTGCGCGGCCTGTGGTGCCGGGCCGTCGATGCGGCCCGATGTCGCGGTGGAGCAACGCTCCCCCGGTCAGCCCGCCGAGTCCTCGCCAGAAGCGCCGCCGGAACCGGAAGCACTCGCAGTTCCGACCTCCGATCTCGCCTGGGCCGAGTGCACCGATGCGACACTCGGGACGTTCGGGCTCACCTCTACTACTCCGGGGTTGACCCTGGAGTGCGCGGAGTACGAAGCCGACGTCGACGCCAGCGGGCAGATGTTCGGCACTTTCGCCGTCGGTGCACTGCGAGCGCGACTCGATCGCACACCGGCCGATGCGGGCCCGTTGGTCTTCACCTCCGGTTCGGATCGGTCCTCGATCGCCACGCTCGCGACGATGTCTGCCGGTCCGCTCTCGACCCTGCTCGAGGCGCATCCCGTCGTCGCGGTGGACCGACGTGGCATCGGCCGATCCACCGCCGTGGACTGCATCGACGACACCCTCCAGTCTCCTACCAAGTCTGCTGTCGATGCACTGGGGCAGTTCACCAGATCCGACGCCGATGCCGTGGACCGAGCCGTCGACGCCGGTCGGGACGCCACCATCGAGTGCACCGACACGTTGCAGCCACAGGAACTCGCCTTCGGCACCACCTACGCCGCCGATGACCTGGACCGCCTACGACAACTCTGGGGAGTGGACCGGATCGGAGTGATCGGCTCGGGCAACGGCGCGCTCACCGCGTTGGCCTACGCGGCGAAGTTTCCGGACAACATCGCCCGCCTGATCCTCGACTCGCCGACCGGAATCGGTGCCGATCAGATCACGCTTGCCGAACAACGGACCCAGGGCAAAGAAGCAGCCTTCACTGCATTTGCCCAGCGTTGTGTCGCTCTGAACTGCTCTCTCGGCAGCGACCCGACGGCCGCCGTGGCGGAGCTGCTCGGACGCGCGGCCGGTGGCGAATTCTCGCCGCTGTCCACCCACGAAATCCTGAACGGCATCACTTTCGCGCTCGCATCGACCGCAGGCGACGCGTCGTCGCGGGCCACCGGCCTGTCGACGACCCTGTCGGCGGCTGCCGCGGCCGACACCACCGCGCTGGAGGCCCTCGCCGAACGCGGTCGAAACGCCTATGGCACCGACGGACAATTCGTTTCTCGCTGCACGGACGGGCAGCAGTGGCCGTCGCCGCAGGGAGTTCGCGACCTGTCGTCGCAGTGGAACGACCGCTATCCGATCTACGGCACCGACGCCGCTCTCACGGCGCTGCTGTGTTCGTCGTGGCCGACGGCTCCATCCATTCCGCTGCCGTCGTCTCTGGACGTCCCGGTGTTGGTCCTGTCCAACGCCGGCGACCCGATCGTCGGCAATGGCGGCCTGTCCTCGGTGACCGGGTTGGTCGGGGCGTCCGGTGCAGGCGTCGCCTCGGCCGCATGGCAGGGCAGCGGGCACCCGAGCCTCGGCGGATCCCAGTGTCTGCAGAGCGCTGCGGTGAACTACGCCCGCGACACCGCGCTTCCGACGGACGGCACCGTCTGCCCCGCCTGAGTCGGGTGCCCATCGCGGGGTGTCCTTCGCCGGCGCAGTCGTCGCCTCGGGTACCGTTCCCGGGTGTCACTTAGCTTTCTGGAGCCGCGGTCAGGGCGGACGACCGCCGAGGTAATCAAGTACGCCCTGTGGCCCATCGCCATCATGACCGTCATCCAGCGCGTGGTGATCAAGGCGGTCAACGGTGACGTCACCAACGACTTCAACCCGGTGTACAGCGCTGCCCTGGCATTCCTGAACCGCCAGCCGGTGTACACGGCCAACTTCGACTCGGTCGATCCGCACTACCTGTATCAACCGAGCGCGACGATGCTGCTCTCCCCCATCGCCGTCATCGATCCCGAGCGGTCCCGCTGGCTGTTCATCATCGCCAGCACCGTCGCGATTCTGCTCGCGCTGTACATCCTGTTGCGTATCTTCGGATTCCGGCTCGATTCGGTTGCGGCCCCCGCACTCCTGCTGGCGGCCTTCGTCAGCGAAACCGTGACCAACACGTTGGTGTTCACCAACTTCAACGGCTTCGTCCTTCTCGGTGAGGTGGCCTTCCTCGGGTATCTACTCCAGCGCAAGGACCTGTCGGCCGGCGTTGCCATGGGTCTGACTCTGGCCATCAAGCCGATGCTCGCGCCGCTGCTGCTGCTTCCGCTGATGACGCGTCAGTGGAAGGTCTTCATCACCTCGATCGCGATCCCCGTCGTGATGATGGCCATCGCCTGGCCGCTGTCGGTCGACCCGATGAACTTCATCGACCGGACGTTGCCGTACCTACTGCAGACTCGCGACTACTTCAACAGCGCCGTTGTCGGCAACGGGCGCTACTACGGTGTTCCCGAACTGCTGACGCTCGGCATCCGTGCGGTTCTGGGAATCATGGTTCTGATCTCGCTGTGGTTGCTCTACCGATACTGCCGCGAGGATCGTCTGTTCTTCTTCGCGACCACCTCCGGACTGATCCTGACCGCACACTGGCTGCTGGGATCACTGGGCCAGATGTACTACTCCATGATGCTGTTCCCGCTGCTGATGACCGTCGTGCTGAAGAACTCACTGCTACGCAACTGGCCCGCCTGGCTCGCGATCTACGGGTTCATGAACTACGACCGATGGCTGTCCGGGCGGTGGATCGAAACCGGCCGCGCACTGGACTATCTCCGAACCACCTTCGGGTGGGCGCTGCTGATCGTCGTCATCTTCGGTGTTCTCGTCGGACGCTATTTCGCCGCTCGAAGCGAAGGACGACTGGACGACGGAATCGAACCGAGCTACCTGCTGCCGAGCGCGCCACCTGCGAAAACGGCATAGCCCGACAAATCGTATTAGCGTGGAAGCATGAGTTCAGCAACCGACAACAACTCCGCTCCCGCCGTCCAGCTCACCGACGCACAGTGGCGCGAGAAGCTGACCCCCGAGGAATACGCGGTGCTCCGCCAAGCAGGCACCGAACGCCCGGGCGTCGGCGAGTACACCGACACCACCACCGAAGGCATCTACGAGTGCCGAGCCTGCGGAGCCGAATTGTTCCGCAGCACCGAGAAGTTCGAATCCCACTGCGGCTGGCCGTCGTTCTTCGATCCGGCCGACAGCGATGCCGTGATCCTGAAAGAGGACACCACGCTCGGAATGCGCCGTGTCGAGGTCGTCTGCCGCACCTGCCACAGTCACCTCGGCCACGTCTTCGAGGGCGAGGGCTACCCCACGCCGACCGACCAGCGGTACTGCATCAACTCGATCTCGTTGACGCTCAAGCCTGCATCCTGATCCGCTCTGCTCGAGCCATACTGTGAGCATGCGCACTTTCACCTCACCAGAGCAGATCAAGGCCGCCGTCGGCGAAGACCTCGGTACCAGCGATTGGCTGCAGATCACCCAGGAACGGGTGAACACTTTCGCCGACGCCACCGGCGATCATCAGTGGATCCACGTGGACGTCGAACGGGCGAAGAAGGAAAGCCCGTTCGGCGCACCGATCGCACACGGATTCCTGAGCCTGTCCCTGGTGTCGATGCTCAACTGGCAGATCTACACCATCGAGAACACCAAGCTGGGAATCAACTACGGCTCCAACAAGGTTCGCTTCATCAACCCGGTGAAGGTCGGCGCCCACGTGCGCCTGCAGACCACCCTCGTCTCTGCCGAGGAAGTATCCGGTGGAGCACTACAGCTGGTGACGGCGGGAACGTTGCAGATCGAGGGCGAGGACAAGCCCGCGCTCGTCGCCGAGATCATCTCTCGGGTCGTGTTCTGACCCCGGATCGAACAGGTGGATCGAACGCGGTGATCGGCGGCAACGGCTCGTCGTAGCGTTCGATCTCCACCAACACGTGTTGGCCGGTGCACCCACGTGCGAGCGCCGACGATCCCTCGTCTGCGGTGAGCACGTTCACGCTGCCGTGCTTGCACATCGAATCGGGATCGGCCGGATCTTCGGGGTCGTACCAGGCCCCGGTGGACAGCTGTACGACCGATTCCAGCATCGCGTCGTCGATGATCACACCGGCCAGGCACGAGCCGCGGTCGTTGAACACCCGCACGACCTCACCGTCCGATACTCCCCTGGCCGCGGCCGCAGACGGGTGCATGCGTACGGGCTCGCGGCCCTGAATCTTCGAGTTGCGGCTCACCGCACCGTGATCGAGCTGACTGTGCAGCCTGGTGCGCGGCTGATTGGCGATCAGGTGCAACGGGAACTGTTGGGCGCGTGGTCCGCCGAGCCATTCCTGCGGCTCGAACCACATCGGATGCCCCCGGCAATCGTCGTAGTCGAAGCTCGCAACCGTTGCCGAGAAGATCTCGATCTTGCCGCTCGGGGTGCGCAGGGCGTTCCCCACCGGGTCGGATCGAAAATCTTGGAGGAACGTCAGATCGTCCTCGGTCTGCATTCGAAACGACCCCTCGCGCCGGAAATTTTCGTACTCCGGCGTATCGACGCCGCCTGCGCGTAGATATCCGCGCCACTGCCCGTACAGATGCTCCAGCCATTGCTGCGAGCTACGTCCCTCGGTGAACTGCTCACCCACACCGAGTTTCGCCGCCAGCTCGGCGAAGGTGTCGTAGTCGTCTCGCGAATCTGCGAAGCGGGCCACGGCGGGTTCCATCGCGACGAGCAACGGATCGTTGCGCGTGCAGCTCAAGTCCGACCGTTCCAACGACGTGGTCGACGGTACGACGATGTCGGCGTGCTTGGCCATCGGTGTCCAGTAGGGATCGTGCACGACGACGGTGTCGGGTCTACCGAGAGCGCGACGCAGCCGTCCGAGATCCTGGTGATGGTGGAACGGATTCCCTCCGGCCCAGTAGACGACCTTGATGTCCGGATACGTCAATCGCTCACCGTTGTAATCGAATTCACCACCGGGATCGAGCAACATGTCCGAGACCGCGGCCACCGGAATCAAATCGGGCACCGGATTGATTCCCTGTGGCAGGGTCGGTAAGGGATACGGCACCGGGGCCAGACCGGGCTCGTTCATCGAGCCGTAGCCGTGTCCGAATCCCCCACCGGGCACGCCGATCCGACCCAACATCGATGCCAGCGTGATGCCCATCCACGGGGCCTGTTCGCCGTGCTGCGTTCGTTGCAGCGACCACGTGACCGTCACCATCGTGCGTTTCGACGCCATCTCCCGCGCGAGATCCGCGATCTCCGCAGCCTCGATGCCGCAGATCGTCGACGCCCACTGCGGGGTCTTGGGTGTGCCGTCCGTGATGCCGAGCAGGTACCGCTCGAACTCCGGATAGCCCTCGCAGTACTTCTCCAGAAACGCTGTGTCGTGCAGCTTTTCGTCGGCGAGCACGAATGCGAGCGCCAGCATCATCGCTACGTCGGTGCCGGGTCGCGGGGCGATCCAGCGAGCGTCGCCACTCATGTCGTTTCGTAACGGACTCACGGTGACGATCTGCCCACCCCGGGCGCGCATCGCGTCGAGCGAGCCGACCGTCGGATGATCCGACGTGCCACCGTGATTGATACCGGTGTTCTTCACCGGAACTCCGCCGAACGCCACCAGCAATTCGGTGTGTGCGGCAATCACGTTCCAGGACGTGGAGCGCGAGAACATCTTCCAGTGCGCACCGAGGACGTGCGGCATGATGACACCGGTCGCACCCAGTGAGTAGCTGTGCACCGATCGCGTGTAACCGCCGATGCAGTTCAAAAAGCGATGCACCTGACTCTGCGCGTGATGGAAGCGTCCGGCGCTCGCCCACCCGTACGACCCGCCGTAGATGGCGTTGTTACCGAATGTGTCTACTACTCTGCGCAATTCGTTCGACAGTAGGTCCGTCAGCTCACCCCACGAGACCTCGACGAACTCGTCGCTGCCACGCTTGTCGGTCGGCCCTGGCCCGTGCTCGAGCCAGCCCCTGCGCACCGCCGGTGCGGTGACACGGGATCGATGGGTCACCGACCCGACGATGTTACCCAACACCGGGGAGGGATTGCTGTCCGTCGCCTGCGGATGGACTGCGGTGACATCACGTCCGTCCGACTCGGCACGGAACATGCCCCAGTGGCCCATGTGCTGGGCACCGGCTACTCGGGTCATCGAATTCCGAACGCGCTCAACGCTGCCAGCAGGGCATCGGGCCGCTGGACCGTCGGCACCGGATCCACGAGCGCGAAGTGGCACCCGATGTCCCGCGCGGCACCGTCGGCCTCGGCGCTGTCCCCCACCATCAGCGTGCGTGCGGGATCGACGCCAAGGGCCTGGACCGCGTGCCGAAAGATCTCCGGCTGCGGCTTGACGTGCCCGACCTCGAACGAGAGCACGAAGTGATCCACGTACCGATCGAGATCGCGATCGACGAAGGCAGGACGGATGTCGAAGGCGATATTGCTCAGCACCCCTACCCGAACCGATTCGCGCGCAAGCCTTTTCAGCACCGCCGCGGTGTCCGGATACGGCGTCCACGAGTCTGCGTCGATCACGCGTCCGTACACCGACGCGGCCTGCTGCGGATCGGTGACCCCGGACTGCGCGAGCACGTGCAGATACGCCTGTCGGTGCAGGGCTGGGTCGAGGTCTCGGTGTCGCCAGGCATGACGCGTCGCGTCGTCGAACTCGACCGTCTCCCCCACCGGTGCCGTCATGCGCCGCATCAGTTCCGCGGCTCCTGCTCCGTCGACCGGAGTGCCGTCTGCATCGTGGATGCCGTCGAACCAGGTCGGGTGCTCCTCCAGCCGGAACAGCGTGCCCGAGAAATCGAACAGGACGGCGTCGATCGCGGGTGTGCCCGTTGTCGTCACGGCAGGGATTCGACGAGCGCGTCCACCTCGACCCGAGGGCCGGTGAAGAACGGGGTCTCCTCGCGCACGTGTCGCCTTGCCTCGGTGGCCCGCAGGTCACGCATCAGGTCCACGATGCGATCGAGTTCTGGGGCCTCGAAGGCCAGGATCCATTCGTAGTCGCCGAGTGCGAACGACGGCACGGTGTTCGCCCGCACGTCCTTGTAGCCCCGGGCAGCCATGCCGTGATCGGCGAGCATCGTCCGACGCTCGTCGTCGGGCAGCAGGTACCAGTCGATCGACCGGACGAACGGGTAGACACAGATGTATGCGCCCGGATCCTCACCCGCGATGAAGGCCGGGACGTGGCTCTTGTTGAACTCGGCCGGGCGATGGAGGGCGGTGTTGCTCCAGACCGGAGTGCTCGCCTTGCCCAGTGCGGTGGTGCGCCGGAAGTCGGAGTATGTCGCCTGGAGGTCCTCGATGCGTTCGGCGTGCGTCCACACCATGAAGTCGGCGTCGGCACGCATACCGGCGATGTCGTAGACCCCGCGCACCGCTACACCCTTGTCTTCCCGACTTTCGAAGAAGACTTTCGCCTCCTTCGCGGCCTCGGCCCGATCCTCGCCCAGAACCCCGGGCGTGACTTTGTAGACCGAGAACATCAGATAGCGGAGAGTCGAGTTGAGCGCTGAGTAATCGAGGCGTGCCATGGCCCTATCGTGCCACTTCGAGCACACGGGCGGCAGCGGTGGTGGCGGACGCAATACACGCGGGCACCCCGACGCCGCGCTGCCAGGCTCCCGTGACCTCGAGGCCGGGTAGGTCGGCAACTCCGGCCTCGATGGCAGCAACGCGATCGAGGTGCCCCGGCGCGTACTGCGGCAGGCCTCCCGGCCATCGCTGCACGGTTGCCGCCAGCGGACGTGCATCGACGCTCGACACCGTCTCGAGGTCCGCGAGCGCGATCGCGATCGTGTCCTCGTCGGATCGGTCCGAGGCCGTGGAGTCGCCGAAGCGGCCTAGCGAGGCCCGCAGCAGTACCGCATCACGCTCCCCGAGGTGCGGCCATTTGCGGCTCGACAGGGTGAAGGCCTTGACGTCCAGGCCTGCGTCCGTGGCCACCAGGATTCCCGAGTTCTGCGGCAGCTCCGTCGTCTTGGGGAAAGCGAGCGCGACGACGACCGACGATGCAAGTTCGATATCCCGCGCGGCCTGCGACGCCGCTGGCGCCACCTCCGCGATCAGCCGACCGAGAATCGGCGCCGGGACCGCCAGCACCACTCCGTCGACGAGTCCGACGCCATCGACGAACCACCCGTCGGACTCGCGGCCTATTCGACCCACGTGTGCTCCGACGACCGTTCGGGCATCGGTCGCGGCGACAAGAGCGTCGAGCAGTACCGCATAACCGTCGCGCAGGCCGCCGAACACCGGTCCGGGCGACGGGGTGGGCAATGCTGTCAGCACTGCCTCGGTCAGGTTCGCCGCGCCGCCGTCCAACGCGGCAGCCAACGTGGGCAGTGCCGCGCGGACGCCGATCGAGCTCGACGAACCGGAGTACACACCGCCGAGCAGTGGATCGACCGAACGGCTGACCACCTGAGAGCCGAATCTGGTGCCCACGAGATCGGCCACACTCACGTCCGAACCCGCGGTCCATGCGAAGGGCCGCGCGGTCTCGGTCTCGATGAGGTGCAGGTCTTGGGGGTCCACCAGATCCCGTACCGAGTCGGCAGAAGACGGGATACCCATCAGGGTGCCGAGCGGAAGTGCGTGTGTTCGACCGCCGGAGAAAACGAGCGGACGCACCGGCGCGGGGTACACCAGTTGATCCGACAGGCCCAACTCGGCGAGCAGTGCCGGCACCTCCGGCCGTCGACCGATGAAGGCTTCCGCACCGACGTCGAGCGAGTCCGTGCCGACTGTGGTGGTGCGCAGCGTGCCGCCGATGCGGGACGAGCCCTCGACGAGAGTGATCTCGGCATCCGGCCCGCAGGACTGCCGAAGGCGATACGCCGCGACGAGGCCGGAGATTCCGCCGCCGATCACGGCGTACCGCCGGACGGTCACAACGAATGCACCAGCGACACCACGCGCGTCAGAATCTCGGGATCGGTATCGGGCAGCACTCCGTGTCCGAGGTTGAACACATGTCCGCGCGCTCCGGCCGCCACCGCGCGGTCTCCTTCGGCGGCGATGCGTCGAACTTCCGTCTCCACGGCATCCCAGCCGGCGAACAGCACCGCTGGATCGAGATTGCCCTGGAGGGCTTTGCCGCTGCCGACGCGGTGCACGGCGTCGTCGAGTGGGATCCGCCAGTCGACGCCGACGACGTCGGCCCCGGCCTCACCCATCGCCCCGAGCAGTTCTCCGGTTCCGACGCCGAAGTGGATCTTGGGTACACCGGCCGAGGACACGGTGTCGAACACTCGCGTCGAGTGCGGCAGCACGAACTCGCGATAGTCGGCGAGGGACAGCGCACCCGCCCAGGAGTCGAACACCTGCACTGCGTCGACGCCTGCAGTCAGCTGAGCCTGCAGGAACGTGATCGTGGTGGTGGCCAGCGCGTCGAGCAGCGCGTGCCACGTCGCCGGATCGGACCGCATCAGCGCTTTGGTCTTCTCGTGATTTCGGCTCGGACCACCCTCGACCAGATACGACGCGAGCGTGAAGGGCGCGCCTGCGAAGCCGATGAGCGGCGTACCACCGAGTTCTCGGGTGAGGATCCGCACCGCATCGGCCACCGGCTCCACCTGATCGGCGGTCAGAATCGGCAACGCGGCGACGTCGGCAGCCGACCGTACAGGCTGCGCGACGACCGGTCCGGTACCGGCGACGATGTCGAGGTCTATGCCGGCAGCCTTGAGCGGGACGACGATGTCCGAGAACAGGATTGCCGCGTCGACGTCGTGCCGACGGACGGGTTGCAGGGTGATCTCGGCCACGAGGTCGGGCCGGAAGCACGAATCCAACATGCCGATACCTGCACGAATCTTGCGGTACTCCGGCAACGACCTACCGGCCTGGCGCATGAACCACACCGGCCGACGCGAGGGAGCTCGACCCGCGATCGCGGCGAGGAACGGCGCGTCCGGGAGTTCTCGGCGGGCGGGGGCGGCGGCGTGCGGTTCGGCGTTCATCGACGTCCATGCTGCCACGCGTGAGAAGTGCAACCGCCACCAAGGGCGACACACCCACCGCAGTTCGATCACGACTCGGCGCGCCTACGTCGCAGGGCAACGTGACGCGTCTAACGTCCGATGACGTGACCGAACCCCGATCAACCGCCGAACCTGCGCCTTTCCGCGCCGCCATCGACGCGATGCATCGGGCTCAGGTACACCCGGCGATCGAAATCGGTCCGATCAGGCCGCCGCAACGTCTCGCTCCCTACAGTTACGCAATCGGGGCCGAGGTCAAACACGCCGAGTCCGAGCAGATCGAGGAACAGAGCGACGGCGACGCATTCGGTCGTCTCATCCTTCTGTACGACCCCGACGGAGCGGAAGCCTGGAACGGCACCCTGCGACTGGTCGCCTACATTCAGGCGGACGTGGACGAATCCCTCGCCGACGATCCTCTGCTTCCCGAGGTCGGCTGGAGCTGGTTGGTCGACGCACTCGAGTCGCGGTCGGAGCCCCTGAACGCCCTGGGTGGCACGGTCACCTCCACCAGCTCGGTGCGCTACGGCGACATTGCCGGGCCACCCAAGGCTCATCAGCTCGAACTTCGCGCTTCGTGGACGGCGACGTCCGAGGACCTCTCGACGCACGTCGAGGCGTTCTGCGAGGTGCTCGCCTACGCGGCCGGATTACCGCCCGCGGGCATCACCACCCTCGGCCAGCGCAGTTCCAGCCGGACATAGTGGGCGGTCCTCCCACCCGCAGGGCCTAGAGTCACTTCTCATGTCAGCCGAGAGTTCTCCCGAGACCACGCCGGACGACGAGGCGAACGTGCCTGTCGCCGTTCCGCTACTGGCCCCGGCTGACGGCGTACCCGACGTGGTCGACACGCCGGACGCCGTGCGCGCGGCAGCCGCCCTGCTCGCAGCGGGTCACGGCCCCCTCGCCGTCGACGCCGAACGCGCCTCCGGCTTCCGCTACTCGCAGCGCGCCTACCTTCTGCAATTTCGCCGCCGCGGCTCAGGCACCGTTCTGCTCGATCCGATCCCGGTCTCCGGCGACCTCGCTCCGCTCGCCGAGGTGATCAACCCGCTCGAATGGGTACTGCACTCCGCCGATCAGGACCTACCGGGACTCGCCGAACTCGGCCTGGTACCCGCCACGCTCTACGACACCGAACTGGCAGGACGCCTCGCCGGATTCGATCGAGTCGGACTCGGTGCCATCGTCGAACGCACCCTCGGACTGGCGCTGCAGAAGGGCCACGGGGCCGCCGACTGGTCCACCCGGCCCCTGCCCGACACCTGGCTCAACTACGCGGCACTCGACGTCGAGGTTCTTCTCGAATTGCGCGACGCGATGGCCGAGGAGCTCGACCGGCAGGGCAAGACCGACTGGGCAGCACAGGAATTCGCCCACATCCTCACTCTCGGGCCGCCCAAACCCAAGACCGACAGATGGCGTCGGACATCGGGAATCCATGCGATCAAATCTCCCCGCACCCTCGCTGCCGTTCGCGAACTGTGGACCACGCGAGACGAATTGGCGGCCAAGCGTGATGTGGCGCCGAGCCGAGTGTTGCCCGACTCGGCCATCGTGGCGGCGGCAACAGCGGACCCGAAAACCTCGCGAGAGCTCGAGCAACTTCCGGTCTTCGGCGGTCCCCGTCAACGCAGATCGTCCCGATTGTGGGCCACGGCGCTGACTCGCGCGCGGGCACTGCCGACCTCCGAGTTGCCTTCGATGGCAGCCTCTTTCGACGGTCCACCTCCGGTCAATCGATGGGCCCGCCGCGATCCCGACGCGGCTGCCCGACTCGCCGACGTCCGAGCGGCGATGACCGAGCTCAGCGAATCGGTGTCGGTTCCGGTCGAGAATCTGCTGATGCCCGATCTGTTGCGTCGACTGGTGTGGGATTGGCGAACACCGGCCGACCCCGCCGTCGACCCGGCCGAGCTGATCGACGCGCGACTGGTCGAGGGAGGTGCTCGGCCCTGGCAGCGCACGGTGGTGGTGCCGGTACTGACCGAAGCACTGCACCCTTCTCAAGTTACCGACGGGTAATACCGGCTACAGTAGGGGCGCGTCCGGGCACCCGGGCGAGTCGTCCGCATCTGTCGGGAGGATCGAAAAGCGTGTCTGTACCCCCGTCCACCAGCTCACAGAGGAATGTTGTCTTCGTCGACGGCATCCGTACCCCGTTCGGCAAAGCAGGCCCCAAGGGCATGTACGCCGATACTCGCGCCGACGACCTCGTCGTCAAGGCCATCCGCGAACTTCTTCGCAAGAACCCCAACCTGCCTCCCGAGCGCATCGACGAGGTCGCGATCGCCGCGACCACGCAGACCGGTGACCAGGGCCTGACGATCGGCCGTACGTCCGCGTTGCTGGCCGGACTCCCCCGCAGCGTCCCCGGCTTCGCGATCGACCGCATGTGCGCCGGCGCGATGACCTCGGTGACCACCACCGGATCGGGCATCGGCTTCGGCCAGTACGACGTCGTCATCGCCGGTGGCGTCGAACACATGGGCCGCCACCCGATGGGTGAAGGCGTCGACCCCAACCCGCGCTTCCTCGCCGACAAACTCGTCGATCCCAGCGCGCTGGTGATGGGTAACACCGCCGAGAACCTGCACGACCGGTTCCCGAGCATCACCAAGGACCGCACCGACGCCTACGCCGTCGCGAGCCAGAACAAGTACGACGCCGCCAAGAAGGCCGGCTTCATCGCCGACACCCTCGTGCCCGTCGCCACCAAGTCCGCCACAGGGTGGGGCCTGGCCACCGAGGACGAGCCGCCTCGCCCCGGCACCACCGTCGACGATCTCGCCAAGCTCAAGACACCGTTCCGGCCCGCAGGTCGCGTCACCGCAGGCAACGCCGCGGGACTCAACGATGGTGCCACCGCCGCAATCCTGGCCGGTGAGGACACCGCGCACGAACTCGGACTGAACATCGGCATGCGGATGGTCGGCTTCAGCTTCGCCGGTGTCGACCCGGCCGTCATGGGCATCGGACCGGTTCCCGCGACCGAAAAGCTGCTCGGCCGAACAGGATTGAGCATCGACGACATCGGCCTGTTCGAGATCAACGAGGCCTTCGCCATCCAGGTGCTCGCGTTTCTCGAGCACTACGGCATCGCCGACGACGACCCCCGCGTCAACCAGTGGGGCGGGGCCATCGCGTGTGGCCACCCCCTCGCGTCCTCGGGCGTTCGTCTGATGACACAGCTGAGCCGCCAGTTCGCCCAGCAGCCCGACGTCCGCTACGGCCTGACGACCATGTGCATCGGTCTCGGCATGGGCGGCACCGTCATCTGGGAGAACCCCAACCACGCTGACTACTCAGGAGCGAAGGCATGAGCGACATCACCACAGCGTTCACCGACGAGGTAGTCACGAACGCCTTCACCAAGATCATCTCCGTTCCCGGCCTCGAGGGTTCGATCGCCCTGGTCACCCTCGACAACGGCTTCGACCACACCAAGCCCTCGACCTTCGGTCCCGGCGGACTCGCCAAGTTCGACGCCGCACTCGACGAGGCATTCGCAGCGAACCCGGTGGCCATCGCCGTCACCGGTAAGCCGTTCATCTTCGCCGTCGGTGCCGACCTCAACGGTGTGCCGAACATCAAGACCAAGGACGAGGCGCTGCAGATCGGACAGCTCGGCCACAAGGTGTTCCGTCGCCTTCGCGAGTCGACAATTCCGACGTTCGCCTTCATCAACGGTGCCGCACTCGGCGGTGGCCTCGAAGTGGGACTGCACTCGCACTACCGCACCGTCGCGGAGAACGCTGCCGCCCTCGGCCTACCCGAGGCCTTCCTCGGCCTGGTGCCGGGATGGGGCGGAACTCAGTTGCTGCCCAACATCATCGGAGCCTCGAACGCCGTCACCGTCGTGATCGAGAACGCACTGAACCAGAATCGCGTCCTCAAGCCGCAGCAGGCACTGGACCTCGGCATCGCCGACGCCCTCTTCGGCGGAGCCGACTTCCTCGAGCAGTCTCTCGCGTGGGCCGCTCAGGTGATCAAGGGCGAGATCACCCCTGCTCGTCCCGAGATCGACCGCGGGCAGGCCTGGGACGATGCCATCGCCCGCGCCAAGGGCATCGTCGCGGGCAAGACGAACAACTTCGCCCCCGGCCCCGTCGCCGCGGTGGAGCTGCTCGAGCTCGCCAAGAGCACCGACATCACCGACTCTGCCTCGCTCGACAAGGCTTTCGCGGCCGAGGACGAGGCCCTGTCCACGTTGCTGGTCAAGGACGAGCTCCGCGCCGGGCTGTACGCCTTCGATCTGGTTCAGAAGCGCGCGAAGCGGCCTGCCGGTGCACCCGACAAGTCGTTGGCGCGCAAGATCTCCGGCGTCGGCATCGTCGGTGCCGGCCTGATGGCCAGCCAGCTCGCGCTGCTGTTCGTGCGGCAGCTGAAGGTGCCGGTGATCCTCACCGACATCGATCAGGAGCGCATCGACAAGGGCGTCGGCTACGTCCACGGGGAGATCGACAAGCTGCTCGGCAAGAAGCGCCTGTCCCCCGATGCCGCGAATCGGTTGAAGGCGTTGGTGTCCGGCTCCATCGACAAGTCCGCCTTCGCCAAGACCGATTTCGTCATCGAGGCCGTCTTCGAGAACCTCGACGTGAAGAAGAAGGTGTTCGCCGAGGTCGAGGAATTCGTCTCTGCCGAAACGATTCTCGCGACCAACACGTCTTCGCTGTCGATCACCAAGATGGCGGCCGATCTGAAGCACCCCGAGCGGGTCGTCGGTTTCCACTTCTTCAACCCCGTGGCCGTACTTCCGCTGCTCGAGGTCGTCAAGGGCGAGAAGACCGACGATGCCACTCTCGCAACGGCATTCGCGACGGCCAAGACCCTGAAGAAGTCGGCCGTGCTGTCGGCGGATCTCCCCGGATTCGTCTTCAACCGTCTCGTCACGCGCGCGTCGAACGAGATCATCAGCGCGATCGACGAGGGCACCCCGTTCGATGTGGCAGACGGCGCAGTGGGCGAGCTCGGTATGCCGATGAGCCCGCTGACCCTGCTGGCACTCGTCGGGCCGGCCGTCGCCCTGCACACGGCCGAAACCCTCGCCGAGGCCTATCCGGATCGGTTCAAGGACTCCGCCGGCTTCCGCGCTCTCGTCGAGGCGAAGAAGCCGGGTGTGTGGACCTACGGCCCCGAGGGCCAGGTCGTCGACCCCGAGGTCGCCGCACTGTGGCCGCAGGGCGATTCACCGTCCACCGCCGAGCAGGTGCTCGACCGCACCCGCAACGCCATTGCCGACGAGATCAAGATCATGCTCGACGAGGGCGTCGTGGCAGCGGCCGAGGATATCGACCTCTGCCTGCTCCTCGGTGGAGGCTTCGGATTCTGGAACGGCGGCATCACCCCGTACCTGGACCGCAGCGGTGCATCCGAGGCCGCAACCGGTCAGCGCTTCCTCGCCCCCGGTGTAGCCAGCGTCTAGCTTTCCCCGCCGAGTTCGAGGTTATGGACGGATTTCTCCGGATTTTCGTCCATGACCTCGAACTCGGCATTGTTCGGTCACGCTATGGTGCGATCCGATGAACAACGAACGCAGTCGGCTGATCGGCATCGGCTACCGAATGTTGGGGTCGTACAGCGACGCCGAGGACGCCGCATCCGAGGCTCTCGTTCGGTGGTACCGACTCACCGGCGCCGAACGCGACGCCATCGACGTCCCTGCTGCATGGCTCACCCGAGTGGTGGGCCGGATCTGCCTCGACATGCTCGGATCGGCTCGTGTTCGCCGCGAGAACTACGTCGGTCAGTGGCTACCTGAGCCCGTCGAGACCATCGCCCCCGAGGGTGCCACGGATCCGGCCGATCGAGTGACGCAACAGGAATCGGTGACACTCGCGCTTCTCGTCGTTCTCGAATCGCTCTCTCCGGCGCAGCGAGTCGCATTCGTCCTGCACGACGCGTTCGCCGTGCCGTTCGACGAGATCGCGACCGTTCTCGATCGATCCCCGGCCGCCTGCCGCCAACTCGCTTCTGCCGCACGAACTCACGTGCATTCCCGTCATCACTTCGTCGCCGATCCCCGCGAGCACGATCGCGTCGTGCGGGCGTTCGCATCGGCGTCTGCAGGCGGGGATCTCGCATCCCTCGTCTCGGTGCTCGCGCCCGACGTCACCTTGATCAGCGACGGCGGCGGCCACGTATCCGCGGCCCGTAATGCGGTCCTCGGATCCGATCGAGTCGCTCGCTTCGTCCGCGGCGTCACCGCCAAGTCCACCGATCTCCACTGGTCGATCGAATCCGTCAACGGCCTGTCGGGGATCGTGATCCGACGCAATGGCGCGGTGTTCGGCGTCATCGGGTTCGACACCGTCGACGGCATGGTCTCGAGCGTGTGGATCGTGCTCAATCCGGACAAACTCCGGCACTGGGTCTGACACCCGCCATACATTCGTCACGGCTGCGTCGTCAGAGAGTGGAGGGCCGCGCAGTGCGGTCCGCATCATCTCTCGAGAATCAGGTGGATACGCGATGAAGCTAGCCGTAGCCGGTGGAACCGGAACCGTCGGAGCACATGTGGTCGAGGTTGCACGTGAACGCGGACACGAGGTGGTCGTGTTGTCGCGATCGGCCGGTGTGGATCTCGTCACCGGCACAGGTCTGTCCGACGCGTTGTCCGGCGTCGACGCTGTCGTCGATGTCGCGTCGACGCAGACTCTCTCGGCGAAAGAATCGACGGCGTTCTTTTCCGCCGTGACCCGCAACTTGCTGACGGCGGAGGGCGCGGCCGGAGTCGGTCATCACCTCGCGTTGTCGATCGTGGGGATAGACGAGGCACCGCACGGCTACTACGCCGGAAAGGTGAAGCAGGAGAGCCTCGTTCGGGCCGGAGCAGTGCCATGGACGATTCTTCGAGCCACCCAGTTCCACGAGTTCGCCGCGCAGATCCGCTCGCAGACCTCGTTCGGTCCACTGACAGTCATCCCCAGGATGCTCTCGCAACCGATCGCCGCCCGCGAGGTTGCCGAGCGTCTGATCGACCTGGCCGAGCGGTCGCCTTCCGGCCGCGTCGCCGATCTCGGTGGACCACGTGAAGAGCGCATGGTCGAGATGGTGCGGCGCTACGCACTGGCAATCGGTGCCCGCTGCTCGGTACTGGAGGTCCCGATTCCCGGCGCATACGGTCGCGCAATGCGAGACGGAACGCTGGTTACTTCCGCCGGTGCCGATCACGGTACGCAGACGTTCGAGGACTGGGCGGCCGCACAGTCGCGATGATCGCCCACCGCCGAACTCGAAGCTGTGGACGACATCCGGCGATTTCTCGTCCATGACGTCGAGTTCGGCGGGGTGGGTCCGCCGATGAAACTGGGGGTGTTGTCTTCTGCAGATTCCTGGGCGCTGCTGTGGGCCGTGTTGCTCGGACTCGGTCAGGGCGGGCAGTTGTCCCTGGCGATGACACTGATGAACCTGCGGGCCGCGACGGCACGTGATGCTGCATCGCTGAGTTCGATGGCTCAGACGGTCGGCTACGTGCTGGCAGCCTGCGGCCCGTTGGTGTGCGGCGCGGTGCATTCGGCAACGCAACGGTGGGAGCCGTCGGTGCTCTTCCTTCTCGTGATGACGGCTCCGATGGCAGTCGCGGGCGCGGTGGCCGGACGCCGCGCGTTCTACGGCGTGGACGTCCGGCGGGAGGAGAGCCTCAGAGGCTCTTGACCCAGTGCGAGACCCGCTGCACGACGTCCTCGCAGGTGAGACCGAGTTCGTGGTGTAGCTGTTCCCGCGATGCGTGGTCCAGGAATCGTTGCGGCACACCGAGATCGCGGCACGGAGTGTCGACGCCTGCACCGCGCAACGCGGCCGACAACGTCGATCCGATTCCGCCGTGCACACCGCTGTCCTCGATGGTCACCACCATTCGATAGTCCTCGGCCAACTTGAGCAACGACTGCGGAATCGGAAGCACCCAGCGGGGATCCACGACGGCAATCGAGATGCCGTCGTGCCGAAGCTTCTGCGCAGCGTCGAGGGCGAGCGAGCCGAACACACCGACCGCGACGATCAACACGTCGCCCGTCGCATCGGCCGGCTCGGCCAACACATCGACGATTCCGTCCAGCCTGCGCACAGCCGGAACCGCCTCGGTCACTGCGCCCTTGGGGAAGCGCAGCGCAGTGGGTCCGTCGGACGTCGCGATCGCCTCGGCCAGTTCTTCCCTCAGCGTTTCCGCGTCTCGCGGTGCCGCTACCTTCATGCCGGGGATGATGCCGAGGAGAGACATGTCCCACATGCCGTTGTGACTGGCACCGTCGGCACCGGTGACACCGGCGCGGTCCAGCACCACGGTGACCGGGAGTCCGAGCAGCGCCACGTCCATCAGTAACTGGTCGAACGCTCGATTGAGAAAGGTGGAGTAGATCGCGACCACCGGGTGCATGCCGCCCAGCGCAAGGCCGGCGGCCGACGTCATCGCGTGTTGCTCGGCGATACCGACGTCGAACAGTCGGTCGGGGAACCGAACCCCGAACGCGGCGAGACCGGTGGGCGCAGCCATCGCTGCGGTGATCGCCACGACGTCGTCGTTCTGTTCGCCCTGCTCGATCAGCGCCGCCGAGAACACCGAGGTCCAGTCCGGTACCGACTTCGATCGCGCCAGCCCTGTCAACGGATCGATGACACCGGTGGCGTGCATCTGATCGGCGACGTCGTTCTCGGCGTGAACGTAACCCATTCCTTTGCGCGTCACCGCGTGGACGATGACCGGACCGCCGTACGCCTTGGCTCGGCGCAGAGCCGATTCCATCGCATGCTGATCGTGCCCGTCCACCGGACCCAGGTACTTGATTCCCAGATCGGTGAACATCACCTGCGGGCTGATGGCGTCCTTCACCCCGGCCTTCATTCCGTGCAGCATCGCGTACGCCGTAGGACCGACGACGGGAATGCGACGCACGATTCGGCGACCGTTGTCCAGCACCTTCTCGTACCCCGGCTGTAGCCGCAGGGCCGCCAGATGATCGGCCAAACCACCGATGGTCGGAGCGTACGAGCGACCGTTGTCGTTGACTACGATCACCAGAGATCGGTCCCGACCGGCCGCAATGTTGTTCAGTGCCTCCCAGCACATCCCGCCGGTGAGTGCACCGTCTCCGACCACGGCGACGACGTGGCGGTCGGTCTCACCCTTGAGTGCGAACGCCTTGGCCAAGCCGTCGGCATAGGAGAGCGACGCCGACGCGTGCGAGGACTCCACCCAGTCGTGTTCGCTCTCGACCCGTGACGGATAGCCCGACAGTCCACCCTGTTTACGGAGCGTGTCGAACAGACCGATGCGCCCGGTCAGCATCTTGTGCACGTACGCCTGGTGGCCGGTGTCGAAGATGACGGGGTCACGCGGCGAATCGAAGATTCGGTGGATCGCCAGAGTCAGTTCCACCACGCCGAGATTGGGTCCGAGGTGGCCGCCGGTGGCGGACACCTTCTCGACCAGAAACGCGCGGATCTCGCGGGCCAACTCGGCCAGCTCCGCACTGCCGAGGTCGCGCAAGTCCTCGGGCGTCTGAATTCGCGCTAGGACACCCAACGAGATCGCTCCCTCCGGCCGGAAACAGAATAGAGACTTCAGTCTACGGAGTCGGCGTTCCTCGCCGCTCCGCCCAGCATCGTCACGCCGACAGTACCGTCGAGCATCCAGGTGCCCTGGATCAGCCGCCCCTAACCTCCGCAGTGTCGAATCGGACATCACACTTACAGTGTGGCCTATGAGCAACGTCGTCGATGCCATCCTGTGCCGAGTTCACGAGCTGTGCCGCGACGACACGTCCGGGCACGTGGCGGACTACATTCCCGAGCTCGCCGCCGTCATGCCGGACGGGTTCGGTATCGCGCTGACGACCACGGACGGTTACCTCTACGAAGTCGGTGACACTCGACTCCCCTTCACGATCCAATCGATCTCCAAGCCGTTCACCTATGCATTGGCCCTGGCCGATCGCGGCCTGGACATCGTTGCGAGCAAGATCGACGTCGAACCGTCCGGTGAGCCGTTCAACGAGATCAGTCTCGACCCCGTCACCGAGCGACCGCGCAACCCGATGATCAATGCCGGTGCCATCACGTCGGCGTCACTGATCTCAGGGCGAAGTGCCGAGGACCGGTTCGAGCGCATTCGAGCCTCGTACTCTCGCTATGCGGGGAGATCTCTGACGTTCAACGAGTCCGTCTACCGGTCGGAGGCCCGCACCGGCAATCGCAACCGCGCCATCGGCTTCATGCTCCGTTCGTTCGACATCATCGACCACGATCCCGACGCCGCAGTCGATCTGTACTTTCGCCAGTGTTCGATCGACGTCACCGCTGCGGACCTCGCCATGATGGCGGCGACCATGGCCAACAACGGCGTCAATCCGCGCACGCGAGAGCGCGCACTGGCACCCGCTCTGGTCGAACGGGTGCTGTCGGTCATGACGACGTGTGGGATGTACGACGGCGCGGGCGACTGGGTCGCGCGGGTGGGTCTGCCGGCCAAGAGCGGAGTCGGAGGAGGAATCCTGGCAGTACTCCCGGGGCAGATGGGCATTGCCGTCTATTCACCGCGACTCGATTCCCACGGCAACAGCGTGCGCGGAGTCGCCGCGTGCCGAGAGCTCTCGAACCGTCTCGAACTGCACTTCCTGCACGTCACCCGAGCGGCCAAGTCCTCGATCCGGCGTCGATACGTGGTCACCGAGGCACCCTCGCGTAAACGGCGCTCCGATGTGGAACAAGCCGCCCTGGCCGCCGTGGGAGATCGCGCCCGGGTATACGAGCTGCACGGTGATCTGCTGTTCTCCGGGGCCGAGACGGCCGTCCGTGAGATCGGCGACCTCGACCGTGAACTGGATGCCCTCGTCATCGACGTTCGGGGGGTGGACGAAGTCAGTGACATCGCTCGCACCATGTTCGAGGACCTACGCCGAGATCTCGCCGAACACGGCTGTGTGGTGGGTCTGGTGGATCCCAGAGCGATCATGGGTCACACGACGTCGAGTCTCGACCCGGCCGACCCCGCAGGCCGAACGTACTCGAGCCTGGGTGCAGCGATCCAGTGGGCCGAGAACCTGCTTCTGGATCGTCATTGCGTGGGTGTACGACAGCCCACCGTCGTCACCACTGCCGAGCATCCGTTGCTGGCCGGGCTGTCCGCCGCCCAGTTCGAGGCGGTGACTCCGTATCTGGAGAAACGGCACTACGCGCGTGGAGAGGTGATTGTTCGCCACGGCGATCCGGCGGCGGGCCTGTTCCTGATGCTGCGCGGCGAGGTGACGTCGACGGCGGTCTCCGCCGACGGTGGCAAGCACCGCATCACGACTCTCTCCCCCGGCATGAGCTTCGGTGAGATGCCCCTGCTGATGTCGGTGCCGTTTCTGCTCGACATGGTCGCCGACACACCGGTCGATCTCGTGGTGGTGTCGACAGCGCACTTCCAGGCGCTCACGCGAGACGCACCGGAGATCAAGCTGGCGCTGCTGGAAAATCTCGCCACCGGAGCGTACGGCCAGATGGCAGCGGTGATCAGAACGCTCGGGCGGTTCGACATCGGCATCTGATGATGTCGAACCGTCCGATCATGGTGTTCCGACGAACGTCAGGCACCGAGGGTGAGCATCGTGAGCACTTCGGTCGGCTGCGACGAGCCGCCTTCGGGTTCGAGCGAGAAGGCGAAGTTGGTCGATGCTCCGAGTCCGTCGACCACGGTGCCGGACTCCGACGCGAGTTGGTCCTCCGTCACCACCCCTGCCGAGCGGGGCGAACCGTCCACGAACCACATCTGATAGACGCGTCCCGGTGGCGGCTGTGGAACTCCGTCCAGAGACACCACGACCGCGTTCCGAGCGAGCGAGTACGACACCGTCGCCGAACCGCCGCCAGGGAACTCCGCTGTGGTTTCGCGCGCATCCGGGGCGGCCACGATCTGCTCGGCCTGCGACGGCTGGGGGTCCGTACCCGTCGTTTGGGTGACGACCACGACGCCGCCCACTGCGACGACCACCGCGGCCGCAGCCGAGACCATCGAGTAGCGCCAGGTCTTGGAGCGCTCGCGCCGGTGTCGGTGCAGCGGAGTGACGTTCGGTGGCAGCTTGTGGACCGTGGGCTCCTGATCGCTGACGGCGACCTGATCGAGCACCAGTTGCCGTACTCGCTCCGGTGCAGGAGTGGCGTCGGCCGCGGCCGCCAGGGCCAGCGTCTCGTGGATCTCGCCCACCAGGACATCGAACTGAACGCGCGCGGTGTCGTCGACGCGCAGTCGCTCGGCCTCGATGTCGCGTCGCTCGGAATCGGTGGTCGCGTGGAGGGCATAGATCTCCGCGTCGTCGAGCAGCCGTTGTCGTGACGATTCACTCATTGCGGGATCACCCCCAGACATGTCTTCAATTTGATCAATCCGTCTCGTATGCGCGATTTGATGGTAGGAACCGCGACCCCGAGCCGCTCCGCAACTTCGCGATAGGTGTAACCGCTGTAATAAGCCATTCGGACCGACTCGCTCTGCGTATCGGTCAAGGTGTCGAGACAGGCAACCACGGCCTCCGATTCGAGCCGCTGAGTCACCGTTTCGAGCACTTCGTCGTGTTCCGGTGTGTGACTGACCGCGCCGTACGCTGCTTCGCGGTCGGTGCCCGACTGTTCACTCCGAACGCGATCGACGGCCCGGCGGTGCGCCAGCGTCATGATCCAGGCCAAGGGACTGCCCTGATTCGGGTCGTAATTCGGTGCCGCACGCCAGATCTGGAGGAACACCTCCTGCGCGGTCTCCTCGCTGTACCCCGGGTCGCGAAGCACCCGCAGCACCATGCCGTACACCCGCGAGGACGTCGCGTCGTACAGTTCGGCGAACGCCGTCCGATCGCCCTGTGCGACCGACGCCATCAACCGACGCAGACGATCCGCTTCCTCGGCACGCAAGTTCTTGAGCTGTGGACTGGGAACGGCACATACCGCATCCTCGGCCTCGAAATTCTCGACGGCAGAGGATGTCGTTCGCTCACCGTGTGCATCCGGCGATCCGGACGCATCTGGCAACGGCGCGCTCACCGGAAGGTCGTCCCAACAGACGGGTTCATGATCGAGTTCATCGATCACGACACTAGTGGTCATAGCGCTCTCATATCGAAACCTCCGCGTTTTCCCGCCGCAGTACATATTCGGAACAAACCGATCGGAGGATGGTTCGGGACGAAAATTCGTTTGCGGAGATGTGGACCGCGTTTCATCCTTGATGGGCAATCGGACAAACGTGGGGAATCGGGCGACCGGCCCACAGGAGGAATCGAGAGACATGGCGGCGATCGAGACACACGGTCTGGTCAAACGTTTCGGAACGAACGTCGCTGTCGACGGAGTCGATCTGTCCATTCCGTCCGGTGGTGTCTACGGCGTGCTCGGGCCGAACGGCGCAGGGAAGACGACGACCATCCGGATGCTGGCCACCCTGCTGCCGATCGACGGCGGCAGCGCCCGAGTCCTGGGTCACGATGTGGCGAGCGAACCGGAGGCCGTACGGCAGAAGGTCGCTCTGACAGGACAATTCGCTTCTCTGGACGAGGATCTCACCGGCACGGAGAATCTGGTGCTGCTCGCTCGTCTCCTCGGCTACTCACGGCCGGCCGCCCGATCACGAGCCGAACAGTTGCTGACGGCCTTCGACATCGCCGACGCCGGGCCGCGACAGGTCAAGACCTACTCCGGCGGCATGCGCCGTCGCATCGATATCGCCGCCAGCATCATCGTCACTCCGGAACTGATCTTCCTCGACGAACCCACCACCGGACTCGACCCCCGCAGCCGAAACCACGTGTGGGAGATCGTCCGCGCGTTGGTCGCAGGCGGGACGACGGTGTTGCTGACGACACAGTATTTGGACGAGGCCGATCAACTGGCCGGGCGTGTCGCAGTCATCGATCGCGGCAAGGTCATTGCAGAAGGGACGACGGGTGAGCTGAAAGCATCGGTGGGATCCAATTCGCTGCACCTACGGGTCCTCGACTCGGCCCAGCGAACGGTTGCCGCACAAATCCTGCGAGATCTGGTCGGCAACAACGTCACCGAGGATCCGGACCCGTCCACCGTCACCGCGCGGTTGGACAACCCGGCACAGGCCGCGCCCGTGCTGCCCGCACTCGAAGCGGCGGGCATTCCCATTGCGTCGTTCACCCTTGGCCAACCGAGTTTGGACGAGGTGTTTCTGGCCCTCACCGGGCACGGGGCGGGAGTGGAGCCTGCAGGAACGACCCATGGGGCCGATGCCGGCTCGGCAGTCGAATCCGAGCAGGAGGTCGCGTCATGACCACGGAAGCCCAGCAGTCGACGCCACGGGCATCGACCATCATCGACGTGCTCGGTGCGGCCGGTCCTCGTCCACCGCGCCCGTCGTCGTTGTCCACGTCGCTGAGCTTCGGGTGGCGAGCGCTGCTCAAGATCAAGCACGTACCCGAGCAGTTGTTCGATGTGACGGCCTTCCCCATCATGTTCACGTTGCTCTTCACCTACCTGTTCGGTGGCGCACTGGCGGGGTCGACTCAGGCGTACATCCAGTTTCTGCTCCCCGGCATCCTCGTCCAGACCGTGGTGATGATCACGATGTACACCGGTGTGACCATGAACAAGGACATCGAGAAGGGCGTGTTCGACCGGTTTCGTTCGCTGCCCATCTGGCGTCCGTCACCCTTGGTCGGCGCGCTGCTCGGTGACGTCGTTCGCTACACGCTGGCCTCGGTGATCGTGCTGATCCTCGGATTGATACTCGGCGTCAGGCCGCAGGGTGGCGTCGTCGGGGTCGTGGCCTCGATCGCGCTGCTGCTGGTGTTCTCGTTCTGCCTGTCCTGGATCTGGACGATGATCGCCATGATCGTGCGCACCGAGGCCGCGGTGATGGGCGTGTCGATGTTCATCCTGTTTCCACTCACTTTCGCGAGCAACATCTTCGTTGACCCCGCCACGATGCCCGGTTGGCTGCGTGCGTTCGTCGACGTCAATCCGGTCAGCTTTCTGGTCACGTCCCTGCGTGGCCTGATGCAGGGCGACGTCGACACCGGTCAGCTGGGAGTGACGCTGATGCTGTGCGCGGTGTTGCTGGCGGTGTTCGGGCCGATCACGATGCGCCTGTACAACCGAAAGTCCTAGCGAACCCGGTGCGCAGCCTCGATCACGAGGCGGCGCGTGCTCGATGTCTACGTACCGCATCGCGGTTGGAGCACACCGTTCCGCAGTACCGCTGTCTGCCGGTTCTCGAGGTGTCGGCGAAAGCGAGAGTGCAGTCGGCTGCCGCGCAGCGGTCGAGGCGAGACATACCGCGTCCGGTCAGATGCAACGCTGTGCCGACACTCACCAACGCCCTGATGACGCCGCCGAGTTCGATGTTGGGGTCGCGGTAGTGCATGTGCCAGCCGTCGTCGGCATGGTTCGTCAAGCGCGGGTACGCCGACGCCTGTGCCAGAAGCGCGTTGAGCGCGTCGGCCCGTTCGTTGTCGGTGGTTGCGTCCACCACCCGTGCCCAGTCACGCAGGAACTCGACGGTGTCCAGCAGATCGGCCTCGGTTGCGGTCCAGTCCGGTACCAGGCCCGCGTCGACGCAGCGGTTGCCCAGTTCGGTCGCCGACGTGGGTGGCGAGTTGAGCAGGTCGATGCCGAGTTTCACTGCGTATTCGCCGTAAGGGTTGATGTGCACAAGACCATTACATCACGATGGACGCATGGATAAAGAACACATCGCACACACCTGGACCACCCACTCCACCCACGACACCAGCGAGGGACTCGTCGGGTACCAGGGATGCCGGTGCGGTGCCCAGCGCATCGTGACCGTTCCCACGCACACCTTCGCCCCGGTCGCCGAAATTGCGTACCGGTCCTGATCGGTCGCCGCAGCCCTCACCGTCGAACGAAACGGCCGATGCACTCGACATGACTGGTCAGGGGAAACGCATCGAAGGCGCGCATGTCGACGAGTTCGTATCCCGCGCCCCGATACAGGCTCACATCTCGTGCGAACGACGCCGGATCGCATCCGACGTGCACCACCGAGCGGGGAGACCTGGCGGCGAGGGCGGCGATCACGTCTCGGCCGGCTCCCGCACGCGGTGGATCCAGCACGGCCACCGACACCGGTTCGGCCAACGCGTCGATCGAGCGCTCGACCCGCCCCGGAACGAACGAGACCTGCGGCAAATCGTGGAGCGCCGAACGGCCGTCCTCGGCGGCGCGACGGGAGAATTCGACACTGGCCACCCGGCCCGTCGACCCGACCCGATGGGCCAGCGCTGCGGCGAACACACCTACACCGCCGTACAGATCCCAGGCACCGTCACCTGCAACGGCGTCCGCCCACTCCCCCACCACATCGGTGTACACCTGCGGCGCGCCGCGGTGGGCCTGCCAGAACCCGGTGGCGTCGAGGGTCCAAGCCCTGTTCGAGACGTATTCCGTTACACGACCCGATCCGATCACGGCTTTCTCCGGCCTGGACCGAGACGACGCTGCCCGGCGCGCCGACGCGCCCCGGCGGCCCGGCGATCGGCGTCCGGTGGACGAGTGCTGCGCCGGGGCGATCTCCACCACATGCCGCTCGCCTTCCCCGTCGAGGGCCACCTGCAACTCGGCACCCGGCCGCCATTGCTGCTCCGACAGACCGTCGAAGGCCGCGGAATCCATTTGCGGACAAGATAATTCGGTGACAATCGAGCTGCTCCGATACCGGTGGTAGCCGGGCCGCCCGCCGGAATCGACAGCAAGCCGCACGCGGGTTCGCCACCCGGTGCCGTCGCCGGTCCCCGGCAGTTCCTCGACCCACACGTCACGCTCGATTCCGGCGACACGGCGCAGCTGCTCGGCCACGACGAAGGCCTTCATACGCCGTCCGGCATCGGCGGTGGCGTGGGAATAGTCGCAACAGCCCGAGCCACCCGGTCCGGAGATGGGGCAGCGCGCGTCCACTCGGTCCGGAGATGCCGACAGAATCTCGACGGCGTCGGCGCGGCAGAACGACCCGCCTCGGTCCTCGGTCACCCTGGCCACCACCCGTTCGCCGGGCAATCCGTGGCGCACGAACATCACCCGGCCGTCATGACGGGCCACACAGAATCCACCGTGTCCGGGTGCTCCGAGTTCGACCTCGAGCAGCAGCCCGAACCAGCTCTCGCTCACTTGCCCACCGGTGGCTCGTAGCCGCGACGCGATGCGCCCGGTGCATTGCCGAGCACTTCACGTTTGGCCTTCTCGGAGGACCGCAGCTGCCACGGCACACTGGTGACCATCACGCCCGGCTGAAACAGCAATCGAGATTTCAGTCGCAGTGCGCTCTGATTGTGCAGAACCTGCTCCCACCAGTGCCCCACCACGTATTCGGGAATGAAGACGGTGACGACGTCGCGCGGTGAATCGCGTCGAACCCGTTTGACGTAGTCCAGGACCGGTTTGGTGACCTCGCGGTAGGGCGACTCGACGACCTTGAGGGGCACCGATACGTCGCTGGCCTCCCACTGGCGAACCAGGGCCCTGGTATCGGCCTCGTCGACGTTGACGGTCACCGCCTCCAGGGTGTCCGGCCTGGTCGCCCTGGCGTAGGCCAACGCGCGCAGAGTCGGCATGTGCAGCTTCGAGACCAGCACGATCGAATGCGTTCGGCTGGGCAGGACCCCGTCCCATTCCTCGTTCTCGAGCTCGCGAGCCACGGTGTCGTAGTGCTTTCTGATCATCCGCATCAGCACGAAGATCGCCACCATCGCGACGATCGCAATCCAGGCACCGGCGGCGAACTTGGTGATCAACACGATCACCAGCACCGTTCCGGTCATGCCGAGACCGACGCCGTTGACCACCCGCGAGCGCTGCATGCGACGTCGCTGCTCCGGGTCGGTCTCGGTCGACAGCAGCCGCGTCCAGTGCCGCACCATGCCGGTCTGACTGAGGGTGAAGGAGACGAACACCCCCACGATGTAGAGCTGAATGAGCTTGGTGACCTCGGCACCGAACACGACGACGAATGCGATCGCCGCTCCGGACAGGAAGAGTATGCCGTTACTGAAGGCGAGCCGGTCGCCGCGGGTGTGCAGCTGCCGGGGTAGATAGCGATCCTGTGCCAATACCGACCCGAGTACCGGAAATCCGTTGAACGCAGTGTTGGCCGCCAGTACGAGAATCAGGGCGGTGACGGTGGTGATGAAGAAGAATCCGATGGGGAATCCGCTGAAGACCGACTCGGCCAGCTGCGCGATGAGCGTCTTCTGCTGGTAGCCCTCCGGCGCGCCGACCAGCTGGTATTCGGGGTCCATGGCGTATTTGATACCGATCTTCTGCGCCAGCAGGATGATCCCCATCAGTAGCGTGATTCCGATCACGCCTAACAGCAGCAGCGTCGTCGCGGCATTGCGAGACTTCGGCTTCTCGAACGCAGGCACCCCGTTGCTGATGGCCTCCACTCCGGTCAGTGCTGCGCAACCCGAGGAGAAGGCTCGCGCGATGAGGAAGGCGAAGGCGATGCCGTACAGGTGCGAATCCTCTGCCCTCAGATCGAAGGCCGCCGACTCGGCCTGGATGTCGTCGCCGAGAACGTAGACCCTGAGCATGCCCCAGCCGATCATCAACACCATGCCGAACATGAACGCATACGTGGGGATGGCGAAGGCCGCACCGGACTCGCGGATTCCGCGGAGGTTGATCGAGGTGATCAACACGATCGCCACCACCGCGAACAAGACCTTGTGCTCGGCGACGAACGGAACCGCCGAGCCGATGTTCGACGCAGCCGCCGAGATCGACACCGCGACGGTCAGCACGTAGTCGACCATCAAAGCGCTACCGACCGTCAGTCCGGCGGCGGGGCCGAGGTTGGTGGTGGCCACCTCGTAGTCTCCGCCGCCCGACGGATAGGCGTGCACGTTCTGTCGATAGCTGGCAACCACCACCGCCATCACCACACAGACGGCGAGACCGATCCACGGAGTGAACGCGACCGCCGAGATACCCGCGACGGAGAGCACGAGAAAGATCTCCTCGGGCGCGTATGCCACCGAGGACATGGCGTCCGAGGCGAACACCGGCAATGCGATTCGCTTGGGAAGCAACGTGTGACCGAGCTTGTCGCTGCGGAACGGCTTGCCGAGCATTAGCCGCTTGGCGGCTGTCGAGACCTTGGACACGGACAGAAGCGTAGGCCGTCCGCCTGCAAGCGTCTCAACCACACATCGCAAAGGGGTCGGAGCGCACCCTGGGTCGATCCGACGACGAATGCCCGATACGTTGGTGCACGTATGCCCATCGTGGCAGTGTCGGTCGACAGTGTCGTCGACAATCGAGATCGGGACGGAGCTGGGCGTTGTACGTAGTTGTGATGGGATGCGGCCGTGTCGGCGCATCGCTGGCCGGTGCCCTCGAGCGCATCGGCCACGAGGTGGCGATAATCGACCGCGACGAAACGTCATTTCTGCGTCTCGACCCCGACTTCAGCGGGCATCGCGTGATCGGCATGGGATTCGACCGAGATGTGTTGGTGAGCGCGGGAATCGAGAAGGCCGAGGCATTCGCGGCCGTGTCGTCAGGCGACAACTCGAACATCATCTCCGCCCGCGTCGCACGCGAGACGTTCGGCGTCGACAAAGTGGTCGCGAGAATCTACGACGCCAAGCGCGCCGCCGTCTACGAGCGCCTCGGCATCCCGACGGTCGCTACCGTGCCCTGGGCCACCGATCGATTTCTGCACAACCTGCTGCGCGACGACCCCACGACGAAGTGGCGCGATCCGTCGGGCAGCGTCGCCGTCGTCCTGCTCGACTTCCACGACGCCTGGATCGGCAAGAAGCTCTCGGTACTCGAAGAAGCCACCAACTCGCGGGCCGCGTTCGTCATCCGATTCGGCGGCGGACTGTTACCGGACAAGCGCACCGTCATCCAAGCCGGTGACGAGGTGTATGTCGCCGCGGTCTCGGGCACCGTCGCCGAAGCCATTGCGCTGGCGGGCAACGCTCCGCCCTCGGACAACTGATGCCCGCGCGCACGTTCCCCACCTCCCCCATCGACCCGAACGGGAAGCCATGAAAGTCGCCATCGCCGGAGCCGGCGCAGTCGGCAGATCCATCGCACGCGAACTGATCCGCAGCGAACACGATGTGATGCTCCTCGAACGCAAACTCGACCACGTCGATCAGGCCGCCATCCCGGAAGCGGAATGGGTGCTCGCCGACGCGTGCGAGCTGAGTTTGCTCGAAGCCGCCCACCTCGAAAATTACGATGTGGTGATTGCCGCCACCGGCGACGACAAAGCCAATCTCGTGCTCAGCCTGCTGGCCAAGACCGAGTTCGGTGTCAACCGCGTGGTGGCCCGAGTCAACGATCCGCGCAACGAATGGCTGTTCGACGCTGCCTGGGGCGTCGATGTCGCAGTGTCGACGCCGCGCATGCTCGCATCACTGGTCGAAGAAGCTGTCTCGGTGGGCGATCTCGTGCACTTGATGACGTTCCGCAAAGGCCAGGCCAACCTCGTCGAGATCACACTGCCGGAGAACACTCCTCTCGCGGGTAAGCCGGTCCGCAAGCTCCAGCTACCCAGGGACGCAGCACTGGTGACGATTCTGCGCGGCGGGCGGGTGATCGTTCCACAGCACGACGACCCACTGGAGGGCGGCGACGAACTGCTGTTCGTCGCGTCGAAAGAGGTGGAGAACGAACTACGCGCCGCGGTCGGCCTGATCTGAGGGCAGCTGCTCGACGCCCCGGTCAGCGGTCGATGTCGCGTCGAGCGCGCGATCGGCCGAACGCACCGCCCAGAGTGTGACCAGGAGCGCCACTCCAGTCAGTGGCCAACCCATCCCGATGCGGGCAACGGCGAGCCAGCCCGTCTGGTCGGAGTCGTAGAGCTGTGACTGCACGATGTACCGGGCACCGAACACCGACGCCCAGGCGATGGTGGCCACGTCGTAGTAGCGCACGGCCGTCCGGTTGCCACGCCACGACGTTCCCTTGCCGTTGAGGTATCCCCAGATGATGCCGACCAGCGGCCAGCGTGCAAGCACCGACATCACGAACGCAGCGCCGTAGACCAGCGAGGTGTAGATGCCGAAAAGGAAGTAGCCCTTGGCATCCCCCGTCCGATACGCGATGAACGCACAGATACCCACCCCGAAGAACCCCGAGATGGCGGGTTGGATGGGACTACGACGAACCAGTCGCCACACCAATACCGCAGCAGCGACGCCCAGAGCGGCCCACAGAGCGACGGCGAGATTTGCGTAGCTGTTCACCGGAACGAACACGAGAACGGGCAGCGTGGAGTAGGCGAGCCCGCTCAATCCGCCGAGCTGCTCGAGGACGGTGGGAGCCACCTTCTCGGCCGTGGCCGACGCGTCGGGCGTGGGTTCCGGCGTGTTCGACGTCGGCGGGGGCGGCACGGAATCGTCGCTGTTGGTCACGACAACGAGAGTGCCATACCGGCGACGATCAGCTGTCGTCGCGCAGTTCGTAGTAAGGGTTGTAGACGATCTTGTGTCCGTCGCGTTCGCCGACGCGTCCGCGAACGAGCAGAGTCTTACCGGGCTCGATTCCCGCGATCTTGCGACGTCCGATCCAGAGCAGCGTCACCGTGTCGGTGCCGTCGAAGAACTCGGCCTCGATATTGGCATTGGCCGCCTTCGAACAGGCTTCGACGCTGCGCAACCGACCGAACATCGTGACTTCCTCGCCTCGCGAGCAGTCGCATGCGCGCCGAGCCCCCGAGGCTTCGGAGGTTTCGGCCATCTCCTCGGCATCGAGTTGATCGATGTCCTCTGTCAACTTTCGCGTCAGGCGGCGAAAGTATCCTGCGGCAGCGGGTGCCATGGTGCGCTCCAGCGGTGTGGGGGTCGTTCCGCGGGCTCCACGAGCCCGCAGTATGGGTCGTTCCGCAGGCTGCACTCCCGGCGGAGCAGTTGCGGCGACGTGGGGGTTTCCCGCGTCAGGGTGGGTACTTCGCCACTGTAGACCCGAAGTGTCACGCTGGCCAACCAGTGCCGACGCGGTGTCGGCGGGCGTGCACAATCGTGTCGTGCACAGCCGATTCGACACCCGTACCGCGATCGTTCTACCGGGGACGGGGTCCGACGCCCGGTTCGCCGCCGACGCGTTCTCGGCAGCATTCGACGGTGTGGGATTGACCACCATCGCGGTCGAACCCGACCCTGCCGATGTGGTACAGAGCTACCTGTCCGCCCTCGACGACGCGGCGGACAGACACGGACGCATCGTGGTCGCGGGGATATCCCTCGGCGCAGCCGTCGCGGTTCGATGGGCGGCCGACCACGCATCGAACACCACGGCCCTTGCGCTCGCGCTGCCGGCGTGGACCGGCGACCCGACCGGTTCCCCTGCTGCCCTGAGCGCGGAATTCACCGCCCGATCGTTACGTGAACATGGACTCGACGCGGTCACCGCGGCAATGGCAGCGTCGAGCCCGCCGTGGCTCGCGCGCACTCTGCGGAGGTCCTGGGCGGCCCAGTGGCCCGCCCTTCCCGACGCGCTGGACCAAGCGGCTCGCTATCGCAGCCTCGAACCCGATGAACTCGCTCGGATCGAGCTGCCTGCCATCGTCGTGGGCGCAGTGGACGACGCGGTCCATCCGATCGAGGTAGCTCGACAGTGGGCGCGGGCGCTACCGAACTGCGAGCTGCGTACGGTGACCCTGGACGACATCGGGCGCGACCCGGGATGCCTCGGCCGGGCCGCCGTCGACGGTCTCGACGGGCGGTCGACTCACCCGCCCAGCTGCTGAATCGCCGATCCCGACGCACCCCGTCGCGGCGCACGATCACGCTCGGCGGCGGTGGATTGCGGAACCGAATCCTGTTGCGGCGCAACAGGTTCTGCAGACGGAACCGCAGCCTCGGGCTGAGCCGCCTGTTGCGTTGCACTCTGCTGAGCGGCAGCCTGCTGCTGCGCTGCCGCAGCAAGTTGCTCGGCCAGCACCTGCGGCAACACCACCGGCAGCGGGGTGCGCACCGGATGTGGGTCGGTACCCCGGTCCACCACGGTCTGGCGAAGAATCGTGTGCGCCAGTCGAACGAGAGGCTGGCCCTCACCCACGGCACCCGAGGGGCCGGCGAGAACACAGCGGACCATCCAGCGATAGCCGTCGACTCCGATGAAGCGCAGGTCCGCGTTGGCCGTGACGCCGAGCAGTTCGCGGCCCCACGGACCCGTCTCCACTGTCGTCTCGGCCTTGTCGTTGCGCAGCGACGTCGCCAGGTCGGCAGCAACCTCGCGCCATTGACCAGGTGATTTCGGTGCCGCGTAGGCAGCGATGGTGATGCGTCCGAACTGCGTCACGATGTGCACTGCCTGCGGGCTACCAGCCTGCGACATCTCGACCTGGAGTTGACCGCCCTCCGGCAGCGGAATCAACACCGAACCGAGGTCGAGTCTGGTCTTGGCGACGGTCTCGCGATCGTCGAGGTCCTCGAGATCGTGGGGCCCGTCGGCGGCCGTCGCTCCGGCCTCGCCATCGACGTCCTCGTCTTCGTCTTCGTCACCGTCGACGAATGGCTCCACACCGGGCGCGGAGGCACTGCCGGCGTCGTTCTTCTTACGCCGTCCGAACATGTTCAGCTCTCTTCTTCTCGGTTGTTTCCACTGTGCCTGCCGACGGCCGACGTCGTGGCGGAACTCACTGGTTCAGACTTGCATGCCCGCCGGTCGAACCATGACCCCCGGCCCCGCGAACGGTGTCGTCCAGCTCGTCGACCTCGACGAACGTCACCAGTTGGACTCGCTGCACGATCAGCTGAGCAACGCGGTCGCCGCGCTCGAGCACGATCGGGGTGTGCAGATCGTGATTGATCAGGCAGACCTTGATCTCGCCCCGGTATCCGGCATCGATGGTTCCTGGGGTATTGACCACGGAAAGTCCCGACTTGGCCGCCAACCCGGAGCGCGGATGCACCAACCCGACGGTTCCGAGCGGGAGTGCGATCGCTAATCCGGTCCCCACCAGGACGCGCTGACCAGGCTCGATCGTGACCGGAGCCGTGATGCGCAGATCGACGCCTGCATCACCCTCGTGCGCACGTGCGGGTACCGGTAGATCCCGATCGAGTCGGCGTACTCGAACTTCGGACACCGGATCCGTAGGCCACGGCAGGGTCGGGAATCTGGGGTCGGACGGCTCGGTGCCGGACTCGGTGACTTCGTCGCTCACGTCGACCGAGACTACGCGGGCCCGCTCCCCCGTCGGTGTGGCGACTACCCTGGAGCTCGTGACTGCAGATCGACAGGCCCAACACGCGTCGGAGTCCGGCGACTCCACTGCCCGCTCCGGATCACCGGCACCCGCCGGAACGGTGCACTATTCCGAGCGGCTGTGGGTGCCGATCTGGTGGTGGGCAGCGGGCGCGGCCGTGGCGGTGTTGCTCGCCGCGGAGATTCACATGGGTGCTCCGGGCATCCGAGCGTGGCTCCCCTACGTCCTGTTGCTCCCGCTGATCGCATGGGCACTGTTCGCCTTCAGCAGGCTGCGCGTCGAGGTGGTCGCCGATGCAGGCTCGACCGGTGCCGAGCTTCGTGTCGGGAAGGCACATCTGCCGCTCGACGTCGCAGCCAAGGCGGCCGTCGTACCCGCGACAGCAAAAAGTGCGGCGCTGGGAAGGCAACTCGATCCATTGGCCTTCGTGCAGCACCGCACCTGGGTGAAGCAGATGGTGATCGTCGTCCTCGACGATCCGGACGACCCGACGCCGTACTGGCTGGTCAGCACCAAACGGCCCGAGGAGCTCTTGGCAGTACTGACCGCGCACGGCGTCGAAGCGCGCTGAACCCCCGACAGTCCGCACCGATCTGCACAGTCCTGATCTGCACAGACCCGAGCTACTCGATCAGGCCTGTGCGAAAAAGGTCACGCCGCGCAGTCGCGGCACATCAATACGCCGTTGGCGTCGCTGGCCAGTCGGCTGCGGTGATGGACCAGGAAGCAGCTCGAACACGTGAACTCGTCGGCCTGCTTGGGAACCACTCGTACCGAGAGCTCCTCGCCGGACAGGTCAGCCCCCGGAAGCTCGAACGACTCCGCGGTGTCGGACTCGTCCACGTCGACGACGGCCGACTGGGCCTCGTTGCGTCGGGCCTTCAGTTCTTCGAGCGAGTCCTCCGACACGTCGTCGGATTCTGTTCTTCTCGGTGCGTCGTAGTCGGTTGCCATTGTTCTCGTACCCCTCATCTTCGTGCGTGTGTGTGGTGGAAGCTGCCGATATGGTCGGCTTGTGGCCGTCGGCTGTGAAGAGGGCGCTTGCTCGCTCCCACCGATGTTCGTATCTGTTCGAAATCGTTCGTCGTCGCGCGGTGCCCGAAACTACACCGGGTAGTTCCCAGAACTCGCCGGTTGAAACCCGATCGAGACCTCGCTCACCTGATCGATGATGCACCGGCGTCCGATTCTTGAAGCACCGCGGCCGCCAGACAATAGCCGAAGCCGGTGACAAAGTTGAAACCGAACCGCCGGTGAGTCCATTACCTGTGTGCACGCCGCAACAACACCGGGACGAGCGGCTTCATTCCGCGACCCACAGAAGGCATCTCGACGCCGGTTTCGCGCGGTGAAACAGTCGCTGCGCACGCCGTTCGAGGAGGGTCCGGCCGAGTGTGCCGTCCTCGGGCAGCGCGGGCATCTACAGTAGGCACCGCGTCGGTGTGAACCGACTCTGTGGACCGGTCTCGGCGAGTGCCGACGGAAAGGCGAAGATCAACCGTGGTTTCTCTGATCACCGAAGGCCATTCGGTCGACGGCCGAGGTCGTCCGTTCCGTCGACGCCGAGCGTTCCCCATCATCGCGGTCTTCACCGTGCTGGCTCTGCTCGGAGTGCTCGTGTGGGTCAAGGTGTTCACCACCTCCGAGGCCACCTCGGCAACCGCCGAATGCAATGCGCCCACCACCACCGCTGCGACCGACGGCACGCAGCCGGTGCCGCTCGGCAAAGAAGTGGACCCGACGACGTTGCTCGACGTCCAGCCCGCCCCGCTGTCCGCGTCCAAGGTGCGTGTGTTCAACGCCAACGGTGAACGCGGACAGGCCGCCCTCGTCGCCGCCCAACTGATCGACTACGGCTTCGCGAGCGCGCCGGACGTCCAGGTCGGCAACGATCCGGTCTACGTGGACCAGAACATGCAGTGCCAGGGCCAGATCCGCTTCGGTGCCGCCGGTTCGGCTGCCGCCAGCGCGGTGTGGCTGGTCGCACCCTGCGCCGAGCTCATCCAAGACGCCCGCACCGACGACTCGGTCGATCTGGCGCTGGGCACCTACTTCAGCGAGATCCAGCCGAACGACGACGCCGAGGAAGTGCTGCGCACTCTTGCGAGTGCTGCACCCGGGGCGGCGCCTGCACCGCTCGATGCCGACCTGCTCTCGGCGGCACGCGAATCACGCTGCTGAGGTCGTGTCGTCGTGTCAGCCGGGAATCGGGTCGAGAGCGCCTGCGCTGCGCAGTACGGCCAGGAAGTCGTCCGAGATGCCCGGGGCCATGGCTACCGTTGCAGCACCCTGGGCGCTGGTCGAGTTCGCAGCGGGCAGCCTGACCACCGCGCCCGCCTCGGCCGCGATCAGTGCGCCCGCCGCCCAGTCCCACGGACTGAGCCCGTGCTCGAAGTGAGCGTCGACCGCCCCCGACGCCACCATGCAGAGATCCAGCGCTGCCGACCCGATTCGGCGGATGTCGCGCACCTGGGGCAGCAGTTCGGAGATGATCGCTCCCTGCACCGCACGTCGCCGTGATCCGTAGCCGAATCCGGTGGCCAGCAACGTCATCGACACGTCGGTGACACCCGAACACGCAAGGTGCTCCCGGGTGCCGTCGGTTCGCTGCACCGTGGCACCGCGCCCGAGAGCAGCGGAGTAGACGAGTTCACGCGCGACGTCGACCACGGCCCCCGCGACACTGACTCCGTCGATCTGAACTGCAACCGACACCGCGTAGGCGGGGATTCCGTACATGAAGTTCACGGTTCCGTCGATCGGGTCCAGCACCCACCGCACACCGTCGAGCGAGTCGTCCTCGCTGCCTTCCTCTTCCCCGAGAATCGCATCCTCCGGCCGCAGCTGCGCGAGCATCTCGCGCAGGACGCGCTCGGTTTCGGTGTCGACGACGGTCACCGGATCGGTCGGTGTGCTCTTGGACTGCACCGCGCCGTCACCCTCGTTGGACGTGCCGTCGAACACCTGCGGGCGTCGGAGCCGAACGTGCTCGGCGGCTCGCGTCGCTACCCGAACGGCAACCTCGTGCAGAGCGTCCACCTCACGGGTGGTCGATCCCTGCGCTGCCCGGTGCTCTCCCGGCAATTGCGTACTGGCGGTGTCGTTCTGCGATTCGTCTGGTGTCGGCACACGTACATCGCAACACACACCGGCGTCCGAGCACCACCGCAGCGAGAGGCGGTGACGTCGTCGTGCCGCGTGCACCGAAACCACACTATTGTTCGGAGGCGACGGCACCACAAGGATTCGATCAGTCCAGGAGCGGCATCCACATGACACAGGCAGGTTCGGACAACACCACCGCCGGGGCGGCGCGCCACGGATTCGGCGTCGACGTCGGCGGCAGCGGCATCAAAGGCGGCATCGTCGATCTGAGCACCGGCGAGCTCGTCGGCGACCGCTACAAGATCCAGACACCCCAGCCGTCGACCCCCGATGCCATTGCGCGCACGGTGGCGGAGATCGTCGCGCACTTCGAGTGGACCGGCCCGGTGGGAGTCACACTCCCCGCCGTGGTGACCAACGGTGTCGCTCGCTCGGCGGCCAACATCGACAAGTCCTGGATCGACACCGACGCTCGCGCGTTGTTCGCGAAGGCCATCGGCACCGACAGCGTCACCGTGCTCAACGATGCCGATGCGGCCGGAGTGGCAGAGGACAAGTACGGCGGAGGCAAGGGCAAGGACGGCGTCGTCGTGCTGCTGACGTTCGGCACGGGAATCGGCTCGGCCGTGCTGCACAACGGAGTTCTGCTGCCCAATACAGAGTTCGGTCACATGGAGATCGGCGGCAAGGAAGCCGAGCACCGTGCTGCGTCGTCGGTGAAAGAGAACCAGGACTTGTCCTACAAGGAGTGGGCCAAGGAGGTCTCGACGGTTCTCGAGGCGTTCGAGGCTCTGTTGTGGCCGGATCTGTTCATCGCCGGTGGCGGCATCAGCCGCAAGAGCGAGAAGTGGATTCCGCACCTGACCAATCGCACGCCCGTGGTTCCGGCAACCCTGCTGAACACTGCCGGCATCGTCGGTGCCGCACTCGCGGCGGACACCGCCGTGCCGTCGGCCGAGACCGACACGTCCGCAGGATCGGTGGACTGACACGCGGGTAGCCACCTGCGTAGGGCGAGGGTCGGTAACAAACTCCTGAGAGGTCGTTACAATGGTGTGTGCCGGTACGCAGCCGGCCGAATCCGAAGACCTCTCCGCCGGAAACAACTCTGGCGTGACGCCGCACGACTTCGTCACGAAAGGGCGTACGTGGCAGCCACCGATATCCGTCAGACCGTAGATTCCGAAACCGAGTCTGCGGCACCTGCACCTGCTGTCAAGGCACCCGCTGCGAAGGCACCGGCCAAGAAGGCACCCGCCAAGCGCGCCGCGGCCAAGAAGGCACCGGCGAAGAAGGCCGCAGCAAAGAAGACAGCAGCAACACCGGCGACCGGAGACGACGCCGACGAGAGCACTCCGGGGATCGAAGACATCGACATCTCCGAGGGCGACCTCGCTGCCGCCGCCAACGACGTCGTCGAGGTGGTCACGGCCGGTGACGACACCGAAGAGGACGCCACCACCGAGCCGACGGCCGAGGACAAGGCGTCCGGCGACTTCGTCTGGGACGAAGAAGAGTCCGAGGCATTGCGCCAGGCCCGCAAGGATGCCGAGCTCACCGCATCCGCAGACTCCGTTCGTGCGTACCTCAAGCAGATCGGCAAGGTTGCTCTTCTCAACGCGGAAGAGGAAGTCGAGCTCGCCAAGCGCATCGAGGCAGGCCTGTTCGCAGTCGAAAAGATGCGTGAGTCCGCGGAGAAGGGCGAGAAGCTCCCCGTTGCTCAGCGCCGGGACATGACGTGGATCTGCCGTGACGGCAACCGCGCCAAGAACCACCTTCTCGAAGCGAACCTTCGACTCGTCGTCTCCCTCGCCAAGCGCTATACCGGCCGCGGCATGGCTTTCCTGGATCTCATACAGGAAGGCAACCTCGGTCTCATCCGTGCGGTCGAGAAGTTCGACTACACCAAGGGCTACAAGTTCTCGACGTACGCGACGTGGTGGATCCGTCAGGCGATCACCAGGGCCATGGCCGACCAGGCCCGCACCATCCGTATCCCGGTGCACATGGTCGAGGTCATCAACAAGCTCGGCCGCATCCAGCGAGAGCTGCTTCAGGACCTGGGTCGCGAACCCACTCCCGAAGAGCTCGCGAAGGAAATGGACATCACGCCGGAGAAGGTGCTGGAAATCCAGCAGTACGCGCGTGAGCCGATTTCACTCGACCAGACCATCGGTGACGAGGGCGACAGCCAGCTCGGCGACTTCATCGAGGACTCCGAGGCAGTCGTCGCCGTCGACGCGGTGTCGTTCACTCTCCTGCAGGATCAGCTGCAGTCGGTTCTCGAGACGCTGTCCGAGCGCGAAGCGGGCGTGGTTCGTCTGCGCTTCGGTCTCACGGACGGTCAGCCTCGCACCCTCGACGAGATCGGCCAGGTGTACGGCGTCACTCGCGAGCGAATCCGTCAGATCGAGTCCAAGACCATGTCGAAGCTGCGGCACCCGTCTCGGTCACAGGTACTGCGCGACTACCTGGACTGACTCGTCCGATTCATCCGAACTACGACCGTCGATCACCATGATCGGCGGTCGTTGTCGTCGACACGACGGAGCCGTCATATCCGCGGCACCCCGAATGTTCCGTCGGGGCCGGGCCGATAGTCGAGTACCGCAACGACTGCTGCGATCGTCAGCGGTCCGTACAGATGCGGGAACAGCATGGACTGCGGATCCGTGGGAACCCCCGGTTCCCACCGGACCGGAGCCGTCAGACGAGCCGGGTCAAGGCGCAGCAGAACCAGATCCGTGCGGCCGGAGAAGAGGCGGTTCGCAGGCAAGTGCACTTGTTCGGGTGTGGACAGGTGGACGAACCCCACGGCGTCGAACGTGTCCGGGGTGTAGTCGGCCTGCCCACGCATGGACAGCCACTCCCCTGCGGTACAGATGTGAACGAGGTCGTCCTGCGTACTGGTCACCGTTCCATTCTGCAGTGCCGACTGCATGTCAGGGCGGCGGAATGTCGGCAACACCGCGATCTTTCCGAGTCGGCAGTCCACCGACGACCACCGCCGCGATGACGGCTGCGATCCCGAGTGCCTCGAGAGCCGTGGGGATCTGAGTCAGCATCACGGCACCGACCACCGTGGCGGTTGCCGGGAGCAGCGCCAGCAGCAACGCGAAGCGGGCCCGACCCACGCGCACCAGGACGTACTGATCGAGAACGTAGGGAACCACACTAGACAGCAGCCCGACGCCCAGTCCGAGAACCCAGATTCGCCAGTCTCCCAACAAGGTGGTGTGCGCAATCGCGAACGGTCCGAACAACGGTACGGCGAGCAGCAGGGACGCGATGCCGAACCCGGCTGCCATGTCGTCGAGACCCTGACCTGCATCTGCAACCGACTTGCCGAGCACGATGTAAGCCGCCCACAGAGCGGCCGAGCCGAGCGCGAACGCGATGCCGATCAATCCCACCTCGCCACCGTCGAACTGCGCGGAGGCGATCGCGCCGACTCCGGCGACCACCAGAAGCAACGCGCACACATCGACAGGTCTTCTCGACCCCGCCGCAGCGACCGCTATCGGCCCCAGAAACTCGATGGCCACCGCCGCGCCGAGCGGGAGCCTGGCGATCGCCTCGTAGAACATCGCGTTCATGCCGATCGTCGCACCACCGAACGCAGCAGCGGTGATCAGTCGCCGCACGGTCCAGACACCACCGACACCGGCCCGCTGCCGCCACGGTCGACGCCAGAGCACCAACACCAGCGCCGCACCGAATCCGCGGAGCCACGCCACCGCGGCCGGATCGACGGTGTCGAACAAGAACACACCGATCGCCGCACCGACGTACATGCACACCGCGCCGATCACGAACAGCGACGGAATACCCAGCTTCGATGCGCCGGAGAGCGAAGGAGAAGTCGAAGCCACACCGGCGACCCTACTGCCGCGACTCACCGCGAACACCTATCAGCTCTCAGCGAACAGTTTCCACGACGTTCCTGCTCGTGAGCCATGTTTCGTGTTAGTGACAACACAAAGAAACGCGCTCGGGAACAACGCGTGACCGCCATACGTCTGACAGAGTGAACGAACCGCGCCATACCGACGCGGCGGACCGGCCCCAGGCGAACGGGACAACCCGCAAGCCAGTACGGAGGAGTCATGCCCGGAACATTGACCAGCCCACAATTGACAGCAGCGGACCGGTGCGACCGGTGCGGTGCAGGGGCTCGCGCGCGTGTCGTGCTTTCGACCGGTGGAGAGCTTCTCTTCTGCGGTCACCACGCCACCGAGCACGAAGCCCGTTTGCGTGAAGTGAACGCAACGGTGATGACCGAATCGGACTCCACGGTGTAACGCACCGCCACGTCGGGGGAATTCAGGTTCGCCACGATCGAACACGAAAAGACGGATGGTCCACGGACCGTCCGTCTTTTTCGTGCCGCTACATCTTGCGGAGCTGGGCGATGCGCTCACCCAACTGATCGGCCGAGGCCATCGCCGTCGGCGGCCCACCACAGATGCGCCGCAGATCGCCGTGAATGACACCGTGCGGCTTCCCGGTCCGATGGTGGTACACCGCGACCAAACTGTTCAGTTCACGCCGCAGGCCGGCCAACTGGCCCGCACTGCTGGCCCTGTCGTTGACGACGGGGGGCGCCGGAACTGCGGGCCCCGCTGCCGGCTTGTCGATCTGCTCCTGCTGGCGTTGGCGCAACAGGTCACGCATCTGTGTGGCGTCGAGCAAGCCGGGCAGACCCAGGTAGTCGGCTTCCTCGTCGCTGCCCGAGAACGTCGCCGTGCCGAACGAGGAACCGTCGTAGATCACCTGATCGAGCTCGGCATCCGCGCCGAGCGAGGTGTACGCCTTCTCCTCTTCGCCCAGCTCGTCCTTCTGCTTGTTGGCGTCGGCCAACAAGTCGTCGTCGAAACCGTCCTTCTCGCGGTGCGGTTTGCCGAGAATGTGATCGCGCTGCGCCTCGAGCTGCGACGCGAGGTCCAGCAGAACCGGTACCGACGGCAGGAACACGCTTGCGGTCTCACCTTTGCGACGCGACCGAACGAATCGACCGATCGCCTGCGCGAAGTACAGCGGTGTCGACGCACTGGTCGCGTAGACGCCGACGGCCAGACGCGGAACGTCGACCCCCTCGGACACCATGCGGACGGCAACCATCCAGCGCTGGTCGCTCTTGCCGAATGCCGCGATCCGCGCCGAGGACGTGGGGTCGTCCGAGAGCACGATCGCCGGCGTCTCCCCCGTGATCACCTCGATCAGCTTTGCGTAGGCCCGGGCTACCGTCTGATCGGTTGCGATCACCAATCCGCCTGCATCGGGCATGCCACCCGCCCGCAACTGGCCCAGCCGCGTGTTCGCAGCCAGCAGCACGGCGGGCATCCAGTCGCCCTGTGGATCGAGCGCAGTGCGCCACGCTCTCGCGGTCTGTTCGGCATTGAGCGGCTCACCCAGCCGAGCGGTGTACTCCTCGCCCGCACTGTCACGCCACCGCGCTTCGCCGGAGTAGGCGAGGAACACGACAGGCCGGACTACTCCGTCGGCCAGAGCGTCGGAGTAGCCGTAGGCGTGATCGGCCTTCGACCGCATCGCCCCGTCCTGATCCGGCTCGTAGTTGACGAACGGGATGGGGCTGTCGTCACTACGGAACGGCGTACCGGTCAACGCGAGACGTCGGGTCGCGTCTCCGAACGCTTCGCGAATACCTTCGCCCCAGCTCTTCGCGTCGCCACCGTGGTGAATCTCGTCGAGGATCACGAGAGTCTTGCGGGACTCGGTGCGCACGCGGTGCTTGAACGGGTGCGAGGCGATCTGCGCGTAGGTCACCACCACGCCGTGATAGTCGCTCGAGGTCTGACCGGTCGAGTTCGAGAATCGCGAATCGAGTGCGATGCCCACCCTGGCTGCCGACTCGGCCCACTGGTGCTTGAGGTGCTCGGTAGGTGCGACGACGGTGACCTGATCGACGGTTCGGTGGGCGAGCAACTCTGCGGCCACGCGAAGAGCGAAGGTCGTCTTGCCTGCGCCCGGCGTCGCAACGGCCAGGAAGTCCTTGGGCGAGGCGACGAGATACTTCGTCAGCGCACGCCGCTGCCACGCGCGCAGCGGCGCTCCCCCGCTCACGGGAGCTGCCGTCTGCTCGGTGGATGGTGGTGTGGGATCGAACATGTCAGCGCTCACTGGCCGCCGGTTCCTGGCATCGATGTGAATTCCTCGCGCTCTCGGTAGCCCTGCAGTGTCCGCCGAGGAGCCTATCGCTCCGCACCGACCTATCCCGCATCGCTGGGGTGAGTCGGATGCGACACGGCGAGGCGGTCGTTAGGCGAAGTCGCCTCTCGTCAGGAATGCTGGAGACACCATGAGCGAGTCTTTAGGAGGAACTCCACCACCGGAACGGTTGTCGGCGCGAAGGCCGCTCCGTGCGGTGTGGAAAGTGATTCTTCGCACTCTGAGCAAAGCGTGGGACGACTCGATCTTCAGCAAGGCGGCGACTGCCGCCTTCTGGCAGACACTGTCGCTGCCACCGCTACTTCTCGGCGTACTCGGCAGTCTCGGATTCGTCGGTGGATGGTTCGGTCCGAACACCGTCCAGATCATCGAGTCCAAGATCATCACCTTCAGCAACACGCTCTTCAGCAGCAGTGTCGTCGATCAGATCATCGCACCGACCGTCCGAGACGTACTCGCACAGGGCAGTGGCGAGATCGTCTCGGTGGGCTTTCTGCTCTCACTGTGGGCCGGCTCGTCGGCGATCTCGACCTTCGTGGACTCCATCGTCGAAGCACACGGACAAGCCGACGCGCGACATCCCGTCTGGCAGCGGTTCTTCGCGCTGCTTCTCTACGTGGGTTTTCTGGTGATCGCGGTCTTCGTGCTTCCGCTCGTCGCCCTCGGACCGGTGTACGTGCAGCAGATCCTGCCGGATTCGTGGATCACCGTGGGCAGTGAGGTCATCGACTTCTTCTACTACCCGGCCGTCGGACTGTTGCTGATCGTCGGATTGACCACGCTGTACAAGGTGGCCTTGCACACCTCACTGCCCTGGCATCGTCTGCTCGGCGGAGCACTGCTGGCCGGTGTGTTCTTCATGATTGCCAGTGCCGTACTTCGCCGGTACCTGACCTGGGTCACCAGCACCGGCTACACCTACGGTGCGTTGGCAACGCCGATCGCGTTTCTGCTGTTCACGTTCTTCCTCGGCTTCGCCGTGGTCCTCGGAGCCGAGTTCAACGCCACGATCCAGGAGTTCTGGCCTGCCCGAGCAACCCGAATGGATCAAATGCGTGAGTGGATCGCTTCGCAGACCACCACGGACGACAAGCCGTCCGGGCCGGTGACCGCCGTCGCCCGACGGCTGGCCACGGGACCGATCAAGCTGGTCGGTGACCGAGCCCGTGCAGATCGTGCCGAACCGACTCCCGAATAGCAGCTCGGAGAACTGTCCTCACTCGCCCTTCTTCAAGCCCTCGTAGACCTTCTTGCAATCTGGGCACACCGGAGATCCGGGCTTCGCGGACTTGGTGACGGGAAACACCTCACCGCACAGCGCGACGACGTGCGTACCCATGACCGCGCTCTCGGCGATCTTGTTCTTCTTGACGTAGTGGAAGAACTTCGGCCGGTCGTCCTCGGTGGTTTCGTCCGGTGCGATATCGGGACGATCCTTCGTCTGAGTGCTCATGGACACAGATTAATCCGTCGATCCATCGAGGGGTAACCGGTTGCACACGCTCGTCGCAAGCATTCTGTGAGCAGTAGTGCCACAGTGGAGTTATGACGAGAACCCCAGGGTTCGACGGAAGCGCGTACAGCGACTCGCCGGATGGGCCCGTTCTGATCACCGAGGCACAGCAGTCGGTCGAAGAGCAGCACAAAAAGCGTGTACGCAAGTACATGTTCATCATGTCCTTCCGCATCCCGGCATTGGTGTTGGCCGCCATCGCGTACGGGATGTGGATGAATCCATGGATCTCCATGGCCATAGTCGGAGCGTCCATTCCTCTGCCGTGGATGGCGGTGCTGATCGCCAACGATCGGCCGCCCCGCACCAAGGACGAGATGAGTCGATACGACTACCGGACCGTGGACCGGCCGCAACTGGAATCGAGCAACCACCGAGTGATCGAAGCGGGCGACGACTGACGGAGCGGCCGTCACCGATGCGACACTTGCGTCGTGACTGCACAGAACTCCACGTCCCCACTCGTTGCTGCCTGCTCGGTACTTCGTGATCCCTTCGATCGAGTGGGATACGACGCCGACGGCGTTCTGACGCTGCTCGGCGACGACGCCCATGCGGCCCTCGGTCGCAGCGAGCCGGTCCCGGTACGCAACGCCAGTCTGGACGGCGGTGCGTTGGGTGTGCTGGTGCGCCTGTTTCTCCTCGTCGACGACTGCCCCGAGTCCGACGTCGCCGACGCCATCGCGCCCTTGACGGTCGCCGACGCCGTATCGGCCGGGATTCTCACCCGCTCCGGATCTACGGTGCGGACCCTGCTCGACATCCGCCCACTCGACGCCGGACACGGAACTCGATGGATCGTTTCGGATCCGGACGGCAGCATGCGCGTCGCCGAGACGGCACCCGACCACGTGCTCGGCGTCGGGCAGGCCTCACTCTCACTTCTCCGTGGAACACCCACCTCCCCGGTCACCAGCGTGCTCGACGTCGGCACCGGATGTGGCGTGCAGGCAGTCCACGCCTGCGGCTACGCGGAACAGGTGACCGCGACCGACATCAGCCCACGGTCGATGGACCTCGCGGCGGCGACGATGGCACTCAACGGACTGGACGTGGAGTTGCTGCACGGGTCGTGGTTCGAGCCGGTCGCCGGACGTCGATTCGACCGGATCGTGGCCAACCCTCCGTTCGTCGTCGGCCGCGCAGAGGTACTGCACTCCTACCGTGATTCCGGCCTCGACCTCGACGGGGCCAGCGCCCTGATGGTCGGCCGTGCCCCGGACCACCTCGCACCGGGCGGCACCGCTGCCATCCTGGCGTCCTGGATCCACGTCCGAGGCGAGGACTGGCGTGCGCGGGTGGCGTCGTGGCTGCCGGCTCACGGGATCGACGCCTGGGTCGTCGAGCGCGATGTCGCCGATCCTGCCCTGTACGTGGGCACCTGGATGCGCGACGGCGGCCTCGATCCGCGCGATCCCGACGCGGCCGCGGTGGCACAGTCCTGGCTCGACCACTTCGCGGACGCCGACGTGGAAGGGATCGGCTTCGGCTTCGTGTATCTCCGCCGAACGGACGAGCCCACCGACCTACTCGCCGAGGAGCTCACGCACGGTTTCTCGGACCCGCTGGGCAACGAATCGCTGCAGTACTTCGCGCGGCTCGACTGGCTCCGAGAGCACGACATCCTCGACTCGGTCCTGACCCTCGACCCGAACACGGCACTCGAGCGCGTCTACCTTCCGGGCGACGAGGGCTGGGCGCCGGTGGCCGTTCGGGTGCATCGCGGGAACGGGCCGCAGTGGCAGCACGACGTCGACGAGCTCGGTGCGGCTCTGCTCGCCGGGCTGCGACCCGATGGCCTACCGGTCGGTGAACTGGTGGAGCTGCTCGCTGCTGCGCACGACGAAGACGCCGAGCAACTGGCTTTGCATGCGGTGACGATGATGCAGGGGCTCGTCCGGCACGGCTTGGTTCTGCCGGCTCGATGAGTCCCCGACAGCGCCCCAGGAGAGCGACCGTTCCCGGCGGCTTCACTTCTCAGCAACTTCTCAGGACGAACATCATGTAATCCCTGGTCACGCGGGTATCCACAGGATCGGCGTGGGAACTTATCGGAGTCTCCCGAGCGTTGAACCCAGTGAGACACCACCGACCAGGAGGCAAGTCATGACCAGCCCCAGCACCACGATTCGTCCACGGCCGACCGACGCCGATCTGGACGCCCAGAGCCCAGCCGCCGATCTCGTTCGCGTGTACCTCAACGGCATCGGCCGCACTGCGTTGCTGACGGCTGCCGAGGAAGTCGATCTGGCCAAGAGGATCGAGGCTGGTCTCTACGCGAAGCAGGTTCTCGAGAACACGAAGCGGCTGAGCGCAGTCAAGAAGCGCAATCTCGCCATCATCGTTCGCGACGGCAGTGCCGCACGCAGCCACCTGCTCGAAGCCAACCTCCGCCTGGTCGTGTCCCTCGCCAAGCGCTACACCGGTCGCGGTATGCCCCTGCTCGACCTGATCCAGGAAGGCAACCTCGGGCTCATCCGCGCGATGGAGAAGTTCGACTACGCCAAGGGCTTCAAGTTCTCGACGTACGCAACGTGGTGGATTCGTCAGGCCATCACCCGCGGTATGGCGGATCAGAGCCGCACGATCCGGCTGCCCGTCCACCTGGTCGAACAGGTCAACAAGCTGGCCAGAATCAAGCGTGAGCTGCATCAGCAGCTCGGCCGCGAGGCGACGGACGACGAGCTGTCGAGCGAATCGGGTATCGCGGTGGAGAAGATCGCGGATCTGCTCGACCACAGCCGCGACCCGGTGAGCCTGGACATGCCGGTGGGCAGCGACGAGGAAGCGCCTCTCGGAGACTTCATCGAGGATTCCGAAGCGACGTCCGCGGAGAATGCCGTCATCGCCGGTCTGTTGCACAGCGACGTCCGCGTCGTTCTCGGCACGCTCGACGAGCGGGAGCAGCAGGTCATCCGTCTGCGCTACGGCCTGGACGACGGTCAGCCCCGCACCCTCGATCAGATCGGCAAGATCTTCGGTCTCTCCCGCGAGCGTGTCCGTCAGATCGAACGCGAGGTGATGGTCAAGCTTCGGCAGGGCGACCGCGCCGAGAAGTTGCGGTCCTACGCCAGCTGAGCCCAGTCACCGACCGGTGGAGCATCAGTGACAAACCCTGTGTGCGCCGCCCCACGCGGTAGCCGAGCCGACGTTCTCTCCCCTCGGGACGTCGACTCGGCTGCCGCTTTTTCGGTTGCCCATCCGTTCAGCGCAGGCGACGTGGGCCCAGGTCGGCTTTGGTGGGCTCGGGACCGATCCGCACCCGAGCGTCGGTGATCTGCGCGCCGTCGGCCGATGCAAGGACCGGCTCGCACGAAATTTCGCGTATGTCCGAGATATCTTCTGCCAGTGCAGAAATACGCTGCACCAGGTCGATCAGCGCGCTTTTGTTGACGGGAACCGCATTGCGGTATCCGGACAGCAGCGGGGCCGCCTTCGGTGCGTCGATCAGCTGTGCGGCCTCGTCCTCGGTCAACGGCAGGACCCGGTACGCCCGGTCGCCCAGCAGATCCGAGATCACCCCTGCCAGACCGAACGAGATGAGTGATCCGAACGACGGGTCGTCCTGCACACGCACGACACAGCCGATGCCCTTGACCGCCATGCGCTGAACGTGCAGCAACGGTTCGCCGGAGTCTGCGGCGAGGTTCCGGTATGCCACCCGCACCGCGGAGGCGTCGGCCATGTCCAGACGCACTCCCCCGAGATCGGGCCGGTGTCGCCACCGCTCCCCGGTCGCTTTGACCGCTACCGGGTATCCCAGCTCGTCTGCCGCGGCGACGGCCTCGTCCTCGTCGGTCACGGTTCGGAAGGCCACGACGTCGAGGCCGTAGCAGGCCAGCAATTCTGCGGTCTCGAAATCGGAGAGCCACCGTCCCTGACTGCCCGCCGAACGCCATCCCTCGACCAGGTGTTTGGCCCGTTCGGAGTCGATGCTCTTGGGTCGGACGAGGTTCGACACCGGTCGCGAGCGCCACGACGAGTACCGCCACGCGGCAGCCAGCGCCGCAACGGCCCGCTCAGGACCCGAGTAGGAGGGCACCGAACCACGCACGGGGTGTCCGCCCGGTCCGCGCACTGCCAAGACGTCGGGGATTCCTTCCGTGGCCAGGAACGTCGAGAGCACCGGCTTGTCGGATCCACGAACGGCGTTGCCGAGCGCTGCTGCGAACGGTTCGACCTTCACGGCGACCGGGGGCACGAACACCACGATGACCGCATCGATGTCCGACGCCGCCAATGCCGACGACACGGCTGCGGCGAACTCCTCGGGGCCCGCCTGCGGACCGACATCGGTCGGGTTACTCGCGTACAGGCCCTTGGCGCGCGCAGCGTCGACCGCCAGCACGCCCAGAGCCGTCGAATTTCCCACCACGGCCACCCGCGGCCCGGCCGGGAGAGGTTGATTGCCGAACAGGACAGCGCAGTCGAACAATTCCGAGATCGTGTCGACCTGGATGACGCCTGCCTGAGCGAAGAGTGCGCGCACGATCGAGTCGTCGATGTCGGCGCCGATCGCATGTGCGGGCGGCACGGCACCGCGTCCGCTCTTGACCGCGATGATGGGCTTGCTCCGGGCGACCCTGCGCGCGATTCTGGTGAACTTCCTGGGATTACCGAAGCTCTCGAGGTACAGCAGAATCACCTCGGTGGCCGGGTCCGAATCCCAGTACTGCAGTAGGTCGTTTCCCGACACATCGGCGCGGTTGCCGGCCGAGACGAACGTGGACAGTCCGAGTCTGCGCTTGGCCGCCTCGTCCAGAATCGCGATGCCGAGAGCGCCGGACTGACAGAAGAATCCGACGTTGCCCGGAGTGGGCAGATGCGGAGCGAGAGTGGCGTTCAGACCGAACTCGGGATCGGTGTTCGCCACACCGAGCGCGTTGGGCCCGATCAACCGCATTCCGTGCGCCCTCGCCGCCAGCACCAGCCTGCGCTCGCTCTCCTGCCCGGCCGGTCCGGTCTCACCGAATCCACCCGAGACCACCAGCAGCGCTTTGACGCCTTTGTCGAGGCAGTCGTCGAGCACCGCGTCGATGGCATCTGCCGGAACCGCTGCGATCGCCAGATCGACCGGATCGGGGATGTCGTGCACCGTTGCGTAGGCGCGGACCCCGCGGACGGACCGGTGGTCGGCGTTGACGGGATAGATCGGCCCGGTGAAGTTTCCGGCCAGCAGATTCGTGAGGACGGCGTTGCCCACCTTCGAGCTGTCCGTCGATGCTCCGATCACGGCCACCGATCGGGGGCTGAGTACGTTGCGCACACTGCGGGCCTCGGCGGCGCGCTCACGCGAATTGCGCACCGAGAGCAACGCTTCACTCGGATCGATGGCGAATTCGAGGCGAAGGACACCCCCCTCGAAGGACCTGCTGACCTGATACCCCGCTTCGCGGAAGACGGTGACCATGTTCCGGTTCTCGGCGAGCACCTCGGCGACGAACATGTTCACCCCGTTCTCGGCGGCCGCCCCGGCGAGGTGTTCGAGCAGAATCGGACCCAGTCCGCGACCCTGATGCGCGTCGGCGACGACGAAGGCCACCTCGGCGGAATTACCGTCGCCCTCGGGCAGTCGTTCGTAGCGGCCGACCGCGATGATGTCGTCGCCGAGCACCGCGACGAACGCCACCCGGTCGTGGTGGTCGACAGTCGTGAAGTTCAGCACGTCGCGCTGGGGCATCGTGGGATACGGCCCGAAATACCGGAGGTACCTCGTCCGCTCGGACAGTCGACCGTGAAATGCGACGATGCGTTCGGAGTCCGAGGGAACGATGGGACGCAGGTGCACCACACCGCCGTCGGAGGTGAGAACGTCGGCCACCCAGTGCCGTGGGAACGAGGTCTCCGCGCGCTCTCTGGCCAGGTCCTTCTCGCTCTGGTCCGATGCCGCAGCGGCCGTTTCGGCCGGAGGGCTGTCGGTCGGTTCAGTCACGCGGGTCCTCCGGATCGAGTCCGAGCAGTGGAAACACTGCTCGACGAGTGGCGATGATCGCCGAGTCGACGCGTTCGAGCGCCCTGTCGGTGCCGTCGGTTCCGGAGAGCGATCCTCCAGGTCCGTCCCAGGCCGGATAGTCGACGTCTCCACCGTCACCCATCGTCTGTGGCAGATCGACGCTCGGCGCCATGGTCCGTACTCGCTCGCGCCACCTGTCCGGCAGCGCCGACATCGGGTCGATGTCGCGGCCGAGCGCGGCAGCGATGAGGTGCGTCCAGGACCGTGGGACGACGCGCACCAGGCCGTACCCTCCACCGCCGACGGCCAACCATCGACCTTCGGAATGCTTGTCCGCCAGATCACGCATGGCCAGGAAGGCAGCGTTCTGTCCGTCGACGGTCAGAGCCAGATCCGCGAGGGGATCTTCGCGGTGGCTGTCGACACCACATTGGCTGACGATGATCTGCGGCGCGAATGCCCCGATCGCGCCCGGCACGATGGCGTGGAACGCACGCAGCCACAACCGATCCGCGGTGCCAGGAAGCAACGGAACGTTGATGGAGGTTCCTTCGCCACGTTCGGTTCCCACCTCGGTCGACCATCCGGTGTTCGGCCACAGCGTCGCCGGATGTTGGTGCAACGAGATGGTGAGCACTCTGGGGTCACCGAGAAAGGCCGCCTGCACGCCGTCCCCGTGGTGTGCATCGACGTCGATGTAGGCGATTCGATCGAAACCGTTGTCCAGCAACCACGAGATGGCGATCGCGGCGTCGTTGTAGACACAGAATCCCGAGGCCCAGTCGGCCATCGCGTGGTGCATTCCACCGCCGATGCTCACAGCGCGTCGGGCCCGACCCGACGCGATCTCGCGCGCGGCAGCCAGCGACCCACCGGCGAGCATGGCGCTCGCCTCGTGCATCTGTGGGAACACGGGGTTGTCGTCGGAGCCGAGTCCGTGGACGACGTCGTCGGGGTCGCGCAGCGCCGGACCCTGCGACGGTGCCTGCTTGACGGCCTCGATGTAGGCGCTGGTGTGGAAGCGCAGCAGCTCGGAATCCGGTGCGGCGGCGGGCTCGACGAGCTCGACGCCGGCGAGGAGGCCGATGTCGGTGGCGAGTGCCATCGTCAGATCGAGCCGTGTGGGGTTCATCGGGTGGTCGTCGCTCCACCGGTAGCCGAGGTAATCCTTGCTCCACACGACGATGTCCTCGGGGCGGTTCGGGATGGACGCGGCGGCGCGTGTCGCCTGATCAGACATAGGGACAAAGCTACGTTGTCGGGCGGGATGGTGTTGCCGGGTTCCGGTGTTGTCCTCTGTGTCCCTTTGTGAGAAGCCATGGGAAACGTCGGTCACCGTTGTGGTGCGCCGCGCCCGCTACGTCTGGGTGCAGCGCCGATTTCGGGGCGCTGACGGTAGGATCGAGCCCGACGAAGGGGTTGAGTGTGAAGGATCTGGTCGACACCACGGAGATGTACCTCCGGACGATCTACGACTTGGAAGAAGAGGGCGTGATTCCGCTCCGCGCGCGAATCGCCGAACGGCTCGAACAAAGTGGTCCCACCGTCAGCCAAACCGTTGCTCGGATGGAGCGTGACGGCCTGTTGTCCGTCGCCGGCGACCGGCACCTGGAGCTGACCGAGAAGGGCCGCAGCCTGGCGGTTGCCGTCATGCGCAAGCATCGGTTGGCCGAGCGTCTGCTGGTGGACATCATCGGTCTGCGATGGGAAGACGTCCACGCCGAGGCGTGCCGTTGGGAGCACGTGATGAGCGAGGAGGTCGAGCGTCGCTTGGTCACTGTGCTGAACAACCCGACGACATCGCCGTACGGCAACCCGATTCCCGGGCTCGCCGAGCTCGGTCTGGGCCAGTCGACTCTGGCACCGGAGGCTCTCATCCGCCTCACCGATGTGCCGGTCGGTCAACCGACAGCGGTCGTGGTGCGTCGTCTCGCCGAGCACGTGCAATCCGACCCCGAGGTCATCGCTCAGCTTCGCGAGGCAGGCGTTGTCCCCGATGCTCGGGTTACAGTCGAGGCCAAGCCCGGGTCGGTCACGATCACGGTGCCAGGACACAGCGGTGTCGACATATCCGACGAAATGGCGCACGCCGTTCAGGTGAAGAGGGTCTGACCTCGCACCGACGACGGCGTCGGACGCGTGTGAGGGAGAACGAGCAATGAAGCTACTGGTTACCGGTGGGGCGGGATACGTCGGCAGCGTATGTGCCGCAGTACTCGTCGAGCGCGGCCATGAGGTCGTCGTCGTGGACAACCTGTCCACCGGTAACCGGGACGCCGTTCCCCACGGTGCGACGTTCGTCGAGGGCGACATCAAGGACGCAGCTGCCGATGTGCTGATCGGCGGCAACTTCGACGCCGTTCTGCACTTCGCCGCTCAGTCTCTGGTGGGCGAATCGGTGATCTCGCCCGACAAGTACTGGAGCGGGAACGTGGTCACCTCGTTGGCCTTGCTCGACGCCATCCGCGCGTCCGGCACACCGAAACTGGTGTTCTCGTCCACGGCAGCCACGTACGGCGAGCCCGAGAGGACACCGATCACCGAAGAGGCTCCCACTCGCCCCACCAATCCCTACGGTGCCACCAAGCTCGCGATCGATCACGCGATCACCTCGTATGCAGCCGCTTACGGGCTCGCCGCGACGAGCCTCCGGTACTTCAACGTCGCCGGTGCGTACAACGGCTTCGGGGAGAATCGCGTCGTCGAGACCCACCTGATTCCGCTCGTACTCCAGGTCGCTCTGGGTCAGCGCGAGAAGATCTCGGTGTTCGGCACCGATTGGCCGACTCCCGACGGAACGGCCGTCCGCGATTACATCCACGTCGCCGACCTCGCCGAGGCACACATCCTCGCCGTCGATGCGGCACAACCGGGCGAGCACACCATCTACAACCTCGGCAGCGGCACCGGATTCTCCGTGCACGAGGTCATCTCGTCCTGCGAGCGGGTCACCGGCCTACCGATCGCCGTCGAACACGCTCCCCGCCGAGCCGGTGACCCGGCAGTTCTGATCGCCTCGAGTGCACGCGCGGTCGAGGAACTGAAGTGGACACCGGAGCTGACCGATCTCGATCGCATCGTCGCCGACGCGTGGGCATTTCTCCAGCAACTCGGCGATCGTTCTCACGCAGCGCGCTGACCCCGAGCTACACGAGGATTCACCGTCGACCGAACGGGTCTCCGGGTAACCGAACACCGCAGGCGCGAGCACATGCGAATCCCGTTTCGGCGACTTCGCGCACCAGTTCGGGACCCGCACCGGCGCTGAGAGATCTGTCCAACAATCGCGCCAGGCTGTAGGTGTCGTCCGCGTCGAGTGCCGCATCGATGGCGATGCGCGCCATCGGCCCGTCTCCGCGTACATACGCGCTGAACGCCAGAAGTGTTGCGGCGATTGCTCTTTCACACCGCGGCAGGACGCGGGACAGCGCCGTCCAGAACTCCTCCACGAATCCCGCATCGTCGCCGAGCGTCAGGGCGAGCAGTGCATCACGCACCTGGATGTGACCGATCGCGATTCCGATTCGAGCGATGTCGGTCGGGTCCAGTTCGGTGTCGTACGGCCCCCGCGCGACGTACGACAGCACCGAGGTCAACTCGTCGGCATGAGATCGACCGCCGTCCCGCCGTTGTCGTGACATCTCCGCAGCCACGGCCCGCACGGTCTCGGCGGGGCCCGGCACGACGGTCTCGGCCAGCTCACGCCTGGACCGTCGGACAGGGTAGCCGTCGAGCACGCGGGCAACGGTCATCGGCGACGCCGACGGATCGGACATCGATCCGTGCCGCTGGGGTCCGCGCAGCGACCACCAGCAGGCAGAGTCTGCGATCTCCGACGCCGCGAGGGCAGCGCTGAGCTGCACCCCGAACGACGCGAGTGTGGTGTCGAGTTCCAGTACCAGCGCTTCCACGTCGAGCAGATGCGGCGTTCGGACGGCACGATCCAGCCTGTCGTCGACGAACACCGCCATGACTGCGGGGATGTTCTCCAGGGCGCAATAGCCGGCCAGATGGTCGATGACATCGAGCATCTCCGGAGTCGCTCGGGTATGACGACCGGCGCGACGATCGACGTGGTCGCCGGCCAATACGAGGTCGTGACGCATCGTGGGTCCGACGCCGGAGCCGCCGGCCTGGAAGGCGATGAGCACCATCGATCGATGCGGGTGGAATCCGAGCATGGCCGGCACGGCTGCCATCAGCTCGCTTTCGTCGCCGAGGCGCACGCGATGGCGAGGGTCGACGTTGTCCTGAGAATTCATCGGTGAGTACATGCACCGAATTCTGGCCGGGGAGCCGACAGCCGGATCAGGATCGACCTGGGCTTTCACACTGCCCTGTGGAGAACTACTTCCCTGTGGATGGATCGTGCCGCTGGAGCAGTTGCGAACCGATCTGTGTCGGTTCCGTCTGCTACGGCCGTGTCAGCTCTGGCCGACCTTCTGTACGGCCGCGGTGAACAGTTCGTCGAGGGTCATCGCATCGGGCGTGCCCGAGCCGAAGGACATGAATGTGGCCGAGACTCGAACATCGTCGATCTGGGCCATCAATGTCAGCATCGACTGGGTGACGGCGTCGCCCCCTGCCCCCGATGTGACGGTCTGCCGGACGGCCAACGTGTCGTCCGCGTCGATGGGCGGCGCGGGTGTCAGCGTCGACGTCACCGTCGACGTCGCGCCGGACTTGGTTGCGGTGACTTCGCCGCATTGTTCCAGCTGTTCCTCGCGCGCCGAGAGCGGTTCGTCCACTGCGGTCAGCTCGATCGAGATGGTGGACCGACTGTCGTTGTCGGTACCGACGATCATGGCCGTGCCGGTGGGGCCGAAGTCCTGATCCGGGGGCTTGCATCCGGCTGGGCTGACCTCGGCACCGGCGGGTATTCCGCTGAGGTCGGGTGCGGCCTGTGAGATGGCCTGCTGGGGCAACACGAGGGCGTCGTACGGTGCGGGGAATCTGGACGGGTCGATCAGCAGCGTGTTCAGATCCACGCCGGACTGTGACGACGAGGTGTCGGCACCAGGGCTGGGCTCGGGAGTTCCGGTGACGGTGGAGCTGCAACCGACCAGCACGAGACCTGCGATCACTGCCGAGGTCGCGGCGATGGACAGGCGGGTTCTGCGTGCGGCGGGGCTCACAAGACATCCTCTTCGGGTCGGTGGGACGCCGCAGCACACGCTCCGGCGTCCCACCACTGTCTCATTCGGACCACGTCGAACGCGGCAGGCCGGCGAGGTGGTGTCGCACATCAGCTGCCGCGGGCGATCCATTCTTCGAGGTGTGGTGCTTCGTCGCCGATGCGGGTTCCGTTGCCGTGTCCGGTGTTGACGCGGGTGTCGACGGGGAGGGCGAAGAGGCGGTCGCGGATGGATCCGATGATGGTCGGGAAGTCCGAGTAGGAGCGTCCGGTGGCTCCCGGTCCGCCGGAGAACAAGGTGTCGCCGGAGAACAGTTCGCCTGCCTCGGGTAGGTACAGGCAGGTCGAGCCGGGTGAATGCCCGGGGGTGTGCAGCGCGGTGATGTCGGTGCCGGCAACGGTGATGCGCTGGCCGTCCTCGAGGACCGAGTGCCCGACCCCGGGGTGGGTCTGGTCCCACAGCATGTCGTCGGCGGGATGCAGCAGGATCGGCGCGTCCAGGGTGGCGGCGAGTTCGGGGGCGACGGTGACGTGGTCGTTGTGTCCGTGGGTGCAGATGATCGCACGTACGGTGCGGCCGGCGACGGCGTCGACGATCGGGGCGGCGGTGTGGGCGGCGTCGACGATCACCACCTCGTCGTCGTCACCGATCAACCAGATGTTGTTCTCGACGTCCCACTCGCCGCCGTCGAGGGCGAAGACCCCGGAGGTGACGACGTTCTGGACACGGAATGTCCCGCTCACAGGATCACCACCGAACGCAGGACGGTGCCCTGATGCATCTTCTCGAACGCGGCTTCGACGTCGTCGAGGGTGATGCGTTCGGTGACGAACTTCTCGAGCGGCAACCGGCCCTGCTGATACAGATCGACCAACTGTGGGAAGTCGCGTTCGGGCAGGCAGTCGCCGTACCAGGACGATTTCAGCGAACCACCGCGGGAGAAGAAATCGATCAGCGGCATCTCGAGGGTCATCTCCGGGGTCGGAACCCCGACCAGGACGACTGTCCCGGCCAGATCGCGGGCGTAGAACGCCTGCGTCCAGGTTTCCGGGCGACCGACGGCGTCGATGACGACATCGGCACCGAACCCGCCGGTGAGTTCCTGCACCGCCTCGACGGCGTCGACGAGCGAGGAGTCGACGGTGTGGGTGGCCCCGAGTTCGAGGGCCCAGTCGAGTTTTCCTTTGTCGCGGTCGACAGCGATGATCGTCGACGCCCCCGCCAGGCGGGCTCCGGCGATCGCGGCATCCCCGACACCACCGCACCCGATCACCGCCACCGAATCTCCGCGGGAGACGTTGCCGGTGTTCATCGCGGCCCCGAGCCCGGCCATGACCCCGCAGCCGAGCAGCCCGACGACGGCAGGATCGGCGTCGGGGTCGACCTTGGTGCACTGGCCTTCGTGGACGAGGGTCTTCTCGGCGAACGCGCCGATACCCAGAGCGGGAGTCAGTGCGGTGCCGTCGTCGAGGGTCATCTTCTGGGCGGCGTTGTGGGTGTCGAAGCAGTACCACGGGGTGCCGCGTTTACAGGCCCGGCATTCCCCGCACACCGCGCGCCAGTTCAACACCACGAAGTCGCCGACCTCGACGTGCTCGACGCGATCGCCGACGGTCTCGACGATGCCGGCGGCTTCGTGTCCGAGCAGGAACGGGAACTCGTCGTTGATGCCGCCCTCGCGGTAATGCAGATCGGTATGACACACCCCGCACGCCTGGATCTTCACCACGACCTCGTTGGGGCCGGGATCGGGAATGGTGATCGTCTCGATCGAGACGGGCTCGCCCTTGCTCTTGGCGACGACGGCGCGGACCTGCTGCGGCATGAGTTCCTCCACTGAAAATCGTGTGTTGCGTGCTCTGTTCAGCCTCGCACAACGCATCAGCACGTGGCGACATCTGCATGGGTTCGGCGCAGCGAGCCGTGGAGTTCACAAGGTTGTGACCGGCTGGGCACGCAGTCTTTGCGTGTGAGCGGTACCTATGACGAATGTCTGAACCCATGGAGTACGACCTGGTGGTCATCGGCTCCGGCCCCGGCGGCCAGAAGGCGGCCATCGCGGCCGCGAAACTCGGCAAGCGAGTGGCGATCGTGGAGAAGGGCCACATGCTCGGCGGGGTCTGCGTCAACACCGGCACCATTCCGTCCAAGACGCTGCGCGAGGCGGTTCTGTATCTCACGGGGATGAACCAACGTGAGCTGTACGGGGCCAGCTACCGGGTGAAAGCCGACATCACTCCCGCCGACCTGTTGGCGCGAACCCAGCACGTGATCGGCAAGGAGATCGAGGTGGTGCGCTCGCAACTGCTACGCAACCGCATCGAGTTGATCACCGGGGCCGGCAAGTTCCTCGACGCACACACCATCGTGATCGAGGACGAGTCACGGGGCGAACGCATCACGGTCAAGGCCGCCAACGTGGTGATCGCGACCGGCACCGCACCCGCCCGCCCGGCCGACGTGGCGTTCGACGACTACCGGGTCCTCGACTCCGACGGAATTCTCAACCTCGAGTTCATACCGTCGTCGATGGTCGTCGTCGGGGCCGGTGTCATCGGCATCGAGTACGCCTCGATGTTCGCTGCCCTGGGAACGAAGGTCACCGTCGTCGAGAAGCGTGATTCGATGCTCGACTTCTGCGATCGCGAAATCATCGAGTCGTTGCAGTTCCACCTTCGCGATCTTGCGGTGACGTTCCGATTCGGGGAGGCGGTGACCGCTGTCGACGTCGGCCAGAACGGGACGGTGACGACGCTCGCCAGTGGCAAGCGGATCCCAGCGGAGACGGTGATGTACTCGGCCGGTCGTCAGGGCCTGACCACCGCACTCGAACTCGAGAACGCCGGGCTCGAGGCCGACGCGCGCGGTCGCATCTTCGTCGACGAGCACTTCCAGACCAAGGTCGACCACATCTATGCGGTCGGCGATGTCATCGGCTTCCCGGCGTTGGCCGCGACGTCGATGGATCAGGGCAGGCTGGCGGCGTACCACGCGTTCGGCGAGTCCAGTGCCAAACTGACCGAAGTTCAGCCCATCGGCATCTATTCCATTCCCGAGGTGTCGTACGTCGGTGCCACGGAAGTAGACCTGACCAAGGGATCGATCCCCTACGAGGTCGGGGTGTCGAGATATCGCGAACTGGCCCGAGGTCAGATCGCAGGCGACTCGTACGGGATGTTGAAGTTGCTCGTCTCCACCGAGGACCGGTCGATACTCGGGGTCCACATCTTCGGTTCGGGTGCCACGGATCTGGTGCACATCGGCCAAGCAGTGATGGGGTGCGGCGGTACCGTCGACTACCTCGTCGATGCCGTGTTCAACTATCCGACGCTGTCCGAGGCCTACAAGGTGGCTGCCCTCGACGTCACCAACAAGATCAGAGCGCTGGCGAACTTCGACCGCTGACCGAGTCCGGGCACGGTCGAGCAACTGCCGGGGAATGAACGGCGGGTAACCGGTTGTTCTTCTCGGGTAGTGATTCGCCACGTTCGACGTCGGCGCGTGCACGGCGTGAGCAGAGGGTCGGCGTATTCTGGCTCGAATCTCGCGACGAGGTACCGACGAGTCGATCCGAAAGGGGCCCGGCCATGACCGAACAGTCGAAGATGTACGAGCTGGAGTTTCCGGCACCGCAAATCTTTTCCAACGACGGTGTCGGACCCGTCCTCGTGCACGGTCTGGAGGGCTTCTCCGACGCAGGACACGCAGTGAAGTTGGCAACGACTCATCTGCGCGAGAGCCTCGAATCCGAGCTGGTCGCATCGTTCGATGTGGACGAGTTGATCGATTACCGGTCACGTCGACCCACGATGACGTTCAAGTCCGATCACTTCTCGGATTACGACGCCCCCGAGCTGAACCTCTACGCAGTCAAGGACCGCACCGGCACCCCGTTCCTGTTGCTCGCAGGGATGGAACCGGATCTGCGATGGGAGAAGTTCACCACCGCAGTTCGGTTGCTCGCCGAACAGCTGGGAGTGCGGCGCACCATCGGCCTCGGTTCGATCCCGATGGCGATTCCGCATACGCGCCCGCTGGGTGTGACGGCCCACGCCAGCGACAAGGAGCTGGTCAAGGAAGGCAACAGCTGGGCAGGCGACCTGCAGGTGCCCGGCAGTGCGTCTTCCCTACTCGAGCTTCGAATGGCTCAGCACGGACACGAGTCGATGGGCTTCTCGGTGCACGTCCCGCACTACCTCGCCCAGACGGACTACCCAGGTGCGGCCGAAACGTTGCTCGAGAACGTCGGCGAGGCCGCCGAGTTGGATCTGCCGCTGGCGGCGTTGGGTGAAGCCGCGGCGCGGGTGCGCGAGCAGGTGAACGAGCACATCACCGGAAACGAAGAGGTCCAGTCGGTGGTGCAGGCGCTCGAGCGTCAGTACGACACGTACGTGGCCGCGCAGGAACAGCAGTCGACGCTGTTGGCCAGTGACGAGCCGCTGCCGAGCGGCGACGAGCTCGGTGCCGAGTTCGAGCGTTTCTTGGCCGAGCAAGCACAGCTCGACGAAGGCGACGACACAACCGAGCAGTAACTGTGTGAGCGGCCATAACGTTCGACCACGCACGCGGTCATATCCGACAACGCATGCGGATCGAAACATACCTGTAACCGCGAATACGCTCGATGTCGTGCCCTGAGCGCCATCTCGTGCGAGAGTCGTAGCAACACGTACTGCGGTACGTACGTCGACACACTCGTGCACGACGTCGCCGTTCGAAGGTGCCGCGTGCGGCGCACCAGGGAATGTCAGGAGGCGCAGATGACCACCAATCCGCGCAGTCGCAAGCTCCGCCCGGTTCCCGACGAAGAACCACGGCTGATCTTCCGGACGATTCACGGATATCGGCGGGCGTTCCGCATGGCCGGCGAAGGTCCGGTGTTGCTGTTGATTCACGGGATCGGCGACAACTCCGAGACGTGGAACGAGGTCATCCCGCACCTCGCGAAGAACTACACGGTCATCGCCCCTGATCTGCTCGGGCACGGTCGCTCCGACAAACCGCGCGCGGATTACTCCGTTGCCGCGTACGCCAACGGCATGCGTGACCTGCTCTCGGTGCTGGGCATCGAGCACGTCACCGTCGTCGGCCATTCACTCGGCGGCGGCGTCGCCATGCAGTTCGCCTACCAGTTTCCCAACATGGTGGACAGGTTGGCGCTGGTGTCCTCCGGCGGCGTCACCAAGGACGTACACCCCATACTTCGACTGGCCTCGATGCCGTTTCTCAGCGAGGCGGTCAAGCTGCTTCGCCTGCCGGGCGCGATCCCCGCGGTGAAGTTGGCGGGTGGCCTCCTCAGCAAGCTCCACAGCTCTCCCCTGCGGCCCGGGTCGCTTCTGCACGACACTCCCGATCTGATCAGAGTGCTGAGCGAACTCCCGGCCCCGACCACGTACGAGGCATACCTGAGAACCCTGCGCGCCGTCGTCGACTGGCGTGGCCAGGTGGTCACGATGCTCGACCGGTGTTACCTCACCGAAAACCTGCCGGTACTGCTCGTGTGGGGTGATCAGGACTCGGTGATCCCGGTCAGTCACGCGCGCCTGGCCCACTCGGCCATGCCCGGGTCCACGTTGGAGGTGTTCGAGAACTCCGGACATTTCCCGTTCCGGGACGATCCGATGCGCTTCTTGCAGGTCCTGGAGGACTTCATCGATTCGACGCCATCGCTGACCTACGACGAGGTGCGATGGCGCAACTTGCTCATCACCGGCGTCGGCGAGGACATGATCACCGGAAGCGCCAGTACCCGGCTCGCCGTGCTCGGAGCCATGGGCTCGGACGAACGCAGCGCCACCTGACGCGTGCACTCGCCCGCGGTGTCGATGCGGGTCCGGCTGTCGATCCCACATAGCCTGTAGAGGTGCTTCTCACCGAACTGATTCCCGACGCCACCGCCGAGCAGTCCGACGGCGTGGACCCGGACGTCCTGTTCGACACCTTCACCACCTGGACGTCCGACCGCGGACTGACGCTGTATCCCGCGCAGGAGGAAGCTCTCATCGAGCTGGTCTCCGGCTCCAACGTCATCCTCGCGACGCCGACCGGATCGGGTAAGTCGATGGTCGCAATCGGAGCTCACTACGCCGCCATGGCCGCGGGCATTCGAAGCTTCTACACCGCGCCGATCAAGGCGCTCGTCAGCGAGAAGTTCTTCGCCCTGTGCGAGATCTTCGGTGCCCAGAACGTCGGCATGATGACCGGCGACGCGTCGGTCAATTCCGGTGCTCCGATCATCTGCGCCACGGCAGAGATCGTCGCGAACCTCGCTCTGCGTCAAGGGGCCGGATCCGACATCGGCCAGGTGATCATGGACGAGTTCCACTACTACTCCGAGCCCGATCGAGGATGGGCCTGGCAGGTGCCGTTGATCGAGCTGCCGCACGCCCAGTTCCTGTTGATGTCTGCGACCCTGGGCGACGTCTCGTTCTTCCGGGACGATCTGACCCGACGCACCGGACGGACGACCACCGTCGTCTCCGGCACCGAACGTCCCGTTCCGCTGATGTTCTCGTATGTCACCACCCCGATCAGCGAGACCATCGAAGAACTGGTGGACACGCACCTTGCACCGGTCTACGTCGTGCATTTCACGCAGGCCGCGGCACTCGAACGAGCCCAGGCGCTGACGAGCGTCAACGTCGCGTCCAAGCAGGAGAAGGCCGAGATAGCCGAGGCCATCGGCAACTTCCGCTTCACCACCGGTTTCGGCAAGACCCTGTCGAGGTTGGTCCGGCACGGAATCGGCGTGCACCACGCCGGCATGCTGCCGAAGTATCGACGGTTGGTGGAGAAACTGGCGCAGGACGGGCTGCTGAAGGTGATCTGCGGAACCGACACCCTCGGTGTGGGTATCAACGTCCCTATTCGCACCGTGCTGTTCACCGGACTGACCAAGTACGACGGCATTCGCACTCGCAAGCTCCGGGCCCGCGAGTTCCATCAGATCGCCGGTCGTGCGGGACGGGCCGGCTACGACACCCTCGGAACCGTCGTGGTCGAGGCCCCCGAACACGACATCGAGAACGCACGTCTGGTGGCCAAGGCCGGCGACGATCCGAAGAAGCTCAAGCGCGTGCAGCGCAAGAAAGCACCCGACGGCTTCGTCTCGTGGGGCGAGCCGACATTCGAGCGGATCATCGCTGCAAGTCCGGAACCGCTCACGTCCCGATTCTCGGTGAGCAACGCCATGCTGCTCAATGTCATTGCGCGGCCGGGCAATTGCTTCCATGCCATGCGCCACCTGCTCGAGGACAATCACGAAACCAGGCCGGCCCAGCGCAAACATATCCTGCGGGCACTCTCGCTCTACCGTGGTCTGGTCGATGCGGGCATCGTCGAGCAACTCGACGAGCCGGACGCCGACGGGAGGCACGCGCGCCTGACCGTGGACCTGCAACCGGACTTCGCGCTCAACCAGCCGCTGTCGACGTTCGCGGTTGCATCTTTCGATCTGCTCGACGCCGAATCGCCGACGCATGCGCTCGACGTGGTGTCGATCATCGAATCGACGCTGGACGATCCTCGCCAGATCCTGATGGCACAGCAGCATGCTGCGCGCGGCGAAGCGGTGTCGCAGATGAAGGCGGACGGCATCGAGTACGACGAGCGAATGGAGCTGCTGGAGGAGGTCACGTGGCCGAAACCTCTTGCCGAGCTGCTGGTTCCGGCGTTCGAGATCTATCGTGGCACTCATCCGTGGCTTTCCGAGGTCGGCCTCTCCCCCAAGTCCGTGGTACGCGACATGGTCGAACGCGCGATGACCTTCGCCGAATTGATCAGCCACTACGGTCTGATGCGGTCGGAGGGACTGGTCCTGCGGTATCTCGCCGACGCCTATCGCACACTGCGCCAGACGGTTCCGCCGGAGTCTCGAACCGAAGAGGTACAGGACATCACCGAGTGGCTTGGCGAACTCGTCCGGCAGGTGGATTCGAGCTTGCTCGACGAGTGGGAGAACCTGACCGATCCCGGTGCCGAGCCGGAAGCGCTCGTCGAGGCGTACGGGTCCGATGTGCCGCGTCCGATCTCGGCCAACCCGCGGGCCTTTCGAATTCTTGCGCGCAATGCGATCTTCCGCCGAGTCGATCTGGCGGCGCGTCGACAGTGGAATACGCTCGACGACCTCGACGACGGACCCGACTGGGAGACGGAACTCGAACCGTTCTTCGACGAGTACGGCTCGATCGGAACCGGCCCATCGGCGCGGGGTCCCGCGTTGTTCACCCTGAACGTCGGTGCGGAGTCCACCACGGTGCGTCAGGTCCTGGAGGATCCGGACGGCGACCACGGCTGGTCGTTGGACGCCGTCGTCGATGTGCCCGAGTCCGACGCCGCAGGCGAGATCGTGTTCGACGAGATCGTGATCACGCCCGGCTGAGATCGGTTGCGCAGTCGGCACACATCGCGGCCGGCCCTCGTTCGTCATTTGGTACCGTCCGGGCATGGCTACCGACGTGTCCGTCGTCCGAGTGTTCACCGATGACAACGGCAGGTTCGGTAACCCACTGGGTATCGTTGCCGCGGACGCCGTCGACGAGGCGGACAGACAGCAGTTCGCCACCGGGCTCGGCTACAGCGAGACGGTGTTCGTCGATCGCGCCGAGTCGGGTACGGCCTCCGCGACCATCTACACGCCCGCCGTGGAACTCCCCTTCGCCGGGCATCCCACCGTCGGACTCTCGTGGTGGCTTCGCGACCAGGGACATCCGATCGGTGTGCTCGTCGTCCCTGCCGCACCGTTGACCATCCGCTACGACGACGAGCACACCTGGGTTCGCGCCCGAGCCGACTGGACTCCGCACTTCACCTTCCATCAGGTCAACGATGCGGCCGAGGTGGCAGCAGCCGTTCCGAGTGCGTACGACAGCGGGCACCACTACGTCTGGGCCTGGACCGACGAAGCGCACGGTGCGCTGCGGTCACGCATGTTTGCGCCGATGATGGGCATTGCCGAGGACGAAGCAACCGGTGCCGCCGCCGTTCGGCTCACCAGCGAGCTCGGCCGGGGCCTGAACATCGTGCAGGGAGCCGGGTCTCGGTTGCGCACCACCATCGACGACGAGGGTTGGGTCGAACTGGGCGGACGCACCGCGGCGGACGCGTCGATCAGCGTGTGACGGGCACGTCGACTTCGATTTCCTCGCCCAGGCGAACGCCCGCGGCGAGCGGAAGTCGGTCGCCGCTCCAGAACTTGCCCGGATCGAACCAGTTCGCTTTCTTGTTGCCGACGAGCAGACCCATCGAGTCGTAGGTCATGGCGACCACTTCTGCGCAGTAGGCAGTTTCGAGGGCAGCTCCCTCGCGTTCTCTTCGACGCAGCGTCGGTACTCGTCCGCGAAACCAGCGACCTGCGAGTGCGGCAGTGGTCGGAAATGCCGTGCCGTCCAGGCGGGCTATGGTGCGCAGCAGGGCGTCCTCCTGCTTCTTCGTCACAGACTCGTCCAATTGCCGCAGCCAACAACGCTGTTCGTACTTCGTGGCCCAGTGGGTGACGGCCGCGCGCAGGTCGTGGAGCTGCACCCCGCGTTGAAAATTACCGGTCCACATGTCCTGCAGCGATTTCCCCAGTTCGGCGTGCCACATCAGCGGCGGCAGGTCGTCGATCACGACGGCCATTCCGACGTGATTGACGGGACTGTTGGTCAGTGCCTGGATTGCGCGATCGGCGTTCGACTGTCCGCGGAAGATCCAGATGTCGCCCGTTCTGGTGGCATCGACTGCGGTGTCGAGGCCGATTCGCGACGGATTCATGGTCCTCACCCTAGATCTCGTGACGGTACGGTGGCCGGATGAACGTGTGGAAGGCTCTCGGTCTCGCCGGAATGGTCGGTGTCGCGGCCAGCGGGGCTTTGGTGGTTCGATCCGAGCGCAAACGCCGTGCCTACGCGCCGGACGAAGTGCGTGATCAGCTGCACCAGCGGTTCGCTGCCGTCTCCGAGGAACCGCGACCGGCAGTTGCTCCCCCGCTCTCGCGGGGGAAGCAACTGATCGGCAAGCTTCGGTTCAGCCGAGAGCGCTGAGGATACGCGCGGCGAGCTCTTCGATCTCGGCGTCCGTCATGACGAAGGCGGGCGAGATCTGCATCGCACCCTGACCGGCGGCGCGGCTGGAAACACCGTGTGCTCGAAGCGTTTTGACGAACGGCAAGGCCTCGGCCGGGTCGGCGAGCTGGACGGCGGCCACCGCACCGATCCCGCTGCGGATCTCCGCGACTCGTTCGTGTGCGGCCAACGGCGCGAGGTGAGTGTGCAGCGCCGCCTCGATGCGCGTGGAGTGGGTCAGCAACTCCTCCCGCTCGATGATGTCGAGGTTGGCCATTGCCGCCGCAGCCGCTCCGGCATGGCCACCGTAGGTGTACCCGTGCCGCCACCACACCCCGCCTGCGAAGAACGGCTCGGCGATCGTCGGGGCGATGAACACCGCGCCCATGGGTACGTACCCCGACGTCAGACCCTTGGCGGTCGTCATCAGGTCGGGTTCGAGCTCGAATCGGGTGGAGGCGAACCAGCTACCGCCGATCCGGCCGAATCCGGTGACGACTTCGTCTGCAACGAACAAGACGTCGTTGTCACGGCAGATCTGCCGTACCTCGCGCAGGTATCCCTCGGGCGGCAAGTAGATTCCACCCGCACCGATCACCGGCTCACAGAAGAAGGCGGCGACGTTCTCGGCACCGACCTCCTCGATCAACGCCAGCAGTGACTTCGCGTCGTCCCACGCCACCGTTCGGGCGTCGGACATGAGGTCGCCGTAATGCTCCTTGTTCACCGGAATGCCGGCGAGCGCCGTACCGGCAACATGCATCCCGTGGTACGCCTTCTGCCGACCGACGATCAGCTTCTTGCTCGGTCGCCCCATCTCTACCCAATAGCGCCGTGCGAGTTTCGCTGCGGTGTCGATCGAGTCCGAGCCGCCGGAGGTGAAGAAGATCTTGCTTCCCGGTACCGGGGCGATGGCGGCAAGGCGATCGGCGAGCGCAAGGGTGGTCTCGGGTACGAAGTCACCGAAATTGGAGTAATGGGCGATCGAGCTCAACTGCGTCGCAACGGCGTCGGCGATCTCGCGCCGGCCGTGGCCGACGTTGGTGAACCACAGGCCCGCGGTGGCGTCGAGGTACTCGGTGCCCGCGTTGTCGTAGATGTAGGCACCCTCACCGCGAGAGACGACGAACGGGCCGTTGGCCGTCACGCTGCCCATGTCGGAGAAGCCGTGCCAGAGCGCGGACGAGTGTGCGGTGGCGGTCCGATCGGCTGCTGGATCCAGGTCAGAAGACATGCGGTACACAGTAGTCACGTGGATGTAGCCGATTCCGATCCGTACCTCCACCGTCCGGCGATCCGCCCGAGTGCACCCACCGCCAGAGCCATCAACGCGAAGGCGACGGTGAGAACGATCAGGCCGATTGTCAGCGCGAGGTAGCCCTGGACGCGAGGGTCGAGGAACGGGTAGGGATACCAGTCGACAACAGGTCCTCGGATCAGCGTGTAGATCCCGTAGAGAAACGGAAACAGCAACCACATCAGGCTCCGCGACTCCGGAATCTGCCGCCGCGGTGGTGCGAGGATCCAGTCGATCAGCAGGACGACGGGCATGATGCGATGCACCACGTTGTTCGTCCACGGATCCGCCACGCCCACATCGATGTTCGCGAGCAGTACGGCATAGATGATTCCGGTGATGACCATGTACAGGGTGACGGCACCACGGATGAGCTGCCAGGGCGCTGCTCGTGGATCGACGACACCCCCGACCGTCAACACCAGCACCGTCAGCACGTTGCTCATGACGGTGAAGTAGCTGAAATAGTTGGCCAGCGAGAACGTCGGGGAAGCGAGACCGTCCACGACGATCGAGATCAGTGCCGCGGCGGTGAGCGCCGCGAACAGCACGCGCAGCGTCCTGATCGGTACAGGAGTGCGCGCCGGGACAGTCACATCCTGCGAGATGCTCATGTGGCGATCCTGGCACAGTCACGGCCTGCATTCGATGGCACTGCCGAAACGGATATCCTGGTTCTAGTATGTCTACCTCGAATCCGTCCGTTCAGCGTCGCGCTCTCGCCACACGTCTGGCCCAGGTCACCATCCGCGACGAGAACCGGCTGCGGCGGCGTCTGGACAAGGCCCGCACCGACGACGCATTCGCCGCTCTCGACCGCGACATCACCCGCGCCGAAACCGTGGTCGCCAATCGCCGGGCTGCGGTCCCCACTCTCGAGTTTCCCGAGTCACTTCCGGTCAGTCTTCGCAAGGACGACATCGCCGCGGCCATCGCCGAACACCAGGTGGTGATCGTCGCCGGCGAGACCGGATCCGGCAAGACCACCCAGATTCCCAAGATCTGCCTCGAACTGGGGCGCGGGATCCGGGGCTCGATCGGTCACACGCAACCCCGTCGGCTCGCCGCGCGCACCGTGGCCGAACGCATCGCCGAGGAGGTGGGCGAACCACTGGGCGAATCCATCGGCTACAAAGTGAGATTCACCGACCAGTCCTCGGATTCGACTCTCGTCAAGCTGATGACCGACGGCATCCTGCTGGCGGAGATCCAGCGAGACAGATTGCTGCGCCAGTACGACACCCTGATCATCGACGAGGCGCACGAGCGCAGCCTCAACATCGACTTCATCCTGGGCTACCTCGCGCAGCTACTCCCCCGGCGTCCCGACCTGAAGATCGTCATCACCTCGGCGACGATCGATCCCGAACGATTCGCCCAGCACTTCGCTCGAGATGGGGTGCCCGCGCCCATCATCGAGGTCTCCGGCCGCACGTTCCCGGTCGAAATGCGCTATCGACCACTGACCGTCGACGCCGGGGACACCACGATCGATCTCGACCCCGTCGATGCGACCTGCCAGGCCGTCGACGAGCTGATGGCCGAGGGCGACGGGGACATTCTGGTGTTCCTGTCCGGTGAACGCGAGATTCGCGACACCGCCGACGCGTTGAACGACCGCAATCTCCGCAACACCGAGATCGTTCCGCTGTACGCGAGGCTCTCTGCCGCCGAACAGCATCGAGTGTTCTCACCGCACTCGGGCCGACGCGTGGTGCTCTCGACCAACGTCGCGGAGACCTCGTTGACAGTCCCCGGCATCCGCTACGTGGTGGACCCCGGCACCGCCCGCATCTCGCGATATTCATTGCGCACCAAGGTGCAACGACTCCCCATCGAACCGATCTCGCAGGCGTCTGCGCGGCAGCGGGCCGGCCGCTGTGGCCGCGTCGCCGACGGCATCTGCATCCGGCTGTACTCGGAAGAAGATTTCGAGTCGCGTCCGCAGTTCACCGAGCCGGAGATTCTCCGTACCAACCTGGCGTCGGTGATCCTGCAGATGACCGCACTCGGGCTCGGGAAGATCGACGCGTTCCCGTTCGTCGAACCGCCCGATCCGCGCAGCATCAGGGACGGCATCGGACTGCTCGAGGAACTCGGGGCGCTGAAGCCTGCCACCAAGGACGGCACCGCGGAGCTGACCCCCATCGGCCGGGAACTCTCGGCACTACCGGTCGATCCTCGGATGGCGCGGATGCTCGTCGAGGCCAACGGCAACGGCTCTCTTCGCGATGCGCTGGTGGTCGTGGCGGCCCTGTCGATTCAGGACGTTCGGGAGCGTCCCGCCGAGCATCAGCAGGCGGCGGACGAGAAGCATGCGCGTTTCGCGGTGGAGAACTCCGACTTCCTCGCGTACGTGAAGCTGTGGACCTACTTGCGCGAGCAGCGGAACGAGTTGTCGTCCAACCAGTTCCGACGCATGTGCCGCACCGAGTTCCTGCACTATCTACGTATTCGCGAGTGGCAGGATCTGCACGGCCAACTGCGTCAGATCACCCGTGGGCTCGGGTGGACAGTGCCCGACGCCGACTCCACCGAGACCGCCCTGCATCAGTCGCTACTGTCCGGGCTGCTCTCGCACGTCGGCCTCAGGGAGGGTGACAAGCGCGAGTTCCTCGGCGCACGTGGGGCGCACTTCGCGATCTTCCCCGGATCGGGTCTGTTCAAGAAGCCCCCGCGCTGGGTGATGGCCGCCGAACTGGTCGAGACCGGACGCCTGTGGGGCCGGATGGCAGCTCGCATCGAGCCGGAGTGGGCCGAGCGGTTGGCACCGCATCTGGTCAAGAAGACATACTCGGAACCACACTGGTCCATCAAGCGAGAATCGGCGATGGCCTACGAACGGGTGACGCTGTACGGCATTCCGCTGGTGACGCAACGCCCGGTGAACTATCACCGCATCGATGCGGAGGCGTCCCGCGAACTGTTCATCAGACATGCGCTGGTGGAGGGTGAATGGAAGACCCAGCACGCGTTCTTCCACAAGAACAGGGCTCTGCTCGACGACGTAGGCGAACTCGAACACCGAGCGCGGCGACGAGACATCGTCGTCGACGACGACGCCCTCTTCGACTTCTACGACGCACGCATCGCCCCGGAAGCGGTGTCGGCGCGGCACTTCGACACCTGGTGGAAGAAAGCCCGCAGGCAGGATCAGCACCTGCTCGATTTCACCACCGACACCGTCGTCAACGCCGACGCAGCCTCGGTACTGACCGGCGCGTATCCCGACGCGTGGCGACAGGGCGAGATTCAGTTCCCACTGACGTACCAATTCGAGCCGGGTACCGCCGCCGACGGAGTCACCGCACGAATTCCGATCGCACTGCTCGCCCAGGTACAACCGGTGGGATTCGACTGGCTGGTTCCGGGCATGCGCGTCGAGTTGGTGACGTCGTTGATCAAGACACTGCCGAAGGCGCTCCGTCGCAACGTCGTTCCGGCACCCGACTTCGCCGCCGCGGCACTGGCGGTCATGAAGCCGCGAGCGGAAACCTTGGTGACGGCCTTGGCACGCGAGTTGTCGCGGGCCGCGCAGTGCCACATCACGGCGAAGGACTTCGATACCGCGGCCCTGCCCGAGCACCTGAAGATGACCTTCACGGCCGTCGACCCGTCCGGAAAGGTGTTGGGCAGCAACAAGGATCTGATTGCTCTGCGCACGAGCCTGTCCGGAGAGGTGGGTCGTCAGGTCGCGAGCGCGGTCGGCGATGCAGAGCGCGCGCCGTCACTGGCCTGGACCTCGGGCACGTTGGGACGGTTGGAGTCGACCGTCACCAGAGAGGTCGGCGGTCAGAAGGTCACCGGCTACCCCGCGTTGGTATCCGAGGGGCCGGGCGTTGCGGTTCGAGTCCTCAGCACCCCCGCCCAGCAGCGCGCAGCAATGCGTTCGGGCACCAGAACTCTGCTGTTGTCGACGGCACCGAAGGGCACCAAAGCCCTGCTGGCCGGTCTGCCCACTGCCGAACGCCTTGCCCTCGGCCAGAATCCGTACGGCGGCGTCGATGCGCTCCTCGAGGAATGCCGAGTACTCGCGGTAGAGGAAGCTATGGATGCGCACGGTGGGCCCGTCCGAGATCCGGATGCCTTCGAGAAGTTGAGGGCACTCGTCAACGCCGAGGTTCCACGGCGCACTGCCGCGGTGTTGGCCCTGGTGCGCCCCGTGCTGACGGCAGCTCTCGCGCTGTCGGCGCAGCTACAGGCGTCCTCGGGTGAACCCGCCGACGATGTTCGAGAACAGCTCGACGGCTTGGTCTTTCGCGGGTTCGTCACCGAATTCGGTTCTCGCAGACTGGCAGACCTTCCGCGCTATCTTGCTGCGGCGACCAAGCGGCTGGCTACGCTGCCGAGCAGTGCCGGCCGGGATGCGGCGGCGATGGATGTACTCGATCGGGTGTACGCCTCGTACGGACGACTGCTGGATTCGCTTCCGGAGAACAGAAAGAACAGTTCCGGCGTACAGGAACTGTTCTGGATGATCGAGGAATTGCGCGTCGGGCTGTTCGCTCAAGGGATCCGTACGGCGTATCCGGTGTCGGAGAAGCGCGTCGAGAAGGCGATCTCGGATCAGAATCGATGACGCGCGGGGCTGTCAGTCGATGTCGGCGGACTCGCGATGCTTGCGGAGTTCGTGGATCTCTTTCTCGAAGTCCTCGGCCGAGCTGAACGAGCGGTAGACGGAGGCGAAGCGCAGGTAGGCCACTTCGTCGAGATCGCGGAGCGGACCGAGAATGGCCAACCCCACTTCGTTGCTGGGAATCTCGGCGGACCCTGCTGCGCGGATGGCGTCTTCCACCTGCTGAGCCAAGAGATTCAATGCGTCGTTGTCGACGTCCCTTCCCTGGCAGGCGCGCCGAACGCCTTTGACCACTTTTTCGCGGCTGAACGGCTCGGTCACACCGCTGCGCTTCACGACGGCCAGCACTGCGGCCTCGACCGTGGTGAATCGACGACCGCACTCCGGGCAGGAGCGACGCCGCCGGATTGCCTGCCCCTCGTCCATCTCACGCGAGTCGACCACGCGCGAGTCGGGGTGCCTGCAGAACGGGCAATGCATGGGGGAGCCTCCGTCGTATCCAACGCTCCGACGACGAGCACGCGCATCGGAGCAGTCAGTCGAGGATACTCAGTGCTGCTGGGCACGATGGGGCCGGTGGTCATCTGCCCGTTGTGTACTCGACGACCGCTCCGTCGTGTACTTCGACCACACCGGCCGGCCCCACGCCTGCGTCGGGTGCAGCGGCCCGTAGGTTCGCGATGCCGATCAGGCCGCCCGCGACGACCACAACCGCCAACATCCACAGCACGAGCGATCGCATTCGGACCGGCTGACCGGCGAAGTGCGCCGAGGTCTCGTCGAACTCGCGATCGGCGGCCTCACGATCGGTGACGTCGGTCCAGGTCGGCTCCAGAACCGGTAGGCACGGAGTCGTCAGCGCACCGCGCATCTCGATGGAACTCCGCAGCGCGGGACGAGCACGGCGACGACGCTCGACGACAGCGGACCGGGTACGGACACCTGCGGTGGTGGGGCGATCGGTGGTGATGGTCATCGGAACCTCGTCTTCGCTCGGTGGATCGATTGTTCGATCAGGCGTTCGATGGACGCTTGTTCGAAGTTCTATCACGAGGCTCCGACAAAGTCTGTAGAAAACGCGACACGAGTCGAACAGATGTTTGATTCAACAGCTGATACACGCTAGATTCGTGCCAGAAACCACACGCCACACGAGTCGACACCATCAACTCCAGTCCGCGCAGACCTACCACGCAGACCGGATCCAGAACACCAGCAGGAGGCCGACAGCATGAAGGACGAGACCTCGACGAGGTCGACCACGCGTTCCACGAAGACCGCAGCGGGAAAGCCGGCCGCAGAGCCGACATCCAAGGCCATGGAGGTCGGTACCGACATCAGTGCTGGGCTGACCGAGCGGCAGCGGAAGGTGCTCGAGGTCATTCGCGCCTCGGTCACCGAGCGCGGGTATCCACCGAGCATTCGAGAGATCGGTGACGCGGTCGGCCTCACGTCGACCTCGTCCGTCGCCCACCAACTCCGGACGCTCGAACGCAAGGGCTTCCTCAGGCGCGACGCCAACCGGCCCCGCGCCGTCGACGTCCGTGGCCTCGACGAGGTGCAGGCCGACCAGGCTGCCGCCGCGGTCGACGGTTCGCCTGCGTCCGAGGAACAGGATCGGTTGCCGACTCCGACGTTCGTTCCGGTACTGGGGCGGATCGCAGCAGGTGGCCCGATTCTGGCCGAGGAGGCCGTCGAGGACGTGTTCCCGCTCCCCCGCGAGCTGGTCGGTCAGGGTTCACTGTTTCTGCTCAAGGTGGTCGGCGAGTCGATGATCGACGCAGCCATCTGCGATGGCGACTGGGTGGTGGTTCGCCAGCAGTCCGTGGCCGACAACGGCGACATCGTGGCTGCGATGATCGACGGCGAGGCCACCGTCAAGACGTTCAAGCGGTCCAAGGGTGAGGTGTGGCTGCTGCCGCACAACCCGCTGTTCGAGCCGATTCCGGGCAACAACGCCGCGATCCTCGGCAAGGTCGTCACCGTGATGCGCAAGCTGTAGGGATCGTCACCGTGGTGACACGCGAAGGGCCGCAGCACACTGTGCTGCGGCCCTTCGCGTATCTCGGATCAGCGGATCACAGATTCAATCCGCGGCCGATGATCTCCTTCATGATTTCGGTGGTGCCGCCGTAGATGGTCTGCACACGAGAATCCATGTACGCCTTGGCGATCGGGTATTCCTTCATGTAACCGTAGCCGCCGTGCAGCTGCAGGCACCGGTCGATCAGCTTGACCTGATTCTCGGTGGTCCACCATTTCGCCATCGCGGCTTCTTGGACGGTCAACTTCTCTGCGTTGAGAAGTTCGATGAACTTGTCCACCATGATGCGGGTGGCAGTGGTTTCGGTGGCCAACTCCGCCAACACGAACCGAGTGTTCTGGAACTTACCGATCGACTTGCCGAAGGCCTTGCGGTCGCGGCAGTACTGGATCGTCATGTCCAGTGCCGATTCCATTGCCGCAGCGGCGACGACAGCGATCGACAGGCGTTCCTGAGGAAGGTTCTGCATGAGGTAGATGAACCCCATGCCTTCTTCACCGAGCAGGTTGGCGGCGGGCACGCGCACGTCGGTGAAGCTGAGTTCGGCCGTGTCCTGGGCCTTCATGCCGATCTTGTCGAGGTTGCGGCCTCGCTCGAATCCGGGCATGTCGCGTTCGACGACCAGCAGGCTGAACCCCTGTGCGCCCTTCTCGGGGTCGGTGCACGCCACGACGATGATCAGGTCGGCGTTGATTCCGTTGGTGATGAACGTCTTCGAGCCGTTGAGCACCCAGTCGTCGCCGTCACGCACGGCCTTGGTCTTGATGCCCTGCAGGTCGCTTCCGGTGCCCGGTTCGGTCATCGCGATCGCGGTGATGAGTTCGCCGGAGCAGAATCCGGGGAGCCAGCGCTGCTTCTGCTCGTCGTTGGCGAGATCGATGAAATACGGCGCGACGACGTCGTTGTGCAGGGTGAAGCCGATACCGCTGTACCCGCCGCGGGTGGTCTCCTCGGTGACGATGGCGTTGTAGCGGAAGTCCTTGACCCCGCCGCCGCCGAACTCCTCGGGCGCTGCCGTTCCGAGGAAGCCCTGCTTACCGGCCTCGACCCAGACGTCGCGATCGACGATGTTCTGCTCTTCCCACTTCGCGTGGTTCGGCGCTACGTGCTGGTCGAGAAATTTCCGGTACGACTCCCGGAACAGCTCGTGCTCGGGCTCGAAAAGTGTGCGTTCCACGAATGTCTCCTTGTTCGGTGCATACCGGCAGCGACCACGCGAAATCTCTACGGATTTCGGTCGCCGGTACGACTGACGTCACAGGGGAACACTACGTCCGCGGGGTCGGGGCGGTCGATGACCAAAACGCGCGCGATCCGTGACCGACCCCGCTAACGACCTCGTGTGCCTGCACTCCTCGCGAGTGCCGAGACGATCGGGTAGCCGAGCAGGATGCCCACCGAACCCCATGCGATACCGCCGAGCTCGACCGATCCGACGGACAGTGTCAGGTCACCGATACCGGCGACGAGCGCCGCAGCGACGACCATGAGATTGACCGGATCGGTGAAGTCGACCTTCGCGTCGGTCCAGATGCGCACGCCGAGCAGCCCGATGAGGCCGTACAGGACCAGCGTCGCTCCGCCGATGACACCGTCGGGCACGGTGAAGATCAGGGCACCGAACTTGGGCGAGAACGCGAGCACCATCGCGGTGATCGACGCGACCCAGTAGGCGGCGGTCGAGTAGACGCGCGTTGCGGCCATGACGCCGATGTTCTCTGCGTACGTGGTGGTTCCGGAGCCGCCACCGGCTCCGGCGAGCGTAGTCGCCAGCCCGTCCGCGATCAGTGCGTCACCGGCCACATCGTCCAGGTTCTTCCCGGTCATCGCGGCGACGGCTTTGACGTGCCCCACGTTCTCGGCGACGAGAACGATCACCACCGGCAGCGCGACCAGGATCACCGACAGCTCGAACGACGGCCCCCGGAACTCGGGCAGACCGATCCAACTCGCCGCGCTCAGTGCGTCGAGACGCGGTTGCGCTATTCCCCCGGTAACGGCGGCGAACACCCAACCCAGAACGACTCCGACCAGAATTCCGAGTCGCCCGATCAAGCCCGGTCCCAGCGCCGTCGCCAGCAGAATTGCGATCAGAGTGACGGCGGCGATCAGCGGCTGTGCCTCGAACGACGTCGTGGCGGCCGGTGCCAGGTTCAGTCCGATCAGCACGACGACCGCACCGGTCACGACGGGCGGCATCGCCGCCTCCAGTACCCGCTGGCCTGCGAACTTCACCACGAAGCCGACGGCTGCCAGTACAACGCCGACACACAGGACGGCTCCGAGTTGGGCCGCGGGTCCGTCCGCCTGGGTGGCACCGAGAGGGGCCAGGAATGCGAAGGACGAACCCAGATAGCTGGGTACCCGGCCTCTGGTGATGATCAGGAACAGCGCCGTTCCTATGCCCGAGAACAGCAATGTCGTCGATACCGGGAAGCCGGTGATCGTCGGAACCAGCAGTGTGGCGCCGAACATTGCGACCACGTGCTGCATTCCGATGCCGATGGTGCGCGGCCACGTCAATCGTTCGTCGGGCGAGACCACCGCCCCGGCCTCGACGGCTTTTCCATTTCCGTGCAGCGTCCAACCCAGATTTCTCATGATGGGAAGAGACTATTGCGTCAGCCGAGTATCGCGCTCACTGCCTCGCGGGCCGCGGCGGTGCTGTCCGTTTTCAGGGCTGCGGCGGCCGCTTCCTTGCACTGAGCGAGCGTGACCGTCGCCAGCTTCGAACCCACGTGCGCGACGGCAGCCGATGCAGCCGAGAGCGAGGTGATGCCGAGTCCGACCAACACGCAGGCAAGCAGTGGATCGGCAGCGGCTTCACCGCAGACTCCGACGGGCTTGCCCGCCTTGGCTCCCGCCGCCGCGGTGTGCGCCACCAGCGCCAGCACGGCCGGCTGCCATGGATCGGTCAGGCCGGCGAGCTGAGCGGACATTCGGTCCGCGGCCATCGTGTACTGAGCGAGGTCGTTGGTGCCGATGGACAGGAAGTCGACGTGTTCGAGGATGTGTTCGGCGAGCAGAGCGGCGGCGGGGATCTCGATCATGACGCCGGGGGTGAGTCCACGCTCGCGGACGTCGGCGGCGAAGTCCTTCGCCTCCAGCGCGGTTGCAATCATCGGAGCCATCACCCACGGCGAGGAATCGGTCGCCTTCGCGGCTGCTGCGATGCCGTCCAGCTGGCGGTACAGAATCCCGCGGTCGGCCTCGGCGATGCGGATGCCGCGAATGCCAAGGGCAGGATTGGCCTCGTCGGGATGGGTGGCGAACCGAAGGGGCTTGTCGGAGCCGGCGTCGAGAGTCCGCACGACGACCTTTTTGCCCGCGAACGCGTCGAGCACCTGCGCGTAGATCTCGGCCTGCTCGTCGACGGTCGGTTCGGAATCGCGGTCCAGGAAGCACAGTTCGGTGCGAAACAGTCCGACGCCATCCGCTGCACTCGACCGCGCTGCGCGCGCACCGGCACCGTCCTGGACGTTGGCAAGAATGTCGACCGCGTGGCCATCGGCGGTGGTACCCGGACCGACCCACTGCGATACCCGGTCGAGCTCGTCGCGCGCAGAGACGACGGCGGCGCGGGCCGAGTCGGCGTCGGGTTCGAGGTCTATGCGGCCGCTGGTGCCGTCGACCGATGCGTTCGTACCCGCGGCGATATCGTCGAGCCCCGCCACGGCGACGATGCAGGGAATACCCAACTGGCGGGCAATGATCGCGGTGTGGCTGGTCGGACCTCCGAGTGAGGTCGCCAGTCCGACGATCAGAGCAGGGTCGAGGCCGGCGGTATCGGCGGGTGCCAGGTCGTCGGCGAACAGCACCGACGGTTCGTCCGGCACGGGAACTCCGGGCTCGGGAACGCCGAGGATCTCGGCGATGACGCGATCACGGATGTCACGCAGGTCCGTCACTCGCTCGGCCATCAGTCCGCCGAGCTGGGTGAACATCGCGGCGAACTTCTCCGTCGCCGCCGCTGTTGCGGCGACTGCGGAACTGCCCTTGGCGATCGAGGCGCGCGCGGCTCCGAGCCACCCGCGGTCGGTTGCCATCGCAGCATTGGCCGACAGGACCTCCGACGCAGCTCCCGTCGCCAGCTCCGCGCGACCACGCAATCGAGTGGCGACGGCGTTCGCAGCGGCATCGAACACAGCCTTCTCCGACTCCCGATCGGCCTCGGGCACCTCGCCCGTATCGGCGGGAATGGACGGACGGGCACCGGGGCGGATCACTCGGCCGTATCCGACGCCGGGCACGACGGGCGTGCCGCGCAGCGTGGTCTGCGCTGCTCCGGTTCCGGCTGCATCGACTGTCGTGTCTGCGTGTCCGGTCGACGCGGTGCTAACCGATCCCGTCATGTGGTCCTCCTCGGATCCTGCGTGAACAAAGGTCTTCGTACTGTTCGGCGAGCTGTGGTGGAGCCGATCGCTTGCCTGTGTTGTGACCGAGATTACTCCAAACCCTTGACATGTCAACACACACGGGCGTAAAACAACATAAAGCAACATGAACCGGGAAGGAGACGCAGGTGTACGCCGAAGAACGACAACACGCCATCGCAGAATTGATCAGCACCCACGGACGCGTCTCCGTCAACGATCTGTCGGCCACGTACGGCGTCACCACGGAAACTGTGCGTCGCGACCTCGCCACCCTCGATCGCATGGGAGTCGTACGCCGCGTCCACGGTGGAGCAGTACCCGCATCGGCGCTGACCACACTCGAGCCCGGCGTCTCGGAGCGAGAGTTCACCCGCGCGGATCAGAAGGACGCTATCGCCGCCGCTGCGTTGTCCTTCCTGCCTCCCATCGGCGGTAGCGCCGTCTTCGATGCCGGCACCACCACGGGCCGACTCGCCGGATTGCTTCCCCATGATCGCGAGCTGACGCTGGTGACCAACTCGGTCCCGATCGCCGCTCGCGCCGCGACCATGCCGAGCATCAGCCTTCGACTGCTCGGCGGGCGGGTACGTGGGACCACCCAGGCAGCTGTCGGCGACGAAGCACTGAGCGCCCTCGAATGGCTGCGGGTGGACGTCGCGTTCATCGGCACCAATGCCATCAGCGTCGGGCACGGACTGTCCACGCCCGACAGTGACGAGGCAGCAGTCAAGCGAGCCATGGTCGAGGCAGCCAACCACGTTGTGGTGCTGGCGGATTCGTCGAAGATCGGCCGCGAGCATCTGGTCAGCTTCGCCCGCGTGGGATCCATCGATGTCATCGTCACCGACAGCGACATTTCGACCAATGACCGAAAGAATCTCAGCGACAAAGGAATCGAGGTGGTGATCGCATGATGGTCACTCTCACGGCCAACCCGAGCATGGACCGGACGGTCACACTCGACACGCCGCTCGTCCGCGGCGGCGTACACCGGGCATCGACGTCGGTCACCGACCCGGGAGGCAAAGGCGTCAACGTCGCTCGCGTGCTCGGCGGATCGGGAGTCGAGGCCCTTGCAGTGCTTCCGGCCAACACCGGAGACCCCCTGCTCGACGCGATGGCCGCGAAAGGCGTTCACTTCTCGGCAGTTCCGACGTCGGGACTGGCCAGGACGAACATCACGGTCAGCGAGATCGGTGGTACCACCACCAAGATCAACGAGCCCGGCGCAACCGTATCGGAGCGGACCCGAGCCGAGCTGCGCGAGCGGATACTCTCACTCGCAGTCGACGCCGAATGGGTCGTTCTGTCGGGTTCGCTTCCGCCCGGTCTGCCTGCCGACTGGTATGCCGAGCTCGTCACGGCACTGCGCGCCACCACGGCGAAGGTTGCGGTGGATACGTCCGACGAGCCACTGCTCGCGCTGGCGGCAGCATTTCCGGCGTCGGCACCGGATCTGATCAAACCCAATTCCGAGGAACTCGCCCAACTCACCGGGTACGATTCCGAGAAGCTGGAAAGCGCTGCGGCACAGGGTGACCCCACTGCCGCGATCGCCGCCGGCACAATACTTCTCGGCCGAGGCGTCGGCGCGGTACTGGCCACCCTCGGTAGCGCAGGGGCCGTTCTGGTCACCGAGGACGGTTCCTGGTACGCCAGCCCGCCCCCGATCACTGCAGTCAGCACGGTCGGCGCAGGCGATTCCTCGCTGGCCGGCTACATCCTTGCCGATGCCGAGAACTGTTCCGACGCAGACAAACTTCGCCGCGCCGTCGCCTACGGAACGGCAGCCACCGCACTTCCAGGCACCACGCTTCCCCTGCCCGAGCAGACCCACCCGAATTCGGTGACGGTCCGTGCGCTCGATATTCCGACGTCCGTCACCACATCCACGCTCTCCACCCCCGCGAATCGTCTCTAGGAGTCTGCAATGTCCACCCCCACCGAAGATCAGCAGATCATCGCCGAGGATCTGATCCTCCTCGACGCCGATCTCGGCGAATCCAAGGAAGCCGTCATCGAGCGCCTCGCTGGCGTTCTGGCTTCCGCGGGTCGCGCAACCGAGACCGACGCCCTGCGCGACGCCGCTCTGGCCCGCGAAGCACAGTCGGCGACCGGCCTGCCCGGCGGCATCGCCATCCCGCACTGCCGCTCCGAAGCGGTCACCTCGGCCTCCCTCGGATTCGCCCGGCTGAACCCCAAGGTCGATTTCGGCGCCCCCGACGGCCCCGCCGACCTCGTCTTCCTCATCGCAGCGCCGGCCGGTGCCGGTTCGGCCCACATGAAGTTGCTCTCCAGCCTGGCGCGCGCACTGGTCAAGCCGGAGTTCGTCACCTCGCTGCGCAACGCGTCCTCGGCTGCCGAGATCGTCACTCTCGTCGACGGTGTCATCAACCCTGCCGCCAAGCCGGCCGCAACGACCCCTGCTGCTGCCCCGGTGTCGACCGCCAAGCACAGCGCGGCCGCCACCCCGGCCGAGACCACTGCCCCCAAGCACATCGTCGCAGTCACCGCCTGCCCCACCGGAATTGCGCACACCTACATGGCTGCCGATTCACTCGTCGCAGCCGGTGAGCGTGCCGGCGTCACGGTTCACGTCGAGACCCAGGGCTCGAGCGGCAGCACGCCGTTGGACCCCTCGATCATCGCCGGAGCCGAAGCTGTCATCTTCGCCACCGATGTGGGAGTCAAGGGCCGCGAGCGTTTCGCCGGCAAGCCCGTCATCTCCTCGGGCGTCAAGCGCGCCATCAACGAACCCGACGTCATGCTCACCGAAGCTCTTCGCGCTGCACTGAACCCGGACGCAGCTCGCGTCGGCGGTACCGCAGTGGCGGCCGGCTCGAACGAGTCCGCTGGTGAACTCGGCTGGGGCACCCGCATCCGCCAGATCCTGCTGACCGGCGTCAGCTACATGATTCCGTTCGTCGCCGCCGGTGGTCTGCTGATCGCCCTGGGCTTCCTGCTCGGCGGATACGAAATCAAGGATGTCGCCGAGGACATCGTCGTCAACAACTCCATCACCTCGCTGCCCGAAGGCGGAATCGCCGCCTATCTCGGTGCCGTGCTCTTCCAGATCGGCGCGCTGTCCTTCAGCTTCCTGGTGCCCGCGCTGGCCGGCTACATTTCCTATGCCATTGCCGACCGACCAGGTCTGGCACCAGGATTCACCGCAGGCGCGGTGGCCGTTCTGGTGGGTGCAGGCTTCATCGGCGGTCTCGTCGGTGGCCTGATCGCCGGCTTCGTCGCACTGTGGATCAGCAAGTGGAAGATCCCCACAGTTCTGCGCGGCCTCATGCCCGTCGTCATCATTCCGCTGTTCGCCACCCTCATCGTCGGCGCGATCATGTTCCTGCTGCTCGGCAAGCCCCTCGCCGCGATCACCAGTGGACTCACGGACTGGCTCAACGGACTCAGCGGTTCCTCGGTCATCATCCTCGGCATCATTCTCGGCCTGATGATGTGCTTCGACCTCGGTGGACCGGTCAACAAGGCGGCCTACGCATTCGCAACCGCAGGCCTCTCGGTCACCGACACCGCATCACTGCGCATCATGGCAGCGGTCATGGCCGCAGGAATGGTGCCGCCACTGGCCATGGCTCTCGCTTCGACCGTTCGCGCACGCCTGTTCACCGAGGCCGAGCGCGAGAACGGCAAGGCGGCATGGTTCCTGGGAGCTGCATTCATCTCCGAGGGCGCAATTCCGTTCGCCGCGGCCGATCCGTTCCGCGTCATCCCGTCGATGATGGCCGGCGGTGCAGTCACCGGTGCCATGATCATGGGCTTCAACGTCACCCTCAGCGCACCCCACGGCGGCATCTTCGTATTCTTCGCCATCGGAAACATCCTGTGGTTCATCGTGTCTCTGGCCGTCGGCACCATCGTCTCGGCGTTCCTCGTCGTCGCGGCCAAGCAGTTCGTCAAGGGCAAGAACGCTCTGTCGGACGCGGAGCTCGATCGCACACCCGTCACCGTCTGACACTCGCTACGATCGCAACAACCCCACTACGAAGGAGCACCACATGCCCAGCACCACAGTCGCCGTCGGATCCTCGATCGGTCTGCACGCTCGTCCCGCAGCACTGATCGCCGACGCCGTCGCCGAAGCCGGCGTGGACGTCACCCTCGCAGTGGCCGACTCGGAGCCGGTGGACGCAGGTTCGGCCCTGATGATCATGACGCTCGGAGCCACCAAGGGCACCGAAGTCACCGTCACCAGTGACGACCAGGCAGCACTCGACAAGGTCGTCGCACTCGTCGAAGCAGACCTCGACGCATAAGTCGTTCCGCAGGCTCCACTCCTGCGACGCATAGTCCACGCGCCTAGCGAGAGCGCCTCGATCGCCGGACGGTGAATCCCACCGCTCCGGCGATCAGCACCACCCCGGCAGCGACGGCCGCTCGGAATTCCCATTCCGAGTCCGTCGCTGCCGGCGTCTGTGCCGGATGCTCGGGAGCGACGGTCGGCGATACCGGGTCCACCGCAGCAGGTTCGGGCGTGGACGTGTCCAGCGATACTGCGTCGGGGATCCTCAGAATGGGCGGAAGCGTGGACTCCGCGGGCCCGAATCCTGCCTCGGACGCAATGAGCAAGGACCCGTCGTCGGTGAACACCAGTGCCTCCCCCTGTGGTTGATCCGGCAGCGGCACCACGGCGCGAGGAGCTGCCGGATCGACCAACGCCGACGCGAAGTCCCCGTCGGACGAACGGAACAGGTACGCATCGGTGTACGTGCGCACCGCGGCCACGTCACCGTCACCGCTCACCGCTCCCCCGGTCGCCAGAATCGATCCGATGACGAACGGCGGCCCACCGACCGTGTCGGTGGCGGTGAACGCCATATCGCCGACCTTGCGCATCGGCGTCGGCCCAGGGCTGTCCAGATCGTTGACGGATTCGTCGCCGGCAGGTACGTACACCCCGCTCACGCCCGAAAGTTCCTTGGTGACGATCACCGGCCTACCACCGGGCTCGATCAGTAGCGTCTCGGCGTCGTGCGCGCCGTCGGGATAGGTCAGTCGGTACAGTTCGCCCGCACCCGTCGTCGGGTCCATCCGCGTCAATGCCACTGTGTCACGACGCATCTGGTTGTCGCCGATGTCGGCCAACCACAGCGAGCCGTCGTAGGAGGAAAGGTCCTCGACGTCGTACGGGTCGACGGGCACGTCGATCCATCGCTCGACCGCACAGTCCGCATCGAGCTCAGCGACTCGATCGTCGGCCCCACTGTCTCCGATCGCGTAGAGAACCCCGTCCATCGACGTCAACCCCGACAGTTCGGCGAGATTGGGATCGGTTGGGCGACAATACGTTACGGTCTCGATCGGCGCGGCAGAAGCAGTTCCCGAGAAGACGATCGTCGTGGCGACCGCAGCTGCTCCGCACACCACCAGCCGCGGCACCACGAATATCAGGCGCTGGGAACGGTCGCGGTGAACTCGACGAGAGCCGCCGCGAGAGACTCCGGAACCCGCGCTTCGACGCGCGTCCCCTCTTCCTCGTGGGTGGACTGCACGATCCGGCCGTCGGTATGGATCCTGGCCACCAGATCACCACGGGTGTACGGCACGAGGACATCGACCAGCACATCCGGCTCGGAGAGGATCTCGGCCAAGTGATCTCGCAGTGCGTCGATTCCCTCGCCCGTCTTGGCGGAGACGAACCGCGCGCCGTCGAGCAATCCACGAAGCTGGGTCAGCTGCACCGGATCGGCGGCGTCGATCTTGTTGACCACCAACAGCTCCGGCGGCATCTTCGCATCCTGCTCGCGAACCACATCGGTGATCACCTCGCGCACGGCCTTGATCTGATCGATCGGCAGAGGATCCGATCCATCGACCACGTGCAGCAACAGATCCGCGTCTGTGACCTCTTCCAGCGTCGAGCGGAACGCTTCGACCAGCTGAGTCGGCAGATGGCGAACGAAGCCGACGGTGTCGGTCAGCACGATCTCCCGACCGTCCTCGAGCGTCGATTTGCGCGTCGTGGGGTCGAGGGTGGCGAACAGTGCGTTCTGCACCAGTACACCGGAACCGGTCAACGCGTTCAGCAGACTCGACTTGCCTGCGTTCGTGTATCCGACGATGGCGATGGACGGCACAGTGCCGCTCAGTCGTTGTTCGCGTTTGGTGTCGCGGGCCTGCTTCATGCCCTTGATCTCGCGGCGCAGCTTGGCCATCCGCTCGCGGATGCGTCGACGGTCGGTCTCGATCTTCGTCTCACCCGGTCCACGCAGACCCACGCCGCCGTTACTGCCCGCGCGGCCACCGGCCTGACGCGACATGGATTCGCCCCAGCCGCGAAGCCTGGGCAACATGTACTCCATCTGCGCGAACGCAACCTGCGCCTTGCCTTCTCGCGAGGTCGCATGCTGGGCGAAGATGTCGAGGATCAGCGCGGTGCGGTCGATGACCTTGACCTTGACGACCTTCTCCAGCGCATTGAGCTGAGCAGGCGTCAGTTCACCGTCGCAGATCACGGTGTCGGCACCGGTCGCGAGGACGATGTCGCGCACCTCCTTGGCCTTACCGGAACCGATGTACGTCGCGGCATCGGGCTTGTCGCGTCGTTGCATCAGCGCTTCGAGCACCTCCGAGCCGGCGGTCTCGGCCAGCGCAGCCAGTTCGGTCATGCTGGACTCGGCCTGCGCGGCTGTGCCCGTGGTCCACACTCCGACCAACACGACACGCTCGAGGCGCAGCTGCCGGTACTCGACCTCGGTGACATCGGTGAGCTCGGTGGACAGTCCGGCCACTCGGCGGAGCGCGGTGCGGTCTTCGAGCTGCATGTCGCCCGAGGACGGGGAGTTCTCGTCGTTGAGGGGAGACCGAGCCAGCCGTCTCGACCATGCGTCGGACTCTTCGCGAGTCCACGCGGATTCGGTATCGGGAGCACCGTCGAAATCGTCGCGACTGTCGTCGACCGGTTCGCCCGCAGGGGATGTTTCATGTGAGTTCGTCATACGACATCCATGATCCACGAAAACCCCAGCGTATGCACGCGGGTTTCGGTCCACGCGGTTCCCGGGCCCGTGGCGATCGTCAGGATCGAGCTTTCAGCCAGCGATCGTCGATCTCGCCGCGCGCCAGCAGCACCGACGGTCCGCGCAGAGTGGCACCGACGTGATCGATGGCCACGCGCACCCGACCGCCGAGCACACCGACGCTCACCTCCCCGGTCTCGAGGCCCTCGTACGACAGCGCGGCCGCGGCCGCGGCGACGGTCCCGGTGCCGCACGATCGCGTCTCACCGACCCCGCGCTCGAACACGCGCATCTCGACGGCTCCGTCGTCGAGCCTGGTCAGGATCTCGACGTTCGCACCGTGGGGAAAGAACTCGGCGTCCAGCGTCGGCGGTGCGGAGAAGTCGAGAGCGCCGAGAGATGCACGCGTCAACGCACCGTCGACGCAGGCCAGGTGCGGATTCCCGACGTCGATTCCGACGCCGTCGTACGAGCCGCCCGCAATGGTGGTCGAACTCGACCCCATCAGCGTGACGTCCCCCATCGCGACGGTGACATCGGCGTCGGTGTCGTCGAACGAATGCACCGTCACCGCCCGCGCACCGGCCCGTGAGCCCACCACGAACTGGTCCCGCTGTTCGAGGTCGTGCACCCGCAGGTAGTGCGCGAACACCCGAACGCCGTTTCCGCACATCTCGGCGATGGTGCCGTCACCGTTGCGGTAATCCATGAACCAGTCTTCGGGTTCGACCCCCGACGGCATTCGATCGAGCACACCTGCGTCCCTGAGAACACCGGCCCGGGCGACGCGCAAGATGCCGTCGGCACCGAGGCCCTGGCGTCGATCGCACAACACCGAGACCGCCGACCTGGTGAGTTCGAGCTCGGCTGCCGGATCCGGCAGTACGACGAAGTCGTTCTCGGTTCCGTGGCCCTTGGCGAATTCCATTGCTCGAGTCTACTGGGGGTCGAGTGCGGTCAGGGCGTCCGAGTTCAGCGTCGGCGACGCCCCATCGAGCCAACGGACGCGCTCGTCACGGCGAAACCAGGATCTTTGGCGTCGCACGTAGCGCCTGGTTCCGATGAAGGTGCGCTCGCGGGCGTGCTCGATGTCGTACTCCCCTGCCAGGACATCGAGAGCCTGTGCGTACCCGATCGCCCGTGACGCGGTGACACCGTCCCGCAGCCCCGACGCGAGCAGACCCCGCACCTCGTCGATCAAGCCGGTCTCGAACATCTGCCGAGTGCGCTCGGCGATCCGCTCGTCCAGTTCGGACGTGTCGCGGTCGACTCCGAGCACAACCGTGCCCCAGCGCGGTGCACCGATCTTCGGGGCGGACGCCGCGAACGGCTGCCCGGTCAGCTCCACCACCTCGAGGGCTCGGACCATCCGACGACCGTCGGTGGGCAGGATCGACGAGGCAGCTTCCGGATCGGCGTCCGTCAACGCGCGATGGATCTCCTCGACACCGTCACGTTCGAGGACTGCTTCCCACTTCGCACGGACGACGGGGTCGGTGGCGGGAAAGGCCCACTCGTCGAGCAGCGACTGCACGTACATCATCGATCCGCCGACGATGATCGGCCGCAGCCCCCGGGATCGGATGTCCTCGACGTCGGCGACGGCAGCTGCTTGGTAGCGCGCAACGGTCGCGATCTCGGTGACCTCGAGCACATCGAGTTGATGGTGTGGAATCCCCCGCCGCTCCGCGACGGTCAGTTTCGCGGTCCCGATGTCCATGCCCCGGTACTGCTGCATCGCATCGATGTTGACGATTTCTCCGCCGAGTTCCTCGGCCAGATCGAGGGCCAGATCGGATTTGCCCGCAGCCGTCGGCCCGATCACCGCGATGGGTGTGGTGGCCCAATCGCCCGCCCTGTCAGTCACGAGTCCAGGTTCCCACGAAGTACCCGACGCCGAAGGGCGCACCTCGGTAGAGCTCCGTCGCCGTTGCCGTACCGGTTCCTTCGAGCGCAGCCAGTACCTGCCACGCCGCTCTGCCGCCGACGCCGAGTGATGTGCACAGATCCGGATCCAGACCTGCCAATGCATCGACGTCGGCCGTCGCGAGGGCATCGTCGACTCGCGTCTGGACCTCCTCGGCCCGCTCGTCGAACGACCCAGGAGCTTTCCGAGTCAAGGTGTTTGCCCCGTCCGCCAGCACCAGAACGCCCCAGCTCTCCGCCGAAGCGTCGAGCTCCCGGCGCAGTTCTTCACCGAACTCGGCGCACCACTCGGCGCTCGCATCGGTCGGGATCGTGCGGACCTCGATCGCATCGTCGGGTGCAGCCACCCCGCGCAGCCACCCGGCGATCAGAACGGCCAGCGGTAGGTCCGGATCCGGCGCAGTCGGCGCGGTGCCGCCGGACAGACTCACCACCACGTCGACTCCGAAGCCGCGCACAGTACCGATCGTGCTGTCGTCGTATGTCGCCCTGGTGTGATCGACGCCGAGGGCGAGCCATCGGTCGGCCACCGACGTCAGGCGCGTCATCGCGTCGACGGCGGCGGCTCGAAGATCGGCCGTCTCGGCCGCGCCGGCACCCGTCAGCTCGGGGATCAGCAACGGCGGAGTGGGCACCAGGGCCGCGACACGGAACACAAGCATCACGCTAGTCGGTGGCGCGACTTGGCCGGACGAGTCCACCTCGAGTCGTCTGAGCTGTTTCAATGGTCCGATCGGTCGTCACCTAGTTCAATGGTGTCCAGATCGCGAGTGAAGGCAGCCGTGACGCGCGGCAGAGATGAGGAACAATGACCGACCCGAACGCCGGCACCCCCACCGCCCCCGAGGCGGCATCGACAGATGCGCCCGACCGGACTCCCGGGGCGTCGAATCCCGACGGACCCAAGCCAAGCGGGGGGCCCAAGCCCGGCGGCGGACCCAAGCCGGGTGCTGGAACCAAGCCAGGGGTACCCGGTCCCGGCTCTCCTCGTCCCGGTGGTTCGGCCGGAGCCAAGCCGCACCCGACGGCATCACACGTTCCCACCGTCGTTCCCACGGTTGCGCCGGCAAGCGATCCCAGCAAGTTCGGCCGAGTCGACGACGACGGCACCGCCTGGGTGAAGACCGCCGACGGCGAGCGGCAGATCGGATCCTGGCAAGCCGGCGACGCGGCCGAGGGGCTCGCGCACTTCGGTCGGCGCTACGACGACCTCGCCACCGAGGTAGGTCTGCTCGAAGCTCGCCTGACCTCGGGCACCGGTGACGCCAAGAAGACCAAGGCCGCAGCGTCGGCGTTGTTGGCGAGCCTGCCGACTGCGGCAGTGATCGGCGACCTCGATCTGCTCGCTCGGCGACTCGACGCGGTCGTCGAACACTCGGATGCAGCAGCGGCCGTGGCCAAGCACGAGAAGGAACTCGAACGCGCGGAGCACACGGCACGCAAGGAGGCGCTCGCGGCCGAAGCCGAGCAGATCGGCAGCGAGTCGACACAGTGGAAGCAGGCCGGAGATCGGCTGCGCGAAATCCTCGACGAGTGGAAGACGATTCGCGGGGTCGACCGCAAGATCGACGATGCCCTGTGGAAGCGGTACTCGAAAGCCCGGGAGAACTTCAACCGTCGTCGCGGCGCGCACTTCGCCGATCTGGACCGCGAGCGCGGTGCCGCGAAGACGCGCAAGGAAGAGCTGGTCGAGCGGGCCAAAGCGCTGTCCTCGTCCACGGATTGGGGCCCGACCGCCGCCGCGTTCCGCGATCTGCTGGTGGAATGGAAAGCGTCCGGCCGAGCCCCGCGCGACGCCGACGACGCACTGTGGAAGAACTTCAAGGCCGCACAGGACGTGTTCTTCTCTGCCCGCAACGCCGCGGCATCCGAGAGGGATGCCGAGTTCGAGGCCAACGCCGAGGCCAAGGAGGCCCTGCTGGCCAAGACCCACATCGATCCGAGCAAGGACCTCGACGCCGCTCGCTCGGCACTGCGTGACCTACAGGACAAGTGGGATGCGATCGGCAAGGTTCCGCGGGAGAAGATGCAGGACCTCGAAGGCAAACTGCGGGCGATCGAGAAGTCCGTGCACGACGCCGTGGAATCGCAGTGGCGTCGTTCCGATCCCGAGGCGGTCGCCCGCGCAGCTCAGTTCCGCGAGCGGGTCGCCCAGTTCGAGGATCAGGCCGCGAAGGCCACGGCAGCAGGCAAGACGAAGGACGCGGAACGCGCACTCGCACAGGCACAGCAGTGGCGCGAGTGGGCCGACGCGGCAGAAAGTGCCGTCGACGAGTTGTGATTCGCCGGCTCCACTCGTGAGTGGGGACGGCCGGCTCGGCCTACGGGGTCGAGCGGCCGTCCCACAGACGCAGTTTCGGTTCGCCCGACGCAGCGGCAACACGGCGCTGCTCCTGCGCGGCGAGCTGCGAGTTGGTCTTGTTCCACACCGCTTTGAGCCAGTGGAACGTGAGCGCGATGACGGCGAGCCACGCGATGATCAGTCCGATTCCCGGCCCGGCACCTTGCAGGGTGTCCGGCACGGTCTGGCGTGTCCAGATCGACAGCATGCCGTACACCGACGACACTGCGCATCCTGCGAGGGCCGCCCAGGCCAGCGCCCAGATGCGGGTGACGAGCGCGAGGACCGACATCACCACACCGAACGTCAGCACCAGCACGACGAAGACGCGCGACGGCAGGGCGATCGATTCGGCCGCGGCTGCGTCGCTGCCCGAGAGCACATCGAACCCACTGGCAGATCCGGTGTGCGGTAGCGCGAAGGTGACCAGCAGGACAAGCACCAGCCCGGCCACGACCATCGCACGGGCGCCGGGGTCCAGCTCGGTCATCACCGCTCTCTCGGTTCGTCCGAGTTCCTCGGCAGTTCGAGAGGGTACGACGCGATCGGGTCCGTCTGTTTCTGTCATGCGGTGCATCCTGTCTGTGCCGGTAGCGGCGCCGGTGCGCCGATCGAGGGAAGTCCGAGGCCGACGCCGATCGGTGCCGTCTTCGGCATCACGCCTCGTTCGTGAGCGTCTCCTGCAGCCGTACGGCGGTGAGTGAGCACTCCGGCGTCGGCGATCAGGTGATACGGGGCTGCGGCGGTCAGTGTGGTCGTGACGACGTCGCCCGGGCGAATATCGCCCGCCCGCTCGGCGTCGACGGCGAAGTGCACGAGTCGGCCGTCCCTGGCTCGCCCGCTCATCCGATGGGTTGCCGCGTTCTTCCGACCTTCACCGGTGGCGACGAGCAGCTCCACCTCGGTACCGATCAGGGCCTGATTGGCCGCGAGAACAATCTCCTCCTGCAGGGCGATCAATCGCAGGTACCGTTCTTGCACAACCTCTTTGGGCACCTGGTCGGGCATGTCGGCGGCCGGTGTTCCCGGACGCTTCGAGTACTGGAACGTGTAGGCATTGGCGAACTTCGCCCGACGTACCACGTCGAGCGTCTGCTCGAAATCCTCTTCGGTTTCTCCAGGGAATCCCACGATGATGTCGGTGGTGATTGCCGCGTGCGGCATCGCGGCACGCACCTTGTCGATGATGCCCATGAACTTCGTCTGCCGATAGGACCTGCGCATGGCCTTGAGGATTCGGTCCGAGCCGGACTGCAGTGGCATGTGCAACGTGGGGCAGATGTTCGGGGTGGATGCCATCGCGTCGATGACGTCATCGGTGAACTCGGCCGGGTGCGGTGAGGTGAATCTCACTCGTTCGAGTCCCTCGATCGAGCCGCATGCGGTCAGCAGCGAGGCGAACGCGCCGCGGTCACGAGGCATGTCCGGATCGGCGAACGAAGCACCGTACGCATTGACGTTCTGGCCGAGCAACGTCACCTCGAGTACGCCCTGATCCACCAAAGCCTGTACCTCGGCGAGGATGTCGCCCGGCCTGCGGTCGATCTCCTTGCCGCGCAGGGCGGGGACGATGCAGAACGTGCAGGTGTTGTTGCAGCCCACCGAGATCGACACCCAACCGGCGTACGCGGATTCGCGCTTCGCGGGCAGTGTCGACGGGAAGGCCTCCAGGGACTCGAGGATCTCGACCTGCGCCTCTTCGTTGTGTCGGGCACGCTCGAGCAGCACCGGCAGCGACCCGATGTTGTGGGTGCCGAAGACGACGTCGACCCAGGGTGCCTTCTGGACGACGGTGTTGCGATCCTTCTGCGCCAGGCAACCGCCCACCGCGATCTGCATGTTGGGGTTACGCGTCTTGGCCGGGCGCAGCATGCCGAGATTGCCGTACAGCTTGTTGTCCGCGTTCTCGCGGACTGCGCACGTGTTGAACACGACCAGATCTGCGTCGGTGCCCGCATCCGCGGGAACGTAGCCGGCCTCCTCGAGCAATCCGGACAGTCGCTCCGAATCGTGGACGTTCATCTGGCAACCGTGCGTACGCACTTCGTAGCTGCGGGGACTTGTCGCCGACCCGTCGGTGACCGGCACGGGCTCGGAAACCCCGTGTTCTGTCACGTCCACGGTCGGAAAAACACTCGTTTGCACCCCTCCAGGGTACGTCCATCGCGCGGACCGACACGCCGGGGTCACGAGCCTCACCGGTGACTGTCCAGGGCCGATGCGGACCCTCAGTAAAGTTTCCATTACATAATCGAAGATGGCGGGCGAAAACGCCGGTCGGCGAGGAAACTACGCATAGGGTTTCGAGCTATGACGCACGCCACCGACGCGCCGGCATCGACACCCCCGCCGGGCGCACCCTCGATGATCTCGCTCAAATCCGTCGACAAACATTTCGGTGATCTGCACGTTCTCAAGGACATCAACCTGGAAGTGCCGGCCGGTCAGGTCGTCATCGTCGTGGGTCCCTCCGGATCGGGCAAGTCGACCCTGTGCCGGACGATCAATCGGTTGGAACCGATCGATTCCGGTGCCATCGAAGTCGATGGAGACCTGCTCCCCGCCGAGGGCAAGGCCCTCGCAGCACTGCGCGCCGACGTGGGCATGGTGTTTCAGTCGTTCAACCTGTTCGCGCACAAGACGATTCTGCAGAACGTCATGCTCGCGCCGATGAAGGTCCGCAAGCAGAAGAAGGACGAGGCGGAGAAGAGCGCCCTGGCCCTCCTCGAGCGCGTGGGCATCGCCAACCAGGCAGAAAAGTACCCCGCTCAGCTGTCCGGTGGTCAGCAGCAGCGCGTCGCCATCGCTCGCTCTCTCGCCATGAACCCCAAGGTGATGCTGTTCGACGAGCCCACCTCGGCCCTCGACCCCGAGATGGTCACCGAGGTCCTCGACGTCATGACCTCGCTCGCGAAAGAGGGCATGACGATGCTCGTCGTCACCCACGAGATGGGCTTCGCCCGAAAAGCCGGTGACCGCGTCATCTTCATGGCCGACGGTGCCGTCGTCGAGGACACCGATCCGGAGACCTTCTTCAAGTCCCCGAAGTCCGAACGCGCCAAGGACTTCCTCGGCAAGATCCTCGGACACTGACCCGATTCACCGCTCGTCCCCGCAAGAACGACCTATCCAAAGGACATTCACAGTGAGAATCACCCGACCGCTTCGCTTCGGTGTTGCCATCGCCGCTCTCTCCATCGTCGCCACCGCATGTGGCGGCGGCGAAGAGGCACGCACTATCTCGAGCAGCGCCGAATCCGGCAACCTCATCGTCGGCATCAAGTTCGATCAGCCCGGCCTCGGACTGCGCAACCCCGACGGCACCTTCACCGGCTTCGATGTCGAGGTCGCCAAGTACGTCGCCGGTCAGCTCGGCGTCGACGAGGCGAACATCGAGTTCAAGGAAGCTCCCTCGGCGCAGCGCGAGACCCTGATCGAGAACGGTGAGGTCGACTACGTCGTCGCCACCTACTCGATCACCGACGCCCGCAAGGAGAAGGTCGGCTTCGCCGGACCGTATTTCGTGGCAGGCCAGTCACTGCTGGTTCGCGAGGACAACACAGACATCACCGGTCCCGCCTCGCTCGACAACGGCAAGCGACTGTGCTCGGTCTCCGGATCCACCCCGGCCCAGAACATCGCCGACGAGTACCCCGGAGTGCAGTTGCAGAACTACGACACGTACTCCGCCTGTGTCGAGGCTCTGCGCAATGGCTCGATCGATGCGCTGACCACCGACGACATCATTCTCGCCGGCTACGCCGCTCAGTCACCCGGAGCCTTCAAGGTCGTCGGCGAGCCCTTCACCACGGAGAATTACGGCATCGGCCTGAACAAGGACGACACCGAGGGACGCAACCAGATCAACGACGCCATCGAAGAGATGGTCTCGAGCGGAGCCTGGGAGCAGGCGTTCAACGACACCGTCGGTGCCTCCGGCTACCCACTGCCGGCCGAACCCACCGTCGACCGCTACTGATCGATGACACCTGTCGGTCCGCTGCACTCGGTGTAGCGGACCGACGGGGTCGAACTCGCCGAGCAGTGAGGACCTGAAGCACCTTGAACCTACTGAGCAAGTACGGCGATCAACTGATAGACGCGTTCCTGACGACCATCTACCTCACCTTGGCCTCCTTGGTCGGCGCGTTGGTCATCGGAACGATCATCGCCGCGATGCGGGTCTCCCCCATTCCAATCGCGCGTGGGATAGCCGCGACCTACGTCACCATCTTCCGCAATACCCCGCTTACCCTGATCATCCTGTTCACCTCCTTCGGGCTGTACGGGACAATGGGCGTCTCGCTGGCTACCGAGACCTCGCCGACCTTCCTCGACGACAACAACTTTCGGTTGGCCATCCTCGGCCTGAGTGTCTACACCGCATCGTTCGTCGCCGAATCGCTGCGCTCGGGAATCAATACGGTCCCGGTCGGTCAGGCCGAAGCGGGCCGATCGTTGGGTATGACGTTCACCCAGAACATCTCCATCGTCGTTCTGCCACAGGCATTCCGTGCTGTCGTCGGCCCGCTGGGCAGTGTCGTGATCGCGCTCACCAAGAACACGACAATCGCATCGGTCATCGGTGTCGTGGAGGCATCGTTCCTGATGAAAGAAATGATCGAGAACGAGGCCGCGATCTTCCTGGTCGGCGGCATCTTCGCGCTCGGCTTCATGGTTCTGACGCTCCCGACCGGGTTGCTGTTCGGCTACATCAGCAAGCGATTGGCGGTGTCATGATGAGTGATGCAGTAGCAGTTCTGTACGACGTCCCGGGCCCGAAAGCGGTTCTCCGCTACCGAATTCTCTCCGGCGTGGTTGCCATCATCTCCCTCGGAATCGCTTTCCTCATCTACCGGGCGTTGGACTCGAAGGGCCAATTGACCGCGGAGAAGTGGGATCCGTTCCTCGAATCGACCACATGGACAACGTATCTGTTGCCCGGAATCCAGGGAACTCTCGTGGCAGCGGCGCTGTCGATCGTGTTCGCCCTCGTTCTCGGTGCCGCTCTCGGTATCGGCAGGCTCTCCGATCACCGGGTGGTGCGTGGAATCAGCGGCACGTTCGTCGAGGTGTTCCGCGCGGTCCCGGTTCTGATCCTGATGATCTTCTTGTACGCCGTCTACGCCGATTACGAGGTCTTCAAGGTCAAGTACCTGGCTTTGGCGGCGGTGGTCACCGGCCTGACGCTGTACAACGGTTCCGTCATTGCAGAGATCGTGCGCGCAGGCGTCAATTCGCTTCCCAAGGGCCAGCGTGAGGCCGCGTCGGCGCTCGGAATGCGCAAGAGCCAGGTCATGCTCCTCGTCCTGCTCCCCCAGGCCGTCACTGCAATGTTGCCGGCGATCATCTCGCAGATGGTCGTGGCGTTGAAGGACTCGGCGCTCGGCTATGTCATCGGCTACGTCGAAGTCGTTCGGTCCGGCCAGCAGGTGGGTGCCTTCTACAGCAACTACCTACCGTCGTTGGTGATCGTGGCGGTCATCATGATCATCATCAACTCCTCGCTGACCAAGCTCGCCACCGTGGTCGAGAAGCGGCTGAGGACGGGCAAGAGTAAATCCGGCACTCCCGTACCGGCTGAGGATGCCAGCCAGGCGGCCTGATAGCTCGCCGCCGTACTGACATCAGTAAGGCCCGCAACACCGATGGTGTTGCGGGCCTTACTTTTTCTCGACAGCACCGGCTCGAGGTGGACGATCACATCGAGTCGGGTCCGTCGAAGTCTTCGGTGTCGGCACCTGCGCGGTCGAGTTGTTCCTTGACCACCGCGAACGCCATTCCTTGGGAGTAGCCGCGACGGGCGAGCATGCCGACCAACTTGCGCACTATCTTGTCTCGCTCCGCGCGGGCGTCCGGTCCATTCGGATCGGGTAACTGCAGTGAGCGACATCGCTTGCGTACCAATTCGGCTGCTCGCTGTCGCTCGTCGTCTGCATCGATCAGATCCAATGCATGGACGGCGAGCTCGTTGCTGACACCCTTGTTGCGAAGCTCCATACTCAGTGCACGTTTGCCCTTGCCGGAGTATTTGTGCCGAGATTGGACCCACTGCTGCGCGAAAGACTCGTCGTCGACCAGTTTGGCCTTCTCGAGCCGGTCGAGAACGGCGTTCGCGATCTCAGTGGTGAAGCCCTTCTTGGCCAGGCTGGCTTCGAGTTCGTGCCTGCTGCGCGCTCGGTCGGTCAGCAGCCGGAGGCAGACATCTTTCGCCTGCGCCTCGGTGCCGCCGCCTTCGTCTCGCTGCTGCACAGCGGCGACAAGTTAGAAGTCGACCGGAGCAGCTGCGGGCTCTTCTGCGGTGACGTCCGCGCCGATCTGCAGCTTCTCCATGATCTTCTTCTCGATCTCGTCCCGCACGTCGGGATTCTCGAGCATGAACTTGCGGGCGTTCTCCTTGCCCTGACCGAGCTGATCGCCTTCGTAGGTGAACCACGAGCCCGACTTACGAATGAAGCCGTGCTCCACACCCATGTCGATCAACGAGCCTTCGCGGCTGATGCCCTTGCCGTAGATGATGTCGAACTCGGCCTGCTTGAACGGCGGCGCAACCTTGTTCTTGACCACCTTGACCCGGGTGCGGTTACCGATCGCGTCGGTTCCGTCCTTCAGGGTCTCGATGCGGCGGATGTCGAGGCGAACCGAGGCGTAGAACTTCAATGCCTTACCACCAGTGGTGGTTTCGGGAGAGCCGAACATGACGCCGATCTTCTCGCGCAGCTGGTTGATGAAGATGACGGTGGTACCGGAGTTGCTCATGGCACCGGTGATCTTGCGCAGCGCCTGGCTCATCAGGCGGGCCTGCAGACCCACGTGACTGTCACCCATCTCGCCCTCGATCTCGGCGCGCGGTACCAGTGCCGCCACCGAGTCGATCACGAGGATGTCGAGAGCACCCGAACGGATCAGCATGTCGGCGATCTCGAGAGCCTGCTCACCGGTATCGGGCTGTGACACCAGCAGTGCATCGGTGTCGACACCGAGCTTCTTCGCGTAGTCCGGATCCAGAGCGTGCTCGGCGTCGATGAAGGCGGCGATGCCGCCGGCCCGCTGGGCACTGGCCACCGCGTGCAGGGCGACGGTGGTCTTACCCGACGATTCCGGACCGTAGACCTCGATGACACGTCCACGCGGCAGCCCTCCGATGCCGAGTGCCACATCCAGCGCGATCGATCCGGTGGGGATGACGGCGATGGGCTGGCGGACCTCGTCACCGAGGCGCATCACCGAACCCTTGCCGAAGTTCTTGTCGATCTGCGCGAGTGCGAGATCGAGCGCTTTGTCGCGATCGTATGCAGCCATCGTGAGCTCCCTGTGTCGTATCGTTCAGCTGTGTCGTGTCGATCAGCTTGGTCGTCGGTAACGCTAGATCGGGGTACCGACAAGAAGTTTCTCGAGACCGCCCGGCAACCGTTGAACCAAGCATAGGGGAACACGTGTTCGAGTCAACTACCGCGGCTCTCGACACGCCGACAGGATCGAATCGACCCGGGAACTACCAGCGCTCTCTCGGCACATCGAACTCGTAACAGATCGATCGCCACACTTCCCGTGGATCGACGCCGTCCTCGATGGCCTGCGCCCCGGTGCGACCGATGCCGGACAGCACGTGATCGGTCAGCAGGGAATCGCCTCGAACGGAGCCGAACTCGTCGGTGAGCAATTCACGAAATTCGGTCAGACGCACACCGACAACCCTAACGCTCGCGCCGTTGCGCTCCGCGGGCGAGCACCTCGTGACACACCGACACCGGATCTGCGACGGACCGTGCTCCGCCCGCCGCCGCCCTCGCCGCCCGGGCGAACTTCGGATCGGACAGTACGGTCGCCACCGCGTCGGCTATGGATGTTGCGGTCGGGGGTCGCACGATGACGGCACTCCCCTGCCTGCCTGCCCGATTCGCCAGTTCCCACTGGTCACCGCCACCGGGTACCGTCACCACCGGCACGCCGTGAATGAGTGCCTTGGCCAACATTCCGTGACCACCGCCGCACACCACCACATCGGCGCGACGTAGCAGTTCGTCCTGGCGACCGAGGCCCGCGTTCGCCCACTCCGGCAGCACGTCGGGGCCACCATCGAGAACGGATGCCACCACCCGGACGCCTCTGCCGTCCAACCCTTTCAGCGCCATCTCGAGCATTCCCTCCGCACCCGTGAATGCGGTCGACGGAGCGACCATCACCACGGGCGACACACCGTCGGGAATATCGAGCAGGTTCTTCGTCGGCTCCCACAGCAGCGGGCCGACCACGTGAGCGTCCTCCGGCCAGTCGGGGCGGTGCACCTCGAGCGCGGGAATGGTGGCGATGAGCCGAGCGGCCGGGCCCGGGTCATCGGCAGGCAGCCCGATGCTCGTCCGTGCGAGTGACCGTTGAGTTCGGCCCTGAGCGATCGAGCGTGACGTCAACGCGCGCATCACGGTATCGCGCAGCCTGCCGCGAACCCCGGTACCGGGCGCCAACCCACTTCCGATGGGCGGCAACCCTTTCGAGGGCGAATACAGCGGGTGGGGCGATAGCTCGACCCAAGTGATGCCGAGCCGCTCGGCAGCCATGCCGCCCCCTGCGGTCAGGATGTCGGATACGACGAGGTCGACGTTCTCCCGCTCGAGGTCGGGCAGCAACTCGGTCGAGACGAACGCCGCCCGCGAGTGGATACGTTGCCCGGCATCGAGATCGTCGTCCTCCGGCCGCGGTGCAAGACCGCCCAACGGAAGCGCGCGCAGCCCCGCGGCGTGCGCGTCGGGCACCCACCTGCTACCGGTGAAGAGAACCGGTTCGTCGCCGGCCGCGCGGAAGAGCAGAGAGAGCGCGATTGCCGGGAAGGCATGCCCCGGATCGGGCCCGGCCACCACTGCTACTCGCATCGACCCAGCGTGCCACACTCGAGCCGGGCCGCTCGACGTGTGCCGACATCAGGTCCGGATCGCCATCGACGCAGCCTCGTTCACGCGCTCTCGGGCCGCAGATACCTGTCGACTGCACACGCCATTTCGCGCACCACCTCGGGACCGGGCACGCGCTCGGACACCATCTCCGCGGACTGAACTGCGGACTGCACCATCAGCAGCACCAGGGTCGCCAGCGTGGTGGGATCCCCAGCACGAATCGACGAATCACGTTGCCCTGCAAGCACAAGCGAAGTCAACGCATCGATGATCAACGACTGACTCGTTCCGAGTCGATGAAGAATGTACGTGGCGAGCACATCGGAATCGGACCGCAGAATTTTGACGAACAACGGGTGCAGACGAATACGGTCGGCAACGCCACCCACTGCCGTCACGATCTGATCGCGACCCGACGCCGTGTCGTCGAAACTCGGAATCAGGGCACCGATCTCGCGCGTGAGCAGACTCGACACCACTGCCCGCGTATCGGCCCATCTCCGATATACAGTGGGCCTGCTGACCTTGGCACGACGGGCGATCTCGGCCAGGGTCGTGCGCTTGACCCCGTGTTCGAGGATGCACGACCGAGCTGCATCGAGAACATTGTCCTCGACCGACTTCTCGGGGGCATCCGTCACGGACGCCGACAGCAAGGGCTCGGTCGAGGCTGGACTCGACACCGGCTGCTCGATCACGTGCCATCCTTCACAATTCGGACAAAGCGATTGTTCCGCGGGTTCAAGCAAACTTTTTCGTTACAGTACCTCACGATTACGGGCACATTCGGCCGCCAAGACCCCGACAACCCGCACTGAAAATGTACGCCGCACCCGGCTGACGAGGAATCGACTCGGTCACCGACACGGCAATCGTCAACCCTGGCAAGCTGATCGATGTGACCGACGAATGGATACGACCATGACCCGTTCGGTGACGGTGCTGACCAATCCGGCGGCCGGTGGTGGGCGTGCAGCGCAGCTGGGACGGTGCGCTGTCGCACGCCTGCGTGAGCGCGAACTGAACGTGACGGCCATCGAAGGGCGCACGCCGGGGGACGCATTGTCATTACTGGAGAAAGCCGTCGGAACCGGCACGGACGCCGTGGTCGCGGTCGGCGGCGACGGACTGGTCAACCTCGTGCTTCAGGTGCTCGCCGCCACCGATACCCCGATGGGTCTCATTCCGGCCGGCACCGGCAACGATCTGGCCCGAGCACTGGGGCTGCCACGAGACGACGCCGCCCGCGCAGCCGACATCGTCGCCGACAACCTCACTCGCACAATCGACCTCGGCCGGATCGGCGAACGCTGGTTCGCCACCGTCCTGTCCAGCGGCTTCGACTCGCTGGTCACCGAGCGGGCAAGACTACTGCGATGGCCCCATGGACCTCTGCGGTACAACGCCGCCATGGTCCTGCAGCTGGCTTCGCTCCGAAAGCTCTCGTACGTGATCGAACTGGACGATGCCGAGCTCCGTCTCGACGCCACCTTGGTGGCCGTCGGAAACGGCAGCAGTTACGGCGGAGGCATGGCCATCTGCCCGTCCGCGCGGTTGGACGACGGTCTCCTCGATATCACCGTCGTCCGCGGAGTGAGTCGAACCCGGCTGGTCGGACTGTCACCGACTCTCTACCGGGGAACGCACGTCGACCTGCCGGAGGTCGACACCTACACCTCGACGCGAGTCACGCTGCGGTGCGAGGGCATCGTCGCGTACGCAGACGGTGAGCGCATCGCCGAACTGCCTGTCACCGCGTACTCCGTACCGCAGGCGCTGCGGGTGTTCGTCGCTCGGGGTTCCGCGCCCGGCGCACGATGAGCGGCTTGCCGATCAGAACTTCGAGGAGGAGCGATCGTTGTCGGACGAGATGGCCCTGTACAACCACACCAGACCCAGCACGAGTGCGCCGGCCACCACGAGCCAGAACACACCCTTGATGATGCTGCCCAGAAGCGCGAGCGCAATCCAGATCAGAACGATGAATCCGAGTACTTTCCAGAACATGAAGTGCTCCTGCCGTCGCCGCGCACCGTGTCGTATCGCGTACTTCGATACTGGCACCGGAGCCCGCCGACCACATCCGGGTGAACCCTGAAATCCTCAGCGGTGCCGCGAGCGGATCTCCTCGATTTCGGTGAGCGCCTCCGCCCATCCCTGCAGTCGATCCGTCGCGGACGACAGCTCACGTCGGTGCGATTCGACCACCGTCGTCGACGCCGATCCGGCCGGTCCGGTCATCCGCGCTGCTGCCGCGACGAGCTGTTCGTACTGATCGACTCCGGTCGCGAGTTGGGCTGCAGCCGAGGCGATTCCGTCACGCAGATGTTCACGGGTGACGGCGCTCGCCGCACCGGCACGCTCCAGAGCCGCGATGTCGACAGCGACCCCTTCGAGACTCCGGGCCGCAGCGGAGGTCACACCGATCATCTCTTCGACATCGTCGGACCCGATCGTCTCGGACCTGGCCAGGATTCCCAGCAGCTCGAACAAGCTCTGCTCGGCCCCGGCCAACCGGCTCATGGACCCGTACGCAGCAGATCCACGCTGCGGCAACGCGCGCTTGGTCGGTAGGCCCACAGGCACCGGTTGCGACCGAAGACGCCGCAACCGCGTGACAGCGAACGCCGCTGGGACGGCCATGAGCGCAGCGCCACCACCGCCGACGAACAGAGTCCACTCCGGGGCCGACAGAACGGCCATCCCCGCGGTTCCCACTGCCGTCGTCGTGGACGCTGCCCCGAATCTGATTCCCCGGCTTCTGGCCCGACGGATCTTCTTCAGATGCTTGACACGGGGGTCCTTTCGCCTACCAGCAGCGTCGAGAATCGAGGTGCCGACACTGCGTGCGGACTCCGCCAGGGATTTCACCACCGCGCCGGACTCCGTGACCGCAGCGGTCACGGAGTCTCGATCGAGCGAAACGGCCGGCCGCTTACGCGACCGGCCGGGCTCGTGTTCTCTTCTACCCATGTCCACTGTGCCGTCAGAAGGGCGAACTCTTCGTTCGATCGATCACGCCTGAGCCGGAGGCTCGGGCGTCGAGTCCGGGGACTTGGCAATCGAGGGCTTCGCCGCGGCATTGCCCGACGGGAGAGAATCGCCTGCCATCGATGCACGGATCTGTTCCAGTCGGCTGTGACCCGCCATCTGCACGGATGCCTGCTGGACCTCCATCATGCGACCGGACACCGTGTTCTGGGCCAGCTCTGCCGATCCCAGTGCATCTGCGTACCGACGTTCGATCTTGTCGCGCACAGCGTCGAGGCTCGGGGTGTTGCCGGGCGCGGACAGGGTGCTGTCCATCGACCGCAGGGATTCGCTGACCTTCTCCTGCATCTTCGCCTGCTCGAGCTGGCTGAGCAGTTTGGTGCGCTCCGCGACCTTGGACTGTAGAGCCATGGCGTTCTGCTCGACGGCCTTCTTGGCCTGGGTGGCAGCCTGCAGAGACTGGTCGTGCAGGACTTTGAGGTCCTCGACGCTCTGTTCCGCGGTCACGAGCTGCGCGGCGAATGCCTCGGCGGCGTTCGTGTATTGCGTGGCCTTCTCGACGTCGCCTGCGGTGGCGGCCTGATCGGCCAGCGTCACCGCTTGTCGAGCGTTGGCGTTGAGCTTCTCGACCTCGTCCAGCTGCCGGCTGAGCTTCATCTCGAGCTGGCGCTGATTACCGATGACGGACGCGGCCTGCTGGGACAGAGCCTGATGCTGCCGCTGTGCGTCTTCGATAGCCTGCTGAATCTGAACTTTGGGGTCGGCCTTCTCGTCGATCTTGGAATTGAAGAGCGCCATCATGTACTTCCAGGCTTTGACGAAAGGATTAGCCATGGGGTGGTCCTGCCTCCATCTGTTGCGCCGCGGTGGCCGCGTACGGGTCGGCTGCTCTCGCAGCGACCGAAATTAACCTGTCCGTGCTGAGAAAAGTCGAGTGCGTGGTCTGAGTCGAGAATGGAAACTGGGTACTTTTCCGATCTTAGGCGGCAGCGAGAGCTCTGGCAGCAGGTGCCGGAATCACGACGCGAGTATCGCCATCGATGCGGGTTGCAACCACAGCCTCGTCGCGTAGTGCCGCGGCGGTGGATGCGTCGGACAGTGTCACGCTGACATCGCTCATGACATCCGCGAGCGGGACGGCGAGGGCATCGCAGATCGCGGCGAGCAGTTCGCTCGACGCCTCCTTGCGGCCACGTTCCACTTCGGAGAGGTAACCGAGGCTGACGCGCGCGGTGTTGGAGACTTCACGCAGGGTTCGGCTCTGTGCGACGCGAGTACGCCGCAGACTGTCGCCGAGTGCTTCACGCAATAGCAGCGCCATCTCGCTCCTCCTCGTTGGTGTTCGTGTCGACGGCTGTGCCGTCGCGACGACAACGTTCATATCTCGTTCGTCCGGAGCCGTCTCGTTGTTCAACGTCCCACTCGGTCCGATTGGTTCCCGACCCTATATCCCCATTCACTCCAACATGCGCCGAAGCCGGTCCGACACGGCTGTCACGACTGTATCCCGGCGAAACGTCCGACGGGGCGCTCGCACACACTCCGACCGCTCCCGCACGTCCGCTCACGTCGAGGACACGCCTCGGCGCAAGCGAACCGCCTGCACCACGTAGTCCAGGCCGGTGTAGACGGTCAGCAGTACCGCCAGAGCCATCAGGGCAACCGCGACGGGATCGACGACAGACGGCAGCGGGCACAGATATACACCGATCGCGAATGTCTGCACCAGCGTCTTGACCTTGCCACCACGTCCTGCGGGGATGACGCCGTGGCGGATGACGGCGAACCGCACGGCCGTGATGCCGATTTCCCGCACCGCGATGATCACCGTCACCCACCAGGAGAGCTCGCCCAACATCGACAGTCCGACGAGCGCAGCACCGATCAAGGCCTTGTCCGCAATGGGGTCGGCCATCTTTCCGAAATCGGTGACGAGACCGTACTTGCGGGCCAGCTGGCCGTCGATGCGGTCGGTGATGGCGGCGACAGCGAAGATCGCGGTTGCGCCGAGCCGCCACGACGTGTCGTGGCCGTCGCCGACGAAGAGCGCCGCCAGGAAGACCGGAACCAAGGCGATACGGAGCACCGTCAGTACGTTGGCGATATTGAGCAACGGGACGTCTGTCATCGCTCCGGAGGTGGCGTTGCCGTGAGGTAGTTCGGAGCCTCGCGAGACATTTCCAGTACTGGATTTACCGTTGCCTGGCACTTTGCCGCTGGTCGGGACGCCGTGATCCGGCGCTACCGGCCCGTTCATCGCCGAACTCCCGAGCCGCGGACGACGCGTCCGCCGATGTGTCGGCTTTCGCGCAGCACCGACCCGCCGAGACGGGGACACACCTCACAGAACCACACACGAAAAGTTTATCGGTTGAGGGAATGACTACTGTTCACCACATGACTTCTGGGCCGAATCGGGCGAGTCGCGACACCGCGCATCCCGAATCCGACGTGCATTCCGACATCGCGAATCGTGGGTCCGCGCACGACGGCACCCTCGTCGTGCGCCGAGCCAGGACCTCCGACATTCCCGAGATCAAGCGGTTGATCGACATTTACGCCGGACGCATTCTCCTCGAGAAGAACCTCGTCACCCTGTACGAGGCGGTGCAGGAATTCTGGATTGCCGAGCGTGACGGCGAGATCATCGGCTGCGGAGCGCTGCACGTGCTCTGGGCCGATCTGGGCGAGGTTCGTACCGTCGCCGTCGACCCCGCAGCGAAGGGGCACGGTGCCGGCCACCTGATCGTCGCGAAACTCATCGAGGTCGCCCGGGAACTGGCGCTGCAGAAGGTGTTCGTGCTGACCTTCGAGGTGGACTTCTTCTCCCGGCACGGGTTCGCCGAGATCGACGGGACCCCCGTCACTGCCGAGGTATACGCGGAGATGTGCAGGTCGTACGACACCGGCGTCGCGGAATTCCTCGACCTGAGCTTCGTCAAACCGAACACGCTGGGCAACACACGAATGCTGCTGTCGCTCTGACAGAATTTTGCGGACCACCCCCGAATTCGGAAGAGAGCTCATGCCACTGATCGCCGTCAGCTACACCTACTCGCCCACCACCACGGACGGTCGCGACACCCACCGCGCTGCCCATCGTGCATGGTTGGCCGATCTGCTCGAACGCAAGACATTGGTCTCGAGCGGCCCGTACGCCGACGGCAGCGGAGCGTTGCTGCTGGTGGACGGCCCCAATGCCGCCACCGTCGAGACACTGTTCGCCCAGGACCCGTTCGCAGTCGAGAATCTGATCGAGTCGGCGACGTTCCACGAGTGGACACCTGTGATGGGCACATTCGCGTCCTGATCGGCCTGCTCACCCGGCTCGGGTGAATGGACCACTGCCCCGCCGAGACGGCTGCAGTGGTCCATTCACCACGATCGAGGCGAAGTCAGAACTCGTCGGACGCCGGCTGTTCGTCCGGGTCGCCGCCCTTGATCGACCACAGCAGACCGTCGAGCTCGTCGGGTTTGACGAGCACCTCGCGGGCCTTCGATCCCTCGCTCGGTCCCACCACTCCTCGGTTCTCCATCAAGTCCATCAATCGCCCGGCCTTGGCGAAGCCGACTCTGAGCTTGCGCTGCAGCATCGACGTCGAACCGAACTGACTCGTCACGACCAACTCGACCGCCTGCAACAGCACGTCGAGATCGTCACCGATGTCCGGGTCCACATCCTTCTTGTCCGAGACCTTCGCCGCGGTCACGGTGTCGTTGTACTCGGGCTCGGCCTGGTTCTTGGCGAAGTCGACGACGGCAGCGATTTCCTCGTCGGTGATGAACGCACCCTGTAGACGCGTCGGCTTGCCCGCACCCATCGGCAGGAACAGCGCGTCGCCCATACCGATCAGCTTCTCCGCCCCCGGCTGATCCAGGATGACGCGGGAGTCGGTCAGTGACGAGGTGGCGAAGGCCAGACGCGACGGCACGTTCGTCTTGATCAGACCGGTGACGACGTCGACGGACGGGCGCTGGGTGGCGAGCACCAGGTGGATGCCGGCGGCGCGCGCCTTCTGCGTGATCCGCACGATCGCTTCCTCGACGTCGCGCGGGGCGGTCATCATCAGGTCGGCGAGCTCGTCGACGATCGCGAGGATGTACGGGTACGGCCGATAGACGCGTTCGCTGCCCAGGGGCGCGGTGATCTCGCCGGAGCGCACCTTCTTGTTGAAGTCGTCGATGTGCCGAACCTTGTTGATCTGCATGTCCTGGTAGCGCTGCTCCATCTCCTCGACGAGCCAGGCCAGGGCAGCAGCAGCCTTCTTCGGCTGCGTGATGATGGGGGTGATGAGGTGCGGAATGCCTTCGTACGGCGTCAGCTCCACCATCTTCGGGTCGATCAGGATCATTCGCACTTCGTCCGGCGTCGCTCGCGCCAGCAGCGATACGAGCATCGAGTTCACGAAACTCGACTTACCGGAACCGGTGGATCCGGCCACCAGCAAGTGCGGCATCTTCGCGAGGTTGGCGCTGACGAAGTCGCCCTCGATGTCCTTGCCCAGTCCGATCACGAGGGGATGGTGATCCTTGCGTGTGGACGGCGCCGTGAGCACATCGGCCAGGCGGACCATCTCGCGATCGGAGTTGGGCACCTCGATCCCGACCGCCGACTTGCCCGGGATCGGCGCGAGCAGGCGCACGTTGTCGGTGGCCACCGCATAGGCGATGTTGCGCGCGAGCGCCGTGATCTTCTCGACCTTGACGCCGGGTCCGAGCTCCACCTCGTAGCGCGTGACCGTCGGTCCGCGGGTGAAACCGGTGACGGCAGCATCGATCTTGAACTGGTCGAGTACCTCGGAGATGGCCTCGATCATGGCGTCGTTCGCCTGGCTGCGGGTCTTGGGCGGGTCACCGTCGATCAGCAGCGACAACGACGGAAGCGTGTAGTCACCGTCGACGACGCGATCGACGACGATCTTGTCGTCCTCGGCCGCCTGCTTCGGTTCGGCCGCCTTCACGATGGGCTTGGGCTTCGGCCGTGGGGGCGTGACCGGCTCGGGGGCAGGCGTGGGGACAGCCGCGGCCGGCGCGATGACCTCGGTGGCGGCCTCGGGCGGCGGGGTCTTGCGCGCACGCGACGGCTTGGCGACCGGGATGTATTCCTCGGTCGGGTAGTTGTCGTGCGGGTCGACGGTGCCGTGGACCGGGTAGCCGTCGGCATCGAAGTTGCTGTCGTAGTCGCCGTAGCCCTCGTCACCGAACTCGGAGCCGAAGTCGGCCGGGTCGTACTCGTCGTATTCGTCGCCGCGGCTGTCGGTTCCGAACAGTGCACGCATCCGGTCAGGCACGTCGCGCACGGTGGTACCGGTGAGCAGGAGCACTCCGAACAAACCGGCGAGCAGCAGCAACGGCACGGCCAGCCACACGGTGAGGCCGTCGGCGATGGGTCCGCCTGCGACGTATCCGATGAAGCCCGCGCCCTCGGATCGGCCCGCGGCGTCGGTCGGTGAACCGGCGGCCATGTGCCACAGTCCGAGGATCGGCAAGCCGAGCAGGATCGAGCCCAGGACCAGCCGCGGACGCACCTCGGGATTCGGTTCGGATCGCATCAGAACCACGGCGATTGCGACACCGAGGACGGGTGCGACGTAACCGGCCTCGCCGATGACGGCGCGGATACCCACCTCGATCCATGTGCCGACCGGTCCCCCGGCGCTCAACCACACACTCGCGGCGACGACCACACTGACGGCGATCAGTCCGAGGGCGATTCCGTCCCGACGGTGGCCGTGCTCGATGTCGGCAGCTTTGCTCACGGTCCGGGTCGTGGCACCGACTCCACGGGCCGCCATCGACCAGGTGGACGCAATGCCTCGCCCGATCGCATCGAGAGCACCGCGTGACTTCTTCTTCGCCGCAGGCCGCCGAGCCGTCGACGAGCCCCTGGCGGGGGCCTTGCCGCGGGAGGATGCGTTCGCGCGGGACGTCGCCGGGTTGCGCGGCGCGGTCGGCTTCTTCGGCGTGGTGACGGTGCGCGCGGTGCGTCCACCGCCGGATTTACGGGCGGTGCCGGACGCGCGCGAGGAGCCGGATCCGCTGGATCCGGCCCTGGCGGTGGAGGTGCTGGTCTTTCCTGCCATGCCCCCAGGCTAGTCGCAACAGCCCCGTCGAAACCATCCGCAACACCAGTAACAGCGGAGGCGAATGTGTCAGAAGCTCAGATCGAGCGCCTTCACAGCGGCGACATCGTCTGCCGAACCCTCGTACAGCACCTCGATCTGGTCGCGTCCGAACGCGTAGAGCAACAGTTCCGACGGCTCCCCCACCACGGTCACGCCCGGGCCCGACCCGCCCTTGAACGTGGCCCGTCGGCCATCGGGAGTGCGCACGTGGACCGGCACGGGTGAGGAGCGGTGTCCGGCCCGTCCTATCAAACGAACCTGCGGCCACAGACGCGTTTCCACCGCGGTCGGCAGTACTCGACGCGTCCAACTCTCGCCGGCCCGGCGCAGATCCTCGTGATGAACGAACATCTCACCGAGATTGATCAACGGATCGAGCAGTGCGAACGGCGACCACATGGGCGGCCCCGTCCGTATGTCCTCCACCACGGAGGTGAACGGCTTGTTCGAAACGGATCGCTGGACCCGCTCCGTGTACCCCGCGAGCGGCGACAGGAATATGCCCGGCGAGGCGTCCAGGCGTCGCTCCCGGACGACGAGATGCGCCGCCAGATCGGCCGCTGTCCACTCACCGCACAGCGTCGGCGCATCGGGACCCACGTCGAGAAGGGTCTGGACCAATTGAGAACGTTCATCCTGGGCAAGGCTCACGCGCTCCAGGCTACGGCCAGACGGAACCAGCGGCATCCTGCCGCGGGATCCCATCCTTTGTCTGGGTAACCTCCCAACAGTGCCGGTATCGGAAATTCTCGTCATCCTGCTCGCCGGACTCGGAGCCGGAGCGATCAACGCCGTCGTCGGTTCCGGGACACTGATCACGTTTCCGACTCTGGTCGCATTCGGCTATCCCCCGGTGGTCGCCACCATGTCCAACGCCGTGGGACTGGTCGCGGGCAGCGTCTCGGGTACGTGGGGATATCGCCGAGAACTGCGTGGGCAGTGGCATCGCCTGCGGTGGCAATTGCCGGCCTCGTTCTTCGGCGCGCTCGGTGGTGCCTGGCTGCTGCTGCATCTGCCCGAAACCGTCTTCGCCGCAGTGGTTCCGGTGTTGCTCATCGGCGCGCTGATTCTCGTTGTCACACAACCGCGAATTCAGGCCTGGGCCAAGCGGCGGTCGGAAGCCGCGGGCAAGGCCGCGAACCACATCAGCCGTACCCGGATGGCGTTGGTCACCGGCGGCACCCTACTGGTCGGCGTCTACGGCGGCTATTTCACTGCTGCCCAAGGCATTCTGCTCATCGGAGTGATGGGGGCACTGCTCCCCGAAACCATGCAGCGGATGAACGCAGCCAAGAATCTCTTGTCGCTGGTCGTCAATGTCGTTGCCGCAGTGACGTACACGATCTTCCGATTCGACGACATCAGCTGGCAGGCAGCCGGACTGATCGCCATCGGCTCCTTGATCGGTGGAGCGGTAGGAGCACGCTACGGCCGCCGGCTCTCGCCGGCGGCCCTGCGTGGTGCCATTGTCGTTCTCGGTCTGATCGGACTCTGGCGACTTCTCGTGCAGTAGATCTACTGCGGCTGCGGCTTGACCGCGATGATGGTCGGAACGATCATCGGCTTGCGGCGGTACTTGTCCGCTACCCACCGACCCACGACGCGGCGCACGGCCTGCGCGATGCGGTGCGTGTCGGACACACCGTCGGACGCCAGACGCTGCAACTCCGACTCCACGAGTTGCCCGGCTTCCTTGAGAGCGGCCGGATCGTCGGAGAATCCGCGACCGGACACCTCGGGTGCGGTCACCGCGCGACCGGTGGCCGAGTCGACGGCGACGCTGATCGCGATGAATCCGCCCTCGCCCAGCACGAGCCGATCGGAGAGCGTCGAATCGCCCACGTCACCGACCGAGAGGCCGTCGACGTACACGTGCCCCACGGGCACCTGTCCGACGATCTCGGCAAGACCGTCGACCATGTCGACCACCACGCCGTCCTCGGCCAACACCACACGCTCCTCGGGGACACCCGTCGCCTTGGCCAGAGCAGCGTTGGCACGCAGGTGACGCCACTCGCCGTGCACCGGCATGGCGTTGGTGGGCCGTACCGCGTTGTAGAGGTACAGCAGCTCACCCGCCGAGGCGTGGCCCGAGACGTGGACTTTTGCATTCTGCTGCGTCACGACGGTCGCGCCGCGCTTGGCGAGGCCGTTGACCACAGCGAACACCGAATTCTCGTTGCCGGGGATGAGCGAGGACGCCAGCACCACGAGATCGTTCGCCTTGACGTTGATCTGGCGATGCTCGCCGCGGGCCATCCGGGACAGCGCGGACAACGGCTCGCCCTGCGAACCCGTGGAGATGAGCACCAACCGGTCGTCGGGAAGCGTTGCGGCAGTGTCGACATTGACCTCGAGACCGTCGGGCACACGCAGGTAGCCGAGATCCTGAGCGATCTGCATGTTGCGGACCATCGACCGGCCGACGAAGGCCACCCGGCGGTTGTACCGCTCGGCTACGTCGATGACCTGCTGAATGCGGTGCACGTGACTGGCGAACGACGCGACGATGACGCGCTGCTTCGCCTTGCCGATGACGGTGTCGAGCACCCCGCCGATCTCACGTTCCGGCGTGACGAACCCGGGCACCTCTGCGTTGGTGGAATCGACCAGGAAGAGGTCGACTCCCTCGTCGCCGAGCCGCGAGAAGCCGGCCAGGTCGGTCAGGCGACCGTCGAGCGGCAGCTGATCGAGCTTGATGTCACCGGTGTGCAGCACCAGACCGGCGTCGGTCCTGATGGCAATGGCAAGCGCATCGGGAATCGAGTGGTTCACCGCGAAGTACTCGCAGTCGAACGGGCCGTGCTGCGTGTGCTGGCCCTCGATCACCTCGACGAGGTTCGGACGCAACCGATGCTCCCGGCACTTGGCCGCGACCAGAGCGAGGGTGAACTTGGAACCGACGACGGGTAGGTCGGGACGCAGGCGGAGCAGGAACGGGACAGCACCGATGTGGTCCTCGTGACCGTGCGTCAGCACCACGGCCTCGACGTCGGCCATGCGGTTCTCGATGTGCCGGAAGTCCGGCAGGATGAGGTCGACACCCGGCTGCTGGTCCTCGGGAAACAGGACGCCACAGTCGATGATCAGCATCTTTCCCTGATGCTCGAACACCGTCATGTTGCGACCGATTTCGCCGATCCCACCGAGTGCGACCACGCGCAGGCCCTTGAACGGAGCCTTCGGCGGCGTGCCGAGACGCTCCGTCGGGTCGAATTCACGACGCTTGTCGGGACGCTGCGTGCGCGCCGAGTTCTGCACCATCGGCTTGCCCTGCCGAGCTCCTGCCGGTTGGCCCTGCTTCGGGGCCGGACGCTCGGAGGGTGGTCCGGCGTTTCGGGTTGCGCGTCCGCGCGATCTGTTCGGTCGTGTCATACAAGAACTCCTGCCGCCCGCAGCTCCGCTGCGAGCAATTCGATGTGATCGATGCTCGGTGGCACCTGGGGAAGTCGTGGTTCGCCGACATCGAGTCCGATGAGGCGAAGGCCGGCCTTCGAGGCGCTGACGCCGCCGAGGCGCGCGACCGAGCGAATGACCGGAATGAGACTGACGTTGATCGCCTGTGCACGTGCGATGTCGCCCATCATGAAGGCGGTGTGCAACTCACGGAGGCGAGCCGGGACGAGGTGGCCGATGACGCTGACGAAGCCGGTCGCACCGACGGAGAGCCAGGGCAGGTTCAGTGGGTCGTCGCCGGAGTAGAACTGCAACCCGGTCGACGCGATCAGTTCGGCACCGGCGTTCAGATCGCCCTTGGCGTCCTTGACCGCGAGGATCCGCGGATGCTCGGCGAGCCGTCGCAGCGTCTCGGTCTCGATGGGGACGACCGAGCGCGGCGGAATGTCGTAGAGCATCACGGGCAGGTCAGTGGCATTGGCGACCGCGGTGAAGTGGGCGTACAGACCGGCCTGCGGCGGCCGGGAGTAGTACGGGGTGACGACCAGTAGACCGTGCGCGCCTGCACGGGCTGCGTCACGGGCGAGTTCGACGCTGTGCGCAGTGTCGTTGCTGCCTGCCCCGGCGATGATGCGAGCTCGGTGACCGACCGCAGCGATCACCGCGCGAAGCAGTTCGAGCTTCTCGTTCTCGGTGGTGGTCGGTGATTCACCCGTCGTGCCGGCCAGAACCAGTCCGTCGTTGCCCTGTTCGACGAGGTGATGCGCCAGGCGAACGCCTGCATCGATATCCAACTTACCGTCCGCTGTGAACGGGGTCACCATGGCGGTGAGCACCGTACCGAACACAGGCGCAACGGAAGGAGTGGCGTCACCGTAGGTCATGGCAGCAGATTACCCGGTGCTTTACCCACTCTCGCGCAGCGGGACTCCCCGCCGACACCGTGTTCCGAGACCCGCTCGCGGTCGCCACCGAACCTCGTCGTCAGACCTCGGTCACGAACGGGCTGCGAGCCACTTCCGTGCCGTCGTGCAGTGTCGAGATCTCGAAGTCACCGAATACGTCCGGCGCCACTGCCACGAGCTTACGCAGACATTCGACGGCGACGCGTCGAATTTCGACGTCCGCATGCTCCGATGCGCGCATCGATACGAAATGCCGCCATGCCCGGTAGTTGCCGCTCACCACCACGCGAGTCTCGGTCGCGTTCGGCAGCACCGACCGAGCGGCCTGTCGTGCCTGCTTGCCGCGCAATGCCGCATTGGTGACCGATTCCAACTTGCCCTCGAGCGCACCGAGCAGTTCGGTGTACGCCGCACGACTCGCTTCGGTTGCCGATGCGAACAGCGCCTCGAGCTCGGGATCACCTTCGACAGCCGGTGGAAGAACCACGTTGGCGTCGTGCTCAGGAACGAATCGTTGCGAGAGCTGCGAGTAGGAGAAGTGCCGGTGCCGGATCAGTTCGTGCGTGCACGATCGCGAGATTCCGGTGATGTAGAACGTCACGCTCGCGTGCTCGAGAACCGAGAGGTGCCCGACGTCGAGCAGATGACGCAGATACGACGCATTGGTCGCGGTCCGAGGATTGGGCTTGGACCAGCTCTGATAGCACGCCCGACCGGCGAACTCGACCAACGCCTGCCCGCCGTCCGCGTCGGTTTCCCAGGGAATGTCGGCGGGCGGAACGAACTCGGTTCGGGCGACCAGCTGCACCTTCAGCGCAACCGTCCGCGGCACAGCTCTACCTTCGTTTTCTGCTGACACCGCACAACCCTAAACGCGGTATCGACGCTCGGCGAACGATGGCGTCACGGTGCTGTCACATGACGCCACCAGGGATGCTTGACCGACGTCATGTATGACGTCACACTGGCGTCATGGAACTCGACAAGTACACCGCGTCGCTACGAACGGATCTACTCGCGGCAGCCGCTCTGGGCGACGAGCACACTCGGCAGACTGCCGAAGCACTCGGCAAGACGGCGGAGGCCTCCGCCAGATTGATGCTGCTCACCGCGCTGTCGGACTTTGCGGCCGAGGTGTCGAACGACCTGGACGGTCATACGGTCACCGTCCGCCTCGACGGTACGCAGGCGCACGCCGATGTTCGACGCGACGGCCCGGTGCTCGGTCTGCACGACGGCGATCCGGCGGAGCCCGTCACCGAGGAATACCCGACGATGGACGATGTGTCCGGTGAGGTGCGACGGGTCACGCTACGACTGGTCGAGCAGATCAAGGAACGTGCCGAGGACGCCGCGAACAACAGCGGAGTGTCACTCAATTCGTGGTTGTCGCAGGCCGTTCAAGGCGCACTACGAGATCAGATGCGCAAGGATCGCGGCTGGAACAACTAGCGCCTACTTCTTCTCGCGCCACTCCCGCTCGAACGGCAACCGCCATGCGTGTGGAGCGATGAGCTGGTGAATGGCGTTGGGCCCCCACGAGCCCGGTGCGTACAGGCGCACCGGGGGTGGATCGGCGAGCAGCGGCTCGGACACCTTCCACAGCCGCTCGATGCCCTCGGCTGTGGTGAACAGTGTGTGGTCGCCGTACATGGCGTCGAGGATCAACCGTTCGTACGCTTCGAGCACGTCGCCGGCGCGTTCGGTCTCGTGAGTGGCGAACTGCATGCTGAGTTTGTCCAGGCGCATCCCGGGCCCGGGCCGCTTCCCGTAGAACGACAACGACACCTTGGATGCGTCGGCCAGGTCGAAGGTCAGGTGGTCGGGACCTTGCGCTCCCACCCCCGAACCGGCCGGGAACATGCTCTTCGGTGGCTCTCGGAACGCTATCGAAATGATGCGTTGGCCTTCGGCGAGACGTTTCCCGCTACGGAGGTAGAACGGCACACCGGCCCAGCGCCAGTTGTCTATTTCGCATTTCAGTGCCACGAACGTGTCGGTGTCGGAGTCGGGGGCGACACCTTCCTCCGAGCGGTAGCCCGTATATTGTCCGCGCACAACATTTTTCGGGTCCAGCGGGACCATCGATCGAAACACCTTGTTCTTCTCTTCACCGATCGCACGCGGTTCGAGTGCCGTCGGTGGTTCCATCGCCATGAACGCGAGCACCTGGAACAGGTGCGTGACCACCATGTCCTTGTACGCGCCGGTGGATTCGTAGAATCCGGCGCGTCCGTCGAGGGCGAGTTCCTCCGGGATGTCGATCTGCACGTGATCGATGAAATTTCGGTTCCAGATCGGCTCGAACAACCCGTTGGCGAAGCGGAACGCCAGGATGTTCTGCGCGGGTTCCTTGCCGAGAAAGTGATCGATGCGGAAGATCTGATCCTCGTCGAACGTCTCGTGCACGCGAGCGTTCAGCGCGATCGCGCTCTCGAGGTCGGTACCGAACGGCTTTTCCATGATGATCCGAGAGCGCTTCACCAGATCTGCCGATGCGAGCGTATCCACTACTGCGAGAGCAGCTCTCGGTGGAACGGACAGGTAGTGCAGGCGTTTGGCACTGCCGCCGAGTTCGATCTCGGCCTCGGCCACGGCCTCTCCCAGCGCCGCTGGTCCTGCCTTCTGCGACACGTACGTCAGTCGCGAGGCGAAACGACTCCATTGCTCGTCGCCGACTTTGCGACTCGAGTAGGTGTTGATCGATTCGCGAGCGAGAGCGCGGAATTCGTCGGTCGACATCTCTTCGAGCGACGTTCCGACGACGCGGATGTTCGGCGCGAGATCGGACAACGCCAGATGCATCATCCCGGACAGCAATTTTCTCTTGGCCAGGTCTCCTGTCGCCCCGAACAGAACGACGACCTGGGGTGGCAGTTCGGTGGCAGTATCCGTCCGGGGCGAAGTCACGGTTCGATAGTGGCACCGATTCTGCCCGAGTGCACGTCGGCAGAACGCCGGCCCTCTCGACAGAATTCAACGAAGCGCGGCAGCGAGGTCTCCCCTGTCCCCCACCACCACCCGTTCGAGTTCGAGCCAATCCGCCATCTCCCGAAGCACGTCTCGCAGTCGAGGCGCAATGTCACCGGCATTGCGGTCGCCTTCGACGTACGCCGCGATCACGTGCAGTTCGGACTGCGCTCGCACCGCTTTGAGGTCGAGGCGGGCCACCAGATGCCCGTCGAGCAGGAACGGAAACACGTAGTACCCGTGAATCCTCTTGTGCTGCGGGGTGTATATCTCGATTCGGTAGTGGAAGCCGAAGATTCTTTCCACTCGCGGCCGGTAGAAGATCATGGGATCGAAAGGACACAGCAACGCGGCAGCAGTAACGGTTCGCGGCGTCTTGGCCTCGCGGTGGAGGTACGCCGGGGCGTTCCAGCCGCGGACCGTCACCTCCTCCAGGACTCCGTCCTCCAGGAGGTCGGCGACGGCCGCCTTGGCCTGCTTCTGCGAGAGCCGGTAGTAGTCCCTCAGATCCGGTTCGGTAGCGACTCCCAGTGCCCGAGAAGACTTCTCGATCAGTGCACGCACCGCATCCGATTCGTCCACCCGTCTGAGCAGAACGTCCTCCGGGATCACCCGTTCGCTGAGCTCGTACCGTCGCACGAACCCCGTTCGTGCCGGCACGGTCACCACGCCGGCCGCGAACAGCTGCTCGCAGACGACCTTGACATCGCTCCGATCCCACCACGGCCCCTTGCCACCGGGCGTGTCCACCTCGAGGTGCTTCTCGATCTCACCCGCGCTGGCCGCACCGTTGTCGCCGATCACCGCGAGGACGTCGTCGACGAGCGTTGGTTCGCGCTCGAGAATGCGGGCGGCTCCGCCCCACCGCCCGTGCCGATACAACTCCATTCGCCATCGCATGAGTGGCCAGTCCTCGACGGGCAGCAGTGCGGCCTCATGAGCCCAGTACTCCACCAACCGACGAGGTCGACGCGGAGTGTCGGTCCACGCGGCGTCGTCGACGATCGTGCGGTCGTAGGCACCGACACGGCTGAACACCGGTGCGTAGTGCGCTCGGACCACCACCGACACCGAGTCGATCTGCAGCAACCCGGTGGTATCGATGGCTGCGTGCACCGCGGCCTTGCTCGCCGGTCGAGTACGCGACCGCCTCGACGCCAACCCTTGTGCGGCCAGGGCGGTGCGACGAGCGGCGGCGGCACTCATCTCCTGCATCGAACCAGCCTGTCACGGCCCACCGACACGTCCACTCAGGTGCTGAACAGATTCGCCGCCTTGAGGATCAATTCGTACAGTCCGTAGGCGAACGGCACGGCAACCCACGCCCATGCAACCGCCATCGTGACCTGCTTCTTTCCGCCGCTCATGCCTTCGCTCCTGTAGTGGCTGCCGAACCCGTGTGATCCGATTCGTGGTACTTCGAGGCAACCGGCTTGATTGCTTCGTTGGCCAGGAACCCGACCGCCAGCAGTCCGATCATCACGTAGAACGCCGGCAGGTACCGGCCGGTGGTTCCCGGCTCCCCGGCGTCGGCGATGGCATTGACGATCAGTGGCCCAAGCACACCGGCGACCGACCACGCGGTGAGGAGCCGTCCGTGGATCGCGCCTACCTGGTACGTGCCGAAGAGGTCCTTGAGATAGGCCGGAACCGTCGCGAATCCCGCGCCGTAGAAAGACAGGATCAGCAGGGCCGACACCATGAACAGGATCTTGTTGGTGTTCGTGAACAGAGCAATGTAGAGGTACAGCAGTGCGCCGACGCCGAGATACATCCGGTAGATGTTCTTGCGCCCCACCACATCGGATACCGACGACCAGACGAACCGTCCGATCATGTTGGTCAAGGAGAGGAACGCGACGAAGCCGGCGGCCGCGGCGGCCAAGGATTCGGGCGAGGTCGCGTCGGGAAAGAAATCCTGGTAAATACCCGATCCGCGTTCGAGAATGCCGATCCCGGCAGTGACGTTGAAGCACAACACGACCCACAGCAGCCAGAACTGCGGTGTCTTGACCGCGTTCGCGGCCGAGACGTTGTGCGTCGACACCATCGCCGACGACGCGGGCGGGGTCCACCCGGCCGGAGTCCATCCCTCGGCGGGCACTCTGATGAGCACGACTCCCAGTGCCATGAACACCGCGTATCCGATGCCCAGCGTGAGGAACGTCTTGGCGATGGAACCGTCGGTGAAGCCGCCGAAATTGACCATCAGCTGGCTGGTGAGCGGGGATGCGATGAGTGCGCCTCCGCCGAAGCCCATGATGGCGATTCCGGTGGCCATGCCCGGCCGGTCCGGGAACCACTTCATCAGGGTGGACACCGGAGAGATGTAGCCGATTCCGAGGCCGATACCGCCGACGAATCCGTAACCGAAGATCACCAGCCAGAACTGTCCGAGCGCCATGCCGAGCGCCGACAACAGCAGTCCGGACACGAAGAACACCAGCGAGACGGCCATGGCCCACCGTGGGCCGTTCTTCTCGACACGAGTTCCGAAGATCGCGGCGGACAGCCCGAGCATCACGATGGCGAGCTGGAACGGGATGGCGGTCACGGTTCCGCTGAGTCCGAGCGCGTCGGGTTGGGAGATGGCGTTCTTGAACACGCTCCAGGCGTAGGCGGATCCGATCGCGAGGTGGATGGACAGCGCCGCCGGGGGTATCAACCAGCGACTCCACTCGGGTGTCGCGACGATGGCGGAGCGATCGAGAATGCGGAGGGTCATCGAAATCCCTTGGTATCGAGAGCGGTACAAACATCAACTATCTCCTGCAGTCAAACACGGCATCGACTTGCCTGCTCACATTCGGGAATAGTTTCTTCGCCGAACTCACCGAATCGCGCCGCGTAACCTCGAGAGTGTGGACATCGAGCGGTGGCGCAGCAGATTGCCGGTGAGACGAGCCTCCGACGGCGAGGTGATCGGATGGACCGTTGCACACGACACGAATGCACAGGACGAACACGACGAGGGTTATCTGGTCGACGCCGTCAATCCCGTCGGAATCATCGTTGCGCGGGGCGTTCCGATCGAGACTGCGATCGCCCACCTCGAGGATCGCGGTCTGGCATCGCTGTCGGCTCCACATTGGACGAAGGCACCCCTGCCCCTGGAGTCGATGACCGATTTGTCTGCACCGCAGGATGATTGGCCGTGGCGGCGGGTGCTGATGACGCAACTCGACGACAACCGGGTGTGGATTCGGCCCGCGTACCCGAGTTGGCCGGAACGTCTGCTCGAGATTCCGCTGCAGATTCCCGCCGACGACATTCTGCGCGCGGACTCCCCCGCCGAATCCGACTGAGTCAGTAGCTCCGAAGAAGTGCCCTCAGGGCGTCTGCGAGTTGGGTCGATCCGGGTTCCTCGACGGGGTGAGTCAGCACCGGCCGACCGTCGTAGCCCCCGGGGGCACCGATCGACACCGCTCGGGCAGGAACCGGGCCTAAAGGTCGAAGCCCCTGATGGAATGTAGCCGTCAGTCGGACAGTCCGGCCGCGACTGTGCCGCCCAATTCGTAGCATCGCTCACGTGTGGGCTTGCCGCTCTCGGCGATATGCAGGGTGCCGAAGACCTTCTCGAGACCCCACCCCGACGCGATCTTCTCGATGGCCCGTCCGGCACCGACGGTGTCGTCGTTGCCGTGAACCCAGGCGGCGTAGGGCTTTCCGGCCACGGCATCGAGGCACGGGTAGTACACGGTGTCGAAGAAGTGCTTGAGCGCCCCGCTCATGTAGCCGAAGTTCGCCGGTGTACCGAAGAGGAAGCCGTCGGCTTCGAGTACGTCCGGGACGGTCGCGCCGAGAGCAGGCACACTGCGCACGTCCACGCCGGTGATCTCGGGATCACGTGCTCCGGCGAGAACCGCCTCGAGCAGCTCGCGGGTGAGCGGGCTCGGCGTGTGGTGAACCACCAACAGGGTGCGCGTCACGCTACATCAGCTCTCTGCACGTTCCAGTGCCACAGCACGTTTCATCGTCTCGCGCGCCCGTCCACGGTCGCCGGCGTAGTCGTAGGCGCGCGCCAATCGGTACGAGTTGCGCCAGTTGTCCGGATCCTTCTCCCACTCGGTCTTGATCTGCTGGAAAAGCTCGTCCGCCGCGTCGCGTTCGATCCGTCCCGACGGCCTTCTCGGAAGCTCGGAGACGTCGAGTTCGAGGCCTTCGTCCCGGATGCGCGAGGCCAGTCTCTGATGGTCGAACCCCGCTTTGAGGGTGGCCCACACGATCCACAACCCGAGGATCGGTAGCAGCAGAACCCCGATCCCCAGGGAGATGCTCGCCACGCCACCGTTCTGGATAAGCGTCACACCGCGCTGGCCGAGCAGGAAGAAGTAGAAGCCGAGGATCAGCACCATCACCGTGATGATGGCGAGTACCTTCGTCGTTTTGTTCACCGTCGATCAGCTCACAGATCCAGCAGCGGATCGAGGCCGACGGTCAACCCCGGGCGTCCGGCGATCTCACGGACTCCGAGAAGGACTCCGGGCGCGAAGGACGTTCGATCGAGCGAGTCGTGCCGAATGCTCAGGGTCTCCCCCTGCGTGCCGAGCAGAACCTCCTGATGCGCAACGAGTCCCGCAAGCCGGATCGAGTGCACACGCACTCCGTCCACGTCGGCACCACGTGCGCCGTCCAGTTCGGTCGTCGTCGCATCGGGGCTCGGTGCAGTGCCTGCGGCAGCGCGCGCCTCGGCGATCAGGGCGGCAGTGCGGTACGCCGTGCCCGACGGCGCGTCGGCCTTGTTGGGGTGGTGCAGTTCGATCACCTCGACCGAGTCGAAGAACCGTGCGGCCTGCTGCGCGAATCGCATCGACAGCACCGCGCCGATGGCGAAGTTCGGTGCGATCAGGACGCCCGTCTGCGGCGATCCTGCCAGCCATTCGCGAACCTGCTCGAGCCGCCGGTCGTCGAAACCGGTGGTGCCGACCACGGCATGAATGCCCTGCTCGATCAGGAACTGCAGGTTGTCCATCACCACGTCGGGATGGGTGAAATCCACGACCACCTGGGCGTTCGCATCGACGAAGTTCGCCAGCGGATCGCCCTGGTCGACAGTAGCCACGAGCTCGAGATCATCAGCTGCTTCGACGGCGGCACAGATGGCCTGACCGACCTTGCCGCGTGACCCCAGTACCCCTACTCGAACAGGTGCCGTTGCACTCACGTCGTACCCACACTCGTTTCGTCGTCTTGTCGGTTCTACCGACCTCAGAGCCTACTTCTCCGCGATCCACCCCGGCAGCTACGGTCGTCCGGTGTCCTCCAGCGTCCTGTTCGCCGACCGAGTCGATCTCGTCCGCGGCGGTCGATACCTGCTTAGCAACGCCAGTGTGCGGGTGGAGGAGGGTGAACACTGGGTGTTGCTCGGTGCCAACGGCGCGGGCAAATCCACCCTCCTCAGCCTGCTGGGCGCGCTCGTTCATCCCACGCAGGGTTCCGTGCACGTCCTGGGTCATCGCCTCGGGCAAGTGGACATGCGCGAGTTGCGGACGCACATCGGCCACGTCGATCCCCGTCTGAAGGTCGAGGCTCCATTGACGTTGCTCCAGGTCGTGTTGACCGGACTGACAAACACCCCCGACCTGATCCCACGATGGTCGGCCACCGACAGCGAGATCGCACGGGCTCACCGGCTGATCGAGTCGCTCGGTGTCGGTCATCGACTCGACGCGTCGTGGCACACACTGTCGCAGGGCGAGCGAGGTCGAGCGCTCATCGCGCGTGCTCTGCTCCCCGACCCGGCGCTGCTGTTGCTCGACGAGCCTGCCACCGGGCTCGATCTCGCTGCCCGCGAACAACTTCTGAGTGCACTCGACTCGCTGCGCACCGAACACCCGACCCTGGCCAGCATCCTGGTCACTCATCACCTCGAGGAAATCCCGACCTCGACCACCCACGCCCTACTCATCCGCGACGGCGCAGTGCAGGCGCAGGGAACCGTCGACGCGGTGCTGACCACAGACAACATCAGTGAGTGTTTCGACCACCCCATCGACATCTCGAAGCAGCGCGGCCGGTGGGTCGCCACAGCAGCCCACCGCTGACGATCAGTCGAAGACGATGACCTGACGGATTGCGTTGCCGTCGGCCAATTCGTCCATGCCGCGGTTGATCTCGTCCAACGTGATTCGCGACGAGATCAACTTCTCGACGGGAAGCCGTCCCTCACGCCACATCTGGGCGTAGGTCGGGATATCGCGTGCAGGCACAGCGGAGCCCAGGTAGCTGCCGATGATCGTGCGAGCTTCCGCCACCAGACCCAAGGGTGCAATGGACGAGCGGGCGTCGGGTGCGGGGAGGCCGACGGTGATGGTCTTGCCTCCCGGAGCCGTTGCCGCGACCGCAGTTTCGAAGGCGCGTGCGTTACCTGCCGCCTCGATGACGATGTCTGCCTTGATTCCCTTCTCCGCGAGTTCGGCGGGTGAGTAGACCTGTGTGGCACCGAGTTCGGATGCAGTGGACAGCTTGTCCGGGACGCCGTCGACACCGATGACCTCCCCGGCACCCACCGATACGGCCGTCAGAACGGCTGCCATGCCGACGCCGCCGAGGCCCACCACCATCACCGACTGTCCGGGCTTGGGAGTTCCGGCGTTGAGCACCGCGCCGCCGCCGGTCAGTACCGCACAACCGAGGACTGCTGCGATGTCGGCCGGGATGTCGTCCTCGACCGGCACCACCGACTTTCGGCTCACCACCGCGTGTGTGGCGAATCCGGAGACGCCGAGGTGATGCTTGACCTCTTCCCCGTCCCGGTGCAACTTGATGCCGCCGCCGAGCAGTGTGCCGGCATTGTTCGACGCACTGCCGGTGACGCAGGGCATCTGGCCGTCGGTGGCGCAGCCGGCGCATTCGCCACAGCGCGGCAGAAATGTCATGACGACACGAGTGCCGACCTCGATGTCGTCGACGCCGGGTCCGACTTCCTCGACTCGGCCTGCGGCCTCGTGGCCGAGCAACATCGGGACCGGACGAACTCGATTGCCGTCGACCACCGACAGGTCCGAGTGGCACAGCCCTGCGGCTTCAATTCTGATCAGCAGTTCGCCCTCGGCCGGCGAGCCGAGCTCGAGGTCCGAGACGGTGATGGGATGCGAGTCCGCGAAGGGACGTGATCGGCCGATTTCTTCGAGTACTGCGCCGCGAATCTTCATCCCGCCAGACTATGCGGCTCCGCCGCATGTGCGCGGAACTTCGTAGCCCACTACGAATTTTCGTGCACGTGGGCCGCAGGCCCTCACAGCGGCAGACGTGGTCTGAGCAGGTGCGCAACCAGAGCGGTCCAGCCAGTTTGGTGCGTGGCTCCGAGTCCCTCGCCGGTGTCTCCGTCGAAGTACTCGTTGAAGCTCGGGTGCTCGCTCCACAGCGGATCGGCACTCGATTCGATGCGATTACCGTCGGCAGGTCTCTTGCCGTCCACCGGCCGGAACAGTCCGGCGAGACCGTTGTCGATCAGGTCGGCGGCGTCGGTGAGAGTGCGATGGTTGCCGGAGCCGGTGGGGATTTCGATGGTGAACGAGTCGCCGTAGTACCGGCCGTACGCGCGCAACTTGTCGGCCAGCAGCACGTTCACCGGGAACCACACCGGACCGCGCCAGTTGGAGTTGCCACCGAACATCCCGGTACGCGACTCCCCCGGCTCGTACTCGATGGACAGGCTTCGGCCGTCGACGTCGAAGGTCACCGGCTCGCGATAGGAGGCCGAGAGCGATCGAATTCCGAAGTGCGACAGGAACTCCTCGGAGTCGAACATGCGGGCCAGGATGCGCTTGAGCCGTTCGGGTTGGACCAGTGTCAGCAGCATGCGCACCTCGCCGCCCTCACGCCGGGCCAGCAATGGGCTGACCATCTCCGGTCGCCGGCGTTGGATCCATCGCAGCCGAGCGGTGAGGTCGGGGCACTCCTCCTCGACCCACGGCGGTATCTCCGTGGCCCCGAGGATGGGGAGCAGGCCGACCATCGACCGAACCCGCATCGGCACCGCGTCGCCCTGCGGTTGGACGAGAACGTCGTAGAAGAAGCCGTCCTCCTCGTGCCATAGCGAAATATGCTGAGAGCCGAACGAATTGACAGCTTTGGCGATCGAGAGGAAGTGCGAGAAGAACTTGGTCGCGACGTCGTCCCAGGCGCTGTCGTGACGCGCGAGTTCCAGTGCGATCTTGAACATCTGCTGGCAGTAGAACGCCATCCAACTCGTCGCGTCGGACTGCTCGAGCCGGAAGCCGGGAGGCAGCGGAGCAGAGCGGTTGAACAAGCCGATGTTGTCCATGCCGAGGAATCCGCCCTCGAAGATGTTCGAGCCCTCGGAGTCCTTGCGGTTGACCCACCACGCGAAATTGAGCAGCAGCTTGGTGAACACCCGCACCAGGAATTCGCGATCCCGATAGCCGTCGATGCGATAGACGTGCCACGCCGCCCACGCGTGCACGGGCGGGTTGACGTCACCGAACTCCCACTCGTACGCGGGCAGTTGGCCATTGGGGTGCATGGCCCATTCCCGGCACATGAGCACCAATTGTTCCTTGGCGAAATCGGCGTCGACGTGCGCCAACGGAATTGCATGGAACGCCAGGTCCCAGGCCGCGAACCACGGGTATTCCCACTCGTCGGGCATCGAGATCACATCGGCCAGCGCCAGATGACGCCAGTGCGCATTGCGTCCACCCGGGTCCTGCCTCGAGTCCGGTGCCGGAGCGCCGACCTTGTCGCCCTCGATCCACTCCTCGACGTCGTATCGATAGAGCTGCTTGGTCCACAGCAACCCGGCATAGGCGCGCCGTGCCACGTGTCGGTCGACGTCGGTGAGGTCGGCACCGATCACCGCGCCGTAGAACTCGTCCGCCTCGGCCCGGCGATCGATGTTGACCGCATCGAATCCGGTCCCGAACGTCTGCTCGTCAGGACGGTTGGGCGACAATCGCAGTTTCACCGATTCGGTTGCACCAGGAGCGATATCGTCGAATCGATACCAGAACGCCGCCTTCGTTCCGGTCTGCTCGGGGTTGACCGCATCGAGATCGTCGTCGACGACGCGGCGGCCGATGCCGTCCTTGGGATAGGCGGAGATGTTCTCCTGTCCCCACAGGGCTTCGGCATTGGTTTCGTTGTCGCAGAACAGAACTGCCGGCGTTCCTTCGGCACTGAGGTAGTAGCGACCGAGAAATCCGTGGTCGACGGCGATGGCTTCGAGTCCACCTGCCATGAGGTCCGGTGGAGTCAGCTGAGCCAGTGAACCACCTCGGTCGTCGCGCCCCCACGACCACGTGTTGCGCAGCCACAGGTGCGGCAGTAGGTCGACCGACGCCGATTCGGGTCCGTGGTTGGTGATGGAAATGGTGATGCAGATGTCGTCGGGCGAGGCCTTCGCATACGTGACCTGGACGTCGAAGAATCTGTTCTCGTCGAGGATCCCGGTGTCGGCCAACTCGTACTCGCGGTCGTCACGGCCGCGTCGGGCATTCTCTTCCCTCAGTTGGGCGTAGGGATATTCCGCGTGCGGATAGCGGTAGAGCCACTGCATCCAACTGTGTGTCGGTGTTCCGTCGACCGCCCAGAAGTACTCCTTGACGTCCTCGCCGTGATTGCCCTCTTCGTTGGCGAGACCGAACAACCGTTCCTTGAGGATCGGATCCTTGCGATTCCACAGTGCGAACGAGAAGTTCAGGAACCCGAAGCGATCGCAGATTCCCCCGATGCCGTCCTCACCCCAGCGGTAGGCCCGCTTGTGCGCCTGATCGAACGGGAACGACGCCCAGGCGTTTCCGTCTTCCGAGTAGTCCTCACGAACCGTCCCCCACTGCCGTCCCGCCAGGTACGGTCCCCACTGCCGCCACGGGCCGCTGACCCCGGGCGATTCCGCCAGCCGATGGTGTTCGACGGTGGACGGGATGGGAACGCTCACGGGATTGGTGGTCACGGCACACAGTCTGGTCGTTCGCGCTCAACGATGCACGCCGACGTTGGCCGCCAGATACCCGACGCGACGCTGCACCGCGGCGATCTCGCGGACACCGTCGGTCAGCAGGCTTCGTTCGAGCGGCGACAGATCGGCCATGATCAGCACGTCCCCTGGGCGGTGGCCTGCCGTGATCTGGTCGATCTGATGTGACAGTCGGAGCCGCTGCAGCAGGGCGAACACCTCGGTCAGGGCGGCGACATCACGTTCGGAGAGCATGCCGTTGCCCGACGCCGCCGCGAGCCGCGCGGGAGTCGAAGACGAGGCGATGCCGACCGACAACCCACCCCACCGAGCGAGGTTGACGATGGGAGCCAGCGCATGGGCCTTGAGGTCGAACGTGCCGCCGCGCCGAGCCAGCACGTCGCGCAGCGAACGCAACCGCGCGCGGCCGGCGAGCGCATCACGCAGTTGCAACCGCAATGCGTCGGGGTGATCGACCAGGAGTCGACGGTAGGCCTCGGGCACGGTGTGCAGTGCCCGAGGGCCCCACACCACTCTGCCGTCGATCATCAGAGAGGACATGATGAGGCCGGAGTCCCCAGCCGGGTTTCCTCGATCGCCGAATGGGTTGCTGAGCCAGTGAGCCGCGGCCCTTTCCCACTGACCGGCCGAGCGTGCGAATCGGGGCGAGCTCGCGACCGCGCCGTTGGTATCCGACGGCAACCCGGCACCGTCGAGGCTCACGTGCACGCGAGCCGCCAGATCCATCAGCGCCTCGTCGCGGGTTCTCGTCACCGCGTTCGATGTCCCTCGCACCTCGGGGTCCGCGGTTGCATCCGACCAGGTCAATGCGCTGTCGACGTCCGAGGAGGGCATGGCTTCTCGACGGGCCACGCTGCCGAGCGTGATCCAGGCGAAGTGGTCACGGGGTACGTCCGGACGTGCGGTCCATTCGATCTCGACGGCCCGGCGGACGAGGCTGTCGACCACGACGGAGAGGATCGCGCTGACCGCCATCGCATCGGTTCCGCCCGTGAACAGATCCACCACCAGGCGGGGCACGAGCCTGCCTGCGTCCGCGAGTTCGGCGGAAGTCGATGCCGATGCCACCGCTCGACGGACCACAAAACTGCGTCGCGTGGATGCGGCATGCAGATCCGAATCCTCGACGACGCCCAGCACCTCACCGCGAGCGGACACCACCGGCATGTGGCGCATGCCTCGCTCGAGCATGTCCATCAGCACGGTGCCTGCCAACCGGTCCGCAGTGACGGTCTCGGCGGGCGAGGTCATGACCTTCTCGATAGGAGTGTCGACGCCGATGCCGGCGGCCACCACACGAATTCGGAGGTCGCGGTCGGTGAAGATGCCGTGGCGTGAACCACGCAGCGGAACCAGAACGTAGGAGCTGCCCTGCTCGGTCATCTGCCGGACGGCATCTCGAACAGTGGTGCCGACGGGCGTGAACACCGCAGGCGCAGAGACCAATTCGCCGACGGTCCGGCCTGCGCTGCCCTCCACCGGTCCCCCACGGTATGCAGAAGAGGAGTTGACGGCATCGGCCAGAAACGCCAGACCGGTGGGCGTTGCGAACAACGGCCGAACCAGCGCACCGGGTAACTGCAGAACGACACTCGGTTCGATTGCTCGCGCACAGAATTCGACCGTCCCGCCGACGAGCAGCGCCGAGAAACCGAAGACTCCACCCGGACCGATGCTATCGATCGGCACCTCGGTGGGAGAAGTCGCGTCCGGGTGCGTGATCACCACGCGTCCGGTGCGCACCACCCACACGGTGTCGGCATCGGCCGAGGCGTCGATCCGCGACGGGCCCACAACCCATGCGCCACCGCCGTACTCGCGTGCGACGGCGACTGCGGCGATGTCGGTCAGTACCGCAGGTGACGCGCCTTGGAATGGTGGGTGCGCGCCGAGGAAGTCGGCAAGCTCCGATCTATCCGCCACGGATCAGGTCGGCGCACTTTTCCGCCATGGTCATCACCGTGATGTTGGGATTGACATACGGCAGCTTCGGCATCGCCGACGCGTCGACCACGCGTAGGTTCGAGATGCCCTTGACGCGCAACTCGGGATCGAGCACGGCCATGGTGTCGTCCACCGATCCCATCCGCGCCGTGCCTGCCGGGTGGTAGACCGTGTTGTGGGTCTTGTGTACGTAGTCGAGCAGGTCGTCGTCGGTGACGGCGTCGGGCCCGGGGGCGAGTTCGCGTTCGATCCAACCCGCGAGTGGACCGTCTGCGGCAATAGCGCGCGCCAGCTTCAGACCGGCGAGCATCACCGCGTCGTCGTGGCCGTCGGCGTCGGTGAAGTAACGCGGGTCCACCTTTGCCCGATCACGAAAGTCTCTGCTGCGCAGTCGAACAGTGCCACGCGAGCGCCCCTGCGTCACGTTCGGAGTCAGACAGAACCCGTTGTCGGTGGTCGGGTAGCCCCAGCGGAGGGTGTTCATGTCGAACGGCACACTGCCGTAATGCATCATGATGTCCGGGTAGTTCAGCGACGAATCGGTCTGCGCGAACACCCCGATCTCCCACCATTGCGAGGACGTGGTGACCATCGGCTTGCTCGCCTCCCAGAACACCAGGCCTTCGACGTGGTCGTCGAGGTTCTCGCCAACGCCGGGTGAATCGACCCGAACGGTGATCCCCATCTCCTGCAACTGTGCCGCCGGTCCGATTCCGGAGAGCATCAACAACTTCGGCGTATCGATGGCACCGGCGGTGACGATCACCTCGCGCCGCGCCGAGACGGTGTCGTAGCCGGTCAGGTCGGGGCGTTGGTACCGCACACCCGTCGCGGTCAGTGACTCGTCGATCAGAATCTCGCTGATCCAGCAGTCGGTGCGTACCTCGAGGTTGGGCCGCGATCCGATGATCGGGTGCAGGTACGCATGCGAGGTCGACATCCGCGAGCCGTCTTCTCCCGCGTTGATCTGGAACCAGCCCGCACCGTTGAGCACGGGCGTTCCGCGATTGAATGCGACTGTCGGAAGACCTATCCCGGCGGCAGATTCGAGCACTGCCGCACCGCACGGATCGTTCGGCGGCACGTCGCGAATCCGCACCGGGCCGTCGTGTCCACGCCCGGTGTCGTTGTTCTCCACGCGCGCGACGAACGGCAGGATGTCCGATGCGCTCCATCCCGTCGCACCGGCCGCGGCCCAGTCGTCGAGGGTTTCCGCCGGTGGGTGAAAGGCGATGCAGGAGTTGTGCGACGAGCAGCCGCCGAGCACTTTCGCCCGTGCGTGCCGCATGAAGCTGTTGCCGCGCTCCTGCGGTTCGACGGGATAGTCCCAATCGTAGCCGGAGTCGAGCAGATGCATCCACTCCGCCAATTCGAGAATCGCCTTGTCACCGACATCGGTCGGCCCTGCTTCGACGAGGCAGACGCTGACCGAGGGGTCCTCGCTCAGTCGCGCGGCGAGCACACATCCCGCCGTGCCCCCTCCTGCGACGACGTAATCGAACTGGGTGTCTGTCACTGCAGGCTCCTTCTAGTTGCCCGTGCAGGCATGTGATTTAAGAGTGCCGATGTGCTTGCGCCCCTTCACTGCGTACCACAGCAGGCCTACGCCCAGGATGCCGCCGATGTAGACGAACGCACCGAAGGTGTTGTACCAGGGGGTTCCGTACACGGCCTCGCGCGGCCAGGCGAGGTTGAGCGCCATCCCGGCACCCCACACCACCGCCGCAATGTTGACCGGCAGGCCGAACTTACCCATCGTGAAGTATCCGCCGGGCTCGAGATCCTCCGGCGGCCACTCGCCTTTGATGCGCTTGACCAACAGTGGTCCGGTGACCATCAGATACGCGAGATAGATCATGATGATCGCGATCGAGGTGAGGACCGTGAAGATCTGCGGCTGACCGATGTTGACGACGAGGATCACGATGGCCAGCACTCCGATGGTCACCGCGGGCACCACCGGGGTCTGCGTCTTGGGATTCACCTTGGCCAGGCTTTCGCCGAAGGGCAACGCGTTGTCTCGCGCCATGGCGAACGTGAGCCGGATCGCCGCGGTGTGTACTGCCAGTGAGCAGACGAAGACCGCAATGACGATGCAGATGAGGAAGACGGTGCCCAGCGGGCCCCACATCACCGCTTCGACGATCGACTGCAGGCTGCCGTCGGGGCTGCCGAGGGAAGGATCGTTCAGGTCCGGCGCGGCCATGACGGCGAACACCAGGATGGCTCCGCCGATGACGAACGAGGCGAGGATGGCGCGAAAGATTGCTTTGGGGGCGGTGCGCCGAGGTTCGACGGTTTCCTCCCCGAGCGAGCTCGCGGTGTCGAATCCGTACATGACATAACCCGACGCCAGCGACGCGACCAGGAAGGCACCGAGGTAGCCGCCGCTCTCACCGGCACCGTAGCCGTTGGTGGAGAAGAACACCTCGGGTCCCCGAGTGATGTTGGCCGCGAGCAGGATCGCGATGAGCACGGCCGCAATGAGTTCGATGAACACACCCGCACTGTTGATCATTGCCATCAATCGGACGCCGAGCGCGTTGATCGTAGTGGTGATGGCGATCAGAATCGCACCGAGCAGAACTGCATTGGCCGCGAAGTCGGTGGCACCCGAGCCGTCACCGATGATCTGAAATCCGCTCCAGATGCGTGGCAGATTGAGCTGCAGAGCGAGTGCGACAGCGGCCAGCGTCACGATCGATGCCGTGAGCATCAACCAGCCCGCCGACCAGCCGACGATTCTGCGGCCCAACAGCTTCGCCCAGTTGTACACCGACCCTGCCACCGGATACTTCGCGGCCAACTCCATGAAGCACAGTGCCACGCAGAGCTGACCGACGAAGACTGCGGGCCACGACCACAGGTATGCCGGCCCGGCGGTGCCGAAACCGAAGTAGAACAGCTGGAACGTTCCGGTGAGAATCGAGATGTAGCTGACGCCTGCGGCGAAGCTGGCGAATTTGCCGAGACTGCGGTCGAGCGATTCCTTGTATCCGAAATCGTCCATCCCGCTCGAGTTGTCGTTCAGTAATGCCATGCCTGTGGCCTTTCCCATCGTGCTCTATCGGGTACCGAACCACCCCGCCGCTGTAGGTGAGGTGTTGTGCCAAATATGCTTCGCCTCTTGATATTCGGACATTCCGGACGGACCTAGTTCGCGGCCGTTACCGGACTGCTTGAAGCCGCCCCATTCCGCGGCCGCGGTGTAAACGCCGAAGTCGTTGAGCCACACCGTGCCATGGCGAAGCCCGCGCACCATTCTCTCGCCTCGTGCGGCGTCGGACGTCCGAACTCCCGCGGCGAGACCGTAATTCGTATCGTTACCCAACAGGAGTGCTTCGGCCTCGGTGTCGAAGCGCTCCACAGTAAGTATGGGCCCGAATGTCTCCTCCTGCACGATATTCATGGACCGATTGCAGTGGTCGAAAATCGTGGGCAGGAAATAGCTACCCTTCTCCAGAGAAGGGTCGTTCGGTTTCGTTCCGCCGATGACCAACGTCGCACCCTCGTCGATGCCACCCGCGACGAAAGCTTCGATCTTCTCGCGCTGCGCCTGCGACACCAGAGGACCGGTCTCGCTCGCCGGGTCCATTCCGGGACCGATCACGATGGTCTTCGCGCGTTCGGCCACGGCTGCAACGAAGCGGTCGGCGACAGATTCTTCGATGATGAGTCGAGTGCCGGCCGAACACACCTGACCCGAATGCAGAAAGACTCCGGTCAGGACGTTGTCGACGGAGTCGGCGAAGGCCTGATCGTCGGCTACGGCGTCGGCAAAGACGATGTGCGGGTTCTTGCCGCCGAGCTCGACGGCCACCTTGGTGACGTTCTCGGCCGCCGCGGCCAAGATGTGCCTGCCTGTCGCCAGTCCGCCGGTGAACGAGATGAAGTCGACGTCGCGGTTCCTGGTGAGTGCGTCCCCGAGAACGGCACCACTGCCCTGCAGCAGGTTCACCACACCCGCCGGCACTCCGGCTTCTTCCACCAGCTTGGTGAACGCGATGGTGCTGAGCGGAGTCACCTCGCTCGGCTTGAGGACCATCGTGCAGCCGGCCGCCAAGGCGGGAGCGATCTTCCACGAGATCTGCAGCAGCGGATAGTTCCACGGCGCGATCATGACGCAGACGCCGATCGGCTCGTGTACGACGCGGCTGAGAATTTCGGGTCGGTCGACGTCGATCAGACGATCCGCCTGCACCACTGCAAGATCGGCGTAGAAGCGGAAGACCGACGTCACGTCGTCGATGTCGATTTCACTCTCGCCGAAAGTCTTTCCGGTATCGAGAGTCTCGATACGCGCGAGCTCGGCCTTGTCCCTCTGAAGTAGATCTGCGATGCGGTTCAGTAGATCGCTGCGCTCACCGACGGTCACCGACCGCCACGGTCCGTCGTCGAACGTCGACCGTGCCACTGCCACCGCGCGCAGCGCATCGTCGGGGGTGGCCTCGTCGACGACGGCAACCGTGCTGCCGTCCGCGGGGTTCACGATGTCTCGGGTTCCACCGTCACTGGATCCCTGCCACTGCCCGTCGACGAACAACGACGGACGCAACGACGTCGGGTCGAATCCTGCATCGGAGTCGGTCACTCCGCACCTTCTTCCGTGTGGGGGCCTGATCGTGTGTCTACGTTATGCCCTCAGCACCCGGTGGCTCCATCGATCTGTTCGCGAATGATGTTCGCGTGCCCGTTGTGCCGGTATCTGAGCCTGCTACACGACCAGCGCGAATCCGGGAGCGGAGCCCGAGCAACGACCCATTCGGACAATTCGCACTACGGTGGGATTCATGACTATCGAAGATGTGGGCGGCAGACGGACGGTGACGGCGGACGAGCTTCTTCTCCTGGTGGGTGATCATCTGCTCATCGAGGAGGGTGTCGCGACCGGATTCATCGAAAGCGCGGGCCAGGTTGCGGAGAGCGTGGCGGTGACGGTGACCGATGGCGTCGACGGAACCACGACGACCGAGCGAGTTTTCCTTCCCGATGCCGAGGTGACCATCGAACCCGCCGATCGCGGACGCGCCCCCGTCAGTCTGTGACGGCAGAGTTCCTGTACAGAAGTACATTCGTGTAACTCGAACAACTCTGCTCACACCAGTCACACTGACCCCGAACTGAGCTAGGGTGACGGAAACTCGTCACCTTCGGAAGGACGTCAGTGGTGCGACAAGGCCGAGTACGCCCGACGGTTCGCGTTGCCGTCGTGACCTGCGCCGCAGCGCTCGCTGTCGGTTTCGGCTCGATCACGGCGATGGCCGAGCCCGAGGCGTCGGCCCCGGCAATCGTCGCCGAGTCGGTTCGCTCGGCAGACGCGGACCAGTACAACGACGCACAGGACGCGTTGGTGAAGGGTCGCTACGACGCCGGGTTCGCCGCACTCGGTGCGCTCGAAGCCGCCGCTCCGGACGATGCCAATGTGGCAGCGCTGCAGACGTTCTATGCCAACGCGACCGCCGATACCGCCGCCCTGGTAGAGCATGGATCTCGCCTACGCGGCCTGTCTCCTACCCTCGCCGACGAAGTCGAACGAGCCATCGCCGTCATCGACGAAGCCGCCACGGAGACAATCGACTTCGCGCCGACCACCGACGGACCCCGCACCGCGATCGTAGTACTCGGGCTGGGCTTGAACGGCGACGGCACCATGACACCCGAGTTGGTGGCGCGTCTACGGTCGGCCGTCGCCGCGGCGGAGCGCTCCCCCGAGTCCCCCATCATCGTCACCGGCGGCAATCCGCAGAGCGGCATCACCGAAGCCGCCGCAATGCAGCGGTGGCTCCTCGAAGAAGGCATCGCGGCCGACCGCATTCACACCGAGTCGACCGCGAATTCGACGGTGCAGAACGCACAGCGCGCCACCGACCTGGCAGCCGAGATCGGTGCCCTGAATCTGGTACTGGCAACGACCCCGAGCCATCTACGACGCGCAATATCCGACTTCGAGATCGCCGGCTCCGACGTGATCGGCGCTGCGACATCGACTCCCGACGATCTCCCGGATCTTCCTGCGCTCGCCCCGACGGCACGGTTGGGTATGACCGTCGACGCCACCAAGATCCTCGGGATACCGCGCACCTACTGACGCGTCCATCCTCGGAGCACCGACTCCGTCCCGGCGTCGAACATCGCTCCGCGAATCTCCTCGTCGGGGTTCGTGGGCATCGCCAACTCGAGCGACACCAACCCGTGCACGATCGCCCAGAACGAATGGCTGATCAAGTCGACCGATGCGCCGGTCATGATGCCGTCCGCGACGGCACGCGCTACCGCCGCCCGAAGCGGGTCCATCGCAGCGGCGGCGAGTTGCGCCTCTTCGGATACATCGACCGAACCGAGTACGCCGCCGAACATCACCGCGTACAGATGTGGGTTGTGCAGAGCCCAGCGCCGGTAGGCAACGGCAAGTGCGCGCAGATCGACCTCGGGGTCGCTGGTGACCGGCACCTGCCGCTGGGCGTCACCGAAACTCGAGAACGACGCAGCGAACAGGGCGACCAGCAACTCGGCGCGACCACCGAACAGCGAATAGATCGCCGTCGTCGAGGTGCCCTGCGCGGCCGCCAGCTTACGTAGAGACAGCGAGTCGACGCCGTGTCGAGCAACGTTTTCCGCCGCAGCCTCTAGCAGCCGGGTGCGCAGTTCGGCATCGTGAATTCTCGGTCTCGCCACTTGCGAAACTTACCACAACAGTGTTTTATAACAGTGTCACAGAAAATGCTTCTTCCCCGAACAGACGGGAACACGTCATGCAACCCATCATCGACGGCCGCGCCACGGTCGACACCGAGCGAGACACCGTCGCGGTCTTCCTCATCGGAATGCGCATCAACAATCCGGTGGCCGTTCGTTCCTGGCTACCCGCGCTGCGCGCAATGCCGCGGATGCTCAGCCATCTCGAGCACGATCCCGCCTCCGGACTTCTCGGCTACCACTCGTGGTTGGGCCGCACCACCATGCTCGTCAGCTATTGGCGCAACGCCGAGGACCTGACACGATTTGCCTCCGATCCCGACGCACCCCATGCACCCGCCTGGCGCGCCTTCAATCGATCGGTAGCCGCAACCCGCAACGTCGGCGTGTGGCACGAAACCTATACCGCGACAGCACAGAACAGTGAGGCGATCTACGTCAACATGCCCAGGTTCGGTCTCGCGGGAGCCATCGGTGGAATCCCGGTCGGCACAGGCTCACACACGTGGAAGCAGAGAATGAAGTCCGCGAATTAAGGACTCGATGTTCACACGAAGTTTCCGGCACGCGCAGCAAGGTCCAGAACGGGCTGCGGAAAGACTCCGAGCGCTACGGTGACCACAACCGAGACCCCGATCGCGCACGACACCGACGCGGTCGGACGCACGATCGTGGCGGTCCTCTCGCCCGGATCGGTGAAGAACATCAGCACTATCACCCGCACGTAGAAGAATGCTGCGATCGCGCTACACACCACCCCGACGACGACCAGGGCCGCTCCTCCGGCACCCGAGGCAGCGCTGAACACCGCGAACTTGCCGATGAACCCACTGGTGAGCGGAATGCCGGCGAACGAGAGCAGGAACAATCCGAACACCGCAGCCACCAGCGGTGACCGACGACCGATTCCCGCCCATCGTTCGAGATCGCTCACTTCACCGCGTTCGTCGCGAGCCAACCCGATGATCGCGAATCCCCCGAGAGTGCTGAAGGCATACGCCAACAGATAGAACATCGTGGCCGACACACCGGAATTACCCACATCACCCGAATCACCCAGCGCGGTCACTCCGGTGAGGATGAATCCGGTGTGCGCAACGGACGAATACGCCAGCATGCGTTTGACATCCGTCTGCGTCACCGCCACAACGGAACCCAGCACCATCGTCGCGATGGCGACGACCCACAGCATCGGGCGCCAGCTCGATTCGAGACCGGGCAGCGCCATCCCGAAAATGCGGAGAATCGCACCGAATGCCGCGACCTTGGTCACCGTGGCCATCAGAGCCGTCACCGGAGTGGGGGCACCCTGGTAGACGTCGGGAATCCACGAGTGGAAGGGCACCGCGCCGACCTTGAACAACAGACCCACTGCGAGCAAGGCGGTTCCGATCAACGCAAGCGATCTGCCCTGACCGTCCACCGCGATGGCGTCGGCGATTCCGTCCAACCGAACGGTTCCGGCATATCCGTACAGGAATGCAACACCGAACAGGAAGAACGCGGACGAGAACGCGCCCAGCAGAAAGTATTTGAGAGCCGCTTCCTGCGAGAGCAACCGCCGCCGTCGGGCCAATCCGCAGAGCAGATACAGCGGCAACGACAGCACTTCGAGCGCAACGAACATCGTGAGCAGATCCGTGGACGCCGGAAACAGCAACATGCCGCCGATCGCGAACATTGCCAGAGGAAACACCTCGGTCTGCGCGACGCCTGCATCGATGGCCTCCTTCTCCGCCACGCTGCCCGGAGTGGTCGACGCCTGCGGAGTGAACGAATCGATGCGGCGCTCGGCACCGGCCCCGGTGACGGCAACGGTGCGCTCGGCCACCAGTGCTATGGCCGGAATCGAGACCAGCACAATGGTTCCCTGCAGAAACAGGGTCGGCCCGTCGATTGCGACTGCCCCGGACATCGCCGACGCCTCGGTGCCTGCCAGACCGAGGATCGCCGCCAACGCCGCAACCAGTCCCCCGAGAGCAAGCCCCAGATGCGTGGCGCGGCGCGCACGCGGCGGTACGAACGCCTCGACGAGTACGCCCAGAACTGCGACCGCGAACACGATCAACATCGGCGCGAGCAGACCGTACTGCACGTCTGGTGTGGTCATCGCTGACCTCCTGCATTGTCGACGATCGTGGATTGCACTGCTGGAGTGATGACATCGAGCGCTGGTTTCGGATACACCCCGAGCACGATCAGCAGCGCGATCAGCGGCACCACCACGGCCAGCTCACGGCGAACAAGATCGGACACCTTCTCGTTGTCCTCCCGGACCGGCCCGGTCATGACGCGTTGGTAGAGCCACAGTATGTAGATCGCCGACAGCACGAGGGCCCCGGCAGCAACAACAGCGGCGACTCCGTATCGACCGAACGTGCCGATCAGCACCAGGAATTCGCTCACGAACGGGGCCAGACCGGGTAACGAGAGCGTGGCGAGTCCGGAGATCAAGAAGGTTCCGGCAAGAACCGGTGCCACCTTCTGCACACCGCCGTAGTCGGCGATCTCTCGCGACCCTCGACGCGACACGAGGAAGCCCGCGATCAAGAACAGTGCGGCCGTGGAGATTCCATGATTGACCATGTAGAGCGTGGCACCGGCCTGACTCTGACCGGTCATGGCGAAGATGCCGAGGATGATGAACCCGAAGTGCGAAATCGACGTGTAGGCAATCAATCTCATCATGTCGGTCTGTCCGATCGCCAGTATCGCGCCGTAGACGATGCCGATGACCGCAAGAGCGATGATCCACGGGGCGAACGTCTGCGACGAGCCAGGGAAGAGTTCGAGACAGAACCGCAGCATCGCGAACGTGCCGACCTTGTCCACCACCGACATCATCAGCACCGCGGTCGCGGGTGTGGACTGCACTGCGGCGTCGGGGAGCCACGAATGGAACGGCCACAACGGTGCCTTGATCGCAAAAGCGAACATGAAGCCGAGGAACAGCGCGTTCAGCACCATCGGATCCACACCGAGTCCGCCCGATGCCGCCGCGTCGGCGATCGCGCGCAGATCGAACGTCCCACCTTCGAAAGGCCCGTCGGGACTCGCAGTCACCACGTACAGGCCGATGACGGCCGCCAACATCACCAGACCGCCGAACAGGTTGTACAACAGGAACTTCACCGCGGCGCGCGTGCGATGGACTCCCCCGAAGCCACCGATGAGGAAGTACATCGGGATCAGCATCGCTTCGAAGAAGATGTAGAACAGCAACACGTCCAACGCGGTGAACGAGACGAGCACCATCGACTCGACCACCAGGATCAACGCCATGTACGTGTGCGACACCCGACGGGAGCCGTAGTTCGCGACGCGACTGCCGTCGTACCAGCCCGCGACGAGCAGCAAGGGCGTGAGAACGGTGGTGAGCAACACCAGAACGAGGCCGATGCCGTCCAGGCCGAGGGTGTACCGCGTACCGAACGCCGCTATCCAGGAATGGTCTTCGACGAACTGGTACCGATCACCACCGGAGTCGAACGACACCGCCAGTGCAACCGACACGGCCAAGGTCCCGGCAGCGAAACCCACTGCGGCACTGCGCGCTACCGTCGGACGAGCGGCGGGCACCAGGGCGACGACGATCGCACCGAGCATCGGGAGCACCCACAGGACGGTCAACCAGGGAGTCGTCACAGAATCACCACCATCAATACCACGAGAACGGCTCCGGCCAACATCGCCAACGCATACGACCGCACATATCCCGTTTGCAGCTGCCTGGACCGCGTCGATGCACCGCCGATCGTGCTCCCCACCCCGTCCACGACTGCGTCGATACCGTTGTCGGCGTGCACCAGTGCACGCGTCAGTGTCTGCCCGGGACGCATGAAGGCCGCCTCGTTGACGGCATCTCCGTAGAGATCGGCACGTGCAGCTCGGGTCAAGGGTGACACGTCCGCGGGTGGTATCGGCGGAACCTCACCCACGATGTACTTGCGGTAGGCGACGGTAGCGCCGACCAGCACCACCACCAGCACGGCGACGGTGACCACCCACGCCGGAATCGCGTGCTCCTCGTGTGCCGATCCCACCACGGGTTCCAGCCATGCCTCGAGTCGTCCGCCCACCGCGAGGAAAGCTCCCGAGGCCACGGAACCGACGGCCAACACGATCATCGGGGCAGTCATCGTCGCCGACGCCTCGTGCGGATGTGCCTGTGCGGACCAGCGTTTCGGACCGAAGAACGTCATCAGCATCACCCGGGTCATGTAGAAGGCCGTCAGGCCTGCACCGAGCAGTGTCACGCAGCCGAGAATCGGACCGGCCACTCCCCCGGCGGCGAATGCGACTTCGATGATCGGGTCCTTGGCGAAGAAGCCGGAGAACGGCGGCAGTCCGATGATGGCCAGGTAGCCGAGACCGAACGTGACGAATGTGATCGGCATCGCGGCGCGGAGTCCACCGAACTTCCGCATGTCGGTCTCGTCGTTCATGGCGTGCATCACCGAACCCGCGCCCAGGAAAAGGCCCGCTTTGAAGAAGCCGTGCGAGATCAACAGCACGATGGCGTAGGCGTACCCGGAGGGGCCGAGGCCGGCCGCGAGCACCATGTACCCGATCTGACTCATCGTCGACGCCGCGAGCGCCTTCTTGATGTCGTCCTTCGCGCAACCGATGACGGCACCGAACAGCAGGGTGACCGCCCCGACGGCGACGGTCGCCGCGCGGGCGGCAGGCGACGCCTCGAACACCGGACCCGAACGCACGATGAGATACACCCCGGCCGTGACCATCGTGGCCGCGTGAATCAATGCCGACACCGGTGTCGGGCCCTCCATGGCGTCGCCGAGCCACGACTGCAGCGGCACCTGCGCCGACTTTCCACACGCGGCCAACAGCAGCATCAGCGCCATGGCGGTGGCCACCGATTCGCTCGCCTCGCCGATACCGGCGAACACGACGTCGTACTGCACGGAGCCGAAGTTGACGAACATGATCATCAGTGCGACGGCCAAGCCGATATCGCCGACTCGGTTGACCACGAACGCTTTTCGGGCAGCCGATGCGGCCGACGGTTTGTGCTGCCAGAAGCCGATGAGCAGATACGACGCCAGACCGACACCCTCCCACCCGAGATAGAGACCGAGGAAGTTGTCGGCCAGAACCAGGACCAGCATGGCTGCCAGAAACAGGTTGAGGTACGCGAAGAAGCGTCGCCGCTCGGCGTCGTGGCTCATGTAGCCGATGGAGTACACATGAATGAGCGACCCGACCCCGGTGATCAGCAGGACGAAGCAGATCGACAATTGGTCTGCGCGCAAGCCGAATTCGACCTGCAGTTCGTCTACCGGAACCCACCGGAACAGTGTCTGGGTGAGAGCACGGTCGGACTCCGCGTGCCCGAGCATCGACCCGAACACCACTGCGGCAACAGCGAACGAGGACACCGCTGTTGCCGTCGCGACGAGGTGCCCCCACCGGTCGGTGCGCCTGCCACCGAGCAGCAGGAACGCCGCTCCGAAGGCAGGCAGAGCCGGCAGAAGCCACAGTATCGACATCATTTCTGCGCCCCCGTCAATTCTTCATCAGGGAGTTCTCGTCCATCGAAATCGACCGACGGGATCGGAAGATGGCCATGATGATGGCCAGGCCCACCACCACCTCGGCGGCGGCGACCACCATGGTGAAGAACGCGAACAACTGTCCGTCGAGATTGCCGTGCATGCGGGAGAAGGTGACGAACGCGAGATTGACTGCGTTGAGCATCAATTCGATGCACATGAACACGATGATGGCGTTGCGTCTGACGATGACACCCGCCGCTCCGATCGTGAACAGCAGTACGGAGAGGTACAGGTAGTTCTCCGGATTCATCGCTGGTCACCCCCGTCCACCTTGTACTGGCTCCGAGGATCGGCGAACATGGCGTTGACGGAGGACTCGGATTCGGTTCCGTCCGGCAACAGGGCGCGGCGATCGACGCCGTTGTGTCTGGCGTAGACGCCCGGGCTCGGCAGCGGTGTCACTCTGGAGCCGTCCCGGAATCGGTCCTGCGACATTTCGCGTTGACCTTTGACCGGCCCCAGAGCTTCCCGGTGCGCCAGAATCATCGCTCCGATGGTCGCAGTGATGAGGAGCGCCCCGGTCAACTCGAACGCCCACACGTACTCGACGAAGATCAGCTCGGCCAAGCCCTCGACGTTGCCGGTGGAGTTGGCGGCGTCGAGCCCGGCGAAGTCGAGCCGCCCGCTCTGGACCGAATCGCGGAGCAGTACGCCGATGATCAACAGCCCGAAACCGATTCCGATGACTACGGCCGCGATGCGGTGCCCGCGCAGGGTCTCCGTCAGCGATTCCGAGGTGTCGACTCCCACGAGCATCAGGACGAACAGGAAGAGCATCATGACCGCGCCGGTGTAGACGACGATCTGCACGACACCGAGGAACAACGCACCCTGCGCCATGTAGAACGTCGCCAGCACCACCATCGTGGCGGCGAGGAACAACGCCGAATAGACGGCCTTCGTGCTCATCACCACGCCCAGCGCGCCGATGACGGCGACGACACCGAGGGTCCAGAACTGCACGGCCTCACCGGTGGACGTGGCGTCGAGGGCAAGCAGCACAGTGGCGTCCCGGGTGCTCATCGCGCCGAGCCAGCCTCAGGTTCGGCGGCGGGTTCGACTGCCGGTTCGGCAGCGGACTCGGCCGTGGCCTCGTGGCCGGTGACGGTGCCCCGGTAGTAGTCCTCGGCCGAAAGGCCCGGTGCCATCGCGTGCGGCGCTGCCGTCATGTCCGGCTCCAGCGGTGCCAGCAGCGCGTCCTTCTCGTAGATCAGGTCGGCTCGGTTGTCACCGGCCAACTCGTACTCGTTCGTCATCGTCAGAGCGCGTGTAGGACAGGCCTCCACACACAAGCCGCATCCGATGCACCGGAGGTAGTTGATCTGGTACACCGCGCCGTATCTCTCGCCAGGAGAGAATCTTTCGGTCTCGGTGTTGTCGGCCCCCTCGACGTAGATGGCGTCGGCCGGGCAGGCCCACGCACAGAGCTCGCAACCGATGCACTTCTCGAGGCCGTCGGCGTACCGATTGAGCTGATGCCTACCGTGATAGCGAACCTCGGTCGGCTTTTTCTCCTCCGGATACAGCTCCGTCTCGGCCTTCTTGAACATCGTCGCGAACGTGACACCGAAACCGGCGATGGGACCGAGGAATTCAGGCATCTGCGTTCTCCTTCGGTGATCCGGCGGCGCGAGAGCGCACGCCGGCGTGCCGGCTCGGAACAGTCGAGCCCAGGCCGGGAATGGGGGGTACCGGGAAGCCACCTGCCAGTGCATCGAACTCGGCGACGGGTGCAGGAGGCGGCACGTTCCGCTCCCGTGCACGACGGCGCACCATGAGCAGCAGGGAACTGAGCACCGCCACCGCAAAGGTCATCGACACGACGAAGGTGACCAGAGGTACGTCGTATCGATCGGCCCCCAGCACGCGCACCGTCGCGATCACCATGACCCAGATCAGGGCAACGGGAATGAGAATTTTCCAGCCGAAGTTCATGAACTGGTCGTAGCGCAGCCTCGGCAATGTCGAACGCAGCCAGATGAAGACGAACAGGAACACCCAGACCTTGAGGGTGAACCACAGCACCGGCCACCACCCGGAGTTGGCGCCGCTCCACAGACTCAACGGAATCGGAGCCTGCCAGCCACCGAGGAACAGCGTGGTCGCGAGAGCCGACACGGTGACCATGTTGATGTATTCGGCAAGCATGAACATCGCGAAACGCAGCGACGAGTACTCGGTGTGAAATCCGCCCACCAACTCGCCCTCCGCCTCGGGCAGATCGAACGGCGCGCGGTTGGTTTCACCGACCATGGCCGTGACGTACACCAGGAACGACGGCAACAGCAGGAAGATGTACCACGTGTTCTGCTGCGCTGCAACGATTCCGGACGTCGACATGGTGCCCGCGTACAGGAACACCGCAGCGAACGACAAGCCCATTGCGACCTCGTAGGAGATCACCTGCGCCGTCGACCGCAGTGCGCCCAACAACGGATACGTCGAGCCCGACGCCCACCCCGCCAACACGATCCCGTACACACCCACCGAGGTGACCGCGAGAATGTACAGAACTCCCACCGGCAGGTCGGTCATCTGCAGCGGCGTCGTCGTACCGAACACCGATACCTCGGGCCCGAACGGAATCACAGCGAAGGCCATGAACGCCGGAACCACCGAAATGATCGGAGCCAGAATGTAAATCGGCTTGTCGACGCCGGTCGGAGTGATCCCCTCCTTCAGCGCCAGCTTGATACCGTCCATCAAGGACTGCAACAACCCCCACGGACCCACCCGGTTCGGACCCACGCGCATTTGCATCCACGCCATGATCTTGCGTTCGGCATAGATCGCAACCAGCGGGGTCAGCACCAGAAACACGAACACCGCCAAGGCCTTCCCGACAACCAACCACCACGGGTCGTTGCCGAACATCGACAGATCGGTCGGTGCGGCCAGGATCATGACTGCCCACCTCCAGGTTGTTCCGCAGTACAGCGACGAATGCTCACCACCGCGCCCGACTGCACCCCCAGCGAGCGATACACCGCCGACCCGGGCGAGTTCATCGGTACCCACACCACGGCGTCGGGCAGATCGGTGATCGTCAGCGGCAACGTGATCGAGCCGCGGTCCGTCGCAACGCTCACAAGGTCTCCGGTGTCGGCACCCATGGACGAGGCCGTTGCCGCCGACAATCGAACCGTGGGCCTTCGACCGGTTGCGGCGAGGTTGTCCTCACCGTCCTGCATCCGTCCCGCATCGATGAGCATCCGCCACGTGGCCAGAATCGCCTCCCCTGGTCCGACGGTCGGACGGTCCGCGCGGGGCGCAACCCGGGCCACCGCGGTGCGCGGGCCGTTCCACACACCGAGGCGAGCCAACTCGGCGCGTGCCGCAGCCGCGTCGGGCACGGCCAGTTCGACGCCCATCTGTGCGGCGATGGCGTCGAGGACGCGTTGATCCGGCATCACCGCGCCGGCACCGAGTGCGGTGTCGAACGTGCGAGGTCGTCCTTCCCAGTCGACGAACGTTCCCGGTTTGTCGACCACCGGTGCCACCGGGAACACGACGTCGGCCCGCTCGGTCACAGCGCTGCGGCGAAGCTCGAGGCTCACCACGAACGCAGATCGGTCCAGTGCATCGAGCGCACCGCGGGGGTCCGGCAGATCGTCGACATCGATTCCGGCAGTGACCATGGCCCGATCCGGTCCCGCGTCGGCCAGGATCGCTACGGTGTCACGGCCCACCCCCGCAGGCAGCTCGGGCACTCCCCACACCGCCGCCACCTCGGCGCGCGCAGCCGCGTCGGCCACCGGATGCCCGCCGGGCAGGACGTTCGGCAGCGCCCCTGCATCCAGGGCACCGCGTTCTCCAGCGCGTCGCGGAATCCAGGCCAGGCTCGCCCCCGTGTCGTCCGCCAGTTTCGAGGCAGCCGACAGACCCCCAGGAACGGAGCCGAGCCGCTCGCCCACGAGAACGATCGCACCGGGCTCTCGGAGGAGGTGCGCAATCGATTCGGTGTCACGATCGCCGACGTGCAAAGCATCGAGCCACCCCGGTTCGTCACCGGGATTCGCCTGCAGCAGGATGCCGTCGAGCTTCCGTAGGCCTCTACTGGAGAACGGCGCGATCGACGCCACCACGACTGTGCCTGCGCGGCGCGCCTTGCGCAGCCGCAGGAACACCAGTGGTGATTCTTCCTCGGGCTCGAAGCCGACAAGGAGCACCAACGGGGCGTTCTCGAGGTCGGTGTAGGTGACCCCGAGCCCGGTCGCGGCGATCCGTCCGGCCAGGAAGTTCGCTTCCTCTGTGCTGTGACTGCGATTGCGGAAGTCGATATCGTTGCTGTGCAATACGGTTCGGGCAAATTTGGAGTATGCGTAGGAGTCCTCGAGAGTCGATCTTCCGCCGAGCAGTACCGCAGCTCGACCGACCGCTGCGGCCAGGCCCTTCGCCGCAGCGGCTACCGCAGCCGACCACGACGTTTCGATCAGTTCACCCGAGTCGTCTCGGATCATCGGGGCGGTGATGAGATCGGGTTCGGTGGCATATTTGAACGCCCACCGTCCCTTGTCGCAGTTCCACTCTTCGTTGACCTGAGGGTCGTCCCCCGCCAGTCGACGCAGGACCTTGCCGCGTCGATGGTCCGTGCGTTGGGCGCAGCCACCGGCGCAGTGTTCGCACACGCTCGGCGACGAGGTGAGGTCGTACGGCCGCGCCCTGAACCGATATTCGGTGTTGGTCAGGGCACCGACCGGGCAGATCTGCACGGTGTTGCCCGAGAAGTACGAGTCGAACGGCTCGTTGCCGAAGATGCCCACCTGTTGAACGGCACCGCGTTCGAGCAGATCGATCGAGGGATCTCCGGCCACTTGAGCCGCGAACCGAGTGCATCGAGCGCACAGCACGCATCGTTCCCGGTCGAGCAGAATCTCGGCCGAGAGCGGAATCGGCTTGGGGTAGGTGCGTTTGGTCTCGGTGAACCTGGACTCGGTGCGGCCCGCAGCCATCGCCTGGTTCTGGAGCGGACACTCACCGCCCTTGTCGCACACCGGGCAATCGAGCGGATGATTGATCAGCAGCAATTCCATGACGCCGCGCTGCGCCTTCTCCGCCGACTCCGATGTCACCTGAGTGCGCACGATCATGCCCTCGGCCGCCGTCGTCGTGCAGGATGCCAACGGCTTGCGCTGCCCTTCGACATCGACCAGGCATTGCCGGCACGCCCCCACCGGATCGAGCAGCGGGTGATCACAGAAGCGCGGGATCTGTACGCCCATCAGCTCGGCTGCGCGAATCACCAACGTGCCCTTCGGAACACTGATCTCGTGGTCGTCGATGGTCAGCGTCACCATCTCGACTGGAGTGACCGACTGTTCAGACTGTGCCGTCACGACGTCAGCTCCTCTGCCATCAAGGTCGATCGGTGTGGATCGAACGGGCAACCCTGTTCGGTGACGTGTCGGATGTATTCGTCGCGGAAGTACTTCAGCGAGGACACGATCGGGCTTGCGGCTCCGTCTCCCAACGCGCAGAACGACTTTCCGGCAATGCCGTCTGCAATGTCGAGCAGCGTCGTGAGGTCCGCTTCGGTGCCGGTTCCGCCGTCGAGGCGGCGCAGTATCTGCACCAGCCAGTAGGTTCCTTCTCGGCACGGCGTGCATTTGCCGCAGGATTCGTGTGCGTAGAACTCCGTCCATCGCAACACAGCGCGCACCACGCACGTCGTGTCGTCGAAGATCTGCAAGGCCTTGGTACCCAACATCGACCCGGCGGCACCGACGCCCTCGTAGTCGAGCGGAACGTCCAGGTGCTCGCCGGTGAACATCGGCGTCGACGATCCTCCCGGTGTCCAGAACTTCAGCTCGTGACCGGGCCGGATGCCACCCGCGTAGTCCAGGAGCTCCCGCAGGGTGATGCCCAGCGGGGCCTCGTACTGGCCGGGCCGACACACATGGCCGGACATCGAGTACAGAGTGAATCCGGGTGACTTCTCGCTTCCCATCGACCGGAACCATTCGATTCCCTTGCGCAGGATCACTGGGACGCTGGCGATCGATTCCACGTTGTTGACCACAGTCGGGCGTGCGTACAGACCTGCCACCGCGGGGAACGGTGGACGCAGTCGGGGTTGACCTCGTCGCCCTTCCAGCGAATCGAGTAGCGCTGTCTCCTCGCCGCAGATGTATGCCCCGGCCCCCGCATGGATCACCAACTCGAGGTCGAACCCCGAGCCGAGAACGTCCTTGCCCAGGTAGCCCGCGGCGTAGGCGTCGGCGACCGCGGCCTGCAGTCTGCGCAGCACCGGTACCACTTCGCCGCGAACGTAGACGAATGCGCGCGATGCACGTATTGCGTAGGCCGCGATGATGATTCCTTCGATCAACGTGTGCGGGCTCGCCATCATCAGTGGCATGTCCTTGCACGTACCCGGCTCCGACTCGTCAGCGTTGACCACCAGATAGTGAGCTTTTCCGTCACCCTGAGGAATGAAACTCCACTTCGTTCCGGTCGGGAATCCTGCACCACCGCGGCCGCGCAGGCCGGAATCCTTGACGAATGCGATGAGATCGTCGGGGTCCATGGCGAGGGCCTTCTCGAGCCCTCGATATCCGTCGTGGCTGCGGTAGGTGTCGAGGGTCCACGAGTCCTTTTCGTCCCAGAACTCGCTCAGCACCGGTGTCAGGGCCATGTCACTTCCCCTTCGTCGGTGGATCGGTCTCGGTGGTGTTCGGCTGCGGTGGAACGGTTGCCGAGGGTGCCGGAGCCGGTTTCTCGCGCACGGTCTCCGCCACTGCTTCGGCACCGAGATCGGGATGATCGTCCGGGGAGCCGGTGACGGCCTGGGGAGCAGACATCGAGTGCTCTCGGGCGTACCGCAGGCCGGCGAGAGTGGCTTCGCCTGCGCTGCCGGAGGATTCGAGTGCCCCGGGGCGGTCGTCGGCGAACCCGGCCAGAATTCGCTCGGTCTCGCGAAATGTGCACAGCGAAGCGCCGCGGGTCGGGGTCACCTGCGCACCGGATCGAAGCGCGTCGACCAGGTCCCGCGCCGACGCCGGAGTTCTGTTGTCGAAGAATTCCCAGTTGACCATCATCACCGGCGCGAAGTCGCACGCGGCGTTGCACTCGATGTGTTCGAGGGTGATGGCACCGTCGGCGGTGGTCTCGCCGTGGTCGATCTCGAGGTGGTCCCGCAAGGCGTCCATGATGGCGTCGCCGCCCATGATCGCGCACAGGGTGTTGGTGCACACCCCGACGCGATAGTCGCCGGTGGGCTCGCGGCGGTACATCGAGTAGAACGTCGCGACGGCGGTCACCTCTGCACCGGTGAGATCGAGGACGTCGGAGCAGAATTCGATTCCGGCCGGCGTCAGATAGCCGTCCTCGGATTGCACCAGGTGCAGCAGCGGTAGCAAGGCCGATCGCGCCTGAGGATAACGAGCGAGGATGATATCGGCGTCTTCGCGCAGGCGGCCACGGACGTCGGCGGGATAAGACGCGCGTGCGTCGGGGCCGACAAGTTGTACGGCTTCTTCCGGGCGGGCTCCGAGTTGGACGAGCACCGGCTCCGAGCGTGGTGCGGTCATCGGTCCACCCCGCCCATCACGGGATCGATACTGGCGACGGCAGCGATGACGTCGGAGATCATGCCGCCCTCGCACATCGCGGCAACCGCCTGCAGATTGGTGAACGAGGGGTCTCTGAAATGCACTCGGTACGGCCGAGTTCCGCCGTCACTGACGATGTGCACACCCAGTTCACCTCGCGGCGACTCCACCGTGGACAGCACTTGTCCTGCCGGCACTCGCATTCCCTCGGTCACCAATTTGAAGTGGTGGATCAACGACTCCATCGAGGTGTTCATGATGGTGCGCACGTGGTCCTGAGAATTGCCGAGACCATCGGGTCCGGAAACCAGTTCGGCCGGCCAGGCGATCTTCTTGTCGTCGATGACCACCGGTCCGGGCCGCAGGCGATCGAGGGTCTGCTCGACGATCTTGAGCGATTCCTTCATCTCTTCGACGCGAATCAGATAGCGCCCGTAGCAATCGCATCCGGTGTCGGTCACAACATCGAACTCGTAGTTCTCGTACCCGCAGTAGGGGTCGGACCGGCGCAGATCGTAGGGAAGTCCGGTCGATCGAAGCACCGGACCGGTGACACCCAGGGCCATGCACCCCGTGAGGTCCAGGTAGCCGACGTTCTCGGTTCTGGCCTTCCAGATCGGGTTGTCGTTGAGCATGAGTTCGAGATCGCGTAGACGTCCGGGAAGAACCCGCAAAAGCTCGCGGACCTTGTCGATCGCGTCGGCAGGCAGATCCTGAGACAAGCCGCCGGGACGAATGTAGGCGTGGTTCATGCGAAGTCCGGTGATGGCCTCGAAGACGTCGAGAATCAGTTCGCGTTCTCGGAAGCCGAACAGCATCGCTGTCACGGCACCCAATTCCATTCCACCCGTGGCCAATGCCACGAGGTGCGACGAGATCCGATTGAGCTCCATCAGCATCACCCGGACAACCGTCGCCCGCTCGGGAATGTCGTCGGTGATGTCGAGCAGCTTCTCCACCCCGAGGCAGTACGCGGTCTCGTTGAAGAAGGGTGACAGATAGTCCATCCGAGTGACGAACGTGACGCCCTGAGTCCAGTTGCGATACTCGAGATTCTTCTCGATACCGGTGTGCAGGTAACCGATTCCGCACCGGGCCTCGGTGACGGTCTCGCCTTCGATCTCGAGAATCAACCGCAGCACACCGTGGGTGGACGGGTGTTGTGGACCCATGTTGACCACGATGCGTTCGGTGGTGGACCCGCGCGCCAGTTCGACCACGTCGTCCCAGTCCTGGCCCGACACTGCATAGATGGTTTCGTCCGTTGCGCTCATCAGTTGTACGACCTGCGCTCGTTGGGAGGCGCAACCCGGGCACCCTTGTACTCGATGGTTATTCCGCCCAGGGGATAGTCCTTGCGTTGCGGGTGGCCGACCCAGTCGTCGGGCATCTCGATCCGCGTCAGCGCGGGATGACCGTCGAAGACGATGCCGAAGAAGTCGTAGACCTCGCGCTCGTGCCAGTCGTTGGTCGGATACACCGCGCAGAGCGAGGGTGTGTGCGGATCTGCATCGGGCACAGCCACTTCCAGTCGCAGACGGCGTCCGTGGGTGATGGACACCAGATGGTAGACCGCGCGCAATTCTCGGCCGATCTGATCCGGGTAGTGCACACCTGATGCCCCCGTGCACAATTCGAATCTCAGTTCCTCGTCGTCACGCAGAACACGGGCCACAGCGGGCACATGCTCCCGGGAGAGATGCAGTGTCAGTTCATCGCGAAAGATCACCGCACGCTCGACGGCGTCCTCGAACGGCACGGCCGCGTCACCGGCCTGGAGAACAGTGGCCAATCGATCGACCAGTGCGTCGAAGTAGCTGCCATAGGGCCGGACAGCCGTGTCCGCTGACGCCACCGGCGGCTGCAACCTGCCGTAGCCCGAGGTGTCGCCACTCCCCCGGACACCGAACATCCCGCGGGATCCGCGCGCCGTCATCGCAGCAGCCCCTTCAAGTCGATGGTCGGGGTGGACGTCAGCGCTGCAGCCTCGGCAGCCGCGCGTACCTGCTCGCGATTGACACCCAGTGGCATCTCCTGAATCTTTTTGTGCAGCTCCAGGATTGCGTTGAGCAGCATTTCGGGTCGAGGTGGGCAACCGGGGAGGTAGATGTCGACGGGAACGATGTGATCGACACCCTGAACCACCGCGTAGTTGTTGAACATTCCGCCCGAGGACGCGCAGACTCCCATGGCCAGGACCCATTTCGGCTCGGCCATCTGGTCGTACACCTGCCGCAGTACGGGCCCCATCTTCTGGCTGACCCGGCCTGCCACGATCATCAGGTCCGCCTGGCGGGGAGACGCACGGAACGCTTCCATACCGAATCGCGCGAGATCGAACCGACCGGACGTGGTGGCCATCATCTCGATCGCACAGCACGCGAGACCGAAGGTCGCGGGCCACAACGAACCCTTGCGTGCATAGCCGGCCAACCCCTCGACGGTGGTCAGCAGAAATCCGCTGGGTAGCTTCTCTTCGAGTCCCATCGATCACGCTCTTTTCGTATCCGCTCGAGGTGAGAACAGTGCATCGTGCCGTCGTCGATCAGTGTTCGGGCATCAATCCCATCCGAGCCCGCCTCGCCGCCACTCGTAGATGTAGGCCACCGACACGTTGACGACGAACAGGGCCATGGCCACCAGCCCGAATGCGCCCAGTACGTCGAGGTGGACGGCCCACGGATAGAGGAAGACGATCTCGATGTCGAAAATGATGAACAGCATGGCGGTCAGATAGAACTTCACCGGAAATCGTTGGCCCGTAGGCGCATGCATCGTGGGCTCGATGCCGCACTCGTACGCGTCGAACTTCGCTCGGTTGTACCGCGCCGGCCCCACCATGGTTCCGACCATCACCGAGAACACTGCGAACAGGACCGCAATGGCACCGAGAACGAGGATCGGAACGTAGGCGTTCATCCCGGCATCTGCTCCCTCGATCGACTACCGCGCCGACGCGTAGTAAATGCGACGGCCGTACCAATGTGACCTGAAACACACAGTATGGGTTCGGTGTCGATCTCGCGGGATTTCGAGGAGTCCAGTTTCGTAATCCGTTGACGCGCATGGGGCACTCGATCTCGCCCACAAGACAGCAGTGTGACTCAGATCACTCATTGCCCCCATGCGATCCGCTACCAGGACAACGACAAACTTCCCGACGATCCAGGCCGGCCGAAACGAGGCCGCCGACATGAACCAGGAGAACTGATGAAGTCTATTTCCGTCTCGGCGCTCGCCGCCGAGGGACTGGGAACTGCCCTGCTCGTGATCTTCGGCGTCGGCACCGCCGTCATCGCGGGCGACACCGTCGGAACCCCGGGTATAGCCCTGGCGTTCGGGCTCACACTGCTTGCCCTCGTCTACGCGATCGGCCCGATCTCGGGATGCCACATCAACCCGGCCGTGACGATCGGAGCCCTGATAGCTCGCGCCATCACCCCGATCAAGGCTGCGTTCTACATCGCCGCCCAGGCCGTCGGTGCACTGATCGGCGCGCTGATCGTACTGGCGATTGCGTCCGGCCGCCCCGGATACAACATGGCGTCGGACGGTCTGGGCACCAACGGATTCGGCAACTCCTCCCCCGGAGGGTACGGGTTGGTGTCGGTGGCGGTGTTCGAGACGGTCGCGACCGGCCTGCTCGTCCTCGTCGTGCTGGCCACCACGGCCCCCACCGTTCACCCCGTCGTGGCGGCCGGCATCCCGATCGGCCTGACCCTGACCGTGGTTCACCTGCTGGGCATCGGAATCGACTCGACCTCGGTCAACCCTGCTCGGTCCTTCGGCCCCGCCCTCGTCGCCGGCGGCCCTGCCCTCTCACAACTGTGGGTGTTCGTGGTGTTCCCCGTGCTCGGAGCTGTTATCGCCGGCTCCATCCACCGGTTCGTGCTGACGGTGCCCGCATCGGAAAAAACGGTCTGATCTACCGCGATCGCAAGACCCCGGTACCGGCGCGTCCCGAGTGCTGCCTCAGCAGATCGACCACCGCGCGCCCGAGCCGGATCGGATCCAGCGGGTGCGGAACCGCAGCCTCGGCGCGCGACCACTCGGCCAACCATGCATCGTCAGGACGTCCGATGAGCACCAACACCGGTGGACAGTCGAGGATCTCGTCCTTCAACTGTTTCGCCAGACCCAGACCGCCGACAGGTGAGGACTCGCCGTCGAGAATCGCCAACGAGACACCGCCTGCATCCATGTGCTCGATGACCACGGCTGCCGTAGCGACGTCCACGTACTCGATGTCACCGAGCGCGGGATCCGGCCGAGTTCCCACCGCAGACCGCACCTGGGCACGGGTCGCGGCATTGCTGCTGTACACGAGTACGCGCACGCGACCGGATGGACTCTCTCCAGCTGTGGCGTCGGACACACCGCGATGCTACCGCGCGTTCCCCGGGAAACGGATCGAAACAGCCACGGCCGAAGTGCATTCGACGTTCCGGCGCCGGTCAGGACTCGACGGTGACGATCACGGCGGCGGGTTCCTCGGTGGTGACCACCGTGAACTCGGGTCGATCGGCTGCAACTCCGATGAAGGACTGCGAGATTCCGCCGGGATCGGCCAGAAAATCGACCGAGACGACGCCGGAATCCGCATCGCCTCGGATCCGTTCGGGCCCGGCGTACAGAGAGAGGGTGTCGCCGGAGTCCGTCGACGTACCCGACAGATCCACCTGGAGAACGGATCTTCCCGGCACAGCCATCGGTTCACTCGTGGCGTAGCGGACGGCCTCGTCGACGTACCGCACGGTGTAGGACACCGGCCCGTTGCCCGCCAACCGGAATTCGACCGTCGACGACGCCCCCAACACCACGTCGGTGACACCGACCGGCGACGCCCCAGGGAATCGCGCGCCCTCGAGGCTCGGAGGTAGCTCTGCGACCGCGGGCGGCGGAGCTTCGGTGGGTGGCACTGGGCCGGACCTGGGATCACCGACGACCAACGATCCCGTGATCGTGGTGTAGTTCGTGCCGGCCGAGACCTCCTCGACCGAATCGCTGCCGTCGTCATCGGAACAGCCCGCGAGGACGCCGATCAACAGTGATCCGACGGCCGAGAGCGCGAGTGAAGCCCTGCGGTGGCCGTCGTACATCGCCATACCGTACTGAACAAACCGATCGGTTCGGTAGTGCAATCCCGACGCAATTCGGTCACGATCACGCAACCCTCCGATCCTGCTAGCGTCGTCGGGTATGGAGCCGAAGAGCTATTCGTCCGGTGAGCGTGTGTTCGGGCCACCCAACGGGACGTTCGATGCGGATTGGGCTGCAACTGCACTGGGCTCGAACCGCCCCGAGTTGGACCATCCCACCTCGGTGCGCCTGGTCGAACAGGCCTGGGAGCTACTCCGAACGCAGGGACTGCGCGGAGAACGACTCACAGCCGCACTGGACCTCGAGCCCGGTCTTGCCGCTGCAGTGTCCGCGGTCGCCACCGAGACCGCCGAGCTGTACCTGGATCCTCGGTAACTCCGGGTCTCAGCTCGGACCGAACTGGGCGGCTGCGAAACCGGCCACGAGCACCGCTGTACCGCCGATCTCGCCGACGATCAACGACACCATGAACAGATGCGTCCCAGGGACGGGATCCACGAACTGGTTCTCGGTGTCCCGGCGAAACCCGTGCACGGTGTAGCTCACGACGGCAGCGACGAAGAACACCAGCACCACCGATGCGGCGATCAGATCCACCGCGACCGCCCACGCGCTGAACTGCGCCAACACAGCAAGCACCAGGGCGGCGAACGAGTACATCAATGCTGCCCGATGGGCGATGTCGACGTAACGATGCGCAGTGCCATCCGGTGACGTCGACATCTGGTGGTACTTGACCACGCCCAACCCCAATGCCCACAGCAGCAGGAAACCGGCCACGAGGACGATCACCTTGGTGTCCAGCTCCAACTGCATGTCTCTCCCCCCACTGGATCCCGCACCGAACGTAGCACCGGACTTGCTACCGTTCCGCAATGCCGGCCGACTCCGTACTGTCCCAGAACGCATTCGGCCTCCGCTTCGACTGGGGTCTTGCTGGTGCCGACACCATCGTCGACGGCGCAGACATCGCCGTCGTCGTGGACGTCCTTTCTTTCACGACGACTCTCACGGTTGCTGTGGACGCGGGCATCGACGTCATCCCCAGTCAGTGGCGCGACGACCGAGCCACACAGTTGGCCGAGCAGTTCGACGCAGTCCTCGCAGTGGGACGGTCGGCCGCCGCACCGGGCCGGATCAGCTTGTGCCCGGCCACCGTGCGGGCCGCGCCTGCCCCCGCTCGGTTGGTGCTGCCGTCACCGAACGGGTCCACCATCGCCCACGAGCTCGCGAGCACGGCCCCGCTGTGTGTGGGAGCGTCGCTGAGAAACGCATCCGCGGTAGCGCGGTGGATACGAGCCGACAACCGAAGTGCCGTGACAACCGTCATAGCGGCCGGGGAACGGTGGCCGGACGGATCCCTTCGGCCTGCTGTCGAGGACCTGTGGGGTGCCGGCGCAGTCATCGCCGCCCTGCTCGATGCCGGAGCTACCGATGCCTCCCCGGAAGCGCGAACGGCCGCGGCCGCGTGGCGAGCCGTCGAGCACGACGTGGGCTCCGAGCTGCAGCAATGCAGCTCCGGCCGCGAATTGACCGGCATGGGACACCCGGAAGACGTGGCCATTGCGGCCGAGGTCGATTCCAGCTCCTGCGTCCCGATTCTGCGCGACGGCGTATTCGTCGACGCGACTCGGTCATGAGGCGACGGGCGCTCGGAAACGACCCGCGACGGCGACCCGACACGGCCGATCGTGTCCGATATTTGGATCGGAACCCCGAATCACGGATCATACGGTGGTGAGTACGGAACGAGTCGCCCCGAAGACCACCGTCGTTGTACCTACGTACAACGAACGTGAGAACCTCCCCAAGCTCGTCGAGCTGCTGGCCGGGTTGCAGGTCGAGGGTCTCGGCGTGCTCGTGGTCGACGACAACTCGCCCGACGGCACTGGCGACGTCGCCGACAAGTTGGCCATCGACGGCCCCATCGACGTCAGCGTTCTGCACCGCACCGAGAAGAACGGGCTCGGACGCGCCTACGTTGCAGGCATGACGCGGGCGTTGGACGAGGGTGCGGACATCGTCATTCAGATGGACGCCGATCTCTCGCACCCCACCGAGGTGATCCCGGCGATGATCGACAAGCTGAACACCACCGACGCGGCCGTGGTGCTCGGATCGCGATACGTACCCGGCGGAGCGGTCGCCGCCGATTGGCCCTGGCATCGCAAGGCCCTGTCCGCATGGGCGAACTTCTACGTCAACACTATCCTGCGCCTCGGCGTCAAGGATGCGACAGCGGGATTCAAGGCGTGGCACGCGCGCACCCTGCGCACGATCGATGTGGCCTCGGTCGAAAGCAACGGATACGCATTCCAGGTCGAGATGAACTACCGAACCGTCAAGCACGGCCTCACTCTCGCCGAGGTGCCGATCACCTTCGAAGAGCGCAGCGAGGGCGAATCCAAGATGAGCCTGTCGGTCCAGCTCGAGTCGGCACTGGTGCCCTGGAAGTTGTTGCTGGGCAAGAAGAAGCTCTGATCGACGCCTCTGCCGTGCTCACGGCGTGAAGCGTCGGAATCCGCCTTCGGCCCCGATGACCTGACCGGTGATCGAGCCGGAATCGGGCGAGAGCAATATCGCCACGACGGCCGCGGCCTCGTCCGGTGAGTTCCACCGACCGCGCGGCATGTGGCGTGCGACGAACTCGTCCAGATCGGCACTCGCCCAACCGGTGTCGGTCGGACCCGGATTGATCGTGTTGACGGTGATGCCCCGTTCGATCAGCGAATCGGCCAAGGTGGGTGTGATCGCGGCGATGGCACCTTTGGTCACCGCATACGGAATTTCGGTCGGCATCGGCCCCTCTCCCTGCCCGGACGTGAACAGCACGACGCGTCCGCCGTCTCGGTGATCGACGTACCGTTGCGCAAATTCCTGCACCAGAAGCAACGACGCGCGCACGTTCACCGCCCACGTCAGGTCGAGGTTCTCTGCCGTCAGAGAACCCAGGTGGCCCAGCTGTGATCGCGCATGGTTGATCACCAACGAGTCGAGGGCACCGAACCTGGATTCGGCAGCATCGAACAGGGCGGCAGGTGCGTCGGCATCGGAGAGATCGATGTCGAGATGCCCGAGTTCATCTGTTGTGGTGGACAACTCGGCGAGTACCTGCACTGCTCCCGGCGTCCCTGCTCCCCACGGTTCGCTCGCGTCGTAGGCATCGCAGGATTGCGCAAAGACGCGGGCGCGCTCGTCCTGCAGCAACCTGCGGTGATGGCATAGCCGATACCGAGGCGTCGACCCACACCGGTGACAAGGACGGTACGCCCATCGCTGTTCATGCTGCATCCTTGACCGTGGCGGCATACACGTCGACGTATTCCTGACCCGACAGGGTGGACAACCCCGCCATCACCTCATCGGTGGCCGCACGCAGAATCGCCCTACTATTCTCTCCCCCTGCATATCTCGTGAAGTCCAGCGGCTCGCCGACTGTCATGCGCACCTTCCCCGGGCGCCACATCCGCGAGCCGACCGGATTGACCGTGCGCGTTCCGTGCATCACCACCGGCACGACGGGGGCACCCGTTTCGATCGCGACTCTCGCAAGGCCGGTCTTGCCCTTGTACAGCCGGCCGTCGGGAGATCGCGTGCCCTCCGGGTACACCGCCCACACCTTCCCTTGTCGCAGAATGCTTCTCGCAGCGTCGAGCGCCGGAGCAGAAGCGTCCGCGCCGCGGCGGTCGACGGGAACCTGACCTGTCGCGCTGTAGAACCAACGAAGCGCCGCGCCCTTGATTCCCCGGCCGGTGAAGTACTCGCTCTTGGCGATGAAGGTGACCCGGCGACGAACCATGAGGACGAGAAAGAACGAGTCGACGACGGTCAGGTGATTTCCAGCGACGATCACCGGTCCCGACGTCGGAAAATTTTCCATCCCGACCACCGTCGGCCGACCCAGAATGCGGAGGATCGGCCCGATCAGCACATATTTGAAGAGCAAGTACCACATCGATGAATCCTCTCGGCTGGACAACGTCACGGCCGAGAGTAGACAATGTCTACGTGCCTGACAACCTACGGACTCGACTGGTGGACGCAGGTGTCCGCCTGCTCGAAAGCGAAGGGCAGGGCGGGCTCACAATCAGAGCGGTCACGCGTGAAGCCGGCGTCTCACACGGCGCGCCGAGACGCTATTTTCCGACGTTGAGTGCGCTGTGCGCCGCCGTCGCTCGGGTCGGTCTCGTCGATATCGGGGTGGCTCTGGACCGCGCGACGCAGCAATCGACGTCGCCGCAGGAAGCATTGAATGCGATAGCGGACGCGTACGTGGACTTTGCGGCGCGGCGACCGGCGATGTTCGCCCTCATCTTCAGGCACGACCTACTCGAGGGCTCGGGCGAGAACCTGCGGCTCACATCGCGTCCGTTGTTCGAGGCCTTGATCGCCGCGGTCGGTGCCGTCGCGCCGGAGAATCCACAGTTCACCGCCCTGCGACTGTGGACCTCCGTGCACGGAATAGCAGCGCTCAACTCCACACACGCATTCGAGCCGGTCACCGACCTGTCGGCGGTGACGGAGTTGACCCGCCGCGCAGTGCGCGACGTGATCGCCTGCGCTAGCGAACCAGAGACTTGACCGACGCCGGCAGCTGGCGGACGTTCTTGTAGGGGCCGACCACTGCGGCACCGAAGGGACGGTCGAGCAACACGGCAGCGACCTCGCGTACCTCGTCGTTGCCGACACTGTCGATCCGCGCCAACGTGTCGGTGATGTCGCGGTGATTGCCGTAGTTCAGTTCACTACGACCGATCCGGTTCATCCGAGAGCCCGAATCTTCCAGTCCCAGAACCAACCCACCACGCAACGAACCCTTGGCCCGCGCACACTCCGCGTCGGTGATGCCCTCGGAGGCGACCTTGGCCAGCACTTCCCTGATCACCGTGGTCACTTCGCCCAAGTTCTCGGGCTGACAACCGGCGTAGACGGAGAAAGCGCCACTGTCGGCAAACGTGTCCACCGACGAGTACACCGAGTACGCCAGGCCACGCTCTTCCCTGATCTCCTGGAACAGGCGGGAACTGAGCCCGCCTCCCACTGCGGAGTTCAGCACGGACAACGCCCAGCGATGCCCTTCGTGCCGGCCGAACGCCCGCACACCCAGGCACAGGTGCGCCTGCTCACTGTCGCGAGTGGTCAGGCTCAACGTGGGAGCAGTGCGCAATCGTGCTGTGCCGGACCTTCTTTCGGCCGGCCGTACGCCCTTGACCAGATGGCCGGAGAACGCTCGGCGCACGAGCGAGACGATCTGCTTGTGATCGACATTGCCCGCAACCGCAACGACCATGCGCTGCGGCGTGTATCGGCGAACGTGGAACGAGTGCAATTGTGCACGGGTCATCGACTCGATGGATTCGACGGAACCGATGATCGGGCGTCCGATCGGATGATCGCCGAACATCGCTTCCAGGAACGCATCTCCCAGGAGATCCTCGGGATCGTCGTCGCGCATGGAGATCTCTTCGAGTACCACCTGACGCTCTACGTCGACATCTGCCGATCGGCATCGGCCGCGTAGCACCACATCGCTGACCAGATCGATGGCAAGCGCCACGTCCTCGTCGAGCACGTGCGCGTAGAAGCAGGTGCTCTCCTTCGAGGTGAACGCATTCAGCTCTCCGCCGACACCGTCCATCACCTGAGCGATCTCGAGTGCACTGCGTGTGGGAGTCGACTTGAACAACAGATGTTCGAGGAAGTGAGCTGCTCCGGCAACACTGGGTTGCTCGTCCCGTGAACCGACTCCGACCCACACACCGACCGAGGCCGAGCGAACGCCGGGCACGAACTCGGTGACGACCCGAAGACCGCCGGGCAGAGTGGTGCGTTGCACGCTCGTGTCGATACCAGTGCTCTCTGGAACGGCCGAACGGTACGTCCCGAGGGGACGTACCGTTCGGCTCGGTTGCTTCTTACTCAGCGCTGACCTCGGCGGGTGCCTCGGGAGCGTCGGCGGGAGCAGCCGCGTTGTCGTCTTCGACGGGGACGAGGCTGATCTTGCCGCGGTTGTCGATATCGGCGATCTCGACGCGCAACTTCGATCCGACGCTGACGACGTCCTCGACCTTGTTGATGCGCTTGCCGTTACCGAGCTTCGAGATGTGCACCAGTCCGTCGCGGCCCGGGAGGAGCGAGACGAATGCACCGAAAGCCGTTGTCTTGACGACGGTTCCGAGGAATCGCTCGCCGACCTTCGGCAGCTGCGGGTTGGCGATGGCGTTGATCATGTCGATCGCGGCCTGTGCGGACGGGCCATCCGCTGCACCGACGTAGACAGTGCCGTCATCTTCGATGGAGATGTTGGCACCGGTCTGCTCGGTGATGGAGTTGATCATCTTGCCCTTGGGCCCGATGACCTCGCCGATCTTGTCGACCGGCACCTTGATCGCGGTGACGCGAGGTGCGTACGGGCTCATCTCGTCCGGGGTGTCGATGGCCTCGGCCATGACCTCGAGGATCGTCGTGCGTGCATCCTTGGCCTGTGACAGCGCGCCGGCGAGCACCTTGGAGGGGATGCCGTCGAGCTTGGTGTCCAGCTGCAGTGCCGTGACGAAGTCCTTGGTTCCGGCGACCTTGAAGTCCATGTCGCCGAACGCATCCTCGGCACCGAGGATGTCGGTGAGTGCGACGTAGCGGGTTTCGCCGTCGACCTCGTCGGACACGAGGCCCATGGCGATTCCGGCAACCGGGGCACGCAGCGGAACACCGGCATTGAGCAACGACAGGGTCGATGCGCAGACCGAGCCCATCGAGGTCGAGCCGTTGGAGCTCAGTGCCTCGGAGACCTGGCGGATGGCGTACGGGAACTCTGCCTGGCTGGGCAGAACCGGCAGCAGGGCGCGCTCGGCGAGTGCGCCGTGGCCGATCTCGCGACGCTTCGGCGAACCGACGCGGCCGGTCTCACCGGTGGAGTACGGCGGGAAGTTGTAATGGTGCATGTAGCGCTTGGACGTCTCGGGTCCGAGCGAGTCGACCTGCTGCGCCATCTTGACCATGTCGAGGGTGGTGACGCCCAGGATCTGGGTCTCGCCGCGCTCGAACAGGGCCGATCCGTGGGTACGCGGGATGATCGCGACCTCGGCGGACAGCGACCGGATGTCGGTGATGCCGCGGCCGTCGATACGGAAGTGATCGGTGAGGATGCGCTGGCGAACCGACTTCTTGGTCAGTGCGCGGAATGCGGCGCCGATCTCCTTCTCGCGGCCGGCGAAGCTGTCTCCGACAGAGGTGAGGACCTGAGCCTTGACCTCGTCGAGCTTGCTCTCACGCTCGGCCTTGCCGGCAATGGTCAGTGCCTCGTTCAGCGGGATCTTCGCGGCGTTCTCGACGGCCTCGAAGACGTCCGTCTGGTACGCCGGGAAGACCGGGTAGTCGCCGGTGGGCTTGGCAGCCTTGGACGCGAGCTCCTGCTGTGCGGTGCACAGGGCGGCGATGAAGGGCTTCGATGCCTCGAGGCCCTCGGCGACGACCGCCTCGTTGGGGGCGGTGGCACCACCCTCGATGAGCTCGATGACGTTCTCGGTGGCCTCGGCTTCGACCATCATGATCGCGACGTCTGCGTCGGCACCGGAGCCGGAGACGATGCGGCCGGCGACGACCATGTTGAACACGGCCTTCTCGAGCTGCTCGTTGGTCGGGAACGCGACCCACTGCTTGTCGATCAGTGCGACGCGAACGCCGCCGATCGGGCCGGAGAACGGCAGTCCGGCGATCTGCGTCGATGCGGATGCCGCGTTGATCGCGACGACGTCGTACAGATCGGCCGGGTTGAGGCTCATGACCGTGATGACGACCTGGATCTCGTTGCGCAGTCCGTCGACGAAGGTCGGACGCAGCGGCCGGTCGATCAGGCGGCAGGTGAGGATGGCGTCGGTGGACGGACGGCCTTCGCGGCGGAAGAACGATCCGGGGATTCGTCCCGCGGCGTACATGCGCTCTTCGACGTCGACCGTCAGCGGGAAGAAATCGAATCCCTCGCGGGGGTGCTTGCCTGCGGTCGTAGCCGACAGCAGCATGGTGTCCTCGTCGAGGTACGCGGCGACTGCGCCTGCGGCCTGCTGTGCGAGGCGGCCGGTCTCGAAGCGGATGGTCCGCTTGCCGAACGTGCCGTTGTCGATGATCGCAGTTGCTTCGTAAACGCCTTCTTCGACGTCCACGGTTGTTGTCTCTGTCATATGTTCTGTTCTCGTCCTCTCGTCTTTGCCGTGCCCGCGCGGACACACCACGAGCCCTCCTGGCTGTGGCGGCATACCTGTGCCGTCCATCCGACGAGATGTTCTCTCGGGACGCGGCTGCGCGGAGGCGGCCATCGATCGAAGCCCACCGGATCTCGTATCCGAAAGGCCACTACCGAAGACCGTCACCACGGCGTGACAGGCATACACGGCGGTGTGCGGATGCCGTGCATCCACTTTGTCGTGCTGGCGTAACTGTTCTTGCGGTACAAACACAGATAGCCAACGAGGAACAGTCTAAGCACTGCCTCGTTGGCTACTGCACTATTGCTGCGAGTCGGGTGCGCACCGGCGCGTCGAACCGTGCATCGGTGACATCCTCGCGTCGATGCGAATTATCGACGCAGACCCAGACGCTCGATGAGCGAACGGTAGCGGGTGACGTCGACCTTCGCGATGTACTTGAGCAGGCGACGACGACGTCCGACCAGCAGCAGCAGGCCGCGGCGGGAGTGGTGGTCGTGCTTGTGCATCTTGAGGTGCTCGGTCAAGTCGACGATGCGCTTGGTGAGCATTGCAACCTGCGCCTCGGGCGAGCCCGTGTCGGTGGGGTGCAAGCCGTACTCGCTGAGAACGGCCTTCTTCTGTTCGGTGGTCAATGCCACTGGTACTACTCCTGATCAATGACGTCCGCGTGAAAGGAAGCAACGCGCCCCGTGTCACCACGGGATCGAAGCCGGTACAGCCGCCGCGGACCGCAGCGAGCACCGAGGGGTCAGCCTATCAGGCCGTGCTGGTCGCCAGGATCGAGCGGGCTCGCTCGGCGTCGCGTCCCATTTCCTCCACGAGCGCTTCCATCGAGTCGAATTTCTCCATTCCACGCAGCCGGTCGACGAAGTCGACTGCCACATGTTGCCCGTAGAGGTCGGCCTCGCCGTCGAGCACGAACGCCTCGACGGTCCTGGTACGACCCGAGAACGTGGGATTGGTGCCCACCGACACGGCGGCCGGATGCCGCTCCCCCGGCGTCACGGTCCCCATGATCGGCCCGGGCCCGAGCACGGTGAACCACGCCGCATAGACGCCGTCCGCTGGGATGGCGGAGTACATGGGCGGCGCGACATTGGCTGTGGGGTAGCCCATTTGACGACCTCGGCCGTCGCCGTGCACGACGACACCCTCGACGCGGTGCGGTCGCCCGAGCGCGGCAGTGGCCGCGGCGACGTCTCCGGCGTCCACGCACGATCTGATGTACGTCGAGGAGAACGTCACGGCATGCTCGGCGAGCAGATTGACTCCGTCCACTGCGAATCCGGACCGCTCGCCGATCTTGCGCAGCATGGGCACGGTGCCGAGCGCCTTTTTTCCGTACGTGAAGTTCTCGCCGACGACGACCTCGGCAACGTGCAGGCGTTCGATCAGGATCTCGTGCACGTATCGCTCGGGGGTGAGCTTCATCAGCTCGGGCGTGAACGGCATCACGCAGAACACGTCGATTCCCAATTCCTCGGCCAGTTCGGCTCGCCTCGTCAGGGTGGTCAACTGAGCGGGATGGCTCCCCGGCCGCACTACTTCCATCGGATGGGGATCGAATGTCATGAGCACGCTGGGAACGCCGCGCTTCTTCGCAGCGGCCACCGCTCGCCCGATCAGTTGTGCGTGTCCGCGATGAACGCCGTCGAAGACGCCGATCGTCAGCACGCACCGACCCCAGTCGGCAGGTACATCGTCGAGACCTCGCCATCTCTGCACACTGCGAAGCCTACGGCCCGACGGCCGCTCGGTCACTCTCGGACAGGCGTGTCGCATGTGGCGGGTATGGACAAAAAGGTATCCCCACGGTAAATATTTCGGGGTGCCTAACTTATTTCTTCGCCTGCAAGGATCTCGCACTCGGCGGATCCTCGCGAGCTGGGCCGTGGTGGGGCTACTGGTCGCGGCGTCGACCAGCTGCGCCCGCGCTGTCGGAGAAGAAGATCCGCCTTTACTCGACGACGGCAGACCTTTGGTGCTGACGACCTTCACCGTTCTCGCGGACATGGCCGCCAATGTCGCCGGCGACCACCTTCGAGTGGAATCAATCACAAAAGCCGGTGCCGAGATCCACGGCTACGAGCCGACACCCGGAGATTTGCGCACCGCAGAGCAGGCCGAGCTGATCCTGGACAACGGTCTCGGGCTCGAGGCCTGGTTCGAGAAATTCGTCGAGCGCATCCCCGCTCCCCACGCCGTGGTGAGTGCGAACGTGGACCCGATCTACATCCGCGACGACGCCTACGCGGGCAAAGCGAACCCCCATGCCTGGATGTCCCCCGTCGTCGCCGAGACGTACGTCGAGAACATCGCCGACGCGTTCGTCGCGCTCGACCCCGCCAACACCGACGACTACCGCGCGAACGCAGCCGCGTACATCGGACAGCTCCGCGAGGTCGGTGCCGAACTGGACGCAGATCTCTCCGGGCTGCCCGATCGTCAACGTGCGCTCGTCACCTGTGAGGGCGCATTCGGTTATCTGGCTCGTGACTTCGATCTGCAGGAGGCCTACCTGTGGCCGGTCAACGCCGAGCAGGAAGGAACGCCGAAGCAGGTGGTCCGCACCATCGACTTCGTCCGTGACAACGAGGTACCCGCCGTGTTCTGCGAGTCGACCGTCTCGGACAAGGCGCAGCTGCAGGTCGCCGAGGACACCGGGGCTCGGTTCGGCGGACAGCTCTACGTCGACTCGCTCAGCGACGCGGCCGGCCCCGTCCCCACGTACCTGGATCTACTGCGCTACGACGCACGGTTGATCGCCGACGCACTGGTAGGAGAACGATGACCCCGCACACCGGTGCACCGCACCACAGGGCCCCGCACGAGACCGGGGCAGCGTTGACGGTGGACACCGTCAACGTTCGATACCGCGACGTCGTGGCTCTCGTCGATACCAGCCTGACGCTTGCACCCGGCCGGGTGTGCGGATTGGTGGGCATGAACGGATCGGGCAAGTCCACGCTGTTCAAGGCGGTCATGGGCGTGGTCAAGCCGAACTCCGGCTCGATCACCGTGTTCGGCGGCGACCCGGCCCAGGCGCGCAAGGCAGGCACGATCAGCTACGTGCCCCAGGCGGAATCCGTCGACTGGACGTTCCCGATCAGCGTGCGCGACGTGGTGATGATGGGCCGATACGGGAAGCAGAACTTCTTTCGCACTCCCCGAGCAGCCGATCGACTGGCCGTCGACGAGGCTCTTCAGCGCGTCGACCTGGCCGAACTCGCGGACCGACAGATCGGCCAGCTCTCCGGCGGTCAACGCAAACGTGCGTTCGTCGCCCGCGCCATCGCCCAGGAGGCGTCGCTGCTCTTGCTCGACGAGCCCTTCGCAGGCGTGGACAAGAAGACCGAAGCCACCATCACCCGACTGCTCCGCGAGCTCGCCGCACACGGTGCCTCGGTTCTCGTGTCCACCCATGATCTTCATGCCCTACCGGAGCTGTGCGACGAAGCGATCCTGCTGCAGCAGCGGGTGCTGATGCACGGCAGTCCAACCGAAGTACTGCGACCGGAAAACCTGGCTCTTGCCTTCGGCATCGACCCGTCGAAGGTCGACCAACTGGGTGCGGGCGCGCGAACTCCGGCAACCCGAACTCCGGAAGCGAGCTGAACCGTGTACCTGATCGACTTTCTCGTGGACCCACTCGAATACACCTTCATGCAGCGGGCGCTCCTGGTGACCGTCACCGCCTCGATCGTGTGCGCGGTACTCAGCTGCTGGCTCGTCCTCATCGGCTGGTCACTGATGGGCGACGCCGTCTCGCACGCAGTCCTTCCCGGCGTTGCGCTGTCGTACCTGTTCGGGGCACCGTTCGCGATCGGAGCTCTTCTGTTCGCTCTCATCGCGGTCGGTGCCATCGGAGTGGTCCGCAACACCACCATCGTCAAGGAGGACGCCGCGATCGGCGTCGTCTTCACCACTCTGTTCGCGCTCGGCGTCGTCCTGATCTCGAAGTTTCCGAGTCAGATCGACCTCAACCACATCCTGTTCGGCAATCTGCTCGGAGTCTCGCAGGCCGACATGGTCCAGGTGTTCGTCCTCGGCGGAATCACGCTGGCCGTCATGATCGTCAAGCGTCGCGATTTCACTCTTTTCGCCTTCGACCGCACCCAGGCCCGCGCCGTCGGCATCAACCCGACGGTGATCTCGGCCGTGATGCTGACCTTGCTCGCGCTGACCACCGTGGTCGCACTTCAGGCCGTCGGCGTCATCCTCGTTGTGGCGATGCTCATCACTCCCGGTGCGTCCGCCTATCTGCTCACGCACAGCTTCGGCCGCATGCTGGTGCTCGCACCGCTCATCTCGGTGGGTTGCGCGCTGGTGGGGATCTACGCCAGCTTCTATCTCGACGTGTCCTCCGGCGGCAGCGTCGTGCTGACCCAGGGACTCGTCTTCGTGCTCGCATACCTCTTCAGCCCCTCGCAGGGCATCGTGGTCCGTGCTCTCCGGCAACGCGGACAGGTGCCGGTAGCTCCGGCCGGGTGAGGTGTCTTTTTCCATTGGATTGCCTAAGCTCGGCGACGTGGCGCAACAAAAAACCGATTCCGCACCGGCCGACGAGGGCGTCCAGCTGTCGGCGGTTGCGCAGGATTACCTCAAGGTCATCTGGACGGCCAGCGAGTGGAGCGAGGACTCCGTCAGCACCAAGATGCTCTCCGAGCGCATCGGTGTCTCGGCATCGACGGTGTCCGAGGCGATTCGCAAACTCGCCGACCAGGGCATGGTCGACCACGCCCGGTACGGGGCGATCTCGCTGACCGAGAAGGGTCGTCTGGCTGCCATCGGCATGGTTCGTCGGCACCGTCTGATCGAGACCTACCTGGTTCGCGAACTCGGATACGGATGGGACGAGGTGCACGACGAGGCCGAGATCCTCGAACACGCCGTCTCCGACCTGATGATGGACCGCATCGACGCGAAACTCGGCCACCCCGAGCGAGATCCGCACGGCGACCCGATTCCCTCGGTCGACGGCGCAATCGACACACCGTCCGCAACCCGCCTGAGCGAGTACATCGACGGACAGTCCGGCCGCGTTGCCCGAATCTCCGATTCCGACCCGGCAATGCTTCGCTACTTCGATTCCGTCGGCATCACGCTCGACCTGCCCATCACGGTGGTCGAACGACGCGATTACGCCGGTACCGTGGCCATCGAATTGGCCCGCACCGACGCCACCGATTCCATCGACCTCGGCCACCGTGCCGCCGAGGCGATCTGGATGGTTCCGGCGAACTGATCTTCGGGTCCGTGCCGCACCCGTGCCGAATGTTTCAGTGCCCGCGCAACGTTGCGGGCCGCACGACCATGACCGAACTGGCGCGCTTGCCCTTCTCCTGGAGCAGCGCGATGGTGTGACCCGTGGGATCGACGGCCGCGTACACCCCGTCGATTCCGATCGGATCCAGCCACCGTCCCTGGCTCAACGATTCAGCTTCCGAGGCGTCGATCTGCCGGTGTGGAAAAGCCGTTCGCGCGGCCTCGTCGATGTCCAGGCTCACGGCTGGATCCTCGGCCAGTTCCTCGAGTGTGCGTGCGTGCTCGAGGGTGAAGGGCCCGACACGAGTGCGACGCAGCACTGTCAGGTGCCCACCCACTCCCAGTGCCGCACCGAGGTCGCGGGCCAGGGCCCGAACATACGTCCCCGACGTGCACTCCACCTCGATATCGAGGTCGACGAACGCGGATTCGCTGTCGGCCACATCACGTCTGGCCGTCACGTCGAATCGGGTGACGCTGACCTTCCGGGCGGCGAGGGTGAACTCCTCGCCGGCTCGAGACAGCTTGTGGGCTCGCTGTCCGTCGACCTTGATGGCGCTGACACTGGCAGGCACCTGCTCGATGTCACCGGTGAGGGCGGCGATCGCGGTCGAGATTTCCGAGTCGGAAACGTGCGCGGCCGAGACATCGGCCAGGACGTCACCCTCGGCGTCGTCGGTCGTCGTGCTCCGGCCGAGCCGCACTGTGGCGGTGTAGGACTTGGTGGTCAGCGAGAGCAAGCCGAGCATCTTGGTGGCTCGCTCGACGCCGAGCACCAGCACACCGGTCGCCATCGGATCCAGCGTCCCCGCATGGCCGACCTTCCTGGTGCGCAACAGTTTTCGGCACGACGCCACCACATCGTGGCTCGTCACTCCCGGCCCCTTGTCGACCACCAGCAGGCCGGCACCGACGAGACCGGACGAGATCTTTTCGCGAGCACTCACGAGAGAGCATTGTGCCAGGCTCGCGGAGCCGGTCGTCACATCACCGAGATCGCGGTCATCACCAGACCGCCTGCCACCATCCATCGACCGTCGAAGGCCCGCAACGGCGGCCCGGACACCGTGTCCCCGGGCACCAGCAGCTCGGAGTGGAACGTTCCCGAGATGTCGTCACCCGAGCCGGTGCGCTCGAACGTGATGTGCGCGTCCTCGAAGCCGAGCCACCGTCCGGTCAACGGCTCCCAGGCCTTGTACGTGGCTTCCTTGGCGCAGAACAACACTCGATCCCAATGCACGTCCTCACGGCCTGCGGTCTCGAGCCAGTCCCGTTCGGCCGCCAAGCTCACCGCCTCGAGTACCCCGTCCGGCAAGGGTCCGTGCGGCTCGGCGTCGATCCCCACCGAACGCACCTGCATCGAGTACGCCAATACCGCACCGCGATACCCGTCGCAGTGCGTCAACGATCCGACCACACCCTTCGGCCACTGCGGTGCTCCGGACTTGCCGCGCATGATCGGTGCCGGCTCCACACCCAGCTTCTCCATCGCCACCCGTGCGCAGTGTCGAGCCGAGGTGAACTCCCGCTTGCGTTTGTCCACCGCCTTGGCGACCAGCGGCGCTTCGAGCGGATGCGGCGTCAAACCCGGCGGATCGGCGAACAACTCGGCCGAGACGACGCCGTCGGGAAGTATGGATTCGATCACTTGCCGGCCCTCATCTTCTCGACCTCTGCCTCCATCTCGGGCGTCACGGTGAAGTGTCCGCCCCACTTGTTCAACGCGCCCGGCGGGTACTCGGGGACCGGAAGGATCTGTCGCAGAACGTTGTTCGGCAGGCCGCGCCGCTGCCATTCGCGTGGGTAGCCCACCGACACCTCCTCGAAGCGAACGCCGTCGTAGTAGGTGGTCCGCGGGATGTGCAGGTGACCGTACACCGAGCAGATCGCGTTGTACCGCGTGTGCCAATCCGCCGTGAGGGTGGATCCACACCACAGTGCGAATTCCGGGTAGAACAGCACCTCGGTCGGCTGCCGAACCATCGGGAAGTGATTGATCAACACGGTCGGAACAGAGGTGTCCAGCGCATCGAGGCGCTCCCGGGTGGCCTCGATCCGCGCATGGCACCAGGCGTCACGCGTCGCGTACGGCTGCGAGGAGAGCAAGAATTCGTCGGTGGCGACGACGTTCTTCTCCCGTGCGATCGCCAGACCGTGCTCCTTGTCGCGCGCTCCCTGCGGCAGGAACGTGTAGTCGTAGAGCAGGAACATCGGCACGATCGTCGCCGGGCCACCCTCACCCTCCCACCGCAGGTACGGGTCTTCCGGGGTGACGACGTCGATCTCGCGGCACAGGTTGACCAGGTACTCGTACCGAGCGGCTCCGTGAATCTGGACGGGGTCTTTCACCGTCGTCCACAGTTCGTGATTCCCGGGAACCCAGATGACCTTCGCGAAACGGCTACGCAGCAGTTCGAGCGCCCACTTGATGTCGTCGGTCTTCTCCGATACATCGCCGGCCACGATAAGCCAGTCGTCGGGCGACTCGGGAAAGATGTCCTCGGTGACCGGCCGATTGCCTCGATGTCCGACGTGTATGTCGCTCACTGCCCACAGCTTCGCTGCCACTGAAAATTCCTTTCGATGCGCTCGGCCGCCGGCTTCGAATCGCCAGAACCGTCCGAGAACGTACCAACGTCCAATACTCCCCGCAGATTCCGCGGCGCATCTCGGCGGGGTGACGGGGCTACCCGGTCACCGGCCGGGTGGTTCCGGTCGCCGAAGACACAATCGGGTCGATATCTCCGCAAATTCGGGTATATGGTGCTCCATATGACTTGTTTGCGGACAGCTGCCCTGTCGGCGCTTCGATGACAGTGCCCCCGGTGCGCGTTCGGGACGCCGCAGCGCTCCTGGGTGTCAGTGACGACACCGTGCGCAGATGGATCGACAGCGGCGCGCTCCCCTCGCTCGAGGACGAGACCGGACGCAAGGTCATCGCCGGCCGTGACCTGGCCGACTACGCACGCGAGCATGCCGTCCCCCCGCCGGAGATCTCGTCGGGCGGCAGCTCTGCCCGCAACCGGCTCGTGGGTTTGGTCACCGAGGTCGTCTCGGACGCGGTGATGAGCGAGGTGAGCATGCAGTGCGGGCCGTTCACGATCGTGTCGTTGATGAGCACCCGATCGGTTCGCGAACTGGGGCTCGAGCCCGGCAAGGTCACCGTCGCCGTCGTCAAGGCGACCACCGTCATCGTCGAGACACCGTAGAACGCTGGAGATGTTCATGAAGACCATGCGCTCGGCATCCGCAGTTCTGGTTGCAGCCACCCTGATGCTCGTCGGGTGCAGCTCGCAGTCCGACCCGGGCACACCCGATGTGACCTCGGACGGCAACGCGGTCGGAGGCGAGATCACCGTCTTCGCCGCGGCATCGCTTCGCGCGACGTTCACCGATCTCGGTGCTCGATTCGAGGCCGAACACCCCGGCACGTCGGTGGAGTTCAGCTTCGCCGGCTCCTCCGATCTGGCCGCGCAGCTGATCTCCGGTGCTCCGGCCGACGTCTTCGCCTCGGCAGATACGAAGAACATGACCGAGACGGTCGACGAGGGCCTGGTCGCGGGAGAACCGGTCGACTTCGCCTCCAACACGCTGACCGTCGTCACCGCCCCCGGAAACCCGTTCGGCATCACATCCTTCGCCGACCTGGCGAACCCCGACGTCCTCACCGTGATCTGCGCACCCCAGGTGCCGTGCGGCGCGGCGACGGCAACCGTCGAGGCAGCGACGGGTAGGACGATTCCGGCGGTGAGCGAGGAATCCTCGGTCACCGACGTGCTGGGCAAGGTCACCTCGGGGCAGGCCGATGCCGGACTGGTCTACGTCACCGATGCTTCCGGGGCAGGCGCAGCCGTGACCACGGTGCCCTTCGAGGAGTCCAGTGAGGCCGTCAACATCTACCCGATCGCGACGTTGAGCGGTTCCGGCAACCCGGACACAGCGCGAGCATTCACCGAGTTCGTCGCCGGACCCGTCGGGCGAGATGTGCTCGGTCGAGCCGGCTTCGCGGCACCGTGACCGCTCGAGCCGCCGACGGCGGGCGGTCCACCGCAGGGCACCGTCCGACCGTCGGAGTACCGGTGTGGATATTCGCACCGGCTGCTGTGGGAGCACTCGTCGTCGTTCTGCCGCTGGCCGCGATGTTCACCCGAATCGACTGGTCGAACTTTCTCGAACTCGTCACCTCCGAATCGGCGGTTGCAGCACTGATTCTCAGCCTGAAGACGGCGACGACCAGTACCGCTGTGTGCGTGCTTCTGGGCGTGCCGATGGCCATCGTGCTCTCGCGCAGCTCGATTCGTGGCCTCTCGATCCTTCGCTCCCTCGTCGTACTGCCCCTGGTTCTGCCACCGGTGGTCGGCGGCATCGCGCTGCTCTACACCTTCGGACGCCAAGGGCTGCTGGGCGAACATCTCGAGGCCTTCGGGATTCGGATCGCCTTCACCACCTCGGCCGTGGTGCTGGCGCAGGTCTTCGTGTCGCTTCCGTTTCTCGTCGTCAGCGTGGAGGGCGCGTTGCGCACGGCCGGTGACCGCTACGACGTGGTGGCTGCCACCCTGGGAGCCACACCGACGACCGTCCTACGGCGAGTCACCGTTCCGTTGATTCTTCCCGGGCTCATATCAGGAACCGTTCTCGCGTTCGCGCGCGCACTCGGAGAATTCGGAGCGACGCTGACTTTCGCAGGCTCCCTCGAAGGTGTGACCAGGACACTGCCTCTGGAAATCTATCTGCAGCGCGAGAGCGACCCCGATGCCGCAGTAGCGCTGTCGCTGGTGCTGATTCTCGTCGCGGCACTCGTCGTCGTGACCGCGCGCGGCACACGGTCGTCGGGAACGTTGTGAACTCACTCCACCTCCGGGCCACCCTCGGCAGTCGCGGCATCGATCTCGAACTGGATGTACTAGAGGGTGAGACGGTCGCCGTCCTCGGACCCAATGGGGCAGGCAAATCGACACTGCTGCAACTGATCTCGGGCGTCGTGGCACCCGACGCCGGTATCGTCCGACTCGGCGAGGACGTGTTGACCGACACCGCCTCGAACACCATAGTGCCGATTCACGCCCGAGGTGTCGCGACCCTCGCTCAGGAAGCTCTGCTGTTTCCTCACATGGACGCGCGCACGAACGTGGCTTTCGCACCACGCAGCACCGGCGCGAACCGCGCCACCGCGCGGGCCGTCGCCGATACCTGGCTGGGTGCGGTCGGAGCCTCCCACCTGGCAGATCGCCGCCCTGCGCAGCTGTCGGGCGGTCAGGCCCAACGTATCGCCATTGCGCGCGCTCTGGCGGCCGATCCACGACTGCTGTTGCTCGACGAACCGCTGGCGGCGCTGGATGTGGACACGGCACCGGGCATTCGGCGAGTGCTGCGCACAGTGTTGCGCGAGAGCGGCCGCACGGCCTTGATCGTGACCCACGATCTGCTCGACGTCGTTGCCCTCGCAGATTCCGTCGCGGTCATCGATGGTGGACGCGTCGTCGAGCGAGGGTCGGTCACCGAGGTCCTGACCGCCCCTCGCAGCGAATTCGGTGCCCGCATCGCCGGGGTGAACCTTATCTCGGGACGGGCGGTCGATGCCGAAAACTCGACGTCCCTGACCACGAACTGGGGAGTGACCGTCCATGGCTCCGGGCGGCACACCACCGGAACTTCAGTGGTGGCGGTGTTCTCCCCCGCCGCCGTCTCGGTACACCTGACTGCACCGCACGCCAGCCCCCGGAACGTGTTCGAGGTGGTGATCGAGGAGATGGAGGTACAGGGCTCCGGCATACGCGTCCGGTCACGTCCACAACCCGACGGCTCTCCCGGCATGGCCGCCGATATCACCCCTGCTGCAGTCTCGGATCTCGGGCTCGAACCCGGCCGCAGCGTGTTCTTCGTCGTCAAGAGCCGTGAGGTGGCATTGCACCCCGCATTGCCGTCGGCCGCCAGGAGCGATGGCTACCGGCGTAGTTGACGGTCGCTGCCGATGACCAACCACTTCCCGGACAGCACCCGGCCCGCGACCGCGAGCATCCGAAGGCCGACGAAGACGCCGAGGCCTGTCCAGATGCCGACCAGCCCCCAGTCGAAAACGAGCGCGCACCAGATGAACGGCAGAAAGCCCACTACGGCACACGCCAGGGTCGCGTTCCGCAGGAAAGCCGCGTCACCACTGCCGAGCAGCACTCCGTCCAACGCGAACACCACCCCCGCAATGGGAATGATCGCGACGAAGATCCACCAGATCGCATGCATCTCACCGATGACCGACGCGTCGGTGGTGAACAGCTGCGGGACAAACGATCGCCCTACTGCGAACACGCCGGCGAGGACGACCGCGAACACCGTCGACCACGCCGTCAATCGCCACGCAAGTGCGCGCGCGTCGTCGATCCTGCTTGCGCCCAGGGCAGCCCCGACCAGGGTCTGAGCGGCGATCGCCAACGAATCGAGCATCAACGACACCAGGTTCCACATGTGCAGAACCACCTGGTTCGCGGCAACCGAGGCCGCTCCGAACCTCGATGCAACCGCAGCGGCCGAGAGGAAGCAGGCTTGAAACGCGAGGCTGCGCACGATCAGGTCACGGCCCAGCACCAACTGCGCGCGCATCACCGACCAGCGCGGGCGCAGCTCGTCGCTCGCCCGCACTACCGCGAGGACGAACAACGCACCGGCAACGCCCTGCCCGATCACGTTCGCCACGGCAGATCCCACCAGCTCCAGACGCGGAAATCCGAGCAACCCATGGACCAGAAGCGGACACAACACCGCCGACACCCCGAAACCGAACACCACGAAACGCAGTGGCGTCACCGTGTTCTGGACACCGCGCATCCATCCGTTTCCGGCCAGCGACACCAGGATGAACGGCACACCCAGCAGAGCCACCCGCAGCCACGCGACGGCCTCGACGGCGATGTCGCCGCCGCCGGTCAGCACCGACACCACGGGCTCGGCGGCCAGCTGCATCACCGCGACGATGGCGAGCCCGATCGCGAAGGCCAACCAGGTTGCCTGCACACCCTCACCGACGGCATCGCGTTCCCGACCGGCACCGTGCATGCGGGCCGCTCGCGCGGTCGTTCCGTAGGACAGGAAGGTCAGCTGGGTGCTGACCTGGGCCAGCACGAGACCACCTATCGCCAGGCCTGCGAGGGCCAAGGCACCGAGCCTGCCGACCACGGCGGCGTCGAACAACAGGTAGAGGGGTTCGGCGGCGAGGACGCCGAGGGAGGGCAGCGACAGGCCGAGAATTCTTCGAGCGGTGACCGGAGTGGAACTCACGACGCCGAGAGGGCCCCGCGCAGCGCATCGATCACATCGGGCAGGTCGCCGTGTGCGGTGTAGCCGGCCGCATTACGGTGTCCGCCGCCGCCGAGTTCGCACGCCACCGCCGAGACGTCGACCTCGGTCTTCGAGCGCAGGGAGACCACCCAGACCGAGCCGAAGTCCTGTTGCTTGAGCACTGCGGCAACCTCGGCTTCGGACGTGGTGCGCACGATGTCGATCACGCTCTCGACCTCCTCCGACCGCAGTCCGGCCGAATCCTCGCTGCGAATGACGGCGTACACCAGCCCTCGCCCGTCGGCCGCGTCGGGAATCAACGTTGCCGAACCGAGGACGGACCCGAGCATCGGCAGCCAGTCGAACGGATGCGTGTCGAGGAGCTTGCGGGCGATGTGAGCGCCGTCGATCCCCGTGGCCAGCAATCTTTCGGCCAGCAGATGAGACCCCGGACGAACCCAGCGGAACGATCCGGTGTCGGTGACCAAGCCTGCGAACAGCAGGTGGGCCAGATCGGCATCGATCTCGACGCCCCACTGGTCGAGCAGTCGCGCGATCACGGCGGTGGTCGACTCCGCGGACGCATGCACCACGTTCACCGTCCCGAAGCGAGTGTTGCTGCGGTGGTGATCGATGACAAGGGTGGCCGACGCGGTATCGAGTCGGTCACCCAGTGAACCCAGCCGACCCCGACTGCCGGCGTCGACCGTGACCACCAGGTCGACGGTGTCGGTGACCTTGTCGGCGTCGACCAGAAGGTGCCTACCGGGCAACTCGTCCATGGACTCGGGCAAAGACGCCGGTGCTGCGAATGCCACCTGAACCGTCGCGCCGCGACGTTCGAGTACCGAACCGAGCGCAAGCCCACTCCCGATCGTGTCGGCGTCGGGCTGAACGTGGCACAGCACGGTCACCGAGGATGCACGTTCGAGCATCTCGATCGCCTGCGCCAAGCCCTGTACGGTCTCCGACTCTGTCCCCGAACCAACGGACATGTCAGTCGGCTTCGGCAGGCTCGACGTCTGCAGGAGTGGAGCCTGCGGAATGACCATCCAAGTCTGCGACTTCGCGTGGGGCCTTGTACGGGTCCGGGTCCCCGGCGGGCTTGGCGTTCGCTCGGGCGCGTGCCAGTTCCTCGTCGGCCACGCGTGCGCGTTCGAGAAGGTCTTCCATGTGGCGCGCGGTGTCGGGCACCGTGTCGGTCACGAACGTCAAGGTCGGTGTGTACCGCACACCCGTTCCGGCTCCGACTTTCGAGCGCAGCACACCCTTGGCCTTTTCCAGTCCCGCTGCGGCAGCCTGCAGATCCGGCGGAGTGTCGAGGTCTTCACCCATGACGGTGTAGTACACCGTGGCATCGTGCAGGTCGGCGGTCACCTTGGTGTCGGTGATGGTCACGAAGGCCAGCCGCGGATCCTTGATCTCGTGATCGATCGCCGTCGCAACGATGGCGGCGATTCGCTTGGACAACTTACGAGCCCTGGCCTGGTCCACCACGACAATCACACTCCTCTTTCATGGCCGATGCCCGATCTGATCCGACGCATCGGCGGTTGTGCACGTCACATCCGCCGACAGTGCTCGGCGGATCTTCCGGATCAATCCTCGGGTCCGAAGATTCTCCGGCGTACTGCCAACAGTTCCAGATCGTGGCGTTCGGCGACGTGCCGTTCGCACTCGTCCAGCTTGTCGTGCAGCAGGTCTACATCGGTACCGGCCGCGGCAACCCCCAACAGGGACCGCCGAATACGTTCTCGCTCACCGGTTTCGGCGGCCGAGACTCCCATCCTGTGCAAATCACCGAGCACCGGTTCCATCATCGACCGTTTCTCGGCGAGCGAACGTACATCCCCCAACAACACGTCCAACTCCAGAGCACCCAGATACACGCTGACGTCCTTCGATCAGCTTCGACGACAAAGCCGGTGGCGGTACATCTGTCGTACCACCACCGGCTCGAAAGTCGGAGCGCAGTGTCACTCCCCTGGCTTCACCACCGAGCCGACGCGACCGGATGCGGAGCCGAACGGCTCCGCATCTGTTCTAGTCGCGCGGCTTTTCACGGAGTTCGTACGCCTCGATGACATCGCCCACCTTGATGTCGGAGTACGTCACCGTCAAACCACACTCGTAACCTTCACGGACCTCCGTCGCGTCGTCCTTCTCACGGCGGAGCGAGGAGATCGTGACGGTTTCCGCAACGACAGCGCTGTCTCGAATGAGTCGCGCCTTCGCGTTGCGACGGATCGTACCGGAGGTGACGAGGCAACCGGCGATGTTTCCGACCTTGGAGGAACGGAACAGCGCGCGGATTTCGGCCTGCCCGAGGGCGACCTCCTCGTACACCGGCTTGAGCATGCCCTTGAGGGCCTTCTCGATCTCGTCGATCGCCTGGTAGATCACCGAGTAGTACCGGATGTCGACGCCTTCGCGGTTGGCCAGCTCGGTGGCCTTGCCCTCCGCTCGAACGTTGAACCCGATGATGATCGCGTTGGATGCCGACGCCAGGTTGACGTTGGTCTCCGTGACACCACCGACACCGCGGTCGATGACGCGCAACTCCACCTCGTCGTCGATCTCGATACCGAGCAGCGCCTCTTCGAGCGCTTCCACGGTTCCCGAGTTGTCGCCCTTGAGGATCAAGTTGAGCTGCGAAGTCTCCTTCAGAGCTGCATCGAGATCGTCGAGGCTGATGCGCTTGCGGCTCTTGGCCGCCAGAGCATTGCGCTTGCGCGCATTGCGACGGTCGGCGATCTGACGGGCGATCCGGTCCTCGTCGACGACCAACAGGTTGTCGCCTGCACCGGGCACCGACGTGAAGCCGATGACCTGGACGGGGCGCGACGGCATTGCCTCGGTGACGTCGTCACCGTGCTCGTCGACCATTCGCCGGACGCGTCCGTATGCGTCGCCGGCGACGATCGAGTCACCGACGCGCAGGGTTCCGCGAGCGATGAGCACGGTCGCGACGGGGCCACGTCCACGGTCGAGGTGCGCCTCGATGGCGACACCCTGGGCTTCCATGTCCGGGTTCGCTCGCAGATCGAGCGATGCGTCGGCCGTCAGCAGTACCGCTTCGAGGAGGGCATCGATGTTGGTGCCCTGCTTGGCGGAGATGTCGACGAACATCGTCTCGCCGCCGTATTCCTCGGCGACCAGACCGTATTCGGTCAGCTGCTGCCGGATCTTGTCCGGGTTCGCGCCTTCCTTGTCGATCTTGTTCACCGCGACGACCATCGGAACGTCGGCCGCCTGAGCGTGATTGATGGCCTCCACCGTCTGCGGCATGACACCGTCGTCGGCCGCGACCACGAGAATCGCGAGGTCGGTGGCCTTGGCACCGCGGGCACGCATGGCCGTGAAGGCCTCGTGACCGGGGGTGTCGATGAACGTCACGAGGCGTTCGTTGCCCTCGAGCTCGGTCAGCACCTGGTACGCACCGATGTGCTGCGTGATTCCGCCTGCCTCGCCTTCGCGCACCGTGGTGTTACGAATCGAGTCGAGCAGTCGCGTCTTACCGTGATCGACGTGGCCCATGACGGTGACCACCGGGGGACGCTGTTCCAGATCTTCTTCGCCGCCGGCGTCCTCGCCGTAGGTGAGGTCGAACGAATCGAGCAGCTCACGATCTTCGTCCTCGGGGCTGACGACCTGGACGACGTAGTTCATCTCGCCGCCGAGAAGCTCCAGCGTCTCGTCGTTGACGGACTGGGTCGCGGTGACCATCTCGCCGAGGTTGAACAGGGCCTGCACGAGAGCGGCCGGATTCGCGTCGATCTTGTCCGCGAAGTCCGACAGCGATGCTCCGCGGGCGAGACGGATGGTCTCACCGTTACCGCGGGGCAGCCTGACGCCGCCGACTGCGGGAGCCTGCATGCTCTCGTACTCGGCGCGTTTTGCCCGCTTCGACTTGCGACCACGACGAACTGCTCCGCCGGGACGACCGAATGCACCTGCGGCTGCGCCGCGCTGACCGGGGCGTCCACCGCCGCCGGGACGGCCACGGAAACCACCTGCGGGAGCGCCGCCTGCGGGGGCACCGCCGGGAGCACCGGGGGCGCCACCACCGCGATAGCCACCGCCACCGCCGCCACCCGGACGTCCGCCGGGAGCGCCGCCGGGACGACCCGGCCGACCTGCAGCGGGACCTGGACGTGCCGAACGGGTCGGCATCGCACCCGGGTTGGGGCGAGGAGGCATCGAGCCGGGGCTCGGACGAGGTCCGGCCTGACCCGGTGCGGGACGAGGCCCACCCTGCCCGGGTGCCGGGCGACTGCCGCCGGACGGTGCGGCGGGGCGAGGCCCACCCTGCCCGGGAGCGGGGCGTCCGCCTGCGGGGCGTGGCGCACCGGGAGCGGGCCGGGGAGCCGGTCGTTCCACGGGTGCCGAGGAGTACGGGTTGTTGCCCACGCGCGGTGCCTTGGGACCGGGCTTGGGGCCGGGACCTGCGGGCTTGGGAGCTGCCGGGGCCGGAGCGGCGTCGCTGCTGGTGGCCGACGCGGCCGGAGCCTGCTCGACCGGAGCAGCGGGCGCTGCGGGCGCGGGCGTGGGAGCTGCCGGGGCCGGAGCCGGAGCGGCAGCGGGAGTTGCGGGTGCAGCCTCCGCGGGAGCTTGCGCTGCGGGTGCTTCCGGCTCTGCCGGACGGGGGGCCGGCTTGGGGCCGGGACGGGGTCCGCCCGGTTTCGCTGCACTCGGCTTCGCGGTGCTGCCTGCAGCGCGATCGGCCGCTGCGCGGCCGTTCGGTGCAGATGCGGTCGCCGCCGGTGCGTCGGCGTTGTCGGACGGGAAGGATTCACGCAGTCGACGGGCCACGGGGGCTTCGACTGTGGATGATGCGGACTTGACGAACTCGCCTTGCTCTTTGAGCCGTGCGAGTAGTTCCTTACTGGTGACACCGAGTTCTTTAGCCAACTCGTGCACGCGGGCCTTGCCTGCCACTGCTCTCCTCACTGAGAGGCCGAGCGAGGCTTGGTGCCCGCACGACCTCGGGTTATCTCCGATGGACGTTCATCGTTGGTGCTTCACGGTGTGCTCATCAGTGCTGTTGCCTGTTCTTGTCGACGGGTGTTGCTCTTGTCGTGACCTCGGCCTGCAGCTTCTCGTACTCGTCGAGCACGACTGCCACTGCGGACGATTCCACATTTCCCGATATCCGAAACGCACGACCGAAGACTCGGCGTCGTTCCGCATTGTGCAGGCACTCTCGGCTGTAGTGCAACCACGCACCACGGCCGGACATCGAATGCCGGACGTCGGGGACGAGAGCGAATTCGTGCGAACCAGCTTCTCGAACCACGATCCTCAACAGATCGGTGGCCGGCACTCGCTCCCTGCACCCGACGCATGTGCGAATCGGCCGGCTTGTCACTACCGGATTCTCGCGTTCATACCCCTGGGCGGAGAGGTCGTTACCGAACCATCGACCACTCTACCGCTGTATTGCCTCGAACTCCGCATTCCGGCCCTACGCGCTGGTCGTCTCGGGTGCCGCCGCATCGCTGCGGATGTCGATACGCCAACCGGTCAATCGAGCGGCCAGTCGCGCGTTCTGCCCTTCCTTGCCGATTGCCAAGGAGAGCTGGTACTCGGGAACCACGACACGGGCCGCCCGTGCAACGGCGTCGACCACCGTCACCGAGACAACCTTCGAGGGCGAGAGAGCATTCCCGACGAACGTGGCCGGGTCCTCGTCGAAGTCGATGATGTCGATCTTCTCGCCCGCCAGTTCGCTCATCACGTTGCGCACGCGCTGACCCATCGGTCCGATGCAGGCGCCCTTGGCGTTGAGACCGGACACGGTGGACGCGACGGCGATCTTCGAGCGGTGCCCCGACTCGCGGGCCACTGCCACGATGTCGACCGAACCGTCGGCGATCTCGGGCACCTCGAGGGCGAACAGCTTGCGTACCAGATTCGGATGGGTGCGCGAGAGGGTGATCTGCGGGCCGCGATTGCCCCGGGCGACTCCGACGACGTAGCACTTGATGCGCTCGCCGTGCTCGTAACTTTCGCCCGGCACCTGCTCGGCGGGTGGGAGGAGGCCGTCGGCACCGTTGGCGTCACTGCCGATGCGGACGATGACCGTGCCCTTGGCGTTGGCGCGCGTGTCGCGCTGAATGACACCGTTGACGATCTCACCCTCGTGCGTGGAGTACTCGCCGAACGAACGCTCGTGCTCGGCGTCGCGTAGGCGTTGCAGAATGACCTGGCGCGCCGTGGTCGCCGCGATGCGTCCGAAGCCCTCGGGGGTGTCGTCCCACTCGGAGATCAGATTGCCGTCGGCGTCGAGCTCCTTGGCCATCACCCGAACGGATCCGGTCTTGCGATCGACGTCGATCCACGCGTTGGACTGGTGCCCTTCGGTGTGCCGGTAGGCCGTCAGCAATGCGGTCTGAATCGTCGAGATCACCATCTCGATCGGAATTCCCTTGTCCGCCTCGATGGCACGCAATGCGGCAATGTCGATATTCACTTGTCCGACCCTTCTTCCGGTGCTTCCACATCCACGATCTCATCGGTGTTCGCGGGCGACGGCCGACTGCCGACCACACCACCCGCCAGGTCCATCTCCTCAGCGCTGGGACGCGAGAACTCAACCTGCACAACAGCTTTCACAACATCGGCAAGCGCGACCGACCGCGTCGACAGAATGCCTTTCTCCTTGACCACCACGGTGACCGAATCGCCGTCGAGGACACCGACGCGACCGTCGAACTTGCCGTCGGCGAGTTCGACACGCACCTTGCGCCCGCGGGCCCGACGCCAATGCCGTGCCTCGGTCAGCGGGCGATCGATTCCGGGGGTGGTGACTTCCAACGTGTAGGGCGCTTCCCCGAAATCCGTCACGGCATCGAAGGCATCCGAGATCTCGCGGCTCAGTTCCGGGAGCGCGTCGAGGTCGATTCCCTCTTCGCGATCGACCATGATGCGCACTGCACTGTGCTTTCCTGCGGCGACCACGTTCACGTCCTCGAGGTCGTAACCCCGATCTCGAACGAGGTCGGCGAGCAGTTCGACAACCCTTTCCTTGGACGGAACAGGCATGTCGCGAACTCCTCGTGTGTAGTTGTGGGCGACCCGGCGTAGGGCAGCCGGACTGCGTTTGGTGAACCAACAGCCTACCGCCCCGCAGACAGTGCTCGTGACCACGATCGGCCGACGCGACACACGGGCACGGCGAGTGCAAGCGCTGCGGTCTGGCACGATATCGGAGTGCCAACGCCGACCGTCCCCTTCGCGCTCAGTCGCCGTGGGCTGTTCCGACTCGCCGGTGTGGCCGCTCTGTCCGCGGCCACCGTGTCGAGTGTTGCGGCCTGTGGCCAGGAGACGATCTCGGGTCCTGCCCTCGATACCCTGACCGCGCAGTTGCGCGCTGCCCGCGCGGATGCGGCGGATGCCACCGCGGCAGCGACGGTGATCGCCGATTACGCAGCCGCACTGGGGATCGTTGCGGCGCAACGGACCGAGCACGCCGATGCGCTCGAAACCGAGATCGCCCGCGCCACCGGTGCCTCGACCGGTACGTCCACTACTGCGAGCACCACAACGCCCGCTCCCACGACGCCGCCGCCCGATCTCGCGGCCGTGCGGGAGATGTTGACCTCCTCTGCCGGCAGCGCAGCGAATGCGGCTCGTAACGAAAGCGGTTACCGGGCCGGCCTTCTCGGTTCGATCAGCGCTTCGTGCACGGTCTCGGCCCTGGTGGTGCTGGCATGAGCGATCTCGGTCCGGAACAGCAAGGCCTCGTCGATGCACTCCACGCCGAGTATGCGGCGGTGTTCGCCTACGGCGTCGTGGCGGCGTTCTCCAACCCCACGCGCGCCGAGGTGGTGGCGTCGAACACCGCTGCCCATCGCGCGCGTCGAGATTCGACGATCGACGCCCTTCAGGCGGCGAGCGTTTCTGTTCCGCTGCCCGATCCGGCGTATGCGTCCCCGTTTCCCGTGACCGACGCGATCTCGGCTGCGCAGTTGGCCGCGCAGGCCGAGATCGACACGAGTATCGCGTGGCGTTCGCTGATCGAACGCAGCCAGTCCGGAGCCACTCGCGAGATGGGGGTGCAGGCACTGACCGACGCCGCGGTTCGCCTCGCGACGTGGCAGCAGATTCTGGGCGTCAGTCCGTCGTCGACGGCATTTCCCGGCCAACCGTGAGCGCTTCCACCGGTCCGACGGAACGGCCCGGCATGAACAGCGCCGCCACCAGTCCGATCGCCACTGCCCCTGCGCCGACGAGCAGAGCGGGCGCCAAGGCGTCGGTGTAACCGGTGGGCGTCAGTGATCCACCGGCCCCGATGAACACCGCTGTCAGTACTGCGATGCCGAGTGCGATACCCACCTCTCGCACAGTGGAGTTCGCACTGCTCGCGGTGGCGTGATCGTCGTCCTTCATGTCCCGCAGCACTGCGGTGGCGGACGGAGCGAACGTCAGTCCCATGCCCACTCCGGCCATCAGCAGCGCCGGGACCATCGACGGATACTCGGTGTCGGGGCCCAGAATCAGCGCCATCCACACGAGCGAGACCGACTGCAGCGACAAGCCGGCGACCAACAGTCCACGCAGCCCGACGCGCTCGGCGAGCACACCTGCGATCGGTGCGACCACCATCGGTGCCGCAGTCCACGGCAACGTGCGTAGGCCTGCCTGGAACGGCGTGTAGTTCATCACGATCTGAAGGTATTGCGCGAGGAGGAAGACAGCCCCGAACATGCCGAGCGAGAACGTGATTCCGATGATGTTGGCGATGGTGAAGCTGCGCGAACGAAAGAGTGCAAGCGGCAATACCGAGTGCCTGGTGCGCGAGGCACGCAGAACGAAGGCGACGAGCAGCACCGCCGAGCCGATGAAGCCGGCGAGCACCGTGGCCGACGCCCACCCGTCGTCGTTGCCGTGGACCACCGCCCACACCAGAAGGAAGACACCGCCGCCTGCGAGGACCACGCCGGGCAGATCGAGCGGTTGGATGCGGCCTGCCGTTTCCTTCAGCGCGACGTACGCCAACGGAACTGCGACGAGGGCCACCGGAACGTTGATCCAGAAGATCGCCTGCCAGGAAATTCCGTCGACGACGGCTCCGCCGACCACCGGCCCCAGCGCGACGCCGAGTCCGGAGACTCCACCCCAGATCCCGATTGCCATCGCGCGCTTGCCCACCGGCACCACCGCGGCGAGCAGCGCAAGGGACAACGGCATGATCGCGGCGGCACCGATTCCTTGCACGGCCCGCGCCGCGATGAGCATCCCTGGGCTCGCAGCGAGCGCGCTGGCCACCGAGGCGGCAGTGAAAACGGTGATCCCGCCGAGGAACACCGTGCGTCTACCCCATCTGTCGCCGAGCGTCGCCGCTGTGAGCATGAACGTGGCGAAGCTCAGGGTGTAGGCGTTGAGGAACCACTGCAGCTGGCCGACCGACGCGTTCAGATCCTGCTGAATGACCGGTAGCGCGCTGGTCATCACCAGATTGTCGAGTGTTGCCATGAACATCGGCAGGGATGCCGCGAGGATGCCGAGCCACACGGGAACGTTCCGATTGGCGGGCTGCACTGCAGGTGGAGAGGCTGTAGCGGTCATTGTGGTCGTCCCGTCTCGGGCCTGTAAGCATCGAATGATTACTTATTCGAGCACCGTAAGTTATCGACTGATAACCTGTCAACATGTCCGACACGTCAGCACCCAAGCCCAGAGCCACCCGGATGGATGCGGCCGACCGCCGAGAGCTCGTCCTCGACGCGGCAATGCGCGCGTTCGCACGCGGGGGCTACGCGGGCACCAGTACCGATGCGGTCGCGAAGGAAGCAGGGGTCTCTCAGCCGTACGTGGTCCGCATGTTCGGCACCAAGGTCGAATTGTTTCGCCTGGTGTTCCAACGCTCCATCGACGGCATCATGGCTGCGTTCGATGCCGTGCTGGCGGCGGGCCCGCTCGATCCCGAGGACGACAGCACATGGGCGAATCTCGGCTCTGCCTACGCGGATCTGGTGGCCGATCGCGACCTGCTGATGGTCATGATGCACGGATTCGGCGCAGGCGCGGTGCCCGAGATCGGCCGCCAGGCACGAGAAGGAATGGGCGCGATCTACAGCCAGATCCGCAACGGAACCGAGTGTTCGGAAGATCAGGCTCGACAGTTCATCGCGCACGGAATGCTGCTCAACGTCTTGATATCGATGCAGGCACCGGAGCATCCGGAGGACAGCGCCGGACTGCACGAGATGACGATGTGCGCGTTCGGAACCACGCTCGTTCCAGCCGATTCCGGACAGCTGTGACGACTAGGGACGCATCTCGTACCGACCGTCGTACGTGACGACCTCGTCCCAGACCGTCTCGAAACGGCCCTCATCGACCACCGGCTTACGAATGGCATCGAGCGCCCATTGTTGTTGCGCCCCTGTCGACGACGGCTTTCCGTACAGCGCGACGGCATAACCCGAGAAGTCCCTGATCTGGAAATCGAAGATCTGGTCCATCATCTCGGTCGAGATCTCGTCGGCCTGCTCGAGCAGGAGGTGACCGTAGACGACGAGCGAGAACAGGTGACCCACCACGAGCAGGAAGTCGAGGTCCTTCTGCTGCGCTTCGTCGGGCGCGCACTCGGCGAGAAATGTCCTGAACGCCTGCGCCTGCTCGTAGAACCGTCCGACGTTGGGTATGCCGGAATGCTTCTGATACACCGGATTCCAGTCGTGGAAGCGCACCGAGCTCGCACCTCTGGCCGGGCCTTGAGCGAAGAAGAAACTGTCGTCCACCGGCTCGGTCCGAGTGCCGACGTCGGGGTAGTCGGTAGGCGAGAACATGTACGCAGGCATGAACTTGAGCATGAGTGCAACGTTGACGTGCACGGTGCCCTCGAGCTTGGGAAGCGTTCCGATCAACTGGGCGGCCTCGCGGAAGTAGGTGTTCTTCTCGTACCCCTTGGCTGCGATGACGTCGTGCAACAGCCGGACGACGGTTTCACCCTCCGAGGTGACCTTGGCCTTGGTCATCGGATTGAACAGCAGGTAGCGCCGGTCCTCTGGTCCGGCAGCGCGGAAGTAGTCCACCGCCCGGGCGCTGAAGAGCTTCATCGCGATCAGGCGCGAGTAACCGTCGACGAATGCGCTACGCACGTGCGGAAAGTCGGTGACGCGATTTCCGTAGAGGATCCTGTTGTTGGCGTGCGTGATCGCCTCGTAGAACGCGTGCTCGCAGATCCCGATCGAACCGGTACAGAGATTGAACTTGCCGACGTTGACCGTGTTCAGTGCCGCCGAGAAAGCATCGGCCCCGGTGTGCAGGATGTCCTGCTTGCGGACGGGGTAGTTCTCGAGCGAGAACGTGCTGACGTACATCTGACCGTGCACGACGCTGTCGCGGAGTCGATAGGCCGGGTGCCCACTGTCGGCCACGAAGAAGACGTACGAATCGGGCCCCTCGATGTCGGTGCGTCGACCGAACACCGACACCATGCCGGCCACGTTGCCGTTTCCGATGTAGTACTTCTCCCCCGACGCAGTGAACTCGACGTCCGCGTCATCGGTCGAAGGCGTCAACAGCATGTCGGTGGAGTACACGTCGGCACCGTGCGCCCGCTCGGACAGGCCGAAGGCCATCACTCCGCCGCGGTTCAGTTCGGTCGCTGCGCGCCGCTTGGCGTCGTCGTTGGCGCTCATCCAGATCGGGCCGAGACCGAGGACCGTGACCTGCCAGGTGTACCAGTACGCCAGACCGTAGAACCCGAGAATCTCGCTGAGCGCGGCATTGCGTGCAGCGTCCCACCGCGTGTTCGGCACACCATCAGCGAAGGCGGCGGGCGTGGAGAACGTTGCGAACAACTTCTGCTCGGCGACGAATTCGAGGAAGTCGGCGGGCCAGACGCTGTCGAGGTCGTCCGCCAAGAGCCTGCCTTTGCCGCGACTCTCGAACCACTCGATCAATGCACGCAGTTGCCGGCGAGATTCCTCGTCGAGCTCGGCGGGATCGAACGTTGTCGGATCGAACAGCGCATACTGAGCCACGGTGTGACCTCTCCTAGTCGTTGACCCGAAGCTACCAGCGGGTACACGACCGCGCAGAGAGATCGCCGGACTGTTCTACGGGGTGTTCCGCACTGCCTTCACGATCTCGTCGACCGCCGAGTCGATGTCCAGTTCGCGGCTCTCACCGGAGAAGCGATCGCGGATCTCCACCTTGCCGTCGGCCCAGCCGCGGCCGAGGACGACCACCAGTGGAACACCGATCAGCTCCGAGTCCTTGAATTTCACTCCCGGCGAGGCCTTGCGATCGTCGAAGAGCACCTCTATTCCCTGCGTATCGAGTTGTGTCGCAATCGATTCCGCGCCGGCCCGAGCGGCGTCGTCCTTGTTCGCGATCACCAGGTGAACGTCGGCGGGCGCCACCTCCGACGGCCACCGCAGGCCCTTGTCGTCGTGCATCTGCTCGGCGATCACAGCGACCAGACGAGAGACACCGACTCCGTAGGAACCCTGGACCAGACGGACGGGCTTACCGGTCTCGCCGAGTACGTCGACAGAGAACGCGTCGGTGTACTTGTAGCCGAGCTGGAAGATATGCCCGATCTCGATTCCGCGCGCACTGACCAGCGGACCACGACCGTCGGGAGACATGTCGCCGTCCCGCACCTCGGCCGCTTCGATGGTGCCGTCGGGAACGAAGTCACGACCGGCGACAAGGTTCACCACGTGCTTTCCCTTGACGTCCGCGCCGGTGATCCACGACGTGCCGTCGACCACCCGCGGGTCCACGAGATAGCGAACTCCGTTCGCCTGCAACCCGCGAGGTCCGATGTAACCCTTGACCAGGAACGGGTTGGCAGCGAAGTCGGCGTCGGTCAGCAGAGCGAACTCGGCGGGCTCGAGCGAGGCCTCGAGCCGCTTCTCGTCCACCTCGCGGTCACCGGGCAGCCCGATCGCCAGCAGCTCCCACTCCCCCTCGGCGCCCCGAACCTTGAGCAGGATGTTCTTGAGCGTGTCGGCCCCGGTGACGGTGCGGCCCAGATCAGCGCCATTGGCCCATTCGACCAACGTCGCGATGGTCGGAGTCTCACCGGTCTCGTAGTCGACGGCGGCCGGCTGGCCTTCGATCGGAAGCGGTTCTGGCGCAGGCGTGGTGACTGCCTCGACGTTTGCGGCGTAACCCGATTCGACGCATCGGACGTAGGTGTCCTCGCCGATGTCGCTCTCGGCCAGGAATTCCTCGGATGCGCTGCCGCCCATGGCACCCGACGTCGCGGCGACGATGACATACGAGACGCCGAGCCTGGCGAAGATGCGCTGGTATGCCTCGCGGTGGGCGTCGTAGGACTTCTTCAGACCGTCCTCGTCCATGTCGAAGGAGTACGAGTCCTTCATGACGAATTCGCGGCCGCGAAGGATGCCCGCGCGGGGACGCTCCTCGTCCCGATACTTGGTCTGGATCTGGTACAGCGTGACCGGCAGATCCTTGTACGAGTTGTACTCGGCCTTCACCGTCAGTGCGAAGAGCTCTTCGTGGGTGGGCCCCAGCAGCAAGTCGTTGCCCTTGCGGTCCTGCAGGCGGAACAACGCGTCGCCGTATTCGGTCCACCGGTTGGTGGTCTCGTAGGGCTCGCGCGGCAGCAGTGCGGGCAGCGATATCTCCTGCGCACCGATGGCGTTCATTTCTTCACGCACGACGCGTTCGACCTGCCGAAGCACGCGGAGTCCGAGCGGCAGCCAGGAGTAGACACCCGGCGCGATACGACGAACGTAACCGGCACGAACCAACAGCTTGTGGCTGTCGACCTCGGCGTCGGCCGGGTCGTCGCGAAGGGTGCGGAGGAACAGCTGCGAAAGACGGGTGATCACGGGTTGTCAGACTAGTCGGTTGCGCAGCGCCTGTGAGCAGGCGGCCGTGCAGTGAGTAGCCTTGACGATCGTGTTGATTCTGCTGCCTCCCTCCGAGACGAAGTCCGACGGCGGTTCCGGGGCACCTCTCGATCTGGACCGACTGTCGTTGCCGTCGCTCCTTCCGCTTCGCCGAAAGCTCGCCGATGCGCTGGTCGAGCTCGCCGACGACGTCGACGCGTCCGTCACCGCACTCGGACTCGGTCCCACCCAGGTAGACGAGATCGAACGCAACGCCCGGTTGTGGACCTCACCCACCACGCCTGCCTTGCAGCGGTACACCGGGGTGCTCTACGACGCTCTCGACGCGGCGTCGTTCACCCGAGCCGGTCGCGCCCGGGCGGACGCGCGGCTGTGGATCGGCTCGGCATTGTTCGGAGCCGTCCGCGCATCGGACCCCATCCCGTCCTACCGTCTCTCCGGCGGATCGACCATTCCGAACTTCGGCACTCTGCGATCACACTGGAAGCCGGAACTCTCCGATGCCATCGAAGCCGAGGACGAGGGGATTGTCGTCGACCTCCGATCCGGCACGTATCAGCAGCTCGGGCCCGTCCCCGGCGCGATCACCGCAACGGTGCTCACCGAGAAGCCCGACGGCAGCCGATCGGTGGTGAGCCACTTCAACAAGCATCACAAAGGACTGCTCGCGCGCGCGTTGACCCTGACCACCGCTGAGCCGAAGGACGTGAAAGCCGTTGCGCGCGTGGCATCGAAGGCGGGCCTACGCGTCGAAGTGGCGTCGAGCACCGAATTGATCGTGCTCACCGAATGAGCGAGATTCCGGGACTGCTCCGCCGCGGTGCCGACGCCTCGGTAGGCAAGACCAAGAGCCAACGCGTCGCCGACGACGTCGCAGATCGACTGGTGTCGATGGACGCGACCGAACTCGGCTCTCGGGCGCTGACGAACATGATCGAGACGATGTACGAAAACGGTTGGCAACCGTTGGATCTGGTGCACGTCGTGCGGCGTCAGCACACGGTGAGCGTGGCCGATCTCGCTGCCGCAGTTCTGCTGCATCAGGCCGATCTCACCGACGCCGACTCGCGGGCCCCGCAGGACTGGGTGGACCAGATGTCCACTATCTGTGAGCAGTTCCCCCGGGTTGCGGCCCGGGTCGAGGCCACACCCGACTTCCTGACCGCGTACCTGATCTCCTCCGGCAAGTCCGATTACATCGCTGCCAGTGATCAGTGGCTCGACGTGCTCACCCTGCTCGGTCGATGGCAGACACTCCCCCGGTGGCCTCGGCTCGGCCCCACGCCGTCCCAGTGGCCGCGCACGCGTCCCACAGTGACGGGTGTCGCCGGCTCCGACTCACCGAACACCAAGATGCTGAGCAAGATTCGCGGCCTACTGGCCAAGGCCGACGCCACGGACTTCGAGGAGGAGGCCGAGACGCTGACGGCCAAGGCACAGGAGTTGATGACGCGCTACTCCATCGACACCATGCTGCTCTCGCAGGGCCACATCGATATTCACGGCCGACGCGTTCATGTCGACGGCCCGCACGCCCCGGCCAAGGCGCAGTTGTTGCACGTTGTCGGAACCGCCAACCGTGTGAAGGCGATCTGGGACCCGGAATTCGCCGTCGCAACCCTGGTCGGAGCTCCGGTGGACGTGGAACAGACCGAGTTGCTGTTCACCTCTCTGCTGGTCCAGGCAACTCGCGCCCTGTGCCATTCGCCGGAAGCGAAGAAGCGCAAGAAAGCCGGCTCGGCCGCCTTCGGTAAGGCCTTCCTGTACGCCTATGCGATCCGAATCGGAGATCGCTTGACCGACGCCGATGCGCACGCCCTGGAGGAGGCGCGTCACGAATCCGGTGATCTGCTACCGATTCTCGCCGCGCAGACCGTCGCAGTGGAAGCCGAATTCGATCGATTGTTTCCGACGGCGAAGCCGATGCGGGGTCCACGCCTGGACGCCGAGGGCTGGGACTCGGGCCAGGCGGCTGCCGATCGCGCCGACCTCTCGCGCTGAGGTGTGATGTCACTGCTGGTTCGCAAGGCAAAATGATTCTGTGCCCGAAACTCTCGACGACATCATGACGCGAACGTCCGAACTCCTGACCGACCGCGACATGGCCGCACTGTCCACTCTGATGGCCGAGCTGTCTACGACCGATGCGGTGCGCGTGCTCGAGCGTGTCGACTCGTCTCGACGCGCGGTGTTGTTTCGCCTTCTGCCCAAGGACGAGGCGGTGGCGGTCTTCGAGCGCTTCGACGCCACCGTTCGCGGTGAGTTGTTCGAGAGTCTTCGCAGCTACGATGTGATCGCTCTGTTCGAGGAACTCGACCCGGACGACCGTGTCGAATTGCTCGACGAACTCCCTTCCAACGTCGCGCATCGACTGCTGGTGGGCTTGTCCCCCGACGAACGCGCACTCACCGCCCCCATGCTGGGATACGACCGCAGATCGGTCGGCCGCCGCATGAGTCCGGAGTTCGTTCGGCTACGGACCGCTGCGACCGCCGGCGACGCCCTCGATGCCGTGCGTCGTACCGGCTCGAACGCCGAGTCGGTGTATCTATTGCCGATCACCGACGATCACCGCACTCTGTTGGGGGTGGTGACGCTCGCCGATCTGGCGACAGCGGCACCGAGCACTCCGGTCGGCGATCTGTCCTCGGATCATCCGGTGGTCGAGGCCGATTCGTCGGCGGAGGAGGCTGCACGGCTGTGCTTCGAGCACCGTAGTCCCGCGGTGGTGGTCGACTCCGAGCAACGGCTGATCGGGATACTCACTCTCGAGCAGTCCGCGCGCATCCTCGAGGAGGCGGAGGACGAGGATGCCGCCCGGGCGGGCGGCTCGGAGCCGCTACGGCGCCCCTACCTGTCCACGCCGGTGCTCGCCATCGTTCGCTCCCGTGTGGTGTGGCTGCTGGTGCTGGCGTTGTCGGCGATTCTCACGGTGCAGGTACTGGAGATCTTCGAGCATGCCCTTGCCGCCGTGGTCACTCTCGCCCTGTTCATCCCTCTGCTGACCGGAACCGGAGGCAACACCGGCTCGCAGGCCGCGACCACTGTCACGCGGGCACTCGCGCTGGGTGACGTGCGACCGCGGGACATCGCCGCGGTGCTGTTCCGCGAGGTTCGGGTCGGAGCGACGATGGGTGCGATGCTCGGCACGTTGGGCTTCGTCATCGCCGGGCTCGTCTACGACTGGCACCTCGGCGTCGTCATCGGAACGACGCTGCTGTCGATCTGCACACTTGCGGCCACGGTCGGCGGCGCGATGCCGCTGATCGCGAAGAAGATCGGTGTGGACCCGGCGGTCTTCTCGACACCTTTCATCTCCACCTTCTGCGACGCGACGGGGTTGATCGTCTACTTCCTCATCGCGAAGGCCGTGCTGGGCGTGTGATCAGCCCTGCTCGTCAGGCTTTCTGAGCGTCTTCCTGCGCAGCCTGGGCCTGAGCGACCTGCTGCGGGGTGAAACGAATGAACGCCGCAGCGATTCCCGCGACCACGGCACAGACGGCGCAGCAGAAGAGCGCGAACATGTATCCCGAGCTCAATGCATCGAGCTGATTGTCGTTCATCAGCGTCGCCGGTCCCGAGATGCCGCCCAGCGAGAGGGTGCGCGAGGTGACCAGAGCGCCGATCACGGCCAGCGCAAGCGGTCCGCCGAGGGTCTGGGCAACCAGGGCGATAGCGGTCAACGGACCGATCTCGGTGGGGCTCACTCCGGCGATGGCGCACAGCGGGAGCGGCACCACCGTCAGGCCGACACCGAAGCCGATGCCGATGACGGGGAAGAACAGCCCGGGGAAATACGACGAGTCCGCGTTCATCGTCGCAACCGACACCATGAGCCAGCCGACCATGATGACGGCACCGCTCAGGATCAGCCAACGAGGAGCGATGCGCGTCACCAACTGCGAGGCCAGGAATGCGGCGGCTCCGAGTCCGAAGGCGAACGGCACGAACGCCAGGCCCGCGTGCAGTGGGCTGTATCCCAGGATGTCCTGAACGAACAGTGCCACGTACGCGGCGAGGCAGAACATCACGCCACCGGCGAAGAAGATGGCCACGAAGGTCGCGACCCGATCCCGGTTGCGGAACAGCGAGAACGGCAGCAGTGGATTGTCTGCGCGGCGCTCGACCAGCAGGAACAGCCCGAGGAAGAGCAGACCGGCGAGCAGCGAGACGATGACGATCGGATTGGTCCAGCCCAGCTCGGTACCCTCGCTCAGCGCCAACACCACGCCGGTGCAGCCGAGCGTCGCCAGAATCGCGCCCGGAACGTCGAGAGGCAGCCGCGTCCCCACCGTCTCCTGCAAGGACACGACTGCGAGCACCACGATGACGGCACCGATCGGCACGTTGATCAGGAAGATCCATCGCCACGACACTTCGGTCAGCGCACCGCCGATGATCAACCCGGCGATGGAGCCCACACCCGTCATGGCCGCGTAGATCGCGATGGCCTGGTTCCGGACCGGTCCAGGCGCGAACGTGGTGGCCACCAACGCGAACGCCGTGGGCGACGCCACCGCGGCTCCCACGCCCTGAAGCGCGCGGGCCGCTACCAGCGTGGCCTCGTTGACCGCAAGCCCGCACAGCAGGGACGCGATCGTGAACAGCACGACGCCGGCCAGGAACATCTTCTTGCGGCCGAACGCATCACCGAGTCTGCCGCCGAGGAGCATCAGTCCGCCGAACGCGAGTGCATACGACGTGAGCACCCAGTTGCGTCCGGCATCGGACAGGCCCAGATCGGCCTGCAAGGGAGCCAGGGCCAGGTTGGCGACGGTGCCGTCGAGCACCACCATCAGCTGCAAGCCGCTCAGGACGATGATCGCCAACCCGAACGCTCGGGTCGTGACCGGGTACTTGACCTCGGTGCTGGAGGTATCGGACATCGATGATTCAGGCACGGGCGTTCACGTTACCGGCGTGTACAGAGAAACCGGCAACGGTTCCGATGACCACGATGGCCGGAGGCCTGATCTCTGCGTCACGAACCGCGTCGGCGACGGTGCTCAGGGTCGCGCGAACTTCACGCTGGGTGCGCATGGTGCCCTCCTGAACGACGATCACCGGAGTGTCCGACGGTCGACCCCCGGCGATGAGAACGTCGGCGAACAGGCCGATGCGCTCGACGGCCATCAGCAACACGATGGTGCCCTTGAGCTTGGCCAGCGCGTTCCAGTCGACGAGCGAATCGGGATGGTCGGGTGCCACGTGACCGCTCACCACGACGAACTCGTGGGTGACGGCGCGGTGCGTCACCGGGATCCCGGCGGACGAGGGCACCGAAATGGCACTGGTGATGCCCGGCACCACGGTGACCGGAATGCCCTCGGCGGCGAGTGCTTCGAGCTCCTCGTATCCCCGACCGAACACGTAGGGGTCGCCGCCCTTGAGCCGAACGACGAACTTGCCCGCTTTCGCACCGTCGATCAACGCCTGATTGATCGCCTCCTGCGCCATCGCGCGGCCGTACGGAATCTTCGAGGCGTCGATCACCTCCACATGTGGGCCCAGTTCGGCAAGCAGCTCGGGCGGTGCGAGCCGGTCGGCCACCACGACATCGGCGTACGCCAGCAGCCTGCGGCCACGGACTGTGATGAGGTCCGGATCACCGGGTCCGCCGCCGACCAGTGCGACGCCGGTCAACGGAGCATGAGCGGAGTCGGCGACCACTCCCGACTGCAGCGCCTCGATCACGGCATTGCGTACCGCGGCCGACCGGCGGTGCTCGCCGCCCGCGAGCACACCGAGAGTCAGTCCGTCCCATTCGGCCGACGCCGGGGTGACCGCGGTGCCGTCCTTGGCGATGTCGGCTCGCACACAGAAGATCCTGGACGCGGTGGCCTCGGCGACGATGGCGATGTTGGTGTCGGCCTCGTCGGTGCACGCGACGGCGTACCAGGCATCGGCGAGGTCGCCCTCGCGATAGTCGCGCAACTCGATCGTCACCTGACCGCTGGTGGCCATCGCTTCGACAGCGGGCGTGGCCTCGCGAGTGATGACGTGCACCACGGCACCGCAGGAGATCAGCAGCGGCAATCGACGCTGCGCGACGGTGCCTCCACCGACCACGACGACGCGTCGACCTTCCAGATTGAGGCCGACCAGATAGGGAGAGTCAGTCGCGTTCACGAGAGGGAACGCTACCGCGCGCGCTGCACCCGCTTCTCGTCCCATACGGGCTCATCGGACTCGTAGGCCTGGCCGGTGCTGCCGAACACCAGGAATCGGTCGAAACTGCGCGCGAACCAGCGGTCGTGGGTGACGGCGATGACCGTGCCGTCGAACGCTGCGATCGCGTCTTCGAGTGCGTCGGCCGACATGAGATCGAGGTTGTCGGTCGGCTCGTCCAACAGCAGCAGGGTGGCACCGGACAATTCGAGCAGCAGAATCTGCACGCGCGCCTGCTGGCCGCCGGAAAGGTTGTCGTAGGACTGCTCGGCGGCGCGCGCCAGACCGTAGCGGTCCAGTGCCCTCCCGGCGGCCTCTCGCCCCATGCCGTCTCGGTGCTCGTTGCCCATGTGCAAGATGTCGAGGAGCGTGTTGCCCGCGAGATCCGGACGTGTGTGGGTCTGCGCGAACAGGCCGGGCCTGACGCGAGCCCCGAGCACCGCGGTGCCGGTGTGCGGCACCGGATCGAGAGCCAGTTCCTGCACCGGCTCGTGCTCCTTCTCCGGATCCGTGCCACCGTTGGCGAGCAATCGCAGGAAGTGCGATTTGCCGGAACCGTTGGAACCCAGCACGGCGACGCGATCTCCGTACCAGATCTCGGTGTCGAATGGCTTCATCAGTCCGGTCAGTTCCAGACCCGTACAGACCAACGCACGCTTGGCTGTTCGGCCGCCGCGCAGACGCACGGTGACATGCTGCTTCAACGGCACTGCTTCCGGCGGTCCGGCCTCCTCGAACTTCGCCAACCGAGTCTGGGACGCGTGGTAGCGAGCGGCGACCCCGTCGTTGAATTTGGCCTTCTCCCGCAGGCGAAGCACCAGCGCACGCAGTTTGACCAGTTCCTCGTCCCACCGTCGACGCAGTTCATCGAGCCGAGCATTCCGGTCCTCGCGCGCGGCGTGATACGTCGCGAACCCGCCGCCGTGCACCCAGGAGGTGGCACCGCTGACCCCCGGCTCGAGTGTCACGATCCGGTTCGCGGCATTGGCGATGAGCTCCCGGTCGTGGCTGATGAACAGGACGGACTTGTCGGAATCGCGAATGGTCGCTTCCAGCCATCGCTTGCCCGGCACATCGAGGTAGTTGTCCGGCTCGTCGAGAAGCAACAGATTGTCCGAGCCGGCGAACAACGCTTCGAGTACGAGGCGCTTCTGCTCACCGCCACTGAGGGTCGACGCGGCGCGCCACTTCGCGCGGTCGAACGGCATTCCGAGTGCTGCCGTGGTGACCTTGTCCCAGAACGGCTCGAGGTCGTAACCGCCGACGTCACCCCAATCCGACAGTGCCTGGGCGTACTTCATCTGGGTCTTCTCGTCGTCGATCTCGATCATCGTGTTCTCGGCGTCGTCGAGTGCCGCAGCCGCCGTGCGGACCGCCGGCGACGCAACCGAGAGCAGCAGGTCGCGCACGGTCGAGTCGTCGCGCAACTGACCGACGAACTGCCGCATCACCCCGAGCGAACCGGAACTCGACACCGAACCCTCGTCGGCCGTCTCGTCGCCCGCGATGATCCGCGTCAGTGTCGTCTTGCCCGTCCCGTTGGGCCCGATCAGGGCAGTCTTGGCACCGTCGCCGACGCGAAACCCGACACCGTTGAGCAACTGCCGTCCGTCGGGCAGGAAGTAGACGATGTCGTTCAGTTCGAGGTGGGCCACAACGAACCAGCCAACCTCATCGGCCCGGCGATGGCCAATCGTTTACCGTTCTCTAGGCGAGGGCCAGGGTCGACGTCTCGGTGAGAACCTGTGTGCCCGCATCGTCGACGTGGGCGTGGTGCACTCGCAACCGAGCCGAGTCGCCGTGCAGGGTCAGCAGCATGACGCCGTTGTCGAACCACGGGCCTGCCTCGGCCTCCCATTCGACACCGGAGGGGCCCACGTGTGCGGCTCGAGCGAGTTTCGACAGGATTCGGGCTGCCGGACGCTTGATGGCCAGCTTGTTGACCGCGCGGATAGGGAGATCGAGCGGATTGCGGAACGGCGACATGGTCAGTTGATACGTGGCAGGTACATCGCGCCCGCCGACCCCGAAATTCGCGTTCGCCACGTACGAACAGTGCACGTCACCCGAGAGCCACATGATCGAAGCAGGCTTGTTCTCACCGCGCGAGAGCTCACGCGTCAGGGCGGCCATGTCGTTGAACGAGTTGGTGAAGGCCGCCCAGTGTTCGAGGTCGAGGCCGATCCGCATCTTCTCGGCCACCTTGGCCGGCATGGCACCCCAACTCCCTTGCGCCACAGCCTCGTTCCATTGCTCCAGGTAGTGCAGCGCGGGCAGCATGAGGTAGGGCAGCGACGAACCGAAGAGCAGGTGCCGCGGGCTCTCTTCGAGCGCGCGTTCTCGTACCCACGCCCACTCCTTCTCGTCGACCATCTCTCGGTTGTTCGGATCCAGGTTCCGCGAGCAGCGCGAATCGATCATGATCAGCCGCGTATCGCCGAAATCGCGGTAGAAGCTCCACCGTCCGGTCTCGGGTTTCCGGTCGACGCGTAAAGCGAAGTCGGCCAACAACTTCTCTCGGTCGGCATCGGTGTCGGCAGACCGAACGGCGGCGTACATCTCGTCCTGCGCCAGTTCCTTGGGCGAAAGGTTACCCAGGTGCTGGTACACCCAGTACGACGAATACGCGCCGACCACACGATCGTTCCACCAGGGCCGCGTCACGATGTCCCGCCGCCACGACGCGGACGAGTTCCAGTCGTCGCGCAGATCGTGGTCGTCGAGGATCATGCACGACGGGATACTCGCCATCAGGGTCCGGACCGGCTCGAGTCCCCACGATTCTCGGTACAGCCAGGAGTACTCCTCGAAATCGCAGATCTCGTTCTCGGCGTCGGTTCCGATCGCACTGGAGGGACCATCGCCCGAGCGTCGGCGCGCTTGAAGCCGTTCGACGATCTCCGGCGACGGGTCATCGGCGTACACCTGGTCACCGAGGAGCAGCAAGGCCTGCGGCCACCGACTCGGATCCTGCTCGATCAGCGCGTTCCCCAGCCCGGCCAAGGCGTCGGCGCCGATCTGTTTCAGGGATTCGTCGCTGTAGTTGTCGCCGCGTCGACACGATCCGAAGGCGAGTGTGACAGGCCCCTCGGCGTCGACTGTGTGGATGGCGGCCGTCCGCCCCTCCGGCGGCCACACCCGACTGTCGTCGACGAACACCTCGTAGTGCACCGTCGAATTCGCCGGCAGGCCTTCGAGCGGCACCAGCGCGTAGTGGTGGCCGTGCACTCCCCACGTTTGTTCGGAACCCTGGACGCCTACGTCGGTCACGACCGAAATCTTCGACGATTCGGCCATCTCGAACCACAGGGTCGCAGTCTCGGTACCGACGTATCGAACGATCGGGCCGAGCAGGACAAGGCTGTCGGAGGTCATTCGATCCACAGTGCCCGCGTCGGCCGGCTTTCGCCAGTCAGTCGAGCAGATCGGCCGTCACCGGCGGGCGGCGACCACGACCTTCCCCCGTACGTGCCCGGTCTCGACCAACCGATGTGCTTCGCGAAGTTGCTCGGCATCGATCGGAGACAGAACCGTCGTGGCAGTGGTGCGCACCGAACCCGCATCGACGAGCTCGGCCACCCTGGTCAGTAGCTCGTGCTGACGAATCAGATCCGCAGTCTCGTGCATCGGGCGAGCGAACATGAACTCCCAGTGCCACGAGATCGCCTTCGTCTTCAGCGGGAGAACGTCGAGCGTCTCGGGATCGTCGATCGCCACTATGTGCCCGAACGGTGTCAACAGGTCTGCATAGATCTCGACCTGGCCGGCGGAATGGGCAGTGAACACGTAGTCGATGCCGTCCGGTGCCACTCGGCGTACTTCGTCGCGAAGATCGCGGCGGTGATTCACCACCTCGGCTGCACCGAGAGAACGAACCCACTCCACTGCGTCCTCGTCCGCTGCCGTCGCGATCACGCGCACACCGGGAACGAGTTCCCGAACAAGCTGCAGCACAACAGATCCCACGCCTCCGGTGGCCCCCACCATCAGCAACGTCCCGGTGGTCTCGGCAGTGATGCCAAGCTTGTCGAACAGTCCTTCCCAGGCGGTGATCACGGTCAGCGGCAACGCCGCAGCATCGGCGAAATCGAGTGTCGTCGGCTTCTTCGCCACAATGCGTTCGTCCACCGCATGAAACTGCGAGTCGGTGCCGGGTCTGCCGATGTCTCCCGCGTAGTAAACCTCGTCCCCCGGTGCGAACATGGTGACGTCGGCACCGACTGCGCGCACCACACCTGCGGCGTCGAACCCGAGAACCTTCGGGACGCCCTGCGGATCGTTGCCGGCACGGACCTTGACATCCACCGGGTTCACCGACACCGCTCTCACGTCGACCAGCAGGTCTCGCGGCCGCACGGTGGGCACGTCGACGACCACGTCCGTGAGGCTGGCGGAATCGTCGATCGGAAGCGAGCGGGTGTAGGCAACGGCTTTCATCGTCTCGGTCATACCTACAGGATGGCCCGAACCCCCTGTCCACCGTCAAGGCAGAGCTCGACAACGGCAACAGTGACACCGTCCAGACCGAGCCTGGGTACCGTCAACTCCGTCGAACCGCCGGCCAGTAGTGCCGCTGCTTCGGCGACGCTGGCACTTCCGACGGCACGGAGCACCCGGACCGACACGGTGGGCGTGACGACGGTCGACAGTTCCCTCGCCGAGTAGGTCACGCCCCGAACCCCCATGCTCGACGCCACCGCGACCACCAGTTCTGCTTTTCGGTCGATCGAGGCGATGGCCTCGACATGCCAGTCCGGTTGCAGCACTGCGGAGATCGCGGCCACGACGTCGGCGGCATCGACGCCGGCTCGGGCACCTATACCGACGACCACCCGCATTCTGGGCCGGCTCTACACGCGCGCGTAGTCGACTGCGGCGGAGACGAATCGGGCGATCGACTCGGGGTTGCCCGCGGCATGGGTGTGCAGGTAGGACGCGTGCACTCCGCCGCGGACGAAGCCTTCGCGAGCGGTGGTTCTGCCGTCCGGTCGCTGCCGATGCCAACCCCAGGCCGCCGACGCCGCCTCGCGCACTGCGACGAGCTTCGTGCGATGGAACTCGTGACCGGTGACACGGGTGCCCGCGTCGAACAGTGTCGACGATTCCAGCGCAACCGCATCGCGGTATCCCAGCGTGAGGGTGTTCCCGAATTCCGCGTCCACGTCGATGACTCCGGCCATGGCGTGACCGTCCAATCGCCCTGCCAGATAGAGCAATCCGGCGCACTCGGCATGGATCGGCAATCCCTGGGCTGCCGCTGCTCGAATGTCCGCGAGCAGTAGCTCGTTCGCCGACAGTGCGGCCGCGTGTTCCTCCGGGAATCCGCCGGGGAGGACGACTCCTGCTGTGCCGGGTGGTAATCCGTCACGCAGCGGATCGAACACGGCCACGTCGGCCCCCGCCGCGCGGAGCAGTTCGACGTGTTCGGTGTATCCGAAAGTGAATGCCGGGCCACCGGCCACAGCGATCACGGGTGATCCCGCGGAGATGCGTACCTCGTTCTCCGGCGACCACGGCGGCGCAGTCACCGACGATCGAGCCAAGGCGCTCACAGCCTCGATATCGACGAACCGAGAGACGAGGGCGCTCATCGCGTCGACGGCATCGGTTGCGGCACCACCGTGTTCGACTGCGGTGATCAGCCCCAGGTGCCGTGACGGGACCACCAGTTCGCTCATGCGCGGCAACGCGCCGAGTACCGGAACTCCCACCCGTTCGCACGCTTGACGCAACACGTCTTCGTGCCGCTGACTGCCGACGCGATTGAGAATCACTCCGCCGATGCGGACGCTGGCGTCGAACGTCGAGAACCCGTGCAGCACAGCGGCAAGCGATTGACTGTGTCCGCGGGCGTCGACCACCAGGATCACCGGGGCACCGAGCATCGCGGCCACTCGTGCGGTCGATCCCTCGGCGGAGGCCTCCCCCGGTCCGGTCATGTCGATCTTGCCGTCGAACAGTCCCATGACGCCCTCGACAACCGCGATGTCGCACCCCCGACTGCCGTGTCGGAACAGGGGCCCGATGCGGTCGGCACCGACCATCACGGCGTCGAGGTTGCGGCCCGGGAGCCCGGCCGCGAGCGAGTGATATCCGGGGTCGATGTAGTCCGGCCCCACCTTGAACGGTGCGACGGTACGGCCTGCGCTGCGCAGCGCACCCATCAGCCCGGTGGCCACCGTCGTCTTTCCGCTGCCCGACGCGGGGGCCGCGATCACCACTGCGGGACAGGACTGGTTCACCATTCGATGCCTCGCTGACCCTTGCGTCCCGCGTCCATCGGATGCTTGACCTTGGCCATTTCGGTGACCAGGTCCGCCGCCTCGATCAGTTCACGAGGTGCATCGCGTCCGGTGATGACGACGTGCTGATTTCCCGGTCGATGGGTCAGGACGTCCACCACTTCGGCAACGTCGACCCACCCCCACTTGAGTGGGTAGGTGAACTCGTCCAACACGTAGAAACGGTGCGACTCCTGCTCGATTCGCCGAGCGATCTCCTGCCAGCCCTCTGCAGCGGCCTCGGCATGGTCGACGTCGCTGCCCTTCTTGCGAGTCCACGACCACCCCTCGCCCATCTTGTGCCATTCGACGGCTCCGCCGACCCCGGTGCTCTCGTGCAGTTCGCCGAGTGTGCGAAACGCCGCTTCCTCGCCGACCTTCCACTTGGCACTCTTGACGAACTGGAACACTCCGACATCGAAACCCTGATTCCAAGCGCGCAACGCCATTCCGAATGCGGCCGTCGATTTCCCCTTGCCCGGTCCGGTATGGACGGCGAGCACGGGCAGATTGCGGCGCTGACGCGTCGTGAGGCCGTCCTGCGGAACGGTTCCGGGAGCCGGTACACCCTGAGGCATCGCGTACCCCCTACGCCGCTGCGCGAACGACTGCGGCGACCTGCTCCGCCGACAGATCCGCGAGGGCCACGTAACCGCCGCCGAGGCACGCCGCGAAATCGGCAGCGAGTCCGAGGCGGACCATTCCCGATTCGCAGTCGACGACGACGGAGGCGATCTTGTCCGACGCGATGCGTCCCGCGGCAATGCGGGCCCGGCCGACGGGATCGGTGCCTCCGGTGGCCCGTCCGTCGGTCAGTGCAACCACCAGAGCACGGCGCAGCGGATCGCGAACACGTTCTCGCACAACCAGATCCCGGGCCTTCAGGAATCCCTGCGCCAAGGGTGATCGACCACCGGTCTTCATGTTGCGCAGCCGCGTCACGGCCACATCCACCGACGACGTCGGCGGCAACACGGTCTCGGCTTCCGTACCGCGCACGGTGATCACGGCGACCTTGTCGCGACGTTGATACGCATCACGCAGCAGCGACAGCACCGCACCGGTGACCGCCGAGAGTCGATCTCGTGCAGCCATCGATCCCGAGGCGTCGACCACGAAGACGATCAGGTTGCCCTCGCGCCCCTCCTTGATCGCGCCCCGCAGATCCGCAGGCGCGAGCTTCAACCGACCGGACGTGCGGCCGCGGACGACCTGCTGCTCGGCCGCGGCGAACAGGGTGCCCACCAGGTGCAGACCCTTGCCTGCCTCGACGGTGGGCCGTACCGACCGTCCGTGCGAGGACCGTGACCGCGAGCGCCGACCCGGCGCTCCCTCGCCCACTCCGGGAACCTCGAGCAACCGCGCTCTGAACTGTGCTCCAGGGGTACCTGCCTGCTTTTCGCTGCCGGTACCCGAGGGCGGCGGTGGTTGCGTCGATTCGCCGTGCGGATCGGAGGACTGCGGATCGGAGGACTGGGACTGGGAGGCGTCCCCGGGAGCTTCGGGCTCGGGCGCTCCCCCGCCGCCGTCGGGGTCGGGCTCCGGGTCGGGTTGCTGTTCGGCCTGTTCGGCCGCGTCCCGCATGGCCTCGTCCAACTGTTTGTCGTCGATGCCCGGCTCGTCGAAGGGGTCGCGCCGACGCCGGTGCGGCAGTGCCAGTTCGGCGGCGATCCGCACGTCCTCCTCGGCCACGTCGCTCGCGCCTCGCCAGGCTGCGTGGGCGGACGCGGTACGAGCCAGCACCAGGTCGGCGCGCATACCGTCGACGTCGAAGGACGCACACAGAGCGGCGATACGCCGAAGTTCCTTGTCGCTCAACACCACATCGTCGAGAATCTTCCGGGCGGCCAGAATCTGCTCGGCCACGGCGATGTCGTCGTCGCGGTATGCGGCGGCGAATGCATGCGGATCGCGCTCGTAGTTCATCCGGCGGCGGACGACGTTCATTCGGACGTCCACGTCGCGTGATGCGGTCACTTCCACTGCCAGACCGAACCGGTCCAGCAGCTGCGGACGAAGCTCACCCTCCTCGGGATTCATCGTGCCGACCAGGACGAATTGCGCTGGGTGTGAATGCGATACGCCGTCCCGCTCGACGTGAACCCGACCCATCGCGGCCGCATCGAGCAGCACATCTACCAGATGATCGTGCAGCAGGTTCACTTCGTCGACGTAGAGGACACCACGGTGCGCGGCTGCGAGGAGACCGGGCTGGAACGCACGTTCACCGTCGCGCAGAACCCTCTCGAGGTCGATGGAACCCACCACTCGGTCCTCGGTTGCCCCCACCGGAAGTTCGACGAGCTTCGCCGGGCGCGACCCGTCCTCGTCCTCCACCGCGGGTAGCAGTGTCGCGAGTGCGCGCACCACCGTCGATTTCGCGGTGCCCTTCTCTCCCCGCACCAGTACACCGCCGATACCGGGGTGCACGGCGCACAGAATCAACGACAATCTCAGCTGATCCTGGCCGACGATCGCACTGAACGGATATCCCGGTTCGGGAACACTCCCACTTCGCTGCACAGCCAATTCCCTTCGTGCCCGGAGTTCCGCGCCGGACGTTCGGTCGAGATACGCGAAGCCGGGCGGCGATCTGGCTGACGGGGGAATCTCCTGATCGAAGAAACTCCTGAACACAGTGGCGGGACCGCGCCTGATTGACACAGGACTTCTCCGCGACCGACTTCGAACGGAACACTACCGCCGAACGAACGAATGCCACACACGGTAGGGCCGTGTGTGGCATTCGTTCCGGGAGTGGAGCCTGCGGAATGACCTCCACTGGTAATCGAGTACTGCAGGAGGTCAGGTCTCGCTCCAGGCGGTGCCGCCGCCCCGACGCATCGGCGTGTGCGGAATGCCGTCCTCGAGAACTTCCTCGCCGTCGGGCAGGAAGCCGTGCTTGGCATACATGTCGACGAGGTAACTCTGAGCGTTGATGCGGCACGGCGCAGAACCGACCTCGGCAAGCGCGGCCCGCAGTATCCGGGTGGTGTGGCCCTGCCCCCTGGCCGAGCGCTGCGTACACAGTCGGCCGATACGGAACGCCTTCTCGCCGTCGTCGTGCTCTTCGAGCAGGCGGAGTGTGCACACCACTTCGCCGTCTCGCTCGAGCCAGAAGTGCCGTGTCTCGGTCAGCAAGTCACGCCCGTCCAACTCCGGGTACGCACACGCCTGCTCGACCACGAACACCTCGACACGCAGCTTCAACAGGTCGTACAACGTGCTGTTGGACAGGTCTAGTGCCCATGATCGTTTGAGAGCTGCTGCTTGCGTATTCATACCTTTTGCTATCACACACCCGTGGGCTGTGCGAGCTCACGCGAGTTTTCCAACTCCAGTGTCTTCGAGGTCCAGGCCCAGACCTCGTCGAACAACGAGCTGTTCTGGGCCAGCTTGACCCCGAGCGACGGGACCATTTCCTTGAGCTTGGGCTGCCAGGCGTCGTACTTGTCACCGAAGCACCGCTGCAGTACGTCCAGCATGGCGGGGACCGCGGTGGATGCGCCGGGAGAAGCACCGAGCAGTCCCGCGATCGAGCCGTCCGCGGCGTTGACCACGGCCGTTCCGAACTCGAGCACGCCGCCGCGCCCCTTCTTGCGGATCACCTGGACGCGCTGACCCGCGGTGACCAGCTCCCAGTTCTCGCCGAGCACCGAGGGCGCGAACTCGCGCAGCGTCTCGACACGATCTGCCTGTGACTGAGCCAGCTCACTGACCAGGTACTTGACGAGTCCGAGTTCGGTCACCCCGACTCCGAGCATGGACATCAGGTTGCCTGGCTTGACCGAGCTGGGCAGGTCGGTGATCTTGCCCTGCTTGAGGAACTTGGGCGACCAGCCGGCGTACGGTCCGAACAACAGACCCTGCTGGCCGTTGATCACGCGAGTGTCCAGGTGCGGCACCGACATCGGCGGAGCGCCGACCGACGCCTTGCCGTACACCTTGGCCGAATGCTGCTCGATCAGTGCGGGATCGGTGCACCGCAGCCACTCGCCGCTGACCGGGAAGCCGCCGAATCCCTTGATCTCCGCGATCCCGGACTTCTGCAGCAGGTGCAGTGCGCCGCCGCCTGCGCCGACGAACACGAACTTGGCGTTGACGGTCTTCTTGACTCCGGTGCGATTGTTGGCGACCTTCACGTCCCAGGTGCCGTCGGACTGCTTGGTGATGTTGCGCACATCGTGCCCGAAGTGCACGGTGGCACCCGCGGAGGACAGGTAGTTCAGCAACTGCTTGGTGAGCGCCCCGAAGTCGACGTCGGTGCCTTCCTGGCTCCAGTTCAGTGCCACGGGGTCGGAGAAGTCACGGCCCTTCGCCATCAACGGCAGCCGTGCCGAGAACTCGTCCTTGGAGTCGATGTACTCCATGCCTGCGAACAACGGGTTCCCCACGAGCGCCTCGTAGCGCGCCCGCAGGTACTTCACGTTCTCGTCCCCGTGCACGAAGCTCACGTGTGGGATCGGATTGATGAAGTTCTTGGCGTCGGAGAGGACGCCGGTCTCGATGCCGTGGGCCCAGAACTGCCGCGAGACCTGGAACTGCTCGTTGACGTTGAGCGCCTTGGCGATATCGACGCTGCCGTCCTTGTTCTGCGGCGTGTAGTTGAGCTCGCAGAGCGCCGAGTGGCCGGTGCCGGCGTTGTTCCACGCGTCGCTGCTCTCGGCCGCTGCGGCGTCGAGACGTTCGTAGACGTCGATCGACCAGTTCGGCTCGAGCTGACGGAGCAGCGCACCGAGGGTGGCGCTCATGATTCCGGCACCGACCAGAACGACGTCGGTCTTGATCCGCTTACCCTGCTCTTCTGTGGACACTGGAGAATCGACTTCCTTGTCTGTAAAGGTCTCGGCCGGTGGCGGTATCGGTCCGAGAACTCTTCTGTAGAGGGCTACTCACCCGATGCGGTCAGGTTACTAGCTGGGCCTACCCCATCGGACACCACGTCAACCTGCTCTCGATTGTGCTCCTCGGACGCTGTCGGCGGCGCCCACTACAGTTGTGATCTGTGACTACCTGGGTTCCCGATGTCCTCGGCGACGGCTACGAACAGACGACCATTCCGCTCGGTGACGATCCGGACGGCGAGGGCCAGGTCGAGGCCACTCTGGTGCGGTACCAACCGCCGGGTGTCGCCAACTTCGACCGCGCGGTGATCTACGTCCACGGATTCACCGACTATTTCTTCCAGCGTCACATCGCCGAGCATTTCGCCGCCAAGGGATACGCGTTCTACGCGCTCGACCTGCGCAAATGTGGACGATCACGCCGCGAGGGGCAGACCGCACATTTCGTGACCGATCTGGCGATGTACGACGCCGAGCTGAACGAGGCGCTGAGCCTGGTGCGCGCCGAGCGCGCGGACGCCCCGGTACTGCTGATGGCGCACTCCACCGGTGGCCTCGTGTTGCCGCTGTGGCTCAACCGGCTGAACCGTCGGGAAGGCGGCTCGTCAGGGCTGGGCTTGGCAGGCGTCGTCCTCAACAGCCCCTGGTTCGACCTGCAGGGTCCGCCGGCAATTCGCAGCGTCGGCACCGCGGCGATCGGCGTCATCGGCAGATTTCGGGCGAAGACGCCGGTTCCCGGGGGCGGTTTGGACACCTACGGGCTTTCCCTCGCGGCATCGGAGCAGGGCGAGTGGGACTACGACCTGGACTGGAAACCCCTCGCCGGCTTCCCCATCACCTTCGGCTGGATCCGTGCGGTCCGGCACGGGCACGCGGAACTGCACCGGGGCCTCGACATCGGCATTCCCTCGCTGATCCTCCGCTCCAAAGTGACCCACTTCTCCCGCCGCTACAGCTCGGCCGTCGACGCCGCGGATGCCGTTCTGGACGTTCGCCAGATCGCGCGCTGGGCCGGCTGCCTGGGCGACCGCACGACGATCGTGCCCATCGAGGGAGCCCGCCACGACGTGTTTCTGTCCACCGAGGACCCACGGGCTCGCGCCTTCGAGGAAATGGACGAGTGGCTCGAGTGGTTGCACCGAGGCGAGACCACCGACCATGCGTCGGGCAAGGACCACAGCGAAAGCGGGCATATTTCATGAGCGAGCATTTCGACGTCGCGATCATCGGCTCCGGATCTGGCAACTCCATCGCCGATTCGCGCTTCGACGACAAGAAGATCGCTCTGATCGAAGAGAACTCGACGTTCGGTGGCACCTGCCTCAATGTCGGCTGCATCCCCACCAAGATGTTCGTCTATGCCGCCGAGGTCGCTCGCACAGTGCGTGATTCGGCCAAATACGGCGTCGACGCCCACGTGGACGCTGTGCGCTGGCCGGACATCGTCGACCGCGTGTTCGGACGGATCGACCCCATCTCCGAGGGCGGCAAGCGCTACCGCGCCGAGGGCAGCCCCAACGTCACCCTCTTCGAAGGCCACGCAACGTTCGTCGGCCCGCGCACCATCGATACCGGCAGCGGTACCGTCATCACCGCCGACCAGATCGTGATCGCTGCCGGATCACGTCCAACAGTGCCGCAGTCCATAGCCGACTCGGGTGTCACCTACCACACCAACAGCGACGTGATGCGCCTGCCGGAGCTGCCCGAGCACCTGGTGATTCTCGGATCCGGTTACATCGCAGCAGAATTCGCGCACGTGTTCTCCGCCCTCGGCTCGAAGGTGTCCATCATCGCCCGCAAGGACGCGCTGCTGCGTGCGCTCGACGCCGACATCTCGAAGCGATTCACGTTGCTCGCCCGCGCCAAGTGGGACGTCCATCTCGACTCCGGTGATACCCGCGCCGTGTCCGAGGGCGCGCTGCACGGCGTCGAACTGGCCGACGGCACCAGGGTCCTAGGCGACGCGTTCCTCGTCGCCGTGGGCCGGGAACCGAACGGTGACCGTCTGGATCTCGGCACCGCAGGCATCGAGCTCGACGACGAAGGCCGCATCGTGGTCGACGAATTCGGGCGCACCACGGCCGAGGGAGTGTTCGCGCTCGGTGACGTCTCGTCGCCCTACCAGCTCAAGCATGTGGCCAACCAGGAAGCACGGGTCGTCCAGCACAACCTGCTGCACGATGCGTGGCACGGTGACACCTCGGCTCTGCGCAAGAACGACCATCGGTTCGTTCCCGCGGCGGTGTTCACCGATCCCCAGATCGCCGAGGTGGGCATGACCGAGGAACAAGCCCGCGACGCGGGGCTGGACATCACCGTCAAGGTCCAGAACTACGGCGACGTCGCCTACGGCTGGGCGATGGAGGACAGCGAAGGTCTGTGCAAGATCATCGCCCAGAAGGGCACCGGCAAGATTCTCGGCGCCCACATCATCGGCGCGCAGGCCCCGACCCTGATTCAGCCCCTCATCCAGGCAATGAGCTTCGGGCTGTCCGCCCAGGACATGGCACGTGGCCAGTACTGGATTCACCCCGGCCTGCCCGAGGTCGTCGAGAACGCTCTGCTGGGGCTCGACCTGTAGTTCCGATTACCAAGGGCTGGTGCGGAGCACGATCTCGGTAGCCAGCGCTGCCGGCTCGGCGGCGACGACATTCGCGCTGCCGTCGAGTTGGACCACCCGGAAGTCCGAGTAGACGAACCGACCGCTCGCGTCGGCGGATGCGCGCCGCAACGAGGACCCCACGACCAGTGTCGTCGGCAACTCGACCGGCGGGCAGTCCGCGTCGCGCACGGTGCCCTGCTCGTCGGCGATCGCGGGGTGGCAACGGTTCACCACGATCAGACTCGCGAAGCGACCGAAAGTCTTGGCAGCCAGCGTCCAGGCCGACTCGGCACCCGCGCCGCTGCCGACGAGATGCACCCATGACAGCTTCAGCTCGTCGAGAACCGTCAGGATCGCGTCGTCGCTGACACCGTCGATGCTCTCCAGCGCAACGGTTTTCAGATCCGAATTGTGCAGCCGTTCACTGACGGCGTCGTACACATCCACCGGATCGCCTGCATCGGGCAGCAAGAGAACGGCGTGCCTGCTGTCCGGGCCTGCGACCCGTACCGAACATTGCCCACCCGCAGCACTCACATGCGTGAACTCCATGGGGACGACGGTACTGCCTCTTGCGCCGACCCCACATCGGTTCTATGGTTAGTTACATGAGTAATGAACCAGTGAGGCAACCAGCCTCGACGCACCGGCGGTGGTTCTGATGGACGAGGGCAGGCCGATCTTCCTGCAGATCGCCGAGATGGTCGAGAACTCCATCATCGACGGCTCTCTCGCAGAAGAAGAACAGGTTCCCTCGACCAACGAACTGGCCGCATTTCATCGAATCAATCCGGCCACTGCGGGCAAGGGACTCGCCAAGCTCGTCGCCGACGGCGTCGTCTACAAGAAACGAGGAATCGGAATGTTCGTCACCACAGGCGCTCGGGACGCTCTTCGCTTCCGTCGCCGCGACCTCTTCGCTCGCCAGTACATCGATCCACTCGTCACCGAGGCTCGCAAGCTCGGCATGACCGTCGACGAACTCAAGACCATGCTCGACAACTGGGAGGAAGCACGATGAGCGTCCACACTCTCGGCTCTATCGGCGAACCCGGCACCATAGCCGCGTCGGCCACTCACCTGACCAAGAAGTTCGGCTCGTTCACGGCTGTCGACGATGTCAGTTTCCAGATCGAACAGAACAAGATCTACGGCTTTCTCGGCCGCAACGGCGCGGGCAAGACCACCGTCATGCAGATGATGACCGCACAGATGCGACAGAGCGCGGGTGAGGTTTCGATATTCGGGCAACGTCCGTGGGAGAACCCGCTCGCACTGAGTCACATGTGCTTCGTCAAGGAGAGCCAGAAGTACCCCGACGACCTGAAGGTCAAGAACGCCATCTCGCAGGCTTCCCACATCCTTCCGCACTGGGACAACGACTTCGCCGCCGAATTGCTGCGCGACTTCGACCTGCCCCTCGGCCGCAAGATCAAGAAGCTTTCGCGGGGAATGACGTCGGCTCTCGGAATCGTCATCGGACTCGCATCGCGCGCACCACTGACCTTTTTCGATGAGCCCTACTTGGGACTGGACGCGGTCTCTCGACACATGTTCTACGACAGATTGCTGGCCGACTACGCCGAGCACCCGAGGACCGTAGTTCTGTCCACTCACCTCATCGACGAGGTCAGCGATCTGATCGAACACGTGATCCTCATCGACAAGGGCAAGATCGTGCTCGACGCCGACTCGGATACGCTGCGCGAGAGCGTATTCGAGATCACCGGACCGGCCCGAGCGGTCGACTCGTTCGCCTCGGGACACCGAACCCTGCGCCGAACCGCACTCGGCGCGAGCGCGCGGGCGACGATCGACGGCCGACTCACCGAAAGTCAGAAATCGGACGGTGCCGCAGCAGGGCTCAGCATCGAACCGGTTCCGCTGCAGCAGTTGATCATCGAACGCACCACCGCCGAAACCGAGGAGGCAGTGTCATGAAACGAATACTGGACGTCGCTCGAATCCACAACACCTCCTGGGCAACCACATTCGCGTGGCCACTCGGCATTCTCGCCATCGTTTTCGTCGTCACGTACGGCCTGTTCTCCGTGGTCCCGGACACCGAATCGGAATCCAATTTCACCGGCGGAGTCTTCGCGGTGTATGGCTTCGCCCTCGCTTTCTACCTCTCTGCCATCACCCAGGTCTTTCCGTACGCGCTCGGCTTGAGCATCACCCGGCGCGAATTCCTCACGGCGACCGCGTTGGTGGGTATCGCACAATCCGTCGCGATCGGCACGATCGTCTACGTGCTGTCGCTCATCGAGTCCGTCACGGGTGGTTTCGGTAAGAAGATCCGAATGTTCGGCATTGCCCGCTCTGCCACGGACAACCCTGTGCTCCAGTGGGCGGCACTCGTGACGGGACTGCTGGTGATCGGCGGCATCGGCGCATTCATCGGCGTCGTCTATCGGCGGTACCGCGTCAATGGATTGTTCACCCTCGGACTCGGTACGCTCGTATTCTTCGGCGGCGGATCGATTCTCGTGACCTGGCAACGGTGGTGGCCCGATATCGGCAGCTTCTTCACCGACACTCCGCGCATACTTCTGCTCGTGGTCATCCCCTTGGTCATCACCGGCGTGTTGGCGGCCGCCAGCTGGGTCGGCCTACTCAAAGCATCTGCGTGACAATCTTTTTTGTCACAGAATCGACGCCGTGCTCGATGAGATCGAGCACGGCGTCGACGTCGACGTTGCGCTCCACCAGATCCGCCAGCAGATTCAACTGCTGCTCCCGCAACGCCGCGACCGACGTATCGGGTGCCACCTCGAACCCTGCGCGACCCGATTTCTCCGCCACCCAGGTCAGAAACGAACGCCGGAAGTCGTCGGATTCGAGCAGGCCGTGCCAGTGCGTTCCCACGACACTGCCGCGCACACTGCCCTCGCGAACGCCCGAAGACGCGGTCAGCAATGCATCGTCCCCGCTACGAACAACCCGACCATGATGAATCTCGTACCCGGACACCGAATATGCATCGAACAGCTCTGCCCGACCCGACACCTGCGCGAGTACCTTGTCGGCTGCGAACTCGATATCGAGATCGAACAGACCGAGTCCCTCGACCACACCGACACCCGACTCCACCGCGTCCGAGATGGTTCGGCCGAGCATCTGGTAGCCGCCGCAGATACTCAGAACCGGCCGACCCGCCGCCGCGCGCTCGGAAATGGCACGAGCAAGACCGGTGCGCCGCAACCAGTCCAGATCCGACACCGTGGACTTGCTGCCAGGGACCACCACCAAATCCACGTCCTCGAGCCGGGACGGCTCGGTGACCCAGTGCACCGACACTCCGGGCTCGCACGCCAGCGCCTCTACATCGGTCGTGTTGGAGATTCTCGGCAACCGCACCGCCGCCACCCGTAACCACTGGGATCCGACGGGAGGACGTGGCCTTCCCACCGGAGCATCGGCAACTGTTCCGAGTGAATCCTCGGCGTCCATCCACAATCCGTCGGCGAACGGAACGACACCGTATGTCGGACGTCCCGTCAACGCGCGCAACTGATCGAGACCGGGCGCCAGCAATGCAGGATCACCGCGAAACTTGTTGATCACGAACCCGGCAACGAGCGCCTGATCCTCCGGAGACAGCACGGCCACGGTGCCGAACAGATGAGCCAGCACTCCCCCGCGATCGATATCCCCCACCACGATCACCGGAAGAGACGCTGCCGTCGCCAACCCCATGTTGGCCAAGTCCGTGGCGCGCAGATTGATCTCGGCGGGCGAGCCCGCCCCCTCGCAGATCACCACATCGAATTCCGCACGCAGAGAGGCCAATTCGTCGGCCACCACGGCACGCAACGACTGTCGATGCTCGATGTAGTTGCACGCGCTCACCTGCGCCACAGCCCGCCCGCGCACCACCAACTGCGAGGTCCGATCACTTCCCGGCTTCAACAACACCGGGTTGAACCGCACACTCGGCTCGAGGCCACAGGCCGCCGCCTGCATCGCCTGGGCTCGACCGATCTCGCCGCCGTCGAGCGTGACCACAGAATTGTTGGACATGTTCTGCGCCTTGAACGGAGCCACCCGCACGCCCCGCCGCACCAACATCCGGCACAAACCGGCAACCAACACACTCTTTCCTGCGTCCGAGGTGGTCCCGGCGACCAACAGAGCGCCTTTCACGGCAGTGTCAGGATCTCGCTACCTGTCTCGGTCACCACGAGGGTGTGCTCGAACTGCGCAGTCCACTTTCGATCGTGCGTGACCACCGTCCAGCCGTCGTCCCACATCTCGGCGTTGATCGTGCCCAGGTTGATCATCGGTTCGATCGTGAACGTCATTCCCGGCTCGATTACGGTGTCCACCGACGGCTGGTCGTAGTGCAGAACGACCAGACCGTTGTGAAAGGTCGTACCGATGCCGTGGCCGGTGAAATCCTCCACCACGCCGTAGCCGAACCGGTGCGCATACGACTCGATGACGCGGCCGATCACGTTGAGCGCGCGCCCCGGCTTGACCGCCTTGATGGCACGCATGGTGGCCTCGTGCGTGCGTTCGACCAGCAGGCGGGCTTCCTCGGAGACGTTGCCGGCCAAGAAGGTTGCGTTGGTGTCACCGTGGACACCGTCGATATACGCGGTGACGTCGATGTTGACGATGTCGCCGTCCTGAATCACCGTGGAATCCGGGATTCCGTGGCAGATGACCTCGTTCAGGGAGGTGCAGCAGGACTTCGGAAACCCTCTGTAGCCCAACGTGGACGGGTACGCGCCGTGATCGATCATGTACTCGTGGGCGATGCGGTCGAGCTCGTCGGTGGTCACTCCCGGTGCCACTGCCCGGCCCGCTTCCTGCAATGCTCCGGCCGCGATCTTCGACGCCACCCGCATCTTCTCGATGACCTCGGGGGTCTGCACCCACGGTTCGCTGCCTTCGGCGACGGTCGACTTCCATGCGTACTCGGGGCGCTCGATCGACGTCGGCACTGCGAGCACGGGCGATACGACGCCGGGTACGAGTGGCTGACGGGGCTTGCTCTCGGCGGTCACAGACATGAGGCCCAGAGTAGTCGGCCGGTCCTCGGCACCGGACCGCAGCGCGGTGCCCGTGCCAGTCGAAACAGCGTCCACCGGTGCGGATATGATCTGGATCACGTTCGTCGCTCGTGCACCCGACACGAGGAAGGAAGCACCGTGGTCCATTCGAATCTGTTGCGGCCCCGTGACGGCGATGCTCTGCGCGCAGAACTGCGCCAGGTGGCAGCGACGTCCGACGTCCCCGTCGTGTTCGGCGGCGAGGTCTCCTCGGAGACCCTGTACCTGAGCGAATTCCACGGGACCAGAACCCGCGGTCTGGACGGACTCGCCATCCCACCCCGGTCGGGTCTCGGCGGACGCGTCATGGAACAGCGCAGACCGGCGGCCGTGAGTGATTACGGATCGTCGATGTCGATCACCCATCACTTCGATCGACCGGTGCTCGGCGAAGGCCTCAAATCGATCCTCGCGATGCCCGTGGTGGTGGCGGGAGTCGCTCGGATAGTGATGTACGCAGCGGTACGCGAGCGCGGCCCGCTGGGCGATCGGGTCGGCGACATCATGACATCGGCCGCGCGACGCCTCGGCCAGGAGATCGCCGTGCGCGACGAGGTCGATCGCAGAGTCCGTCTGTTGGCGACCACCCGTTCGATGCTCGACTCGGATGTTTCGCGTACGGCCGAGCTGCGCAGCGTCCACGAGGAGCTGTCCGATCTCGCCCGGTCGATCGGTGACGCAGCGATCCGGCGCAGACTCGACGCGGTCGCAGCGCGGGTGGCCGCGTCACTCGGTCAGGAGATGCCCCACGACCCACGGACCCTGGAGGTGTCGCAGTCGTTGACGCCACGCGAGATCGACGTCATCTCGCAGGTTGCTCTTGGCTGCACCAATATCGAGGTCGCCGCGCGCCTGTCGATCGGTGCCGAGACGGTCAAGTCGTACCTGCGCAGCGTCATGCGCAAAACCGAGTCGCACACCCGGTACGAGGCCGTGGTGGCGTGCCGTCGGCTCGGCGTGCTGCCGTCCTGAACCGAGCGCCGCAGCGCGGTCAGTACCCGGGCGGCAGTTGCTCGAACATCTCGCGGGTCACCGCGACCGCGTTGTCCGAGCTGCCGCCGCGCACCACGAGGGTGGCGAAGGCGATGTCACCGCGGTAACCGACGAACCACGAGTGCGAACCGCCGTCGACCTCCGCTTCGCCGGTCTTGCCGTAGACCTCGCCCTGGTCTGCGATGCGTTCGGCCGTACCGCTGGTGACCACCGAACGCATCATCCCGCGCAGTCCGTCGACCATCGCCGGTTCGATCGGAGGATGATCTCCGTCGATCACGGTGTCTCGTCCGATCAAGAGGTTCGGCACCGGCGTCGAGCCATGGGCCACCGTCGCGGCGGCCAGTGCCATACCGAACGTCGACACGACCACTCTGCCCTGACCGAAGCCGTCCTCGGTCCGCTGGACGAGCTCTTCGGCCGGTGGCACCGAACCCGAGTCGGTCGGCAATCCGACGACGTCGTAGTCCGGGCCGACGCCGAACTGAGAGGCCGCGACGGTCAATGCGTCGGGGGCCATCTCGCTGGCCAGCTTGGCGAACGAGGTGTTGCACGAACGAGTGAACGCAGTACTCATCGTCACGTCACCCAGGGCGAACTCGTTGTAGTTGGGCACACTGCGCTCGCCGATCACGATGCGACCCGGGCACGGGACGGTGCTGCCCGGAGTCGCGAGTCCACCGGAGATGGCGGCACCGGCGGTGACGATCTTGAACGTCGAGCCGGGTGGGTACAGGCCTGCCGACGCGACCGGCCCGTCCCGATCGGCAGCCGGGTTCTGTGCCACCGCCAGGATGGCACCGGTCGACGGCTGGATGACCACGGTCATCGCCTGCTCGGTGCGCGCATTCACCGCTCGCTGCGCCGCGACCTGAATGTTGCGATCGAGACTGATCGAGAACGACGGAGAGGGCTCCGGCGGGGTGTCGGTGAGGACATCGATGTCGACGCCGTTGCGGTTCGTGGTGACCACGCTCCACCCCGCCTTGCCGTCGACCTCGTCGATGACGGCCTTCTTGACCTGGCCCACCAGGTCCGGCGCGAACGTGGGGTCGGTGGACACCAGATCCGACTCGTCGGACGCGGTGACTCCCGGGATCTCGGTCAGTGCGGCCGAGATCGGCTGGTAGTCACTGTCTCGAAGCAATACCACCGGGTAGTCGCCGTCGATGGAGGTGGCGGATTCGACGATGGACTGCGCGGTGATGGACGCGTCGAACCGCGTCAGCAATGTCGACAGCGCCGTCGCGGAGGCCACTACGTTGTTCGCTTCCGCCGCGTCGAACGTAATTCGGTGTACCACCCCGGGCACCAGCACATCGGTCCCGGAACGCTCGTTGACTCGCGCACGCGGAGCGGCCGTCGACCGCAGGGACATGGTCTGGGTGTCACCGAGCTTGGGATGGATGTCCGATGCCGTCCAGCGCACCACCCACTCGCCCTCGCTTCGGCCCATGTTCAGCTGACCGTCGTACGTCCACACCCGATCCTTCGGCAACTGCCACCGGTAGGTGTAGCCGACCGTGGCGGTGTCACCGTCGACCTGTACCGACGTCGTCTCGGCATCCAGAGCCTCGGCCTGCAGGTTGGTCCACGCCTCGGTCAGTGCAGCGGCCGCCGCATCGGGCTTGTCGGTGTCGGCCGCTGCCGTCGCGATGTCATTGGACTCGAAGGCGGCCAGAAAAGCCTGGGCCGCCGGCTCCGGGCCGTCGGGCTTCGGGGTGCATCCGGTGAGGGCGGCAGCAATGACGGCTCCGACCACCGATACCGCTCCGACTCGATACCGCACTTCGGTTGCACCACGTGATCTCATTGCGCCCCATCGTAATAGGGCATCGCCTTGTGCTGCGGCAACGAATCGCGGTTCGCCACAACCTGATCGAGTGGAAGTGCCCTAGTCCAGAAGCACCGTGGTGAACGTTGCGACCTGGGTCAGGCCGATCTTCGCGTAGGCCCGTCTGGCGACGTAATTGAAGCTGTTGACGTACAAGCTGGCGGTGCGGCCCTGGCGGACCACCGAGTTCACCACCGCGGCGGTACCGGACGCGCCGAGACCGTGACCGCGTCGGTCGGGGTCGACCCACACTCCCTGAATCTGCCCCACCGTCGCCGACTGCGATCCGATCTCCGCCTTGAACACCACCCGGCCGTCCTCGAATCGGGCCCAGGCACGCTGCGCGGCAATCAGACTCGCGATGCGCCGACGATACCCGCGACCGCCGTCGTTCAGCCGCGGATCCACACCGACCTCCTCGATGAACATCGCGACGGCCGCAGTGAGGTACACATCCAGTTCTTCGGGGCGAACGAGGCGTACATACGGATCCGGCGTGATGGACGACCGAACGGACGTGGCCAGCAGCGGTTGCTCGCCGCGGACCTCGCGCGCCGGGCCCCAGTCCGTCTCGAGCATCTCCCACAGCGGCAGTGTCAGTTCGGCTCGACCGACCAAGGACGAACACAATCGTGGGCCACGGCACGCACGATCGGCGAACGAACGCAGATCGTCACTGGATCCGAGCAGAGGGACGAGGTTGGCACCGTAGAAACACAACGACTCGTCCGGGCCGCCTCGGCTCCACATCTCACCGTGAAACGACCTCGGATCCAGTCCGGATTCCTGCACCCGAGCGGCGACCATGCAGGTCGCGACCGGGTCGGCGTCGAGCACCCGCAGGACATGCGCAACGTCTCGATTACCGAGAGGCTTCGCACCGAGGAGCTTGAGCACCTACCGACCTCCTGACCACCTACCGCATACACACCGACCGAGCGTGTACCGAATCATTCCAGAGAACATGTTCCCCCGGTGGCAGAGCGGCAAACCGGACACCGAACCGGTCGAACCGGATCAGCTGACGGTCACGACCGGTGCGCCACCGTCTGCAGCCTCATCCTTCTCGAATTCCTCGGCGATGCGCATCGCTTCCTCGATCAAGGTCTCGACGATCTGTGCCTCCGGCACCGTCTTGATGACCTTGCCCTTGACGAAGATCTGGCCCTTGCCGTTGCCCGACGCCACTCCGAGGTCCGCGTCGCGCGCTTCGCCCGGACCGTTGACGACGCATCCCATGACGGCGACGCGCAGCGGGATCTCCATGCCCTCCAGACCTGCGGTGACCTCGTCGGCGAGGGTGTACACGTCCACCTGCGCCCGTCCACACGACGGGCAGGAGACGATTTCGAGCTTGCGGGGACGCAGATTGAGTGACTGCAGAATCTGGTTGCCCACCTTGATCTCCTCGGCGGGCGGGGCCGACAGAGAGACGCGAATGGTGTCGCCGATTCCCCTGGACAGCAGTGCACCGAATGCCACCGAAGACTTGATGGTGCCCTGGAACGCGGGGCCTGCCTCGGTGACGCCGAGGTGCAGCGGGTAGTCGCACTGTGCAGCGAGCTGCTCGTAGGCAGCGACCATGACGACCGGATCGTTGTGCTTGACCGAGATCTTGATGTCCCCGAATCCGTGTTCCTCGAACAGGCCCGCCTCCCACAGCGCGGACTCCACGAGTGCCTCCGGCGTCGCCTTGCCGTACTTCTTCATCAACCGAGGATCGAGCGATCCGGCGTTGACGCCGATACGGATCGGAATGTTCGCGTCGCCGGCGGCCTTCGCGACCTCCTTGACCCGTCCGTCGAATTCCTTGATGTTGCCCGGGTTGACGCGTACTGCGGCGCAACCGGCGTCGATCGCGGCGAAGATGTACTTGGGCTGGAAGTGGATGTCGGCGATCACCGGGATCTGGCTCTTCCTGGCGATGATCGACAGCGCATCCGCGTCGTCCTGTGTGGGGCATGCCACACGAACGATGTCGCAACCCGACGCCGTCAGCTCTGCGATCTGCTGCAGCGTGGCGTTGATGTCATGGGTTTTGGTGGTGCACATCGACTGCACCGAAATGGGGCTGTCGCTGCCCACTCCCACCGACCCGACCTGCAGTTGCCGCGTCTTACGGCGAGGCGCAAGTACGGGCACCGGCGGTGCCGGCATTCCCAATCCGACTGACACGGTCACGAGTGGCCTTCTTTCCTAGCTACGACTGACGAGTCTACTGATAGATCTGGATCGGGTTGACGATGTCCGCGGTAAGCGTCAACAAGGAGAACCCGATGAAAACAATGATGACCACGTAGGTGACCGGCATGAGTTTCATGTAGTTCACCGGCGCACCGTCGGGCAGGCCACGGCGCTTGCGGAAGATGTTACGAATCCGCTCGTAGATCGTCACGGCGATGTGGCCACCGTCCAACGGCAGCAGCGGCACGATGTTGAACGCACCGAGGAAGAAGTTCAGCGACGCCAACAGTCCGACGAACGTCACCAAGTCGTCACGCTCCACCGCTTGGCCGCCGATGACGCTGGCTCCGACGACACTCATCGGAGTGTCGAGGCCACGCTCACCGCCGAAGATCGACTCCCACAGCGCCTGTACTTTCGTCGGCAGTTGCACCAGAGCCTTGCCGGTCTGCACGAAGATGTCGCCGGTGAAGACGAACGTCTCGGGCACCGCTTCGATCGGGTTGTACATGATGTTCGGCGGAGGACCACCGGTAATGCCTACCGCCCCGACCGTCGTCGATTCTTTCGCTCCGGTGTCAGGATCGATGACGTATCGCTGAACCTGAAGGATCGGAACATCGAGAGTCTGCGAAACACCGTCGCGATCGACCGTCAGCTCGACCGACCCGGTCGAGTCCCGGATGGCGAGAACCACCTCGGACCAGACCTCGGTCGGCTCACCGTTGACTGCGGTGATGATGTCGTCCGTTTGCAGTCCGGCTGCTGCCGCAGGACCGTCTCCCGAACACGGCGCAAGTTCACCGTCTTCGGTCTGTGTCGTACTGACACAGACGACGCCTTGGACCGTCGTCGTCGGCGTCACCCGATCCGGCGTTCCCCACCCGAGGACCAATGTGTAGACCAACACGATTCCGAGCACGAAGTTCATGGCAATTCCGCCGACCATGACGACGATGCGCTTCCACGTCTTCTGCCGGTACATCGCTCGTTCGACCTCGTCGGGGGCGAGCTCGTCGATGGCCGTCATTCCGGCGATGTCGCAGAACCCGCCTGCCGGAATGGCTTTGAGACCGTACTCCGTCTCGCCGCGTCGGAAGGAGAAGATCTTCGGGCCGAAACCGATGTAGTACCGGCGAACCTTCATGCCGAGCGCTTTCGCGGTCCACATGTGTCCCGCCTCGTGCAGTGCGATCGACACACCGATACCGACGGCGAACAGCACGACACCTATAGCGAACGCCATGTGAGTCAGAGACCCTTCTGTTTCAGGAGCTCACGCGCACGAGCGCGAGCCCAGGAATCCGCCGCCAGAACGTCGTCCACGGTAGTCGGCACCGCAGACCAGTCCCCGCCGCCGTCACTCAGAACCGCCCGTACCGTCTGCACGATCTCGGGGAATTCGATGCGGCCGCCCAGGAATGCGTCGGCGGCGATCTCGTTGGACGCGTTGTACACCGCCGTCATGCACCCGCCCATGATTCCGGCCTCGCGGGCCAGCTGCACGGCAGGGAACACTCGATCGTCGAGTGGCTCGAAGTCCCAGGAGAACGCTGCGGTGAAATCGAGGGCGCGCGCGACGTCCGGCACCCGATCGGGCCAGCCGAGCGCAAGTCCGATCGGCAGCTTCATGTCCGGTGGGCTGGCTTGAGCGATGGTGGAGCCGTCGACGAACGTGACCATCGAATGCACGATGGATTGCCGATGCACGGTGACGTCGATCTTCTCGTAGGGCACGCCGAACAACAGATGCGCCTCGATCAACTCGAGGCCCTTGTTGACCAGGGTTGCCGAGTTCAACGTATTCATCGGACCCATCGACCAGGTGGGATGAGCCGCGGCTTGGGCAGGGGTCACCGACTTCAGTTCCGCTTCGCTCCAGCCCCTGAACGGTCCACCCGATGCGGTGAGGATCAGTCGATCCACCTCGCCTCGGTTGCCGCTGCGCAGGCACTGCGCCAGCGCAGAATGCTCCGAGTCCACCGGAACGATCTGTCCTGGCGCGGCGGCAGCGAGCACGAGATCTCCGCCTGCCACCAGCGATTCCTTGTTGGCCAACGCCAGCCGGGCTCCGGTCTTCAGGGCCGCCAACGTCGGTTCGAGACCGAGCGAGCCCACGAGCGCATTGAGCACCACGTCGGCTTGCGTCGACTCGACGAGCTCGGTCACCGCACGGGGCCCGCTCAGGACCCCGGGGAAGTCGAGCTCGGCGGCCGCGGCGGGGTCGGCCACGGCAACCCGCCGAACACCGGTCTCGGCGATCTGACGGCGAAGAAGGTCGATGTTCCCACCGCCCGCCGCAAGACCGACGACCACAAAACGGTCGGGGTCGGTGGCGATGACGTCGAGCGCTTGGGTACCGATCGAGCCGGTGCTCCCCAACAGCAACACGCGAATCGGCTCGGGACGATCCGAGGAGGTCGTTCGCTCACGATGGTCTGGCACCGGTCCATTGTTGCCTACCGAGGCTGAGAAACTCCTATGCGCCGCCGTAGCTGGCACGCTGGAGGCCATGGACGTCTCGAAGTATCGCGCGGCATCGTTCAATTACGCCGATGTAGGGGCAACGAGGGACACGCTCCCGGCCGGCTACCACTACGTCGAGAAGTCGAGGGTCATCGGATCCGGAGTCGAGGACTTCGTGGCCGCGGCCGATGCGCTGATGCGCTGGGACATGCATCGCGGTGCCGGCCTGACCGTCCACTCCAGCGACGACGCCGTCCCCGACGCCGTGGTCGTTCTCACGCTCGGGCCCATCCGTATCCCGTGCCGAGTGGTGTACGTCATCGACGAGGCCAACCGGCAGGGCTTCGCCTACGGCACCCTCGACGGCCATCCCGAGTCCGGCGAGGAACTGTTCCACGTCGACTACTCCCCCGCCGACGGGACCGTCACTGCGCACATCACCGCGTTCTCGAAACCCGGCCGCTGGTACACCAGGCTCGGCGGTCCGGTGGGCCGGCGGGTCCAAGCGCTGTTCACCGACCGGTATCTGACCGCGTTGGCGAAGGTGTGCACGTCGCCACGCCAGAGCTAGGAACCGGGCGGGTGCACGGCGCGCCAATGCTCGGCAATGTCGATCCGCTTCGCGACCCACACCTTCTCGTGAGATCCGACGTGATCGAGAAAGCGTTCGAGGGCAGCGATGCGAGCCGGTCGGCCGACCAGCCGGCAGTGCAGTCCCACCGAGAGCATCTTGGGGCTGCCTTCCTCCCCCTCGGCATAGAGCACGTCGAAGGCGTCCCGTAGATGTGCGTAGAACTCGTCTCCGGTCGAGAAACCCCCGGGCGAGGCGAAGCGCATGTCGTTGGTGTCGAGCGTGTAGGGCACGACCAGGTGATCGACCACCTCGGTGCCACGAGAGACCTTCTCCCAGTAGGGCAGATCGTCCGCGTAGGAATCCGAGTCGTATACGAAGCCGCCGTGCTCGACCACGAGCGACCGGGTGTTCGGTGAGTCGCGCCCGGTGTACCAGCCCTGCGGGGCCGAACCGGTCAGATCCCGCAGGATCGCCACGGCCTCGGCCATGTGCTCACGTTCGACGTTCTCGTCGATCTGCTGATACGACAGCCAGCGCAGCCCGTGACAGGCGATCTCGTGGCCCAACTCTGCCAGTGCGGCAACCACTTCCGGGTTCCGCTCCATGGCCTTGGCGACGGCGAACACCGTCAGTGGCAGGTCCCGTTTCTCGAACGCCCTGAGCACCCGCCACACGCCGGCCCTCGAACCGTATTCGTAGAGCGACTCCATACTCATGTGGCGGTTCGGGAACGCCTGTGCCCCGATCATTTCCGACAGGAACGTTTCGGACTTGGTGTCGCCGTCGAGGACGTTGTTCTCCGCACCCTCCTCGTAGTTCAGGACGAACTGCACGGCGATGTTCGCCTCGCCCGGCCACTGCGCATGCGGTGGCGTGCGGCCGTAGCCGACCATGTCTCGGGGGTAGTTCATCGGAAACCGGCTCAGCGGATGAGGAAGGCGCTCGGATGTCACCGCCGCAGTCTCTCACCGAAGCCGACACCTGCGCCGAGTGAGCACAACCCTGATGGCTACGACGGGCGGTCGTATGCCAATATTGTCGCAACGCGGCAGTCTCGACGCCTCGTGAAGGACGACTACGAGATTCATCACCCGAGAGGACCGACCGGTGGCAAATACCGAACTGGAATCCGCTTCGTACGACCCGGTCGTCGATACCCGCAACGAGGTGCCGGATGTGCCGTCCGCCGAGTGGGGCTGGAGTGGTGAATCGAACCGCGCCATGCGCGTGGCCGCCATTGTCGTCGCCGTGTTCCTGCTGTTCATGATGATCGGCAACCACACCGGCAAGGTCGAGGATCTGTGGCTGATCGGTTTTGCTCTGACGCTGGTCGGCCTCGTCGTGCGAGACGTGATCGTCCGCCGCAAGCCCCGCTGACAGCGTTTTCAGTTCTCGGCTGCCAGCTGACCGCACGCCGCTGCGATTTCCTGACCGCGGGTGTCGCGGACGGTGCACGACACACCCTGCGCAATCACTCGTCGAACGAATTCTCTCTCCACCGGCTTCGGGCTGGCATCCCACTCGCTACCCGGAGTCGGATTGAGCGGAATCAGGTTCACGTGCACCCGAGATCCGAGTGCTTTGTGCAACTTCTTGCCCAGCATGTCTGCTCGCCACGGCTGATCGTTCACGTCTCGGATCATGGCGTATTCGATCGATACACGCCGACCGGTCTGGTCGGCGTAGTACCTTGCTGCCGACAGCACTTCGGCCACCGACCAGCGGTTGTTGACGGGAACCAGCGTGTCGCGGAGCTCGTCGTCGGGCGTGTGCAACGACACCGCCAGCGTCACCGACAGTCCCTCGTCCGCCAGCTTCCGAATTGCCGGTGCCAGACCGACCGTCGACACCGTCACCGAGCGCTGCGAGAGGCCGAGTCCGTCGGGTGCGGGTGAGACGATCTTGCGCACTGCGGCGACGACGCGTTTGTAGTTGGCCAGCGGCTCGCCCATCCCCATGAACACCACATTCGACAGTCGGCCTTCACCGCCGTGCACCGCGCCGTCACGTAGATCAGCGGCGGCCGAACGGACCTGGTCGACGATCTCGGCCGTCGACAGGTTCCTCGTCAGACCGGCCTGACCGGTCGCACAGAATGGACAGGCCATTCCGCACCCGGCCTGACTGGAGATACACAGCGTCGCCCGATCCGGGTACCGCATCAGGACACTTTCGAGAAGTGTTCCGTCGTTGGCCTTCCACAGCGTCTTTCGGGTGTCACCGTCGTCACAGGCGAGGTGATTGACGGCCGTGAGGAGGGTCGGAAAGAGGTCCGCGCCCACCTTCTCGCGCGCCTCGGCGGGGAGGTCGGTCATCTTCGTGGTGTCGGCCTCCAGACGCCCGTAGTAGTGCCGGGCCAACTGATCGGCGCGAAACGCGGGCAGGCCGAGCGCCTTCACCGCATCCTGCAGACCCTGTTTGTCCAGGTCAGCCAGGTGACGCGACGGCATACCGCGACGCGGCGCAGTGAAGACCAGGGGCAGATTGGGCCTCTTCTGCTCGGTCGACGTGTTCGTTGCCTCTGCGGAGTCACTCATGCTCCACCCCACATCTTTCGCTGACGCTGCATATTTCCATTGTCCACCCGATTGCCTCGCAGTCCTATTCGCGCCGGTTTCCGTCCGTTACCCGATGGGTATCGAGGTCGTGGCCGGATGCGCGTGCATTCGGCCTTCACGTGCGGAAGGATCATCGACATGGGCACCAGAGCTGACGACAGTCACGAGACATCGCTGGACACATCAGGCGCGGTTCACCCCGGCGACCACAGCGCCTCGGGTGACCTCGCTCCCATCACGAGTCCGGATTCGGACGGTCATTCCGCGCCGGATCCCGAGTTCGTTCCGGAGTCGCAGACAGGTAGCTCCACCGACATCGCCCATACTCGCACTGCTGCGCTGTGGACCGGTCTGGTGGTCGGGGCCGTGGTCCTGGTAGTTCTGCTCGTGTTCATCGTGCAGAATCTCGACTCCGTCACCGTACAGATCTTCGCCTGGCAGCTCGATCTGCCACTGGGCATCAGCATGCTGCTGGCAGCGATCGCCGGCGCACTGGTGATGGCGATGGTCGGCGGAGCTCGGATCCTTCAGGTCCGACGCGCAACGAAGAAGAAGTAGCAGCAGCACCGGTCGTGAACACTATGCACAGAAGGTGGCGCGCAGCGACTGAATCGATCAGGATCGAGGTGCCCCACTTCACTCGAGGAGCATGACGTGACAACTTTCATGGAGACACCAGTGGCATCCGGCGTTGCCCCCGACCGTGCACGGTCCTGGCTGCTGGTACCGGCCACCAAGCCCGATACCTTCGACGATGCGGTTGCGTCGGGAGTCGACGCTGTCATCCTCGACATCGAAGATGCAGTCGCGCCGGCCAAGAAGCCGGCCGCACGCGAAGCCGTCGTGCGGTGGCTCGGCGAAGGAAACTCCGCGTGGGTCCGCATCAACGATGCAACGACCCCGTACTGGGCCGATGACCTCGCCGCGTTGTCCGGTCTGCCCGGACTGGTCGGTGTCATGCTCGCGAAGACCGAGAGCGGCGGCCAGGTCGAGGCCACAGCTGCTCGCCTGGCACCCGGTACACCGATCCTGGCACTGGTGGAATCGGCGATGGGCCTCGAAGCCGCGACAGAGATCGCTCGCGCAGACTCGACGTTCCGTCTCGCCTTCGGCAGCGGCGACTTCCGCCGCGACACTGGCATGAGTGACGACCCCCTGGCGATGGCGTACCCCCGTTCGCGCCTCGTCGTCTCCTCCCGCGCAGCGCGCATTCCAGGACCGATCGACGGACCGACACTGACGGCCAACGACAGCATCCTCGGACGTGACGCAGCGCTGACCCTCTCGATGGGGATGACGGGCAAGCTGTGCATGCACTCCGAACAGGCTGCCATCGTCAACCGCGAGCTCGCCCCGTCGCCCACCGATGTGTCGTGGGCTCGCGATGTCATCGATGCCCTCGGTGCCGACGGAGCGCACGTCAAGGACGGCAGCGACCTGCCTCGTCTTGCGAAAGCACTCAAGATCAACGAACTGGCCGAGATCTTCGGGATCCCTGCCGCCTCCTGACACCGCCCGCAGTCGAGGTGCGTCGGCCGAGTCCACCGGATCGCTAACGCAACTCGATTCCGGTCGGCTTGTATCGGACGTGGACTCGGTATCGGACGTCGAACGAGACACCGTCCACCGACTTCATGGCATCGCGCGCGACGCGTGGGCCGAATTCGATTCCCAGCACATCGCGCAGTATGCGTCGATTCGGGAACGACCATCTCGTGTCGACGCGGGTCAGTGCGAAACCCTGCGCCTCGAAGAACGCCTCGACGGTGGACGGGTCGTAGTGCGGTAGATCGGCCCGCATCCAATCCCCGTACGGCGACGCCGTCGCGTCCAGATCCACCACCACCAACGCTCCTCCCGGCGCGAGCACTCGCATGGCGTCGACGATTCCCGGCCCACAGCCCGGCCCGAAGAAGTACGCCGTCCGTGCATGGACGACGTCCACGGTGCCGTCGCCCACCGGGAGGGAATCCGCCCGGCCGGTCCGCACCTCGACGTTCGGTAGCTCGGCGACGCGCTCGCGAGCCGAGGCAGCGAGCGGCTCGTGCGGTTCGACGCCCAGTACCCGTTCGGCGTCGACTGCGAATGTCGGGAGGTGAAAGCCGCTGCCACAGCCGACGTCCACGACCGTCTTCGATGCCCAGTCCGCAACCGAACGGATCGCGTCGAAGAGAGCACCGTGGACGTCCTGGGCGCGATTCTCTGCCTCGTACAGGTGCGGCCAGTTCCAGATGTTCGGGCTGGGGATCACCCCGGTGAAATCTTTGGGCACGCCTGCGGTCGGTCGGCTCAGAGGAGCACGGTGAAGACGAGCCATGCCACGAACGCCGAGGGCAGCAGAGAGTCGAGCCTGTCCATGATGCCGCCGTGGCCGGGCAACAGGGTGCCCATGTCCTTGATGCGAAGATCGCGCTTGACCTGCGACTCGATCAGGTCGCCCAAGGTTCCGGTCACCACCAGCACCACACCGAGCAGGATTCCGATCAGCGAGTTGGCTTCGAGAATGAGCGTCACCGTCAGCAGACATCCGATGATGCAGAAGATCAGCGAGCCGACGAGTCCCTCCCAGGACTTCTTGGGACTGATCGCCGGGGCCATCGGGTGCTTTCCGAACAACACCCCCGCGATGTAGCCGCCGATGTCCGAACATACGACACCTATGACGAACACGAGGATACGGCCTGCTCCGTTGTCCTGGAGCACCATCAGGACGGTGAACGAGGCCAACAGAGGCAACCAACATGCCACCAGAACGGTGACGGACAGTTCTTCGAGGTAGTTCTTCGGAGCGGTGCCGAATCCCTGCCGCAGCAGCAACCACACCATGCACACCACGACGGTGCCGACCGCTGCACTGAGTACGCCTACCGCCCCGAACGGCCATCCGAGCCAGATCATCGCCTGACCACCGAGAATCAGGGGAATGCGCGGTACGAGTACGCCGCCCTCGCGCAGTCGCTTCGACACCTCGTAGGTGGCGACGGCCAACGCGACGGCCACGACTCCGATCCAGACCAGAGGCACGAAGACCAGCACGAGAATCAGCCCGATCCCCAGGGTCCCGCCGACGCCGATCGCAGCGGGTAGATTCCGGCCGGCCTTGCCTGCCGACTTCGCGGCGGCGACCCCGGACGGCGCGGCGGGCGTACCGCTGCCCTCCTGCCGCTCCGGTCCCACCACTGTTGTCATCTCCTCGAAAATCATCGTCGTCCGTTGTGAAAAGCAGCCAGAGAGGTCCGATCAGACCTCCATCAGCTCGCCCTCTTTGCGCTTGACGAGTTCGTCCACGGAAGCGGTGTACTTGGCGGTGGTCTTGTCGAGATCGTTCTCGGCGCGGACGACCTCGTCCTCGCCTGCTTCGCCGTCTTTCTGGATCCGCTTGAGCTCTTCCATGGTCTTTCGGCGGACGTTGCGAATCGACACCTTCGCGTCCTCGCCCTTGCCCTTCGCCTGCTTGACGAACTCCCGTCGACGTTCTTCGGTGAGCTGCGGAACCCCGATGCGAATGAGGTTGCCATCGTTGGTGGGGTTGACCCCGAGGTCGGAGTTGCGGATGGCGGTTTCGATCGGTCCGAGCTGACTCGACTCGTACGGCTTGATGACCACCAGACGGGCTTCGGGAACGCTGATGCTGGCCAGCTGAGTGATCGGTGTCAGAGCACCGTAGTACTCGATGACGATGCGGGAGAACATTCCGGGGTTGGCACGTCCGGTACGAATGGAGGACAGATCGTCACGTGCAACCGATACGGCCTTTTCCATCTTCTCTTCGGCATCGAAGAGAGCTTCGTCAATCACGATCTGTCCTCCATCGTCTTCGTCTTCGATTCGCTTGCGTCCCTGTCGGCCTCGATCACGACGTGACCAGCGTGCCGATCTTCATGCCGGACACAGCGCGAGCGATATTTCCCTGGATCAGCAAATTGAACACCAGCATCGGCATCTGATTGTCCATGCAGAGGCTGAACGCGGTCGCGTCGGCGACTTTCAGTCCCTGCTCGATGGCTTCGCGGTGGGTGATCGTATCGAACATCGTCGCATCGGGATCGAGGCGCGGATCGGCCGAGTAGACACCGTCGACTGCCTTGGCCATCAACAGCACCTCGGCTCCGATCTCGAGTGCGCGCTGTGCGGCAGTCGTGTCGGTGGAGAAATACGGCATTCCCATACCGGCTCCGAATATGACGACACGACCTTTTTCCAGGTGCCGCCGCGCGCGGAGCGGAAGGTAGGGCTCTGCGACCTGCCCCATCGTGATCGCGGTCTGCACCCGAGTGGCCACGCCCTGCTTTTCCAGAAAATCTTGCAGTGCAAGACAATTCATCACAGTGCCGAGCATGCCCATGTAGTCCGAACGAGATCTGTCCATCCCACGCTGCTGCAGTTCCGCACCACGGAAGAAGTTGCCGCCACCGATCACCACGGCGACCTGAACCCCGGTGGCCACCACCTCGGCAATCTGCTCGGCAACGTTGTTCACGACATCCGGATCCAGACCGACCTGGCCGCCTCCGAACATCTCCCCACCCAGTTTGAGCATCACGCGTCGGAACCCGGGACGGTCAGGGGCCGGATCGGTCATAGCTCTCCTCGGTACTCGTCGAACACTACGGTTTCCTCTTCGATCATCCTGCCCTATCGAGGCCCGGGCGGTGGACAGGGCTCCGGCCAGTGCATGGACCTGCCCCGCGCACGAGCGATGCCGCCCACTCGATGGAATCGAATGAACGGCATCGCCTCGACCGAAACGGTGTGCAGACTAGCCTGCACCGACCTCGAACCGGGAGAAGCGCGTGATGGTCACGCCTGCCTCGTCCAGGATGGCCTTGACGGTCTTGTTCCCGTCCTGCACCGACTTCTGCTCGGTGAGAACGACGTCCTTGAAGAAACCGTTGACGCGACCCTCGACGATCTTCGGCAGCGCCTGCTCCGGCTTGCCTTCTTCGCGAGCGGTCTCCTCGGCGATGCGACGCTCGGCAGCCACGAGGTCCTCGGGGACCTCGTCGCGCGTGACGTACTTCGCCTTGAGCGCTGCGATCTGCATCGCAGCTGCGCGTGCGGCCTCGCCTGCGGCGTCACCGTCACCGGAGTACTCGACGAGTACGCCGACAGCGGGCGGCAGGTCCGCGCTGCGCTTGTGCAGATAGGTAGCGGTGTTGCCGTCGTAGGACACGACACGACGCAGCTCGAGCTTCTCACCGATCTTGGCCGACAGCTCGGTCAGGGCCGTCTCGACCGTCTTGCCGTTCAGGTCGAGAGCCTTCAGCGCCTCGACGTCGGCAGGCTTGCCTGCCGCTGCCGTCGCTGCGACGGACGCAGCGAAGGTCTGGAATTCCTCGTTCTTGGCGACGAAGTCGGTCTCGGAGTTGATCTCGACGAGCACTCCACCCTCGGCGACCACGAGGCCCTCGGCGGTGTTGCGCTCGGCTCGCTTGCCGACATCCTTGGCACCCTTGATGCGCAGGTGCTCGACGGCCTTGTCGAAGTCGCCATCGGTCTCGGCGAGCGCGTTCTTGCAGTCCATCATTCCGGAGCCGGTGAGCTCACGGAGCCGCTTGACGTCGGCGGCAGTGTAGTTCGCCATCGTGGGCGAGCCTCCTCAAAGTCTGGGTACGGGCGTTGACGAAAAATGCTGTTCTCAGGCCGTGATCGACAGGCTCACTGCGGAGCCGTACCGACCACAACCCTGACATACCGAAGCGGCCCCGGCCCACCCCTGAGGGTGAACCGGGACCGAATTCGATCAAGACTGAGCGGCCGGTGCTTCTTCTGCTGCCGGTGCATCGGCTGCGGGAGCCTCTGCTGCCGGTGCGTCCGCTGCGGGAGCCTCTGCTGCCGGAGCGTCCGCTGCGGGAGCCTCTGCTGCCGGTGACGCCTGAGCGAGCTGCTCGAGCTCCCACTCGGCGAGGGGCTCGCCTGCGCCGACCTCGGGCTTGGCGTCGGATGCAGTGTTCTGACCCGCGCGAGCCTGCACGCCCTCGGCAACTGCGGATGCGACGACCTTGGTCAGCAGCGCAGCGGAACGGATCGCGTCGTCGTTGCCCGGGATCGGGTAGTCGACCACATCGGGATCGCAGTTGGTGTCGAGGATCGCGATGACCGGGATGTTCAACTTACGAGCCTCGGCAACCGCGAGATGCTCCTTGTTGGTGTCGACGATCCAGATGGCCGACGGAACCTTGGACATGTCCCGGATGCCACCGAGGGTGCGGTCGAGCTTGGTCATCTCACGCGTGAGCATGAGGATTTCCTTCTTGGTGCGTCCCTCGAAGCCACCGGTCTGCTCCATGGCCTCGAGCTCCTTGAGGCGGAGGAGGCGCTTGTGCACCGTCTGGAAGTTGGTGAGCATGCCACCGAGCCAGCGCTGGTTCACGTAGGGCATGCCCACGCGGGTTGCCTCAGCGGCGATGGACTCCTGCGCCTGCTTCTTGGTGCCGACGAACAGAACCGTGCCATTGTGGGCAACGGTCTCCTTGACGAACTCGTAGGCCCTGTCGATGAAGGTCAGGGTCTGCTGCAAGTCGATGATGTAGATGCCGTTGCGGTCGGTGAAGATGAATCGCTTCATCTTCGGGTTCCAGCGACGGGTCTGGTGTCCGAAGTGTGTGCCGCTGTCGAGCAGCTGCTTCATTGTTACTACAGCCATGGCTGAGGAACTCTCTTTCGATGGTGCGGTTGACGCAGAGTGTCGGTGACCTCTGCCCTGGCGTCCGCTGAAGTTGCCGGACCTGACATCGAGGAGATCTCAGGACCGCCGACAACCGGTTCTCGTATCGGTGATTCTGCGTGAAGCAGACGATGCGATGAGGCGGACGCGCGAAGTCGACCCGTGCACGCACAGGCCGCAAGTGACGAGTGTAGACCTGCCGCGGCCCCCGTCATAACCAGGGCCGACTGTCAAGAGATTCCGTCACCTGTGGACAGAGTTTCCACTTGTCCACAATCGACGGTCGTCGTCGTTTCCACGCCCGAATCCACGAGATGGTCGACGGGTGAACGTCTCACTCACTCGCCGCACACTCGCGATCTGCGTCGCGACCTCGGTAGCACTCTCGACGCCGGTCGCATCGGCGCGGCCGGATGCGTTCGGCTGGCCGCTGCAGCCGAGGCCGCAGGTCGTCACCTCGTTCGACCGGCCCGAGCAGAACTGGCTGCCCGGCCACCGTGGTGTCGACCTTGCCGCGCGGGAAGGCCAATCGGTACTGGCCGTCGCCGACGGCATCGTGGTGTTCGCCGGGCCGGTCGCGGGCAAGCCCGTCGTGTCTGTCGACCATTCGAGCGGACTGAGATCGACCTACGAGCCGGTGGTGGCATCGGTCGCCGCCGGCAGCCGGGTTCGCCGCGGGACGATACTGGGATCGGTGGCCGGAAGGCACGAGAGTTGTTCGGCTACATGCCTGCACTGGGGTATCAGACGTGGCCGCGAGTACCTCGACCCCACGGCACTGGTGCGTGCGAGTCCGATCAGGTTGAAGCCGCTGGAGGCAGCGCCTCGCTGATCCCTACCGCTGTGGGCCGGAGTGCCTGCCCGACGCGGCAGGGAAATCGTCGGCCACCATGGCGGCAAGCTCGACGAAGGCGTTTCGCGTCTGGGGCCGCAACAGCTCGAGATCCACCACGGCACCCTCGGCCAGGTGCTCGTCGAACGGGATCACCAGCACGGCGCGGCATCGCTCGAGGAAGTGCTGCTGCAGCAGATTCATGTCCACTGCCGACGAGCCCGGCCGAACAGAGCTGATCACGACGACCGTTCGCTCGACCAGATGTCCGTAGCCGTGCAGCTCCAACCAGTCCAGCGTGGCCGCTGCACTGCGAGCACCGTCGACCGCCGGAGAGCTGACCAGCACCAGAGCGTTCGCCAGCTGCAGTACTCCGTTCATCGCCGAGTGCATGATGCCGGTACCGCAGTCGGTCAGAATCAGGTTGTAATAGACCTGCAGCATGTCGATGACTGCGCGGTAGTCCTCTTCGCCGAACATTTCCGACGCGGCGGGGTCACGCTCGCCGGCCAGTACTTCGAGTCGACTCGGTGCCTGCGAAGTGTGCTCGCGAATGTCGGAGTAGCGACGAATACGCGGGGCGGCGGCCAAGAGATCGCGGACCGTCGACGACGTCTGACGCGGCACACGCTCGCCCAGGGTGCCGAAGTCGGGGTTCGCATCCACGGCAATGACGCAATCTCCGCGCAGCGACGCGAAGGTCGAACCGAGGCCGAGCGTGGTGGTGGTCTTGCCGACGCCTCCCTTGAGCGACAGAAACGCGATCCGATAATCGCCGAGCACCGGCTGCCGGATGCGCTCGACCTGGTTTCGGTACCGCTCCTCCGCCGTCGATTCGCCAGGATTGATGACGCCGCCGGTGAGCCTGTGCACTCCGCGTCGCCACCCCGAATTCGAGGCCCTCTTGGGACGCTTGAGCAGCGAATCCGCGCCCAGTTCCTGGCTGGCGGGTCGATAGGCGTTGGGTCCCCCCGCCCACGGCTGCGGCGACCCACGATCGGGGTATACGGGGAAGTCGTCGGACTGCGGCCGGACGGGCTCGTGCCGATCGGAGGGCGGACCGGGCTGCAGCGGCACCGGTGGGTTGTACCGCGGCAGGAGGGGCTGCCGGCCGACAGAATCGGGCGTCTGCCAGGGGGGCGGCTGCCGCGGCGTCGAGCGGGGAGTCTCCATCGGATCCGACGATACGGCTGTGCCGGACTCGTCGCGTGCACTGTCGGACGACGCAGGAGAGTTCCGATGGTCGGCGGTCGAGCCGCTACGGACATGCATCGACCACGTCTCCGAAGTACCTTGCGGTCGGTCGCGGTCCACGGTCCCCCGTATTCGGTGTAGTCAGTCGGTCATGACGCTACCAAACGTTGCGCAGTGGACGCTCGGCTCAGGCTCGGGGGTGAGCCTGATCGTGCACAGCCCGTAACCGCTCGACGGATACGTGCGTGTAGATCTGAGTGGTTGCCAGAGAGGCGTGGCCGAGCAGCTCCTGCACCACTCTCAGGTCGGCTCCCCCCTCCAGGAGATGGGTCGCAGCGGTGTGGCGCAGGCCGTGCGGACCGAGGCTGGGACCACCGGGGACGGTCTCGAGAATCTCGTGAACGGCCGTTCGGGCCTGCCGCTGGTCGAGCCGTCCACCCCGACGCCCCAGCAGCAATGCCGCACCGGATCGGTCACCGGCCAGTTCGGGCCGGCCGCTGACCAGCCACTTCTCGACCGCCTGCCCTGCCGGTGCACCGTACGGAGCAGAGCGTTCCTTGTTGCCCTTGCCGACCACACGGATCAGGCGACGCTCGGTGTCGACATCGTCGACGTCGAGTCCGCACAACTCTCCGACACGGACTCCGGTTGCGTACAGCAACTCGACGATCAACCTGTCCCGCAGCGCGATCGGATCGAGCTCGGCGGCACCCGATTCGGCAGCGGCCAGCGCGCGAGTCGCTTGACTGTGGCGGAGAACACCGGGAAGCGTGCGATGTCCGATGGGCGCGGTCAAGCGTTCCGCCGGTGCCACCTGCACCGCACCGACCCGTTCGAGCCACTTCCCGAAAGTCCGCGCCGACGAGGTTCGCCTCGCCATCGACGTCCTTGCCGCTCCGGCCGCCGAATGCGTGGCCAACCACGAGCGCACTGCGCGAAGGTCGAGATCGGCGATCGTCGCACCCGGCGACGACTCGGCGAAGTGCGCGAGCAAGGAGCGAGCGTCGGCCACGTACGCGCGGACAGTGTGCTCGGAGCGCTCTCGACCGAGTCGAAGGTGTTCGGCGAACTCCTCGACGTGTATGCCGAGATGAGGCGGCAGCGAATCGGTCATCGGCTCAGCTTGGGCGCTCGTACCCGGTGCGACAACCGGACACGCCGACCGAGACGCGTTGTCGCCGGATCAGGCGTCGACTCCGGATTCGGCTTGTGCGAGTTCGCGCTTCCACACTCGGAACGTCTCCTCGGTCCGCCCACGTCGCCAGTAGCCCGAGATCGAAGCCCACTCGGCCCCGACCCCGCGCTCCTTGCGGAGGTACGGCCGGATGTTGTGCATGACGGCCTGCGCCTCTCCGTGCACGAATACCTGAGCTTGCCCCGGCAGCCATTCCGTTCCCTTCACCGCTGCGATCAACGGCGCGTTGTCTCCGGCCCGGTCGTCCCCGACCTCGTTCGAGGACGTACCCCGGTGGACCCAGGTCACATCGACGACGGCGAGCGTCTCCATGTAGATCTCGTCGTGCCGGTCGGCGACTTCGATGAAGACCTTGGCGACGGCGTCTTCCGGGAGCGCCTCGACGGCGGCCGAGATCGCCGGAATCGCCGATTCGTCGCCGGCGAACAGGTGCCAATCCGCGTCGGGGCGCGGGGCGTACCCACCGGAGGGGCCGAAGAACGACATCTCGTCTCCCGGCTTCGCCCGGGTTGCCCACGGCCCGGCGACTCCCTCGTCTCCGTGCACCACGAAGTCGATGGCGATCTCCCGCGCGTCGGTGTCGACCGAACGAACGGTGTAGGTGCGCATGATCGGTTCGTCATCGGTTCCGAGGAACAACTTGACGTAGGCGTCGGTCTCGTCGATCGCATCGAAGTCGTCGAAGTTGGCCCCACCCAGGTAGACCCGGTGCATGTGCGGGGTGAGCGCTTCGGTGCGCAGGACGGACAGGGTGGTTTTCTTGCGTGGCACTTCGGACCCCTCTTCGAGCGAACGACGCCGATACCCGATGCATCGACTAAGCATTACCTAACACCCTACCTTTTCGGGCTCGGCGATCGTGGTGCGCTCATCCACGCACGACCCGGAACCAGCCGGTCTCGTCACTGCCGACAAAACCGTCCATCTCCAACACCGGCAGCGATGCACGCACCTTGCTCAACGGGACACCGGAGTTCTCGGACAGCTCACGACTGGACAGCGATCCCGTTGCCGGCAGCGCGTCGTAGATCAGCAATGCGGTTTCCGAGAGTGCATCCGTCTCACGGAAGAGGTCCGGTCGAGACTCCTCCGTGGACCCGAGAGCGCCCGCCTCCGCGACCACGTCGTGCGAGCTCGACACCAGAACCGCCTCACCGTCGCGGATCATGCGGTGACACCCGGTGGACGTCGGCGAGGTGACCGGACCGGGTACCGCGAGCACCGGGCGGCCCAGTTTGGTGGCCCACGCCGCAGTATTGCGAGCTCCGCTGCGCCACCCGGCCTCGACGACCACCACGGCCGATCCGAGTGCGGCGACGAGTCTGTTGCGAGCGAGGAAGCGATGCTTGGCCGGAGTGGTACCCGGCGCGTATTCGCTCAGAACCAGCCCGCGAGCGGCGATCTGCCGCAGCAGCCGAGAATGTCCCGCGGGGTACGCACGATCGACGCCACAGGCGAGCACCGCCATGGTCGTACCCTCGACGCCGAGGGCCGCCCGATGTGCCGCGGCGTCGATGCCGAAAGCCGCTCCCGAGATGATCGTCCAGCCGTCGAGAGCCAGATCGGCGGAGATCTCGGCCGTCACATGGTCGCCGTAGGGACTCGACGCGCGGGTCCCGACGATCGAGACCGATCGTTCGGTGACCGCATCGACCGGCTGTGTTCCCAACGCCCACAATGCGATCGGCGGACATGTGTCCACCCCTGCGGACAGACCCGAACCATCGAATCCGAGGAATCGCCATGCCGGCCACTCGTCGTCGTCCGGCGTGATCAAGCGGCCACCGAGCGCAGCGATGTGATCGAGATCCGCTGCAGCGGTGTCGATGTGAGCACGAACCGCCAAGCGTTCCCCCAGTTCGCCCGCCCGCACTGCTGCAGCGGCGGATTCGGGACCGTGACCCGCAGCATGATCGACCACGGATCGGTGTGGGCCCTGCGCCACGCGAGAGAGATACGCCCAGGCGAGCCGGCGCGGGTCGTGCGTCATGCCACTCCCCTGTCGCGGAAGTCCAACGCGGCTCCGACCTCGTCTGCACCGGGGACCGAACCACCGGCCAGATCGTTCAGCGTCCACGCCACCCGAATGGCGCGGTCTGCGCCGCGTGCGGTCAGCGATCCGTTGCGCAACGCGCGCTCGACCGGAGCGAGCGTCGAGCGCGCCAACCGAAATCGTTGGCGCAGAGCGGGTCCCGGAACCTCCGCGTTCGTTCTCCATCCGAACTCCCGCCACCGCTGCGCAGCGGCGTCTCTGGCTCCGGTGACGCGTGCGCGGATCTCGCTCGTACCCTCCCCCACCTCGTCGACCAGTGCACCTGTCGCGACGCCCATCATCTGAATGCGCAGATCGACACGGTCGAGCAACGGCCCGGACAGCTTGCCGAGATATTTGCGTCGCGCCGTGGGCGGGCAGACGCAGTCGACCTGCCGCGCAGGCGCACACGGGCACGGATTGGCTGCGAGAACCAACTGAAATCTGGCCGGGTACCTGGCAACACCGTCGCGACGAGCGATGCGAATCTCGCCGTCCTCCAACGGAGTACGCAAGGCCTCCAGGACGCGAACGCTCATCTCGGCGCACTCGTCCAGAAACAGGACTCCACGATGCGCTCGACTGACCGCTCCCGGTTTGGCCATTCCGGTTCCGCCCCCGACCAGCGCACTCACCGACGTCGAATGATGCGGCGCGATGAACGGCGGTGACGTGATCAGCGGCCGGGTGGTGGTCAACAACCCTGCCACCGAGTGAATGGCCGTCACTTCCAGCGCCTCGGACTCGGTCAGCGGCGGGAGAATCCCCGGCAGACGTTGCGCCAGCATCGTCTTTCCTATACCCGGTGGCCCGGTCAGCATGATGTGATGTGCGCCCGCGGCCGCTACTTCCAGAGCCCATCGCGCATCCGCCTGTCCCGCGACGTCGCTGAGGTCCGGATACAGCTCCTCGTGCCATTCGGTCGGACAGGGCGATTCGAGAGCCTGTTCACCGCGAAGCCAGGCCACCACCTCCCCGAGCGAGCCCGCACCCAGCACCTCGATCCCGTCCACCAGACCGGCTTCCGGCAGACACTGCAGTGGAACGACCACCCGCTGCCACCCTGCACCCTTGACCGCGAGCACACCGGGCAGTACCCCTCGAACTGCCCGCAGCCTGCCGTCCAGTGCCAACTCGCCCAGAAACACCGTCTCGGCAAGACACGAACGCGGAATCGCTTTCGCGGCATCGAGAACCGCCAATGCAAGAGCGAGGTCGTACACCGATCCGCCCTTCGGCAGGGTCGCAGGCGACAGAGCGAGAATCACTCGGCTGTCCGGCCAGGTACCGCCCGAATTCTTGACGGCGGCTTTGACTCGGTCACGCGATTCGTTCAAAGCAGTGTCCGGCAAGCCGACCAGATGCGTACCGGGCAGGCCCTGACCGATGTCGGCTTCGATCTCCACCAGCACACCATCGACTCCGTTGACCGCCACCGAGTGGGCTCGTCCGAGTGGCATCAGAACGCAGCCCGAACGTGCGTGATGACCGGGCTGCCGTCACGACCGACCACGATCGCGATGACATCGAACCTGATCTGCACCCAGGGGCCCTGCTGCAGCGACAACCAGTGCAACGCAAGTCCTCTGATTCGGGTCTGTTTGGTATACGTCACCGCTTCGGCGGGCGTTCCGTATCCGATTCCCGAGCGAGTCTTCACTTCGACGAACACCATTGTGTCGCCGTCGCGCGCAATGATGTCGAGTTCCCCGGTTCGATGCCGCCAGTTCCGCTCGATCACCTCCAGCCCGATGTCCTCGAGATGGCGCACCGCGAGCTGCTCACCACGCGCCCCGAGTTCTTGGTTGGTCGCCATGTCCGCATTCCTCCACTCTCCGGCCGTGCATTGCGGCCGATTCGGTCGTACCGACGGTGGCACGACCGAATCGAGGAGAAGCCGAGAAAGCGCAGGTGGGGCATTGCCCTGTGGACAACCCCTCCACTTGTGGAACAACGGGCTCGTCACCTGTGCAGAACGACCACTCTGTCGGACCGCTGTGTTAGGGCTCGGGCACGTTCGACGGCGACGCGGGAATGGCTCCGAACACGAGAAAAGCTCCGTCCGAATTCGGAATTCGGACGGAGCAGATCGAGACATCGGGGTGTGAACACGCTGCCGATGTGGCAGAGCGCGGTCGAGACGACAGTCTCGGCGCTGGAGGAAGGTCAGTGAGCAGCCTCGTAGGCTGCCTGCACGTCCTGACTGATGCGGCCGCGGGCACTGACCTCGTGGCCGTTTTCGCGTGCCCATGCGCGAATGTCCTGCAGATCGACCTTGCCGCGAACCGGTGCTGCGCTTGCCCCACCCTTGCGAGTGCGACGACCGGAGATCTTCTCGGCGTGCTCGATCCAGAATGCCAACTGTTCGTGCAATTCGTTGGCGTGTTTGAGATTCAAATCGATGCGGTACTGGTTTCCACCGATGCCGAATTCGATGGATTCACCTTGGCCGTCTTTGATGACCGAACCATCCACGTCGTCGATCATCTGCACAAGCGTCTTGCGTGCCATCTCGTACCTCTTACACGTCGGGGAGTGTGATATTCAAGTTCTACCACCCATTCTCGTTTGGACGCAAAGAACTGATGGCGTTTCGGGACATGTCGAAACGACGAATATGGGTGCAGAATTTCGGTCGCTTTCGAGATATCGACCGATAAAGCCGAATCATGTTGTCGTACAATTGATTTCGCACATCCGATTTCCTCGGATGATTCAACCGAGCACAACAATGGCCGGCATCGAACGCGAAACAGAACACCCGGACCGATTTGGTCGGGTGTCCAATTGTGGAGCGATACGGACGGAATCGAGATGAGGGTTCGGATCATGCGGTGCGCAACCATCGCGACGGCGCGGGACGAAGGTACCTTCGCCGAGGACCACGGCGACCACACCAGGACCCCGGCTCCGTGAGACGAACGCTATTCGGGAAGTCGAAGATCCGGTTTGTCGAGCTCCTCGATGTTCACGTCCTTGAAGGTGATCACCCGGACATGCTTGACGAAACGAGCGGGACGATACATGTCCCACACCCAGGAATCCGACATTCGCAATTCGAAGTAGATTTCACCGTCGACGTTGTGCGGAATGAGTTCGACGGAGTTCGCCAGATAGAACCGGCGCTCGGTTTCGACGACGTAGTTGAACTGACCCACGATGTCCCGGTACTCGCGATACAGCGAGAGCTCCATCTCGGTTTCGTACTTTTCGAGATCTTCGGCACTCATCGGTCTCTTTCATCCTCCAGTCGGGCGTGAGTAGCAATCATCGCGCACCTGCGTCGCGGCAGTCCATTCGCCCCAGCGCGTCGACCCTCTCTCGCGACATGCCTGCGGCCGCGGCGGCAACGTTGGCGTACGACATGCGGTGTTCTCTGCTCGGCCCGAGTGCCGTCATCGCGGCGGAATGTGCGCGGGTGCTGTAGCCCTTGTGCACGGCGAATCCGTAGCCGGGAATCGTCTCGTCCAGCTGCACCATCAGTCGATCACGGGAGACTTTCGCCAGCACACTCGCCGCGGCGATGCACGCTGCGGTGGCGTCGCCGCCGATCACCGGTAACGACGGGACCGGAAGTCCGGGTACTCGGAAGCCGTCGGTGAGGACGTACCCCGGGGTCATGCCGAGCCCGGCGACCGCGCGTCGCATCCCTTCGATGTTCGCCACATGGACTCCGATGCGGTCGACCTCGGCCGCATCGACGAACACCACACTCCATGCCAGTGCCAGCCTCTGGATCTTGGGAAAGAGCTCCTCGCGTCGCCGCTCGGTCAACTTCTTCGAGTCGTCCAGGTCCACGAGAGCTGCATGCGCCCGCGCACCGAGAACACACGCCGCAACCGTCAGCGGTCCGGCGCATGCTCCTCTTCCCGCTTCGTCGACTCCCGCGACCGGCCCGAGACCACCCCGCTCCAGCGCCGATTCCATCGTTCGTAAGCCGGCCGCCCGTCGGATGATCGGACGCGGCGGCCACGACGATCGAGTCAGGGTTGCGCGCGCACGCGGCGCACGTCGGGGGGTCGCCGTCATCGACCCTGGATGTCGGGCGAATCCAGAATGCCGGTTCGTGACGGCGGCAGGGCTATGAACACGGCCTTGCCGATCACGTTGTCGAGGGGAACGGTGCCGGTGAACTCGTCTGTGACGTGATACCGAGAGTCTCGCGAGTTGCTCCGGTTGTCACCCATGACCCAGACGTTGCCGTCCGGCACGGTGACGGGGTCGAAGCAACGTCCGGACTTCAATTCGGTGTCGCACGTCATCGTCCCCGGGGTGAAGGGGAAATCCATCTGTACGTACGGCTCGTCCAACGGCTTTCCGTCGACGAGTACTCGCCCCTGCTCGTCGCAGCATTCGACGGTCTGACCGCCGGTGGCGATGACTCGTTTGACGAGATCGTTTTCGTCCGGAGCCACAACCCCGATCAACGAGCCGACTTCCTGTGCCCCACGAATCACCGAGTTGTCGGACCGCTGTGACACGAATTCGTTGTTCCACGAATCCGGACCACGGAACACGACGATGTCACCCGGCTTCGGGTCGCCGAATCGGTAGCCGATCTTCTCCACCACGATGCGGTCACCGGTGCAGCCGGTGCAGCCGTGCAGCGTCGGCTCCATCGATTCGGACGGGATCAGATACACCCGAGCGACGAATGTCTGGAGCAGGAAGCTCAGTACCAGCGCTACCAGAATGAGAATCGGGAGCTCCCGCCAGAACGAGCGGGGCTTGCGTTCCCGACGCTTCTTCCGTGGAGACTCGTCGTCGGGCTCGTCGGTTGGATCCTGTGGGGACTGCGTCACGTGATCAGGTTAGCCGGAACCGTCGCCCGCACGGCCGGACGGTCTGCGCATGGGTGGGTCGCGGCTGTCGATCCACTTGTCGGCCGGGTCGACCGCGGGTCGATCGAGGGCAGAACGCACCATGCCGCGTGGCCCGTGAGGGCGACGCGGCATGGTGTGAACTGATGTGTGTCCGGGCGGAACCGGTCAGCGCTTTTCCTTGATCTTGGCGGCCTTGCCACGCAGATCGCGGAGGTAGTAGAGCTTTGCGCGACGGACGTCACCGCGGGTGAGGACCTCGAACTGCGCGATGTTGGGGCTGTGCACGGGGAAGGTGCGCTCGACGCCGACGCCGAACGAGACCTTACGCACGGTGAACGTTTCGCGAACGCCGCCGCCCTGGCGTCGGATCACGACGCCTTTGAAGATCTGTACGCGCTCCTTCGAGCCTTCGATGACCTTGACGTGCACGTTCAGCGTGTCGCCGGGGCGGAAATCGGGAATGTCGCTACGCAGCGACTGATTGTCGAGAAAGTCCAGTGTGTTCATCGGTTGTGCCATCCTTGCGTTCTGCGCATGAGCAGAGGAACCGAGCGGCTCGCCGATACAGCGGCTCGACTGGTTCGTACTCCGAGTGAGGTCTGTGCCTGCCAGAGGCAACTTAACCATTGTGCCAGACCGTCAGGCGTTCGACGAAATCGCCTCTGCTGGGCTTGTGCCCGTGCCGCCCGCCATCGGCGCAGGTAGCACCGTCCGCGCCAATTCCTGCTCGGTGGCCTCGCGTGCATGGACGATGCTCGGCTTGCCTGCGATCGCGTCCTGCACGTAGATCTTGGCCCGGATGAGCGGCCGTCGCCACCGCTTCTCTCGGCGCAGAGCGCGTTCCATCTTCTTCGGCCTGGTGGTGTAGCGCCACCTCGCCCACGGCGCACTCGGCCTGCTCAGCCGCACTGCTGCCAGGACGAGGATCGGGAGGACGAACAGCCCCAGCAGGCCGGTCCAGATCTTTCCCTTGAGCAGCACGACGACACCGAGCGCAAGGTTTGCCAGTGCCAACACAGCCAGTGTGCCGCGGACCCACGGGTCGGGATCGGCCAGGAAGCTCGCCGGGCTCAACAACTCCAACGGGTGGAGGCCGAGAAGCAGCAGTCCGGTGAACGCCACCGCGGCGAAGACTGCATCGACCGAAGTACGTCCTTGTTCGGACCAATAGACGTCACGCAGGTAGAAGATCAACGCGAACTCGTCGAGAACGAGCGCTGCACCTATCCCGAAAATCGCTGCCAACACCGATCCGACGGACTCGGAACCATCGACGTACACCGTGATCAAGCCGATCCCGGCCAGCAGCATCAACACGATTCCGAACACGACATGGTGGATGTGTTGACCGCCGGGAGTGATGTTTCCCGGCCACCACTTCACGTCTGCGCGAATCATCCTGACGCTGAGCCGGATCAGCACGAAGCCCACCAACAATCCGAGCAGGAAACACAGCAGCGGCAGGCGTCCGTGATCGACGACCCCGTTTTGCAACCACCTCACGTGTGCCTCACGTCCTTCCTGCCGATCAGCGGGACGAGCGGTGACCTGCGCTTCAGCCTATTCGCGTTCGGCATTGCTCAGGACGGCATCGACGAAGGAACCCCTCACTGTTTCCCGAATCCGGCCTTTCGAAGCGCGTCGGCCATCGAACCGGCTGCCGGTGCCGCCGTCGTGCCACCGGCCGTTCGGCGATCGCGTTGCGGTCGAGCACCTTGACCACGACCACCCTGGTTGCCGCCCGAGCCCCGCCCTTGGCCCTGGTTTCGCGGGCGATCACCCTGCTGCCCGCGGGTGGAATCCTTGCCGCCCGGCACACCGGGCTCGTCGTCGAGTCGCAGGCTCAGACCGATGCGCTGGCGCGGGATGTCGACCTCCATGACCTTGACGCGTACGACGTCGCCGGACTTGACGACCTCACGAGGGTCCTTGACGAAGTTGTGCGACATCGCCGAGACGTGAACGAGCCCGTCCTGGTGCACCCCGACGTCCACGAAGGCACCGAACGCCGCGACATTGGTCACGACGCCTTCGAGAGTCATACCCGGCTTCAGGTCGGCGACCTTCTCGATACCGGCTGCGAAGGTCGCGGTCTTGAACTCGGGACGCGGATCGCGTCCCGGCTTCTCGAGTTCGGAAATGATGTCCGTGACGGTGGGCAGACCGAACCGATCGTCGGCGAACTCGGCCGGATCGAGACCGCGCAGCAGCGCCGTGTTGCCGATGACCTCACGCACTCCGACACCGGCCTTGCCGACGATGCGCCGCACGACGGGATAGGCCTCCGGGTGAACGCTCGACCGGTCGAGCGGATCATCGCCCCCGGAGATGCGGAGGAATCCGGCGCACTGCTCGAAAGCCTTGGGCCCCAATCGAGGCACGTCCTTGAGTGTGCTGCGCCGCGAGAACGGACCGTTCTGGTCGCGGTGCGCCACGATGCTCTCGGCAAGAGAGCCGGCGATACCGGACACCCGCGAGAGCAACGGTACCGACGCGGTGTTGACGTCGACGCCGACAGCGTTCACCGCATCCTCGACGACGGCACCGAGGGATCGGGCCAGCAGGGTTTCGGAGATGTCGTGCTGGTACTGCCCCACGCCGATGGACTTGGGATCGATCTTGACCAGCTCGGCCAGCGGATCCTGCAACCTGCGGGCGATCGAGACGGCACCGCGGATCGAGACGTCGAGTTCGGGTAGCTCGCTCGAGGCGTACGCGGAGGCGGAGTACACCGACGCTCCGGCCTCGGACACCACCACCTTGGTCAGGTTGGCGGCAGGGAACTTGGCGATCAATTCTGCTGCCAGCGAGTCGGTTTCACGCGATGCGGTGCCGTTGCCGATGGCGATCAGTTCGACCTTGTGCTTTGCCGCGAGACCGGCGAGGGTGGCCACCGCCTGATCCCACTTGCCCTGCGGCTTGTGGGGGTAGATGGTGTCATAGTCGACGACCTTGCCGGTGGCGTCGACGATGGCGACCTTCGTGCCGGTACGAAAGCCCGGGTCCAGGCCCATCGTGGTGCGGTTACCCGCCGGAGCGGCGAGCAGCAGGTCCTTGAGGTTGCTCGCGAACACGTCGACGGCGTCCTTCTCGGCGGACTGACGCAGGCGCATCCGGGTATCGAGGGAGACGGTGACCAGCATCTTGGTGCGCCACGCCCATCGGACGGTATCGAGGAGCCACTTGTCGGCCGGCCGTCCTCGATTCGCGATTCCGAACTTGGTGGCGATCCGACCCTCGTAGACGCTCGGCACCCCGGGGGTCGGTTCGTCACGCTCGGGCTCGAAGCCGAGCGAGAGCACCTCTTCCTTCTCGCCTCTGAGCGTGGCGAGGATGCGGTGCGAGGGCAGGCTCGTGAACGGTTCCGAGAACTCGAAGTAATCGGAGAACTTGGCACCCTCCTCTTCCTTGCCCTTGCGGACCGTGGCGACGAGCTTGCCGGACGTCCACATCAGTTCGCGCAGTTCACCTACGAGGTCGGCGTCCTCGGCAAATCGCTCGACGAGAATCGCCCGCGCGCCGTCGAGTTGCTCCTGATCGAACTGTGCCGGGTCGGTGGTGGGGTCGGAGAACAGGGCATCGGCGACGGGCTCGTGCCCGGCCTCACGCGCGATCTGAGCCTTGGTTCGGCGCTTGGGCTTGAACGGCAGATAGATGTCCTCGACGCGCGCCTTGGTATCGGCCAGCAGCAACGACTGCTCCAGTGCGTCGTCGAGCTTGCCTTGCGAGCGAATGGACTCGATGACGGCGTCTCTGCGCTCGTCGAGCTCGCGGAGGTACCGCAGCCGCTCGTCGAGCTGGCGCAGTTGCGCGTCGTCGAGGGTGCCGGTGACTTCCTTGCGATAGCGCGCGATGAACGGGACCGTCGACCCTCCGTCGAGCAGTTCCACGGCGGCGCGAACCTGTTCTTCACGAACGTCGAGTTCTTCGGCTATGCGCTTGTTCACAGATTTCAGAGCAGTGGTCACGGCGATGGACCCTACCGCTACTGTGAGACACGTCGGTCAGCGGTTCAACGTGTGGGAGAGATACGCGGATGGTCAGGGGCCCTCGATTCCTGGCTGCGGTCTGCGCCTGCGTGCTGTTGGCCGGCTGCTCGGCTCCCTCGGACGACCAGATCGGTGACCTCGCCTCGAGGGCGACCGCCGAGACGTCGGCATCGCCCTTTCCCGATATGAAGAAGGTCGACGGCGTTGCCCTCGGGTCTCGTATCCCGATGGCGATCGCGTCGGCCCAGGCCCGTGGTGCCGATGTGGATTTCGCGCTGTTGGATCGCCGGACAGGCTCGTACTACAGCAGCAACGCCGACCTCCAGGTCGAAACCGCGTCGGTGTCCAAACTCTTCATCGCCGACGAGGTGTTGTTCCGAGCTCAGTCGGAGAACCGTCCGGTCTCTGCCGACGAGCTGGCCGTCATGACCAGCATGCTGGAGTTGTCCGACGACAATGCCGCGTACACGCTCTGGTATCGCTACGGCTCGTCCGAGATCGTGCGCACGGTCGCGGCGCGTTACGGCTTGACCAACACCACGGCACCCGGCGACGACCAGTGGTACAACACCGAAACCACGCCCAGCGACCTGGTCGGCTACTACGCGGGGTTGCTCAACGGCAGCGGCGGTCTGACGACTGCGTCGACGGACATCGTGATCGGCATGCTGCGGCAATCGGCACCGATTGCCGCGGACGGCTACAAGCAACACTTCGGGATCGTCGACGGTCTGCCCGGCGAGAGCGTGCACGCTGTCAAGCAGGGCTGGATGTGCTGCGTATCCGATAGGTGGGTACATCTGTCGACCGGCACGATCGGGGTGGACAACCGCTACGTTCTTGCTCTGTCGTCACGCGAGGACATCTTCTACGCAGACGACATGGAACAGTATCCGGACACCGCTGTCGTCGACGTCAGCGACGACGCCAGCGCTCTGCATGCCAGGGAGACACTCACCGGCTTCGTGTCGATGCTCTTCCCCGACGGTGCCATCGGCTGAATTCGTCAGTCCTGCAGCAGGTCCGGCCGACGCTCGGCGGTCCTGGCGAGCGACTGCTCGCGGCGCCACGCAGAGATCTTCGCGTGATCGCCCGACAGCAGTATCTGCGGAACGTCGAGATCGCGCCACTGTGCGGGACGCGTGTAACTCGGCCCTTCGAGCAGACCGTCGGAGAACGAATCCTCTTGGTGAGACTGCTGATTGCCGAGAACCCCTGGCATCAGCCGCACCACGGCCTCGGCCATGACGAGGACTGCCGCTTCGCCGCCGATGAGCACGTAGTCGCCGATACTGACTTCCTCGACACGAACGCGACGTGCGGCGTCGTCGAACACCCGTTGATCGATACCCTCGTACCGACCGCAGGCGAAGACGAGGTGCTCTTCGGAGGACCACCGCTCGGCTGTGCGCTGGGTGAACGGCACGCCGGCAGGCGTCGGGACAACGAGGAGGGAGTCTTGTGTCAGCACCTCGTCCAGGGCTTCACCCCAGACGGTCGGCTTCATGACCATTCCCGGCCCGCCGCCGTAGGGCGAGTCGTCGACGGCCTTGTGCACGTCGTGAGTCCACGATCGTAGATCGTGAACCTCGACCGAGACGAGACCACGATCGATTGCCTTGCCCAACAACGCAGTTCGGAGTGGTGTGAGGTATTCAGGGAAGATGGTGACGACGTCGAGGCGCACGATCTACTCCGGATCCAGCAGACCCTCGGGCGGATCGATCTCGATCGTCTCGTCGGCCAGCGACACCGAGGTCACGATGGCCGCGACGAACGGCACGAGGATTTCGGCGCGGGTGGCCTCGCCGAAATCCGGACTCGGCGTGATGGAGAGCAGCTCCCCCGCTGCAGAGTGGAGGACCTCGCGGACCGTTCCCACCACGGTGCCGCCGGTCAGGATCACCGTAAGGCCTTCGAGTTCGTGGTCGTAGTACTCGTCCGGGTCGTCGGACGGCGGGAGGTCCGTGGATTCGACGACGAACAAAATGCCGCGGAGTTGGTCGGCGGCCGTCTTGTCGTCGATACCGTTCAGACGCAGCAGAAGCCGCCCGGAGTGTTCCCGGACGGCATCCACTGTGTACGAGGCCGGTGCGACGTTCGATCGGGGCTTGCGGCCCGAGAGAACGGTTCCTTCGGCGAAACGGTCGTCGGGGTTGTCGGTGCGAACCTCGACGACGACTTCGCCCTTGATGCCGTGCGACTTCGCAACACGACCGATGACCAGCTCCATGATGTGTGCGTGACCTACTGGTCCGTGTCGACCACGTCGACGCGGATGCCGCGACCACCGATTCCCGAGACGAGTGTGCGCAGCGCCGTAGCGGTGCGACCGCCACGGCCGATGACCTTGCCCAGATCGTCGGGGTGCACGTGGACTTCCACGGTGCGGCCACGACGGCCGGTGATCATCTCGACGCGAACGTCATCGGGATTGGCGACGATGCCACGAACGAGATGTTCGACGGCATCGGCGACAACGGCACTCACTTCTCAGCAGCCTCGGCGGCCGGCGCGTCTGCCGTCTCGGTTGCTGCAGTGTCGGTGGTCTCCGCAGCGGCGTCGTCGGCCTTCGGAGCCTTCTTCTTCTTGGCGGTGGTGGCCTCGCCCTGGGGCTCGGAATCGGCCTGCGCCAGGGCCGCGTTGAACACGTCGAGCTTGGACGGCTTGGGCTCGGCTACGCGGAGAGTTCCCTCTGCGCCGGGCAGGCCCTTGAACTTCTGCCAGTCACCGGTGATCTTGAGCAGTGCCTCGACAGGCTCGGTCGGCTGTGCGCCGACGCTCAGCCAGTACTGCGCCCGCTCGGAGTTGATCTCGATGATGCTGGGGTCCTGCTTCGGCTCGTACGTGCCGATGGTCTCGATCGCACGGCCGTTGCGACGGGTGCGGGCATCGGAGATGACGACGCGGTAGTGCGGGGTGCGGATCTTGCCGATACGCATGAGCTTGATCTTGACAGCCATGTTCTGGTGGAGCCTTTCGAAAGTTGGTCACGGCGCAATTCAGCGGTCCGCACGGCATGCGAACCCGGTTTTGCGTTGAAGGTTGTTGTGACCGCCGCTCGGTACGTAACCGGATGACGGGCGAACAGCTGTTCATTGTGCCAGACGGGCACCACGATCGGTGAATCGGGCCGCAGAACCGCTCCCGTCACGCCAGCAGGATCACCAGGGCAGGGAGGGTGTTGTTCATCGAGTGCGCCGTGGTCGACGCGACGATCGAACCGGAGCGCATTCGCGCGATGCCGATCGCGAACCCTCCCCACAGCAGCACCACGAAGCGCCACCACTCGCGGTGCCAGACCGCGAACAACACCGCGGTGATCGCCAGCACGACCCAACGATTACCCAACCAGGCCATCGGCATCGGGCGGGTGCGTTTCTCTAGCGCTCCCCACAACATGCCACGGAACATCGTTTCCTCGCAGATCGGCGCACCTATCCAGATCCACACCGCCAGAACAATCTTCCAGCCGATGACCGTGTCGGTGACGTTGCCCAGCGGCGTCGGATCGTCCAACTCGATACCGGACAACAGAATCAGCGCCAGCAGGAGGCCCCCGACCACCGCAACGCCACCCCACGCCAACCCGGATCGGACGTGACCGAGGAATTCGGGGGTGGACCTGGGGAGGCCGAAGTCGACGACGGGGCCGTTACCCCGTGACATCGAGATCGCCACCGCCAGCCCCGCACCGAGCAGGCTCGGAATCATGATGCCCACCACGAAGACGGGCGAGGCGTCCGACGTCACGACGAGACCGAGCGCGAGGAATCCCACCAGATTGAGCCCCAGCACCAGCGCCGCGGCGGGCAGTCCCCACCGTTGGCCACTTCTGCGTTCGAGTGCGGCCTGCTCGGCCCGCCAGTAGGTTTCGGACAGTCCCGACCCCTGCTGCTGAATGTGATTCATCGGTGCCATTCCAGCCCAGCTGGGACGTGTCGGATCGGACTGTCCTGCACCGCTTCTCGGATCGGTCACCCTCGGGACGCCGATCCACTCGTCGTGCGGCCGCGCCGGTCGGTCACGCGTCCGCGCAGAATCACCAGATCCGGGTTGGACAGCACATCCGGTCCCCCTCGCGGATCCTCGGAGTACACGACGAGATCCGCGGGAGCGCCGTGCTCCAGTCCCTGCCTACCCAGCCACGACCGGGCGTCCCAGCAGGCAGCACCGAGTGCGTCGGTCGACGAGAGTCCGACGGCAGCGAGTGCGGCGACCTCGTCGGCGATGCGGCCGTGTGCGATCGAACCACCTGCGTCGGTGCCTGCGTAGATGGGAATGCCTGCATCGTGAGCGCGTCCGACGGTATCTCCAACGCGCTCGTGCAGCGCCCGCATGTGCCGTGCATAGACGGGATACCGGGTGGCGGAATCTGCGATGCCGGGAAACGTCTCGATGTTGATCAGCGTCGGTACGAGGGCGGTGCCGTGATCGACCATCATCTCGACGGTCTCGTCGGTCAGGCCGGTGCCGTGTTCGATGCAGTCGATTCCCGCCGCGATCAGTCCGGGCAGGGCATCCTCGCCGAACACGTGGGCGGTCACCCGCGCACCCTCTGAATGGGCAGCAGCGATGGCGTCGACGAGGATGGAGTCGTTCCACAGCGGACGAAGATCACCCACCGAGCGATCGATCCAGTCGCCGACGAGTTTGACCCAACCATCGCCGAATCGAGCTTGCTGAGCCACCGCCTCGGGCAGTTGCGACTCGTCCTCGATGTCGATCGCCAGACCCGGGATGTATCGCTTGGGCGACGCGATATGGCGGCCCGCTCGGATGATGCGAGGAAGGTCCTCGTACTCGTCCAGTGCCCGGGTGTCGACCGGGGACCCGGCGTCGCGCAACAGCAGTGCGCCGACGCCTCGCTCGGTCTCGGCCTGCCGGATCGACCCGGTCAGGTCGGTGTGTCCCCCGCCGTATTCGATTCCGACATGGCAGTGGGCGTCGACAAGACCAGGCAGAATCCAGCCGCCGTCGTGCAGTACTTCTGCGTCCGCAATCGGCTCGGTCGACAGAACCTCGCCGTCGATCCAGAGGTCGATCTCCGTCCCGTCCGGCAGTCCACGGCCCCGCACCCGCATTGCCGACACGTGCGCGCTTACTTCTTCGGCAGTTTGAGCTGCGAGAGGTCGATGCCTTCGAGCCCGGGCGGCAACTGGTCGAGTCCCTTGGGCATGGACGACAGATCGGGCATTCCTGCAGGCATTCCACCCGGCATACCGGGGAATCCGCCGCGCATCTTGGGCTGCGTCGGGCCGCGGGCACCCTTCTTGCCCTTCTTGCCCTTCTTGTTGTTCCGCACCTGCTTGCGCGCACCAGGCATGCCCATTCGACCGGCCATGGCCGACATCATCTTACGAGCCTCGAAGAACCGATCGACCAGCTGATTGACATCGGAGACCTTCACGCCCGAGCCGTTCGCGATGCGGAGCCTGCGCGATGCGTTGATGATCTTCGGGTCGGTCCGTTCCTGGGGCGTCATGCCGCGAATGATCGCCTGAACGCGGTCGAGCTGCTTCTCGTCGACGTCGGCGAGTTCCTTCATCTGGCCGGCACCGGGCAGCATGCCCAGCAGGTTTCCGATCGGCCCCATCTTGCGGACGGCCATCATCTGCTCGAGGAAATCGTCGAGCGTGAGTTGGCCCGAGCCGATCTTGTTGGCCGTCGCCTCGGCCTGCTCGGCATCGAAATGCTGCTCGGCCTGCTCGATGAGGCTCAGCACGTCGCCCATGCCGAGGATGCGGCTGGCCATACGATCGGGATGGAAGACGTCGAAGTCCTCGAGCTTCTCGCCGGTCGACGCGAACATGATCGGCTGGCCGGTGACCTCGCGGACGCTCAGCGCGGCACCGCCGCGAGCATCGCCGTCGAGCTTGGTGAGCACGACACCGGTGAAGCCGACGCCGTCGCGGAACGCCTCGGCGGTGCTGACGGCATCCTGACCGACCATCGCGTCGAGAACGAACAGTGTCTCGTCCGGCTCGACCGCGTCGCGAATTCCCGCGGCCTGACTCATCAGCTCGGTGTCGATACCGAGGCGACCGGCGGTGTCGACGATGACCACGTCGTACTGCTTGCTCCGAGCCTCGGCGATGCCGGCCCGGGCGACCTCGACGGGATCCGCGGCCGAGACGCCGAGTGCATTCTCGCCGCCGCCGATGGACGTGCCCGGATGCGGCGCGAAGACCGCGGCACCGGCGCGCTCGCCCACGATCTGCAGCTGACTCACGGCACCGGGACGCTGAAGGTCGCACGCGACGAGCAGGGGGGTGTGGCCCTGGCCCTTGAGCCATTTCGCGAGCTTGCCCGCGAGCGTCGTCTTACCCGAACCCTGCAGACCGGCGAGCATGATCACCGTGGGCGGGTTCTTGGCGAAGACCAGCCTGCGAGTCTCGCCGCCGAGGATGCCGACCAGTTCCTCGTTGACGATCTTGACTACCTGCTGGGCGGGGTTGAGCGCGCCGGAGACCTCGGCACCCTTGGCCCGGACCTTGATGCGGTTGATGAATTCACGTACGACGGGCAGTGCCACGTCCGCTTCGAGCAGGGCCAGACGGATCTCACGGGCGGTGGCGTCGATATCCGCGCCGGACAGTCGACCTTTGCCACGCAGGTCCTTGAGAGTCCCGGTCAACCTGTCGGAAAGGGATTCGAACACCGATTGCACTCCTGAGCTAGCCGATCACCGAAAACGAGCCGAATCCGGCACGGTCACCAGACTAGCGTCAGCGCGCCGCGTCGGCGCTGGGGAGTTCGACAGTCGTGTCGAACACGGAGATGATGCCCGGTCAGGCGCTGATTGCGGGATCGGTCCACGTCACTGCCACGCCACGCGTCGCGAGCCACTGCGCGGGATCGACCTTGACGCCGGCCGAATCGTGTACCTCGAAGTGCAGATGCGGACCTGTCGACTGACCACGGTTGCCCACGGTCGCGATCTGTTCACCGGCCGCCACGCGCTGGCCGGCTCGAACGGAGAAGTCGTTGACGTGCCCGTAGACCGTCTCGGTCCCGTCGTCGTGCAATACCTTGACCCAGAGACCGAACCCGGCCGCAGGTCCGGCATCGGACACCGTGCCGTCGGCGGCGGCGTAGATGGGCGTCCCGATGGGTGCGGCGATGTCGAGTCCGCTGTGCTGAGTGCCCCATCTCGATCCGAAGTTGGACGTCAGCACCCCTGCCACGGGCTGCACTGTCGCCTTCTTCAGCGAGCGCAGACTCTCGAGAGGCGATGCCACTCCTGCACCCGATCCACCGAGGCCGACGTCGTCGAGCCACTGCTGGGCTGCAGCTCCCACCTCGGGGCCGAGGGCGGCCAGCGGCTCCGGAGTCGGTACCTGCGTGACGGCATCCGACGGGACTCCGGACAGATCACTCGGCGGGGCCGGAGCCAGGTCCGGTGCGGCCTGCGGCGGCGCACCGACAGGCGGCGCGAACGTCGGTAGCTCGAACTGCGGTGGCGTGAACTGGGGAAGCTCGAATCCTGCCGGCAGCAGACCCTCCGGGATGGCGAAAGGGAATCCGGCCGTGGGCGGCTCCGGCACCGGTGCCGCGCCTGCGGTACCTGCTCCCATCGTCGTGGCACCGACGACGATGGCACCGGTGGCGGCCACGATGGTGGCCGCACGCCGACCGGTCTCCTGAACGTCCTCTGCGGCGCGATGTTTGCCGCCCGATGCAGCCGATGACGTGTCGGCCGGTACGTAGATGTTCGACCGTCGGTGTGATCCCACAGTTCGTGCCTCTCGAAATATAAGAAGTGGTGCCTGCACGAACGCCGAGACGCTCGAGCAGCGGAGCCGGCAGTCCGACCCGAGGGGCCCGCTGCGCCAGGTGACGAACATAACAAATCGGTATCGAGGGTAAACCCATCGGCCGATAGTTCGTGAAATGTCACCACGACATGTCGATACCCGACGTGCTTCCGACCAGCGGTCAGGTGCCCTCCGGCTTTTCCGGGGGTTTCGGCGGTTCCGGTGCCGGGACGACCGCGAGGATGGCGCGCTCGAGGTCCTCGCGAACCGCCCTGCTGTCTGCTCCCGCCAGATCGATGCAGAACGAGTCGACCACCGAGCTGCCCAGCGTCGAGACGCGGGCCCAACGGATGTCCGACCCCTGCTGTTCGATCGCACTGGCCAGCCTGCAGAGCAGACCGAGCCGATCCTCGGCTCGCAGTTCGAGTACCACCTGACCGGGTTCGTTGTCGTCGAACCACAGCACGCGAGGCGGAGCCTGAGCGTAGAGAACAGGCACTGCGGATTCCTCGCCGTCGTCCTCGACCGCTTCGGCGCGGGCGTCGCGTTCCTTGGCATCGAGCACGGCAACGAGGTCCAGTTCACCGGCCTGCGCGCGAATGATCTCCTGCCGAAGCAGGCCTGCCTGCGGCGGCGCTCCGAAGAGCGGCGCAACATCGAACGAGTTGATCGCCGACCCCTCGTGACTGCCGAGAGAGGCCGAGAGCACGCGTAACGAATGCAGAGCCAGGACTCCCGCGGCATCGGAGAGCAGCCCTGGGGTGTCGGGCGCGATGACCGTGACGACGAAGGTGTGCAGACCCTCGGTCGGCGCGATGTCGACGTGAACGCCTCCTCTCGACGCGAGTTCGATGTGCGCCGGGTCGAGCGGATCCGGGGAGGGCAGGGACTCCCCCGCCATCACCAATCGGCAGCGACGCACGAGCTCGCGAATGAGCGAGGCCTTCCAGTCGCCCCACACCCCGGGTCCGGTGGCGAGCGAATCCGCCTCGGCCAGAGCATGAAGCAGCTCGAGCAGGATGGTGTCGGCACCGAGCGCGACGACGACGGTTTGCACGGTTGCGGGATCGTCGAGGTCGCGCCGGGTTGCGGTCTCCGGCAGCAGTAGGTGGTATCTCACCATCGCTGTCAGCAGCGCCACATCGGAGGGCCACAGCCCGAGCCTGTTACCGATCTGGATTGCCAGATCGGCACCGACGACGCTGTGGTCGCCACCGCGTCCCTTGCCGATGTCGTGAATCAACGCACCGAGCACCAACAGGTCCGGTCGGGCGACACGGGTGGTCAATGCGCTTGCGTAAGCTGCAGTTTCGACCAGATGCCGATCGACCGTCCAGGTGTGCACCGCATCTCGCGGCGGCAGATCTCGAACTGCACCCCATTCCGGAATCAGCCTGCCCCACAAACCGGTTCGATCCAGTGCTTCGATCGCTGCGATGGCCTTGCGACCCGATCCGAGCAATACGAGCAGATCGTTGAGGGCTTCTTTGGGCCATGGTTCCCGAAGTTCGGGAGCGCTGTCGGAGAGCCGATTGAGGGTCGACGCAGACATCGGCATTCCGGTCTGGGCCGATGCCGCAGCGACGCGCATGATCAGACCTGGGTCCTTGTTCGGTCGAGCGTCGCGGGCGAGAACGACTTCGCCGCCGTGCTCGACGACACCCTCGTCCAGCGGCCGCCTGACCGGGACTCGACGCAGTCGCGAAAGGCCCCGCCTCGGAAGCGAATTGCCCGCAGTTCGCAATCCGACGTCGACCGAATAACTGATGGTACGGGCCGAATCGCTCAGTACGCGAGCAAGATCGAAGCGGTCACCGATGCGCAGCGCGGCACCGATCTCGTCGGCGTCCTGTGCGCGCAGTTGATCCCGTGCTCGACCGGCTACGCGATGCAGCTCGGTGCGCACATCGAGCAAGCGTCCGTGAGCGAATGCCAAACCACCACCGGGTGATTCGGGCCCGAGACCGGGCATTCCGTCGGTCAGTTGGGCAATGGACAGTGCGTCGAGCAACTGCACGTCGCGCAGTCCGCCGCGGCCGCTCTTGAGATCGGGTTCGGCACGGTGCGCGATCTCACCGCTACGCGCCCACCGACCGCGGGTCTGCTCGATCAGCTCGTCGAATCGTCCGCGAATGCCGTTGCGCCACTGACGTCGCACGCCACCGATGAGGAGGTTGCTCAATTCCACGTCACCGGCGATGTGACGCGCTTCGAGCATTCCGAGCGATGCCGTCATGTCGGCTGCGGCAACCTGCAGCGCCTGCGGCACCGTTCGCACGCTGTGATCGAGCTTGATGTGCGCGTCCCACAGCGGGTACCAGAGCTTGTCGGCAACGTCGGAGACGATGCGAGGTTCCAGATCGTCGTGCAGAAGAATCAGGTCCAGATCGGAGTACGGCAGCAATTCACGGCGTGCCAGTCCGCCGACTGCGACGATCGCGAACCCGGAGTCGGGCTTGATCCCGAGCTCTGCACCTTTGGTGGTCAACCAGAATTCGTGAAGATCGACCAGAGCCTGTCTGAGGGAGGGTGCATCGAGACGACGGTTGCGTGTTCCTCCGTCGAGTAGTTGTTTTCTGGCCCGAGCGAGATCCGCTGCAGCATCGCTCGTGCCCTTCGATGCGGAGCCCGTGGAGACCGAAGGCCCCGATCCTGACGCTTTCGCGCCAGAACCGGGGCCCCCGGCCCGAGACCCTTTGGGGTCAGAGTGCATCAGCGCCACGTTCTCCGGTGCGGACTCGGATGACCGAGTCGACCGGGGAAACCCAGACCTTGCCGTCACCGATCTTGCCGGTGCGCGCAGCCTCGACGATGACCTCGACGACCTTCTCCACAGCGGCGTCGTCGACTACTACCTCGACACGTACCTTCGGGACGAAGTCGACCGAGTACTCCGCACCACGGTAGACCTCGGTGTGGCCCTTCTGACGACCGTAACCCTGAACTTCACTGACGGTCATTCCGAGTACGCCGGCCTGCTCCAGCCCCGTCTTGACGTCCTCCAGGGTGAACGGTTTGACGATTGCCGTGATCAGCTTCATTTTTGCTTCCCTTCACAAGACCTCGAGTGCCCGTTGTCGTACGGTGCAGCGTTCACGTCTATCTCTACCTTGTCAGGCGAAATCATATGCAGTCTCGGCGTGCTCGGCTTCGTCGATGCCGTTCGCCTCCTCCTCGTCGGTCACACGCCAGCCGAGAGGCTTGAGGGCGAGCGCGATGACCGCGGTGACGATCGCGGTGAAGACCAGTGCGAACAACGCGATGACGATCTGCACGACGAGCTGCTTGTAGTCACCGCCGTAGAACAGGCCGGTTTCGGATGCGAGGAAGCCGATTCCGATCGTTCCCCAGAGACCTGCGACGAGGTGAACGCCCACGACGTCGAGTGAGTCGTCGTAGCCGAACTTGAACTTCAGGCCGACAGCGAGTGCGGAGAGCACACCGGCGATGACGCCGAGGATCATGGCGCCGACCGGCGTGAGTGCACCTGCGGCCGGGGTGATGGCGACGAGACCGGCGACGATGCCCGAGGCAGCGCCGAGGCTGGTGGCGTGACCGTCACGGATGCGCTCGGTGATGAGCCAGCCCACGATGGCGGCGGCAGTGGCTGCGGTGGTGTTGACCCAGGCCACCCCGGCGATGCCGTCTGCGGCGAATGCGGAACCGGCGTTGAACCCGAACCAGCCGAACCAGAGCAGTGCTGCACCGAGCATGACGAACGGCAGGTTGTGCGGGCGGTAGGCAACCTTGCCGAAGCCGGCACGCTTGCCGATGATGATCGCCAGAATCAGGCCTGCGATACCGGCGTTGATGTGCACCACGGTGCCACCGGCGAAGTCGATCGGAGCCACACTGGCGACGAGTCCCCCGTCACCGTCATCCGTGGTCCCGAAAATCATTGCGGCCAGACCGTTCTCGGATCCGGAGAGCAGTCCGCCGCCCCAGACCATGTGTGCCAGCGGGAAGTAGGCCAGGGTGACCCAGATACCGGCGAACGCGAGCCAGGTGCCGTACTTGACACGACCGGCGATCGAACCACTGATCAGTGCGACCGTGATGATGGCGAAGGTGACCTGGAACGCCACGTCGATGACGTTGGCGTAACCCCATGCGCCGGCGATGTAGTTGCCGTCCGCATCGGTGATCGAATCCTTGAGTCCGAAGAACTCGAACGGGTTGGCGAAGACACCGCCGATGTCCTGGGTTCCGTAGGACATCGACCAGCCCCACAGGAAGTATATGATCGAGACGACGGCCATCGCTCCGAACGACATCATCATCATGTTCAACACGGACTTCGACTGCGACATACCGCCGTAGAAGAACGCCAAGCCCGGCGTCATCAGCAGTACCAGCGATGCTGCCATCAGCATCCACGCGGCGTTGCCGGAGTTGGCCAACATATCCTCGGGACTCACGTACACCCTCCATTCTCCTGCACACCGGTTGGCGCGCCGTTACGCAAGAAGAGTGGTTTCACGAGGTTTCATCCGTGACACTCGGGTGTTTCGGACATGTGAACGGATGACCGAATTCTGTTGCTAAAAGGTTTCGTGCTGGCGTTTGTGCTTTTTCCCCGGTTCGTGGGCCACCCGCCGGGAGACGTCAGCCCAACAGAGCATCGACGAAAGCGCCCGGCTCGAACGGAGCCAAATCGTCGGCACCTTCACCGAGCCCGACGAGCTTGACGGGCACCCCGAGTTCGCGCTGCACCTGAAAAACGATGCCACCCTTCGCGGTTCCGTCGAGCTTGGTCAGCACGACCCCCGTGATGTTCACGATCTCGGCGAACACCCGGGCCTGTGTCAGTCCGTTCTGGCCGACGGTTGCGTCGAGAACGAGCAGAACGTCGTCGACGTGGGCCCGCTTCTCGATGACTCGCTTGACCTTGCTCAGTTCGTCCATCAGACCCGATTTGGTGTGCAACCGTCCCGCGGTGTCGATCAGAACCACATCGACGCCGTTCTCGATCCCCTTGCTCACCGCGTCGAAGGCGACAGCGGCCGGATCTGCGGCCTCCTTGCCGCGCACCACCTCGGCACCCACTCGCTCGGCCCAGGTCTGCAGCTGATCGGCCGCAGCGGCGCGGAACGTGTCGGCGGCACCGAGCACCACCCGCCGCCCGTCCGCGACCAGCACGCGAGCCAGCTTGCCGGTGGTCGTGGTCTTGCCGGTGCCGTTGACCCCGACCACCAGCAACACGGCCGGCGTGCCCTCGTGCGGCAGCGCACGAATCGACCGATCGAACTCGGGGTGCAGCTGGGCCACGAGAATCTCGCGCAACAGGGCTCTGGCATCGGCCTCGGTGCGAACACTGCGCGCGGCCATCTGCTCACGCAGGGTCCGCATGATCTCCGCAGTCGTGGCCGATCCGATGTCGGCGATCAGCAGGGTGTCCTCGACCTCTTCCCAGGAATCCTCGTCCAAGTCGCCGCCGCCGAGCAATCCGAGCAAGCTCTTGCCCACCGCGGACTGAGACCGCGCCAGGCGGCCGCGGAGACGATCGAGCCGACCCTCGGTCGGATCGATGGTGTCGAGTGCTCGAGGCGCGGGATCAGCCGTCTCGGGGGCGGTCGGCTCCTCCACCACTGCAGGCTCGGGTTCGAGCACCTCCGGCTCGATCCGAACGGGGTCCGATTCGACAGGTTCGGGTGTGGCCACCACCGGCGGCGGCTCGATCGGCGTGGTCTCGCCGGGGACGTCCTCGACCGGCTCGGTCTCGGCAGGCTTCGGCTCGGCAGGCTTCGGCTCGGCGGGCCTGGGGGCCTTCGGGACGACGGGCTCGGCGGTCGCCGTGCCCTGGCTGAACGAGAAACCGCTGCCCGCGGTGTAACCACCGGATCTGTCCTTGGTGGCCGCGTCCTCGATCCGCGCCGCCTCGTCCGACTTCAGCGACACTCTCCGTCGGCGGGAGAGCACCAGCCCGACGACGAGAACGACCAGTAGGACAGCGGCGATCGCCGCGACGATGATCCACGCTTGGTTACTCACGTACCCCATCCTGTCAGGCGTTCACGGCCGTTCGTCACCGGTGGTGCTCCGCCCGAGAAAAGCACTGTCCCTCACCCGAGCCGTGTCGATAGCATCGACGCCCATGGAGTGGACCACGGTGCGCGACGCCGCCGAACTGACCGAGATGTTCGGAGAGCCGAGCTTTCGAGCCGCGAACAAGGACCGCAGCACACTGCACCCGCTGGACGTGCAATGGCTCGCTGCCTCGCCTTTCTGCTTGCTGGGTACTTCGGACGCAAGCGGACGATGCGACGTCTCCCCCAAAGGTGACCCGCCCGGCAGCCTGGTGCACGTCCTCGACGACGCCACGATCGCTCTCGCCGAACGCCCCGGCAACCGCCGGATGGACGGCTATCGCAACATTCTGGAGAACCCGTTCGTCGGGCTGAACTTCTTCGTCCCCGGTCGCGGCGACACCCTCCGAATCAACGGCCGAGCCTCCCTGGTCACCGACGCCCCGTTCTTCGACGAACTTCAGGTCAAGGGGCATCGCCCGATCATGTGCCTCGTCGTCGACATCGAGCAGGTCTTCCACCACTGCGCCAAGGCGTTCATGCGGTCCAAGTTGTGGCAGCCGGAGACGTGGGATGCGGAGTCCATTCCCGATGTCGCGTCCCTGACGAAGGCGCTGATTCCGCAGGCCCCTGAGACCGTCGAGGAGCTGCGCGAGTACTACGGGCCATCCTACGCCGAGCAGCTCTACCCGAAGCAGTAGCTCAGCAGCTCGAACCTCAGCTGTCGGATTCGGCGGCAGGTGCCGCATCCGGCTCGATCGCATCCGGCCCGGTCGCGTCCACTGCGACGCGTTCTCGGTTCAACCGCTGCGAGATGACCGTGGTGATGCCGTCGCCGCGCATGCTGACGCCGTACAGCGCGTCGGCCACTTCCATCGTCGGTTTCTGGTGCGTGATGACGATCAACTGCGACTTCTCCCGGAGCTGCTCGAACAGGCCGATCAGTCGACGCAGGTTGGTGTCGTCCAGTGCAGCCTCGACCTCGTCCATGACGTAGAACGGTGACGGGCGGGCGCGGAAGATGGCGACCAACATCGCCACCGCGGTCAGCGATTTCTCGCCTCCGGAGAGCAACGAGAGCCGCTTGACCTTCTTACCGGGTGGCCGCGCCTCGACCTCGATTCCGGTGGTGAGCATGTCCGACGGGTCCGTCAGAATCAGCCGGCCTTCGCCGCCGGGAAAGAGTTTGGCGAACACTCCGGTGAATTCTCTTTCGACGTCGAGCCAGGCTTCGGTGAAGACCTGCAGGATGCGCTCGTCGACGTCGGCGACCACGCCGAGCAGGTCCTTGCGCGCGGATTTGACGTCTTCGAGCTGAGTGGACAGGAAGTTGTAGCGCTCCTCGAGGGCCGCGAACTCCTCCAGGGCGAGCGGGTTCACCTTGCCGAGGGTGGCGAGGTCACGCTCGGCGCGTTTGGCGCGCTGCTCCTGCGCCGCTCGATCGAACGGCATCGGGGCCGGTGCCACCACCTGCTCGCCCCGCTCCTTCGCCGCTTCGTACTCCGCCATCTCGAGTTCGGTGGGAGGCAGCGCCACATCGGGCCCGTACTCGGCCACCAGGTCGTCGAGGCCGATGCCGTGTTGCTCGAGAATCGTCGTCTCGAGTTGTTCGATCCGCAGCGCTGCCTGTGCGCGGGCCACCTCGTCCCGGTGCACGGCGTCGGTGATCGACGCCAGCTGCCCCTGCAGGGCTCGAACCTGCTCCTTCACCTTGTCGAGTTCAATTGTGCGCGTAGTTCGTTCGGCGGAGAGCTCGTCCCGCCTACGGGCAGCAGCAGCAACGACCGTGGCCAACCGCGCGGCGACTTCTTCACCCGATTCTCCGACCGCCGCTGCCACTGCGGCCGCATGCCGGCGCGCTGCGCTCTCGCGTTCGGCTCGCGCCCTGGCCTCACGTTCGGCTCGCGCCGCCCGTCGAAGCGAATCCGCCCGGCCTCGCACGGACTGTGCGCGCTCTTCGGCGGTCCGCACGTTCAACCGAGCTTCGACCTCGACGGCACGTACTTCGGTGAGCGCAGCTGCTGCCATCTCCCGTTCCATGGTGATTGCTGCATCACCGTCTTCGCCCTCTCCCGCGAAACCGGACTGTTCGTTCTCCGCCGTCCGCACGCTCTCCTCCAGCTCGGCCAGCCGCTCGATCGCTTCTTCGCGACTCGCTTCGGCAGAGCTACGCTGCGTGGACAATCGCGCGGACTCCGCATGCGCCGAGCGTGCGAGCTGACCCAACCGGCCCAACTGCTCGTACACCGCGGCCATCGCGGCATCGGATTCGTTCAGCGCTGCGAGCGCTTGTTCAGCCGATTCGCGCCGATCACGCTGCTCCTCCAATGCTCCCGAGAGTGCTGCATCGAGCTCCTCGGAACGGCGCACGGCCGCAGCCAACTCGACCGTCGACGTATCGATCGCCGACTGAACTTCGAGAGTGCTGGGTCGACGGTCCGAGCCGCCGGTGACCCAGCCGGGTTCGACGACATCGCCGTCCTTGGTCACCGCGCGCAGTTCACCGGCGTCCGAGACGAGCCGGTGCGCGGCATCGAGCGATTCGACGGCCACCACGCCGTCGAGCAATGCCTCCATCGCCCCTGCCAGCCGATCCGGATACTCGATCAAGTCGAGAATCCACCGAGCGCCACTCGGGAGGTCTGGACGTCGAACCGATTGTGCTGCAACGACACTGCCGTGCACGATGGACGCGCGGCCGCCGTCGGCCGCACGCAGAGCGAGCACGGCATCACGCGCGGCATCGAACGATTCGGCGTGTGCTGCATCGGCAGCCGGACCCATGGCCACTGCCACTGCGATCTCGTATCCCGGCTCGACCGTGAGGTGGCCTGCGAGCAGACCCGACAGACCGTCCTGCTGGTTCTCCACCAGCCACCCGGCACCGTCCTTGCGTTCGAGGCCCATCGTGAGCGCTTCGATCCTGGCCTCGAACGACGCCACCTTCTTGCCCGCGATGCGTTCTTCGGCCTGCAGTTCGGTCACTCGGGCGTCGGCATGTCGAAGCGCGGCGACGGCTCGTTCGTAATTGGTGTCGAGGCTCAGTTCACTCGCATCGAGGGTGCCGATCTGATCCTGAACGCTCTCGAACTCACGCTGAGCCGATTCGCCCCGCTCTCGGGCCTCGTCGATGGCCACCGACAAGCGCTCCACCTCCGCGTCGATCGACTCGACCTTGGTTCGGAAGGTGTCGACCCGGCCGGACAGGCGCGCGAAACCCTCGCGGCGGTCGGCCACTGCGCGCACCGCGGCGAGGTGGGCACGCTCGGCGGCCGCAGCAGCCGCTTCGCGCTCGGCCAGCTGCTCCCGTGCCGCCTCGAGGGTTTCGCGCGCCATCTCGACGGCCTCGACGAGTTCCAGTTCTTCTTCGGCGACGCGCTCGGCCTGCGCTTCGAGCTCGTCCGGATCCTGTCCACGACCGGTGCTCTGGACGGCGTCGAGATGCCGAGCGCGTTCGTGCGCGATACGCACCGTCGCATTCACGCGTTCGGCCAACGCGGAGAGGCGAAACCACGTCTGCCCGGCCGCCTCGGCGCTGGGGGTCAAACGGGCGACGGCCTGCTCGTGTTCTCCGAGCGCAACGGTCCCGGCTTCGAGTGCCTCCTGTACCATCGCGTACTGCTCGCGCGCCGCTTGCTCGTCCTGGGTCTGATTCGCGAATTCCTCGCGTCTGGCCACCAGATCGTCGGCCACCAGTCGCAACCGGGCATCGCGCAGGTCGGCCTGGACGGTCTGCGCACGACGCGCAACCTCGGCTTGCCTACCGAGAGGCTTGAGTTGACGGCGCAATTCGGTCGTGAGGTCCGTCAGCCGCGCCAGGTTGGCCTGCATCGCGTCGAGCTTGCGGACGGCTTTTTCCTTGCGCTTACGGTGTTTGAGCACCCCGGCTGCTTCTTCGATGAAGGCTCGACGGTCCTCGGGGCGCGATTCCAGGATCGCTGCAAGTCGGCCCTGCCCCACGATCACGTGCATCTCGCGGCCGATACCGGAGTCGCTGAGCAGTTCCTGGACGTCCATCAAACGGCACGAGCTGCCGTTGATCTCGTACTCACCGGCCCCGTCGCGGAACATACGCCGGGTGATCGAGACCTCGGAGTAGTCGATCGGCAGCGCGCCGTCCGAATTGTCGATGGTCAGAGTCACCTCGGCTCGGCCGAGCGGGGCTCGACCCGACGTGCCGGCAAAGATGACGTCTTCCATTTTGCCGCCGCGCAACGCTTTGGCACCCTGTTCACCCATCACCCAGGTCAGCGCATCCACAACATTGGATTTGCCGGAGCCGTTGGGACCGACGACACAGGTGATTCCGGGCTCGAAACGAAGAGTCGTCGCCGAAGCAAAGGACTTGAAGCCCTTCAGCGTCAGACTCTTGAGATACATAGCGTCCGTACTTTACCGGCACGCTGCCCGAAAGTGCGCCGAGCCTCCCGCAACGGACGATCAGCGTTCGACGAAGCCCGTCAGATCTCCGCGGGCGGTGTCCCAACTCTCCACGACAAGGGTGACGGTGCCCGGGGTCCGATCCCCTCGGAGCAAAGCGAGAAGTGCCTCGAGACGCTCACGTGGGCCCTCCGCTATCACCAGGACTCGTCCGTCCGCGTGGTTGGTCGCGTGACCGACAAGTCCCAGTTCGAGCGCTCGCGAGCGAGTCCACCACCGGAAGCCGACGCCCTGAACCAGGCCGTGCACCCATGCCGTCAGCCGTTCGTCGCTCACGAGCGAGCCAACTTTCGGACGGTTCCGTCGAAACTGATGGCGTACAACGCCGTCTCGTCGAATCCGACCCCGCCGAAGGCGACCGACGAGGTCAGCGGGACACCGGTGGCTATCACGCAGGTCCCGCCGGATTCCGGGTCGATACGGACCACCCTGCCGGCGAGATTCTGTGCGAGATAGATACTTCCGTCGTCGCCGACGGTCAGGTCGTCCGACATCGCCAGTGTTCCGATACCGTCGATGCGAATGCGCGCGGACGGCCCGGACGGGTTCTTCTCGTCGAGCACGGTGAGCGTCGTCTCGAGATCGAACGTGTTGGCCACGTAGATCTTTCCCCCGCCGATACCGATTCCGTTCGCCGTTCCCACGTCCGTACGTACCGTCGACACGGCGCGATCGGACGTGATCCGGCTCAGGCCTGCAGCGGCACCGAGGTTCCGAGTGGTGAACAGATCACCCGACTGCGATCGCGCCAGCCCGTTGGGCATCGCCAGGCCCGACGCATACGTCGACCGAGTCCCCGTACCGAGATCGATGGTGTCGACGGTGCCGGTTCGGGTGTCGACAAGCCCTGCGGCAGCGCTGTTTCCGGTCGTGAAATACAGCGTGTCATCATGGGCGACCAGTCCGCCAGGAGAATCGACGTCGGCCACGAGTGTGCCCCGGTCACCGTTCGGCGCGACGGTACGCAGAGCGCCGGGTCCGATGGGAGAGGTCTCGGACACGATCATCGAACCGCGGCCGTCGAACTCCAGATTCTCGAGCATGCCGAATCCCGACGCCACCGTGCTCACCGACCACGGAGCGCAGCTGCTCGACGCCTCCGCGGTGGGAGCCAGGGCGGCCGACGCCGCGAGAACAAGGCCCGCCACGACGGCCGCTGCCCCCACCTTCATCAGGCGTCCACGTCGATATCCAGGTTGATCGTCGTACCGGCCTTCAGGGTCCGCCCGACGGTGCACACCTTGTCGATGGCGCGCTGGACGACCGTGAGCAGACGCTCCTGAGCCTCGGGGTCCATTGCGCTGAGGTCGACTCGGAGAATCTCGTTCAGTTCCGGATACCGCTCGTTCTCGCGATCGGCGGCACCGGAAACCTCGACGGTGGCGGAGTAGTCATCACCCAGTCGACGCGAGAGCGGTAGGTCCGAGCTCATGCCGGTACAGGCGGCGAGTGCGATTTTCAGCAGCTCGCCGGGGGTGAAGACGCCTTCCACCGACTCGGACCCGACGAGCACTTCGGCTCCTCGGGAGCTGCGGCCGGTGTAGCGACGGGTGCCTGTGCGCTCGACCCAGAGGGTGGTCGGCGTGCTCTGTTCTGCCATGACGGAGATACTAGGCGGGTCGTTCAGGAGTGGAGCCTGCGGAATGACCCGTGCACTCAGGAGTGGAGCCTGCGGAATGACCTGTTGACTGTCAGCCGCGTACGTGTCGGGGTCGCGGCTGGCAGGTGGGGCAGCTGAACGACGAGCGGTTCATGAACTTCTCACGCCGGATCGGTGCTCCGCACCGCGAGCAGGGCAGACCCTCCTGACCGTAGGCGTCGAGGGAACGGTCGAAGTAGCCCGATTGTCCGTTGACGTTGACGTACAGGGCGTCGAACGAGGTACCGCCCTGCGCCAGGGCCTCGCCCATCACCGCGTGCACCGCGGTGAGAAGGCGCCGCAGCGCCGGCCGCGTCAGAGTCTCCGCGATTCGATTGCCGTGGATCTTCGCGCGCCACAGCGCCTCGTCGGCGTAGATGTTGCCCACGCCCGAGAGCACGGTCTGATCGAGCAATGCCCGCTTGATATCGGTGTGCTTGCCGCGCAACACGTTCACCACGGATTCGGCGTCGAACAATGGATCTATCGGGTCGCGGGCGATGTGTGCGACCGGTTCGGGTACCTCTGTGCCGTCCACGGTGACGATCGGAGCGAGCGCCCAGCCGCCGAACGTGCGCTGGTCGACGAAGCGCAGATCGGTGCCGTCGTCGAGTCGAGCACGAATTCGCAGGTGCTTCTCGTCCGGGGCGGACGGCGGCTGCACCAGCATCTGACCGCTCATACCCAGGTGCACGACGGTCGCGAAATCGCCGGGTTCCATCACCAGCCACAGGTACTTTCCGCGCCGTCGAGCGGAGGAGATGCGCTGACCGCGCAGCTGGCCGATCAGGTCCAGGCCACCGAGATCGTGACGCCGCACGGCGCGGGGGTGCAGCACCTCCACCGACCGCACCGTCCTGCCGACGACATGAGACTCCAGACCGAGCCTGACGACCTCGACCTCGGGCAGTTCCGGCATCAGGATTCGTCGGGTGCCGACTCGGCCGGAATCGCAGTGTCGTTGTTCGACAGCGTGTTCCACGCCAGACTGGCAGCCTTCTGTTCGGCTTCCTTCTTCGACCGACCGATACCGACACCGCGCGGGAATCCACCGACCAACACGGTCGCGGTGAATTCCTTGTCGTGATCGGGCCCGGTGGACGAGATCTCGTACGCGGGAACGCCGAGTGAACGTTCGGCGGTCAGTTCCTGCAGGCTCGTCTTCCAGTCCAGCCCTGCACCGAGCTTGGGAGCTCGGTCGAGTAGGCCCGCGAACAGCGTCAGAACAACGGTGCGCGCGACGTCGATGCCGTGCTGGAGGTGAATTGCACCGAGCATCGATTCCATGCCGTCCGCGAGGATGCTCGGCTTGTCGCGTCCACCGGTCTGCTCCTCGCCCTTACCCAGCAGCAGGTGACGACCCAAGCCACCGTCACCGAGACCGCGCGCGACCTCCGCCAGGGCATGCATGTTGACCACGCTCGCCCTGATCTTGGCCAGCTGCCCTTCGGACTTGTCGGGATGAACCGTGTAGAGATGCTCGGTGACCGCGAGACCGAGAACCGAGTCCCCCAGGAACTCGAGGCGCTCGTTCGTCGGCAGACCGCCGTGCTCGTACGCAAACGACCGGTGTGTCAGAGCCAGGGTCAACAACGGCTCCGATAGAGAGACACCGATAGCGGCGAGGAGCGACTCTCGGTCGTCCCCGCCGCTGACGGCAGTGGAGCTATTCTTCTGTGAATCGCTGTTGTGCCGATCCACTACTTCGTGTGTCACGTAAGCGGAAATCAGACCGCTGCGACGACCTGGCGGCCCTTGTAGGTGCCGCACGAGGGGCATGCGATGTGGGGCAGAGTCTTCTCGCCGCAACCGCGGTTGGGGCACGTCACGAGGGTGGGCGCAGTGGTTTTCCACTGTGCACGACGCGACCTCGTGTTGGAACGCGACATTTTGCGCTTCGGGACAGCCACTTACTTCTCCTCGGCTTCGTTGTTCACAAGTTCTGTGCTCGGTTCTGGATCCACGCCAAATTTGGCTGCAAGACCAGCCCAGCGAGGATCAATTGTAACGTGACTGTGGCCGGATTCAGCAATCGCCAGGCGAACGCCGCATTCTGGGCACAATCCCTCGCATTCGTCACTGCACACGGGGTGGAGTGGAAGCTCCAGACCGACCGCGTCGACAATGACGGGTTCGAGATCTATCAGGTCGTCGACGATGCGGTGGATCTCGTCCGCATCGGTGGTCTCCTCGGTGATGCTGTTCGGGTAAGCGAACAACTCGGTCAAGTAGACGTCGACGGTGCCACCGACCGGATCGAGGCACCGCGTGCACTCTCCGGCGGTGACTGCTCGTACGGAGCCGGTGACGAGAACGCCCTCCGAGACCGCCTGCAACTGCAGATCGAGCGAGACCGGGACACCGGCTTCGATGGCAATGGCATCGAGGCCGATTCGGGAAGGAGCAGGAACCGTCCGCTCGACGGCCTTCGTCGACCCGGGTCGACGACCGAGGTTGAGAATGTCCAGAACGAATCCGTCGTCCAGTTCCGGACGGGTCGTTCTCTTGGGCGGGGGCACGGCTGATCTTCCTTACTGTCGGTATGCCTACTGTCGGTAAGCAACCCCACAACGGTACGCATGCGTGCATACGAGGGCAAATCGCTGCCGTTCAGTGTCGGCTGCGACGCCCCTGCTCCTGGTTTCCGTACGCGGATTCGCCGTACGGTTCGCTGCCGTATTCCGGCACACCGGAACCTGTTCGCAGTTGCTGACGCCCACGGCCGACCGACCGAATGGTGCCGCTGAGGAACTCCTCGAACTCGGCCAGCTTGGTGTCGACGTACACGTCGCACTCGCTGCGCATCCGATCGGATTCGGCGTGAGCGCTGTCGATCACCCGAGCCGACTCTGCGTGGGCTGCCTGGACGACCTCGGTTTCCGAGACGAGCCGGTTCTGTTCGGCGGTACCGTCTGCGACCGACCGCTCGTACGACGCCGTGCCGGACTCGATCATCCGGTCGGCCTCGGTGCGAGCGCGAACGGTCAGGCCCTCGTACTCACGCTGGCCTTCGAGCACCGTTCGCTCGGCCTCCGCCTCGGCATCGGCCACGAGCTGGTCGGCGTGCGCGGACGCCTCGGACACCATGCGGTCTGCCTGAGCCTTGGCGTCGGCGAGAATGCGGTCGGCAGAATCCCGAGCGTTCTCCACCGTGTCCTGGGCCTCGGCATTGGCGGTGCTGACCGTTTTCTCCGCAGAGGCCCTGGCATCGCCGACGAGCTTGTCGCGATGGTCCAGTACGTCCTGTGCATCGTCCAGTTCACCGGGGATGGCGTCTCGGACGTCGTCGAGCAGTTCCAGTACATCTCCGCGAGGGACGACGCACCCGGCAGTCATCGGAACGCCGCGCGCCTCCTCGACAATGGCGACGAGCTCGTCGAGCGCCTCGAATACGCGGTACACCGGTTACCCCAATCGTCGAATCTGCCACTGTCGATCCCGCCCGCGTCGCGGTCGAGACCCACAGCTCTCTACTGCTCAGTCTGCCCGGCGATGCGTGCGTCTGCGCTATACCTGCTCGGTGTGTCGCTGCGCGAACTAGTCTGCTGCCCTCTCGGCGATCCGGGCCAGCAACCGTTCCTGGACGAACGGCGGTAGCATCCCGGTCACGTCTCCCCCGAAGGTTGCGACCTCCTTGATCAACGAACTCGACAAGAAGCTGTGCGCAGGATTCGCCGGCAGAAACAGCGTGTCCACGCCGGTCAACGTTCTGTTCATCTGCGCCATCTGCAGCTCGTAATCGAAGTCGTTGGCGCTGCGCAGACCTTTGACGATCGCCGAAAAGCCCTCTTGCCGAGCGTAATCGACCAGTAGGCCGTACCAGGAACCGATTCTCACGTTGGGCAGGTGATCCGTCGCGACCTCGAGCATCTCGATGCGCTCGTCGACGCTGAACATGCCCTTCTTGCTCTTGTTCACCATCACCGTCACGACGACCTCGTCGAATGCGGCGGCAGCCCGCTCGAAGATGTCGATGTGACCGGTGGTCACCGGGTCGAAGGATCCAGGACACAGTGCGCCAGTCATTCCGCGAACCTATCAGCCGATCCCGGGTTCGATCGCTACGATCGTGCCGCGATCTCGATTCGACTCTCGCCGTACTTCTTCGACTTCTCCGGAACCAGCCCGGTCGGCCATTCGGTTTCCGGCGAACGCGACGATCGCTCGAGCACGACCACCGCGTCGGGCGCGAGCCATCCCCCGGTGACGAGCCTGTCCAACAGGCCGGCGACCGCGGCGTCCGTGACCGCATACGGCGGGTCGGCCAACACCAGGTCGTAGGCGTTGTCCGCTGCCCCGGCCAGCACCGAGGCCACCGGGGCACACCGAACCGATGCGCCGGGTAGACCCACCGATTCGATGTTCTTTCGCAGCACTGCCGCCGCTCGGGCGTCCGATTCGACCAACACCGCCGACGTTGCTCCCCGCGAGATCGCCTCCAGCCCCAGCGCTCCCGATCCCGCGAACAGATCCAGTACCGCAGCACCATCGAAATCCATCCGACTCTCCAGCGAGCTGAACAGAGCTTCCCGAACTCGCTCGGAGGTGGGGCGGGTGCCCTGGCCCGGAACCGACAATCGTCGACCGCCCGCGACACCCGCCACGATCCGCGTCATTCGCTGCCTGCCTCTTCGCCCGTCGACCCCCCACCGATGACGACGAGCAGATCTCCGCCCTCCACCTGCTGCACGCCCGAGATCGCCAAGCGTGTTACGGTGCCGCCGCGAGGAGCAGTGATCGCGGCTTCCATCTTCATCGCCTCGATCGTGGCGACGGTATCGCCGGCCGAGATCTTCTGTCCCTCTTCGACGGAGAGTGTCACGACACCCGCGAACGGTGCCGGGATATGACCGGAATTCGATCGATCCGCCTTCTCGACCGTGGGTGCCTCACTCGAGATCGACCGATCGCGTACCGACACCGGACGCAACTGTCCGTTGAGGATGCACATCACGGTGCGCATACCGCGCTCGTCGGGGTCGGAGATCGCCTCCAGCCCGATGAGCAGTTCGACGCCCTTCTCCAGTGCCACCCGATGCTCCTCGCCCTGCCGCAGCCCGTAGAAGAACTGGTTGGCCGACAGCCGCGTCGTATCGCCGTATTTCTCGCGGTGAGCAGCGAGTTCGGCAGTGGGACCGGGAAACAGCAGACGGTTGAGAGTCTGCCGACGCTGAGCCGAGGTGCCGTCGAGGTTCTTCTCGTCCTCGTCGGTGAGCGGTGTCACCGGCTTGCCCTCGCCGCGACCCTCCAGCGCCTTCGTCCGCAACGGTTCCGGCCATCCACCCGCAGGAGTGCCGAGATCGCCGCGCAGGAATCCGATCACCGAATCGGGGATGTCGTAGCGACCGGGATTCTCGGCGAATTCCTCAGCGGACGCGCCGGCACCGACCAGAGCCAGAGCCAGGTCGCCGACTACCTTCGAGCTCGGCGTCACCTTGGTCAAACGACCCAACATGCGGTCGGCCGCAGCGTAATTGGCCTCGACGGTCTCGAACCGATCACCGAGCCCGAGCGAAATAGCCTGCTGCCGTAGGTTCGAGAGCTGTCCGCCGGGGATCTCGTGGGTGTAGACGCGGCCCGTCGGTGCCGGCAGCCCGGACTCGAACGGCGCGTACACCTTTCGCACGGCTTCCCAGTACGGCTCGAGGTCGCAGACGGCCTGCAGATCCAAGCCGGTGTCACGCTCGGTGTGCGCGGCAGCCGCGACGATCGCGGACAACGCAGGCTGGCTGGTGGTGCCTGCCATCGCCGCGCTGGCACCGTCGACGGCGTCGGCCCCGGCCTCCCACGCCGCCAGGTACGTCGCGAGCTGTCCACCGGGTGTGTCGTGCGTATGCACGTGCACGGGCAGATCGAAGTTCGAGCGCAGCGCCGTCACCAGTGTCTTGGCTGCGGGTGCGCGGAGCAGCCCTGCCATGTCCTTGATGGCGAGCACGTGCGCGCCTGCGTCGACCATCTGCTCGGCCAGCTTCAGGTAGTAGTCCAGCGTGTAGAGGTTCTCGTTCGGGTTCGACAGATCACCCGTGTAGCTCAGTGCTACCTCGGCGAGCGCCGTGCCGGTCTCGCGCACGGCATCGATGGCCGGACGCATCTGATCGACATTGTTCAGCGCGTCGAAGATACGGAAGATATCGATGCCGGTGTCGGTGGCCTCGGCGACGAAGCTACGGGTCACCTTCTCCGGATACGGGGTGTAGCCGACGGTGTTCCTGCCGCGCAGCAACATCTGAATTGCGATGTTCGGCACGGCCTCTCGCAAGCTCGCAAGTCGCTCCCACGGATCCTCGTGCAGGAATCGCAGTGCCACATCGTAGGTGGCACCGCCCCACGCCTCGATGGACAGCAGCTGCGGCGTCGTGCGGGCAACGTACGGGGCGACGCCGAGCAGTCCGCTCGTGCGCACTCGCGTCGCGAGCAACGACTGGTGTGCGTCACGGAAGGTGGTGTCGGTGACAGCGAGGGCCTTCTGGTTGCGCAGATCGCGGGCGAAGCCCTCGGGCCCGAGTGCGAGCAGACGCTGCCTCGAACCATCGGGAATCGGAGCAGAGAAGTCCACCGTGGGGAGCTTGTCGTGCGGGTACACCGGGGACGGACGCTCGCCGTGCGGCTTGTTGACCGTCACATCGGCCAGGTACGCGAGAATCTTCGTGCCGCGGTCGCCCGAGGATCGCGAGGTGAGCAGTTCCGGGCGCTCCTCGATGAACGAGGTGGTGACGCGACCGGCGGTGAAGTCGGGATCGACCAGAACCGCCTGCAGGAACGGAATATTCGTCGCGACACCGCGAATTCTGAACTCTGCCAACGCTCGTCGAGCACGCGCCACGGCCGTGTCGAAGTCTCGACCGCGGCAGGTGAGCTTGACGAGCATCGAGTCGAAGTACGCGCCTACCTCCGCGCCGAGCGTCGTACCACCGTCGAGGCGAACGCCTGCACCGCCCGGCGTGCGATACGCGGTGATGCGTCCGACGTCCGGTCGGAATCCGTTCGCCGGATCCTCGGTGGTGATGCGGCACTGCAGAGCCGCCCCGCGCAACACGATGTTCTCCTGCTGCAGACCCAGATCCGCCAATGTCTCGCCCGAGGCGATCCGCAGCTGAGACTGCACCAGGTCCACATCGGTCACCTCTTCGGTGACGGTGTGCTCCACCTGGATTCGAGGGTTCATCTCGATGAAGACGTGATTGCCACGGGTGTCGAGCAGGAACTCGACGGTGCCGGCACACGAGTAATCGATCTGCTTGGCGAACGCGACGGCGTCGGCGCAGATCTTCTCACGCAATCCTTCGGGCAGGTTCGGAGCCGGAGCGAGCTCGATGACCTTCTGATGCCGACGCTGCACGCTGCAGTCACGCTCGAACAGGTGCACCACGTTGCCCTGACCGTCGGCGAGGATCTGAACCTCGATGTGCCGGGGATCGATCACGGCCTGCTCGAGGAACACCGTCGGATCACCGAAGGCCGATTCCGCCTCGCGCGCAGCAGCTTCGATGGATTCGCGCAGCTGCTCGGGCTCGGCCACTCGGCGCATGCCTCGACCGCCGCCGCCGGCGACCGCCTTGACGAACAACGGGAACGTCATCGATTCCGACGCGGCGACGAGCTCGTCCACATCGGACGACGGTTCCGACGACGCCAGAACGGGGAGCCCTGCAGCCTTGGCCGCCGCGATGGCCCGCGCCTTGTTTCCGGTCAGCTCGAGCACGTCGGCGGACGGGCCGACAAAAGTGATACCGGCCTCGGCGCACGCTGCGGCCAGATCCGGGTTCTCCGAAAGGAATCCGTACCCGGGGTACACCGCGTCCGCACCACTCCGCTTGGCGGCGGCGACGATCTCGTCGACCGAGAGATAAGCGCGAACGGGATGCCCCTTCTCCCCGATCTGATAAGCCTCGTCGGCCTTCGTCCGGTGCACCGAGTTCCGGTCCTCGAACGGGAACACCGCAACGGTCGAGGCCCCGAGTTCATAGGAGGCGCGGAAGGCACGGATCGCGATTTCACCGCGGTTGGCAACCAAAACTTTGGAGAACATTGGCTCAACTTACCCGGCGGCATGAGCCACCGAGGTGTACTGATCCCACGATGCGGGACCAATTGCTCGATTTCGCCGACTGAAACGGTGCAGTGAGTCCCTACATCAGGACTTCTGCAAATAGTCGACTCGATCCGATCGCCAAGCCGACCGCATCATCGACGCGATGCCGGGATTGTTCGCCAGCGACGGGTCCCGCGCGAACAGTGACCGCGCACAGTCCTGCGCGTCGGCGATGATGTCCTCGTCGTCGATGAACGACAGCAACCGCAACCCACTGACCGTGCCCGACTGTGCAGCACCGAGAACGTCGCCCTCGCGACGAGTGGCCAGATCCAGTTTGGCCAACTCGAAACCGTCGTTGGTGGCTGCCACCGCTTCGAGTCGGGCAAAGGAACCGCCGCCAGGGCTGAGGTAGCTGATCATGATGCACAGGCCCTGATGCCCGCCTCGGCCGATCCGACCGCGCAGCTGATGGAGTTGGCTCACGCCGAAGCGGTCGGCGTCCATGATCACCATGACCGTGGCGTTGGGAACGTCGACGCCCACTTCGACCACCGTGGTGCAGACCAGAACGTCGATCTCGCCGGAGTTGAACTCCGACATGGTGATGTCCTTGTCGTCACCCGGCAGCCGACCGTGCAGCAGGCCCACCCGCAGATCGTGCATGGGACCGGTCGAGAGAGTCTCGTACAGGTCCACCGCAGCTGTCGTCTCCGGGCCGTCGTCCGACGTCGCTTTCTTCTTCGTAGCGCCCTTCTTGCCGGTCTCCGAATCCTCGTCGTCGCCGATGCGTGAGCACACCACGTAGGCCTGGCGACCGGCCGCGACCTCCTCGTGAATGCGCTGCCACGCGCGGTCCACCCAACCCGGTTTGCTTCGGGCGGGCACCACGTTGCTGACGATCGGCGATCGGCCCCGAGGTAGTTCGGTCAACACCGAAGTCTCGAGGTCGCCGAGGGTCGACATCGCAATGGTGCGCGGGATGGGTGTTGCCGTCATGACCAGCAGGTGCGGACTGGTGTTCTCACGAGCCTTCGCGCGCAGCGCATCTCGTTGCTCGACGCCGAACCTGTGTTGTTCGTCCACGACCACCATCGCAAGATCGAGGAACTCGACCCGGTCCTCGATCAGCGCGTGCGTGCCGATCACGATGCCCGCGTCACCGGTGACGGCGTCGAGCAGCGCGGACCGCTTGGCCGCAGTGGACATGGAACCGGTCAACAAGGCGACCTTGGTTGCCAGCTCGTGCGATCCGAGTTCCCCACCCGCTGCCAGGCTGCCGAGCATCGACCGAATCGACCGTGCGTGCTGGGATGCGAGAACCTCCGTCGGTGCCAGCAACGCACACTGGTGTCCGGCATCGATCACCTGCAGCATTGCCCGCAACGCAACGATCGTCTTTCCTGAGCCCACCTCACCCTGCAACAGCCGTGACATCGGATGGGGTGCCGACAGGTCGTTGGCGATCTCGGCCGCGACCTCGTGCTGCCCGGCCGTCAACTCGAACGGCAGGCGGCGATCGAACTCGGCGGCGATTCCGTCGGTGATCGGTGGGCATCGCGCAGCCACCCGGGTGGACGCATCGCGTCGACGGTCGGCGAGGACGAGCTGAACGGCGAGAGCCTCGTCGAACTTCAACCGCTCCCGCGCGGAGTCCTTGTCCGCCGCAGTGTCCGGGAAGTGAACCGATCGCAGCGCGGTGTCGATGTCGACGAGACCACGTTCGGCGCGTACCGACTCGGGTAGCGGATCGACCACGTCGTCGAGCTGATCCAGCACGTTCCGTACGCAGCGCATGAACGTCCAGCTCTCGACGTCCTTCGCGGCCGGGTAGATGGGCACGAACGCTCTGTCGAAGACCGACATGTCGACCGCACCCGAGGCGTCGACAGATCCGCGAGCGAGCCCGGCAAGCGTCCCTCCGCCGACGATGCGACCTGCCGGTACGACGGCACCGTCGTTGCCGTCGCCACCCAGAATCACGTAACTGGGGTGCGTGAGATTCCACCGCTTACCGAAGTACTTGACCTTGCCCGAGAACATTCCCCGGCGACCGGGCACGACGACGTGCTTGAGCTTGTGCGGACTGAAGAACGTCGCTTCGATGCGCTGTCCGTCGGCGGCGAGGGTCACGGCGAGGAACTGACCGTTGCGGTTCTTCATCGAACGCAGAGTCGCGGACTCGACCGTGGCGACGATGGTGATGTGCTCGCCCTCGGGCGGCTCCTTCTCCCCCAGCTCCGAACCGTGCGTCATGTATCGGTGTGGATAGTGCCGAAGCAGGTCCTCGACGGTATGTATTCCGAAGACGTCTGCCAGCGGAGCTGCCGCCGCGGCTCCGAGGACGTCGTCGAGTGGGTCCATCAACGTTGCCATTGTCCGAAATTCCCTATTCCACTCCGAATTGCACGAGATCTCCCGGCTGTCCACCTGCGTAGACGACCACGTCGACACCGGGATGCGCGCCCGTCACGTACTCGGCCAGCTGGGCACCGAAGTCCTGCGATGCCTGGGCCCCGACGAGCACTGTCACCATCTCTCCACCGGTGGCCAGGAGCTGATCCAGCAACCGACATCCCGCGTCGAGCGGCCGAGCGGCAACGATCACCACTTCCTGCCCCGCCAGCCCGATGCTGTCCCCCGGCTCGCACATGCCGACCCACGTCAACGAACGCTCGTGGGCGATCCGAAGAGAACCCCACCTCGTCCCCGCAGCTGCCTCGGACATCGTGAACGCATCGTCGACCGCTGCTCTGGCGGCGTCATGGACCGCGAGCGCGGCCAAACCCTGCACCATCGCCGTGCACGGCAACATCACCACGTCCTTACCGTCCGCTCGGGCGGCTGCGCCGACGGCGACCAGCTCCTGCGCCGACAACGCGCCGTTCGGCAGCACCAATACCTCGCGATGCTTCATCCCGACGATCACTCGATGCAGGACCGAGGAGTCGATCGCCTCGTCGCACCGGACCACCGTTGCGCCTTCCTGAACATAGAGATCTGCGGCGCCGTCACCGGCGACCAACGCCAAAATATCGCGACCCACCGACACGGCTCCTCCGCCGCGAGCGCCGGGGACCGACGATTCGGCGAACTCGACCGTACCGAAGCACGAGATACGCACCCCGCGAACATCTCCGGCGGCGATACCGCGATCGACGGCACCGCCCGGATCGGTGGTGTGCACGTGCGCGGACCAAGCTCCGGAACCGTCACCGGCGACCACGACCGAGTCTCCGAGGTCTGCCAGAGCTCGGCGCAGTTCCGCCGCCGTCGCGTCGTTCGGACCGTGCACGACGTAGACCACCTCGTACCCGAGCGGGCGTCCCGCCGCATACCCCGACGTCGCCGGCGCACCGCCGCACTCCGAGGTCGGAGTCGACACGTCGGTGCCTGCCTGCCGTTCGGGCTCGCGTGGGCGTCGGTACCGTCGCCGCGGCGGAGTGCGGCCGATCACCACCTCCACCAACGCATCGACGATGACCGACAGGCCGAGAGCACCCGCGTCGACCACCCCCGCCTCACGGAGGTCGACCAGCTGGTCCGTCGTACTGTCCACAGCGCGGGCCGTGGCCTCGGCTATGTCGACCACCAACGCGGAGAGGGCGACATTGGCATCGTGAGCCGAGGCCTCACGATCGGCGGCGGCCAGAACGGTGAGCATCGTGCCCTCGACCGGAACGCTGACCGCGTCGGCGACCAGCACTCTCGCGCGGCGCAGCATCGCCTGGATCGACACCGTGTCCAGTGGTCCGTCCGCCGCGGCCTCGGCGACGGCACGCAGCAGCTGGGACACGATCACCCCCGAGTTCCCACGCGCACCCGCGACGGCCCCCACGGCAAGTGCCCGCCCCACAGTGCGGGCGTCGGCATCCGGTCCGGCAGCGCGCATCGACTCGACCGCCGCGCGAAGGGTGAACATCAGGTTGGTGCCGGTGTCCGAGTCCGGGATCGGGAACACGTTGAGCGCATCGATCTCGTCGCATCGAGCGGTGAGGGCATCGACGCAGCGGTAGGCCCACCGCCGCAGGGCCGCGGCATCGATCGAATCGAGAACGTCGACCACCTCGAGCAGCCTCCCCCCGCGTCACATCCGCCACCTCGTCCGAACTCCTCGCGGACAGTGCCCGAAGCTTAGTCGGGCAGGATGGGTGGCGCGCCGTACGTGAGCCCTCGAGCAGCGCCTGCCGTGGCGGTTTGGTGATTGCGTGCGTCGCCGCTATTCTTGCAGGGTTGCCTCGAGGCGATCTTCACGCATTGCAATGCTTGCATCTGCTCGTAGTTCGTTTCGATGTCTTCGACCACATGTATCGATCAACATCTATCAAGGAGTTCGCGACTATGGCTGCCGTCTGCGACGTATGCGCCAAGGGGCCCGGCTTCGGTAAGTCGGTCTCGCACTCGCACCGACGGACCAACCGTCGTTGGAACCCGAACATTCAGACCGTTCACGCTCAGGTTGCGCCTGGTAACTCCAAGCGCATGAACGTGTGCACCTCCTGCTTGAAGGCAGGCAAGGTGGTCCGGGGCTGATTTCGGCCTCGCTCTTCGTTTTCCTCCACGGCGTTCCTCGCGTGCGAGAACTGTGCCCCGCCCCCCGTATTCGGAGGCGGGGCACAGTTGTCGGTGCAGTCGAACACTTGGACGTCCATTAGAATTCCGAGCGTGAGTAATTCCGATGACTACAGTCCCAGCAAAGTCAGCGTCGAGGACGGTGTACTGAGAATCATCGTTGCTACCGAAGCCGGCGGTGCCTCTCTCGACCTCCAGGGCATCGAGGAGGGTACGGCGGCACTCCGCTCCATCGTTGCCGGTACCACCGAGATCGGCAGCGTCCTTCTCATCGGCCGAGGTCCCAACTTCTGTGCGGGCGGAAACGTGCACGATTTTGCCGGAGCAGACGATCGCGGCGCATTCGTCGGATCCGTCGCCGACAGCTTCCATGCATTCGTCCGCGAACTGGCCGCCGTCACCGTCCCTGTCGTCGCCGGTGTCCACGGGTGGGCGGCCGGGGCAGGCATGAGTCTGGTCTGTCTCACCGACATCGCCATCGGCGGGCCGTCGACCAAACTACGCCCCGCGTACCCCTCGATCGGATTCACCCCGGACGGAGGAATGTCCTGGACACTCCCCCGAATCGTCGGTTCGGGACGCGCGATGGACATCCTCCTCAACGACTCGATCATCAACGGAGAGGACGCAGTTCGGCTCGGAATCCTCAGCCGGTTGGTGGGCGACGACATCGTCGACAGTGAGGCCGAGCGCCTCGCTCGAACCCTCGCCAACGGGCCGACATCGGCGTACCAGGGCATCAAGACGCTACTTGCGAACTCCGAATCGGCAACTCTGACACAGCAATTGGATGCCGAGTCGGCGTCGATCTCGGCGGCTGCGTCATCTCCTGCCGGAGTCGAGGGTGTCGACGCGTTCATCGAGAAGCGTCGGCCCGATTTCTCCTGATCCGATCACGGCAGCGTTCGATCACGGCAGCGTCCAGTCGATCGGTTCGTCTCCGCCCTCGACCAACAACTCGTTCACACGACTGAAGGGCTTGGAGCCGAAGAACCCGCGTGATGCGGACAGCGGTGACGGGTGCGCGGACTCGATGTACGGAACCGATCCGAGCATGGGCTTCAGAGTCGCGGCGTCACGTCCCCAGAGGATCGCGACCAGCCCGGTCGCGTCGGGATTCTCGGCACGGGCAACGAGTGCTCGAATTGCCTGCTCTGTGACCGCTTCCCATCCCTTCTTCCGGTGCGACGCCGCCTGCCCTGGCTCGACGCTGAGCACCCTGTTGAGCAACATCACACCTCGGTCCGCCCATGGTGTGAGGTCACCGTTGCTCGGAGTGGGCAGACCCAGATCGTCCGAGTACTCCTTGAAGATGTTGTTCAGACTTCGCGGTACCGGCCGCACATCCGGTGCTACGGAAAAGCTCAGCCCCACGGCATGTCCCGGCGTCGGGTACGGGTCCTGACCGACGATGAGCACCCGAACCCGGTCGAAGGGGTAGCGAAACGCCCGCAGTACGTTCTCGCCTGCAGGTAGGTAGTGCCGTCCGGCGGCGAGTTCGGCTCGCAGAAAGTCGCCCATCGCAGCAACATTCGGCTCGACCGGAGCCAGAGCACGCGCCCATCCCGACTCGACACTCTCGGCGAGTGGCCGGGGCGTCACCGGTCGATCCGACGCAAAGCATCGCGGTAGTACGCGGCGTTGGCCGAGTACATCTGCACGTTGATGTCGACATGTCCTTCCGGAACCTGGTAGCCCTCGCGAATCTTCGCGGGTACGCCGAGCGCCATGGAGCGTTCCGGCACAACGAACTTGAACGGCACGACAGCGCCTGCACCGACGATCGAACCCGCCCCGATCTTCGAGCCGTTCAGCACGACCGAGCCCGACGCGATGAGGCAGTTGTCGCCGATGGTCGCGCCCTCGACGTGCGCGTTGTGGCCGAGTACGCACCCGGAACCGATGACCGTTGCGTCTATCGGGGTGCAGTGCACCACAGTTCCGTCCTGCACGTTGGTGCCCTCGCCGACCGAGATGGTGCCGTAGTCGGCTCGCAGAACTGCCGTGGGCCACACCGACGATCCGGCCGCCAAGGTCACTGCCCCGATGACGACCGCGTCGGGATGAACGTAGGCGTCGGGGTGGATGTCGGGTTCTCGATCACCGAGTGCATAGATAGCCATCTCTGCAACTTAGCCGACACGATCGACCCGACCGTGTTCACTCGCTCTCGAAACTCGACCATCCCGACCGACCTGCGTGGACGCGTCCACCGACCGTCACTCGCCCCGCCTGCTCACCGTCCTGGTGCTCGACCCGGCCGATCACCGTCCAGCCCTGCGGAACGGCGGCGGCATCGGGGAAGGTGCCGACGAGTGCATGATCCTCACCGCCGGTGAGTACCCAATCCAGCGGATCGTGCCCCACCTGCGTTGCCGCCGACTGCACTTCACGACCGACCGTCACCAGGGCCGGATCGACATCCAGCCGAACGCCGGACGCCTCTGCGATGTGGCCGAGATCGGCCAACAGCCCGTCGGACACGTCGGTCAGACTGGTCGCACCCGCCTCGGCGGCATCGATCCCGGCGCGATACGGAGGGACGGGCACTCTGTGCGCGTCCACCACGGCGTCGTGGCCGGTTCTGTCCCCGTCCCCGAGCAGTAGTGCCAGTCCTGCCGCCGACCAGCCGAGCCGTCCCGCGTACGCGATGACATCACCGGCCCGCGCTCCCGATCGAAGAACCGGGGCCCGGCCCTGAAGATCGCCGAGAGCAGTGATCGAGATCACCAGTTCCGGCGATTGCACCACATCGCCGCCGACGATGGCCGATCCCGCAGCAACTGCTTCGAGCCACATGCCCTCGTTGAGTCCGTCGGTCACACTCACCGGTGTGTCGGCCGGGCATCCGAGCGAGACGAGAAAGCCCGAGCACTGCGCGCCCATTGCGGCGATGTCCGCGCCGTTCTGCGCTATCGCCTTGCGCCCGATCTGTATCGGACTCGACCAGTCGAGCCGAAAGTGCCTGCCGTGTACCAACATGTCGGTCGACGCCGCGATCCGGCCGTCGGAGGCAGCGACGACTGCCGCGTCGTCGCCCGGCCCGACGATGGTCGACGGTGGTTGCACACGGTCTGCGATGGCGCGGGCGATCACGTCGAATTCGCCGACCTGAGCTACGGTGCGCTCTCTGCCGGTGTCCGAGTCGATGACGGTGTCGTCGATGATGTTCCTCCCTGAGAACGCAGTACGTGCGCGACGGTCTCACGCGGAGCACGCGCCGCGCCTGCGGTACCTTTTAGCGGCGGTCGGGACAGTACCGATGCAGCAGGTTACGTGCGAAGAGAACGTAGTCGACTCAACCTACAGTCGAGAAGTCCGGCAGGGGAAAGGGACCACCGATGGTGCAAGCATTCGTTCTCGTTCAGACCGAGGTCGGCCGTGCGACGGCCGTCGCACACCAGATCGAGGCCGTCGACGGCGTCGTGTCGGCAGAGGCAGTGGTCGGGCCCTACGACGTGATCGCGCGCACCGACGGTGCCTCCGACGCCGAGATCGCCGAGATCGTCTCCCGCATCCAGAAAGTCGATGCCATCACTCGCACCCTCACCTGCCCCGTGGCCCCGCAGTCGACGACGTCCATCGGATAGATCGTGAATTCACCCGACACCGGCAACGACGCCGGCACCGAAGACAGCCCGGCCGAGACCGAGGGCACTCGCGAACAGCGCCATCCTGCAGTCATCGCCACCGCTATCGCGTTACCCGTCGCGCTGGTCGTCGGAGTTCTGGTTGCTGCCATCGCGGTCAACCGCTCACCCGTCCAGGATCCGGTCGCTCTGGGCCCGGTCGATTCCCCCGAAGCCGCGAGTGAGCAGTGCACGACACTGCTCGACGCCTTGCCCGAGAACCTCGGCGACTACACGAGAGCCGAGTTGGCCGACCCGGCCCCGGTCGGAGTCCGCGCGTGGGTCTCGTCCGAGGAGAACGCCGAACCGGTCGTGCTGCGCTGCGGCCTGACCCGGCCGATCGGGTTCGACGTCGCTGCACCCTTGCAGGTGATCAACGGCGTTCAGTGGTTCGAGGTGTCCGGGGAAGACGACGGGATCGACGCCAGCACATGGTTCGTCGTCGATCGCGGTGTCTACGTCGCGTTGACGATTGCGGGCGACTCGGGCCCCACCCCGTTGCAGGACGCGTCCTCGGCCGTGTCGGACGCACTGCCCCAACAACCTCTCGACCCGGCACCTCTGCAGTGAGCGCTGAGCCGCAACAGCTCTAACGCAAACCGGTACCGCGCGCGAGGGCGGTGTCGATCAAGGTGGCGATGAGCGTCGGGTAGTCGACGCCGGATTCGGCCCACATCTTGGGGTACATCGAGATCGAGGTGAACCCGGGCATCGTGTTGATCTCGTTGATGACCGGACCGTTCTCGGTGACGAAGAAGTCCACTCGCGCCAGCCCTTGGCAGTCCAGCGCCCGGAAGGCAGCGACGGCGAGTTCACGAATCCGGTCGCTCGTTGCGTCGTCGAGGGCCGCCGGGATGTCGAACTCGCTGACATCGTCGAGGTACTTGGTGTCGAAATCGTAGAAAGCATGATCGTCGATGTCCGCGTCGGGAATTCGGATCTCGGCGATGGCGCTCGCCCGCACCGTGCCGTCGGGGAACTCGAGTACCCCGCACTCGACCTCGCGGCCGTGGATCATTCCTTCGACGATCACCTTGGGGTCGTGTTCGCGCGCCGCGGCGATCGCGGTCGGGAGTTGCTCCCATGCGGTGATGCGCGAGATTCCTATGGACGATCCGCCACGGGCCGGTTTGACGAAGGCGGGCAGGCCGATTCGGTCACGCTCGGCGGTCGTCAGGTCGTCGACTGCGCGCCGCAGTACGACCTGACGACCGATCGGCAGTCCCTCCGCACCGAGCAGCTTCTTGGTGAATTCCTTGTCCATCCCCGCGGCACTGGCCAACACACCCGGCCCAACATACGGAACGCCGGCCAACTCGAGCAGGCCCTGCAGGGTGCCGTCCTCGCCGTACGGTCCGTGCAGAACCGGGAACACGACGTCGACGGATGCGAGCACCGTCCCGCCTTCCCCCTCGCCGAGGGCGAGCAGTGCGCCTGCGTGGCCCGGGTCCGTACTGAGCGCAAGCGCTGCTCCGGTCTTGTCCACGGTCGGCAGTACCCGGTCGTGAATGCTCAGCGCATCGATGTCGGAGGAGCCCAGTACCCATTTCCCCTCCGGGGTGATCCCTACGGGAACCACCTCGTACGTGGCCGGATCCAGGTTCTGCAGCACGCTACCTGCCGATACACAGGACACAGCGTGCTCGCTGCTGCGGCCACCGAAGACGACGGCAACTTTGATGCGGGGAGTACTCACGATGAGAAACCGTACCGTCGCGGCCGGCCGAACGCGGATTCGCCCTGTTCGTCACGAGACCGCGAACACTGGATCACTCGGGCTTGATACGCCTTCCCAGGAGGTGACCGACCGCCTCCGGAACGGACATGCCGCCGTGGCACACGCGGTGCACGGCATCGGTCAGCGGCATCTCGACGTCGTAGCTCTCGGCGAGCGCACGCACCGACGTACAGGATTTGACGCCCTCGGCGACCTGCCCGTGCGCTGCTTCCTGCGCACTCTCGAGGGAGCCACCCGAACCCAGTCGTTCTCCGAACGTGCGATTACGTGAGAGGGGTGACGAGCAGGTGGCAACCAGGTCGCCCACGCCGGCCAGACCGGACAGCGTCGACGGCGTGGCACCGAGCGCTACTCCGAGGCGGATGATCTCGGCCAGACCCCTGGTCATGATCGACGCGAGGGTGTTCTCGCCGTATCCGACGCCGCTGGCCATTCCGCATGCGAGGGCGATCACGTTCTTGCAGGCACCACCGATCTCGGCACCGATGACGTCGGAATTCGTGTACGGCCTGAAATAGCCGGTGGCACAGGACTTCTGAATCTCGAGGGCTCGTTGGGAATCGGAACACGCGATGACGGTGGCGGCCGGCTGGCCCTCGGCTATCGGACGAGCCAGATTGGGTCCGGACAGACACGCGACCCGGCTGGGATCGGCTCCGGTGACCTGAGCGATCACCTGGCTCATTCGCATGAGCGTTCCCGTCTCGATTCCCTTCGCCAGGGAGAGCAGTGTCGCGTGCGGCGGAATCGACTCGGTCCACGCCTCCAGGTTGGCCCGCAGACTCTGCGACGGCACGGCCAACACCACGATGTCGGCCCCCTCGAGTGCACGAACGGGATCACTCGTCGCGCGGATCGCCGACGGCAGCTCGATTCCAGGCAGGTAGTCCCTGTTCTCGTGGTGGTCGGTGATGGATGCAGCGAGTTCCTCGCGGCGGGCCCACATGGTGACGTCGGTGCCGGCATCGGCCAACACCTTGGCGAATGCGGTTCCCCACGAGCCCGACCCCAGTACCGCTGCTCTGCTCATTGCCGCCAACCCCTCGCTACTTCGCCGATACCCTGTCCACGCGCGCATCACCCTAACTCGCAGACCTGCTCGGGCGGTCGGAGTCGGCACAGATCGGTGACGCTGGCAGGATCGAGCGCCATGGGTGCATCACGAAGTGACGGCGGCGACGCAGTGGCCGCGTCGCCCGACCCCGCCCGCCGCGTCGTCAGGGTTCTGATCGCGGTGAAGGATCTCACCGCTGCGAAGTCGCGCCTGGCGGCGGAGTTCTCGACACTCGATCGGTCACGATTGGTGCTCGCGATGCTCAGCGACACCGTGACGGCGGCGAAGGCGGTGTCGGTGGTGGAATCGGTCACGGTGGTCACCCCCGATCCTCTCGTCGCACGGACCGCGCGCGACATCGGCGCGCGGGTGTTCGATGAACCGACCGGCGATCTCAGTCAGGGACCGGACGAACGCCTCAACCACGCATTCACGGCCGCGGCGCAGGTACTGCGTCACGGTCACGGCGTCGGGGACATCCGCAGGGGTGCGAGCGTCACTGCAGAACACGTCGACATCATCGCCTTGCAAGCCGACCTTCCGGCGATGCGTTCGGCCGAGCTCGCCCAGGCCTACACCGCTGCCCGTCGTGGGGGCAGGTCGCTGGTGGTCGACCATCACGGAACGGGGACCGCGGCACTGATCCTCAAGGACTCCCCCGAGGAACTGGCTCCACTGTTCGGCGGACACTCCGCGCGGCGTCACACCGATTCGGGCGCACAGGAACTCGACGGCTCATGGCCGGGCCTTCGACTGGACGTGGACACCGCCGACGACGTCAGGCGAGCACACCGTCTGGGAGTCGGACCGGCCACCTCGGCCGTGCTGCACTCGCTCGGGTGGAGTGGAGAAGCGTCCGCGACGACTGCGTGAGGAGGGCGGACAACGGCGCGTGCCGGTGAACACGGCACCGAGTTCGGCCATCGGAGTTTCACCGACGCCGGGTATGGGGGATGATCGTGCGGTGAGCAAAGAAGACGCGCAGCCAGCGATGGAAGATCCGCCGATCGAAACCGGAAAGGGCACCGGTTCGGAGACGGCGTGGAGCGCTCCGATCGCGTCTACGATGCCCGACATCCCCCAGGCGCTACCGGCTGCCACACCGGAGTCCGTCGATGCCGCCACTGTTCTCCCCGAAAATCGCTATCTCAACCGAGAATTGAGCTGGCTCGATTTCAACTCGCGTGTCCTTGCGCTCGCCCAGGACTCGTCGCTGCCCCTGCTCGAGCGCGCGAAGTTTCTCGCCATCTACGCGTCCAATCTCGACGAGTTCTACATGGTTCGGGTTGCCGGCCTCAAACGCCGCGACGAAACCGGCCTGTCGGTTCGGTCAGCCGACGGGATGACCCCTCGTGAGCAGCTCGCGGTGATCGGTCAACGCACCCAGGAGCTCGCGCTCAAACATGCGCGAGTGCTGTTGGATTCGATCCTGCCCGAGCTCACCGCCGAGGGCATCGCGATCATCCGGTGGTCCGACTTGGACAGCGACGAGCGCACGCGGCTTTCGGAGTATTTCACCGAGCAGGTCTTTCCGGTTCTGACGCCGCTGGCCGTCGACCCGGCTCACCCTTTTCCGTACATCAGTGGCTTGAGCCTCAATCTCGCTGTGACGGTGAAGGATTACTCCACAACGGGCGAGCACTTCGCCCGCGTGAAGGTTCCCGACAACGTCGATCGCTTCGTGCGGGTCAAGCGCGGCGAGGGCAATCACCGCATCGACGCCTTCCTCTCGATGGAGGAATTGATCTCGGCGCACCTCGACGTGCTCTTCCCCGGCATGGAGGTCGTCGAGTCTCACGCGTTCCGCATCACGCGCAACGCCGATTTCGAGGTCGAGGAAGACCGCGACGAGGACCTCCTGCAGGCCCTGGAGCGCGAGCTCGCGCGCAGGCGATTCGGATCGCCCGTCCGCCTCGAGATCGCCGACGACATGACCGAGCACATGCTCGAATTGCTGCTTCGTGAACTCGATGTCGATCCAGGAGACGTCATTCAGGTTCCCGGACTGCTCGACCTGTCGTGCCTGTGGCAGGTCTACGGTGTCGACCGCCCCAACCTCAAGGATGCCCCCTTCGTCCCGGCGACTCACGCGGCCTTCGGTGAGCGCGAGACCCCCAAGAGCGTCTTCTCCACCCTGCGCGACGGCGACGTCCTGGTACATCATCCGTACGATTCCTTCTCCACCAGCGTGCAACGCTTCATCGAGCAAGCAGCGGCCGACCCGCAAGTACTCGCCATCAAGCAGACGCTCTATCGAACCTCGGGTGATTCCCCGATCGTCAACGCGCTCGTCGATGCTGCCGGAGCGGGCAAGCAGGTCGTTGCACTGGTCGAGATCAAGGCGCGATTCGACGAACAGGCCAACATCGAGTGGGCACGCAAGCTCGAAAAGGCGGGGGTGCACGTGGTGTACGGCCTCGTCGGCCTCAAGACGCACTGCAAGACCTGCTTGGTCGTGCGCAGAGAGGGGTCCGTCATCCGTCGGTACTGCCACATCGGTACCGGCAACTACAACCCCAAGACAGCGCGAATCTACGAGGATGTCGGCCTGCTGACGTCATCGCCCGAGATCGGGGCCGACCTCACCGATCTGTTCAACTCGCTCACCGGATACTCGCGAAAGTCCAAGTACCGCAACCTTCTCGTTGCTCCGTACGGAGTGCGCCGCGGGATCGTCGAGCGCATCGAGGCCGAGGTCGAACACCTCAAGGATGGCCGTGCGGCCGGAATTCGCCTCAAGGCCAACGCCTTGGTCGACGAGCAGGTCATCGACGCGCTCTACCGAGCGTCGATGGCAGGAGTTCCGGTGAAGGTGGTGGTGCGCGGAATCTGCGCACTCAAGCCAGGAGTTCCCGGTCTGTCGGAGAACATCGAGGTTCGTTCCATCCTCGGCCGATTCCTGGAGCACTCCCGAGTTCTGCACTTCCAGGGTGCCGACGAATTCTGGATCGGCAGCGCAGACATGATGCACCGCAACCTCGATCGTCGAGTCGAGGTGATGGCGCAGGTCAAGGATCCGCGACTGGCGAATCAACTGGGCGACATCTTCGATTCGGCGCTCGATCCCACCACGCGGTGCTGGGAGTTGGGACCGGACGGCGGCTGGGTCGCGTCTCCGGCTCGGGGTGAAAAGGTTCGTGAGCATCAGGTGGACCTGATGCGCAGTCGGAGGAATCAGGCGTCTTGATGGGCGCTTCCGACGGCTCTCCCCGCGCCAACATCTTTGCGGCGGGCTCGATCTTGTGGCGACGTTCACCGAGCGCCGACTCGGCCGTCGAGGTCGCCTTGGTCCACCGGCCGAAGTACGACGACTGGTCGTTCCCCAAGGGGAAGCTCGATCCCGGTGAAACAGCCGTCGACGCCGCGGTCCGAGAGGTCAAGGAAGAGACCGGATTCGAATCTCGACTCGGACGGTCACTGTCCTACGTGACGTATCCGATCCCTGGGCACCGACGGGTCAAGAAAGTCCTGTACTGGGCGGCCGAGGTCACCGGCGGCGAGTTCGTCCCCAATGCCGAGGTGGACGAACTGCGTTGGATCGCACCGGAGGCCGTCGGTCGCGAACTCTCGTATCCCATGGACCACAAGATCCTTCGTCGGTTCGTGGCCAAGCCCGCCGACACCTCGACCGTGCTGTTGGTTCGGCACGGCAGCGCGGGCTCGCGGTCGAGGTTCAAGGGCAACGACGTCGATCGCCCTCTCGACAAGACCGGACGACGGCAGGCCGAATCGTTGGTAGCGTTGCTCCGCGCCTTCGGCGGTGATGCTGTGTACGCAGCCGACCGCGCGCGATGCGTCCAGACGGTCGCCCCCTTCGCAGAATCGTTGGGAGTGGACATTCTTCCCGAGCATCTGTTGTCCGAGGAGGGGTACGCCGATGACCCACGCAAAGGCCGTCATCGCGCACGAGAGATCGCCGAACTACCCGGCACCCCGGTGGTCTGCAGCCAAGGCAAGGTGATCCCGGACCTGATGCGCTGGTGGGCAGACAAGGACGGAATCACGTTGCCTGCCAACAGAAATCGCAAGGGAAGCGTGTGGGTGCTCTCGCGTCACGACGGCAGGCTCGTGTCGGCCGACCACATCGCCAGTCCCCTACCCACCCTCACTGCGGACGGCTGAACGCGCGGGCACGAACCGCAAAATGGCCCCCGACTCGATTCTCGAGTCGGGGGCCATTCTGACGACTTCGCACAGCCGCACTGCCGTATTCACCGCAGTGTCGAAGCGGTGGGAGCAGGCAGGCTCTACTTCTTGGCTGCGCGCTTTGCCGGAGCCTTCTTCGCGGGAGCCTTCTTTGCCGGGGCCTTCTTGGCGACGGTCTTCTTCGCTGCCGTTTTCGCCGGAGCCTTCTTGGCGGGGGCAGCAGTCGTTGCAGCCTTGCGCGCTGTCGTCTTGGCCGGAGCCTTCTTGGCAGCTGCCGCGGTGGTCTTGCGCGCGGTGGTCTTGGCCGGTGCCGCCTTCTTGGCGGCGGTCTTGGCCGGTGCCGCCTTCTTGGCAGCCGTCTTGGCCGGAGCAGCCTTCTTGGCAGCTGCGGTGGTTGCCTTGCGGGCAGTCGACTTCACGGCCGCCTTCTTGGCAGCCGTCTTCTTCGCAGCGGCAGTCTTCTTGGCCGGAGCCGCAGCCGAACCGCGCTTGACGGCAGGACCGCTGGCGGGCAGCTTCTGTCCGCCGGCGATGACAGCCTTGAACTGAGCACCCGGACGGAATGCCGGAACATTGGTCGGCTTCACGCGAACGGTCTCACCGGTGCGGGGGTTGCGGGCGACACGCGCTGCGCGACGACGCTGTTCGAACACGCCGAAGCCCGTGATCGTGACGCTCTCGCCGCGGTGCACTGCGCGCACGATGGTGTCGACGATGTTCTCGACAGCCTCTGTGGCGCTCCGCCTGTCAGACCCCAACTTCTCGGTCAGGGCGTCGATCAGCTCTGCCTTGTTCATGGATTTCCTCCGCTATATTGTGGCCCATCGTCGGACCGACTACTACAACGGTAAACCCCAAGTCGTCAAGAGTCTATGCGCCACGCCAATTTTCATTCCGGCGTCGCGGAATGCTTCACGGCCGCAAAGCGTGTCGGACCCCCACCCGGTCAGCTTTAGGAGGGCGTCTCGATCCGCGCCGGAAGCGTCAGGGGTTTGTATGAAGGCCTTGACTTTTCGTACTCCGTAATGGCCTCTACCTGGCGTAATGTCAATCCGATGTCGTCCAGACCTTCCAGCAGACGCCACCTCGTGTAGTCGTCAATCGCGAAGCGCACCACCAAGGTTCCAGCCGTGACGGTCTTATCGACGAGGTCGACGATTATCTCCAGACCGGGCTGTTCTTCTAAGGCTTTCCACAGCAATTCGACGTCCGATTGCTCGACCTCGGCCGCCACCAAGCCGGCTTTGCCCATGTTTCCGCGGAAGATATCGGCAAATCTGGATGCGATGACGACCCTGAAACCGAAGTCCGACAGCGCCCAGACAGCGTGCTCGCGTGACGATCCCGTGCCGAAGTCCGGCCCGGCAACGAGAACCGATCCACGGTCGTAGGGCTCGAGGTTCAAGATGAAGTTCGGATCGGATCGCCAACCGGCGAACAACCCGTCCTCGAATCCGGTGCGGGTCACTCGTTTGAGATAGACCGCCGGAATGATCTGATCCGTGTCGACATTGGACCGCCGGAGCGGAACGCCGATGCCTTTGTGTCGAGTGAAAGCTTCCATCGAAATTTCTCCTGTGAGTTCGATCGATCCGGGCGGGGGACTCGCTGCTACGCGAGATCCGCCGGAGAGGACAGGGTTCCGCGAACTGCAGTGGCCGCCGCGACCAAAGGCGACACGAGGTGAGTGCGACCGCCTTTGCCCTGACGTCCCTCGAAATTGCGGTTGGACGTAGACGCCGAACGTTCTCCCGAAGTGAGCTGATCGGGGTTCATCCCCAGACACATCGAGCAGCCGGCCTGCCGCCACTCGGCCCCTGCTGCGGTGAAGATCTCACCGAGCCCTTCCTCTTCGGCCTGCGCGCGCACCCGCATCGACCCGGGTACCACCAGCATTCGCACGCCGTCTGCGACGCGACGCCCCTCGAGGACGGACGCCACTGCGCGCAGATCCTCGATGCGGCCGTTGGTGCAGGAGCCCACGAACACGGTGTCGACGGAAATCTCGCGGATCGGTGTCCCTGCTTCGAGACCCATGTACTGCAAGGCCTTCTGGGCCGACACACGCTCGCCCTCGTCCAGCATGGCCTCCGGATCGGGCACGGTGTCCCCCAACGGAGCACCTTGACCCGGGTTCGTCCCCCAGGTGACGAACGGCGTCAGAGTGCTCGCATCGATGTGTACCTCGTTGTCGAACACCGCATCCGCGTCGGTCGCCAGTTCGTTCCACGCGGCCACCGCAGCATCCCACTCCGCCCCCTGGGGCGCGTGTGGCCGTCCCTTCAAATATTCGTACGTGATCTCGTCGGGTGCGATCATGCCCGCGCGCGCCCCGGCCTCGATCGACATGTTGCAGATGGTCATTCGGGCTTCCATCGACAACTTGCGGATGGCCTCACCGCGATACTCGAGCACGTATCCCTGACCGCCTCCGGTGCCGATCTTGGCGATCACCGCGAGAATCAGATCCTTGCTCGTCACGCCCGGAGCCAATTCTCCGTCGACGGTGATGGCCATGGTCTTGAACGGTCGCAGAGACAGAGTCTGGGTCGCCATCACATGCTCGACCTCGCTGGTGCCGATTCCCATTGCGATCGAACCGAATGCGCCGTGCGTCGAGGTGTGACTGTCTCCGCACACGATCGTCATACCCGGCTGGGTCAGACCGAGCTGCGGGCCGATGATGTGGACGATGCCCTGATCGAGATCTCCCATCGGGTACAACCGAACTCCGAACTCCTCGCAGTTGCGGCGAAGGGTGTCGACCTGGGTGCGTGAGACGAGATCGGCAATGGGCGCGAAGATGTCGGCCGTCGGGACGTTGTGGTCCTCCGTTGCGATCGTCAGGTCCGGGCGTCGAAGCTCGCGGCCGGCCAACCGCAGACCATCGAATGCCTGCGGGCTGGTGACCTCGTGCACGAGGTGCAGATCGATGTAGATCAGATCCGGCTCACGTGCACCGCCTTCTCCCCCACCGGGGACGACCACATGTTGGTCCCACACCTTCTCCGCCAGCGTCTTCGGCGCTTGCGCCACGGACGCATCGGATTTCGTCGTTTCGGACATCGCTGTCGCAGACCTCGTCTTCCCTGTCGTCGCGCCGGCGGACGGGCTGGTCCACCTCGCGTGATCGTCTCGCCATCATCCCCCGCGGCACGCTGGACTTCTCGCAGTTGTGCAATCTCAGCATTCGGGAGGCTAATATCGTTCTATGAGACAGCATAGCCTGGGCGGCCTCGTCGACAAATCGAGTGGCATCGGGGTACTCGACAAGGCGATGGCGGTGCTGCACGCGGTGGCCGAGAAGCCCTGCAATCTGGGCGACCTGTGCGCTCGAACCGGCCTGCCCCGCGCCACCGCCCACCGCCTCGCCGTCGGCCTCGAGTCCCACAGACTTCTCGTTCGCGATGCCGACGGCCTGTGGCGCACCGGTCCGGCACTCGGGGAACTGGCGGCCAGCGCGTCTGACGCGTTACTCGAGGCCGCCGCATCGGTACTGCCTCGGCTTCGCGAAATCACCGGCGAGAGCGTGCAGATCTACCGCCGCGAGGGGACCGTACGCGTCTGTGTCGCATCCATGGAGCCTCCGACCGGTCTCCGAGATACCGTGCTCGTCGGTGCCCGGCTACCCATGACAGCCGGCTCCGGTGCCAAAGTGCTTCTTGCGTGGGCAGATTCGCAGACCCAACGCACAGTGCTGCCGGACGCCGAATTCGGCGAACGGGTCCTGCTGGAGATCCGCAGGCGAGGGTGGGCACAGAGCGCAGGTGAACGTGAGCCGGGCGTCGCCAGCGTCGCCGCGCCGGTGCGCGACAGCAACGACACTGTGGTGGCCGCGATCTCGGTGTCCGGCCCGATCGACCGCATCGGACGCAAGCCGGGCGCACGCTGGGCAGCAGACCTGCTCGCCGCAGCCGACGCGCTGCACAAGCGCCTCTGAGCGCCGCACCGAGGCCGATCGACTGCAGCACGAAAAAACCGGCTGAAGAGGCCGCGGAAGTGGAGTACGTTCGTCTCGAACGGCCCACCCGGCCGGTCGCCGACTGCGAGGAGTGCCCCATGTCAGAATCCGGCAGCGAAGAATTGAAGAAGAAGTTCCGCGAGGTTCTCGAACAGAAGAACAGCAGATCGCACAATTCCGTCGATCACAAGGACGGTGGCCCCAAGGTGAACAACGTCCACGGTCCGGCCGATCACCAGAAGATGTTCCGTCGCAAGAGCGTCTGACGCGAAGCGAGACCACCGCACAGCCGAAACGACGGTCACACCGAAACGACAGCACCCCCTCGATCCGGAGATCGAGGGGGTGCTGTCTTCGTAGCCCCGACGGGATTCGAACCCGCGCTACCGCCTTGAGAGGGCGGCGTCCTAGGCCGCTAGACGACGGGGCCAGGAACTTCACCTGCATTGTTTACGCTGTATCGAACACGTGATGCTGAGGTAGCTTAACTGCCTCGGCATCGGCGACAAAATCGCCGCTCACCTGCTCGCTGGGGTACCAGGACTCGAACCTAGAATGGCGGTACCAGAAACCGCTGTGTTGCCAATTACACCATACCCCAATGGACTTGAATCGAAATGCGCATCCGATCGATGTGCACTGCGTTTCGAGCCGGGATAGAGACTATCAAAGGTCACTACCCATTCTCCAAATCGGCTGCTCAGAGCCCTGGTAACCGCCCTCGACTGCCCGCGATACCGGCTCGAACACCACCGCGTGAACGCAGAACCCGCGCACCGTCCGCCGCCGAGCATGAAGCAGACTTCAGTTTCGTGAGCGTTCTCGAAGTTCGCAGACGCCGATGAAGGTGCTGCTCGTTCCCCAGGGCAACCGTGCGGTGCTGATCCGCCTCGACGAGGACGGCTCCCCGTCCGGCGGCAGTTCCCCTGCCGAAGAGGTCACCGACGATCTGGTGGGCTCCGTGGCCGCCATCGAGCGAGAGCACGCTCCCCGTTGGGTGTGGGAGGACACGAGCCGCATCTACCCGCGACTGCTCGACGGTGGGGTGCGGGTGCGGCGCTGCCATGATCTCGCCCTCGTCGATGCCATTCTCGCGATGCGAACGGGGCGCACTACGGTGCCGTCGACACCCGCAGACCTTCGACCCGGATTGTTCGACGCCGACCCGCAGGCCGATCCCGTGGCAGTGCTCGCCGACTATCGCCGTCAGAACGAGGAGATCGGTGACGATCGGGCGCTGCAGCTGTTGGCGGCCGCCGAATCGGCCGGAAGTCTGGCCGCGGCGGAGATGACGTTCGACGGATTGCCGTTCTCGGCCGCCGCGCATCGGCGGCACCTCGACGCGATGCTCGGTGCGAGGCCGGTCGACGGTTCGACTCCCCCCGCATTGGTGAAGCTCGAGAACGAGATCTCGTCGGCGTTCGGGCGCCGCGTGAACCCTGGCTCACCCGCGGAGGTGGTCGCCGCTTTCGCGCGCGCCGGGATCGAGCTCACATCCACTCGCGCACACATGATCCGAGACATCGACCATCCTGCGGTGCCGCTGCTGCTTCGCCACCGAGATCTGTCGAAACTACACAGCACCAACGGGTGGGCATGGTTGGACGCGTGGGTTCGCGGGGATCGTTTTCGGCCGGTCTACGTCCCCGGGGCCGTCGTCTCCGGCCGCTGGGCGAGCCGCGGCGGTGGGGGTTTGCAGATCCCGAAACCGCTGCGCGCCAGCGTGATCGCCGACCCCGGGCACACCTTCGTTGCGGCCGACGCCGGCCAGTTGGAGCCGCGCATTCTCGCCGCGATGTCGGGTGACCCACGCATGGTCGCCGCTGCGGGCACAGCGGATCTCTACGCCCCCGTCGCGGCCGAGTCGTTCGACGGTGATCGTGCACGAGCCAAGGTCGCGGTTCTCGGAGTGCTGTACGGCGCGACGTCGGGCGAGGCTCGTTCGTTGCTGACTCGCCTACGCGCGAGATTTCCCGAGGCGGTGGCGGTCGTGGAAGAGGCAGCGCGGGCCGGTGAGCGCGGCGAGGTGGTCCGGTCATGGCTGGGCCGAGCCTGCCCTCCCCCTCCGCCGCAGTGGTGGTCCACCGGTGACGCCCATGCCCGTGGCCGATTCACCCGCAACTTCGTGGTGCAGGCGACCGCAGCCGAATGGGCTCTGTGCCTGTTGGCAGATCTACGCGGACGGTTGTGGTCGAGCAGAAGCGAATTGGTGTTCTTTCAACACGACGAAGTGGTGGTGCATTGTCCACTCGACGACGCACCGTGGGTAGCCGAGGCCGTTGCGGCGGCGGCAGACTCGGCTACGCGTCTGATGTTCGGTGACACGGCGGTGCGCTTTCCGATGGAGACCAGGATCGACCGCTTCTACGGTGCCCCGGCTGCCGAGCCGGACGTCGAGTCGGAGTCCGACTGAGCACTCGGTGGATCCTCGAACGTCACGTCGATTTCCTCGAACGCAGTACTGCGCTGCGCTTCTGCCTGCCCGGTGTAGGTGAGTTTGTCACCTTCGGTCAGTTCGACGTCGTCGGTGAACGGAGCCAGCAGAGCGCGCGGGAACAGCCTGTCGACACGAACCACGTTGATCTCGATGCAGATCACGATCGATATCGAGGTCACGTACAGAAAGGCCAACAGCCCGAGCACGACCGCAAAGACACCGTTCGTCACGGACGCACTCCCGGCCACGTACTTCACGTAGACACCGCCGAAGGTCTGTAACAGCTGCCACGTCAGGCCGGCCGCGACGGCACCCGGCCACACCTGTCCGACCGACACCGGACGCACTGTCGCGAGCCTGAACGCAACGATGAACACTCCGACGTAGAGCAGGGTGCCCATCACGAACACCACCAGGCCGGATTCCGGGCCGAAATAGCCCGCGGCACTGAGCACATTGACTGCCGTGATCCCCAGGACAGCCAAACCGACTGTGCTCAGCAAACCCAATCCACGCACCCGGGCCCGAATGGGATCGGGCCGTATGTTCTTCGGTACGGCCCATGCGGTGTTCATCGCGTTCTGCAGCGCAACCGACACACCGAGCCCGCCGTACAGCGACCCGAGGATACCCACCGTCAGACCAACCGTGCCGCCACCGATACGTTCGGGACGCCCCAGTTCGTCCCCGATCGCCGGGATCTGACCGAGAGCCGAGTTCAGGATCTGTTGTTGCAGCTCCGGATTGCCCATCAACACGATGCCCAGAATCACGGAGAAGAGCAGCAGCGCAGGAAAGAGCGAGACGAACGCGTAGTACGTGATCAGAGCAGCCAGGTATCCACCCTGATCGTCGACGAACTTGTAGACCACCGCTATGGGAAAGCCGAGGGCCGGACGCCTGCGCTGAAGCCGATCCAGTCGGTCGGCGACGCTCATTCGCGGTGTTCCTGGACGACCTGTCTGCGTCGGCAGCAGTGCGCCGTCACGCCGTCACACCGTCTGCGCGCGTGCCGCTGCCAGCCGAGCGAGGGTCTTCTCGCGGCCGAGCAGCTCCATCGACTCGTACAACGGCGGGCTGATGTGCGATCCGGTCACTCCCACTCGCACCGGGGCAAAAGCCTTGCGCGGCTTGAGCTCCAACTTCTCGATCAAGGCGTCCTTGAGAGTGGCCTCCAGGTCGGCCGTTGTCCAGGTCGGCAACGCCGTCAGCGCTTCGACAGCAGCATCGAGAACGGGTGCGGCATCGGCACCGAGGTTCTTCGCGGCAGCTGCAGGGTCGATCTCGAAGTCCGCCTCGTCTACGAACAGGAACTTCAACAGTCCCCACGCATCCGACAGAACGACGATGCGCGTCTGCACCAGATCCGCTGCAACAGCGAACGTCCTCTCGTCGACCGGCTCGGTGAGATGCCCCTGCGCAACCAGGAATTCGCGTAACCGTGCCGCGAAATCGTCTGCGGCCAACATCCTGATGTGTTCGGCGTTGATAGCGTCGGCCTTCTTCTGATCGAAGCGAGCCGGATTGGAGTTGACCGACGAGATATCGAACGCCGCCACCATTTCGTCGAGTGAGAAGACGTCGTGATCGTCCGAGATGCCCCACCCGAGAAGCGCCAGGTAGTTCAGCAGCCCCTCCGGGACGAAGCCTCGATCGCGGTGGATGAAGAGGTTCGATTCGGGGTCACGCTTGGACAGCTTCTTGTTGCCCTGACCCATCACGAACGGCAGATGCCCGAACTCGGGGTTACGTTCCGCCACACCGATCCGGATCAAGGCCTCGTAGAGGGCGAGCTGACGGGGCGTCGACGACAGTAGGTCTTCGCCGCGCAGGACGTGGGTGATCTTCATCAGGGCGTCGTCGACCGGATTGACCAACGTGTACAGCGGAACTCCATTGCCGCGAGTCAGGGCGAAGTCCGGTACCGTCCCCGCTTTGAACGTGGTCTCCCCGCGCACGAGGTCGTTCCACGTCAGATCATGATCGGGCATGCGTAGCCGTACGACGGCTCCGCGTCCCTCGTCGAGGAATCCCTGCCGCTGCTCGGGCGTCAGGTCACGATCGAAGTTGTCGTAGCCGAGCTTGGGGTCACGCCCGGCGGCCTTGTGGCGCGCTTCGACTTCCTCGGGCGTCGAGAACGACTCGTAGGCCTCGCCTGCGTCGAGCAGCTGCTGCACAACGGCCATGTGTTGGTCTCGACGCAACGACTGGCGGTAGGGCTCGTACGGGCCACCCACCTCGGGGCCCTCGTCCCAGTCCAGGCCGAGCCAGCGCAACGCGTCGAGCAGAGCGGCGTAGGACTCCTCCGAGTCGCGTGCGGCATCGGTGTCCTCGATCCGAAAGACGAACGTGCCGCCGTGATGTCGCGCGAACGCCCAGTTGAAGAGTGCGGTTCGGACCAGACCGACGTGCGGGGTACCGGTGGGCGACGGGCAGAACCGAACGCGCACATCTGTTGCTGTGGTCATCGTTGTCCTACTTCTTCGCTGCGACTGGGTTGGTCAAGGTTCCGATTCCCTCGACGGTGATCGACACACTGTCTCCGTCGGTTATGGGTCCGACTCCTTCCGGAGTTCCGGTGAGAATGACGTCTCCGGGGAGCAGCGTCATCACCGCGGACACCCATTCGATGATCTTCGGAATATCGTGCAGCAGAAGCGAAGTACGGCTCTGCTGCTTGACGACGCCGCCGACCTCGGTCTTGATCTCGAGATCGGAGGGGTCGAGGGACGTCTCGATCCACGGCCCGAGGGGGCAGAACGTGTCGTGCCCTTTCGCCCGGGTCCATTGCCCGTCGTGCTTCTGGTGGTCGCGTGCCGAGACGTCGTTGGCGACGGTGTATCCGAGCACCACGTCGTATGCCTTGGAGGCAGGCACGTCCTTGCACGGGCGACCGATCACGATGGCCAGTTCACCCTCGTAGTGCACCTCGTTCGACGACGGCGGCAGCACGATGGCCGCACCGGGCCCGACGATGGAGGTGTTCGGCTTGATGAAGATGACGGGATCCTTCGGTGCCTCACCGCCCATCTCGGCCACGTGCGCGGCGTAGTTCTTACCGATGGCGATGACCTTGCTGGCGAGGATCGGCGCGAGCAGCCGAACGTCGGCCAGTGGCCACGATCGACCGGTGAACGTCGGTGTGCCGAAAGGATGTTCGGCAATTTCCTTCGCCGTCCGGGCATCCCCCTCACCTTCGATACTCACGAATGCCACACCATCAGGACTTGCAATTCGACCGAGACGCATGTCGAAAGTCTATCGACCGCCATTCTCCGTACGTCGATGCCGTCCGATCCGCCGATCTTTCGCCGGTGTAATGTTCCCGATCATATCCATATAGCAAGATTTGAAGTCCATATGTTGAGACGGAAGGCCGGAATGAGCGCCACGAACCAGTTGTCCAGTATCGGCGAGACGCGACGGTGGTTCATGCTCGTGCTCGGGATGCTCGCGCAGACTGCAGGTGCCGTCTTCATCAACGGTGCTGCATTTCTCATTCCCGCCCTGCACGACGACCGAGGACTCGGACTTGCGATCGCAGGATTCGTGGTTGCGATGCCCACCGTGGGCATCATGCTGACCCTCATCGCATGGGGCGTGCTCGTCGACCGCATCGGCGAACGACTCGTCCTGGTGATCGGGCTCGGACTCACGGCCGCAGCGAGTCTCGCCGCAGTGGTCAGCACCTCCATCCCGGTGCTCGCGGTCCTGCTGTTGATCGGCGGTATGGCAGCGGCCAGCGCGAACAGTGCGAGCGGACGCGTGGTGGTGGGGTGGTTCCCGCCGCATCGTCGTGGACTGGCCATGGGGATCAGACAGATGTCGGTGCCCCTCGGCGTGGCCGTCGCGGCACTGACCATCCCGCCCATCGCGCGTGACCACGGCGTCGGAGCGGCACTGCTCGTCCCCGCTGCCGTGTGCGCTGCGAGCGCCCTGCTGTGTCTCGCGGTCGTCGACCCGCCCCGTCCGAACCGCGTCGATGCGGCAGCGCAGGGTCTGCTGGACAATCCGTATCGCAGCAGCAGCCAACTGTGGCGCATTCATGCCACGTCCATCCTGTTGGTGGTACCGCAGTACGTGGTCTGGACGTATGCGCTCGTCTGGCTGATGACCGACCGAGGATGGACCGCCGCGGCCGCGGGCGTCCTCGTCACGGTGACCCAGATTCTCGGTGCACTGGGCCGGATGAGCGTCGGCGCGCTGTCCGATCGTGTCGGTAGCCGCATGCGGCCTTTGCGGTGGGTCGCCGTGACTGCCGCTGCCAGCATGCTCGGGCTCGGCATCGCCGACTGGTTCGACTCCCCCGCCGCCATCGTCCTGCTCGTCGTCGCGTCGGTCGCCACCGTTGCCCCGAACGGCCTCGCGTTCACTGCGGTCGCGGAAATCTCGGGACCGTATTGGAGCGGACGCGCTCTCGGGGTGCAGAACACGAGTCAGTACGTGTTCGCCTCGGCTGTACCACCGGTGTTCGGCGCAATCGCGGCGATCAGCTTTCCCGTCGCATTCCTGGTGTCGGCGGTATTTCCCGCGCTCTCCCTACCGATCGTGCCCGACGATCCGGCACCCCGGCCCACGGACGAGACGTCCGACCAGGGTGCAGACCGCGCCGTGTGACGTGCCGAAGGTGACGTGGCCGTGATACACGGCATGCCACGGTGGGCTGTCGGCCCACCGTGGCATGTCGTGATGTGAGGGTTACAGGCGAGCGGCGATTCGAGCGCCGATCTCTTTCGTCGACGCAGTAGTGGTTCCCCGCTCGGCGAGATCCGCTGCGACAGCAGCCTCGACCCGTGCAGCGTTCGATGCGTCGCCGAGGTGCGCCAGTAGTAGCGATACCGACAGGATCGCGGCCGTCGGATCGGCCTTCTGCTGCCCGGCAATGTCCGGCGCGCTGCCGTGGACCGGCTCGAACATGCTGGGATTGGTACCGGTGGCGTCGATGTTTCCACTTGCGGCCAAACCGATTCCGCCGGTCACCGCTGCCGAGAGATCGGTCACGATATCGCCGAACAGATTGTCGGTGACGATGACGTCGAACCGGCCGGGGTCGGTCACGAGGTGAATCATCGCGGCATCGATGTGCTGGTACGCGACCTCCACGTCCGGGAACTCGGACGAGACCTCGTCCACCGTGCGGGCCCACAGGCTGCCCGCGAAGGTCAACACGTTGGTCTTGTGCAGCAGTGTCAGATGCTTCTTGCGAGTGAGCGCCCGCTCGAAACCGTTGCGCACCACCCGTTCGACGCCGTAGCGGGTGTTGACGCTGACCTCGGTGGCCACCTCGTGCGGCGTGCCGACGCGCAGCGCACCACCGTTTCCGGTGTACGGACCCTCGGTGCCCTCACGCACGACGACGACGTCGATCTGCTTGTCACCGGCCAGCGGTCCGACCACGCCTGGGTACAGCTTGGCCGGGCGCAGATTGATGTGATGGTCGAGCTCGAACCGAGCTCGCAACAGCAGTCCACGCTCGAGCACGCCGCTCGGCACCGACGGATCTCCGATGGCTCCCAACAGAATTGCATCGTGCTCACGCAGTTCCGCCAACACCGAATCCGGCAGCAGCTCCCCGGTGGCGTTGTAGCGACGCGCACCGAGGTCGTACTCGGTCTTCTCGGCACCGGGTGCAACCACGTCGAGCACGGCGAGCGCCTCGGTGACGACCTCGGGTCCGATACCGTCCCCGGCGATGACGGCCAGCTTCATCTCACTCCTCGTGATTCTTCGAATTCGTTCGATCGACGGCGAGCGATGCTCAGGACAGGTCGACCAGCTCGATGGTGGACGCGCCGACCGCGGTGGCGATGCTCGCGCTCAACTCCGCCGGAACGTCCTTGTCGACGCGCAGCAGAATCGTTGCACCGTCACCCTCGGAGTCCTGGCTCAGTGCGGCGGCCTGGATGTCGATGCCGGCATCGCCGAGCAAGGTGCCGATCCGGCCGAGGCTGCCGGGCTGATCCGCGTAGTTGACGATGAGGTTCTTGCCTTCGGCACGCAGGTCGAAGTTGCGGCCGTTGATGTTGACGATCTTCTCGACCTGCGTGGTGCCGGTCAGAGTGCCGGCGACGTTGAGCACCGAACCGTCGCCGTAGACGGCGCGGATGTCGACGACACTGCGATGGTTCTCGCTTTCGGACGCCGTGGTGACCTCGGCGGTGACGCCACGCTCCTCGGCGAGCGACGGGGCGTTGACGAACGTGACCGAGTCCTCGATGACGGCGGAGAACAGTCCGCGCAGCGCCGAGAGCTTGAGGATCTCGACGTCCTCCCCTGCCAGTTCACCGCGAACGTCAACCGACAGCGACGTGGGAAGTTCGGTGGACAGAGCGCCGAGCAGCACACCCTGCTTGCGCACGATCTCGAGCCACGGCGACACCTCTTCGCCGACGGCACCGCCCTTGACGTTGACCGCGTCGGGCACGAATTCGCCTGCGAGAGCGAGCAATACCGACTTGGCCACATCGGTGCCTGCGCGGTCCTGGGCCTCGGTGGTCGACGCGCCGAGGTGCGGGGTCACGACGACCTGCGGCAGCTCGAACAGGGGGCTGTCGGTGCACGGCTCGGAGGCGTAGACGTCGATTCCGGCGGCGAAGACGTGGCCACTGGTGATGGCGTCGGCCAGGGCCTGCTCGTCCACCAGTCCACCTCGAGCGGCGTTGACGACGATGACACCGGGCTTGGTCTTGGCAAGAGCTTCCTTGCCGATGATTCCCTTGGTCTCCGGGGTCTTCGGGAGGTGCACCGAGAACATGTCGGCACGCTCGAGCAGCTCGTCCAGGCTCACCAGTTCGATGCCGAGCTGAGCGGCCCGAGCAGACGAGACGTAGGGGTCGTACGCGATGATGTGGGTCTCGAACGCGGCGAGACGCTGGGCGAACAGCTGACCGATTCGGCCGAGTCCGACGACGCCGACGGTCTTGCCGAAGATCTCCACACCGTTGAACTTGCTGCGCTTCCACTCGTGCTGACGCAGAGTGGCGTCGGCAGCGGGGATCTGGCGCGCGGCCGACAGCAGCAGCGTCACTGCATGCTCCGCCGCCGTGTGAATGTTGGAGGTCGGTGCGTTGACGACGAGGACACCGCGCTCGGTGGCTGCAGGTACGTCGACGTTGTCCAGACCGACACCGGCGCGGGCGACGATCTTGAGGTTGGTTCCGGCGGCGAGCACCTCGGCGTCGACCGTGGTCGCGGAACGCACCAGGATGGCGTCGGCCTCGGGAACCGCGGCGAGCAGCGCGGGGCGGTCCGGGCCGTCGACCCAACGGACCTCGACGCCATCGCCCAATGCCTCGACGGTGGACGGCGCAAGTTTGTCGGCGATCAGAACGACAGGACGGCCTGGCTGGCTCACGTGAAGAACTCCCTATGTCGGTTCGAGACTGTTTGTCGGTGAAAGTCGGAGCTGGTGCAGCAGAAACAGTTTAGAGGTCGGGGACGTCGAGCTGTGACGCCACCTGATTCACGCGTCGAAGGGCACCCCTACCGGCGCAGGGGTGCCCTTCGATCAGCGTGTGCGAGAGCGTGATTCGATGAGAATCAGGCTGTTTCGGTGATCGGGCGATCGACCCAGCTCATCAGGTCGCGCAGCTTCTTGCCGGTGACCTCGATGGGATGCTCGGCGTTTGCCTTGCGCAGGCCTTCGAGCTCGGTGTTGCCGTTCTCGACGTTGGCGACCAGACGACGGGTGAACTCACCCGACTGGATGTCGGCCAGGATCGCCTTCATGCGCTCCTTGGTGCCTGCATCGATGACGCGCGGTCCGGAGAGGTAGCCGCCGAACTCCGCGGTGTCGGACACCGAGTAGTTCATCCGAGCAATGCCGCCCTCGTACATGAGGTCGACGATGAGCTTGAGCTCGTGCAGCACCTCGAAGTACGCCATCTCGGGCGCGTAGCCGGCCTCGACCATGACCTCGAAGCCCGTCTTGACGAGCTCCTCGGTGCCGCCGCACAGCACGGCCTGCTCGCCGAAGAGGTCGGTCTCGGTCTCTTCCTTGAACGTGGTCTTGATGACGCCTGCGCGCGTTCCACCGATGCCCTTGGCCCAGGACAGCGCCAGTGCCTGGCCCTCGCCCTTGGGATCCTGGTCGATGGCGATGAGCGCGGGAACACCCTTGCCGTCGACGAACTGGCGACGCACCAGGTGGCCGGGGCCCTTGGGAGCGACCATGCCGACGGTGACGAACTCGGGAGCCTTGATCAGGTCGAAGTGAATGTTGAGACCGTGGCCGAAGAACAGCGCGTCGCCGTCCTTCAGGTTGGGCTCGATCTCCTCGGAGAAGATCTTCGCCTGCGCGGTATCCGGCGCGAGCACCATGATCACATCGGCCCACTCGGACACCTCGGCAGGAGTGCCGACCTTCAGGCCCTGCTCCTCCGCCTTGGCACGGGACTTCGAGCCCGCCGCCAGGCCGATGCGCACATCGACACCGGAGTCGCGCAAGCTCAGCGAGTGAGCGTGGCCCTGGCTTCCGTAACCGATCACAGCGACCTTGCGGCCCTGGATGATCGACAGATCAGCATCGTCGTCGTAGAACATCTCGACTGCCACTGTTTGTAACCTTTCCTCTTCGATTTCGCTGAATGTCACCGCAGTCGCTCAGCGCGACGCGGTGATCGATTTCGGTCCACGTCCGACGGCAACGACTCCCGACTGAACTATTTCTCGAATTCCATAGGGGTCCAACATCTTCAGCAACGCGTCGAGCTTCGAGCGGGTGCCCGTCGCTTCGACCGTCACGGCCTCGGGAGACACGTCGATCACCTTGGCGCGGAACAGGTTCACCGTTTCGATGACCTCGCTGCGCACGCTGGCATCGGCGCGAACCTTGATCAGCACCAACTCGCGGGCCACCGAGGAATCGTCGTCCTGCTCGACGATCTTGATGACGTTGATGAGTTTGTTGAGCTGCTTGGTCACCTGCTCGAGCGGGAACTCGTCGACGGTCACCACGATCGTCATGCGGGAGATCTCGGGGATCTCCGTGCCGCCGACGGCGAGCGAGGAGATGTTGAATCCACGGCGCGAGAACAGCGCAGCGACGCGGGCCAGCACACCTGGCTTGTCCTCGACGAGGACGCTGAGGGTATGGCTCGTGCTCACTTGTCGGTGCCTTTCACGTCGTTGTTCATCGGGTGCGGCGCCTGCTCGCGTTCCATCGCGTCGTCGATACCGGGCTCGGTGCCCACGGTCTCGTCGTCGTCGAACAGCGGTCGAATTCCACGGGCGGCCATGATCTCGTCGTTGCCCGTTCCGGCCGCGACCATCGGCCACACCTGAGCGTCCGCTCCGACGATGAAGTCGATGACGACCGGACGATCGTTGATGGCCCGGGCCTCCGCGATCACCGCGTCGACGTCCTCTTCCCGCTCGCACCGCAGCCCGACGCAACCCAGTGCCTCGGCGAGCTTCACGAAATCCGGGATGCGGACCGCACCGTGGGTGCCGAGATTGGTGTTGGAGTACCGCTCCTCGTAGAACAGGGTCTGCCACTGGCGAACCATGCCGAGGTTGCCGTTGTTGATGAGCGCAACCTTGATCGGGATGCCCTCGACCGCGCAGGTAGCCAGCTCCTGATTGGTCATCTGGAAGCAACCGTCGCCGTCGATGGCCCACACCTCGGCGTCGGGAAGGCCCATCTTGGCACCCATCGCGGCCGGGACCGCGTATCCCATCGTGCCGAGGCCACCCGAGTTGAGCCACGTGCGCGGCTTCTCGTAGTTGATGAACTGGGCAGCCCACATCTGGTGCTGGCCGACGCCCGCACAGTAGATCGCGTCGGGACCGGCGAACTTCCCGACCGACGAGATGACGAACTCGGGCGACATGGAACCGTCGGACGGCCGGTCGTAGCTCAACGGGTACGTCTTGCGGATGCCGTCGAGGTAGACCCACCACTGCTCGAGATCGAGGGTCGTTCCGGTCGCGCGATCGGCCCGCAGAGCCTCGATCAGCTCGGTGATGACCTCGCCGCAGTCGCCCACGATCGGCACGTCCGCGTACCGGTTCTTGCCGATCTCGGCCGGGTCGATGTCGGCATGGATGACCTTGGCATCCGGCGCGAAGGACGAGAGCTGACCGGTGACGCGGTCGTCGAACCGAGCACCGAGCGTGATGAGCAGATCACTGCGCTGCAGTGCAGCCACCGCGGCCACGGTGCCGTGCATACCCGGCATGCCCAGGTTCAGCTGGTGAGTGTCGGGGAACGCCCCGCGCGCCATCAGCGTGGTGACGACCGGAATGCCGGTCAGTTCTGCCAGCTCGAGAAGCTCTGCCGAGGCATTGGCCTTGATGACGCCGCCACCGACGTACAGCACCGGCTGCTTGGCGTCGGCGATGTACCGCGCTGCCTCACGAACCTGCTTGCCGTGCGGCTTGGTGACCGGGCGGTACCCGGGCAGACGCATCTCCGGCGGCCACGAGAACGTGGTTTGCGCCTGCAGCACATCCTTCGGGATGTCCACGAGCACGGCACCGGGACGACCCGAGGCCGCGATGTAGAACGCCTCGGCCATGATGCGCGGGATGTCCGCGCCGTCGGTGATCAGGAAGTTGTGCTTGGTGATGGGCATCGTGATGCCCGAGATATCGGCTTCCTGGAAGCCGTCGGTGCCGATGAGGCTGCGCGCGACCTGACCGGTGATCGCGACGATGGGCACCGAGTCCATCTGTGCATCGGCCAACGGGGTGACGAGGTTGGTTGCACCCGGGCCGGAGGTTGCCATGCAGACGCCGACCCTGCCGGTCGCCTGGGCGTAGCCGGTGGCTGCGTGGCCTGCACCCTGCTCGTGACGCACCAACACATGGCGCACCTTGACGGAGTCGAAGAGCGGGTCGTAGACCGGAAGGACCGCGCCACCGGGAATTCCGAATACGGTGTCGACGTCGAGTTCCTCGAGGGCTCGAACGACCGACTGTGCGCCGGTGACCTTCTCCGGTGCGACATGACGTCGCGATCCGTCGGTCGCCGCTTCAGCGGACGAGCTGGAGGTGGACGGGCTGGAGGCTGTCCCCGACCTGCGGGTCGTGGGCCCTGGGCGTGCGGTTGGTGCGCTCACTGATTGCTTCCTCAGGAATGTGAAAGTGCTGGGCGATCTCTGGGCAAGAAAAAACCCCCGTCAGCATGTGCTGTACGAGGGTGGCGCGTCGATGCGAGTTTGAACAACCGGCTCAGGCGTTGACGCGCCGGCCGATTACGAGTATCCAATTCCGCTTCACGCGCTCGACGGTAGGCGCGCGCACAGGGAAGAGTCAAACTCGTCACGACGCAATCCCATTATGTGAGATCGCGTAGATGCAATGCGAAGATGAATGGGTGTCGTCTTCGCAGCAGTCCGAACCACCTCGGCCATCATCCCACACCGCCCCTGAGTCACCGAACGGTGCCGAGGCACCGCAACCGTCGACCAGGCAGGTCATTCGCGTGCCGCGTCTCGCGCTCCTCGGCGTGGGACTGCTGTTGTTCGGCACGGGACTGACGGCCGCCAGCTGGCCCGTGGCCATGGGTTGGCTGCTGATACTGCCCATCGTCGCGGGCATCTGGGTCTTTCGAGTGCGCACCGTGATCACCCCCGAGGCGATCACCGCTCGACGGTTCGTGGGTTCCGACGTGATCGCATGGGAATCGGTCGTCGGTCTCCACTTCCCGGATCGCCGGTGGGGGCGCGTGGTGCTCACCGACAAGAGCGAGAAGTCGCTGCCGCTGGTGCGTTTCGATCTCCTCCCCCAACTCGCCGCGGCCAGCGGCGGCCGCATCACGGATCCCTACGCTGTGGCCGCGGCCGCGGCCGCAGCCGAAGCCGAGAATCGAGACCGGGAGGAAGCCGAGAACGACGGCGAGCAGGCACCGAAGGAGCAGTAGCCGGCGGCGAGTAATCTCGTCGATGCGAGAAACCGCTGCAACGAACGAGGACTACGCACTATGCCGCCGCTACGCTCACGGGTCACCACTGTCGGACGCAATGCCGCGGGCGCACGCTCGCTGTGGCGCGCCACCGGAATGACCGATTCGGATTTCGGAAAACCCATCGTCGCCATCGCGAACTCCTACACCCAGTTCGTTCCCGGCCACGTGCATCTGAAGAACGTCGGCGAGATCGTCGCCGACGCCGTACGAGCTGCAGGCGGCGTTCCCCGTGAGTTCCACACCATCGCCGTCGACGACGGTATCGCCATGGGCCACGGCGGCATGCTGTACTCGCTGCCCAGCCGCGAGATCATCGCCGACTCCGTCGAGTACATGGCCAACGCCCACACCGCCGATGCGCTCGTCTGCATCTCCAACTGCGACAAGATCACTCCCGGCATGCTCAATGCCGCGATGCGCCTGAACATCCCCGCCGTGTTCGTCTCCGGTGGACCGATGGAGGCAGGCAAGGCCGTGGTCGTCGACGGCGTCGCACAGGCACCGACCGACCTGATCACCGCCATTTCGGCCAGCGCCAACGATGCCGTGTCCGAGGCGGGCCTCGACGAGGTGGAGCGCAGCGCATGTCCCACGTGCGGGTCGTGCTCGGGCATGTTCACGGCGAACTCGATGAACTGCCTCACCGAAGCGCTCGGCCTGGCATTGCCGGGAAACGGATCGACTCTCGCCACGCACGAGGCCCGCCGTGCGCTGTTCACGCGCGCAGGCACCACCATCGTCGAGGCCGCGCTGAAGTACTACCGGGACGAGGACGAATCCGTTCTCCCTCGCAACATCGCCACACCGGCCGCATTCCGCAACGCGATGGCTCTCGACGTGGCGATGGGTGGATCGACCAACACGGTGCTGCACACCCTCGCGGCCGCGCAGGAGGGTGAGGTCGGCTTCGACCTAGACACCATCGACGCCATCAGCCGCAAGGTCCCGTGCCTGGCGAAGGTCTCCCCCAACTCCGACTACCACATGGAAGACGTGCATCGCGCCGGCGGAATCCCGGCCCTTCTCGGCGAACTGCGGCGCGCGAACCTGCTCGACACCGACGTCTCGACCGTGCACACCAAGAGCTTCGACGAGTGGCTCGACACGTGGGACATCCGATCCGGTGCTGCGTCCGACGAGGCGATCGAGCTGTTCCATGCCGCTCCCGGCGGAGTCCGCACCGTCGAGCCGTTCTCCACGAGCAATCGTTGGTCCTCCCTCGACACGGACGCCGCGGGCGGCTGCATCCGGGATCTCGAGCATGCCTACACGGTCGAGGGCGGTCTGGTGGTGCTCCGCGGCAACATCGCACTCGACGGTGCGATCCTCAAGACTGCGGGCATCGACGAGGACCTGTTCTCCTTCCAGGGACCGGCACTGGTCGTCGAATCGCAGGAAGAAGCCGTCTCGGCCATTCTGCAGAAGAAGATTCAGCCCGGTGACGTACTGGTCGTTCGCTACGAGGGACCCAAAGGTGGTCCCGGAATGCAGGAGATGCTGCATCCGACGGCATTCCTCAAGGGTGCCGGTCTCGGCAAGGTCTGCGCACTGATCACCGACGGCCGCTTCTCCGGCGGAACGTCGGGGCTGTCCATCGGGCACATCTCCCCCGAGGCCGCGGCGGGTGGTGTGATCGGGCTCGTCGAGAACGGCGACCAGGTGCGCATCGACGTCGCCACTCGAACCCTCGAAATCCTCGTCGACGACGAGACCCTCGACACACGCCGCGCGAAAATGAACGCGTCGGAGCGCCCGTGGCAGCCGGTCGATCGCCAGCGCACGGTGACCACTGCGCTACGCGCGTACGCCGCGTTGGCGACATCAGCGGACAAGGGTGCTGTTCGTTACGTCCCGTGAGCGGTGAGTGGAGCCCGCGGAACGAATCAGGTGCGCGGCGAGTGGAGCCTGCGGAACGCAGTCAGGTGAGCGGAAGTTCGTAGTCTGCTACGAACTTCCGCTCACCTGGGTTGTACCGGTGTTCGAGGTCAGCGGACGACGGGGTTGGCCCCGTTCAGGAAGATCCAGATGCACACGCCTGCTGCGATGCCGACAGCGAGCGCCAGGAACGAGCCGATCCGCGGTCGGGTTGCCCATCCGCGACGTCCGTCGAACGAAATGCGTCCCGGGCCGGTGAGGATCAGCGCGGCTGCGGCGAATCCGAGAACCGTCTCGTATTCGACACCGCCGGTGCCGGAGAACTGCAATCCGGGCTCGACGGCCTGCTTGAAGCACCACGCGTTGATGATCGTCGCCAGTACAGCCGCGCCGGCAAGCGGAGTTGCCAGGCCGAGAATCAGCAGCGCGCCGCCGAGGGTTTCGCCTGCTGCGGCCGCGATCGCGAGGATCTCCGAATAGCGGAATCCCGAATCCTCCAGCAGGTTCTGAAATCCGTCGAGACCGGGGCCGTTCCACAAGCCGACGAGCTTCTGCAGGCCGTGGCCGAGGAAGACCGCACCGATTGCCACGCGAAGTACGAACAGGCCCAGATCGGTGGTGCCGCGGCGCGCGGGAACCTCGACGGTCTCGGTGCGAATTTCGGGCTCGGGGGCCACGGCGGCCGCAGTTGCGCCACCCGCGGACGTACCGAGGTACTCGGTGGAGCGATCGGAGTACGCATTCGACGACGTACTGTCCGAGGCAGACCGGCGTTCGGTCGGCGCGTCGGCGAAAGCCGACGGGCGATAGGTCTGCATCTTCTCCGTGGGCTGCGCATCGGCCGAGCGTGCGTCGGACGACGACGAGTTCGGAAAGTCTAGTTCGTCGTCGGTTCGAGGCAGCCGGTCCGAACGCTGAGCGCCGAACGCCGTGGTCGGTGTACCGGAGGTATCGGTGCTGTCCGACGGGGACGTCTCGGAGGTGGAGCGCGAGGGAGGAATTTTCTCCGTGGGATTGTCGTACGGGCTCTCGGCCGGTTCGTACGACGTATCCGGCCGGTTGGGGTCGCGCGGTGTATCGGTCACCTCTCCACACTAGAGCCGATGTGCCCTCCACACCGACGTCGACGCTCACGGCCGCGTGGCGAGTCTTCCCGGACGTTCCGTACCGTTCGAAGCATGAAGCCGGTCGGAGCGTCGCCACGAACTGCAACCGCTGCTGTCGTCGCCCTGTCGATGACCGCTGCCCTGCTCGCCGGGTGCGCCCGTTTCGACGACTCGAATGCATCGCCCTTCACTCCTGCGCCCGAGGTGGGCGCGGCCGAGCTCGAGCCGACGACGCCCAGCGAGACGACGCCGCCGGCCGATCCCAACTCACCGCCCCCGCCATCCGGTCCGTGTGTCGACCCCGATCCGGCGGTCATCGCGACCTGCCTGGACACCACGGGCGGGCTCGTCGCACTCCCCGACGGTCAGGGGGCGCTGGTTGCCGAGCGTCGCACCGGTCGCATCATGGAGGTCGCGGCAAACCGAACACCCGTCGAAGTGGCACGCATCGAGGTGGACGGCACCGGCGACGGTGGCCTTCTCGACATCGCACTGTCTCCGACGTATGTCGAGGACGGGTTGCTCTATGCCCTCATCACCACGTCCTCGGACACCAGGGTGGTCCGACTCGCCCAGGGCGATGTCCCGAAGGACATCCTGACCGGTATTCCCCGCGGCGCGACGGGCAATCGCGGGGCGATCGACTTCTACACTCCCAACGAACTACTGGTACTGACCGGCGACAACGGGGATCCGGCTGCGGCTGCAAGCCCGAACTCCCTGTCCGGCAAGTTGTTACGGGTGACCTCGCTGTCCCCGACACCGAGTCCCCCGCGACCGCAGATCGCACTCAGCGGTATCGGCACGGCGGGCGACGTCTGCACCGACGGCACCGGGAACATCTACGTCACCGACCGCACCGCACTCGAGGATCGCCTGCAGCGCATCGACACACTGGGTGCGGTGTTCTCCCCGGTATGGACATGGCCCGACCGTCCAGGTGTCGCAGGTTGTGCCGCGGGCGAGGGCGGTGTCGCGGTTGCGCTCACGACAGCCAAAGCTGTAGCGGCACTGACGACGGACCCCAACACCGGCGCGGTATCGGCCGAACCGACACTGCTGATCCAGGACGAGTACGGGCAGCTCAACGGAGCGACGAGCTCAGCCGACGGACAGATCCTGGTGGGTACCGTCAACAAGACCGGACCCACTCCCGGACCCACCGATGACCGCGTCGTCAAGGTGCCGTTCCCCGGTGGCGGCGGAGGCGGCTTCGACTGACCCGGACACGACTGCGGCCGAACGCGTATCACGTTCGGCCGCAGTCGATATGGAAGGTCAGGACTGGCCGCAGGCCGCGAGGACCAGCTCCTTGACGCGAGCCGCATCGGCCTGGCCGCGTGTTGCCTTCATCACCGCACCGACGATGGCACCGGCTGCCTGAACCTTGCCGCTGCGGATCTTCTCGACAACACCGGGATTGGCGGCCAGGGCCTCGTCGACAGCGGCCTGCAATTTCGTGTCGTCCTTCTCCAGCACCAGGTTTCGCGCAGACATCACCTGCGCCGGCTCACCCTCTCCCGCCAGTACCCCGTCCACCACCTGACGAGCACCGTTGTTGTTGAGCTTGCCGTCCGCAACCAGCGCGGCCACCTCGGCGACCTGAGCCGGAGTGATGGCCAGATCGGTCAGCTCGACACCGGCGATATTGGCCTGCTGAGCCAGGTACGACACCCACCACGACCGCGCGGCCTGCGCCGACGCACCGGCCTCGACCGTCGCCGAGACGAGCTCGAGCGCACCGGAATTCACGAGGTCGCGCATCTCCTCGTCCGAGACACCCCACTCCTTCTGAATCCGACCGCGGCGCAACCACGGCAGCTCGGGCAACGTCTCCCGGAGCTCCTCGATCCACGCCGCGTCGGGAGCGACAGGTGCCAGATCGGGCTCGGGGAAGTAGCGGTAGTCCTCGGCGGTCTCCTTCTTGCGGCCGGCGGTGGTGGTGCCGTCGGACTCCTGGAAGTGCCGAGTCTCCTGCGTCACCTCGCCGCCCGATTCGAGCACCGCTGCCTGACGGCGCATCTCGTACCGAACGGCAACCTCGACGCTCTTGAGCGAGTTGACGTTCTTCGTCTCGGTGCGCGTGCCGAATTCGGTTGCCGTCTTCTCCATCAGCGACACGTTGGCGTCGCAACGCAACGAACCCTGGTCCATCCGCACATCGGACACGTTCAGTGACTTCAACAGGTCACGCAACGCGGTGACGTATGCACGGGCGACCTCGGGCGCGCGCGCACCGGTTCCCGTGATGGTCTTGGTCACGATCTCCACCAACGGCACACCGGCACGGTTGTAATCGAGCAGCGAATGCGATGCCCCCTCGATGCGGCCGGTCGCCCCACCGACGTGCGTCGACTTACCGGTGTCCTCCTCCATGTGCGCTCGTTCGATCTCGACGCGGAACGTACTGCCGTCGTCGAGCAGAACGTCGAGGTAGCCCTCGGTCGCAATCGGCTCGTCGTACTGGGAGATCTGATAGTTCTTCGGCTGATCCGGGTAGAAGTAGTTCTTACGAGCGAACCGCCCCCACGGTGTAATCGAGCAGTTGAGCGCCAGCCCGATCCGAATCGCCGACTCCACCGCGGCGGAATTGACCACCGGAAGCGCGCCGGGGAGGCTCAGGCACACGGGGCACACCTGCGTGTTCGGCTCCGCACCGAACTCGGTGGGGCAGCCACAGAACATCTTGGTCGCCGTACCCAACTCCACGTGGACCTCCATGCCCAACACGGGGTCGAACTTGGCGAGCACATCGTCGTAATCGATCAAATCGACGGTTGCAGCAGTCATGCACGCAAGTTTATGTCCTACCCACTGTCGGTCGTGCCCGCAGGCTCCACTCCGGCAGGAAAGCGCGAGTGATCATGCGTGTTCGCTACCGTGCACGGGTGACTCCCCCGGAGAAGCAGACACTGCCCCGACCGCGCTGATGACACCGGTTCAGCCGAAGAACGCGGCGGCGTCGTCGTATCGGGTCTGCGGTACCCGCTTGAGTTGCTTGGTGGCCTCGGCCAAGGACACCAGGCCGATTTCGGTTCCGCGCAGCGAGACCATCTTGCCGAAGTCCCCCGAATGGGCTGCATCGGTCGCGTTGACGCCGAATCGTGTTGCGAGAACGCGGTCGTACGGCGTCGGCGTTCCACCTCGCTGGACGTGGCCGAGGACCGTGGTGCGAACTTCTTTGTTGATGCGGCGCTCGATCTCGACGCCGAGCTGGTGGGCAACCCCGGTGAATCGAACGTGCCCGAACTCGTCGATACCGCCGTCGAGTAGCTCCATCGAACCCTCGAGCGGCTTGGCCCCCTCGGCAACGACGCAGATGAAGTGCGAGTCTCCTCGCTGAAAGCGCTTGCGCACCAACGTGCAGACTTCTTCGACGTCGAACGGTTGCTCCGGGATCAGCGTCATGTGCGAACCCGACGCCAGGCCGGCGTGCAGAGCGATCCACCCGGCGTGCCGACCCATCACCTCGACGAGCATCACGCGCTGATGGGATTCCGCGGTGCTGTGCAAGCGGTCGATCGCATCGGTGGCGATCGTCAGTGCCGTGTCGAAGCCGAATGTGACGTCGGTGCAGTCGATGTCGTTGTCGATCGTCTTGGGCACACCGACCACCGGCACACCCTCTTCCGACAACCATGCGGCCGCGGTGAGGGTCCCTTCCCCACCGATCGGGATCAACACATCGATGCCGTTGTCCTCGAGAGTCTGCTTGACCCGGTCGAGTCCGGCGCGCAACACATCCGGATTGGTGCGCGCGGTGCCGAGCATCGTGCCGCCCTTGGTGAGCAACCGGTCGTTGCGGTCGTCGTTGCGCAGTTGCACCCGACGGTCTTCGAGAAGCCCGCGCCATCCGTCCTGGAAACCGACGACAGAGGAGCCGTACCGAGCGTCCGCGGTGCGGACGACTGCGCGAATCACCGCATTCAGCCCTGGGCAATCGCCGCCTCCGGTCAGAACTCCGATGCGCATCGGTTGTCGCCTCTCTGCTCGCAGGTCCGTGAAGCGGACCCAGTGACGGACGTCAGCCTAATCGGGCGTGGGATGCTGCGCGCGTCGGTACCGTTCGGCCCTCACTTCGGTGTGACGACGCCGGTCTCGTAGGCAAGCACGACGGCCTGGGCGCGGTCGCGCAATCCGAGCTTTGCGAGAACCTTGCCGACGTGCGTCTTCACGGTCTGTTCGGCGAGAAACAGCGAGGCCGCAATCTCCGAATTGGACATGCCGGTGGCGATGAGTTCGAGGACCTCGCGTTCCCGCGGAGTCAGATCGCTCAGCCGTGGCGACCCGTGTCGCCGCGATCCCCGCCGGGAGGTGACGTCGGCGATGAGCCGTCTCGTCACCGAGGGGGCCAGCAACGCCTCGCCGGCGGCGACGACCCGAACACCGCGAATCAACTCCTCGGCCGGGGCATCCTTGAGCAGAAAACCACTCGCACCGAGAGCCAGCGCCTCGTAGACGTAGTCATCGATGTCGAACGTGGTCAGCATCAGAATGCGTACCGGCGACGGAAGCGATGCGGTGAGAATCGCGCGAGCAGCATCGAGACCGTTCATCTCGGGCATTCTCACGTCCATCAGCACCACGTCGGGCAACAGCCGGGCGACCTCCCTGACCGCCGTTCTGCCGTTGTCGGCGTCTCCGACGACGGAAATGTCGGCCTGAGCGCCGAGGAGCGCACCGAAACCCTGCCGCACCATTGCCTGGTCGTCGGCGATGAACACCGTGGTAGCCACGGGCAACAGCCTAGGCGAGATCGTTCCGAACACCCGATGCAGTCGATATCGGCATGCCGTTCGGAACGTGCACCGCTACCTCGAACCCGCCGTCGGGCAGCGCGGTGGCATGCAGCCGGCCGTGTGCGGCGCGCGCACGATCGCGCATGCCCGCTATCCCGTGCCCACCGGTGTCGGATCCGGCGGTGCGTCCGACACTCGTGTTCGGTGACGGCGCATTGACCACCGTCATGACGACGGTGCTCGGCCCGACGGTGATGTCGACGGTCACTGCGGCTTCGGGGGCGTGGCGGGCAGCATTCGACAACGACTCCTGCAGAATGCGATACAACGCCAAACCCGTTGTTTCGGCTACTGATTCGACCGGACCGGTGACCGTCCAGCGCACCTCCATACCTGCCTTACGACTCGCCTCGAGGGTACGTTCGAGGTCCAGTGCATTCGGTGCCGGCGCATCCTGCCACTGCTGTCCGTCGCTGCGCAGGACCCCCAGCATTCCCCGGATCTCGTTGAGCGCCTCCCGTGCGGTAGCTCCGATCGACTCGAATTCCTGTGCTGCGGCGACAGATACGTCATCGAGCCGATACGGCGCACTCTGCGCCTGCACGACGACCATCGACATGTGGTGAGCAACAACGTCGTGCAGATCGCGGGCGATCTTGGCCTTCTCCTCGAGAACGGTGCGTCGGGTGCGCTCGAGTTCACTGACTTCCTCTTGCTGCGCGAGCTGCCTGCGGGAGAGAACGAGCCAGCGGATCAACAGTCCGAACACCACGACTGCGGTCAGACCCACCGACCAGCCGACGCCGTCCGAGCCCGGCATGTAGGCGAAGAACACGAGCATGCTGGCCAACCAGGCCAGGAGAAGCAGCGACGCAGGTGACCTCAGAGCGACGGCGAACAACAACGACAGCAGAACAAGAATGTGCACTACCTGCCAGGGATAGTCGTAGCCCGCAACGCGATCGAATGCCACCGGAATCACCAGCGCGGACAGCGCCGAGACCGCCCACCCCAGTGCGGGATTGATGCGGATCAACGCGAACGGAAACGCGGCGAGCGCGCCGACGATCGGCAGCAACGGTCCCGAAACATCATGTGTCAAAGGCAATGTCGGCCACGAAATCGAATACAGCACCGCCGTGACCGTGACGATCAGTACGTCGATCGAGCGGAAGCCGGCAATGCGAGTCGGCACTCGACGCCGCACTACTCCGGTGCCGGGTTCTGTCGCTCTGTTCTTACGCACGGACCGAGCTTAAGGAGTGTGAGCCGACCAGGTCGCCATACCTGAGTATCGGTTCGGTCCACTACCCAGGTACCGGGTCGCACTCCGAACGCCCTCCACGGGCGCTGCAGCACGAGACCTGGGTCCGATGTTCGACGGGTACGTCGCTCCTTAGCGTCGAACACCATGAGCAGCAACACTTCTCGTAACTTCGCGTTCCTGGCGGCAGCGATCGTGGCGGTCACGTCCACGACCGGCGCAGCATCGACACCGCCGGCTGTAGACTCGACTTCACCGGTCGCGGTGTCGCTGCACGCACTGATCACCGAGTCGCCGGACACCGCCGTCCTGAGCATTCCCGACGATTTCACGTCGGTGATGGGGTACCGGCCTCGGGTGCAGGACGGCATCGCGGAGAACCCGCGCGGAGGCTGTTCGTCGCCCGTCCCCCTGCCGTCGGAATTCGATTCCGCATGCAAGGCCCACGATCTGGGTTACGACCTCATTCGGTACGCCGCTGCCACGGGAGCAACAGTGGCCCCGCAGTGGCGCAGGTCGGTCGACGCCCAGCTCGAGACGCGCATGCACGCCGCCTGCGTGGACCGGGCCGACGACGGATCCCGTCGAGTATGCGACGCCGCCGCATCGGTGGCGTCAACCGCCGTCGACGTCAATTCCTGGCGACAGTCCTTCGGAGCACCGATGGCCGAACCCATGTTGCCGTTCGTGTCGGGCAGCGCAGGCATCGCGCTGATTGCGCTGTCGGTGACCGCAACCGGCCGGTATGTGCACCGACGCGCATTGTCGGCCGAACTGATGCCCGAGCCGGCGGTTCACGCATGATCGGCTCGATTGCCGGAGTCGACGCAGTCGGCAGGCGAAGCGGTGCAAGGACAGTCGACACTGCATCCTCGCCGTCGACTGGCAGCCGAGTTCCTCGAATCGGAACCTCCGTTGCACTCACCGCTGCGGTGATGGTGTCGTCCGCTCCTTCGCTGCTCCCACGGCCGGCCGCCACCCAAGCCGTGTTGACCGGTGTACTGATGGCGAGTGCGCTCGCCGTGGTGTGGTCGGCCCGGCGCGCACTCGGCTCACGGAAGCTCGATCGAGTGCGCCTGCGGGCCTGGGCGGCGGGTGCCGGGACACTGACGGCGATCGCGTCGTCGGTCGCGAATCTTCGGTGGCAGAACCGACTACGAGCCGCCATGGATGTCGACACGGTCCAGTGGTGGTACGCACTGGACGTCGCTGCAGGGGCGATCTGTGTTGCGCTGCTTCTCTGCGGACTGGGCCGTGCGGCCACGAGAATCGGCGGTGCACTCGGCGGTCATCGATCGGTGATCCTGATTGCGATCGCCGGTCTCATGGCGTACTTCGTTGCCGCACCCGCCGTCTGGTCTGCGATGTCGACCTCGTTCTCTGCCTCGAATTCGGCGCTCGACGATGCCGTGACCACTCCGAGCTCGACAACGAGGTCCGGGGCACCGGATTCGCTCGTCCCGTGGCGCACCCTCGGCAGAGAGGGCCGGAAGTTCGTCTCCGGTGGTCTCGACCTCGAGACAGTGCGCATCTACGTCGGGCTCGATTCGGCACCCGCGCTCGATCGGCGGGTCGCATTGGCCGTCGCGGACATGGATCGCGCCGGTGCCTTCGAGCGCAGCGTGGTGGTCGTCGCGATACCGACCGGATCGGGGTGGGTGGACGAGAACGCTGTCATCGGAGCCGAGAGCAGGTTCGGCGGCGATGTCGCCACGGTGGCGGTGCAGTACTCGAACAAGCCCAGTTGGGCGACGTTCCTGTTCGCCGAGGACGACGCGCGCCGCTCGGCGAACGCAATGGTTCGTGCGGTCGCTACGCGAGCGGCGTCGGAATCGACACCGCCCGACGTGATCGTCTACGGCCAGAGTTTGGGTGCCGTGGCGGGAAGCGACGCGTACGTGTCGCTCGAGCGCAGCGATCCCAGTGTCTGCGGTGCCGTCTGGGCAGGTCCACCCGCCGGAGCCGTGAACGCGGAGGGCTCGACGATAGTGGCCAATTCCTCCGATCCCGTCGTTCGCTGGTCCGCCGAGCTGCTGTGGTCACCGCCGGACACGTCGATCACCCGACCCGACGCACCGACGCCGATGTGGCTGCCCCTCGTGAGTTTCGTTCAGACGTCCGTCGATCTCGCGGCGGCGCTCGACGTCGACGCAGGTCACGGCCATCGGTACGGCACCGACCAAGGTACGAATATGCCGCGATGCCGGTAACGACAAGGCCGGGCGTCAGTCGAGCAGCCCCAATCGTCCACCGAGCCAATCCATTTCCTGCTCCAGCGCCGGGGCCCACACCTGCATCGAGTGCCCACCGGGCAACTCCCTGTAGTGCACGTCGAGACCTGCAGCCTGTGCTGCAGAGAAGGCCCGCTCGGTTTGCGGTCGGAACTCCTCGTCGTCGGCACCGACTACGAAAGCACCGGCCGAATCGGGAAAGCTGTTGCGCGAAAGTATGTTCAGCGGCGTCTCGCGCTCGAAACGCGCCTCGTTCGCCGGGGTGTCCGTGCCGTATGCCGCTGCAACGGATTCGCTTCTCGTCCCCCGGCGTTGCTCGTCCTCACCGGAGATGTCGAGAAAGGTGGGGTACACCGACGGTGCCGTCACCGCCAGCTGCAGCGCACACGTTCCCCCGTAGGAATAGCCGCCCACCGCCCAGGCTCGCGGATCCGAGGACACCCGAAAATTCGACCGAATCCAGTGCGGCACATCGACGGACAGGTACGTAGCGGCATTTCCGAGGTCCGAATCCATGCACATCGGATTTGCCTCGGTGTCACCCAGGCCGTCGGCCACCACGACGATCGGGGCCGCACCGCCGTGACGTGCTGCGAAGGCGTCCATCGTCTGGGCCAGACGACCACCCTCGATCCAGTCGACGACATGGCCGGGTTGGCCGGTGAGGAGCACCAGCACCGGTAGGTCGCTCGCTCCGGCGTCGTACGACGCCGGAAGGTAGACGGTCGCGGGCCGCGCGGCGAAATGCGACACCGTGCCGGGCACGTCCACATCCATCAACCTGCCGGTGCCCTCGGTCTCGACGGCCGGTCGGTGGCCCAGCGCGACGGCCACCGTCGGGTATCGGGTGACGGTCAGATTGGTCAGTAACATCGCCACCACCAGAAGCGACGCGACAAGTCCGAGCACGCTCAGCGGGCCGAACACCGTTCGCAGCGCTCGGCCACGCCGGACCCTCAACACCACAGTGACGACCAGCACAGCCGTCCCGACAGCGGTCGCAGCCAACGCGACCGCCGGCACCGCACCGGACAGCAGTGGCAGATGAGCCAAGTCGGCGGCCCACCGATGCAGCACCTCGAACTACCTCAGAGCGCCGCGAGCGGCCTCGTATGCGGCACCGACACGGTAGAGCCGCTCGTCCGCGAACGCCGGAGCCATGATCTGCAGACCCACGGGCAGTCCGTCCTCGGAGGCAAGACCCGACGGTACCGACATCGCGCAGTGGCCCGCGAGGTTCGTCGGCAGCGTGCACAGGTCGTTGAGATACATCGCCATCGGATCGTCGACCTTGTCGCCCAACGGGAATGCCGTCGTCGGGGTCGTCGGCGACACCAGCACGTCGACCTTCTCGTATGCGGCATCGAAGTCGCGTGCGATCAACGTGCGCACCTTCAGGGCCGAACCGTAGTAGGCGTCGTAGTAGCCCGCCGAGAGTGCGTACGTTCCGATCATGATACGGCGCTTGACTTCCGGTCCGAACCCCTGCGCGCGCGTGGTGGCCATGACCTGCTCGGCGCTGTGCTTGCCGTCGTCACCCGCGCGCAATCCGTACCGCATGCCGTCGAACCGAGCCAGGTTGGACGACACCTCCGACGGAAGAATCAAGTAGTAGGCGGCCAACGCATGCACGAAGTTGGGACACGACACCTCGACCACCTCGGCACCGAGCTCGGTGAGGGTGGCCACCGCGGCGTCGAACGACGAGATGACACCGGGCTGGTACTTGTCCGAGTGCAGTTCCTTGACGACACCGACGCGAACGCCTGTCAGGTCACCGCGAGCGCCTTCTCGGGCCGCTTGCACGACCGGTCGAACCGCCGTGTCCACCGACGTGGAATCTCGCGCGTCGTACCCGGCGATGACCTCGTGCAGCAACGCGGTGTCGAGCACGGTTCGACCACACGGGCCACCCTGATCGAGTGAGGACGCACAGGCGATCAGTCCGTAACGGGAGACGCTGCCGTAGGTCGGCTTGGTTCCCACGGTGCCGGTCAGGGCCGCCGGCTGACGAATCGATCCGCCGGTGTCGGTGCCGATGGCCAGAGGGGCCTGGTACGAGGCGAGCGCCGCTGCACTGCCTCCGCCCGAGCCGCCGGGAATCCGCGTGGTGTCCCAGGGGTTCTTGGTCGGTCCGTACGCCGAGTTCTCGGTCGACGAGCCCATCGCGAACTCGTCCATGTTGGTCTTGCCCAGTACCGGAATGCCCGCAGCCCGCAGCTTCGCGGTCAACGTCGAGTCGTACGGCGACATCCACCCGTCGAGAATCTTCGATCCGGCCGTCGTCGGCATGTCCGTGGTGGTGAACACGTCCTTGAGCGCGAGCGGAACGCCGGCCAGGGCCGATGCGGGTGCCTGCCCCGCAGCCAGCCCGGCATCGACGTCGGTCGCCGCCGAGAGTGCCTCGACCCCCGCGACATGCAGGAATGCGTGCAGGTCACCGTCGACCTCGGAGATCCGGTCCAGATGCGCCTGAGTCACCTCGACCGCGCTGACGTCACGAGCATGAATACGGGTGGCGAGCTCGGACGCATCGAGCTTCGTCAGGTCGGTCATTCGCTCTCTCCCAAAATCTGCGGCACCGCGAAACGGCCCTCTTCGGCGTTCGGTGCGCCGGACAGCGATTGCTCCGGCGTCAGGCCGGGAACGATCACGTCGGGACGCGTCACGTTGACGATGTCGCTGGGGTTGGCCGTGGGCGGAACGTCGTCCGTCGCCACCTCCGCCACTGCCTTGACGTGATGAAGAATCGAATCCAGCTGGCCGGCGAACTCGTCGAGTTCGGCATCGCCGAGAGCCAATCGCGACAGCCGGGCGAGGTGGGCGACCTCGTCGCGGGAGATGTCTGGCACCGCGTAGACCCCTTTCACACAGTAGGAGCGGAGCCTGCCGAAGCGGCCCCGTATTTGTGCAGAGCGAACCGTTCAGGTTCGCGAACGCGGTCCAGCCTAGTGCGCAGCACTACGCAGGCTGCACTCACGCCTGGCGGCTGCTCCGGGTGTCAGAATTGTCACGGCTCGCGTTGCGCGAGGTACCGGACAGGTCGAAGATGCAAGGATTGCTCGCGCCGGGGTTCACCGTGTTCCCTTCGCAGTGGCCGAAGTACGCCAGAAGTCGACAAGGGAGCTGCCATGTCCTACCTGCTCCGCGTCCAGCTACCGGACCGGCCGGGCAGCCTCGGATCGTTGGCCGTCGCGCTCGGTTCGGTCGGGGCGGACATTCTCTCGCTCGACGTCATCGAACGTGGCGACGGCTATGCCGTCGACGATCTGGTGGTCGATGTCGCGCCCGGTTCGCTTCCCGACACGCTGATCACGGCCGCCGAGAACCTCGACGACGTCCGGGTCGATTCCATTCGGCCGTACACCGGCGTGCTCGACACACACCGCGAGCTGGAATTGATCGATCGCGTCGCCGCGGCGTCCGATGACCGGCTGCAGGTGCTCGTCGACGGCGCTCCCCGCGTCCTGCGAGTGGGGTGGAGCACCGTCGTCGCCACCAACGCGCACGGTCCGTTCCGTCTCGTGGGGAGCTCAGGAGCTCCCGAGACCCACGCCGCCGAACTGCCGTGGTTCCCATTGACAGCCCCCGCCGCTCTGGATGCCGACGCAGAGTGGGTCCCCCAGGTGTGGCGCGACATGGACACCAAGATCGCCGCTGCTCCCCTCGGCACCACCGGCACCGTGCTCATGCTGGGCAGACCGGGAGGTCCGGAATTCCGGCCGTCGGAGGTGGCCCGACTCGGATACCTCGCCGGCATCGTCGCGACGGTACTGAACTGACTCGTCCGCGCCCGATCAGTCCTGCGCGTCCGGTTCGGCCGGAGCCACCGCGTCGGGTCCCTCCGTCAACAACAGGGTGAAACCCGCTTCGTCCAGCACCGGTACGCCGAGCTCGATTGCCTTGTCGTGCTTGGAACCCGGGGCTTCGCCGACAACCACGAACGCCGTCTTCTTGGAGACCGAGCCCGCGGCCTTACCGCCGCGCAGCAGAATCGCTTCCTTGGCTTCGTCGCGCGAATACGACGTCAACGACCCGGTGACCACGATCGAGAGTCCCTCGAGGTTGCGCTCGATCGACGCGTCGCGCTCGTCCTCCATCCGCACACCGGCATTGCGCCACTTCTCGACGATGGCCCGGTGCCAGTCGACGTCGAACCACTCGGAGACAGCGGCCGCAATGGTGCCGCCTACCCCGTCCACCGCCGACAGCTCCTCGACGGACGCGGCCTCGATCCGCTCCAGGCTGCCGAATTCTCCGGCGAGGGCCCGTGCGGCGGAGGGGCCGACGTGGCGGATGGACAGGCTCACCAGCACTCGCCACAGGGGCTGATTCTTGGCGGTGGACAGGTTGTCGAGCAGTTTGCGTCCGGTAGCCGACAACGCGCCTGACTTGGTGCGGAAGATCGCCGTCTTCATCAGGTCGTCCTCGGTGAGCGAGAACAGATCACCCTCGTCCTCGATCGCACCGGTGGCCAGAAGATCCGTCGCTGCTTCGTATCCGAGACCCTCGATATCGAATCGCTGCCGTTCGGCCACGAAGAACACCCGCTCGCGGCGTTGCGCCGGGCAAAACTGTGAATTGGGGCAGCGCAGGTCCGCGTCCCCGTCCTTGGCCGGCGCCAACGGCGTGGAGCATTCCGGACATTCGGTGGGCATGACGAACTCGGTCTCGTCACCGGTCCTGGCATCGGCGACCGGACCCAGCACCTCCGGAATGACCTCTCCCGCTTTGCGAATCGTGACGGTGTCACCGATCAGAACGCCTTTGCGTTTGACCTCCGACGCATTGTGCAGGGTTGCCAGAGACACCGTGGAACCCGCGACCAGCACCGGCGTCATGTACGCGAACGGGGTCACTCGCCCGGTTCGGCCGACGCTGACCCGAATGTCGAGCAGGGTGGTGGTGACTTCCTCGGGTGGATACTTGTACGCGATGGCCCACCGCGGCGCTCGCGACGTCGTTCCCAGCCGGCGGTGCAACGACATCTCGTCGATCTTGACCACCAGACCGTCGATCTCGTGTTCGACGTCGTGGCGGTGCTGGTCCCAGTAGTCGACCTTCTCGATGACGGCGTCGATGCCCTGCACGCGCGCCGTGTGGGTGGAGATCGGCAGACCCCACGCCTGCAGAGCCTCGTACGCATGCCATTGCGAATCGGGGGTGAAGCCGACCATCCGTCCGAAGCCGTGACAGATCATGCCCAGACGTCGTTTCGAGGTGACGGCCGGGTTCTTCTGACGAAGCGAGCCTGCCGCCGAGTTCCGTGGATTGGCGAACGGGGGTTTGCCCTCCTCGACGAGTGCCGCGTTCAGCGCCTGGAAGTCCTCCAACCGGAAGAACACCTCACCGCGCACCTCGAGCAGCTCCGGGACGGGATACTCGTCGCTGCCGGTCAAGGTATCGGGAATGTCGTCGATCGTCCGAGCGTTCAGCGTGACGTCCTCGCCGGTACGCCCATCACCTCGGGTGGCACCGCGCACCAGAGTGCCGTTCTCGTACACCAGGTTCAACGCCACGCCGTCGATCTTGACCTCGCACAGATAGTCCAGATCGGACCCTGCCTCGGTCTCGACCCGCTTGGCCCAGGCGCGAAGCTCGTCGTGATCGAACACGTTGTCCAGGCTCAGCATTCGTTCCAGATGGTCGACGGCGGTGAACTCCGTCGCGAAACCGCCGCCCACGAGTTGGGTCGGCGAGTCCGCCGTGCGCAGATCCGGGTGCGCTCGTTCGAGATCGTTCAGTTCGCGGAGCAGGGCGTCGAACTCACCGTCCGACACGATGGGTGAATCGCGTACGTAGTAACGGAACTGATGTCCACGTACTTCCTCGGCCAGCGTCTGCCACCGTTCACGGTCGGCGGAGGTGGCGGGATCGAGTTCGACTCCGGCAGCCTCGGCGGCATCGTCGGTTCCTGCAGGCAGTTCGGTCGGTTCGGGCACGTCTCGAAGATTATCCGAACCCACCGACAGGCAGGCACCGACTATCGCCCCATCAACCCCAGCAACAGCGTCGCGCTGACGAGCGCCACCGCGCAGATACCGGCGGTCAGCGCGAAACCGTTCACGAAGGATTCTGCGTAGATGCCGCCCAGCACGGAGGCCATCACCGACAGCAGCACTCCGGCGGGCAATCCACGTCGTTGGGCGTCCGATAACCGATGCATCGGACGATCATCGCAGAAGCTCCGACCCGAGCGCACCGGCGCGGTGGCCGCGGGTGGTTCGGGTTCTCAGATCTCGTCGATGACCAAACTGTTGCCGCCGGACTGCTTGGACCGGTACATCGCCGCGTCCGCCGTCCGTGCTGCCCTTCCGACCACCGACTTACCCACGTCCCACAGGGCGGAGTCCTCGCGGAGCAGTGCCATTCCCACGCTGACGGTGACGGGGATGTCGTCTCGGCGGTCGGCGAGCACCCGAACCGCGTCGAAGCCGAGATCGACCATCCCCCGCGCGTCGCCGACCATCGCGACCAGGAATTCCTCGCCGCCGGTTCGGGCGAGCACACCGCCCTGGTGCCGCACGAGGCGGCGCAGCCGATCGGCGACTCGAACGATCACCTCGTCGCCGCGGCTGTGCCCGAAGTTGTCGTTGACGGCCTTGAACTTGTCGATGTCGACCACGAGGAAAGCCATGGACATGGTCCCTCTGTTCGCCTGTTGCCACAGATCGAGCAGTTCACTGTCGATGCCGCGCCGGTTGTACACCCCGGTCAACGGGTCGAGCACGGACCTCTTGGCATCGTTGGACAGCGTCGTCCACGCCACCTGGGCGAACACGGGTACTCCGACGGTGGCGAGAAGGAGAACCACGGTGGCCGTTGCCACCGAAGGCCCGTCGATGTACGCGACCTCGCCGTTCATCACTGCCACGAACACGCGGATGCCGAACCCGATGATGAACGTCGCGGTCCACACCAGGTGCGCGACGAGCAATCGAGGGCTGAGAAAATACGTACAGAACGCCCCGGTGACGGCGAAGAGCACCGTCCCGATCAGCGAGGCAACGGGCGCGTAGAGCAGCAGAACCGACGTGGTCAGAATGTCACCGAAGGCGAGGAATCCCACGAAGAACTTCTTGCCCGGAATCGGGCCCAACACGCACCGTGCGGCGACGAGCACCTGAATCACCAGTACGAAGAAGACCCACCCGATTGCCAGGGAGCCGCGTGGACCGAGATCGGAGAACAGCATCAGAATCGAGGTGAGCGCGTACATGAGTACCGCCGAGCCGAACACGACCCGAATGATCCCGGTCAGCGGTCGGGTCGATCGGTGGTTGATGATCCACTCGAAATCGTGCGGCGCTCGATACCAGTCGGAGGTGGCCGCGGCCAGTTTCGCTACCAGACCTCGACGGTGCCTGCCCGAACGCCGGCGGGAGGCAACCTCATCGAAGTCGCGACCACCTGATGCCATTTCTCGAACTCCCACCGATTCAACAGACCCCCGACGGCCATGTGAATAGTGTCACACCTATTCGACGCCCTAATAGTCGTTGGCTCGAACGGAGCGAAGTCTGCGACACAGGACGCCGACGCGCTGTGCGATCTCACAACGAATCCGGTGAATCTCCGAACGCAGCGGCCACGTCCCGGGCGAGTCCTGTTGCGCGACGGGCCCACTCCAGTGTGCTGCCGGCCAATCCGCACGTAGGAGTCACCGAAATCAGCGAGGCGAGGACAGATCTGTCGAAACCGAGGCGGTCGATCAACGTGACACCCGGCTCGGCCAGTTCGCGCCAATGGGGCGGCCGCACGGGGTCTTCGGACGGAATCAACCCGAGCATCAACGTCTTGCCGGATTGCAGCAGCTCGCCGACCCCGTCGAAGTCGCTGCGGCGCAGCGCCGTCGCGTCGACGGCGACCGCAGCGGCACGCGAACGGCGAAGCAGGTCGAAGGGAACGTCGCCGTCGCAGCAATGCACCGCGACGGGAAGGTCGATCGTCTCGATCAGCGAATCGAGGAGGTCGAGAACATCCGGTTGGGGGACTGCCCGCACCGAATCGAGCCCGGTGATGCCCGTCAGGCTACCGGCCAGAACGGCTGCGAGACTGGGCTCGTCGAGCTGAACGACGACGTCGGCTCCCAGGCGATGCGCCAACTCGGCGCAATGCAGACGCAGTCCCTCGCCGAGGGACTCCGCGAAATGCCGTAGGGCCCCGCGATCGGTGAGGGCTCGATGGCCGTGCCGAAGTTCGACCTGCGCTGCCATCGTGAACGGCCCGGCGGCCTGCACCTTGACGGTGCGGCCACTGCCGCGCAGCCCCGACACCTCCCACAGTTCCTCGAGTACATCGAGGTCCTCGGCGAGAAAATCGGCTGCGCGACGGCCGGCGATCATCGGACGTGGCACGACGCGATAGCCGGAGGTGCGCACGTCGAGTTCGACGTCGACCATGATGGCTCCGGTGCGACCGATCATGTCCGCTCCGAGGCCGCGAGCCGGAAGCTCGACGAGGTGCGGAAGTTCGGCGAACTCGCCGACGACAACGGCTGCTGCTTCACTGATGTCCGTACCCGGCCACGAACCGATGCCGGTCGCCAGCCCTGCGAAAGTGCTCGGGGTCACTCGCGCTCGGATCGAGTGCCCGAGATGGTCGAGCTGCCGATGACGATGTCTCCGTGAATGTCCTTGCGGTACAGCACCGCTGCCTGCCCCTTGGCGACACCGGTCAACGGAGTCCGCAGCTGGATCTCCATCCCGTCGCCCGCGGCCTCGGCGACGGCCTCGGTCAGCCCGCCGTGTGCGCGAACCTGGACGACACATTCGATGGGGCCGGTCGGAGCACTGCCCTCGGTCCACACCGCGCGGTCTCCGCTGATCGCCCAGACGTCGAGCTTCTGCGCAGAACCGACCATGACGGTGCCGCTCTCCGGTTCGATCGAGGTGACGTAGCGGGGACGACCGTCGGCGGCAGGACCTTCGACACCGAGGCCCTTGCGTTGCCCGATGGTGAAACCGTGTACGCCCTCGTGGTCTGCCAGTTCGGCTCCGGTCTCGGAGTCGACGACCTTGCCCGGGCGCACACCGATGTGTGCGCCGAGGAACGCCCGCGTGTCGCCCGAGGGGATGAAGCAGATGTCGTGGCTGTCGGGCTTGTCCGCAACGGCGAGCCCACGCTCGGCCGCTTCCTCGCGGATCTCCGATTTGGGGGTGTCTCCGATGGGGAACATCGCGCGCGAGAGCTGGGCCTGATTCAGTACGGCCAAGACGTACGACTGGTCCTTGTCCGCGTCCACGGCCCGGCGTAGGACTCCGTCGTGCAATTGCGCGTAGTGCCCGGTGGCGACGGCATCGAAGCCCAGTGCCAGGGCCCGGTCCGCCAGAGCGGAGAACTTGATCTTCTCGTTGCAGCGCAGGCACGGATTGGGCGTCTCGCCTGCGGCATAGGAAGCGACGAAATCGTCGATGACGTCCTCTTTGAAGCGATCGGCGAAATCCCATACGTAGAACGGGATTCCGAGCACGTCGGCAGCTCTGCGAGCATCACCTGCGTCCTCCTTGGAGCAGCACCCGCGCGATCCGGTGCGCAGAGCGCCCGGAGCCGTCGACAGAGCAAGGTGCACACCGACGACATCGTGGCCCTCGTCCACGGCACGGGCCGCGGCCACGGCCGAGTCGACTCCCCCGCTCATAGCAGCCAGAACACGCATCAACGATTTCCTCCTCGAGCTCCGACACCGGCAAGTCCGGCGGCACGAGCACGTTCGACGACCTGCGGCAGCGCCGCAAGCACAGTGGTGACGTCCGAATCGGACGAGCCGGCTCCCAGCGAGAACCGAAGCGATCCGCGAGCCACAGCGGGATCGCACCCGAGCGCGATCAGTACATGGCTGGCGCTGGCCACGCCTGCGGTGCAGGCGGAACCCGTCGAGCATTCTATGCCCGCCGCATCGAGCAGCATCAACAACGAATCGCCTTCGCAACCCGGGAAGGTGAAGTGCACGTTGCCCGCGAGTCGGTCGTCGCCTTCCGGGCCGTTGAGGATGGCGTCGGGAACGGCATCTCTGATTCCGACGATCAACCGATCGCGCAACGCTCGCAGTTCTGCACGGTGCCGAGCCGAGTTCTGCACCGTCGTCCGCAGCGCGGCTGCCATCGAAACGACGCCTGCTGTGTCCGGGGTGCCGGATCGAACGTCTCGTTCGTGTCCCCCACCGTGAAAGAGCGGAACACACGGAACCTGGCGTCCGAGCAGCAGCGCGCCGATACCTTGGGGGCCGCCGAACTTGTGTGCGGCGATACTGAGTGCGGACAGACCGCTCTCGGAGAAATCGACGGGCAGATGCGGGACCGCCTGGACCGCATCGCTGTGCATCGGAACCCCGTATTCGGCGGCCACGGAAGCGAGCTCGGCGATCGGCATGACGGTGCCGATTTCGTTGTTGGCCCACATCACCGTGACCAGCGCGGTCTCGTCTGCATGCAAGGCCAATTCGGCGCGCAGCACATCGGCGGTGACCCGCCCCTCGGTGTCGACCGGGAGCCAGGTCACACGTGCACCTTCGTGCGCAACGAGCCACTCCACTGCATCGAGCACCGCGTGATGCTCGACCGAGCTGGCGATGATCCTGGTCAGTGCGGCATCGGAGTCCCGCCGAGCCGCGAAGATGCCCTTGACGGCGAGGTTGTCGCTCTCGGTACCGCCGGAGGTGAAGATCACCTCGGAGGGACGCGCGCCGAGGTCTGCAGCGATCGACTCGCGAGACTCTTCCACTCGACGCCGAGCGGATCGACCGGAGGTGTGCAGCGAGGACGCGTTGCCCACCGTGGCGAACACAGAGGTCATCGCCTCGATCGCGCTCGGCAGCATCGGAGTCGTCGCTGCGTGATCGAGATACACCGGTGGCCGCGGCGGGGCGGAAGCAGTCGTACTGCGCACAGAAGGCATGACAGGCTAGACGATACCCGCTGTCGTGACCGCGGACCTACCCGCGCGAGGTGGGTCCGCGGTCACTGCGATCGACGCTCGGTCAGGCCGCCGCAACCGTCGGCGACATCGGGCTGCGCTCGGCCTCGGCCATCACTCCGTGCACCGAAGGGTCGTAGACGTCCTTCCGGGGTCGTTCCGCAGGCTCCACTCCGTCGTCGCGGCGAATTGCCACCTCGCAGCGCCGCGCCAGGTCGCGTCGATCGCCGCCGGGTGCCTCCGGGGCCGTGAACTCCACCTCGGCACGTACTCCTCGGAGTCGAAAGATACGCCCGATGGACGCGCCGATCGTTTCGTCGCCCACGAAGCAGGTGGCGGTGGTCTGCTCGCCGGTCCGGTCGAGGTAGCGCAGCCGAATCGGCTGCACCCAGGTCTCCGAGTCGATCGCGGCCTGCAGCAACGCCGGCCGAAGCGATCCGTATGCACGACCACACCAGGTGGTGGCCTCGGGGAAGACGACGACCGAACCACCGGCGCGGACGCGGTCGGCCACCTGATCGACGACGTCGGGGAGCTGATGCAATCGAGCTCGATCGATCGGGAGCACCTTCATGGCGCGCGCAAGGCGGCCGAGCACCGGCCAGTCGATCAGGTCGGCACGCGCGACGAACGTCGACGGCCGAACCGCGGTGAGTACCACGACGTCGGTCCAGGAGATGTGACCGGCGACGTGCAGGGCACCCGCAGCGGTTCGGGAGCGTTCCCGCTCGGACCGGGCGTCGAGCACGGTCAGATCGATGCCGATGGCGAACAGCAGTGTGCGAGCACCGATCCGCGTCAGCGAACGGCGAACCCGCGGGAAAGGAACCCCGAGGACGACCAACACCGGCAGCAACCCGAACGCCAGCAGTGCCAGCACGACACGGAGCACGAGCACGATGCGTCCGACCGTCGGTGGGTTCTTCGGCAGACAGCCGTCGCTGCACGGCGAGGACGGCAGCCACGCGTGAGCGTGCGCGATGGACTGCGTCATCGGACACCCGACTCGAACGTTGTTGCGGCCGAGCGCAATCGGTCGAGGTAACGAGTGTTGGCCTCGTGCAGGCCGAGTAGGGCGACGAAATCTGCGACACCGAATTCGGGATCGTGTGCGGGCTCACCGCAGATGGAGGCGCCGAGTCGGAGATAGCCGTTCATCAACGGCGGCATCGACGTTCGTTGCGCGGGTTCGATGTCGACCAGATCGACGCCGTCGACGACGACCGGAGCATACGGCCGGACCCTCCGGTCGATCGGCGTAGCGTGCTTGTCCAACAGGCGGTCTCGAACACTGCGAACGTTGGCCCCGATCGGGTCCGCGGGTGCCGACTGCATGGGCACCGACACGCAGCCCATCACCCACTCGTATCCTGTCACATCGAGGTAGTGCAGAATTCCGGCCCACATCAGCCCGAGCACGGAGCCGGATCGATGATCGGGATGAACTGCTGCCCTGCCCATTTCGACGATATTCATGCCGACTGGATCGAGTGCGGAGATATCGAATTCGGTTGCGGTGTAGTACCCGCCGGCAGACACGGCGGCCTGCGGCGGCAACATGCGATAGCAGCCGACGAACGTGTCGGTCCACGTGTCACGAACGAGCAGGTGGTCGCAGAATTCGTCGAACCGATCGGCGTCGAGGCCGTCGGTGTCGGTGGGAATGGAAAAGCCCGGCTCGGACGCGAACACCTCGTAGCGCAGACGCTGCGCCGCGAGTCGATGCTCCGGGTCGGTGGACAACACCAGCGAGTAGCGGTCGGTGGCCGGGACGATCGAGGCAGTGGAGCTCATGACGGAAGTGGTCATGAGGTGTGTCTAACGAGCCAGGAAGACTACCGGGCGTCGACGGGGGAACGTGTCGGAAGAGTTTGCATGAACAAGGTTGCCCGCCTCACGGGAGAAGGCCCCCACCGTCGACGCGGTGAGGGCCTTCTCGCAGAACAGCGACTGTGGCTATCCCTTGTGCTTCTTCACTGCATCGGTCAGCTGCGGTGCGACGTTGAAGAGGTCACCGACGATGCCGTAATCGGCGATCTCGAAGATGGGCGCTTCCTCGTCCTTGTTGACCGCGACGATCGTCTTCGAGGTCTGCATGCCTGCACGGTGCTGGATGGCTCCGGAGATGCCCAGTGCCACGTACAGCTGCGGGGAGACGGTCTTGCCCGTCTGGCCCACCTGGAACTGGCCCGGGTAGTAGCCGGAGTCCACGGCAGCGCGCGAGGCACCCACTGCGGCACCCAACGAGTCGGCGAGGTCCTCGACGACGGTGAACTTGTCGGCGCTGCCGACACCACGTCCGCCGGAGACGACGACCGATGCCTCGGTGAGCTCCGGACGGTCGCCGCCGACGATCGGATCACGCGAGGTGACCTTGACGGCCCCCTCTTCCTGCGCGGGGACCTCGACGGTTTCGCGGGTGCCCGCACCGGCCTTCGGCTCGGCCTCGACCGCACCGGGGCGCAGCGAGATGACCGGGACGTCGCCGTTGGCCTTGGCCTCGACGGTGAACGCGCCACCGAAGATGGAGTAGACGGCACTGCCGTCGCCGTTGATCGCGACGACATCGTTGTGGTAGCCCGAGCCGAGGCGTGCTGCGAGTCGGCCCGCAACTTCCTTGCCCTCGATCGTGGCCGCGGTGATGATCGCTGCCGGCGAGACCGACTCCGCGAGGGCCGACAGCACGTCGACCTTCGGGGTGACGAGGAATCCGTCGACTGCGTCGGATTCGGCGGCGTAGATCTTCTCGGCACCGGCTTCGGTCAGCGCGTCGGCGACCTTGTCGGTGGTGCCGACCGGGCCGGTGACGACCGCGGACGGCTCACCCAGCGCGCGAGCAGCGGTGATCAGCTCGGTGCTGACCTTCTTCAGTGTTCCCTCGACGTGCTCCACGAGCACGAGTACTTCTGCCATGACTTGCTCCTCGTTTGTCTTCGATTGCTCGGTGGGGCGGGATCAGATGATCTTCTGGCCGACGAGGTAGGTGGCGATCTTGTCGCCGCCGTCGCCCTCGTCGGTGAGCCGCTCGCCTGCAGTCTTGGGAGGCTTCGGGGTGGACGAGGTGACTGTCGTGCCCGCGTTGTCGACGCCGACGATGCCGTCCTCGACACCGATGTCGGCGAGTGTGATGGTCTGCACCGTCTTCTTCTTCGCGGCCATGATTCCCTTGAACGACGGGAAGCGCGGCTCGTTGATCTTCTCGGTGACGCTCACGATGGCGGGCAACGTGGCCTCGAGGCCGAAGATGCCTTCGTCGGTCTCCCGCTCGCCGCTGACCTTGCCGTCGGCGACGGTGAGCTTGCGCAGCTGCGTCAGAGCCGGGATCTGGAGGTACTCGGCGATGATCGCGGGAACGGCACCGGTACGACCGTCGGTGGCCTCGTTGCCTGCGATGATGAGATCGGCCGGCTCGTCGTTCTCGAACGCGACGTTGCCCAGTGCTGCGGCCAAGGCGTATCCGGTCTGGATCGCGTCGGAGCCGTGCAGAGTGGGGTCGTTGAGGTGCACTGCGCTGTCCGCACCCATCGACAGAGCCTTGCGGATGGCGTCGGTGGCGCGATCGGGACCTGCGGACAGGACCTTCACCTCACCGCCCTGAGCTTCCTTGATGAGCAGTGCTTCTTCGACGGCCCGCTCGTTGATCTCGTCGAGGACGGCGTCGGCAGCCTCGCGATCGAGGGTGTAGTCACCGTCGGTGAGCTTGCGCTCGGACCACGTGTCTGGAACCTGCTTGATCAAAACAACGATGTTCGTCATGGGTCTGCGTCGACCTCCTGGTCATGTTCTGCTGATCGTGAGTGTTCTAACGGTTACTGCAGTTCTACGGTCTGGGACGAGGTTACCTCACCGTAGTTACTCGTGGGTAACTTGCCTCCCTGCCTGTCCGACCATACATCCGCGCCCCGACTGTTATGGAGACCACGTTGGCTTACCTCACCCGCGCCTCCACTAACCTTCCGTCGGTGAACGATTCATCGGCTCAGGCACCGGCACCGGAACCACTCCCCCTCACCGGGGAGCGCACGGTGCCCGGCATCGCCGAGGAGAACTACTGGTTCCGCCGACACGAGGTGGTCTACCGCGCTCTGGTCGAACGCTGCCGAGACCGCACCGTCCTCGAAGCCGGATCCGGAGAAGGCTACGGAGCCAACATGATTGCCGATGTCGCGGCGCATGTCCTCGGCCTCGACTACGACGCGTCCGCGGCCGAACACGTGCGCGTGCGCTACCCGAGGGTGACGATGCTGCGCGGCAACCTCGACCGTCTTCCCGTCGCCGATTCCTCGGTCGACGTCGTCGTCAACTTCCAGGTGATCGAGCACCTCTGGGACCAGGGCGCGTTTCTCGCCGAGGTGCACCGTGTCCTCAAGCCCGGCGGAACTCTGTTGATCAGCACGCCCAACCGCATCACGTTCTCCCCCGGCCGCGACACTCCGCTCAACCCCTTCCACACCCGCGAGCTCGACGCGGGCGAACTGACCGAGCTCCTGGTGGACGCCCGGCTGACCGTCGACGAACTGACCGGTGTCCGGCACGGACGCACACTGGCCGCTTTGGACGCCAAACACGGCGGTTCGTTCATCGACGCCCAGATCGAGCGAGCCCTGGCCGGCGAACCCTGGCCCGAGGAGCTCACCGCGGACGTCGCGGCGATCTCGATCGACGACTTCGACATCACCGCCGAAAACATCGACGCCAGCCTCGACCTGGTCGCCGTCGCCACCAAGAGCTCGAGCGCGGTGATCGGGTGACATCCGGTGCCACCGTGCCGGGCATGTTCTCCCTCGTGCTGCACTCCCACCTGCCGTGGCTGGCCAATCACGGGCGCTGGCCCGTCGGCGAGGAATGGCTCCATCAGTCATGGGCGGACTGCTACCTGCCGATCACCGCGGCTCTGGAGCGACTGGCCGACGATGGCCACACCAACGTGTTGTCGCTGGGGATCACCCCGGTGCTGGCCGCCCAGCTCGACGATCCGCACTGCCTGTCCGGGATGCACCACTGGCTCGGTAACTGGCAGCTACGGGCCCACGAGGCGACCGACCGAGATCTGTCGATTCGCGAGCACCAAGGTTCCGCCGCCGCGCTCGATCGGTTCGAGACCGAGTGGCGACACGGTGGGTCCGCCGTACTGCGGCCGCTGATCGACGCCGGGACCGTCGAACTGCTGGGCGGACCGCTGGCACACCCGTTCCAGCCGCTGCTCGATCCTCGACTCCGTGCATTCTCACTCCGGGAGGGCCTGCTCGATGCCCGCGCCCGGTGGGGTGCCACGCCCCGAGGCATCTGGGCGCCCGAGTGCGGTTTCACACCCGGGATGGAAACCGAGTACGCCGCGGCCGGGGTCTCGCACTTCATGGTCGACGGCCCCGCGATGCGCGGCGATACCTCCCTCGGCAGGCCGGTGTGGGACTCCGACGTGGTCGCGTTCGGACGCGACCTGCCGGTCAGCTACCGCGTCTGGTCACCGAAATCGGGCTATCCCGGCCACGGTGCCTATCGGGACTTCCACACCTACGATCACGACACCGGCCTCAAGCCTGCGCGCGTCACCGGCCGCACGGTCGCCTCGCACGACAAGGCACCCTACGACCCCGAGCGTGCCGCGGCGACGGTGGACCGCCACGTCGCCGACTTCGTCGATGTGGTGCGCAGGCGCCTGATCTCCGAATCCGAGCGAATCGGCCGCGACGCTCTGGTCGTGGCCGCATTCGACACCGAGCTGTTCGGGCACTGGTGGCACGAGGGCCCGCAGTGGGTGGAGAAGCTCATGCGCGCACTCCCGGCCGCCGGAATCACCGTCGGCACGCTGAACGACGCGCGCGAGCATGGGTACGTCGGTGCACCGCTCGAACTGCAGGATTCCTCGTGGGGATCGGGCAAGGACTGGCGGGTGTGGGCGGGCGACGACGTCGCCGACCTGGTGGCGCTGAACTCCGAGGTCTCCCGGACCGCTCTCGACGCCGTCGATATCGCACGGGAGAAACAGCGTCGCACCGGTGGGCCCGAACTGCGCAATCGGGTCAACGATCAGATACTGCGTGAGACACTGATGGCCGTAGCCAGCGACTGGGCGTTCATGGTCAGCAAGGATTCCGCCGCAGGTTATGCACGGGAGCGGGCGCACGTCCACGCGCACGCGCTGCGCGAGATCGCCGCCGCCGCCGCGAGCGAATTGCCTGCCCGGGCGAACGACTTGGCGCAGCAGTGGAACCGCGCGGACGGATTGTTCCCTGCATTGGACGCGCGCCGGCTGCCCGGTGCCCACGAGCGAAGAAGTGCAGGGGGGCCTCGATGAGGATTCTGATGGTGTCGTGGGAGTACCCACCCGTGGTGGTCGGCGGCCTGGGTCGGCACGTTCATCACCTGGCGACCGAGTTGGTCCGCTGCGGCCACGAAGTCGTCGTACTCTCGCGTCGACCCACCGGAACCGACGCCGCCACCCACCCGACGTCACACCACATCGAAGACGGTGTACTGGTGGTCGCCGTCGCCGAGGATCCGGCGCACTTCGTCTTCGGAGAGGACATGCTCGCGTGGACTCTCGCGATGGGCCATGCGATGGTGCGCGCCGGCGTCGCGCTGGGCAAACCGGGACTGGGCGAGGGCTGGCAGCCCGACGTCGTCCACGCTCACGACTGGCTGGTCGCGCACCCCGCGATCGCTCTGGCCGAGTTCTACGACGTGCCGCTGGTCTCGACCATTCACGCCACCGAGGCCGGAAGACACAGCGGCTGGATCTCCGGCCCCGTGAACCGTCAGGTGCATTCCATCGAGTGGTGGCTCGCCAACGATTCCGACGCGGTCATCACGTGCTCGTCGTCGATGAAGGACGAGGTCACCACCCTGTTCGGGGTATCCGAGTCGGCGGTGAAGGTGATTCGCAACGGAATCGACCGATCCACCTGGCACTTTCGGCGACGAGAGCCTCGATCGGAGCCGGCCAAGTTGCTCTACGTCGGCCGGCTCGAGTACGAGAAGGGCATCCAGGACGCCATCGCAGCCCTCCCGCGCATTCGACGAAGCCACCCGGGTACCACCCTGCACATCGCCGGCGAGGGAACGCAGTTCGCCTGGTTGGCAGGGTTGGCGCGCACCCACCGCGTCGCCCGAGCGGTGTCTTTCCTCGGCAATCTGGATCACGCCGAACTGCTCGGATGGCTGCACGGGGCCGACGCCATCGTCCTACCCAGTCGGTACGAGCCCTTCGGCATCATCGCTCTCGAGGCCGCGGCGGCGGGCACCCCGCTGGTCGCGTCGACCGCGGGTGGTCTCGGTGAGGCGATCGTCGACGGTGTGACCGGCCTGTCCTTCGCACCTGCCGACGTCGGCGGGCTGGCCGCGGCCGTTCGCACAGTTCTCGACAACGCCGACGCCACGCAGGAACGGGCCGTGGCCGCCCGCGAACGCCTCACCGTGGATTTCGACTGGAAGCACGTCGCCGAATCGACGGCCCAGGTCTATCTGGAAGCCAAGCGCAAAGTTCGACATCCGCTGGGCCGCCCACACATAGTCGAACGCGCTCTCCCCGGCCGTACCTGAGCCGGGGTCAGTTCTCCCGCGCCGCCTCGGCCTGTCCGAGAGCCTTCTTGCGAGCGATATCTTCCAGCGCGGCAATGTACTTCGCACGTTCGGCGGCACCGGCCTCCCAGGCGACCTTGCGATTGCGGACGACCTTGGCGGGCGCGCCGACGGCGATGCTGTAATCGGGGATCTCGCCCTTGACCACGGCATGGGCACCGAGCACGCAGCCACGCCCGATCCTGGTTTCGCGCAGAATCGTCACCTTGGCCGCGATCCACGTGTCCGGTCCGATTCGCACCGGCCCCTTGACGATTCCCTGATCCTTGATGGGCATGTTCACATCGTCCATCCGATGATCGAAATCGCAGATGTAGCACCAGTCGGCCACCAGCGTCGACGCTCCGATCTCGATGTCGAGGTAGGTGTTGACGACGTTGTCCTTGCCGAACACCACCTTGTCGCCGATCCGCAGCGAACCCTCGTGGCAGCGAATGGCATTGCCGTCGCCGATGTGAACCCACCGGCCGATCTCGAGCCGCGAGAGCTCGGGTGTGGAATGAATCTCGACGTTCTTGCCGAGAAACACCATGCCCTTGAGGATCACGTGCGGGTTGGCGAGCTTGAACTTCGCGAGGCGGTAGTACCGAACGAGGTACCAGGGCGTGTACGCCTTGTTGGCAAGCACCCAGTCGAGGGACGCGCGCGTGAGGAACCGCGCCTGTTCGGTGTCGCGTCGCCTCGACCCGCGCCAGCGTGTTCGCAGCGGCGCGTTCCACATACTCGTCATGGACGTTCACCCTAGTTTCTCGTTCGCCCCCTCTCTGCCGCCACCCTCGCGCGGGCTAGGGTTGCCTGTCGACTGTTGTTCGTCGGCGAGTCGAACAACAGCACGGCCCGGCACCATGTCGGGCACGGACTCGAAGCATGGGGAGCGATCGATGCGCGGCGTCAGGGCCAAGGGCAGGACCGGCAGAAGGGTCACTGCAGTAGCGGCAGCGTTGGCACTGGTGAGCGGCTGCGGCACCGACACGTCGGCCATCGAACCGCTGTCCCCCGATTCGTGGCCTGCGGCGCAGGCGAATTCCCACAACAGCGCTGCTACCGCAGTGTCGGTCGCAACTCCTCTGTCACTGGACTGGACGCGCCCCACCGGCGGCCCCGTGACCTCGCCGGTCTCCATCGGATCCACCGGTCAGATGTTCGTCACCGCTGCCACCGAATCCGGCTGCAACCTCTTCTCCTTCGAGATCGAGTCTGCGCGCAAGCGCTGGTGCAATCGCGTCGGGCCGTCCGTCGTCACCGCCACTCCTACCGTCGATTCGGCGATCAACGTCTACATCGGCGACGACGGCGGCATGAACTCGTACAACGACCACGGACAACTGCGGTGGCGCACACCGGTGTACGGAGTGCCCAAGTCCGCCCAGTTCCTCGGCGACGGCAGCGTGCTCTCGATCACCCAGATGGGCCAGGTCAGCGTGCTGGATTCGCAGAACGGGCAGCTTCGGGTGCCGATACTCGATCTGGTTCCGACGCCGAACTTCTTGACCGACCCGAACACCGATTTTCTTCCGGTCGACACCGGACTCGCGCAGTGCACCTCGGGTGAATCCGAATGCCCCGTGCCCGCTGCGCCGGCGGTCGACAGCGCGACCGGAACGATCTACCTGACGCTGTGGCGTCCGGGTTCGATTGCGCCACAGCTCGTTTCCCTGCAGTACGACCGCGACGGTTCGCCCGGACTCACCGAGCGTTGGTCCTCGGACCTGCTGCCCGCCGGAGTCGCGTCGAGTCCGGTGCTGTCCGAGGACGGATCGACGGTCTACCTGGCCGATGTCGACGGGAGGCTGACCGCGTTCGACTCGGCCGACGGTCGACAGAAGTGGACCGAGGGCACCGGGCTCGGCATCGGTGCCAGTCCCTCGATCGCCTCGGACGGCACGATCGTGCCGTCGGGCGGCGACGGCACTCTCGTCGGCTTGCGCGACAACGGTGATTCGGTCGAACGAGTGTGGGTGCGCGACGACGTCGAACAGGCAGGCAGCGCAGCGCAATCCGCCGACGGGCGTGGGCACACCGTCGTTCGTGAGGACGACGGACTCGCACTGTTCTCGTTCGATGCAGCGACCGGTGAGACGGTGGACGTGCAGCCCGTTCCCGACGTCGTCGGCACCACTGTCGGCACGTCCATCGGACCGGACGGCCAGGTCGTCACGGCGAGCTATCTCGGCGAGATCTTCACCTACACCGGCTGACCGACGGCACCGGGAGCGCAGACGAACGCCACCGCGGACCGATCGACTCGGGCGATCACCACCGAGAGTGCCACGGATCCGCGAAGTTTGAGCTTGGGACGCAGTATCGCGGGATCGACGTCGACTCCGCGGACCAGAATTTCCACCGAGCCGCAGTCCAACCGATTCAGTTGTTGCCGAAGCACTTTCTCCGAGAACTTCGCCTGCTCCAGAATGGGAAAGCCGCGCACCCCGGTGGGGATCGTGTCGCCGGTCAGATATGCGATCCTCGGATCGAGTTGCCACAGACCGAATCTGGCACCGTAGTGCCGAACCAGACCGGCCCGGACCACTGCGCCGTCGGGGTCGACGATGTAGCGCCCCGGCGGCCGAACCGGGATGTCGTCGGACTCGGCATCGGTCAGTTCCAGAACACTGCCGTCGGACCGGAGAACGGACGCGCGACGCCGAACACCGTTCTCGCTCAAACCTTCCGACCAGAGACAGGCCTCACGCACTCCCCCGTCGAGCGAGACCACCTCGATCTCGCCGGTCCAATCGACGGCGTCGAAATCCAGGCCGGGAGCACACTTGACGACCAGATCTCGGCCGCGATAGGCGTCGAACAGGTCCGGTAACGGAGGTTGTAGTGCTGCCGGATCGTGGCGTCGACGGCCGCCCGCTCGGCGTCCGGGATCGGCAACGACGACGGTTCCCCGAGTGATGGGTGTCAGTGCGTCGGCCCGCAGCACGGTGGCACCCAAGACGTTGTGTGCGGCCATGCGCAGCCGAATCGGGTCGAGATCGCTGCCTACTGCCACATCGGCCGTGCTGACCAGTGCGGCCAATTCGCTACCGATCGAACACGTGACGTCGTGCACCCGACGGCCGGCCAGCCGAGTCGCGCGTCTGCGTGCGACCATCGTCGGAGTCGCCTGCTGGACGGCCTCGTCGGTCACCAGCCAGTGATCGGAGTCGAGCAACTTCACTCGGGCCTTGCGCCGGACCGTCACGGTTTCGATCAGTGCACTCGCATGGTCGGGGAAGCGAGTGCGCACCCAGGCCGTGTCTCGCACCGACGTTCGAGCGCCGAGCTCGAGATCGTCGACCGCAGCAAGAGCACCGGCACCGGCCTCGCTTCGGAGGAAGTCGAGGTCGGTGCCGGTGAATTCGTAGCCCACTAGCGGACTCGAGCGCAGAGTCTGCGGCGGTCCGAGCCGATCAAGCGCGAGGAGCGGGCTTGGTGCCGGTGATCATCACGTTGTAGAACAGCCCGCGCGGTACGACGTGCTGCAACACGTTCTCGTCGACCCAACTGAGCGTCTTCCAGCCGCCGAAGGCGAACTTCGCCCAGTTCCAGCCCAATTTGCCCGCGGGAACTGCGGCCTCGAACGTGCGCACCGGCCACCCGAGCAGCGCGGCGGCGAACTCTTCGGTGTTCGCCTGCACGTGCTCGGCACCGGCCGACAACGCGATGTTCTCGAGATCGGAGGGATCGAACGTGTGCAGGTCGACGACGGCCTCGAGTGCAGCGGCGCGCGAGGACTCGTCGAGCTCTTCCTGCGGCTTGCGCCAGCTCGCCAGGAACGGCAGCTTGGTCACGCGAGTGGTCGTTTCCCAGGTGATGCGCCCGAGCCAGCGAGCGTAGAAGTTGCCGACTGTGGTCGGTTCGCCCGCGAAGACGAAGCGCCCGCCGGGCTTGAGTACGCGCAGCACCTCGCGCAGCGACTGCTCGACGTCCGGGATGTGGTGGAGCACAGCGTGCCCGACGACCAGATCGAAGGTGTTGTCCTCGTACGGGATGGTCTCTGCGTCGGCCACGCGCCCGTCCACATCGAGACCGAGGTGCTCGGCATTGCGCAGCGCAACCTTCACCATTCCCGGGGACAGGTCGGTGACAGAGCCCTTGTCGGCGATGCCCGCCTGCATCAGATTGAGCAGGAAGAAACCGGTTCCGCAGCCCAACTCCAAGGCGCGGCCGTACGGCAGCGCGGACTGCGCCGACGCGTCACCGGACACCGCCTGATCGAACCTGCCACGGGCATAGTCGATGCATCGCTCGTCGTAGGAGATCGACCACTTGTCGTCGTAGGTCTCGGCTTCCCAGTCGTGGTACAGAACCTGCGCCAGTTTGGTGTCCGACCGTGCAGCCTCGACCTGCTCGGCAGTGGCGTGGGGGTTCGGGGCTGGATCGACCTGGCGGTCACCGGCGTCGGCCGAGACCAAGGGCGTCACATTCGAGAGAGATCGATTGACACCGTCGTGGGGGCTTGCAGTCATCAGGCGAGCCTACTATCCGGTAGCTGTGGAACAACTTTTCTCTGTGGACGGCTGCCGAATCACCGTCCGGTGAAGGTCGCCTTGCCCGGGCCGTCGGCCACGAAGGACGTCATCCCGATGGTGCGATCCTCGGTGGCGAACAGGGCCGCGAACTGCTGAGCCTCGATGCGGAGTCCAGTGGTGAGGTCGACGTCGAGTCCCTGATCGATCGACGCTTTGGCCGCGGCGAGTGCCCGCGACGCGCCCGTGGTGAACTGCATCGCCCAGGCGCGGGCGGCGTTGTAGACCTCGTCCGGTGCTACCACCTCGTCCACCAATCCGATGCGCAGCGCTTCCTCGGCACCGACGAAGCGGCCGGTGAAGACCATGTCCTTCGCGCGGCTCGGGCCGACCAACCGAGCCAGCCGCTGCGTTCCGCCGCCGCCGGGGATGACACCGAGCAGCACCTCGGGAACGCCGAACTTCGCGTTGTCGCCGGCGATCCGACGGTCCGCACCCAGTGCGACCTCCAGCCCACCCCCGAGTGCGTATCCGGTCACGGCCGCAACCACGGGCTTGGGAATGGTGCTGAGCGAGCCGAGGGCGGACTGCAGATCTCCGGCGATCTCGGCCATCTCCGACGCGGACATGGCCACCATCTCCTTGATATCGGCACCGGCGGCGAAGACTTTCTCGCCGCCGTAGACGATGACTGCCTTGACCTCGGCATTCACCGTTGCCTGGCGGGCCGCTGCGCGGATTTCCTCCTGCACCTGCCGATTCAATGCATTCATCGGTGGGCGATCGAGGCGGATGGTGCCGATACCGTCGGATACTTCGAGATTCACGAACTCAGCCATGGGCCGAAAGGCTACCGGGCGTCGTGCCTGCGATCGGACCAGGGATGTCGCGTTCCGGCGTAATAGGCCTCGTCGCCGTCGAAGAGCACTCGTACGGTGCCGTCGTCGCGGGTCAGTACCGGGAGGACCGGGGTTATCTCGCGTTCGTCCGCGACGACCTCGGCGACGGTGTCGAATCGAGACAGGGCATCCAACTGGCTCCAGGTCGGCGGAAGCAGAATGGTGTGTCCCGAGCGCCAATCCGCCAGTGCCTCACCGGTCGAGCGCCAGCTGACCGACGCCGCCTCGCTGGTCTCACCGTCCGCATTCTGTCCCTCGGGCAGCACGGCGACGAAGAACCGGGTGTCGTACCGTCGCGCTTCGCCGACCGGAGTGATCCAGTGCGACCACGGCCGCAGCAGATCCGATCGCAGGACGAGGTCGTGTGCGGTGAGAAATTCGGCGAACGACAGCTCACGACGCTCGAGACGGCCCCGCTCCGCAGCGAACGGAGAAGTATCGGCAACCACGGAATCCGGCGTCGAGCCGGCCAACAGGATGCCGCACTCCTCGAACGTCTCGCGCGCCGCAGCACACACCAGGGCCTGCGCCTTGCCCTCGTCGGTTCCGAAGCGTTCGGCCCACCACGACGGCGGCGGACCTGCCCAGCGGACATCCGCTGCCGCGTCGGAGAGGTCGACGCCGCCACCGGGGAACACGGTCATTCCACCCGCGAACGCCATTCCGCCGACTCGTTCGAGAAGAAACACTTCGATCTCGGGACGTGAACGCCCGTCCCGAATCAAGATGACCGTCGAGGCATCACGCGCTGGGACGAGATCGGCAACACTCTTCGAGCTCATATCGGCAACGTACCGCTGCGCAGCGCGGCGGGACCCGGCGGTACGTCGCTAGCGTCGGTGTGCGCCGGCAGCGCGAGTGCGGCGGGCGAAGAACCGACCGTCCACGCGATCGAGTGCGATCGACTGACTGAACGCCTCGGTCAGATTCTCTGCCGTGACGACGTCGTCCACCAGGCCCTGCGCCACCACTCCGCCTTCCTTGAGCAGCAACGCGTGACTGAACCCCGGCGGGATCTCTTCCACGTGATGAGTGATCAGCACGGTGGCGGGGGAATCCGGGTCGGCGGCGATGTCGGCCAGCCGAGCCACCAATTCCTCGCGACCGCCGAGGTCGAGGCCCGCAGCAGGCTCGTCGAGCAGCAAAAGTTCGGGGTCGGTCATCAACGCACGCGCAATGAGAACCCTCTTGCGTTCGCCTTCCGAGAGGGTGCCGTACGTGCGAGATGCGAGATGCTCGGCACCGAGACTCTCGAGCATCTCCACAGCGCGTTCGGTGTCGACGGCGTCGTACTTCTCGCGCCACCGCCCCAGCACGGAGTATCCGGCGGAAACGACCAGATCGGACACGAGTTCGTCGGCCGGGATGCGATGGGCCAACGAGGACGACGACAACCCGATCCGCGGCCGAAGTTCGGCGACGTCCGCCTTGCCCATCACCTCACCGAGAACATGGGCGATACCCGACGTCGGATGGATCTCGGCCGCCGCGATGCGCAGCAACGACGTCTTTCCGGCACCGTTCGGGCCGAGGACGACCCAGCGTTCGTCCAGTTCCACCTTCCAGGTGACGGGCCCCACCAAGGTCACGCCGCCGCGGCGAACGACGACGTCGGTGAAATCTACGAGCAGGTCGGGATCCGGTTCAGACACGACGCCTATCTTCCCGCACATCGCCCCTGCATTCACGGCAGGATGTGCACGCGTGTCGCTCAATCACGATCTACCCGCCAGTGCCCACCGGACCGTGGACGAGGAATCAGGCTCCAATCCACCGGGAACACCGTTCCCCCTCGGTGCCACGGCGTTGTCGACTGGCACTCAATTTGCAGTCCACGCGCCCGAGGCCGAGGGCGTCGAAGTGTGCCTGATCGATCCGGAGGGCGGCGAACGGCGAGTAGAGCTGACCACCCGCACTTTCGGGGTTCGGCACGCATTCGTTCCCGGAGTCGAGCCGGGGGACAGATACGGCTTCCGCGCCCATGGTCGGTGGGATCCGCATTCCGGGCGTCGATTCAACGGTGCGAAAATTCTGCTCGACCCCTCCGCCCGTCGGATCAGCGGAGAATTCGGCGACCCGTCGGCTCTGTTGGCCTACGAGGACGATCCGTTCGGGGCACCGAGCAGTCGCGATTCGCTCGGGCACCTCCCCCTCGCCGTGGTGTGCGCACCGCTTGCTCGCGGCGGTCGACCGGCGCGCCCGTCCGTGCCCTGGGACCGAACCGTTCTCTACGAGCTGCACGTGGGGTCGTTCACTGCTCGTCATCCGGACGTACCCGACCATCTTCGCGGTACGTACCTGGGACTCGCGCAACCCGCGGTGCTCGAACATCTCGCTCGCATCGGCGTCACCTCGGTCGAGTTGCTGCCCGTACACACCACATTCACCGAACCCGGTGTACGCGCACGAGGCATGCGCAACCACTGGGGTTACTCGACGGGCGCGTACTTCGCTCCGGATCCGCGTTTCGCCGCTGTCCGCGGGGACGCGGTCGACGAATTTCGCACCATGGTCGACGCGTTGCACACCGCGGGAATCGAAGTGATTCTCGACGTCGTCTACAACCACACGTGCGAATCCGCAGTCGACGGCCCGTCGATCAGCTGGCGTGGACTCGACGCACCCGGTTACTACCTGCTCGACGGACGTGGCTCGGACGTCGATCTGACCGGCTGCGGCAACACTCTCGACTCCGCGTCGCCCGCGGTCGTGCGGATGGTGTGCGACAGCCTCCGATACTGGGTCGAGGACATGGGTGTGGACGGCTTCCGGTTCGACCTCGCCAGCACGCTCGGCCGGCCGGGCGGATGGCGATTCGATTCTCGCGCACCGCTGTTGACCGCCATTGCCACCGATCCGGTGCTGGCGCAACGGAAACTGATCGCGGAGCCGTGGGATGCCACCGGTGCCGGCTATCAGGTCGGCAACTTCGGAGTGGCGTGGTCGGAATGGAACGATCGTTACCGCGACACGGTACGAAACTTCTGGGCCGGCCACCATGGCGTCCGCGAACTCGCCTCGCGGCTGGCCGGTTCCGAAGATCTGTTCGCGAGCAGCGGCCGACTGCCGTGGGCGTCGATCAATTTCGTCACCGCGCACGACGGCTTCACCGCCCGCGATCTCGTGTCCTACGAGGGCAAGCACAACGAGGCCAACGGCGAGGAGAACAGAGACGGAACGGACAACAACTCGTCGGTCAATCACGGCATCGAGGGGCAGACCGACAACCCGTCGATACTGGACGCACGAGGACGCCATGTGCGCGCCCTACTGGCCACGCTCACGCTCTCCACCGGAACGCCGATGTTGCTCGCCGGCGACGAACTGGGACACAGCCAGGGCGGCAACAACAATGCCTACTGCGTTCCCGAGAATGCTCCGGTGGCCGACGCGTGGGCAATCGACTGGGACACCGCGGATCAGAACATGATTCGCTTCGTGGGCCGACTGCTCCGTGTCCGAGCGAGTGCTCCGACACTGCGTCAGCAGGAGTTCTTCACCGGGCGAGCGACGCCGACCGGTCGCCCCGATCTCGTCTGGTTCGATTCTGCCGGAGTCGAATTCGACACCGACCGATGGAACGACGATTCGGTGCGCACCATCCAGGCCTGGGTCGACGGTTCCGACGTCCGCTCCTATGCGTCCGACGGCGGGCAGGTCGAGGATGCCAGTTCGCTTCTCGTCCTGCATTCCGGCGGACCGGCCGAGATCACGTTGGCGTGCCCGAGTTGGTCGTCCACGCGATTCGTACCGGTGCTCGATTCCTCGTGCGTGGACGGAGTCCCGTCGAATACCACTGCGCTGGAGCCCGGTTCGACGATATCGGTGACCGGATCGACGGTCCTGGTACTGCGCAGCGCGGGCAGGTGAGTCATGAACAACTGTACGAGCGGACCGACTCCCAGCGCGTAGAGAATAGTCCCGAGACCCAGCGTTCCACCGAGCAACCACCCGGTGAGGACTACTGTCGACTCGATTCCGGTGCGGGTGAGCCGAATCGACCAACCGGTCCTCGCCACCAGGCCGGTCATCAACCCGTCCCGCGGACCCGGGCCCATGCCTGCACCGATGTACAGCGCGGTCGCGAACGCGTTGATCACGATTCCCGACACCATGGCCACCGTTCTGATCGGGAGCCCGTCGAGGTGCGGCAACATCGCCGACGTCGCGTCCACGGCAACGGCGATCACCACCACGTTGCTGACGGTGCCCAGGCCCGGACGCTGCCGCAGCGGGATCCACATCAGCAGCACCGCCACCCCCGTGATGGCGGTGATGGTCCCGAAGCTGAGCGAGAGGTGGCTTTCGAGGCCTTGGTGGAAAACATCCCACGGGTTGACGCCGAGCCCACCGGCGATCATCAAGGACATCGACGCCCCGTACAGCCAGAGCCCCACGTAGAGGGCGGCCAACCGAGCAGGAAGCCGACGACCGGCGAGGACACGCAGTGGTGAGGTCAACATCCTTCCAGTCTCGGGCCTACTGGATACCTTCGGCATAGCCAAAACTGAGACAGTGGACCCCGACCATCTCCGATCACGGGACCGCGATCACCGTCGTGGAGCCGGGTGCCACTTCGGTGAAGCCCGCATCCCGCACCGCCACGGCGCGGCCGACCCGAACGTCGTCCAGTGCTCGTCTCCACTGTTCCGGGCCCGCAGCTCGGACCGAACATGCGAAACCCGACGTCGCCCACTCGCGGCATTGCTCCGTGCTCATCGCACCGGCCAGCAGCATCGACGCGTGCCCCACCTGAGCCGCTGCCTTGCCCACGGTCATCGACAGGGAGGCGTCGATCCACAGCACGGGGCCGGGCGAGACCGAAGGTTCGTCCTCGGTCGGCACGTCCGTCCCCCCGATCTGCAGCCGCTTGATCCGCGGATCGAGATCACCGACTCGACCGGGCACGAAGGCGCGTGCCGACGCTCCCCCGACGTCGACCGTGACACCCGGAACTTCCTGCGCCGCACGCCACTGCGCACCGCGTGCGCGGCGGGCAACTTTTCGGATGCGAGCCGAAGTCCACTCGGTGAAGGCCTCGTGCCATGACGCGCCGACGCCCACTCGTGGGTCCAGGCACAGCGCAACGGTTGCTCTGGCCGCTGCCTCGAGCAACTCGCTCCGCAGCGGCGGATCGACTTTGGGGATGTGCAGGACCAACGGCATGGCCAGGACCTGCGAGGGATCTTCCGGATCTTCGGCCCCGCCGTACCCCCGAGCGAGCTCGGCGTGGCGCGAGGGGAACGTGTTGTCCGCAGAGAATTGCTCGGCCGTCACCTCGTGCGGTGAATCGCCGGACATGGGATCGCCGGTCATGGGATCGGGACGCGGCGGACTCCCCCGTCGACTGCGTCCGCAGCTTCGATCTCGTTCCGGGTCACGCCGAGGATGAACAGAACCGCGTCCAGATAGGGATGCGAGATGGCGGTGTCGGCAATCTCGCGCAACGCAGGCTTGGCGTTGAAAGCAACCCCGAGGCCCGCAGCAGTGAGCATGTCGATGTCGTTCGCGCCGTCGCCGACGGCCACGGTCTGCTCCATCGGCACTCCCGACAGTGCTGCGAACTCACGCAGAGCTGTCGCTTTGGCGGCGCGGTCGACCACCTCGCCGATGACCCGGCCGGTGAGCTTGCCGTCGACGATCTCCAGGGTGTTCGCCTTGACGTAGTCGAGTTCGAGTTCGTGAGCGAGTCCTTCGATGACCTGCCGAAACCCGCCGGATACGACTCCGCAGGCGAATCCTAGGCGGCGGAGGGTGCGGATGGTCGTCCGAGCTCCCGCGGTCAGCTCCAGGCTCTCGCCCACTTCGTCGATGACGGATTCGTCGAGTCCGGCCAACACGGCGACCCGCTGCTCGAGCGACTCGGCGAAGTCGATCTCACCGCGCATGGCAGCTTCGGTGACCGCACGTACCTCGTCCTCGCGCCCGGCGCGGGCAGCCAACATTTCGATGACCTCACCCTGAACCAGCGTCGAGTCGACATCGAACACGATGAGCCGTTTCGATCGACGCGCGATGCCGGCCCTCTCCACAGCGATGTCCACACCGATTCCTGCTGCGATGGCTGCCAGTCCCGCACGGAGCTGCAGATCGGCATCCGGTGAGCTGTCGGTTGCGGTCACTTGCAATTCGAGGCCCGTCACCGGGTAGTCGGCAATTCCTCGTATGGAGTCGATGTTCGCAGCCTGGCGCGCCAGCTCGCGTGAGATGGTGCTGAACGCTCGCGCGGTCACCGGTCGACCCAGAACCACGACGACGTGGGTCGCCAGGCTGCGGCCACCGTTCTGCGCAGCGCCGATTTCGACGTCCACGTGGACACCGACCGTCGCCATGGCGTCCTCCAGCTCCTCCTGCAAGGCTTCGGGATCGCGCGGACAGGTCAGCAGAACACCGAGGGTCAATCTGCCGCGAATGACCACCTGCTCCACGTCGACCAGGCTCACGTCGTGCCGAGACAGTGCGGCGAACAGCACCGATGTGACGCCCGGCTTGTCGGGTCCAGTCACCGTCACCAGCACTGTGGTGTCGCTCGAAGTCACCGAATCTCCCTTTCGCGCACGGCCAGCGGCCGGATAGGTCTTCGTGTCACCTGTCGTGGACGAGCGAGCCCGAACACGCCACGAGATTGTCGCAAGCGAAGAGCCCCACCCGGTAGCCGGGAGGGGCTCTCGCTGTGCTGTGGACTACTTGGGGTCCGGGTCTCCGGACCCTTCGTGATCGCTGGTGGCGATCGGAGCCCGGCGGGCCTGTTCGAGGACCGCGGTGGTCTTACCGCCGTGCGCTCCCGGCCCGACATGCGCTTCCGCGCGCATCCGTTCGACCATGTGCGGGTAGTGCAACTCGAACGCCGGACGCTCGGAACGGATCCGAGGCAGTTCGGTGAAGTTGTGTCGCGGCGGCGGGCACGAGGTTGCCCACTCCAGCGAGTTGCCGTAGCCCCACGGATCGTCGACGGTGACGACCTCGCCGTAGCGGTATGACTTGAACACGTTCCACACGAACGGCAGGGTCGAGGCACCGAGGATGAAGGCACCGATCGTGGAGATGATGTTCAACTCGGTGAACCCGTCCGAGGGAAGGTAGTCGGCGTAGCGACGCGGCATACCCTCGTTTCCGAGCCAGTGCTGCACCAGGAAGGTGGCGTGGAATCCGAAGAACGTCAGCCAGAAGTGCCACTTGCCCAGAGCCTCGTCCATCATCCGGCCCGTCATCTTCGGGAACCAGAAGTAGATGCCCGCGTATGTCGCGAACACCACGGTGCCGAACACGACGTAGTGGAAGTGGGCGACGACGAAGTAGGTGTCGGTGACCTGGAAGTCGATGGGCGGCGATGCCAGCAGAACACCGGTCAGTCCGCCGAAGACGAAGGTGATCAAGAACCCGATCGAGAACAGCATCGGCGTTTCCAGTGTCACCTGGCCTCGCCACATCGTGCCGACCCAGTTGAAGATCTTCACACCCGTCGGCACCGCGATCAGGAACGTCATGAAGGAGAAGAACGGCAGCAACACGGCACCCGTGGCGTACATGTGGTGCGCCCACACCGCGATCGAGAGCGCGGCGATCGCAATCGTCGCGTAGATGAGACCCGAGTAGCCGAAGATCGGCTTGCGGGAGAAGACCGGGAACACCTCGGACACGATGCCGAAGAACGGAAGCGCGATGATGTACACCTCGGGGTGACCGAAGAACCAGAACAGGTGCTGCCACAGCAGCACTCCACCGGTCGCCGGATCGAACAGGTGCGCACCCAGGTGGCGGTCGGCCGCCAGACCCAGCAGCGCTGCGGTCAACAGCGGGAACGCGAGCAGGATCAGGATGGACGTCACCAGGATGTTCCAGGTGAAGATCGGCATCCGGAACATCGTCATACCGGGGGCGCGCAGGCAGATCACGGTGGTGATCATGTTGACGCCACCGAGGATGGTGCCGAGACCGGCGACGGCGAGGCCCATGATCCACAGGTCCGCTCCCACACCGGGCGAATGCAGTGCCGAGGTGAGCGGGGTGTAGGCGGTCCAACCGAAGTCGGCAGCACCGCCGGGAGTGATGAAGCCAGCCGTGGTGATCAATGCACCGAACAGGTAGAGCCAGTACGAGAACGCGTTCAGTCGCGGGAACGCGACGTCGGGTGCGCCGATCTGCAGCGGCAGGATGTAGTTCGCAAATCCGAACACGATCGGCGTCGCGTACAGCAGCAGCATGATGGTGCCGTGCATGGTGAACAGCTGGTTGTACTGCTCGTTCGACAGGAACTGCATTCCCGGTACGGCCAACTCGGCGCGCATCAACAGCGCCATGAGTCCACCGACGAGGAAGAACGCGAACGATGTCGCGATGTACATGATTCCCAACACCTTGGGATCGGTCGTCGTCACTGCTTTGTGCAGGAACGACCCCTTCGGTCCCGTTCTCGGCGGGAACGGCCGAGCAGCATCCACCGCGGGAGCGGGTCTAGGCGCTAGGGCAGTCACAGATCCTCCTGATTGCGCGTCCGACCCCGAACCACAGGGCGACGTCATCTAGTCGTGCGCTCCTCGAATCGTAGACCGTCGGACCGACGCTTGCCGAACCGGTCCTACCGTGTGTCGTATTGGACCCGATCAAGCGTGCCCGAATCACGCGATCCGCCTGCGCTGTCGGCCTTTCCAGTACCCCCGGCAACGCTGCGAGCGTCGCCTGTTTCGAGGGCTCGACAGCGTCGGTTCCGGTGTTCTGCGGCGGCCGCCTTCCGATACTGTGTGAGACCACCCGACCCGTCGAAGGAAGTTCCGCGTTGCCACTCCACCCGCGAGTCCCCCGTTCGTGTGCGCCGCGCAGAATCGGCACCCTCGCCGCCGTCTGCCTGACCGGAGCTGTGGCTCTGGTCGGCTGCTCCGACTCCGAGGCACAGGACGACGCGTCCACCATCGTCCGCACGACGACGAACATCGCCGGTGCCGGTGTGGTCGGTAACAACCGGGACACCGTCGGCCTGTGCCCCGAACTCGCACCACTCGACCGAACCGGCGTCGAGGGCGACACCCGACCCGTGGGGCATGCCGAGGGCATAAGCACCATTCCGGCCGACCCGCAGCGCATCGTCGTGCTCGACGCCGCAGGCCTGGACGCGAGCTGCACGGTCGGAATCTGGGAGCGTGTCGTGGGGGCGGCCACGATCGACCCCGATTTTCGCGGCGACGGAGACCAGCCGCTGTACCTGGGCACCGGATTGGCGTCCGTCCCGTCCGTCGGCCCGGTCGGCGCACCCGACATCGATGCGATCGCCGCGCTCGACCCCGATCTGATTCTGGGAGCCGATTCTCTCGGATCCGATACCTACGACACCCTGACGGCCATCGCGCCGACGGTGTTCACCGCAACCGGGCAGGGATGGAAGGACACGTTCCTGCAGTCCGCCGCAGCGTTGGGTCGCGGCCAGTCGGGATTCGACGCACTCGCGGCGTTCTCCGCGGATGCCGAACGGGTCGGTCGTGAGATCGACGCATCTCAGACGCAGGCGTCGGTCCTCCGATTCGATGCGGACTCCATCGAGGTGGACGGACCGAACTCGTTCGCGGGCCAGGTGCTCGGCGAAGTCGGCGTCGGGCGGCCCCAGGCCCAACGCGACGGCACGTTCTCGGTCGAGTCGGACGACCTGTCTTCGGCGGAAGGCGACATCGTCTACGTGCGATTCGCGGGCCCCGACGGTGAGGCCTTCGGGCGCGAGGTGATGGACAGCGACGCATGGCATGCCCTCGGCTCGGTCACCGACGGCCGAGTCTTCGCCGTGAACGACACGGTGTGGTCGGGCAGCGGCGTCGTCGCCGCACGGGCCATCCTGGACGATCTGTCCGCTTCTCTGAACGCCTACGTCTCCTGACGCGATGCCCATTCCCGAGTTCGTCCGCGCCCTGCGCAGTGTCGTCGGCACGTCACCGCTGTGGCTGTCCGGCGTCAGCGCCGTCGTCCTCGACGACAACGGGCGCGTACTGCTGACCCTGCGCGCGGACAACAACACCTGGGCCGTCGTGTCCGGAATCCTCGAACCCGGCGAGGAGCCTGCACCGGCCGCCCTGCGCGAGATCGGCGAGGAGACCGGAGTGGACGCCACGATCGTGCGGCTGACAAGTGTCGACGTGACGGAGCCGATCACCTACCCCAACGGCGACGTCGCGCAGTACCTGGACATCACGTTCCTCGCTCGATACACCGGAGGTACCCCACACGTCGCCGACGACGAAAACCTCGACGTCGCCTGGTTCGCACTCGATGCCCTGCCGGAAAACCTCACGGCCACTTCGCGATTGCGAATCGAGAAGGCCATTGCCGGCGAGCCGTCGGCGTGGTTCCGGCGCTGACTCGCCCGCCGAACACGAGTGCCCGATGTCATCGATCCAGTGCTCGTCGATACTAAATGTGATATCACTTTAGTATCACCATCGAGAGGGAGGTTCTCATGTCTGCACCCGCAACCGTCGCCGAGAAGCCGACGGGCACCCCGACCACCACCATTGCCGAGCGGCCGGGATGGGACCTGCCCGGCTGGTCGATGCTCGGCATCGGCCTCGCACTGTTCCTCGGCGGAATCGCCGCGTTCGTGCTCGGGCTCGTGTTCACCGTGGTCGGACTCATCGTGGCCGGCGTCGTGCTGTTCGTGCTGTCGCTGCCCGCACTCATGGGTCTGACGCTGGTGCAACCGAATCAGGCTCGCGTTCTTCAGCTTCTCGGGAGTTCGTACAGCGGCACCCTGCGGACGCCGGGGCTGCGCTGGACCAATCCGTTGACGTATCGCAGGGCCATCTCGACGCGAATCCGGAATCACGAGACCGGACAATCGAAAGTCAACGACGCCGACGGCAATCCGATCGAGATCTCCGCCATCGTCGTCTGGCAGGTTGCCGATACTGCACTGGCATCGTTCCAGGTCGATGACTACGAGGAGTTCGTCGCCGTCCAGACCGAGTCGGCCGTCCGGCACATCGCCGGCAGCTACCCGTACGACGCCGAAGGGCGAATGTCGTTGCGGGAGAACGCCGACGAGATCACCGCCGCCATGTCGGAGGAGGTGCACGCGCGGGTTCGTTCGGCCGGTGTCGAGGTGATCGAAACCCGAATCAACCGTCTGGCCTATGCCCCGGAGATCGCCCAGGCCATGTTGCGGCGTCAGCAGGCAGGGGCGGTCATCGCGGCCCGTCAGCAGATCGTCGAAGGTGCCGTCGGAATGGTGGAGATGGCGCTCGGGAAGCTGGAGGAGAAGCACGTCGTCGAGCTCGACGAGGAGCGCAAGGCCACGATGGTGTCGAATCTGCTCGTGGTGCTGTGCAGCGACCGCGACACGCAACCTGTCGTCAACACCGGATCGCTGTATCAGTGAGCCATGGCAGTCGAACGTAAGAAGATTCTGCTGCGGTTGGACCCAGCGGTGCACGACGCCCTCGCCCGCTGGGCCTCCGACGAGCTGCGGAGCACCAACGCTCAGATCGAGTTCTTGTTGCGACGCGCCCTGAGCGAGAAGGGCCGAATGCCCAAGGACGCAGAGGACATTCGCGCGCCGGGACGCCCACCGAAAGAGTGAGTGTCCCGACGCGCGGACGAATCTCTAGAAGTCCCAGTCCTCGTCTTCGGTGTTGACGGCCTTGCCGATCACGTACGAGGAACCCGAACCGGAGAAGAAGTCGTGATTCTCGTCGGCGTTGGGTGAGAGCGCCGACAGGATCGCCGGGTTGACGTCCGTCTCGTCCTTGGGGAACAGGCCCTCGTAACCGAGGTTGTTCAGTGCTTTGTTGGCGTTGTAGCGCAGGAACTTCTTGACGTCCTCGGTCAGGCCGATCTCGTCGTAGAGGTCCTGGGTGTACTCGACCTCGTTGTCGTACAGCTCGAACAGCAACTCGAACGTGTAGTTTTTGAGCTCCTCGCGCTGCGCCTCGCTGACCTTCTCGAGACCCTTCTGGTACTTGTAGCCGATGTAGTACCCGTGCACGGCCTCGTCGCGAATGATCAACCGGATCAGGTCCGCGGTGTTGGTGAGCTTGGCCCGCGAGGACCAGTACATCGGCAGGTAGAAGCCGGAGTAGAACAGGAACGACTCGAGCAGCGTCGACGCGACCTTGCGCTTGAGCGGATCGTCACCGTGGTAGAAGCTCAGGACGATCTCGGCTTTGCGCTGGAGGTTGACGTTCTCCTCGGACCAGCGGAATGCATCGTCGATATCGCGGGTGGAGCTGAGGGTGGAGAAGATGGAACTGTAGCTCTTGGCGTGCACAGACTCCATGAACGCGATGTTGGTGTACACCGCCTCCTCGTGGGGAGTGATCGCGTCGGGAATGAGGCTGACGGCACCGACGGTGCCCTGGATGGTGTCGAGCAACGTCAGTCCGGTGAACACGCGCATCGTCAGCTGCTTCTCGACGGCGGTCAGGGTTGCCCACGACGGGATGTCGTTGGACACCGGCACCTTCTCGGGCAGCCAGAAATTACTGGTGAGACGCTCCCAGACTTCGGAGTCCTTGTCGTCCTGGACCCGATTCCAGTTGATCGCGGAGACGCGATCGATGAGCTTTACCATGGGTGCCTACCTACAGGTCGATGAGCGAGAAGTGAGGACGGAGCTACGTGAAACTTCGCTGACAGGAACACTACCCGTTGTGTCCGACAGTTCCGGGAGGCACTACAAAGTGTGCCCGGAGTGTTGCCGTGAGGAACGACCGGAATCTCGCGAGTCACCGGTCACCACCCCACCGAGCACGGGACCGTTCCGGCCTCGATGGCACCGACCAGTTGCGCGTGATCGCGCTCGTTCTGATCGGCATAGGCGTGGGCGAACTCCACCATCGCCCGATCGACCTTGTCTCCGCGACCGAGGTAGTCGGCTATCGCGTCTGCGTCACCACTTCGAGCGTGCGCCCGTGCGAGGACCTCGCCGCATGCCGTGGCGAACTCGGTGAGGTACGGCCCGATGATCTCGCCGTCGGGAATGACCTTCATGTCGCGAAACTGCCGAACGTAGAAGTTCAGGTCCCCCACCGACGTCCACCCCACGAACATGTCGGTGGCGCTCTGCAGCATTCGCTGCCCGTTGACCACCCGCGCACCGTGATTGTCGTAGGCGCTCGGTTCGAGAAACTGCTCGAACACCGACGGCCCTGCCTGCTTGATCTGCAGGAAGAACGGATCGCGGGTCCGCCGTTCCTCCAACAGGGCCAGATAGACCCGCATTCCGACACTCCCGACGCCGACGACCTGCCGAACGACGTCGAGGACTCGAAATCTGGACAGCAGACTCCAGATGTGGTCGTCGACGGACTCGCTGTAACCGGCGATCACGGCTTGCACCAGCTCGATCTGGGAATCCCCCACGTGAGTGCGAAAAGGTGCGTCCTCGCGAATTCTTCGACGCCCGTCCCTCGTCTCGGTGAACTTGCGGGACGCACCACGACTGGTGCGGCGCTCGGCTTTCGTTTCGATGAGCTTCTCGGCGTGGCGAGCGATGCCCGAGGAGAAATGCCCGAGCAGTCCGGCGACGTCGATGCGGTCGTACCAGATGTCGATCTCGGGAATGTTCGCGTACGCCCGCATCTTTCGGCAGTATGCCGCCGTCATCTCGGCAACCGCACGATCGGAACGCGACGAGGGCACACCGTTCTCGCGTCCGAGAACCACGAGGGAGGTGGCAAGTCGTTTGAGATCCCACTCGAACGGGCCGGGCAGAGTTTCGTCGAAATCACGGAGGTCGAAATAGAGGTTTCGTTCCGGCGTCGCCCACAATCCGAAGTTCAAGACGTGAGCGTCACCGCACAACTGCACCTCGATGCCGGTGTGCGGGGTCGACGCGAGGTCCGCGGCCATCACGGCGGCGGCACCGCGGAAATATGTCCATGGCGATGCGGACATCCGGGCGTACCGGATCGGCAGCAACTCCTGAACTCGTATCGCGTTCTGCGCAAGAACTGTCTCGAGCGCATCGTGGCCGCGCGTGTGTGGATCCCACGCCGCCAATCCGCGGCGAGGTACCCGACGGCGAGCATGTCGACCGCGAGGCGACGGCTCGGAAGGAACCGAGTCCTTCCGAGCCATTGTCACGTCGACGTCGGATTCGACCTCGCCGTCCGCTTCGGTGCCCATACCTGATTATGGTCCGCATCGCGCCGTGACATCACGGTATCGCCACAGGTCGACCGACCGAATCGGCTGCTACAGCATGCAGGAGACGCAACCCTCGACTTCAGTGCCCTCGAGGGCCAACTGGCGCAGGCGGATGTAGTAGAGCGTCTTGATGCCCTTGCGCCATGCGTAGATCTGCGCGCGGTTGATATCGCGGGTCGTTGCCGTGTCCTTGAAGAACAGCGTCAACGACAGGCCCTGATCGACGTGTTGCGTTGCGGCAGCGTAGGTGTCGATGATCTTCTCGTACCCGATCTCGTACGCATCCTGATAGTAATCCAGGTTGTCGTTGTCGAGATACGGTGCCGGATAGTAGACGCGACCGATCTTGCCTTCCTTGCGAATCTCGATCTTCGACGCCACCGGGTGAATCGACGAGGTGGAGTTGTTGATGTACGAGATGGAACCGGTCGGCGGGACGGCCTGCAGGTTCTGGTTGTAGATTCCGTACTCCTGCACCGACGCCTTCAGCGCGGCCCAGTCGGCCTGTGTCGGGATGGCGACATCGGAGTCGGCGAACAACTTCGCCACCTTGGGTGTGGCCGGCTCCCAGACCTGGTCGGTGTACTTGTCGAAGAATTCGCCCGACGCGTACTTGGAATCCGGGAAGCCCTTGAAGTACTGGCCGCGAGCTTTGGCCAGCTGATTCGAGGCCTGCAGCGCATGGAACAGCACCGTGTAGAAGTAGATGTTGGTGAAGTCGATTCCCTCGGTCGAGCCGTAGTGGATGCGCTCGCGGGCGAGGTAGCCGTGCAGGTTCATCTGCCCGAGACCGATTGCGTGAGAATCGTTGTTGCCCTGCTCGATCGACGGCACCGAAAAGATGTGGGTCTGATCGGACACCGCAGTCAGACCGCGGATGGCGACGGCGATCGTCTTACCGAAATCGGGTGAGTCCATCGTCTTCGCGATGTTCAGCGAGCCCAGGTTGCACGAGATGTCCTTGCCCACATCACTGTACGAGAGGTCGTCGTTGAACGTCGACGGCGTCGAGACCTGCAGGATCTCCGAGCACAGGTTGGAGTGAGTTATCTTGCCCTTCACCGGGTTCGCACGATTGACGGTGTCCTCGTACATGATGTACGGGTAGCCGGACTCGAACTGCAGCTCGGCAAGAGTCTGGAAGAACTCGCGCGACTTGATCTTCGTCTTGCGGATCCGCTTGTCGTCGACCATCTCGTAGTACTTCTCGGAGACGTCGATATCGGCGAACGGCACGCCGTAGATCCGCTCGACGTCGTACGGCGAGAAGAGGTACATGTCCTCGTTCTTCTTCGCCAACTCGAACGTGATGTCGGGGATGACGATTCCGAGCGAGAGCGTCTTGATTCGGATCTTCTCGTCCGCGTTCTCGCGCTTGGTGTCGAGGAACTTGTACACGTCGGGGTGGTGGGCGTGCAGGTACACCGCACCCGCGCCCTGACGCGCACCGAGTTGGTTGGCGTACGAGAACGAATCCTCGAGCAGCTTCATGATGGGGATGACACCGGAGGACTGGTTCTCGATGCGCTTGATCGGTGCCCCGGCCTCGCGAATATTGCTCAGCAGCAACGCAACTCCGCCACCGCGCTTGGACAGCTGCAGGGCCGAGTTGATGGAGCGACCGATGGACTCCATGTTGTCCTCGATACGCAGCAGGAAGCAGGACACGGGCTCGCCGCGCTGCTTCTTGCCGGAGTTGAGGAACGTGGGTGTCGCGGGCTGGAATCGGCCGGCGATGATCTCGTCGACCAGATCGGTGGCCAGGGCCTCGTCTCCGGCCGCGAGCGTGAGCGCCACCATGCACACCCGGTCCTCGAAGCGCTCGAGGTAACGCTTGCCGTCGAACGTCTTGAGCGTGTAGGAGGTGTAGTACTTGAACGCGCCGAGGAAGGTGGGGAATCGAAACTTCTTCGAGTACGCGTGGTTGATCAGAAACTTGACGAACTCGCGCGAGTACTGGTCCAGAACCTCGGGCTCGTAGTAGTTCTCCTCGACGAGGTAGTCCAACTTCTCGTCCAGATCGTGGAAGAACACCGTGTTCTGATTGACATGCTGCAGGAAGTACTGGTTGGCCGCCTCGCGATCCTTCTCGAACTGGATCTCGCCGTTGGGGCCGTAGAGATTGAGCATCGCGTTGAGCGCGTGGTAATCCATATCTCCGTCGCCGCTGACAGTGGGTACGGGTGCTGCGTCGGTGATGGTCGGTGCCACGGCGATGCTCCTACTGGGTATGTGATGTGTGGTGTTCTAGTGCGTGTGGGCAGCGCGTCGGACTTCACGTTCCCAGAAGTCCTCCAGCCCCTCCCGGACCCGCACTACGTCCTCGGGGGTGCCCATCAATTCGAATCGATACAGATACGGGACCGCGCATTTCTGCGAGATGACATCTCCCGCAAAGCAGAAGGAGTCACCGAAGTTGGTGTTTCCGGCTGCGATAACGGCCCGGATCAACGACCGATTGTGCTCGTCGTTGAGAAACTTGATCACTCGTTTGGGGACGTAATTGGTGTCGCGCCCAGCGTAGGTGGTCCCGCCCCCATACGTCGGCACGATGAGAACGTAAGGAGAATGGACACGAAAGGTGCCATCCGGATCACGGAGCGGAATACGCGTCGCTGGAATACCCAACTTCGATACGAAGCGATGAGTGTTCTCGGACGCGCTGGAAAAGTAGACCAGTGAGTGGGAGGACTGCGGTTGCGAACTCACCGCTCACTCACTTTCTCGTTCTGTTCAAGCAGCGTTCACGGCAAGGGTCTTGATGCGGTCCGGGCGGAAGCCGGACCAGTGATCGTCGCCGGCGACGACAACAGGAGCCTGTAGGTAGCCGAGGGCCATGACGTAGTCACGCGCTTCGGGATCCTGCGAGATGTCGATGACGGAGTACTCGATACCCGCTTTGTCGAGGGCGCGGTAGGTGGCATTGCACTGAACGCAGGCGGGCTTGGTGTAAACGGTGATGCTCATGGTGTCCCTCTTTCCGTTGTCGCCATCGGGTGCACCGACGCGACCGATGTGCTCTGCGTGTAGCACCGAGAACATCTCCCGCTCAGGGCGACTTCGACCTGCTCGAACCCGTCTGTGGAGGTTCTTCGAGTAGTGGCCTCTCGGTCGCTCAAACACTACACCTAGTGTTCACGATCTGCCTACAACACGAGATGTTGCGAACAACACGCGTGGTATTCGCTGGTCACGGGCTTGCCCGGTTGTGAAACTCGGACGTCATCGGCGTGTCGCAGGTCACATGGAGCGGATGTTGTTCGTCACAACGAGTCGTAGCCGCCGCCGTGACGCTGCCCGATCGCCTCATCCGCTCCTCGACATGACAAGGGCCCCCGAATTCCTCCAGGGGCCCTTGTCAGTGCAACGCACTCGTCAGCGCTGGCGCGCCTTGAATCTCGGTTCCTTCTTGTTGATGACGAACACCGTCCCGTGTCGCCGGACCACCTGCGCACCGGGCTTGTTCTTGAGCGATTTCAACGAGTTTCTCACCTTCATGCAGCCAACTCTACATGAAAACGATTCTCATGACCGATAGGGTCACGCATTCACGAGTTCGCCGGAGGCCTTCACCAGCTCGGCGACGACGTGGCCGATCTCACCGGAGACCTCGGCGTTCTCACGCGGGTGTGCCGAGCCGAACTTGTCGATGGTGCCACCGATGGAGAGCTGGACATCCTCGAGAACGGTTCCGCCGGCAATGCGCACGGCCTTGCTGGTGTCCTCGTGTGCCCACTTGGCTCCGTTGCCGCTCGGCGACGCACTGATGACGACGACCGGCTTGCCCACCATGGCACCGGCACCGTACGGACGGGAGAGCCAGTCGATGGCGTTCTTCAGCACGGCCGGGATGGTGCCGTTGTATTCGGGCGTGACCAGCAACAGCGCGGAAGCCTTTTCGGCTGCGGTCCGCAGAGCAAGAGCGGCCACGGGGACCGATCCCTCGATGTCGATGTCCTCGTTGTAGAAGGGGACATCTCCGAGTCCGTCGTACACCACTACCTCGGTACCGGCGGGAGCCACGGTGACAGCAGTCTCGGCGATCTGCTTGTTCACCGACTCGGCGCGCAAGCTTCCGACGAGAACGAGTACATGAGCGTCTGACATGAGGTTATTCCTTCGCGAAGTTCGGATGACGTGATCGTCGTGTCAATTCCTACCATCCAAACGGACCGTGGTCCATTTATGTTCCCGACAAGGTAGGGTTACGGCTGTGACCGGCCCGATGCTGCCCATAGCGGACGAGGAATCCGAACGGTGCGACGCAGCGCGCAACCGACGGCTGCTCCTCGACGCCGCAACAGATCTGGTGGCGACCGTCGGAGCCGACGCCATCACCATGGACGCAGTGGCCACCAAGGCAGGAGTGGGCAAGGGCACAGTGTTCCGTCGCTTCGGGAACCGGGCCGGGCTGATGCGAGCGCTGCTCGACCATACCGAGAAAAAACTGCAGCAGTCCTTCATGTTCGGCGACCCGCCACTGGGCCCGGGAGCCGACCCCATCGATCGTCTCGTCGCCTTCGGCCGAGCTCGACTCGAGTTCGTCAACGTCCAGGGGGAAGTACTGCGCGCCGCGGAGAGCGCCGACGACGCGCGATATTCCGCCCCGGCCCACATGGTCAACTTCACCCACGTCCTGTCGCTGCTTCGCGCAGCCGAGGTGGACGGGGATCTCGAATTACTCGCGTACTGGCTCCTCACACCACTCGAAGCCACCCTGGTATTGCACCAGTACCGAGATCTGGGGATGCCGATGGATCGACTGGCCGACGGTTGGGAAGACTTGGTGCGCAGGGCAACTCGCATTCGCTGAGTCCAGCTCAGAGCCTGTTCACTGCCACGGCCGCGGTGTGCAGAGCAGTGCCGTACGAGCGTCCGTGCCCGGCTGCATGGACGGCGAGCGGATGCAGCTGGTGCAGAGCAGTGCGCTCGCGCCACCCGGCTCGTAGTGGCCACACCGTCTCGTAGCCGTCGACGACAACGTCGAGGTGGGGGCAACCGAACAGCGCCAACATCGCCAGATCGGTCTCTCGATGCCCACCGTGTGCCGCCGGGTCGATCAGCACCACTCCCGCGTCTGTCCAGAACACGTTGCCGTTCCACAGATCACCGTGAATGCGGCTCGCCGGCTCCGCATCGTCGAAGTCACCGTCCGCGATACGTCCGCACGCCGATTCGACGATCGCCGCCTCGGCCTGCGTCACGGTGCCGGCGTCGACCGCGATTCGCAGAAACGGCAACACTCGTTCGGCCGCGTAGAACGCCCCCCACGACCTGTGCACGGTGCTGCTCATGGGCCGAGCACCGATGAACAGCTGACCCGAGAATGCGACGCCCTCGGCATCCACCGGTGGCGCGCCGAACCCGGCGGCTCCGGCGGAATGCGTCGCGGCCAGCGCGCGGCCGAATCGTTCGGCTGCACCGAGCGTGGGACGGGCCGCGACCAACCGCTCGAGTTCGATGTACGTCCGGCCGTGCCCCAGGACTTCGACGACAGGGGCCGACGCCTCGCCGAGCCACCTGAGCCCGGTGGCCTCGGCAGCGTAGAAGTCGGGGTGCGCCTGGGAGTTTCGCTTGACGAAGGTATCGGAGGATCCACTCACGACCACCGACACTACGCACGGCGCGAGATCACAGCCGACCCTCGTCATTAGGATGACGTGATGGGACACATCAATTCGGAATTGCGCACGGGGATCATGCGCGAGCTGGCCGTGCAGTCGACCATCGACCCGATCACGGAGGTCCGCAGGCGAGTGGACTTCCTCAAGGACTACCTCGCGTCGACTCCGGCCTCGGGATTCGTACTCGGCATCAGTGGCGGCCAGGACAGCACGCTCACCGGCAAGCTCGCCCAACAGGCTGCGACGGAGCTCCGAGCCGACGGACACGAGGCCGAGTTCGTCGCCGTTCGCCTCCCCTACGGCGTGCAGGCCGACGAGGACGACGCATCGATCGCGCTGAAATTCATCGATCCCGACCGCACGGTGACGGTGAACATCAAGGCCGCTGCCGACGCCGCAGCGGCCGCGACGGCGGACGCGCTGGGAAGTGTCGAAATCCGAGATTTCGTCCGCGGCAACATCAAGGCGCGCCAGCGCATGGTCGCGCAGTACGCCCTGGCCGGCGAACTCGGCTACGTCGTCGTGGGCACCGATCATGCCGCCGAGGCCATCACCGGCTTCTTCACGAAGTTCGGTGACGGCGGGGTCGATCTGACTCCGCTCACCGGCTTGAGCAAGCGTCAGGGTGCGGCGCTGCTGCGCGAACTGGGAGCCCCCGAGAGCACCTGGCGCAAGGTTCCCACCGCCGATCTCGAAGACGATCGACCTGCGCTACCCGACGAGGAGGCGCTCGGCGTGACGTACGAACAGATCGACGACTACCTGGAGGGCAGGGACGTCACCGACGAGATCGCCGACAAGTTGGAGAAGATGTTCCTCGCCACTCGGCACAAGCGCACGGTTCCCGTCACGCCGTTCGACGATTGGTGGAAGAGAAGCAGCTGACTCGGGCCGCCGCAGGTCGGTGGCTGGGTGTGCTCAGCCGCCGGCGAAGGGCGGCAACACGTCGACCCTGCCGCCGATCACGCGGTCGAGATCGCGAGTGAGATCTTCTCCCACCAGGTAGGCCGACACCCGGAGAATCGGTTCCATCGGCGCGCCGTGCCGGGACAGGATCAGCTCTCGCAGGTCTGCGAGGGTGGCCCCGACCGGTACGGTCACGTACTCGGACTCGCAGTGCGACGCGTCGACCGCTGCAGCGAAGTACCGCACCTCCACCTGGGTCTCACCCACCGATAGCTCCCATGCTGCGGGCGGGGGGTACGAAGCCCTCGGCGTCGATGCCGTGCCCTGCCCACTTGTTCCACATCGCCCCGCGCCACACGGCCGCCACTTCGTCGTCGGTGGCACCGCCTCGTAACGCCGCGCGCAGATCGGTTTCGTCGTCGCTGAACAGACAGGACCGAATCGTTCCCTCGGCCGTCACCCGTGTGCGGTCACAATCGCCGCAGAACGAGCGCGTGACCGAGGCGATGATGCCGACGGTGGCATCGGTGCCGTCGACACTCCACTCCTCGGCCGGAGCCGACGGATCGGCGCGCCCCACCTCACGCAGGTCGAACGCAGTGGACAGCTCGTCGAGCAACGTCTGGGCATCGATCATGTTCGCGCGCGCCCACTCGTGGTCGGCATCGAGCGGCATCTGTTCGATGAATCGAAGCGCCACCCCTTCGTCGAGACACCAGCGCAGTAGGTCGACTGCACCGGAGAGTGTGTCGCGCATCAGGACCGCATTGACCTTCACCGGACCGATGCCGGCTCGCTTCGCCGCTCTGATGCCCGCCATCACCGACGGCAACCGGTCGCGTCGGGTCAATCGCGCGAAGTCTTCGCGATCGACCGAGTCCAAGGACACGTTGACCCTGGTCAGACCGGCATCGGCCAGCGCCTCCGCCCGATGCTCCAGACCGACTGCGTTGGTGGTCATCGACAACGGCACGCCCTGCGCGACGTCGGCGCACAACCGCAGTATCTCGTCGAGGTCGCGGCGCATGAGGGGCTCGCCGCCGGTGAAGCGCACGTCGCGGATACCCAGTTCACGCACGGACACCGACACCACTCGAGCGATCTCGGCCGGAGTGAGCAGGTTCGCGGCAGGAATGGCCGGGAGGCCCTCCTCAGGCATGCAGTAGGTGCAGCGCAACGAGCACTTCTCGGTGATGGAGATGCGCAGGTCCCGGGCCACCCGGCCGAATCGGTCGATCAGGTGCGGAACGTCCGGTCGATCGGACACCGAATTCGCACGCACCGAGGAGCTGGTAGTGCCGAATCCGGGAATGCCCAGTGAGGTGACACTGTCCACCGTCACCTCGTACCTCGCCTTCGTCGAAAGTCACGCCTGTCGTTCACGTGTCTACCCAGTATGCCGCAGCCCACACCGGGCGACCGGATCGGCGTGCCTAGGATTGGCACCCATGACGGCTGAGGACATGCGCGCATTCACCGGACCCACGCAGTGAGCGCCGTATCGGTCGAGGAGCATTCCGCCGCGGTCGAGACAGTTCTGGCGGCGCTGGCCACCAGGACTGCGCACCGCATTCCTCTCGCCGACGCGCTGGGGCGCGTGTCGTTCGCAGACGTGCGATCTCCGGTCGATCTGCCGTTGTTTCGCAACTCGCAGATGGACGGATACGCGGTCGATTCTCGGTCCGTGGCGATCGCTCCGGTGACACTTCCGGTCTCGACGATCATCGCCGCAGGCCCTGTCGAAGCGGCGGTGCTGAGCCCGGGCAGCGCTGCGAAGATCATGACCGGCGCACCCATTCCCGACGGAGCCGACGCCATTGTCCCGGTCGAGGACACCACCGTGCACGAAGCCGGGTCCGTGACGATCGAGCGACGCCGCACAGCCGGTGAATTCGTCCGAGAACAGGGCAGCGACGTGCGCACCGGAACGGTCCTGGTCGAGGCCGGCCGGGTGTTGGAACCCCGACACATCTCCGTTCTCGCCGCCGTCGGCTTCGGTGAGGTCGACGTACGCTCGCGTCCTCGCGTGGCCGTCGTGACCACCGGCGCCGAACTGGTCGACGCCGGCTCGACGCTGACGCCCGGCCAGATCTACGACTCGAACGGCATCACCCTCGCCGCACACCTGCGCGCCAGCGGTGCCGAGGTGGTCTCCGTCTTGCGCAGCTCCGACGAGCCGAGCCGCTTTCGCGAGATCCTCGACGCCGCAGCGCAATCGGCCGAGTTGATCATCACGTCAGGCGGGGTGTCCATGGGCGACTTCGAGGTGGTCAAGGACGTACTCCGGCCGCTCGGCGGAAACTTCGGATCGGTACGTATGCAGCCGGGTGGTCCACAGGGCATCACGGTGTTCGACGGCGTTCCTGTGCTCAGCTTTCCCGGCAACCCCGTCAGTACGGTCGTCTCGTACATCGTGTTCGCGCGCAACATCGTTCGACGAGCGGCCGGGCTGCCTCCGATTCTCTCGACCACCGCCACCCTGCACGAATCGGTGGTGTCTCCGCCCGGCAGACGACAACTGCTTCGTGGCCGAATGCGTGACGACGGCCGGGTCGAGCTCGTCGCCGGCCCCGGCTCGCACCTGGTCGCCGCCCTGGCGTGGGCCGATGTGCTGATCGACATCGATTCCGCCACAACCGAACTCGCTGCAGGATCCGACGTGGAGGTATGGCCACTGTGACCACCGAGAACCCGCAACCTCACCTGTCTCATCTGGACGATCAGGGCCGCGCCCGCATGGTCGACGTGGCACACAAGAAGGAAACCTCACGCACCGCCGTCGCCGCCGGCGAGTTCGTCACCACTGCCGAGGTCATCGCTCTCGTGCGCGCGGACGACATGCCCAAAGCCGACGTTCTCGCCACCGCACGCATCGCCGGCATCTCGGCGGCGAAGCGTACGTCGGAGCTGATACCGCTGTGTCACCAGCTCGCACTCTCGTCGGTGAAGATCTCGTTCGGCTTCACCGAGTCGACCATCACGGTCGAGGCAACCGCGCGCACCACCGGACGCACCGGCGTGGAGATGGAAGCACTGACTGCGGTCGCCGTCGCCGGACTGACCCTGCACGACATGGTCAAGGCCGTCGATCCCGGTGCCAGCATGAACGGTGTCCGACTGATCACCAAGGACGGCGGCAAACACGGGCATTGGCAACGGGACGACGCAGAGGACTCCCCCGACTCCGTGGCTGCGCCGATATTCGAGTCCTCACGGTCCGCAGCGGTTCTGGTCGCGTCCACGGGCGGTGCCCGTGGTACTCGGCCGGACACCACCGGCCCCGCCATCGCAGCCTGGCTGACCGATCGGGGCTTCACCGTGCGAGGTCCCCTGGTGTACGCCGACGCCGATATCTCGGCGGGTCTGCACGACGCCCTGGCCGGCGACCCGTCGCTCATCGTCAGCACCGGCGGTACCGGTGTATCCCCGACCGATGCGACCCCCGAGGCCACGGCGGCGCTCCTCGACATCGACATGCCGGGGATCGCCGACGCCATCCGAACCCGCGGAACATCTGCGACACCTCATGCGGTACTCAGCCGCGGTGTCTCGGGTCTGATCGGACGCACGCTCGTAGTCAACCTGCCGGGCTCGCCGGGTGGCGTGAAGGACGGACTCTCCGTTCTCGACCCGCTCCTCGACCATGTGCTGGCCCAGATCGCCGGAGGAGGCCCCCACGATGAGTGAGCTCGTCGCCCGTATCTCGAACGAACCCTTGAGCACTGCCGAAGTAGAGGCGGCGGTGCAGGATTCGCATCACGGCGCTGTCGTTCTGTTCAGCGGAATCGTGCGCGATCACGACGGCGGCCACGCCGTGGAGACTCTGGAATACCGCGCCCACCCCGACGCAGAGCGCTTCCTCAGCCGCTGCTGCTCGGAGGTGTCGGCGGAGACCGGGTTGGTGGTGGCCGCAGTGCATCGCGTCGGCGACCTGCGAGTCGGCGACCTTGCACTCGTTGCGGCCGTCGGCTCGGCTCATCGGGCCGAAGCTTTCGAGGCCTGTGCCCGGCTCGTCGAGCGCATCAAGGCCGAGGTCCCGATCTGGAAGCGTCAGGGATTCGAGGGCGGACGTACCGAGTGGGTCGGGCTCTAGGAAACTAACCGGTCTCGAGGTAGCGGTGAACCGGAAGCATGGCGGAAGCATCGTCGGCGTCGTCCGGCCCTCGTACACATGCACGCAATCGCTGCTCGACGGCCGATGCATCGAGATCGGTACCGATCAGCACCAGTGAGGTCTGCTCGGGCTCACCCCTGGCCCACGACGCGGCCTCGAATCGGATGTGTCGACCCACCGTGTGCACGATGAACTTCTGCGCATAGCCCGCGATGCCGAAGTGTACGAATCCCTTGATGCGGTAGAGGTTTCCAGAAGGATTCTCCAAGAACTCGATCAATCGGCGCGGTTCGACGGGAGTCGTCGTGACGAATTCGGTGTGCGAGTACTGCGCGTGCAGGTGATGATCGTGGTCGTGGTTCTCCCGAAGTAGCTCGTCGAACGACAGCTGCACCGCAATAGCCGAATCCACCGACCGATCGTCACGCCGATCGAACAGCAGCAGCGGGTCGACGCGACCGAACGCCACGGGTACGACGGGCACGTCTCCTACGACGGACTGCACCGTCGACACCACCGCGGAGCGTTCGGACTCGGTCACCACATCGGACTTGTTCAGCACCACCAGGTCGGCCAATTGCAGGTGCTGGTCGATCTCGGGATGCCGCACGCGGGTCTGCGGGAACTCCACGGCGTCGACGACACCGACAAGCCCGCCGTAGACGATGAATTCGTTCTCGCTACCTCGAACCATCCGAATCAGATTGCGGGGTTCGGCCAGGCCGCTGGCCTCCACCACGATGACGTCGATGGCGGCCCGACGGTGCGCGAGGGCGTCGAACATCGCGTCCATATCGCTGATGTCGACGGCGCAACAGATGCAGCCGTTACCGAGAGAGACCGTCGAATCGACCTGGCCGGCCACAAGCATCGAGTCGATGTTGATCGCCCCGAAGTCGTTGACCACAACCCCGATTCGAATGCCGGAATCATTGCGCAACAGATGGTTCAGAAGCGTGGTCTTACCTGCCCCGAGAAAGCCCGCAACTATCACCACAGGAATTCGTCGACGCGCCACGGCGTCCGAGACTACCGGTCGGCGAGAATCTGTTTCAGCAGGCCTCGAGCGAACGTCGACACACTGCTCACGTTGTCCGGGGTCACGAGCCCTCTCAGGCCGTCGACCCCGAACGACTCGACAGACGGCGAGACACTCTCGAGCAGTCCGGACAATGCGCTACGCCCCTCGACCGCTGAGCGCTCTGTGCTCGGTGCCGTTGCGGTGGGCACCGTGATGTCGGTCGTCTTCGCCCCGGCCGGAGCTGCCGCGGTTGTCGTGGCGGGGCCGGCCGACGACGCCTCCGCAGTGTCGGATCCGAGAAGATAGTCGATGATTCCGGTCGAAATGGCGATCGCGTGCTTCAGCTGACCGTCCGAGCTCTCCAGAAGAGCTGCGTCGTCCGGGTTGGATCCGTTGCCCATCTCGACGAACACGAGGGGCACCGTGGTCAGTGCGGGCCCGGCGACATCGGATCGCTCCTGGATTCCGTTCTCGACTCCTGCGTAGTTGGCGGGCTCGAAGCCTGCGCGCACGTAGGAGTCGCGCATCAGCGTCGATGCCGAACGTCCCCCCTCGGATTGGGCAGCATCGGCAGCCGCGCTCGGAATCGGCAGAGTGGGAACGATCAGATGGAACCCGTGCTTGTCTGCATCGGTCGTCGTACTCGTGGAGTCCGCATGAATACTCACGGCCACATCGGCACCGGACTCGCCGGCGGCCCGCGCCCTGTCGTCGACGCATCCGCCCCACCCGGTGTCGTCTGCTCGACTCGTCTTCACCGTCGCACCCAGACTCTCGAGGCTCGACCGGACGAGCTCGCTGACCTTCCAGTTGATCGTGTGCTCGGGCACGCCGTCCAGTGTGGTCATGCCGGTGGTCTGGCAATTCTTGGTGCCGCCCCGCCCGTCGTTCACCTGCCGCTGCAGATTCTCCGAATGTGCGCCGCCCTGGTGACCCGGGTCGAGGAACACTGTCTTCCCCGACAACTCCGTGCCTACGGCGGATGCGGTGCTGGACGGTGTGGCGGGTGCCGCGACGGCCGGTGCGGACACGAGCACTCCGACACCGATAATTCCGGTGCACATCAATGCGGTCACTGCAGATTTTGTTGTTCGCGCAGTTCTCATATCGTCGTGGGCCCACCGGTGGAACTGGTGGTGCCATTCCCCTCTCGACCCCTCGGACCCAGCTGATCGACGCGAGCCACCGAATTCGCGGGACACCACACGTCACAACAGACACTTGCGCCTCAAGTGAAGCAGATCTTGCACCCGATGCCTGTCGAGTGATTTTTCGTTAGTAAAACGATTGCGTTTCGTGACCTATCCGTAGCCGTAAACGACCGCTCCAGCCGATTTCCATTCGATCGCGCACGAACAGACGTACGGACCGCGTTGCGTATTCAAACCGGACAGTTCGTCTTTCTTTTGGATATGGACGAACAGCACCGCTGGGAGAATCCTCGTCGCAATCACGTTGCCGGTTTCGGCGAACCGTCGCTCCGATTCTGTGGGAATTCTGCGAATCCAGTAACAATCCCCCGACCCGCGTGGATAAACACATTGTTCAGCCGTATAGTCGCTTCAGTTCGATCTGGACATCCCCGCATCATCCCCTGCATCATTGGAGAGCTTCAGCATGGCCAGAAAAGTCTATGTGCAACTAGTCGATGACATCGACGAGAAACCGATCGAATCCGGTGGCGAACACATAACCTATTCGGTCAACGGAGTCAGCTACGAAATCGACCTGAGCGACAAGAACGCGAAGGAATTTCACCGCAAGCTCGACTATTACATCGAGCACTCCACCAAGGTCGGTGGAAAACGCACGAAGAAGTCGAGCGCTCCCACAACCGGAGCGAAGCGCGACGCCAATCAGACCAAAGCCATCAGAGAATGGGCCAAGGCGAACGGCCACAATATCTCCGCACGAGGCAGAATCCCCGCCGAGGTCGAGCAGGCATTCGACGCCGCACACTGAGCTCTCGACCGCCGAATCGGCTCCGGGCACCACGAACGGACGCCGATTCGGCGGACGGTGGACCCAAGCACCAAAAAAAGCGTCACCCGAAGGTGACGCTTTTTTGTTGATTTTCTCGGTGGAGCTAAGGGGACTCGAACCCCTGACCCCCACACTGCCAGTGTGGTGCGCTACCAGCTGCGCCATAGCCCCGAGTTACTGCGTGCTCCCGCTCATGCGGTTGCTCGAACGAAGTTACACCATCGGTCGCAGCAGCAACAAATCACCTGGTACGGCCGGTTCCGAATACTCGACGACCGGCCGCACCCGCGCCTCGAGATCAGTTGATCGACGCCAACCATTCAGAGTCACCGAGCGCATCGACAACCTCACCGTCGACGAGGACCCCCGGTGTTCCACGGGCACCCGACGCGGCGAGCGCGTCTCGTCCGATGTTTGCATCCGCCACTGCAGAATCGCGCTGCGCGCCGCTGACGATGCACTCGGTCGCCAGATCACTCGCTCCTACGGAACGAGCGAGTTCTGCGATTTCGGCATCGGTTCGGTCGGAGTCACCGCCTTCTTCGGGGCGGAATTCCGGGTCGAACAACCCGGAGTGAAAGGCGGAGTAGACCCGCGCGTTCTCTGTCTCGGCCACACAGTGCGAGGCCGCGACGGCACGCGTCGAATAGTCACCGGACGCCGACTGTGGATCGAGGAAATTGACCAGGTGGTAATTCACCGAGACGACACCGTCGTCGATTTTCTGAGCCAACTCCTGGCCGTGCTTCACTTCGAGATCGCCGCAGAACGGGCACATCGGATCTTCGAAGACATCGATGACACGCTCCGCTCCCGGACGCGCCAGCGTTACGACACCGTCGCCCGAGAGCGATAATTCGACCGCGGGATTCTTGACTGTTCCGTAGCCATCGTTGCGCGGGGCGTCGCTTCCGCTCTGCCACATGATCGCAACCACGATGACGATCACCACGACAACGAATGCGACGCCGCCCAATACGTATGTCACCGTGTTGGAGGTTGCCTCGGGTGTGTGTTTCGTACTCGATATCTTCTTCTGGCTCACACAGCGAATACTACGTTCGCGCCCGTCAGGTGTGCTCGCGCCCGAGTGTGTCCGGAACTCGCGACCACCAGAGTCCAGCCAGCAACAGCAATGCGCCCGTCACGGCGAAAGCGGGTCCGAACGAGACCTGTTCGACGATCATCCCGGCCACGATCGGGCCGATGACCGCGCCGACATCGGAGGCCATCTGGAATGCAGCCAGCACGGGCCCTCCGCGCGCCTTCGAGCCGATCACGTCGGCAACCGAGGCCTGCTGGGCAGGACTCATCAGACCCGATCCGATTCCGGCGATCAGCGACACCACGAGGAACAGCACCGGATCGTGGACGTACCCCATCACGACGGTGCCCACGCCACACACCGCCAACCCACCCACCATGAAGGGCTTGCGTCCGCGCACATCGGACAGCCGACCTGCACTGGTGAGAACCAGTGCATTGCCCACTGCGAACACGGTCAGTGCGATACCGACGAACACCTCGGATCGCTGCATCGCCTCGACGACGAACAACGGCACCAAGGCGACCCGAACGCCGAACACAGCCCAACCGTTGGCGAAATTCGACGCCAGCGCCGCCCGATACGACGGGATCCGCAGCGCTGCGAGCAACGACATCGTGGGCGGTGCCGAGCCCTTCTCCGGCTTGACGAGGTCGGAATTGCCCAGGGTGAAATACACGACGGCCGCGGCGATCACGAGAGCAACGGCATAGATGACGAACGGCACCCGCAGACCGAATCCCACGAGCGCGCCGCCGACGAGCGGACCGCCGATGGTTCCCAACAGGAAGGCGGTCGCATACAGGCCGGAGATGCGGCCGCGACTGGTCGGCGGACTGATCCTGATCAGCAATCCCAGTGCCGACACCGAGAACATCGTCGAGCCGATGCCGCCGAGTCCGCGAAACACCAGCAGCTGCCAATACGTCTGGGCCAGAGCGCACGCACCGGTGGACACCGCGACGATCAGCAGTCCGATCAGGTACACGGGCCGCTCGCCGAGCCGCTGCACCAGAGCACCACTGGCGGGTGCGAACAGCAACCGCATGAGAGCGAATGCACTGATGACCGCCGACGCCGCCGTGTACCCGACGCCGAATTCCCTGGCGAACTGTGGCAGAGCGGGCGCGACGATGCCGAATCCGAGCGCGATGACGAACGCCGCCGACACCAGAACCCAGATCTCCGGTGGGAGCTTGCCTCCGGGGTGAAACGCCGACTCGGGAGCCGAACTGTCGTGGTCGGGTGGAGGTGAGTCGGTCACGAGCTCTCGAGTGCGGACGACACCAGTTCACGTGCTGCGGATTGAACCCGGGCGAGATGCTCCTCGCCCTGGAACGACTCCGCGTAGATCTTGTACACGTCCTCGGTTCCGGACGGACGCGCAGCGAACCAGGCGCTTTCCGTCGTCACTTTCAGGCCACCGAGGGCGGCTCCGTTTCCCGGAGCCTCGGTCAGCGTTGCCGTGATCGGTTCGCCTGCCAACTCGGTGGCGGTGATCTGGCTCGGCGAGAGTTTGGCGAGAACGGCTTTTTGCTCGCGGGTGGCCGGTGCATCGACGCGGGCATACGTCGGATTGCCGAACTTCGCAGTGAACTCGCTGTAGCGCTGCGATGGGGTGGATCCGGTGACGGCGGTGATCTCGGACGCCAGCAGCGCGAGGATGATGCCGTCCTTGTCGGTGGTCCAGACTCGGCCGTTGTGTCGGAGGAACGACGCTCCGGCGCTCTCCTCGCCGCCGAACCCGAGCTCACCGGCGAGAAGGCCCGGAACGAACCACTTGAATCCGACCGGCACCTCGAGCAGTCGACGGCCGAGACCTGCGACGACCCGGTCGATCATCGACGAGCTCACCAATGTCTTGCCCACTGCCGCCGTGGGCGACCAATCGGGTCGGTGCGTGAACAGGTAGTCGATGGCGACGGCGAGGAAGTGATTGGGATTCATCAGGCCACCGTCGGGAGTGACGATGCCGTGCCGGTCGGAGTCGGCGTCGTTGCCCGTCGAGATGTCGAACCGATCGCGGGCAGCGATGAGCGACGCCATCGCGTTCGGCGACGAGCAATCCATCCTGATCTTGCCGTCGGTATCGAGAGTCATGAAGCGGAATGTGCCGTCCACCAACGGGTTCACCACAGTCAGGTCCAGATTGTGTCGCTCGGCGATGGCATCCCAGTAATCGACACTCGCACCGCCCAACGGATCTGCGCCGATGCGGACCCCGGCTGCCCGGATGGCGTCGAGGTCGAGCACGTTCGGCAGATCGTCCACGTAGGTGCCGAGGAAGTCGTAGCGTGAGACGCTCCCCGCGAACGCCTGCGCGAGCGTCACCCGCTTGATGCCCGAAATGCCGGTGCGCAGAAGCTCGTTCGCGCGAGCGGCGATGACCGATGTGGCATCACTGTCGGCAGGACCGCCGTGCGGAGGGTTGTACTTGAAGCCGCCGTCCCGGGGCGGGTTGTGCGACGGAGTCACCACGATGCCGTCGGCCTTCGCCGCGGGGCCCGATTCGTTGTAGCGAAGGATGGCGTGACTGACGGCCGGGGTCGGGGTGTACCGATCCCCCGAATCGACCAGTACGTCGACGTCGTTGGCCGCCAACACTTCCAGAGCCGTCGTCCAGGCGGGTTCCGACAACGCGTGGGTGTCCCGGCCGATGAACAACGGCCCGGTGATGCCTTGCGCAGCGCGGTACTCCACGATCGCCTGCGTCGTCGCCACGATGTGTGCCTCGTTGAACGCCGAATCCAAGCTGGATCCTCGATGCCCTGATGTGCCGAACACCACCTGCTGGCTGGGTTCCGACACGTCGGGAACTCGCGAGTAGTACGCCGTCACGAGCTGCGAAAGATCCACCAGATCCTCCGGCAGTGCAGTGGTTCCAGCTCTCTCGTGCGCCACGATGCGCCTCCTCGTTGATCGACGAACCGAAATCCTCGACCAACCCTAGCGCCGCTGCCTCCCCCACGAGCTACTTGCTGGGTCCTTTCGGCGGCCGTGGGAGGAAATAGCTGGTCCGCTGCTGGTATTCGCGATACCCCGGACGCTTTTCCATGCTGCGCTCGAGCAACCGCGCACCGGTGGCGAACACCAGGAAGTACGTCATCGCTATGGGCGACAGCAGCGTGAACACTCCGGGCCACGCCGACGCCGAGACGAGGAACAGTCCCCACCAGACGGCAGAGTCGCCGAAGTAGTTGGGGTGCCGCGTCCAGGACCACAGACCACGATCCATGATCTTGCCCTTGTTCGACGCATCGGCCTTGAAGGCCGTCAACTGCGCATCGCCCACTGCCTCGAACGTCCATCCGAGCATCCAGACCACTACGCCGAGTACCACGACCGGCAGAACGGATCCGTGTGCGACGGCGGATACCTGCAGCGGCAGGGACACGAACCACAGCGCAACCGCCTGCGTCAGGTAGATCTTCCGCAGGGCATACAGGGTTTCGTTGCCGGTGGCCTTGGACAGCAGCTCGGTGTACCGCGGATCCTCACCGTGCCCGCGCGACCGCCGAAAGACGTGCACTGCGAGACGAAGTCCCCACACACCGACGAGGACGAGCAGCAGTAGTCGACGCCACAATTCGCCGGTTCCGGTCGCAGCCGAGATCAGTGCGATCAGAACGAATCCGCCGCCCCACGCCACGTCCACGACGTTGTGGCGTCCGATGCGGGCGCCGATGAGGGCGGTGACGAGCATCAGAACAGCGGTACCGCCGAGGCTCGCAAGCGATACGGTCAGGAAGTCGGACCAGTTCACCGCGGGCACACCCACACCGGTCGTACCGATTCCATCTCGGACGGTCCGTTCTCGGAACGAACCGCCAGAATCTGGTCGACGCCCATCCTGTTGTCTCGGAAGGCCATTCCGCCGCCGATCAGGTACAGCCGCCACACGCGAGCGACCTCTTCCCCGACCATCGCCACCACGTCGTCGAAACGCGCCTCGAAGCGCTCGGTCCAGACATCGACGGTCCGCACGTAATGTTCACGGAGGGCGTGTACGTCACGAACCTCGAGTCCTGCCTCCTCGATCATTGCGACGGTCCGCCCCACCGGGCGCATGTACATGTCCGGCGCGATGAACGATTCGATGAATGCTCCGCCGCCGGGATTGTCGCCTTCCCTCCGCGACATCTGCTGAATCAGCACGCGTCCGCCAGGCTTGACGTTGCTGTGCAGTGCCGCGGTGTAGGTCGGGTAATTGGCCTCCCCCACATGCTCACCCATCTCGATCGACGCCACCGCGTCGAAGGGCCCGTCCGGAATCTCTCGATAATCCTGGATTCGGATCTCGACGTTGTCCTGCAGTCCTCGGTCGGCAATTCGCTTGTCGATGAAGGCTTTCTGTTCGCGCGAGATGGTCACTCCGACGACCTGCGCTCCGTACTCCTGAGCCGCGTGCAGGCTCAGGGACCCCCAGCCGCAACCGACGTCGAGAAAGCGTTGCCCTGCGCGCTTGTCGAGCCCTATCTTTCGGCAGACGAGGTCGAGTTTGTCGCGCTGGGCATCGTCGAGGGTGTAGTCCGGCGAATCCGAGGTCCAGTACGCGGACGAGTACGCCATGTGCGAATCGAGTACCAATTCGTAGAAGTCGTTCGACAGGTCGTAATGGTGGCTGATCGCAGCTCGGTCACGGAGCACCGAGTGCAGCCGCCCCTTCACCGAGGCCTGCGACACGGGCGGCGGCAGTGGGCGGCCGAACACTCCGAGATCCTTGGCCAGCTTCGCCAACCGCAGGAGCGACGCCGGCCCCGGTCGTATCGCCGAGAGTCGGCGCTCACGCACCACACCCCAGACGTGATCGAGGGCTGCGGCGAGATCGCCATCGACGTCCAGCTCCCCGGTGACGTACGCCTGTGCAGCACCGAGTTCACCGGGGCTCCACAGCAATCGACGAAGGGCGCTCGGGCTCCGCAACAATACCCGCGGTGCCGACGCATCGCCCGCAACGGATCCGTCCCACGCCTGCAGCCGAACGGGAAGTGGACCACCCACCAGGGGTTCGATCAACTCGGCAATTCGATGTGCGACACCGACACTGCGGTCGGTCCGGTTCACGGGAAGTGTCGAGGTGGTCATCGGTTGTCCCTTCGGTCGAGCACGATCTGCTGAACATCGAGGTACCCGGATCTGAATCCGGCCTCCGAGTAGCACAGGTAAAAGTGCCACATTCGTGCGAACACCTCGTCGAAACCGAGCTCCTCGGCCTCGCTGCGATATTCACGGAACCGCATGTCCCACTGAGCGAGGGTTCGCGCGTAGTGATCGCCCATCGACAGACGCTCGCGAACCCGAAGCGAGGTGTTCTGCTCGGTCACCTCCTCGATGGCCCGCACCGACGGCAGGAACCCGCCGGGAAATATGTACTTGTGCACCCAGGTGTACGTATTTCGGGTAGCCAGCATTCGGTCGTGCGGCATCGTGATGGCCTGCAGGGCAACCCGCCCACCCGGCGCGAGCAACGAGTCGATCGTCTCGAAGTACGTCGCCCAGTACTGATGCCCGACGGCCTCGATCATCTCGACCGACACGATCGCGTCGTACTCGCCGTCGACCAAGCGGTAGTCGAGGAGATCGATCTGGATCCGATCTGCGTAACCGGCAGCGGCACAGCGCTTACGCGCCAGTTCCTGCTGTTCGGTCGACAGGGTCACCGACCGGACCGTCGCACCACGAGCGGCCGCACGAATGGCCAGCTCGCCCCATCCGGTACCGATCTCGAGCACCCTGGTTCCCTCGCCGACGCCCGCCAGGTCCAGTAGCCGGTCGATCTTGCGGCGCTGAGAGTCGGCGAGCTCCTCACTGTCGTCGTCGTTTCCCGATTCGGCGAACAACGCACTGGAGTACGTCATCGTCTCGTCGAGGAAGAGCTCGAACAGGTCGTTCGACAGGTCGTAATGGCGCGAGATGTTGGATCGCGTGTTCTTCGTCGTATTACGTTCGCTCCGTGGAGGCTTGGGGATATAGAGCCCTCGGAGGCGCTGTAGCGATTTGGGAATCAGGGACGCCATGCGCCGGGCGAAGACCTCGAGCACGGCACTGAGATCCTCGGCATCCCAGTCTCCGGCCATGTATGCCTCACCGAATCCGATGAGTCCGCTGTCGCCGACTCGCGCGGCGAAGTCGTGTGGCCGATAGACGGTCATCAACGGGGCGTCGGCCGAGCCGGCCCCGATGACCTCGCCGTCGGGCATCGCAACCCGGACCTGCAATCGCGCGACCGCGCGACGGAAGAGGAAGTCGGCGACGGGCGCTGCGACAGCAACCTTCATGCCACCGGGAACACGGGCGATCTGCGGCCAGACCCGCGCATCGACCGACGGGCTCGGACCGACAGCGAAACCACCGTACGGGTTCGACACAGAATCGGCCTTCGACACAGTTGTCATCTGTTGGCCCCTTCCTTCTGAATTCTTCGTTCCCCCGGAGGGGCAGGTTTCCGAACGATCTTCAAACCTCGCGCCCAGAGCCGAATGCCCTGCCAGCGGATCTGAACCACCACTCGCAAGGGCGCAAGCGGGATCTCGAGTGCGGTGCGAAGAATCGACCGCGTCGTCACCTCGCGTCGACGGCCGTGGACGGTCGCCACGAACGGAGGCTGCCCGGAACGTTCGAGGACGATCGACAGGCGGAGCGCGGCGTCCGGCTCGGGCAGCTGCATGGAGTATTCACCGTCGACATCGTTGAACGGCGAGACGTAGAACTCCTTGTTCGTACGTACCGCGCCGCGCGGATCGGTGTGCAGCAGATACCGGTATCGCTCGCCGTAGGTGTTGTGTACCTCCGCCACCACGCAGCGGAGTTCTCCGTCGCGATCGTGACACCAGTACACACTCAGTGGGTTGAACGTGTGCCCGAACACTCGCGCATTGGCCAACATCATGATCCGTCCGCCGCCGAGGTCGATACCGTTCTCCGCCAGGAACGCGTCGACGTTCTGGCGGATGGTGGCGTCGGGGTCACCGAGGTGGTCACGGGGGTCGAACGAGGCCAGCGGTCGCAGTATCCGGGGCAATTCGGGAAGTGCGTCGAGGTCGACGAACCAGCTGTAACTCTTGTACGAGAACGTATTTCGAATTGGCGCGCGTCGAACGTGGTCGATCCGAGTGAGATACAACGCCGCCCCGTGTGCGCGGGTGGTCGGCATAACCGATGTCAGAGCCACGTGGCCCCCACCCGTTGTGCGGCGCGCGCGCCCGACAACGCACCGTCCTCGTGAAATCCCCAGCCGTGGTACGCACCGGCGAATGCCACTCTGTCGGTATCCAATTCGGGAAGTCGACGCTGCGCTGCAACCGATTCGGGGGTGTACTGAGGGTGTTCGTAGGTCATCTCGTCGAGTACCGCGTTCGGGTCGATCCGATCCGCTCCACCGAGGGTGACCAGCATTCTACGATCGGTGTCGCTCAGGCGCTGCAACCTGGTCAGGTCGTAACTGACCAGCACCCGGTCGGGCCTGGCCGTGCACGACGGGAGGTGGTAGTTCCACGATGCACGCGCCCTGGTGTTCTTCGGCAACACCGACGAGTCCGTGTGCAGTTGCGTGTGATTGGTGGAGTACGGCATCGCTCCCAGGATGCTGTGCTCGAGCGCCGTCGGTTCTGCGAGCATCTTCAGCGCGGCACCGGGATGCACGGCGATCACGGCCGCGTCGAACGTGCGCAGACGGTCGTGACCGTCACGGATCTGCACGGAGTCCTCGGACCTGTAGAGCGCGCGCACCGGGGTATCGAGCATGACCTCGTCGATGTGCCGCGCAACCCTGCGAACGTATTCGATGGATCCACCGGTGACGGTGCGCCAGGTCGGTGATCCTGTGACGGTGAGCATTCCGTGGTGCCGGAGAAAAGTGAACAGGTAGCGAGCCGGGTAGGCGAGAGCAGTATCCGGATCGCACGACCACACCGCAGACACCAACGGCGTCATGAAGTGGGATTCGAAGTACGCCGAGAACGAGTGATCTTCGAGAAACTGGGCGAGAGTCGTCTCGGACTCGCCCGGTTCGGCACTGTCCAGCAGTTCGTTGGCCAGGCGATGAAAGCGCTTGACCTCGAGCAACATCGAGACGAATTTCGGCCTGAACACCGCCGTACGCTGCGCGAGAATCCCGCGCATACCCTGGCCGCCCGAGTACTCGAGCCCGCACCCGTCGCAGCGCACGGACATGCTCATGTCCGAATCCTGCGTCGGCACGTCGAGTTCGTCGAATAACCGCAGCAGAGTCGGATACGTCCGGTCGTTGTGCACGATGAACCCGGTGTCGACGCCTACCGGACCGTCGGGGCCGGCCACGTAATGGGTGTCCGCGTGACCACCGAGCCGAGAGTCCGCCTCGTACAGCGTCACCGTCGAGTTCTTGGACAGTGCGTATGCGGCCGTCAGGCCGGCGATGCCGCTCCCCACCACCGCAACCCGCCGGCGCGTCACGATTGCCTGCCCATGCAGTCGACCTTGGTATCGGCGGCGATTTCGACGACGAAGTCACGCGTGGCCCGCGACCAGAGTCGCGGATTGCGGAGCATGAAATGCCCACCCGGAACGGAAAGGTAGCGAGCGGAAGCCCCGCGCGCCGCCGCACGTTCGGCCGCACGGCGCGAGGTTCTCGGATCGGTCCATTTGTCTGCAGTCCCGTGCATCACGAGCAGCTTCTTACCCGGTCCGAACGCATCGGCTTCCGCCCCCTCCGGCCACCACGGAGCCAAGGCGACGACACCCACGATCTTCCGGGTCGTTTCTGCCGGCTCCACTCCCGCGATTTTCCGAGTCGTTTCTGCAGGCTCCACTCCCACGACAGAAGGGTCGTCGATCAGGGCAGCGGCGGTACGGCCACCCATCGAATGGCCGACGACCACCACGTGAGCGTCGGGATGCTCGGCGTGGATCCGGTTCAGCGCCCACCGTGCATCCTCGACCGGAGACCGTTCGGGGGCGTTCCAGCCCCGGAACCGGTACTGCAATTGCTGCACCGAAATGCCGCGGGTGCGTCCCACGCGCCGAAGCATCCAGGTGAACGGCCACATTCGCAGGCCGGCCAGATGCCAGGGCCTACTGCGTGCCCGGCTCACATCCTTACCGCCGCCGAGGACCAACACGACCAGTGCAGGCTCGGACACTCTTCTGCCGGTGCGCAGAACTGGAGTCGGCTCGTTGCTCATGACCACTATTCGGCACCGAGGTCGCTTCGGGTGGGATGGGTCCTGCCGAGTGGACAGTGACCTGTCCGACACAGAAAGAAGACCGGGCCGAGAGTGTGTCTCTCGGCCCGGTCTTCGTCGGTGGAGCTGCCGGGAATCGAACCCGGGTCCTCTGCTGCATTGCCAGGGCTTCTCCGTGTGCAGTCCGCTATGCCTCTACTTGGATCTCCCGATCTCGCGAACAAGTCAGGATGACGATCCCAGCCACTGTTTGATGTTCCTCATCATCCCGCGGCCGGATGAATCGGTAAGCCCTCTAGCTGATGCCAGTACCCGGACCGAGGGCGAGCCCGGACTGACAGACACGCAGTCGCTACTTAGGCAGCGAGTGCGTAGTCGCGCTGATTGGAATCGGCGCTTATAAGGTTGCGATGACGCTTACGGTGGTCTCTCGCCTGCACCGACACGCTTCCCCTGACTCAACATACAAAGTCGAAACCGTTCAGCCCCGTATGTTCCCGAACACCGTGTCCGGGCTGTTCAGTGTAACGCCTCGCATGGCCACAATCATCCCATTAACTGTCGGCCCGGCGATCCGCCGTATTCGCGGAGGCATCGGCGTCCACCCGCTGCACGACCGTGCGCAACATTCGACGCGCCATCACCAGGCGTGCAGGCAACGAGGCGTACCAGACCGCGCGACCGGCAAGACCACGCGGAAAGAACACCAGCCGCTGCTCGATCGTCGGCTGTTTCGCGGTTCCCCCGACCGTCAGGTCGAGCCACGCCTCGCCGGGAAGCCGGGCGGAGGACTTGAGCCGAGTGGTGTGTTCGGTGCCCGACGCGGATGCGTCGGGTCCGGTGACGTCGCGGTGCCAGCCGGTGAGAACGTCGGCGTCGGCCAATCGTTCGAGTGCGGGCCGGATCGCGGTCGACTTCGCTGCGCTTCGGGCGACGCGGGTGTCGGTGTAGACGACCTCGCCTGCCCACGCCGGATCCGAGGGCAGCGGGTCCGACGGTGCCGCGGTGCCCGTGGCGTCGGTCCACCGCGTCTCCACCTCACCGTCGTCGATCTTGCGCAGTGCCAATCTCACGGAGTCGCGGTAGCCCGTCAGGCCGCCGTCCGGACGGGGTACGACGGCGTCGATGTCCATCTCGTGGCCGACGGCGTCGTATTGCAGTGATTCGATGAGCGGCATCGCCAGCCCCCGCGGAATGGGAGTCACCAGCCCGATCCAGTGGCCGGCCAGTCGCGGCGTCAACACCGGGAGCACGATGATCCGACGCTGCCGCAGACCCGCGACGTCGGCGTAGATGTTCATCATCTCGCCGTACTGCATGACGTCGGGACCACCGATGTCGAATGTCCTGGATTCGGTGATCGGCGCACTCGCGGCCCCGATCAGGTAGTGCAACACGTCGCGCACAGCGATGGGTTGGATGCGGTTGTGTACCCACCGCGGTGTGGTCATCACCGGAAGCCGGTTCGTCAGGTGCCGGATCATCTCGAACGACGCCGAACCCGATCCGATCACCACGCCTGCTTGCAGCACGATCGTCGGAACTCCTGAATCGATCAGAATGCGTCCCACCTCGGCTCGGGACTTCAGGTGTGGCGAGAGCTCTCCGGTGGGCGGGTGCAGGCCGCCGAGGTACACGATGCGCCCGACGCCGCACTCGGCAGCGACAGCCGCGACGTTCTCGGCGCTGTCGCGTTCGGTGTCGGCGAAGTCGGAATGGCCTGCGGTGCCCATGGAGTGCACCAGGTAATACATGATGTCGACACCGGTCAGTACTTCTTTCAGCGAGTCTCGATCGCTGAGATCGCCCTGAACGATCTCGACGTTCGTCGCCCACGGCACGTTGTCGAGCTTGCTCGGGGTACGAGCGAGCACCCGTACCCGATATCCGTCGTCGAGCAGCCGCGGTGCCAGACGCCCGCCCAGGTATCCCGTGGCACCGGTGACGAGTACGCGGGGAGGCTGTCCGTCGTCTCGGGCCGCGGGGATGTCGGACGGCGAATCGGAAGCTGTCATAAACGGGTTCCTTACCCGTCTCCGAGCATGTTCAACCCGCGAGCGCGATCATGGCGATGGCCCCGAGCGCCAACGCCATTCCCACCTTCTGCAGCGTTCCGACCCGTTCGCCGAGCATCACCATCGCCAGCAACACCGTGGCTGCGGGATACAGCGAGGCGATGACGCTCACCAGCGACAGCAAACCGCCCTGATACGCGTAGATCATGGCGGCATTGGCGACGACGTCGAGCACGCTGACGAAGGCCGCCAGTTTCAACACGCTGCCGTGGGGAGGTGCGAAGTGTCCCGATGCCAGCGCCACGATCCAGACCACCGCGGTCGCCGACGCGCGTGACGCGGCCAACGGCCACAGCCCGCTGCCGTCCCCGATCTGGTGCAGAAAAATGAAGGCGAACGCGAACGTCACGCCCGAACCGACCGTCAACCAGGCCACGGTTCGGGTGAACTTCATCTCCCGACCACCGGCCACCTCACCGGTCACCTCGTCCGGGGATTCCTTGCTGACCAGCACCACCGCAACCAGCGCCACGGCGATGCCGAGGAACGCGATGACGCCGGGACGCTCGCCCATCGACAGGCCGACCAGCACCGGAATGCCGGCCACCAGAACGGCGGTGACCGGTGAGACGACGGCCATCGGTCCGGCGGCGAGGGCGAGGTAGAACCACCACACCGCAACGCCACCGGCAACACCCGAGGCCAGTCCCCACAACATCGCCGGAAGTTCGATGGTGCCGCCGACGAACGGCGCGACGAGCAGCACGATCACCAGCGAGAGCGGGTAGGACACGATGACCACACGCAGGGCGGCAACGCGGCGGGATGCGACGCCGCCGACGAAATCGCTCACCCCGTATCCGACGGCAGCTACCAGAGCGAGCAGAACAGCGGTCAGCGCATTCCCTTCACACGACGTCCCAGCTCGCGGGTCACTTCGCGTTCGGCAGTCCGCTTGGCCAACGACTGTCTCTTGTCGTAGTCCTGCTTACCCTTGGCCAAGGCCAGTTCGACCTTGACCTTGCCGTCGGAGAAGTACATCGACAGCGGCACCAACGTCAGATTTCCCTCTTTGACCTTGCCGGCCAGACGGTCGATCTCGCGACGATGCAGGAGCAGTTTGCGGTTTCGCCGAGGTGCGTGGTTGGTCCAACTACCGAGCGTGTATTCGGCGATGTGCAGCCCGCGCAGCCAGATCTCACCGTCGTCGACGGTCGCGAAGGCGTCGACCAGCGAGGCCTTGCCGTCACGCAGACTCTTGACCTCGGTTCCGACGAGGGCAACTCCGGCCTCGAGGACGTCGAGTATGGAGTAGTTGTGCCGCGCCTTGCGGTTGGTCGCGATGGCCTTGCGGCCCTTCTCTTTCACTGCAGGGCCCTTTCTCGAGCGTTCGCCACATGGAGCGGTTCCACGGGCAACCGCTCCAGCATAGAACCGAACGGCAAGCGAATTTATTCGCGCACGTACAGGCGCAACGTGATGTATGCCGTCACCGCTGCCATGCCGACTCCGACGAGAGCGAGGAACGGCGACACGAGGAGCACGTCACTGTTCGATATTCGAGCCAGGATGTTCGCTTGATACACGTCCGAAAGCACGTCATCGATGAACATGTTCTTCGCCGTGAACAGGCCCGCGATGGCCAGCGCCGAGCCGATCAAGGCCGCCACCACCGCCTCGAGCAGGAACGGCAGCTGGGTGTACCAGCGAGTGGCACCGACCAACCGCATGATGCCCACCTCGGTTCGTCTGGTGAACGCGGCGATCTGCACCATGTTGGCGATCAGAAGGATCGCGGCGATGGCCTGCACCGTGGCGATGGCGAAGGCAGCGTTGCGCACACCGTTGAGCACACTGAAGAGCCGCTCGACCAGGTCCCGCTGATTGAGGACGCTCTGCACGCCCGGTCGATTCTCGAAGTTGTCGTTGATGACCCCGAACCGTTCGGGATCACTCAGTCGCACCTTGAACGACGCGGGAAAGCTGTCGGCACTGACCAATTCGGCCAGTTCGGGCTGATCCTTGAACACGCGCTCGGTGGCGTCCTTCACCGCGTCCTCACGGTTGAGGTACTGCACCGACACCACCGACGGGGTGTTGTCGAGATCCGAACGCAAAGCGGCGCAGGTCTCCTGGGCGCAGTCGGGGTCGGTCGCGGAGATGTCGTCGGTGAGGAAGATCTGCACTTCGACCCGATCGAGGAAGATCTGTTGGGTTTTTCCTGCCATCTGCACCACGAGCAGTCCGCCGCCGAACAGGCCGAGGGAAATGGCGGTCGTCAAGATCATGGCGATCGTCATGGTGATGTTGCGACGAAGTCCGGTGAGGACCTCGCTGAAGATGAAACTTGCGCGCATCGCGGAATCCGAGCCCTTCGATTCGTTCGGTCGTGAAGTCTGTGCGGTCGTCTTACGGTGGAAGCGTCAGCGACCGACGCCGTAGACCCCGCGGGCCTCGTCACGAACGACTCGTCCGTTGTCGAGTTCGACGACGCGTCGGCGCATCGAATCGACGATGTGGTTGTCGTGGGTGGCCATCAGCACCGTGGTTCCGGTGCGGTTGATGCGCTCGAGCAGCAGCATGATGTCCTGACTGGTGTCCGGATCGAGGTTTCCGGTCGGCTCGTCCGCGAGCAGCACGAGCGGGCGATTGACGAAGGCCCTGGCGATGGCCACGCGCTGCTGTTCGCCACCGGACAACTCGTTCGGCAAACGGTCCGATTTGCCGCCGAGTCCCACGAGGTCCAGAACCTCGGGGACGGTGCGCTTGATCATCGAGCGCGGCTTGCCGATCACTTCCAGTGCGAACGCCACGTTCTCCACGACCGTCTTCTGCTGCAACAGGCGAAAGTCCTGGAACACGCAGCCCATGCTCTGCCGCAGTCGCGGGACACGTCGAGCGGCCAGCCGGTTGACGTGGAAATCGGCGACGTGGATATCACCGGAGGTGGGCGTCTCCTCCTTGAGAAGCAGCCGCATGAACGTCGACTTGCCCGAACCCGACGGACCGATCAGGAACACGAACTCACCCTTGTCGATGGAGACCGTCACCTTGTCCAGGGCGGGCCTGGTGGAGGTCTTGTAGGACTTGGAGACATTCGAGGTGCTGATCACGGGTCGCCAGTGTAGTCCTTACTCGCCGGTAACCGCCGGAACTGCTCGGCCGTCGCGGCGAGTCCCGAGAGACGGTGAAGAATGCCTCAGCGCGACGGCGTCGGCGCTGGTTGGGTCGGTATCAACGACTGAATTCCCGGTGGAAGCGGCAGGCCGAAAGTAGTGGTCGTGATCGGCGCTGCGGTCGACGTCGGCTGCTGTCCGGTGTCGTCGACGACGCCGGAAGGTTGCTCTGTTTCGGTGGTCGCGGCAGGCGTCGACGTCGCGGTGGAGGTGCCCGAGACACCGGTTTCGGACTGGGGCTCGGTGTACGGGGTGAGGTCGGCCGGATCGGGGGCAGTCGGCCCCTGAATCTGTTCACCGTCTCTCTCGGCGATCTCCGCGCTGACCTGGCCGTACCACAGACCGGTGAGCACGAAGAAAATGCCGAACGCGAGGGTGGACGTGCGGACGCGGCCGTTGATCTTGGCCGGAATACGCCACTGCCGCCAATTCCGTTGCGGGCGTCTGGTTCCGGTGCCGGGTTCGCTCATGTTTCCTCCGCCTTGGCGGGTCTGGAGGCTTCCGGGGCAACGCCTGCCGTACTGACGTCGGGCGCGACACTGATGCCCTCGGGTTGCAGTGCTGCCGCCACTCGGACCCGGATGTCGCGGCCGACCTGAAACTGCTTTCCCGGCAACGTTCGCGCTACGAGACGCACATTGACCTGCCCCACTTCGATGCTTTCCACGCCCATCACCGTTGGCTCGTCGAGCAGCAACGGACGAAGGTGCGGATCGGCGAACGCATCGCGGCCGACCGATCGGAGCAGAGCGTTGACCTGAGTGAGATCCGCAGTGCTGGGCACGGGTACGTCGACCACGGCACGAGCCCAGTCCTTCGACAGGTTGATCGCTTTGACGATCTGCCCGTTCGGGACGGTGATGACCTCGCCGTCGACGCTGCGCACTCGAGTGACCCGCAGCGTCACGTCCTCGACGGTGCCCTCGGCATCTTCAGCTGAACCGAGAACGGCAATCTGCACGACGTCGCCGAATCCGTACTGCCGTTCGGTGATGATGAAGAAGCCGGCGAGGATGTCCTGCACCACGCGCTGAGCACCGAAGCCGAGCGCTGCACCGAGGACCGTTGCCGGTGCCACCAGCCCGCCGACACCGAAACCGAAGCGTCGCAGCACCTCGATGGTGACGAGGATGTAAATGAGAGTGACGGCGACCCAGGTGATGACCTGCGCGAGGGCGTGCCGATGCTTCGCGGCCTCGGACCGCACCAACGCGTCGCTGTGCTGGTAATTCTGATCGATTCGGGCCGTGATCCGAGCCCCGGTCCACGTGACGAACCGCGCGGCCAGCAATCCACCGAGGATGTACAGCACGATTCCGAGGCCGTTGAGCTTGACCTCGGGCGTCACGTTGAGCCAGGCCGTCATCGAATTTACTGCTCCCCTCGCATTCGCCAACGGATGCCCGACTCCAGGAATCCGTCGATGTCCCCATCGAGAACAGTAGACGGGTTGTTCACCTCGTACTCGGTACGCAGATCTTTCACCATCTGGTACGGGTGCAGCACGTAGGAGCGCATCTGGTTGCCCCAGGAGCTGCCGCCGTCACCCTTGAGCGCGTCCATCTCGGCGCGCTCTTCCTTGCGCTTGACCTCGAGCAGCTTGGCCTGCAGCACGCGCATGGCCGACACCTTGTTCTGCAGCTGCGACTTCTCGTTCTGGCAGGTCACGACGATTCCCGTCGGGATGTGCGTCAAACGGACGGCGGAGTCGGTGGTGTTGACCGACTGGCCGCCGGGTCCTGACGAGCGGTAGACGTCCACGCGAATGTCGTTCTCGGGGATCTCGATGTGATCGGTGGTCTCGACGACCGGGAGAACTTCCACCTCCGCGAAGGAGGTCTGTCGACGTCCCTGGTTGTCGAAGGGACTGATGCGGACGAGACGGTGTGTGCCCTGCTCGACCGACAGTGTGCCGTAGGTGTACGGGGCCTTGACTGCGAAGGTCGCGCTCTTGATGCCTGCCTCTTCGGCGTAGGACGTGTCGTAGACCTCGACCCCGTAGCCGTGCTTCTCGGCCCAGCGGATGTACATGCGCATCAGCATCTCTGCCCAGTCGGCGGCGTCGATCCCACCTGCACCGGACCGGATGTTGACCAGTGCGTCGCGAGCGTCGTACTCGCCGGACAGCAGGGTCCGCACTTCCATGGCCGCGATGTCCTCACGAAGAGACGCGCGTTCGGCATCGGCGTCGGCGGTGGCCGACGCAGCTGCCTCGCCCTCCTCGCCCTCGGCGAGCTCGTACAGCACCGGCATGTCCTCGAGTCGCTGCCGAAGCTCTTCGACCCGGCGCAGTTCGGCCTGCGCGTGGGAGAGCTGGCTGGTCACCTGTTGAGCGTGCTCCTGGTCGTTCCACAGGTCCGGCGACGCGGCCTGGTGCTCGAGTTCGTCGATGCGTCGCCGCAATTCCTCGACGTCGAGAACCGACTCGACGGTGGACAGAGTGGTGTCGAGCTCGGCCAGGTCTGCAGAAACGTCGGGATGCACGAGAGTCAAGGTTACCGGCACGCGAACCCGACCCCGACCGCCCCCGAGTATCGGCAGACACAGTCGTGACGTACCCGTCGATAGTCTTACGCGGTGACCGACTACTCCGCTGATCTTTCTCTCGCCCTCCGACTCGCCGACGAGGCCGACGCCATCACTCGTCGACGGTTTCTCGCCATGGATCTCTCGGTGGACTCGAAGCCGGATCTCACACCGGTGAGCGACGCGGACCTGGCCGTCGAGACGATGATCCGCAGCGAGCTTGGTTCGGAGCGTTCCGGCGATGCCTTACTGGGTGAGGAATTCGGCGGCACGGCCACCTTCAGCGGCCGTCAGTGGGTTGTCGATCCCATCGACGGCACCAAGAACTTCGTGCGTGGCGTCCCGGTGTGGGCGACGTTGATCGCCCTGCTGGACGACGGCGTACCTCGGGTCGGAGTGGTCAGCGCGCCCGCCCTGAACCGACGGTGGTGGGCTGCGGTCGATCTGGGTGCCTGGGCGGCCTCGAACGGGGACACCCCACGCAGGATCGCGGTCTCGAAGGTCGACTCACTGGCGGCGTCGAGCCTGAGCTTCTCCAGCCTCGCCGGCTGGGCCGAACTGGGGATCCGCGACAGGTTCCTCGATCTGTCCGACGCCGTGTGGCGGGTACGCGGCTACGGCGATTTCTTCTCGTACTGCCTCGTGGCCGAAGGGGCCGTCGACATAGCGGCCGAACCCGAGGTCTCGCTGTGGGACCTGGCCGCGCTCGATGTCCTCGTCCGCGAGGCCGGTGGCGGTTTCAGCGCGCTCGACGGCACCGCGGGGCCGCACGGTGGCAGCGCCGTGGCCACCAACGGCTTACTGCACCACGAGGTCCTCGCGCACCTGTCCCCCAGCGCGAAGAATCTCGCCTAGAGCACTGCGGCAAGAATCAGAGCGATCAGCGGCGTGATGCCCTGTACGAAGGCAGGCCGGAAGTACTTCGCGCCGCCGGTGGCCAGAACCAGCGCTGCACCGACGATGCTGGCGCAGGCGAAGTAGACGACGGCGTCACCGGCGGACCCGCCCACGATGAGACCGGCCACGATGCCGATGGCGAGAAACAGGTTGTAGAAGCCTTGATTGAAGGCCATCGGCTTGGTGATGTCTGCATCGTTCTGGCTGGCGACGCCGAATTTCGCCCAGATGGCCGGCTTGGACCAGAAGACGCTTTCCATGAGGAAGATGACGACGTGGAGGGCCGCGGCGACGGCGGCGAATATCTGAGCTGTCGGATGCACGGAAACAGCCTGTCACACCGATACGACGCACGGTACGAACTGCGGTTCCGGTCTCGTACGACTGCGCTCCTTACTCGACAGTAGACAGCTAACTTACTCGGGAGTAAGATCTGTGAAGTCCGTGCCCGATGCCGAGGAACTGGTGATCATGAGCAAGCAAGACAGTGTGGTCGACGCGAAGGCCCCCAAGGCGCCTCGCGATACTTCTGCGGTTGGCCTCAACCCGTTCAAGAGAGATGCGATCGGAACCGCGATGCGCGTTCTGACCGCCATCACCGGATCGGAACTGGCCGAGAAGTACAACCTGCGCCAAACCATCGACCGGGTGACGTACGAGAGCACCAAGACCGGGTTCAAGACACTCGGTGCGGCCAATCGCACGTTCGCCAAGGTCACCGGAGGCGGCAAGCCCAAGCGTCTCGACGACGGTGCCGCCAAGAACCTGAGCTACTTCGACCTCACGCCCGACGACGAGCAGCGCATGATCGTCGAGACGGTGAAAGAGTTCGCCGAGGAGATCCTCCGCCCGGCTGCCTTCGACGCAGACCACAGTGCCTCGTCGCCCGAGGATCTGGTTCGCCGTTCCGCCGAGCTCGGCATCACGCTCATCAACGTTCCCGAGGAGCTCGACGGCGCAGCCACCGAGCGTGGGGCGGTCACCAACTCCCTCGTCGCAGAGGCACTCGCCCACGGCGACATGGGCCTGGCATTGCCCATCCTCGCGCCCAGCGGTGTGGCCGTGGCCCTCACCCAGTGGGGAACCGACGCGCAGCAGAAGACCTACCTCCCGGCGTTCGTCGGCGAGAAGGTGCCGAACGCCGCCGTCGTCGTCAACGAACCCCGCGCACTGTTCGATCCGTATGCGTTGCAGACCAAGGCCGTTCGCTCCCCCAGTGGCTACAAGCTCAACGGCGTCAAGAGTCTCGTGCCTGCTGCCGGCAGCTCCGAGCTGTTCGTCATCGCCGCGGAACTCGACGGCCGTCCGGCGTTCTTCATCGTCGAGTCCGACTCCAAGGGCCTCGTCGTCGAAGCCGACCCGAGCATGGGCTTGCGCGCAGCAGGCCTGGGTCGCCTGATCCTCACCGATGTCGCGGTTCCCGAGTCGGCTCTGCTCGGCGACGGAGACGCAGATCAGCGAGCAGCCGAATACAGCGCTGCCATCGGCCTGGCGCGACTCGGTTGGGCATCGCTGGCCGTCGGTACCGGTCAGGCCGTGCTCGACTACGTCATTCCGTACGTCAACGACCGCGTCGCCTTCGGTGAGCCGATCAGCAACCGTCAAGCCGTGGCCTTCATGGTCGCCAATATCGCCATCGAGCTCGACGGCATGCGGTTGGTCACGCTGCGCGGCGCTTCGCGGGCCGAACAAGGCCTGTCGTTCACTCGCGAATCGGCGCTCGCTCGTCGACTCGCCTCCGAGAAGGGCATGCAGATCGGTTCCGACGGCGTGCAATTGCTCGGCGGTCACGGCTTCACCAAGGAGCACCCGGTCGAGCGTTGGTACCGCGATCTGCGATCCGTCGGCGTCGCCGAAGGCATCGTTCTCATCTAGCTCGCCGCCCCGAATTCCATGGCACTCACCCAAGGACATACACGATGATCAATCTTGAACTTCCCAAGAAGCTTCGGGCGCAGGCGAATCAGGCTCACCAGGTCGCTGCCGAGATCTTCCGCCCCATTTCCCGTAAGTACGACCTCGCCGAACACGAGTACCCGGTGGAACTCGACACCATGGCGTCGATGGTCGAAGGCATGTCCGACGCCGGTGGCGAAATCGGCGGAGCCGCCGGTGGCCGCGAGAAGGACAGCGAGTCGGCCAAGCCCAGCAAGACCGCGAACGCCAACGGCGGCAACATGTCCGCTCTGGTGAACGTGATCGAGACCTGCTGGGGCGACGTAGGCCTCACGCTGTCGATCCCCTACCAGGGACTCGGCAACTCGGCCATCGCAGCGGTGTCCACCGACGAGCAGCTCGAGCGCTTCGGCAAGGTGTGGGCCTCGATGGCCATCACCGAACCCGGTTTCGGCTCGGACTCGGCAGCCGTCACCACCACCGCTGTCCTCGACGGCGACGAGTGGGTGCTCAACGGCGAGAAGATCTACGTCACCGCCGGCGAGCGTTCGACCCACATCGTGGTGTGGGCAACGGTCGACAAGTCTCTCGGCCGTGCGGCCATCAAGTCCTTCGTCGTCCCGCGTGACGCTCCGGGCCTGTCGGTTGCCCGCCTCGAGCACAAGCTGGGCATCAAGGCCTCCGACACCGCAGCACTGCTGCTGGAGGATTGCCGCATCCCGAAGGACAACCTGCTCGGTACTGCCGAGGTGAACGTCGAGAAGGGCTTCGCGGGCGTCATGCAGACGTTCGACAACACGCGCCCACTGGTGGCAGGCATGGCCATCGGTGTGGCACGGGCGGCTCTCGAGGAGCTGCGGTCCATCCTCGTGGACGCCGGAGTCGACATCTCGTACGAGACCCCCGCGTACAACCAGCACGCTGCGGCGGCGGAGTTCCTGCGCCTCGAAGCGGACTGGGAGGCAGCACATCTGCTCGCGCTCCGTGCGGCGTGGATGGCCGACAACAAGGAGCCGAACTCCCTGCAGGCCTCGATGTCGAAGGCCAAGGCGGGTCGCTCGGCGGTCGACATCACCCTCAAGGCAGTGGAGCTGGCCGGCACGTACGGCTACTCCGAGCGCCCACTGCTCGAGAAGTGGAGCCGCGACTCCAAGATTCTCGACATCTTCGAGGGGACGCAGCAGATTCAGCAGCTGATCGTTGCTCGTCGCGTCCTCGGAAAGTCGTCGGCAGAACTGAAGTGACACCCAGCTCGTCAGCGAGCCCGCGCACAACCGCGAAGCGGCATCGGACCTCGAGTCCGGTGCCGCTTTTCGTGCGTGAGAAGAAAATTTCGGCACCGGTGTCGATATCGTGGTCTGCCGAACGTCGTCATCGTGTACGGCGACTCGCGCCGCGACAACGAGGTACCGAACCCAGGAGCGCACCATGAAGTACATCCTCTTGATCAACGCCGACACCGGGCCCGGAGCAGCACCGGGCTGCAGCAGTGTCGAGGACTGGATGACCTACGAGAAGGAGATGAAGGAGGCAGGCGTCCACGTCTCCGGTCACGCGATGGCGGATCTGACGACTGCCACGGCCGTGCGCGTCGACGCCGCCACCGGAGCACGCACCGTCACGGACGGACCGTACGCCGAATCGCACGAGGTTCTCGGCGGCTACGACGTGATCGACGTTCCCGACCTGGACGCAGCACTCGAATGGGCGGCCCGATGCCCTGGTTCCAAGGACGGCGGCACGGTGATCGTGCGGCCCCTTGCCGAATTCTGACCAGCCGAATTCTGACCAGCCGAATTCTGACCGGCCGGATACTGCGGTGCTGAATTCCTCGGTGAACGATTCCGAGGTTCGTCGGGCGCTCGACTCGGTGTTTCGAGCCGAGCGCTCGATTCTGCTCGCTTCGTTGGTGCAGCGATATCGCGACCTCGACCTCGCCGAGGAAGTGGCCTCGGACGCCATCGAATCGGCTCTGAAACACTGGCCTGTCGATGGCGTCCCGGTCAGGCCCGGTGCCTGGTTGCTCACCACCGCCCGCCGGAAGGCGGTCGACCGACTGCGCCGCGACCAGAGCCTGGCCGCGAAAGTCGGAGTGCTGCAGGCGGATACGGATCGCAGCGAACCGAACCGCCCGAATCCGCTCGACGATGCCCTGCCCGACGACCGACTGCAGTTGTTCTTCGCCTGCGCGCATCCTGCCCTCGCCGCCGGTGACCGGCTTGCACTGACACTTCGCTGCCTGGCCGGCCTCACCACCGGCGAGGTGGCCCGGGCGCTGCTCATCCCTCCGGCCACGGCAGCGCAGCGAATAGTGCGAGCCAAGAACAAGATTCGGGCCGCACGAATACCGTTTCGCCTCCCGAGCCCGGACGAGCTGGCAGACCGAGTGCCGATGGTGCTCGAGGTCGTCTATTCGATCTTCACCGAAGGCTATTCGGCGACGTCGGGTGAGAGCATCGGGCGAATCGATCTCACCGCGGAAGCACTCGGGATGGGCCGACTTCTTCGTACTGCCCTACCGACCGAACCCGAAGTGGCGGGCTTGCTGGCGTTGATGCTGCTCGTCGAGGCCAGACGCGACGCTCGAACCGGACCGGACGGCGACATCGTTCTGTTGGCCGACCAGGACCGGCGACTGTGGAACACCGCGTTCATCGCCGACGGCACGACACTCGTCGTCGAGGCCCTGGGCGGCGGCCGGACCGGTCCGTACGCAGTCCAGGCTGCCATCGCTGCGCTGCACGACGAATCACCCGACTCGGACAGCACGGACTGGCCCCAGATCGTTGCCCTGTACGACGTGCTCATGACACTCACGCCGAGCGCGATAGTCGCGCTGAACCGGGCGGTAGCCGTTGCGATGCGCGACGGCCCCGGACCAGGCCTTCGGGAGCTGGACCGGCTTGCCGACGAGGCGTCGTTGCGCCGATATCATCCGTATCCCATGGCGAGAGCCGATCTGCTACAACAACTCGACAGATTCGAGGAGGCAGCAGTCGACTATCGACGAGCGTTGGATGTCGCCCGAACCGCACCGGAGAAGCGCCTGCTCCGACGCCGGCTCGAGGAGGTGAACACCCGTCTCGCTCAGGCCGACAGAATTACGTCCACCTGACCTGCCGTCAACGAGCGGTCTGCGTACACCAGGCGAACTGCGTCGGCGTCGGGATTGCCGACGTCGGGGCCACGGGTGATCAACTCCAGGCCCGCGCGCTCGGCCACCCGGGCCGACGCGACGTTGTGTTCGAGGAGGTATGCCACGATCGGCAGTTCGGGCTCGGTTCGGTGCGCGCACTCGACTGCGATCTCACACATCTCCGCGGCGTATCCGTACCCCTGTGCGTCGGGATGGAGGCGATAGCCGAGATTCCAGAAGGCGTTCTGCCGCTTCGAACACCCGCCGTACCCAGTGATCGTGCGGCTGCCGCGCTCACGAATGATCCACGTGGCCAGTCCATCCCGCCGCCACTGCTCCGTCCAGCCCTGCAACATTCGTTCGGTCGCGCTGGGGTCGGTGTGTCGCAGGCTCGGAAAGTGGGTCCACGACAGCGGATCGCTGCAGATCGCGTACAGCGCATCGAGATCGGTCGCGACCGGCTCGTCGAGATCGAGACGCGAGGTTCGTGTTTGCACACCGTGGATCCTAGGGGGAAGAAGTCTGGTAGACCGGTGGTACACGATCGAGCGAAGGGTGTGACCGACATGGCCGAGTGGGTCAAGAAGATCGAAGAGAACGCGAAGGGCTTCATCGCGGAGGCAGAGCAGGAGTTGACGGCACTAGAGGGTGTGGACACAGTCGATCTCACCGCAGACGACTCCGAGAGCGCCGACGATTCCGAAGCGGTCACCAGTGACGATGCGCGCGAGCAGGTCTCGGACTGAGCCCTCGATGTCCAGTCGGCGCACCTGGCACACGACGACACACGACTGGTCTGTCGACGTCGATCGAGACCATCTCGCACACATCCGAGCTCGACCCGACGACTACGCGCCCGGCGGCGTCCTGCACCTGATTCTCGAGGTTCTCGCGTACGCGGCAGACGAGGCCGAGTATCAGGGCGACGGTCATGCGAGCGTCACGCTCGGCTCGGACGGGGTGATCGAGGTGTCCGATACCGGTCGCGGCACCGACACCAGACTCGATGACGGCGTCGCGGTTCGCAAGCCTGTCGTCTGCACGAAAGATGTGCGCTTCTTCGACGAACAACAGCCCATTCTGCTCGACGACGGCCATGCTCGGCGTGGGATGTCCGTGGTCGCGGCACTGTCCGAGACGCTCGAACACACCAATCGCCGGATCGACGGTGCCTGGACCGCACGATACGAGCACGGAATTCCCGTCACCGAGCTGATGCCGACCGCACCGACCGAGCGCACCGGTACCACCATTCGGTTCCTGCCCGACGCCTCCCTGATACCTACGCCCCCACCGACCCCCGACGATGTGCGTGCGACTATCGCCCCGCACGAATTTCTCACGGTGTCGGTGACGTAGCCGGGATCAGACGAACACGGACCAGCAAATACTGTTCCTTCTCTTCTGGTCTTCCAGCACGAGCTCCCGCACGCTGTCCGGAAGCCGGTCACGCTGCCACTCGAGTTCTTCTCTGCCCGCTCTCGGCTCCGAGCCGTGACGCGCCGCCGCCCGAACTGCCTTGATGGCGTACGCGGCCGCTCCGAGATCGTGTTCGGGTACATGAGCGACACAGGCGGCCTGACCGGCGGCATACGCGGCGAAACGCGCCGCACCGTGCAGTGGCCGTGCCGCTCCCATCGAATGGCCCCCGAGGGCGCGAGTGGCCATCATCGCGAGTTCGCCGCGCACCCACGCGCGGGTGGCCTCGATTGCTCGGCGGGGCCGCGGATCGGAGGGCTCGACCGTCTCGAACAGAGCGAGAACGTGTTCCGCACACTCGGCCGCCCAGAGCGCGAGGCTTCGATGATCGTCGTCGGTCAGCAGTCCACCGCGATGCACGGTGATGAGGCGAGGGTCTCTGACGGCAGGGAGAATCATTCGAACCGACCCTCGCGGTGATACCGCGCACGACATTCGTCCGAGTGGCCGACCACGACTCCCATCAGAGCACAAAAAAGACCCAGGACATGTCCTGGGTCTTTTTTGGTTGGTAGCGGGGACAGGATTTGAACCTGCGACCTCTGGGTTATGAGCCCAGCGAGCTACCGAGCTGCTCCACCCCGCGTTGCATCTACGAAGTTACCCTCGTGTGTACGGCGAATGCAAATCACGTGACCACAGGGTTCCCGATCACGTCGACCGAGCGGGCATGCGCCCGAGCAGACCGACTTATCACGTTCCGGACCGCTGGAAATAGTGCTCCACATCTCTTTTCCTGCGTGTTTCGAGTCACATAACGTTCGGGTCACGAAGCAGACTCGATAGCGCCACAAGGTGGGCTGAGCTGCGACGACACCCCCCTTCTTCCCACCATGTGGACATGGACCGTCTCATTCCGGCTCAGTGACGGTGGTCGAATCCTCGACTACGTTCACGGACGGCCCTACACCGCTGGGCCTGCACCACCCCGCCGCTTCCTTCGCTCTGCCCCGCGGGTGTGGTCCCCAATACGTACGGGGGCAGAGCCGCGACGATACGAAGCGCCTGGTCACCAACGCCACATATCCCGGCGAGGTGATTGCAGGCCAGTCGCGCCAGTCGAGCGCGGAAAGGATTCACCCCGCATGACCACTCAGAACAATGTCGGCAAGCAGACTCGGGTCCGGCGCGCACTCGGAATTGCCACCATCGCAGGTGCCGCCGTAGCAATCCCCCTCGGCGTCTCTGCCGGAACCGCCAACGCAGCCCCGAACAACTGGGACGCGGTCGCACAGTGCGAGAGCGGCGGCAACTGGAGCATCAACACCGGAAACGGCTACTACGGTGGCCTGCAGTTCTCGCAGAGCACCTGGACGGCCAACGGTGGAACCGGGTCACCGGCCAACGCGTCCAAGGCCGAGCAGATCCGCGTCGCGGAGAACACCCTGCAGAGCCAGGGACCGGGCGCATGGCCCACGTGCGGAAAGCAGCTGAGCACCGGCGCCTCCACTCCCGCGCCCGAGTCGGCTCCCGCACCGGCACCGCAGCCGGCTCCCGCCCCGGCTCCCGCACCGGCACCGGCCGTGGCTCCCGAAATCGCAGCGGCCACGCAGGCTGCACAGGGCGCGTTCGACGCAGCGTCCACGCTTGCCGACCAGTACGGCCTGAGCACGCAGTTCCAGCACTTCGTTGCTGCCAACGCCCCGGTGCTCGCACCCATCGGACGCTGATCGACCGGCAGTTCGCCGAACTGCCACTCACCTTGCCGCTGTAGCGCGCAAGTCAGGTGACGAACAACGAAAGAGCCGCCTCACCATACGGTGAGGCGGCTCTTTCGCTCATATCAGCGGGCCGTGGCCCTACCGATCAATTACCTGCCCCGTTGTACGTGTCGACAGCGACCTGCAGGTTCTCCAGCGCAGTGCCGAGCTCCGCGAGATTTCCGCTCTGCTGTGCAGTGCGCACTGCGTCGAGCGCGGAATTCAATCCGGCGACCGCCGCGTCCCGTGTTGCCGAGCCGCCGGTGGACGGAGCCGGATCCGGGGAATCCGGAGTCGTGGCCTCGGTCCCCGAGGTACCTCCCGATTCGGCCGGTTGCGGGTCCTCGGGAGCACCACCGGGAGCAGTGGCCGCCGCGCCGGTGCCCGCTCCGAACACCTGATCGAGCGCCTCGGACAGCCTGGGCGCGTACCCGACCCTGACCCCACCTTCCGCTCCCGGCTCACGGTAGCTCACCAGGACCTTTGTCAACTGCGGGAATGTCGAGGTCGAAGCATTCTTCCGAGAGGTGTACAGCGGTTCCACGTACAGGATTCCGCCGTCGGCAATCGGGAGCGTCAGCAAGTTGCCGTACTGCAGTTCGTTGGACTGTTCGAGCAGCGTTCTGTCCGATGCCACCCGTGCGTCGGAGGTCATCGAGTTCTGTGCCTGCTGCGGACCCTGGGTCTGCGTCTGAGTCGGCAATTGCAGAACAGTGAACTTGCCGTAGTCCTCTGGATCGGACCGCACGGAGATGTACGCAGCCAGCAGTTCTCGGTTGAACCCGACCATGGCGCTGGTCAGCCGGAACGACGGCTCTCCGGTGTCAGGATCGCCGACCAGGACGTAGTACGGCGGCTGATTCAGATCACTGCCGGCACCGCTGTTGCTGGTCGGGTCACTGGGCACGGACCAGAACGCGTTGTTGGTGAAGAACTCGTTGGGGTTGTCCACGTGGTACTTCGCCAACATTTCTCGCTGAACCTTGAACAGGTCCTCCGGGTAACGGAAATGCGAACGGAGCTCGTCCGAGATCTCGGACTCGGGTTGGACCGAATTCGGGAACACACCCATCCATGCCTTCAACACGGGATCGGTGTCATCGACCTGGTACAGCGTCACTGTGCCGTCGTATGCGTCGACCGTCGCCTTGACGGAATTTCGGATGTACGACACCTCGTCACGTGGGAGTGGTCGACCTGTCGTCGACTCGACACTGTCCACGGTCAGACCGTCCAGCGATGCCCGCTGAGCGTAGGGGTAATCCTTCAGCGTCGTGTAGCCGTCGACGATCCAGACGATCTTGCCGTCCACGACCGCCGGGTACGAATCGGTATCGGTGGTCAACCACGGCGCAACCTTCTGCACACGATCACGAGGATCGCGATCGAAGAGGATCTTCGAGTCGTCGCCGATGGCTCCGGAGAAGAGAATGTTTCGCTCTGCGTATTTCGCAGCGAACGCCAGGCGGTTGAACCAATTGCCCACCGAGACGCCACCCGAACCGGTGTATGTGTAATTGGATTCGTCGGTGTCGTACTCGCGGTCCCCGGTACCGGCGGCGCCCACGATCGCGTAGTCCGGATCCGCTGCGGCGATGACTTCGCCGTAGTAGATACGGGGCTGGTCGACCGGGATGACCTGCTGAGAATCCTGCGACGCGATGTCGCTGACCGTGTAGATCGGGTAGCCGCTGTTGCTGTTGGCACCCTCGGCGGTCGGATCCTGAACAGCTGCATTGACCCTGTTGGCCGGAGCTGCAACGAAGCCGTTTCCGTGCGTGTAGACGGTGTGCCGGTTGATCCAGTCCGTCTGGTTGCCGGTCAAGGACTGCGGTGAGAGCTCGCGGGCCGCGACGATGTAGTCCTGCAACTGCCCGTCGATTTCGTACCGGTCGATGTCGAGTGTGTCTGGGAAACCGAAGAAGTTCTTCAGCTGCTGTTGCTGGGTGAAAGTGCGGGACAACACATTCGGGTCGAGCAGACGAGTGTTGGCGATGGTGGTCCTGTCCGCCTCGCTCTCGCGCGGATTCTGCGAACTCTCCCCCGAATAGTCCTGGTACTCGACCACGTCGTCGCCGATCCCGTACGCATCCCGCGTCGCCGTGATGTTCCGCTGGATGTAGGTGCTCTCTTTCTCGGCCGCGTTCGGGCGCACCGAGAACTGTTCCATCACCAGCGGCCAGACAGCACCGATCAGGATGGACGAGAGCACCAGCAATGCCGTGGCCAAGGCCGGAATTCGGAGATCACGCAGGAAGATCGCCGCAAAGAAGGCGACCGCGCAGATCACGGCAATAGCGAGCAGGATGAGTTTGGCCGGCAACACCGCGTTGATATCGGTGAAGCTGGCACCGCTGAACGTGGGTTCCTTGCGACTGCTCGACAGCAGCGTGTACCTGTCCAGCCAGTACGCGATCGCCTTGAGCAGAACGAAGCTGCCGGCGATGACTGCCAGTTGAATGCGCGCGGCGCGAGTGAGAGCACCCTCGCGTCCGGCCAGGCGAATACCGCCGAACACGTACTGCGTCACCAGGTTCGCGAGGAAGGCCAATACGACCGCCACGAACAGCCAGTTGAGGATGAACCGGTAGAACGGAAGGTCGAACGAGTAGAACCCGACGTCGAGGCCGAACTGCGGATCGGTGGTCCCGAAGTCCCCGCCGTTCAGGAACAGCTGCACCGTCACCCAGTTGGCCTGAGCGATCATGCCGGACAGGAATCCGAAGACCACCGGAATGCCGATGCCGAACAAGCGCAATCGGCTCATCACCGTCGTGCGATACCGCGCGATCGGATCGTTGGGGCCGGCCACCGGAACGAATACGGGACGATTGCGGTACGCCAACAGCAATGCGGCGAACAGGATGAGTCCCACGATCAGAGCGACAACGAGGAAGATCACCAACCGTGTCAGCAGAGTAGTGGTGTACACGCCGCGGAAGTCGACCTCACCGAACCACAGCCAGTTCGTGTAGACGTCGATCAGACGGGGACCGATGAGGAGCAGACCTGCTGCTACCAAGGCCAATACGAGCAAGATCCGGCTTCGCCGCGACAAGGACGGCATACCGGTGGGGGGCCTCATGCCCACGTGCCACACTCCAACTTCGGGCGACGCCGACCGGCGCCGCAGATGACTTCTTCGGCGCACTCGTCGTGCGCCGCATGTCCGTTTCGCCCTACTGTACGTACGTTGATCCTACGGCCGCGACGCCTGTACTGCGGCCACTGCTGGGCCCAGGTCAGGAGCGTCGGCGCCCGTGGAACCATCCGGATGCGAGGATAGTGCGGTGAGCAACGAGAGCAACGGACTGCCCGGCGAAGACCATTTCGGTGACGATTTCGACCCCGAGTCCGGTGGGCAGGACGTGGCCGAGGCCTTGGGTCGGTGCGCGCGCGAGGTAGCCGACTTCGTCGACGCAGGAGGATGGCACCAGGCCCCGCAGATGTTCGCACTGGTGCCCACCGCGGCGCTCGCCGCGGCCGAGCCCGGTCTGCTCGACGATCTTGCCGACGGCGCTGCGCTGACTCCGATTCAGCAGCATTCGCTTCCCGAGGACATCACCGGCGGCTCCCCCGCCCTGGACGAGTTCCTGGCCACCTCGACGTGGCCCGACGGTGTCGTCGGATGCGCCCTCGTGCAGGAGATCGTGGTACTCCCTCCGGCCGCCGAATCGAGCCTCGACGAGGCATTGATGCCGCTGCTCGCCGATCCCGATGCGGCCGACGAGGCCGCACGCTCGGCTGCCGAGAACCATCCAGAGAAGAAGGATGCTCGGTTGATAGTCGCGGTACTCAAGGACGGTCCGTCGTTGACGCTGTTGCAGTTGCACCCGGACGAGGACGCCGATCCTTTCGCGCCCATCGATCTTCGCATCGCGCCGGACCTGGCCCCCAACGTGGTACACGGCCTGTACGCGACCTTCGACGTCGTCGACGACGACTGACGACGGCCTGGATCAACTGCAGGACGGCACGTCGCCGCCCGAGCCCAGCGCCTGCAGCGACTCGACAGCACCGTCCAACGAGTCGACACGCACCAGCCTGAGGCCGTCCGGAACGTTCTGTTGCGCCTCACCGCAGTTCGCGTCCGGCACCAGGAACGTCGTGGCTCCCGCCTCGCGGGCAGCGATCAGCTTGTACGGAATGCCGCCGATGGGGCCGACGGTTCCCTCGGCGTCGATGGTTCCCGTACCCGCGACGAAGTCGCCGTTGCTCAACTCACCGGGACTGAGCTTGTCCACCACGGCAAGGCTGAACATCAGCCCGGCCGACGGTCCGCCCACGTCGGCGAGATTGAACGTCACGTCGAACGGCACATCGGGTTTCTCCTCGGGCGTGACGCCGAGATAGCCCTTGGAGTCGTCGTCGGGGCGGGCACCGAGCACCACCGAACCCGTCCTTGGCGTGCCGTCTCGCACGTAATCGATGTCGACGGAATCGCCCGGTGCCCGAGAGCTGACGGCCTCACGGACTGCAGACGCAGTGTCGACGGGTGTGCCGGCGACCGAGACGAGCGTGTCCCCGACGTTCAGCACGCCTGCAGCAGGGCCGTCCTCGGCGACGGTCGCCACCGCGAGCGATACCGGCAGATCCAGGTGATGCAGAGCGGCGAGCTCCGCACTGGACTCCGATGCCTCGAAATCCGCCTGATTGCCCTCTTGCACTTCTTCCCTCGTCTTGTCCGGCGGATATACCTCTTCGCGCGGAACGAGGCCCTGCCGACCGCTGGCCCAGAAGGCGAGCGCCTCGAACAGGTTGAGCTGATCACGCACGGCCACGGTCGTCATGTTCAGGTGGCCCGCGGTCGGATCGACCTCGGTTCCGTCGATCTGCACCACAGGTACCCCGTCGACGTCACCGAGAGTGTTGTAGGTAGGCCCGGGGCCGAGGGCAGCGAACGGAACTGTGATGACCGAGCCGGTGACGCCCAGCACCACCACCGGGACGAGCGCAGCGACAAGAGTGGCGATCCTTCGGTTCACCCGGTAGACACTAGATCCGAATCCGGTCGACTGTGCAGACCGCCCCTGTCGAGCGCGTCCGCGCCGGGGTCTCGCGGCCCGGAGTGTTCGCCGTCAGCGTGACGATCCACCACTCTCCGCGTTCATCGGGCTTGTACCGTTGAGGCATGAGCAATTTTGGTTTCGGTGCCTCCGACGACGACCCGGACAAGAAGAAGGATCCGGACGGTTCGGGCAACCCTGCCGGTTTCGGCTTCGGTGCCGAGGGCTTCGACCCCGCGCAGCTGGGCCAGATGCTCACTCAGTTCGGTCAGATGCTCAGTGGCATGGGCGCTTCCGGCGGGACAGGTTCCGGACCGGTGAACTACGACCTGGCCAAGCAGCTGGCTCGTCAGCAGATGGGCGATTTCAGCCCGGTGTCCGCAGGTGAGCGTGAGGCAATCACCGACGCCGCACACCTGGCCGAGCTGTGGTTGGACGGGGCGACGACGCTACCGGCCGGTGCCACGAAGACCGTTGCGTGGACGCCGGTCGATTGGCTCGACAACACGATCGACACCTGGAAGAGACTCTGCGACCCCGTCGCCGAGCAGATTTCGGGCATGTGGACATCGGGCCTTCCCGCCGAGGCTCAGCAGATGGCCGGTCCGATGATGGGCATGTTGACGCAGATGGGCGGGATGGCCTTCGGTTCTCAGCTCGGCCAAGCGCTCGGTCAGCTCTCCAAGGAGGTGCTCACCTCCACCGACATCGGCCTACCGCTCGGACCGTCGGGCACGGCGGCGTTGCTGCCGTCGGCCATCTCGTCGTTCAGTGAGGGACTCGAGCAGCCCGAACGCGAGGTTCTGGTGTTTCTCGCAGCGAGGGAGGCCGCGCATCAACGGCTCTACGGCCACATTCCGTGGTTGCGGCAACGGGTTCTTGCCACTGTCGAGGAGTACGCACGCGGAATCAAAATGGATTTCTCGGCGATCGAGGAGGCAGCGGCAGGCCTCGACCCGTCCGCGCTGACCGATCCGTCGAAGATCGAAGCGATCCTGCAGCAGGGTGCCTTCGAGCCGCAGACGACGCCGGAGCAGAAGCATGCTCTGGAACGGTTGGAGACGCTCCTGGCCCTGGTCGAGGGTTGGGTCGAGACCGTGGTCGCAGCTGCTCTGGGCGATCGCCTGCCCGGTGCTGTCGCACTCGGCGAAACCATTCGCCGACGCCGGGCGTCCGGTGGCCCGGCGGAGCAGACCTTCGCCACGTTGGTCGGCCTCGAGCTGCGCCCCCGGAAGGTCCGCGAGGCTGCGGACCTGTGGCGTCAGCTTCTGGCCGCAGCCGACATCGACGGACGCGACGGAGTGTGGGCCCACCCCGATCTGCTGCCCGACTCGTCGGATCTGGACAACCCCGCGGCGTTCATCGACCGTGTCGTCGGCGGCGGAACGTCGAGCTTCGACGACCCGATCGCCCAGCTCGAAGCCATGGAGGCCAAAGAGCGCGCCGAGGCCGCCGACAAGGCCGCAGGCACCGACGACAAGGCCGCCGACGACAAGGGCACCGACGACGGTCCCGAGAAGGGTTCATCCACAGCCTGAACCGGTCGGTCTTGCACCACTTCGATCGAACTCGTCGAACGCCTGCTCGGAGGCCCTTCCACCCTGTGGATAACCTGCCCTGAGCGGGCGTTCTTCGCTGTCGTCGCTGTCAGAGTGTGTCTCATGATCACAACGACCGTTCGACTCGATCCTGCAGTGGCGATTCTGCCGCGTCGAGACGGCACCGTGCAGTTGGGCTGGAATCCCGAGAGCAGCGTCGTCGTCACTCCCCCTCCCGGTGCAGAGCCTGGTTCGATACTCGAAATACTTCGACTGCTGGCCGCCGGGCATTCCAGGCCGCACATCGTCTGCCACGCAATGACATTGGGGCTGTCCGCCAATCGAACATCGGCCATGCTCGGCGAACTGGAGGATTCCGGTCTGCTGATGCACGGCACGAGCGAACCGGTGCCACCCGACGCCTCGCGACGGACCTCGCCCACCGGACCGGGGTCGGTGAGAACGATCCACCTCGTGGGGCGGGGTCCCATCTCCGACGCATTGGCGTCGGGTCTGAGTCGAACCAGCGTGGCGGTCAGCCGGACGAGTCTGACGCCGACTCGCTACCCACACTCGGTCGTGAAGGCGTGGAACTACGACGTCGTCGTGCTTGCCGACGATCTGGTCGCAGAGCCCCGACTGGTGACGGATCTGGTGCGGCTGCGTATCCCCCATCTGCAGGTGCGGCTACGAGACGGGAAGGGCATCGTCGGCCCGTTCGTGTTGCCCGGTCGAACGAGTTGCCTACGGTGCGCAGATCTGACGCGGTGCGATCTCGAACCCGAGTGGCCGCATCTGTCCGCGCAGTTGCTCGGTACCGTCGGTCAGGCCAGCAGTGCGACGGTGCTGGCCACGGCGGCGTTCGCATTCGCTCAGCTGGAGAATCTCATCGGCAGTTCCGACCCCGCGCTACCGGAAACCGCCGACTGCACCATGGAACTGGAGTTCGGCGCCGCTGGGACAACCGTCCACAAACGACTGTGGTCCAAGCACCCGCACTGCGATTGCTGGCACTGAACAAGGCACTGGAAGCGAGCTCACCTCGTTCGATGGGGGTCGAGAGGGGACGGTCCGAGCAATTGTCGGCAGGTTCAGCCATGATGGAGCTGTGTCTGACATACCGCGCCGTGGATCGACTCGTACCGCAAAACTGGCCAGCATTCCCCTCGGGATGGCCGGTCGTGCTGCCATGGGGTTCGGCAAGAAGCTCGCCGGCGGCAATCGTGACGAGATCGATGCGGACATGGCCGCAAAGGCAGCCGAACAGCTCTTCTCCGTCCTCGGGGAGCTCAAGGGCGGTGCCATGAAGCTCGGCCAGATGCTCTCGGTGATGGAAGCGGCTGTTCCGGAAGAGTATTCGGAGCCGTACCGCGAGGCACTGACCAAACTGCAGGCGCAAGGCCCGCCCATGCCCGCAAAGACCGTGCATCGGGTGTTGGACCAGCAACTCGGAACGGCGTGGCGGTCACGTTTCCTCGATTTCGACGACACTGCGATCGCCTCGGCCAGCATCGGACAGGTGCACCGCGCAACCTGGGCCGACGGACGCGATGTCGCGGTCAAGATCCAGTACCCCGGTGCAGATGACGCATTGCGCTCCGACCTCAAAACACTCTCTCGGTTCGCGAACCTGTTCAGCACGGTGCTCGCGGGCACGGACGTCAAGCCGGTGCTCGAAGAATTGACCGCTCGCACTGAGGACGAGCTGGACTACCGTATCGAGGCCGCGAATCAACGTGCCTTCAGCAAGGAATTCGCAGGCGATTCACAGTTCGCGATTCCCAAGATCGTCGCCAGTGCTCCCAAAGTCGTTGTCAGCGAATGGATGACGGGTAGGCCGCTGGCCGATGTGATCGCGAACGGGACGGCCGAGGAACGTAACCAGGCGGGCGAACTGCTCGCGTTGTTCGCTTTCGTGTCTCCGGCGCGGGCGAAGTTGCTGCACGCCGATCCGCACCCGGGCAATTTCATGATGCTCGACGACGGTCGGATGGGCGTCATCGACTTCGGGGCCTGCGCTCCGATGCCCGACGGTCTCCCGCCCGTCCTGGGTCGGATGGTCTCGCTCGCACGCGACGAGAAGTACGAGGAACTGGTCGAGTTGTTCACCGAGAGCGGCTTCGTCGTTCCTGGACGTACGGTCACGGAGAAGGAGATCGCAGACTACCTGCGCCCGTTCACCGATCCGATTCACACCGAATCGTTCCACTTCACCCGCGCCTGGCTGCAGAAAGCCGCGGGCACCGCTGCAGATTTCAACAGTGCGCAGTTCCGCACCGTTCGTGCACTGAACATGCCTGCCGAATACGTGATGATCTTTCGCGTGCTGGGCGGATTGGTCGGAATCTGTGCCCAACTCGACGCCTACGCGCCGTACATGGCGATCCTGACCGAGTGGATGCCCGGCTTCACCGACTGATTCGTTCGGCGAAACCGGGCACCGGTCTCGGACGTCATGCTGCGTTCTTGCGCGGCCGTCCACGAGGACGCTTGCGGGCGATGACGACACCCTGCTCGAGGATCTCGCCTCCCCACACGCCCCACGGCTCGGCGCGGTCGAGGGCCGCACTCAGGCAGGTGCGCCGGATGGGGCACTCGGCGCACAGCGCCTTGGCCTGCTCCAGTTCGGCGGGGGTATCGGCGAACCACATGTCGGGGTTCGCCGCTCGGCAGGGCACGGACAGTGCCAGCTCGACCGATTCGGTCGAATACTCTGCAGCGCAGGCACTCTCGGACTCCGGTCGGCATGTCGTCCGGATCGTGGCGGTTGACACGTCGGTCTCCTCTACTTTTCGTGTGGCGTCGTTATCGGTTCGAGGGGTGATGCGAACCTGTCGGCCTCACGCTCGGATAGAGGAACTACCTGAACGAGAAAGGCCACGGTCCGCGAGTGCGGGTCCGTGGCCTGATGGGGCTTGTCGAAGCGTCTACCGACAGTGAAGTCGGTGTCTGCTGTCGAGCACGGACGCACGTGGTGCGCGGTGACGGCGAGCTGCCTGAGCAACGGCTTTCGCTCCTGGCGCCAGGGCGACCTGGGCGGAATTCGACCCCGAGACCGCGTATGCGGACTCCTGGATGGGGCCGAAAGCAGCGGAACGAATCCACGTCTGCGCAACAGAGCCTGTAGCGGCGGCAGGAGTGCCGAGGGGGGCCACTCCGAAAGGTGCCGTGCCGAGGACAGGGCTGAACGCGACGGTTGCGTTGGCAACGGCGGCGTGCAATGTGTTGATCATTTTCTTCAGCTCCTGTTCTGGTCTCGACGGCGGATTGGACAGTGCGCGGTCTCCCGCGGCACGTGAAACAGACTAAGCCCCCCGCCGAGATCTGCACAAGTTATTTTTGACCTGGGGATTCCCACCTTGTGTGGGCCGGCCCGTCACCTGTCCGAGGCCCGCACCACGGTGAGCACTTCGTCGCCGAACCGCTCCAGCTTCTTGGCTCCGATTCCCGGAATCGCCACCAGCCCACGCTCGTCCTGCGGTTGCTGTTCCGCTATGGCGGTCAGCGTGTTGTCGCTGAACACCACGTACGCGGGCACCTTCAGTTCGCGGGACTTGTCCAATCGCCACGACTTCAGTGCATCGAGCAGCGCGATGTCGACGTTCGACGGACAACTGTCACACCGACCCAGCATGGTCGCGGACGTGCCGATCAGGGGCTTGCCGCACAACCGACACTTGGGACCGGACTTCTTGGCCGCGGGCGCGGCAATACGCGAGGCGGGTGAATCCTCGGGGATCAGACCGTTGAGAAACCTCGACCGGCGCCGCGATTTGCGTCCGCCCTCGTTGCGGGCGAGCGCCCAGGACAGATGCAGGTGGACGCGAGCGCGCGTGACGCCGACGTAGAGCAACCTGCGTTCCTCCTCGACGGCCGCCTCGTTGTTGGCACTGGGATCGTTGCCGATCGCGTGCGAGATCGGCAGAGTGCCGTCGGCGAGACCGACGATGAACACCGCGTCCCACTCGAGTCCCTTCGCCGCGTGCAGCGACGCGAGAGTGACGCCTTGAACTGTCGGTGGATGCCGTGCCTCGGCCCGTGCGGCGAGCTCACCCAACAACTTCTCGAGGGTGAGGTCGGCATCGTGCACCAGAAGCTCTTCGGTGAGCTGCACCAGACCGCCGAGCGATGCCCACTTCTCGCGGGCCTGTGCGCCGGTCGGCTCGGTTGCTGTCAGGCCGAGCGGGGCCAGAACTGCACGCACCAGCGCCGGTAATCCCTCGCCCGCCTGCGCGCCGTCGGGCAGATCGTCGCGACCGCCTGCCTGCCGCAACGCGTTGACGCCCTGCCGCACCTCGGGTCTGGTGAAGAAGCCCTCACCCCCGCGCACCTGATACGGGATCTTCATTTCCGTCAACGCCTGCTCGTGCGCCTCGGACTGCGCGTTGATGCGGTACAGAATCGCGATCTCGGCCGGCTCGACGCCCTTCGAGATCAGCCTTTTGATCGCCCGCGCCACACCGTCGGCCTCCGCCGGCTCGTCGTCGTACTCGAAGAACTCGGGCTCGGGTCCAGGCTCGCGCTGGCCGATCAATTGCAGTCGGGTACCGGCAATGCGACCACGAGCGGCTCCGATGACGCGGTTCGCCAGCGACACCACTTCGGGAGTCGACCGGTAGTCGCGTTCGAGCCGAACCACGGTCGCCTCGGGGTACTTTCGGGAGAAGTCGAGCAGATACCGCGGGGACGCGCCGGTGAACGAGTAGATGGTCTGGTTCGCGTCGCCGACCACGGTGAGATCGTCGCGCTCACCCACCCAGGCGTCGAGCACTCGTTGCTGCAACGGCGTCACGTCCTGGTACTCGTCCACGACGAAGCAGCGATAGCGCTCGCGGAACTCGTCGGCCACCGACGAGTGCTCTTCGAGTGCTGCCGCCGTGTGCAGGAGAAGGTCGTCGAAATCGAGCAACATCCCGTCTCCACCACGGGACTTGAGCTCCTCGTATCCCGCGTACACGGCGGCGACCTTGGTCGCATCCATCGGAACGTCGCGGCGGTTGCTCGCCGCAACACGCGGATAGTCCTCGGGGGCGATCAACGATCCCTTGGCCCATTCGATCTCTCCGGCGAGATCTCGGATGGCGTCCGTCGACGTCGACACGCCGGCGCGGTTCGCCGCCTGCGAGACGACGGTGAACTTGCGATCGAGAAGCTGCCATCCCGTGTCACCGACCACCTGCGGCCAGAAGTACTTGAGCTGACGCATGGCCGCGGCGTGGAACGTACGCGCCTGCACCGGAGGTCCGTCTCCCCCGACGCCGAGCTCGCGCAGGCGTCCGCGCATCTCACCGGCCGCGCGCGCCGTGAACGTCACCGCCAGCACCTGCCCCGACGACACGTGACCGGCAGAGACGAGGTGGGCGATGCGGCGGGTGATCGTGCGCGTCTTTCCCGTGCCCGCACCGGCCAGAACGCAGACCGGGCCGCGGGGTGCAAGTACCGCCGCGGATTGCTCCGGATCGAGCCCGGCGGTCATCGCGTCGTCAGCCATGGGGTCCATTGTGTCAGTGCGTACCGACAGTTCCACCCGGGCCCGAACGCATCGGCGAACGACCGATGCCGGTAGCGGCCGGAACAATCGCGTCGGCGCTCCTGTTGACTGTTGTCGTGACCACTTCCGAGAACACCCAGCAGAGTCCAGCCGCGTTGACCGTCTACTCCACCACGTGGTGCGGTTACTGCCGCCGGCTCAAGACCCAGCTCGACCAGGCCGGCATCGAGTACGCCGAGATCGACATCGAGCAGAACCCGGAGTCGGCCGACTTCGTCGGCAGCGTCAACAACGGCAACCATGTGGTGCCGACCGTGCTCTTCGCCGACGGCTCGACTGCGACGAACCCCACTCTGGCCGAAGTCAAGAGCGCGCTGTCGATCTGACCGACCGTCAGGCCGTCGCCGCCCACGCCTCCAGCATGCCGCGGGCGATGGAGATCGAGCCCGGTAGCAGCAGCCGAGAGGTCGAATCCGATCCCCAGTCGCCCAGCTCGAGTGCCGCGAGGACCTCTGCTCGATCGAACCAGTGGGCCTCGGCGATCTCGCCGTCCTGAAAGTGCAGCGGTTGATCCGGGTCGGCAACGGCGGAGAACCCGATCATCACCGATCGTGGAAACGGCCACGGCTGACTGCCCAGATATTCGATACCGGAGACGTCGAGGCCCACTTCTTCTCTGATCTCGCGTGTGACACAGGTTTCCAATGATTCGCCGGCCTCGACGAAGCCCGCCAGCACCGAGAAGCGACGCTCGGGCCACGCGGGCGCTCGGGCCAGCAGTACTCGGTCGCCGCCGTCGTGAACCAGACAGATCACTGCCGGATCGGTACGCGGAAATTCTTCGTGGCCGGTGGACGTGCTGGTCCGCGACCACCCTGCGCTCGACGGAGCGGACGGCGCACCGTCCAGCGAACTGAACTGCGCGCTCGCATGCCAGTTGAGGATCGCCAGCGCGCCGGTCACCATCGACAACGCGGTGCTGTCGAGGCGATCACCATCGGTACGCAGATCCCCCAGCGTGCCCTGCACCACCTCCACCCGCCTGGCCCACAGGTGTCGGTCCCCGTGGATTCCGAGAAAGACCGCGTCGGGCGTGGGCTCCGCTGCGACGTCCGCGGCAGGGACGAGAACCAGGCCCTTCTCGTCCACCGAGAACCTGCCTCTGCCGTCGACGCTCAGGATGCGAGCAGTCGGCCAACCCGCTGCCAACGCTGCGGTGTCTCGGCGCAGTTCTTCTGCCCTGTTCAGTGGCGATCGGGACAGTCGAGGTGGGTGAGCGAGTTGGAATTTCGGCACGCGTACGACCCTACTTGCCCGCGGTCAGTCACCCACGCGACGGATGTACAGCAGACGATCGGATGCCTCGACAGCATCGACTTCCGGAGTGCCGACCCGGAACAGTTTTCCGCCTCGCACCACTCCGAGGACGATGTCGGTGAGGTGCCGTGGCGATCCGCCCACCTCGTCGCGCTCGACTTCGCGCTCGGCAATGGCGAAGCCCGCCTCCGGGGTCAACAGATCCTCGATCATCTCCACCACGGACGGAGTCGACGTGGCGATCCCGAGCAGACGTCCCGCGGTCTCGGAGGAGACGACGACCGAATCGGCACCGGACTGACGCAGCAGGTGCGTGTTCTCTGCTTCCCTGATGGCCGCGACGATCTTCGCTTTCGGAGCGATCTCACGGGCGGTCAAGGTCACCAGCACGGCGGTGTCGTCTCGGTTGGTCGCCACGATGATGGCCGACGCGTGCTGAGCACCGGTGAGTCTGAGCACATCCGACTTGGTCGCCGAACCGTGGACGGTGACCAGGCCCATGGCGGAGGCAGTATCGAGCACCATCTGGTCGGTGTCGACCACCACGATGTCGGACGCCGACACGCCGTCTCCGAGCATCGCGTCCACTGCGGTACGGCCTTTGGTGCCGAAACCGATGACCACGGTGTGATTGCGCACGCTGCGTCTCCATCGCTGAATTTTGAATGCTTGCCGGGACCGCTCGGTGAGAACCGACAGCGTCGTACCGACCAGCAGGATGAGGAAAAGGACCCGAAGGGGTGTGATGACCAGAATGTTCACCAGTCGCGCCGACGCACTCACCGGTGCGATGTCACCGTATCCCGTCGTCGAAAGCGACACCGTCGCGTAGTAGAACGAGTCGAGGAAGGACAGTTCGCCGTCCTGAGTGTCGCTGTATCCATCGCGATCGATGTACACCACGAATGCCGCGAGCAGCAGTATCCCCAGCGCCATCAGCACCCGCTTGTAGATGGCGCGCCAGGGACTCGATTCCAGTTCCGGTACCCGGAGCACTCCGACGAGGGCGAAGTCGGGCTTGTCGGTCAGCGCGCCACTGTCACCGAGGCTCGCACGCAAGCTACCGGCCACGTCGCCCGCCGAGGTACTCACCGATGTCGAGATCATTCACGGCACGCAGCGTAACCCCATGCCAGGCTTCTGTGCCGACGACACAGGGTGTGGCACGGTATGGGCATGACACAGAGATCGAGTCAGGCAGCCGCATTGCGCCTCGCGGGACTGCTCGCCGGAGCCGGAATTCTCCACTTCGTCACTCCGAAGTTCTTCGATGCCCAGGTACCGACGGCGTTGCCAGGCTCGGCGCGGACCTATACGCAGGTTTCGGGTGTCGCCGAACTTGCCGTGGCTGCGACGCTCGCCGCACCGCGGACCCGTCGACTCGGCGGTGCACTCGCGGCCGCCCTGTTCGTGGTGGTGTTCCCCGCCAATATCAACCTGGCGTGGAAGTACGTACAGAGCCCGAAGACCTCACCGGCTCTCAAAGCAGCGATGATCGCCCGTCTACCGCTGCAGATTCCACTGGTCACCGAAGCTCTGAAGGCCCGTCGGAACGCACCGTAGCCCCCGGCTGCTCGGGCCCGGCCGGCCCTTCCAACAGCTGGGCCAATTCTGTTGCGTCCGGCAGGTTCTCGGGCGAAATGGTGTGACCGCTGCGCACGTAGTGGAACGCTGCGCGCACGCGGTCGAGCGGCACCGGTTCCGCGCGCCCGATCGACATCAGCTCGGCCCACGCCAGCCGGTAGGCCGCGAGTTGCATCGCTACCGCCCGCTGTTCCGACGCCGTCGGCTCTGCGCCCGTCTTCCAGTCGACGACGGTCCAGCCGCCGTCCGGGTCCGCGAACACTGCGTCGATGCGTCCTCGCAGTACCGTTCCCGCCACGGAGGTCTCGAACGGCACCTCCACTTCGACGGGGCTGCGGAGCGACCACTCCGAATCGAGAAACGCCTGCTGGAGGGTTTCGAGGTCCACATCGGCCGAGGCCCCGGTGTCGGCAGAGCCCGGCAGTTCGTCGAGGTCGAGCAGTCGGGTCGCGCCGAACCTGCGTTCGATCCAGGCGTGAAACGCGGTTCCTCTGCGTGCCAACGGATTCGGCGGAAACGGAAGTGGTCTGCGCAGGCGCGAGGCCAATGCATCGGGGTCGGCCGCGAGATCCACCAGCTGCGTCACCGACAGGTTGCCGGGCAGTGCCACGTCGACTCCTGCGACCGATCTCGCGGCCCGCTCCGCCAGCAGAGTATCGACGTCCGCGGCCCAATTCTCGGGGTCCTCCAGCGTCTGATCCTCAACGGTGACAACACCTTCGGTCGGTGCGTGAGTGATCTCGGCGAGCGCGCGCAGCACCTCCTGTGCCCCGCCCTCGATCGCCCCCCGCCGTTGGCCGAGCGGATCGCGTGGCCAGGACGCCGTGTGCGGCACGGCTCCCAGTGGGTTCGACGCCCCGTCCTCCGGGGCAGGTGCCCACTGTTCGATTGCCGCGACGTCGGCGAATTCCAGTACGTGCCGGTGCAATTCGTCGAGAAAATCCGAGGGCCCGCGCGGCTTCGTTGCGGTCTCGTCCCAGTGGTGCGCGGAGACCAGCAGTACCCGTTCGGTTCGGGTGAGCGCTACGTAGAACAGTCGGCGATCCTCGGCGAGTCGACGCCTCGCCAACGCATCCTTGTGACTCTTGACGGCGTCTTCCAGATCCTTGCGGTTGTGGAGTTGTTCCAGTTCGAGAACCGGAACCCCCTCCGAGCCTTCGCCGTCGAGCGCACGGTCACCGCGCAACGACGGCGGTAGCTCGGCCATCGCCCCGAGCCAGGTGGAGGACGCGTTCGAGGACGGGAACACGCCCTTCGCCACGTGCGGCACTGCCACCACCTCCCATTCGAGGCCTTTTGCGGAATGGACGGTGAGCACCTGCACACGATGGGGCGCGACGTCGACCTCACCGGGAGCGAGGCCGTCCTCGACCGTCTCGGCCGCTGCGAGAAACGACAGGAATCCGGTGACCGTGGCGGTCGGGTTGTCGGCGTAATCGGCAACGACGTGGGCGAACTCGTCGAGATGTTCCCGACCGACCGCGCCGTGGGTGCTGATCGGTGTGCGTGCCTGAGCTTCGACGCCGATGCCCATGAGCCGTTCGATGTCGCCGACCAATTCCGTGAGCGGTTGACCGATTCGGTCGCGCAGCAGGTGCAGTTCGCCGGCCAGGGCGACGATTCGGCGATGACCGACCTCCGAGTATCGCTCGGCCGGACCGGGATCGGCTATCGCGTCGGCCAGACCGGCTTGCTCCGACTGCTCGCCGGGTAGCGCGCTGCCGAGCGCCGCATCGAGTGCCTCCGGGTCGTCGACGCGACCCGCGGTGCCGTACCCGCCGCGGATCTCGAGTTCTCGGGCGCGCTGGGAGAGCGCCCGCAGATCCGTCGGGCCGATCTGCCACCGGGAGCCGGTGAGGATACGCATCGCCGAGCTACCGGCAGTGGGGTCCGCTACCAGCCGCAGCATCGCGATGATGTCGGCCACCTCGGGAACGTGCAGCAATCCACCGAGCCCGACGACCTCCACCGGCAACCCGCGGCTGCGCAGCACCTCCGCGATCGGCTCGGCATCGGCATTGCGGCGCACCAGAACCGCGGCGGTGGGCGGGGTGCGATCCTGCTCGAGGGCAGCGCGGTACTCCCCCGCGATCCGGTCGGCGATCCACTCTCGTTCGTCCAGAACGGTATCGGTGACGGCCAGTCGGACGTCACCGGGAACCGCACCCGGCCGGGCCCGCAGAGTCGGCACCGGCACACCGACGCGGCGCAGTGGGTCGGTGATCAGGTTGGCCAGGGTCAATGCCTCGGGCGGATTTCGCCAACTGGTGAGCAGCTCGAGCCGAGGTGCGGGACTACCGTCGGCCTGCGGAAAGTCGGTGGCGAACCGAGGCAGATTTGCTGCCGATGCGCCGCGCCACCCGTAGATGGACTGCATCGGATCGCCGACAGCGGTCAACGCCAAGTGTGGATCGCTCCCGGAGCCGAACAGAGACGACAGCAGGACGCGCTGGGCATGGCCGGTGTCCTGGTACTCGTCGAGCAACACGAGCCGGAAGCGTTGCCGTTCGGCGATTCCCACCTCGGCGTGCTCGGCAGCGACCCGAGCCGCCATCGACATCTGCGAACCGAAATCCAGCGCACCCTCGCGTCGCAGAGTCTGCGCCAGCTGTTCCACCAACGGCAGCAATCCGATTCGTTGATGTTGCGCGCTCAGGATGTTCAACAGCTCTTTGGTGGGCCCGCCGCGCTGCCGGGGCCCCGGCCCGAGCGTGTACACCAGCTTCTCCAGCTCCACGTGCGCGTGGCGCAGGTCCTCGGGATCGACCAGATGCTCGGCCAACTGGCCGGAGAGTGCGAGCACCGCCTCGGTCACCGACGTGGGGTTGCGATCGGTCTCCAGGTCGCCGTCCCAGGTACTGACGACACGGTGCGCGAGCTGCCACAGTTCGGTTTCCGAGAGCAGTGTCGCGGACGGTTCGATGGGCAACAGCAAGCCGTGCTCGGTGAGCAATCGACCCGCGTAGGAGTGATAGGTGCTCACTTCCGGCTCGGCACCGAGGATCCGCTCGCGCAGTGCCAGACTGGGATCGAGAGCCCGCACCAGATCGGATCCAGCCAGCCGAGCCAGCCGCGCTCTGATCCGAGAGGTCAACTGCTGTGCGGCTTTTCGAGTGAACGTCAGACCCAGCACCTGGTCCGGATCGACGAAGCCATTGGCCACCATCCACACCACGCGGGCAGCCATGGTTTCGGTCTTGCCTGCACCTGCCCCCGCCACGACGAGCGTCGGGCCGGGTGGAGCTGCGATCACTGCGGCTTGTTCGTCGGTCGGTGGATGCTTCTGCCCGAGCGCCCGGGCGAGTTCGACCGGCGACACCCGCACCGAACCGGTCCGAATCTTCGTCGATGCCGTCACTGCTCGGTCACCTGCCTACCCGTCTCGTGTGCCGGACAACTGGACTTGACCGGGCAGTGCCTGCAGCCGTCGTTGATCCGCGCCTCGAATGCAGGCCCCTGCGTTGCCGATGCGGCCTGGTGCACGGTGCCTCGCCACTCCTCGAGTTTCTCCGGAGTCGGCACTTGTTGGACGCGCTGTGTCGCTCCGTCCTTGTTGTGGGGCTTGGCGACGAACACCAAGCGCGCACCGCCGGGCTCGCCCGCAGGCTCACCCTCTATGGCACCGGCTGCCGCGGCGACCTGATAGGTGGCCAGCTGATGATGGTCCTGGGCATCCTCCTTGGACATGACGGTCTTGGCCGTCTTGACGTCGATGATCACCGGCCGTCCGTCCGGATCGTGTTCGAGTCGGTCGATGCGGCCACGCAACGCCACCGCAGGCTCGTCCGCGGACCGAGCGTCGAGTATGCCGTCGACGCGCACTTCGACTCCGACCTCGGTGAGCTCGCCGCGACTGCCCTGCAGCCAGGTCTCGAAGGTCTCGAGCATCCCTCCGGTTCGGTCGAGCTCGTGCCGTGAGTACCACTGCGATCCGAGATCCACTGCATCCCAGGCTGTTTCCAGGGCCCGGCGAAGTTGATCCGGTGGTATCCGACCGGCCACTGCCTGAACGAGAGTGTGCACGAGCGTGCCGGTGACCGCATGGGTGTTGGTGCCGTCGTTACCGCCGTGACGTTCGAGCATCCACCGCAGCGGGCAGGTGGTGAGTTGTTCCACCGTGGACGGCGACAGCGGAACCGGACCGTCGCCGAGTTGCCACAGCGGCGCGTCGGTGCTGGGCCCTGCCACCCCGAACCACTCGTCGGGATGCGCGCCGCGCACGCCGGCATCGGCGAGCGTGGCCAGATGCCGGGCCGCACGGGCACGCTTGTCCGGATCCTGCTCGGCGACAACCGGATCGCACACCACACTCCGGAGTTCGGCCACCAGCATGGGCAGCGCCAACACTCGGTGTGCAGTCTCCGGCCCGGGGAGCTCGGGTGCGAGCTCCGGCTCTCCTCCGTCGTCGAGGCCACGTAGTTCGTCCACGAATCGCGATCGGACGAGATCGGCATCTCCGGTGCTGGAATCGACGGCGGTGACGAGCAAGGTCGACCGAGCGCGACTGCACGCCACCAGAAACAGCGTCCGCTCCTCGGCCAGCAACGGTGCCGACTTCGACAGTCGCCCGTCGAGCGCCGCAGCTGCATCGACCTTGCCGGACGCAAGGTCGATCAAGGTGTCGGTACCCAGAAGGCTGCCGCGTGACCGCAGACCCGGCCACAGCCCTTCCTGGACCCCGGCAACCGCGACGAGCTCCCATTCCCGACCCGCGGCCGAATGCGCGCTGAGTAGCGTCACCGCGTCGGCCCGGACCGTGGGTCGGTGTGAGTTCAGAGTAGGAATCTCTTGCTGCGCAATGTAATCGAGGAATCCACCGATCTGAGCCCGCGGCAACCTGTCGACATATGATGCCGCCGCGTCGAACAGCGCCACCACCGCATCCAGGTCGCGGTCGGCCTGGGTACCGGCCGAGCCGCCCCACGCGGACGCTGCGGACCAACGCCGCTCCAGCCCCGATGCCTGCCACGCCGCCCACAACACGTCCTCGACACCCCTGCCCGCGCGGGCGAGCGCTCGTGCCTTCCGGATGACACCGAGGGCTCTGCGCAACGGGGCGGACTCCACGTCCGAGAGTCCGTTCGTCCACCCGGCACTCCCCCGGGCATCGTCGGTGAGTACGACTCTGAGCAACTCGGCCGAGTCGCGCTCGCCGCCCGATGCGAGCTCGAGCCTGCGCACGCCCCGGCGCAGTCGCCGCAGACCCACCGGGTCGGCTCCGCCGATCGGCCCGGAGAGCAACGCGAGTGCGTCTTCACCGTCGAAGCTCGGGTCGGAGATCGCCCGCAGTACCAGCAGAAGCCCCACCGCCCCGTGCTGGCGGTGCAGCGGCAGCTCTGAGGTCGGGGTGATCATCGGAACCCCTGCGCCGTGCAGAGCCCGGCGCAACGGTGCGAGGGTGCGCGGCACGGACCGCACCACGATCGCCATCTCGGACCACGGCATGCCGTCGATCAGGTGGGCACGACGCATGGCGTCGGCGATGATGGCCGCCTCCTTCGCGGGCGAGGACACGACGTGCACTCGCGCAGCCGGTGCACCGAATCGGGCGGTGCCCACCGGTTCGGGACAGCGGTGCCGACCGAGCCCGGGCAATCTTCTCGCCACGATGTCGGTCAGCTCCGCGACCTCGGGCACGGACCGGTGATTGCGAGTGAGCACGACGCGACGCGGCGAGTCCACCTCCACCAGGTCGGCCACGAAGGTGGGGTCGGCACCCCGGAAGGTGAACACGGATTGATCGGGATCCCCGGCGACGACGGTCGATTCGGTATCGGTGCCGATCAATCGAACCAGCTGCGCCGCTTGCGGATCGAGGTGCTGCGCGTCGTCGACGACGAGGTGACGAATGCGCGCGCGTTCGCTGCGCAGCAGTTCGGGATCGGTGGCGAACGCCAGGAGCGCGGCACCGATCAGCTCGGCGGCGTCCAGACCCGGTGCCGTGGCTCCAGCTGCCTCCACTCCGACAGCACCGCGCAGCAACATGGCCTGCTCGTATCCGGCTGCGAATTTCCCGACGGCGACCCACTCGGCCTTGCCGTGCTTGCGGCCGAGTTTGATCAGGTCTTCCGGACCGATCCCGCGTTCGGCGGCCCTGAGCATCATGTCTCGCACCGCAGTGACGAATCCCGCGGTGCCCAGTGCCGGACGCAGCCGCGCCGGCCAGTCACCTGCCCCGTCCTCCAGATCGCCGCGCAGCATCTCGCGCACCACCGCGTCCTGCTCGGCTCCGGTCAGCAATCGTGGTGGCGGATTGCCGTACAGCGAGGCCTGTAGCCGCAGCACCGCGAAGGCATAGGAGTGGACCGTGCGCACCAACGGTTCACGAGTCGCCCGCAGTGCGTGATCGCCGCTGAAGAGGCCGGCGGTGATGACCTCACGCACCGCGGTTGCCGCCCGTTTGGACTGCGTGAGCACCAGAACCGACTCCGGATCACCGGTGACGATGCGCGAGACCGCGTAATCGGCGACGAGCGAGGACTTGCCCGTGCCGGGACCACCGAGTATCTGCCACGGATTCCATCGTGGAGCGCCCTTCGCAGCCTCGGCTGCCGAGTCGGGTGTCGACGACAACAGCTGAGCTGCCGGGCCGGTCCACTCACGTGCCGGGCGAGCCACCTTGGGTGCACGGACGAGAGTGACCGTCGCGCCGTGTCTGCCGTCCGAGCTCATGACACAGATGCAATCACGAGCCACCGACACATCGGCCGCCGCCCGGACGGAACCCTGGACGAGATCAGTCGAGCAACCCGTCCCGCAATGCACGCAGAACGGCGCTGGTTCGGTTGTTGGCACCGAGTTCCTCGGAATCGCGTGCGCAGTCGGGTTGTTTCGCTGGTCCTGAGCAGATGCGGCATAGTGGTCGACGTGCCCGAGTTGAACCTGCATACGTTCGGACCCTCAGACGGTCCACAAATCCTTGCCGTCCACGGCGTCACCGGACACGGTGCCCGGTGGTGGGATCTCGCCGAGAACCATCTACCCGAGGCCAGGATCCTGGCACCCGACCTCATCGGTCACGGGCATTCCCCGGCCACGCCGCCCTGGGACATCGACGCGCAGGTCACTGCCCTGAAGGCCGTGCTCGACGCCCATGCGCGTGGACCGGTCGTAGTTCTCGGTCACTCGTACGGCGGCGCGTTGGCCGTGCACCTGGCGCAGAGGTTCCCGGACGCGGTGCGAGCACTGGTTCTGCTCGATCCCGCGATCGCTCTGCCGCCGGACGAGCTGCTCGAGGTGGCCGAGGCCACCGCGAAGTCCCCCGATTACACCGACGCCGACGAGGCGCGATCGGAGAAGATCCACGGGGCGTGGGCGGATGTGCCCACCGAACTGCTCGACCGAGAGGTCGCCGATCACCTGGTCCCCGCAGACGGCGGAAAGGTCGCGTGGCGAATGTCGATTCCCGCCATCGTGGCGACGTGGGGCGAGCTGGCCCGACCGATCGTGGTTCCCGCCGAGAGCGTCCCCACCATCGTGGTGCGGGCCATGCGTGTCGAACCTCCTTATGTCACAAACGAATTCCTCGCTGCACTGCGAGAGAAGCTCGGTGAGAATCTACGCACCGTCGAACTCGACTGCGATCACATGGTCGGCCAGGCCAAGCCGGTCGAGGTGGCCGAGCTGGTGCGATCCGTGCTGTAGATGGCCCCGATCACCGAAGCCCAGGTCGAGAGAGTTCGCGCGTTGGTCGCGTCGATTCCCCCGGGGTTCGTCGCCACCTACGGAGACATCGCGGCTGCAGCCGACCTGTCGAGCCCTCGCATCGTCGGATGGATCATGCGCACCGATTCTGCCGACCTCCCCTGGCATCGTGTGCTCGGAGCCAGTGGTCGACCCGCTCCGCACCTGGCCACCCGGCAGCTGGAGAACCTGCGCAGCGAAGGGGTGCCGGTGCACGACGGGCGTGTGGCCTTGAGATCGATTCGATTCGACTTCGGGGCGCTCCCACCGCCACCTGCGTCGACCACTAATCTCGGGGAATGAACATCAGAGACGGGCTCGGGCAGTTCGATCCACGCCCGACGGCGAAATACGCGCTGTCGAAGGCGAGCGGCTTCGTCGCATCCGCCGGTCTCGTCGTCGACGAGGTCTCGGGTACCAGGGTGGCGGGGCACATCGATTTGACCGACGAGCACTTCACTCCGTGGGGTGTCGTCCATGGCGGCGTCTACACCACCGCCGTCGAGAGCGCCGCCAGTATCGGTGCCAGCGAGGCGGTCAAGGATCGCGGTGAGTTCGCGGTCGGCGTACACAACGGCACCGACTTTCTCCGCGCCAGCAAGGGCGGACGCGTCGATGTTGTCGCAGAACCGTTGCAGCAGGGCCGCGTTCAGCAACTGTGGCTGGTCACGATCACCGCCACCGACAGCGGCAAGACCATAGCGCGTGGGCAGGTCCGCCTGCAGAACGTTCCGCTGCCGACATGACAGTGGCCCCCTCGTGAAGCACTCGATCTGCGATGCGATCGTCCTCGCCGGCGGTCGAGGGTCGAGGATGGCAGATCCCGAGCACCCCACTGCGCCGCAGGAGGTCGACAAGCCTGCCATGACCGTCGGTGGCCGTCGCATGGTCGACATCGCCGTGGACGCGGTGTCGCGTTGCCGCAGAACGGTTCTGGTGGGCCCGACCCGGAACGGGATCTCCGAGCACGTGGTGCAGACCCGCGAATCCCCCGCAGGCGGTGGACCCGTCGCCGCCCTCGCCGCAGGACTGCAATCACTCGACGGCAGGGCACGTTCGGAGAGCACAGCAGATCTGGTGGTCGTCGTTGCGTCGGACATTCCGGTTCTCGACGCCGCGGCGGTCCGGTCGCTGATCGATTCCATGGTGCGCGCGCAGACCGATGCCGTCTTCGCCCGCGACGAGGCAGGCCGCACGCAGTTCCTGCTCGGCGTCTGGAAGCTGTCTGCGCTGCGATCCGCTGTCGCACAGCTGGATTCGGTGGACGGCGCACCGATGCGCGCAATCGTTCCGGTCGATCACCTGGTGATTCCGGTGTCCGGGATCGAGGACTGCGATACTCGCGCCGATCTTCTCGCTGCCCGCCGCGCGGCGCAGCCGACGGAAGCGCTCGAGATCGCCGATGCACTCGCCCGCATTCGGAGTCGGATCGCGCCCCTACCCGTCCATCGAGTTGCGTTGCGGGACAGCGCCGGGACAGTTCTTGCAGAGTCCGTTCTGGCCGGCACGGCGTTACCTGCCGTCGATATCTCCGCGATGGACGGGTACGCCGTCTGCGGCACCGAACCGTGGGCTCTCCGGTCCGATGTCGCGTATGCCGGAAGCTCCGACATCACCGGACTCACCGAGGGGACGGCCGTGCGCATCGCGACCGGCGCTGCGCTCCCACCCGGCGCAACATCGGTCGTGCGCGACGAACACGTGACACGCGAAGCGGACGGTTCGGTGCGTCGGATCCCGACGGTGCCGCAATCCGACGACACGCGCCGACGCGGCGAGGACTGGCTGCCCGGTACCGAACTCGTCGCCGCCGGCACCCCGGTCGATGCCGCAGTACGGTCGCTCGCCGCCAGCGCAGAGACCTTCGACGTCTCGGTACGTGGTCCGGTACGCGGACGAGTAATCATCAGCGGCAACGAGATTCGATCCACCGGACCACTCGCTCCCGGCGAGACCAGGGACGTTCTCGGTTCGGTGCTGCCCGAGTACCTGGCGCACTGCGGGATCACCGTCGTCGATGTGATGCTGCTCGACGACTCATCGGCCGGATTCCGAGACGTATTGACCCGAACCGATGAGGTGGACGTCGTCATCGTCGTCGGGGCGACCGGAGGCGGTGCCGCAGATCAGCTCCGCTCCACCCTCGCCGGCGTCGATGCCGACACCGTCGTCGGACGAGTACGCGTGCGCCCCGGCGGCTCTCAGATCACCGCAGTACTGCCCGACGGCACGGTGGTACTCGGCCTTCCCGGCAACCCACTGGCCGCCGTCGGTACCGCCATGCTCACCGCACCTGCCATCGTCGATGCCTTGACCGGAAGAACAGTGCGTCCCCTACGGCTGGGTCTGCTGTCCAATTCGACCGAGGTTCGATCCGCGGTCCCTCGCGTCGTCCCGGTCACCGCGGACGGCACGCGGTGGCGGGCTGATATCCGGGTCCGCACGGCGCACCTGGCTCACCTCGTCGGACGCGACGCCCTGGCAGTGATTCCGGCCGAGGTCAGCGCCGACGAGCCGGTGACCATTCTTCCGTTGCCACACCACTAGATTCACCGAGAGATCGGACACCCTCGCGGTAGCGCGCGACCACGAGATCGACTATCGCGGGATGGACTCCGAGCGGGTCGCCGACGCCGTCGGCACCGGCGTCGGCCAGGCGGGTGTGAAAGAGCCCGCGCGCCAACAGATACGACGCCACGAACACACGCGGGTGCCCGGCTTCTCGCAGAGCCGACACCGCGTCGGACACAGTGGGGGTGCTGGTGGCGACGTAACCGATGCGTACCGGAACCCGAGCGACATCGGCCAGCATCGCCGCAGCGCGCCGGTGTTCTTCCAACGCACGAGCGTCGGAGGATCCTGCGGCAGCGAGCACGATGCAGTCACCCGCCTGCCATCCCGCGTCGCGCAGTCGGTCGACCACTACCTCGGCCAGCACGGGGTCCGGTCCGAGAGCGCGGGTGACCGCGACCGACGGGTGCGCACTGTCGGCGATCTCTCTCGGCACATCGGTGTGCACGTGGTAACCCGATGCAAGGAAGGCGGGAACAACGACCGCCGACTCGGCGGTGTCGCGTAGTACCTCGGCCGGGGACGGCCCGAGCACGTCGACGAATGCCACGCGCGTGGTGCCGATCTGCGCCGACACGGAATCGGCGAGTGCGGCGATCATCTCGACACCACGGGGGTTTCGGGTGCCGTGTGCAACCAACACCAGAGTCGGTGTCATCAGTACTTTCCCCTTTCTACGACGGCCGCACGCGCGTGCACGGCGGGCTCGTCGGAGTCGCAGTCCGATTCGGTCTCGATGTGATCGAGTGCGATGCGATAGCCACGCTTGACCACGGTCTGGATTGCTTTCGGCGCGCCCAGCGAGGACCTGAGTCTCGTCATCGCGGTTTCCACCGCGTGGGTATCGCCGCCGCCGCCGGGGAGCGACGCCAGCAGGTCCTCGCGGGAGACGACGCGTCCGGGAGTGCGGGCCAATGTCTTCATCAGCGCCATGCCTGCCGGGGACACCGGTCGAACTTCACCGTCGACCACCACGCACTTGCCGCGGACACTGACCACGTGTCCGCCTGCGTGCAGCCGGCCGGTTCGCCTCGGCAGTTCCTCGGCGATGTGCCGGGCCAGTGCGCCCAAACGCGCCCGTGCGGGCTGCGTGGTGGCCACGTTCAGTTGTTCGAGAGGCGCAGCGGTAACCGGCCCGACGCACACCGGCAGGACCCTCGATCGCATCGAGTGCAGCAGCGGTTCGAGCACGCCGTTCTCGTCGGCGCGCATCAGCATCGACGCCACCGCCGGTGCCGAGGTGAAGCTGAGGGCGTCGAGATCGCCGACGATGACGGCCTCGATCATGCGGTCCATCGGGCTCTGGTCGTCGGGCGCGGTCCAGCGGTACACCGGAACCGGCACCACTTCTGCTCCGGCACAGCGCAACACCTCGCAGAAGTCCGGTACCGGTTCCCACTCGGTGGTTGCGCCGTGCAACTGCACGGCGATGCGCTTGTCTTCGACGCCTTCGGCGAGCAGGTGTTCGAGCACTTCTGCCGAGGACTCCGAGGCGGGCGACCATTCCTCACGCAGATCGGCTGCTCGGATGGCGCCCTTGGCCTTGGGACCACGGGCCAGCAGCCGCGATGAGCCGAGAGCGCGGCCGAGTTCCTCTGCCCGTCCCCATCCGTCCGCTGCCTCGATCCAGCCCCGAAAGCCGATTCCTGTGGTGGCCACGGTTATCTCGGGCGGATCAGCGATGACAGCGGCGGTGACGCGTTCGAGTTCGGCGTCGTCGGCCAGTGGAATGATGCGAATTGCGGGGGCGTGCATCACGGTGGCCCCGCGCCGCTCGAGCAGAGTCGCGAACTCCTCGGCGCGACGCGACGCGGTGATCCCGACAGCGAACCCGGCCAGAGGCGTTGTCGCCCCGGCGATTTCGCTCACGTAGATCCGCCGCGGACGAGCACGACGCCCTCGACGCAGGAGACCTCGAAAGATCCGAGGGTGACCTGCGGATCGTCGAGGCAGCGCCCGTCGGCCAAGGAGAAGACCTGCTTGAGCAGCGGCGATGCGACGGTGGGTTCGCCCCCTCGGTCTCCCACCAGTCCGCGTGACATCACTGCTGCACGCCCGTACGGATCTATGTTGCCCACCGCGAACAGTCGTCCGTCGTCGAGCAGAAACAGCGCCGCCTGGGTGCCGCCACGCAGGAGCACCGCCACTCCGCGTCCAGGAATCAGCGCGTCGAGTGTGCAGGCCGGGGTCCAATCACGAGCGGTGTCGTTCGGTACCGCTGTTGGTGACTTCACTGTTGATGAATCGATGACAGTCATGGCGTACCTCCTGGTCAGCTATTCCACGTTGTCAGTGTTTCTGGCCCGTTAAGTCGCGATTACTCACCTGTGCACAAGCACTCAGTTTCGTGACCCGCCAGTTGTCAGGTCCTGCGTTCGCCCTATGCGCCGACGCGAGGCATCCCCATCAGCACCGGGATCTTGCGAGCCCCGGACTCGTCGAATGAGATGGTGGGGTCGGCCTCACTCGGGGCGTTGACGAACGAGACGAATCGACCGAGCTTCTCGTCGTCTTCGAGCACACCGGCCCATTCGTCCTTGTATCCGGCGACGTGACGTGCCATGTCTGCTTCGAGCTCTGCGCCGATCCCGAGGCTGTCCTCGCACACGACTGCCCTGAGGTGGTCCAGGCCCCCGTCGAGCGATTCGAGCCACGGTGCCGTGCGCTGCAAGCGGTCGGCGGTACGCACGTAGAACATGAGGTAGCGGTCGATGTAGCTGACCAGGGTGGCGTCGTCGAGGTTGGAGGCCAGCAATTGAGCGTGCTTGGGTGACTGCCCACCGTTGCCGCCCACGTAGAGGTTCCAGCCACCTTCCGTCGCGATGATTCCGACGTCCTTGCCACGGGCCTCGGCGCATTCCCGCGCGCAACCCGAGACGCCGAACTTGATCTTGTGCGGCGACCGGAGGCCGCGGTAGCGGTTCTCCAGGTCCACTGCCATACCCACCGAGTCCTGGACGCCGTAGCGGCACCACGTGGATCCCACGCAGCTCTTGACCGTGCGCAGCGACTTCCCGTACGCCTGACCAGATTCCATCCCTGCGTCGACGAGGCGCTTCCAGATCGCCGGCAACTGCTCGACGCGGGCACCGAACATGTCGATGCGCTGGCCTCCGGTCACCTTGGTGTACAGCCCGAAATCACGAGCGACCTCGCCGATGACGATGAGCTGCTCGGGCGTGCACTCGCCGCCTGGCATCCGCGGCACCACCGAGTACGTGCCGTTCTTCTGGATGTTGGCCAGGAAGTGATCGTTGGTGTCCTGCAGCGACGCCTGCTCGCCGTCGAGAATGTGATCGGAGGACGTCGATGCGAGGATCGACGCCACGACGGGCTTGCAGATGTCACAACCGGTTCCCGCACCGTACTTGGCGATCAGCGAGGAGAACGTACGGGTGTCGGTCGCCCGAACGATCTCGAACAGCTCGGCCCTGGACTGAGAGAAATGCTCGCACAACGACTTCGAGAGCACCACCCCGGACGCCGCCAGCAACGACTTGATGGACGGCAGGCATCCGCCGCAGGTGGTCCCCGCGGTGGTGCAGCTCTTCACGGCGGGCAGATCGCAGGCTCCGTCGGCGATAGCCGAACAGATGGCACCCTTGCTCACGCCGTTGCAGGAACAGATCTCGGCGTCGTCCGGCAGCGCACCGATACCGACCTGTTCGGCTGCGGGTGAGATCAGGGCACCCGGGTCACCGGGCAACTCACGTCCGACGAGCGGACGCAACAGCGAGTACGCGGAGGCGTCGCCGACGAGGATGCCGCCGAGGAGGGTCTTCGCGTCGTCGGTCACGACGAGCTTGGCGTACGTGCCCTTGGGTGCGTCGCTGAACACCACCTCCAGAGCCCCCGGAGTGGCCGCCATCGCGTCGCCGAAGCTCGCGACGTCGACTCCCATGAGCTTGAGTTTGGTGGACATGTCGGCACCAGGGAATTGCGCTGCGCCGCCGAGCAATCGGTCCGCCACGACCTCCGCCGTCGAATATCCGGGTGCGACCAGGCCGTAGCACCGACCTTCGACCGCCGCGCATTCGCCGATGGCGTAGACGGCGGGATCGGAAGTACTGCAACCGATGTCGACCATGATGCCGCCGCGTTCACCGACCTCGAGCCCGCTCTCGCGGGCCAGCCGATCCTGGGGCCGTACACCGGCGGAGAACACCAGCAGAGCGGCGTCTATCGTGCTGCCGTCGCTCAATTCGACCGTCAGGCCTGCGCTGTCGTTCTCGGTGATCGACGACGTGCCCACTCCCACATGGACGTTCAACCCGAGTTCGGTGACGAGACGGGCCAACAGCGCGCCGCCGCCCTCGTCCACCTGCAGCGGCATCAATCGTGGAGCGAACTCGATGACGTGCGGGGTCATGCCCATCTTCTTCAGCGCGTTGGCCGCTTCGAGACCGAGGAGGCCACCGCCGACCACGACACCGACGGCTCCCGGTCCAGCGGCGTCGGCGCGTGCACGGATCTTGTCCAGATCGTCGAGGGTGCGGTAGACGAAGCACGCGGGCAGGTCGTGTCCGGCGATCGGTGGGACGAACGGATAGGAACCGGTGGCGAGGACGAGTGCGTCGTACTCGACCGTGTCGCCCGTCGAGGTCACGACGGTGCGGTGGTCACGGTCGATGCGATCGGCACGGACTCCGGTGCGCATCTCGACGAGTGTGTCGCCGGGATAGTCGTTGCCCGCCAATGCGAGTTCCTTGTGGTCCCAGGCACCGACGTAGGAGGACAGTCCCACCCTGTCGTAGGCCGCCAGTGCTTCCTCGCACAGGACCGTGACCTTCCACTCGGCCGCCTCGTCGCGCGCACGCAACGCTTCGACGAATCGGTGTCCGACCATTCCATGACCTACCACTACCGCGTTCTTCACAACGGGTCCTTCCGATTCTGCGTTGCCGTGCACTGCGTCTCGTCCCTGCCGGTGATGAATCCTCAGACCGCGACCGGTGTGTCGGCATCCGCGGAGTTCGTCCTACGGAGGTAGATCGCCCAGGTGACGGCGGCGCACACGACGTAGAACACGAGGAACACCCAGAACGCCGTGGTAGCCGACTTCGCTTCACCCGAGTACGACGCGCGGAGCACCAGGTTGATGCCCACACCACCGAGAGCGCCGATGGCGCCGGCGATGCCGATGAGTGCGCCGGACATCTTGCGCGACCAGTGCTGCTGCTCGTCGACGGTCATCCCCTGCAGCGCAGTGGATTTCGCGGCGAAGATGGCAGGGATCATCTTGTAGACCGATCCGTTTCCGATTCCGGAGAGCAGGAAGAGGGCGATGAATCCGACGACGAAGAGCACCATGACGGTGCCGCTGGCCGCCCCGGGAGTCGAATCGTCCCAGGTACTGGCCGCGACCAGAATTCCGGTGGAGAAGGTCATCGCCACGAACGTGTACAGGGTGATCTTGCCGCCACCGATCCTGTCGGCGAGCTTGCCGCCGAACGGACGAGACAGCGAGCCGAGCAACGGCCCGATGAAGGCGATCTGGGCGGCCTGCAGCGACGCCTGCGCCTGCAGCGCAGGAGTTGCCGGCGCTCCGTCGGTGAGGCCGGCGAGGAAGTTGATCTGGAGAACCTGTCCGAACGCGAAGCTGAATCCGATGAACGATCCGAACGTACCGATGTAGAGGAACGCGATCCACCACGAGTCCGAGAACTTCAGTACGTCGATCATGGACCGGCCGTTGGTCTTCTGGTTGTCGAGATTGTCCATGTACAGCGCGGCACCGACGGCGGCCAGCGCGATGAACACGAGGTAGACGGCGCAGACGATCTCGGGTGCGGTGTTTCCGACGGTGGCGATGACCAACAGGCCGATGAGCTGGATGACGGGCACGCCGATGTTGCCGCCGCCTGCGTTGAGCCCGAGCGCCCATCCCTTTTCGCGTTGAGGATAGAACGCATTGATGTTGGTCATCGAGGATGCGAAGTTGCCGCCACCGAGTCCGGCGAACGCGGCCACGATGATGTACGTGGTGTACGACGCCGGGTTGAGCATGAAGTACATCGTCAGCACGGTGGGGATCAGCAACACCAGCGCACTGAAGATGGTCCAGTTACGTCCACCGAACTTGGCCGTGGCGAAGGTGTAGGGAATCCGCAGGATCGCCCCGACGAGTGTGGGTACGGCCACGAGGAAGAATTTGCCCGCAGCGTCGATTCCGTAGACCGACAACGGCATGAACAGCACCATCACCGACCAGATCGACCAGATCGAGAATCCGACGTGCTCGGCGATGACCGACCAGATCAGATTGCGCTTGGCGATCTGCTTGCCGCCGGCCTCCCAGGCCTCGACGTCCTCGGAATTCCAGTGCGCGATGTGATGGTCGACGGAGACGGGAACTGTTCCGGGCGGAACGGTCGCCGTGGTGGCGGAGTCGGCATCTGCCGAAGCGCTGCGAGAAAGGCTGGTCACGTGTGGCCTCCTGATCGGTGTGTGGACCGAACATAGGAAAGCCATGTTGCAGCGGCGCTGCGTGCGGTGACTCGCTGATTAACTTGGTCTCACGCGCCCTCGAGCACCGACGTGAGATGAAGTGTCACCGAGCGTTCTGCATCACCAGGTGTCCTCCAGCATCCGCGGTCGGCAGCACAGAAACCCACCGACCAGCAGAACCGCCACGCAGCCGGTCAGCAGAACCAGCGGCAGTCCCCATCCCCCGGATTCGGTGTGCAGCAGCCCGAACAGGATCGGGCCCGTCGAGGACACCACGTAGCCCAGCCCCTGGGTGAATCCCGAGAGCGAGGACGATCCCACCGCCGTGCGTGTCCTGAGGTTGATCAGCGTCAGCGACATCGGGAAGGTCATCGTGCCGAGCCCGATCAGGCACACCCAGACCACCGTTCCGGTGCCGGGCGACCAGTGCAGGCCCGCGAAGCCGCCGAGGTAGCACACCGCGGCAAGCATGACGAGGCCGAACGGATTGCGCAGTTTCGCGCAGAGAGTCGGCGCAGCCAACGAGGTAATCAACCCCATCGCGCCGAAGGCGGCAACCGAGGCACCGGCCAACCCTTCGCCGATACCCGAGTCGATCAACAGCGTCGGCAGCCAGGTGAGCATGGAGTACGTGATCAGCGACGTCATCGCGAACATCATCACCATTCCCCACGCGAGCGAGGAGTGATGGATCCGGCCACCGGACCGGGCGTGGACGGCCGCCGAATCGGCCTCGGCCGAGACGTCCTTCTCGTCGCGGCCGCGTCGGGAGATCACGACGCCGAGCCACGGCAGTGCTGCGGCAACGCCGACGATCGCCCAGACTCCGATCGAGAGCCGCCACCCGTGGGCATCCGCGACGGGGACTGCGAGCAGGGGCGGAATCATGGTGCTGATCTGCATGGCGCAGATGTAGATGGTGCTCACCACTGCGAGGCGATCGGAGAAATACCGTTTGACCAACGGCGGAATGACGACGTTGCCGATACCCATGCCTGCGAGAGCGATCGCGGACAGCGCCAGCAACGACGCGGTGTTCGGCGCGAACGCGCGGGTGGCCATGCCGACGGTGGTCAGAGCCATGGCCAGCAGTGCGGCTCGCTCGAGCCCGGTGCGCTTGGCCAGAAGCGGCGTGGCCAGCCCGAACACGGCGAACATCGCGGGCGGCAACATTCCGACGATGCCGATCACGGTGTCCCCGAACTGCAGATCGGTGCCGATCCTGCCGAACAGTGGACTGATGGACGTCACCGCGGCGCGCAGAGTCAGTGCGGAGAGAACGATGGCCGCGAACACCAGGAGGCGGCCGCGGACGAGCGACGTACCGGTCGGGGTGGTCTCGGAAACGGTAGGGGCACTCACCGCGTAATCATAGGATGACCGGATCATCGGGTGCAAAGCACTAGTATCGACGGCGCAACGTCCCCAGCCCGAGGAGTCCCCGTGCGGCAGGTCCAGCGATCGAGCCTGATTTCCCAGGTCACCGCTCAGCTGCGCGACGAGATCACGTCGCAGCGATGGCCGGTGGGCACACGGATCCCCACCGAGCCCGAACTGTGTGAGATGACCGGCACCGGACGCAACACCGTGCGCGAAGCGGTGCAGGCACTCGTCCACGCCGGCATGGTCGAGCGCAGGCAGGGATCGGGCACGTTCGTCATGACGTGCTCGGATCTGGGCGGCACGCTCGGCAAGTACTTCTCGGACGCCCGACACCGCGACGTCACCGAGCTACGCGAAACCCTGGAAGTCACTGCGGCCGCACTCGCAGCCGACCGACGCAACGACGACGACATCCGTGTGATGCTCGGCGCGCTGGAGGACCGCAACGTGGCCTGGTCGAACCCGACCCCACTGGCCGATGCCGTTCGGATCGACGCCCACCTGCACCGCGCCATCGTCGCGGCCAGTCACAACGCGATCTACTTGGAGTTCTACGATTCGCTGCTGCCGGTGATCCACGACGCCATGCGCCACCACGCCATCGAGCACGACAACGATTACGTCGACGAACACACCGCGCTCGTACAGGCGGTCATCGACGGTGACGCCGCCCGCGCGATGCTCGCCGCTCGATCGCTGTTCCACGAGCTGGCCGAACCGCTCGCCCGCGTAGCGAAACTCACAGAATGAGTCGCACCAAGTCCGCTGTTCGCGCGAGACCGGGGAAGGCCTCGGACGTCGATCGCGGATGAAGCGCATGCACTGCGAGACGAAACATCAACGCGCGCAGCAACATCTGCGGCCATTCCGGTAGATCGTCCCAGCGGCCGACCAGACCGTCGTCGGCATCCCCCCAGGACAGTGCGTCGACCACGGCCACCCCGGCGGCCCAGGGTGCAGGACGCCAATACGGGGTGATGTCGCTGATGCCGGGCGCATCGCTGCCCGAGAACAGCACCGTTCCGAACAGATCGCCGTGCACCAATTGGTCCGGTGACTCCACGGGCTTACGCAGCGTCGCAAGCTGTTTGACCAGTTCGAGACTGCTCTTGCCGTCAGTGGACGACGGCTCGGGTGCGCCCGCGCCGCGAGCCGAGCGCAGTGGAACGGCCTCCCAGGCCGCTCTGTCCGCTGCGACGAACACGTCCACGTCCGCCCACGGGGCCACCGGGGGTTGAACCAGAAATCGGGGGCGCTCGAGTTGCGCCGTCGCCGCGTGCAAGCGCATCGACAACGAGACGACCTCGTCGTGGCGGGGCTCGGGCTCACCGGCCACGAACGTGTCTGCGCGCCAGCCCGACACGACGTACCGACCGTCGGTGGAGCGCACAGGGCGAGCGAGCCGAACCCCGTCCACCGTCAACGTCTCGCGCACCTTTGCCGACCACGCGGCGCGCGCATGGTCTGCCACCGGCGACAGAACCACGTCACCCAGACGCCATCCGCCGTCCCAGTCCGCACCGAGAGGTGCCGGCTCGACATCGCGCAGCCCGAACGTAGAGATCACGTGCTGAGGAGGTTCGACAGAGCTCACGAACTTCACGGTACCGCCGATCGCGGTACCGCTGCGGACGACGCGCACACGTACCACATCAGTAGATGGGCAGACCGGGTTCGATTTGCTTGGCCCACTCCACTATTCCGCCGTGCAGGTGGGTGGCGTCGGAGAAACCGGCACCGACGAGGGCGGCGAGCACTTCCGCGGACCTGATGCCGGTTTTGCAGTAGAGCACGATCGGGACGTGTTGCGGCAGATCGGCCATCGCCGCCCCGGAGAGGATTCGGTCCTTGGGAATCAGTCGAGCACCGTCGATGTGAACGATGTCCCACTCCACCGGCTCACGTACGTCGATGAGGGCAACCTCGTTCCCGGACTGCATCATCGCGCGCAGCTCCCCCGGAGTGATCGATTCGCCGGTGGATTCGGCGGCCGGGACCACTCCGCAGAATGCCTCGTAATCGATCAGCTCGGTGATCGGGGTTCGATGCGGATCACGAGTAAGTCCGACGGTTCGATAACTCATCGCCAGGGCGTCGTAGATCATCAGTCGGCCCAGCAGCGTCTCGCCGATTCCGGTGATCAGCTTGATGGCCTCGGTCACCATGATCGACCCGATCGACGCACACAGCACCCCCAGCACCCCACCCTCGGCACACGACGGCACCATGCCCGGCGGCGGAGCCTCGGGATACAGATCGCGATAGTTGATGCCGACGCCACCCGGCGCCGCGTCCCAGAACACCGATACCTGACCCTCGAATCGATAGATCGAGCCCCACACGTACGGGATACCGACCAGGGCGGCCGCATCGTTGACGAGGTATCGGGTGGCGAAATTGTCCGTTCCGTCCAGCACCAGGTCGTACTGCCGAAAGAGCTCGAGGGCATTGGCCGAGTCGAGTCGAACGCGGTGCAGCGTCACCTCGACGCCGTCGTTGAGTTCGAGAATCGAGTCCCTGGCGCTGTCTGCCTTCGAGCGACCCACATCCGACCGGCCGTGGATGATCTGACGCTGCAGATTGGAGAGCTCGACGTCGTCGAATTCCACGATGCCCAGCGTCCCCACGCCCGCGGCCGCGAGATAGAGCAATGCAGGTGACCCCAGCCCCCCGGCACCGACGACGAGCACGCGAGCATTGCGCAGCCGCTTCTGCCCCTCGGTTCCCACGCTGGGGATGATCAGGTGCCGGCTGTACCGCGCGACGTCCTCGGGTGTCAGTTCACCGGCGGGTTCGACCAGCGGGGGTAGATGGACCACGACGCAGCGACGCTCCTCGACTCGACACGGCACCCGATGACCCGGCGCGCCGCGTTCGAATCTAATCCCCGGTCCGTCCCGACTTTCAGCCGATCACCCTCGCGGGTAAGGCCACGGATTGAATCTGCACGTCTTTCCGTCCATCGGCACGACCCCCTCCGGGTCCAAACGCGCGATGTCGTCGTTGGACGTTCCGAAGGTCTGCTGCATCATCACCGGGGCCAAGCCACCGTCGGTCTCGCACGGCTGATGCTGCTGGTAGCCGATGGCGTGGCCCACCTCGTGGTTGATCTGGTACTGACGGTACGAGCCGATGTCGCCCTGAAACGAGATTGCTCCGCGCACCCATCTCGGCTCGTTCAACACCACTCGTTCGATGCCCGGGTTGTAACAGGACACCTCGAGCTGGATGTCGTAACCACAGGCCTGCCGGATCGACAGCTGCGACGTCAACGAGATCCTGAAGTCGGGATCGCCCTGATCGATTCGCCGGAATCCGAACCGTGGATCGTTGGTCCAACTCTTCGGGTTGGCGAGCGTCTGGTCCACCAGGCGGGCGAACGACTCGTCGCCGCCGAATCCGACGGTGTCGACACCGTCCTCGACCTCGACCGTGTAGGTGAACACCCGCTCGGTCCCCTGACCCACCTGCTCGGTGGTGCCCAGCACCGTGCGCCAGGTTCCGGCACCTTCCACAGCGAACGGACCACCGTCGGGTAGTTCCCCCGAGGAGATCGACGCGGCGAAGTTGCCGTCGGCCTGCGGTGGCACGCCGATGATTCCGGTTCCTGCCGTCGTATCCGAAATCAGGGTGCCGAAGCCCGGATCGGCGTTGGTCGACTGCGCTGCGGTACCGGTGACGGGGTCTCCGGTACGCACGGCATCGAATACGACGAGCGCGGTCACCACGATGAGAATCGGTACCGCGTACGCACGCCAGCCGTAGGTGGACGCGAACTTGCCGAGCTGGCTCTGCTTCCGTACATCGCGCTCCGGTCGACGACTGCGCTGTTTGACTTCGCGCTGCGTCGGATCCCACTGCGCACGAAGAGGCTGATGGGACCCTCGACTTCCCACCGTGCGCGGGAAGTCGTCCGACCGATCGTCGTACTCGTCGTCGACGCCGCCGGACTGCACACCGCCGCGGATTCGCGGCCCGCCTCGGTCAGTCACTCGAACACGATCTCACAATCCTCACCGCCCGCCGCTCGGCACGCCGATGCCGGGGCTGGAACTATCGGGTTTTCGGTACGAAAAACATCCTACGAACAAACCGTTCGATCCGATTCGGCTTTGCTACTTTTCGGAACGATCCCCCAGGATCCCAATGGTGCCGACGGTCACGAGTATCGTTGCCCGTGATCTGCGCTACGAGCGGTCCGAACCGACGGCCACCCGCCGGGAGTTCATGCCGGATCGCTCGTTGTCGAACCAAGACGAGCGCAGAAGTCGACGCGATGGGAACAGAATCAGATGACAGATCTCGACGACCGACGGTCCTCGGACCGGCCGGCGACCACCGGCAATCGGCGCAGCGCACGGCTGCCGCGCGATGCCCGTCGGGCGCAGTTGCTCGCCGCCGCGAGCGAAATATTCGTCACCCGCGGGTATCACGCGTCCGGAATGGACGAGATCGCCGAATGCGCGGGCGTGAGCAAACCGGTCCTGTACCAGCACTTCCCCGGAAAACTCGAGCTGTACCTGGCGGTTCTGCAGAGCTACGTCGACACCCTGATCGCGGGCGTCCGTCAGGCCCTGCGCTCGACGACGGACAATCGACAGCGCGTTCGGGCCGCGGTGCTGGCGTTCTACGACTTCGTCGACACCGACACTCAGGGCTTCCGCCTGGTGTTCGAGTCGGATCTGATGGGTGATCCACAGGTCAACGCGCGAGTCGAGCAGGCAACCGAGGCATGCGTCGACGCCGTCTTCGACCTGGTTGCCCACGATTCGGGACTCGATCCGTATCGGGCCCGCGTGCTGGCCGTCGGCCTGGTCGGAGCCAGCCAGTTCACCGCGCGTTACTGGCTCGAAGCCGACCGCCCGATCTCCAAGGAAGACGCCGTCGACACGACGGTCTCACTCGCGTGGGGCGGTCTGTCACACGTCCCCCTGCAGTCGCCGTAGCTCGGTTCTACCGACGCAACGCGCCCCTCACCACATGGAGTGAGGGGCGCGTTGCGTTCCGACCGAAATCTCAGGTGGTGGCGAACCCGACCTTTCGAGGATCGGACGGGCCGATCTCCACGTACGACACCTTGGAAGTCTGAACCAAGAACTTGCGTCCCTTTTCGTCCTCCAACGACAGCACTCCGTCCTTGTCGGCGAAGGCGGTCGACACGAGCGCTTCGACCTCGGCTGGGGACTGCGTGCTGTTCACGACGAGCTCACGGGAACTCTCCGAAACACCGATCTTGACCTCCACGGTCAACCTCCGAACTCTCGACAACTCTGCTCACGCCAGGCTAGTGCAGCGATGTCGACCCAGCCGCCAATCATCGGTGTGCTGTCAGCGAACACCGGGCTCCGGCGGTCAGTCCAGGCCGAGCGAGGACATACGTTCCGAGTGCTGCTCCTGCATTCGATCGAACAGCGCCACGACCCCGTTGAGGTCGCCCGAGGCGGTGATGACCAGGTCGGTCAACGATTCGCGGCGGGCGAGCACGAACTGTGCCTGCGTGATGGCCTCCCCGAGCAGACGACGTCCCCACAGCATCAGTCGTGCCTTCTCCTGGGAGCTGGCCCGCACACGGTCGGACACCTCGTGCACGACGAACTCGGAGTGTCCGGTCTCGGCGAGCACCTCGCGGACGATCTCGGCCACGTCCGGGTCGAGACTGTGCGCGATCTGCCGATAGAAGTCGGCCGCGATGCCGTCACCCACGTAAGCCTTGACCAACGACTCCAACCACGTCGACGGCGTCGTCGACTCGTGGTACTCGTCCAGTGCCCGAACGAAGGGATCCATCGACGCGTAGACGTCGAGCCCGCGGTCCGACAGAGCGCGCTGCAGCGTCTCGAAGTGGCTCATCTCCGCGGCCGCCATGCTCGCCAGGGCGACGCGACCCTCCATGGACGGTGCCATTCGAGCGTCCTCGGCCAGGCGATAGAACGCAGAGATCTCGCCGTACGCGAGCACCGCGAACAAGTCCGGAATGCCGGGGTGATCGTGTGCGATCGCCGGCTCGGTTCGGTCCGACGCGGGCGACTCGACAAGCGTGGTGGGTGAGACTGAGGACGACGGCTCCGACGAATGGGCTCCCATGGCTGGCAATCGTAGTCCCGTGCGCGACGCCTCGTCGCGGCACGCGTAGGACCGGCCGTGACCTGCCGACGATGGAGAATTCCGTTCGGCAAGCTACCATGGTGCTCGATCGTCGCTCGCGGGCCGATGGAACGGACCGATGAAGCACGCGACGGTCATCGATAATGTGTGCGCACCTGATCCGGGTCGCCATGACGGCTTCGCCGCAGCGAACATCGACGTTCGCGGCCGCGCTGAGGCCGACGGCGACATCACATCGGATCGAGGGCATCGACTTCGGCCGGCAATAGGCCTGTGCCCTTCCTCGTGCGCACGTTCGACCACGAGGAAGGCCAGTCCCCTGAGCAAGATAGTCATCGACCAAGAATCCGATACCGGCGACACCACGCTGTCGGCGCAGCTGGACGACACGCATGTGCCGCCCACGTTCGCCGAGCTGAACGTGGACGCCACCATCGTTCGCGCGCTCTCCGAAATGGGCATCGAGCGCACCTTCGCCATCCAGGAGCTGACGCTGCCGCTCGCCATCGCGGGCGACGACCTGATCGGGCAGGCGCGCACCGGAATGGGCAAGACGTTCGGCTTCGGTGTGCCACTGTTGCACCGACTCGCCACGGACAACTCCGGCACCTCCCCGCTCGACGGCACCCCGCGCGCCCTGGTGATCGTGCCGACCCGTGAACTGTGCGTTCAGGTCAGCTCCGACCTCGAGAACGCGTCCAAGTACCTCAGCGGTGCCAACGGCCCCGTCAAGGTGCTCTCCATCTACGGCGGCCGTCCGTACGAAGCGCAGATCAGCGCGCTCCAGAGCGGCGTCGACGTCGTCGTCGGTACCCCCGGCCGACTGCTCGACCTCGCCAAGCAGAACCACCTGATACTCGGCAAGGTCGGGGTTCTGGTTCTCGACGAGGCCGACGAAATGCTCGATCTCGGGTTCCTGCCCGACATCGAACGCATTCTCGGCATGGTTCCCGACAAACGGCAGACGATGCTCTTCTCGGCCACCATGCCGGGACCCATCATCACCCTGGCCCGGACGTTCCTGACGCAGCCGACGCACATCCGCGCCGAGGAAGCGGAATCCTCGGCCGTACACGACCGCACCGCCCAGCACGTCTACCGGGCGCACGCCCTCGACAAGGTCGAGATGGTCGCCAAGGTCCTCAAGGCCGAGGGTCGCGGCGCCACGATGGTCTTCACCCGCACCAAGCGCACCGCTCAGAAGGTCGCCGACGAACTGGCCGAGCGCGGATATTCGGTCGGAGCCGTGCACGGTGACCTCGGCCAGGTACAGCGCGAGAAGGCTCTCAAGTCGTTCCGGACGGGCAAGATCGACGTGCTGGTGGCAACCGACGTGGCAGCACGCGGCATCGACATCGACGACGTCACCCACGTCATCAACTACCAGTGCCCCGAGGACGAGAAGACCTACGTGCACCGTATCGGCCGCACCGGCCGCGCAGGACGCACCGGCATCGCCGTCACTCTGGTCGACTGGGACGATATCCCCCGTTGGCAGCTGATCGACAAGGCGCTCGATCTCGGGATGCCGGATCCGGTCGAGACCTACTCGAGCTCGCCGCACCTGTTCACCGACCTCGGTATCGCCACCGACGCCACCGGAACGGTGCGCAAGGCACCCTCGCGCGCCCCGGAGAAGGCGGACGACGAGACGAGCACGGCAGCGCCTGCGGCCGACGCGTCGTCGGCGACCAAGCCGCGCCGCTCACGCAGCCGCCGTCGCACTCGTGCAGGGCAGGACGGCGACAACGCTGCCGCAACCTCCGCTGCGCAGGCCGATTCCACACCTGCCTCGAATTCGGTTGCCGGACAGTCGGATACGGCAGACACGACGTCCGCCGACACAGCCACCAAGACTGCCCCGCGCCGCCGCAGGCGTCGTCGCTCCAGCGGATCGTCCGCCGAGGCCGGACCGTCGACTGCGAGCGCATCGGAATAACATTCCGCCGTGCTGGCTCCAGAACGTCGGACGAGAACCGACCTCATCGTTGCCGCCGTCATCGCAGTGGTCGTAGTGGTTGCCGCGAGCATCGCCTGGTTCACCGGCGACGCTCGCGGTACCACGTCGATACCGGCCGAGGAGCCATTGCCCCAGGCCGAACCAGCGACCTCGGTGCCTACTGCTCTGACCGAACTGTGGCGCGCGCCCAGCGCGGCGACGGAATCGGCGCGAACCCCGTTTCCTGTCGTCACCGGCTCCACGGTGGTCACTGCCGACGGCGGTTCCGTCCTCGGCCGCGAACCACGGTCGGGTGAGCAATCCTGGTCGTACACACGCGATCTCCCACTGTGCTCGGTCGTCTCGTCGTGGAATACGGCGGTCGCGGTCTACCGTGACGACCGCGCCTGCTCACAGGTGACCGAACTCGACGGGCCAACGGGAGAACGCGCGGCTCAACGCACGTCCGACGCCGACGATGCGGTGCGCCTGTCGTCCGACGGTACCTACGTGACGTCGAGAGGCGACACCCGTATGGAGCTGTGGCGATCGGACATGGTGCGCACACTCGAGTACGGACGCGTGGATGCTCCGGTCAATCCGGGGAGCCAGCCGAGAAACGGGTGCACGCTGCTGTCCTCGGCCTCGACGAACTCACGAACAGCGGTGCTCGAACAGTGCCCGGGAGAAGCTGCTGCTCGGTTGTCGTTGCTCGACCCGGCACCCGAGGATGCGAGTGAACCCGAGGAATACGGGTCGACGGTGGTGCCCGAGCTCGTCCCCGAAGCGGAGGGACCGACTGCCGGACGCATCATCGCGATCACCGGAAGCCTTGTCGCGCTCTACATTCCAGCGGCGAACGGCACTCCGGACCGAGTGGGCCTGTACGACGAGACGGCCGCGAGAACATCCGAATTCATTCTCCCGGAAGACCTCTCCCCTATCCGGGACTCCCCGAATTTCCCTGCGACAACAGCAGGCTCGGTGTTCAGCTGGTTCACCGGCACCGGAGTCCAGGCGTTCGATTCCACCAGCCTGAGTCCGCTCTGGACCGTCCCTGGAGCACTCGGAGGTGGAGCGGTCATGGCCGGCCGACTCCTCGTACCCGTGCCCGACGCCATCTCGGTGGTCGATATCGCCACCGGTGTCTCGTTGGCCGACATTCCGGTCGACCGAGGGGGTTACGACGGCCCGATACAGACGTCGGTGATCGGCGATGTGGTCGTCGAACAGCGCGGTGCCGACGTGGTCGCTCTCGGCTGACTCGCTCGCGTCGGCGTGGTTCTACTGTGCCGGGTCGTAGGTCTTCAGATCGGCTGTGCCGTCCCAGTACGCCAGCAGATTCTCGGCGAGTTCTCGATAGGCCTGCGCGCCCTTGTTCTTCCGTCCCGAGAGCACGGTTGCGCCCGAGGCACTGGCCTCGGCGAAGCGTACGGTCCGCGGAATCGGCGGCGCGAGAACCGGCATCGAATAGCGGTCCGAGACATCGCCGAGCACATCTCTGCTGTGTGTGGTGCGGGCGTCGAACAGTGTGGGAAGGGCACCGAGCAATGCCAGGTCGGGGTTGGTGATCTGTTGCACCTCGGACACCGTCCGCAACAACTGACCGACCCCGCGATGAGCGAGAGTCTCGCACTGCAGGGGCACGAGCACCGACTGCGCGGCGGTGAGCCCGTTGAGGGTCAGCACTCCCAGCGAAGGCGGGCAATCGATGACGACGACGTCGAAGTCCTCGAGGATCGGCGCGAGAGCTCGTTTGAGTGCGAATTCTCGACCCGCACGCATCAGCAACAGAGCTTCTGCGCCGGCGAGATCGATCGTCGCCGGCAACAGCACGATTCCTTCCGCAGTCTCGATCAGCACGTCCTCGACCTTCGCATCCCCGGTCAGCACCTCGTGCACCGAGGAATCGAGCTTGTCCGGGTTGTGTCCGAGCGAGAACGTCAGGCAACCCTGCGGGTCGAGGTCGACCACCAGGACTCGCCGATCGAGAGCATGCAGCGCTGCCGCGAGAGAAGCCACCGTGGTGGTCTTGGCGACGCCGCCCTTCTGATTCGCTACCGCGAGAATTGTCGTCACGGCCCTGATCCTTGCCTACATCGAGCCGATGAGCGAGGGTTCGGCATCTCTCGGGCGCGTCAGTGCAGCGTGATCGGAGCTGAAGACCGCTCGCTCACGTGCTTCGTCCTGGGCAGGAAGAAGGCGGGAACGAACGTGGCGACGATCAGAACCAACGCAACCATGAAGGTGGTGCCGAAGGCCCTGGCCGAGATGTCGAAGGCCTCGAACTGACTGGTCGCGGTCAGCGCGGGCTTCTGCTGAGCGGTCAACACCACCGACATCAGCGCGGTGCCTATAGACCCCGCTGCTTGCTGAACGATGTTCAGCAACGTCGAACCGCGTGCGACCGTGTCGTCGGTCAGCGTCTGTAGCGCGGCCGTCATGATGGGCATCATGGTCGACCCGAGGCCCTGCAGCACTCGGAACACGATGAGAGACGTGATGCAGGTCCGTACTCGATCGACAAATCGGACACATCTGCAGGCCACCTATGACAGGGGCCACATCCGCGCGGGAGGCATGATCGTTCCATGACCACACACGGCGGCGTCGAGGCAGGCAGAGTCGTTCTACTCCGGCACGGCGAGACAGAATGGGCGCTGGCGGGCAAGCACACCGGCAACACCGACGTCCCTCTCACCAGTACCGGTGAGCAACAGGCCGTCGAGGCCGGATCGCTGCTCGGGCTGCTGAAGCTGCGCGATCCCCTGGTGATCACGAGCCCGCGGGAGCGCGCTCGCAGAACCGCCGAGCTCGCAGGCCTGCAGGTCGATCGAACATGGGATGCGTTGTCCGAGTGGGACTACGGCGATTACGAGGGGATCACGTCGACGCAGATCCACGAGACGGTGCCGCACTGGACCGTCTGGACGCATCCGTGTCCGGGTGGTGAATCCATCGGTGACATCGCCGTCCGCGTCGGGTTGGTCCTCTCGGTCGTCCTGCCGTTGTTGAGGGGCCGCGACGTCGTGTTGGTCGGCCACGGCCACTTCTCGCGCGCACTGATCGCCGGCTGGACCGAAGCCCCCGTCACCGAGGGCAAACGCTTCGCCCTCTCGCCCGCCGCGTATTCGTTGCTCGGCTTCGAACACTCGTTTCGCCAGCTCGTCGCGCACAACGTGCACCCTTCGATTCTCACCGCTGCCACGGCACAGAAAGGAAACCGAGGATGATTCGCCGCGCCACCGAGGCCGATGTTCCCGCCATCACCGCACTCGTGCACGAACTGGCCGCGTACGAGAAGTCGTCGTCGCTGTGCACCGTTAGAGACGAGCAGCTTCGTGCCGCTCTGTTCGGCGCTGGGCCGTCGGTGTTCGCGCACGTGGCCGAACACGAGGGGACGGTGGTGGGGTGCGCGCTGTGGTTCTTGAACTTCTCCACGTGGGACGGTGTGAACGGAATCTATCTGGAGGATCTCTACGTGCAGCCCGCCGCGCGCGGAGAAGGCTTCGGAACGGCACTGCTCGCCGCGTTGGCCGCCGAATGCGTCGATCGGCAGTACACGCGGTTGGCCTGGTCGGTTCTGGACTGGAACACCCCGTCGATCGGCTTCTACCGATCGCTCGGAGCAGAGCCACAGGACGAGTGGACCACGTTTCGGCTGACCGCGGATGCACTGGCCGAGCTGGCCGCACAGGCTCGCTAGCGACTACCTCAACGGAGTTCGTCGTCGACGTCGCTGTACTCGGCGGCCATCCACCGAGAGGACGGCGGGCTGAACAGCAGCACCAGCACGCCGAGCACCACGACGCCGAGAGCGACGCCGTAGACGGTCTGATGCGATCCGGTCAGCAGCGACCACACCACAGGCAGCAGCAGCAGCTGCACGACGGTGGCGATGGACCGTCCCCACCGTTTGCCGAGGATCAGGGCGACGCCTGCCGCACCGACTCCGAGACCCAGCACGCCGAACCACCCCGCGGTGCCGTATCCGTTGGCGACGGCGTTCTCCCCTTCACCGGAGAACGCCCGGGCGAGTAGGACGAACGCGGCCACCAACGAGGCCACGCCCTGCGCTGCGACGAGCGCCCCGGCGGATCGGAACGTGGCCGGCGGGGTGAGGTTCTCGGGAGAGGTGGACACGCGACCAGCCTAGGCAACCGGAGTGGAGCCTGCGGAACGACCCAGGTGACCGGAGTGGAGCCTGCGGAACGACCCAGGTGACCGGAGTGGAGCCTGCGGAACGACCCAGGTGACCGGAGTGGAGCCTGCGGAACGACCCGGTTAGTGTCAGTGCTCGTGCGTGCGCTGCTGATCGTCAATCCCAATGCGACTTCTACGACGGCTGCGGCTCGGGATCTGTTGGCTCATGCGTTGTCGAGTCGGGTGCGGGTGACGGTTGCGCAGACGACTCATCGTGATCATGCGTCGGAGCTCGCGCGTGGTGCCCGTGAGGACGGGGTCGGCCTGGTGATCGTTCACGGCGGTGACGGAACGGTCAACGAGGTGATCAACGGTTTGCTGGGTGTGCCGTTGCCGACGTCGATGCAGGCGGTGACGATCGGCGCGATTCCGCCTATTGCTGTCGTTCCAGGCGGCAGTGCGAATGTGTTCGCGCGTTCTCTCGGTATCGAGGCGGATCCGGTGGCGGCGACCAATCAGTTGATCGGCCTGTTGGATGCGCGTGCGCGGCGGACTGTGGGCTTGGGGCATTGCGACAATCGGTGGTTCACGTTCAATGCGGGGATGGGTTTGGACGCGGATGTGTGTCGGGCGATCGATGCGAGCCGTAAGGACGGGACGCCGGTGTCGGCGACGCGTTACCTCCGCTTCTCGGTGCAGGAGTTCTTCAAGCACAAGCGCCGGCCGGCTCGGTTGACGGTGGAGGTTCCCGGGCAGGATCCGTTCGAGGGTGTGCACTATGCGTTCGTGTCGAACTCGAGTCCGTGGACGTATTTGAACGAGAGGCCGGTGCACACCAATCCGGGTACCGATTTCGACTCGGGTCTCGGCGTGTTCGGCATGCGGTCGACTGCTCTGTTCCCCACGTTGCGGGTGTCGCGCCAGTTACTGGCCAAGGGTGCAGAACCCAAGTCTCGTAAGCTGATTCGGATCGACGATGTACCGAGTGTCCGAATTTCTTCGGCGGAGCCGGTCGGTTTGCAGATGGATGGGGACTACCTGGGCGAACGTACGGAAGCCGAGTTCTTCTCGACTCCCGACGCGCTGGAGGTCGTCGCGCCGACCAGGTGAGAGGGCTCATCCCTGGGTATATGGGGCGGCGTACAGCACAGTTCTCGTGAAATTACGAGCGAAATCTGTTCACTCGGGGTACAAAGGAGCGCAGAAGGCTAAAGCGAGCCTAACAGAGTGAGCTTGACCACGGTCACGCGCGTATCCCTTGACTTCACCTGAGTTCGTGAAAGCATTCACAAGCAACAGTGCGGAAACATTGGTTACCCACTCGTGAACAGAAGAGAAACGAAACGGCGCTTCGGCGCCCGGTAAGGAGCAGAGGATGGACTGGCGCCACAAGGCTATTTGTCGCGATGAAGATCCGGAACTATTTTTCCCGGTGGGAAACAGTGGTCCGGCGCTCGCGCAGATCGCCGATGCCAAAGTCGTCTGTACTCGGTGCCCCGTCACCGCTGAATGCCTGTCCTGGGCACTCGAATCCGGCCAGGACGCAGGAGTATGGGGCGCAATGAGTGAAGACGAGCGCCGTGCACTCAAGCGACGCAACGCACGTACGCGCGCACGCAGCTCCGTCTAGGACGCTTACGCAGCAATCGGTATGGCCCGGTACCCGTCAGGGGTACCGGGCCTTCTGCGTGCCAGGGACCACCGGAGAGCGCGTCACGCACTGTTCACCGAACGTGCATCACGGCCTCGGCACGCGCCGCCCCAGAGGAACCCTCAACATCGCGTCGGTTCCCCCACCCGCCGCCGGGTGCACGCCGAGCGATCCGTTCAACTCCACCGAGACCAGTGTGCGCACGATCTGCAGTCCGAGTCCGTCCGAGCGCTCCAGGGAGAACCCGGTGGGCAATCCACGCCCGTCGTCGTGGATGACCACGTCGAGCCATTTCGCGGAACGGTCGGCGCTGATCCGGACGACACCGGCCGATCCGGCGTCGAATCCGTGCTCCATCGCGTTCTGCACGAGTTCGGTGAGCACCATCACCAACGGCGTCGCGCGTTCGGCCGAGAAGACTCCCAACTTGCCGTCGCGAGTCACACGCACCCGCGGATTGACCGTCGCCACGTCCAGCATGATCGGCACCAGTCGATCGACTATCTCGTCGAGGTCCACTTCCTCGTCCACCGACATCGACAGCATCTCGTGCACCAGCGCGATGGACGTCACCCGACGGACGGATTCCGACAACGCGGTTCGCGCTTCCTCGTTCTCGAGGCGACGCGACTGTAGGCGTAACAGCGCGGCAACCGTCTGCAGGTTGTTCTTCACCCGATGGTGGATCTCCCGGATGGTCGCGTCCTTGCTGAGCAGAGCGCGGTCCCGACGCTTCACCTCGGTGACATCGCGAATCAACACGGCCGCACCGGTCGACCTGCCCCGGGGCTGCAGGGCCAGAGTGCGCACGAGGACGGTGGCACCGCGGGCGTCGACCTCCATACGATGGCCGACGTTGCCGCTGAGCGACGACCTGATGTGGTCGGCCACCTCCTGTGAGTCGAAGGGGTCGGTGACCAGCGAGCGTGTTACGGAGGCGAGATCTCGCCCGGACAGCTCCGTCGTCAATCCCATCCGGTGGTACGCCGAGAGTGCGTTGGGGCTGGCGTAGTCCACCCGTCCCTCGGTGTCGATTCGAATGAAACCGTCGCCTGCTCGCGGGGACGAGTTCACATCGGTGCGCTCTTCCGGGGTGGGAAAGGTCCCTTCACTGATCATCAGGCACAGGTCGTCGGCACATTCTCGGTAGGCCACCTCGAGCGCGCTCGGCGGACGTAGCTGGGCCGGATTGGTGTCACGGGTCAATACCGCGATGACATGCTCTCCGCACCGCACCGGGATGCTCTCGGTCCGCGTCACGACGCCTCCGCGAACGATCTCGCGCTGCTGCAGAGCCACCATCACGTCCGGGTGCTCCGACTCGGAGATCGTCGTTCCCACGATGTCGTGAGTGAAGACCGTCGGCGCGGTGGTGGGTCGACATTGGGCCACGCACAGCACGTCGGCGGTCCCACTGGACACGTCGTCGGTGCCGACCCACAGCAGCACGTCGGCGAAAGAGAGGTCGGCCAGCAGCTGCCACTCACCTACGACGCGTTGCAGATGGTCGACCGCGACGCCGGGAAGGTCGGTGTGTTCGGCCAGCAGGTCACTGAGGGTCGACACGAGATCTCACGTGACCCGTGCTCAGGACACGACGGCGATGAGGTCGCCCTGCTGAATGACGTCGCCGACCGCAACGTCCACGGACGTGACCGTGCCTGCCGTCTCGGCCAGCACGGGAATTTCCATCTTCATCGATTCCAGGATCACGAGGGTGTCACCGACCTCGACGGCGTCGCCTCGGGCCACGACCACCTGAAATACCGTGGACACCATCTCCGCGCGAACGTCCTCGGACATCGGCGAACCCCTCTCTCACGTCACCACGAACTGCGCTGGGCACCCATCGGAGACCAGGCCCGTCACAGTAAGCCAATCACACGTGGGAGACTGTAGTGAACAAACGAGAGGAGCCCATCATGGGAAAGCGTGGACGTAAGAAGCGTGCTCGTAAGGGCAACAAGGCCAACCACGGCAAACGTCCGAACAGCTGACGGTTTGCCACAAGCCGCGAGGGGCCGAGAAGCGACTGCTTCTCGGCCCCTCGTCGTTGTACCGCCTGCGACTACTCGGAGTCCGTCTGGCGAATCAACACGGTTCGACGAATCTCGACACTGAGTCGTTCACGAAGTCCGGCCGGTGCTTGGTCTCCTCCGCACTTGCGTGAGATCAATCGCTTGACCTTCTCTTCGATTCCGTATGCCTCGAAGCACGATCCGCACTCGTCGATGTGCTTCTGCAGACGAGATCGGCTGGCTTCGTCGCACTCGTTGTCGAGCATCACCCACACGTCCGCGATCACTGCGGAACAGTCGAGACGCTCGAACTGTGCGTCACCGTCGTCGGTCTTCTCGGTGCCCGTCACTGGACTACCTCCTGCTCGTGCCGGTCGACCGCGCCGTCCCGGTTGAATCCACGCTCGCGCGCGACGCCTGCCAGCAGTCCCCGCAGTTGCTTGCGTCCACGGTGCAGACGCGACATCACGGTACCGATGGGAGTGCCCATGATCTCGGCGATCTCCTTGTACGGGAAACCCTCGACATCGGCGTAGTACACAGCCATCCGAAACTCTTCGGGGAGCGATTGCAGCGCTGCTTTGATGTCGTCGTCCGGCAGCGCGTCCAGGGCCTCGACCTCGGCCGATCGCAGACCCGTCGACGTGTGTTCGGCGGTGGCGGCGAGCTGCCAGTCGCTGATCTCGTCGGTCGGATACTGAGCGGGCTGACGCTGCTTCTTGCGATAAGAGTTGATGTAGGTGTTGGTCAGGATTCGGTACAGCCACGCCTTGAGGTTCGTCCCTTCTCGGAACGACCGAAAAGCCGAGTAGGCCTTCACGAACGTCTCTTGAACCAGGTCCTCGGCGTCGGCTGGGTTACGCGTCATCCGCAGAGCTGCGCCGTAGAGCTGATCGAGCATCGGCAACGCGTCGCGCTCGAAACGCTCGGTCAACTGTGCCTCGGTCTCGGCCGCTCTCTGCTCCGCGATCGCCTTCTCGTCGTCCGATGCAGCGACGGGATTGCTGGCTTTTGTCACGCTGATCCCTTCGGTAGCTTCCACCGCCCAGGCTACCGCGCCCGAAGTCGGCTTCTGCGAAGAGATCACCCCCTTCAATGCGAGGGGACGTCCCGCGGTCAGCACTGCCATTCGTCATTCCTTCCGCCTGCATCCGTATCTGTCGTTACACAACACAGCTGCCTGCCGCCATGTTCCCGGGCGGTCACTAGAGTCCCGTTGATGGCTGCGTCCACACCCGCTCTGGCCGTGCTCACCGCGCGAAAGGTGGCGCACACCGTGCATTCGTACGATCACGATGCGCGAAGCCAGTCGTACGGCGAGGAGGCGGCCCAGATACTCGTCGAGCGGCTCGGTGTCCTTCCCGAACAGGTCTTCAAGACGCTCGTCGTGGAACGTGTAGATCGCTCGCTGGCGGTGGCGATGGTCCCGGTGACGGCACTGCTCTCACTCAAGGCCACGGCAGCCGCTCTGCGCACCAGGAAGCTGACGCTGGCCGACAGGGCTGCCGCCGAGCGCTCCTCCGGGTACGTCTTCGGCGGGATCTCGCCTCTCGGCCAACGCAAATCCCTGCCCACCGTGATCGACGTCTCGGCTCTCGGTTTCGAAACCATTCTGTGCAGTGGCGGTCGCCGCGGACTGGAAATCGAACTCGCACCAGCCGATCTGGTGCGGCTCACGAGTGCCGTATCCGCGCCCATCGCCGCGCGCTGATACCGAATGAGAGAAGATGGACAGGTGAGCAATTGGACAGCACCCGCCGCCGTCGCACCCGTCGACGCGACAGTCACTCTGCCCGGGTCGAAATCGATCACCAATCGCGCTCTGATCATTGCCTCGCTCGCCACCGGATCGTCGACGATCACCGGTGCACTGCGCAGCCGTGACACCGACCTCATGATCGACGCCCTGACGACGCTGGGAATCGAGATCATCGCCGCGGAAGACGACAGGACAACACTGCGGGTGAACCCTGCACCGCTGCACGGCGGCGCTGTGGAGTGCGGGCTGGCGGGCACCGTGATGCGATTCGTACCGCCTCTGGCCGCACTGGCCGATGGCGAGGTGTCATTCGACGGCGACGAGCAGGCGCGTGTTCGTCCACTCGACACGATCCTCGACGCGCTGCGCGCAATGGGAGCCGATATCGACGGTAGTGCGCTGCCGTTCACGCTGCGCGGCACCGGTTCGCTGCGCGGAGGTTCGGTGGACATCGACGCCTCCGGCTCCTCGCAGTTCGTGTCGGGTCTGATGCTCTCCGCAGCGGCATTCGACGAGGGCATCGAAATCCACCACATCGGCAAGCCCGTCCCGTCGATGCCCCACATCGACATGACGGTCGATATGTTGCGACGGGCGGGCGTCCGAGTCGATACACCCGATACCGGTGGTGACGCGAACACCTGGCGCGTGCACCGAGGACCGGTGATGCCCGTCGAGTGGAACATCGAGCCGGATCTGTCCAACGCCACCCCCTTCCTCGCTGCGGCAGTGGTGACGAAAGGCATCGTGCGCGTACCGAATTGGCCCGAAACGACCACCCAGCCCGGTGACGTCTTCCGGGAGATCCTCACCCGGATGGGCGCGGGCGTCGACCTCACCGCAGGCATCCTGACCGTCGAGGGCCCGGATACGTTGCGCGGCATCGACTTCGATCTTCACGACGTCGGCGAGTTGACCCCGACGGTTGCGGCGCTCGCCACTCTCGCCGAAGGGCCGTCCATCCTGCGCGGCATCGCCCATCTGCGTGGTCACGAGACCGACCGCCTTGCGGCGCTGACGACCGAGATAGTTCGGCTCGGCGGACGCGCGGTCGAAACCGACGACGGCATCCGAATCGATCCGGCACCGCTGCACGGCGGCGTCTGGCACGCCTATGCAGACCACCGCATGGCCACCGCGGGAGCGATTGTCGGGCTGCGTGTGCCCGGCGTGGAAGTGGACGACATCGACACGACGGCCAAGACTCTCCCCGGCTTCGAGACGCTGTGGGACGCAATGCTGTCCGCACCCGCACCGACCGGGGTCGGCTCCTGACCGCGCGCCGGTACGACGAGTCCGACGTCCGCATCCGGCCGGGCAAGAGTTCGCGTCCCCGCACCAAGACTCGACCCGAACACAACGACGCCGAAGCCGGCATGGTGGTGTCCGTCGACCGCGGCCGCTGGGGCTGCGTACTCGACGGTGACCCGTCTCGGCCGGTCGTGACGATGCGGGCCCGCGAGCTGGGCCGAACCCCGATCGTGGTGGGCGACGAAGTCGGTATCGTCGGAGATCTGTCCGGCAAGGTCGATACACTGGCCCGAATCGTGCGCGTGGCCGAACGGCGAACGGTGCTGCGCCGCACCGCGGACGACACCGACCCGTTCGAACGCGTCGTGGTGGCCAACGCCGACCGACTGCTCATCGTCGCCGCGCTCGCAGACCCACCACCGCGCACCGGCTTCGTCGAGCGAGCACTGGTGGCCGCGTACGTCGGCGGACTCGAACCCGTTCTGTGCCTGACCAAGAGCGATCTTGCCGACCCCGAGGAATTCACCGCTGCGTTCTCCGATCTCGACGTCCCGGTGGTGCTGGCGGGGCAATCGGAGGACCTCACGGAGTTGACGGCCATGCTCACCGACAAGGTGACCGCGCTCATCGGGCATTCGGGCGTCGGAAAGTCCACGCTCGTCAACAGATTGGTTCCCGACGCCTACCGCGCCACCGGAGTGGTCTCGGGAGTCGGAAAGGGTCGTCACACCTCGACTCAGTCGGTGGCGCTACCGCTCCCCGACGGCGGCTGGGTGGTCGACACCCCCGGCATCCGGTCGTTCGGATTGGCGCACATCTCCCCCGAGAATGTCGTCGCAGCGTTCTCCGATCTGGCCGACACGATCGAGAACTGCCCCCGAGGATGCACGCACCTCGGCCCACCGGCAGATCCCGAATGCGCCCTCGACGCACTCACCGGAGACGCGGCTCGACGCGTTGCCGCGGTGCGTCTGTTGCTCGAAGCCGTTCGAACGAACGAAGCCTGGTAGCAACCACCCACTCGGGGTCGGTTGCCACCAGGCTCGAATTCGGTGCAGAGCTTACGCGGCCTTTCCGACCAGCCTGCGAATTCCCTTGCGCTTCTTCGTTTCTGCGATTGCGGTGCGCAGACCGCGACGCTTACCGGTCTCGGGATCGACGGTGAACAGGCCTGCCGGCGCGTCGGCCCACTTACGCTCGGACGCGGTCTCGGGTGCGTCGTCGCTGGTGGCCTTGAGGTACTTGTTCGGCAGCGACAGCTTCGCGATGGTTCTCCAGGACAGGAAGTACTGGTGGACGATCGAACCCGTCGTGTACGGCAAGTCGTACTTCTCCGCCAACTCGAGCACTCGAACCTTGATCTCCCGCAGGCGATTGCTGGGGAGGTCCGGGAACAGGTGATGCTCGATCTGGTAGCACAGGTTGCCGCTCATGAACTCCATGACGGGACCGGCATTGAAGTTCGCGCTGCCCAGCATCTGACGCAGGTACCACTGCCCCTGCGTCTCCCCTTCCATGTCGGACTTGGTGAACTTCTCCGCGCCGTCCGGGAAGTGACCGCAGAAGATGACGGTGTTGGTCCACACGTTGCGCATCATGTTGGCGACGATGTTCGCCGTCAGCGTGCTCTTCCACGCGGGCCCGGTCAGCAGCGGATGGAGGATGTAGTCCTTGCCGATCTGCTTGCCGACCTTCTCGAGCACCTCGCGCCGCTTCTGCTCGAACTCTTCGCGGGGCACTCGACCCTTGGCAACCTTGCCCAGTTCGAGGTGCTGAAGCGCAACTCCGTACTCGAAGAACAACTGCAGCAGCAGGTTGTAGACGGGGTTGCCGATGTTGAAGGGCTTCCACCGCTGATCGCGGGTGACGCGCAGCAGACCGTAGCCGACGTCGTCGTCCATACCGAGCACGTTGGTGTACTTGTGGTGGATGTAGTTGTGCGTCTGCTTCCAGTGAGCCGACGGCCCCGTGTTGTCCCACTCCCACGAGGTGGAGTGGATCTCCGGATCGTTCATCCAGTCCCACTGGCCGTGCATGACGTTGTGCCCGAGCTCCATGTTCTCGATGATCTTGGCGACCCCGAGCATGGCGGTACCGACCAGCCACGCCGGACGCCGACGACTGGCGAACAGCACGGCCCGCCCGCCGATGTCGAGCGAACGCTGCAGTCGGATGGTGTTCTTGACGTACCGGGCATCGCGTTCACCGCGGGACGCCTCGATGTCACGCCGGATGGAGTCGAGCTCGTGGCCCAACGCCTCGATGTCGGCATCGGTCAGATGCGCGTACTCTTTGACGTCCGTAATCGCCATGGGAAACAACCTCCTGGCAGTCGTGAACACACAGCTCGCGTATCAGGCCATGTGCAATTCCGTCACCTACCGTATCGTAACTTACGGTTCCGTAGGTTAGCGGCGGAAATCTGTGTGACGATTCACAACCGAACGCGGTCACCCGAACGACGCAGAGCCTTGGCTTGACGCTTGGCTTCCTTCTTGGCGTTGCGCAAGCTCACGCGCGCCTCCTGCATTGCCGAGCGAAGACCTCGGCGTTGCCCGGTGAGCGGATCGATGCGGAGCGCATGGACTGCGGGCGAATCGCCGACGCGCCATCGCCGTTCGGAGGACGTCTCGGGAGCGTTGTCGGACGTGGCACGCAACCACGAGTCGGGCAGCGACAGCTTGTGAATCGTTCGCAGCGCAAGCAGGTACTGCTTGCCGAGTGACCCTGTGGTGTACGGCAAGTCGTACTTCTCGCACAGCGCGTGCACCTTCTCGGCGATCTCCGAGTACCTGTTGCTCGGCAGATCCGGGAACATGTGGTGCTCGATCTGGTAGCAGAGGTTGCCGCTCATGAACGCCATGACCGGACCGGCTTCGAAGTTCGCACTGCCGAGCATCTGACGCAGGTACCACTCGGGTCGTGTCTCGGTCTCGAACTGCCCGATCGTGAACTTTTCTGCCCCGTCGGGGAAGTGACCGCAGAAGATCACCGCGTACGCCCACAGGTTCCGGACGAGGTTGGCCGTCGCGTTGGCAGTCAACGTGGACTTCCACGACGGGCCGGACAGCGCCGGGAACAAGACGAAATCCTTGCCGACCTGCTTGGCGATCTTGCGCGCGAAGGCGCGGCTCGCCGGAGACTTCAGCAGACCCTTCTCGTCCTCGCTGTCCAACTGCTTCTGCGCGTCGTAGTCGTGCAGCGCGATGCCCCACTCGAAGGTGGTGGCGAGCACGATGTTGGCGAGCGGCTGCACGAGGTTGATCGGCTTCCACGGCTCGTCGCGGGTCATCCGCAGGATGCCGAAGCCGATGTCGTCGTCCATGCCGACGATGTTGGTGTACGTGTGGTGCGAGTAGTTGTGGGCGCGTTTCCACTGCTCGGACGGTCCGGTCTGATCCCACTCCCACGAGGTGGAATGAATCTCCGGATCGTTCATCCAGTCCCACTGCCCGTGCATCACATTGTGGCCGAGTTCCATGTTCTCGATGATCTTGGCGACGCTGAGCATCGCCGTGCCTGCGATCCAGGCCGGCCGATACTTGCTGCCGAGCAGTACCGCGCGGCCACCGAGCTCGAGCAGCCGCTGCAGCCTGATGGTCCGACGGATGTAGGCGGCATCGCGCTCGCCGCGGCTGTCTTCTACGTCTCGACGAATCGCATCCAGTTCACGACCGAACGCTTCCATGTCCGCTTCGCTGAGATGAGCGAACTCTTTGATGTCGGTGATGGCCACCGGGTCCTCCAACAGTTGAGTGCAGTGCCCGAAATATCGGGTATCGACGTGGGCAACCTACGTAAGCGTAACCGAACAGCCTGAGAAGGCAGTGTGCGAAAAACAGACCTACAGTTCCAATGTGCAGTCGCCCGCAGCTGCGGAAATGCACGTCTGGACGCGGTCGCCCTCACTGTGTTCCTTGCCGGAACGCAGGTCGATCACGTGCCCTGCCGTCAACGGCACCACACACGTCTGGCAGATACCCATCCGGCAGCCGAACGGCATCTGAACGCCGACGTTCTCACCGGCTTCGAGCAGACTGGTCGCGCCGTCGACGGTGGTCTTCTTGTCCGACTTGGAGAACGTGACGGTACCGCCCGCACCGGAGGTGTCGGCGCGCGAGATCTCGAACCGCTCCAGGTGAAGCCGGTCCTCGATTCCCTCGCGCTTCCAGGTCTTCTCGATCTCCTCGAGCAGAGCAGCGGGCCCGCACGCCCAGGTGTCGCGCGTGCGCCAGTCGGGATAGAGCTCGTCGAGCGAGGCGAGTGCGAACTTGCCGTCCGATCGCGTGAGCTGCACATGCGAGGTGAAGTTGGGGTGAGATTTCTCCAGCGCGGCGATCTCGGCGGCGAACATGACCTCGTCCTCGGTGGGTGCCGAGTGGATGTGCACCGTGTCGGGCATGTCACCGTGCCGATCCAACGCGCGCAGCATCGAGATGATCGGGGTGATGCCACTGCCGGCAGTGACGAACAAGATCTTGTTCGGCGGCGGCACGGGCAGCGCGAAATTGCCCTTGGGCGCGGCGAGTCGAACGATGGTTCCCTGCGGTACGCCGCCGACGAGGTGCGAGGACAGGAAGCCCTCGGGCATCGCCTTGACCGTGATGGAGATCAGCTTGTCTTCCCAGTTCGGTGGCGAGGTCAACGAGTACGACCGCCAATGCCACCGTCCGCCGAGATGCAAGCCGATCCCGATGTACTGACCGGGCTGGTAGTCGAAATTGAAGCCCCACCCGGGCTGGATCACCAACGTCACCGCCGTTGCGGTTTCCTTCTCCACTCTTACGATGCGGCCGCGGAGTTCGCGAGCGGACCACAGCGGGTTCGCAAGATGCAGATAGTCGTCGGGCAACAAGGGAGTGGTGATGCGAGTCAAAGCACCACGCACCATGTTCAGCCTCGGACGCTTGGGTGCCGATACACCGGCAGCCGGAGCCTCCAGCCACTTCTTCAGATCCATCGGGTGTTCCATCCCCTCGATCGAGAAACCGATCCGCTTGTGGTCATCGAGGTTACGCTACCGTAGGTTCGGGGCAGGGTCACCTCTGCCGGGTGGCGAATCAGAGCAATTCGAGCAGAAAAGACAGCTCCTGCGGGGCGTACCACGCCAGCGTGTGATCCTCTGCGTCCCCGAGGACGAACTCCGCATCCGCATCACCCATGTCTGCGGCGTCGACGGCCGCAACGGCCTTGGCAACCGCCGATTCGGCCCCTTCGAGATCGACGTGAACCGACGCGACCTGATCCATCCGCAACGGTTCCTTCAATCGGACGACGGCGTCGTCGAGGTCGGGTCGCAGGGTCGGATCGTCGACGTCGGCTGCGATCACGGCCCGCCGGTACACCACGCCCTCGGCAACCGTCCCGGTGTCCGCCTCGTCGTCGACCGCAGCAGCGATCAATCTCAAGGAGGCGCGCGCTGCCTCCCCCATCGCTACCTCGGCGAGCTCCTCGTCGTCGCCGGAGGAGTATGCCTCACGCAGCGTCGGGGTCACCGCGAAGGCGGTGCGTGAGACCGGGCTGAACTCGCCCTCCGCCGACAACACTTTCAGGAACTCCAACGTCGCCGGAACGTAGACACGCATTGCAGAAGACCTCACACTCTCGATTCGTTACTGGCGTCGACCAACTCTTCCAGCGCCTCGTGCAGCAACGCCGTCACCACATCCACGTCCGGCATGGCACCTCGATCGGCATTGAGCCCGAAGAACACGTATCCGTCGTACGACGTCAACCCGATACTCATCGCTTGGTTCTCGAACAGCGGCGACACCGGATACATCTCGAGCATGCGCGCACCGCCGACGTAGAGCGGAAACTGGGGCCCGGGAGCGTTGGTCACGATCAAATTGAACACCCGCTGAGAAAGCCGGCTGCCGGCCCGCGCACCCATGGCGTGCAGGCTTGCAGGGGCGAATCCGGAGATGCGCATCAGCGTCTGCGCGGTGACACCCCGACTCTGCTTGGCGTGTGCCTCGGTGGCGTGCGCGATGTGCGAGAGCCGCACCACCGCATTCGATTCACCGACGGGCAGGTCGACGAGGAACGACGAGACCTCGCTGCGATCGTCCTCGGTCGGTTCGGCCGGCCGGTCGGTCGCTTCCACGAACCCGACACGATCTGCGGAGACGTACACCGACATCGGCACCATGGCCCGCACGGTGGACGAGGCAGTGACGGGCTCGCCCCGCGAGAGCAACCAGTTGCGCAGTGCGCCGGTGACGACGGCGAGCACCACGTCGTTGATCGAGCAATCGAATCTGTTGTGGATTCTGCGATAGTCCGCGAGCTCGGTCTTGGCGACCGCAAACCTCCGGTTCCGCGAGATGGGGGCGTTCAGCGGACTCGACGGCGCACTCTGAGTTGCGGTACGCAGCACCGCCGCGACCTTCCCTGCGGCACGCAGCGCCTCGCCCGCGACACCTGCCACACCGTGCACCGCGCCGCGCAAGGCCTCGATGCTCTCGCCCGGGCGCACCACCAACTCGGTCAGAGCGTCGATGACGAGAGCCGAATCCTTGGGTGCCCGCGCAGGCATCCACAGTTCCTCGGCCATCGGCGGCGGATTCTTGCTCGCGTCCAGGATGACCTGACCGATGTCGAGTGCGTGCTCGCCGTCGACCAACGCAGAGTGGGATTTGGTGAAAATGGCGAAGCGGTTCTTCGAGAGCCCCTCGACCAAGTACATCTCCCAGAGCGGCCGAGTGCGATCGAGTGGGCGAGATGTCAATCGCGCGATCAGATCGTGCAACTGTTCGTCCGATCCCGGCTTGGGCAGCGCCGAACGTCGGATGTGATACGTGATGTCGAAGTCTGCATCGTCCACCCAGACCGGCCGGGCCAGTCCGAAGGCAACCTCGCGAACCTTCTGCCGATACCGGGGAACCAAGGCCAGTCGTTGCTCGACCAACGTCAACAGACGGTCGTAGCTGAAACCACTGCGTGGGGTCCGAAAGATGGCAAGCGAGCCGAGGTGCATAGGACTGCTGCTGGCCTCGAGAAAGTAGAACGACGCATCCTGCGCTGTCAGCCTGGTCGCCATCTCGTGTTCCGGTCCCCGTCCTCGCATGAAGTACGCGCCGATTCCTGTGGCCGAGCGCGCGGTGTGCTCGAACCTAGAGTACGTGGCGGACGAATGTCGGTCGCGGGGTCGTTCGACGACCGTGTCGCGTGTGTTTCGTCGGTTCCGGGGGAACCGATCGCGGTCCGGGACCGTCAATGTCGGTGTGAGCGTCATCGAATCCAACGACCCGCCCGAGAGCCCGGACATATCCGGGTCGGTCGCCCGGCTCCGCGCCGAACATCACTGCTTCCTCTCGCGTGCCGCTCCGTTCGAGCCACCGCTCGCCACCGGGGCAGTGCACACGTGGGATCCAGCGACCACCACCGAACCGACGCCGGTCAGGCACCGAGCGACGGTGCGCAGCAACCGTTCTCGACGGCGCAGCGAGCCTCCCGGCCGGCCGCCGGTACCTGCCGATGCGAGGGCTACCGCTGACCGCGCCATGCGCATGCTGATCGAGGTGATCGATCGACGACGCAGTGCCGATCAGCTCTCGCCGTTGTTCACCACCTCGATGATCGATCTGGTGCGGACCATCGTGCGCAATCCGCCACCGGGACGGCGGCTCGGATTCGCCGCGGTGCGTCGAGTACACGTGGCGTATCAGTCGGATGTGTCCGCAGAGATCTTCGGCTCGTACACCCGTGGACCACGGATGTTCGCCTTCGCCGGCCGAATCGAGCTGGCCATCGACCCGCGCCGTCCCGGATGGACGGTCACCTCGCTGCGCGTGGGGTGAGGGTCGCGTCCTCGTGCAGCGACGCGACCCACGACCGCTACTTCTTGCGCTTGGAGCGAGCGGCCTTCTTCGGTGCCTTGTTCTGCGTCCTCGCCGCTTCTCGGCGCTCCCGACGGGTTCCCTCCGCCGCGGACTCGCCGGCAGACCGGGAGGGTTCCGATCTCCGAACGTCGGTTCCGCCGCCCTCGGCCGGCCCGGAGAAGGTCAGTCTCTGCTCGTCCTGCTCGTCGAGACCCTTGGCCCGCAGAGCGGAAGGGACTGCGGGAGCCGATGGTGCGGGAGCCGACGGAGCGGGTGCCGCAGATGCGGGTGCTGTGCCGGTCGGTGCAGGTGCAGGGGTCGCGGCCGGGCGACCGGTGCCCATCGGAGAGGCCAGTCCCGGAGCCACGGCGAGCCCCGCAGAGGCCGCGGGCCCTGCCGGAGCAGGGGTCGCTTCCACCTGGAGGTTGAACAGGAAGCCGACCGACTCCTCCTTCAGGCCGTCGAGCATGCCCTGGAACATGTCGTAACCCTCGCGCTGGTACTCGACCAGGGGGTCGCGCTGCGCCATCGCACGCAGGCCGATGCCTTCCTTGAGGTAGTCCATCTCGTAGAGGTGCTCGCGCCACTTGCGGTCGAGGACGGACAGCAGGACTCGACGCTCCAGCTCTCGCATTCCGTTCTCGCCTGCGATGCCGTCGATCTCTGCCTCGCGGTTGGCGTACGCGGAGCGCGCGTCCTCCAGCAGTGCCTCACGCAGCTCGTCGCGACTCAGATCGCCCTTCTCGCCGTCCTCGTTCTCGCCGGCGAGCACCTTGTGGTCGATACCGACCGGGTAGAGAGTCTTCAGCGCCGTCCACAACTGCTCCAGATCCCAGTCCTCGACGTAGCCCTCGCCCGTCGCACCGTCGACGTAGGCGGTGATCACATCGGTGATCATGCCCTCGACCTGGCCCTCCATGTCGGCACCTTCGAGGATGCGACGGCGCTCCTCGTAGATGACGGTGCGCTGCTGGTTCATCACCTCGTCGTACTTGAGCACGTTCTTGCGGATCTCGAAGTTCTGCTGCTCGACCTGGGTCTGAGCACTCTTGATGGCCTTGGACACCATCTTGGCTTCGATCGGGACGTCGTCGGGCAGGTTGAGCCGGGTCATGATCGACTCGAGTGCACCGCCGTTGAAACGGCGCATCAGTTCGTCACCGAGCGAGAGGTAGAAGCGCGATTCGCCCGGATCACCCTGACGACCGGAGCGGCCTCGGAGCTGGTTGTCGATACGGCGCGAATCGTGGCGCTCGGTACCGAGAACGTACAGGCCTCCGGCCTCGCGCACGGTGTCCGCGTCGGCCTTGACCTGCGCCTTGACCTCTTCCAGAGCAGGCTCCCACGCCGTCTCGTACTCCTCGGGGGTCTCGACCGGATCCAAGCCCTGCTTGCGCAGCTTCAGGTCGGCGAGAATGTCCGGGTTGCCACCCAGTACGACGTCGGTGCCACGACCGGCCATGTTGGTCGCGACGGTCACCGCGCCCTGACGACCTGCCTCGGCGATGATCGTCGCTTCCTGCTCGTGGAACTTCGCGTTGAGCACGTTGTGCGCGACGCCACGCTTGGTGAACTGCTTCGACAGGTACTCCGAGCGCTCCACGCTCGTGGTACCGATCAGGACCGGCTGGCCCTTCTCGTGCCGCTCGACCACGTCGTCGACGACCGCGTCGAACTTGGCCTCTTCTGTCTTGTAGATCAGGTCGCCGTTGTCCACTCGGACCATCGGACGGTTCGTCGGGATCGGAATGACGCCGAGACCATAGATCTGATGAAGCTCCGCGGCCTCGGTCTCGGCCGTACCCGTCATGCCCGAGAGCTTGTCGTACAGGCGGAAGTAGTTCTGCAGCGTGATCGTGGCCAGAGTCTGATTCTCGGCCTTGATCTCCACCTTCTCCTTGGCCTCGATCGCCTGGTGCATGCCCTCGTTGTAGCGGCGTCCTACCAGAATGCGGCCGGTGAACTCGTCGACGATGATGACCTCACCGTCGCGAACGATGTAGTCCTTGTCCTTGGTGTAGAGCTCTTTGGCCTTGATCGCGTTGTTGAGGTAGTTCACCAGCGGCGAGTTGGCTGCCTCGTACAGGTTGTCGATGCCCAGCTGATCCTCGACCAGCTCGACCCCTGCCTCGTGCACACCGATGGTGCGCTTGCGGATGTCCACCTCGTAATGGGTGTCGACCTTGAGCATCGGTGCGATACGGGCGAACTCTCCGTACCACTTGCTCGACGCGTCGGCCGGTCCCGAGATGATCAGCGGAGTACGGGCCTCGTCGATGAGAATCGAGTCGACCTCGTCGACGACGGCGAAGTTGTGGCCCCGCTGCACGAGATCGTCGAGCGAGTGCGTCATGTTGTCGCGCAGGTAGTCGAAGCCGAACTCGTTGTTGGTGCCGTAGGTGATGTCGGCGGCGTACGCTGCGCGGCGCTGCACCGGCGTCATGCCGGAGAGGATCACGTCGACCGAGAGACCGAGGAAACGGTGCACGCGGCCCATCCACTCCGAGTCACGCTTGGCGAGGTAGTCGTTGACCGTCACCACGTGTACACCCTCGCCCGAGATGGCGTTGAGGTAAGCGGGGAGAACACACGTCAGTGTCTTGCCCTCGCCGGTCTTCATCTCGGCGATGTTGCCGAAGTGCAGGGCGGCACCGCCCATGACCTGAACGTCGAAGTGTCGCTGCGAGAGCACTCGCCAGGACGCCTCACGGGCCACGGCGAATGCCTCGGGCAGGAGCTGGTCCAGGGTCTCACCGGCGGAGTACCTCTCCTTGAACTCCGCGGTCTTGCCGCGCAATTCGTCGTCGGAGAGGCTCTCGACGTCCGGAGCCAGGGTTGAGACGTGGTCGGCGATGCTCTTGAGCCGCTTGACCATGCGACCTTCACCGACACGGAGCAGCTTGGAAAACGACAGCGACGGCACGGGCTTTCTCGTCCTCGATCCTCGGTTCAGGGGTACTGGTACGAACAACACTGCTGCACGAAAAAGACTGCTTCTCGAACAACACTGGATACTGCACGAGCTCACGGGTCGGCACCACGGCTTGCGCGCGGCGGGTAACCCGAACGCGTCCATGGTAGGCGGTGTCGCTGCGGACCCGGCAGCCCGACTCACGGTCACCGGACATCGCCGGTACGCGACCGGCGATCACGCCGACACAGCACTGCAGGCCCGACGTGGGGATCGAGTCTCCGGTGTCGAGCCTGCAGCGTTGGAAAGATTTCACGGACGGCGAACGAATCACGCCGCCCCGGGCGGTCGGGTCAGGTGAGTCTGATCAAGCCGTAATCGAAGGCGTGCCGTCGGTACACGACCGAGGGGCGATCACTTGCGCTGTCGTGGAACAGATAGAAATCGTGGCCGACGAGCTCCATTTCGTACAGGGCGTCGTCGACGCTCATCGGTGCAGCCGAGTGGATCTTCGTCCGCACGATGTGACCGGGGCCGCTCTGATCGTCCTCGAAGGAGTCGAGTTTCGTCTCGGGATCGAGTCCAAGCGCGTCGTCCTCCGCGAGCTCGGCAGTGGCTTCAGCGACGGAGACGGGTCTCTTCTCGCCGTAGTGGACCTTGCGACGGTCCTTGGTACGCCGGAGTCTGCTCTCGAGTTTCGACGTCACCGCTTCGAGTGCGGCGTAGAAACTGTCGGCGCACGCTTCGGCTCGAACGACCGGGCCCTTGCCCTTCGCGGTGATCTCCACGCGTTGACATGCCTTGGCCTGGCGGCGATTTCGTTCGTGTTGCAGTTCCACGTCGAACAGGTAGATGGAGGGATCGAAGCGCTCGAGGCGAGCCAATTTCTCGGAGACGTATATCCGGAAGTGATCCGGAATCTCGACGTTGCGGCCCTTGACCACAACGTCCGCATTACTCTTGGCGGGTTCTTCCGAGGGCTTCTCGTCGAAGAAAACCGAGGCTTGTGAAGGGGTCGTCACGCGTACCTCCCGATATCGGCCACGCCCACTGTTGGACGTGGCAAGTGTTCATGCCGAATGGGGAACCTTCCGGCATCTCGAGTCCGGGGCATCACCTCACATCTGGTCCAGTCGGTGCGTGTCCGCGACGTTAGTCGGTCATCGACTCGTGTGCCACCGTTCACCCCGAATTGGTTGTCGGCGTGTCCCCCCAACTCGCCGTCACGCACTGGCCACCACCAGTGCGCCGGCCACCGGCACTCCGAAACCGGTTAGCACTCTTGCCGATTCGGCCAACGTTGCGCCGGTGGTGATGACATCGTCGATGAGCAGAACCGTGAAGTCCGTGGACCCCGCCACCCGTGCGTCGGATCGAGGACGAACCACCCCGACGGCCTCGATTCGGCCCGCCACGTTGTGCTGCCGTTGCCCGGCCGACAGTCCGACCGAATCGCGGACTCCGCCGCTCATGCGGAGCAACTCGGGAACGAGCACTCGCTCCGGCACCAACTGTTCGGCAGCGATTCGAGCGCATTTCAGAACGGGATCGCCCCCGCGAGCGCGAGCCGCACGAGCGCGAGAGGGCGCGCAGATCAGAATCAGCGAACTCAGTTCGGGTGGATCGATCTCACCTGCCTCGCGTAGATGTCCGACGGCCCCGGCGAGCGCTCGCCCGAAAGGCCGGGCCACCGACCGTCGACCTCGCTCCTTCAGCGCGATGACACCGGTGCGCCGCGGCCCGCTGTACGTGCCCAAGGACCAGCACGGCACACCAGGATCGACACGCGGACGAACGGCGATGGGCGGGACGAAGAGGGCCACGGAACACACCGAGCACCACGACTCCCCCGGCGCACCGCACCCGGCGCATTCGAGGGGCAGCACCAGATCGAGGAGTGTCCGCATGGACCCGGAGTCTGCCCGGACCCACCGACACACATCTGCGGCCGAACTCAGCCGGGCAGAATCGGCACTGCTTTCACCCCGGCCAGACCGGTGACCTCGCGCCAGTACCGGTCGCCGACCGGATCGGCGTTGTTGAGAGCGAAGACCGCCCGCGCGTCGGCGACGTACTCGGTTTCCGGGGACGCATCGACCGCCAACACCGGAGTGGTCAGATTGCGCGAAGGCAGCGCGTCCATCCGGGAGCCGTCGACGGTCACCTGCACCACCGGTGAGTCGGTGGCGACCCTCGCGATCACGATGTTCTCTCCGGTACTCCAGTCCAAGCTCGTGGCATCGCTGTCGAGGCCGATGGCCACGGCTCTCGGCTCGGTCAACGAGTACACGCCCGAGGGCTCGCGTACCACCGTGGCCACGTAGACGACGCCGTCGACGATGAGCGCCGCTCGCACTCCGTCGCGGGCCAGTCGCAATTCGGTGATCCGGTTGCCGAGAGTCGTGACGTCGGTGGCGTCGACGGGTATCACCGACACCTGACCGGTCGCGGGATCACGGGCGGCCCGGATGACGTTGGTGCCGTCGATCACCGCCCACGCCGCGTTGTCGTCTGCCCCCCAGGTGGGCCGCGTGATCGATTGGCCCTCCGCCACCGGGAAGGCGCCGCCGTCGTAGCTGCCGACCATGAGCGTGCTCGACGGCGCCGGGGCCGGCCGTCCGGTATCCGCGACGCCGGCCACGAGGGTTCCGTCGTTGGACAGTGCCACCGAACGCAGGTTGCGGGCCTGCCCGAAGTAGCCAGGAGCGGGCGTGGTCTCCGCCTCGTCGACACGGAGCAACGTGCCGGACGCAAGTGCGTGCAGTCCGACGCTGTCGTCGGGACTGCCGAGCGGATCGAACGAGTCGACTCCTGCAGTCGTCCACCCGTCGGGCTTGGTCGTGTCGATGGGTTGGCCGTCCGCGAGCAACACGTAGGGCCCGGCCACCTCGGCCGAGGCGAGGGTCCAGATCACCTGAGCTGCAAGCAGTTCGCGGTCGCGGTCGCGTTTGTTCTGCAGGCCGCCGAAGTCGATCTTGATTCCGCCGAGCCCGACCCCCACCTGGGAGGTCTGACCGTCGGCCTTGGTGATGGGCCCGCGAATACTCACGTCGTCGGACAGTTCGTTGCTCACGGCGGCCGACAGCGCCGGCTTGGGGCCGTCGATGAGCAGCTGCACGAGTTGGTTGGCGAGCTGGTCCTGCGATCCGCTGGTCCACCGCACATCGGGCACGAGTACGGCACCGAGAGGATCGACGAAGTAGAGCGATCGCTGCTGATAGGTGTTCAGAAACGCGGATCGATCGATGATCACACCCGGCGGTAACTTCGAGATGCGCCATTGACCATCCACGCGCGCCATCTCGATCGCGGCGTCGAAGGTGTCCGAGCCGGCCTGATACTCACCGCCCGACGCGAGCATCCCGGCCGTCGTCGACCGAATGGTGAACTGCGCGGTCTCGGCGGTCCGCGGACCGGACAGGGTGTCGATCCGGTCCGCGATCACCGTGCGTGCGCCGTCGTCCCAGGTTGCCGACGCCTCCTCGGTGAGAAACTGCCGGGCGGCCTGGTGCCGGTTCGCAGAGACGGCACTGGCCTCGAAGAAGTCGTCGAGCAGGCGATCCGGCTCGCGTCCCGGCTCGGGGGCCGGAGCGCTGGTGGGCACGGCATCAGCGGTCAACGTGCCGATGGCCTGCGGGCTCGACGATTCGGGAAGGCTGGCGCACCCGCTGGCGAGCGCGACGACGAGCGCCCAGACGGCCAGCACCCGAGCGCCACGACCGGTCGGTCGGATCACGTCGAGGGCTCCGACGCGGATGTCTTCTGTGCGGTGATAGCGGGAATCGGTTGTCCTTGAGCGTATTTCTTGGTGCTGGGCTTGAGGGGCAGTGGGGAACCGATCACCTTGTGCCCGCGAACGAGCGGCACTGTGAGTCGGAAGCATGCGCCTTCGCCAACTGCACCCCACGCTTCGAGCTTACCGTCGTGCAGGCGGGCGTCCTCGACGCTGATCGCCAGACCGAGCCCGGTGCCGCCGGACCTGCGAACGCGGGAGGGGTCCGAGCGCCAGAACCGGTTGAACACCAGCTTCTCTTCGCCGGGACGCAGACCGATTCCCTGGTCTCGCACCACGAATGCTGCCGCGTCGGCGTCCGAGCGAAGCCGCAACAGCACCGGCTTGCCTTCTCCGTGATCGAGTGCGTTGGCCAGGAGATTCCGCAGAATTCGTTCCACCCGTCGAGGGTCGACCTCGGCGATCACTGCGGTCTCGGGCATGTCGACGATCACCTCGGTACCGGTCTCGCGCGCCAGGTGTCGCACGGTCGACACCGCCGCTCGGGCACACATGCGCAGGTCGAGCTGTTCGGCGGCCAACTCGGCGACGCCTGCGTCGTGGCGGCTGATCTCGAGCAGGTCACCGAGCAAGGTCTCGAAGCGGTCGAGCTCGTTGACCAGCAGCTCCGAGGATCTCTTGAGTGCGGGCTCCAGGTCGTCGCTGGCGTCGTGAATGAGGTCTGCGGCCATCCGCACGGTGGTCAGCGGGGTGCGCAGTTCGTGGCTGACGTCGGAGGTGAATCGACGCTGCAGGTTGCCGAATTCCTCGAGCTGAGTGATCTGCTTGGACAGGCTTTCGGCCATCTCGTTGAACGACATCGCCAGTCTGGCCATGTCGTCCTCACCGCGAACCGGCATGCGCTCCTTGAGCCTGCCGTCGGCGAAGCGCACCGCGATTCTCGATGCCGATCGAATGGGCAGAACCACCTGGCGCGCTACGAGCATCGCAATCGCTGCGAGCAGTACCAGGAGCACCACCGCGCCGATGAACAACGTGCCACGCACGAGCGAGAGCGTGCGATCCTCGCTGGCCAGCGGAAATATGAGATACAGCTGCAGGGCGGAGATGTCGGATCCGGTGGGTGACCCCATGATCAGCGCGGATCCGGAATATCCGCCGTCGCTGTCGGTCACCGTCGCGTACTGCGAGCTGATCAGGCCCTTCTTGACGAAGTCGCGCAGACTGTTCGGGATCTGATCGACGGGACCGACCGACGCCTCGGCGCGGGTGGCGTCGCCCTCGACGATCAGGACCGGATCGAAAGACCCCGCCGATCCGGTGGTCGACGCGGCGTCCAGATCCTGGTTGGTCAGAGCGGCTCGTGCTCGTTCGAGGCGCGTCGCGAGCCCACTCGAATCGTCGGCACCGGCGAGGTTGCCTTCGACGGTGGTGCGCGAACGGTCGAGTTCCTCGGTGGCAGCGGACAGTTTCGCTTCGAGAAGTCGATCGGTGATCTGGCTGGTCAACACGACACCGAGGATGAGGATGACCACCAGGGACAGCGTCAGCGTCGATACGACGACGCGCAGCTGCAGTGAACGTCGCCAGGCATGACCCAGCAACGTACTCAGCGAACGGAACCACCGCAGCAGGGGTGAGAACTTGCCGTTGATCCGCCGCCGAGAATGGGAGAGACGGATCACGGCGGTCCGGCCTTGTAGCCGACCCCCCTCACGGTCAGCACCACCTCGGGGTTCTCCGGATCCTTCTCGACCTTCGCGCGCAGACGCTGTACGTGCACGTTGACCAGTCGGGTATCGGCCGCGTGGCGGTAGCCCCAGACCTGTTCGAGCAACACCTCTCGCGTGAACACCTGGCGAGGCTTGCGGGCCAGGGCCACGAGCAGGTCGAACTCGAGCGGGGTGAGGGAGACCAGTTCGTCGCCCCGACTGACCTTGTGTGCGGGCACGTCGATGACGATGTCTGCGATGGACAGCAATTCGGCCGGCTCGTCCTCGGTCCTGCGCAGACGCGCGCGCACTCGCGCGACCAGTTCCTTGGGCTTGAAGGGCTTCATGATGTAGTCGTCGGCGCCGGACTCGAGGCCGAGCACAACATCGACGGTGTCGGTTTTGGCCGTCAGCATGACGATCGGCACGCCCGAATCGGCTCGCAGTACGCGACACACGTCGATGCCGTTCATGCCGGGAAGCATCAGATCCAACAGCACCAGGTCCGGACGGTTCTCGCGCACGGCCGCCAGTGCTTGAGTGCCGTCGCCGACCACGAAGGGCTCGAATCCCTCACCGCGCAACACGATGGTGAGCATCTCCGCCAGAGCCGAATCGTCGTCCACAACCAGAATCCGAGGCTTCATGATCCTATGGTGTCACTTTCCGCACGCCTGATGGCTGATTGAACAAGTCGGCGGCGAGTCGATCGGGATCGACGTCGGCGGTGACGATCCGCCACGGCGACACCCAGTTCGAATCGGCGAGCAGACCGTACGCGGCCGAGGTTCGGCTCTGCAGCGAGCCGTCCCGCTCGTAGGCATCCCGGGTACGAGCGGCGTCCGCGCTCTCGCGAGCCGAGGCTCGCTCGGCGGCGAGCGCCACGGGCACGTCGAGAAGGATCTGGACGTCGGGAATCGGTGCGAGGAATCGCTCGAATTCGAGTGACCTGATCCACTCGACGGCTTCGCCGTCGGCGGATTGCTCCAACCGAGCCGCGGTGTAGGCCGCGTTGGACGCCACGTACCGGTCCAGCAGCACGATGTCGTTGTGCGAGAGCAATTCTCGAATCTCCTCGCGCGCCTCTCGGCGATCGAGTGCGAACAGAAGAGCCATCGCGTGCACGCTGCCCGCGGTGTCGCCGTGCTGGCCGTGCAACGCCTCCGCGGCCAGATCGGCGTGGACCGACCGGTCGTACCGGGGAAACCCGATGCGCACGACCGTCAGACCGTCTCGTTCCCACGCCGAAACGAGCCGACGGGCGAGCGTGTTCTTGCCCGCTCCGTCGACTCCTTCGATGACGAACAGTTTTCCCACCGTCGGACCGGTCCGACGGTCAGTAGCGGTAGTGCTCGGGCTTGTACGGGCCCTCGACGTCGACACCGATGTACTCGGCCTGCTCCTTGGTGAGCTTGGTGATCGATCCACCGAGTGCCTCGACGTGGATGCGCGCGACCTTCTCGTCGAGGTGCTTGGGCAGGCGGTAGACCTCGTTGTCGTACTCGTCCGGCTTGGTCCACAGTTCGATCTGCGCGATGACCTGGTTGGAGAAGCTGTTGCTCATGACGAACGACGGGTGGCCCGTAGCGTTGCCGAGATTCAGCAGACGGCCCTCGGACAGCACGATGATCGAGTGGCCGTCCTTGAACTGGTACTCGTCGACCTGTGGCTTGATGTTGACCCGCGTGACATCGGGAGCCTTCTCCAGCCCGGCCATGTCGATCTCGTTGTCGAAGTGGCCGATGTTGCCCAGGATCGCCTGGTGCTTCATCTTGCGCATGTGCTCGAACGTGATGATCGACAGGTTGCCCGTCGAGGTGATCACGATGTCGGCCTGCTCGATGAACTCCTCGACCGTGCGCACGTCGAAGCCGTCCATGAGCGCCTGCAGCGCGTTGATCGGGTCGGCCTCGGTGACGGTCACGCGTGCACCCTGGCCCTTGAGCGCCTCGGCGCAGCCCTTGCCCACGTCGCCGTAGCCACAGACCAGAACGGCCTTGCCGCCGATGAGAACGTCGGTGCCGCGGTTGATGCCGTCGATCAGCGAGTGCCGGGTGCCGTACTTGTTGTCGAACTTGCTCTTGGTGACCGAGTCGTTGACGTTGATGGCCGGGAACATGAGCTCCCCGGCGGCCGCGAACTGATACAAGCGCAGCACGCCGGTCGTGGTCTCCTCGGTGACGCCCTGCACGGACTCGGCGACCTCGGTCCACTTGGACTTCGACGCCTCGAGCGAGCGACGCAGCAGTCCGAGGAACACCTTGTACTCGTCCGAATCGTGATCGTCGTCGGTCGGCGGGACGACACCCGCCTTCTCGAACTGCGCGCCGCGCAGCACCAGCATCGTGGCGTCGCCGCCGTCGTCGAGAATCATGTTGGCGGGCTGCTCGGGCCAGGTGAGCATCTGCTCCGCCGCCCACCAGTACTCTTCGAGGCTCTCGCCCTTCCACGCGAATACCGGGACGCCCTTGGGCTCCTCGACGGTGCCGTACGGGCCGACGACGACCGCCGCAGCGGCGTGATCCTGGGTGGAGAAGATGTTGCACGACGCCCAGCGCACCTCGGCTCCGAGCGCCACCAAGGTCTCGATCAGCACTGCGGTCTGCACGGTCATGTGCAGCGATCCCGATACTCGTGCGCCCTTGAGCGGCTGTACATCGGCATATTCGCGACGCAGCGCGATCAAGCCGGGCATCTCGTGCTCGGCGAGCCGAATTTCCTTGCGGCCGAATTCCGCGAGCGACAGGTCCGCGACCTTGAAATCGATTCCACCGCGGTGCTCCACGGTGAGTGCCGAGCCTGACGTAACTGAGGTCGTCATCTTGCCTCTCCTGTTGACTGAGTGTCTGCCGTCCAGGCTATCGGGTCCGCGCGTTGGAACTACCGGCTGCCCGGAAGTGCAGGCACGGAGCCGGTGACGCGACGCGATTGCCGCCGCTTGCTCTATCCGTTTCGTCCGGCTCGCGCCAGAATCCGACCCCGTTTGCGGGGCAGGATGTTCGCGCGGGTGATATCGCCCTGGTAGTGCGCCAGTACCCGCGGGTCCATCACCCGACGCCACAGTGGCGGAATTGCGGCGAGCATCACCATCGACGCGTAGCCGGCAGGAAGCTGCGGTGCCTCGTCGCACGACAACAGCGTCTGATATCGCTTACCGGGATTGGCGTGATGGTCGCTGTGTCGTTGCAGGTGATAGAGGAAAATGTTGGTGCAGATTCTGTCGCTGTTCCAGCTGTGGCGTGGCGAGCAACGTACGTATCTGCCGCGGTCGTTCGTCTCCCGGAGCAGGGCATAGTGCTCCACGTAGTTCACCATTTCGAGCAGCACGAATCCGACGACGGCCTGCAGCAGCAGATACGGCGCGATGGACCACCCGAACACGATCAGCAGCGAGCCGAAGAGCACGGCGCTGAGCAGCCACGTGTGCAGTAGGGCATTGGTCGGGCTCGCGACCGAGCGGCCTTGACGCCGAAGGCGTTGCGCCTCGAGCTTCCATGCGGAGGCCAGACCGAGAATCGTGCTGCGCGGCACGAATGTCCACACGCTTTCGCCGAAGCGCGCGCTGGCGGGGTCGTCGGGCGTGGCCACTCGAACGTGATGCCCCCGATTGTGCTCGACGAAGAAATGCCCGTAGAGCGTCTGGGACAACGCGATCTTGGCCAACCACCGCTCGTGCTGTTCGATGCGGTGACCCAGTTCGTGAGCGGCATTGATACCGGTACCTGCCACCAGGCCCACCGTCACCGCGAGGCCGATCTTGTCCACCACGGTCAGCTCGCCGTACGCCCACATCCAACATGCGACGATCAGCGCAATGAACTGGATGGGGAGAAAAAGATAGGTACACCAGCGGTAGTAGCGATCGTTCTGCAGCTTCTCGCTGGCGGACGCGTCCGGATTGTGCCCGTCCTCGCCTGCGATCAGATCGATCACCGGAATGATCACGAAGAACACCAGCACACCGCTCCACCAGAACAGTGGCATCCCCGTCCAGTAGACCAACTGCGACGGCAGTAGCGCCGATGCCGGGGCCAACAGACCCAGCATCCACAAATAGCGTTTGTTGTCCTGCCAGCGACCCCATCGTTCACCGGCCTTCGAATCCCGCCCCCCGAAAGCGACACCCGAACCCTCCGTAGAAGTGATTCGGCCGTCCACACTCACTGTCTCGACACCCTCTCACCGAACTTTTCGAGTCCTCCAAGTCTGTTTTCGAGGGTATAACATTCCAGCGGTCGGATGCGAAGCTATCCAAAGTAAACCTCTGAGCGCTGGTCGGAGCGCACAAATGCCGGGTGGGAAGACCCCCGTTCGGGTCAGTGCTCCGACTTCTCGGTACGAGTCTTCTCGGCTTCCCGCAGACCCATCACCGAGTGCCGCCTGCTGTACACGACGTAGATGACGACACCGGCGGCCATCCAGACCAGAAAACGCAGCCATGTTTCGACCGACAGGTTCAGCATCAACCACAGGCACGCCAGGACCGCGAGGATCGGCACCAGGGGAACCCAGGGAACACGGAAACCACGCGGGAGGTCCGGGCGAGTTCTGCGCAGTACGAGAACCCCGGCAGAGACCAGCACGAATGCGAACAGCGTGCCGATGTTCACCATTTCCTCGAGCGTGCCGAGCGGAACGAACGCGGCGAGCAGGCCGACGATGACACCGACCAGAATCGTCGTCCGGACCGGTGTGCCCTTCTTTCCGGTGTGCGCCAGTGCCCGCGGCACCAGTCCGTCTCGCGACATCGCGAAGAGCACCCGGGTCTGCCCGAGCATCAGCACCATCACCACGGTCGTCAGGCCGGCGAGTGCACCGAACGAAATGATGTTCTTGGCCCAGGTCAGCCCGTTCAGCTCGAATGCCGTCGCCAGCGTGGAACTGTCACCGGCCAGATCGGTGTACTTGACCATTCCGGTCAGAACCAGGGTGACGGCCACGTAGAGCACGGTGACGATCGCGAGCGATCCGAGGATTCCTCGCGGGAGTGCCTTCTGCGGTTCCTTGGTCTCCTCGGCGGTCGTTGCCACCACGTCGAATCCGATGAATGCGAAGAACACCAGCGACGCCGCGGCCAGCAGTCCGTAGGCACCGAACGTGCTGCCGCCTGCTCCCGTGACGAACGAGAGAAGAGACTGATGCAGCCCCTCGCCCGTGGAGCCCGGTTGCGACGGCGGAATGTACGGGTCGTAATTGGCGACCTTGATGTAGAAGGCTCCGAGCACAACCACGAACAGAACGACGATCACCTTCACCGCCGTGATGACCAGCGACACTCGTGAGGACAACTTCGTGCCCGATGCGATGAGCACCGTCAGGACCACCACGATCAGCAGTGCGCCCCAATCGAAGTTCAGTGAGCCGATCTCGAGCACCGGAGCGGCCGTACCGAGCAGATCGCCGAGGTAGAGCGACCACGCCTTCGCCACCACGGCGGCTGCGAGGCCGAACTCGAGGATGAGATCCCATCCGATGATCCATGCGATGAACTCACCGAACGCGGCGTACGAGAACGTGTACGCACTTCCGGCCACCGGCACCGTGGATGCGAACTCCGCGTAACACAGCGCCGCGAGGCCACAGGCGATCGCCGCGAGCACGAAGGCCAACGACACTGCCGGTCCCGCAACGTTTCCGGCAGTCCGCGCGGTCAGGGTGAAGATGCCGGCACCGACAGCCACGGCAACGCCGAACACGGTCAGGTCCCAGGATCCGAGCTCTTTCCGGAGTTTCGTGTCCGGCTCGTCGGTGTCCTGGATCGACTGCTCGATCGATTTGGTCCGGAACCAACCCGTCGTGCGCGGGGTCTTCGCGGGCCGGTCTGCTCTGGTCATCGGGTCTCCGTATCGCCACTTCACATCTACCGACGGATCACCGAACACATCCGTCACTTCGATTCACTGTGGCATCAGACTATTGCCTCCGGGCGGACCGTTCGCACCATTACGCAGTTCGAAACCGCAAGCGGCGCAACGATGCCCGAATTGCCCGATCTACACGCGTCCGACGGAGGCCACGAACACCTCGGCGTCGCCCGACTCGGCGGTCACGGTGACGGATTCGTCGGAGGCCGGTATCCACACCGAACTGCCCTGAGACACCGTCAGACCGGACGGCCTCCCGGCGGTTCCCGCCACGACGGTTCCGCTGGTGCACAGCAGAATTCTCGGGCCGGATCCGGGTAGATCGACCGTCTCCCCCGCCGTCACCGCCGTCTTGCTCAGGGCGAATTCGGGTGCGGGCGTTGGGTACACGTACGTAGGCCGATCGTTCTCGCCCGGGGTGATGGGCGATATGTCGGCGGGCTCGAAGTCCAGTACCCGCAACAACTCCGGGACGTCGACGTGCTTGGGAGTCAGTCCGCCGCGGAGCACGTTGTCGGAGTTCGCCATGATTTCCACGCCCGTGCCGCGCAGATACGCGTGCAAGTTTCCGGCGTCGAGGTACAGACCCTGGCCGGGTGTGAGCGTCACCCGATTGAGCAGTAGCGCCGCAAGCACTCCGGCGTCACCGGGATACGACTCCCCGAGCTCGAGCAAGGTTCTCGCCTCGGCTGCGAATCGTCCACCGTCCGTACGCGCAGGACCGGACAGGTAGTCGATGCATCCCTGTGCGACGGCAGGCAAAATGTCGTCCAACGCTTGCCCGGGCAGCGTGATCCACGAGGTGAACACCGTGCGCAGCCCGGAAGCGTCGGGCTGGGCGGCGAGCAGAGTGCGGTACCCGGCCAGCGCAGGAACGGCCAACGCGTCGAGCAATTCGACGGTGTCGGTGGGTCGCCGGAACCCCGCCAGGGCCTCGAACTCGGTGAGAGCGACGATCAACTCGGGCTTGTGGTTCGGATCCCGGTAGTTGCGTACCGGAGAATCTATGGGGACGCCGGCGGTGTTCTCACGCGCGAAGCCCTCTCGGGCCTGGGCGCTGCTCGGATGCGCCTGCAACGACAGCGGTTCCTCTGCGGCCAGCAGTTTCAACAGGTATGGCAGCCGTGACTCGTAGTGCTGCGCAGAGCCGCCGAGCTGGGTGCTCGGATCGTCGTCGATCAGAGTGAGCAGAGGCGTACTACCACCCTCGTGCACCACGTGCGCGGAATCGGCCGGGTGAGCACCGAGCCAGATCTCCGCCTCGGGATGATCGGACGGAACCGGGCGACCTTGTATTCGAGCCAGGGCGGTTCGTGAACCCCATGCGTACGACCGAACCGCGCCTCGCAAGAGTTGCACTAGCTACCGCCCATCAACAACAGATACGCGGCTGTGGTGTCCAACCGCGTCGCCAACACGGACATCGTATCGAGCACCGAGAGTGTAGCCGGATCCGGCGACGGAGCGGGGTTGTCGAATTCGGACCTCGCGCGCTCGCCGCCGAACAGTGGCTCGCTCGAATCGGCAAGCAGTACTTCGGATTCCGGCACACCGGCGATTCGTCGTTCGGTGATCGCACGATCGGCTTCGGACGCCACCACGATCACTCGCATCGGCAGCGCGGGCGGTGGGCCGTCGAGTTGCTCGTCGTGAAAGATCGAGTCGAATGTCGATGACGCACCACCTGATTCGACGAGCGATGCCCGAACGGACGCGGCGATGACATCACCCAACTCCCCCGCACCGACGACCACGCCCGCCACCCGCAGGAGTACCTCGCTGCCGTGCCGAGCAACCTCGACTGCAGCGGGGCTTCCACCCGTCAGTACCGCGCGCCTACCGTTCAATCCACTGGCGAGGGCCTTGGCCGGATTGTGGAACACCTCATTGGACGGGCTGTTTCGCACGGCCTCTGCGTCGAGCAGATCCGCCAGACGAGACAAATTGGGCAGCAACGTCTTCCACGACCCACCGGACACCGCGCCGAGTACGGCAACGAATGCGGCGAGATAACGCATCAGCGCATTGTGGTCCCGAACCGCTATTCGCGGCGGCAACCACATCGCTCGAGGCCCCCGGACGGCTCGCAGCGGCCCCTCTTCCGGCGCAACCACGACGACTTCCGCCCCGCGGCGCGATGCTGCATCCACCGACTCGGCCAGTCGCGGATCTCCGGCGTCGTCGCCTGCCACCACGACCACGTCGAGCGGGCCGATCCACGGTGGAGTGCCGGTACTTCGTACCAGTGGCACCCCGAGTCGGTCGCCGAGAGCGGCGACGAGCAGCGACGCGGCCCGGCTGCTGCGGCCGTCGCCGGTCACGATCACCACGCTGCGGGGACGCAGATCCGTCAGTCGAGCGAGGACGGACTCGTCGACTGCGGTGGCGACGGCGCGCACCTGCGCGCCCGCCAGAGCGGCACTGCGCAACGAGCCGTCACGATCGGCTGCGATGAGGGCGTCGGAATCGTCGAGATCGACCAGAGACGACAGTGCCGTCATGGCTGCGACACCTCCCCTCATCCTCACCCGCTCGAAACGACTGCATACCCACTCATGAACCCTCGGTAACCACTATTGCAGTCCGGCGCGAACGATGCTCAATATCTCCGTCGAAAGCGCATCGACATCCGCTGCGGTACGTGCTTCGACGTTGAGCCGGAGCAGCGGTTCGGTGTTCGAGGCCCGCAAGTTGAACCAGGCACCGTCGGCGAGATCGACCGTCACACCGTCGAGTCGGTCGATGCCCGCAGTCCGATCGTCGAACGCTTCCAGGACCGCCTCGGTGCGTGCGGTTGCATCGTCGACGGTCGAGTTGATCTCTCCCGAAGCACTGTAGGTCTCGTAGGTGGCCATCATCTCCGACAGCGGGCGATCCTGTGCGCCGAGTGCAGCGAGCACGTGCAGCGCGGCGAGCATTCCCGAGTCGGCACCCCAGAAGTCACGGAAGTAGTAGTGAGCAGAGTGCTCACCGCCGAATATCGCGCCGGTGTCGGCCATCTGCTGTTTGATGAAGGAGTGCCCCACTCGGGTGCGAACCGGGGTACCGCCGAGCTCGGTGACCAGTTCCGGCACCGCACGCGAGGTGATCAGATTGTGTATGACCACCGCACCCGGCTCCTTGGCCAGTTCACGCTCGGCCACCAGGCACGTCACCGCGGACGGCGAGACCGGGTCTCCCTTCTCGTCGACGACGAAGCATCGGTCTGCATCTCCGTCGAAGGCGAGTCCGATGTCGGCACCGGTCTCGACGACGAAACGCTGCAGATCCACCAGGTTCGCCGGATCGAGCGGATTGGCCTCGTGATTGGGAAAGCTGCCGTCGAGCTCGAAGAAGAGCGGCTCTATCGTCACCGGCAGTGGCCCGAACACCGCGGGCACCGTGTGCCCGCCCATTCCGTTCCCGGCGTCGACGGCGATCTTCATGGACCCGATTCCTGACAGATCGACCAGGTCTCGAACGAACTGTGCATATTCGTCGAGCACGTCTCGGGATGTCGCTGTTCCGGACGGCCCGTCGAACTCCGGCACCCCGTCCACCAACTCGGCTTTGACCGTGGCCAAGCCCGTGTCCTGGCCCACCGGCTTGGCACCGGCGCGGCAGAGCTTGATCCCGTTGTACTTCGCCGGATTGTGACTGGCGGTGAACATCGCTCCCGGGCATTCGAGCAGGCCGGAGGCGAAGTAGAGCTGATCGGTCGACGCCAGCCCGATGTGCACCACGTCGAGGCCCTGAGCGGTCACGCCGTCCGCGAAGGCCCGAGACAGTGCGGGCGAGGAATCACGCATGTCGTGGCCGATCACGACCGACCGTGCGGCCCCCGACTCGTCACGAACCAACCGTGCGAAGGATGCGCCGACGTCGCGCACGAACGCCTCGTCGATCTGCTCGCCTACGACGCCACGGACGTCGTAGGCCTTGATGACGGCGTTGACGGACTCTGCGGTTCGGGCCACGAAAATTCTCCTGGTGATCGTTCTGACGACGCCGCACATCGGCGTCGAACATCGAGCGTCGGTAGCGGTGCGATCCACACCAAGTATCGGCAGACCGGCACTGTCCGTTTCGGTCCTGTGCTGCAAACCTTGCCAGACGGCAGACCGACCGGCCAGTCGGACCGCTGCACACCACAACCGTGGCGCGCAGACGGCTCAGGACGTGGGGTCGGGAAGCACTCGAAGGTGCCCGCGCCTGCCCGTTCGGACGGCCGGAGCGGATCGGCGTTCGGTGTCGGACGCCCGCGAGATCGAGCGGTCGGAGCCCTCACGGTCCTCGGATCGGACGCGATCGCCGCGGCCCGCCTCACGCACGGCCTCGGCGAGGGCCGTCAGATCGTCCTCGTCGGGGCTCGACGTCGAGTAGCCACCCTCGTACCGCACCAGTTCCCAGCCCTTGGGCGCGGTGGTGGTCGACGCATGCACCTCGCACAGATCCCAGGAATGCGGTTCGTCGACGGTGGCCAGCGGCCCGACGACCGCAGTGGAATCGGAGTAGACATATGTGAGCGTCGCAACGGCAGAACGGTTGCAACCAGGCCTGCAGCAGCCACGCAGTGATCTCACGAGTGCAGAGTATCCGGTGGGTGCAACCGACCGACCCACCGACACACCGGGCGAGCGCGATAACCTCCCCCTATGCCTCGATACTCGACCCCGCGCAGGATCACCTCTCGGTCCGTTGCTCGGCACGGACGCGGCATCCGCGGCCCGGTTCTGCCCGAGGACATCCCGGCGAGGCGCTCCAGGGCCGAGAAGTTCGATCGACTGGTGCTCGACGCGTTCGCGCGGATCGATCACAAGTGGCACGAGAAGCTCTCGAAGCTCGACATCGCCGTGGACGAAGTTCCCAAGATCAGGGCCTTGGATCCGGAATCTGTGACGTGGCCACCCGAGGTGGTGGCGGAAGGCCCTGTGCCGCTCTCGCGGTTGGTGCCGGCAGGCATCGACAAGCGCGGGGAGACGACACGCGCCAGAGTGGTGCTCTTCCGCAGACCGTTGGAACGTCGCGCGAAGCATCCGGAGGATCTGGAAGACCTGTTGTTCGAGGTCTTGGTGGAGCAGGTGGCGACGTATCTCGGCGTCGACCCCGACGAGGTGGATCCTGCCGGAGAGTAATCGATCGGGCACCGCCCTCTATCGATCGGTTGCGGTGCCGCTCAGCCGATTCCGCGCTTGAGCCGACGACGTTCCCGCTCGGACAACCCGCCCCAGATACCGAACCGCTCGTCGTTGGCGAGCGCGTATTCGAGGCACTCGTCCTTGACCTCGCAGCCGAGGCAGATGCGCTTCGCTTCGCGGGTGGAGCCGCCCTTCTCGGGGAAGAAGGCTTCGGGGTCGGTCTGCGCGCACAGTGCGCGCTCCTGCCACTGATCCTCGATTTCCTCGAACATCTCGTCGAAACCCGCGACGACACTGAGAAACGGCTTCGCCGGTGGAACCGACTCGGCGACGAACGGCATCAGGTCGGCGTCCGTATCCGTCTCGAGCTCGCCATCGGATACGCCGGCGTCGGATACATCGGTGTCGGATACATCGGTGTCGACAGCGGCCTCGACGGTTCGGGCAACGTACGCAGAGCCTGCGTCGATCGAGACGCTCGAATCTGCGCCGATGCGGGACTCGGTTTGCGGCGCGTCGTCGACAGCGCTGAGATGTGCAGTGGGTTCGCCCCGCTGATCACGTGTCACGTGCTGGTCATACATCGCTTCCGCCTCCTCACCTGTGGTAGCGCAGATACTTTCGATCCTCGCGTTCTCGAATACCTTGCCCCGCGCCGATATTCGATCGAGCAGCATGTCCGGACAGATACGTCGCGCCCGTCCGACCCTCGACCTCTACTCGACGTCCACTCAGGAACGAACAGGAAGGGAACGAGTGTTCGAAACCAGGTTCGCTGCAATCGAACTCGTGCGGCGAACACTGAATGACATACCTGTGATTAGACACGTCCAGGTGTGTCGCGGTCAAGCCGATCGTACAAATCCAATACCATCCCATGCCCGAAATCGGCACTCTCCCCGAATCGAAGCCCGTCGCGTGCGTGTCGCAATGGTTCTCGCCCCTGCACCGTCCGCGCGGACGGTGCGGGTGGGCGCTCGCCCAGCACCTCCGCAACCCCATTAGGGTCGTGTGTTGTGAAAGTTACTGTTCTTGTCGGTGGCGTCGGTGGAGCGCGGTTTCTGCAGGGCCTGAAATCCTTGTTCGGCGACGAGTCCGAGCACGAGATCACTGCCGTGGTGAACGTCGGCGACGACGTGTGGATGCACGGACTCCGTATCTGCCCGGATCTCGATACGTGCATGTACACCCTGGGCGGCGGAATCGACACCGATCGCGGGTGGGGTCGCATCGCGGAGACCTGGAACGCTCGGGACGAATTGGCTGCCTACGGTGCCGATCCCGACTGGTTCGGACTCGGCGACCGCGACATCGCCACGCACCTGATCCGCAGTCGCATGCTGCGCACCGGCTTTCCACTGTCCGCCGTCACCGAAGCACTGTGCAACCGATGGCAACCCGGTGTCCGGCTCCTGCCCGTCACCGACGACCGCTCGGAGACCCACGTCGTCGTCACCGACCCCGAGGACCCGAGCGGTGAGCAGCAGCGCGCAATTCACTTCCAGGAGTGGTGGGTTCGATACCGGGCCCAGATTCCGACCCACAGTTTCGCCAACATCGGTGCCGAACAGGCAACTCCGGCACCGGGAGTCGTCGAGGCGATCGCCGAGGCCGACGCCGTCGTCCTCGCGCCGTCGAACCCGGTGGTGAGCGTCGGCGCGATTCTCGCAGTGCCGGGCATCCGCGGGGCGCTGCGCACGACGGCCGCCAAGGTGGTCGGCCTCTCCCCCGTCGTCGACGGTAAGCCGTTGCGCGGCATGGCCGACGAGTGCCTGTCCGTCATCGGAGTCGAGACGACGGCGCAGGCGGTCGGCCGCCACTACGGAAGCCGAAGCGGTACCGGCATTCTCGACGCCTGGTTGGTGCACACCACCGACACGGCAGAGGTCGAGGGGGTGGACGTGCAGTCCGTTCCGTTGCTGATGACCGACCCCGAGACCACCGCGGTGATGGCACGCACCGCTCTGCGCGCGGCCGGACTCGACCTGTGAGCGAGCCTCGCGACATCGAGTCGATCCGGTCCGCACCCGGAGATCACGCTCCGGGCGGCTCGATCGAGATCCTGCCCGTCACCGGACTTCCCGAGTTCCGACCGGGCGACGATCTGGCCGCGATCGTCGCAGACCGTGCGCCGTGGCTACGCGACGGCGACATCTTGATCGTCACCAGCAAGATCGTCTCCAAGGTCGAGGGCCGCCTGGTGCAGGCACCTCGTGATGCGGACGAGCGAGATGCCGCCCGCAGGGTTCTCGTGGACCAGGAAGCCGTGCGGATCGTTGCGCGCAAGGGCCGAACCCTCATCACCGAGAACCGACTCGGCATCGTGCAGGCCGCGTCGGGAATCGACGGCTCCAACGTCGACGGTGGCGAACTGGCACTGCTGCCCGAGGACCCCGATGCCAGCGCCGCAGCTCTGCGCGCAGCTGTCGGAGAACTGCTGGGGGTGACGGTGGCCGTCGTCGTCACCGACACCATGGGACGTGCGTGGCGAATCGGCCAGACGGATGCCGCGATCGGGGCTGCGGGCATCGGCGTCGTGCACGCGTATGCCGGAGCGGAGGACGGTCAGGGGAACGAGCTCGTCGTCACCGAGGTCGCGATCGCCGACGAACTCGCTGCCGCAGGCGATCTGGTGAAGGGCAAGCTGGGCGGGGTTCCGATCGCCGTCGTCCGCGGACTGACCCCCGTCGACGACGGTTCCACCGCGGCGACCCTGCTGCGCGGCGGTGAGGACGATCTGTTCTGGCTCGGCACCGCCGAGGCCCTCGATCGCGGCCGACGAGAAGCTCTGCTGCGCCGACGATCGGTGCGCTCGTTCTCCGACGAACCCGTCGATCCCGAGTCCGTTCGTGCGGCCGTTGCCGATGCCCTCACCGCCCCGGCCCCGCACCACACTCGTCCGGTTCGGTTCGTGTGGGTCAGGACCCCCGCGGTGCGGCGTCGCCTGCTCGAGACGATGCGTGAGCAGTGGCGCGCCGACCTGACCGCCGACGGGCTCAGCGAGGAACGAATCGCGGCCAGACTGAGCCGCGGCGATATTCTCTTCGACGCCCCGGAGATCGTGATCCCGTTCTGTGTGCCCGACGGCGCACACTCCTACCCCGACGACAGGCGTCGCGCCGCGGAGGACACGATGTTCACGGTTGCCGTCGGTGCCGCCGTCCAGGGTCTGCTCGTCGCTCTCGCGGTGCGTGAGTTGGGTAGCTGCTGGATCGGTTCGACGATCTTCGCCGCAGACACCGTGCGCGCCGAACTCGGCCTACGAGCCGATTGGAAAGCCATGGGGGCCATCGCAATCGGACACTCCATCGAGCCGCTGACCGTGCGGGATCCGGTGGTGCCCGGGTCCTCGCTGGTGGAGCTCTGACGTGTCGGCGTCGACGCCGCCTCGTTCGACTCTGTGGAGTTCGGTCGGAGCATCGCTCGATCGATGGGCACCGTCCGATTCGAGGGACGAATCGCTCAGGCACACCATGCTGGCGTTTCTCGACAGCAATCCCGACGCCTGCCTGCGCGCCAACGAGGCCGGTCACTTCACCGCGTCCTCGTTGGTGCTCGACGCCTCGGGAACCCATGTACTGCTGACGCTGCATCCGAAAGTGGGTCGGTGGATTCAGCTCGGCGGCCACTGCGAACCGACCGACGGCACAGTGGTCGACGCGGCACTACGAGAGGCAACCGAGGAATCGGGGATCGCCGATCTGAGCATCGATTCGGCTCTGCTCTCGGCGCACACGCACCCGATCACGTGCTCGCTTGGTAAGCCGACGCGGCACCTCGACCTGAGGTTTCTGGTCCGGGCTCAGGATGGCGCGCGAGCAGTACGCAGCGAGGAATCGACCGACCTGCGCTGGTGGCCGGTCGATGCTCTGCCCGAGAACGCCGAGCGCGAGACGATCGACCACCTCGTCTCGCTCGCGGCGCTCCGCTGACCGATCGACCCGCTGGATGCCGTCCGGTCAGACGTCGGTGGAGAAGCGGACGCCACCGTCGGGCAACGTGACCCCGGGCCACACGCGCGCGCCGCGGAGCAACTCACAGCGGGCCCCGATGTCGGCACCGTCGCCGATGACCGCGTCGCGCACCAGTGCGCGGGGTCCGATACGGGCACCGAAGCCGAGAATGGACCGCTCGACGACGGCCCCTGCTTCGACGATCGCACCGTCGAACACGACGGCACCGTCGAGGCGGGCACCCGCCCCGATCTCGGCACCGCGTCCGACGACGGTTCCACCGATCAGCAAGGCACCAGGTGCCACACCGGCACCCGGATGGACCAACGATTCGCCACGATCACCGTGCAGTGCAGGCGACGGCGCGATGCCGCGAACGAGATCGGCCGAGCCCTTCACGAAGTCCTCCGGTGTTCCCATGTCGCGCCAGTACGCACTGTCGACGTGCCCGTAGACCTTCTTGTTCTCGGCCAGCAAGGCGGGGAACACTTCTCGCTCCACCGACACCGGCCGGTCGGACGGAATGGACTCGATGATCTCACGCTTGAACACGTAGCAACCGGCGTTGATCTGATCGGTCGGCGGATCCTGTGTCTTCTCGAGAAACGCTGTCACCCGGCCGGATTCGTCGGTGGGCACGCAACCGAACGCGCGCGGGTCACCCACGCGCACCAGATGCAACGTAACATCGGCATCGGTGGTGCGGTGGGTATCGAGAACCGCAGTCAGATCGGTGCCGCCCAGAACGTCGCCGTTGAACACCATGACATTGTCCGCACGCAGACGCGGCAGCACGTTTCTGATGCCACCGCCGGTGCCCATCGGTTCGGTCTCGAAGACGTACTCGAGATCGATACCGAGCGAGGATCCGTCGCCGAAATGCTGCTCGAACACTTCGGCTTTGAAGGAGGTACCGAGGACGACGTGCTCGATACCCGCGGCCTTGATGCGCGCCAAGAGGTGCGTCAGAAACGGCAGTCCCGCCGTGGGAAGCATCGGCTTGGGTGCCGAGAGCGTGAGCGGCCTCAGTCGAGTTCCCTTGCCGCCGACCAAGATCACTGCATCCGTACCTGCAGCGACCGATGGGGAACTATCCGACATGTCCAGCCTCTGTTCTCTCGTCCGATTCTCGTCCGTCGACTGCGCGGGCCCGCAGCGCCGAAGCCACAACGATCTTCGAGCGAAAACCGAGACCCACACGCAAGGCCAATCGTAAGGGCGCCTGCCACGTTCGGGCGTGTCGATCGGCCTGGAATCGGTACGCACTCGTGTGATGTGCGGGCAACATCACTTCCGGATGCCGTCCTGCCGCATGACCTTTCGAATGGGTCACCTCGACGCCGGGCACGTAGACGTTGTGCCAGCCCGCTCGGCCGAGCCGGTCACCGAGGTCGACGTCCTCCATGTACATGAAGTAGCGCGAATCGAATCCGCCGATCGAGTCGAACGCCGACCGCCGCAACAGCAGGCAGGATCCCGACAGCCATCCAACGGGCCGCTCGGCCACCGTCTCGTTCTCCTGGCGATACCGCTGCGTCCAGGGGTTTCCGGGCCAGAGCTTGCCCAGCACCGCGTGGCCCGCGCCGGACGTGAGATCGGGCACCGAGCGCGCCGACGGGTATCGGGAGCCGTCGGGCTCGCGGATCAGCGGTCCTAGAGCACCCGCGCGTGGCCACCGCGCCGCCGCGTCGAGCAGACCGTCGAGAGATCCGGGGTGCCACCGCACATCGGGGTTGGCCACGACGACGAACTCCACATCGGGATCGATCTCGGCCACCGCGCGGTTCACTGCTGCGCCGTAGCCGATGTTCGCGCCGGTGCGCAGCAACTCCGCCTCGTCGAACGCGAGTTCGGCGGCCTCGGGCGCACCGTCGACCGAGCCGTTGTCCGCCATGATCACCCGAAGCGGACGCGTCGTCGCCTCACGTAGAGACGTCAGGAACTGGTCAAGGTATTCGCCGGGTGAATAGGTCACCGTCACCACGGCCAGCTCGGAACTCACGCGGGCAAGACTAGCCCGAGGACGCGTCGAACCCTCATGTCGACTGCGCCAAGGCTGCGGCCAACGCCTCCGACCACGGCCGCGCCGGAGTCAGACCGGCATCGACCCATGCCGTCGGTGAGAGCACGGAGTAGGCGGGCCGAGGTGCCGGAACGACGTACTCGGCGCTCGAACACGGCTTCACTCGGTCGGGATCGGCACCGATCCCGGTGAACACCGCACGGGCGAGATCGAACCAGCTGGCCTGCCCCGCGTTGGTGTAGTGCAGAGTCCGCGCGCGAAGGTCCGGGTCGGCTTCGATCTCGAGCAGGCCCGACGCGAGGTCGAGGGCGAAGGTGGGCGACCCGATCTGATCGTTCACCACCGAGACGGTCTCGCGCTCGCCCTCGAGTCGACGCATCGTGGTCACGAAATTCTTGCCGGTGTTGTCGTACACCCACGCGGTCCGTACGACCACGGCCTCGGGCAGCTCCTCGTGCACGGCGAGCTCACCCGCGAGCTTGGTGCGTCCGTACGCCGACTGCGGCGCGGTCCTCGAGTCGACCTCGTACGGTTCGGTTGCTGTGCCGTCGAACACATAATCGGTGGAGACGTGGATCAACCGGGCTCCGACACGCCCGCACGCGCGCGCGAGATTTCGAGGGCCGTCCGCGTTGACCGCCGATGCCCTGGACTCGTCCGTCTCGGCGGCGTCGACGGCGGTGTACGCGGCGCAGTTGATCACCGTCGTCCCCGCGTTCACCGTGGCAGCGACGGCATCGGGGTCGGTGATGTCCAGGTCGGCGGACGAATAGGCGGACACCTCGACACCGTCACCTCGTTCGGCGGCGAGAGAAACCACTCGGCGGCCCAACTGGCCGTGTGCACCGGTCACGACGATCGCATTCACGGTTGCCAAGTGTGGCACGCCGTGTTCGCTTCGGCGAGGCAGCGACCGCCGACCAGTAACCTTCGAACGGCGGGGGGACAACAACGAAGCAGGCGGGCGTTTCACGCCGGCCGGAAACCAGAGAGGGTCGTCACGGTGCCACGAGATCCAGGCACGCCAGGAGGTGAGCGCACTCCCCCGCCCAGGCGACGCGCTCCCCGGCGACCCGAGGGCCCCGACCCGCGAACCTCCGGTCGCCCGCGTGACCTCTCGGGACGAGCAGCCCATCGACACGGCGACGACGAACAGCGCGGGGACCGCCGCACCGGCGAACGCAGACAGGGCGAACGCAGACAGGGCAATCGCAGCGACGCCTCCGACCGGTCTCGGCGGTCGGCGCAGCGCACGCCTCGCGGTCCCGTCGACGGTGCCGAATCGAACGATCGGTCGTCTCGCGGACGCAGCGGTGCGCGATGGCCTGCAACCCACGTCGCGGTCGCGGTGTTGTCCATTCTCGTCCTACTGGTGACCGGTTTCGCGTGGCGCAGCGTCGACAGTCTGCGGTCCAACATCGCCACCGCAGGTGGCCTGGGCCTCGGCGGTGCCGCGGACGGTGCCGTCGACATCCTGATGGTGGGCACCGACAGCCGCACCGACGCCCACGGCAACGCGCTGTCCCCCGAGGAACTGGCATCCCTGAACGCTGGTGAAGAGGTGGCGTCCAACACCGACACGATCGTGCTGATTCGTGTCCCCAACGACGGGTCGTCGGCCACCGCCATTTCCATCCCACGCGATTCGTACGTCGAAGTACCCGGCATCGGGATGTCGAAGATCAATGCCGCCTACGGCGCGACCAAGGAGAACAAGCGGCTCGAACTGGTGGAGCAAGGTGTCCCGGACGCCGATGCGGAGGGCCAGGCCACCGAGGCCGGGCGCGAGGCCCTCATCGACTCGGTCGCCAACCTCACCGGTATCACCGTCGACCATTACGCCGAGGTGGGGCTACTCGGTTTCGTGCTGCTGACCGATGCCGTCGGCGGCGTCGAGGTTTGCCTGAACAACCCTGTCCAGGAGCCTCTTTCGGGTGCGAACTTCCCGGCGGGCGAGCAGAAGCTGTCCGGTTCGCAAGCCCTGAGTTTCGTGCGACAGCGGCACGACCTCCCCCGCGGAGATCTGGACCGCATCGTGCGCCAGCAGGTGTTCATGGCCTCGCTCGTGCGCAGTGTGCTCAGCGCCAAGACGCTGAGCAACCCCGGCAAACTGGGCCAGCTCAGCACCGCGGTTCAGCGATCGGTGACACTCGATTCCGACTGGGACATCCTGCAGTTCGCCACTCGCCTTCAGGATCTCGCCGGCGGAAAGGTCAAGTTCGAGACCGTCCCCGCAGTCGACATCAATGCGACGACCGACTACGGCGAGTCGATCGTGCAGGTGGATCCGGCGGCGGTGAAGAAATACGTCGCAGGGTTGCTCGGAGACGGCAATTCCGCCGAGACCAACGCCGCGAACGCCGACGCTCCGGACGTCGATCCCTCGACAGTGACGGTGGACGTCGCGAACGACAGCGGGATCGACGGACTCGCCAACGGTGTCGCCGGTTCGCTGACGGCATTGGGATACGTCGGCGGCACCATCGGAAACTACGAGGGCGCGTCGATCTCCGCGAGCCGAATCCAGGCCGCAGATGTCGACAGCGATGCCGCGCGTGCCGTTTCGGCGGCACTGGGCGACCTGCAGATCACGGCCGACGACAAGCTGGCGGACGACACTGTGCGGGTGGTACTCGCAGATGACTACGCAGGACCGGGCTCGGGCCAGGCCTCGACGGCAGAAATCATCGCTCCCGAATCGGGTGCTGCGATTCCCGAGGCACCCGCGGCTCCGATCGACGCCGGTTCCACCGGCCCGATGTGCGTCAACTGATCGATGCCGCTCGCAGCGTGTGAATCTGTATCGGCGAGCGTCAACTAGGGTCGTGGGGTGGCTTCGAATCTGACTCAGACCCTGCTCGACCCGATTCTCGCCGCCGATCCGGCCGGTCCGCGCGTCACGTTCTACGACGATGCGACCGGCGAGCGGGTCGAGGTGTCGGCGGTGACCCTTGCGAACTGGGCGGCCAAGACCGCCAATCTGTTGCGCGACGAGTTCGCGTTCGAGGTGGGTGGCAGGGTGAGTGTGCTGCTACCCGCGCACTGGCAGACGGCTGCGGCGCTACTCGGGATCTGGTGGGCGGGCGGCGAGGTGATCCTCGGGGCCGACGACTCCGCCGACGTGGCGTTGGTCTCGGGCGATCGCCTCGACGAAGCCCCCGACGTCGACGAGGTGCTGGCCTTCTCGCTCGACGCGTTCGGCAAGGCCGTCCCCGATCTGCCCATCGGAATGACCGACTACGCGACGTCGGTGCGGGTGCACGGCGATCAGTTCAGGGCCATGGATTCCGGGGGTGGAAGTGCGGCTCTGGACGGGCGTTCGGTGGACGAGGTACTCGCTGCCGCACGTGATCGGGCCGACGCCAGGTCGCTGACCGCATCGGACCGGGTGATGTCCAGCGCACACTGGACCACAGCCGACGAACTGACAGACGGGCTGCTCTCGGTGCTCGTCACCGGAGCGTCACTGGTTCAGGTGGCGAATCCGGACGAGACGAAGTCGCAGCGGCGCGCCGAGACCGAGAAGGTCACCGCCACCATCGCTCAGCCGGGCTGACGGTAGCCCCCGTCTGCCAGTCCGGCCTCTCTCTCGTATTTGTTGGCCGGGCCCCGATGTCGGGCTTCCTCGGCAAGGTAGCGGAACGGGAAGGTGAGCCCGAAACGGGCCCATTGGTCGGCGTGCACGGACTCGTGTCGCAACACGCGCCGAGCGGTGTTGCCCTTCGTCAGATAGGCACCACCGAATGTCGTTCCCCCGCGCCCGAATCCGCCGCGCAGCCCCGTGCACACGAAGATCTCGAACTCGTCGTCGAAGCTCGCCGTACCGCGCCACAGCCCGGCGTAGAGCAAGGCGAGCCGGGTCACGAACACGGCCTGCCGACTACCGCGACCTGCGCGCCTGAGCTGCTCGCTCCGTGACACGGTTCCGCTCACCCCAGCAGGGTGGTGCGCAGCGCTTTGTCCTTCTCCAGCACCATCGCCTCCAGTGAGGCCTGGAACTCCGACATCCGTTGTTGCAGAGCCGGATCGGACGCACCGAGGATCCGGACAGCGAGCAGACCTGCGTTCCGAGCGCCGCCGATGGAGACCGTGGCCACGGGAACACCTGCAGGCATCTGGACGATCGAGAGCAGTGAGTCCATACCGTCGAGGTACTTCAGCGGCACCGGAACACCGATGACCGGAAGCGGCGTCGCCGACGCCACCATGCCGGGCAGGTGGGCTGCTCCCCCGGCTCCGGCGATGATCACTCGGATGCCGCGGTCCGCGGCCTCGCGCGCGTAGTCGAGCATGCGCTGCGGAGTGCGGTGCGCCGACACGACGCCGACCTCGAACCGAATTCCGAACTCCGCCAGCGCTTCGGCTGCGGCTTCCATCGTCGGCCAGTCGGAGTCGCTGCCCATGATCAGGCCGACGGCAGGAGTGGAGTTGGAGGTGTCAGGCATCGTGGGGGTCCCATCCATCGGTCCATTCGGCGTGCGACATCCAGTGCGCTGCGCGTTCGGCTCGCTCGCGCACCGAGGCCACATAGTCGGGGTCGGCGAGCGAACCCGACTGCGAGCCCAGGATGTTGACGTGGCCGATCTTGCGATCCTTGCGCTCGCTCTTGCCGTACAGATGCACCTTCGCATCCGGCATGCGCGCGAACAGGTGATGCAGCCGCTCGTCCATCGTCATCTCGGGCGCATCCGGCGCGCCCAGAATGTTGGCCATCACCGTCACGGGAGCCAGTGGATCGGTGTCGCCGAGCGGGTAGTCCAGCACTGCGCGTAGGTGCTGCTCGAACTGCGAGGTGCGGCACCCGTCCATGGTCCAGTGACCGGAGTTGTGTGGCCGCATGGCCAGTTCGTTCACCAGAAGCTTGCCCGAGGTGGTCTCGAACAGTTCGACCGCAAGGTCTCCGACCACACCGAGCGCACTTGCGATGTCGAGGGCGAGCTTGCCCGCGAACGTAGCGACGTCCTCGTCGAGGTCAGGGGCCGGTGCCAGCACCACGGCGCACTGGCCGTTGCGCTGCACCGTCTGCACGACGGGCCAGGCCGCACCCTGCCCGAACGGTGACCGAGCAACCATGGCCGACAGCTCGCGGCGCATGGCGACCTTCTCCTCCACCATGAGCGGTACGCCCAGGTCGAGCTGTGCGGTGACGATCTCCTCGGCTTCCTCTGCGTCGGCGGGCATCCAGACCCCGCGGCCGTCGTAGCCGCCGCGGACGGCCTTGAGCACCACCGGCCACCCGTGCTCGTCACCGAAGGCGACAGCGTCCTGCGCCCACGAGACCTCCGCGTAGGCGGGTCCGGGCGCGCCGAGCTCGGCGAGTTTGCGTCGCATGCGCAGTTTGTCCTGCGCGTAGATCAACGCACTCGGCGGCGGCTGCACGTTGACGCCCTCGGCCACGAGAGTCTCGAGGTGCTCGGTCGGCACATGCTCGTGATCGAAGGTCAGCGCGTTGGAACCGGTAGCGGCGGTGCGCAGAGCATCGAGGTCGTCGTGGTGACCGAAAACGACGTCGGGGCTGACCTGCGCTGCCGGCTCGTCGGCACCCGCGGCGAGCACGCGGAGAGTTTGTCCGAGCTCGATCGCGGACTGATGGGTCATGCGGGCGAGCTGACCACCGCCGATCATCGTCACCACGGGCATTCCGGTCGACGACGGGCGCGCGGCAGTGGGGCGCGGTTCGGTACCTGTCACGGCTCACCATGGTGTCATGTCGCGCGACATCGGTCCGAACCGGCAGCCGCACGCGAGACAGCGGAGTCGGTGCGGACCTGTGGAAACCCTGATGATCAGAGCGTCGGTTCGTCGGATCGAGGGGGTGTTTCGTAGACTTCAGCGTTGTGCCGACGATCGACAGCGTGCTTCATCGCTTACCCACGCCCATTCGTGACCTCGCGATTCGGCACAGTGAGCTGATCAAGTTCGCCATCGTGGGTGGTACGACAATGGTCTTCGACCTCGTCATCTTCTACTCGCTGAGTCTGACGGTGCTCGAACAGAAGCCGGTGATCGCCAAGATCATCTCCGGCGTTCTCGCCACCCTGCTGAGCTATTTCCTCAATCGCGAATGGGCATTCAAGCACCGCGGCGGACGCGAACGGCACCACGAGGCGCTGCTGTTCTTCGCCATCAGCGGCATCGGCGTGCTCATCGCGGCCGGTCCGCTGTGGATTGCGAACAACATCTTCGACATTCGCGAGACCAGCGAATCGCTGACCACGCTGGTGGTCATCGACTTCGTCCTCAACTACATCATCGGCAATCTGCTGCAGATGGCGTTTCGATTCTGGGCTCTGCGACGGTTCGCGTTTCCCGAGGACAACGCGCGCACGATCCTCGAGGTCGACGCCGAACGCAACGAGGACCCCACCGACACAGCGGACGCACTCGACAAACCCTGAGCCGACTCAGCGCGGTTCGCTACTTCGCACGGCAGGCGACGGTTCACGCCATGCAGGCACGAACACCGAGAACAGGGCGGGTCGGCGCCGCTGCAGTTCGAGCCTGCCGCCGTCCGCCTCGATCAAGGCCCGGGCCAGCGCGAGCCCGACACCGGTGGAGCCGGCACCGGAGAATCCGCGGTCGAAGATGTGCGGGGCGAGTTCGTTGCTCACCCCCGGGCCCTCGTCCGAGACCTCGACGCAGACCAGAGGTTCGCGGCGTCGCTCGGTGCTCTCCTTCGCCGAGACCGCCCGGACGGCCACCGTGCAGGCTCCGCCGCCGTGCACCAGAGAGTTGTCGATCAGCACCGAGACGGCCTCGCGCAATCGCGATCCCGTCACCGACGCCTTCAGATCCTCGTCTCCCCTGATGACCAACGTCCGACCCACGTCCTCGAAGTTTCGCTGCCACTCGATGATGGTCCCGATCAGTTCCTCGACGACCGACACTTCGTGTGCCCCGGCCGCGCCGTCACTGCGAGAGGACCGTACGAGCTCGTCGATGGCCAGCGTCAGCCGATCGACCTGATCCATCGCCTCGTTGGCCTCGTCGACCACCGCCGGGTCCGGGTGCGTGGAGATTTCGTCCAGGCGCAGACGAACGGCCGTCAGGCGGCTGCGAAGTTGATGTGAGACGTCTGCGACCAACGTGTGTTCGCGCTGCAGCCGGCCGGCGATCTCCACGGTGGCCGAGTCGAGAACCTCCGAGACTCGATCGAGTTCGGCGATCCCGTGCCGTCGCGGGTCCGGCCGGAAGTCACCTTCGGCGAGTCGGGCAGCTCGACGTGCCACGTCCTGCAGCGGATCGGCCAAGCGCTTCGCCGTGACGACAGCGACAACCGTGCCCGCCATCGCGGACGCCAGAACGACGAGAGTCACCGCTCCGAGCGCCTGGCGTTGCAGTGAACGCATGTCGTCCGACGGCACTTCGAGTCGAAGCGAACCCGAGGTACCCATCGACAGAGACTCGACCAGCGGACGAGGCACGGACGCTTCGCCGATGTCTGCGCGCGAGGCGGCGTCCTCCGGGGTCGGGTAGATCACCACCAGGCGACCGCCCTGCGGGATCGCCAGCCGAAGTGAACCGATGTCGAGTTGGCCCTCGATCAGCCCCGCCGACCCTTCCTGCGAGATGATCTCCGCCGCCATCCGGTCCAGGCGGGCCTGTAGGTCGTTGCGAGTGAAATCCTCCACCCACAGCCACGCGGTGTACATCAGGGGCAGACCGAGCAGCAAAGCCGTCATGACGACGACAGCGAGAATCGAGACCAGAATTCGACGGCGCATCGACCGCTAGTCGCTGTTGATGCGGAATCCGACGCCGCGAACCGTCGCGATACGGCGTTCGGCCACAGGTCCTTCGTCACCGATCTTGCGCCGCAGCCAGGACATGTGCATGTCGAGAGTCTTCGACCCCCGCAGCTCTGCGTCGCCCCAGACCTCGCGCAGGATCACTTCGCGAGAGACGACTTGGCCTGCGTGGTCGAGCAGGACCTTGAGCAGCTCGTATTCCTTGTTGGCGAGGGAGATCTCGGTGCCACCGACGAGGACGCGTCGAGCGGCGGGTTCGAGGCGAATGGCACCGACCTCGATCGGGGAATCATCTCCGGCACCCCGGCGACGAAGGAGCGCACGTACGCGAGCCATGAGCTCGGCGAGCCGGAAGGGCTTGCCGACGTAGTCGTCGGCTCCGGCATCGAGGCCGACGACGAAGTCGACCTCGTCCGTTCGTGCGGTGAGCATGAGGACGGCCACCTCGGATCGGTTGGCGCGCACCTGCCGACACACTTCGAGACCGTCCATCCCCGGCAGGCCCAGGTCGAGGATCAGCAGATCGAATTTTCCGTCCAACGCACGTTGGAGAGTGGCGGGACCGGTCTGTTCGACGGTCACCGTGTAGCCCTCGCGCCCGAGGGCGCGCGACAGGGGTGCAGCGATGGCTTCGTCGTCTTCGGCAAGTAGCACGTCGGTCACATCGGTCACCATACGGTTCGAAGGTGAGAACAGCCTGTGTTACCTGCGTTTGCCCGCGCGCCAACCTGGCTTGGACTCGGCGGCCGAATCCTCGGGCATGGACTCGAACGCCGTCTCCCGCCCGTGCACGGACTCGCGGCGGTACTCCATCGAGTCGAAAACCTGCTGGTAAAGCAAGGAATGGACTCGTTGCACCTGGGGAATGTCGTCGAACTCGAGTGGATCGTCCGATGCCGAGGCAATGATGAGTGTGCCGGTGCGCAACATCCGATCGACCAGCCCGTGTCGAAACTGCACGTTGCTGATCCGGCTCATCGGAATGTCGATACCGGAGTGCGTGAGCACACCCTGCCGAATCAACACCCGCCGATCGGTGACGATGAAATGGGTGCACTTCCAGCTGATCAGCGGCACCAGACAACGCCACCCGACGATCACCGCCCACAGCACAGCCGCGGCGATCATCGCCACGTTCGCAGCGGTCGATTCGAGCCGTGCACTCGCAGCGCCGAGGGCGACGCCCGCCACACCTGTGGCGATCACGAAGGTGATCGACGGCAGGATCAGCATCTTCCAGTGCGGGTGATGATGAAGCAGGAGCTCTTCCTCATCGGCCAACGCATCTTGGGGATAGCCCACCGTGCACTCCTGACTACTTGCTACAGCTTCCGTCGAGCTGAGATGGTCTCACGTGAGAGGTCGTAGATGGGTGACGTCACCGGCGGCAACGGCCAACACCGACGGGTTCTCGGTCCCGGTGTGCTCCACCTCGATCACGATGCGCCCGTGCTCGTCGACATCGACCGCCGTTCCGACCTTTTCGTCGCCGCCGGGCAGGTCCACCCGCACGCGCTGCCCGATGGTGCCGCACCTCTCCCGGTACCGGTGAGCGAGCGCATCGGTGTTCCAGTTCGAGTCCCGCCACGAATCCACCTCGGCGGCCATCGCACGCAGTATCGCCCGCACCAATGTGTCGCGGTCGAGAACCGCAGCTCCTTCCAGCGCCAGTGACGTCGCCGTCGGCACAGGCAACTCGTCGGCCGTCATCGACACGTTCACCCCGAGTCCGATGACGACGGTGGGCGACGGCCCGTGCGCGGCGACCTCGGCCAGGATGCCCGAGACCTTCTTGCCATCGATCAGTACGTCGTTGGGCCATTTCAGTCGAGCATCGACTTCACCGACGGTGCGTAACGCGTCGACCAGTGCGATTCCGGTCATGAGCGACACCCACCCGAGGACCGCGGGATCGATTCCGGGAAACTTCAACAGCATCGAGACCAGGATCTGCGACCGGGGCGCACCGGAGAACGGTCGCGCATGCCTGCCGCGTCCGCTGCCCTGATGCTCGGCGAGCAGGGCTGTTCGGTCTGCGTAATTCGCAGCCCCCGCAATCAGGTCGGCATTGGTCGAACCGGTTTCGGCCACCACGTCCAACCGAGACCAGGATGCCTGCGGTCCATCCACCAGCGCCCGGCGAAGCGCGCGAACGTCCAGCGGTGGGCGATCGAGGTTTGTCCACATACCGACCAGCATATGGGCTCGGCGAGGCACGATCGGCTTCGGCGAACCACCCTCGGTCGGGGCCCAGATCACACTCGCCGTTAAAGTGGTGCCCCATGACCAGCGTCCAGGATTCCACTGCACACGGGTCGGCCGAAACCCCAGATATCCATACCACTGCGGGTAAGTTGGCCGATCTTCGTAAACGTCTCGCGGTTGCGGAGATTCCGTCGGGTGAGGCGGCGGTGGAGCGGGTCCATGCCAAGGGCAAGCTGACCGCGCGGGAGCGGATCACGGCGTTGCTCGACGAGGGATCGTTCGTCGAGCTCGACGCGTTGGCGCGGCACCGCTCACAGAATTTCGGGTTGGCCGACAACCGGCCGTTCGGTGACGGTGTCGTCACCGGCTACGGCACCGTCGATGGCCGCGATGTGTGTGTGTTCTCCCAGGACGCGACCGTCTTCGGTGGCAGCTTGGGGGAGATCTACGGCGAGAAGATCGTCAAGGTGATGGACCTGGCGATCAAGACCGGCCGGCCCCTGGTCGGGATCAACGAAGGTGCCGGAGCCCGCATCCAGGAAGGTGTGGTCTCCCTCGGGTTGTACGGGGAGATCTTCCACCGCAACGTCCGCGCGTCCGGGGTGATCCCGCAGATCTCGGTGATCATGGGACCCGCCGCAGGCGGGCACGTCTACTCCCCGGCCCTGACCGATTTCGTGGTCATGGTCGACGGCACGAGCCAGATGTTCGTCACCGGACCCGACGTCATCAAAACCGTCACCGGCGAGAACGTGACGATGGAAGAACTCGGTGGCGCACACACCCACATGGAGAAATCCGGGGTCGCGCACTACGTCGCCTCCGGAGAACAGGACGCCCTCGACTACGTCCGGGACCTGCTGTCCTACCTACCGTCGAACAATCGTGCCGACGCCCCCCGCACCGTCGCGTCGGACCCTGTTGTCGGGGCGATCGAGGACTCGTTGACCGCCGAGGACCTCGAACTCGACACCCTGATCCCCGATTCACCGAACACCCCGTACGACATGCACGAGGTGATCACCCGGATCCTCGACGACGACGAATTCCTCGAAGTCCAGGAAGGTCGAGCCCGCAACATCATCGTCGGGTTCGGGCGGATCGACGGCCGGTCGGTGGGGATCGTGGCCAATCAACCCACCCAATTCGCGGGCACCCTCGATATCGATGCCTCCGAGAAAGCAGCCCGATTCGTCCGCACGTGCGACTGCTTCAACGTCCCGATCATCACCCTGGTCGACGTACCGGGGTTCCTGCCCGGGACGGGGCAGGAGTTCAACGGCATCATCCGGCGTGGAGCGAAACTGTTGTACGCCTACGGGGAAGCGACCGTCGGGAAGATCACCGTCATCACCCGCAAAGCGTACGGCGGGGCGTACGACGTGATGGGGTCCAAGCACATGGGAGCGGACGTGAATTTGGCGTGGCCGACCGCGCAGATCGCCGTCATGGGAGCCTCCGGTGCCGTCGGGTTCGTCTACCGCAAGAAACTGTTGGAGGCCGCGAAGAACGGTGAGGACGTCGACGCCCTCCGGTTGACACTGCAGCAGGAATACGAGGACACCCTCGTCAACCCCTACATCGCTGCCGAACGCGGCTACCTCGACGCGGTCATCCCACCGAGTCACACCCGCGGCCAGATCGTCACCGCGCTACGACTGCTCGAACGCAAACAAGTCACCCTCCCACCCAAGAAACACGGAAACATCCCACTATGACCGAAGCGAATCACGACGCAGCGAGCGCCGACGCAGCGTCCGGAACACCCGTTGCCGTCAGCGTGGTGAAGGGCAATCCGAGTGACGAGGAACTTGCCGCTCTGGTGGCGGTTCTGACGGCCGCCCAGAACGGATCGCAGTCGACGGTCGATTCTCGTCCCCGCGAGCTGTGGGGTTCGCCGGAATCGTTGCATCGTGGCTTCGTGGCTCGATCGGCGTATTCGTATGCCGCGTCGGGTCGCCACCCGCGGTGACGGTGGCACCCTCCGACGCTGCGCCGGGCCATGTTCGTCTGGTCCTGGCGTCGGCGTCGCCGGCCCGCCTGTCGGTGCTCCGCGGTGCCGGTGTGGAGCCGATCGTCCAAGTGTCGGGTGTCGACGAGGATGCGCTGAGCGCAGCGCTCGGTCCGTCTGCGTCTCCGGAAACGGTGGTCACCGAGCTGGCCCGAGCCAAGGCAGCGGCAGTGGCCGAGACGTTTTCGGATTCGGCCGACGATCTGGTGATAGTCGGCTGCGACTCGATGCTGTCCATCGGCGGCGAATTACACGGCAAGCCGCATTCGGTCGAGGTGGCGCGCGAAAGATGGCAGTCGATGGCGGGCAACAGTGGCGAATTGTTGACGGGCCACGCGGTGCTCCGAGTGACCGACGGTGTGGTCGTGGCGCAGGCTGCAGCGCACAGTTCGACCATCGTGCATTTCGCGACGCCGTCCTCGGTGGATCTCGAGGCCTACCTCACCTCCGGTGAGCCGCTACTGGTGGCAGGTGCGTTCACGCTGGACGGCCTCGGCGGCTGGTTCGTCGACCGCATCGAGGGCGATCCGTCGTCGGTGATCGGAATAGGTCTGCCGCTGGTGCGGACACTGCTCACCCGTGTGGGTACGTCCTTGGCTGCCCTCTGGGACCGAACACCGTCGTGATCGTTCCGGCTCCGCCGGAAGGTACCCGTCGCAGTCGGTCGTTACCGTCAGGGCAGTAGGTCGATCAACTCCCGAGCCCATTCCTCGGCCATGGACTTCGGCTTGATGTTCGACGAGCTGTCGTGCCGAGCGTGGGTACCGATCTGCTTGCCGCCGAGTTCGGTGAGCTTCTCCGCGAGGATCTCGCCGCCGCGGTTGAAGGTGTCCTCGTAGACCCGGTCACCCAGACCGAACACCGCGAACTGCAGTCCGGCGAGGTCCGGAGCGTCCTCGACGAGTGCATCGAAAAACGGCTCTGCACCGGTGGGGAGTTCGCCGTCTCCGTAGGTGGAGCAGACGACGACGTGGAAGTCGTCGGTGTCGATGTCGGACACCTCGTACTCGAGCATGTCGCGTACCTCGGCGTCATGATCGCTCAGCACGTCCGCAATCTTGTCGGCGACCTCCTCGGCCGTACCGGTCTCGGACCCGAACAACACGACCACTGCCATGGATCGCTCCCCTTTCTCACACCTGCTCGAACACTCGAACAGTCGGAAAGCATAGCCGCACCGGCGATCCGGTCGAAAATCCGTCCTCGCCTGCAGTTGTGACTTGTCTCGAGGTCACCAGAATTCGGGCGTCAGGCCCCATCGTTCGAACTCCGCCTCGACGAGCCCACGCAGGTGCTCCTTGCTGGGAAACCTGTCCGGATCGAGCCCGGTGACGCAGAGTGTCGCGCGCTCCCCCGATTCGTTCCACCAGGCGCTGACGCCGCCGCCGGTGCGGCGCAGCAGGTCGACATCGGTGTTCTGCGTGATCGACCTCATCGCGACCGCGGTGGCGTCGACACCGCCGATGGTGCGCAGCGCGGCGCCTCGTGCACCGAGATTCGAACACAGGCACAGCGGTGCCGATCCCGACGCGGCGAGCTTGGCGACGATCGCGTCCGGCAGCAACTGCATCAACGGTTTGAGAAGTTCGAACGTCGTCGTGACGGTGCGATCGGCCTGGGTTCTGAAGGCTTGCTTGCTCGATGCGCGGATAGCTCCGAGATCGTCGAGGTACGCCCCTCCGGCATCGACATGAATCGAGACACCGGAGGTCGCGTTGGCGCGCCGATCTCCCGTGGTCCTGGTACTGACCGGAAGGGCGACGCGAACCCTGTCCTCCGTTGTGATCCTGCCGCTTCCGGTCAGGATTCCGAGCACCACCGCGACCAGCAGACTGTTGGAGCTGCCGCCCTTGCTCGCTGCAGCGGCGGACCACTGCGAGGAAAGACAGTCGACAACGACGGTGCTCGGAACCCACGCCCCGTTCTCGGGTGCGACCAACACGCGCGGACGGTCCGGATCGGCGCTCGTGGAGTCCGGCGCGGCGTTGCTCCGGCCGGCCGACGCCGTGAACCGTGCCCTCGCCGTCTCCACCGCGGTGCGGCCGATCGCTCGTGCCGCACCCGAGAGCGACGCACCGATCCGGCCGAGACCATCGGACACATCGGCTCCCGAGAGCGCCATCGAGGACGCGGAGTCGTCATCGAGTCCGACGCGTACGAAGTCGTCGGGTACAGCGCGTCCGGCGAGCGCAGCCGCGGCGGCAGAGGTCAGTGCCCCACCGTCGCCGACCACGTGCGAGCCGACCAGCGACACGATCGTGCCGCCTCCGTCGACCGAGGTGGCCGACAAGCGCCACGCCGGTCCCCCGATCGGGTCCAACGTCACTGCGGCTTCGTCCTCGATCCACCTGTCGACCGCCGTGCGGTCGATCGACGATCCGATCGCCACGGGATCGGCCGATCGGCGCGCCGCCGTCCAACTGTCACGGGCTCCGGGCATCCGCGTCCGCCGAACGGATCGATCGATGGGACCTGCGGCGAGCATTCGCCACATCGATTCGAGTGCGTCGAGTGCGACGGCACCGTCGAACTTCCAGACGATCTGGTTCACCACCGGTACCCCGAGTACGCATTCCATGCGGAGGAACAGGTCGTCGTCGTACGTCAGTCTTTCCACCTCGAGAGACTATCGCTGCGCGAGTGCAGACGCAGGTGGGCCGCAAATGTGTTTCGCACCATATGTTTTCCGCACCGGGCTACTGCGAGCGAAGCTGATAGGTTGTGATCGCTCTCCGAAACCGACGCGACTGCGAGTGCCCGTATGAAGTTCGTGATGCCCTTCAACGGGAGCCGCGGTGATGTGACGCCCGGTCTGGCGCTCGGCGTCGAACTCGCAGATCGCGGGCACGAGGTGGTGTTCGGCGCACCGCCGAATCTGCTGGACTTCGCGCGCACGACAACGGCCGAGTGCGACCCGATCCGCGTGGTGTCGTTCGGCCCGGACACCCAGCGCCTCTTGGAGTCCGAGCTGATCAGGGTGCGTATCAAATCACGCAATCCGCGGACCAGGTTGGCGGCACTGGCCGAGCTTGCCAACTACGGCTGGGACCGGATGACAGCCGAACTCGAGCAGATGGCCGAAGGTTGCGATGCGGTCGTCACCGGTTCGCTGGGGCAGGAAATGGCCTTCAACATGGCCGAGTCTGCGGGCAGTGCTTTTGTGGCACTGCACTATTGCCCACTCCGGCGCAACGACGTCGTGCCCGTGGTTCCGGGAATCACCCTGCCGGGCCGGCTCAATCGATCGATGTGGGCATTGGCAGAGTCGATGCGCTGGAAGTCGATGAAGACCCGAGAGAACGCGCAGAGAGTGTCCCTCGGAATGGCACCGACCGGCGATTCGTTGCCCGTTCGCTCCGAACGCTACGGCGGGGTCGAGATTCAGGCCTACGAGTCGGCGCTGTTCCCAGGGCTCGCCGAGCAATGGGGACCGCTTCGTCCGTTCGTCGGATTCCTCGGCCTGAGCAGTGGACGCTTCGAGGCCGATCCCACGCTGGAGGAATGGCTGCAGGCCGGCTCGGCACCGGTGTATTTCGGATTCGGCAGCATGCCTGTTCCCGACCCGGCCGCCCTCCTGCGCATGATCGAGAACGTCGTGGAAAAACTCGGTGTTCGTGCTCTCGTCTGTGCCGGCTGGAGCAACCTCGTCGGTGCCGATTCTGTTGCGACTCGGACGAACTCCAGCATCAAGATCGTGGATTCGGTCGATCATGGGACTGTTTTCCCGCAGTGCCTCGCCGCGGTGCACCACGGCGGCGCGGGTACGACGGCGGCCACTGCGCGGGCGGGTCTACCGACGCTCGTGTGTTGGTTCAGCGCCGATCAGCCGTACTGGGGAACCGCTCTACGACGGATCGGAGCCGGAGCCAGCACGAAGTTCTCGACACTGACCGAATCCGTGTTGCAGCAGGCCATTACCGATATCACTACCGACCGCGCCAGGCAGGCGGCGCGTCGACTCGCCGACGTCGTTGCCCCGACCACAACGGCGGTGGCTGCAGCTGCCGACATCGCCGAAGCCGCCGCGCGCGACCGCTGACGCAGTCACCAGAAACGCGCGGACAGCTCCCATCGAGCGAGCGCCTCGGTCAGGTGTTCACGCAGGACGTCCTCGTCGGCAAAGCGATCGGGATCCATGGCGTGCACGGTCACGGTCACGCTCGATCCCGTCTCGCACACCCAGGCCGTGAGACCACCGTCGAGCGACCGGGCGAATGCGGCATCCGCTCCCGCGAACGTCGCCCTGCCCGAGACTGCACGAGCCCGAACGCCGGCCACCGTGGTGAAGTCCTCGGGCAGGACACCGAGGTTGGACGCGAGCCCTTCGGCACCGTCTCGCGGCTGCGGAACACGCGCAACCACGGCGTCGGGCAGCATTTGGACAAGGGCCTGCGAGATGCCTGTGGGTGCCTGCCCTTCGGCCTGCCTCACGGCGAAAGCGGTGAACGCCGCCTTGCTGATCGACCGAATCGTCGTCAGGTCGCGGTCCGAGGCGTCGGTGACGGGGACGTCGATCTTGACGATCTTGGTGGCGTTGGAACGGGTGTCGGCCGGGGTGCGGTCACTGACCGGCAGAGACCACTGCACCGAGTCGCCGATCGAGGCACGTCCGGCGTTCCCGGACGCTGCCGTCAGGACGGCGATGAACAGCGAATTGGACGTACCACCCCATCGCTGGGCGGCTGCGGTCCAGGCACCCGCCTCCACCTCTGCCACGGCGTGAGGTGATACCCAGTCGGAGTCCATCGCGTCGGCCGGCACCCGTGACCGGGTCGGGCGGGATCGTGGGACGACCGCGTCGGGTTCGGTTCGGGTCGGGATCGGCAGTGCGTCGGCGGCGGCGTTCACCAGCCACCCAGCGACGGACCGCGCTTGCTCTGCGGCGTCTCTGAGGTCCGAGCCGATGGCTGCGATGCCGTCGGCGTCAGGAGCCAACCGGCCTTGCTTCGACCGGTTGTTCGCAGCACGGACTGCCTCGATCAGCGCACCGCCGTCGGCGACCATGTGCGACGCGACCAAGGACACGACCGTCCCACCGTTCGACACCGGTGCCGCCGCCAGACGCCATCCGAGACCGGTTTCAGGATCGATGTCGGGATCGAGACGGCCGTCGGCCCACGCCGGTATGTCGGCCTCGTCGATGAACTGCGAGTGAAAGTCCAGTGAATGGGAGACGGGTGATCGCACCCATCGAGCACGAGCAGTCGGCACTCTCGAGGAGACCACTCGGCGCGCAAGCAAACCGTCGGACAGGTTGTTGCGTAGATTTTCCAGGTCGTCGCGCCGGACGGTTTCGTCGAACCACCACAAAAACTGGTTATAGACGGGATATCCGATGCCGTGGTGCATTCTCAAGAATAGGTGATCGGCAAATCCAATTCGAGTCACGCGCCGAACGTACTACATCTCCGACACCGTGGCAGCGGTGAGAATTCGCCACTCACCACGTATTAGCAATCGACAATAGGTGCAGTGATATGCACACCGAATTGTGCCCCGCATCATGTTCGGCCTATCCAGTGATGTGGCTCGTAACTTTTTGTCCGAGCCGTGCCGCACCACACTCCCCCTGTGAACATTCATGAAGAAGACCAGCAAGAACAGTGACGCGGTCGAACGATAGGACAGTCGGGGCGTCTTCGGCAGGACATCCGGGATCGACAGGTCAAGACGCTCGGCAGTGAGAAGTATTACTTTTACGCGTAGCGAAATAATTTTGGTTTCGCCCTATCGTGTGTTCTGGACTCACTTCGGGTCGACGGCAATGACGTTGTTCTTTCAATGACGAAAGCAGCAATCCAACAGCAAACACATAAACGACGAGTCGACGCGACGGGCACCGCTCCGCTGCTTTACACGCGCGGCTCAACCGTAATCGGACACGCAATACCGAACGAACGCCGAACATCGCTGACCGAGCCCGGAACGGAAGAGGACTCCCATGGAATACACCGAACTCGCCGACTACCCCCTCCCCGCCGGTCGCCTGACCGAGTGGGTCCCCCGCGTCGACGACGACCGCTGGGCACCGGACCCCCGCGGCCTGTCCTTCACGCACCAGGACCACTGCGAGCGCAGCGCACCGGGATCGTGGATCGGCACCGTGTTCGAGATTCATCGCCGCTACGACGTCGACGCAGTGCGCGCAACGATCGCCGCATACATGGCTCGCCACGAGGCGTTTCGCACCAAGGTTCGGCGCGACGAGGAATCCGGTTCGTGGCTGCGCCACACCGCTCCGGCAGATGCGGTGCAGGTGACCGATCGGGCACACACCGAACCCCGGACCGAGACTCAGGTCTTCAGCCACCTGCACTCCTGGTTCGGCGAAACCGTGTCTCCGACGGCGTGGCCGCACTTCGTCCTCGCCACCATCGAACCGGACGACGCATCCCGCGCTCTGGCGAACGGGCCGGGAGAGTCGTTCCTGCTCGCGTTCGCCGCCGACCACTCGGTGATGGACGCCTACAGCCAGATCTATGCCATCAACGAGATCGACCGCCTGTACGCACACGCCCTCGACGGCATCGACCCGGAGTTACCCGAAGTAGGTAGCTATGTCGACTTCAGCCAGTCCGAGAGGACTCTCGGCGAGACGCTGACCAGCGACCACAGCGCAGTGCGCACCTGGCAGGAATTTCTGTCGGTGGAGGACGGACGCTTCCCCGCCTTCCCACTGCCGGTGACGGTCGACGGGGCACCCGCTGCCGCCGATCCAGCTGCTCAGAGCAGCATCTCGTCGTGGTTGCTGACGTCCGACCAGTCGGATGCCTTCAACTCTGCGTGCCGTACCGCCGGGTACAACATGCAAGCCGGAATACTCGCGGCTCTCGCCTTGACGAACGCGCGCCTGTCCGGCCGCTCGTCGTTGCGCACCGTGATGCCGATGCACACCAGAGACGAGCAGAAGTGGGCTGCGTCGGTCGGGTGGTACGTCGGCATCCTGCCCATGGAGATCGAGCTCGACAACGCTCACACCTTCGGGGAGGCACTCGAAGCCGCGGCAACTGCGGGCGCGGCCAACAAGGGTCTGGCACGTATGCCGTACTCGAAGATCGCCCAGATCCTCGAGTCGACGGAGATTCCCCGATTCGTGGTCTCGTACATCGACCTTCGGTTCCTTCCGGACGCCGCGCAGTGGCAGGGCCGCAAGGGCCGGGCTCTGCGAAGCAACTGCCACGCCGACGACGAGGTGTACTTCTGGGTCAACAGGACGCTCGAAGGCCTCAACATCTCCGCGCGCTTCCCCAGTTCGGATGTTGCATCCACCAACGTCCACCGTTTCATCACCGAGTTCGTCGCAGTGTTGACGGCGGTGATCGACTCCGACTGCGGTGCCGATACGGTGCTCACGTCGGCCTCGCAGTCGGTGGTCGTCGCCGCAGAGTGAGCCATCGAATCGGGCCGCGGCCCCAACCGAAAAGGATGAAGCGACGATGATCATCACCGCAATGGGCAGGTGGAATCCCGCTCCCGGCCGTCTGCTCGAGTGGCATCCGACGGCGGCGGCCGAAGCGATCGCCGCTGCGGCACCGGCCGATTCGACTCCGCCGTCGTTTCTTCAGGAGGACCATCTGAAGGCGGCCTGGGCGGCACGCGAACGCGGCGATGTTCACACCGCCTACACCGGGGTCGCAACCGAGATCGACGGTGACGTGGACACGGACGCGATGAGCCGCGCGCTGGCCGCCTACGTAGTGCGTCACGAGGGCCTGCGTTGCTGGTTCGAGGTCGAGAACAACACCGTCGTTCGACATCTCGCCACCCCCGAGGTAGCCGCGTTCGAGGTGTCGGACGCCGGTGAGTCGACGGACGACGAGCAGTTCCAACGCTATGTGCGCCAACGGTTCTCGTCCGGGGCAACCGCGGACGTCTGGCCCGGCTTCGTCGTCGGTGTCGTCGCCAGGCCCGGTAGCTTCACCCTGTACTACGGTGCCGACCATGCGTTCACCGACGGCGGTTCGCAGGCATTGGTCATCAGCGAATTGGCCGATCTGTACGCCCTCGAGACCGGAGCACAGGTACCCGAACTTGCAGAAGCAGGTAGCCATCTGACCTACGCCGCCGACGAACGGGCACGAGCGGCAACATTCGGGTCCGATGCTCCCGAAATCGCCGCCTGGCGAGACATCTTCACCCGGCATGACGGCCGGATGCCCCGATTCCCACTCGACCTCGGGCTCGCACCCGGTGAGAAAGCCCCGGTTCGCATCGTCGAACGTCACTTGCTGGACAAGGACCTGACTGCCGCATTCGACGCCGCATGCAAGGCCGCCGGGGCCCGGATGAGCAGCGGCATCTTCGCCGCCGTCGGGATCACCGACTTCGAATTGGCCGGTGCCACCGACTACTTCGGGATCACCGTACTGAGTACCCGGCACCACGGTGATTACGGACAGTCTCAGGGGTGGTTCGTCAATTTCGCTCCGGTCGCATTCGAGGTGGCAGGACACGACACGTTCTCCGACGTCGCGGCCCTGGCGCACCGAGGCTTCGAGGAGGCCAAACAGATCGCCGAGGCCCCGGTGCACGCCGTACTCGGCGCTCTGGCCGCCGACGGCACTTTGGGTAGCGAGCTGGCGGTCAGCCCGAACATGCTCTCGTACATCGACTTTCGCTGGTTCCCCGGCGTCGGGCGAGACGCCGACACACGCGCGAAGCACTTCACCGGAGAGGGTTCGACGTCCAACGCATCGATGTGGATCAACCGAGACGGTGAGCACCTGTATCTGGTGGCACAAACCCCCGATAACGAGGTCGCCGCCGCTGCGGTGCAGCGATACCACGACCACCTCGCGCACGTGCTGAACACCATTGCACGCGAGAGTGATTACGACATCACGCTCGACCATCTCGTTCAGGAGCCGGCCGGTGCGGGTCACCTCGATCACTGAGTACACCCCGCGTGCGGGTGCGCTGATCGAGTTCACCGCCGTCGTCACCGGCGATCCGCGACCCTCGCCCATTCCACCGTCGTTCAACCAGCTGTTTCACCTGGGCGATCTGGACGAGGCCGAGCGCGTCTGGATCGCCGGGTCCTTCGATGTCCAGGGCAGCATCGATATCGAAGCACTCGGGTGGGCATTCGAGCGTCTGATCGACCGCCACGACACCCTGCGCAGTGCGTTCGTCCGCAGAACGTCCGGGGTCGAACGGACGCTCTACGAGCAGGGTGCCGTCGAGATGCGGCAGTCCACTCGATCCGCTGTCGCGTCGGCGTCCACGCTTCGGGATCAGCTCCGAAGCGCACTCCAATTACACTGTGATGCAAGGCAATTCCCGTCGTACACCTGTTTCGGCATCGACCGGCCGGACACCTCGACCGTGCTGTGCGCGTTCGACCACGCCAACGTCGACGCCCTGTCCATCGCCGTGGTCGTCCACGAGATCCACACCCTGTACGACGCCTACCGTCGCTGCCCCTCGAACCCGGACGTGGACCTGCCGCCGGTGGGTGGGTTCGTCGAGTACTGCCGCATCGAGGCAACCGAGCCGCGCGTCGATCCCGCGGACGAGCGCATGGTGCGGTGGGCGAACTTTCTCACCGAGTGCGGGGGGACCACGCCGCGTTTCCCCTTCGACCTCGGCCTCGCCGAGGGTGACGCCGCGCCACAGGCAACGGCGCTCACCCCCGTGCTCGATGCGCGGCACACCCTCGAATTCGAGCAGCTCTGCGCCGGATCGGGAGCCGGCATGTTTGCAGGCGTCGTCGCTGCCATCGCGCAGGCCGGTGCCGCCATCGGCGGACCGAGCCGCATGCCGTTTCTGTTCCCGCTGCACACCCGCCATCAGCAGAAGTGGTCGCGAGCCCTGGGCTGGTTCACCACCAATGCCCCCATGACCGTCGAGGTCGGAACCCACCTCTCCGACACGATCACCGCCGCCCACAGCGCGTTTCGGGCGGCACTGCCGTTGAGCACCGTCCCGATCCCCCAGGTGTTGGCCAATCTCGGCGATGCGTTCACGCTGTCGCGTCGAGACGTGTTCATGGTGTCCTACATCGACTACACGAGAATCGACGGACACGAACTCTTCGAGGACTCGAACGCACACCACATCAGCAATGCCACGGTGTCCGACGACGCCCAGTTCTGGGTCTCCCGCACCGCCTCGGGCCTGGCCCTGCGAGCACGCTTCCCCGACACACCCACGGCACGCTCGGTGATGGCCGCGTTCACCGCCGAACTCGTCGCCCTCATGCGGGCCTGCACAACGAAGCCCGACATCGCTGCCCTGACGCCCTGACGAACCGATTCCGCATAGGATCGACAGTGCAGTCCGTTCACCCCCGGGCGGGCCGCGAGCCGAATATCTTCCGTAGGAGCCGATACGTGCCTGTACCAACCGATTCCAACGCAACGTTCGCCGACTATGCGCATCCGGATCGTCTCGTATCGACCGAATGGCTGTCCGCTCATCTCGGCACCCCCGGCCTTCGCGTCGTCGAATCCGACGAGGACGTGTTGCTCTACGACGTCGGCCACATCCCCGGTGCCGTCAAGATCGACTGGCATCTCGACCTCAACGATCCGGTCACCCGCGACTACATCGACGGCGAGCAGTTCTCGACACTGATGAGCCGCAAGGGTATTTCGCGAGAAGACACCATCGTCGTGTACGGCGACAAGAGCAACTGGTGGGCCGCGTACGCACTGTGGGTGTTCACCCTCTTCGGCCATCAGGACGTCCGTCTGCTCGACGGTGGTCGTGACGCCTGGCTGTCGGAGAACCGTGACACCACGCTCGATGTCCCCGAGTTCCCCGCGACCGACTACCCGGTGATCGAGCGTGACGACGCGCCCATCCGTGCGTTCGCCTCCGACGTGCTGGGATCGCTCGGCACCGTGCCACTGATCGACGTCCGCTCCCCCGCCGAGTACACCGGCGAGCGCACCCACATGCCCGACTACCCGGAAGAAGGCGCGCTGCGAGGAGGCCACATCCCCACCGCCGTGAGCATCCCGTGGGCCAAGGCGGCTGCACCGGACGGACGCTTCCGTTCCCGCAAGGAACTCGACGAGATCTACTCCGACACCTTCTCGACCGACGAGGTGATCGCCTACTGCCGCATCGGTGAGCGGTCGAGTCACACCTGGTTCGTGTTGACCCACCTGCTCGGATACGACTCGGTTCGCAATTACGACGGCTCGTGGACCGAATGGGGCAACGCCGTTCGCGTCCCGATCGCCAAGGGCGAGGAGCCCGGATCGGCTCCGGCGGCTCGATGAGTTCCCTTCCGGAATCGCTGGCCGAGATCGTCGAGGACTTCGCCGCAGTGGAGGGCCAGGACAAACTGCAGCTGCTGCTGGAGTTCAGTCGCGAACTGCCTCCGCTGCCCGAGCACCTGGCCCAGGATTCGATGGAACCGGTGCCGGAGTGCCAGTCTCCGCTGTTCCTGTCGGTGGACGCAGGAGATCCGGCGCGGATCCAGCTGTACTTCAGCGCCCCGCCGGAAGCGCCGACCACGCGGGGATTCGCCTCGATCCTCGCGCAGGGACTCGACGGTCTCAGCGCACAGGAGATCCTCGACGTGCCGGACGACTTCTACTCGGCGCTGGGGCTGAGCGACGCGGTCAGCCCGCTACGACTGCGCGGAATGTCGGCGATGCTGGCGCGGATCAAGCGTCACCTGCGTTGACGGGCGACGGCGACGGTAGCGCGCCGTCGTCTTGATCGATACAACGGGTCGTCGTTAGACTCCGCGGCAGGGCTGCAAGGGCCCTGTCCCCCGATGCACTCGAACGAAGGCTGGTTGCTGCCGACATGGAATTCACGGAGTTAGCGGACTACGCGGTTCCCGCGGGCACGCTCACCGAGTGGATACCCAGCGTCGGCCCGCAGGCCCGCACGCCGGAAGCGGCAGGGTGGCGGCCCGACGCCAGGCCGACGTCCTACGTCCACGAGGCACACCTGCGGACGAGCCTGAGCAGTCCTCGTCGCGGTCGTGAGTCATGGCTCGGCGCAGCCTTCGAGATCGCGGGCCCCTTGGACAAGCCTGCGTTTCGCCGGGCAGTTCTGAACTGGATAGACCGGCACGAGGCGATGCGTTCGAGCGCGTCGATCGACGAGGTGACGGGCGAGATGACGCGGGTGACCGCCGCACAGGGAGCCATCGACATCTGGCAGGTCGAGCAGGAGCGGTGCGCGCAATCGAGCGAGGTCTTCGAGCACCTGCAGTATCTCTTCGACGAGTTCACCTCGCCGTTGATCTGGCCCGCCTATGCCTTCGTGACGCTCGAACCGGTGGACGAGACGCGTCCGATCACCGTGTTCTTCGCAGCGGATCACTCGATCATCGACGGGCTGTCCACGGTGCTGGTGGCCCACGAGATCGCTGCTCTGTACGGAGAAGAACTCGGCGGTGCGCCTGCCGCCCTCTTCGAGGCCGGCAGCTACCTCGACTTCGGTTCCTCCGAACGCGAGAGGAATGCGGAACTGGAGCATTCGCACGACGCTGTGCGGATCTGGCGGGATTTTCTCGTCGACGGCGACGGCGAGCTACCTGCCTTTCCCCTCGACATCGGTGATCCGAGCCCGGACGATCTGCCCCAGGGCGGTTTGTCCGCGTGGGTACTCGACCCCGATCAGGCCGACGCGTTCTCGGTCGCGTGCCGCAAGACCGGGCACAGCCTGTTCGCCGGTTTGCTCGCAGTGCTGGCCATCACCGGTTCCGAACTGGGCGGCGGCACTCGCTTTCGCACGGTGACTCCGGTCCACACCCGGGACGAGCCCCAATGGGCCTCCGCGCTGGGTTGGTTCGTCGGACTGTGCCCCATATCGTTCGACATCGCCGGCACGGACTCCTTCGGCTCGGTGGTGGCAGCGGCCTCGGCCGAGGTGAAGAAGACCAAACCGATCGCCCGAGTTCCCCTCGATCGTGTGTTCACCACTCTCGGCTACTCCGCCCGCCCGCGTTTCGTCGTGTCGTTCATGGATGTCCGGTTCGCACCGGCCGCCGAGCATTGGCCGGACTGGAACGCCCGAGCCCTGCGTAGTAAGCAGTATCAGCACGACGTCTACATCTGGATCAATCGCACGCCGCAGGGAATGAACATCGCCGCGCGCTACCCCAACACCGAGCAGGCAACCGCGCGGGTCCACGAGTACGTCGGTGCCTTCCGGAAGCTGTTGACCGATGTCGCGGACACCGGCACCGCCCGATTCCCTCATGCGGACGACGAGCGCTCCGATATCGGGCATTCCGACTCCGGTCAGATCGCTACCAATCAGTAGCCCTCGGCGGCTCGCCACCGATGCACTGCAGCGGTGTGGACCGATTGCAGCGATCACAGTGCCGGTGCTTAGACTCCGACGTGACGTTCGCAACGATGCACGCGAGAAATATATCCGTAGGAGGCTCAGTGCCCAGCCATGCCAGTGCTCAGATCACCAAGGTTCTTGTCGCCAATCGTGGTGAGATCGCGGTGCGGGTGATCCGGGCGGCCGCCGATGCCGGGTTGGCCAGTGTCGCTGTGTATGCCGAGCCCGATGCCGATGCCCCGTTCGTACGCCTGGCCGACGAAGCCTTCGCCCTCGGTGGGCAGACATCGGCGGAGTCGTACCTGGTGATCGACAAGATCCTCGACGCCGCCGCCAAGTCCGGTGCCGACGCCATCCACCCCGGCTACGGATTCCTCTCCGAGAACGCCGACTTCGCCCAGGCCGTGATCGACGCCGGACTGATCTGGATCGGACCGTCCCCCCAGTCCATCCGCGACCTCGGCGACAAGGTCACCGCCCGCCACATCGCCGCCCGCGCCAAAGCCCCCTCCGTCCCCGGCACCTCCGAACCGGTCAAAGACGCCGACGAAATCCTCGCGTTCGTCGACGAACACGGCCTCCCCATCGCCATCAAAGCCGCATTCGGTGGCGGCGGACGCGGCATGAAAGTGGCCCGCACCCGCGAGGAAATCCCCGAACTGTTCGACTCCGCCACCCGCGAAGCCGTCGCGGCGTTCGGGCGTGGAGAATGCTTCGTCGAACGCTACCTCGACAAGCCACGCCACGTCGAAGCCCAGGTCATCGCCGACCAACACGGCAACGTCATCGTCGCCGGTACCCGCGACTGCTCCCTGCAACGCCGCTTCCAGAAACTCGTCGAAGAAGCCCCCGCCCCGTTCCTCACCGACGCCCAACGCAAAGAAATCCACTCCAGCGCCAAAGCCATCTGCCTCGAAGCCGGCTACTACGGAGCCGGCACCGTGGAATACCTCGTCGGCCAAGACGGCCTCGTGTCGTTCCTGGAAGTCAACACCCGACTGCAGGTCGAGCACCCCGTCACCGAAGAAACCTCCGGCATCGACCTCGTCCTGCAGCAGTTCAAGATCGCCAACGGCGACGAACTGTCCATCACCGAAGACCCCGAACCACGCGGGCATTCGTTCGAGTTCCGGATCAACGGCGAAGACGCCGGCCGCGGGTTCCTGCCCGCCCCCGGCCCGGTCACCACCTTCACCGCACCTTCCGGCCCGGGAGTGCGCGTCGATTCCGGTGTCGAATCCGGCAGTGTGATCGGTGGCCAGTTCGATTCGATGCTCGCCAAGCTCATCGTCACCGGAGCCACCCGCGACGAAGCCCTCGCACGCTCGCGGCGGGCGCTCGCGGAGTTCACCGTCGACGGGTTGGCGACGGTCATCCCGTTCCACGCCGCGGTGGTCTCCGATCCCGCGTTCATCGGCGACGGCGACTCGTTCTCGGTGCACACCCGCTGGATCGAAACCGAATGGGACAACCAGGTCCCCCCGTTCACCGCAGGCCAGCCGATCGACGACGACGACGCACTACCCCGTCAGTCCGTCGTCGTCGAGGTCGGGGGCCGACGCGTCGAGGTCTCCCTGCCCGGGGAACTGTCCCTCGGTGGCAACAACAACGGCGGGAATGCCGGTGCGGTGCGCCGTAAACCCAAAGCCCGCACCCGCGGCGGCGCCGGTGCAGGAGCCGCCTCCGGAGACTCGGTCACCGCACCCATGCAGGGCACCGTGGTCAAAGTCGCCGTCACCGAAGGCCAGGAAGTCGCCGCCGGTGACCTCGTCGCCGTCCTGGAAGCGATGAAAATGGAAAACCCCGTCAACGCCCACAAAGCAGGCACCATCACCGGCCTGACCGTCACCGCAGGCGACGCCATCACCCAAGGCACCGTCCTCGCCGAGATCAAATGACGTAGCGATGTCCGAGCTTCCGGAAATTCGGATCGGTACGGCCGATCGGGAGAAGGCCCTCGAGGCACTGAGCCTGCACTTCAGTGAGGGGCGGCTGACTGTGCCCGAATTCGACGAGCGCAGCGCCGTCGTTGCTTCGGCGACGACGCGTGGGGAGATCGACAAGGTCTTCGTCGATCTCCCCACTGCGTCGACGCCACACACACCCGCCCAGCTCGGGAAGTCTCCGGCACCGGCCGAGGGCGGTGCCGGAATCGATTGGCGTGCAGTGGTGATGCCCCTGGTCATCTTCGGTTCACTGGCATTGTTCTTCCTCACCGACTTCGATCAGAAGTGGCTCTTCTTCCTTCTCATTCCCCTCGCCGGTGCGTTGCTGTCCGCAGGCGGTCACTCGAAGAATCCGAAGAAAAAGAAGAAGGATCGTTGAAGGCGCTTCTGTTCGATGTGTTCGGCACGGTGGTCGATTGGCGCACCAGCGTGGCCCGCGAGGTCGAATCGGTGTGTGGTTCCGACGTCGACAGCCATGCATTTGCCGACCGCTGGCGCAGCCTGTATCAACCGGCGATGGAGCAGGTTCGATCGGGCAGTCGACCGTTCACCAGGCTCGATGTACTCCATCTCGAGTCGCTTCGAGTCGTACTGTCGGAGTTCAATGTTCGGCTCGACGACAGTGATGTCGCATCCTTGAATCACGCGTGGCATCGATTGGATCCGTGGCCGGACTCGGTGCCTGGGCTCACCCGGCTCCGCACCGACTTCATCGTCGCCCCGCTCTCCAACGGGAACATCTCGTTGCTGCTGGACATGGCCAAGAATGCCGGACTGCCGTGGGACGCGATCCTCGGCGCGGAACCGGTACAGGCGTACAAGCCCATGCCCGACGCGTATCTCCGCACCGCGGACATTCTGGGTGTCGAGCCGAGCGAGTGCATGATGGTGGCCGCACACAACAGCGATCTCGCTGCGGCCGCGGACTGTGGCTTCGCAACGGCATTCGTCGCCCGTCCACTCGAACACGGGCCGAGTCAGACTGCCGACCTCGTTGCGGAATCGGACTGGACCTACAGCGTCGACTCGATCGATTCTCTCGCAACGCAATTGGGCTGCTGAAAGCACCTGTCACGTCAGCGGAATCAGCTGGTGCGCGATCCACGCGTCCATATCCCGGTGCGACCTGAATCGAACAATCGTCAGCTCTGGGCAGCGCATACTCAGTCGCTGCACCCGCTCGGTCGTCAACCGGTGGGTGCTCCAGGCCCACCGGACGATGTACTCACGATCGAAGAAAATTCGGTGCAGCGGCGGTTCGATGTTCCCGTTCCACAGCTCCTGCCTACCGAACCTACGACGGAGTGTGCGAACGATGACCTGGCGGATGACTGTTCGACGCGGTAGGTCGAGCCACAGGAACAGCTCGGCTCGATCGGCGAGACGGTCACGGACGATGGTGTACTGCCACTCGGTAACCCACGACGGGCGTGCAAGAAACTCGTCGACATCGCGCTCGAACGTCGGACGCGGCGTCCAGTTCGGGCCGTGGAACAAGCTGTCGATCTCGACGTGTTCGATGTCGAGCAAGGACCCGATGCGAGCGGCCAGCGTGGTCTTTCCGGAACCGGATGTCCCCGCGACGACGATCCTCGCGGGGCGACGGGACACTGCATCGTGCGCTCCGAGAATCACGGAGAAGACGGTAGCGAATCGTGGGAACCGATAGGTCGTCGACTACGTCGAATGATTGCCACGATCCCGACCATCAGGGGCAACTGCAGAAAAACGATGGCGTTGAGAGCGTCGTTCGGAAGAGGCAGGTAATCGAAGAACTGGGCCGTTCCGGTCACGATGAGCACCAGGTAGGACAGTTGCATCGACAGCATGTGCCGTCGCACCCAACCCGCTCGAGAGCGCCCGAACACGGGCTGCCACCACCCGAACAGCACCAGCGCGGCCGTCAGGATCGACACTGCATGAAACACGCTCCAGCCGTCCCGCAGGTCGGTGATGAAGAACGACGACGCGACCATCACCAGTAGGGCGACGCCGTACACGCGCCCACACCGCCGGTGACGCGGCGTCCCTTTGCGCGCGAGCAGAATCACGGCTCCGAGCAGAACCGACAGCAGCGCGGCCGATATGTGCAGCACTGTGATCGGCATCCGCCACCACCTTTCGTGGCCTCGACGCTACCGAATCATGAGCACCGATGCTGCTGTACCCGACTGGTTGCGCCCGCTACGGTTGGGCGTTCAGTGCCAGGATTGCCTGCGCCATGTGGTTCACGAACTCTCGACGTGGCATCTCGGGCAGCCGGTCGAGTGAGAGGTACGGGTTCAGGTCTTCGAGCTCGACCAACAGCAGCGCTCCGTCGGCGGTGCGGCATGCGTCGACCCGGGTGATTCCGTGGTCGATGTCGTTCCAGTCGACGAATCGTTGCGCGAACTCTTCGTCGTGAGCAGTAGTCGAGTACGGCTCCAAGTCCCAGCGTCGGCCGGGGTCCGGAGCGTACAAGGAGTATTGCAACGTGCGGTCGATGAAGTAGAACGACACTTCGTACACGAAATCGATTCGCGGCTGAATCAGGCTGCCCGGCTCTGCTTCCGATAATTCGGCGCGCTCGACATGACGCATGCCGATCGAGTCGGCACCCCATTTCGGTTTCGCCACATAGGTATTCACCTCGGGTAAACGCGAGACGTCCTGCGGGTCGTCGACGGTAGGGATGACCGGAAAACCGTCTGCGAAAAGATCGACCAGGTACTGCTTGCCTCTCTGGTCGCCTTTGCCGGTCAGCTGGGTGAAAACCTTCGTGCCGTTCTCGCGCGCATGGCGAGCAAACACGTCGAAAGCATCCTGATATCCGAGTACAGGTCCGGAGTTCCGGACAACGACAACATCGAAGCCGTCCATCAGCGCACGCGCGTCGAGCGGGTGACAGAGCGCAATGTCGAACCACTCGCGGAGCTGCGACGACAGAAAGATGTCCTCGTCGCAGTAGCGTCGACCCCTTGACACATACGCCAGGTCGGTAACGAAGAGAACGCGTGGACGGGGTGCATGCATCGGGCAACTCCTACCGGTCTCGAGACGTCACGATATTTGCTTGCGGGCCAACAGAAATGCCTGCGATGTCGACTCGTATCCCATCGGAGCTCGATGCACGCGCACGTCCACCTCGAAGTTCGCCTCGACGAGCATGCCCACGACCGCGTCGGGGTCGAGTCGGTATGCGTCGTACGAGACCGAATGTCCGTAGACATGTTCGAGCCGCACTCGCTCGTCGCCGGACTGAAATGCCAGCAGCAGTGGACCGTTCGGCGTCAGCGCTCGATGCAGTTCGGCGAACACGGCAGGCAGGTGCGTGGGAGGAGTGTGGATGATCGAGTACCAGGCGACGATCCCCGCCAGGGTGCTGTCCCCCGCGTCCATTACCTCCATCGATCCGACCTCGAATCGCAGGTGTGGGTGTTCGCGCCGCGCGACCTCGATCATGTTGGGCGACAGGTCCATTCCCGCAACCTCAAGACCGAGGCGGTGCAAATGTTCGGTGATGCGGCCGGTTCCGCATCCCACTTCGAGAACGTCGCCGCTCGACACTCGGTCCGCAAATGTCGCCAACAGTCCGTGCTCGAGATGTCGCCCGTCGAGTTCGTCGCGAACCAGGTCGGCGTAGCTCTCGGCAACGGTGTCGTAGGCGGCCCTCGTCATCGAAACATGCTGCTGCTCGGTCACAGTGGCTACGGTACCGGCTCACCCGGCGTCGACAGGTAGGAGTGCGTCAGCATCTCGAAGGGGGGCTCGGCGAATTGAACGAGCGCGCCGTCGGTGAGTTGGACGTTGACGAACGGCCCCCACGACGGCGCCTCCGGGAGAGCGAACAGCTCCCGAAAGAACGCAGCAGAATCGGAACTGTTCTTCGCAACGATGATGGTGTGATCGAACGAAATGGACATGCGCTGCCTCCTCGGCAGTACGACGCCTCCATGCCTGACGCAGTCCGTCATCGACACGCGACGCTGCCGACGGACCCCAAACGGAGTCAACCGGTGACTTCACGGCCCCGATTCGGTCTTCTTCAGTGACAGCATTGCCGAGGAGAGGAACCCAGCATGGTCGGTCGACTTCTGTTCGTTCACGGTGCCGGCGGATTTCTCGACGACGCGGAGCTGGCGCACGGGTTGGCTCGAGCTCTGCGCCTCGACCTTCGGATGCCGGAACTGTCCGACACCGCCATGGGTTTCGAAGACTGGGCCGCGCCGGTTCGGCAGCAACTGGACCAGCTCGGACCCGACGATGCGGTGATTGCGCATTCCTTCGGCGCTTCGGTCCTCGTCGGGGTCTTGGCAGAACATCGACGGGAACGGCGCCTGCGGGCCACCCTGTTGGCGATGCCGGACTGGACTCCGGCTGGGTGGGACGTCGCCGACTACGCGTTCACCGACCCGGAGCCCGAGACCGACCTGACGCTCGTCCACTGCCAGGACGACGACGTGGTTCCCATTACTCATCTGGCGCTGAACTCGAAGGCTCTGCCGTCGGCGACAGTGGTCGAGTTCCCGACCGGTGGTCATCAGTTCGACGGCATGATCGACGCCGTGGCCGCCGAGATCCGCGGAAGCGGGCGTCCCCGCGGGGACGCTTCTACTGGTCCCGATCCTCGTAGTCGATGACGAGACCGACTCGGTCGAACAGGCAGGCTGGGCGTCCGCTCACCGATAGTCGTGATCGATTCCCGTTGCCCAGTGCGAACATTCGACGGCAATCACGTCGTCTCTTCCCCGCAAGAAGTCCCGGGCACCGGAGTCTCCCGACGCCGATGCCACGGCTGCGTCGACATGTCGACGCGCCAGAACGACCGGATGTCCGGGGCGGCCGTCGAACACGGCCCTGGCGAGACCGGTTTCCCGCGCCGCGGCGAGTACTGCCTGCACCACCTCGGGTCCGACGTCCGGGGTATCGACCACGTGCACCACTGCGTACTCCGCGTCCGACACCGCCGACAGCCCGGCGGTGAAGGAGGCACTCATGCCCTGATGCCAGTTGGGTGTATGTACCGCGATCACACCGTCGGGCATGGGCGCATCCGCCGCGCCCAGCACCACGACCACGCGATCACAGCCGCCGTCGCGCAGCGCTCGAACCGCCGTCCTCAGCCACAGCCCGTCGTGAGCGAGAACTTTGGGCGATCCGTATCGCGTTCCGGCACCGGCGGCCAGTAGCACTCCGACGGCAAGGTCCGACACGATCGTTCCTTTCGCTCTCGATTGGAGTCTTGGATGTTCGCACAACATCCGACTCGAGTACGTACACAAGTTTGTGCGCGCTCGACTAGCGAGGATAGGCGCGATGACTGATTCTTAGTGCACTTCTCCTGCAGCGTCGCAGGAATCCTGCCCTGTTGCTTCCGCGAGGTGCCCACCCATGTCCGTCAAACCCACCACACGCAGACGTGTCCATCCTGTCGACGAAGTTCTCCCCGTTCCGAAGCTTGCCGCCTACGGGTTCCAACATGTCGTCGCGTTCTACGCAGGCGCTGTCTTGGTACCGATCATCATCGGCAGCGCGATCGGACTGACCAACGAACAACTGATTCACCTGATCAATGCGGATCTGTTCACCTGCGGCATCGCATCGATCATTCAATCGGTCGGATTCTGGAAGGTCGGTGTCCGCCTGCCGCTCCTGCAGGGCGTGACGTTCGCCGGTGTCTCTCCGGTGATCGCGATCGCGATGGCGAACGGCGGCGGCACCGAGGGGTTGCTGTACGTCTACGGTGCCGTCATCGTCGCCGGTCTCGTCACGTTCTTCATGGCTCCGTATTTCAGCAAGCTGCTGCGCTTCTTCCCGCCCGTGGTGACCGGTACCGTCATCACGATCATCGGAGTGGCGCTGCTCCCCGTCGCAGTCAACGATGCAGTGACCAATCCCGCTACTCACGAACAGGATCCGTCCAACGGGCGGTGGATGGCCTACGCGATCGGCACCCTGCTGATCATCGTGCTGATCCAACGGTTCTTCAAGGGCTTCATGGCCACCATCGCGGTGCTGCTGGGCCTGGTGATCGGCAGTGCCGTCGCATTCGTCCTGGGAGACATGAATTTCGACGGCACCTCCGAGGCGTCCTGGATCGGCTTCACGCAGCCCTTCCTGTTCGGTGTGCCCAAATTCAGTGTCGTCGCGATCATTTCGATGATCGTCGTCATGCTCATCATCGCCGTCGAAACCACCGGCAGTGTGTACGCGACGGGTGAGATCGTCGGCAAGCGCATCAAGAAGGACGACATCGCAGCGACTCTGCGAGCGGACGGAGTAGCCACCGTCATCGGCGGTACGTTCAACTCGTTCCCGTACACGGCCTTCTCGGAGAACGTCGGCCTGGTCCGCCTGACCGGTGTGCGCAGCCGGTGGGTGGTGGCCACGGCCGGCGGCATCATGATTCTGCTCGGCCTGCTACCCAAGACGGCAGCCGTCGTCGCGTCGATCCCACCCCCGGTGCTGGGCGGAGCCGCGCTCGCCCTCTTCGCGACCGTCGCCGTGGTCGGAATCCAGACACTGTCGAAGGTGGATTTCACCGATCACCGCAACCTGATCATCGTCGCGACGAGCCTCGGGCTCGCGATGCTCGTGACCATTCAACCGACGGTTTCCGAGGGTGTGCCCGATTGGCTGGAAATGTTGTTCGGCAGTGGCATCGTTCTCGGCGCGGTCTCGGCAATCGTGCTCAACGTCTTGTTCTTTCACGTCGGTAATCGCGGGCAGGCCGTCGCCGGTGGTCCGAGTAAGGGCATCACCCTCGACAAGGTCAACGAGATGTCCGCCGAGGATTTCGCTGCCACCTTCGGCGGCTTGGTGCAGGGCACTCCGTGGGTTGTCGAACGCGCCTACCAGCAGCGGCCTTTCGCCGATGCGCACGGTCTGCGCGAGGCCTTCCAGGAGGCACTGTTGGCCGGCACCACCGAGGAACAGATCGAGCTGATCAACAGCTACCCCGATCTCGGCAGCGAGGACGCCACCGGCACCCTCAACGCGGCGGACCACGTCGGCTTGTCCAACCTGGAGGAGGACGAACACGAGAACATCGTTCAACTCGCCGCCGAATACCGCGAACACTTCGGCTTCCCGCTGGTGATCTGTGCACGGGAGACCGAACGTTACGATCGAGTCCTGGCCAACGGGTGGTCGCGCGTCGAGAACGCACCGTCGGCGGAGCGGTCGTTCGCGATGATCGAGATCGCCAAGATCGCGAACTACCGGTTCGACGATCTCGTGGCCGACGCCAACCCGATCGCGGCCGCGCGGTTCGGGCGCATCAACGACTTCAGATAGCGAGCGAGATGTGCTGCACGAATGGATAGGGCTCGACGGGTTCAATCGGCTCAGTGATCGGCAGGCGATGCATGCACTCTACGAGTGCTGCGCATCGTCGATCTGGGCCCGTCGAGTGGCCCAGGGTCGCCCCTTCGACAGTCGAGACCTGCTGTTGGACAGGGCCGATCGAGTGCTCGCCGAGCTACCCGAGGCCGAGATCGATCATGCGCTCGACGGTCATCCCCGCATCGGCGGCAAGGCCGACAACCCGTCGTCGAAACGTGAGCAGGCTGCGGTGACGACTGCGGGCGCCGAGGTACGCGAGAAGTTGGCGGCGAGAAACCGCGCGTACGAGGACAAGTTCGGGCACGTCTACCTGGTGTGCGCCACCGGCAGATCCGCGGAGGACCTGCTCGCTATCCTCGAGGAGAGGCTCGACAACGATGCCGAAACCGAAAGACGGGTGCTCCGCGTGGAACTGGCCAAGATCAACCGAATTCGCCTCGGCCGCATGCTGGGTCCGGAACAGTGACCGGGCTGTCGACGCACGTACTCGACGCCACCTCGGGAACACCTGCGGTGGGAATGCGGGTGCGGCTGTTCCACCCCGAGAAGGGCGAGATCTCCACCGCCACCACCGACGGGGACGGACGCATCGGGGAAGTCGTACCGGGGCCGATCGATCCGGGCATCTACCGACTCTCGTTCGACACCGGCGACTATTTCGAAGCGACGAAGACACCGAGCTTCTACCCCGAGGTGTCGATCTCGTTCACCGTGACCGATCCCGATGCCCACTACCACGTCCCATTACTGTTGTCCCCCTTCGCTTATTCGACCTATCGCGGGAGCTGACATGACCGACCTGACCGGAAAGATCGTCCTCGGATCCAATCAGTACGGCAAGGCGGAGAACCGTGTGGTGCGGATCTATCGGGACTCGCCTCGGCACGAGATCCACGACATCAACGTCTCGAGTGCTCTGCGTGGGGACTTCTCCCCCGCTCACCTGGTGGGCGATCAGTCCAATGTGCTTCCCACCGATACTCAGAAGCAGACCGCGTACGCATACGCGAAGACCAAGGGATTACTGCACCTGGAGAGCTACGGCCTCGATCTGGCTCGCCACTACGTCGACGATGTGGAGCCCGTGGACGGTGCCCGCATCGAACTGGAGGAATACGCCTGGGCTCGCGCCGTGATCGACGGCGTCGAGCACGATCACACGTGGACCCGCAAGGGTGAGGAGATCCGTACGTCGGCGGTGACCGTCGAGGGCAAGGGCGATGCACAGCGGACGTGGGTGATCAGCGGTTTCAAGGAGATGGTGATTCTCAAGTCCACGGGCTCGGAGTTCCACGGATTCCTCGAGGACGACCTGACGATTCTCGAGCCCACGACCGACCGGGTGATGGCGACATCACTGACAGCCCAGTGGCGATACACCACCACCGACGTCGAGTGGGACACCGTCTACGCGGGCGTGAAGGCGGCCATGATCGAGCGGTTCGCCAATCTGCAGTCGCTGGCCCTGCAGCAGACCCTGTACGCCATGGGCGAGGCGGTGCTGGAGAAGTATCCGTTCATCGCCGAGATCACCATGTCCGCACCGAACAAGCATCACTTCGTCTACGACCTGGGCAAGTTCGGCATCGAGAACAATCTCGAGGTGTTCAACGCGGACGATCGGCCGTACGGTCTGATTCAGGCAACCGTCGAGCGCGAGGATGCCCCGGATGCCGGAAGTGCCTGGCGGACATACTCTGTCGTCGGATAGAGCGCTGCGCTCACGTGTGCAGCGCTGCGGTCCACTCCACCAACGGCGTGAGAGCTCGCCAGGCATCGCGCACCTTCGTCGCGGCCTTGTGGGTCTCCAGCCAGGCCGGCGAGCCGAAATGCTTGCCCGCCGTCAGCGACTTGTGGCGCAGAAGGTCGATGCGCGGGTGATCGAGCTCGTATCCCCGCGGCTTGGTCTTGAGCTTGTCGCCGCCGATCTCGTATCCGGCTTTGGTCAGCGCCGCCAATATCCGCTCGAGCTCCGCTCCGCGGACGTCGTCGTCGACGGTGCGGCGGTAGCGGGCAACGCCGTCGGTCGAGGAGTTGTAGAAGCCGCCGGCGACGAACAAGCCGGCAGGGTCGATCTGGACGTAGTAGCCCAGACTGTCGCCGCGAGCGACGAATCCACCCTGATGGGTTTTGTACGGGGTCTTGTCCTTGGAGAAACGGACGTCACGGTAGGGGCGGAAGATCTTGGCAGTACCGAACTCCGGCTCGAGTGTCGCGAGCAACGCCGTCATCGGCCCCTTGACCGCGGTGTCGTAGACATCCTTGTGCTCGTTCCACCAGAGCTTGCTGTTGTCGGCTTCGAGGTCCTCGTAGAAGTCGAGGGCCGCGAAGGGTATTCCGGTGAAGCCAGTCATTACTCGATCCTATGCGGCCCCGGTGGCCGACGAACGAGGGATGGATTGAAGCGCGAGGTAGACGTCGAGTCGGTCCGAGGTGGAATTGAGGTCGCGGCCCAGCAACTCCTCGACTCGCTTGATTCGGTAGCGCACGGTGTTGAGATGGACGTGCAACGACTCGGCTGTTCTGTTCCACGATCCACCGGTGGCCAGAAACTCACGGAGGGTGTCGGTCAGACCGGCATCGGTCCGCCGGTCGTAGTCGAGCAACGGAGCGAGAACGTGCTCGACGAACGACCGACGCACGTCGTCGGGCAGAGCCGAGAGCATCGAGACCGCCGACGTCAGTTGCGCACCCGCGGTGACGGTCACCGGGCTCGACCCTTGCCTGCTGACTTCGAGTGCGTGACGCGCCGATCGCAGCGCGCCGTCGATGGTGATTCCGGTCGCTTCGGAACTGACGCCCACGAGCAGACGGCTGTGTCCGATGCCGGAACCCAAGCGGCTCAATCGAGTTCGCAGTGTGTGCGTGAAGTTCGGGTCATCGGTGTTGACGACCGCGACGATGTCGCCGTGCGTGCTGCATCCGACGCATCCGCCACCGAAAGAGGTCAGCGTGTCGCTCAGCACGGTACGCAGCATCTCGCGCAGGTCGATCCGTCCGCTGTGGGCGACCCTGACGACGATCAGAGAACGATCCGGGTCGACTCCTGCCTGACGCAGCCTCGTCAGGGCTTCGGGTCCGGTGCTGTCGGCTTCGATCAACGCCACTGCCTGGTCGGCGATTTCGCGTCGGACCAGCCGTCCCTCCTCGCGTCGAGCACGATCGAGCGCGGCGATGGCCGCGAGCTGGCCGAACGCATCGGAGATGGCGGGTGGGAACGCCGTCATGTCTCCCGCCACCGCGAGGAACCATCGCGTGGTCCGTTGCACGAGCGACGGCCCGATGCCGAAGATACTGTACACACCGCCGTCACTGAGAGTTGTTGTCGTGGGCAGTCTTTCGGAGGATAGCGCAGCGTGCGTCAGCATGTCCACGTCGGCATCGGAGAACGCCGAGACCTCGGCCACCAGCCGACGCCCGGTCGCCGTGAAGATCAGACACGCCATCCCGGTTTCCCTGGAGGTGTGCAGCGCCAACTCGTCGAGGGCTCTGCCGTCCGCGATCGCGGTGAGCAGCTGCCGTTGCCGGACGAGCGAGGTGTTCAACGAGGCGATGCGGTCTCCGGTGACACGGCCGACGAGAAACTCGGTCACCTCACCGAACGAGACGGTCTCGGGCACCGCGAGCAGCGGCAATCCGTGCCGCTCGCAGGCGTCGATCAGGTCGGGTGGAATGTGGCCGAGGAGCCCTTCACCGGCGGCCAGTGCCGAAGCCCCCGATTCGGCGACAGCCTGGACGAACATCTCACTGTCAGCGGGCGTTCGATGCCACACGAGACCGGTGATGACTAGTTCGCCACCCGCGATGTAGCGCGACGGATCGGGCAGATCGGTCGTGTACGTCCATCGGAGCGTGCGCCCAAGGGCGTCGGTATCGGAGGTGAGCAATCGAATGCCGAGCTGCGTGGCGTCGAGCAAGTCCTTGACCTGCACTGCTGTCCCTCCCCCGGCCTTCGCTGAGCGCGCTCGAAACAGCTGAGCTCGTAGGTAGAAACAGTATGTGTGGGTTGTTTCCTCCGAGTTTCGGGCGTATCGCCGAACGACCGAAGATCGGTAACAGATACTCATTACAGTTCGAGATGACACATCGGGTGGTGGATCTGCCGGCGTGGTGGATCATCCGGCGAGGACGAGGTGAACGAGGGCCATGGATCTCGGTACTGTCGACGACATTCTCGTTCCCGGCTCCCGCGCGGATCTTCCGCCCGGACGCCCGGACACCGCTGTGCTCGCGGGAGGTACCTGGCTGTTCTCGGAGAAACAGGACCACCTGGCAACTCTCGTCGATGTCACCGCCTTGGGCTGGGAGCCGTTGACCGTCACCGAGACCGGCCTCGAGATCGCCGCGACGTGCACCATCGAAACACTGGCGCGCTACACCTCACCGTGGCCGGCCACCACACTGTTTCCCCGCTGCGCAGCAGCGTTGTTGGCCTCGTTCAAGATCTGGAAGACCGCCACGGTCGGCGGCAACATCGCACTGGCCTTACCCGCCGGTGCGATGATCTCGCTGACTGCAGCTCTCGACGGCGTCGGACTGGTGTGGTCGAGCGAGGGGCCGAACCACGACTACCGTACCGCGATCGCAGACCTGGTCACGGGCCCGCACACCAACGCCCTTCGACCGGGAGACGTGCTGCGCAGCATCGAGATTCCGCTGCACGCACTCCAGTCGAGAACGGCGATGCGCAAGCTCGCACTGTCACCGCTGGGCCGATCGGCCGCCGTGGTGATCGGGCGGGTCGACGACGGCGGCGAATTCGTTCTCACGGTGAGCGCGTCGACCGTCCGTCCGTTCGTTCTTCGCTTCCCGAGCCTGCCGACGGCGGGCGAACTCGACGACGCGCTCGCCGCCACCATCGGTCCCCAGCACTGGTACGACGACCCCCACGGGGCTCCGGACTGGCGCCGTCACATCAGTTGCACTGCAGCGCAGCAGATTCGCGAGGAGTTGTCATGATCGTGGACATCAACGGTGTACCGACCGACGTCACTCCACGGCCCGGCCAGTGTCTGCGCACCCTGCTCCGTGAACACGACCACTTCGAGGTGAAGAAGGGGTGCGACGCGGGCGATTGCGGCGCATGTTCGGTGCTCGTCGACGGTGAACCGGTGCATTCGTGCATCTTCCCTGCCTTTCGTGCCGCCAACCGGTCCGTCACCACCGTCGCGGGGCTCGGCACACCGGACGACCTCCATCCGATGCAGAGGCGATTCGTCGACGCCGCCGGTTTCCAGTGCGGGTTCTGCACTGCCGGAATGGTCGTCACCGCCTCGACGCTGACCGAGGACGATCTGGACGAGCTTCCCGAACGACTCAAGGGAAACTTGTGTCGCTGCACCGGGTATCGCGCGGTGTCCGACGCCGTCTGCGGGGTGGTCAACACCGAGAAATCCGTCGACGGTCCGGCGTGTGGACGGTCCCTCGCAGCACCCGCCAGTACGCGCATCGTCACCGGTACCGAGCCCTACACACTCGACCACACCCCTCCCGGGTTGCTGCACGCCAGTGTTCTCGGAAGTCCGCATTCGCATGCCCGGATTGTCTCCATCGACACCACCGCAGCGGAGCAGGTGCCGGGGGTGCACCTGATCCTGACCGCGAAAGACAGTCCGGCCACTGCCTTTTCGACGGCCCGCCACGACCGCCGCGTCGACGATCCGGACGACACCCATGTTCTCGATACCGTCGTGCGCTTCATCGGCCAGCGGGTGGCCATCGTGGTCGCAGAATCGGTCGCGGCAGCCGAGGAGGGGTGCCGCGCTCTTGTCGTCGAGTACGACGTGCTGCCCGCAGTGTTCGATCCGGAGTCCTCGCTCGCACCCGATGCGCCGAAGATCCACGGGGACAAGGACGCGTCGGCTCGCATCGCGGATCCGTCTCGCAATCTGGTGGCCGAACTGCACGGCAGTACCGGTGACGTCGAGGCTGCAGTTCGCGACGCGGCGGCGGTGGTCACCGGCCGCTGGACCACTCAGCGAATACAGCACGTACACCTGGAAACCCACGGCACCATCGGCTGGTTGGACGAGACCGGAAAGTTGAATCTGCGCACCAGCACTCAGGTTCCGTTTCTGGTGCGCGACGAGATCTGCGAGATCTTCGGCTTGGCACGCGATCGCGTCCGCGTGTTCACCGCGCGCGTCGGCGGCGGGTTCGGCGGCAAGCAGGAGTTGCTCACCGAAGATGTCGTGACGCTGGCAGTACTACGCACCGGTCGACCGGTTCAGTTCGAGTTCACCCGCACGGACGAGTTCACCGTCGCACCGTGTCGTCATCCGTTCCGGGTCGACGTTACGGCCGCCGCGAGCGTCGACGGCACGTTGACCGCCCTGTCGATCGACGTTCTCACCGACGCCGGTGCCTACGGGAACCACAGTGCAGGCGTGATGTTCCACGGCTGCGGCGAGTCGGTGGCGATCTACCGGTGTGCCAACAAGCGGGTCGACGCGAAAACCGTATACACCAACAACATCCCGTCCGGAGCTTTCCGCGGCTACGGATTGGGCCAGGTGATGTTCGCGATCGAATCGGCGATGGACGATCTGGCGCGGGAGATCGACGTCGACCCGTTCGAGTTCCGCAGACGCAACGTCATCGTCCCCGGCGACGACATCGTCGCCGCCCATCACGAAGAAGACGACCTGCAGTTCGGCAGCTACGGCCTCGATCAGTGCATCGACCTCGCCGAAGCCGCTCTGCGACGGGGCAACGGCGAGCACGCCCCGGCGGGCTGGAAGGTCGGCGAAGGAATGGCGGTGGCCATGATCGCGACCATTCCGCCGCGTGGCCACCGCGCCGAGACCTCGGTGGCGTTGCTGCCCGAGGGGCGGTACGAGATACGCGTCGGGACTGCGGAATTCGGCAACGGAACCACCACCGTCCACACTCAGATCGCGGCCAGCGAACTGGGCACGTCCGTCGACCGAATCGGAGTCGATCAATCCGACACGGACTCGGTCACGTACGACACGGGCGCTTTCGGTTCGGCGGGCACCGTGGTGGCAGGCAAGGCCCTGTATGCGGCGGTTCGCGCGATGTCGGCTCGGATCCTGGATCTGGCCGCCACCGCGACCGGACACCGGAATTCGGACTGCACCCTCGGACCGGAGGGAGTCCGCTGCGGAGATCGCTTCGTCACCCTCGACGACGTTCTGGCGATGGCGGGAGGCACCCTCGTCACCGCGGGCAACAGCGGCGGACTGCCGCGTTCGCTGGCGTTCAACGTGCACGCGTTCCGGGTGGCGGTGCACGAGGAGACCGGCACCGTGAAAATACTGCAGTCGGTGCAGAGCGCCGACGCCGGAACCGTGATGAATCCACAGCAGTGCCGTGGGCAGGTCGAGGGCGGCGTCGCACAGGCGATCGGTAGCGCACTGTACGAGGAGATCCGCACCGACGGTGCGGGTCTGGTCACCACGGACTCGATTCGCAGCTACCACGTTCCGCAGTTCGCGGACATTCCTTCCACCGAAGTTCTGTTCGCCGACACCTACGACCGTCTCGGCCCGTTCGGCGCGAAATCGATGAGCGAGTCTCCGTACAATCCCGTGGCACCGGCCTTGGCCAACGCGATCCGTGACGCTGTCGGTACCCGACTGTACGACCTACCGATGTCCTCGGACCGCGTGTGGCGGGCGGTCAGCGGTCGTAGAACGTCTGCAGAATGATCGTGCTGCGCGTCTGCACATTGGCGGTGGCCCGGATCTCCTGCAGCAAACGTTCCAGCGCGCGCGGGGACTCGACTCGGACCAACAGGACGTAGCTTTCCTCACCGGCAACCGAGTGGCACGACTCGATGGCCGACAGATGCTTCAACCTGGCGGGGGCATCGTCCGGTTGGGCCGGATCGATCGGAGTGATGGCTACAAACGCCGACAGCGGACGACCGAGGGCTTCCGGATCGACCTGCGCCGTGTACCCACGGATGACGCGTCGGGATTCCAGCCGTCGAACTCTGGATTGAACGGCCGAGACGGACAGGGAAGCCTTCTCCGCCAACGTCGCCAAAGTAGCGCGGCCGTCGGAGACAAGCTCGTCGATGATCAAGCGATCGACGCGATCGAGATTTTCACTCACCTGCGCAATGTAGCCCAGATCGGCGACGAATCAGCGCAGGCGTCCGTTTCTGCTGGTCGAATCGGTGCTTGCGCCTCTTTCTGCTCGAACACCGAAGGTCACACGAAAAGCGGCGGTAGGGCGAGAACCATGACCGCCGACCAACTGACGTGCGTGAGGATCGGCGCCAGAATTCCACCGGACGCGCGCCGCTGCAGGCCCATCACGTAGCCGAGAAGTACCGCGGCGAAGCCGAGCATCGGGTTGCCCGACGCGAGGGTGGCGATGGCGTAGACGACCGTCGAGATGATCACCGGATGCTTGACACCGATGGCCGAGTACAGCGCTCCGCGGAAGAAGATCTCCTCGGCCACGCCGTTGAGCAGGGCGATGAACACGATGAGCACCAACGAACCCACCCGGGCGTGCGCGAGCACGTTCTCGGTGAAATCGGCGAGCGGCGGAATCTGCCGCACCACGAGACCGCCGAGCATGAACACCCCGCCGACGGCAAGACCGATCAGGATGGGCGTGACGATCGGCCGCCTGATCGATCCCCCGACCTGGATGCGTCCGAGATGCAGCGGACCGGAAAGCAACCCGCCCACCGTCCACACCCCGGCCAACAGCAGAGTCAGTGCGTAGAACACCGGGTCGCCCGGCTCGACCTTGAGCGAGAAGTAGAGCACCGTGGCACCGATCACCAGGGTGATCGCCACGACGATTCGGCGCTTACGAAACGCTGCGTCGGACTGTCGGTGATCGCGCTCGACCGGATCGACCAGAGCGGACTTCATCACGTTGAGTGCGGTCGTGGACCACGTTCCCATCACGCCTCCTCGGTATCGGTCAGTCGACGCACGACCGACCTCGCACGTCGATTCACGTCGGCCACCACGTCGAGATTGGTACGCACCGCTGCCGCGACGGGCTTCGAGTACAGCAGTCGACGCCCACCGAGTGCTTCGATCAACCCCCAGGTGCGGTCGGAGGACGCTGCGACGCCGCGGCGTCTGATCCCCAGAGCGTCACCGCCGCTCCACGCTGCGTCGGTGCTCGCGAGCCGGAGCGGATCCTTCAGCGCACGTACACCGGGAGGGTCACCGACCGTTCCCAGCACACTACGGGCCATGGCGTCGGCAATCGTGGTGAGACCTCGGCGGGGGTCGGGAACGAGCTCACGAATCCGACTTTCCGATGTCGTCATCGTGTTGTGCAGCGAACCGACGAGATCCTCGGCGAGTCCGGCGGGAACCGGAATGATCTTTCCGATGACCTTGCCTGCGAGCGAGGTCGGCACCAGCGGCACCGGAACGCCGATGCGCTGGAGACCGGCAGCTTCGACGTACGCGAACACCAGATCTCGATACGGCACCACATCCGGGCCACCGATGTCGTAGGAACCCGCGGGAACCGCGTCGGCGTCGGCGGACGCGAGCAGGTAATGCAGCACGTCGTCGACGGCGATGGGCTGCACGGGCTCGGCGAGCCAGCTCGGCAGAGGCAGCACCGGCAAGCGGTCCGCCAGGTAGCGCAACATCTCGTACGACGTCGAACCTGCACCCAGGACGATGGCCGCTCTGAGCCAGACCAGCTCGACGCCGTCCACCGTCAGAACCTCGCCGACGTCTGCCCGGCTCGCGAGATGCTCCGACAGGTGGTCGTCGTCGGGTACGAAACCGCCGAGGTACACGATTCGGCGTACTCCCGCCCGTGCGGCCGCCGCAGCGAACTGCTCGGCGGATCGCCGATCCTGCGCGCGGTAATCGGACTCGCCGATGGCGTGCACGAGGTAATAGGCCACATCGATGTCACCGGATTCAGCCAACGCGGTAGCGCAGGACTGCTCGTCGGTGACGTCGAGCGAAACTGCGGTGACGGAGTCGAAGAAGTCGAAGGTCCGCAGGTTGTCCGGTGTCCGGGAGCCGACGACGACCTCGGTCTCGTCGGCCAGCAGAGCGGCCACCAACCGCGACCCGATGTACCCGCTGGCACCGGTGACGAGAGCTCTCATGCTTCGAGGCTAACGGGAGTCGGGGCGTTGTGTCGGTGTGGCATTGTCGCTCCTATGGCTCTGGTCTTGGCAGGTGTGGTTCTCCCCGATCCCCTCGGTACCGAAACGGTGCTCCGGCGCGGAGTAGCGGTGGCGCGGGCCGGTGCGGGCTGGATGCTCACCACGACCGCTTTCGCGCTTACCCTGCCCGCCCGAATCGAAGCACTGTTGACGCGCATTGAGATGTTGATGACACGCATCGATCACGTGATCGACTCCGCCGACGCCGTGGTCGCCCGCGTGCAGCGGACAACCGGGGCCGCGGACGAGGTGGTTGCGTCGGCGTCGGTCGCCTCGCACACCGCGCTGGAGCTGATCGAGTTGTTCGATCCCATCGCGAAAAAGTCCGAACCCATGGCCCGCAAGTTCGTCGACAGCCTGTCCGAGGAGGAAGTCGACGCCGCGATCGCCATGGTCGATCAGCTGCCCGGACTTCTCGATCACATGGAAGCGCTGCTTCCGATCCTCGCCACCCTCGACACGGTGTCCCCCGAGATTCACGAGCTCCTCGGTGTCACCAAGGACGTGCGCCGCGCGGTCATCGGCATTCCGGGGTTCAAGTTCTTCCGCAATCGCGGTGAGGACAAGCTCGCCGACGAAGAACGCGACTCGGAGAACTAACGCACTCGACCTCGGCGTTTCCGGACGATCTTCGCGCGCAGTCGTGTCCACCAGGACGGCGCATCCGAACCCGTCGCAGTCGTGGGTGTGGCGGCCGACTGCGAGCGATGCTCACGCTCCAGTCGGTCGACATCGGCGCGGTTGATCCGCCAGCTCTCCATCCAGGTCTCGACATCGACCGGGCCCAGCGGCACGATCGGCGGCGTCGGGAACCGGATCCAGTCGACGATGCGAGCGTTCAACTCGTTCAACACCTCTCGCGCCGAATCCTCGCGCCTGATACCGATCAGTGTCGACGGCAGCCGCTCGATCTCCTTGCGTAGCTGCAGTGCGGTGGGCAGCAACGCATCGGCAGGCAGGTTCTCACGCTTCAGGTAACCGCGGACCCACCACAGCTCGTCTCCGGGATCGCCGACCGGGATCGGCTTGCCGGTGCCCTCGAGGCCCTCGAACGCACCGTTGTCCTGCGCCTCACGAATCTGCTTGTCCACCCAGGACTCGAACGTGACTCCTGGCTTCTTGCGTTCGGTCACCCCATCGACTGTAGATCCGGTGCCAGGCTCTGCGCCACGTCTGCCGCAAACACGACGAAGCCCCGACCCAGTGTGCGGGCCGGGGCTGTCGTCGTACAGCGGTGCTGGTCAGCCGTACTCGGCGACCAGTCGATCGAATTCTTCGCGGTCGATGACCTGTGGCTCGTTGATGGCGAGAGCCTGCGCGTACTTGCTCGCCAGGTGGTAGTCGCGACCGAGTGGCCCATGCTCGGCATCGTCCTCGTCGGATTGGATGCTCGCGCCCGGAGGCACCTCGTTCTGCAGGCCGTTGGTCTTGCTGCCGAGCAGAGCGTCGAGCTTCGCGGAAATCTTCTGCATGGTCTCTTGGTCGTCGGTCATGGAATCGGTGTACCCGAATCGCTCGAATCGACACCGTTGCGCGGCCGGGGAACTGCGTGAGGATTATGTGTCGGTGCCCGGGGGCATGATGATGGGATGGCCAGGCACAGTACGGGCACCGACGCCGCGAACGAGCTGTCGGTGATGAAGAAGCTGTCGCGGCCCACCCGTGAGTGGTTCACCGGGGCCTTTCCAGCTCCTACGTCCGCGCAATTGGGCGCGTGGTCGTCGATCTCGAGCGGTTCACATACCCTCGTGGTCGCTCCGACGGGTTCGGGTAAGACGCTCTCGGCCTTCCTGTGGGCCTTGGACGAGCTGGCGCAACTGGGCGCGGACAGCACCCGCAAGACCAAGGTCCTCTACATCTCGCCGCTCAAGGCTCTGGCAGTGGACGTCGAGCGCAACCTGCGAGCTCCTCTCGTCGGCATCACCCAGACCGCCAAGCGCCTCGGGCTGAACCCACCCGAGATCTCGGTCGGAGTGCGATCCGGCGACACCAGCGCTGCCGACCGCCGGAACATGATCAAGACTCCCCCGGACATCCTGATCACCACTCCGGAATCACTGTTCCTCATGCTCACCTCGGCTGCCCGCGACATCCTCGCCGAGGTCGACACCGTGATCGTCGACGAGGTACACGCCGTTGCAGGCACCAAACGTGGCGCGCACCTCGCGGTGTCCCTCGAGCGGCTCGACGCGATGCTGGACAAGCCTGCCCAGCGCATCGGCTTGTCGGCGACGGTGCGCCCGCACGAAGAAGTGGGCCGCTTCCTGGCCGGCGCAGCCCCCATCGAGATCGTCGCCCCGCCCGCTCCGAAGACCTTCGACCTGACGGTTCAGGTGCCCGTGGAGGACATGACCGAACTGGGCGTGAGCGACCCGAATGCGGACACCTCCGCCGCTCCCCCGGCTCAGGGATCGATCTGGCCGCACGTCGAGGAGAAGATGGTCGATCTCATCCTCGAGCACAAGTCGTGCATCGTGTTCGCCAATTCTCGTCGTCTTGCCGAACGACTGACCGCGCGGCTCAACGAGGTCTACGCCGAGCGGATCGGCGGCGAGGTGGCGACCGAACACAAGCCGCCGTCCCAGGTCGGTACCGCATCCGACGTCAACCACGGTGCCGATCCCCTGCTGGCCCGAGCCCACCACGGCAGCGTCAGCAAGGATCAGCGTGCGCTGATCGAAGACGATCTCAAGACCGGCAGGCTGCGCTGCGTCGTCGCCACCAGCAGCCTCGAACTCGGAATCGACATGGGCGCAGTCGATCTGGTCGTCCAGGTCGAAGCACCACCATCGGTGGCGAGTGGGTTGCAACGCGTCGGACGCGCGGGCCATCAGGTCGGCGAGATTTCCAAGGGCGTGCTGTTCCCCAAGCACCGCACCGACCTGATCCACTGTGCCGTGACCGTCGAGCGCATGACGTCGGGCAAGATCGAGGCCCTCTTCGTCCCGGCCAACCCCCTCGACGTCCTGGCCCAGCAAACCGTCGCGGCGTGTGCTCTCGAACCCATCGATGCCGAGGACTGGTTCGAATCAGTCCGCCGCACTGGCAGTTTCGCCACTCTGCCCCGTTCGGCGTACGAGTCGACGCTGGACCTGCTCTCCGGTCGCTACCCCTCGGACGAATTCGCCGAGCTACGCCCACGATTGGTGTGGGACCGCGACGCCAACACCCTCACCGGCCGTCCCGGCTCTCAACGACTCGCCGTCACCTCCGGTGGCACCATCCCCGACCGCGGCCTGTTCACCGTGTACATGGTGGGCGAAAAGCAGTCCAGGGTGGGCGAACTCGACGAGGAGATGGTCTACGAATCGCGAGTGGGTGACGTGTTCGCCCTCGGTGCCACCAGTTGGCGCATCGAGGAGATCACCCACGATCGGGTGCTCGTCAGCCCGGCGTACGGCCAACCCGGACGGCTCCCCTTCTGGCACGGCGACGGACTGGGCCGGCCGGCCGAACTGGGTCAAGCTCTGGGCGAGTTCCTGCGCAGCACCACCGATCGCAGCAACTTGGCCGAGCGGCTGAGCTCCGACGGTCTCGACGCCAACGCCGTGAACAACCTCATCGCATTGCTCGACGAGCAACTCGAGGCCACCGGCCAGCTCCCCACCGACAAGACGATGATCGTCGAGCGGTTCCGCGACGAACTGGGCGACTGGCGGCTCGTGCTGCATTCCACCTACGGCCAGCAGGTGCATGCGCCGTGGGCGCTAGCGGTCGGCGCGAGGCTGATCGAGAGATACGGCATCGACGCCGCCCCCACCGCATCCGACGACGGCATCATCGTCCGGCTCCCCGATACCGACGATCAGCCGCCCGGCGCGGAACTGTTCGTGTTCGAGCGCGACGAGATCGCAGACATCGTCACCGAGCAGGTCGGCGGGTCGGCCTTGTTCGCATCGCGATTCCGCGAATGTGCCGCGCGGGCACTGCTACTCCCCCGCCGCAACCCGGGTAAACGAGCGCCGCTGTGGCAGCAGCGTCAGCGTTCGGCTCAGCTGCTCGACGTGGCACGCAAGTACCCGACGTTCCCGATCCTGCTCGAGACCGTCCGCGAATGCCTGCAGGACGTCTACGACCTCCCCGCCCTCGAAGACATCCTGGCCAGAATCGGCCGACGCCAGATCCGAATCGTCGACGTCGAGACGCCGTCACCGTCCCCGTTCGCCAATTCGCTGCTGTTCAACTACGTCGGCGCATTCATGTACGAGGGCGACAGCCCCCTGGCCGAACGCCGGGCCGCCGCACTGTCGCTGGACTCCGCGCTGCTCGCCGAGCTACTCGGACGCGTCGAACTGCGAGAACTGCTCGACGACAGTGTCATCACCACCACCGAACTCGAACTACAGCGACTCCCCGAGGACCGCCACGCCAAGGACATCGAAGGTGTCGCAGACCTCCTGCGACTGCTCGGTCCGCTGACCGTCGAGGAAGTCGGCCTCCGAACCGACGGCGACGAATACCCGCAGTGGCTCACCGAACTCGCCGATGCAAAACGGGCAATGGAGGTCTCGTTCGCCGGCCAGAACTGGTGGACGGCGATCGAGGACGCCGCTCGGCTGCGCGACGCGTTGGGCGTCCCGCTCCCGATCGGAACTCCCGCCGCGTTCATCGAACCCGTCGACGACCCGCTGGTCGACCTGATCAGCCGGTACGCCCGAACTCACGGGCCGTTCACCCTCGACGACGCAGCGGCGCGATTCGGAGTCGGTACCGCCGTGGTACGGGACGTCCTGCGCAGACTGGCCGTCGACAAACGAGTCGTCGAAGGCGAATTCCGTCCCGGCGCAACGGGTAGCGAATGGTGCGACGCCGAGGTCCTCCGGCGTCTACGCCGTCGCTCGCTCGCTGCCGCCCGGCAGGATGTCGAACCCGTCTCCACCGCCACCCTCGGCCGCTTTCTGCCGGCGTGGCAGCACGTGGACAGCCGACGCCTCAGCGGAATCGACGGCGTCGCGACCGTGATCGAACAGCTTGCGGGCGTGCCTGTTCCGGCGTCGGCCTGGGAATCTCTCGTCCTCTCCTCGCGGGTGACCGACTACAGTCCGGCGATGCTCGACGAACTCACCTCCACCGGTGAGGTGTTGTGGTCGGGACACGGCGCGATCTCGTCCAAGGACGGCTGGGTGAGCCTGCACATGGCCGACACCGCGCCGCTCACCCTCGTGCCTGCGGCCGAATCCGACCTGTCGGAGTTGCAGATTCGCATCCAGGATGCCGTCGCGGGCGGCGGTGCGTATTTCTTCCGGCAGCTTTCCGACACCGTCGGCAGCACCGATGACACCGCCCTGCAGGCTGCACTGTGGGAGTTGGTGTGGGCGGGCCGTCTGAGCAACGACACGTTCGCTCCGCTGCGCGCCCTGTTGAACTCCACGACCACCCGCTCGGCCCCGAGTCATCGAGCACCTCGTCGTACGCCGCGGTTGCGCTCGTACCGGCAGTTCGAGCGCCCTGCTCTTCCGACCCGCACCGGTCCGCCGACTGCGGGTGGACGATGGTCACGATTACCCGAGCTCGAACCCGACCTCACCGTCCGCGCCCATGCGACCGCCGACGTACTGCTCGAACGCTACGGCGTGGTGACCCGCGGTTCGGTAATGAACGAGGGTGTGCCGGGCGGGTTCGCCACGATGTACAAGGTGCTCACCGGATTCGAGGATTCCGGCCGCTGCCGTCGCGGCTATTTCGTCGATTCACTCGGCGGTGCGCAGTTCTCCACGTCCGACGTGGTCGACCGGCTACGCAGCTACGACGAACCGAAGAAGAATTCCAGCGCTGTCGTGCTCGCGTCGTGCGATCCGGCCAACCCTTACGGCGGCGCACTGCCCTGGCCGAAGGCCGGCAGCGGCGAGGCCGGTGTCGGAGAGAAGCCGGACGAGACGACGAAGCATCGCCCGGGTCGCAAAGCCGGCGCACTGGTCGTACTCGTCCGAGGCGAATTGACGATGTTCGTCGAACGCGGCGGAAAGTCGGTGCTGACGTTCGGTGACAATGCCGAGGACATCGGCGCTGCGGCAACCGCATTGGCGGCCACCGTTCGACGCGGCGGTGTCGACAAGTTGCTCGTCGAGCGGATAAACGGTCACGACATCCACGGCACGGACTTCTCCAGGACCTTGACCGAAGCAGGTTTCTCGGCAACACCACGAGGGCTTCGCTTGCGCCGCTGAATCATCCGTGACCGACGAAGAACACCAGAGAGGACACCGACTCCGATGCCCGAGGGCGATACCGTCTGGCGCGCAGCCAACACCCTGCGCGCCGCGCTGGAGGGCCAGCAGCTCACCACCTGCGACATTCGTGTACCCCGTTATGCCACAGTCGACTTCACCGGCGAGACCGTCGACTCCGTTGCCTCACGCGGGAAGCATCTGCTGATTCGAGTGGGCGGCTACTCCATCCATTCGCATCTGAAGATGGAGGGCACCTGGCACGTCTACGCACCCGGCGCTCGGTGGCGGCGCCCGGCATTCCAGGCGCGCATCATCTTGAACACCGCGAACGCGCAGGCCATCGGGTTCGAGCTCGGCGTACTCGACATCATCGAGGACGAGGAGGATGCCGTCGGATACCTCGGACCGGACCTGCTCGGTACGGACTGGGACCCCGACGTCGCTCTGTCCAGGCTGGCATCGGATCCGGCCCGGCCGATAGGGCTCGCACTGCTCGATCAGCGCAACATAGCCGGGCTCGGCAATGTCTATCGCAACGAGATCTGTTTTCTGCGCGGAATCGACCCGCGTACACCGGTCGGCGACGCCGGCGACCTGAAGAAGACGATCGACCTGTCCTATCGATTGATCATGGCCAACAAGGATCGAAATCAGCGCGTCACTACCGGGGATCGCCGCCCGGGCCGACACTTCTGGGTGTACGGGCGCGAGAACAAGCCGTGTCGACGCTGTGGAAACACCATCGAATTCGGTCTGATCGGTGACAACCCGCTCGAGGAGCGGCAGATCTACTATTGCCCGCACTGTCAGAACTGAGGTGTGGCGAGATAGTCCGGTCCATGGTGTCCTTTTCGACGAACCCCGTTCGTCCTTCGTGTGTAGGTCGGCGAACGGCGCCGACCACGACGATTCTCAGGAGCTCACCATGACCGCATACGCAGCCATCGTCTACACCCATGATGCCGACTGGACCTCACCCGACGTGGCCGACGAGATGGCCGAATACGGTGCATTCAGTGCCGCGGCCGGACCCGCGATCATCGGCGGCGCGGTCCTTCACCCCACGTCGACCGCCACCACGGTGCGTGTGTCGGGTGGGAAGGGCGGCGACGTCCTGACGACGGACGGTCCGTTCGCCGAAGCAAAAGAGGTACTCGCGGGGTTCTTCCTTCTCGAGGCACAGGACCTCGACGCGGCAATTGCATTGGCGGCACAGATCCCCGCGGCGTGGAACGGAGCAATCGAAGTGCGGCCGATCATCCCGATGGCTCGGTGAGCACTCCGGCCGAGCACCTGGCGGCCGTGGTCCGTGACGAGGGTCGCCGAGTTCTGGCGACCCTCGTGCGGATCACCGGCAGTCTTGCCGTTGCCGAAGACGCAGTCTCCGAAGCCGTGGTGGCCGCACTCGCCCACTGGCCTCGGTCGGGTGTCCCCGACAACCCACGCGCCTGGCTCACGACCGTGGCTCGCAACAAGGCACTCGACATCGTCAGACGAGAGGCCGGGCGCAGCGCCAAGGAACGGGAGGCAGCGAATCTTGCTCTGCTGAAGCAGGATTGGAGTAACAGCGATCAGGACTCGGTCGGCGACGACCTGCTGCGGTTGGTCTTCACCTGCTGCCACCCGACACTCTCCGTCGAGGCGCAGGTGGCACTGAGCCTGCGCACCCTCTGTGGGCTCGCCACTGCCGACGTCGCCCGCCTGATGCTCGTACCCGAAGCCACCATGGCCAAGCGGCTCACGCGCGCGAAGAAGAAGATCGCCACCGCCAACATTCCGTACCGAGTACCGGATTCGGCGGAGTTGCCGCAACGACTCGAGGCGGTGGCCACCACGGTGTATCTGCTGTTCACCGCCGGGCATCTCGGCGGCGAGACTCTGGTGCGACCTCAGCTGTGCGACGAAGCAATTCGGCTGGCCCGCCTGATGATCGACCTCATGCCGGACGAGCCGTCACTTCAGGGGCTGTTGGCGCTCATGCTGTTCACCGACTCGCGCCGGGCGACCAGGACCGATGATTCGGGCGGCCTGGTCAGGCTGGAGGATCAGGACCGCTCTCGCTGGAACAGGGAGGCGATCGAGGAGGGCATGCAGTGGATGGACAGTGCGCTACGGCGCAACGACACCCAACCCAGCCGGTACACCATCCAGGCCGCCATCGCAGCATGTCACTCCGGCGCAGCGACGTACGCCGACACCGATTGGCCTCGGATCGTCGTGCTGTACGACGCGCTTGCGGTTGTGGAGAACACACCGATCGTGGCACTCAACCGAGGTGTTGCCATCGGTGAAAGCCAGGGTCCTGCCGCCGGGCTCGATGCACTCGACGCCATCGAGTCTCTGACCGGGCATCATCTCTGGCATGCCTGTCGAGCTGTGATGCTGGATCGACTCGGCCGGGCGGAGGAGGCCAGAGCTGCGCGAACAACCGCTCTGACTCTCGACCCCTCGCCGGCAGAAAGGGCGTTCCTTCGAGCGCAACTCGACTCGCCTTCGCACCCTGATCAGCACCGCGGCGAACAAATCTGACGGCTCGTTGTCAGCGAAGACCAAGCCTGCTCACAGCTTCGCCGATCACCATGGACCGCATGTTGACATTGGCGATACTCACCCTGCTGGTCATGGCCGTCTCCGGCGCGACGGCGGCTCGCGCACCCCGGACGCTGGTCAGACTGCGCTAGATCGTGCGAACCGGCTCGAGGATTTCCTGTCGGGCCTCCGGCGCGACGACACGCAGGGCGTCCGCCGATGCGTCGTCGGGCTGACGCTGCGATTCGATTTCGGCCTCCACCCGGGCGCGGTAGGTCTCGACTTCGCGATCGACCATGGCCTCGTCCCACCCCAGGACCGGCGCGATCAACGCTGCCACCTGACCCGCGCAGTTCATCCCGCGATGCGAGTACTCGATGGAAATCCGGGTACGACGCGACAACACGTCCTCGAGATGCAGCGCGCCCTCCGCCGCTGCGGCGTACACCACCTCCACCTGGAGGTATGCCGGCGCATCGGTGAGCGGTTGCAGCAGTTCGGGTTTGCCGTCGGCCATGGCCAGCACTTCGTCGATCAACGAACCGTATCGATCGAGCAGATGCGTCACCCGATGCGGATGCAGGTTGTACATCTCACCCAGGTGCGGTGCCTGATTGACCAGCGCGAAGTAGCCGTCGGCACCGACGAGTGGCACCTTCTCGGTGATCGAGGACGCCACTCGCACCGGGATGTCCTCCGCCGCCAGATCGACGGCGTCCTCGGCCATCACCCGATAGGTCGTGTACTTGCCACCGGCGATGGCGATGAGTCCCGGCGCAACACGAGCGACCGCGTGCTCGCGAGAGAGCTTGGAGGTCTCGTCGCTCTCGCCGGCCAGCAGTGGCCGTAGACCCGCGTAGACACCGTCGATGTCCTCGTGGGTGAGCGGCGTGACGAGCACGCCGTTGACCTCACCCAGGATGTAGTCGATGTCGGCCTTGGTCGCGGCCGGATGCGCGAGATCGAGATTCCAGTCGGTGTCGGTGGTGCCGATGATCCAGTGCGCACCCCACGGGATGATGAAGAGTACGGATTTCTCGGTGCGGAGAATGATCGCGGCCTCGCTGACGATGCGATCCCGCGGCACCACGATGTGCACGCCCTTCGAGGCACGTACCCGAAACCGTCCGCGCATGTTCGACAGCGACTGGATCTCGTCGGTCCAGACCCCGGTGGCGTTGATCACCACGTGTGCGCGCACGTCGGTCGTGGCACCGGTCTCCGAATCACGTACTCGCACACCCGATACCCGATCGGCCTCCCGCAGGAAACCGACCACCTGTGTCGACGTACGCACCACAGCGCCGTAGTGGGCGGCCGTTCTGGCAACGGTCATGGTGTGCCGGGCGTCGTCGACGACGGTGTCGTAGTACCGAATTCCTCCGATCAACGACTTGCGCTTGATTCCGGGCGACATGCGCAGCGCGCCGGATCGCGTCAGGTGCTTCTGTTGCGGCACCGATTTGGCCCCGCCCATGCGGTCGTACAGGAAGATGCCCGCGGCGATGTAGGGCCGCTCCCACAACCGATGCGTCAACGGGAAGAGGAATTTCAGCGGCTTGACCAAGTGCGGCGCGAGCGTGGACAGGGAGAGTTCGCGTTCGTGCAGCGCCTCGCGCACGAGCCCGAACTCGAGCTGCTCGAGGTAGCGAAGCCCGCCGTGGAACATCTTGGACGAGCGAGACGACGTTCCCGACGCGTAGTCGCGGGCCTCGACCAGCGCCACCTTGAGTCCGCGCGTCGCCGCGTCGAGAGCCGCACCGGAGCCGACGACGCCACCGCCGATCACCACCACGTCGAACTGCTCGGTTCCGAGCTGGCCCCACGCCTCCACCCGCTGCTCGGGTCCGAGGAACTTCGTATTCGATCGGTTGCTCATCTCGAACGCTCCCTCTCCTTCGAAAATCCTCGCGCAATGCGTGCATGTCAGGCTACCGCCCCAGGTCCTTCGGGCGCAGAACCTGCCGAGCCCGGAGCGCGCGGGTCAGAGCATCCCGGTCAGAGCACTCGGGCCGAGGCCGAGTGCGCGGTGCCCAGTCGACGCACTGCTTCCTTCAGCACGGACGGTGTCGATCCGGCGAAGCTCAGCCGGAGCGAGTGACGGTACTGCGCGGCCGAAGCGAACGCACTGCCGGGCACGAAGGCCACTCCGTGGTCGAGCGCCGAATCGAGCAACTCGCTGCTGTCCGTCCCGTCCCGAAAGGAGGCCCACGCGAACATCCCGCCTTCGGGGCGAGAGACGGTGAGCCGGGCGCCGAACTCGGCGGCCAGCGCGGACGTCAATGCCGTTGCGCGAGCGCCGTACTCACGCCGCAGAACGGTCAGGTGCGCATCGAGCCAGGTCGTGTCGGCGAGCATCTCCGCTGCCATCAACTGTGTCATCGAGGATCCACACAGATCCGCGCCCTGCTTCAGCAGTTCCACTGCCGCACAGACGCCGAGCGGGGCGACGAACCAGCCGACCCGGAGCGTCGGTGCCAGGATCTTCGACGCACTCGACAGTCGGATGACGCGGTCGCTGTGACACGCGATCGGCAGCGGTGGGGCTTCGATACCGGATTCCATTGCATCGAAACAGATCTCACCGTAGGGGTCGTCCTCGATCACCCAGAATCCGTAGCGATCCGCCAGCGCCGCCAGGTGGCGTCGACGCTGTTCGCTCATCGTGACTCCGCGTGGATTGTGGAAGTTCGCGACGGTGTGCACCACCGCGGGCCGTAGCCCCGCCGTCAGTCTGCGTTCGAGTTCGTCGGTGTCCATTCCGGTATCGGTGATGGGAATGGACTCGATGCGCGCTTCGGCGATCGAGAAGACCTGCAGCGCACCGGTGTACGCGGGCTCGTCGACCACGACGGGAGCGCCCGGGTCGATCAGGGCCTGCGCGAGCAACGTCAGCGCCTGTTGCGAACCGTGCGTCACGATGACGGACTCGACCGGAACGGGGACTCCCCCGCGAGCGTGCGCTTCCCTGGCCGCAATGACGCTCCGCAGCGTGCGATGGCCGGATGTCTCGCAGTACTGCACCGCGTCGGGGCGGCGAACCACGGCCTCCGCGGCTGCGGCGATGCGGTCGATCGGTATCAGGTCGGTGGCCGGTAGACCTCCGGCCAGGCTGATCACATCGTCGCGTGCGGTGAGAGCGAGGAGGTCACGAATGGCCGAGCTGGTGAGCGATGCGGTGCGTCCGGCCAAGCCGGCGGCAAGGTAGAGGGAGGACATGAGAGCGACTCCGGGGCAGCAGGAATGGGAGAACGGCCCGCGGATCCGCTGAGTCGAAGAAGGAGCGGACGGGTGTGTCCGCTCCTTCGACTGTCTCACGTGCTACCGAAATATGAAACGCAGTTCTCACATTGTGAGATCAGTCCAGGTCGTCGTGCGCCATCAGCTGACGCGCGGCCTCGATGACCGAACCGGACAGCGACGGGTACACCGAGAACGTGTTCGCCAGGTCGTTCACCGAGAGGTTGTTCTGCACGGCCATCGCGATGGGCAGAATCAGCTCCGACGCACTCGGGGCGACCACGACGCCACCGATGACGACGCCGGTGGCCGGGCGGCAGAAGATCTTCACGAAACCACGCTTGAGTCCGCTCATCTTCGCTCGCGGGTTTGTGGTCAGTGGCAGCATCACCACGCGAGCGGGTACGTCACCGGCGTCGATCTTGGACTGCGCGACGCCGACCGACGCGATCTCGGGCCGAGTGAACACCGCCGAGGCCACGGTCTTGAGCTTGATCGGGCTGACGGCCTGTCCCAGTGCGTGATACATCGCAATGCGTCCCTGCATCGCCGCGACCGAGGCCAGCGGCAGCAGACCGGTGCAGTCACCGGCTGCATAGATGCCCGCGACCGCAGTGCGTGAGACGCGATCCACCCGCAGGTATCCACCCTTGTCGAGTTCGATGCCGACATTCTCGAGTCCCAGACCGGAGGTGTTGGGCACCGATCCGACGGTCATCAGCGCATGACTGCCCTCGACGGTGCGGCCGTCCGAAAGCGTGACGAGAACACCGTTTTCGATGCGGACCACGGAGTCGGCGCGGGCGTGCTTGACGAGGGTGACGCCACGTTCGTTGAACGCGTCCTCGAGCACCAGCGCGGCATCCTCGTCCTCGTGCGGAAGGACGCGGTCGCGGCTCGAGACCGCGGTGACCTTGACGCCCATCTCGGTGTAGGCGGAGACGAACTCGGCACCGGTCACACCGGATCCGACGACAACCAGGTGCTCGGGGAGGGCCTCGAGGTCGTAGAGCTGACGCCAGTTGAGGATGCGCTCGCCATCGGGCTCGGCTCCCTTGACCACGCGGGGCCGGGCCCCGGTCGCGATGAGGACAACATCGGCGTCGAGGATGCGCTCTTCACCATCGGCGAGCACCGCCTTGATCTGGTGCGAGGCCATCCCCACGTGGGAGTCGATCATCTCGGCGCGCCCGGCCAGCAGCTGCACGCCGACGGACCTGACGCGCTGGGCGATGTCGGAGGACTGCGCCTGGGCGAGGCTTTTCACTCGGTCGTGAATCTTCGGCAGCGCCACGGCGGCCTGCGACGGATCGAGGGAGATGCCGAGGTCACTGGCTCGACGCATCTCGGTGCGAATGCCGGTCGACGCGATGAACGTCTTCGACGGCACGCAGTCCCAGAGAACGCAGGCACCGCCGATACCGTCGGAATCGACGAGCGTCACCTCTCCGCCGTGCTGTGCGGCAACCAACGCTGCTTCGTACCCTGCCGGACCACCACCGATGATCACAATCCGGGTCATTGATCCTCTTCTCGCATGCTCGAAATCTCTCGCTGTGTCGCGTCAACGGTATTCCAGAGGCTGCCCCCGCGCGTCGGTAGGGCTGGCTTCGTTCGCCCGACAGGAGGTCGGACCTGGGGCGACGCACCGAAACACGACCACGAGGCGTCAGTGGGCACCGATACGGTTTAGGCTGGCCGACGTGCCAATTTATGCCGCCTACGGATCGAACATGCATCCGGAGCAGATGTTGCAGCGATGCCCACACTCGCCCCTGTCGGGAACCGGGTGGCTGCATGGATGGCGGTTGACCTTCGGCGGCGGCGACATCGGCTGGGAAGGCGCGCTGGCCACGGTCGTAGAGGATCCCGACTCACAGGTCTTCGTCGTGCTCTACGACGTATCCGAGGAGGACGAGGAGAGCCTGGATCGCTGGGAGGGCTCCGAACTCGGCATTCATCGCAAGATTCGGCTGCGCATCGAGACCGGCCGGGAGCCGGTGCTCGCGTGGATGTACGTGCTCGACGCCTACGAGGGTGGCCTGCCGTCCGCACGTTACCTCGGCGTCATGGCGGAGGCAGCCGAAATCGCCGGTGCCCCAGCCGAATACGTGCGAGACCTACGAACCCGCAACAGCCGCAACGTCGGTCCCGGCACCGCCTCGTAGCCGGCGGTACCGCTCAGAAGTAGTTCTTCATCACCGACGCCACCCACGTCGGCTCGGTCACGTCCTCACGCTCCGGGACCATGGACTGCAGGAACGGCTTGACATCGAACACCGGTGAGCCGTCGATCGCGTCGAGACCTCGGACTCGGATGCGCAGTCCGTCCACGTCGACGATCTCGCACCGCGACACCCCGAGATGATTGGGTCGGTCCTTGACCCGTTGCGCGAGGACGCCCACCCGAGGAAGCGTCGTGTCACCACGAGGGTGGCGCGAGCCGGTGGTCGTCGCGGCCGGATCACACAGGTGGAAGCCGTAGACCACCTCGAGGTGGGAGAACTCGGCGAGACCGAGGGTCGCGTCGACGTCGAGCACACTCTCGTCGAGGTCGATGACGGACTCGACCGCTCCCCAGTTGTCGTCCACCACCTCGGCCCGATCGGATCGAACCATCCCGATCGGCGACACGTCGAAGGCCATCTCGTCCCCTGCCTCTAGTTCGGATCCAGCGCGATGCCGGTCATCACCTTCACGCCCACCGCCAGTGCTCGTTCGTCGAGATCGAAGGTGGGTTGGTGGATGTCGAGTTGCGGGCCGGTGCCCGGCCACACGCCCAACCGAGCCATCGCACCCGGCACTCGTTCGAGGTACCACGAGAAATCCTCGCCGCCGCCGGACTGGGCGGTATCGGCCAGCGCGTCGGGTCCGACCCTGCCGATCGCCTTCTCGAACGTGTGCGTGGACGCCGGATCGTTGACCACCGGAGGCACGCCGCGACGGTAGTGCAGCTCGAAGCGGACACCGGTCGGTGCGAGCAATCCGGTGACGATCTCTCGGACCAGCGGTTCGAGCAATGCCCAAGTCTCGTGGTCGCCGGTGCGGACGGTGCCGGTCAGCATGCCGGTCTGCGGTATGGCGTTGGGGGCCTGGCCCGCGACCACCGCTCCCCACACCATGACCGTGCTGGTCCGCGGGTCGACACGCCTGCTCAACATTCCGGGTAGGCCGGTGATGACGGTGCCCAATGCATAGATGAGATCGGTGGTCAGGTGCGGCCGAGACGTGTGTCCGCCGGGTGAATCGAGGCGCAGCTCGACGGTGTCGGCAGCAGAGGTGATCGCGCCGAGGCGCACGCCGACCTGCCCCACTTCGAGCCGCGGATCACAGTGCAGCGCAAAGATCTTGGTGACGCCGTCGAGCGCTCCCGCGGCCACCGCGTCGAGGGCACCGCCCGGCATGACCTCCTCGGCGGGCTGAAAGATCAGGCGTACCCCGTGCTGCAGGTCCGGCAGCGACGCCAGCGCCAGCCCGGTCGCGAGCAGCACCGTGGTGTGTGCGTCGTGCCCACAGGCGTGAGACACCCCCGGCACGGTCGACGAGTACTCCGCGCCGGTGTTCTCCTGCAGCGGCAGGGCGTCCATGTCCGCCCGCAACGCGACCCGGGGACCGTCGGGTCCGATGTCGCAGATCAAGCCTGTTCCGCCGGGAAGCGGCTTGGGCGACAGACCTGCTGCTTCGAGATGCTCCATCACGAACGCGGTGGTACCGAATTCGCGTCGAGCAAGTTCCGGATTGGCGTGAATGTGTCGACGCCACAGCGACAGATCTGCCGTGTGCGCGTGAATCCACCGATCGATCGCGTCTTCGCGGATACTCACGACTGCGCCGCCGAGCGGGCGATCACGCCGTCGAGCAGGCGGGCGCGAGTACCGGGGTCGGCTGCGGCACGCGCGGCGGTTCTGGCGAGACCGAGAGCGCCGTCGAGCAAGGCTCGATCGGCCGACTCGGTGACACACGCGGCGGCGAACTCCGGCTGATGCGTCACCGCCCCTCCTGCATCGAGTCCGACGACGGGATGAATACCGGGTAGAACATTCGTCACGTTTCCCATGTCTGTGCTGCCCAACGGGCGAAATCCTTCCAAATCCGGAGCCAGGGGCGATCGGCCCAACGCTTCGATCTCCTGCCGAAAAGCCGCGACCAGCCACGAATCCGGCGTCAACGCCGCATAGGTGGGCGACACCGTACGGATCTCGTGTGTGCACCCGGTGGCGATCGCTCCCGCCTCGAAACACGCGTACGTCTTGGCCGTCAGAGCGTGGAGCGATTCGGTGGTGTTCGCGCGCAGGTAGTAGAGCAACTCGGCGTGGCCGGGCACGATGTTCGGTGCCACACCCCCGTCACTGACGATGCCGTGCAACTGCTGACCCGGCGAGAGGTGCTGACGCAGGAGCCCGAGTGCCACCTGACTGATGGTCACCGCATCGCCTGCGTTGATTCCCCACTCGGGAGCTGCCGACGCGTGCGCGGCCCGGCCGGTGAACTTCACGGCGATGTCCGCCAGCGCCAACGAGGTTGCGCCCACGATGTCGAAGGGGCCGGGATGGACCATCAACGCCGCGCCGACGCCGTCGAACACCCCACGCTCGAGCATCAACACCTTGCCGCCGCCGGTCTCCTCGGCCGGGGTACCGAGCACACGCACGGTGATGCCGAGAGCGTCGGCGACCGGAGCGAGCGCGAGCGCAGCACCCACGGCCGAGGCCGCGATGATGTTGTGCCCACACGCATGCCCGATCTCGGGCAGGGCGTCGTACTCCGCACAGATCCCGATCACCAGATCGCCGCTGCCGACCGACGCGGTGAACGCGGTGTCCATACCTGCGACGGCCGTCTCGACCTCGAAATCGTGGGCTCGGAGCGTGTCGAGGATCTTGGCGACGCTGCGATGTTCGGCGAACGCGAGCTCCGGTTCCGCGTGAATCGAGTGCGAGAGCGCGACCACTTCGTCGGTGGCGGCGGCCAGGGCGCGGTCCATCACCTCGCCCACGTCGGCACTGTTCGATTCGTCGATCACGAGAGACAGTGTGTCACTAGCGCGGCCGACTGTCGGAACAGCTGTGCCGAGTCGCGGGCGAAGACGGTCCTGCTACTTCCCGAAGCTGAAGTTGCTGTCGTCGGTCGCGGTGTTCAGCGCGGCGAGCAGATCCACGTGGATACGACTCTTGATCCCGGCCAGGTTCGCACCTCGGGTGCTCGTCAACGCTGCCGCCTTCGCGACCGCGTCGGACACCAGCGACTCTTCCGATGCCGTCGCCTCCACGATTCCGGCGGACACGGCGTCGGCACCGCCGTAGCGGCGACCGGTCGTCATCGCCTCCACGGCGGTCTGCTTGGGAAGCCGGGAGTTGATCAGTGCCGACATTCCGACGGTGAACGGCATGTTCAGATTCACCTCGGGCAAGCAGTAGAAACCGCGATCGACGCGTTGGATGCGGAAGTCGTGGGAGGTGGCGAACATCGCGCCCGCACCGAATGCGTGGCCCTGCACAGCGGCGACGGTGGCCATCGGGAAAGCAAGCAACCGGGTGTAGAGCGTGTGGACTCGGTCGAGGTACCAGGTGATCTTGTCCAGGTTGGCGAACAGCCAATCGGTGTCGAGCCCGTTGCTGTAGAACTTGCCTGCCGACGTGGTGACCAGCGCCGCGGGGCCGGTCGAGGCCTCGACCTCGTCGAGCAACGCATGGACAGCGTCGATCCAGTCCGGGTGGAAACGGTTCTCGGGATTGTCCGAGCCGTTCTCGGCACCGAGGAACAGGATGTGGACGTCGCCGTCGCGTTCGAGATAAGGCATGCAGCGGATACTACCGAACAGTAACTTCCGCCGGTCGCACATCCACCGCGTCGATCTCCTACTGTTGTTCATCGTGGCAACCACCGACGCACATGAGACCGACCCCGTGACCGATCCCGAGGGGGCCGCGCGCACCGCCGCCGACGCTCTCGCTGCGGCGACCGGAGTCGACACCCATTCCGTAGCCATCGTCCTCGGCTCCGGCTGGCAGGCAGCAGCGGATGTCTTCGGCTCCCCCACCGCAACCGTGCGCATGGCCGACCTGCCCGGTTTCGCGCCGCCGTCGGCGTCGGGTCACTCCGGGACGATCACCTCGGTGGACGTCGGCGGTACCCACACGCTCTTGTTACAGGGCCGCACCCACGCCTACGAGGGCCACGACCTGCAACGCGTCGTGCATCCGGTGCGGACCGCTATCGCCGCAGGTGCCACGACCGTCGTGCTGACCAACGCTGCGGGCGGTATCCGAGACGGCATGAGCGTCGGACAGCCCGTGCTCATCTCGGACCATCTCAACCTCACTGCTCGTTCACCCCTGGTCGGGGCCGAGTTCGTCGACCTGGTCGACGCGTACTCCCCGGAACTTCGCGCGCTCGCGGCCGAGATCGATCCGTCGCTCGAGGACGGCGTCTATGCCGGCCTGCCCGGCCCCCACTACGAAACTCCCGCCGAGATCAGAATGCTGCGCACGCTCGGTGCGGACCTCGTGGGCATGTCGACGGTGCACGAGACGATTGCCGCTCGGGCGAAAGGCGCACGCGTCCTGGGCATCTCGCTGGTGACCAATCTCGCGGCCGGAATGACCGGAGAGCACCTGAACCACACCGAGGTACTCGCTGCAGGCAAGGAGTCCGCTGCCCGCATGGGAGCGTTGCTGCACGAGTTGGTCTCCCGCCTGTGACCGAGGAGCTCACCGAGCGGGTACGGGCTTGGATCGCAGGAGACCCCGACCCCGCTGCTCGCGAGGAACTCGACGGCCTGCCCGATGCCGAACTCGCCGACCGGTTCAGCGGTCCCCTGACATTCGGCACCGCAGGTCTACGTGGCCCGGTGCGCGCGGGACCGAACGGGATGAACGTGGCGGTGGTGACGAAGACCTCGGCCGGCATCGCGGCGTGGTTGATCGAGAACGGTCTGGGTGGTTCCACGGTCGTGGTCGGTCGCGACGCCAGGAACGGCTCCGAACAGTTCGCATTCGCGGCCGCCGAAACCTTCTCCGCCCAGGGCTTTTCCGTGGTGATGCTGCCTCGGCCGCTCCCTACACCCGTCGTCGCCTTCGCGGTGCGGGCACTCGATGCCGAGCTCGGCGTGCAGATCACCGCGTCGCACAATCCCGCTGCGGACAACGGGTACAAGGTGTATCTCCGCGGCGGCTCGCAATTGATTCCGCCGAGCGACGCCCAGATAGAAGCACTCATCGAGGCCACTCCCGACGCGATCGAGGTTCCGCGGGCGATCGTGCAGCCGGGCGGCTCCGACATCGCTGCGCGATATCTCGATTCCGTTGTCGCACTGCCACGTTCGACGGTTCGGGACATCCGCATCGCGCTGACTCCCCTGCACGGCGTCGGCGGTGAACTCGCGATGGCTGCGCTGCGTGGCGCGGGGTTCCGCGACATCCGGGTGGTCGAAGAACAGTTCGAGCCCGATCCCACATTCCCGACCGTGACGTTCCCCAACCCGGAGGAGCCAGGGGCTGCCGATGCGGTACTCGAACTGGCGGCCGAGATCGAGGCCGACATCGCGATTGCCCTCGACCCTGACGCCGATCGTTGTGCCGTCGGCGTGCCGACGGACAGCGGCTGGCGCATGCTGACCGGCGACGAAACCGGGGCCCTGCTGGCGAATCATCTCCTCGCCGATGCTCCCGCCGGTTCACTGGTGGCCAACACCATCGTCTCGTCGCAACTGCTCTCCGCGCTCGCCCCGGCGCGCGGTGCCCGCTACGCCCGCACTCTGACCGGATTCAAGTGGCTCGTCCGTGCGGGCGAGGGCCTCGTCTACGCCTACGAGGAGGCCATCGGGCACTGCGTCGATCCGAATGTGGTGCGCGACAAGGACGGTATCTCGGCCGCGGTGGTGCTTGCGGATCTGGCCGCCGAATTGAAGCAGGATCGTCGCACCCTGCTCGACGTGCTCGACGACCTCGCGGTCGAGTTCGGCGTACATCTCGGTGCGCAGGTGTCGCGGAGGGTGCAGGATCTCGCCGAGATCGGGACCATGATGCATCGGTTGCGCAACGCCCCGCCGTCGGAACTGGCCGGACGAGCTGTCAGCGTGCTGGACTACGCTCAGCGCGACGACGAACTACGCACCGACGCAGTCGAGATCAGCGGATCAGGGCTGCGGATGATCGTGCGGCCGTCCGGCACCGAACCCAAACTCAAGGCCTACCTCGAAGTGATCGAGCAGGTCGACGGCCCCGAAGACCTGCCGAGAGCGCGGACGGCAGCAGGCGAGATCCTCGCCGAACTGACGGACTTCGCCCAGCACCTCTAGGCGTCGACGAGCCTTCAGAACAGCGCCGACTGCACCGCAGGCAAATCGGACGTGAAGGCCCCGAGTTCGATGCGTCGACCCTTGAGTGCCGCCAGATCCGCGACGTACGTCTCGCCGTCGACGGTCGCGATCACCGCCTGCCCGACGCACGTCCTGATCTCGAGTCCGTGGGAACCCGTTGCGACATCCGCGGGGTAGGCGACGCGACTGATGTTCTCGCTCAACGCTTCCCGGCCTGCGGGCGGGGCCCAGCGTTCGTCGATCGGGGTGCAGCCTGCAATCCCTGCCTCGGTCAGCATCTCGCGGACCTGCTCGGCCCGGGCAGCGGTGGCGGCCTCGAGCCTGTCCACGTCGATCGGCAGACACAGCGAGGCAGCTTTCGCCGTGGACCGCACCGCCTGCCGTAGCCCCATCGATTCGGTCACGAGATCCTCGGCCACCCGGACGGCTTTTCCGTCGTCGGCGTGGGCGACGTACCGCGCACAGATGGCACCCTGCTCGGCGAGCCGGCCCCATTTACGCGTGTCCGCTGCCGTCCCGATCTTGAAGGTGCCGTTGGCAAACGCCGCCAGATACAGCCAATGTGGTTGCATGACATGCTTTTTCAGATCCCGCGAGACGAACCCGCTGCGATGCACGGTGTGCACGAACCGAAAGCTGTCCTTGTCGGCGCACGTCGCGCACTGCCCCGACACAACGGCTCGCTCCTGGCCTGGGCACGGTACGTAGCGCGGCGGGCCGTCGGCCCGAAAAGCCATGCGCCCGGTGCAGTACCGATCGGTCGCCGCACCCGGTGCATGGAAGCCGAGCCTGCGGCCGACCAGTTCGTGGAACTCGATCTGCTCGGTCTCGACGTCGAGCACCCGCAGCCTCGGGCGCGGTTCAGGCGACGCCTCCGAGGGCCAGGAGACCCCCAGGACCAACCGGTCGGCGGTATCGGAGATCAGCGCGGGCCGAACTGACGATCGCCGGCGTCACCGAGGCCGGGAACGATGAAGGCGTTGTCGTTGAGGCCGTCGTCGATGCTCGCTGCCACCAGCCGCACCGGCAGACCCGAGGCTTCCAGCGCGGCAACACCTTCGGGAGCAGCAACGACACAGATGGCCGTGACGTCCGCCGCCCCGCGGCCGACGAGAAGCTCGATCGTATGAACCATCGATCCGCCGGTGGCCAGCATCGGGTCCAGGACGTAGACGGGTGTCTGCGACAGGTCGTCGGGTAGAGATTCCATGTACGGCACAGGCTGGTGGGTTTCCTCGTCGCGCGCCATCCCGACGAAACCGACGCGGGACTGCGGGATGAGACCACTGGCCTTCTCCACCATGCCGAGGCCTGCGCGCAGAACCGGGACCAGCAACGGCGGTCGGGCCAGCCGAGTGCCCTCGGTGACCGCGACGGGCGTACGCACCTCGAAGGTGTCGATCGCAGCATCGCGGGTGGCCTCGTAGACCAGCATGTGGGTGAGCTGCCGCAGAGCCGACCGGAACGTGGCATTGTCGCTGCGCTCGTCCCGCATCCTGGTGAGCAGGGCTGCGGCCAGTGGGTGATCGACCACGTGTGTTTCCATGCCGACAAGGATAGGACTTCGGGGGCAGGACGCGAACGGCAAGTCACGGGAACCGAATGGCGGGCACCCGCGTCGAACCAGTTGGGCGTCGCATTCGGCGGCCGTGAATCGATTGCATTCTCAGGGGGGCACCGATGGCCGAGCTCGTCGTCGAAACCGAGGGGGTCCTCGCATACGGTGCGGTGGCGTCGACCATGGCCGAGCAGATCGCCGCGGCGGGTGCTGCCGCGGCTGCGTGCGGCCCCGCTGTGCTGGCTCCGGTCTTCGGTTTGATCGGACAGGAGTTTCTCGGCGCAGTCACCGGCACCCATCTGGCGCACACCGATGCCGTGGTGCGCCTGGCCGGCGCTGTGGCGAGCATCGGTTCCACGGCCACCGCCTCCGCGGTGTCGTATGCCCTCACCGATGCCGGCACCGGCGCAACCGTTGCGGCTTCGGCCGCCGGTATCGCGCAGGACGCACGGTAAGCGCCGATGATAGATCTTCTGGCCCGTCCCATCGTCGATCTACTCGGAGCGTTCGGCAACGGCGCGCTCCCCACCGGCGGACCGGCCGACGTGCTGCGGGTGTCCTCGGCAGCGATCGAGGCGGCGCAGGGAATCGGCAGGGTCGCGGTCACGGAGCTCGCTGCCAACTGGAACGGTGAGGCCGCCGACGCGGCCATTCGCTACGCCGAGAACGCTCATACGAGCGCAATCGCCCTCGCCGACCACGCCGACGACATCGCTGCCGTCGTGGATCAGGCCTGCCGCGACACCCATCGAGGCTTCCTCGAACTGCAGGCGATCGTGCAGTCCTTCGTGGGAATCGCACTGTCGGCCGGGCCGATCATCGCCACCCCGCCGGGGCAGACGATGCTGATCACGGCAGCCATCGAGCACCTCGAACGAGCCCTCGTGGTGGTGGCCCGAGTTCGCGGCGAATTGGCCGTCCACACCGCGAAAGTCGGTGAACTGGCCGCTCCGCCGACAATTCCCGCCCCCGTGGGCGGCGGACCGACACCGTCCCCCGGCTCCCCCTCGAATCTCATGACCTCGCCCGCGACGGCACAGGTGATGGAGGCAAGCGAGAAGCTGGCGAAGACGTTCGCGCAATCTCTCTCGTCCCCTGCTGCCGGGACCGAATCGCCGAGCATCGGCGGTGCACAGAATTACCTGGGTAATCCGGGTGCCGACCCCGCCCGCTCCCCCGAGCACACCGGCCGGGGAGTCGACGTACGGCTACCCGACGGCAGTACCGTCACTGCACCCAACGCCGAGGCCGCGGGTGCCGTCCGCAGCGCCTTGACTCAGCAGGGTGTGCCGTACGCGTGGGGCGGCACCACGCCGGGCAGCGGGCTGGACTGCAGCGGATTGACCCAGTGGGCGTACGCCCAGCAGGGCGTCGAGATTCCGCGTCTGGCGCAGGAACAGGACATCGGCTCCGCCGTGGCACCGGGTGAGGTGATGCCCGGTGATCTCGCAGTCTGGGACGGACACGTGGCCATGGTCATCGGCAACGGTCAGCTCGTCGAGGCAGGCGATCCAGTACAGGTGGGACCGATCAGAACGACCAACAGCGGTATGGGCTTCAAGGGCTTCTACCGTCCGACCGAATGAAGGGCCGGCCGATGACGGACTCGGACACCACCGTCGTCAGCGCGGTATCGGGAACTCGATCGGGATCGGTGACGGTGCGCGCCACCGAACTCGGACTGCCGATCGGGATCGCGATCGACGAGCGCGAACTGCGATACGGCGGAGGCGCATTGGCATCGACGATTCTCCAGCAGTGCGTACGGGCGAGTGCGGCCGCACGAGCTCAACGCCGCGCGCTCCTGGCCGAGGACGGTGTTCCCGCCGAGGTTCTCGACCGCCTCGGCTTACCGACACGTGCCGCAGTGGCCGCCGAAGCGAACGAGAATCTCGCAGAGGACTCCGCACCCACGAGTTGGTTGAAGCAGGTATGACCCACAACCACACCACCGAACTCGACACTCTGGTCGGCAGCGCTCAGCACCGACTGGATGCGCTTCGCGAAACGCACGAGCGTCTGGACCGCATCAGAATTCGACGCACCTCGCCGGACAACCTGGTGACCGTCGTCGCCGATGGATCCGGTGCCATGGTCGAGCTCGAACTCGCCGAGAATCTCCGATCGGTTGCCGCCCACGCACTCGCTGCGACGATCACCGGAACGGCCGCGGAGGCCGCCGCCGCCGCACTCGACCAGCGCGAGGCGATCCTGCAAAGTCTGCAGGGTTCCTTCACAGACTCCTGAGATAAGCTTCGCGCCATGGCTGGAGACATCATCCCGATCGAACTCGGTCTCACCGCCGGTGACTTCTCCACATTGTGGGCACCGGAGTGGCGAGAAGGCGACGACGAGTGGGAGGCATTCCTCGGACACGAGGAAGACCTGTACGGATTCTCGACCGTCGCCGAGCTTGCGGCGTTCGTCAGGTCCGACGACGACAACGACCTGGTCGACCATCCGTCGTGGAGGGTGGTCTCCGCACTGGCGGCACACGAACTCGAGCCCGACGATCTACACCGCTTCGATCTGGTGGCGGTACCGGAGTTGGTGGCTTCCGACCCCGAAGCGGACGTTCTCGCCGAACTGCAGGCCACCTTCGACATCGTCTCCTCGATCGGAGATGTCTGCGAACTACGGCCCGTCACAAGCTTTTTCGGTTCCAACTCGTTCGTAGGCGCGGTCGGCGGAGGCGTCGAGAGCTTCCTCGGTCGCGAGGGCAGCGAGCTGTGGGACCGCATCGGAGCAGCGGTCGCCAAGCACTGGGACGACGTCCTCGACGCAGTCGATTCCATCGTCACCTCGCCCGCTGTCGACTCCGCTGCCGTTGCCGTCGCCGAAGCCGAGATCACCGCCGCGGCAGAGAACGCCGTCGACGCCGACGATGTCACCGACGACATCGACTCCGATTCCGACGACGACCCGGACGACGACGATTCGGACGACGCAGCCGAGGTGGACCGGGATCCGATCGCCGCGGCAGCTGCCGAGGAGACGTTCTGGACCACCGTCGGCATCGACCCGATTCGTATCATCACCTCGGACGACACGGTGTACACCCTGCGGTGCTACCTCGGTGACAAGCCGGTGTTCCTCGGCCGCGGTGGTGCCATCAGCGTGTTCGGTTCCGAGCGTTCGCTGGCCCGGTATCTGGCCGACGACCACGACCACGATCTGGCGCAGGTCAGCACGTACTCGGACGTTCAGACTGCCGCGATCGACGGTTCACTCGATATTCAGATCACCGACGACAACGTGTACGTGCTGCCCGGTCTGGCCGACGATCTCGCCGAGGGCCCCACTGCAGTGGACGTCGACCAATTGGACCTGGCTGTCGAATTGTTCACCGATGCAGCCGATTTCGTCGGTGACGATTCCGTGGACGAGGCGCTCGCCACGTCCACGCCGTTGGGTTGGTACGTCTCCTACACTCTCGAACCCAGTCCCGATCGGCTGGCTCCGAGCGCACCGTTCGACGTCGAGGCCGAGGCGTGGCGCGCCCTCGAGCGTGAGTTCGAGAGCCGATTACGCAAGAAGTAGCCGCCGGTCGGGTCCAGGCGGTCAGCCGATCAGTACTGCGTAACCCGGCTTGATGACGTCGTCGATGAGCGCCAGTCGCTCGTCGAACGGCAGGAACGCCGACTTCATCGCGTTGATGGTGAATCGCTCGAGATCGCTCCAGCCGTAGCCGAACGTCTCGACGAGCTTGGCCATCTCGCGACTCATCGAGGTGTCGCTCATCAACCGGTTGTCGGTGTTGACGGTGACCCGGAATCGTAGTCGGGCAAGCAGATCGAACGGGTGCGTGGCCAACGATTCGGCGGCGCCGGTCTGGACGTTGGAGCTCGGGCACAACTCCAGAGGCATCCTCGTGTCGCGGACGTAGGCGGCGAGCAGACCGAGTTCGTGTGCACCGGCGTCGTCAGTGGTGATGTCGTCGGTGATCCGAACCCCGTGACCGAGCCTGTCGGTGCCGCAGAACGCCACTGCTTCCTGGATCGACGGCAGACCGAACGCCTCTCCTGCGTGAATGGTGAAGTGCGCGTTGCTCGCTCGCATGTATTCGAAGGCGTCGAGGTGGCGGCTGGGAGGGAATCCCGCTTCGGCACCGGCAATGTCGAAGCCCACGACGCCGCGGTCACGGAATCGGACCGTCAGTTCGGCGATCTCCCGCGAACGCGCCGCATGCCGCATCGCGGTGAGCAGGGTGCCGATCGTGATGTTCTTGCCGCGAACCTTGGCCGCGGAGATTCCGGCCTCGAAACCGGCGAGCGTGTGGGTGACCACTTCGTCGAGGGTCAGGCCGCGTTCGAGATGCTGCTCCGGCGCGAAGCGCACCTCGGCGTACACGACGCCGTCGTCGGCCAGATCCTCGGCGCACTCACGTGCCACTCGGAACAGTCCTTCGGGAGTCTGCATCACGGCGACGGTGTGCGCGAACGTCTCGAGGTACCGCACGAGCGAACCGCTGTCCGCGGACTCGCGGAACCATTCACCCAGTGCCGCGCCGTCGGTGGCGGGAAGATCGCCGTAACCGCACTCGTCGGCCAGTTCCAGCACGGTCTGCGGGCGGAGCCCGCCGTCGAGATGATCGTGCAGCAACGCCTTCGGAGCTGTCCTGATCGACGCGAGATCGAGTGGCGCACTGCCACCGATCGAGGACTGAGTGTTCTCCGCGGTGCTCATGTGACGACGGTAGCGTGCGGCCCGCGCGCACGCGCGCCCGTCGTCGCTACTCGGCGAGTCCGCGGATTCCCGCGATCCCTCCCGATTCTTCGAGGTATTTCGTTGCTTTGTTACTCCGATGAAAACAATTCCGTCGATACACAGCGGATCGGCGACGGAAATCGTAGTGTTCATCGAACACACGCGGCCGATTCTTGTCGGGTCCCCTCCGACGTCCTCGGTCGACTCGAACCTCGGAGAGACATATGTCCACTGTGGAACCGCCGAACACCCTTCCAGGGAAGGGACTCAACACCGGCGCACTCGGGTTGGTCGGCAACATCGTCATCGGCCTGTCGGCGGTCGCGCCGGCCTACAGCCTCGCCGCGACCCTCGGTTACGTCGTTCTCGCCGTCGGCGACAAAGCACCCTCGATGTTCCTCATCGCCTTCGTTCCGATGCTGCTCACCGCATTCGCATACCGCGAACTCGGCCGCGACACCCCGGACTGCGGAACGTCGTTCACCTGGGGCACCAAGGCATTCGGACCCTGGGTCGGCTGGATGGCGGGATGGGGACTGGCAGTCTCGGCGATCATCGTGCTGGCCAACGTCGCCGAGATCGCCGCCATCTACCTGTTCGAGTTCCTGGGGCTGTCGGGATTGGCGGAGTCCACCGCCGCCAAGGTCGCCCTCGGCTCGTTCTTCATCGCCTCGATGACCTATGTCAGTTTCCGCGGCATCCTCATCAGCGAACGCATGCAGAACGTGCTGTTGGTCGTGCAGTTCGGAGTGCTCATCGGAGTGTCGGTGACGGCACTGGTCAAGGTGGGGGCAGGGACCGCAGGGCCGCAGGCCATCACGCCCCAGTGGAGTTGGTTGGTGCCGACCGGAGTCACGATGTCCGACGCGGCGCAGGCCATCATCCTGTGCATCTTCATCTATTGGGGTTGGGATGCCTGCCTGGCCGTCGGCGAGGAAACGAAGGACTCGGAGAAGACGCCGGGACGCGCCGCGGTGATCACCACGCTGATCCTCGTCGCGACCTACGTGCTCGTCGGATATGCCGTGCAGTCGTTCGCCGGCTTCGGCGATACCGGCATCGGCCTGAACAACCCGGACAACGTCGACGACGTGCTCACCATCCTCGGCGGCCCGGTCGCCGGCTCGATCATGGCGTCGCTCCTGCTGTTGACGGTATCCATCTCGGCGCTGTCCTCGACCCAGACGACCATCCTGCCGACAGCGCGCGGAACCCTGTCGATGGCCGTCTACGAGGCCCTCCCCAGGCGGTTCGCCAGCGTGCACCCCAAGTACATGACGCCCGGTTTCGGCACACTCGTGATGGGTGCCGCAGCCCTGATGTTCTACCTGGTGCTCACCTTCGTCAGCGCCAACGCGCTGCAGGATTCGGTGGCATCGCTCGGGCTCGCGGTGGCGTTCTACTACGGCATCACCGCATACGCGTGCACGTGGTACTTCCGCCGGACGCTGTTCTCATCCGTCCGAAACCTGTTCATGCGCGGCATCTTTCCACTTCTCGGCGGGCTGTCCATGACATGGGCGTTCGTCCAGAGCGCCGTCGACATGATCAAGCCCGACTACGGTTTCACCGTCTACGGTCCCGTCGGCGGAGTCTTCGTTCTCGGTGTCGGCATGCTGGTACTCGGCATTCCGCTGATGCTGCTGTGCTTCGTGGGGAACAAGGATTTCTTCCAGGGCAAGACACTCACCGCGTCCACCGAAGTCAAGGTTCCCGACACTTACTAGAAGAGAAGGACCGAAAAGCTCATGAAGATCACCGTCGGCTATCTCGCCACCCCCAGCGGCGACGACGGCGTAGCCCTGGCCATCGCCCTCGCTCGCGCCCTCGACGCATCCATCGACATCGTTCTGGTCATGGCTGTCGACGACCCTGTCATGGAAGGCAGCGGACCGTACCGAAAAATCCTCGAGGCCAGGGCGCAGGGGTGGGTGGACGACGCAGCCGCCCAGGTGCCGCCGGGCATCGAGGTGACCACGCACGTGCTCTCGCACGAGTCGTTCGCCCGCGCCCTCATCGACTTCGCCGTACACACCGATGCCGACCTCATCGTCGTCGGCGGTGCCCGAGACGGCCTGCTGAACCGGCACTCGATCGGTTCGGTCGCCGGTCAGCTGCTGCATGCCTCGGAAGTGCCGCTGGCACTTGCCCCTCGGGGCTACCGGCTCTCGGACGCGCCGATCACCGATCTGACCGTTGCCGTGCCCACTCGGGCCTCCTCCCCCAATCCGTTACCGTTCGCGATCACCATTGCCAGCGCGGCGCACGTACCGGTTCGACTGGTGTCGCTGGTCTCGCTCGAATCGACCGGGGCCCCGAGTGACGAGACCTCGCTGGATACGCGTCGCCGACAGGTCGCTGCCGCGCAAGAGAACCTCGAGCTCGCAGCACGTACTCTCCCCGACATCGACGGCCTGGAGTCGATCGTCGCCGACGGGTCCTCGTTGGACGAGGCGATGGGCAACCTCGACTGGAAGCCGGGAGATGTGTTGTTTCTCGGGTCGAGTCGTTTGGCAACTCCCAAGCGGGTGTTCCTCGGTTCGAGTGCGGCCAAGATTCTGCGTGCTGCCCCGGTGCCGGTGGTCGTGGTCCCGCACGAGTAAGAGCGGCTTCGCCGCATGTGAGCGAAAGTTCGTAGTAGAGAACGAATTTCCGTGCACGTGCGGCGAAGCCGCTCTAACTGTCGAAGCCCAGACCCAGCGCATCCATGCCCTTCAGCCACAGTCCCCGCCGTCCCTCGTTCCGGTCGGCTCGGGCGAATGCCGCACGGGTGATGTTGATGCCGATGGACTTGAGGGGCTCGGGTGGGAACGGCAGCGGTTTGGTGCGCACCATCTTCAGACGTGTTCGTTCGGTGTCCTTGCCGTCGAGGAGATCGAGGGCGGTGCGGGCCCCGAAATGCGATGCGCCGACGCCGAGGCCGGTGAACCCGGCCACCGATGCCACCCGCCCGTTCATTCCGAGATCCCAGAAGGCACTGAACCGCGAGCACGTGTCGATCGATCCTCCCCAGGCGTGGGTGGCACGGATTCCCTCGAGGCCGGGGAACATCTGCAGCAGGTGCTCGGCGAGCAGCGCGAACTCTTCGGGATGTTGGGTTCGGCGTGGGTCGGTGTCGCTACCGTAGAAGTAGTGCGCATCCCACCCGCCGAACAGGATGCGGTTGTCCGCCGTCAACCGGAAGTAGTGGAATCTGTTGCCGGAGTCGGCCAATCCTTCGCGACCGGACCAGCCGATGTCGGCGAGCTGCGCCGACGTCAGCGGTTCGGTCATGATCACGTAATCCCATACCGGGACGATCCAGTGACGGAGTTTGCGGCGCAACGATTTCGATGCCGACGTGGCCAGCAGAACCTTGGCGGCCTCGATGGTGCCGTAGCCCGTGTTCACTCGAATACCGTTGCCGGATCTGTCGATCGACAGCGCCCGGGTGTTCTCGTGGATGCGAACGCCGAGCGACTCCGCCGCGTCGGCCAGGCCCCAGGCCAGTTTGGCGGGGTCGATCATGGCGACGTCGGGGTCGAACAGGGCACCCCGCGCCATCGGCGAGGTGACTCTCGACGCCACCGCAGGGGCGTCGAGGTATTCCATCGGCTGCGACAGTCGCCTCCCCTCGTCGCCGAGTTTCCTCAGGTCGTCCACCTGCCAGTCGAAATTGGCGATGTCGAGTTCGCCGGTGCGCTCGATGTCGGCGTCGATTCCGTAGCGGTCCGCAGTCGCGCAGATGGCGTCGAGCGTCTCGGTGCCCATGCGCAGCAACTCGGGCAGTTCGTCGGCGTAGCGGTCGAGCCCGTTGCTCAATCCGTGTGTCAGGCTGGCCGCGCAGAAGCCCCCGTTGCGTCCGGTTGCACCCTCCGCGATGCGGTCACCTTCGAGCACCACGATCGATCTGTCGGGATTCTCTTCGGCGGCGTGCACCGCCGCCCACAGGCCGGTGAACCCGCCGCCGACGATCACCAGATCCGCTGTCGCAGAGCCGGTGTGCCGACTGCGCGGAGCCGGGCGTTCGGGACGGTCGAGCCAGTAGGACCCCGGTGCCGCGTCCGCCACCATCGCCACGCCGCGATCGGTGGGTGTGGTTGCCCATGGTGCGTTCATCGGACATCTCCCTGCGGTGCAGCATCGACGGACGCGAAGACCGTTCGGTGCCAGGACTTTCGGGCCACACCGGTGATATCGGTCATGACGTGCTTGACGGTCAGATACTCGTCGAGCGAGTAGCTCGACATGTCCTTGCCGAATCCCGAAGCACCGAACCCGCCGTGTGGCATCTCGCTGATGATCGGGATGTGGTCGTTGATCCAGACACAGCCGGCGGCGATCTCCCGAGCCGCTCGGCCTGCGCGGTAGACGTCCTTGGTCCAGGCGGAGGCGGCGAGTCCGAACTCGGTGTCGTTGGCGCGCCGGATCGCATCGTCGTCCCCGTGATGCTTCGAGACCGTGAGCACCGGACCGAAGACCTCGTCGCGATAGATCTCGTCCTGTTCACCGACATCCGCGATCAGGGTAGGCGGATAGAAGGCACCCCTGCCCTCAGGAATGCGACCTCCGGTCACCACTCTCGCCCCCGCATCCCGGGCCCGATCCACCATCGCCGCAACCCGATCTCGGTGCGCGACGGGAATCAACGAGCCCATGTCGGTTGCCGGATCGGTCGGGTCTCCCATCACGACGCGACCCATCAACTCCGCCACTCCGGCAACGAAGTCGTCGTAGAGGGATTCTGCGACGATGGCGCGGGTGGCCGCCGTGCAGTCCTGGCCGCCGTTGATCAACGATCCCGCGACGGCTCCGTGGATGGCTGCATCGAGATCGGCGTCATCGAACACCACCAGCGGCGCCTTGCCGCCTAGCTCGAGCTGCACCCGCGTGCCGTGCGCGGCCGCCTGTGCCATCACGCGCCTGCCGACGGGAGTGGACCCGGTGAACGTCATCAGGTCCACGCCCCCATGAGAGGACAGCGCGACTCCGGCGTCGACACCGGTTCCGGTGACGACGTTGAACACCCCGTCGGGCACACCTGCCTCGGTGGCCAAACGCGCCAACCGCAACGTGGTCAGCGGCGTGAGTTCACTGGGCTTGAGCACGATGGAACACCCGGCTGCCAACGCCAGCATCGCTTTCCACACCGCCATCTGCAACGGATAGTTCCACGGCGTGATCGACCCGACCACTCCGACGGCGTCGCGCCGGATGACCGAGGTGTGCTCACCCGAATACTCGGCCGCGGCCTTGCCGTCCAGGTGCCGCGCCGCTCCGGCGAAGAACTCGATGTTGTCGATGCTGCCCGGAACGTCGAATTCCGTTGCCAGTCTTGTCGATTTGCCGGTCTGCGTCACCTCCTCGGACACGAAACCGTCCACATCGGCCGCAACCAGTCTCGCCAGCTCCATCAACACGGTGCTGCGGTGCGCGGGAGTGGCAGTGGACCATGCGGGAAATGCCGATCGGGCATGTGCGAGAGCAGAATCGACGTCTTCGGCGGTGGCCAGGCCGACGTCGGCGACGACGGCTCCGGTCGCGGGATCGTCGATCTCGTACCGATCACCGCTACCGTCGACCGAGCGTCCACCGATCCAACAACCAGGAATGTTCGCCATCACTGCAGAGTACCGTCGGTTCCACGGATTCTCTCTGTTTTCAACCCTTCGACAACCGATTCTGTCGTTCAGATCGAGAATCGACACGCTTTTCATCGTCGACGGGTTGTGTTCACGGCCGCGACAGTGACAAGATCGACCCATGCCCGAGCAACCGCCCATCGCACTCGACGCCGTCTCCAAGGCGATCATCGAGCAACTCCAGGAGGACGGGCGTCGCTCGTACGCCGCCATCGGCAAGGCCGTCGGACTCTCGGAAGCGGCTGTCCGTCAACGAGTTCAGCGCCTGACGGACTCCGGGGTCATGCAGATAGTGGCGGTGACCGATCCGGTGCAGGTCGGATTCAAGCGGCAGGCCATGATCGGCATCAAGTGCACCGGCGACAGTCATGCGCTGTCCGAGGAACTGTCGGCGATCGATGCGATCGACTACGTCGTGCTGACCGCAGGGTCGTTCGACGTCGTCGTGGAAGTGGTGTGCGAGGACGACGAACAACTCCTGCAGATCCTGAACAAACAGATCCGCAGCCTGGCCGGTGTCACCAGCACCGAAACGCTGGTCTATCTCAAACTCGTCAAGCAGCAATACAATTGGGGTACACGATGACGCGAACGACATCCGAGCTCGACGCTTCCGCAGCCAGGCATCTGTGGGGCCACTTCACCCGCCACGGCGCAGGGGTCACACCCCCGATCATCACCCGCGGTGAGGGTTCGACCATCTGGGACTCGAACGGCAAGAGCTACATCGACGGTCTCTCGGGGCTGTTCGTGGTGCAGGTGGGGCACGGCCGCGAGGAACTGGCCGAGGCTGCCGCGAAGCAGGCCAAGGAATTGGCGTTCTTCCCGCTGTGGTCGTACGTCACCGAACCCGCGATCGAGCTCGCGGAGCGGCTCGCCGGGTACGCCCCCGGCGATCTCAATCGCGTCTTCTTCACCACCGGCGGGGGCGAGGCCGTCGAGAGCGCGTGGAAGCTCGCCAAGCAGTACTTCAAGAAGGTCGGCAAACCCGGTAAGCACAAGGTGATCTCGCGAGCGATCGCTTACCACGGCACCCCGCAGGGCGCGCTGGCCATCACCGGAATCCCCGCGCTCAAGGAACCCTTCGAGCCGCTGACACCGGGCGCGTTCCGAGTGCCGAACACCAACATCTACCGCGCCCCCGCTCCCCTGGACACCGATCCGAAGGCGTTCGGAATCTGGGCTGCGGACCGGATAGCCGAGGCCATCGAATTCGAGGGCCCCGACACGGTTGCCGCGGTGTTCCTCGAGCCGGTTCAGAATGCCGGCGGCTGCTTCCCTCCCCCGCCCGGATACTTCGAGCGGGTCCGCGAGATCTGCGACCGCTACGACGTTCTGCTCGTCTCCGATGAGGTCATCTGTGCGTTCGGTCGCATCGGGTCGATGTTCGCCTGCAGCGACTTCGGCTACGTACCCGACATCATCACCTGCGCGAAGGGAATGACCTCGGGCTACTCACCCATCGGCGCAATGATCGCCTCCGACAAGCTCTTCGAGCCGTTCGACGACGGCACGTCGAGCTTCGCACACGGCTACACCTTCGGCGGCCACCCCGTCTCCGCCGCCGTGGCCATGGCCAATCTCGACATCTTCGAGCGCGAGGGCATCAACGCGCATGTCGCAGACAACGCACCGGCGTTCCGCGCGACGCTCGAGAAGCTGCACGACCTCCCGATCGTCGGAGACGTCCGCGGCGAGGGATTCTTCTACGGCATCGAGTTGGTCAAGGACAAGGCCACGAAGGAGACGTTCAGCGACGCCGAAGCCGAACGCATCCTGCGCGGGTTCCTGTCCACCGCTCTGTTCGACGCAGGGCTGTACTGCCGCGCCGACGATCGCGGCGATCCGGTGGTACAGCTGGCTCCGCCGCTCATCTGCGGTCAGAAGGAGTTCGACGAGATGGAACAGATTCTGCGCAGCGTTCTGACCGAGGCGGGGAACCTGATCTGACCGACGGCGTTACTGCCCGATGCGGTCGATGACGAGAGGGCTCGGCTCGACCGCCGTGGTCCCTATCTCCCAGCTGGATTCGAGTGCCTGCTGCGCGTATTCGAAGCGCTCGGGGGTGTCGGTGTACAGGGTTGCGAGCCGATCTCCTGCACGCACCCGATCGCCGGGCTTGGCGTGCAGACGCACACCGGCTGCACTCTGCACCGGCTCACCCTGTCGTTCGCGACCTGCCCCGAGACGCCACGCCGCCAGGCCGACGCCCATCGCGTCCAACCCGGTGACGACGCCGTCGGCCGTGGCGGTGAAGTCCTGGCTCTCCCGGGCGACGGGGAGCGCGGCCTCGGGATCGCCGCCCTGCGCGGCGATCATCGTTCGCCACCGATCCATGGCGGACCCGTCGGCGAGCTTGTCGGCCGGGTCGATGCCCTCGATGCCGGCCGCGGCAAGCATCGTGCGCGCCAGCGTGATCGTCAGCTCCACGATGTCGGCCGGACCACCTCCCGCGAGTACCTCGACCGATTCCTCCACCTCGAGCGCGTTGCCCGCGGTGAGCCCGAGTGGGGCGTCCATCGCCGTCAACACCGCCAGAGTCCGTACGCCCGCATCGGTTCCGAGCTCGACCATCGCAGTCGCGAGTTCGCGCGCATCGTCGACGTTCTTCATGAACGCGCCACCGCCCACCTTGACGTCCAGCACCAGCGCACCGGTGCCCTCGGCGATCTTCTTGCTCATGATCGAGCTGGCGATCAGCGGAATCGATTCGACGGTGCCGGTCACGTCTCGCAGCGCGTAGAGCTTCTTGTCGGCCGGAGCCAGATCGGCACCGGCGGCGCACACGACGGCGCCGATCGCCGGATCGGCCAGGATGCGATGCATCTCCTCACCGCTGAGATCTGCTCGCCACCCGGGGATGGACTCGAGCTTGTCGAGTGTCCCCCCGGTGTGCCCGAGCCCTCGACCCGACAGCTGCGGTACCGCGGCCCCGCAGGCGGCCACGAGTGGAGCCAGCGGCAACGTGATCTTGTCTCCCACACCACCGGTCGAATGCTTGTCGACGGTGGGCAGCGGCAGCGCGGAGAAGTCCATGCGGGTACCGGAGGCGATCATCGCGCGGGTCCACGTGCTCAGTTCCCGGCGAGACAATCCGCGCAACAGAATTGCCATCGCGAGTGCCGACATCTGTTCCGGCGCGACGGTTCCGCGAGTGAACTCCGCGATCACCCATTCGATCTGCTCGTCGTCCAGAACGCGACCGTCGCGCTTGGCGCTGATGATGGATACGGCGTCAGGCATGGTTGTTCACGCGTCCTTCGTCAAGGTTGTCGGGGCCGAATGCGTTCGGGAGCAACTCTGCCAGGCGAGCCGGTCCCGAGGCGGTGTCGACGAGCAGATCCGGGCCACCGAACTCGTACAGCAGCTGTCGGCATCGCCCGCACGGCATCAGGATTTCACGCCGGGAATCGCAACAGGAAAAGGCAACGAGTCTGCCGCCGCCGGTCGAGTGCAAGTTCGAGACCAACCCGCACTCCGCACAGAGCCCCAAACCGTATGAGACATTTTCCACATTGCACCCGGTCACTATCCGATCGTCGTCCACCAGAGCTGCTGCGCCGACCGGAAAGTTCGAGTACGGGGCGTACGCACGGCCCATTGCCTCATGAGCATTGTCGCGCAACGTATTCCAGTCGATTTCGTTCATGGTTACCCATCCAAGCATGGCGTCTGAATTGATGCAGAGATCCGACCGAAACAACGTCCATCAATTGGGAAGGCAAACCTAACACCGCATTTCGGCACCGTACGAACCTCGAGTCGAATTAGTTCCGTGTTTCGAATGGGTTTACAGTTTCGAGTAAGCGGCTAGTACAACCAGCACTAGGGCCGAATCGCGACAAATCGAGCCAGGCAAGACCGGCTACCGGGGCTCGATGCGTCCACCAACGACGTTGGAGGCATTGCACTCGATGAGTAGCACGACGGAAGTCGCTCCGGTCAAGGAGCGCAAGCGGTCTCTGTACCGCGGGGATCCGGGCATGTGGTCCTGGGTTCTGCACCGCATCACTGGCGTGTTGACGTTCTTCTTCTTGTTCGTCCACGTCCTCGACACGGCGATGGTTCGGGTCAACCCCGAGACGTACGACGCCATCATCGAAACCTACAAGACTCCGCTCGTCGGTCTGATGGAAATCGGCCTCGTCGCAGCAGTGCTGTACCACGCGTTGAACGGCATCCGGGTGATGCTGATCGACTTCTGGTCCAAGGGACCGCAGTACCAGAAGCCGATGCTGTGGGCGATCGCAGTCGTCTGGCTCGTCGTCATGATCCCCGGCGCGGGACGAATCTTCTACAACATGTTCACGGCGGGTGGTCACTGATGTCGACGCAGGGTCCCGAGGCAAAGGTCCTCGGCACGAACTACGACCGTCCGGCCAGCCTGGCGAACCCGCGTTCGCCGCGACGCCAGAGCAAGGGCAACTTCGAGCTCTACGCGTGGCTGTTCATGCGATTCTCCGGCCTGGCACTCGTCGTGCTCGTCCTGGGACACATGTTCATCATGCTGATGCTCGACGACGGTGTGCACCGCATCAACTTCGCATTCGTCGCCGGTCGCTGGGCCAGCCCGTTCTGGCAGTTCTGGGATCTGACGATGTTGTGGCTGGCTCAGCTGCACGGTGGTAACGGCCTCCGGACGATCATCGCGGATTACTCCCGCAAGGACTCGACGCGATTCTGGCTGACCACCTTGCTGGTGCTGTCGATGATCCTGATCATGGGTGTCGGCACCTACGTCATCTTCACGTTCGATCCCAACATCTCGGCGAGCTAAGGACACTGACGCTTACATGCAGGAACATCGTTACGACGTACTGATCGTCGGCGCAGGCGGTGCCGGTATGCGTGCTGCGATCGAGGCCGGACCCCGCGCTCGCACAGCCGTACTGACCAAGCTCTACCCCACGCGCTCGCACACCGGCGCTGCTCAGGGCGGCATGTGCGCCGCCCTGGCCAATGTCGAGGAAGACAACTGGGAGTGGCACACGTTCGACACCGTCAAGGGCGGCGACTACCTCGCCGACCAGGACGCGGTGGAGATCATGGCCAAGGAGGCCATCGACGCAGTTCTCGATCTGGAGAAGATGGGTCTTCCGTTCAACCGGACCCCCGAAGGCAAGATCGACCAGCGGCGCTTCGGTGGCCACACTCGCGATCACGGCAAAGCTCCGGTGCGTCGTGCGTGCTACGCAGCCGACCGCACCGGCCACATGATCCTGCAGACGCTCTACCAGAACTGCGTCAAGCACGACGTCGAGTTCTACAACGAGTTCTACGCACTGGATCTGTGTCTGACCGAGACCGACGACGGTCCCGTCGCGACCGGCATCATCGCCTACGAGCTCTCCACGGGTGAGCTGCACATCTTCCACGCGAAGTCGATCATCTTCGCCACCGGAGGATCGGGCCGAATCTACAAGACCACCTCCAACGCCCACACCCTCACCGGTGACGGCATGAGCATCGTGTTCCGCAAGGGTCTTCCCTTGGAGGACATGGAATTCCACCAGTTCCACCCGACAGGTCTCGCCGGCCTGGGCATCCTCATCTCCGAGGCCGTGCGAGGCGAGGGCGGCATCCTGCGGAACGAGTCGGGTGAGCGCTTCATGGAGCGCTACGCACCGACCATCAAGGACCTCGCGCCCCGCGACATCGTCGCGCGCTCGATGGTGCTCGAGGTACTCGAAGGACGCGGCGGCGGCCCGAACAAGGATTACGTCTACATCGACGTCACGCACATCCCCGAGGAAGTTCTGGACGAGAAGCTCCCGGACATCATGGAGTTCTCGCGCACCTACCTCGGCGTCGACCCCGTCAAGGAGCCGGTGCCCGTCTACCCGACGTGTCACTACGTCATGGGCGGTATCCCCACCAAGATCCGCGGCGAGGTACTGCGCAACAACGAGGACATCGTTCCCGGCCTCTATGCGGCCGGTGAATGTGCCTGCGTGTCCGTCCACGGTGCGAACCGTCTCGGCACCAACTCGCTGCTCGACATCAACGTCTTCGGACGTCGTGCCGGCATTGCGGCGGCCGAGTACGCGAACTCGGTCGACTTCACCCCGCTCCCCGAGGAGCCGGCGAAGATGGTGCAGGACTGGCTGGAGTTGATCCTGTCCGACCACGGTCACGAGCGCGCAGCCGACATCCGTACCGAGATGCAGCAGTCGATGGACAACAACGCATCGGTGTTCCGTACGGAGGAGCGTCTCGAGACGGCGCTCAAGGATGTCCGCGCCCTCAAGGAGCGGTACAACAAGATCACTGTCGAGGACAAGGGCAAGCGCTACAACAGCGACCTGCTCGAGGCCATCGAACTCGGCTTCCTGCTCGAAATGGCGGAGGTCACGGTCGTCGGCGCACTCAACCGGAAGGAATCGCGCGGCGGACACGCTCGCGAGGACTACCCCGAGCGCAACGACGCCGAGTACATGAAGCACACCATGGCCTACAAAGAGGGCGAAGGTCTGCTCACCGATATCCGCTTGGATTACAAGCCGGTAATCCAAACCCGCTACGAGCCGATGGAGCGGAAGTACTGACATGAGCGCACCCACACTGGACAAGAAGTCCAACGAGTCCGATCTCCCGCCCGTCCCCGAGGGCGCGGTGATGGTCAATCTCAAGATCGCGCGCTTCAATCCCGAGAGCGGAGACGGTCAGCGCTGGGACACCTTCCAGGTCCCCACTCTGGCCACGGACCGTCTGCTCAACCTCCTGCTGTACGTGAAGGGCTACCTGGACGGAACACTCACGTTCCGTCGCTCGTGCGCACACGGTGTCTGCGGGAGTGACGCGATGCGTATCAACGGTGTCAACCGTCTCGCCTGCAAGGTGCTGATGCGCGACATGCTCCCCAAGGACTCGTCGAAGACGCTGAACATCACCATCGAGCCCATCAAGGGTCTGCCGGTGGAGAAGGACCTCATCGTCGACATGGAGCCCTTCTTCGACGCGTTCCGCGCCGTGAAGCCGTTCCTCATGACGACGGGCAACGAGCCGACCCGCGAGCGGATCCAGTCCGCGGCGGACCGCGCCCGTTTCGACGACACCACCAAGTGCATCCTGTGCGCGTGCTGCACCACCTCGTGCCCCGTGTTCTGGAGCGACGGCAGTTACTTCGGTCCGGCCGCCATCGTCAACGCACACCGGTTCATCTTCGACAGCCGTGACGAGGGTGCAACCGAGCGTCTGGACATCCTCAACGATGTCGAGGGCGTGTGGCGTTGCCGCACCACCTTCAACTGCACCGACGCATGCCCCCGTGGCATCCAGGTCACCAAGGCGATTCAGGAAGTCAAGCGCGCGTTGCTCTTCGCCCGCTAGTCACCGAATCCGACGACGAGAGCGCCCCTTCGCACACGCGAAGGGGCGCTCTCGTCTGTCCGTCACACGAACGCGCCGAAGCCCGTCACTCCGCGGCCGACGATCAGGTTGTTGATCTGCGCGGTGCCCTCGTAGGAGTACAGGGCCTCGGCATCGGCGAAGAATCGGATGACGTCGTGTTCGATGAGAATTCCGTTGCCGCCCAGTATCTCTCGCGCCCAGCCGACGACCTCGCGCAGTCGCGTCGTGCAGAACGTCTTGGCCAGCGCCGCGTGTTCGTCGTAGTGGACGCCGTTGTCCTGCAACTGAGCGACACGAATCGCCATGCCGAGCGAGGCGGTGATGTTCGCCGTCATGCGTGCGATCAGATCGGAGATCAGCTGGAACGACGCGATCGGAGATCCGAATTGTTCGCGTTCGCGCGCGTACGCCACGGCTCGTTCGTACGCGCCCATCATCACGCCGACGGCCTGGAAGGCCACTCCTCCGCGGGTCAAGCGGAGCACCTTCGCGGTGTCGGCGAACGAGTTGGCCTCGGCAAGCTTGTTGGCGACCGGGACTCGGCAGTTCTCCAGATGGATGTCCGCGTTCTCGACCGCGCGGAGCGAGTACTTGCCCTCGATCTTCTCGGCCCGGAATCCCTCGAAACCCTGCTCGACGACGAAGCCCTTGACCTCGCCGTCGGCCTCGTCCTTGGCGAAGACGATCGTGAGATCAGCGAAGGTGGCGTTGCCGATCCAGCGCTTGCTGCCGTTGAGGATCCAGTGCTCTCCGTCGAGTCGAGCGGTGGTCTCGAGTCCGCCTGCGACGTCGGAGCCACCGTGTGGTTCGGACAGTCCGAACGCGCCGATCTTCTCCATTCGGCGCATGGCGGGCAACCACCGCTCGCGCTGCTCCTCGGAACCGAGTATCGAAATACTGCTCATCGCCAGCGAACTGTGCACGCTGAACATCGTTCCCGTGGACGGATCGACCCGGGCGAACTCCATCTCGAGCCAACCGGTGAGCAGCTTGCGGGAGGCCTTTCGATCGTCGAACTCGTAACCGAGACCGGCGATTTCGAGTCCAGCGATCTTGGGCAGCAGGTGCACCGGGGACGCGGCCTTCTCCCAGAATTCGTTCGCCCGCGGCGCGACCTCGTCCTGCAGGAACCGACGGGTGCGCAGGACCGCCTCGGTCTCGGCGTCGTCGAGCATGCTCTGATACCCGTAGAAATCGGATTCGAGAAAGTCCGGCGACAGTGGTCCGAGGGGCTCGTGCTCGCTCATGTTCGGCTCCTTCGTCTGGTGCCTCCGACGGGCACCGCTACCGATCTTCTACCCGCCGCGCGCGATTCTCACGCATGGACCCGGGGCCCTGGCAGGTCAGCGGCGCAGTTCGTCGGAGAGGGTCGCCAGTTCGTCGCCGCCTGCCATTTCCTTGGTGAGGTCGTCGAGCGAGATGTCGTGGTGCGCACAGTCCAACGTCTGACGTCCACGATCGAGTAGGACGAAGTGATCTCCGACCAGGTACGCGTGGTGAGGATTGTGGGTGATGAACACGACGCCGAAGCCCTTCTCCCTGGCCGCCGAGATGTACCGGAGAACCATGCCGGACTGTTTGACGCCGAGAGCGGCGGTCGGCTCGTCGAGAATGAGCACTCGGGCACCGAAGAAGATGGCCCGAGCGATGGCCACGCACTGACGTTGACCACCGGACAACGAGCCGATGGGGGCATCGACGTCCGGCAGATCGATACCCATCTTGCGGAGTTCGTCGATGGTTCTCGCGCGCATGGCATGGGTGTCGAGCGTCTTGAGAACTCTGCCCTTGCGCAACTCCTGGCCGAGAAAGAAGTTGCGCCACACCGGCATCAGGGAGACGACCGCGAGATCCTGGTAGACCGTGGAGATGCCCTGGTCCACCGCCTGCTTGGGCGAACCGAACGTTGTCGCGTTGCCATCGACGAGCAGTTCACCCTCCGACGGCCGATGCAGACCGGACATGATCTTGATCAGAGTGGACTTGCCTGCGCCGTTGTCACCGAGAACGCAAGTGACCTCACCGGCACCGACGCGGAGGTCGATCCCGTGCAGCGCAATGATGTTGCCGTAGCTCTTACCCACACCTTTCAGCTCGATGAGGGGCGTGTTCGCGGAGGACGTCATGGTCACCTTTTCGCCGCGTAGTTGCGGAAGGAGCTGTTCGCGATCACTGCGAACAGCAGCATCGCGCCGAGGAAGAACTTGAACCAGTCCGGGTTCCAGCCCGCATAGACGATGCCCTGGTTGGTCATGCCGAAGATGAACGCTCCGATGAATGCACCGACAGCCGTACCGTATCCACCGGTGAGCAGGCATCCACCGATGACGGCAGCGATGATGTAGAGGAATTCGTTGCCCACGCCTTGGCCGGACTGGACGCTGTCGAACGCGAACAGCAGGTGCATGCCGACGAACCAGGCGCAGAAGCCGACGAACATGAACAAGCCGATCTTGACCCGGGTGACCGGGACACCGACGGCTCGCGCCGATTCCTGGTTGCCGCCGACTGCGAAGATCCAGTTGCCGATTCGGGTCTTCATCAGCACCCAGGTCGCGGCGAGGGTGAACACGATCCACCACACGACGGTGATGCGGACCGAGACCCCCAGCAGCGAGAACGAGGACGAGAACACGGCCTTCGCCGAGTCGAATCCCTCCATGTCCGAGATGGACGGGGTGGCGACCTGGCCGGTGACGAGCTTGGTGACGGCGAGGTTGATGCCGGTGAGCATCAGGAACGACGCCAACGTGATCAGGAACGACGGAATCTTCGTCGTCATCACCAGGTATCCGTTGAGGAACCCGACCGCCAGTGCCAGCAGCAGCGCCAACGCAGAGCCCGCCCAGACGTTCAGGTGCAGGTTGTAGGCCAGCATGGAGGCCATGATCGAGGAGAACGTCACCGCAACCCCGGTGGAGAGGTCGAATTCTCCGCCGATCATCAACAGGGAGACACCGATCGCCATGATGCCGATGGTCGAGGATGCGTACAGCACGGTGGCCAGAGCCTCGGGCGATCGAAACGGCGGTGCCACGATGCAGAAGAAGACGAAGATGGCGACCGCGCCGAACAGGGCACCGACCTCCGGTCGAATCAGCAACCGCTGCAACGGTTTCTGCTTCTTGACCCGCTCGTCTGCAATCACGGTGTGTTCGGACAGAGCCGGATCGGCCTGTGTGGACATGATGTTCCTTCCGCGCCGAAGCGACGTACTCAGCGCGTGCCGTTGCGGGCGTACTCGGCGACCGCGTCGATGTTGGTCGAATCGATGAACGCGGGCCCGGTCAGCACCGGGGTGCCGCCGCCGATCGTGTTGCCGTTGTTGAGATAGAGCCACAACGAGTCGATGGCCAGGTAACCCTGCAGGTAGGGCTGCTGATCGATGGCCCACGCCACATCACCGGACTCGATCGCATCGACGAGTGCAGCGTTGGTGTCGAAGGTGACGATCGTGGCGTCGCTGCCCGCATTGTTCTTGGACTGCACCGCGGTCAGCGCGATCGGAGCGGCCAGCGCGATGACGTGGTCGATGGTCGGGTCCTGCTGCAGCTTGGCGGTGATGGTCGACTCGACGGACGGCATGTCCTTGCTGTTGACGTTGAGGATCTCGGTGGTACCTCCGAAGCCCTGGTTCACGCCTGCACAGCGCGCCTCGAGTGCCACGGCACCCTGCTCCTGGATGATGCACAGAGTCTTGCGTGCACCGTCCTCGGTGAGGCGAGCCCCGGCGGCCTGTCCGGCGATGGTCTCGTCCTGACCGAAGTACTGCTGGACTCCCATGTCCTTCCAGGAGTCGTAGCCGGAATTGAACGCGACGACCGGGATGCCCGCGGCGGTCGCTGCCTCGACGGCGGGTGCCATCGCGTCGGGTTTGGCCAGAGTGACCGCGATTCCGTCGACTTTCGAGTCGATCGCACTCTGGACGAGGTTGGCCTGGTTGGGTGCTTCGGGATCTGCGGAGTAGCGCAGCTCGATGTTGTCCTTGGCCGCCGCGGCCTCGGCACCCTTGCGAACCAGATCCCAGAAGGTGTCGCCGGGAACCTCGTGCGTGATCATCGCGATCGTCGCCGACGGCGTGTCGGCGACGCCCGCGTTGCTCCCGTCGTCGGACGACCGAGGAGCACCACCGGTGCTCGAACAGGCAGCGAGAGTCAGTGCCGCGACCGCGCATACCGCGATCGGCCCGCGCCTTTGCCGAACCTTCATTGCACTTCCCTTTCCAACAACCGGCTGTCGAACACCGACGAATCCGACCCGCCGACTTGATCACTGTAAGAAACGATGGGTACCTGTCACGCATCTTCGACGATTATTCGTCAGTCGAGGAAACCGTGTGCGCACCATCGGACCTCGGACGACATGAGAGAACTCTCATCTCGGATTCACGTAGCCACAATCCATCGTCGTCAGACTCGGCTGTGTGCGAACCATCATCGTCTCGGCCCTGGGACTGCTCACGCTCGCCGTACTCGTCACGGCCTTGCTGACGACGCGATCGACGGGCGAGCAGACCCCGTTGCCCGCACCCATCGTCGCACCCGCCGCACCCACGCAATCCGCCCCGGGTACCCCGCAACCCGTTCCCCCGGCACCGGTACCGGGCGAACCCGCGCCGACCACCGCGCCACAGCCGGTGGCACCGGACGGATTCGTGCCCCCACCGCCGCTGCCTCCTGCCGACTGGGACGATGATTTCGACGACGACTGGGATGACGATGACGACGACGACTGACTCCGCTACGAGACCGACCACGTGATGCGGACGCGACTGCTCGCCCTACGCCCGACGAGCGCCCGAAGCCGCATCCTCTCGTGGGTCCTTCTGCTGGTGCTGGCATCTCTGGCAGCCGTCACCGTCACCACCTGGCTGCTCATGATCCGTGCGACCGACAATCGCATGCGCGAATCGCTGCGCACCGAGATCGCCGAGTTCACCACCCTCACCGACGCAGGCGTCGATCCGGGAACCGGTGCACCGTTCGACGACATCGACGACGTGCTCCGCGTGGTGATCACCTACAACCTCGCTCGCCCCAACGAGAAATTCCTGGGCTACGTGGACGGTACGTTCGCCGTGCAGAGCAGACAGCAGGCACCGGTGCGTCTCTCCGACGACACCGGCTTCACCGCCGAGGTCGGCACCGTCACCGCGCCCGTGGAGGGTTCGTATTCGAGCGCGGCAGGTGAGGTGGTGTACCTCGCGGTGCCGGTCTCCCTGGCGGGCGGCCCGGTGACCGGGGTCGTGGTCGCCGCCTACTTCGCCGACCAGGAACGCGCCTCGGCGAACGAGACCGCGACTCTGATGCTGGTCGTCGGCGGCGTCACCTCGGTGCTGGCGGCAGTGGGGGCGTGGTTCGTCGCGGGCCGCATCATGTCGCCGATCAGACACATCACCGCCACCGCCAGAACGATCACCGAAACCGACCTGTCCGGCCGAATCACCGACGCCAGAACGACAGGCCGAGGCGACGACATAGGAGCCCTGATCGACACGCTGAACTCGATGCTCGACCGGCTCGAGTCCGGCGCGGCGAGCCAACGTCGATTCCTCGACGACGCAGGCCACGAACTCCGCACTCCCATCACCATCGTCCGCGGTCATCTCGACGTGCTCGACCACGGCGACCCCGTCGACGTTCGCGATACCGTCGCGCTCGTCGACGACGAACTCGATCGGATGAACCGACTCGTCGCCGACTTGTTGCTGCTCACCCGGGCCGATCAGACGAGCTTCGTCACGCCCGTGGACACCGATGTCGACGCGCTCACTCGAAGCGTGTTCGACAAGGTGACCACCCTCGCCGACCGGGAATGGGTGCTGGAGGCGAGCGCAACCGTCCATGCGCCGCTCGACGCGCAACGACTGACCCAGGCACTGCTGGCGTTGGCGGACAACGCCACTCACCACACGATGCCCGGCAGCCGCATCGGTATCGGTTCACAACTATCCGACGGCGACATCCGGTTCTGGGTCACCGACTCGGGCCCGGGAATCGAGCGCGACGAGCAGGAAAGAATCTTCGAGCGCTTCGCCCGCGGTCGAAACGGAACCAGACGCACCGAGGGCGCGGGGCTCGGATTGTCCATCGTCACCGCCATCGCACAGGCCCACCGAGGACGGGTGAGTGTCGGCAGCGCACCGGGGCACGGGGCCACGTTCACGATCACGATTCCACTGACCGATTCCCTACCTCCGCAGAAGGATCGACCATGGCCCGCATCCTGATCGCCGAAGACGAACCTCGTATCGCCTCGTTCGTGCACAAGGGGTTGCGAGCGAGCGGTTTCAGCACGACGACGGTCTCCGACGGCAGATCCGCGTACGAACACGCCCGCAGTGGTGACTTCGATCTGGTGGTACTCGACATCGGTCTGCCGATCATGGACGGCTTCGAGGTACTGCAGCGGTTGCGTGGAGAGCACTGCGAGATACCGGTGATCGTGTTGACCGCCCGCGACAGCGTCCAGGACGTGGTGTCCGGTCTCGAGACCGGTGCCGACGACTACATGGCCAAGCCGTTCCGATTCGAGGAACTGCTCGCGCGTATCCGAGTTCGCCTGGGCACCAAGCGAACCGTCGACACCACCCAGCTCAGCATCGGTGACCTCACCCTCGACCTGCGTACCCGGCGAGCAGTGGTCGCAGACCGGACCGTCGACCTCTCGGCCCGCGAGTTCGCCCTGGCCGAGACCTTCATGCGACACCCCGGCCAGGTCCTCTCGCGGGAACAACTCCTGTCGCAGGTGTGGGGCTACGACTTCGACCCGGGCTCCAATGTCGTCGACGTCTACGTCCGCTATCTACGAGCGAAATTCGGTGCCGAAAAAATCGAGACCGTTCGCGGAATGGGATACCGACTGTCGGAAACATGAGCGGCGTCGGGCGGGGCGACGCCGCTCACCGGTCTCAGTCGTCCCGGCCGTTGTCGTCGTCCAGATCGTCGTCGTTGTCGTCGTCGTCGTCGTCCAGATCGTCGGCGTCATCGTTCCGGTCGTCCCAATCGTCGTCACGATCGTTCCGGTCGTCCCAATCGTCGTCGTCACGACCGTTCAGGTCGTCGCTGCGGTCGTCCCAGTCGTCGTTCCGGTCGTCCCAATCGTCGTCACGACCGTTCAGGTCGTCGTTCCGGTCGTCCCAGTCGTCGTAGCGGTCGTCAGGGATCTGCGTCGGAGCCGGCGGCTGCGCTGGGACTGCCGGCTGGACAGGAACCGGATCGGCGACAGGCTGCCGCTGTTCCACCGAGATCGAGGACGGCCGCTGCTGAGTGGGGTCGTCGTCGGCGATCGCGAGTGCGCCGACGCTTCCGAGAGTGACGACAACGGCTGCTGCGCCGACGATCAAGAACTTCCCTGGCATTCTCATGACTGCTCCTTCGATCCGGGTTCTGTGGGCCACCTTTTCGGTGATGACTCAACGATGGCGGTCGAACGTGAGAAGCGAAGGAGCACAACATGAGCGAGTTCTCATACTGGATACGGGGCGGGTTCCGCGACGCGAGGGTCGACATTCGACCGTTGCCGGTGACGATGTCGAGACCAGAACCGGAGCGGTCGTTGGAGTGGTGCTTGCCGGTGGGTCGCCACGTCGACCGACCCCCGAGAGCCTATGGTGATTCGCGATGAAAAGGATCAGAGTGTGCGTGGCCGTATCGGCGGTGTCGATGGTCCTCGTCGGCATCGGTAGTGGACCGGCTCTCGCGCAGCCTGCCGCCGAGCCACCCGTCGCGACGACGACACCGCCGTTCACGACGCCCGACACCGACAGCTGCCCGTTCGCGGCGTCGCCTCCCCCTGCGATCGACCTGTCCGAGGTCCCTGCACCGGGAAGCACTGCTCCGCAGCCGCTACCGATCCCCGCAGAGGCCGTCGGCGGCGATCGACTCGCCGAGTGCGGCGCAGTGCTACCGGACGGTGCTCCCCCACTGCCTGCAGATATCTCGGCCACCGGCTTCGTGGTGGCCGACATGGACTCCGGTTCCGTTCTGGCCGCCAAGGATCCGCACGGGAGGCATCGTCCGGCGAGCACCATCAAGGTGCTCCTCGCGATCGTCGCTCTGAACGAGCTGGACCTGAGTACCCAGATCACCGCGACCGCCGAGGATGCCGATGCGGAGGGCAGTGCCGTCGGCATCGGAAAGAACGGCGCCTACACCAATCTTCAATTGATGCAGGGTCTGGTGATGGCCTCGGGAAACGATGCAGCGCATGCGTTGTCGAGGCAGTTGGGCGGAGACGCGGCCACGGTGGAGAAGATGAATGCTACGGCTGCCGAACTGGGTGCACTCGACACTCGCACCGCCACGCCGTCGGGTCTCGACGGTCCCGGCATGGCGAGCTCGGCCTACGATCTGGCCCTCATCTACCGAGCGGCCATGCGTAATCCGACCTTCGCGCAACTGATTTCGACCGAGACCGTTCAGTTTCCCGGCTACCCGAGGGATCCTACGATCCCGGACGACCAAGACCGGCCCGGGTTCACCCTCTCGAACGACAATCAGCTGCTCTACAACTACGAGGGAGCACTCGGCGGCAAAACCGGGTACACCGACGATGCTCGCCAGACATTCGTCGCAGGAGCTGAGCGGGGCGGTCGACGTCTCGTCGTGACGATCGTGAAAGGCGATGTGCTGCCGATCCGGCCGTGGGAGCAAGCGGCCCGCCTGTTGGACTACGGGTTCGCGCTCGATTCGAGCCGCGGCGTAGGCGAACTCGTGGAGCCGCAGTCGACGTCCGCGGTGACGAGCACACGCGCGCCCGAGGCCACGCCGACTCTGGCCCAGCCGCCCGCATCGGCCTCGGGGTCGAGCTCCCGCCAGTCCGAGATGCAGGCCCAAGGCGACACCGTCGTGCGCATCGCGATAGGTGTCATCGGTTCGATCGTGGTGATCGGGCTGCTGTGGGGAGCTCGACGGCTTTCGCGCAACCGCTGATCAGCGGCGTCTGTTGCGCAATCCCGCGACACCGAGTGCAGCGAGGGCACCGGCACCCACCAGCGCCAGCCCGCCCGTCACGCCCGGTCCTTCGCTGACCTCGACCCTGGTGTTGATCACGGCCGGTTCCGGTGCCGGAACATGTGCTTCTGCGAGGCTTTCGCGCGTCGTCGCAGCGAACGCCGTGGAGAACAGCACCAGCCGTGACGTCGTGAAGACGAACACCAGCAGACCGATGATCGGTCCGAAAACCACGCCAGCGGGGCCACTCGTCACCGACGCCAGGTAGATGGCACCGAGCTGCTTGAAGATCTCGAACCCGACGGCTGCCAGCAGAGCACCTTTGGCTGCACTGCGCCACGACACGGGCTCGCGCGGCAGCCGCGAGATCACCCAGGTGAACAACGCCCACGTGCCCGCCAACGCCAGGAGAATCGAGAACACACGCAGTGCGATACCGACTCCCGGAACGGAGTCGAGATTGGCCCACTCGAGAATGCTGCGCATCACATCACCACCGGCAAGCGCCGAGAGCGCCAGCGACAACACCAGTGCAGTGCCCAGCCCGAGCAACGCGGCGAAGTCCTTCGCCTTGGTCGCGAGAAAACCGCCCTGCTCGTGCTGGCTCTCCCACATGGCGGTCAGTGCCTCCCGCAGGTTGGCGATCCATCCGAGACCTGCGTACAGAGCGCCGAGCAGACCGATGATGCCGACGCTCGTCCGCGATTCGATGGCCGTCTCGATCAACGAACTGATGGTCTCACCGAAGCTGCCGGGCACGTTCTCGGCAACCTGGGACTGGATCTCGGCAAGCCACTCGGGCTGACTCGCCAGCACGAAACCGGCGACCGCAAAGGCGACCATCAGCAGCGGGAACAACGCCAGCACACTGAAATACGTCATGCCTGCCGCGTAGTAGTCGCCCTTCTGACCCTGATATCGCTGCGCCGCAACGACGGTGTGATCGAGCCACGGCCACCGGTTGCGCCGGTCGTCGAGCATGGCCTTGAAATCTGGCATGGCACTCACCTTCTCGCTGTCGTCGGCCGCTGTCGGATCGTGTTGCCACGGTGCTGCACTTCGATACGCCGTTTCGCGAAGGACTGCACGGCGACATCCAGTGTGTCGTAAATGCTATGCGCCCGGAGGCAGGAAACCCACCCGGTCGTAGACCTGAGCAAGCGTTCGACCCGCAACTTCCCTGGCTCGATCCGCACCGGCCGCGAGGATGCGATCGAGTTCGGCGACGTCGGACATGAAGCCGTCCATCCGCTCGCGCAATGGAACTACGAATTCGGTCAGGACGTCCGCGGTGTCGGACTTGAGGTCGCCGTATCCCTTACCCGCGTAGCCGGCCACGAGATCCTCGATACTCGTACCTGACAAGGCAGACTGGATGACCAGCAGATTACTGACCCCCGCCTTGTTCTCGGTATCGAACACGATGTCGCGTTCGTTGTCGGTCACCGCCGAGCGAATCTTCTTCGCCGACACCTTCGGGTCGTCGAGAATGTTGACGATGCCCGCCGGATTCGACGTGGACTTACTCATCTTCGCGGAGGGATCCTGCAGATCGAAGATCTTCGCGGTGCCCTTGATGATGTGCGCATCGGGCACGACGAACGTCTTCTTGAACCGAGTGTTGAAACGCTGCGCCAGATCACGAGTCAACTCGAGGTGTTGCCGCTGATCCTCGCCCACGGGTACCAGATTCGGCCGGTAGAGAAGGATATCGGCGGCCTGCAGAATCGGGTAGGTGAACAGACCGACGCTCGTGTGATCGCGACCTTGCTTGGCGGACTTGTCCTTGAACTGCGTCATCCGCGCCGCTTCGCCGAACCCGGTGATGCAGTTCAGAACCCACGCCAACTGCGCATGCTCGGGCACCTGACTCTGCACGAACAGCGTCGACTTCTCCGGATCGATTCCCACCGCGAGCAACTGCGCCGCGGCCACTCGGGTGCGGCGACGAAGCTCCTTGGGATCCTGGGGAACGGTGATCGCATGCAGGTCCGGGATGAAGTAGAACGCGTCGAACTCGTCCTGCAACTCCACCCAGTTCCGCACCGCACCCAGGTAGTTACCGAGATGGAACGAATCGGCAGTCGGTTGGATGCCGGAGAGCACCCGCCGACGCGGACCCTGCGGAGTGTCGATGGAGTCGGAAGAAGACATACCGCAATCTTTTCACGACCCCGTCGACGCCCACTTCCTGGCTCTAGCGGTAGCGCACTGTCACCGGAGCGTGATCGGACCACCGCTGGTCGTACGCCTCCGCCCGCTCCGTGTTCGCTTCCTTGGCGCGCTCGGCCAGATCACTCGTGGCCAACTGATAGTCGATCCGCCAGCCGGCGTCGTTGTCGAAGGCCTTGCCGCGGTAGGACCACCAGCTGTACGGACCGTCGACGTCCGGGTGCAGCGCACGTACGACGTCGGTCCAAGGAGCCTTCTCGGCGAGCAACCGCGTCACCCATTCGCGTTCCTCGGGCAGGAAGCCGGAGTTCTTGCGGTTGGTCTTCCAGGCCTTGAGATCGGCCTCGGTGTGAGCGATGTTCCAATCGCCGCACACCACCACGTCCCGGTCGTCGGACTTCGCTGCCTTGGCCGTCTTGGCCAGGTATTTCGCGAACGCCGCCATGAAGCGTTCCTTCTCGTCCTGACGCTCGGTACCCACCTCGCCCGAGGGCAGGTACAGGCTCGCGACGGTGATATCGCCGAAGTCGCCTTCGATGTAGCGACCGGCATCGACGAATTCGGCGGCCCCGATGCCGGTGCGAATCGCATCGGGAGCCGCCTTCGACAGCAAGGCCACCCCGTTGCGTCCTTTCGCCGACGGCTCGGCCGAGGCCAGATGCCAGCCCGCATCGAGGGCCGGGGCCAACGCCTTCGTCAGTTCCCCGTCGTTGGCACGGGTTTCCTGCAGGCAGATGACGTCGGCATCGGTGGCCTCGAGCCACGGCAACATGCCCTTACGAACAGCTGCGCGAATTCCGTTGACGTTGACAGTGGAAACAGTGATCGGCACGCCGACGACGGTAGCGGAGCCCCCCGACAGACGGCGGGCCGCCTACCGGTGGGCGGCACTGGCCCGTCACCGACGCCTGGGCTTGGCCCCGGGCTTGGGCGCAGTGACCACCGATGTCACCTCCGGCACTACCACTGGTTCACGATCGATGCGCCGGTAGACGACGTGCTGTTGGACGTAGGTCCAGATGTTGTTGCTGACCCAGTACAGCAACACTGCGACCGGAAGCACCGGCCCACCGACGAGCACGCCTGCCGGGAACACCCAGAGCACGAGCTTGTTCATGATCGCGGTCTGTGGGTTGGCGAGCGCCGCTGCGTCCTGCCGGGCGACGGACGCCCGCGAGTTCAGGTGCGTGGCCACCGCAGCGACGATCATCAGAGGGACCGCAACGAACGCGATGCTCCACACCGACGGCACTCCCCCGAACGGACCGAAGGCCTCGAGCACCTCCCGAGAACTGTTGACGGCAGCCGAGATCGGCGCACCGAAGAGCCGTGCGTCGAGGAAGGACTGCACATCGGCGGCGCTGAAGACGTAGTTCGCGGTGTTCGCATTCTCCTGCGCCGTCATACCGAGATGACCGAATCCGGTTCCGGTTCGGTTGAACGAGCGCAGCACGTGCAGCAGACCGATGAACACCGGGCCCTGCGCCAGCAGGGGCAGGCACCCCATCAGGGGGTTGAAACCGTGTTCCTGCTGCAACTTCCGCATCTCGGCTGCCTGCCGAGCACGGTCCCCCGAGTACTTCTTCTGTACGGCCTTGATCTGTGGTTGGAGTCTTTTCATGGCGAGCTGAGAACGAATCTGACTGACGAACGGCTTGATCAGCAGCAAGCGCAACGTGAAGACCAGGAATATCACCGCCAGGGCCCAGGCGAACCCGTTGTCGGGGCCGAGCACGGACCCGAAGACTCTGTGCCAAAACCACAACACCGCGGATACGGGATAGTAGACGAAATCGAGCATGGTGGAGCACCTCACTGTGAGAGAAGTCGGTCGGTTGGCGTCTCGACCGGATCTCGCAGTGGCTCAGGAGACCTGGAGCCACCGGTCCGGTCCGCGGACCGGACCGGGGGCTCTGGGCATGGGGCGACCTGGCGCATCGGGTTGCTGTTGCCTGCGGAACGATCCCCGAAGTCGCCGCCCGTCCGCGCCTGCAGCGCACGACAGCGGTGCGATCACGGCGAGGTCGGACGGCGCACCGAGCACGACCAGGGATGCCGCGACCAGCGCACCGAACATCGCTATCTGTGCGGCGGGTTGGGCGTCGACGACGGCGAAGACGACGAGCAGGACGGCGAGGACGCCGACCAGCGTCCCGGCGTAGCGTCGAATTGCCAGGTGAAGGGTTCGAGAGTCGAGCATCTTCGGTTCCTTGTCACAGCCTCGCGGACAACGGGTTGCGAAGGCGTGGGGGAACTTTCGAGTTACAGTGCCCCCACCAGTGCACCGGGTGCGCGGGGTTGCGGGCGGCCCGGAGCATCCGGGCGATGTTGACGCCGGAACGCACCTCGACGGTGGCGTTCCTCTGCGGTGGGGCCGACATTCGGCAGTAGGCGCAGCAGTGCCGGCACATCGACCCGGTGCGCGAGCACCATCAGCGTTGCCAGCGCCGCGACGAGGATCAGCGCCACGTCTGCGGTTGCGGTCGGCATCGTCAGGTACAGCGACACGAGAAGCAGCGACGTGACGACCATGCTCTGATATCTCATCCCGCACCTCCCTGACGTGTCACCGAACCCGAGTCGTTGCTCAGGGTACAGATATCGACGGGTCTGTGCACCACTGCCATGTGTTGCCCACTCGCACCACGCCGCGGCCTTGTACACACGCTCGCGTGAAGTCTGGCAATCGATCCAGTTCCGCGTCGGCGTCGGACGACAACCCACTCAGATAGAAGACATCGATACGTCCGGTCTGCTCGAATCGCTCCACGTTGTGCCGTGCGATGTACGCATCCGGATTCAGAGCCGCCAGCGCGAGCACGGTGAGAACCGCACCGACTCCCACAGCTCTCGGTAGCCAGCGCCCCGACATCCGCACGCCCGACACCAGAACCAGTACGAACACCGATGCCAGCCACCACTCGACGGCCGTGACGAACAACCTCAGCGTCGTGTAGCCGTACTGCTGCTCGTACAACGACATTCGATGCAGGGCCGACGCAACGATCACCAACGACAGCAGGCACAGCGCTCCGAGTAACGCCCGCAACGCAATTCGATCTCCCCGGTCTTCTCGCCGAGCCTTCGCGACCGTGACCGCGATGACGAGCAGTGTCAGTACCGTGACCGCGAGCAATTGCCAGAAGCCCTGCCGGGCATATTCGGCGTTGGTCAGCCCCTCGGTGGTGCGGACGTGCCCCTGCCCACCGAACAGCGTAGGCACCTGGAACCCGACGAACACGACGAACAGGGCCACCACCGCCCCGAGAGGAACCATCCACTCCCACAACTGCACTGTTCGACGCGGCGTCGGTGCGAGGCGATCGAACCGAGGCGGATGCAGCGCGACGTAGGCGACGGCGAGCGCACCTGCTGCGGTGAGCAGGAAAACGAGAATGCGACCGACGACGGACGCGGCATCGAACTCGGGTGTCACCGCGCCCAGCGCATCCGAGAAACGCTTGTCGGCCGCACCGAACAACGCTGCGAACACGACGAGGAGCGCGATCGTGACAATGGAGACCATGCCGATCCGCACCGGCCGTGGCCCCTCCAGATCGATCGAACCGGCTCCGCGCCCGGTCCACCGAGCCACGCGCACCGGCAGAAACACCGGTAGTAGACCGCCGAGTGCGATTCCCGTCCACGTCCAGGCACGGGAGAGCACCACCACTGCGACCACGATGGCGAGCGTCGTCGACATCGTCACGATCCACTCGGCCGCTCGCAGCGCAGACACGCTCGCCAATGCCAGCACTCCTGCCACCCCTGCCCATTCCCACCGCGAGAGCCTGCCACTGCGCGCTGCGAGCACAACGATCACGAAGGCCAGGGCAGTGATCAGCACACCGAACGTGTTGTCCACCAAAGTCACTGCTCCGATGAGCCCGGCAACAGCGGACCCGACCAGTGCCACACGGGGGGCCTGCGCATACCGCAACACCGGCCAGGTGCGAGGCCCCCAAAAAGAGTGACCGTGCTTCGCTGTCGGATGAATCGGAGTGTCGATCGTGGTCATGGCGCTTCCTTTTCTGTGTTTCGGGCATGGAAGGTCAGCGGCTGCGGTCCGGGAACGTGCAGTCGCGGTTCGGATGGATCGAGAAAGTCAGTGCTCGGGGATGGCCACTCTGATGTGGCAGCCGAATTCGCTGTCGAGAACCTCGATGGTTCCGCCGTGCAGTTCGGTGGCCCAGCGGGCGATGCCGAGACCCAGACCTGTTCCGCCGTCGGTGGATCCGCCGCGAGTGAATCGGTCGAACACCGCATGGCGATCGGCGAGCGCGATGCCCGGGCCCTGGTCGACGACGTCGAATGCGTACGCTCCGCCGATTCGATGGGCCCGCAGCGTCACGGTGCTCGCATGGGGGGAATGCCGCACGGCGTTGTCGACGAGGTTGGTGATCACCTGTGTCATGCGAGATCGGTCGGCCACGACTGTCGAAGCGCCCGGCGAGACGACGATCGACACTCGTTCTCGGTGAACGGAGGTCGCATCCTCGAGGAATTGCCGCACCGCGAACTCCTCCGGGTCGATGGTGAGCACACCGCCCTCCACCCGCGACAGGTCGAGCAGTTCGCTGACCAGGTCTCCGAGTCTTTCGGTTTGGCGCAGCGCCACCGACAGTGTCGCGGGATTCGCGTCGGTCACCCCGTCGACCATGTTCTCGAGCACGGCACGCAGGGCAGCGATGGGCGTCTTCAACTCGTGCGAGACGTTGCCGATGAGTTCGCGGCGGTACTTCTCGGCGGCTTCCAGATCACTCGCCATGGTGTTGAACGCCGTCGCGAGCTCGCCCACCTCGTCCCTGGACGTTGCCCGCACTCGCGTCGAATAGTCGCCTCGCGCCATCGCTGTGGCGGCCGAGGTCATCTCGCGCAGCGGTGACGTCATCCCGTGGGCGACGAATTGTGTTGCGACCAAGGACACGACGAGCGCGGCAAGGAGGGTGTAGCGAAATTGCCAGCCCGCCCCGATCCAGAAGACGACACTCGCGAGCACAAGCACGATGCCCACGACGAGCGAGACCTTGAGCTTGAACGACCGCAACGGATCCAACGGGCGCGGCAGCATGCGCGTCATCGCGGCGACTCCACGGCGTAGCCCACGCCGTGCACGGTGCGGATGAGCTCGCCACCGAGTTTGCGACGCAACGCTTTCACGTGAGAATCGACCGTCCTACTGCTGGCCGAATCGTCCCAGCCCCACAGTTCCGACAGCAGCGTCTCGCGCGAGACCGCAGTGCGCGGCCGAGCGGCAAGATAGGCGAGAATGTCGAATTCTGTTCTGGTCAAGTGAATGTCACCGGAGGAATTGGTCACCCGCCGTTCCCGGTGATCGATCTGCACGTCACCGACTCGAACCGCGAGGGGTTCTGCAGCCACCGAACGCTCGGCACGCCGAACCAGGGCATGCACGCGAGCGACCAACTCGCGCATACTGAACGGCTTACCCAGGTAGTCGTCCGCGCCGACGCCCAGGCCGACGAGCATGTCCGTCTCGTCGGACTTGGCGGTCAACATCAGCACCGGGACCGGGCGGGAGGCCTGGATACGGCGGCACACTTCGAGCCCGTCGAACCCGGGCAGCATCAGATCGAGCACCACCACGTCGGGATCGATCCGGGCGCACGCGTCGACGGCAGACGGGCCGTCGGCGGCGGTGACGACCTCGTACCCCTCGCCGCGCAGCCGAGCGGCGACGGCCTCGGAGATCGTGGGCTCGTCGTCGACGACAAGAACTGTGCGGCTCATGAGAACTGACCCTAGAGGGCGCACGTGGAGGAGCCCGTCGGGAAATGTGGAGGTTCGGTGAAGGTTGGGGCCGAAGTTCTACATCGCGTCGGGATACGGTGACCGGCCCTACGCCACTGGGCTCTGGGCGCTTCTATGCGGCGGAACGCTTGTCCATCCACATGGCGGTTGCCAGCACACCGAGACCGGCCACCGCCAGGCCCGAGCCGACGGCGGCGGGTGCCGTGTAGCCGAAGCCTGCGGCGATCACGGCTCCACCGACTGCCGCTCCGATGGCGTTGGCCAGGTTGAACGCTGCGTGGTTGAGCGACGCGGCGAGCGTCTGAGCGTCCTCCGCAACATCCATCAAACGAGTTTGTAGCCCCGGGACCACCGACGAGCCGGACGCCCCGATCAGGAAGACGAGAAGCAGCGCGGTCACCGGATTGTGTGCCGCCACCACGAACACGGCCAGGGACACGGCCGTTGCGGCCAGGCCGACGAAGGTGCCCTTGAGCTGGTACCGGTCGGCAAGCCATCCGCCGGCATAGTTTCCGGCGACCATTCCGAGTCCGTAGATCATCAGGGCGACCGGAACGAGCGCGCGGGCGAGACCGGCGACGTCGGTCAGAGTCGACGCGATGTACGTGTACACCGCGAACATGCCGCCGAATCCGACGATGCCCACGAACAGGGTCATCCACACCTGGCTGCGGCGCAGTGCGCCCAGCTCGGTGATGGGACTGGTGGTCGGCATGGCGTCGAGTCGTGGCATCCAGAGGACGAGTGCGGCGACGGTGAGGGCACCGATGACCGCCACGAGAGTGAATGCACTGCGCCATCCCAGCGCCTGCCCGATCCAGGTCGCCACCGGCACGCCGACGACGTTGGCCACCGAGAGTCCCATCATCACCATCGCGACGGCCTTGGCTCGCTTGCCCGGTTCGGCGAGGTGGGCAGCCACGAGGGCCGCCACACCGAAGTACGCACCGTGAGGCAGACCTGCGACGAACCGCGAGGCCACCAACTCGTTGAAGCTGGGTGCGAAGACGGTGCCGAGGTTTCCGAGGGTGAAGGCCACCATCAGTGCCAGCAGCAACATCCGGCGCGGAACGCGAGCAGCCAGGGCCGCGATGGTCGGTGCTCCGACGACCACACCGAGCGCGTACGCGGAGATCATGTGGCCCGCGGAGGGCTCGGAGATCCCCATCGTCGTCGCGATGTCCGGCAGCAGTCCCATCGACGCGAACTCCGTGGTGCCGATCCCGAATCCGCCGATGGACAGCGCCAACATCGCGAGCTTGCGGCGGGTCGAGTGCGGTCGGTGACTGACACTCAGGCCACTCGACACCTTGCCGCGCACAGCGCTGACTCGGGACAGAGCGGAATCGGTGACAGTCACAGCGGTACTACCTTCGTATGCATCAGGGGAAACGAGCAAGAACATCGGGTCGGCGAGCGACCGCGACGGTGGCATGACCCCGTAGGGAACGCGCCTGCAGTCCATTGTCTTCCTCGAATCGACGAGCTTTCGAGTTTCCCCGTGGTGATTGTGCTCACCAGAGCATCTGCTCGAGCTCTATCCGAGCCCTTCTTTCTGCGGCACTGCCGTACCCGCTAAGATCTTCGCCAGGTCATGAGTGCCAGCATCGAGCCCCGGCTTGCTGGCCGGCAACCCTCCAACCGCGGTGGGGTGCCCCGGGTGAACGACCAGGCCGATCCGGCACGCCAGTGCCGGATCGACAAGCGCGGGTCCGCAGGAAGCGGACCCACTGAACCTTCGGTCCTCAGGGTCCGAAGCCTGTCAGGAGGTTCTCTCATGTGTTGCTGTACCGATACGCCCCGTAGCGCTCGACTTCTCGAGCTTCATTCGACATTCGATTCGTCTTAGACAGACTCGTCTCAGAAAACGGAGTATCACCAGCCATGACCGATTCGACCCCAGACGTCGTCGACGCCACCGGAGCTCCCACCGAGGATCCGTTCACGGACCCCTCAGCCGAGTGGAGCTTCGAGACCAAGCAGATCCACTCCGGTCAGACCCCGGACGGCACCACGAACGCTCGCGCGTTGCCGATCTACCAGACCACCTCGTACACGTTCGACAACACCGATCACGCGGCTGCATTGTTCGGTCTCGCCGAGCCGGGCAACATCTACACCCGCATCATCAACCCCACGCAGGATGTCGTCGAGCAGCGCATCGCCGCACTCGAGGGCGGCGTTGCGGCACTACTGGTGGCGTCGGGTCAAGCCGCCGAAACGTTCGCGATTCTCAACCTCGCGGAAGCAGGCGACCACATCGTCTCGAGCCCGCGCCTCTACGGCGGCACGTACAACCTGTTCCACTACACACTCCCCAAGCTGGGCATCACCGTCTCGTTCGTCGACGATCCCGACGACCTCGAGCAGTGGCGCGCCGCGATCACTCCGTCGACCAAGGCCTTCTACGGCGAGTCGATCTCCAACCCGAAGAACGACATTCTCGACATCCCCGGGATCTCGGCAGTGGCCCACGAGAACGGCATCCCGCTGATCGTGGACAACACCGTGGCGACGCCGTACCTGTTGCAGCCGCTGAAGCACGGTGCCGACATCGTGGTGCACTCGGCGACGAAGTACCTCGGCGGGCACGGAACGGCCATCGCGGGCGTCATCGTCGACGGTGGCACCTTCGATTGGACGCAGGGCCGTCATCCCAACTTCACCACCGCGGATCCCAGCTACCACGGCGTCGTGTTCGCCGATCTGGGTGCGCCCGCGTTCGCATTGAAGGCACGCGTTCAACTGTTGCGTGACATCGGTGCTGCGGTCTCGCCGTTCAACGCCTTCCTCATCAGTCAGGGTCTGGAGACATTGAGCCTGCGGATCGAGCGGCATGTGGCGAACGCTCAGAAGGTGGCAGCCTTCCTCGCCGGACGCGAGGATGTCGTCTCGATCAACTACGCCGGACTCGAATCGTCCCCGTGGTACCAGCGCGGGCAGGAATTGTTGCCGAAGGGCCAGGGCGCGATCATCGCGTTCGAGCTGCAGGGTGGTGTGGACGCGGGCAAGAAGTTCGTCGACGCTCTGACTCTGCACAGCCATGTCGCTAACATCGGAGACGTGCGTTCACTCGTCATCCACCCCGCATCCACCACGCATTCCCAGCTGACCCCCGAAGAGCAACTGGCATCGGGCGTCACTCCCGGCCTGGTGCGTCTCGCCGTGGGCATCGAAGGAATCGACGACATCATCGCCGATCTCGAGGTCGGATTCAGCGCGGCGGCATCTTGAGTCACAGCTGCGACACAGGCGTTCGTCCGGAGGCGGTTCTTCCGTCTCCGGACGGGCGGTTGGGAACCATCGACATCGGCGGTCTCGATCTCGAGAACGGGGCGCGAATCCCCGAGGTCACCGTCGCGGTGCAGCGGTGGGGCGAACTCGCCACCGACCGCAGCAACGTCGTGCTGGTCGAACACGCCCTCACCGGGGACTCGCATGTGTCCGGTCCGCCGGACGCCGATCACGCTCTGCCAGGTTGGTGGAACGGAATGGTCGGTCCCGGCTGCCCCATCGACACCGACGAGTGGTGCGTCGTGGCGACCAACGTGCTCGGTGGCTGCGGCGGTACCACGGGCCCGAGCAGCGTCTCTCCCGACGGAACGCCCTACGGGTCTCGCTTCCCGGACATCTCCATCCGCGATCAGGTCGCTGCCGAGGCGGCCGTGGCCGACGTCCTCGGAATCGAGCGGTTCGCAGCCGTCGTCGGCGGCTCGATGGGCGGGATGCGCACACTCGAATGGATCGTGGGCCATCCCGACCGAGTGGCTGCCGCGTTGGTCCTCGCGGTCGGTGCCAGGGCAACTGCCGACCAGATCGGTACGCAGACAACTCAAATCGCCGCGATCAAGGCAGATCCAGGATGGCTCGGTGGCAACTATCACGACGCCGGCACATCGCCGACGGCCGGACTCGGCATCGCTCGGCGCATCGCGCACCTGACGTACCGGACCGAGAGCGAACTCGACATCAGGTTCGCAAACTCACCGCAGAACGACGAAGACCCGTGGGCCGGTGGCAGATACTCCGCACAGAGCTACCTCGAGCATCAGGCTGCCAAGCTCGTCAACCGGTTCGACGCTGCGACGTACGTCCTGCTCAGCGAGGCGATGAACCGCCACGATGTGGGCCGCGGCCGCGGCGGAGTGGCCGAAGCCCTTGCGTCCACAGCTGTTCCGACCATCGTCGGCGGAGTCGATTCCGATCGGCTGTATCCGCTTCGACTGCAGAAGGAGATCGCTCGCGAACTCCCCCAGTGCCGCGGACTCGAAGTGATCCAGTCTCGTGACGGACACGACGGCTTCCTCACCGAGGCCGATTCGGTGGCGAAGCTGCTCGCCGAGACGATGGAGCTGGCCCGCCTCGGACGACGCTGACGCCGCTCTTGTCCGGACCGGCGCGTCGGCCCTGAGTCAGTCGGTTCCCAACGGATCGATCGACAGCGACAGGAACACGATCGCTCCGCCGACGCAGCCCAGCGCCAGCACATCGAACCCGCGGCTGCGTACTTGCAGTGTGCCGACACGGGTTTCGGGTAGGCACAGCCGCAACACGGCTGCGAGCAGCGCGGCGCACCCGAAGATGAACGAACCGCGCCGCCAGCGATCGGCCAGCACCAGGATCAGCGCGGCGAGGACGACGACCGAGACTGCGACGATCGGTAGGTTGCGCGCAACTGCCGCGCGAAATCCCGCGTCGGGCTCGCTCCGCGCATCCTCTGTGTCGTTCACGTCCGGTTCGCTCAGCTCTCGGCGGCGACGCGTTCGGCGCGCTCGACGACATTGGTGAGCAGGAAGGCCCGCGTCAGCGGTCCGACGCCGCCGGGGTTGGGCGACAGGAATCCGGCCACCTCCGCGACACCGTCGGCGACATCGCCGCGCAGTCCGTCCTCGGTGCGGGTCACCCCGACGTCGAGCACGGCAGCGCCGGGCTTGACCATGTCCGCAGTGATCAATCCGGGCACCCCGGCAGCGGCGATGACGATGTCTGCGCGTGATACCTCGGCCGCCAGATCACGAGTTCCGGTGTGGCACAACGTGACCGTCGAGTTCTCCGATCGTCTCGTGAGCAGCAGGCCGATGGGTCGCCCGACCGTAACACCGCGGCCGATGACCACCGCGTGCGCACCGTCGAGCTCGACGTCGTACCGGCGGAGCAGATGCACGATCCCGCGAGGCGTACACGGCAGTGCGGCCTCCTTGCCGAGCACGAGACGGCCGAGGTTGATCGGGTGCAGACCATCCGCGTCCTTGTCCGGATCTATTCGCTCGAGGGCAGCGTTCTCGTCGAGATGTTTCGGCAACGGCAGCTGGACGATGTAACCCGTGCAATCGGGGTTGGCATTGAGTTCGTCGATGACGGCTTCGAGATCCGCTTGGGTGATGTCCGCAGGCAGGTCTCGACGAATCGAGGTGATGCCGACCTTGGCGCAGTCGTTGTGCTTGCCCCGGACGTACGCGGCCGAACCGGGATCGTCGCCTACCAACACGGTCGCCAGACCCGGGGTGATGCCCTTCTCACGCAGCGTCGCCACGCGGGCGGTGAGATCGACGAATATCTCGTCACGGGTCGCTTTGCCATCGAGAATCGTTGCAGTCACCCGGTCATTGTTCCAGGTTCGGCGTCAGCAGCGGCGCGCCGGTCCGGTCACCGCCGTCAGCCCTCGACGACGAGCCCGTGTGCTCCCGCGTGCGCCACGGCCTGCATCAGTTCGATCTTCGCGTTGCGCAAGCTCGCGCCCACCCACAGCGATGCGTCGGCGACGGCTCCGCGCAGATCGGCATCGTCGAACTTCGCGTCGACGGTACGGGCACCTGTGAAATCGACCGAGCGTGCAGTGGCCTTCCGAAAGTCTGCGGAGACAAGGTTCGCTTCCCGCATCCGGCATCCCGTCAGATCGAGGCCCCGAAGGTCCGCGTTGCCCAGTGACGCGAGGGTGAAGTCGACCTCGTCGTACGTCGCTGGACGCATGCGACTGTCGACGAACATCGACCCCATCATGGTCGAGTGACGAAAAGTGCTGTGCTGCAGATTGGTACGAGTAAAGGTGCACGATCGAAATGCGGAGTTCGTGTGAATCGATTCGGTCAGGTCGGTGCCGGTGAAGTCGCATTCGGTGAACACCACCGACTCGGTTCGGACGCCGCTCATGTCCGCGTCGCGGAAGGTGCACCGCACGAATTGCCTGCCGGTCCACTCCTGCCCGTCCAGTCGCGTGTCGGAAAAGTCCTCACCGATCGTCTGTTCGTCGTCCACCTGCCCCATACTTCCCGGGTTCGTGATGGCAGAGTGAACCGGGTGTTTCGACTCATGTTCTTCGAGCCCCGCATCCCACAGAACACCGGAAACGCGATTCGCCTGGTCGCCGGGACCGGCTGCGAACTGCACCTGGTGGGCCCGCTCGGCTTCGACATGTCCGAACCGAAGCTCAAGCGGGCCGGGCTCGACTACCACGATCTGGCGTCGGTGACGGTGCATGCCGACCTGCCGTCGGCCTGGTCAGCGATGGCTCCGACGCGTGTGTTCGCCTTCACCGCCCACGCGACCCGGTCCTACGCCGACGTCGCGTACGAACCCGGCGATGTCCTTCTCTTCGGGCCGGAACCCACCGGATTGCCCGACGACGTCTTGGACGACCCACACGTGACCGATCGACTTCGAATCCCCATGATCCCCGGCCGTCGATCACTGAACCTGGCCAACGCGGCGGCGGTCACGATGTACGAGGCCTGGCGGCAACACGGCTATCAGGGCAGCGTCTGACGGGTTTGCGTTCGAGCGCGCTCGAAGTCATAGCGTGCGTTTCATGACTCGAACACCTACTCCACCACGAACATGGCTCGTCACCGGGGCATCCTCCGGTCTGGGGCGCGCTCTGACCGAGACCGCGTTGGCAGCAGGCGAGACCGTGGTCGCGGCGATGCGTCGCCCCGAACGCATCGACGACCTGTTCGCCGAGTATCCGGAGTCGCTACTGCCGATCGAGTTCGATGTCCGAGACACCGGGTCCGCGCCCGCCGTGATCGAGGCGGCAATCAGCCGGTTCGGACGGATCGACGTACTCGTCAACAACGGTGGCGTCGGACAGATCGGTTCCGCCGAGGAAATCGACGACGCCCGGTTGCGGGACATGCTCGAACAGCATGTGGTCGGTCCTGCCGCTCTCACCCGCGCCGTGCTGCCGGGAATGCGCGCGCGAGGCACCGGCACGATCGTGCAGATGAGCAGCCAGGGCGGCCGCATCTCGTTCCCTGGTGCGGGCTCGTACTCCGCTGGAAAATTTGCGTTGGAGGGCTGGTCGGAGGCACTGGCCGGCGAGGTCGCACCGTTCGGGATTCGAGTTCTGATCGTCGAGCCGAGCCGCTTCCGGACCGCCTTCAACAGTGCCGACGTGCTCGAACGCGCCACACCCGTGGAGGTGTACGCCGACCTTCTCGGCGATTTCAGGGCGGACATGCTCGCGGCCGACGGTCGGCAGGAAGGCGACCCGCACCGAGCGGCTCTCGTCATCCGTCAGTTGGTCGGGGCAGAGTCCGCTCCGCTGCGTATTCCTCTCGGACGCGAGGCCGTCCGACGGCTGCGCGAGTCGTACCGTCGTGAACTGGTGTCTGTGGAGACCTACGCCGAACTGTCATCCAGCGCGGACTTCCCGGGTGTACCCGAATCCGTCCGCCCGGTCTGACGGCTGCTCCCGGACTATCTTCTGTACTCATGGCGACGACGGACTTGATGAACAGGGCGCTGGCGGCCGTTGCGGATTCGGAGGCACCGCTGACCGTCGAACTGGTTCACGAGTTGATCGAACCCGGCGAACTCTCCGAACCCCTCGGCATCGCCGAGGTCGCGGAGTTGCTCGATATCTCCCCACACACGCTGCGGTACTACGAGCGGTGCGGCCTGATCGAGGTTGCTCGCGACGGACTCGACCATCGGCGCTACGACGATGCGGCCGTCCGACGGATCGTGTTCCTCACCCGCATGCGGTTGTCGGGGATGCCCATGCGCGACCTGCAGCACTACGTCGAACTGGTGGACGGCGGGGAACACACCGTTCCGGAACGACTCGACATGCTCGCCCGGCATCGAGACAACGTCCGACGACGGATCCGCGAACTGCAACTCTCGCTGGTGGCAACCGAATACAAGATTGCAACGTACGGCGGTGCCACCGGTCCGTGACAATCGTGAAGTCAGGTTTTCGATCGTTGCCGGAACCGGACGGCTCAGTAGCCGGCCGCTGCGATGCCGGCAACCACGGGAGCGCGGCCCGCGTTGCGTTCCGGAAGCTGCCGGGTGTCGCCCGTGCGCCTTCTTGTCAAAGGTGAAACTCTTTGTGAGGGTCGACAAATCGACCCGGCCCGAGAGGTAGTTCTTCTGTGACACCGACCTGTCGAGTTCGCCCAGGTACCGGATCGGGCTGGCGGTAGCCTCGAACTATCGGCCGGAATGCATGCCGTCCGGCGCGGATCGAGAGCCGCCCGGTAACGATTTGCTTTCGTTCGGACGGTGTCGAGGACCACCGACGCTCGGAGTCGCTCGCCATCTCGAACGCGAGCTCCGGACCTGCCTCGCCCACCGAAAAGTAAAGCGGCGGAACAGACCTCGAAGAATCGGAGGCGGCGCACGACAGCGACCCGAACATGCATCGGGCGGCCACGACAGCTGCAGTCGGGGTACGAGAAACCGGACTTCTACGACGATCCGTCACCGGATGCCGGCGGCACCGTTACACAATCCGCACCTGCTTGCTGCCATGGAGTCCCAGAGCGGGGTACCGTGTGCCGCACCGGCCCGTTTTCGCTCGTGAAGGAGCTTCCTGTTGTTCTCTGTTTCCCTACCCCGCCTCTCGTCCTCCACCTCCTCCTCCGCGCGCACGTCGAGTCGGTTCGGCAGTCGAATTGCCCGCACCGCAGCAATATTCGCGATGGGCTCCGGACTGACCGTCGCAGCCCTGTCGGGCACGGCCACCGCGTCGGCAGCCCCCGTCAACTGCGTGTCTCCGCCGTCGGCCAACGACATCCAGGTCGATGACACCGCCAGCTGCGGAGCTACCTCGAACGGCACCGGACGGGCCACCGCAGGTGCTGCCGACAGCGGCACCGCAGTGAGCGTCAACGACGGCCCCGGCGCGACGACCACCTACGCCAACGGCTATGGCGTCGCACTCGGAGCGAGCAAGAATGCGGGCACGGCCTACGCACTGGCACTCGGCGGAGGAATCGCTCACTCGTGGGCCGACGCAGGACAGACGACTCTCGCACTCGCCGGGTGGGGATCCGGAGCCACCTCGGAGGCACGGGGTGTCGATTGTGTCGGCCCGCTGTCATTGGCACTGAACCTCACGAGCGGTCAGTTCTGCGTCCTCGGTAGCTGATTGCCCGATCCCACAACACGACTTCGGTCGAACGGAGCCGATTACCCCGACACGAACCCGTCGAGGTAATCGGCTCCTCCTACATACACGGTAAGACCGGACTTCTCGATCGGCCCGACGGCAGCGTCCACCACAGCCGCCGCGAATTCGGCAACCGTGGGCAGCGTGCCCTGTGCGGTGCGCGCGGCCACCGCATCCGGATTCCGGCGTTCCAGCAGAGTGACGACGATGGTGCCCTCGATCATGTCGCCGGAGACCACGACCAATTCGATACCGCGTGAATTCATTTCCGGAATCATGTCGCGCAGGGCGTCCTCGCCCGCTCGCTTGCTCGCAGCAATGGGCTCGTACTCGACGGGCACGGGCTTCCTGCCGTAGAAATGCGCCTGATGACTGGTGAGAAAGACGATCCGTGAGCCTGGTTTCATGCGGTCGGCGACCGCTCGAGCCATTGCCACCTGCGCGTCGCGATTGATGCTCATGGCGTATCCGGGATCTGCACCGAGCTCGAGCCCCCCAGACGCATTGAGAACCAGAACGTCGATTGCACCGAATTCAGCTCCGACAGCGTTCAGCATCGCGTCGACTGCTTCTGGGTCGGTGACATCGGCACCGACGGCGAGTGCGCGCCCTCCGGCCTCCTCGATCGTGCGCACAACGGCATCGGCTCGACGCTTCTTCTCGCGGAAGTTCACAGCAATCGCAGCGCCTTCGGCACCCAGTTGCACCGCGGTCTCCGCTCCGATACCCCGGGACGCACCAGTGATCAACACCGATCTTCCGGCCGCTCGCTGCTTCATCGACGCCTCCACTTCGATTTTCGAACTGCTTCGATTTTCGAATCACTATGATCGAGCACGATGGAAATGGCAAGCGCACCCCGCCGTTCGATGTCGGCCGTCCTCGACCTTCTGGGTCAGCGGTGGAACATGCGCATTCTGTGGGAACTACGCAGCGGCCCCCTTGGCTTCCTCGAGTTACGGCGACGCACCGATGACATCTCATCCAGCGTTCTTGCCACGCGTTTGCGCACCCTGATCGACGCGCGCGTACTGATCAAGGACTCCGACGGCTCATATCGCCTCACCGAACTGGGTGACGAATTGGGGCCGGCACTCGAACCACTTTGGCAATGGGCACAGCGGTGGAACGAGGACACCGAAGTGACCGATCACCAGCCCTGACCAGACGATTCGCTCCCCTCGAAGCGATTCTTCCGTTTGTGTCGGTGGGTCGAGTTACTCTTCTTTCAGTTCGAACAGGCGTTCTTGTTTCGGCTCACCGGGGGGTGAAAAAGATGGGTGCAGTACCGGCCGTGTCGCTGGAGGCGTTGACCGCTGCCGCCCGCGCAGAGAACCGTCAAGCTTCTCGCAAGATCACCGCCTGCTATCGCGTGCACTGTGACTGGATCACCCGCGACACCAAGTACAAGCACTACAGCCGATACGGACGCACCGAAATGGCAGTCGCGTTGGGTTGCTCGGCCACCGTCGCCGAGGGGTATGTGTCCGTCGGCGTTGCCCTGCATACCCGGCTTCCACTGGTGAAGAGCGCGTTCGAGTCCGGGGAGATCGACCTCCCGCGAGTACGGACGGTGTGCCGGATCCTCGACAACCTCCCCGACGAGATCCTCACGATGGTCGAGGACGAGATCGTCGAAGCAGCCCGCCGGTCGTCACCGGGTCCCCTCGAGCAGGAGATCTGGGACATCCTGTTCCGGGTCGCACCCGAGGAAGCCGCAGCACTACGGGAATTCGCAAAACGATTCCGGACCGTCACCTACAGCGCCGCCGGCGAACTCGCCCGCATCCGAGCGGAATTGACCGCACCCGAAGCCGCCGCCGCCTGGCAACTGCTCGAAGAGATGGCCGACACCCTCTGCCCGAAAGACCCCCGCGGCAGAAAAGAACGCCTGTGCGATGCGTTCATGGCCCGCATGCACGGCGAACCCCGACTGGTGTGCCTGTGCCAACGTGATGACTGCCCCAAAAAAGATGCCGATGCAGCATTGCCGGATCGGCGGGTGCCGCTCACGATGATCACCGTCGACATCGCCACCCTGCTCGGACTGCTCGCCAACCCGGCATATCTGGCCGGGCATGGTTCGATCGACCCCGACCTCGCGCGAGAACTGGCGCGCAACAGTCAGTGGCAGATTCTGCTCACCGAAGCAGTCACCCTCGCCGAGAAACTCGGACTCGCACACCAGAACCCCGAAACGGGTGACTGGGAACGAACACCGAAAGATCAGAAGCAGAAGCAGGAGTCGGACTCGGAGTCGGACGCAGATACCGATACGGCCACGAACACTGAAGCGACAGCAACAACGGCAACCAGCACCGAAACGACAGCGACAGCTACAGCGACAGCGAGCACCGAAACCGCACCGGCACCGGAATCCGCTGCCGGTCAGGGAACAGAACCCGACCATGGCTCCGATCCTGCACCGTCGCATGCAGCCTCGGCGCGAGGCCCGGTCAGCGCATCGAGTTCGACACCCGACCCGACCGGAGAACCACCTCGAACACCCGATCCAGCACAAGCACCTGCGCCGGTGCCCACGCCGACACCGGAGCCAGCACCCAGCGTTGCTTCCGATCGACCCGAAACCAGCACTGCTCCAGATCAACCCGAAACCCGCTCTGCTTCAGATCAACCCGAGCGGACCAGGACAGTCACCCCGAAACCGACGCCTGGACCAACACCGAAAGACAGTCAGGCGGAGGACACCCCTGCCCATCCAGCGGCAGACCCCACTCCATCCGACTGCGGCGGCGACGAACCTCAACGACGGACCCAATCCCTGACCTCCGCTGCAGCCCTGTTCTGCACCCACACCCCCGTCGGCCGAGGCACACGGCACAGCTCTGCCCTCGACCTGAACGACATCCGACACCCCGCCCGCAACATGAAGGCCCTCGACCTCCGCTCGATGGTCTGGCCGAACCACCACACCCTCCACACACCCGCCGGCATCCAACTAGGCAACGCCTCCCTCGCCACAGCCCTCGAAGCCGCCATCGCCGCCGACCCCACCCTCGGAAAACCAGTACCCCGCGACGCCCTCACCGACCGAGCCCTGATCTACCGACCCGACACTCTCACCACCGCCGCCGTCCGACTCCGCGACCGACACTGCCGCTTCCCCGACTGCCACCGCCCCGCCGCACGATGCCAACTCGACCACATCGACCCCTTCGACCACACCAACCCACTCGGCGGCGGCTGGACCACCGTGAACAACCTGCAATGCCTCTGCGAATACCACCACTCCGTCAAAACAGCCGGCTACTGGACCGCCACCATGCTCCCCGGCGGAGCCATCCTCTGGACCTCCATCTCGAAGACCACCCGCATCACCCTGCCCACCAACGCAACCACCGTCCCCAACCTCGACAACGACCTCAGACCACACATCCCCACCCAACCCAGACGATCCGGCATCATCGCCTACCCCAACCCACCCGACAACAACGAGCCCCAAACGGAACCAACAGCCGAGGACACCGACGAACCACCGTTCTAACCACAGGCCGCTCCGGGGAGTAGCCCACGGCACAGCAGACCCGGGCCGGCCGGCGCACCACCTGTACTGCTCGCGAACTGGCTCTACCCGGCCTGCAAAACTCTTGTCTCCCCTAGACCTGCATACTCGAGAAATGAGCAATCCACGTGCAACCGCTCGCCCCCGAGCGCTGACGTTGCACGGCCGCATCCGGGTGTTGACGATGAGCGTGGCAGCCCTAGCCGTAGCGGTGAGCGCTCTGGCGATCTATCTCGTCGCGGAACAGGCCCTGCGCTCGCAGATCGTCGACCGCGTCGAACGCAACAGCGATGCCATTATTGCCAGCGCTGCAACGGGGGTACCGGCCAACCTGCTCGGTTTTCGCATCGAAGACACCGAGGGGACCGCGGTGAAGGTCGCGTTCGCGACGACCGACGGCACTCTGGTGACGTCGTCGAACGGCTCGGAGCCGTTCACCAATTCCAACGGAGTTCTGGACGACCCGGAAATGTCTGTCATCGACGGCACGACGAATCAATCCCTGCGCGAAGTACGTGGTTACTACATCTCCGCCAAACGCACCGACGCCGGCGAAACGATCATGGTGGCCGAATCGCTCAGCGCCGCGTCACCTCTCCTGGCCAAACTGACGCTGGCACTGGTTCTCGTCGGAGCCTTTCTCGTTGCGCTCGCAGGCGTCGCCGGTGCCGCAGTCGCACGTACTGGACTCCGCCCCGTGACACGACTGCGTGCCGGTACAGAACGCGTGGCCCGCACAGGAGATTTCGAGCCCATCGACGTCAACGGAGACGACGAACTGGCTTCACTGGCCAACAGCTTCAACGAGATGCTGGCCTCCCTGTCTCGGTCACGAGCACGCCAGGGCCAGTTGATCGTCGACGCCGGCGCGGAGCTGATGGAACCGTTGACAGCACTGCGCACCAACATCGATCTACTGATGTCTCTCGACCGGCCGGACACCCCGGAGATGCCGGAGGACCAGCAGGACCGATTGCGCGTCGAAGTGATTGCTCAGATGGACGTCATCATCGGTCTGGTGCACGACCTGGTCGACCACGCCCGGGAACCCGCGCCGACCCCGCAGTGACGCCTACCGCCGATCGAGCCGCAGAACGGCCGTCGACTGTTCAGGACGACACGCGCACCCCGGTCAGCTGTTCGGACGCTTCCCACAACCGGCGCGCGCGCGTCGTCCATGTTGCGCAGTGGTTTCCACAGCTCGACCTCGGCCGGCGGCCCGCCGATCAACCGGGTAGGACCGACGAACTGATCACCGCGCGAGGCTGTACTCACCGCTGCGATCACACCCGGTTGCGCGGCGCTGTCCACTGTTCCCGCGATGCCGACACGGGCAAGAACACCGATGAGGCGTCTTCCCGCAGAATCTTTCGGACGCCCCAGACCCGGTTGAGCCGCAAGCAGATTGGTCGGTGAAATTCCGGGATGGGCCATGTTGCTGGTAATTCCCCACCCACCGGCCCTGCTTCGTGCGTCGAGTTCGCGGGCGAACAAGGCCACCGCGAGCTTCGACTGACTGTATGCCTTCATGACGTCGTAGGAACGCTCCCAGTTCAGGTCGTCCCAGTTGATGGTCCCCGATCGCGCCGCGATACTCGTCTGATGGGTAACTCGAGCACGACCGGCCCGAAGAAGCGGCAACAGGGCCAGGGTCAGTGCGAAATGACCGAGGTGGTTGGTTCCGAACTGCAGCTCGAATCCGTCTCGAGTGACTTGGCGCTCGGGTGGCTGCATGAGTCCCGCATTGTTGACGAGCACGTCGATCGGCCGGCCTTCGGAGACGAGTTCGGTCGCCAACGTTGCAACCGAACTCAGTGACGACAGATCCAACTTGCGGGTGTCGAACGATGAGCGCTCCCTCGACGATCGTCACCGGTGGCAGTCGCGGAATCGGCGCTGCGGTGTCCCGACGGCTGGTGGCCGACGGGCACGACGTGGTCATCGGCTACCGCTCCGATTCCGCTACCGCGCGAGCAGTGGCAACCGAATTGTCGGCCGACGGCAGAACGGTCATCGCCTTTCGAGCCGACACCACCGACGAGCAGGCGGTGATCGATCTGTTCGGCGCTGCCGCCGAGATCGGCACTGTCACCGGTCTGGTGAACAATGCCGGCTCGGCACGTGCCGTAGGGATGCTGGCGGACAACGACATCGAGACCATCAGAGCGGACCTCGACGTGAATCTCGTCGGGGTGCTCACTTGCTGCAAGTACGCGATCGCGGCAATGGCCGAATGGGGTGGCTCGATCGTGAACATCTCCTCCGCTGCCGCGCCCCTGGGCAGTCCGGGAACATACGTCCACTACGCGGCAGCCAAGGCTGCAGTGGATACACTGACCGTCGGCTTGTCCAAAGAGGTTGCTGCGCAAAATATTCGCGTCAACGCGGTGGCACCCGGAATCATCGAGACCGACTTCCACCGAGATCGACGACGGCCGCAGAAGATGGCGTCGAGCATCCCCCTCGGCCGCCCCGGTGTGCCGGACGAGATTGCCGGTGCGGTGTCGTGGTTGCTCTCCGCCGATGCTCGATATGCCACCGGAACCGTCGTTCGGGTGGCCGGCGGTATGTGAACGCCTCGGCTGCCACTAACGAGGTGCGATGCGGTGCAGTTCGACTTCGCCGAGCTCTCCGTTCTCGGCGACGGCAGTCATGTACGTGCAGAACGGTTGTCGACGCCGATCCGTCGGCGATCCAGGGTTGAGCAGCCGTAGCCCGTTGTCCGCGAACGTGTCCCACGGGATGTGACTGTGGCCGAACACGAGCACGTCGGCCTCCGGGTATGCCGCCGCCATCCGTCGTTCACGTCCCGTCGCGGCACCGGTCTCGTGCACCACGGTGAACCGAACCCCGCCGAGCACCACGTCGGCGCGTTCGGGCATCAGCTCCCGCAACTCGTCACCGTCGTTGTTCCCCCAGCACGCAACCAGTCGACGCGACCGCTGCGAGAGCTCCTCGAACGCAGCCAAATTCACCCAATCACCGGAATGGATCACCACATCGGCGTCGTCGACGGCGGTCCACACCTCGTCGGGCAGTACGCGAGCCCGCTTCGGGAGATGAGTATCGGCAATCAGCAGCAACTTCACCACTCGATTGTGCACGTCGTCGATCGACTACCGCACATAGACCGCAATGCGGTGTCCCTCGACGACGTGGACGCGAACCGGGGTGTCGAACACCTCGCTCAGCACGTCGTCCTGCATCATCTCCTCAGCAGTGCCCGTGTTGACGATGATGCCGTCACGCATGGCGACGATACTGTCGGAGTAGGCGGCGGCGAAGTTGATGTCGTGCACGATGAGCACGATGGTCTTGCCCAATTCGTCTGCAGCACGACGCAACTGCTTCATCATCAGCACCGAATGCTTGAGGTCGAGATTGTTCAGGGGCTCGTCGAGCAGAAGATACTCGGTGTCCTGGGCCAGCACCATCGCCACGAACGCTCGTTGCCGTTGCCCGCCGGAGAGTTGATCCAGAAATCGCCCTTCGAGGGCAGCCAGATTCAAGAACTCGAGGGCGTCGTCGATGCGCGCCTCGTCCTCGGGACCGAGTTTTCCCTTCGAGTGCGGGAACCGGCCGAACCCGACCAGCTCACGGACCGTCAATCGCGCGGTGATGTGGTTCTCTTGGCGCAGGATCGACAGGTGCTTGGCGAGTTCCCGAGACTTCGCGACGCGAACGTCCATCCCGCCCACGGTGATCGTCCCCGTGGTCGGGTCGAGCAATCGCCCGATGACCGTCAGCAAGGTGGATTTTCCTGCTCCGTTCGGCCCGACGAGAGAGGTGATCCCGCCCTTGGCGATGGCACCGGTGACGGGACCGAGAACGATGGTGTCCTGATAGGACTTGGTCACATCACGAAAGTCGATCACAGCGTCCCCCTACGAAGAATCATGACCAAGAACAGGATGCCACCGGCGAATTCGATGATGACGGTGAGGAACCCGCCGGCGTAGAAGATGTGCTGCATGACGAACTGCCCCACTAGCAAGGTCAGGAAGCCCAGCAGGAACGCCATCGGGAGGACGTAGATGTGCTTGTAGCTGCCGGTCACCTGGTAGGCCAACGTCGCCACGATGAAACCGAAGAATGTCATGGGTCCCACGAGAGCCGTCGAGAACGCCACCAGCAGCGCAATGAGCATCAGCATCGACATCAGTTCGCGCTTGTAGGACACCCCGATCCCCATGGCTGCCTCCCGTCCGAGCAGCAGTGCGTCCAAGTGGCGTCGGCGCTTCCACAGCACTACTGCGGCGAACAGGCACACCCCGAACGCCAACGGCAGGTAGTCGCCCTTCACGGCGCTGAGTCGGCCGAACAGTTCGACCGACAGCATGTCGTATTCGGTGGGTGAGAGCAGGCGTTGGAGAAATGTCGAGATGCTGTCGAATGCCAGTCCGAGCACAACGCCGACGAGCAGCATCAGGAACAGGCTGCCGAGCTTGCCGGAGAACAACCAGCCGTACAGAACGGTGGCGAGTGCGACCATCAATGCCGTCTGCGCCAACAACTTCGGGATGCCCTCGGTGTTGGCGATGACGGTGCCACCGAAGACGAACACCATGAGCGTCTGCATCAGCGTGTAGAGCGAATCGAACCCGATGATCGACGGTGTCAGAATGCGGTTGTTGGTGACGGTGTGAAAGACCACCGTGCCGAGGCCGTGCGTGAACGCCGCAACGGCCATGGCTCCCACCATGTTCAGCCGCCGGGGAAATGCGAAGGCGAACGAACCGCGCACGAACAGGAACAGGAAACACACGACGGCGATCGCCACGATCACCGACAGCACCGCCAACCGCATCTTCGGTGTGAAACGCGACGCCTCCGGTCCGCGCGGTATCGGTCCGGTGATGCGCGGGCTCACTCGGGAACTAAGCACTGACATACCGGCGCTGCCTCACGATCAGAACGATGAACACCACTGCTCCCAGAATTCCGAGAACAACCGATGCGGGAATTTCCATGGGTGCCACGACTGTTCGGCCGACGAGATCGCAGGCCAACAGCAGACCTGCGCCGACGAGTGCGACCCAGGGCAGGTTCTTGCGAACGTCGTCGCCGAGCATCATCGACACCAGATTGGGCACGATGAGTCCGAGAAACGGAATGAACCCGACGACCACCGTGGTAACGCCGGTGGCCACGGCGACCATCGCGACGCCTACCAGAACGATCTGCTCGTACCTCATCCCGACGTTCGTGGCGAGCTCCTTACCGAGTCCGGCCACGGTGAAGCGATGCGCGAGCAGGTATGCCAGCACCGCGATGACGATCACCGCCCACATCGGTTCGTAGAACCCTCGCACGATGCCGCTGAATCCGCCGGACCTCCAGGCCGACATCGCCTGCAAGAGATCGAAAGTCCCGGCGAGGAACGTGGTGACGGCCCCGACGACGGCACCCAGCATGATGCCGACGAGCGGGACCACCAATGTGGTCCGGACCGACAGCCGCCGGAGCACGCCGACGAACAACAGCGTGCCGACCAGAGCGAACACCGTGGCGACGAGCATCTTGGTCATCGGCGGCGCGTCGGGCAGCACGATCAAAGTGGCCAGGACACCGAGCCCGGCCCACTGCGCCGTGCCTGCGGTGGTGGGTTCGACGAACTTGTTCTGGGTGATCATCTGCATGATCACCCCGGAGATGCTCATGGCCATGGCTGCGAAGATCAACGCCAGCGTGCGCGGAACCCGCGAGATCAGGAACATGTTTCTGGCCGCGGGATCGTCGATCATCGTGGCGACGGTGATGTCGTATCCACCGACGAGTAGTGACGCGACGGTCAGCAGCGTCACTACCCCCATGATCGCGGCAAGCAGCAGTCTGTTGTTCGCCATGTCGGTGATCCGTCGTACGGTGTTCGCCCGGCCTACGCGGCGTTCTCGAACGCGTCCGAGATCGACTGGAACGCTTCGGTGTACGCCTGGATGCCCTCGCGGGTGTAGAAGAACGGATCGAGGTAGATGATCTGGTCCTCGGTGGTGAAGGTGGTCTCGGCGAACGCTTCCTGCGCTTCGAAGACGGCCTTGGCCGGGGACGAACCTGGCTCACCGGCTGCGGCGTCGCGGTCCAGAACGATGACCCAGTCGGGGTTGGCCTGGGCGATGGTTTCCGGTGCCAAACCGGAATCACCGTGAACGTCGCCTGCCTCGCCGGCGAACACGTCGGTCAGCGTGAGGGGTTCGAGCAGACGGCCGATGCGCTGAGCACCGTTGTCGATCTTGCCGCCGTTGACGTTGGCGAGAAATACCGTCTGTCCGGTGGTCTGCGCCGCAGCAGAAGTCTCGGCCGCGTCGAGGGCCGCGATGATCTCGGCCGCTCTGTCCTGCAGACCGAAGATGACGCCGAGCGTCTCGGTCTGAGTCTTCAGCGTCTCGACGAAGTTCTCGTCGTCGGGCGAGATGTCGATGGTCGGCGCGATCTGGCCTAGCTCCTCGGTGTATTCCTGGAATCGATAGCCGCCGATGATGAGATCCGGTTCTGCTTCGCTCACCACTTCGAGGTTCGGTTCGCGATGGGTGCCGACGTCCAGGATGGCGTCGTTGTCGATCCACTCCTCGAAGCCCGTCGACGGCATGATGGGTTTGGGAAGAGCCACCGGCTCGACACCGAACGCCCGAAGCGTCTCGAACGAGGTGTTGTCCAGTGCTGCCACGCGCACCGGATTTGCCGGAACCTCCATGCTGCCGTTGTTGGTGTCGACGGTGACGGTTGCGGCGTCGGCAGACTCGCCCGTGGTCGAATCGGTGCTGCACGCACCGAGGACGAGCATCGAGGTCGCGGCGGCTGCGACGAGTAGACGGGGGGCGCGGAACGTTCTCACTTCGGTGTACTCCATTGCTCGATGTTTACCGGGGCTTTGGTTGAGCAGTAAAGTAGCACTTAGGCAAGGCTATGCAAATTCGGGCTGGTCGGTCAGCGAAAATCCCTCGATCTGGACGCAACGCGCAGATCCATCAGCTGCAGATGATCGGCCACCACGGTCACCGCGCCCTCGGCGTTCTGCACTTTGCCTCGAATCAGCAACGCCGGAGCGGTGATCGCCAGCTTGCGGTACTTGGCCCACAACCCGACCGAGCACACCACGTTGACCATGCCGGTCTCGTCCTCGAGGTTGATGAACGTGACGCCTCCGGCAGTTGCCGGCCGCTGGCGATGCGTCACCGCTCCGCCGACGAGCACCCGGTCGCCATCAGGAATCTGCAGCAGCCGGTTCGCGGGAATCACGCCCAGCGAATCGAGCCGATCTCGAAAGAACTGCGTGGGATAGGAATCCGGTGACACGCCGGTTGCCCAGACGTCGGCCGAGGCCAGATCGAGATCCGACATCCCCGGTAGCGCAGGCGCTTTCGTCGACGCACCGATCCCGGGAAGCAGGCCCGGACGCTCCCCTGCCGCTGCACCCGCAGCCCACAGCGCCTCTCGACGAGTGATGCCGAAGCACCCGAGTGCGCCCGCCGTGGCCAGCGCTTCCGCCTGTGCCACCGACAGTTCGACGCGTCCCGTCAGATCCAGGAACGAGGTGTACGGCCCGTGCGCCTCTCGTGCGTCGACGATCTTCTGGGCCACTGCGGTCCCGATGAACTTCACATCCGCCAACCCCATGCGAATCTCGAGACCGTCCGACTCGAGATTCGCATGGCCGAGACTGGCGTTCACATCTGCACCGTGAACGAGCACACCGTGCCTTCTGGCGTCGGCGACCAGGGATTGCGGTGAGTAGAAACCCATCGGTTGAGCACGCAGCAAACCGGCACAGAAGGCAGCCGGATGGTGCAACTTGAACCACGACGAGTAGAACACCAATGAGGCGAAGCTCTGCGAATGACTTTCGGGGAAGCCGAAATTGGCGAAAGCCGACAGCTTTTCGTAGATTCGGTCCGCTGCCGCACCGGTGATGCCGTGAAGATCGCGCATCCCGTCGTAGAACCGTCCGCGCAGCAGTTCCATCTTCTCCGGTGATCGCTTCGACCCCATGGCCCGGCGCAGCTGATCGGCGTCGGCGGCACTGAAACCGGCGACATCGATGGCCATCTGCATCAGTTGTTCCTGGAACAGCGGTACGCCCAGAGTTCGATCGAGCGCCTTCTTGAGCGACGGATGCTCGAAGATCACCGGCTCGAGTCCGTTGCGACGCTTGATGTACGGGTGCACCGAACCACCCTGGATCGGACCGGGACGAATCAGCGCGACCTCGACCACCAGATCGTAGAAGTTCCGCGGCTTGAGCCGCGGCAGAGTGGCCATCTGCGCACGCGACTCGACCTGGAACACCCCCACCGAATCGGCTCGCTGGAGCATCTCGTATACCTCGGGCTCGGACAGGTCGATCGAGGCGAGGTCGATGTCGATGCCCTTGTGCTCGGAGATCAGATCCATCATGTAGTGCAATGCCGAGAGCATGCCGAGCCCGAGCATGTCGAACTTCACCAAACCCACTGCGGCACAATCGTCTTTGTCCCACTGCAGCACACTGCGGTTCTCCATCGTCGCCCATTCCACCGGACAGACGTCGGCGATCGGCCGATCGCAGATCACCATGCCACCGGAGTGAATGCCCAGGTGCCTCGGGAAGCCCTCGATCTGCCGCGCGAGTTCGAGAACCGACTCGGGAATACCGTCACCTTCCTGATCACCGATTCCGGACCAGCGGGTGATCTGCTTGCTCCACGCGTCCTGTTGTCCCTGTGAGAAACCGAGCGCGCGGGCCATGTCTCGGACCGAGGACTTACCGCGATAGGTGATGACGTTGGCCACCTGAGCGGCATGGGTGCGGCCGTACTTGGCGTAGACGTGTTGGATCGCCTCTTCCCGACGATCGGATTCGATGTCGATGTCGATGTCCGGCGGCCCGTCGCGTTCGGGTGCGAGGAACCGCTCGAACAGCAGCTTGTTGGCTACCGGGTCGACGTTGGTGATGCCGATGGCATAGCAGACGGCAGAGTTCGCTGCCGAACCTCTTCCCTGACAGAGGATGTCGTGTGTCTTGCAGAAATGGACGATGTCGTGGACCACCAGGAAGTAGCCGGGGAATTCGAGCCTCTCGATGATGTCGAGTTCGTACTCGAGCTGCGAATAGGCCGCCGGGTTCGCCGACTGCGGTCCGTACCGGTGGGCGGCTCCCTCGAAGGTGAGGCGACGCAGATAGCTGATCTCGGTGTATCCGTCGGGCACCTCGAAGGGTGGCAGGCGCGGCGCAATCAACTGCAGATCGAACGAACACTCACGACCGAGCTCGACGGCACTGCGCACCGCGCCCGGATAGTGCTGGAACAGCTCCGCCATTTCCGCCCCGGACCGTAGGTGTCCGCCGCCGGTCGGTGCCAACCAACCGGCAGCCTCGTCCAAGCTGCTTCGTGCGCGCACAGCGGCCATCGCCATGGCCAATCTTCTACTGCGCGGACTGGCGTAGTGCGCGGCCGTGGTGGCGATCGTCGGAAGGCCGTACCGCCGAGCCAGCGTCGCGAGAGCGTCGTTGCGCTCGTCGTCGTCCGCGACGCCGTGTCGGGTGAGTTCGACGGTGACACGATCGGATCCGAACCGGTCGACGAGAGTGCGCAGCGCGGCCTCTGCCGCCTCCGGACCACCACGCGTGAGCGCCTGCCGAACGTGACCCTTCCGACAGCCGGTGAGGATCTGCCAGTGCCCACCCGCCGATTCGGTGAGCTCGTCGAGATCGTACTGCGGCTTACCTTTGACCCCGCCCGCCAGATGCGCAGCAGCGATCCGACGCGAGAGCCGGCGATATCCCTCCTGGCCGCGAGCGAGCACCAGCAGGTGAGTGCCGTCGGGATCCGTCTCCCCGGCTCTGGATCGATGGGTGTCCAGCGAAAGCTCGGCACCGAACACGGTTCCGATGCCGAGAGCTCTGGCCGCCTCGGCGAACCGCACGACTCCGTAGAACCCGTCGTGGTCGGTGATGGCGATGGACTCGAGGCCCAGACGCACCGCCTCCTCGACCATCTCCTCGGGCTGCGAGGCACCGTCGAGAAAGCTGAATGCCGAGTGCGCATGCAATTCCGCGTACGGCGTTGCCGGGCGCACCGGCTCGTGATGGCGAGGTCCCTCGTAGGCTTCTCGTTTCCGGGACCAGGCCGGGCTGTCGCCGCCGTCGCCCTCGGCCATCGGCTTGGGCCGTCCGGACAGGACGCGCTCCATCTCCGACCATGTGGGTGGTCCGTCGTTCCATCCCATCGAGCCCACCCACCTTCACGCCGCCGTCTCATCGAACACTTGTTCTAATGAGAACACGAGGGTCCGACACGGATCAACTACAGTCGAATCGCCACTGACCCTTTCCACTGAATCCCTTTCACAGAGCCGGAGCACAGACGTGACGCGTTGGGCCTCGTTCGTCGTATCGCACAAACGATGGGCACTCGCAGTTGTCGTCGCCGTCGTCGCAGTCGGCGGCGTCTTCGGACTCGGTGTCTTCTCGAAACTGAGCGAGGGCGGTTACGCCGACGCAGGCAGCGAGTCGTCCGAGGTCGCGCGGCTGGTGCAAGGCATCGGCCAACCGACCCCCGACATCGTTGCGATCTACACCGCCCCCGAGGGCAGCACGATCGACGACATCGGACCGCAGGTGCAGGCGACGCTCGACGAGTTCAGCAGTCGATACACCCTCGGCAATGTCAGCTCGTACTGGAGCGCAGACCCGATCAGCAGGGAATTCCTGGTCTCCAAGGACCGAACCAAGGCGCTGGCGACGGTATCTCTCGGAGCGAATTCGGGTGTCACGTTCAACACCTTCGGCGAGCTTCCACCGCAGCTCGCCGTTCCCGGCATCGAATCGCAGTTCGCCGGCGCGTCGGTGGTGGGGGTATCACTCAGCGAAACCCTCGAACGCGATCTGATCCGCTCCGAGATCATCGCTGTCCCCATCACACTGCTGCTGCTGATCTTCATCTTCGGCGGGGTGGTCGCCGCAGCGGTTCCGGTGTTCGTCGGCATTCTGAGCGTGCTGAGCTCGCTGGCGATCCTGCGGGTGCTCACCGAGTTCACCGAAGTCAGCTCGTTCTCGATCAACGTCGCGTCGTTGCTGGGACTCGGCCTGGCCATCGACTACGGACTGTTCATCGTCAGTAGGTTCCGCGAAGAACTGCGCGGTGGACTGACGCCGATCGACGCGACCATCCGCACCGTCGCCACCGCAGGCAAGACCGTCGTATTCTCGGGATTGTTGCTGATCTGCGCGTTCGCCGGGATGCTCGTCTTCCCGCAGGCGGTGATCCGATCCCTCGGGTTCGGGGCCATGGCCGCCGTCGCGAGTGCGGCCGTCCTGTCACTGACCGCGGTCCCGGCATTGCTCGCGATTCTCGGTACCCGCATCAACTCCTGGACGTGGTCGCGCACCGCGTCCGATCGCAGTGATGCACGCGCACACAAGTTCTGGGGCGGCGTCGTCACCCGCGTGATGAAGCATCCGGGCATCGTCGCTGCCGTCATCGTCGCCGGGTTGCTGATCATCGCCACCCCGATCCTGAAGGTCTCACTCGGCGAGGTCGACTACACGGCGCTGCCGAAGGACAACCCTGCGCGCATGGCATTCGAGACTCTCGGTTCCGACTTCGAATCCACAGGAGAGGGCGCAACCGTGGTTCTGCGCGGCCTGGACGGCGTCAAGCCTCAAGGCGCACCGATCGCGGCACTGACCTCCGCTGTGGAATCCACGCCCGGTATCGCCCGCGCCGAATTCCTGGGCTCCAAGGACGATTTCGTGACGTTGCAGGCGTCGTACAGTGAACCGACCGACGGGCTGAGCGAGGCCGAATCCCAATCCGACGCAGTCTCTGCTCTGCGCTCGATCACTCCCCCGGACGGCACCGAGATCCTCGTCGGCGGCGGACGAGCCAACGTCGACGACGGCAATGCGGCGATCGCGAAGTGGCTACCGGTGATGATCGCCATCATGGTGATCTCGACGCTGGTGTTGCTGTTCCTCGCGTTCGGATCGATCGTGCTGCCGATCAAGGCGGTCCTGATGGCCGGACTGAGCCTGGCTGCCACCTTCGGCGCACTCACGTGGGTGTTCCAGGAGGGCCACGGCGCCGGCCTGCTCGGCGTCACCCCCGGACCGCTCGAGTCGACGTTCGTGGTTCTCATTCTCGCGGTCATCTTCGGCTTGTCGACCGACTACGAGGTGTTCCTGATGTCGCGCATGGTCGAGGCTCGCGCAGCTGGAGCGAGCACCGAGGACGCCGTGATCTTCGGCGCTCAACGCACCGGACGCATCGTCACCGCGGCGGCGTTGATTCTGATCGTCGTCACCGGGGCCTTCACGATCTCGGGTCTGTCGATCATGAAGTTCCTCGGCGTCGGAGTCATTCTGGCTCTGATCATCGACGCGACGATCATCCGTATGTTGCTGGTTCCGTCCTTGGTCAAACTCATGGGTGAGGCCAATTGGTGGGCACCCACCTGGATGAAGAAAGTGCACGAAAAAGCGGGTATCGGGCACTAGCACCAGAACTTACTTCGGAGTAAGGTCGGCTCGCATGGCGAACTACATCGTGACCGGCGGTACCGGGTTTCTCGGGAAGAACATCCTGCCCAGGCTGTTGGAACGTGATGCACTCGCCGCGGTCCACGTGCTGGTGCGTCCGCAGTCGGTGGCCCGCCTCGAACGACTGGCACAGCACCTCGACGGCGGAGACCGCATCCACCCGCTGGTAGGCGACCTCACCGAGCCGGGGCTCGGACTCCGAGACGTGCCTACCGATATCGACCACATCCTCCACCTCGGAGCCGTCTACGATTTGACCGCAGGCGACGAGCAGACCCCGACCAATGTGGCCGGGACTGCCGCGGTAATCGACCTCGCCGAGAAGACCGGGGCCCGCCTGCACCACATCTCGTCGATCGCCGTTGCCGGAGACTACCGAGGAACGTTCTCCGAGAACGACTTCGATCTCGGGCAAGGCTTTCCGACGGCCTACCATCGCACCAAGTTCGAGTCGGAGGAATTGGTCCGCGACAGCACCGCGGACTGGCGGGTCTACCGGCCTGCTGCGATCATCGGGCACTCGGAGACCGGAGCCATCGACAAAATCGACGGCCCGTACTACTTCTTTCCGTTCTTCGCACAACTGGCCAAGCTGCCCTCCGTGCTACCGATCACGGTGCCGAAGATGGGCAATACCAACCTGGTACCGGTCGACTACGTCGCCGACGCCATCGTCGAGCTCGTACATCGAGACACCACTCCCGGCAGCGTGTTCCATCTGGTCAATCCGGCACCTCAGTCGATGGCGGAGGTCTACGCCGCATTCTCGTCGGCAGCCGGATCTCGCGCGAGAATCATCGACATACCCGGGGCACTGGTCGCTCCCGTCGTCTCCCCCAAATCCAGGGCCGTGCGCAAACAGCGCAACGCCGCCCTCCGCGATGTCGGTGTGCCACCGGTGATGCTCGAACACCTGACTCTGCCCACCGTGTTCGAGTCGGCATCGACACAGAAAGCGTTGCAGGGCAGCTCGATCACGCCACCACCACTGCGAACGTACGCCGATCGCGTGTGGACGTACTGGCGGGAGAATTTCGACCCCAAGCGCAACCGCCGAAACGACCCACGCGGGCCGCTGTTCGGCCGTCACATCGTCATCACCGGTGGCTCGTCCGGAATCGGCCGAGCCAGCGCCGAGGCGGCTGCCCGCAAGGGCGCGGTGGTCATACTGCTCGCGCGCGGTCAGGACCAACTCGACGAGGTGGTCGAGCACATCCGCGAATCGGGTGGCACCGCCTACGGCTACTCGTGCGACGTCACCGACACCGAATCGGTTGACCAGACCGTGAAAACCGTTCTGAGCGAACACGATCACGTCGACATGCTGGTCAACAGCGCCGGCCGATCCATCCGCCGCGCACTCTATCGATCCACCGATCGACTGCACGACTACGAGCGCACGATGGCCGTCAACTACTTCGGGGCCATTCGACTGGTGCTGGCACTGTTGCCACACATGCGCGAACGCAGCTTCGGACACGTCGTCAACATCTCCAGCGCTGCGGTCCTGGGACACCCTCCTCGATTCTCGGCCTACGTGGCCAGCAAGGCCGCGCTCGATGGCTTCACCGATGTTGCTGCCGCAGAGACACTCTCGGACGGAATCACGTACACCACGATCCACATGCCCCTGGTCGACACACCGATGATCACCCCGACGGGCGACAAGAACGTCGGCCCGGTGTTTTCACCCGAAAAGGCTGCCGCCATCGTGATCAGGGCACTGAGCGACAAGCCCAAACGCATCGACACACCGCTGGGAACACTCGGGCAATTCGGAGCCATCTTCGCCCCCAAGGGCAAAGACCGCACGATGCACCAGCACTACCGTACGTTCGCCGAATCCGCTGCCGCCAAGGGCGAGGTGGCAATACCGATCGAGGACGGGAAAGTGCCGTACCGAGTGCGACCGTACGATCCGAAAGCTCCGAGCGCACGCATCGGCAAAGTGATCCGACGTGTCGGCAGATTGGTCCCCGGCACCAGTTGGTGACGTGCACGTCATGGGGCCACGGCGGTCCACAGGGTCCAGCGATCGCGTTCGATCAACTCACCGGGGGCCAGACGACCACGCAGATACTCGACCAACTCCGCGAGTTCGACGTCGGAGAGTTCGTGCAGGATGGAGCGCCCGGTTCTGCCGGCGATCTCGGCCAGGTACTGCTCGCGATCTCCGTAGCGTCGACGAGTTTCCCAGAGTGTCTGCGTTACAACGTCGGTGAATCCAGCCCGCGTAAAGGCGGCCTGTACGTCGTCGACGCCGTGTCGTCGCCGAGACTCGATGTCCGCCAATCGAGGAAACGCGTCGAAGATATATCCGCGCGGATTCGTCGGCGATCCTGCCAGTGTCGCGTCCTCGCTCGTCCGATCCTGGACGATCGCGATACCACCCGGACGCAGTAGCCGGAACATCTCTGTTGCCAGGGCAGATGCGTCGGACAGATGGTGGACGAGCGCGCGAGCGAACACGATATCGGCCAGGCCGTCGGGCAGGCCGGTGCGCTCGGCGGGTGCACACTCGAACGAAATGTCCGCGGGCGACGATAGGCGGGCGGACTCCAGGATCGGCGCACTCGAATCGACAGCTGTGACATGCGCTCCCAGCGTGCGCCATGCACGCGCATAGGTACCCCCGCCACACCCGAGATCGATGACGGACGCGCCGACCGGATCGACGATATCGGTGATCGCGGCACCCCAGGAAGCGTCGGCCTCGCGGCCGGAATACGTGTCGCCGTTGGCTGGATCTGCGAAGTCGATGGGCATGTGACCAGTACATCGAGCACGGTTGCCGGTCGCCACCATTTAGTGTGGGACTACATGCTCGCGCTTCACCTCCGAGCCGCCGACCTGGCGGATACCTCGTTGACCGTCTCGCCGCTGTTCGAGACAGTCCTGAGCCTGCGTGCCTGGACCTCGCCGAATCGGCACCGTCTGCACGAGCCGTGGCGTCGACGCGTCCTTACGGCATGGCAGCAGTGTGACACCGAGATTCTGACCGCGTTGGTCTCTCCCGACGGCAAAATCCCGGACTTTCTCGCTCCCCGTCCGCCCACCGAATCCCCGGCCTTCGACGACGAGATCGCCGTTGTCGGGGCGACACCGACGGTGGAGATGCGACGCGATATCTCCGCCGCCTTCTCCGCCAACGTTCCGTCGATCCTCATCGGTCCGGCCCGAGCGGTGCGCACCCGTACAGTTCAGGCGCTCTCGCAGTATTGGGCCACATGCCTCCAACCCGACTGGGCCCGGATCCGTGCGGTCCTGGACGGTGATGTGGACTACCGAGCACAACAGCTCTCGCACTTCGGGGCACGAAAGATGTTCGAGCACCTCGATTCCCGAGTTCGATGGGACGACGGTGTGCTGTGGGTCGATCGGCTCGAGGACCAGGTGTGGGTCGACGTCGACGGACGTGGACTTCCACTGATTCCGTCGGTGTTCGTGCACGGCGCGATCACTCAGACGAGCCCGACGCGCGCTCCGTCTCTGGTGTATCCGGCCCGTGGGCGCGGCGCAGTGTGGAACATGGCACCGACAGCTCCGAATCGAGCGCTGACCAATCTTCTCGGCACACAACGTGCAACAATTCTCACGCTGCTCGACGCGCCCACCACCACCGGGGAACTCGCTGCCGCACTGGGCGTCTCGCCCAGCGCGGCGAGCCAGCATCTTCGCGTTCTGCGCGAAGCGGCGGTGGTGCGACGCGTCAGACAGGGACGATCGGTGCTGTACGTACGCACTCCCCTCGGTGACGAGCTGGTCGGGCCGATTCGATAGATCGTCCTACGACACGTTGTTGTTCGGTGATGCAGCGCGCTGACATCGCATCACTCAATGAAGAGGGGGTCAGTCTGGGTGATGTTCCGTTACGGGTCCGGTGTCTGAGAAGCTGTCTCGCGTGATCGCCGAGAAGCTGCCGTTGTTCGTGACCGACCGTTCGACCGCTGCTGTTCTGGCGACAGCATTCACCGGCTTCATGTGGTCGGAATACAAGATGGGGATGCGGAAACCGCGGACCGGCTCTTCGAACCGAGACAATGGTTCCGGTCGCGCCGTCGGCCGCGGCCTTGTGCTCTCGTATGGCGGAGGCCTTCTTATGAGCGTGATCTCGCCGGCCACTGTCTGCACCCGCCACCGACGAGCCGTCTTTGTTACAGGATTGGCCACCGCAATCCTCGGGCAGGCACTTCGGGTCTCGGCAGCTCGCACACTCGGAGAGTCCTTCACGTTCGTGGTCCACACGCACCCCGATCAACTCGTGGTTCGGACGGGCCCGTATCGGTTCATTCGCCACCCGTCGTATGCCGGCGCACTGATCTGTGCGCTCGGCTTCTGTGTTGCGTACGGGAACTGGCTTTCTCCCGTCATGGTGACCTTTCTGGCCGGGGGATATGTGCGCAGAATCCCATCGGAGGAGACGGCCATGCTCGAGGGATTGGGAGGCGCATACGGCGATTACATGGCACGCTCGAAACGATTGGTGCCCTTAGTCTTCTAGCTGTTCGAGATCAGCACGAGCTGGTGAACGGCGAGACTCACCGCAACAGAGCCTTTGCCCACACGCGCAGAAATCCCTGACTCAGGTACGCCAGTGAACCGATTGCCAGTATCCATTTGACGGTGCTGACCACGGTGGTGGCGCGCACAACGGTGTCGGTGATCTGTTCGCGGTTGTCGACCAGTATCAATCCGACGATGTTCTCGATGTAGTCGCCGGCAGCGGAGGCCACGGGCGCGACGGCCAATGCCGTCGTCGCCGCAGGGCTCAGTGACGTCTTCGCCGCCAGGCTGCGTGCGCCGGCCCTGAGTGCGATGGCGTAGATCGCCGGATGCACGAAGTCGGGCAGATAGTGGCTGCGGAACCGAGCGATCTCGGTCTCGTCCATGCTCGCCAGGATCTGCCGGTAGCGCTCGGCGGACCACGCCGTCTGCACGGCAAGCACTTTGGGAGCTGCGGGGCCGAGGAGTCGGGCGATGGTGGCCTGGGATACGACGAACAACGCCGACCAGCCCAGCATTCTGCGATCGAGCGAACCGAGAGTCATGCCTGCAGACCCTAATGCGTCAGGAACGGGAGAACGGCGGCCTCGAACGCCGAGTAACCGTCGCGATGGATGCTGTGTCCGGTGCGAAACGCTTCGACACGGCAGATCGGAATCTCGGCGACCATCGCGTCGAGCCGAATCGGATCGACCATGCCGCCGGGACCTCCGCGAAGCACCAGCGTCGGAGCAGTGATGTCGGCCAATGACGCCCACCACTGCGAATTCGGCCGACGGAACTGCTCGAGCGCGGTGGTGGTCATCGAGCGATCGAAGGCGAGTACCGCGCGGGGATGCAGAAAGACACTGGTCGCTGCGTGCCAGAGTTCGGTGACCGACGGCATCTTGCCGGTCAGGGTCGGCGGTGCGTCCCCCGGCCGAATCGGTATCGGGAGCTCTTCGAGGACCAGACGGCGGACGAGCTGCGGGCGACGTTGTGCGACGAGCGAGACGGCGTATCCGCCGAGGGAATGGCCGACGAGATCGACTTCGGTGAGCCCGAGGTGGTCGAGCAGGGCCAGCAGGTCCGCGCCGAAAGAGTCGAACTCGTACGTCGACGTGTGCGCGCTCTTGCCGTGCCCGCGCAGATCGACGGTGATCACCCGGCGGCCGTGCGTGGTCAATGCACGGCTGAACCGATCCCAGGTTGTGCTGTCACCGCCCATGCCGTGCACCAGCATCACCGGTGCCGAATTCGAGTTCGCATGCCCCAGCGGAGTGAACGAGCGATACGCGATATCGACTCCATCGAGGTCGACCGTCTCCGACATCATCTGCATTCCCTCGAATGTAGCGGTGCCGCTATTCGTAGATTCCTTCCACCCGCCACCGACCCTCGTCGAAGACCAGCAGCAAGGCCCTTTCGTCGTCGAGCACCACCTGGGCTCGCGCCGTCGGACCCGTCGACGCGTGGCCGCTGTCCCACCATCGCTCGTCCACCGGCCATGGCCCGGCCAGACCCGTCAGTTCCCATTCCTTGGTGCCCCAGCGCAATCGCGACGGCGGCGTATCGAACACACCACGATCGGTGACGCCGATTCCGGTTCCCTCCCGATTCATCAGCGTCACCGTCGGACGGGTCTCGATCACTGCCGCCGGAGCAGGCTCGGGTAGCCGTCCCGGCCAGGGATCCGACGGATCGGACATCGGCACCAGTTCGTCGCCGAGGGGACGCAGCGTGATCCGCTCGGCCGGCCCGCGGCCACCACTGAGCACACCGCCCAGCACCGATTCGCCGCCGAGCAGACCCTGCACCCGCACCAACGCCCGCCGCGCCCTCTCGTCCTCGTCGCCGACGCTGCCCCACAAACCCAGCTGCAGCTCACCTGCGGCCACCACTTCGATCGGTTCGAGTCGCAGGACGGTGATCGCGGACGTCGGCTTGTTCTCGCTGCGCCCGGTGATCCAGCCGTCGAGTTGCCACCGCACTCGGTCGGCTGTTCCCTCCGGCGTCAACGGCTCCGCGCACCGCCAGATCCGCGACAGATTCTCACCGTTACCGGTACTGGCATGCACCAGCAGACGAGTGCACGCGACGGCAGCCGCAGCGAGCTTGGTGTGCAGCTGCTCGGCCAGGCCGCGCCCGGCGAACGCAGCTGCGTCGACCCGATCGATCGGCGGATCGCACAGGTACTCCACATCCAGGTCCGGCGGCAGAGCCCTGGCCGACGGCGGGCGTTCGGGCTCACCTCGGGCACTGCGATGCGCCAACACGGCATCGGTGCCGAAGCGCGACGCCACATCCCACGGAGACAGTGCAGCGAAGTCGCCGATGGTTCGTAAACCCAAGCGCCGCAACAGATCCACCAGCTCACCGCGATCGGCAGCGGACATGCTCGGTTCCGCCGAGAGTTCTGCCACCGGCAACGGCGCGAGAAAGCCTGCACCCCCGCCCCGCGGCACCACCTGCGCATACCGCGCGGCGACCACCGCGGTGGACAGCTCGTCGGCGATACCGATCTGACATTCCACACCGGCAGCCGACGCTTCGTCGATCAACCGTTCCGCGGCCCGATGCTCGGTACCGAAATACCGTCCGACGCCGCGGGCAGAGAGAACCAGCAGGCCCGGTCGCAGCACTTCCACTCCCGGCGCGATGGCGGCGACGGCCGAGACCACGGGCTCGAACAGTCGCGCATCACGATCGGTGTCGGCAAGAGCGACATGCACATCCGGGCACCGCGCCTGTGCTTCCCGCCGGCGCAGGCCGCGCTTGATACCCGACGCCCGTGCCGTCGCCGAGCAGGCAACGACCCGATTGGCCGAGGTGACGACCACCGGATGCGTCGCAGGCAGATCGGCCTGAGCCGCTGCTGCAACAGCGGGCCAATCGGGACACCACAGCGCGAGAACACGGCTGGAGCGGTCGATGCTCATGTCGAGACCGCGATCGACAATGGATTCTGCTCGCGCTCCTCGGCATGCCACTCGATGCGGCCGTTCTCCGAACGGAGGTCGAGTCGAACGGTGCGCGGCCGCATCGCCTTACCGCGGGCGCACACCGACAATCGGACGCCGCGCAGTCGGCCGCGGCCCAGCTCCCGGCCCGTGCCGAGGCCGTCGTATCCGTGCACCGATGCGTCCAGTCGTAGCTCTGCCCCGTCCCAGTGCCCATCGGTCACCAGCAGCGTCGAACCCTTGCTACGCGCTCTGGCCACCACCGCCCTGGCCCGAGTGGGCGATACCGACAGGCCGCCGAGACCGAGTACGACGAGGTCGACACCGTCGAGCAGAATGGCCGCCACTTCCACCGGGTCCGGACCGGGATCGGGAATCAGGGCCAGCTTGCTCAACTGTGCGCCCATCTCCACCGCGGCCAGAATCCCGAAACGAGGTTGCCCGATGACGGCGACATGCCCACCGGCACCGGTCACCGCAGCCACCAACCCGATCAGGAGCGAGCCTGCACCGGACACCGAGGCCACCGTTCCACGCACCAGGCCTCCGTGCGGCAGCACCTCGATCAGCGCAGCCGGCACCGGAAGAACGGGCCGTTGACGGGTTGGACGCTGCGTCGACGGTTCCGGAAGCACGGGCTCGACGGGGTCCGAATTCTCGATGCGCACCGACGCCGTTTCGCCCCGGGAAGGTACGGCAACCATCCGGCTACGTAGCAACGCAACACGCTCCGGCAGCGACAACCCGTCGAGCACATCCGGCGTGACGGAAGCTCCCGATACAGTCATGTCACTCCCCTTCGCGGCGTAGAAAATCGACCCGAAACTTCGGTGTTCGACGAACGCGGGAAGTGGCGTATTCGAACACAATTTCGATCTGCACTCAGTAAAGCCGCTCGGACGGCAACTCGTCAAGGTGATGCCGAAGCCCCTGGTAGATGCCTCCGCTCCGCGGCTGCAGGCACGTCTCGCCATCGTCCACTAACCTGTGGACGTGACGGATCAGCAGCGTGTTCGACGGGGCGTCGGGCCCGACTACCTCTTGGCCGGCAGATACCGCCTTGCCGGCAAGCTGGGAGGTGGAGGCATGGGCGCGGTATGGCTCGCCACCGACACACTTCTGCACCGACAGGTGGCCGTCAAACAGGTCACGTCCACCACTCGGTTGACCCCACAGCAGGCCGTGGAAGTACGCAACCGGGCCATGCGCGAGGGTCGTATCGCTGCCCGACTCTCCAGCCCCCACGCCATCGCGATGCACGACGTCGCTCTCGTCGACGGCGAACCGTGGTTGGTCATGGAATACCTGTCCTCACGCAGTCTCGCGCAGGCACTCGGCACCACCGATTCGCTACCACCGTTCGAGGTCGCTCAGATCGGCGCACAGATCGCCGACGCACTGACCGAGGCGCACGAGGCCGGAATCGTGCACCGAGACATCAAGCCGGGCAACATTCTGATCGCCGATCGCGGCAAGGATCTGGGCATCGTCAAGATCAGCGATTTCGGTATCTCCCGGGCCAAGGGTGACGTCGAAGAGGCCGATGACAGCGTGATCACCGGAACCCCGGCATATTTCGCACCCGAGGTCGCACGCGGACAGGATCCCACCGCGGCCAGCGACGTGTTCTCCCTCGGGGCAACGCTGTACACCGCTATCGAAGGCAGACCGCCGTTCGACATCGATCACGATTCGATCGCACTGTTGCACCGAGTTGCCAAGGGGCAGATCATCGCCCCCACCCGCAGCGGGGATCTCACCGGCCCGCTGCTGCACATGCTCGAGCCCGATCCTGCCCGACGCCCCACCATGGCGCAGGCCCGCGACGAGATCATTCTCGCCGCTATCAGCAAGCGCGGCACCATTGCTCAGCTGCGCGGGGTGCCCCTGACGTCTGCGGACGGAGTGGTTCCCGCATGGGCGAGGCGCTCCACACCGGTGTCCGAAAATCGCCGTCCGTCGAGGGAGTTCGGAAGAACCATCGCCGGCCTACCGGCCGTGCAACCCGGTGAGAGCCAAGCCAATCCGGTTCCTTCGACGTATTCGCCACCACCGTTCGACCTGACGAAGAAGAAGAGGAACCCGATCGACGACGTTCTGATGCGCATCGAGGACACCATCGGCGACCGAACGTCGATTCTGTCGACCGTCGTCCTAGCGGCACTCGTGCTTGCCGTAGTGGTCGTTCTGGTTCTGGTGATTACCCTTCTGCTGTAGTCGAGCCCTCAACGCGACTCGTGCACGGTGATCGCGATCCGAACTCGGCACTGATCTCCGTCGCAGCATCCGACCAGCGATCAGCCGAGAACAGGCATCACCAACGTCGTCAGAGCGCCGTCGACCGCGGACCGCACCAGCATCGGATGGTCCGGAGCGGCGATATCGAGCATCAGGTCCGGTCCGACGGCCGAGGCGACGGCGGCCTGCAGAACGGCGGCGTCGAAGAACACCGTCATCTCGGACCCGGTGACCCGCGCGGGGACGGCAACACCCTCGACTGTCAGGCCGTCCGGGCCGGCGTCGATCCGCAGCGTCCCGCTGTCGAGGGGAACGAAATCTCGTTGCACCACAACCCTCGTCACGGTCGGAGCCAAACCGTCCATGATCGTCCGCCAATCGGGGAAGTCTCCGTCGACGAGATCGACCTCGTGTCGGGTGTCGTCGGATTCGACAGCCATCGCGCCGTCGGTTGCCGTCAGTACGAGGGTGCCCGATGCGGGTACGACCTCGAGAGAGCCGACCGTTGCAACGCGCGACCAGGGTGCACCGGGCGAGCTCTGCGCCACGAGGCTGCGGGTGGAGAGTCGGTACCGATCCGTCGCGGTGAGGGTGACAGCGGCGCCGTCCACCTCGACCAGCACGCCCCGCAGCACCGGAAACTCCTCGCTCGTTCCGACCGCAGACGCGACTCGTTTCACCGCCGACGCGAACTCGGCGGCAGCTACCGTTGCGGTGCAATATGTTTCGTCGAACATCCGGCGAATGGACACTGCGGCCTCGGCCGCTGCCCTCGCACGTGTGGCGAGTTCTTCGACATGCCGATCCACGATCTCGACGGCCGCGGCTCCGTCGCCCTCGAGCGCGGAGGTCACCTGATCGAGCGGCATACCGATCTCGCGCAGCTGTCGAATGATGTTCGCCCGCTTCGATTGTGCACGCGTGTAGTAGCGATAGCCGGACTTGGCGTCGATGAACGCCGGGACGAGCAACGCACAGTCGTCGTAGAACCGTAGGGCACTGGGGGTCAGCCCGCTCGAACGAGCGAACGCACCGATGGTCACGAATTCTTCTGCCGAATCAGTCATGGTGAAATCCTGAGGCTTCGGGTTGGTCGAAGGTCAAGCACTGTGCGCCCGGCCAGGTGTGGCCATGTCGAACACCATGCTCGTCCTCCGGTGACACTCGACAACGGTGTATTCGGCGCGCTGGGGCAAAACACGGAAGCGCTGCCGCGGCCGAAGTATCGTCGCCCTTGTGCACCCTCGCCGCAAGCTCCCCGCCACTGCGCTGCCGAAGGCAACGCGGGCGCGCTACACGAATCGACGGCGACGACGGCTCGCCCGAGTGGACAACGACCTCACCGCCTCCCAGTGGGCCGAACTTCTCGATGCATGGGGAGGGTGCGCCTACTGTCGAGCGACAAGTGCGCCCCTGCAACGCGACTGCATCATGCCGGTTTCTCGCGGTGGCCGGTACACACTCGACAACGTCGTGCCGGCCTGCCCCTCCTGCAACGCCAGCAAACACAACAGCGAAGTGACCGGGTGGCTCCGACGCAAGAAGCTCGACGAGCACACGTTCCTGCTCCGTCACGCGACGATCCTGGCGACACTTCTCCGATCGACGTAGGTCACCTAGTCGATTCGACGCTTGTGCGCCCAGCGAGTGAGCGCATTCCTGTTGGACTGCTGGGTCTTTCGGAGAACATTCGACGCGTGAGTCTCGACGGTCTTGACGGAGATGAACAGATCCTCGGCGATTTCGCGATAGGTGTAACCGCGCGCCAGCAACCGCAGCACCTCGAGTTCACGGGGCGTGAGCGAATCCAGTTCGGGATCCAGCGGTGGCTCCGGGACGGCACTGCGACCGGTGAACGAATCGAGGACGAACCCGGCCAGGCGGGGGCTGAACACGGCGTCTCCCCCGGCGACGCGTCGAACACCGTCGGCGAGTTCGGAACCGGAAATGGTCTTGGTCACGTATCCCCTCGCACCGGCACGAATGACAGCGATCACGTCCTCGGCGGCGTCGGACACACTCAGGGCGAGGCATACCGGCCCCTCGGAGATGCGATTCAACACGGCCACGCCTCCGCCGTCGGGCATGTGCACGTCGAGCAACACCACATCGGGCTTTGTCGAGTCGATGCCCGATACCGCCTCGGCGACGCCTCCTGCTTCGCCGACAACGTCGATGTCCGCCTCGCGAGCGAGTTCGGCTCTCACTCCGGAGCGGAACACCGCATGGTCGTCGACGAGAAAAACGCGGAAGGGTTCGGTCACGTCGGCTGCTCCTGCTGACTGGATTCGGACGGTTCGGTGGTGACGGCGCTGCCGATGCGGGGCATGAAGATGCGCACTTCGGTTCCCTTGCCGACGGTCGACCGTACCTGCACCGTGCCGCCGCGGCGCTCGATGCGTCCCCGAATGGATTTCGCCAGGCCGCGTCGATCCTCGGGTACTTCCGATTCGTCGAACCCGGTGCCACGGTCACGGACGAAAACGCTGACCTGTTCCGGTTCGGTTTCGGCGAACAGATCGATATTGGTCTCACCGGAATGCTTGGCCGCGTTGACGAGAGCCTCTCGCGTGGCACCCAGCAGAGCGGTGAAGCTCTCGCGCGACAGACCCGATTCGACGTCGTCGGGCAGTAGATGCACGTCGCCGACGGTGATGGGTCGTACCGTCACGCCGTGCTGATCCTCGACTTCACCGGAGATGGTCTTGAGCGCGTCGGCCAAGCTGGAGTTGTCGGTGTCGCCGCCGTCGAACAGCCATCTGCGTAGTTCACGCTCCTGCCCGCGCGCCAGCCGCATCACCTCCTGCGGCTGATCGGACTGCTTCTGGATCAGCGCCAGTGTCTGCAGTACCGAATCGTGCAGGTGCGACGCGATTTCCTCGCGTTCGTCGTTGCGGATACGTGCAGACCGCTCGGCACCGAGCGCGCGCCAGGTTCGCAACCAGATGGGAACCGTCAACAGGCCGACGCCGACGAGAGTGACCACCACTGCGAGCAAGGACGAACGCAGCGCGGCCAGATCGACGCGGGCGAGCACCACCACGCCGAGGCCGAGCACGATCAACGTCGCTCCGCCGACGACCCTCGCCCAGCTCAACACGGTCGGGTGTTGGGGAAGCCCCAACGCCGTTCGCGGTCCCTCGGAGTCGAACTCGCGCCACACCAGGGCAGCACCGATCACCACGACGATGACCGGCACGATGACCGATGCAGCGGTACCGCTGAGCAGCCAGGCGAGACCGACGGCGAGGCCGAGACCGATAGCGGCCAACCCGAGCGCCCGCTGGCGTTCGGCGGCACTCGGGTGCGCGGTGTCCTCACCCGCTGGGGTGAACATCCAGATCAGGCCGTATGCAGCGATGCCGGCTCCGGCGGACGCGGCCAGCAGTGCGAACGCGACCCGAACCTTGAACACGTCTATGCCGAGATGGTCGGCGAGCCCGCCTGCGACGCCGCCGACGATGCGTCCGCCGCCGCGTCGCTGATAGGGGGCAGGAGCGGAGCCTGCAGAAGCGACCGGAAAAGCAGGAGCGGAGCCTGCAGAAGCGACCGGAAAAGCGGGAGCGGAGCCTGCAGAAGCGACCGGGATACCAGGAGCGGTGGCCGGCGTGACGCCGGCCACGGGTGGTGCGTTGCGGGCGGCGTCGACGGGTGGGTTGTCGACAGGGTGCACGCCTTCGATCCTGGCACGGATGCGGTGGTTGTCGCATCAGGGTTCGCCCTGATGTTCAGCGGGGTCATCGACTTCGGGGATGAAGATCAGGGGTATCCCTGATGTGTTTCGTGGTCGAGGCAACCACGATGGTTCTCATGAGCAACGTGACCGTCTCGGATCAACTACAGCAGATGTGGCGCACCCGTCCGCACCGCTTGCCGCAACGCGGGCATGTGGCAGGTGTCGCAGCCGGTATCGGCTATCGCTACGACGTCGACCCCGTTCTGATTCGGATCGCGTTCGTCGTCTCCACCTTGTTCGGCGGTACCGGCATCGTCCTGTATCTGGCGGCGTGGCTGGTGCTCAACCGCGCCGGTGACACGGCGTCGGGCGCAGAGTCTCTGGTCGGTCGTGGGAACAGCTCCGACTCGTCGACCAAGATGGTTGTCGTGGCGGTGGCATTGGTCATCGCGGTGTCGACCATCGGCCCGGTCGGCGTCGGACTCGGCGGTTCGGGGCTGATCTCCCTGGTGGCGATGCTCGGCGGACTCTGGTTGCTGCACCAACGGTGCCCTGAGCCGCCGCCCTACATGCGGACGGCGGAATTCTCCCGTAACCGCTACGCGCCGATGCCATTCGGCTCGTCGAGCACGTCGGCCGAGCAGTGGACGGCCGCGCAGTATCGTCCGCCTCAGTTCCAGCACGAGCGCTACACCCCGTACACGACTCTGCCGAAGAGCTACGTTGCGACACCGAAGCCTGTCGAGGACACCGGCGCCGAGGATTCTGCCGACGCGCACACAGTGAACCTGAGCAAGTCGACCGTATCGGCCGAGAAGCCGAACGACACGTCCACCGACATGCCCACCGTGACGCCCCCGTCGTGGGACCCGCTCGGGGTGGCCCCGTTCGCCTGGGATCTTCCCGAACCGGCCGGCGCTTTCCCGCCTGCGGCGATCGAACGCAAGCGCCGGTCACGGTGGACGGCAAGCTTTCTCGGCCTGGCTCTGCTCGCTGCCGGCATCACCGCGGCGGTAGGTGCCGCAACCGGCGGGGACTGGGCCTCGGCGGGCCGCGTCGGAGCTGTCGCGCTCGCGGTCATCTCCGTGGGACTCGTGCTCGGCGCATTCCTCCGCAAGGGCTACGGATTGCTGGTGGTCGCCGCACCCCTGGCCGGCTTCGTCGTCCTGGCGTCAGCAGTCGGTCCGATGGACATGGACGAGGGAATGACGGGGACACAGCGGATAACCCCGCTCACCGCTGCGGAACTCGCTCCCAAGTACGAGATCGGAGCCGGCGAGCTGAACCTGGACCTCACCGGCCTGACGCTCACCGAGAACGACAGTATGGAAATCGACGTTGCCTTCGGGCAGGCCGTCGTGACGGTACCGAACACGATGAACATCGACACCACATGCGAGGCCTTCATGGGCTCGACCGATTGCGGCAACCCCGGAATACAGGTCGGATCTGCCGCTGCCCCCGACGCACCGGTGCTCACCATCGAAGGCAATGTGTTCCTCGGCGACCTGAAGGTGGTGCACCAGAAGTGAAGAAGCACAAGACCGACCGCATCGGCCACGACTACGACGACGCTGCCACCGAGGATCGCAACTCGAACCGACGCGGACCCTCGGCATTGCTGCTTCTCGCCGGGCTGGCCGCCATGGTCGTCTCGGTCGCAGCCCTCATCGGCCAGGGAGCGATCGCGGCTCTGGGCGATGTCCAGTTCCGCTGGGTGTTCGTGGTTGCCGCGGTGGTCGTCGGCTTCGCGCTACTCCTGGGCCCCAGCAGAAGGAGCTGACCCCGCTACTCCCACTCGATGGTGCCCGGCGGCTTGCTCGTGACGTCGAGAACGACTCGGTTGACCTCCGGAACCTCGTTGGTCACCCGAGTCGAGATCGTTTCGAGCACGTCGTAGGGCAGACGAGTCCAGTCCGCGGTCATCGCGTCCTCGCTCGAGACCGGACGCAGCACGATCGGGTGCCCGTAGGTACGGCCGTCGCCCTGCACGCCGACACTGCGCACGTCGGCCAACAGCACCACCGGGCACTGCCAGATCTGCTGATCCAAGCCCGCGACCGTCAGTTCTTCTCGGACGATCGAATCGGCATGACGGAGCGTGTTCAGACGGTCGCGAGTGATCTCGCCGACGATGCGGATCGCCAGACCGGGCCCGGGGAACGGTTGCCTGCCCACGATGTCCTCGGGCAGGCCCAACTCACGTCCGACCGCACGCACCTCGTCCTTGAACAGCGCACGCAGCGGCTCGACCAGGGCGAACTGCAGATCGTCCGGCAGCCCGCCGACGTTGTGGTGGCTCTTGATGTTCGCTGTTCCGGATCCGCCGCCGGACTCCACGACATCCGGGTACAACGTGCCCTGCACCAGGAATTCGACAGCGTCGCCGTGCTCGGCGTTCTCGCCCAGCACCTCGGCGACGGCACCCTCGAAGCTACGAATGAACTCACGGCCGATGATCTTGCGCTTCTCCTCCGGATCGGAGACGCCCTCGAGCGCACCGAGAAACGTATCGACCGCGTCGACGGTGACCAGCTTGGCACCCGTCGCAGCCACGAAGTCCTGCTGCACCTGCTCACGCTCACCGGCGCGCAGCAGTCCGTGGTCGACGAAGACGCAGGTCAGCCGATCACCGATCGCCCGCTGCACCAGTGCCGCCGCCACCGCGGAGTCGACGCCACCCGAAAGGCCACAGATGGCCTTGCCCGTCGAACCGACCTGTTCTTGCACCGCCTCGACCAGGGCATCGGCGATGTTGGCCGCGGTCCAGTCCGGAGCGATGCCCGCCGTCTCGTGCAGGAACCGGCTGAGCACCTGCTGCCCGTGCGGCGAATGCAGGACCTCGGGGTGATACTGCACGCCCGCCATGCGCGTGCCCTCGTTCTCGAAGGCGGCAACGGGCGCACCCGCGCTGGTCGCGGTGACGGTGAAGCCCTCCGGCGCTGCCGTGACCGCGTCGCCGTGACTCATCCAGACCGGCTGTGTGGCAGGCAGACCGTCGTGCAGCCGACCGCCGTCCACGCTGAGTTGGGTGCGTCCGTACTCCCGCGTTCCGGTGTGTTCGACGGTGCCGCCGAGCGCCTGGGCCATCGCCTGGAATCCGTAGCAGATCCCGAACACCGGGATTCCGAGCTCGAGGAGCGCGGCATCCAGCTCGGGCGCACCCTCGGCGTACACGCTGGAGGGTCCACCGGACAGCACCAGCGCGACCGGGTCCTTGGCTGCAATCTCCTCGGCGGTCGCGGTATGCGAGATGACCTCGGAGTACACGTTGGCCTCGCGCACCCGGCGGGCGATCAACTGCGCGTACTGGGCTCCGAAATCGACGACCAGAACCGGCCGTGCGTGCGAGGGATCGTGTGCAGAGGAGTCGGTCACCGGGTCAGTCTAGTGGGACTGTCGAAGCGCTTACGCAACACCCGAGTGCTCGACGGGCATCGCCGAGGAGCCGGACCTGATCTCGACGATCGGCAGTCTCAGTCCACCCGGAGCGTCCACCGGCACGACGGGCGAGTTGGGGGCGATGGGATCGAGCCGCTGATACGGAAGCCCCTGTGCCGGACGAAGATCCAGCTCACCCTTGTTCGGCCACAGCGCCGCCGACCGCTCGGCCTGCGCGCTGATGGTCAGCGACGGATTGACCCCGAGGTTTGCCGACACGGCCGCCCCGTCCACCACGCTGAGCGTCGGGTAGCCGTGGACGCGGTGGTACGGATCGATGACGCCGTGCGCCGAATCCGAGGCGATGGCGCAGCCGCCGAGGAAGTGGGCGGTGAGCGGAATGTTGAACAGCTCTCCCCAGGTGCCACCTGCAACGCCACCGATCTTCTTGGCAATGCGCCGGGTGGCGTCGTTGCCCTCGGGGATCCACGTCGGGTTCGGCTCACCGTGGCCCTGCCTGCTGGAGATCTTGCGGCCGAACGGCCCACGCTTGGTGAACGTGGTGATCGAGTTGTCCAGGTTCTGCATCACCAGCGCAATGATCGTGCGCTCGCTCCAGCGCCGGACGTTGACGACGCGGACGAACTGAATCGGGTGTGCGATCAGCGCGAACACGAATTTGAGCCACCGCGGAATCTTTCCTCCGCCGTCGGTCATCAGGGTCTGCAGCATGCCCATCGCGTTGGAACCCTTGCCGTAGCGGCACGGCTCGATGTGCGTGTTGGGGCTGGGGTGGAACGAGGACGTGATCGCGACGCCGCGCGTGAGGTCCATGTTCGGATCGACCGCCAGCTTGGCCGCTCCGACGATCGACTCGGAGTTGGTACGCGTCAGTTCGCCGAGTGTGTCCGACAACTTCGGCAGCGCGCCGGTGTCCTTCATCTTGTGCAGCAGGTTCTGGGTGCCCCAGGTACCGGCTGCCAGAACGACATTGGCGGCGCTGTACGTCTTCCTGCCCTTGCGAAGCCGAGCACCGGTGCGCTCGGTGTCGACGTCCCAGGTGCCGTCGGATCGGGGGCGAAGGCCGGACACCGTCGTCATCGGCACGATCTCGGCTCCCGCGCGCTCGGCGAGACCGAGGTAGTTCTTGAGCAGGGTGTTCTTGGCGCCGTGACGACACCCCGTCATGCACTCACCACACTCGATGCATCCGGTGCGCTCGGGGCCTGCACCACCGAAGTACGGATCCGGGACGGTCTTTCCCGGCTCGTCACCGAAGAACACGCCCACCGGGGTCTGAATGAAAGTATCGGCGACGCCCATGTCCTCGGCGACCGACTTCATCACCTCGTCGGCGGGGGTCATGTGCGGATTGCGCACCACGCCCAGCATGCGGGTGGCCTGGTCGTAGAACGGAGAGAGCTCACTGCTCCAGTCCGTGATGTGCGCCCACTGCTTGTCCTCGAAGAACGGTGCCTGCGGCTTGTAGAGGGTATTCGCGTAGTTCAGCGATCCGCCGCCCACTCCGGCACCGGCGAGGATGAGGCAATCGCGCAGCAGGTGCACGCGCTGGATGCCGTAGAGACCGAGCTTCGGTGCCCACAGGAAACGCTTCAGATCCCAGCTGTTCTTCGCGAAGTCCTTGTCCTCGAAGCGTTGGCCGGCTTCCAGGATCCCGACGCGGTACCCCTTCTCCACCAGCCGCAGCGCGGTGACACTTCCGCCGAAGCCCGAACCGACGATCAGAACGTCGTAATCCGTGGCGCGAACAGCTGAACCCATGGTGACCTCCGCTACATCCGTTGCTGGGGAACAGTATGCACACCCCCGTGTGACTACCGCCACAACCGATTCTAGCTGTTACGAGAGGTATCACCAACCCAGGGTCGGCTTACGTGGACCACCGACAGCAGAAAGGGCGCGCACTCCCGTGTGACAGGAGTGCGCGCCCCGATGGAGCCGACCGGTCTAAGCCCTGACGTTCAGGCCCACCTTCTGGAATTCCTTGAGATCGGAGTACCCCGACTTCGCCATCGACCGACGCAGGCCGCCGACGAGGTTGATCGAGCCGTACGACTCGCGCGACGGCCCGTGCAACACCTGATCCAGGCTCGGACGGTCGCCGGCCGACATGGGCAACAACGCTCCGCGCGGCATCGACGGATGGGCCGCGGCGGACGGCCAGTACCAACCGCCGCCGGGAGCCTCTGCGGCGACGGCCAGCGGAGCGCCGAGAACCGCAGCATCGGCTCCGCAGGCGATGGCCTTGGCGAGCGCACCGGAGGTGGTGATGTCACCGTCGGCGATGACGTGCACGTAGCGTCCGCCGGTCTCGTCCAGGTAGTCCCGCCGCGCCGCGGCCGCATCGGCGATGGCGGTCGCCATCGGAACACCGATACCGAGCACCTCACCGGTGGTCGTGCCACCTTCGACGGAGCCGTAACCGACGATGACGCCCGCCGCGCCGGTACGCATCAGGTGCAGCGCGGTGCGGTGATCGCTCACCCCGCCGGCGATGACGGGAACGTCGAGCTCGGCGATGAAGGTCTTGAGGTTGAGCGGCTCGTCCTCACCGTGGGCGACGTGTTCCGCGGAGATGATCGTGCCTTGAATGACCAGCAGGTCCAGGCCCGACGCCACGAGAGCGGGCGTCAGCGAACGGGCATTCTGCGGGCTCACGCGCACGGCGACGGTCACCCCGGCATCACGAACCTGGCCCACGGCGGCGGCCAGCAGATCCGGCTGCAGCGGCGCGGCGTGCAGCTCTTGCAGAAAGGCGATCGGTGCGTCGGGATCGAGATCGGTTTCGGCGATGTGGATCAACTGATCGAGCTTGGCCTGCACGTCCGAGTGGCGCGCCCAGAGTCCCTCACCGTTGATGACCCCCAGCCCACCCTGGCGGCCCAACTCGATGGCGAACTCGGGTGAGACCAGAGCGTCGGTCGGGTGTGCCAGCACCGGAATGTCGAACCGGTAGGCGTCGAGCTGCCAGGCAGTCGAGACCTCCTTCGACGACCGGGTACGACGGGACGGCACGATGTCGATGTCGTCCAGCTGGTAGGTGCGGCGGGCTTCTCTGCCCATGCCGATTTCAACGAGGTCGCGCACGCGCGCACCTTTCTACTTCGAGAGCGAATCGATTCGGCCGAGGAGCGACCGAATCGACTATCGGGTGGTGTAGTTCGGGGCCTCAGCGGTCATCGTGATGTCGTGCGGATGGCTCTCCTTGAGTCCGGCCGCAGTGATCTGCACGAACTGAGCCTTCTGCAGGTCCTCGATCGAGGTGGCCCCGGTGTACCCCATCGCCGCTCGAAGACCACCGGTGAGCTGGTGGATGACCTGGTTCAGCGGTCCGCGGTACGGGACGCGACCTTCGATGCCCTCGGGCACCAGCTTGTCCTCGGCCAGCACATCGTCCTGGAAGTAGCGGTCCTTGGAGAACGACTTCGCTCCCCCGCGTCCCTGCATCGCGCCGAGCGAACCCATACCGCGGTAGCTCTTGAACTGCTTGCCGCCCACCAGAATCAGCTCGCCCGGCGACTCCGCGGTACCGGCCAGCAACGATCCGAGCATGGCGGTCGACGCACCGGCAGCGAGCGCCTTGGCGATGTCGCCCGAGAACTGCAGACCGCCGTCGGCGATGACCGGAACACCGTGCGGCTTGCACGCGGCGACCGCTTCGAGGATCGCGGTGATCTGCGGGGCACCGACGCCTGCGACGACACGCGTGGTGCAGATGGATCCCGGTCCGACGCCCACCTTGACGGCATCCGCGCCCGCCTCGACGAGAGCCAGCGCTCCGGCGCGGGTGGCCACGTTGCCGCCGACGACCTGCACGCGGTCGCCCACCTCGGCCTTGAGCTTGCTGACCATCTCGAGCACCTGCGAATTGTGGCCGTGCGCCGTGTCGACGATGATGACGTCCACGCCGGCGTCGGTCAGTGCCATCGATCGCGCCCAGGCGTCCTGCCCGACGCCTACCGCGGCGCCGACCAGCAGGCGACCGTCGCGGTCCTTGGTGGCGTCGGGGTGCTGCTCGGTCTTGACGAAGTCCTTCACGGTGATCAGACCGGTGAGCGCGCCTTTGCCGTCGACGATCGGCAGTTTCTCGATCTTGTGTCGACGAAGCAGGCCGAGAGCGGCTTCGGCAGTGACGCCCTCCTGCGCGGTGATCAACGGTGCCTTGGTCATGACATCGGCGACGCGGCGGTTCTGATCCACCTCGAAGCGCATGTCACGGTTGGTGATGATGCCGACGAGTGCGCCTGTCTCGTCGGTGACGGGCAACCCCGAGATGCGGAAGCGTGCGCACATGGCGTCGACCTCGGCCAGCGAGTCGGTGGGCTTGCAGGTGACCGGATCGGTGACCATCCCGGCCTCCGAACGCTTGACCGTCTCCACCTGGGACGCCTGATCCTGCAACGACAGGTTGCGGTGCAGCACGCCCATACCGCCGGCGCGGGCCATGGCGATGGCCATCCGCGCCTCGGTGACGGTATCCATGGCCGAGCTGACCAGTGGCACCCGCAGCCGAATCTCGCGGGTGATCTGACTGGAGGTGTCGACCGAGCTGGGAATCAGATCCGAAGCGGCCGGCAACAGCAGGACGTCGTCGAACGTGAGGCCGAGCATCGCGACCTTGTTGGGATCGTCGCCGCCTGTGCGGACGTGGGCTCCGGGACTACTCATGCGAATCTGGCCCTCCCTAGAGCCTGGTTGCACTTCGGCGCGGCGTGCGGCCGGTGAGAGCTCGCAGGCGCACCGCCAGTGCGGTGTTGGAGAACGGATGGAGTTTCGGCACTTGCACTCATCTGTTCAGCGCCGTGAACCATGGTATCGGCTAGGGCATCACCAGTGCGAATGCCGCCCGCTGTGGGTGTCCTTCGAACACCGAAATCTCTGTTCGGAGGGTCGTCGGGGGTGGACGCGCCCGGCATGTCGCATTCGAACGGCTGGCGCAGACCCACCAGTCCTGCGTACCGTGGAGGCGTGCGCGATCAACTGCCTCCCGGCCTACCCCCGGATCCGTTCGCCGGAGACCCAGCCGACCCGTCGGCCGCCCTCGACGCCATCGAGCCCGGCCAACCTCTGGATCCTCAGGAGCGGCTCGCCGTCGAAGAGGATCTGGCTGACCTGGCCGTCTACGAGGCACTCCTCGGCCACCGCGGCATTCGCGGCCTGGTCGTGTGCTGCGAGGACTGCCAGCAGGACCACTACCACGACTGGGACATGCTGCGCGCCAACCTGCTGCAGCTCCTGGTCGACGGCACCGTCCGGCCCCACGAGCCGGCCTACGACCCGGTTCCCGATGCCTACGTGACCTGGGATTACTGCCGCGGCTTCGCGGACGCGTCCATGAACGACGCTCTGCACGGCGACGGCTTCGACAGCTGACTCACCTACTGTTCGTACGAAGAAGCCCGACACGATGATCGTGTCGGGCTTCTTCGTTGTCCGAGAGGGAGCCGAGAACCCGGTCAACTGCCGCCGGAGGGAACCGATATACGGTCACGGTTCTCCGAGGAGCTGGTACCACCGGCAGTCGCCGTCGGCTGATCGGGCGCGTCGAGCACCGTCGGCGTGACGTCCGTGGTCGTTGCCGGACTCGGAGTCGTCGTCGTGGGAGGAACCACGGGCGTCGTCGTGGTCGGAGCCGGAGTGGTCGGTACACCCGTGACATCGGGCGTGACCGAATCCACCGGAGCCGGCGGCAACAAGGTTTCCGAGCTGGGCACTGGAGCCGGAAGAATCGGAGCCGGGGGCAGAACCGGCGCAGGCACCGTCAGCGCCTGTAGTTCCTGCATCAGGCGTGCAAGCCACTGATCCAGTTCGGCGCGCTGACTGTCGTCGAGCACAGCCGAACTGCTGTTCGACGCGCCGTCGAGCAGTGCGCGAGCTGCCGTGGTGTCTCCGGACGAGATGAGGTTTTCGGCCTCTTGCAGCTTGGACGTCGTATCGATCTGCGCCACAGTCGAATCCGCCTGCTCGGAGAAGACGACGGACTTGACGCTCCACAGTGGGTCGTCGGGAGTCGAGTTGTACGAGATGACCACCAGACCACCCATCACCACGGCGATCGCGGCAGCGGCACCTGCGATGGGACGCAACAAACGCATCCGTCCGCCACGGTTCGCCGAGCTCGACCGCGCCATGTCGGCGGCGAGCTTCTCGCGTTCGACGGAGGCGACGACAACATCGAGGGAGGGGCCGGCGGGCATCGCCGGCGTGATCACGTCCGCTCGCCAATTGGCGAGCAGAAGGGCGAGTTGGTACTCGTCTGCGTCATCGGTGGCGATCGGTCCGTCGCCACTGATCGCGTCGATGAACGCATCGTCACGACGTACGGCGACGAGGTCCACAGGACCACCGTCCGCGCCGATGTCGGCATAGGGATCGTTCTGATTCGGTCCAGCGGGGCTCACGTGCTCACCGATACGCGAGATTCCGCGACGCGGCGTCTCATCGGGGCCACCGTGACCATTGTCCCTAGCCATACATTTCACCTGCTCTCACAACTTCGTTCTTCAGTTTTGCGATAGCTCGGTGCTGAGCCACGCGGATAGCGCCTGCAGTGCTGCCGACGGCCGCTGCTGTTTCCTCGGCCGACAACCCGACGACGAGTCGGAGCACCAGAATCTCGCGGTGCTTGGCGGGCAAGGTGTCCAGCAGTGCAGTCATCTGTCGACTCGACTCGGATTCGAGAGCGCGTTGCTCCGGTCCGTGTTCCATCGACACGACATCTGGTACTTCGGCGGCCGGGTCCGATTTGTTACGCGAGGCGCTGCGATGGGCATCAGCGACCTTGTGAGCCGCGATGCCGTACACGAATGCCATGAACGGACGACCTTGGTCCTGGTAGCGCGGCAAGGCGGTCATGACTGCCAAACAGACCTCCTGCGCCACGTCGTCGGCCGAAAGCTGACCGCGCTCAGCCGAACCGACTCGCGCCCGGCAATACCGCACGACGAGTGGTCGGATGAATTCCAAGACCCGGGACAGAGCCAGTCGATCGCCTTGCGCTGCGGCAACGACGAAAGAGTCCAACTCCTCACCCGCTGTGTTCATCGTCGACAATTTTCCCCGCGTTACAGGTACGCACCCGCCTGGGAGCGCTTCCACGTGGTGGTGGAACGAGACCAAGGATAGCGACACCACCAAGCCAGAACCGAACCACTCGGTCCGCCCTCGACCCCGGTCCTGGTCAGTCGGTCGTCGAACCACCGCGACGATCGATCTCGGCGGCCAAGTCGACGGACGCGACCATCCCGGCATCGAGCCCCCCGGTTCCCTCACACAGCATCGTCGCGGCCCAGCGCAAAGGAAGCAGGCCATGCATCCCCGCAGCGTAGGCAACCTGGACGGCGGCTTCGTTGGCGCGGGTGATCTCGCCGACGCAACTCAGCGCCGCTGCGCACACCAGGTCCGTCTTGACGAGGTGGCGTAACGAATCGGCATCGTTGGCGAGAGCCCGAGCGCACTCGGCGTGTCGGACGGCCCCTGAACCGTCGCCGCGCATCATTGCCAGCTCGGCCGCCACCCAAGCCGCCCGCAGTGCCGGACGCCACGACCCGGTGTCGAACGGACCGTCCCGCTGCGCGGCGCTGCGGGCCAGCAGGGTCTCCGAGAGATCGAAGCGTCCGCGACCCAGAGCATCTGCGGCCAGCCCGGTCAACGCATCACTGCGGGCCTCGACCGCATCACTGGACTCCGGAGGGCCCGTGAGACCGACGAGAAAGACTGCCCTGCCGTCGAAGTGGCCGGCCCGCTCGTGCTTGCCGACTTGGCGCAGCCACGACGCCCGGGTCGACGCATGCAACGATGCAAGCTCAGTGTTGTCGGGTCGCCGACGCCGAAGCTCGACCGCGGCCGCGCCGTACCGCCCCTGGCCGGCCAACGCGACACTCCGGTACCAGCTCTCCCGAGGATCGGCGGCTGCGGGAAGCGGGAATCGGCCGGGGCTACCGCCGAACGCCGCGTCGAAGAGTTCGGACTGCGTCGCGGTGAACAGCGAGCTCTGCTCTGATGGCACGGACGCAAGGGTAGGGCCCCGGTGACGACAGCCTCGCGACGCCGGTGCCGATCCGTGCCCGAGTCACACCGATGCAACGCGCCGCAATTCCGTGGGGTGAATTCACTATCGGTCCGGAAAAGATCTCATTGCGTCGTTCCGCGCGCACAGAATGCAGTTTTCAAGGAATTAACAATGTGAACAACGGCCGCTTCGGAGTCGAGAATCTGAACGCCGTGTGGCGAATAGGTTAATCGGCATACTCGATCGCGCAATCGCCACCGACGCATCGCGTACCGTTCGTGCGCCCATTCGGCCGACGCCCCGCGCTCCGAGCGATGGTGTCGGACACCTCGCGCGGCTTCGACCGGACGGCCGGACCTCGGATCCGACACGGGGAGCAGAGCCGCCTCGAACATCGTCTGCACGCTCGCGATCAGCGGAAATACCGACGGAGACGGTGCAATCCGGTCGAGCGAGATGTCAATCGGGGAACGCCGGACGCCATCGGTTTGCGCCGCTGCTTCCGACGCTGGATCACCGGTGCACGCTCCATGGTCTCCCGTCTCGGCGGATTCTTCAACAGGAAGGCCACGCATGCGGGCGAGTCGAAGTAAATATCGCCCGTGTTAATTCTTGGCCCCGTAACTATGCATTTGCCCACGGTTGAGCACTATTGACTCGATTTCGTGGGCACACATAACGTTGTCGGCATTCGGATCACGAATCCGGCAAGCCACACCACCCTAGGAGTTTCCATGCCGCAGCCGAATCATCTCCCTGGGCCGAACGCCGATATCTGGGATTGGCAGATGCACGGCCTGTGCCGTGGTGTCGACTCGTCCATGTTCTTCCACCCGGACGGCGAGCGGGGCCGGGCACGAGCACAGCGCGAGATGCGGGCCAAGGAAATGTGCCGCAGCTGTCCCGTACTCGCACAATGCCGTACCCACGCTCTCAATGTCAGCGAGCCCTACGGGATCTGGGGCGGGATGTCCGAGACCGAGCGAGAACTGCACGCTCGTCACAACCGTCGCCGCATCGCGGTGTAGTCCTCCGGACGCAAGGAAGCCCCCAACCCGTTCGGGTTGGGGGCTTTCTCGTGTCACCGAACGTCAGTGAGCGTGTCCGTGACCGGAAGAGGGCTCGGAGGCCTCCTCCGGCTTCTCCACGATCGCGCTCTCGGTCGTCAGGATCATGCGTGCAACCGATGCGGCATTGACCACAGCGGAGCGAGTCACCTTGACCGGATCGACGACGCCGTCGGCCAGCAGGTCGCCGTACGTCAGGGTCGCGGCGTTGAATCCGTGGCCCTTCGGCAGTTCTGCAACCTTGCTGACGACGACGGAACCGTCGATACCCGCATTGGAGGCGATCCAGAACAGCGGTGCGTTGAGCGCGGTGCGCACCACGGCAACACCGGTCGCTTCGTCGCCGGTCAGGCCGAGATCGTCGGCCAGAGCCAACGCTGCCTGCGTCAGAGCCGAGCCGCCGCCGGGGACGATGCCCTCTTCGACGGCAGCCTTGGCCGCAGCCACGGCGTCGTCGACGCGGAACTTGCGTTCCTTGAGCTCGGTTTCGGTCGCAGCGCCGACCTTGATGACCGCGATGCCGCCCGAGAGCTTCGCCAGACGCTCTTCGAGCTTCTCGCGATCCCACTCGGAGTCGGTGTTCTCGATCTCGCGGCGAAGCTGACCGACGCGCGCATCGATGTCGTCTTGCGTGCCCGCACCGTCGACGATGGTCGTGTCGTCCTTGCTGACCACGACGCGACGAGCGCGACCGAGCAGCTCGAGACCGGCTTCCTTCAGGCTCAGACCCACATCGGCGGTGATGACCTGCCCGGCCGTCACGACTGCGAGATCGTCGAGGAACGCCTTGCGGCGATCACCGAAGAACGGTGCCTTGACGGCAACGGCCTTGATCGTCTTGCGGATGGAGTTGACGACCAGAGTCGAGAGAACTTCGCCCTCGGTGTCCTCGGCGATGATCAGCAACGGCTTGCCGCTCTCGGCAACCTTCTCCAGCAGGGGAAGGAAATCCGGAAGCGAGGTGATCTTCTCGCGGTAGAGCAGGACGTACGCGTCCTCGAGAACTGCTTCCTGCGTGTCCACGTCGGTGACGAAGTACGGCGAGAGGTAGCCCTTGTCGAACTGCACGCCCTCGGTGACCGACAACTCGGTGAGCAGCGTCGAGGACTCCTCGACGGTGACGACGCCGTCTGCGCCGACGCGGGTGAGCGCCTCGCCGACGAGTTCGCCGATCTCGGGGTCACGCGAGGACACGGTGGCGACCTGAGCAATCGCCTGCTTGCCCTCGACCGGGGTTGCGGCAGCGAGCAGCGCCTCGGCGACCTTGTCGGCCGCCTTGGAGATACCGGTGCCGAGCGCGATCGGGTTGGCACCCGCTGCGATGTTCTTCAGACCGCCGCGCACGAGCGCCTGCGCGAGCACCGTCGCGGTGGTGGTTCCGTCGCCTGCCACGTCGTTGGTCTTGGTGGCGACGCTCTTGACCAGCTGCGCGCCGAGATTCTCGAACGGATCTTCCAGGTCGATCTCACGAGCGATCGAGACGCCGTCGTTGGTGACGGTCGGACCGCCGAAGGCCTTGGACAGGACGACGTGGCGTCCCCGCGGCCCGAGCGTCACCTTGACCGCGTCGGCCAGCTTGTCGACGCCACGTTCGAGAGCGCGGCGCGCTTCCTCGTTGAATTGGATTTGCTTTGCCATGTTTCGGTGTTACTCCTTCGAGTAAAGAAACTCGATCGAACGCACACCGCCCCGGGACCGACACGAAAATCGGATACCGGGGCGGGCTGCGTTGTGGCCTACTTGGCGATGACTGCCAGCACGTCGCGTGCCGACAGAATCAGGTACTCCTCGCCGGCGTACTTGATCTCGGTGCCGCCGTACTTGCTGTAGATGACGGTGTCACCTTCTTTGACGTCGACCGGGATCCGGTTGCCCTTTTCGGTGACACGGCCTTCGCCCACGGCGACGACGGTGCCCTCCTGGGGCTTCTCCTTGGCTGTGTCGGGGATGACCAGACCGGAGGCGGTCGTCGTCTCGGCCTCGTTGGCCTGGACGAGGATCTTGTCCTCGAGCGGCTTGATTTTCACGCTCGCCACGTTGAGCCCTCCAAAGTTATGGGGTACGCGTCCGGGGTCGGATCCCCGGACAGCTGTGTGTATGTACTTCTCGTGCGGTTCTGACAATCGCGGCCTGAGCTCGTTCCCGTCGTCGCGGGTGCCGGGACTTCACTCGGTGCCATCTAGCACTCTATACACGAGAGTGCCAGCACTCAAGGGCTGGGTTCGCCAGGTTCGCGACACCGCGGTCGCACGCGCGCACACGAGGGTGGTCGGGCACCGTCCCACCCGACGACGGCGACCCGGAAACGACGGGATTCGAGCCCGAAACGCCCAAGTTCCGCGTCGTTTCTCGCTGTTTTCCCGGCATCGGCAGATCCATCGAAAGTCCTGGTAAGCGGCAAGAAAGCTCTGTCGGGTAACCGACCGAGCGGCACATTACGCTCGCGTCGGAGCTCGAAGTAACGTTACGATAACGGAGCTGTCCGAACGATAACGATCGACAGCTGTGCCGCGACACGGCACACAGACCAGTCGATTCCGGGCGAATACACAGGGGCGGGAGGTGCAGCATGCGGATAGGAGTGGGTATATCCACCGGATCCGAGGTCGTGTGCGCAGCCCTCGTCACCATCGACACCGACGGCAGTCGCACGGTCGAGTACCGGACCGTCTCGGCCGATCGCCAGGCGAACACCGACATCGGTGATCTGGTCACCTCTGCCATCGAACTCATGGCCTCGCTGATCCCCGGGCACCGATCGCCCGACGCGATCGCTGTCACCTACCGCACCGAGGAGCACGCTGCGGGCATTCGCGCGGCGCTGGCACACACCACCCGCGATGTTCGCCTGGTACCCGAGTCAGCGGCCGCATTCGCGCACCTGGCGACCACCGGACTGGTCGATCGATACGACACGATCGCCCTCGTCGATCTCGGAGCCGCAGGTATGTCGGTCACGGTCACCGACCGATCCGCCGAGACGGTGCTCGCTCACGACCGGTCCGACGTCGTCGGCGGCGACGCACTCAACGCGCTCGTCAAGAACCTCGTGCAGGACATGACCCGAGACAACCTGCGGGACGACCTTCGCGACGACCGCGGCATCGGCTCTGCGCGGTACCGGTCGATCAAGGAACAGCTCTCCCGCGACGACGAGGTCCGCATCGAGCGCTACAGCGGGATCCCGCTGACCGTCACGCGGGGCGCATTCGACGCCGCCGCCGCCCCGATGTTCGACGCCGCCGCCCGGTTCGTCCGCGAGGTGTTCGACCGAAGCACGCACGAACCCGAGGCCATAGTGCTGATCGGAGGCGGAGCGCAGATCCCCGTGCTTGCCACCACGCTCACCGGTAGCTTCCACGCCCCGGTGATTCGAATCGCCGAACCCGACGCCGTTCTGGCCGTCGGAGCTGCAGGTGTCGCCGCAACGGTCGTCGGGAGCAGCTTCCAACTCGTGACGGCGACGCGTACCACTGCGGGCCGAATGAGCCGATACTCCGGTGCGATCGCGGCCGCCGTCGTCGCAGGTGGACTCGTGCTCGCCTACGGAGTGCAGACGATGGCCCCGGCCGACGATCAGAGCGTCTCCCCCGCGGGAAGTGCCACCCGACCCGCCACCGAATCGACCGATGCAGGTCGGCCGATCGCCGAGGGGTACTCGCCCGACGAGGACTCGGCGACGACGGAGGGCGTACCCGGAGACCGACCCGATCCGAGACAGACCACGATCGAGTCCACCGGATCGTCGACGCGTGTCACCACGACCGACGCACCCACCACAACGCCGACTCTGCGTCCGGCTCCCGACCTCCCACCGTTCGAGTGGCCTGTCGATCCCACGTCGAATCCGGTATCCCCCGAGGTCACTTCCGGAATCCCGATCGATCCGTCGACCCCGGTCACCACGATTCCGGTTCGGCCCTCCGAACCGGTGGAATCGTCGACACCGAGCGACACGACCGAGATCGTCCCCGGTCCGACCCCGGAGCCCACAGTCGAAGCGACTCCCGAGTCGACCCCCGTACCGACCGGATCCATCAGCGTGCCGACCACGGATGCGAGCGGTTCGGAGCAGACTCCGGAACTGACGGCACCACCGACGGTGTGGTCTCCGCCGGTATCGGCTCCCTCCAGCGAACCGCTGTCCGCGGCCGTTCCGTCGACATCACGTTCGTCCGATCCGACCGTCGCTGCCACCGAGGACGCTCAGCCGGGCACCTGACTGGTCGCGACCGAGAGGCCGGGATCGGTCACGGCGGTGAGCGCAGACGGCTGCGCACCGCCTGCGACGAGGTGCGCTCCCAGTGCGGCGATCATGACACCGTTGTCGGTGCACAATCGGGGCTTCGGGATTCTCAGCGTCAAACCCTGGTCGGCACAACGACGTTCGATCAGCGAACGAATGCGGGAGTTGGCGGTGGCACCCCCGCCGAGGACGATCGTGTCGACGTCGACGTCGGTTGCGGCGCGAACGGCCTTCATCGTCAGGACATCGGCGACCGACTCCTGAAAGGACGCGGCGATGTCTGCGACCGGGATGGGGTCTCCGGCACGGTGCCTGGCCTCGACGAAACGAGCGACGGCGGTCTTGACCCCGGAGAACGAGAAGTCGTACCGGGCATCGCGCGGGCCGGTCATTCCTCGGGGAAACGCGATCGCTGTCGGATCGCCCTCGCGCGCAGCATCATCGAGGGCCGGACCACCCGGATAACCCAGTCCCAGGAGCCGCGCAACCTTGTCGAAGGCCTCCCCGGCTGCGTCGTCGACAGTGGTCCCGAGCTCGGCGATCGGCCGAGACAGATCATCGACGTGGAGAAGATGCGTGTGACCACCGGAGACCAACAGAGCCACGCACGACGGCATCGGGCCGTGTTCGAGCGTGTCGACCGCGACGTGGCCGCCGAGATGGTTGACCGCATAGAAGGGCACGCCCCAGGCCGCGGCGTACGCCTTGGCAGCGGCAACCCCGACCAGCAACGCCCCGGCCAAGCCCGGTCCGATCGTCACAGCGACGGCGTCGGGACGATCGATGTCTGCGGCCGCCAGAGCTCGCCGCATGGTCGGCACGATGGCTTCGAGATGCGCGCGCGACGCCACCTCGGGCACCACTCCGCCGTACCGCGCGTGTTCGTCGACGCTGGAGGCCACCTCGTCTGCCATCAGCTCGCACGTCCCTGCCGCGTCCCACCGGACGATCCCGACTCCTGTTTCGTCGCAGGAACTTTCGATACCCATAACGATCATCGGGCTGATCCTTCTGTCTTCTCGGGCCGACGCATCGTGAAGGCATCGGCTCCGCTCGGCTGGTAGTACTTTGCCCTGGTGCCGACGATCTCGAACCCGTCGCGTCGGTACAACTCGATCGCGGGCTCGTTGTCGGTGCGGACCTCCAGAAAGACCGGTCCACCGTGCTCGTCGGCCACGCGAAGCAATTCGTCGAGCAGTCGCCCGCCGATCCCTCTGCGATGATGCGCCGGATCGACACCGATCGTGTGCACCTCGGACTCACCGACGACGAAGGCGCCGCGGGTCGGCTGCCCCAACAGGGAGATGCCTGCGTAACCGACGACCTCGCCGTTCTCCCGCGCCGTGACGTAATGATTGTGTGGTGCCGCCAGTTCCGCGACGAACGCGTCCTCGGCCCACGGGTCGTCACCCGGGAACAGCACGGTCTCGAGATATGCGCACCGAGCAGCGTCTGCCACCGTCATCGGCTCGATCGATACCGTCACTTCACAGCCTTCGCTGCGGCGCGCTCGTCGAGCGTCTTGGCGTCGGGGCGGCGCAGGTACAACGGAACGAGCGGACCCGGGTCGATCCTGCTGCCGATATCGGCGACGGCGACCGCGACCAACCCGGCCGGAGACGGTGCCTGTACATCGCGAATCGGAAGCGCGAATACCGCAGCGTGCGGTGCCGACCCGGCGACCGCGTCGATTCCGACGGGATCGAGTTCGGCCGGGGCGACAACGTCGGGTCCCGCCACCCGCGTTCCCGCTTCGTAACGCGCCCAATAGATTTCGCGTCGCCGCGCATCGGTCACCACCAACAGGGACCCGGGTTCGGAGACATCTGCGGCGATGGCGTCGAGACTGCAGACTCCGTACACCGGCACACCGAGTGCGTCACCGAACGCGGCAGCCGTGGCCATGCCCACCCGCAACCCGGTGTACGGGCCGGGACCGACACCGACGACGACGGCTCCCAACTCGGCCGCGGTGATTCCCGCCTCGGCAAGGCACTCGACAATGTTGGGCGTCAGAATTTCTGCATGCGATCGCGCGTCCACCCGAACCCGCGTGGCGAGGGTCGTGACAACCGCACCGGCGTCGGCGGGCTCGGTCAGGTCCACCACACCTGCGGTGACGGCGGGGGTCGAGGTGTCGACGGCAAGTACAAGCACGATATTTCAGATTACCCGTCGCCGGGCATACGGTTGCGCACCCGGTACCCGGTCAGCGTCGTTCTCGCGGATCCGCCCCGCTGTCCACCCGACTCACCGTCACGCGTCGAACATCGGAGTCCGGGTCACGCGTGAGACGAACCGACACATGGCCGTCCGTCAACTTCTCGACCAAACCCTCACCCCACTCGACCACGACCACCGCGTCGGTGAGATCGGTATCGAGGTCGAGAGCATCGAGTTCGTCGACCGCCGACTGTCCGGTCATCCCGAGTCGATAGGCATCGACGTGCACCAGCGCAACCGGCGGAAGACCATGAGGCCGCGCCCCGGGGCGGTGCTCGCGGGCGATGACGAACGTCGGCGAGGTGACGCGGCCCTGCACCCCGAGGCCGGAGGCTATGCCCTGGGTCATGGCTGTCTTTCCGGCCCCCAGCGGGCCGTCGAGAATCACCAGATCGCCGGCGACCAGAAGGTGTGCAAGCCTCGCGCCGAACTCGGCAGTGTCTGCGGCCGTAGCCAATTCGGCCGTCGCAGGCAGGTGCAGAGGGTCGTCAGACAACGCCCCACCGCCGCTTCTTGCCCGCGGCCTCCGTTGCCCGGGCCACGAGCCGCGTGATCGCGCCGTTGACCTGTTCCGGGAATTCGAGTTGCACCAGGTGGCCACCCTGACGGACCCGCACCATCTCCGAACGCGGCAGTGCCTGCGCCAGGGCCTCCGAGCTGGCGAACGGAATGATCCAGTCCTCGTCGCCACACACCACCGACACCGGGATGTTCTCGAATTCCAGCAGCGCCTCGGACTCGTCGTGCAACTCGAGCGTCTCGAGGAAATTGACGATCGTGACGACGGACGTGTCGTCGATCATCGACTGGGAGAACGCCACCAGTCGCGGGGAGACTCTGGTGCCGTAGGACGCCGCGCGCAGGATCGGGGAGATCAGCGCACGCACAGCGCCGCGCCCGAACTGCACCAGACCGGGCGACGTCCGTACGGCGAGTCGGAACGCGTCGACCGCCGGATTCTGCAGACTACGACCCACCCCGGACTGCGCAAGACCAGCGGCGGTCGTGGAGATCAGCACCGCGCCGATGACTCTCTGGCGCAGCACGTCCGAGCGCTGCCGGGCCATGGACAGGATCGACATGCCGCCCATCGAGTGCCCGACCAGAACGATGCGTCCCCTGGGGACCACCGAGCGAATCACTGCGTCCAGATCGAGGCCGAGCTGACCGATGGTGCAACTGTCCGGGCTCGGTACTCCCGAACGCCCGTGACCGCGCTGATCGTAGAAGACCATGCGTACCGTCGAACCCCACTGCTGTTCGAGCGCACGACGCTGAAAATGCCACGACGACGTGCGTAGGCAGTAGCCGTGAACGAACACGACGGTCGTCTCGGCGTCGGACGGGCCCACTTCGCGCACTGCGAGCGGCACGCCGTCGTCCGCGGTGACGATACTGCCGCGATCGGCATCCATCAGGTCGAGATTTTCGGTGGCCAGCGGATCCTTGTTGGACCGGAACGCCGTCTCGCGCACCACAATCGCAATACTCTCCAGCAATCCGAGCATGATCTAGATCGTCGCCTCCCCTGCGAGAGCGCCGACGAACCGTCGTCGGACGCGTCCACGAACGCCGGTGACGACTTCGTAGCTGATGGTCTCGAGCGCATCCGCCCAATCCTGAGCGTGCGCCTCTCCCCTGTCCCCTGGCCCGAAGAGTAGCGCCTCGTCGCCGACTGCGACAGCCGAGCGATCGCCGCCGAGGTCGACGACGAATTGATCCATGCACACTCGACCCACCGAGGGATAGCGACGACCTGCGATGGTCACCTCGAACCGCCCGCTGAGCCGACGGACGACCCCGTCGGCGTATCCGAGAGCGACGAGTGCGACCACCGTGTCGGCGGGAGCGGTCCAGGTGTAGCCGTAGGACACCGATTCACCTTCGCTCACCTTCTTGATGTTCGCCACCTGCGCCGACAACGTCATGACCGGGCGCAACCCGAAGGTTCCCAGCTCGGGCACCGGCGACAAGCCGTACAGAGCAATACCCGGGCGGACCATGTCGAAACCGAGGTCGGGCCTGGTCAGCGTGGCGGCCGAGTTGGACAGGTGCACGACGGCGGGAGGCGTTCCCCGTCGAGTGGCGCGCCGCACCGCGTCGCGCAGCCGCTCGGCCTGGGCGTCGTTGGCGGGGTGAGCCGGTTCGTCGGAGCAGGCCAGGTGCGAGAACATCCCGGTCAACTGCACGGCGCCGTCGGCCACTGCTGCCGCAGTAGCGTCGAGGACGGCATCGAGATCCGATTCCGCGACCCCGTTGCGGTTGAGCCCGGTATCGATCTTGAGCGAGAGATCCGCTGTACGACCGAGTCGGCGTGCCGCTTCGACCACGGCGTCCAGCTGGGCAAGCGTGGAGACCCCGATTCCCACGTGCGCGTCGATGGCAGCTGCGAAATCCGAATCCGTTCGGTGCAACCACGCCAGCACCGGAACAGTGATACCCGCGGCGCGGAGTTCGAGGGCCTCGCCGATGGTGGTGACGCCGAGCTCCTGCGCCCCTGCTACGACTGCGGCGTGTGCGACTTCGACGGCACCGTGGTTGTATCCGTCGGCCTTGAGGACAGCCATCACCGCGGCGTCCCCGGCGAACTGCTGCAACACGTGAACGTTGTGCGCCACTGCGTCGAGGTCGACGGACGCCACAGCGCCCGAACCCGTCCGAGGATCGGTCCTCTCGTCGCCGCAGCCGATAGTCACAACATTCGATAGTGCCATCCGCGCCGCCGATACGACGGATCAGGGCACCACAACTCCTGACACATCGAGCATCGGACGTGGGGCACGCACGACCGCAATCAGACTGTGAGCGAGCGCACGGTTCGGATGGCGTCCGAGATGGACTCACACAGCGGGCTCGCAGAGATGGGTGCCGCGAACTCTCCGTCCGAACCGTGAGCCGCACGGGCCGCGGCCAGTGCGTGGACCTTCGCTCCGCAGGCAGCCGCAGTGGACGGTGCCATTCCCGACGCGAGCAGGGCTCCGAGGATGCCGGAGAGTACGTCGCCGGAGCCGGCGGTCGATGCAGCCGATCCCCCGGCGTCGCTGATGTACGTCGTCCCATCTGCGTCGGCGACGATCGTCGCTCGTCCCTTGAGGAGAACGGTGACGCCCCAGCGCGCAGCAAGATCTCGAACCGATTCCACTCGGTCGGGTGCAGGGTCGGCTCCCGTCAGGCGGGCGAATTCTCCGGCATGCGGGGTCAACAGCGTCGGTGCGGCGCGTCCGGCGATCCAGCGTTCCTTGTGCGCGAGAACCGTGAGCGCATCCGCGTCGACGACGACCGGCAGGTCCGTTTCCAGAACTCGGCGCACGATGTCCGCCGACTCCTCGTCGGTGCCGAAACCGGGACCGACCACCCACGCCTGCACCTTTCCCGCCGCGTCGAGATCCGGGGCGGCAACGACCTCCGGATAGTGCGACACGACCTCTGCGCCTGCGCTTCCCACGTAGCGGACCATTCCGGAGGTGGCCGCGACCGCTGCGCCCGCACAGAGCAGTGCAGCACCGGGAAACGTGGAGCTGCCGGCCAGGACACCCACCACGCCCTGCGAGTACTTGTCGTCCGACGCCGTAGGAATCGGCCACACCCGTCCCACCTCGGCCGGCTCGAACGACTCCATCGCCGGTTTGGGCAGGTCCAGACCGATGTCCACGAGTTCGATTCGGCCACAACGAGGTACGGCCAGCACGTGAACAGGCTTGCGGGCGCCGAACGTCACGGTCACCTCGGCCGTCACGGCCGGCCCGGGTGCGGCGCCGGTCTCCGCGTCGACCCCACTGGGAACATCCACTGCCACGATCGGTGCGGTGATCCGCTCGACCACGGCAGCAGCATCGGGGCGCAGCGAGCCCTTGCCGGAAATACCGACGATGGCGTCGATCACGATGTCGGCAGGCCCGCAGTGGGTCACCACTCGTCCGCCCGACGATCGCAGGGCCGCGAGACCTTCGGCATGCACCCGCGTCGGGTCGAGCAGGAGAGCGGACACCGAGACCCCGCGCCGACGCAGATACGCCCCGGCCCACAGACCGTCGCCACCGTTGTCGCCCGTGCCCACCAGAATCGTCACGCGCCGCCCGGCGACACCTCCGGTACGCGCCGCCAACTCCCCTGCCACAACGGTGGCCAGGCCGTACGCGGCGCGTCGCATCAGGGTGCCGTCTGGCAGCGAATTCAGCAGCGGCGCTTCGGCATTGCGAATCTGCTCGGGTGTGTAGTAGCCGCGCACGCGAGGCCTATTCGACGGTAACGGACTTGGCCAGGTTGCGCGGCTTGTCCACGTCGTACCCCCGCGCCTGAGCGACCTCGGCGGCGAACACCTGAAGTGGGATCGTCGACAACAGCGGCTGTAGCAGCGTCGATGCAGCCGGGATCTCGATCAGGTTGTCCGCGAACGGACGCACCGCCTCGTCACCCTCTTCGGCGATCACGACCGTCCGCGCACCACGCGCCTGGATCTCGCGAATGTTGCTCAGCATCTTCGAGTGCAACACCGCCCGACCCTTCGGCGACGGCATCACGATGATCACCGGTACACCGTCCTCGATGAGCGCGATCGGACCATGCTTGAGCTCGCCCGCCGCAAAGCCCTCGGCATGCATGTACGCCAATTCCTTGAGCTTGAGCGCGCCTTCGAGAGCGACCGGGTATCCGACGTGTCGGCCGAGGAACAGAATGGTCGTGGCCGTCGAGAGCTCGCGCGCGAGCGCCCGAACGGGCTCGACCGTCTCGAGCACCCGCTGCACCAACTCGGGCATCGCTTCGAGTTCGGCGAATTCACGCGCTACCTCGTCGGGATACTTGGTACCGCGAGCCTGCGCCAATGCCAGCCCGACCAGATAGTTCGCGGTGACCTGGGCAAGAAAGGCCTTGGTCGACGCGACGCCGATCTCCGGACCGGCCCGGGTGTAGAGAACGGCATCGGCCTCGCGAGGAATCTGCGAGCCATTGGTGTTGCACACCGCCAGAACACGCGCCTTCTGGTCCTTGGCGTGCCGCACTGCTTCGAGAGTGTCGGCAGTCTCGCCGGACTGCGAGATGGCGACGACCAGAGTCAATCGATCCAGGACCGGGTCTCGGTAGCGGAATTCACTGGCCAGTTCCACCTCGACCGGGAGCCGGGTCCAGTGCTCGATCGCGTACTTGGCCAGCAGACCCGAGTGGTACGCACTGCCGCAGGCCACGACGAACACCTTGTCGACGTCGCGCAGCTCCTGATCCGACAGCCGCTGTTCGTCGAGCACGATTCGACCGTTGTCGAAGTGGCCGAGCAACGTATCCGCCACCGCGGCGGGCTGTTCCTGGATCTCCTTGAGCATGAAGTAGTCGTGGCCGCCCTTCTCGGCGGCTGCGAGATCCCAGTCGATTCGGAACGGACGCCCGTGCGCCTCGTTGCCCTCGAAATCGCTGATGGCATAGCCGTCCGCGGTGATGACGACCACCTGATCCTGGCCGAGTTCGACGGCGTCGCGCGTGTGCTCGATGAACGCGGCGACATCGGATCCGAGAAACATCTCGCCGTCGCCGACACCGAGAACCAGAGGCGTGGAGCGACGAGCCGCAACGATCGTGTCCGCGTGATCGGAGTGGGTGAACACGAGGGTGAACGCACCCTCTAGACGACGCAGGACTGCTTTCGCGCTGGCCACGAAGTCGCCCGCAGTCGGGCCTTCGGCGTAGGCACGCGAGACGAGATGGACGGCCACCTCGGTGTCGGTGTCGGACAGGAACTCGGTGCCCACGGATTCGAGCTCGGCGCGCAACGGACCGAAGTTCTCGATGATTCCGTTATGGACCACCGCGACGGTGCCGGACGCGTCTCGATGCGGGTGGGCGTTGCGGTCGGTGGGACGGCCGTGCGTCGCCCATCGAGTGTGACCCATCCCCGTGGTGCCGACGAACGTGTCGGTACCGATGTCGTCCAGTTCGGCTTCGAGATTGGCCAGGCGACCCGCCTTGCGCTCGACCGCGGTCGCACCCGCACCGTCGAGGATCGCGATTCCCGCAGAGTCGTAACCCCGATATTCCATACGCCGAAGCGCTTCGACCACCACACCCAGAGCTGGGCGGTGGCCGACGTAACCCACGATTCCGCACATGGTCAATCAGGGTACTCGGCACGGCGCGCACGACCCATTCGCTCGGGTCGACGTGTCCGCGTGCCCCTGACGCGCCGTCGTTCGGTAGCGTCATCTCTCGTGGCGAAACCGAAGAAGCTGGCATCTGCTCTCTCCAAGCGCGGCCCGCACAAGGTGCTCCGAGGCGACTTGGCCCTCGCCGGGCAGCCCGGTGTCGTCTACACACCCGCCGAAGGCTTCGGCCTGCCCGGTGTTGCCTTCGCACACGGCTGGATGCTGCGGCCCAGCCACTACACCGACACACTGAAGCACCTGGCGTCCTGGGGCATCGTGGTTGCGGCACCGGACACCGAGCGGGGGCTCGTACCGTCGCATCGCGGACTGGCCACCGACCTGGGCACTGTGCTCGACATCATGACCGGCGTGCGGCTGGGCCCCGGCAACATCAGCGTGCATCCGGACAAGCTCGCCGCCGCCGGACACGCGATGGGGGCAGGCACAGCCGTTCTCGCTGCCTCCAGACGATCCGACATCACGGCAGTGGCCGCTCTTTTTCCGGCACCGACGGCACCCGCGTCGGAAGAGGCTGCCGCAACCCTGAAGGTGCCGGGACTCGTCGTCGGAGACAACTCGAACGCCGATTCACTCACCGACAACTCGCTCGCGCTCGCGCAGGCCTGGCACGGGCCGTCCATCCTGCGCCGAGTCGACGGCTCGACGGCGGACGGATTCGTCGAAGGCCGCCGAATCCTCGGCGCGCTCGGCATCAACAAGCCCGATCGCAAGACCCAACAGCGCACCCGCGCCGTCCTCACCGCCTTTCTTCTGTTCCATCTGACCGGTGACTCCGACTACGAGGAACTGGCCGGAACAGCGGGCGAGATCGATGGCACCAGGGCAGTCGATCCGCATGCCCCGCTCGATGCCCAGCCCAAGCCCAAGGCCTCCGCGTCGATCAAGGCTCTGCTCGGACGGGGCTAGTCCGGATCGACAGTCAGACCAGCCAGGTCCGCGGCTGCTCGGCGGGTTCGGTCTCGACATGCGGAGTGGGCTCTCTCCGATCCAGATGAGCCGGTTGCAGCACCGAACCCGACGCCGGCTCGCGGTCGGAGTCCGACCCGCTCACGTCCGGTGACCGTCGTCCGCTGCGCCCGTCGGTAGGCGTCTGAGCCCGGCTCAGAGCCTCGGACGCGCGCGCCATGGCGGCCCGATGCTCGTCGCGTATTCGATGCAACTCCGCGCGCCACCCGCTGTCGGAGCTCACAGCTCCCCCGCTTCACTGAGGCCCGCACCGGTAGCGGCGTCGGCGGGTTGAGCATCGGCGGGTTGAGCATCGGCGGGTTGAGCATCGGTGACCGGCCGATCGGCAGTGACCGTAAGCTGCGCGTCGGGCTGGTCCGTGTCGGGTGACTCGGATGGGCACTGCGCCGAGGCATCCGACGCGGAGCCGGACGGCACCACAGGTTCCGTTGCAGGTACCGATTCTGTAGCCGGCGCAGGTTCTGTAGTGGATACAGGAGGTTGTGCAGCAGGCACAGGTTCGGACGGTTTCGGTGCAGCCACGGCCGGTGTGCCCACCGGGTCGACGCGATCGGGAACTTCGACTATCTCGGGTAGGCCGAACGGTCCGATTCGGAGCTCGAAGGAGCGAGTTCCGAGTCCGGGAGTCTCGAGTTCGAGAGATACGACACCGTTGTGTTCGAGCGCAATGCGGGCGCGATGCCCATCGAGTTCGGCCTCGAGATGGCCACGCTCGTCGGTGGCCGCGGGCGACGAATGCCCGGGCACCGACTGCGACAGCTGGTCGTCACCTCCCGCCGGCACGGCCGATCCGCCCTCCGGAGACGAGTTCGAGTCCTGGTCCTTCGCCTCGTCGTCGCCGACCGCGCTGTCGATCGCAGAATTGCTGTCGACTGCGGGACCGCTGGAGTCGTCTGTGTCGTGGCCGTCCTGGGTACCGTCGATCGTGTCGCTCAGTGCATTCTCGACGCGGTCGACGATGGCGGTAACCACCCGGTCCACGAGCCCGTCCATTGGATCTCTCGGCGTGTCACCGACGCGATCGGCGGCGACACGCGATTCGGCCGGATCCATGCTCTCGGCTCCGACGAGAGCGGTGCCGCCGACATCCGAGACCGACGCCTGCCCGACGGCTGCCGGTGCCGGGCCTGGACCGGCCGAAGCCGGGCCCACGGGAGAGCAGTCGGGCCCGTGCCGCTGCGCTGCCGGGCCGGGCGCAAGTGCCCAACCACGCTCGTCGAGATCGCCGAACGATGGCTCGTGAATACCGGCCAGGATATCCACCACCAACTTCAGACAGCCTCTGACTGCAGTGTCGGTGGCCGTGCATGCCCCGACGATGGCGTCGTACGTGCCCTGAACCCGCGGTACGAACTCGTTCTCGATCCAATCTCGACACACCTGGCCGACCTCGGCGGCGAACTCGTCGGACACATCGGCGCTGCGCGCTCGATCGGTGAGATCCGGGAAAGCGGACGCCAACCGCGGGAACACCGTCGCCCTGTCGACCGGGAGGCATTCGAGCCCCGACGCAGCCAAGATGGCATCGATCTGGTCGGCATCCTTGCCGTCCACATTGTCGACCGAGAGTCCTCCGACGAGCTCTGCCTTGTCGGTCACGGCATCGCGGAGAACGTCGACGGCCGCACACATCGTCTGATGCGAATCCTCGATCGATCGAGCGAAGGCGTCAGCCTCCTCCTGTTCGGCCGAAAGATACGTCTGCACAGCCTCACCTGCCTCGCCGTGCCACCTCAGTTGCAGAACCCGCCGCAGCTGAACCTGCTCCACGAGTTGCTCGCCGAGCACTGCAGACAGTGCCCCGACCGCGTCGGCATCGTGACCGAGCGCACCCAAGTTCAGCCCGCGCTGTTCGTCGTATCCGGCACACACATCGACGTACGGCGGGAATTCGACGCCGGGAACGCGGCAGGCCAGAGGCAGAAACCGCTCGAAATACAGCAGGCCGTGCGCGTTCGTGTCGAGAATGTCGTCGACCGATTCCGCACCGCCGGGTTCGGCCGGGGGAGGCGTCACCGGTCCGACTCGATCACGAACGCGGCGGCGTCGTCCTGTCGGTCGTACTCGTTCATCGACGTCGTGAGAGCACTGGAGATGTCGTCGACCGAGGACTTCCATGCTCCGACGGCACGGCCGAGCCCGGCGTGGGCCTGGATGTACAGCGCGCCCAGGTCACCGTAGTTCCGTCCCGCCCCGGCCGGACCGAACCCTGCATCGGCAACGGAAGCGGCAGCTGCGCCGAGGGCGTCGGCCGACACCACAAGTGCATCTGCAACTCCGCGGACGCGATCCACGTCCACCCAGACTCCGCCGCTCATACGTCCCCGTTCCCCCTCGAAGTGCCCCTTTCTCACTATGACGTGCGCCGACTCACATCGGTTCCCCTGGGAGCGGTAACGTCCCGATGTGAAATGTCAGTAACAGGTACCTGAAGCGGCTGCACCAGCTGCTCACCGAACGAGGAGTCCCATGCACATCGGAACGATGCTGAACTACAGCGGTGGTTTCAACGAGACCGTTGCCGAGGTTGCCGAGCTCGAGAAGGCGGGGCTCGACATCATTTTCGTGCCCGAGGCCTACTCGTTCGACGCCGTCAGCCAACTCGGGTTCCTCGCGGCCAAGACGAGCACCATCAAGATCGCGTCCGGCATCTTCCAGATCTACACCAGGACACCGTCGTTGACTGCCATGACCGCGGCCGGTCTCGACTACGTGTCCGACGGCCGTTTCGTTCTCGGCCTCGGCGCGTCCGGACCGCAGGTCGTCGAAGGCTTCCATGGCGTCAAGTACGACGCACCGATCGCACGAACCCGCGAGGTCATCGAGATCTGCCGGCAGGTATGGCGTCGCGAGAAGGTGCAGTACCAGGGCAAGCACTACCAGATCCCGCTGCCGGCCGACAAGGGAACCGGCTTGGGCAAGCCACTCAAGCTGATCAATCACCCTGTACGCGAACGCATTCCGGTTGTCATCGCCGCTCTCGGTCCCAAGAATGTCGAACTCACCGCCGAGATCGCCGAAGGTTGGCAGCCCATCTTCTACTTCCCGGAGAAGGCCGCCGACGTCTGGGGCGATTCGCTCGCAGCAGGCAAGGCCAAGCGAGATCCGTCGCTCGGCGAACTCGAAGTGTTCGCGAGTCCCACGTTGGCCATCGGCGAGGACGCGGAGAAGTACCTCCCCTGGGTCAAGCCCCACCTGGCGCTGTACATCGGCGGCATGGGTGCCAAGGGCAAGAACTTCTACAACTCCCTGGCTCAGCGCTACGGGTACGAGGCCGAGGCCGAGAAGATCCAGGACCTGTACCTGGCCGGCAAGAAGGAAGAAGCGGCCGCTGCGGTCCCCGACGAGCTCGCTCGCGCAGTGAACCTCATCGGTCCGGAAAGCTACGTCAAGGCGCGCGTCGCTGCCTTCGCCGAAGCGGGTGTGACCACCCTCAATGTCGCGCCGCTGGCCGAGAACACCGCGGGCCGCGTCGCGCAGCTGACCGCGCTGCGTGAACTGACTGCCTGAGACGTCAGACCGACGCGACCCGGCCCGCCAGCTCTTCGGCGAGCCGGGTCGCCACGTCCAGTTCGGATGCCTCGACCATCACTCGTACCAACTGTTCGGTACCGCTGGGGCGCAACAGAACTCGACCCGATTCCCCTAGTTCGCGCTCGGCCGACGCCACGGCTTCCGATACCGACGGTGCCGATGACACGGCTGCTTTGTCGGACACGCGCACGTTGATCAGCACCTGCGGCAGTGTCCGCATGGCCGACGCCAGATCCGCGAGGGAGCGTCCGGTCTGCGCCATCCGCTCCATCAGTCGCAATGCAGTGGCGATCCCGTCGCCGGTCGTTCCGACCGCGGGCAGAACAACGTGTCCACTCTGCTCGCCGCCGAGCGCGAAACCACCCCGTCGCAGTTCCTCGAGGACGTAACGATCGCCGACGGCTGTGATACGCAAGGTGATTCCGGCCTCGCGCATCGCGATGTGCAGACCCAGATTGCTCATGACCGTCGCGACCAGGGTGTCGTCGGTCAACTGACCGGCGTCGTGCATCGCGATGGCCAGTACCGTCATGATCGCGTCACCGTCCACCACGGAACCCGACGCGTCGACGGCCAGACACCGGTCGGCGTCTCCATCGTGCGCGATACCGAGGTCGGCCCCGTGCTCCACGACGGCCTTCTGCAATCCCTCCAGATGCGTCGAGCCGCACCCGTCGTTGATGTTGATGCCGTCGGGCTCGGCGTTGATCGCCACGACCGTTGCACCGGCTCGTCGGTAGATGTCGGGCCCGACGACCGAGGCGGCGCCGTGCGAGCAGTCGACGACGACTGTGACACCGTCGAGTCGATGCGCCACCGAGTCTGCGAGATGCGTCGTGTAGCGAGCGGCCGCGTCGTGCGCGACGTCGATGCGGCCGATCGCGGCACCGATGGCATCGAACGGCTGCGCGTCGTTCCGGGAGCGCCCCTCGGGATCGAGGGCAGCTTCTATCCGGTCTTCCACGTCGTCGTCGAGCTTGTGCCCGCCGGCAGCGAAAATCTTGATCCCGTTGTCGGGCATCGCATTGTGCGATGCCGAGATCATCACACCGAGCGCCGCGTCGTATTCGGCGGTGAGGAAGGCGACTGCGGGTGTGGGCAGTACACCGACGTCGATCACGTCGACACCCGATGCGGTGAGTCCGGCGGACACGGCTGCGCTCAGCATCGCGCCGCTGACACGCGGATCACGACCGACCACTGCCACACGTCTGGTGCCGTCGACATTCGGTGCCAACACGGCGGCTGCGGCGCGCGCGATTCTCAACGCCAGCTCGGCGGTCAGAACCCCGCCTGCCAGTCCCCGAACTCCGTCGGTGCCGAACAATCGCGCCATGAACCAAGAACTCCTTCGAGCGGAGAGAATGCGATGAGAAAGCCTCGAGGGCAGGCAACCGGTACTGCTGGATGCCTGCCCTCGAGGATGAAGCGGGTAAGACGCGTCAGCGCTTGGAGTACTGCGACGCCTTACGGGCCTTCTTCAGGCCGTACTTCTTGCGCTCGACTGCACGCGCGTCACGCGTGAGGTAGCCCGCGGCCTTGAGCGGCGGGCGATCGTCGGGTGCGAGTTCGATCAGTGCACGCGAGATGGCCAGACGCAAGGCGCCCGCCTGTCCCGACGGTCCGCCACCGTGCAGCAGCGCGACGATGTCGAAGGACTCAGCGCGGTCCACCAGAACGAGAGGAGCCTTGATCAGCTGCTGGTGCACCTTGTTCGGGAAGTAGTCCTCGAGGGTGCGGCCGTTGAGCTTGAATCCGCCGGTGCCCGAAGACAACCGAACACGAGCGACGGCTTCCTTACGGCGACCGACGGTCTGGATCGGGCGATCGAACACGATCGGTGCCGGAGCGGCTGCAGCTTCGATGTCCGAGACGACCTCGGGGTCTTCGACTGCCACGAACTCGTCGGCGGCGATCTCTTCGATGTTCTCCTGCGACGTCACGTCATTTCCCTCCGGCGCCGTCACTGGGACACCTGCTTGATCTCGAACGGAACGGGCTGCTGAGCGGCATGCGGGTGGTTCGGTCCCGCGTAGACCTTCAGCTTGCTCGCGATGGCACTACCGAGCTTGTTCTTGGGGATCATGCCGACGACGGCCTTCTCCACGAGACGATCGGGGTTGCTCTCGAGGACCTGACGGGTCGAGCGCGACTTCAGACCGCCCGGATGGCCGGAGTGGTGGTGGTGGAACTTGCCGTCGAGCTTGTTGCCGCTGATGGCAACCTTCTCGGCGTTGATGATGACGACGAAGTCGCCACCATCGACATTGGGTGCGTAGGTGGGCTTGTGCTTACCGCGGAGCAGAGTCGCGGCTTGGACGGCGAGGCGTCCGAGCACGACGTCCGTGGCGTCGATCACATGCCACGTCCGGGTGGTGTCCCCGGCCTTCGGGGCGTAAGTAGACACAGAAAATTCCTGTCTTCATGATGTCGCTGCTGGCCAAGACGAGTGGATGCCCTCGGCGGCCAGTTGAGACCCGAGGACAAGGGCTCGATATGCACGCAAGTACATGGCGAGCCCATACACGCCAACGGGGAACGATACCGGCAGCGGACGCCCAGGTCAAAACGCCTCGACCCGCCCGCACCTCACCGCAGGCGCACGCAGTGCACGCACCGACGCGCCGCCGGCAGCGCCTCGAGCCTGATCGCCGGGATCTCGCCGCCACACCTCTCGCACGAACCGTACGTCCCCGTCGAGAGCCGTGACTCCGCCGCATCGATGTCGCGAAGTTCGGATTCGGTGTCGGCGATCAGTGCCGCGATCTTCGCCCGCTCGAACGCGATGGTCGACCCTTCCGGATCGTGTTCGTCGTCGTCGGTGGTCCAGCGAGATCCTTCGATCACCGACGCCAACTCGTCCCGAAGAGAGGCGAGTCGGTGGTCGGCACGAGACCGCTCGGCCCCGAGTACTGCTCCGAAGTCCGTCACCGAACCAGTAGACACCCCGGCAGGCATCGAAACCAGGACACAGAGCGTTCTAAAGGACGGATGCCCCGACCGATTGCGCGGTCGGGGCATTCCTGCTTTCGACGAAAGGTCAGCGCGCCATCCGTGCCTTGTTGGCCATCTCGACGCCGTGCATCGTCTCGCCACCGGTGCGGGCTGCCGCAACGAGGCTCGACAGAATGAGGTTGAGCTCGTCGGATGCAGAGTTCCACTGACGCTGAAGTTCGTAGTAGGACGTCATCGCGTCGCCCTCCCACGACTCGTAGAGTCGCTTCGCGGTGGTGTCCACGTCCGCGAGCAAGTCCTTGGTCACGTTCGCCTGCTTGTTCATCGCCTCGGTCAGCGCCGCGATCTGGGCAAAGTCGTATTTCATGTCGGATCGGTCTCCTTGGTCGAGCGTGGTCGTGTGGATTGTCGTGTGATTCCGGATGTCACGTTCACTTGAACGAGGACAGTCCCGAGTTCAGGGATCCGGCCACCTGGTTCACGGCCGACACGTTGTCGTCGTCGGCGTCCGAGTAGCCGTGGCCGTTGGTCTTGATGTCCGCGGAGATCTGCTCCAGCGCACTCCGCATCTTCTGCGCACTGGTGTCCCACTGCGCCATGACGTCCTGAAAAGACTTGCCCGCCTTGCCGACCCACGCTTCGGCGGTCTGCTCGACGATCGATCGAACAGCGGAATTGGACGCGTTGATCGACACGCTCAGGCCTTCGATCGTGGCTCCGGCAGCGACGAGCTCCTGCGGTGTGACGGTGACGCCGTTCGACGAACCCGTAGCTTCCGGTCCCCCTGGATATCCCACTTCGACTCCTTGTTTTCGATACTCGATTCACGTACGCCCGCGGCGCGCGTGCTGCTCGACCGAGCCGGCCTGTAGTCGGCCCACTCACTCCCCTACATCTCCTTTGACGCAGCAACCCCTCGATTCGGTTCCGACAGTCTCCGAGAAACTGTGGGCCGATCTCACGACACCGGCACGATGTCCAACGACTGCGTTGCCTGGCCGCATTCGGTGTCGATCACTGCCCAGTCCTCCCCCTCGAACTGACAACCGATGCTGACCTGGAGGTCGGACTCCACGAACACCCGCCAGAGCACCGTCGAGTCGTCGACCGGTCTCTCGATGTAGGCGATCCCGACGCGGCCGCCGAAATCGCGGGTGGGTTCGAGAGAGCCGATGCTCGAATCCGGACCCCGAGCATCGACGGCCGACCGAAGTTCGGTGGCCACCTGCTCCTGAGTCGAACCCGGCAACAGGTCTGCCACGGTCACGACGATCCGCCGCTCGGGCGGGGTCGGCGGAATCAACACCATGCGGTCCTGGTCCTCCGACTTCGTCCAGGTGACCGGCAACCGCATCGACACGCGTCCGTACACGAACGTCACCGTCTCGACCGGCAACGGCGCGGCGGGCACCGTCGTCGGCGTCGGTTCGACGACCGAAGACGGTGACACCGTGGGGGCGACTATCGGCGAAAAGGGTTGCGCTGCCGATGCATCGACGCTCTCGGGCGATCGAACTGCAAAATAGGCTGCTACGCAGACGAATACGACCACCGCTGACACAGCGCTCACCGCCGTGACAAGAGCCGAACGACGGTTCCTCGACCGCGGCGGGGGCGCGGCGACATCGTCGAGCCACGCCGCCGATCGCGTCGTCGAGGCACGAACGGGTGGTGTCGGTACGAGATCCGCCCCGGCTCGTCGGTACAGCGACCTGGCGACATCGAGACCGGTCAGCCAGTGCGTGGAGTGATCGACGATGGGATCGGGTCCGACGCTCGACGCCGACACCACGTACACCTCGTCGGGGCAGCGCATGACCGACGACCTGGCGTACTCCCCCACCGCACGTCGCCAGGCGGAGTCGTCGTCGATTCCGAAGGGCAGGATCGCGCCGGTATCTCCGCCGTGCGACCCGAACTCGTCGAGAACGACGACGGACGTATCGAGAGCACCGACTTCGATGACGACGGCCGCACCGGGCGCTCGTTCACCCGACCACGACAGGGCCGCCTCGGCTGTTTCCACGAGCACCACCTCGCTCGCCGACGACGCGAACGTGGCACGAAGAATGCCCGAGCGCTCTTCTCCCCACGTCGACGGATACGCGATCTCGAGCACGTCGAGTCGGTCGCGCACCCCTGCACTGTGCAGAGCCGACCACACGATTCCGTGCAGTACCGCCGTTCGGTCCCACACCGAGGCCCCCACCGGGATCGACGCATCGTCGATGCAGAGCAGCGGCGGTATATCGGCTCCGGCTGCGTGCCTGCCGAACGCCAGACCGCCGTCCTCCACTGTGGCGAACGCCGATTCGACGCTCTCTCTCGGACCCTCGAACACTCCGCCCGTGGCGACGACGGAGATCTCCGTGTACCCCAGATGCACTGCGGCATAACGCCACGCGGGGTTCGTCAACTCGAGTGTCCGAGCTGAACCAGCGCCTGACCCGAGCGATTGACCAACACGCCACGGCCCGGCGGCAAGGCACTGGGACGCACCGTCCCGAGCAGGTTGCCCTCGTCGCGGCTTCCGCTCATGACCAGTCCCGGCGTCACCAGATCGCGCAACCGTCCTATCACCGGGTCGAACAAGGCCCGGCCTGCCCCGCCCGAACGTCGCGCCACGATCACGTGCAGCCCGATGTCTCGCGCATGCGGAAGATGTTCCACCAACGGGGCCAGCGGATTCCCCGACGACGTAGCGACCAGATCGTAGTCGTCGACGACGACGAACACCTCGGGACCATTCCACCACGACCGCTCGCGGAGCTGCTGCTGCGTCACATCTGCACCCGGCATGCGCTCGGTCACACGGCCGGCGAGGTCGACGAGCATCGCTGTCAGCGTCGCCTGCGACGCCGCATACCCGGCGAGATGCTCGGAATCGACTGTGCCGAGCAGGGTTCGGCGATAGTCCGCGATGATGAGCTTGACGCGGTCGGACGAGTTCGCCTCGACGAGCGATCGACAGATCCCGCGCAGCAGAGACGTCTTGCCGCACTCGCTGTCGCCGAACACGACGAAGTGTGGATTCTCTGCGAAGTCGATCACCACCGGTGCCAACTCTGCCTCGTCGATGCCGATCGGAACTCCCAGCTCCGGAGTAGCACCGCGAGTTCGCGGCCACGAATGACCGAGCAGATCGAGAACTGCGGACCGTTCGAGCAGCTCCGGCAGCATTCGCACCGGCGGCGCGGGTGACCCGGCAGACGCTGCCGCGATCGCCGCCACCGACTCACCGACTGCCCGAGACAGGTCGTCGACGGAACTGACGTCGTCCACCCGTGGAAGTGCGATCAACAGATGCAGACCGTCCCTGGTCATACCCCGGCCCGGCCGACCCTCCGGAACGCTCGACGCCTTGGCTCGGCCCATGTCCGAATCCGACGGATCTCCGAGCCGCAGTTCCAACCGAGTACCGATCAGGTCCTTGGTCGCGGGCCGAACTTCCGCCCACCGCGACGCGGTGAGAATCAGATGCAGCCCGAACGCGAGGCCCTGCGTGGTCAGGGTGGCGATCTGCTGTTCCAGACTCTCGAAGTCCGACCTGATGGAGGGCCAGCCATCGATGACGAGAAAGACGTCACCGAACCGGTCCTCGGGATCGACGGGTTGCGTCGCGCGTCGCCGTCGGAACTCGGCCATCGAGTCGATACCGCGATCGCGGAACGTCCTCTCCCGCTGCCGAACTACGGCGGCCACCTCGGCCACGGTGCGTCGAACCCGATCGACGTCCAGCCGGTTGGCCACCGACCCGACGTGTGGCAGATCGGCCAGACCGGCCAGCGTTCCTCCGCCGAAATCCAAGCAGTAGAACTGCACCTGCGCGGGTGAATGCGTCATCGCCAGCGCCAGGATCAAGGACCGAAGTGCCGTCGACTTTCCCGATTGCGGTGCTCCGACGATGGCGACGTGGCCTGCTGCGCCGGACAGATCGACGGTCAACAGATCGCGGCGCTGATCGAACGGCCGGTCGACGATTCCGATGGGGGCGCGCAGAGCGCTGAGCGGAGCGACACGCTCGGTCAGAACCGATCCGAGCACCAACCGGTCGAGGGTCGGGGCAGTGTCCAACGGCGGCAACCACACCTCGTGGGCCGGCATTCCGCGACCTCGAATTCGTCCGACGACCACGTCGAGAACCGACGCACCCGTACTCTCCGAATCGACCGAATCCGGTTCGACCGGCGGCGCGCCGGCATCCTCGATGCGGCCGAGGTCGATGACGTCGAGGGGCACAGTGAAGGCGGTGAACGGCTTCGGCCTGATGTCTGCGCCGGGCAGAGTCCGCGTCCCGGAACCGGAGCGCGGCGGTGAATACGGACCGGAGACGTAGGCCGCAGCGAACCTGACGATCTCGGCCGAATCGCACTTGAGGTAACCCGCACCGGGTTGCGCGGGAAGGTGATAAGCGTCGGGGACGCCGAGGACCGAGCGAGACTCGTTCGCGGAGAACGTTTTCAGTCCGATTCGGTACGACAGGTGACTGTCGAGACCACGTAGCTTGCCTTCTTCGAGTCGCTGACTGGCGAGCAACAGGTGCATGTGAAGCGAACGTCCGAGCCGACCGATCGCGACGAACAGCTCGGCGAATTCCGGCTGCTGGCTCAGCAATTCCGAGAACTCGTCGACCACCACGAACAGGGCAGGCATCGGTGCGAGATCGGCTCCCGCCGCGCGCGCCTTCTCGTAATCGGACACATTCGCGAAGTTCCCGGCCGAGCGCAGCAATTCCTGCCGCCGATTCATCTCGCCGGCCAAGGCATCACGCATTCGATCCACCAGCGCCAAGTCCTCGGACAGGTTGGTGATGACGGCGGCCACGTGCGGGGCAGCCTCGAGTCCCGCGAACGTAGCGCCGCCCTTGAAGTCGACGAGTACCAGATTGAGCTGTTCCGGTGAGTGAGTCGACACCAAGCCGAGCACGAGCGTTCGGAGAAACTCCGATTTTCCGGAACCCGTTGCGCCGATACATAATCCGTGAGGCCCCATACCGCTCTCGGCGGATTCCTTCAGATCGATCTCCACGGTGCTGCCGTCGGGTGCGACACCGATCGGTACCCGCAGCCGCTCGCGTCCGCGCCGAGTGGTCCAAGCCCGGTCCGGATCGAGTGCACCTACGTCGGCGATCCCGACGAGACTGTTCCATCCCGAGATCCGCACACCGTCGTCGTCCACGACATCGACGACCGACGAGGACGTCGGCACGCGAAAAGGCGACAGACGCCTGGCAACGGCGTTGGCCTGGGTGGTATTCATCGAGTCCGCGACGGCGAACACCTCGACCGTGGTTCCGCTGACCGCTCCGATGGATCCGTTCTCGGCGAACAACTGCAGGCCACGGGACGCAGCCAGTCCGGGGCAGAGGCCGGACAGGTCGACGATCGTGACGGAATCGAGGCCCGTATCGGTGAGGTCGGTCGACCGGTTGTCGAGGAGTCCGCCGTCCACCACGATCACCAACTGCACGACACCGGCGACCGGAACCGCGCCGCGCGCGAACCGATTACGCATCGCCAGCACATCGCCCAGTGCACTTTCCAGCTCGAGGAAGCTACCGAAGATCATTCGCGCGGATCCGGCCCCGTCGCGCAGGGCATCGTGCTGCGTGTGCGGAAGCCACTTGGCCCATTCCCACTGCTCCACAGTGTCCGGACCGCAGACGATTGCGACTGCGACGTGGTCGGGTCCGTGAAAGCTGCACAGCGAGGCCAACATTGCTCGCACCATCGCCCGGGCGTCGTCACGATCTCCCGCTATGGACAGTGCAGCGAATCCCCTCAGGGACACTGCGGTCGGCAGCGCGCCCACCACCGAGTGCGCCCGCACGAACCGTCGCAGTGAGACCGCCGAGACGGGTTCCAGATCCTCCACCGGTCCGGTCTCTGGCGGAACCAATCGGGTCGCCAGGCGCTGATCCCCGCGACCGACTCGCACGTGAGCGAAATCGGGGTCCGACAGTCGCCGTTCCCACATCCGCTCGGTTCCGGCGATCGACCAGAGGGTTTCGGGGGCCGGGTGACTCCATTCGAGAGCTTTGCGCTGCGCCCGCTCGGTGTCGGCGACATCGCGGCGAAGCTGATCGAGGTAGCGCAGATAGTCCTTGCGGTCCTCGTTCGCCTCGGCCGTGCGCGCTCCACCGGACTTTCCACCGCCGGCCAGCATCCCCACCATGGACATCAACATCATGGCGGGGAACATCAACATCATCGGGTTCGCCGCCGCGCCGGAAGTGAACATCAGCGCGACCATGCCGACCATCGCTGCAACCATCACCAGTGGCATCAGCTTCATCAGCAGATTGCCCGGCACCGCGCGTGGAATCTCGGGTGGCGGCTGCAGGGCCACCTCACCGCCCGGCGATCGAGGCACCTCGCGGCGCGCAACGCGAACGAAGCGCACGGTACTCATCGGTCCGCCCCCACGGCTGCGCCCCCACTACTGCGTACAGCGACCTCCCCCCGAGGCCGCGTGGACGACAGGCTAGCGCATCGAAGACCGAGCGGTCCACAGGTGCACTCATGGTCTCGCGCGGGGGCCTCAGGGCTGCGAGAAATAGAACGGCGTCCGACGCCGTTGCACCGAAAAGCGGCTCTTCGGCCGCGTGCTCGACGAACGAAAGGCTGGGCCCCGACCGTGTCCGTACCCCTGTCCATCCTCGATCTCGCTCATGTGGGCGAGGGCGAAACAGTCCGCGAGAGCTTCGACGCCAGCGTGACACTCGCGCAGCACGCCGAGAACTGGGGGTACCGACGGATCTGGTACGCCGAGCACCACAACATGAAGACCATCGCGTCGTCGGCCACGTCGGTTCTGATCGGGCACGTCGCAGCCCATACTCAGCGAATTCGGCTGGGATCCGGTGGGATCATGCTCCCCAACCACGCGCCGCTGACCATCGCCGAGCAGTTCGGCACCTTGGCAACTCTGTACCCGGGACGAATCGACCTGGGTCTCGGTCGCGCACCCGGCAGCGATCAGGTGACGATGCGCGCGATGCGTCGCGACCCCGCGTCCGCAGACCGCTTCCCCCAGGACGTCCAGGAACTACAGGGCTACCTGTCGGCGGAATCTCTCGTCCCAGGAGTGAACGCGACGCCGGGAGCCGGCACCGAGGTACCGCTGTACATCCTCGGCTCGTCGCTGTTCGGTGCCCAACTCGCCGCGGCACTCGGCCTTCCCTACGCCTTCGCGTCGCACTTCGCGCCCGACGCGCTCGAGCAGGCGGTCGAGATCTATCGCCGTGACTTCCGCCCGTCGGCGCAGTTGTCGGAGCCGCACCTGATCGTCGGTGTCAACGTGATCGCGGCCGATTCGCTGGCCGACGCTCAGGCACAGTTCCTCCGCACCAAGCGCAGCCGCGTCAGCCTGCTGCTGGGCCGGGGCCGAACCTTCACCGACGAGGAAGCCGACATGGTTCTGGAGGCACCGGCGGGCCAACAGATCGCGAAGATGACCAAGTACTCGGCAGTGGGAACGCCGGACATGGTGAGGGACTACCTCGACCGATTCGCCGAGCGAACAGGCGCGGACGAGCTGATCGTCGCGTCCGGTGTGTCCGACCGCGCGTCGTGGCTGCGCTCGTTCGAGTTGCTCGCACAGGTGAGTGACCTCGTTCCCGCCTGAGCACCGGCGATCGCCTGTCGCCGCGATGTCGTAGGGTTTGCACACCGATGCCCATTGGGGCGGGCATCGGGACAACCGCACGCATCCGGGGGGATCTTCATGACACGTGCCGAGAGCCGTCCATCGGCCGGTATCGCGCCGTCGCGCACTGCACCTATTGCTCCGACGGAATCGAATGCCGTCGGTGATGCCGGTCGGCGCTCGTCCGGCACGCACTCCGTACGTGCGCAGGAAGTCTGCCGAGTGACGGTGCTGGCGAGGTCGACACAGGTGGACATGGCGCTGCCCGTGGACGTTCCGGTCTCGCTCCTCGTTCCGGGGATCATCGACATGATTGCGGGAGTGGAGCCCGCGGAACGACCTGGGAGAGCGGGAGTGGAGCCCGCGGCCGGGGGCGCTTTGGAGGGATTGCCCATGGCGTGGACCCTCGCGCGGATCGGCTTCCCACCGCTGTCACCGACGTCGACCCTCGCCGAGTTGTCCGTGCGCGACGGTGAGCTGCTCGTGTTGGGTGTCGCCGAGCGCCCCGTGCCGGTTCCGCTCTTCGACGACCTCATGAATTCTGTTGCGCTGGCAGGCAGTGACGATGTGTCGCAGTGGACGGCCGGTACTGCGCGAACGGTGGGTTCGGTCGTCACCGGCTCGCTCGTGTTGCTGGCGTGCGCAGTCGTGTTGGGCGGGCCGATCCGGGCGGGGGCCGCGAACACCGGCAACGTCGTCGAAGGACTCTCGGCAATCACCGCGTCGATCCTCTTCGCGATCACGGGGATGATTCTGGGGCGGGCGTATCACCAACACGCAATCCCTGTCCTCTTCGGTGGATGTGCAGTAGCGCTGATGTTCACCGGCGGAACTCTGTTGGTACCCGGGCAGTTCGGTGCGGCTCAACTGATGCTGGGTTCTGCCATGGCGGGCGCAACAGCCCTGCTGTCCCTGCGTATCGGCGGATCCGGTTTCGCACTGTTCACCGCGGCGATCGTGTCGGCACTCCTGGTGTTCGTCGCCATGGTGTGCACGCTGTTCACGACGATGCCGCTACCGTCGATCGGCACTGCCGCTGCTCTCGTCGGGCTCGCGGGAATCGCGCTGTCCGCTCGCGTGTCGATGATGCAGGCCGGGTTGCCGCTTCCGGCGGTTCCCACCGCAGGAGCGCCGTTGGACACGGTCGAGGAGGCCGAACTCGACGCGATCTCGTTCGCCGATCTGCAGGTGGCCGCCGCTCGGGCTCGCAGCTGTCTGACCGGTCTGTTGCTGGCGTTCACCACCGCCGTGGTTGCGGGAGTTCTCGTTGCGGCGGCAGCCGATTCCGGAGGTGGCGTCCGATGGCCCGCGGTGGCGCTTGCGGCGTTGTGTGCGCTCGTGCTCCTCCTACGCGGTCGTACCTATGCGGTGGTGACGCATGCGGTTCCGCTGGTGGCCGGCGGAACGACGATCCTGCTGGCGCTGCTCGTGGGTGCCGTTGTCGCGCTCCCGGACGACGCTCTCGTGCTCTTCGGTGTGGCTCTGGCAGGAGCCGTGACAGCGTCGATCTTCGGCGCTCTCGTGCCGACCCGGACGTATTCGCCGGTGATGCGGCGATCCGCCGAGCTGCTCGAGTACGCCACCATTGCCCTGGTCATCCCGATCGCAGTGTGGGTCTGCGGTCTGTACAGCGTCGTCCGCGGGTTGTGACACCGCGCAGGCAGCGATGGATCGTCATCGCGGGGGTCACTGCACTCGCCCTGACGTCGAACGCAGTCATCGGTGTGTCCCCGGCGTATGCCGAACGTCCTGTGATCGACCCGGCGCAGCTGCCACCACCGAGTCCGCCTGGTCCGCTCGAACCCACCGAGCAGAAAAATGCCTGCGCCCTTCCCTCCGAGGCCGTCGACGCCCAGGAGGTGCCGACTGCGCAGGAGACGCTCGACTTCGCGTCGGTCTGGCCCATCACCCGCGGGGCAGGACAGCTGGTTGCCGTCATCGACACCGGTGTCACTTCTCATCCACGTCTCGCCGGTCTGACGTCTGGCGGCGACTACGTGAGTGCAGGTGACGGATTGTTCGACTGTGATGCGCACGGCACGATGGTTGCCGGTCTGATCGCGGCACAGACTGCACCGGGCAGCGGCTTCGCCGGCGGCGCACCGGACGCACGCGTCCTGTCGATTCGGCAGTCCAGCAATGCATTTCAGATCGTCGACAACAGGCCGGAGGAAGAAAAGGCCGCCGAGCCGGAGAATGCCGCCGGCTACGGCAACGCGCGCACGATGGCCATGGCGATCCGGACTGCCGTTGACTCGGGAGCAACGGTCATCAACATTTCCGAGGTGGCCTGCGTGCCGGCGGGAGGCGGCGTTGCCGACGGTCCACTCGGTGCCGCGGTTCAGTACGCCGTCCGGGAGAGAAACGTTGTCGTCGTGGCCGCAGCGGGCAACGTCGGCAGCGCGGCCTGCCGGACACAGAACCCGATGACCGACCCGGTCCGACCCGGCACGGATCCGTGGGCCTCGTTCGGAACCATCGCAACTCCGGCGTGGTTCGACGACGTCCTGACGGTCGGTTCGGTCGAGTCGGACGGAACACCGTCCCCGTTCAGCCTCGCAGGTCCGTGGGTCGACGTTGCCGCCCCGGGGTCGAACATGACCTCGCTGTCGTCGACGGGCAACGGACTTGCGAACGGTGTTCTGGGCACCGACGGTGTGCTTCCCATGTCCGGCACGAGCTTTGCGGCACCGCTGGTCGCTGCCGTCGCGGCGCTGGTGCGCGCGCACCGGCCCGAGCTGTCCGCCCTGGAAGTGGTGGATCGGATACAACGAACGGCGCACGCGCCCGCCGAAGGATGGAACCCTCTGGTCGGTCACGGCGTCGTCGATCCGCTCGCAGCAGTCACCGATCTCGTGACGCCCGCTCCGCGTGCGGTACTTGCGGACAGTGTTGCGTTGAGTGCGCCGCTGCCACCGCCCGCACCGGATCACCGTCCGCGAACGGCAGCGGCCACCGGTTCGGTGCTGGTGGCGGTGGTCCTGGCGCTCGGACTCGCCCTGTCGATACCGCTGCGTCGACGCGGTCCGCCCCAGTGAGACACCGTTACTCGGTCGGAAGTGCCGCAGCCTCCGGGTCCGGGGCGACCCCGTCGTGCATCGTCAAGGCCTGACCGCGACCGAGGGTGGGTCCGTTGCCGAGCAACTGCAGCATCTGCCAGGGTGCAGGAGCCGGTGGTCCGAACCCGAGCGCCGACGCGGCCTCGGGGCCATCCACTCCGTACCGAACTCCGGTGTCTGCCACGAAGAAGACGCTGCCTTGACGGGTGCTCGAGGTCGAGATACCGGTACTGCGCACGAACCCACCGCTGCCAGGTGCGAGGTAAGCCTGATCGACGGCGTCACCCCCGCCGTCCGCCTGAGCCAGTGCAACCGGTTGGGCCCCGGACTCGAGCGGCAACGCGCGGCCTGCCGACTCGACCACTCGAGCCGACGGTCCGCCGTCGGCAACGTCGAGCGGCTCCCACGTCAGGCAACCGACAGGGCGCTCACCGGCATCGACGATCGAGGGCGTCGTATCGGGAAACGTCGACACCGCCAGTCCCATCGATGTTTTGGGAGCATCTGCGAGTACGTCGGGATTGACGGCTGCGATGTCCGGGCTGCCTTGCGAATCGGTGAACTTGATGAGCAGTGCCGCAGTTTCGTTGATCGCCTGAATACCGTCCTCGAGCACTACGTAGTGCTGGACGTCGCGACCGGCGACCTTGACGACCGAACCGACCGTTCGACCGCCGAAAGGGAACGAGGGTGCCTCGCCCGCTCGGGGAATGAACGGTGCCGCGACGGGCGGCGATGCAGGCACGGAATTGAGCAGACCGGCACTGACCGGAGATGGTCTGGCGTCTTCGAGTCCCAGTGCGCGGACCACCGCCCTGTTGTTCAGGTCGACCGGCGATTTGGTGCCGTTGTGCACCAGGTAGGCGGTGCCGCCGGAGGTCCACAGGAACGCCTCGGAATCGGCGAGCGCAGCCGCGTTGTCACCGTAGCGAGGGCTACCCACCAGAACGGTCGTGGTGGTCACTCCGGCGATCGGGTCGACGGTATCGCAGACTGTCCACGTCGCGGCGATGCCGTCGCCGTCGTGCGGCAGAGCAGACGGTGCCCCGGGAATGCCCACCAGCGCGCCGCGAGGTCGTGACGCGAGCTCGGATTCCTTGACCGTCAACGGTTCGTCGGGCGCGCCGACGATCAGCCGAGCCGACGCCAGATTGAGCACCGGGTGGAACACTTCGTCCACCTTCACGAACATCGCGGCCGAATCCTTGCCGACCACGATCGTGGCGTCGCCGATCTTGTCCTGGGGCCGAAACAGCGCCAACGCAGCGCATCCCGCCAAACCGATGCAGGCGATCACGACGCCCACCAGGAGCGCCCGCGACTGCGACTTCATCGGATCGTGCAGCATCCGGGCATCGCGCCTGATCAGCGCGTGTTCCATTCGGCGCACCAGAAAGCGGTAGCCGCCAACCTGCCATTTCGTTGTCGGCGTCGACGCCACGATTCCCCCCAGGATTGCTGACGACCCGATCCCCACTCGGGTCACGCGACACAGTACAGTTCGTCCGCACACCTCGGCGACCGCGTTGGCGGCGATCGACGGCACTGCGACCTTCGGGGGGAAGGTTTCGATGACCCGTACGAATTCCACAGGGCGCGGGCGGCCCGCCGTTCCGTTCGTCACGCCCACGGTTCGACGCGTGATCGCGGCCGAGGCAGCAGCGGTGGCAACGATTCTTGCTTTGTCGACAGCACAGGTGCCCCTGACGTGGGCACTGCTCGCGGCTGGTGCGGTGGCGCTCGTTCCGTTCGTCGCCGTCCGGCGCAGACCCGTCGTCCACTGGCTGCGGGCCATCTGGCGGTTCCTCGCCGATCGCTCTCCCGCGGTGGGCGTCACCACCGAACACGTCGACCGTGCCGGCCGGCCGGTCGGCGTTCACTGGCAGCGCGACACCGTCACCTGCACCATCGAGCTCCTGCCGCCACAGCACGCCACCACTGTCCTCGGCCGGGCGAGCGCCGAGACGCAGCACGTACTGGCCGTCGACGCGTTGGCGTCGTGTCTCCGGCAACACGACATCGAAATACGTTCCATCGACGTCATCGCACTCGGATTCCGCAGCGCGCCGGGTTCGATCGCCACCGAGGTGTACGAGGGTCTCATCGGTCCGCTACCGGCGGTCGCGGACCGAACGGTGTGGGTGGCAGTCACGCTCGATCTGCGCACCAATGCTCGGGCGATCGATGTCAGAGGCGGCGGCAGAGCAGGTGCTGCTCGCACGGCCGTGGTGGCGAGCACGCGCATTCAGCGCGCTCTTCGGGCGCACGGGCAGTACTCGAAGTTGTCGACGGGCGCCGAACTTCGATCTGCTGTGCTGGCCATGTGCCGGGGCGTCAGCAGCGACGATCTGACACAGACATGGTCGACGGCACCCTTGCCCGGTGTGTCGAGTACCGGTTTCGGAATCGATTGCAGCGCAATCACTGCCGAGGACATCTCGACTCTGTGGGCGACGTCGTCCCTGGGGACCACGATGTCGTTCCGGCTGCAACCGGCCCGCGATCCCGACAAGGTGCGGGTCTCTGGATCGTGCCGATTCGTCACCCGAACTACGTTGGCCCGGCCCCGTGTTCGCGCGTTGACCTCGATGAGCGGCAGCCAGCGAGACGGGATGTTCGCGCAACTCCCCCTGGCGATTCCCGCCCTCGACTCACTGTCTCCCTGCACAGTTCTCGATGTCTCGACGTTGAACGAGTTTTTGCTTCCGGTCAGCGGTTGCGGCCAACTGGTGGGATCGGACGCCCGCGGAAACGGTGTCGCGGTCAGGTTGTTCGGCCCGGGACTGGCTCGGGTTCGGATCGCCGGGGAGCTCTATCTCGCTCAGCAGCTACTCTTCCGTGCCATCGCCACCGGGGCCAGGGTCATCGTTCGGACCGACCGCCCACATGCCTGGCGCGCACTCCTCGACGCGATGAACGCTCCCGATCGACTTCTGGTCGTCGACGGCAACGACTCCCGATCCCGCTCGGCCTACGACGTGATTCTGATCGACTTCGCTCACGGCTCGGCACCGCCTCCGCAGCAACAACTTTCAGGTATCACCGTGATGACCTTGACCGAGCATGCGCCGCAGAGGGGCAGCAGTGAGCAGGAGCAGGGCCCGCCACCATCGGAGCCGGATCTGACGATCGTCCAACCTCACGCGTCGGGTGATCGAGTTCGAGTTCGATCCGGTCCGGTCGATGTCGAGTTGACGCTGGTCACGATTCCACAGGAGACGGCGTTCATCGGTCGACCCCGAAGCCTGCGTCCTGCGGTCCGTGCCTGACTCGACCTCAGCCGGGATAGTCCGTGCGGTGGCGAGCGCCGGCCCACCACTCGATTTGATCGAGCAGTCGACCGAGGGCATCGACGGCAGCCGGATCGTCGATACCACCCTCGCTGTCGAATCTCTTCCGTATCCGGTGCAGCGATACGGCGTCCCGAACGGAGACCATGTGCAGTTCGGCGGTGATCTGCCGCAGTTGTTCGGTGGCCCGGATACCTCCGCCGAGCCCGCCGTAGGACACGAATCCCACCGGCTTTCCTCGCCACTCGTACTTGACCGTGTCGAGCGCGGTCTTCAGCGCACCGGGTACGCCGTGGTTGTACTCGGGCGTGACGAGCACGAAGGCATCGGCAGCGCCGATGGTCCTGGTGAATCGTTCGGAGTTCTCGCACGGGACGAGGGAATTGGGTAACTCGAAATCGGCCAGGTCGACGTCGACCACCTCGACGGTGCTGCGCTCGGCGGCGATACGTCGTACCCAGGCCGCGACGGTCGGTCCCACTCGACCGGCGCGCACACTACCGACGACGATCGCGAGCTGTATCGGCTGCATCGCTCCGACACTAGACCCGGGAGCGCTCGGTCAACCCTCTCCCCCACAGCACTGGTCGTCGGTGATCGCCGACCGCACTTCTCGGGTGGCCGCGTTCCGGGCGGCCAGCTCGTCGGCCGGCGGATAGTCGACGCGAACCAGAGACAAGCCATGTGCCGGAGCCACCGTCACCTCGCTCGCTCTCTCACGGCGAGTCAACAGCGACCGCGCCCAGTCGGGAGTTCGGCGACCTTCCCCCACGGCCTGCATGGCACCGACGAGGCTACGGACCATGGACCAGCAGAATGCGTCGGCGCTGACGTACGCGGTGAGGCGATCGCCGTTGCGCTCCCAGTCGAACCGCTGCAGTTCCCGAACGGTGGTGGCACCGTCACGTCGTTTGCAGAACGCGGCGAAATCGTGCAGACCGATCAATTTTGCGGATGCCTCCCGCACCGCGCCCAGATCGATGGGCCTCGGCCAGGAGACGACACCGGCGACGTCGAGGGGGTCGACGCCGTAGAGCGCCGTACCGAATCGATACTCGTAGTGCCTGCGGTACGCCGAGAAACGCGCGTCGAAATCGCGGGAGACGGTGCTGATGGCCCGCACTCGAACATCGGTGGGCAGAAACCGGGCCATTCGCCGGACCAGTCTGTCGTGATCGACCGGAACGTCGATGGCATCGAAGTGAGCCACCTGTCCCGTCGCGTGGACTCCGGCGTCGGTTCGCCCCGCCACGGTCAGCTCTATCGGTTGCCGCAGCACAGTGGAGAAGGCTTCTTCGAGCACTCCGCAGACGGTGCGGATACCCGGTTGGCGCGCCCATCCGGAGAAGTTCGTGCCGTCGTAGGAGATGTCGAGCCGAAATCTGGTGGGTACCGAAAAAGCGGGCCCGCCTTCCCCTGAGGGAATGGCGGGCCCGCTTCGATCGTGCTCGGAGCTCAAAAGGACTAGTCCTTCTTTGCTTCCTCGGCCTCGGGGGCGTCCGACGCGTGTGCGTCGTTGTCCTCGATGCCGTCGATGACTGCGTCGGCGTTGGCCACCTCGGCGTCGGTCGCGTCGGCTTCGACAGCCTCGACGACGTTCTCGTCGGTCGCGTCCTCGGCCGGAGCCTCGGTTGCGGCGGGAGCAGCCTTCGATGCCTTCACGCGGCGTGCGCGATCGGCTTCGTTGGACACCGTCTGCTCGTTGACGAGCTCGATGATGGCCATCGGCGAGTTGTCACCCTTGCGGGGGACGGTCTTGATGATGCGCGTGTAGCCACCGTCGCGATCGGCGAAGAAAGGCCCGATCTCGGCGAACAGCTTGTGCACGACATCTTTGTTGTTGATCGTCTTGAGTACCTCACGACGATGCGCCAGATCACCCTTTTTGGCGTGGGTGACGAGCTTCTCGGCGTGGGGACGAAGGCGCTTGGCCTTCGACTCGGTGGTGGTGATGCGGCCGTGCTCGAAGAGTGACGTCGCCAGGTTGGCCAGGATGGCCTTCTGGTGCGACGCCGACCCGCCGAGACGGCGGCCCTTGGTGGGCTTGGGCATGATGAATCTCCTAGTAAGAGCTCCAGCGAGCTGATTACAGCTGTTCTGTCTCGGCGTAGTCCTGCTCGGCACCTTCGGTATCACTGAAGGAGCCGGCGTCGGTGTCACTCCACGTGCCCGTGGTGGCGTCGTAGCCAGGCACGGTGCTCGGATCGAACGACGCGGGGCTGTCCTTGAGGGAGAGGCCGAGCGAGTGCAGCTTGACCTTCACCTCGTCGATGGACTTCTGCCCGAAGTTACGGATGTCGAGCAGATCGGACTCGGTACGACCAACCAACTCGCCGACGGTGTGAACACCCTCGCGCTTGAGGCAGTTGTAGGACCGGACGGTGAGGTCCAGATCCTCGATGGGGAGTCCGAAGGAAGCGATGTGATCGGCCTCCGCGGGCGAGGGTCCGATCTCGATGCCTTCTGCTTCGACGTTCAGCTCACGGGCGAGGCCGAAGAGCTCAACCAGGGTCTTGCCCGCCGAAGCGAGCGCGTCCCGCGCGGTGATGGAATTCTTGGTCTCCACGTCGAGAACGAGCCGATCGAAGTCGGTGCGCTGTTCGACGCGGGTGGCCTCCACCTTGTAGGTGACCTTGAGCACGGGCGAGTAGATCGAGTCGACCGGAATACGGCCGATCTCGGCACCCGATGCCTTGTTCTGGACGGCGGGGACGTAGCCGCGACCGCGCTCGACGACGAGCTCGATCTCCAACTTGCCCTTGTCGTTCAGGGTCGCGATGTGCAGATCGGGGTTGTTCACCGTGACGCCGGCCGGAGGCACGATGTCGCCTGCGGTGACAGCGCCTGGGCCCTGCTTGCGGACGTACATGGTGACCGGTTCGTCTTCTTCGGAGCTCACCACGAGGCCCTTGAGGTTCAGGATGACGTCGGTGACGTCTTCCTTCACTCCGGGGACGGTGGTGAATTCGTGGAGGACGCCGTCGATACGGATGCTGGTGACAGCAGCGCCGGGGATCGACGACAGCAGGGTGCGGCGGAGCGAGTTGCCGAGTGTGTAACCGAAGCCGGGCTCGAGCGGCTCGATGACGAATTTCGAGCGGTTGTCGGCGATGACCTCTTCGGTCAACGTCGGGCGCTGTGAAATGAGCATTGTGTGTTCCTCCTGTACGGGCGTCCGCTATTTGACGCCCACGTGTGGAGGCGAAGACGCATGTGAGCCTCGCGGGGAGACTCACATGCGTGCTGCGCCTTACTTCGAGTAGTACTCGACGATGAGCTGCTCCTGGAGCGGCACATCGATCTGTGCGCGCTCCGGCAACCTGTGCACCAGGATGCGAAGACGGTTGGGCACGACCTGCAGCCACGGGGCGACGGGACGGTCGCCGTAGCTTTCGCGGGCGATCTGGATCGGCAGTGTCTGCGCGGACTTCTCGCGGACGTCGATGATGTCGTACTGCGAGACGCGGTAGCTGGGGATGTCGACGCGCTTGTTGTTCACCAGGAAGTGACCGTGCGTGACCAGCTGACGGGCCTGACGACGCGTACGTGCCAGTCCGGCGCGGTACACGACGTTGTCGAGCCGACTCTCGAGGATTGTCAGCAGGTTCTCGCCGGTCTTGCCGACGGTCCTGTTGGCTTCCTTGTAGTACAGACGGAACTGCTTCTCCATCACGCCGTAGGTGAAGCGAGCCTTCTGCTTCTCCTGCAGCTGGAGCAGGTACTCGCTCTCCTTGATCCGCGCGCGACCGTGCTGGCCGGGCGGGTAGGGACGACGCTCGAACGCCTGGTCGCCTCCGACGAGGTCGACGCGCAGACGACGCGACTTGCGGGTGATAGGACCGGTATAACGTGCCATTTTCTAAACCTTTCCTTCCCGCTAGACCCGACGCCGCTTGGGCGGACGGCAGCCGTTGTGCGGCTGAGGGGTGACATCGGAGATGGTGCCGACCTCGAGGCCAGCGGCCTGAAGCGAGCGGATAGCGGTCTCACGGCCGGAGCCGGGACCCTTGACGAAGACGTCGACCTTCTTGACGCCGTGCTCCTGTGCCTTGCGCGCAGCGTTCTCGGCTGCGAGCTGTGCGGCGAACGGAGTGGACTTGCGCGAGCCCTTGAAGCCCACGTGTCCCGAGGACGCCCACGAGATGACGTTTCCGGCGGGGTCGGTGATCGACACGATCGTGTTGTTGAACGTGCTCTTGATGTGCGCAGATCCGTGCGGGACGTTCTTCTTGTCCCTGCGACGCGTCTTCTGCGCCTTCTTCGGACCGGTACCGCGTGCTTTGGGGGGCATTACTTCGCCTTCTTCTTGCCGGCAATGGTGCGCTTGGGTCCCTTACGGGTACGCGCATTGGTCTTGGTGCGCTGCCCACGAACGGGCAGACCACGACGGTGGCGAAGACCCTGGTAGCAGCCGATTTCGATCTTGCGGCGGATGTCGGCCTGGACCTCGCGGCGCAGGTCGCCCTCGACCTTGAGGGACTCGTTGATGTAATCGCTGAGCTTGCGCAGATCGTCGTCGCCGAGATCCTTGCTTCGCAGGTCGGGGCTGACGCCCGTCGCTGTGAGGATTTCCTTGGAGCGGGTACGGCCGACGCCGTAGATGTAAGTCAGTGCGATCTCCATGCGCTTTTCGCGCGGCAGATCCACACCTGCGAGACGTGCCATGTGGCATTTCCTTTTCTTGTCCGGAGGTCTGCTCCCAGTCCGTCCCCTGTGTCCTTCTCACCACTCGGGTGCGAAGCGTCTTTCAACCAACTCAGTGGGGCCCCGGCCTCCGTGCCGGGGGTATGCCGCAACGCGTGTGTTGCGGTTGGTGCTGGGAGGTCATCTTCTAGCTTTTGCCAAGCCGACGTGCGAAATGCTCGGTGGTTATCCCTGACGCTGCTTGTGACGCAGGTTGTCGCAGATCACCATGACGCGTCCGTTACGACGAATCACCTTGCACTTTTCGCAGATCTTCTTGACGCTCGGCTGAACCTTCACGTCGTTGATCTCCTGTGTGTAGCTCGGCCCCGCTGCGTGCAGTGGCCCCGAGCATGGTTCTCCCCGACCGGACGTGGCCGGGGAAGCTCTTACTTGTAGCGGTAAACGATGCGTCCACGCGTGAGGTCGTAGGGCGAAAGCTCTACCACGACGCGATCCTCGGGAAGGATGCGGATGTAGTGCTGACGCATCTTTCCGCTGATGTGAGCGAGCACCTTGTGGCCGTTTTCGAGCTCAATGCGAAACATCGCATTGGGCAGCGGTTCGACAACTCGGCCCTCTACCTCGATAGCACCGTCTTTCTTGGCCATATCCTCCGCGATCCTGGCTCTCACACCTGGTTGATTGCATCTGTTTCCGTTACCGTGATGCCCACTGAACGACCCGAGTCAACGGGCCGATGTGTCGCCGGAACGGTTCGCAGGCCACCAGGGCACGCGAACATCCGGTACGCAGGGCGCACCGTCGATCTATGTTACCGGGAAATGCACGTCTGGCCAAATGCGTCCCGCGTCCATGCTCCAGGTCCACGGCTGGCCCAGTTCGATTTCCTGAGCTACCGTTCTGTCGGGCTGCATCACAGCCGCAGAACTACAGGCCGTCCCGCCCGCGCTCGGAGCGGCGGCCATGTCCGCGACGACGACTACAAGGCACCCCTCTTGAGCTCAGACACGCGCACCGGCGATCCGGTCGTATCCGTCATCATTCCGGTTCACAACTCCAAGGATGTTCTCGACGATCAACTTCGAGCCCTCGCTCGACAGGACTACGAGAATTCCTTCACAGTGATCATCAGCGACAACGGCTCGACCGACGGCCTTCGTGACCACGTCGAACACCATTGCCTTCGCACCAGCCTGGATTTGAAGTATGTCGATTCCGCGGGAGTCCCCGGCGCATCGTTCGCACGCAACTGCGGAGCAGACGCCGCCGACAGCGAACTGCTCGCCTTCTGCGACGCCGACGATGCAGTACACCCGAGCTGGCTCCGGCGCATCGTCGCCTGTCTGGAGGAGTACGACCTGGTGGGTACCGGCCTGGAAACGGACTCCCTGAACTCCGACGCCGCACGTGCAGCCACACCGTTCGCACCGTCCTCGGAACAGGGCCAATCCGGATTCCTGCCGTTCGTCATCGGCGCCAGCATGGCGTGCCGCACGTCGACCTACCGACACCTCGGGGGCATGCTCGACCACATCCACGCGAGCGAGGACATGGAATTCTCGTGGCGGGCACAGCACGAGGGCTATCGCATGCACTTCATCGCCGAACCGTTGGTCTCGTATCGACTACGCACCGGCCGCCGAGAGAACTGGAGACAAGCAGGCGCTCTGGGGTACGGATCGGCGCATGTGCGTGGACTTCATCGCATACACGGTTGCCCGCCTTTTCGGCTCCGCTCGATTCTCGTCGCCCTACTCGTACTCGGCATCAGGAACCCACTGCTGCCCACTGCAGTGACCAAGCTGCCGACTCGACTCTGGCTACGGCTGGTGGCTGCGCACCTCGGCCTGGTCCGCGGCGGTCGACGCTACGGATCGTTGGCCTGGTGACCCTGGCCGCGTACGACGCTAGCTGGGTCGTAGCGTCAGGATCCGCGGCCCGTCCTCGGTGACGGCAACGGTGTGTTCCCAATGCGCGGACCTGGACCCGTCGGTGGTCACGACCGTCCACCCGTCGTCGAGGATGTCGGTGTCGTAGGTACCGAGGGTCAGCATCGGCTCGATCGCGAGGGTGGATCCGACGACCAGCTCCGGTCCTTTGCCGGGCGCGCCTTCGTTCGCGAGGAAAGGCTCCATGTGCATTTCCCGGCCGATGCCATGACCGCCGTACCCGTCGACGATTCCGTACGTGCGGCCGTGCGCCTGCTCGGCCGCGTGGGTTCCGGATTCGATGGCGTGTGACACGTCGGTCAGCCGGTTGCCGGGAAGCATCGCGGCGATACCGGCCTCCATCGACAGCCTCGTCGCCTCACTCAGCATTGCATCGGCCTCGATGATGTCTCCGACGCCGAACGTCCACGCAGAGTCTCCGTGCCAACCGTCGAGCACCGCCCCACAGTCGATGGACACCAGATCGCCTGCGACCAAGAGCTCGTCCGCCGATGGAATGCCGTGCACCACACGGTCGTTCACCGAGGAGCAGATACTGCCGGTGAAGCCGTGGTAACCGAGGAACGACGGCACGGCACCGGCGTCACGAATGACCGCCTCGGCCACTCGGTCAAGCTCGAGTGTCGACACACCGGGTATCGCCGCTGCCCGGACGGCAACCAAAGCAGCGCCGACGACCGCGCCGGCCGCAGCCATGGCGTCGAGTTCGCCGGCACTGCGGAACGGCACGACCTTGCGTTTACGGCCGAACGCCATTACTTGCCGTGGTCCTCGATGGACTTCAGCGCGCGAGCGTTGACCTCGTCCACCTCACCGATCGCGTCGACCGTGACGAGTTGACCCTCGTAGTAGTCGAGCAGAGGAGCAGTCTCGTCCCGGTACACCTTGAGTCGATTCCGGATGACGTCTTCCTTGTCGTCCTCGCGTCCGCGCGAGAGCATGCGTTCGACGACGACGTCCTCGTCGACCACGAAGGACAGTACGGCGTCGAGCTTCGCGTCGAGATCCGCCAGGATGCCGACCAGTGCCTCTGCCTGACCCACCGAACGGGGGAAGCCGTCGAGCAGGAAGCCGTTGACGGCGTCCGGCTCGGCGAGACGACTGCGGACCATGTCGATGGTCAGCTCACTGGGAACCAGGTCGCCTGCATCGAGGTACTTCTTCGCTTCGAGTCCGAGCGCCGTCTTCTCACCGATGTTCGCGCGAAACAGGTCGCCGGTCGAGATGTGCGGAACGCCCAGCTTCTCGGACAGGAGGACGGCTTGGGTGCCTTTGCCGGCACCGGGGGGACCGAGCAGAACAAGTCTCACTTGAGGAACCCTTCGTAGTTACGCTGCATCAGCTGGCTTTCGATTTGCTTCACGGTGTCCAGGCCGACGCTGACCATGATCAGCACGGCGGTGCCACCGAAGGGGAGGTTCTGTCCTCCACCCGAACTACCGATGTCGAGGAACAGGTTCGGGAGCACGGCAATGGTGCCCAGGTAGACCGCTCCCGGCAACGTGATGCGACTGAGGACGTAGTTCAGGTAGTCGGCGGTCGGCTTGCCCGGACGGATGCCGGGGATGAAGCCACCGAACTTCTTCATTTCGTCGGCGCGCTCTTCGGGGTTGAACGTGATCGCCACGTAGAAGTACGTGAAGAAGACGATCAGACCGAAGAAGATCGCGATGTAGACCGGGTTCGCGGGGTTCACCAGGTACTCGTTGATGATTCGCTGCCACCAACTCGGATCGACCGCGGTGCTCGCAGACGTGAGCTGGGCGATGAGGTTCGGCAGGTACAGCAGCGACGACGCGAAGATCACCGGGATGACGCCGGCCTGATTGACCTTGAGCGGAAGGTACGTGGACGAGCCGCCGTACATCTTTCGACCGACCATGCGCTTGGCGTACTGGACGGGAATTCGACGCTGCCCCTGCTCGACGAAGACCACGCCGCTGATGATCAGGAACGCTGCGAAACAGACGAAGCCGAACACGAGCCCGCCGCGGCTCTCGAGGATCGAGTTGCCCTCGGACGGGATACGCGAGGCGATTCCGGCGAAGATCAGTAGCGACATGCCGTTGCCGACGCCGCGCTCGGTGATGACCTCACCGAACCACATGACGACGGCTGCACCTGCGGTCATGACGAGCACGATGATGACCAGGCCGAAGATGCTCTGGTCGGCGATGATGTCCTGCTGGCATCCTTGCAGCAGTTGGCCTCGTGAGGCGAGCGCCACCAGGCCGGTCGCCTGCAGGATGGCCAACGCGATCGACAGATAACGCGTGTACTGCGTCATCTTGGCCTGTCCCGACTGCCCCTCCTTGCGGAGTTCCTCGAACTTCGGGATGACGACGGTCAGCAGCTGCACGATGATGCTGGCGGTGATGTACGGCATGATGCCGATCGCGAACACCGAAAGCTGAAGGAGCGCTCCACCGGAGAACAGGTTGATCAGCGAGTAGATCCCCGCCGAATCTCCACCGGAGACCTGGTCGATGCATGCACGGACATTGGCGTAGTCGACACCCGGCGACGGCAGCGTGGCACCGAAGCGATACAGGGCGACCAGACCGAGCGTGAAGAGGATCTTCCGTCTCAGGTCAGGAGTCCTGAGGGCCGACACGAAGGCGGAAAGCAAAGATCCTCCTGGCACGACTGCATTGACGCTGCGAGTGCTTCGTCGGGAGCGACTGCTGCTCCCGTGAGCCTCACGAGCATGGACTGCAAGCGACATGCGTCGCCCGCATCGAAACGAACTTCTGTGAACTCTAGAACTCTAACAGTGCGTATCGAACCGCCCGACGGTCAGTGTTGGACCCTGTCCGTTCGGTCGACCACGGCACGTGGTGCCGAGGCAACGATGGCCGCAGCTCAGCTGCGAGAGCTGTGGCTGCGGCCATCGTCACGAACTGCTGGTCGATGCGCTGCTAGTCAGCACATCGAACCGATGCTCATACCTCGGTTGCAGAACCGCCGGCAGCGGCGATCTTTTCCTTGGCGGAGCCCGTGAACTTGTTGGCCGAGATCTCGACCTTCACGGTCAGGTTTCCGTCGCCGAGAACCTTGACGGGCTCGTTCTTGCGAACGGCACCCTTGGCGATGAGCTCGGGGATTCCGATCTGACCGCCCTCGGGGAACAGACGCTCGATGTCGCGCAGGTTCACGACCTGGAACACGACACGGTTGCGGTTGGTGAAGCCCTTGAGCTTCGGGAGCCGCATGTGGAGGGGCATCTGGCCACCCTCGAAGCGTGCCGGCACGTTCTTGCGTGCGCCGGTTCCCTTGGTACCGCGACCTGCGGTCTTGCCACGCTTGCCACCTTCACCGCGGCCGACACGAATCTTCGTCGACTTGGATCCGGCTGCGGGGCGCAGGTGGTGCAGTTTGATGGTCATGGTTAGACCTCCTCAACAGTTACGAGGTGGCGCACCGTGTTGACCAGCCCGCGGTTCTGCGGGTTGTCCTCGCGGACGACCGTCTGGCGGATGCCCTTGAGCCCGAGAGTGCGCAGGCTGTCACGCTGGTTCGCCTTCTGGCCGATGGTGCTCTTGATCTGGGTGACCTTCAGCTGAGCCATTACTTCACCGCTCCTGCCTGTGCGCGTGCGCGCAGCATTCCGGCGGGTGCAACCTCTTCGAGGGTCAGGCCGCGGCGAGCCGCAACTTCCTCGGGACGCTGCAGACCCTTGAGGGCTGCGACGGTCGCGTGCACGACGTTGATGGCGTTGTCGCTACCGAGCGACTTCGACAGCACGTCGTGGACACCGGCGCACTCCAGCACGGCACGCACAGCGCCACCGGCGATGACGCCGGTACCGGCGCTGGCCGGACGCAACATGACGACGCCGGCTGCGGCCTCGCCCTGGATGGGGTGCGTGATGGTGCCGGCGATCATCGGGACGCGGAAGAAGCTCTTGCGAGCTTCCTCGACACCCTTCTGGATGGCCGCGGGAACTTCCTTGGCCTTGCCGTAGCCGACGCCGACCAGTCCGTTGCCGTCACCGACGATGACCAGGGCGGTGAAGCTGAAGCGTCGACCACCCTTGACCACCTTGGAGACGCGGTTGATCGTGACGACCTTCTCGATGAAGTTCGACTTGTCCGCAGCGTTGCCGCCACGGCCGTTGTCACGACGATCGCGACCGCCACCACCGCGGTTGTCGCCGCGCTGGTTGTTGTCGCCACCTGCGTTGGGGCCACTGTTCTGTCCGGCGGGGCCGCTTCCGCCGTCACGCCGTTGACGTCCCGGCATCAGGCTGTCCTTCCGTTGTCAGTCATTGTCATCATCAGAACGTCAACCCGCCTTCGCGGGCTGCGTCTGCGAGTGCCGCGATGCGGCCGCTGTAGTTGTTGCCGCCGCGGTCGAACACGACTGCCTCGACGCCGGCTGCCTTCGCGCGGCTGGCGATGAGCTCGCCGACCTTCGCGCTGACGGCCTTCTTGTCGCCCTCGAGTGCGCGCACATCGGCTTCGATGCTCGATGCACTTGCAAGCGTGTGGCCCGCGAGGTCGTCGATCAACTGCACGTGGATGTGACGCGAGGACCGGTTGACGACCAAGCGAGGACGCTCGGGCGTTCCGGAGATCTTCTTGCGAAGGCGGAAGTGACGACGTGCCTTCGACAGGCGACGCTTCGTCGAGACGTCGGTGCCACGCGGAGTGCGCTTGACGACGTTCGCCTTGTCTGCTGTTTGCTGGCTCATATCACTTACCTGTCTTTCCGACCTTGCGGCGGATCACTTCACCCTCGTAGCGGATGCCCTTGCCCTTGTACGGGTCCGGACGCCGCAGACGACGAATGTTGGCAGAGATCTGACCGACCTTCTGCTTGTCGATGCCGACAACGGTGAATCGCGTGGGCGACTCGACCGTGAACGTGATGCCCTCGGGTGCTTCGATCAGCACGGGATGGCTGTAACCGAGTGCGAACTCGAGGTCATTGCCCTTGAGTACCACGCGGTAACCGACGCCGTGAATCTCCATCTTCGTGGTGTAACCGTTGGTGACACCCGTGATGAGGTTCGAGACGAGAGTGCGTGAGAGGCCATGCAGCGAGCGGCTCTTGCGCTCGTCGTCGGGCCGCGTGACGGAGATGGTGCCGTCATCGGCGCGAGCGATCTGAATGGGTTCGGCGACCGTCAGGCTCAGGGCACCCTTGGGGCCCTTGACCGCAACGTTCTGGCCGTCGATGGTGATATCGACGCCAGCGGGGACTGGGACCGGCAATTTTCCAATACGTGACATGGTGGTGGCCTCCCCTACCAGACGTAGGCGAGGACTTCTCCGCCCACACCCTGCTTGGCCGCCTGACGCTCCGTGAGCAGACCGGTGGACGTGGAGATGATCGCCACGCCCAGGCCGCCGAGAACCTTGGGCAGATTGGTGGATTTTGCGTACACCCGGAGACCGGGCTTGGAGACGCGTCGCACGCCGGCGAGGCTGCGCTCACGGCTCGGGCCGTACTTCAGATCGACGATGAGGGTCTTGCCCACCTCGGCGTCTTCCGTGCGGTAGTCGGAGATGTAGCCCTCGCGCTTGAGGATCTCGGCGATGTTCGCCTTGAGCTTCGAGTGGGGAAGCTTCACCTCGTCGTGGTACGCCGAATTGGCGTTGCGCAGACGGGTCAAGAAGTCTGCAATTGGATCGGTCATCGTCATGGTGTGACCTGTGCACCTTTCTCGCAGCGGTTCCCATGCAGCACGCGCGAGCTGGTGCCCCTGGATTCTCGAAAACCCGGCGGGCCTGGCTCGTCACATCGTGGGCCTACAACGAAGTGAACATGTCCTGACCGACTGTTGCCGGTCAGGGGTTGCGCTCCAAGCAGTGCATCGCTGCACTGCCAGGGTTACGAGCTTCCGCATTTCGATGCTGACGTACGGAGAACTCGAGGTTGCGTTCTGTATTGCAAGGACTCGCGTGCAGGCACGACGAAGCCCGGGCAACCGCTCTAGTGTAGGGAACCGGGTGGCATTCTCAAAATCGGCCGTGGTAGAGCTCATGGGGCACCCCGCCGGTGAGAGGCGGCAAACACGACCGCGTTCGTCGGTTCGGTGCAGTAGCCTTCCGACATCATTCCATCGCTCCGGGGGGTTCGATGCATTCAAGTGGTCTTTTCGAAACGGTCGGCGTCCGAACGTGGCCGGGTCCGTTCCGGACGACGCTGTGAGAGCCGATCCGGACCGCATACGTCGAGCCGCAGCCCGAATGTCCGGTCTCGCCGATGCGCTGTGGGACGACATCGACCTCATCCGCCGTGACGCCGACGAGTTGATGGAGTCCTCCTGGACGGGCAACGCGGCCGATTCCCATGCAGTTCTGTGGGCGGAACGGGTCGATTCGGCTCGGAAGATGTGTGGCGCGCGGACCGAGGACGCTGCGCTGCTCGATCGCGTTGCAATCGACTACGCCGCAGCGGACAAGAAGATCGACGCGCACGCGATGGATCCCGGCCTGCGGTTGGACCGTTGATGGCACGCTATGTCGCCGACGTCGAGCGGATTCTCACTCTCGTCGATCGCGCGCACGCAGTTGGAGCCACGATCGAATCCGCCATCGCCGATGTCGAGCGCGAGGTGAACGATCTCGGCGTCGAGTGGGAGGGCGAAGCGGCCGAGGCGCACCGCTCGAAGCACGAGCTACTCCGGCAGGAACTGAACGATATGCGAACCGCGCTCGCCCAACTCGGCACGCTGGCACGACGCGCCCATGACCGCTACCGCGCAGCCGTGGACCACAACAAGCGAATGTGGCCCTGATGGCCCCGATCAGCGTCGACCCGGACATCCTTGCCGATGCGGCTTCCCAGTACGGCAGCGCCAAGACCATATCGAGCGGCGCGATAGCGGAACTCGCCGCGGAACTCGACCGCAACTGGGGCTGCGCAGGCACCGACAACGCCGGAAAGTCTTGGGCCGACAGTTACGATTCCGCAGCATTCGACGCAGTTTCCGCAGCAACCGACATCACGAATGCGTTCGGCAAACTTCATGATCTGCTGGCGGCAACCGGCGTCAATCACGCCAACGCGGAGAATGCGAACACCGTTCCGCCGCCCCCACCGCTACCCACTCCCCCACAACTTCCTCATACGGATACACCGCGCTTCAACGGTTCCTACGGCGGCGACACCGACGCTCCGATGGGGTGGGGCCTGATCACGCGATGGCTACAGGGCCACATGTGGCCCAACGGTGATCCGGAGAAGTTGCGGGGTCTCGGCAGCGCGTGGCGCACCGCCGCCGAGGAGCTACGCCGAGCGAGCGACGCCACGAACTCGGCATGGACCGACATCGAGGACCTTTCTTCCGACGAATTGCCGCATGTCCTCGCCCAGATGGACGGCGTCCACATCGCTGCGCACAACGTCGCCGACCAATTCGAGACTCTCGCGAGAGCTTGCGGCGAATGGGCCTCGACCATTCAGGACGCTCACCAAAGCGTCATCGATATCGTGGGGACGGCCATCGTGGCCGGCACGATCGCCGGTGCAGTTGCCGGCTTCTTCACACTCGGCGTGGGAACGGTCGCGCTTACCGGCGCGACGGGCAGCGTCATCGCCGGAAGTGTCATCGCCGTCCTCACCGGAGTGGAAGCGGCGTCGGCAATTGCCGTCGGTGTCACCGTGGCAACCGGGGCGGCGGCCATTGGAATTGCATTGGACGTGCAACCGCTCCTACAAGCAAGTCCGACGACCTTCAACGCAGACACTGGTGGAGGAAATTGGCACTACAACCCCCCCACCTCGAAACCTTGCCGGCTTTCCGAAAGCGATACGCGAAAAGACCATGAATGGGCGAAAGCGGTGGGTAGATGACAAAGGAAATATCTACGAGTGGGACTACCAGCACGGAGCCGTCGAAAAGTACAGCAAGAGCGGTAAACACCTGGGGGAATACGACCCCAACACCGGAGCCCAGACCAGCCTGCAGAACCCAGCCGAAAGCCAGGAAAATAAATGTGGCGCCTAGAGAAATTCGACAAGACTACCCACCTCCTTGTGGCCGATTACCCCCTCCACAACATGTCAGCTGACATAGTCGAGAAAATTCTCGACACAACAGACGACGAGTACGAACTTCCCATTGCGATTCGTCAGCACGATGTTCCACTGTCCACGGCATCAGATTTTGCAGCTTACATGGACGAACCCTTTACGGTGGATGAGAACTGCGAATACGAAGTTGGCTATTCTTCGGACTGACCATCACCGAATGAAATTCCATGCAGCATGGACCTCGGTTTCGTAAGAATCCAAATGAAACTCTGCCCGAGCGATGAACGCCCTCTCGACAATAGACAACACTGGACTGACGCAAAGAGAATCTATTCTCATACACTGACCAACATGGGGCTGCGCGATATGACTGTCGACATCGTGAAGAGAATATTAGGTATCGACGACAATCACTTCGACTTGCCGGTTGCAGTTCGCTCCAAAGATGTTCCGCTCGATCTCGTTGGCGAGTTCGCGCAATACGCTCGGACTCCCATCAAGGCGGACCCCGATTGCGAGTATTGGGTCTCATTCCTTGCTGAATAGCCCATCGTAGGGAGTACCAAGGACGTTCGTACGAAGTTTCATTTCGCGCTGAACCGAAATAGATGTCACACTCCACGGCCACAGCCGGAAGACATGCGGTTCGAAGAGGGACCGAGGCCGACCAGATCGATTCGGAACTAGAGAGATGGTATGTGGTATTTGGAATCTTATGATAAACGAACCGATTCGATCGCAAACAGCTATCGCCTGGTCGCTATTACAGGAGACGGAATCAGAGAGCTGATCGACGTCGATGAAGATGACCTTCCCTTGGAAATGGGACCATATCCAGTCGCATTGGCCGACGTGCCGAAGTTCGCGCGGTACATCGAGGGCGACCTCAGGATCAGCTCCGATAATGTGTACTTCATCGGCCTGTTCACCGACTGAGGAAGGGCAGTCTGGCACCTGGAGGCCAGCTGTAACGCGACTGCAAACAGGCCCGAAATCCACGTGCTCGGGAACATGACTGTCGACAACCAGAAACTGTCGCTCGGCACCTGACATCACAACGCGCCCTGACACGGTCCGGAGGTTCGGATGCAGGCCTCGGGCACGCTTCAACCCCGTTTCAATGTCGTACGAAAGATTCATCGCCGCGTCGAAGCCGCCCTGGACTCAACCGCAGACACGGTCGAGCACACGCAACGGCTCAGTTCCCGCGTAGCCAAGCCATTCCGCAATCCGCAGACCCAGTTGGACACCCGAACTCCCACTTCTTCGCTAACGTCGGACCATGACGGACTCGAAGGCAGTCGACATCGACCACCTCACCCACACTCTCCGCGACCGCAACATCGCGGGGGTGACCATCGGCTGGGTCGACAACAACGGCGTCGTCCGATCACGCACCGTGCCCACCGCAGAATTGACCGCCGCCGCACGTCGCGGAGTCGGAGTCACCGCGGTGTTCGCGGTATTCGATTCGCATGACGGGATCACATTCGCGCACGAAGGACTGTCGACGCCGTCCGGCGATGTGCGGTTGATTCCGGTGATCGAGAGCGCGTCGAGCGTGGTCGCCCTGTCCGGACAGCCGGGGCTGGCGTGGGCACATGGACGACAGCTGTCGGCGGACGGCACACCGTGGCCCTACGATCAGCGCTCAGTTCTCGAGCGGCAGGTGCAGAAGGCGTCCGATGCCGGTTTCGAGGTACGGGCCGGATTCGAGATCGAGTTCGCCCTGACTCGCGAGTCGGACGGACTGTCCGCTCATCGCGGACCTGCCTACTCGGCGAACGCACTCCGCGATGTCGATCAATTCGTAGTACTGCTGCTCGAGGCGCTGTCTGCGAATGGCCTCGACATCGGGCAGATTCATGCCGAGTACGGCGGCTCCCAGCTGGAGATCGCACTGAGTCCACTCGATCCACTTGCTGCAGCCGATGCGCAAGTACTCGCGCGGCAGACCATCCACTCAGCGGCCAAAGCCCAGGGCCTGAGGGCAAGCTTCGCTCCCCTGCCCTCGTCGAGCAGTGCGGGTAACGGATGGCACCTACACACATCACTGGTTCGCGACGGTCACAACGCTCTGACCGGCGACGGAGAGTACGGACTGTCCGACACCGGGCGGGCGTACATCGCGGGCCTCGTTCGAGAACTCCCGGGACTCACTGCCATCACGGCACCGAGTTCGGGGTCGCTGCTGCGTCGTCGACCCGGCTATTGGGCAGGTGCCTTCGGGTTCTGGGGCGTCGAAAACCGGGAGGCTGCAGTGCGACTCGTACCGGCCACACCCCTTCTCGGCCCGGAACACACCAACGTCGAGTTGAAGGCATGCGACGCGTCCGCCAATCCGTATCTGGCTCTGGCCGTCACGATCGCGGCCGGCCTGGCGGGAGTGGCGGATTCGGCGCAGTTGCCGTCACCGGTGCAGGAGGACGTGGGAGGTTGGGACGATGCTCGTCGCGAGGCCGCGGGGATCTCGCCTCTCGCAACGACCCACGCGCAGCAGCGCGACAACCTACTGTCGTCAGCTCTGGTCCGAGACGTGTTGGGCGAAGAACTTCTGGGCGCATTCGTTGCCTGCCGGGACGCCGACGCCGCGTGGGCGGAGGGCCATACCGAGGACGAACTGCTCGAATCGCTGCGCTGGATCTACTGACATGTTGCGACGGTTCGTCGGGGCAACCACAATCGTCTCGGCCCTCGATCATGCTCTGCCACAACCGGATCAACTCTGCGGACCGTTCTCTGCATCGGTGGCGCTGACGGCCGTCATGGGCGACGACGCACCGGGCGTGAACGAACTCGCCATCGCGTCGAGGTCCGCGATCTGGCCGGGTGCAATCGACTCGGCCCGTCCTCCCGGAACCCCCCGAATCACCGACGGGTGGGATCTACTGCCGAGAGCCGCATCGATCGACGCAGCCGGGACCACGGCAGCAGGTCTCACGGAGGGCATCGAGACCGCGACCGATCACCGCGTCGCCGTGGTTCCCATCGTGGGGCCCTCCGTCGAGAGATTGCGTCTGTTACTCGACCGTCTTGCCGACGGGCCTTTCCGCTTCGGATCGTTGGCGAATGTACATACTGCAGAGTTGACCGACTTCGACTGGAACGTAGGACATTTCGTGACCGTCTGGGGATTCGATCCAGTCGAGGACGTAGTGGCGATTGCCGACACCTACCGGGAACTCGGAGACCCGGACATGCCGCCTGGATGTAGAACCGTCTCCACCGATGCCCTCGCGTCGGCGATGTCCGAGCGTGGCCTGCTGCTGGTCGTCGACAGCCAGCATCATCATGCGGCGGTGGATCTGGTCCGCTCTCTGGATCTACGACACGACGTGTGGTCGGTGTGAAAGTCAGGACCTGAGCAACGCAAAATGGGCGAGGGTTCCTGTCGGAACCCACGCCCATCAGCGTGGTGTGATGAAGCCCGGAGGCTTCAGGTCACCAGGAGCTCTTGCGAACTCCGGGAAGCTCTCCGGCGTGTGCCATCTCGCGCACGCAGATACGGCAGAGGCCGAACTTGCGGAACACGGAATGGGGACGGCCGCAGCGGTTGCAGCGAGTGTATGCACGCACCGCGAACTTCGGCTTCTTGTTGGCCTTGTTGACCAATGCCTTCTTCGCCATGGACTCAGTTCTCCTTGAACGGGAAGCCGAGGTGCTTGAGCAGCGCGCGGCCTTCTTCGTTGTTGGTTGCAGTGGTTACTACGGTGATGTCCATGCCGCGCGGACGGTCGATCTTGTCCACGTCGATCTCGTGGAACATCGACTGCTCGTTGAGGCCGAACGTGTAGTTTCCGTTGCCGTCGAACTGCGTGCCCGAGAGGCCGCGGAAGTCCCTGATTCGGGGAAGGGCAATGGAGACCAGACGGTCGAGGAACTCCCACATGCGGTCGCCACGGAGGGTGACGCGTGCGCCGATGGGCATTCCTTCGCGCAGCTTGAACTGTGCGATGGACTTGCGTGCCTTGCGGATCTCCGGCTTCTGGCCGGTGATGGCAGCGAGGTCGGCAACTGCACCGTTGATCAGCTTGGCGTCACGGGCGGCGTCGCCGACACCCATGTTGACGACGACCTTGACGATGCCGGGGATCTGCATGACGTTCTCGTATGCAAATTCGGTGTTCAGGGCGTCTTTGATCTCGGCGCGGTAGCGCGCCTTGAGGCGGGGCTGTTCGCCCGCGATGTTTTCGGTGGTAGTCATCTCAGATGTCCTTCCCGTTCTTCCGGGAAACACGAACGCGCTTGCCGGATTCTTCGTCGGTCCGGTAGCCCACACGAGTGGGGTTTCCGTCCGAGTCGACCACTGCGACGTTCGAAACGTGGATCGGAGCTTCCTGGGTGACGATGCCGCCCGAGGATGCGCCGCGCTGGTTGGCGGAGACCGCGGTGTGCTTCTTGATGCGGTTCACACCCTCGACCAGAACCTTGGAGTCAGCGGGGTAGGCCTGAATGACCTTGCCCTTGGCACCCTTGTCCTTGCCTGCGATCACGAGAACGGTGTCGCCCTTGTGCACCTTCATTTACAGCACCTCCGGGGCGAGCGAGACGATCTTCATGAACTTCTTCTCACGCAGCTCACGGCCGACCGGGCCGAAGATACGGGTTCCACGGGGATCGTTGTCCGGCTTGATCAGCACCGCAGCGTTCTCGTCGAAACGGATGTACGAGCCATCCGGACGGCGACGCTCCTTGATGGTGCGGACGATGACGGCCTTGACGACCTCACCCTTCTTGATGTTTCCACCGGGAATGGCGTCCTTCACCGTGGCTACGATGATGTCGCCGATTCCGGCGTAGCGACGTGACGAACCACCGAGAACGCGGATGCAAAGGATTTCCTTCGCGCCCGTGTTATCAGCGACGCGTACTCGCGACTCCTGCTGAATCACTCACTTCTCCTTGACCTGGATGTACGTACGTGCCGGATTTCCGTCCCGACACGCGCGGTCGGCTGCCGGGCACGGGCGCACGAAAGCACACCGCTGCCACAGGCAACCGGTCAAGTGTAGGGGAACACTCGGGCAGGATCCAAATCCTCGTCGTAGCCATCCGCTTGTCGGAGCCTGTCGGTACGGTTCGGTCATGGGGCGAGTCAGGGTGGGCGTGGTGCAGCTGTGACCGCGAACGATGCCGCCGCGGGCTGGTGGTCGTCTCTGCCGCTGGATCGGGTCGTCCGACTACGCGGTGCCACCGAGCACGAACTTGCCGAGGCCGTGAACCCTCTACCGTCGGGCGCGCCCTCGATCGTATTCTTCGCGGTCGATCCCGCGACGGCGAATCGCGCCGCCGATCTCGTGGATGCGGTGGTCACCGGACTGGAGAACGCGGCCGTCGACGCGGTTCCGCTCTGGCTCGGGGAGTTCGCCCACCACGAAGGGTCGTCGACGTTGGATCGGCGCGCGGCACGCGTCACCGCGGTGCGGCTCGCCGCCGATACCCCGCACTTCGGTCCGTACGTCGCGGCTCTCGCGGAGTCCGCGGTCGCGGGGCTTCGGCCTCGTCGAAACGCCTTCACCGTCGAGACCCGAGCAGCGGGGTCGGCTCGGATCCTTGCCTCCGCTCAGCAACGACGCTCCACCGCTCTCGTGTTGGTGGTGCCCTCGGGACTGGATGGCGACGTCATCGGGACTGCGGCGGAATGGTTGTGCAACCACGCGAGGACAGCGGTCTGGGTGACCGGCGGTGGGGGGTCGGGAACGGACAGATTTCCGTCCGTGTCGGTGCGCGCACCCGCGGTGCCCGCCGGCGTCAGCACTGTCCTCGATCGCTTCCGCCCCGTGAGCTACCCACCCATCGCGGGACAACCACACCCGGCCAGCGAACCCGAGAAACGTCTGTACCGGGCACTCGACCTCCACGAATGGGCCGCCGGCCGCGAACACAACCGCACCATCAGACTCGGCGAGCTGACACGACCGTTCACGGTCGACGTACTGTGGCGCACCGAGAGAATTGTCGTGGAAATCGATGGCAACGAACACCGCGCCGCCGACCGTTTCGCCGAGGACCGCGTCCGCGACAACCAGCTGCAGACACATGGCTACCTGGTGTTGCGCTTCACCAACGCTCAGGTGATCGACGACCCGCACCGTGCGGTAGCTACCATCCGCGAGGCAGTATCGAGAAGACGATCGAAGGGGGATCCTCGATGAGTACCGAAGACCTGAACGGGACCGAAGCAGCAGTGCTGCTGGTCCTGATGGCCGAGTCGAGTCCGGTCAAGAATTCCGAACTCAAAACGATGGGCCCCGAATTGGCGAAGCCGTCTCGCGACAAGCTGAAGAACGCCGGTCTGATCGAGGTGAATTCCTCGGTACGCCCGATGACGCTCGAACTCACCGACAAGGGATGGCGCACCTGCGGCGAACTCATCGGCGGTGAACCACCGGCTCGATCGACCGGAGCCGGTAAGGCGATGTTCACCGTACTGGCAGGTCTGCGTCGATGGCTCGATCGCACCGACAGTCGCCCAGCAGAGGTGTTCTCACCCCGCGGGAACGAGCCGGCTCCCGTCGACGAGACCGACAAGGCCGTCGACATCGAGGCCTCGATTCGTGCGGCCTACGCACGGCTCGCGCACGAACCCGGCAGCACCGTCCGCCTCTCCAGGCTCCGAAACGAGTTGCGTGACATACCGAGAACGGATCTGGACGACGCCCTGGCGCGCCTGCGCCGCGCCGCAGATGTCGCGCTCATTCCCGAGGAGAATCAGAAGACGTTGACCGACGAGGAACGCGCCGCGGCCGTCGTCGTCGGCAATCAGCAGAACCACCTTCTCTCGATCGAACCATGATGGGTATTGACTCGACGATGACGGACAACGAGCAGATCCGAGCTCTCGAATCGGTGCGGTTGAGCTGGGCACCGACACCCGACGACGTATGGCGTTCCCAGTCCAACGTGCACGTACCGGGGATGCACGAGCGCGTGTTCGTCGAGGTGATGAATGCCTACGCCGACGCGGAGGCCTCCGACGACGCCAGCCCACTCGGCGTCGTCGTGCGCGGCCCGGCAGGTTCGGGCAAGACACACCTGCTCGGCCAGGTACGTGAGGAAGTACAGCTCGAGGGCGGGTACTTCTTTCTGATCAGACTCCTCGACGCCGCCGGTTTCTGGCGCTCGACGCTGATGGGGATGCTCGACGACCTGATGCGCCCGTCGGGCCGCGGCTCCGACAGCCAGCTCGGTCTACTGCTCCGACGCCTGTGCGAGATCGGCGAGATCTCGGACGATCAGCGCTCGAAGATCATGGGCGAGAACATGATCGACGCCGAGACCCTCGACGCTTTCGTCACTGCGGTGTACAAGGTTCATCCCCGGCACCGCCGCACGTCGCAGCACACGCTGCGCGCGCTGGTGTTGTCCATCGCCCCGGATTCGGCCGTTCAGGATCTGGGCGACGCCTACCTGCAGTCGATCGACGATGTCGACCCCGAGGAGTTCTCCGCCTGGGGCATTCGCCGGGCCGAGCTGGGCCACCAGGGCATTGCCGAGAACATCTCTCGCCTGCTCGCCATCACCGGCCCGACAATTCTTGCCATCGACCAGATCGACACGCTGGTGGCGCAGTCGCGCACCGGATCGGACCAGGAGTTCGCCGACGCACAGGAAGACAAGGTCGTCGAGCAGCTGGCGCACGGGTTGATGTCCCTACGCGAGACACTCCCCCGCACCGCCTCGGTACTGTCGGCTCTGTCGAGTGCATGGGAACTGATCGCCGCCCGCGGAGTCGCTCCCATGCGAGACCGTTTCCGAGTCACCCAGACGCTCAAGCCGATTCCGTCGTCTGACATCGGCCGTCTGCTACTCGGGCGACGCCTCGCGGCGTGCTTCCTCGAAGCCGGATTCACTCCGCCGCACCCGACGTGGCCGGTGGCACCCGACGCGTTCGAGCAAGCCCCGGACTTCACGCCGCGCCAACTGCTCATTGCCGTCGATCGCCACATCCGGCACTGCCTCGACACCGGCGTCGCGTCGGAGCTGACGAGCTTCACCGACCGGTCCGGCCCGGCCGATGCGTCGGACCTTCCCAAAGCGCGGATCAACGAACTCGACATCCTCGACGATCGATACCGGCAACTTCGCGAACAGGTGGACGTCTCCGTTCCGCTGCGACCCGACAGCGAGGACTCGATCGTTCCCACACTGCTGTCTGCGGGACTGACCGCGTGGATTCACGAACACCAGTCGTCCGACGACAGCCTGGCCCAGGACCCGCCCCCGAGCGGCAAGCCTGCCCTGCACGCCCGGCTCCGCCACACCGTCGACACCGATACCGACGACGAGGAGCACTGGTGCTTCCGCGCGGTGACGTCCGGCAACGCTCGGGCCGCGCTGGCCCGCGTGGAGCGCGCGGTGACCACGGCGGGCCTCCGGGTCGACATGCCCAAACGGCGGCTGATTCTGATCAGGAACGACCCGTGGCCCAATGGAGCGAAGACCGAGCAGACCATTGCAGCCCTGCGTCGCGCCGGAGGCGTCGTGGTGCCGTTGAGCGACGAGGACCGTCGGGCATTGGCGGCACTGTCGATCCTGCTGAGCGAGAATTCGCCCGCGCTCACCTCCTGGCTGCTCGCGCGCAAGCCGGCACACGACGTCGAATTGTTCGGGGCGGTGTTGCCTGCCGTGAGTGTCGTCGACGACGACACGGCCCTCATCGAACCGGAGACCCCGATCGCCGCTGCGGCACCGGCCGCAGCGCGTCGGCCGTCCATCGTGGTGGGTGCCGAACTGAGCACCGGCGCTGATGTCGCCGTTCCCCTCGAAGCGTTGCGTAAGCACACTGCGATCTTCGCCGGCTCCGGCTCCGGCAAGACGGTGCTCATCCGCCGCCTGGTGGAAGAGTGCGCCCTGCAGGGTGTTTCGGCGATCGTACTCGACGTCAACAACGACCTGGCTCGGCTCGGCACTGCATGGCCGGAGGACGAGCGAACGTGGCCGCCGGGAGACGAAGCCAAAGCCACGGCATACCTGCGCGACACCGATGTCGTGGTCTGGACGCCGCGTAAGTCCGCCGGTCGCCCGCTCAGCTTCCAGCCACTTCCCGATTTCGTCAGCGTCCTCGGCGACGCCGACGAGTTCGAGGCCTCCGTCGAGTCCGCACTGGCTTCGCTCGAACCGGCGGCCGGCGTTCTCGGCACCTCGCAGAAGGCCAAACATGGTCGGGCCGTGCTGAAGTCGGCACTCGATCTGTTCGGTCGACGGCCGCACGGCGGGAACCTCACCGACTTCATCGCCCTGCTGGAGGAGTTCCCCGAGGACGCCAGCGAGATGCGCGACGCCGTTCGCATCGCTGCCGGACTGGCCGAGAATCTCAAGGCCGCCGCCGCGAACGATCCGATGTTCGCCGGGGCCGGTACACCTGTCGATCCAGCTGTTCTACTGACGCCTGTCGAGGGCAAGAAGGCCAGGGTGTCGGTGATCAACCTGGCCGGTCTGACCACCGATGAGCAGAAGCAGAGTTTCGTCAATCAACTCCAGATGGGCCTGTTCGCGTGGATCAAGAAGAACCCGGCAGGTGACCGGCCACTGGGCGGACTGTTCGTCATGGACGAGGCGCAGAACTTCGCGCCTTCGGACAGGACGACCGCGGCGACACACAGCACCCTTGCCCTCGCGTCGCAGGCACGCAAGTACGGGCTCGGTTTGGTGTTCGCGACCCAGGCTCCGAAGGGCCTGCACAACCGCATCGCAGGCAACGCGTCGACTCAGTTCTACGGCCTGTTGAACAGTCCGTCGCAGGTCGAGGCAGCCAAGGAGATGGCGCGCGTCAAGGGCGGTTCGGTTCCCGATGTCGGGCGACTGCCGGCCGGTCAGTTCTACGCGGCGGTCGAAGGCGCGGAGTTCCGCCGTACCGCCACTCCCCTGTGCCTGTCCTACCACCCGAAGAGTCCGCCCACCGAGGAAGAAGTCATCGCGTTGGCTCAGCTGTGACGACCACCCGATCGATGGGCTGGACGGCCGCTCGCGTCCCGGTCATCGCACCACCGATACCAGGAATGCGATGCGCCGAGTCTCGCCTTCGGTGCCGATTGCACCCGTATCGTGGACGCCTGCAGCCTGATCGGCAGTCGGAGTAGTTCGTGAGCGTCATGTATACGGCACAGTCCGCCGAACTATTCGGGGTCACCCTCGTGGGAATCAGCACCACGACCGGCGTGAAGCTGGTGGTCACTGCCGTCTTCGTCACCATCGTGCTCGCTCTGCGCCGGCTGGTGTTGGCACTCACGCGCCGATCCCTCGGGGGCGAGGTCGGTGATTCGCGGCGATTCTGGGCGCGCCAGGGCCTGCAGGTGATCGTCGCCGTAGTTCTCGTGCTGGGCCTGGTCTCGATTTGGGTGACCCCGAATACCGATATCACCACCGGCGTCGGATTGATCAGTGCAGGTCTGGCTTTCGCTCTGCAGCAGGTGATCACCTCGCTGGCCGCCTACTTCGTGATCCTGCGAGGTGACACCTTCGGAATCGGCGACAGGATCACTCTGGGCGGTGTGCGCGGTGACGTCGTCCGTCTCGGTTTTCTCAAGACCACGATCATGGAGATGGGCCAACCGCCGGCTGTGTCGGACTCCGATCCGGCAATATGGGTCAACTCGCGCCAGTACACCGGACGCCTGGTCACCGTCACCAACGGTGTCATCTTCACCGATCCGGTCTACAACTACACCCGTGAATTCCCATATCTATGGGAAGAGATCGTTCTGCCCATCGCCTACACCGACGACCGACAGTTGGTGGAGCAGATCCTCCTCCGTGCTGCACGCGACCACGCGGTGGTGGACGACCCGAGCGCCAACGGCGCTTTCGAGTCCATGCGCAGGCGCTATGCCTTGGCTCCCACATCGTTGAACCCGTCGGTCTACTGGCGGATCACCGACAACTGGGTCGAACTGTCGCTACGGTTCCTCGTGCCGCACCGCGGCGTCAGAGCGATCAAGGACCTCATGACCCGCGACATTCTCGCCGGTCTGGACGAAGCTGGAATAGGTATAGCGTCAGCCACCAACGAGATCGTGGGGATTCCCGATCTCAAAATAGTCGATGCTCGTCGGGACCCCGACGCACACCAGTGACGTGAGAATTCAGCGGTCCCGATGATCGAGGACGACGGCATACGACCCGACTCCGGTGAGGGTGCGTCCCTCGATGGATACGGTGTCCACGATCACCGACGTGACAGCGCCTGTCTCCGGATCGAACTCCACGTCGTCCACCGTGCCGAGATCGACCCCAGCAGTACTGAGCGCGCGTTTACCGATCACGCGGTGAGCTTTGCCGTGCAGACCGGACAGTGAGTCCTCGGTTCCGATATCGACGATGGAGTCCGCCGACTCGACTGTCACTGCGTCCGAACCGAACGAGGAAATACCGGACCACATAAGCGCGTCACCGGTTTTGCTTTTCTTGATCTGTAGACCGGCTACGGTGCGACTTCGCGGATCGACAAGGAATTCCCCGACAGCACCGACGGTGTCGGCGGTGGAGGTGCTCACTATCTTGCGACCGACGGACTCTGAGAACAACATCAGCGAGTTCCCTTCAGCTGTGCTCGGAAGGCGTCCACGGCCGCGCCGAAACCTGCAAGGTCGTCACGTACGAAATCGGTGGCACTGGCCGGAACCATGAGGTGCTCGCCCGAGGCCGCAAGTGTGTCCGGCAGCGGGATGAGCACGGTTGCTCCCTTGTTCTTCATCGACTCGGAGGACTTGATCTCGTAGCCGACGACATCGCACTGCCCGCCGTTCCGTCCGCTCACCTCGATGATCACGTCGACGACAGTGCCCAGATCGGTTCCCGTATCCGTCAGAACAGTAGAACCCAGAATGTCCCCACGACGCTCCGGTGCAGGCTCGGAATTCTCACCGTCGTCCTCGGCTGCGGCGAACATCTGATCGGCGGGGGTCAGAGCGTCCTCGCTGAGAATCATCACCGCGTCCGGTCCGAGGGCAGCCACCGATCGCCACGGCATGACCTCTTTCTTCGGGCCGGAGAAAAGGCCTCGGCCTGCGAGGGTGAAGCCTGCTACGGCCCCGCCGTCCGGGGCGTACACGATGTCCTTGACCTGCGCGACGTCCTCGCCTGCGAAGGTGACTACGGGCCTTTTGGCGATCTCGCTCGACCGCATCAGTTTTTCGCTCATGGTTCTTTTTTCGTAGGCGTTTCGTTGCGCGGTGCGGTGATGATCACGCCTCCGGACCGACGCCGGGCCTGCACCAGCAGTACTGCTCCGACGATCGCCATAATCAACACGAGGGCCACGATGACCCAACCCCACCACTGCATAGTGAGCACCCTTTCTCGACAAGAAGTGAATGAGCTCAAGGATCACCCGCTCGGCTTCCTGTACTACCCCTTGACGCACACCTTCAAACGCGACACCGGCGTCTCGGCAGATTCTCGTACACCAGATGGGCCTGGCACACTGGTGCCTGTGAAAGTCCTCGCACGCGGGGAGAACTGCCCTGCACCAACCGGTCCACTGACGGTCGAACTGAGTAGTTCGACGCACGTCGACGTGTCGGCTCTGCTGCTGGCCTCCAACGGCCGCGTGCGGTCCGACGCCGATATGGTCTTCTGGAATCAGCCCGAGGGTGCAGGCGTCGAATACCGACGCGCGTCGTCGGGCCATCTCGTTCGGGTGGATCCGTCGGCGATTCCAGCCGACATCGAGACCGTCGTCATCGCTGCTTCCCTCGATGGCACCGGGCCGACGACGTTCGCAGCAGCCGGACCGGTATCTGTTGCCGTGTCCGACGCGTCGGCACCTCAGGTCTCGTACTCGGCAGACGGCATCGGTGACGAGTCTGCGCTCGTGTGCATCGAGGTCTACCGGCGCGGCGATCAGTGGAAGATCCGCGCCGTCGGCCAGGGTTATGCAGATGGCCTGGCGGGGTTGGCCAACGCATTCGGCATCAGCGTCGAAACGGACGAGCCACCTGCGCCCGCCGAGCCGTCCTCACCCATCACCGATTCCACCGTGAATTCACCAGCTCGACAAGGAGTTCTGGCCATGAGAAGCGAACTGTTCGCGCCCGCCCACGCCGAGGTTCCCGGCTCGGGTATCCAGAAGCAGGGCAGCAAGATGTGTCGAATCGGGATGAACGGCGACATCATGGCTCGAGCCGGTTCGATGGTCGCCTATCAAGGCAATCTGCAGTTCGAGGCCAAGGGCTCCGGAGGCATCGGCCGGGCTCTGAAACAGGCTTTGTCCGGCGAGGGTGTTCCGCTGATGAAGGTCACCGGCCAGGGGGATCTCTTTCTCGCCAACGCCGCCCAGGACGTTCATCTGATCGACCTGGACGGCTCGGACGGTCTGACCATCAACGGTGCCAACGTGCTGGCCTTCGAATCCACACTGAGCTACGACATCAAACGGGTGCAGGGTGCAGCGGCCGGCGGCAATGCGGGCTTCTTCAACTGCGTGTTCACCGGCCGGGGCCGCATTGCCATCACCACCGACGGTGTTCCGGTGGTGCTGAACGTCGATCAACCGACGTTCGCCGACCCGCAGGCGGCCGTCGCATGGTCGTCCTCCTTGCAGACCAGGGTCAAGAAGAACGACTCGTTCGGTCTCGGTACGCTCATCGGCCGCACGACCGGAGAACGATTCACCCTCGAGTTCGCCGGCCAAGGATTCGTCGTGGTTCAACCCTCGGAGCAACCTCCGGGTGGGCTGGTGGGTGGCACCGGGGGCGGAGAGCAGGCCGGCGTCGGCGGGGCGCTCGGCGGCTTGTTGGGTAGGTGACGTGCGGCTACACGAACAGCGTCCGACGGCGGATCGAGCCTTGAAACGGACGCCGCATGTGGTCCTTCGGCGAGTTGATCATCGAAGTATCCAGAGACCCGCTCACGAGGTCTGCATACCCTGCGGCCATAACCAGGTGGTGCAACCAGTGTTCTCGCACAACATCGTCCGCGTCGCAGTAGGCGATGAATTCTCCCGTGGCATGTCGGGCACCCACGTTGCGTGCGTGCGAAGCACCCGGTAGCTCATCGGCCAGAACATAACCCACCGGCACTCGTCCCTGGCCCTGCCTGCGTGCGAGTAGACCGGCCAGGTCGTCGGACGACCCGTTGTCCGCTACGAGAATGTCGAATCGGCCCGCGTACGACTGTTCTTGCAGCGCATCGAGCTGTGCGCCGATCGTGTGCGCGCCGTTGCGAACAGGCACGATCACCGTGACCGACGCAGGCACTCGACGGGGGAAACGCGTGGACGAGTCGGGCACCGACGACACCTGACAGGAGATGGAAGACACGACGAAAAGACCCACCCTCGTTGCCGGGGGTGGGTCTTTCGAGCATCAGATGCTTACTTGGCCTTTTCGAGAACCTCGACCAGTCGCCAATGCTTCGTGGCGGACAGCGGGCGGGTCTCCATGAGCTGAACGCGATCGCCTACGCCGGCGTCGCCCTTCTCGTCATGTGCCTTGACCTTGGTGGTACGACGGATGATCTTGCTGTAGAGGGGGTGCTTGACCCTGTCCTCGAGCTCGACCACGATCGTCTTCTCCATCTTGTCGGATACGACGTAGCCGATCCGAACCTTACGGTTGTTGCGCTCTTCAGTCACAGTCTTTTCCTCGCTCATGCCGCGTCACCTGCAGTGTCCTCGGAAGGACCAGATGCCAAGCCGAGCTCACGCTCGCGCAGGACGGTGTAGATGCGCGCGATCTCGTGACGGACGGTGCGCAGTCGACGGTTGTTGTCCAACTGGCCGGTAGCCATCTGGAAACGAAGGTTGAACAGCTCTTCCTTCGACTCACGCAGCTTGGTGACCAGCTCTTCACCGGTGAGCTCGCGGAGCTCTGCGGCTGGGGTTCCGGTAGCCATCAGAACTGCTCCTCCCTGGTGATGATGCGTGCCTTGATGGGCAGCTTGTGGATGGCGCGAGTCAGTGCCTCACGCGCGATGGTCTCGTCGGGGTACGACAGCTCGAAGAGCACGCGACCCGGCTTGACGTTCGCGATCCACCACTCGGGCGAACCCTTACCGGAACCCATGCGGGTCTCGGCAGGCTTCTTGGTGAGGGGGCGGTCCGGGAAGATGTTGATCCAGACCTTGCCGCCACGCTTGATGTGGCGAGTGATCGCGATACGAGCGGATTCGATCTGACGGTTGGTGATGTAGGCGGGCTCGAGAGCCTGGATGCCGTAGTCACCGAATGTCACCTGAGTTCCGCCCTTGGCGGCACCCGAACGCTTCGGGTGGTGCTGCTTGCGGTGCTTGACCCGGCGGGGGATCAACATGCGTCAGCCCTCCTGAGTGGGCTCGGTCGAGGCCGGAGCCTCGGTTGCGGATGCCGCGCGGCCGGCCTCGGTGCTGGTCGCCGTGGTGCCCGAGGCACCGCTGCGACGCGGACGAGTGGGACGCTCACGACGGGGACGGTCTGCACCGGCGGCCGGGGCCGCAGCGGCAGCGAGTTCACGCCGTCCGCCGACGATGTCGCCCTTGTAGATCCAGACCTTCACGCCGATGCGGCCGAAGGTGGTCTTGGCCTCGTACAGCCCGTAGTCGATGTCGGCACGGAGCGTGTGCAGGGGAACGCGTCCCTCGCGGTAGAACTCCGAGCGAGACATTTCAGCGCCACCGAGACGGCCGGAGCACTGAACACGAATGCCCTTGACGTTCGGCTGACGCATGGCCGACTGGATGGCCTTACGCATTGCGCGACGGAATGCGACGCGGTTGCTGAGCTGCTCGGCAACACCCTGGGCAACGAGCTGAGCCTCGGACTCGGCGTTCTTGACCTCGAGGATGTTGAGCTGAACCTGCTTGCCGGTCAGCTTCTCGAGAGCTCCGCGGATGCGGTCGGCCTCGGCGCCACGACGACCGATGACGATGCCCGGACGTGCCGTGTGGATGTCCACGCGGACACGGTCACGGGTGCGCTCGATCTCGACCTTCGCGATGCCCGCGCGCTCCATGCCGGTGGCAAGAAGCTTGCGGATCTCGACGTCTTCCTTGACGTACTCCGAGTACTGCTTGTCTGCGTACCAGCGCGACTTCCAGTCAGTGGTGATACCCAAGCGGAAGCCGTGCGGGTTGATTTTCTGACCCACTACTGAGCCCCTTCCTTGGACGCCTGGCCCTTACGACGGTTGCGAGACGTTCCGCCGGTCTTGGGCAGGCTTTCGACGATCACCGTGATGTGGCTGGTGCGCTTGCGGATCCGGAATGCCCGGCCCTGAGCGCGCGGCTGGAATCGCTTGAGGGTTGCACCCTCGTCGACGAATGCAGTGGCGACGATCAGCGTGCTGGGATCGAGATCCAGGTTGTTCTCGGCGTTGGCTGCTGCGGAGGCGATCACCTTGGCGACCGGCTCGCTCGCTGCCTGCGGCGCGAACTTGAGGATGTTGAGCGCGTCCTCGACGGAGCGCCCACGAACCAGATCCACGACGCGACGTGCCTTCATCGGCGTGACGCGAACGTGCTTCGCTACGGCCTTGGCAGTCGGATTGGCGGTGGGGGTGAAGTTGGTCATCGCCTCTTCGCCTTCCGGTCGTCCTTGATGTGACCCTTGAACGTGCGGGTCGGTGCAAATTCCCCGAGCTTGTGGCCGACCATGGAGTCGGACACGAACACCGGTACGTGCTTACGACCGTCGTGGACGGCGAAAGTGTGACCGATGAAGTCGGGCAGGATTGTCGATCGACGGGACCAGGTCTTGATGACCTGCTTGGTTCCCTTGTCGTTCTGGACGTCAACCTTCGCGAGGAGGTGATCGTCTACGAACGGGCCTTTCTTCAGGCTGCGTGGCATTCTGAACTCCCTCCTAGCGCTTGTTCTTGCCGGTACGACGACGACGGACGATGAGCTTGTCGCTCGCCTTGTTCTTGCGGGTACGGCCTTCCGGCTGTCCCCAGGGGCTGACCGGGTGGCGTCCACCGGAGGTCTTGCCCTCGCCGCCACCGTGCGGGTGGTCGACCGGGTTCATCACGACACCACGAACGGTCGGGCGCTTGCCCTTCCAGCGCATGCGGCCGGCCTTGCCCCAGTTGATGTTCGACTGCTCGGCGTTGCCGACCTCGCCGACGGTTGCGCGGCAGCGCACGTCGACGCGACGGATTTCACCGGACGGCATACGCAGCGTGGCGTAGGGGCCTTCCTTGCCGAGGAGCTGAATGCTCGCTCCGGCGGAGCGGGCCATCTTCGCGCCACCACCCGGACGGAGCTCGACCGCGTGAATGGTCGTACCCGTCGGGATGTTGCGCAGGGGCAGGTTGTTGCCGGGCTTGATGTCGGCATTGGCACCCTGCTCGATCGGCGATCCCTGGGCGATGCCCTTGGGTGCGACGATGTAACGCTTCTCGCCGTCTGCGAAGTGCAGCAGTGCGATGTTCGCGGTGCGGTTGGGGTCGTACTCGATGTGAGCGACCTTGGCCGGAACGCCGTCCTTGTCGTTGCGACGGAAATCGATGAGACGGTACGCGCGCTTGTGACCGCCACCCTTGTGCCGGGTGGTGATACGACCGTGTGCGTTACGTCCACCGCGACCGTGCAGCGGGCGGATCAGCGACTTCTCGGGGGTCGAACGCGTGATCTCAGCGAAATCGGAAACGCTGGAGCCACGACGGCCCGGGGTTGTCGGCTTGTATTTACGGATTGCCATGAGTCTTCTCGTCCTCTATATCCGAAGAGTCCCAGTCGCTTACGCGACCGGACCTCCGAAGATCTCGATGGGCTTGCTGTCGGCGGAGAGCGTTACGAGCGCGCGCTTGGTGTCCTTGCGCTTGCCGTAACCGAACCGGGTCCGCTTACGCTTGCCCTGACGGTTCATCGTGTTGACGCTGGTCACGGTGACGTCGAAGATTTTCTCGACGGCAATCTTGATCTGCGTCTTGTTCGAGTCCGGGTGCACCAGGAACGTGTACGTGCTTTCTTCGATCAGCCCGTAGGACTTCTCGGAGATGACCGGTGCCAGCAAGATGTCGCGGGGATCGGCGATCGTGGTCACTTGCTTGCCTCCTCGTTCTTTGCAGGCCCAGCGATGAAGGTGTTCAGCGCTTCCACGCTGAAAACGACATCATCGGCGTTGAGCACGTCGTAGGTGTTGAGCTGGTCGGGTGCAATGGGGTGCACGCCGTCCAGGTTCTGAACGCTCTTCCAGGCTGCGATGTCCTCGCGGCCGACGACGAGCAGGACCTTCTTGCGGTCCGAGATCTCGGCGAGGAACGTCTTCGCACCCTTGGTGGACGGAACCTGTCCGGCAACCAGTTCGGTGATGACGTGCAGGCGCTCGCTGCGGGCCCGATCGGAGAGGGCTCCGCGCAGTGCGGCGGCCTTCATCTTCTTGGGGGTCCGCTGGCTGTAGTCGCGCGGCTGCGGTCCGTGGACCGTGCCACCGCCGACGAACTGAGGAGCGCGGGTCGAGCCCTGACGGGCGCGGCCGGTGCCCTTCTGCCGGTACGGCTTCTTGCCGCCGCCGCGAACCTCGCCACGAGTCTTCGTGGAGTGGGTTCCCTGACGAGCAGCTGCCAGCTGTGCGATGACGACCTGGTGCAGCAGCGCAATGTTCGCCGGTGCGTCGAAGATCTCCGCGGGGAGATCGACGGTGCCGTTGGTCTTGCCGCCGGCTTCCTTGACATCGAGCGTCAGCTTGGTCTCGGTGTTCTTCTCGAGGCTGGTCATGCCCGTGCACCACCCTTCAATGCAGACTTGACGATCACGACGTTGCCGCGACGGCCCGGGATCGCTCCCTTGATCAGCAGCAGACCGTTCTCGCTGTCCACCTTGTGGACCGAGAGGTTCTGCGTCGTGACGCGGTCGCCACCCATACGTCCGGACATGCGCATTCCCTTGAAGACGCGACCGGGCGTTGCGCAGCCACCGATGGATCCGGGGCGACGGTGCACGGCCTGTGCGCCGTGGCTCGCTCCCTGGCCCTTGAAGCCGTGACGCTTCATGGTTCCGGCGAAGCCCTTGCCCTTGCTGGTGCCGGTGACGTCGACGTATGCGCCGTCCTCGAACACTGCAGCGGTGAGCTCCTGGCCGACCTCGAACTGCGAGGCGTCGGCAACGCGGATCTCCACGATGTGGCGACGCGGGGTGACACCTGCCTTCTCGAACTGGCCGGTGGTGGGCTTGTTCACCTTGCGCGGGTCGATCGCACCGAATGCGACCTGGACGGCGCTGTAGCCGTCACGTTCCTGGGTGCGGATCTGGGTGACCACGTTGGGGCCTGCCTTGATCACGGTCACCGGAACGACGCGGTTGTTCTCGTCGAAGACCTGGGTCATTCCGAGCTTGGTGCCCAGAATTCCTGTCGCAGGCCGGTTCTTGTTATCAGTCATCGTTGTCTCCGCGCTCACTGGATGTTGACGTCGACACTGGCCGGGAGGTCGATGCGCATGAGCGCGTCCACCGTCTTCGGTGTCGGGTCGAGGATGTCAATGAGCCGCTTGTGAGTACGCATCTCGAAGTGTTCGCGCGAGTCCTTGTACTTGTGCGGCGAACGGATGACGCAGTACACGTTCTTCTCTGTCGGCAACGGCACCGGTCCGACGACGCGGGCACCCGTACGGGTGACCGTTTCGACGATCTTGCGCGCTGACGCGTCGATCGCCTCATGGTCGTAGGCCTTGAGCCTGATGCGGATCTTTTGTCCCGCCACGCTTAGTGTCCTTTTCTTGCCGCTTGGTCGTAGAACGGGCCGTTCGGCCTGCTCCACCTCGTCTGCACAGTCCCCGAGCCGGGGGAATCCCTCCGACTCGAACTGCCTTCGTGCACACACGACAGTGAAAAACGTTGACGACCAGGCGTGACCTGTATCCGTTGCCGCTCTTCATCTGTCATGGTTCTCCGGTCCACGCGGTCGGGCGTGTCGCGATTCCGCTCATTCTTCTGCGCTGAAACTTTCGCTTCAACCATCCGAGGAAAACGAAACCCGCACCATCGAGCTGGTGGTCCGGACGCGCTCACGTGGAGCGCTGGTCTCATGTTCTGCTCAGTCGACCCTTCGATCGACTCACCTGGTTCAGGCCGCACGCAAGCGCGTCCCGTGTCCAGGCAACCCGACCAGTATGCCGCAGACCGGGCAACAGATCAACTCGGGCTCCGACTATGGACCCCGACCGATCTTACCGAGCAGTAAGGTAGCGCAATGACCACTGTCGAGCACACGACCGGAGCGACCTATCGCGCCTGGTCGAAGCTACCCAACAACACCGTCGGCTCCACCCTCTTCTCGGTCGGCATGTGCCTGCGGGTTCCCTACTTCGCATCGGTGCTGCCCCGCGTCGTCGCACTCGAGCCGGGCCGCTGCGAGGTCACCGCGCCGAAATGGTTCGGTATTCGAAACCACCTCGGCACGTTCCACGCCATCGCTGCCTGCAATCTCGCCGAGGTCGCCATGGGCATGCTCGCCGAAGCGACCGTACCGACCTCGCACCGATGGCTTCCGAAGTCCATGAACGTTCAGTACCTGACGAAGGCCACCACTTCGCTGCGCGCCGTCGCCGAACTCGACGAGATCCCCGATTTCGGGACTATCACCGATGGAATCGACATCGTCGTGCCCGTCGCGATCCGCGACACCGCAGGCATCGAGGTGGTGCACGCAGACATCACGATCTGGGTGTCCGCTGCGTCCCGTTGACATACTCGACCGATGAACACGGTGACGGGATCGGAGCACGATAACTCGGCAGTGGTGGTCGGCGGGGCGGGAGCTGTCGGTCGTCTGATGGCCGACCTGCTGCGCGGCGACGGCATCCCCGTCACGATCGTGGACATACAGGCCCGTCCCGACGCCACGTCGCCCATCACGGTCGGCAACATCCTCGATCCCGACGACCAGCTCGCCTCGGTGCTCGCGGCAGCAGCCACGGTGATTCTGGCGGTGCCGGAATCGGTGGCGCTGGCAGCCGACCTGTCCGCTGTGCGCCCGGACGCCCTGCTGGTGGAAACCTTGTCGGTCAAGTCCGGCTTCGCCCGCCACCTGGACGAGACCGATCGACTCGGCTCCATCGTGGGGATCAATCCCATGTTCGCCCCCTCGCTGGGGATGACCGGACGCCCGGTGGCCGCCGTCGTGCATCGCCAGGGACCACCGGTTGACGCCTTCCTGGAAAGCATCTCGCGATGGGGTGGCCGAGTGGTCGTTCTCGACGCCGAACGCCACGATCGCCTCGCCGCAGCGACGCAGGCTCTGACGCATGCCAGCGTCCTGGCGTTCGGCCTGGCGCTGGCCGAACTGAACCTCCCGTTCGTCGACATAGACGCCGTCGCGCCTCCCCCGCACACGACGATGCTCGCCGTGCTCTCTCGCATCACCGGCGGGGAACCCGAGGTCTACTGGGATGTCCAGGCCGGCAACCCTCACGCCGCCGAGGCCAGAGCCGCCCTGCATCGTGCGACGCAGACGGTGAGCGAGACGGTCGACTCGGGGTCCGAGGCCGAGTTCGCTCGACTCCTCACGCAAGCGGAGTCCGCGCTGGGCGGGAGCGCCGATCGGTATCGAGCCGTGTGTGCAGAGATGTTCGGTATCGTTCGAGGCACCGGTGGTAATCGATGACCACGGATCGTCCGGACGCAGGTTCGGTTCACGAGGAGGCGAGGCACACGATGTTGGAACAGCCGTCGTTGCCGGAGTTCGACTCCGACGATGTCGTGGAGAGTGCGGTCGTCGCACGGTTGGCGAAGAACTGGGCGCAACGCGCAACGGTGAAGAAGCCCGAACCCGAGCTGGACGATCTGTTCGATACGGCCAAGCAGGATTTTCCCGACGCCCTCATCCCCTTCGGCGAACACGACACTTTCACTGGCGCGACCCCCGAGCAGCAGGATCGATTGCGCGCGTGGGGCTGGATCGCATTCAACAAGAATGTGATGGACGTCGAGCAGCACGTCGTCCACCCAGGTTTTGCCCTGCTGGCACAGGATGTGTTCGAGACCGGCATGGGCGACACCCTTGCCGTCGCGGTGACCCAGGCGATGGTCGACGAGCAGTACCACACGCTGATGCACCTCAACGCGAGCGCAGCGACCCGCCGCGGGCGAGGCTGGGCTCTCTCCGAGCGGTCCCTGCCCTTCAGCTCCACCGTTCGCCGGCAGCGCACGGCACAGGCGAACAGCGATGACGCCTGGTCGGCTGCGATCAGCTCGCTCGCCTTCATGACGGTCGCGGAGATCTCTATCACGTCCTACCTGGATCTGATCGAGGACGATGACGTCATCCAGCCCATCAATCGGGCGACCGTCAAGCTGCACAACCGCGACGAGTACTGCCATGCGTCGATTGCCGACGACATGGCCGCGATCGTCTTCGACCGACTCGGAGCGGACGACCGCCATAAGTTCCTGGACGGTCTGGTCGACGGCATGGATGCGTTCTCGAGCAGTGACTTCTCCACCTGGAGGCGCATTCTCGAACTCGAGGGCGTGCGCGGTGCCGACGCGATGCTCGCGGACGTCGAGCAGGACAAGAGCCGCCGTGCACTCGTTCAGGACTACAGCGGGTTGCGGTCGCTGTGCCGAAAACTCGACGTCGAGGACAGCATCGATATCGACTGGGGTTGACAGCCGAGGTCACCCGGCCCTGACCCGCAGGTAACATTTCCGGGGAATTCCGGTATCAACCAGTGGCCCTCGACCCATGGGTCCGGTCCCACCATCCGTCCCAACAGCTCGGAGATTCGATGTCGTCAGCTCAACACGCAGCCGTACACGTGGAGGACGTTCACAAGTCCTTCGGTGATGTGCATGCGCTGCGCGGCATCAGCTTCTCCGCCGAGCGAGGGACCGTACTGGGCATTCTCGGCCCCAACGGTGCAGGCAAGACCACCACCGTCAAGGTGCTCTCGACCCTGATCGCACCGGACAGCGGCAGAGCCTTCGTCGCCGGCCACGACGTGGCTGCCGATGCCCCGGCAGTGCGGCGCTCGATCATGATGACCGGGCAGTACGCAGCGCTCGACGACACCCTGTCCGGTCGCGAGAACATCGAACTCTTCGGCCGCCTGATGGGCCTGGACAAGAAGGCAGCCAAGGCCCGCGCCAAAGCACTGCTCGACGAGTTCGACCTGTCCGACACCGGCAAAAGGCCCGTACGTGGGTACTCGGGCGGCATGCGCCGACGCATCGACATCGCCTGCGGTCTGGTCGTGAGGCCGGAAGTCGTGTTCCTGGACGAGCCGACCACAGGCCTCGATCCACGCAGCAGGCAGGGTGTGTGGTCGTTGGTCGAGGCACTCAAGGCCCAGGGAATCACCGTGCTGTTGACGACGCAGTATCTCGAAGAGGCCGACGTCCTCAGCGACAACATCATCGTCATCGACAAGGGCACCGTGATCGCCGAGGGCACGTCGGATCAGCTCAAGGCCATGACCGGTGGCAGCTACTGCGAGGTGGTTCCTCTCGATCCCGGGCAGCTGCGCGCGGCCGCCGAAGCATTGGGCGACATGGTCCCGCCTGCGGTACACGCCGAGATCACCGCGGCCTCCGACCGACTGTCCGTGCCCGCACCCGACGGCGCTGCGACTCTGTCGGAGATCCTGCGGCGTATCGACGCACAGGGCATCGTGTTGGCCGACATCGCGCTGCGGCGCCCGTCGCTCGACGACGTGTTTCTCACCCTGACCGGCCACTCACAGACGAGTTCGAGCTCGTGACGGCCACTACGCGAGGCGTCCCCAAGACGCAGGCACGGGTCGTGGAGCGCACCGGTGCCGGGTCGACGACTCAGCAGCCGAAACGGCGATCGAGAACGAGACCGTCGGGCTTCGTGCAGTGGCAGGCCCTCACCGGCCGTGCCCTCTGGACCATGCTGACCAAGGGCGAGTTGCTGATCGCGGTCATCGCCCCGCTGATCTTCACCATCGGCTTCTACCTGCCGTTGAAATTCGTGATGGGCCTGCAGGGCATCAACTACGCGCAGTTCCTGATGCCGATCATCGTGCTCCAGGCCATGGCGTTCACCGCTATCTCCGCCGCGCAGAGGGCATCGACGGAGGCTATGAGTGGACTGAATTCTCGTTTGAAGACGATGCCCGTCGTACGCGGTGTCCCACTGGTGTCACGAATCTCGAGCGGAGTCGTCCGCTCGCTGGTGTCCCTCGTATCCGCCCTCGGTTTCGGTTATGTCATCGGTTTTCGCTTCACTGCAGGATTCGGTCAGGCCCTGTTGTTCTGTGCACTCGCCATGCTGATCAGCACCACGTTGTCGATCGGTGCCGATGCGATCGGGACGCTGTCCAAGAGTCCCGAAGCAACCAGCCAGGTACTGACCCTCCCCCAGCTCATTCTCGGTATGGCCTCGTGCGGGTTCGTTCCGGAAACTGGTTTCCCAGAACTCATCCGACCGTTCGTACGCAATCAACCGATTTCGCAGTTTTCCTTCGCGATGCGCGACATGGCCGAAGGCGGAGTCAGCTTTCAAGTGTTGTGGCCGTCGCTCGCGTGGGTGGCCGGCTTGATTCTGTTCTTCGTACCGCTCGCCATCTGGGCGAGCTCCAGGCCGGAATGACGAGGCCGAGATGACGATGTCAGAAGCGTCGGTGAACACCGCGCGCGTTTCCAACTTGACCTTTCCCGAGCCCAATATGGCCCTCCGAGAAGGGTCGATCCGTGCGCTCTGGACCCACAGTCTGATCCAGGCCAAGCGCCTGTTGATGCGATGGATGCGCGATCCGTCGACGATGATCCAAGCGTTGCTGTACCCCGCGCTGATGTTGGTCATGTTCCGCGTCGTGCTCGGCAACTCGATTTCCGCAGCCACCGGATCGCCGGCGATCTACGGTCAGGTGCCGATGATCGCTCTGGTCGGAGCCATGTTCGGATCGATCGTCAGCGCTGTCGGTCTCAAGGGCGAACGTAAATCGGGTTTGCTGTCACGGTTCTGGACGACACCCACGCACCGGGCCGCCGGTCTGCTGGGCAGGATGATCGCCGAAGCCGTCCGGGTGCTCGTCACCACCATCGTCATCACCTGCGCCGGTGTGGCACTGGGGTTCAGGTTCACCCAGGGAGTTCCAGCCGGCATTCTGTTGATCTTGTTGCCCGTCGTATTCGGTATCGGGTTCGCGGTGATGATCACATTCCTGGCCACTGTCGCCGGTGATGCACCCCTGGTCGAGGTCGTGTCGATCTTCGCGACGCTGCTCATGTTCTTCAACGCCGGCTTCGTACCCGTGCTCGCGTATCCGCCGTGGCTTCAACCGGTCGTTGCGGCACAGCCGATGTCGGTCGCGGTCAATGCAATGCGAAACCTGGCAATGGGTGGTCCGGTCCTGACACCGGTGTTGCAAACACTTGCGTGGTCACTGGGAATGGCCGTTGTGTTTCTGATCCCGGCCATCCGCGGTTACAAGAAGGCATCGTCCAGCGGCTGATCCCCGTGCGTGTGCAGCTCGGCCCAGTGCACGGTTCCCTCGGCAAGACCGTTCGAGGCCTGGAATTTCCCCGGTGATGTCCGACACACCCACTGGCTCCTCGGCTCGGCCGGAGTGCACCCTTGACCCACGTGCGTGTAACGAATGGATGACCGATGTTACGGTCGACAGCACGGACCAGCCGGAACCGGCGGTCCCGTTCCACGCCTTCACACGAGATCGAGGCCATGTCGAAGACGCTTACCCGAGTGCTGCCCGCGGCGGTTGCCGCTGCCGTAGCCGGTGCCCTGTGCCTGACCGGGGCCGGAACGGCGACCGCTGCGCCCTCCCCCGCCGGTACGTCGGTGTCGACCACTCCCGTACTGGAGGGGGCCAACGACTTCGGGTGCGTTCCCAGTGCGGCCCATCCCCGTCCGGTCGTACTCGTGCACGGAACCAAGATGGACGCGTCGACGTGGAAGTCGCTCGCTCCGCAGTTGAAGAGTGAGGGGTACTGCGTCTTCGCCCCCAACTACGGCGGCGTCTCGCTTCTGTTCGATCCGAACACGACCGTGTGGGGTTCGGGCGACATTGCCGAGTCGGGACGTCAGATCGGCCGGTTCGTCGACGAAGTACTTGCGGCCACCGGTGCCGAACAGGTCGATCTCGTCGGCCATTCACAGGGTGGCACATCTTCGCGCCAGTACATGAAGTTCGACGGCGGTACAGATCCACAGGATCCGGCCCGAAACAAGGTACACACTCTGGTCACCCTCGGCGCGACCAACCACGGCACCACGTTCGGCGGTTTGCAGCAGCTCACCGAGTTGATCACCTCCCTCGGTCTCCCCGGTGACGCGCTCACCCCGTTGATCTACAACATGGCCGGTGCACAGCAGTTGGTCGGCTCTACGACGTTGACGAGTCTTAACGATGGCGGAGACGTTCAACCAGGAGTCGAGTACACCGTCATCGCCACCCGCAACGACACGGTATCGACGCCGCCCGGAAACACCTTCCTCCGGTCCGGCGACCCGTCGGTGGTGCACAACGTGTGGGTTCAGGACGTATGCCCGGCCGCAACGACCTCGCACATCGGCCTCGTCACCGATCCGGCCCCGCTGTACATGGTCCAATCGGCACTCGATCCCGACTTCGCTGCCTCGACACCGGCACCCTGCTGAGTTCGACCCAATAGTTCGACTGGGGCCTCACGACGTCACGTCGTGAGGCCCCAGTCGTCTTCTACGGCTACCGGTCCAACTCGGACTGCAACACGGGTCCGATCTCCGCGAGCGCAGACTGCGAGGCCATCTGCCAGTGCGTGGAATGCACCGGGACGACCGTGACGCCCTCGCTGACCGACCCGGCCCACGTCGACGCCGCCACGCTTCCTGTCGGATCGTCGACGACCGACGCGAAGAGAACCGACCGCCCGAGAAACAGCTGGGGTACATACGCTTCCATCAGCTCGGCCGAGCGGGCGATCCCGTCGAGCATCCCGGCGACCCGTTCGCGAGATATCGCATCGAACGGTGCAGGCATCGACGCCAACAGTTCCGCCGCAGAATCGATCGTGAGCTCGCCGATCTCGATATCGGAGGCTGCACCGAGACCCAGGCCGCCGAGCATCTCACCGGCCGACACGGGACGGTCCACGAGGTGGTCGGTCCTGCCCGCGACGAACGAATCCATCATGGCCAGTGTCGCTACCGACTCGCCGTCACGCTGCAGTTGCACAGCCATGGCGTGAGCGATCGATCCGCCCATCGACCAGCCGAGCAGGTGGTACGGGCCGGACGGCTGCACGGTGCGAATCCTGTCCACGAACAGGGCTGCCCACTGCTCGATCGATTCCGGTAGGGGTTCGGCTCCGGAGAGGGCAGGAGACTGCAACCCATAGATCGGACGGTCGTCGCCGAGGTACGCCGACAGTCCGCCGAAGGCCCAGGACAGACCAACGATGGGATGGATGCAGAACAGCGGTGAAGAGGAACCACCGATCCGGAGGGGAATGAGTGTCTCGAGCCCGCTGGATTCGGTCCCCTCGCCCGGCGACGCTGTCGCTGCCGTGACCCGCTCGGCGAGCGAGGCCACCGACGCATCGACGAACAACCAGTTCAACGGTATCGGCCCCCCGCCCACAGCTGCACGGATCTCGGATACCAGCTTCACCGCCAGCAACGAGTTGCCGCCGAGCGCGAAGAAGTCGTCGTCGAGCCCCACCCGCTCGACACCCAGCACCTCGGCGAACACTGCGGCGACCGTTTCCTCGACCGCTGTCTGTGGTGCTTTGAACTCGCGGGTCTCGAATTCCGGGGCCGGCAGCGCCCGACGGTCCAGCTTTCCCGCCGCATTGAGCGGGAGCGTGTCCAGAACCACGAACGCCGACGGCACCATGTACGACGGCACCGCCGACCCCAACTCCGACCGCACCGTCTCGACGTCGACATCTGCCCCTACCGCAGGCACCACGTACGCCGCCAACGACTCCCCCACCGACAACTGCGCCACCATCACAACGGCCTGACTCACCGACGACAACGCGGTCAACGCCGTCTCGATCTCCCCCAACTCGATCCGCTGCCCACGGAACTTGACCTGGAAATCGGTTCTACCGATGTATTCGAGTCGACCGGCATCCATCGACCACCGCACCAGATCACCGGTGCGATACATCCGCGCTCCCGCATCACCGAACGGATCGGCGACGAAACGCTCCGACGACAGATCCGGCCGCGCAACGTAACCGCGAGCCAACTGCACCCCGGACAGATAGAGCTCACCCGGCACACCGACAGGAACCGGATGCAATCGCGAATCCAGGACGTACACAGAGGTATTCCACTCCGGCACACCGACAGACACCGAACCGTCGACAGCGACGTCCTCGGACACATCGCGGTAGGTGACACTCACCGCGGCCTCGGTCGGACCGTACAAATTGTGCACCCGAGCATTCGACACGGCCCGGCACGCAACCACGGTCCGCGCGGGCAACGCCTCACCGATCACGAAAATATGCCGAAGCGAAGAAATTGACTGCGCAGCAACCGATTCGGCAAACACCGTCAACATGGACGGCACGAAGTCCGTGACGGTCACACCGTACCGCGAGATATCGGACGCAACGGCGTCGACATCGCGTTGCGCTCCGGGAGCCGCGACGATCAGCCGACCACCGGTACGCAGCGGCAGGAAGAACCCCCACAACGAGACATCGAACGTCGTCGCCGTCTTCTGCAGATACACATCCGACGCGTCGAGTCCGTACTCGTTCGCCATCCACGCCAGCTGATTGACGATGGCGCGGTGTTCCACCGCCACACCCTTGGGACGACCGGTCGACCCCGACGTGAACAACACGTACGCCAGGTCGTCCCCGGAGGCGCGCGAAAACATCACCGACCCGGACGGCTCCGGCGGATCGGTGATGTCGACGACCGGAATCGCTGTCCCCGTATCGAATTCGTCCCGCGCCGTCGACAGAACGACAACCGGCGACGCCGTGTCGAGAATGTAGTCGTTGCGCTCGGCCGGCTGATCCGGATCCACCGGCACGTACGCCGCACCGGACCGAAGCACGGCATACATCCCGACCACCAACTCGACGGAACGACGCATCGCGAGCCCCACCAACACACCGGGCCCGGCACCGTGCTCATGCAACAGCTGCGCAGTCGTATCCACCCGGTCCGAGAACTCCCGATACGTCAACGAGCTGTCACCGAACACCAACGCCACCGCATCCGGCGAATCGGCCACCACTCGGTCGAAACCGTCCAACAGCACCTCACCCGTAGCGGCCGCGGAAACCCGAGTGTCGTTGACCACCGACACCAGCCGATCACGCTCACCGGAATCGAGCACATCGATATCACCGACCGCGAGGTCGGGTCGCGCGGTCACCGTGTCGAGAACGGCCACCAGCCGCCGCGCGAACGATGTCATGGTCGACTCGTCGAACAGATCCGTCGCGTACATCAACTCACCGACCAGACCTGCGTCCCCGCCCAGCTCGGTGAACGTCACCTGCAGGTCGAACTTCGCCGATGCCGCGCCGGAACCGAACGCCTCGACGCTGAGATCTGGCAGCTCGAACGAACCCTGGGAGAAGTTCTGGAAGAAGAGTGCAACCTGGACCAATGGGTGTCGTCCCTGCGACCGCACAGGATCGAGTACCTCGACCAGACGCTCGAAGGGAACGTCGACGTTGTCGAAGGCCTCGAGGTCGGCCGTGCGCACCGTGTCGAGAACCTCGGTGAACGAGGCACCGGAGTCGACGACGGTTCGGAGCACCACGGTGTTGACGAACATGCCCACCAGATCGTCCAGCCGCGCGTCACCGCGGCCACCCACCGGCGCTCCAACGGCAATGTCGGCCGTACCCGACAGTGTCGCCAGCAGCACGGCCAGCGCGGCGTGCACAACCATGAACGGGGTCGCCTCGCTCGTGCGGGCGCACTCGAGCACCCGGGCATGCAGCTCGGGGTCGATTCCGAACGGCACCACCGCTCCTCGACCCGACGCGACCCGCGGTCGCGGCCGATCGGAGGGAAGCTCCAGCTGCTCGGGTAGGGCGTCGAGCGCGTGCTGCCAGTAACGAATCTGATTGCTGGCGACGGACTTCGGGTCCGATTCGGAACCCAGCATGTCGAGTTGCCACAGCGTGTAGTCGACGTACTGCACCGGCAGCGGCGTCCACTGCGGTACCGAACCCGTGCGTCGCGCAAGGTATGCCGTCATGACGTCGCGAGACAGCGGAGCCATCGACAGACCGTCGGCCGAGATGTGGTGTGCCACGAAGGCGAGTACGTACTCCGGCGCAGAACCGGCGGGGTCGGTGATCTCGAACAGCCGGACGCGGAACGGAATCTCGACCGTGACGTCGAAGCCCATGGTGAAGAACGTCGTGACGCTGTCGAGAGCGCTCTCGCGGGCGACGGGCACCACGGCCATGTCGACCTGCGCATCGGCCCGGTCGAGTACCTGCTGATATCCACTGCCGTCGATCTCGGGGTAGACGGTGCGCAGCGATTCGTGACGGCCCACCACATCGAATACGGCGGCCTGCAGCGCATCGACGTCTAGTGGACCGCGCAGCAGCAACGCGACCGGCACGTTGTTGAGCGCCGAGGCGGTGTCGAGTCGGTTCAGGAACCACATGCGTTGCTGAGCGGACGACAGTGGAATGTGTTGCGGCCGCGCCCTCGAGGCATCGAGCTGGGCCCGAACCGGAGCGTCTGCCGAGGCGACGGTGTTCGCCAGCGCTTCCACAGTGGACGACTCGAACACCGAACGCGCCGGTACGTGCACGTTCAGGGCCGCACCCAGCCGAGCCGCGAGTTTGGTGGCGATCAACGAATTGCCGCCGAGCACGAAGAAGTCGTCGTCCAGACCGACCCGTTCGACCCCGAGCAATTCGACGAAGATGTCGGCTACCGCCTGCTCCACGCCGGTCGACGGAGCGCGGAACTCCGCGACCTCGAACACCGGCTCCGGCAACGCATCTCGATCGAGCTTGCCGGTGGGAGTCAGCGGTATCGAACCGATCACGGTGACCACCGACGGCACCATGTGTGCAGGCAGGCTGCGTCCGGCCGCGGCGAGCAGTTGGTCGACGTCGAGTTCGACCCCTGTCGCCGGCAGCACGTAGGCCGCGAGAACCGTTGCTCCCGTGGTGCTCCGGTAGCCGAGCGTCGCTGCGAACTCCACACCGTCGAGTGCGGTCAGAACCGCGTCGATCTCGCCCAGCTCGATCCGGAACCCCCGAATTTGGACCTGAAAGTCGTTGCGGCCCATGTATTCGATCACGCGTCCGGACGCCCCGTCCCGCCACCGCACGAGGTCACCGGTTCGATACAGCCGGGCCTGATTCGAGTCACCCTCCCCCGCGTACGGGTTCGCGACGAAGCGTGCTGCCGTCAGCCCGAATCGACGATGGTAACCACGGGCCAGGCCCGCCCCGGTCAGATACAGCTCGCCCGGGACACCAGCAGGGACCTGGCGGAGCCGGTCGTCGAGAACGTGATAACCCATCTCCCTGGTGGACGGCCCGAGCAGCACTGCCTCGCCTGCGTTCAGCGGTTGCGAGATGTTGCACACCATGGACGCTTCGGTGGGTCCGTAGACGTTGTGGAACCTGCGGCCGGTGGCCCATTTCGACATCAGTTCCGACGAGAAGGCCTCACCGCCGACTGCCAGCACTCGCAGTTCGGGTACATCGGCCGGGTCGAGCGACGCCAGTGCCGCCGGGGTGATGAACGCATGAGTGACGCGGTGGCGTCGTAGCACCTCGCCCAGATCGGCACCACCGTAGACACCCGGTTCGATGATGACCATGGTCGAACCGGCTGCGACTGCCATCAGCAGTTCGAGAACGGAGGCGTCGAAGCTGGGGGACGCGAAATGCAGTGTGCGAGAATCGGAGTCCAGACCGTACGTCTCGACCTGTGTGGCAGCCAGTGGTGCCAGGCCCGCCTGGGAGACGGCAACGCCCTTCGGCAGCCCCGTCGAGCCCGAGGTGTAGATGACGTATGCGAGGTCGGTCGTGCGGATCGGTGCGCGTCTGTCTTCCGCGACGACCGAACTGTCCGAGAGCCGACTCAGTTCTTTCTGGGTGTCCGATGCATCGAGCGCGATCCACGACACCGCACTCGGCATGGCGGCCTCGAACTGCGATGCCGTGACACCCATACGGACACCCGAGTCGGCGGCCATGTGTTCGATGCGCGCAGCCGGGTAGTTGGGGTCGATCGGCACGAATGCGGCTCCGGTCTTGGCGACCGCCCACACCGCCATGACCGATTCGATCGATCGAGTCAGCGCCAGCGCCACGAAGTCTCCTGGCCCGACCCCGCGTGAGAGCAACAGACGGGCCAGCCGAGACGATCGGGAATCGATCTCCCGATACGTCACCGACCTGTCCCCGAATTCGGCCGCGATGCCATCCGGGTTCTTCTCCACCGCCGCCGCCAGCAGCGTCGACAGCGAAACGGTACGGGCGGGCCGAGTACGCGTCGGCCGAGATCGCGTAGGTCGGGGGCGGGTCGGTCTGCCGCCCACTCGACCGCCGGACTCGGACGGTGTGCCGGTCGATCCATCCGCACTCATCTTAAGCAATGACTCCTCACCAGTGTTGCGCCGCACCGTCGACTGTGGGGGGTGACCACCGGTCACCCCTCACAGTCGAATCGTTCACGCAGTGGTCGGCGTTGCAGTTCGCCTCAGCCTATCGGTCGGTCCGGCACGATCTGTCCGGGCAGACGGTGTATCGGGGTGCCGCCCGTCGGTAACTCGTGTCGGTCACCGTCGACCGCCACGAGAGCGACGAGATCCTCCAGATCACCCGGTTCCCACTCTCCGACCGCGGTGATGGCCGCCGCGGTGAGGAAAGCGTGCGTCACCCATTCGGCGGACACGATCTCGGCGGCGTCCTCGGCCGACTCCGCTCGGTCCAGAACCAGTGCTGCGCCCGCCGTCACCGCGACGACTCCGGCAAACACCGCCTGCGCACTGTCGAAACGGTCGGGAACCGCAAGTCGCGAATCGTAGGCAACCACCCAGTCGGTGACGGCGTGCGCCGCCAGTGCGGCGAGTGTCCCGTGGTCGACGACGGTTCCGTCGTTGCCGACCAGGGCTGGGCTGTCGGGCCCGAGTACCGCGGTCCGATCCGTGTAGGTCACCGGCCGCGGCGAATGTGCAGCGATCGCATCGGCGACGTCGTTGCGACCCAGTCGGACAACCGTCGTCGACCCGGCCCACGCCGGTGCGTCCTCGGCGTCGAGAACGAGAACCGACGCACCCGTCCGCGGGGGCATCGACTGTGTGTCGGCCGCGCCGGTCGGATCGACCGGAGCGACGGCACCACCCGCCTTCGCCACGGCCCACCGCGTCACGACGGACTGCACGCCATCCTGTACCGCGTCGGCGACGACGACGCCCGGCTCGACACCTCGCTCGATCAACAGTCTGGCCAGACGCGACGAGCGCTCGTCGAGCTCCCGATAGGTCGTCTCGACACCGCCGGAGGACAACGCGGGCGCATCGGGGTCGGCGTCCACCGACATCGTGAGCACCTGCGGCAGAGTGAGATCCGATCGGACCGGCACCGCGCCGGATCCCTCGGTCTCTCGGACTTCGGACAGGGCCGCTCGTTCGTCGACATCCAACACGTCGATGTCGCCGACGATCACCGACGATGTTGCTGCCACCTCCTCGGCGATGCGGGTGAATCGCGCTGCCAGCGACGCCACGGTGGACTCGTCGAAGATGTCGGCGGCGTACACCCATTCCACGGTCACGATTCCGGTTCCGCCATCCCCGTCGGCGTGCTGTGTCTCCACCGTGACCTGTAGATCGAACTTCGCCGTCGGCTCGAAGCCACTGACGGGTTCCACCACCAGATCCGGCAGCTCGAAGCGTGCCTCCCCGTGTGGCTCGACGGACAGGACCGTCTGGAACAGCGGTGAGTAGCCGGCGTTCCGATCCGGCGCGATCGTGTCGACCACCCGCTCGAACGGCACATCGGAGTTGGCAAAAGCCCGAAGATCGTTCTCGCGCACGGTGTTCAACAAGTCCACGAATGTGACGTCGGGGTCGACGTCGGTGCGCAGTGCCAGTGTGTTGACGAACATGCCGACCAGTCCGTCGAGTTGCTCGTGCCCACGGCCCGCAATCGGCGTGCCGACGGCGAAATTGCGGGATCCGCTCATTCGCGAGAGCAGCACGCCCAACACGGCGTGCAGCGCCATGAACAGAGTTGCGTTGTTCTCGCGGGCGAGCGCAACGAGCCGGGCGTGTGTCGACTCGTCGAGCTCGGTGGTCACACTCGCGCCACGCAGTGTTGCGGCAGCCGAGCGCGGTCGGTCCCACGGTAGCGACACGACCGGGGTGATGCCGGCCAGCTCGTCCGCCCAGAATGCCAACTGCTGGGACAGAATCGAGCTGGGATCGCTGTCCGATCCCAGCACCTGACGCTGCCAGACCGCGAAGTCGGCGTACTGCACCGTCAGTGGCTCGGGGGTGTACGCGTTTCCGGAGGTCGCAGCCAGGTAGGCGGTCATGACGTCACGTGCAAGGGGCATCATGGAAGCACCATCCCCGCTGATGTGGTGCATCACGATGACGAACACGTACTCGTCCGGGCCGGTGCGGAACAGGGATCCGCGGATCGGTGGTGCCACGGTGACGTCGAAGCCGCCGTGAATCAGCTCGCGGATTCGATCGGCAGTGTCTGCGTCGTCGGGCGCGTCGACGGGGGTCAGGTCGGGAACGACACCCGCGGCGTCCAGGATCTCCTGGTAGGGCGATCCGTCCGAGTTCTCCGGGTACCGGGTACGAAGTGATTCGTGCCGCTCGACCGTCGACGTCACCGCAGCCTGCAGTGCAGCGATGTCCAGTCCACCTCGTAGACGCAGCGCAAGCGGCATGTTGTACGCACCGGAATCGGGGTCGAGTCGGTTGAGCACCCACATGCGCTGTTGAGCGAGCGAGAGCGGAACCCGTCCGCCGGGTACCCGCCGGCGCAACGGCACGGCGTCGTCGTCGATACGTGATTCGGCGCGAGCCGCGAGTGCGGAGACCGTGGACGCCTCGAACAGATCGCGAACACCGACCTTCTTACCGAGCGCCGCAGCAACGCGCGCGGCGACCCGGGTGGCGATGAGCGAGTTTCCGCCGAGATCGAAGAAGTCGTCGTCCGATCCGACGCGCTTCACACCGAGCAGTTCGGCGTAGATCTGCGCCACGATCTCCTCGACGGGTGTCGAAGGAGCGCGGAACGCCTTGGCCTCGAAGACCGCCTCCGGCAACGCTTTCCGGTCCAGCTTGCCGCTCGTGTTCAGCGGGAACTCGGAGAGCACCATCACCGTCGCCGGCACCATGTACGCAGGCAGGGCACCGCTGACGAAGGTGCGCACCTCGGCCGGGTCCAGCGTGCGGCCCGGCGCCGGAACGACGTATCCGACGAGCTGATCCCCGGTACCGGTGGTGGCGACCACGGCAGTGGCCTGGTTGATGTCGGGATGGGTCAGCAGCGCGGTCTCGATCTCACCCAGCTCGATCCGCTGGCCGCGGAACTTGACCTGGAAGTCGGTGCGGCCGATGTACTCGAGTACACCGATCTCGCCGTCCACCGGACGCCACTTCACCAGGTCGCCGGTTCGATACATGCGATCACCGTTCGCCGCGAACGGGTTGGCCACGAAGCGGTCCACGGTCAGGTCGACGCGGCCGAGATAGCCGTCGGCGAGCTGGGTGCCTGCGAGATACAGCTCGCCTGCGGTGCCTGCAGCCACCGGATGCAGCCTGCTGTCGAGGACGTAGGTCTGGGTGTTCCATTGCGGTGCGCCGATCGGCACCGTACTCACGTCCGCAGGCCCGGTCTGCCAGTAGGTCACCGACACAGCAGCTTCGGTCGGACCGTACAGGTTGTGGACACCGGCCGAGCTGATCGCACGGAAGTCCGCCACCGTTTCCGGCGGAAGCGCTTCACCCACCACGAAGACATGCCGAAGCGAACGGCACTGATCGGCTGTGGCGTACGCGGCGAACACCGTGAGCATCGACGGAACGAAATCCGTGACGGTGACGCCGTGCCGGGCGATGCGCTCCGCGACGTACGCCGGGTCGCGGTGGCCGTCGGGGGTTGCGAGAACGAGGGTCGCACCCACCTGGAGTGGCATGAAGAATCCCCACAGCGACACGTCGAACGTCGTGGCGGTCTTCTGCAGATACACGTCCGACGCGTCGAGGGGGTATTCCTTCAGCATCCATGCCATCTGGTTGACGATGGCGCGGTGCGGCACCGCAACACCCTTGGGGCGACCGGTCGAACCCGAGGTGAAGATGACGTAGGCGGTGTTCGCAGCGCGCATCGGTGCCAGTCGATCGGCATCGGCCACGGCACCTGCCGGGTACGACGCGAGATCGACCGTGTCCAGTTCGAGAATCGGGAACCGCTCCGGCAGACCCGTCCGATCGTGGCTCGTCGACAGAACTGCGACGGGCACCGCGGTGTCGAGGATGTACTCGATCCGCTCGGCCGGGTGGTCCGGATCGATCGGTACGTAGGCACCACCGGCTTCGAGGACGGCGTACATGCCGACCATCAGATCGATGCCGCGCCTCATACCGAGAGCGACGAGGGACTGCGGGCCCACGCCGAGCGAAATCAGATGCCGCGCCAGACGATTGACGCGATTCGAGAACTCCACATACGTGATGGTCGTGTCCTCGAACACCACGGCCGGAGCGTCCGGGTTCGCCGCAACACGAGCCCTGAACGGCGCGGTCAGCATGGTGCCTGCGTCGATCTCGTGCGCGGTGTCGTTCCAGGTCTCGACAACTCGGATACGTTCGTGCGCACCGAGGAGGTCGATATCGCCGATCGGCGCAGTGGTGTCGGAGACGAAGGTCTCCAGAACACCGACCAGCCGGGACAGGATGGATTCGACGTACGCAGCGTCGAACAGATCGCTGATGTACTTGAGCGTGAACGAGATTCGATCCTCGGCCACGACCAACAACGTCAACGGGTAGTGGGTGTTGTCGTTGGAGCTCACCGCCTCGACGGTCATCCCGTCGATCGCTGCCGCCTGCTGCGTCAACTGAGCTTCGTCCACCGGGTAGGACTCGAAGATGGTGAGGGTGTCGAACAGATTCCCCATTCCGATCGCCCGTTGGATGTCGACGAGTCCCATGTGATGGTGGTCGAGCAGGTCTGCTTGTTCACCCTGAATCCGGACCAGGTAGTTCTCCACCGTGTCGGCGGGATCGAATCGAACCCGTACCGGGATGGTGTTGATGAACAGCCCGATCATCGACTCGACGCCGGGAAGAGCAGCGGGACGTCCGGAGACCGTCGCGCCGAACACGACATCGGTGCGACCGGTGATGTGTGCGATCAGCAGGCCGTACGCCGCCTGCACCAGCGTGTTGACGGTGACGCCGAGTCTGCCACCGAGCGCCACCAGCGACGCGGTGGTCTGGGCATCGACGAATAGCTCCGTCTCGGACGAACGTGCAGAAATCTCTCGTCCCGCACTCGGCGGTGCGACGAACGTCGGCTCCTCGACTCCGGCAAGCGCCGTGGTCCACGCATCGAGTGACACGGCCGGGTCCTGTTGGTTCAGCCATGCCAGGTACGAGCGGTACGAGCGAACCCTCGGCATCGACGCCGTGGAACCCCGAGCGGCGTACAGATACAACAGTTCCTTCATCACCAGCGGCAGAGACCAGCCGTCGAGGAGCACGTGATGGTTGGTCATCGCGAGCTTGTAGGTGGTCGGGGTGATCCGTACCAGCATGAAGCGCAGCAGCGGTGCGGTGGAGACGTCGAAGTGTCGTCGCTGCTCCGCCGCCAGCGCATCGGCGACGGCTGTGCCGCGTTCCGGCTCGGCCAGGTGCGACAGATCCATCGTCGTCCAGGGCAGAAGGACGTCCTGATGGACGATCTGCACCGTCTCACCGTCTGCGGTCGCGGTGAACGAGGTACGCAGATTGTCGTACCGGTCCAGCAGCGTCTGGGCAGCGTGATGCAACCGTTCGGCGTCCACCTCGCCGGCCAGGTCGAGTACGACCTGCATGGTGTAGACGTCGATCGACGCATCGGCGAACAACGCGTGGAACAGCAGTCCTTGCTGCAACGGAGACAGCGACCAGATGTCGGTCAGCTGCGGGTGGCGCGTTTCGAAGGACGCGATGTCGGCCTGCGAGAGCCCCACCAGCGGCACGTCCGACGGGGTCAGGCCACCCGAGCCGGGTGCCTCGGCGTACGTGGCCAGCGCCGTCAACGCGTCGGACCACAGCCCGGCGATGCGCTCGACCGTGTCCGTGGACACGGCTCCGGTCGGGAATGCGAAGCTCGCACTCAGGACGCCGCCCTCGTCGGTGTCGAGCACGATCGCATTGATGTCGATCGTCTTGTTCGCCGCCATGTCGGCGTCACCGGGTGCGGAGAGCTCACCGTCGGCAGCCGGCAGCCAGCCGAGCGACTTCATCTCCTCCGGGACCTCGCCGACGTTGACCCGACCCAGGTAGTTGAAGCTGATCTGTCCGGTCCCGAGTTCCGCCAGTTCGGCAGCGGTCTCGGAGTTCAGGTAACGGAGCAGTCCCCAGCCCATGCCTCGATCGGGCAGCGCCAGCATCTGTTCCTTGACGGCCTTGACGGCATCGCCGAGCTGCGACCCTCCTGCGAACGCAGCGTCGACGTCGATTCCGGTCAGGTCGAGGCGGACGGGGAACAGGCTGGTCAGCCAGCCGACGGTGCGACCCAGATCAGCTCCGGGGACCACCGCTTCCTCGCGGCCGTGGCCTTCGAGCTGCACCAGCGTTGCCGGTGCGGTGACGCCGCGCTCGGACCGCAGTCTCGTGACGGCCAGAGCGAGTCCGGCCAACAACCCGTCGCCCACTCCACCGCGGAAAATCTCCGGAACGGTGGTCAGCAAGGTGCGCGTGACGTCGGGTGCCAGTTCGATGTTCACCCGTTCGAGCGTCGCCACGACGTCGACCGCGGGATCGAAGGGGCGGTTGCCCAGCACGGGATCCTCGGTGTCGGCGATCGAACGCCACAGCGGCAACTCGGCCAGCCGCGCTTCGCTCGCTGCCGCGTCGACCAGAGCATGGGTCCACCGCCGCATCGAGGTTCCGACCTCGGGAAGGCTCGGGTCCACTCCCCCGGACACCTGAGCCCAGGCGGACACGAAGTCGGGGACCAGAATTCGCCACGACACACCGTCGATCACGAGGTGGTGCGCCGCGACGGTCAGCGTGCCCGGTTGCTCGGGTCCTCGATCGACCCAGACAAGGGCCAGCATGCGCCCGGCCGTGGGGTCGAGTGTTCCGACTGCATCGTCGAATATTGTTGCGGCCGAACCGGTATCGACCCGGGTGAGAAACGCATCCACGTCGACGGTACCGGTGCGCGCAACATCGAGGCCCCAGCCGCGGTCGTCGTGTACCAGGGTGGACCGCAGCACATCGTGTCGATCGACCACTGCGGTCACCGTGGCGAGAATCCCGTCTCGGTCGATACCGAGCGGCAGCTCCAGCGTGACGGCCTGATGGAAGCGTGACCACCCGCCGCCGCGCTCGATCATCGCCACGCCGAACGGGGGTAGCGGCATCCAGCCGACGCCACCACCGTCGAGTTCCTCGAGCACGACCGCGTCACTGCCCTCGCCGACGATCACGGCGACCTCGGCGAGACCGGCAACGGTCTTGCGCTCGAACACATCTCGCGGCCCGAATTGAACGCCCCTGGCCTTGGCGCGAGAGACGAGCTGAATCGAGACGATGCTGTCCCCGCCGAGCGCGAAGAACGAGTCGTCTACCCCGACCGTGTCGAGGCCGAGGACGTCCGCGAAGACCTCGGCAATGACGCGTTCGGTGTCGGTTGTCGCCGTGCGGAACTCGGCATCGCTGCCGAATTCCGGTTCGGGTAGTGCTCTGCGGTCGAGCTTGCCGTTCGGCCCCAGTGGCAGGGCATCGAGCACGATGAGCCCGGCCGGAACCATGTATTCCGGAACCAGGGTGGCAACCGACGCGGTGACCGCTGCGGTGTCGATCGTCTCCCCGGCGACAGGAACGACGTATCCGACCAGTAGTTCACCTGCCGACGGCGTCCTGCGCACGAGAACCACGGCTTGATCGACCGACGGGTCTGCGGTCAGAGCGGCTTCGATCTCGCCGAGTTCGATCCGCAGGCCTCGGAGTTTGACCTGGAAGTCGGTGCGGCCGAGGTACTCGAGCTCGCCGTCTGCGTTCCAGCGCACCAGGTCTCCGGTGCGATACATCCGCGAGCCGGCTGCGCCGTGCGGATCGGCGACGAACCGGTCGGCGGTCAGGTCGGGGCGGCCGAGGTATCCGCGGGCCAGTTGCCGCCCGGCGAGATACAGCTCTCCGGGAACCCCGATGGGCACGGGGTGCAGTCGCGCGTCGAGCACGGTCACCCTCGTGTTCCACACCGGTGCACCGATGGGAACCGACACGGTATCCGACGGCGCGACGCGGTGATACGTGACGTCGACAGCGGCCTCGGTCGGGCCGTAGAGGTTGTGCAGCTCGGTTGAGGGCAGAGCAGTGCGCAGTGCGGCTGCCACCGATGCGGGTAGTGCCTCACCGGAGGCGAACACCGCGCGCAGACCGGTGCAGTTCGAGACGCCGTCCGCGGCGGCGAACACGGCCAACAACGACGGCACGAAGTGCGCGACCGTCACGCCGCGTTCGGCGACGGTGCTCACCAGATATGCCGGATCACGATGGCCGTCGGGCACCGCGATGACGAGTTCGGCTCCGATCTGCAACGGCCAGAACAGCTCCCACACCGACACGTCGAACGTGACCGGCGTCTTCTGCAACACCTTGTCCTGCTCGGTGAGGCGGTACTCGTCCTGCATCCACAGCAGACGGTTGACGATCGCTTCGTGGCTGACCGCAACGCCTTTGGGGCGACCGGTGGAGCCGGAGGTGAAGATGACGTACGCGGTGTCCGCCGGTCGCAGCGGTGCGGTTCGCTCGGCATCGGTCACCGGTGCCGTGGACAGACCTGTCGTGTCGACGGTGTCGACCAGGATCCTGGCGGCGTCGGTGACGAGACCTGTGCCGTCGTGCTCGGTCGTGAGCAGCACCACCGGTGCCGCTGTGTCCAGGATGTAGCCGATTCGTTCGGCCGGTAGATCCGGGTCCACCGGGACGTAGGCACCACCGGCGGCGAGTACGGCGTAGATACCCGTCAGCATGTCGATCGAGCGGCGCATGGCTGTGGCCACCACGGTTTCCGGGCCGACTCCCTCGGCGATGAGCAGACGCGCGAGCGCGTTGACCCGCTCGGAGAATTCGCGGTATGTCACCCGATCGTCGAGGAAGCTCGTGGCGGTGTTGTCCGCGGACTCGGCAACTCGGTTCTCGAACAGCGACACCAGCGTTGCGCCGGGATCCACCTCGTGTGCGGTGGCGTTCCACTCCTCGAGGACGCGGGTACGTTCACCGTCCTCGAGGATGTCGATGTCGCCGACGACCCCGCCCGGTGTGTCGGTGAGCGCGTGCAGCACCCGGACGAGCCGTCTCCCGAGGGAGGCCATGCTGGATTCCTCGAAGAGATCTGTGGCGTAATCGAATTGAACGTCCATGCCGGCGGGAGCACCGTGTTCGTCGGTGTTCTCCCACAGCGTCACCTGCAGGTCGAATTTCGCGAACGCGCTACCGAGATCGATGCCCTCGACGCTCAACCCCGGCAAGGCCAACGTCTGACGGTTCAGGTTCTGGAACGTCAGCATCACCTGGAAGATCGGGTGACGAGCCTGAGATCGGTCCGGGGCCAGCTCGTCGACGAGGCGCTCGAACGGAACGTCGGCGTGTCCGAAGGCACCGAGGTCGGCCTCACGGACAGCGGCGAGTTGCTCGCGCAACGTTGCCGCAGGGTCGACCGCGGTACGGAGCGCGAGCGTGTTGACGAACATGCCGACGAGCTCGTCCAGATCCGCGTCACCGCGGCCGGCGACCGGGGTCCCGATCGTCACGTCGTCGGTACCCGCCATCGCACCGAGGAGCACGGCGAGCGCGGTGTGCACCACCATGAAGTTCGTGGCGTTGCCGGCTCGGGCGGCCCGAGCGATGTTCGCCTGCAGTGCCGCGTCGATCGAGAAGTTGTACGCCGCACCTCGGTACGACGCCACCGCCGGGCGCGGCCGGTCGGTCGCGAGATCGAGCTGCGCCGGGGCACCGGCCAGAGCCGACGTCCAGTAGGCGAGCTGCTTCGCCAATGGCGAATCGGGGTCGTCCTCGGAACCGAGCACCTCGCGTTGCCACAAAGCGTAGTCCGCGTACTGCACCGGAAGTGGTGCCCACTGCGGGCTATCCCCCGCGGCACGTGCGGTGTAGGCCACCATGACGTCGCGCGTCAGGGGTCCCATAGAGAAGCCGTCCGCGGCGATGTGGTGGGCGACGAATGCCAGTACGTGCTCGGTCTCGCTCACTCGCAGGATCCGGATTCGGACCGGAACAGCTCGGGTCACGTCGAATCCCGCGGACACGAAGTCGCGCAGGGCCTGCTCGATCGAAGTCTCGGCGACGTCCTCGACGGCGACCGTCACGCCGGCCTCCGCGGTACCGAGCACCACCTGATGTCCTCGTCCGTCGACCTCCGGGTACACGGTGCGCAGAATCTCGTGCCGTGCCAGCACGTCGTACACGGCGCCGGTGAGTGCATCGACATCGACGTTGCCGGACAACCGAATTGCCACCGGGATGTTGTTGACGGCGGAGGTCGGATCGAACTGGCTCAGGAACCACATGCGCTGCTGCGCCATCGACAGCGGCACCGAGTCCGGTCGCGTTCGAGCCGTCAGTGCCCGGCGCGCACCGGTACCCACCTCGGACTCGATCGCACGTGCGAGCGACTGCACCGTCGGAGACTCGAAGATCGAGCGGACCGGCACCTGAGTATCGAGCGCCGCCCCCAGCCGGGAGACCACCTGAGTGGCGATCAACGAGTTACCGCCGAGCGCGAAGAAGTCGTCGTCCAGACCCACGCGCTCGACCGCGAGAACCTCGGCGAAGACCGCCGCAACGGCCTCTTCCACTGGGTTGGTCGGTGCGCGGAATTCGGCTGTCTCGAACTGCGGTTCGGGAAGCGCCTGTCGATCCAGCTTGCCGTTGACTCCGCGCGGAAGAGCGTCGAGCACAACGAAGGCCGCCGGGATCATGTACGACGGCAGACGTTCGGCGAGTGCACGACGGATACCGTCCTGATCCAGCGTCACCCCATCGGCGGGCACGAGGTAGGCCACCAGCCGCGCGCCTGATCCCGTGTCCTCGAAAGCGATCACGGCGACGTCGCGAATCTCGTCGAGCGATCCGAGAGCGGCATCGATGTCGCCGAGCTCGATACGGAAACCGCGAATCTTCACCTGGAAGTCGGTGCGCCCGACGTACTCCAATTCGCCGTCGGCGCGCCAGGATACGAGGTCACCGGTGCGGTACAGGCGGCCGCCGGGGGTGAACGGGTCCGCGACGAATCGCTCGGCGCTCAGGTCCGGCCGGGCGAAGTACCCGTCGGCCAGCTGCGCACCCGCGAGGTAGAGCTCGCCTGCGACGCCGACCGGAACGGGAGCCAGACGCGAGTCGAGCACGTAGACACGGGTGTTCCACTCCGGCGCGCCGATGGGAACCGTTGTGCCGTCGACGGTCGTCACCCGGTGCGCGGTCACCGAGACCGCGGCCTCGGTCGGCCCGTACAGATTGTCCAGTCGCGCGGCAGAACTGCGTAGTGCGCGCTCGGCCGTCGCCACCGGCAGCGCCTCGCCGATCGCCAGGATCCGCGTCAGGTGTTCGGGCAGTGCGCCCGCCGACGCCGTGACCAACGCGTCGAGCACGGACGGCACGGTGTGCAGTGTCGTCACCGATTCCCGGTTCATCAGATCGACGAGGTAGGCGGGATCGCGGTGCCCCTCGGCGTCGGCAACGACGATCGCACCACCGGAGACGGTGGCGACCCAGAACTCCCATACCGACAGGTCGAAGGTGGCCGCGGTCTTGAGCAGCACTCGGTCGGTGCTGCCCAGTCCGTAATGGGCGCTCTGCCACAGCAGCTGGTTGACGATGGCGGCATGACCGACCGCAACACCCTTGGGACGGCCGGTGGATCCGGACGTGAAGATGACGTACGCGGTGTTCGCGGGCCGTAGCGGCGACAAACGCTCACTGTCGGTGACGGGCGCGTCCGAGACCTCTGCGTCGAGCAGTCGAGGATCGGTGTCGACGAGCAGAACCGGGATCGACTCGACGTCGACATCGTCCCGCGCAGTGCTCAATACCAGAGCGGGAGCGGCAACGTCGAGAATGTAGGCGTTACGATCCGTCGGCTGATCCGGGTCGATGGGTACGTACGCCCCGCCGGCCTTGGCGACGGCGTACATCGCGACGAGCAGATCCACCGAGCGCCTGATCGCCAGGGCAACCGTCACCTGCGGGCCGACGCCGGCACCGATCAGGATGCGGGCCAACCGGTTGATTCGACGATCGAACTCGCCGTAGGACAACGACTGTCCCGCATGGACCACCGCGATCGCGTCGGGCCGATTCTGCACTTGTCGATCGAACAGCGATACCAGCGTCTGCGACGCGTCGACATCGTGGTCGGTGTCGTTCCACGTGCGCACGATCCGGGTGTGCTCCTCGGGCGAGAGCAGCTCGAGGTCGCCGACGACGGCCGACGGGTCCTCGGCCACGGCGGCGAGGAGGCGAACGAACCGGTCGGCGAACCCTTCGACCGTGGCGCGATCGAAAAGGTCGGTGGCATAATTGAATTCGGCCGACAGTTCCGCGGGCGAGCCGTCCGGGGCATACAGATCCGAGATCGACAGTTGCAGGTCGGTTTTCGCAGTCACCGCATCCGCCTCGACGGCACTCACCGTCAGACCCGGCAGCTCGAACGTCGACTCGGCAAGGTTCTGGAAGGACAGTCCTACCTGGAACAACGGGTTGCGCGCCGTCGACCGCACCGGGTTCAGCACCTCCACGAGACGCTCGAACGGAACGTCGGAGTGCGCGAACGCGGCCAGGTCCCGCTCACGGGCCTGAGCGAGCAACTGACGGAAGGTCATCGACGATTCGACAGACGACCGGAACACCAGGGTGTTGACGAACATACCGATCATCGAATCGAGAGCCCGCTCACCGCGGCCGGCGATGGGCGTTCCGACAGCGATGTCCTCGGAACCGGACAGGCGTGCGAGCAACACCGCGAATGCCGAGTGCACCACCATGAACAACGTCGCCTGTTCGGTACGCCCGAGCTCGACGAGAGCGGCGTGCGTGCCGGCGTCGACGGTGAACCGCACGGCATCGCCACGGAAACTCTGTGCCGGCGGGCGCGGGCGATCGGTGGGCAGTACCAGTTGATCCGGCAGCTCGGCGAGCGCCTCCTTCCAGAACGACACCTGCTGCGCTGCAACCGAATCGGGATCCGATTCGGTGCCGAGCACGGTTCGCTGCCACAGCGCGAAGTCGACGTACTGCACCTCGAGCGGCTCCCAGTCCGGAGCCGTCCCCGCAGATCTCGCGGTGTACGCGGTCATGACGTCGACGGCCAGCGGGCCCATCGACGCGCCGTCGGCCGACACGTGGTGGACGACGAAGGCCAAGACGTGCTCGTTCTCGTCGACGCGGAACACGCGCGCGTCGACCGGTACCTCGGCGGTGACGTCGAAGCCACGCGTGAAGAATTCGGTCACGGCGGCAACGACGTTCGCACCGGCCACGTTTCGAACGGCGAGGTCCATCGGTACCTCGGACGCCGGGAGCACCTGCTGGAACGGGCCCCGCGCCGAGTCCGGGTACCGCGTACGAAGAGACTCGTGGCGTTCGACGACGTCGCGTACCGCCGACTGCAGCGCAACGACGTCGAGCTCGCCGGACAACCGCACGGCGAACGGAATGTTGTCCACCGACGACGTCGTATCGAACTGGTTGAGGAACCAGTACCGCTGCTGCGCAGGCGAGAGCGGCGGGTGCTCGGGACGCGGACCCGCCACGAGTGCAGCTCGCCCACCCGAACCGACGGCGTTCTCCACGTGCGCCACCAGTGCAGCCACGGTCGAGCTCTCGAACAGCGTGCGCACCGGCACGACGGTGTCCAGTGCCGCGCCCAGTCGCGAGACCACCTGGGTGGCGATCAACGAGTTACCGCCCAGGGCGAAGAAGTCGTCGTCCAGCCCCACTCGATCGATGTGCAGGACGTCGGCGAACACTCCTGCGACGATCTCTTCGACCGCGGTGGTGGGTGCTCGGAATTCACGGGCCTCGAACACGGGTGCGGGAAGCGCGGCACGATCCAACTTGCCCACCGGGGTCAGCGGAACGGTGTCGAGAACGATGATCGACGACGGAATCATGTAAGCAGGCAATGATTTTCCGACGAAGGCGGTCAACTCGTCGACGTCGACGACGGAACCACGCGTCGGCAGCACGTAGGACACCAGGGTGGTGACACCCGAAGGCAGTTCGTGCCCGAGAGTGACGGCGAAGTCGACCTCGGGAACAACGGTGAGCGCGGAATCGATCTCGCCGAGCTCGATACGGAAACCGCGCACCTTGACCTGGAAGTCGGTGCGGCCGACGAACTGCAGCTGCAGGTCGTCCGTCCATCGCACGACGTCGCCGGTGCGGTACATCCGTGCGCCGTCGATGCCGTACGGGTTGGCCACGAAGCGCTCGGAAGACAGACCGGGCCTACCGAGATAGCCGCGAGCGAGCGCACCGCCCGACAGATAGAGGTCACCCGCGACACCGGTCGGAACCGGTTCGAGTCGGGAATCGAGGATGAGCACGGACATGCCGTGAATCGGTCGACCGATGGTGATCGGCTCGCCGGGCGTCAACTCGGCGAAGCTGGAGATGATCGTGGTCTCGGTCGGCCCGTACCCGTTGAAGTACTTGCGGCCCGGTGCCCACCGTGCGAGCAACTCCGGGGTGGTGACATCGCCGCCGACCGAAAGCACTTCGAGCGAGTCGATCCCGTGCGGGTCCATGGTCCCCAGCACCGCAGGCGTGATGATGGCGTGGGTGACCTGCTCGGACTTCAGCAGATCGGACAACTCGGTGCCACCGAGAATCGATGCCGGTACTACGACCAACGTCGCGCCGACGGAGAACGCCGCCATCCACTCCAGGACCGACGGGTCGAAGTTCGGCGAGCAGACGTGCAGGAACCTCGAGGCCGGCTTCAGGTGATACAGATCGGTTGCTGCGTCGAGTACACCGCCGAGTCCGGCGTGCGTGACGACGACGCCCTTCGGCTTGCCGGTCGAGCCCGAGGTGTAGATGACGTAGGCCGGGTTCTGGAACGTGACGGGTCGTAGGCGATCCGCGTCGGTGACCGGCTCGGCAGAGCGGGTGCGGACCTCGGCCACGAACTCCTCGTCGTCGACACTCAGCCAGAGCAGGTCCTGCTGTCCGGCGGCCAGCTGGGCCGAGTGCGCCCGTGTGGTCAGGCCAAGTACGGCCTCGGAGTCCGTGACCATGTGGGCGATGCGATCCTGTGGGTACGTCGGGTCGACGGGTAGGTGTGCAGCTCCTGATTTCGCCACTGCCCAGACCGCGAGCACCATGAGGTAGGAGCGCTGGAGCCCGAGAGCCACAACGGATTCCGGGCCGGCACCGCGTTCGATGAGCACCCGGGCGAGCTGCGAGGACGTCGCGTCGAGTTCGGCGTAGGAAATCGACCGGCCCTCGTAACGTATCGCGGTCGCCGACGGGTCGAGTGCGGCTCCGGCAGCGAAGATCTCGGCCAGAGTGCCGCCGGCCAACACGTCGTCACCGTGGACGTGTGTGAGCCGGTCGTATTCGTCGTCGTAGAGGATGGACAGATCGCCCACCGGGGTGTTCGGTGTCGCCACGATCGCTTCGAGCAACCATAGAAAACGGCGGGCGAACACCTCGATCGTGTTCTCGTCGAACAGATCTCGAGCGTAGACGAAGCTTGCAGCGAGGCCGGCCCCCTCCGGCTTCTCATGCAGGGTGAGCGACAGATCGAACTTCGCCGTGTCGATCTCGAAATCGACGGCAGAGACCTCCAACCCCGGCAACGCGAACGTACTCGGCGGAAGATTCTCGAACGCGATAGCCACCTGGAACAACGGATGACGCGCCGTCGACCGCTCGGGTTCGAGCAGATCCACCAGCCGCTCGAACGGAATGTCGGCATGGGCGAACGCCGCCAGATCCACTTCGCGTACGGCAGCGAGCATCCGGTCGAAACCGAGCGCACGATCCACCTCGGTCCGCAACACCAGGGTATTGACGAACATACCGACGACATCGTCGAGCGCAGCGTCGCCACGACCGGCGACCGCAGTACCCACCGCAACATCGTCGGAGTTCGACATACGAGCCAGGAACACCGCAAAAGCGGCATGCATCACCATGAACAGAGTGGTTCCGGACGTCCGCGCCAGGTCAGCGAGACCGCTTTGGACATCGCCGTCGATATCGAACCCGAAGCGACCACCGACATAGGACTGAACCGCGGGTCGAGGACGGTCTACCGGCAACGACAGTTCGGCGGGTAGGTCCACCAGCGCACCACGCCAGTACTCCGCCTGCCGCGAGATCAGGCTCGCAGGATCCGACTCCGCACCCAGAACCGAACGCTGCCACAGCGCGTAATCGATGTACTGCACCGGCAGCGGCACCCACTGCGGAGAAACGCCGGCTGCCCGAGCCACGTAGGCGGTCATGACATCACGAGTCAGCGGCCCCAACGACCAACCGTCGGCACTGATGTGATGTACCACGACCACCAACACATGTTCGTCGTCGGCGACGCGAAACAGTCTGGCGCGCAACGGAACCGAGACCGTCACATCGAACCCCGCAGAAACGAACGCCGTCACGTCGCCCACCATCGTGTTCACCGAAGAAGGCACCGGAGACAGATCCGGTACCGCAGCAGCCACCGGCAGCACAACCTGATAGCCCGACCCGTCGACACTCGGATAGACGGTCCGCAATGATTCATGACGATCGAGCACGTCGGCGACAGCTACTCCGAGGGCATCGACATCGAGACTCCCGGACAGCCGAATGGCCACCGGGATGTTGTTCACAGCGGACTCGGGCTCGAACCGGTTGAGGAACCACATCCGCTGCTGTGCAAGCGAAAGCGGAATGTTCTCCGGTCGTTCCTGGGGCACCAGCGGGGATCCCTGGACGTCGCCGACGTGACTCTCCATCCGCGCGGCGAGCGCACCGACGGAACTTGCCTCGAACAGAGTTCGCACCGGAACCGATGCACCCAGTTCCACGCCGAGCCTCGACGCCACCTGAGTCGCCACCAACGAATTACCGCCGAGTGCGAAGAAATCGTCATCGACACCGACACGGTCGACACCCAACACGTCACCGAATACCTGCGCGACGATCTCCTCCACCGGCGTGGACGGAGCTCGAAACTCTCGCGCCGCGAAGACCGGATCGGGCAGACCTCGTCGATCGAGCTTGCCGTTGGGAGTGAGCGGCAGCGCATCCAACACCACGAACGCGTCGGGCACCATGTAACCCGTCAGGAATCGGCCCGCGAATTGCGCAAGATCATCGGACTCGACGACCGATCCGTGCTCTGGCACCACGTAGCCGACCAGTCGATCGCCGAGCCGGTCGTCGGTACGCACCTCCACCACTGCCTGCAGTACCGATTCGTGGCGTTCGAGCACGGCCTCGACCTCGCCGAGTTCGATTCGGAAGCCACGCAGTTGCACCTGACTGTCGCTTCGACCGACGTAGTCCAGTTCCCCGTCGGCGGTCAGCCGCGCCAGGTCGCCCGTGCGGTAGATCCGCTCGCCGTCCCCTCCGTGGGGATGCGCGACGAAGCGCACAGCAGTCAGATCCGGTCGCTCGAGATACCCGAGCGCGAGCTGCCCACCGGCCACGTACATCTCACCGACGACACCGGGAGCAACCGGCTGCAATCGCGAATCCAGGACGAACACGCCGAGTCCCGGGATCGCGTCACCCACCGGGCTGGCCGACGAACGCAGAGCCGACGATGGGTCGAGCTCGTGGAACGAGACGTGCACCGTCGTTTCGGTGATGCCGTACATGTTCACCAGTACCGCTCGTTCACCGTGGCGCTCGAACCAGCCGCTGAGCCGATCGGGATCCAGCGCCTCGCCACCGAAGATCACGTAACGCAGAGCGAGTTCGCCCACCGAGTCTCCGGCCCGGCGGGCAGCCTCGATCAACTGATAGAACGCCGACGGCGTCTGGTTGAGAACAGTCACCTGCTCACGCACCAGCAATTCGACCATCGCTTCGGGCGATCGAGAGGTGAAGAAGTCCACGACCACCACCCGGCCCCCGGACAGCAGCGGAGCCCACAGCTCCCACACCGAGAAGTCGAATGCGAAGGAATGGAACATCGTCCACACGTCCGTGCGGTCGAATCGATAGAGATCGGCCGTGTTGTCCAGCAGCTGGGTGACATTGCGATGCGAGATCCGAACGCCCTTCGGCGTTCCCGTCGATCCCGACGTGTAGATGACGTAGGCGGTGTTGTCCACGTGCAGCGGCAGGAGCCGGTCGTCGTCGGTGACCGGTGCCGAACTGCGTGCGGACACGGTCGACGAATCGACCGCGATCGTCGGAATGTCGGACACCGGAAGATTGCCCTGGGCGTCGGACCCGGTCACCATCGCAACCGGCCGCGCGTCCGTCAACACGAACTCCAGCCGTTCGGCGGGGTAGGTCGTGTCGATCGGCAGGTAGCCGGCTCCGGACGCGAGTACTGCGAGCAACGCGACGACCAGATCCGCCGATCGCGGCAGCGCCACTGCAACAAGGGTTTCCGGGCCGGCGCCCCGAGCGATGAGCTCGCGCGCCAGACGGTTCGCCCGGGCGGAGAGTTCCGCGTAGGAGATCGATTCGCCGTCGAACGTCACGGCCGTCGCAGCCGGATCGGCCGAGACCTGGGCCTCGAATCGCGCGCCGAGATCGGTCGCCTTCGCAGTCGACGTGGCTGGGCGGAGGCGATCGAGTGCTCGATACCGCTCGTCGGCCTCGAGTACGTCGATATCTCCCACCGCTGTCGATGGCGACTGCGTGATGGCGCGCAGAACACGGACGAAGCGGCTACCCAGCTGCACGATCGACGATTCGTCGAAGAGATCGGCAGCATAGCTCAGCGCGACGGTCAATCCGGATGGAACACCTTCTGCGGCAACCGAATTCCACAAGGTCACCTGTAGGTCGAACTTGGCCAGATCGGCTTCGTAGTCGAGTGCGGCCACTCGAAGTCCCGGAATTTCCACGGACGTCTGATCGAGGTTCTGGAACGTGAGCATCACCTGGAAGAGCGGATGCCGAGCTTGCGACCGTGTCGGTGCCAAGGCGTCGACCAGCTTCTCGAAGGGTACGTCGGCGTGCGAGAACGCGGCGAGGTCCACGCCCCTGACCTCGCGGAGGAATTCCTCGAACGTGGAGTCGGGTTCGACCACGGTACGCAGAACCAAGGTGTTGACGAACATGCCGATGACGTTGTCGAGCACGGCATCACCGCGTCCGGCAACAGGCGTTCCGATCGAGATATCTTCGCTCGCAGACAGTTTGGCGAGAAGAATCGCCAGGGCCGCATGAACCACCATGAAGGTCGTCGCGCCGTGAACGCGGCCGAGCTTCTCGATCGCGGAGACCAACTCGGCGTCGATCTCGAACTTGTACGTGCCGCCTCGGGTGGTGGCCACGGCAGGACGCGGCCGGTCGGTCGGCAGTTCGAGCTGATCGGGAGCGCCACCGAGGCGTCCACGCCAGTACTCCTGCTGAGCGAAGAGCACCGAGTCGGGGTCGTCCTCGCTGCCGAGAACCTTTCTCTGCCACAGCGTGAAGTCGGCGTACTGAACTTCGAGCGGAGCCCACTGGGGAGCCTGACCGCTCGTACGTGCAACGTAGGCCGTCACCACGTCGCGAGTGAGCGGGCCCATGGAGAAGCCGTCGGCCGCGATGTGGTGCACCACGAACGCAAGGACGTGCTCGGTGTCCGACAGCGCGAGCAGCAACGTTCGGAAGGGCAAGTGGACGGCGAGGTCGAAGGGGCGCAGTGCGAATTCGAGCAGCGTTGCCGGAAGGTCCGCTGCATTCGCCTCAGAGATCTCCAGTTCGACTGTCGCCGAATCGGATCGGAGCACATGCTGGTACCCAACACCGTCGAGGTCCGGGAACACGGTCCGCAGCGATTCGTGCCGATCGAGAACGTCGGCGAGTGCAGCCCTCAGCGCGGCGAGATCGAGCGCCCCGGACAGGGTCAGGGCCACCGGGATGTTGTTCACCGCAGAGTCGGGCTCGAATCTGTTCAGGAACCACATGCGTTGTTGAGCCAGCGACAGGGGCACGTCGTCGTGATCGGGCTGCGCCGTCAACGGAATTCGACGATCGGTCGAATCCGACGCGTCCACGGCCGCCGCGAGTTCGGCAACCGTCGGAGCGTCGAAGAACGCGCGAACATCGACGGCCGACCCGCGTTCGGCGTTGACCCGCGCGATCACGCGGGTGGCGTTGAGAGAGTTGCCGCCGAGTGCGAAGAAGTCGTCGTCGACACCGATGCGCTCGATACCGAGAACGGTCTCGAAGATCGACACCAACGCGTTCTCGGTCTCGGTGCTCGGTGCGCGGTATTCCTGCACCTGCGACGCGAAATCGGGCGCAGGCAGTGCTTTTCGGTCGAGTTTGCCGCTCGCGTTCAGCGGAAACTCGTCCAAGACGACGAACACCGACGGCACCATGTACTCGGGCATACGCCGTCGCACCGCGTCCGCGAGGCCGTCGTGATCGATTTCGGGATCGGTGCTGACGACGTATCCGACGAGCTGCTGTTCCGACTGTTCCGACTGCTCGGACGAATGGAGCAGCACAGCCGCCTGAGTCACCTCGGGCTCGGCGAGCAGAGCCGATTCGATTTCGCCCAGCTCGATGCGCAGGCCGCGTAGCTTGACCTGAAAGTCGGTGCGGCCGATGTACTCGATGAGGCCGTCGGCGCGTCGGCGCACCAGGTCGCCGGTGCGGTACATCCGGTCCCCCGGCTCACCGAACGGGTCGGCGACGAATCGATCGGACGTCAGGTCCGTGCGTCCGAGATATCCGCGAGCGAGCTGCACGCCCGCGAGATAGAGCTCTCCCTCGACTCCCCGGGGTGAGCGCCGCAGACCCTCGTCGAGCACGTAGAGGTCGGTGTCGTCGACGGCAGCGCCGATCGGTACCGAGCCGTCCTCCACCTGCTGGGTTCGGTAGTACGTCACGTCGACGGCTGCCTCGGTGGGACCGTACAGGTTGTGCAATTCCGCGTTCGAGATCGCATGGAACGCGTTGACGGTTCGCGCCGGCAGCGCCTCACCCGAGGCGAACACCATGCGAAGCGAATCGGCCTGTGCGGCAGTGGGTTCGGCAACATAGACCGACAGCATCGACGGTACGAAGTGGGTCACCGTCACGCCGTGCTCGCCGATGATGCGCGCGAGATAGGCGGGGTCACGGTGCCCCTCGGGCTCGGCGATGACGAGCGTGGCACCGATCTGCAACGGCCAGAAGAACTCCCACACCGACACGTCGAACGTGAACGGAGTCTTCTGCAACACGACGTCGGTGGCACTCATCGTGTACTCGCGCTGACGCCAGGAGATGTTGGCGACGATGGCGCGGTGGCTCACCGCCACCCCCTTCGGACGTCCCGTCGAACCGGAGGTGAAGATGACGTACGCGAGGTCGTCCTCGGTCAGGGCCGCCCGTCGATCGGCATCGGTGATCCGTCCTGCGGGCACATCGGTCAGGTCGAGGTCGTCGACGAGAACGGTGGCGGTCCCCTCGGGGAGTTGCGGCAGATCGTCCGTGGTCGTCAGCACCAGGACCGGGTTCGCGGTGTCGAGAACATATCCCAGACGGTCGATCGGGTGATCCGGGTCCAGTGGAACGTAGGCTCCGCCGGCCGCGGAGATGGCGTACATACCCACCAACAGATCGAACGAACGACGGATCGACAGGCCCACCGATGCATCGGGCCCCACTCCGCGTGCGATCAGAACGCGTGCGAGCCGCTCGACCGACGCGGCGAACTCGGTGTAGCTGCGGGTCTTCTCACCGAAGACGAGGGCGGGTGCGTCCGGGGTGCGTTCGGCTCGATCGGCGAACAGCGCGTACAGCGTCGAGGCTTCGGGGGTAGCCGCGCTCGACACCGAGTCGTCGTCACCGAGAACTGTGACGGCGTCGCCGACGACCGTCGACACCACCGCGTCCAGACCGCCCTCGGTGGCCTCGATCAAGCCAGGAGCAGTGTTGGACAGCACCACCGGAACGAGCGCGTCGGGGCCGAGGACGCCTCCCATGGCCGCATCGAGGGTGGTGATCTCCTCGTCCAGGCGGGCATAGGTCAGTTCCGTACCGAGGTGCGTGAGCGCTACGCGATCGGGTTCGACCGCTGCGACGCTCCGAACCAAGCGCGGAAGGTCCTCGACCGTCAGAGCTGCATCGCTTCGACGTCCTACCGCCATCTAACTTTTCCTCCTGATCGATCCACGTGCACAACCGGCGAGCTCGGTATTCGTCACGACGACGCGATCACCGATTCCGCCCGTTCGATCAACGATGCCAGAGCGGTGGTGAGCCCCTCCGCACCGAGGGCGGGCAAGATACCCGGAATCAGCGCCGACAGAGTGACGGTCACCAGGGCCTGCGGCTTCATCGCAGAACCCATCGTTGCCGACATCTGTGCCAGCTTGGCGTGTAGCGCAGCGAAATCGACTGCCGTCGACTCGTGTTCGACGGCCACCGCGTCGGGTGCGACGGTGGCTGCCCGGGCAATCAGTTCGGGCAGATCGTCGACCGTCTTGGGCTTGGCTCGCGGCGCGAACTCGGCCTTCTCCTCCTCCGAGAGGATGTCGATGGACCGCAGCACCACATCCGGATCCGAGACGACAGCGGTCAGAATCCGCAGCAACCGATCGGCGAACGTCGCGATCGACGACTCGTCGAAGATCGACGTCGCATACGTGAACGTCGCCTCGATGTCGCCCAATGCGCCGGTGTCGTCGAACCTTTCGACGGCGGTCAGCTGCAGATCGAACTTGGCCTGGTCCTCGCCTGCGGGCAACGCCTGCACCTGCAGACCTGGCAGCTCGAATGTCCCGGTCACGTGATTCTGGAATGTCAGCATCGCCTGGAACAGCGGTGTGTAGGCATTCGACCGCACCCGGCCCAGTGCGTCCACGAGCCGCTCGAACGGGACGTCCGCATGCCCGAACGCTGCGAGGTCCTTGTCCTTCGCCTGCTGCAGCAGATCTACGAACGTGCCGCCCTGATCGAGTCGAGTACGCAGCACGAGCGTGTTGACGAACATACCGACCAACTCGTCGAGCTGCTGTTCACCGCGACCTGCTGTCGGTGTGCCGATACTGATGTCGGAGGAGTTGCTCAGCCTCGACAGCAGCACCGCGAAAGCACTGTGCACCACCATGAATGTCGTCGCAGCGTGCTCTCGAGCGATCTTCTCGATCGCCGACGCGATATCGGAGCCGAACGAGAACTCGTAGGAGGCACCCTGCATCGTCGGACGAGCCGGTCGCGGTCGATCCAGCGGCAGCGCCAGCTGTTCCGGTGCCCCGGCCAACTCGGTCGTCCAGTACGCCAGTTGCTTCGCGAGCGGACTCTCGGGATCGCTCTCGCTGCCGAGCACGTCACGCTGCCACAGCGCGAAGTCCGCGTACTGGACCGGTAGCGGCGTCCATGTCGGCGTGTCCCCCGCAACCCGAGCGGTGTACGCCACCATGACATCGCGGATCAACGGGCCCATCGAGAAGCCATCGGCGGCGATGTGATGCGCCACCACCGCGAGGACGTGTTCGTGCCGGCCGACCTGCAGCAGTGCGGCCCGAACCGGAACGGCCTTCGTGACGTCGAAGCCGGCGGAGAGAACTTCGGTCAAGCGCGCGATCACTGCATCCGGCTGCACCGGCTCCGGAGTCAGATCCACCCCCACCTCGGCGACGGAACCGATCTGCTGGACCGGGCCGTCCGCAGCATCGGGGTACGCCGTGCGCAGGATCTCGTGGCGGGCGAGTACGTCCTCGAATGCCCCGCGCAGAGACTCGATGTCGAGCTCGCCGGTGAGCCGGACTGCAACAGGGATGTTGTATGCCGAGGAACCGGGGTCGATTCTGTTGATCGTCCACATTCTTTCCTGGGCGATCGACAACGGAAGGAGGTCGGGACGCTCCCGAACGGTCAGTTCCCGGCGCGCGCCGCCGCCCACGAGCGGAGCGATGTGAGCGGCCAGGCCCCCAACGGTGGACGCGGCGAACACTGCTCGCACCGGAATCTGGGCGTCCAGCGCTTGACCCAGCCTCGACACCAATTGTGTTGCGATCAAGGAGTTTCCACCGAGCGCAAAGAAGTCGTCGTCGAGACCGGCGCGGTCGATACCGAGCAACTCCGCCACGATGTCGGCAACGATCTCCTCGATCGGGGTGACCGGGGCGCGGAAGTCGGCAACCTCGAACTGCGGTGCCGGAAGTGCCCGTCGATCCAATTTGCCGTTGGTGTTGAGTGGGAGAGCATCAAGGACGACGAACGCTGCAGGAACCATGTACGACGGCACGGCGCGGGCGAGTTCGGTCTCGACACTCGCAACCTCGAGTACCGCTCCGGACTGTCCGACGACGTAGGCGACCAACTGATCACCCATGGATTCGCCGGTGTGCACCACGACGGCGGTGTCGGCCACCGCTTCCTGACTGCGCAGGGCGGCTTCGATCTCACCGAGTTCGATGCGGAACCCGCGAATCTTGACCTGGAAGTCGGCGCGCTCGATGTACTCGAGTCGAGCCGCCGCCGGTGCACCGTCGACGAGCGGAACGCGCCAGCGGACGAGGTCGCCCGTGCGATACATCCGCGTGCCGTTCGCGTCGAACGGATTCGCCACGAACCGTTCGGCGGTGAGGTCTGCTCGACCGAAATAACCTCGCGCCAGTTGCACACCGGCGAGATAGAGCTCTCCGGTGACTCCGGCAGGAACCGGATGCAGGCGAGAGTCCAGCACGAACACTGCGGTGTTCGCCTCGGGCACACCGATGGGCACTGCGGCCGTGTCGGCATCGGTGACCGGATGCGCGGTCACCGACACTGCTGCCTCGGTCGGACCGTAGAGGTTGTGCAGCTCGGCAGAACCGTTGTGCCGCCGGAAATCCTGGGCCACCGCTGCGGGGAGTGCTTCGCCGATCGCCAGGACGCGTCGCAGATCGGGTGACAACTCGCCCGCGGCCACGGTGCCGAGCATCGACAGCATCGACGGCACCAGATGCAGCGTCGTCACTGCGTGCCGACGGATCAGCGTGAGCAGGTAATCGGGATCGCGATGTCCCTCCGGGTTCGCGACGACGAGTCGCCCTCCCGAGGTCAGCTGCGACCAGAACTCCCACACCGACAGGTCGAAGGTCGCTGCGGTCTTGAGCAGAGACGCATCGGTCTCGTCGAGGCCGTACTCCGCACGCAACCAGTTCAGCTGGTTGACGACGGCACCGTGCGAGACCGCAACGCCCTTGGGTCGGCCGGTCGAGCCGGACGTGAAGATGACGTAGGCCGTGTTGTCGGCCGAGAGCTCGGTTCGGCGCTCGGAGGCCTCCACCGGCGCGGGCGAGTAGCCCGCGAGATCGAGCTGCGTCAGATCGACAACCGTTGCTGCAGAGGAGATCTCCGAACCGACGGCACCGGATGTCAGTACGCACAGCGGAGCTGCGGTCTCCAGCACGAGCGCGTTGCGCTCGGCCGGCTGATCCGGATCGATCGGCACGTACGCCCCGCCCGCCATGGCGATGGCGTACATGCCCACCAGAAGATCCACCGAACGTCGAATAGCAAGGCCCACGGGCACTTCCGGTCCGACACCCCGGTCGATCAGGTGGCGGGCCAGTCGCGACACCCGCTCGGAGAACTCGCCGTACGTCAGCGTGCCGTCGTCATGGACGAGTGCAACAGCATCGCGATCGTGCTCGGCAGAGGCGACGAAGAGCTCGGGCAACGTTGCCGCGCCGGCGACGCCGAACTCATGGTCGGTGGCGTTCCACGCGTCGACGATGGCGGGTAGCTCACCGTCGAGGAACAGATCGAGGTCGCCGACCGGGGTCGACGGCGATGCCGCGACGGCGTCGAGAACGGCCTCGAAGCGCGCCACGAGCGAGCGAGCGGTGCGTTCGTCGAACAGATCGGTCGCGTAGGTCAACAACGCATCGAAGCCGCCCGGTGCCTGGTCGTCGTGCTGGGCCTCGTCGTGCTGGGCCTCGTCGTCGCGCGGGGCGTCGGAGACGATGAGGTGCAGGTCGAACTGCGACGTTCCGGTCTCGGTGTCGAGTGCGGAAATCTCCAGCCCGTCGAGCTCGAATTCTCGGCGCGCGAAGTTCTGGAACGAGAAGCCGACCTGGAACAACGGATGACGCGCCGTCGACCGGGTGGGGTTGACGACCTCGACGAGCCGCTCGAACGGTATGTCGGAGTTGGCGAAGGCCTGCAGATCGGTTTCTCTGGCCGCGTCGAGAAGGTCCTCGAAGCTCGCTCCGGCCGCCACGTCGAGCCGCAGCACCAACGTGTTCACGAACATGCCGACGAGGTTTTCGATCTCCGCTTCTCCACGACCCGCGATGGGGGTTCCGACGACGATGTCCGGCGATCCCGACATACGCGAGAGCAGCACGGCGAACGCCGCGTGCACCGCCATGAACACCGTCGCGTTGTGCGCGCGTGCCAGTTCGGTGAGGCGAGCGTGCGCGGCCGCGTCGATCCGGAAATCGACGCGGCTGCCCCGGAAGGTCTGTTCGGCGGGGCGTGGACGATCGAGCGGTAGTTCGATCTGCTCGGGCAACTCGGCCAGAGCATTCTCCCAGTACCGAATCTGCTGCGCAGCAATCGATTCCGGATCTTCCTCGGACCCGAGAACCTGGCGTTGCCACAGCGCGTAGTCGGCGTACTGCACCGGCAGAGGTGCCCACGCCGGATCGGAACCGCGGGTGCGCGCGGCATATGCGGTCATGACGTCGGTGGACAACGGCATCACCGACAGACCGTCGGCACTGATGTGGTGGATGACCATACCGAGTACGAATTCGGTGCCCGAAACTCGGAAGAGCGCGGTCTTCAGCGGAACCTGGGTCGTGACGTCGAATGTCGCCGACAGGAGTTCCAGAACGCGAGCGGTCACCGACTCCGCGTCGGTGTCGATCACCTCGAGGGTGGTGGGCACCTCCGACATCGGCACTATCACCTGATGCGGGCCCTCGGGAGAATCGGGGTACACCGATCGCAGAGTCTCGTGACGCTCGATCACGTCGGAGACGGCACGCTGCAACGCGTCGACGTCGAGACGCCCGCTGAGCCGGAGCGCGAACGGGATGTTGTACGCCGTGGACTCGGAGTCGAAGCGGTTGAGGAACCACATCCGCTGCTGCGCGAGCGAGAGCGGCACTCGGCTCGGTCGCGTCGATGCCATCAGCGCCGGACGCGCGCCTGCGCCCGAACCCTGCTCGACCCGCGCTGCCAGAGCCGCGACCGTCGGTGCCTCGAACAGAGCACGGACGGGAACAGTCGTGTCCGCTGCGGCACCCAGCCTGGACACCACCTGTGTTGCCACCAGCGAATTGCCGCCGAGCTCGAAGAAGTCGTCGTCGAGACCGACGCGTGCGACGCCGAGAACGTCGGCGAAGACGCCGGCGACCATCTCCTCGACGGGAGTGGTCGGTGGTCGGAACTCACGGGTGCGCGCAGCCGGCTCGGGCAGGACTCGTCGGTCGAGCTTTCCGTTGGCGGTCAGCGGAATCGCGTCGAGCACGACGAAGGCCGAGGGCACCATGTACTCGGGGAGGTTCTCCCCCACCGCTGCCCTGACGGCATCGGTATCGACAGTGGAGTCGGCTGCAGGAACCACGTATGCGACCAGCCGGGTGGCACCTGGCGAGTCCTCACGCACGATCACCGCTGCCTGGCCGACGGCAGGAGCAGACGCAACGGCGTTCTCGACCTCGCCCAGCTCGATGCGGAAACCGCGGATCTTGACCTGATCGTCGGCGCGTCCGACGAACTCGAGTTCGCCGTCGGTCGACCACCGCGCGACATCGCCGGTGCGGTACAGCACGGATCCGTCGCCTGCGAAGGGATCGGCGACGAACCTCGTCGCACTCAACCCGGCTCGGCCGAGATATCCGCGTGCGACCTGGCCACCGGCGACGTACATCTCCCCCGGTACGCCCGCGGGCACCAGCGACAGACGCGAGTCCAGTACATATACCGAGAGTCCGGAGATCGCACGACCGACAAGGGATCCCGATGCCGTGGCAGCGGACTCCGAGTCCAGCGCGCGATACGAGACGTGAACCGTGGTTTCCGTGATGCCGTACATGTTGACCAGCTGCGGAGAGCTGTCACCGTGGCGATCGAACCAGCCCGCCAATCGCCGCAGTTCCAACGCTTCACCACCGAAGACGATGTACCGCAACGAGTACTCGGCCGCTGTCCCTACAGTGCGATCAATCTGATCGAACTGGTAGAACGCGGACGGCGTCTGATTGAGAACGGTCACTCGCTCACGAACGAGCAACTCGCGCAATGCTTCCGGCGACCTGGAGGTGAAGTAGTCGACCACGACGACGGTGCCGCCGGTGGTGAGCGGGCCCCACAGCTCCCAGACCGAGAAGTCGAACGCGAACGAGTGGAACAGTGTCCACACGTCGTCGCGACCGAAGTCGAAGTGGCGCTGCGTGTTCGCCAACAGCCGCACGACGTTGCGATGCGGGATCAGAACGCCCTTGGGCTTACCCGTCGAGCCCGAGGTGTAGATGACGTATGCGGTCGAGGCCGCCGTCGCGGGAGTCGGGTCGTCTGCCTGCGCGTCGTCCTGGGTCGAGGCGGTGTCGATGTCGATCCTGGGCAATCCGGTCGGAAGCGCAACCTCCACACCGGACCACGTCAGCACGGCCACCGGTCGAGAATCTGCGAGGACGAATTCGATGCGGTCGGCCGGGTAGGACGGATCGATGGGGACGTAGGCACCCCCGGCTTTGAGCACGGCGAGCAACGCAACGACGAGATCGGCGGTGCGCGGCAGCACGACGGCCACCAGCGACTCCGGCGTGACCCCCTGAGCGGCAAGCGTTCTCGCCAACACCGTCGAGGAATCGTCTATCTCGCGGTAACTCCGGGACACGCCTTCGAAGACCACGGCGGGTGCGTCGGGGTCCTCGGCCACCCGAGCGGCGAAGAGGTCGACGATGGTATCGAGCGAATCGGCGACGGCCGGTGCGTCCTGGGCGAGTGCGAGCACCCGACCACGTTCGCTGTCGTCCATCACCGAGACGTCGCCGATGCGCTGACCCGGATCGGTTGCCACGGACTCCAGGACGCGAACCAGGCGTTCCCCGAGTGCGCGCGCCGTGCTGTCGTCGTACAGGTCGCGGGCGAAGGTGACGTCGATGGTCATGCCGCCGTCGACGTGGTTCTCGGTGAACGTGAACTGAACGTCGAACTTGGCCGTCTCGATGTCGAGATCGACTCCGCGCACGTTCAGACCGGGCAGTTCGAGTTCGGTCTGCTCCATGTTCTGCACGGTGAGCATCACCTGGACCAGTGGGTGACGAGCCGCCGACCGCGGTGGATCGAGCACCTCGACGAGCCGCTCGAACGGCACCTCTGCGTGGGCGAACGCCGACAGGTCGCTCTCGCGTGCCCGAGCAAGAAACTCGTCGAACGGTGCGCCGTGATCGATGTCGGTCCGCAACACGAGCGTGTTGACGAACATCCCGATGACGTCGTCGAGGGCTGCTTCACCGCGGCCCGCGACCGGGGTACCGATCGCGATGTCGGTCTCACCGGACAGTCGGGCCAGCAGCACGGCGAGCGAGGAGTGCAACACCATGAACAGTGAGCTCTGGTTGGCGCGAGCAACGTCCCCGAGCCTGCCGTGGGTGTCGGCATCGAGTGTGAGCGTGATGTTGCCGCCCCGATACGACGACCTGTCCGGGCGCGCGCGATCGCCGGGGAAGGTCACCTCGTCCGGGAGTCCCGACAGGGCCCGAGTCCAATGTCGGATCTGGTTGGAGACCGGTGACGTGGGATCGTCCTCGGAGCCCAGAACGGATTGCTGCCACAGGGTGTAGTCGACGTAGCGAACGGCGAGCGGAGCCCACCCGGGCTCGACACCCGCGCTGCGGGCGGCGTACGCGACCATCAGATCCCGAGTCATGGGGCCGACCGAGAAGCCGTCTGCGGCAATGTGATGGGTGACGAACGCCAGGACGTGGCGATCCGAGTCCAGCTCGAACAGCTCGGCACGCAACGGCGGCGCAGCGGTGACATCGAACCCACCCATGGCCAGCGCCGCCAACGCGGACGGCAGTTCGGCAGTGGTGGTAGCCGTCGGCACCAGATCGGGGACCACCTGATCGGCCGGGACGATCACCTGAGAGGCGACACCGTCGACCTCCGGGTAGACCGTTCGGAGCGACTCGTGCCGCTCGATCACGTCGGCCACTGCCGCGCGCAGAGCGGAGATGTCGAGATCGCCGCTGAGCTCGATGGCGACGGGGAGGTTCTCCGTCGCGGACTCGGGATCGAACCGATTGAGGAACCACATCCGGCGCTGCGCGAGGGAGAGCGGTACCAGATCCGGCAGATCGGTACGCACGAGGGGTATTCGACGGCCCGAACCGGAGAGCTCGTCGAGCTTGGCCGCCAGTGCCGATACGGTCGAGGCCTCGAAGATCGTCCGAACGGTCACCGTGGTGTCGAGTGCCGCACCGATTCTCGACGCCACCCTCGTGGCGACGAGCGAGTTGCCGCCCAGGGCGAAGAACTCGTCGTCGGCACCGACGACATCGATACCGAGGACATCGCGGAACACCTCTGCCACAACAGTTTCCGACGTGGTGGCCGGTGCACGGAAAGCACGCTGCTCGATGTTGGGCTCCGGCAGAGCGCGACGATCGAGCTTGCCGTTGGGCGTCAGAGGCAGCGCGTCGAGCACGACCGTCGCGGCCGGGACCATGTAGCTCGCGAGCGAGCGCGACGCGAACTCCGTCAGCTCGGCGACGTCGACGGTCCCGCCGCCCGTGGGTATCACGTAGGCGACCAGCTGATCGCCTGCGGCAGCGGTCTGCCGAACCAGAACGACGGCGGATTCGACGGACGGGTGCTTGCGCAACACGGTCTCTATCTCGCCGAGTTCGATACGCAACCCTCGCAGCTTGACCTGGAAGTCCGTGCGGCCCAGGTACTCCAACCGGCCGGAGCCGGAGGACACTGCACGCCAACGCACCAGGTCACCGGTGCGATACATGCGTCGACCCGGTTCTCCGAAGGGATCGGGAAGGAATCGATCGGCCGTCAGATCCGTTCGTCCCAGATACCCACGGGCCAGTTGAACTCCGGCGAGGTACAGCTCGCCGGCCACCCCGGGAGCGACCGGAGACAGTCGAGAGTCGAGGACGTACGTCCTGGTGTTCCACACCGGGACACCGATCGGAACGAGGTCGACGTCCGCCTCCGACACGGGATGGTAGGTGACGTCGACGGCCGCCTCGGTGGGACCGTAGAGGTTGTGCAACGCTACGCCCGGCAAAACACGTCGGAGCCGACTGCCGACCTCGGCGGGTAGCGCCTCTCCTGACGCGAACAGTGTCCGCAGAGAGGTCGCCGCAGGCGACGGAGCAGCTGCCACAACGGAGACGAAGACCTCGAGCAGCGAGGGTACGAAGTGCGCCGTGGTGACCGACTGCGCCTCGATCGTCTCGAGCAAGTACTGGGGATCGCGATGGCCGTCGGGCTTCGCGATAACCAACGTAGCGCCGATCTGCAACGGCCAGAACAGTTCCCAGACCGAGACGTCGAACGTGACGGGGGTCTTCTGCAGCACGACGTCGTCGGCGGCGAGCTCGTACTCCGACTGCATCCACAGCAGGCGGTTGACGATCGCCTCGTGCGTGACGGCCACGCCCTTGGGCTGCCCGGTCGAGCCCGACGTGAAGATGACGTAGGCGGTGTTCGACGGTGTCAGCGCACTGATTCGGTCTGCGTCGGTGATCGGAGTGTCGGAGAAGCCGGACAGATCGAGGGTGTCGATCTCGAGGACCTCGACGCCGTCGGCCTCTACCGAGTCTCGTGACGTGGTCAGCACGCAGACCGGTGCCGCGGTTCCGAGAACGTGTGCGATTCGCTCGGCCGGCTGGTCCGGATCGATCGGTACGTACGCACCACCGGCTGCGATGATCGCGTGAATTCCGACGAGCAGTTCCACCGAGCGACGGGCAGCGATGCCCACTGCGCTCTCTGGTCCGACACCGCGGGCGATCAGGAACCGCGCCAGACGAGCGACCCGTTCCTGGAATTCGCCATAGGTGAGCGTGTCGTCTCCGAAAACCAGTGCAGCGGAGGACGAATCGACCCGGCCGGCGAGCGAGGCCAACGTCTGAGCCCGGTCGAGCTCGTGCTCGGTGTCGTTCCAGTCGACCAGCACGCGCCTGCGTTCGACGGGCTCGAGCAGCTCGATGTCGCCGACCACGGTCGAAAGGTTGTCGGCCACCGCTTCGAGAACGGTGATCAGGCGCTCCCCCAGCGTGACGACCGTGGCCTCGTCGAAGAGATCGGTGGCGTAGGTGACATCGACGGTCATACCCTGCGGAGCACCGCTGGGTCCGATCGATTCCACGAACGTGAACTGCAGATCGAACAGTGCAACGAGGGTCTCGAAGTCGACACCCGAGACCGACAGTCCCGGCAGTTCCAAGTCCTTCTGTCCCAGGTTCTGGAACGCGAGCACCACCTGCACGAGGGGATGACGAGCCGTGGACCGGGCTGGGTTGAGAATTTCGACCAGGCGCTCGAACGGGACGTCGACGTGGGTCAGCGCCGACAGGTCGGTCTCGCGGGTGTCGGCCAGTACCTGATCGAACCGCCGCGCCGTATCGATCTCGGTACGCAGCACGAGAGTGTTGACGAACATACCGATCAGATCGTCGAGGGCGGCCTCACCACGACCGGCGACCGGGGTGCCGATCGCGATGTCGGCTTCACCGGACAGCCGTGACAGCAGTACCGCCAGCGAAGTGTGCACCAGCATGAACAGCGTGGCGTTCTCGGCTCTCGCGGCGTCGATCAGGTCGCGATGCAGATCCTCGTCGATGGAGAACCTCACCAGCGCACCGTTGTTCGAGGCAACGGCGGGTCGCGGACGATCCGACGGCACATCGAGCTGATCCGGCAGGCCGGCCAGAGCGGTCTTCCAGTAGTCGATCTGCTGCGAGACGACCGACTGCGGGTCGTCCTCGGAACCGAGTACTTTGCGCTGCCAGAGGCTGTAATCGGCGTAGTCGACCGGCAGCGGAGACCAGAAGGGCTCCTGGTTCAGCGAGCGAGCCGCGTACGCGTTCATCACGTCTCGGGTGAGCGGGCCGAGCGAGAACCCGTCGGCCGCGATGTGGTGGACGACGAACACCAGCAAGTGCTCGGTGGGGCTCACCTCGAACAGTCGGGTTCGGAAGGGCAGATCCTTCGAGAGGTCGAAGCCGGTGGTCGCCAGCTCTCGCATTGCATCCGCGACCTCGTGTGCGGCTATGTCGATCGGCGTCAGATCCGGTGTGGCCGAGGATGCGTCCAGGATCAGCTGGTGTGCCGTTCCGTCGGTCTCCGGGAAGACCGTACGCAGAGACTCCTGTCGGGCCACGACGTCCGCGACCGCGATCTGCATCGCGCGGCGGTCCAGCAGGCCGGACAGTCGCACGGCGATCGGGATGTTGTTGGCGGCCGATTCCACGTCGAACTTGTTGAGGAACCACATGCGCTGCTGAGCCAACGACAACGGAATGTGTTGCGGCCGCTCCTGCGGCACCAATGGCGGGCGACTGCCGGTGGCGACCAACGTGCCCAAGCGTGCGGCGAGGTCGGCAACTGTGGACGCGTCGAACAGCTCGCGCACAGCGATCCTGGTGTCCAGGGACACGCCGAGTCTCGACACCAGTTGCGTTGCGATGAGCGAGTTTCCGCCGAGCTCGAAGAAGTCGTCGTCGAGCCCGACGCGATCGACTCCGAGCACCTGGGCGAAGACGTCGGCCACGGTGCGTTCGATGTCGTTGGTCGGTTCCCGGTACTCGGTCACCTCGAAGGCGGGATCGGGCAATGCCTTGCGGTCGAGCTTGCCACTGGCACCGAGCGGGAACTCCTCGAGCACGATCAGCGTCGAGGGCACCATGTACTCCGCCAGCCGCGACCGAAGCGCAGCAAGAACGGACCCGGTGTCCACCGAGGCTCCGGCCGGTACGACGTACCCCACGAGTTGTTCGCGGCGGACCACGACGACCGCCTGAGAGATCGAGCGTTGCGCCAGCAGTGCCGATTCGATCTCGCCGAGTTCGATGCGCAGTCCGCGCAGCTTGACCTGGAAATCCGATCGCCCGACGTATTCCAGCTCGCCGTGTCGGTTCCAACGCACGACGTCGCCGGTGCGATAGAGGCGTTCTCCGCCCGGCGCGAACGGATTCGCCACGAACCGGTCGGCGGTCAGATCAGGTCGTCGCACGTACCCGCGAGCCAATTGAACACCTGCGAGATAGAGCTCACCTGCTACGCCGACAGGAGTGGGATGCAGACGCGAATCCAACACGTACACAGTGGTGTTCCACACCGGCGCACCGATGGGCATCACATCCGAATCCTCGTCCGTGACAGCGTGATACGTGACATCGACGGCTGCCTCGGTAGGGCCGTACAGGTTGTGCAGCTCCACCCCGGCGATCGCCCGTCGTAGTGCGCGGGCCGTGGTGGGGGCCAACGCCTCGCCGGATGCGAACACCATCCGCAGCGAGGCACCCGATGCCCGGCGCCGCTCGACCTCCGGTACGAACACCGACATCATCGACGGTACGAAGTGCACCACCGAAACACGTTCGCGAGCAATGACATCGAGAAGATACAACGCATCGCGATGACCGTCCGGAACGGCGATGGCCACCGACGCGCCGTTCTGCAACGCCCAGAAGAACTCCCACACCGACACATCGAAGGTCGACGGGGTCTTCTGCAACACCACGTCGTCGGCACTCAGGGCGTACTCGTGCTGCATCCACAACAACCGATTGACGATCGCGTCGTGCGAGACCCCGACACCCTTGGGCCGACCGGTGGATCCCGACGTGAAGATCACGTAGGCGATGTTCGAGGACCGCAACGGCGCGATTCGATCCGCGTCGGTCAGCGGTGCCGGAGACCACTCCGACACGTCGAGAGTGTCGATGTCGATCGTGTCGACTCCGGCGAAGTCCACGTGATCACGCGTGGTCGACAAGATCCGAACGGGTGCCGCCGTGGCCACGATGTACTCGTTGCGGTCCGCGGGCTGAGTCGGATCGATCGGAAGGTAGCCTGCCCCGGCCTTCACGATCGCATACATCCCCACGAACAGATCCAGACTTCGTCCGATCGCGAGTCCGACGAGTGAATCCGGTTGCACGCCAACCGAGATCAAATGCCGCGCAAGACGATTGGCCCTCGCGGCGAACTCCGCATACGTCAGCCGCTCGCCCTCGAACACCAACGCCTGTGCATCGGGAGTCTCGGCGACCCGGCGGTCGAACAGGTCGACGAGCGTCAGCTGCTTCGGCACCTCGTGCTCGGTGCTGTTCCACGCTGTCACGATCTGCTCGCGCTCGGTGTCGTCGAGAAGATCGATGTCGCCCACCGACACCGACGGGTCCGTCACCACCGCAGTGAGCATCCGAACGAAACGTTCGGCGAAGCCCTGGACCGTCGCCGCGTCGAACAGGTCGGTCGCGTAGGTCAGCTCGGCGGCCATGCCCTGGCCGCGACCGTCGACCCCGATGGACTCGGTGACGGTCAGCTGCAGATCGAACTTCGCCACCTCGGCGTCGAGGGCGACGCTGTCCACCGACAGACCCGGAAGATCGACGTGCGTACGAGTGAGGTTCTCGAACGAGAGCATCACCTGGAAGAGAGGGTGACGTGCCTGTGACCGGGACGGATTCAGCACCTCGACCAGTCGCTCGAACGGAAGATCGGCGTGCCCGAACGCACCGAGCGCCACTTCTCTCGCTCGCCCGATCAGCTCCGAGAACGTCCGCTCGGACTCGATGTCGGTGCGCAGCACGAGGGTGTTGACGAACATGCCCACCACGTCGTCGAGTGCCGCATCCCCTCGGCCGGCGACCGGTGTGCCGATCGCGATGTCCTCGGTGCCCGACAGCCGCGCGAGCAGCGCTGCCAAAGCAGCATGTACGACCATGAACAACGATGCGTTGTGGGTGTGGGCCAACGACGACAGGCCTTGGTGAACCTCGGCCGACACATCGAATCGGATCGACGATCCCTGGTAGGACTGCCGGTTGGGGCGCGGCCGATCAGTGGGGAGATCGAGTTGATCGGGCAGTCCGGCGAGCACGTCGGCCCAGTAATCCACCTGACCGGAAATCAGCGACTGCGGGTCGTCCTCGGAGCCGAGAACCGAGCGCTGCCACAGGCTGTAGTCGGCGTACTGCACCTCCAACGGCATCCACGCCGGGTTCTCCCAGGCGGTCCGAGAGGCATACGCGATCATGATGTCTCTGGCCAGCGGACCCATCGACCAGCCGTCGGCCGAGATGTGGTGCACCACCATGGCGATGACGTGTTCGCGAGGACCGATCTCGAAGAGGCGAGCCTGAATCGGAACGTTGACAGTCACGTCGAACGTCGTCGATGCCAGCGTGAAGACCTGCCGCTGGATGTCTGCCGCAGACGTCGGCACCGGCATCAGATTCGGCACCGTTCGAGCGGCGTCGAGGATGGACTGCTGTGGGCCCTGCGCGGTATCGGGGTAGACGGTGCGCAGGGATTCGTGCCGGTCGATCACGTCCATGATCGCAACCTGCAGCGCGGCGACGTCGAGTTCGCCGGTCAATCTCAGCGCGAACGGGATGTTGTACGCCGTGGAGTCGGCATCGAAGCGGTTGAGGAACCACATCCGCTGCTGCGCCAGCGAGAGCGGAATCTGCTCGGGTCGCACGGTCGCAACGAGCGCGGTGCGTCCACCTTCTCCGGCTGCCTGCTCGACCCGTACCGCGAGCAGCGCGACAGTCGATGCCTCGAACAACATACGGACGGGCACGGTGGCATCGAGAGCGACTCCCAGACGCGAGACCACCTGAGTGGCGATCAGCGAGTTTCCGCCAAGCTCGAAGAAATCGTCGTCCAGACCCACGCGCTCGACGCCGAGAACGTCCGCGAAGACGTCGGCGACGATCTCCTCGATCGGTGTTGTCGGGGCACGGAATTCGCGCACCTCGAACACCGGCGCGGGCAGTGCCCGCCGATCGAGCTTGCCGTTGACCGTCAGCGGAATCGCGTCGAGCACGACGAACGCCGACGGCACCATGTACTCCGGAAGCACGTCGGCGATACCGGTTCTGAGATTTTCGATGTCGACGATCGGCCGTCCCTCGACGGCAGCGGACACCACGTAGGCAACCAGTCGAGCCGCACCAGGCGAGTCCTCGCGAACGACGACGGCGGCCTGGGTGACGGTCGGCTGAGCGGTCACCACCGCCTCCACCTCGCCCAGCTCGATGCGGAACCCACGCACCTTGACCTGATCGTCCGACCGGCCGAGGTACTCGAGTTCGCCCGACGCGTTCCACTGTGCGAGGTCGCCGGTTCGGTAGAGCAGCGAGCCGGTATCGGCTCCCGACACGAACGGATTCGCCACGAAGCGAACCGAGGTCAGCTCCCGCCTACCGAGATAGCCGCGGGCGAGTTGTCCACCGGCAACGTACATCTCGCCGGGCACTCCCACCGGCACCGGGTGCAGGCGGGTATCGAGGACATAGACGCGCAGTCCAGCGATCGGCTTGCCGACCACCGAAGCGCTCGTCCCGACCGACGCTGCGGCGAGCGCCTGATACGACACGTGCACGGTCGTTTCGGTGATGCCGTACATGTTGACGAGCCGGGGCGCGCTGTCTCCGTGTCGCTCGAACCAACCGGTCAGCCTCCGCTGCTCGAGCGCTTCGCCGCCGAAGATCACGTAGCGCAGCGACAGCTCGCCTCCGGATGCGGCGGTGCGATCGGCCTCGGAGAGTTGATAGAACGCCGACGGCGTCTGGTTCAGTACCGTCACCCGCTCGTCGACCAGCAACTGGTGGAATGCCTCGGGTGACCGCGAGGTGAAGTAGTCGACGACCACGAGTGTGCCGCCGTACAGCAGAGGACCCCACAGCTCCCATACCGAGAAGTCGAAGGCGTAGGAGTGGAACATCGTCCACACGTCGTCGGCACCGAAACCGTAGACCGAATCGGTGTTGTCCAGCAGCCGAACGACGTTGCGATGCGGGACCATCACGCCCTTGGGACGACCGGTCGAACCCGAGGTGTAGATGACGTAGGCGACGTTGCCTGGCCGGACCGGACGCGTCCTGTCCTCGTCGGTGACGGGATCGCCGGATACCGACGACAGATCCACGGTGTCGAGATCGAGCAATGCTGCGCCGGTGCGAGATTCGACGTCGGACGGCAGTTCCACTCGGTCCGCACCGGAGAGCAGTACGGTCGTCGGCCGCGCGTCGTCGAGCATGTATTCGACGCGCTCGAGTGGGTAGCTCGGATCGACGGGGAGGTACCCGCCGCCGGCTTTGATCACCGCAACGAGGGCAACGATGAGCTCGGCCGACCTCGGCAGAGCCACGGCGACGAGGCTTTCCGGGCCCACGCCGTGGGAAATGAGAACACGGGCAAGGCGATTGGCCTGCGCATCGAACTCGGCGTACGTCATCGACGAATCACCGAATCGAACCGCGACGGCATCGGGGTGGCCGGCGGCCGCAGCATCGAGCAGATCCACCAGGGTCGCTTCTCGAGCGACGTCGTCTCCCGAGGCGTTCCACTGCGACACCACCGACCGGTACTCCGCAGCGTCGACGATGGCGACATCGCCGACCGGAACGGTCGCATCCGTGGTTACGGCGTCCAGAATCGCCAGGAAGCGACGTGCGAAGCTCTCGATCAGATCTGCGTCGAACAGATCCGTCGCGTACTCGAACACCGCGTCGAGGCCGGCCGGTACTCCGTCCTCCAGATGCTCGGTGAGCCACAACTGCACGTCGAACTTGGCGATGGGAACGTCGAATTCGGCCGCCTCGGCGCGTAGACCGCCGACGGTGAGTTCGCGGGACATCGCCGACTCGAGCGAGATGGCGACCTGGAACAGCGGGTGCCGAGACGTCGATCGCACCGGGTTCAGCACCTCGACGAGTCGCTCGAACGGCACGTCTGCGTGTGCGAACGCAGACAGATCGGTATCCCGAACTCGGGCCAGGAGACCCTCGAACGTCAACGCCGGATCGACCTCGGTACGCAGTACGAGCGTGTTGACGAACATGCCGACCAGATCGTCGAGCGCGGGCTCGCCGCGGCCCGCCACCGGCGCACCGATCGCGATGTCGGTGGTGCCGCTGAGCCGGGCGAGCAGCAGTGCGTACGCCGACTGCATGACCATGAACAACGAGGCGTTGTTCTTACGAGCCAGGTTCGCCAGCGAGGCGTGCAGGTGCGCCGGAACATCGACGCGCAGCTTGCTGCCTGCGTTCGAGGACACGGCGGGGCGGGGCCTGCTCGACGGCAGCGCCAGTTGGTCCGGCAGATCCTCGAGAGTCGCGCTCCAGTAAGCGATTTCGCGTGAGGCCAACGACAGTGGATCGGTCTCCGGACCGAGCACCGCCCGTTGCCACAGCGCGTAGTCGGCGTACTGGACCTCGAGCGGCGTCCACTCGGGTGCGCGGCCCTGGACTCGGCTCGAGTACGCCACCAGCACGTCCCTCGCCAGCGGGCCGAAGGACGCGCCGTCTGCAGCGATGTGGTGCAGCACCATGGCAAGTTCGTGCTCGGTCGGTGAGATCTCGAACAGGGCGATCCGGAACGGTGTGTCCACCGTGACGTCGAACCCCTTAGCGACCAGCTCGTGCAAGTGGCCGCCGAGATCCCGGCGTTCGATGCGGACCGGCACGATTGTTGCCGGAGTCCGAGCCGCCTCCAGCACTACCTGTTCGGGTGAGCCGTCCACCTCGGGGTAGACGGTGCGCAGCGTTTCGTGTCGGTCGACGACATCGGCGAACGCGGCCGACAGGGCCGGCACGTCGAGAGCTCCGGTCAGACGCACGGAGAACGGCAGGTTGTACACCGCCGTGGTGGGGTCGAAGCGGTTCAGGAACCACATACGCTGCTGGGCGGGTGAGAGCGGAATTCGCTCGGGCCGTTCCAGCGACCGGAGTACCGGGGTGTCGGCACCGAGTCGGGCCGCCGATTCGGCTCTGGCCGCCAGCGCGCCGACGGTCGGAGCCTCGAACAGCTCGCGGACGCCGAGACGAACGCCGAGAGCGCTCCCGACTCGGGTCACCAGTTGGGTGGCGATCAGAGAGTTACCGCCGAGCTCGAAGAAGTCCTCGTCCAAACCGACCTTCGAGGCTCCGAGCAAATCCTCGTAGATGCCCGCGACCACGTAGTCCGCTCGGCTCTGCGGAGCTCGGTACTTCTTGGCACTGCTGAACACCGGTTCCGGCAACGCTTTTCGATCCAGCTTCCCGCTGGTGTTCAGCGGGAGGGCGTCGAGGACGACGACCGCTGCGGGAACCATGTACGACGGCAACGCATGTCCTGCGAATTCGATCGCCGCAGCGGATTCGATGGATCGGCCCGGTGTCGCAACGACGTACGCAACCAACTGGTCGCCGGTGACCGTCTGCATCACCAGAGTCACTGCCTGCGAGATGGATTCGTGAGACAGCAGTACGGTTTCGATCTCGCCGAGCTCGATGCGCTGTCCGCGGAACTTGACCTGGAAGTCGGTTCGACCGATGTAGTCCAACACTCCGTCACTGCGCCAACGAACGAGGTCGCCGGTACGGTACATCCGCTCCCCACCGACACCGAACGGGTTGGCCACGAAGCGATCCGAGCTCAGATCCGGTCGGCCCACGTAGCCGCGCGCCAGCTGGACTCCGGCGAGGTACAGCTCGCCGGACTCGCCGATCGGAGTGGGGCGCAATCGACCGTCGAGGACGAAGGCTTTCGTATTCCATTCGGGCACGCCGATGGGTACGGTGCGGGTGTCCTGCGCACTACTGGGGTGGTAAGTGACCGAGACGGCGGCCTCGGTGGGACCGTAGAGATTGTGCAGCCCCGCGGAGCACATCGCGCGGAACGACGCTGCGGTTTCGACGGGCAACGCCTCGCCGATCACGAACACGTGACGCAGGGAACTGCAGGTGTTCGCCGGCGCGTTGGCCACGAAGACCGTCAGCATCGACGGCACGAAATCGGTGACCGTGACGCGGTGCTCGGCGATCTTGTTGGCCACGTACACCGAATCTCGGTGGCCGTCGGGGGTGGCCAGGACCATCGTCGCGCCGACCCGCAGCGGCAGGAAGAAGCCCCACAGCGAGACGTCGAAGGTGGTCGCCGTCTTCTGCAGATAGACGTCGGATGCGTTCAACGGATACTCCGCGAGCATCCATTCCATCTGGTTGTCGATTGCCGAGTGCTCGACGGCGACGCCCTTCGGCCGCCCGGTCGAACCAGAGGTGTAGATCACGTAGGCCGTGTTCGAGAGTCGCAGTGGCGCAGTGCGTTCGGCGTCCCGGATGGGTGCCGTGGAACGCGCGGTGCAGTCGACGACATCGACCGCCACGGTCTCGGTTCCGTCGGGCAGCGCGACGTCGTCGCGCGAGGAGATCAGTACGCACCTCGGCTGTGCGGAGTCCAGGATGTATGCGGTGCGATCGGCGGGGTGGTCGGGATCGATCGGTACCCAGGCACCGCCGGCCGCCACGATCGCGTACATGCCGACCACGAGGTCGAACGAACGGCGGATCGAGAGTCCGACGAGAACTTCGGGGCCGACACCCATGTCGATCAGATGGCGAGCGAGGCCGTTCACCCGAGCGGCGAGTTCGCCGTAGGTGAGTGCCTCGCCCTCGTACACGAGGGCCGTGGCATCCGGGTGCGCGGCCGCGGCGGACTCGAAGGCCGACAGCAGCGTGCGCGGATCCGTCTCGTGCTCGGTGGCGTTCCATTCGGCCACGACGAGATCGCGTTCGATACCGTCCGTCAGGGCCAGATCCCAGACCGCGTCCTTCGCTGCCGACGCGACGAACCGACCGAAGAAATCGACGAATCGTTCGTGGTTTCGTCCGGACTGCTCGGGTCCGTACAGGTTGGGGTTGGACTCGAAGTCGATGTGGGTGGTCGACCCGGCCACGCTGGTGTAGAGGTTGAGCCCGAAATCCTCGATGAGGCCGGTCGAGAGGATGTTGATGCCGCCGACCATCGATCCGAGGCGCACCTCGCCGAAGAACAGCATGATGTTGACCCATGGTCCGAAGAACGAGGCCTGACCGCTGGCCGCGCCCGCATCGCGTCGGATGTCCTCGTGTCGGTATCGCTGGTGGCGCAGTGCCCCGGAGACCTCCGCGTTGACACGTGCGAGCAGCGTCTCGACGGTGGTCTCGCTCGACACGTCGAGCCGCAGGGGTACGACGTTGGAGACCATGCCGCCGGAGCGACGCAGGACGGCGGTGGTGCGCGCGGTGACCGGGAGCGAGAGGACGACGTCCTCGCGTCCGGTCATCTGGGCCAGGTAGGCGGCGAATCCGGCGATGACGATGGTTGCCATCGTCGTGTCGGTCTCCGCCCGCAGAGCCTCGAGCTTCGTCATGGTCGCGGTGGACAGAGCTGTGCTGTCTATCTGGCTCTTCGCCGCAGGCGCAGCCGTGTGCCCGGCCAGGGTGGTGACTCCGTCGATCCCGTCGATACGCGACGCCCAGTACTCGCGGTCGGCCTCGAAGCGGCTCGAGTCGCGATAGGCCACGTCGATGTCGTAGACCTTGGTCAGGTCCGATGCCAGGTTCTTGCTCGGTTCGGTGCCCTCCACCGCTGCGGTATAGAGCTCTGCCGCTCGGTTCATGAACGTGACGGCACCGAATCCGTCGAGAACCACGTGATGCACGCGCTCGTACCAGAACCACACGTCGTCCTCGAGGCGTAGCACGGTCGCGGCGATCAGCCGGTCTCGGAGTACGTCGATCGGCGCGCTGTAATCACCGTGCATCCACGCCAGGGCGGCAGCACGTGGGTCGGCTTCGCCGCGCAGATCCAGGTAGTTCAGCGAGTCGTCGAGAGTCGGATCGACCAGCTGCCGAGGTTCGGCGTCGATCTCGACGATGCGCACGAATCCGGACTGCAGCTCGAGCGCAGCCTGGGAGGAGGCCCGACGAAGCAGCTCCACATCGAGTTCGCCGTGCAGCTCGATGTACTGGGCGATGTTCGCAGGTACCGAGGGGTCCACATGCTGCGCGAACCACATTCCCAATTGGGCCGGTGACAGGGGGAACGACGAATGCTCAGGACTGCCGACTCCGTCGTCGTGTCCAGCACCCTCCACACCTAGCGGGTCCAATCGAAGCCTCTCTTTCCCACAATCACACGCGCCCCCACCGGCCGCCGAACCGGCAGCGATCGGTGGGCACCGAACACATCGAGCAAGTCACTTACGTCGTTCTCTATTTTCTCACCGGAAACAACTCGAAGTTACCTTTCAGTACATATCCGTATGTATGTACCGGACCGTTACATGTCGGTACCCGCTTCGAGTCGATCGAACACCTTCGACTCGATTCGACACCCGGTCAATCTACAGTGCCGACCGCGCGGGGAGCGTCGGTCGTCATGCCGTCATGTCGAAAGCGGCAAGGACCTTGTTCGGGGTCACCCGAACGATCAATTCGCCCGAAACACCGTTGCGCACGCCGAACTCGGCGGCACGCTCGCGGCCCATGTACCGGGCCCCGATCTCGGTTGCGGTACGTACCAGCTCGACGGGGTCCTCATCGACCGACGCGATGCCTTGCACCTGGACGAATCCGTACGGTGGCTTTTCGAGATCGACGGTCAACACGACGCGGGGGTCACGGCGAATCGATCGGCCCTTGGCCGTGTCGGCCCCGGTGTTGAACACGATCTGTTCGCCCTCCACGACGAACCAGACGGGCGCGACCAGGGGTCTGCCGTCCGAGGCGAGATATCCGAGTTTGCCGGTGCGGGTACCCGCGGACAGGAACTCGCGTACGCGCGGATCGGTGATCGACGTCATCGCAGTGACGCTACGCGGCCCCTCCGACAACATCGATCCGCGGGCGTCGCGCCTACACCGCAGCCGCGTGAGTGAGCTCGCCCGCGCAGATCGTGGCTCTGATCTCCGTCTCGGCGAGATCGTGCACCGACCGATGAGCAGGGTGCTCGACGAGAACGGCGATGTCTGCCGCTTCCCCGACTCGGAGCGGGCCCCGGCCGCCGCACGCTGCGGGCAGCGCAACGTCGAGAGGGACGGCGTCTTCGGGACGCCACGGCGGTCGGTCGTCGTCGGTTCGGAACACCGCAGCGGCGACTCCAGCCAACGGTTCGGGTGGACTGACCGGGGCGTCGGAACCGAAGAGCAGTCTTGCGCCGCTACGGTGCAGCGAGCCGTACCCGTAGGCCACCGAGCGCCGTCCCGCCCACAAGTGCTCGGCAATATCGCGATCGGCCATCGCGTGCTGCGGCTGCACCGATGCCACGACGCCCAACGCAGCGAAACGCCCGATGTCCTCCGGCAGTATCTGTTGCGCATGCTCGATCCGACCACCGCAGCCGGCTCGCTCGAACGCATCGAGTGCGATGCTGTTCGCGCGGTCGCCGATCGCATGGATCGCAGGCACGATGCCACTGCGCGACGCCCGCGAGACGAGCTCGAACAGGCTCTCCTGGGTCTCGAGCAACAGACCGAACGCGTCGTCGCCGTCGATGCCCGGGTACCGGTCGTGGCAGCAGGCCGTTCTGGTGTTGAGCGAACCGTCGAGCATCACCTTGAGCGGTCCGCGCCTGACCAGTTCCGAGAGCGCCGAGACGTCGCCGGTCCGCTCGTCGCGCTCGATTGCCTCGTCGAGCCACTGAGGCCACACCGTCGTATCGACACGTACTGCGGGGGAACCGGCCGTCAGACGTCGATCCCAGACCGTCTTGTTGTCCGCGAACTCGAAATCCACGACGCTGGTGACTCCGCGGACCGCCAGTGCTGCGGTGGCGTCGAGTACGGCCCGATCGAGTTCGGCCGGGTCCTCCTGTTCCTCGAGTGCCATCACCGCTTCGAGGCCGTCGACATCGCGGAGCACCCCGGTGGGGTGATCGATTCCCAGATCTGCGAGCAATGCCGGGCTCAGCCACAGCGTGTGCAGGTCCATGCTCGTCATGGCCACTCGGGCACCGGGCAGTGCATTCTCGAGCAGATCCTTGTGCGGTTCCTCGGGCCACTGTGCGTCCCGGAAGCCGTTGGCGCGCACCACCGAATCGCCTGCCGTCCGCGCATAGGGGTACACCAGCGCGACGGCATCGGCCGCCGACATCGCCGGCCCGACATCGATTCGCCGACGCGCCGCAGCCCATTGCGTCAGATGTACGTGACTGTCCACGAACCCGGGCAGGGCAACCCCACCCCCACCGTCGAGCACTTCCACGCCGCTACCGCGTCGACGGCCGGCGGGGGCGATCGACTCGATCACCGAGCCGACGAGTTCGATGTCGAAGAGCACGCCGGAACCATCCAAAGCGACGTTGGCGATAATCACCCCTGGGACTCTAGAGCGTCGTCTCGGCCGACGTGCATGCCATCCTCTAGCAATGAAAACAGAGCCTGGTGCGATGCAGACAGAGCCGACCGGTCCCGTCGGATATCACGCGACCGTCACGGTGCGCTGGTCCGACATGGACGCCTTCGCGCACATCAATCATGCACGGATGGTCACCTTACTCGAGGAAGCACGCATCGAATGGCTGCTCAGCGAGGGCGAGGCCAACGAGTCTCTGATCAAGAGTGCGTTGATCGCCAACGTGACCATCGCGTACAAGAAACCGCTCCGACACTCGGACGGTCCACTCGACGTCACACTGTGGTTCGAGAAGGTGCGCGCTGTCGATTTCACCATCGGGTACGAGGTGCGCGCCGCGGGCGCGGCACCCGATTCGCCGCCCGCCGTGGTGGCGACGACCCGGATGGCGATGGTCGACATCGGTGCCGAGACCCTACGCCGCATCGCGCCGGAGGAGAAGGCCTATCTCGCGCGCTGGACTCGCTGAAACTCGGTCGCCCGGTCGACGAACCACGCCAACGCAGCCGCGTCGTCGACGGCACTCGCATCGAGAGTGCCTGCAGCAGTGGCACCTTGGAAGAGACGTTTGAGCGGTACCTCGAGCTTCTTCCCGGTTCGGGTGTGGGGTATCGCGGGCGTGGCGATGACGTCGTCGGGAACGTGTCGCGGCGACGCCTGCGTTCTGATTACGGATTCGATGCGTTCACGCAACTCGTCGGTCGCACCGCCCGGGACCACCACGAACAGGGGCATCCAGTATCCGCCGTCGGGTAGCTCGATGCCGAGCACGAGCGCCTCGGTGACCTCGTCCAGCGATTCCACGGCCTGGTAGATGTCGGCGCTGCCCATGCGAATTCCGTTGCGGTTGAGCGTCGAATCCGACCGCCCGTGGACGACGACACTGCGCCGATCCGTCACGGTGATCCAGTCGCCGTGCCGCCAGATTCCGGGATAGGTGTCGAAGTACGCGTCCCGGTAACGAGATCCGTCCGCGTCGTTCCAGAAGTACAGCGGCATGGACGGCATCGGCTCGGTGACGACCAGTTCACCGACCGTCCCCCGCACCGAGTTGCCGGCTTCGTCGAAGGCGTCGAGCGCCACGCCGAGGAACGGCACCGACAGCTCTCCGGCCCAGACCGGCGCCGTCCGCGCTCCCCCGGCGAATGCCGATACGACGTCGGTGCCGCCGGAGATGGAGAAGACCGGCACGTGGGCTCCGATGTTCTCCGACAACCAGATCGACGACGTTGCGGGCATCGCGGATCCGGTGATGCCGACGGCCCGCAGCGCCGCGAGATCGTGATCGGAGCCGGGATGAGTGTCGGCCTTCATGCACGCGAGCACGTACCCGGGACTGGTGCCGAGGTAGGTCACACCGAGCCGACCGGCGATGTCCCACAATGCATCCGGGGCCGGAAATGCCGGATTTCCGTCGGCGCAGACGATCGTGGATCCGGCCAGTAGACCGGCGACCTGGAAGTTCCACATCATCCAGCTGGGGCTGGTGTACCAGAAGAACACGTCCTCGGGCCCCAGATCGGAGTGCAGAACGACGGATTTGAGATGCTCGAGCACCACACCGCCGTGACCGTGCACGATCCCCTTCGGTAGACCCGTGGTACCCGAGGAGAACACGACCCACAGCGGGTGGTCGAAAGGCACTGCTGCCGGCGACAATTGACGGCTCTGCGCTGTTGCGTCAGCCCAACTCACTGCATTTCCCGACGCCTCCCCGACCGTCACCACCAGTCTCAGCGTCGGCAGCCCGGCCGTGAGAGCGTCGACATCGGCGGCCTTGTCTCGGAACTTCCCTCCGTAGACGTACCCGTCTGCCGTGATCAAGGCCGTGGGTTCGAGTTGGCCCAGACGGTCGAGTGCCGCCGAGGCCGAGTAGTCCTGCCCACACGCGGACCACACCGCACCCAGACTCGCGGTCGCCAGGAACGCGATCACCGCCTCGGGAACGTTGGGCAGGTATCCGACGACGCGATCGCCGCGGCCGACTCCCGCGTCGGCCAGCGAGCCCGCCAGCGCCCCCGCCTGATCGATCATTTCCTCCCACGTCACGGTCCGCGTCGAACCGTCCTCGCGGGCGTGAACGATCGCGGCGCGGCCGGGTCGCATGTGCCTGATCACCTGGTCCACGTAGTTCAACTGCGTACCCGGAAACCAGTGCGCTCCCGGCATACTGCGCTCTACGAGCACCGTCGTAGGCGTGCTGGAGGAACGGACCTCGAAGAAATCCCACACGGCCCGCCAGAACGATTCGAGTTCGATCGTCGACCACCGCCACAGCGCCTCGTAGTCCGGCAGCTCCACCTCGTGACGTTGCTCCACGAACCGCGCGAACTCGGTCACCCGAGCCTCCGCGAGATCGGCATCCGTCGGCGTCCACAGCGCACTGTCCATACACGCGAGTATGTCAGCCGAGCGATCGTCGTCAGATCAATCCGAGCGACCTCTCGCGCATTTCCACCTTGCGCACCTTGCCGGTGACCGTCATCGGGAACTCGTCGACCACGTGCACGTATCGCGGGATCTTGTAGTGCGCCAACCGTCCGTCACAGAACTCGCGCACCGCAGCCGAATCGAGCGGTGCGGCATCGTCCTTCATCCTGATCCACACCATCAGCTCCTCGCCGTACTTCGGGTCGGGCACTCCGATCACCTGCGCGTCGAGGACATCGGGATGGGTGTACAGAAACTCCTCTACCTCGCGGGGATAGATGTTCTCGCCGCCGCGAATCACCATGTCCTTGATCCGCCCGGTGATCGCCACGTAGCCGCCGGAGTCCATGACCCCGATGTCGCCGGTGTGCATCCACCCCTCGTCGTCGACGGCCTCGGCAGTCTTCTCCGGCTGCTCCCAGTAGCCGAGCATCACCGAGTAGCCGCGGGTACACAGCTCGCCGGCCTCACCGCGAGGCAGTGTGCTGCCCTCTATCGGGTCGACGATCTTGACCTCGAGATGAGGACCGACGCGTCCGACGGTCGACACCCGCTGCTCGATGGAGTCCTCGCTCCGAGTCTGCAGCGACACCGGCGACGTCTCGGTCATGCCGTAGCAGATCGACACCTCGGCCATACCCATCTGCTCGATGACCTGCTTCATCACCTCGGTGGGACACGGCGATCCGGCCATGATGCCGGTACGCAGACTGCCGAGGTCGAAGTCGTCGAAGTTCTCCAGTGCCAGTTCCGCGATGAACATCGTCGGGACTCCGTAGAGCGAGGTGCACTTCTCCGCAGCGACGGCCGTCAACGTCGCCACCGGATCGAACGAGGGACCGGGAATCACCATCGCCGCTCCGTGTGATGTGCACGCCAGATTGCCCATCACCATGCCGAAGCAGTGGTAGAACGGCACCGGAATGCACACCCGGTCCTCGGCGGTGTAGTGGCAGAGCTCCCCGACGAAGAAGCCGTTGTTGAGGATGTTGCGGTGACTGAGCGTCGCGCCCTTGGGGAAACCCGTTGTCCCCGAGGTGTACTGGATGTTGATCGGATCATCGGCACGGAGCCGCTCGGACACGTCGGCGATCATGCGTGGAGTCTTCGCCAACGCTCTGTGACCTCGATCGGTCATCGCCTCCCACTGCATGCTGCCGATGAACAGGACCTCACGCAGCGACGGCACCTCGGGGCGCACGTCGTCGATCATCGCCGCGTAGTTCGATCCCTTGAACTCCGTGGCCGACAACAACACCGACACACCGGCCTGCTCGAGCACGAACTTCAGCTCGTGGGAGCGATAGGCGGGGTTGATGTTGACCAACACGGCACCGATCTTCGCCGTCGCATACTGCGCCAGAACCCATTCCGGGCAGTTCGGAGCCCACATTCCGACGCGGTCCCCCACCTCGACACCGGCCACGAGCAAGCCTGCGGCCAGCAGATCGACATCGGCGACGAACTCGGAGTAGGTCCACCGTCGCCCCGAGCCCACATCGATCAACGCATCGTGATCGGAGTACTGCGCCGCACTGCGATCCAGATTCGCGCCGATCGTATCGTCCAGAACTGCGGTGTCCGACGCACCGGAAGAATAACTGTCCATGAACCCCACGGTAGTGACGCCGATCACGTACAGCCACCCCCGAATTGGGGGGAGGTCACTCCAGGGTGAGGACGTCCGCCGACTCGAGCGCGTCGGCTCGCGACGTATCCTTGAGCGCCACTCCGGACCGACCGAGCTTCCGGGCTCCGGCCAGAAGACCGGCCACGATCCGCGCCGACTGCTCGTACCCCTGCCCCTCCGGCGGGTGGATGTTCGAGATGCAATTGCGATCGGCGTCGGTGCACCCGGGCTTCGGCAGATGCGTCAGATAGATACCGAGACTGTCCGCGACCGACAGTCCCGGACGCTCCCCGATCAGAACCAACACCGTCCGCACACCCATCGCTGCGGCGATGTGATCACCCAGCGCCACTCGCGCCTCGGTCGCGATCACCGGAGCCGCGATCGAATAGCCATCGGAGAGTTCCGTTTTCAACGCCTCCAGCATGGCCACACCGTGATCGGACAGCGCACGCGGAGACAACCCGTCACTCAGGACGATGCCGATCTCGTCCTCCGAATGCGACACCGCCGACAGGTCCTTCGGCTGCCGGCCCAGATCCGGCCGTCGGAGATACTCCGCACGACTCGTCGCCAGCGACGTCACCACCGACGGAGATCCGAGCCCCACCTGCTCCACCCGAGCCACGAACTCCTCGACCTCGAGCGGCATGTGCACCGCATCGCGCGCTGCAGCGTGCGCCGAGCGAAACTCGAGCACGCGGGTGGTCGGCAGAGAATCACCGATGCGTCCCAACCCGATCCGAGACTGGGTCATCGCTCTCAGCTCGCCCCAGAACTCTGTTTCCGGTCGTTCCGCAGGCTCCACTCCCAAATCTGGTCGTTCCGCAGGCTCCACTCCTGCCGCTTCCGATTCACCGGTCATCGCGCACTCATCAACGCACGCAACGGTGATCCCGCGGCATCGACCTCGAGAAGTCGACCGTCGGTGTCCACCATTCCCAGTCGGGAGAGCCACGACTCGAATTCCGGTGCGGGTCGTAGACCGAGAACCTGCCGGACGTAGAGCACGTCGTGAAAGCTCAACGACTGATATCCGAGCATGACGTCGTCGGCACCCGGCACCGCGATGACGAACGCGACCCCGGCGGTGCCGAGGAGGGTCAGCAGGGTGTCCATGTCGTCCTGGTCGGCCTCGGCATGGTTGGTGTAGCAGACGTCCACGCCCATCGGCAGGCCCAGCAGCTTGCCGCAGAAGTGATCTTCCAGGCCGGCCCTGATGATTTGCTTGCCGTCGTACAGGTACTCGGGCCCGATGAATCCGACGACGGTGTTGATCAGCAGCGGCTCGAGATCGCGGGCCACCGCGTACGCACGTGTTTCGAGGGTCTGCTGATCGACGGGCCGATCGCCGGTACCGATGTGCGCGCCCGCCGACAACGCCGAACCCTGCCCTGTTTCGAGATACATGACGTTGTTCCCGACGGTTCCGCGGTGCAGTGATCGGCCGGCCTCGTTGGCTTCCCGAAGCAGCGGAATGTTCACTCCGAAGCTCGAATTGGCCCCTTCGGTGCCCGCGATGGATTGGAACACCAGATCCACCGGAACGCCCTTGTCGATCAGTTCCATGGTCGTCGTCACGTGCGAGAGTACGCACGATTGGGTGGGAATCTCGAAGCGCTGCCGAATGTCGTCGAGCAGATGCAGCAGGTCGGCCGTCGCCTGCGGTGAGTCGGTCGCGGGGTTGATCCCGATCACCGCGTCGCCCGATCCGAGGAGCAACCCGTCGAGCGTGGCCGCGGCGATTCCGCGTGGGTCGTCCGTCGGATGATTGGGCTGGAGCCGAGTGGTGAGGGTTCCGGGAAGTCCTATCGTCGTTCGGAAGGCCGACGTCACCTGCACGGCTCGCGACACTGCGATCAGATCCTGGTTTCGCATGATCTTGCTGACCGCTGCCACCATCTCCGGAGTCAGACCGGCGGCCACCGACCGCAACGTCGCCGCCGCGTCCGGCCTCGCCGTGACCTGGAGGAGCCAGTCCCGCAGGCCGCCGACGGTCAGGTGCGACACCGCTCCGAAGGCGATGCGGTCGTGTGAATCGATGATGAGCCGCGTGACTTCGTCGCTCTCGTACGGAACGAGCAGATCGTGCAGGAAGACGTCGAGCGAGACCTCCGACAATGCCCACTGGGCTGCCGCACGCTCGGCGTCAGATTCGGCTGCGCAGCCGGCCAATTCGTCGCCCGATCGAAGCGGGGTCGCCTTGGCCATCAGGTCCACCAGCCCATCGAAGGTGTAGGTGGTGCCCGAGACCTGCTGGGTGTAGATCGTCATTCCAGCTCGGCCTCGGCCTTGGCCAGCGCAGCGAACTCCTCGTCCGGCGAGTTCGCGACGAGATGATGCCTGCTGTAGATGCCGAAGTAGGCCATGAACGCGACGAACACGCCCAGGCACCACAGTGCCGCGGTGGAGTCGACGACGAACGTGGCGACAACAGCGAGCGCTGCGACGATCAACGCGAATCCGGTGGTCACGACGCCGCCGGGGGTTCGGTACGGGCGTTCCATGTTCGGCTCCTTGCGACGGAGCACGATGTGGCTGACCATCATCAGAACGTAGCTCAGCGCCGCACCGAACACGGCCATGTTGAGCAACATTGCGCCCTGCCCGGTCAGTGAGAGCAGGAAGCCGATGACGCCCGGGACGATCAGTGCGAGCGTCGGGGCCTTGCGCGAGTTGGTGATGGACAGGGTCTTCGGCAGGTATCCGGCACGCGAGAGCGCGAAGAGCTGGCGCGAGTACGCGTACATGATCGAGAAGAAGGACGCGACCAGTCCGGCCAGGCCGATGTAGTTGACGATCTTGCTGGCGGTTCCGTCACCGAGGGCTTCCACCAACGGATTTCCCGATTCCTTGACGGCGTCGGCACCGCCTGCGCCGGTCACCAGGATTAGCACGACGGCACCGGTGACGAGCAGTACGCCCATGGCGGCGATGATGCCGCGCGGCACGTTCTTGGTCGGATCCTTGGCCTCTTCTGCGGCCAGCGGAACACCTTCGATTGCGAGGAAGAACCAGATGGCGAACGGGACAGCAGCCCAGATGCCGAGGTAGCCGAACGGCAGGAATCCCGAAGCTCCGGCTGCGTCGGTGGGCGCGATGTCGGTCAGGTTGCTCGCGTCGAATTGTCCGATGGCGGCGATGGCGAACACGACGAGTCCGACCAAGGCGATCGCGGTGATGACGAACATGATCTTGAGGGCTTCGCCTGCGCCGGAGAGATGAATTCCGATGAACACCGCATAGACCACCAGGTAGACCCACCACCCGTCGGTGATGCCGAACAGTCCGAGCGATTCGACGTAGGCACCGATGAACGTCGCGATCGCCGCGGGAGCGATGGCATACTCGATGAGAATCGCTGTGCCGGTGGCGAATCCGCCCCACGGTCCGAGAGCGCGGCGGGCGAAGGTGTAGCCACCGCCCGCGGCGGGCAGCGCAGACGACATCTCGGCCATACCGAGAACCATGGCAAGGTACATGCCCGCGATGATGATCGCCGCGATGAGCAGACCACCGAAGCCACCCTCGGCGAGACCGAAATTCCAGCCGGAGTAGTCGCCGGAGATGACGTAGCTGACTCCGAGGCCCGCCAGCAGGACCCAGCCTGCCGTCCCCTTCTTCAGAGTTCGCTTGGCCAGGTAGTCACCGCCCTCGAAGTGCGACTGAGTGCCCTCGTAAGAGCCGGATTTCGAATGAGAAGACTGGGGGTCTACCACGGACATTGCAAGCCTCTCGTAGCCAGAACGCTCGGAACGACGGTCACGCCCGAGGGACGATTCACAACACGTGTGGCGCGCGAATCGATTCACGATAGGCCCGCGATGTAAGCGGGGCGTCATCGATGAATGACGGGCGAATTACGGCTGGTGCAGGACGGCGTTGACATCACCGATGTCGCCCTCGTCCGGTTCTGCGACTGTCAGTACTGCGTCCACCACAGCTCTGTTGGTTTCCAACTCACGCTCCAGCCGCCGGAGCGTGTGCGCGATGCGTGACTCTGCGAAGTCACCGACGAGATCGACACTCGCCACCACGTAGATCTGTTTGGGACCGACGAACTCGATGCGTACGAATCTGACCGACGCTACCTCGGGGAGCCCTTCGATCCGCTGCACCACCGCGTTCCATAATGCTCTCGAACCCGGTTCGCCGGTGAGGAATCGGCGGTTTCGATCGATCAGAACGAAGGCGACGATTCCGAGCAGTATGCCCACGAGGATGGACCCGATGGCGTCGAAGGCGGCGTTACCGGTCAGCTGATGCAAGCCGATTCCGGCACCGGCGATCACGATGCCGATCAGTGCCGCGCTGTCCTCGGCGAACACCGCGCGCAGCGTCGGATCCGAGGTCTCGAGGGCGTAGTCGAGAAAGTCTCTGTGGTATTCGGCTGCTTCACCGCGAATCTGCCGAACCGATTGCAGAAACGACACTCCCTCGAGCAGAAACGCGATCGCGAGCACCACGTAGGCGACGAGGTAGTTCTCGCTGCTCGATTCACCGGCGAGCAATGAGGTGATGCCGTGCCACACCGACACGGCCGCACCCGCCACGAACAGTCCGATCGCGGCGAGAGTCGACCAGAAGTACGTTTCGCGCCCGTACCCGAGTGGCCGTCGATCGTCGGGACCGCGCGAACCCCGGCGATTGGCCACGAGCAGAAAGATCTCGTTGCCGGTATCGGCCCAGGAGTGCGCGGCCTCGGCGACCATCGATGCCGACCCGGTGAACACGGCCGCGAACGTTTTGGCGATCGCGACACCGAGATTGGCGACGAACGCGATCACCACGGTGCGCACGCTTTCGCCGCCCTCGGCCGCGCCGGACTTCGGTGAGCTCTTCATCTTTCGCACTGTATGCGCTCCGCGCAGTGGTGCGGTTGTGTGCCACCAGGGGCACACGGGAGTGGAGCCCACGGAGCGACCCGGAAAGCGGAGCCGCGCCACTGCGGCTTAGCCGCACTCAGCCCTGGAGCATCCCCGGGACAGGACACGCGTCGACGGCCTCGGCGACCACGAGCGGATCGTCCGGCACCGGCGGGCGCCGACCTTCCTCCCAATCGACGCCGACGAGCGGTGGATACGCGGCAAGAAGCTCGTTCTCTTCCGGGGTGTACGCGCGCCCTCGACTGAGGAAGCGGACTCCCTCGGGGGATTCGAGCGAAAACCCGCCGCCCCGGCCGGGTACCACGTCGAGCACGAGTTGTGTGTGCTTCCAGGCCTGGAACTGAGAACCCGAAATCCACACCGGCACACCATCGATACCGTCGGGGAGGTCGTGCGGAACCTCGCCCACCCCGAGCCGGAGGTCGATGTACCCGAGGAGCACGTCACGGTCTCCGACGATGAATTCCCCTGCTGGATAACACATCGGCGACGACCCGTCACAGCATCCGCCGGACTGATGCATCATCAGTTCGCCGTGGATACCGCCGAGGCGACGGAGGAGATCCATCGCCCCGGCGGTGGTCTTCAGCCGCGCGGGCGGCCGAGCATTCTCCATCAGAAGAAGCCCTGTGCCTTCTGGGCGTAGCTCACCAGCAAGTTCTTGGTCTGCTGGTAATGGTCGAGCATCATCTTGTGGTTCTCGCGGCCGATACCGGACTGCTTGTAGCCACCGAACGCGGCGTGCGCGGGGTACTGGTGGTACGTGTTGGTCCACACGCGACCGGCCTGAATATCGCGGCCGGCGCGGTAGGCGATGCCGCCGTCGCGAGACCAGACGCCTGCGCCGAGACCGTACAGGGTGTCGTTGGCGATCTCGATGGCGTTGTCGTAGTCGGTGAACGACGTGACCGAGACGACCGGCCCGAAGATTTCTTCCTGGAAGATGCGCATGTTGTTCTTGCCGGTGAAGATGGTGGGCTGCATGTAGTAGCCGCCGTTGAGGTCGCCGCCGAGCTGCGCACGCTCGCCGCCGGTGACGACCTGCGCGCCTTCGCCCTTGCCGATCTCGATGTACGAGAGGATCTTCTCGAGCTGATCGTTCGATGCCTGCGCACCGATCATCGTATCGGTGTCGAGCGGATCTCCCTGTCGCACAGCCTTGGTGCGGATGGCAGCGAGGGCGAGGAACTCGTCGAAGATGTCCGCCTGGATCAGCGAGCGCGACGGGCAGGTGCAGACTTCACCCTGGTTGAGGGCGAACATCGTGAAGCCTTCGAGGGCCTTGTCCTGGTAGTCGTCGTTGGCCTGCAGCACGTCGGAGAAGAAGACGTTGGGGCTCTTGCCGCCGAGTTCCAGCGTCACCGGAATCAGGTTCTGCGACGCGTACTGCATGATCAGGCGGCCGGTGGTGGTCTCGCCGGTGAACGCGATCTTGGAAATACGCGGGCTCGATGCCAGCGGCTTGCCTGCCTCGACGCCGAATCCGTTGACGATGTTGAGCACACCGGCGGGCAGCAGGTCACCGATGATCGAGATCAGGTGCAGGATCGACGCGGGAGTCTGCTCCGCGGGCTTGAGCACAACGGCATTGCCGGCTGCGAGAGCGGGGGCCAGCTTCCAGACGGCCATGAGGATCGGGAAGTTCCACGGAATGATCTGCCCGACGACTCCGAGCGGCTCGTGGAAGTGGTAGGCCACTGTGTCGCTGTCGATTTCGGACAGCGAGCCCTCCTGCGCGCGGATGCAGCCGGCGAAGTACCGGAAGTGATCGATGGCCAGCGGGATGTCGGCGTTGAGGGTTTCGCGAATCGGCTTGCCGTTGTCCCAGGATTCCGCGAGGGCGATCGACTCGAGGTTCTCGGCAATGCGGTCGGCGATCTTGTTGAGGATCACGGCGCGCTCGGCAGCGGAGGTCTTGCCCCATGCGGGGGCTGCGGCGTGTGCGGCGTCGAGCGCGAGCTCGATGTCCTCGGACGTGGAGCGGGCGACCTCGCAGAAGTTCTCACCGGTGACGGGAGTCGGGTTCTCGAAGTACTGACCCTTGACCGGCGGTACCCACTCGCCGCCGATCCAATTGTCGTAGCGCGACTGGAACGACATGATGGAATCGGCGGTACCTGGACGGGCGTAGACGGACATTGAAAATCCTCCTGATCGACACGTGCTTCACAGTTGATGCGGTGTGTGATTCAGGACACTAGGCGGTGCAACGTTGCAACTAGGTTGCTTACGCCCGACCGGACGGTCCTCGGATCCTGCAGTCAGATTCCGAGATCGCGGTCGAGCAGATCGATACGCGCGCTGACCTGCCCGTAGAGCGCGGAATCTCTGCTCAGGGTGGACCGGTAGGCCTCCCACGCGACCACATCCGAGCGACCGTGAATGGACGATGTCCACTGGGCCAGCAGCACCGGATCCCCGAGTCGGAGCAGCGCTGCCTGCATTCGAGACCGCAGTTCCTCGCGGATCTCCTCGATACCGGGCGCGGACGATCCGGGTAGCACCGGGCCGGAGTAGATCCGAAGGGCGGCGTCGACGTCGCCGCGATCGAGGGCGCGGCGAATATCGCCGACGTCGGAGGACAACTCTCCGACCAGACGGTAGGGGCGCGACGCCAGGCCTGCGGTTCCGAATGTCTTACGCAGTCTCGACATCTCGGCGCGGATGGTCACGGAGTCGAGCTCGTGCTCGTCGAGCAGCACGGCGAGGTGGTCGGAACTGAGGCCCTCGGGATGCTCACCGAGCAGAAGCAGGATCTCCGCGTGTCGTTGAGAGAGCGGTATCCGGCCGGAACTCCGCACCAATCCGGGCCGACCCGATCCGAGAACTTCGAGCCGGGGAGCTGTGTCGCCCAACGATTTCGGTGAATTCATCAAATGCAACCGCAACTCGGATTCGGCCGCGGCGACGGTGGCACGGACCAGCGAGAGCACCTCGGGTACCGCAACGCGCGGGCCACCGGTGATGTCGATGGCTCCCAGAATGTGGCCACTGGTGGGGTGGTGCACCGGGGCCGCCGAACAGCTCCACTCGTGCACCGAACGCGAGAAGTGCTCGGACGCAAAGATCTGCACGCTGTGGTCGACCGCGAGCGCGGTACCCGGGGCATTGGTGCCCTTGCTCTCCTCGCTCCAGTCGACCCCCTCGGCGAAGTCCATCGTGAGCGCTCGGTCCTTCGCCGCGGAATCACCCTCGACCCACAGCAGCCGGCCCTCGGCGTCGGAGATGGCGACGAGCAATCCGGTGTCCGACGCGTCCTCGACCAGCAGCTTGCGGATGACCGGCCGGATGATGGACATCGGATGCCCGTTGCGGTAGCGCTCGAGATCCGGCCCGGTCAACGCAGGAGTGTCGTTCCCGCCGTCGGGATCGACGCCCTTGGTGCGACTGCGCATCCACGAATCGAGCACAACCGAGCGAACCGTCGAACCGTGAGTACGAATGTCGTCGACGAAAGACTGATGAGCACTGGACATTTGGCGCGCGAGCACAGCGATGTCCTCGCCGGGGCGCACTGCGACCCAGGGGTTGCCGCCACTGTCCGATCGGCTTGCCATTCGACGCTTCCTCCGTGACCTGTCCACATCGCTGTAACCCAGCTCACAAGCAAGGATACAGCCGGGGCCGACGGAACGGCGGTGGCCGGTCCCGCCGTCCGCGAGCGCCTACTTCTTCTTGACTGCCGAGGTGATGATGTCGTTGCTGGTGTCACCGCTCGACTTGGCCCGCTTGTCGGCGCGCTTGTCCTTGAGTGATTTGCCGGATTTCTTGGTCATCGTGTTGCGGGGCGATTTGTCCGACATAGCAGTAACCCATCTATTGGGGAACCTGAACGGTCCCCAGACCACGAACGCTACGCCTTCACACGGCTGCGGTGGTCAACTCCTGCACACCGCCTCATTCCGCAGGCTCCACTCCCATCCACCGGGTCATTCCGCAGGCTCCACTCCCATCAGCGCCACGGCACGCTCCGCGAACATGATGGCCGTCGCATGCGGGCCGCGACTGGGCACCACCGGGAACGCCGAGGTATCGACCACGAAGACTCCGTCCACCCCGCGCACGCGGCAGTGGTCGTCGAGCACCGACTCCGGATCGGACTCGGGCCCCATCTTGGCGCTACCGGACATGTGCAGCGACGTGCCGAGTGCCGCGAGAGGGTCGTCGATCGCGGGCACTTCGACCTCGACCGCCATGGACGGCGATGCGAGCAACTCGCGCGCCAGTTCGACGCCACCTCGCATCGCCCGCCGGTCACCGTCGGATTCGAGATAGCGGTATCTCACGTCCGGGGCCTCGAACGGATCCGTGCTGCGCAGCGTGATGCTCCCTCGCGCCGTCGAGCGCATGAGGCCGACCCCGAACACGTGCGGCACACGCGAGAGACCGGAGATCAGTTGGTCGAACCTCCTGGTGTACGGCCTGATTTCCACCTCGCCCGCATGCAGAACCGCCTCCAGCGCAGGCGATGGCGTCGACCGATCGTTCTTCGTCACGAAGGGAACGGCAACCTCGGGATGATCGCTGAAACCGTGACCTACTCCCGGACTGTCGGCGATGACCGAAATACCAAGCGCAGCAGATCCTTCGGACGGTCCTATGCCGGATCGAAGCAACAGAGCGGGGGTGTGCACCGCACCCGCCGAGACGACGACGGTGTCCGACTCGACGACTCTGCGTACGCCGTCGACGATGATCTCGACCCCGATCACCCTGTTGCCCTTGAACATCAACGACGCCACCGTCGAATTACCCTGCACTCGTAGGTTCTTTCGTCCCGCGACCGGCAAAAGATAAGCCAGAGCGGCACTTACGCGTGTCCCGTCGACGACGTTCGACGGAACGATGCCCACTCCCCCGGCGGCAGCGTCCGGAGAGTTCATGTCCTCACGGAATCGAAAGCCCGCGTTCGTGGCCGAATCCACGAATGCCGCCGTCAGGGGATGTCGATCCTGCATCGGAGCGCGCGAGACCGGCATCGGCCCGCGGGTGCCGTGCCACCGCCCCCTCGCTCCGGCGTCGAGGTCGGTTTCGGAGCCGATGTAGAACGGCAGGACCTGATCGAAAGACCACGCCGACTGCGGCCAGGCGTCGAAGTCGCCAGGCGTGGCGCGGATGAAGTAGCCGCCGTTCACTGCTCCGGAGCCTCCCAGGACCCGACCTCGCGCAATCGTCCGTGAGACACCCGCCGCGAGTTCGGCCGGATAGGTTCCCACCCATTCGCTGCCGGGGCCGATGGGAAGCGTCGACGCGTCGAGCAAGGCCGCCGGGATATCGGCGACGCCGGAGAATGCCGGTCCGGCTTCGAGCAACAGCACCGACCGATCGGGATTCTCGCTGAGCCGTGCGGCGACGACGCAGCCGCAGGAGCCACCGCCGACGACGATGACGTCGGCGAACTCGGTGGGGTTCACACCGTCGACGAGGCCGACCGGGATCGCACCACGTCAGCCGTCGAGTCGAGGCTTGAGCGCGTCCAGGCTGCGAGCTGCCAGTGCGCCGCGCCACAGCCCCGCGCCGTAGGCAACGTCGTCGGCTCGCTTGTAGAAGGCATACCGAACGGGATCGAGGCCGCCGAGTTCACGGTGCTTGTACCAATCCGAGAATGCCTCTGCCACAGCCAATCCGAGCGCGATTTTTCGTATGCGGCTCGACAGCAGCACGGCGAGCAGGGTGATCGGCCAATAGTGCCGACACAGAGCCGACGCCAGTTGCCACAAACCAGCCACGAAACCCTCTGCCGCCAGAATGGCCGCGATGCGAGTGGGCTGATCCAGACCGACGAACATTCTGCGAAGACGGACGATCGTCACGCCGAGCGTGGCGGCCGCGCCGACGAGCCCGAGCCGCGTCAGACTGGCGGCAAGCAGGCAGGCGACCAACGTCCACGGAGACATGGCGATCGGCGGCACCATTCCCGGATGCCGAGCGGACAACGGTGTGGCACCGGTCCCGTAGAACAGCTTGCGCGCGAACCACTCGCCGAAGGTGACGCGATGCTCGTGCGCGACGTGGGCGACGGGCTCGTACCGCAGCCGCCACCCGGCCTCCTGCAATCGCCAGCACAGGTCCACGTCCTCGGCCACGTGCATCGACTCGTCGAATCCGTCGCAGTCCATCGCCACGGACCGGCGGATCAGCATCGCGGCGCTGGGGACGTACGAGACCGAGCTACCGGCCCGGACCGCCGCTTCCTTGCGGCCCAGGTCGAGCGACGAGCGAGCGTGTTCGTACCGGGCGAGAGCACTGCCCTCGGGCTCGAGGGCGACGATGCGCGGTGCCACCAGAGCAACCGCCGGATCCGAGAAGTGACCCAGCATCACCTCGAGCCACCCCTTACGCGGGACGACGTCCGAATCCAAGAATGCCACGAAACCTGTTGTTGCACAGCGCAAGCCAGTGTTTCGCGCCGCAGCCGGCCCGCGTGAGTGCTCGTGCCGCAACACCGTCACACTGCCCACGCTCCACGAGATCTGCGGCACGGCGACCGGGACGTCGGACCCGTCGTCGACGATGATCACGTGCAATCCGTGCAGCGCCGCGATCAGTCGCTCCAGCCCTGCCTCGTTGTTCTTGAGCGGTACGACGACGGTGACGTCCGACGGCGACGGGATCGACATCGGCCGCGGGTTCCCGACCCCGGAGTCCAGCAGCTTGCGCGCCACGAGAGCGGACTGCGAATCCGTCACTTCGATGAATCCGTCGCCGATCATCGCCGCAGCGGTCGGTGCGAGCTTGAGCATGCGTGTCGGTGAACCACCGATCAGGACGCGTCCTTCGGAGAAAGTGCGTACGCGTGGATCGACTCGCACCCCGAAGCCGTCAGGCAACCGACCTTCACCCATCAGGAGATCGTAAGCGGACAAGCCGCCGGAGTGTCGGCCACCCGAGAAATCGGAAGGAACATACCTGGTCCCCGTTTCTCGCGGCGTCACGACGGACCCCCCAGCAGGCGATTCACCGGATTCGGTCATGCGATCACACCGTGCTCGGAGGGACTCCATCTGTGCACCGCTTCGGCGGCGCGGGCGCTGAGGGCCTCGAACAGTCGTCCACCCTCCTCCGAATCGGCCCCGGTGGGGTCGCCGAGCACACCGTTGGCAGTGATCGGTGCCAATCCACCGTCGCGAAGTGCCGGGAGCAGCGCGGCGATGTCGGTCACATTTCCCACCTGTGCCTTCGTCATGTCCACCGCCTCGGGCGAAAGGTGCAGTAGCAACGACGTTTCGGTCCGTCCGGCGTGAGCATCTGCTCCTGGTACGGCGCATGGGAACCACACGACATCGCGTCCCTCGTACCGGAGCAGCAGCACTGCGGATCGCACGGTGGGCCCGTTCCCACCGTGCCCGTTGACGAACACCACCCGCTGGGCCCACCGGCAGGCGGAGCGTCCGTACTCCACCAGGAGCGTTTCGAGCGCAGCGGCGCCGATCGAGACGGTGCCGGGAAAACCCTCGTGCTCGCCGCTCGCCCCGTATGCGATGGCGGGAGCCACGACCGCGTCCGGGATGCTGTGGGCGACGGCGTCGGCGATACGGGTGTCGGTGTCGAGGGGAAGGTGCGGTCCGTGTTGTTCGATCGAACCGACCGGCACCACGAGGGTCCTCGAACCGTCGACGTCCGTCCAGTACTGCGCGCCGAGGGGGTCCGTGGCCATGGACGCAGATGCTATCGGATGGAACGGAACCGTCACGCCGCTGAAACACACCGTCGCTAATGTTCGAGTCGTGCCACCCCGCCGTCGGTCCATATTGCTCTCGCAATTGTCGATATCGACTCCCGGTGGACCGCAACCGGCAATTCTACGAGAATTGCGGCGGGTAATTCTCGCCGGCGACGCTCCACCGAATACCCCGATTCCACTCAACGAAGTGGCGGAACTGTTCGGAGTGAGCCGAATTCCGGTGCGAGAATCCCTCAAGACACTGATCGGTGAGGGATTGGTCGATCATCGACCGAATTTGGGCTACACAGTCGCTCAGCTGACCGCCGCCGAACTTCGCGAAATGTACATCGTGCGAGAGGTTCTCGAGACTGCAGCACTTCCGGTCGCGGTCGATCTGGCGACCGACACCGACCGCGAACACCTCATCGAGGTCAACAGGCAACTCGAGGCCTCCCTCGCCCAGGACGACTCGCGGGAATATCACCGCCTCTCACGTGAATTCCACCTGTCGCTGACGCGCCCGTCCCGAATGCACAGGTTGCTGCACATGCTCGAATCCGCCTGGAACATCACCGAACCCGTGCAACCCATGGTGCACGTCGCCGGGTCCGACCGCGCGTCTCTGCACAGCGACCACGCCGACATGCTCACGGCATTCCTGGCCGGCGATTCCGCGGGACTGCTCAGTGCAGCACAGCATCACCACACGCGCCTCAATTCGGTGATTTCGACACTGTCCAACGATCACGGATTGTTTGCCGATCCACCCTCGGAAACGCCCCGCTGAAGATATATCGCTCACGTCACGAGCGCGCAACACTTCGCCGCTAGCTTTTCCTCATTCACTCGTTCATCTCCTTCGTTCGTCTCATACGCCTTGCCGTCAGGAGCATCGATGACAGATACAGCGCACGGTCCCGCTCAAACGGGAGATCTCGTGGAAGCCGCGGGCCACCCCGTCGGCGGTGGACTGATCAAGGACAGCTACGACCCGCGACTGACCAACGAGGATCTCGCTCCGCTGAAGAAGCAGACCTGGACCTCGTACAACCTCTTCGCCTTCTGGATGTCCGATGTGCACTCGGTCGGCGGCTACGTGACCGCGGGCAGTCTGTTCGCGCTCGGTTTGGCCAGTTGGCAGGTGCTGATCGCATTGCTGGTCGGCATCACGATCGTCTACTTCTTCTGCAACCTCGTCGCCAAGCCGAGCCAGGTGTCGGGAGTTCCGTATCCGGTCATCTGTCGCAGCGTGTTCGGTGTGCTCGGTGCCAACATCCCGGCGATCATCCGTGGCTTGATAGCGGTTGCCTGGTACGGCATTCAGACGTTCTTGGCGTCGGCTGCCCTCGACATCGTGTTGATCAAACTGTTCCCGTCTCTGGGTCCGTACGCCGTCACCGCCGATTACGGTTTCGCCGGGCTCTCGTTGCTCGGCTGGGCGAGCTTCCTGTTCCTGTGGGTCGTCCAGGCCGCGGTGTTCTGGCGCGGGATGGAATCCATCCGCAAGTTCATCGACTTCTGCGGCCCTGCCGTCTACGTCGTCATGTTCATGCTGTGCGGTTACCTGATCTGGAAAGCCGGCTGGGGCGCAATCGATCTCACCCTCGGTGACGTCGAGTACACCGGCTTCAGCGCCGTTCCCGTCATGCTGGGAGCCATTGCGCTCGTCGTCTCGTACTTCTCCGGTCCGATGCTCAACTTCGGTGACTTCTCTCGCTACGGAAAGTCCTACGCCGCGGTCAAGAAGGGCAACTTCCTCGGTCTGCCCATCAACTTCCTGGTCTTCTCCATCCTCGTCGTCGTCACCGCATCGCTGACTCTGCCGGTGTTCGGTGAGCTGATCACCGACCCCGTCGAGACGGTCGCCCGCATCGACAGCACCTTCGCCATCGTCCTCGGTGCCCTCACCTTCGCCATCGCGACGGTCGGCATCAACATTGTCGCCAACTTCATCGCTCCGGCATTCGACTTCTCCAACGTCAGCCCGCAACGCATCAGCTGGCGCGCCGGTGGCATGATCGCGGCAGTGGGTTCGGTACTGATCACCCCGTGGAACCTGTACAACAATCCCGAGGTCATCCACCTGACGCTCGAGACACTGGGCGCGTTCATCGGGCCACTGTTCGGAATCCTGATCGCCGATTACTACCTGATCCGTAAGCAGCATGTGGCGGTCGACGAACTCTTCTCGATGTCCAAGACAGGCCTGTACTGGTATTCGAAGGGCTACAACCCGGCGGCGGTGTACGCGACCGTCGCGGGCGCGGCGGTGGCGATGTTCACCGTGCTGTTCAACGGAGCCGTCGACGGGCTGGAGATCGCCGGTATGTCCACCGCTTCCAAGTACAGCTGGTTCATCGGTTGTGGCATCGGATTCGCCTCGTACTACTTCCTCGCGACGCGAACCAAGCTGGCCGTCACCAACTTCGACGCTCCAGTGAAGGCATAGGATCTGTTTCGTGCTCATCAAGGTCATCAACCCGAACACCACCAGTTCGATGACCGCAACGATCGGTGACTGTGCCCGGGCCGTGGTAGGCCCGGGCACGGTCGTCGACGCGGTCAGCCCCTCGATGGGACCCGTTTCGATCGAGAGCCATGTCGACGAAGCCCTCAGCGTCCCCGGCATTCTCGCCGAGATCGCCCGCGGCGAGGCCGCTGGGGCCGACGGTTACGTCATCGCCTGCTTCGGAGATCCCGGCATCGACGCAGCCCGCGAGCTGGCGGCCGGGCCGGTCATCGGCATCGCCGAGGCGGCCATGCACGCCGCGAGCTTCCTGGGCCGAGGATTCAGCGTCGTCACCACCCTCGGACGCACCATCGGGCGTGCCCAGGATCTGGCGAACCACTACGGCTTCGGACGTCACTGCCTCGGCATCCATGCATGCGAACTGCCGGTCCTCGACCTCGAGACCGATCCCTATGCCCGCAAGATCGTCACCGAGGCGTGCCGCGTCGCCGTCGAAACCGACGGCAGCGACGCCGTCGTGCTCGGATGCGCGGGCATGGCCGATCTGTGCCAACACATTTCGGCCGAGATCGGAGTACCGGTGGTCGACGGTGTGGCCGCGGGAACCCTGTTCGTGCAATCCCTCGTCGCCTTGGGCCTGAGCACCGGAAAGCGCGGCGAATTCGCCACGCCGACAGCCAAGCTCTACACCGGAATGCTGGAGGGATTCAGCAGGCCTCCGGCTGACCCGATCCGGTAAGGGTTTCCACCCATCAGCTCTCGCACAACGTGCGGTAGGGAACGCCGGGTAGGTACTGGGCCCATTCGGCTTCGGTTACCGAGGATCCACCGGATTCGCACAAGCGAGTGCGGACGTCCTCCGGCTCGGTCCGCCACATGCGGACATCGCGGGCCGTGCCACCACCGAACAGCACCTGCCCGTCTGCGGCGAACACCGTTGCGTAGACACGCTGGCCGTACGCGGTGAGGGCGGCATACTGCTCGGGCACGGCACGATCACCGACATTCCACAGCCAGACCGTCGAACCGCCGTCGCCTGCGGTCAACCGCGTACCGGACCGATCGAAGGCGAGCGACCAGATCGGATTGGACGGCCCGACGAGTCGAACCACATGCTGCGGTCCGGCAGGATCTGCCATGTCCCACAATCGAATCGAGCGATCAGCACTACCCGCGGCGAGAGTTCGCCCATCCGGGGAAATTGCCACTGCCTGGACTGCACTTCCGAACCCGCCGAGCGTGGTGATCGGACGCGGATCGGTGGGGTCGCCGATATCCCACAACTCGACCACACCGCCGACACTGGCGACGGCGAGCACCGACCCATCACGAGACAGCACCATTGCCGAGGGATAGTTCCCCGCCTCGAAGGTCGACAAAACCCGCGGGGCCGAAGGATCCGCCAGCGACCACAACGACACGTCGTTCGAGTTCTGGCCCGACACGAGGAGCTTGGTCCCAGAACTATCGAACGCCACCACCGCAGTCAGACTGCTCGTTGCCGTTCGAATGGTGCCGAGAGCTACCGGATCGTCGAGATCGGTTGTGTCCCACAGCTGGAATCCACCGGTCGACGTGCCCGCCGCAGCTCGGGTGCCGTCGGCGGTGAGTGCCACCGCACCTGTCTGCTCGAGACCGTCACCGATCAGCAACGGCGGCGACGCCACCGGATTCTCCACATCCGTGACGTCCCAGAGGACCGTGCCGGTGGCGCGGCGACCGGCACCTACCAGCAGGCGGGTGCCCGACGCATCGATGGCGTTCTGAAAGACGGTGTCACCGGCATCGGCGAGGACCGGTCCGGGAATCGGCCAGATCCGGGTGATTCCATCACCGCTCGCAGTCACGATGGACGAGCGATCCGGCGAGAACGCGAGCGAACCGACCGCGATCGGACCGGGAAGCGTCAGCTGCAGCGTTCCCGAGGCCGCATTCCACACCTTCGTCGAGTTGTCCGAACTCGCCGCAGCGATCAGAGCCCCGTCGCGGCTGAACGCCACATCGTTGACGTAGCTGGTGAAGCCCGTCAACGCAGGCAGTGGAGTGAGCCGGCCGGCATCGTCGACGGCCCACCGCAGAACCTCGCGGCCGGTGGTTCCCGCGATCAACGTCGTTCCGTCGGGAGAGAACGCCAACTGTCGCCAGGTGTAGGTCGACCCGTCGGAGGGGACATCGAGCAGCGGAACGGGCTGCGCTGCAGGAAGAACCGCCAGCCGCGTCGCGTCCCACAACCGCATCGCGCGGCCGGCACCGGCCGTCACCAGGAACCTGCCGTTCGGGCTGAACTCCGTTGCCGAGGGCGACCCGGGTTGCGAGAACTCACCGATCGTGCGGGGCGTGGTGGGTTCTGTGACGTCGAGAAGGGGCAACGTCTCGTCCCGGGTGCCGACGATCAGGAACCGGCCGTCGGGCGAGTACGACAGGCTCCGGACACCGGTGACATCCGTGACCGACAACGTCGTCGGCCTCGTCGGATCCGATACGTCCCACAACTCGACGCCGAAGTACCCGCCCACTGCGAGAACTCGACCACGCGGATCGAACGACAGCACAAGTGAATCCCGCGAAACGATCTCACCGAGCCGGGCGTGGCCGTCGGCGAGAGACCACAGTCGTACGCGCCCGTCGGAACCGGCTGTCGCCACGACGCTTCCGCGCGGATCCACCGCGGTCACGGACTCACCCTCGACTCCGCGCAGGCGTACCGGAGTATGGATCGCCGAAGAATCGAGCAGCACCGATCGCGCCTCCGATGTTCGTTCGGTCTCGTACGACGCCAGCGCGAAGAATGCCGCCAGCCCAGGATCCTGCGTTCGCAATTGCCCTGCCACACCGGCGATCTGGCGTGACACGGCCACCGCCTCCGCATGTTCGGCATCGACCCGTCTGGTGTTCGCGTCCGACCGGGCAACGAATGCCGTCACCGCCAGTGTCACTGCGAGTACGGTCAGCAGTGCAAGCGCGGTGACGAGCGTTTCGAGGGTGCGGCGTCGGCGTCGGTCGTTTCGGTTCTGTTCCTCGACTCGATTCGCACTTGCTTCGAGGTAGAGCTTCTCGATGGCATTGAGATCTCGCCGACGCACCGGTCCGACGGATTCCTGTATCAACGACAGCCTCGACTCCGGCAGCAGCGAGCCCTCATCGCGGTCGTTGTTCTCCCACAGATCTGCCGCCTGGGTGAGCCGACGGTGTTCGACCAGCCATTGACGGTCGTCGTCGAGCCACTCACCCAGCCGCTGCCATGCCGTGAGCAACGCCTCGTGGGTGACCTGGACTGTCTCTTCGTCGACGGTCAGCAGTCTGCGCGCGGCGAACCGTTCGACGACCACGTCGACGTCGGTGACCACGTCGGCATCGTCGTCGCCGTGGAACAACTCGACACGATCGACACGGCGACGAGTGACCACGTCGTCGTCGAGATTGACCAGACGCATGAAGATGCGGCGTGCTTCGCGCTGCTGTTCGGAAGTCAAGGTGGAGAACACTTCCTCGGCGCTCTGGCCCACCGCTCCGCCGATGCCACCGGTTGCGAGATAGTCCGCGACGGTCAGCGTTCGGCCGCTGGAGACCTGCCATGTGGTCAGCAGTGCGTGCGAGAGCAATGGCAGGGCACCCGAGTCGTGGGCGAACTGCGATCCACGCGGACCCAACTCGCCGACCAGCACCTGCACCAGAGCATCGTCGACGGTGACACCGGCCTTCGCCGCGGGCGAGACGATCACCTCCCGCACTTGCGATTCGGTGAGGCGGCCGACGACCACCGGATTGTCGGACAGTCCGGCCAGCAGCGCGTCCTCTGTTACGGCGTTCTGGTAGAAGTCGGCCCGTAGACCGACGACGAGGACCGACCCCGAGTCGGTCGACGCCGATGCCGCACGGAGAAAGCTCTCTCGCTCCTGCATCGTCGCCAGCGTCCACAACTCCTCGGCCTGATCCAGAACGACGACCGAACCCGGTGCGAACGACGCTGCTCGCGCGGGGTAAACACGTATGTCGCCGACGCCGGAGAAAATGTCAGAACCAGCGAACACCGGCACCAGGCCGGCGCGAAGCAGCGACGACTTGCCCGAGCCCGATGCACCGACGACAAAAACGATGCCTCCCCCGCCGGCTAGGGCTCCTCGGACGCGCGTGCTCAGACGCTCGATCACATCGTCGCGTCCGAAGAACCACTCCGCATCGGCGGACTCGAACGCTTCCAGGCCCTTGTACGGAGGGTCGCCCTTCACCGGGTCGACCGTGCTCCTGCCCGAGACGGACCGCACCCTCGACACCGCGTCCCACCACAGTGCTCGCTCGTCCTCGTCGTCGACACCGCAGGCGATGAGTACCGCAGAGAACATCTCGGCACTGGCTTTGGTGGGGACGTGGTGACCGGAGAACCAGCCGCTGATCGTGCCGTGCAGCCCACCGGAGCGCTCGACGATATCGCGGACCGTGGCACCTGACCGGATCCTGATCGCCCGCAGCCCCGCCGCGAATTCGGTGCGGTCCGAGATCGACGAGGGATCCGGGCGATCGGAGGTCATGGGCGAAAACTATAAGGCCGGGAAATCAAGTGCATACGCACTCGAACGCCCTCTGAGCAGCAAGAACGGCAAGTTGATTCGTTTGAATGACGCTCGGATCGAGCGCGAAACCATCCGTATTGACCTTGTATGGACTTCCTCGCAGAGCTGGAACCGCGAGGAAATTGCCCCGACGATGAGCGTGTCGGTGAAATCTCCAGGGGGTAACTTCTCGTGCTCGAACACACGTTGGCAACCGCGGTACATCATCGGTTCCGAAGGCCGGTACAGCCGGCATCCGGTGCGTTCCCGACACCTCCCGACCCTCATCGGCGCAAGCCGACACTGAGCGCTCGTGAGATCGAAGTCATGCTCGCCTGGTTCGCCTCCGACTCGAAGACGGTCGCAGCTCGGTCCGTCTTCATCTCGGTGGGCACGATCAACACGCACATCACCCGCATTCGTCAGAAGTACGCGGCAGTAGGACGCAACGCGCCCACGAAGGCTGCCCTCTTCGCACGTGCCCTACAGGACGGTCACACTCAGCTGTCCGACTGGTGACACACCCGTGGCCGTTCCGAAATCAGCTCCTCGGTTCCGTATCCCGGAATCCGATCGGCGGCGGGTATCCCAGCCCGGGGAGCTGATTCGCTCGAGCGAAGCCAGGCGGCACGACGACATCGGACGGTGACAGTTCGTGGACCGACGCGCGGCCGAGGCCGAGTACCGCGGAGTCCAGGCCCCCGCGCAGAATGTCGAGCACGTTCTCCACTCCGGCCTGACCGTTCGCGGCGAGACCCCACAGATACGCCCGCCCGATCAGGACGGCCCGCGCACCGAGAGCGAGTGCCTTCGCAACATCGCTTCCCCGCCGGATACCGCCGTCGAGGGTGATCTCGACCTGATCACCCACTGCCTCTGCGATGGCCGGCAACGTCCGGATCGATGCCGGCGAACCGTCGAGGTTGTTGCCACCGTGATTGGACACCGAAATCGCGGTGACACCTGCGTCCACGGCCCGGAGCCCGTCGTCGACCCGCGAAACACCTTTGAGCATGAACGGTCCATCCCACTGCGCGCGTAGCCAGGCGATGTCATCCCACGACGGCAGCGGGGTGGACATCCACTCCCGATACGCGGCGAAGAACGTCGGCGCTGATTTTCCGGGCTCGGCGAGATTCGGTGCCGTCAGATCCGGGAACGTGCCCGACCGCGCCCACTGCGCCAGCCACCCCGGACGGGCCAACACTTCGGGTGCCAGCCGCAGCATCGCCCGTGCGTCGAGGCGTTCCGGTATCACCGGACTCCCCCAATCGCGCCCCTCCGAGAACGACCAATCCATAGTCAATATCAGCCCGACCGCGCCCGCCGCACGTGCACGATCGAGCATGTGCGCCAACAACTCCCGCGAACCCACCCAATGCAGCTGAAAGAACGTCTGCGGATTCGCCGCGACGACCTCCTCGATGGGCTTGCTCGCGAACAACGACAAACCCATCGGGATACCCCGTGCCGCTGCCGCTCTCGCGACGGCGACCTCACCATCGGGATGCACGGCCTGCACACCCGTCGGGGAGATCATCACCGGAAACGACAGCGACTGCCCCATCAGTGTCGTCGACAGATTGCGCGCGTCCGACAAACCTGCCACGTGCGGGGCGAATCCGAGTTCACCGAACGCAGCGGTGTTGTCCGAGGCGGTGATTCCCTGTTCTGATCCCGCGACCAACGCCGAATACACGGACTTAGGAAGCCGCTTCTTCGCGCGCCGCTGCGCTTCGGCGACAGTCTCGAACCAGTCGGTCACACACCCAGCCTGCGGTCGAACCCGGGCGGCATCACCACATCCGACGGTGACAGGTCGTGCACCGAGGTGTGTCCGAGTCCGAGGACGGCGGAATCGACTCCGCCGCGCAGGATGTCGAGTACGTTCTCCACACCGGCCTGACCGCCGGCCGACAGACCCCACAGATACGCCCGCCCGATCAACACCGCACGCGCACCGAGAGCCAATGCCTTCACCACGTCGCTGCCGCGCCGGATTCCGCCGTCGAGGGTGATCTCGACCTGATCGCCCACGGCTTCGGCGATCGCGGGTAGCGCCCGGATCGGAGCCGGCGTGCCGTCGAGATTGTTGCCACCGTGATTGGACACCGAAATCGCCGTCACTCCTGCGTCGACGGCCTTCTTCGCGTCATCGACCCGCATGACACCCTTGAGCATGAACGGCCCGCCCCACTGCTCCCGCAGCCACGCCACGTCCTCCCAGGTCGGCAACGGAGTACCCATCCACTCGCCGTACGCTCCGAAGAACGTCGGCGCGGGACCGCCGGTCGGTGGCGTGAGGTTCGGGGTCGTCAGGTCGGGGATCTTGCCGGTCTTGGCGAACTCCCACAACCACTTCGGGCGGGTGATGCCCTCCGGTGCGAATTGCACCATTGCCTTGAGGTCCATCTTCTCCGGGATCGACGGCGAACCCCAGTCGCGGCCATTGGAGAACGACCAGTCCAATGTCATGATCAACCCGACCGCACCTGCTGCGCGGGCCCGCTCCATCCGCTGCAGCAGGATCTCGCGCGAGCCCACCCAGTACATTTGGAAGAACGTCTGCGGATTCGCCGCAGCAACCTCCTCGACGGACTTGCTCGCGAACGACGACAAGCCGATCGGAATACCCCGCGCCGCAGCAGCTCTCGCGACAGCGACCTCACCGTCGGGGTGGACCGCCTGCACACCAGTCGGGGAGATCATGACCGGAAACGACAACGGCTGCCCCATCACCGTCGTCGACAGATCCCGCTTGTCAGACAATCCTGCCACGTGCGGGGCGAAGCCGAGTTCGCCGAACGCGGCCATGTTGTCGTCGATCGTCAACCCACGTTCGGACCCGGCTACCAGCGCGGCGTACACGGATTTCGGTAGACGTTTCTTCGCCCGCCGCTGCGCTTCGGCAACGGTCTCGAACCACGCACTCTTGGCCATTACTGTGCTTCCTGTTCCATTCCTGCGAGCGGGTTCTCGTCGCAGATCTTCGCCGGCGGACGCATCATCAACGTGAGCGGCACCGACTTTCGAGGGGTCTTGCGCTGGCCGGTACGAGAATGATCGACACTGGACTTGGGGATCTCGCCCGCCGCTGCCAATGCCAATTCGCCGTTACCGATGACGCATTCGGGATCCGGGCCATCCATGGGGAGACCGGTGAAGAATTTCGCTGCCATACATCCACCGCGGCACGAATCGAAGTGGGCACATTTGGTGCAGGCACCCGAGGTCTGCGGGGAGCGCAACTCCTGGAACAACTCCGAGGTCTGCCAGACGGATTGGAACCCTCCTATACCGTCCTTCGCGTCACGGACTATGTTGCCGGCGAGGAAGTTCTCGTGAATGGCGAACGGGCAGGCGTACACATCACCGATGGGATCGATGAGACACACCACCCGTCCCGCGCCACAGAGGTTGAGCCCGGGCAGAGCGTCACCGAACGCAGACAGGTGGAAGAACGAATCGCCCGTCAACACACCCTCACCGTTGGCGACGAGCCAGTTGTAGAGTTCGCGCTGCTGCCCGGCCGTCGGGTGCAGATCGTCCCAGACATCCGCGCCGCGGCCCGACGGCCGCAACCGGGTGATTCGCAGTGTCGCAGCATATTTGTCGGCCAACGCTTTGAAGTCGTCGAGCTGGCTCACGTTGTGCCGGGTGACGACGACGGAGATCTTCGCGTCCCGGAATCCGGCCTCTTTCAGATTCTCCAGAGCGCGGCACGCCATGTCGAACGAACCTGGTCCGCGGACCGCATCGTTGACCTCCGCGGTCGCGCCATCGATGGAGATCTGCACATCGACGTAGTCCGAGGCCGCCAACCGCGCCGCCACCTTCTTGTCGATCTTGACCCCGTTGGTGGAGAACTTCACCCCCACCTGATGCGCCGTCGCGTAGTCGACGAGCTCCCAGAAATCCGACCGCACCGTCGGCTCACCGCCACCGATATTGACGTAGAACACCTGCATCTTCTGCAACTCGTCGATGATCGACTTGCACTGCTCGGTGCTCAGTTCACGCGGATCACGACGACCCGACGAGGACAGGCAATGCACGCACGACAAATTGCAGGCGTACGTCAATTCCCACGTCAGACAGATGGGTGCGTCGAGACCGAGCTCGAACTGATCGACGAGTTTTCCTACCGGAGCTGGTCTTTCGAGAGTGGAAGTCATGTGGGTCGGTCCTGTCCAGAAAGGTGTCGAGGGTCAATGGTCCTTAGCGGGGCGCGATCATCTTCGAGTCGGCCAACGTCGCGAGTGCCTTCACATACGGAGCCGATCCGGACTCGGTGATCCCTGCGGCCGCGATCGCGGTGCGCATATCGGGATGATCGGGAAGAGACTCGATGATCGCCACGATCGTGCGGTTCTTCAGGAAGGAGAGCTTGCGAGTTCCGAAGTGGTAGAGCAGCGCCCCGAACGACTCGGGACGCAGCGCCACCTGCGGATGCAATGCCCACGGCACATCCACATCGAGTGCGCCCTGCACTGCAGCAGTCATGATCAGTACACGCCGCACATGCCGTCGATCGACACTTCCTCGACCAACGACTCTTCGACCAGATCGGATTCGACGACGGCGGTGTTTACCACAGGGTTCTCGTTGTTCTTCGACATCTGAAACCTCCGAAAGATGTTGGGGACCACAATCGTGATCGACAGTGGCTTGGATCACCACCATAATGGCACTGGGTGCAGAAAAACCAGTAGATCGAAGGGAAATATGGCCAGGAGTGAGAAACCGTCCACTCGGGTAGGTCGGCGCCCGTCCACGACACGGGGCGAACTGAGCGATCTCGGGATCGAACTGTTCGCCTCCCGAGGTTTCGAGGAGACCAGCATCGACGACATAGCCGACGCGGCAGGCATCGCTCGGCGCACGTTCTTCCGCTACTTCCCGTCCAAGAATGCGGTTCCTTGGGGTGACTTCGACGCTCAACTCGCAGCGCTGAGGGGACATCTGAACGGCCTACCCGCGGACATAGAACTCGCCGATGGACTACGGTCGGCCTTGTTGCAGTTCAACACTTTTCCCGAAGAAGAAACCGCGGTTCACCGACAACGGATGTCGTTGATACTGAGCAATCCTGCACTGCAGAGCTATTCGATGGTCATGTACGAGGGTTGGCGAGCCGTCATCGCCGAATACGTTGCCGCACGAACCGCTTCCGATCCGACAGACCACTTTCCGCGAACTGTTGGCTGGATGGTCCTCGGTGTGGCAATCTCGGCATACGAGCAGTGGCTGACCGATGACCGATCGAGTCTGGTCGAGCTACTCACTGCCGGAATCGCACCGTTGCAGTCCGGCTTGACCCCACCGCCTTAGTGCAGACGAATACAGAAGGCTTTCGAGATGACCGAACTGGATGCACTCGCACCGAGTCCCGACGACGTGTGGGGTCACGAGAACGTCGTGGTCCGTCGTATACCCGGACTCGAGTTGGACGCAGCCCGAACAGGATCGACCGTGCAGGTCGGCCATGGCCTGACGTCGGCCGAGATCGGTGAGCGCCTCGTTCCGATCGTGACGGCACAGGCCCGTCATGTAGGTCTGTCCCAGCGGGAGTTCGAATTGGTGCTGGTCGGGATCGTCCGCACCACCGTCGCCGATCCGGTCGAGGCCTGGACGACCTACTACCGCAATTCCCTGGACGAACTGCTCTCCGGCGCTGCCGAATTCGCTCCCATCCATGCGCGCGCCGAGGCTTTGATCGTCGGGTCGGTGCTCGACATGGGTTCGTGCTTCGGCTTCTTTCCGCTGCGACTGGCGAAGAAGGGTCACTCGGTGACTGCGACCGACCTCTCCGCCGGCACCATGCGTCTGCTCGCCACCGTTGCCCCGCATCTCGGGATCACGCTCGACACTGTCGTGTGTGATGCTTCCGATGTTCCAGTCGCAGACAACAGTGTCGATACCGTGACCGCACTGCATCTCCTCGAGCACGTGGACGCCGAAACAGGCACGCGCATAATGAAAGAAGCGCTACGGATCGCGCGCACCCGTGTCGTCGTTGCTGTGCCCTTCGAGACCGAGACCACCGCCTGCCACGGACACATTCGCACGTTCGACGATGCTGCGTTGGTCGAGCTCGGTCGATCGTCCGGTACGCAGTTCGAGACGTCGCAGCACCACGGCGGATGGCTCGTGCTCGACAAGAACTCCGCGCCCCAGTTCGCCTGATCGGACGGCGGGCGTCCACCAGGCCGATAGGAATCAGCCGGGGTGTTCCGCTCGGCGGGCCCGGCAGACGTCAGATCAACCCCTGCTTACTCGCCGCATATACCGCCTCGGCTCGTCTGGACACCGCGAGCTTGCGCATGATGTTGCTGACGTGGAACTTCACGGTCGTGGCCGAGATGAACAGCCTCGTTCCGATCATGTTGTTGGACAATCCCGTTGCCAGTAGCCGTAGCACTTCGAGCTCGCGCTCGGTGAGGCGCTCGATGCTGCTCGATGTGCCGTTGAGAGAACGGACAACAGCCGAGGCGCTCCGCGAGTCGAATGCACTCTCGCCTCGCGAGACCGCCCGGATCGCGCGTACCAACTCGGTGGTGTCGACGTCCTTGACCACGTACCCGCGCGCTCCCGCATGCACGGCCTCCACCACGAGTCGGTCGTCGAGGAAGGTCGTGAGCACCAGCAGACCGATTCCGTGGTGCGCCTTCGCCAACTGCGCACACAGCGCAAGCCCCTCGTAGTCCGAGCTGGCCGAGAGCTTGAGGTCCATCAGCACGATGTCGGGCTCCACCCGCGCGACGACAGCCAGTCCCTCCTCCCGAGTGGACGCCTCCCCCACGATGGTCAGGTCGGACTCGCGTTCGAGTACCGAACGTAGCCCGTCGCGAAGAATTGCGTGATCGTCGACGAGCACGATGCGCACCGTCGGTGCCACCACCTGCCCTGTCCCCGTGCGAACAGTTGGAACGCTCACTGTGTTTCGCCCTTCTCGGAATGTTCCTGGAGTGGAATGCGCACCGCTACACGCACTCCCCCGGTTCGGGCTCGGCGGATTTCGAGAACGCCGCCGTGTTCGCGGGCGCGGGTCGCCATGTTCGCCAAACCGCGGTGTCGGCCGTCGACATCGGTCGATTCGGCCATGTGCAGCATCATGCGCAGGTGGGCCGGATCGCCGTCCCCGTCGTCGGCGATCGACAGCTGCACCTGTTCGGGCGAATACGTCAATCGCAGAATTGCTCGCGACGCGTGCGCGTGCACCGCTGTGTTGAACAGCGCTTCGCCGGCGATGCGGAGCAACGCGTGCTCGCATTCACTGCTCAACTCGATGGGAGTTCCCTCCACGCGCAACGACACCTGCAGCTCGTCGGGCATGTGGACCACCGAGAGCTGCTCGAGCATGTCCGGCAGCGACGTACGGTCGGCGTCCTGCGGGTGATTGAGCGCGTAGATCGCCGACCGTAGCTGTTCCACCGCTCGACGCGTCAGATCCTTGGCCAGATCCAACCTGTCACCACGTTCTTCGGCCGAGATGTCACTGCGACACACCTCGATCTGCATACCGGCGGACAACACGGCCTGGGTGACACTGTCGTGCAGTTCGCGAGCGATGCGGTGCCGCTCGTCGTCGAGCACCTGGTGTCGATGCGCGGCACCCAGTTGCCGCTGCGTCAGCAACAGTTCGGCATTGCGGGCTGCGAGATCATCCGCGGTTCGGTTCGCCTCGGCGTAGGCACTCTCGGTACGTTCGAGCAGTTGCCTTCGACTTTGGAACAGGGCCGAATTCTGCAGTGCCACAGCGGTTTGGCTGGCAAGAATACTCAATACAGCGGCGTCGGTAGCGTCGAGCACTCGTTGTTCGCCGGTCCACGCCGCGAACGCACCGACAACGCGGCCGTCGAACGCGATCGGTACGAATGCATGGTGAGCGGAGATGACCGGGGTCTGCCCCTCCCCGCAGGTGGACGTCCGGATCGACTCGAGGCAGACGATGACGTCCTCGGGCAGCGGAGGCCCCTCGACGTTGTCCACCAGAAACGGTGTGGCGTCCGGTCCGAGTACCAGCCGACGAGGCCCTGCGTCCGGCAAGGCCCCATCTGCGAGAGCGAACACGACCCAGCGGGCGCTCAGGTGAGCGCGAGCGGCCTCGGCCACTGCGCACACCAGCGTTTCCGGACCGTCGACCGTGCGCACCAACGCCCGTGAAATCAGCTCCAGCGCATAGACGACACGTTCCAAACGTTCTGCCGCGCCCCGATACTGGGGGTAGAACGTGTTCTTTCCCGAGCGCAGCCCGGTCAACAGCGAAAGATCCGGTCCGGTTGTCACAACGCGCTCCGGAACAGGTCGACCATCTCGCGGTGCGTGGCCGAACGCGGATTGGTGGACATGCACGCATCACGTAATGCATTGGTTGCCAACACATCCAGATCGGATTCGCTCACGCCGATCTCGGCCAGGCCCGCAGGAACACCCACTTGCCGAGCGAGTCGGTCGACCCTGTCGGCAACGGCCATCGCCGCCTCCTCCGGCCCGGCACGCCCCTCGTCGAGCCCGAGACTGGTCGCTATCGCCACGTACGGCAACGGATCCTCTGCTGCGTTGAAGCGAATGACGTGTGGCAGCAGCACTCCGTTGATCACCCCGTGTGGGAGGTCGAGCAGCCCTCCCACCTGGTGACTCATGGCATGAGTGGCACCGAGTATGGCGTTCGTGAATGCCAGGCCGGCTTCGAGGCTTGCCTGCGCCATCGACCCGCGCGCCGCCATATCGGTGGGCTCGTCGATGGTGCGAGCCAACTGTGACATCACCATGGTGATCGCTCGGAGCGCATGGTGGTCGGTCAGCTGGTTGTGACCGAGCGAGACGAATGCCTCGATCCCGTGCGTCAGCGCATCCAAACCGGTTGCAGCGTTGAGCCATTCGGGCATCGTGGTCAGCAGCATCGGATCGATCACGGTGATGTCCGGAACCAGCGCTCGGCCGAGGATGGTGATCTTGGTCGAGCGCGCGGTATCGGTGACGATGCAGAACTGTGAGACGTCGGCTCCGGTACCGGATGTCGTCGGCACCATCACCAGCGGTGGGATCGGCCGGGTGGCCTGATCGACGCCCTCGTAATCGAGGATTCTGCCGCCGTTGCCGGCGAGAATGGCGATCCCCTTTGCCGCATCCATGACAGATCCCCCACCGATGGCCACCAGCACGTCGCAGCCGAAGTCGGCGTAGTACCCGTGCCCGGCCTCGATCTCGACATCTTTGGGATTGGGGGTCAACGCACTCCAGACCTGGGGTGCCAGCCCCTGCGCAGTCAGCAGATCCACGAGCTGACCGGCCCAGCCACTCTCGATCAACCCCGAGTCCGTGACGAGCATCGGCCGAACCCCACCGAGGCGGCGTGTCGCGTGCGCGACCTCGCCCAACGAATCAGGACCGAACACGATCTCGGGCGCATGGAACTTGAGCACTCGCGGCGTCTCGGCTGCGCTGCGCTGCGCATCGAGGTCGTGCAGCGCCTTGCCGACGTTCGCCGTAGCTGCCTGGTCCACCGTTCACACCCTCGCTGTATTCGGTCCCGAAACACTCGAACCTGTGATTCAGGTTACAACCTTACGAGCACGGCCGGTACGATCCCACCAGCACCGGGCCAGGTTCGCACCTACCCGTTCGGGTAGGTGAAGGGTGCGATCGGCTCAGGACAGCGCGTGTCCCAATTCGGCTGCCTGCGCCGCCAGCTGTTCCCCATCCCTCGCCACCACTACTCGGTCACAGATCTGCTCGTAGTCCTCCATCGAGCACGCGGCCTGCGCCCAATAGCGGCGGGCCTCGGGAGTGATCCACGCGATGCGGTGCACCTTGGACCGAATCTTCTCCAACGCGTCGAGACCCGACGGTCGTCCGTTGCACCGCCCGTCCCCCACGATGATGACCGCTGTTCGCTTGTTCAGCACGTCCCCGTGCGACTCCAGGAGGTCGGTGAAGGTTCTGCCGTAATCGCTGCTGGCTTCGAGGTCGAGGCGGGCGTCGGCGAGCACCGCGGCCAGAGCGCCGTCGCCGGTGCTGCCGAGCAGTGTCGTCGTCACGTCCACCGGTGCATCGACGAACCCCATCACCGTGCATCGGTGCGCGCGAGAATGCATGGCCTGCGCAAGTCTGAGCGTGAACGCGGTGATCGGTCGTACCGACAGAGATACGTCGGCCAGCACCAGGAGTCGGACCTTGTCGGGTACAGGAGTTTTCGTCACCAGGCGAAAAGGGATGCCGTCGGTTCGCAGACTCGACCGCACGGTGCGCCTCATGTCCAACGGCCCTCGCGAGTGCTCGCGTGGCCGCGGTCGCGGAGTACCGCGCATGTGCCGCAGCACTTCGTGACTCGCACGCTCGATCTCTGCGTGGCTGTCGATGGGTCGGCCGACACCCTCGACCGGCATCGGTGCCGACATCGTTCCCGTCAACTCGCCCAGAGCCTGTACGAATGCCTCGACGGCATCGGTGATCCGATCCAGCATCGCGGTACTCAGCGGACCCGAATCACCGCCGTCGCCATAGACGCTGCGCGGATCGTACGCATCGAACCACGCCAGGATGCTCGACGGATCCTCCCAATTCAGTTGTCCCGCAACCGCTCCGCTGGTGCTCGACGCCAACTCCCCTGCCGCCGTCGATCCGGACCGCTCCAGGTCGACGGTGTAGGTGACGCCACGCCGTCCCATGTCTCCGTCGGTGTCGATCGACAGGTCGTGGTCCTCGGAGGACAGGCTGATGTCGTCGTCGTCCTTGTGGGGGTTGAAGCCCTTGTCTGCCTCGGGCGCGTCGAGCAGATCCCCGATCTCGACAGCTCGTTCGTTGTACTCGGCGTACTTCGCGGCCTCCTGATCCGCTCCCACGTCCAGGTCCGTCGGAAGTCCGCCCGCGACCTGTGCACCCAACGGCGATCGATGCTCGTCCACAGCACTGTCGATGGGGGCCTCGAACATCGACTCGAAGGCGAGATCGAAACCGTGCTGTTCGTGGTCGTACTTGGCACACGTCGCGCGCAGTGCGGCACGCAGAATCGTGAGGTCACGGCCCCCGAGGAGACCGAGGACGCGTCGTACCTCGATGACCTCGGCCGGCGACGCCGCCACTCCAAATCGCCTGAGCGTCCGCCCGAAGACTGCTGCCAACACATCGAGCACCACCGATGCCGAGAACGGTTGATTCCCGGTCATCGTCGTATTCCGATGCCGCCCTTGTCGCGTCCACCGTGTCCCCGAAAGGCCGTCGCGGTCGTGTTGACGACCGCTCCGAGTGATGTTGCTGCAGAGGATGTTTCTGCTACCGGCCCGGCCATGGCGATCTTCATGTCCGACGAGTACTTGACCAGCGCGGCAAGCAGATACTTGCGGGTGTCGGCGGTGTGTCCGAGTACCGACGCGATGCGGGCCGCGTCGATCACCTCCGAGATGGACGGGCTCTTGCGCAGCGGTAGCTCTCGCAATTCCGTCGCCAATGCCACGATGTCGGCTGCGATGTGTGCGGGCACCTCGGGAGCACGAGCGGTCACGATCTCGCGTTCTCGCGCCGCAGTCGGGTAATCGAGGTGAAAGTGCAGGCAGCGTCGCTTCAGAGCCGAGGACAGCTCACGAGTGTCGTTGGAGGTCAATATCACCCACGGATCGCTGCGCGCGGTGAACGTGCCGACCTCGGGGATGGTCACCTGCTTCTCGGCGAGTACCTCGAGGAGCAATGCCTCCATCGACTCCTCGGTGCGATCGACTTCGTCGACCAGGAGCACCACCGGCTCTTCCGAGAGCACCGATTCCAGCAAGGGGCGCACGGCGAGGAAGGGTTCGGAGTAGAGGCCGAAGTCCTTGGCCGCGAGCATCGCCGACGCGTCGTCGATGTCGGTGACGTGCTGGGTGAGCGCACCGATGTGTTCACGCAGCATCTGCACGTGCAGAAGCTGTTTGGCGTAGTCCCACTCGTACAGGGCTCGGTTGTCGTCGAGACCCTCGTAGCACTGCAGGCGCACGAGCTTGCGACCGCTCGCCGCAGCAAGGGATTTCGCCAGCTCCGTCTTGCCCACGCCTGCCGGGCCTTCGAGCAGAAGCGGGCGATCGAGCGCTGTCGCCAGATGCACCACGGTGGCGAGGTCGTCGTCGGCGATGTAGTCCTGCTCGCCGAGCGCGCGCTGCAGATCGGCGGCGTCGGTGAATCGAACGGTGCCGGTGTCGTCGCTACGCACTGTCGACAGCGAGGTCATGTGTTTCCCTTCGTGGTGCGGCGGAGCCGCAGTGGTGCGGTTATGTGCCGCCCGGGGCACATAACCGCACCACTGCGCAGCATCAGTACGACTCGTTGATCGCGTGCGAGACGACGGGGATCATCGATTCGACGGTGACCTCACGCGGGTTGCCCGGGGTGCACCAGTCTTCCTGGATGTGCTCGGAGATCTTCAGAACCGACTTCTCGTCGCCCTTGATCACGTCGCCCTTGCCGGCGTACTTGCCGGTGTTCATCCGGTTCTTGTCGTACGTCGCCGAACGGATCGATCCGAAGTTGTCGGGAATGCCGACGTCCTTGGCGAGGCGGATGGCGGCTTCGACGGCAGCGTCGGCGGCCTGAACGGTGGTCATGTTCTTGGTGTCGACGCCCATGGCCACGGCGATCTCGGCGTAGCGCTCGTAGCGTGAGGGCAGGTTGTACTCCCACACACGCGGCAGAGCGATGGCGTTGTTGAGGCCGTGAGCGCTGTCGTAGAACGCACTGATCGCGTGCGAGATCGAGTGAATGACACCGAGTCCGCCGGAGTTGAAGGCCTGCGTGGCGATGTACTGGGCGTTCATCATGCCCTCGCGAGCCTTCAGGTTGCCCGGGTCGTACACGGCCTCGCGAAGATGCTTGGACACCAAGCCGATCGAGTAGATCGCGTTGCCCAGCGACGGTGCGAAGTCCAGACGCGAGACGTAGGGCTCGGCACCGTGGGCAAGAACGTCGAAGCCACAGAACGCGGTCCACTGCTGGGGGCAGGTGTAGTAGAGCAGCGGATCGTCCAGTGCCAGAGTCGGTGTCGACGCCTCGTCGAAGGCGAGCCACTTGTGCGGCTTCTCCATGTCCGAGGTGTCGGTGATGACGTAGGCCCAGGACGTCTCCGAACCGGTTCCGGCAGTGGTGGATACCGCGATGTGCGGTGGGTTCTGCTTGTTCGTGGACTTGGAGAATCCCTCGAACTCGTTGATGTTGCGGCCGTCGTGGGCGACGACGACGCGGATGCCCTTGGCCGCATCGTGGCTGGAGCCACCACCGACGGAGATGACGCTGTCGCACTTCTCCTTCTGGTACAGCGCAGCACCGTCCATGACGTTGTAGTCCTTGGGATTGGACTCGACCTTGTCGTAGAGGACCACTTCGACGCCCTGGTACTCGATCTTGCCGATCAGTTCCTCGATGATTCCGGACCCGCGCAACCCGGTCGTGACGAGCAGCGAACGCTTGAATCCGAGTTCCTTGGCTTCAACGCCGATCATGTCGTGAGCGCCGACTCCCAGCTTGGCGCGTGGCAGCGGGTGGAACTCCTTGATGGGGAATTCCCAGATCTGATTGAGCTCGATAACCATCGGTGTCTCCTCGGTGAGTGTGAGTGACAAGACGCCTACACCTGTGATCGGCGTCTCACTGGTGACCACACTCCACCGCCCGGCACGTCGATGGAACACCTGGAGGCGCAAACCCTGCCAACGACCCGAGCGAACTACCCGATCGGGTAGGACCGTTCGCTCACCCTCGGCAGAGGCGACTCACAGACTGTGCCGCACTACCGATCTCGTCGTTGTGCCACCGAGAATCCGAGAACCGAGATCAGCGCGAGCGTGATGACGAATCCTCCGTACAGTTCCACCGTCGTGCTCAGACCGAGGCGGTGCACCGCCAGCCCGGCGACCACTGCGGGCACGCTGAACGCGAGGTAGCTGATGACGAAGGTCGTGGCGAACACTCCACCTCGCTCTGCGGCGGGGACCAAGGCACCGAGCGTGCGCATCGATCCGAGAAATGTTGCTCCCCAGCCCGATCCGGCAATCACCGCCCCGACGAAGTACATCGCTATCGACTCGATCTGCACCGACACCAGTGTCAGCGCGACACCTGCCGCCAACACGGTCGCACCGGTCATCATCACCGTACGGGGGAACCGATTGCGCACCACTGCAGCTGCCACCGCACCCGTGGCGAACAGCGCGAAGATCTCCAGCCCGCCCACTATGTGGTTGTCCACGCCGAACACGGTGCCGATGATGGACGGCCCGAGCGAGAGGTGGAACCCGCCGAGGGACCAGGTCGCGAACAAGGCGGGAGCGATGAAAAAGAACGGTGCTCGCACCGACTTCGGGATCGACATCCTCGGCAGCAGGGTCGACGCGAGATGGCGTCGGGAGTCGAACCCGCGCATCGCCGACGTCTCCGGTACGAACAGCAGCGCGACGGCCAGCGTCAGGGCTGCAACGATCAACAGGACGAAGACGAGAATCTCCGGTGCCGGTGCCAATTGCACCAACAGTCCGGCACCGAGCGCGCCACCGGCAAGCCCCAGTGAAGGAGCAACGCTGTTGAGCAACGGCCCGGTGGAGGCGTTGGGCTGCAGATCGATGACGGCCGCACTCATCGCTCCCGTAGCCGCGCCGGCCGCGACTCCCTGGACGACGCGTGCCGCGATGAGCATCGGGACGCTGTCGGCGACGATGAACAGCACCAAGCTGACTGCGAGCAGCAGTAGTGAGGCGATCAGAATCGGTTTGCGCCCGATGTGGTCCGACAGACTACCGACGGTGAGCAACGTGGACAGCAACGCGACCGCATACACGGCAAAGACGACCGTGAGGGTGAGAGCGCTGAATCCCCAGGCCTGTTGGTACACCGGGTACAGCGGTGACGGGGCCGACGCGGAGGCCATCAGGACCAGAAAGGCAATTCCGACCACCCAGAACGCGTACCGGTGCGGAATTCGCGCCGCGGTCCGTCCCGCCGGACTCCGCGTGTCGACACCGACCATGTGCTTCCTTCCACTGCAGTGATCCTTAGCTCAGTGAAAGACAACGCGCAGGATCGCCTCGCATTCCCGGACGATCAGTGTTGCTCTGCTCGTACGTCGTCGAACAGCAGCTCCCCCTCGGGATACCGCTGCGCGCTCGCCGGCAAACGGCCTTCGCTCCCGCTCAACCACACCGATACTCGGCCGGTTCCCGAACCGCTCGAACCGACCTCTTCGACGCGTCGGACCGTCTGGTTGGCCACCGCGTCGGCGCTGTCGAACAGCGTCACCTCGGTGGGCAGCTGTGCGACGATCTCGCCTCGCACAAGCGGATAGTGCGTGCAGCCCAGCACGATCGATTGGACGTCGTCGGGGGTGGCTGCCACGGCGGCGGCGATGGCAGCGCTGATCCCCCGAGCGTCTCCGCGATCGATCGAATCCGCCAGACCGTGACACGCCACACTCGTCACCGTCCGGTGCGAGGCGAACTCCTCGATCAGCCGCCCCTGATAGGCGCTGGCAGTCGTGGCCGCCGTCGCCCAGACAGCAATTCGATCGCTCACCGCCGCAGCGGGTTTGATCGCCGGAACGGTGCCCACCACCGGAACCGTGTCACCGAGCGCGGCCCGGACGTGACCCAGCGCCGTCACACTGGCGGTGTTGCACGGAAGCACGACCACCTCGGCACCGAGGTCGACGGCATGCTGCGCCGTTCCGACCACCCGATCGATCACCCACCGATCGGGCTTGGGCCCCCACGGAGCGTTGTCCGGATCCATCATCAGCACCAGATCGAGCTCGGGGCGCGCTTGTCGCAGCCGCGCAGCCGTCGGGAGCATTCCCAACCCCGAGTCGATCAGTGCGACGATCATGCCAGCGCTTGCTCGACGTCGCCCACCAGATCGGCACCGTCCTCGATACCGACGGACAGCCGCACCAGATCGTCGGGGACCTCGAGCAGCGAACCGGCCGTCGACGCATGGGTCATGGCACCCGGGTGCTCGATCAGCGATTCGACGCCACCGAGCGACTCGGCGAGGGTGAAGATCTCGGTCTTCGCGCAGAAATCGAGAGCGGCCTGCTTGCCACCGGCCAGGCGCACCGACACCATGCCGCCGAAGCGTCGCATCTGCTTGGCGGCGACCGCATGGGACGGGTGAGATTCGAGTCCGGGGTAGATGACCGACGAGATGGCCGGATGTCCGTCGAGGAATTCGACGATCTTCTCGGCGTTGTCGCTGTGGCGTTCCATCCGCAGCGCAAGGGTCTTGATTCCACGCAAGGTCAGGAACGCGTCGAACGGTCCCGGAACGCCGCCTGCACCGTTCTGCAGGAACGCGAAGGCCGTGTCCAGTTCCTCGCTGTCGGTCACCAACGCACCGCCGACCACATCGGAATGACCACCGATGTACTTGGTGGTCGAGTGCAGCACCACGTCGGCACCGAGGCTCAGAGGCTGCTGCAGGTACGGGGACGCGAACGTGTTGTCGACGACGAGCTTGGCCCCGCCCTCGTGCGCGACACCCGAGAGCGCCTCGATGTCACCGACGTTGAGCAACGGGTTGGTGGGCGTCTCGACCCAGACGAGCTTCGTGTTCGGTCGCATCGCCGCACGGACCTCGTCGACGTCCGACACCGCGGCCACCGAGTACTCGATGCCCCACTGGGTGAAGACCTTGTCGATCAATCGGTAGGTGCCGCCGTAGGCATCGTTGGGAATGACGAGATGATCACCGGGACGCAGCGTTGAACGCAACAGGCAGTCCGTCGCCGCCATGCCCGAGGAGAACGCCCGGCCGTAGGTGCCGGATTCGATGGCCGCGAGGTTGGCCTCGAGCGGACGACGAGTCGGGTTGCCGGTGCGCGCGTACTCGAATCCGCTGCGCATGCCGCCCACGCCGTCCTGCGCGAAGGTGGAGCTGGCGTAGATCGGCACGTTCACCGCGCCGGTCAGCGGATCGGGCTCGTAACCCGCGTGTACCGCCTTGGTGGAAAAGCCCTGCCAGGACGTGTTGTCTGCCTTGCTGCGCTGCTCACTCATGACCTCCACACTAATCGGCCTGCTGCGCTCGGCAGGGGCGTGGGTAACCTGCGAAGACAACCCCCAGCGGAAAGAGGCACCGTGGCCAACTCCCAGAGCGTCGACGAACTGTTCGCGATCGATTCACTCCTCGACGACGAGGAGCGACAGATCAGGGACACCGTGCGCAAATTCGGCAACGAGCGCATCCGTCCGCACATCGCCGACTGGTTCGACGAGGGCACGGTACCGGCGCGAGAACTGGCCAAGGAACTCGGCTCACTCGGGTTGCTGGGCATGCACCTCGAGGGCTACGGCTGCGCCGGAACGTCGGCGACGGCGTACGGCCTGGCCTGCCTCGAACTCGAAGCCATCGACTCCGGCATCCGTTCGCTGGTCTCGGTGCAGGGCTCGCTGGCGATGTTCGCCATCTGGAAGTACGGCTCCGAGGAGCAGAAGCAGCAGTGGCTACCGGGGATGGCCGAGGGCTCGCTGATCGGCTGCTTCGGCCTGACCGAGGCAGACTACGGTTCCAACCCGGGCGGCATGCTCACCCGCGCCAAACGCGACGGTGACGACTGGATCCTCAACGGCAGCAAGATGTGGATCACCAACGGACCCATCGCCGACGTCGCCGTCGTCTGGGCACAGACCGACGACAAGATCCGCGGTTTCGTCGTGCCGACCGACACTCCGGGATTCACCGCGAACACGGTCAAGAAGAAGCTCTCGCTGCGCGCCTCGATCACGGGCGAGTTGGTCTTCGACGACGTACGGCTGCCTGCCGATGCGATGCTGCCCGAGGCCCGCGGTCTGAGCGGACCGTTGAGCTGCCTCAACGAGGCCCGCTTCGGCATCGTCTTCGGCGCGATGGGCGCCGCTCGGGACTGCATCGAATCGGCCGTCGAATACTCCAAGACCCGAGCGGTCTTCGACAAGCCCCTCGCCGGATATCAGATCACGCAGGCCAAGCTCGCGAACATGGCCCTCGAACTCGGCAAGGGACAGCTACTCGCTCTGCACCTGGGCCGACTCAAGGACAAGGGCGAGCTGCCGGGCGAGCGGGTGTCGCTCGGCAAGCTCAACAACGTGCGTGAGGCCATCAAAATTGCCCGAGAATGCCGAACGATTCTGGGAGCCAACGGAATCACGCTGGAATACCCGGTTCTCCGGCACGCCAACAACCTCGAATCCGTCCTCACCTACGAGGGCACGTCCGAGGTCCATCAACTGGTGATCGGGCAGGCCCTGACCGGCTCGAGCGCGGTGCGCTGACGCGCAGTGGTGTGGTTGAGTGCCCCCTGGGGCACTCGACCACACCACTGCCGCTAGGCACCCTTGCTGAGGAATCCGAGCAGATCGTGGCGAGTGATGACGCCGACGGGCTTGCCTTCTTCGACGACCATCAGCGCATCGGATTCGCCGAGTGCCTTGGTGGCGTCGGAGACGGTTTCCCCGGCACCGATCAGCGGGAACGGCTCACTCATGTGCTTCGCAACCGGATCTGCCAGAGCTGCGCGTCCCTCGAACACTGCGCTGAGCAGTTCGCGTTCGGTGACGCTGCCTGCGACCTCGCCTGCCATGACGGGCGGCTCGGCACCGACGACGGGCATCTGCGAGACGCCGTACTCGCGCAGAATCTCGATGGCGTCGCGCACGGTTTCCGACGGGTGGGTGTGCACCAGATCCGGCAACGCGCCGGACTTTCCGCGCAGGACCGCGCCGACGGAAGTCTCCTCGGTCGTACCGTCCAAGCGCGAACGCAGGAACCCGTACGAGGACATCCACGAGTCGTTGAAGATCTTCGCCAGGTAGCCGCGGCCACCGTCGGGCAGCAGAACGACGACCAACGCGTCGGGGCCTTCGCGCTCGGCAACCTGGATCGCGGCCACGGCGGCCATGCCGCACGAGCCGCCGACCAACAGGCCTTCCTCGCGGGCGAGGCGACGAGTCATGTCGAACGAGTCGTTGTCGGACACGGCGATGATCTCGTCCGGGATGGACGGGTCGTAGGCGGTCGGCCAGAAGTCCTCACCGACACCCTCGACCAAGTACGGACGTCCCGTGCCACCGGAGTACACCGACCCCTCGGGGTCGACGCCGATGACCTTGACCTTGCCGCCGGAGACCTCCTTGAGGTACTTGCCGGTGCCGGAGATGGTGCCGCCGGTGCCGACGCCTGCGACGAAGTGAGTGATCTTTCCGTCGGTGTCGGCCCAGATCTCCGGACCGGTGGTCTCGTAGTGGCTGGCCGGGCCTGCGGGGTTGGAGTACTGGTTCGGCTTCCACGCTCCCTCGATCTCGCGGACGAGCCGATCGGAGACGCTGTAGTAGCTGTTGGGGTCGTCGGGTGCGACGGCCGTCGGGCAGACCACGACCTCGGCTCCGTAGGCGCGCAGCACGTTGCGCTTGTCCTCACCCACCTTGTCGGGGCACACGAACACGCACTTGTAGCCGCGCTGCTGCGCGACCAGTGCGAGTCCGACGCCGGTGTTGCCGGACGTCGGTTCGACGATGGTGCCGCCGGGCTTCAGTTCGCCGGCCGCCTCGGCCGCGTCGATCATCTTGACCGCGATGCGGTCCTTGGACGAACCACCCGGGTTGAGGTACTCGATCTTTGCCGCGACCGTGCCGCCGCTGCCGCCGACGACAGTGGACAACTTCACCAACGGGGTGTTGCCGATGAGTTCGGTGATGTGCTGTGCGATGCGCATTGCTCCATCTTCCCAGATGCGGGTATTCGACTCTCGGTCACGGCCGTCGAGACCGCGCATACGATGGTGTCGACGGCGCGAGGAGAGGGATCGATCTGTGACGGCGAGCGGATGGCGTACCGCTGCGAAGGCGAGCGCCGCGACGGTTCTCGCAGGCTCCGGAGCAGGGACTGCGTCCTGGGCCGCGTACCGGCATCTGATGGCGCAGGCCGCTGCGGCACGGGGTGTCATCGGGCGCACCACCGCCAAACCACCGGAGGCCGACGGCGTCTACACCGCGGGATGCGCGGCCCCGGAACGGTGGCGGATGGGAAATTCAGCAGATATTCATCTGATGATCTTCGGCGACTCCACTGCAGCGGGAGTGGGCTGCATCGTCGCCGACGAAGTTCCCGGCGTGCTGCTCGCCCGCGGACTTGCCGAGGAAACCGGGCAACGAATTCGGTTGAGCACCAAAGCAATTGCCGGCGCTACCTCGAAGGGGCTCGAAGGCCAGGTCGACGCGATGTTCGTCGCGGGCCCGCCCCCGGACGCAGCGGTCATCTTCGTCGGCGCGAACGACGTCACCAAGAAGTTCTCCATTGCCGCGTCGGCGGCCCGGTTGGGCGACGCGGTCGAACGACTGACGGCCAAAGGCTGTGTGGTCGCCGTGGGCACGTGCCCCGATCTCGGTGTCGTGACGGCCATTCCGCAGCCGCTGCGCACCGTCGTCCGCAATTGGGGTCGACGCCTCGCGAATGCCCAGACGGCCCGCACGCTCAGCGCAGGCGGGCATCCGGTGGCGCTGGCGGATCTGCTCTCCCCGGAGTTTCTCGCGGCGCCCGACACCATGTTCTCGGCGGACCGCTTCCACCCGTCGGCCGCCGGCTACGAGCTCGCAGCGCAGCAGATTCTGCCGGTGCTCGCATCGGCACTCGGTGTGTGGCACGGCGGTCCGCTGCCCGAGTTGCCGACCGTGTCCGCAGCCGTCGAATCGCGCAAGGCCATCCCCCGCGCCACGGCCGCACTCGACCGCTTCCTGCGCAGAAGAACCGCCGAGCTCGATGCCGAGATAGTCACTGCGTCGGAGGATCTCGTACGTCGTGACAACGTCGATTCGTCGGGGTTGTAGGTTCGGTCAGAAGACATCGCCTACTCGGCGGTAGCAGAGCAGATTCGATCAGAAGGAGATCACATGCCAGAGGCAGTCATCGTCGCCACCGCGCGCTCACCGATCGGCAGGGCGATGAAGGGGTCGCTCAAGGACATTCGTCCCGACGACCTCACCGCACAGATGGTCGCCGCTGCGCTGGCCAAGGTGCCCTCGCTCGACCCCAAGGACATCGACGACCTGCTCCTGGGCTGCGGCCTTCCCGGCGGCATGCAGGGCAACAACCTCGCCCGCATCGTCGCGGTTCAGCTCGGTTACGACTCGCTCCCCGGAACGACGATCACGCGCTACTGTTCGTCCTCGCTGCAGACCACCCGGATGGCGCTGCACGCGATCAAGGCAGGCGAGGGTGACGTGTTCATCTCCGCCGGTGTCGAGAGCGTGTCCAGCTTCGTCCACGGCAGCTCCGATTCGCTTCCGGAAAGCCACAACCCGATCTTCGCCGACGCCGAAGCTCGCACCAAGAAGGCACAGGAAGAGGGCGCGGACAGCTGGACCGACCCCCGCGAGAACGGCGAGCTGCCCGACGCGTACATCGCGATGGGCCAGACGGCCGAGAACGTCGCACTGCTCACCGGCATCACCCGCGAGGACCAGGATCACTGGGGCGTCCGGAGCCAGAACCGTGCCGAAGAGGCCATCAACGCCGGCTTCTTCGAGCGGGAGATCACCCCGGTGACCCTGCCCGACGGCACCGTCGTCAACACCGACGACGGCCCTCGCGCCGGCACCACCTACGAGAAGATCAGCCAGCTCAAGCCGGTCTTCCGCCCCAACGGCACCATCACCGCGGGCAACGCCTGCCCGCTCAACGACGGCGCAGCAGCGCTCGTCATCATGAGCGACACCAAGGCCAAGGAACTGGGCCTGACCCCGCTGGCCCGCGTCGTCTCCACCGGAGTCACCGGTACCTCCCCCGAGATCATGGGCCTCGGACCCATCGAGGCCACTCGCAAGGCGCTCAAGATCGCTGGCATGTCGATCTCCGACATCGACCTGTTCGAGATCAACGAGGCGTTCGCCGTGCAGGTCCTCGGATCGGCCCGCGACCTTGGCATCGAGGAGGACAAGCTCAACGTCTCCGGCGGTGCCATTGCGATCGGCCACCCGTTCGGCATGACCGGTGCACGCATCACCACCACGCTGCTGAACAACCTGACGACACACGACAAGACGTTCGGCGTCGAGACCATGTGCGTCGGCGGCGGCATGGGTATGGCCATGGTGCTCGAACGCCTGAGCTGACCCCTGGCAACGAAAAAGCCCCGCCCTCCTCGAAGGAGTGGCGGGGCTTTTCGCGTGAGTACTAGTCGTTCTGGAAGTAGCTCAGCAGACGCAGGATCTCGACGTACAGCCAGACCAGCGTGATGGTCAGACCGAGGGCTACGCCCCAGGCAGCCTTCTCCGGTGCCTGTGCGCGGATCAGCTGATCGGCCTGGTCGAAGTCGAGCAGGAAGCTGAAGGCCGCGATACCGATGCAGACGAGGCTGAAGATGATGGCAATGGGTCCGCCGTCACGCAGTCCGAATCCACCGTCCATGAAGAAGCTGGCAACCAGGTTGCCGAGCATCAGGACGACGACACCGATGAGGGCACCGACGATCATCCGAGTCAGACGCGGGGTGACGCGGATGGCACCGGTCTTGTAGACGATCAGCATGCCGAAGAACACGCCGAAGGTACCGAGGATGGCCTGGCCGATCAGTGCAGATCCGCCGACTCCGCCGAACGAGATGTCGGTGAACATCAACGACAGCGCGCCGAGGAACACACCTTCCGCCGCGGCGTAGGCAAGCACGATTGCCTTGTTGTCCATCTTGCGACCGAACGTCGCGAACATGACCAAGCCGAAGCCGATCAAGCCTCCGCCGATCACGAACGGGATGGCCAAGCCCGGATTACCCGAGACCAGGAAGTACGAGATGATCGCCGTGACGCTCAGCACACCGAGGGTGATGCCGGTCTTGGTGACGACGTCGTCGATGGTCATGGCCCGCTGAGCGGGCTGCGTGGTGTACGGGTCGGCCTGCGTTCCGGGATGCTGGCCGAAGGTTGCGGCCTGCGAGGCTCCAGCCGTCGCAGATCCGAATGTGGCGTAGCCGCCGCCCTGCTGCTTGGGCAGGTTGCGGAACACCGGGTTGCTGGAGGTGCGCACCGTGTCTCTTCCCTTCGTAAGTTCTGATCCCCACCGGGGATCTCCCCGTCGGTCATCAGTAGAACGTCTGACATCCGGACAAAAGTTCCCGAGCGGAGAACTTCTACGACGGACAAATCGGACTCTACCGGGTACGGCCTCGACACGCGGAGACGACCGCGTGTGTGACACCGAATCGAAACGGGCACTATGAGGAAATGGCAATCGAAGACGGACCCGACCAGACTTTGGACCCCAGCGAAAGCGTCGACTCCGACGAGGTGCGCAACGACGACGGCGATACCGTGGTCGATCCCCCGGACCACTGGAGCGAGGCCAACAGCTTCGGCACCACCGCCCGTGAGGCAGCCGAGGGCGAGAGCCTGGATCTCAAGCTCAGCGAGGAAGAACCCGACATCGCAGTCGAGGAGGACCTCGACCGCCCGATCACCGAGACCCCGGACGACGAATTGACCGAGGAACTGGTCGATCACGTGGTCGAGGAGTCGGACGAGGACCCCGACATCGACTACGCGGAAGGCCAGCGTCAGGCCGAGATCGTCGAGGGCACCCTCGTCGAGGACCTCGGACGCAACCGGGGACAGATCGACGGAACTCCCGAAGACGGCGGCCCGGTCACCTGATGCTCACCGTTACTCGCTCGGGCGTACCGAGCGAGCGACGGTGAACTTGCCGTTGCGCCCCATCTGATCGGTGGGGCCGACGGCGTCGGCCAATTCGCGTCGATAGTTCAGATGCGTGTTGAACACCGTCCACAACTGTCCGCCCGGCCGCAGTACTCGGCCCGCCGCGGCGAACAGCTTGCTCGCGCCGCCCGTGTGCACCGCTGCGCCCTCGTGAAACGGGGGGTTGCAGACCACGAGATCGACCGACCCGGACTCGAACGTGGACATTGCGTCGTCGGCGACCACCGAGATCCGCGCTCCGTTCGCTTTCGCCGTCGCCGCTGCCGACAAGATCGCTGCGGACGAGCGATCAGTGGCGAACACCTCGAGGTCGGGCCTCGTTCGGGCTAGTTCGGTGGCGAGAATTCCTGTGCCACAACCCAAGTCGACGGCAACACGAGCACGCGGCAGCATCTTCGGAAGGTACTCGAGCAGGTATCGCGTACCGATGTCCAGACCGGCTCCCGCGAACACCGCCCCGTGTGCGACCACCGTCAAGTCCAAGTCGGCAATCCGCTTGCTCACCGGATACGTCATGCCCGACGCCACCGCCCCGCGTGCGGTGAGCACTCGGGCCTTCTGCCGTCCGCGGCCGGCCGTGACGGTCTCGAACGACCTTCGCAGCACGTCGTTCATCGCCGGTGTCATGTGCTTGTCTCGTCCGCCCGCCAGGACGACGACGTCCGACGACGCGTGTGCGGCGATGCGCTCGGCGATTTCGGTCAACTCGGCCAGTCCTCGAGGCAGTTGCATCAGCACCACCCCCACACCGTCGAGCAGTGCGGCATCCAGCGCGTGCTGGGTGTAGGTGCCCGCCATCGAGACTCGGGCGGCGTTCAACTCGAGCGCCCGCACGCCGGTGACCGCGTCCTGATGGACCCGGACCGTGGTGAACCCCGAGGCGACGGCCCCGAGCGTGAGGGCTCCGTACCGGTCGCCGATCACCGCGATGGGTGTCGTTCTGTCGATGCCGGGGAGTTCGTCGACGGTATCGAGGACGAGACGGTCCGCGGCGTCCACGGCATGGAGGTTCGGTGCCTCGGCGTCGGGCTCACGGCGTAAAGCGTCGAACAGGGTTTCATCGGGCACTCGAGCAGTATCCCACCCGGCTGTGGGTGACCCTCCAGGGTCGTTCCGCAGGCTTACCCCCGCGCGGGTCCCGGCAGAGCCAGCGCGGCGAGTAGCTATTGCAGCGAATGAGGGGCATGCTCGGGGAATGGAACACCAAGACAAGAACGAGGCGCTCTTCAGCCATCCCGACGATGCGTCCACCGATGCACATGCCGAAACCTCGAAGCCGGCCGTCTACACCGCCCTCTTCAGCGGCGCCAACGACTAGCCCTTCACGACAGGTAGCGCAGGTACTCCAGCGCCTTGGTCGCGTGCACGTGACCGCGCTCGCTCCGTACGACCATCCGCACCGTTCGGTGCCGATCTATCACGAATGTCGTCCGCTTCACGGACAACAATTGCCGTACGTATCCACGCTCGGCTGCATGCGCGCGTCCGCGTTCGAACTCCCGGAGCCGACGCCGCCGGGTGAACCACCCGCCCCGCCGCACCCCGAACTGCTCGGCGACAGTACCGTCCGAATCGGACAGCAGGGGAAAGTCGAACGATCGTTGCAGTGCGAAGTGTTGGTTGCTGTCCCGGGTATCGGTACTGATGCCGACACGGTGCGCGCCGAATCTCTCGAACTCCGAGCCCAGGTCACGGAAGTGACATGCTTCCGCGGTGCAGATCGGACTGTTGGCGGCCGGATAGAAGAACAGGACGACAGGCCCCGACGCAGTCAGGTCGGTAAGTGCGCGTAGCTCCCCGGAATGGTCCGGAAGCTCGAAGTCCGGGGCGGTATGTCCGATACGCATGGGGCGAGGCTACCGCTCAGCCATCGACGAGGGCGGCAGTCAACCGACGACGCAACGTCGTATCGATACCCAAGTGCGTCAGATATCCGTCGAACGATCCGTGGTTCGACTCCATCGAAGCCCATCCGTGCTCCAGGTAGGACTCGCGGACGCCCAGTATCGCCTCGGTGGGTTGGGTCTTTTCGTCGGTCGCTCCCACCCACGTTCTGCGGACGTGTGAGAGCAGGGGCTCGATCCCGTCGTTGCTGCGTAGGTAGTCCGCGACGATGTCGTTCTCGCTGACACCTGCCGCCCGAAGTACCGTCGCAACGGTCCACCCCGCCCGGTCCTTGCCTGCCGCGCAATGCACCAGGACGCCACCGCGACGCTCGACGACCGCGTCGATCACCCGCTTGATCGCGTGTGATGCACCGTCGAGGGCCGAGAAGGACGCGTACGCCCGCATCATGTACTCCACTTGGCTTTGCTCGTCCTGCAAGGGAGCTTCGTGTGGGGCGCGCACGCCTCGAACGATTTCGAAGGGAACCGAGATCGACTCCACGCCCGCGGGAACTCGGTCTGCGCCACTTCGATCGATCTCCGAACCGCTACGAAAATCCAGGACCGTGCGGATCCCGAGATCGCCGACAGTCCGCTGACCGCTCTCGGTCAGCGCGCTCAATTCGGATGCGCGATAGAACAATCCGGGCCGAATCGTTGCCCCGTCCGCGGTACGTGCCCCGCCGAGATCGCGGAAGTTCCAGGCCCCGTCCAGGGCGAACTGATCGTGTGCGCGAGCGTCAGGCATGGGGTCGACCCTATCGAAGGTGGCGCTACGAGGCCGGTACCAGCCACCGACGTAGCCGCGCGGTGACGAACGGCATCACCACGTAGACCATCAACGGCGTACACATCATCACCACGAGGGCAGTGCGCAGTGCCACGTTCAGGTTCGTCAGATGCGGAGTGAGAACGATGTTGACGAGCAGACTGACGGCGTAGAACGCGACACCGATCGAGACCGCCTGCTTCCACCGCGGCGGCGGCCCGCCGATCACTCGAACCGCGTCGGTGAGGTTGGACTGCGGCTCGAACCATCCCTCGACACCGGAAAGTCGATGTGTCTCGAGGTCGTCGGCGATGGGACGACCGGTACCGAGCCAGCTGCGTCGGGCGTCCGAGCGCAACCAGACGTCGAGGTTGTCGTGTGTCTCGAATCGATACACCACGTGGTAGTCGCTGGAACCACCGGAGCTGCGCAGCCAACCGCCACCGAGAAATCCGGGAAAGGTTCCAACCAGTGCCATTCCGCGATCGGTCCAGTCCACGAAATCTGCCTCGTATCCCTCGCGAACGCGCCGTGCGACCGAGGTCGTGACGTGATCGAGCGTGTCCGTCGTGGTCATGCGGTACCCCTTCTGCACGTGTTCGTCGCGGCTTACCTGTTCTACACAGAATGCGGCCCAGTGGACCAGCTTTCAAATCGTGGGCAGAAATGTAGATGTATGGCCATGAGATGCACCCGATGTGGCATTCTGTCCACACAGACCTCTCGTGAACCACCTGGAGTGGACGGATGGCACAACACCGACCCGAGTACCGACTCGACGACGTGGACCGACGCATCGTCACCGAGCTCAGCCGTGACGGCCGAATGTCCATGCGCGCCCTGGCCGAGGCCACCCATATCTCGCGGGCACACGCCTACGTGCGCGTCGATCGCCTTCTCGACGAAGGGGTGATCGAGGGATTCACCGCACGCATCGCCTACGAGAAGGCGGGGTTCGGCGCGTCGGCCTATGTGGCACTGTCCATTCGCCAGGATTCCTGGCGCGCCGTCGCCGACGATCTGAGCACCTTCCCGTTCGTCGAACACGTCAGCCTCATGGGCGGCGATTTCGACGCACTCGTTCTGGTGCGCGCTCCGGACACGTCGGCGCTTCGCCATCTCGTTCTCGACAAACTGCAGGGACTCGACGGGATACTCTCGACGCGAACCTGGCTGATCTTCGACGAGGCGATCGGCCCCGGCGCGCAGTGGACCGCAGAGACAACGAACGAGAGAAATCCATGACTACGTCCGAGCGAGAACAGAACTCCACCGACGTCGTCGTGATCGGGGGCGGAATCGGTGGCGTCTCGCTCGGCTACGAACTCGCGAGCGACCGACGCGTCACACTGCTCGAGCGCGAATCCACTCTGGCCTTCCACACCACCGGGCGCTCGGCTGCCCTGTTCCTGGAAACCTACGGCAACAACGCGATTCGCGCTCTGACGACGGCCAGCCGAGCCTTCCTGGTCGACCCGCCGGACTACGTCCGATCCGAACTGCTCGCCCCGCGTCCGCTGTTGCAGTTCGCGGCCACCGGCCGAGGCGACGCTCTCGAGGCGATGTACGCAGACGTCAGCCGCCTGACACCCGACGCGCAACTGGTCTCCCCCGCCGACGCACGCACCCTCTTTCCGCCGCTGCGCCCGGAATTGATCGATTGTGCACTGTACGAACCTCACTCGATGGAAGTCGACGTCCACGCACTGCATCAAGGCTTCGTGCGGGGTCTACGCGATCGAGGTGGGCGAGTCCGCACCGGGGCAGGCGTGACGCGGATCGCACGCGTCGACGGACTGTGGCACGTGCACACCACGGACGGTGCGGTCCATACCGCCCCCCTCGTCGTCGACGCAGCAGGCGCATGGGCAGACGTGGTCGGCGCACTGGCGGGTGCCGATCCGATCGGACTCGTCCCGATGCGTCGGTCGGTCTTCATGGTCGCCGCGCCCGAGGATCTCGACACCGCGAAGCTTGCGACACTGAGCGACATCGACGAGAAGTTCTACATCAAACCCGAAGGCGCACAACTTTTGTGCTCGCCTGCGGACGAGACGCCCACCGAGCCGAGCGATGCCCGCCCCGACGAGTTGGAGATAGCGCGTGCGTTCGACGACATCGCCGAGGCGACCACATTGACGGCGCGACATGTTCGGTCGTCCTGGGCAGGCCTACGCAGTTTCGTTCCCGATCGCACTCCGGTCGTGGGATTCGATCCGGCAGTCGAGGGATTCTTCTGGTGCGCCGGGCAGGGCGGATACGGGATCCAGACGTGCGCGGCACTGGCGCGGGTGGGCGCGGCAATCGTTCGCGGAGAACCGCTTCCGGCCGATGTCACCGAGCGCGGGCTACGGGCAGACGACTTGGCTCCGCACCGCTTCGGGTAGAGGCGCTCCGCGCCACGTGCACGAAAGTTCGACCCCTGCTACGAAGTTCCACTCACGTGCGGCGCAGCCGCTCTACCGACGACGCGTCGTAGATCGCGCAGCGTGGTTCGGTAGATGTCCACCAGATCGGCGTCCTGCCCGGCGTCGATGCGCTCGGCCCAGTCGTCGAAGGCGATCCGCATCGCCATCCCGGCCCCCTCGATCAGCAACCTTGCGTACGAGCGTGATTCGTGGCCACTGAGCGTGGCGGCCACCGAGTCGGTGACGCGACACAACGTCATGGCGTCGGTGGCGAAGGCCGCGGCCCGCAGGTGGTCGTCGCGCCCGATCAGCCGCCGGGTACGCAGCAGGCGATCTCGCGCCTCGTCCGGTGCAGCGGAAAATCGTTCGACGGATTGCTCGTACAGTGCTTCGATAGCAGCGAGAGTGACGTCCTCGGGTGCCCTCGATGCCAGCCAGGCGTCGATATCGAGCTCGAACTCGGGGGCGAGGCCGAGTACCGATTCTTCCTTGGATGCAAAGCTACGAAAAAAGGTGCTGGGCGATACACCGGCCCGGCGCGCGATCTGGTCGACCGTCGTCGCGGCGCAGCCCTGCGTCTCGAACAGATCGAGCGCGGCGCGGGTGATCTCGAGCTGGGTTTCTCGGCGACGTCGCTCGCGCAGATCCGGTACGTGCTCGCTCATCGTCCTCCAACCATCGACCACATCTCGGTATTCTCGCCGTCAACTTACCAGCAATGTTCAAGTTGACAGTCACTGTCACAATGAGTCAGGCTGTCTCAATACGATTTCTCTTCACACTTCGAGCCCATACGCGAAAGTTCTCGACACATGACCACACCTGAGACCGACCACGCACCCGACGGGCAGCTCGCGCCGGGCAGCAAATTACTGATCGGCATCCTCGTCATCGCGGCGTTCGTGATGATCCTCAACGAGACGATCATGAGCGTGGCGCTGCCCACCTTGATGGTCGACCTGAGCATCACGGCGACCACCGCGCAATGGCTCACCACCGGATTTCTGCTGACGATGGCGGTGGTCATCCCCGTCACCGGATTCCTGTTCCAGCGCTTCACCTTGCGCCAGGTATTCGTGGCGGCGATGACTCTGTTCACCATCGGCACGCTGCTCGCGGCCTCCGCCCCGGGCTTCGAGCTCCTCCTGCTCGGCCGCATCACCCAGGCCAGCGGTACGGCGATCATGCTGCCGCTGCTGATGACCACGGTGCTCACCGTCGTTCCGGCGAACAAGCGCGGCGCAATGATGGGCGTGATCTCGATCGTCATCGCCGTGGCCCCCGCCGTCGGCCCGACCATCTCCGGAATCATCCTGAACTCGCTGGACTGGCGTTGGATGTTCTGGCTCGTGCTCCCCATCGCACTCGTCGCGTTCGCCATCGGTACCACTCTGGTGAAGAACGTGACCCGAACCAGTCGGCCGTCGTTCGATCCGCCGTCGGTAGTGTTGTCCGCGTTGGCTTTCGGCGGGATCGTCTACGGCTTGAGCAGCCTGGGACACTCGGCCGAGGAATCCGTCGTGCCGGTATGGCTGCCACTGGTGGTCGGAGCGATCGCACTCGTGGTGTTTGTGCTGCGTCAGATCGCCCGGCAAGATCAGGGTGGAGCCCTGCTGGACATGCGTCCGTTCCGCACCCCCACCTTCAGCATCGGCCTCGGCATGATCGCGATCTCGATGATGGCACTGTTCGGCGCTCTGATCCTGCTACCGATGTACCTGCAGAACGTCCGCGGTCTCGACACCCTCGACACCGGACTGATGCTGCTCCCCGGCGGACTGCTGATGGGCCTGCTCGCGCCGTTCGTCGGCCGGATCTTCGACCGAATCGGTCCGCGCCCGTTGGTCATTCCAGGTGCGATGGTGGTGAGCGCCGCGTTGTGGTCGATGACCGTCCTGGACGCGCAGTCCGCCCTTCCGCTCGTGATCGGTATCCACATGCTGCTCTCGGCAGGTCTCGCGCTCATCATGACACCGCTCATGACCTCGTCGCTGGGGTCGCTTCCCACCCAGCTGTACTCGCACGGTAGCGCCATCTTCAGCACGGTTCAGCAATTGGCAGGTGCCGCAGGTACCGCACTGTTCGTCACCGTGATGTCGAACACCGCAGCGGCCCGTATCGCCGACGGCGCAACCGCCGTGGGCGGCTCCGAGGCCGGCATCCACACCGCATTCCTCTACGGCGGGGCGGTCTCGCTGGTGGCGGTGGCGGCGTCGTTCTTCATCCGCGCCCCGGCTCACAGCGATCGGGACGAGGTCGCTCCGGCACAGCCGGTGCACTGAGTCACCTCGATTCAGCCATCTCCACAGCGGCAGAAACGATCTCGTCCTCCGAGAGGAGGACGAGATCGGCCGCGCCGCCGAGCGGAACGAACGAGTTCTTGCTCGCCACTCGGCCGACCGTACCCTCGTATCCACCCTCGATCAGGGCAGTCACGACACCTTCGCCCACTCCCCCGTCGTGCCGAGTCTCGTCCGCGATCAACACTCGATCGAAGCCGACCAACCGGCGCAGAAGGTCGTCGATCGGCAAAGGAACGATCCAGCGCAGATCGACGACCGTCACGCCGATCCCCCTCTCGCGCAACCTCGACGCTGCCCGCATGCTCATCACCACCCCGTTGCCGAAGGTGACGATGGCCAGGTCGGGACCGTCCGAACAGGTTGCGACGGCACCGAATTCGGCGTCCGAATCATCCCTGCTCCGCAATGCCCCGTCGCCGTCGTGCAGATCGACTCGGTGGTAGAGCGCAATCGGCTCCAGGAAGACGCACACCCGCCCCTCCTCGACAGCCAGTGCCACACAGGTTCTCAGGAGACCGGCAGCCTCTGCCGCCGAACTCGGAACGGCGACGACGATTCCCGGAATGTCGCGCAGGACGGCCACCGCATTGTCGTTGTGGAAGTGCCCACCGAAGCCGCGTTGATACGCCAGACCGGCGATGCGCACCACCATCCCGTTGGTGAACTGCGCATCGGAGAAGAACCTCAGCGACGCCGCCTCACCGCGTAATTGATCCTCGGCGTTGTGCAGGTACGCCAGATACTGAATCTCCGGTATCGGAACGAAGCCCGCGAGCGCGGCACCCAGTGCGGTGCCGAGCACGGTCTGCTCATCGAGCAACGTGTCGAAAACTCTTGCTGCGCCGAACTTCTTGCGCAAACCCTTCGTGACTCCGTAGACGCCGCCCTTGACCGCCACGTCCTCCCCGAACACGAGGACCTCCGGTCGCGCCGCCATGACGTCGGTGAGCGTCCTGCCGATCATCGCGGCAAGAGTCAGACGCTCCTCGCCATGCGCAGCTCGCAGGCTTCGCTCGGTTGCCGCCACCGCCCCCGGTCGCCGTTCGGTGAGCGGAAACATCACCGCGTCCGCGGTCGCGAGGCGTGTCGACGCTCCGGATCGCAGTGAGTGGACCGTCGCCTCGGCCTCGGACATGACGGTCTCGCGCATCGCCTCGTAGCGGCCCTCGACATCGGCGGCAGTGAGCACTCCGGCAGCGATCAATGCGCGGGCACTGGCCAGCAGAGGATCTCGCGCGTAGTCGCCGACGATGTCTGCGCTCGTTCGATACGCGAGTTCGGCGTCGGAGCCGGCGTGGCCCATCAACCGTACCGTCTCGAGATGCAGAACCACCGGCCTACGCCCCGACCGCACGGCCGCGACGGCCGCATCGACGGTGCGCATCAACGAGACAGGGTCGCTGCCGTCGGCGCGCACGTACTCGATCGAGGCGAACCGGCCGAGCGACTGCTCGATCCATCCCTTGGGCGACCGGGTACTGATGCCGATGCCGTTGTCCTCGCAGACGAACAGAATCGGCATCGGGATCGACTGGTGCGCACAGTACGCAGCCGAGTTCAGCGCACCCACCGTCGTCGAATGGTTGGCCGAGGCATCGCCGAAGCTGCACACCACGACGGCATCCTCGGGCCACGGAGTGCGATGACGCAGCGCCTTCGCGCGACCGAGAGAGAACGCCAGACCGACTGCGCGTGGAACCTGCGAACCGATCGTCGACGTCTGCGGGACGATGCCCAGATCCGGGTGCCCGAACACCTTGTGTCGTCCGCCGGACATGGGATCTCGAGTCGAGGCGACCAGACTCGCCAGCACATCCTGGATCGGTGTCGAACCCGGATACTGTTGTGCGCGTGCAGCATAGAAGCCGCCGGAGCGGTAGTGCAGCAACGCCGGGTCGGACACCTCGGTCGCGGCCCCGACAGCTGCGTTGGCCTCGTGGCCGGACGAACCGATGGTGTAATAGCCGGAGCCCGTGGACTGCAACCAGCGAGCGGCGAAGTCGAGATGCCGACTCGCGAGTTGCGCGTCGAAGTACCGGATCAGTCGCTGCGGTTCGGCGACGACCGACCCACTGAGCCCGGTCGAACGAACCTGCTGCAGGAAGTACTCGTCGATCGCCTCGGCCACGCTCGCACCTGTTTCTCCCTCTAGCCGAGCTGGGACATCAGCTCAGGGCGATCATATCCATGGGAGCACTCAGCAACCGGCCGACGAGCGCAAGGAATTGCGATCCCTGCTGGCCGTCGACGAGCCGATGATCGAACGACAGTGACAGTGTCGTCACGGACCGCAACGCGATCTCGCCCTCGTGTTCCCAGGGCATGCGGCGGATCGAACCGAAGCACAGGATGGCAGCTTCGCCGGGATTGAGGATGGGAGTGCCTGCATCGACACCGAACACTCCGACGTTGGTGATCGTGATGGTGCCGTCGGCCAGGTCGGCAGGACTGCTCTTGCCCTCCTTGGCCGTGCGCGTCAGCTCCGACAGCGCGCGGGCGATATCCACCAGAGAGAGCTCGTGGGCGTCCTTGATGTTCGGCACCATCAGGCCGCGCGGAGTCGCCGCGGCGATACCGAGATTGACGTAGTGCTTGGTGACGATCTCCTGAGCGGCCTCGTCCCAGGAGGAGTTGAGCGACGGATTCGATTTCAGCGCAACGAGAACCGCCTTGGCGACCAGAGCCAGCGGAGTCAGCCGCACGTCGGCGAAGTGAGCCGAGGACCGTAGGGACTCCAGCAGTGTCAGGGTCTCGGTGACGTCCACGGTCACGAACTCGGTGACGTGTGGAGCGGTGAATGCACTGCGCACCATTGCATCCGCCGTGTGCTTGCGCACTCCCTTGATCGGGGTGCGCACTTCGCGGCCGACCCGTGACGGGATCTGCTCCCCTGCAGTGTCGGCTCCGTGCAGATACGACTCGACATCGTCGCGGGTGACGTCGCCGCGGGCCCCGGTGGGCGGCACGTCGGCGAGGTCGACGGCGTTGTCCTTGGCGATCTTTCGCACCGGCGGTGCCGCCAGCGGTTTTCCGTTCTGCGCGGTCGGTGTCGGGGTGACCGCTGCAGTTCCACGGCCGCCGCGTCGACTGGAGCCTTCCTTCGCCACCCCGTAGCCGACCAGAACCGGTACGCGTTCGTCCTCGTCCACGGCCGCAACCACCTCGTCCACCTGGGACGCGGCGGGCTCCGACTCCACACCGTCCTCGTTGTCGGCACCGACCCTGATATCTATGATCGGCACCCCGACTTCGACGGTATCGCCCTCCGAGACATGCAGCGCAGCAACGACACCGGCGAACGGTGACGGAAGTTCGACGGCTGCCTTGGCCGTTTCGACCTCGGCGATGTTCTGATTCAGCTCGATGGTGTCGCCGACCGCGACGAGCCAGGTCAGCAGGTCGGCCTCGGTGAGGCCCTCCCCGAGGTCGGGTAGTGGAAAGCTCTTGATCGTGGGCATCGTCGAATCCTGTTCGGTCGAAATCGGCGGTCGGTGAGCGCGAGGTCAGTGCGAGCGGCAGCGGTCGACTGCGTCGAGAATGCGGTCGACGTCGGGCAGGTAGAACTTCTCCAGTTTCGACGCCGGGTACGGGGTTGCGAAACCACCGACGCGCATCACCGGTGCCTCGAGGTTGTAGAAGCACCGTTCGGATACTCGCGCTGCGATCTCCGAGCCGAGGCCCATGAACACCGGAGCCTCGTGGGTGACGACCAGCCGCCCGGTCTTGCGCACCGAGGCCTCGATGGTCTCGAAGTCGATCGGCGAGAGTGAGCGAAGATCGACGACCTCGATCGACAGTCCCTCGTGGGCAGCCACTTCGGCGGCCTTGCGCGCGGTGGCGACGAGTGGTCCGTAGGCGATGAGGGTGATGTCGGTGCCCTCGGTGACCACCCGCGCTCGGTGCAGTGGGTACGACGCGTCGGCGTCGAGGTCGATCGCGCTCTTCTCCCAGTACCGTCGCTTCGGCTCGAAGAACAGCACCGGATCATCGCTGGCGATGGCCTGCTGGATCATCGAATAGCCGTCGGCAGCGTTGCTGCACGTGACGACGCGAAGACCTGCGGTCTGCGCGAAATACCCTTCGGGGGATTCGGAGTGGTGCTCGACGGCACCGATTCCGCCACCGTAGGGCACTCTGATCGTCATCGGGATCTTCACGTTTCCACTGGTGCGGTAGTGCAGTTTGGCCACCTGCGAAACGATCTGGTCGAACGCCGGATAGATGAAACCGTCGAACTGGATCTCGCACACCGGCCGGAATCCCCGCATCGCCAGACCGACGGCGGTACCGATGATGCCCGATTCCGCCAACGGCATGTCGAGCACACGACCGGGTCCGAAGTCCTTCTGCAGGCCGTCGGTGATGCGGAAGACGCCGCCGAGCTTGCCGATGTCCTCGCCCATCAGCAGAACTTTCGGATCGTTCTCCATCGCTCGCCGCAGACCTGCGTTGATGGCCTTGCCCAACGGAAGACTGGTGGGCCGTTCCAGGGTGGTCATGACATGGCTCCTTCGAATCCGGCTTGGTACGAGGCGAATCGAGCGCGCTCGTCGTCCAGGAGAGGGTGGGGATCTGCGTAGACGTTGTCGAAGACCGACATCGCGGCCGGTTCGACGGTCTCGAGGCAACCGCGGCGAAGCTCGGCTGCCACGTCGTCGGCCGTCTGCTTCACCGAGGCGGCGAACGCGTCGTCGAACACGCCGATTCGCCTGAGCAGCTTCTCGATTCGGTCGATCGGATCCTTGGCGCGCCACTCGTCGTCGGTGGCACCCGAGCGGTATCGCGTCGGATCGTCCGAGGTCGTGTGCGGGCCCATGCGGTAGGTGACGGCCTCGATGAGCGTCGGGCCGCTGCCTTCACGCGCCCGCGCCAGGGCTGCCCGGGTCACGGCCAGAACCGCGAGAACGTCGTTGCCGTCGACGCGGACCGACGGGATTCCGTATCCCTCGCCGCGGGCGGCGATCGTCGCCTTCGTCTGCACCGTCACCGGTTCGGAGATGGCCCACTGGTTGTTCTGGCAGAAGAACACCACCGGCGCGTGAAAACTCGCGGCGAAACCGAGTGCCTCGGAAATGTCACCCTGGCTGGTTGCGCCGTCGCCGAAGTAGGTGATGGCTGCGCCCTCGGCACCCTCGAGCTGCATGCCGATCGCGTACCCGGTCGCGTGCAGACCCTGCGATCCCACGATGATCGCCGGTGTCGTCATGCGGTACTCGTACGGGTCCCAGCCCGACAGCGTCGATCCGCGCCAGAACCGCAGCATCTGGGTGGGGTCTACTCCGCGGCAGTACGCGACACCGTGCTCGCGGTAGCTGGCGAACACGAAGTCCTCGGTGTCGAGCGCACGAGCGGATCCGACCTGTGCCGCTTCCTGTCCGAGCAACGGCGCCCACAAGCCCAGTTCGCCCTGTCGCTGCAGTGCGGTGGCCTCGGAATCGATACGCCGGACGACAACGAGATCGCGGTACATCTCCATCATCGCGGCCGTGTCGATATCGGCGACAAGGGGCGAGTAGGTCTCGTTGCGCACCACTGTTCCCGATTCTTTGATCAGCTGAACCAGCGAGTTGGTGTTCATGGTCGTGGCACTCTCCGTCCTGATGTGATGTCCTTCACAAGAACACCACCGACATCCAGACTGCACAAGTGATGACTTCAGAACTGCGCAGCGTGCACAATATTGGGTAACGACCGAGCTACAGGAAGTGCGCAATGACCGATCTGGACAAGACCGACGCTCGACTTCTGCTCGCCCTCTGCGCGAGGCCGCGAGCCACCGGCGTCGAACTCGCCACCACATTGGGACTGTCTCGAAACACCGTCCAGGCGCGCCTCGGTCGATGGGACGACAAGGGGTCGCTCACTCCGATCGATCACCGCATCCCACCGAAGTCGCTGGGACGCCCGCTGCAGGCATTCGTCACCGCACAGGTCAACCAACACACGCTGGCCGCGGTGACCGAGCACCTGCGCACCATCCCGGAAGTGCTCGAGGTGTTCGGGCTGTCCGGAGCCGCAGACATGCACATCCGCATCGCGGCCGTCGACGCCGACGACCTGTATCGCATCGCGGGTCTCATTCTCGATATCCCCGGAGTCGAGCGCACCAACATGTCCATCGCGATGTCGGAGCTGATCCAGTACCGCACCAAGCCGTTGCTCGAACAGCTCGCCGAGGAGGGCCGACGCTGAGCAGCCAGACCAGCTCTGCGGAGTCGATCAACGCACGACCGTGCAACATGCACGTTCTCGGCAACGGCGGTTGACCAGCGTGCACGCTCACGGCACTCTTCGACGGACATGTTCCCGGATACCATCCATTTCCGGGTACCGCCGCCTCATCACCGAAAGAGACCGCCTGTGTCCGTCGTTGCCGACCGCCCCGCCGCCGTACCCACCTCGATCGATACCTTGCCGGCAGGGGTCTTCGATCGTTCCGACATGCCGCACGACTCTGCACACGAGCGCGTCGTGTTCTGCCAGGATCGTGACACCGGTCTGCGTGCGATCATCGCAGTCCACTCCACGACGCTCGGTCCTGCCCTCGGCGGAACTCGGTTCTACCCCTACGCATCCGAGCAGGATGCGCTGACCGATGTTCTACGGCTCTCCCGCGGAATGACGTACAAGGCAGCCGTTGCCGGAGTCGACCTCGGCGGCGGTAAAGCGGTGATCATCGGCAACCCCAACGCCATCAAGACCCCGACACTGTTGAGCGCCTACGGCCGGTTCGTCGAATCGCTCGGCGGGACCTACGTCACGGCAGGCGATGTGGGGACCAACAGCGACGATCTCGACATCATCGGTGAGGAGACGGCGCACGTCGTCGGCAAGAACACCACCGCGGGCGGCACCGGCGACAGCGGCCCGCAGACTGCACTCGGAGTCTCTCTCTCGCTTCGGGCTGCAGCCGAATCGGTATGGGGCTCGGACGATCTGACCGGCAAGCGTGTCGGCGTCGAGGGCGCAGGCAAGGTGGGGTACAACCTCGTCGCGCTGCTTCGTGAGGCCGGTGCCGAGGTGATCGTCAGCGACTCCTACGTACCCGCACTCGATCGCATCGCCCTTGACTTCCCCGGGGTCACCATCGGATCCGACATCATCGGTGCCGACATCGACGTCTACGCGCCGTGCGCCATGGGTGCCACGCTCGACGCCTCGTCGGTGGCTCGATTGTCGGCGTCCATCGTGTGCGGTGCGGCGAACAATCAGTTGCTCACACCCGATGTCGAAGCGATGCTGGCTGCGCGCGGAATCGTCTGGATACCGGACTACGTCGCCAACGCCGGCGGCCTGATTCAGGTGGAAGGCGAACTGCGCGGCAAGGATTCGGCCGAGGTGATGGCCACGATCTGGAAGATCCGCGACACCGTAACCGGCATCTTCGCCATCGCGCGTGCGGAGGGCATTCTGCTGGGAGCCGCCGCCGATCGTCTGGCCGAAGACCGGATCACGGCCGCCCAGGGCTGAGAACGCACAGGCACGTATCGCTCCACTTCCGGCCGTCGATCGGGAATTCCCGCGCTGACGGTCGAGGAGTGGAGCGACACGTGCAGGACTACCGAAGCGCGATGTACTTCGTCTCGAGGTATTCCTCGATGCCTTCGGACCCGCCCTCGCGGCCGAAGCCCGATTCCTTGATGCCACCGAACGGAGCAGCCGCGTCCGAGATGGCACCTCGATTGACCCCGACCATGCCGGTGTCCAGTGCTGCCGATACCCGCAGGGCACGGTCGAGGTTCTCGGTGTAGAAGTAGGCCACCAATCCGTACCGGGTGTCGTTGGCTGCGGCCACTGCCTCGTCCTCGGTGTCGAATCCGATGATCGCTGCCACCGGGCCGAAAATCTCGTCCTGCAACAGATTCGCATCGGCCGGGATGCGGTCGAGAACCGTCGGCGTGTAGAAGAATCCGGGACCATCGGGCGTCGTACCTCCGGTGCGTACCCGTGCCCCCTTCGCCACGGCGTCGTCCACCAGTGCCGTCACCGTGCGGCGCTGCTTGTCGTTGATGAGCGGCCCGATGTCGGTGCCCTCTCGGTCACCTGCACCGACCGTCAGGGCCTCGATCCGCGCCGTCAATTTCGTGGTGAATTCCTCCCGCACCGAGTTCGCGACGTACAGACGGTTGGCCGCCGTGCATGCTTCTCCGCCGTTGCGCATCTTGGCGAGCATCGCCCCGTCGACGGCCGCATCGATGTCCGCGTCGTCGAACACGATGAACGGAGCATTGCCGCCGAGCTCCATCGACGTCCGCAGTAGACGGTCGGCTGCATTGCGCACCAACAGCTTTCCCACGCCGGTCGATCCGGTGAACGTGACCTTCCTCAGTCTCGGGTCGTCCATCAACGGTCCGGTGACCGCCGCCGCGTCGGAGGCCGGAAGGATCGAGAGCACCCCACTGGGCAACCCCGCGTCGGCGAACACCTGCCCGAGAAGGAGCATCGTGAGCGGAGTGTCCTCGGCCGGCTTGACGATGACGGTGCATCCGGCCGCCAGAGCGGGCCCGATCTTGCGCGTGCCCATGGCCAACGGAAAGTTCCACGGGGTGATGGCCAGCACCGGGCCGACGGGCATCTTGGTCACCAGGATTCGGCCGTTGCCTGCCGGCGCGGGGGTGTACCGGCCGCCGATCCGAACGGCTTCTTCGCTGAACCAGCGTAGGAATTCGCCGCCGTAGTTCACTTCACCGCGGCTCTCTGCCAACGACTTCCCCATTTCGAGGGTCATCAACAAAGCGAAATCGGCGGCGCGCGCCTGCAGCAGGTCGAAGGCACGCCGCAGAATCTCTGCCCGCTCGCGAGCCGGAGTTGCCGCCCACGCTCCCTGTGCCGCAGCGGCCAGATCGAGCGCGGAGATGCCGTCGGCCGCGGTGGCGTCGGCGACGGTGGTGAGTTCTTCGCCGGTCGCCGGGTTCAGTACGGAGAATCGGCCACCCGACGCCGACGGGGTCTGCTCACCGCCGAGCCACAGATCGGTGGGCAGCGAGGAGATCAGATCGTGGGCCGACATGTCAGTTCCCCTGTGCCACAGTGCGAAGCGCGCCTTCGAGGACGGTGAGCGCGTCGTCCAGCAGCTCGTCGGAGATCACCAGGGGCGGCAGCAGGCGGATGACGTTGCCGTAGGTACCGCATGTCAGCACGATCACCCCGGCCTCGAGTGCCGCAGCCGCAACGGCTTTGGTGGCCTCGGGATTGGGCTCACGTCCACCGGGCACCACGAGCTCGATCGCGAGCATGGCTCCGCGGCCACGCACGTCGCCGATGATGCCGAGCTCGGACGCCAACGCGTTCAGTCGCTCGGACACGGTGCGTTCGATGTCGCGCGCACGGGCATTGAGGTCGAGCGTCTCCATCTGCTCGATGGATGCGATGGCCGCGGCGCAGGCCACCGGGTTGCCGCCGTAGGTGCCGCCGAGTCCACCGGGGTGCACGGCGTCGATCAGATCGGCACGGCCGGTGACGGCGGCCAGCGGCATACCACCTGCGATGCCCTTGGCCATGGTGATCAGGTCCGGCACGACGCCTTCGTGCTCGCTCGCGAACCAAGCTCCGGTGCGGGTGAATCCGGACTGCACCTCGTCGGCGATGAACACGACGTCGTTCTCCCGCGCCCAGTTCGCCAGTGCAGGCAGAAATCCTTCGGCAGGCACGACGAAGCCGCCCTCACCCTGAATAGGCTCGATCAGGATGGCCGCGAGATTGCCTGCGCCGACCTGCTTTTCGATGACGGAGATCGCCCTCGCCGCAGCCTGGGCCCCGGTGACCGCAGAACCGTCGGCGTTCAGACCTTCGCGGAACGGATACGACATAGGAGCGCGGTAGATCTCGGGAGCGAACGGCCCGAATCCACTCTTGTACGGCATCGACTTCGAGGTCAGTGCCATCGTCAGGTTGGTGCGACCGTGGTACGCGTGGTCGAACACGACGACAGCGGAGCGTCCGGTGGCGTGCCGCGCGATCTTGACCGCGTTCTCGACGGCTTCGGCACCGCTGTTGAACAGGACGCTGCGCTTGTCGTGATCGCCGGGCGTCAGCTCGGCCAGCTTCTCGGCGACCTCGATGTAACCCTCGTACGGTGCGATCATGAAGCACGTGTGGGTGAAGTGCGCGACCTGATCCTGCACGGCGGCAACGACTGCCGGGTTGGATGCACCGACTGTCGTCACGGCGATTCCGGCCCCGAGGTCGATCAGCGAGTTCCCGTCGACGTCGACCACAACGCCACCGTCGGCATCGGCCACGTACACCGGCAGCGTCGACGCCACCCCTGCACCCACGACGGCCTTGCGGCGCTGTGCCAGCGCCGCCGATTTCGGCCCTGGGAAGGCGGTGACGATCCTGCGTTCCTGCGGAAGTCGGTACTCGATCGAGGCCATGGTCGCACCTTTCGTGTGGGCTGGTCGAATCAGTATGCGACCGCTCCCACCCGAAAGTCCGGTGCCATTGTGTACACCCCAGGGTTCGATTGCACTCCAATTCGGCAGCCAGGGCGTTACAGTTCGTTCGGTGAGCATCGAGATGTCCTGGCTGCTGAGACAGCAACACCTCCGCCTGAGTCACCGCGGCGGGCCCGAGCGCAGTCCTTCACCCATCACGTTCGCGCAGGCGACCGAACTCACCGATCCAAGTCCGTGGTTGTCCGGCGGCGAACTGATCCTGACGACAGGACTGGGATTCGACTCCGACGGTCCGGCACTCGGCGCGTACGTCCGCACCCTGGCCGCCGCTGGTGTCGCCTGCCTGGGATTCGGAGTTGGGTTGTCCCACAGCACTGTTCCCCGTCATCTGCTCGACGCCGCCGAGGAGGTCGGACTTCCCGTCGTGGAGGTTCCCTACGACACCCCGTTCGCCGCCGTAATCAGATCGGTCATGAAGCGGATCGCCGAGCAGGAGTACGAGCAGGTACTGCGCGCCGCCTCGGTGCAGACCCGAATCACGCGGGCGGCCCTGCACGGCGGCGTCGACGCGATCGTCCGTGCGCTGGCCGTCGCCACCTCGACATCGGTGGCACTGATCGGCAACCGCACCGAATCGTTCCATCCGGCAGCGGCAGCCGACCTCGTCGAGAGTTCCCGCGAGATTGCGCGGAGCATTCGACCGTCTGCGTCGCCGGCCACCGTGTCGGTCAGCGAACCGGGCTGCACCGTCACCCTGCATTCCGTCGCGGCCTCCGGCGGAGCATCGAGTTTTCTCGCCATTCGCACGACGGGTCCGGTGACGGGCATCGAACAGATTCTGCTCGGGCATGCCGTGTCGCTGGTGACTCTCGAACTCGAGAAGCCCACGCGGCTGCGCGCCGAGCAGTCCCGGCTCAACACGCTGGCTCTCGGTCTGTTGCTCGACGGGCACCTGCCCTCCCCCGACGACACACAGGTGCCGAGCTATCTCGCCGAGGCCACCGACGACGACTCGCGAATCAGGGTAGCGGTGCTACGCGGACCGTCGGCACGCATCGTCGAGGCGATCGATGTGGAATGTCGCTCCCGGGCTCGTCCGACGTTCGCCCGGAAGACCGACACCGGAGCCGTGGTGTTGTTGCGCGGTACGGACGACTCCGATTTCGTTGCGCACGTGCTCGATTCACTGCCCCGATCGGTGTATGTCGGCCTCAGCTCCAGCCACCACATCGCCGATGCCACCGTGGCGTCGAAGCAGGCGTCGCTCGCGTGTGCTGCGGCCGGGTCGAACGATCGCGTCGTCGAATTCACCGGATCGATGCTGCTCGCCGCCGAACCGGTCCAGGAGTCGTTGCGCGCCATGGCGGCCGTCACCATCTCGGTGCTCGCCGAGTACGACCGCACCCACACCGCGGATCTGGTCGGCTCGCTCCGGGCCTTTCTCGAGGCCAACGGGCATTGGGAGACTGCTGCGACGCACCTGTCCGTACACCGGCACACCCTGCGAAACCGGATCACTCGCTGCGAGGAGTTGCTCGCGGTCGATCTGACGTCGGCGCGGGTGCGAGCGGAATTGTTGCTCGTACTCCTTGCGGTACAGGCGTGAGTGCGCTCGTGACCGCATGCCAGTGTGCCAAGCTCTGTCGGTGACCACGCCGCAGCCCCACATCGCCGTCGCGACCGCAAAATCGGTTCGGCTCGGAGTACTGCTGGCGGCGGTCGGTGGATTCCTCGACGCGTACACCTACATCACCCGCGGCGGCGTGTTCGCCGGCGCGCAGACCGGAAACGTGGTGCTCCTCGGCGTCGATGTCGCCGGCGGTCGGTGGGTCGAGGCGCTGGCTTTTCTGCCTCCGCTGGCGGCCTTCGTGCTGGGAGTTGCGACCGCGGAGTTCATCGCGTTGCCCGCGGTGGCGAAGATCGTGCGACGACCGGTGCGGGCAGTGCTGGTGTTCGAGATCCTGGTCGTCCTCGTCGTCGGTTTTCTGCCGGCGACCGTGCCCGACGCCGTGGTCTCGGTGATCCTCGCTCACGTCGCCGGCGTGCAGGTGACCACCTTTCGCGTGCTGGTGGATTCGCCGTTCAACACCACCATGACGACCGGGAATCTCCGCAGCATGGCGATGGCCGCATTTCACCGGGTGGTCGAACACGATCTGGAGGCCGGAACGCGCGCCCGAAGGTTCGGCGCAGTGATCTCCGGATTCTTCGGCGGGGCACTGATCGGCGCAGTCGCGGTCGAGTTGTTCGGGCTGCGGGCGATCTGGATGGTTGCCCTCATGCTGACCATCGCGCTGGCGCTGTTCGTGTTCGACGAGCGCTCCCCCCGGCCACTGCGACCGAAGCGCTAGTCACCCAACCGAAGCGGCGCGATGGCGTCGAAGACATCGCCAGGTCCCGGGTTACCGGGTGCCGACGTGCCGCCCAGGTGATGCACGACGCCCCACACCGCATTCAGTGCGGTGTGAATGGCACCCTCGGCCCAGCCTGCAGTCCACGAGATGTCGTCGCCGGCAAGGAAGATGCCTCGATGTCGTGGGTCGAGCTCGTGCTGGACGAAGTGCGTGAACAACCTTTCCTGGTAGCGGTAGTGGCCCGGCAGGTTGGCTTTGAAGGCACCCATGAAGTCACGTTCGGTCTCCCAGGACAACGTCACCGGTGTGGAGATGATGTGGCTGCGGAAATCGACACCGGGATAGATCTCCTCGAGCGATCGCAGCATGATGTTCATGCGTTCGGTGGGGTCGAGGGCCAGTAGCTTGAGCGAGTCGTCGGACCACGTGTACGACAGGCAGATCAGTCCGGGACGGCCCTCGCCCTGGTCGAGCAGATACGTGCCGCGGCTCATCCGGTCGGTCAGAGTCATGCTCACCAGATCGCGGCCGGTGACCGGATCCTTGTCCTTCCAGAACGGTCGATCGACGAGCGCGAACACCTTGGTCGACCCCATGTAGTGGGTCCGTTCGATGGCGGTCCAGTGGTCGATGGGGAACAGATCGTCGTCACACCTGATGTTGCTCAACAACATCCAGCTCTGAGCGGTCACGACGGCGGCGGCGTAGGTGCGGATGTTACCGCGGTCGTCGTGGATCGTGGTGCCGCCGTCGGTGCGCCTGATCTCGGTGACACGCGACATCGTGGTGCCGCCGTTCAGCGAGGCCACCGACGTGCCGGCGGGCCAGTGCGCCATGTTCGCCGGCGAGTCGGTCCACAGCCGCATCGGCAGTTGCTGTGAGCCTCCGACGATTCCGCGGTGGTGGTCGTCCGCTGCCGTGATGACGACGCGAAGGATCTCGAGGATCGAGTTGGGATAATCGGTGTCCCATCCGCCCGTTCCGAAACCGACCTGGCCGAACAACTCCCGCATCCGAAACGACGAGAAGTGTTCGGAGGCGGCAAGAAAACCGTAGAAGGTCTGATCGTCGAACTTCACGATCAGCTCGTTCCAGATTCGTTTGATCTCGGCCACGTCCCGCTTGCGGATCGCACGCTGCAACGGAATCAGTTCGGCGTGGTCCTCCAGCGTTCGGTTCCACGCCTCGGCGACCTCGGCGAACACCGGTGGAAGATCGTCGAGTTTGCGTGCGTAGTAGCTCTCACCCTTGAGATCGATCACCGTACTGGGCGTCACCTCGGCCAGCGGATTCGGAAACGGTGTGGTGTCGAGTCCGACGGCGTCGAGGTAGTGGAACAGCGCGGTCGACGACGGCGGAAACCGCATCGCACCCATTTCGGCCACCACGCCTGGATGCCCCTCGAACGGCACCGACCGCATCCGGCCACCGATTCGATCCGATTCGTACACAACGGGTTCCAAACCGAGCTCGAGCAGTTCGCGAGCGACGACCATGCCTGCCAGTCCGCCGCCGATCACCGCGACCCGGGTACCGAGGGCCGCGTCGGGAACACGCCCCAGGCCGGCCGGATGCGCGAGGTAATCGTCGTACGCGAACGGAAAGTCCGGGCCGAACATCGTCAGCGGCTGGTCGTCCTCGGATTCGATTGCGCTGTCCGGGGTGACGGGTGTGCTCATCGGTCGGTCTCCTGCTTGGGCCGCGAGGACCCTGTCGGGTAGAGATCATGGCGGCGATCGGCCAGATGCGTGTTGACGGCGCGGGATCGAGCGAGCTCGGCCGGATCCAGATCCACCGTCAGAAGTTGTTCGTGCGCACCGGCGCGCGCAAGGTCGGTGCCGTCCGGCGCGACGGCGCAGGTCAGTCCGCAGTACGTCAGACTCGTCTCCGCGCCACAGCGGTTGACGTAGGTGACGAACAGCTGGCTCTCGTACGCCCGTGTCGGGACGACGTGTGTTGCGATGATCTCGAACGGGGTCATCAGGCCGGTCGGAACGATCAACCACTGCGTTCCGGCGTCGGCGTGCGCACGAACGGATTCCGGGAATTCGACGTCGTAGCAGGTGAGCAGACCGCAGCGCAGTCCGCCGAAGTCGAACTGCACCAACAGGTCCGGTCCAGGCGAGAAATGAGCGCGATCGAGTTCACCGAACAGGTGGGTCTTGCGGTAGCGCGCCACCGACCGTCCTGATGCATCGACCACCTGCACCGCATTGAACACCGTGTCGCCGCCGATCTCCGAACGAGTGCGTTCGGGATACCCGTAGACGATTGCGATGCAGCGAGATCGAGCGATTGCCGCCACCCTCTCGAAGATCGGCCCGTCGAACGGTTCGGCTCGTTGGAGCACGAGATCGCCGATGTCGTATCCGCTGACCGACATCTCCGGGGTCACCAGGATCGACGCGCCGGCTGCGGCCGCTCGCATGGCGGCGTCGTCGAGTGCCGATAGGTTGGCGTCGACGTCGCCGGCCAGTTCGGGGCCTTGGAAGAGCGATACGGTGATCGTCATCGATGCAACTCCTGTTTCCTCATTGCCAACTCCTCGGGGAGCGCCGGTGCCAGCACCCAGAGAACTCGAGCGCCGCCGCTGCCTTCGGTACGGAAGCTGTGCCTGCGCCGCGGCGAGAAGGTGAACGCATCTCCGGGACCGAGCAGTACCTCCTCACCCGCGAAGGTGCCGTCCGCCTCGGCTTCGAAGGTCACCCGTAACTCCCCCTCGATCACGTGCACGAACGTGACGTCGAGCGGAAGGGTGTACGCCTCGGCTCCGCTCCCGCCGCCATCGTCGATGTGGCCCAACAGCACCTGCACCCGACGCTCCCCCACCGGTGTCAGTAGGTACTCGGTCATGGCCTCACCGCCGAACATGATGCGCGGCAACGACTGTGCGCGAACCACCTCGCCGGACGGGGCGTCGTCGAACAGGGAGCCGACCGGTACGTCCAGGGCCGCGCAGACGCGGACCAGCGACGCCACCGAGGCGTTCACCTGATCTCGTTCGAGTTTGGACAGGTACCCCTTGGTCACCCCGCAGGTATCGGCGAGCGCGTCGAGCGTCAACCGCTTCTTCTGGCGCGCCTCTTTCAGCCGCGCGCCGATACGCGGCGCGTCGTTGTCGACCTGCGAAGCCACCGACACCGTTCTCGCCTTTCAGGAAACTCATGTTGACAAGACCGTGCATCAGAGTAACGCTTGCCGGGCGACCTGGTCGACCCGTCACCCCACTTCGGAAGGAATTCTCGATGAACCCGAGCAATCCCGAACACCCACCGATCGGTCCGGTCGACGCCACCAAGGTCCCCCGCTTCGCCGAGCCGACCACCTTCGCCCGGCTGCCCCGACTGGACCAGGTGTCTCGGGCCGACGTGACCGTCCTCGGTGTCCCGTTCGATTCCGGCGTCAGCTACCGCCCCGGCGCACGTTTCGGCCCGGGTCACATCCGAGCGGCCTCGAAACTGTTGCGGCCGTACAACCCTGCGCTGAAGGTGTCGCCCTTCGCCCGTCAACAAGTCGCGGACTTCGGCGACATCGGGGTCAATCCCTTCGACATCACCGAGGCCCTGACCACGGTGCACGACGCGGTGACCGACCTGCGCGCCGACGGCTCGTCGGTTCTCACCCTCGGCGGTGACCACACCATCGCACTGCCGATCCTGCGGTCGCTCGCGCGTGATCACGGGCCGATAGCGGTCCTGCACTTCGACGCCCACCTCGATACCTGGGACACGTACTTCGGTGCTCCCTACACTCACGGCACCCCGTTCCGACGAGCCAGCGAAGAAGGTCTGATCGATCTGGAACGCTCACAACACATCGGCATTCGCGGCCCGCTCTACAGCGAGCAGGATCTCGAGGACGATCGGGTGCTCGGCTTCCAGGTGATTCGCTCCGACGATTACGAGGTCGACGGGGTGGCCAGCATCGTCGAGAGGATGCGCAGACGACTCGACGGCGGTCCGGTCTACGTCTCGGTCGACATCGACGTTCTCGACCCGGCGCACGCGCCCGGTACCGGCACGCCCGAGGCCGGTGGCATGACGTCCCGAGAGTTGCTCAACACCTTGCGCGGACTGGTCGGCCTGAACGTGGTCGGTGCCGACATCGTCGAGGTCGCACCCGCGTACGACCACGCCGAAATCACCGGTATCGCCGCGGCTCACGTGGCCTACGAACTGCTCTCGGTGCTGGCCCTCAACCGATAGACCGTCACCGACGCGGCAGCACCAGGATCGGCACCGGTGAATGACGGATGATCTTGGTGGCCCGCGACCCGAGGAACACCCGAGCGATCGGCCCCAGCGGCCCGGACGATCCGATGGTCAGCACCTCACCGTCCTGCCACTGCACTTCGTCGAGGGCCTCGCGCCAACTGCCTGCCGAGGCCAACTCCGTCGTCACCCGATCCGCCGGGAGTCCCACCGCGACAGCGTCGTCCACCGCAGCGGTCAGCGCCTCACTCAGCCCTCGGGCGAGTTCGGCGGCAACGTCGTCCTCGGCGCGCAGTCCGATCTCGGGCGGGTACATCGTCGCCCCGCGAACGACGAACGAGGCCAAGCGCAGTGGAATGCCCGCGGCCCGAGCCAGTTCCGCGGTGGGTCCCACCACGCGCGAGGCCTCGCTGTCACCGGAGAAGGCGCAGGTGATCCGCGTCAGAGTTGCGCGTTCGCGCATCCGGTAGCCGCGCGGAGCGAGGGCAACCGTCACCGGGGACGAGTGCAGCAGCTTGTCTGCGGTCGACCCGACGACCACCTGTCCGAGGCCGCCGTCGCCCGAGGAACCGAGCACCAGAACCGAGGCCGAGATGCTCTCGGCCGCTTCGGTCAACGCCGTCGACACCGATCGGTGTGCCAAGCGATGGAACGATGCGGTGATGTCGGGAGCCCGGTCCTCCAGGTAGTGCCGCGCCTTCGCCTCCGATTCGGCTGCCGTCGCCGCCGCCCAATCCGCGAATTCGGCATCCACCCGTGCCATAGACGGCGTCGACCACGGCTTGGGCACCACCGTCGCCACATCGATGTCGCTGCCCAACGACCGAGCGAGTTGGGCACCGAGATCGAGAGCACCGACACTGCCTTTTCCCGGCGCGAAGGCGATCAGAACGCTCATTCCGCGTCCTTTCCAACCGATCGGAGCGCCGAATGATGCCGACCCCACAGGAAATAGAACGCGAGAACCACGGCGAGCCAGAGGCCGAACCAGAACCACGTGGTCCACCGCAGACCGGACAGGATGTACACGCAAGCGGCGACCGACAACACCGGAGTCACCGGATAGCCCGGCACCTTGAACGGACGCTCCAGGTCCGGCATCGTCCGACGAAGCACGATCACCCCGATCGCCACGACGATGAACGCGACGAGGGTACCGATCGACACCAGATCGGCCAGCTTGTCGAGCGGAATGAACGCAGCGAGAATCGAGATGATCACCGCGACCACGATCGTGTTGTTGACCGGGGTGTGCGTGCGCGGACTGACTTTGGCAAACGCTGTCGGCAACATGCCGTCTCGGCCCATGGCGAACAGAATGCGAGTCTGCCCGTACATCGTCACCAGGGTCACCGAGAAGATCGAGATGACCGCACCTGCGGCCAGAATCGTTGCCGGCCAGGCCTGCCCGGTGACGTTCCGCAGGATCTCCGCCAGCCCGGCTTCCTCCTGGCCGGCGAAGTCGGTCCAGGGCTGAGTTCCCAGGGCGGCCACGGCCACCACGAGATAGAACACGATGACGACGATCAGCGCCGCAATGATGGCGCGCGGCATGGTCTTCTGCGGATCTTTCACTTCGTCGCCCGCGGTGGACACCGCGTCGAGTCCGATGAACGAGAAGAAGATCGTGCCGGCGGCCGCCGTCACCCCTGCTGCGCCCAACGGCATGAAGTCCGAGAAGTTGCCGGAGTCGAAGGCGGTGAATCCGACGATCGCGAACAGGGCCAGCACACCGAGTTTGATGACGACCATGACTGCATTGACGGCCGCCGACTCGCTCGCACCGCGAATGAGCAGAACGGCGCACAACACGATCAGCACGACTGCAGGCAAATTCATGATGCCGGGATCGGAGTCACCCGGCGCAGCGGACAGCGCGTGCGGGATGGTGAACCCGAACAGGTTGTTCAACAGCTCGTTGAGGTACCCGCTCCACCCGACGGCGACGGCAGCACTGGACACTCCGTACTCGAGCAACAGGCAGGCCGCGACGCCCATCGCGACCACCTCGCCCATCGTCACGTAGGCATAGGAGTAGGTCGAGCCCGAAACCGGTACCGCCGATGCCATTTCGGCGTAACAGATAGCCGCGAGACCGGCCGCGATACCCGCGGCCAGGAACGAGAGCACCACTGCGGGACCGGCTTCGGGAACCGCGAGCGACAGGACGAAGAAGATGCCGGTTCCGATGGTCGCACCGACGCCGAACATCGTCAGCTGAAAGGTGCCGATGGTTCGTTGCAAGCCCCCGGTCTGCTGCTCTGCATCCACGATCGGTTTCTTGCGAAGCAACTGCGACCGCAGACTCGCTGCAGGCCTGTTCGACGAGGTCATGGCCGACACTCCCAACGTGGATACGAACTGTGCGGATCGGGTGATTGTGCTCCCGGATACCGGCTCTTGCACGTCGAACACGCCGCGCAATCAGAAGACGCGGACAGCGATCCGTTTCACCACCGACGCCGCCATGCCTACCATTGACCTTCAGTCGGATGGGAGACACGAGAACAGATGGCCACACAGCGGGATGCGCTACCGCTCGACTCGGTCGCTGCCCGGGCCGCTGCCGATGCCGGCGGGCTCGACGTGGCACTCCTGGGCAGCTTCCTCGACGTCCTCACCGACGCCGTGGACGCGGGTGTCCCACTGAGCCGGGCACAGCTGCGCGAGTTTCGCTCGCAGGGGGACGCCGCGGCGCGCGCGGGCGTTGCCCTGCGCGCGTTGCTCGACCTGTACCTGACCTCCGCGTGGCGGCTGTGGCGCGAGCTGCCCGCGGTGGTCGCAGCCGCCGACGACCCGGCCGGGGTCGTCACGGCGGGCGAGGTGATGCTGCGCGCCGTCGACGACGCGGTGGCCGAACTGGCCGAAGGCTTTCAGCTCGCCCGCAGAACTCTCGTCAGAGCCGAGGTTCTCGCACGCCGCGAATTCGTCGACGATCTGCTCTCGGGCACCTCCGACGTCGCCGGGGTGCTCGGGCGAGCGCAGACGTTCGGGCTCGATCTGTCGAGTCCGCACGTCGTAGCGGTGGTGACGTCGTCCAAGCCGTTCACCGACGCCAGTTCTGCCATCGGCCTCGTCGAGCGCAGCGTGCAGGGCAGCAAGGGCGACGCGGAATTGCTCGTCGCCACCAAGCAGGGCCGGTTGATCCTGGTGTTCCCGGCTCCCGACCTCGAGGCCGTCGAGCATGTACTGACCCGGGTGGGGCGCGTCCTCACCACGTCGTCGGCACCGGTCTCGAAGGAATCGGTCGATCTTCGGCGCAGAGGAGAATACGGCCGGACTCAGATCGGGGTCGGCCGTGCCCGCAGCGGTGCGGTCGGTGTGGCGGCGTCGTACCGGGAAGCGCTCGATGCCCTCGATCTGGCGTCCTCGCTCGGACTGGACGCGCCCGTGGTCGATGCTCGGGATCTGCTCGTCTATCGCGTTCTGATCAGCGATCGCGCGGCGATCGCCGATCTGGTCGACACGTTGCTGACGCCGTTGCTGGGCGCGCGAGGCGGAGCGGGTCCATTGCTGGAAACCTTGCAGGCGTACTTCGACACGGGCGCAAACACCGCGTCGACTGCACGCCGCATGCACCTGTCGGTGCGGGCCGTCACCTACAGATTGTCCCGAATCAAGGATTTGACCGGGCAGAATGTGGGCAACCCGGTCGAGGCGTTCGCCCTGCACACAGCGGTGCTCGGGGCGAAGCTGCTCGACTGGCCCGAGGTTCGCTCGTCCTCGTGACATATCGTGGCCGCCCAGGTTGCCGTAACCCGGCAACGAAAACGGTCGAAACGTGTCCGCAAAACGACCATGCCTGCAGGAAAGCGAACAGTCACACTGGAGTAGTTGCGGAATGACCCGAAGTTTTTCGCCGAGGCCCGAACGCACGGCCGGAACACCGGTAAGACGAAGACAGACGAGAACGAAAAGGAGCGTGTGACAGATGGCGTCGTTGACACAGAAGTTGACATCGTTCGCTCGCAGCCCACAGGGCAAGAAGATGATCGACCAGGCGCGTCGGTACGCGACCAAGCCCGAGAATCAGGCGAAGTTGAAGCAGCTCGGCAGCAAATTCACGAGTAGAGGTGGCCGTTCATGAACGTCGTCCCGTGGTGGGCATGGGCGGCATTCGGTGCCGTCGTCCTCATCCTGTTGGCCATCGACCTGTTGGCGCACCGCGGTGCCCACATCATCGGTTTCAAGGAAGCCGCATGGTGGAGCGCACTGTGGGTCGGCGTGGCCATAATCTTCGGCATCGTGGTGTTCTTCACCTTGGGAACCACGGCTGGAGTCGAATACACGACGGCCTGGTTGCTCGAGAAGAGTCTGTCCGTCGACAATCTGTTCGTCTTCGCACTGATCTTCGGCTATTTCAAGGTTCCCCGTGAGTACCAGCACCGCGTGCTGTTCTTCGGTGTGATCGGCGCCCTGGTCTTCCGCGCAATATTCCTGGCTGCAGGTGTGGCCATCGTCAGCAAGTTCGCTGCCGTTCTCTTCGTCTTCGCAGCCATCCTGCTGTACAGCGCCTACAAGCTGATGAAGGACGAGGAAGAGTCGTACGACCCGGGCAACTCGATCGCGGTTCGTTTGCTGCGCAAGATCATCCCGGTCCAAGACGAGTACTCCGGTACCAAGTTCTTCGTCAAGGAAGCCGGCAAGCGGGTGGCCACGCCACTTCTCGCCGTCGTGGTGGCCATCGAAGCCGCCGACCTGGTGTTCGCCGTCGACAGCGTTCCCGCCGTCCTCGCCGTGACCGACGACCCGTTCATCGTCTACTCCTCGAACGCGTTCGCCATCCTCGGCCTTCGCGCCCTGTACTTCCTGCTCGCAGGGTTGCTCGAGAAGTTCCACTACCTGTCCAAGGGACTGGCGATCATCCTCGCCTTCATCGGCGTCAAGCTGATCCTCCAGGCCGGACACAAGGTGATCAGCACGTCGATCCCCGAGATCCCCTCGCTGGTCAGCCTGGTGGTCATCATCGTGGTCCTGGCAGGCTCGATCATCCTGAGCCTGAAGAATCCCCCGGAGGAAGACAGTGCGGACGTGATCGACGAGGTCGCTGCCGACAGCCCGATCGTCGATCCGACGGACGGAACCTCCTCGGCCGGCACCTCGACGACCGGAACGTCGGGCACGGATTCACCGCGACTCGACAAGTCCTAGCCGCTCACCACTCATGCCCCGCCGAATTCGATTCGGCGGGGCATGTTTGTGTTCCGGGGGGATGGGGCAAACCATGCACATGGCTGAAAAGAACTCGTACACCGTTCCCGGACTCACCTCGGAAGTGGGCGCGCGCGTCGCCGCGATCCTTCAGGATCGACTGAACGCCTACAACGATCTTCATCTGACTCTCAAGCACATTCACTGGAATGTCGTCGGACCCAACTTCATCTCGGTTCACGAGATGCTCGATCCTCAGGTCGAAGCGGTTCGCGGTTTCGCGGACGACGTCGCCGAGCGCATCGCGACCCTCGGCTCCTCGGCAAAGGGCACACCGGGCACCATCGTCTCCGAGCGCAGCTGGGACGACTACTCGATCGGTCGCGCGACGGCCATCGAGCACCTGGGAGCACTCGACCTCGTCTACACCGGAGTCATCGAGACCACTCGCAAGAACATCGAAGAGGTCGGCGAGATCGACCCCGTCACCGAGGACATGCTCATCGGGCAGAGCGCGCAGCTCGAACTCTTCCACTGGTTCGTGCGGGCACACCTGGAGAACTCGGGCGGCCAGCTCTCCACCGCGAACGCATCCAGTGAGGTCGACGCCGCGCAACAGGCAGGCTAGAGACTCACCGCAAAGCACCGATCTCGCCGTCCACCGGCGAGATCGGTGCTTTTCTTTGTCCGATCGGCGTCAGTCGGCCGGTCTCGCCTCGTGCCCGCTGCGTCCGTGGGTCCGACGCCGTTCCTTCATCTCGGCCTCGAAGACGTGGCGACGCCCATCCATCAGCTCGTCTCGCACCGCCCGATCGTGTTCGCGAAGCGGACCCCAATAGCCGTCGTCGAATTCCTCGACGAGCTGAAACGTCCAGCGTCCCGGCGCGATGTTGCGGCCGATCATGTCCGCGTCGATCCGCTGCGAGATCGTTGCGTGGCCGGCATCGGCGAGCGCGTCCACAGCCTCTCCCAACAGCAGGTCGGAGTGCCCCATCAATTGATGAAACGAATAGAGGTGGCCCCGGGCACGCTCGACGCATTCGAGTGCCTCGGACAGTTTCCCCGCCGCAGCAACGGTCGCGTCGTCCACACCACTCGGGCGCCGATGCGCGGGCGACTGCATGTCTGGGGCGGACGGGTTGTCGGTCTCTGAATCCATGGGTCCCGGTTACCCGGATCACGTCGGCACAATCCGCACGGTCCACCCATGATTACCGTCTCCGATCGCGGGTATAGCTCTCGGGCACGGAACGAACAATCGATTTCGAGGAGTTCACATGGCTGATTTCATCGACAAGGCAAAGCACAAGGCAGAAGAGCTCGTGGGCGAAGCCAAGGAAAAGATCGGCCACAAGACCGACAACGACGATCTTGCTGCCGAGGGCGCAACGGATCAGGCGTCGGGCAAGACCAAGCAGGTCGGCGACGACGTCTCGGACGCCGCAGGCAACATCAAGGACAAGTTCACGAACTGATCTTCCGAATCGGAAGTATCCGAACCCCGCACCCCGGCCCACAGGCCGTCGAGGGTGCGGGGTTCGTCGTTGTCGGTTCCCGGCCGAACGGTCAGACCGATGGATTCGGCAGTGGCATCGGGCGGCCGAACATCCAGCCTTGACCGAGCGTTGCTCCCAAGGCCGTCGCACGACGCAGATGCCTGGTGGTTTCGATTCCCTCGGCCAACAGAACTGCGTCGCTGGACCGGACGTAGTCGCGCACCTGCCTCATCGCGGCGCGCGACCGATACGGTGACCGGACGATCGACGCGTCGAGTTTGACGATGTCCGGCGCGACCGAAGCCAACAGCTGCAACGTCGCAGGCGTCGCACCGACGTCGTCCATGGCTACCGCCATTCCGCGGGCCCGCGCTCCTCGAACCAGCGCCATCAACATTGGAACGTTTCGGTCGAGATCTCTCTCGGTGATTTCGAGGACGATGTCCAGATCGTCGCCGATCGCATCGAGGTGGGAGTCGACATCGCGTTCGTCGACGAAGCACCCCGGCTCGATGTTGAGAAAGAAGCGAACCCGACGCGAGTACGAGCGCTCGCGCGCCGCTCGGAGCGCCGCCGCCCGGCACGCGACGTCGACGCGGCCCACCATGCCGCGTTCTCGAGCGAGAGCGAACACGTCCTCGGGCAGAGCCAGGCTCGGAGATGGCCACCTCGCCAGGGCCTCGTATCCGACGACTGCTCCTGTGGACAGTTCGACGACAGGCTGGAACATCGCAGCCACGGACTCCACCGAATCGAGCGCCGCCGATGCTGCGAGCACCGCGCCGTCCGACACCGTCACAGTGATCGCTCGCCCACCGGAACACGACGTGCCTCGAGGCGGTCGGCGATCAAGGCAGCATGTAACCGTCTGAGCCCGGACGGCTTCATCGGATCGAGCCCGGTGAGCTGTTCCACTCGCTTCAAGCGGTAGTCGACGGTGTTGGGGTGAACCGTCAGCCAGGTGGCCGTTTTCTTTCGGTTGGAATCCGAGTCGACGAACGCTTGCAGCGTGGGCAACAGATCGACCGAGTCACGGAGCGGATCGATCAGTGTCACAAGGTGTTTGCGGCCCAGGCCCGGCCTGCTCACCTGGTACTCGAACACCAGATCCGAAATATCGTAGGTCCCGGGGGCGTACCGCAGCCGGCGTACGAGGCTCAGCAGTTCGTACAGATGAGGCGCAGTCGAGGCGATGTCGTCGATCGAGGCCGATCCGGTGGTCGCAGTCACTGCAACTTCACCCGCGTCGGCGAGTCGATCGACGAGGTCACCGACGTCGACACCGGGGACGTCGGGCAGCAGCACGGTTCCGCCGGTGGGGCTGAGGGACGCGATGGGAGTGCAGGCCGCGTCGACCGTTGCCAGCGCCGCGTGGATTCTGCGGAGCTTTCGCGCTGCCATCATCGTGGGGTCGATTCGGCGTCCGCCTTCCTCTGCGTGAGCCGGGAAGTGCAGAGCGACAACGTGATAGTCCTCGGCGAGCAGCGCTCCCATGCGATCGGCGATCTTACGAGCGGTCCCGTCTCCGGTGAGCAGCGCGTCGAGCAGTTCCGCATCGTGCCGGGGACCGCTCTGAGTCAACGATCGCAACTCCGCCAGATAGGCATCGGACACGGCCTCGGTCACGACGTCCAGCAGTTCCATGACCAGGACGGCCCCGTCGACCGAACGGGGTCCTGTGCGCACCCCCGACACACAGCCGTCGCTGATCGCGTGCTGGATGCGTCCGAGCGGCACGCCGTCGCGAGCCCATCGCGTGGCGGCATCGCGAAATACGTCCAACGCACCGAGCGTCGGCAGTCGACCCGACTCGATCACCCCTGTTGCCAATTGGCAACAGGTCGTCGTCATGTCGTCGAGTTCACCGCGGGCACACTCGCGCGGCGGTGGCGTGTCCTCGGGTTCGCCGATGTACTGATCCAACATCCGCGCAGCAGTCTCCCGCGGCGTCCGCAGACGGTCGGAGGCACGCCGCCCGTTGACGTATTCCTCCTGCGGCACGTGCACGCTCCCTGTTGCCGTCACCCCGAACCCACCCCTCGAACTCGACACCTAGTTCTGCCCCACATCCACACCGATCGGTACCGGGGGGAACGTGGTCATCGAACAATAGAACAAAAATAAAACCTTGGGATTGTTTTGGTCAACATATCCGGCACTGCATCCTGATTCGGATCGGGCTACGTCACTTGTGACGCTCCCTCATCGATGACGTGTCGGTTACGGGCAGATTCCAAACGCTCGACCGGAGCCCACAATCGGCCGAAATCGCCGCCTACTGTTCCGCCTTGTCCAACAACCTTCGTCGAAAGTCAGCCTTCATGACCACTTCTCGGTCCACCTTCCGCGCAACGCGGAAGGCCACCACGGTGCGCGCTGCAGTGATCGCGGCAATGGCGTGCTCGCTTGCCCTCGGTTCCGGTGTTGCAGCCCACGCTCAGCCCACTACCGCGCCCGCCCCGCCCGCCACCGTGCAGGGCGACGACGTCATCCCGCCCGCACCGACCGAGGCGTCACCCAAGGCCGCCGACCAGGGCATCGTTCCCCCGAGCATCGATTCCGCAGCTCCTGCGACCAGCACCTACGATCCACAGGCCGAGACGAAGGGGTACGGCCCGGCATTCACGAACTTCCTCGCCGGCTTCCTGTACAGCGTCGTCAATCCGAACGTGGCACCGCAGGGTGCCAACGACTGGAACTGCAAGCCGTCGGCAGCGCATCCGCGGCCGGTCGTGCTGCTGCACGGCACTTGGGAGAACGCATTCAACAACTTCGCGCGTATGTCGCCTGCCTTGAAGAAGGAAGGCTACTGCGTCTTCGCACTGAACTACGGTGACACCGACTCGAGCGCCATCGGTCAGATCAAGTCGTTGCGCGGCACGGATTCCGTCGCCTCGAGCGCCAAGGAGATCGCTACCTACATCGACGCAGTGCGGGCCGCGACCGGCTCCGCTCAGGTCGACATCGTCGGTCACTCGCAGGGTGGCCTCGTCACCCGTCAGTACCTGCGTTTCGAGGGCGGTGCCAACCCGGCCGATCCCACCAAGAACAAGGTGAACACCGTCGTCAGCGTGGCCGGCTCGAACCACGGCACGACGCTCGTCGGAATCGGCACTCTGGGTCGCACCATCAACAACCTGGGCCTGAACGTGCTGGGCGTCGTCGGTGCCATCGCGGGCCCCGCGGCCTCGGACCAGGTCATCGACTCTCCGCTGGTCAAGGGACTGGCTGTGGGCGGTGACACCGACCCCGGCATCAAATACACCGTGATCGGCACCAAGTACGACGAGGTGGTCACCCCGTACAAGACGACGTTCCTCACCGCGGGTCCCGGTGCCACGGTCAACAACGTCACCCTGCAGGACGGCTGCGGAATCGATCTGTCCGATCACCTGTCGATCTCGGTCTCGCTACGCGCGATCGGCATCGTGAAGAATGCACTGGATCCGAAGGGCTTCCCCACGAAGTCGATCCCGTGTGCGTACAACTCGCCCATCACCGGCGGATAGCCATCGGTAGGGCTCAACCCCCGATGAGGGCGATCGGCCGTCGACGCCGATCGCCCTCATTGCCGTCGATCCACGCTCGTCGGACGCGAGCGACGAAGCTCGGAGCCGTCGAACTCCACGAGTCCGCGCGCGGCGAAGGCGTCCAGCCAACCGATCATCGGCCACCGGCCCCATCGATCGAAGAACGTGCGTGCATTGGCGACGATGTCGTCGAGATGTTCCACCGGAGGATCGGAAACCGGGTGGAATTGGTGATACGCGTGCGCCCCGCCGACCCACCGCAACCCCATGCCCGACGCCTCCGCGGTGGCCGCGAAGTCGGTGTCCTCACCGCCGTAGCCGGTGTAGTCCTCGCAGAAGCCACCGAGTTCGATCCAATTCGCCGCACCGATCGCGAAGGACAGGGACCAGAACAGGTCGAAGTTGTCTCCGCGCTCCACGGTGTTCGCCGGCGGGTCGGGCCGTGCTCGATGCGGCGCAGTCAGCAATGTCAGCGACTCCCCCTCGGCTCCGAGGTCCTTCTCTTTCATGTACGTCACCGGGCCGCAGAGCAGCGCACGCTCGTTGTCGGGCAACGTTGCCGCGCAACGGTATCTCTCGATCATCTCCGGGCCGGGGATGCAGTCCACATCGAGGAATACCAGCAACTCCCCACCACGATCCAGTGCCGCGGCCGCGCCCAGGTTGCGGGCCCGTGCCAACGGCAACGGGTGCTGCTGGGGCATCTCGATGCACGTTGCCGTCGAACCCGCCCGAGCGAGCACATCGACGATCGCGGTGTCGCCCATCGAGACGACGACGTGCTCGACCGGTCCCCCGGTCGAGCCGTTCAGACCGCGCACCTGCGCGGCCAAGTGTGCGTGGCGACCCGACACCACGGTGACGACGACGATCTTCACTGTCGAACAGCTCGTGGTGCGGATGTCACGCCGGGTCGTTCCGCCGGCTGCACTCCTGATTGCTCGATCGCAAGGGCGGCGCGGGCGGGAGCGCCGTCGGTGCGCAGGGCAGACCAGCGTCGACCACCGAGCTCGAGAGCGCGGTCCGCCGCGGCGTGCCACCGCGCGACGGACGGCCATGTATCGAGCACCTCTGCAATCGCCCCGTGGGCCAGGGCCCGTCCGGTGGCCGACTGCTCGTCGAAGGGTCGAGCCTGCGGCACCACGATGGCGGGCGCGCCGGACGCGGCGACGTCGGCGATGGCATTCTGCCCGGCGTGCGTGACAACGAGTGCTGCCGAGCACAACACCGGCCAGACGTCGTCCACCCAGTCGCCGCCTGCGACGCCGAGTGCGCGGAACCGGAAGCGAGGATCCACCGCCGACCACGAGTCCACCAGATCGCCGGTCAGCGACGTACCACCGGCAGCACCCAGCACCACCACGGTGGGGACGGCGTTTCCCGCGGTCCGCTCACGTCCGGCGAATCGACTGATCGAGCCCGCGTAGGTGGTCTTCTCGCTGAAGGGACGCAGCCAGGCCGGGTCGTAGACCTGCTGCGACCACGGCGCGACGATGTGCGTTGCCGACCGGTACGCGAGGCTGTGGACCGGATCCACCCTCTCTCCCGGCACGGCCATCACGACGACGCGAACACCCATGAGCCGCAGGAACATCGCCACTTCCACCGAAACGTCGACCACCACCGCCCGCGGGCGCTCGCGAGCCACCCACTCCGCGATGATCGCCATCCGTTCGGTCAGTCCGTCCACGTCGTGCGGAGCCCAGTGCAGTACACCTCCAGCGGAAGGATCCTCTGGAGAAGCATTGTCCGAGTCCTCGTCGACATCGAGAGGCAGAGTGATCCACTCGGCCGCCGCATGCCCTGCCGGTCGAGAGCGCGAGGACAGCACTGTCATCGGCTCGGCCATCGACCGAGCGATGGCGTCGGAGCGCGTGATGTGGCCGACCCCGTGGTGGTGCGCGTAGTAGCCGATCATGCGATCGCGAGCCGATCCTCGATCGGATCGGCAGCGGCGTCCAGTGTCGAGCGGTACAGCGCCTCGTACTCGTCCACCATGCGGTGCATGGAGCACACCTTCTCCGCCCGCGCACGAACGTCGGATCTCTTCAACGCCGCCGCCACGGGAATCGCTGCGGCCAGCCCGTGTACGTCGTCGGCCGCAACCAGCACTCCCGACGAGGCATCGACGATCTCCGGAATCCCACCCCTGGCGAACGCGGCGACGGGAGTGCCGCAGGCCAGTGCTTCCGCCACCACCAGGCCGTACGGCTCGGACCAGACCGGTGAGACGAGCGCTACCTCGGCACCGGCCACCAACGCCGCAAGCGCGGGCTGATCGAGGTGCCCGACATAACGGATGTTCTCGTCGAGCATCGGCTCGACGAACTCGTGGAAGTACTCGAGATTGCTCAGCGGTCCGGCGATACGCAGCGAACGTCCTGCTTCCTTCGCAGCCGCGATGGCCAGGTGCAGTCCTTTCTCCGGAACGACCCGACCCGACCACACCACGTAGTCGCCGCCGACACCGAACGGCCACTCCTCCAACGAAATTCCATTGCGAACCACGACTGTTCCGGTGGTGACATCCGCCCATTGCGAGGCAGCGAATTCACTGACCGCGGCAAACGTATTGGCACCGGGCGGGGCCAACGCCACGGCGGACTCGAGCCACGCGAACGGTGGTGTGTGCAGTGTCGTCACCATCGGCACGGACAGCGTCGACGACATCGCGAGCGGCAGATAGTGCAGGCTGTGGTTGTGCACGATGTCGAAGGACCGAGACATCGTCCCGGCGAGCTCCATCATCACCGCCAGATACGCGTGGTGCTCGCGGATGGCGGTGGGTGTGATCGCGACGTCCGCGATCGAAATCGGCGTCAGGTCCAACGTTCGCACCGGTAGCAGCGTCGCGTCCAGGTCGACACTCGACCCGTCCGCAGCGAACAGACTCACCTGATGCCCACGCTCGGTGAGTGCCCGCACCAGGTTGTAGACATGTGCCTCCAGACCGCCCGCGAAAGGCTGTGCCACCGGAAAACTCGATGACGCCAGCACCGCGATGCGAAGTGGCTTCTCGTTCAACGCATCTCCTTGATCACTGCTCGATAGATCGCTGCATGGGTATCTGCAATTCGTTGTCGCTGTTGGGCTCTGGTGCCGGACTCGACGGCCGGGGTGCGATCTGCGTGCGATGCGCGCAGTGCAGCGACGAGGGTGGCGGGATCGAACGAGTCGACCCCCATTCGGAAGCTGTGTACCCGAGCCTGGTCCGCGTAGAATCCGCAGTCCGACGCAACAACGGCCGTTCCGAGATCGCGGCAGGCCTCCAGCCAGCCGGAATGCGTTCCGAAGCGATACGGAAGCACCGACACATCGATCGCCGACAGGTAGTCCCACAGCGCGTCGTCGTCGAACCGTCCGTGCACGCGGACGTCCACGTCGGGAAAGCTGGTGTAGTCCAGCAACTTCGCGCCGATGGTGGGGTTGTACCAGTGGCTGGAGTGCTCGAAGACGTCCTCGTCGATATCCAACCGGACGGTTGCGTCGGGTAGCGAACGTGCGGCCTCGACGACCGCATCCATCACGGCCAACGGGTCCATGTTGGACCGCAGGTTCTTGGCGTGGACACCGATGACGAACGACTCCGACGGCGGGCGCGAGCGATCCATTCGATCGAGGGGCACGACATGCGGATGTTCCACCACCGTGGATCGAACGCCCCACCGATCGTGGATCCAGGCGGCCGCACCCGAAGTCAGGGTGATCACGGCATCGGCTGCCCGCACGAGTACGTCGAGTTGCCTCAGATGCTGCACGTTGTCCGTGAAATGAGGGTTGTGCAGGTCGTGGACCGTCAGCACCAAGGGCAGGCGGCGGCCGTGCAGATGGTCGACGGTGCGCGTGAGTTCCTCCGGCGCGAAGGACTCGAATCCGAAATGCACGTGTAGAACATCGAAGTGCACGTCGGTCTGTTCGGCGAGCCACCGGGCATCGAGCAGTCGGGGTGGCCACCACTGCCCGGGTACGTCGACCCGGACGGGTGCTGGATCAGGAAGCAGCTGCACCGATCCGGCGGACAGCGGCTCGCGCTCGGAGCCGCAGCGGACGGGCAGGAGGTGTTGGACGTAGGCATGCGAGGACGGAACCGATGCGACGCGAATCATGAATTCCTTCGGGTACGGGCAGGACGATCGTGCCTGGTCCCGACACGCGATACGTGGCCTGTACCCACTTGTGCCGGGGTTCAATCGGGGTTGGCGCAGCAGGTTCACCGGGTCTACGTTGACGAGAGAACGGTCCACCATCAACACGCACACGACGTCGGGGCAAGCATGGACGGTCGCACCCGCCACTACGGCGATTTCTACGCAGCAGCGCACGATCCGGGTCGATCCGACGACGACAGACCGCTCCTGCTCGTCTGGGGAAATTGCCAGGCCGAGGCACTTCGCATCCTTCTCGGTTCCGATCCGTCCATGCCGCTGCGGACTGTGCGGATTCCCCCCGTGCACGAGCTCGAGTCCTCGGACCTGGTACACGTCGACCGACTCGTGCGCCGGACGTCGGTGCTACTCACCCAACCGGTTCGAGCCGGCTACCGTTCACTGCCGCTGGGGGTGCCCGATCTCACCGAAGTGCTCCCACCCGACGCCACCGTCATCCGCTGGCCGGTGCTGAGATACGCGGCACTGCATCCCTTTCAGGTCATCGTTCGACATCCGAGCGACCCGTCCGCAGTCCCGAACACGGTGCCCTATCACGACTTACGCACCATCCTGGCCGCTCGTCGCGGCCTGGGCAGCCATGAGGACTGGGACCGATCGGTCTCGGACGACGGTCTTCGACAGGCAGCCGAGTCGAGCCTCGACGAGTTGCGGCGACGCGAGAGCCGGGACACCGACATCGCTGCGTCCGACCTGTTCAGCGCAGCCGGGAGCAACGCCACCCACACGATCAACCATGCGACCAACACGGTGCTCACTGCTCTGGCCCAGCGGATACTCGATCACCTGGGAACCGGTAGTACGGTCCGAGATCCGGGGCGCGAATTGCTCGGAGGTGTTCGTGCGCCGGTCGAGCGGCGAGTGCTGGACGCACTCGGCCTGGACGGCGAGCCGCGTGCGAATTGGTCGGTCGACGGCAATCCTCTGTCGCCGGATTCCGTTCACCGCGCTCACCTGCTCTGGTACGCCGAACGTCCCGAATTCATCGGTGCCGCGCTGGAACGTCATGCCGAACTGATCCGAACACTGGAGCTGGCACCGTGACCCGGCCTACTCTGCACCTCGCCCTCGGCCCACCCGAACATGGGGTGGTGCGTTGTGCGCGCGAGTTGGCCGCTGCAACAGCGAATCCGGTGATCTCCGATATCGAGCAGGTCCCCCTCGATGCGCCGATCCACGTGCACTTCACCGACAGGCTGTTCGGCCGCACCGCGACGGAGGCCGCGGATGCGTTCGTCGACTTCGCACGGCGGCACCGCGCGCCGGTCACCGTCACGGTGCACGATGTACCGCAACCATCGGACGGCCATGCCTTCGAGGTGCGCACGGACTGCTACCGGCGGGTGATCGACTGCGCCGCTGCCGTCGTCGTCTCCAGCATGCACGAGCGACTGCTGCTCGAGGACGTCATGGATCTGCAACACGATGTTCGGGTGATCCCGCTGCCGATCGGACGCACGGCACCTCCGCTGGAGGACCGCGTCGCATCTCGACGAGTCGTCGGCGTTCTCGGGTTCGTCTATCCGGGCAAGGGCCACGAGGAGGTACTCGGTGCCATGACGTCGCTGGACAGCGACGTCGACTTTCTGTCGATCGGGTCCGCGTCACCGGGCCACGAATCCATGATCGGCGAACTCGCTTGTACTGCAGATCAACTCGATCGATCGTTCGTGTCGACCGGCTTCGTCCCCGACGACGAGCTGGACGAGGTCCTTCGATCCGTTGCAGTTCCCGTCGCGTTCCATCGCCACGTATCGGCATCGGGTTCGATCAATTCCTGGATCGCGGCGGGCCGTCGTCCACTCGTCCCCCGTGGACGGTACGTGGAAGAGATGGAGGCCAATTCTCCCGGGGCACTGTGGATTCACGAAAATTCGGTCGAGGGCCTCGCCACTGCGATGGCGGAGGCTCTCCGCCATCCCGACAGGACATGGCAGAAGGACGACGTAGTCACCTACCCCACACTCGGTCAGGCCGCCGCGCTGTACCGCGCACTGTTCGACGAACAGCGCGTGAAGACGGCAGACCGGCTACCCGACGGCCGGTGGGTGGTACCGGGCAATAGGTGGGATCTCGCCGAGACCGTGGATCGGGATCCACGAGTGTCCGTGGTGATCCCGTACTTCCGCCAGCAGCGCCAGCTGGAACTCGTCCTCGGCGCGCTGACCCTGCAGAGCTACCCGGCCTGCCGACTTCAGGTGATCGTGGCCGACGACGGCTCCCCCGAAGCACCGGCCGTCGACGGCTTTCGTTCGGCGCTCGACATCACCGTCGTGCGGCAGCCCGATCTCGGCTTTCGTGCGGCGGCGGCCCGGAATCTCGGTGCCTCGGTCGCCGATGGCGAGATTCTGTGTTTTCTGGATGCGGATACCGTTCCCGAGCCCCGGTACATCGCGGAATCGGTTCGGCTGCTCGCGTCCCTTCCCGATGCCCTCGCCGTCGGTCGTCGGCGGCACGCCGATCTGACGGGTCGGGCCGCCGAGGACGTGGCGGGGTGGTTCGGCGGAGAGTCGGCCGCTCCGCCGGAATTGACGGAGCCGCAATGGCTCCGCGACGGGTATCGCCGTTCACGCGACCTACTCGACGCCGATCGGCGCTCGTACCGGTACATCATCAGTGCCGTGATGTCGTGCAGCCGTGAGCTGTTCTCCGAGATCGGCGGATTCGACGAGACCTTCGTCGGATACGGCGGAGAGGACTGGGATTTCGCACATCGCGCCTACGACGCCGGTGCCGTCCTGGCGCACCTGCCCCACGCGGTCGCATGGCACGACGGGCCCGAATGGGCCGAGCGGACAGGCGGAGATCGCGAACGCAAGAATCTCGAGGCCCTGATGCTGTCCTCCAGGATCACCGACCCTGCTGCTCGCACTCACGGCCTCGTCTACGCCGTCCCCGAGATCGTCGTCGTCGTCGATTCGACCGGGCACAGCTCTGCGTCGCTCCTTGTCACCGTCGGATCCGTTCTGCACGAGACAGATTGCGCGGTGTGGATAGCCGGGCCGGACGCGGCGCAGTTGCGGCAGCGGTGGGGCGACATCGACCCACGCGTCCATCTGGGCAGGCCCGGCGACGCCGGCCGCAGCCACATCGTCGTGCACGTGCGCGGATTCGTGCTGTTCGGTGAGCAGGCTCTGCGCCGAATGCTGGCGATCGGAGCCGATCGCCTGACCGTCGACGTCGGCGGTATCGGCTCCGTCGAGCTACGCAGTTCGCGGTCGAATGCGCGCGCAGCGAGGTGGGCCGGCGCGCTGGGCCGTGAACACCAGGACGTGGCCGAATCGCTGTTCGGTCATGTGCACCGCACGGGACTCGAATTCGGGATCTCGCCCGGTGAACAACAGCCGAACCTGGCCTGGTGATGGGAAGACAGTGCGGTCGCGATTGATGAAAGAATGCATGTCGGCGGTCGTCGGGGACGGCGGAAGAGCAAGGTCGGGTGGACGATGAACAGAACTCTGTATTCGATGATCTGGATGATGGCGATCATCGCTTTCGTTGCATTGATCTGGGGCACAGTCGGTTACGTGTACGCCGACGAACATCCGCTGCGTCGAGCGGCATTCGTCGGTGGCGGAGTTCTGATCTCGGGATGGCTGATCGTGCTCGCGGCCGTGGGTATCAAGATCTCGCGTCTGAAGGCACGCAGGCGAGCGAGCAACTCCGACGACGACTGACGGCACCGAGGGTGCGGATTGAGAACGCCGTGGACGGGTACTCCGCTTCGAAGTCTCGACGTGCAGTCGCCGGTCACCTGCTCGCCGAGTTCCTCTCAGTCGGTGCCGAGCAAGGGTCCTCGATGGTCAATCAGCGCAGTTCTGCGAAGCAACACGTCACGACGGTACGGCCGGCGACGCGCGAGGAGTATCTGTCGACCTGGTCGACACTGCACAACGGCATCGATCCGTCCTCGTCCGCGTTGGTCTCGGGCTGGCTTCGCATCGTGTACGCGCTGAGCGCTCCCCTGGTTCGTGCGTCCGTGTCTGCCCATGCCGTCACCCTCACAGCCGTTGTCGTGGCCGGGGCGGCAGTGGCTCTGTCCAGACCGGGGACCTCGGCCCCACTGATCGCAGCCGTGCTGATCGTGGTCTCCGGCCTGCTCGACGGTATCGACGGCGGAGTCGCGATGATCGGCCGCTCCCAGTCCCAGTGGGGCTACCTACTCGACACCGTCGCCGATCGCTGCAGCGACCTGCTCCTCGTGGCGAGCGGCCTTGCTTTGGGAGCGCCGATGCCACTGGTGGTGGCTGTCGGCGTGACGACGTTGCTGCACGAGATGGCCCGGGCCCGAGCGGTGGGTTCCGGAATCGAGGACGTCGGCTTTCTGACGGTGTGGGAGCGTCCTTCGCGGGTGATCGCGGCTGCGGTCACGGCAACGGTTGCCGGAGCCGCACCGGCGGCTGCCGAAACGTCGGCAACGATCGGTGTTTCCGTCACGTGTGCGCTCGCGGTGGTCGGGTTCACCCAGTTGATGTTCGGATTGCATCGTCGGGCCGATCGAATTCCGCGGTGATCAGCCAGCCGGCAAGCGCCAGGATGTGGAACACGAACATCCACAACATGATTGCTACTCCGCCGCCGATCGCGGTGAGGCCGCCGAACGGTGCACCCAGATCCACCGGAATCGCCAGGAACAAGATGAATCCGTGGACGAACCCGGTGACGATGGACGAGGTGACGAGCGATCCGACGATGAGCGCCCGCCAGCCCACCGCTCGTGGCGCTATCACTCGGTAGGTCCACGCCAGAGGGACCGACAGAATGAGCCACAGGCAATTGAAGCCGAGGAACACGCGTAGCGCCATGTCTCCGATTCCACCGCCTCCGGTCGATGCATCGAGCAATCGAGCCACGCCGAGTACGCCCGCGAGCAGTACCGGTGCGGCGGCGAAGAACGGCACCATTGCCAGGCGACCGCGCCAGCCGGTGAACGATTCTCGAATCGGTGCGAACCGCACGATCGCCCTGCGCAGGCCCTCCCCGTAGAACGTCGCAGGGAAGACGGCGATCAGGACCCCGACCGGGCCGAGCTCGATTCCGGCCGTGGCCAATCCGTCCACCGCCGCGCGAGCCCCCAGAGCGTCCGGCAGCAACCCCGACATCGCGTCGAACCCTCCGCGGACCCACTCGTCCGACACCAATAGTGCACAGGCGCGGATGCTGAGGAGCAGCAGCGGAATTACCGCTATGACGGCATAGAACGTCAGGCCACCCGCTATCAGGGTGGTGTCCTCACGAGCAAACCCGGCTTTGATGGCGGCGAGAGCGTCGGCCACCCGGGTTCGAATCGTTGTCATGCCGGAAATGTGCCACAGGATCCCGACGCGGCGTCAGGCAAGGGTGACGTCGACCCCGTCGATGGCCTTGAGGAACGGGCAGATCGATGTCGCCTGAGCCAGTACCGCTTCGGGGTCGTCCGTACCGGGCAGGGAGACCGAGAGCGCGAACGTCGCGTCGTATCCGGATGCCTCGGAGTCGGTGAGAACGACAGTCCCCTTGACCGCCAGTTCGTCGACGCCGCCGCCGACCGTTCCGAGCGCGATACGAAGGGACTCGACGAGGCAGCTCGACAGTGCGGCTGCCATCAACTGTTCGGGGTTGGTGCTCCCTCCGGGCCCACCCAGCTGTTCGGGCTCACGCACGCCCAGTGACAGGACGCCGTCGTCGGAGGTGACGCCGGTCGCGGTGGCGGAGACGGTCGCGGTGTAGAGCTCGGTGTTCATGCCTGTCGAATGTCCAGTGATCGGTCGATCGAAACCGTCGATCACTGGACTCTCGGACTGCCGCGGAGCCCCACGTGTCGATGCTCACACATCGACAGCACCCGTTTGACCGAACCTACTCACGGGTAATGACACGAACAGGGCCGCGCATCACGCTATGACCCACAGGCATCGGCCAGAAACAATCGACCACCCGACCGAAAGGGGAGCACCATGAGCACATCCACGTTGATCGCGCAGTTGCGCGTTGCACTGCAGCTGACGAACACCGAGATCCAGATCGCGGAAACTCGCGTCGTTCAGGCGCGCACCGAGGCGGTACGCAGGGAGTTGACACAGAACGCCGCGAACGGACGTGAGCGCGCGGCAGCCATCGAGGAGGCCCTCCGCGGTCTCGGCGGACTGCCCGAACTCGTCGCGCCGTTCCTGGGGCGCACGCTCGCTGCCGTCAAGACGGTCGCAGAGCAGGCACAGCCGTTCGACGAGGCACTGTTGGGCGATCTCGCACTCGAGCAGCAACTGCTGGGCCGCGCCAAGTACATCAAGGCACTGGCCACGGCAGCGAACGAGCCCACCGTCGTCGCACTGGCGACCCGGCTGGCCACAGCGCACAGCGCAACGGTGGAATGGCTGGAGACGGTGCTCGCGGAAGACGCGCTCGGCGGACCCGCAGCACTGCGACGCACTCCGTTCCAAGCGGCCGCGGGCACTGCCGTGAAGATCGTCAACGCACCGGCGACGTGGTCGGCACGTGGACTCGATCGCGCGCTGGACGCGGCTCGCTCCACCCCGGACCGCCTCGGAGCGCTCCTGGGCCGTGGCGCTCACGCCGGTGACGTGGCCGTCAAGACCCTGACGGCAAGCCGCGACGCCGCACTCGAAGCAGCCGAGGACGTCACCCGTAGCGAGGGAGTCGACACCGTCGCCGACGCGATCCACACCGCGCGGTCGGCCGGCGGAATCCTCGACGCCGACGAGCTTCCGATCGCAGACTACGACGACCTCAATGTCTCGGACGCTGTTGCCGCCATCAAGGACCTCACGAACCCGACCGACGTTCGCACCGTCGTGACGTACGAAGAGGCGCACAAGAACCGCCACGGAGTCGTGTCCGCAGGACAGACGCGCGTGGCAGCCATCGCCAAGGATGTCATCTCGATCGACTGACCCTTCTGCGAATACCGATGCGGCCCGTGAACTTCCGGGCCGCATCGCTGTATTCGAAGCAGTTCGTCAGGGCTTCAACAACACCTTGATGGCACCGTCTTGCTTCTTCTGGAAGATGTCGTATGCGTGCGGAGCCTCTTCGAGGGAAAGCTCATGCGTGGCAAACGAATCGACGCCCAGAGGATCGTCGTCGCCGAGTAGCGGCATGATGTCGTCGACCCACTTCTTGATGTTCGCCTGACCCATGCGAAGCTGAATCTGCTTGTCGAACATGGTCATCAGCGGGAGCGGGTCGGCCATGCCGCCGTACACGCCGATGATCGAGATGGTTCCGCCGCGTCGAACGATATCGATTGCCGAGTACAGCGCGCCCAGTCGGTCGACACCGGCCTTCTGCATCATCGGCGCTGCCACGGCATCCGGGAGCATTCCGACTATCTGCTGCGCCAGTTTACCGACCGGAGACCCGTGTGCCTCCATGCCCACCGCATCGATCACCGAGTCCGTGCCTCTGCCGTCGGTCATCTCGCGGATGACGTCGCCGACGCCCCCGCTGTGCTCGGCCAGGTTCACCGTTTCGATTCCCCGGGCCGCGGCCCGCGCCAAGCGCTCGGGAACGAGGTCGACTGCTATGACACGAGCGCCCTTGTGCTGTGCGATGCGCGCCGCCATGTCTCCGATGGGCCCGAGACCGAGAACCGTCACCGATCCCCCGTCCGGAATGGCGGCGTATTCGACAGACTGCCATGCGGTGGGCAATACGTCGGAAAGGTAGACGAATCGCGAATCCGGCGGCCCCTCCGGAACTTTGATGTGGGTGAACTGCGCCTGCGGGACGCGCAGATACTCGGCTTGACCGCCGGGAACTTGACCGTACAGCTTGGAGAAGCCGAACAGAGCTGCGCCCATCCCTTGCTCACGAACCTGGGTGGTCTCACACTGGGTGTACAGACTCGAATTGCACATGTAGCAATGTCCACACGAGATCTGGAACGGGATGACCACGCGGTCGCCGACGGCGAGATCGCCTGTCTCCGAACCCACTTCCTCGACGATGCCCATCGGCTCGTGGCCCAGAATGTCACCCTGGTCCATGAAGGCACCGAGGGTTTCGTACAGGTGCAGGTCCGATCCGCAAATGTTGGTGGTCGTGATCTTCACGATCGCGTCCGTCGGCAGTTCTATCCGCGGATCGGGAACCGTATCGACGCTGACGTTCCTCTTGCCCTGCCATGTCACTGCGCGCATGGAGGCTCCTCTCTGTTGCTCGACCCCGAAACTCGGCGTCGCACGAAGCGGATTACCTCGTTCGTATGCGTGCAAACGCATTGGACCGACACGATTGACCGTGACCGGGAGCGGGTAGGCGAGCACAATGAGTGTCGTGACCCCCGCCATCGCCCGCACCCTCGTAGCGCCTAGCCTGCCGGTGCCCTGTGGTCCGCTGTCGGACGCCGTGGTCCGATACCTCTCGACCGGAGGCGGCACTGCACTGCCCAGCGCATCGGCTGCCGATCCGACCTCGCGTGATCTGCAACTGGCGTTGCTCATGACCTACGAACTGCACTACCGCGGATTCGAGGGCGTCGACGACGATTTGGAATGGGATCCGGCTCTGTTGCAGTTCAGGGCTCGACTCGAATCCGCGTTTCTGGACTACGTTCGTTCGGGTGTCGAACCCGGCGACGACGTCGTCGCCGAGATGGATCGCCTGTCGATCGAGACGTCGTCGGGTACCGGACCCTCGTGGTTCCTGCAGGACGAAGGATCGTGGGAGCAGATGCGCGAGTACTTCGTTCATCGGTCCGTCTACCACCTCAAGGAAGCAGATCCCCATGCATGGGCGATCCCCCGATTGACCGGCCAGGTCAAAGCCTCGTACGTCGCCGTGGAATTCGACGAGTACGGCGGTGGCAGGGGCGATCGCGTGCACCAACATCTGTGGGCCGAGTCGATGAGGGCCGCTGACCTCGATGCGTCCTACCTCGGATACGTGGACCGCGTTCCCGCCCAGACGCTCGCGTGGGTGAACCTCATGTCGTTGTTCGGACTGCACCGCAGCCGCCGAGGTGCCACCGTGGGTCATTTCGCCGCCACGGAGATCACGTCCTCGCCGGGTTCGCAGCGGTTCGTGCAGGGACTCCGCAGGCTGGCTGCACCGGCCGCGTGCATCGCGTTCTACGCCGAGCATGTCGAGGCCGATGCCGTACACGAGCAGGTACTGCGCCACGACGTGGTGGGAAATCTGATCGGTCAGGAACCACACATCGAATCCGACATCGTATTCGGTATGCGCGCACTCGACTTCGTCGAGAACGAGCTTGCGGACCACGTGATGCAGCGGTGGTCCGCCGGTCAGTCGTCGCTGGACTGAGGCACCCGTCGCTTCGCGCGATGGCTCGTATCGCACAGCGGGTACGTCTTGCTGCGCTTACACGTACACAGCGCTACGACGAACCGATCCGAGGTGACGACGGTGCCGTCATCGAGTTCGATCTCCACCGGCCCGTCGATCAGCATGGGTCCGCCCCGGACGAGTCTCACCCGAGTGCGCGCGGGCGCGGCGTCTCTACCCGTCGGCTCATCGCTTGTCGCCACGTAACACCACCAATTCTTCGGTTCTGCGGCCTGGTTCGAGCAAGCCCCTCGTCTCGAGCCATTCGGCGCGAGACATCATGACCGGCCCGAAATCGATTGTGCGGCGTGCCGCGTCCGATACGCCGAAACCGTGAGCACCGAGCATCTCCCGTGTCCGCTGCGGACCCGAGAACTCCGAGTGGACCACCAGAATCACACCGCCGGGCACCAGCAGTTCCGCGCCTCGCGTACACAGTGGATCGAGCACCACTCGTCCGTCCTCGCCTGCATCCCACGCGCGATGCACACCCATTCCGGTGGGCGCGTTCTCCGACGGGACATATGGAGGATTGCACAGCAGAACGTCGAACGGCTCCACCTCGGCTGCGTCCGAGAACGACCCGAGACGCACATCCACATCGACTCCGACCGACCGGGCATTGCGCTGTGCACAGGCAACTGCCCGCGGAGAGATGTCGAAGGCCATCACGTCGCGGGCACCGAGCAGTGCCGCGGTGATGGCCACTGCGCCGCTACCGGTACACATGTCGAGTACGCGTGCTCCGGAGACGAGCCCCGACTCGGCTGCAACGTCGCACAGCAGGAGTGAATCCTGCTGGGGCTCGTACACTCCGGGATCAGCGTGCACTCCGGCCAGTGAGCGGACGGAGTCGAATTCGGCTGTCGTCACGGATGTTCCTCCAAGTATCGATTGTCGGATTCGTATTCCCGCCCCGAAGTCCCGCAAACCGGTTGCCCGGAACATGCTTACGAACACGATCAGCGGGGTAAGCCCTTGAATGCGCGGTTGAGGAGCAGCCCGCAGTCCTCACCGTCGACTGCCGCACTCCTGCTCCACAGGCTCAGGGGTTCGGCTCCACAGGAGTTGCCCATGATCGTCGTACCGTCCATTACGCCCCCGGTCGCGGAAGTGGTTCCGTCGCTGACCGACTCGCAGAGCCTCGCTACCGAGATGAGGCTGTCGGTGGACGAAAGTGCAGGTGCCGACATCGTCGTGCGAGTGATCGGCGCAGTGGGCGATTCGGACGTTCCGATACTTGCCGAAACGCTCGGTGAGGTCGCCGAGCGTGGCCGAGCCCTGATTCTCGACCTGTCTTCGGTGACAGGTGTGGCCGCAGGTGTTCATTCCGTGCTCGACGCCACCGCCATTCGCCTGGGTCGATGGAATCAACAGCTGACCGTGGTGCTTTCACCCGCCTTGGAATCCGAAGTCGGTCTCGTGACCGACCGAGTCGTGGTGCGTCGGTCGGTTCTGTGAGCGCCCCGCGCAGAACGTACGACGTCCTCGTTGTCGGCGGCGGCAACGCAGGCATCAGCGCGGCCGCGCGATTGCTGAAGAAGGGCATCTCCGACGTCGCGGTCATCGAACCCAAGCAGGTGCACACGTATCGCCCCCTGCTCTCGTACGTGGGTTCCGGGCAGGCATCCTTGGCCGAGGCCGAGCGAACTCAGCGTTCGGTGATCCCGGCCGGATGCCGCTGGCTGGAGGATTCGGCGGTGGCGATCGACCCGGTGAATCGCGTGGTGCGATGTGCGTCGGGTTCGGACTACGGCTACCGCGATCTCGTACTCGGCCAGGGACTCGTCGTCGATACCGATGCGCTGCCCGGGGTGTGGGCTGCGCTCGCATTCCCCGGTGTCGCCAGCAATTACCTCGACCGAGCCGAACGCACCTGGCAGCTCGTGCGTGACCTACCTGCTCACAGCAGTGCTGTGTTCACCGTCCCTCGCCCGCCGGTCGGGTGCACCGGCACCACACTCAAGCCGTTGTTTCTCGCCGCGGATCACTGGAGTCGCACCGGGCGTATGCCGGGAATCGACATCACTCTGGTGTTGGATCGACATCGACTCCTGGGCGTGCCGGAACTCGACGCCATGGTCATCACGCGGCTCCGCGAGCTCGGCGTGCGAATTCTGAACCGTACCGCGGTGACGGCACTGCACCCGGAGAGCAGGCACATCACGGTCACGGACCAGGACGGCATCGACGAGCGTCTGGACTACGACATGCTGCACCTGGTACCGCCGTTCCGAGGTCCGACGTGGTTGGAGGAATCGAATCTGACCGGCTCTGCGCCGCACGGTGTGGTGGACATCGACGGACGAACTCTGCGCCATCGGGTGTACCCGAACGTCTGGGCCGCGGGTGACGGTGCAGCCATCGACACCGACTCCTCGGGTGGCGCACTGCGCAAACAGGTTTCGGTTCTCGTCGACAATCTGATCGCAGCTCGCAACGGGCAACCGTCGACGGAGTACGACGGCTACACCGTCGCCCCCATCGCAGTCGGCGCACACAAGTTGATCGCGGCCGAGTTCGACCGAACCGGGACCTTGACGCCATCGTTGCCGTCGTTTCTCGATTCACTGAAACCCAGGCGATCGGCCTGGGCGTTCGACCGATACGGCCTACCGTTGTCCTACTGGAACATGATTCTCGCCGGTCGCCTCTGACCGGTCGGGTGAATCCATGAATCCGTCGGGGTCCTCCACGGAAACCCGATGGCCGTCGTCCTCCAATGCGTGGACCGCATCGGTGAGGAGCCGTCGAGCCGCACCGTCTACGGCCCGAACCTCCTTGAAATCAATTGCCACACTACGATTTTCGGTAACTCCGGACAGCAACCGCGATATGACGGCCTCCGCACCGGCGAACCGCAGATCTCCCTGCAGTTCCACGCTGGTCATGTCCTCGCTCTCGGTCACGCTCCTGATCGCCGATTCACCGCTGGGTGCCACGTGCATCATGTGCAGGCCCAGATCGCGCGAGAGTCGCTCGAACACCGCCACACCGCGCACACTGTTGCCGTGCTCGTTCAGTCTCGGCGACAGGACGGCAATGCCCACCTGGCCCGGCAGCACGCCGATGATCGCGCCGGCCACCCCACTCTTGGCCGGGATGCCTACGCTCGCAAGCCAGCTGCCGCTGCCGTCGTACATTCCGCAGGTCGCCATGACGGCAAGAATGTGGCGATCGACCGCCGGGTCGAGTATCTGCACACCCGTCTCGGGATTCTTGCCTCCGTTCGCCATCACCGCGGCGATCCTCGCCAGGTCGCTACAGGTCACACTCACCGCGCACTGACGCGCGTAGCCGTCGACGACATCGGCGGGCTCGGCGTCCAGGTGGCCGACCGACTTCAGCAGGTGTGCAATGGCAGTGTTCCGGTCGTCGGATGCGAGTTCGGCCTCGTACACCGATTGGTCGATCGAGAGTTCGCGGTCGGCCATCGTGGACAGCAGAGCAGTCATACGCGCGGCGCGCTCCTCGCTCCCGCTGCCTCTGATCATCGAATGCACCGCCAGCGCACCGGCATTGATCAACGGGTTCCGCGGTCTTCCGGTTTCCGCTTCCAGGGAGATCTCGTTGAACGAGTCGCCCGAGGGTTCGACGTCGACGGCCTCGAGCACCGCCTCGATGCCGTTGTCCTCGATGGCCAGTGCATACGCGATCGCCTTCGCGATCGACTGGATCGAGAATTCGGTGTCGGTATCGCCCGCCTCGTGCAGCGATCCCGCGACGGTGGCGAGGGAGACTGCGAACGTATCGGGATCTGCCGAGGCCACTACCGGGTTGCCCTCGGTCACCGCCCCTCCGTCGAACCGTCGGCAGTCCTCCAACACGGAAGCAAGGTACTCGGGAACAGGCGATCTCATGGGTCCACGCTAGTCCCCGCCGAGCAGGTCTTGACACCACAGCCGTACCGCCGTTTACACTCCTGGTTCCTCAACCGTTGTGGAGCCCCTCCCGCGAAGATCGGATCACCCAGTGCGATTACGACGCCTGATCGCTGCCGACTCGGCAGACCGTCTCGCCGTGTACGCGCCCGAGACGAATTCGTGGGTCGATCTCGACGCCGCGGTGTCGACGTTGGGTGCCGACGAGGCTCTGCGCCCACTCACCCGCACCGTGCTCGGGTTCCTCGACGCCGGTGAACGCGTGCGCGACGCGGCCACTGCCGTGGTGCAGCGCGCGGTCTCCGAAGGTGTCGCGGTGGTCGACCGACCGACACCGACGCTTCCCGTCGCCCCGGCGTCGCTCCGCTGCTTCCTCGGTTGGGAGGCGCACTGGGACCTGGCCGCGCACAACCTGGTTCGCCGCAACCTTCCGAAAGCCGTCCCCTTCATCCGCGGATTCGAGACCGTCACTCGATCGACGTTTCCGGCACTCCGCCCTGGTCCGGGATTCGACGACCACCCGGTCTACTACACCGGCAACCACCTCACCGTTGTCGCCGACGAAACCACCGTCGAGTGGCCGTCCTACAGCCGGGCGCTGGATTTCGAGTTGGAGTTCGGAGCCGTGGTGACCAGACCCGTTCGCGACGTGTCCGCGCGCGAGGCCGCCGCTGCGATCGGCGGGTACGTGGTGTTCGACGACATCAGTGCTCGCGACACTCAATGGGAGGAGCAGCGCCGCAATCCGTTCGGACCGGTGGTCAAGACCAAGACCTTCGCCAGCTCCATGGGAGCCGATATCGTCACCGCCGACGAGATCACGCCACGGCTGGACTCGTTGACGGCCACCGTCACGGTCGACGGCGAGCTGTGGTCGACGACCGGCACTGCAGGCATGCGGTACTCGATCGGCGAATCACTCGCGTACGCGTGTCGCGGTGAAAACGTCTACCCCGGTGAGCTGTTGACGTCCGGCACGCTGCCGCGCGGATGCGGCCTCGAACTCGACCGCTGGATCTCCCCGGGCGATCGCGTCGAACTGAGCATCGAAGGAATCGGCTCGGTCACCAATACGATCGGGACTCGCTGACGATTCAGCGCTCGAAGTCGGATTTGTCGGTAGAGGCATCCTGGAACATCTCCAGGAACGATCCGAACCCGGAGGCTCCCTTGCGCGATTCGTCCATGTTGTTGTCGACGGCTCCCGCCGCCCCCTCGTCGTGTGTCATGTCTTGTAGCCTGCCGCTCGGAAATTGCAGCGAGCCTGGGACCGAGGACACGAATTGGCAACGAAAGATAACGGACCTATAACGACGAACTCGGAGCTACGGACGAGAATTCGTCCATAGCTCCGAGTTCGGTGGAGCAGTGAAGACTAAGCGAGCTCGAAGCGATCGAGCATCATGACCTTGTCCCAGGCCGCGACGAAGTCGCGGACGAACTTCTCCTTGGCGTCATCGCAGGCGTATACCTCTGCGAGAGCGCGCAATTCGGAATTCGAGCCGAAGACCAGATCGTTGCGGGTTCCGGTCCACTTCTTCTCACCGGTGGCCGCGTCCTTGGCCTCGTAGATGCCGTCCTCCGCGGTGGGAACCCATTCGGTGCCCATGTCGAGGAGGTTGACGAAGAAGTCGTTGGTGAGCGTGCCGACCTTGTCGGTCAGAACGCCGTGCGACGACTGCTTGTAGTTCGCGCCGAGCACACGCAGACCGCCGACGAGCACGGTCATCTCGGGCGCACTGAGCGACAACAGGTTTGCGCGATCGACGAGGTTGAACTCGGCCGGCAGCTTCTGGCCCTTGCCCAGGAAGTTGCGGAAACCATCGACCTTGGGCTCCAGATCGGAGAACGAGTCGACGTCCGTCTTCTCCTGCGTGGCATCCATGCGGCCCGGAGTGAACGGCACCGTGACGTCGACGCCCGCGTTCTTGGCCGCCTGCTCCACGGCTGCGACACCACCGAGAACGACGAGGTCGGCGAACGAGACCGTTCCGGAGAACGACTGCTGGACACCTTCGAGGACTCGGATGACCTGTGCGATCTCGTCGGGCTCGTTGACCTCCCAGCCGGCCTGCGGCTGCAGGCGCAGACGGCCACCGTTGGCTCCGCCGCGCTTGTCGCTCACACGGAACGACGATGCCGCTGCCCAGGCAGCCGAGATCAGCTGGTCCTGAGTCAGTTCGGAACCGAGGATGGTCTGCTTGAGCTCGGCAATCTGAGCGTCGTCGATCAGCTCGTGATCGACGGCCGGGATCGGGTCCTGCCAGAGCAGTGGCTCCGCCGGAACCTCGGGGCCGAGGTAGCGCGAGACCGGTCCCATGTCGCGGTGCGTGAGCTTGAACCAGGCCTTCTGGAACTCTTCCGCGAGCTCCTCGGGATGGTCGAGCCAGCGACGGGTGATCTGCTCGTAGATCGGGTCGACGCGCATCGCGATGTCGGAGGTCAGCATCGACGGGTGGCGACGCTTCGTGGGATCGGCGGGATCGGGAACGAGATCCGCACCCTCGCCGTTCTTCGGACGCCACTGGTGCGCACCTGCGGGGCTCTTGGTGAGCTCCCACTCGAATCCGTACAGGGTCTCGAGGAAGCTGTTGTCCCACTGGGTCGGCGTCGGAGTCCAGATGACCTCGAGGCCACTGGTGATCGCGTCCGCACCGACACCGCTCTGGTAGCTGTTCTTCCAGCCGAGGCCCATCTGTTCGATGGGTGCGCCCTCGGGCTCGGCACTGATGTGCTCGTCGGGATCCGCTGCACCGTGCGTCTTGCCGAAGGTGTGTCCGCCGACGGCCAGTGCCGCAGTTTCGATGTCGTTCATGGCCATGCGGCCGAAGGTCTCGCGAATGTCCAACGCGGACTGCACGGGATCCGGGTTGCCGTTGGGGCCTTCGGGATTGACGTAGATCAGGCCCATCTGCACTGCGGCGAGCGGGTTCTCGAGGCTCGTGCGATCACCGTTGTAGCGCTCGTCGCCGAGCCAGGTCTGCTCTGGGCCCCAGTAGACGTCCTCGTCCGGCTCCCAGGCGTCGACGCGTCCGCCGGCGAAACCGTAGGTCGGCAGGCCCATGGACTCGATGGCGACATTGCCGGTGAGCACGATCAGGTCGGCCCAGGAGAGCTTGCGGCCGTACTTCTGCTTGACCGGCCAGATCAGGCGGCGCGCCTTGTCCAGCGACGCGTTGTCGGGCCAGCTGTTGAGAGGCGCGAAACGCTGCATGCCTGCACCGGCACCGCCGCGACCGTCCTGCTTGCGGTACGTGCCCGCTGCGTGCCACGCCATGCGGATGAAGAACGGGCCGTAGTGACCGAAGTCTGCAGGCCACCAGGGCTGCGAGTTCGTCATGAGGGCTTCGATGTCACGCTTGACCTCGGCGAGGTCCAGGGAGTTGAACTCGGCAGCGTAGTCGTAATCCGCACCCATCGGATCGCCGACAGCCGGGTTCTTCTTGAGAATCTTCAGATTCAGGGCCTTGGGCCACCACTCACGGTTGCCTCCGCCTTCGACGGGAGTCGGCATCGAGTCGTGCATGACCGGACACTTGCCACCGCTCTCCTGCGGCTGATCCTCGTTCATCTCTTTTTCGCGTGTTACGTGATCTTCAGACACGTGCTTCCTTCCAGGGTGTGACGATCGGGCTGTGATCGGTGGTCACGAACTTCGGTGTGCTCGAGACCGGGGAGGGAACTGAACGGGAACTGTCGGCTGCTTGCGAGCAGCCGAACACTGTGCGCAGAAGCCCCAGTAGATGACTTCCGCCTCGTCGATCGTGAAACCGACGGAGTCCGATGCGGTGAGACACGGCGTCTCACCCACCGCGCAATCCACGTCTGCGATCACGCCACAGGCGCGACACACAGCGTGGTGGTGGTTGTCGCCGACACGAGATTCGTACCGAGCAGGAGATCCTGCCGGTTCGATTCGCCGTACGAGGCGCGCCGTGCTCAACGCATTGAGAACGTCGTACACGGTTTGCCGAGACACCTCGGGCAGCACCGATCGCACGAGTCCGAGGATCGTGTCGGTGTCCGCATGAGGATTGGATCCGACGACCTCGAGCACCGCGACCCGGGGACGGGTCACGCGCATATCGGCGGCGCGTAACTGCTCCGCACACGGTGAGATCGGCATCACAGCAATACTATCCTCCGCTTTTCTGGACAAAGTCAAGTATGCAGCCGAACTCGTCGGATGTCGACCCCGACGTCGCACAACAGCGTCGTCACGGGGCAAACACGACTCCCACTGTTCGCCCTCCCGTCGCTCCCTCGTGGGATTCGACCCGGCCTCAGGCCAGTGCCAGGAACAGTTTCTCGAGTTCGGCCTCGGTCATCGGCTCCTTCTCACCCGCACTTTCCCCCGTCATGCACTCGCGCAGACCGGTGGCCACGATCTTGAACCCCGCCTTGTCCAGTGCGCGCGAGACGGCGGCGAGCTGGGTGACGACATCCTTGCAATCGCGACCGTTCTCGATCATCCCGATGACCCCGGCAAGCTGACCGTGCGCGCGCTTGAGTCGATTCAATACCAGTGCGATGCTGTCTTCGTCGCCGATCATGTCGATCCCCTCGATGGTGGTGATAGTGCCCCCGATGGTACCCCCGGGGGCATCAAGCGGGATCGGATCCGGTACCGCCCAGTGCCGCGATGGCCGCCTGCAGCTTCGTCGTGGCCTCGGAAGCAACCGCGTCCAACCCGGACTCGCCGGTGACCTCGACCATGATGGCCGGGTTCATGGCCTCGACGACGACGGATCGCGCTACTGCCGTGTTCTCGCGAACCACCACGTTGCACGGCAACAGCAGACCGATCTGCTTCATGACGCCCACCGCACGGTGAGCCAGTCCCGGGTTGCATGCACCGAGGATCACGTAGCGCTCCATGTCCTCGTCGAGCTTCGCTTTCAGAGTTGCCTGCATATCGATCTCGGTGAGGACTCCGAAACCCTGCTCCGACAACGCTTTTCTCGTGCTGTCGATCGCGGTGTCGAAGTCGGTGTCGTTCAGCGTGGTGGACAATGCGATGTTCACGGTGTCTCCTCGAAAATTGTTGTGTCAGTGAGAAAAACGGATGGAGGGCAGCACCGCGCGCAGCCACGCCGGCGACCACCAGGCACCGTGCCCGGTCAACCGCAAGAGGACAGGAAGCAGCACGAGTCGAACGAGGAACGCGTCGAGCAGTACAGCGACACCGAGGATGATGCCCATCTCCTTGGGTGGCAACGGATCGGACAGTGCGAACGTGAAGAACACTGCCACCATCACCGCTGCTGCGGCAAAGATGACGCGCCCCGAGTGTGCCAACCCGTCGACCTGAGCAACCTTGGAGTCACCCGAGCGTTCGTAGTGTTCCTTGGCGGTGGCCAGCAGGAACACCGTGTAGTCCATGGCGATGGCGAAGATCATCGCGAAGAAGAACACCGGGCCCCAACCGTCGAGGAATCCCTGAGGCGTGAAGCCCAGCAGCGAGGATCCGTGACCGTCCTGGAAGATCAGCTTGGCGACGCCGAACGCTGCCGCGGTGGACAGCAGGCTCACCACGGTGCCGAGCAACGCGATGAGCGGAGCCTGAAGCGCCACCAGAAGCAGCACGAATCCGAGAACCAGGATGATCCCGACGACTATCGGCAGATAGTCGTTCAAGGCCTGCTGCAGGTCCAGGTTCTCTGCCGGCGCTCCGCCGACGAGTGCCGAATCGGGCAGTGTCGATCGCAGATCGGCGAGAATGGAACCCATCGCCTCATCGGACGGATCCACCGACGGAATTGCCTGCAGAAGTGCATATCCCGAATCGTCAGCGGCACTCTGCGGCGGCGTCACCATCGAGATCCCGTCGACCCCCGCAGCGACGGTTGCGGTCTCGACGGCATCCGCGTCGGGAACCACGACTTGCAGCGCACCCGGTGCACCCGGCCCGAACTGGGCCTGCACGAGCGCGTAGCCCTGACGCACCGGTGCATCCTCGGGCACCACCGCGATCGACGGCATCGCCACCTTCAAGCCGAGCACCGGAAGCGCCAGGGCGATCAGAATTCCCACGGAGACGAGAGCGAACGGCCACGGGTGCTTGTGCAACAACTCGCCCCATGCCGCGAACTTCGGCGATCGATGCGCCTGACGCTTGGCATACGGCAACGAAGCTGCGTTGACCTTGGGGCCGAGCGCCCCCAGAGCCGCGGGCAACAGTGTCATCGTCGCCAGCAATACGAAGGCGACGGCCAGCATGATCCCGACCGCCATGGTGCGCACCGCGGGAGCGGGGACGAGCAGCACTGCCGACAGACTCACCAGCACCGTCAGACCGGACAGCACAACGGCTTTGCCTGCCGTATCCATGGTTTCGGCGACGGCCGCCCGAGGGTCGGCGTTGCGCAACGCGTCGCGGAAGCGCGCAACGATGAACAGCGCGTAGTCGATTCCCAGAGCGAGGGCGAACATCATCGCGAAGTTCATGGCCCACACCGAGATCGGCGTCACACCGTTGAGTAGAACGAGACCACCAGCGGACGCAACGAGCCCGGCGACGGTGAGCAGCAGCGGCAACCCCGCGGCGACCAGTGACCCGAACGCAAGCACCATGATCGCCAATGTGACCGGCCACGAGAACAATTCGGCCTGGATCATCGCATCGTGGTTCGCCTTGTTGAAGTCCGACCACAGGGCCGACGAACCGGTGGGATAGACCTCGATACCGTTGCCGGACAGCGCGGTCAACCGCTCCTTCACATCGTCGACGGCTTTGACCATCTCATCGGTGGTGCCGTTCGCCCCCGCAATGACGATGCCGGTTCGGCCGTCCGGGCTGATCGTCATACCCGGTTGCGGCGCAACGACGTCGCCGAATCTTGCGTCGCCGGTGAATACGCCGGACACGTCGGCAATCACATCCTGAACAGCGGGATCGGTGATGGATGCCGAGTCGGAGTGGACGACCACCTGCACCGCCGCCGAGGAATTACCGCCGAAGTGCTGCTGGGCCAGTTCCCGAACCTGTACGGATTCCGATCCGTTCGCCTGCCATCCCGCTCCGGCCAGCGACGAGAACACCGAGGGCGCAAACGAACCAAGGGCCACGAGCACGATGAGCCATACACCGAACACCCAACGTCGGTGAGTCACCATCGAGCCACCCGCGCGACCGAGCAAGCCCGGCCCGGCTACAGGTCGATCATCCGGTGGACGAAGAACTTCGGCATCGCGCAACGACATTGTGCTCCTATACGGGTGGGGGTATCGAACGGGGCAGACAAGACCCTCGAAACGAACGAACGTGCCCACCTTCGCACATACCCAACGGGGTATGCAAGTACCCCTGGGGGTATCACCTCAGGGGTACTTGTTTCAGAGTCGACTGACCGGTGTCGTCACCCGCCGATCAGCGCCGACCGTTCCACTGCTTCTCGATGCCACGCAGCACCTCGAGCGTCCGAGCAGAATCGGCATCGACGGCCATCCTCGACCGAGCGCGCTCGAGCGCACGCTCGGCCCGCGCCACCGCGCGATGGCCCGAGTCGGTCGCTTCGACCATGTACTGCTGTCGATTTCGCGGATTGACGCTCCGCGTCAGCAGTCCCGCCTCGACGAGACTGGCCGTCGTGGCGGTGATACTCGTCCGGTGCCGCACCAACTCCCGCGACAGCGCACTGTAGGACATCGGCCCTCGCCTGGACACCAGTTCCAGCACCTCGTACCTCGCCCAGCTCAGCCCCTGTGCGTCCAGCGCCTCCGCCAGACGAACCCGCGCGGCCGACGCCATGCGCAGCACCGTGGACACGATTTCGAGCTCGGTGGAATGCACCGGCGAGGTACCACCGTCGAACGATTCAGCGAGGGCAGTCATCGGAACACTCCCCTACTTGATTTCCGCGAGGACGGTGCCTTGGGTGATGGCGTCGCCTGCGGTGACGGTCAGTCCGGTGATGGTGCCTGCTTTGTGGGCGTTGACGGGGTTTTCCATTTTCATCGCTTCGAGGACGGCGACGAGGTCACCGGCGGCGACTTCCTGGCCTTCTTCGACGGCGACTTTGACCACGGTGCCCTGCATGGGTGCGGTGACCGAGTCTCCGGATGCGGCTCCTGCACCGGCACCGCCGCGGGTGCGGGCTTTGGGTTTGCGCCGCACCGCACCGGCATTCCCGCCGTTGTTGTTGCCGCCGAGGGACAGTTCCCCGGGCAGGGAGACCTCGACGCGTCGGCCCCCGACCTCGACGACGACGGACTGACGGGGTAGTGCGTCGTCGTCGTCGATCGGCTGGCCTGCGGTGAACGGGGGGACCTGGTTGTCCCATTCGGTTTCGATCCAGCGGGTGTGCACCGAGAACGAGTCGCCGTCGCCGATGAACGCCGGATCGGAGACCACCGCGGCGTGGAACGGGATGACCGTCGCCAATCCGTCGACGGTGAACTCCGCCAACGCCCGCCGCGAGCGTGCCAGGGCTTCGTCGCGGGTGGCTCCGGTGACGATGAGCTTGGCGAGCATCGAATCGAACTGGCCACCGATCACACTGCCGGACTCGACACCGGAATCGACACGCACGCCCGGGCCGGAGGGAGCGGTGAAGGTGGTGACCGGTCCGGGGGCGGGCAGGAACCCGCGGCCGGCGTCTTCGCCGTTGATCCGGAACTCGAACGAATGCCCGCGTGGTTCGGGGTCCTCGGTGATGGACAGTTCCTCGCCGTTGGCGATCTTGAACTGCTGCAGGACGAGGTCGATGCCGGAGGTTTCCTCGGTGACGGGGTGCTCGACCTGCAGTCTGGTGTTGACTTCCAGGAACGACACCAGGCCGTCTTGGCCGACGAGGTATTCCACCGTCCCGGCTCCGTAGTAGCCGGCTTCGAGGCAGATGGCTTTGGCGCTGGAGTGGATTTCTTTGCGTTGGGCGTCGGTGAGGAACGGGGCGGGGGCTTCTTCGACGAGTTTCTGGAAGCGGCGCTGCAGGGAGCAGTCGCGGGTACCGGCGACGATGACGTTGCCGTGTTGGTCGGCGATGACCTGGGCTTCGACGTGGCGTGGCTTGTCGAGGTAGCGTTCGACGAAGCATTCCCCACGCCCGAATGCGGCGACGGCTTCGCGGGTGGCGGAGTCGAACAGTTCGGGGATTTCCTCGCGGGTGCGCGCCACTTTCATGCCGCGTCCGCCGCCACCGAATGCGGCTTTGATGGCGATGGGGAGGCCGTGTTCGTCGACGAACGCGAGGATTTCGTCGGCGTCCTTGACCGGTTCGGAGGTGCCGGGGACGGAAGGTGCTTTGGCGCGGGCGGCGATGTGGCGGGCGGTGACCTTGTCGCCGAGGTCGCGGATGGACTGGGGGGACGGTCCGATCCAGATCAGTCCGGCGTCGATCACGGCCTGGGCGAAGTCGGCGTTCTCGGAGAGGAATCCGTAGCCGGGGTGGATGGCGTCGGCACCGGACTTGGCGGCGGCGTCGAGGATCTTGTCGATCACCAGGTACGACTCCGCAGATGTCTGCCCACCGAGCGCGAAGGCTTCGTCGGCCAGACGTACGAACGGGGCATCGGCATCGGGCTCGGCATACACAGCGACACTGGCCAACCCGGCATCGGCGGCCGCCCGGATCACCCGCACCGCGATCTCACCACGATTGGCGACAAGAACCTTCGAGATTTTCTTATGGGAAGTCGAGGTGGTCATATACTGAAATTCCTTCACTGGCCAAATCGGGCATTGACGAAAAGGGCTGGGGCACTGGCAAGTCCGTAGCGATGCTGATCCTCGGGCCGGCCCCACAGGTCCGATACCGCCGGAGCTTCGGCGACCACCGACGTCTGCGCAGCGGTCAGAACAGCAACCACGGCGGCGATGTCGGTGTCGGTGGGCTTCCCACGAAACGACCAACTGGGCGACGCAACAACATGATTCGCTTCGGTCATAGTGGGATGTTTCCGTGTTTCTTGGGTGGGAGGGTGACTTGTTTGCGTTCGAGCAGTCGTAGCGCGGTGACGATCTGGCCGCGGGTGTGACTGGGTGGGATGACGGCGTCGAGGTAGCCGCGTTCGGCAGCGATGTAGGGGTTGACGAGGGTGTCCTCGTATTCCTGCTGCAGTGTCAACCGGAGAGCGTCGACGTCCTCACCGTTCTTCGCGGCCTCCAACAGTTTCTTGCGGTAGACGAACCCGACAGCACCGGAGGCTCCCATGACGGCGATCTGCGCGGTCGGCCACGCCAAATTCACGTCGGCTCCCATGTGCTTGGACCCCATCACGTCGTATGCCCCGCCGTACGCTTTGCGGGTGATGACGGTGATCTTCCCGACCGTCGCTTCCCCGTAGGCGTACAACAGTTTCGCCCCACGCCGGATGATGCCGTTGAATTCCTGCCCCGTCCCGGGCAGAAACCCGGGTACGTCGACCAGGGTGATGATCGGGACGTTGAAGCAGTCGCACGTGCGGACGAAGCGGGCTGCTTTCTCGGAGGCATCGATATCGAGGGTGCCTGCGAATTGGGTGGGTTGATTGGCCACGATCCCCACCGACCGGCCGTCGATCCGCCCGAACCCGACGATGATGTTGCGGGCTCGACCTTCCTGGACTTCGAGGAATTCGTCGTCGTCGAGGATCCGGGTGATCACCTCGTGCATGTCGTACGGGGTGTTCGGTGAATCGGGGATCAGGGTGTCGAGTTCGAGGTCCTCGGCGGTCAACGAGTCCTCGATCGCCCCGACAACAGGGTCCGACGCCGCGGTGCGGGGGGCGTCGGCGCGATTGTTCGACGGTAGGTAGGACAGCAGGTCGCGGACGTAGTCGAGGGCGTCCTGTTCGCCGGAGGCGACGTAGTGCGCGACCCCGGATTTCTCCATGTGGGTGTGTGCGCCACCGAGTTCTTCCATGGTGACGTTCTCGCCGGTGACGGTTTTGATGACATCCGGTCCGGTGACGAACATCTGGCTCGTGCCGTCGACCATGACCACGAAATCGGTCAGGGCCGGGGAGTAGACGTGCCCGCCTGCGGCGGGTCCCATGATCACCGAGATCTGCGGGATCACCCCGGACGCGCGGACGTTGCGGTGGAAGATCTCCCCGTACAACCCGAGGGAGACCACACCTTCCTGGATGCGGGCTCCGGCACCTTCGTTGATCCCGACCAGGGGCCGGCCGGTCTTGATCGCCAGGTCCATCACCTTGACGATCTTCTCGCCGTAGATCTCCCCCAAGCTGCCGCCGAAGACGGTCGCGTCCTGGGAGAACACACACACATCGCGGCCATCGACCGTGCCGTAGCCGGTGACGACACCGTCACCGAACGGCCGGTTGTCGGCCAACCCGAAATTCTGTGAGCGGTGCCGCGCCAACGCGTCGAGTTCGACGAACGATCCCTCGTCGAGCAACGCCGTGATCCGCTCCCGCGCGGTCAGCTTGCCCTTGGCATGGACCCGCTCCACCGCCGCCTCACCCGACGGAATCTCCGCAACCGCGAGACGTTTACGAAGATCGGCCAACTTACCCGCAGTGGTATGGATATCGGGTTCGGTCGTTGTCATGCAGATGTCCCCTACGTTGTATGGAATGGGAGATTGAGATCGTCAGTTCGTTGCAAGCGAGCGTGCAATCACCAGACGCTGAATCTGGTTGGTGCCCTCGAAGATCTGCGTGATCTTGGCGTCGCGCATGTATCGCTCGACGCGGAAGTCGCGGGTGTACCCGTAACCACCGAACACCTGCACCGCGTCGGTGGTCACCTTCATGGCTGCATCGGTGGCGATCAACTTGGCCACAGAAGCATTGCGGGAGTACGGAAGTCCCGCGTCCCGACGGCGAGCCGCGTCGAGATACGTCGCGCGTGCGGAGTCCACTGCCGCCGCCATGTCCGCCAGCACGAATCCCAGGCCCTGGTGGTCGATGATCTTCTTACCGAACGCTGTGCGCTCCTGCGCGTACTTCACGGCATCGTCGAGTGCGGCTTGCGCGATTCCGACTGCAACAGCAGCGATTCCGAGCCGCCCGGCATCGAGCGCGCTGAAGGCGATCTGCAGCCCCTGCCCCTCCGCACCGATGCGCCACTCGGTCGGTACGTGCACGTCGTCGTAGTGCGCCGAGGTCGTCGGAATCGCGTGCAGCCCCATCTTGTCCTCGGGCTTGCCGAAGCTCAGGCCGTCGGTTCCATCCGGAACGAGAAAGCACGAGATGCCCTTCGATCCTTCGCCGGTCCGGGCGAACAGGTTGTAGAAGTCGGCCACCCCGCCGTGCGTGATCCACGCCTTCGAACCGTTCACCGTGTAGCCGCCCTCGGTCGGGGTGGCCTTGCAGCTCAAGGCTGCTGCGTCCGAACCGGCCTGCGCCTCGGACAGCGAGTAGGCACCGATCTGCGCCCCACCGAGCATGTCGGGAAGTTTGTCGGCTTTCTGCTGGTCGGTCCCGAACGCCATCACGGGATAGCAGGCCAAACCGTGCACGCTCACTGCAACGGCCACTGCTGCCCAACGCGATGCCAGCTCTTCGAGTACCTGGAGGTACACCTCGTACGGCTGGCCACCACCGCCCCACTCCTCCGCGTACGGCAGGCTGAGCAGCCCTGCTTCACCGAGAGTGGCGAACACGCCTGTCGGATAGGTCTCGCTGCGCTCGTGTTCGTCGACGATCGGGTCGAGCACCTTGTCTGCCACGTCGCGGGTCAGCGCGATGAGGTCGCGCGCTTCGGCGGTGGGCAACAGACGATCGACGGGCACGTGAACCTCCGGGATGTTCGGCATCAGTACTGAAGAATGATCCGCAGTACTGACGAACAGTACTGCACAACTCGATGCAGTACCATCTCTTCTGTGAACGCACCCGTGACCTCGCATGCCACGGCGCGCCGTTCCGAACTCTTCGACCAGCTCGTCAGCCTGTTTCTGGCAGAGGGCTTCGCACACCTCACGCTCGATACCATCGCGGCCCGGCTTCGGTGCTCCAAGTCCACCCTGTACACCCTGGCGTCGAGCAAGGATCAGCTGGTCGGCGGGGCCACCGTGCACTACTTCAAGTCCATGACCACCCAGGTCGAAAACGCCGTCGCCGAGGTCGACGGCACCCGCAATCGCATCACCACGTATTTGACTGCGGTGGGTGCAGCGCTGGAATCGGCGTCCGAGCAATTCATGACCGACCTGGCGTCACTCGAGGCGGCCCGCTCGGTGTACGAGCGCAATACCGCGATCGCTGCGCGCCGCGTCCAGGAGTTGATCAGCGAGGGCGTGGCCAGTGGCGAAGTACGTGATGTGCACGCGGCCTTCGTCGGCGATGTCGCTTCCTCTGTCATGGTCCGAATTCAGACTCGCGAGGTGTTCCGCCTCACCGGCCTCAGTGACGGAGACGCCTACCTCGAATTGGCGAAGTTGTTGACGGCGGGCATCGGAGCCTAGTGCCGGAACCGGGGAATGAATCGACCCCGCCGAGCGCTGAGTTCTACGAACGTAGTTGATCCTTCAACGAGAGAGCACACGATGAAGAAGATCGGATTCCTGTCCTTCGGCCACTGGTCACCGTCCCCGCAGTCGCAGACACGATCGGCATCGGATGTGCTGTTGCAGTCGATCGACCTGGCGGTCGCGGCCGAGGAACTCGGAGCCGACGGCGCGTACTACCGCGTCCACCACTTCGCCAACCAGCTCGCATCGCCGTTTCCGCTGCTTGCCGCCGTCGGCGCCAAGACGAGCACCATCGAGATCGGCACCGGTGTCATCGACATGCGCTACGAGAATCCGTTCTACATGGCCGAGGACTCCGGCTCCGCCGACCTCATCTCGGGCGGGCGTCTACAGCTCGGCGTCAGCCGGGGATCGCCCGAACAGGTCATCGAGGGCTATCGCTACTTCGGCTACGCACCCGCCGAGGGCTCCGATCATGCAGACATGGCCCGCGAGCACACCCGCATCTACCTCGATCTCCTCGAAGGCAAGGGCTTCGCTCAGCCGAACCCGCGGCCGATGTTCCCCAATCCACCCGGCCTGCTGCGCCTCGAACCGCACGCACCGGGTCTGCGTCAACGCATCTGGTGGGGAGCAGGCACCCGCGAGACGGCCGAGTGGACAGCACAACAGGGCATGAACTTGATGAGCTCGACCCTGCTGAGCGAGGACACTGGGGTGCCGTTCCATCAGCTGCAGGCCGAGCAGATCGAACGATTCCACAAGACGTGGAGCGACGCCGGGCACGATTTCGCTCCTCGAACGTCCGTGAGCCGCAGCATCTTTCCGATAGTGAACGACCTCGATCGCGCCTACTTCGGCCGCGAGGGCAGCGGCGACGATCAGGTCGGCTACCTCGACGGCGGCAAGGCCCGATTCGGCAAGACATACGCAGGAGAGCCCGATCGACTGATCGAAGAACTCGCCGCCGACGAAGCGATCGCCGCCGCGGACACCCTGCTGCTCACCGTCCCGAACCAGTTGGGCGTCGAATACTGCGCGCACGTTCTGGAGACACTGCTGCGCGACGTGGCCCCCGCACTGGGGTGGCGTTGATCACTCGGTGACCAGGGGCGATTGGTTTCGGCGGATACGGGTACTGGCAGCAGGTTCACCCGCCCCCGCCTGCCAGGAGTCCTCATGCTAAAACGCGACGTATCCGCGCGCCTCGATGTAGACATCACCGCCGCCACCACTCTCGAATTCCAGATCGCGATCGCACCGCACCCCGGTACTACGGTCACCGAATCGCTCTCCTTCGTTCTCGACGGTAACCCCGTTGAGCCGAAGGAAGTGAGCGGACCGCACGGCAACCGCATTCACGTCATGCCCGCCGACGTCGGGAACTTGCAGGTCTCGTACGACGCCACCATCCTGGGCAACACCACCCCGGCCCCCGTCACCGACTACGACATGTCGCTCTACCTCCGGCCCAGCCGTTACGCCGAAGCAGACAAGTTCTACGGCTTCGCCGCAACAGAATTCGGCGACTACGCCGATTCCGAGGAACTGCTGGCCAAGATCTCCGCTTGGGTGGGCTCACGCCTGAATTACGTTCCGGGAAGCAGTGATCCGATCGACGGTGCCGTCGACACACTGCTCGCCGGACAGGGCGTCTGCCGGGACTACTCGCACCTCGTGGTCGCCATGCTGCGTGCGGTCAACGTTCCGGCTCGACTGGTTGCGGTGTACGCACCCGGCTGCGATCCGATGGATTTTCACGCTGTCGCCGAAGCGTTCGTGGGCGGGCAGTGGCGCGTCGTCGATGCCACGTGCCTGGCACCTCGCTCGACGCTGGTCCGGATCTCGGTGGGTCGCGATGCCGCCGACACCGCATTCCTGGACAACCACAAGGGTGCCATCACACTGAACAGTTCCGTGGTCACAGCCGTGGTCGACGGCGAACTCCCCCAGGACGACATCACCGAGCTGATCTCCCTCACCTGATCCGCCGACCGACAGCGCCGTTATGTGAGCTACATCACAGCGGCGTTTGTTTTCAGCCGTGAAAACCGACTAAGTATCCGTTACCAACAATCACAGCCACCTGAGAGGGCAACAGCATGAGCTTCATCGACAAGGCCAAGAACGCAGCAGAAGACGCCATCGGCAAGGCGAAGGAAGTTGTCGGCGACGCCACGAACAACAACGATCTCGAGGCCGAGGGCAAGAAGGACCAGGGTTCGGCAGGCGTGAAGAAGGTCGGCGAAAACATCAAGGACACCTTCAAGTAACCCCCGATCTCATCGAGTGCCGCCGATCTCGATGATCGGCGGCACTCACCTTTCACCCCACCCACTGCACACCAGGAAACGGATTCCCCTCATGACCACATCGACCGACACGACCAAGACCACCAAGCGTCGCGGCGGATTCGCCTCGAAGTTCGCCCTCCTCATCACGCTCGTGCTCGTGGCAGCACTGGTGATCTTCGTGCTACAGAACACGATTCACACGAACATCAACTTCCTGGGCTGGAACTTCGATCTCGCCCAGGGCGTCTCTCTGCTCGGCGCAGCAGTCGTCGGAGCCGTGATCACGCTGACTGCGACCGCGGCGTTCAAGGTTCGACGCGCAGTCCGATGATTCCTTTGCTCGCGCGCAAGTACCTGTACCGATACCTCATCGTCGCGATCGGCCTACCGATCCTTGCTCGACTCCTGGCCTTCGCCGGTCAGAGCCTCGAAAAGCGAACGGGAAAGTACAACGTCGTGTCCAAGGGCTTGAAATCGGCCAGCAGATTCGCGCAGAAACGAGCCGATAAGTCGCAGGGCAAGAAGGAACGCAAATCCCGACACACCCTCGGCCAGGCCGGGTCTCGGTAGAGATCGTTCAACGCTTCCCGAAGCACAGTTCGATCGTCGAACTCGACAAGTTCTCGGCCGTAGGCCTGCTCTGTACCGCAGCCTCGGCCCGCGACAGCGACAACATCGTCGGGTTCGGCGATCTCCACTGCGAGGGCCTACGGCGTCGCACCGACAACTCGGCCTGTCGACTCCGGGATCCGTCGGCCGCGGACTGGGTCAATGACCCGCCGGGTCGCTGAGGGATTTGCCCTCCCGAGCCTTGACGCGCCTACGCTCCAGAAGCACCAAGGTAATTCCGGCCACCAGCAGAACCGTCGCGGCAATTGCCCCGATCCACACCCAACCGGTGAAGCCGTAACCAGCTGCGGTGAGGGTGAGACCGAGGCTCACCAGCGCCACTCCGATGCAGATGTAACCCGGCCAGTTCCGTGTGTCGACGATCGCCTCACCGGCGTGCCCGCGGGTCGTCCGATCGTCGTCAGTGGCTCCGGCGTCGGCTTCGCTCGTGTTCTCGTCTGCCATGTGGATCCCCTCCGGATGCGGACCGTTCATCCCATTCGAGACAAACCGTCCACGACGGCTGCCCGCTCGAGACCGGAGATAAACCTGACGGCGGAAGCGATTGTCAGTCGTGCCAACTCACCGCGGCGAACGGAGCGTTGCTCGTCAGTCGTCCGACGATGCCCGCGTGCGCGAAGCTCTTGGCAGTGGCCACCGCATCCTGCACCTCCGCGCCCTTGGCAAGCTCGGCGGTGATGGCAGCCGCGAACACACATCCAGCTCCCGAGACCCGCTCGTCGCCCACTTTGGGGGCGCGCAGCACTGTCAGTTCGGAACCGTCGTAGACGACATCGACGGCTTCGTCGCCGGGCAAGCCGGCACCACCCTTGACCACCACGTAGCGCGGCCCGAGTTCGGCAATGCGCTTGGCAGCCTCGCCCAGGTCATCGACGGTGGAGATGGCGTCCATTCCGGACAACGTCTGCGCCTCGAACAGGTTGGGCGTGATCACGGTGGCCAGCGGGAGAATGTCGCGCCGGAGAGCGTTGTCGGTGTCGAGTGCCGCGCCCGGCTCCTGGCCCTTGCAGATCAATACCGGATCGACCACCACATGCCGCCACGGCTGCAGACGCAACGAGGTCGCCACCGTCTCGACGGTACCGGGCGTACCGAGCATGCCGATCTTGACGACGTCGAGATCGTGTGCGGCCGTGGCCACTTCGATCTGATCGGCGATGACCGAGCTGTCGATGGGAACGAAACGGTGACTCCAGCCCGACTTCGGGTCGAACGACACGATGCACGTGATCGTTCCGACGCCGTACACCCCGAGTCGCTCGAATGTCTTGAGATCGGCCTGCAGACCAGCTCCGCCGGTGGCTTCCGAACCTGCGATGACATACGCGATTGTCGACATGCCCTCAGTATGACAACGCGGAATCGACCGTGAATCAGGTGGTCGCATCCGATTGGGTCCGGCAGTTTCGGGGCATACGACCACTTCGGGTCGTCTCCGACGACCACGCCGCGCAGTACATCGACTTCGAGCCCAGGAGCAGCGGCGCACGATCTGTGATCGTGCGATCACGCGACACGACGAGAGTTCGGAGGCCGAACCGTGCCCACCAGCAGGAACACGACAGCCAGTTGCGAGGACGTGTGGAACGTTCTCGCGAACGGATGGACGTACGCCACCTGGGTGGTCGGCGCATCCCGTATTCGCGCGGTCGACGACACCTGGCCCGCCCCGGGCTCCGCGATCCACCATTCGGTGGGCGCATGGCCCGCGGTCCTGAGCGACGTCACGCGTTCGGTGGGACTTCACGTCAACCGAGAGCTTCGACTGGAAGCGCGGGCGCTGCCGTTCGGCAAGGCCTCGATCACGGTGCGGCTGCACCCGATTGCCACCGGTTGTCGCATGGAGATCATCGAGCACGCGATCACCCCGCCGTTCGACCTGGTGCCGAACCGAGTGCAATATCTGTTGGCACATCCGCGCAACGCCGAAGCGCTCCGTCGGCTCGCTCTGCTGGCAGAGCGGTCCACAACTCCATGAGCAATACCCCACTGCGACAGGCAGTCTCGGGCAAAATGCTGTTCGTGTTCATACTCGGCGATGTGCTGGGTGCCGGAATCTACGCGCTGGTCGGCGAGATCGCAGGCGAGATCGGCGGAGCGATCTGGCTACCGATGCTCGTGGCGCTGCTGATGGCCCTGCTCACCGCGGCCTCGTACGCCGAGCTCGTCACCAAGTACCCGAGAGCAGGTGGCGCGGCCGTGTTCGCGCAACAGGCATACAAAAAACCCATCGTGTCGTTCCTCGTCGGGTTCTCGATGCTCGCCGCAGGCGTCACCAGCGCCGCAGGCTTGGCGCTCGCCTTCTCGGGCGACTACCTGGGCGTGTTCCTCGACGTGCCTGCTGTGCCGGCGGCGGTCGTCTTCCTACTACTGGTCGGGCTGCTCAACGCCCGCGGGATCACCGAATCGTTGCGGGCGAATCTCGCTATGACGATCGTCGAGGTATCGGGGCTGGTGCTGATCGTCGCCCTCGCCGGTCTCGTCCTGAGCCGGGGCGACGGCACCCCGTCCAGGGTCCTCGAATTCACCGACGAGACAACTCCGACGCTCGCAGTGCTCGGTGCGGCTCTGCTCGCGTTCTATTCGTTCGTAGGATTCGAGACGTCCGCGAACATCGCCGAGGAAGTCGAGGACGTACGCCGGGTCTATCCGCGTGCTCTGCTCGGTGCCGTCACCGTCGCCGGGGTGGTGTACGTGCTCGTAGGTCTTGCCGTCTCGACGGTCGTGCCTGCCGACACCCTGGCGCAATCGACCGGCCCACTGCTCGAGGTCGTCGCCGCTGCCGATGCCGGCATTCCGCCGTGGGTCTTCAGCCTCGTCGCGCTGTTAGCGGTAGCCAACGGTGCACTGCTGACCATGATCATGGCGTCGCGACTGACCTTCGGCATGGCTCGTGACGGTCTGCTTCCGGGCGCATTGGCCAAGGTTCTGCCTGGCCGCAGGACTCCGTGGGCGGCGATCGTCGCCACCACGGTTGTCGCGATGGTGTTGTGCAGCACCGGTTCCGTCGCCGCGCTGGCGGAGACGGTCGTGCTGCTTCTGCTGTTCGTCTTCGTCAGCACCAACATCGCGGTGCTCGTACTCCGTGGCGATCGGGCCGACTCCGACCATTTCCGTACGCCGACAGTGCTCCCCATCCTGGCGCTGATCACGTGCGCTGTGTTGCTGACTCAACAGTCCGCGGCAACGTGGCTCCGTGCCGGACTGCTCCTCGCCGTAGGAGTTGCGTTGTACGTCGCCGGTAACGTGCTGACCGGGAAGACCACCACCGACCAGAGGAGTGCCGTCCGATGACCACCACCGAGGTCGACGCGATCGTGATCGGCAGTGGCCACAACGGCTTGGTCGCGGCGGCCGCGATGGCAGACGCCGGCTGGGACGTCGTGGTCCTCGAGGCTGCCGAACATCCCGGCGGGGCTGTGCGCAGCGCGACGCTGGTTCCTGGATTCACCAGCGATCTCTTCAGCGCGTTCTACCCACTGGCTCTCGCCTCGCCTGCCATGACGGCACTCGAGTTGGAAAGCCACGGGCTGCAGTGGTCGCACTCCCCCGCGGCGTACGGGCACGCGCTGTCTCCGCAGGACACCGATGCACCGGTCGTTCACCACGACGTGGAGACCACTGCGGCAATGCTTTCCGAACACGACAAGCGCGACGGCCGCACCTGGCTGGAGCTCTTCGAGCAATGGCAACGCATTCGCGAGCCCTTCATGAATTCGCTGTTCGGCCCGTTTCCACCCGTCGTCCCCGCGGCTCGCCTCGCCCGCACGCTCGGGGTGCCCGAGACACTGCGTTTCGCTCGATTCGCAGCCCTCCCCGCCCGGGTGATGGCACACGAGCTCTTCCACAGCGAGGCTGCTCGCTGCCTCCTGCTGGGTAACGCGATGCACGGTGACGTCCCGACCGATGCTCCGGTGAGCGGCATGATGGGTTGGCTGCTCACGATGCTGGCCCAGGATGTCGGGTATCCCGCCCCGGTCGGTGGATCGTCGGCATTGACGAGCGCGTTGATTCGCCGTGGTGCCGCGTCGGGTGCGGTGCTCGAGTGCGGTCAAGCGGTCGAGCTCATCGATGTACGCGGCGGCCGCGCTCGTGCCGTGCACACCGCGGCCGGAGATACGTTCCGGGCACGCAGAGCGATCGTCGCCGACGTATCCGCACCGGCGCTGTACGGATCGCTGCTTCCGTTCGACGCCGTTCCGCGCCGCGTGCACGACGACTTGCGCACCTTCGAGTGGGACACCCCGGTGGTGAAGGTGAACTACGCTCTCGATCGCCGAATAGCGTGGAATTCGCCGTCTTTGGCCGATGCCGGCACCGTCCATCTCGGTGCGGACGACAACGGTCTCGTGCACTGGGCGGCAGATCTCACCACCGGTGTACTCCCCGAGAGCCCGTTCATACTGTTCGGCCAGATGACCACCGCCGATCGCAGCAGGTCGCCGGAGGGCACCGAAAGCGCCTGGGCCTACACGCATCTCCCGCGGGGCGTCGTCGACGATGCCTCGGCAGACACCGTGGCGGGCCGAGTCGACGACGTCCTCGATGCGCACGCACCGGGCTTTCTCGATTCGGTCGTGGGCCGAGTCGTGCAACGCCCGAGCGATCTGCACGGTGCGGATGCCAATCTGCACGGTGGTGCGGTGAACGGCGGCACCGCGCAATTGCAGCAGCAGTTGATATTTCGCCCGACGCCTGGCCTGGGCCGGTCGGAAACCCCGGTGGAAGGGCTGTTCCTGGGATCGGCATCGGCGCACCCGGGTGGCGGAGTGCACGGTGCAGCCGGCCTCAATGCTGCCCGGGCCGCGCTCGGTCAACGAGGTGCGCGCGGCTGGGTGAAGAAAAAGATCACCGGTTCCCTCATCGATGTGCTGACCAGGTAGCGCCGTTACCGAACCGTGACCTTGTGTTACCAGTTCGAGATTCAACGACTGAGCCTTCCGCAATGACGCACTGGCATCGTTGACTGCACAACAACTCAGCGTCTCGCAGCCGGCGGTCACCGACCGGAACGAGCGCTTCGGGGAAGAGGTAGGCAAATGTTGACGAGCACCGCAACCATGGAACGCTCCATTCGCGACGAAGAGGGCGTGTTCCGACTCGAGACGACAACTCGACCGAACGGCCACAACACACTGCGTGCCTTCGGAGAACTGGACATGTCCACTCGCGCCGAATTCGTGCACAGTCTCGACGTTCTGGCCTCCGTATCGACTCGGGTCTCGGTCGATCTGTCGGAGGTGTCGTTCATCTACTCCGGCGTCGCAAATGCAATCATCGACGCCACGTACGTGCATCCGGACAAGATCCGAGTACTGGCCCCCGCACGATCGGTGCGCATGGTGTTGGACGTGCTGGGCGCGGGCGAGCTGTTCGACGATTCCTCTCGGTCGTGAATCCGACTCGATAACAGGTAACGTCGAGCGCATGTCAGAGGAGCCGACCGGAGGACAGTTCGAGATCGTGGCGGCCGAGCACGAGGCCACCACCGTGCTGACCGTTCGAGGCGAACTCGATCTCGACACCATCCCGGAACTGTCGGCCACTGCCTTCCCTGCGGCCGACACGGCCAGGGGCGGACTCGTGGTCGATCTGACCGACGTGAGCTTTCTGTCGTCGAGCGCAATCACGGTGCTGGTGCGAGTATGCGACCGCATGCCGGACGCGTCGCGCATGGCGCTGGTGGCAGTCAACGGCGTCGTCACTCGGCCCGTTCAACTGAGTGGAATCGACCGGGTGATGGCCACGTTCACGACGGTGCCGGATGCGGTTGCTCACGTGCAGTCGGCGACCCTCGACGACGAGGCCGCCCGATGAACGGCCGACACCCGTCCGGACTGTGCTCATGAGCGGGGTCACTCCCACGCCGTCGACTCGGCGCTGGACGCACACCGCTCCCGCGGAGTCGACCGTAGCGACAGTTGTTCGACGACGGTTGCATAGTTGGGCTCTCGAACTGGGGGTGAGCGACTCCTTGGTCGACGACATCGTGCTCGGGGTCTACGAGGCACTCGCCAACGTCGTCGAGCACGCGTACCGCTCGGCACCGGAGCCCGGAACGATGACCATCACCGCCGCGTACGAACACGAGACACTGACCGTCACGGTCTCCGACACCGGAACGTGGCGGCCACCGACACCGACGACCAACCGCAGCCACGGTCTGCAACTCGCTGCTGCGGTGGCCGACGATCTCGTCGTCGACCACCGGCCGGGGTTCGGCACCATCGTGACTGCAACGTGGATGAACCCGGTCTCCGCCGGCCGTTCGAGATCTGCCAGCCGCTCGTCATGACCGAAGGGAGTGCCCATGTCTGCCACCGCCGCTGAACTGCTCGACACGGCACCGTGCGGTGTGTTCTCGGTCGACGTCGCCACCGCACGGATCCTGTACGCCAATGCGGCCGCCGCCCGGATCACTGCACGCAGTCGTGATGCTCTCGTAGGAACAGCGGTCACCGATCTGTTCACGATCGAGTTCGAGCCGGTACTGACGGCGCTGATGGACGTTGCGTCGGGTTCACCGGACGACTCTCCGATCGGGGCCTCCGCGAAGTTGACCATCTCCGCCGAACGCAATTCCGCAATTGCCGTGTCGATACTCGCCAACAGTGTCCGCACGTCCGCGGGGGCCATGACGGTGACGATGACGCTGCACAACGAGACCGAGCGTCACGTGCGCGAAAAGGATCTGATCGACGCCCGCGACAATGCCGAGGCCGCGCAGGACACCGCCGAGGCCGCACTGGACAGATCACAGGACGCACTCGGTGCCTCGGAACAAGCACGCAAGCAGGCAGAGGCGGAGAAAACGCAGGTGCAGATTCTTGCGTCGACCCTGCAACGCACCCTGCTGCCCCCGATCCTGTCCGCTCCGACGGGCATGAACGTCGCGGCCCACTATCACCCTGCATCGATCGACGAGGTCGGTGGCGACTTCTACGACGTGTTCCCACTCGACAAGGACACATGGGGCTTCTTCCTCGGTGACGTCAGTGGCAAGGGCGCGGGAGCCGCCGCCGTCACCTCGCTGACCCGATACACCCTGCGCGCCGCCGCAGTGTTCGACCGCAATCCGATCTCCGTGCTGGAAAACCTCAACACCGTTCTGCACCACGAGTTTCACGGCGACGACCCGCGATTCTGCACGGTGGTGTTCGGCACCATCTCACCGGGACCCGATGGCGCAGAGGTTCACCTCGCCAGCGGCGGGCATCCACCTGCGCTGCGCGTCACTCGCGACGCGGTCGTGGACTTCGTCGACACCACCGGTGGCCAGTTGGTCGGAGCATTGGCCGAGCCGTATTTCGCGTCTGCATCGGTGACGCTGCGACCCGGTGACGTCATGGCCTTCTACACCGACGGGTTGACCGAGGCGATCGTCGGACCCGGGCGGACGCGCTTCGACGACGACGGTGGCCTCGAATCCTTCGCTGCCGGAAAGGGTCCGACGACGGCACCGAAGATCGTCGACGACCTCACGTCGCTCTTGGCCTCCTTCGGGGACGGCCTGCAGGACGACGTCGCACTGCTCGCCTTCGAGGTCCCTCTTCCCGACTGAAGCTCGGCCGAGGCGTGATCATCGCACCAGGCCTCGATCACCGAGACAGTATTCCGGACAGGAACACCCTCAGAACGACGTCGGCGACCTCCTCCGGGGGCTCGGCAGACCGCGTCACAGATCTGATCACCACGTTGTTGGCGAGTATCGTGGCCAATTCGAGTGCAGACGCATCGGTGGCGAAATCACCTCGGCGCTGCCCGCTTTCGATGACCGGAACGAGCGCTGACGGCACCGGAAGATGTTCCCTGATGGTGGTGACGGTACCCGGCTCGTGAAACTGCTCGAAACTCAGCGCCAGCAACATTCCCGAGCTCATCGCCCGATTATTCGCCACGAACTCCGCCAGCCGATTCACCGTACGGGTAAGGGCGACAACCGGTTCCACTTCGAGACGAGCATCTGCGCGACCCAGTCGGAGGACCCGCTCGAACTCGGGTGTCAGCGCGGCAACGATGATGTCGACTTTGCTGGGAAACAATCGCTTGAGATCGGTGACGCTCAGCGAGGAAGCCGACGCGATGTCGGCAAGAGTGACCGAGAAATAGCCGTGTTCCGAGAACAGTGCCTCGGTGGCCGCGATGACATCGGATTCGATATCGACCCTGGAAGGATCGAGGGGTTCGAGTGATGGCGGAGCATCGACCTGCTGCGCGGCGCCCTGCCATCGATCCGAGTGCACCGGGTCCACTGCCCAGTCCAACAACGAGTCGACGACCTCGGACACCCGTGCCGCTGACATCGTTCCCGGGCTGAGCGTCTCCCGGAAGGCAAGCCCGTCGAGCAGAGCGACGAAGACCGTGCACAGGTCGGTCACCGTCAGAGGCCTTTTGACCGAACCGCCGCGAGCACGAAGTCGGTTCCGAATTGCGCTCTCGGCGGCGCGATCCATGGCATCGAATTCCGGAGCCAGCGACGATCGGGCACCGGCATGATCGGAGGCGATCATGCCGCCGATCATCCTTCTCCGCATCAAGCCCGAGATCAGGTGCTCGAAATAGACCGCGAGTTCGACGGAAGGCTGCGCGCCGGGTTCATCGGGCGGTGAGTACTGCAACGACACATGCGTGAGTAGATCCTCCACGAACGCTTCCTTACCGCCGCGCTCCTCGGCGCGTGAGGAGCCGGGATACACGTTGTGGAAGGTCTGATGCGACAGTCCCGCCTCGTCCACGATCGCGGCAATGGACAACGATTTGGCCAGCACCGACATATCGAGGTCGGCCAACAAACGCAGCCCCGCCCCGAGCAGTTGTTCACGTGGTGTGGATTTCGTGCTCAACGACAGCCGCCTACGAATGTGTGACCTTGTGGACATCGAACCATAGCAACCTCATTGGCCCGGCCGAGTGTTTTACAGCCTTATCAAAACTGCTCGATAACCCGCTACAAAACTGCGCTCGCACTCGAACTCGGTGGTGTTGTTTCATGTTTTCCGCCGTGGTCGGATGATCGAAAGACCCAACACGGACAGCGGGGGCGAATGTGATGCGAACGATGGATTCGGGTGTTATCACCACACCGATCCAGCCCATAGCCGTTCCGACGGCTCAGCCCTCGCAGCGCTTTGCACCCCGCCGCAGCGCATCGACCATGAGGTCTCGGACCGTCTCGACCCCCAGCACCGACAGATCCCGGTCACATGGCGAGACGTCCGACTTCGCCGATCCGGGCCTCACTGCGCGCGAGATCGCAGTCCTGGGTGCGTGGTTGCGCTGCGACTCCAAGCAGGAAGTGTGTGCGGTTCTGCACATTGCGCTCGGCACAGTCAACACCCACCTGACTCGAATTCGCGCGAAATATTCCACCGTCGGGCGAGCGGCACCCACCAAAGCGTCGCTCGTGGCCCGCGCACTGCAGGACGGCTTGGTCACCCTCGACGATCTCTGACCGATAGCCGTTCACCGCGGCGCGGTCCGATGCTAGATTCCCGGATGCACGATGTATTCATGCCGATGGTGGGGGCCATGACAATTCTGGGGGAATTCGCGCGGCGTTCGTTCGTGCGTGGTGCCGTGTGCACGTCGCTGGTGGTGTCGATTTCGGCCGTGGTACCTGCCGCAGTGTCTGCGGAGCCTGTGCCAGGCCGCACCGAACGCGAGATCTCGTCGTCCTCACCCGTCACCGGGGTCGTCGCGTCGGTGGTCGTTCTCGATGCCCCGCTTCCCGTGGGTTCTGAACCGCACCCGGCGGAGTGCGATCGGCTCTCCTATCTGCGATACCGAGCCGCGGACGGTCCCGAGAATTCAGCGGACGCCGACCGAGTGCTCGTGGCACAGCCTGGGGTGTTCGAAGGTGCGGGTGCCTTCGAGTCCGTCGCACGCAACACTGTCGCCGCAGCAGCTGCCGAGGGCAGACACATCGAATTCTGGGCCCTGGACCGTCGCTCGAACTGCCTGGAGGATCACACCGGAAGCCAGGCGGCACTCGCCGCGAACGACCTCGACATCGCCACGGACTACTACTTCGCCGGGGGAACCGCCGACGGCCGCACTTTCGCCGGATACGCCGACGGCGCAGGCACCGCGTGGTTGAAGGACCAGGGCCTGGTGCAGACGATGCGCGACCAGTACGACGTGCTGCGTCTCGAACTCCCCGACCAGAACATCCGCAAGCAGAAGGTGCTGTGCGGTGGCCATTCCCTCGGTGGATTCCTGACCGGTTACTTCGCGAACTGGGATTTCGACGGCAACCCGGCAACCACCGCTGATGCCGGATACAACCAGTGCTCCGGGTACTTCGCACTCGACACCGTGATCAAGGCCGGTCCTCCGAACCCCATCCGCAACCTCGACATTCCAGAACTCCCGCCGGCGCTCGCCGAGCCGATCGAGGCCGCGTCGGGCACCTTGACCGACGTGTATCCGGTGACGCGACTGCCCGCCGTCATCAATCCGGAAACGACGAATCTGCTTGCGATAGCGGGACTTGCCGCTCGATTGGACCCGACGGGAGTCAACGACGTCGTCGACCGACTACCGCGCGGCCTCAACTTCGATGCGACTCTACGGACCTTGCTGTCCAAGGACACCTTGATGGCCACGACCGGGCTGCCCGACATCAGAACGCTGTACGCCACAAACGAAGCCGTCGTCGGCGCGTTGCTCGACGACAATTCTCAGCCACTCGGATTTCTGCAGACCAGCGTCGGCTTCATCGGCAACGGACCCGTTCAGGACAAATACTTCCCGATGCCGAACGACGTGATCGCGACCATTCCGTTTTTGGGTCAGGTGTTCGGCAGCGACCGCAAGGCAGCACCGACGAGCTACGGAGATCCGTCCGTCGTCTACACGTGGCAGGACTACGACGAGATGACCCCGAACTCGTACACCGATCCCCTCGCAGGAAGTCACCTCCATCTCGCAGATCGCGCGGAGCCTGAGCGAACCACCACTCGACTTCACCGAGTGGTACTTCCCGACGGCCATCACCACCGATCTGGGGCAACCGACCGCGCCGTCGATTGCCGCCCACTACCTCTACCGCGACGGCGTGAGCCGCAACCCCGTGCTGACCTTGCAGGGCGACGGTGGTCTGGATCTGGGTGCGTCCGACAGCCCGAACGACATTCCGATCACGCTGCCCGGCTACAACCACCTCGATGTTCTGACGGCGGCGCAGAAGCAGAACGATGGTCTCCCGGAACAGGTTTCGACTCGACTGGCCGAATTCAGCCGATGACCGACAAACCTGCATTGATGTTGCTGCACGGCGTCACCATGTCGGGAGCAGCGTGGGACGACGTCGTGCCGCTTCTCACCGATAGGTTCGACGTCATCGTTCCCACCGCGGCCGGTCACCTCGGAGGTCCGGTGCTCGGCACCGAAGCGACGATTGCGGCCGTCACCGACGCTGCCGAACGCCAACTCGACGAGCGTGGGCTGGGTGCAGTACACGTCGCCGGAAACTCGATGGGCGGATGGATGGCCGTCGAACTGGCGAGGCGGGGGCGCGCACGATCGGTCTGCGCTTTCTCACCTGCAGGACTGTGGGCGAAGGACGACAAGCCCGGGGCCAGCCGAGTCACCTTGATCCGCACCAAAAAGTTGGCCGACGCCACTCGGCGTCTTGCCCCGCCGCTGATGACGTTCGGCCTCGTTCGCCGAATTGCCATGCGTGACATCGCGGTACACGGATACCGAATGACGACGCAGCAGGCCCGTCGATCGTTCCAGGATCTCGTAGGGTGCGACGCGGCGTACGAGTTGCTTAACACCCGCGAGAGCATGGATCCACTCGTCGATCCACCTTGCCCGGTCACCGTCGCGTGGGCCGCTCACGATCGAATCTTCCCCCCGGCGGAATTCGTTCCCGTTGCCCAGCAGCGGCTCCCTCATGCCCGGTTCGTCACCTTGCCCGGCGTCGGCCATGTTCCGATGATCGACGACCCGGCTCTGTGTGCCCGAACCATCATCGAGTCGATCGGAGACTCCGCTGGCTGACGCGAGAGCTCATCACGCTTGCGCTGCGAGCGCACGTCCGGCCTGACGGCCCCCGAAGATGCACCCACCCAGGAACGTTCCTTCCAGTGAGCGGTATCCGTGCACTCCACCACCGCCGAATCCGGCGATCTCACCGGCCGCCCACAGTCCCTCGATCGCCTGTCCGTCGCCGTCGAGGACGCGCCCCTGCAGGTCGGTTTGAATGCCGCCCAGGGTCTTTCGCGTGATGATATTCAGGCGCACGGCAATCAACGGACCCGACTTGGGGTCGAGGATCTTGTGGGGTGACGCGGTACGCGCGATCCGCTCTCCGCGCGAACGACGCGAGTTGTGGATAGCGGAGATCTGTAGATCCTTGGTGAAGGGGTTGTCGACCTCGCGGTCGCGGGCCTCGATCTGCCGCCGCAGATCGGCGAGGTCGATCAGGTCCTCACCGGCAATCTTGTTCATTCCCTGGACGAGGTCGCCGAGGGAGTCGGCAACGACGAAATCCTCGCCGTTCTTCTTGAACGCCTCTACCGGTTCGCTGGCACCGGGCAACACCCGACTGAGAACGAGCTTGAGGTTCTTGCCGGTGATGTCCGGATTCTGTTCCGATCCCGAGAGCGCGAACTCCTTTTCGATGATCTTCTGGGTGAGGACGAACCAGGAGTACTCGAATCCGCTGTCCTGGATGGCTTTCAACGTTCCGAGGGTGTCGAATCCCGGGAAGTTCGGAACCGGGAAGCGTCGGCCACGCGCGTCGAACCACATGGACGACGGGCCGGGAATGATCCTGATTCCGTGGTTCTTCCAGATCGGGTTCCAATTCTTGATGCCCTCGGTGTAGTGCCACATGCGGTCCTTGTTGACCAGACGGCCCCCGACTTTCTCGGTGATGCCGAGCATCCGGCCGTCGACATGTTCGGGAACTCCCGAGATCAGCGACTTCGGAGCTGATCCCAACCGGGCCGGCCAGTTCTCCCGCACCAGGTCGTGATTGGCTCCGATGCCGCCCGCCGTGACGAGCACCGCTCCGGCACGCAGCTCGAACTCGCCCACCTCCGCCCGGGTACTACCCGAACCACGCTCTGCGGCACTGGGTTCGAGAACTGCGCCACGGACTCCCTCGACTGTGCCGGCACTGACGATGAACTCGTCCACACGGTGTCGAAAACCGAAGCGCACCAATCCCTTGTCGGCCGCCTCGCGCACGCGCCGCTCGAACGGTGCGACAACGCCGGGGCCGGTCCCCCAGGTGAGGTGGAAGCGCGGCACAGAGTTGCCGTGGCCCTCGGCGAGGTATCCACCGCGTTCGGCCCATCCGACGATGGGAACCCAGCGCATGCCCTGTGCATGCAGCCACGAGCGCTTCTCCCCCGCTGCGAAGTCGAGGTACGCGCGCGCCCACTGGTGACCCCAGTAGTCCTCGCCTGCGGGATCGTCGATGCCGCGGTCGAATGTCGCGGTGCCGAGCCAGTCTTGCCACGCCAGTTCTGCAGAGTCCTTGATACCCATGCGTCGCTGCTCCGGCGTATCGACCATGAACAGACCGCCGAGCGACCAGAACGCCTGACCGCCCAGGTTCTGTTCGGGCTCCTGGTCGAGGAGGAGGACGCGTTTTCCGGCGTCGGCCAATTCGGCGGTTGCCACCAGACCTGCCAGGCCGGCACCCACCACGATCACGTCTGCGTCCATTGGCCCCACTCTTCTGCTCGACTCGGCTGTCTCCCTCGACTGTGCTGTCGTGAGCACCGTAACTCAAGGAAATCTGCACCAATGATGATTCGGTCTATCAGCAACTGACAAACTGTGACAGGATGCCGCGATGTACACAGCCCGAGCCGCGGTGGTCGCCGAGATCGAAGGGGAACTGGTCGCCGTCGTGGCGTCGGCTGTGCAGGCCGTTCGCGACGCAATCCCGGTATACCGCAACCTGCACGGGCCTCAACTGGCCGACGTGGAGGCAATCGCGTATTGGTCGTTGCGACGCCTGATGACGTTGTGGGCGGGCGGCGATTCGACCATCGACGAGCGAGATCACAGTAGGTTCCGCGCAATCGGTGCCGCACGCGCCGCCGACGGGCGGCCGTTGGCCGACGTGCTCCGAGCGTACCGAGTCGCGTCGAGCGTGTTCGTTCGGCACGTGACCACCGAGTATCTCGATGCACTCGAACCGCCGGACATCGCCGAGCTCAGCCTCGGCGTGCTCGACGCCATCGATGCGATATCAGAGGAGATCATCGGCGCGTATATCGTTGCGCGCGAACAGCTCACGTCCAATCGCGCACAGGCGCATGCGCTCTTGCTCGACGACCTCGTGGCAGGCAGGCAGAATTCGCCCGGTGCGCTGGCCGATCGCGTCCGCGAACTGGACCTCGAGCTGCCTACTCACCCGAATGTGCTGGTGGTGGAGCCGATGGACGCAGGCAGGTCACTGACCGACGACACCGTCGAATCTCTCGTTCTCGCACTGGGACTCACCCCACCCGACCGCACGGCACAGTCTACTCGACGAAGCCATCTGTGCACTCGGCGTGATCAGCGCGCAATCCTGTTGTTGCCCAATGCCATCGAGCGCACCGAGGTCGAGGCCGCCTGTAACGAGATGATGCTGCGCGGGTGCCTGGTAGTGCGATCGACCATTGTCGGTGTAGGAGGTGCGTGGAGACTTGCTTCGGAGGCGCTGGACACTGCACCGGACCACGCGTTCGACGACCGTGCCGTGCTCGACAGTGGCGACGGCCAGTTGCTGGCACTGTTGACCGCACGGACCACTGCGGACACGAGCGAGGTGGTGCGCACCGTTCTCGGCTCGCTCACCGAGTCGGCGAACAAGCATATCCTCGAAGGGCTTTCGGCCTTCATCGCCACCGGTACCGCCACGGCCGCCGCGGCACAGTTGCATGTGCATCCGCAGACTCTGCGCTACCGACTGCGCCGAGCCCAGGAACTGACCGGCCGAGATCCGCGATCTGCATGGCATCGACTCGCGTTGGACACTGCGATTCAACTGCGGCAACTCGGTTGATCCGGCTCGGCGGCCATCGCTGCGGCGCACGAATGTCCGACGATCCAAGCGGTGGCATGCTGGAGACACCGACAACGAGACCGTCGAACAATGGGCACCCATGCATGAATCTTTTCGCGGTCTCGTCCACCTGAATGGGACAGTGATCGAGCGATTCAGTTGATGTTCCACGACTCGACAGCATCGAGACGCTTGCCGTCGGAATCGTACGTGTAGAAGCCCTCACCGTCCCCGAGGCCCGTCTTTCCCGCGTCGATACCCTTCTGCAGAAGATCGGCGAACTTGACCTGATCCTCGCCGCCGTGTGCGCGGGCGATGTGTGCTGCGACGTTGAAGCCGACCGTGTCGTATATCTGGAACGGACCGGCGGGCGCCCCGGTGGCTATGCGCCACACGTTGTCGATGTCCGCCGGATTGGCAACCCCGCCGACGTAGAGGTTGGCTCCTGCTTGCAGCAGCGGAATCAAAAGACTGTTCAACACGTATCCCGGAACTTCCTTTCGGACCGGAACGGGAACGAGACCGATCTCCGAAGCGAAGCTCAATGCGGTATCGAAATAAACGGGATCTGTTGCAGCAGTTGCCATCACCTCACCTGTGTTGTACCGCCACACGAGATTGGCGAAGTGCAGTGCAAGAAACTTTTCCGGCCGCCCGGTAGCCTCCGCAAAACTGCTGGGCAGTAGCGACGACGAGTTGGTCACGAAGATGGTTTTCGGCGGGGCGGACGCGCCGATATCCGACCAGACACTTTTCTTCAGCTCGAGATCCTCCGGAACTGCTTCGATCACCAGGTCGGCGTCCGAAACGGCTTCCGCGACGCTGGTGGTGGTCGTGATGGATTCGATGGCCTCGTCGAAGCGCGCCTCGTCGAAGGTCTTCAGGTCACGCTTGTAGTATCCGCGCATCCATTCCCAGCGATCCGGCAGTTTGGCCAGCAATTCGTCGGAAATGTCGTATCCCACAACGGTTTTTCCGTGGTACGCAGCCTGCATCATGATCTGTGAACCGAGCACTCCAGTTCCGAATACGGTCACTTTCTCAACATCGGTCATGGACGACACACTTCCCATTCATCGAGTCACCGGTTTTCCCGCTCTTCCAGTTCTACCGTTGACCATGGAACCACCGTCTCGGGGGTCCCACAGCGGCTCGATTCGCTGAACGACTGGTCGAGTTTCCCCGAGGAGCTGTCACGCAGCGGTGTCACCGATACTGTCGGTTGTATCTGCATCCGGTGGCGCTTCGCCGCTGTCCGTGCTGGGTTTTCGATACCACCGGGGAACCGATGCAGTGAACAGACAGACACCGCACCGACGACGAAAGCCAAACACCGTGGCCTTGTGGTCCGACCGCCTACTCCCCCGACTGATCGACGTCGTGCTCGACGGGTCCTACGTGCACCGCTTGCGGACCCGCGCCCTCTCCGGGCTCAGCGGCGACGTCGTGGAGATCGGGTTCGGCTCCGGCACCAACGTTCCGGTGTACCCGAGTGCGGTGACGTCCGTCGCCGCCGTCGAGCCGTCTCTCGGTGCGCGGCATCTGGCAGCCGACCGCATTGCTGCGTCATCGATTCCGATCCATTTCGTGGGACTCGACGGACAGTCGCTTCCGCTGCCCGACAACAGCTGCGACGCCGCGGTCAGCACGTTCACGCTGTGTACTGTGCCAGACCCCGCTCGTGCACTGCGTGAGATCGGACGCGTGCTTCGTCCTGGCGGCAAGTTGTTCTTCCTCGAGCACGGTCTGTCCCCGGACCCACGCGTTGCCGCGTGGCAGCGTCGCCTCGACGGCATCGAGCAACGCGTCGCCGGCGGATGCCACCTCGTTCGTAATGTCCCCGAATTGGTGACGGACGCCGGCTTCACGATGGAGGAATTGGACACCGACCGGCTACCCGGGCCCCGACTGCTGCGCCCGTGGGGACATCTGTCGCTCGGGGTCGCCGCCGCCGACCGGTAAGTCGTTGCGAGTGTGGTTTCTGCTCCATCGGATCGTCGGCTGACGCATACTCGATCGATGGCTGTAGATCCCCGTGGAAGAGACCTCAAGCGCTATCTGGAAGAAGACCCCGGTGGTCCTGTGGTGATGCTCAACCTGCTGCGGTTCGCCGACGATGGCCGCGATTCATACGCAGAATATGCGAAAGCACTGGACGAGACGTTCCTTCCGCGCTACGGCGCGACGGTGCTGTATGCGGGCGACGGTTCGACGGCGTTGGTAGCCGACGACGGTCAGGCCTGGGATGCGGTCCTGCTGGTGCAGTACCCCTCGCGCACGGCATTCAGCGAGATGGTGGCCGATCCGGAATATCAGACGGTGACGGCACTGCGGACCGGCGCGTTGACGGAGGCGGTTCTACAGGCCACCGTTCCCTGGGCATGAATCTCGGTCCACCGGCCGGACGTTCGCTTGCTCAATCTGTCGTGAGCAACCGCTTACGGAACAGATCGAGTACCTGATCCAGCGCCTGCCGTGTCGGCTCCCCCGGCTCGTCGATCAGTCCTTCGGTGACGACGGAATGCGGCGGTCCGAATGCTTCCGGGTTGAAGGCGGAGTCGGGCAATTCCACCGAGACGAATGCGTCGCCGAGTTGCTCACGCAGCCACTGGAATCGCGCGGGCGGACACATCTTGTCGCCTTCGAAACGCATCCCCAGGACCGTGAGCTCGCCTGCCGCACAACGACTTTTCACCTTGTCCAGGTCGCCCTGGGTGATGTCGATCGATCGACTGCGGGACTTCGATGCCGCGAACGGAAGTGACGGCTGCGAGAGCACCGGTGCGATCAGTCGATCGTCCGCCGCCATGGCGAGAGCGAACCCGCCGGTGAAGCACATTCCGATGGCACCGACGCCTGGTCCGCCGCAGCGCTCGTGCTCCTGCGCTGCCAGGGCGCGCAGCCACACCACGACCCGTGACGATTTCCCGGTGGCCAGGATGGTGAACTCGCGACTGATGCACGCCGGCACCATGGCGCGGGACATGGTGGCAACGGTGCCGAGCGCTCCCAGTGGCGCAGCCAGCGGATCCTTGCCGTCGACTCCGAACAGGTGCGGAACGACGGCCGTACAACCGATTCCGGCGACGGTTCTCGCGAAGTCCGCGACCCTCGGAGTGATGCCCGGCATTTCCGACATCACGATCACAGCCGGTCCGGTTCCGATGCGATACACGGGCGCTGTCCGCCCGTCCGCGGTGAACTCGGTTCGCTCGAAGTCGGCCAGCGTGTCATCGGTCATGGGAGTGCGTCCTTCTGCCGGAGGTCCACCGCGCCGAGCCGACGCATACCGTCAAAGCTAGACCATCGGATGGACTACGGCGAGAACACCGCAGTACCGCCCCTCACCGCGCACAAGAGAGTACAGCGACCCGAACGAGACGCCGGTGATGCGGATGATCACGAAGCGGCCGAGTCCGCGATGATCGTCACGCCCAGTACGACGAACAGCGTTGCGCCGGCCGCCACTCCGGCCAGACTCGCAGCCGGCGCACCTGCCCGACGACCGATCACACTTGCCGCGACGTCGAGGACATCGATCGCGATGCCGGCCTCCACGGCTGCTTTGCGAACGTCCGCGGATGGGTGGTGCAGCGCCATTCCCAGCGCGAGATCGCGGACTCCGAACAGGCGCGTCGCCACCCCCGCACTTCCGACTTGATGCATGGGTCCGAGGCCGAAGGCACGCCACGAATGTGCGGGACTCGCCCACGAGATCAGTCCGGCGGTCGATCGCAGAACCGACAGTGCGAGCAAGGGAGTCGAACGTGTACGCATGACGTCTCCTTCGAGTTGTAGTGGTCACTACAAGAGAAGGTACCTGTAGTGACCACTACGATCAAGGTGTGGTCAAGAAACATTCACGCGAAGAGATACTGTCCGTGGCACTCGAGGCCGCCCTGGAAGACGGCCTGAGCCGCTTGACCTTCGGCAGACTCGCATCGCGTTTGAAGATCAGTGATCGCATGGTCGTCTACTACTTCCCGACGAAGGACGAGCTCGTCACGTCCGTTCTGTCGGTAGTCGGAGATCGACTGCAACACGTGTTGGCCGCCGCGTTCTCGATGCCGATGAACGACCACCGCTCACTCGTCGCGACGGCGTGGCCGGTGGTGGCACAGCCCGAGTGCGATCCGCTGTTCGGGCTCTACTTCGAGGCCATCGGACAAGCAACAGCAGGAATCGAGCCTTACAAATCCGTGGCCTCGCACTTGGTGGAGGGCTGGATCGAATGGCTCGGAGGCTTCGTCGTCGGGGACCAGGACTACCGACGCAGAGAGGCTGCCGCTGCTGTGGCTGTGCTCGACGGCCTTCTGCTCATGCGTCTGCTGGGAGGCAGTGACCTCGCCGACACGGCATCGACGTCACTGCTCGATCACCGATAGATCCGCTGGGGCAGAGCGGGTTCAGGACACCACAGGTTCTGCGATCGGCGTCTGGAAGGACCACAGATGCCCCTCCGGATCACGAACGCCGTACTCCCTGACGCCGTAGGGCATATCGGCGGGCGCGTAGTCGATCGCTGCCCCGGTTGCGGCCACTCGAGCGTGATGGCCGTCGACGTCGTCGATCAGGACCGCGAGCGAGGCGGTGACCATGCCGTTGGTCAGGGGCGAAACCATTCGATGTTCAGGAGCCTCGCGGTGCAACCAGACAACACCGTCACCGGCGTGAACCTCTCCGTGGACTGCTCGGTCACCGTCGTATTCGATCGGTCCCGGAGCCAGTCCCAGCACGTCTACGAGGTAGGAGTGGGCCGCTGCGATGTCGCGGTAGACCAACAACGTGGTCCGACCGGTCACCGCCGGCTCTTCGGTCGACAGGCACGAGAGTAGATCCAACAGCGCGTCGTCGCCGAGAAGAGCACCGTGCAGTAGTCGGTCCTCGACCGCACGAACCCGTTCGCGCACCCGAGCAAGCTCCGCCAGCCGACGGTCCAGGTCGGCCAGATGTTGCCGAGTCAGGTGCTGGAAATCCGCCGCGTCCGGATCGACATCGGCAAGCGGAGTGCCCAATTCGCGGAGCAGCCGAATTCGGTACAACCGATCGAGATCTCCCCCGTCGTACCGACGCCTGCCCCCTCCGTCTCGGTCCGGAGCCAGCAGACCCAACTCTTCGTAGTAGCGCAATGTGCGCTCGGTGAGGCCGGTTCGACGGGCAACGTCACCGATGCCCAACGTGGTGGAATCGCTGCTGTTCATACTGGCAACGGTAGAACCTCACGCCACGTCAGGAGCAAGCTCCGCCGATCCGGATCACACGTCCTCGAGTCGAATCCCCTTGGTTTCCTTCATGAAGAAGCAGGCGACACCGGTCAAGGCGGCCAGGAACATGATGTACACGCCGAACACCCAGCCCAGATCGAGGCCGAGGAAGAGTTGGTTGAGATAGGGCGCTGTTCCACCGAACACCGCTACCGAGAACGAGTACGCGAATCCGATTGCCTGCGTGCGGAGTCGGGTGGGGAAACTCTCCGACAACGTCGACGACAGAATCGAAGCCGGGACGGCGATGACGAGCAGGGCAACTGTCGACGGGAGCAGCAACGTCCACCACTGCGTCGAGATCATCATCGTCAGCGGGATCTGCAGAACGAACATCAACACGGCGAAGGCAGCCAGCATCGGCCGGCGACCGATCGAGTCCGAGAGACGACCGAAGAACGGCAGCGACACCAACGCAATCAGCTGCGCGATGACGAGCATCCAGTACGCGGTATCGGGATTCATCCCGCGCTGCGTGATGGCGAATGTCGACACGTACGAGGTCCAGGTGTAATGCGCCGCTGTGATTCCCGACGTCATGCCGATCATCAACACGATTGCCTTCACAACCGTCTTTCGTGCGATCGGTGCCTGTTTCACCTTGTTCTGCTCCGAATCGAAGACGTCGCTCTCGTCCATGTTCTTGCGCAGGTACAACGCGAACAGTGCCAGAACTGCACCGAGCAGGAACGGGATACGCCAACCCCATTGACCGACAGCCGATTCGGACAGTGTCGAGGTGATGACGCCACCGACGGTGTATGCCAGTGCCGAGCCGCCGAAGATTGCAACGAATGCGACGCTTCCCCACATCCCACGTCGGTTCGGTGGCGCGATCTCGCCGACGTACGAGTAGGCCGTCGCCGACTCGCCGCCGTGGGCGAAACCTTGCATGACGCGTGCGAGCAGCAGCAGCACCGACGCCCAGGCCCCGATCGCACCGTAGGTGGGCATGATGCCGATCAGCAGGCTTCCGGCGGCCATCATCAACATGGTGGTGACGAGGACGAACTTGCGCCCCTTCTTGTCTGCGATCCGTCCGAACACGATGCCGCCGAGCGGCCGCATCAGGAATCCGACGGCGAACACCGCCAACGTGGACAGCAACGCGGAAACCGGATCGGTCTGGCTGAACATCGCTGCCGCGATGAACGGTGCGAACACCGCGTAGGCGCTCCACTCGTACCACTCGAGTACGTTGCCGATCGTGCTGGCGAACAACGACTTCTTCCGCGAGGAGATGTCCGGTGTCGAGCGCGTGTCGCGGGGTGATCCGACGGTCATGAGGTGCCACTTTCGCTCGAGTGAGTCAGTGCTGAAACAGGTTTGAGTGCTGCGCGACGAATTTTCCCGGTCTGTGTCTTGGGCAGCTCGTCGATGATGTGTATTTCTTTCGGCCGCTTGTAGGCAGCGAGCCGATCGCGCGCGAAGGCCATCAGCTCGTCGGTGGTCACGGCCGAACCACTGCGGACCGACACGTACGCGACCACCGACTCCCCTTGATAGGTGTCGGGACGACCGACCACGGCGGCTTCGAATACCGTCGGGTGTTCGTAGAGGGCGTCCTCGACCTCTCGGGGCCAGACCTTGTATCCGGAGACGTTGATCTGGTCCTTCAGCCGGTCGACGAGATAGACCCATCCCTGTTCGTCGATGACCGCTACGTCCCCGGTGTGCAGGCGACCTTCGGGCATCGTCGACGCCGACGCCTCGGGGTTCTTCCAGTATCCTGAGACCACCTGTGGCCCGGACACTTCCAACTCGCCGGCAACTCCCGGCTCGGTGGGTCGCCCGGTGGGGTCGAGTGTGCGCAGCCGCACGCGAGGAAGCGGCAGTCCGACGGACAGTGATCCGCTCGACGTGTCCACGGGTGCCCGGAGTCCGGGCGGCACCGCGATCACACCGGCGGTGGTCTCGGTCATTCCGTACGCATTGTGGATGTAGCACCCGAACTTCGCCTCGAACGCGGAGACGGTGGCCGGAGGAATGGGCGCGCCGCCCGAGTACAGCGCCTTCACCGAGGCAAAATGCGCGCGGTCAGCGCCCGGGCTCTCGGAGATCGCGTTGAACACGGTGATGGACCCGATGGTGTACGTGACCCGATGCTCGACGAAAGCGTCCAACGTGACGCCCGCATGGAAGCGGTGAGCGAACACGAGCACGCAGTCTCGCACCATAGCCACAGCGGCATCGAGCATGGCCCCGGTGATGTGGAACAGCGGCGCGACGGCGAACACGACGTCCCCGTCCTCCGTACCCGCACGCTCACCGAAGTCCGAGGCCGTCGCGAACGCGTTGGCGTGCGAGATCCGAGCCCCCTTGGGCGGCCCCGTGGTTCCGGAGGTGTAGGCCAACAGCGCCAGATCGTCCGGCTGCGGTGTGAATTCGTCCATCACGCGACCTCGGTAGGCCTCGACGAGACCGAGCAGGTCGTTCTCGGGCGCCGGCGTGATGCGCGTCGTCGCGGTGAACACACGCGGATCGTCGCGAGTCTGCAGATCCAGTCCGCTGGTGCTCACGAAGAACCGAATCGTACTGCCCTGCAACGAGGTTTCGAGCGCCTCGAGATCCGACTCGTCGCACACGAGGGCGACGGGCTCCGCGTCGTCGAGCAGGTGCCGTAGTTCTCTGTTGCGGTACATCGGATTCAGGATCAGAGCCACAGCGCCGATCTTCCACAGCGCCAAGAACGTCAGGGCGTAGTGGGGAACGTTCTGCAGATAGATTCCGACGCGGTCGCCACGAGTGACTCCGCGGTCCGCGAACGCGGCGGCGAGAGCGTCCGAGGCCTCGTCGACCTCGCGGGCAGAGAGAACGGCGTCGAAGTACGCCAACGCGGGCCGATCGGGCGACCGGCGCACCCGGGCGCGCCAGGCATCGAGGATGGTGAGGGGCATCGAGGACTCTTTCGATCGAACGTTGACCTGACCGAGATCGACCGACCGAGCACTCGCTCGGTCAACTCTTCGAGTGTTACGGATCACAGAGGAAGTGTCAACCGAGTGCTTCCGGGACCACACCCGTCGCCCGGCCATCTACGGTAAGCGCATGACCGTGACCGGCACCTGGCGAACGTACGAGGGCTCGAACCTCTCCCCTGCCTTGGCGTCGGCGTTGAACAAGTTTGTCGAGCAGGGCTATCACGGAACGTCGGTACGGCAGATCGCGGCCGGAGCCGGCCTGTCCGTTCCCGGTCTCTACCACCACTTTCCGTCGAAGCAGGCTCTGCTGGTCGGCATCATGGACGCGTCGATGGACGAGCTGTTGGAACGAACCCGATCGGCAGAGGCCGGTGCCGGCTCGTCGCCGAGTGACCGTTTCGATGCCGTCGTCGAAGCCCTGCTGCTGTTCCACATCCATCGACGTGATGTCGCCTTCGTGTGTTCGACGGAAATTCGCAGTCTCGATCCTACGAATCGTGCCGCCTACATCGCCAAGCGCGACGAAGAGCAGCGACTGCTCGACGCGATCGTCGCCGACGGGGTCGAGTCCGGCGTCTTCGACACCCCACACCCGGCGGACGCCAGCCGAGCCGTCACGACGATGTGCGTCGGCGTCGCCACGTGGTATCGCCCGGACGGGCCGTTGTCTCCGAGCGAGCTGGTGGCGGTCTACCTCGACATTGCCCGTCGTACGGTCGGTGCTGCGACCGGCGGGCAGGCGTAGCTGCCCCGGAATCCTTGACCCGATCGAGCGATTGTGTCAACCTTCCAGAGACCGAGCGAGTGTTCGGTCGGTACCGGACAGGGAGCATATCGTGGCCATCGATCTGACGTACGACCCCGACATCGAGAAGCTGATCGATCGGACGCGCACGTTCACTCGCGAGTACGTACTCCCCATCGAGGACCGGTTCCTGGGCAACATCGCCGACGCCGGCGGCGACGAGCTGCGCATCGAGATGCAGGCAGCCGCTCGAGATGCCGGCGTGTTCGCGCCGCATGCGCCGGTCCAGTACGGAGGCCACGGGCTCTCGATGAGCGACCGCGCGCCTGTGTTCGAGGAAGCCGGCTACTCATTGTTCGGTCCGATCGCCCTCAACCTCGGCGCGCCGGACGAGGGCAACGTCCACATGCTCGCTCACATCGCGTCTGCAGCGCAGAAGGAGCAGTTTCTCGCTCCCCTCGCCCGCGGTGACCAACGATCGGCCTTCGCGATGACCGAGCCGGCACCGGGTGCGGGCTCGGATCCCGCTGCCCTCACCACTGCCGCCGTCCGGGTCGACGGTGGTTGGAAGATCAACGGGCACAAGTGGTTCATCACCGGTGCCGACGGTGCGGGGTTCTTCATCATCATGGCTCGGACATCCGGCAAGCCCGGCGACCGAGGCGGTGCCACGATGTTCCTGGCACCCGCCGACACCGCGGGCATCGCCGTCGGCCGCCACATCGGCACTCTCGACAAAGCGATGATCGGTGGACATTGCGAGGTGTTCTTCGAGAACGTGTTCGTCCCCGACGAGAACGTCCTGGGCGCCGTCGACGAGGGCTTCGCCTACGCCCAGGTGCGCCTGGGGCCCGCCCGCATGACACACGTGATGCGCTGGCTCGGAGCCTCCAGACGGGCCCACGACATCGCCGTCGCGCAGGTGGCCCAGCGTGAAGGGTTCGGCGGAAAGCTCGGCGATCTCGGCATGGTGCAGAAGATGGTCGCGGACAACGAGATCGACATCGCAGCCACCCGGGCACTGCTGACCGTTGCCTGCTTCGAGTTGGATCGAGGCGGGCACGCGAGCAACGAGACGTCCATCGCCAAGACGTTCGCCGCCGAGGCCATCTTCCGAATCGTCGACCGCAGCATCCAGATGTGCGGGGGTCTCGGGGTTTCCGACGATCTTCCGTTGGCCAGGCTTTCGCGTGAGGTACGTCCGTTCCGCGTCTACGACGGCCCGTCCGAGGTGCACCGGTGGGCCATCGCCAAGCGAACGATCGGTGCAGCCAAGCGCGCAGCGCGGGAGGCACAGTCGTGAGCGAATTGCCGGGCATGAATCGTGATGCGCTGGAACGGTTCCTGCGAGAGAACGGGATCGAGGTCGACGGCACGTTGCTCGTCGAAATGATCAGCGGCGGGCGATCGAACCTCACCTACAAGGCGTACGACGACACCTCCACCTGGGTCGTCCGTCGACCTCCCACCAGTGGGCTCACGCCCTCCGCACACGACATGGCCCGCGAGTGGGCCGTCACCGACGCACTCGCATCCACCGATGTACCGGTCGCGCGGACCGTCGCATTCGACCGTGACGGTTCCGCACTGGGCGCGCCCATGACCGTCGTGGAGTTCGTTCCGGGGCGAGTCGTCCGCACGCGCGAGGACCTCGACGATCTGACGGATACACAGGTCGCGGGCAACGCCGCCGAGTTGGTCCGCGTACTCGCCGCACTTCATGCCGTCGATCCCGCGTCGGTGGGTCTCGAGAAGTTCGGCCGCCCCGACGGTTTCGTCACCCGTCAGGTCGCCACGTGGGCTCGGCAGTGGCAGACGGTGAAGACTCGTGAGCTACCCGACGTCGACCGACTGCACCGTGCGCTCGAAGCTGCGGTGCCCACCCGCTCGGCCGCGTCCATCGTGCACGGCGACTATCGCGTCGACAACACCATCCTCGACGCAGAGGATCCCAGTTCTGTTGCAGCGGTGGTGGACTGGGAGATGTCCACGCTCGGCGATCCGTTGACCGATGTGGCGCTGATGTGTGTGTACCGGCAACCCGTGTTCGACGCCGTTCTCGGTGCCGATGCCGCGTGGACGAGCGACCGGTATCCCTCGGCAGCGGATCTGGTGCAGCAGTACGCCGTTCGATCGGGACGCGACGTGGACAACTGGGGCTTCTACCTGGCGTTGGCCAATTTCAAGCTCGGGGTGATCGGCGAGGGCATCACCCATCGAGCACTGTCGGGCTCCGATACCGGTGCCGGAGCCCGCAATGCCGCCGACGCGACGCAGGAGTTCATCGCAGCCGGGCTCAGAGCGCTCTCGGGATCGGACGGGTGATGGTGCGTCAGGCAGGCTCCCGCATCACGCCGATGTGGCGCACGGTTCCGGAAAGCCCCGAGAGCTCCTTCGGTTCGGACCATCCGAGCAGGTCCGTACTGTCGGAGTAGAAGTACTTCTGGTTGGTATAGTCGTCGTAGTACAGCCGCCAGGTGCCGTCGGGCAACTGAACGACTGCAGGTCCTTCCTTCAAGGGGCCGAAGTCACGGAAGGTGGGGTCCAGAACGTACGGACCACCCAAAGACGGTGCGATCCAATGCTCGATGACCTTCTCGCTCTCGCCTTTCGTGAACGCATGGTAGAGCGCCCCTGCCTTCACCACCGTGGTATCGATGTGGTCGTTGATGATCCCCGTCAGCGGAACCGGCGGGCTCCATTGCGTCAGACCGGGATCGGTGGCCGTCATGAGGTACGGCACGAACCCTCCGCCGGTGGACAACGACACGATGATGCTCACGCGGTCGCCCTCGATGAACCACTCGGGTGCCCACGCCTTGGTGGTGAACGGCGACAGTGACGGAAGTTCCGAGGAGCCTGCCGAGCCGGTTCCTGGTCCAGTACCAGGCAGGAGTAGGCAGCAATATGGGATCGGAAGGTTCTGCACGAATGTCCAATTGACGCGATCGGCGCTGCGCGCAAACCCGATCTCGGCCCCGCCGCCGTTCGTGTAGGTCACGTAGTACATACCGTCCGCAGCTCTGAAGATACTCGCGTCACGGACCACCCCGGTTGGCGGTCGATAGGCCCCGCTCTGCACGGCGGTGAAGTCCGTGCCGTCGGTGGATTCGTAGACATCCATGTCACGGTCACTGTCGTTGCTGAACGCCACCATCGTGTACTGCCACGCGGAGGGTGCTGCGGCACCGGTTCCTGCAGCGGAGAACAACAGTCCGGCGACAGCGACGATCACCATGGGTACGGCGAGGAACTTACGACCGGTCGGTATCACCGAGACAGTATGTACGACCCATCAGCATCATGCGTCACTTCGACATCGGGACGAACCAATCGTTATTCGAGTCGTCACGGGTTCACGAGGTACTGACCCAGTGGCTTGGCCTGGTACATCTCGTGATCGGCATCGTCGAGTATGTCCAGCGCACTACGGGTGTCACCGCAGTCGACGGTGACACCGCCGATGCTCGCGGTCACCGTCAACACTCGTCCTGCGGTCTCGATGGGTGTCGTCAGTTCGGCGCGCAGGTCGTCGGCCTCGGTACCGACGCAACGGGAGACGACCGCCACGAACTCGTCACCGCCTATCCGGCCCACGAAGGCGTCGGCCGGGAGGGCTCGCGTCAGACGGTCTGCGACCACACCGAGAACTGCGTCGCCGACGGTATGTCCGTGCAAGTCGTTGATGGTCTTGAAGTTGTCGAGGTCGATGAACAACACGGCGATGGAGTCCTCGCGCGCGGGCCTTGCCAGTTCTTCGTCCAGGCGCGCCAGGATCAGCGGCCTGTTCGGCAGACCGGTCAGGTCGTCGTGCGTCGCCGCGTGTTCGAGCTGCATGCTCATCCGGTATGTCTCGGTGACGTCGACGAACGTCGCGACGATCGAGGGTTCCGGATCGCCCCCGTTCAACATGGTCGCCGTCAACGACAGCCAGAAGTTGCGGCCGTCCCGGCGGCGTTCGATTCCGATCACCGCTTGGCAGGGCTGTCCGGTTTTCCTGGTGATGGCAACAGGATGCTCGAGCGGGTGAATCGGCCCTTCGTCGGTGCCGTACACCCGGAACGGAAGCACCGACGCCTGACCCGCCGTCGCCACCCCGACCCGGATGTCGAGAATCGTCTTCGCTGCGAGGTTCGCCGACTCGATGCGTCCGGCGTGATCGAGCACGACCACGCCCGCCTCCAGCGATTCCACGACCGCTGTGAAGTGTTCCTCGGCTCTGCGTACCGCACTCTGGTCGGCGCAGACCAACACGTAGCCGTCGGGCATCTGGGCCGCCGACACCATCACCGCCAGCGTCGACCCGTCCGCGTGCCGATGCGACTCGTACTGCCGACCGCCGACAGCAAGGATCGCCGCCGGATCGCAGGGCACTCCCACCGCATACGAGACGTGGCGACCGAGTACATCCGCGGCCGGTCGTCCGTAGACCGACTCGGCAGCAGGATTCCAGGTCGACACCAAACCGTCGGGGGAAACCCCGACGATGGCATCGCTGACGTGCTGGACCAGTGCGGCTTGCTTCTGCAGCGCCTTCTGCGCCGCTTTGTGTTCGGTGAGGTCTCGCAGTATGACCTGGTACGCCGGCTCGCCGTTCCACACCGTGCGCACCGAGACCGCTTCCATCGTCAGCGTCGTCCCGTCCAGGGCCAGCACCGTCGCCTCCGATGCGGCGCTGGCGCTGCCGTGTGCGTCGAGGGCGGCGATCCGTTCGAGCATCGGGCCCACCGACTCGGCGGCGATGAACTCGGTGATCGGATGTCCGATGACGTCGGCGGCATCCTCGGCGCGCAGATACTGCATCCCGGCGGGGTTGAGATACACCAGAACGCCTCGTCGATGGACACCGATCGCGTCCGGTGAATGCTCGATCAGAACCCGGTAGCGGTCGGCAAGTCCTGGCGACGCGGAACGTGATTCAGGGTCGCCGACGCCTTCGCGCTCCCCTGGGGCCATGATCGGTCCTCACGTTCGTAGACAGACGGTCGACGCTCGATTGAACCACTTACGACCGTGCCGTTGGCGAGCTGTGTCCGTTTCAGTCCGTATGTCCGTTTGTCGACTGGACCTGATGACGGTTTGCGGGGCTAAATCGAGGCGCGAGCCGAATCCGGTCCGCATACCTCGACAAGAAACGGATTTCGACGATGAGCTCTCACGGCATCGACATCACCGGTATCGGCGCACTGTCCGGCTACGGCTGGGGTGCGTCCGCCCTGTGGGACGGCCTCGCAACGGGCAAGGCAGCGGCCGGCCTGCACCACGACCACACGCGACCGGGACAGAATCCGGTGTGGCTCGCGAAGGTCCCCGACGACGGGGACCGGAGCGACGGCACCAGCCGATTCGGACGGGCACTTCGCGCGGCCGCACGCGAGGCCGTCGACGACGCGATGGCGCGGGGCTGGCAGCCGGGTCGGCGGGTGGGTCTGATCCATGCCGTCGTCCTGGGTGAAGTGGACGAGTGGCGCAACTTCTATCTGCGCGACGGCGGAGAACGCCGTGTACGCGACTACCTGACACTGATGCCGTCCACTCCGGTGTCTCTGCTGATGCAGGAATACGGCTTTCACGGCCCGGCCATGAACGTCTCGGCGATGTGCGCGTCGGGCAATGCAGGTCTGCTCACCGCCAAGATGTGGCTCGATACCGGATTCGTCGACGACGTCGTGTTCGTGGCCACGGACCTGTCTCTCACTCCGGAGAACATCGACCACTTCGTGAAGCTCGGAGTCGGTGTGGTGGACGTGGAACCTCAGGAGGGCTGCCGACCGTTCCAGGAAGGCAGTCGTGGATTCGGAATGGGCGAAGCAGCAACTGCTTTCGTACTCACCAACCGTAGCGATGCTGCATACGCGCGGGTATTGGGCGGATCGATGACGCACGACGCGTTTCATGCAACCTCGATCGACCCTTCACTCACCCGGGTACGGGCCTGTTTCGAGGAGGCATTGGCCGACGCCGATGTCGTCCCCGAACAGGTGCGCTACCTCAACGCTCACGGCCCCGGCACCGCGCAATGCGATGCGGCGGAGACGGCGATGTTGGAGACGGTACTTCGGTCCAACGCGCAGGTGTACTCGGTGAAGCCGTTGACGGGACATTGCCAGGGGGCCGCGTCGGCAATCGAAACCGCGTCGGCGGTCATGGGATTCGAACGTGGACTCGTGCCTGCGGCCCCGCAGGTCTCGGATGGTCATCACCTACTGCTCGACGGATTCACCAGAGCAGAGCCAGGATTGACGGTGAAGTCGTCATTGGGAATGGGAGGACACAACTCGGTGGTGGTGTTGGCTCCTGCGTGACGTGCGTTTCTCACACCTCGGTGGCAGCACCGCAAATTCCGCATTCTTCGAATTCGACGCGCTTCCAGCGGGCGACGGGTAGGAAGAACAGCGTGAATTGCTGGTACTGCTTCATCCGCACCCACTGAGTGGTGTTGTGGCACCGCGGGCAGTTTCGCGTTGCGCCCGAGCCGACGTGTTTGCGCTTGCTGCCGAAACCGAAGAGTAGGAACATCACTCCAGCATAGGTGGCCCGACCGTTGCTGGGCTCGGTGCAGCACGGCCGCCCTCGCATACTTCGCAGCGAGGGCGGCCGTGGTCGCGGTGGTGTCAGCTCGCGATCATGCCGTGTGGATCGATGACGAATTTCTGCGCGACACCGCTGTCGAACTCGCGGTAACCCCGTGGCGCGTCGTCGAGCGAGATCACGGTTGCGTTGACCGCCTTCGCGATCGAAACCCGATCCGAGAGAATGGCATTCATCAGTTCACGGTGGTAGCTCATCACCGGGCACTGACCGGTGGCGAACGAGAGCGACTTCGCCCAACCGGTGCCCAGGCTGAGCGACAGAGCACCACGCTGGGCAGCTTCGTCGACACCGCCGGGATCTCCGGTGACATACAACCCGGGAATGCCGATGCCACCGCCCGCAGTGGTGATGTCCATCAGCGAGTTGAGCACCGTGGCCGGTGCCTCGCGGGACGAGTCTCCGCCGTGGCCGCGGGCCTCGAACCCCACGGCATCCACCGCGGCGTCGACCTCGGGAACACCGAGAATCTGTTCGATCTGATCCTGCGGCGCACCCTTGCCCACGTCGACGGTCTCGCAACCGAACGTGCGCGCCTGGGCCAACCTGTCGGCGTTCATGTCACCGACGATCACCACCGACGCTCCCAGCAATTGCGCGCCGACGGCGGCGGCGAGGCCGACCGGTCCCGCACCCGCGATGTACACCGTCGCACCAGGTTTGACACCAGCGGTCACCGCTCCGTGGAAGCCGGTGGGAAAGATGTCGGACAGCATCGTCAGGTCCAGAATCTTCTCCAGTGCCTGGTCACGATCGGGAAATCTCAGCAGATTGAAGTCCGCGTAGGGAGCCATGACGTACTCGGCCTGACCTCCGACCCAACCGCCCATGTCCACGTAGCCGAACGCCGAGCCCGGTCGATCGGGGTTGACGTTGAGACAGATGCCGGTCTTGCGTTCCTTGCAGTTTCGACACCGCCCGCACGCGATGTTGAACGGAACTGAGCAGATGTCTCCGACCTTCAGAAACTCGACATCCCGTCCGACCTCGACGATTTCGCCGGTGATCTCGTGGCCGAGCACCAGACCCTCGGGAGCGGTCGTACGCCCACGAACCATGTGCTGATCGCTGCCGCAGATGTTGGTCGAGACGACCTTCAGAATCACACCGTGCTCGCACTTACGACCGACGTTCGCCGGGTTCACTCCGGGACCGTCGGTCAATTCGAGGCCAGGAAAGGCGATGTCCTGAACCTCCACCTTGCCCGGTCCGGCGTACGTCACTGCGCGGTTGTCTGCCATGAGTTCTCCTCTTCGTCGAGTGAGCTGGGTGACCAGCGGGCCGGGATCATCGATCCGATCTGCGCCTGTGGCCCGCATCACACCAGTATGCACAGTTTTGCATATGCGCGTCTGCGCAGAACCAGGAATAAGCGCTACTTGACTCAGCACGATGTTAGCGCTCACACTGTGTTGCACACGTCACAGTGGGTGGCAACACGAAGGAGTTCTGCATGCCGGTTGACCGCTACACGGTAGGAGTCGACTTCGGCACCCTCTCCGGCCGGGCCGTCGTGGTCCGCGTGTCCGACGGTGCCGAAATAGCCTCTGCCGTGCATGAATACCGACACGCCGTGCTCGAGGAGACGCTGCCCGACGGCACGGTGCGTTTGCCCGACGCGTGGGCTCTGCAGGTGCCCGACGACTATCGCGACGTCCTGCGTCGTGCGGTTCCGGCCGCACTGGCCGCCGCAGGCATCGCACCCGAGCAGGTGGTCGGCATCGGTACCGACTTCACCGCATGCACCATGGTGCCCACCTACGCGGACGGCACCCCATTGAGCGAGGACCCTCGGTTCGTCGATCGACCACATGCGTACGTCAAACTGTGGAAGCACCATGCGGCGCAGGGCCAGGCAGACCGCATCAACGAACTGGCCGCCCGTCGCGGCGAGAGTTGGCTCCCCCGCTACGGCGGCTTGATCTCGTCGGAATGGGAATTTGCCAAGGCCTTGCAGATTCACGAGGAAGACGCAGAGATCTACCAGGCCATGGACAGATGGGTCGAGGCAGCCGACTGGATCGTCTGGCAGCTGTGTGGACGCTACGTGCGCAACGCCTGCACCGCCGGCTACAAGGGCATCTACCAGGACGGTCACTATCCCTCGGTGGACTTTCTCACCGAACTGGCACCGGGCTTCGGCTCGTTCGTCGCAGACAAGCTCGATCAGCCGTTGGGCGAGTTGGGTTCACGAGCAGGCTCCTTGACCGCCGAGGCCGCTGAGTGGACCGGGTTACCCGAGGGCATCCCCGTGGCGGTCGGCAACGTCGACGCGCATGTGACTGCACCCGCGGCGGGCGCTGTGGAACCAGGCCGGATGGTCGCCATCATGGGGACCTCGACGTGCCACGTCATGAGTTCGACGGTCTTGAAGGACGTTCCAGGTATGTGTGGGGTCGTCGACGGCGGCATCATCGCCGGATCCTTCGGCTACGAAGCGGGACAGAGCGGCGTCGGCGACATCTTCGGTTGGTTCACCCGCACCGGAGTTCCTGCGTCCTACAGCGAGGCGGCATCCGCGGCAGGTGAGTCGATACACGAGTATCTGACGCGACTGGCGGAGACGCAGCACGTGGGCGAACACGGCCTCGTCGCGCTCGACTGGCACAGCGGCAACAGGTCGATCCTGGTCGATCACGAGCTGTCCGGTCTGGTCATCGGCTCGACGCTCGCGACGCGGCCCGAGGACACCTACCGCGCTCTGCTGGAGGCGACGGCATTCGGCACCCGCGTCATCGTCGAGACGTTCCGCAACAGTGGCGTTCCCGTCGAGGAGTTCGTCGTGGCGGGAGGTCTGGCCCGCAACCCGCTGCTCATGCAGATCTACGCGGACGTCCTGCGAATGCCGTTGTCCGTCATCGCATCTGCACAGGGCCCGGCGCTGGGATCTGCCATCCATGCCGCGGTGGCCGCCGGCTGCTATACCGACGTGCCGGTCGCGTCGAAATCGATGGGCAAGGTCCGGCGCAATGCCTTCGTACCGGACGAGCCCCGATCGAAGACCTACGACTCGCTCTACGAGATCTACCTGGAACTGCACGACCGCTTCGGTCGGGACGTACCGACGATGCGCCGGCTGCGATCACTCCGGCGCGCTGCCCTGACCAGGAAGGTGGATGCGAAATGACGGTTGTCGAGGAAGTCCGCGAGGTCGTCGAAGAGATACGCAAGGATGTGTGCGCCTTGCACGCCGAGCTGGTGCGGTACGGCCTGGTGGTGTGGACGGCCGGCAACGTCTCGGCGCGGGTTCCCGGGCGGGACCTGCTGGTCATCAAGCCCAGTGGCGTCTCCTACGACGACCTCGCGCCCGGCAACATGGTGGTGTGCGATCTGTACGGCAAGGTGGTCGACGGTGACCATGCACCGTCCTCCGACACCGAGGCGCAAGCCTATGTCTACCGGCACCTCGAGCACGTCGGCGGTGTGGTGCACACACATTCGCCGTACGCCGTTGCGTGGGCGGCCCGCGGCGAACCCATTCCCGTGGTCACCACGATGTGCGCGGACGAGTTCGGCGGGGACATTCCGGTCGGTCCCTTCGCGACGATCGGCGACGACTCGATCGGCCGAGGGATAGTCGACACCCTCGCGGACAGTCGATCTCCGGCAGTGTTGATGCAGAACCACGGAGTGTTCGCAGTGGGACCCACCGCTCGATCGGCGGTGAAAGCGGCGGTCATGTGCGAGGACGTCGCGCGGTCGGTACATCTGTCCTACCAACTGGGACAACCACTTCGCATTCCGAACTCGAAGGTCGACGCACTGTACGACCGCTACCAGAACGTCTACGGCCAGCGCTGACCGGCGCACCACGTCTTTTCCACGGAAGGTACATCCTCCATGTCCGAAGTATGGTTTCTCACCGGCAGCCAAAGCCTGTACGGCCCCGAAACCCTCGAGCAGGTAGCCGTCCAGTCTCGCGAGATCGCCGACAAACTCGATGCGGCACTTCCGGTCTCGGTGGTCTGGAAGCCGGTTCTGCTCGACGCGTCGTCCATCCTGCGCTGCATGCGCGAGGCGAACGCCGCCGACGAATGCGTGGGTGTGGTGACGTGGATGCACACCTTCTCCCCCGCCAAGATGTGGATTGCCGGGCTCGACGCGTTGGACGTCCCGCTGCTGCATCTGCACACGCAGGCCGGAATGTCGTTGCCGTGGTCGACGATCGACATGGAGTTCATGAATCTCAACCAGGCCGCCCACGGCGACCGCGAGTTCGGACACGTCGAATCTCGGGTGGGTGTTCTGCGCACGATCGTGGCGGGCCACGTCGACAATCCCGCGGTTCTGGAGCGTGCGGAGCAGTGGGTGCGAGCGGCTCTCGGTCGCGCGGAGCTCAGGTCGCTGTGCCTGGCACGTTTCGGCGACAACATGCGTGATGTCGCGGTGACCGAGGGCGACAAGGTCGAAGCGCAATTGCGATTCGGAGTGTCCGTCAACACCTACGGGGTCAACGATCTCGTCGCGGTAGTGGACAGCGTGAGCGATTCGGCGGTGTCGGACCTCATCGACGAGTATCGGTCGTCGTACGACATCGCACCGAGTCTCGACAAGGGCGGTGACCGTCATGAATCCCTCCGCTACGGTGCCCGCGTCGAGGCCGGCCTACGGCAGTTCCTGACCGACGGTGGCTTCAATGCCTTCACCACGAACTTCGAGGATCTCGGTGGGCTTCGTCAGTTGCCGGGGCTTGCAGTGCAACGGCTGATGGCCGACGGGTACGGCTTCGGCGGCGAGGGCGACTGGAAGACCTCGATGTTGTTGCGCGCCATGAAGGTGATGGCCGAGGGTCTCGACGGTGGAACGTCGTTCATGGAGGACTACACCTACCACCTGGTCCCCGGGGAGGAGAAGATCCTCGGAGCACACATGCTGGAGGTGTGCCCGTCCATCACCACCTCGCGGCCCACCCTGGAGATCCATCCGCTGTCCATCGGCGGTCGCGAGGACCCGGTGCGACTGCGCTTCACGGCAGACCCCGGCCACGGCGTAGTCGTCGGACTGTCCGACGTAGGTGAGCGATTCCGGTTGACGGCCAACGTGATCGACGTGGTCGAGCCCAACGAGGCATTGCCGAAGCTGCCGGTGGCGTGTGCAGTGTGGGAGCCGCAGCCGTCACTCGCGGTGTCGGCCGAATCCTGGCTCACGGCCGGGGCACCCCACCACACGGTTCTGAGTACGGCCATCGGTCTGCCTGTGCTGGAGGCATTCTCGGACATGATCGGGGTCGAGTTGCTCGCTATCGATTCCGGCACCACGACACGAGGGTTCCAGCAGACACTGCGCTGGAACGCGGCGTACCACCGACTCGCGGCCAAGTTGTGAACTCTTGGCGTTCCGCTCACCCGTGCCGTTTTCGATATTCCTGCTCGGCTCCGGGGTGAAGGGGGATGCTGCCGGTCATGACGAGCGACCGCGCGTCGAGAAACTGGCTGCCGATCGCCTGACCGGGAACCAGCCCGGACGACCGATCGAGAAGCACACTCACCAGCGCAGCCACAACGCGGTCCGGCACTTGGGGATGCGCCAGCAGAATGTTCGGGATACCGACTGTGGTGACTTCCGGATGCTCGCCGTACACGTTCGCCGGGACCCGCACCGCCTCGTACGCGGTACCGAATTCGCGTCTCAAATCATCGACGACGGTGCCAAGATCGAGTAGCCGGATCCCGGTAGGGGGCTCGGCAAACGCCGGAGTCGGCAACCCGCCGGCCCACATCACGGCGTCGACTTCGTTGGTTGTCAGGGCATCTGCCGCCGAGCTCATCGACAGCTGAACCTGTTCGACAGCACCTGCTTCCGCCACACCCGCTGCCCGCAGGACTCGCTGCGATACTTCGGTGGCACCGGACCCCGGGGCACCGATGCTCACGTTTCGCCCTCGCAGATCCTCCATGGACTCGATAACCGAGTCCGCACGCACTGCCACTTGATAGTAGTTCTCGTAGACGCACCCGACCGCCGCCAGCTCTCTGCTCGGATGGCTGTAGGCGGCGTCCATGAGCGTCAGGGCCAGCTCGGCCTCCCGAGAACCCAACGCCTCGAGGTTGTCGACGGAGCCGGCCGTCGAGAGTGGAACGATCTCCGCTGCATCGGTTTCGGCGGCAGCGTCGGCGAGAAGTCCGGCGAACTCCCAGAAGAATCCACCGACCTCGCCCGCCGCGAGTCGCAGCTGCATCGGCGGGTCCGAGGCGCAGGCACCAACGACGGCAGCGCTCAGGCCAAACAGACCGGCCCGCAGCGCCGTTCTACGTGAGAAAGACGCTGCAGGCTCGGCCATGTCAGTCACTGTAAATCACCGAAACGCTCGACCCTGCTCTCGGTCGAGCACGGTCTCGGACTTGTTGCGCAGCACGAAGATGTACACCAGCAGCGAGATGGCGATCACGACCGTCACGTAGAGGATGAACCAACTCACGTGCCCGCCGTTCTTCGCGGCTTGATAGATCAGCGGTGCTGTGCCGCCGAAGGCCGAGTTGGCGAGCGCGTATCCCAAGCCGACGCCGAGTGCGCGGACGTGCGAGGGAAACAGCTCCGCTTTGACGATCGCATTGATCGAGGTGTAGCCGGTGAGGATGACGTAACCGACGCACACCAGAGCAAGCGACTGCACCACCGACGTCGCCGTCGGCAGGTACGTGATGAGTACGTAGGTGTACAGCACGCCACCGATGCCGAAGAACACGAGCAGCGGCTTGCGGCCCACCCTGTCACTGATCATTCCGCCGATGGGCTGCAGCAGCATGAGGAAGACCAGACCGGCGAGGTTGATCCAGGTACCGGTCATCCCCCGGTCCTCGTACGCGGTCTTGACCATCGAGGGTGCGTTGACGCTGTAGGTGTAGAAAGCAATGGTTCCACCGGCCGTCACCATGAAGCAGATCAGCAGCGCACGCCAGTGGTTGCCGACCAACTCCTTCAAAGAACCGGAGGATTGATCCGCACCGCTGCGAACGGCGTCGAGTTGATCCTTGGTCAAGGATTCGTCCATGCTGCGGCGCAGCCAGAAGACGACCACTGCTGCGACTCCACCGATGAAGAAAGCTATGCGCCAACCGAACTCCTCGATCTGTTCGCGCTCGAGGAACACCTGCATCAGCAACAGAGTCACCTGTGCCAGCACATGCCCACCGACCAGGGTGACGTACTGGAACGAGGAGAAGAATCCACGACGCTCACGGGTGGCGGCCTCGGACATGTAGGTAGCCGACGCTCCGTACTCACCACCGGTGGCGAAGCCCTGCACCAGACGGCACAGGATGAGGATGACGGCGGCCCACACGCCGATGCTCTCCCGCCCTGGGGTGAACGCGATGACCATCGAGCAGGCCGCCATCATCGAGACGCTGAATGTCAGCGCAGCCCTGCGCCCGTTACGGTCCGCGTAGCGGCCGAAGAACCACGACCCGACAGGTCGCATCAAGAACGTGACGGCAAAGATCCCGTACACGTAGATGGTGGAGTTCTTGTCGGCAGAGTCGAAGAATTGATTCTCGAAGTACGTCGCGAAGACGGTGTAGACGTACACGTCGTACCACTCGACCAAATTTCCGGACGACCCCCGCAACGTGTTGAAGACGGCACGGCGGGTGGCAGCACGAGAGGAAACGGGTGGACTCGGGAGCGTCGAACCGGTGATCGAGGTGGCCTCGTTGGCCATGTTTTGGTCCTTCCACATTCAGCGGGCAATTGGGCTGCCGGTCGACAATCGGCAACCGAAGCCTCCCTACTGTGACGGCAGGCACAGCCCGAGACCAAGCCGTTTCGGATTTCCTAACACTCCCTTAGGAAACGACCCGCGGGAGCCGCAGCTCGACCCTCAGTCCCACTGGTCGGCGCTCCATGACTCGAAGGGATCCGCCGTTTCGCTCGGTCAGGGCGTGGACGATCGACAGCCCCAGACCGGTGCCGTCGCCGTGCGCACTCGACGCTCGATAGAACCGATCGACGACCTTGTCGAGTTCGGCTGCTGGCACACCGGGTCCGTTGTCGGACAGCCACATCCTGACGTCCGCGCCACTGGTTCGGTAGCCGATCTCGATGGCAGAGCCGGAGCCGGCGTACTTGGTTGCATTGCTCAGCAGAGCGTCGAGAATTCGAATCAGGTCGTCCTCGGACATCGCAACTCGACTGTCCGTCTCGGCATTCGGCTCCGAGACATGAACGGTCATTCCGGCCACGACTATCGTGCTCGACCAGAATTCGACTCGATCTGCAACGACGGCACCGAGGTCACAACCCGGAGATCGAGCGCTCGCCGGTGTTTCGGCAGCTGCGAGAACGAGCAGGCCTTCCACCACCGAGCTCAGGCGATCCACCTCGAGTGTGGTCCGCAGGTGCGCCTCGGTTGCCGAATCCGGCACCCGCATGCCCAGAACATCCATCCGGATTCGCAACGCTGCCAGTGGGTTCCGAAGAGCATGGGCAGTGTCGGCCACCAATCGACGTTGCGCTGCGGTGGCGGCCTCGACGTCGTCGGCCATGGCCTCGAAGGCACTGGACAGCTCACGCACCTCCGGTGGCCCGACGTAGGGCACCGGCTCGAGTCGGTGCGATTCTTCGATCGATACCTGATCGTGGAACTTGTCGCCGAACGAGTGGACTCGGGAGGACAATGCGCCCAGCGGACGAACGACCCAGCGTGACAACGCAACAGCAATCGCCGCCACCGTCGCGAGAATCAGCATGGCACCGACAGCGATGACCACCCAGGCAATTGCGACGTCCCTGCGCGCAGAATCGGTGGATGCCGCGAGGACCACCGCGCCGTCCACTTGCGTTCCCCCACCGACCGGGGCGGCGATCAACACCGAGGAATCCGACCACGGCGTCAGGCTCGACGGTAGGTCGCCGCGCTGATTGCGCAACGCACCTGCCACCGCCTGCTGGACGTCGGCACGCTGCACGTCCAGGCCGGACGTCGCCCGCACCCCTCCGGTGCGATCGACGACGGCGACTCCCTCGTCGTAGAGACTGTTGTAGCGCTGCAACGATTCTCGGATACGAGCTACACCGGATTCGTCTTCTCGCGAGCTGAGTTCTGCAAAGAACGATGCTGCAGCGGCTCGATTCTCGCCGAATCGTTGGGCCCGTTCGCGGCCGACCAACAGCGCGAGGGGAACCGACAGAGCAAGCACGACGACGGTGGAGTAGATCATCAACACCAACAGGACTCGCCGCCGCACGTCAGGTATCCCAGCGGTAGCCGAAGCCGCGGATGGTGACGATCGCACCCGGGCGAGCGAGCTTGGAACGCAACGCCGTCATGTGCACGTCGAGCGTTCGTGAAATCGCGACATAGGCGTCACCCCAGATCGCGTCCATCAACTGTTCCCGGCTCACTGCTTCGCCGCGTCGCGTCACGAGATGCGCCAACAGGTCGAACTCTTTGGTGGTCAGTGCAACAGCGCGTCCGTCGACTTCGACGGCACGTCCGTCGACTTCGACGGCACGTCCGGAGAGATCGACGACGACGTCACCGAGTGTCAGCCTGTCTGCCATGGGTTCGCTCGCCGCGCTTCGACGATGCGCGGCCACCTCGAGTCTCGCGTGCAGTTCACCCAATCGAGCCGGCTTGACGACGTAGTCGTCGGCACCGCCGCGCAGGGCCCGTACCACCGAGCGCTCGTCGTCCCGCGCCGTCAGCACCACCACCGGAACCGAACTCAGCGTCCTGAGCTTTCGGAGAACTTCGAGACCATCCATGTCGGGTAGTCCGAGGTCGAGCAGCACGACGTCCATCTCGTGGTAGCCGAGTAGGGCGTCGGCACCGCGGCGCATGCGGACAGGCGTGTGGCCCACCTCGGTCAACGCGTCCACCAACGCCTCGCCGAGCCCATCGTCGTCTTCCACCACAGCTATGCGCATCGAACTCAAGATAGGCCACTGGGACGCGCGCGGACGTCAGTGTTCACAATCGGGCGTCATGTGCGGGATGCCGCCGGTGGGCGACGGTAGTGAACGCCCAGGTGCAGCCCGGGTGAGCACCCGGTTCGTCAGGCCGGCGCGCTCGCGCGAAGGCCGGGTGCCAGTGCGATATCGATAAGTTGCTCGAGCGTCAGTACGCCGTTGGCGTTCACATCGATTCGGGTGCCGTCGGTGGCCACTGCAACGACGCGAGTCGTGTCCGTGCCGTCCTGAATGTCGAGCACTGTTCCGTCTGCTTGCGTCGAGCGCTCGTCGACGACGCCCGCAAAGCACGGACCGGCAGGCTGGTCGGAAAGACCCACGGTGACTGCCAACGTGCCGGTCCGATCGGCGGCGGTAATGGTTCCGAACGCTGTGGCGTAGCCGTCGAACGACTGCCTCACTGCGACTGCGTCGAAGCCGAAGGTCGGTGCGAACGGCTCGGGTTCGACTACTGACCCGTCGGGTAGCGCCGCGATCAAGGCATCGGTCATTGCCTGCGATTTGGCCTCGAACCTCCACGGCACCTCGGAACTGTCGACGTCCCCCTCGCTGACGAATGCGAAGTTCACTCGCACCAAGTCCTCGGGCTGAATGACCTCCTCGCAACCTGGAATCGCGATCGGTTCGGGCTGCGGTTCGTGCAGCAGGCCGGCCACAACCGTGCCGGCAGCAACAATGCCTACGATCACCGCAACCGTCGACCACACCGAGCCCCGTGCACCTGTCGATTTCATACAGTCCTTGCCATCTCGGGGGTGTAGTTCTGTGCCCAGCGGGGCACACCCAGATAGTCCAACCTACGGCGACCCCTCGCCCCGACCTTGTGGAGGCTCCATGACGATGCCGACCGACGCAAGCGATGCAGTTCCGTCCGACGGCAGCAACGACGGCCCCCGAGAGCACACCGCCGAGACCGACGCGGTCGAGGGCGCGCACGTGGACGAGGAGAACGTGCCACACCCTCCGGAGAACGGAGACGTGCAGAACTGAAGCGCTGCTCGACGCCATGGTCGGTAGATGATCACGAACGTCGAGCACATTCGCCGGTTGGCCCAGTCGTCGCTTCGACGCTGGGCGACCGTCGAGTTCGAAGTCTCACTTCCTTGCCCGGATCGAGGGCCTCGTCCTTCGATCGCATGGATTCACAGATCCAAGCCCGGAGCCGTCGCGAGCTCGACGAGCGAATCAGCCTCGATTCCGTCTCCGAAACTGAACTGCACGAGCGTGTTCGACGGCCGGAGCACGCTCAACCACTCGCTCGGCTGCCCACCTATCGGAGTGTCGTCGGAACGACGGGTCACGACGGTGCCGTCGGGCAGAGTCAATCGGCTCACACCGGAGCTGTCCTGCGCGCCGGTATTGCGCTGCCCACTGGTGTCCCTGATCGATATCTCGATACTCAACTCCGTGGAACCGGTCTGTGTCGATACGTTCACTGTGTTGCACGCACTTCCGCTCCCGGACGACCCGAGAACCAGATCGCCGATGGGACGATCCGATTGCGTATCAGGAAACACGACTGCCCACTGGTCCGCCAGTGACGCACCGATGCGTTCGACCATATTTTTGGACAAAGGGAGCGTCGGGTTCTCTCGGTACGAGCCACAGTCACGAGGCGATGGCGGCGTTCCCTCGGGAACCTCTGCTGTGACGCGCAATTCGGGGTTCGAGACGATGCTTCGAACCTCGTCCACCTCCAGCGGGAGCAGCGAGTCGCTCCCTTCGTTCGACGTCCTCGCGTGTACGAGAGTGTCCGTGAAATACGCAACCGCAGTGCGGCGATGCGTCGCCCTTCCGTTGGAGTCCGACACCGCATCCAACGTGTCGACAACAGTGCCGTCGGGCAGGGTCGTTCGTTCGTCGACCCGCTCTTCGACGCACGGCGGAATCTCCCCGTCCCACTCTTCGACCGAAACTACGAGGGGCGCCAGCACATCTCCGCGACCGACGACGCCGGAGGCCGTACTGTCACCGCTGATGTCCTCGACCGTGACACCCTCCGCAATCTCGACGCCCTCGGGATAGATCTGCATCGGTTGAAACACCAAAGAATTCGACGGCGGAGCGAACTCCAATTCCACATCGGCGGGCAAGGATTCGATCAACGCAGTCGACAGTGCCGACGCCTTCGTTGCCGTAAGCCACGGGTAGTCAGGGTTATCGTACCGACCCCCGTAAGAACCGATCGAGAAAGAAAAGCCTTCCTCGGCAGGAAGAACGACGTCGCAGCCGGGTATGGGCCCGACGGAGGGCCGCTGATCTTCGAGGACTCCGGCAACCACGGTTCCGACGGACACGATAGCAACGACCACCGCGACGTCCATCCACACCCCACCGCGTCGCATATCGGTTCGCACACGTGGAGCTTAGCCTTCGGATAGGGACGCATCGGTCATCTGCGGCAGCCGAATCAACCAGTGGATGACAGCGGCACCACCGCTATCAAAATCCGCACGAGCGGCCAACATGAGTTCGACTTGCGAACAACGAATTCGCGGCAAACGCGCGCATCCGTCAGATTCGCGCGAGCTCGCCAACTATTTCGCGAGCATGCGGCGAACGCGCGCGCGTTTGCGGAGAACAGGGACGACCTCGGCAATCCGAACAGTCGAGTAGCGGCGCGGCCTTATCGAACGCCGATTTCTATGTTCGACGCAGCGGAATGATGTTGCGAACCCGCTCGTCCCGAAGGTACAGCGCTCCCCACGCTGCGATACCCACGTAGATCGCAAAGAACACGGTGCTCAGCAACGGCTTCTCGACGCGCCAGTTGGTCAATACCGCGCCGCCGAGATAGCCGGTGAGCACGATGGCACCCAGGATCGACGTCGCGGGAACGGCGTAGAGAACCAGGACGACCAGCATGACGATGCCGGTGATCGGTGCCATCTCGTCGCGCAGGCCGAGTTCGACCGATGCATCCTTCACCACCTGCAGGTTCAGAATATGGCTGATCGCGTCGAACAGGAGGAAGGCGATCACGAGGACCTGTAGAACGAGGCCGATCCGCTGGGCGATCTTTCCCGGTGCGGCAGTGCGAGTGGTGGTCATGGCTGTCTCCTCGGTAGCGGTCGATGTCACTTGTTGGACCCGCGCCAACCGCAGAAGTCACCGCACGCGCCCAGTCAGTAAGGTCTAAGGATGACTGTGCGAGCGGGTGTGGTGGTCACGGGAACCGAGGTTCTGGCCGGTCGGGTCACCGACCGGAACGGTCCGTGGGTGGCTCAACGACTTCTCGAGATGGGGGTCGACGTCGCCCACATCACCGTGTGCGGCGATCGGCCGGACGATCTGACTGCGCAGGTTCGGTTTCTGGCCGACCAACGCGTCGACTTGATCGTCACTACCGGGGGGTTGGGTCCGACCGCCGACGACCTCACCGTTCCGACCGTCGCCGCGCTGTACGGACGCGAATTGACGCTGGACGCCGAGCTCGAAGATCGGATCCACGCGATCGTGCAACGGTGGCGAAGCCGAATGAGTTCTGCAGCCGACTCCGAGCCCCTACGGGCCGGTATCCGAAAGCAGGCGATGGTTCCCCAAGGCGCGCAGTCCATTTCACCGACCGGAACCGCACCCGGGGTCGCGATACCGGCCGACGACTCCAGGTCACTGCCCGCCGTCCTCATCCTCCCCGGCCCGCCTCGCGAACTGCAGGCGATGTGGTCCGAGGCCCTCGACAGCGCACCCGTCGCCGCAGTTCTCGCCCGCCGCACGCAGATGCGTCAGGACACCATTCGCGGCTATCGACTGTCCGAGGCCGACCTCGCCGCAACCCTGCGCACGGCCGAAAGCGAGATCGCGGGATTCGGCGACCTCGAGATCACCACCTGCCTGAGTCGCGGCGAGCTCGAGATGGTGACCCGCTACGCCGAATCGGCGCGAACGGCATACACGGATCTCGAACGTCTCATCGACAAAGAACATGGCACACAGGTCTTTTCGACCGACGGTTCCACCATCGACGATATCGTCGCGAACCGCCTCTCCGGGCATCGCATCGCCACGGCGGAATCGTGCACCGGCGGGATGATCGCCGCACGCCTCACCGACCGCGCAGGATCGTCGGCGTACGTCATCGGCGCGGTGGTGTCCTACGCCAACGAGGCGAAGACGGGCTTGCTCGACGTCCCAGCCGAGGTCATCGATCGACACGGAGCCGTCAGCGAGCCGGTGGCCGCACTGATGGCCGAAGGCGCACTGAAGCGGCTGAACGTCGACATCGCGGTATCGACCAGCGGCGTCGCCGGACCGGGCGGCGGCACCGAGACCAAGCCGGTCGGGACCGTCTGCTTCGGTATCGCCGTCGCCGGCCACCCGACCGTCACTCGAACCCTTCATCTCCCCGGCGACCGGGCCAGTGTGCGTGCACTGTCCACCACCGCAGCCATGCATATGCTCGCCGACGCATTGGGGTCCGCACCCGGCGCAGTCGACGGATCCGACGCCTGAGGAAGCATTCAGCACAATGCCGTCTAGTTAGGTACGGCATTCCTTATATAGACTCCGTCGGTGCTCAGCGAGATGACCCACGTCGACCGCCCCGGTGTGCGCTTCGTGCGCGAACTCGGTCGCTTCGGCGACGAACCAGCTCTGATCACGGCCGACGAGACGCTCACCTACCGTGACCTCGACGAACGCGTCGAGCATCGGGCTTCGGAACTCGGGACGACGCGTCGTCTCGTGATGATCGCCGGTTCCAACGACGTCGACGTGATCGTCACGTATCTGGCGGCGTTGCGGGCCGGGCATCCGGTGCTGATGGCTCCGGGCGACAGTTCCGGCCACCTCGATGGCCTGATCGACGCCTACCGGCCCGATGTGGTGGTGCGCACCGTCGCCGGCCGCACTGTCATCGCGAAGGACAACCGACGACCCGAGCATCACCTGCACCCCGACCTCGCGTTGCTTCTCAGCACATCCGGCTCGACCGGTTCACCCAAACTCGTCCGACTCTCGCACCGAAACGTGCAGTCCAACGCCGAGTCGATCGCCGAGTATCTCGGCATCCGCGCCACCGACCGAGCAGTGACGACGCTGCCCGTGCACTACTGCTACGGACTGTCGGTCGTGCACAGCCACCTCCTACGCGGAGCCGCGTTGATTCTGACCGATTCTTCCGTCACCGATCCCGACTTCTGGACCCTCGTGCGGACCCAGCGCGGAACCACGTTCGCGGGCGTGCCGTACACCTTCGATCTGCTCGACCGGATGGGTTTCGACAAGCTTGATCTGCCGGAGCTGCGCTACATCACGCAGGCCGGTGGCAAGATGCCGCCGGATCGCGTCCGGAAATACGCCGAGCTCGGTCGACGTCGGGGATGGGATCTGTTCGTCATGTACGGGCAGACCGAGGCAACCGCCCGAATGGCTTATCTGCCATCCGATCTCGCCGCCACTCACCCGCACACCATCGGCCGTCCGATCCCCGGGGGATCCTTCCGCCTGGGAAGCGTCGACGACTCCCCAAGCGGGACAGGTGAACTCGTCTACTCTGGGCCGAATGTCATGCTCGGTTACGCCGAGGGTCCCGACGACCTTCGCCTCGGTGACACCCTCGGCGGCGAACTGCACACCGGCGATCTCGCGCGGCTCACGGACGACGGATTCTACGAGGTGGTGGGCCGCCGAAGTCGATTCGCGAAGATGTTCGGCCTGCGCATCGATCTGCAGCGCGTCGAGTCCGCGCTCGCTCAGCACGGGCTGACGGCGTGCTGCGCCGGGGGAACCGACGAGCTTGTCGTCGTCATGGAGAGCGGAGACATCGACGCAGTCCGCCGCACAGCCGCGCGGACCAGTGGCCTTCCCGTTGCAGCGGTACGGGTGTGTCTCGTCGACCAAGTGCCGCGAACACCCACCGGTAAACCCGATCTGCGAGCGGTTGCGGACATCGCTGCCCGGCACGATCTCGACCCGTCGGACACCGTCCCGACCACCGCCGATGTGAAGGCGCTGTTCGCCGAGATCCTGCACTGCTCACGGGTGGAGGATGACAGTACGTTCGTGAGCCTGGGCGGTGACTCGCTGTCGTACGTCCGTATGTCCCTGCGGCTGGAGGCCATGCTCGGCCATCTGCCCGAGAACTGGCACACCACACCGGTACAAGAATTCGATCGAGGTCCGCGCTCACGCCACGGTTGGCACCGAGTGGAGACCAACGTTCTGCTGCGCGCCCTCGCGATCGTTGCGATCGTCGGCTCGCACATTCACCTGTTCGCGGTGCTCGGCGGCGCTCACGTTCTTCTCGGGATAGCCGGCTACAACTTCGCCCGCTTTCACCTCGGGGCAGCAGACCGCACCGAACGGACGCGACGTGTGCTCCGAAGCGTTGCCCGGATAGCCGTCCCCAGCATGGTGTGGATCGGGTTGGTCATCGCCCTCACCGGGGACTATCGAATCACCAGTGCATTTCTGCTCAACGGGATCCTCGGCCCCGACGGGTGGTCCGCGGAATGGCGGTACTGGTTTGTCGAGGCGATCGTGTACATCGTTCTCGCCGCTGCTGCTCTGCTTTTCGTGCCGTTTCTCGATCGTGTCGAGCGCTGTCACCCGTTCTGGTTCCCGATGGGACTCGTGGGCCTCGGACTCGTCACCCGCTATGGGCTGATCGACATCGACGACAGTCCCAACCGCATCCTGACCGCGTCGGTCGTCTTCTGGCTGTTCGCAGTGGGTTGGGCAGCGGCGCAGGCGAACACGGTCCGGCAGCGACTGTGTGTGACGGCGGCCATCGTGGGTACGGTTCCCGGGTTCTTCTTCGGCGACACGCAACGAGAAGTCATCGTCACCATCGGTCTGTGCATGCTGGTATGGCTGTCGTCTATTGCGTTCCCCGCGTTGCTGAGCCGGGTGGCAGGAACGTTGGCGAGCGCCTCCCTCTTCATCTACCTGACCCACTTCCAGGTCTACCTGCCGCTGCGCGACGACCACCCGTGGTTGGCCTTCGTCTTGTCGATCGTCGTCGGGATTCTGTACTGGCAGGCCGTCGAATTCGCACTTTCTCTCCGCAGTCGAATCATGGCGCGATCGATGACAGTCCCTTCAGCCCCCGGCGTGCCGTCCGACTTGTCAGACTCCCGACCACCGGAGCACAATTTGCCACCATGGCATTGATCTCGAAGGGCTTCGTGGGCCGCCGTCGCGGCGACGACGGGCGCACTCCCCCCGGTCAGTATCTGACCAAGGATTTTCCCGTCCTCGCAATCGGACCCGCGCCCGTGGTCGCGACCGACACGTGGTCGTTCTCGGTCACCACCGAACGGGGCGAGACTCGCAGCTGGACCTGGGACGAATTCGCGGCACTGCCGCACGAAACCCCGACCGTCGACATCCACTGCGTCACCAAGTGGTCGAAGCTCGACACCACCTGGAAGGGCGTGAGCCTGGACGTTCTGCTCGACGGACTCGACACCGATGCCGGGTACGTCGTGGTGCACGGCTTCGACGGGTACACCACCAACCTTCCCCTCGAGGATCTCAGGGACGGGAAGGCCTGGCTGGTCACCGAGTTCGACGGCGCTCCCCTGACTCGCGAACACGGTGGTCCCGCACGGCTTCTCGTTCCGCATCTGTATTTCTGGAAATCGGCGAAGTGGATCTCACGTATCGAACTCACGCTGGAGAACGAACAGGGCTTCTGGGAGCGCGGCGGATACCACGATTACGGAGATCCGTGGCGCGAGCAGCGGTACCAGGGCGACTGACGTGTCCGTGACGGCCAGGGCGAAACCCTGGCTCGTGGCCACGGTGCAGACGGTGCGGCGAGAGACTCCCACCGCGTCCACCCTCGTTCTCGACGTCGACGGATGGCCCGGCCATCTTGCCGGGCAGCACGTGGACGTCAAGCTCACCGCCGAGGACGGCTACAGCGCGCAGCGAAGCTACTCTCTGGCGTCGGCACCCGACGGCACGTCGCGCATCGAGATCGCGGTCCAGAACGTCCCGGACGGCGAGGTGTCGCCGTATCTGGTCGAGTCCGTCGAAGTCGGCGACCGCATAGAACTCCGCGGGCCGGTGGGTCGATGGTTCGTCTGGCGGCCGTCCCAGCCCTCCGAGACCCCGTCTCCCCCGATTCTGCTGGTGGGTGGCGGTTCCGGCATCGTGCCGCTCCGCGCGATGGTTCGGGCGCAGGCGTCCGCGACGGGCGGACGAGTGCCCTTCCGAGTCCTGTACTCCGTGCGCGAACCCGCCGAGGTCTACTTCGCGGACGAGTGGGCTCGCCCTCCGGCCGGCGTGGACGTCACCATGATTCACACGCGGCGTGCACCCGCAGGCAACGCGCGACCACTCGGCCGGATCACGTTGGACGACATCGATGCTCACGGATGGCCGGCGGAGTTCGAGCCGCGATGCTACATCTGCGGCCCCACGAGCTTCGTCGACACCGTGGCCGACATGTTGGTGAAGCGTGGCCACTCGGCAGCGAACATCCGAACAGAGCGTTTCGGACCGAGCTGAGGGTGCATTGGATCAGACGATGCCGCCGAGGAATTCGATCTTGAGGCGGCTGTAGTCGTCGGTCCACTCCGAATCCACCGACATGAACGAATGGTCGAGTCTCGCCTCGTTCTTGCTGTACAGGTTGAGGCGATTGGCGACGCCTACTCTGTCCAGTCCGGCGCTCAGTTCCGCTGCCTGGTCGGGGAAGGTACCGGTGTTGCCATCGGAGATGAAGCTCGGTGGAAAGTCGGCTGTGACATTGTCGATGATGTTCGCCTGCGCCAGCAATGCTGTGTCGGTGGTGTCGAGGTAGCTTCGGGCGGCGACGTCGAAGAAGAAACCGTTCGACGGGCTCGGTGATTGCGGTGCGCCCGCTCTACCGACATCGAGGGCAGCACTCTCGAACACGATCCCCTTCAGGGCACTTCGGTCCATGGTGGGTTCGATGCCCAGTGCTCGTGCGTAATCGGAGTTGGTCTGCACAGTGGCGTAGTTGCCGACGATGTGGCCTCCCGCGCTGGTTCCGGCGAGCACGACGCGACTCATGTCGAGTCCGTATCGGACGGCGTTCGCTTCCAGGAACTGTATGGCCTGGCCCAGTTGGATTGTCTGCGTGGGAAACCGGTACTGCGGGGCGAACGCATAATTCACCGACACCACGTTGTAACCGGCGTCGAGCATGGGGCCGGCCCACGATGCGCCGTCGGAATCTGCGCTGGGAGCACCATTCGTTTTGTCCCCGACGATCCAGCCACCGCCGTGCACTGTGACGTACGTGGGCCGACCGACCGATGGATCGTCGTCGGCGATGTAGATGTCGAGAAACGAATTCGGAAGCGTCGAGCCGTATTCGACGTCGTTGGTGAGTCGTGCACCGTCGACGACCGCCGTCGCTGTCTGCGTGTCGGGCTCGAAGGAATTGCTCTGCCCCAACGCATGCAGCGATCGCACCAGCGGTGCCGGATCTGCCGCCATGCCGACGACCGCGGCGGAGCCCACCAACGCAATCGCCGCAGCGAGGCCAGCGGGGATGGCGGTGACCGCCCGACGAGTTGAGGCCGCCGAACGGCCCGTCCACGCCGATGCAAGCAGAAAGAAGCCGAGCGCTATCGACGCAACCAAGGCCGTGACCCACAGTGCGTGCATACCCGTCACCAGCCAGGCCACCTGAGTGACGACGGTGACGGCCCCGAGCGATGTACCGACGGCTACATGCTTACCGGCATTCGACGAGACAAGGCATATCGCCACCACCGCAACGGCGATGAGCCACAGTCCCACCACGAGCTGCTGACGGATGAGAAGAAACTCGAGCCATGCGAGTCCGACGCTGACGCCGCCGGTCACCGCGAGCGCAGTCGTCATCACTCTCGTGCGCTGGACGCCGCCGATCTCGACGCCTTCCTTTACGATCACTTCCCCACTACTCCGCAGACGTGTGACGTCTTCTGTGCAGTTCACGAACGGCGTCGCTGAACTCGGCCACCGGCCCGTCCACCACGATCCCCGGAACGATCTGCTGAATCGGTGACGGCGTGATCGCAAGAGGTGCTGCACCGAATTCTTCGAGCCACGTGAGCAATTGAGCCGTCGACGTGGCATAGACGATGCGGCCGAGTCCGACTATGCCGTGGCTTGCAGAGCACATCACGCAGTGTTCACCGGAGGTGTAGACCGTCGCCGATCGACGCTGATCATGGTTCAGGTTGGTCGCGGCCCACCGAGACAGTGCGATCTCGGGGTGCTGGGTGGGATCGTTCAGGTCGCCGACCCTGTTCCGGTCCTCGGCCAGCAGCTCGCCGCTGTCCGACACCAGAACCGAGCCGAACGGATCGTTGCCCGTGCGCGCCGCCTCTGCCGCCAACTCGACAGCACGGGCCAGGAATGAACGGTCACTCGAAGAGATACTCACTAGGCACCGGTGCCGACGATCGAAGTTTTCACGCTTCGACCGTACCGTCTCGAAACACACCGCACGCCGGCCCAGCAGTACGGCACCGCGGCTGGGGGTCGACTGGGCTGCGGTTGCACCACGCGCGGAGTTGCCGTTCGCGCGGTCCAACAAGATTCCGCACGTCGGCGATCTGCCGGTCTGGGCGGCCTGGTGCTTCCGCGTCGAAGCCGGCCACCGTAACCGCGCTATCGGGCGGTATCCCACGGGTCATAATGCGAAAAGATCAGCGCCGCTGAGGTAGTGCGGCGTCGCCCCTTCCTGGCCTACCTCCGCAGTGTCACCCGTCCCCGAACGTCCGTCAGTGTCTGTGCACCCATCAGCTGCATCGTCCGAGTCGCCTCCGACCGAAAGATGTCCAGGGCGGTGGTGACGCCACGCTGTCCGCCGGCCATCAGTCCGTACAAGTACGCGCGCCCCACCATCCCGGCCGTGGCCCCCAATCCCACTGCGGCAATCAGATCGGCACCGGTCGAGATGCCGGTGTCGACGTACACCTCGGCATCTGATCCGACCGCGTCGACTACCTGCGGTAGCAGTTCGAGAGGAGTCGGGGCGCGGTCGAGCTGACGACCTCCGTGATTGGACACCACCAGCGCATCCGCACCGGCATCGACGACTGTCCGGGCATCGTCGATGTCCTGAATCCCTTTGACCACAAGCTTTCCCGGCCATTCGGAGCGCAGCCATTCGAGATCGGCCACCCTCAGAGAGGGGTCGAACATACTTTTCACCAGTTCGCCGACGGTGCCTTCGAAAGACGTCAGATTCGCGAACTCCAGCGGTTCGGTGGTCAGCAGATTCATCCACCAACTGGGGTGCCGCGTCATGTCGGCCAGGGTGCGCATGTTGAGCGTCGGCGGGATCGTCATTCCATTGCGGACATCGCGCAGGCGGTTACCGGGAACGGGTGTGTCCACGGTCAGAACCAAGACGTCGACCCCGGCCTGGACTGCTCGTTCGACGAGGTCCTTACTGGCCGCCCTGTCCTTCCACAGATACAGCTGAAACCACGTGGCACCGGTCGGTGCCGTTCTCGTCACGTCCTCGATCGTCGCGGTACCCATGGTCGACAGCGCGTACGGCACACCCGCTGTTGCCGCTGCTCTCGCCACCGCTGTTTCACCTTCGTGTTGCATCATTCTGGTGAATCCAGTGGGGGCGAGGATCAACGGGAGGGACGCTGTCCTGCCGAGAATCGAGGTCGACGTGTCGACGGAGCTCACGTCTCGCAGCACATGTGGTCTGAACTCGACTCTGTCGTACCCCTCGCGCGCACGTTCGATGCCGATCTCCCCCTCGGCACCACCGGAGACGTACTCGAACACCGACTTCGGGGTACGCCGACGAGCAATCTCGGCGAGATCACCGATGGTGTGTGCGCGCGAAAGACGTCGTTCGACAGGATCGTGCTCCATCGCGCGCACTGTGAGGAACGGCGCCACCTCGCGCCAACGAGGCAGCCTCCGATGCGTCCGCGATCCGTTCGTGTCGACGGGGTCGGACACCGATTCGCCTCTCGCTTCCATTCTTGTCAGGCCACCGACACGGCGGGGTCGGCGAGATCCGGGCGAATACGCCGGAGTACGTCCATCCGGAGTGAGCCGAACAGGCCCGAACTCTTGGTACTCAACTGATCTCGTGCATCCGGCAATGGCACCGGAACGGTAGCCGTCACCGATGCCGGTGATCCACCGAGAACGATGACCTTGTTGGACATGTACACGGCTTCGTCGACGTCGTGGGTGACGATGATGACCGTCATTCCGAACTCGCGTTGCACCTTCATCGTCAGGTCTTCGAGATCGGCGCGGGTCTGGGCGTCGACGGATGCGAACGGCTCGTCCATCAACAGCACACGTGGCTCGAACGCGAGAGCCCGTGCGATGGCGGCCCGTTGCTGCATTCCGCCGGACATCTCCCAGGGATAGTAGTCACCGCGACCTGCCAGTCCGACCGATTCGAGGGCGGATTCGGCGCGTCGACGCCGCTCTGCCTTCCCCGTCGTGCGGCGCAACGGAAGTTCCACGTTTTCCCTGACGCGCATCCACGGCAGCAACGAGCGGCCGTAGTCCTGGAACACAACGGCCAGATCCGCCGGTGGCCCGTCGACCGTTCTTCCGTTGATCGACACCTCACCGCTCGCCGAAGTGAGCCCGGCAACAGCACGAAGCAGGGTGGATTTGCCGGTCCCGGAATGGCCTACGATGCAGACCAATTCACGTTCGTCGATGGTGAAGTCGACATTTTCGAGCACGGGCCCGGATGCACCGGCGTAGGTCTTGCAAAGTCCACGAACGGCCACTGCGGGCGTGGGTAGGTTGTTCATTGTGCTGCCGTCGTTTCCAGTCGTAGACGATGCCACCGAAGGGTCCTTCTCTCCACTAGAGCGAACAATAGGTTGAGTCCATAGCCCAGCAGGCCGAGCATGATGAGTCCTGCCCACATGTCCGTCATCGCATATGTGCGCTGCGATTGCAGGACGAAGTAGCCGATGCCTTCGGACGACGCGAACAGTTCGCTGCCCACCATTGCCACAACGGCAACGGCAACGCTGGTTCGCATTCCCGCAATGATCTGCGGTGTGGCGGAACGAAGGAACACGCGCATGCTCGAATCCCAGACGCCGACGCGATAACTCCGTGTGACGTCGCGTACCAGAGGGTCGACGGCGCGCACTCCGTCGACGGTGTTGAGCAACGTAGGCCACATGCACGCGAAGGCGATGATGGCCACCTTCTGCACGACGTCCGTGCCGAGCAGCACGATCGTCAGCGGTATGAGGGCGATAACCGGTGTGGCCCGGATGAACTCGAGTGTCGGAGACAGCGCACGATGTGTCTGCGGCATCGAGCCCAAGGCAAGTCCGAACAGAATCCCGATCGTGACGCCCAGGACGAACCCGAGCCCGAAGTTTCGGAGGCTGGGCACCACGTGCACGACGAAGGCATCGGAGAACCACAGGTCAGCGAAACGCGTCATGATCTCGTCGAGCGACGGGAAGTAGAACGACGAACTCTTGCTCGACGCGAACCACCACACCCCGACGAGAAGAATCGGCAGCCAGGCCTCGACGGCAAGGGAACGAATGCGGGTCACGACGGGATCCTCTGCGACGGGTGCCAGCGGCACAGCCTGCGTTCGACCGCCGCGAACAGATACAGCACGGCGACACCCATCAGGGCGGTCACCAGAGTCAACGCGAACACATCGACCATCTGCGCGTTCATCTGAGCCTGCGCAAGCGTCTTGCCGATACCGGGTACCGAGGCCAGTAGCTCGATGCCGATCGCCAGGAGCATCGCCATGACCGCGGCGATACGAAAGCCGGTGGCCACGAACGGAGTAGCGGACGGCACGATCACGAAGCGGATGACCTGGAACTTGGTCAGGCGATAGGACCGAGCCGCTTCGAGCGCGGCACCGTCGACGTCACGGACCCCGTACATCGTCTGGAGCAGGATCGGCCAGACGCAGGCAGCCACCACCACCGTCAGTTCCGTCTGACGGGTGGTTCCGTAGATGAGCGCGACGAGGGGAATGATTCCCAACGTCGGAATGGACCGAAGAAATTCGATGATGAATCGGCAACTGCGGTAGGCGAAGTCGCTCGTGCCGAGCAGAATTCCCACCGGTACGGCGATGATCGTCGAGTACAGCAGGCCCAGTGCCCACCCGGTCATGGTCGACGCGATATCGGTCCAGAACGACGACGTCGTCGCCATCTCGAGTACTCGGCCGACCACCGGAACGGGCCCGGGGATCGTGTCGGCGGCGAACAGGCCCGACGACGACAGGGCGGTCCAGCCGAGTATCAGCACGATGGGTGCGATTGCCTTCGTCGCTGCGGCGGGCATCGCCGTTCGCACGCGGAACGTCGGCACGGTGCGCAGCGCCGCGACGGTCATCGGGTGAGCCCACTGACGTCGGCCGAGGAATCGAGAGCGCCGTTCTCGCGGAGAATGGTGGCAATCTCGTCGATTCCCGTTGCGTCGACGCGGCTTTCGAGTGCCGGGTACCCGGTGTCACCGACGGTGTCGGCAGGGGTGCCGAAATGTTGGACCATGGCGGCGCGCATGTCGTCGGGGTGCGAGTCCGCGTACTCCACTGCCTCGTCGAGCGCTGTCCGAAACTTGTCGACCACCTCGGGGTTGGTCTCGACATAGTCGCGGGTCCCGGTGACCACGACTCGTGGCGCGGGGCCGAAGACCTGCTCGATGGGGTCGCCAAGGGGTGCCTCGAATTGTCCCGTCTTCAACAGGAGACTGGCGAAGGGATCACCGATCAGAGCGGCGTCGATTCGATCCGCGGTGATCGATTCGCCCATGGCGGAGAACGGAACCTCGATGATCGACACCCCGCTGCCATCACCGCCTGCTTGGTCGACGACGCCTCGGACCCCGTACTCGGATGCCGATGCCAGCAGGTTCACCCCTACCGTCTTGCCTTCCAGATCGGCAGCGGTGCGAATAGGACTCCCGGCCTCGACGAGCAGGGTGGAGCCGGTGCGTCCGTCCGGGCCGGCCTGGAACGTGGAGACGCCGCCGACCACGGCGAGGGGGATTCCCTTGCCCGCCGCCATCACGACGCCGGGTCCGGTGTTGGGGTTCATGTCGACCTGACCGCTGAGGAGACCACCGACCAGGTCCGCCGGCGTGATGTCGACGAGTTCGATGTTCAGTCCGTTGCGTTCGAAGATCCCCTGGTCGACACCCAGCAACACTGCTGCGTAGTCCGACAGTTGAACGTTGCCCAGACGGACGGTGGTCAGTCCGTTCTCCGACGCCGCCGGAGCGCTCTGCGTTCCGCCGCATGCGGTCGTGGTCAGCGCCAGCAGAATTCCCGCCGTCGCAGCAATCGATCGCGTTCGGACATGTCGGCGCTGAGGAATCATCTTCGATCACCTTCGGTTGGTCGGACCAGCACTGCCTGCTGCAGCGTCGAAAACTGACGATAGTGACGGAGACCACACCGCGATACAGAGGAACCATCCATATTTCTACGTGCGCAGTGGGTGTCCAATCCATGCCCTCCGGAGCCGGCTTCCCATACTGTCGGCATCATGACCATCGATCGAGTAGCGGTATCCGGCGGAGACGTCGTCGTCGAAACACACACCGGCAGCAGTGAGCCCGTCCTCGTGGTGCACGGAGTGTCCAGCCAACGCATGTTGTGGGGTTGGCTGCGGGCGGAGTCGCCGCACCTGACACTCCTCGCACCGGATCTGCGCGGTAGAGGTGACAGCGTGGGCGTCGCGGGAGCGTCCTCGTTGGGTCGACACGCGGACGACCTGGCCACTGTCTTGGATGCCCTCGGTCTCGACTCCGTGCACGTGTGCGGAATGTCCATGGGCGGGTTCGTGGCAGTCGAGTTCGCAGCCCGGTATCCATCTCGAGTGAAGAGTCTCGTTCTCGTCGACGGGGGCGTGCCGGTGGCACCGCCGGCCGGCCTCACCCGGGAGTCGGTCGGGGCCGTGTTCGCAGACAGGATCGCTCGAACTCAGCAGCACTTCGAGACCGTCGTCGAATACGTCGACTTCTTGGTGTCGACGTCGCTGCCACTACTCGACCCAGCCGATCCGCTCCTCCGGGCGTACGCCGAACACGATCTGGTCGACGGCTCGGTGCGGCTGTCGACCGATGCGGTCGTCTCCGACGCCGAGGATGTGTTCTTCGGCGAGTCGCGGTTCCGAGAACTGACGATGCCGATTCGATTCCTGCACGCGCAGTGGAGCGTTGGGGAGAACTCGGCACCGATGTACTCGTCCGAGGACATCGACGCGCTCGACCTGACGTCCATCACCCCGATGATGGGACTCGATCATGCCGGCACAATCATGACGTCGTCCGGTGCCGCTGCGGTGGGAGCAACAATCGACGAGGCACTGCGGAACGGGTGATCCAGGACTGTCGAGGTGTTCGCGAGGTGATGGACCTGCGCGCTGTCGTCGAACCTCCCATTGCCGAACGGGCGGGTGTCCGCCGTCGCACATCGGAACTACATGCCCTTCGCACTCCGCTCGGGACCTCGGAGCGCGAGCTCGGCAACCGGCCGCCGTCACTGCAGGTCATGCAACTGTGCGACGTGCAGTTCCATCTCGCGATCGCCGGGCTCGATGCCCACCGAATCGTCTACCACGCTATCGCAGAACGTGATCCGGTTCGCGCTCGCGAAGCAATGCACGATCACCTCGCCGACGTGCTCTAGTCGATCGCACCCCTCGCGCACTGATTCCCACCCCGAACGGTCCGAATGTCCGAAATGGAGTGCACGATTGCGCTCCAGTAGCCACTTCGTCGTATGCGCCTCGAGTGGATTCCGGACACAATCGAGGTGCTATCGGCCGAAACCGATGTACCGCAATCAAAGGAGCTCGACAGTGCCCACCCTCGAACGCGACGTCGCTATCGTCGGGGCCGGCCCTTCCGGCCTGGCCGCAGCAACCGAACTACGCAAGGCGGGGCTGACCGTCGCGGTTCTCGAGGCACGCGACCGCGTCGGTGGGCGCACGTGGACGAACACCATCGACGGCGCGAGCCTCGAAATCGGCGGTCAGTGGGTCTCGCCCGATCAGGAGTCACTGATCGCGTTGATAGACGAACTCGGCCTCGAAACGTTCGACCGGTACCGCGAGGGCCAGTCCGTCTACATCTCCGCCGCGGGCGAGCGGACCCGCTACTCGGGTGACTCGTTCCCCGTCGACGAGACCACGGACAAGGAGATGGACCGACTCGTCGCGCTGCTCGACGACTTGGCCGCCCAGGTCGGCCCCGAAGAGCCGTGGGCGCACCCGCTAGCGCGTGAACTGGACACGATCTCGTTCGAGCAGTGGCTGATTCGTGAGTCCGACGATCCCGAAGCACGAGGCAACATCGGCATGTTCATCGCCGGTGGCATGTTGACCAAACCTGCGCACGCGTTCTCGGCTCTGCAAGCAGTGCTGATGGCCGCATCGGCAGGTTCGTTCTCCCACCTGGTGGACGAGAACTTCATCCTCGACAAGCGCGTCGTCGGTGGCATGCAGCAGGTGTCGATCCGTATGGCGGCCGCCCTCGGAGAAGACATCTTCCTCGACGCGCCGGTGCGTACGGTGCGGTGGAACCCCGACGGCGCAACGGTATTCGCCGACGGCGACATCGAGGTACAGGCCAAACGCGTCGTTCTCGCCGTTCCGCCGAACCTGTACTCGCGCATCTCCTACGACCCGCCGCTTCCGCGTCGCCAGCATCAGATGCACCAGCATCAGTCGCTGGGACTGGTGATCAAGGTTCACGCCGTCTACGACACCCCGTTCTGGCGCGAGGACGGGCTGTCGGGAACCGGCTTCGGTGCCTCCGAGATCGTGCAGGAGGTGTACGACAACACCAATCATCAGGACAGCCGCGGAACACTGGTCGGCTTCGTGTCCGACGCCAAGGCCGACGCGATGTTCGAACTCGACGAGCAGGATCGCCGCACGAAAATTCTCGAATCCATCGCGCACTACCTGGGGCCCAAGGCGACCGAGCCGGTCGTCTACTACGAGTCGGACTGGGGTTCGGAAGAATGGACCCGCGGGGCGTACGCGGCCAGCTTCGACCTCGGCGGACTGCACCGGTACGGCAAGGACAGCCGCACTCCTGTCGGCCCGATTCACTTCTCCTGCTCCGATATTGCCGCGGAGGGCTACCAACACGTCGACGGCGCAGTTCGTATGGGCCATCGCACCGCGGCGGACATCGTGTCGAGAATCGGCGGATAGCGCCGAACACCAGGTCGCTCGCCTCCCGACAGAGACTGCAACGAGCACACCCTCCACCTACAACCGAGGACACACATGCGCATTGTCACAGAACACAATTCGCCCGCCTCTGCGGCCACGACGTTCGGGAGGCAGTGATGCAGTGGACGATGCCGGCGGAAGGTATCCGACACGAACGGACCTGGATGGCCTATCCGCGCGAGGGGTATTCGCTCGGTGAGACGCCCGAGGAGCAGCACGAGGCTCGCACCACGTGGGCCGAGGTCGCGCAGGCGGTCGCACGATTCGAACCGGTCACCGTCGTCGTCGACCCCGCCGAAAGTGCGGTCGCACGCACATACCTCTCGTCCGAGACCGCATACCCGATCGACATCCTCGAGGCTCCGTTGAACGACGCCTGGATGCGCGACATCGGGCCCACGTTCGTGCTGTCCGAGGACGGTCGTCTCGGCGGCGTCGACTGGGTGTTCAACGGCTGGGGTGCGCAGGATTGGGCGCGTTGGGACAAGGACTCGAAGATCGGCGCGCTCGTCGTCGAGAAGTCCGGTGCCGAGATGATCGATTCACCGATCGTCAACGAGGGCGGCGGTATTCAGGTGGACGGGCTGGGAACAGTTCTCGTCACCGAGACGGTACAACTCGATCCCGGTCGCAATCCCACGCTGTCCAAGGTCGATATCGAGGCCGAACTGGCCCGCACGATCGGTGCCACCACGGTGATCTGGCTTCCCCGAGGCCTCACCCGTGACGCGGAGGAGTTCGGAACCCGAGGCCACGTCGACATCGTCGCTGCCATTCCCTCGCCCGGCGTCGTTCTGGTGCACGACCAACGCAACCCCGAACACCCCGATCACGAGGTCAGCAAGACCGTGTTCGAGATCTTCGAGAACAGCACCGACGCACGCGGCGAGAGGTGGACCATCGTCAAAGTTCCCGCACCGGAGATTCTCCGCGACGCGGAGGGCTTCGTCGACTACAGCTACATCAATCACTACGTCGTCAACGACGGTGTGATCGCCTGTAGCTACGGCGATCCCGCGGACGACGAGGCTGCTGCAATTCTCTCTGCGGCGTACCCGGGTCGCAGCGTCGTCACCGTCGACGCTCGGCCGCTCTTCGCCCGCGGGGGCGGAATTCACTGCATCACACAGAATCAGCCAGAGGCTCAGACGGACTGAGCGGACGCGGGAGCGGGTATCGAATACTGCTCCCGCAACTCGTTCTTGCGAATCTTGCCCGTCGGATTGCGCGGGATCTCGTCGACGTCGCCGGGAAGGGCTACGGCGATCTCACCGCCGCGGGCGTGCCGAGGCGACCAGCATCGCCAGACCCATCTCGAAGGCGCGGGTGGCAATGGGATCGTCGGCATCCTCGTCCTGCACCGTCTGGTAGGCCGCGGCCAATCGCGGGAAAGCCTCCTCCTGGCCCGCCGGATCGAACACGACACTCGGGCCGGACATGTCGAGCACACTGCCGAGGATGAACGATTCGAACGCGGTCAGCAAAGGCAATACGTCCCTGCTGGCCCAGCCGACGGCCTCGGCAGCAACAGAGAAATCCTCGTACTCCGCCAACAACACCGGTGTCGATGCGCGCGTGGCCATGAGGAGGGGAACGGCGCGGTGATGCTCCGCGAAGGCCAATCGGTAGGACCTCGCCCATACGACAAGGCCGTCTTCCCAGGGCAATTCGCGTAGAGGTGCCGAGTCGATCCGGGCCGAGACCAGAGCTCGGACGTCTTCGATCATCGCCGCGCGGTCGGCGACGTGGTTGTAGAGGGAGGTAGGGTTCACGCCCAATTTCAGCGCCACGCCCCGCATGCTCGCGCCCTCGGCTCCGTCCCGATCGACCAGCGCCAATGCTGTGCGGGCAATCAGGTCACGGCTGAGAATGGCGCGAGGTGGTCGTGCCATGGTCGTCTCCTCCTTGACGGTCGTCGAGTACGGACAGCCTTGCATGTCGAGGATTTTTTCGATTCACCCGTTCCCAAAACCGACAGTGTGTGTTTTAGTTTTGTCATGAATTCTTCATCCTTCACCGTGGTCGAGGCCGATGTCGCCGGAGTTTCCGCTGCGCTCGCCGAGGGCACCGTGACGAGCGTCGAACTGGTGGCGCGCTACCTCAATCGAATCGGCCACTACGACCGCACCGGAATCGCACTGAACGCCGTACCGGTACTCAACCCCGACGCGTTCGAGGAAGCCCGCGCAGCCGACCGACGTCGGAGCGCTGGACAAGCTCTCGGCCCGATGGACGGAATTCCCTACACCGCCAAGGCCAGCTACAAGGTGCGCGGCCTTCCTGCGACGGCCGGATCGCCCGCATTCGAGGGTCTCATCGCGACCGACGACGCGTTCGCGGTGGCCCAACTCCGAGCGGCCGGTGCGATCTGCCTGGGCCTGACCAACATGCCTCCGATGGCCGCGGGCGGGATGCAGCGCGGGCTCTACGGGCGTGCCGAAAGCCCCTACGCCGCAGAGTTTCTCACCTCGGCATTCGGCTCGGGATCGTCCAACGGCTCGGGTACGGCGACAGCTGCCAGCTTCGCTACCTTCGGGCTCGCCGAGGAGACCTGGTCCTCCGGGCGCGCCCCCGCGTCGAACAACGCTCTCGTCGCTTACACGCCCTCTCGCGGGGTGATTTCGGTGCGGGGTAATTGGCCGCTGGTGCCTACGATGGATGTAGTTGTGCCACATGCGCGTACGGTCGACGACCTACTGCAACTGCTGGACGTGGTCGTGGCCGACGACGCGGTCACCGAGGGCGACCTGTGGCGTATGCAGGACTGGGTTCCGATCCCCCGGGCGTCGGAGGTCAGGCCCACGTCCTTCACCGATCTGCCGCCGCTGCCGCTGCAGGGACTTCGACTCGCCGTCCCGCGCCTGTACGTCAACGGCGATCCCGACAGTGCGTATCCGATCCACACCCGCGATTCGGTGATGGCTCTGTGGCACACCATGCGCGACGATCTGGTGGCTGCAGGTGCAGAAGTCATCGAAACCGACTTCCCCGTCGTGGAGAATTACGAAGGCCTGCATCCGGATTCGCAGACCATGGTCGACCGCGGCCTGGTTCCCGCCGAGTTCCTCGAACGCGAGCTGGAGGAACTCTCGGTGTGGGCGTTCGACAGCTTTTTGGCCGCGAACGGTCAACCCGGACTCAGCGGCCTGGCCGAGACCGACGGGGCGCGCATTTTCCCCCACCCCACCGGCGCGCTACCCGATCGCTACGGCATCCTGCCGTTCGACACGTCCTACGATCTGGCGGATTACGTTCCCATGGCGGCGGCAGGCGTGACGCCGTTCGACCGTATTCCGTCCGTGGAGGCGGGGATGCGCGGACTGGAAGAGGTCCGCCGCGTCGATTTCGAGAAGTGGTTGCAGGACAATCGGTTCGACGCCGTCATCTTTCCTGCCGTTGCCGACGTGGGCCCCGCCGACGCCGATGTCGACGTCGCGTCCGCCGATATCGCCTGGCGCAACGGAGTCTGGGTGGCCAACGGCAATCTCGTGCCCCGCCACCTCGGCATACCCACCGTCACCGTTCCCATGGGGTCGATGAACGACACGTCGATGCCGGTCGGCTTGACCCTCGCCGGTGCTGCCTACTCCGATACGACACTGCTGCAGATCGCTCGTTCCGTCGACGCCCTCGGGGCACGACGAGTGGCACCCGCACGCACCCCGGCACTGACCGACGAGCAAGTGTTCGACGGTATCGGCCACGCCGGTGAATCGGATGCCGCCATCGCAGTGACCGACGTGCAGATAAAGCCGGGCTCCGCGGGCGAAGAGCTCACCTTCGTCGTCCGGATCGACGGCGGTTCCGTCGATGACGTACAGGCTTTCGTCGACGGGGTGCGAGTGCCGCTCCACATGACGGGCAGCGCTGCCACCGGGACGGTATCGATTCCGCAGGGTTCGTACGACGCCCTGCACAGTGCGTGGCGGGCACCGTACGGCCCCCTCGTCGTCGCCGTCGCCCGCTGCGCAGACGGCGGTGTCGCCGGAGCTATGGCCACGACCGACGGATCGCCTCTCTGAACAGGCCTGCTCCGCCAGGGTGGCCCACGCGATATCGTCGTCATCATCGAAATATGTTCGCAACAGCCACAGTTCGGAGTTGTTCGTACCGTCGGCCATGGAGATCCAATCCGAGAACTGTGGGGTGCACCGAACCGTTCGGTCAGGCGGAGGGGACGGCCCGGAGTTGCAGGGGCACGTTGTCGGCCAGAAACGTCAGTTGATCTCGTATCACCGAGGAGAACAGTGGCTCGACGTACGGATCGAAATGGCCACCGTCGTAGGTCCGTACCGTGGCCTTGCGAACCTTTGCCGCGGCGCGCTGTGCGACGGCAGCCGGGGTCACGGAATCGTCGGACGCGATCTGCACCAGTGTGGGGCAGTCGATCGCGGACATCGTGCGGCCTGGGGAATACCGCCAGATCTTCAGCAATATCCGCGCCGCCACGGTCTCCGGGTAGTCGCCGTCGGTCAGGCCCGACTCGAGAACCAAGCGGTCACGCCCTGTCATCGCGTCGGGTGAGACCATCACTGCTCGCGTGCCAGGAAGCCCGACACTGTCGACGTAGTGCGGCGATCGTCCGAGGACTGCGCTGACGCTGTCGCTGATGGCGGCCGGTGCCAGCCGCAACGCCTGCCTGAACCCGGTCGCGCGAACGGCGGCGATGCCGTCGATGTGGGGCACCTGGGCGATGATCGCCGCGAACCGAACGCCGTTGCCCGCCAGCGTGAGTACGTGGCCGCCGGCGAAGGACGTACCCCATCCGACGATTCGGCTCTCGTCGACGCCGTCGAGCGAGCGAGCGAAGTCGACTGCGCTTCGCCAATCGGCAAGCTGCGAATCCACGTCCAACAGTTGGCGGGGTTCGCCGTCGCTGTCCCCGAAGTACCGATAGTCGAAGACGCAGACCACGTAGCCGGCCGCAACGAAACGCTCGGCGTACGCGTAGAGGCGCATCGCCCGGGGAGAGCCGAATCCGTGCGCCATCACGATTGCCGGCAAGTCCCTGGCGGCAGAAGTGTCAGGACGGAAGACCGTAGCCGCGCAACGAACTCCGTCCGACATGAACGATGTTTCGGCACGGGTGAAGCCGGCGTGTTCGTCGGTGGTCATGCGTGTGTCTCTCTGTTCTGCGGCAGGGTGGTGATCGGATCTCACAGCTTGAAAGGGTTGAGGGTTTTACCGAGGTAGTACCCGATGCGAGTCGGAATCGGCTTCGCTGCAGCGGCTGTCACTTTGTTGACCATCCCGGGTACGCATACCGGCGTGCCGTTGTTCACTGCCCGCCATCCTTCTCGGACGACGTCCTCAGGGCTCTGCCACAGAAGAGCGGGCAGCTTGGAGGTCGCTGCATCTCGAGTTCCCATGACGTCGTGGAACTCACTGTGGGTGAAACCGGGACAGAGCGCAGTCACGTGGATGCCGTGCGGCCGCAACTCCATGTCTAGTGCTTGCGACATGTCGAGCACATAGGACTTGATTCCGGTGTACAGCAGACTTGCGCCAGGTGGCAGCAGCGCCGCCAACGACGACAGATTCACGATTCGGCCGTATCCGCGTTCTTTCATGCCGGGCACCGTGAGATGAGCGAGTTCGGTGACGGCAGTGATCATCACCTGTATCTCCGCGGCGTGTGCGTCGAACGGCGCATCTGCGAACGTGGAGTTCCCCGACATGCCCGCGTTGTTGACGAGGATATCGACGTCGACACCGAGGGATGTCGTTTTCTCGAAGATGGCCCGGGGCGCAGAGCGATCGGCGAGGTCCGCAGGCACGACATCGCATCGCACACCGTGCTGGGACGACAGCTCGTCCGCCAGTGCGGTGAGTCGGTCCTCGCGCCGCGCGACGAGAACGAGGTTGTGCCCCTCGGCCGCGAGGTGTCGAGCAAAAGCCGCGCCTATACCCGCTGACGCTCCGGTGATCAGCGCGGTTCTTCCGGTCTTCGACATCGACGAGCCTCCACTCTTGAACGGTATTCAAGGACGGTAGCAGGGTCTTGAAGACCATTCAAGATATGGTTGGTCGTATGCCCAGGAATCGCGGACTTCACGACCGGGAGAGCAAGCGCGAGAACATCGTGACCGCCGCCCGCGAGATGTTCGTGTCCGACGGCTTCGATCGCACCTCGATCAGCCGTCTCGCGAAAGCAGCGGGTGTCACCGCGAACACGCTGTACTGGTACTTCGGCGACAAGGACGACATCCTGGTCGCTGTCCTGACGGCCATCGCCGCCGACGATGCCACGGACTATCTCGACATCGTCGACCTGCCGCTGGCCGACCGACTGTTCTGGCTGGTGGAGCGGCTGAGAAAAGTAGGCCCGCTGGTCTCCACCGTGCACGATCGGGTGACCGAGTCCGAAGCCATCAATCAATGGCACAACGGATTTCATGCCTTCGCGGAGTCGCTGTTCGCCGCCGATATCGACGCTGCAGGCCTGTCCGGTGAGGCGGCCGATGCCATGCTCCGCATCGGTACGTTCGTCGTCGAGGGATTGCTGACTCACACGGCGTCACCTGAAGCCTCCCGAGCAGTCATCGACCAACTCGTCGACACCATCGCACCCGCACCAGGAAGTGATCAACCATGAGTATCGAACCCGATTCTGCGTCGACCGCTCGTCCGCGAGCAACGGCCGACCATGCCGACTCGGAATCGATCATCGCGATTCCGAGTATGGACCCGTTCTATCGGGCACCGGCCGGTTTCGAGCGCGCGGAGCCGGGGACCGTGTTGCGGTCCCGCGAGGTGACCCTCGCGTTGTTCGGCGTCATTCGTCAGAAGGTGTCGGCCTGGCAACTTCTGTACCGGACCACCAGCCTCGACGGGGCAGCGCGTGTCGCGGTCACGACGGTGGTGCTTCCGGTCGGGGACCGACAGCGACCGCAACGCGCTCTGCTGTCCTACCAGTGCGCGATCGACGCCGTGTCGGATCGATGCTTCCCGTCTTACGTCCTGCGGGCGGGCGCTCGAGCCGTCGGCTCCGTACCGCAGTTCGAGTTCATGATCATCCTGTATGCCCTGCGCCGCGGATGGGTTCTGTCCCTCCCCGATCACGAGGGCATGGACGGGCAGTGGGGAGCACCCATCGAGCCCGGTTACTGCGCCCTCGACGGCGTCCGCGCGGCACTGTCTTTCGAGCCGCTCGACCTCACCGACACCACCCCTGTCGCTCTGTGGGGATACTCGGGTGGCGGATTGGCGACGTCATGGGCCGCCGAGGCTGCGGCCGACTACGCCCCTGAACTCGACATCGTCGGCGCTGCACTCGGATCGCCCGTCGGCGATCCCGGGTCTGCATTCTCCCGCCTCAACGGCACGATCTTCGCGGCGCTGCCCGCGATGGTGGTGGAGGGCCTGCGACGTACCTACCCCGTGCTCGACCGCCTCGTTCGCGAACACGTCGCCGCTGCGGGGCTCGACACACTCTCATCCCTCCACCGAAAGACGACAGTCCACGCCGTCATGTCGATGGTGATGCACGATCTGGAGCGGCACCTCGATATCCCGATGGCAGACCTCCTGGCGACACCCGAGATGGTGCAGATCTTCCAAGATATCCAGCCCGGCAAGTCGGCACCCGACTTTCCACTTCTGGTGGTGCAGGCGGTGCATGATCCGATGATCGACGTCGACGACGTGGACGGGCAAGTACGCCGGTATCGCGCTGCCGGAGCGAACGTCACGTACATCCGCGATCGCCTCAGCGAGCACCTGTCGCTGCACCCGATCGCAGCCCCCGTCACTCTGAATTGGCTCGCGGACCGCTTCGCGGGCAAGCCGACCGACGAATCGTCGACGAACACTGTGTGGTCACTGGCCGGATCGTTGCCAGGGTTGCGCGGATTGCTCGGTCTCGCTGTTTCCACCGGACGCGCATTCGCCGGCCGGATCGGTTGATGCACAACCACATCGAAATCCGAAAGCGCCTTACGCGAGCCGGTCAAAGACACCGGTCAGCGACCCGACGGTAAGGCGGACAGAAACAAGCGCAGATCCGCGGCAAGGCGCTCCGGCTCCTCCATCGCCGCAAAGTGCCCACCGTGATCCGGAACCTCGGTCCAGTGCACGATGTCGAACTCTTGTTCCGCAAGGTGCCTGATGCCGATGTCGTGCGCGAACATGATGGCACCGACCGGTTGCGACGGCTTCGCCTGCGGATCGCCCCAGGCCCCTCCATCGGCCGCGTAGACGGTGTGAGCGGCGCTACCGGCGCTCCGCGTCAACCAATACAGGGTGACGTGGGCGAGAATCCGGCTACGGCCGAGGGCACCATCCGGTTCCTCGTCGAACGGGTAGGTCCACGCGCGGAATTTGTCCAGCATCCATGACAACTGACCGATGGGACTGTCGGTCAGAGCAGCACCGATCAGTTGCGGACGAGTCGACTGGATGGAGATGTACCCGAACTCCGACTTCATGAACTCGCCCACACGCCGGTAGCGGTCCAATTCGGTTTCGGTGCAACGCTTCTGCTCCTCCTCGTCGGGTTCTTGGAAGGGTGCTCCGATGGACCCGTTGACATGAATGGCGTCGCAATGCTCCGGATCGAGACGACCCATCGCCGGTGCCACTCCGGCACCGTAGTCGCCGCCCTGCACGACGTACGAGCCGTACCCGAGGCAGCTCATCAATTCGACGAAAGCCTGAGCCACGCGGTCAATACTCCACCCGTCGCCCGACAGCGGCGTGGAGAAGGCGAATCCGGGGACAGACGGCACGATCACGTCGAAGGCCTGAAGATCGACATCGTCCGGCTCGGTCAGCAGCGGAATGAGATCGAGGAACTCCAGGTACGAACCCGGCCACCCGTGACACAGCAGAACAGGAGTGGAGTCGGCTCGCGACGACCGCACGTGCAGGTAGTGGATGCGCTGCCCGTCGATCTCCACCACGTACTGAGGAAACGACGCGAGCTGCTTCTCCACCTCTCGCCAGCTGAAGTCGTCGACCCAGCTGGTCGCCATCGACCGCAGAACGGAGATCGGGACTCCGGTGCTCCAGTCATCGGCACCGAGGGGTTCGGGCAGACGTGCGTCCCGAACACGCCGGGCCAAGTCGTCGAGCTCCGACTGCGGGACGTCGACAACGAACGGGATGGGAGCTTCAGTGATTGTCATGACGTCATCATGAGACCTATCGCGGACAGCTACGGTCCGGAATCGACCGTCAGGCTGAAAGCTCGAGCACGACAAGACGAAGCGACAGTTCAGGATTGGAGCCGGCGGGCCAGGTATGGTCCCGTGATGCTGTCCGGGGACGCCGCGACTTCGGCGGGCGTCCCGGTGGCAACGACGGTGCCCCCGTTGTCGCCGCCGCCGGGGCCGAGATCGATGACCCAGTCTGCGGACGCTATGGCATCCAAGTCGTGTTCCACCATCACCACGGTGTTGCCCGCGTCGACGAGCAGGTGCAGCTGACGCATGAGCAGTGCGACATCGGAGGGATGCAGCCCTGCGGTCGGTTCGTCCAGTAAGTAGAGGGCAGTGCCGCGGCGGGTGCGCTGCAATTCGGTGGCAATCTTGATGCGCTGCGCTTCTCCGCCGCTCAGCTCCGTGGCGGGTTGACCGAGTCGAAGGTAGCCGAGACCGATGTCGCGCAAGGTCTCCAGACTGCGCGATGCTCCCGTGATATCGGCGAAGAACATCGCAGCCTCGTCCACCGACATGTGCAGCACTTGCGCAATCGTCTTGTCACGCCACGTTATTTCGAGAGTTTCCGGGTTGTACCGATCACCGTGACAAGTGGGGCAAGGGCCATAGGTGCCGGGAAGGAACAGCAGCTCCACCTCGACGAAACCGTCGCCCTGGCATGTAGGGCATCGTCCGTCGGCGACGTTGAAGGAGAACCGTCCAGGTGCCCATCCGCGGGCCTTCGCCTCATCGGTGGCGGCAAACAGTTTACGGACGATGTCGAACATTCCGACGTAGGTTGCCAGAGTCGATCGGGGGGTTCGGCCGATGGGGCGTTGATCCACCCGGACCAGACGAGTGAATGTCTCGATTCCGGACACCTCGGCCACGTCGACTTCGATCTGCGCGTCTTCGTCCTCGTCTGCCGCGGTCTCGAGTCGGTGACGTGCCACTTCGAATAGGACCTGGCTGACGAGTGTCGACTTACCGGAGCCCGACACACCCGTCACTGCCGTGAGCACCGCGTGTGGGAATTCCGCGGTCAAGTCCTGCAGATTGTGCCGGGTGACTCCGGCCAGCGTGAGCCAGCCCTGGGTAGGGCGCGTCTCCCGCTGCACGGATTCCGCTCGACCGAAGAGGTGCCTGCCGGTGACCGACTCCTCGATCTCCTCCAAGCCGGCGACGGGGCCGCTGTAGACGACTCTGCCGCCGCCCTCGCCGGCCGCGGGTCCGATATCGACCACCCAATCGGCGCGCCGGACCACGTCCATGTCGTGTTCGACGACGAACAAGGAGTTTCCCGACGCCTTCAGCTGGTCCAGGACGTCGAGCAGTGGCTCGGCATCCGCCGGATGCAGTCCCGCGGAAGGTTCGTCCAACACGTAGACCACCCCGAAAAGACCGGAACGAAGCTGAGTGGCGATCCGCAACCGCTGCGTCTCGCCGGGCGACAGCGTCGTCGAGCTACGCCCGAGCGCCAAGTATCCCAAGCCCAACTCGAGCAACACGTCGATTCTGGCCAGCAGGTCGGCGGTGATGCGTACTGCTACCTCCGCGGCCTCCCCCGACAGTTCGGCTACCGGGCGCAGAACTGCGGCAAGTTCTGTCAGCGAGAGCGCATTGATCTCAGAGATCGACCGGCCGGCGATGGTGACGGCCAGCGCGTCGGCGCGCAGTCCGCTGCCGGAGCACATCGGGCAGCGGACGGTCTCGGTGAATTGGAGAGCGCGGTCCCGCATGCGCTCGCTGTTCGAGTCGGCCAGAACATGCATGACATGGCTGCGGGCGCTCCAGAACTTACCTTCGTAACTGTGGTCGACTCGGCCCTCTTCCGGGTCGATCCACACCTTGGGGTGCTCGTCGGTGAAGAGAAGCCACTCTCGGTCCTTCTTCTTCAGCGTGCGCCACGGCACGTCGATGTCGATACCCATGCCGCTGACGATGCTGCGCAGGTTTGCACCCTGCCAGGCACCCGGCCACGCCGCGATCGCGCCCTCACGAATGGTCAGCGACGGGTCGGGAACGAGCAGTTCCGTTGTCACATCGTGGAACTCACCCAACCCGCCGCATCGCGGGCAGGCACCGGCGACGGTATTGGGTGAGAACGCTTCCGCCGACAGCAGCGATGCACCGTCGGGATAGGTACCCGCCCGGGAATAAAGCATGCGGAGCAGGTTGGACATGGTGGTGATGGTGCCGACGCTGGAGCGTGAACTGGGCGAACCCCGGCGTTGCTGCAGTGCAACGGCTGGAGGAAGGCCGGTGATGGAGGCGACGTGGGGTGCGCCGACTTGCTGAAGCAGTCGACGCGCATAGGGGGCAACAGACTCGAAGTAGCGTCGCTGCGCTTCGGCGTACAACGTGCTGAAAGCCAGTGACGACTTACCGGACCCCGAGACCCCTGTGAACGCGACGAATGCATTGCGGGGTATGTCGACATCGACAGCGGCCAGGTTGTGCTCGGTGGCGCCGCGCACTCGGACATACCCGTCCCACGTTGAGTCCGTCACCGACCGAGCCTAACTGGCGTCCTCGGCCCGAGGGCGCACACGTCGCGAGATGCGGTGCCTCGGTGACATCGCGCCTCTGCGCATATCGAGGGTATCTTTCTGGTAGGTCTGCTCCTCGCGTCGCGTGCGACGAGCATGAAGACCGCGCAGAGGGAGGCTGCATGGCCGAGGAACACTCCACACGGCCGCTGTTTCGCAACGGTGCCGGCAGTGCCGCGCTGATCCTGGGCATCGTCGCCTTGGTCTGCGCGTTCCTACCCTTCATCGGAGATTTTGTCGCTGTCCCAACAGGTATCGCCGCTGTGGTGTGCGGATGGGTCGGCGTGGGCCGAGACGAGAAGGGCCTGGCGACGAATGGCCGCGAGGCCATGATCGGCGCAGCTCTCGGCGGTGCGGCCATGTTCGTGGTGTTCGTGGCATACGCGGCCACCGTCGTGTGAACCGAGCCGGGGCGAGCAGTGCCACGAACATCTTTGTCATCGGTTGCTGTGCAGGACCTCTCACGCTTTTCACTCGACAGAATCGGCATCCGAGAATACCGGGGATCTGGGACGCCATCCTCGGTAGTGCGACCAAGAATGTTGCGCAGTTGTTGTCGCACTGATTCTTCAGCGATTACTTGCGGTCCGTCGCAAGAATCGGCCAATTGGCACGAATTCGTAAGGCAGGTTGTCACAGCGCACGACACCACCCAAGCGGTCAAACGCACTTTCGATCCGAACTCGAGTCCGAGCTTCGTGATCTGTGCCCGGGTCACCGTCGACCCGGACGCGGCAGCGGGCGGGTTCGGGGTGCACCACGTCGTCGACGGGCCGCGGTCAGAGAACCCGCTCGACACGGGAGCCGAAGACCGTGGGGGTGGTCTGCGGGGACGTCTCCATTATTGCGTTCACCGACCGCCTCGCGCGGTACGGTGACCGCGGGGATGGGTACGGCTCGAGAAGAATGACGGGGGATCATGGCTGTGTTCGGTGTGCTCGATCGCGTATTGACTCGACGACTGCCCCTGGAGCCTCCGGACGATCCCCATGCCGCGATCCTTCCGACCCCGATCGACAACGACGACTTCTTCCTCACCCCTCCCGGCATCGAGGACCTCGCACCCGGCGTAGTGATCCGGCAGCGCACGACCCGCGGTCTGGTGCCCCGGCCGCGAACCGCCCTGCATCAGTTCATGGTGCGATCGACCGACGCGCGGGGTCTCCCCGCCGGCGTCACCGCCTCGCTGCTGATCCCGAGGCGGCCGTGGACCGGGCGCGGACCGCGGCCCGTCGTCGCCCACAACGTGGCCATCGATTCCCTCGGAGCCAAGAGCACGCCGTCGTACCGACTCGTGCACGGTGTCGGCGCCGACCTCCCGCCGGTGATGCCGGTCTGGCTCGCCCGCGGATACGCCGTCCTCGTCGCCGATCACCAAGGCCCGCGGATGTCGTACTCCGAAGGCACGATGGCCGGGCATGCCGTCCTGGACTCGCTACGCGGGATGACGGTCGTCGCCCCGGAGCTCGCCGACAGCCCGGTGGTGGCCTACGGCTACAGCGGCGGCGCGATCGCCACCACATGGACGGCGCAGCTGCAGCCGAGGTACGCGCCGGACGTGAAGTTGGTGGGTGCCGTCGCCGGTGGAACGCCAACCGACTTCTCGATGCTGCTCGACACCATGAACGGCACCGTCGCGGCCGGCCTGCTGGGTGCGGCGACCATGGGTCTCGCGCGTGAGCACCCCGAGATGGTGGAGTTGTTCGGTCCGAAGGCGCTGCTGTTTGCGTCCTGGGTGAAGGACATGTCCGTCCTCCCCCTGGCCTTGGGCGGGTTGGCACGCATGCGAATCGAGGACTTGGCGTCCGAGCCCGACCCGTTCGACTCCGACATCGCGCGGCGGGTGATCGCCGCGAACCGCCCGGGTGCCGACGCTCCCTCGGCACCGGTCGCGTTCTTCCACGGTTCCGCGAGCAAGTGGATCGGCGATCGCTTCACCCCCGAGGCAGGCGTGACCGCCCTGATCGAGCACTGGCGAAGCAAGGGTGCCGACGTGCACTACGAGCCCGTGGCAGGCGACCACTTCATCGGTGCCATGACCGGTCTGCCGTTCGTGTTACGTTGGACTGCACAGCAATTCGAGGTCAACGGTTCGGGCTAGCTCGCCAGCTCCCGAGTTCGGCGTGATAGGTCTGCATCGCGTCGCGGGTGTGGGCGCGCCCCTGACTCGGGCCCGCGTTCGACGTTGCACCACCGACTGTGTCCGTAGATGGGGCCCAGCGCAACGCAATTGCGGTCAAGACCAGAAATATGCTGTGCCGCAGGGTCGATCGGTCGAACGTAGCACCGCTACAGCGGCGACGCTTGCTGGGGCGGATCCGACCGTCGGCCGAGAACGAAGTACGTGATCGGACCGAAGAAATTGACGCATATGACCGCCGCCCAAAGTCGCTTGCTGCCAGCAACCTGTCCGCTACTGCGTCGTGCAAGATCGAGCCAAGCGGCCATAGCCATTGCCACCTGAATCGCGCCGAGAACGACGATGCCGCGGCGACGTCGTTCGCTCATGTCCTTCCACGATCGCGAGCTCGGTTTCGACACGTCGTTCACCCTCCTCTTGTGTGCTTGCAGACAGCCACGATGGATCGCGTAATGCGTTCACATTCTCACTCGAACAGGTTCGTGGACAACCTGTTCCAGGTCTTGCGCACTGCATTCGAGCAGCTGATGAGCAAGATCCGACAGTGCTCGCGCGATGGCAAGCCCATCGCCGATCTCTGGGACCACCGGATCCTCGGGGCTCTTTCGCGCCAGTCCTACCCAGTCAGCTTCGTGTCGTCGCAGGTCCAGTCATCGTCCGTCGCGGCAGATCATGACGGGACAGTGCGCGTGATGAACGAGATTGGAACCGGTCGACCCCAGCACAAGCGAGGCGATCGATCCGCGACCGTGGCTGCCCACGATGACGAGCTGCGACTGCGTGGAAAGATCCACGAGTGCGTGGGAGGCATTCCCCCGGCGCAGTTCGCGTTCGATCTGCACGTCCGGGTATTTCTCGGCCCATCCGGCCAAGCTCTCGGACAGTAGTGCAGCCTCCTCTCGTTCGTAGGCGGCCCAGTCGACGAATCCCGGAAGTGCGACTCCGCCGGCTTTGGACGCCGGGTTCCAGGAGTGAACGGCAACGAGCGCCACCCCCAACGCCGACGCAACCTCGAATGCGTGTCCGACCGCGGACTCACTCGCAGCGCTACCGTCGATTCCGACGACGACCGGCGCGTCGAACGTCGAGCGACTCTCCCGCCATACGACGACCGGGCAGTCCGCATCGTGAGTGACTGCTTTCGCCGTACTTCCCAACAAGAACGAACTGATGGCACCGGAGCCCGAGTTTCCCACCACGACCAATCGCGCCGTATGTGAGCACTCTTTCAGTAACGCGGCGGCAGAAGTGGTGCCGACTTCGGTGCTCACTTCGAGGTGAGGATGAATACCGACCACAGACTCGGACAGGTCGTCGACGATCTTTCGGGCGTTCTCCTTCTGCTGATTCCACACCTCGACGGGCACGACCATGGCCTCCTCGGCCATGTAGAACGTGGGCTCTCGGACTGCGCTCACGAGGTGCAGCGGCGAATGCAATCGGGCCGCCATCTCCGCCGCCCACCGTGCTGCAGCGTCACTGCTCTCCGAACCGTCCACTCCGACGACGACTCGCTGACGATTGGCCAGAACCATGGTGTCCTCTCCGATCTGCGATGGGCGAATGTCCGACAGGATTTCGGCCACTCCGTGCGGACTCATCGGTACGCAGTCCCATTGCATCCCAGGTGGATCGGGCAACCCAGGGTATTACGTCCCCGATTGTCAGGACCTTCGATCGAACCGGCGAGCAGTGCAGACCGTCGTGCCGAATTCAAGGCCTTCGGCACCGTGCGACAGGTCCGAAGCCTCTCGTCCCGTTCGACCCGACCCCAGAGGATCGATGCATGACCACTGCGATCGACCATCGAAAGAATCTCACGGTAGTAGGTGTCGACGGCTCCGTGTCGGCTCGGAACGCTGTGCGTTGGGCTGCCACGGACGTAGTCGGCCGAGACACCACACTGGTGCTCGTCTACGCCGGTGTCGATCAGGACATCACGCGCACCGGAGCACCGGGCGCGAACAGTGGCACCGCGTCGAGTGCTCGCGCTCGTGCGCAGTCCGCGCTTGCCGCCGCCCGCGTCATCGCGCTGTCGATCCTGGGCGACGACGCCGATGTGAAAACTGTGCTGGATCCCGGCCCACCCCACGAGGTGCTGAACGGGTACGCGGACACAGCTCGGATGCTCGTGCTGGGTTCTCGTCGAAAGGGAACCGTTGCGCGGGCAGTACTGGGCTCGGTCAGTACCGATGTCGCCACTCACGCACGGTGCCCTATTGCCGTTGTCCCCCAAACTTTCACACGAACGGCGACGGAGTCCGAGACCGCTCCCGCAGTGGTGGGCGTCGACTGTTCACCCAACGATGATGCAGTACTCGACCTCGCCTTCGACCAGGCATCACGTCTCGGCGTCCCCCTTCGTGCCGTGCACGCGTACGAGTCGTTACAACCGCGAACCGGGTTCACCCGACACATCGACCTGGGGCCTCGCATGCGTGTCGATTCTGCTCCACAGCGGTGGATCGACCACCTCATCGCCTCGTGGTCCGAGAAGTACCCCGACGTCGAAGTCACCGCTCACGCCACACAAGACAGACCGTCACACGCGCTTCTCGAGGACGCATCCCACGCGCAACTCATCGTCCTCGGGGCCAGGAGCCGTGGTGCGATCTCACCGCTGTTCGGCGGATCGACCAGCCGCGCGGTACTCCATCGAGCCGACATCCCGGTCGTCATCGTCCCGGCCTGCGGGGAAAAACTGCAGTGACCTCCAATGCCCCTGTGACAGCGGCGTTCCCGAAGACTCGGTATCCCTCGACGAACTCGCCCATCGCGAATCGGTGGGTGATGACAGCGGACGGGTCGAGGGTGTGGACCAGATCATTGTTGCCATCCCGAACCGACATCGGTCAGAACCAGCAGACCCTGTGCTGCTACCAGGAGTCCGAAGAAGACGACAACGAGCAAAGGTGCGCCCGCGAATAGACAAGCGACGAACAGTCCGGAGACGAGTACCAGCTTGAATGGCGAGCGCGGTGGCTTCATGGCATTCCCCAACGGTCGATTCTGCGCCTCACTGTGACAAACCACGATTGCACCCGGTTTCAGGTTTGTGGAGAGCACAAAGACCACTCATGGACTCGTCTCGTGGACCAGAGTGAAGCAGTTCTCCTCCTCTCGCACCTAGTGCAACCGCACCAGTGAATGCAGGCCGCACAAGCTTCGTGCGGCAGCACGGGTACCGAACAGAAATGCGTCCACGATCCGTCACGAAACAGGGGCTTGGTCGAGGTGGCCGATCGCCCCAACTGCGCCGATCTGCGCAGAAGAGCGAGGTCACCGTTTCATTGCGACCTGCTCGGCCGAGAACCTGCGCACTATCTCGGGGAACGGTGGGGAGTTCGGCCTGCTTCTTCGCATCGTTCCGTAGTGCACGCAACGCGTTGACAATCGCGGCAACATCGATGAGCTGTGAGTGATGAGCGCCATCAGCGACAGACATTCCCCGCGTTGCGGCTCCGAGCGCACTGCGCGAGCGAGATACAAGCCAGCTGCGGGGCGCACGGATGATTCGGTCGAGTGGCGAAACGACCCCCGCCGGCAGGGCGAGGTTTCTTCAGATTCAGAGATGCCGCAGTACCGAGGACGCTTGCGCAAGCGAGGCCGGCCACAGGCGTGTCCCGGGGGCGCGGACACGGCGACCGACGAGCGGAAAGGTCCGCTGCAGTTCATCCCATCGTCACCACGATGGTCATCGCGACGGAGAAGACGACGGTCGGCAGAGCCATGGCCGCAAGAAACCCGAGACCGAAGCGATGCCCACCTGAAGTGAAGGCCAGCACGCTCTTGACCAGTAGGTTCGATCCGAGCGCAGCGGCGATCGCCTGCAGCGCGCTGTCGACCGTGATGGTGCCTTTCGCAGCAAGGCTCGCAGCACCGAGAGCACCGGCGTGAGCATCGGCGAGACCCGCCGCAGCTGCGGCGAGCACCGCTCCTCGGGAACCCAGCACGTCAGCACCCCATCGGCCGACAAACAGGGCAAAGACGAGAACAGCGGCCAAGACGAGTGCCGGCCGCAACGAAAACGGCCGCGCCGAGGTATGCGGCTCGACACCTGCGCTGATCACCTCAGCGTCTTGTGGAGCCACTGCGGCACCGCGGTAGACGGCGGCGGCGACTACAACGAGCACCATGGCTCCCGCCACTACCGGGGGCCACAGTCGTCGAAGCACCTCTGGCTCGACGAACCCGATGACGACGAGCAACTGTATGAAAGTGGCGAGGCTCGCAATGAGCGCCCCGGCGAGCGGTGCCCGCATTTCATCGGCCGTCCGGCTCAGCCGGCCCATCGACGCGGTTGTTGCACTTGCGGATACGAATCCGCCGGCCAGACCCGTGACGAGCAGACCACGCTGGGGCCCAAGCGCCCGAACGCCGATGTATCCGATCCATCCGATACCGGTGAGCAGAACGACGAGGAGCCATACCTTGGCCGGGTTCAGTACGCCGTAGGGTCCGATTCCGCGATCGGGCAACAACGGCAGGATGACAAATGCCGCCACGAGGAACTTGATGGCGTCTTCGAGTTCGATCTCGCTGACCATCTGACGGGCGAACCGATGAATGCGAGACTTCGACGTCAGCAGTCCGGCCACGATCACGGAAAGAGCGACCGCTACCGACGGGGCGGTATAGGCGAGCGCGCCGAGTAGATAGGCCACCAGCGCGGCGATCTCGGTAGTGGTCCCCGGGTCCTGCTCGCTGGTGCGGAAGTAGGCAAGCGCCATGAGCAGCCCGACGACGACGATGCCGGCTGAGACTGCCCAGTTGTCGAAGCTGGCGGCGGCGGCTCCGGCAAGAGACAACAGCGCGAATGAACGCGACCCGGCCGGGAGCGTGCGGATATGGCTGCGTTCACGCTCGAACCCGAGCAGCAGCCCGATGGCGAGCGCCACCAGGAAGGGCTCGACGTCCATCCAGCTCACGACAGTTGCACCGATCGTGCAGTACTGGAACGGATTTGCCGCACCGCCCACCTTCTACCGCACGAGTCGTCGACGGATCCTGCGGTCGAATCGAATTTGCATCCACGGTCGGTCCGGTTTCGGACCAGTTCGCCTCGAGCGGCGAACACAGCCGAGCCCCATCCGTCTCTGCTGTGATCTGACATTTCCGTCACGACGTCAGCTCTCAGCGTCGCAGTAGGTCACGGTCCCATTGTCGCGACCACACAGTGGAAGAGACAGGGCGGAAGGTCCCTCACGCGTATGACTCTCGTCATCGCCCTAGGTACGGTCCGTCGATGTTCCGACATCACCGAACGACACGTAGAAAGCCCATCTGTACCGTGTGCTGTCCGCCCCCTCGGACTTCGAACGGGATCGGTTCGTTGGCGGCAGGAGCGCCCAAATCTCTATCAACCTGGACAACCAGCGAGGAACGGACCGTCGGCGCATGCATTGTTGCCGATCCCCGAGCTCGATGCCGTCCAAGCAGACGGCCATGCTCGTGTTACCGCTGAATACCGTCGAACTGCGTGATCGAAGTCTGCCAATGACGGTCTCAGGATGCGACTGCGCACACGAATACCTGCCGCGTGTACCGGTCGGTGCCGCGCGACAGCCGATTGTGCACGAGTCGGAAGTACACTCGTGCGATGCCCAAACTGACGCGACGCCACCTGTTGTTCGGTGCAGCCGCCTTGGCCGGTGGCGCTTTGCCGAACTTGCGTCCCTTCGGCGCGTCCGCCGATCCGCTCGTCGCGTCGACAGCCGTCACGGAATTGAGCCCTCCGGACCCGGAGTTCGTGCGGTTGGTGCAGCGCGGTTACAACCCGCGATTCCTCGCGCAGCCCGAAACTATTTTTGTGCCCGTGAACACCGAAGAGACCGTGGCCGCGGTAGAGACGGCGGTCATGCGCGGTCTGCGCATCGCCGTCCGATCGGGTGGACACTGCGTCGAGAACTTCGTCGACAACGCCTCTACTCAGGCCATCATCGATCTGAGTCGGCTTACAGCCGTGGAGTTCGATGCGGAAAACAACGCCTTCTCCGTCGGGGCCGGAGCGGATCTGGGCGCAGTGTACGAGCAGCTGTACCGAGGCTGGGGTGTGTCGCTACCCGGCGGAAGTTGCCTGGGCGTCGGCATGGGAGGCCACGCCGCGGGAGGCGGCTTCGGCCCTCTGTCGCGGGCCTTCGGGTCTGTTGTCGACCACCTCTACGGCGTGGAAGTTGTCGTCGTCGACGCCGACGGACGTGCCTCGTCCGTCCTGGCAACTCGCGACGGTCGGAACTCCGATCTGTGGTGGGCGCACACGGGCGGCGGCGGAGGAAACTTCGGCGTCGTGACCCGGTACCTACTCCGCACGCACGACGCGGACGGGTCGGATCCCACGCTGGCCCTACCGACCCCTCCGGCGAACCTGCTCAGCACACAGGTCGTACTGCCCGTGGTCAGCGAAGACGCTTTCGTGCGGTTCGTCGGCAATTTTCAGCGATTCTTCGAGCGCAACAGCGAACCTGGGTCGAGATTCGCGAGCCTGTACGCGCAGTTCTTCGCCAGCGCACACCTGTGCCAGCTCACCCCACGGCTCGATGCCGACCTGCCCAACTCGCGCGCGCTGCTCGACGAGTTCGTCGCCGCACTGGGCGAGGGTGTGTGGCCACCACCCGTCGCGGTGCCCGCTTCGCAAGGACCGTTTCTGGATGTTTCGACACAATTGTCGGCACCCCGTGGCCGGGCACCGTTCTCGGGCAAATACAAGAGTGCGAACTTGCGTCGGGCACACACCGACGAGCAGCTGCGCACCCTGCACAGGTACCTGTCGGACCCGCGTTTTCAGAGCCTGGACTCGGGAATCGAGCTCTTCCCTGCCGGTGGTGCAATCAACGACCGACCCGCCGACGCGACGGCGATGCCGACCAGAAATTCGTTCATGAAGGCCGTCTTCGTCACCGCCTGGCGCAATCCCGCAGACGAGGCCGCCCATGTCGAGTGGTCCCGAAACATGTATCGCGACATCTACGCCGACACCGGCGGCGTTCCGGTACCGAACGACGCCAACGCCGGCGCTTACATCAACTATCCGGACTCCGACTTGAAGGATCCCGCCTGGAACACCTCGGGGGTGTCGTGGTCCACGCTGTACTACGGGGACAACTACTCGAGGCTGCAGGAGATCAAGGCGGCGTGGGATCCCGGCAACCTGTTCCGGCACGACTTGTCGATCGAACTCCCCCGCACCTGACGGAATCAAGTGCGCGTCGCATTCCGGAAGAACACTCCGATGATCGCTTCCACGGCTAGGAGGAACGTCGAGCGGACTCGAGTCACCGGCGACAACATGATCGGCCATTGACATCGAGTCGGACAATCAGGTGTCGACTGCAAGACCACGACGCGAGTCAGTCGCGTTCCGAGCTGCCGAACAGGTTGCACAGTCCGACCAGTCGTGACATTCAGAATCGCCAGTCGAATCTGATATCAGTTGTACTGCATCGTATTCGGGGTCAGCAGTGAGGCTTCTTTCCCGTGAGATCGTCCAATCCCCGATCGACGGAGCTGACTCCCCCACCGCGAACCGATCACGACCCTGCTTCGCCGGCCTCTTGACCTCACTGTTCCAGGCCACCGGATGAATACTCCCACGGCAGTGCGGAGAAAGCCGACGGCGTGGTGTGTGCGTTACTTTCGAGACACACGAGTCCAGCAGTTCGTCCACAGCAGCACAGGCGCCCACAGCGCCGATGCCATCCGGACTCGGATGCGGCACCGGGTGATCGCAGCGACGGGGAGGACACTGACAGGAAAGTCGTTCGCCCCGAGCTTATTTTCGACGCTGGTCGAAGCAGTGCGAAGCGAGAGACGTCGGCATCTCGGCAAGCCCAGGTCCTCCGTTGCAGAGCCAACCTGCAATCTGCTCCTTCATTCCTGCGCCCAGAACGAAACCGAGCCACGTTGGTCGGCCACCGGTTCGATGTCCGCATCTCGATGGGGCAACCACGACAACGTTCGATCGTTCGCATGGTCCAAGGCACTCGGTGACGCGAAAGTTACCGACACCATCGACCAGGTGACGCAAACTCTCGAGTTCGGCGTCGTGGTCGATGTCCGGATGCTTGTCGGTAGTGCCGCAGCAGCATCCGCGGCATACGATGACTGTCGGTCTGGATCGATCCATTGCCACTCTGTTCATCTTCTATCCACATGCAGCGTTTCGAGTCGCTCCGACGTACCGGTCACAAAGGTGAAAAGCGCCCTCTGCCGCGATCGCAGTCACAGACCTTTCGACCGCAAAAAATCCGCGACTGAAGTCACCGCCTGCGGGTTGCGTGGGCCTTCGACGAGCGCCGCGTAGGGAAGGGCCGTGATGTTGTTCTCGCGGACCGCGGTCGTTCCCGACATCAGCGGATGTTGCCGTAGCTGTTCGATTTTCGCCTCGACGGTCTCCCCCGCGCCCGAGTTGTAGTCGACTATGACGATCGCTTGCGGATCGCGCTGAGCCGCGGCCTCCCAGGATGCGGTGGTCCACGAGTTGTCGATGTCGTCGAAGATGTTGCTGCCACCGGCCTCTCGGAAGATCTGCGATGGGGCTGCTGTACGGCCGGCGGTGAACGGTTCCGGGGTCGCACTGTCGAACAAGAACATTCGCGTCGGATCCTGCCCGGCCGGTGCTGTCGCGTTCGCGTCCGCAACTTGTTCGCGGTACCCGGCGACGAGATCGTCGGCGCGGTCACGGACGTCGAAGATATCGCCGAGGTTTTCGATGTCGGCGTACAGCGCGTCGAGCGGGTCCATGATTCCGCGCTGCGTGGTGCCGGGTTGACGGCATGCCTCGGTGAGCTGATACGGGGTGGCACCGATGCTGCGCACCCAGTCCGGTGTCAGACCGGTCGATTCCTTGTATCCGTAGTTCCAGCCGGCGAAGACGAAGTCCGGATTCGCGGCCTGGACCGCTTCACGGGTGAAGGTGTCACCGATATCGGGGGTGGACTCGAAATCGGCTTTCCAGGGCGAGGATTCGATGTCCCCGTCCTTCGATGCCTGCGCGGAGAAGCCGACGACTCGGTCGGCCAGGCCGAGCGCGAACATCATCTCGGTGATTCCGGTGTCGTTGGTGACCACGCGCTGCGGAACGCCATCAACGGTCAACGGCTCGTCGCAGTTGGTGACGGTGACGGTCGCGCCGCCTGGTTCTGCTGTGGTCTCCACCTCCGCGCCGCAGGCGCTCAGCGCCAGGGTGGTTGCAGCGATCAGCGCCCAGGTCCGTCTCGGATGTGTCATCGGTACTCTTTCTCGTCGAAAATGATCTGGGGGACGCCCAGTCGGGGGTGGGTGATGATGTGGCCGCCGATCTCGAACCATCGGCGCAGAACGTCGACGGTGATGACCTCGGCGGGGGTGCCCGAGCACACCAGCCGGCCGGCACCGAGCACGAACAGCTGGTCGCAGTACTGGGCTGCGAGGTTGAGGTCGTGCAGGGCAGCGACGACGGTGACACCGAGCTTTTTCGCGGCGGAGAGCACGGCATATTGATGGTGGACGTCGAGATGGTTGGTCGGCTCGTCCAGTACCAGCACCTTCGGTTCCTGCGCGAACGCGCGTGCGATCAGGACTCGTTGCCGCTCCCCGCCGGACAGTGAGAGAAAGCTCCGCTCCGACAGATGTTGTGCGTCGGCGAGCAGCATCGCTTCCCGACAGACCAGGTGATCGTGTGCCCGATCTCGCGAGAATGCGCGTCCGTGGGGAAGTCGGCCGGTCGCAACGACTTCGGCGGCGGTGAAGTCGAATTGCAGGGGCGAATCCTGGGTAAACGCGGCCACCTGCAGAGCGTTCAGGCGCATGCTGACAGTCAGATTGTCGACGCCGTCGACCCGCACCGTTCCCGCCGACGGGGTCAGCGCCCGGTAGAGGCATCGCAATAGTGTCGATTTTCCGCTGCCGTTGGGCCCTACGATCCCGACGAAGTGTCCCGACGGGATCGAGACGGTGACGTCGTGCACGATCGTGGCACCATCGATGGTGACGTCGACGGCGTCGTACTCGACCCGCATCAGTCGGAACCCATCAGCGCACCGCGGCGGCGCATCAGCAGCACGAACACCGGGACTCCGACCGCCGCGGTGATCGCGCCGAGCGGAAGTTCCTGCGGAGGCACCAAGGTTCGGGCGAGAAGGTCGGCGCTGACCAGAAAGACCGATCCAAGGACCGGGACCACCACGATCAAGCGCCTATGGTCGGCACCGACGAGCATTCGGGCGACATGCGGGACGACGAGTCCGACGAACCCGACTGCACCGCAGATAGATACGAAACATCCGGTCATCGCCGCCGCGACGACGAACAGCAGTAGCCGGAACTTCGAGGCGTCGAGGCCGAGAGCGGCGCTGACTTCATCGCCCATCGACAATGCGTTGAGGCGGCGGGCGCAGGCGGCGATGATCACCAAGCCCACTACGGTGACGACGGCCGCGAGCGGGACCATCTGCCAGGTCGCCGCCGACAGGCTTCCGAGGAGCCAGAACATGACACTTCGTGCGCCGTCGCCGTGGGGTGCAAGGAATACCAGGACAGTGGTGATGGCCGAGAAGCCGTACCCGAGAGCCGTTCCGGTGAGAACCAGCCGCAGAGGAACAAGCCCCGCCGCAGATCTGGCCATGAGGTACACCAGCAACGTCGCAGCCAACGCACCGACGAACGCGGCCGTGGAGAGGGCGTAGATTCCGAGAGCACCGAAGGTTCCGAACAGCACCACCGACGTCGCGCCGACGGACGCACCGGAGGATATACCCAGCACGTACGGGTCCGCGAGGGCATTGCGCACCATCGCCTGAACAACCAGTCCGACGGCGCTGAGGCCGCCGCCGATGAGAATGGCCAGCAGCACCCGAGGCAGGCGTGAATCGACGATGATGCGGTAGTTGGGTACATCGTCCGTAGCGATGGTGCCACCGGTGATCTCTGCCCACGCGATGTGGCTGACCTCGCGCCACGGGATATGTGCGGTACCGAGCATCAATGCGATCACCGACACCGCTACCAACACCAGGAGGGCGGTCGCGGTCAGAGCAGTCACCGATATTCGGCGCATCTCGTTGGCACGTTCCTTGCAGGTCGTCGACGTCAGGCGTTGCGGCTCTCATGACACGAGCGCAGACGAAGACGACAGACCTGTCCCAACACGGTCTGCATCTCGTCGACCATGTCCCACGGAGTCGACAAGCGACCGCACCGGTGGTGCGGCCGCGTTGGCAGGTCTTCGGACTCGTGAACACGTCACCGGATGCTCCCGATGACAACCTAATAGCGGTCGCTTCCCGAGCCCCTGGGCTCAGTGCTGTTGACCGCGGTCGTTTTCACATACCGCTGCGGGGCAGTTCCGGATTCACACCGGATTCCCTCTTGCGATCCGACGAACCTCACAGAGAGGCCGCCGGAAACCAACGCAGCGCGACTGTAACACCACGACTGTCGTCGCGGGTGTCAGTCATGGCGGTGCTCCGCGCCCATGATGTCGTGCAGGATCCGGTGCACGATCGCGTCGGCGACTACCCGGTAGTGCACCGTCCGGCCCGACTTCGTGGTCTCGACCCACCCTCGGGCCCTGAGAGCGCGGAGCGATTGCGACGCCGCGTTGTCGGTGATACCCACGGCGGCAGCGAGTTCGGCGACAGTGGCACCGGATTTCTCGTGCATGTAGCTGACCAGACGGAGCCGCGTCGGATCGGACAGGACGGCAAAGCGGGTCGACCATTCCTCGATGTCGTCGCTATCGGTCATCGATTCTCCCGCGCTGCTGGTTCCCAATGCTGCTGCTACACTACGGCACACAACATGTGTCTGCCTGGACACATATTTCGACCGAGCATGCACCCGGGGAGCAGTCCGTGACACCGTCCATCGCCCGCATTCTGGGTGCAGCTGTTGCCCTCGCCCTCACCGCCGCGGGTTGCGCGTCACCGTCCGACGAGAGCTCCGGCGGGGCGATCGTGCTGGCCGACAGCCAGGAACTCGGCGGGTTCAGTCCGGTGTCCGGCTACGGGGCACTCGGCGTCTCCCCGGTCTACGAGGGGTTGCTCCGCCCCGACGCCGTTTCCGACTCCGCACTTCCCGATCTCGTTCCGTCCCTGGCCGACTCGGTCCCGACGAATATTGCACCCCGGCAGTGGCGAGTGACATTGCGTGCGGACGTCGCATTCTCGGACGGCACCGACTTCGACTCCGCGGACGTAGTGGCCACCTACGAGGCCGTGAAGAATCCCAGTGTCGCATCCGAGATCTCGACGGATTTCGATCCGATCGTCGATGTCGTCGCCGATGGATCGGATGCCGTGGTGATAACGATGACCACCGACGCAGATCCGTCGCCGTACCTCCTGCTCGGTATCGCTCCGTCGGAGCGGGTCGAGCAGGCACCCGCAGCCGACTGGGCACTGAACACCGAGCCGGTCGGAACCGGGCCGTACATGTTGGACAGCCTGCGCGCAGATCAGGCCGTGTTCACCGCACGTGAGGACTACTGGGGCGAGGCTCCCCAGGTGACGCGACTGGTGATCACCTACACCCCGGACGACAACACCCGAGTGCAGCGCGTCGCCACGGGCGAGGTCTCCGGCACGTCACTGCCTCCGACTGCCGTCGCCGCGCTCGACGGAAACGACGACGTGAAGACGGTCGGCGTGAAATCTGCTGATTGGCGCGGGGTCTCGCTTCCGGCGGGCAATGCGTTCACGTCCGACCTCCAAGCCCGGATCGCGATGAATCTCGCCGTCGATCGAAGGCGCATGGTCGACGACGTTCTCGGTGGGTACGGTCGCCCCGCGAGCACACCGGTGGCCGATGTCTACGGCGACGCCTACGAGCCGACAGCCGTGTTCCCGTTCGACCTTTCCGCCGCCGAGTCCACCCTCGATGCCGCCGGGTGGCGCGTCGGCGCAGGCGGTATACGCCAGAAAGACGGTGCCACAGCGTCGTTCGAGCTTCTCTACAACGCTCAGGATTCTGTGCGGAGGGATCTGGCGGTAGCCTTTGCCGCCGCCATGCAACCCGTCGGTATCGATGTCCGGCCCCGAGGAACCGGGTGGGACGAGATCGAGACCCGCCTCGGCGACTCGGCAGTGCTGCTCGGCGGCGGCGACACCCCGTACAGCATCGACTCGCAGGTGTTCGACACCCTGCACACCCGCGTCGACGACTCCTCGCCCTATGCCAACCCCGGCAACTTCACCGCGCCGGGTCTCGACGATGCACTGCAGCAAGCTCGCGATTCCGCGTCCGGACCCGAGAACGACGCTCGATACCGGCTGATCCAGCAGCTCTACGTGGAGCAGCCGTCCTCGGTGTTCCTCACGTTTCTCGACCATGCATACGCGTATCGCGATCTCGGCTGGAACCAGAGCCCTCCCATTCTCGAACCGCACTCGCACGGCGTCTCGTGGGGTCCATGGTGGGACCTGGCGGCGTGGGCACGTGCGCAGTAGAACTCGAGCCCGGACAGTGGGCCGAATCCTCGCCGTCCGTACCGGTATCGCGATCCCGACCGTCGTCGCGGTCTCGGCGGCCATGTTCGCACTCGCGTCGCTATCTCCACTCGACCCGCTCGCCGCGTACCTCGGTGACAGATACCAGAGTGCGACTCTGTCGCAGCGGCAGCAACTTCGAGACGCCTACGGAACGGAGACGCCGTGGTACACCGCATGGTGGACCTGGCTGACCGACCTACTGCACGGCGATCTCGGATGGTCCTCGACCCAGTCCCTCCCGGTCTCGACAGTCCTTGCCGAACGTCTGCCCTTCACTCTCGGACTGTCTGCTCTCGCCCTGATTCTGGCCACCGTGACCGCCGTCGTAGTGGGTTCGTCGGCCGGGATGCGCCGCGGCGGCATGCTCGATCGGGCGTGCTCGGTCCTGTCCACGACTTTCGCGGCCGTGCCGCCGTTCGTCGTATCGCTGGTTCTGGTCTCGGTGTTCGCAGTGACCTTCCGGTGGTTTCCCACCTCGGGTGCACGGGCACCGGGCACTACGTACTCGGCCGCGGGGATCGCCGCGCATGCCGTTCTTCCGCTGATCGCGCTCACCGTGTCGCAGATCCCGTGGCTTCTTCTGTCCATGCGGGCTGCGGTTGTCGACTCGGCCGACTCCGATGCGGTGCGCGCGGCGCGGGCACGCGGGATCTACGGGTGGGCTCTGTTGCGTGGGCACGTGCTGCCGACGTCGGTGGCTCCTACTCTGGCTCTGCTCGGCACCCGGCTACCTGAGCTGATCGCGGGTGCTGCGATTGTCGAGACCGTGTTCGGGTGGCCAGGGATGGCCGAAGCACTGGTACAATCGGCTGCGGCACTGGACTTCTCGTTGATGGCGGCGACCACGACCGCCGCGGCCCTCGCAGTATTGCTGGGATCGGCATTCTCCGACGCAGCGACCGCTGCGATCGACCCCCGAGTGCGGATCGCTGCATGACCGCCCGAGACGATGAGCTCGACTATCGGCGTCGATACATTCCGGATTCGCCGTGGTTGGTGGTTCTCGCGATCTCACTCGGCGCAGTGCTGATCCCGATGATCGCCGGGCGGCAGACCGCGGATTTCGCTTCCGCTCTGCTGCCGCCGAGCGCCTCGAACCTGCTGGGCACCGATCACTCCGGATACGACATGCTCACCAGAACAGCAGAGGGGCTGCGGATCTCGCTGTTGATCGCAGTACTCTGCGCGGTGATCGCGTGCGCTCTCGGAGTGGTCATCGGGGTTGCTTCGGCGGCTGCCGGCGGGTGGTTCGATGCCGTCGTCATGCGCGTGGTCGATACGGTCAACGCCCTTCCCCACCTGGTGCTGGGTATCGTCATCGCGGCGCTGTGGCGAGGCGAGCCACTTGCCGTGGTGGCGTCGATCTCGTTGACGCACTGGCCTTCTGTGGCCCGGATAGTGCGAGCCGAGGTCTTGGCGACGGCAGATTCCGGGTGGGTACGTACCTCCCGCCTGGCCGGCGCGTCCCGATGGTTCGTCGCACGCAGACACCTGGCACCGTCGGTAGGTGGGCAGATTCTGGTCGCGCTGGCGATGCTGATCCCGCACGCCATCTGGCACGAATCGACGCTGTCGTTCCTCGGAGTCGGCCTGTCACCCGATCGCGCGAGCCTGGGCACGCTGCTCGGGCAGGCCCGCGGCGATGTGATGCTCGGCGCGTGGTGGACACTCGCCGTTCCGGCCACGGCGCTGGTGGTGACGGCACTCGCGTTCACCCTGGGATTGTCGATGCTGCGACGACGACTCACTCCACCCGGGGGTTCGGTGTGGTGACGGCGGCCAGACTTCGCGAATACACCGTGGACATCGACTCACGTAGCCGCGGAGGCACTCTCGTTCGCACACTGGACTCCGTCGATCTCGACGTCGACTCCGGCCGAGTCACCGCCCTCGTCGGCGAATCGGGATGTGGCAAATCCCTCGTTGCGGCCGCACTGTGCGGGCTGCTGCCGCCGGGTTCATACACGACCGGGACTCTCGACATAGCCGGACGCGCGGTGCCGACCGAGGCCGACTGGCGAATACTCCGCGGGCACCGCATCGGGCTGATTCCGCAGTCGCCCGCTACCTCGTTCACACCCGTGCGCACCGTCGGCTCCCAGCTCGCCGAGGTCGCGCGAACCCTGGGAAGCCGAAACACCCTGTCGGAGCTATTGGATCGGGTAGCACTCCCACCATCGACCGCGCGGCTGTACCCGCACGAATTGTCCGGCGGGATGGCGCAGCGCGCCGCGATCGCCGCGGCGCTCGCCGGATCACCGGATCTGGTAATTGCGGACGAGCCGACATCGGCACTCGATCCAGCTCTGGCAGAACAGGTCTGGGCACTGTTGAGCGACATCGCGGCAGACGGTCGAGCCGTGCTGATCGTCACTCACGATCTGACCTCGATGATGCGCTCCGGCACCTGTGGATCCATCGCCGTGATGAGGGCGGGGACGACGGTCCTCCAGGCCACACCGACGACAGTCCTCTCGCACGACGACGACTACGTCCGCGCTCTCTTCGAAGGCGTGACGATATGATCGAAGCTCGGAACGTGACCGTGACGTACGACGACACCGCTGTCCTAAAACAGGTCTCGGTGACCATTACCCCCGGCACGACAACCGGTATCACCGGCCCGTCCGGCGTCGGAAAGACGACACTGCTCGGGGTGCTCGCCGGGTTGGTGCAGCCACATACAGGCACCGTGACATGGGATGCGCAGGCACGGCCCATGCGCGGGTCGATCGCTCTCCTTGCTCAGCATCCGAGACTGGTGTGCAATCCGCGGTGGACCCTCGGCGCGATCGTGGCCGAGCCTGCAGCGATTCGCCGGAAGTCGATCGATGTCGAGGCCGTGTGCGACCGCGTCGGCCTCGATACTGCTCTGCTGCGGCGATTCCCGGCCCAGGTGAGCGATGGGCAACTCCAACGCGCATGCCTCGCGCGCATCCTCGTGCAACAGCCGCTGTACATCCTGTGCGACGAGCCGACGTCCATGCTCGATCCGATCGCCACCCGCGACGTGATGCGACTGCTCACTGCACTGGCTGCAGACGGAGCCGGACTCGCTGTGGTCAGCCACGACCGAGCCGTCATCGACGCCCTCGCGCCCGAACACCTCGAACTCCGTGCGCACATCGCATCCTGATCGTCATCGAGCCTGGGATGATTCAGTTGACCAGCTCCCTCGAACTTGTTGTGTACTGTGGCGGTCCAATGAGAATCGTCCGAAAAGCCAGTTGAGCATCTTCCACGCGCAAATCCGGTGCCCACAGTCGGACTCGCACCGAAGCTGTGCGGATTTCAAGTCCCTAGAAGTGGATCTGCACGAACTTCAATGGACCTGATATTTGCTTATTTGCAACGTTTTTTGTGCATAGTTGTCCGGACGAGTCCAGGTCCGAACGTACCGACTTGTGACACTCTCGTGACACCGAACTGCCGCCGATCCTCCGACATCGGACGGTCCTGATCGGTGTCGGACAGCCACGGTATCGGGTGGACGCAGAGCGCCCTGGCGATCGACGCTCCGTGCCGACGCGTGACACCGAGACTCATTCGTCGCGAACCCATATCGCCCTCGACTCAGTAGGACTGTGCAACTGCGGGATCCACCGCGACGACTTTGCATCAGCGCACTTCAGCGTCGAACGGGCAGGTTTCGTCGCTGCCCTTGTACGGCCGGGTTTCGCTACCCGGCCGCCTGCTTGATCTGTCTTGGAGTTGCGGAGCCGCCAGAGCCGCGTTGCGCCTGGAGTGCTCTGGCGGTTCAGCAAAAAACCAATTCTCTCTGACGCAGTCGACGCTGTTCTCGGGCCACCGACCTAGCGGTCACACTGCCAGGACATGACATCTGTCATGTCCTGTCGATGATGTTGTCACCACATCCAATGTTTGTGTGCACTGTTGTGCCCCGGTCGCCGAGACGACAGTAGGGGATGCACAGAGCGAACCGAAGCATCGACGAGGAGGGCACCATGAACACGCCGGAATCGACATCGGACGACAAAAACGAGACTCAGACAATTCCCGGTGGCAAGACCACGGAAAAGATCAATGCCACACAGCTTCTGCTCGACAGCCTCGGCGGAACCAGTGGAATGATCTATACAGCCATTCCGGTCGTGGCATTCGTCACCGCCAATGCTCTGGTGGCCCTTCCGATCGCCGTCGGCGTCGCGATCGCCATCGCACTGGTGGTCACTGTTCTCCGCGTCAAGCGAGGCGAGCCGATCGCGCAGGCCAGTGGCGGACTGCTGGGCGTCGTCGTCGCAGGCGGTATCGCCGCCTGGACGGGGTCGGCAGGGGGCTACTTCCTCATCGGCATCTGGCTGAGCCTTGCCGGAGCTGCACTGATGCTGGCCTCGATACTCGCGCGACGACCGTTGACCGGACTGCTGTGGAATGCGCTGCACGGCAACGAGTACACCTGGCGATCCAATCGCTCGGTCGCCCGCGCCCACTACATCGCGACGTCGACATTTGCCGTGTTGTTCGGTGCCCGCTACGTCGTTCAGGACTGGTTGTACGACACCGACGCCACCGGGTGGCTCGCGTTCGCTCGGATCGCAATGGGCACCCCGTTGCTCGCGGCGGCAGTGCTCGTCACCGTCTGGGCCTTCCGCCGCTCCACGGCGCAGTTGGTTCACTCGACCCCTGCGTAGGACCTCCTGTGCGCAGTTGACACTTGACTATGCCGTTGGGTCACAGTCGACACTGATCCCGACCCGATCGAACCGGAGGAGAGCGACATGGGCTGGAGCACTCGACAGATCGCCGATCTCGCCGGCACCACCCTGAAGTCGGTGCGGCACTACCACGATGTCGGACTACTCGATGAGCCCGAGCGTGCCTCGAACGGCTACAAGCAGTACAGCGTCACGCATCTCGTACGGCTGATGCAGATCAAACGCCTCACCGAACTGGGATTCTCGTTGGCCGACATCGCCGCTCAGGGTGATGGGCGCGACCATCCCGAACAAGCACTGCGCACCCTGGATGCAGAACTCGGCGCAACGATCGATCGCCTGCAGCGAGCACGGTTGGAGATCGCGATGCTTCTCCACGACTCCCTTCCGACCGATCTGCCACCCGAACTCGGATCTGCTGCAAGACATCTGACGACAGCAGACCGGCAGTTCATCACCTTCGCCAGCACTGTACTGAATCCGACGGCCCTCGACGCCTACTGCGACCTATTGCGGTCCACTCCTCAGCTGCCCACAGATCCAGAGTTCGACGACCTCCCGGCCGACGCCGACAGCGCCACCACCAGGGATCTGGCGGAACGAATGGCTCCGCATGTTCGTCAGCTGGCGGCTCGTTTCCCGGCCCTGTTCGACGACACAGAAACCGACGGCGACAGACGACGGGTGACTCGCGCACTCGCAGTCGCCGTGGAAGACCTGTACAACCCCGCCCAACGCGACGTGCTGCGACAGGTCGCGGCACTCAACGCCGCCGATCCCGAATAGAACATCAACACACTGCAATTCGACAGGAGTCGACCGATCATGCCCCTAATCGACAACAGGAGAGCGAAACTCTTCGCTGCAGCGTCGGCGTCGATGCTGCTGCTCGGTGCCTGCAGCCAGTCGCCGCCGGAACCGGACGCCGACTCCGAGCCGTCGGCCGATCTGCAGCAGTTCTACGACCAGAGCGTGACATTCGAGCCGTGCGAAGGCTACGGCACCACCACGACCGACGAGCAACTGTTTTCCAGTGACCCCGGATTCGAGTGCGCCCGCGTGGACGTGCCACTCGACTACGAGAACCCGGATGGGCGGGCGGCGCAGATCGCGCTGCTGAAAGCACCCGCCCGAGGCGAGAAAGTGGGCTCGCTCCTGCTCAACTCCGGCGGACCGGGCGGGCCTGGAATGAGTATGGCGGCGTCAGGTGCGACGGCGACGTGGGCGCAGAGCCCGCTGACCGAAAAATTCGATCTGATCGGATTCGATCCCCGCGGCGTCGGTGCGTCCACCCCTGCCATTGACTGCTTCACCGATGAGGAGTATGAGGCAGGACAGGCCTACACCACGGTACTCACCGGCTCGAGAACCCTCACCGAGGACGGTGCACGGCAGCTGGTGAGCCAGTGCTCCGAACGATCCGGCGGCGACGACGTCCTCCAACACGTCGGTACCCGCGACGCTGCCCGCGACATGGACATTCTCCGGGCAGTGCTCGGCGACGACACCCTGAGCTACCTCGGCCAGAGCTACGGAACACGACTCGGCGCGGTCTACGCGGAGATGTTCCCGGAGAACGTGCGCGCGATGGTTCTGGACGGCGGAATCGATCCGGGCCAGGGCACCGCAGAGCGCCGGATCTACCAATACACCAACTTCCAAAAAGCTTTCGACGACATGGCCGCGGCATGCACGAGCGCCCCTGACTGCCCGCTGGGCACAGACCCGAGCAAGGCTGTCGACAACTTCCAACAGATCGTCAGACCGCTGATCGACAACCCGATCGTCACCCCCGATGGCCGCGTCATGGACTTCGACGCCGCATACGGTGCCGTGATCGCGGGCCTCTACGACTCGACCGCGTGGCCGGTCATCACCACCGACATCGACGGACTCCCCGACACACTGACCATCTCGGTGACCGGCGACCCGTCCACACCGTACGAGGGAGGCGTCAACTTGGCGAACACCCTGGGCGGCTCGCTGCTCACCGTCGACGGCGACCAACACACTGTGGCGTTCGGCGCAACGAGCACCTGCGTCAACGACATCGTCGCGAACTACCTCGTCGACCTCGAATCCCCACCGGCCGACGCCCGCTGCGCCCTGTAACAGCCGAACGAAAGGACAAATCATGACTGCACCCCCACTGATCTCGGTCGAGGACTTCTTCGGCCCACCCATTCGCTCCGGTGCCACGATCTCACCGGACGGCAACACGATGGCGTTCCTCGCGCCGTGGAAGAACCGTCTGAACGTGTGGATCGAAGACCTCGCGCCCGGTAGTGAGCCACGCTGCGTCACCGCGGACGAGACGCGCAGTGTGCACGATTTTCAGTGGACGGACGACCCCCGCTGGCTGCTGTATATGCAGGACACCGGCGGTGACGAGAACAACCACGTGTTCCGCGTCGATCTGAATGATCCCGATGCCGCGGCAGTCGATCTGACGCCGTTCCCCGGTTCCCGCGCGGTGGCCATCGAACCCGTGCGCGGTCGGGAAGGTGTGTACACCGTCCTGATCAACGGAAGAAACATCGCCGAGTTCGACCTGTACGAAATCGAGATCGCCACAGGTGAACTGACGATGATCCGGCAGAGCCCCGGCGTCGGCCGGTATCCGATGCTCGGTTCCGACGGCGAGGTGTTCGTCTTCGCGATGACCACGGCCGGCACCATCGACATCACGCGGTTGGAGGAGTCCGGAGCAGAAACCACGGTGGCATCGTTCGACGGCACCGACTATCCGATGGGCATCAGTCCGATGCAGATCACCGCGGACGGTACCGGCATGTGGCTGGGTTCCAACCGGGGGCGCGACTTGGACTATCTGATTCGACTCGACCTGGAGACCGGTGAGGAGACCGTCGTCGACAGTCACCCGACACTCGAACTCGACGGTGTGCGACGAGCCGTCGAGCAGACCGCGCCACCGCTGATCTGCGACAGTGCAACCGGCGAGCTCATCGGTGTTCGGTATCTAGGAGAACGCCAGGTGATCCACGCAGTGAAACCGGGTTTCGCAGAGATACTGAAGAATCTGGAGCAACTGTTCGACGGTGACATCGGAGCACTGTCCTCCGACGAGAGCGGACAGAAATGGATCGTCAGCTTCGTCCACGACCGCGATCCGGCCGTCACCTACTACTACGATCACAACACCGGATCGAGTCGCCGACTCTTCCGCCCCTACCCACACCTGGATCCCGGAGACATGGCCCCGATGGTGCCGGTGAACATCCAGTCGCGTGACGGTCTGACTCTGCCGTCGTATCTGACGCTTCCGGTCGGCGTGGAACCCGAGAATCTGCCGATGGTTCTGGTGGTGCACGGCGGCCCCTGGTATCGGGATTCGTGGAACTTCGACCCCATCGCGCAAATGCTCGCGAACCGCGGATATGCAGTGTTGCAGGTCAACTTTCGCGGGTCCGTCGGATACGGCACAGCGCACATGAACGCCGGGGTCGGCGAATTTGCGGGCGCGATGCACAACGATCTGATCGATGCAGTGAACTGGGCAGTCGAGGCGGGGTACGCCGATCGCGAGCGGGTGGCCATCATGGGTGGTTCCTACGGCGGCTATGCGGCGCTGGTGGGCGCATCGTTCACCCCCGACACGTTTGCCGCCGCGATCGACTGCGTCGGCATCTCGGACCTGTCGAACTTCATGCGCACCCAACCGGCCTTCATCGGTCCCGGAATCATCAACAGCTGGCACCGATTCGTCGGCGACCCCACTGATCCCGATCAACTGGCCGACATGCTCGCACGATCACCCATCTCCAAGCTCGACGCGATACGCGCGCCGCTCCTGATTGCGCAGGGTGCCAACGATCCTCGGGTCGTCAAGGCAGAATCGGACAACGTCGTCGAGCGCCTGCGGTCACGTGGCGTCGACGTCGACTACCTCGTGTTCGACGACGAAGGCCACGGATTCGTCAACCCGGAGAACAGTATTCGCTACTACCGCGAGGTGGAGAAGTTTCTCGCTCACCACCTCGGCGGCCGTAGTCTGCCATGATCGGAAGCACAGTGGAGGTGGATCGGAAGCTCGTCGTCGAAGTCAGTCCGAGTCGCCCTTCGGCATGGGTGCAGCGGTGTGAAAAAGCATCGAAATGGCGTGCTGCAGAACGTCTGTTTCCGAGCGAATTCGAGTAGCGTCGGTCGGGAGGGCTCGTGCTACGGAGAGCCCGTCCAGCACCACGTTGAGATAGGCGGCGCGCTGGGTGTTGTCACCCGGCGGCAGGGCACCTTCTTTGTCGAGGACCTCCAGCCAGTGTTCTATGTGCCGGAGTCCGGCTGCGCTGAAAGCGAGATACGTGTCGATGGCGTCAGCGTTGAGTTCCGCGCTGAGGTAGGTACCGAACGTCCGTCTCCACGTATCGCGGGCTTGCTCACCGGTCCCGGTGGCCGACAACACTTGCTGCATACACGCCAACAGTCGCTCCTCGGCAGGCACAGTGGCGTCTTCGATGACATTTTTGTTCGCCACCAGTCCGGTGATTCCCGCGGCGACTTCGTCCATCAACGCTCGCTGCGTGGGAAAGAAGTGACGCAGTGATCCGGTACTGACCCCTGCTCGCGCGGCGACCGCTCGGACGCTGATCCGGGTACCCGGATCCTCGGACACCATCGTCGCGGCTGCGATCAGAATCCGGTCCTTGGTGCTGGGTTCGCTTCTTTGGGCCTCCACATTGTCCGACACCTCCCCAACCCTAATACAGCGTGATACGTTGAGCCCCACTATCACGCTGTACTAGTCGTGCGTGGAAGGGAAACACACAGCGCTCGCACCTACGCCTTTGAGCCTCTGAGAGAGGAATTACGATGCTCCACAGTCGATCCCACCAGAATCGGAAGTATCACGGCCGCCGGACGGCAGTGCTCGAAACCGCCGCAGTGACGATGGCTGGATTGTGGGCTCTCACCTCGTGCAGCGCACCGTCCTCGGTCGAGCCGCAGCCTTCGCCTGCACCGACACGTTACGAACAACAAACGCTCGACTTCTCTGCGTGCGACCCTGCTGCCACAGGCATTGCCGACGACAGGGTCGAATGCACAACGCTCGAAGTACCGCTCGATTACGCGGCTGTCGACGGGCCCACCATCGAGCTCGGGATTTCCCGCATTCGGGCCACAGGGAACGACCGCGTCGGATCCGTCGTGGTCAACCCCGGCGGCCCGGGAGCCCCGAGTCTCGGATTCGTGACCGCGGTCGCAGACTCATGGGGCAACGGTCCCGCTCGCGAACACTTCGACATCGTATCGATGGATCCACGTGGAGTCGGGACCTCACAACCGGCCATCGACTGCTACACCGACCAGGAACGAGACGATGACGCCATCGTGTCCGGAGTTCCCGCTGGGGCGTTGGCCTGGAGCGCGGAATCGACCCGCTCGGTCCTCGATCAGTGCGCTCGACGCAGCGGCGGTATGAATGTCCTGGGCCAGATGGGCACCCGGAACGTGGCCCGAGATCTCGATGTCCTGCGCGCTGCGCTCGACGACGAGCAGCTGACGTTCCTCGGTGCCAGCTACGGAACACGTTTGGGCACGATCTATGCGCAACAGTTTCCGCACCGGGTCCGCGCGATGGTTCTCGACGGCGCAGTCGACCCGCGCAAGAATGTTCTCGAACGCCAGATCCAGACGTTTTCCGGCGTGCAGCGTTCCTTCGACGAGCTGGCTCGCTACTGCATCGAACGAGGCAATTGCCCCTTGGGAAGCGATCCGGCCCGAGCGACCGATGCGGCCCAGGACTTGCTTCGACCACTTGTCGACAATCCGGTCCGAACTGCTGACGGTCGTCGGCTGACCTACTACTCGGCAATCGAAGCCATCACCCTCGGTCTCTACTCGAACCAGGCCTGGGACAGCGTCATCGGCGGTTTGACGGAGCTACGGGCCGGACGCGGTGAGGTACTGCTTGCGCTGCGAGATCTCTCGGCGCAGCGGGGACCCGACGGAACGTACACCAACTCTTCCGAAGCTACGCTCGCCATCAACTGCCTCGACGAAATGCGACCGACACCGGAGCACACGACATCCACCGTCGCCGAGATCAATTCCGCGGCACCGTACATGGACCCAGGTTTCGACGTGGACACACATTACGGATGCGAGGGCTGGCCTGACGAACACGTACTCGACTATCCCTACGGCGAGAACATCACCGGCCTCCCGCAGACACTCGTTGTATCGGTCACCGGCGACGGACTGACACCACACGAAGGCGGTGTGGCACTGGCAGACAACCTCGGCGGGCGACTCCTCACCGTAGACGGTGAACAGCACGGCGCCACCACCGCAGCGAACCCATGCGTCAACGCGATCGTCGAACGCTATCTGGTCGATCTCACCACTCCCGACGGCCACTTGCGTTGCGCTCTGTAAAGCCACGACCGGCACGACGCTTGGCACTCAGCATTATCGCGTGACCATTTTCCATCACAGTGTGCTAGCGTCATCAGCGACTATCACGCTGTACTAGTAGAGGGCGGGGATCGAGCAGATGGGCATCAAGCAGTGGCGCTACCGCCGCATTCGCGCCGGATCGGGTGAACCGCTCCGCCGGTACCGCTGGTGGCAGATGTTCGGCAGATCGCTCCGGTCGATCACGCTGTCCGCACCCGACGGCACCACGTCGGTCTACGCAGTCGATGTTCGGCACATGGGCGACGCAAAGGACGGTGAGGTGCGCGCTCGCCTCTACGTCGACGGCGCACTGCAGTCGTACGCCAAGATGCCGACCCGCTTCCCAGTCCCCGGAGGACGCATCGAGGTCGCGGCCACCGGATTCGGGCTCAAGCGCTGCCATTACGTGCGTGAGGACGGCATCGAAAAGCAGCTGTCTCCGGATCCCGCATCCGCAGAGGGACGCCGAGCTCGGCTGCACCACCGGCACCCGGGTCCGAGTCGCGTCATCGGTCTCATCTCGATGGTGCTCGTCATCGGCGGCCTCTGCGTGGAGGTGCCGCAGATCATCGCATCCCTCTCTCTCATTCCCCCCATCGCCGACTCGATCGGAACGTTCACCTCACCCATCCGACTGCCGCTCCACGTCAACCTGCTCATCGGATTCGCTGCTGTCATCGGGAGCACGGAACGAGCTCTACGGATGAAATCGAGCTGGATCGACGAACTCGCCAGCTGAATCCCACCGAAGGAAGCACCACCATGACTTACACAGATATCCGACCGAGGGACGACAAACGACGGCGATGGCCGAAGCCGGCAATAGCAGCGGCTGCATCAGTGCTCCTGCTCGTCGGATGCTCCGGTGTGGTACCCAACAATGACGACAGCGCGAACGAGGTGGGCCTCGAACAATTCATGGGGCAAAAACTCGAGTTCGGGGCGTGCGACGCCAGCATCGTGGACTCCCAGCCGCCCGTTCCCGAAGTGGTCGAGGCGGCAGAGAAGGCGGAATGCGCGATGCTCACCGTGCCGATGGATTACGAGAACCTCGACGGCACGACCATCGAGATCGCCGTCTCGCGCATTTCCGCCACCGGCGACAACCCGATCGGCTCCGTCTTGCTGAACCCGGGCGGTCCCGGAGCGGCGGGGACTACGCTCGCTCCACTCGTCGATGCCCTATGGACGGGAGGTCCCATCCCCGAACGCTTCGACATCGTCGGCTTCGATCCGCGCGGAGTCGGTCTCAGCACACCGGCAATCGACTGCTACTCCGATGAGGAGCGCGACGCCGACGCACCCCTGTCTGCTCTCGGCGAGTGGACCGAAGAATCCGCGCGCGCCATCGTCGACAAATGCGCCGCCGGCTCCGGTAGCACAGAGGTACTCGCCCATCTCGGGACCCGGGATGTCGCTCGCGACATGGATGTGCTCCGCTCCGCGCTCGGCGACGACAAACTGACTTATGCGGGAGTCAGCTATGGCACTCGACTCGGCTCGGTGTACGCCGAGATGTTCCCCGAGAATGTCCGTGCACTCGTCCTCGACGGCGCGGTGGATCCGCTCGTGGACACCGCGGATCGCAGGATCCAGCTCAGCGAAGGACTGCAGGCTTCGTTCCAGCGTTTCGCCGACTTCTGCGTGACTCGGGCCGCGTGCCCGCTCGGCACCGACCCGACGCAGGCGACCGCCGCAGCCCAGGAGCTCCTCCAGCCTCTCGACAGAAAACCGCTGGTGGCCGCCGACGGACGAGAATTCGGCTTCCTCGCCGCCAGCGAAGGAATTGTCTCCGGCCTCTACTCCGAAGCCAGCTGGCCCGCCATCATCGCGGGGCTGACGGAGCTCGAAGCCGGACGACCCGACGCCCTCCTCGCGATCCGCGACGGGTACTACGGCCGGTCCGACAATGGGGAGTACACCAATTCGTTCGAAGCGCTCTTCGCCATCAACTGCCTCGACGAGGAACGGTTCACCGAAGAAGAGATGGCCCAGCTCGGCCACGATCTCAACGAGGCAGTGCCGTTCCTCGACCCCGGATCCACTCCCCATGCGCAGGACGGGTGCGAGTTCTGGCCGGCCGAGCCCACACTCGGATACCCCTACGCCACCGACATCGACGGGCTTCCCGAGGTGCTCGTGGTCTCGGCCACCGGAGACCCCGTGACGCCTCACGAAGGAGGCATCAGCCTGGCCGACACACTCGGGGCGCGGTTGCTCACGGTCGAGGCCAACCAGCACGGGACGATCATCTCCGCCAACGCCTGTGTCGATGGAGCGATCGCCGACTACCTGATCGACCTCGAACTGCCGGATGAAGGTGCACGCTGCACCATCTGAGCCTGCTGAGCCATCGAGCGGGCCCGATCCGCTCGATTGCTCAGCCATCCCGGCGCTCAATCACGAACTGCCGCAATCGTATCGGCGTGCAATGCCGCGCGCCTCGGCTACGCATCATGGATCATCCTCGCTGGGTTCGTGCTTACCGTGGCGGGAACAGTTGCAAATTCTTCGATTGGTGAAGATGAGAGACCGCGGGTGTCGAGCAGGTTGAACAGGTCAGTCAGATCCAGTTGTAACAACCTCGTGACACCGAGCCGCACGCGAAGAAAACAGTCCGCCAGGAAACTAGGCCTGAGCTGCACGAATACGAAGATTTGACGACGGAAAGTGTCACGAATAGGCGGATCTGAAATCCGTTGTCTCGGTTGTCCACTCAAATCCGTGGTAGACCGCCGAAGTCCACGGTACCACCCCAAAAGCACTGTCCTGGTCCAGAAATCTGGATCCAGATGGACTCCAGTGCCCCCAGTCGGACTCGAACCGACACTGTGCGGATTTTAAGTCCGCTGCCTCTGCCAATTGGGCTATAGGGGCCACCGCTGGAGTCGCGCTCCAGCGGTGACGATCATATCGGGCTACTACTGCGCCGGGATGACCGGCGGCACGAAGTCGAAGGTCATACCGAGGAGCCACACGAGCAGCAGGACCACCGGGAAGTGGAAAATGAACTGCAGGAACGTGAATCCGATCAAGTCTCGCGCTCGCAGACCCAGAACTGCCAGCAAGGGCAGCATGAAGAACGGGTTGATCAGGTTCGGCAACGCCTCTGCCACGTTGTAGATCTGGACGGTCCAGCCGAGGTTCATCTGCACGTCTGTCGCGGATTGCATGACGTACGGCGCTTCGACGAGCCACTTGCCGCCGCCGGATGGAACGAACAGGCCGAGCACAACGGTGTAGATCGCAATGACCACGGCGAATCCGCCACCGCTGCCGATGTCGGTGAAGAAGTTCGCAAGGTGCTCGGAGATCGTGACGCCTCCCCGACCCTCCGCTTCGGTCAACATCGCCGCCATTGCGGCGTAGAGCGGGAACTGCACCAAGATGCCGGCGGTCGCGGGCACCGCTTTGCTGACCGAATCGAGGAAGCGCCGCGGAGTGCCGTGCAGTACGAGCCCGAGCATCAGGAACACCAGGAGATACCCGTTGAGGCTACTGACCACCGACAGCACCGGCAGCGTCAACAGTTGGGAGACAAGCCATCCCAGGGTCATCGCGCCCACGAAGAGTGGAAGAATTCTGCTGTACTCGAGCCATTCCCCTGGTCGACTGCGCGGAGCAGGCTCGGACACGGTGTCGTCCAAACTGACGTTCATGTCCTCGGCGGTTTTGATCGCCGCGCCCTTGGGTGCAGAGAAGTGCGCGATGGCCACCGTGAGAACGATGATGATCACGCACATCAGCAACGACTGCCACGTGAAAATGGTGGTTCCGAAGTCGAGTACACCCGTCACCGAAAGCAGCGTCGCCGGAAGCGAACTGGCCGTCGCCTGCAACTGCGCAGCCGATGACGACATTCCGAGGGCCCACACGGCTCCGAGTCCCATGAATGCCGCAGCTCCGAGTGCTCGGTAGTCCGTCCGCAGATCGTCGCGTCGCGCGATGGCCCGGGCCAGCAGCCCGGCGAACACCAGGCTCAGGCCCCAGTTCAGGAAGGACACCGAGCAGGACAGCAGAGCCACGAAACTGACTGCGCTACTGGAACTCTTAGGCACCTGCGCCAATCGGGTGATCAATCTGGCGACCGGTGGAGATGTGGCCACGACGTAGCCGGTCAGAACGACCATCGCCATCTGCAGCGTGAACGCAGTCAGGTCCCAGAAGCCGTTTCCGAACGCGTCGACCACATTCTGCGGGGACGAGCCGTTGGCGAAGGCGGCGACGGCAACGACCACCACGCCGACGAGGGCGAAGATGTACGCATCGGGGAACCACTTCTCGGTCCCCTTGGCGAGCGCTTGCGCTACGCGAGCCAGCCCTTTCTCGGCCGGCGCCTGGTCGGCCGGTGCCTGTTCGGCGGGTGACGTCATCGGTGGTCCTCACCTAGAAGGAAGCCGTGACGTAGGCCACAGCACCTGTAAGGTTTCACCGAAACATGCAGCGATGCAACCTACATCGCCGCAGACCGCATCTGCAGAATTGCAGATCAGATCTTGATGGACATCGCGATGCCGTCGAGGATGTCGTGCTCACTGACGGTCAACGAGCTCACGGCACCGCGTCGCTCGAATTCCTCGGCCAATACGCTGCACACAATTGCACCGCCGCCGATGACGTCGACCCGTCCGGGATGCATGGGGCCCAACGCACTTCGCTGCGTATGCGTCATGCCGATCAGTCGCTCGCACACCTCGAACAATTCCGAGAAGGGCACCCGCGACAGATGCACGGCGTTGGCATCGTACTCGGGTAGTTCCTTCGCGATAGCGGCGATGGTGGTCATCGTGCCGGCCACCCCCACCCAGCTCGACGCGTCGCCGATCGACACTTCCTCGAATGCCTCCGCCAACTTCTCGCGGGCATACTCACGCGCGCCGTTGATCTCGTCCGCGGTGGGAGGATCCGAATGCAGGAATCGTTCGGTCAGACGCACACAACCGATGTTCGCCGAGAACGCCGACTTCACGCCTTTGGCGTCGCCCAGCACGAGCTCGGTGGAACCGCCGCCCAGATCGACGACCAGGAAAGGCCCTGCAGCAGAGTCGAGTTCACCGACCGCACCGGCGAAGGACAACCGCGCCTCTTCGTCGCCGGTGATCACTTCGGCTTCGGCACCGGGGATGACCTTGCCGAGTACCTCGCGCACCATCGAGAAGAAATCCTCGCGATTCGACGCGTCGCGCGTAGCGGACGTGGCGACCATCCGCACCGCCGTCGCCCCAGTCTTACGGATGATCTCTGCGTACTCCACCAATGCCACCCGGGTGCGCTCGATCGCCTCGGGCACGAAGGCTCCCGTCGCGTCGACGCCTTGCCCGAGCCGCACCACTCGCATCTCGCGGGCGACGTCGGCGAGGGACTTCCCGTTGTTATCGGCCACGAGCAGGCGGATCGAGTTGGTGCCGCAATCTATCGCTGCAACCCTGGTCATTGTTTCTCCGCACGTAGTTCTTCGATGGTCGGCCAATCGGCCGGAATAGCCTTGCCGCGCAACGAGTTCTCGGCTGCCAACGCAACGGACTCGTCACCGAGCGGGTTGACGCCCGGGCCCTTGGCCAACGAATGCGCGATCAGTACGTGCAAGCACTTGACACGATCGGGCATGCCGCCGCCGGTGAAATCCGTTCCGAGAGATTCGATCTCGTCACGCTCGGCCAGATAGGACTGATGGGCGCGCAGGTATGCCGCAGCCAATTCGGGATCGGTACCCAGACGCTCGGTCATCTCCCGCATCACTCCGGCCGATTCCTGCCGACTGGCCTCGGCCGTCAGCCGCGGATCCGTCAAATAGAACAGGGTGGGAAAAGGCGTGCCGTCGGGCAGCTTCGGGGCGGTTTTCACCACACCCGGCCTGCCGTCCGGAGATCGGTACGCGATCTCGAGTACGCCACGCGGTTCACGTCCGAGCTGCGATGCGACCGCATCGAGATCTTCCTGCGAGACTGCCGAGGAATTCACCCGACCGGTCCTCCTTCTGGTTCTGGCACCGGCGGCGGGGCCGGTGCGGGTTCTGGCTGTACGAGAGGCATCGGTGCGGACGTCGGCTCCTGCGGCTCGTCCGAACCCTGGGGCTCGACCGCGGTGTTCCACAGTTCGGTGAACCACGGACCCGTCGGAGTGTCGTCCACCGCGAGGTCCTCGGAGCTCGGCGAGTAGTCGCCGGGCAGCTGCACCTGGTACGGCGTCTCCCCCGGCATGACGAAGCGCAGTCGTTCACGTGCGTCGGCCGCAATGCGGGACGGCTCGTCGAGCTGAGACTTCTGCACCCGCAGAGCCTCTACGTCCTTCTCCAGCGCTGCCCGCTCGGCCAACACTGACTCGAGCTCACTGCGTTGCGAGAAGTACGTACGCAGCGGCACAGCCAACGTCAACGCCAGCGCACACACCACGACACCGAGAACGACGGCTCGTCCCGTGGACAGTCCGAAGAACGTCCGTTCGGGCATCTTGGGTCGACGGGCACCGACGCGCCGGGGAGCAGCCTTGCCGCCGACCACGGCGTCGCGCACCTGTTCGGAAGGTTCCGGTGGGGTGGCCTGCCGGCCGGAGGCGTTCCCGTCGCGAGAGACGCCCCCGGCCTTGGACCGACTCGAAGAGGAGGAGCGGCCGCGGGGTCGGGGATCACGTCCACCTGGACTGGTCCCGGACCTGCCGCGCCGTGCCATCATTCACTCTCCACTTCGTGCCATACGTGCCTGTTCGCTATCCCTCGTAATTGAACCGGGGGAAAGACAACTCGCCGGCGTAACGCGCCGCATCGCCCAGAGCTTCTTCGATACGCAGCAACTGGTTGTACTTGGCGACGCGCTCGCTTCGAGCCGGTGCACCGGTCTTGATCTGGCCGCTGCCGACGGCAACTGCCAGGTCAGCGATGGTGGTGTCCTCGGTCTCGCCGGACCGGTGGCTCATCATCGTCTTGTAGCCGTTGCGGTGCGCCAGATCGACGGCGTCGAGGGTCTCGGTGAGCGTGCCGATCTGGTTGACCTTCACCAGCAGCGCGTTGGCGGCACCCTTGACGATGCCGTCTTCGAGACGCTCGGGGTTGGTGACGAAGAGATCGTCACCGACGAGCTGCACCTTGTCGCCGATCGACTCGGTGAGTGCAACCCAGCCGTCCCAGTCGTTCTCGTCGAGTGGATCCTCGATGGAGACCAGCGGGTAGGCGTCGACGAGCTCGCCGTAGAACGCCGACATCTGCTCGGCGGTCTTGGTCTCACGCTCGAAGGCGTAGCCGGTGCCTGCCGTGTAGAACTCGGTGGCCGCCACGTCGAGGGCGAGGGCGACGTCCTGGCCGGGCTTCAGGCCGGTCTTGCCGATGGCCTCGAGGATGAGATCGAGGGCTGCCTTGGTGCCGGCGAGATCGGGAGCGAAGCCGCCCTCGTCACCGAGGCCGGTGGACAGGCCCTTGGCCTTGAGCACGGACTTGAGTGCGTGGTAGACCTCGGCACCCCAGCGCAGCGACTCCTTGAACGTGGGCGCACCGATCGGCGCGATCATGAATTCCTGCACGTCGACGCCACTGTCTGCGTGTGCGCCACCGTTGATGATGTTCATCATCGGGACGGGCAGAATGTGGGCGTTCGGGCCGCCGAGGTAGCGGAACAGCTCGAGGCCGGTGGACTCTGCGGCGGCCTTCGCGACGGCGAGCGAGACACCCAGCAGGGAGTTCGCGCCGAGGCGGGACTTGTCGGGGGTGCCGTCGAGGTCGAGCAGAGCCTGGTCGACGGTGCGCTGCTCGATGGCGTCGAGGCCGATGACCGCGGGCGCGATCTCGTCGAGCACCGCGTTGACGGCCTTCTCGACGCCCTTGCCGCCGTAGCGGTCTCCGCCGTCACGAAGCTCGACGGCCTCGTGCTCACCGGTGGATGCGCCGGAGGGAACGGCTGCACGGGTCAACGTCCCGTCGTCCAATGCGACCTCGACCTCAACCGTGGGGTTGCCACGGGAATCGAGGATCTCGCGAGCTCCGACCTGCTCAATGATGGCCACGAATGCTTCTCCTAGTAACGGGGACCGGCGGACTGTGCCGGGTGCAAGACTAGCCGCTCCCCCGTACTGCCCGCGATGCACGGAGTTTCTACGGCCTGGTGCCCACCGAGTACGCGGCCGCTCGATCGCGCACGTCACGCAGATACTGGCCCGAGAGGTTGTACGCCATCAAGGCGCTCTCCCAGCCCTGCGCTGTCCGCAGATCACCACCGCGTGCACACAGATATCGCGCCGCGGTCAGCGCCGCGTCGTCGATGTTGTCCGGATCTGCGATGCCGTCCCCGTTGGCGTCGACGCCCCATTTCTTCCACGTCTCCGGGATGAACTGCATGGGGCCCATGGCCCGATCGAACACGGTGTCACCGTCCATGACGCCACCGTCGGTATCCGGAATCTCCGCCACGCCCGGCCCGCCATCGAGCGGAATACCGCGGATCGGCGGCGCGACGAGTCCGTCGGGCTGCACGGACGAACCCTGGTAGGTCCCGTGTCTGCTCTCGATGTATCCGATGCCCGCCAGCGTCGTCCAGGCGATTCCGCAGTCGGCATCGGTCTCGGTCATGATCGCGGCAGCGTGCCCGTACGACGCGAGGGCCGTCACCGAGATGCCCAGCGCCTCGGTCTGAGGTTCGGCCCACGCGAGCAGCAGATCCGCTGTCCGGCCCGGGGCATTGAAGTCGATGGCAGGCACCTCGGTGCCGGGCCCGGGCGGAATACCCTCGGGAATCTCACGCTTCGGCTCGCCGCTGCCACACGCGGTGAGCGCAAGGAGGACCGACGCGGTGGCGAGCACGCAGATTCGTGAGATCACCTCACCATCCTGCACACGCAAGGTAATAGAAAGCTAAAGGCGGAGAAAACCGCAGGTCAACGTGCATTCGGACGGTGCTCCAGGGTGTATGTTTCTGTCAACCTTCACGCATGAGGGTCGCCTACCCTTCGCGAGGCAAGGCGTACCAATGTTCGACGCACAACAGGAGCACCATCCGTGTCTGTACTGGCCGCCGCAGGATCTGCGCCGTCGATCGCCACCCAGATGTTCGGCAGTTGCCTGATCGGGCTGCGCGAGGGCCTCGAGACCGGCATCGTGGTAATGATCCTCGTCGCGTTCCTCGTCAAGGCCGACCGACGCGACGCTCTCAAATGGGTCTGGCTGGGAGTCGGCTTGGCCGTCGCGATGGTGGCCGCCATCTTCTTCGTGATCCACTACGGCACGTCCACCGTCACCGGATTGACCGCCGAGATCATCGCCGGAGCAGCATCGCTCGTGGCCGTGGTCATCGTGACCGCGATGGTCCTCTGGATGCGCACTGCCGCGAAGAACATCTCCGGCGAACTGCGGGCGAACATGGAGAAGGCCCTGACCGTCGGCCCAGCCGCGGTGCTGACGCTGGCATTCTTCGCCGTCGGCCGCGAGGGCGTCGAAACCGCGTTGCTCATGGTCGGCTACGCCGAGAACACCAACGGCAGCCTGTGGCCACTGCTCGGACTCCTACTCGGCATCGTCGTCGCTGCCGCGCTGACGGTGTTTCTGTACTTCGGCGCGGTGCGCATCAACTTCGCCGTGTTCTTCAAATACACGGGCATCTTCCTCATCGTGGTCGCCGCCGGAATCCTGGCCTACGGCATCCGCGCCCTGCAGATCGGCGGAGTTCTGCCCGGTGGCGGTGCCGTCGCCTTCGACATCACCGCACACTTCGACGCCTCGAGCTGGTACGGCACCGTGCTCGCCGGCATCTTCAACTTCCGGCCCGAACCCACTGTGTTCCAAGCGATCGCGTGGGTGCTCTACATCGTGGTCGTCCTCTACCTCTTCCTCCGCCCGGTTCGCGTTCCCGCGACCCCCGAGCCAGCTCTGCAATCCTCCTGAAAGGCACCACAACCATGCGTCGTACCACCTACGCTCTGGCCGCCGTCGCGGTTCTGCCGATGGCTCTGGCCGGATGCACAGAGAAGTCCTCCACCGAGGCCGCGTCGGGCGATATTGCCGTCACCGCAACCGACTCCTCCTGCGACGTCGGCGCTTCCGAGGGCACCACCGGAAACTCGACGTTCCAGATCACCAACAACGGCAGCAAGGTCACCGAGTTCTACGTCTACGGCGAGGGTGACCGCGTCATGGGCGAAGTGGAGAACATCGGACCCGGCTTGACGCGTCAGCTCATCGTCGCCCTGCCCGACCCCGGCACATACCAAACCGCCTGCAAGGCAGGCATGGTGGGCGACGGCATCCGCGCCGATTACGTCGTCACCGGCGACTCGGTGCGTTCGACAGACGAGGACGGCTTGCTCACCGAGGCGGCTGCGGGCTACAAGCGCTACGTCGTCAGCCAGATCGATGCACTGCAGGAGACCACGACGTCGTTCGTCACCGCCGTCAAGAGCGGGGACGTGGCCGCAGCCAAGGCCCAGTTCCCCATCGCGCGTAGCTATTACGAGCGCATCGAGCCAGTCGCCGAGAGCTTCCCCGACGACCTCGACCCGCGCATCGACCTGCGTGAGCCCGACGTGGAGCCCGGAGCCGAATGGACCGGCTTCCACCGCATCGAGAAGGACCTGTGGACGCAGGGAATGCAGCCCGACACGAACGCGATGGCCGATCAGCTCGAGGCCGACATCACCGAACTCGCAGACAAGATCAAGGCCGAGGATTTCACGATCGATCCCATCCAGGTCGCTGGTGGCGCACAGGGATTGCTCGACGAGGTCGCCAAGACCAAAATCAGCGGTGAAGAGGACTTCTTCTCGCACACCGACCTGTGGGACTTCCAGGCCAACGTCGACGGCTCACAGGCGGCCATTGCTGCCGTCCGCCCCATCCTCGACGAGCGCAACGCCGAGCTCGGCACCGCCATCGACGCCCGCTTCGCCGAGCTCGATGCCGAACTCGCCAAGTACCGCAGCGGGGACGGCTTCGTGTTCTACGACACCGTGACCGAGCCGCAGCGCCAGGAACTCTCGAACAAGATCGATGCCTTGTCCGCCGAAGTGAGTCAGGTGCAGGGTGTCGTCGCCGGACAGTAAGACCGGGCAGTTCTCCCGACGGCGCCTCTTCGGCGCCGTCGGGACCGGTGCTGCGCTCGTGGGAGTCGGGGCCCTCGCAGGACATGCAACGGCCTCCGGTGCCGAGGCACCCGTTTCGGACGTCGTCGAATTCCGTGGAGACCACCAGGCCGGCATCGTCACCCCCGCGCAGGATCGTATGCACTTCGTCGCGTTCGACATCACCACCGACTCGCGCGAGGACTTCGTTGCGCTGCTGAAGAAGTGGACCCTGATGGCCGAACGGCTCACCAAGGGTGAGGAGACGTTCGACGGCGGCGCAGTCGACGGCGGCGAGTACAACGTGCCCGCCGATACCGGCGAAGCACTCGGCCTGACGGCGTCGTCGCTGACGTTGACGATCGGATTCGGTCCGTCGATGTTCGACCGATTCGATCTGGCATCGAAAAAGCCTGCGTCACTTGCCGATCTGCAGCATTTTCCGGCCGACAACCTCGATCCCAGCCGCTCCGGCGGTGACCTGTGCATCCAGGCCTGTGCCGACGACCCCCAGGTTGCCGTGCACGCGATCCGCAACCTCGCTCGCGTAGGTTTCGGCACGGTGTCGGTGAAATGGTCGCAACTCGGCTTCGGTCGAACCTCCTCCACCTCGACCACCCAGGCAACTCCGCGAAACCTGTTCGGATTCAAGGACGGAACGGCCAACCTCAAGGCCGAGGATCCGTCGTTGCTGGACGAGAACGTGTGGGTCTCTGCCGACGACGATCAAGAGTGGATGGCAGGTGGCTCCTACCTCGTGGCGCGTCGAATCCGAATGTTGATCGAATCGTGGGACCGCACCACGTTGAAGGAACAAGAGCGAGTGATCGGCCGCAGCAAGGGAACTGGTGCGCCGCTCGGGCAGAAAGACGAATTCGACGCACTCGACTTCGAGTCCCAGGGCCCCGAGGGCACGTTCATCGACAAGACCGCGCACGTGCGCCTGGCGTCGAAGGAGAACCTCGGCGGCGTCCAGCTCCTGCGTCGGGGATACAACTTCACCGACGGCTCCGACGGCTTCGGCCACCTCGACGCCGGACTGTTCTTCATCGCCTACTGCCGCGACCCACTGACCCAATTCGTCCCGATGCAATTGGCCCTCTCCCGCAAAGACGCATTGAACGAATACATCCAACACGTGGGATCCGCGGTATTCGCCTGCCCACCCGGCGTCGGAGAATCCGGATACTGGGGTTCGACGCTGTTCGAGTAGCCCGGCCGCCCCCACCCCGTCCCCGTCCAACCCCACCCCGTCCGCGTCAATGGACCCTTGCATGCGTCTGACCGCTGCAAGGGTCCATTGACGCAGCAGCCTGGTTCGCGTGAATGGCGCACTGCATACGTCTGGGCAGTGCAGTGGTCCATTGACGCGTTCGGGGGGGGTGGGCGTCCGGGGGGGTGGGCGGTCCGGACGGGAGTGTCAGCCCCGCAGACCCCAATGCTCTATCCAGTCCAGTGCAGACATCTCCCCCGACTCGATGCCGGCGTTGCGGGCCGACGCTTCGGCATTGCGGATCAGGGTTGCGAAATCCAATACCCGACGCCGCAGTGCGTCCTCGGCACTGTCTCCTCCGTGCGAGTGATCGACCCCGATGTGTACGACGCGTAGGCCGTCGGGAATCAGCTCGTCGGGCAGGCCTGCCTTGGTGGCCCGTCCGATCACTTTCTGCGCCAGTGCGAGTGACGGCTGAGACAGGGCGATTCCGTCGACGCAGGACCCGCGTGCCTTCTCCGATGCCTTCTTCTCTTCCCATGCCCGCTCTTGTTCGGCGATGTCGATGGGACCGGCATCCGTTCGACCGAGGTGCGGGCTGCGGTGGGTGAGCTTGGCGACGAGTCCGGCGGCGACGTCGTCGACATCGAACGCGTTCTCGGCGGCATCCTGAGCGATCCTGGAATGAAAGAGGACCTGCAGCAACAGGTCTCCGAGTTCCTCGCGCAGGTCCACCAGGTTGCCCGCGGCGATGGCGTCGAGCAGCTCGTAGGTTTCTTCCAGGAGGTAACCGCGCAACGACTCGTGGGTCTGCTGCGCTTCCCAACCGCCGAGGGTGCGCAGGCGATCCATGAGTTGCACGGCTGCGATGACGTCGTCACCAGGTAGCTTCTCAGCAGCAACGACGCGTTCGCCGCGCGCGATCCGATCCTGGACGTCGGGGTTGGCCGGGTCGGTGCTCACCAGCACTGCGTCGACGGCGTCGGGCGCAGCGGTTCCCGAGAACAGCCACCGCACCCGCACCGGTACCTCTTCGGTGAATTGCACCGCGCCGCCGAGGAATTCGACAGCATCCACCGGCACTTGTGTGGGTCGAACAGGGTCGAGCAGAACTACCGTCACCGCTACACCCCCACTGTTTGCTCCAACAACACCGACCGAGATGGCTTCCCGTCCAAGGATAGGATGAGATCGGCGATGAACTGCACCAATTCGACGTCGCGTACGCGCGCCGCCCCCACGCCGCCCCCTTCGACGCGCGGCAGCGGCAACTGGACCACTCCGGTCGTGGCCCGGTATGCAGCGCTCGGGTAGAGCCGCTTGAGTCGGATCTGCTTGGAGTCGGGCAAGTCCATCGGCGCCAGCTTCACCTGCGTTCCGGCAACGTTGACGTCGGTGAGACCGTATTCCTTGGCGATCAGGCGCAGCTTGGCGATAGAGACCAGTCGGCCGACCTCCTCGGGCAACGGGCCGTACCGGTCGACGAGCTCTTCGATGACGGCGTCGATGCCCTCGGAATCGGCTGCCGCAGCGAGCTTTCGATAGCCCTCGAGTCGCAACCGATCGCTGGTGACGTAGTCGGGTGGGATGTTGGCGTCGACGGGGAGGTCGATACGAACTTCCTTGGGTGCCTCGTCGGTGGTGATGGGCTTTCCGTCGGCGGCCGCGCGGTACGCCTCGACCGCCTCACCGACGAGCCGCACGTACAGGTCGAATCCGACGCCTGCGACGTGGCCGGACTGCTCCGCGCCCAGAACGTTTCCGGCACCACGGATTTCGAGGTCCTTCATCGCCACGGCCATACCGGCACCGAGGTCGGAGTTCTGCGAGATGGTCGCCAGCCGGTCGTAGGCGGTCTCGGTGAGCGGCTTCTCGGGCGGATACAGGAAGTACGCGTAGCCACGCTCGCGGCTACGCCCCACGCGACCGCGGAGCTGATGCAACTGCGACAGGCCGAGCGAATCGGACCGCTCCACGATCAGTGTGTTGGCGTTGGAGATGTCGAGACCGGTCTCGATGATGGTGGTACACACCAACACATCGGTCTCGCGTTGCCAGAACCCCTGCACGGTGCGCTCGAGGGTCTCCTCGTTCATCTGACCGTGTGCCGTCGCCACCCGGGCCTCGGGGACCAGATCGCGGATCTTCTTCGCGGCCTTGTCGATCGAGCTGACTCGGTTGTGCACGAAGAACACCTGGCCGTCGCGCAGCAGCTCACGCCTGATGGCCGCGGCGACCTGCTTGTCGTTGTACGCGCCCACGTAGGTGAGCACCGGGTGCCGCTCCTCGGGTGGGGTGAGAATGGTCGACATCTCACGGATTCCGGCGAGGCTCATCTCGAGCGTTCGGGGAATCGGAGTCGCCGACATCGTCAGGACGTCGACGTGGGTTCGGAGCGACTTGATGTGCTCCTTGTGCTCGACGCCGAAGCGCTGCTCCTCGTCGACGATGACCAAACCGAGGTCCTTCCACGCGACACCGGTCTGCAGCAACCGGTGCGTACCGACGACGATGTCCACCGTCCCGTCGGCCAACCCGGCCATGACCTCCTTGGACTCGGAGCCGTGCGTGAAGCGAGAGAGCCCCCTGACGGTCACCGGGAACGACGCCATCCGTGCGGTGAAGGTCTGCAGATGCTGTTGCGCCAGAAGCGTTGTCGGCACGAGCACGGCGACCTGCTTGCCGTCCTGCACTGCCTTGAACGCGGCGCGCACCGCGATCTCGGTCTTGCCGTAGCCGACGTCGCCGAGAATGACACGGTCCATCGGAACCGCCTTCTCCATGTCCGCCTTCACGTCGGTGATGGCCGTCATCTGGTCGACCGTCTCGGTGAAGCCGAACGCATCCTCCATCTCGAGCTGCCACGGGGTGTCGGGTCCGAAAGCGTGTCCGGGAGCCGCCTGGCGAGCGGCGTACAGCTGCACGAGCTCTCCGGCGATCTCACGAACTGCCTTGCGCGCCTTGCGTTTGGTGTTGGCCCAATCGGATCCGCCGAGTTTGCTCAGAGACGGCAGCTCACCGCCGACGTAACGCGAGAGCTGGTCGAGCGAGTCCATGGGGACGAAGAGTCGATCTCCGGGATGACCGCGCTTGCTGGGTGCATATTCGACGACGAGATATTCGCGTCGCGCACCGCCGATGGTGCGCTCGACCATCTCGACGAATCGGCCGATGCCGTGCTGATCGTGCACGACGCTGTCGCCGGCCACGAGGGCGAGCGGATCGACCTGATTACGACGCTTCGCCGGGAGCTTGCGTCCCTCGCCCGCCGCGGCCACGCGGTTGCCGGTCAGATCGCTCTCGGTGACGACCACGAGCTTCGCGTCGGGAAACACCAGGCCGTCGTGCAACGATCCGCACAGGACGTTCACGATGTCAGCGGCCGGGACCGCACCGGAATCGAGATGTGCTGCAGGCACTTCCGCCTCGGCGAGGCGTTCGATGATGCGGGTGGCGGTACCTGCACCGGCGACGGAGATGACCGCACGACCACCGGTGGCGATGTGCGCCCGCAAGGTCGCGAACAGGGCCGTCAGCGCCTCCTCGGACCCTCGAACCTCCGGAACCGAATCGACGGCGAGTTCGACTTCCTCGCCGTTGCCGGAGGCTAGCGGGCTGATGGTCCACCACGGACGGCCGTGGATCTGCGCAGACTCGCGAACCTGCCGCAGGGAACGGTAGGCAGAGGCACCGAGGTCGAGTGACGCCCCTTCGAGGCTGGACGTGTCGAGGGTGGAGGTATCGAGCGGCGCAGCTCCACCGATCGATGCAGCCGTCCAGGATGCTTCGAGGAACTCCTGGCCTGTGCGCACCAGATCTGTTGCGCGCGTACGAATTCGCTCAGGGTCGCACAGCAACACGTGCGTTCCTGCGGGGAGGGTATCGGCGAGCAATTGCAGCTCACCCGGCTGCAGCAGCGGCAGCAACGCCTCCATGCCCTCGACCGGGACGCCGGCGGACAGCTTGTCGAGCATCTCGACCAACGCGGTGTCGCCGGCATTGTCGGCTGCGAGTACTGCAGCGCGATCGCGGACTTCCTGGGTGAGCAGCAGTTCGCGGCACGGCGGCGCGATGACCAGATCTACCTCGTGATCGGGCAACGAACGCTGATCGGAGACTGCGAACGCACGGAGCTCGGTGATCTCGTCGCCCCAGAATTCCACGCGCACCGGATGATCTGCCGTCGGCGAGAAGAGGTCGAGGATGCCGCCGCGGACGGCGAACTCGCCGCGCTTGCCGACCATGTCCACGCGCACGTATCCGAACTCGACGAGTCGGTGGATCAACCCGTCGAAATCGATGTCCAGACCGACCTTCAGGGTCACGGGTTCGATCTCGCCGAGGCCAGGGGCCATCGGCTGCACCAGCGAGCGGACGGTGGTGACGATGACGCGCAGGGGGTCGCCGTAGTCGGCGTCGCCGGGGCGCGCGAGCCGTCGGAGCACGTCGAGACGTTTACCGACGGTGTCGGCGCTCGGTGAGAGTCGCTCGTGCGGAAGCGTCTCCCACGACGGGAACATGACCACTCCGCCGCCGAGAATCTGACGGAGTTCGTCGGTCAGATCGTCCGCTTCACGCCCGGTGGCGGTGACGATCAACAGCTGGGTGTGCTGCGCGATCGCAGCGGCGACGAACGGGCGAACCGAGTGCGGTCCGATGAGCGTGTGCTCAGCGGTTCCGATTGCGTCGGCAACGGCCACCATCGACGAATCCGTCAGCGCCACGCTCGCCAGACCCGAGAGTTGCAGCGCCGCGTCGGGAACGATCGTGGCCGGCCCGGATGGAGAAATGGCAGGCAGAGAATCGGAAGACAACAGCAATGCTCCTACAAGCGATTCGAGGCGATGGCTGCTCACGCACAGTCACCACCGAGTCTATGGGAGTACACCGACAGCACGGCAGGCGGGAGACGAGGACGGGCTACGTCAGAGCGGCATCGAGCATTGCTGCGAGAGACTCGGCGGCAGCAGCCGAGTCGTGACCCGGATCATGCAGGCACTCGGTGACGATCGCGTCGCCTGCGATCAACGGTGCGTACCCGGATCGACTTCGAGACGATATTGCGGACTTCGTTTCGAGAAACTTGTGATTTACGGCCCGAAGCGAATGACTCGACGTGCTGCGAATTCGCGGAAGTAGTCGAGCTTGTTGGCAGGCACCAAAGCCGGAAGAAGGTAGTACCAGAGGCGCTCCATGCGCGACGGCAGTTCCTCGGTGGTGGAGGTGGCAACGGCGACCATGTGCACACCCGTCAGAATCTCGAGCACGAGGGATCCGATGGTCTTGGGTTCCGAGTTGGGGTCGATGTCACCCTGCGCGATGGCCTTGGCGGCGAGCTTGTCGAACGATTCGCTCCACCCGGCCATGACGTTGCCCTCGGTCCCCCGGTAGTCGCCGATCTGATGGCTCAGCCGAAGCATGGCCGAGACCATGGGATCGCTGACCGAGAGGTCGACGACGATGTAGGAGATACCGATGGCCGCTTCCAGCGCCGGGATGCGGCCGTCGTTGAACTGCTGGCATGCAGTGATCAGGCGGGAATTACCCTCGTCGATGACCGCCCGCGCAAGTTCTTCCTTGGATCCGAAGTGGAAGTACAGAGCGCCCTTGGTGACCTGTGACTGAGAGATGATTTCGCTGAGGCTCGCGTTCGCGTACCCGAGGCGCAAGAATACGTTCGCTGCGCCAGCCAGCACGGTGTCGCGAGTGATTTCAGCGCGAGCCTGCCTGACCATAGGATCCGCCTTCGCAATTTCAGAACTGCCACTGCGCAAATTACGCCCGAACGGTACCACTGAGTGGCTTTACGTCTTGTGCCAACATGCATCGGTCCGATCGAGAACCCTGCGGGGAGTGACAGAGCTCTCACGGCCGACAAAGGGGACGATACCCCCTCTTTCCCAGGCAAGAGTCGAAACCGAGTCTCATTCCTCGGTCAATCGAGGGTCGGCCTCCAGATTCGTCAGTCCGTTCCAGCACAGGTTGACCACGTGCGCCGCAACCACCTCTTTCGACGGTGTGCGCACATCGAGCCACCATTGCGCCGTCATCGACACCATTCCCACCAACGCCTGGGCGTACATGGGCGCGAACTCGGGATCCAGTCCGCGGCGTGAGAAGTCCCCGGCCAGCATGTGCCCGACGCGACCGATGGCCTCGTTGAGCAACGACGAGTACTTACCGTCCTCGGCAGCGGCGGGGGAATCACGGACGAGAATGCGAAAACCGTCGGTCCGGTCCTCGATGTAGGTCAGCAGTGCAAGTGCGACACGTTCGACGCGAATCCGCGACCGATTGAGGTCGAGTGACTTGGTGATCATGCCGAGAAGCGTCGACATCTCTCGGTCGACGATGACGGCATAGAGGCCTTCCTTGCCGCCGAAGTGTTCGTAGACGACCGGCTTGGACACGTTCGCACGTCCGGCGATCTCCTCCACCGAGGCAGCCTCGTACCCGCGTTCGGCGAACAGCGTCCGGCCCACCTCTATCAACTGTTCGCGCCGTTGCGTCCCTGTCATCCGGACCCGAGGTGAGCGTTCCTGCTCGGAGGCTGCGCCTGTCATGGAAAACCGCTTCCGTTGCCGACCGTGTGCACTGTCGGACGCCGCATTCGACGCCTTCCTTCACCCTAACCATGCCCGAACCATCCGGTTTCGAGCGTCGGGAGTGCGGGTACCAGAACGGGTCGGGTGGTCTCTATTACGTCGCGGTTCGACTCACCACCACCTCGCGTGCGAGGATCGTTGCGCTCAGTGGGAGCGCAGCGGCAAACGAATGAGTCGTTCGATTCGTCGGCCACTGATGAAACCGCTGGCCGTTTATCCGCCGTGGTGTAATGGCAGCACCTCTGATTTTGGTTCAGATAGTTCAGGTTCGAGTCCTGGCGGCGGAGCGAGCAACATCATTCGTGCATACCGTCTTCGCGTTACCGCCTGAGGAGCTCAATGCCTGTGCAGACCGCCGTGGTCGTTCTCGCTGCGGGTGCAGGTACCCGAATGCGGTCGAAGACTCCGAAAGTTCTGCACCCCCTCGCCGGCCGCACGATGCTCGCGCACGCTCTCCACGCAGCCGCCGACCTCGGCCCCGACCATCTGGTGACCGTCGTCGGGCACGATCGCGAGCGAGTGACCGACGCCGTCAACGACCTTGCGGCCACCTTCGGTCGCACGATTCACACCGCCGTCCAGGATCGCCAGCTCGGCACCGGACACGCCGTCCAGTGCGGCCTCGCGGCCCTTCCCGACGACTTCGAGGGCACGATCCTCGTCACCGCGGCCGATGTTCCCCTGCTCGACGGCCACACACTCAAAGCTCTGCTCGACGAGCATCTGAGCGCCCCGCGGCCCGCGGCTGCAACAGTGCTGACCTTTCTTCCCGACGATGCCAACGGCTACGGCCGCATCGTCCGCACCGACGACGGCGAAGTGGCCGAGATCGTCGAGCACGCCGACGCCACCCCCGCTCAAGTGCTGATCGGTGAGGTCAACTCCGGCGTCTACGCATTCGACGCCGTTGCACTGCGTACCGCCCTGGGCAAACTCAGCACCGCCAACGCTCAGCACGAGCTGTATCTGACCGACGTCGTCAAGATCAGCAAGGCCGACGGCAAAGCCGTCTACGGCACCCAGCTCGCCGATCCCGATCTGGTGGTGGGCGTCAACGACCGCGTCCAGCTCGCGCACGTCACGTCCGTGCTCAACCGCCACATCGTCGAACGGCACATGCGGGCCGGAGTCACCGTCGTCGACCCGTCGACCACCTGGATCGACATCGACGTCACCCTCGGCGCGGACGTCCGCATCGAACCCGGCGTCCAACTCCACGGCAAGACCCACATCGCCGACGACGCCATCGTCGGGCCGGACTCGACCCTGCGTGACGTCGAGATCGGCGAGCGCGCGTCGGTCGTACGAACCCACGCCGAGCAGGCCGTGATCGGACCTGACGCCACCGTCGGGCCGTTCACCTACCTTCGTCCCGGCACGGTGCTGGGCGAAGGCGGCAAACTCGGTGCCTACGTCGAGACGAAGAACGCCACGATCGGCAACCACACCAAGGTTCCGCACCTCACGTACGTCGGCGACGCCACGATCGGGCACCACAGCAACATCGGTTGCTCCAACGTCTTCGCCAACTACGACGGCGTCAACAAGAGCCGTACGGAAATCGGATCCCACGTACGGACCGGTTCCGACTCGACGTTCGTCGCACCCGTGCATGTGGGCGACGGCGCTTACACCGGTGCAGGAACAGTGGTTCGGGACGATGTTCCTCCCGGCGCGCTGGCTGTCTCCGGTGGCAAGCAACGCAATATCGAAGGCTGGGTCATCGACAACAGGCCCGGAACCGAAGCTGCGAAAGCAGCGGCGCTCGCAGATCGTGATCGGCAAGAACAAAAGGACGGCGAAGAGCAGTGACCACCCCTAATTGGATCGACAACCAGAAGAACCTGATGTTGTTTTCTGGTCGAGCACATCCGGAGTTGGCCGAGCAGGTCGCCAAGGAACTCGGAATCGACGTCACCCCGCAGACCGCGCGTGACTTCGCCAACGGCGAGATCTTCGTTCGCTTCGAGGAGTCGGTCCGCGGATCGGACGCCTTCGTGCTGCAGTCGCATCCGTTCCCGCTCAACACCTGGCTGATGGAACAGCTCATCATGATCGACGCGCTCAAGCGCGGATCGGCCAAGCGCATCACCGCGATCCTGCCGTTCTATCCCTATGCGCGACAGGACAAGAAGCACCGCGGCCGCGAGCCCATCTCCGCCCGCCTGGTCGCCGACCTGCTCAAGACTGCAGGAGCCGACCGCATCATCACCGTCGACCTGCACACCGATCAGATCCAGGGCTTCTTCGACGGCCCCGTCGATCACATGCATGCACACAGCCAGCTCGCCGATCACATCCGCGGTAAGTACAGCCTCGAGCACATCACCGTCGTCTCCCCCGACTCCGGCCGTGTGCGCGTCGCCGAGAAGTGGGCCGACTCGTTCGGCGGCGCACCGCTCGCCTTCATCCACAAGACGCGTGACCCGTTGGTGCCCAACCAGGTCAAGTCCAACCGCGTGGTCGGTGACGTCGAAGGCCGCACCTGCATCCTCATCGACGACATGATCGACACCGGCGGCACCATCGCCGGAGCAGTCAAGGTACTCAAGGAAGCCGGAGCGGGTGACGTCGTCATCGCTGCAACCCACGGCGTGCTGTCCAACCCGGCCGCCGAGCGCCTCGCCAACTGCGGTGCCAAGGAAGTCGTCGTCACCAACACCCTGCCGATCAGCGACGAGAAGCGCTTCGACACGCTGACCGAGCTCTCGATCGCTCCGCTGCTGGCTCGCACCATCCGCGAGGTCTTCGAAAACGGTTCGGTGACAAGCTTGTTCAACGGCAGCGCCTAGTACCCCTTGGTCATTCCGCAGGCTCCACTCCCGACCCCCTAGTCTGTTTCGCTCGATCCGAAACCCGCCCCGCCCACTCTCCGTCCGCGTCGCATGAACTACGTCACGTCCGTGACCCGAACATGCAGCTCGCGAGACGGGGGTGTGCGGGGCGGGTTTTGTTGTCACCTAAGATGACTCGTCGTGATCGACGCAGACTCTTCCCACGGCCCGGCTGGAACTACTACGGTCAGAATCGCCCGATGGACGCCGGGCGGGTGCGTCTGGTGCGGTAGCACCGACAGCGTCGAGGACTTCCGAAACGAGCCGCGCTGTGGTCTGTGCCGCGAGAAGGAAGCCGTCATCGACGAGGCCAAGCACTTCATCGGGATGTACGGCCTGCGCCCTCTGGGCGGCACGCTGGCGTCCGAGGACGAGGAGGAGCGCGAATACCGCGTCACCGCTCGGGATGCACGTGAGGTGCTCAACCGTATTCGGCTCGAGAAGCTGCCCGATCCGGCTGCCGTCCGCAAAGCGTTGCGTCCCAGGGCCGCTGCCGCAGGGAACGCACCGGCCTCGCCGACGTCCGCTCCGGCGAAGGCACCGACGAAGAAGTCGCAGGCCGGTGTCACCGGAATCGATGCGATCGAACTGCAGTCCCGCGTGGAGAAGTTGCTCGGCCAGCTCACCTCCGTCGACGAGCAGATCAGCGCGCTCGACGGCGTGCAGGGCCTGCCTGCACGTGCTCGCATGAAGGATCTCGAACGGCAGCGGACAACCGTGCTGTCCACTCTGGCCGCGCTCGAGAAGGCTCGTCGCCGCACCAACTGATCCACGTAGTCTGATCGAGTGCTACGCAAGCGTTCGATCTCACGGCAGGTGCTCGACGTCACCTACGCCGTCGTCTTCGTTCTTCTGCTGCTGCCGTCGACCCTGAGCGGACCCTACGGCTCTCCCGCCGTGGTTGTCCTGATCGGGTTCGGCCTCGCACTGGCAGTTCGGCGCCGATCACCGCGACTGTCGTTGGCGCTCGCCTGGGTGCTCGCCGTCGTACAGATGGTCGGCGGGGTACTCGATCTCTCGGCCGATACAGCGATCTTCGCGATCCTGTATTGCACGGCCGCGTACGGCGACAACGTGATTCGACGCCTCGGGCTGGCGTCGGCCGTCGGCGGCGGAGTGATCGCAGCGTTGTATCTGGCCTACGTGGACGGCAATCCATTCGGTTCGCCGACCGAAGAGGTCTACCAGGAACCTCGGTTCCTACAGTTCGCCCTACTCCTCGCGGGCCTGTGGGCGATGCTCGGTCTGTCCTGGGCCCTGGGCCGGCTCGCCTACGCGCGCCGCTCGGCCATCGAATCCGCACACGCGCGCGAGCTTGCCGAGGTACATCAGGCCCGCGCCGAACACGAAGTGGCAATCGAGCAGGAGCGCAACCGAATTGCCCGCGACATGCACGACATCGTGGCGCACTCGCTCGCCGTGGTGATCGCGCAGGCCGACGGTGCACGCTATGTGCGCGCCGTCGATCCCGCTGCCGTCGACACCGCACTGACGACCATCTCCGACACCGCCCGCGAGGCTCTGTCCGACGTTCGGGTGCTACTGGGGCAGCTTCGGCACAGTCAGGGTGATCTACCGACCCCTGGCCCTGGCGATCTGGAGCGCCTGTTCGATCAGATGCGTGCCACCGGCCTGACCATCGACTCCTCGATAGACCCCACCGAGGTGTCGTTGGGCGCCGGAACGCACTTGGCGCTGTATCGCATAGCCCAAGAATCGCTGACCAACGCCCTGCGACACGGTGATCCGGACCGACCGGTGACCGTGACCATCGAATCCGATTCTGCCGGCGTCGAACTGACGGTGCGCAACAGCGTTCTCCCCAGGCGTTCGAGCCCCGAAACCTCCGGTCACGGAGTCGCAGGAATGAAAGAGCGCGCCAGCCTCGCCGGTGGTATGTGCACCGCGACCGGCGACGGCTCGTCGTGGACCGTGACTGCCTGGCTTCCTGCCGCCGGATCGTCCACGAAGGGAATCAACTGATGGCCGATCGAATCAAGGTGGCGCTGGTCGACGACCAGCAACTGTTCCGGGCGGGCATTCGCATGCTCATCTCCTCACAGGCCGATCTGGAGTTCGTCGGCGAGGCGGGTAACGGACGAGAAGCCGTCGAGCTCGCCGCGTCGGCGACTCCGGACGTGATGCTCATGGACGTCCGGATGCCGGTGCTCGACGGTATCGCCGCCACCGAGCAGATTCTGGCTGCCTCCGATACTCCTCCGCGGATCCTGGTCCTGACGACGTTCGACCTCGACGAGAGTGCGGCACGGGCAATTCGTTCGGGGGCAAGTGGATTCGTACTCAAGGATGCGGACCCGGAATTTCTGCTCGCCGCGATCCGCACGGTGCACGCGGGTAATTCGGTGATCGCCGCCTCCGCGACAACGGGTTTGCTGGCTCATTTCACGCCGACGCCGGTGGTGCCGAAGGTTCCGGATGCGTTCGCCACTCTCACTGCGCGGGAGAAGGAACTCTTCAGGCTCACAGCCCGCGGATTGAGCAACTCGGAGATCGCCGAGCTGGAGTACCTGAGCGAGGCGACGGTGAAAACGCACATCAGCCGCATATTCGCCAAGCTGCACCTGCGTGATCGGGTGCAGCTGGTGGTCTACGCATTCGAGCACGGACTCACCGGAGACTGACCCCGAAGTCATCCTTCAGATGTACGAGGCGAAGACTCGCGCCTGATTACTCCGGTCCGCCGAGTTCATAGCGTTGTGGACATGACGACAACACATCCCCCGGTCGCCCGGGCATTTCAGGTCAGCAAGTATTTCGGCGACTCCTCCAATCCGGTGAGCGCCCTCGACAACGTATCTCTCGATATACACAGCGGACAGTTCACTGCCATCATGGGTCCGTCCGGTTCCGGAAAGTCGACCCTGATGCATGTCATGGCAGGCCTGGACAACGCCAGCGCCGGACATCTGATGTTGGCCGGCGCAGACATCACCTCGGCGAACGACGACGCTCTGACGACGTTGCGGCGCAAGCAGGTCGGCTTCATCTTTCAGTCCTTCAATCTCGTCCCCACCCTCGATGTTCGGGGCAACATCCTGCTGCCGTTCGAGCTCGACGGCCGCGCGCCCACCGCGCAGGAGTCGGCATGGATCGAGCAGCTCATCGACACTCTCGGACTGCAGGAGCGGGTGAACCACCGCCCGCATCAGCTCTCGGGTGGGCAGCAGCAGCGCGTTGCGATCGCCCGGGCGCTGGGCACACGGCCGCATCTGATTTTCGCCGACGAGCCCACCGGCAACCTCGACTCCCGCACCGGCCGTGAGGTTCTCGGCCTACTCGCTGCAGCGGTGCGCGAGTACGGCCAGTCGATCGTCATGGTCACCCACGACCCCATCGCGGCCAGCTACGCCGATCGCATCGTCTTCCTCGCCGACGGGCACATCGTCGACGAGCTGGGACGTTCCAATGCGGAGCAGATTTCGAGCTACATGCTGGGAATGGAGAGCGGGAGTGGAGCCGGCAGGAACGACCTCGAGAAGACACGGAGTGGAGCCGGCAGGAACGACCTCGAGGGAGCAGCATCATGAATGGATTGACTTCTGCTCGGGCGTCGAAGGAGCACGGTGCCAGCATTCTGGTCACCTCGCTGGCGTCGTTCTTCGGTGTGGTCTTGATTCAGGCCACGGCGTTTCTCGTCGATATCTTCGGGGACGCCGACGGTGCGGCCGTCACTGCGCTGTACAGCGTGGCGCTGGTATTCATCGGCCTCGCGTTGTACGTCGCGGCGGTGGTCACCTCGAACACGTTCGCGACGATCGTCGCGGGGCGCACCCGCACCATCGCACTACTTCGACTGCTGGGAGCCCGCTCTCGTGACCTGCGCCGATCGGTAGCACGCGAGGGCCTCGTCGTCGGATTGTTCGGTGGCGCAGTCGGTATGGTCCTCGGCGTCGGCGCGAGTCACCTGGCCCGGGCCGTTGCGGTCTCGGCCGGTCAGCTGCCGGACGTGCAGTACACGTCCGTTCAACCGCTGGTGATTCTGCCGGTTGTCATCGTGGTGCTGACGACGACTCTCGCGTCGTATGTCGGATCTCGAAAGGTCCTGGACGTGACGCCTGTACAGGCAACCGGAGGTGCCGTCGACACGGGAGTGGAGGCTCCGCGGTCACGTCGTGTCAGGACGGTGCTGTCGATCGTGCTGATCGCAGGCGGAGTCGCGCTGCTCGGCCTCGGGATCTTGGTCGGGATGCTCAACCCGGGCGGTGTTCTGGTCGCCTTCCTCGGTGGTGTCGCGTCGTTCACCGGAATCATGGTCGGTGCCTACCGAATTCTGCCCGCGACGCTGAAGGCGGTAGGCAGACTGTTCGGCCGCGGACCAGCGGCGAGATTGGCCTCGGCCAACGCAATTCGCTATCCGGATCGCAGCACCCGCACCGCGGTGGGATTGCTGATCGGGGTGACGTTGGTGACGACGTTCGCGGTCGCGATGTACAGCTACCGGTCGATGCTCGTCAACGAGTTCGACGAAGCATCGGTCGACCAGGTCCTCACCGTGACGGTGGGAATCATGACCGGCCTCATCGGGTTCTCGGCTGTGATCGCGGCGGTCGGGATGGTGAACAATTTGCTGCTGAGCATTCTGCAGCGCACCCGGGAGATCGGTCTGCTCCGCGCACTCGGATTCACCCGCAAGCAGATTCGGGCGATGATCGTCTCGGAGAGCAGCCAGATGGTGGTCGCATCGATGGGCTTCGGTCTGATCCTCGGCATCGTCTACGGCTGGGCCGCAGCACAATCGCTGCTGGGCTCCCTGGATTCGCGCGGGCTCACCGCACCCACCCTGCCGTGGGCCGTCATCGCCGGAACGGTGTTGTGCGGTGGCCTCCTCGCACTCGGTGCGTCACTGACACCGGCGCGACGTGCGAATCAGATCTCGCCGGTCGTTGCGCTGGCGGATGCCTGATCGCGAGGCTTCGGGCCGGGTTGCGCACTACCGACGCCGATCGACGGGATGCCGTCGATCGGCGGTCGTAGCGTGCACTGGTGCCCACTCTGCCGGGCACTGCCTGTGGATAACGTCATCGAGTTATCCACAATTGCGAGATTGCCACTGTTGCAGGGGCTCCATAGCCGCAACGGTGTACCAATGGGGGTTTACACGGCGCAGCAATTGGTGGCGCAAGGGCTCAGTACGAGCACGATTTCGAAGCGATCGCAGTCGGGCGAACTCGTACGCCTACTGCCGAAGGTCTACGCGACGAAGAAACCGGACTACTTCGACCTGTGCACCGGTGCGACTCTGTGGAGACCGGATGCCGTGCTGAGCCACGAAAGTGCGGCCTGGTTGTGGGGACTGATCGACTACGAACCGCGTCTCGTCTCGGTCACGGTAGCCCCGAACACCCAGTCGAGGTCGGTGCCCTGGATTCGAATCCATCGCCGACGCCTCCTGCTCGATGCCGTACTCCACCGAGGCCTGCGAGTCGTGTCACTGGAACAGACATTCGTCGACATCGCGACCTCGTTGTCGACGCCCGATCTCGAGAAGTTCTTCGACAACGCCATCGATCATCATCTGCCGTGGCGACGGGTTGCCGCATTGTGTGACACGGCCAAAGGAATGCACGGTATGGCTGCCGTTCGGAAGCAGCTTCGAACATGCTGCCCGAGAACACGATCCGAGCCGGAGCGCGTGGTAGCGCGGGCATTGACCGCTCGCCACTTCACAATGGAGACCAATGCGCGCGTAGGAAAGTTTTACGGCGACCTGGTCGACTTTTCCGCACGAGTCATCGTCGAAATCGATGGCCGAGAGTTCCATACGGATCCCGCCACGTTCAACAACGATCGTCGACGGCAGAACGAGTTGGTGCTCGACGGCTGGTTGGTGCTGCGATACTCGGCGGCGACGGCACTTGCGGAGTTGGATCGCGTTGTGGACGAAATCATCACCGTGGTGCGGCGTCGCCGAAAGTCGATCGCGGCAACGGACCGTCGACTCCCGTGAACGCGCGGATGTGGCGGGCCGGAGTGCGCACTACCGACGCCGATCGACGGGATTCCGACGATCGGCGATCGTAGCGTGCACTGGTGCCCACTTGGCGCGAGCTACGCACCCTTCCGCGCAAGGATGAGCGCGAAGCGGGAGTCGGTGTCGGTCCACAGATGCTCGACGTCGAATCCTGCTGCAGCCAGTTCGTCGGTGATCCCCTGCGGTCGAAACTTCGCCGAGATCTCGGTGCGGAGTTCCTCGCCTTCATCGAAGTGCACGTGCAGATCGAGATCGGCGAGGTACACCTCCTGCGCCGACGTGGCGCGGAGCCGCATCTCGATCCACTCCTGCTCGGCGTTCCACAGAGCGACGTGCTCGAACGCATCGACATCGAAGTTCCCACCGAGCCGAGAGTTGATCACCGACAGCACATTTCGATTGAACTGCGCTGTCACCCCTGCGGCGTCGTCGTATGCCGGGACCAGCACGTCCGGGTCGATGACCAGCCCGACACCGAGCAACAGATACTCGCCCGAATCCAGGGCACCGGCGATAGCCCCCAGGAATTCCTCGCGCTCCTCGGGAATGAGGTTGCCCAGGGTTCCACCGAGGAACGCAATCGTCCGCCGAAGGCCGTCCGGCAGATTGCTCAGAGTGTCGGTGAAATCGCTGACGATGCCGCGCACGTCGAGGGCGGGGAACTCCAGCGAGAGCTGCTCGATGGCACCTTCGAGCGCCGTGACCGATACATCCTGCGGCACATACGTTTTCAATGATCCATGCTTGACCCCGGCCGCGAGCAGGATCTTCGTCTTCTCCGATGAACCCGAGCCCAGCTCGATCAACATCGTGGATTCGGTTGCCTCGGCGATATCGAGGGCATGTTCTTCGAGCAGTGCCCGCTCGGTTCGGGTCGGGTAGTACTCCGGCAGGACGGTGATCTGCTCGAACAACTCGCTGCCCACGGCGTCGTAGAAGTACTTGGGCGAGAGCCACTTCGGATCGGATGTGAGCCCGTCCCGCACGTCCTTGCGTAATTCGTCCACCAGTGCCGTGTCTGCGAGGTGTACCTCGACAGTGCTCATCTGTGCTCCTCTTCATCGAGACGGGAAACGGTGAAATCCGATGCCGTGGCGACGACAAGACTGCGGTCGTCGATGGGCGTCCAGTCGGAGTGATCGTCGGTGGGTTCGGACGCGATGGTGACGGCGTCGCCGGAACTGCGGACGGACAATGCGTGATGCACTGCGGTGGCGTACAGGTTTTCCCCATCACCGAGGAGGAAGTTGAGCCTGGAGCCCGGTGCCCGTGCTTCGATGCGCCGCACCAACGTGGCCAGGGCTGCTGGCGGTTCGAGGCGGGTGAGCAACTGGAGCAACACGATCCAGACAGCGGCCGCATCGGTCGGAGCCGGCAACGTGAGTGCATCCTCGGGCGGCACCTCGGACCACAGGTCGGTCAGCGAATGGGGCCAGCCGCGGACGACACCGTTGTGACTGAACGCCCAGCGGCCGTCGGTGAACGGCGCGCAAGCCGAGCGTTCCACCGGCATTCCCACCGTGGCCGATCGCACCGCGGCGATCACCGACGTCGACTCGAGCTGCGGCAGAACATCGTCGACGGCCGGATCGGTCCAGATGGGCATGGGATTGCGGTAGCCGCGAACAGAATCGGCGTCCCACCAAGCCACACCGAATCCGTCGGCGTTGATGGTGCCGCCGCCGCGCATGTCGTCGGGGGCATACGACTGCACACGCAGGCTGTGATCGCCGTCCGTGAGCACTCCCCCGACGGAGGTGCGAGGGCCGAGATACCCGAGGTGACGGCACATTCAGCTGGGCTCGACGTCGCGGGCCAACCGGAACCCACTGAAGATCTGCCGGCGAATCGGATGGTCCCAGTTACGGAACGTGCCTCGGCACGCCACCTCGTCGGTTCCGAACGAGCCGCCGCGCAACACCTTGTAATCGCCGCGAAGAAACACCTCGGAGTATTCGGCGTAGGGGAACGCCTCGAAGCCGGGGTACGCCTCGAACTCAGAGGACGTCCATTCCCACACGTCACCGATGAGGTGATGCACACCGGCAGCGGAGGCACCGTCGGGATAGGCACCGACGTCCGCCGGTTCCAGATGCCGCTGGTTCAGATTGGCATGTGCAGCAGTGGGTTCGGCGTCGCCCCACGGATAGGCGTGGCTGCTACCGGTCCGGGCGTCGTAGCGCGCGGCCTTCTCCCACTCGGCCTCCGTCGGCAGACGCTTACCTGCCCAGCGGGCGTAGGCGTCGGCCTCGAACCAGCTGACGTGCACCACAGGCTGATGCGGGCGCACCGGCTTACGCACGCCGAAGCTGCGACGCCACCACGTGCCGTCGGAGTCGGTCTCCCAGAACTGAGGAGCCGTCAGATTCGCATCGACGCGATGGTGCCAGCCCTTCTCGGTCCACAGTTCACGGCGTTCGTAACCGCCGTCGGCGATGAAATCCGTGAACTGCGCGTTGGTGATCGGGGCTCGGTCGATGGCGAACGTCGGTACGTGCACGGCATGAGCCGGGCGCTCGTTGTCCAGTGCCCACGGGTCGAGCGAGGTCCCCATCGAGAACGGGCCACCGGCGATGACGGCCTCACCCGACACCGGCACCGTGGAGGCAGGCGGAGCAGGAGCCGTCAGAACCGCAGGCCCGACGCGCAATTGATGGGTCGCGAGCATGGTCTCGTCGTGCTGCTGTTCGTGCTGGGCAATCATCCCGAAAGCAAAACCGAGCTTCTCGACGGGCCTACCTTGAAACGTAGTGCGATCCAACACGTCCCAGGCCTTGTCGCGGACGGTCTGCACATAGACGCGCGCCTCGTCCGGAGTGAGCAGCGGAAGCGACGTGCGCGACGAACGCGAGTGCTTGAACGCGTCGTACAGCTCGTCGATATCGGGACGCACCGGATCACGACCGCCGACGTCACGGACGAGCCAGAGCTCTTCCTGGCTGCCGATGTGCGCGAGGTCCCAGACCAGCGGACTCATCAGCGGCGAATGCTGTGCCATCAGTTCGGTCTCGTCCACACAGTCGGTGAGTGCCGCACTGCGGGCACGACTGCGAGTGAGGACCGTTTCGATCCTGCTCCTGAGTTGTTCGGCGCTCACACCGATTCCTTTCGATTCCGAAAATCCGGCGATGCCATATCGAATTCACTGGGAGGTTCGCCTGAACTGCACCGACGGGATGCCGCAGCGAGGTGGTCGGAGTACTCCCCGCCGACCTCCGCTGCGAGATCGAGCAGTTCGGTTGCGGCAGTGCGGAGATCGAGATCTGCCAGCCCGACGCGAGCCGCGTCGAGCCAGCGTCCAGCCGTCCCAGCTCCGATCTCGGTGGCGCGAGCCACCAGCTCGGGTGTGGACAGCAACGCCTCGAACGCGGCTGCGGGAACCACCCACTGGCCGTCCGGCTGAGTGTCGAGATAGCGAATCTCGAAGTAGCCGCAGGCGCGTACCCGAGGGAACAAGGTGGTCAGGTGATAGTCGAGATCACCGTGAGTCGCTGCGCGGCCGACGATGTCGGGATCGTCCAACCACTGAGCGAACGTGGTGCCCGCCGGCGCTTCCCAGTTCCGCGTGGTGCCCTGGATGCAGAGCAGTGGCACGTCGAGTGCCCAGCTGGCATAGTCCGCGATCGGGTCGCCGGTGTTCGGTACCGCAGTTCTACTGGAATCCGTTCTGCTGGAATCCAGTTCGAGCCACGTCCGCATGCGCTGGGATGCCCACGTTCCATCGGGAGCTCCGGCGAGTTCGGGCGAGCGTGCAAAGGCAGCCACGAATGCCGGGCCGATCACGTGGAGCATCCGCCAACGCGCGGCAACGTCGGCGCGATCCCGGCCGGCGTCGACACTCACCTGAGTCGCTGCGGTGTTGCACATCATCAGCTTGCCGTACGGGCCGATGGTGGTGAATCGGCTTTCCATCGCGCAGTACCGCGGCAGGGTGAGAAGCCGCTCGGGGGCGCGAGTCGCGTCGGCCGGAACAGCGAGGATGTCGATGCCGGAGGCGTCGAGCATGTCGCGCAACAATCGGGCATCCGCGTCGAGCATCGGCGCGAGCTCGGAAACGGATGTATAAGGCGAACTGGACAATTCGACTTGACCGCCGGGTTCGACGGTGACGATGCTTCCGCCCGGCAACGGCTGGGCGGGCGACTCGGGAGCGATACTGCGCGGGGAATGATCACCGAGCGCGGCTGCGAGCGCAGAAAGGGTGGGACGCGTTCCGTCGTCGAGGGCGGTGAGCCACTCGAGTTCGGCACCGATGAGAGCCGGTGGCCCCAGCTTGAAACACACCTTCGACACGTATGCCTCTGCTGCCGGGCGTGAGCTCAGCTCCAGAGACTTCTCGTTGGACGACACTCATTCCTTCTTTCCGCACTCAACACGTTCTTCGCTACCGAACGTACCCAGCTGCGGGGATCGAAAACGCCGCGATCCCGCGCCCTGACGAGGCTACCGATTGTGGAACTCTGGTGCCCGAGAGTTCGCTACCGAAAGGACCACCGATGCTCGATCACGACCGCATTCGACGTGACACCCCCGGTGCGTCGGGCCGGGTGTTTCTCGACAGCGCCGGATCCTCGTTGCCCCCGACCGTCGTCCTCGATACCGCGATCGCACATCTGCGGCGAGAAGCAGAAATCGGTGGCTACCGGGCCGCGAGCGAGCGGCTCGACGACCTCGCAGCCGTCAAGACCTCGATCGGAACTCTGATCGGAGCCCCGGCGTCGGGCATTGCACTGAGTGATTCTGCGACGCGGGCCTGGACGGACTTCTTCTACTCGGTACCCCTCTCCCCTGGTGATCGGATCCTGCTGTGCGAGGCCGAGTACGCCAGCAATGCCATCTCCGCCCTCCACCGCGCCGAGGTCACGGGCGCGACGGTGGAGATCGTCCCGAGTGACCGGTCGGGACGGATCGACGTCGACGCGCTGACAACCATGCTCGACGACCGCGTGAAACTGGTCTCGGTTGTACACGCGCCGACCAACGGGGGCCTGATCAACCCTGCTGGTGCCGTCGCAGATCTCGCGCACCGCCACGGGGCTCTCGTACTGCTCGACGCCTGCCAATCCATCGGGCAGATGCGCGTCGACGTCGAGGAATTGGGCGTCGATGCGCTCTCCGCCACCGGTCGCAAATGGCTTCGCGGCCCCCGCGGAACCGGTTTCCTGTACCTGCGTCCCGGATTGGCGTCGACTCTGCATCCGCCGGCCCTGGACCTGCACAGCGCCCAATGGGTCGACCGACAGACCTATCGAATGGCCGACGACGCCACGCGATTCGAGTTCTGGGAATGCGACGTCGCAGCCAGGCTCGCGCTCGGTGCTGCCGTCGACTACCTGCTCGAGCTCGGCATCGACCACGTCGAAGAAGCCGTTGCCGAACGCGCCGAATACCTACGTGCCGGGCTCGGACGAATTCCCGGAGTGACAGTGCGGGACCTCGGCGATCACAGGAGTGGCATCGTCTCCTTCACCGTCGACGGCGAAGATCCCGTGGCCGTGCGCGACCGACTCGCCGACAGCTCGGTGACGGTGACGGTCAGCCACCGGGGCTCGACGCGAGTGGACATGGAGGGCCGGGGACTCGACGCCGTCGTCCGCGCGTCTCCCCACTATTTCGTCACCTTCGCCGAACTGGACACGATGCTCGCTGCGCTCGCACGTGAGTGACACTTCGTAGCAGGGTCGGCAGGAGTGGAGCCGGCGGAACGACCCGCCGAACCGTCGCTCACATAGGCAGCCACACCGATTGCAGAAACCAGGAGTCCACCGATTCCGAGCCAGGTGATCGCGTCGCCGAACATCACGAATGCCCACAGCATGGTCGTCGGCGGGGTCAGGTAGAGCAGCACGCTGGCGCGAGTCGGTCCGTTGCGACGCACGACGAACAGGTACGCGCTGTATGCCCCGAAGGTCGAGAGCACGACCGTCCAGGCGACAGCCGCGAGAAAGCCCGACGTCATCGGCGGTGCGACGTCTCCGGCCAGCGCACTCCAGGTCATGAATCCGACTGCGCTGATGGAACATTGGATGGCCATTGCCAGCGCGATCGGCTCTTTCGGTGCCAGCATCCGTTGACCGATCGTGCCCACCGACAGCGCCAGCATCCCCGCGGCGGGGAGTAGGTAGACCGGCCACGCGAGATCGGCACCGGACATGTCTCCGACCACCACCAACGAGACACCCGCAATCCCGACGACGAGTCCCAGCGTCTGCCGGCCGCCGACGCGTTCACCGAACATCCTGCTCGACGCCATCGCGACCACCAGCGGCTGCAGCGCGGCGATCAACGCGGCGACGCCGGGTGGCACGCCCATCCCGATGCCGGTGATCGTGGCACCGAGGTAGAGGAACTGGCAGAACAGGCCGATGACCGTGTGGATGCGGACCGCATGCCAGGTGGGCGTCAGGTGCAGGTATCCGCACCAGGCGATCAGCAGCAGTGCAGCGGCAAGGTAACGCCAGGCCAGCAGCGTGTGGGCGGGTGCTTCAGCGGTTCCGAGCTCGGCTCCGATGAAGCCCGAACTCCACAGCACCACCAGAGCGGTCCCTGCGATGACATCGATGCGTGTTCTCATGCAGCGAGATAAACATACAGGTCTGTATACTTGCAGTGCACCTACCGTTGACCAGCGCTTTCGAAAGGTAGTCATGCTCGAAAAGCCGCTCACCCCCGCAGGGGAACGCATCCTCACCGTCGCCAGCGAGCTGTTCTACGCCCGCGGCATCCGCGCCGTCGGAGTCGACCTCATCGCCGAGGAGGCCGGCACCACGAAGAAGACCCTGTACGACCGTTTCGGCTCCAAGGACGGCCTGGTACAGCACTACCTCACCCGCCGACACGGTCTGTGGTGCGATCACGTGACGCAGTACGTCGAGTCCCTCGAGCCCGGCGACGCGCGCATCCTCGGGGTGTACGACGCCCTCGAACTGTGGATGCGCGACAACCATCGCGGCTGCGGATTCGTCAATGCGTTCGCCGAGTTCGGCGGCACCGCCAGTCCGGTGGTCGCGATCATCGAGTCGGAGAAGAACTGGACGAGATCGTTGTTCGCGCGACTGGCCGCGGAGGCCGGATACCCCGATGCCGAGCAGCTGGGAACCCGACTGTCGGTAGTGCACGAGGGTGCGGTGGTGATGGGGACGGCAGGTGGCCGAGACGATGCGGTCTCCGTGGCGCGCGGCATAGCTGCCGAATTGCTCGCTGCGCTCGCACGTGCACGGTAGTTCGTAGCAGGGGTCGAACTTCCGCGCACATGACCTGGTCGTGTATTGTCTTCCAGGTTGTCTCGGCGAGGGTAGATCCGACTGAATCCGGATCCACCGTTATCGACGCGGCTCGGCCCCGTTGGCCGCGCTCGTTCGTGTCCGCCCCGACGAGCTTGACCGCCCGACGAAGTACGCCGCACGAACCACTTTTATCAGGAGCATTCAGCACCATGGCATCGAAGGTAAACAATCTCACCGCGCAGGTCCGCACCGAATTCGGCAAGGGCGCGGCTCGCCGCACCCGCCGTGACGGCCAGGTTCCGGCCGTTCTCTACGGACACGGCACCGACCCCCAGCACCTCGCGCTCGACGCTCGCGCGTTCGCAGCCGTGCTGCGTAACGATGGCACCAACGCCGTGCTGACCCTCGACATCGACGGCAAGTCGCAGCTGGCGCTGACCAAGTCGATCGTCGTGCACCCGATCCGTCGCAGCATCGAGCACGCCGACCTCCTCGTCCTGAACAAGGGCGAGCGCGTCACCGTCGAGGTCAACATCATCGTCGAAGGCGATGCCGCTCCGGGCACCCTGGTCGTCACCGACTCGACGTACATCGAGATCGAGGCCGACGCTCTGGAGATCCCCGAGAACTTCGTCATCTCCGTCGAGGACGCCCAGATCGACACGCAGTACTACGCGAGCGATGTCCAGCTGCCTGACGGTGTCACCTTGGTGTCCGACCCCGAGCAGCTGCTCGTCAACGTCACCGAGGCACCGTCCGAGGAAGAGCTCGAGGCCGAAGGCGAAGGCACCGAGCCGATCTCCGAGGAAGGCGAAGCCGAGACTCAGGAAGAGGCCGAGAGCCACGAGGGTTCGGACGAGGACAGCAAGGACAGCGACAGCTGATCTCGCTCCACGAACCGCGTACGACGCGCTGCTCCCACGCCGGGTGCAGCGCGTCGTTCGTTTCGAATGACCGATGAGAGAATGACGACCGTGAGTGATGCCCCTGAAGCGCCGGCCCTGATCGTAGGCCTCGGCAATCCCGGTCCGCAGTACGAAAAGACCCGCCACAACGTCGGATTCATGGTCGCCGACGCCCTGGCCGGACGCGTCGGATCGACGTTCTCCTCGCACAAGAAGTCCAACTCCGACATCGTTCAGGCTCGCCTCGGCACTCGGTCGGTGATCATCGCCAAGCCGCGTACCTTCATGAATCTCTCGGGCCAGCCGGTCGCGGCCTTGGCTCGATTCTTCTCCGTCGACCCGGCGAACGTCGTGGTGGTGCACGACGAATTGGACATCGACTTCGGTTCTCTGCGGCTCAAGCTCGGCGGCGGCGAAGGCGGCCACAACGGGCTGCGCTCGATCTCGCAGCACCTGAGCACCAAGGACTACCTGAGGGTTCGCGTGGGCGTCGGACGTCCGCCCGGACGAATGGATCCGGCGTCGTTCGTGCTCAAGCCGTTCTCGGCCGCCGAGCGCAAGGATCTCGGCGTCGTGGTCGAAGAAGCCGCAGACGCCGCCGAACTCCTGCTCTCCGCCGGCCTCGAAGCGGCCCAGAACAGGGTGCACCCTCGCTGAACCTCACACCCTTTTTCTGAGGCGCGCGCCCCTTCTCGCTTCCGAGGGCACACGCGCACCCCGCAGAAAGGGTGTGAGGTCCGCGGCCGCGTCAATTCAACAGCGACACCGAATTCGCCCGTCGCAATTTGCCGCTCGACGTCTTCGGAATACTGCCCGGGCCCAACACCGCAACGGTGCGTGGCCGCACACCCACCTCCGAGTGCACCGCGTGGATCACTTCGCGTTCGATGCGCTTGACTTCGTCCGGATTGTCGATGTCGTTGGTTTCCACTGCCACGGCGAAACTTTCACGCTTGTCGCCTGCATCGAGCCGAATGGCGACGGCATTGCCCGGCCGCACACCTGCGACAGTGCCCGCGGCCCGTTCGATGTCGGTGGGATAGATGTTGCGACCACCCATGATGATGACGTCCTTGATGCGACCGCACACGACCACCAGTTCGTCCTCGGTGATGTAGCCGACGTCGCCGGTATCGAGCCAGCCGTCGGCGTCTTGCGTCGACACCGGGCCTTCGACGGTGATGTATCCGGGCGTGACGGCCTTGCCCCGCACCTCGATGATGCCGACGCCACGGGCGGTGAGCACCTGCCCTTCCTTGTCCACGACGCGACCCTCCAACCCGGGAACGAACTTGCCGAGCGTGGCGAGAGATCGGGTGTTGCCACGGGTGGACGGGACGGCGCGTCCCAGGGTTTCGAGCAGATCCGCGTCGACCATGTCGATCACCTGCCCCTGGTCGGGATCCGGAATCGACACTGCCAGAGTCGTTTCCGCCATTCCGTACACCGGAGCGAGCGCCAACGGGTTCAGCTTGTACCGAGCACCGGCCTCGGCGAGGGCGATCATGGTGTCCGGATCGACCGGCTCGGCTCCGTTCCAGGCGTACCGCAGAGTCGACAGATCGAGATCCAGATCGTCCTCGGCCTGACGCAAGCGCCGCGCCAGCAGCGAGTACGCGAAATTCGGTGCTGCCGTGACAGTTCCACGGTATTTGTGAATCAGCTTGGCCCACAACAGTGGTGAGCGCAGGAAGTCCAGCGGAGTGATACTGACGACCTCGGCACCGACCTGCATCGGCACCGACAGAAAGCCCACCATCCCCATGTCGTGGAACAGTGGCAGCCAGCTGATCATCACGTCGGAGTCGACATCGAATTCGATGCGGTCGATCATCGCGTACGCATTGACGTAGAAGTTCTCGTGCGTGATCCGCACCGCCTTCGGCGAACCCGTCGAACCGGACGTGAGTTGCTGCAGCGCGATATCGGACTCGGCCGTCGGCACCGGATCGATGTCGCGACCGGTCTTCATGTCCTCGATCTTCAGCACAGTGATGCCGCGCTCCTCGAGCACCGGTGCGGCGATGTCGAACGGAGCCCCCAGAATCACGGCCTTGGCCTCGATCATCCGCACGACGGTCTCGGTGTCCTCGCCCCAGACGGCGAGGTCGGTCCTCGGAGTGGGCTGGTGCAGCATGGTCACCGATCCCCCGCGCATCCACGTCGCCTGGCACGCGGGCGCGATGTCCACCGGCTGACCGGCCAGGATGCCGATCGCGTCCCCGTGTTCGACGCCTGCGTCCGCCAGAGCACCGGCCATCCGACGCGCCTGCTCGTGAATCTCACCCCACGACTGCCGCAGCGCCTCGTCGGGCTCGCCGGTGACCAGACCGTGCTTGCTGGTGCTCGCGGTCTCGAACATCTCTTCGGTGAACTTGCTCAACGCGCATCTCCTCGTGAGGGATCTCCCGGCCCACCGTTCACAGTAGGCACTCCCGCCCCGACCGAGGGGTACAACGGGCCGCGTATCCTTGATTTCTGCCCCGGCGACCGATTCGGTGCCGCCCTTGCTAGGAGAATGAGGTTTTCGTGAGTACCCCGTCCAGCACCCCCGACGTCGACGCAACGCTCGACGGGTCCGGACCGGCAACGCTCGACGAGCCCGGCCCCTCCAAGAGCCCGGCCAAGGAGCTCGAGACCGAGGTCGCGAGGCGTCGAACATTCGCGGTGATCTCGCACCCGGACGCCGGTAAGTCGACGCTCACCGAAGCTCTCGCCCTGCACGCACGCGTCATCTCCGAGGCCGGTGCCATTCACGGCAAAGCCGGTCGCCGCTCCACCGTCTCGGACTGGATGGAGATGGAGAAGGCCCGCGGTATCTCGGTGAGTTCGACTGCGCTGCAGTTCAATTACCAGACCTCCCCCGACGCCGAGATCACCAACGTCATCAACCTCGTCGACACCCCGGGCCACGCCGACTTCTCCGAGGACACCTACCGCGTGCTCACCGCCGTCGACGCGGCCGTGATGCTGATCGACGCCGCCAAGGGCCTGGAGCCACAGACCCTCAAGCTGTTCCAGGTGTGCCGCCAGTTCGGCATCCCGGTGATCACCGTCATCAACAAGTGGGACCGCCCGGGCCAGTCGCCGCTCGAGCTGTTCGACGAGATCGAGTCGCGGATCGGCCTGACGCCGACGCCCCTCTACTGGCCCGTCGGCATTGCCGGCGATTTCCGCGGGCTGCTCGACGTGCAGGACGGCAGCTACATTCGCTTCACCCGTACCGCGGGCGGTGCGACCATCGCGCCCGAGGAATTCATGTCGGCAGAGGCAGCCGCCGAACGCGAGGGCGTCGACTGGGACACCGCCGTCGAGGAGAGCGATCTGCTGATCTCGAGCGGTCAGCAACACGATCAGGAGATGTTCCTGGCCGGCCAGACGTCGCCGGTGATCTTCGGCTCGGCGATGCTCAACTTCGGCGTCCGGCAGATTCTCGACACCCTCGTGGCCCTCGCGCCGTCACCCGGCCCGCGTGACGACGTCTCCGGCGGCGTACGCGAGGTCACCGACCCGTTCAGCGCCGTCGTGTTCAAGGTGCAGGCGGGCATGGACACCGCCCACCGCGACCGACTGGCATTCATGCGCGTGGTCTCCGGAGTGTTCGAGCGCGGCATGGTCGTCACGCACTCGCAGACCAAGAAGCCGTTCACCACCAAGTACGCGTTGACGGTGTTCGGTCGCGATCGAACGACCGTCGAGAATGCCTACCCCGGAGACATCGTCGGCCTCGTGAACGCGACCGCCCTGGCCCCGGGCCACACGCTCTACACCGACAAGAAGGTCGAGTTCCCCCCGATCCCGTCGTTCGCACCCGAGCACTTCTCCGCCCTGCGCGTCGACAGCGCCGACAAGTACAAGAAGTTCCGCCGGGCCGTCGAGCAGCTCGACTCCGAAGGCGTCGTGCAGGTGTTGCGCAACGACATTCGCGGCGATGCGTCCCCGGTTCTCGCCGCCGTCGGACCCATGCAGTTCGAGGTGGTCACCGCACGAATGAAGACCGAATTCGGCGTCGACGCTCGAATGGAACCACTCGGATACTCCTTGGCCCGACGCACCGACGCGGCCTCGGCGGTCGAGTTGGGTCGCCAGCGCGGTGTCGAGGTGTTCACCCGCACCGACGGCGCGCTGTTGGCACTCGTCAGCGACAAATGGCGGTTGCAGTACATCCAGAAAGAGATGCCCGAGCTGACTCTCGAACCACTTGTCGCCGCCGGCGATCAGTAGCCTCTTCAGGTGCTGATCGAGCTGCTCGACGCCGAATTCAGTGTCTTCGGCAACCCGGTGCTGTGGCGTGAGGTGGTCGGAAACGGCTTCGGATTGCTCTCCGCGATCGGTGGGATGCGACGCGTCGTGTGGGCGTGGCCGGTGGGGATCATCGGAAATGCGTTGCTGTTCACCGTCTTTCTCGGCGGCGTGTTCCATACGCCGCAAGCGTTGGACCTCTACGGTCAGGCCGGTCGGCAATTGATGTTCATCGCCGTGAGCGTCTACGGCCTGGTGCGCTGGATGCGAGATTCCAAGCAGACGGGGTCCGCCGTTCTCCCACGGTGGGGCACGACGAGGGAGCGGACGGCGATGGTCGTCGTCGCGATCGTCGGCACGGTGGTGTTCGCGCAGTTGTTCGGCTATCTCGGCTCGTTCGGCAAGTGGGCCGACGCGTGGATCTTCACCGGATCCATGTTGGCAACCTTCGGAATGGCGCGGGGACTGACCGAATTCTGGCTGATCTGGATCGCAGTGGACGTGGTGGGCGTGCCACTGCTCATCATCGCCGGTTTCTACCCGTCCGCGGCTCTGTACCTGGTGTACGCCGCGTTCGTTGCCTGGGGATTTGCCGTGTGGTTGAGGATCCAGAACAAATACATCGGTCAAAAAATGGCGTCGTAAACAATCGTGATGCTACTCTCAGCGTGTCCGAACAAACTCAAAGTACGTTTTGGCGTGCTCGACGCCGAGTGACTCGTCCTGATCGATACCCGATCGTGACATCTCGGCGCGGAACCACCTGGGAATCACGATGAAGTTGAAGACGACATGACAAAGGGATCGAACTACCCACTGGCCGGGATCAAGGTCGGTGGCGCTCCCGCGCATCGTTTGGCGACGCCGCCGACGTCCGATTCCACTTCACCCATCGGTGGTCGCACCGATTCTTCGGCGGCAGCGCCCGCCGAGAAGGCGGCCGAGACCTCTTCCATCGACAAGTCGACGACAGAGGCCACGTCCACCGAGAAGGCGTCCGCAACAACGCCTGCACCAGCACCGTCGTCCGCCACGGTTTCAGCGCCCACCCGTACGGATCGACGTCGTCCAGATAAGCCCGCCACGGAATCGAACGAGGTTGAAGTGACTACAAGCGATCAGATCTCAGAACACGGCCTGCCCACCAACGGCCGCTCCACATCTCACGGCTCCAGCGCCGGCACCTCGCCGTCGCTCGGTCGGGGTCAGGCACCCGACCGTCGCACCGCCATGGGCGTCGCATCGGTCCGTATCGCAGGACGCTTGACCCAGAACGAGCTCGGCAGCCGCACCGGCGACATCCGCACTCCCGACACCTCCGTCGGCCCCGACGAGCTTCTCCAGCTCCTGGGCGAGTACCTCGTCTCGGGCGGCCTGCAGAACCCCGAGATCCACGTTCGCTCCAACGGCCAGACCATCGTGCTCGACCTGCAGAACCCCGCCAAGGGCTACCGCTGACCGCTGCCGGTCACAGCAGTCGCTGGAACGCCTCTGGTCGTACCATCTCGAGTACCAGAGGCTTCCATTGCGGCGCTCGGTCCTTATCGACCAACACCGCACGAACACCCTCGGCGAAGTCCGGCTCGGTGATGATCCACGTCGCCACCCGTAGTTCGCGATCGAGGCATTCGCGCAACGTACTGTCGGCCCCGCGTGCGATCAGTGCGTCGGTGGCCATCAGGGACGTCGGCGACAGCGTCGCCAGTTGAGTCTTCGTCGTCCGTGACCACGATGTGTCGCACACCAACGCGTCGATGATGTCGACAAGAGATTCCTTCTCGAACACTGCCGCCACCGCCTTCGCGTCGAAGGACAGCTCAGCCGTCGGCGGTGCGGCGGTGTAGCGATCCAACACCTCGTGCACGTCGACGCCTGCGAGGATGTCCGCCTTCAGAGCAGACACCGACTCGCTGGGGCAGAAGTGCGTCGCCAAACCCAGTGCGAGCGCATCGGATCCGGTGATCCGAGTTCCCGTCAGCGCCAAGTACCGTCCGACGCGGCCCGGTAGGCGCGAGAGAAAATAGCTCGACCCCACATCCGGCACGAAGCCGATCGCCGTCTCGGGCATGGCCAACACCGCGTTCTCGGTGACGATGCGGATGCTGCCGTGGATCGAGATACCCAACCCACCACCGAAGGCCGCAGCCTCGATGACGGCGATGTACGGCTTGGGGTAGCCGGCAATCACCTCGTCGAGGTCGTACTCGGCCGCGAAGTACTCCCGACCGGCCTCGTCGTCACCGTCGACGACGGCCTGCCGGATGGCCTTGATGTCTCCGCCCGCGCAGAACGCCCGCGGCGAACTACTGGTCACCAGAACAGAACTGACCGCGTCGTCGTCACGCCACGCCTCTAGGGCGTCGCGGATGCCCTCGATCATGGCACCGTTCAAGGAGTTCAGTGCCTCCGGCCGGTTCAGGACGATATGCCCCACGCCACCCGCGATCTCGGCTTCGACAACGGCCACTGTTGACTCCTTCACACGCAGATCGTTCGACGCGTAACAGTAGCGCTATTCGCGAGCCTCGACCGACCGCGGACGCGCGTCACCCGGGATATCGGCAGGCGCACAGGACCGCTCCTCCGCAGTGAACCACCCGCGGTACAGGAACAGCTGGCCCATCACGGGACTCTCGACCTTGATCTCGATGCGATGCCGTTCCTCCGACGCGTCCCACCACTCCCGGCCGATGGTCAGCGCCGAGGCCACCTTCGGCAGTTTCGGTGCCACAGGGCCGAGGAGGAATCGCGGTACCTCGCTCTCGAGAATCAGACCGCCCTCGGCGTCCACCTCGCATCTGGTGTGCACCACCATGTCCGAGGAGAATCCCAGATAGTCCAGGGCATACGCGTCGGACTCGGCGGAGGACACCATCACCGAATTCATTCCCTGCGGCCGACCGGGGAAGGCAAAGCGACGCACGAAAGACAGTGTCTCGCGGCCCAATTCGTCGACATACGCATAGTTGGCGATGGTGAACGGCACGTCCTTGCCCACACCTGCGGGGAACAGACCACGCTTGCGTCCGGCCCACAGCAACGGCGGCGGAACCAGCCGAGAATGGGTCATCTCCTCCATCACGCCCACCCCGAACTGAGCGAGATGATCCGAGGACTGCAATCCGAAACGCCACTGAACCTTGGGATGCAGACGGGCGAAATCCGAACCGAGTACTTCCGCGACGACCGATGTCATGACTCCAGTATGCGCTGCGCGCACGTGCACGAAACTTCGTAGTGGACTACGAAGTTCCGTTCACATGCGGCGGAGCCGCTCACTCCAGCTCGGCGGCCAGTTCCATCCATCGTTCCTCGGCGACATCCTTGTCGGCGAGGACCTGCTTGAGTTCGGTGTCGAGGGCGACGAGCTTGCCCGGCTCGGTGGACGCGTCGACGAGTTCGGCGTGCAGCTCCACCTCACGCTTGGAGAGTCGAATCACGAGCTTCTCGAGCTTGCTGAGTTCCTTGCGAGCCGCGCGTTCGGAGGCGGCATCTCGGGTTGCCTTCCGCGGTGTGCCGCCGGTGGTCAGCGAGTCCGGCGTCGCGTCGGCCGCGAGGACGGCCCGCCGGCGCAGGTACTCGTCGATACCGCCGGGCAGGTTGGTGAGCTTGCCGTCGCCGAACAATGCCCAGGTGGAGTCGCAGATGCGCTCGATCAGGTACCGATCGTGACTGATGACGACGAGAGTGCCCGCCCAGCCGTCGAGGATGTCTTCGAGCTGCTGCAAGGTGTCGATGTCCAGGTCGTTGGTGGGCTCGTCGAGCAGCAGCACGTTCGGCTCGGCCATCAACACGCGCGTCAGCTGCAGCCGACGACGCTCACCGCCGGAGAGATCCCCGACGGGTGTGCGCTGACGCGCCGGGGTGAAGCCGAGCCGTTCCGCGAGCTGGCCGGCAGAGATCTCTCGGTCGCCCAGGGTGATCCGCTCGGCCACTTCCTTGACCGCATCGAGAACCCGCAGCTTCTTGGGTAGATCGTCCAATTCCTGCTTCAGCCAACCGATCTTGACGGTCTGGCCCTGGATGCGCTTACCGGAAGCCGGCTGCAGTTCACCGGCGAGCGTGCGGAGCATCGTCGTCTTACCCGAACCGTTGACGCCGACGAGACCGACGCGCTCACCGGGAGCGAGTCGCCAGGTGAAGTCCTTCACCAATTCGCGGCCGTCGGGGGTCTCCAGGCGCGCGTCCTCGAGTTCGATGACGACCTTGCCGAGTCGGCGCTGAGCAAAGGAGGACAACGCGACGGAGTCACGCGGGGCGGGAACGTCGGCGATCAGAGCCTCGGCCGCCTCGATGCGGTACTTCGGCTTGGAGGTACGGGCCGGGGCACCGCGGCGCAGCCACGCCAGTTCCTTGCGCGCGAGGTTGCGTCGACGTTCCTCGGACGCGTCGGCCTGACGGGACCGCTCGGCACGAGCGAACACCCAGTCGTTGTAGCCACCCTCGTAGGCCTCGACGCCGCCGCCGACCACTTCCCACGTGCGATTGGCGACGGTGTCGAGGAACCAGCGATCGTGGGTGACGACCACCAGCGCACTGCGACGGCTGACCAGGTGTGCGGCCAACCATTGCACGCCCTCGACGTCGAGGTGGTTGGTCGGCTCGTCGAGAACCACGAGGTCGAGATCCTGAACCAGGGCCGCTGCCAACGCAACTCGTCGACGCTCACCACCGGAGAGATTGTCGATCGGCGCGTCGAGTCCCGAGCTGCCTGCGGGTCCGAGATCGGCAATACCGATGCCGGTGAGAATGTTCCGCACCCGAGAATCTCCGGCCCACTCGTGCTCGGCCATTCCGAGTGGGTCGAGGACCACCTGGCCGACGGTCGACCCGGGCGGCAACACACCACGCTGGGTGACGACGGCCATCCGCAGGCCGTTGACTCGGCTGACGCGTCCCGAATCGGGCGGCTCGATGCCGGCGAGAACTTCGAGGGTGGTGGTCTTACCGCCGCCGTTGAGGCCGACCATGCCGATGCGTTCACCCTCCTGCACACCGAGAGAGACGCCGTCGAGCAGCGGTTTCACGCCGAAGGACTTACTGACGTTTTCGAGATTGACGAGATTGACCATCAGGAAAAACCAATCGATTCGCTAGTGACAACACGAGCACCGGGAACCGGTCCACTCGCAACACGGACGGTGCGGCACACGCCGGCACCGGACAATTCAGCGCTCACCGACACCGCCGCGTCGGCGTCGGCGCACAGGAACGCGCAGGTGGGGCCCGAACCGGACACGATGCCCGCCAACGCCCCGGCGGTGACTCCCGCACGCAGCGTGCGACGCAACTGCGGCATCAGCGACACCGCAGCGGCTTGCAGGTCGTTGCCGAGCAACGGCGCGAGCGCACGCGCATCGCCGGACGCCAGCGCATGCATCAGATCCTCGGTGCCGCCGAGGCGAGGCGGATTGCCCTTGGCGCGCAGCTCGTCGAGTTCGTTGTAGACGGCAGGCGTCTGCAGACCGCCCTTCGCCAACGCCAGCACCCAGTGAAAACTGTTGCGCGAGAGCACCGGAAGCAGCTTTTCCCCGCGTCCGGTTCCGACCGCGGTGCCGCCGTGCAACGAGAACGGCACGTCGCTGCCGAGCTCGGCCGCCACCTCGTCGAGCTCGTCACGCGAGAGATCGAGATGCCACATCGCGTTCAGTGCCACCAGAGTCGCGGCAGCATCGGCACTTCCGCCTGCCATGCCGCCGGCCACCGGAATTCCCTTGTCGATGGTGATCTCCACCGACGGCTCCCGCCCGACCCGACGCCCCAGCAACTCCGCGGCCTTCCACACAAGATTTCTGGAGTCCGTGGGAACCACTCTCGCGTCGTCGCCGCGTACCCGAACCGAGAGTGTCTTGGCCGGAATCAGCGACAGTTCGTCCGAGAGCGAGAGCGCCTGGAACACCGTCGTCAGCTCGTGGAAGCCATCGGGGCGCAGGTCACCGACCGAGAGATGCAGATTCACCTTCGATGGGGCCCGAACGACGACGGGTGTGGGAACGACAGACAGCACGAGTAACCACAGTAGTGGAGAAACAGCGGCCGAGTTCACCACCAGGGCGGCCTCCGGTGGGTACTCAATGTGACTGTGAGTATGAATGTGTCCGGTGATACTGGATATCTGCGGTGGGTTGGGGCCTGACTCTCAATGTGACCGACGCCCGGTGGGCTGTCCTTCGAACGATGTGTCGGTACCCGACCCGCTGTTGCTGCTCACACGCGACCGGTGGGGCGAAGTGACTTCATAGGAGCCTGTCCAAAGAGTCCCATCACAGTCTTGTCCGCCGTCCCCGGCCGGTGCGTGGCCACCACCACGAAGGGATAGCCATGTCCAGCATGACCGACAATCCACCCGATGTCAGCACCACCGTCTTCGTCGGCGTCGACACACACAAGAACACCAATCACGCCGCGATCATCGACCACCTCGGACGCGAGGTCGGCGACCGAGAATTCCCCACCACCGCCGCCGGCCACGTGGACCTGATCGCCTGGATCACCGCGGCCGGAAAGGTCGAGCGAATCGGAGTCGAAGGTACCGGCAGTTATGGATCGACACTGGCCACTGCGCTACGCCTGAGCGGGCTCGAGGTCGTCGATGTCGATCGCCCCGACCGACGCTCTCGCCGCTTCCACGGCAAATCCGACCCACTCGATGCCCATTCCGCAGCGCGCGCAGCATTGACCGGAAAGGCCACCACCACACCGAAGGCCCACGACGGCAACGTCGAAGCGATTCGCTTCTTGCACAACGCACGTCACTCGGCAGTCAAAGCCCGCGCCGAAGCGGTCACACAACTGAAATCGATGATCGTCAATGCCCCAGAAGGCATACGCGCCGAGCTCCGTCAGCTCACCGACGCGCACCTGTTCGCCGCATGCGCAGCATTGCCACACGCACCGCGTCGGCCCGTCGATCTCGATTCCGCAGTCGGTGCCGCACTGCGGTCGGTGTCCCGCCGAATTCTCGACCTCACCGCCGAGGAACGAATCCTCGCCAAACAAATAGAGGCACTCGTCACCGCACACGCACCGCAGCTCCTCGCCCGATTCGGGATCGGAACCAGCACAGCTGCACAACTGTTGATAACAGTCGGCGACAACCCCGAACGGATCACCTCCGAAGCGTCCTTCGCGCACCTGTGCGGAGTTGCACCGATCCAGGCATCCTCGGGCCGCACACAACGTCACCGCCTCGACCGAGGCGGTGACCGTCAAGCGAACCGGGCGCTCTACACGATCGCCATCACCCGCCTACGCGGCGACGAACGAACCCAGCAGTATCGGGACCGGCGACTGACAGAAGGCAAGACCCCACGCGAGATCACCCGATGCCTCAAACGCGCCATCGCCCGCGAAATCTACGGCCTACTCAAGCCGCCCCAGACCACTTGACAAACATAGGAGCATCGTTCGGTGGCCTTTTGGGCGGTCAATGGCACATCGAGTGGACTTCGAGATGCACGATGCGGACCGAATATGTCCGCATTGCGTGGCATCGTGGCGACATGAAGGAAACCTCGGCTCGGTTGCTGCGACTGTTGTCTCTGCTGCAGACGCGTCGCGATTGGGCGGGCGCGGAGTTGGCAGAGCGGCTCGCCGTCACTCCTCGCACGCTGCGGCGTGATGTCGACAAGCTGCGTGACATCGGCTATCCGGTCAATGCGACGCCCGGTGTCGGTGGCGGATATCAGCTCGGCCCCGGTGCGGAGATGCCTCCGCTGTTGCTCGACGACGACGAGGCGCTGGCGGTGGCGTTCGGGTTGCAGTCCGCCGCCGGGGGCTCTGTCGCGGGCATCGGGGAGGCGTCGTTGCGGGCGCTGACGAAGTTGCGGCAGGTGATGCCGTCGCGCATCCAGCATCGGCTCGACGCGTTGCGGATCGACGTGGTGGACAAGACGCCACGCTCGGCGGTGGATGCATCGGTGCTGTCCACGGTGGCGGCTGTCTGCCACGGACACGAGCGGTTGCGCTTCGACTACCGCAAGCACGACGGTTCCGAGTCCAGGCGCGAGGTGGAGCCCTACAGCCTGGTGCGGGCGGGCGCGCGCTGGTACCTACTGGGGTGGGATGTGCTGCGGCAGGATTGGCGGTCGTTTCGAGTGGATCGCCTGACTCCGAAGATTCCGACGGGTCCGCGGTTCACGCCACGAGAGCTGCCGCCGGGCGGTGCGGCGGCGTTCGTCTCGAAGGGAATCGATCGGGCGATCGCTCAGGTTCGGGCGCGGATCGCGTTGCATGCTCCGATCGAAACCATCGCACCGATGGTCGACGAACAATGGGGCGCACTCGAATCCATCGACGAGACCACGTGCGCGTTGGTGCTGTCCGGCGATTCGCTGCCCTCGATCGCGCGGTGGCTGGCCGCGTTCGACACCGATTTCACGGTGCTCGATCCACCGGAACTGCGCGAGGAATGCCGCATCGTGGCCGAGCGACACGCGAGGCTGACCGAGCGGTACCTCGCGGCGGTTCACTCTCCGGTAACCGGTACGTGAGTCAATGGGCAGATGACGACACCACTCGGTTTCGACCCGAAGTTCCTGGCCGACATCGACGTTCCGCTACCCGACCGCGTCGACGTGGTGGTACTTCCGTACACGCACTTCTCGGTGTCGATAGACCCTGCCCGACGCCTCGCCGCGGTCACCGGCGTCAATATCGACGGCGCGAGCCTGAAGGACGTCGGGCGGAGCGACAACTGGCGACTCGACGATCGGCTACCGGCTGCGCAGCAGGCCGGCAACGAGTTGTACAAGAACAACGACCTCGATCGTGGGCATCTGGTGCGACGACGGGATCCGGTGTGGGGTGAGCGTGCAGTGGCGGAGCGCGCCAACGAGGACACGTTCCACTACACCGTGTGTGCCCCACAGACGGCCACACTGAACCAGTCGAAGACACTGTGGCTGGGGCTGGAGGACTACGTATTGGACAACGCCGAGCAGTACGGCCGACAGCTCTCGGTCTTCAGCGGCTGCATCTTCGCCGACGACGATCCGATCTACCGAGGCGTCGCCATTCCGCGGCAGTTCTTCAAGATCGCAGTCTGGTCGCAGGATTCGTCACCCGCGTGCACCGGATACGTTCTCGATCAGACGCCGTCTCTCGACCCGATCCTCGACAAGCCGCTGCGACTCGACACCGATCCCCCGCCCCTCGGCCCGTACCGGACGTACCAGGTTCCGGTGGCCGACATCGCGTCGCTGACCGGACTGGAGCTGGGCACCCTGATCGACGCCGACCGCTATGCACCGGTGGCGGCTGCGCGCGAGGGGGCGTCGACGTGGACCGAACTGACTGCCCTGAAGGACATCCACCTGTAGAAGGTGCCTCAGGCTTCGGTAGCGGCCAAGCGGACGAACGCTGCGGCATCGATGGTTTCGCCGCGTGCCGTCGGGTCGATTCCGGCCTCACGCAACCGGCGTTCGGCCGCCACCGGTGAGCCGGCCCACCCGGCGAGCGCTGCTCGCAATGTCTTGCGTCGCTGCGCGAATGCGGCGTCTATCACGGCGAACACGGCCTTGCGATGCGCGGTGTCGGTGGACCACGGCGGCTCGGCGTACCGATCGATGCGGACCAGTCCCGATTCGACCTTGGGCACCGGCCAGAACACCGAACGGCCTACTGCGCCTGCTCTTCTGACGTCGCCGAAGAACCTGGCCTTGACGCTGGGGATGCCGTAGATCTTGCTTCCGGGCACTGCCGCGAGTCGATCGGCCACCTCGGCTTGGACCATCACCACGGCCACCCGCAGGCTGGGTAGCTCCGAGAACAGGTGAATGAGCACAGGCACCGCGACGTTGTACGGCAGGTTCGCCACCAATGCCGTCGGGTGTCTCGGAATGTCCTCGGCCCGTACGCGCAACGCGTCGGCTTCGATGACCGTCAACCGTTCGGCGAGAGTGGGGGCGCGGTCGGCCACCGTGATGGGCAACCGGGTCGCGAGCTTGGGGTCGATCTCGACCGCGACGACCGCGTCGGCCACATCGAGCAGAGCGAGAGTCAACGAACCGAGGCCGGGACCGACCTCGAGGACCGTGTCCTGCGGACCCACGCCTGCGGACGCGACGATGCGTCGAACAGTGTTGGCGTCGTGCACGAAGTTCTGCCCGAGTTGCTTGGTGGGACGCACATCGAGCTCGGCGGCCAGAGAGCGGACCTCGGCGGGACCGAGCAGGGCCGCGGATCCCCTCACATGTTCGGACACGGCCGAAACTCTACGGGGGCGGGAGTGGAGCCTGCGGAATGACCCAGAAACGCGGGAGTGGAGCCTGCGGAATGACCCAGAAACGCGGGAGTGGAGCCTGCGGAATGACCCAGAAACGCGGGAGTGGAGCCTGCGGAATGACCCAGAAAGACAGTCAGCGGTAACCCAAGCGCGAGGTGCAGGCAGGCCATGCGCCCCAGCCCTGCGACTTCTGCGTCACCGACGCGATCGCGATCTGTTCCTCACGGGTGGCGAGGTCGGCGCGCGGAGCGTACTTGAGGCCGCCCTGACGTTCCCAGGTGTTCTGGTCGAACTGCACGCCACCGTAGAAACCGTTGCCGGTGTTGATGGCCCAGTTGCCCGTCGCCTCGCACTGCGCGAGGGCGTCCCAGATCGCGCCGTTCTCCACCGGCGGCACCTCGGTACCGGGCTTCGCTCCGACGCGAACCGTCTTCGGCTGGGCGGGCACCTGAACCTGCTCGTCGACCTTCTCGCGACCGACCTCGACGCCGTTGACCATGTTGATATTCCACGTGATGTCGGAGACGCCCGGCGCACCCGGGTTCTCGACGACGGTACGGCTCATGTTCATCGTGGGATCTTCGATGCGCTGCTCCGGAGCATCGGTGTCGGTGGTCTCGGTCTTGGTGACGGTGCGATCACGCGTGACGACGATCTCGGCTCCGTCGGTGACGGTGGCGTCGGGATCGGGGCTGACGGTGTCGGCTTCTTCGAGCGGCGCGCCTGCTGCTTCGAGGAATTCACGCACGGTCGGTGCGGCCAGGGTGACCGGCGCGGCGGGGGCTCCTCCATCGACGAGCGAGACCTGCTTGGGCAGTGCCACGTCCAACTCCGTGCCGTCGAGCGGCAGTCGCTCCGAGCGCGAGGCGGACACGTGCACGTCCTCGGCCAGGCCGGTCTGCTCGAGTGCTTCCTCGACCGTCAGCGCGGTGGTCCAGATGTTCTCGGGCTGCCCGTCGACGTTGAGCGTGATCTCACGGGCGCGGCGCAGGACCACGGTGTCGCCGTCGCTCAACCCGGAGTCGGGAGCGGGAACAACGAGGTCCTTGTCCGACGGCGCATAGCCGGCGTCGGCCAACGCACTGCTGACGTCGGTCTTCATCGTGCTCAGCGAAATCATGTTGCCGTCGACGTCGATGGTCACGGTCTTGTGACGGCTCACGGCCATCACACCGCCAGCGACGAGCGTCATCAACAGGGCCGCGATGACCAGGTAGAGCGTGGTCGAACGAGCGGAGTTGAGGCGTCTGATAGTCGACAAGTTTCGTATTCCTGGCGGTTGCAAGCGTGACTTCGGGGTCGAAACGCCCGAGTTCGGTCACGGTACGGTAACGAATTAGCACCCACGCCGCAACCTCAGCTGCTAGAGGCCGTACACCCTCTCCGCATTGGCAGTCGCGTTCGCGGCCAGCTCGGCCGGATCCTGATCTCGAATCTCGGCCAACGCTCGCGCGGTGTAGGGCAAGCAGTACGGCTCGTTGGGCGCGCCTCGGTACGGATGCGGAGTCAGGAACGGCGCGTCGGTCTCCACCAGCATCAAGTCGTCGGGAATGAGCAGAGCAGCCTCCCGCAGCGCGTGCGCATTCTTGAAACTGACCGTCCCGGAGAAACTGAGCACGTAGCCGGCGTCGACGCACGCCTTCGCAGTCGCGGGACCGCCGGAGAAGCAGTGGAAGATCACGGTCTCGGGCGCGCCCTCCGCCGTCAGAACAGCCAGCAGATCCTCGTCGGCCTCGCGATTGTGAATCATCAACGGCTTGCCCAGACGCTTCGCCAGGTCGATGTGCCACCGGAATCCGTCGTGCTGCTCCGCCACGGTGGCGCACCCGTCGAGCTTGCCGGGCCAGTAGTAGTCCAGCCCGGTCTCCCCCACGGCAACCACCCGGGGGTCGGACGCCAAGCGCTCGATCTCGACCTTGGCCGCGTCGTCGAGCACGTTCGCCCGGGTGGGGTGAATGGCGACGGCGGCCCACACCCGCGGATCCCAGGACGCCGCGTCGACGGCGAACCGCGCAGCGTCGAGATCGTCGGCGATCGTGACCACGCGCGTGACTCCGACGGACTCCGCCTTGTCCACTATCGCGGCCACGCTCGCCGCGTCGGTCGCCCCACACGCGTCGAGGTGGGTGTGTGCGTCGACGAGGGTGCCGACGGGCTCGGGCAACGGCGGTGCGGGACGGTCTCTACTCACGCTGGTTAGAGTAGGCGAACCATGACTGCGCCAGCTGATGCCTCACGGCCACCCTTCTACGTCACCACCGCAATCGCGTACCCCAACGGCGCTCCGCACATCGGGCACGCCTACGAGTACATCGCCACCGACGCCATCGCGCGCTTCAAGCGCCTCGACGGTTACGACGTGCGATTCCTGACGGGCACCGACGAGCACGGGCTGAAGATGCAGCAGACCGCGCAGACCGAGGGCGTCGACGTGCGGCAGCTCGCCGCCCGCAACTCCGATGCGTTCCAGACGGCGCAGGACCTGCTGAAGATCTCCTACGGCCGCTTCATCCGCACCACCGACGCCGACCACCACGCTGCGAGCCAGGAACTGTGGACGCGGATGGAGGCGAACGGCGACATCTACCTCGACGCGTTCTCCGGCTGGTATTCGGTGCGAGACGAAGCGTTCTACACCGAAGCCGAGACCACCCTGAACGACGACGGCTCCCGCGTCGCAACCGAGACGAACACTCCCGTCGAATGGACCGAGGAACCGTCGTACTTCTTCCGTCTGTCGCAGTACCAGGACAAACTGCTCGAGCTCTACGACGCGTCGCCGGACTTCATCGCGCCCAACACCCGTCGCAACGAGATCGTCAACTTCGTCAAGGGCGGCCTGCGCGACCTGTCGATCTCCCGGACCACGTTCGACTGGGGTGTGCCGGTACCCGGCGATCCCGCGCACGTGATGTACGTGTGGGTCGACGCGTTGACCAACTACCTCACCGGTGCCGGGTTCCCCGAGACCGACTCCGAGGCGTACCGGAAGTTCTGGCCCGCAGATCTGCACATCATCGGCAAGGACATCACCCGCTTCCACACCGTCTATTGGCCTGCGTTCCTGATGTCCGCGGGGATCGAGCTGCCCAAGCGGGTGTTCGTGCACGGGTTCCTGAACGTCAAGGGCGAGAAGATGTCCAAGTCCCTCGGCAACGTTCTCGACCCGAAGTCGTTGGTGGAGAATTACGGTCTCGATCCGGTGCGCTTCTTCTTCCTGCGCGAGGTCTCGTTCGGTCAGGACGGAAGCTACAGCCACGAGGCCATCGTCGCCCGCGTCAACGCCGACCTGTCCAACGAACTCGGCAACCTCGCGCAGCGGTCGCTGACCATGGTCGCCAAGAACCTCGACGGCGCGCTCCCGACCCCGGGCGAGTTCACCGCCGAGGACGAAGCGATGCTGGCCCGCGCGGACGCGTTGCTCGAGATCTGCCGACGCGAATTCGACGTGCAGGCACTCCATTCCGCACTCGAAGCGATCTGGTCGGTGCTCGGCGAGACCAACCGCTACTTCTCGCTGCAGCAGCCGTGGGTGCTACGCAAGACCGATCCCGATCGCATGGCCACCGTGCTGTACGTGACGATCGAGGTGCTGCGCATCGTGAGCATCCTGGCTCAGCCCGTCATGCCGGATTCTGCGTCGCGCATCCTCGACCTGCTCGGGGCGTCGAACCGCGAATTCACCGATGTGGCAACACGTTCGGTGCCCGGCACTGCACTACCGACCCCGACGCCGGTGTTCCCCAAGTACGAGTAGAGCGCTCCGCGCATGTGAGCGGAAATTCGTAGCCCACTACGAATTTTCGTTCACATGCGGCGAAGCCGCTCTCACAACGTCTTCTCGAGCTCCTCCAACGTGTTCTCCAGGTGCGTCAGCATGCGCTGCAGGTGCGGCACACTGCGCCTGCAGCCGATGAGCCCGAAGTTCAGCGAGTCACCGTTACTGGCGACGGTGATGTTGAGCGCCTGCCCGTCGGCGACGATCGACGCCGGGTAGATGCCGTCGAGTTTCGCGCCGTTCCAGTACAGATCCTCCTTGGATCCGGGCACGTTCGAGATGATGACGTTGAACGGCGGCGGGGTGTAGTCGACGAATCCCGGCACCGGGCCGAACAGCAACGGGGCCATGGTGATTGCGCCGACGGTGAGCGCTTCGAGGGTGTTGAGTTCGCTCATCATCTGCTTGCCCTTGACGGTCGAATCCTTGATGCGCTCGAGCCGAAGAATCGGATCGGACTCGTCGGTGCCCAGGTTGCACAGGATGGTCGTCACCGAATTCCCGGCGTCCCTGTCGTCACCCTCTTTGCGTAGCGACACCGGCACCATGGCGATCAACGGATCCTCGGGCAGCGCGTTCTGATCGATGAGGTACGCCCGCAGAGCGCCTGCGCACATCGCGAGCACCATGTCGTTGAGCGTCGCATCGAGGGCCGACCCGACCGTGCGGATTCGCTCGATCGACCAACTCTCGGCGGCGAAACGTCGCGCACCGCCGATGGCCACGTTGAACATCGTCCTCGGTGCCTGCAACGGCAGTTGCGCTCCCTCTTTCTTCAACGCACGCATCCCGATTCGCGCAGATGCAGGCGCGAAGTCGACCAAGTCACCGACGATCTTGCGTCCCATCGAGAAGCCGCCGCCGAGCTGCGCCAATCGCCCGGGCTGCTCGGTAGCGACCTGCTTCTTGCGTCTGCCGAACAGGGACGGATCCCACGTTGCTTTCCCACTTCGATCGTCCGGGTCGGTGGACAGCGTTCGCTGCATCAACTTCAGGGCGCTCACACCGTCGACCAGCGAGTGATGCACTTTGGTGTACAACGCAATTCGGCCGTCCGCCAATCCCTCGATGATGTGCAGCTCCCACATCGGTTTGTATCGATCGAGTGGCGCACTGTGATTGAGCGAGAGGAACTGGAAGAGCTCCCGAATCCTCCCCGGCGCAGGCAGCACCGTGCGGCGAACGTGATACTCGAAGTCGACGTCCGGGTCGAAGGCCCAGGCCAGGTTGCCCATGATCTGCACCGGACGCGCGGGACGCTTGCGGAAGAGCTCGTGCACCTCACCGGTGGTGAACTTGCTGTGCACCTCCTCGGCGAAGTCGTGCGGGTCGCCGGGCGGCACGAACAACTCCAAACCGCCCACGTGCATCGGGTGTTCCCGTGACTCGGCGATCAGAAACATCGATTCGGTGATGGGCATGAGTGCCATGAGCTGTCCCTTTTCCATTTGTTTTCGGTCACGGTACGGCACCGAATGTGACTCAGAACACGACCTTACGTCGGGTCGCGAAAAGCTACCCGCTATTGTCCGTTAGCAGGGGTTCCAAATAGAGCGGGGTTCCAACGCACGGCGCACACGCACCGCGCAACGACAACGGGGATGGAGGCGACGGTCATGAATCCGGCGCTCACCGTAGTGAAATCGACCGACCCGGCAGCCACCGCGCGCCGACGCGACATCCGTGGCGCGAGCCTGCAGTCGCAGATCCTGTCCAAGTACCTGCAGTTCACCGTCCGTCCGTTTCTGACCGTGTGGGCACAGGCCCCCTCACTTCCGTGGCCGATGGGACTGGTCGACTACGCCGGACTACTCGTACCGCAGATCAGCGGCACCACCCGTAGTCGCGTCATGCTCGCCGAGTGCGAGGCCGAGTGGATCCGCGCCGAGGGCACCGGAACAGATCGCGTGGTGCTCTACCTGCACGGCGGCGCATTCGTCTGCTGCGGCCTGCGCACCCATCGTCGGATGACCTCACGCGTTTCGAAGCACGTCGACGGCTCGGTGCTGTCGGTGAACTATCGGATGATGCCGCGCAACCCGATCGGCCACGCCGTCGAGGACGGCGTCGACGCGTATCGCTTCCTGCTCGATTCCGGATACCGACCGGAGCAAATCGTCCTGGGTGGCGACTCGGCCGGCGGATACCTGGCGTTCATGGTCACCCTGGCCCTGCGCACCGTCGGGTTGCCCGCCCCCGCAGGGATCTTCACCATGTCCCCACTCACCGATATGGACCCTTCCGGCAAACTCGATCACGAGAACGCGTCGAAGTGTTCGGTCTTTCCGTCCAACGCAGTTCCGGCGCTGACCGCTCTGGCCGATCGCGTCGATGCGCGCATCGTCGTCGACGGCGAACGGGGCCCGCGAGTCTCGCCCGTCGACGGTGATCTCACCGGCATGCCGCCGGTGCTGATTCAGGTCGGTTCCACCGAAATGGTCTATGCCGACGCAGAACTCATGGCCGAACGCCTGGCGGTCGCCGGAGTCGAGTGCGAACTCCAGGTGTACGAGGATCAGGTCCACGTGTTCCAGGCAGCCGATTTCGTCCCCGAAGCCCAACGCGCCCTACGCGCCATCGGCGAGTTCGCCCGGAACGTCAGCCCCCGTACAGAAAGCTGAGATACCTTCTCCCCATGGCAGTCACAGTGAACAAGTCCGTCGACATCGACGCCGACGCAGCGACAATTCTCGACGTCCTCGCGGACGTCGAAGGCCTCCCCTCGTGGTCTCCGGTGCACAAGAAGTGCGAGGTGGTCGATCGCTTCGAGGACGGCCGACCGAACCACGTCAAGATGAACGTCTCGATCATCGGCGTCAACGACGAGCAGTTGGTCGAATACACCTGGAGTGAGAACGAGGTGTCGTGGAGCCTGGTGGAGAGCAACCAGCAGAAGGCTCAAGAAGGTCGATACACGTTGACGCCCAAGGGCAACGGCACGCACGTCGAGTTCGAGCTGACCGTCGACCCCAAGGCTCCACTGCCCGGCTTCCTCGTGAAGAAGGGAACCAAGACCATCCTCGAGGCGGCGACCGAGGGCCTGCGCAAGAAAGTGCTGGGCTGACCCGCTACTGCTCTTTGCGCGCGGCGAGGACGGCCTCGTAGACCTCGCGTTTGGACACGCCACCGACCGCCACCTGAGCGCAGGCGTCCTTCAACCGCATGCCCGACGCCACCAGCGTTTCGACGTCGGCAACGAGATCCTCGGGCTCCTCGGCGACGGCGACAGCGCCTTCGAGCACGACGGTGATCTCGCCGCGCACGCCGCCCCGCGCCCATTCGAGCAGCTCGCCCAGGCCGCCGCGTCGCACCTCCTCGTAGGTCTTGGTCAGCTCACGGCACACCGCGGCGCGCCGGTCGGGACCGAGGACGTGCACGGCGTCCTCGAGGCACGCGACGAGGCGATGCGGTGCCTCGAAGAACGCGATGGCACGCGGTTCGGCGAGCACCGACTGGAAATAGGTGCGTCGCTGTCCTTGCTTACGCGGGACGAACCCGTCGAAACAGAACCGTTCGACGGGCAGACCGGACAACGCGAGCGCCGTCGTCACTGCCGAAGGACCGGGCAGGCAGGTCACCGGCAGATCGGCGTCGACGCATGCCGCCACGAGGCGGTAGCCCGGATCGCTCACCGACGGCATCCCGGCATCGGTGACCAGCAGGACAGACTTGCCCTCGGCCACTGCCTCGACGAGTGCCGGGAGGCGGGCCGTCTCGACCTGATCGTAGAAACTGACGATTCTGCCCGTGATCACCACGCCGAGCGACGACGCGAGTTGTTTGGTGCGCCGGGTGTCCTCGGCGGCGACGACATCGGCACTGCCGAGGGCATCACGCAGGCGCTGCGAGGCATCACCGACGTCGCCCATCGGGGTGGCGGCAAGGATGAGCATGGCTCCAGTGTCCCGCACGCGGTACAGCGGCTTGTCGGGCACTGCCGATCAACGCCTACGATCGGTACGTGACCTTGCTGACCTCTGAGCGCTCCGGCGACCGGTCGATGGTCAGTCCCGGGCCGACCGTCGCCGCGCGCGACTGGTTCCACGACACCGATGCCCGACGCGGTTGGATCGTCACCGTCGTGATCACCGTCATCTGCGCAGTCACGCGATTCACGATGCTGCGCTACCCCACCGACGCGGGGACACCCGTGTTCGACGAGAAGCACTACGCCCCGCAGGGCTATCAGGTTCTCACCGGCGGTGGAATCGAGGACAATCCGGCGTACGGACTCGTGGTGCATCCGCCGGTCGGCAAGCAGCTGATCGCCGTCGGGGAAGCGTTGTTCGGTTACAACGGCTGGGGTTGGCGCTTCTCCTCGGCGGTGGCCGGAACCTTGTTGGTGCTGTTGGTGATTCGCATCGTGCGACGCCTCGCGCGATCGACCCTCGTCGGGGCGATCGCGGGCATTCTGCTGACGGTGGACGGAGTGACGTTCGTCAGCAGCCGTATCGGCATGCTGGACATCTTTCTCGCTCTCTTCGTCACTGCCGCGCTGGGCTGCCTGGTGGTCGACCGCGACGACATGCGGCAACGACTGTCGAGAGTGCGCGCCGAAGGTCGAATGGACGCCAGCGTGCTCGGGCCGCGAATGGGAGTGCGGTGGTGGCGATTCGGGGCCGGTGTCATGTTGGGGTTCGCCTGCGGCACCAAGTGGTCGGGTCTGTACTTCATCGCATTCTTCGGATTGTTGAGTGTGGCATTCGATGTAGCTGCACGGCGCTCGTACGGCGTCCGACGCCCGTGGCGGGGAACGGCAGTGCGCGACATCGGGCCTGCGCTGTACGCACTGGTGGTCGTGCCGATCGCGGTGTATCTGATGACGTGGTGGGCATGGTTCACCTCGGAGACCAGCGTCTACCGACACGAAGTCGGCGACGGTGTCGGCGTCGGAGGCCCGTTCTCGTTCGTTCCCGACGCGCTGCGTTCACTGTGGTTCTACAGCAGCAGTGTGCTGCAATTCCATGAGGGACTGACCAATTCGGCCGGCAACCGGCACCCGTGGGAATCGAAGCCGTGGACGTGGCCGATGGGCCTGCGACCGATGCTGTACTACTTCGCCGACGGCGAGAACGTGTCCGGCTGCTCGGCGTCCTCGTGCGTGAAAGCGATCATGCTCATCGGCACGCCGGCGATGTGGTGGCTGGCGCTGCCGATGCTGGCATGGGCGATCTGGTCGGTGTTCGTCCGACGCGACTGGCGTTACGCCACAGTGCTGGTCGGGTACTCCGCAGCACTGCTGCCGTGGTTCGCCACCCTCGATCGACAGATGTATTACTTCTACGCGGTCGCACTCGCGCCGTTCATGGTGATGGGTTTCGCGTTGGTGCTGGGCGACATCATCGGGAAAGCGAGAGCATCGGCCGAGCGGCGAGGTACCGGACTACTGCTGGTGGCCCTGTACCTCGCCGTGGTGATCGCGAACTTCGTCTGGCTGTGGCCGATTCTCACCGCGATGCCGATCACGCCGGAAATGTGGCAGCAACAGCTGTGGTTACCGAGCTGGCGTTAGCCCGGGTTATGCACCCAGTGCGGTCTTGCCTTTGGTGAGTCCGTCGATGCTGATGCGTCCGGCACCGAATGCGGCCAGCAGCAGCGCGCCGACACCGAGGGCGACAACGAGCTCGTAGCCGTTCTCCGTTGCGAACACACCGTTCTCGAAGTGGACGAAGATGGCGGCACCGAGCATGTTCAGGAACAGCAGCAGACCTGCGATGGGAGTGAAGATTCCCAGTACGAGCGCGCCACCGCCGACCAGTTCGACGAACGTGGCGAAGTACGCGGATGCGGTGGGCAGCGGAACGTTCATCATCTCGAAGCTCGCTGCGGCACCGTCGAGACCGAAAGTGTTCAGCTTCTGCCAACCGTGGGCGATGAAGACGACTCCCAATCCGATTCGGGCTACGAGGGCGACGACGTCACGGACGACGGTGGAATTCATGACACATCCTTCTGTCAGGGCTGCATGGGCAGGACTACCCTGACAGAAGTAACTTGAAGCGTCAACTTAACTCCCGCTCGCACCTTTCAGAGCGGATTCCAAGAAGGAACGGGCCTGGTCGTCGTCGAGACCGATGGACCGGACGGCTCGGACGAACTCCGTCGCCGCCCGGGCCGCGATGTCTCGCGAGGGATCGCCACCCGACGCGACGAACGAGCCGGATCGGCCTCGAGTTTCGATGACCCCCTGCTGCTCGAGCTCGCGGTAGGTCTTCGCGACCGTATTCGGCGCGATCTTCAGCTCCTCGGCCAGGCCGCGAACCGTCGGAATCTTGGTGCCTGCGATGAGATCGCCGGATCGCACCAGCCCGAGAATCTGCATTCGCAGCTGCTCGAACACGGGGGTCGTGTTCGACGAATCGATATGTACGCGCACGGTCGCAGCCTTATCCCAGCGCGTCGACTGCGGAAACGATCGATTTCGAGCCGGACGTCAGCATCAGCGTCTTGTGCACAGCCGATCCGGTGTCGAGCAACTGCGCGATCACCGCTGCCACGTCGGCGCGCGTCACTTCACCGGGGTCCAACGGCGGCTCGGTCAGGGATACCGAGCCGGTCGGATCCTCGTCCGTCAGCTTGCCTGGTCGCAGAATCGTCCAGTGCAAGCCGCTCCTGGCCGAAACATTATCTTCCGCAGCCGTTTTGGCCTCGATGTATGCCTTCCAACCGGCGTCGAGATCCTCCGCGACCGGCTCACCTGCACCGAACGAGCTGATCAGGACATAGCGACTGACACCGGCCTTCTCTGCCGCGTCGGCCAGCAACACAGCGCCCGCGCGGTCGACAGTGTCCTTGCGCTCGGGACCGCTGTCGGGGCCCGCACCTGCCGCGAACACGACTGCGTCGGCACCTTCGAGTACTGCGGCAACGTCGTCGACAGATGCCGATTCGAGGTCGATCACCTGCGGCAGCGCGCCCAAAGCGGTGACGGCATCGATGTGGTCGCTGTTGCGAATCAGCGACACCGCACGATCTCCGTTCGCCGTGAGCACCTGAGTCAGATGTTGAGCGATCTGTCCGTGGCCACCTGCAATGACAATGCGCTTATCGGTCATGAAAGCTACTCCCGTTCCTGGCGTGAATCTGTCGGCTTGGCTACCCGCGTGGCAGGATCGCAAACATGACTTCGTCCGCGACCATCTATCACAATCCCCGGTGCAACACCTCCCGCACCGCATTGAAATTGATCGAAGAAGCGGGCGTCACTCCGCGAGTGATCCGTTACCTCGAGTCGCCGCCCACCGAGGACGAACTCCGCACACTGCTCACTGACGCCGGCCTCGAACCCCGTCAGGCCATCCGTACGCGCGAGAGTGTCTACAAGGAACTGGAACTCGCCGACGCGGACGCCGACACGTTGATCGCGGCCATGATCCAGCACCCGATTCTCATCGAACGCCCGATCGTGGTGACCGACAAGGGCACCGTGCTGGCCCGGCCGGCCGACAGGGTGCGGACCGTCCTGTAGAGCGCTGCAACTTCTCGCGGGACACCGAACACGACGCGAGTCGGCACCCGACGGGAGCAGGACCTGAAGTATTGTCGAGGTCGTGCCGATGCCCGAGTGGAACGTTCGAGAACTGACTCCCGGCCAGTTATCCGAGCGCAGCGGGGTTGCGGTATCGGCCTTGCACTTCTACGAGAAGCAAGGTCTGATCAGCAGCCGTCGAACATCGGGCAATCAACGCAGATTTCCCCGTGAGACGTTGCGCCGCGTGGCCTTCATCCGCATTTCACAGAAGGTCGGGATTCCATTGGCGACCATTCGGCAGGCGTTGAGTGAACTACCGGACGAGCGGACGCCGACGCGCGAGGATTGGGCCGGGCTCTCGACACGGTGGCATCGCGAATTGGACTCTCGGATAGAGCAATTGATTCGGCTCAGAGACAACTTGACCGGGTGCATCGGGTGCGGTTGCCTGTCTCTGGCCGGTTGTGCACTGGCCAATCCGCACGACGAGCTGTCCTATTCGGGCCCGGGCGCGCGCACGCTGGACGTCGATTTCGACGATCCCCCGTCCCTACGCGGCTCGAGCAACTTGGAGAACTGATCGTTCGCCTTCTGCAGCACGAACTCGTAGGGCGGAGCGAACTTTCGAGCGACCCAGTATCCGAAGCGAATGTCGTTGGAGGAGTACACGAGGTATTTGCGTTTGGCGATTCCGGCGAGAATTGCGTCGGCGACCACCGACGGTTCCACGGCGCGCTTCTCGAATCGATGCTGCAACTTCTGTACGCGCGGATCGTCGCGGTCGATGCCGGCGATCTGAAGTGTCTGCACCAGACCGGTTTTGACACCACCGGGCACCACCAGACTGACGCCGATTCCGTGGCGCTTGAGGTCGTACTTGAGCACCTCGGACACTCCCCGCAAGCCGTACTTGCTGGCGCTGTAGGCAGCGTGCCACGGCAGGGGAATCAACCCCGCAGCGGACGACACGTTGACCAGATGGCCGCCACGCCCGGCCTCGATCATCGGGGGCAAGAATTTCTCGATGACGTGTATGGGCCCCATGAGATTGACGTCGATCATCGACTTCCAGTGCCGGTGTTCGAGATTTTCGACAGTTCCCCATGCGGAGATACCGGCGACATTCATCACGACGTCCAGGCTGCCGAATTCGGCGTGGATGTCGTCCGCGAACGCACTGACCGCCTCGAAGTCGGACACATCGAACGGCAGCGAGTGGCTGACAGTGCCGCCCGCGCTACCGACCATGTCCACCGTCTCCGCCAACCCGGCGCTGTTGATGTCGGTGAGGAACAGCTCGGCTCCCACTCCAGCGGCAGCGATGGCCGTTGCCCGGCCGATTCCGCTACCCGCTCCCGTGATCAACGTCTTCTTGCCGCGCAGATCGTATGTAGCCATCGAAGCCTGCATCCCCCACCGGTCGCCACGTGTCAGTTCGATTTCGACCCTACGCGGTGACGACCGAGAGAGTCGTCACAATCTTTGCGACATCTCGTCTCGGTAATCGGCGATGGTGCGCTCGATGCGCGCAGCGTCATCGTCGGCACCCTGCTTACGGGCAACATCCGCGCGTTGCTGCAGGGTCCCGATCGCTTTACGGAGCTCGTTGTCCGACATTCTTCGATCTTGTGCAGTGTGTTCCATATCACACAGTGTGCCCGGCTACCCGATGCGCGGCAAGCACCCCGAGATCACGGAATTCCCTCAGACGGTGACCGATCCCGACGAGACGTTCTCACGCACGAAACTGGACAGACTGCGTGCCGCGAACTCGCGGAAGTAGGGAAGTTTGTCGGTCGGCACCAGCGAGGGAAGGACCGTGTTCCAGACCTTCTCCATGCGCGACGGGGCGTCCTCCAGACGCGACTGCGCCTCGGACACCATCAGAACGCCAGCGAGCATCTCGCACACCAGCAAGGCCGCGTTGCCCGAGTCCAGGTGGTCTGCGACATCGCCGTGCACGATGGCGCGCTCGAAGAGATGCTCGAAAATGTTTCCCCACGTGCCGAAAACACTGCCTCGGGCGGTGTCGGATCCGTCGATCTCCATCTGCAATCGGTACATGACACGAACCAGCGGGTCCGAGGCCGCCAGCTCGAGTACCGAGTACGAAATTCCGATGACGGATTCGAGTGCCGGGCTACGGCTGTCGACCATCCCTGCGCACGCGGTCGACACGCGCTCATGACCTTCGTCGACGATGGCGCGGGCCAGCTCCTCCTTCGACGCGAAGTGGAAGTAGAGCGCGCCCTTGGTCACACCGGATTGTGCAGACACCTGACTCAGCGTGGCATTCGCGTGCCCCACTTCGAGAAAGAGATCTGCCGCCGCGCGCAATGCGGCCGCGCGTGTTGCTTCTGCCCTGAGTTGTCTCACCATGCTGGAACACCCCTGCTCTGTCGACCTTGCCATGACATCGACGCTCTGTTCGCGCTGCCTATACATCGACCGAACGAGGTGAACATCGAATTCACATCGCCATTGCGGACTGCCAGCGCCCGCCAATGGTAACCGGTTCGACGGCGACTTTGTGATTCGAAAGTGACAATTGCATGAAGAGCACCTCGTTCACAAGACGATTGAAATGAAAAGTTCCACCTCTCCCGAGTTTGTAACGACTTCGACTTCCTCTTTGTATGCGCGAAATACAGATCCGGACAAAACGCACTCGTCCACCTGAGCCCACACATCCTCGATCGGATCCGCCAACGCGCCGCTCGGCGTGAAAACGGCAAACACACCGGTCGGTATCGAGACGAACACATCTCCCACGGCGACGTCACCGGGCGAGTCCACCGGAACGGCGACGACGGCATTGACCGTGCCGTGCGGATCCGGGACGTACACGGTGCTGACCTGGACCGCGTCGATGTTCTTCTCGCGCACACGATCTCGCAGGAATCGCATCCACTCACTGCCGCTCGATTCCGCGCCGGGTTGCACTCGCGGTGCCACCAGCCCACTGAACAACTCGGCGCTGCGTGCCGTAACACGAAAGCTCATCACGAACCTCCGGGCGCAGTGATCGCCAGATAGAGGTCGATCTTGTACGCGTGCGGATAGCACTCGTAGTCGCCGGTGAACGATCGCACTATTTCGCCCTGCTCCTCGGCATGATCGATCTGAGTCCACAGTCGCGTGAGAACCTCGGGGAAATACCCCACCGCAGAAAATCGCGCGTATTTCGCCGCCGGCACTTTGGCAACCAGATGTCCGCGTGCAACTTGACCTAGTGAAGAACACAGATAACCGACTATCTGCGTATTGTACGAGCCGATACCAGGGGCGAAGTCGGTATAAATAGAAGCGAGCGGACCCGAAGTCTCTTGGTTGAGAACTGCCGACCACGCCTGGTCGAGGGCCGGGTCGTTGAGGCGACCGAGCGCCCGTTTGGGGCTGCGAACGGGAAGACCGGCGACCCACGTTTCAGCGAGGTCGACGATCTCGAACGTCATTCACACTCCGTAGAGAAGTTGCAGGGGCAGATGCAGTGCTCGGAACCGATCCGTTCACAATATCGCCCGTCAATCTACCGGCGCGACGGGTACATCGATCGTCAATCGATCAACCATACTTCAAGCCTGTTTTAACTGCTAAGCAACTTCTCGACCGTCTCTCCGCGACTCGGTCCTCGGGAGGGCCTCCACCCGCCGGTGGACGAGCCGCCCTACGGACGGCGGGGGACGGCTCGACCGTGGTCAGCGGCGGACGCATTCCGCCGCGAAGGAAATGCCGTTCGCCCCGAACTTCCCGATCGTCGGGGGTGACTGACGGAGAACTGATCACATCGCTGTCATTCGAGATCGAATTCTCCGAAAATTCACTTTCCGGACGCGGCCGTCGCGAATTCGCCTCGAGGGAGAGATGACAAATGCCGGTCCGACGTAACGCTGGTATCGGAATGCGAAACCGGGAGAATTCGTGAATCACACGTGGACAGCATTCGCGTCAGCGGCCAATGCAGAGTGTGCAGGATCATGTCCGCGACCAACAATCGACGCAACGACTTGTTCGCCAGACCATGGAAAGACCAGGTCCGATAGGAACTCGCGACGTAGTGGCGGTATTCGAGAGGCGGCGTGAGCAGTCGACGCCCCGACACCTCGACGCACATGGACTTGATCTGAGCTATCTGCAACCCGACGCGGTAGAGGCACAGCGACAGATCGATGTCCTCGTGCAGATCGGTCCGCAGGCTCACTCGATCGCGGGCCGCCTGCCAAGCGGTGCGGCGGATGGCGAAGTTGTTGCCGGACGCGGCGGATACGCGCAGCTCATCCGGCTTGCGCTTGGTGGTGTAGCTGACGTAGGCCCGATACGGCGCGGCCCAGGGCGAGTCGTAGAGGTTGATCGGGCCGGTCACCGCGGCGTAGTCCAGCCGCCGATCGAAGAAGTCCAGAACCGACTTCGCCCAACCCTGCCCGATGTGTGTATCGGCGTCGATGCGTCCGATGATCGATCCGCTCGCGTGATCGAAACCGGTGTTCCGTGCGTGCACGACGCCCCGCTCGGACTCGGCCACGAGGGTCACCATCGGGAATCGACGTCGGCGATCGAGCACGATCGCAGCAGTGTCATCGGTGCAATTGTTGTCGACGACAATGATTTCGTGAATGTACTCACGTTGTTCGAGCAATGCATCCAGGCAATCACCCATGTGGGCCGATTCGTTGAATGCAGGAACAACAACCGACAGTGTGTTCACCCGTGCCAACCCCTGACAAATTGTTTTTGGCAATCGTGTGGCTCGATGTGCTTACGTGAATTGCGCATTCTCGATATCCGAGCCGCGGACGCAGATGATGCTACCTCATTACCAGAGGAAAATACTTTGCCGAATTGTCGGCCTTAAACAATACGAATTACGAAAGCAACCCATCGGACGAACTTCGATCCCGCCATGCCGAGCCGAAACAGGGGCATTTCCCGTTTGGGCCCTGTGGGCCGACTAGCCGTCCAGGCTCCGCACTCGCCGCGCCGGGCTGCCGACGTAGACCCCGTCACGGTCACAATCCTTCGTCACCAGAGCATTCGCACCGATGATGCACCCGGGGCCGATCCGAACGCCCGGCATGATCACTGCACCAGAGCCCACCCACGTTCCGGCTCCGATCGACACCGGCCGACCGACCAGCCGACCGGCTCGACGAGTAGGTCCACCGATCTCGTGGGTGCTGGTCAGCACCCGCACGTGGTCTGCGAGAAAGACCCCGTCGCCGACGCGGATGTCCGCCACGGTGTCGAAGTAGCAGCCGTGGTTCACGAAGGAGCCCGCACCGAGCCGCAGCGTGCCCCGCCCCTGGATGATCTGTCCGCCGTACACCAGCGCCGCCGACCCGACTCGTACGCGCGCGCCCCGCAATGCGTGCCCGCGCAGGATCGCGGGCAGAACCGGGCAGTTGGCCAACGACACGACCGTCGACTGCCGCACCTGAAACAGAGCCCAACGAACATCATCGGTCACGTACCCCCGCCACCAGCGCATGAGCGAACCTTAGCCGTGGGAACGAGTCGAGTCCCACATCCCGCGCGCGAGTGAACGTGACGGACAACGAAAAAACCGCCACCCGATGAGTGGCGGTTTCCGTTTTCGGTGGAGCTGAGGGGAATCGAACCCCTGACCTTCTCGATGCGAACGAGACGCGCTACCAACTGCGCCACAGCCCCGTTGCCGTCGTGCCGACCGGCTGCGTAACTCTAGCAAAGCCGCTTCGGGCGGTACCTACGCGCCCTGCGCTCTGCGGAAGTCTCCATCCTCGTCACGGTTCGCCTGGAACGGCTCCTCGTAGTGGTCGAGATGCTCGAACTCCGGATCCTCGTCGTCGATCTCGAGCACCACCGCACCGGGGCGACGCAGACGCTGTGGGACGAGCGCGAGCTCGTCGTCGGTCTCCGATTCCACGCCCAGCCGAGACCGACCCATTCGGGTGAGCCGACGCTGCCGCACCTCTTCTTCGATCTGCACCTGCCGTCGCAGGTAGTACAGATAACCGGCGAGGACGGCGACGGACAACCCGCACAGCCACCAGACCGTCGGGGAGATGATGAACGCCAATGCCGCTGTGGTGATGGCCGCGAAGACCAGCCCCAGAACTGCGCGTTGGCGGAAGGCGTACCGGGCAGCTCGGGCGAGCGCGTCGGCCTCGGGATCGAAACCACCGCGGCCGCGTCGGCGAGGGACGAAATCGTCGTCGACCACGCCCGGTTCGTGCGACGGTGCCCTCCCGCGCGAAGGTCCCTCGACCGGTGCATCGCTGTCGAGGTCGTTCTCTGCTGCGTGAGTGTCCATCGGGTCCTCCGCGGTACCGGGTAGATCGGGTGAGTCTGGACGAACGGTCGCGACTTTCGGGCCGAAGATCTCGCTAGCCGGCGCGGAAACCCGAAGGTCGTCCTCCGGTCGCCAGTGCGGATCGCTGCGGTGCCCGGTTGCGGGCCCGCGCTGCTTTCGCTTGGTGCCACCCCGATGCAGCACACGCGTGGCGAGCGCGGCATCAGTCGTCTGCATGATCTGGGGGCGCTTGGTCATCAGCATGGGCAGAAGAACGAAGAGCCAGACGGCTACGAGACCGATCCAGATGATCGAGTTCGGCATCGGCGAAGTTCTCCTCCCTTGGATGACGGCGACAGTCGAGACGTCATCAGGCTATGTGGAGGACGGGTGAGAACGACGCAGACGCGCCGACCGGAATTACACTCCTGTCACTTTGACAACATGAGACTCGAGACGCGGTCGGGCGTCAGGCCCACGCGGCCCGGCCGGCGCGCACCAACCGATCGACGACGGTTCCCTGCACCTCACCCGAGGTGATCGCGACGAGCTTGTGATCGCGCCATTCGCCGTCGACGTCGAGATACTTGTAGAGCAGTCCCTCTTCGCGAAAGCCGACGTTACGTAGAACTGCTTGGCTGGCAAGGTTCTCCGGCCGCACCGTCGCTTCGACGCGATGCAGTCCGACGGGACCGAAGCAATGATCGAGACCGAGCGCCAGAGCCGCGGTGGCTACGCCCTTGCCGTTGACGTCCTTGGAGACCCAGTACCCGATCCAGGCCGAACGCAGTGCTCCCCGCACGATGTTTCCGGTGGTGATCTGCCCGCAGAATTCACCGTCGACTTCGATGACCATCGGCAGCATGTGTCCCTTGCGCGCCTCGGACTTGAGGCCCGAGCACAGGGTCGGCCACGAGGAGATGTGGTGCCGCGAATTCCAGCTGCCCTCGCCACTGGGCTCCCAGGGTTCGAGGTGGGCGCGATCCGCAGTACGAATCCGACTCCAGGCGGCCGCGTCGCGCACCCGTACCGGCCGCAACGTGACAGTTCCGCCGGCCACTCTCACTGGACCCAATTTCGCCGGCCAACCTGGGTGGCTCGACCACGTTCGCGGCATCCGTCGATCGTATGCGCTGCGCGCATGTGCATGGAAATTCGTACCCCACTACGAACTACCGCTCACATGGCGTCAGCCTCTCTGCGCGAGGAACGAGACCTTCACTTCTTCGCCGGTTCGGATTTCGGTGACCTCGGGATCGATGACGACCAGGCAATTCGCCTCGGCGAGCGTGGCCAGCAGATGCGAGGACGATCCGGGTGCGCCGCCGAGTGCCTGGACCAGATATTCGCCGGTCCCCTCGTCGCGCATCAGTTGGCCGCGGAGGAATCCCTTGCGGCCCTCGATCGAGGTGATCGGCGCGACGGTGCGAGCAGTGACGGTCCGGCGCAGCGGCTGCCGCCGGCCGAGAGCGATGCGAATCAGCGGACGCACCATGACCTCGAACACCACCAACGCACTGACGGGGTTGGCCGGCAACAGAAAGGTGGGTACTTCGTCGCGTCCGAGTTGACCGAAGCCCTGAACGGATCCGGGGTGCATGGCAACTCGCTCGACTTCCATGTCACCGAGTTCGCCGAGCGCCTCACGCACACCGTCCGACGCGCCGCCACCCACCGCTCCGGCGATGACCACGATCTCGGATCGAATCAGCTGACCCTCGACCACCTCACGCAGGCGCTTGGGGTCGGTGCTGACGATCCCTACGCGGTTGACGTCGGCTCCGGCGTCGCGCGCTGCTGCGGCGAGTGCATAGGAATTGACGTCGTACACCTGGCCGGGCCCGGGGGTCCGATCGGTATCGACCAACTCGCCGCCCACAGAGATGACCGACAGACGCGGCCTCGGGTGCACCAGCACCTTGTCACGACCGACGGCTGCGAGCAGTCCCACCTGAGCTGCGCCGATGATCGTTCCCGCACGGACCGCCACGTCACCGGGCTGCACGTCGTCTCCGATCTTGCGGACGTAGTCACCCGAGCGAACCGGACGGAACACCTTGACTCGGGCACGGCCGCTGTCGGTTCGATCCAACGGCAACACCGCATCGGCCAGCGTGGGCAGCGGCGCGCCGGTATCGACTCGCACTGCCTGACGCGGTTGCAAGCGGATGGGTTGACGCGACCCCGCGGACACCTCACCGACGACAGGAAGCGTCAGATCGATGCGTTCGTCGTCCTCGTTGCGCAGGTCCGTTCCCGCGGCCGCGACATCGACGCTTCGTACCGCGTAGCCGTCGATCGCCGCCTGGTCGAAACCGGGAAGGGGACGCTCGGTGACCACTTCTTCCGCGCACAGCAGGCCCTGTGCCTCCGAGATGGCGACCCGAACAGGCCGTGGAGCCACCGCCGCGGCGGTCACTCTGGTCTGTTGATCCTCGACCGAGCGCATCTGGCCCTTCCTCTATGGCATCGACCCGCGATGCTATTCGTACGTGGTCAGTTCCGGTGCCCAGCTGTCGCTCAGGCGTTCGTTCAGCCATTCGCGCAGCGCCGGGCCGTAGTCGTCACGCTGTAGAGCAAAGTCAACCGCAGCGCGCAGGTATCCCCCGGGATTTCCGAGGTCGTGTCTCGATCCGCGGTGCACCACCACGTGCACGGGATGACCCTCTTCGATCAGCAGCGCAATGGCGTCAGTGAGCTGCAACTCGCCGCCGGCACCGGGCTTGATCCGACGCAGTGCGTCGAAGATCGCGCGGTCGAGCAGGTAGCGTCCGGCCGCTGCCAAGTTGGACGGAGCGTCCTCCTGCTTGGGCTTTTCGACCATACCGGTGACCTTGAGGACGTTCGGGTTGACCGCGTCGGGCACGATCTCGACGGAGAAGACGCCGTAGGACGAGACCTTGTCGTCGGGGACCTCGATGGCGCACAGCACCGAGCCACCGCGCTTGGCGCGCACGCGGGCCATGACGTCGAGCACACCGCGGGGCATCACCAGATCGTCGGGCAGCAGAACGGCGACGGAATCCTCGTCGTCGTCGAGAACTTCCTCGGCGCAGGCGACGGCATGCCCGAGTCCGAGTGGCTCGTGCTGAATGACCGATTGGACGTCGAGCAGCCCGGGTGCGACCCGCACCTTCTCGAGCATCTCGAGCTTGCCACTGGCCTCTAGCTTGTTCTCGAGTACGAGGTCCTCGACGAAGTGAGCGACGACGCCGTCCTTGCCGGGGGACGTGACGATCACGAGTCGCTGCGCGCCGGAATCAGCGGCCTCGCCTGCGACGAGCTCGATGCCGGGAGTGTCGACCACTGGAAGCAGTTCTTTCGGAACGGTTTTCGTCGCCGGCAAGAACCGGGTACCCATGCCCGCTGCGGGAACGATGGCCGTGCGGAAATGCACGGGCGTGGCGGCGGTCGTCGCTGTAACGGCTTCTGTCATGGTGCTCACCCTATCCATGGTTTCTGGTGATCTGCTCGGCGTGTGCTGCGTTCTACCCCCGAGTGCATATCGTTGAACGACTGCACAGGAAGGGAGGACGAATCGTTGTGACCGTTCCCGAATTCACGGAAAACACGTCCAAGGATCGATGGCGGAAGCATGTTCTCGCCGAACGCCGACTGCTCGACGGTGCGCAACGCGCGATGGAGTCTTCTGCACTCTGTCACGTCCTCGCCGAATTGGCGGCCGAACACCCGTCCGTCGCCGCATACGTCCCTGTCGGCCGTGAGCCGGGATCCATCGAGATGCTCGACGCGATGGCCGCGGCCGGGTCCACCGTTCTGCTCCCGAGTGCGCACGAACCGGGCCCGCTGCGCTGGGCTCGGTACGCCGGACGCGAGTCGTTGGTGACGGCCCCGTTCGGTTTGCTGGAACCGTCGGGACCTCTCCTCGATCCCGGCGCCGTGTCGGCGTGCTCGTTGGTGCTGATTCCAGCGCTGGCCGTGGACCGGAGCGGGACCAGGTTGGGCCGGGGTGCCGGCTTCTACGACCGCACCCTCGACCTGTGCGCACCCGACGCCGTGCTGGTCGCGGTGGTACGCGACAGCGAACTGGTCGATCGTCTACCGGCAGAACCACACGACAGACGGGTGACGCACGTGGTGACCCCGAGCAACGGACTCGTACGCTTGAGTACGGAATAACGGTACGATTCGATTCGTTGGCACTCCTGACTGTAGAGTGCTAATGCTCTCCCCAGTTTCGACGAACAGACAAGACACCGGCGGTGTTCGACCTCGGCCAGTAGAGCGCCGAATCTCCTCGGTGACCAGCGCGGAGGAAACACGATGCCCACTTACTCATACGCATGTACCGAGTGCGACAACCGATTCGACATCGTTCAGTCCTTCACCGACGACACGTTGACGGTGTGCCCGGCGTGCTCGGGCAAGCTTCGTAAGCTGTTCAATTCGGTCGGCATCGTCTTCAAGGGCAGTGGCTTCTACCGCACCGACAGCCGCGGCGGCTCGGGCACCTCGAGTGAGGGCGCAGGCGAGAAGAAGTCCGACGCGGCGGCCGCGAAATCGGAGAGCAAGACCGAATCGAAGTCCGACTCCAAGCCCGCCGAGAAGAAATCTTCCGATTCGTCGTCGTCGAGCAAATCTTCTTCCTCGACCACCACGAAAGCTGCTGCGAGCCAGTAACTTTCGCTTCATCCACAGGCCGGGCTGTTATCCACAGCCCGGCCTTTTCGGCGTCGGAGCCGCCGTTGTCGGCGATAGCGTTCCAGCATGACCGCTCGCACGAACCGACTCGACTCGACGCTGCTCGATCGCATCACGCTGCGTCCGGTGTGGGTCGGATCCCCGAAAGTCAGACGGATCGCGGCAGGTGTGCTGGTCGCGGTCGCACTGGTGTTGTTCGTCGACGACGCCTCAGGCGACAATCGGGTCCAGGTGATCACGGCCGGACGCGATTTGACGCCCGGGACGGTGCTGACCTCGGCCGATGTGGTGGTCGCCGACTGGGACTCGGCCGGTGTTCCCGAAGGCGCGCTCGTCGACACGGGAGCTGTGGAGGGTCAGACGCTCACCGGGCCGGTCCGAGCGGGCGAACTACTCACCGACGTGCGCCTACTGGGATCTCGGACCGCTACGACGGCCCTGGGGACCGAGGCACGCGTCGTACCTGTGCATCTCGCCGATGCCGCAGTGACCGACCTACTGCGCGAAGGCGATCGGGTCGACGTGTTGACCGTCGAGTCCCAGGAAGACCCGAACGCAGTGCCCGCGGCGCGGGTGCTGGCGTCGGGAGCGATGGTCGTGCTCATCTCGGCCGACGCCGGTGACAGTCGGCAGCGAGATCGGGTGGTGCTGCTGGCACTACCGACGAACGACGCGACGACGGTGGCCGCCGCATCGTTGGTCAGCGCGCTGACCGTCACCCTGCACTAACGTTTCTCCGGACAGAACAATCCGAACGTTGGGAGAAGGGCTCATGCTAAAGGGCTTCAAAGATTTCTTGTTGCGCGGCAACGTCGTGGACCTCGCAGTCGCGGTGGTCGTCGGTGCGGCATTCACCGCCATCGTCACCGCATTCACCACGAACATCATCAATCCTCTTGTCGCAGCCCTCGGTGGCAGCAACGAATACGGCTTCGGCTTCAACATCACGTCGTCCCCGGAATCGTTCGTCAACATCGGTGCGGTGATCACGGCGATCATCAACTTCATCATCATCGCCGCAGTGGTCTACTTCGTGCTCATTCTGCCGGTGAACACCGCCAAGAAGCGCTTCGTCAGTCAGCCGGAGAAGGAACTGAGCGACGTCGACGTGCTGGTGCAGATTCGCGACATCCTCGCCGGGGGAACCGCAGCGGGACAGAAACTGTCGACCGGAGCCGACACCACCGGTGGTAGCGGCGACGCGATCGATTCCGCGCCGGATCTGGGTAAGCACTCCAAGGACTGACCCCTGGCCGTCCGGACGCGGCCGATGCGGCTGTGATGGTCACCCTGTCCGATTGAATGCGCCATTCACGTTGTCTGACAGCGTGAATGGCGCATTCATTCTTTCGGGGGGTGATGAGGCAGGCAGAGAGGGCCTTCAGGCGATCAGTTGGTGAAGGTAGTGAGAGGCAACTCGTCGAGTGTGATCGTGGTGCCGTCGGCCTCGCACGCCGAGGCAACGGCTGCACCGTTGTCGACGAAGGCCTTGCCGGATGCGCTGTCGGTTTCCGACAGTTCGAGCGTGTCGGCGGGCAGCGCTTCCACGAACGTGGAGGAAGCGGACGCGACGTCGCCGGAGGCCGTGCCTGGTACCGACTTCAACGCGTCGACGGCAGCCTGCTTGTCGGCTGTCCACTTCTCGATGTTGGCTGCCGACCCCGGTCCGGCGGTGACCAGGCCGACAAAGGTGTTGTGGTCGGCGGCGAAGGTGTTGCATGCATCGGTGTTCTGACCGGTGGCCCCCTCGTCACTGCTACTGCAGCCGGTAACCAATCCGAGAGCTGCGACGGCTCCTGCTGCGAACACTGTGAGACGGGCTTTGCGATGCATCACTACTTCTGAACCTTTCCTTGAACGTCGAAATGTGCTTACGGCGAACATAGTTCAGGCCCGCACGGAGAATCCATGCGGGCCTGAACCGGAGGAACTAGCGAACCAGAATCAACCGAAGAAGATCAGTTGAGGCGGGTTGCGGGGCCGTACGTGGTGATCGAGTCGCCCTTGGCGCTGAGCAGGGTGACGTACGGACGAACCGTGACGTTGCCCAGGATGCCCGTTGCTGTGCCGTGGACGCCAGCGAGCTGGATGGAGCCCTGTGCGCCTGCAGCGTCACCTTCGGTCTTGGAGATGTTCGCCTCTTCGTTGAAGGTGGCGATTGCACTCTCGGACTGAACGACGCCGCCGCCGGGAGCGAGATCGATGGTCGCAGTTGCCTGCGGGATCAGCTGGACGCCGACGTCGAGGCCGCTGCCCGAGGTAGCGGTGCTCTTGAGGGGGACCGCGTCGAGATCGGGAAGTCCGGTAGTCGGATCGGGGATGAGATCGCCGAGCGTGCCATCGATGCCGATGGTGGAGTCGTTGCCACTGCTGATGCCGAGGTTGGCGGAAGGCGAAGCCCACTCGATGGACACTCCACCGTCGAGGCTCAACGGGTAGCCGATCTGCAGGCCGGCGGTGAGGGTGCCCTCGAATTCGTCAGCCGTGGGGCCCTGAACATCGAAGGTCGCGCGGCCGTCGTAGAACCACTCACGGGTGAGCGGGTTTCCGTCGAGAGGCGCAACGCCACTGACGAAGGAGTCGGACAGGGTCAACGTCACCGTGTTGCCATCGGCGTCGACGATGGACTTCGCGCTGTCGACAGCGGCAGAAGCGGTTCCGGTACCGAGCACCAGGCCGACTACCGAGGCGCTGGCAGCAACTGCAACGCTCATGGACTTGAGTCCCCGGCTGCGCCGCGACTTCTGGATCTCCGTCATTTATTCCTCATCATGTTCAGTCCCAGCGCGGTGTCGCACGGGGAAGCTTGTGGCTTTCACCCTCGAACTAGATCGGACGCAACGATGCGTACGAGCCCGAGCCGGATGGAGCCGTGAAGGCCACATCCTCGATCCTGCAGTCCCGTGGTGAAGGGCGCGGCACCGGTCGGTCCCACGCCCTCGTTGTCGGAAGCTGAGGGGAACATTAGAGGAGTTGCCTGACCGTGACAATCCCTACGATCGGCCCTCGAACGTTGCCGTTCTGTGATGTGTTTCCGCGGCGTGAACAACTTTCACAGCCGTGTTAGCGATAACCCGCGTCACAGCATCTCTCACAGGGGCCGAACTGTTACATCCGCCTCATACGAGTAAACCGACCCTGATGTGGGAATACCCTCGCGCATCCATGATCGGATCGGCCCGATAGTCCGGTCTGGAATACGTCCACCGAGCCCGTTTCGACCGTTAGCGACCGTAGCTACTACCGGGTAGCTCGCTAACGCTAGGTAAACGAGTAACTAACAGACCTGTCATTCCAGCCAAGAAAATGTGTCGTGGATCACATCAAAAGTAATGAGGTGGTCGCTGCTGTTTCAACCATTCGTCCGACTTCGAACCGCTCGACTCCGCGTCCGGAGCGTCGTTTCGCTCGTCCCCGGTCGTCTCCGGTAGTACCTCACCGAAGATACGAGCGAGCCGGGCCCGTTCTGCTCGGGCCCGGCTCGCGTCGTCTTCGGCCGATCGATCGTCTCTCGGCTCGTTGCTCATCGGTATCGCTATGCGTCCAACCCGGACAGCTCGGCGATGACCTGACTTGCCAATGGCGTCAGCGTCGCCATCCCGTCGCGGATAGCGGCCCGCGAGGACGCGAGATTCACCACCAACGTGCTGCCGGAAACACCGACCAACCCGCGTGAGAGACCCGCATCCAGAGAACCGGCCGCCAGTCCCGACGATCTCAGCGCCTCACTGATACCCGGGATCTCGCGATCGAGCACCTCCGCGGTGACATCCGGGGTCACATCACGGGGCGAGACGCCGGTGCCTCCGATCGAGACCACCAGATCGACACCACCGATCACTGCGGTGTTGAGGGCGTTCCTGACATCCACTTCGTCCGCCGTCACAGCGACGACACCGTCGACCAGGAAGCCTGCCTCGGTCAACAGTTCCGTGACGAGTGGGCCCGTCGAATCCTTCTCGGTGCTGTGCGCGGTTCGGTCGTCAACGATGACAACCAACGCGCGCCCTGCCAGTGGTGCGTCGAGTTCCATACCGCTCACCGTAGTAGTTAGGCCTCTACCCGGCTCACGCTGTGCGTAAATCGTTGCAACCGTGCCGTGCCTGCCTGCTTCCCGCAACATCAGCGACCGCCCGGGAACGACGGGACCTGGAACGGCAATTGCTGTTCCTGGCGCTGGGTCTGCGGCTGCGCAGCTACGGGCTCGGCAGTGCCGAGCGTCACGTTCACCGTCTTCTCGCTACCGCCCTCGGTGTAGGTGATGGTGACCGAATCCCCCGGAGCGTGCGATCGCACAGCTGCGATCAACGCGTCACCGCTGGAGACGACGCGATCGTCGACCTTGGTGATCACCGCGCCCTGCGGTATGCCCGCAGCCGCTGCCGGTCCGCCCTCGGTGACCTCGACGACGGTTGCGCCGTTGGCATCGTCCTGCGACGGCACCTGCACCCCGATCATGGCCTGAGTCGCCTTGCCCGTGGTGGTCAGTTCGTCGGCAATGCGCTTGGCCTGATCGACCGGGATTGCGAACCCGAGTCCGATCGAGCCACTCTGCGCTCCCGATCCCCCGCTACCGCCGATCGTGGCGATCGCGGTGTTGATGCCGATCAACTGACCGTCGGTGTTGACGAGCGCACCACCGGAGTTGCCCGGATTGATCGCGGCGTCGGTCTGGATGGCGTCGATCACCGAGTTCTGATTGCCGGACTCGCCGGACGTCGACACGGGCCGGTTCAGCGAGGAGACGATGCCCGTGGTGACGGTGCCGGCCAGACCCAGCGGGGAACCGATAGCGACAACCTGCTGTCCCACTTCCAGATTCGAAGAGGAACCGAGCTCGATGGGCGTCAGATTCGACTTGCCCTCGGCCTTGATGACGGCCATGTCCGAGACCGAATCGGCACCGACGATCGTGGCGTCGGCCACCGAGCCGTCGGAGAACGCGACAGTGAGCTGGCCGTTGGCACCCGCGCCCGTCGCGACGTGGTTGTTGGTGAGGATCAAGCCGTCACTGCTGAGAATGACGCCCGAGCCCTCGCCCTCCTCCTGTGAGCCCTTCACCTGAATCTGTACGACGCTCGGCAGGACCTTGTTGGCCACCGCCTGGACGGAGCCGTCGGGGAAGTTGGCGGCCGGCTGCGCGGCGGTGACCGAGGAGTTCAGCGAGTTGGTGGCTCCCCCACCGTTCCCGTTGGCATTGTTGGTGGCAATCGCACCGACTGCGCCGCCGATGCCGCCCCCGACCAGAACCAGCGCGATCGCTCCGGCGACCAACGCGGACCGACCCGGGCGCGCCTTCACCGTGCCCGGTGCCGAATTCGTCTGCGGTGCAGCATTCTGAGGCTGGGCGTGATGCGCCTGCGTGTGCTGGGTACTGCGCGGGTCACCCTGCTGGCCGTACGGTCCGTAGCCGGGCTGGTATGCACCTTGGCCGTAACCGGCGTACTGCTGCGGATAACCCTGCTGAGGGGGGAGCTGCTGGGTCGGATGCTGCTGTGTCTCATGCTGCCGGGTCGGATGCTGCTGGGTCGAGTAGTTCTGCTCGTCGCCGCGCGAAGCCCGGTCCGCCGGATGCTGCTCGCCACCGGCACCCTGTCCGGTCTGTTCGGATTCGTTACGGTCGTCGCTCATCGTTGCTGCTTCCTTCAGTAGGGACCCAGAGGTCCGCCCGCCTTCTTGCTACTCACTGTGCAGGGCGGTACTGAGAGGGCGCTGAGATCCGGCTATCAGTTTGCCGAGAGTGTCCCGGGTTCCGACGCTCCCTCACCGGGCAACACGATTCGGATCAGCGCACCACCCCGCTCGGACACCTCGACCCCGATGGTGCCGCCGTGTTTGACGACCACCTGTCGCACGATGGCAAGTCCCAGACCGGATCCCGGCATCGAGCGCGATGCCGTCGAGCGGTAGAAGCGCTCGAACACCAGCTCACGATCCTCCTCGGGAATACCCGGCCCGGCGTCGTCCACCGTCAATTCGAGCAGGCCATCCCCGATCTGCTGCATCGAGATTCGTACCTCGCCGCCGCTCGGGCTCCATTTTGCTGCGTTGTCGAGCACGTTCAGCACGGCCCGCGACAGTCCCGCCTGATCGCCGTAGACGAACCACGGCATCAGCGTTGCATCGAAGTCGATCTCGTTGCGGCGACGGCGCGCCCGCTCGAGACTGCGTTCGACGGCGTCGGCCAGGTCGACGCGCTCGAACACCGTCTCCGGCGCATCCTCGCGCGCCAGATCGACCAAATCTCCCACCAGCGTGGACAGTTCCTGAATCTGCGCAACCACGTCGGTCCGCAACTCCGCCATGTCGTCGTCGGGAATGGACGGTGCACCGGGGCGCCCCGCTGCGATGAGCAGCTCCATGTTGGTCCGCAACGAGGTCAACGGAGTCCGAAGCTCGTGACCGGCGTCGGCAACCAATCTGCTCTGTCTGCCGCGAGATTCGGCGAGCGCCCGAAGCATCGTGTTAAAACTCTCGGTCAGACGCGCCAATTCGTCGTCGCCGGTCACCGGGATCGGCGTCAGATCATCGGTTCGCGCCACGCGCTCGGCCGCGGCGGTCAACCGAGCGATCGGCCGCAAGCCGGTGCGTCCCACAGCCATTCCGGCTCCGGCAGCCAACACCACTCCGAAGGCACCGACGACGAGCAGCACCCAGGCCAGGCGATCGAGCACCTTGCCGGTAGGCAGCAGTCTCTGCGCAACGATGAGGGTGCTGCCGTCCTGGGTTCGTTGCGCGAGCACCCGCTGATCGTCGAGCGTGCGCAGCGAGAATTCCTGATCCCCGCGCACCACGGCGACTTCGGCGTCCCCGATCGGGACCTTCGGCCCGGGCGGGTTGTAGCTGGTCATATCCGGATAGATCAGCGCCACACTCACGTCGGTGCTGTACAGCGTGGCTCCCGCCACGAACCGCGGGTCGTAGGAGACCAGACTCGATTCCGCCAAAGCCGATGCACGCGAACGCAATTGCGTATCCACGTCGCCGTACAACGCTCGTGAAACCACGGTGTACGCCGCGATCGCCATGACCGCCACCGCAATCGCGACCACGGACGCCGCGAGCAACGTCACCCGCCACCGCAGAGACACCGACCGCGTCAGCGGCATGGGAGGTCGCATCGCCGCCGGCGACGAGCCGACACTCTCGGGCGTCTTGCGTCCGAACGGAGCGACCATCACGGAGGCGTTTCGCGCAGGACGTATCCGACACCGCGAACGGTGTGGATCAACCGCGACTCCCCCTCCGCCTCGGTTTTGCGCCGCAGATAGCCGACGTACACCTCGAGCGCATTGCCCGACGTCGGGAAGTCGTAGCCCCAGACTTCCTCGAGGATGCGACTCCTGGTCAGCACTCGGCGCGGATTGGTCATCAGCATCTCGAGCAACGAGAATTCGGTTCGGGTGAGGCTGATCGAGCGTTCGCCGCGCGAGACCTCACGGGTGACCGGGTCCAAGGACAAGTCCGCGAACGTCATGGTCTCGGAGTCGATACCCGCCTCCATCGCGGTGCGGCGAAGCAGCGCTCGCAGCCTGGCCAGCAGTTCCTCGAGCGCGAACGGCTTGGGCAGGTAGTCGTCGGCACCGGCATCGAGGCCCGCGACACGCTCGGAGACCGAGTCCCGTGCCGTCAAGACGAGGATCGGCAGATCGTCACCGACACTGCGCAGTCGACGACACACCTCCAGGCCGTCCAGCCGAGGCATCATCACGTCGAGCACCAACGCGTCGGGCCGCGCCGCAGCCACCTGCTCGAGCGCATCCAGCCCGTCGACCGCCAGGTCCACGGTGTACCCGTTGAACGTCAGCGACCTACGCAGCGACTCACGCACTGCTCGATCGTCGTCGACCACCAAAATCCGCATTCGTACAGTTTGTCCTGGTCGACTGAGATACGGCTGAGAGGGGTACCTACTCCACCGACGACCGCCTACAGGCTCGGAAGGTTGCGGGCCAGCGGGAGGTTCCACTTTCGCCACAGCGCAAGCAGTCGCAACCCCGTCGCGAGCACTGTTCCCGCGACGAGTCCCACGTTCTCCGGAAGGGTCAGAACATCGGCCAACACGACGGTCGTCGCGCCGAGCAGGGCGGGCAGAGCGTACAGATCCCGATGAAGCAACAGCGGTACCTCGTTGACCAGCACGTCTCGAATCACGCCGCCGGCAACCGCGGTTGTGGTGCCGATGAGGGCTCCCGACAGGGAGCTCCCGCCGGCCGCCAACGCGATCGTCGCGCCGGTCGCAGCGAACAGTCCCATGCCGAATGCGTCGAGCACGAGAACACCGCGTCGCACCTTGCCCATCTGTCGGTGCGCCACGAAGACGGCCAGCGACGCACAGAAGCCGACGGTGACGTTCGGCCACGTGTCCAGCGACGTCGGCGGATGAATGCCGAGGAGAAGATCACGAATGACTCCACCGCCGATACCCGTCGTGATTCCGACGACGCAGACTCCGAACAGATCCAACCGGCGATGCACTCCGATCAAAGCACCCGACGCCGCGAAGACTGCGATACCGAGGTAGCCGAGGAGGTCGAGAAGCATCGGATCAGCATGTCACGGCATCGACGGCGGATTCACAGCAACATGCGAGGGTCCTGGGTGCACTCGCTGCTGCATCGCCCTACGTTCAGGCGATAGTCTCGATCGGGTGCCGTCCGGCACGCTTCTTTCTCGAACCGAGGTGACCCGAAGTGCCGATCGTCGACAACGCCGTCTACGTCGAGGGGAAGCGAACTGCGAATCCCGAAAGCCTCGATATCACTTTCGAGTGCATGCGGGATCGCCACGGAATGGCATGGATCGGCCTCTATCGTCCCGAGCTCCGTGAAATCAACGCAGTTGCAGACGAATTCGGCCTACATCGTTTGGCCGTCGAGGACGCGATCGCAGCCCATCAGCGACCGAAGCTCGAACGCTATGCCGAGCAGCTCTTCGTCGTACTGCGCCCCGCCAGATATATCGACGAGACCGAAAAGGTCGAATTCGGCGAATTGCACATTTTTCTCGGCGTGGATTTTGTGGTCACCATTCGTCACGCCGAATCGCCCGAGCTCGGGAAGGTGCGGCACCGGCTTGAGGAATCCCCCGAGTTGCTCGGACTCGGGCCAGAGGCGATTCTGTACGGCATCCTCGACCAAGTGGTCGACGAGTACGTTCCCGTCATCAAGGGATTGCAGACCGACATCGACGAGATCGAGGATCAACTGTTCACCGGCGATCCGAGCGTGTCGCGTCGCATCTATTCACTGCTGCGTGAGGTGTCCGAATTCGACCGCGCCGCAAAGCCTTTGGTCGAGATGATCGAATCCCTCAAGCGCGGATCGGACAAGTATCACGTCGACGTCGAACTGCAGCGCAATCTTCGCGACGTCCTGGACCATGCGATCCGCATCTCCGACCGCATCGAGGCATTCCGGTCCATCCTGCAGAACGCGATGACCGTGCACTCGACCATGGTTGCGCAACAACAGAACGAGGAAATGCGCAACATGACGCAGGTGAGCCTGGAACAGAACGAGCAGGTCAAGCGCATCTCGTCCTGGGGTGCAATTCTTTTCGCACCCTCCCTGGTCGCCGCCATCTACGGCATGAACTTCGAGGACATGCCCGAATTGAAGTGGCACTTGGGATATCCACTCGCCCTGGTCGCCATGGTGCTCTGCTCGACAGCACTGTACGTGGTGTTCAAGCGTCAGAAGTGGCTGTAGAGCGGCTTCGCCGCACGTGCACGGAAGTTCGTAGCAGGGGTCGAATTTCCGCGCACATGGGAGAGCCTAGGAAGAGCCGAAAATCGGGCCCACCGGGATGTCTCGAGTGAACGTCAACCTGTCGAACTCATTGCCGTATTCGTCGATGGCACCGATGGTCATCGTGCTGGCCTTGATGCCCGGAAGACCCGGCACCACATCGACTCTGACGAACGAGTAGTTCAGGAATCGAACCCTCGACCAGGTGATGGACTCGGCCGACTTGGTGCCGTCCGGTGCCCACACGTAGCTGTTCGGAACTGCGGTGTCGGGCAACTCGTTGCCGCGGTAGCTCACGCCCTCGCCGTCCTGGAAGGTGTAGCGCGGACGACCACCACCGCCGACGGTGTAATACACGGTGCCGTCGGTCTTTCCGTTGACCGTGGCGTTGTCACCGGCGACCCGAGTCGCGCGATTGCCACGAATCGGATCGGTGCGCTCGAAGACGTGATTGTGCGCTTGGAGCACCACATCCACCTTGTACTTGTCGAACAGTGCCACCCATGCGTCGCGCACACCGCCGTCGCTCGCATGCGTCGAGGTGGTCGAATACGCGCAGTGGTGGAAGAAACAGACGATGAAGTCGATGTTCGGATCGGCCCGGTATTTCGCCAAAGTCTGCTCCACCCAGGTGTTCTGGGCTCCACCGCTGTACCCGGTGTTGGCCTTGATCTCGTAGCTGACGTCGTTCGCGTCGAGCGAGAGCACCGCGGTGTTGCCGTAGACGAACGAGTAGGCCGACGGGCAGCCCTTCGGCCCGTTGGTCGGCTGATCCAAACGCGCTGCGTGGCCGCCGTATCCGTTGGGGCTGTACAGCGCCTCCATGTCGTGGTTGCCTGTGGCGAACAACCACGGCGCGGTCGACGCACTGGCTTCGATCGCCTGGAAATAGCCGTCCCAGACGAACGGGTTGAACTTGTCGAATCCCTTCGGTGGGGTCTGTCCGTGCTTGGCGAACTGAGGCGGAACACCAGAACCCGACGGGTCCGCGTACGCGATATCACCGGCCAGAATGTGAAAATCCGGGTGCGAGGCCGCGATCTGACGATTGATGTTGCGCGCGTGCTTGACCGACGGTTCGTTGTCTGCCTTGTAGTACAGATCGTCGTAGTCGCCGGCAACCAAACCCTCCGGTTGCGAGGGGGTTTCGTCGTTGCCCTGATCGCCCATCATCGTGAACCGGAACGGAGCGATACGACCGGTCGGCACGGCAGGAGATGCGCTGCGGATGTCGCTGACGAAGCCGTCGGCGGTGCGCCAGCGGTAGTAATGCGGCAGCTTCGGCGTCAGATTGTCCACGGGTACGTGCACGTAATACTGCTCGGCCGAGAGGATGCCGCCGTCGGTCTGCGGCACCTGGCTGATCAGGTTGCGCACCTCCGCGGACGTCGTCGCGCCGAGTGCCGGTGTGGGTCCGTGATCGAGAAAGACTCCGGTGATCCCGGGATTGCGCGAAAGCTGGGCGGAGAATCGCAGCTGTGTCGCCGGGTCGTTTCCGAATCCCATGTGCCGCCCAGCCACCGCCAGCGGAGCATCCTGCGCGTAGGCGTTACGTGCGAACACCGAATTCCCGACGCCTACCGCGGCGGCCGTCGCGGCCGCCCCCACCAGGAAATTTCGTCGACTGACCGGGTGCCGCCGCAGGAACGACCGATGCCAATCGTGCTGCTCGGCCATGGTCATGTTCTCGGCGAGCGTGCCCGGGATACCGGTCGCGACGGTCTCGCCTGCGGGATTGAGCGTCATGAATCGATGGTGAAGGCGACGCCCGCTCTATCCGTTAACCAAGCGAAGCAGTTGAGTGAACAGTACGAGAACAACGACGCACAACGGGACGAACGCGGACAATCCCGTCGGGGTCGGGAAGATAGCTCGGACGGGGAATCTAGGAACTCCTGGTTGCGGCAGGTACGCGTCAGTGCAATGAACTGGGCAAGATTGGCCATGGCACACGTAGTCCGACGTCCATCGTCCCTTCCCACAGCGCAACCAGATATAAGCAACATATGCGACATAGTCGATCGGCGACTGGCGCGCCGGAACACCGCATGCGCTGCTAGTCTGAGCACGAAACTTAAGGTCAGCACTGGCTGGCTGAAGTTCAACGTGAGTTATACACCTCCGGTGACTGCACACGCCCCTGTGGCCGCAATCAGTCAGCAGGAGCCAACAGATTGAAACCGAGGAGATGTCATGTTGAAGAAGTCGTTGGCCGTTGCCACGTTGTCCATTGCCTGCGCGATCGGATTCGCGCCGATGGCGAATGCAGCAGATGCTGTCCCCGATTTCGAGGATGACATCGAGGGCAGTTCCATTTCCGAGGCTCGCGCGACGATCAAAGACACCGGCAACCTCATGCTGATCAAGCTCGATGGCCCGATCAATGGATGCGCCTACGCAGATCGCGAAGCAACAGCCATGCGCTCGGTGTACTTCGCACCGATCGACCGCAGCAACGTTACGGTCACCTTCTCCTGCCCCGAAGAGGACTGAGCTTCCGCTTCATCTCCTTGTGGACCGAAGACGCGCGCCGAGAGCAGATCTCGACGCGCGTCTTTTGTCGTTCAGCCGCACAGGACAGAAGTGTGGCCGAACCACGGGACGAACCCGCGCTCAGGTCCCCTTGACGTTGAGGATCTGCCGCAACTCGTGCTCGATCGTCACCAGGTCGCGGGCGTCCTCCATCACGACATCGATGGACTTGTAGGCATCGGGAATCTCGTCGATGAAGTCGGCACTGTCGCGAAATTCGATCCCTACCATCCGCTCGCGCAGGTTCTCGTGGGTGAACCGCTTCCTGGCCTCGGTCCTCGAGAACTGCCGCCCGGCACCGTGAGGAGCAGAGCGCAGCGCCGCCCGCGAGCCCTTACCGACGACCACATACGAACGAGTTCCCATCGACCCGGGAATGATCGCCTTGACACCCTCGTGTGCGTCTACCGCGCCCTTGCGTGTGAGCCACACATCCTTCTGAGCGTGCGTTTCCTTCACCGTGTAGTTGTGATGGCAATTGATCCGCTCGACCTCGCGATGATCGTCGGTTCCCATCCATTCGGCGAACAACGCGCCGAACCGGTCCATCATCTCGGCCCGGTTCAGGTAAGCGAACCGCTGCGCCCACTTCAGATCTCGGATGTACCGTCCGAATTCAGGCGCACTCTCGGGCAGGTACGCCAGATCCTTGTTGGGCAACGAGATCCACCACTGGGCACACAGACGCTGCGCGATCGCGATGTGCTTCTTCGCGATCTTGTTGCCGACGCCCCTCGACCCACTGTGCAGAAACAGCCATACACGATCGGTTTCGTCGAGGCACAGCTCGACAAAATGATTGCCGCCGCCCAACGAACCGAGCTGTTCACGCCACTGCGGTGAATGATTCAGCTCGACACCGTCCTTGGCCGCCAACTCCTCGAGTTCGACCAGCTTGGGCGCAGTGAACTGCCATCGATCCACACCGGCGTTGTAGTTGCCCGGCGACAGCGGGATGCTTGCCTCGATGGCGAGTCGCAAGTCCGTCAGATTGCGGCCGTCGACGTCGGCGAGGGTGAATTCTGTTCGGACGCCGATCATTCCGCAGCCGATATCGACTCCGACTGCAGCCGGTATCACTGCACCCAATGTCGGGATCACGGTTCCGACTGCGCTTCCCATACCGCTGTGAGCGTCGGGCATCAGGGCGACGTGCGGATGCACGAACGGCATCGACGCTGTCTCACGGGCCTGCTCGAGTGTCTTGTCCTCGAGCTGTGACGCCCAATTGAGCAAACGCAAGCCCACCTTGTTCGGGGGCACGATGTTCCTTCCTGCCCCCTTACACAAGAGGGCGCTATTCGATGGGTCGATTCACAAGTTGAGCTTGTTTGCCGCAGAGAGCGGCCAATCGCTCCGGTGAATACGCGCGCAGCACAAGGCTCGTAACGGCTCTCGTGTCGAGAGCGGCACCAGACAGAACGGTTGCGCGCATGACGAGGACCCTATCGAGCGAAACCTTGCCCACGCGAGCGAATTATTTCGACAGGTGGTGGGACTGAATGCACGGAAGTGCCCTGTTCGGACGGGATCCCGTCGATGGGACCCACTAGTGTGCAAACCTGCCCAGGACGCCGGTCTCTACACTCCCCCACCGAATGCCAAGCCCAACAGATATGTCGCACCGGCCGCCCCGTAGCCGATAGCCAGCTGGCGCAGAGCACGTTTGACCGGCGGCCCACCACTGAGCAGTCCCACCACCAGGCCCGTGCAGATCAGTGCCAGCCCAACAAGGACAGCCGCAACGGCAAGTGCCACATAACCTTCGAGGCCGAACAGGTACGGCAGGACCGGGATGACGGCACCGGAGGCGAAGAAGCAGAAACTGGCCCCGGCCGCACCGAGGCCGGTTCCGATCGACTCGTGCTGGTCGACGTCGGGAGCCATCTCGTCCGCAGGCAATAGCCGCAGTACTTCCGCCGCTTTGGCGTCGGCCTCCTGCTGCGTCATTCCTCGGGCTCGGTACACCAGTGCCAGTTCGTTGGCGTCGACGTCGAGGTGTCGGACGGCATCTCGCGCCGCGCTGTCCGGGGACGACGCCTCGAGCAGTTCGCGTTGCGAGCGGACCGAGACGTATTCGCCCGCACCCATCGACAGCGCGCCGGCGAGCAAGCCCGCGAGACCCGTGAACAGGACGATCTGATTCGACACCCCGGAGCCGCTGATGCCGAGGACCAGAGCCAGGTTGCTCACCAGACCGTCGTTGGCCCCGAACACCGCAGCCCGGAAGGTGCCGGACAGTCGATTGCGACCGCGGGCTGCCAGCGCCCTGATGACCTCGGCATGGATCTGCTCGTCGGCCGTCATGGCCTCCGTGGCGTCGGCGTCGGTGGCGTACGGCGAACGGGTTTCGGCTCGTTGGGCCAGCGCGAGTACGAACACCGAACCGAATCGGCGTGCCAATACCCCGAGGATTCGAGTACGGATGTCGCCTTTCAGCGGCATGCCGACTCGCTCACCCAGCAGATTTCGCCAATGCTGCTCGTGGCGGCCTTCCGCATCGGCGAGTGCGAGCAGTATCTCTCGCTCCTCGCCGCTGCGTCGGCCGGCCAGATCGCGATAGACGGCGGCCTCGGCCCGCTCGTCTGCGAGGTATTGCCGCCATCGCTTCACATCTCGCGAGCTGGGTCCATCGTTCATGAATGTGAAGATAGACCCGTCGGCGATCAGCTCGGGTCGTACACCCCGGCCTGGACTGCTTTGACCAATCTCCGCGGCACTCTGAACTCTCGACCTTGAAAACGCACCGTCACCAGATCCGGCGCAACGGCCTTCCACTGTGCTCGCCTGCTTCGGGTATTCGAGCGCGACATCTTTCTCTTCGGAACAGCCATGACTCAGGCGTCCTTTCGGCTTCGGCGGCCGTACCGCTTCTCGAACTTCTCGACGCGTCCCTGGGTGTCCATCAACCGCGCAGCCCCGGTCCAGAAGGGATGTGATTCCGACGAGACGTCGACGACGATCAGCGGGTAGGTGTTGCCGTCTTCCCACTCGGTCTCGCGGGCGGACGTAACGGTCGATCTGGTGAGGAACTTGTTCCCGGTGCTCGAGTCCTGGAACACGACCGGGTGGTAGTCGGGATGGATGCCTGGCTTCATTCTGTTGCCTCTCGTGACTGGTCTGCGTACGGGGATTCGCTGCTCTCGCAGGGGTCTTCGTGCCACTGGCCGAAAGGGTCGGTCCACGTGGCCCATTGGGCGGGATCGGTCATCTCGTCGTCGGAGACCAATGCCCACTGCAGGGTTCGGTCGATCTCGGTGGGGTCGGCCTGATGCACCAGGATCACCAGGGAGGTGTCTCGATCACCGAATTGCTCGTCCCACCGCAGCGCTGCCATTGCTCGACGGGTGGTATCGATGCGGTCCTGTTCCACGGGAGTCATTGCAGCGAGCCACTTTCCGGCGCTCGCAACCCGAAGTCCGCCGCCTGCCGACTCGATCCACAGAGCTTCGTCGGGTTGCGTGGCCACCCACGCCCGTCCGCGCGCGGTGACGACGCCGTCGAGCAACACGTCGATGGCCTCGTGCAATCGTTCGGGGTGGAAGGGCCTCGTTGCGGCGAACTCCACGAGTGCGACTCCGCAGTCGACGGACAAGGGCGGCTGGCCGCGCAACAGCGGCGAGTGGGCGTCGGTGATCTCACCGCGTCGGGCGTCGAAGGGAACAGACGCGAGAACTGCCGGTCCGTCGACCATCGAGTCCTGCGGAACCCAGACGACAGGTGCGTTCGGTGCCAACCGCGCGAGGACAGCCGCGAGCCTGGCCCGCTCCCAGGCGTCGACATCGGGACCTGCGGTGACGACGAGCGCGTCGGCGTAATCGACCTGCCCTACCACCAGCTGCGCGACGGTGCGATCGTCGTCACCACTGGCGACGACGCCTCGGTCGGCCAAGGTGTCGTCGCCGGTGGCGTCGGCCAACCAGGTTGCGGCGTCGAGGCAGCCGATCACGGCCTCGATACGCACATCTCGCGAGGCGGGTCCGTCGATCTGCCCCACCACGTCCGCGACGATGACGTTGTCCACCGCCCAGCACAACGCTTCGGGTTCGAGCGCCGGGTCCATGACGAGCACGATGCGATCGACAGTGCTGCGCGTGGACAGTGCACGCAGCAGTGGCAGCAGATCCTCACGGAGCGTGCACGAGACACAGCCGTGCGCCAGTTCCAGGATCGTCTCGCGCGGATTCTCACCCAGGACGTACAGCGTGCGACGCACGACGCCCTCGGTGACGCGGCTCAGATCGTGGCGAACAGCAACAGTTCCCGGCGCGAGCAGCGATGTCACGACCGCGTCCATGGCTCCGGTCCAGCCGGAGACGAGGACCATCGGGGTTCGATCGTCCGGTGAGTAGTTCACGGGCACCTTTCTTCTCGACAACGATTGTCATTCTCTGAGGATGCACGCTACATTCGGATGAACGCTTTGTCGAAAACGATTGTCATAACGGCAAGAAAGGAACGCTCATGTCAGCGCACTGCCAGGTCACCGGCCGCACCCCCAGCTTCGGAAAGTCGGTCTCGCACTCCCACGTGCGCACCAGCCGCCGCTGGGATCCCAACATTCAGCGCAAGACCTACTACGCACCCAGCCTCGGACGCCGCGTCACCCTCACGCTCTCGGCCAAGGGCATCAAGACCATCGACCGCGACGGCATCGACGCCGTGGTCGCCAAGATCCGCGCACGCGGGGAGAAGATCTGATGGGCAAGAGCACGGACGTCCGTCCGATCATCAAGCTGAAGTCGACCGCCGGCACCGGCTACACCTACGTCACCCGCAAGAACCGCCGCAACGACCCCGACCGACTGGTCATGAAGAAATACGACCCGGTCGTGCGCAAGCACGTCGACTTCAGGGAAGAGCGATAGCCATGGCCAAGAAATCGAAGATAGCGAAGAACGAGCAACGCAAGCTCGTTGTCGCCCGCTGGGCAACGCGTCGCGGCGAGCTCAAGGAGATCATCCGCAAGCCCTCGAGCAGCGACTCCGAGCGCGCGCAGGCCCAGGCGGCACTGCAGCGTCTGCCACGCGATTCGAGTCCGGTACGATTGCGCAATCGTGACGCTGCGGATGGACGTCCGCGCGGTTACCTACGGAAATTCGGGCTGTCCCGCGTGAAAATGCGCGAGATGGCTCACCGCGGGGAACTGCCAGGCGTCCACAAGTCGAGCTGGTAAGGGAAAAGGTAGAGATGGCAGTCAAGAGAGCACCGTCGAAGAAGGTCCGCGCAGAGGCGGGTCGTCGACCGAAGAAGAATCCGTTGAACGCCGCCAAGGTCACCACGGTGGACTACAAGGACATCAACCTTCTTCGTCAGTTCATTTCCGACCGCGGCAAGATCCGCAGCCGTCGGGTCACCGGGCTCACCCCGCAGCAGCAGCGCCAGGTCGCTGTCGCAGTGAAGAACGCTCGTGAAATGGCATTGCTGCCGTTCACCAGCCGCTGAATCAGCTTTCGAGAAAGGCCACGTAGCCCTCGGCTACGTGGCCTTTCTGTCGTTCCCAGCAAGAAATGAGCACTTCGACGATGTCCGGCGTTCTCGAGGGCTTCACCGTCATCTTCGTCGTTATCGCCCTGGGCTACCTTCTTGCTCACCTGAATGTGCTGGGCGAGCACGGCCAATTCGTCCTCGGTCGTCTCGTGTTCTTCGTCGCGACACCGGCATTGCTGTTCGTGACGTTGGCCAATTCCGATCTGTCGGTGATTCTCTCGCCTGTATTGGCCGTCGCCGGTTCCACGGCACTGCTCGTCGGGGCCATCTACTTCGTCATCGCGAAGCTCGCGCTGAAACGGTCCGTGCCCGACGCGACCATCGGCGCACTCGCGAGTTCCTACGTCAATGCCGCCAACCTGGGCATCCCGATCGCCGTGTTCGTGCTCGGCGACGCGAACTTCGTCGCGCCCCTGCTGCTGTTCCAGATCATGATCTACACCCCGATCGCCGTCACCATCCTCGACATTTCCACCAAGATCGACAAGGTCTCGCTGTTCAAGACCGTCACCACGCCGTTCCGCAATCCGATCGTGGTGGCCGGAGCCGCAGGCCTCGTGCTGTCGATCACCGGATACGAGCTCCCCGAGGCGCTCATGCAGCCGTTCCAACTCGTCGGCAACCTGTCCGTGCCCGGGGCGCTGCTCGCCTTCGGTCTGTCCCTCTACGGTGCCCGGGTCCTGCAGAAAGGCAGCAGTCCGCGGCGGGACGTGGCCCTGGCAAGCGTGTTCAAGATGGCGCTGCAGCCGTTGCTCGGCTACCTCATGGCCAGGTTCGTCTTCGGTTTGGACGGGCACGATCTGTTCGCCATCGTCGTCGTCTCCGCACTGCCCACCGCGCAGAACGTGTTCGTCTTCGCCAGCCGATACCAGCGCGGGGTGGTGCTCGCCCGCGACACCGCGTTCGTGACCACGCTCGTCTCTATCCCCGTCATCGCTCTCGTGACGGTCTTCCTCGCGTGAGCCGAACACAAAGGTTCTCCTCAGCTCCCAGCGCTAGTTTGGACTCATGAGGTTTCTCGCCGCGGGTGTCATGCTGTGCCTGCTGCTGGCCGGCTGCAGCACCGCCGCTGGTAGCGACGAGGACACAACGCCCAGCATCGACTCCACAACACCCATGGGACTCGTCCAGCAACCCAGCGCCCCTCCGGTTCCGCACGAAGTTCCCGTCGGCGACGTGGGCACGATGTTCGAGGCCACCCCCGGCCTGATCCGCGCCACCACCACTCCGTTCGAGTCGTGGAGCCAGGTATCCCCCAACACCATTGCGGTGCACTTCGTGACCGGCACACCCGAGTGCTACGGGGCCGACGCGTCGGTCACCGAGACCGACACCACCGTCACGATCGAACTGCGAACCGGAACCAGGCCCGATGCCGCCGACAAGTCCTGCATCATGGTTGCCGTCTACGCCACCATGCAGATGACTCTTGCGTCACCGCTCGGTAGCCGCACGATCCTGAATGCGGCCTGACCCCGGCACCGGTAGTGTCCGGGCGGTGAGCGATCATCTCCCCGACCGAGATCGAAGCCAGGTTCGCGCGGCCGATGCGGACCGAAACCTCGTCGCGCAGTTGCTGAGCGACGCGTTCGCGAACGGCCAACTCACCGTCAGCGAATACGACGAGCGCACCGCTGCGGTGTACCAGGCGAAAACCTACGGCGAGCTCGATGTGCTGACCGGCGACCTGGTGCTCTCCCCTCCCCCAGCGCCCATACCGTCCGGTGGTTCCTCGAACGACCGCGTGATCGCGATCATGAGCGGTGCCGTGCGCAAGGGCGAGTGGACCCCCGCCGCACGCATCGACGCGATCGCATTCTGGGGCGGCATAGAACTCGACCTACGCCGCGCATCGTTCACCGCCGAGGAAACCACCATCAACTGTGTCGCCATCATGGGCGGCATCGAGGTCACCGTGCCGCCCGGAGTGAGCGTCGAAGTCCGCGGTATGGGCATCATGGGCGGCTTCGATCACGTCAGCGCGACGCACCCCGGCGCACCTCGCGTCATCATCACCGGTTTCGCCTTCTGGGGCGGAGTATCGGTCGATATCAAGGCAGCAAAGAAGTAATCAGGATCGCCGACGCTTGAGGTAGTCGGTCACCACCGCCGCACCGAGTCCGTCCAGATCCGGGGCGATGACGCGTCCGCCCACTCGCTCGGCCATCTTGTCGACCACTCGTGCCAGGCCTGGGTCGTCTCCGAGACGGAAGATCGTCACCTGCGCACCGAGTTTCGCGACGGTATCGAGCTCGCGGACGGTCAGACCGAGGGTTCTCGACGACGGAGGATAGTCGAAGTACGCGTGGCCGTCCGGTTCCAGATGCGCCGTCGGCTCCCCGTCGGTGACGATCAGCACGACCGGCTGCGCATTGGGATGACGCCGCAGATGACGTACCGCGAGCATCAGAGCGTGGTGCAGATTGGTGCCCTGATCGTAGGCACCGTCCAACCCGGCCAGCTCCGACGCCGTCAATGTCTGTGCATGCCTACCGAATCCGATGAGTTGTAGATCGTCCCCGCGGAAGCGAGTGCTGACCAGGTGATTGAGAGCCAGCGCTGTGCGTTTCATCGGCACCCAGCGGCCGTCCATCACCATCGAGAACGAGGTATCGACCAACAGTGCCACCGCGGCCTGTGTGCGAGTCTCGGTCTCGCTGATCTCCACATCGGTCACCTGCAGCTGCACCGGAAAGCCCGATCCCGTTGCAGCCGAGCGCAGTACCGCATTGTTCACCGTGCGCGTGACATCCCATGGCTCGGTGTCGCCGAACTCCCACGCACGCGACGCACCGGTGGGCTCGCCCATCGCGCCCGCTTTGCGCGTGTCTCGCTCGCCGCCGCGTCGGGACAGCTTGCCCGCGACATCCTTGAGTGCGGACTGCCCCAGCTGCCGCATCGCCTTGGGTGAGAGCCGCCACTGGCCGTCGGCACCCTTGTCCATGAAACCCTGCTGCTGCAGCGCCTTTTCGAGCTCGGCGAGCATCCTCGCATCGGCCGCAGCCTCGGGCCCGAGTTGCTTCAGCAACGCGTCGGCGTCGATGTCGTCCAAGGCAGCGCCATTGTACTGCTGCGAGAGCTGATTGCCCAGGTTCTCGAGATTCGCGATGTCCTGAAGCGCACCGGTACCGTCGCCGAGGCCCATGCCGTTCTCGCCACGGAAGTTCTGCGAGCCATCCCAGTCCTCACCGGGCCGCGCCTGCTGCAGATTCTGATCGAGCTGATCGAGCTGGCTCAACAGATTCGAATCACCGAAGGCCTGCTGCGCCAACGCATCCAACTCTGCACGCTGCTCGGGAGACAGAGAGTTACGTAGTCGCTGTGCGGCGGCAGCTCTTTCCGCCAATGAATCGAGTAGCTCGTCGACATTCTTCGGATTCTCCGGAAAGTGCTGCCCGTGCTTGTTCATGAACTGGTCGAACTGCTCATCGGTGTCCTCGCCCTTGTTGTGGGCGTCGAGCAATTCGTTGAGGTCCTTCAGCATCTCGCTGATGGCCTGACGGTCCTCGTCGGTGGCACCTTCGAGCGCCTGCTTCATACCCGCGAAACGCTGGTCGAGCATTTCGCGTCCGAGCAAGTCCTTGATCTTCTCGTAATTCTCGCGCCCCTCCGACGAACGCCAGTCGTAGTCCGAAAGCTCTTGCACCGCTTGGGCAGTGGACGGTGACAGATCACCGATCTGCATCTCCTGGAACCGCGCATCGTCGTCGAGGGCACGCGCAAGTGCTTTGCGCTCTTCGAGTACCGCCTTGTCCAGCAGCTCACGCACTTCCTGCAATGTGCCGTCGAGGTTGTTCTTCTTCAACAGATCTCGCCGACGTTTGGCGGCCTGAGCAGCGAGGTCGTCGAGCCCACGCATGTTCTTCGTTCCACGCCGCAGCATCTCCTGCAGTGCCCGACGCGGGGACGCGCCCTCGAGCACGTCCTCGCCGATGGCGTCGAGCGCCTCGCGCAGATCCACCGGTGGCGCAAGAGGGTCCGGCCCGTCGTGATACCGCCCGTATCTGGAGCGACGCATCAGCTGTACACCGTCTGACCGTCGTCGTCGGGATCCTTGGAGATGCGACGCGCCAGATACAGACCTTCGAGAGCGAGCTCGACGGCAGCTGCCTTCTCGCCGTCCGACGTGGCGTTCAGACGCTCGTGGATGTCGCCGATCACCTCGACGTCGGGCAGCTCGTCGAGCAACGCCTTGGCGGTGATGCGGTCGCCGGTGACGATCGGTTCACCCGTCTCGATGGCCGTCACCAGAGCGGCGAGGTTGATGCCGCCGAGGTGAGCACGCACGGTATCGGCGGTCGCGCGGCGCAGCATGTGCTCGAGGACCTCGATTTCGCGTCCTTCCTCACCCGACTCGAATTCGACCTTGCCGCGCAACACCTCGATGATGGTCCCGAGGTCGACAGGCCGGGCCACGGGCTCGGCCTCTCCGAGAATCGCGGCCCGGTGAACGGCTGCGGCAGCGATGGTTTCGGCCGCAGCGATCGCGAACCGAGCGGAAACACCGGAGCGCTGGTCGACCGACGGCGACTCGCGCAGCAATCGGGTGAATCGCGCCAGCACCTCGAGCAGATAGGTCGGAACCGTCGCCTGCAGCTCTGCTTCCTGGTTTATGACTGACACCTCGGCGTCGAGTTCGAGGGGGTAGTGCGTCCTGATCTCCGCGCCGAAACGGTCCTTGAGCGGGGTGATGATGCGTCCGCGATTGGTGTAGTCCTCGGGGTTCGCGCTCGCAACGAGCATCACGTCGAGCGGCAGGCGCAAGGTGTAGCCGCGAACCTGGATGTCGCGCTCCTCCATGACGTTGAGCAGCGACACCTGGATACGCTCGGCGAGGTCGGGCAGCTCGTTGATCGCCACGATGCCGCGGTGGCTGCGGGGAACCAGACCGAAGTGAATGGTCTCCGGGTCGCCGAGGCTGCGCCCCTCCGCCACCTTGACCGGGTCGACGTCGCCGACGAGGTCCGCCACCGACGTATCCGGGGTCGCGAGCTTCTCGGCGTACCGCTCGCTGCGGTGCCGCCACTCGACCGGCAGATCGTCGCCGAGTTCCTTTGCTTTCCTGATGCTCGCCGGGGTGATCGGCTCGTACGGGTGCTCACCGAGTTCCGCCCCCGCGATCACCGGCACCCACTCGTCGAGCAGCAGATTCAGGGTGCGCAACAGACGCGTCTTGCCCTGCCCACGCTCGCCGAGCAGCACCACGTCGTGACCGGCCAGAATCGCGCGCTCGAACTGCGGCAACACGGTGCCGCCGAAACCGACGATCCCCGGCCACGGATCTTCGCCGTCACGCAATGCCTTCAGAAGATTTTCCCGCAACTCTTCCTTGATCGACCGCTGCCGATGTCCGGATGCCTTGAGTTCGCCGAGAGTGGAGATGCCAGGTTTGGTAGAGGTCACTTCTCCACGCTACGAGCGTTTGGCAATTGCTGCCATCGAGTGCTCCGTTATGGTTCCGCCGAACTCGAAGTTATGGACGAAATTCGGGCAAATTCCGTCCATAACTTCGAGTTCGGCAGCCGATGCACACTTCGGCGGAACTTCGATCACAACCACGTAACTGTGGACAACTATTTTCTTCATCCACAGCCGACGCTCGAACCACTTTCCGAGCGAGTTCGATGCCACAGTGCGTGGATGGACAGCGCACCGTTCGTCGGATCAGAGGCCCTGGCGAACGGGCTGGTGACCCGCCAGCAGCTCAGAGGCCACTTCCGAAGGATCTATCGCGACGTCTACATCGATCCGGACAGCGAGCTGGACGCACCGACCCGAGCGCGGGCAGCCTGGCTGTACTCACATGGGAACGCCGTCGTGTCCGGCCTGAGTGCTGCCGCACTCCACGGATCGAAGTGGATCTCCGGCGATGACGACGCCGAACTCCTGTGGGCAGAGCATCGTAAGAAGTTCGACGGCCTGCGCATCGGTTTCGACGAGCTGCTACCCCAAGAAGTCGAGACTGTCGACGGCTTGGCAGTCACCACAGCGGCACGCACTGCATACGACCTCGGCCGACGTAGGCCGTTCGGAACCGCCGTGGCACGACTCGATGCACTCGTCCGCGCCACCGGAGTCGGCGTTCACGACATCGCCCGGCTCGCAGAGAACCATCGAGGTGCTCGCGGCATCGTTCAGCTGAGGGCCGTACTCGCCGTGGTCGACGCAGGTGCGGAATCACCGCAGGAGACCCGCACCAGACTGGCCCTTCTGAACGCAGGACTACCTCGCCCGCAAACGCAGATCGAGGTGGTGGGTCCGGACGGGAGGGTGTTCGCCCGCATCGACATCGGCTGGGCACGCTGGAAGGTGGCGGTGGAGTACGACGGCGAGCAGCACTGGTCGGACGAGAGGCAACGGGCCTGGGACATCGAGCGACAACACCTTCTCGAATCACTCGGCTGGACGGTTATCCGGGTGAGCGCTATGCAATTGCGCACCGATCCGTGGGGCGTTTCGGCGCGAGTTCGCGACGCACTGCGTGCCGCCGGGGCGAAGGTCTAGCCGAACTCGAAGTTATGGACGGATTTCGCCGGAAATCCATCCATAACTTCGAGTTCGGCGTCAGAGGCTAGTGAGCGAAGTGCCGCGAACCCGTCAGATACAGCGACACTCCCGCATCCTGTGCTGCGGCGATCACCTCGTTGTCGCGAACCGAACCACCTGGTTGCACAACAGCTTTGACGCCTGCGCTCATCAGCACCTGCAGACCGTCGGGGAAGGGGAAGAACGCATCCGAGGACGCGACCGAACCGACGACGCGATCCCCGGCTCGCTGCACGGCGAGGTGGGCAGCATCGACGCGGTTGACCTGGCCCATTCCGACGCCGACCGACGCACCGTCGTGGGCGAGCAGGATCGCGTTGGACTTCACGGCTCTGCCTGCACGCCAAGCGAATTCGAGATCTTTCAGGGTCGCCTCGTCAACCGGCTCTCCCGCTGCGAGGGTCCAGTTGGCCGGGTTGTCGCCGTCCGCGTCCAGCACGTCCCGTTGCTGCAGCAGTGCCCCGCCGGAGACGGGCTTGAGTTCGACGCCCGAGGTGGGCGGTGCGACCGCGAGCAGGACGCGAATGTTCTTCTTGCGCTGCAACACTCCGAGTGCGCCGTCTGCATAGGACGGCGCGATGATGACCTCGGTGAAGATCTCGGCTACCTGCTCGGCCATCTCGACGGTGACCTCACGGTTGGCGGCGATCACACCACCGTACGCACTCACCGGATCGCAGGCGTGGGCCTTGCGGTGCGCCTCGGCGATGTCCTTGCCGATTGCGATGCCACAGGGATTGGCGTGCTTGATGATGGCAACGGTGGGCTCGGCGTGATCGAACGCCGCACGCCAGGCCGCGTCGGAATCGGTGAAGTTGTTGTACGACATCTCTTTACCGTGCAACTGCTCGGCCTGCGCGATGCCTGCCGCAGCGGAGGAGTCGACGTACAGGGCAGCCTTCTGGTGTGGGTTCTCGCCGTAGCGCAGTACTGCCGAACGGTCCCAGGTTCCACCGATCCACTCGGGGAACGAGGACTCGGACTCCACCAGCACACTGCTCATCCACGACGCCACCGCGACGTCGTAGGCGGCCGTGTGTTGAAAAGCCTGTGCCGCAAGTGATGTGCGCTCCGCGAGGGTGAATCCGCCACCGGCGACGGCCGTGAGTACGTCCTCATAGCGGGCCGGGTCGACGACGACCGCCACCGACGGGTGGTTCTTGGCTGCGGCGCGCACCATCGACGGGCCACCGATGTCTATCTGTTCGACGCATTCGTCCGGCGTCGCCCCACTGGCCACGGTCTCGGTGAACGGATACAGGTTCACCACGACGAGCTCGAACGCCTCGATGCCCAACTCCTCGAGCTGGGCAAGATGTTCGGGCTTGCGGGTATCGGCGAGCACGCCGGCATGGACGCGAGGATGCAGCGTCTTGACGCGTCCCTCCAGCGTCTCGGGGAATCCGGTGAGGTCTTCGACCTTGGTGACCGGAATTCCGGCGTCGGCGATCTTGCTCGCCGTCGAACCGGTGGACACCAGAGCGACGCCTGCGCTGTGCAAGCCTGTCGCCAGTTCGACCAGTCCGGTCTTGTCGTAGACGCTGACCAGCGCGCGGCGCACTGCTTTACGTTCACTCATCGGATTATCTGAGCCTTTCGTCCATCGGAGGTGACACCTGTGGCGACCACGGCTGCGATCACGTCGACCAGCAACCGTCGCTCCACGATCTTGATGCGTTCGTGCAACGCGGCTTCGTCGTCGCCGTCCAGAACCGGCACGGCTTCCTGCGCCAGGATCGGCCCGGTGTCGACACCGGAATCGACCAGGTGAACCGTCGAACCGGTCAGTTTGACGCCGTGGTCGAGTGCATCCCGCACGGCATGGGCACCGGGGAACGACGGCAGCAGAGCAGGATGAGTGTTGATGATGCGTCCGGCGAAAGCATCGAGAAACCGGGACCCGAGAATCTTCATGAAACCGGCGGTGACGATCAGATCGGGTTCGTGACCCAGGACGGCATCGGTGAGTGCGATGTCCCACCGGGCCCGATCGGCATAGTCCTTCAGCCCGATTCGGAAGTTCGGTAACCCGGCCTCGTCCGCACGGCGGGCAGCGTCGCAATCTCGGTCGACTCCGACGGCGACGATGCTCGCGGGATAGTTCTCGGTGGCAGTCGCGGCGATGAGCGACTGCAGGAGCGAGCCGGTCCCCGATGCGAGGACGACGACCCGCGCGGGTGTCTCACGCAAGGCAGTCAGCGCACTACTCCTGAAATATCGAGGCGGATCGTTCGAGCCAGCGGAAAGCCTAGTCTCTGCGCCCCGCACACCTACCGGGCAGGTCCGTCCTGGTCCGTGGGAGGAGCGACGACTTCGGCATCCAACGGTTCGTCGGCAACGGTCTGGACGGTCGCCTCCGGTTCTTCGGCCGGGGGCATCTCGGCCGGGACGTCGTTCACGACCTCCGCCTCGACGACCTCCTCGACCGGCTCGACGTCCGCAGGCTCGTCGGGAGCGGCCTCGATCGCCAACTCGGCCGTAGGTACCGCAGCGGCAACGGGCTCGCTCGCGATCGGCTCGTCCTGGATCGGCTCGGGTTCTGCTCGACGCCACACGGTGACGGCGGCCGAGGCCGAGCCGACAACACCGAGCCACGCGAACGTCAGCAACCCGAAGCTCCACTCGGTCACCTCGACGGTTCCGAACGTGCCCAGGTTGCCGCCTGCGGCATAGCCGAACAGCGCGGCGAGCGCTCCAGTGGCGGCGGCCACGACCCACACCGAGGACACGGCGACCTGGATGTCGGCGCTGCGAATCGCGCAGTCGCGGCCGAGCAACAGCCCGACACCGATCGGGACGACCAGCATGACGATCCAGATGGTCTGCGCAGATCCTTCGGGGAGGACGGCCAGGATCGGCAGTGGCGGGAGCGGCCCTCCCGTCGTCGAGAAGAGGCTGACCGACGCGTCGCCGAACCCGGCAGAGGAACCGGTGGCCACGGCGAGAGCACCGATGAGGACGTTGGGGAGATAGAGCACCGACAGCACTGTGAGGCCGAGCATGCCGACGACATCGCGTCCGCTCTCGACCAGCGCTCCTGCGGTCTCCCACGAGACGAGCAGGGCGATCAGTACGACGGCCGCGCCGCCGGCGGCGAACATCGAGATCGCGCGAACGAACGGTGCGACGAGTGCGCGAACCCACTCCGGAAGCCCGCGGCGGATCACCACGGAGTCCCAGCGCGCGAGCAGCAGACCCGTTCCCGACGCGGCCGCGTGCACGCCTGCGACCCACGAGAAGGCGACGAGTGCGTTGGGGCTGGACAGTCCGATGACGGTGGACGCATCCTGTGCGACGGCCAGGGCGATGGCGGTCACGGCGAGTGGACCGGCCAACGAGGCGGCGAACACCCACCGCACCATCCGGCCGTCGGTGTCGATGTCGACTGCGCGGTGAACGGTGCGCGCCACGGACCAGCCGACGATCAGCGTCGGCAGAAGCGGTGCGACACCGAGGGATGTACCGCCGATACTCAGGGGTACGAGGTGCACCGCGAACCACGACCCGGCGATCGCCCCGAAGGTGCCGGTCAGATCACTGTTGACCGAGACGAGGGTGACCAGAGCGAGCGTCGTCGCGATCACCACGACCAGTCCGGAAATCTTGAACGCCACCCCGGCGAGTACGCGCGACTGATCGGGCGTCGGCCCGGTACTGGGAGTCCGCGCGGCCGCGCGTCGCGTCTCTCGGTTCAATAGATCGCTCATCGCAACGAGACTCGCATCATCTTCGCGGCGCACCGGTCAGGCGCGCCGCGAAGGGTGCCTGGAGGGACGTGAAATCAGTCGCGCTTCTTCTCGTCCTCGGCGGGAGTGGCCCCGAAGGACTGCGTGGGCGCGCCGTACGGCGTCGACTGATCGCCCGATTCCGGCTCGTCCGACTTCGCCGGGGGCTGACCGTATCCGGACGGCTGCCCGTACTGGTACTGGTTCGGTGGGTACGCCTGCCCGGCGGCCGGTCCGCTCGGACCGGTGTACGGCGGCGGCGCGTAGCCGCCCTGCGGAGACGGGTTGGGGGCGGACTGTCCGTACGACGGCTGGCCACCCGGGTTGTAGGAATGCTGCCCCGACGCCTGTCCGCTCGGAGCCTGACCGAAGTTCGACGACGTTCCCTGAGGCTGCCCGTACGACGGCGGATTGCCGTATGCCTGCGACTGTGACGGTCCACCGAACGATGTCGTCGGCGCGTTGTACGGGTTCGGCTGGCCGAATCCGGGCTGCTGGTTCTGGGTCTGGCCGCCGAAGCCTGCAGGCTTGGGGACCGGAGCCTTGACGATGCCCGCATCGAGCAGCAGAGCTGCGACCGCGGCAGCTGCCTGGACGAAGCCGAGAACGAGCACCAGGATCGCGCCGATGCCGAGCGAACTGGAGGTGCTGGCGAACTCGTTGCCCTCGGCGCTCGGCAGACTGAACGACTGGAATGCCAACACCAGGAAGCCGGTGATCGCCAGTGCGGCCACCACGCCCTGATTCTTCGTGTCCTTCTGCAGCAACGACGCTCCGGCGATCATGCCCGCTGCCAGCAACAGTGCAACCGACACCGCGCTTCCACCGGAGGCGAAGAACGTGGTGCTGAACGAGGTCTGAATGCTGCTCGGCAGCTCCTGAGACGAGGTGACCTCGGCGGTGACGAGGTCCAGCAATCCGAGCAGGAAGTTCACTATGCCGAGCCCGAGAATGACGAAGGTGAGGATCTTCGGCAGATTCGACAGCCCCGACCCTCTCGACTTCGGCTGTGGCGCAGGATTCACCGGTGCCGACGTTCCGGGGACCGGCGGGCCGAAGGGATTGGACACCGACGGCTGATGAAACGTCTGGTTCTGACCCGGATGACCTTGGGGATTGGGGGACGGCTGATTGGGCGAGGACGACAGGCCGTAGGACGGTCCACCTCCGCCGTAGCCACCAGAGTTGGAGCCCCCGTTTTCAGGGCTGCCGGGCGAGTAGGTCATCGCGTCTCCTCATCCTGATAGTGACGTACCCAGGTCGGTCGGGTCCGAGAACTCACGCTACTGCACGGACCCGACCGCTCAAGGAACTCCAGGTCAGTGGGACGCGACCAGCTGCTGGTCGTTCGATTCGGCAGCTTCGAGCTCTCGAACCAACGGCAGCACCCTGGCACCGAAATATTCGATGTCCTCCTGGAAGTGCAGGAAGCCACCGAGAATCAGGTCGACGCCGCGGCGGCGGTAGGCGACGATGCGTTCGGCCACCTGCTCCGGGGTGCCGATCAACTGGGTCTTGAAGCCGTCGTTGTACTGAACGAGGTCCTCGAACGTGGAGTCGGCCCACATTCCCTTCTTGTCGCCCGTCGAATTGCCCGCCTGTTGCACCGCCCCCTTGAAGCCTTCGACGGCAGGCTTGTTCGCCTTCTCGATAATTTCGCGCAGTGTGTCTCGGGCTTCCTTTTCGGTATCGCGCGCGATGATGAACCCGTTGAGCCCGAACTTGACCTCGCGCTGGTGATCGCGCGCGACGCGACGGAGATTGTCGAGTTGCTCGGTGACGCCGGCGAAATCCTTGCCGTTGCTGAAGTACCAGTCCGAGTATCGTCCGGCATTCTCCTGTGCGGCAGACGAATTGCCACCTTGGAACAGTTCGGGATTGGGTCGCTCAGGTGTGTTGAGAGGCTTGGGCTTGAGCGTGAAGTCGTGGATCCGGTAGAAGTCGCCCCGGAAGTCGACGTCGTCCTCGGTCCAGATCTTGCGTAGTACCTGCAGGAATTCTGCACTGCGACGGTACCTTTCGTCGTGCTCGAGCCACGGTTCACCGAGGTGGGTGAACTCGTCCTTGAACCAGCCGCTGACGACATTGACGGCGAAACGACCGTTCGACAGGTGGTCGGCCGTGGCACCGAGCTTGGCGAGGACCGCCGGCTGCCACAGACCGGGATGCACTGCCGCAATGACTTTGAGCCTTTCGGTGGCCAGCAGCAGCGCGAGCGAGAAGCTGGTGGATTCGTGCTGGAACTCTGCCCCGTAACTCGCTTCGTAGCGCACCTGACTCAGGGCGTACTCGAATCCGTTGTTCTCGGCCGTCTGCGCCAGCTTCTTGTTGTATTCGTAATCCCAGCCGGTGCGTTGTTCGATGGTGCTGGTGACCAGGCCTCCCGATACATTGGGTACCCAGTACGCGAACTTGACAGCGTCGGCGATTCTTTCGGTGCTCATTCTTGTTCTCCTACCAGTGCGTTCTAGGAATACCAGGTCGGCTCGGGCAGTTCGCCCGTGAGAACCCAGCGGCCGACCTCACGTCGCTTGTACGCGACCGGATCGTGCAGGGTATGCGTACGCACGTTGCGCCAGAAGCGATCGAATCCGTACTTGCTGGCCGTCGCCCGCGCACCGAGTGCCTCGAACACCGTGGAAGTGATCTCGAGCGACACCTCCGTGGCGCGAGCCTTGACTGCGGCCACCCGCACTTCGTGATCACCGCGCTCCTCGGCGGTGACGTTCCACGCGTCGTCGTGAATCTTCTGCCCTTCCAACGCCACTGCGTCGGCCAGAGCTTCGACGGCCCACAGCTTGGCGGTCAGGTCGCCGTAGATGTCGATGATGTAGGGCTCGTCGACTGCCTTGTCCACCGTGCTGTGCAGCCACGCACGAGTCTTGTCCTTGGTGTACGACGCTGCTTCCTCGAGAGCGCCCCTCGCGATGCCGAGGTAGAAGTTGACGAACACGAGCTGGATGGTCGGAACGTTGAGGGTGTTGTAGACCCGCGGCTGAAAGGCCTTGTCCACGAACCCTGCTGCGCTGGCCCAGTCGACACGAACCTTGTCGATCGTGACGCTGCCACTCTCGGTCTGACGCTGGCCGATGTTGTCCCAATCGTCATGGAACGACAATCCCTCGATGTTCGACGGCACGATTGCGAACACGTGCTGACCGTCGGGCAACGCTCCTTCGAGCACGGTGACGTCCGAGACCCGGCTGCCGGTAGAGAACGTTTTGGAACCGTCGAACACGATGGTCTCGCCCTCATCGGTGACCGACACGTCGTTGTCCCGCGGGTTGACGGCACCACCGAAGAACCATTTGTTCTTGGTGGCGTCGGCTTCGACGGCCTCGATCTGCTCCGGTGTGCCCACCAGACGCGCAGCCCAGAACCACAGTAGGTGGTATCCGAGCAGCTGGCCGATCGAGCCGTCGGCCTTGGAGACGGTACGAATCACCTGATAGGCCGTCGGCCAGTCGTGGCCCGCGCCGCCGTGTTCGACGGGGCCGAGCAGAGTGACGAGTCCGGCGTCCTTCAGGAGCTGAACCTCGGCATGCGGCGCGGCATTGCCCTTGTCGCGGGCGACGGCATCGACAGCGAGGAGTTGAGCTACCTCACCCGCGCGGGAAATCCAACCGGCGGCAGTGGTGGGGGCGTCGGACCAGTTCTTGGTGAGGACACGATTCTCGGTGGTTGTCATGACGATCAGTGAAGTCGTGCAGAGGATCGGTGACCACAGTTCGACTCAGCGTGATTTCAAGACCCCGTGTCGAGGTCAGCCACGCAAGATCTTCTCCATCTTCTTGCCCTTGGCGAGTTCGTCGATCAGCTTGTCCAGGTAGCGGATCTTCTGCATCAGCGGGTCTTCGACGTTCTCGACGCGTATCCCACAGACGACACCGGTGATCAGGGTCGCGTTCGAGTTCAGGTTCGCTGCCGCGAAGAAGTCGTCGAACGTCGTTTCGGCCTCGAGATGGCGGTCGAGGTCCGACTGGTCGAAACCGGTGAGCCATCGAATGATCTCGTCGACCTCGGCTTTGGTCCGACCTTTGCGTTCGGCCTTGGTCACGTAGAGCGGATAGACCGAGCTGAAGGCGGTGGTGAAGATCCTGTGCACGCGGATCAATCTAGTCCACTGATGTGCCCGCGAAGTAGGCCCGCACTCGCGGAGTGAACAGCAGCAGTGCCACCGTCAGCAGGATTACCACTTGAATCGCCTGCACCACGTGGGTCCAGGGCAGGTTCGGGGTGAAAATTAGATACGAGTAGGCAGCGACCCCGAAGATACTCCAGCTCAACAGGACTCGATATTGGGACGGGGTGCGCTCGGACAGCCGTCGGACGAGATACGAGTAGCCGAAGATCAGACTGACCACGGTGATCACCCGTAGGGAGTAGGCCCCGTAGACGATGGCCTTCGCCGACGACGAGCCGTCGTCCATGCCCTGCCTGTGCATCTGAAAATCTGCGAGAGACTTCGCCAGCACCACCGATGCGAGTACATACAGGCACGAGACCACCATGGCCGCGATCATCAACCTGCCGATAGGCCGCACCGCTCGGTCTGCATGCCATCCGTCGCGATACAGACGAGTCAGGAATTCAGCCGTGTTTCCTCCCATGTCGCCAGTATCTCAGCATTTCATTACTTCGGCTGTTGACATCTCTTTACCACCAGATTGTCTGCCAATTACTATGCAGCGCAACATATTTCGTGCACAATGATGCGGACGCATTCGCCGATCAGGGAGGGCCAGCGCATGAGGCGAAAGAGAATCGAATATTTCAAGGTCGCCACACTTCTCACCTTCGCCATTGTCGCAGCATGGGGTGCGGGTTCCCTGGGCTCGGTCTACTACGCCGGGGTGGCGATAGCGCTGGGAGCAGCGTCCGTGTTCGTTCTGTGGCGAGTGGACAAATTCGAGACCGAATAGCACTGCCAGCTCCGCGTCAATGTGACATTGCACCGCCCAGACGCATGCAGTGGTCCATTCACGCGAACTGGGGGCGCGCACGAAAAAGCCCGCCACCGAATCGGTGGCGGGCCTCTCTCGCGTGAAAGTTACTTCACAGACAGCGATTCCAGGATCTCGCGCGCGAGGGCAGCGGTCTCGGACGGCGTCTTGCCGACCTTGACGCCTGCGGCCTCTAGTGCGTCCTTCTTCGCCTGCGCCGTTCCCAGCGAGCCGGAGACGATGGCGCCTGCGTGGCCCATGGTCTTGCCCTCGGGAGCGGTGAAGCCTGCGACGTAGCCGACGACCGGCTTGGTCACGTTGGCCTTGATGTAGTCGGCTGCACGCTCTTCGGCGTCGCCACCGATCTCACCGATCATGACGATGACCTTGGTCTCGGGGTCCGCTTCGAATGCCTCGATGGCGTCGATGTGGGTGGTTCCGATGACGGGGTCGCCGCCGATGCCGATGGCCGTCGAGAAGCCGAAGTCACGGAGCTCGAACATCATCTGGTAGGTCAGCGTGCCGCTCTTGGAGACCAGGCCGATGGGGCCGGTTCCCGAGATGTTGGCGGGCGTGATGCCGACCAATGCCTCACCGGGAGTGATGATTCCGGGGCAGTTCGGGCCGATGATGCGGGTCTTCTTGCCCTTCTCCACGTTGTAGGCCCACGCGTATGCGGAGTCCTGCACGGGGATGCCCTCGGTGATGACGACGAGCAGCGGGATCTCCGCGTCGATCGCTTCGACGATGGCGTCCTTGGAGAATGCCGGCGGCACGAACGCGATGGACACGTCGGCTCCGGTCTTCTCCATGGCCTCGGAAACCGAAGCGAAGACCGGGAGTTCGATGTCGTTGCCCTGTGCGTCGACGTGCTTGACCGTGGTGCCGGCCTTGCGTGCGTTGACGCCACCGACGACCTGGGTGCCGGCCTTGAGCATCAGGGCGGTGTGCTTGGTGCCTTCGCCGCCGGTGATGCCCTGGACGATGACCTTGTTGTCCTTGTTCAGAAAGATTGACATGGTTTCCTCTACTTCGCTGCCAGCTCGGCGGCCTTGTCGGCGCCCTCGTCCATGGTTCCGGCGAGCGTCACCAGCGGGTGCGCGGCGTCGGCGAGAATCTTGCGGCCCTCTTCGACCTTGTTGCCGTCGAGACGGACGACCAGCGGCTTGTTGGCGTCGTCGCCCAGCTTCTTCAGCGCGCCGACGATGCCGTTGGCGACTGCGTCACACGCGGTGATACCGCCGAAGACGTTGACGAACACGCTCTTGACCTGCTCGTCACCGAGGATGACGTCGAGGCCTGCGGCCATGACCTCGGCCGACGCGCCGCCGCCGATGTCGAGGAAGTTGGCCGGCTTGACGCCGCCGTGTGCCTCGCCTGCGTATGCGACGACGTCGAGGGTCGACATGACCAGTCCGGCACCGTTTCCGATGATGCCGACCTGTCCGTCGAGCTTGACGTAGTTGAGGTCGTTCTCCTTCGCCTTGGCCTCGAGGGGATCGGCTGCGTCCTTGTCCTCGAACTCGGCGTGGCCGGCCTGGCGGAAGTCTGCGTTGGCGTCGAGCGTGACCTTGCCGTCGAGGGCGAGGATCTGATCGTCCGGGGTGCGAACCAGCGGGTTGACCTCGACCAGGAGAGCGTCTTCGTTGATGAAGACCTCCCACAGCTTCTGGATGGTCACCGCAGCGGCGTCGAGCACCTCGGCGGGAAGCTTGCCCTTTTCGGCGATTTCACGAGCAAAAGCAAGATCGACGCCCTTGACGGCGTCGACCGGGATACGTGCGAGTGCGTCGGGGTTCTCCTCCGCCGTCACCTCGATTTCGACGCCACCCTCGACCGAACACATGGCGAGGTAGGTGCGGTTGGTGCGGTCGAGCAGGAAGGAGATGTAGTACTCCTCGGCGATGTCGGAGGCTTCTGCAACGAGAAGCTTCTTGACGACATGGCCCTTGATGTCGAGTCCGAGAATCGCTTCTGCGTTCTCGGTGGCTGCTGCGACGTCCTTGGAGTACTTGACGCCACCGGCCTTGCCGCGGCCGCCGACTTTGACCTGTGCCTTGACCATTACTGGCTTGCCGATTTCTTCGGCAATCTGTGTTGCTCCGGCGACCGTGTCGGTGACACGACCGGCGGAGGTGGGTACGCCATGCTTGGCGAACAATTCCTTCGCCTGGTATTCGAAGAGATCCATCAGCTCACCGTCTCGTCTACGTTGACGCCCGCTCCAGGGGTGTGAGCGGGTCTGAGCATGGACTTTATCCAGGTGCCCCGACAGCGCATCGGGCGCATGGATGCTATGTGGCCTATCTCACCGCTACCGGCTCGATGAAACGGCCGTCACCGATCGGCGCGGCGGGCCGAAAGTGCCGCCGCGACAGCGAGAACGACGATTCCGACGACCGAGGGCACGACGCCGGGACCCATTTCCGGATCGGTGGCACGCGCAGACGTCAGCGGCCACGACGCCACGTACACGATCCCCGCGACGACCGACCCACCGAGCAGAACGCTGCCGCGAGCGGGCCGAGCACGCGCCGCGACGACGGCAGCGACCACGACTCCGACGGCGAGCAGCATCTGACCCCAGGTGTCCCAGCCCCACGGAAATTCGGTGACGGTCGCGGCGGTCAGATCGCTGCCTCGGTACAAGGGCAGGGCGAGTCCGATGGCAAGGAGAACCCCGCCGAACAGAGCAGCGCCCAGAACCGGAACGTCGAACCCGGCGTCGGCCGAGGTGTCGACGTCGTCGCGTTCGGCCGATCCGGCGAACAGCGCCAGCACTCCGGTGGCCACGGCAGCGACGACGCCCGCGATGATCGCCAGAGCTCCGATGCCGGTACTCACCCCGTCCACGTCCTCGGCGAGCACCACCGACTGCAACACTCCGGCCGCAGCCGAGACCGCGCCGAGCCAGAACATCGACACGAACGGCCTCGCCGTCGAAGCGAACTCGGAGAACAGCAGCGGCACCGAACCCAGAATCATCACGAACCCGGCGACCAACACCACGCGGGTGGCCAGAATCTGCGGCACGGCAATGCCCGAGTCGGTCCCCAGAATCGGCAACAACGATCCGAGAACGAACAGCACGCCCGACGCGACGCCTGCACTCCCGGCCGCTGCGTGCCATCGCGTCGTTCCTGGACCGGCGACACCGCGGGCATCTCGCGCACCCGTCGCGCGCTGCTGCGCTCTCTCCAGCGCTCGGCGGTCACGTGCCGCGGCGACGGGTGCCAGCACCGCCCCACAGATAAGCAGCCCGAGCCCAGCGACCGTTCCCAGGTATGCACCGACGCCGGCATCCACTCGGGCTCCGGTACCGAGTCCCGCCAGCAGACCGACCCCGGCGAACGCCAGCACCCCGAGCCCGGCACCGACGGACGCACCCGAGGCCACGATCGGAGACAGCGAGGCCAACGCAGATGCGGCCACCACGAGCGCCGCGATCCCGACCACTCCTGATCCCACCGCGACGAACACCGGCGATTCCACCACCGCCGTCACGATCACCACCGGATCGTCCGAGCGATACAGCGACGCGAATGCCGCCACCGCCGCCAGCACACCCAAGATGCCGATCAGCGCCGCGAGCAACGGACCGACACGCCCCGCAGCAGCGCGTCCCACGTGCTCGGAATACACCGAGTGGCCGTACCCGTCACCGAGACCGGCGCGATGCACCGCAGACCACCCCGCAACACCCGCCAGAACCGACACAGCGTGACCGACGAGCAGAACGTAGGCACCGGGGGTGGCGTCGAGCATCGCAGCGCTCAGCGGGCGGAAGAGCTCGAGCCGATTCGCGTCGATGGGATCCGCCAGCAGGGCCACATCGAGGAGTGCGAGTCCGAGTGCCACCGCGCCGTACCCGGCCAGCAGCGCTGCAGCGAACTCGACACGTTTGCCGGCCACGCCCACCGCAGCACCGAGGACGACGACAACGGGAACGGCCCCGGCCAGGATCGCGGCGATCGCGGCCCCGTCACCCACCGGCGAACCGTCGGCGCTGCGGACGACACCGATCAGCTGTGCCACCACCACGGCAACCGCAGCGATCAGAGCCAGTACGACTGCTGTTGCCACGCGCGAGGTCGGCGACGGGTCGTCGGGCCGACCGAACTCTCCGTCCTGGGGCCGGATGCGTTGCGGTTCCGCTCGCTCGGAGCCGCGGGCGGACGAATCGTCGAAGGTGGGAGTCGGCACTCGGATCACGGTATCGGCTCGATCGGTGCAAGAACCGTTACTGTCGCCGTGTGCCGTCGATGGGTTCCCGTCTCCGATCACGGATGTGGCTCGTCACGAGATAACCGCTGGTCGCCTTGTGAGCCATCTCACATATGCCGCCGGTTTGGGCTGTTAACTTGCGCGCCCCGCAATCATTTCGTTACCGTCTGCCGAGTCTTTCAGTAACAGCCAGGTCACGGACAACGGAGGTAGTAGGTCTTGCAGCAACACCGTGCGTCCTTCACCTCCAGCCGGTTCTCTCGACCTTCGGCCGAAGACGCGACCACGGTGTACAGCTACGAGCCCATCGCCGACGCTGCCGCAGAGCCCGCGTTCGAGACCGATGCCTACGACGCGTACGCCTACTCGCCGTACCAGTACACCGAGGCCGATTTCGCCCAGGCCTCGCACGTCGCAGCCGACGAGTCACCGACCGTCGTCACCACGTTCGCCACTTCTGCTGACGCCACCCCCGTGGCCCGTCGCGGCGGCGCACACCGCATTCCTCTTCCCCCCACCGCACTCAAGGGCCGAGCAGCAGTTCTCGCGGTAGCCGCAGGCGCAGTCGTCGCTGCCGGCCAGGCCGTCGTCAACGATGACTCGCCCACCGCGGTTGCCACCTCCGAGTACGCACTCGCAGCAGGCGAGGCACCCGCCGCAGCGGCAGTCCCGCCCACGACGACTCCGCAGACCACCGAACCGGCAGCCGACTCGTCCAGCGCAGCGCCGTCGGAGGCACCGCAGATCCTCAGCATCGCCGCACCGGTTGATCTGAGCCAGTTCAACGACCTGCTCGCCAAGGGCCAACGCTTCAGCGAAGAGCGGGCTGCCCGTGAAGCCGCCGCTCGCCGGCCACTGTTCGCGCTTCCGGCGCAGGGCACCTACACCTCCAACTTCGGCACCCGTTGGGGCGTACTCCACGCAGGCGTCGACGTCGCCAATGCAATCGGAACTCCGATCTACGCCGTCGCCGACGGCAAGGTGATCGACTCCGGTCCGGCCGCGGGCTTCGGCATGTGGGTTCGCGTGCAGCATGCCGACGGCACGATCACCGTCTACGGCCACATCGACACCTCGACCGTCACTGTCGGTCAGAACGTCATGGCGGGCGATCAGATCGCAACCATGGGCAACCGCGGCTTCTCCACGGGCCCGCACCTGCACTTCGAGGTCCACCTTCCAGGCGAGCTCAAGATCGACCCGCTCCCCTGGCTCGCCTCCCGAGGAATCTCCCTCGGACCCGAGATGGACTGAGTCCTCCTCCACCGCACAACAAGCCGGACCCCGCTTTCGCAGGGCCCGGCTTTCGCGTTCTCGGAGTCCTTACAGCTTTGTCATCGGGACGCCGCCGATGAGCATCATCTTGACGCGGCCCGCCGAACCGAAGTCGATCAACACCATCGCCTTGACGCCTGCTCCGGTCGATTCCAGCACCGTACCCAGGCCGTACTTGTCGTGACTGACTCGATCGCCCACGGCCAGAACGAGGTTGGAGTTGCGCCCCTTGGCGGCCCCGAAACTCGGCGAGCTCTGACCTCGATTCGAGGATCCGCCGTAACTGTTCGAGCCGTAACCGGTGGAGCCGTAACCGCCACCTGATCCGTAGCTGCCGGATCTGCCACCACCGATCGCTCGGCCGCCACCGGTGCCGGGATCCTCACGCCGCCAGTCGATCAAGTGCTGCGGAACTTCCTGCAGGAAGCGTGATTCCGGATTGGCGATGGGTTGCCCCCATGCCGAGCGCATGATCGCGCGCGTGAGGTAGAGCCGCTGCCGCGCACGGGTGATACCCACGTACGCCAGACGTCGTTCCTCGGACAGTTCGTTGGGATCGCCGAGTGCCCGCATGTGTGGGAACTGGCCGTCCTCCCAACCCGTCACGAAGACGACCGGAAATTCGAGCCCCTTGGCGGTGTGCAGCGTCATCAGCGTGACGACGCCGGTACCCGAATCGGGAATCTGATCCGTGTCGGCCACCAGAGACACTCGTTCGAGAAACGCCGCGAGCGAACCCGGCTCGGCCAACCCGTCGACGCCGCCGTCGTCCTCGTCGTCACCGGTCTCGAGCGCCTCCTCTGCAACCGCGGCTTGGTTGCGTGCTTCGGACGTGAATTCCCGTGCCACGCTGACGAGTTCGTTGAGGTTGTCGAGGCGCGCACCGTCCTGCGGGTCGCTGCTGGCCTCGAGCTCGGCTCGGTAGCCGGTGCGGTCGAGTACGGCTTCGACGACATCGCCGATGTCTGCGATGTCGTTGCCGTCCCCGTCGGTTGCGGTGAGCACGGCACGGAGTTCGTCGAGCAACTCCATGAACTGCGCAATCAACTTCTGCTGGCGCGAGTTCAGCAACGCCACCTTGCCCGCGGAGGCGTCGTGCAAGGCTTGCGAGAAGCTGATGCCGCGCTGTTCGGCGTGCACCGCGACGCAGGCCTCGGCACGGTCACCGATGCCGCGGCGTGGAGTGTTGAGAATACGACGCATGCTGACGGTGTCGTCCTCGTTGGACAGCACGCGCAGGTACGCGACGAGGTCTCTCACTTCCTTTCGCTCGTAGAACCGAACACCGCCGACGACCTTGTACGGCAGCCCGAGCCGGATGAAGATCTCTTCCAGCGCACGCGACGAGTTGTTGGTTCGATAGAAGACGGCCACCTCGTCGAAACGCACGTCTCCGCCGTCGACGAGTCGGTCGATCTCCGAGGCCACGAACGACGCCTCGTCGTGCTCGTTGTCCGCGACATAGCCGACGATCAACTCGCCCTCGCCGGTGTCGGTCCACAGCTTCTTCTCACGCCGGCCGGTGTTGCGCGAGATCACGGAATTGGCGGCCGACAGGATGTTCTGGGTCGACCGATAGTTCTGCTCGAGCAGGATGGTGCGCGCATCGGGATAGTCGCGTTCGAACTCCTCGATGTTGCGGATCGTTGCGCCGCGGAACGCATAGATCGACTGATCGGCGTCGCCCACCACACACAGCTCGCCCGGCGCGACGGTGCCCTCCAATGCGCCGTCCGCATCGGGGGTGCCGACCAGTTCGCGGACCAGCATGTACTGGGCGTGGTTGGTGTCCTGATACTCGTCGACCAGAACGTGCCGGAACCGACGTCGGTAGTACTGCGCCACCTGTGGGAACGCCTGCAGGATTCCGACCGTCTCGCCGATCAGGTCGTCGAAGTCCATGGCATTGGCCGCGCGCAACCTCTGCTGGTAGATGCCGTAGACCTTGGCCACGAGTCGCGGCAGCTCGGCGGGGTCGCCGTCGGCGTCCTCCACGGCCTTGTCGGGGCCGATCAACTCGTTCTTCAGGTTCGAGATCGCGGTCGAGAGCAGCCGCGCCGAGAACTTCTTGGTGTCGATCTGCAGATCCTTGGAGATCATCGTCAGCAGTCGCCGAGAATCGTCCGCGTCGTAGATGGAGAAGTTCGAGTTCAGACCTGGGAGCAGGGCCGACTGCGCGCGCAGAATGCGCACGCAACTCGAGTGGAAGGTCGAGACCCACATCGCGTTCGCCCGAGGTCCGACCAGGCCGGCGACTCGCTCGCGCATCTCGGCAGCGGCCTTGTTGGTGAACGTGATGGCCAGAATCTGGCCGGGTGACACCCCTCGCTCGGCGAGCAGATACGCAATGCGACGCGTCAGCACCGCCGTCTTGCCCGACCCGGCTCCGGCCACGATGAGCAGCGGCGATCCGGTGTGCACGACGGCCTCGCGCTGCTGGGGGTTCAGGCCCTCCAGCAGGGCGTCGGACGACGTGTTCTTTCGAGACTCGAGGCCTTGGAGGAATGTGTTCATCGTCCGGTCAGGTTACCGGCGTGTACCGACAAACCCACATCCCGTGGTCGTCGGCCGAACCGACGACTTTTCAGGACGGTTGACCCATGGCACACTGGATCGGTGATCGAAAAAACCGTACGTCATCGCCTGCATCGGGTTCGCCGTTGTTCGGTCGTGCGCGCAGGAGCCTGTCGATAGTCGCACCGCCCCTGGTTCCAGACGGGCACCGAACCAACAGGCGATGCAGCTCCGAATACGAAAGGCGTAACGGTGACGGACGACGCAGCGATCCAAGATGTGACCCGAGGAGAGACGATGGCCATGACGACGAAGATCGAATCCGAGACCGCAGTGCCCACCAGCGAAGCCGAGATCAACGACCTGCGCCAGGAAATCGATCGCCTCGATGCCGAGATCCTCGCCGCAGTGCGACGTCGGTCCGAGGTCTCGCAGATCATCGGACGCACTCGCATGGCCTCCGGCGGACCGCGTCTGGTGCACAGCCGTGAGATGAAGGTTCTCGAGCGTTTCAGCAGCCTCGGACAGGAAGGCCACACGCTGGCCATGCTCCTGCTCCGCCTCGGCCGCGGTCGCCTCGGCCACTGATTCACCCTCGGTTGGGCGCGCGGTGCGCACGCCCAACCGGTGTAGCTCACTTCAGAGCGATGTACTTCGTTTCGAGATATTCCTCGATTCCTTCGGATCCGCCTTCGCGGCCGAATCCCGATTCCTTCACTCCCCCGAACGGCGCTGCCGCGTCCGAGATCACTCCGCGGTTGACACCGACCATTCCGCTGTCGATGGCGTCGGCCACCCGTAGCGCGCGGTCCAGGTTCTCGGTGTAGATGTACGACGCCAAGCCGTATTCGGTGTTGTTCGCCGCGTCGATCCCCTCCTGCTCGGTGTCGAAACCGACGATCGGTGCGACCGGCCCGAACACCTCTTCCTTCAGAATCCGTGCCGACGACGGCACGTCGGTGAGTACGGTCGCCGGGTAGAAGTAACCGTCGCCGCCCGGTGCCTCTCCGCCGAGAGCGACGGACGCGCCGTGGGCCACCGCGTCGTCGACGAGTTCCTGCACGGTCTCGAGCTGATCCGCGTTGATCAGTGGTCCGAGCTTCGTATCGGGATCCACGCCCGGTCCGAGCTTCATCTCGGACATCTTGGCGACGAGCTTGGTGGTGAACTCTTCGCGGACGCTGTTGTGCACGTGCAGCCGGTTCGCGGCGGTGCATGCTTCGCCGCCGTTGCGCATCTTGGCCAGCATCGCGCCCTCCACGGCGTCGTCGATGTTCGCGTCGTCGAACACCACGAACGGTGCGTTGCCGCCGAGCTCCATCGAGGTCCGCAGCAAGCGGGTGGCCGACTTCTCGACGAGCGACTTGCCGACGCCGGTCGAGCCGGTGAACGTCAGCTTTCGCAAGCGTGAATCTTCCAGGAGTGGCCCGGTGACGTCACCGGACTTCGATGTGGTGAGCACCGAAAGCACACCCTCGGGCAGACCGACCTCGTCGAAGATCTGCGCGAGCAGCAGCATCGTCAACGGGGTCTCCCGCGCGGGCTTGACCACGATGGTGCAGCCGGCGGCCAGAGCGGGCCCGATCTTCCTCGTGCCCATCGCCAACGGAAAGTTCCACGGGGTGATGGCCAGGACCGGACCCACCGGAGCCTTGGTGACGAGAATTCGTCCGTTGCCTGCCGGTGCCGGGGTGTAGCGGCCACCGATGCGTACGGCTTCCTCCGCGAACCACCGGAAGAACTCGGCACCGTACTTCACCTCGGCCTTGGACTCCGCCAGGGCCTTGCCCATCTCCAGGGTCATCAGCAGGGCGATGTCGTCGGCGCGTTCGGTGACCTTCTCGAACGCCGCCCGCAGAATCTCACTGCGCTCGCGGGGCGGTGTTGCCGCCCAACTCTTCTGCGCTGCAGCGGCCGCGTCGAGCGCCTTCATCGCGTCGGCCGGGGACGCGTCGGCCACCTCGGTCAGCGGCTTCCCGGTCGCGGGATCGTTCACCGCGAACGTCTTGCCTCCCTCGGCGTCGACGGCCTTGCCGCCGATCCACAGTTTTGCCGGAATCGATTCGATCAATGCACGTTGGTCCATACCTCCATGATGCCTCCGCAGTGCTGAATACAAACGAGAACGACGCGCGCGTGACTGTGCACGGGATTACTGTTGGTTGGTATGAGCGTCGATATCACCGGCACGGATGCCTGGCAGAAGCTGACCGATCACCACTCCGCGATTGCCGATACTCATCTGCGGACGTTGTTCGCCGAGGACGCCGACCGAACGCGCACGTTCACTCTCGATGCTGCCGATCTGCACATCGACTACAGCAAGCACCGCATCACTCGTGAGACCGTCGAATTGCTCGTCGAACTCGCCCGCACCGCCGATGTCGAAGGCAAGCGCGACGCCATGTTCGCGGGAGAACACATCAACACCTCCGAGGACCGCGCGGTTCTGCACACCGCGCTGCGTCTACCGGCCGACGCGTCGTTGACCGTCGACGGCCAGAACGTGGTTGCGGATGTACACGAAGTCCTCACGGCCATGGGCGAATTCACCGATCGGGTGCGGTCGGGCGAGTGGGTCGGTGCAACGGGCGAGAAAATCTCCACCGTCGTCAACATCGGCATCGGCGGATCCGATCTCGGACCGGTCATGGTCTACAACGCGCTGCGTCACTACGCCGACGCCGGGATCTCCGCGAAGTTCGTCTCCAACGTCGACCCCGCCGATCTCGTCGGCGCACTCGACGGACTCGACCCCGCGTCGACGCTGTTCATCATCGCGTCGAAGACGTTCTCCACTCTCGAAACGCTGACGAACGCCACCGCCGCCCGGCGCTGGCTCGTCGACGCGCTCGGTGAAGACGCCGTGGCCAAGCATTTCGTCGCCGTGTCCACCAACGCCGAGCGCGTCGCGGACTTCGGTATCGACACCGCCAACATGTTCGGTTTCTGGGATTGGGTGGGCGGACGCTACTCCGTCGATTCGGCCATCGGATTGTCGGTCATGGCCGTTGTGGGCAAGGAAGCGTTCGGCGAGTTCCTCGACGGTTTTCATCGGATCGACGAGCACTTCCGGTTGACGCCTCTCGCCGAGAACGCGCCGGTACTGCTCGGCCTCATCGGCCTGTGGTACAGCTCCTTCTTCGGCGCGGAAACCCGTGCAGTGCTGCCGTATTCGAATGACCTCTCGCGCTTTGCGGCCTACCTGCAGCAGCTGACGATGGAGTCGAACGGCAAGTCCGTCAAGGCCGACGGCTCCCCCGTCACCACGCCGACCGGCGAGATCTTCTGGGGCGAGCCGGGTACCAACGGTCAGCATGCCTTTTACCAATTGCTGCACCAGGGAACACGTTTGGTGCCGGCAGACTTCATCGGATTTGCCGAGCCCACCGACGATCTCCCCACCCGGGACGGCACCGGCTCGATGCACGATCTGCTGATGAGCAACTTCTTCGCCCAGACCAAGGTGCTCGCCTTCGGCAAGACGGCCGAGGAGATCGCCGCAGAGGACACCCCGGCAGATGTAGTGCCGCACAAGGTGATGCCCGGCAATCGTCCGTCCACCTCGATTCTCGCATCGAAGCTCACGCCGTCGGTTGTCGGCCAGCTGATCGCCCTGTACGAGCATCAGGTTTTCGTCGAAGGCGTCATCTGGGGAGTCGACTCCTACGATCAGTGGGGCGTCGAACTCGGCAAGACCCAGGCCCTGGAGCTGACTCCGGTGCTGACGGACTCCGAAGCTCCTGCTGCGCAGTCGGATTCATCGACCGATGCACTGGTGCGCTGGTACCGGGCGCAGCGGGGTCGTTCGGTTTAGGGTCCCACTCCGGCGCGAATCCACGCCCTTCGTCGTAATCTACGCCCCACCCGCCGGGCGTGGATTGCGGCGCAGGGCGTGAATCTTCTGCACATGGATCCGCACCGCCTCCCGCTGCGTCCAATCGGGCATGGACTTCGATCAAGCTGGGCTGTTCAGTCGCGCCGACGCACACCGGGCGGGCTTCACGGACAACGATCTCCGGCGTGCGCGAGCGCAGGGGTCGATCGTTGCAATTCGCCCAGGGTGGTACATGCGAGCTCAGGTGTTCCGCGCACTCGACGGCCCGCAGCAACACGCGATTCTCGCCCAAGCCACATATCTCGATTGTGTCGACGGCGCGGTCCTCAGCCATGTCTCGGCGGCAGTCATCCACGGCTTCGACCTCTGGAACGTTCCACTCGACAAGGTGCATCTGACCATCGGGGCTGGGCACACGAGCAAACGCACACGAAGACGCGAACTACACGGGACTTCCTTGACAGACGACGAGTGGCTCCACAGCCCCCTGGCCACGCTTCCGGTCACCAACCCCGCACGGACGATCGTCGATGTTGCGCGATCCGTTCCGCTCGAGCAAGCCGTCTGCACAGGCGATTATGCCCTCAGACATGGTCACGTGACGCACGCGGAGCTTGCGCAGTCGGTCGAATCAGCCAAGCACCGCTCCGGAATCGGGCGCGCACGACGGGCGATCGAGCTGATGTCGGACCGAAGTGACAGCGTCGGAGAAACACGTGCGCGCTTGATCTTCGGATCCGTCACGCCCGTGCTGTGCAATCAGTCCGTATACGACCACAACGGGGACTTCCTCGCTCGGGTGGACCACGTGTTTCCTGACCTTGGCGAGGTGATCGGCGAGTTCGACGGAATGCACAAGTACGGGGCCGACCCTCGCCGCGTTGTGCTGGCCGAGAAGGAGCGGCACAACCGCTTGCTGGAGCAGGGACGAACAGTGTTCCGCTACGGCTGGGCAGACCTCGCGAACCCCAGCGTGCTGATCGAACGGCTACAGGCCGCACACCGTCGCGCGTTATTGCACGGCCCACCGAGTGGTTGGTTCACCGAGCTGCCGCTACCCAAATCCGCGCCGCTACCGGTAATCGACGCACCGTTCAGGGGGAGTCGACTACCACGAGGGGCGTGAATCCCCGAGCCGACCCACCGACCATCACACCCGCGCCAACACCGCCCCGGTATCCACTCCCGTCGGCAGGGTGCCGAAGGCAATGCCCCAGTCTCGGTCGAGTCGACTGGCGCAGAAGGCATCGGCGACAGCGGAATTCCCATGCATCACCAACTGTGCGCCCTGGAAGGTCAGCGCCATGAGCTCGACGACTCTTCGAGCCCGGTATTCCATGTCGGAAGTGTCGGAGAGTTCCTTGCCGACGCGGGCGATGGCGTCGTCGAGGCGAGAATCCACACCCGACGCCTTGCCGATCTCACCGAAGAACGCCTCGACGCTGTCGGGTTGACGGGCCAGTGCGCGGAGGGAGTCGAGTGCGGCGACGTTGCCGGAGCCTTCCCAGATCGACATCAGCGGCGATTCGCGGAACAACCGAGGCATACCCGATTCCTCGACATAGCCGTTGCCACCGAGACATTCGAGTGCTTCGGCGGCGTGGGCCGGTGCTCGTTTGCACACCCAGTACTTGGTGACGGCCAACGCGATTCGGCGCAGCGCACTCTCCTGTTCATCGCCGCGGGCCGAGCCGTCGGTGGCCTGCGCCAGGCGAGTCATGGCGGCGGTCGCTGCCTCGGATTCGATGGTCAAGTCTGCCAACACGTTTCGCATCAGCGGCTGATCGACGAGCGCAGCTCCGAACGCGGCTCGGTGTCGCGCATGATGGACTGCGCGCACGGTGGCGTTGCGAATTCCGGCCGCGGACCCGATGACGCAGTCCAGCCGGGTCATGTTGACCATCTCGATGATGGTGCGCACGCCGCGACCTTCTTCGCCGACGAGCCAGCCGGTGGCCCCGTGGTACTCGAGCTCACCGGATGCATTCGACTTGTTGCCGAGCTTGTCCTTCAAGCGCTGCAGCATCATTCGGTTGCGGGTACCGTCGGGCAGCACCCGCGGCAACAGGAAACACGACAGTCCGCCGGGTGCCTGGGCCAACGTCAGGAACATGTCCGACATCGGTGCCGACGTGAACCATTTGTGGCCGACGATCGAGTACGTTCCGTCCGACGACGGCGTGGCCGTGGTGGTGTTCGCCCGAACGTCCGAACCGCCTTGCTTCTCCGTCATCGACATACCGGCAATCAGGCCGCGTTTGCTCGAAGGCACGCGCAGTCCGAAGTCGTACTCCCGGGACGCCAACAGAGGCTCGTACTGTGCGGCCAGAGAAGGGTTGTGCCGCAACGCCGGAACGACGGCGTAGGTCATCGAAATGGGGCACATATGGCCGGCCTCGGCTTGTCCCCACACGTAGAACTTCGCGGCGCGGGCCACGTGTACACCCACTCGATCGTCGGTCCACGGGCTGGCGTGCAGTCCGTGCTGGACCGCGACGGTCATCAGATCGTGCCAGTGCGGATGGAATTCGACCTCGTCGATGCGATGGCCGTATCGATTGTGAGTTTTCAGCACCGGTGGGTTCTCGTTGACGAGCCTGCCCCACTCCTGGGCCTCGACTCCGCCTGCGCGAGCACCCAGGAGCCGCACCTCGTCGACCGCCCAACCGCCCCCGGCCCGGTCGAGGCCCTCCAGCAGCGATGCGTCGTCGGACACGTCGTAGGGCGTCAGATCGACTGCCTGATTGAATACCTCATGTGTGCTCAATTCGAACTCCTAACGCACGCAACGAATAAGCAACGAGCCCGGGAACCACGTCCACCGACTCGTGCGAGGACAACGGACCGACCAGCACTTCGCCGACGGCACCGACAAGGCCTGCGGCCGAGATCGCCGCGTCCTGATCGGGAATTTCTCCGGCCGCGATTCCTGCCATGATCGCGTCGGCGAAGGCGGCGGTGAATTTGCGGCGGAACACCAACCGCTCCGCGTCCACTGCTGGATCGACCGGTTCGGCGAGCAGTGCGTAGGCCATCGTGCGGTTCTTCAGGGCACGTCCGGCGAAGGTCTGGACCACTGCGGTGACCCGCTCGGACGTGCTGCCGTGTGCAGCGACGGCGACCACCGCAGCCACTTCGCGGGTGCAGACCTGACGGAAGATCTCGACGACGAGGTCGGATTTGCCGTCGAAGTGCGTGTAGACGCTGCCTGCCGACACACCGGCAGCCGCGGCGACCGAGGCCACCGACAAGCCCGCGTATCCCTTCGTGGACAGAACCTCGACGGCGGCAGCGAGGAGTTTCGTGCGGCCGGCATCGAGCCTGGCCTGCACTGCGGGTGTTCGCCGGTAGGGCATTGAAGGATTGAAGCACTGATTCAGCGCTTCACGCAAGGGGACTCGAGTAGGTTCGTAACCATGCCGGTACGGATCGAACGATCAGGCCCCGTCACCACCATCGTCCTGTCGCGCCCGGAGGCACGCAATGCCGTCGACGGCCCCACTGCCCAGGAGTTGATCCAGGCGTTCGAGGAGTTCGACGCCGACGAATCCGCCTCGGTCGCAGTGCTGTGGGGCGAGGGCGGCACATTCTGCTCGGGAGCAGACCTCAAGGCCCTGGGCACACCGCGCTCGAACCACGCGACCGAACACGGTGACGGTCCGATGGGCCCGACGCGAATGCGATTGTCCAAGCCGGTCATCGCAGCTGTGTCGGGGTACGCCGTCGCGGGCGGTCTCGAACTCGCCCTGTGGTGCGACCTACGGATCGCCGAGGACGACGCGACGTTCGGTGTCTTCTGCCGGCGCTGGGGAGTTCCACTGATCGACGGCGGCACGGTGCGATTGCCACGCATCGTCGGCACCGGCCGAGCGATGGACATGATCCTCACCGGTCGTGCCGTCGATGCCGAGGAAGCGCTGAACATCGGACTCGTCACCCGAGTGGTTCCGGTGGGCCGGGCTCGGTCGGAAGCGGAGGCCCTGGCCGCCGAACTCGCGTTGCTCCCGCAGACGTGTATGCGTGAGGACCGACTGTCCCTCCTCGAACAGGACGGCCTCGACGAGGAGTCCGCCCTGAAGAACGAGTTTCGGCACGGGGCGATCTCGATCAACGCCGACGCGCTGAGCGGCGCGAGCAGATTCGCATCGGGTGCGGGACGACACGGCACCGCGAGCCCGTGAAATCCACGCGCCTGTCGGTGATCGACGAGATATTTCTCCGGACCCACCGCGGCTACGGAATTCCCATTGCGCTCCAAGGCATCTGGCGCACCACCGAAACGGTGAGCACCGAAGAACTCGAGGGGGTGCACGACCGACTCGCCGTCGGGCACCTCGGCCGTCGGGTCGGCACGCCCCGCATACCCGGGGCACGATTGCGCTGGGACATCTCGTCCGAGTCGCTTCCGGTCGACTACGGCACCGATGAGGTCGACGACATCATCGGCTGGGCCGATGCGCAGGCAGACGTTCGGCTCGACCCGCAGTACGGGCCCGGCTGGCGATTGACGGCCGCGCCCATTGCACACGGCGGCACCGTGGTCTCGCTGGTGTGTTCGCACGCACTCGCCGATGCTCGCGAGCTCATCGACGCTGCCGCCCAGGCATTCTCCGAATCCGCACCCACACCGGTGCTGCACCCCGGCTCGGATGTGAGGGACGCGATCTCGATGATCCTGACCGTCCTCCTGCGCTCCATCGCAGCGACGGCGAGGCTGTGGGTCAGCAAGAAGGCCCGCGCCGAACTGCGCGCGTTCACCACCGCCGACAGTGGAGGAATTGCCCCGCACCACGCGCGCAGAATGCAGTCGGTGATCGTGGACATCGATGCTGTGGAGTGGGATTCGGCTGCCCGACGCGTCGGCGGATCGGCCAATTCGCTGTTCGTCTCCGTTGTCGCAGCCACGATGAGCGAACTCGGATCACCCGCAGTGACCGTCGACATTCCTTTCCGCACCGGATCCGGCGACGCCAATGCCATCGGCATGGCCACCGTCGCCGTCCGCGGCGACGACTCGCCCGCGGCCGTCCGGGCAGCGTGCAAGGCGGCCTTCGGCACGCCTGTCGGAGCGCCCGCAGGCTATCCCGCGGAGATCGTCCAACTGCTCCCCCACCGCGTCGCCGCGAAACTCACCTCGACCCCGGGCCGCGGAGAAGTGTTGTGCTCCAACATCGGTGACATTCCGGACGGCGTCACCACGCTCGGCTCCCACCGGTCCTGCGGGCTCGCGACGCGCGCGATCCATCCGAACCCGTCGGGCGCGCTGTCGACGATCAGGATGTCGACCTACCTCTCTCGGCTGGACGGCAACTACACGCTCTCACTCGTGTGCACCGACGACGCGCTGGCCGGATCGACGGTCGAGCTCACCGCGGCTGTGCAACGAGCTCTGGCAACGCGGAACCTGGCCGCCAAACCCTGGTAGGTCTACCGTTGTCGCCATGAACGAGCACGATATCCACACCAAGATCCAGCAGCTCATCGCCACCGAGCACAAGCTCCGCACCGAGGCCCAGTCCGGCGACATCGACCCGGACACCGAGAAGGCCCAACTGGCATCTCTCGAGCATGCTCTCGATCAGTGCTGGGACCTGCTCCGCCAGCGTCGCGCGCGCATCGATGCGGGTAAAGACCCCGACACCGCAACCGCCAACAGCGTCAACCAGGTCGAGGGGTATCTGCAATAAAACTGGTCGTTCCTGCAGGCTCCACTCCTGCAGTAACTACACCATCCGATCCGTCAGCACGTTCGGCAGGAACCGCAACGCCGCGTCGATCCCCCGCCACTTGAGGCCAGGGAGCGCGGCGCGGCGGGTCTCGCTCTCGATCGCGTCGACCATCGCCGACACTCCCTGGTCCAGAGTGGCTGTGAGAGCTGCACTGTCGCCTGCGCCCGCCGACATGTCGGTGGCGATGAAACCGGGCAACAGCGTCGTGATGACGATGTCGGTTCGAGACAACTCGGTGGCCAGCGATTCTCCCAGCGAGGCCACCGCCGCCTTACTGGCAGAGTAGGCCGCCTTGGCACCGGGCAGACCTCGATCGGCGCTGATGGACGAGACGAACACCAGGTGTCCGCGCTTCTGCTCCCGGAAGATCGACAGTGCGGCCTCGGCCTGCGACAGCGCTCCGACGAAGTTGGTGCGTGCGGTCTGCAGGTTGGCGTCGGCTCGCCCGGTACCGATCTTTGCGCCCTTGCCGAGGCCCGCATTGACGATCACTCGATCGAGGCCGCCCAATTCGTCTCGCAGTTCCCCGAACACCTCACCGACGGCATCGTGATCGGTGACGTCGAGTGCTCGGACCGCCACGGTGATGTTCGGATTGTGGTGCATCAACTCGGCGCGGAGTTCGTCGAGTCGGTCCACCCGTCGAGCACACAGCGCCAGATCGCGACCCATGCCTGCGAACCGTCTGGCCATTTCCTCACCGAGCCCCGAGCTCGCTCCGGTGATCAGAATCTTGTTGCGAGTGGTCGCCATAAGCGGCGAGCCTATGTCACTGTGGAGCAATGGCCCCAGAGAGCTCGGAATTCGATGTCATCGTCATCGGCGGTGGCCCCGTCGGTGAGAATGCCGCCCAGTACGCGATACAGGGCAGTGACCGTACCGCCGCCATCGTCGAACACGAACTCGTCGGCGGTGAATGTTCGTACTGGGCGTGCATGCCCAGCAAGGCGCTGCTGCGGCCCAGCGAGGTGCTCGACACCGCCCGGAACATGCCGGGAGTCAAAGAACTGGTCGGCGATCAACCCCTCGACGCAGACGCCGTACTGGCCAGGCGTGAATCCTTCACCCACGGTCTCGACGACTCGTCACAGGTGTCGTGGGCCGAGTCCGCAGGCATCTCGGTCGTTCGTGGCCACGGACGCCTCACCGGAGAGAAGACCGTCGAGGTCGACGGCCGCACGCTGACCGCCCGGCACGCGGTCGTTCTCGCCACCGGAACCACGGCATCCGTCCCGAACACACCGGGCCTGCGCGACGCACGGCCGTGGATCTCTCGCGACGCCACCAACATTCACGAGACCCCGGGGCACATCGCCGTCATCGGCGGTGGCGTCGTCGCGACGGAGGCGGCGACCTGGCTGCTCTCGCTCGGGGCGAAGGTGACGATGATCGTGCGCGGATCGTCGCTACTGGCCGGTTCCGAGCCGTTCGCAGGCGAACTCGTCGCGAGCGCGCTGAAGGAGCGGGGTGCCACGATCATGCTCGACGCCTCCCTCGAATCCGTGTCCCGCGAGAACCCGGCCGACACCGGCATCGGCCGAATCCACGGTGGCCCGGTCGGTCTCGTCGTCGACGGCACCGAGATCGTCGCCGATGAGATCCTGGTCGCCGCAGGCCGCACCCCGGCGAGTGCGGACCTCGGGTTGTCGACCCTCGGTCTCGAGGAGGGGCACTACATCGACGTCGACGATCACCTGAATGTTTCGGGCCTCGAGTGGCTCTATGCGGTGGGCGACGTCAACGGACGCGCGCCCCTGACCCACATGGGCAAGTACCAGGGCCGGGTGGCCGGCGACGTCATTGCCGCCAGGGCCGAAGGAAAGTCGCTGGACAGCAAGCGTTTCCGTGCTACCGCGGATCACGGCCAGGTTCCTCAAGTGGTGTTCACTCCGCTCGAGGTGGCCTCCGTCGGGCTCACCGAGGCCAAGGCCCGAAAAGAGGGCATCGACGTCGAGATCGTGGCACAGGACATCGCCGTCGCGGGTTCGTCTCTCCAGCAGGACAATTACTCCGGCCGCGCGCAACTGGTGATCGACCGCGACACCGACACGATAGTGGGCGCCACCTTCGTCGGTCCGGGCGTCGCCGAGTTGGTACATGCGGCCACTGTGGCTCTGGTAGGCAAGGTCTCGCTCGACGACCTGTGGCATGCGGTGCCGTCGTATCCGACGGTCAGCGAGATCTGGCTGAGGCTACTCGAGGCCCGTCGAACAGCCGATCACTGACGCATGTAGGCCGCGGCGATGCCCTCGTACGTCTTCGGGTCGGCTCGTCTGATGCGTAGTGCCACCAGGACCCCGAGGATCGCGGCGAGAATCAGGACCACGGGGATCGCGTTGACGATCGCTGAATCGGAACCGGTCAGGATGCTGTAATGCGTTCCGGCAAGCACCAATCCGGTCATGAACCCGGCGAAACCGATTCCGGGGGCAATTCCGGTGCGCCACAGTGAGCGATCGGGATGGCCGATGAAGTACACCACCACCGACAGCGCCGCAGCGGCTTGCAGAGCAATGACTCCCAACGTTCCCAGCCCGATGGCACCGGCCGCATAGATCAGGTACGGGTCGGCACCGGTCACCGCGAACGCGGTCAGCGACACTGCAGCCACCACCGAGGCGGTGACGCTGCCGATGTGCGGGCTGGAGTGGCGCGGGTGAATTCGGCCCAGCCGCATCGGAAGTACTCGCTCTCGTCCGAGGGCGAACAGATATCGACTGGCCGCGTTGTGCACGGCGAGATACGACGCGAGCACACTGGTGCACAGCAGCACCGCGGTACCGTCGTACAGCACGGTTCCGCCGTACTGCTGCGCCAGCGTGAACAGAAGATTGCCCAATTCGCTCTCGGCCAACATCGGTGCATCGACACCGCCCGCGGCCCCCACGATGATCCAACTCGTCAACACGTAGAACACCGCTATCAGCGTGACCGCGATGAACGTCGCGCGCGGGATGCTGCGCCGGGGATCCTTGGTTTCCTCGCCGTACAGTGCCGCAGACTCGAAGCCGATGAAGCTCGAGAAGGCGAACATCATCGCTATCCCCAGCGATCCGGAGAACACTTGCGTCGGCGTGAACGACTCCAGCGGCACCGCCGCGGTTCCCTTGTCACTCACCACCAGGACGTTGAACACCGTCAGGAAAGCGAACTCGAGCACCATCAGCGTTCCCAACACCTTGGCCGAGAGGTCGGCATTTCGGAAGCCGAGGAATGCGACAATGACGACGGCGGCTGCGGTGAAGACGTACCACGGAATGTCGATTCCCGAATCGGCGAATACCAGATGCGTGAAATATCCGAATGCGCCCGAAAGCCCACACGCCAGCGAGGTATATGCGACAACTGCGACATATGCGGCAGCAACGCCGGGCGGCTTTCCCAGCGCGAGACCGATATAGGTGTAGAACGGCACCGGTGCTGTACACCTGCTGGCTGATTGCCGCGAATCCCACCGAGAAGCACAGCAGTACAACAGCACTGATCGCATAGGCAGCGGGAAGGCCGGCACCGTTGCCCCGTATCAGAGCCAACGGTACGTTGCCGATCATGGCTGCCATGGGGGCCGCAGCGGCGACCACGAGAAACACCACTCGACCGGTGGTGAGAGTACGTCGATCGGACATCGTTCGGACGCTACTCGTAGAGAGAGCACAATGCTGACATGGAATACGTGAAGGTCTGACATGGAATATCAACGTGGTTTCGACAGACTGGTCAACTTCAGTGACGCCGTGGTCGCCATTGCCGCGACGCTGCTGGTGCTACCACTCGTCGAACTGGCGGATCCGGGGCAGAGCGACAGTTTCGTGGACGTCTTTCGCGAACACGGAGTCGAGTTCTACGCTTTCGTACTGAGCTTTCTAGTAATTTTCACCCAGTGGCTCAGCCACCATCGCGTCTTCCGAGATCTGATCGGTTACACACCCGCCCTGATGTGGGTCAATTTCGTCTGGCTGCTCTCGATCGTCTTCCTGCCGTTCCCGACGAAGTTGATCGCCGAGAAGAACGGTTACGACTCGAGTTCGTCGACGCTGTACGTTGCCACCATCGCGGTATCGGTCATCTCCATGTTCGTCGCGGACATCATCGTCTCCCGGCACCCGTCCATCTTGGCCGAGGATTCGAGAGACCTCGAGCGCGTCCGCAACGGTGCGATCAGTTCGGTATTGATCCTGATCGCGTTCGGTGTCGCTTTCACCTCGCTCGGCCTGTGGTCACTGATGATCCTGCTGCTGACCAAGCCGATCAACCATCTGGTGAGCCGCCGGGCCGAGTAGATTGGTCGGGTGAGCAGCGAGAGCACGTCGAAGCAGCAGCCGCTTCTCGTGCTGGGCAAGATCACCGAGATTCTCGACGCCTTCTCCTTCGATCGTCCGTCGATGACTCTCGGCGAGATCCAGCACAGCACCGGCCTGCCCACCTCGACCGTCCAGCGCCTCGTCACCAACCTGGTGCAGCAGGGCTTTCTGGATCGAAGCGGCGACCGTATCCGAATCGGCGTGCGCATGGCCTACTGGGCCGCGACGGCGACCAAAGACCTCGACGTGCTGTCGGTGGTCAACCCGGTCCTCAAGGACATGCGCGATCTGACGACCGAGACGGCATGCTTCTTCCGAGCCGAGCAGAACTACCGGGTGTGTGTTGCGATCGCCGAGACACGCCACGCGTTACGCCGAGACATGTATGTCGGCAAGGTCATTCCGCTCAGTGCAGGGTCGGCCAGCCGCGTCCTGCTGGCCTGGGACGCCGAACTGGCCGAGCGGGTGCTCTCGCGCGAACTCGAATCGATGACCGAGCAGACGGTGACCGAGGCGGAGACGCTGCGGGCCCTGTTGGCGCAGACCAAGTCCGACGGCTACGCGATCACCACCGGTGAACGCGAGACCGGCGCCTCGGGACTGTCCGCACCGGTGTTCGATTCGGCCGCGGACATCGTCGGTGCCGTCACCATCAGCGGTCCGACGCTGCGGATGCCGCAGTCGCAGTGCGAGGAATGGGTCGATCTGCTGATCTCCCATGCCGAGCAGATCACGAGAACACTGGGCGGCCGCTACCCGTCGTGAGCCCAGGCCTCTGGATTCACCGGATGTGGAGGCGGTGAGCCACCGACCATCGCGGCCGCATTGGTTGCGCACAGTCTGGCCATCTCCGAGCGTACCGATACCGTCGCGCTCCCCACGTGCGGGAGCAACACGGTGTTCGACAGTTCTGCGAGTCCCGGTTCGAGCGCCGGTTCGCGCTCGTAGACGTCCAATCCTGCTGCGGCGATGGTTCCCTCGCGCAGCGCGGTCACCAGAGCGGCCTCGTCGACCACCGGCCCGCGTGCGGTGTTGATCAGGATCGCCGACGGTTTCATCGCCTCCAGCGCGGATGCGTCGACCAGATGATGGGTGGCGTCCGACAGCGGAACATGAAGCGAGAGAAAGTCACTGGTGGCGACGATCTCGTCCCACGACGCATGCTCGACGCAACCGGCGAACTCGCCGAGCTCGTCGTCGGAGACGTCGCGATCACCGGGTGGGCGGGGACAGAACTTGATCGTCATACCGAAACCGAGCGCCCGCCGAGCAGTGGCGCGCGCGATGCGTCCGAACCCGGCCAGACCCAGCACCCGGCCCGAGACATCGCTGCCGAGAAGCAATTCGGGCTCCCAGCCGGTGAACGAGCCGGAGCGGACGAACGCATCGGCCTCGACGGCGCGTCGAGCGGTGGACAGGACCAACAGCATCGCGATGTCGGCGGTCGAATTCGTCAGGACCCCGGGAGTATTGGCGACCGTGATCCCGTGCTGCGTCGCGGCGGCGACGTCGATGTTGTCGAATCCGACGGCGTAGTTGGAGATTCCGACGATCGACGCCGACGCCAACAGATCGGCATCGAACCGGTCACGCAACTGGGATACGACGACCGAGTATTCACCCGAGGCGCAGGCGTCGACGAGTTGCTCGTGATCGAGCGCTCTCAGGTCCACCTCCCCGGCGGCTCGGAGAATCTCCATACCGGGAGCGGGGATCTCGGTGGTGACGAGGATGCGGCTCATGCGACCCACTCGAAGGCGCGCGCATTCGATCGCACGCCCTGGACCGTCTTCGATCGCATGGGCTCCTCCAGCTCGGCCAACAGACTTTCCGACACGGACACCATGCGCTCCAACGTAGTCGGCTCGAACCAGTCCGGCCTCGTCGCGAAGAGGATGTCCTCGGAGGAGGTGTTGCCGCTGGCACCCGGGGCGAAGGGGCAACCGCCGAGTCCGCCGAGCGAACCGTCGACCATCGTGGCACCGGCCGAGATGGCGGCGAGCGTATTCGCGACGCCGAGACCCCAGGTGTCGTGACCGTGGAACACCACTCGACGGTCGGGGGTTTCGCCCCGCACGCGCTCGATCAGGGACGACACCTGTACCGGCACGGCCTGTCCCAGGGTGTCGCAGATGACGATATCCGTTGCACCGGTTGCCCGTTCGTCGTTGGCGATCTCGATGACCCGGTCCGGTGGCACCTGTCCCTCGAAGGGACAGGTGAACGACGTCGCGATGCACAGCTCGATCTCGCCGCCCACCGACCTGGCGATGTCGACGGCGTCGGGCATGGCGGCAAGGGAGACCTCGGTGGTCCGGCCGATGTTGGCCTGGTTGTGCGAATCCGAGGCGGAGAAGCAGTACTGGAAGTGACGGGCACCCGCGGCTGCTGCCTTCTCGACGTGACGTGGTGTTGCCACCCAGACCCAGCAGCTCTCGAGTTCGTCGGCGGTGAGCTCGCCGATCACCTCCAGGGTGTTGGCCATGGGCGGCACCTTGTCACCTCGCGCCATCGACCCGATCTCGAGCGCTGGGACGCCGAGTTCGAGGAGAGCCCTGATGATCTCGAGTTTGCGTTCGGTGGAGAGCATCTTGCCGGTGAGCTGCAGACCGTCACGCATGGTGACGTCGCGAAGCTCGGCGGCGGGAGCGAATCGAAACATCTACTGGCCCATCTCTTCGTCGGTACGGCCGAGCAGGGTCGAGAGAACTTCCCTGGTGTGTTCGCCCAGATCCGGTCCGACCGAGCGAATCGGCAGGGACGCGTCGCCGATCACCGGGACGACACCGACGAATCCGACGTCGGTGGGCTCGTCACCGCCGGTGTCGACCTGGAAGTGCTGAATCATGTTGCGGGCGGCGTACTGTTCGTCGGCGACGATGTCTGCAGCGGTGTAGATCGGGCCCGACGGCACCCCGGCCGCATCGAGAATCTTCAAAGCCTGCTCGCGCGAATGCAATCCGGTCCACGCCGAGATAGCGGCGTCCAGTTCGTCGCGTCGACGCCATCGGCCGGCGTTGGATGCCAGATCGGGATCGGCCCCGAGATCGGGTCGGTCGATGGTCTCCATGTAGCGCTGAAAGATGGCGTCGCCGTTGCCGGCGATGATGATCGAATGACCGTCGTTGCACGGGTACGCGTTCGACGGGGCGATGCCTTCCATCCGCCCGCCGGTCCGTTCTCGCTCGACTCCGTAGGCGAGGTAGTCCGGGATGAGCGATTCCATCATCGACAGTATGGATTCGTTGAGCGCCACATCGATGGATCGCTGCGCCAGCGACAAGTCCGGCGCCTGGGCCGCCCGTTGGGTCTGTCGCTGGAACAACGCCATGACACATCCGAACGCTGCATACAGCCCGGCGATGGAGTCCCCGATCGAGACTCCGACCCGAACAGGTGGCCGATCCGGATCGCCCACGAGATTGCGGAAGCCGCCGTATGCCTCTGCGACAGCGGCGAATCCGGGTCGCTGCGACATGGGGCCGGTCTGGCCGAAGGCCGAGATGCGGGTGATGATCAGCTCGGGATTGGCGGCAGAGAGCACCTCCGGCGAGATACCCCATTTCTCCAGCGTGCCGGGCCGGAAGTTCTCGAGCACGATGTCGCATGTCGCTGCGAGGTCGACGACGTCCTTGCGTCCCTGTTCGGTGCGCAGGTCCAGCACGATCGACTTCTTGTTGCGGTTGATCGTGCGATAGAGCATCGACGTGGTGCCCGAGTACAACCGCCAGTTGCGCAGTTCGTCTCCGGTTCCCGGTCGTTCGACCTTGATGACCTCGGCACCGAAGTCCGCGAGCATGCGGGCTGCAGTGGGTGCGGCGATGTAGTTGCCGAGTTCGAGAACTCGAACTCCGCTGAGCGGCAGGGCCATCGTGTTCCTTTCGGTATTCACAGGAGAGGCGCTCACAGGATCCAGCTCATGGGCACGATCAGCGCGATCGCAATGACCGACGCGACCGACACACCGACCGAGCACGTCTTGAGTGTGCCTCGCGTCGACTGTCCCATCAAGGACTGCAACAGCCAGAAGGTGTTGCTGGTGACGTGCACGGCGAACAGTGATCCGGCACCGGCCGCGAGAGCGATGAACACCGGGTCGAGACCGATCAGCGGTGCGACCGGGGCCAGAATGCCGGCGGAGGTGATGGCCGAGATCGTCACCGATCCGACGGCGATGTGCAGCGCGGCAGCGATGACCCACACCATCAACAGCGGAGCCGCGGTGCTGGCCGTGAAGTACTGGCCGAGGATGTCGCCGAGTCCCGCTTCGTTGATGACGGCCGCGAGCGAACCACCGACACCGGTGAGGATGAGGATCTGACCGCTCTCGGCGAAGCCACGAGCCAGTGCCTTCTCCACCCGGCCCTGACCGACGTGATAGCGACCGATGAGGCACGTCCCCACCAATCCGATGAGCAGCGCGATGACCGGGCTGGCAATGAATTCGACTACAGGAACCGATATTTCGGCGACTTCGAGAACGGCTCCGATCGCAATGAGGACGAGCGCGAGCAGCAGCGGCGAGAGCAACACCAGCAGTGACGTCTGCTTCTCCGTGCGGACCTTCTGGGCAATGCCACCTCCGGTTTCGACCGGCTCGTCGTCGGAATCGGCAGGATCCGGGACCACAGGCTCTGGGACTACTGTGATCTGCTGCTCGTCCTTCTCCTCGTTCCACCATCCGTGTCGGAACACGAACGACATGATGGCCACCGACAGCACCACGACCGGAACGATCAGAATCAGTCCATAGATCATCATCTTGCCCAGCGGCACCCCGAGCAGTCCGGCCAGAGCGAGCGTCGCGACACCGGGGACCATGAACACGATTCCGCATTCCAGGGCGATGGCCAGCGCCGTGGCCATCCTCGCCGTGCCGTACTTGCCGATCTTGGGCGCGAGGTTGCGAGCCAGCGGAGCGGAGATCACCAACAGCACGTCGAGAAAGATGGACTGCAGCAGCGTCGCGATGGTCAGCGAGAGCGCGTACGGCAGCCGTTTGGGTCCGAAGGTTCTGAGCAACGTGCCGACCAGGCGTTGAATGGCGTTCATCTCCTGCAGCACCGAGCCCATCAGCACACCGAAGGCGATGAGCAGGCCCACCTCGGCCATGATCTCGCCGAAGCCACCGGTGATGGTGTCGACGGTGGTCGAGACTCCCAGCTTCGTCGCCAGGCCCAGATACGCCGCTCCGAGGACGAGCGAGACGACCGGGTTGAAATGAAAGCGAACGATGAAGACCACCACCGCCAGAACGGCGACGACGGTGTTGATCACGATCCAGATGTCGGACATCGGCAATTCTTCCCGCTCGGTGAGAGTGACCGCTGCCTTGGCACACGGCTCGGTGTGATCCACCACACTGATACCCACATTATGGGCACAGATTTACTTCGTGAGCAAGAGCTTGGGCAGCATCGAGCCGTGAGGGAGGACCGAGGACACGGTCAGATCGGCTGCGCACGCCTCACGGACAGCGCTGCGCGAGACGGATCGAGTTCCACGGGCGAGCGGACCAGTAGCTCCCCGACCCGCAGAATGCCGTCGGACAACGGTTCGACGCGAAGCCCGCCGCGGCCGATCAACGCCTTACGTGCACCGTCGACCACCATGCGGTCCATCCACGCGCAGGGATGGGCCGGTCGGCCGCCCCGAAAACGAATCCAGCCGTCACCGGAATCGAGCTCGAATTCCAGACCGCGCAACGGGTCGAGTTCGAGCCCGCGGACCACCACGTTCCGCCTGGCCACGGACGGATCGGGAACGTCGACACCGAGTACCTCGCCCACGGCGTCCCAGGCCTCGACGGACAGAAAGCTCACCGCCGCCTCGGTGTGCGCCTTCACCCCGAAGAATCGATCGCCGCGAATGCCCTTGTGGGCGACGATCTCGACACTGTCCGGCAGTTCGGTCGGCACATCGGCCGGGCCGTCCTTGGATCTCCCGAAGTACGCGTGCGAGGGCGCTCGCAGCAGCTCCACTATCTCGGCTCGATACTCGAAAGGCATGCGCTCGAGTCTGCCCGGAATCGAACTCTGCCGGTTCTTACCACCGGGTAAGAACGGCCCGGTAGTATCGCGAAATGGCTGTGAAAACACGTGTGACCACTGCGGACGGCATGATCGAGGGAAAGCCGGTCGGGAATCTCACCACCTGGCGGGGCATTCCCTACGCCGCCCCACCCGTGGGTCCATTGAGGTTCAGAGCGCCCCAGCCCACGGAGCCGTGGCAGGGCGTACGCGACGCGACCGAGTGGGGTAACGCCTCCGTTCAGCACAAGCGAGGCACGATGCTCGCGATCGGCAAGTACCAACCGTCGAGCGAGGACTGCCTGACGCTCAACGTACTGGCCCCGAGCACACCGAGCGCGAGTCCGCGTCCGGTCATGGTGTTCATTCACGGTGGTGCCTACACCCTCGGCACGTCGGCCACTCCCCTGTACGGCGGCGGTTCCCTGGTGCGCCGCTCGCTGCAGGACGGCGACGGCATCATCTACGTATCTGTCAACTACCGACTCGGTGCACTGGGCTACCTCGACATGTCCCAGTTCTCCACTCCCGAGCGGCCGTTCGACTCCAACCTGGGCTTGCGAGATCAGGTTGCGGCCCTGGAATGGGTACAGCGCAACATCGCGAACTTCGGCGGTGATCCGAACAACGTCACCATCTTCGGTGAATCCGCCGGCGGCAATGCCGTCACTACTCTGATGACAGTTCCCTCCGCGAAAGGCCTGTTCGCCCAGGCCATTTCCGAAAGCTCCGCACCGGGCATGACGGCCACCAAGGAGCGTGCCGATCAGTGGGCGCGCGAGTACGTCGGGTACCTCGGCGGCACCAGCGAGAACGCTGCCGAGACCCTGGAGAACGCCGAGGTGCTGCGGCTCGGGCGGGCCGGCACCAAGCTGGGGCTCACCACATTGCATCGCACTCCCGGCCTGCTCCCGTTCGGCCCGGTGATCGACGGTGACTTCCTCCCGGTCAGCCCGGTCGAGGCCTACGCGAACGGAACCGCGCACCGCGTCCCACTGATCATCGGCACCAATGCCCGTGAGGGAACGCTGTTTCCGAAGTTCCTCGACGCGCTGCCCACCAACCCCGAGCGCATCACCAAGCTGTTCTCTCTCACCGATCCCGACGCCGAAGCGGTGGTCACTTCGGGCTACCGGGGCTACCCCAGCGAGCGGGCAGCCATCGACTTCGGTGGCGACTTCACCTTCTGGAAGCCGTCTCTCGAAGTGGCCGAGGGACATTCGCGTCATGCACCCACGTACTTCTATCGCTTCGACTTCGCTCCACGATCGCTCAAGGTGCTCGGCCTCGACGCCACCCACGGCTTCGAGTTGTTCGCCGTGTTCGGCATCAACGCGACGATGTTCGGCAAGGCGCTCACGCTGGCCGGCGGACGGAAGGCTTTCGCCGAGGTCACCGAGCAGGTGCAATCGCAGTGGATCGCGTTCGCCAGCAACGGAAAGCCGTTGGACTCGTGGCCGGCGTACGACGAATCAGGCCGTAAGACGATGATCTTCGATACTCGCACCCGAGTACAGAAGGATCCGCGCAGCGACAGGCGCAAGGCCTGGGAGGGCTACCGAGGCTACGACAGCCAGAAGCTCGAACCCGTCACTTGAGCAGTCGCGACATACGACGGTCGGCGAGAATCTTGCCGGCCGTCTGGCAGGTCGCGCAGTACTGAAAAGAGCGATCCACGTAGGCGACTTCGCGGACCGGGTCGCCGCACACCGGGCACGGCAGCCCGGTTCTGGCGTGCACGCGCATTCCCGATCTCTTCTCCCCCTTCAGACGCGCCGCATCCTGCCCGGCCGAGCGGGCCACCGCGTCGGACAGGACGGAACGCATCGCCTCGTAGAGCACCCCGACGGATTCGGGATCGAGCTTGCTCGACGAGGCGAACGGGGAGAGCTTCGCGACGTGCAATATCTCGTCCGAGTAGGCATTGCCGATGCCTGCCAGCAGCGACTGGTCCACCAACGAGGTCTTCAACCGTGCGGTGGTGCTTCCGAGGACGTCGGCGAATTCGAGCTCGGTGACCGTCAGCGCGTCGGGTCCGAGCCGCGCGATGCTCGCGACCTGCTGCGGGTCGCGGACCACCCACACCGCCAACCGCTTCTTGGTCCCGGCCTCGGTCAGATCGATGGCGGGCGTCGCTCCTTCGGGAGTGAAGAAGTGGATTCGCAGCGCCAGAGGCCCTTTGCCCGGCTTCGGCGGTGCGGCGCTGGGATTGTCCACCCATCGCAACCATCCTCCGCGCGAGAGATGCGTGATCAGCCACAGGTCCCCGGCTCGGAGCGCCAGGTGCTTTCCGAAGCGCGCGGCGTCGGTGACGTCCGTGCCCTGCAGCTCGGTGATCGGCGGATCGAACGTCTTGAGAACGCTGAGAGCAGCGATGTCGATTCGGCCGATCACGGCACCGACGGCATGCTCGCGCAGAAAGCCGGCAAGGGCTTCCACCTCGGGTAATTCCGGCATGCGTCCAGTATGCAGCTACGATGACCGTCGTGATGGTTCCGACTCCGTACGAAGATCTGCTGCGCCACATCCTCGATACCGGGGCGGCCAAATCCGATCGCACCGGAACCGGCACCACCAGCGTGTTCGGCCATCAGATGCGCTTCGACCTGGCAGCAGGCTTCCCGTTGATCACCACCAAGAAGGTCCACCTCAAGTCGATCGTCTACGAGTTGCTGTGGTTTCTGCGCGGGGACTCCAACGCCACGTGGCTGCAGGAGCACGGCGTCAGCATCTGGGACGAGTGGGCAGCTCCGGACGGCGAACTCGGACCCGTGTACGGCGTGCAGTGGCGGTCGTGGCCGACCCCGTCGGGCGAGCACATCGATCAGATTTCGCAGGTCATCGAGACGCTGAAATCCGATCCGGATTCGCGTCGAATGATCGTCTCGGCCTGGAACGTCGGCGAGATTCCCCGGATGGCACTGCCGCCCTGCCACGCGTTCTTTCAGTTCTACGTGGCCGAGGGCAAGCTCTCGTGCCAGCTCTACCAGCGCAGCGCAGACATGTTCCTCGGTGTGCCGTTCAACATCGCCAGTTACGCACTGCTCACGCACATGGTGGCGGCGCAGACCGGCCTCGAGGTCGGCGAGTTCGTCTGGACCGGCGGCGATTGCCACATCTACGACAACCACCGTGAGCAGGTCACCGAGCAACTCTCACGCGAGGCCTACCCCTACCCCACTCTGAAACTGGCGCAACGGGATTCGATCTTCGACTACGTCTACGAGGACATCGAGATCGTCGACTACCAGCACCACCCGGCGATCAAGGCCCCGGTAGCGGTGTGAGTGCCCCGCACTTCGTGGGTCTGATCTGGGCTCAGAGCACCGCGGGCGTCATCGGGGACGCGGGATCGATCCCCTGGCACGTCCCCGAAGACATGGCGCACTTCAAATCGAAGACGACCGAGCATCCGGTGATCATGGGCCGAAAGACCTGGGACTCGCTGCCCGCGAAGTTTCGTCCGCTGCCGGGCCGTCGCAACATCGTGGTCACCCGCAACCCCTCGTGGACCGCCGACGGTGCCGACAGCGCACCGAGTGTCGCCGACGCAGTGGCCCTGGTCGGCGAGAGCCCGGTCTGGATCATCGGAGGCGGCGAAATCTATCGCAGCGCAATGGATATCGCGACCCACCTGGAAGTCACCGAGGTCGATCTCGACGTCGACGGCGATACGAGGGCTCCCGAAATTCCGCACGGCTGGACCGCGACGGCAGGCGAGTGGCGCAGCAGCCGGGTCGACGGCACCCGGTTCCGCTTCATCGAGTACGGAAAGCCTACCCAACCTTCTTGAGCGCGTTCAGGATTCCCCCGTCGCGACTGCGAACGGTGCGTCATACTGACGATCATGGACAAGAAGTCACTCACTGCCCTTGCCCGCCAACAGCTCAAGCTTGCCGTCGGCGCGTCGAGTGGCCGCAGTTCGCAGACTGTGTACGGCGGTCACCAGCGCCACCTGCGGCAGACGGTCGTGGCGCTCGCCGCCGGCAACAAGCTGGCCGAACACGACCTCTCCGGCGAGTCGACGGTATTGGTGCTCAGCGGCAAACTCGAGCTGATCAGCGGCGAGCGATCCTGGAAGGGCTCGACCGGCGACCTTCTCGTCATCCCCGACGCCCGCCACAGTGTCGAGGCACTCGAAGACGTGAGCTTTCTGCTGACCGTCGCTATGTGAGCGCCTGTCGTACGACCAGTACCGGGCAGTCCGCAGTGTTGACGAGCGCGAAACTCGTGGACCCCAGCAGCATTCCCCCGAAGCCGCCGCGCCCTCTGTTCCCCACGACGATCAACGCTGCCGTCTCGGACAGCCCACTGAGAACCCGTACCGGCCGGTCCTGCGCGACGACCCGCTGAATCTCGACGTCGGGGAACCTCTCCTGCCAGCCGGCAAGGCTCTCGGCCAGCAAGGCCTCCTCACCGTCCGCGATGGCCTGCCAGTCCGTGGGAGCGCGGCCGAACGACCGGGTCAGGTCGACGTCGGACCACACGTGCACCGCAATCAACACTGCGCCTCGCGCCGATGCTTCGACGAACGCCCATTCCACCGCCGCCTGGTTGACGTCCGAGCCGTCCATGCCGACGACCACCGGACCCTCGGCGACGGGACGGCCGTCGATGTCTCGGCCCCGCACCACCGCGACCGGTGAGACGCTGTGCGCGGCCAACGAGAGTGTGACAGCCCCGGTTTCGCTCGCCCCGATCACCAGGATCTCGGCCTGCGCCGACACACCGATGAGTACGTCCATGACGCCGCCCTCGACGGCGCTCGAGGTCACTTCGAAGGCGGGATCGTCGACGACCGATGCTGCCAGAGTTTCTGCCGCGACCAGTCTGGATTTGGCCGTGGCAACGAATTCGGTTGCCTCTCCAGCGAATTCGCTCAGATCGACGACTCCCGGCATATCGACGGCCGTGACGATGTGCAATCGGCGATCACGTCGGTGCGCGCAGAGCGCCGCCCAGATCACCGCCTTGTCCGCTGCGGCGGATCCGTCGATGCCGACGATGATCGGTCGAGAGCCTGTCACGTTTCGGGCCTCCGGTCGGTGCGCGAGAACTCGAGCCTCGGGCGTATGACGAATAGGAGTTCAGGCTAGTCGATGGACTCCGCCGAGGCGCCCCTTCGATTCGAATCGAAGAGGCACCGGTCCACGACTCCCCGGGGGTGTGGTGTCAGCTGGCGCGCAATGCGTTTGCGTACTGCTGATTTCGCGTGCGGCCGATCTCGGTAGCGGCGTCCTGCGCGTCGAGATGGTCCAGGTGAGCGGCCAGCAGATCGCGGCTGCGACCGCCGGCACCGAGATCGGCGCGCTCGAAGATGCGCCACTGGGCCAACATGGGCCGCAGCACGTCGTCGAGATGGCGGCGAAGATCGTAGATACCGTCCCGCGAGATGAGCATCGCGCTGCGCGCGAATCCCGGCAGATTGCTACCCGGCAGCTGGAAGTTCATGACGACCTCGGTGATCGCGGTGACCGTCAGCGACGGTGCCACCTCGAGCGCCGCCGAGACCAGGTCCGAGAAGAAGCGAACATGCAGTTCCTGATCGGCGACGATACGTCCGAGCAGGCGATCGGCCACCGGATCGTGGCACTGAGCCACGGTGTTGCGATGACAGACGCTCGAGACCGACTCGTCCAGAGCCACCTGGACGAGCGAACGAAGAAGGTGCGCTCCGTTGATAGGGGCGTCGAAACCCACGGTCATGCACTGCGTCCGAGCGCGGCCGAGAGCGATCGGATCGACGCTGCGGGTGGCAACCAGGTAGTCGGTGACGGCCGCCGCGTGTCGGGTCCGTCCCGCGCTCCACTCGGTCAGCCACGACGGCCACGCACCGACCTCGGCGGCCGTGGCGTCCCGGCGGTACAGCGGAATGTTCTGCTCCACGAGCAGATTGGTCACCAACGCCGCTTTGGCGGCTTCGGTCAGCGTCGAGGTACGCGAGCCCCAGTACATCTCGGCCCGGACGAAGTCGGCCGGTTCCCAGTGCACGGCTGCGGCGCGATGGCGAGCGAGATTCTCCTCGATGGTCGGCAACAGTTGCCGCAGAACCGCGAACTGCCCGATATCACTGCGCATACCCGCCCCTTCGCCGTCTGCCTACCACTCCGACCGAGATCAACGTAGATGCGCAGCCCCCTGGTCGAGGACACCTTCACGATTGTTTAGGGCAAGTCGCAAGCGCCCGGGGCACCCGCTCAGGAAAAGTCACAACGAGTTCTGGCGAAACCGTGGATAACGCGTTGATAACAACCTATGATCGATCCTGTTAGAGGCCAGGAAACAAACTTGAAGTACGAAAACGCCCCGATTTTGCCTGGAATTGCATAGATTGAGGCGAACGAGCGCATCGATACGCGCTAGTAAGTTTGTTCTCCGATGACCTGAAGAACTCAACACGAAGGGTTGATCTGTGACCGTTCACAACTCGACTAGCCTCGGAATCATGGTCGCGGGTCAGCCTGCGTCGGCTCCTCTTCGCGACTTCCGCGCGGTGGCGCGGCTCCTCGTCGGCCACTTCGCCGCCAACACTCCCTGTGGGTCGTTGCCGGGCGAACAGCTCCACGGGGACGTCACCGAATTCACCGTCAAATGCATCAGTATCGCCGTGCAGATGCTCGACGAACGACGCGCTCCTGCCGAGTCCGACCTGGCCGAACTGCGCGCCAAGGCCAGCCAGTGGGCACGCGAAGGCGTTCCGCTCGAATCGGTTCTCAGCGTGTATCACGAGGGCATCCAGATCGGCTGGAATCTCGTATCGAAGCGAGCAGGCGAGGGCGACGCAGCACAGCTGATCGAGGCCGCACGCATGTTCGTGCTGCTGTCGGAGAAGGTGTCCATCGCCGCCAGCAAGAGCTATGTCGAAGAGCTTCAGGCCGTGGCCAGCGAGCACCACACGGCAGCCCACACCCTGGTGACCTCGCTGCTCAGCGGCCACAACGCCGTCTCGATGGCTCGCCAGTCCGGCATCGAACTCGCCGACAGCTACCTCGTGCTCGCCATCTCGGTGCCGCCCCACCCGGACGAGAACGACCCCAACATCCAGAAGACCGTCGCCGCCCGCCGAAAACTGCGGCGTGTTCAGGCCGAGCTGGCCACGATCTGCGGTCGCACGCCGCTGTCCCTGCTCAGCACCGAGGGCGGCACAGTGCTGATCCCCGGTGTTCACGACGACGAATGGGTCGAGGCCCTGGTGCACCGCATCGGTACCGCCGCGGAGGTTCCCGTCACCGTCACCGCCGAGCAGGCCGCAACCGCCGACATCCCCACCGCAGCCGATCAGGTACACGAACTGCTGTCGCTGGCGCATCAGCTGCACCGCCCGTCCGGCCTGTACCGCATGGACGACCTGGTGCTGGAATACCAGCTCACGCGCCCGGGACCTGGTCGACGCCACCTGACGCAGATCCTCGAACCACTCGACTCCTCACCCGAGCTGCTCGAGACCCTCGAGATCCACATCTCGCACGATCTGAACCGTCAACGGTCCGCGCGCCAGCTCCATCTGCACACCAACACCGTCGATTACCGCCTCAAGCGGATCGCGCAGCTCACCGGGTTCGACCCCACCCGCCCCTCGGGAATCCGACACCTGCAGGCCGCCCTGGTGGCCCGCCGACTCGAATCCTCGCGCGGCGCAGCGTGATCTGAGAACTCCGGCCGGTTTCTCGACCCGACGGCAGGTAGCGTCGGGAGTATTCGAGGAGCAGGGGATCGTGGCATGACGAAGTTGAAGCTCGAGCTGGCCGGTGTGGTCAAGGAGTACCCCACCGGCGAGCAACCCGTCCGCGCCTTGGACGGTATCGATCTCACGATCGAGGGCGGCCAGTTCGTCTCGCTCGTCGCACCGTCCGGTGCAGGTAAGTCGACGCTGCTGCACATGCTCGGCGCACTCGACACCCCGACGTCGGGTTCCATTCGATTCGGCGACGTCGAGGTCACCACCCTCGACGACAACGCCCAATCCGATTTCCGACGCCACCAGGTGGGTTTCGTCTTCCAGTTCTTCAACCTGCTGCCGACGATGTCGGCATGGGAGAACGTCGCCGTCCCCAAGCTGCTCGACGGCACCCCCATCAAGAAGGCCAGATCCGACGCGATGCGTCTGCTCGAGATGGTCGGACTCTCGAACCGATCCGAACACCGTCCGGCCCAGTTGTCCGGCGGTCAGATCCAGCGCATCGCGATCGCGCGAGCGTTGATGATGGATCCGGCACTGCTGATCGCCGACGAACCGACCGGCAATCTCGATTCGAAGACCTCCCACAACGTCCTCGAGATCCTCGCCGACGTGGCGCACGCCAGCGAGGGGCGTCGAGCAGTGGTGATGGCGACCCATGACCTCGAGGCGGCACGGTCCACCGATCGCATCGTCAGCATGATCGACGGACGCGTCGAGACCGACACCTTGACGGCCGGTCTCGATCGGTGATCGGTACCGCGCTCAGCAGATTTCGAGTCATCAGCCTTCGCGACCTTCGCATGCACTGGGTGCGTTCGTTGGTGTCGGCCGGCGTCGTCGCCGTCGCAGCCGGGTTGCTCATCGCCGTCCTCGGCACCTACGGATCCTTGACCGGATCCGTCGAGCGCCTCGCGGTGTCTATCGCAGGTAACGCGAACTACGAGATCGTCGGTGTCACCGACTCGGGCTTCGATCAGAGCGAACTCGACGCCGTCCGTGCGGTTCCCGGCGTCGAAACAGCGGTTCCACTGTTGCGCAGCACCGTTCGGTCCGACGCCGGAGATCTCACCGTTCTCGGTGTCGACTCGTCCATCACGGCACTGCAGTCGGACTTCGAGGGTGCCGTCGGCGACGCGGCGGGGTTGCTGACCGACCCGTCCGGTGTCTTGGTCGGAGCCGCAACGGGTCTGACGCAGGGCGATACCGTCACCATCGACGACGTCCCGACGGCGGTGGTCGGCGTGGTCGACGGCCCGGGGACGCAGCGTATCGGCGGAGGTATGTTCGCCGTCGCGCTTCTCCCGACGGCTCAGGCGCTCACCGACCGCCCCGATCAGCTCGATTCGATCTTCGTCCTCGGCGGCAGTGAGACGCTGCGGTCGGACCTCGACGCGGCGTTGGCCGGACGAGTGTCGGTGATGAATCCGGACTTCCGAGCCGATCGCGCGAACCAGGCGATGAGCCTGACTCGCAATGCCACGCTGATGGTCTCGCTCATCGCGTTCGTCGTCGCGGCCTTCCTCGTCTTCAACGTCATGAATATGGCCATCGCGAAGCGTCGACCCACCATCTCTCTGCTCCGAGCCGTCGGTGGCAGGCGCGCCGATATCGTGCGAGATCTGCTGTTCGAGTCCGTGCTGGTGGGTCTGGTCGGCGGAGCCGTCGGAGTCCCGCTGGGAATCGCCATGGGCCGCATCGCGATCGAGAGTCTGCCGCCGTTCCTGTCGCAGGCGTTCGATGCGCGGATCGAATACGTGCTGCCCGGCTTCGCGATTCCGGTGGCGATCGTGGCGTGCGTACTGGCCTGTGTCGGAGCCTCGGCGGTCGCGGCCGTGCAGGTGTATCGCATCTCGCCGATCGAGGCGCTCGCGGTCGGCGGCGGAGAGACCTCGGGTGGCCCCGGTCTGCGATTCACCGTGGCCGCGACCGTATTCGGGGTGCTCGCCATCGCCGGGGCGTTCGTGTTCGCCGTCAACGTCGACGGACAGCTGACCCTCGGAGCCGGTGCCCTGTTCATGTTCGGCGTCGTCGCGCTGTGCGTCGGCGCGACCGGGCCGATCGTGTCGGTGACCGCAGCAGTCCCCCGCCGCTGGGGTGGTGCCGGACGCCTCGCGACCGCCACCATCGAACGCGCCCCGCGGCGTATCTGGGCAACCGTGATGACGATCGTGATCGCGGTGGGAGTCAGTGTGGGCGTGTCGGGTTCGCTGACCAACATGACCGGCTCCGCAGCCGAGTCCTTGTCGTCGTTGGCGAACACCGACCTGTACGTGTCGATGACCTCGCCCGACGCCATACCGTCGGGCCCGATCGTCCCCACCGAGGTGGCCGACGCCGTCGCATCGACTCCCGGTGTCTCTCGCGTCGTCGAGGGGCAGTGGGCATACGCGACGATCGACGGCGAGACGGTATCCATCCAGGGCGTCGCCGACGGAAGCAATGCAGTGACGCTCGCGTCGCTCACCGACGACGTGCGGTCCCAGGTGCTCGCCGGTGACGGGGTGGTGCTGTCCCAGGGGTTCGGCAGAACGTTGGGCGTGTCGGTGGGCGACTACATCGACCTCCCGACGCCGACCGGCGTACAGAACGTGCGGGTGCTGGATCTGGTCCAGTACATCAATGCCGCGGGCGGCACAATGGCGATCTCGTTGGACTCGATGCAGCGATGGTACGACCGGCCCGGGGCCACCTACCTGGAGATCAGCGTCGACGGAGACGTTGCCGCCGTGCAGGATTCACTGCGTTCGACGCTGCCGCCCGAGGCCTTCGTGTACACCGGCGCAGCCGCACTAGAGGGAACCAGTGCGGCCATCCGACAGTCCGGTGCACTGGCCATCGCGTTGCAGTGGATCGTCGCGCTCGTCGCTGCGGTCGCGTTGCTCAACACGTTGACACTGTCGGTACTGGAGCGTCGCCGCGAACTCGGGGTGCTGCGGGCCATGGGCGGCGGCCGGGGAACCCTGGCGAGAATGGTGCTCGCCGAGGCGCTGTCGGTCGGCATCGTCGGCGGTGTCCTCGGCCTCATCATCGGTGCGGGTCTGCAATATTTGAGCACCCTGATCCTCGGAGCCAGCATCGGAATTCCGGTCGCCTACACCGCGAGTTGGTCGGTGCTGCTGTACGGACTCGTTGCCCTCGGACTGTCACTGTTGGGTTCGGCTCCCCCTGCCGTGCATGCGTCTCGACTGAACATCGTGGAAGCTATTGCGGCGGACTAGGTGGTGGGGATCGTCTGGTTCTGCGTTGCTGGGCCTCTGGGATCCGCAAACGCGCGCGCGTTTGTCAGGTGCGAGCGGAATAGTGTGACGAGCCTGCGCGCGTCTGGCAAATGCGCGTGCGTTTGCGAGAGGGAAGGGTGATCGACGTGGCCACATTCAGCGTCGAAGTCGAGGAGTACGACGTCGAGAGCCTGCGCGACTGTGCGGGTGGTCCCGAGTGGGAATTGCGGCTGGAGCGTGCCGCCGTTCTGGTCCACGACATGCAGCCGTACTACCTGAACGTGCTGCACCACTCGGTGCGCTCGCGGGTCGCTGCGGAGGCGTCGAAGGTGGTCACGCGCGCCCGGGCCGTGGGGGTACCCATCCTGGCGAGTGGCCCGCGGGCAGCGAGTGTCATCGAGCAGCGTGGACTGCTGGGACCGATGTGGGGCTTGGGTCCGTCCGCCGAAGATACGGCAGTTAGCGAGCCGGACTTCGTTCCGATCTCGAAACGCAGCTACAGCGCCTTCTACGCCACCGATCTGGAAGTAGAACTGCGCCGACGCGGCCGTGACCAGCTCATCATCGTGGGAGTGTTCGCATCGGCGGGAATTCTCGCGACGACATTCGACGCTTTCGCCCGCGATGTCCAGTGCTTCGTCGGCATCGAATCGATCGCCGACTACACCGCTCACCAGCACCGCACCGCCCTGAACCTGATCACGTCACTGACCGGGACGGTGACGAGCAGCGGCAACCTGCTTCACGATCGCCACGGTGGGCCGCTAGACTAGCGAGCGCGATGTGGGCCAGCTGTGCATCTCGACAGCGAACCCATCCGCAACCGATTGTTCGATGGATCGAAAGTCGTTGCTGGACAATGGCTTCGGATCAGCAGAACGATCACCAGCCTTCGTAGCTCAGGGGATAGAGCAACCCTCTCCTAAAGGGTAGGTCGCAGGTTCGAATCCTGCCGAGGGCACTGCAGAGCAACTTCCGCGACCCTTCCCAGTTTCGTGAACCTATTGCGGACCCACAAAAACCCCCGTACCATCGAACATGCATTCGAGTACTGGGGAGGAACTCGTGGTCACAGCCGTACAAGATTCACCGTTGACGTCCGATGAAGTGCTGCGCTTCGTTGCGCGCCTTCAGTCGTCGGAGTTCGACGCCGACGCAGCAGCCGGCATCGATCTGATCTCGGCCCTCGAAACGATGAAAAGCGCCGGCGTGGCAGCGCAAGCCGTGGTGACCGACGCCGTGGCGACGACCATCAGCGACGAACGCAGAGAGCGCGGCAAGCCGAAAGCCCAGTGGCGCATCGGTATTGCGTCACAGATCGGCTTGGCCCGACGCGAATCACCGAACCGCGGCGGCACGCACCTCGGCCTTGCCCGTGCGCTCGTACACGAAATGCCGCACACCCTCGCGCGCCTGAGAGCCGGGGAACTCAACGAGTGGCGCGCCATGATCCTCGCCCGCGAAACCGCATGCCTCACTGTCGAGGATCGGCGCACGATCGACGAGCGACTCTGCGCAGACCCCGCCACACTGGCCGGTGCCGGCGACCGCACCATCGAAGGCCGCGCCCGCGCACTCGCCAACGAACTCGACGCCGCCTCCCAGGTAAAACGACGCGCCAAGGCCTATGCCGCCCGCCGCACCAGCACCCGCCCCGCACCTGAATCGATGGGCTTCTTCACGGTCCTCACCTCGATGGAGAAGATGGTCTGCATGTGGGCGACGCTGCGACGAGACGCCGACACCATCATCAACTCCGGCGGCGACACACGCACCCGCGACCAGATCATGGCCGACCTCGTCTTCGAGCGCGTCACCGGCGCATCCGCAGCACAGGGCCCTCCGGTGACCGTCGACGTCGTCATCTCGGATTCCACCCTCCTTGCCGGCGGTGACACGTCCGCATACATGCACGGCTACGGCGACATTCCGTCCGACGTCGCCCGGCAACTCATCCGAGACACACTCGACAGTGAGACGCACGTCGCATTACGCCGCCTCTACGCCCACCCGAAGTCCGGCGCATTGACGGCCGTCGAGTCCGCATCGCGCGCGTTTCCCACCGCGCTCGGACGCCTCATCGATCTCCGCGATCGCACCTGCCGCACCCCGTGGTGCGACGCGCCGATCCGTCACCACGACCACATCAGACCCCACTCCGCGAACGGCACTACCAGTGCCGAGAACGGCGCAGGCCTTTGTGCCGCATGCAATTACGCGAAAGAAGGCGACGGCTGGACGGCCGAAGCAAGACGAGACAAACACAACGCACGACACCGCTACACACTCATCCCACCGACCGGGCACACCTACGACTCGAGTGCACCGCCGATGCCGGTGGTGGAGCTGTACAACTCGCGAATCGAGAACGTGATACTCACCGGTCTCTTCGGCGACGACGCCGCATGACAGGTCGCCGCGGGAAGAGACCGAGACACAACTCGGTTACACTCGACAACGGCGCGCACAAGTGCACGCCAGACGTCGTGGAATTGCTCCCGAATCACCATGTGCACCCTGCACAGGCTTCTCTTACGGCGATCGAAACTGCCCACCGGCAGTCTCGCCACCTTTGCATCTCGGCCCAAGGCCCGCAGGTGCAACACCCTGCCCGAAAGGCACTTTTCATCACTATGACGACCCCACAGACTTTTGCTGCGCTCGGCGTACCCCAGGCCATCGCGGACGTACTCGCGAGCCAGGGCAAGACCGAGGCATTCCCCATCCAGGCCGATACGCTCCCCGACACACTGCAGGGACGCGACGTGCTCGGACGCGGAAAGACCGGCAGCGGAAAGACACTCGCCTTCGCCATCCCGATGGTCGCTCGCCTCGCCGGGCAGCTTTCCGGCAACCGCAAGCCCGGCCGCCCGCGTGGCCTGATTCTCGCGCCGACGCGTGAGCTCGCCACCCAGATCGCCGTCGCGATCGAGCCCCTCGCCGCCGCATACTCGCTGAAGGTCACCACGATCTTCGGTGGCGTCTCGCAGGTTCGCCAGGTCTCCGCACTCAAGGGCGGAGTCGACATCGTCGTCGCCTGCCCCGGACGCCTCGAGGACCTGATGAAGCAGCGCCACCTCACGCTCGACGGCGTTCAGATCACCGTCCTCGACGAGGCAGACCACATGGCCGACCTCGGGTTCCTGCCCGTCGTCACCCGCATCCTCGCCGCCACCCCGGACAAGGGCCAGCGCATGCTGTTCTCCGCGACCCTGGACAACGGTGTCGACAAGCTCGTCAAGCGCTTCCTGCACAACCAGATCACGCACTCCGTCGACGAGGCCACGTCACACGTCGAGGCCATGACGCACAGCGTGTTCGAGGTCGACGGCGTCGACGCCAAGAAGAAGCTCGTCCACCAGCTCGCCTCGGGCACCGGACGCCGCATCCTGTTCATGCGCACCAAGCACCAGGCCCGCAAGCTCGCCAAGCAGCTCACCGACGCCGGAATCCCGTCCGTCGACCTGCACGGCAACCTGTCGCAGGCCGCCCGTGACCGCAACCTCGCCGCCTTCTCCTCCGGCCAGGCTCGTGTTCTCGTCGCCACCGATGTCGCGGCCCGCGGCGTCCACGTCGACGACGTCCAGCTCGTCGTTCACGTCGATCCCCCGGCCGAGCACAAGGCGTACCTGCACCGCTCCGGCCGCACGGCGCGCGCGGGAAGCGCCGGCGACGTCGTGACCGTCGTCCTGCCCGAGCAGCGCAAGGACACCGCAGTCCTCCTGCGCAAGGCCGACATCAAGGTCACGCCCATCCGCGTCACCGCCGACTCGCCCGCAGTGGCGAACCTCGTCGGCGAGCAGGCTCGCTACGTCCAGCCCGCACCGAAGGCCGAGCCGGCACCGGCCCGCGCCGGAACCCCGCGCAACAGCAACAACGCGCGCCGCGGCGGCCCGGCCCGCTCCGGTGGACAGCCGCGCAGTGGCGGTCAGCCCCGCAGTGGTGGTCAGCCGCGCAGCGGTGGTGGCGGCCACAGCCGTCGCGCAGCAGGGCCGGCCACGAGCCAGCGCAGCCGCTGATCTCAGGCTGGCACACTGGAGCAGTGACCGTCAGCTCTTCGTCCACGCCCAAGTCAGGGCCCCTCGGTCCGCAGGAAATGGCGACCGCTGCCGTCATGAGCAGCTTCACCGTTGCCCTGACGGTGATCGGCGTGCTCGTACCGATGGCGGCGATCCTTCAGGTCGTCGCAGCGATTCCCATGTCGGTGGTTGCGCTCCGGTATCGGACTCGGGCACTGGTCACGGCTGCGGTGGCCGGCACCCTCGTCGGATTTGTCGCGGCCGGAACTCAGACGGCCATCACCGTCGCCAGCGCCGCCCTACTGGGCGGCCTGGTGGGGCGGGCGAAGCGCAAGAAGCAGGGACTGTTCGGCGTGCTGGTCACCTCGATGGTCGTCGGGCCGGTGCTCGGAGCCCTGACAGTGCTGATCCTGCTCGTTCTCGTTCCGCTGCGCGAGCTGTTTCTCGAGACTCTCCGTAACACCTTCGAGGGCATCTCTCGGCTGCTCGAGCGGACATCGGCGCTGCAAGGCGTGGCCGACGTGATCCGCACCGGCTCCACGGCCGTGCTCGACAACTGGTGGTGGTGGGCCGGCGGGTCGATCGCCTTCGGCATCGTCACCGGAACGCTGTTCGCGTGGCTCATCCTCGCCGCCATCCTCGACCGTCTCTCCACCATTCCCACCCCCGAGCCTCTGGGCTCGAACGCCGGCGACGAGATCGGGCCGCTGCCGGTCACGCTGAATGCGGTCGGATTCCGCTACCCGGGAAGCACGACAGCCGCGTTGACGGGCGTCGACCTCCGCATCGAAACCGGTGAGTTCGTGGCGATCGTCGGCCACAACGGTTCCGGGAAATCGACGCTGACGCGGATCCTCGCCGGCCTCGAACCGTCGGAGGGCACTGTGAGTCGGCCCGGCTCGACCGGTCTCGGACGGTACGGCGGCACCGCGGTGGTGCTGCAGCGCCCCGAAAGCCAGATCCTCGGCACCCGCGTCGCCGACGACGTGGTGTGGGGACTGCCGCCCGGCGATTCGCGTCCCGACGTGGAGGCGCTGCTCGACGAGGTCGGACTCGGCGGTATGGGAGCCCGCGACACCGCCTCCCTGTCCGGCGGCGAAATGCAGCGACTCGCCGTTGCCGCAGCACTGGCTCGCCGTCCCGCACTGCTCATCGCCGACGAAGCGACCGCGATGATCGACGCCTCGGGGCGCGAACACCTGGTCTCGCTCCTTGCCGAACTGCCCCGCAGGCACACGATGTCGGTCGTGCTCGTCACCCACCATGTCTCGGACACCGTCGCCGCAGATCGCGTCGTACATCTGCACGAGGGACATCAGGTGCAGCACGACTCGATGTGGATGCACGCTCGAACGGAGAATCCCGTTGCACTGCATGATAATTCGAGCGGCAGGCTCCTCGAGCTGAACAGCGTCCAGCACACCTACAACCGACGCACCCCGTGGGCGCAGGCCGCACTGAACGGTATCGACATCACCGTCAAGCGCGGTGAGGGTGTGCTCGTTCTCGGCGGAAACGGTTCGGGCAAGTCCACTCTCGCGTGGATCATGGCCGGCCTCACGGGCCCGACGGCAGGCACCGCACAGCTCGACGGCAAGGCCATGACCGCACGAGTCGGCGAAGTCGGCCTGGCGTTCCAGCACTCCCGCCTCCAGTTGCAGCGGCGCACCGTGTCCGAGGACATCGCGGCCGCCGCCGGACCCGAAACCGGTTCTGCCACAGTATCGGCCGCAATGGACGCCGTGGGCCTGGACAGATCGTTGGCCGCTCGCGACATCGACTCGCTCAGCGGTGGCCAGATGCGCCGCGTCGTATTGGCCGGGCTCATCGCGCGACGGCCTCGAATGTTGGTTCTCGACGAACCCCTGGCCGGGCTCGATCCACCCGGACGCGACGACATCATCGGCGTTCTCGCCGGACTGCGCGATCGCGGCGTCGCCATCGTCGTCATCTCGCACGACGTGGACGGTATGGACACCGTCTGCAGCCGCACCATCACCATGGCCGACGGCCACATCGTCTCCGATTCGATCCTGGGGAGCGTGCATTCGTGACCACCGTCGTACTGCGTCAGGTTCCGCGGTTCTCGCCGATCCATCGGCTGTGGGCCGGCACCAAGCTCGTCGTCGTGGTGCTGCTGTCCATCACTCTCGTGGTGGCACCGACCTGGCCCGCGCTCGGCATCGTCTTCGCGCTGTTGGTCATCGCCGCGATCATTGCGCACGTCCCGATCACGGCAGTGCCACGTCCACCGTGGTGGATCTGGGCCCTGTTCGGCGTCGGAGCTCTGATCAATCTGCCGATCGGCGGTGCGGCAGTGCTGGTGTATCTGCGCGCGACGCTGTTCATCTTCGTCCTGCTCGGCGCATCGATGATGATCGGCTGGACCACGTCGATGAGCGACATCGCGCCTGCGGTCTCCAAACTGGGCACACCGCTGAAGAAGCTGAAACTGCCGGTCGACGAGTGGGCGATCGCCGTGGCCCTGAGCCTGCGGTCGCTTCCGCTGCTGATCGAAGAGATGCGCACCCTCAACGCTGCCCGACGCCTTCGGCCCAAGCCGGTCGTCAACAGCGCCTCGGACAACTCCCTGGTCGACATCGTCACGACGGTGATGTCGGTGGCCATCCGACGGGCCGACGAGATGGGTGGGGCCATCACCGCCCGCGGCGGCACCGGAATGATCACCGCCACCGAGGCGCGCTTCAAGGCCTCCGACGCGGTGACGCTGATCGTGGTGACGCTCGCGTGCGCCGCAGCCATCGCGATCAGCTTCCTGTGGAGCTGATCTACTCCCCCGCGAGGCGTTCGGTGCGCGAGTTCAGCGCCTTCACGAACACCTCCGGGATGTCCCGTGGATCCTCGGCCACGTAGCTCGTACCGCCGGTGACAGCCGAGATCTGCTGCAGTGCAACCGGATCTGCATCGCCCGTGACGCCGACCGTGATGATCACGATGGGACGCACCGGATCCTGTTCCTTCTGCAGTGACGCCAGCAGCTGGTCGAGGCTGATGCTGCCCTCGTCCTCGTTGGCCCCGTCGGTCAGAATGATGACGCTGTTGACGTAATCGGGGTCGTACCCCTCCTTCACCCGCCGGAACGCCGCCAACGTGGTGTCGTAGAGCCCTGTTCCGCCCCCGACGAGGCTGGGCAGGCCGCGGATGGCGTCGAGGATCGCCTGACGCTGCGGCTTGCCGTCGAACATGTTGCTCACCGGGCCGAGCGGTACCAGTTCTCGATAGTCTTGTCTTCCACCACCGAGTCCGATGGAGAATGCCCACAGACCCATCTGGGTCTGGTCGCTGAACAGATCGTTTGCACCGACCGATGCATCGACGGTCAACGCGATGCGCGTCGAGTCGCCCGATCTCGCGGCCATCGAACCCGACACGTCCTCGACGACGAGGGTGCGCAGCGGTAGCGCGAGCACGGCCCAATCCCGCAGCGTCGTCTCGATCGACAACGGGTTCTTGATCTCGAGCGACGCGACGGACCCGACGCCTCGGCCCTCGGGAAGTGGTGTGCCACTCGACGTTCGGAAGCCGGCTGCAACCATGGTCTCAGCGGCCGAGGCGGTGGCGAGAACGGAGCCCAGTGCCGCTCCTGCCTGCTTGACGCGATCGTAGTCGGGCCCGGCAGGAGCGGTCACCGCCAGCGGGTAGTTGAGGAAGTAGCTTCCGGTCGGCGGAACCGACGCGGTCAGAGTCGATCCCGGATTCCCGGCCTCGTACGCCAACAGTGCCTGTTCGGTGGCCACACTGGTACCGCCCTCGGCGGCTACCTGGGCCACCAGATCCGGCGTGTCGTGCGGAGTGTCCGCGATGCGCCCGAAATCCTGTGCCATGGGCACCAGTGCCGCCGATACGGCCTTCGCGTCCGAGATCGCCACCTCGGATTCGGCCAGCGCACCGAGAATCGCGGCATTCGAGGCACTGCTGGTCAGAGGGTCACCGATGCGTTGACCGGGAAGCTGAAGCACACTGAGCCAGGTATCGGTCACCGGCACCGCATCGGAACTCGACACCAGGATCGGCAGTGTGTTGGCGACGGAGGTCTTCGCCAGCTCGGGCAGGGCACCGGTCGAGCGCAGGGTCTTGAGCAGCCACAGCGTCGAATCCGGGATCCACAGGTCCGGACGATCGTCGTCGGTTCCCGCGATTTCGGTGGCGGTGTCCGTCGGCCGCTCGGGCCGGACCTCGAAGTTCACGCAACCGCGGGCGACCTCGTCGGCCTGCGAAAGAATCTGCTCGACCGGCTCGGCGATGGAGGTGTCCACCGCGAGCGACACGGTATCGAGCGAATCGCAGGAATTCGCGCCGGATGCGCGCACGGCCTGCACTCCGAACCAGCCACCGACCACGAAGACCACCGCAGTCAGAGCAAGAACCGCCCAGGTCCACACGCGGCCGAACCTGGAACTACTACCGCTGTGACGTCCCGACATCGCTGGCTCCCCCTGCTTCGATCCCCATCATCACCGACGTGATGGGGCCCCGGATCCTCCGCGCATCGAAGTGCCTCGCTGCGCGTGGTGCATACCATAGCGGGTCACCGGTACAGGAGCTCAACCTCGGGCTCCGGCTCGCTACTGGCTGAGATGACTCAGGCGGCGCCTCTCGGAATCGGTCGATCCTCCTCGTGCCTCGGGTCCAGTTCCATGGCTTCGCTCGTGGACAGTTCACTCGCGGCGAAGGACGGATCGTCAGCGAAGGACTTGATCCGCGCAATTCGGTAGATGATCAGACCGTACAGAACCTTCGCGAGAATGTCGGCTATCGAGTAACCGATCTGCTTACCGGTCCAGGCCGCGGCACCGTCGATGCCCAACTGCGGCAACAGGTATGCAATCGGGTACACACCCCACGTGATCAGCAGCAGAAGCCTGAGCTGACCGATCGACTTGCGCACCTGTTCCGGTTGCTTGTCGAGGGACTTCGTGACCTCTACGAACAGGACGTAGAGAATGTAGACGAAAGGAATGGACGACAGCGTTCCGAAGAGGTTTCGAATTCCGTTGTCCCCGCTCAGTTCTCCAGGATATCCAAGTGCAATCATCAGCGCCGCAGCGGGGATGAGCCGCAGCAGCAGACTGGCCTGAAGCTTGCGCGCGAGCGCCAGTACGGCGACCAACTCGAGGAGAAGCAACGGCACAGTGAGCAGCCAGTCGACGTATCGGTAACCCTCGTTGAACCCCACTCCTGCAACTTGGCTGTAGGTGCCGCGTCCACCGACCGCGTCGGTCTCGAACGAGTCGTTGAACGAATTGAAGATTCGGAAGTAGTGGTACGCAGCGATGCCACAGACGACGGCTGCAACACACATGGCCTGCCTGTACCGGGGCAAAATCCTAGGGAGACAGGCGATCATGAACAACGCAGCAAAGAGCTGCGACGCAATGACCAACGAGAAGATGTTGTAGATGGTGTCGTGTTGGGCGGTGGTGAGAGTGTCGGGTATCACGGGGCGTCCTCCGGTCAGAAAGTAGCGAAGTTCGCTGGTGAGGAGAGGACGACCGGGAGTGTCAATAACCTGCCGTGGTCTGAAGACCGCTGCGAACTATCTCGAACGCTAGACCCAACGCGGGCAAATAGTTGCCCGAAATCGACTATTCGAATATTTCAGTTCGGAAAACCTGCACACCGTCCTGAATTGCCGCGAGTTTCGTTGTCGTCGCGAACCTTTCGGGTCGATGCCGTCGTTAGCGACCAGAACGGCTTCTCAGCGCATTGACGAAGACGTTGGGGATCTCCGCGGGATTTCGCGCGACGAAACTCGTACCACCGGTTGCGGCCGAGATCTGTTGCAGCACACCGGCATCTGCGTCGTCGGTGATACCGATCGTCACGATGACGACCGGCTTGGACGGGTCCTGCTCGGCGCGGAGAGTGGACAGCAGCTCGTCGAGCGAGATGCTGGCGGGGTCCTCGTTGGTGCCGTCGGTGAGAATGATGACACTGTTCACGGCATCGGGGTCGTAGCCCTCCTGTACGGAGCGGAACGCTGCCAACGTGGTGTCGTAGAGACCGGTACCACCTCCGACCAGGGTCGGAAGCGTGCGAGTCTGCTGCAACAACACTTCACGCTGCGTGGTGTTGCCGACCTTTTCGTCCATTCGCCGGATCGGTGCGAGCTCACGGTAGTCCTGCGATTCGCCGCCTAGTCCGATCGAGAAAGCCCACAACCCCATCGACGCGTTGTCGGGGAAGAGTCGATTTCCGGTTTCGCTGGCCTGCACCGTCAATGCGATACGCGAATCGGCCCCGGCGCTGTAGTTCATCGATCCCGAGACGTCCTCCATCACCAGCGTCCGCGACGGAAGGGCCAACACCTGGTACTGACGCAACGTCGACTCGGCGGCCTGCTGATCGGCGATCGTCAGGGGTGTGACGTCCCCGATCCCACGATCGGCGTCCAGCGGGGTCATGTCCGCGGACCGGAACCCGCCGTCGGACAACGCCTGCTGTCCTCGATCGGATTCGATGGCTGCGGCCAGTGCCGTCCCGACGGACTTCGCGGTCTCGTGTCGATCACCTGCGGGTTCGGTCACCGCCAGCGGAAAGTTCAGGAAAATGGTGCCCGTCGGCGGCACCGTCGCGCCCAGTTCGACGCCCGTGTCCTGCTGATAAGCCAGGAAGGCCTGCTCGGAGACCACCGCGACGCCTCCGTCGGCGACCAGATCGTCGAGCCGTACCGTCGGATCGGCTTCGCCGCGGGTGGCGGCCTGAGCCTGCGCGATGGGAACGAGCGCCGACCCGACCGCGTCGAGCAGCTCCTCGTCCGATCCGGCCTCGGCCACTGCTCCGAGGATGGCCGCGTCGGACGTGGTGTTGGCCAAGGGGTTACCGATACGCAGGCCTTCGAGCTTCAATGCGGTGAGCCAGGTGTCGAAGAACGGCACCTCGTCCTTGCGGGCAGCGAGCACGGCCGGTGTAGCGGCCACCGACTGACTCGCCAGGTCGATCAACGACGCGGTGGACCGCACGGTCTTGCCGATCCACAGCGACGAATCTGGAACCCAGAGCGAGGGAACATCGTCGCCCTTGGCCACCGCGGCCGAGACCTGACCCGACTCGGTGGCGGTGACTTCGATAGCGGCGCAACCCAGGTCCTCGGCGGAGGTGTTGTCGACGATCTGCTCCAGCACGGGTGCGATCGCCGGATCAGCGGCCAGCGAGTAGGACTGCGTGTCGCCGCAGGCGGACCCGAAGGCCTTCAGCGCGACAAACGCTCCGCCGCCGACCACGAGCAGCAGAACTACGGCGACGACGACGTACTTGGCGAACCCTCTGCTGCTCGTCGCGGACGACGGCGCACTGTGCCTACCGGGCATGCATCTCCACTCCTACACCGTCAGGCGTAGATCTTGACGAACGTCTTCAGCGAGTTCTCGATATCGCCCTTGAGTGCGCGTGCGACGCCGGAGCCGATCGGGCCGAACAGTGGCGCACCGCCGAGGTTGACGTCGATGGTGATCTCGGAACCGTCGCCCTTGGATTTCACGGTGAGATCGAGGCCGATCTTGACGCCGCCCTTGCCGTTGCCCTTTAGCTCGAGCTTCTTGGGCGGATCGTAGGACTCGATCTTCCAGGACACCCGATTGCGCATGCCCTTGACACTGGCGACGGAGTCCAGGGTGGTGCCGACGGCCAGCTGCTCGGGCAGCTCACCGCGCCACGCTTCGTGGATGGAGAGCCACTGCTCGTAGCCGGACAGATCGGACGCGTGCGCCCACGTCTGCTCGGGGGTCAGCGGGACGTCGAGGGAAACCTTCAGCTTGGCCACAGCAGGGATGGTAACCGCTGTACGGAAAATGTCCGTGTGAGGGCTTCCTCACACGGACACTTTCGCTGGAGCTGCGGTCGACTAGTGAGCGCTGGCCTTCTCCGCACCGATACCGGTGAGAGAGCGAACCTCCATTTCGGCCTGCTTGTCGGTGTTCTCGGTGTCCTTCGAGATCAGTGTTCCGACGATGCCGAGGATGAATGCCAACGGAATCGAGACGATGCCGGGGTTGGAGAGCGGGAACCAGGCGAAGTCCGAGCCGGGAACCATCGACGTGGGCGATCCGGAGACGGCCGGGGAGAAGATGATCAGCACGATCGTCGAGATCAGGCCGCCGTACATGCTGAACAGTGCGCCGGTGGTGGTGAAGCGACGCCAGAACAGCGAGTACAGGATGGTCGGCAGGTTCGCGGCTGCGGCGACAGCGAAGGCCAGGGCCACCAGGAAGGCGATGTTCTGACCGTTGGCGAGGATGCCGAGCCCGATGGCCAGCAGGCCGATGACAACGGCCGTGATGCGCGAGACCTTGACCTGCTTGACGTCGTCGACCTTGCCCTTCTTGATGACGCTCGCATAGATGTCGTGAGCGAACGACGCCGACGCGGTGATCGTCAAGCCGGCAACCACGGCGAGGATGGTCGCGAAGGCCACCGCCGAGATGACGCCGAGCAGAATGACGCCGCCGAGCTCGAAGGCCAACAGCGGAGCCGCGGAGTTCTGACCGCCGGCCGAAGCCAGGATGCGGTCGGGTCCGACGATCGCTGCGGCGCCGTAGCCGAGCACGAGGGTGAACAGGTAGAACGCACCGATGAGCGCGATGGCCCACACGACGCTACGACGAGCTTCCTTGGCGGTGGGCACTGTGTAGAAGCGCATCAGCACGTGCGGCAGACCCGCGGTGCCGAGGACGAGTGCGATACCGAGCGAGAGGAAGTTGATCTTCGAGGTTGCACTGCCGCCGTACTGAGCACCCGGCGCGATGACGTCGCGCGCGGCAACGGGATCGCTTGCCGATCCGGCCACCATGGCCTGTGCGCTGCCGAGCAATTCGGAGAAGTTCAGGCCGAACTTGGCGAGCACGAGCACAGTCATGAAGGCTGCACCGGTGATGAGCAGCACGGCCTTGATGATCTGCACCCAGGTGGTGCCCTTCATGCCGCCGATGAGCACGTACGCGATCATCAGCACGCCGACGATGGCGATGACGATGGACTGCCCGGTGCGGTCGGAGATGTCGAGCAACAGTGCGACGAGTCCGCCGGCACCGGCCATCTGCGCGAGCAGGTAGAACAGCGAGACCGTCAAGGTGGACAGTGCGGCCGCGGTGCGAACCGGGCCTTGCTTGAGCCGGAAGCTCAGCACGTCCGCCATCGTGAATTTACCGGTGTTCCTGAGCAATTCGGCGACGAGCAACAGCGCAACCAACCAGGCGACGAGGAAGCCGATGGAGTACAGGAAGCCGTCGTAGCCGTAGACGGCGATGGCACCGGCGATACCGAGGAAGCTTGCCGCCGAGAGGTAGTCACCGGCGATGGCGACGCCGTTCTGCGGTCCGGAGAAACCGCCGCCCGCAGTGAAGAACTCCGCGGAGGTCGCGTTCTTCTTCGAGGCGCGAATGACGACGGCCATGGTGATGAGAACGAATGCGCCGAAGATCGCAATGTTGACGAGTGGTTCACCGACGGTGGTGTCGGCAGCCTGGGCAAGAATGTTCACGACTTCGCTCCCTGGGAGGCTTCCATCTCGGCGCGCAGGGCTGCGGCGCGAGGATCGAGTTCACGGTTGGCGAACTTCACGTAGATGCCGGTGATGGCGAATGTCGTGACGAACTGGCCGAGGCCGAGCAGCAGACCGACGTTGATGTTGCCCCACACCTTGGTGGACATGAAGTCCACGGCGTAGGTGCTCAGCAGCACGTAGATGACGTACCAGACCAGGAAGAACCCGGCCATCGGGAACACGAAGCTACGCAGGCGACGCCTGAGTTCCTGGAACTCGGGACTGGCCTGCATGTCGACGAACGCTTGCGCGTCCGGTGGCGAATTGGTTTCCGGTGCGGTCACCTTGGACTCCTGAAGTAGATGTGAGCTGTAGCTGACTCGGAACAGTAGTGAGAGTCAGGTCACAAAATCAGGAGGTGGTGTCGATCACACGATGGGCTGCGGGAGTGTGCGACGAGCGGTCGAGAATGGCAGTTGAGCGGCCCTGTGGGAGTGGAGCCTGCGGAATGACCCAACAAAGGGAGTGGAGCCTGCGGAATGACCCGAAGACGCAGTTACAGTTCGCGCTCGCGATCTTTGCCCATGTCGAGGCCTTCGGGGAGGTGCAGTCGCGCGAAGATGCGGGAGATGTCCGATGGGATCGTTTTTCGGGTGGCCAGGCTGACGACGATCATCGAGGCGAAGGCGATCGGCACGCTGACTGCGGCGGGGTAACCGAGGATCGCTGCCGCCCAGCCGCCGAGGACGCCGTCGGAGATGGGGGTGACGACGGAGATCGATGCGGCGACGAGTGAGATGCCGCCACCGAGCAGCAGTCCGGTTGCCGCTCCCGCTGCGGTGAGTCCCCGCCACCAGATGCCCAGCACCAGTAGTGGACACAGGGTGGATGCCGCGACGGCGAAGACGAGCCCGACGGTGCGCGAGAGGTCGAGTGAGACAACGCCGATGGACAGTGCCAGCGGTACCGCGCCGGCGAGTATCGCAGCGACCCGAAAGTCTCGGACCTTACCCGAGAGGACGTCGGTGCTGAGCACGCCTGCGATGCTGACCAGCAGACCCGAGGAGGTCGACAGGAAAGCTGCGATGGCACCTGCGGCCACCAGTGCGGCGAGCAGCTGGCCCGGAATTCCGGACAGGACCGAGCCGGGCAACAGCAGGACGGCCGCGTCCGATGCTCCGGTGATCAGCAGTTGCGGTACGTACAGCCGGGCGAAGACGCCGAGGACCGTCGGGAACAGGTAGAACATGCCGAGCAGCGCCAGCACGGTGAGCGAGGTCAATCGCGCGGCTCGGCCATCCGGGTTGGTGTAGAACCGCACCAGCACGTGCGGCAGCCCGAGGGTGCCGAGGAACGTGGCCAGGATCAGCGAGTACACCTGGTAGAGCGGGTGTGCCCCGCCCAGTCCCCCGCCCGGCATCGCCCAGGCGCGGTCCGTGGTCGGCGCGCCGGCGACCACCGGCACCGGGGAACCTGCGTCCAGGGTGAGCAGCGTCCCGGACCCGAGCCGGTGTTCGCCGGCGTCGAGATTCACACGTCCGTCAACGCTCTGCTCGTCCAAGGTTCCTGTCACGGACACCACGATCGGCGAGTCGACCTGCACGAGCACGTCGGTGGTGATGTCGACGACGGTCTGTTCGGTCACCGTGGGTGGGGCCGGGCTGCCGACGCTTCGGTCGTCGGCGAAGAAGTACACGGCCAGCACCAGAGCCGGAATGGCGATCGCAGTGAGCTTGAGCCAATACTGGAACGCCTGGACGAAGGTGATGGAGCGCATGCCGCCGCCGACGACGTTCGCGATGACGATCAACCCCACGGCCAGGGCCCCGACCCAACCGGGCACGCCGAGCAGAATGTTCAGAGTCAGGCCCGCGCCCTGGAACTGCGGCACCAGGTACAGCGCGCAGATGACCACCACCACCAGCATCGCCACGGTCCGCAACCACGGTGCGCCGAGCCGAAATTCGACGAAGTCGGGCACCGTGTACGCACCGCTTCTGCGCAGTGGGGCGGCGACGAACAGCAGCAGACCCAGGTAGCCGGCCGTGAAGCCGACCGGATACCACAGCGCATCGGCCCCATACTTCGCGATGAGCCCCGCGACCCCGAGAAACGATGCAGCAGAAAGATATTCACCGCTGATGGCGGCGGCATTCCAGCGTGGTCCGACGGAGCGGGAGGCCACCAGAAAGTCGGAGGTGGTGCGGGCCAACCGAACTCCGTAGACACCGATGCCGACGGTGGCCACAGCTGCGGCGAGCAGCGCGATCACCGTCGCGATCGGGATGGATTGGTTCACTGGACGCCGATCTCCTGATCGTGGCTCCGAGCACCGAAACTCATGTGGTGATCGGAGTCGGGGTGGGACACTGAGTCGATGCACGTGCCGAGCGTGACCCGATGACGGTATCGACGGCCGTCGCCGCATGTCTGCCGTTCGCGGCAGGCGCTGTGTTCGCGCATCTGCCCACCGCCGCGGTGGCGGCCGGCCTCGGCTCTCTGAACACCGGGTCCGTGCTCGCGCGATTCACTGCCGGATGGCTGACAGGCGTCGCGGCCATCACCGCCGCAGGGTTGGTGGTCATAGACACTGCGGTCCTGGCGTCGGACTCGTCCGGCTGGGTGCGCTGGCTGAGAGTCGCTCTCGGTCTCGTGCTGCTCCTTCTCGGCATCCGCAAGCTGGTCGCGCGGGTGCGGAACGGCCCGACGCAGGAAGAACCGGGGTGGGTCGGAACGGCCCGCAACCTCAGCGGGGCCAAGGCTTTCGTCACTGCGTTCTTGCTCGGGTCGGTGAATCCGAAAAGTGCCGTCATCGCGCTTTCGGCCGTGGCGGTGATCGTCGACGCGTCCTCGGTAGTGGCCGCCCAGATCGCCGCCACGGTGGTGTTCGTGGTCGTATCGAGCCTGGGCGTCGCTGCACCTGCCGTCGCGCTGCTCGTCTTCCGCGACCGTGCCCGACGACCCATGAGCACCGTCGTCGACCGGTTCGTCGAGTACAGCGACATGGTCCTGATCGCGATACTGCTGGCCCTCGGCCTGTACATGACTGTGAACGCTATCTGATCGTCGATCGCGTCAATCGTCCATCAGGACGATGAAGTCGTGCTCGTTGCGTTCGGCTCGACGTGTGTACATCCAGCCGACGCCGAACAGCATCGGATAGATCGCTACCCCCAGCACCACCCACTGCAGCCCGATACCGAGCAGCCGAACGTCGGTCACACGTGCCAGACCCAGCCCCAGAAGGGGAACCGCGAACAGAATCGACAGCGTCATCACCGCCAGGCGCACCGACAGCAACAGTTGCGCACGAACCAGGCTACGGACCAGGGCGTCGCCGACCTCGGTTTGCTCCTGCACTTCGACGCGGGTGCGCACCATCCGTGCGCCGCGACGTTGCGAGAGCACCACCCGCTGCCGGTGTGGCTGGCTCACTGCGTACTCCTCGTCACCTGGACGACCACGATTGCAACGGACCGCGGACCAGCCGGTCCTTGAGTTCTCTGGCGTGCCTACGGCTCACCGGCAGTTCACAGGCTGCCAGGTTTCCGCTGGCCCGCAGGCACACCACCAGACCCGAACCGACGCTTCGGATCCCCGTGACCAACCGTAGCGAGACCAGGTAGGAGCGGTGCACGCGCAGGAATCCGGCCTCGGCCCAGCGGCTTTCGAGAGCAGAGATCGGTATGCGCACCAGATGCGAGCCGTTGGAGGTGTGCAGTCTCGCGTAGTCACCGTCGGCCTCCACCCAAGCGACCGACGACCGATGCACCAACGTCGTGGTACCGCCGAGTTCGACGGGAATGACCTCGTCGGCCGACGTGTCCGCGGACTCGGCCGGTCGACGGCGCGCGAGCAACACACGGCGCAGTGCCTCGGCGAGACGATCCTCTCGCAACGGCTTGAGCAGATAGTCGACGGCACCGAGGTCGAACGCGGCGAGCGCTCGGTCGTCGTGGGCGGTGACGAACACGACCGCGGGTGGCCGCGCGAACGCCGACAGGATGCCGGCCAGTTCGAGGCCGTCGAGTCCTGGCATGTTGATGTCGAGGAACACCGCGTCCACCACTGCCTGCGCCGAGGTCTGTTGGAGCTGCCGTAGGGCAGTCGTGGCGTCCTGGGCTGTGAACACCTCGGCGACGGTGTCCTGCTGGCGCAGCAGAAAGGCGAGTTCGTCCAGTGCCGGGCGCTCGTCGTCGACGGCGAGGACGGTCAGTCCCCGGCCGGAAGTGGTGTTCGCGGCCTGCGTCATGCCCGCACACCCGGCCTGAATTTGGGCACCCGCATGCTCACTTTGGTGCCTGCGCCCGGTGCGGTGTCCACGACGAGACCGTAGTCGTTCCCGAAGGCCGCCCGCAGCCGATCGTCCACGTTCGCCAATCCGACATGGGCCGCGTCCTCGGTATGCAGACTTCCCGAGCGCAACACATCGGGATCCATCCCCACACCGTCGTCCTCGATACTGATCACTGCGTCGGTGCCCTCGTCGGCGGCGATGATCGTGACGCGGCCGCCGTCGGCCTTACCGGACAGGCCGTGCCGGACGGCGTTCTCGACGAGCGGCTGCAATGCGAGAAACGGCAGTGCGACGCCCAACACCTCGGGAGCGACCTGCAGCGTGACCTGCAGGGAGTCGCCGAAGCGGGCACGTTCGAGTGTCAGGTACCGGTCGATGTTGCGCAACTCGTCCGCGAGGACCGTGAACTCGCCTGCGTTGCGGAACGAGTAGCGGGTGAAGTCGGCGAACTCGAGCACCAGCTCCCGCGCCCGATCCGGGTCGGTGCGGACGAACGACGCGATCGTGCCGAGTGCGTTGTAGATGAAGTGCGGGCTGATCTGCGCGCGCAGCGCCCGCACCTCGGCGCGGTCCAAGCGTGCGCGCGAGGCGTCGAGTTCGGCGAGCTCGATCTGACCGCAGGCGTAGCGCGCGACCTCGGCGATGGCCCCGAGCATGCCCGGACCCGGCTCGGCGACGACAGCGGCACCCAGCACCCCGACCACCGGGGACTCGTCGACGACCATGGGCTGCACCACCAGCGCCTTGACCTCGTGGATCGAACCGAGCGGCAGACGCACCAGGACGCGCCGCTGCCCGTCCACCGCCCGCTTCGCCGCCTCGACGAAGGCCGGTGTCAGCTCGTCCCACGGACCGTCCCAGGCCAGCAGCGAACCGTCGGGATCGCAGATGCCCAGCGCGTCGGCACCCGTCAGCACGCGCAGGTGCGGCGCTGCAACCGCTGCCGAACGGGCGTCGAGTCCGTCGCGCAGCGGCTTGGCCGCCAGCGAGGCGGTGTGCAGTGTGGAGTGCACGGCCCGTTCGGCGGGCGTGGTCAGATCGCGTCGACCACGCAGGCTGATCAGAGCGATCACCGTGACGATGAGCGCCACGATCACCGCCATCCACGCCAGCGCCGCGGTCATCGGATGCACGTGCTGGACGTCGGCGTGTTCAGGAAGCGTTCGACGAGCCAGTCGACGCCGATCGCGTTGGCGGCCAACTCGGCATGGCCCTGCTGCGGTTCGGAGCGAAACTCGATGTCGTCGCCGAGTCCGCAGGCCGCGTCCACCGCGTCGCGGGTCCACCGCGGATCGACCAGGTCGTCGCGCTCGCCGACCAACACGAACATCGGCACCTCGGTGCCGGCGGTGGGCAGTGCCACCGATTCGAGCCAGTCCGTCATCCGGTCCGCGGCTTCCTCGGTGGCCGGGACGGCGTCCGCCGGATCGAGAACGGCACCGGCGTCGGCCTTGGAGAAGCCGAGCAGATCACTGCAGGCGGTCAACGCGGTCACATTGTCCGCGAAACTGCCGCGAATGTAGTCCGAGCGTTCGGCACTCGGATTCGCGATGCGCAGACCCTCGTACAGGTACGGCACCAGCAGCTGACGCGACAGGGTCTGTTCGGTCTCGGGAGCGAAGAATCGACTCAGGTCGGCCGTGGGCGAGAGCGCCGCAGCACCGACCAGTTGCAGACCGTCCCCGTAGTCCGCGTTGCGCTCGGCAGCAGCCCAGACTGCTTGTCCGCCTTGAGAGGTACCCACTGCGCCCCACCTGGTACCGACCTCGGGAACCACGTTGCGGGCCGCACGCACGGCGTCGATGATGTCGTAGGCCGCGGCGTCGGGGTCCAGGTAGGCCGGATCCCCCGGTGTGCCGAGACCCTGATAGTCGGTCACCACGACCACTGTGCCGCGTTCGAGGAACGGGGTCACCAATCCGATGGTGCCCAACAGGTTCGGGTAGAGCGAGGGCGCGCATTCGTCGGTGACACCGGTGGTGCCGTGCCCCACCGAGACGATCGGCCAACCACCCGGGGGCGCAGAACCCCTGGGCACGAACACCGTTCCCGACGTCTCGGTACCGCCGCCGCTCACCCCGTCGGTGGTGCGGTAGACGATCTTCGTGGCCGTACCACCGAGGTAGGCCACACCGATGTCGACCTGACCCAGCAACGTCGACGAGACGATCTCCCCGCGTTCGAGCCCTTCGGGTGCCGCGGTCTCGGTGGTCGTGGAGCCAGGATCGGCAGCAGGAGTACTGCACGCGGCAAGGGCGAACACCAGCGCCGCGGCGGCGACCAGCCTGGTCGACCTCACTGTTTCTGCGCTCCTACATAGTGCGTCGTCTACGGTGTGCGTCGTGCGATGCGCGCCTCGGCCGCAATTTCTTCCACGTCCAAGCCATTCAACACTGCCCGCAGAGCTTCGTCCTCCAGCTCCCCCGAGTCGCGGGCTGCGATGAGGGCCGACCGCTGCGCGACCAGGACGTTGTGTCGCAGGGTGTCGAACAGCGCTCCGGCCGCCGCGATCCGCTTCTCGCGGTCCTCGGTCTCGTCGGCATCCAACCGAGCGCGCACCGAGCGTCGGACGCGCTCGATCACCTCGTCGATGCGCTCGCCGTCCACTCCGGCGATTCCCTCCTTCGCCGCGCGCTGGAGGTAGTCCTCCGCCGCCGTCCGGGCAATGGCCTGTGAGAGCAGACGCTGATTGTCGTTGCGCTGCTGCTCGAGTGGATCTGCGACGTCGAGCCGGCGGATCAACAGCGGAAGCGTCAGCCCCTGCAGCAGCAACGTACCGACCGCGACGACGAACGCCACGGCCTGAATCACTGCCCGCCCGGGGAATTCGTCTCCGACCACCGTGGTCAGCGGCACACCGGCCGCCGCAGCGAGCGTCACCACCCCGCGCATCCCGGCCCACGAGAGCACCAGGTTCTGCTGCCACGTCAGACCCGCCTCAGCCGGCGATGATCGACGAAACAGCTTGCGAATCACTACGTCTCGACCGGAATTGGCGAAGATCCACGCCGGCCGGACCACCATGACCACCACGAGCACCAGCACCGCGTACGCGAACACATGATGGACCGGCAGCCCCTCGCGTTGCACTTCCTGGATGACGAACTTCAGCTGTAAACCCATGTAGGCGAACACGAATGCTTCGAGCAGCAGATCGAGCGTCGGCCACACCTGTCGTTCCTGGACCCGAGTGGAGACCGACACGTCGGCAGTGACACGGCCCAGCACAAAACCGGCGGTGACGACGGCGAGTACGCCGGACGCGTGTATCTCCTCGGCCGCCAAATACGCCGTGAACGGCAGCACCAGACCGAGCACGGTTTCCAGCGCCGAGTCCGCGATGCGATTGCGGACGAACCGCACGATGCGAGCGAGGATCAACCCCACCAGCACGCCACCCACGATCTCGTACAGGAAGAACAGCACCGGCGAGCCCAGTTCGATCCGACTGCCCGTCACCGACGCAACGGCCAAGGTGAACAGGGTCAGCGCGGCCGCGTCGTTCACGAGGCTCTCGCCGGTGAGGATGGCCATCATCCGCGCGGGCAAGCCGAGCTTGCGGCCGACCGCGGTCGCGGACACCGCGTCGGGTGGGGCGACGACCGCGCCGAGGACCAGGGCCGCGCCGAGAGTGAGCTCAGGGATCAGCAGATTGGCGAACCAGCCGACGACGAAGGTCGTGACGATCACCATGACCAGACCCAGTCGCAGAATCTGGCCGAGGTTGCGCCGGAAGGTGACGAACGAGAAGTCGAGTGCGGCGGAGTACAGCAGCGGCGGGAGTACGACGCCGAGGATCAGCTCGGGCGAGAGGCTGACGTGCGGCACTCCGGGAACGAACGAGGCGATGGATCCGACGGTGACCAGCACGAGCGGAACCTGAAGGTCCAGGCGCTTGGCGAACCCGGCGACCGCGATCGCGAAGATGACAACGAGAAGAAGAATCGGTCCGTCCACACCGACGATTGTGCCGCCAGCCGCACCCGGTGGCGCGGCCGACGGCACCGACACTCACGTCGGACGCCCGATAGGTCCTACTTGTCCGGGATTGCCTTCTTGGCGGCTTCCTGCACCTTGTCGATCTTGTCGGCGTACTTGCCGCCGGTCTTGTTGTCGATGAAGTCCCCGGCCTTCTCCACCACGTCGTCGATCTTGTCCGAGTTCTCGGCCGCAAGGTCCTTGCCCTTGTCGACGATGCCCTTCAGATTGTCTGCGAAGCCCATGACTCTCTCCTGTCGCTAGAGTGATCGAACACTTGGGAGCTTACGTTTTGTACTGCCTGTTGCGTAGTGCCGATCCGAATCGGTGGGCGACCTCGACGAGCACGATGCCGATACCGCCGATGACCAGAGCACTGGTGGTCGCTCCGACGTTCGACGGATCGAGCTTGAAGAACGTGCGGCAGAACGGGATTGCGAACAGCAGCAGGTAGCCACCGACCGATCCGGCGAGCAGCAGGATCTTCCACCAGTTGTAGGGCCGCGCGACGACGGCCAACACCCACAGCGCGATCATGATCAAGGTGATCAGCGCGGTGGTACTGGCCTGCGTCACCTGGGTCTCGCTGGCATTCGGGCCGGCATAGACCAGCAGGTAGGAGATGAACGTGCAGGAGCCGACGATCAACCCGGACGGGACGGCCAGGCGCATCACCCGCGACACGAAGCCACTGCGTGCCCGCTCGTTGTTGGGCGCGAGCGAGAGCACAAAAGCGGGAATTCCGATGGTGAACCACGCCGCGATCGTCACGTGCCGTGGCAGGAACGGATACGGAATCGGCTCGAAATGAAAGATCTGCGAGAGCACGCCCGAGAGACCGATGAGGAACGCCAGCAGCACCGAGTACACCGTTTTGGTGAGGAACAGGTTCGAGACGCGTTCGATGTTGCCGATGACGCGTCGCCCCTCACCCACGACGTAGGGCAACGTGGCGAACTTGTTGTCCAGCAACACGATCTGTGCGACGGCTCGCGTGGCCGCACTCCCCGAGCCCATCGAGACGCCGATATCGGCGTCCTTGAGCGCGAGCACGTCGTTGACGCCGTCGCCGGTCATCGCGACCGTGTGGCCGCGAGACTGCAACGCGCCCACCATCGCCCGCTTCTGATCGGGCCGCACCCGACCGAACGTGGTCGAACCTGCCACGGCGTCGGCCAGCCGATCGGAATCCTCGGGGAGATCACGCGCATCGATCGGAGCGTTGCCACCGGGCAGTCCGAGCGAACCCGCGACCGCGCCGACGGAAACAGCATTGTCGCCGGAGATGACCTTGACCTCGACGTGCTGACTTGCGAAGTAGTCCAACGTCTCTCGGGCATCCTCACGGACCTTCTGCTCGAGAATCACCAGCGCTCGCGGAGTCACGACGCCGGGTGCCTCCGGGTGGTCGACCGAGCGGTCGGAGCTGGCGAGCAACAACACCCTCAGTCCATGGGAACCGGCATCCTCGGCCCGACGGGCGATGTCGGAGGAGGCGTCGAGCAACACGTCCGGAGCACCGAGCAGCCAGTTCCCGTGCTCGCCGTACGACAGCCCGCTCCACTTCTTTGCCGAGGAGAACGGGGCCACGGCCGTCTGCGTCCACCCGGGCGCGTCCGGGTATGCCTCGCCGACGGCCTGCACACTGGCGTTCGGACGCGGATCGTCGCGTGCCAGGGACGCGAGAGCCGCTGTGGCGGAGCCGGAATCGGGCTGGTCGATCAGCACCAGTTCGGACAGACGCATGCCGTTCTCGGTGAGCGTGCCGGTCTTGTCGGCGCACACCACATCGACGCGGGCGAGGCCCTCGATCGCCGGCAGCTCCTGCACCAGACACTGCCGTTGACCGAGCCGGATCACGCCCACCGCGAAGGCGATCGACGTCATCAGCACCAGGCCCTCGGGCACCATCGGGACGAGCGCAGCCACCATGCCGTTGAGGGCAGGCCGCAAAGCCTGACCGCTGGAGAACAATTGGTTGTAGATGATCAGCGCACCGGCCGGAATCATCAGGTACGTGATGAACTTCAGGATCTTGTCGATACCGCTGCGCAATTCGGACTTGACCAGCGTGAACTTGCTGGCTTCCTCGGCGAGCTTGGCCGCGTAGGCATCGCGGCCCACCTTCGTCGCGCGGTAGGCCCCACTGCCCGAGACCACGAAGCTTCCCGAAAGCACCTGCGCTGCTTCGAGTTTGTGCACCGTGTCGGCCTCACCGGTGAGCAGTGACTCGTCGATCTCGAGGCTCGCGGTCTCGATCACCTCACCGTCGACCACGATCTGATCACCGGGCCCCAGTTCGACGACGTCGCCGAGCACGACCTCATCGGGGGGGATCTGCTTCGAGACGCCCTCGCGTCGTACCTGGGGCTTGTTCTGACCGACGATGGCCAGGCGGTCGAGCGTGCGCTTCGCGCGAATCTCCTGGATGATGCCGATGCCGCTGTTCGCGACGATCAACAGCCCGAACATGCCGTCGATCACCGAGCCCGTCGAGAGCACGATGATCAGCAACACCCCGAGAATGGCATTGATACGGGTGAACACGTTGCCGCGAACGATGTCGCGAACCGACCGAGACGCTCGGGCCGGAACGTCGTTGGATTTCCCCTCGGCCCGGAGCTGGGCGACCTCCGCCTCGGTCAGCCCGGTATCCCGCTGCGCATCGGCGTCGATTGACATGCGTGCAGCCTAATGCGGATCTGCTCAGCCCAGCCGAGCCCACCAACGATCGTCGTGCAACGTTCGAGTTGCGTCCATGCGCTGGCCCGGCATCGGCACGGCCACCTGCACTCCGACGTCCTCGGCGGCGGCGTGCAGCCGCACGATCGGCTCGGACCAGGGATGGAAGGCCAGGTTGAACGTGGCCCAATGGATCGGGACGAAGATGCCCGACGCCGTCAGATCGACGTGCGCGGTGACCGCTTCCTCCGGATTCATGTGGATGTCCGGCCACCGAGCGTCATAGGCCCCGACGGGCAACAGCGTCAGGTCGAAGGGTCCGTAGTTGCTGCCGATCTCGGCGAATTTCGGTGTGTAGCCGGTATCGCCGCCGAAGAAGACGCGTCGAACCGGACCGGCGAAGGCCCAGGACGCCCACTGCGTCGAGTCCCGGGTCAAGCCACGGCCGGAGAAGTGACGCGCCTCGGTGCACGTGACGGTGAGGCCACCGACGTTCGTCTGCTCGTCCCAGTCCAGTTCGATGATCCGCGCGTCGGGCACCCGCCATTTACGCAGGTGAGCACCGATTCCCAGCGGCACGACGAACGGGGCCGACTGCGTACTCGCCAGCTTCTGCACCGTCACCTTGTCCAGGTGGTCGTAGTGATCGTGGGAAATGACGATGGCGTCGACCTGCGGCAGATCGATCAGCCCGACCGGGGTCGGATGCAGGCGCGCGGGCCCCACCACCGAGGACGGCGAGACACGATTGCTCCACACGGGATCGGCGAGAACGCGGTAGCCGTCGACCTCGACGAGCACACTCGAGTGTCCGTACCAGGTGACCGCGAGCTCCCCGGCATCCACCGGCGCGATCGGCGGTGCCAGCGGAATCGGGCGTTGTGGCCTCCCCTTGCCGCGTTCGGTGAGCAGCGAGACGAACATGTTCTGCTGCCCTTTCTCGCCGCGCCCCGGTACGTAACTGGAGCTGGGGTCGGAGTTGTGGAATCGGCGATCGCGGTATCGAGGAGATCCTGCTGCGTACGGGGTGATGTGCACTCTCCTGGCCCCGATGGCCGAGGGCAGACCCCACAGGGCACGCGCCAACCATGCACTGCTCAGTGCTGCCGTGGCTCCCAGTACGAACTTCGTCTTCGTCACGGCCACCACAGTAGGCGGCGCCGACGTCTTCGCAGCTCACCCGTAGCCTTGCCGTAGAATATTCGCGTCGGTTTTGCTGCTAGAAGGGGAGACATTGAGTACCGAACAGCTCGAATTCCAGGCGGAGACGCGTCAGCTCCTGGATCTGATGGTGCACTCCATCTACTCCAACAAGGACAGCTTTCTCCGTGAACTGATCTCCAACTCCTCGGACGCGCTGGACAAGCTGCGCCTGGAGTCGTACCGCAACAAGGACCTGGACGTCGACGTCTCGGATCTGCACATCGAGATCGACATCGACGCCGCAGCCCGCAGCCTCACCATCCGGGACAACGGCATCGGCATGTCGCGCTCGGAGGTCATCGACCTCATCGGCACGCTGGCCAAGTCCGGCACCGCCGAGGTCCGTAAGAAGCTCAAGGAAGCCAAGGACGCAGCCGCTTCCGAGGAGCTGATCGGCCAGTTCGGCATCGGCTTCTACTCCACGTTCATGGTGGCCGAGAAGGTCACGCTGCTCACCCGCAAGGCGGGTGAAAGCACCGCCACGAAGTGGGAGTCGACCGGTGAGGGCACCTACGAGATCACCGACGTCGACGACGCCCCGCAGGGCTCCTCGGTGACGCTCGCTCTCAAGCCCGCCGACGAGGAAGACCATCTCCACGACTACGCGTCCGAGCGCAAGATCAAGGAACTGGTCAAGAAGTACTCCGATTTCATCGCCTGGCCCATTCGCATCGACGTCGAGAAGCGCGTCAAGAGCGAAGAGGAAGGCGGCGAGGACACCGTCACGATCGAGACGGAGACGATCAACTCGCAGAAGGCGCTGTGGACCCGCTCCAAGGACGAGGTGTCCGAGGAGGAGTACAAGGAGTTCTACAAGCACGTCAGCCATGCCTGGGACGAGCCGCTCGAGGTCATCCCGTTCAAGGCCGAGGGCACGTTCGAATACCAAGCGCTGCTGTTCATTCCGTCGCAGGCACCGTTCGACCTGTTCATGCGCGAGAGCAAGGCCGGCGTGCACCTGTACGTCAAGCGCGTGTTCATCATGGACGACTCGCAGGAACTGCTGCCCGAGTACCTGCGCTTCGTCAAGGGTGTCGTGGACGCAGCGGACCTCTCGCTCAACGTCTCTCGCGAGATTCTGCAGCAGGACCGGCAGATCCGCGCGATCCGTCGACGCCTCACCAAGAAGGTGCTCTCCACGGTCAAGGAACTGCAGAGCGAGCAGCCCGAGAAGTACACGACGCTGTGGTCGCAGTTCGGCACGGTCCTCAAGGAGGGCCTGATCTCGGACTCCGACAATCGCGAAACCCTGTTGGGCATTTCGTCGTTCGCGTCCACGAACTCCGAGGAGGGCGTGACCACCCTCGCCGAGTACGTGGACCGGATGAAGGACGGCCAGCAGCAGATCTACTACATGACGGGCGAATCCCGTCAGCAGATCGAAAGCTCGCCGCACATGGAGGCGTTCAAGGCTCGCGGCCTCGAGGTGCTGCTGCTCACCGATTCGGTCGACGAGGTGTGGGTCGGCAACGTCACCGACTTCGACGGAAAGTCGTTCCAGTCCATCGCCAAGGGCGAGGTGGACCTCGACACCGAAGAGGAGAAGAAGGACTCCGAGGCCAAGCGCGAGGAGCAGGACAAGGAGTTCGCGGACCTGCTCACCTGGCTCACCGAGACCCTCGGCGAGGACGTCAAGGAGGTACGTCTGTCGACGCGCCTGACGACGTCACCGGCCTGCGTCGTCGGCGACGAGTTCAGCTTCTCCCCGCAGCTCGAGAAGATGTACAAGGCGTCGGGTCAGTTCGTGCCGACCTCCAAGCGCATCCTCGAACTCAACCCCACCCACGATCTGGTGACGGGGCTGAAGAAGGCCCGCGAGGATCGCAGTGACGATCCGCATCTCGCCGAGACCGCCGAATTGCTCTATGCGACGGCACTTCTCGCCGAAGGAACCGAGCTGAAGGATCCGGCGAAATTCTCCCGTTTGCTCGCCGATCGGTTGACGCGCACCATCTGAGCGGCTTCGCCGCATGTGAGTGTGGAGCCTGCGGGTCGTTCCGCAGGCTCCACTCCTGCCTCGTAGCCTGCTACGAAGTTCCACTCACGACCCAAGCTGCACAAGAAGATGGAGGACCCGCCCGCTATGACCGACGCACCACTGCTGATCGAGCGAACCGGGGACATCGTCGCCTGGACGTTGAACAACCCCCAGGCCCGTAATCCCATCTCCGAGATCGAGACCATCGACGCTCTCGAGGCCGCGATCGCCGACGCGAACGGGGATCCATCGATCAGGGTTGCCATTCTGACCGGTGCCGGTTCGGCATTCTCGTCGGGCGGGAACGTCAAGCACATGCGGGACAAGCAGGGAATGTTCGGTGGTAGCCCGGCCGAGTTGCGGCAGGGCTACCGCCACGGCATTCAACGAATCCCGAAGGCGTTGTATCACTGCGAGATTCCCACGATCGCCGCGGTCAATGGCCCAGCCATCGGAGCCGGCTGCGATCTGGCATTGATGTGCGACCTGCGCATCGCGTCGACCACAGCGACATTCGCCGAAAGTTTCGTCAAGGTAGGGATCATTCCCGGTGATGGAGGAGCGTGGCTGCTCCCCCGCGCCATCGGCATGGCACGGGCGAGCGAAATGGCGTTCACCGGCGAGGCCATCGACGCCGCTACGGCATTGGAATGGGGCTTGGTCTCTCGGGTCGTCGAGCCCGAAGATCTGCTCGACGCTGCCCACACACTGGCTCGGCGTGTGGCGGCCAACCCACCGCAGGTACTGCGTATGACGAAGAAGTTGTTGCGCGAGGGCCAGCAGCAGAGTCTGGAATCCTTGCTCGAACTCTCCGCTGCCTATCAGGCCATCGCACACCACACCGAGGATCATTCCGAGGCTGTCAACGCGATGCTCGAGCGTCGCGATCCCGAGTTCCGAGGACGCTGACTCGCCAGGTGAGTGGAACTTCGTAGTCTGCTACGAAGTTCCGCTCACATGCTGAGGTCACTGCGGAGGGAGAATGTGCTCCCCCGTCTTGTCGGTGCTCAGCGACAGTGAACTGATGTATTGCTTCTCCCCGTTGGGCCCCGGCACGTTGGACGCGATCATGTCGGGTCGCTCGAATTCCATTCCGCTGACGTGGCACATCACGAGTTCGTCGGACGGGTTGCCGTGCTCGTCGAACATCGGCAGATCGATACCGTCGTCGGTACGTCGCAGGTAGTACTTGCCCTTGGTTGCCACCGCCAGAATGGGCGGAAGCACCAGTGCGAGAACGAGAGCCACGATCGGTGAGTACGGTTTGATCGCCGATCCGAATGCGCCGAAGAAGACGAGAATCGACAGAATCGCCGACGCCGCCATCGACCCGAAGCCGACCGGATTGATGTTGTAGAGCATGCCGCGTCGAAACTCGGGGACCTTGGGCGAGAGCTTCAGGATGTACTTGTTGAAGACGATGTCCGACGCCACCACCGCGATCCACGCGATACCGCAGTTGGCGTAGAAGCCGAGGATGCTGTTGAGGAAGTCGAACATGTTGGCTTCCATCAGGATCAGTGCGATGGCAAGGTTGAACAGCACGAACACCATGCGGCCGGGATACGTCTTGGTGAGACGGGTGTAGGAGTTGGTCCACGCCAGCGACCCGGAATACGCGTTGGTCACGTTGATCTTGATCTGGCTGATGACGACCAGGATCACCGCGAGGGTCATGGCGAGCCAGCCCGGCATGAAGTTCTCGTAGATCTCGAGGAACTGGTGCACCGGCTCGTTGGCGATGCTGGATCCGTCGACGACGTTGGCGATCAGGTACACGGCGAGGAAGAGGCCGACGACCTGCTTGAGTGCACCGAAGATGACCCAGCCCGGGCCGGCCAGAAGCACTGCCGTCCACCACCGCCGAGAATTTTCGGGAGTCTTGGGCGGCATGAAGCGCAGGTAGTCGATCTGCTCGGCGATCTGCGCGATGAGCGACAGACACACGCCTGCGGCGAGCATGACCGACCCGACGTTGACGCCCTTACCGTCGGCCCCGTCCTGACCGCCGTAGGCGAAGAACTCACCGACCGAGTCGGGGTTGCTGATCACCAGGTACACGAACGGCAGCACCATCAACACCAGCCACAGCGGGGTGGTCCAGACCTGAAGCTTGGCAAGGGCTTTCATGCCGTAGATGACCAGCGGGATCACCATGATCGTGGATACCGCGTACCCGATGGGCAAGGGGATGTTCAGGCCGAGTTCGAGTCCCTGCGCCATGATCGAACCTTCGAGCGCAAAGAAGATGAACGTGAATGTCGCGAAGATGACGTTGGTGACCACCGACCCGTAGTAGCCGAATCCGCTTCCACGGGTGATCAAATCGAGGTCGATGTTGTAGCGAGCAGCGTAGTAGGCAAGCGGGAGCCCGGTCAGGAAGATCACGACGGCGAACACCAGGATGCCCCACAGGGCGTTACCGGTTCCGTAGGAGATGCCGATGTTGGCACCGATGGCGAAGTCCGCGAGATACGCGATGCCGCCGAGCGCGGACGTCGCGACAACGCCGGTTCCCCATTTACGGTAGCTCCGCGGCGCGAAGCGGAGCGTGTAGTCCTCCAGCGTCTCTTTCAGCGCGGTGTCTGTCGGTGCAGGCTGTACGGCGGTCATGGATCAACAACGTAGAACCGCCACATTGCCGCAGTGTCTTGTGACGATGTAGCTACTGTTACTCACTCCGACGATTCGGACATCCGGCGCACATGCTCGTCACGGAGGGATTTGTCAGGCGACTGCGCGTGCCGCCAACAGCGAGAAGTTCGACAGCTCGGCACGGAGCAGGTTCATCGCCCGATGCTGGGCCACTCGCACGGCCCCGGCCGTCATTCCGAGCGCTTCGCCTGTTTGCGGTGCCGTGAGACCCCACACCACTCGCATCAGGATGATCTTCCTGTACTTCGGCGGCAGGGTATCCATCAAGGCCTGAGCGTGACTGCGCAGTTCGTCGCCGAGCGCGACCTGCTCGGGCCCGGCATCGGTGGACTGCTCCTCGGGCATCTCGTCGACCGAGAACGATTGGCGAAGAGCAGATCTACGACCTGCATCGGCCAGCTTGTGTGCAGCGATCCCGTAGACGAACGCCATGAACGGCTTGCCCATGTCGCGATATTTGGGAATGGCGGTCACCAGTGCGAGGCATACGTCCTGCACCACGTCGTCCGCAGCCACGTCGAGATTCCGGACCCGGGCGGAACAGTAGCGGTGGACCGGTGGCTGGATCAGCACCAGTACGCGTTCGAGCGCGGCACGGTCGCCCGCGACGGCAAGCGGTACGACGTCTTCGAGCGTGTCCATGGAAGTGCTCATGGCCGATCTCCTTCTTGGCAACGCGCGCCCTCACCTGAACGCTCACCGGTACTTCGACGCAGCCGACCGTTCGGCTTGGTCGGATCGAATACCACATCGAAAGAAAATGTGATTCAGGTAACACGGCGTGTCGTGAAAGCGACGTACCGGACAACATCCACGTCGCGTCACGTGACCCTGACACCGCGGAGCGCCAATGAACACCAGTGAGCAGAACCATCTGGTCGGCCGCCGGAGCACAGTCGCCGCTGCGGACGGCACCACGCTCGCGGTGCGCGAGTTCGGACACCCCGATGCGGCTCTGACCGTGGTGTTAGTCCACGGACACTGCCTGCGGATGCAGTCGTGGACCGAGCTGCGCACACACGTCGAGGCTGTCTGGGGCGAGGACACGCGAATCGTTCTCTACGATCACCGCGGCCACGGCGAATCCGGTGCAGCAACGCCGGACAGCTGCACCATCGATCAGCTCGGCGAGGACTTGGCCGACGTGCTCCGCGCTGTGGTCCCGATGGGGCCGTTCGTTCTGATCGGACACTCGATGGGAGGCATGACGGCGCTCTCCTACGCCCGTCAGTACCCGGAGGCCGTCGGCTCACGTCTGGTCGGGGTCGGTCTGATCGCGACGTCGGCCGGTGGGATCACCGACGACGGACTCGGCAGTTGCCTCGCGCATCCCGCCGTGTCGGCATTCCAAGCCGCTGTTCGACGCGCCCCTCGACTGATGTCGGGTGCCAAGAAGCTCAGTCGCGGGTTGTGCGCCCCCATCGTCAGGACGGCGGGATGCGGCTCCCACAAAGTCAGCCCGCGGGTGGTGACGCTGGCGACGGCGATGCTGGGTGAGACGTCCATCGTCACGATGTCCGGCTTTCTCGGAGCATTCCGAGGTCTGGACGAGGTGGCCGGCCTGGCCGCTCTGGCCTCGATTCCCACCCTCGTACTCTGCGGCACCGACGACCTGATGACACCGATGCGACACTCGGAAACCCTTGCCGCACATCTGCCCGACGCTCGCCTGGTCCGGGTGGCGCAGGCCGGACACATGGTGATTCTCGAACGGGCACACGAGGTGGCGGACGCCATTGTCGAACTCGTGACGGCCGCTCGACGGGCACACGTGGGAGATCTTGCCCTGGCACGGTAGACCTGCCGACGACTGTGGCCCGCAACGGAATCCGATGCGGGCCACAGCACTGCAGTGAACGATCTACTTCTTGACTGCGGGAGGAGCGTTGAGGAGCTGGATGAACTGTCCGGCGTTACCGATGACCGCGCCGAGGCCACCGGCGGAGGTGCCGGCGAGCGATCCGATGGCACCGAGGGCGATCGCGCCGATGACGCAGCCGCCGATGGGGCCGGCTCCGAGAAGAGTTGCAACCGGTGCGGTCACGACGACTCCGGTGATGATTCCGAGGAGGCATCCACCGACGATTCCGGTTGCAGCACCGAGGAATCCGCCGACAGAGGCGGTGAGGCTGAGGTTGTCCTTGACACCCGCGACAGCGGCAGGCAGGTCGACCTGCTGCAGGCCGGGGAGGGAGGTGGAGACCGGGGTTGCCGCGGCGGGCGAGACATCAGCGGTCAGGGTGGCGTGGTTTCCGTCGATCACGGCGGCGACGGGGTGCGAAAAGCCGTCGGCGGCGATGGCCAGCGGTACGGAGTCGACGAGTGCGCCGTTGGCGTCACGGACGACCAGGTGGTTGTCCTCGTTGCTCAGGGTGCCGGCCGTCGTGTCGACGAGAACCTGGTTACCGGCCTGGGTGACGTTCCACCCGACGGCAGCGGCGGGAGCCGGGGCCGGATCCGCATAGGCGGTGCCCATGGCGGTCGTCATCGCTGCAATGACCAATGCGGACGTTGCCGCGAATCGAGTCAGCTTCATGTTCCTCAGTCTTTCGTCGTGTCCATCACTCGATGCGAGCAGCGAAAAACTATGGGTGGAACACGCGGGTCAGACGAACCGAGGATGAACGAACGGGGTCGAACCGAACAACGATCCGACGCATCGAGTCATAAGGGACAGAACGACTTTCGAAGTCCAATCGTTTCGTAAACGACTCGCGCGGGTTGTCTCTACTTACCGAAAAGACCCGGCTTGTTGCTGCCTCCGTGGCCCACTCCGAAGTCGTATGCGGACTCGGCGTGCTCGTGCTCGTCCAAGCCGTCGGCTTCGTGTTGCGCGTCGGCGCGCACGCCCATGACGGCCTTGATGGCGAACGCGATTCCGGTGGTGACGATTGCGCAGTAGGCGAACACCGCGGCCACCGCGATCGCCTGGACCCAAAGCTGATGCAGCCCGCCGCCGTAGAACAGACCGTCCACTCCCGCCGGCATCTCCGCGCTGGCCACGAGTCCGATCATCAGCGTGCCGACGATGCCGCCCACCAGATGCACGCCCACGACGTCGAGCGAATCGTCGTATCCGAAGCGATATTTGAGCCCGATGGCCAGCGCACACAGCGCGCCCGACGCGACCCCGATTGCTGCGGCACCTATCGGGGTGACCGCCGCACACGAGGGCGTGATGGCCACCAGTCCGGCGACGACTCCCGATGCAGCACCGAACGACGTCGCGCGGCCGTCCCGCAGCTTCTCGACCACGAGCCACGCGGCCATGGACACCGCTCCGGCACCCATCGTGTTCACCAGGGCCACCGCGGCGACCCCGTCCGCGGCGAGGGACGATCCAGCATTGAAGCCGAACCACCCGAACCACAGCAACCCGGCTCCGAGCATCACGGCCGGAAGGTTGTGCGGGCGCATGGGATCTCGCGGCCAACCTCGACGTTTGCCGACCACCAGGGCAAGCACGAGACCGGCAACTCCGGCGTTGATCTCCACCGCAGTGCCGCCGGCGAAATCGATCGCACCCAGCCGGTTGGCGATCCACCCACCGAACTCACTCGTGAGGCCGTCGAGCGAGAACACCCAGTGCGCCACCGGGAAATACACCAGGGTGGACCACAAGGCCGCGAACACGACCCAGGGAACGAAACGCATCCGATCTGCGACGGCTCCCGAGATCAACGCCACGGTCACCATCGCGAAGCCCGCCTGGAAGGCCGCGAAGACCAGTGCGGGAACGGTGCCCACCAACGGAATCGACACCGCTCCCCCGGCGGAGGTGTACACCCCACCCAGCAGACCCTCGAAACCTGCGTACTGCAGTGGATTCCCGATCCATCCGCCGAACACGTTGTCGCCGAACACCATCGAGAATCCGAACGCCAACCACAGCAGCCACACCACCGCGATCGCCGACAAACTCATCATCATCATGTTCAGCACGCTCTTCGAGCGCACCATCCCGCCGTAGAAGAAGGCCAGACCGGGCGTCATCAGCAACACCAGCGCGGTACTGGCCAGCAACCATGCAGTATCGCCCGCATCGGGCGCGCCGTTGATCACCTTCCTGCGAACTTCGGCGTGCGCTTCTCGGTACGTGCTCGGCGCGCTTCCTTCATGTCCTCGCTGCTCCACGTGGCCTCGAACGCAGCGGCCTGTTCCGACGTCGGAACATCATGTGCTCCATCATCGTTGAAAACGAGCTTGAGATGCTTCAGCGCCAAGGGCGCGAGTGCGGTGATCGACAGTGCCCACTCCATCGCCGCATCGACGTCGCCGAGCTTGTTGGCCAGCCCGCACGTGTACGCCTGATCGGCGTGCACCCGTTCCCCGCCGATCAGAATCGTGCGTGCGACGCCGCCCCCGGCGAGCGCGGCCAACCGCCGGATGGTCCAGTTGCTCACCGCGATACCGAGCCGCGTCGACGGAATCTCGAAGAATCCACCCGGCGCAACAACCCTCAGATCGCAGGCAATCGCCAACTGTGTCCCGGCACCCACCGCCGGGCCGTTGATCGCCGCGACCACCGGGATCGAGACACGTTCGATCGCCGTCAGCATCTCCTCGAGGATCTGCCCGAAATGCTCGGGAAACGCATCACCGGTCAGATCGGCGCCCGCGCAGAAGCTGGTCCCCTGGCCGGTGATGACCACGACCCGCGCGCCGTCACGCTCGGCTTGTTCGACTCCGCGCTGCACCGCGAGGCACAACTCGGAGTTCAATGCGTTCCGTCGATCCGGGCGCTGCAGTTCGAGGGTGACGACATCGCCGTCACGTGTGTGTCCAATCACGAGTGCAGAGGTTACCCACCAGTACAGGAATCGACAGTGTGGGGCCTGATCTACTGGTCTCCATGATCGACACTCGGGTCGCCGTCATCGGTGCCGGCCAAGCAGGACTCTCGGCCGGCTATCACCTGCATCGCGCCGGCCTGACCGCAGGCGAGGGGTTCGTGATGTTGGATCGCTCCCCCGGCCCGGGTGGCGCGTGGCAGTTCCGCTGGCCGTCGCTGACCCTGAGCACCGTCAACGGCGTGCACGACCTGCCCGGCATGGCGTTCGCCGAGACCCTCGGCGACGAGCCTGCCGAGACCATCGCGGCCGCCGACGCGGTCCCCCGCTACTACCGCGAGTACGAGGACCGCTTCGAACTGCATGTTCGACGCCCCGTCACGGTGACCGTCGTATGCGACCGCGAGCCCCGATTCCGGGTCGAAGCGGGCGAGACAGTCGTCATGGCCGCGGGGCTGATCAATGCGACCGGGACGTGGGAGAAGCCGTTCGTTCCGCACTACGACGGTGCAGAAACGTTCACAGGCAGGCACTTGCACACCAAGGATTACCGGACGGCCGACGAGTTCGCCGGCCAGCACGTCGTCGTGGTGGGCGGCGGCATCTCGGCCGTCCAACTGCTCGACGAGATCTCGCAGGTCACGACGACGACCTGGGTGACGCGTCGACCACCGGTGTTCCGGGACAGCGAGTTCGATCACGATGCCGGTCGTGAGGCCGTCGCGATGGTGGAAGAACGCGTGCGAGCCGGCCTGCCTCCCGGGTCGGTCGTCTCCGTCACCGGACTGCTGCTGACCCCGTCGTTGGCTGCCGCCCAGAAGCGCGGCGCGCTCGACCGAAAGCCGATGTTCTCGTCCATCACGGAGGATTCGGTGGTGTGGGAGGACGGATCGAGTCAGCACGCCGATGTGATTCTGTGGGCCACCGGTTTTCGCAGCGCCCTCGACCACCTCGCTCCGCTGCGCCTGCGCGGACACGGCGGCGGAATCGTGATGGACGGCAGGCTCACCACCCGCGTGGCTGCGAACCATCGCGTCCATCTACTCGGCTACGGACCGTCCGCCAGCACGATCGGCGCGAACCGGGCCGGTCGCGCGGCGGTGACGGAGCTGCTCGAGACTCTGGGTTAACCGAGCTGCTCGGCCACGAACTTGGCCAGCGCGCCGAGCCTCGCCCGGCTCGGCATGGAGGTCGGAACACCCAATGCATCCAACGGTGCCGACGTCACCGGCCCGACGCAGATCGCGGCGACAGGGCCTCGAAGTGCGTCGAGGAAAGCGTCGAGCAGGCCGTTGTCCTTGGCGGTCGAGAGCAGAGACGCGACCGCGGGCGCGCTGGTGAACGTGACCGCGTCGACGCGATGTTCGATGATCTGCGCCAACAAGTCGATGAGTGGAGCCTGATCAACGGGTCGGATCCAGCGGTACACCGGGATCGGTCGGACATGCGCGCCGAGTTCGTTCAACGCATCGCTCAGGTGAATCGTCGGCTCCCACTCGGTGATCACCCCGTGCAGCTGCACCGCGATGTCCACGCCGGCAACACCCTCGGCCTCGAGATGATCGGAGACTTCCTGCGAGGCCTCGGTAGCGGGTGACCATTCGTCCCTGAGCCCGGCACCACGAATTGCCCCGCGCGCCTTGGGACCTCGGGCGATGATTCGCGTGTTCCCCAGTGCTGTCAGGAGGTCTTCGCGCATACCCCAGTCGGCGGCCGCGTCGAGCCAGCCCCGGAAACCGACACCGGTACTGATCACGACGATCTGCGGCGGGTGTTCGACGATGCCCTCGGTGGCGGACTTCAGCTCGGAATCGTCGATCAGGGGCAGAACGTGAATCGCCGCGGCGTGAACGATGTTCGCGCCGCGGCGTTCGAGCATGGTGGCCAATTCGTCTGCACGCCGCTCGGCGGTGAGGGCAACGATCTTGCCGTCGAGCGAATCGGACATGGGTACAGACTAAGCCCCCACGTGCACGGAACTTCGTAGCCCACTACGAAGTTCCGCTCACGTCAGCTGCTGAACTGGTCCGGGTCCGGGCCGGTGCGGCCGTCTGCGGAATCCAGTGCGTTGATCTGCTGAATCTCGTCGTTGCTCAGCTCGAAGCCGAACACGTCGAAGTTGGCGGCGATGCGCTTCGGGGTCACCGACTTGGGGATCACCACGTTGCCGAGCTGGATGTGCCAACGCAGGATGACCTGAGCCGGGGTGACGCCGTGTGCGTCGCCGATCTTCGCGAACACCGGCTCGTCGAGAATGGTGCCCGATCCGAGCGGGCTCCAGGCCTCGGTGGCGATGCCCTTCGAGGTGTGGAACGCGCGCAGCTCTTCCTGGATGAAGCGCGGATGCAGCTCGATCTGGTTGACCGAGGGCACCTCGCCGACGGCGTCCATCAGCTTCTCGAGGGTGGGAATGGTGAAGTTGGAGACGCCGATCGAACCGATGCGGCCGTCCGCCTTCAGCTTCTGGAATGCCTTGAAGGTGTCGACGTACTTGTCGCGATCGAGCTGCTGCCAGTGAATGAGGTACAGGTCGAGGTACTCGAGTCCGAGTCGTTCCATGCTGGCGTCGAACGCCTTCAGGGTGGAGTCGTAGCCCTGATCGTCGTTCCAGAGCTTGGTGGTGATGAACAGCTCGTCACGGGCGATGCCGGATTCCGCGATCGCCTTGCCGGTGCCGGCCTCGTTCTCGTACACCTTGGCGGTGTCGATGCTGCGGTAGCCGACCTTCAATGCCTCGGTCACTGCGGCCTGGGCACCGTCGTCGGGCACCTGCCACACACCGAACCCCAGCTGGGGAATGGACGTGCCGTCGTTGAGCACGATGGTCGGGACAGTACTGGTCTCGGCTGAATACGTCATACGAATGGCAACGGTGGGTGGGGTGGTGTTGTTCCCGCCCCTTAGTGTTTCGGTGTGACCGCAACGCTTCGTATCGACGATCTCGCCGCATTTCACGGCGATCGAACCCTGTTCTCCGGACTGGATCTGACGGTGGCCGAGGGTGATGTGATCGGGCTCGTCGGGGCGAACGGCGCAGGTAAATCGACGCTGTTGACGCTGCTCGCGGGGGTCGGCACGGCCGATCACGAGGGTGAGATCTACACCAGCCCGCCCGACGCGACCGTCGGCTATCTGGCGCAAGAGCCCGAGCGCATCGCCGGGGAAACGGTGCTGGACTTTCTCGGTCGGCGGACCGGGGTCACCGATGCCGAAGCCTCCATGAACGCAGCCGCCGAAGCACTGGGCAGCAGCGATGAGGACCTCTACACCCCGGCGCTGGAACGATGGCTGGCACTCGGCGGCGCTGATCTGGCGGAGCGCACGGCGAAGGTGCTGGCCGATCTCGGTCTGGATGTCGATGGGTCTGCGCTCATGACGGCGCTGTCCGGTGGGCAGGCTGCCCGCGCGGGGCTCGCCGCGATTCTCCTCGCGCGTTACGACATTCTGCTGCTCGACGAGCCCACCAACGATCTCGATCTGGCGGGCCTCGAGCAACTCGAGCAGTTCGTCGTCGCGACGCGGGCGGCGATCGTCGTCGTCAGTCACGATCGTGAATTCCTGGCACGAACGGTGACGGGCGTCGTCGAGCTCGATCGAGCTCAGCGTCGCATCGATGTCTACGACGGCAGCTACCAGTCGTATCTGGCGGAACGGGAGATCGCCCGCCAGCATGCGCGGGAGAAGTACGACGAGTTCGCGGATACCAAGTCCGCGTTGGAGTCTCGCGCGCAGATGCAGCGCAACTGGATGGAGTCGGGGGTGCGCAATGCACGCCGGAAGGCCACCGACAACGACAAGATCGCCCGCAAGACCCGCGCCGAGTCGACCGAGAAACAAGCCGCGAAAGCCCGTCAGACCCAGCGGCGCATCGAGCGACTCGAGGTGGTCGAGGAGCCTCGCAAGGAATGGGAGCTGCGAATGGAGATCGCGGCGGCTCCCCGTAGCGGAACTGTCGTGTCGGTGTTGGGCGGTGCTCTGGTGCGGCGATCCGGGTTCACGTTCGGTCCGGTCACGACGCAGATCGACTGGGGCGATCGAATTCTGATCACGGGGCCCAACGGTTCCGGCAAGACGACGTTGCTGTCGGTACTACTGGGCCGGTTGGAGCCGGACGAGGGCTCGGCCTCGCTGGGTTCGGGTGTGGCGATCGGTGAGATCGACCAGGCACGAGCATATTTCGTGGGCGACGGCACGGTGTCCGACGCCTTGAGCGCCGCGGTTCCCGAGTGGCCCGATGCCGAGGTACGCACGCTGCTGGCCAAGTTCGGACTGCGCGGCGACGACGCACTCCGGCCGGCGTCGTCGCTCTCGCCCGGTGAGCGAACCCGTGCGGCACTCGCGTTGCTGCAGGCCCGGGGCGTGAATCTGCTGGTGCTCGACGAGCCCACCAACCACCTCGACCTGCCTGCCATCGAACAACTCGAACGCGCCATGGAGAACTTCGAGGGCACCCTGTTGCTGGTGACTCACGACCGCCGAATGCTCGACACCGTTCGCAGCACTCGTCACTGGACGATGGCCGACGGGCAGCTGAGCGAGAAGTAGTTGTCGCTGAATCGGGTGCAGCTGACCGCGGTGAGCGCGGTCAGCTGCACCCGATTCACGTCAGCTCAGCAGGATCTCGTTCACCTCTGCTACGGGGTGCATCGGGAGCCCGTGGTGCGTGGCGTTCTCGAGTATCACCGTCCTCGCACTCGGCAGAACGGCATGCACAGCCGCTTCGATGCGAGCAGCGTTGTGCACCTTCCCTTTCCCCGCGAGGACCACGGTGGTACGCACACCGAAGTTCTCGAACGCAGCGGGCTTCGGCCGCTTGGGAACAATGGTTTTTGTGGTCGGGGCATGCGTGGCTCCCAGAGCAAGTACGTCGAGCCAGTCGGAATCCAACTGCGCGCCATCGGTTTCCCACCGGACGAAAGCACGCTGCCGTTTCTCGTTGGGGAACAGCAGTATCGGTAGCGCATGCAGCAGGTAGCGCGGACTCATGGAGCCGAAGCAGGCATTGGGATCGAGGAGGGTCAGTGCGTCGACGCGGTTGTCGTGACGCAGCGCGTAAGCCAGAGCGATCATCGCGCCGTAGGAATGTCCGCAGAACGCCGCGGTGGGCAGATTCAGCTCATTCAGCACCGCCGTCACCCAGTCCAACAGCTCGTCCACGGAGTCGATGGACTGGTTACCCGGAACGCTGCGTCCCACGTCACCCATCAGGTCGACCGCGTACACCCGATATCGCTGCGAGAGTGCCCCGACGTTTGCGAACCACACGGTGGAGGTCGCACCGGCCCCCGGCAGCAGCACCAGAGCCGGGCCATCGACGGGTCCGCAGGCGTTGATTCGCGTGGTGCCGTGCACCGTGTTCACGTCGATGGCCTGGGTATCTGCAGGCCATTTCTTCAGAACTCGGTCGTAGGCGGGACAGAACTTATCCACGGTCACGGCAACCCTCAATTCTCTCGATCATCGAGATAATAGACAATGGAGACACTCTTCGTCCAGCATCAACCGAGGGATCAGCACATGACCGAGCCCGTCTCTGCCGTCCATCAGCTGCGCGCACTGACGGTCGACCTCGATCTTCTGGGCGCGGAGTTCGCGCAGAGACATGCGCTCCACCCGACGGATATCCGGGCGCTGATCTGCCTGCTGGATGCGGACCGAGCCGGAACGCGTGCCACGCCCGGCTGGCTCGGCGCACAGCTGGGCCTGGAATCGGCATCCGTCACCGCCCTCGTCGATCGAATGGCGAAGCGCCAGTTGGTATCACGTGAACCCGACCCAGCCGATCGTCGGCGAGTACTGCTGCGCGTGACCGCACACGCCTCGGAACTCGGCACCACGTTCTTCGGCCCCGTGATCGGCCGCGCAGTCGACGAGCTGGCGCGTTTCACACCCGAGCAGCGGGCGACGATCGACGAGTTTCTGACGACCATGCGCACCATCGTTGCCGACGCCCGGGAGCAGCAGACCCCGTAGGCGGATCGGCAGTTTTGCCATTACCCGTTGACAGATCGTTGGGTTTATACAACACTTCATTGTCATGAGCCCAGTCAAGCGCGGTACCGCGCTCCCGATCTACAACAGGGTGGGTGTTCTGCGGGCAGAACGAAAGATGAGCCGCGCGCAACTGGCCGAACTCGTCGAAGTGAATCCCCAGACGGTGGGAGCGCTCGAACGAGGCGACCACTACCCGAGCCTCGACCTCGCGATGCGCATCTGCGACGTCTTCGATCTGCCGATCGAAGCAGTGTTCTCACGCACCGAACTCGGACCACTCTCGGCCGAACTCTTCCGAAGGGAGAAGGATCGATGAACACGCCCGAGCCGAGCATCTTCTCTCGCTATCAGGAATCCCGCACGCAGATGTTCCTGGACAGCGACAAGCATTACGCCAACTGGCTACCGGGCCTGCGAGGCCAGAAGCGTCGCCGCATCTTCGTGATCGCGCTCATCACCCTCCTCGCCGCTGCGGCCGGATTCGCGCTGGCAACTCTCGCGGTCAGGGGGGCACTCGGCGGATGGGCCGTGTGCTACATCGCGTTCCTCTTCGCAGCCATCGTCCTCGGCATCGTCTCTCACAGCCGTGCCGAAGCGCCGGAGGATGCACTCGACGAGTACGAGGTTGCACGTCGCAACCACGCCCGATCGATCGGACTGACAGTCACTCAGGGGTTGGGCACAGCAGCAGCGTCCTACCTGTTTCTCGGCGCAATGTTCCTGGACAACACAGATTTGGCGCTCTCGGGAGGGGCATTGGTGTTGACCGCTCTGAGCGCCGGGAGATATGCCCCCGCAATGCTTCTCGCATGGAACACTCCCGACCCCGATCCCGAGGACGGCTGACAATGAGCGAACACATCGACTTCCTCACCCGCTATCAGGCCTATCGCACGCGCCGATTCCTGGAGAACGACGCCAACACGAGACACTGGCTTCCGAAGTGGCGCACGCAGCGACGACGCCGGATTCTCGCCGTCTTACTGATGGCGTCATTGCTCACCCTGATGGTGGTCGCCGTGTGGTCCCTGTTCTCGAGGTGGGCACCGATCGTATGGATCCCGGCCACCGTGATGTTTCTCGTCACGTGGACGATGCTGCAAACAGTGTCCCGTCGCCACAGCGATGCACCGGTGGGCGCTCTCGACGAATGGGAAGTGCAGCAGCGCAACGAAGCACGCTCGATCGGCCTTACTGTCACGCAGGCCCTGGTGATGGTGGCAGTTCTGATTCTGATAGTGCTGTCGGGAGCGTACGACAACGAAAACCTGGCTTACGCAGGAGCTTTGTGGACGCTCGCTGCCTTGCTGGCCGGCGGGTGCTCCCCAGCAATCATTCTCGCCTGGATTACCCCCGACTCCGAACCGGACGACTTCGATCCCGACAAAGAGACAGAAAGGGCACCATGAGCACCCTCACGATCGACTCGGTCTCCAAAAAATACGGCGACAAGATCGCCCTCGACAACCTCAGCTTCGACGTCCGGCCCGGCGAGCTGTTCGGCTTCGTCGGCAGCAACGGCGCGGGCAAGACCACTACGATGCGTATCGCATTGGGCGTCCTGTCTGCAGATTCCGGTCAGGTTCTGTTGGGCGGCAAGCCCGTCGACCTCGACGTCCGCCGCACCATCGGATACATGCCCGAGGAACGCGGCCTGTATCCGAAGATGAAGGTCGGCCCGCAATTGGCCTACATGGCAGAGCTGCACGGGCTGTCGTCCAAGGACGCCAAGGCTGCGGTGATCCGTTGGACCGAACGCCTCGGCATCGATCAGCGCGTCAACGACACCGTCGACGCATTGAGCCTGGGCAACCAACAGCGTGTGCAGCTGGCGGCCGCGCTGGTGCACGATCCCGCGGTTCTGGTGTTGGACGAGCCGTTCTCCGGACTGGATCCCATCGCCGTCGACGTGATGAGCGAGGTATTGCGCGAAAAGGCTGCTGCCGGAGTGCCGGTGGTGTTCTCGAGTCACCAGCTCGACCTGGTGCAGCGCCTGTGCGACCGCGTCGGCATCATCGCCGCCGGCTCGATGAAGGCCGTCGGGACCGTCGACGAACTACGCGGCTCGGGAGATTCACAACTGCGCGTCCATGCACCGAACGCGGCACCCGGATGGGCGTCGAGCATCGCCGGGGTGAGCACCCTCGGCCACAGTGACGGCGTCACCGTCCTGGGCTTGGCACCCGGGGCCGACGATCAGGAGATCCTCCGGGCCGCACTGGCGACCGGTCCGGTGCACGACTTCTCCATCCAGAAACCTTCCCTGAGCGACCTGTTCCGAGAGGCGGTAGTGGCATGAGCTCCCAACTGAACTCCTTCAGCGCAGTATCCTTGATAGCCAAGCGCGAGTTCACCGTTCAGGTGATGAAGAAGAGCTTCGTCATCAGCAACGTGATCATCCTGGCCGTCATCGTCGGCGGCATCATCGCGTTCTCGATCTTCTCCGGCAGCGGTGACGAAGAGCGCGACGTCGTCGGCATCGCCGGCGACCAGTCCATTGCGGCCGTAGTGGAAGCGACCGGCGATGCCGTCGGGTCTCCGGTCGAGGTTCGCGAGGTCGCCGACGCATCCGCCGCACGCAGCGGCGTCGAATCCGGGGATCTCGACGTGGCGTTGGTTCCGGACGGAACCGCAGGTGCGTACACCGCCGTCACCGAGTCCGATCTGACCGGCACGTTGCGCGCCGTCGTCGAAGGCAGTGTCGCAACGCAGGCCACCAATACTGCACTGGCGCAACAGGGTGTTGATCAGAACGAGCTCGGGGCCGCGACGAGTGCCGCCACGGTCACCGTCGACGCGATCGATCCGCCGGACCCCGAGGCCGGTCAACGGACCGCGCTGGCCCTCTCCGCTGTATTCCTGCTCTACGCCCAGATCATCGGCTTCGGCATGTATGTCGCGATGGGCGTCGTCGAAGAGAAGTCGTCGCGTGTCGTCGAACTGCTGCTCTCCACCGTTCGCCCCCTGCAGTTACTCTGGGGCAAGATCCTCGGCATCGGTGCGGTCGGTATCCTGCAGCTCGCCCTGTACGGAATAGCCGGTGTGGGTGCAGGATTGGGTACTGGTGTCCTCACCGTCACCGGTGCCGCCGTCAGTGTCTTCGCTGCCACGTTGGCCTGGTTCATCCTGGGCTTCGCCTTCTTCGCAGTGCTCTACGCGGCGGGCGGGTCGATGGTCTCGCGGCAGGAGGACGTGAACTCGACGACAATGCCGTTGCTGATCCTGATCATGGCCATGTTCTTCGCCGCCTTCTACTCCGTCAGCGATCCGGAGAGCACCCTTGCGAACACATTGAGCTGGATCCCCCCGTTCTCCGCGATCATGATGCCGTTGCGCATCGCCGCCGGCGTGACCTCACCGGTGCAGATCGTCGGATCGGCGGTCCTGATGATCGTCACCACCGCGATCCTTGCGATGGGTGCCGCGAAGATCTACCAGCGCTCCATTTTGCGAATCGGCAAGACCGTCTCCTGGAAGGAAGCGTTTGCTCGCTAGGGTTCACCCATGAGCCCACGGACGTCCGCCGCCGAGATTCTCGATTCCGTTCTCGACGGCGGATCGTTCGTGTCCTGGGACTCCACGCCTGTGGACGTCCATCCTGGGGAGTCCTATCTGCGGGACCTGGCCAAGGCTCGCGAGAAGAGCGGCGTCGACGAGTCGGTGGTCACCGGCGAGGGCACCATCGACGGTCGACGCGTGGTGATCATCGCGTGCGAGTTCGCTTTTCTCGCCGGATCGATCGGCGTTGCCGCGGCCGAGCGCATCACCTCCGCTATCGAACGCGCCACGGCAGAGAGGCTGCCCTTGATCGCCTCCCCCACTTCCGGGGGCACGCGCATGCAGGAGGGCACACTCGCCTTCGTGCAGATGGTCAACATCGCCTCCGCCGTGACCGCGCACAAGGCGGCGCACCTGCCGTACCTGGTGTATCTCCGCAATCCGACGACCGGTGGAGTGTTCGCGTCCTGGGGATCGTTGGCTCACGTCACGGTCGCCGAACCCGGTGCCCTCATCGGGTTCCTCGGACCACGCGTCTATCAGGCGTTGTACGACAAGCCATTTCCCGACGGCGTCCAGACCGCCGAAAATCTCTACCAGCACGGCGTCATCGATGGCGTGGTGCCGGTCGATCAACTGCGCCACCTGTTGATCCGTGCGCTCCGAGTGATCGTCGACGCCACGGTGTGGCCCGATCTCACCGACGATGAGCCGGCCGAGATACCGGAGCAGTCGGCCTGGCATTCGGTGCAGTCGTCGCGTCGCGCGGATCGCCCCGGCATTCGGCAACTCATCGAACACGCTGCGAGCGAGCACGTTCCACTCAGCGGCACCGGTCAGGGCGAGGCCGACACCTCGATTCTGTTGTCGCTGTGCCGTATCCGTGGTGTCTCTTGCGTGCTGTTCGGCAACGACCGAAGTAGCAGCACCGCCACGGCAACGATGGGCCCAGCGGCACTACGAGAAGCTCGACGCGGCATGCGCCTGGCCGAGGAACTTCGGCTACCTCTGGTACTCGTCATCGACACATTCGGCGCAGCACTGTCCAAGGAGGCGGAGGAAGGCGGCTTGGCACCGGAGATCGCGCGATCGATCTCGGATCTGGTCACCGTCGACACTCCCACGGTGTCGGTGCTGCTCGGCCAGGGCACCGGCGGCGGAGCGCTCGCGCTACTGCCTGCCGATCGTGTGCTGTGCGCCCAGAATGCCTGGCTCGCACCACTTCCGCCCGAAGGTGCCAGTGCCATCGTGCACCGCGACACCGCGCACGCCCCGGAGATGGCCGAGGCGCAGGGCATCCGCTCCGTCGATCTACTGCGCGATGGCATCGTCGACGCCATCGTTCCCGAACTTCCCGACGCGGCCGACGAACCGGCTGCGTTCTCCGCACGAGTCGCCGATGCCATCGTCGGGGAACTGCGCGGCTTGTCGACCGTCGACACCGCCACCCGGACTCGGAACAGACTCGGCCGCTACCGCTCGCTGGGATGAGCGGCTTCGCCGCATGTGAGCAGAACTTCGTAGCAGGCTACGAACTTTCGTGCACCTGCGAGGTCACGAGCGCCAGCACATCGCCCGCACGGAGGTCGGCCGGGAGCTCGACCGGACTCACACAACGGCGACCCGGGCCGTGAACATCGACCTTGACCACCGGACCCACCGAATGCCGGTTGACCACCACCGCCTGCAGCAGATCCCCGAACTCGGCGTCGACGCCCACCTCGCCTGCGATCACCGAACGCACCCGCGTCACCAGAATGCGCCCCCACTGCACCGGAGTGCCCTGCGCATCGGCCAGATCCTCCAACGCAACGCCGTCGACCGTGATGCGGCCGCAGACGCAATGCGTATCGGCCGGCCAGAGCGCAGGATCGCACCGCGAAACGTAGGCGGCACCGAGGGACGGAAGAATGTCGAGGAGTGTCATGAGAAGAAGTCTTGCGCCGGGCGGTGGCGTCGAACAGGGGTGTTGACGCAATCTTGACGCCCGGACCCCGAATCTTGACGTGCACCGGGCACCAGTGCACGCAACGACCGCCGGTCGACGGGATTCCGCCGGTCGTCGCCGGTAGTGCGCAACCCGGCCCGGACCACCCCACCCTCGAACTACGCTCGCCCCATGAGTGGCGAATATCGGCAGGCATTCGAGAACAGCGTCGACAACCGTGAGCAGTTCTGGCTGTCTGCGGCGGCAGACATCGACTGGGACACCCCGCCCACCACTGCGTTCGACGGCGCGCACTGGTTTCCCGGGGCCCGTCTGAACACCTGCGTCAATGCCCTGGACCGGCACGTCGACGCCGGGCACGGCGACCGGACCGCGTTGATCTACGACTCGGCGATGGTCGGTCTCACCCGCAGCTACACCTACGCCGAACTGCTCGACCAGGTCGCTCGCTTCGCCGGGGTACTGCGCGGGCAGGGCGTGGGGCCGGGCGACCGCGTGGTGATCTACCTACCGATGATTCCCGAGGCCGTCGTCGCCATGCTCGCGTGCGCCAGGCTCGGCGCCGTGCATTCGGTGGTATTCGGCGGCTTCGCAGCCAAGGAACTCGCCGCACGTATCGACGACGCCGAACCCGCACTGCTGATCACCGCCAGCGGTGGATTCGAGCCGGGTCGCGTCATCGAGTATTTGCCTCTGGTGGCACGCGCGCTGACCCTCACCACCGCGAAAACGCCTGCGGTGATCGTGAAAGCACGAGAGGGAATTCCCAGCGATCACGACTGGCTCGACTGGGACACCCTCATCGCCGACGCCACCGCCGCCCCACCGGTTTCGGTGCTCGCTACCGATCCGCTGTACATCCTCTACACCTCGGGCACGACCGGCAAGCCCAAGGGTGTGGTGCGCGACAACGGCGGTCATGCCGTGGCTCTCACGTGGTCGATGCGCAACATCTACGACGTGGGGCCCGGGCAGGTGATGTGGACGGCGTCCGACGTCGGCTGGGTCGTCGGGCACTCGTACATCGTCTACGCACCTCTGTTTGCCGGTGCCACAACGGTTCTCTACGAAGGAAAGCCCGTCGGGACTCCCGATGCAGGCGCATTCTGGCGGGTGATCCAGGATCACGGCGTCCGCGCGTTGTTCACTGCGCCGACGGCATTGCGTGCCATCCGCAAGGTGGACCCGCACGCCGCCGAGCTGGAGAAGTACGACACCTCGTCGCTCGAGACCCTGTTCGTCGCCGGTGAACGCCTCGATCCCGATACGTACGAATGGATTTCGCGCACGCTGGATCGCCCGGTCGTCGATCACTGGTGGCAGACGGAAACCGGGTGGGCGATCTGCGCCAATCTCCGTGGGCTGGAACCACTTCCGATCAAACCGGGGTCACCCACTGTTCCGGTGCCGGGGTTCCAGGTCGGAATTCTGGATGCGTCGGGTAATCCGGTGGAGGCCGGCACCGAGGGCAACATCGTCGTGCAGCTGCCGTTGCCGCCGGGCGCGCTGGTGGGTCTGTGGAACGACGAATCACGTTTCCAGCGTTCGTATCTCGATACGTTCCCCGGCTACTACCTCACCGGCGATTCCGGATACATCGACGCCGACGGCTACGTCTACGTGCTGGGCCGTAGCGACGACGTCATCAACGTCGCCGGACACCGCCTGTCGACCGGGTCGATGGAGGCAGTGCTGGCCGGCCACCCCGCCGTCGCCGAATGCGCCGTCATCGGCATTCACGACGACCTCAAGGGCCAGCGCCCCAGCGGGTACGTGGTGCTCAAGGCCGGTGAGACCATCACCGAGGAGCAGCTGCGTAGCGAACTGGTGGCCATGGTCCGCGATCAGATCGGCGCGCTCGCGACGTTCCGCGACGTGACGATCGTCGGAGCGCTGCCCAAGACCCGATCGGGCAAGATCCTGCGGAAGACGATGCGCCAGATCGTCTCAGGCGAGGAGTACGGCGTGCCGTCGACCATCGAGGATCCGGCCGTACTCGACGCGCTGGAGAAGCTGCTCGGCAGATAGCGGCGGTAATACGAGCAACCATGGCCGAAATCCGCGCGCCAGGGGTCGTTCGCGCGCGATAGCGTCGTCGGCATGACAGATCTCGACACCCGTCCCGCCGTCGATTGGCTCGCCCTCGGTGCGGTCACCATCACGGTGATCTCGTGGGCCTCGGCCTTCGTGGCGATTCGCGGCGTCGGCGAATCCTTCGGGGCAGGCCCGCTCGCACTCGGCCGGTTGCTGATCGGATCTGTGGCACTCGGCGCGATCGTCTTGGTCAGAAGACAGTGGGTCAAGCCCAACCGCACTCAGTGGCTGCAGATCATCAGTATCGGGGTGTTCTGGTTCGGCATCTACAACGTCGCCCTCAATGCCGCCGAGCAGCGCGTCGACGCCGGCACGACGTCGATGATCATTCAGATCGGACCGATTCTGGTCGCCCTGTTCGCGGGTCTGCTTCTCGGCGAGGGCTTTCCGAGGTGGTTGGTGATCGGCGCAGCCATCGCGTTCGCCGGCGCAGTCATGGTCGGCGTCGTGACGGCTGTGACCACCACGTCCACAACCAAGACGGACGCCGACGTCCTCGGCATCGCACTGTGTCTGGTGTCCGCGGTGACCTACGCAATCGGAGTGCTCAGCCAGAAGCCGGTGCTGCGCACCATTCCAGGACTTCAGGTCACGTGGATGGCGTGCACCATCGGCGCAGTGTGCACGCTGCCCTTCGCTCCGGCTCTGCTCGACGACCTGTCGACCGCCTCGACCGGTGCCACCGGCGGACTGATCTACCTCGGCCTCGTCCCGACTGCATTGGCGTTCAGCACCTGGGCCTACGCGTTGACGCGAATGAACGCAGGCAAGCTCGGAATCACCACGTACGCGGTCCCACCGATCACGATCGTTCTGGCCTGGCTGCTGCTCGGCGAGGTTCCCCACGTCCTCGCCGTGGTCGGCGGGGTCATCTGCCTGGTGGGAGTCGGTTTGTCCCGCAAGCGATAACGGTCGCTAGAGGGCCTTGAACCGTGCAATCGCCACTTCCCGCTCGTGCTTGTGATCGACGATCGGCTCCGGGTATTCCTTGGGACGGCCGAACTTCAACGTGTGCACGGCTTTTCCTTCTTCACCGCGTAGCTCGGGCACCCAGCGGCGCACGTAATCGCCGGTGGGGTCGAACTTCTCGCCTTGGGTGATCGGATTGAACACCCGGAAGTACGGCGACGCGTCGGTACCGGTTCCTGCGGTCCACTGCCAGCCGTGCTGGTTGCTGGCCAGATCGCCGTCGACGAGATGCTGCATGAAGTAGCGCGCACCCCGCCACCAGGGCAGGTGCAGATCCTTGACGAGGAACGACGCCACGATCATGCGAACTCGGTTGTGCATCCACTTCTCCGAGTTCAACTGCCGCATACCGGCATCGACGATCGGAAAGCCGGTCTCGCCCTTGCACCAGGCCTCGAACAACTCGTCGGCGTGCTTGCCCGAGTCCAGTTCGATAGCATCGAACTTCTTGACGTAGTTCTCACGCGCGCTGTCGGGACGCTGAAACAGGATGTCGCCGTAGAAGTCTCGCCAGCAGATCTGGCGACGATACGACGCTGCGCCCTCGTTCCGGAGCTTGCCCAGGTCCGCCAGCATCGTCCGCGGATGAATGGTTCCGTACTTCAGATGCACCGACATCCGACTCGTAGAATCGAGGTCGGGACGATTGCGCTCGTCGTCGTACGCAGAAACCTCGTCGAGAAATTCCTTCCACTGCTTCGATGCGGCGGCTTCACCGGCAGCCGCGTCGGACGCCTCCTTCTCGGAGGGAATCTTCACGCGCCGAACACCTTTCACCTCGTCCGGGTCGATCCAGTCGGCAGTGTTCGCGGACGTATCGGCAGGCCCGCGCCAGCCGTGGTCCATCCACTGGCGTGAGTACGGCGTGAACACCTTGTACGGCTCCCCGTCGTTCTTGACGATCCGACCCGGCGCGACCGCGTACGGGGAGCCGGTCTCGACCAACGTCACCTTCTCCCCGACCCGGGCGTCGCGCTCGCGCCCGTAGGGGCCGTAATCGGCACTGATGTGCACCTCTTCGGTCCCGACGGCCTTCGCCACCTTCGGGACCACCGTCTCGGGGTCACCGTGCACCACCATCAATCTGCCGTCGAGCTGCTCGTTCAGTGCCTCGAGAGACCGAAACAGGAAGTCCTTGCGCGGACCGCCGGAGGGCTTGAGTAAGCGGTCGTCGAGCACGAACAGACCGAGTACCGGGTCTCCGGACTCGGCGGCGGCGGTGAGGGTGGGCAGATCACCCAGACGGAGATCACGGCGAAACCAGACGATCGACATGGTGTCAGTCTTACCCAACCGTGCGGAGTGCAACCCGCCCCCATCGATTCCCTCCGCCCGGCCCCGGGTGCAGCTACCGTGTATGCGGCACCGCGCCTGCCGGGGAGGAACGCGCCGAGATGGCAATCGACTGGACCGCGCCACACCGCTACGAGTTCTTTCCCGAGTATCTGGTACGACGCCAATTGATGCCACTCGCGCGGACAGCCGTCGTGCTGGCCACAGTGGTTCTGGGCCTGCAGCCTCTGCTGTTCGAGCTCGGCACGGACCGCAGTGGTCGATCCGGTGCGATGACAGTTGCGTTACTCGTCGCCCTCGTCGATATCGGATGGGCCGTGCTGCTGTGGCGATCACGCCCCTGGTTCACCGAGGCACAGTCTCTGTGGTTCGTGGGAACTGCAGGCGTGTTCATGACAACTACGGGATACCTCATCCCCGTTCCGCTTCTCGGCTTGGCAGAATGCACCGGTTTCGCCGTCGTGTGCGGCTACGTGGTGTTCTTTCACGGCTCTCGCGTCTTCGGTGCCGCCGTCGCCTGTGCAGTGCTGGCAACGGTGGGATTGGCAGTCAGCGAACTACGCGAAGGCGCTCCCCCGATCCAGGTGCTGGCACTCGGTGCTGCGGTACTGATCATCATCGGCGCAGTGCCGATGATGACCCTCGTGATCGTCGGCATGATGACCCTCGACGTCGAGGACTCGGAGATCGACGAACTCACCAGGGCATTCAATCGTCGCGGGCTCGAACGGGAGGTTCGGCACGCGATCACGTCCTCCGACTCCGCACGGTCCATCACCGTCTACCTCCTCGATCTCGACAAGTTCAAGTCGATCAAAGACACGTACGGTCATTCAGCGGGCGACGAGGTTCTCGTAGCGGTGGCCGATGCTTTGCGACGAACCGAACCGGCGATGACGGTGGCTCGGCTCGGCGGCGAGGAATTCGTGGTCATCGACGCAGCCACACCGATCCCATCGACCGCTGCCGAAGACACGGCCGAGGGGCTGCGGCGCGCAGTCCGTGAAGCCGCTACACCCGTGGTCACGGCCAGCATCGGCGTCTGCGGACCGGTGCACGCGGACTTGTCTTCTGTCGATCGAACACTTCGTGCGGCGGTGGCAGCCGCGGATCGCGCGATGTACGAGGCCAAGCGCGCGGGCGGCGACCGTGCACATCACGATTCGATGTCGTGAAAGAAGTCTCAGAATACCGCCAACAATGACTCACCATCGTCGCAAGAAGCCCCTCTAGCTTGGGAAACACCCCGAGAGACAAGGAGAACATCATGACGAACGCACGCCCCTTCCCCGGTGCCCTCTCCCTGATCGACAGCACCTGCACCTTCGAGAAGTACTACGAGCAGCTCTACGCCAAGGCCCCCGCGCTCGCCTGGTCACTCGACGCCGACACCGGGCGTCGCAGTGCCCTCGAGGACTTCTTCGCCAAGACACCCGAGGAACGCCGCAGCACCGTCGACAGTTGGGTTGCCTAGCATTGGACCGGTGACCGAATCGCCGAGTGCCCCCGCCACCGTCCTGGTCGTCGATGACGACGCCGACGTGCTGTCGTCGTTGCAACGCGGACTGCGCTTGTCCGGGTTCACCGTCATCACCGCATCCGACGGCGCAGAGGCTCTCGGCGTCGTGTCCAGATCCATGCCCGATGTCATCGTGCTCGACATCAACATGCCGGTGCTCGACGGTGCCAGCGTGGTCACCGCGTTGCGCGCCATGGGCAACGACGTTCCGATCTGCGTGCTCAGTGCCCGCAATTCGGTGGACGATCGCATCGCCGGACTCGAATCCGGTGCCGACGACTATCTCACCAAACCGTTCGTGTTGGCCGAGCTCGTCGCTCGAATCCGCGCCATGTTGCGACGACGCGGCACCAGTCCGGTTGCACCGGTGACGGATTCGGGCACACCCAACTCCGCCGTGGCCATCGGAACCCTGGTGGTCGACATCCCCGGCTATCGCGTCCACCGCGGCGGTGCCGATATCGACCTGACCAAGCGAGAATTCGAGCTGTTGGCGATCCTGGCTCGTAACAAGGGCGTCGTCCTGACGCGTGAGCGACTGCTCGAACTGGTCTGGGGTTACGACTTCGTCGCCGACACCAACGTGGTCGACGTGTTCGTCGGCTACCTCAGACGCAAGCTCGAGGCCGACGGATCGCCGCGCATCCTGCACACGGTCCGCGGCGTCGGCTTCGTCGTCCGGGATGCCGCATGAGCTTCTCCCTGCGCGCCAGAGTGGCCGCGGCCACTGCCCTCGGCGCGACCCTCGTCGTCGCCGCCCTCGCGGTGGTCACGTCGGTCGCCATCTCGCGCAACAACGTCAATCAACTCGACGAGCGTCTGACGACGGCATCGCAGGTTCTGGTCCCGAACTCGTCGACGTTGGAGGCCTTCATAGACCAGCTCTCGGGCGCGTTCGCCGTCACCATTCGCAGTGGCGACATCGTCGTCGCGTCCACCCCGACACGGCTGCCCGCGCTGGAGACCGGTTCGCAGACCGTAGACGTGGACGGTCGACGCTTCCGGGTCTATACCGCGGTCTCGACCGTGGTCTCGTCGATCTCCATTTCCATCGGCGTGCCGGCCATCGAGGCGCAACAGGTGACCGACGAGCAACAGAAACAGGTAATCCTGTTGGGGCTGGCCGCAGTCGCCGTATCCACCGGTTTGGGATGGCTCTTCGGTGGCCGAGCCGTCAGACCGCTCGTGACGTTGACCAGGCAGGTCAGTGCGCAACCGCCGACCGCTCCGGAAACCCGGACTGGCGTCACCGAAGCCGACGAACTCGCTGTCGCGATCGGGGGCATGCTCACCAGACTCAACGAGGCACAGGACCGGACCAATGCCGCTCTCGACACCGCACGCGACTTCGCGGCCGTCTCTGCGCACGAGCTGCGAACCCCACTGACCGCGATGCGCACCGACATCGAGGTGCTCAGAACACTCGATCTCGAGCCCGGGCAGCAGCGGGAAATTCTGGGTGACCTCGAACGAACACAGGGGCGGGTGGAGACCACTCTGACTGCGCTGGAGCGACTGGCATCGGGCGAATTGTCCAGCGAGGCGGACAGAGTCGAGACCGACATCATCGACATCTGCGACGTCGCCGCCCAGGATGCGCAACGACAGCACCCCGAACTCGACATACGAGTGGAGTCCGCCGCCGACTGCGAGATCACGATGCGTGCGCTGCCGACCGGTCTGAGACTTGCCGTCGACAACGTGATCGGCAACGCCGTACGGCACGGCAACGCCACCTCGATCGTCATCACCGCCGAACGGGTGGGTACGACGGTCCGCGTGTCGATCGACGACAACGGATCGGGCATTCCCCCAGGCGAACGCGTCACGGTGTTCGGGCGATTCGAGCGTGGCACCGGGGCCGCGACGGGCGGCTCGGGGCTCGGCCTGGCGCTGGTAGCGCAACAGGCCGAATTGCACGGTGGCCGAGCTTATGTGAGCGACAGCCCGCTCGGCGGCGCGCGATTGGTGCTGGAATTGCAGGATCGCTGACTACTGCAGTCTTACGCAGGTTGCCGAGGGGAACGGCCGCCGCCGCGGCAACCCGCGCTGTTACCGGACCTGCAGTTATTTCACGTCGAGCAGGTCGATGACGAACACGAGCGTCTTGCCGGACAGTCGGTGTCCTGCGCCTGCGGGGCCGTAGGCGAGCTCCGGCGGAATGGTGAGCTGACGGCGTCCGCCGATCTTCATTCCGGGAATGCCGTCCTGCCAGCCCTGGATGAGTCCACGCAGCGGGAACTGGATGGATTCGCCACGGTTCCAGGACGAGTCGAACTCTTCGCCGGAGTCGAACTCGACTCCGACGTAGTGCACCTCGACGGTGCCACCTGCCACTGCCTCTGCGCCGTCACCCTCGACGAGGTCGACCGTCACCAGGTCCAATGGTGCGGGTCCGGCCTGAAATTCGATCACTGGCTTCGTCACTGAAGTCTCCTGCGGTTGCGCCGGCCCGCCGACGCCGGCTGTGGTGCTCTGAATGGCTGTTGTCTGAACGTCGAGCAGTTCGACTCTACGTCGTAGACGGGTCGCGACGGGCGCTGGCACCCGAAAAAGACACGAATTCGCTGGTCGGAGACACCGGCGGCCCGGGGCATACGATGGAGTGCATGAGCGACACGATCCGCGTCAGTCTCGCCCAGATCACCAGTGGCGAACACCCCGCCGAGAACCTCGAACTCATCGACACTCATGCCCGGGCAGCCGCGCACGCCGGCTCGGACCTCGTGGTGTTCCCGGAGGCGACGATGCGATGCTTCGGCGGGCCGATACGCAAGTTCGCACAACCCCTCGACGGCGAATGGGCCAACGCTGTGCGTGACATCGCGTCCGCCACCGGCATCACCGTCGTCGCCGGAATGTTCACGCCCGCTGCAGAGGACAGGGTGACCAACACCCTGCTCGTGACCGGCCCCGGAGTCGATGCGAGCTACGACAAGATTCACCTGTTCGACGCCTTCGGATTCGCCGAATCCGATACCGTCGCACCGGGTTCGGAGCCCCTCGTGGTCGACATCGCCGGAGTTCGAGTGGGCTTCGCAACCTGCTACGACATTCGATTCCCGGCTCTGTTCCAGAAGCTCGGCGACCTCGGCGCGGAACTCGTCGTCGTTCCGGCATCGTGGGGATCGGGAGACGGCAAGATCGAACAGTGGACCCTGCTCGCACGGGCACGCGCGTTGGATTCGACGACCTTCATCGCAGCCTGCGACCAGGCCGAACCCGCTGCCGCCGAAGGTAATGCACCATTGGGCGTGGGACACAGCATCGTCTGCTCGCCCACCGGCGAGATCCTCGGTCAACTGGACGCGACCCCCGGAATGCTGACCATCGACATTCACACCGAACTGGTCGACGCCGTGCGGAAAACTCTCCCGGTGTTGAAGAACCGCAAGCACTTCGACGCCTGATGCTGACGCGAACTCGAAGTTATGGATGGATTCCGGCCGAAATACGTCCATAACCTCGAACTCGACGCGCGCACTCGGCCGTCACGCAGCGAGATCGCAGTTGTGCAGCCAAAAGTGGCCATATCGCCTGCGTAAGTGCGAACTCGGCGCAGTGGCACCAACAACAACGCCGCCGAACCCCAATGGGAGCCGGCGGCGTTGTTGTTCAGCGAAAGCTAGCGGGAGCTGACGTCCTGGTAGTCGCGCTCGGTGTAGCCGGTGTAGATCTGGCGCGGACGGCCGATCTTGCCGGTCGTGTCCTCGTTCTGCTCGCGCCAGTGCGCGATCCAGCCCGGGAGACGGCCCATCGCGAACAACACCGTGAACATGCGCGGCGGGAAGCCCATCGCGCGGTAGATCAGGCCGGTGTAGAAGTCCACGTTGGGGTAGAGCTTGCGCTCGACGAAGTAGTCGTCGGTCAACGCGGTCTCTTCGAGCTTGAGGGCGATCTCGAGCAGCTCGTCGCCGTTGCCCAGCTTGCCGAGGATCGTGTGTGCAGTTTCCTTGACCAGCGTCGCGCGCGGATCGAAGTTCTTGTACACCCGGTGTCCGAAGCCCATGAGCTTGACGCCGTCTTCCTTGTTCTTCACTCGACGCAGGAAGTCGGTGGCGTCGCCGCCCTCGGCCTTGATCTTGTCGAGCATCTCGAGCACGGCCTGGTTGGCTCCGCCGTGCAGCGGGCCCCACAGTGCGTTGATGCCGCCGGAGATCGAGGTGAACAGGTTGGCCTGCGAGGATCCGACGAGCCGGACCGTCGACGTCGAGCAATTCTGCTCGTGATCGGCATGCAGGATGAGCAGCATGTCGAGTGCCTTGACGATCTCGGGGTCGACCTCGTACGGCTCGGCCGGGAAGCCGAAGGTGAGGCGAAGGAAGTTCTCGACCAGACTCTTCGAGTTGTCCGGGTACAGGAACGGCTGCCCGACGGACTTCTTGTAGGCGTACGCCGCGATGGTCGGCAGCTTGGCCAGCAAGCGGATGGTCGAGAGTTCGACCTGCTCCGGGTCGTTGGGGTCGAGCGAATCCTGGTAGTACGCCGACAGCGCGTTGACGGCGCTCGACAGCACCGGCATCGGATGCGCGTTACGCGGGAAGCCGTCGAAGAACCGCTTGAGGTCCTCGTGCAGCAGAGTGTGCCGACGGATCTTGTCGGTGAACTTCTCGAGCTCGACCTCCGACGGCAGCTCTCCGTAGATCAGCAGGTAGCTGACCTCGATGAACGACGACTTGCCCGCGAGCTGTTCGATCGGGTATCCGCGGTAGCGCAGGATGCCTGCGTCGCCGTCGATGTAGGTGATGGCCGACTTGGTCGACGCGGTGTTGACGAACCCGCCGTCCAACGTCGTGTAGCCGGTGGTGGCCAGCAACTTCCCCAGTTCGATGCCGTTGTTGCCCTCGGAGGCCTCGGCAATCGACATGGAGTATTCGCCACCGGGATAGGTGAGGGTGGCTTTGGCATCATTCTCAGCGGGCACGAATGGTCCCTCTCGAACTCGTGTAACGGACACGTACTTGAAGCGGACAGTTCTAACGTCGATAGTGAAACTAGTCTCTCGACGCCTCGGACGCCCAGGGAGGGTCGGCACCGGGGCGCGAAACCGTGATTGCCGCTGCCTTCGCAGCGAACTCGAGCGCTGATTGCCAATCTTGCTTGCTCATCTGTTTCACCGCGTTCGATGTGATAATGCTCTCCTTCTGCAAAAAGCTCAGCAGAGCCCCGTGCACGGTGTCACCAGCGCCGATCGTGTCGACGACGTCGACGGCCACACCCGGAACAGATGTTTCCTCGGCTGCCACGATTCCCGAGGCCGAGTTCTGCTCGGGGGCGGTGAAGACCGAGATGCCGTCGCCGCCGCGGGTCATCACCACCGCGGTGACCCCTGCCGCGAGCCAGTCGTCGACGGTGGTGCCCTGGGTTCCGAGCCCCAGCCAATGCGAGTCGTCCTCGGACACCTTGAGAATGTCGATGCTGGGCAGCCACGAGCGAAAACGATCGCGGAAGCCGTCGGCGGTGATGTCACCACTGGTGCTGTCGATGGCAGCGGGGCGAATGTTCGGGTCGAGCATCGTGAGCTTGCCCGCGGCCCGAGCGCGGTGCAGCAGGCCCGCGTACATCGACGCGCCGGGCTCGTAGAGCAGCGACAGTGTGCCGAACGAGAGCACGCTGATCTCGTCCGGCAGGTCGCCGGGATCGGCCACCAGGCGGTCGGCAGTGCCGTCGGCGTAGAACGAGTACTCGGCGCTGCCGTCCTCGGCGAGGGTGGTCATCGCCAACGTCGTCGGCTCGTCGCCGCGCTGCACCCACGACACGTCGACGCCCGCGTCGCGCAGACTCGCCAGAATCTGCTCGCCGAACGGGTCGCGGGAGATCCGCGAGAGGTACGCGACGGGCGAACCCAGTCGACGGATCGCAACGGCGACGTTGAACGGTCCGCCGCCGAGTTTGGGCGAGAGCAGCGGGCCCTCGTGCACCGGAACCAGATCGACCAATGCTTCACCGCACACCAGAATCGTCACTTCTCGTACCTCATTCCCCAGGTGCCGGACCAGGTTTGCCCTGGTTCGAGCACGATCAGATCGATCTCGGAATTCAACGCATCGGGCGGGCAGGTCATCGGCTCGATCGCCAGCGCTCGTCCCCGATCGGGATAGGCCTGATCGTTGGCGGGATCGGCGGTGAACACCTGGACCCAACCGAAGCTGCTGTCGGTCCACAGCACGGTCGCAGTGCCGTCGGGACCACGCAGAACATGGTTCGCACGACCGTCGGCGTCGGGTAGCGACGCACTGAACGGAGTGTCGAGCTGTACGCCCTCCAGGCTTCGCGGCTGCCGGAAGTCGTACTCGGTATCGGCCGTCGGCACCGAGTTGCCCACCGGCAGATTGCGCACCGGATCGAGCGGCAGCCGCGTCCCGGCAGAGAGCTCGACCGTGCACTCGTCGAGCGGCACATCCCCCACCCGGACGAAGGTGTGAAACCCCATCCCGAACGGTGCCGCGGAATCACCGGCATTTTTCGCCGACGCGGTGACGGTGAGACCGTCCGCCGACAACTCGTGCACCACGGTGACCGTCACCGAGAACGGCCAACCCGGATGCACCCCGATGTCCACGCTCTGCTCGACGCGACTGTCCGTGTGCTCCACGAGAGTCCACGCCACGCGTCGGACGAATCCGTGGCTGGCGTTGTTCCGCGAAGGCTCGGTGATCTCCAACCGATGCTCGACGCCTTCGAAGGAGAACGTCCCGTCGGCCGTCCGGTTGGGCCACGGGGCCAACACCAGCCCCGCCGACAGCGGCGGCTTGCTGCCGGCCTCCCAGGTTTCGGTGAGCGCAGCGCCGTCGTACTCGAGAACCCGCAGGCCCGCTCCGACGGCAGCGATGTCTGCCCGATATTTGCCGCTCGTCAACGAGTAGGTCTGTGCGTCAGCCATGAGAGCCATTCTTTACTACGACACCCACTCGGTAGCGGATGAATGCCGGGAGAGCCAGCGCAGCGATCGAAACACCGATGACGACCAGCACGCCGCCGCCGGCCGCAGCAGCTGCTGTCCCCACCGACGCGGCTGCGGCCCCGTGCAGCACGTCGCCGATGCGAGGCCCTCCCGCGACGACGACGATGAAGACACCTTGCAGCCGGCCACGCATCTCGTCGGTCGCAACGGTCTGCAGCATCGTGCTGCGGAACGCCGCGGAGATCATGTCGGCTCCACCGCCGAGGGCCAGGAACGCCAATGCGAACCAGAGGGCGACGGTGGTGGCCCCGTCGGTGGCCGCGCCGACGGCCAGACCGAAGCCGATCATCGCCACGCCCCACACGACGATGCAGATCAGCACCGCGAGGCCTTGCCTGCGCACTCGCGGCAGCCAGCCGGAGAACACTCCACCCACCACAGCGCCCGCGGACATCGCTGCGAACAGCATGCCCAGAACCGGACCGCCCGACGCCGGATCGCCGAAGCTCTCGTGCGCGATCTGCGGGAAGAGCGCCCGGGGCATACCGAACACCATCGCGATGATGTCGACGACGAACGAGGCCAGCAACACCTTCTGGGTGGCGAGGTAGGCGAAACCGTCGAACACCGAACGCAATCCAGCGCGCTGACCCGACTTCGCCGGCGGAATCCCCGGCAGCCGGATCACGGCCCACAGGGTGGCGAACAGTGCGATGGTGTCGATCAGGTACAGGGTCTCGAGCCCGATGTAGTAGATGAGGATGCCTGCACTGAGCGGTCCGGCGATAGCACCGAAGTTGAACACCGTCATGTTCAGCGAGTTCGCGGCCGGCAGCTGCTCGGCCGGCAGGATTCGCGGGAGAATCGCGCTGCGCGTCGGCTGATTCACTGCGAAGAACGCCTGCTGAACGGCCAACAGCACCAGGATGATCCACACATTGTTCAGGTCCAGAAACGCCTGCAACCAGAACAGAGCCGACGTTCCGATCAGGCCGCAGGTGGTGATCATCAACAGGGTGCGACGGTCCATCACATCGGCCAGCGCCCCGCCCCACAGACCGAACACGATGAGCGGCACCAGCGCGAAGACACCGGTCAGACCCACGTAGGCCGAGCTCAGCGTGATCTGAAAAACCTGTTGCGGCACAGCGACGATGGACAGCTGCGCCCCGATGACGGTGATGATGTTCGCCAACCACAACCGCTTGTAGGCGGGAGTCTTCAGCGGAGTCGTGTCGGCGAGGATGCCGCGCAACCCACTCACGGTTGCAGACGCTCGATCACACCGCTTGCCACCGTCAGGCGAATTCGATTGTGCATACGGCTCGTTCGGCCCTGCCAGAACTCGACCGTCTCCGGTTCGACGCGAAAGCCGCCCCAGTTCGGCGGCACCGGTACCTCGATACCGTCGAACGTCGCGGTGACCTCGGCCAGACGCGCAGCCAGGTCTTCCCGCGAGCCGATGGGACGCGACTGCTCGGACGCCCATGCCCCCAGCTGCGAGCCGCGGGGCCGCGTGCGCCAGTACGTTTCGGTGGTCTCGGCGTCGACCTTGACCACCGCGCCGCGCACCGTGAGCTGGCGAGCAATTCCGATCCAGGGGAACGTGATCGAGGCGTACGGCGTCGCAGTGAGCGCACGGCCCTTGTCCGAGTCGTAGTTGGTGTAGAACACCACCCCGTCTGCGTCGAAGTCCTTGCACAACACGGTGCGGGTGGCGGGTCTACCCGCCTCGTCGACCGTCCCCAACACGATGGCGTTGGGCTCGGGCAGATTCGCAGCTATCGCGTCGGACAACCACTGCTGCGCCAGCGAACACCACCCGCCCGCCAGAGCATCGACATCGAGGTCCTCGGGCTCTCCGTAGTCCACCCGCATGTTCGCCAGGCGCTGTTCTTCTGCAGACACAAGCCCAGACGCTACTCCCGCGTAGATCCCGGCTATGGTTCTGACGAAGTACGCCCGGATGCGGCGCAGAGCCGGGTGCAGTTGCGACGAGGGAGTCCACAGGCCATGGCTGTTCAACGAGTTCCCGAGGATTTCGTCTCCGGTCTCGAAGGTGTCGTCGCGTTCACCTCCGACATCGCCGAGCCCGACAAGGACGGTGGCGCACTGCGGTACCGCGGTGTCGACATCGAAGAACTCGTCGCACAGAACGTCACCTTCGGCGATGTCTGGGCACTGCTCGTCGACGGAGAATTCGGGCGAGGACTCCCCCCGGCGGAACCCTTCCCGCTGCCGATTCACACCGGTGACGTCCGTGTCGACGTACAGGCGGGTCTGGCGATGCTGGCACCCATCTGGGGCTACCAGCCGATACTCGACATCGACGACTCCACCGCTCGCGACAACCTCGCTCGCGCATCGGTGATGGCCCTGTCCTACGTCGCCCAGTCCGCTCGCGGTATCTATCAGCCCGCCGTACCGCAGACCCGCATCGACGAGGCCGCGACGGTCACCGAACGGTTCATGGTCCGCTGGAAGGGTGAACCGGATCCCGCTCACGTCGCCGCCATCGACGCGTACTGGGTCTCGGCTGCCGAGCACGGGATGAACGCGTCGACGTTCACCGCGCGGGTCATCGCCTCCACCGGAGCCGACGTCGCCGCCTGCCTCTCGGGTGCCATCGGTGCGATGTCCGGGCCCCTGCACGGCGGTGCGCCCGCCCGCGTCCTGCCGATGATCGAAGAGGTCGAGAGGACCGGTGACGCACGCGCTCTCATCACCGGGATCCTGGACCGCAAAGAGAAGCTCATGGGCTTCGGACATCGCGTCTACCGCGCCGAGGACCCCCGCGCCCGCGTGCTGCGGGCAACTGCGAAGCGGCTGAACGCACCGCGCTACGAGGTTGCTGCCGCGCTCGAACAGGCCGCGCTGACCGAACTGCGTGAGCGCCGCCCCGACCGCGCCATCGAGACCAACGTCGAGTTCTGGGCTGCGGTGATTCTGGACTTCGCCGAGGTGCCGGCGCACATGATGCCCGCCATGTTCACCTGCGGTCGCACAGCGGGCTGGTGTGCCCACATCCTGGAGCAGAAGCGGCTCGGCAAGCTGGTTCGCCCGGCCGCCCTCTACACCGGCCCCGAACCCCGTACCCCCGAGTCCGTCGACGGCTGGGAGCTGATCCGGTAGTCGACGGTGTCATGACACCCGACTAGCCTGTGGATGCCATATTCCATCGACGCTAGGACGCGCTACTCCATGGCCGAATTGCCGATCATTCCCGCCGATCTCCTGCCCGCCGACGGACGCTTCGGTTGCGGCCCGTCCAAGGTTCGCCCCGAGCAGCTGCAATCCCTGGTCGACGTCGGCGCTTCCGTGTTCGGCACCAGCCACCGGCAGAAGCCCGTCAAGGACGTCGTCGGACGTGTACGCAGTGGTCTGAAGGATCTCTTCTCGCTTCCCGAGGGCTACGAGGTCGTGCTCGGCAACGGTGGCACCACCGCGTTCTGGGACGCCGCTGCGTTCGGCCTCATCCGCGAGAAGTCGTTGCACCTGACCAACGGCGAGTTCAGCTCGAAGTTCGCCTCGGTGGCCAAGAACAACCCCTTCATCGGTGATCCGATCGTCGTCAAGGCCGAGCCGGGCAGCGCGCCCGAGCCCACCTCCGACCCGTCCGTGGACCTCATCGGGTGGGCGCACAACGAGACCTCGACGGGCGTGGCCATTCCGGTCAGCCGTCCGGCCGGCTCCGAGAACGCCCTCATCGCGATCGACGCCACCTCCGGTGCCGGCGGTCTGCCGGTGAACGTCGCCGACTCGGACGTCTACTACTTCGCACCGCAGAAGTGCTTCGCCGCCGACGGTGGCCTGTGGGTGGCGCTGATGAGCCCGGCCGCACTCGAGCGCGTCAGCGAGATCGCTGCCACGGATCGATGGGTCCCGGACTTCCTGTCGCTGCCGATCGCCGTCGACAACAGCAGCAAGAACCAGACGTACAACACCCCGGCCGTGGCGACCTTGCTGATGTTCGCGGACCAGATCGAGTGGCTGAACGCGCAGGGCGGCCTCGATTGGGCCACCGGCCGCACCGCCGATTCGTCCTCACGTCTGTACGACTGGGCCGAGAAGAGCGAATTCGCGACGCCGTTCGTGACCAACCCGGATCACCGCAGCCAGGTCGTCGGCACCATCGACTTCGACGAGAAGGTCGACGCAGCCCAGGTCGCGAAGATCCTGCGCGCCAACGGCGTCGTCGACACCGAGCCGTACCGCAAGCTCGGCCGCAACCAGTTGCGTGTCGGTATGTTCCCGGCCATCGAGCCGGACGACATCACCGCACTGACCACGAGCATCGACTGGGTCGTGTCCACTCTGAGCTAGTTGGCAGCTACAACGCTCCCTTCGAGGCATCCACTTGCAATGAGTGCGCGTGGCGACCTCGAAGGGAGCGCTTGCTTGTACCGGTACCTGCTGGCACGCTGCTTTCTCCCAGACGCATCGACGTTGCCGCACAAAGCAATTGATGGAACATCGACCGAATGGGTGCAGCCGAGCCCGCAGCTGTCTACCCTCTGATAGGGAAACGATCGTCGGCACCCGCGAAGCGTGTCGAACACCCGCCGAGTACGGCGAGTGAACTAGGCTCGAATTCGACGGTATCGCGAGCCGGCGCGATGAGGAGGTCAAGGTGCGAGACTTACGTGTGGTGGGTCTCGAGGCCGACGGAAAGTTCGTCGTGTGTGCAGATCCCAAGACCGGCGACAGATTCCGGCTTCCAGCCGACGACAAGCTCCGCGCGGCCTCCCGCGGCGACATCGCTCGACTAGGACAGATTGAGATCGAAATGGACAGCTTGCTTCGGCCGAAAGAAATTCAGGCGCGCATCCGCAGCGGAGCGACCATCGAACAGGTTGCCGCCGACTCCGGAATGGCCATCAGCCGCGTCGAGGTGTTCGCGCACCCCGTGCTGCTCGAGCGCTCGCAGGCCGCTTCGATGGCTCAGGCCGGTCATCCGCTGCGCCACGACGGCCCCGCCGTGCAGACCCTGCTCGAGATCGTCACCCTCGCCTTCCGTGCTCGCGGACACAACCTCGACGACGCGGAGTGGGACGCCTGGCGCGACGAGGACAACAAATGGGTCGCGCAGTTGAAGTGGCAGGCGGGCCGCACCACCAACAAGGCGCACTGGCAGTTCCTCCCCGACGGGCACGGCGGCACCATCGCGCCCCTCGACGACACCGCACACGAACTCATCGATCCCGACTTCGGACGCCAGCTTCGCGGTCTGGCCCCGGTGCGCGCACTCGCGTCCGCCGAGGACTCGGGCGACGACGAGGCCTCACAGCAGAGCTTCGACGAGTACTACGGCACCAGCGCCGACAGCGAGATGGATGTCGAGACCATCGACGTCGAGGTGGACGCTGCGCCGACCACCGAGCCCGAGCAGCCTCGCGAACCGGCGGCCAGGGAACCCAAGCCCGCACCCAAGCCGGCTGCGGGTCACACCAGCGGCAAGGACAAGCGCGGCAAGCCGGCCATGCCGTCGTGGGAGGACGTTCTGCTCGGCGTTCGTAGCAGCGGTCACAACTGAACGTGACAGATGTGCCGCGCGGTGAAGAATCACCGACGCTCGCACCGTAGGCTTCCCAGGAGGTAACGGAGAGAGAGGTGCCGGTAGTGGGGGCCAAAGCATCAACGATCTGGTACGTGGACGCGCCGGATCCCATTTCTGTTCTCCGAGAGGCAACTACCTCGGACTGGAATGCTGCGACCGCACTTGTCGGGCGTCTGTACCCCCACCTGACGGCCGTGCCCCTCGGACAGGGCCCGATATCGACCTCGGCAGGCGTGGACGACGATCACGTCTTCATCGGCTGCTACCCCGGCGTGACCGTGGTGTGTGGATCCAATCTCGCGGTGCCCACGCCGTCGACGCTCCCCGAATCCTTCACTCGCCCTCTGGCATCCGAGCACACCTATCTCGTCGCCTCGGATCCCCAACACGCCTGGGGAGCATTCGCCTACTGGGAGCGCGGTGAATTCCGCCGCTCCTTCAGCGCCACACCGGTGTACATCTACGAGGACTCGGGCCTGCCCCTGGTGTGGGAAAGATCCTTCTGGGCCGGTGAGCATCCACTGATCTATCCCCCCGGCGTGATGCCGGATCCGCAATCGCTCCCGTTCCATCCGCAGGAATTCGCCGAGGCCGCCAACGCCGAGTGGCTCGGATTCCGCTACACCGGGGCACCGCACGCGGACGAATTCGATCCGGACACCCTGCCGGTCTGCGGATTCACGATGTACGTTCCTGGGCAAGAACCGCCGCCACCGAACCAGCAGAGCTCCAACGGCCGGGGCGCACAGGAACCGATGCCCGGTGCCCCCGATGAGCAGGCACCGCGGCCGAAGAAGCGTTGGTTCTCGCGCAAATAGTGGCTCGGGTGGGCACAGTTGCACACAACGATCGCCTGTCGACGGGTTTCCGCCGATTGTCGACGGTAGTGCGCAACCCTGCCCGCATCGGGTGCCCGGCGAACGTCAGAACGCCAGCGCCGCCAATGCCACGAAGCTCAGGATGGAACCGATACCGGCTCCGTACACAGCCCAGCGCCACACCGGGGTCACGAGCCATCGCATGACCGTCGGCGCGGCACCCGCGACAACGATGATGTTCAGACCGATCGCGAGCAACGGATGAATTCTGGCCAGCTCCAGACCGAACGCTGTCAGGGCCACTCCCACGAGCGCCGCCGAGATCACAGCGATCGGGATTCCGGTCCAACGCACACTCGCGTCGTGATCGATCACGTCAACCGCACGCGTTCGTAGAACCCCATCGCCGCAGCCGTCGCCACGTTGAGCGAATCGGTGCCAGGCGCCATAGGAATGCGCGCGCGAATGTCCGTGGCGCGCATGGCATGTTCGGTCAGACCCGGGCCCTCCGCACCGAGCAGCAGGGCAACCTTCTCCCCCGTCATCGCCGCAGCCAGCGACACCGCCTCCGGGTTGGGCGTCAGCGAGATCAGCTGAAAGCCGTGCGCGCGTACGCGATCGAGGCCGCGCGGCCACTCGGGCACCTTCGCGAACGGCACACGGAGCACATGCCCCATCGACACCCGTACCGACCGTCGGTACAGCGGATCCGCGCACGCGGCTCCGAACAGCACTGCGTCCACCCCGAGCCCTGCCGCGTTGCGGAACATCGACCCGAGATTCTCGTGATCGTTGACGCCCTCGAGAATCGCCACCGTCTTCGCGTCGGCCAGCACCTCGTCCAGTTCCAGCGCGGGCGGCCTGTTGGCCGCCGCCAACACCCCGCGATTGAGATGGAACCCGACGACCTCGGCCATCACCTCCGCCGACGTCCGGTAGAACGGGACGTCGGAATCTGCCAGATCATCGCGCAAGGCGTCGAGCCGTCGATCCACACCGAGCAGGCTGATCATCGGGAAACGCGAGGTCAACAGACGCTGTGCAACCAACACGCCCTCGGCGATCACCAAGCCCTTGCCCTCGGGCAGGTCGGGCCGCCTGTCCGACGAGTTGAGATCACGAAAGTCGTCCAGTCGCAGGTCCGATGGGTCGTCGATATCGATTACATGCACCACCCGCTCATCTTGTCACCCGGCATTTCTGGCAGTCCCTCGGCGAACCACAACCCCTGTGTGGAAAAGTTATGAGCGATGACTACCGACGAATCGATCACTATCCGTACCGCCACCGACGACGACTGGGATGCCGTCGCGCTGCTCGACGCCCATGCATTCGGCGAGCACCAGAACGCCGAGGACCTGGCCGAGACGCAGATCCTGACCCAGTCCGAGCACGTGTACCTGGCGTGGGACGGCGAGACCCCGGTGGGTGTGGCCATGCACTTCCCGATGTCGGTCACCGTTCCCGGTGGTGCGCAGGTCGAGGCGTCCGGAGTCTCCTGGGTGTCGGTCGCGCCGACGCATCGTCGACGCGGCATCCTGCGATCGATGTTCACCCAGCAGCACCGCGCGCTGAACGACGCGGGCGCACCCCTCTCGCTGCTCACCGCCAGCGAGGCGACGATCTACGGACGCTTCGGCTACGGACCGGTGACCGAGGAGATCAGCGTCTCGATCGACCGTCGATTCGCGCAGTTCCGCAAGGACGCGCCCCCGGCAACCGGTGTACGACTGATCGAATCGGCCGAGGCCACCGAACTGCTCCCCGACATCTACCATCGCTGGCAGCAGCAGACCGCAGGCGCGCAGCCCAAGCCGCCGATCCGCTGGGAGCGATTCTTCGCCGACCGTGAGAACCGACGCGGCGGGCTGACGGCTCTGTTCTTCATCGCCCATCCCGACGGCTACGTCGCCTATCGGCGCGGACGCAACCCGAGCCGAGTGGTGGTGGAGGAATTCATCGCGGTGACCGACGACGCGTACGCCGCGCTGTGGCAGATCTTGGTGGGGGTCGACCTGGTCGACACCATCGAGGTACGGCAGGCACGGGACGAAGCACTTCCGTTCCTGCTGACCAACAATCGGCTACCGAAGGTCACCGCGCATCACGACGCGCTGTGGGGCCGCATCATGCACGTCGAGGCAGCGTTGGAGGCTCGCACCTACGCACTCGACACCTCGCTGATCATCGCTGTGCGAGATCCCTTCCTCGATGCGGGCGGCACCTACTCGCTGACCGTGACCGACGGCCGAGCCACCTGTACCCGGGTGGAATCCGAGCCGGACATCGAACTCGACATCGACGTGCTGGCCAGCATCTACTTCGGCACCCATCGGGCCCGACTGTTCGCCGCAGCCAACCGCCTCACCGCCCGCAACGAAGAATCGCTGCATGCACTCGACCTGACGTTCGGAACTGCGCGCCCGGCCGTCATGGGTTGGGGTTTCTAGAGCCGTTCGGCGCATCGAGCGCTGACGCCGAGCCACCTCGCATCCAGAGAGCGGCACACAGCGTCACCGCGATCAGCGCGGTCATGTACGCGATGAATTCGATGCTGTGCCGACTGCTCGTGGCGTGATAGATCAACGGTGCTGTTCCGCCGAAGAGCGAGTTCGCCACCGCGTAGCCGAAGCCGACGCCGAGCGCACGGATGTGTGCGGGAAACACTTCGGCTTTGGCGATGCCGTTCACCGACAGGTAGCACGTCAGAACGACGAACGCCGACACCAGGATGACGAGGACCACCGGTGGGGACGTCACCCGAGTGGTCGCCACCAGCAGCGCCCCGGTACCCGAGATCCCCAGTGCCCCGAAGGCGATGAGTAGCGACTTTCTCCCGATTCGGTCGCTCAGTGCGCCGCCGATGGGTTGTAGCACCATCAGCACCACGAAGGCGGCAAGTACGACAGCGGTCGCCGTGAGCTCTCCCCTGTCACCGTCCGCGGCGAAGAACGTCTCGCGCACGATCGAGGGAACCGTGACTGTGTAGGTGTAGAACGCCGCGCTACCTCCCGCGGTCAGCAGGAACACCCAAGTCAACGGACGCCAGTGATCGCGAAACAGCGCTCCCATCGTGGCGTCCTGGGGTGCCGTCGGTTGTCGCGGGGCGCGATCGAGCCCGCGCGCCCACCACAGCGACGCCAGACCGGCCGCACCTCCCACAGCGAACGCGAGGCGAAAACCCCACTCCGAGATTGCCGCTCGGTCGGTGCTCGCGAGCAGCACGAGTAAGCACGTCTGCGCGAGCACGAGGCCGCCGACGATGGTCGCGGCCTGAAACGAGGCGAAGAATCCGCGATGACCGCGCGTGCCGGACTCGGAGAGCAGCACCGTCGCCGCCGCATATTCGCCACCGGTGGCGATGCCCTGGACGATGCTCACGACCGCGAGGATCACCGCCGCCCAGGCACCGATCGCGTGGACCGTGGGAGTGACCGCCAACGCAACCGATCCGGCCGACATCAACGTGACTGCCGCGACGAGCGCGAACTGTCGTCCTCGCACGTCCGCGAGCCTGCCGAACAGCCACGATCCGAGCGGGCGTACGACGAAGGTCAGTGCGAAGAGTCCGTAGACGTACACGAGTGAATCGGTCGAGGCAGGATCGAAGAACTCGGTCCGAAAGTACGGCGCGAACGTCGCGTAGAGGTACAGGTTGAACCACTGCACGAGGTTCGGCACCGAGCCCGACAGAATGACGCGCATCTGCTTACGACGTTCGGAGCTCGCCGACTCGGTGCGATTCACGAGCTGAAAGTACCCGAACACGTGCGTTCACGCAGGTGAGCTGTTTATCCCACCACACCGTGAGTGAATGCGAAGTGCACGGCCTGAGCCCGGTCACGTAATTGTGCCTTGGCGAACAGATGATTGATATGCGTTTTGACCGTCGCCTCGCTGACGAACATCTGCTGAGCGATCTCCCGGTTCGAGAGGCCGGCGGCGATCGCGCGTAAGACCTCCACCTCGCGTGGCGTCAACCCGGCCGGGACAGCCTTTGTCCGGGGCGCTTCGACGGCGTCGAGCAACCGCGCTTGCACCTCGGGATTCAGCACGGCTTGCCCGGCGAAGGCCGCTCGCAATGCCGCCGCGATCTCCACCCGCCCGGCGTCCTTGGTGAGATAGCCGCGCGCACCGGCACCGAGAGCGTCGAGAACGGAACGCTCGTCGGAGAAGGTCGTCAGCACCACCACGGGCAGGTCGGGGAAAAGCCCCTTCAGGATTCGCGTCGCTTCGATCCCGTCGGTCCCTGGCATCCGCAGATCCATCAGGACAACGTCCACGCCCCCGATGTCCATCGCCGCCGTCACCTCGGTCACGGCGGCAGCTCCGTCCGATGCGGTGGCGACGACGGTGATGTCCTCGACCAGATCCAACATCACTGCCAGTGCCTCGCGTACCGACGCCTGGTCGTCCGCGATCACAATCCGAATGCTCATGCTCTCGCTTCCGTGTCGGACTCGGTGGGTTGTCGCAGAGGCACTTCGGCGCGCACGACCCAGCCTTGCCCGTCCGGACCTGCAGTGACCGACCCGCCCACGAGGGCCGCGCGTTCGCGCATGCCGACAAGGCCCATTCCGGTGCTCTCGACCGGTTCTGGCAGCGACGGGGCCGGACCGTTGGCCACCGAGAGTCCGACCGATCCGGCATCGAAGCGAAGTAGTACCTCGACGGCAGCGCCGGGGGCGTGGTTGCGAGTGTTGGTCATCGCCTCCTGCGCGCACCGGACCAGGAACTGGGCCTGCGGGGTATCGAGATCTCGCGGTGCGCCGTCGACACGGAAGCTCGCGTCATCACCCACGAGTGCAGCCAACGTCGGCACGAGGGGCAGCGCATCCTGACGCAAAGTCTGAACGGCACGGCGGGTTTCGGTGAGCCCTTCCCGAGCGAGACTCTGCGCCTTGCCCACTGCCGCTCTCGCCTCCTCGCCGCGGCCGGCGTCGAGCAACGCGTCGGCGACTTCGAGTTGCATGTTGACCCCGGACAGCGAGTGCGCGAGAACGTCGTGAATGTCGCGGGCGATGCGGGCCCGCTCGGCCAGGGCATGCTCGCGGAGTTCGGCATCGGTGGCGCGGCGCGCATTACGCAGCGCGTCCAGCCGACTGCGCCGTGAGTACCCGATCAGCACCGGCCAACCCGCGAACAGCCCTGCAGCCCAGGGCCATCCGTCGACACCGTTGTGCTCTGCAACCCACAGAGCGGCTGCGCACGCCACGCTGAGCGAGATCGCGAACGGGAACGAGATCGACGGCTTGAACCGCCACCCTGCATGTCCCGCGAACAGAAACGGAAACAGAGTAGCCGCAGCCGTGCCGTCCACGGCCAGGATTGCCGCAGAGGCGATCAGCGCGACACCCGCGCCGGCCAGAGAGATCCCAGGGCCGATCAACCGTCGTGGAAGCGACGAGGCCAGTAGCACCACACCGTTGACGACGAGCAGCGCGAGTACGAGCGGATTGCTCAGGTCCGAGGTGGCGAAGGCCCCGACGATCACGACGATCGCGACACACGGCCGGCTCGACAGCCGGAGGCGGTCGAGCGTGGGCAACCGTACGTCGGAGTGGGGTGCCGATGTCACCGAATCTTCGACCCTCCGCCGCGAACCCGATTGTGCATGTCGGTCAGCGTAGGCGACGTGGTGTGGTTTCCGGCCTTGTCGGCGCGCCACACGATGGTTGCGTCCAGGTGCATGGCTCGGTAGAGGACGGCGACCGACTCGGCGAGGAATCCGATGCCCACGGCCAGCATCGTGGCCTGGCCGGCGGCAGAGGCGGCAGTCGGGTCGATGACGACCTCCAAGGGAATGAGCAGAATCCGAACGGCGATGGCGGCGATCCACAGACCGATCGACGCGACGGAGTACCGCATCCACACCATCCCGTCTCGCTCGGTGATTCTGACGGTGTAACCGCGGATCACACCGAGGACGATTCCGACGACGCAGCCGAGGAGGAGGAACCCGATCGCCATGGGCGACAGGACCGTCGAGTCGAGTGTCGTCAGCCCGACGAGGGCGAGGATCGCTGGAATTATCAGCAGGCGCCGGGCTTCCATGAGCTGGCCGGTCATGCGCCGCACCAGCAGGTATCCGACCAGAAGGACTACGAGAGCAATCGTTGCGAGGTTCATGGCAGTAACGCTACGAAGATCGCGAGGGTGGCGAATCGACCCACGGGTGGAGAACGGGTGGAGAAGCCCGAGCGAGAAGGACCATGACGTTTGTCATGGCTGGACTGTGACGGTGTCACTTCAGGTCATGATGCGCTGCACTGTTTTCGGTGGTTCGGGCGCAGCAGACTCGTAGTCATGAAGCAACCAGACGAAGGAAACCTGTTCACCGATCTGATGGAGCTCGGACCGGCTCCGACGATGGCGCGTGAGATCGTCGTCATCGTCATCAGCATCGCCATTGTCGCCGTGCTGTTCGCGATCGTCGGTACGTCGCTTCCGGCGTTCGTCGCACTCGGCGTCATCGTCGCCTTCATGGGTGTCCGGTTCGTCATCGGAATGCGCCACTGGGGGAAGCAATCATGACCATTATCGATGTCGACGGAATGACTCGACGCTACGGTTCGGGTAAGAACGCATACGACGCCGTCAAAGCTCTCGATCTGCACATCGCCGAGGGCGAGCTGTTCGGATTGCTGGGCACCAACGGTGCGGGCAAGACCTCCACTCTCGAAGTGATTCAGGGTCTTTCGCGGCCCAGCAAGGGCACGGTCAGGATCATGGGAATGGACCCTGTGTCCGATCGTCGCAAGGTCCGACCCTCTCTGGGCATCATGCTGCAGAAGGGCGGCCTGCCACAGGATCTGACGACCGCCGAGAGCCTGCGGATGTGGGCAGGTACCTGCAGCAATCCGCTGCCGGTGGCGGACGTGCTCGAACGCGTCGACCTGGCCGATCGCGCCGATACCCGGGTGAAGTTTCTCTCCGGTGGCGAGCAGCGCAGACTGGATCTGGCCTGCGCCATCATCAGCCGTCCGCGAGTGCTGTTCCTGGACGAACCGACTACCGGACTCGACCCCGAAAGTCGCCGCAACACATGGCGTTTGATTCAGGAGCTGAAGAACTCGGGGGTGACGATCATGCTCACGACGCACTACCTGGACGAGGCCGAGTCTCTCTGTGACCGGTTGGCGATCATGCACCGCGGCACAGTCGTTCGCAGCGGAACGGTGGACGAGGTGGTTGCCGACCACCCCGCGAAGATCGAACTGACAGCCCCCGGTACGGCGCTGCCGACGTTGCCCGGTACGTCCGTCGACGTCTCGGGGGAAACCATCTCGATTCAGACGTCGTCGGTGCAGGACACCTTGACCGATCTGTTGCTGTGGGCTCGACACAACGGGGTGACACTGCACGGTCTCGACGCCCGCGCGGCGTCGCTGGAAACCGTGTTCCTTTCCATCGCAGACGAATTCGACAATACGGACGTTACAGACCAGAAGGTGATGAGCGCATGAGCACGATGACCGCCCTGTCGCGAGCAGAGTTCACACTGCTCGGACGCAATCGAGTACTACTGTTCAACGCGATCGTCATGCCGTTGATCTTCCCCATCGCGCTGCTGATCATCGGCAGCCGCGGCGACGACGGATTGACCGATGCAGGTGTCGGAGCTGCACTCGAGATCTTCGCACTGTTCCTGCTGGTGTTCATGGTGTACTACAACATGCTTTCGGTCTATGCCACGCGACGAGACGAGTTGGTACTCAAGCGACTTCGCACCGGAGAGAGTTCGGACGTTCAGATTCTGCTCGGGCCGGCGGTACCATCGTTCATCCTCACCGTGGCACTGGGCCTGATCGTCGGAGCAGTGGTTCTGGCCTTCGGTGGCCCGGTTCCTACCAACGCACTGCTCGTCGCGGTGGCCCTCCTCGGTGGAGCGGCTCTGTTCGCCGCACTGGCGTTGATCACGTCTGCTTTCACCCGCAATGCGGAGGCGGCGCAGATCACCAGCCTGCCGGTGATCCTGGTCGCCATGGCCGGCTCCTCTCTGCTCCGCGACGCCCTCCCGGATTCGTTCAGCAGGGTCATCGAGCTGACCCCGATGGCCGCGGTCTCGGACCTGCTCAACCTGGGTTGGTTCGGCAACACCACCGCTGGCGACGCGTCCATCGGCTTCGCTGCCACCTTCACCGAAGCCGCCATGCCTCTCACGGTGATGATCGCCTGGATTCTCGGCAGTCTGCTGATCGCCCGCACGCATTTCCGATGGGAACCGCGGTCCTAGATCACACCTCCATCGACCGTCTGCAAGGCTGGAGATCATGAAGTTGCACGAGTACCTCAATCCACTGCACGGCTGGAAAGACAGCAGTGACGTGGAGAAGGTGCGCGTCTACACCCGCCAGTCGTTCCTGACGCTCGCCGTCGCCGTCGCCGTTGCTGCGATGCTCACATCTCTGCAGCACGACGACTATCTGTCGATGGCGGCGGAAGCGGTCTGCGCCGCAGCTACTTTCGTGATCGTGCAGCGCACTCCCGCTATCGGTGGCGAGTCGAAGGCAAGTCCGCGCGTGCCCCTGGGGATCATGGCCGTCTCCGCCGTCGTGGTGGCGTTCAGCGGAGACTCGAACAACATGCTCTGGGCCGCCGCCCTCGCCACGACTGCCGTGGCAGCCCTGATCCCGTTACGGTGGTGCCTGGCGGCCGCAGCGGCAGCCGCAGTGCTTGCGGCGGCGCTGGGACGCCCTGCGATCGAAGCACTCGTGCTCGGTCTTTTCATCGCGTTTCTGGCCTCCACATTGCAACTGTCGGCATGGCTGCTGCGCATCGTCACCGAACTCGACGCCGCTCGCGACGCCGCGGCAGCACTGTCGGTCGCCGAGGAACGGCTGCGGTTCTCCCGAGATCTGCACGACGTCGTCGGACGTGCACTGTCCGCAATCGCCGTCAAGAGCGAACTCGCCGCGACACTCGCTCGTCGAGGTGACGACCGTGCTGCGGGCCAGATGGACGAGGTTCGCGCACTCGCCCAGGAATCGATGACCGACGCCAGAAAACTGGTGCGGGGGTACCGATCGGTCGATGTGGCCTCGGAACTCGACGGCGCTCGATCCCTGCTGTCCGCCGCGGGCATCACGACCGAACTCGTCGGTGAAACCTCGATCCTGAACGAACGCGCGGCCGAGGCCGCTGCCTGGGTGGTCCGTGAGGGTGTGACGAACATTCTGCGTCACTCCGCAGCCACCTACTGCCGGATAGAGCTGAGCGCCGCCAGTATCCGATTGATCAACGATCATCCCAGTGCCTCGACCGACCGCGATGACGGCACGGGCCTGAGCGGGTTGCGCGAACGTTTGGTTGCCGTCGGCGGCACCCTGAATGCGGAGAAGACCTCCGAGGAATTCACCCTCACGGCGGAGCTACCGACGGAGAACCCTAGGACCACATCATGATCCGAGTTCTACTGGCCGACGACGAGAATCTGATCCGAACTGCTCTGGCGACCATGCTCGATCTCGAGGACGACATCGAGATCGTCGGGCAGGCCGACTCCGGCGAGACAGCGTTGACCATCGCAGCCACTCTCGCCCCCGATGTGGCAGTGCTGGACCTGCAGATGGGCGGGATCGACGGCATCGAGACGGCCCAGAAGATTGCCGAAACCCTGCCGACGTGTGCGTCGATCATCGTGACCAGCCACGGTCGACCCGGCTATCTGAAGAAGGCGTTGGAGGCCGGAGTGCGCGGGTTCCTGCCGAAAACCACCTCGGCCGCCACCCTCGCCGAGGTGGTGCGCACCGTGCACGGCGGCGGACGCTACGTCGATCCGACGCTCGCTGCAGAAGCCATCGGAGCCGGGGATTCCCCGCTCACCCCGCGTGAGGCGGACGTACTCGAGTTCGCCGCCGACGGTGCATCGATAGCGGAAATCGCACAGCGCGCGCACCTGTCGCCGGGGACCACCCGCAACTACCTGTCCGCCGCCGCCGCGAAACTCGGCGCGGCGAATCGACACGAGGCCTGCGCACTGGCCCGACGCCACGGATGGATCTGAACGCGTCACACCTTGGCGGTGGCGGCCACGGTGTCGAGCGTCGGCAGCCGGTGTCCGCCGGCGGGCGGCACCACGGTGATCCGCAAGTTGTTGTGCCGCAGTAGATATACGGCCGCGAAGAGTCCCGTTGCCAGGGAGATGATGCCGCCGAACACGAGCGGGGCACGCGGATCGAGCACATCGGCGAGCCAGCCGAGGACCGGGCTGCCCAGCGGGGTTCCGCCCAGGAAGCACAGCATGTAGATACCCATCACGCGTCCGCGCATATCGGACGGCACGGACATCTGCAGAATGTTCATCGCCGACGTCGTGAAGGTCAACGTCAACGCGCCGGTAGGCACCAACAGGATCGCCACCAGAACGTAATTGGGCATCAACCCCACGAGTAGTTCGAAAATCCCGAACGCGATGACGGCACCGATGAAGAGCCGTAATCGCGGTGCCGTGGCGCGCCTGGCCGCCAGGGTCGCTCCGGCCAAGGTACCGACGGCGAGGGTGGTCGACAGCAGACCGTAGGCGTCTGCTCCGCTGCCGAACGTGTTGCGCGCCAACACCGACAGACTCAGCGGAAAGTTCAGCCCGAATGTCGAGACCATGAAGACCGTTGCCAACAGGACCCTCAGGTCGCCGCGCCCCCAGACATACCGAAAGCCCTCCCGCACCTGCCCTTTGGCGCGTGGGGCGGGTTCGACGCGGAAGAGCTGACCGACGTTCATCGCTACGAGAGCACCGAACACGGCCGCGAACGACACGGCATTGATGAGAAACACCCAGCCGGTGCCGACGAGGGTGATGAGCACTCCGGAGACGGCAGGCCCGACGATGCGGGCCATGTTGAAGGTCATGGAGTTCAACGCAATTGCGTTGGCGAGGGTCTCTTTGCCGACCATCTCGATGGTGAACGATTGCCGCACCGGCGCATCGATCGCCGACGAGCAGCCGAGGATGAAGGCGATGAGGTAGACGTGCCACAGCTCGACCATCCCCCCGACATCGAGCACACCCAGGACAAGGCCACAGACCGCGGCGAAGATCTGGGTGATCATGAGGAGCTTGCGCTTGTCGTACCGGTCCGCCAGTACCCCTCCCCAGACCGACAGGAACAGCGTCGGCCCGAATTGCAGGGCCATGACGATGCCGACGGCAAAGCCGTTGCCGCCGGACAGCGTCAGAACGAGCCAGTCCTGGGCGACCCGCTGCATCCAGGTGCCGACCAACGAGACGATCTGCCCCGAAGCCCACAATCGGTAGTTGCGAGTCTTCAGGGCGGCGAACATCGTCGAGCCGGAAGTACGGGAAGCAGGGGCCACCGTTCAAATAATAAACCTAGGTAACTACTCGGAGTCGCTGACCAATGCGCTGATGATTTTCACCGCGTCTCGAAGCGTGTCGAGCTGCTCGGGTCCGAGCCCTGCCAGCTGCGCGGTCATCCACGCCTCGCGGGCACTGGCCTCGTCGGCGATCAGCTCTCGGCCGGCCGGCGAGAGCGACACGATCACCTGACGTCCGTCGGTCGGATGCGGCGTGCGCACCACCAGACCGAGCTCGGCCAACGATGCGATCACCCGCGTCATCGACGGAGGCTGCACCCTCTCCCGCGCAGCCAACGCACCGGGAGTCATATCGCCCTCCCGGCTCAGCGTGGCCAGAGCCGACAGCTGAGTCAGTGATACTTGCGAGTCCACTCGCCTACCCCGAAGGTGGCGAGTCAGCCTCACCACCGCAAGCGACAGATCGCTTGCCAATTCCCGATTGTCTTTCACAATGTTTCCCGACGTCACAGCGCAGAGGATACGCCTTGGTACCGACCACGCATCATGTAACCGCCTCCGTGATGGGTCCGACGGCGAAATATGCGACGAACAGCAATGCGACGATCCACAGCAGGGGATGTACCGACTTCGCCCGGCCGGACCCGACGGCGAGTATCACCCAGGTGATGAAACCGACGCCGATCCCGTTGGCGATGGAGTACGTGAACGGCATGACCACGATGGTCAGAAAGGCAGGCAGCGCGTAGTCGAAGCGTCGGAAGTCGATGTCGAGTACCTGCCCGATCATCAGCGCACCCACCACGACCAGGGCCGGAGCCGCTGCTTCGATCGGAACGACGGCGGTGAGCGGAGTGAAGAACATGGCCAGCAGAAACAGCAATCCGGTGACGACGTTGGCCAGTCCGGTGCGGGCACCCTCGGCGATGCCGGACGCCGATTCCACGAACACGGTGTTCGACGACGCCGAGGCCCCACCTCCGGCGATCGCTCCCGCTCCCTCGACCACCAGCGCCTTGCCGATGTTCGGCAGTGTCCCGTCCTTGTCCAGCTCGGCTTCCTTACCCAAGCCGGTCATCGTGCCCATCGCGTCGAAGAAGTTCGCGAGCACGAGGGTGAACACCAGCAAGCTCGCGGCCAGCACGCCGATGCGCGTGAATGCTCCGAGGAGATCGACGTTGCCGACCAGCGACAGATCGGGCGACTGCACCAACTGACCCGGCAACTGCGGTACCGACAGATTCCAGCCCTTCGGGTCGACGCCGTTGGACGGACCCACATCGGTGACGGCTTCGACGATCGCCGCCAGCACCGTCGTGACCACGATGCCGATCAGCAGACCGCCGCGCACCTTGCGCACCACCAGCACACCCATCAGCAACAGCCCGAACACGAAGATCACCGTGGGCCACGACGCGATGGACCCGTCGATTCCGAGGCCGACGGGAACCGTCGTGCCTGCGGCATCGGGGATGCGGCGGACGAACCCGGAGTCGACCAGCCCGATGAAGGCGATGAACGCGCCGATGCCGGCCGCGATCGCCGCTTTGAGTTCGGCCGGGATCGCGTTGAACACCGCCGTGCGGAACCCGGTGACGGCCAGGAGCACGATGATGATGCCGTCGATGACGACGAGCCCCATGGCCTCGGGCCACGTCACCTGAGGAGCGATGGTGACGGCGAGCAGGGTGTTGATGCCCAGACCCGCGGCGATGCCGAAAGGGTAGTTCGCGATGATGCCGAAGGCGATGCTCATGAACCCGGCCACCAGCGCCGTGACGGCGGCGACCTGGGCAACCGGCAGGATGTTGCCGAGCACGTCGGTCTTGGCCGCTGCATCGTCGGCCGAGAAGCTGCCCAGAATCAGCGGATTGAGGACGACGATGTAGGCCATGGCCACGAACGTGACCACGCCTCCCCGTACCTCGGATCCGACGGTCGAGCCACGCTCGGTGATCTTGAAGTAGTTGTCGAGTAGCCGCGACGACAATTGCATGAGCGAACGATAAAGCACACCGCGAGACTTGGGGAAATATGGTGGCGTAGCGTGATTTTGTGGCCGACCTCCCCCAGATCCCGCGCAGCCTCACCGATCCCGTGCCGGTGTTGGCGATCGGCATCCTCGGGTGGATCGTGGCACTCGTGGTGTTCACGGCCACCGGAGACCGGGACGGCGACGTCCTCGCAACGTGCTGGTCCGGCATCGCGGTGGGTGCAGTAGGGTTCGGGATCTTCCTGCTGCAGAGAGCGGCGTCACGTCGCGGGAGCAGAACCGCCCAACGCGGGCTCGATTGAGACCAGCATCACGTAAGCGCCATCACCTTATGGCCTCTGACGTGGGCAAACTAACCCGTCAGCCGGTTGAGTAACACAAAGTTAACGTGGACCATGGGTTATGTCAGTTCAGATAACCTCTCGATCCACGAAAGCCAGGCAATGAAGTTCGTCGCTCAGTACCGCAATCGCCGTAACCACGTCCGCTCGCTCCGCGCCCTCTACGCACGCGCCAACGCTGTCTCCAGCCCGGCCATGCGCGACGAGTTGCTCGTCATTGCCCAGCGCTCGGATTTCTCGCGCTGATCAGCGTGACGGCATAGATCCACACCAGCCCCCACAGGGCACCGAACACCCAGCCGGCCAACACATCCGTGGTCCAGTGCGCACCCAGATAGATCCGAGAGAATCCGATCAGCAGGGACGCGACCACAGGTAGCGCAAGCAGTACCGGCCGATGCAGCCGCGGATCCGGCGATCGCAGCAGCACCGCGATCGCCACCGTGGCAAGCAGCATCGACATCGTCGCGTGGCCCGATGGAAACGAATGGCTCGCAATATCCACCAGCCGCTCCGGAACCGGCGGACGCTCCCGCGCGAACGCGAATTTGAGCGCATTCATCAGACCCCAGCCGGTGAGCATCGAACCCGCGACGATAACGGCATCCGATCTGCGTCCGACGCGAAGCAACGCAACGACGACCACCGCGGACAGCAGGAACATCGACACCGTGTTGCCCAGCGTGGTGATGATCCAGAACATCGTCGTGACCCACTCGACTCGATGCTCGACCATCCAGTCCAGGATCACCCCGTCAGGCCCCACGTGGTCGCTCCCAACTCTCCGTGCAGTGAACCGTTCCGTCGGCGGTCACCCACCACGGGACTCTGCGCTCGCCGCTGACTGCACCCGACAACCGCACCACGAGTTCGCGATGCACCACCACCCCACCGGACGGCAGCGGCAATCCCATGACCGCGCAGGCCAACAGAGCCCCGGGTTCGCGATCCCAGGAGCTGACCCGTCCGGTTCCGAGTACCTCGCCACCGATCGCCTCCGACGCCGTCCGGATGTCGAGAACGTCGGCCAGCGCGGCCCCGGAGGCCATGTCCGAGAGCACGGCGATCTCCTGTGGCACCACGCTCGCCAGCCACGGGGAGTCGATCACGAGCGCATCCGACGCGTCCACGACGTCGCCGACAAGGGTGCGGACACGATCCGGTGGATCGATGTCCGAGACCTCGATGCGGCGCTCCGCAACAGCGGTGGCGATCGACGTGTGGGTTCTGGCGATCACCGCAGGCGTCGGACGCCGCTTCGGGTCCGACAGCGCTGCCAACAGCACGCGAGCCGTTTCGGCGCTCTCGCAGACCGACGCGCTGAGCACCGCCTGCAGTTCGTCGGCACGCGGATGATCCAGCGGATCGAGCAACCCGGCGAACGTCTCGTCCGACGGTGCTCGAAACGCGATCGGACGCGAACCATGGACTCGCGCATGACGTCCGATCCACCACGCGGTGTAACCGTCACGGTCGGTCAGTGCCGCACGGGTACTCGGATCGTCCAGCAGGACGGTCAGCGCCTGGGACCAGACGTCCGATCGGACGAGGTCGAGATCCCGCACTGCAAGAAGCGTTTCCGGCTCCTCGGACAGACTCGACCACCACGCCGACTCGTCGTCGAGATCGTGATCCGGCCCGGTCGGCAGCTCGTCGCGCAGCACAGAGAAAGCCCACCCGACGCCCACTGCTCGCAGCGCCCGCTCACCGAACCTGTCCACCACCGCAGTCGAGAGGACGCCGAACGGCGAATCCTCGATCAGCAGATCCGCCAACGGCGCTCCGGGAAGCAACAATTCGTCGGCGCTGCGCAATTCGCCCTCGTCGTCTTCGAGGGGCAGACTGCCGAGCCAACTCGGCAGTTCACCCGCCTGCACCGCCCGCGCCAGCGCCAGCACGGCGGAGACCAGCCCGTCGATGTCCTCGCTCTCGTCCCAGTCGAGATCGTCCAGGGCCGCCTCGAGCGCCGGGTCGGTGAGCAGTTCGGTCGCAGTCGCCTCGCGAGCACCCAGCCGCGTCAACAGCGGGCTCACCGCATCCGGGTGCACCAGCCGGACCCAGGTGACAGGAGCAGCAGCGTCGGAGCCGATCACCGTCGTCCGCGGACCGGTCACCGTACGACCGTCCGCCAGCGGAACAGGCAGCGCGGCAAGCTCTTCCGCAGCCACACCGTCGACCACGAGTGGAGCCAACGCGTCGAACAGCCGCTGCCACCAACTCGGCTCGCGATCGAGCCCACCGACCATCTCCGCCAGCCTCGCCAACCCGATCCGGTGCACCCCCACCGCCGCGAGCGCCGACGCATGCCGCGCACCGGACAGCGATGCCGCGACCAGATCGGGCACGACGCCCGCCAGCACCGAGGTGAGTTCCTCGGTGGCGTCCGCGACGACGTTCGCCCGCTCGGGCACGAGGTCATGTCCGTCAGCGCCAGGAAGCCATGGTGCACAGGACAATCGGTGAAAGACGAGTTCCCGCAGTGCACCGTCGACCGCACTGCGGGCGAATCCGACCTCGGGTACGAATGAAACCCTGAATTCGGCAGGCAGCGAGGCCACGAAGTCCACGTAGCCGTGCGCGACCGCGTCGAGCGAGACACCCGGCAACACGCGTCGCCGATCGGGCTGCATCGGCACATCGGCAATGACCAACGCGGGCAACGACAACAGCTCGTCCGAGCGGGTCGGAGCGCGCAACACATCGGGCGACGCGGGAACGGGCAGACCGTCGACGACCGGAGCGAGCCATCGCGCGGCCGGTGTCGTGAACTGTCTCCAGGTTCGCGATCCGATCGCGATCTCGGCACTGTTTCCTTCGAGTTCCGTTCTTGCGCAATCGATCACGACGCCATCGATCTCGATGGAGTGCAACGCCTCCAGTTCGAGCAGCAGGTCGACCGCCTCGTCCGCAAAGCCTGCGGCGAAAGACTCCACAGCCACGTCGGCTCGCAATGTCAACACGATCTCGGTATCGAACCCATGGGCGGGCGGGGCGTCGACCGGCCACGCGAGCCGCAGCACCGGAACGCCGGTATCGGGCGCGAGCAGGTCTCGCTCACGCAACGCCTCGAGCGTGCGACGCGCACTGAACGCCACGCCGCCGCCGCGCGATCGCACCTCGATCTCGTCGGACACCGATCGCACCGCAGTGAACCCGACACCGAATTGCCCGACGCCCGAATCTGCGGCAGTCTTGCCCGACGCCCTCAACGCGGTCAACGCGTGCACACCGGAGATATCCAGCGCAGCACCGGTATTGGCGACATGTAGCGCACCGTTGCCATCGGTCCACACGGCCAGCCGGCCCGGGACGCCTGCCCGCTGCGCGGCATCGGCTGCGTTCTGTGCCAGCTCGGTCAGCAGACGATCGCGGTAGCCCCCGCGCACCAGATCGGACTCGGACGCGGAGTCCTCCCGAAGCCGGGTGGGCGATGATGCCCACGCCGCGAGAATCGACTCCCGCAGCGATTCGGTATCGAACGGATCGATCAGCTCGGAGATGCCGAATCTTCTTCCTGCGCAGCAGAATCGGTGGTGCTCGACGCGTCATCGGTGACAGGCGGGGCGTCGGCCGAGACAGCTTCGGTGGCCGACGACTCTGCCGACGCGAACGCGTCCGTGGCCGGGAGATCATCCGAGGCCGGGGCCTCGACCTCATCGGGGGCCTGATCCGGGACGGTCGTGTCGACGACATCGGTCGCCTCGGCCGCAGCAGCCGTCTCGACAGCGCTCGTCTCGACAGCGTTCGTCTCGACAGCGTTCGTCTCGACAGCGTCCGTCTCGACAACAGCGTCCGGCGCGGCTGATTCGGCTGATTCGACCGGGGCAACCGGCGAGGCCACCACGTCGAGTGCAGCGTCGTCGTAGGGCTCGAATTGCGGCGATCCGGCTCCGGTGGGGAGTTCGGTGTCGGAGTGCGCTCCGCAGCCGTACTCGGCGTGCACCACGTGTCCGTCGGCGGCGAATTCGTTGCCGCACACTCCGAATGCGGCGGACAGCGAACCGGCGAGAGGAAGGTAGAAGCCGCAGAGCCCACAGGTCGACGGCGCAGCCTTGGCCATCTCGGTATCGGGACCGAAGTCTCCGTCGTGCCAGCGCTGGGCGGCGTCGAGACGTCCTTCGAGGCTGGTGACCTTGGTTCGGCCGAGACCGATCTCGCCTGCCACCTCGTCGATGGCAGGGTCACCGGACGCGACGTACCCCGGCACGAGCCGCGGATCGTCCTGGCGCGGAGACAGCAGGTCACCGGGCCCCAGATCGCCGGGACGGATGCGCTCGTCCCACGGCACCCAGGACGGTGCCACGAGGGCGTCGGGGCCGGGCAGGAGAACGAGCTCACTGACGGTGGCGTGATCCGCGTCCTCCGGGGCGGCGACCACAACGGCCCACTGCCAACCGCGGTACCCCTCGAGATCGCTGGCGAACCGGTGAGTGGCCGCACTGGAGTCTTCGACGGTGACCCCGAGGTACTCGCCGATACCGCCCTCTCCCAGGTCGAGCAGTGCCTGCCGCGCAAGGTCCACGGCATCGGCCAAGACGGGGCGGATGGAATCGAGCTCTGGAGAAGATGTGAAACTCACACATTCAGTTTGCCGCATCGACTCGGTGACGCCCAGTTCGGGCTGCCATCATGGGTGCAATGACCGTCCGTGCTCGCACCTTCGCTGCCGTCGTGACCTCACTGCTGGCCGTGTCCGCATGCTCGTCGACGACGCAACCGGCTCCGGTGACGTCCGACTCGGTTCCGGCACTGACCACCGAGGTCGTCCGCGAATACGACCGCGGCGACGACGCTTTCACCCAGGGATTCGAGATCGACGGCGACGTCCTCTACGAAGGCACCGGACTGGAAGGCTCGTCGTTCGTCCGGCGTACCTCGCTCGAGAACATGACCGAACTGGGGCGGGAGGATCTGCCGTCCGACCTGTTCGGCGAGGGCATCACCGTCGACGGCGACACCCTCTGGCAGATCACCTGGCAGGACGGAGTCGCGATCGAACGGGACCCGGACAGCCTCGCCGAGCGACGCCGAGTGGACTACGACGGCGAAGGATGGGGACTGTGCTCGCAGGACGAGCGCCTCGTCATGAGCGACGGCTCGTCCACCCTCACCTTCCGCGACCCCACCTCGTTCGAGGCCGAATCCGCCGTGGACGTCACGCTCGACGGCAATCCGGTGGAGCGGCTCAACGAACTCGAGTGCGCCGACGACGGATCGGTGTACGCCAACGTGTGGCAGACCTTCGACATCATGCGCATCGACCCCGAGACCGGCGCGGTGACAGCCGTCATCGACGGCACCCCACTGTGGAATTCGATGTCGGCCTCCGAACGAGACGGCGCCGACGTGTTCAACGGCATCGCGCAGATTCCCGGCACCGACCGGTTCCTCGTGACCGGCAAATACTGGCCCAGGATCTTCGAGGTGCGATTCACCGAAACCGCGCCCGTAGGACAGAATTGACACCGTGACCGATCCACGTCTCCCCCACACCCCACCGGGTGCGGACGACCCCCACCAGGATCACTCCGCAGGCTCCGCTCACGACCAACACCAGGATCACTCCGCGGGCTCCGCTCACGACCAACACCAGGACCACTCCGCAGGCACTTCTCCCGACCCACTCGCGCATCCGGGTCTGGCGAACTACCCACCCGCGACTCCTGTCACGCCCACCCATGTCCCGAGCAGGCGTCAGCCCTTGCCGCCGTTGCACCCGCCGCGAACCGAGCAGATCACGGCGGCGCGCGGCAAGTCCGGTGCCCGCAAGCCGCCGCCGATGCCCAAGAAGCTGACCGTCACCCGCGTCGCCGCCATGCGCGGACGCGAACTGACCGGCAAGGGAATCGCGTCGTTCCAGCGAGCCGCGAAAGCCGACGGTGCCGACAAGTCCGGACTGACGGCGCTCACCTACGCGACCATGGCGAACTTCGCGTCGGACGCCGCGCTCGCGATCGCCTTGGCCAACACTCTGTTCTTCTCGGCGGCCACCGGGGAGGACAAGACCAAGGTCGCGCTGTATCTCGTCATCACGATCGCGCCGTTCGCGCTGATCGCGCCGCTCATCGGACCGTTGCTCGACCGGTTGCAACACGGCCGACGCATCGCGCTCGCCACCTCGTTCGGGCTGCGCACCGTGCTGGCGGTGGTGCTGGTGTTCAACTTCGACAGCTGGGTGTTGTATCCGGCCGCGCTCGGCATGCTCGTCCTCAGCAAGTCCTTTGCGGTACTCAAGAGTGCGGTGACGCCGCGAGTACTGCCACCGGACATCGACCTCGTGCGCGTCAACTCTCGACTCACCGTGTTCGGTCTGCTCGGCGGCACCATCGCCGCCGGCGCTGTCGCCGGCGGCATCGCGTTCGTTGCGGACTCCCCAGGGGCTCTGTGGTTCGTCGCCGCGATCACCGTTCTCGGTGCCTACCTGAGCATGCGCATCCCGTCCTGGGTGGAGATCACCGAGGGCGAGGTGCCCGCGACCCTGAGCTACCACGCGGATCAGCACCACGCCGATCGAGACCGCGGCAACGACTATCCCGGCAACGGGGCTCCGACGGAGAACCTCAGGCGCACGCCACGGGCCGACGGACCCGCCAAGAATCGCAGACAACCGTTGGGCCGGGCAGTGATCGTCGGCCTGTGGGGCAACGGCACCATCCGGATTCTCACCGGCTTCCTGACTCTCTACATCGCCTTCGTGGCCAAATCCCGCACCGAACACGAACCGCTGCAGCAGGCCGCCATGCTCGGACTCGTCGGAGCCGCAGCAGGCCTCGGCAACTTCTCGGGCAACGCCCTCGGTGCCAGGATCAAACTCGGCCGGCCATCCCTCGTGGTCCTTCGCTGCACCCTCGCCGTCACGGTGGTGGCCGTCGTCGCCGCAGTGACCGACAGCCTGCTCACCGCGGCGGTGGCCGCGCTCGTGGCGTCGAGCGCCAGCGCGCTGGCCAAGGTCTCGCTCGACGCGTCCTTGCAGGCCGATCTGCCGCCGGAGTCGATCGCGTCGGGATTCGGCCGATCGGAGACCGTCATGCAGCTGTGCTGGGTGCTCGGCGGCACGCTCGGCGTCCTGCTACCCACCGAGTATTGGCTCGGTTTCAGCGTGGTCTCGGTGTTGCTTACGATCGGGCTCGTGCAGACATTCCTCACCTACCGTGGCAGATCGCTTCTGCCCGGCTTCGGCGGCAACCGCCCCGACCACGTCGAACAAGAAGTGTCCGACGGTACCTTCGGCGAAAATGTGACCAAGTGAATCTCGCTCCCCGCACCAAGAAGATCGCGGCCCTGCTCTCCGCGGGTCTGCTCGTCGTCGCCGTCGCGTTCGTCGCGGTGCTCGCCCTGCTGATCGGAAACGCACCGGAGAAGGAACCCGTCATCTCCGCGTACTCCAACGGGCGGACCGTCGAGGTCGAGCCGTACCTGTACTGCGCCATCAGCGACCCGCTGTGCACCAACGTGGGAGAGACCACCGAGATTCGGGTGGGCACTGCACCGACGGTGCAACTCTCACTCCCCGAGGCCGTCTACTCGGCACCGTGGGTACTCGCCCTGGTCTACGGCGACGACAGCGGGAACATCGTCGAGGACAGCCGGTTCAACGAACCGGGAACCAGGTTGAGCGTCACGGTGCCGACGACGGACGACAGCGATCGAACCCTGCTCGGAATCGAGGTTCGCCTGCCCACCGGCATCATCGACACCGACACCAATCAGGAGGGCTTCGTCAGCCACGCCATCTGGTCGATCGGGATGCTGCCCTAGTCGTTCTCCTGGATCAGCTGTCGAGCTCGCGCGCGACGGCCCGGACCACCTCGGAGATGCGCTGCGCGATCTTGCGGTCCGGGTACTTGCCCTTACGCAGTTCGGGCTGCACGGTGGCCTCGAGCAACGTGATCATGTCCTCGACCATCCCGTGCAGTTCGTCGGGAGTGTGCTTGCGCTCGACGGGTTCGCGGCGGGTGCTTCCGGTGTTCTGACGCACCGACGGTGCCGGCTCGAGCACCTTCAGGCTCAGCGCCTGGGGCCCGCGACGGCCTGCGGCCATACCGAATTCGACGCGCTGACCGGCTTTGAGGCCCTCGACGCCCTCGGGCAGCGCCGAGGAACGCACGTAGACGTCCTCGCCTTCCTCCTGCGAGAGGAATCCGAATCCCTTGTCGACGTCGTACCACTTCACCTTGCCGGTCGGCACTGAGCTCACCCGTTCATCTGTTGCTGTCGATGGTTGCGTTGTTCGTGGAACCGATGTTCGGTCCGCACAAGTTTCGCGCCCCACGAGAACGTAGGACGCGAATACGCCAGTCTAGCGCGGTGAGCCCGGATAGAGCATTCGAGTTGTTCGCCTCACCGCGCCCTCACCGCAGCACGCTTCGCACTACCGTGGTGCATGTGGACACATCGACTCGTAAGAGCAGCACCGTACTGCTGCGCATCGCGCTGGCCCTGTTCGCGATCGGCCTCGTCGCCATTGTCGCGATCCTCGTGTTTCCGATCTTCTCCGCCGCCAAGCCCCCACTCGGGCTGTATCTGACGGCCATGTTCTCCGCGCCGACCGGCTTCGTGCTGGCCCTGGTCTACGCGTTGGCATCCGGACGACGGGCGCGCTGATCATGAGATTGATCCTGAACGTCATCTGGCTGGTCTTCGGCGGCCTGTGGCTGGCACTGGGCTACTTCCTCGCCGGACTTCTGCTGTGCATCCTGATCGTGACCATTCCGTTCGGCATCGCGTCGTTCCGCATCGGCGTCTACGCACTGTGGCCGTTCGGCTCGACGATCGTCGACAAGCCGGGGTCCGGATCCGGCGCACTCGTGGGGAACGTGCTGTGGCTGATCCTCGCCGGTTGGTGGCTGGCCCTGACTCACGTGGTCACGGCCGTCGCCATGGCGATCACCATCATCGGTATTCCGTTGGCGATCGCGAACCTGAAGATGATTCCCTTATCGCTGATGCCCCTCGGCAAGGACATCGTTGCCATTCGGTGACCTCTCGGATCGGTTGCCGCCGGTGTGACTTCCATCACATCACGCTCCGGTAACGGACAGGCAACGGACAGGGGTTCAATGCCCGGCACGTCCACTAGCTGGGCGGACGCGAGACACCCGAAAGAGGTACAAAACGCGCTCGCGGCGACGCCCCGAAACCGACAGTTACCAAATAGTGACGTAAGGCGGGAATTTCAGTACGGTCAGCAGCGGCCGGAAAGTTCGGCCGAATTCCGGCCCGCAGCGCCAAACCTCGTCCCGCGGGAACCGGAACACCCTCGACGATCACCCAGGGGACGAGGACGGGGGACCCACGTCCTCCATGGACAACCGGGAAGTTGTAGCGACTCACGAAGCCTCACCGACTTCCCTTGGGGTGAAGCCCAATTGCCCACTTTCAGGAGTGAGCGAAACGGCCGGGCTACCTCTCAGCCCGAACCCGACAGCTGACCTCGCAGGCGCGTGTGGAGAGGATTTCAACTCGTATGAGCGGACGTCATCGCAAGCCGAGCACCACGGGCAAGACCGTCGCAAAGGTCGCAGTCACCGGAGCCATCATGGGCACCGCGAGCATCGCCTTCACCGGCACTGCCAACGCGGCACCGGATTCCGACTGGGATCGCCTGGCTCAGTGTGAAGCCGGCGGCAACTGGGGCATCAACACCGGCAACGGTTACCAGGGCGGGTTGCAGTTCTCCCCCAGCACCTGGAACGCACACGGTGGACAGCAGTACGCGGCCACGGCCAACCAGGCCAGCCGCGAAGAGCAGATCGCAGTTGCAGAGAAGGTCCTCGACTCGCAGGGTTGGGGCGCATGGCCGTCCTGCTCCTCCAGCCTCGGACTGAACAGCGCGCCCACCGAACGCAGCGTTCCGGTCACCCCCAAGGCACCGGAAGTTCCCGCGCTCCCCGACCTGTCGTCCATCCCGGCCGTGGACAGCTCCGCCGAGGTCGTCGAAGGCATCGTCACCGCCGTCCAGAACATCACCAACGATCCGCAGATCGCTGCGTTCGTGCAGAACGCGGCCCAGGGCATCCAGCTCGATCCGCAGGTCGTGAACTTCTACCAGGCCAACAAGGCATTCCTGCCCCAGTAAGCTGCCTGGCTGCTCCAGCTCGTACGAAAAAAGCCCCCGACGATGTCGGGGGCTTTTTCGTGTTCGAGGGCCGCGGTCAGCGATTGACCACGGTCACCGGATGGGCGTAGGGCAGGTCTTCGACGGGCAGCGGGAACTCGGTGTCCTCACCGAAGGGTGACAAGCCACCCGATCGCGCGGACGAGAGTTCGGTCACCGCGTGGTCACCGCGAGCGGTTTCCGGCCAGCCTGGATCGACATAGGGCTTCTTCGACTTGTTCACCATGCGCCCATTTTGACACCTGCCCTGCGGCGAGCACCAGCCCAGGTCTCTAATCTGATAGACGATGACCGACACGACTGCGAACCGACACACCGACACGCCCCCAGATCTGCCTCAGTGGATCGCAGCTCGAACCGACGCCGAGCTGATCAAGGCCATGTCGCTGCGTCCGGATCTGACCGCGCCGCCGCCCGCATCCCTGGCCGTGCTGGCCGGACGGGCCGAGCAGCGCCGGTCGATCCTGCACACCGCAGACACCCTCGACACCCTCGCACTCACGGTCCTCGAAATCCTCGCCGTCGAAGAGGCCTACGAGCGGCCCGTCACCCGCGCAACGTTGCTTGCCGTGGTGGCCAAGCGCGCACTGGCCAAGAGCGTCGACCGGGCGCTGGCCCAACTCCGCGAACGGCTACTGGTGTGGGGAGACGCAGCCGGGTTCCGGATCAGCCCCGCAGCGGCGGATGCCGTGCCGTGGCGCATCGGGCGCGTACTCGACCCGGTCGACAATCTCACCGAGGCATCCATCACCGCTGCACTGGCCGAACTCGGCGACGGTGAACGCAACCTCCTCGACACCCTCGCCAGATCGTCGCCGACCGGGCGCACCAGGGACGCTGCACCCGGTACACCCCCGGATCGGCCCGTCCAGAAGCTGCTCGCCAAGGGCCTGCTGATCTGGTTGGACGAGCAAACCGTCGAGCTTCCCGTCCAGGTCGGGCAGATCCTGCGCGGCGAGCCGATGTCCGACCCACGCTCTCTCGCCGAACCCACGCTCGACACCAGTACGCATTCACTCGCCGACGTGGACGCCGCCGCGGCAGGCGAGGCACTCGAGCTGGGCAGGCACTGCGTAGCGATCATCGAGGCACTCTCGACCGCACCGGCACCCGCCCTCAAAGCCGGGGGCCTGGGAGTGCGCGAGCTCCGCAAGATCACCAAGGCCACCGGACTCGACGACGACCGCGTGAGCGTCCTCGTCGAGCTGCTCGCCGCCGCCCACCTGATCTCCAGCGGAACACCGGACCCGGTTCCCGCGTCGGACAACGGCGACGATTACTGGGCACCCACGCCTGCCGTCGACGCGTGGCTCGCCGCCGCACCGGCGGCCCGCTGGCACACGCTCGCCGCCGCCTGGCTCGAAGTGCCACGGGCACCCTGGGTCATCGGGATGCGTGACCCCAACGACAAGCCCATCGCCGCCCTGTCCGAGGAAGTCCGATCTCCGGCCGCACCGCGGGATCGACGCATGATCCTGGAACTGCTCGCCGAACTCGGCAGTGGGCACGCAGCGCAGCCCGCCGACCTCGCTCGCACCCTGGCGTGGCGTCGACCTCGGTGGTCCGGACGCTTCGGCGTCACCCCTGTCGGCCATGTTCTCGCCGAAGCGACGGCGCTCGGCATCGTCGGTCGTGGAGCGATGTCGACCCCGGGTCGCTCGTTGCTGCACGACGGCAATGCCGAAGCCGATATGCGTGCGGCTCTACCCGAACCCATCGACTACGTCCTGGTGCAAGCCGACCTCACGCTGGTGGCACCCGGCCCGCTCGAGCCGGACCTGCAGGATCGGATCGAACTCGTGGCCGACGTGGAATCCGCGGGCGCAGCCACGATGTACCGGATCAGCGACACGAGCCTGCGCCGCGCGCTCGATGTCGGGTTGAGCGCGTCCGAGTTGCACGCGTTGTTCGCAACCCATTCGCGGACGCCGGTGCCGCAGGCCCTGACCTATCTGATCGACGACGTGGCTCGTCGACACGGCCGCCTCCGAGCAGGCGTCGCCGCGTCGTTCGTTCGGTGCGAGGATCCGGCGTTGCTCGCCGAGGTGATGGCGTCTCCGGCGGCCGAATCGCTGGCGCTGAGGGCGCTGGCCCCCACCGTCGCGATCTCACAGGCCCCGCTCGCCGAGGTGCTCACGGTATTGGCCGGAGCGGGTTTCGCGCCGGCAGGCGAGGACTCGTCCGGCACCATCGTCGATCTGCGTGCCCGCGGGTCGCGAGTCTCGGCACGGCGGCCGCGTCAGGCGTTCCGCACTCCGGCCGTCCCCACCGAGGAACAACTTGGGTCGTTGGTGCGCGGGATGCGCGCTGCCGACCGAGCGGCAGGCAACGGCGGCGCAGTGGTTCGCGCCGACGGATCCCGGGCCAGCAGCACCGCGACGATGACGCTGCTGCAGACCGCAGCGAAGGTCAAGCGGAGTGTGAGCATCGGCTACGTCGATGCCCAGGGGGTTGCCACGCATCGCATCGTCGATCCGATCAGCATCGGCGGCGGTCAACTCGACGCGTTCGACCCCGCCACCGGTGGGGTTCGACGCTTCACCCTGCATCGGATCACCTCGGTCGCGCTGGTCGAGTAGACCGGGCTCACGTGCACGCACGCCCCTACCTGTGGACAATGGAGAAGTTGCGCTCTTTCGGGCGCAGCAGATGTCTCTAGGAGGAACCGTGACCGACGGCCCGCTGATCGTCCAGTCCGACAAAACGTTGTTGCTCGAGGTCGATCACGATCTCGCGGGCGCAGCGCGGGCGGCCATCGCACCGTTCGCGGAGCTCGAACGTGCCCCCGAGCACGTGCACACCTACCGCATCACCCCGCTGGCACTGTGGAACGCACGTGCCGCGGGCCACGACGCCGAGCAGGTGGTCGATGCGCTGGTGAACTTCTCCCGCTACGCGGTGCCGCAGCCGCTGCTGGTCGACATCGTCGACACCATGGCTCGGTACGGCCGACTGCAGTTGGTCAAGAGCCCGGTCCACGGCCTGGTACTGATCAGCCTGGACCGCGCTGTGCTCACAGAGGTGATGCGGCACAAGAAGATTGCGCCCATGCTCGGTGCGATGGTCGACGAGGACACGGTGATCGTGCACCCCAGCGAACGCGGCCACGTGAAGCAGATGTTGCTCAAGATCGGCTGGCCTGCCGAGGACCTCGCCGGCTACGTCGACGGCGAAGCGCACCCCATCGAGCTCGACACCGAGGGCGGCAACTGGACGCTGCGCGACTACCAGGAGATGGCGGCCGATTCGTTCTGGGCAGGCGGCTCGGGCGTCGTCGTACTGCCGTGTGGTGCCGGCAAGACGATGGTCGGTGCCGCCGCGATGGCCAGAGCCAAGGCGACCACGCTGATTCTGGTCACCAACACCGTCGCCGGTCGGCAGTGGAAGCGCGAACTCATCGCACGCACCTCGCTCACCGAGGAGGAGATCGGCGAGTATTCGGGAGAGCGCAAAGAGATTCGCCCTGTGACAATCGCCACGTACCAGGTGATCACGCGTCGTACCAAGGGCGAATACAAGCATCTCGAACTCTTCGATTCCCGGGACTGGGGACTGGTGATCTACGACGAGGTCCACCTGCTGCCCGCGCCGGTGTTCCGCATGACGGCCGATCTGCAGTCGCGTCGACGCCTCGGCCTGACCGCGACGCTCGTCCGCGAGGACGGACGCGAGGGCGACGTCTTCTCGTTGATCGGGCCCAAGCGCTACGACGCGCCGTGGAAGGACATCGAGGCACAGGGCTGGATCGCACCGGCCGAGTGCATCGAGGTCCGCGTCACCCTCACCGATGCCGAGCGTATGTCGTACGCGGTCGCCGAGCCCGAGGAGCGCTACAAGCTCTGTTCGACGGCGCACACGAAGATCGCCGTCGTGAAATCGATCCTCGCCAAACATCAGGACGCCCCGACGTTGGTCATCGGCGCGTACCTCGACCAGTTGAACGAGCTCGGCGAAGCGCTGAACGCTCCGGTCATTCAGGGCTCGACCAAGAACAAGGAACGTGAAGTGCTGTTCGACGCGTTCCGCAAGGGCGAGATCCAGACGCTGGTGGTGAGCAAGGTGGCGAACTTCTCGATCGACCTTCCGGAAGCGTCCGTCGCAGTGCAGGTTTCGGGAACGTTCGGCTCCAGGCAGGAAGAGGCCCAGCGCCTCGGCCGACTGCTCCGACCGAAGCACGACGGCGGTCAGGCGCACTTCTACTCGGTGGTCTCCCGCGACACCCTCGACGCCGAGTACGCGGCCCACCGCCAGCGTTTCCTCGCCGAACAGGGCTACGCCTACCGCATCACCGACGCGGACGATCTGCTCGGCCCGGCGATCTGAGACTTCGGGTCGGCTCGGTGCCGTGCTAGGAATACCTGTGTGCGCAAGTTCGAGTTCCCCGTAGACGTAGCCCACGCGAAGTCGGTCAACGAGACGTTCACCGAGCTTCGTCGGCTGCGCGCCTCCGCGGCGCTCACCGCCGTCTTCCTGATCGCGCTGGGGGCCTGGTTCATCTGGATCGCGGCCCTGTGGTCGTACATCCTCGGCGCGGTGTTCCTGATCGGCGCGGCCACTTCGCTCTGGGTGATGCTGTGGGCACCGCGAAAGATGGGGTCCATCGAATCGCAGTACGCCGCAGGCGATCTCGTGCCGGCGGTGGTGGCCGAGCAGCTACCGAGTGGGGCAATACTGCTGGCGCTGGTCGACATCGCCAAGCCAGGGGTGAACGAGCCGCACTACGTGTTGATCACCCGCGTCGTGCGAGCCCTGCCCGGCCACCCCGTCGAGCGGGGCGCGCAGGTGCCTGCGGTGTCGGTTCTCGCGGACCGGGGCCGAAACACCGGTGGGCGGACGTGGCAGCTGGCCTCGGCGATGCCCATAGCCTGGGGAACCACCGACAAGGCGGTCATCGCACGAGCCGTGGACGAGATCACCGAGGGCGAATGGGCGCTGCTGCACGCGAACATCGGTCTGTCCGAGAAGGTCCGCACGGCCAAGAACCAGCAGCTGCTCATCGACCCGGCGGATCTTCCCGACGACCTGCGCTGATCGGGACGCCTCTCGTACGCTCAGCGTCGAAACAGACATCGCGGGGATGCAATTCGAGAATTGTGGCTCGACTCGATACCTGTCGACAACTGACCTCAGGTCGCACTGTTCGAAACCTCCGACGGAATGCCGTGTGATCATCCGAATTGTGGTCGGTGAGGTCAGTAGTACGTCATTCCATGCTCCTCCAGCGCCGTACTTCAGCGACCACGCTTCGTGCGTCGCCTCGTCCGGCACGATCGGAACGGTGTGAACGTGGTCGTGAGCCCACCGAGACTCCCGCGGGCAGGCTTCGGCGGCGAGCGCGTGATCACGCAGCGAGTTCCAGAGCCGAGCGGGTCGATACCGACCTGATCCAGCCGTTCTGCTCGGTGAACTACGCTGGCTGAATGTCCGAGATGATCCCCTCGCGCACAGTGGCACGGTTGCGCCCGTTCTCCTCGACGATCTTCGCCGAGATGACCGCACTCGCCGTCCAGAAGAATGCCGTCAACCTCGGGCAGGGCTTCCCCGACACCGACGGCCCACCCGCCATGCTCGAGGCAGCGCGCGAGGCCATCGCGAACGGACTCAACCAGTACTCCCCCGGCCCCGGCATGCCGGTGTTGCGCGCTGCCATCGCCGACGACCGAGCGGCCCGATTCGGACTGAGCTACGACCCCGATTCGCAGATACTCGTCACCGTCGGTGCCACCGAGGCGATCTCGGCGTCACTACTCGGTCTGATCGAGCCAGGCGACGACGTCCTGCTGATCGAGCCCTTCTACGACTCCTACGCGGCCGCCATCGCCCTCGCCGGTGCCACCAGGACCGCCGTGCCCCTGGTCTCGGACGGCAACGGGTGGACCGTCGACACCGACGCCCTCGCGCGCGCGATCGGGCCTCGCACGCGCATGCTGATCGTCAATTCCCCGCACAACCCCACCGGCACGGTCTTCGACCGCGACACCATGATCCGCATAGCCGGCATCGCGGTGGCACACGATCTGCTGGTCCTCACCGACGAGGTGTACGAGCATCTAGTCTTCGACGGTGGCGTGCACACCCCGATCGCGACGCTGCCCGGGATGTTCGAGCGCACCGTCACCGTGTCGAGTGCGGCGAAGACCTTCAACGCCACCGGATGGAAGACCGGTTGGGCGCTCGGACCGAAAGAGCTGATCGACGCCGTCCGCGCCGCCAAACAGTTCATGAGCTTCGTCGGCGGCACTCCTTTTCAGCCGGCCGTGGCCTACGCGCTCGAGCACGAACAGACCTGGATAACCGCCATGCGCGACGGGCTGCAACGCAAGCGGGACACCCTCTCGATTGCTCTCGCCGCCGCTGGAGCGGATGTGAAATACAGCGCGGGAACGTACTTCGTCTGTGCCGACATCGCCCCGATCGGGCGGGGCGACGCCTACGAGTTCTGCCGTTCCCTCCCGGATCTGGTGGGTGTCGCGGCCGTTCCGGTCACGGCCTTCGTCGACGAGCCCGCTCCGTGGAAGTCGTTGGTGCGCTTCGCTTTCTGCAAACAGGACGAGGTACTCGCCGACGCGGCCGAGAGGCTGCGGACATTGTGACTCCGCAGCCGACGATCCCGGCGTATTTCGTCAGACAAGCCGTCGACCTCGCGACGAACAGTGGTGTCGACCTGACCTACCCGTTGTCGATGGCGGGCATCGGATCCACCATCCTCGACAACCCGGCCGAGCGTCTGACCACCCAGCAGGTCACCGCGTTCACCCAGGCGGTCTGGACGATGACCGGCGACGAACTGTTCGGCCTCGCCGCAGTACCGGTGCGGCGCGGGAGCTTTCGCGTGGTATGTCAGACGCTCATCCACACCGAGAACCTGTGGGCGGCACTGATTCGGATGTCCGAGACCATGCGGGTGTTGATTCCGGTACGTCCCATGACGTTGGATCGGACCGAGGAGTCCACGGTGTTGACGGTGCACGTCACCCCCACCACGCATCTGAGCCCGGAAGCCAACGAACTCGCCGAACGCTTGCTGACCGATTTTCTGTTGATTCTGCTGCACCGATTCGCGGCCTGGCTCATCGGCAGCCGGGTCAAACTGCTGTCGGTGCAGCTGCCCTACGCGCTACCGGGACCGGAAGCCGGGAAGATGTACGACGCCATCTTCGGCACGCACGTGGAGTTCGGAACCGACCTTGCCACACTGGAATTCGACACTGCTGTGATGCGAGCACCGATCGTGCAGACCGAGGCCACGCTGGCGGAGTATCTCGCGGAATCGCCCAATCTGCTGTTCTCGTCGCGAGATTACGACAGCACGGCCTCGAGCCAGGTCCGCCGCGCTCTGGAAACCGGATTCAAGGGCGGCGCACCGGGGACCGAGGAAATTGCGGCGATGCTCAACATCAGCCCACCGCATCTGCGACGCATCCTCCGGCAGGAGGGCACCTCGATCAACCAACTGCGAGAAGAGGTTCTGCGCGATGCGGCGATCTCCGGGCTCAGCCGCGGCGACAGCGTCGACGACATCTCGACCCGATTGGGCTTCTCCGAGCCCAGCGCCTTTCGCCGAGCCTTCAAGCGGTGGACCGGCCAGACCCCCGGCGCATACCGTCTCAGCTGACGCAGAACTCGTTGCCCTCCGGGTCGGTCATGGTGATCCAGACGCTGGGGCCCTGCTGTCCTCGATGCAGTACCGTCGCGCCCCGCTCTTCGAGTTCCGTCACCACCGATTCGCGGTCGTCGCCGACGCGGATGTCGAGGTGCAACCGATTCTTCACCGTTTTGGCCTCGGGCACCGATTGAAAGAGCACTCGCGGGGTGCCGGGTGAACCGGCGTCGACGATGCCCGCGCCGGCCCGCCACACGAGAACGCCCTCGAACGTGATCGTGTCCTCGTCGCGAGCGTGTCCCGCGGCGACCATCTCACGGATGAAGTCCTCGTCGCTGGGTTCGACCTGCCAACCCAGCGTCTGCGCCCACCACTTCGCCAGCGCATGGGGGTTGACGCTGTCCACGACGACCTGAAATACGTATCCCATGGTGGGACAATACCGCCGGTCACTGGAAATGGGAACACCTGTTCGATACAGTCGAACCATGTCGCTCGCGATGCAAGGCTCGTTGTTCGGTGACGCGGAGGGCGGCGTCGGGTCGCTCGAGTCCGTCACCCGTCGCGAACTCACACTCGGGGCGTGGGTGGACGTTCGCCCGGGTTGGTTGTCCGATACCCATCTCTTCGACTCGCTGGTGACCGACGTCGATTGGCGCGCCGAACGCAGACAGATGTACGACCGCGTGGTCGATGTGCCACGGCTGGTTCGGTTCTACGGCGAGCGCGAGCGTTGGCCCGACGCAACGCTGTACGACGCGCGCGACGCCCTCGACGAGCACTACCGCGCCGAACTCGGCGAGTCCTTCGCCACCGCCGGACTGTGCTACTACCGCGACGGGTCCGACAGCGTCGCCTGGCACGGCGACAACATCGGCCGCAGCGCGACCGAGGACACCATGGTGGCGATCGTATCGCTCGGTGCCACAAGGCAACTCATGCTTCGACCTCGTGGCGGCGGAACGTCGCTGAAATTCACCCTCGGTCACGGAGACCTGGTGGTGATGGGTGGCTCGTGTCAACGGACCTGGGAACATGCCGTACCCAAGTCCACCCGCGCGACCGGCCCACGCATCAGCGTGCAATTCCGACCGCGCGGGGTTCGTTAGCGAGCGGTTCGGGAGTTCCGACGCTCCTCGACCGCCGCAGCCAGCACGTTCAACTGTGTTGCCGTGGTATCCCAGTCGAGGCAGGCATCGGTGATCGACTGCCCGTAGACCAGATCGTCGCGGCGACCGAGTTCGAGATCCTGACGCCCCTCGACCAGGAAACTCTCGAGCATCAGACCGACGATGCCGTGTTCGCCTCCCGCTACCCGGGCGGCCACGTCGGTGACGACGTCCACCTGCTTGTTGTGGTCCTTGCGGCTGTTGCCGTGACTTGCGTCGATGACAACGCGCTCCGGTAGGCCCGACTTACGCAGTCGCGCAACGGTATCGGCGACCGATTCGGCGTCGTAGTTCGGTCCGTCGACGCCCCCGCGGAGAATGACGTGGCAGTCCGGGTTTCCGACGGTACGAATGAGCGCTGCTTGACCGTCCAGATCGGTGCCGGGGAAGACATGACTCGCCGCGGCGGCGCGAGTTCCGTCGACCGCTACCTGGATGTCGCCCTCGGTGGAGTTCTTGATCCCCACCGGCATCGACAGCGCACTGCACAGCTGGCGGTGCACCTGGCTCGCAGCCGTCCGTGCACCGATCGCGCCGTAGCTCACCAGGTCTGCGATGTACTGCGGAGTGATCGGGTCGAGGAATTCGCATCCGACCGGCAGACCGAGCGCCGAAATATCGAGCAGCAGTTGGCGTCCCACCCGTAGTCCGGCGTTGATGTCGAAGCTGCCGTCGAGGTGCGGGTCGTTGATCAGTCCCTTCCAGCCGAGCGTCGTCCGGGGCTTCTCGAAGTAGACCCGCATGACGATGTGCAGTCGGTCGCCCAATTCGGCTGCCGTGGCGGCAAGTCGGCGGGCGTAGTCGAGAGCCGCGTCGGTGTCGTGCACCGAGCACGGGCCGACCACGACGATCAGCCGATCGTCGGTGCCGTCCAGCACGTCGACCACTCCCGCACGTCCGGTTCGGACGGTCGCCGAGATCGCGTCGTCCACAGCATGTTCGCGGCGCAGCACCGACGGGGCAATCAGTGGACTGATGCTGATGGTCCGCTGATCGTCGAGAGGTGGGGTGTCGAGAGAGAGTGTCATGAGAGGGCGTTCCTGTTCCCAGGCCGGCTCATCATGCTCCACACGCACTTCGAGCCGGTCTGTATCCGGCTCGTGGGGTGGAAGTTCAGCGCATGGCGTCGCTGGCTGACCCACCCGGGGCCGGCCTGCTAAACCAGAAATACGTGCGCTGCATGAGAGCACCGTAGCAGACGCGCAGCACCGATCTCGGTCCGTCAAGGTTTAGGCTAGCATTACCTGCCTCTGTCGGACCCGTGAAAGAGAACGAAGTGAAACGTCTACTCCTGGCCACCACGATCGCCGCGGTCACCGCACTGACCACCGTTGCCTGCGGCGACACCGCCGAGCAGACGGCCACTCCGTCCACCAGCACCGAATCCGCTACCGGCGACACCGTGACGGACGCACCGGGACCGACCGGCATTCCCGACGGGATGGGTTCGGGAGCCGCGGACGGAGTGTTTCCCCGCACCGTCGGACACTTCGGTGGCTCCACCGAAATCCCCGCCGAGCCGACGAAGATCGTCGTGATCGCCACCGGTCAGCTCGACGCGGCCCTCACTCTGGGCGTCGTACCCACCGGAGTCGCCTACGGTGACGGTGCCGCTCTGGTCCCGGACTACATCAGCTTCTCGTTCCCGCAGTACGCGGATCGCATGGCGCAGTTCGTCGACGTCGGCAATCGACAGGAAGTCGACATCGAGGCGATCGCCGCCATCGAACCGGACCTCATCCTGGCGAACAAGGCAGGCTCGGAGGACATCTATTCGACTCTCTCGACCATCGCTCCGACCGTGCTCACCGAGGGCACCGGAGTGAACTGGAAGCAGGACTTCCTGCTTCTCGGCGACGCGCTCGGCCGCACCGAGCAGGCCCAGAGCTTCCTCGATACCTTCACGTCCGACGCTGCGGCACTGGGCAATTCGGTTGCCGATGGCGGCACGCCCACGGTCTCCTTCGTTCGCTTCACCGCTGATCGGGCGCGAGTGTTCGGCGTCCCGTCGTTCGCCGGTTACATCGCCTGGGACGCTGGACTGGCGCGACCGGAAAGCCAGCAGTTCGACAAGACCTCCCAGGACTTCAGCGAGGAAGAGATTCAACTGGCGAACGCGGACTGGGTGTTCGTCTCCAGCCAGGACGCCGAAGCCGATTCGAGCGCCGCGTCGTACACCACGAACCCGCTGTGGACCGGAATGAGCGCGGCCACCGAAAACCACATCGTGCGCGTCGACGACGACCCGTGGTACCTCAACGCCGGTCCGACCGCGGCAACCATCGTGCTCGACGGCCTGAAGAACGCCCTGCAGAACTGACCCCCACGTGCGTGGAACTTCGTAGTCCACTACGAAGTTCCATGCACATCGGCCAAATAGGTTGCGCACAACTTAACCGTGCACTACTGTTCTGGACGTGACCAACGAACTCGCACTCGACCGCCAGGTGTGCTTCGCGCTGTACTCCGCTTCGCGGGCTACCACCGCGGTGTATCGCCCGATGCTCGACGAGCTCGGCGTCACGTACCCGCAGTACCTCGTACTGCTGGTGCTGTGGGAGAAGGACGGGCGCGGCGTCAAGGACATCTGCGCCGAACTCGATCTCGACACCGGCACACTGTCGCCGATGCTCAAGCGACTCGAAGGTCTCGGCTTCATCGAGCGTCGACGCCTGAGCACCGACGAACGCCGCGTCGAGATCCACCTGACCGAGACCGGAAGCGCCATGCGCGCACGCGCACTCGACATTCCACGCAAGCTCGCCGAGAAGACCGGCATGAACGTCGACGATCTCGTCAAGCTCAAAGAGTCGCTCGACGCATTGACGAGCGCCTTGCATCACACCGATTCCGGCACGACAAAAGGAGAATCATGAAGACCATCTACACCGCCGAAGCTCTCGCGACCGGTGAAGGCCGCAACGGCCATGCCCGCACCTCCGACGGACGACTCGATCTCGATCTCGCCATCCCGGAGGCCATGGGCGGCAACGGGAACGGCACCAACCCCGAACAGCTCTTCGCCGCCGGCTACGCGGCATGCTTCCACTCCGCACTGCAGATGGTGGCACGTCAGGACAAGGCGGACGTCACCGATTCGGCCGTCGGCGCTCGCGTCGACATCGGCCCCAACGACAACGGCGGCTTCCAGCTCGCCGTCACCCTCGAGGTGACGCTGCCGAACCTGAGCCGCGAGAACGCCCAGGCCCTGGCCGACAAGGCCCACCAGGTCTGCCCGTACTCCAACGCCACCCGCGGCAACATCGACGTCACCGTCACCGTCGCCGAAGACGAGTAAGAGGAAACACCATGAAGGCACACGAAATTCACCTCGCGTCCCGCCCAGAAGGCTGGCCGACCGAAGACAACTTTCGCGCGGAGGACGTCGACCTCCCCGAACTCGCAGACGGGCAGATCCTCGTCCGCAACATCGTGATGTCCGTCGATCCGTACATGCGTGGTCGGATGAACGACGTCAAGTCCTATGTCCCGCCGTTCCAGCTCGACGCCCCACTCGACGGCGGCGCAGTCGGTGAGGTCGTCGAGTCCAAGGCCGACGGATTCGCGGTCGGCGACGCGGTTGTGCACGGCAAGGGCTGGCGCGACCTCGCCATCGTCCCGGGCAACGGCGCAAGCAAGGTCGACCTCTCGGCCGCGAAGGCGTCCGCCTACCTGAGCGCATTGGGAATGACCGGCACGACGGCGTACGCCGGACTGACCGACGTCGCCTCGTTCAAGGAGGGTGACGTCGTGTTCGTCTCCGGCGCTGCCGGGGCAGTCGGGTCGCTCGTCGGCCAGATCGCCAAGGCGCTCGGTGCTTCTCGCGTCATCGGCAGTGCCGGATCGCCCGCCAAGGTCGCCCGCCTGCTCGAGCTCGGTTTCGACGCAGCGTTCGATTACCACGACGGCCCCGTTGCCGAGCAGCTCCGCAAGGCGGCACCGGACGGCATCGACGTGTACTTCGACAACGTCGGCGGCGAGCACCTCGAAGCCGCCATCGGTTCGATGAACAAGCACGGCCGAATTGCCATGTGCGGAGCCATCGCTCAGTACAACTCCACCGAGCCGACTCCCGCTCCACGCAACCTCGTGCTGGCCATCGGCAAGGAGTTGACGCTCAAGGGCTTCATCGTCGGCTCCTACGCGCACCTCACCGAGGAATTCCGCGCGAAGATGACCGAGTGGCTGAAAGACGGTGCCATCGAGTTCGACGAGACGGTCGTCGACGGTCTCGACAACGCTCCCTCGGCGTTCATCGGACTGATGAAGGGCGAGAACACCGGCAAGATGGTCGTCACCATCTAGCTCGGACCCGAAGAGTTCTACCGCAGTCCACACCCCGGTCGGGAATTCCGACCGGGGTGTTTCCATGCGTCGACGATTAGAGTCGACGCATGCCCGCCGCTCCCCTTCCCTTGCGCGACGGTCTCGATCCCACTCGGGTGCGGATGCCCGACGTCGCGACCGGAGCGACGGTGCTCGAGTACCTGTGCGCCCGGTTCCCGCAGGACGCGGCCAGGTTGACCGAGAAGGTCGCCTGCGGCGAGATCGTCGACGCGGCAGGCGTACCCGTCGATTCGGCAACGGTGGCGAGACCACGCGCGGACATCTACCTCTACCGCGACCCACCGGTGGAGCCGACGGTGCCGTTCTCCCTCGACATCCTCCATCGCGACGAGAATCTACTGGTGGTCGACAAGCCCCATTTTCTGGCCACCACCCCGCGCGGCGCGTATATCGCGCGATCGGCCCTGGTCCTGCTTCGGCGCCGGTTCGACCTGCCGGAGCTGAGCCCGGCGCATCGGCTGGATCGACTCACCGCCGGGGTTCTGGTGTTCACCGTCAGGCAGCAGGCCCGCCGGCCGTACCAGGAATTGTTCGCGCAACGCACGATCACCAAGCAGTACGAGGCGATTGCCCCGCTCGCCCAGGACCTCGAACTCCCGCTGACGGTACGCAGCCGAATCATCAAGGAGCGCGGCGTTCTTCAGGCCCGAGAGGTACCCGGCGAGCCCAACGCCGAGACACTCGTGGATCTGGTCGACACCGTCGGATCCCACGGCCTGTATCGATTGCATCCGCGAACCGGGAAGACTCATCAACTTCGGCTTCATCTGTGCTCATTGGGAATTCCGATCGTCGGCGACAACTTCTACCCCACGTTCCGCGACGTCGCCGACGACGACTACTCCGACCCGCTCCGCCTGCTGGCCCGCTCGATCGAGTTCGTCGATCCGCTCAGCGGCCTGGTTCGCCGATTCGAGAGTGATCGGAGACTCGACCCTCCTGCAGCACTGCAGATCCCGAGTTGATCTCGACCGTGCGGACGGTGATTCGATGGGAGATGACCGCGAGCGCGAACAGTCCGATCGCCACGTTCACCAGTGCGGCGAATCCCTCCTGAGCGAAGTCCACGAGAGCGTTGAGCAGAGTGAAGATCAACGCGGAGACACGGAGGATGCGCAGCGGCCAGAGCGCCCCGTCCGAACGCAACCTCAGCATCGCCGGCAGCGCCGTGGCGAAGGTGAGGCAGGCACTGACGAACAGGAGTCCACTGGCGATTCCCATTCCGTCGACGTCGATCGCCAGGTCTCGTCGGTCGATGTGCAGTTCGCCGATGACGAGTTCGACGATTCCGAACACCACGCCGGCCCCGGAAACCAGAACCAATCCCCAACCGACGACGGGAACCCATCGGGCGCTGGTGAAGAACGCCGGAATCAGCCGGGGAACGAACTGACGCAGGGAGTGGGTGCGTGACGTCGAGCGACGACAGGTACCGAGCAACATCCTGATCCCGGCCACGGTGTTCGCATCGGCTCCCTCGGCCTCTGCTCGTGCCACCATCCGTAGCGCCCAGTCGCGTCGATGCTCGGGTAGGCCGTGTGCGACGCCATCGGCGGCGATGGCAGCCGCGTTGGCCAGCGATTCTTCGACCGAGGGGCGCCGGAACTCCCGGACGATCCGGCTGAACACCAACAGCAGGACCACCAGGACGTACATGATCTCTGACGAGGGTCCGTAGAAATAGTCGTTGTCCTTGGTGACGAATTTGCCGACTTCGTCGAGGAACAGTCCGAATCCGATACCGCCGAGCACCACAGTGAACACCCGAACGCCGAAACCGACGAACATCCATCCGACGAGAAGTGCGAACATCATCGCCGCTCCGCCGTAGAGGGCATGAGCGATGTGAAGCGACTTCCCACCCACCTGGGGATAGTTGGTCAACTCGAGATAGGCCCTGGTGATCAGGATGGTCGCGATGGCGACGACCATGAATGCCTCGGACGCAGGACTGCCGTAGACATCACGGATCACGCCGCTGCGAAATGTGGTCCCCGAACGACCGGTCATCGATCGAGTATGTGCCGCCTGCCGTCCTTCACGGGCCGTTTCGGCCGAGTCACCATTTCCGCACTTGACAAATTTGATTGCTGAAACTGCAATAGGGGTATGAAGGAATCGGTCACCAGCCTGAACGAAGTCATTGCGGGCCTCGGTCCCCGCCTCAAGCGCATCAGGATGGAGAAGAACACCACCTTGGCGTCGCTGTCCGAGACCACGGGAATTTCGATCAGCACGCTCTCGAGGCTCGAATCCGGTGACCGCAAGCCCAGCCTCGAACTTCTGTGGCCGATCGCGCGAGCCCACCAGATGGCCCTCGACGATCTGGTGACTGCGCCGCCCGTCGCCGACCCGAGGGTGCGCACCACCGCCACGGTTCGTGAGAACGTCACCATCCTTCCGTTGACGCTGCGTCCCGGCGGCCTGCAGGCGTACAAGCTCGTAGTCCGCCCCGAAGACTCGGAGCCGCGTCCCCGCACGCACGAGGGCTACGAATGGTTCTACGTCCTCGACGGCACCCTGCGCCTGATTCTCGGCGAGCACGATCTGACGATGAAGGCCGGTGAGGCAGCCGAATTCGACACTCGTGTGCCGCACTGGTTCGGTGCCGTCGGCAATCGGCCTGTGGAGCTTCTGAGCTTGTTCGGACCGCAGGGTGAGCGAATGCACGTGCGGGCAAAACCGACGGTATGAAATGTCATGTCCGTATGAGACAGTGAAGCCGCTCGACGCCAGGATCCGCTTCGGTCATCCGCACCGACCACACCATCTCGAGGAAAAAGATGACCGACAGACTGCCCGATTCGCCTGCATCTCGCACCGACGTGGACATCGCAACCGGAGTGCTGATCGGCATCCACGGCGGATCCGTCGCCGACGCCATCGAGGAGCTGTTCACGACCGCGAGAAATCACCGGGTCAGCCTGTTCGAGCTCTCGCGCACGCTCATCACCGTCGCGGAGGGCCGCGATATCGAGCGAACCTCGGCCACCGACGCGGTGTACGAGGTGTGGGGCTCGGCACTCGGCCGTCGTGGCGCAGAGGCGACCTTCGGCTTGGTCACCGACTCCGCAGCCCTCTGATCCCCGAGGTACCTACCCTCGCACGGACGGATCGGTCCGCAGCTCCGGGAAGCGGGCCGTCATTGCATCGATGTGTCGGTACATTTCGTACAGTTCGGTCCTGAGCGTCGACGCCTCGGACTCGAACGCTCGGGCACGAGCTTCGGCGCGTTCCGCGCGAGCTCGAAATGCCCTGGACTGCGCCCGCTCGATGGATGCCGAACACGTCTCGATGTGTTCGGCCAGTCCCCGTGCGAACACCCTCGCCTGTTCGAGGTTGACGGCGTAGTTGTCGTCTCGCGGAGCGGGTGACGCTGCGCCGTTCGCTGTGCCCATGAATACCCGTCACCCTCGATCGTCGGCCAGAAATTCTTTCGCGACTCTACGCTCGGCGTCGAGCGGTTCTTCTCCGAACCGGGTGTCACCCGAACACGAGAGCCAGTACCACCGATGCCGAGGTGGCTGCTATGGCAATGACGATGGTCGCCGCGATCGCACGCTGACGCACCGTTCGGTAACTCGACCCCGTGCGGTCGTACTCCGAGTCGTCCTGATCGCCGTCCGAGCCGTAGAAGTCGTCCGAGTCGAGCCCGTCCTCGTCGAAGTAGACGACGTCTCGCGGTGGCACCCATCGCTGACCGTTGGCTTCGATCGAGGCTCCGAGCCGTTCGAGCCGAAGCCGAGCATGGGTGGGGTACCAGTCGGAGGGCGCGTGGATGGGCAGAGCCTGCGCCAGTGCCAACGGCGACCGGTACTGCCTCTCCAACGCCGCGAAGGCGGCAGACGCCGTCGGGTCGTCGTCGGAGATGTCGGTGAGGAACCAGGCCGCTCCGGCTGCGGCACGATCGCCGAGCACCAGGTGCGTGTACGCGAGCAGTTCGAGAATGCCGGGCGACGCCGGGTTTCGAGCCAGGGCGGAGACCAGGCGATCCCGGGCCGCGATGTTGTCTCCTCGCGCCAGATCCTCTTGCGCTCGCTCGATCACGTCCACGCGTCGACAATAACGCGTGAACACGAAAAAGCCCCTTCCGGATCGGGAGGGGCTTTTCATCGTTCTTGTCGATCCCAGGTGCCTGTCGATCCAACACCTAGAGTGGCCAGGGCCGGGATCGAACCGGCGACCTTCCGCTTTTCAGGCGGACGCTCGTACCAACTGAGCTACCTGGCCGGGCGGCACCGGTGAAACAATGCCATCGCAATGTCGATACTTTCGTACCGATGTTGCGACCCTGACGGGACTCGAACCCGCGACCTCCGCCGTGACAGGGCGGCGCGCTAACCAACTGCGCCACAGGGCCTTGCTGTTGTTGCCGAGCTATTTCTAGCGCAACAACTCTCCGAACTGCAAATCCGCGCCTCGCCAGGAGCGAGATGGAGAATGCTTACTGCAGATTGGATTGTCAATCCGATCTTTCCTACGTACCCCCTACGGGATTCGAACCCGCGCTACCGCCTTGAAAGGGCGGCGTCCTAGGCCGCTAGACGAAGGGGGCCCGCCGAACTGCTTCGACGTTACCCTCAACGGCGTTCCGTTGGGAGCTGGGATAGCTTAGGACACTTTCGCTGTAAATCTCAAACCGGCAGGTCAGAGCTTGTTTTTGCGAAGTTTTCGCCGAAATGCTCCCACCCGTGCAGTTTGAATTCGGAGAGCCAACGCTCCGACGCCATCGCGAGGAGAACGACCTCGACGGACTCCTCGAACCGCTCACGCAGATCGGCGTTGTCGGCGACCAGATCCGACATGTAGCGCTGACCGGCCATCGACGCGGCCAACACTCGGACGAACTTGGCTGCGTCGAACTCCGGCTTGAGATCGCCCATCGCCAGGGCGCGCTCTGCCTGCTTGTGCCCCTGAGCGCCCCAGACGCGACCGCCGCCCGAATGAACCTCCGCGTAGAACTCCGGCTCGACTATGAGCCGGAATTCGGCGCGCACGATCACGTCGTTCTGGAAGTTCTGCGCTATGTCGTCCACGATGCCGCGAATGACGTAGAAGGGATGCGCCGTGTTGTCGGCCCACTTCTCCGTGATGGCGACGTACCGATCCAGCCCGGCCGCGAGCACCGCTCTGGCCAGATCTTCCTTCGACTGGAAATGGAAATACATCGCACCCTTGGTGGCATTGGAGCCCTCCAAGATGGTGTTGACGGATGCCGCTGCGTATCCACGCTTTGCGAACTCCGCCGCCGCCGCCTCTACGATGGCCGCCCGGGTCCGCCGTGCGCGCTCTTGTTGTGCCATTTACTCCGTGCCTCCGAGCCCAAGCGCCCTGCGTATCCACAGGTAGTACAGATAGAGAGTACTTCACCCGAACGACACTCGAGTCGACTCACCTGCGGTTCGCTTCGGCCACCGCAGCCGACAGAAAAATCGGTTAGCGAACAGAAACAAGCCGGGTGGTACGATCTGCGCGGCTCGAGTGCGCTGCAGGGGGTGCGCACTCGAGCCGCTTCACCGCCGTGGCACCGCCCACCGACAACCACCTGCCCCTATCGCGCCTCCACCGCGACTACCCGTGTCGGCACCGGATCCGAAGCCGAGAGCGCGCGCATCGTGCGATCGGCACCCCGAGAACGGGACCCTCGACGCGTTGCCCCACAGCCTCGGGCACGTGCCTCACTTTCAGTTGAAAGCCGAATTACATTTTCCGATAACAAGTCTCGAGATGGATCGATTCGGCAAGCTCGTTAGCAAGTTAAATCTATTGCACAACAATGCCTTACAGTCGCACTCTTGACGAGAGCATCCAAATAGCATGTTGCATAAACGATGTCGAAACGACAAGTAGATAACGTTTTCGATACTTTCGCCGCTTCACGCATCCCTCGCGATCACATCGGCTTACTGTGATATGCATCACACTTACGCCTCTGCCTATCGGAAACGAGTGCATGCCATGAGGGGATCGGTCCGAATATTTCGTTCCATGACAACGCTTTTCGCGGTCTCGCTTCTGATGCTCCCGACAACCGGCACGGCGATCTCAGACCCCATCGGCAACTTCGTGAACCCTGTTCCCGATCCTGCCCTCTACTTGCCCACCCCGCTCGGCGAGCCCTGGTTCGATCCACCCGCCGGCTACGAACAGCAACCACCCGGGTCCGTCCTGGCAACTCGACACGTCACCGTCGGGCCGCTGTTCACCCCCGTCAGGTCGACGCAAATCCTGTTCCGCACCAACGATTCCAAGGATCGGCCGGTTGCGGGTGTCACCACGATCATCGTGCCCACGGCACCGTGGACGGGACCCGGGAGCCGGCCGGTAGTGGCGTACAACATGGCCATCGATTCACTCGGAAACACCTGCGCTCCGTCGTGGACCCTCCCTCGCGGAATCGCACCGGAGATCGTTCCGGTGCAATCGTTCCTGGCGAAGAACTACGCCGTCGTCGTCACCGATCATCAGGGGCCGCGCCAGGGATATGCGTCCGGACCGATGGCGGGCCACGCCATCCTGGACTCCCTCCGCGCGATGGTGAAACTGCCCGAACTGGGCTTGCCTGCAGAGTCTCCGATCGCCGCGACGGGATACTCCGGAGGTGCCATCGCTACCGGATGGGCCGCGCAGCTGGCTCCCAGCTACGCCCCGGACGTGAATCTCGTCGGCGTGGCGTTCGGCGGTGCACCCACCGATTACCGCATTCTGCTGCATTCGCTCAACGGGACGGTCGGCTCCACACTGTTCCTGTCGGCCACACTCGGCGTCGCCCGAGAGTATCCCGAGATGTTCTCGTTGATGAACGCCAACGGCCTGCGCCTGGCCACCATCGCCAAGGACATGTGCATCTATCTCACCGCCCCTGGAGGCCTGGTGGCTCCCATTCCAGCACAAGCCCTTTCGGATATTCCGAACGTCGATCGGACGCCGATCGCCGAGCAGATCATCGCGTCGACACGCATGGGTGGAGACAAGACACCGACCGTCCCGGTCTTCATCTATCACGGACAGCAAGAGTTCTGGATACCCGCGGAAGGGGCCGAGAACCTGTACGACGAGTGGTGCGCCAACGGCGCGAGCGTCCGATTGGAGGAATACGTCGGCGAGCATTTCGTTGTCGCGGTGACCGGAATACCCGGTGCGTACGCCTGGATCGACGACCGTCTGGCCGGCATTCCGGCACCGAACGGCTGCAGCAGCTTCGGACGCTGACCCATCGGTAGCACTGCCGGGGGTACATGCCGTCGGCGCTGCGCGGCCCGTTACACTTTCGAGCCGCGCCCCTATAGCTCAGTTGGTAGAGCTACGGACTTTTAATCCGCAGGTCGTAGGTTCGAGTCCTACTGGGGGCACCACACACCGTCCGGGTAACAGTGGTCACACCTGTTCGGAACGTACACTCGGACGTAACGATCGGACGAGATCGAGCGACGTGCAAGAGGAACTGCAGCGGTCGTCGATTCGCGAGGGCCGGCCGGAAGATCGACGCTCCGGGGGCACTTCGCGTCGATCGACACCGAACACCACGACCGCCGGAACAGCAAGTGAACAGGCGCGACGAGGTTCACACCGAACCTACGGTGCCGTAAGCTGGACCGGTCGTACGCAATCTATGGAGGCGATCTAATGGCGAGGGATCTGACACAGCTCGAGCTTTTGCAAGAGCTGGTGCCCACTGCCGAGGACAATGTGAACCGTCACATTTCGATGGCGCGGGAGTGGCACCCTCACGACTACGTTCCGTGGGACGAGGGCCGGAACTTCGCCGCACTCGGCGGCAAGGACTACGACCCGGAGCAGTCCAAACTCTCCGACGTCGCACAGGCCGCGATGATCACCAACCTGCTCACCGAGGACAACCTGCCGTCCTACCACCGTGAGATCGCCGAGAACTTCTCCCAGGACGGTGCCTGGGGAACCTGGGTCGGTCGCTGGACCGCCGAGGAGAACCGCCACGGCATCGTCATGCGCGACTACCTCGTCGTCACCCGCGGCGTCGATCCCGTCGCCCTCGAAGAGGCCCGGATGATCCACATGACCAACGGGTTCGCCTCACCGGCAGGCTCGCAGACGGGTCTGCTGCACTCGGTCGCCTACGTGACCTTCCAGGAACTCGCCACCCGCGTCTCGCACCGCAACACCGGCAAGGTCTGCGACGATCCGATCGCCGACCGCATGCTCCAGCGCATCGCCGCCGACGAGAACCTGCACATGATCTTCTACCGCAACATCACCGGTGCGGCGATGGACATCGCCCCCGACCAGACCCTCGACGCGGTCTCGGACATCGTGACGAACTTCGTCATGCCCGGTGCCGGAATGCCGAACTTCCGCCGCAACGGTGTTCTCATGGCCAAGCACGGCATCTACGACCTGCGTCAGCACCTCGAGGACGTCGTCTGGCCGGTGCTGCGCAAGTGGAGCGTGTTCGAGCGCAACGACTTCACCGCCCGCGGTGAGAACAAGCGCGAAGAACTCGCCGCGTTCCTCGAAGACCTCGAACGTCAGGCCACCAAGTTCGAGGAAATGCGCGATCGCTCCCTCGCCCGCGAACGCGCGAAGGCCGAAGCACGCGCGTCGTAGTCTTCGATCGACTGGTGTGCCCGGTACCGACTTCGGTGCCGGGCACGCTTTTTTCTCCTGACAGTTCTCCCTCCGTTCCAAAGGCTTGTTTTCCATGACATTGCAGATCGGCTCACTCGAGTTGCGCAGCCCCGTCGTCCTCGCACCGATGGCCGGCGTCACCAACGTGGCCTTCCGCACTCTGTGCCGGGAGCAGGAGCTGGAGCGGGCAGGCAGCACGTCGGGTCTGTACGTCTGCGAGATGGTCACCGCTCGCGCGCTCGTCGAGCGGCAGCCGGCCACGATGCACATGACGACCTTCGCCCCCACCGAGACTCCGCGGTCGCTGCAGCTCTACACCGTCGATCCGGACACCACCTACGCCGCAGCGAAGATGATCGTCGACGACAACCTGGCCGATCACATCGACATGAACTTCGGCTGCCCGGTTCCGAAGGTCACCCGCAAAGGCGGCGGCGCAGCGCTGCCCTACAAGCGAAACCTGTTCGGTCGCATCGTTGCTGCCGCAGTCAAGGCGACCGAGGGCACCGACATCCCCGTCACCGTCAAGTTCCGCGTCGGCATCGACGAGAACCACCACACGCACCTCGACGCGGGCAGAATCGCCGCCGACGAGGGTGCCGCAGCGGTGGCGTTGCACGCCCGAACCGCCTCGCAGCGGTACTCCGGCACAGCCGACTGGAACGAGATCGCTCGACTCAAGGAACATGTCTCCGGCATCCCAGTGCTGGGCAACGGAGACATCTTCTCGGCGTCCGACGCGGTCCGGATGATGGCCGAGACCGGGTGCGACGGCGTCGTCGTGGGGCGAGGTTGTCTGGGCAGGCCGTGGCTGTTCGCTGAACTCAGCGCCCGCTTGAACGGCCGACCCGAGCCCACTCCACCCACCCTCGGCGAGGTGGCCACCATCATCGCTCGGCATGCCGAGTTGCTCGCAGAACATCATGGTGAGAAGAAGGGCCTGCGCGAGCTGCGCAAGCACGTCTCCTGGTACCTCCGCGGCTTCCCCGCAGGTTCGGATCTTCGAGTCTCGATGGCGTTGGTGTCCACACTCGCCGAACTGGACGATCTTCTGGCACAACTCGATCCGACCGTTCCGTTTCCCAAGGACGCCGAGGGCCCCCGTGGTCGGCAGGGTTCACCGGGCGCGGTGTCGCTGCCCGACGGGTGGCTCGACGATCCGGAGGACGTCTGTGTCCCCGCCGGTGCCGAACTGATGCATTCCGGCGGCTGATTCGCAGCTGACCAGCAGCCCACCTCGCACGAGTGGACCATGCCGCTCGAGTCAGTACTATGGCTGGGATTGCCGAGTAGACGGCGCGTGCGTGTGATGGAAGGCCAGGTTCGAATTCGTGGGAGACGATCGAGAGTCGGGCCCGTCTGTGCCCGAGGGTCGCGCCCCATGGGAGCGCCCACTGTCCTCAATCGGACGAAACGGCGCAATCGGACGGTCCGGTCAGCGCCCCTCCCGCTCCGAGCGACCTGCCACTCCCGACTCGGAGTCACCCCCGCAGCCAGGAGACAGCGGCAGGCTCGGCAAACGATCGCCGCGTAACGCGGATACCGTCTCCGTTGCCGAGTTGGTGGACAAGATGTCGCGCTCGGGACCGATGCGAGAGGCGCCGGCCGACCGTCCCGACGTCGAAGAGCCGACCGAGGTCATCGCCCCGGTCACCGATTCCACGCCCTCGCCTACCCGGACGCCGCCAACGCCGCCGCCGCCGCCACATGCGGCACCGGAACCGGTGGGCGCGCATACAGCCGATCGCCCCGCATTGACGCGATTGGCGATGAGCCGGGTACGTCGACGCCGTCGGGTGCGGGTGATCGGCCGAAGCATTGTCTCCCTCGTCGCGATCCTGGCGGTGGCCCTGACCGGAGTGGTGTGGGGATATCTCCGCAACACCGACCAGGGCTTTCTCCAGGTCGCTGCGCTCGATCCCGATTCGGCGGACGTCGTCGACGCCGCAGGCCAGTACGGCGACGAGACCTACCTGATCGTGGGTACCGATACCCGCACCGGTGCCAGCGGCAAGGTGGGTGCGGGCACCGTCGCCGACGCCGAAGGGGCCCGCTCGGACACGATCATGCTCGTCAACATTCCGGCCGATCGCAGTCGCGTCGTCGCCGTGTCGTTCCCGCGAGATCTCGATGTGACCCGCCCCGAGTGCGAGCAGTTCGACAACGACACCAATACCTACACCGGGGAGATGTTCCCGGAGGCATATGGCGACAAGCTCAATGCCACCTATGCCCTCGGTGGCCCGAAGTGCCTGGTCAAGACCATACAGAAGATCTCGGGCCTGCGGATCGGGCATTTCGTCGGGATGGACTTCGCCGGGTTCGAGTCCATGGTCGACGAGGTCGGTGGTGTCGAGGTCTGCACCGCGCAACCCCTGTTCGACTACGAACTCGGAAATATCCTCCCCAACGTCGGAACACAGCGGGTCGACGGCCGGACCGCACTGAACTACGTTCGGGCGCGCAACGTCGAATCCGAGGGCAACGGCGACTACGGCCGGATCAAGAGACAGCAACGTTTCCTGTCGTCGCTGCTCAGATCGGCTCTGTCGAACAACGTGTTGCTCGATCCGGGCAAGCTCAACGGGTTCGTCAATGCCTTCACCTCGGACACCTTCGTGGAGAACGTCAAGACCCAGGATCTGGTGACGCTCGGTCGCTCGCTGCAGAACGTGGACGCGGGTGCGGTCACGTTCCTGACCATCCCCACCACAGGGACCAACGACTACGGCAACGAGATCCCCAACGACGACGCGATCGGTGCGATCTTCCGGGCCATCATCGACGACGCTCCGTTGCCCGGTGAGGAACGCGCGGAACCGGTCACTCCCGAAGAGCCCGCACCTGCCGCCGCTCCCGACGCACCGCTGTTGGCCGTCGATCCGGGAACCGTCTCACTGCAGGTGTCCAACGCTTCCGACATCGCCGGTATGGCTCAGACGGCATCCGACGAACTCGCGGTCTACGGGTTCCAGATCCTGGCAGTCGGCAACTTCTCGGGCACCGCCGCGCAGACCGTGGTGCGCTATTCCCCGGATCAAGAAGCCGCTGCGGCGACGGTCGCATCGGCCATCCCCGGCGCTGCCATCGAGCTGGCACCGAGTTTGAACAATGTCGTCGAGGTCGTGCTCGGCTCGAACTATCCCGGATACACCCAGTACCCGACGGAGTTCGGTACCGAAATCGATCCCACTCAGGTGGAAGGCACCACCCAGAGTGCGCCCCTTCCGGAGGATCTGTCGTACACCAACGCCGCCGACGACACGTGCGCCTGACTTCATTCATGCTCCGTTAACCCTCGGGACAGAGAACTGGTCGGTGTGACCTACTAAACTTCGCTCATGCGCGTCGCCTACAACGAACAGATGAACGAGCTTGCCGATCTCCTCGGAGAAATGGCGAGCCTGGCTGGTGCGGCCATGGAAAAGGCCACTCAGTCTCTCCTTCAAGCAGACCTGGTGCTCGCCGAGCAGGTCATTTCCGAACACGACAGGATCACCGAGCTCAGCGCGGTGTGCGAGGAAAAGGCCTTCACGCTTCTCGCCCTGCAGGCTCCGGTCGCAGGCGATCTCCGTTCGGTGGTGGCCGGCATTCAGATCGTTGCTGACATCGACCGTATGGGCGCACTCGCACTGCACGTCGCCAAGATCACCCGCCGCAGGCACCCGAACCACGCCCTCCCCGAGGTCGTCAACGGGTACTTCGCCGAGATGGGTCGCCTCGCCGTTCAGATCGGTGCTTCGGCCCGCGAGGTCCTCGAGACCCGCGATCCCGAGCGCGCCGCGAAGCTGCAGGAGGAGGACGAGGCAATGGACGATCTGCACCGTCACCTCTTCACGGTGCTGATGGACCGCGAGTGGAGCCACGGCGTCGCTGCGGCAGTGGACGTGACCTTGCTGGGACGCTTCTACGAGCGGTTCGCCGATCATGCCGTCGAGGTCGGGCGTCGAGTGATCTTCCTGGTGACGGGTGAACTGCCCGTCGACCTGAGCCACAACAACATCCCCACCTCGTAGGACCCACTCTCATCGAGACCGAGTAGCGCTGCTGCAGCGCTACTCGGCTTTCGTATCGGAGCACACGAGCGCAGACACGAACGCGAGAACCCCCGGAGAGCTTTCGCTCTGCGGGGGTTCTCGCGTCGGTGTGCGGTTTATCCGAAGCGGCCGGAGATGTAGTCCTCGGTGGCCTTCTGCGTCGGGTTGGAGAAGATCTTCTCGGTGTCGTCGATCTCGATGAGCTTGCCGGGCTTGCCGGTCGCCTCGAGGTTGAAGAAGCCGGTCTGATCGCTGACTCGTGCGGCCTGCTGCATGTTGTGCGTGACGATCACGATCGTGAAGTCCTGCTTGAGTTCCTGGATCAGGTCCTCGATCGCGAGGGTCGAGATGGGGTCGAGGGCCGAGCACGGCTCGTCCATCAGCAGGACGTCGGGCGAGACGGCGATCGCGCGAGCGATGCACAGACGCTGCTGCTGTCCGCCGGAGAGGCCGCCACCGGGCTTGTCGAGGCGATCCTTGACCTCGGTCCAGAGATTGGCACCCTTGAGCGAGCGCTCGGCGATCTCGTCGAGTTCCTTCTTGCCACGGCCGCCCTGCAGCTTCAGGCCTGCGACGACGTTGTCCCTGATCGACATCGTCGGGAACGGGTTGGGGCGCTGGAAGACCATGCCGATGGTGCGACGCACACCCACCGGGTCGACGCCACCGCCGTAGATGTCCTCGCCGTCGAGCAGCACCGAACCTTCGACGCGGGCACCGGGGGTGACCTCGTGCATGCGGTTGAGCGAACGCAGGACGGTCGACTTACCGCAGCCGGACGGTCCGATGAACGCGGTGACGCTGCGCGGCGGTACGGCCAGAGTGACGTCGGAGACGGCATGGAACTTGCCGTAGTAGATGTTGACGTCCTTGAGATCGAGACGCTTTGCCATGTTCTTCGTTCCTTAGAATTCGCTGGAGTCGGGTGGGTCAGAAGTTCTTGGGCGAGAAGAACTTCGAGACCAACTTCGCGCCGATGTTGAGTATTGCGACGATCAGGATCAGCGTCAGGGCTGCTCCCCACATGCGCTCAGCGGTGAGCACGCCGGTTCCTGCTTTCTGCAGGTCGACCATCATGAGCGGCAGAGACGTCTGCGGCCCCTCGAAGATGTTGAAGTTGATGGCGGTGGCCGATCCCACCAGGATCAGCACCGGTGCCGTCTCACCCATCACGCGGGCCAGGGCGAGCATGATGCCGGTGACGATGCCGGACAGGGCGGTGGGGATGACGATCTTGGCGATCGTCTTCCACTTCGGCACACCGAGCGCGTAGGACGCCTCGCGCAGATCCTGAGGGACGATGCGCAGCATTTCCTCGGCCGAACGCACGATCACGGGGATCATCAGCAGAACCAGAGCGAATGCGACGGCCAGACCGGATCGCTGGAATCCGAAGGTGGCGATCCACAGCGCATAGATGAACAGGGCCGCGACGATGGACGGCACACCGGTGAGGATGTCGACCATGAACGTGGTGACCTTGGCCAGTTTGGTGCCCACGCCGTATTCGACGAGGTAGATGGCGACGAAGATGCCGATCGGAATGGAGATGGCGGCGCAGAAGAGTCCTTGCAGGAGCGTTCCGACGATGGCGTGGTAAGCACCGCCACCTGCGATGAACTGGGTGATTCCGGCCTGCGAGTTCTGCCACCAGGTGGGTGAGACCACCGCGGACAGTCCGCGAGAGATGACCGTGAAGAGCACCCAGATCAGCGGGACGAGTGCCACCAGCACCGAGAGGGTGACGAGGATCGTCGCCGAGAGGTTCGACGCCTTGCGCCGAGCGCTGACGCCCTGGAACGTGGGTTCCTTGACGGGCTTGTCCATGGTTGCGGTCATGGGTCAGTCCTTCTTTCCGGCGATGGCGGCGCGGGCACCGGCGTTGACGACGAACGTCAGAATGAAGAGCACCAGACCTGCGGCGATGTAGGCACCGGCTTGGAGCGGGTTGTTGAACTCGCCCGCGGCCAGAGCGATCTTGGTCGCGAAGGTGGAACCTCCGTCGAACAGCGTTCCGCCGAAGGTCTCCTGGGTGCTGCGGATGATGATGTACAGCGCGATGGTCTCACCGAGTGCGCGACCGAGACCGAGCATGGAACCGCTGACGTAACCGGACTTGCCGAACGGAATAACCGTGGTCCGCACGACCTCCCAACGAGTGGCCCCGAGTGCGAGAGCGGCTTCGATCTGCCCCTTCGGGGTCTGCATGAACACTTCGCGAGTGACGGCGGCGATGATCGGCAGGATCATCACGGCGAGCACGATGCCACCGGTGAAGATGGTGCCGCCACCGGCGATGGAGACCGACCCGGTACCGAAGAGGGGAAACCACCCCAGGTTGGTGTTGAGCCACTCGGCGAACGGGCTGATCACCGGAGCCAGAACGTACAGGCCCCAGAGGCCGAAGACGATCGACGGGACGGCGGCGAGTAGGTCGATGACGTAACCGAGCGGGCCGGCGATTCGCTTGGGCGCGTAGTTCGTCAAGTAGATGGCGATGCCGAGTGCGACGGGCATCGCGAGGACGAGCGCGAACAGCGACACCGTGATGGTCACCAGGAACAGATCGAGAACACCGAACACCATGGCCGAGGTGTTGGACGTGTCCCAGGCACCGTTGTAGGTCAGGAAGTTGACCGTGTTGTTCGACAGTGAGGGGATCGCGCGCCAGACCAGGAAGATACCCACGGCGGCGATCAGGGCGATGATGAAGATACCCGAGCCCGTGGCGAGGCCGGAGAAGATCCTGTCACCGGGGCGGGTGACGGTCCCCGATTTTTTCTTGTCGGACAATTGTGGTTCTTCCGGTTTGTGCGCGGCACCCGCAGTCGGCACGCTAGCCGCGGAGGGGACGCCGGTCATCGAGTGGGTGTCGCTCATACCGCTCACTGTCTCGTGTGGAGGTCGAGGACGGTCTTGCTTCGGCTCGCATTTTCGCGAGCCGAAGCAAGGTTACGTCTCATTGAATCAGGCGATTGCTTCGATGGCGGTGATCAGGCGCTCCTTGAAGCGGTCCGGCAGCGGCACGTAGCCAGCTGCTTCGAGGCCTTCCTGGCCTTCGTTCGCGGCGCTGAGCAGGAACGACTTGACTGCTGCCGAGGTGTCGGCGTCGTAGCCGGCCGAGCAGACGATCTCGTAGGTCGCGAGCACCAACGGGTAGCTGTCGGCCTCGTTGCTGGCGTAGAGCGTGTCGAGGTCGAGCACGAGGTCGTTGCCCTCACCGGAGAAGGTCACGGCGTCGATGGCTGCCGCGGCGGTCTCGGTGCTCAACTCGACCGGTCCGTTGCCGAAGTCGATGTTCGCGGCGCTCAGGCCTTCCTGCTCCACGAAACCGAACTCGACGTACGTAACCGAGCCCGGAGTTCCGGACACGGCCTGGGCGACGCCCGAGGATCCGTTGGCACCTTCGCCGACGCCGCCGGCCCAATCGGAGCTGTGATCGAGGGTCCATGCCTCCGGAGCTGCATCACTGAGGAAGCGCTGGAAGTTGTCGCTGGTGCCCGAGGAGTCGGAGCGATAGACCGGGGTGATCGGGGTGGCCGGCAGGTCGACGCCTTCGTTGAGGGCGGCGATCGCGGGATCGTTCCAGGTGGTGATCTGACCGGTGAACATCCGTGCGGTCACATCGGGCGTGAGCACCAGGTTGTCGACACCGTCGAGGTTGTACGCCACTGCGACCGGGCCGAAGACCAGTGGCAGGTTCCAGGCAGGGTTGCTGTCGCAGCGAGTGGCCGCGTCGGCTGCCTGCTCGTCCTTGATCGCGGAGTCGGAGCCGGCGAAGTCGACCAGACCGGCGACGAACTGCGTACGACCGTTGCCCGAGCCGCTGGTGGTGTACTCGACGGACTTGCCGGAGCAGACGCTCGAGTAGACCGAGGTGAAGTTGGACATCGCGTTCTGCTGAGCAGAAGATCCTTCGCCCGTGAGCGGAGACTTGCCCTCGCACGAGGCGGAAGAATCTTCCGCGCCGACGGTCTCGACGTTCGCGTCGCTACCGCATGCGGTCAGCAACATGGCACTGATGGCCACTGCGCTCATGAGAGCACCGTTGCGCTTGAGGTTCACCTGTTTCCTCCGAGGAATCTTGGGCCGTGTCCACGGCTCGGACCTGATCGGCCGCGCTGTGGCTGTGTGGGTGCCGGCTCGACAAGAGAACCTCGCACCAGGCGACGTAGTTGCCGCCCATGGAGAAAGGTAGGGGCAGGTGGTAGACGTTTACCCCCGCGCGGGTGAACGGAAGATGAACACCCCAGTGGTTATGTCCGTTTCAGACGTTGCGCGCGTATGCGGCGTCCACGTGGAAGTTCTCGAAGCCCAGCTTGGTGTACGTGTGGACGGCAGCGGTGTTGTCGGCCTCGACGTAGAGCATGATCTGGCCCAGTTCGCGGTTGCGCAGGTAATGCAGGCCGGCCAGCGTGAGAACTCGACCGAGACCACGACCCTGCGACTGCGGGTCGATGCCGACCACGTAGACCTCACCGATGGCCGGTTCGACACCCTCGGCCGGGTGGACCTTCGTCCAGTGGAACCCGAGCAGGCGGTCACTGCCCTCCTCGAAGGCCAAGAAAAGGCCCGCCGGATCGAACCACGATTCGTCGCGGCGCGAGGCGATGTCGCGATCGGTCCAGCCACCCTGCTCGGGGTGCCACGAAAATGCCGCATTGTTCACCCGCAGCAGCTCGGCATCGTCTTGATGGCCTCGATAGGTCCGCAGCGTAATGCTCTCCGGCACAACGACATCCGGCAGATCAGGGTGTGCGGCTGCCCGACGCATCTGCAGCAGCTCACGAACCACCGTCAACCCGAGCCGCGCCGCGACGGCCTGCGCCGCGGGCAGGTTGCCGTGCGCCCACACCCGAGTTCCGGACGCGACATCGAGTGCGCGAGAGACCAATTCGCTCCCGACTCCGCGACCGCGAGAAGGAGGATCGACGACGGCCTCGGCCATTCCGTCGGCGATTCCGACGTAGCCGACGACACGATCGCCCTCGGTGGCGACGAGACGAACGACCTCGTCACCGTCGTCGACCGCCTTCACCGCCTGCTCGGACAAGGGTGCAGTGCCATCGACTTCGGTTGCGCGGGAAAGGATTCGATGTATCTCCTGGGATACGCGCGAAGACGGTGCGCCGTCGTCGATCGAATGGACGCCGTACGCAAAATCCGAACTCATCTACGAGAGAGTACTCTCTTGCTCGAACTCGAATTCCGCATCGTCGGAATCCCTGCCCGCAGGATCCGAGGCCGCCGGTCCACCCTTGGAGTTGCGCGCCGGTCGGACAGCCTTGTATCCCACGTTGCGCACCGTACCGATGAGGGACTCGTACTCGGTACCGAGCTTGGCGCGGAGGCGTCGAACATGGACGTCGACGGTGCGCGTGCCACCGAAGAAGTCGTAGCCCCACACTTCCTGAAGGAGCTGGGCGCGGGTGAACACCCGCCCCGCGTGCTGAGCCAGATACTTGAGCAGCTCGAATTCCTTGTACGTGAGGTCGAGTGGACGACCTCGCAGTCGCGCGGTGTAGGTGCCCTCGTCGATGACCAGTTCACCGAGCGTGATCTTGCCGGAGGTCTCGGGGCTGGCAACTCCGCCGCTACGGCCGACGAGCAACCGCAGTCGAGCGTCCAGTTCCGCCGGACCGGTGCCGGGCAGCAGGATGTCGTCCAGGCCCCAGTCGGAGTTGACCGCGACGAGGCCGCCTTCGGTGAGGACCGCGACGACGGGGATGGCCGATCCGGTACTTCCGAGCAGCCGACACAGGCCACGGGCCGCAGCCAGATCGGTACGGGCGTCGACGAGCGCGATGTCTGCCGAACCGGCTTCGAGAAGCGAGGACACCTCGGTGGGTACCGGACGTACGTGGTGCGCCAGAAGAGCGAGGGACGGCAGAACGCCCTCCGGATCGGGATCGGAGGTCAGTAGTAGGAGCTCCACTGCGTCTCCGTTCTTGCTGCTTGCCGGTCCAGCCCAGACTGGACTCGAGTGATCGTCAAGGACACAGACTAGCTTGTCCGTACAACCGGCCGAAGGGGGCAGTGCGCGATTCGTCGGTCACAATGGTCCGGTGCGCACACTTCTCATCGGACTCGCCAGCCTGCTGGCCCTCGCGCTCGTGGTGGATTTCGGCGCTGCGGCCTACTCGGAGTACCGAGTCTCTCGCGCGATCCGCGCCGGCGGTGAGCTCACCTCCGATCCTCAGGTGATCGTGCACGGCTTTCCGTTCCTCACCCAGACGGCGGACGGCCGCTACCAGAACATCGAGATCCGAGCGCAGGACGTGCCCACCGAGTACGTCGGCTCGACGACCATCGAGGCCAATCTTCGCGGCGTACACATCGAGCTGTCCGACTTGATCGACAACAACGTGCGGGCGATCCCGGTGGACGAGCTCGACGGCCGCGTCCGCATCGAGGCGACGGACCTCGGCCGGTTCCTCGGCATCGTCGACCTGCAGGTTTCCGCGCCACCGGCCGACAAGTCCGACGGCACCGGCGGCTCCGGCGGGTCGGGCATGACCACCACCGGTGGCGTCGTGCTGACCGGAACGGTTCCGATCGGTCCGCTCGAGACGACGGTGAGCGTCAAGGCCGACCTCGTGCTCGAGGGTGACAGCGTCGCCATCGTGGCGTCGGACTTGTACTTCGGTCCGGAGGGTCAGGCGGATTTCTCGATCCCCGATTTCGCCGTGCCCGCGGTCCTCGGAATGTTCACCAAGACCATCGAACGCCAGAGCCTGCCCTTCGGACTCCAGCCGACCGACGTCTACGCAGAGGGCTCGCAGATCGTCGTCGAAGGGTCGGGCGACAACGTGACGATCGACCTCAACGAAATCGAAAAGCCGTGACAGGGATCACAGTTCTTGTCGTCGTGGTGATCCTTGCCGTTGCTGTCGGTTTGATTCTGCGTCGTCGTTCCGGTGCCGTACGCACCATCGCGTCCACCGATTCAGACGACCTTCTCCCGCTGCTCGTCGATGCGGGCGTCACCTCGGGAACTTCGACGATTTTGCACTTCTCGGCGGACTGGTGTGGTCCGTGCGCTGCCGTGCGGCGTGTGGTGCATCAGGTTCTCGCCGACCGCACCGAAGCACGCGAAGTCGAACTCGACATCGACGCCCACCCAAATCTCGCCCGCGAACTGGGAGTGCTGTCGCTACCCACGACGTTCGTCCTCGACACCGAGTTGCGTCGGCGCTCCAGAATTGCGGGCGTGCCGTCTGCGGCGGACCTGCGGTCGGCGCTCGACGCGCTGTGACCGGACCTGCCGGGACCGGCGGTAGGACGCGCTGCTGGTAGAAGGTAGGATGCTCTTCGTGTTCTCCCGCCGCGAGCTGATGCTCACCAGTCGACGCACAGTTGATCTGTGCCGACTGGGCGGTTGTTGCTGTCGCTGCTGCTGATTTCCTTCTGCCGCCACGCCCATGCGTGCTGTCCGGCCCGATGATCGAAATCCATGTCCGAGCACTGCCGATGCGGCGTGCCCGGCCTCGCACAGGAGTACCACTCGATGTCGACACCCGACACCAGAACCACCACCCCCACCACGATCGATCAGGTCGACGTTCGCGGTCCGCGCTTCGCAGCGTGGATCACCACCGCCGTCCTGGTCGTCGTTCTGCTCCTGACCACGTTCTCGGTCCCCGCGGCGGCAATCCTGCTCGGGCTACAGGCGATCGTGTTCGGAATCGGAGCCGTCCGCGGACCCAAGCACAGTCCGTACGGCACGATCTTTGCGACATTCGTCGCACCGCGTCTCTCCCCCACCAGTGAACGCGAACCGGTGGCACCGTTGAAGTTCGCTCAATTGGTGGGCTTCGTGTTCGCCGCCGTGGGAGTTCTCGGCTTCGCGCTCGGCGCTCCCGTCGTCGGCACCGTGGCGGCAGGCTTCGCACTGTTCGCGGCCTTCCTCAACGCCGCATTCGCGGTCTGCCTCGGTTGCATGATCTACCCCCTCGCTGCGCGGCTGCGCACCACTGCTTGACCCTCACCGATCCACAGAGAAAGACCGAAAGGAACACCATGGCTCGCTCCGACGTCCTGGTCTCGGCCGACTGGGCCGAGCAGAACCTGAACGCACCGAAGACCGTCTTCGTCGAGGTCGACGAAGACGCAAGCGCCTACGACGGCGGACACATCGACGGTGCGGTCAAGCTCGACTGGCGCAAGGACCTGCAGGACCCGGTTCGCCGCGACTTCCTCAACCAGGAACAGTTCTCGGACCTGTTGTCGGCCAAGGGCATCAGCAACGACGACACCATCGTCCTGTACGGCGGAAACAACAACTGGTTCGCCGCCTACGCGTACTGGTACTTCAAGCTGTACGGCCACCAGGACGTCAAGCTCATCGACGGCGGACGCAAGAAGTGGGAACTCGACGGCCGTGCGCTGTCCAAGGACGTCGTCAGCCGCGAGACCACCCAGTACCGCGCCGAGGCCCCCGACCTGTCGATCCGCGCGTTCCGCGACGAGGTCATCGACGCCATCGGAAACAAGAACCTGATCGACGTCCGTTCGCCCGACGAGTTCTCGGGCAAGATCCTCGCCCCGGCGCACCTGCCGCAGGAACAGGCGCAGCAGCGTGGCCACGTGCCGTCCGCGATCAACATCCCGTGGAGCACCACCGCCAACGAGGACGGCACCTTCAAGTCCGACGAAGCGCTCGAAGAGCTGTACAAGACCAAGGGCTACGACGACAGCAAGGCCACCATCGCCTACTGCCGCATCGGTGAGCGTTCGAGCCACACCTGGTTCGTCCTCAAGGAGCTCCTGGGCAAGGAAGACGTCAAGAACTACGACGGCAGCTGGGTCGAGTACGGCTCCCTCGTCGGAGCACCCATCGAGTTGGAGGTTCACTGATATGTGTGGAGCACCCGTACAGGGCCAGACCATCCCCGCAGGCGTCGACGTCGAGAAGGAAACGGTCATCACCGGCCGCGTCCTCGCAGGCGACGGTGAGCCCGTAGCAGGCGCGTTCGTGCGTCTGCTCGACGGCAGCGGTGAGTTCACCGCAGAGGTCGTCGCGTCGGGCACCGGAGATTTCCGATTCTTCGCCGCACCCGGACAGTGGACGCTGCGTGCGCTGTCGGCATCGGGCAACGGAGACACCGTCATCGCCCCCGAGAGCGCAGGCGTGCACTCGGCGAATGTGACCGTCGGAGTCTGATTCGACCCGCTCGCATCGAACGAGAAGAGAACCCCGCACCTGCTCGCAGGTGCGGGGTTCTTTCGGTCCAGCGGAGGTTCTAGTTGGGAACGGGTGCCGAGGCTGCCGGATCGGGCACCGTCGAGTACTGGGGCGGGAACATCCCTTCCGGTACCGGGATGCCCTGGGACTCGAGGAACGCTCCGAGATCGCTGACCCTCGTCTGCGTTCCGGGCACCGGGAGCAGTCGGGCTTCGGGTGCGGTCTCGGGGGCTTCCGGGGTGACGACCTCGGGCGCGTTCTCCTTCTCCCGTTCGGTGCGGGCAAGATCGGTGACCCAGGCCACGACCTTCTCGCTCTCCCACTCGTAGCCGTCGTTCGGGTCGTTGTACCAGTACGACAGATGCTGCAGGAATCCGATGAGCAGGTACGGCCCGAGCACGACGTCGACGATGCCCTTGTTGTTGTCCACCAGCCCTTCGCCCTCGGCACGCAGCTTCGCTTCCACGGTCTCGGCTCCCGGCCCCAGTGCCCAGTTGAGATCTGCCAGGAGTTGGTCCGGGGTGAGTGCGTCCGCCGCCTGCTGATCGGCGACCGTGTAGTCCACGTCCGCCACCTTCACCAGAACCTGCAGAAGGGTCTCGTCGGATTCGAGCCAGGTCTTGTTCGTTGCGATGTCGACGATCGCGCGGGTGGCGATGGTCGTCACTGCACGCGCGAAGTCGGACACGGTCTGCACCGGGTTGAGCAGCGTCATCCGCATCTGCGAGATGATCTCCAGCGCCAGCTGCAGGAACTCGATGTCGGCCGGTGCGTCACACGCCAGATCGTAGGGCCGGCACGACCACGTGACCTTGTCGGTCAGCGTTCCGTAGTCCCGGGGCGACTGGTCCATGAACCCGCCGCGTGATTGCCCGGGCTCGTCCTCGAAGTTCGGCACACCGGCCGGACGGTAGGGCGAGCCGATCATCATCACGCCTGCGATGTCGTCGCCGGTGACCAAGGCACCGGGGTCGCGTCGGCCGATCTCGACGGCCAACCGATCGAGTACCTCTCCGCCGACGCTGTAGCCGACGAGAACGAACTTCGTCCTGTCACCGCACTTGGTCTTGTACTCGTCCAGGAGACGATTGGTCGAGGCAATACCGTCGTCGATCGTCTGCTGGTAGGTCAACACGTCGTCCAGGAAACCGACGCCGTACGTCGATGCATAGGGGACGTAGAGCCAGCCGACCGTGCCGGGGCTGCCTGCGTTGACCTCACCGGTGGGCACCGTGACGTTCCCGACCCAGTTGGACGCGATGGTCTGCGACTCCTCGTTGAGGGGATTGCGATCCGCGTCCGAGTCGGTGGCCCCGGACACGGCCAGCATCAACACGTCCGGGCAGTCCTGCGCGTAGTTGTTCGGGTCGATGTTCGGGCCCTGCGAGGACCCGAAGTCGGACGATCCGGAGTCTGCCGATCCCGAGTCCGGAGCGGCGAGCGCAACTGCGGGAGCGGCAAGCGCCAACGCCACGGTCACCGCCGCCGACCTGAGAAACACGGATGTCAGAGCCAGTTTACGACGCAGCATTGGTGCGGAGACCTCCCCAGTCTTCGTGGCGAAACACAGTGAACAACATCGGGAATTGATCCTGTACCACCCGACGCCCCTCGAAGAAGGTACCTGCTCGCCGGGAATTCTCCACCACGACGGGTGATCCAGCCCACTCGTATCCTCGAATCCGGTTATATGTCACCAAAGACACAGGCCGGATTCGGGCCGCTGTTCTCCACGACGATCGCCGCGGGTTAAACTCGCTCTCGTGGTCATCTTCTTCGAGGTATTGCTGGCGCTTGCGGCAGTAGCCATCATCGCGTTCTCGCTCTATGTCGTCTACCGACTGGTCAACGACGAGTCGTGACAGAACCGGTCGCGGGGCAACCAAGCAATGGTGACGAGGGCCTCGACACCCCCATCACCAGCGGTGACGAAGCGATAGCGGCAGCCGAACAGAAGTTCGCCGAGGCGTCGACGCGCAATGTTCCGGTCCTGCCGGACATTCCGCATCCCGACGACACCGCCAATGTCCGCCTCGGCCCCGATCTGCATCCCTCCATGCTCGCCCTGCTGCCGCTCGTCGGTGTGTGGCGCGGCGAGGGTGAGGGGCACGACCCGGAGTTCGGCACCGACTACCCGTTCGGTCAGCAGATCATCGTCACCCACGACGGCGGTAGCTACCTGAGCTGGGAATCGCGGTCGTGGCGTCTCGATTCCGACGGCAACTTCGCACATCCGGACCTCCGCGAGACCGGATTCTGGCGCATGAGTGGGGGCCACGGCGAAAAGGGCTCCGAGAACGAAGAGGTCGTCGAACTGCTGCTGACTCACAGCACCGGCGTCGTCGAGCTGTATTACGGCCACGCACTCACCCAGTCGTCCTGGGAGCTCGCCACCGACGTCGTCATTCGCAGCACATCGGGCGCTCTGGTGGGCGGGGCCCGACGGCTCTACGGCATCGTCGAGGGCGGAGATCTCGCGTACGTCGAGGAACGCGTCGTCGCCGACGGCCCACTGGCACCGCGGTTGTCCGCTCGCCTGTCACGCTACATCGGCTGACTCTCACCTACCCACTGCACGCGAACGGCCCCCGAGCCATACCTGCTTTCAGGTCCCGACCGGACAGGTCGGGGGCTCGGGGGCCGGGTAGCTGCCTGGGATTCGCCTGCCGCTCGCGCGGTCTTCCGAGTGAATCCGTCAGCGGTTGCGGCTAGCTGACAGCCACCTCACGCGTCCTAGAGTTCATCAACTTCAGACCACCTCCTCTCTCGTGTACTCCCAACGTACGCCGGAGATTCCGAGTCGGCAAAGGGTTTTTTCTCCGGGTCTGCGCCGAGATCGATCACCTGGTCCGCGTCGGTGTTCTCCGGCAATTGATGGGTGACGACCACCACGGTTCGGTCGGCACCGAACAGGCCACCGTCGGTGGTGAGCAGCTCTCGAAGTATCCGTTCGCCGGAGACTCTGTCGAGATGTTCCGTCGGCTCGTCCAGCAGCACGATCGGCGCCGTACTGAGCAGAGCGCGCGCCAACAGCAGTCTGCGTCGCTCTCCCCCGGAGACCGCCTGCGCGCCGCCGACCAGCGTGGTGTGCACTCCCAGCGGCAGAGCGTCGAGCCACGGGCCGAGGCCGACGCGTCGCAGTGCGTCCGTTGCCTGTTCTTCGTCGACGTCGCCGCGTACCACCCTCAGGTTCTCCAGAATCGAGGTGTCGAACAGATGCGCGTCCTCGGCGAACAGTGCTGCCTCCGAACCGTATTCCTCGGCCAGCGCGCGCAGCATCGTGGTCTTCCCGGATCCGCTGGGCCCGACGAGAGCGCTGCGCGCATGTGCGCGGAAATTCGTAGCAGGGGTCGAAGTTCCGTGCACATGCGGCGGAGCCGCATCGAGCATCGCCATGATTCGAGTTGCCGCGATTCGTCCACGCATCAGGGCGATCGCCGCGCCCGGCAGTGCCGCGGTCGCTTCGAAGGCGGCCAGCGGAACCAACACGATGATCGCCAAGGCCATCGGGGTCATGCCGCCTGGGGTGCCTCCGGTCGGTCCGTACAGCCCGATGCCGACGAGCAAGGACCCGATCACCGACGCCCCGATGGACAGCGGCCCGGCCGCATCGGCCAGCGCCGACGGCCGCGCCGCACGGTCGCGGGCGATCACGGAATCCTGTGCTGCCCCTGCGGCTTCGGCGAGCGTCGCGTCGAGCCGTCCGGCCACTCGCAGTTCTGCGGCATGGTCGAGTGCTCGGACGGCGGTCTCGGCGAACCGGGCGTCGGCGTCGGCTCCGGCTTCTTCGGCGATCCGTGCCGACCGCGCGGCCAGGATCGGTGCGCCCACGCCCGCGATCAGCAACGCCACCGCCAGGATCGACGCGGCAGCCGGCGCGATACCTGCGAGCAGTCCCACGGCCGCGAGCATCATCACGACGCTGACGCAGATGGGGACGATCGCCCGTACGACCACGTCGCCGAGCACGTCGACGTCCGCCCCGGTGCGAGCGAGGACGTCACCGCGCCGCAGAGCGGTTGTGCCGTGTCCGTTCGCCAGACGCTCGTAGATCCTCGTGCGCGCTGCCGTCGTACCGCGCAGTGCCGCGTCGTGGGTGGTCAACCGTTCGAGGTAGCGGAACACACCGCGCGAAATACCCAGTGCTCGAACGGCTACCACTGCCACGGTCAGGTCCATCACCGGAGGCATCTGCCACGCTCGGGTGATCAACCATGCAGACAGCGCAGCGAGAGCCAGTGCGCTGCCGAGCGTTGCCACCCCGGCCGCCGACGCCAGCGCCACCCGCCGCGGTGACAGCTCGAACAGGGCCAGAGCTCGTCGTAGGTCAGACATGATCGAACTCCCGTACCGTCGGCGAGCTGCTTCGCGCCTCGACGACACGATCCGCTGCCTGCAGCACCGACCGCCGGTGGCCGACCATCACCACGGTGACGCCTCGGTCCGCTGCATCCCGAATGGCCTGCAGCACAGCGTGTTCACTCGTCGCGTCCAAGTGCGCCGTCGGCTCGTCCAACACCATCACCGGAGCGTCGGCCACGAAGGTTCGCGTCAGGGCCAGGCGTTGCAGCTCACCGAGGGAGAGTCCAACTCCGCCCTGTCCGACGCGAGTGTTCCAGCCGTTCGGGTGATCTCGCAGTACGGCATCGAAACCCGAAGCGCGGCAGGCTGCGTCCAACGCATCGGCGTCGGGCACCCCGTGCAGGACGACATTCTCGTAGAGCGTGCCGGGAAGCAGTACCGGCCGCTGCGGAAGCCACGCGACCTGCGCCCACCACCGGTCGAGATCGAGATCGACCACGGGCACTCCGCCGACGAGAACCGCACCGCTCGTCGGGATCGTCAGCCCCAGAACGGCATGCAGTGCAGTCGATTTACCCGAGCCGTTCGGGCCGGTGAGTACCGTGATGGTGCCCGCCCGACACAGCGCACTCAGCCCTGCCGGAGCATCGCCGTCCCGACTCTCGACGGTGAGCCCGACGAGTTCGATGTCCGCGGCCGTAGCGTCGACGGTGCGCCCACCGGTCGGCTGCGTCGTTCGCCGATCCAGTACTCGGAATGCGCGGTCGGCGGCCTCGGCGCCGTCCTCCGCTGCGTGGAACTGGGTACCGACGGCACGCAGCGGGAAGTACACCTCGGGCGCGAGGATCAACGCGATGATTCCTGCTTCGAGGGTCATCTCCCCGAACACCAAGCGCAATCCGATACCGACGGCCACCAGCGCGACACACAGGGTCGCGAGCAACTCGAGCACCATCGACGACAGGAAGGCAACCTTCAACGCGCGCATCGTCGTTCGTCGATGGGCGTCGCCGAGTGCTCGGATGCGGGCGGCCGGTCCGTGTTCACGGCGCAGTGCGCGCAAGGTCGGTAGACCGGCCAGGAGATCGAGCATCTGCGCAGACAACCGGGTCATCGTGGCGAGCGTCGCCGCGGCCCGGCCCTTGGTCAACAAGCCGATCAGGATCATGAAGATGGGGATGAGCGGCAAGGTGACCGCGATGACCACCGCCGAGGTCACGTCCTGGGTGACGATGACGACCAGTACCAGTGGCGTGACGATGGCGGCCAGCACCAACGCCGGCAGGTACCCGGTCAGATACGCCCGCAGTCCCCCGATGGCTCGGGTCACGACGACGGCCAACTCTTCCCGTTCGGCGTCGAGCTCGCGAGGATCGAATCGCGTTGCTGCGGTGAGCACGTCGACTTCGAGTTCGGCCACCACCCGCGACGCCGACCGGTGCGCGTACCGGGACTGGGCTCCGGTCGCGAGCACTCGAACAGCTGTTGCTCCCGCCAGCACCGCCAGTTCCGTCGTCCAGACCGACAGCGATCTGGCTGTCGGGTCGGTGATGACACCGGCCAGTACGCGGCCGAGGGTCAACGCACTCACGACGATGCAGAGCGTGACGACGGTGGACAGCGCGACCGTGACCATCATGTAGCCACGCGCGGGCCGAGAGTACTTCCAGAGTCTGGGATCGATCGGCCCCCGCGAGCGAGCGGGAGTGGTCACGACTTCACCGTCAATCCGATCGAGTCCGGGATCCGATCACTCGAAATGCGTTGGCGGAAGACCCAGTACGTCCACGCCTGATACCCGAGGACAACCGGTGCTGCGAATGCCGCGGCCCAGGTCATCACCTTCAGCGTGTACGGACTGGACGACGCGTTCGCGATCGTGAGATCGAAGGCGGCATCGGTACTCGACGGCATGACGTTGGGGAACAGGGATGCGAACAGCAGCACGACGACGGCCACGATGGCGATGCTGGTGAAGACGAAGGCCCAGCCTTCCCGTACTTTCGCGGTCAGTGCGACGACGAGAAGCAGGGCGACCGAGGCCACGCCGACGAGTAGCCACGTCCAGGTCTTCCCGTGCGCGAGTTGGGTCCACAGAGCGAATGTCCCGCCGACGAGAACGGCCGGAACCGACAGGCGTGCTGCGATTTTCACCGAATCCTCGTGCACGTCGCCGGAGGTCTTGAGTGCGATGAACACTGCACCGTGCAGGGCGAACACCAGTGCCATGGTGGCTCCGCCGAGCAGGGCGTAGGGATTGAGCAGGTCGAAGAAGCCGGCGGTGACCTTCTTGTTCTCGTCGATCGCGACCCCGCGCACGATGTTCGCGAAGGCGACACCCCACAGCACCGCCGGAACCCAGGAGCCGATGCCGATGCCGATATCGCAGCGTCGACGCCATAGCGGGTCGTCGATCTTGCCGCGCCACTCGATGGCGCAGATCCGCAGGATCAGGGCCACCAGGATGAGCAGCAGCGGGAGATAGAAGCCGGAGAACAGTGTGGCGTACCACTCGGGGAAGGCGGCGAACAGGGCTCCGCCCGCAGTGATGAGCCACACCTCGTTGCCGTCCCAGACGGGTCCGATGGTGTTGAGCACGGTACGGCGACGCTTCTCCCCGGTCGCGGCGTCGGAGTGCCGTCCCAGAATGGGCATGAGCATGCCGACGCCGAAGTCGAAGCCTTCGAGCACGAAGTAGCCGACGAAGAAGAACGCGATGACGAAGAACCAGAATTCGGGCAGTGACATTGCTATCCCCTAGTACGCGAACGAGAGCTGTTTGGGCTCTTCGTCTTCCGAGTCCGGCGGGTCGACGTGCGGATGCGCGTCGTGGTCGAGAGGTCCTTCGATGACGTACCGGCGGAGCAGGTAGAACCACACGCCGCCCAGTGCCGCGTAGAGCAGGGTGAAGGTGACCAGCGAGGCGACGACCAGGCCGACGGGATGGTCCGAGACACCTTGGTCGACGGTGAGCCGGATTTGATCGACACCCGACAGGTTGGGTGCGACAACCCATGGCTGCCGGCCCATTTCGGTGAAGATCCAGCCGGCACTGTTGGCCAGGAACGGCGTCGGGATCGCCGCGAGGCTCAGCCACGAGAACCACTTCTGATCGGGCACTCGACCCCCTCGGGTGACCCACAGTCCCGCGATGGCGAGCAAGGCCGATCCGGCGGCCAGTCCGATCATCATTCGGAAGGCCCAGTAGGTGACGAACAGGTTCGGCTTGTAGTTGCCCGGTCCGAATTGCTGCTCGTACTGCTCCTGCAACTGGTTGACGCCCTGCACGGTGGCCCCGAAGTCGTTCTCCGCCAGGAACGAGGTGAGGCCGGGTATCGCGATGAGGTGCACCACGGATTCACAGTTGTTGTGGGTTCCGACGGTCAGCAGCGAGAAGCTGGCTCCGGTCTCTGTGTCGCACAGCGATTCCGCCGAGGCCATTTTCATCGGCTGCTGCTCGAACATCAGCTTGCCCTGAATGTCGCCGGTGATGGCCAGCGCGCCACCTGCGACGATCATGATGACGAAGGACATGCGAGCTGCGGGACGAAACATACTCCGCGAGTTGGATTCCCGAAGCGGATCCTGCGGTCCGACGCCACCCTTGTTCTTGCGGGCCTCGCGGACCATCCACCAGCCGGAGATTCCGGCGACGAAGGTCGCCGCGGTGAGGAACGCTCCTGCCACGGCGTGCGGAAATGCCGCCAGCGCGGTGTTGTTGGTGAGCAGGGCCCAGATGTCGGTCAGTTCCGCGCGGCCGGTCTCCTCGTTGTAGATCGCGCCGACGGGATGCTGCATCCAGGAATTGGCCGCAATAATGAAGTAGGCCGAGGCGTTGACGCCGATGGCGACGAGCCAAATTGTCGCCAGGTGAACGAGTTTCGGAAGGCGGCTCCAGCCGAAGATCCACAGTCCGAGGAAAGTGGATTCGAGGAAGAAGGCCACCAGACCTTCGAGGGCGAGTGGTGCGCCGAAGACGTCACCGACGAAACGGGAGTACTCGCTCCAGTTCATACCGAACTGGAATTCCTGCACGATTCCGGTGGCGACGCCGAGGGCGAAGTTGATGAGGAACAGCTTGCCGAAGAACTTGGTCAGCCGATACCAGGAGTCCTTGCCGGTGATCACCCACATGGTCTGCATGGCGGCCACCATCGGAGCCAGCCCGATCGTGAGGGGAACCAGTATGAAGTGGTAGACGGTGGTGATACCGAACTGCCACCTCGAGACATCCAACGCGTCCATCAGTACTCCGAACTCTCGTACCCGAGCTGTGACGGGCAACACCGCAGGTCAGGGCGTTGGCCCGCGACAAATTCGACAGTACTACTACGAGTAGTAGTAGGGAAGAGTCTTACGACAGGGTCGTCGGACCCTTACGCCTTCTCGGGGGTCCGAACGGCCAGATCGACCATCTCCCGCACCTCGTCGCGCGGGCCGGGACGCCCGAGGACGACACCGTTCATCGACGCGACCCGAGCCGCGAGGGTCACCGAGGACACCAGCCAAACACCATCTGCAGCAATGAGATCCGCGGGATACAGGTGGCCGTGCGAACACTCCCACCCGGCAGCCTCGGCAACCCCGAACAACCCGGCGACCGTGGTTCCGGCGAGGATGCCCTGTTCCACCGACGGTGTGACGAGAGTCTTACCGCGGGCGAGCACCACCGTCGAGCGCGGACCCTCGAGCACCCGCCCCTCACTGCTGAGATAGATCACATCGTCGGCCCCGAGCGTCGCGGCGTGCCGCAACGCGGCCATGTTCGTCGCGTAGGACAACGTCTTGGCCCCCGCGAGCTGCCACGGTGCACCCGCCGAGAAATCCACCGAGTAGCCGCGATCGAGCGTGATCACCGACACTCCGTCCGCACGCGCGCTCCGCACTCGTCCGGGAAGCGGCCCCACCGTCACGTAGGCAGTCGGGCCTCCCCCGCCCTCGCGTCCGCGGCTGAGCACCAGCCGGAGCACGCCCTCCTCCGTCGACGCCTCCGCCCACCGTTCGGTGGCCTGCTGCACGACTGCTCGCCACGCATCCAGGTCGGGAACGGGTAGATCCAATGCCTCGGCCGACGCCACCAGTCGCGCCAGATGCAACTCCACCGCGCACGCCACCCCGTCCCGCACGAGCAGCGTCTCGAACACGCCGTCACCACGCACGGCCGCCAGATCGTCGGCGAACAGCAACGGCCGATTCGCGTCGTGCACCCGGCCGTCCAACGTCACCACTACCGACTCCGACATGGCCGTCACTGTAGAGCAGCGGGGTCAGTCCGCCCGATCCGCTTGGGCCATGACGTCGCGGTACTCGTCTAGGTCGATCTCCTCGGCGACGACGACCTTGGTGCCGTCGTAGACCTCGCGGTCGATCTCGTCGTCGGCGTTGGCCACCAGCATCGCGACGAAGGTGTCTCCGTTGACGTTGAGGAAGGTGCGGAAGATTCCGGCGAACCAGTCCACGGCGATCAGCAGGCCGACGGCCTCGAACGGCAGATCCAACGACGTCGCGAGGAACATCGCGACCACGGGAAATCCGCCCGGCACCGTGATGGTGCCCATGTTCAGCAGAATCGCCAGTCCCATTCCGAGAGCGATCTGGCCGAGGCTCAGCTCGATGTTGCCTGCCTGCGCGAGGAACATCACGACGATCATGTAGTTGAGAACCGCACCGTACGACCCCATGGTCAGCCCGATCGACAGCGTGAAGTTGGCGACCTTCTGACTGACGCCGACCTTCTCCACGGTGTTCTTCAGCACCGTCGGGAACGTGACAGCGGAACTGGTGGTGGTGACGGCGATGACCGTCTGCTCGGTGAGTTTGGCCGGCAGCAACCTCGGGTCCAATCGGGTTCGTACCGTGACCACCACGACGAACAGCACGAACAGGATCAGCACGCCGAGCAGCGTCGTGCCCAGGTAGCTCAGTGCGGTGGAGACGACGGAGAATCCGACATCACCTGCGAGCGCGGCGAGCAGACAGAAGACGCCGACCGGTGCAATCACCATCACCAGGCGAATCATGGTCAGCACGATCTGCTGGAACTGATCCATGAGCGTGAGGACGCCGGTGTCACCGGTCTTGGAGATGTGACTGCGCAGCGCGATACCGAAGAGCAACGAGAAGACGATGATGGGCACCATCGTGGCCGTCGACATGGCGCTGAAGACGTTCGTCGAGACGAAGTTGAGCAGCGTGTCCTGCCAGCCCAGCGCCTCGCCTGCCGCTTCTTCGAGATCGGGATCGAGTTCCTGGGTGAACACCATGCCTGCACCCGGCTGGATGAGGCTGCTGAGCACCCAGGCCAGGACCGCGGCCACGAACGAGAACCCGATCATCCATTTGAACGTGCGAGCCGCGATCTTTCCCGTGCCGGTGCCGGACATCGACCCGGTCGCAACGATCACCGATGCCATCACCAGTGGAACGATCGACATCTGGATCAAGCGGATGAACAGGTCGCCGACGAACTTCAGGTTCGACGCCCAGTCGCCGACGATCAGACCGAACACGATTCCGCCGACCGCGGCCAGGCCGATCTGCGCTGCCGGGTGCTTCAGATATTTCACGCGCTCAACGTAGGCGGGCCGAAACGCAGGCAGATATCGGACGGGTTGCACGTATGTAAAACGTCCCGCGACCCTCCGCTGACCGGTTCGTGCCCCGTCGGCCGCCGAGGACATGCCGGGCTGCTCCTACTATGGAGTGGTGTCCGATTCCGTGACGATCACCCCGAGTCCTCTTCTCACCCTTCCCGGTGCGGTTCCTTCCCCCGACGACAGCGTCGACGCCGGAGTGGCCTGGCACTACGGCAATCCGTTCGGCGAGCAACGCCACGCCGTGAGCGGGGCCGCCGTCATCGATCGATCCCATCGCTTCGTCCTCGCCATCAGCGGCGACGAACGGCTGAGCTGGCTGAACACGATCTCGAGCCAACTCGTCTCGAACCTGGCCGACGGCAGCTCGGCCGAGAATCTGAGCCTGGACGTCAACGGCCGCATCGAGCATCACTTCGTGCAGACCGACTCGGGCGGCGTCACGTACATCGACACCGAACGCGTGGCCGGCCCCGACCTGCTCTCGTTCCTGAAGAAGATGGTGTTCTGGGCGAAGGCCGAACCCCGTGAGGCCGACGAACTCGCCGTTCTCACCGTCCTCGGATCCGACGCGGCGTCGATTCTCGACAAGGCCGGCCTGCCAGCCCCGAGCGAGACCTACGGTGCGTCGGCGATCGACGGCGGCGGTTTCGTTCGGCGGATGCCGTGGCCGGGCGAGAACTCGTACGACGTGGTGATCCCCCGCGCGAACCTGGTCGACTGGTTCCTCCGACTTCGCGACGCCGGAGCCGCTCCCGCCGGAACCTGGGCGTTCGACGCCTTGCGCGTGGAATCGCTGCGTCCACGCGTGGGCGTGGACACCGACGAGAAGACCATCCCGCACGAGGTTCGGTGGATCGGTAGCGCCGCCGAGTTCGGCGCGGTGCATCTGGAGAAGGGCTGCTATCGCGGCCAGGAGACGGTCTCGCGCGTTCACAATCTCGGTCGCCCGCCGCGTCACCTGGTGTTGCTTCATCTCGACGGTTCGGCGGACGGCAGGCCCAGCACCGGCGATGCGGTCACCGCAGGCGGCCGCACGGTGGGGCGTCTGGGTACCGTCATCGACCACTTCGAGCTCGGCCCGATCGCGTTGGCTCTGCTCAAGCGGACGATTCCGGTCGACACCGCCCTCGAGGCGGGTCCGTGCGCGGCATCCATCGATCCTGATTCCATCCCGTCCTACGACGACGTCCAGGCCGGCCGCGCTGCCGTCGACCGCCTGCGCGGCCGGTGACCGGAACCGTTCTGGCGGTCTGCGTGGTGCATGCCGACGTGCCGTTCGGACGCCGCGCGGTGGTCGACAGCGGCATCGACAAGAGACCTGTCGACGGACCGGTGGACGTCCACGAGCTCGGCATCGGCGGCGATCACTGCCGGGACACGAAGTTCCACGGCGGGCTCGATCAGGCCGTCTACGCCTACGACGAGGCGGAAGCCCGGTACTGGGCCTCCGAGCTCGGGGTGCCGGTTCCACCGGGTCGATTCGGCGAGAATCTCCGCACCGAGGGTGTACCGGTGACCGACGCGGTGATCGGGTCGCGGTGGCGCGTCGGAACGGTGACCTTGGAGGTGACGATCGCCCGCAAGCCCTGTGGGACGTTCGCGCGATGGATGGACGAGCCGAGGTGGATCCGCCGTTTCACGGATCGAGGTGATGTGGGGGCGTACCTCCGAGTCATCGAACCGGGGGTGTTCGCCGGCGGTGACGCGGTTGCAGTGCAGTCCGTCCCGGAACACGGGGTGACGGTGCGCATGCTCTTCGAGGGGAAGGATGCGGTGGCGATGGCGACTCTGCTCGACGAGCCGGGATTGGCACCGAAGGTGTACCGCGACGCGGCGGGAGCACTGAAATCCGTGAGAAGGCCATGACGCGCAGCACGTAGTTCTCGTGTCGCGAAACGTAGATAGTTTGCCTGTGCACGGATATGTGCAGGTACAGGCAGCGCCGACCCCTGCCCCGGGCGTGTCGCGCCCGGTCGCATGCCACCGACACGAGGTGCCGTATGCGCATCGCGGCGATTCGCGCGCTAGAGTGTGTGCCAGGAAGAAATACCAACTCTAACGGGGCCGCCAAATTTCCCCAGGCCGCCCCGCAAGTCCGCGAGGGGGCACCGCCATGGGCCGAGGCAGGGCTAAGGCAAAGCAGACAAAAGTCGCTCGTGAGCTCAAGTACAGCTCGCCGACAACGGACTTGGAGAGTCTGCAGAAGGAACTCTCCGGTGGTTCGTCCAACTCCCATCGTGGCATCCACTCTGACTCGGATGTGCATTCCCGAGTCGAGGAAGACGAGTACGAGGACTGGCGACGCTAGTTTTGTGCACTGAACGACTGAGGGGGAGCCGCAGTGCGGCTCCCCCTCATTTGTTCGTGCGATAACGCCGCGATCAGAACCGCGGGTGGTTACCCAGCAACAGCGCACGCTCGTCGGCGACGTCCTTACCGGTCGCCTTCTTCACCGTGCCCAGCGTCCAGCAGTCGATGTGACGTGCGGTCAGCACTGCGAGGGCGCGGTCGACGTCCTCGGGTGCCACGATGGCAACCATGCCGACACCCATGTTGAACGTCTGCTCCATCTCGGCCCGCTCGACGCGTCCACGCTGCGCGATCAGCGAGAAGATCGGAGCCGGGCTCCACGTGGTGCGGTCGAGTTCGGCGACGAGGCCCTCGGGCATGACCCGTGAGAGGTTGTTCGCCAATCCGCCGCCGGTCACGTGGCAGAACGTGCGGACGTCGGTTTCCGCAGCGAGTGCGAGGCAGTCCTTGGCGTAGATCTTGGTGGGTTCGAGCAGTTCCTCACCGAGAGTGCGACCGAACTCCTCGACGTGTCCGCCGAGATCCATGTGGTTGATCTCCAGCAGCACCTTGCGAGCGAGGGAGTAGCCGTTGGAGTGCAGGCCCGACGATCCCATGCCGATGACGACGTCACCGGGTCGTACCCGCTCGGGTCCGAGGATCGAATCCGCCTCGACGACGCCGATGCCGGTGGCCGAGAGGTCGTAATCGCCGTCGGCCATCAGTCCCGGGTGCTCGGCCGTCTCGCCGCCGAGCAGCGCGCAGCCGGCGATGACGCAGCCTTCTGCGATGCCCTTGACCAATTCCGCGACCTGCTCGGGAACCACGCGGCCCACGGCGATGTAGTCCTGCAGGAACAGTGGCTCGGCACCGCAGACGACGAGGTCGTCGACGACCATTGCGACCAGGTCGAGACCGAGGGTGTCGTGCTTTCCGAGCGCCTGCGCCACGGCCACCTTGGTGCCGACGCCGTCGGTCGAGGCGGCCAGGACGGGCTCGCGGTAGTCGCCCTTGAGCGCGAAGAGGCCGGCGAAACCACCGAGACCGCCCATGACCTCGGGCCTACTGGCCTTCTTGGCGAGCGGCGCGAACAGTTGCACTGCTCGATCTCCTGCGGCGATGTCGACCCCGGCCGCCGCGTAGGAGGCACCGCCCGAGTGAGTTGCGCTCGTGGGTTGGGATTCCTCGGTCATTCGGCTCCAGCCTGTGTACTCGATCATGTCAGCGCCCGTGACGGCACAGATAGCGCCCTAACGGTACCGGAGTGCCCGGTCAGGAGAAGAACTCACGTGTGCAGCCGCTTACCGGGAATCGCCGCCAACAGCTTCTTGGTGTAGTCCGCCTCCGGTGATCGCAAAATCTTCCACGGTGTTCCCTGTTCGACGATTCCCCCGCCCCGCAGCACCACCACGCGGTGCGCGACGCGGTCGACCACCGCGAGGTCGTGGCTGATGAACAGGCACGCGAATCCGAACTCCCGCTGCAGTGCCTCGAACAGGTCGAGCACGGCCGCCTGTACCGAGACATCCAGTGCACTGGTCGGCTCGTCCGCAACCACCAGATCCGGTCCCAGTACCAGTGCCCGCGCCAGACTGACGCGTTGCCGCTGTCCACCGGAGAGCTCGTGCGGGTAGCGCTTGCCGGTGCCGGACGGCAGTTGCACGGCGTCGAGCAGCTCGGTCGTTCTGGCCGCGATCGCATCCTTGGAGCCGTACTTGTGCACGATCATCGGCTCGGCGATGCACTGTCCGACGGTCAGTCGGGGGTTCAGTGACGCCGACGGGTCCTGGAAGACGAACCCGAACCGCTTCCGCAGGGGCTTGAGTTTGCGTTCGCTCACCCCTGCGATGTTCTGCCCCATCACCGTCACGCTGCCGCTGGTCGGCTTCTGCAGTGCCGCAACACATCTGCCGATCGTGGACTTACCCGAGCCGGATTCACCCACCAGGCCGAGGGTTTCGCCGCGGTGGATGGTGAGCGAGACGTCGTCGACCGCCCGGAAGGCAGGCGAGCCGACACCGCCGGAGAACTGCACCACCAACCGAGAGACGTCGAGTACCGGTTCGCCCGACGTGTCGACGGTCTTGTCCGACTCCACCGCGGCCAGCGTCGGCACCGCGGCCAGCAGCTTCTTGGTGTAGTCGTCTGCGGGCGCATCGAAGAGCTGCGCCACCGGTGCTTCCTCGACGACGCGACCGTTCTGCATGACGACGACGCGGTCCGCCAGATCAGAGACGACGCCCATGCTGTGGGTGATGAGCACGATGGCACAACCCAGCCGATCCTTGAGATCGCGCAGTAGTTCGAGGATCTCGGCCTGCACCGTGACGTCGAGCGCGGTGGTCGGCTCGTCGGCGATGATGACTTTCGCCTCGCACGAGATGGCGATCGCGATCATGACGCGTTGCTTCTGCCCACCCGAGAGCTCGTGCGGATAGTACGAGAAGCGTTGTTCGGGGCTGGGCAGGCCGACCATCGTCAACAGTTCGACGGCCCGCGTCTTGGCGTCCTTGGCCGACATTCGCTTTCCGTCGTCGCGCGTATGCGCCCGCAGTGCCTCGACGATCTGATACCCGATGGTGAACAGCGGATCCAGAGCGCTGCCCGGTTCCTGGAACACCATCGAAATCTTGTTGCCGCGCAACTGCGCCCACGCCTTGTTGCTCAGCGTCGTCACGTCCTGGCCCCCGAGCACCACGTGGCCCTCCACGCGTGCGGTGTCGGGTAGCAGTCCGATGGCGGATCTGACGCTGACGGACTTGCCCGAGCCGGACTCGCCCACCACGGCCAGGACTTCACCGGGATACACCTCGAACGAGACCTCGGTGACGGCATCGACTTCGCCGGCATCGGTCAGAAACGTGACGGACAACGACTTCACCGACAGTGCGGACTCTTGTGGAGTCGCAACGCTCGATGTCATACCTTCACCGCCTTCTTGAACTTCTTGCGGGTGCGCAGCAGCGGATTGAGTGTCTCGCTTGCGCTTTCGCCCACCATGGTCAGGCCGAGCACAACGAGCACGATGCCCAGGCCGGGGAACACCGACGTCCACCAGATGCCGTTGGAGATATCGGGCAGCGCCTTGTTGATGTCGTAGCCCCACTCCGAGGCGGAGGTGGGCTCGATGCCGAAGCCGAGGAATCCGAGTCCGGCCAGGGTCAGGATGGCCTCGGCCCCGTTCAGTGTGATGATGACCGGCAGCGTCTGCACCACGTTGGCGAGGATGTGGCGGAACAGGATTCGCGGAGTACCGGCTCCGGTGACTCGGGCGGCGTCGACGTACGGTTCGGTCTTGACCGCCACCGTGGCGTTGCGTACCACGCGGAAGTACTGCGGCACGAAGATCGCCGTGATGGCGATGGCCGCGGATGCGATACCGCCGAAGCTGGACGACTGTCCGCCTGCGACGACGATCGAGATGACCACCGCGAGCAGCAGCGACGGGAATGCGTACATCGCGTCCATGAACAGCACGAGCACTCGGTCGAACCATCGGCCGATGTACCCCGAGGCCAGGCCGAGCGGAACGCCGATGATCAGCGAGAGAATCAACGACGACGCAATCACCATCAAAGCTGTTCGTGCACCGTAGATCACCCGAGAGAACACGTCCTCGCCGCGGACCGAGGTGCCGAACCAATGCTGCGCGGACGGGGCTGCCTGGCGGGCGAAATCCTGCCCGGCGTCGCTGGTCTGCGAGAACCCGTACGGCGCGAGAAGCGGAGCGAACACTGCGGCGATCACGAACCCCACCATCAGGACCAACCCGACGATCAAGGTGACGCGTTGCAAGCCCGATGTCGACTTCACGAACGCGACGCCGGGAACTCCTCGACGGTGCGGGCGGGTGGGCGGGACGTCGGACAGCACGACTTCGGTGCTCATCAGAACCTCACTCTCGGGTCGATGAGTGCGACGATCGCGTCGGTGAAGAAGCTGACGACGGCGACCACCACGGCCAGGAACGTCACGATGCCCTGCACGGCAACAAAATCGCGGGCCTGCAGGTAGCGGGCGAGTTCGTAGCCGAGGCCCTGCCACTCGAACGTGGTCTCGGTCAATACCGCGCCGCCGAGCAGCACGGCGATCTGCAGGCCGATGACGGTGACGATGGGAATCATGGCGTTGCGGAACGCATGCCGTCGCGTCACCGTGCCCTCGCTCAACCCGCGAGCGCGGGCGGCATCTACGAAGGGTGCCTGCAGCGTTTGAATCAGGTTGACGCGCACCAACCTCAGGAACACTCCGGCCGTCAACAGACCCAGGGCGAGCGCCGGCAGTACGGCGTGCTGGAGCACGTCGACGATGTAGCTCGGCTCACCGTAGAGGAACGAATCGATGATCAGAATGTTGGTCTTCGGAGCGACGTTCTGCAGTGCCAGTTCCACATTGGTGCTCGCTCGTCCGGCCACCGGCAGCCAGCCGAGCTTGACGGCGAACAGCAGCTTGAGCAGCATGCCGACGAAGAACACCGGGGCCGCGTACGCCAGGATCGCGAAGATTCGCAACGAGGCGTCGCCGAATCGGTCTCGATGGGTGGCGGCGAAGAAACCGAGCGGAATACCGACCGCGAAGGCCACCAGCAGAGCCCAGAAGGCCAATTCCAGTGTGGCAGCACCGTTGACGAGTAGAACGTCGCTGATCGCGCGATTGTCGGTGGCCGAGCGGCCGAAGTCGCCGCGCAGCAAACCGGTCAGGTACTCCCAGTACTGCGTCAGGATCGGCCGGTCGTAGCCGGCCTCGGCCTTGCGTTGGGCGATCTGTTCGGCGGGTAGGCGGCCGCCGAGGGCGGCGGTGATCGGATCACCGATGACCCGCATCAGAAAGAAGACGACGGTGACGAGAATCCAGGCAGTCGGAATGATCAGCAGAAATCTGATCCCGAGATAGCGGGCGAGCGCGCCGTATCGTGACGGCGCGCTCGCCTGCTTCGCTTGCTTCTCCCCTACCGGCGCGTCCGCGGTAGTGGGCACCGGTCAGCTCTTGGCGAGAGTGACGAAACGGAACTTGAACGAGGCGTCGAGAGTCTCGTCGACACCGCTGATCTCGTCGGTGGCGACGGCGATCTGCTTGCCCTCCAACAACGGAAGCGTCGGCAGGTAGTTCGTCGCCAGCTCGGTCTGAATCTGACCGATGATCTGCATCCGCGCATTTTCGTCGGCCGTCGTGCGCTCGAGATCGAGCAGCGAGGTGATCTCCGGGCTCTCGAAGTGCGACTGCAGGAAGTTGTCCGGTGCGAAGAACGGCGTCAGGTAGTTGTCTGCGTCGGGGTAGTCCGGGAACCAACCCAGCTGGTACACCGGGTACGCGTCGGCGACGCGTTCCTTGGTGTACGTGCTCCACTCGGTCGACTGCAGGTTCACGTTGAACAAGCCCGTCGCGTCGAGCTGACTCTTGATCGCGGCGTACTCCTCGCTCGAGGACGAACCGTAGTGGTCCGGGTTGTACTGCAGGTTGAGTTGGATCGGAGTGGCGACGCCTGCAGCGGAGAGGAATCCGGCAGCCTCGTCCTTGTTGGGTGTCTCACCGTAGACGTCGGAGAAGGCCTTGTTGGAACCTTCCAGACCGGTCGGAACCACGGAGTACAGCGGGGTGTACGTGCCCTTGTAAACGCTGTCGGAGAGCGCCTGGCGATCGACAGAGGCCGCAATTGCCTTGCGCACGGCCAACTTCTGCTCCGGGGTGTCGCCGGGCATCGTGTTCATGTTGAACACCATGTAGCGGGATTCGCCACCGGGCCCCTCGTGCACCGTCAGACCGTCGACGGCTCCGAGCGATTCGACGTCCGTCGGAGTCAGCGAGCGCCACGCCACATCGATGGCCTTGTTCTGAACGTCGAGCTTGAGGTTGTCGGAGCTGGTGTAGTACTTCACGTTGATCGACGACGTCTTCGGCGTTCCGAGAATTCCGTTGTAGTCGCCGTTCGCGGCAAAGCTGACGAGGGAGTTCTTGGCGTAGCTCGAGATCGAGTACGGACCGGCGAACGGCGTACCCGCCACGATGGCGTCGTCGTCGAGAACGGAATCGGCCGGGAACACGGTCTGATCGACGATCGGGCCTGCCGGGGTCGCCAGAATCTGCGGGAACGTCTGGTCGTTCGCAGCCTTCAGGGTGAACTCGACGGTCTTCTCGTCCGGCGTGGCGATGCTGTCGAGGTTGGTCAACAGCGACGCAGGCCCGTTGGGATCGTTGATCGCGACGATTCGATCGAACGAATACTTCACGCTCTCACTCGTCAGTGGGTTGCCGTTCGCGAACGTCAGGTCGTCCTTGAGCGTGCACGTGTAGACGGTCGGCTCGGCGAAGTCGCAGCTCTCGGCCGCGTCGGGCTCCAGCTCGGAGCTGCCGGGGGCGAAGTTCATCAGGAAGGGATACGTCTGGTTCATCACCATGAACGAGCCGTTGTCGTACGAGCCGGCCGGGTCGAGTGACGTCACCTGGTCGGTGGTTCCGACGGTGATCGTCTCGCCGCCGCCGCTGTCGCCGGATCCGCCGGCGTCGTCGGTGCGGCCCGAGCCGCAGGCCGCCGCAGTCAATGCGAGTACCGACAGTGCTGCCACTGCAGCGGTCTTCTTGCTGTGCTTGCGCACGGCGGTCTTCGATGCCGCGCTGTAGCGCTGCATGCGTCCGTCGTCGGGCGACAGGGTCATCTGATGCCTCTATCCAAATCGGTGTGTCCTATGTAACTGAAAGGACAGTACCGACGGACTGTTTCCAATATGTGGCATTGAGAAAACCCCGTTGTTCCCTCGCAGGAACGCCCAGCTCACGGACGACTCAGAGCGCTCACATTCGCGTCGTTGTCCACCGGCTGCCCGGCGGCCGAGGCAAGCAGGCCCTCGAGAACGTGCTTGCCGAGCGCATTGTCGGCAGGCAGATCGATCGGGTATTTGCCGGTGAAACATGCTGCACACAAGCGCGATTCAGGCTGCTCGGAGGCAGCGATCATGCCGTCGATGGAGATGTACCCCAACGAATCGGCACCGATCGCCTGCCGAACGCCCTCGAGAATGCCGTCCTCGGAGTCGACACCGTTGGCGATCAGCTCTGCGGGAGAAGCGAAGTCGATGCCGTAGAAGCAGGGCCAACGTACCGGCGGCGACGCGATACGCACGTGAATCTCCAGCGCACCGGCCTCGCGCAGCATCCTGATCAGGGCGCGCTGAGTGTTGCCGCGAACGATCGAATCGTCCACCACCACCAGTCTTTTGCCCCGTATGACCTCTTTGAGAGGGTTGAGTTTGAGCCGGATGCCGAGTTGGCGGATGGTCTGCGACGGCTGAATGAACGTGCGGCCCACATAGGCGTTCTTCATCAAGCCCTGGCCGTAGGGAATGCCGGAGCCCTGCGCGAAACCGACCGCGGCGGGAGTTCCACTCTCGGGCACCGGAATCACCAGGTCACCCTCGGCCGGATGCTCCTTGGCGAGTCGTCGTCCGATCTCGACTCGCGTCGAGTGCACCGACCGGCCACCGATGACACTGTCGGGCCGAGCGAGGTAGACGTACTCGAACACACAGCCCTTGGGCTCGGGGGCCGCGAACCGCGAGGACCTGACACCGTCGGCATCGATCGCGAGCAGTTCACCGGGCTCGATGTCGCGGACGAACGCGGCACCGACGATGTCGAGTGCCGCCGTCTCGCTGGCCACCACCCAGCCGCGATCGAGGCGGCCGAGGCACAGCGGGCGCACGCCGTGCGGGTCGCGCGCGGCGTAGAGGGTGTGCTCGTCCATGAACGTCAGACAGAAGGCACCCTTGAGCAGTGGCAGCAGTTCCATCGCCGCCTGCTCGATGGTGCAGTCGGCGGCCTTGTGCGCCAGCAGCGCGGTCACGACGTCGGAATCCGAGGTGCCGTTGCCCTGCAGCCGGTCGCTGATCAGCCCTGCGTCGCGCGCCTTGGTGGCGAGCTCGGCGAAGTTCACCAGATTTCCGTTGTGGCCGAGCGCAATCCCGGTGCCGGCCGTGGTGGTGCGGAAGATCGGCTGCGCGTTCTCCCACGTGACCGATCCACTGGTGGAGTAGCGGCAGTGCCCGATGGCGACGTGCCCGGGCATCGCGCCGAGAGTCTGCTCGTCGAACACCTGGCTGACGAGACCGAGATCCTTGAACACCAACACCTGGGAGCCGTCGGACACTGCGATGCCGGCGGCCTCCTGACCACGGTGTTGCAGCGCATAGAGGCCGTAATACGAGAGCTTGGCCACATCCTCGCCCGGTGCCCATACTCCGAACACCCCGCACTCCTCGCGCGGCTCGTTCTCCGGTTCGTCGAGCGGTTTGCCTGCCAGAAGGTTCGGACTGTCGACCGACAAATCGGCGTTGGTCACGGGCATTGCTCCCTTGGGGGTACGGGGCGGTGGGGCCGTGCCCAAGTCTACGGGCACACGGCCGAAGTCAACGCATCGTGTGTACGGGAGATTCCCAGCGGATGAACCGGTGTCCGATTCGGGCCGATCACCTGATGGACAACAGTGGCAGCCAGCGACCCACTTCGGCTGCTCTGCTGCCCGACGCATCGATGGAACCGTCGGCGAGCGCCTCGGCGAAATCGCGGACTCCGGTGACCACCTGCAGCCACGTCAGCGCATCGGTCTCGACCACGTTCGGCGGGGTCCCCCGCGTGTGACGCGGACCCTCGATGCACTGCACCGCGACGAACGGCGGCACCCGCACCTCCACCGAGGATCCAGGCGCGTTCTGACCAAGGGTCCTCGCGGTGGTGCGGACCGCCGCCGCGATCTGTGCGCGAGCAGGCTTGTCCGCCTCACCCTTGATCCATTGCTCGACGGCCAGAACGGCGTCGCGTACCTCGGCGGGGCCGACTTCCTTGTGTGGTGGCACTGCTACCGACTCCTGTCGTTCGCCGCGAGATGCGCCAGCACGGCCCCACTGGCGTTGAGGAAGTAATGCAGCAAGGCCGGGGCGAGCACGCTCCCGCTGCGGGACCGCAACCACGAGAACACCACGCCCGCGGCCGTGGTCGCGACCACTGTTCCGACCACGCTGTCACCCGCAGAGCGAGCCGGGTGGATGTGCCACAGGCCGAAGAAGATCGGCGACAGCACCGGCGACGCGGCGTCGAGCACACCGCGGAACAGCAACTCCTCGGTCAGCACCGTCCCCACCGGAATCCGAAACAACACCCACTCGGCCAGGTCGTCCTCGGACGGCCGGACACGGCGTCGCAACGCCGGAATCGCCGCAACGACGGCAGCTCCGAACACCGGAATCGCCGACGCCGCAGCGCCCCACTTCAGGCCGACAGCGACGTTGCGCAGACCGAGCGCTTCTGCGCTCGTTCGGGACAGTGCAGCCACACCGACGGCGAACGAGGCGTTGGCCACCGCCCGTCCACGGGCATCGAGACGTGTCGACGGCAGCGCGACCGTGCTCCACGCCGTCGTCGCCGAGCCGATCAGCAGCGCTTCGGTGTTCACTTCTCGGGACCGTCTCGGCCGGCGAACTGCTCCATGACGCCGCGAACTCGTTCGGTGTCGCGGTCGGTCCACCCCTCGGGCGCGGCGACGGCCACCCAGCCGTCGAGCACGAGGGTTCCGTAGTTGTGCCCGTGCCCGTCGGGAACGCCTGCGGCGTTGGTCAGATCGGCGGCCACCTGCCAGAAGGTGACGACCGGGAACCATCGCATGCTCGGCAGCCGGTCCGGTCCCGGTGGCTCCGAGAGCCAGTCGGGACGCTCGAACAGCAGGTCCGGTGACCACCAGACGACCGGATCCGACGCGTGCTGGACGTAGAGGATCCGCGGCTCGTACCACGGCTGATCCTCCGGCGGGATGCCCGTCGAGTTGTCGGCGAATCGGACGGTCAGGCCCTCGGAGTACACCGGCCGAACCTCGGGACTTCCCGGGTCACGTCTACTGACGAACTGACTCCAGATGCGGTTGTTGTTCGGCGGTCCCACCCACAGGACCCCGTCGGTGGTGGCTCTGATGTCGGCCAGACCGGTGAACGCACCCTCGCCCGCCTGAGTACCGAGGCTCTCGCCGTAGACGTAGAACTTGGGGCGCGTGGCCTCCGGTTCCTCCAGCCAGCGGTCGTGCACCTTGTCGATCAGAGCTTTGCCTGCCTGCGCGGCCTTGTCTCCCTCCGCGATGAAGGAGATCCAGCTGGGCAGATACGAATACTGCGATGCGACGGTGGCGACGTCGCCGTCGAACATGAGCTCTTCGGCTTCGATGGCAGTGGGATTGACCCAGCCGGTTCCGGTGGTCGGCACGACGACGAGAGCCGCGCGCTGAAATGCCCCGGTGCGTTCGAGTTCGGCGACCACGATGTTCAGTCGTTCGTCCTGGGTCTCTGCGGTTTCCAGGCCTGCGTAGGCCCGAATCGGCTCGAGACTCGGACGGCCCGTGGCCCGCTCCATCTCGTCGGCGCGCAGCCCACTCGAGACGAAGTTGCGCCCCTCGAAACCGAGAGTGTCCCACGGTGCCAACGAGTTCGGGCTGCCGGAGCGTTGGTCTTCGACGGGTTGCTCAGCGCCGTCCCGGGTTTCGTCGTTCTGCAGGCTGAAGGCCGAGTTGGTGACCTCGGAGACCGCGCGCAGCAGCACACCCTGAACCAGGGCGACGGACAGCACGACCAGGACGACGACCCCGAGCGCATTGGCCACTTCTCGCGGCATCTTGACGATGCGGTTGATCTGACGGGCGACCAGCCGAACGAGGTCGCGCAACACCCGCCACACCGAGATCAACAGTGCCGCAACGGCGATACTGAGCGCGCCGGTGCGGAGGTACCCCGTTGTGGTCGTCCCCTCCGCGTCCATCAGCGCGGCCAGCTCACGCTGCCATTCCGCCGAGATCGCCAGCATGATCATCGATGCCGCGATCGCCATTACGGGCACAGCGACTTTGACGGCCAGCTCGACCGTGCGAGGCAACGGCCACCACGATCGGGACGAGAGCCACCATCGGGTCACGGCCCACCCCACCGCGATGCCGAATGCGTAGCCGATGGCCGCGTTGATACCGCCGATGATGCCCTGGAACAACCATCCCCGAGGGAGCAGAGACGGAGTCAACGACCAGCAGAAGAACAACGCGCCGAACGCGATTCCGGTGAAGTCCAGGCGCAGCAGGCCCCACGCCCACATGACGAACGGATGCTTGTCGGGCGACGGGACCGAGAATTCGACCGACGGCAGGTGGTATCGGTGATGCTGATCCTGCTCGAGTGCGGGCTCGGTCTCCTTCCGACGCTCCGATACCTGTCCCCCCACCTCGGTCAGCCGAAGAGTCTGGGAAGAGTGCTCTCGAACGTCTCGCGCAGTTCCGTCATCGGGACGGAGAACTGCCCTTGCACCTCGATCGAGTCCGAGCCCTCGTCGACGACGCCGATGCGCGCCCACGGCAGACCGCGGGCGGTGCACATGCCGGTGAAGCGAGTTTCTTCTGTGCGCGGTACCGCGACCAGTACGCGGCCCGAGGACTCGGAGAACAGCGTCACGAACGGATCGGTGCCCTCGGGAAGGATGATGCGGCAACCGGTTTCGCCGGCCAGAGCAGCTTCGACCACGGCCTGGGCGAGGCCGCCCTCGGACAGGTCGTGTGCCGCCGAGACCAGTCCGTCACGCGAGGACGAGAGCAGAATGTCGGCCAGCAACTGCTCGCGGGCCAGATCGACCTTCGGCGGTACGCCACCGAGGTGATCGTGCTCGACCTGCGCCCAGATGGATCCGTCGAACTCGTCGTGGGTGTCGCCCAGCAGAATCAGCGTCTCGCCGGGTTCGAGGCCGAGACCGGTCGGGATGCGGCGATGCACGTCGTCGATGACGCCGAGAACACCGACGACGGGCGTCGGCAGGATCGGCTCGGCACCGGTCTGGTTGTAGAAGCTGACGTTGCCACCGGTGACGGGAATGCCGAGGGTGACGCAGCCGTCGGCCAGGCCGCGCACGGCCTGCTGGAACTGCCACATGACGCCCGGATCCTCGGGTGAGCCGAAGTTCAGGCAGTTGGTGACGGCCTTGGGGGTCGAGCCGGTGACCGCGACGTTGCGGAACGCCTCGGCCAACGCGAGCTGCGCACCCCGATACGGATCGAGTGCGGTGTAGCGGCCCGACGCGTCGGTGGCCAAAGCGATTCCGCGACCGGTCTTCTCGTCGATGCGGATCACGCCGGCGTCGGCGTTCTCGGCGAGGACGGTATTGCCGCGCACGTAGCGGTCGTACTGCTCGGTGATGAACCGTCGGCTGCACAGCTGCGGCGAGCCGATCATCTTCAGCAGCGTCGCCTTCAGCTCGTCTCCGGTTTCCGGGCGCTGCAGCGACGCAGTAGTGTTCGCCACCAGGTCGTCCTGAGTGGCGGGACGCTGCACCGGACGGTTGTAGACCGGTCCCTCGTGCGCAACGGTCTTCGGCGGAACATCGACGACGGTGTCGCCGTGCCAGGTGATCTGCAGATGCTCACCGTCGGTGACCTCACCGATGACGGTGGCCAGCACGTCCCACTTCTTGCAGACGGCCATGAACGCGTCGACGTTGTCGGGCGTCACCACCGCGCACATGCGTTCCTGGGATTCGCTCGAGAGCACCTCGGCGGGCGTCATGCCGGTGGCGCGCATCGGCACCTTCTCCAGCTCGATGTGCATGCCACCACTGCCTGCGGACGCGAGTTCCGAAGTGGCGCAGGACAACCCGGCACCTCCGAGGTCCTGGATGCCGACGACCAACTTGTTGGAGTACAGCTCGAGGCAGGCTTCGATGAGCACCTTCTCGGTGAACGGATCGCCCACCTGCACCGCAGGCAATTTCTTTCTGCCGCCGCCGGTCTCGTCACCGTCGAAGGTCTCCGAGGCGAGGACGGACACGCCGCCGATGCCGTCGAGACCGGTTCGGGCACCGAACAGAATGATCTTGTTGCCCAGGCCCGACGCGAAGGCAAGATGCATGTCCTCGACGCGCATGACGCCGGCACACAGAGCGTTCAGCAGGGGGTTACCGGCGTAGGAGGCGTCGAACACCGTCTCGCCGCCGATGTTGGGCAGGCCGAGGGAGTTTCCGTATCCGCCGACGCCTGCGACGATGCCACTCAGAACGCGGCGCGTGTCGGGTGCATCGGCGGCACCGAAGCGCAGCTGGTCCATGACAGCGATCGGGCGAGCACCCATGGCCATGATGTCGCGGACGATGCCGCCGACGCCGGTGGCTGCACCCTGGTAGGGCTCGACGTACGACGGGTGATTGTGGCTCTCCACCTTGAAGGTGACGGCCCAACCGTCGCCGACGTCGACGACGCCCGCGTTCTCACCGATACCGGCGAGCATGGGCTTGCGCATCTCGTCGGTGGTGGTCTCGCCGAAGTACTTCAGGTGCACCTTCGAGGACTTGTACGAGCAGTGCTCGCTCCACATGACGGAGTACATAGCCAATTCGGCGTCGGTGGGCCGACGGCCGAGGATTTCCTTGATGCGGACGTATTCGTCGTCCTTGAGTCCGAGTTCCTTGTACGGCTGCGCAACGTCGGGGGTGGCGACGGCGTTGGAGACGGTGTCTGTGGGTACGGAGCTAGCGGACACGAGGAATAGGTCCCTTCGATGGAGCGAAATGCCAGGGAGAGTCTATAAGGTGCCACCGACATGTACGGCATCGGACGTACGTGCCTCGTGCGAACATCAGCAGATGGACATCGCACTGACCGAGGACGATCTGGACGAAACGGGCGTCATCGACCCGTCGATGGTGGCCAAGGGAGTCGACGTCCCGTCGAAAGCCGTCGTCTGTTTCTTCTCCGAGGTCATCGAGAGCATCTGCGCGAAAGGCGACGCCCGAGTCGTCTCGATCATGCGCTCCGAGCACGGCGAACACCCCGTCTACGAGATCGAACGGAACGGGCAGAAGCTTGCCGTCTTCCACCCCGGCGTCGGCGCGCCACTGGCAGCGCTGTTCCTCGAAGAGGCCATCGCGATGGGATGCACCCAGTTCGTGGCCGTCGGCGGTGCGGGGGCATTGTCCGACGACCTGGGCATGGGGCACGTCATGGTGGTCGACAGCGCCGTCCGCGACGAGGGCACCTCGTTCCACTACCTACCGCCGGGCCGAGTGGTCGACGCCGATCCGGACGGAGTAGCCGTGCTGCAGTCGGTGCTGACCGACGCCGGAATCGACTTCGTCACCGGCCGCTCCTGGACGACGGATGCGCTCTACCGCGAGACCCGGGCCCGCGTCTCCCGTCGCGTCGAAGAGGGCTGCCGAACCGTCGACATGGAAGCCTCGGCCTTCTGCGCCGTTGCCCGCTTCCGCGGAGTGCGATTCGCGCAACTGCTGTACGCCGGCGACTCCCTTGCCGCCGACTGGGATCACCGCGGCTGGACCAAGGCAACAACAGTGCGCGAACAGTTGTTCTGGCTCGCGGCGGATGCGTGTCTGCAACTCGATCCTGTGTAGCGCGCGGGTCCGCTGCGCTGGGCCATCGGGATTCGCCGCGCTGGGCCATCGGGATTCGCCGCGCTGGGCCATCGGGATTCGCAAACGCGCGCGCGTTTGCTGAATCACCCCGGATTAGGTAGCGAATCCGCGCGCACCTGACGAATGCGCGCGCGTTTGCGATTGCCGAACGAGGAACGATGTCGCGCCGCGGTATTCGGCTTCCGCCCACACCCTCCGACCCATCGGGATTCGCAAACGCGCGCGCGTTTGCTGAATCACCCCCGATTAGGTAGCGAATCCGCGCGCATCTGACGAATGCGCGCGCGTTTGCGACCGGTGATCGGGCTCAGGCAGGGGCGAGAAAGGCCGCCAAGGCGTCGGCGTACAGCTTCACGTCCGCGGCTCCCATCAACTCTCGCGAGGAGTGCATGGCGAGCTGCGCTGCACCGACGTCCACCGTCGACAGTCCGGTGCGCGACGCAGTGATCGGTCCGATGGTCGATCCGCACGGCAGATCTGCGCGATGTACGTAGCGCTGCAGAGGAACTCCAGCCTGATCACACGCGAGCGCGAAGGCACCCGCACCCGCGGAATCCGTTGCGTAGCGCAGATTCTGGTTGACCTTGAGCACCGGTCCCCCGCCGAGCTCGATACGATGCGCAGGCTCGTGCCGATCCGGGTAGTTGGGATGCGTCGCATGCGCCATATCGCCCGATGCACAGACGGATCCGGCCATCGCGCGGAGAAACTCCTCACGACCACCGCCGCGTCCGATCACGATGCGCTCGAGCACGGTGTTCAGCAGATCCGAGAACGCGCCGCGGTCGGACATGCTGCCGACTTCCTCGTGATCGAACAACGCAAGCACCGGCGTCACGGCAGTCGGATTCTCCACTGCCGCAAGCAAAGCCTGAGTTCCGGCGTAGCAGGTACCTTGATTGTCCAGACGCGGCGCGCTGACCAGCTCGGACTCGACGCCCACGACGGCACTGGGCGCGAGATCGTGTGTCATCAGCTCCCAACCCAACACCGAATGCGGGTCGACGCCTTCTCGCTCGGCGACGTAGGAGATGAACGACTGCGGCGAATTGCCTACTCCCCAAATGGCATTGACGTGCCGCTGCGGATCGAGGGTGACGCCCTTACGATCCTCGGACAGGTGGATCGCCAGCTGAGGAACTCGCAGAATGGGCTCGTCGACCTTCACCAGCACCTCGCGCACGGCATTTCCGTCGCGCACACTCAACCGGCCGGAGATACCCAGATCGCGGTCGAGCCAGGAGTTGAGCCACGCGCCGCCGTACGGTTCGAGGCCCACCATCTGCCAGCCTGCGGACTGCAGATCGGGATGCTGCTTCACGCGGAGGTTCGGGCTGTCGGTGTGTCCGCCGACGATGCGGAACGGGCCATCGGGAGTGGAGCCTGCGGAACGACCCGAATCACGCTCGGTACTCCACGCGACGAGTGAACCGCCGCGGATGAGGTAGTAGCGACCCGCCTCGGTCGGCCATGCATCGGTCTCGTCCAGACGCACGAACCCGGCATCCTCGAGCTGCACCGACACCGTCCGACACACATGGAACGGGGACGGGGAGACGTCGACGAAGTTGCAGAGACCGGTTGCGGAGGCGTGAGTCGACATGGGAACCATTGTGGCAGCCGCCGCGTCGAACACCTCGAGAGCACACACCGACCGGGGGGACAACGTCATGAAATTTCATTCTTTGCCTGACTACGGCGCAGTTCATGCGACCACATTCGCCATAGTGCGGATGAAGACGATCGAAGCATTTCGCAAGCGAGGGGTGGTGGTTCACCGCGAGGACGCGACGACTTTGGCGGTGGGCTCGGGCGTTCGTATGTCACTGAACAATGTGTTCGCTCGGTGCTCCAGGGTGAGTCGATCGGCGTGGGACGGCATCATCGCCGGCCATGTCGACCTCATGATCGAGACGATGCGCGAGGCGGATCCCACGTTCTTCACCGGACTGTCGGACGACGAGTTCCACTCGAGGCTGCGCGAGCGCGTCATCGCTCCGTCCGCCCTGGCGGCTATGGGTGAGTGCGAGTACGAGTATTCCGTCCCGCTACTCGACGTGCCGGGCGCACCGAGGCGGGTACTGAACCTGTCTTCTCCAAATCGCGCTGTGACATTGGCAGATCGACATCTCGTAGGCCGAGACCTGAACGCCGCCTGGGCAGCCGGCCGAAGGAACACCGCAGCGCTGAAGTTCGAGGACGGCCGAATTCTCAGCAGAAACAGCGTCGACATCGAGGTCCTCAGCGGCGATTCGATCTACCTCGCGTCGAAAGTCGCCGATATGTCCACGCTGATCTCCGCACACCTCGGCGAATGTCTGTACGGCGTATTGTTCGTCGTTCCCAATGCCTACGAGTTCATTTTTCACCGGCCACGCAACGCCGACGTGGCGCTCGCGGCAGCAGCCGAGCTCGCCGATCTGGCAGATATGTTCAGTCATGACACACCGAGCCCACTGTCACGCTCGGTGTTCTTCTGGCGAGACGGCGAGTACTGCGACGTATCGAGCGGGCCCACGGGAGTTTTCGCCTCTACCTTGGCAGAGCTGCGAGCGTGCGCGGCCTGACCGCGATCACGTGCCGGTAGACCCGCTATTCGGGCGGCGGAGTGGTGGGCCGTCCGGCTGCAGCGTCGCGAATCCAGTCGGGTACAGGTTGATGATCGCGTTCGGCCATGGTGATGTACGCGCGGGCAGCGGCGGCGGCGACCGTGGGCCGTGGTGCTCTGACGTTGCGTTCGTCGGTGGTCATCGCGGGTCCTCCTGCTCGCTCTCGCCGTCAGTGTCCTCGGTTTGTGCCGGTGGCGCGAGTGCTCGCCTCAACGCCAGGGTCGGTCACCGGGCCATAGATGTCCCAGCCGAAAGCGACTCCGAGGACGGCGAGCACACCGACGATCAGGGTGACCCACGATTGGGCGGGCATCCGCTCAGTGCGAACCGGACACGCAGAACGAGTTGCCGTCGGGATCGGTCAGGGTGGCCCAACGAAAGTCGCCCATGGTGTGCTGCGCAACTTCACTCGCACCCGCCTCGAGGAGGCGCGCAACCTCAACGTCGAGGTCACCGGTGGTCATGTCGAGGTGGACGCGATTCTTGCCGGGCGTCGGGTCGTCGATCTTCTGGAAGGCCATTCGATACGGCGCGGCGGGGAGTTCGACGACGTAGAACCAGCCGTCGTTCTCCTCCACGATCGTTCCGTCCACCTGCGCCGCCCACCAGCGTGCGAGCGGTTCCGGATCGGTGGTGTCGAACGTGATCATGCCCAACGTCAGTGTCATGGCGGCACGATAACCGCGGTCACCGACAGGTTCGGGTCAGGCGTTGACGATCGTGTCCAGTGCCGAGTAGAAGATGCCCAAGCCGTCGTCGCTCGGTCCGGTCAGTGGCTCGGTGGCGTGTTCCGGGTGCGGCATCAGACCGACGACCCGACCGTTGGCCGAGGAGATACCGGCGATCCCGCGCTGCGATCCGTTCGGGTTGGTGCCGCTGTAGCGGAAGACGACGCGTCCCTCGCCCTCGAGCTCGTCGAGCACGCTCTGCGGTGCCTGGTACCGACCCTCGGCGTTCTTGACCGGAATCAGGATCTCCGCACCGGGCTCGTACCGCGACGACCACGCAGTGTCGGTGTTCTCCACTGCCAGCCACTGATCGCGGCAGACGAAGTGGAGCCCTTCGTTGCGGGTCAGTGCGCCTGGAAGCAGCCCCACCTCACAGAGCACCTGAAAGCCGTTGCAGATACCGAGAACCGGCATACCGCCCTCGGCTGCTTTCACGACGGACTCCATCACGGGAGCGAAGCGGGCGATCGCGCCGGCCCGGAGGTAGTCGCCGTAGGAGAATCCGCCGGGTACGACGATGGCGTCGACGTTCTTCAGATCGGCGTCGGCGTGCCACAGGCTGACGGCTTCTCCGCCGGCGAGGGTGACTGCGCGGGAAGCGTCGACGTCGTCGAGTGTTCCGGGGAAGGTGATGACACCTACGCGGGCGGTCATGAGATGCGGGTCACTTTCCAGTCCTCGATCACCGTGTTGGCGAGCAGCGATTCGGCGATTTTCTCGAGCTCTGCGTCGTCGACGGAATCGTCGATCTCGAGCTCGAAGCGCTTGCCCTGGCGAACGTCGGACACGCCGGAGATTCCCAGCCGGCCGAGCGCACCCGCGATCGCCTGACCCTGCGGATCGAGAATCTCGGCCTTGGGCATGACATCGACAACGACTCGGGCCACGAAAGTGCTCCTTGAAATACGTACAGCAAGACAGTTACCGGCAGGTGGGAGTCTACGCAGCCCTGGCGGGAGGCGCGAAACCGCGCTTACTGTGGAGTCCATGCGGCTGACTCACTTCGGACATTCCTGCGTTCTCGTCGAACTCAACGGCACCACCGTCCTGTTCGATCCGGGCACGTTCTCCCACGGGTTCGAGGGCATCACCGGACTCGATGCCATCCTCGTCACCCATCAGCACCCGGATCACGTCGATCTGCAACGGCTTCCCGCTCTCGTCGAGGCCAATCCGCGAGCGGCACTGCACGCCGATCCGATGACCGCGGGCCAACTCGGCGGCAAGTGGGCGGCGGCTCCTGCAGGCAAGGCCTTCACTGTCGGCGGCATCACCGTCACCGGCGTGGGCGGCACTCATGCCGTCATTCATCCCGAACTGCCGGAGATCGACAACACCGGCTACCTGCTCGGCACTCCGGAGAATCCAGGCCAGCTGTTCCACCCGGGCGACTCGCTGTTCGTCCCCGAGCAGCAGGTCGACGTGCTCGCGCTTCCCGCAGCCGCACCGTGGTCGAAGCTCTCCGAGACCGTCGAATTCCTGCGCGCAGTGGCCCCGAGGATGGCGTTTCCCATCCACCAGGCCATCGTCGCGGAACAGGCGAGGGGCGTCTACTACGGCCGCTTCAAGGAGATGTCCGACGCCGAAATCCGCGAACTTCCCGAGGAATCGTCCGTCTCGATCTAGCCGGTGACCTCGGGCGGGAGGGTGCCGATCATGGTCACCTGCGTCCCGTCCCAGCGATAGTCGATCGTCACCGGTCCGCCGGTGGGATTGGCGTTGGCGTCGTCGGCGAGTGGCCAGCGGTAGTTCACCGTGACGGTATCGACGGATTGTGCAGCCACAGAAGTGAATCCGTAGGGGTCGAGCGTGGCCGTGCCCAGATACTCGGCGTCGTGGAAGAACAGCAGATGCGTCGGCGAGCTCACCGTCGCGCCGTACGGCAGCGCTTCCACCCAGGTGAACGACGCACACGGATCGCCCATGTCGGTGGCGACCCACGGTGAATCGGCGAACACCAGCGGCAGCGAGTCCACGGCCTGTGTCACCGGCCCCGACGCCAGATCCAGGCATTGCGGCTCGTCGTCAGGCGGGCCCATCGGAACCAGGTCGCCGGCCTCCTCGGGCGGGGTCCGCTGCGGTTGCGTTCCTTCGGTTGCCGGATCCGGCGTCACCTGTGCTGGGCTTTCCGGTGTGGTCGCCGAAACGGCCGAGGACGGCGCTGCCGACGGCGTTCCCTGCTCCGACCCGCCGCACGCGACGAGAGCTGTTGCACCGACTGCAAGGAGCAGAAGTCGTTTCATGTAGACCGCCTGGTTCGATTTGTCCGACGCCAGATATGTCCACTCGCAAACATGTTCCGTTACATCACGTTTCGGTCATGAGGGCGTAACCTCCGCAGCGATCTGCCTTTTTCGCACCACTACGCGCACATTTCGCGACATTCCCGCGGATATTGCTGCACAGTGGAGCACCAGTTGCACACTGGAGCGCGTGTCATTCAGGCCAGCCGATGTCGAGCCCAACCAATTCACGAATTGCCGACTCGTCGACCGTGTCGAGTCCGTCGAGGAATGCGACGGCGAAGGATCCCGGCCGCGATGTCGACCGGGCCGCGATCTCCGACGCCACCGCAACATGCGCGTGCGCCGCGACGGCACCGATCAGCGCAGTCGGCGACACCGAGCAGTAGGCAGCCGTCAGCGCACCGAGCGCACACCCGGTAGCCGTAACCCGTTGCAGCAGAGCGCTTCCGCCGCCCACCTTCACCATGCCGTCGGGGCCGAGAATGTGATCGGTCTCCCCCGATGCAGCCACCACCTCGGCTCGGTCCAGCAAAGAACGCGCCGCATCGACCGAATCTGCCGCGTGCGCAGACGAATCCACTCCCCTTGATCCGCCCTCAGCGCCCGCCAGACCCATCACCTCGGACGCGTTTGCACGAATGACGCTGGGCCGGTTGGCAAGTAGATCGACAGCAACACCGGTTCGCCACGGCAGTCCGCCCGCTCCCACCGGATCGAGTACCCACGGCTTCCCCGCTGCCCTCGCTGCGGCCGACGCCAGGTGAGCACTCTCCACCTGCGCCGCCGTCGGGGTCCCCAGGTTGACCAACACCGCGTCGGCGATCTCGGCGAAGCCGGCCGCTTCCTCGGGGTTGTCCACCATCGCCGGCGCGGCCCCGGCTGCCAACAGTGCATTGGCGACGAACTGCACCGACACGGTGTTGGTCAGACACTGGACCAGCGGATTGCGATCGCGCAGAAGACGATGTGCGTGGGCGATGTCGTCCAGGGTCACACTTGAGGCACTCATCGATCCGAGTCTACGACTGCACCCACCCCGTTCGCGTCAATGGACCACTGCACACGTCTGAGCGCTGGAGTGTCACATTCACGCAGCTACTCGGTGCGCGTGAATGGCGCTTTGCATACGTCTGGGGAGTACAAGGGTCCATTGACGCGGAGCCGGGGGGGTGCAGCGAGGAACTACGCCACGCGGGCTTTGGTTCGCGGAATCCATTCGTACACGGCGGCCTCGGCTCCGTGGTGCAGGGAGAGGTCGATCGCGTCGAGGATTGCCTGTCGCGGCGCGGGCCGTCCGAGTTGCTTGGCACTGATGGCCAGGCGCACCACTCCGTCGCGTCGGGCGGTGCGGCCTGCGCCGAGTACCAGAGCTTTGAACCACCACGGCTCGGCTTTGAATCCTTCGCCGATTCCCCACACCCGAGCGCGAACGACGCCGTCCCGGTCGAGGTCGTGAATACCGTTCAACGCAGCCAACATTCGGAATCCCGCGTCTGGGAGTGCCTCGACCGCACCGGGTGAGGCAATCCAGCGAGGAGCAGCGAACACTCGGGTGCGCAGGCCGGTCTGCTCCATGACGCGGTCCGCGGCCATCAATCGAAGTCGGGCTTCGTGACGCGGCAGTGCGGAGAACTCGGAGCGTCGACGCTTCGTCGCGGCCTGGTCGTAGCCGTGCAGAACGATCGCGTCGCCGCCGTCGCGTCGGGCCCGCAACCACTCCTGGGTGGGCACGTCCGCTGCGAGGCGGTACTTGTCCTTCAACCGAGGCGCGACGAGCAGCGACAGCGGGACGCCCCGTCCGTCGAGTATCCGCGCGAACTCGGCGGCGTGCTCGTAGGTGTCGTTCTTGATTCCGCTCACCGACACGATCAGGCGTCCAGACATGACTCGAGCCTCGCACACCAGCGTGAACGAGGCTCGACGTCGATGCAGACAGAAGCTAAACGGCGATCGTTTCCTTCGGCAGGATCTTGTCGATCGCGGCGAGCACCTCGGGGGCGTCCGGCTCGGTGCGCGGACGGAAGCGGTTCGTGACGACTCCGTCGGGCGAGATCAGAAACTTCTCGAAGTTCCACTGGACGTCTCCGGCCTTGCCGTCGGCGTCCTCGGCCTGGGTCAATTCGGCGTACAACGGATGCTGGTTGTCACCGTTGACGTCGACCTTCTCGGTCATCGCGAACGTGACGCCGTACGTGGTGGAGCAGAAAGTTTCGATTTCTTCGGCGGTACCGGGCTCCTGGCCACCGAACTGGTTGCAGGGCACTCCGACGACCGAGAGGCCACGGGCCGAGTATTCGTTGGCGAGCTTCTCGAGCTTCTCGTACTGCGGGGTCAGTCCACACTTGGAGGCGACATTGACCACGAGGACGGCCCTTCCGGCGTACTCGTCGAGCGAGGTGGGCGCACCACCCAGCGTGTTGATGCCGATGTTCTGAACTTCAGTCATCACCCGAACTTACCTGTGAGTACCGACAGAATGGAACCGACGTACAAATGCAAGTACGACCCCGCTGGTGGCGGGGTCGTACTTGCGTTCTTCCGAACCGGGCGACGGGGGGATGCGCGGCGCCCGGCAGGTGTTACGCCTTGGCGGCGGCTTTTTCGATGACGACCTGCTTGTCGGCGGGTCGGTCGTCCTCGGGGAGGTGGTCGTCGACCATGGTCTCCTCGTCGAACGGCAGTCCGCCGTCGAGGACGGTAGTGACCCGATCCTTGTCGATCGTCTTGGTCCAGGTGCCGACCAACAGCGTGGCGACTGCGTTGCCGGAGAAGTTGGTGACTGCGCGAGCCTCGGACATGAACCGGTCGATTCCGACGATGATCGGGACGCCGTCCAGAAGCTGGGGAGCGTGACTTTCCAGACCGCCGGCCAGCGTGGCCAGACCAGCTCCGGAGACTCCGGCTGCGCCCTTGGAGGCAATGATCATGAAGAGCAGGAGCGAGAACTGCTCAGGGATCGAGAGCGGCAGGTTCATGGCGTCGGCGATGAAGATCGAGGCCATCGTCAGGTAGATCGCGGTGCCGTCGAGATTGAACGAGTAGCCGGTGGGGACGACGATGCCGACGGTGGTGCGCTCGACTCCCACGTGCTCCATCTTGGCGATCAGACGCGGCAGAGCCGACTCGGAGGAGGACGTGGCGACGATGAGCAGGTACTCGCGAGCCAGGTACTTGACCAGCTTGAAGATCGAGAAGCCGGAGACGAACTTGAGAATCAGGCCGAGGAAGAAGAACACGAAGATGAAGCACGTGATGTAGAAGGCGAGCATCAAAGTGCCGAGCTGGATGACGGCGTCGAATCCGGTCTTACCGACGACACCGGCGATGGCACCGAAAGCACCGATCGGGGCGAGCCACAGGATCATGGTCAGGATGCGGAAGACGAGCTTCTGCACTGCACCGATGCCTTTGAGGATGCCTTCGCCACTCTTACCCATGGCCTGCAGTGCGAACCCGACCAGGATGGCGACGAACAGCGTCTGGAGCACGGATCCCGCGGTGAGGGAGGACAGCAACGACGTCGGGATGATGCCGGCGATGAAGTCCATCGTGCCGCCTGCCGCCTCGGCGTCGGCCGCATACTCCGCACCTGCACCCGCCGTGGGGATGTTCAGGCCATCACCGGGCTGGATCAGGTTGCCGACGACCATGCCGATACCGAGCGCGATGGTCGACATGGTGAGGAAGTACGCCAGCGCCAGGCCACCGACTCTGCCCACGCTCGCCGCGGCCCGAACCGATCCGATACCCAGGACGATGGTGCAGAAGATGACCGGGCTGATCATCATCTTGATCAGGCTGACGAACAGCGTGCCGAGTACGGCCAGCGAGACGCCGAAGTCCTTCCAGATCAGGCCCACGATGACACCGGAGATCACCGCAATGATCACGGCAATGTAGAGCCAGTGGGTCCTGTCGCGCTTCTTCTTGGGCTCGGTGGGCGGGATCTCGTGCCGCTCGCCATCGATGATTGTCATGAATGTTCCTTCTGGTTTCAGGTGAAGCGCGAGTCGAACTGCTGACTTCGTGACTACGGGGAGTGGAGTGAGGTGCATCACCCCTGCTGAGAGATGATGTTGCTCGACGCCGTGACAGGAGTCACCTATACGTTCATTTCGTTCACACCGAATGTTCTTGCTCGAAAGGAATGCGTTGTCCTCGAAGCGCCCGCTGAGCGTCGCCGGCCAGGTCTTGGTCTTGCAGCTCGTCGTCATCGGCGTCGTCGTGTTCGCCGGCGGCATCCTGACGGTGCTCAACGAACGGTCCAACAGCGACGACGCGACCCGACGCGAAGTCACGGCGATCGCGGTGAGCATCGCCAACGAACCGTCGACGCCTATCGCGATCGAATCCGACGACCCGACGTCGCGGCTGCAACCGGAAACCGAGAAGATAAGGCAGGTCACCGGCGTCGACTTCATCGTCGTCATGGCTCCGGATCGGACCCGATTCACGCACACCACCGTCGACCTGATCGGTAAACCGTTCAGCGGCAACATCGATCGCGCATTGCAGGGCGAGACGTTCACGGAGACGTACGTCGGTTCTCTCGGTCCGTCGATCCGTTCGGTCACACCGGTCACCGACTCGTCCGGCGAGATAGTCGGGCTCGTTTCGGCGGGAGTCACCCGGCAGAAGATCAGCGATCAGTTCTTCCAGGGCCTTCCGCTCATCATCGGGGTCGTGCTCGCCGCTTTTGTCGTCGCCGCAGCGGGTTCGACATTGCTCAGCCGACGGCTCCGGCGTCAGACACTGGGAATGGCACCGGCGGAGCTGCGCACGATGTACGAACATCACGACGCCGTCCTGCACTCGATCGGTGAGGGACTGCTTGTGTTCGGCCGCGGCGACGAGGCGGAGTTGGTCAACGACGAGGCCCGACGCCTCCTCGATCTGCCGGAGGGCCCGGTCTCGTTCGAGTCGTTGCCGGAGTCGATGCAGCAGATGGACACCGGCATCGTGCGCGGCGAATTGCATCTGACGAAGGATCGCGTGCTCGTCGTCAACCAGGATCCGGTGATGTGGGAGGGCCGACGCCTGGGCAATGTTCTGACGATTCGCGATCAGACCGAATTGCGTTCGTTGATGGGCGAATTGGACTCGGTCCGCAGCTTTGCGGAGTCGCTACGTTCGCAGGCTCACGAGTCTGCGAACAGGCTGCACACCGTCATCACCATGGTCGAGCTCGGCCGACCCGAGGAGGCCGTCGAGTTCGCGACGGCCGATCTCGAACTCTCCCAGACGCTGATCGACCGCCTGATGAACTCCGTCGGCGAGCCTGCACTCGCGGCGCTGCTGCTGGGCAAGGTCAGTCAGGCCGCCGAGCAGGGCGTGGAGCTGACGATCACCGACGACACCGCGATGGAACACGAGGGTGTGCTCACTGCCCGTGAATTGGTCACGCTGGTCGGCAATCTGATAGACAATGCGATCGATGCCTCGAAAGAATCCGACCAACCGTGGGTCGAAGTGACGGTCCGCGACGCCGACGGTGAACTCGTCGTCCGGGTCGCCGACAGCGGTCCGGGAATGCCGCCCGAAACGCTGAAAGCTGCTCTGCGGCGTGGCTACTCGACCAAGTCCGGCTCGCGCGGGCTCGGCTTGGCATTGGTAGCCCAGGTGATCACGCGCCATCGAGGCACTCTGACCTCGGAAGTGACGTACGGATCGGTCCTGGTTGCGACCATTCCGGGAGCTACCTCGTGATCCGGGTGCTGATCGTCGACGACGAACCGCTGATCGCCGAGGCCCACAAGACGTACGTCGAGCGCACCCCGGGCTTCGAAGTGGCCGGGGTGGCGCACACCGGAGCCTCGGCCATGCGCTTCGCCAGTACCGAGGCCGTCGACCTGGTGTTGCTCGACATCGGCCTGCCCGACGCGAGCGGCATCGACGTGGCCGCCGCGCTCGGCGGTCTGCGACCGAGCCCCGACGTCATCGCCATCACCTCCGAGCGGGATCTGTCGGTGGTGCGTTCGGCAGTGGCGCACGGCATCGTGCTGTATCTGCTCAAGCCATTCACCTTCGCTGCGTTCCGCGACAAACTCGAGCGCTATCGCGAATTCCATGCCGCATTGCCGGCCGGGGAGAACGCGTCGAGTCAACGCGACATCGACCGCGCCATGGCACATCTACGGACGGCCGACGAACGCGTCTCGACTCCCAAAGGCATTGCCCCGCAGACGATGGACGGCATCACCGCCAGCGTCAAGGAAGCGGCCGACGGACTCAACGCATCCGAGGCCGCCAAGGTCGTCGGAGTCTCCCGAGTGACGGCATGGCGATACCTCGAACGCCTCGCCGACGACGGACTGGTCACCCGGCACACCGAATACGGTAAGGCCGGGCGACCGCAGGTCCGCTACGTGTGGCGTTAGAGCGGCTGCGCCGCATGTGAGCGGAAATTCGTAGCAGGCTACGAATTTCTATGCACGTGCGCCGGAGGCGCTCACAATCCACGCGTACTCGAAAGCCGCTTCTTTCCATTTCTCGTACCGTCCGCTGACACCGCCGTGTCCGGCGCTCATTTCGGTCTTGAGCAGCAGGTCCGAGTCCCCCGTCTTGGTTGCGCGCAGCGCCGCAACCCATTTGGCGGGTTCGACGTAGAGGACGCGGGTATCGTTGATGGACGTGATCGCCAGGATCGACGGGTAGTCCTTCGCCTCGACGTTCTCGTACGGGCTGTACGACTTCATGTAGTCGTACACCTCCTTGTCCGCCAACGGGTTTCCCCATTCGTCCCATTCGATGACCGTCAGCGGCAGTGACGGGTCGAGGATGGAGGTGAGCGGATCCACGAACGGAACGTTGGCGAGGATGCCGTTGAACAACTCGGGTGCCAAGTTGGCCACCGCACCCATCAGCAGTCCGCCTGCGCTGCCGCCGTCGGCGACCAGATGCTTCGGTGAGGTTCGGCCGGTATCGATGAGATGCTGTGCGGCAGCGATGAAGTCGGTGAACGTGTTCTTCTTCTTCAGCGTCTTGCCGTTGTCGTACCAGTGCCGACCCATCTCACCACCGCCGCGCACGTGCGCGACGACGAAGACGATGCCGCGGTCGAGCAACGACAACCGAGCGACGGAGAACGACGGGTCCATCGACGCCTCGTACGATCCGTAGCCGTAGAGCAGCGTCGGCACAGGCCCTTCGGTGACGTCCTTTCGCGCGATGACCGACAGCGGAATCTGCGTGCCATCGGGCGCAGTGGCCCACTCACGATGCTGCACATAGTCCGCGGCGTCGAACTTCCCCAGAACCGGCTGCGACTTGCGGAGCAGCAGTTCGCCACTGGCGATGTCGAGGTCGTAGACCTGCCCGGGAGTGATGAACGAGGTGTAGACCATCCGCAGCAGCGGCTGATCCCACTCGGGGTTCGAGCCGGCTCCGACCGAATACAGCTCCTCGTCGAACTCGAGCTCGCGGTATTCGCCGTATCCCTCGTCGGTCAGCGGCCAGATCGCCATGCGGGTCAATGCTTCTCGCCGGTAGGTGAAGATCAGATGTCCGGCGAAGGCGTCGATGTCCTCGACTCGGACGTCGTCGCGATGCGGCACCAGGATGCGCTGATCCAAAGGATCGCTCACCGGAGCCTCCGCGAGCAGGAAGTTCTCGGCCTTCTCCCCCTCGGTGCCCCAGCCGTTCACCGAGCCGTTGTGGGTGATGAGGAAGCGATCCTCACCGGCTACCACGGCGTGTTCGATGCTGTACTCGATGCCGTCCGTACGCGGCAGTACGACGCGGAACTCGCCCTCGGGATCGGTGGATTCCAGCACGAGGCACTCGGAGGTGATCTTCGAGCCGACCCAGATCATCAGGTACTTCTCGCTACGGGTGGAACCGAAACCGACCCAGTAGCTTTCGTCGGGCTCGTGAAAGACCTTCACGTCCCCCGACTTGCCGAGCGTGTGCCGCCAAACGGTGTCGGGACGCCAGGATTCGTCGACCGTCAGGTAGAACACGTGCGTGGCGTCAGCGGTCCAGGTGGCACCCGGCGCGACGTTCTCGATGGTGTCGGCGAGCAGCTCGCCGGTCTCGAGGTTCTTGAAGCGCAGTGTGTACCGCTCGTCGCCTTCGGTGTCGGTCGAGTACGCCAGCAGCGTGCCGTCGAGGCTGATCGAGAACGCACCGAGGGAGAAGAAGTCGTGACCCTCCGCCTCGAGATTGGCGTCGAGCAGGATCTGCTCACCGGGGACGTCCACGTCGGACGACAACGTGGGCGGGGTCCAATCGTCGGGAGAGTCGACGGGGCAACGGCATTGGAGACCGTACGACTTGCCCTCGACGGTGCGCGAGTAGTACCACCATTGGCCCATGCGCGTCGGCACGGACAGGTCGGTCTCCTGGGTTCGCGACTTGATCTCGTCGAAAATCTTGCCACGCAACGACTCCAGGCCGGCCGTCTGCTGCTCGGTGTATGCGTTCTCGGCTTCGAGGTAGGCAATCACCTCGGGATCTTCCTTGGCTCGCAACCACTCGTAGTTGTCGATGAAGGTGTCGCCGTGATGGGTGCGCTCGTGCGGCACCTTCTTGGCAACGGGTGGGGTGATCGTCATGGCGTGACCCAATCGTCGAAGTTCAGGCCCGAGATGCGCTCGTAGGCCTCGATGTAGCGGCTGCGGGTTGCGGCGACGATGTCGTCCGGCAACGGTGGTGGCGGGGTGTCGGAGCTGCGGTCCCAACCGGATTCGCCCGTCAACCAGTCGCGGACGAACTGCTTGTCGAAGCTGGGCTGGACGCGACCTTCCTGGTACGAATCGGCAGGCCAGTAACGCGAGGAATCGGGCGTGAGTACCTCGTCGGCCAGGACGAGGTTGCCGTCGGCGTCGGTACCGAACTCGAACTTGGTGTCCGCGAGAATGATTCCGCGTTCCAGAGCGAAGTTGGCTGCGCGCGAATAGATCTCGATGGTGTCTTCACGCAATTTGAACGCGAGCTCGGCTCCGACCAGGTCGACGACCTGGTCGAACGTGATGTTCTCGTCGTGGTCGCCGATCTCGGCCTTGGACGCGGGGGTGAAGATCGCTTGGTCGAGTTTGCTGGATTCGATCAACCCCGGCCGAAGCTCTACGCCGCACACCGAGCCGGTCGCGTTGTAATCCGTCAGCCCGGAGCCGGTGAGGTAGCCGCGCGCCACGCACTCGACCGGCACCATGCTCAGCTTCTTCACCACCAGTGCACGGCCGAGCAGTTCGGCGGGAATGCGTTCGTCGAGCGGATCGCCGGCCAGGTGGTTGACACCGCCGAGCTCCTCGAAGAAGAACACGCTCATGGCCGTCAACACACGTCCCTTGTCCGGAATCGGGGTGTCGAGGATGTGGTCGTATGCCGAGATTCGGTCGCTCGCGACGAGCAGCAGATGCGCGTCGTCGATGGTGTACAGATCGCGGACCTTGCCGCCGGCCAGATGCTCGTAGCTACTCAGTGATGGTCGCACGGTGTTCAACACTATCTGGGCCGGTGGCGGTGGGGGCGTCTGCAGGGATCAGACTGGTAGCTGTGGCAACGAACAACACGACCTCGGATGTCGGATTCCGCTCCGAACGCGGACCGATCCTGGTCGCGCTGATGCTCAGCACCTCTCTGGTCGCCCTCGATGCGACCATCATCGCCACGGCGGTGCTGTCCATCGTCGACGATCTGGGCGGCTTCACCCAGTTTCCGTGGCTGTTCTCCATCTATCTCCTGGCGCAGGCCGTATCGGTGCCGCTGTACGGCAAACTGGCCGACCTGTTCGGTCGCAAGAAGATCATGCTGTTCGGCATCGCGGTGTTTCTGCTCGGCTCGATCCTGTGCGGACTTGCCTGGAGCATGCCCGCCCTGATCGCGTTCCGGGCGATCCAGGGTCTCGGGGCGGGCGCCGTGCAGCCCATGGGCATCACCATCGCCGGCGATATCTACACCCTGGCCGAGCGCGCCAAGGTGCAGGGCTACCTGGCCAGCGTCTGGGCCATGTCCTCGGTGCTCGGGCCTGCGCTCGGCGGGATCTTCTCCGAATACTTGTCGTGGCGCTGGATCTTCTTCATCAACATTCCGTTGTGTGCGCTGGCGGCGGGGATGCTGTGGCGCAAGTTCGACGAGGGAGCCGTGGAACGCACCAAGCCCAAGATCGACTACCTCGGTGCCGGGCTGCTGACGGTGGGCGCAGCGATGGTGCTGCTCGGGCTGCTCGAAGGTGGACAGTCCTGGGCGTGGAACTCCCCCGTCAGCATCGCCATCTTCGCCGCCGGACTCTCGTTGCTCGCCGCTTTCGCGGTGGTTCAGACCAGAGTCGAGGAGCCGATCCTGCCGCTGTGGGTGTTCACGCGTCGGGTCCTGGTGGTCAGCAGCTTCATCTCGCTGCTCGTCGGTGCATTGATCCTCGGCTTGACCTCGTACGTGCCAACCTTCGTACAAGGCGTTCTGGGTACCGGCGCGATCGTCGCCGGCTTCTCGCTGTCCACCCTGACCCTCGGCTGGCCGATCGCCGCATCCCAATCCGGACGGGTGTATCTGCGCTTCGGCTTCCGCACCACGGCGCTCGTCGGTGCCTCCATCGCGGTCGTCGGAGCGGCATTCGCCACCGGCCTCGGTGCCGATTCACAGGTGTGGCAGGTGGGCGCGGTGTGCTTCGTGATCGGCCTCGGCATGGGCCTGATCGCCAGCCCTACCCTCATTGCCGCCCAGTCGAGCGTCGAATGGTCCGAGCGCGGCGTCGCCACCTCGACCAACATGTTCGCCCGGTCCATCGGCAGCGCAGTCGGGGTCGCGATCTTCGGTGCCATCGTCAACTCGCGCGTCTCCGGCGATCCGAGCCCCGAACAACTGTCCGACGCCATCCATCCGGTCTTTCTGGGTGTCCTGGCGGCGGCAGCGGTGATGGCCGTCGCGGCACTGTTCATGCCCAACCGGGCAGCGGAACCGACCCGATAGTTCTCAACTCACCTGACGCGGAAACCAGTGCACCGGCGATGTCACGGAGACGTCCACGGCGGTGCCGGGAGCGAATCGATCGGAGGTCCGGGCAATCGCCCGGAGCAGAAGCCCGGTGTCCCTGTGCCGCAGGGTGACCGAGGATTCCGGGCCGGTGAAGAACTCGTGTTCGACGAAAAATGCGCCCTCCTTGCGCTCCGAGACCGACAGCTGTTCGGGCCGGAGCAGCGCCTGCCCGTTTCCTGTCGCTCGGGTGGTGGATTCCAGACGCCCCAGAATGGTGTCGACGTGGCCGCCCTCGGCTGCAGCGTCGACGAAGTAGGCATCGCCGACGAAGCGCGCGACGGCGGGTGTGGCGGGTCGCTCGTACACCTCACGCGGTGTGTCGATCTGGGCGCAGCGACCACCCAGCAGCACGGCAACCCGATCTGCAGTTCCGAGCGCCTCCGCCCGATCGTGGGTGACCAGGATCGACGCGGTCTTGCTGGACTGCAACAACTCTCGTACGTCCTGCCTGATCGAGGTTCGCAGCCCCGCGTCGAGGGCGGCGAACGGCTCGTCCATCAACACCACCGACGGAGCCGGAGCGAGCGCACGCGCCAACGCGATGCGCTGCTGTTGGCCTCCCGAGAGCTCGCTGGGTTTGACCCCACCGGCGTCCGGCAGTCCGACGAGTTCGAGCATCTCGTCGACGCGGTGCGTGCGCTCTGCGCGACCGGACAGGTAGGGCCGCAGAAACCCTGCACGCAAACCGAATTCGATGTTCCTTCGTACCGACAGGTGTGGAAACAGCCCACCCTCCTGCGGCATCAGGCCTATCCCCCGCTTTTCCGGTGGCACCTGAATCTGCCCCGCCACCGAGATGTCCCGCCCATCAGCGGTGATCCGGCCTGCGTCGATGCGGTGCAGTCCCGCAATGGATCGCAACAGAGTCGTCTTGCCGCACCCGGACGGACCGAGGACGGCAAGCATCTCGCCGTCGCCGAGGTCGAGATCGATCCCGTGCAGCACAGCCGTACTGCCGTACGAGGCAACCAGACCGGAGATCACCATGCTCATGGCAGTGCTACTCGCTTCCGCGTCGTGCGCCCCAGCGCTCGTGTCAGTACGACCGTCGGGACCACCGAGATCAGGATCAGGGCCAGGGCGTAGGGAGCCGCCTCGCCGTATCGGAACGCCTCGGTGGTGGACCACAGCGTAGTCGCGAGAGTGTCGACTCCCCGAGGGCGCAACATCAACGTCGCAGGGAGCTCCTTGGCGACGGTCAGGAAAACCAGAGCGGCCCCGGCGGCGATGCCGGGTGCCGCGATCGGAATCGTCACCCGAAGGTCGGTGCGGAGCCGGCCCGCGCCCAACGTCCGTGAGACATCCTCGAGGACAACGGGAGTGGCGTCGACGACAGCTCTGGTGCTGCCGACGGCCAACGGCAGGAACAGCACCACGTATGCCAGTACCAGCAGAACCGCCGTCTGGTAGAACGACGGCAGGAACCGGATTCCGAGAAAGACCGTGGCGAGCCCGACGGTGATACCCGGTAGCCCGTGCGCGATGTAGGTGGACAGCTCGGCACCGCGAGCGGCCCTCGACGTGGATCGGGCCGCGAACAGCGCGACCGGCAACGCGAGCACGGCCACCACCACTGCGGCGGTCGCGGAGTACTGGACGGTCTTGGCCGTGACGGCCAGCACGTCCACCCAGTCGAAGGTGAACCGCAACGATCGACTCAGCCATCGCGCCAAGGCCAGTATCGGCACCACTACCGAGAGTGTCAGTGCCGCAACGACAACGGCGAGAGCCGGGATACGCCAGCGGCCGAGCACGACCGGCTCGGCCGTCCGGTCGGTTCCCGATCCCACCCTCGCCGTGGCACCGCGTCGGGCACGCCGTTCGAGGAGGGTCAGCACCAACGCACCCACCACGAGGACCAGCCCGAGAACAGCGGCTGCGGTGCGATCGAGTCCCCCGCGGTACGCACTGTAGATACCGAGCGTGAAGGCGTCGTATCGCATCAGAGCCACCGCCCCGAAGTCACTGATGGTGTAGAGCGCGACCAGCAGAGCGCCCGCCGCCGCGGCCGGCACCACGCGACGGCACTCGACGGTCAGCGCCGTGCGCACGGCACCTCGACCGAGGGTTCGCGAGACCTCGGCCAACGATGGGTCGGCGGTGGCGAACGCCGCGGATACCGGCAGCATCACCAGCGGAAAGCACGACAACGTGAGCACCAGTGCGGCACCGGAAAAGCCTGCCAACGAGGGGAATTCGGCGATCCACAGGTACCCGGACACGTAGGACGGGATGGCGAGTGGAGCGGCGAGGACCATCGCGAAGAAGCGTCGCCCCGGTAGATCGGTACGGACGGTCAACCAGGCCAGCAGCGTCCCGACCACGACGGACGCGACGAGCACGGTGAGAGTCAGTGTTGCCGTACGGATCGCGAGGTCGAGTGTGCGTTGCCGAAGGAGCAGTCGCAGCACCTTCTCGGTTCCGCCGTCGAACGCTCGAACGAACAGGTACACCAAGGGTGTCAGCGTCAGCGCTCCCACGCACAACGCGGTCGTCCCGAGAACGGGACGACCGCCGAAGTGGCGCCGCCGAAGCGGCTGGAGTGCAGACGTGGGCACCGCCTAGATGATTCCGACGTCGGTGAGCAGGGTCTGGGTCTCCTCGAGGGACGACAGCTGGCCCAGATCGAGATCGGTCGAGCCCAGCTCGGACAGCGGCGGCAGGTCGTAATCCGAGGTGACTCCGTCGATGACGGGGTATTCGGCGGTCTCGTTCGCGAAGTAGGTCTGCGATTCGGTGGAGAGCAGCTCGCGCACGAAGTCGAATGCCGCTTCCTGGTTGTCCGAATCAGCCAGCACACCGGCACCTGCGACGTTGATCAGCGCGCCGGGATCGCCGGGCTCGAAGTAATGCAGCTCGACCGGGGCGTCGTCGCCGTTCTCTTCCTTGAAGGGGTACCAGTAGTAGTGGTTGAGCAGGCCGGTGGCGACCTGTCCGTCGTTGACTGCGGTCAGCAGCGGGTTGTTGCCCTCGAACGCGACGGGCTCGTTGGCGACGAATCCTTCGAGCCAGGTGCGGGCACCGTCCTCACCGCGCTGCACGCGCAGGGCGGTGACGAAGGCCTGGAACGACGCGTTGGTGGGTGCGTAGCCGATCTGTCCGCGCCAGCGCGGGTCGAGCAGTCCGTCGATACCGGTGGGCAGGTCTGCTGCCTGCACCGAATCGGAGTTGTAGGCCAGCACGCGGGCCCGCGCGGAGGTGGCGACCCAGGTGCCGTCGGCACCGCGGTACTGCTCTGGGACGAGCGAGAGGATGTCCTCGGGCAGCGGTGCGAGGGCACCGGCCTCGTCGAGGGCACCGAGTGCGCCTGCATCCTGACCGTAGAAGACGTCCGCCGGGGTGGCGTCGCCCTCTTCGAGGATCTTCGCGGCCTGGGCGTTGGTGTTGCCCGAGTAGTCGACCTCGATACCGCCACCGATGCGCTCGATCAGTGGGTCGACGAGCTCCTCACCGCGGCCGGAGTACACCACGAGTGCGGACTCGGCGGAGGCGGACTCGGAGGTGGACGTGCCTTCGTCGGACGAGCCTTCCGAGCTGCATGCGACGAGACCGAGGGCGAGGGTTGCGCTGAACGAGAGCAGCGCCAGACGGCGAACGGTGAACACGGTTCTCCTGACGGAAACGGGTCATTCGGACAATTCGATGAAAGTACACCACAAAGGTGAGGCTCAGCTACTTTCCCTCCGGGATTGAACGACCGGCCGCCCGGGCATCCGCGCCCCATGTCTTCTCGTGTGCTCGTCACCGGTGCCAGCATCGCCGGACCCACTCTCGCCTTCTGGCTCGACCGAGCCGGCTACGAGGTCATCGTGCTCGAACGCGCTCCGCAACTGCGACTCGGCGGTCAGAACATCGACGTGCGCGGCTCCGGCCGCGAGGTGCTGCGGCGCATGGGCCTGGACGAGACCCTGCTCGCGAACGGCACTACCGAGAAAGGCACCCGATTCGTCGACGACGCAAACGCCACCATCGCGGCCTTCCCGGCCGGCGATGGCTCCCACGACGGCCCGACGGCGGAGTTGGAGATTCTGCGCGGGGAGTTCGCGCGGATTCTGGTCGAATCCGCCGGACCCCGAACCGAGTATCGCTACGGCGATCGCGTGATCGGCGTGGCCCAGGATGCCGACGGCGTCGATGTGACGTTCGCGTCGGGGCCGTCCGAGCGATTCGATCTGGTTCTCTTCGCCGACGGAATCCGTTCCAGCAGCAGGGAACTGGCGTTCGCCGGGGAGGCCGAGACCACACCCGTCGGCCTGTACACCGCCTACGGCGTACTGCCGAAGGGACCGAGCGACGACGGCTGGTGGCGCTGGTACAACGCCCCCGGATCCCGAGTGGCCAATCTACGACCGGACAACCTTGGCACGACGCGATTCAGCCTGTCCTGGGTGTCGAACGCCGGCGGCTACGAGGGCGCGTCCACCGAGCAGGTCGTCGCCGCGCTGCGGACGCAGTTCGCCGATGTCGGTTGGGAGGTGCCCCGGATCCTGGACTCCCTCGGTCCGGACTCGGAACTGTACGTCGACTACCTGGCGCAGGTGAAGGCCCCGCGTTGGTCGAACGGGAGAATCGGCATGCTCGGCGACGCCGCCTGGTGCGCAACGCCGTTGAGCGGAATGGGGACCACGTTGTCGGTCACCGGTGCGTACGTGCTCGCCGGTGAACTCGCACGGGCGACCGATCATCGCGCCGGGTTCGAGGCCTTCGAGGCGCGTATGCGTCCGTTCGTCGATCAGGCGCAGAAACTCCCGCCCGGCGTGCCGCGCGTCGCGCATCCGAAGACCTCGGTGGGAGTCGCCGCATTTCGCACCGTCCTGCGCCTGGCCGGATCGAAGCCTGTGCAGGCCGTGACCAGCAAGTTCCTCGGCCCCGACGCGGCGACACTGGAGTTGCCGAACTACGTATTCCAGAGCTAGAGCCCCACCCGCTCGAGCAGCGCATCGAATGCCTCGCTGGCTTCCTGCTCGGTGCGGCCGGATTCGATGACGCCGTTGTACACCGCCAGCGCCTCTTCCTGGTACTGCTTGTATTTCTCGAGCCACTTCTCGGAATCGGCCCGCCAATATCCGATGATGTCGAAATACGCGATCTCGTAACCCAATTCCTTGCGGAAGTGCTTGCGCACCCGACGCGAGGACGACGCCTCGCCGGCGAACCACACGTACCCACGCCCCTCGGGCACGGGGTAGGCCAGCGCCGCGTCATCGAGAACGCTTGCGCTGTCGCCGTTTCCGGATCCGATGCGCCAGTCGAAGGTGACGTCGGCCTGGGTCTCGAAGGACTGGATGTCACCGCGTTCGAGAACCTCGACGATCGCATGCGCCCGCATCCCGGCAGGCAACTGTTCGACGAGCCGTCCGAGTGCGGGCAACCCGGTCATGTCCGCGACCAGCAACAGCCATTCGACGTCGGCGGGCGGTGAGTACCAGGACCGAGGACGGGTGAACAGCACCGTCTGCCCCGGCGCGGCCTGCTGCGCCCAGGTGGCCGCGACCCCGCCCTCGTGAGCGAAGAAGTCGATGGTCAGCTCACCGCGCGCCTCGTCGAGGCGACGAATGGTGTAGTTGCGGCCCTCCGGTGCGTCGTCCAGACCGTGGAACCACCACACGCCGTCGACCTCGGTCATCGGCGGCGGCGTCATCTCCCCCGCCCGAGGAAAATAGACGCCGACACATTCGTCGGGCACCCCGAGCGTACGGTAGCCCGCGACATGCTCGCCGCCGAACGTCACGCGCACCATGTGCACGGTGAGCTGTTCCACTGCAACGACATCGGCGTAGTAGTAACCCCGCGGTTGTTCACTCATCTTCGTCCTCGATACATATCTCGACGTCACTCTTGCGAGACCTTCGAGCTGACTCGGCGGCCGTTCTCCACCAATTCTAAACTAAGCCTTGCCTAGCCTGTGACCGCCCCACCTTGGGAATCACCAACGGAGTGTGTGATTCCGGATCGTCGATGATGCGGCACGGCAACCCGAAGACGGCCTCGACCAGCTCGGCGGTGACGACGTCGGTGGGCGCGCCTTCGGTGACCACCGCTCCGTCCTTCATCGCGATGATGTGGTCGGCGTACCGGCAGGCGTGGTTGAGATCGTGCAGTACCGCGACGAGAGTGCGACCGTTCTCCTGGTTCAGACCGGCCAACAGGTCGAGCAGTTCGACCTGGTGCGCGATGTCGAGGAAGGTCGTCGGTTCGTCCAACAGCAACAGCGGCGTCTGCTGCGCGAGAACCATTGCCACCCACACGCGTTGCTGCTGTCCGCCGGACAGTTCGTCCACCGGACGAGCGGACAGTGCTGTCACTCCGGTGGCGTCCATTGCCTCGATCACTGCAGCCTCGTCCACCGCCGACCACTGCCTGATCAGCTTCTGATGCGGATAACGCCCCCGCGCAACGAGATCGGCCACGGAGATACCGTCGGGTGCGATGGAGGTCTGCGGAAGCAGGCCGAGGCGTCGGGCAACTTCTTTCGCCGGATACGACGAGATCGCCTTCCCGTCCAGCAGAACGGTTCCGTGCGAGGGCTTCAACAGCCGCGAGAGCGCCCGCAGCAGAGTCGATTTGCCGCAGGCATTCGGTCCGACGATGACGGTGAACTTGCCGTCGGGAATCTCGACGGTCAGGTTCTCGCTGATGACACTCTTGTCGTAGCCGACCGTGATGTCGTCGGTGTGCAATCGAGGCTTCGTCACTGCTTCCTGCCTTCCCGCGCCAACAACCACACGAAGTATGCGCCGCCGACCGATACGGTCACCACGCCCACCGGCAGCTGAGTGGGAGCGAAGACTCGCTGCGCAACCACGTCGCTCACGACCAACAGCAGCGCTCCCATGCACGCGGCGGGCACCATCGCCACTCCCGAGGTGCCGGTGAGGCGGCGCGCCAACTGCGGTGCAGCGAGCGCGATGAACGAGATGGGCCCCGCCGCCGCGGTGACCAACGCGATGAGTGCAACTCCCAGGAACACCAGCATCAACCGGGTCGGCTCGGGACGCACACCGAGCGCCCTCGCCGCGTCGTCCCCCATCTCCAACATCGGCAGCCGACGCGAGAGCAGCGCCAAGCCCGACGCGATGACGATCGACACTGCCAGTACGGGTCCCACCTGCGACCACCCCAACCCGTTGAGCGTGCCCGCACCCCACACGGCGGCTGCGATCGCGTCGTCCAGGTCGGCTCTGATCACGAGCCAGGTGTTGACGGAGGCAAGTACCGCACTGACGGCGATCCCGACGATGATCAACCGAAAGCCCTGTACCCCTCGTCGGTATGCGAGCAGATACACCACCGCGGCCGTGGCGAGGCCACCGACGAGTGCGCCCGCTCCGGTCCGGTAGTAGCCACCACCGAGGGCGAGGATCACAACGAGCGCGCCGGTGTAGGAACCGGTGGCGAATCCGATGATGTCCGGGCTGCCCAGAGGATTTCGCGTCAGAGATTGGAATATCGCACCCGATACACCGAGGGCGGCTCCGAACAGGAAGGCCAGTACCACTCGGGGAAACCGCCACTCCATCACCACGATCTCGGTCAGGCGTGGCGCGTCGCCGAACACCGCGGTGAGCACCTCGTTCGGCGGAATGTAGAAGTCGCCGGTCCCGACCGCGAGAACGGAGACCACCACCGTCACGAGAAGCAAGGCCGCGCAGACGCCGACCGCCCGGATATCGATACGGCCGTCCACTCGATCCCGCACTCGAACGACCCACAGCTTTCGGCCGAAATCGATGCCGCCGCCGTGTTGTTCACGGGTCACAGTCCGCTCGCCTTCTTCCGGCGAACCAGCACGATGAGCACCGGTGCGCCGACGAACGCGGTGACGATGCCGACCTGCAGCTCCCCCGGCCTGATCACGATACGTCCGACCACGTCCGAGAGCAGGAGCAAGCCCGGTGCTGCGAACACCGTGTAGATCAGGATCCAGCGCTGGTCCGGGCCGACGAACCAGCGCACCATGTGTGGAATCATCAGTCCGACGAATCCGATGGGACCGGCTGCCGCCGTCGCAGCGCCGGCGAGCAGAGTCACTGCGACGACACCGATGATTCTGGTACGAATCACGTTCGCCCCCAACGACTGCGCCAGGTCGTCGCCGAGCGCGACCGCGTTGAGTGGACGAGCGATCAGGGCGGCCAGGAAGACGCCGACCGCGATGAACGGGGCGATCTCGAACGCGACGTCCACGCCCCGACCGGCCAACGACCCCGCACCCCAGAACCGCATCCTGTCGAAGGCATCCGGATCGAGCAGCAGCATGCCCGAGGTGATACCGCCGAGGACCGCACCGAGCGCAATTCCGGACAGCGTCAAGCGAATCGGAGTCGCTCCCGCTCGCCCCAGCGACCCCAGCGCGTACACCGCCACCGTGGCAAGCACGGCTCCGGCGAACGCGAACCAGATGTAGGACCGAATGCCGGTGACACCCAACACACCGACGGCAATCGCGACGAGGAAAGCCGCCCCGGCGTTGACACCGAGGATTCCCGGGTCGGCCAGTGGATTTCGCGTCATCGCCTGAATCAGTGCACCGGCCACTCCGAGGGCGATCCCGACCAGCAACCCGAGAACGGTACGGGGAAGCCGCAGTTCGCGGACTATCACGGATTCGGTGGATCCGTCGGTGAAGAACAGCCCGCGCCACACCTGACCGATCGGGATGTACTCGGTCCCCACCGAGATGCTCACCAGGCACAACGCTGCCAAGACAGCGACGACGAAGAACAATCCTGCGGCCCGCCGCGCATCGGTACGAGCCAGGCCACCGACTTCAGCCGGAACGTCTCGCTGTTCCGGCTCGTCGCCCACGCTCGTCCTCACCCGATTCACACCACCGATCGCACCCTCGCGCTCACAGCGGACTTCACGATCTCACCGCTGCGAACAGCGATGTTGGACAACAAGGACGAGGTCAGACCGTGCGTGTGCTCGGTGCCGCCTTGGAGGTAGATCGAACCCGCACTCGGTTCACGCGTCACGAGTCGGTAGTCACGCGTCACGCGAGGACCGCGAGAGTCGTATTCGACGGCGTCGAACAGTGGACCGAGGATCTCGGGTAGATCGAGGGACGTGAAGCCGGTGGCATAGACGACAGCGTCGCACAGTACGTCCTCGGCCAGCCCCGTCGGGCCGTGCTCTACGGAGACACGCACGCCCGACGGCTCCTCGGTGGCTCCGACCAACCGGGATGCTCCGTGCACGAACAACCGGCGCTGCCCGCTGACCCGCTCGGCGTACTCGCGCGCGTACAACTCCTCGATCAGAGGCAGGTCGACGGCGGAATAGTTGGTGCCGCGGTGATACTGCAGCAACTGCTCGCGCAGCGTGTGCGACGACGAATAGAAGTCGTCGACGGCCGTCGGATCGAAGATGCGATTGGCGTACGGGCTGTCGTCGGCCGGGCTGTACCCGTACTTGCGCAGCACCGCGTGCACCGAGGCATCGCTGTACGTCGAGTGCAGGTAGTCCACCACCTCGGCTGCGCTCTGCCCGGCACCGACAACGACGAACGTGCGATGCGTCCGCGACGGCAACCGATCGAGATGGCCGAGAAGATCGTGATTGTGGAACTGCCGGTCCGACGCAGTGACCCCGTCGGGCAGGGTGGCGGTCAGTCCACCGGCGAGCACGATGTTGCGCGCCCGGACGGTCCCGGTTCGCCGGCCCTCGGTACGGACGCCGTACCCGTCGCCGGTGTCGACGACGTCCACCGCTCGGGTCCCGTAGTGGACGGTCGCGTCGACCTTTCCGGCGGCCCAGGCCAGGTAATCGTGGAACTCGAGCCGACTCGGGAAGAACGTTTGCAGGTTGATGAAGTGATGGAGCCGATCCTGCTCAGACAGATACGCCAGAAAGGTGTACTCACTGCCGGCATTGCGCTGCGTCGCCAGGTCCTTGAGGAACGAGATCTGCATCGAGGTGCCCGGCAACAACATGCCGGGGTGCCAGGCGAACTCGTCCTTCGACTCGATGAAACACGAGGTCAGACGCTCGGCCGGCGCGCATGTTCGATTGTGTTCCTCGATCGCGATGGCCAGACCGAGATTGGAAGGACCGAATCCGACGCCGACGATGTCGTACTGGTCGTCGACGTGGTCGTTGTGCGAGGTCATCGAACGATCGCCCCCGAGATTCGATCGGTGGAGTGCAGATCGGCATGAACGAGGCCTACACGGTGGATCGCTCCACCGAGCTGGGTGCGGTGCATGAGGCGTCTCCTTCTACTTGCGGACGAGATTCGGGGTGACGCCGGCGAGGGTCCGTCGATGGCCGTCTCGGCAGTGCCCAGCGTCCTGGCTCGATGTCATGAGCAACGCTACTTGCCTACCGTAGGCTAACCTAACATTCTCTCGGCTACAACGGCTCCGTCGTTCGCCGAGTGCGCCCGGAAACGTCCGTGGCCCTCGATCTCCCTCGGTTCCACCGTCCATCATCGAACGCGAAAGTGAGCGCATGTCTTCGACAAGAATCCGCACCATGGGGCGATACAGATCCGGCCCCCGCGCCCTCACCGGAGGTATCGCGGTGCTCGTGCTTCTCGCCACTGCAGCGTGCAGCAGCGGTACCACCGACACCGAGGTCGTCGACCTGAACGCGAACCCAGCCGCGTGCGGCGAGAACGACCGCGTCGATGCAGTCGACCGAGCATCGGGACCGTTCACGTATACCGACGGTCGTGGACGCACGATCTCGCTCGATACTCAGCCGAAGAGAATCATCGCCGACGAGGAATCGGCAGCAGCGCTGATGTCGTACGGCATCAGACCCATCGCCATCTGGTCGACGACTCCGATGTCCACCAGCCCGATTCTGAACTGCTCCGATCTCACGGGCATCGAATCGGTCGGCGAGAGCTGGGGGACATTCGATGTCGAGAAGGCCGCCGGCCTCGAACCGGATCTCGTCATCGGCGAGTACAACCCTCGATTCGGCCAGTTCGGCAAGCTGACCACCACCGCCGACTCGTCCAAGGCCGACACGATCGATCAGCTCGCCCCCACTCTGGGTGTCACCTTGGACACGACCTCGACGGCGAAGACCATCGAGAACTACGCCGGACTCGCATCCTCGCTCGGCGTCGACCTCGACACGCCACAACTGGCCGACATCAAGGCCGAATTCGACGCCGCGGTGGCGAAATTCGAGAAGGTTGCCTCGGAGCGTCAGGACCTCACCGGCGTCGGCGTCTGGCCCCTCGACGTCGCGTACGTCCTCGATCCGTCGGCAGACCCGGACTTCAGCGACTACCAACGGTGGGGCCTGAAGATGTACACCCCCGACGGCACCGATGACGGGTACTGGAAGAAGGTGTCGTGGGAGAACGTGTCGACCGTCGACGCCGACGTCGCGTTCGTTTATCACGACGTCGCCAACGCCGCCGACGTGAAGCTCGCCGACATCCCGAGTCGTTACCCGGCCTTCGACACGATCGCCGCCGTCGACGAGCAGCAGATGGTGTTGTGGGACTACGGCGCCAACAAGAGCTACAGCCGCTACACCAAGACCATCGACGTCTATGCCGACGCGCTGTCCAAGGCGAAGAAGGTCACGACCGAGTGAGAGCGGCTGCGATCTCTGTGGCCTGCCGGTCCAGTTCGGATCGCTGCGGCGACGACGGCCGAGCCCGCAGCCCGAAGCCGTCGCCGATCATCCGGGGGATCACGTGCAGGTGCACGTGGAAGATTTCCTGACCGGCCACCGTGCCGTCGGCGAGAAAGAAGTTGACTCCGGCGACACGCGGATTGCTCGCTCGCACAGCGGCGGCCACTTTCTGTCCCACCACGAACAGGTGCGCCCCGATCTCCGGTGGCAGCTCCTCGAGAGTCCGGAACTGCTGCCTGGGCACGACCAGCACATGTCCGCTGGTGAGCGGCCTGATGTCCATGAACGCAACCGCTGTCTCGTCCTCGTGGACGCGAGAAGCCTCGGCCGTCCCGGCAATGATCTCGGCGAAAATCGTGTAGGGGTTCACAACCACCGAGCGTAGGCGCTCGGTGCTCTGAGGCTGCAGAGCCCGAAGCCGGAGACTACTGTTTGTCGATGGGTATCGGCGGGGTTCTTTTCGACATCGACGGCGTTCTGGTGACGTCGTGGCAAGCGGTGCCAGGGGCAGCGGACACTCTGAAGTACTTGGACAGCAAGGACATTGCGCGCGCATTTCTGACCAATACGACGTCGAAGACGCGTGAGCAGATCGCGACCGCACTGCGCGATGTGGGTCTGGACGTCCATTCCGACGAGATCGTCACGGCCGCGTCGCTCACCGCAGATCATCTTCGCGAGAACTATCCGGATTCACGGGTGGTGCTGATCAACAACGGTGAGATCGCAAGGGACATGCCGGGAATCGACTTCGTCGACGAGACGTCCGAGGATCCCGACGTCGTGGTGGTCGGCGGTGCCGGGCCGGAGTTCACGCACGAGCGGCTCAGCCGCGTCTACGACTGGCTGTGCCGCGGCATACCCGTCGTTGCAATGCACAGGTCGTTGATGTGGAGCACCGGTGGCGGGTTGCGCATCGACACCGGCATGTACCTCGCCGGGATGGAGCAAGCGTCCGGGCACGCTGCGAAAGCGATCGGCAAGCCCGCTCCCCTGGGCTTCCGGACGGCATCCGATCGGATGGGCGTCGACCCGGACGACGTCGTGATGGTCGGTGACGATCTCGACAACGACGTCCTCGCCGCCCAGGTCGTCGGCATGACGGGAGTACTCGTTCGCACCGGGAAATTCCGTCAGGACGTCCTCGATCGACGCATCACCGACGAGTTCGCGATGGAACCCGATCACGTGATCGACTCGGTCGCCGACCTGCCCGACGTCCTCGCCTGACTAGAGAATGGGCGACGGGCTGTACGACGCTCCGGCCGGGAATTTCGCGATCAGCCGCTCCACTGCCGAGACGACAGCACCGACCTGAGCGTCGGCCGCACCGATGAAGGCCGTCTTGTCGGCCAGCGCCGCATCGAGCGCGGCCCGATCGAGTGGCAGGCGATCGTCGGCGGCCAAGCGGTCGAGCAGGTCCGGGTCGAGTCCCTGCTCACGCATCGCCAATGCGACGGCAACGGCGTGCTCCTTGATCGCCTCGTGTGCGGTTTCGCGTCCGACGCCCGCGCGCACGGCGGCCATCAGCACCTTGGTCGTCGCGAGGAACGGCAGGTAGCGGTCGAGTTCCTTCGCGATGACCGCCGGATACGCCCCGAATTCGTCGAGCACGGTCAGGAAGGTCTCGATGAGACCGTCGATGGCGAAGAAGGCGTCGGGCAGCGCGACGCGGCGAACAACGGAACAGAAGACGTCGCCCTCGTTCCACTGCGCTCCGGCGAGCTCGGCGGCCATCGATCCGTAGCCGCGCAGCACCACCTGCAGGCCGTTGACGCGCTCACACGACCGGGTGTTCATCTTGTGCGGCATCGCCGACGAGCCGACCTGGCCCGGCTGGAAGCCTTCGGTGACGAGTTCGTGGCCGGCCATCAGTCGGACAGTGTGTGCGAACGACGACGGGCCGGCACCGACCTGGACCAGCGCGGACACCACCTCGTGGTCGAGCGAGCGCGGGTAGACCTGGCCGACGCTGGTGAGCGTGTGGCGGAAGCCGAGGTGGTCGGCAACGATCCGCTCGAGAGCGACCAGCTTGGCGGAGTCACCGCCGAACAGGTCGAGCATGTCCTGCGAGGTGCCCATCGGCCCCTTGATTCCGCGCAGCGGGTAGCGCGCGATCAGTTCCTGCACCCTCGACAGCGCCAACAGCAGCTCGTCCGCGGCAGACGCGAATCGCTTGCCCAGCGTGGTGGCCTGGGCAGCGACGTTGTGACTGCGCCCGGCCATCACCAGCGAGGAGTACTCGGCCGCGCGCTCGGCGAGCCGCTTCGCGACGGCAACGCCGTGCCCGTGGACGTGTTCGAGCGACCTCAGAATCTGCAGCTGCTCGACGTTCTCGGTGAGGTCGCGGCTGGTGAGTCCCTTGTGGATGTGCTCGTGCCCGGCCAGGGCGTTGAACTCCTCGATGCGCGCCTTGACGTCGTGCCGGGTGACCCGCTCACGCTCGGCGATCGACGCGAGATCCACCCGATCGACGACGGCTTCGTAGTCGGAGATGGCGGCGTTGGGGACGTCGACTCCGAGGGAGGACTGCGCGCGCAGCACGGCGATCCACAACTGACGTTCCAGGACGATCTTGTGCTCCGGAGACCACAGCTCCACCAGTTCGGGACTCGCGTAGCGGGTGGCCAGGACATTCGGGATGCTCACGAGCGACCAGCTTACGTGGCGTAGTTGTCGGTCTCGGAAGACGACTGCACTGTTCCCTCCTGCCGGCCGCTGGAATATCCGCAGCGCGCTCCGATGTTGGAGCCGTCGTGAGCCCAACAGTGAAGGTCGACATCTGGTCCGACATCGCGTGCCCGTGGTGCTTCGTCGGCAAGCGCCGTTTCGAGGCAGGCGCTGCGGAGTTCACCGCCGGGGGCGGAACGCTCAAGGTGGAGTTCCACTCGTTCGAGCTCGCGCCCGACACACCGGTCGACTTCGACGGCAGCGAGGTCGACTTTCTCGTCTCTCACAAAGGCATGCCGGCCGCCCAGGTCACGCAGATGTTGGCGCAGATGACCGAGCTGGCCGCAGCCGAGGGGCTCGCGTACGACTTCGACGCCCTGCAGCACACCAACACCGTCAAGGCGCACGAGCTCCTGCACTTCGCCAAGTCGAAGGGCAAGCAGGTCGAGATGAAGGAACGGCTCCTGGCGGCTTACTTCGAGGAGGGCCGCCACGTCGGCCGCACCGATGACCTCGCCGACCTGGCCGCGGAGATCGGCCTCGACCGTGACGAGGTGGTCGAGGCGCTGAAGTCCGAGGAGTTCCTGCCGGCAGTGCGCGCGGACAAGGAGCAGGCCATCGCCTACGGGATCAGTGGTGTGCCGTTCTTCGTGATCGACGGACGGTTCGGTGTGTCGGGCGCGCAGAACCCGTCGGTGTTCGCCGACGTCCTGCACAAAGCCGCTTCCGACTCATGAGCGGTCCTTTGGAGATCGTCGGCGACGACGGCCCCGTCTGCGAGGACGGCGTGTGCGAGGTGCCACCGATCCACGACGCAGACTCCGGCTCGAAAGCAGTCAATCGGCCGGCACCTGTTCCGCCGGAGCCACGACGTCGATGACCGCGAGCAGCATGCTCCGGGCCATGTGACGCGGGTCGGGGTCCACTTCGCTGAGCGCTCCGACGACGGCTCCGTCGACCACTGCCACGAGTCGTCGTAGCTGCTCTTCCTGCACGGTTCGGCCCGATCTGCGCAGCACGTCGGTGAGCAGGTCGTCGATCTGGGCGCGCAGCCGCAGCTGCACCTCTCGCAGTTCGGGATGCCGCGCCGAGGCGATGAAGCGTTCGTATCGCGCGATCAGCTGCTCGTGGCCGTCCAGTGGCCCGATGAGAAGGTCGACGATGAGATCGACCGTCGACTCCATTTCGTTCGAGCACTTGCCCTCGTCGTCGATGCGACCGCGCATGACGTCGATCTCGCGCGTCCCGACGACCTCGACCGCCGCGGCTACCAGGTCTCCGAGGGACTCGAAATAGTAGGTGGTCGATGCCAGCGGCAACCCGGCTCGTGCGGCCACCGATCGGTGCCGCACCGCGTCGAATCCGCCCTCGACGAGCAGGTCCGCAGCGGCCGACGCCAATGCCTGGCGGCGGCGCACCCCCTTCGGAGTCGCACCCGACACCTTGTGTTGCGACTCGGTCGGACCTGCGGACATTCAAGTCATCGTGCCAGCTCGAGGCCGTTCGTCGGACTGCTTTCGCGCTATGGAATTGTCAGTGGTCGTGGCACATCGAACGATCGACCTTCGCTCCGACACCATCACCCGACCCGATTCGGTCATGCGAAAAGCCATGGCCGACGCCGAAGTGGGCGACGACGTCCTCGATCACGATCCGACGATGGCGGCGCTGGAAGAAGCCGTGGCAGGTCTGCTCGGATTCGAGTCGGCCCTGTGGGTGCCGTCGGGGTCGATGGGCAACATCATCGCGCTGATGCTGCATCTGCAGCGCGGCGATCGCTTCCTGGCACCCGAGCACGCGCACGTGCTGGGGTCCGAGCTCGGTACCGCAGCATGGCTCGCAGGCGGTATGCCCGACGCCCTCCCCCACGACGCCGGGCCCGGCCGTCCCCTCGCGTCGACGGTCCGCGCGAAAGCCGGTGGTGCCGGGCCGTACTTCGCGTTGCGGACGACGCTGCTCTCGCTCGAGAACACGCACAACTTCGCCGGCGGTGCTGTGTTCGGGCCGGACGAGTGGGCGGGACTCGTTGCGGCCGGACGTGATTGCGGGTTGAAAGTCCACCTGGACGGCGCGCGACTGTGGAATGCCGCTGTCGCCCTCGATGTTCCGATCGCGTCGCTCACTGCAGGCGCCGACACCGTGCAGGTGTGCCTGAGCAAGGGTCTCGGCGCACCCGTCGGCTCGATGCTGGTCTCGGATTCCGCGCGTATCCACGAGGCTCGCCGCGTGCGAAAGATGTTGGGCGGCGGCGTTCGTCAGGGTGGCGTTCTGGCTGCCGCAGGGCTCGTCGCATTGGACCGAATCGGTGATCTGGCCGAGGATCATGCCAACGCGTCCACCCTTGCTTCCGGGCTGCGCGAGCGGGGCTGGGACGTGCCGACCCCCGAAACCAACATCGTGCTGGCCACTGTCGAAGACCCAGCGCAGACGGTGAGCGAACTGGCCGAGCTGGGCATCGCCGCGGTGACCGTTGCGGGCAAGGTGCGCTTCGTGACCCACCGCGACGTCGATGCCGCAGATATTTCCGAGGTGCTGGAGCGGCTGCGCCGCATGTGAACGAAACTTCGTAGCCTGCTACGAGGAAACGCTCACATGCGACGTAGTCGCTCCAACGCTTCCTCGACATCGGCGGTCGTGCCTGCGAACGAGAATCGCACCGTGTGATTTCCGCGGACGGTGTCGAAATCGACGCCCGGTGCCAGTGCGACACCGGTTTCGGACAGCACTCGGGCACACCAACTTCGCGAATCGTCCGTCAGGTGCGCAATGTCGGCGTACACGTAGAAGGCACCGTCGGCCGGAGCGAGGTCGGTGATGCCCATGGCCGGCAGACCGTCGAGCAGGATCCTGCGGTTGACGGCGTACCGCTCGACGTGCGAATCCAACTCGATGCGGGACTCCTCGGTGAACGCGGCGATGGCGGCAACCTGAGAGATCGCCGGCGGGCAGACCGTCATGTTCGACGCCAATCGTTCGACGGCTCTGCGCAATCGGGCCGGCAGCAGCATCCAACCCAAACGCCAGCCGGTCATCGAGAAGTACTTCGACACCGATCCGATGGCGACGGATTCCTTCGACGTCTCCCAGGCGCTCGACGTGCGCGCGTCCCCGTACGCGATACCGTGGTAGATCTCGTCCGAGATCAGCAGAGTTCCGTGCTCGTCGCACCACCGCGCGATGGCGGCCAACTCGTCGGGGTCGATGATCGTGCCAGTGGGGTTGGCCGGGCTCGCGATTATCAGCCCCGCGGGCGGCTCGGGCAGTTCCTCGAGCATGGCGACGGTCGGCTGGAACCGCGTACTCTCCAGGCAGTCGAGTTCGACGACGCGGCAGCCCAACGCCGCCAACGTGTTTCGATACGCCGGATAGCCCGGCCTGGCCATCACGACGGTGTCCCCCGCGTCGAACGCAGCGAGGAACAGCAGCGTGAACGCGCCCGACGAGCCGGTGGTGATCACCACGTCGTCAGCGCCGACGGTGATGCCGTACCGCGCGCTGTGGTAATCGGCGATCGCGCGACGCAGCGGCAGAATCCCGAGCGTCTCGGTGTACCCGAGCAGATGCGCATCCAGGGCCTCACGAGTGGCGCGCAACACCGGCTCGGGCGCTCGGGTGGAGGGCTGACCTGCAGCAAGAGAGAGCACGTCGCCGTGAGTGCGCACCCGCTCGGCTGCCGCGGCGAACACATCCATCACGTGGAACGGCTCGACCTTCGACCGCTGCGATTCACTGTGCATTGGATCGACCCTACTGACCTCACCGCCCACAATTCGCACTACCACACGGAATACCGTCGGAGCCCTCGCACAGTGTGACCTGAGGTCAGTTATCCACAGGAATCAAGGCTATCCACAATTCGCGAATCTCTTTCCCGCGAGGACTATTTCGACGCAAGGCTGTGCGAATGACGGTATACACGCAACAACAACTACTCGATTCGGGACTGACCAGAGGAGCTATCACCTACCGCACCAAGACCGGAAAGTTGACGCGGATACTGCCTGCCATCTACTGCACCGGCGAGCCCGATTTCCGCGACCGGTGCGCCGCGGTCACGTTGTGGCAACCGAAAGCCGTGCTCAGTCACCTGACGGCTGCGTGGTGGTGGACCCTGCTCGACCACGAACCGGAGCAGGTTCACCTCACGATCGCTCGCTCGACGAAACGGGCAGGCCCGCCGTGGGTTCGCCAATACCGCCGAACCCTGATCGAGTCCAGCTACGTCGATCTGCTTCCCGTTGTCACGATCGAACAGTGCATCATCGACGCTGCAGCCATGTTGCCCAATACTGCACTGGAGCGATTCTTCGACGCCGCTCTCACGCACAAGGTCAGCTGGCGGGCGGTTGCGCTGCAGTGTGAGAAGTCTGCAGGTATGGCCGGGATTGCAGCGGTGAGAAAACAACTACGCGTGTGTTGTCCACGCACCTTGTCCGAGCCGGAGCGAATAGTGGCGCGCGCACTCACGGCGCGGGGCTACCACTTGGAAATCAACGCCGAGGTGGGCCGGTACTTTGCGGACCTGATGGACCGGAGGTCACGGGTGATCGTGGAGATAGACGGCCGTGAGTTCCACATAGAGTCCACCGTGTTCACCAACGATCGAGTTCGGCAGAACTCTCTACAACTCGACGGTTGGTTGGTTCTGCGTTATTCAGCAGCAATGGTGATGAGCAACCTCGCGTACGTGGTGGACCAGATCATCGATACGGTGCGTCGACGCCGGAAGGCACTGACCTGAGCGCCCACAATTCGCTCCCACAATCGGGAAAAGGTGTTTCAGCACGAATAGTGGGCGCTGAGGTCACCTACAGCGAGATACGACCCTCCACCGCAGCCAGGCCGATGTCGGTGCGGAAGTGACTGCCCGGCAAGCGGATTCCCGCGATACGCGAGTAGGCGTCGTCTCGGGCGGCGGTGAGGTCGAATCCCGTGCCGACCACGCTCAGCACACGTCCACCCGCGGAGACGACCACACCGTCCTTCACCGCGGTGCCTGCATGCAGGACGCCCGCGCCGTCCGAGCCGAGAATCTCGTCACCGGTACGCGGTCGACCGGGGTAGTTCTCGGCGGCGATGACGACGGTGACGGCCGCGCCGTCCTTCCAGCGCAACGGCGCAAGCGATGCAAGTGTGCCGGTTGCAGTCGCGTTCAGCACCTCACCCAGAGGCGAGTCGAGCAGGGCCAGCACCGCCTGGGTCTCGGGATCGCCGAAGCGGCAGTTGAATTCGACCACAGCCGGGCCGTCGGCACCCATCGCCAGACCGGCATACAGCAGACCGGAGAACGGCACACCGCGCTGCACCATCTCGGCGGCAACAGGCTTCACCACGTCGCGGACGATCTCCTCGACTGCACTCTCGGGCAACCACGGCAGCGGGGTGTACGCACCCATGCCGCCGGTGTTGGGTCCGGTATCTCCATCGCCGACGCGTTTGTGGTCCTGCGCGGGCAGCAGCGGCACCACGGTCTCGCCGTCGACGAGGCAGAACAGGGACACCTCGGGGCCGTCGAGGAACGATTCGAGCAGAACCGGGTGGCCGTTCTCCAGGAGTTCGGCAGCGTGATCACGGGCGACGAGACGATCGGTGGTGACGACGACGCCTTTGCCCGCCGCCAATCCGTCGTCCTTGACCACCCAGTGGGGACCGAAACGGTCCAGTGCTGCATCGAGCAGGGCGGGCGAGTCGACGATTTCACTGTGCGCGGTTCGCACTCCGGCCGCTGCCATCACGTCCTTGGCGAATGCCTTGGACCCTTCGATGCGGGCGGCGTCGGCGGACGGGCCGAACGCGGCGATGCCGGCTTCCCGGAGGGCGTCGGCCACACCGAGAACGAGGGGCACCTCGGGTCCGATGACCACAAGATCGGCTTCGAGCTTCTTCGCCAGCTCGGTCACCGCCTCGCCGGAGGCCACGTCGACCGCGTGCTGCTCGGCAAGCTTCGCGGTGCCTGCGTTGCCGGGAGACACGAAGAGCTTCTCGACCGACGGATCGGCCTTCAACGCAAGTAGAAGGGCGTGCTCACGAGCACCGGAACCTATGACAAGTACGCGCACAGTGCATCAGACTATCTGCTCGACGCGACAGCGCCCCGCACCTGTCACGGTGCGGGGCTCTCTCGTGGTGGTATCGGTGCTACCGCGTGAGGTCGTAGAACGTCACGTTGTCGACGGTGGTCGCGGTGAAATTCTCGGCGACCCACGCCGAGATCGCGGCCGAGGTTCCCGACTCCATGCCCGGCATGCCGCCGCCTCCGATGAAGTAGTGGATCTTTCCGACAGCGACGTACTGCTGGAATTCGGCGAGTGTCGGCGACGGGTCGGTGCCGTTGAACCCGCCGACGGGCATCACGGGCTCCTCGGTGGCCAATTGATAACCGGCCGCCGTGTTGGCCCCGATGGCCGCTGCCACCCAGGTGTAGGAGTCTGCGTCCTGCGCGAGCATCTCGGTGATCGCGGCGGTCGGCGCACTACCTTCGAGAAGACCTCCCATGCCACCCAGCTCGGCACCGGCCGCACCGTCACCACCCGGCATCCGGCCGGGAGCGCCCGCCGGTAGCTGCATCCCGGCCGGCAACTGCATTCCACCCGGCATCCCGCCCTGACCACGTCGACCCTCGCCCATGCCGCCGAATCCGCGCATACCGGTGTCGGGTCCGGCCGAGACGATGGATCCGTTGTGCGGAGTGTCGATCGTGTCGACGGCATAGGCCGTCGGGCCGGCGAGCCCGGCGAACAACACCGCCAGGATCGACGCCGCGGCCAGCCTGCCGCGGGTCAGCGCCGGGATCAGCAACGCGACGGCCGCCAGAACTCCGACGACGAAAATCGCCCACTTCAGCCACGGTACAAAGCTCGCGCTACGACCGAGCAGCACCCACGCCATCACGACGGTCGACGCCAACGCGACGACCATCGCGATGCGCACCCAGTACCTCTCGCGTCGCTGCCACAGCACGACACTGCCGATGCCGATCAGCGCAGCGACGGCGGGCGAGAGCGCAACGGTGTAGTACGAGTGAAAGATTCCAGCCATGAAGCTGAACGTCAGACCGGTGACGAGCAACCACGATCCCCAGACGATCATCGAGGCTCGTTGCACATCTGTCCGAGGGGCTCTGCCGCGCAGCACGAGTCCGACCACGAGCAGGATCGACGCGGCCGGGATCAGCCACGCGATCTGGCCGCCCTGGGAGGCGTCGAACATGCGGAGGATGCCGGTCTCTCCCCACATCGAACCGCCCATACCTGCTCCCGTACCGCCGCGGCCGGGGGTGACACTTCCGGTCTCGTCACCGCTGAGGCGGCCGAATCCGTTGTAACCGAGTGTCAGTTCCAGAATCGAATTGTTCTGCGAGCCACCGACCCACGGGCGGGAGGACGCCGGCCAGAATTCGACGATCAGAATCCACCATCCCGCCGCGACGATCATCGCGCCCAGCGCGCCGAAGAGCTGCCACAGTCGGGTGAGGAACTTCGGCGGACCGGCGATCAGATAGGTCAGCGCCAGTGGCGGTACGACGAGCATCACCTGAAGTTGCTTGGTGAGGAAGCCGAATCCGACGAACATGCCGGTGATCAACAGCCACTTGGTCTTTCCGGTCTCGACGCCTCGCAGCAGCGCCCACACCGAGGCGATCATCAGCAGCACCAGCAACGCATCGGGATTGTTGAACCGGAACATCAATGCGGCAACCGGAGTCACGGCCAGTACCAGGCCTGCGAGCAGACCGGCCGCGCCACCGAAGCGACGCTTGACGGTGGTCCGCAGCAGTGCCACGGAGGCGACTCCGAGGAGAGCCTGAGGCACGAGCATCGCCCAGGTGTTCAGTCCGAAGATGCGCACCGACAACGACATCAACCACAGGGACATCGGGGGCTTGTCGACGGTGATCGAGTTGGCGGCGTCGGAGGATCCGAAGAAGAAGGCTTTCCACGACACCGAACCCGCCTGTATCGCAGCGGAATAGAAGGAGTTCGCCCACCCCGAGGCACCGAGGCCCCAGATGTAGGCGACACCGGTGCCGACCAACAGCGCGATCAGCCCGATCCATTCCCACCGTGGGGAGGTCGCCGGCTCGGTCGGTGCGGCCTCGGCGGGACGCTCGATCACGGTGGTCACAGTGCCTTCTTCGAGTCACGGAAGACCCACCGCAGTGCGACGAATCGGCACACGGTGGCAACGAGATTGGCGACGATGAGGACCGCGAGTTCCACGTGCCGGGACACCTCGGGTGCCCACGCGTGCAGCACAGCGAGCGACCCGCTGGTGACGAGCAGGGCGAATCCGAAGATCGCCAACCCCTGCAGTTGATGCTTCCCTACGCCGTCCGATCCACGGACGCCGAAGGTGAAGGCGCGGTTGGCCGCCGTGTTGAGCACCGCGGTGATCAACAGTCCGAAGAAATTCGCGGCCTGCGCGCCGATCAAGGAATGCAGTACGAGGTACAGCAACGCATACGCGACGGTGCTGGCGATGCCGATGGTGCCGAATCGCACCATCTGGCTGATCATTCCGTGCGGTACTCCGGGCACGAGCGGCTCCCGTCCCAGGCTTCGACGCAGTTCGGCGACCGGAAGCACTCCGGTGGCCAGGGCGCGGCCGACGCGCCAGCATCCCTGCAGGTCCTTGACGGCGGTGTCGACGAGATGGACGCTGCTGTTCGGATCGTCGACCCAGTCGACGGGTACCTCGTGGATTCGCAGCCCGACTCTCTCTGCGATGACGAGCAATTCGGTGTCGAAGAACCATCCGTTGTCTTCGACCAGCGGCAGCAGTTGCCGAGCGACATCGGTTCGCATGGCCTTGAAGCCACACTGCGCATCCGAGAAACGTGCGCGCAGAGACGCACGCAGAATGAGATTGTAACTGCGCGAGATGAATTCACGCTTCGCGCCGCGGACCACCCGGGATGATCGATCGAGTCGCGATCCGATGGCGACGTCCGAGTGACCGGACATCAGCGGCGCGATCAGCGGCATCAGAGCGTTGAGGTCGGTGGACAGATCGACGTCCATGTAGGCCACGACTTCGGCGTCCGATGCGAGCCACACGGCTTTGAGTGCGCGGCCGCGGCCCTTCTCGTCCAGGTGGTGAACCTGAACTGCCTCGATCTCGTCGGCGAGCCGCTGTGCCACGGCGAGGGTGCCGTCGGTACTGGCGTTGTCGGCGATGGTGATTCGCGACCGGAACGGAATCCGGTCCTCCAGATGCTCGTGCAGACGACGAATGCACTGTTCGAGATCCGCCTCTTCGTCGTATACCGGAATGACCACCTCGAGAGTGGCCGTGGCATTCGAGCCGGGCCGCTGGCCTGCTGCTCGTACGAGGGATTTTGTTGTCATGAGGCAACCCTCGTGTGCGCAGCTGGACCGATCCTGCGACAGACCTGGCAATCACCTGGGAGGAACAGTAGTAAGGCATCCTGTTCCCATGGCTTCCATTTTCAGCAAGATCATCGCCGGTGACATCCCGGGACGTTTCGTGTGGCAGGACGACGACGTGGTTGCGTTTCTGACGATCGCGCCGGTCACGCAGGGCCACACGTTGGTGGTTCCGCGCGAGGAGATCGACCAGTGGCAGGACGTCGACGGGGCCGTGTTCGCCAAGATCACTACCGTTGCGCAGATCATCGGCCAGGCCGTCCGAACTGCATTCGACGCTCCCCGCGCCGGACTGCTGATCGCCGGGCTAGAGGTTCCGCACCTCCACCTGCATGTGTTTCCGGCGTACGACATGGGGAACTTCGACATCTCGGGTGCCGATCCGAATCCGTCGGCGGAGTCACAGGACGAGGCGGCGACCAAGCTCCGGGCAGCGTTGCGTGACCTCGGGCACGAGGCTCACGTCCCGAACTGACACCCCGGTAGCGCAAGCCTCGACGCAGAGGCGCCGACAGTCGTCGACGCGTCCGCAGCTGCATCGGCACCTGGTCGGGTGTTCGATCACCCGACCACAAGGACAACGATGACCGACGCTGCACCCTCGCCCGCCGGCACTGCGAACAGCACTCGCGCGCTCACCGTCGCAGCGCTCGGCACCCTGCTGACCCTGATGGCATTCACCGCACCGCTCGCGACCATCAACAGCACCGCGGCAGACCTGATGTCCGACGCAGCAGGACGCACCTGGATTCTCAGCTCGATGAGCATCGGCCTCGCCGCGGCCCTACTGACCACCGGTACCGTCGCCGACGACTTCGGACGTCGTCGCACGTTCGCACTCGGTGCCGCCGTTCTGGCCGTCGGAGCTGTTGCCTGCGCCGTCTCGCCCAACACGCTGATCTTCGTCGTGGCGCGGATCCTGCAGGGCCTGGGCGGCGCGGCCGTCGTCGCATCGAGCCTGGGCATCATCGCGCACACCCACCCGGCCGGTCCGGTGCGCGCGAAAGCCAGCGGAGTCTGGGGTGCGAGCGTGGGTGCCGGCATTGCCCTCGGTCCACTGCTCGCCGCGGTATTGGATCGCTGGGCAAGTTGGCGTGAGGCCTACGTGGTGCTTGCGATCGCCACGCTCGCGCTCGCCGTCGCCGCGCACCTGCTCGTCGAAGAATCCATCTCCGACGCCCCGCGAGGCCTCGATCCGATCGGCGCGCTGCTGTTGGCGTCGGGCATCACCGCGTTGCTGGCCGCGCTGGTCGAGGGCAGACAGGGTTGGACGGCCGTGACCCCGATCGTTCTCTTCGTCCTCGCAGCCCTGTTACTGGCCGCCTTCACGGTCCTCGAATTACGCAGCGCCACAGCGATGCTCGACCTGAATCTCTTCCGACACCCACCGTTTCTGGCCGCCACGATCGCCGCGCTGGCCACCGGCGGCGGCATCATCGCGCTGTTGTCGTACATGCCCGGATTTCTCGGAACCGTATTGGGAATCGATGCGCTCGGTGCCGCCCTGCTGCTCTTCGGCTGGTCGGCCACCTCCGTGGTCACCGCCTTGCTCGCCCGCAGGTTGCCCGCGTCGCTCAGTGGCCGAACGCAACTTGCCGTCGGTCTGGTGGGCGTTGCACTCGGCATGCTGATGCTCACGGGGTTGTCCGAGAACGCATCCTGGCCGCGATTGCTGCCAGGACTACTCGTGGCGGGCGTCGCCAGCGGAGTGCTCAACGCCGCTCTCGGACGCGAGGCCGTGGCCAGCGTGCCCGCCGGACGCGGCGGCATGGGCAGCGGGGCGAACAACACCGCGCGCTACGTCGGATCCGCCATCGGTGTCACCGTCGTTGCGGTGGTCGCCGTTCCGGCCGGCGACCACAGCGCAGCGGCGCTGGTGCACGGATGGAACACCGCGGCTCTGGTCACCGCGGCAATTTCTGTGGTCGGAGCCGTGGTCGTGGCGGCCTCACGCACCCGGCGGTAGCGAGTACTCCTGCTCCGGCCTCCCGGTCGACCCGTAGCGCAGCTGCATGCGCAATCGCCCCTTGGACACCAGGGTTGCCAGATAGCGCTGCGCCGTCGCACGTGAAATGCCGATCGCTGCAGCAACTTCACCCGCGGACATCGGCTCGGCCGTCGTGCGCACCGCGTCGAGCACGAGATCACGGGTGACGGACTGCGAGGACGGCAGCGGTGCCGCAGCCCGCGGACGGAGCGCATCGAGTCCGCTGTCGATGTCGGCCTGGCTCAGCTCGTCCGCACGGTCGAGTGCGCTGCGGTACGTCAGGTATCCGGTGAGGCGATCGACCAGCGCCGAGCGCGGAAACGGTTTGATCAGGTACGTCCAGGCACCGGCGGTCATCGCCGAGCGCACCGTCTGCTGATCCGCTGCAGCGGAGAGCACCACCGCGTCGCACTCGAGTTCGCGTACCAGGTCGATTCCGGACCCGTCGGGCAGATAGACGTCGACCAGCGCCAGATCGAACGAGTGCGTCGACGCCAAGTCCCGCGCCTGGGCGATGCTCGTCGCCACCGCGGCCACCTCGAAGTTGTCGAGCGAATTCACCAATGCCGCATGCAGATCCGCGACCCGGAAATCGTCGTCCACCACCAGTACTCTCATTGCGACACCTCGTCGGTCAGTAGTGCATCCGGTATCGACGCAATGAACACTGCGCCGCCTCGTTCGTTCTCGTCGGTGATCTGCCCACCGACATCGGCCAACGTCACGTCACCGCCGCGGGTACGCGCGATCTGCCGGCTCAGCGCCAACCCCACGCCTCGACCGCCCGGGGATTCCGCCGTCGACTTGGTCGAGACTCCCTCCACGAACACCTGATCGAGTTCCAGATCCACACCGTCGCCGGAATCGACGACCACGATGTGCAGCGTCGAACCGTCCTGCACCAGCTCCACTTCCACCTCGGCCGGCCGCCTGACTCCCAGCCTGGCCGCATCGATCGCGTTGTCCACCAAATTGCCCAGCACCGTCGTCACGTCGACGGGAACGGCGACCGCTCCCCCGACCCAGGTGTTCTCGCCCAACACCATTCGGACCCCGCTCTCGCGGGCGTGCGCGGCCTTCGCCGTCAGGAACGACCGCAGATAGGCGTCGGACACGGCATCGATGCCCTCGACGGTTTCCGATCTCGGCCCCACACCGAGGATCTCGTCGATGTACTGCGACGCACGATCCGGATGGCCCTCGTGCAGCAGTCCGCTGACCAGATGCATCCGGTTCGCGAACTCGTGACGTTGGGCGCGCAGCACCGCCGACATCGACTGCACCGCGTCGAGCTGACGTGTCAGCGTCTCCACGTCGGTCCGGTCGCGCACGGTCAGCACCGTACCCAGATCGCGATTGTCACGCAGCACCTTTCGGGCGGAGGCGATGACGACCACCTCGTCCACGGCCGCGAGCACCGGCTCTGCCGTCGGGGTTCGGATGACCTCGAGCAATCTGGGGGTCAGGCCGATGTTCTCGATGCGCATTCCCGGTTTGCCGTCGATCGAGAGCAACGTACGCGCCTCGTCGTTGACGACCGTGACGACTCCGTCGGGGTCGACGGCGACGACACCCTCACCGATCCCGTGCAGCACCGCCTCCTGTTCACGAACCAATTCGGCGAGCTCCTCCGGCTCCAGCCCCAGCGTCAGTCGTTTCCATCTGCGCGCCAACAGGGTCGAGCCGGCCAGACCGAGCAACAGCACAGCACCGGTCACCAAGCCGCCGTTGATCAGATCTTTCACCAGCTCGGTGCGCACGGCCGTCGTGGAGATGCCGACGCTCACTTCGCCGACCACCAGGTCGGTCGAACCGAGTGCCAGCACAGGCACTTTCGCGCGGACGGAGTCGCCGAGCGTGCCGCGCTCCTGCTCGACCACCTCGTTGCCCGCCAACGCACCCGACGGATCGGTACTCACCCGCTGGCCCAGTACCGTCGGATCGGGGTGCGCCAAGCGCAGACCCCGATCATCGGTGATGACGACGAACAGGGCGTCGGTGCGATTGCGCGCACCCTCGGCAGCGCGCTGCAGTGCCCCGCCCGCCAACACTCCCGCGGGCGCGGCATCGGTGCCTGCGGTGTCGACAGCCGAGAACTGCTCGACGAGCGAGCGCACCTCCGGGTCCGACGCCACCGTCCGGGCGACCGCGAGCGCACGTTCACCGTATTCCTCGCTCGCCTGCCTGCCACTGCTGATCGCGAACACCCCGAACGCCACTGCCAGGGCCACCGCCACCAGCGCTGCCTGCAACAACAGCACCTGGGTCCTCAATCGCACAGACTCAGGCTATGCGCCGGGCGGGCTCGAGCACAATGCGCAAAAGGCTCTTTACGTTGCTTGCGCGGGTAGTGCGCACAACGGCGACCATGTGATGCCGGTTACGTAACTTCAGTCACAGACGCAGTCCAACCGGACCCACCTCACACATTCGAGAAGGAGTGCACGATGTTGGTGATACTCGGCTTCCTCATGGTAGCCGCCTTCATGTTCTTGATCCTGACCAAGAGAGCCACGCCCGTCGTCGCACTCACCCTCGTACCCGTCATCTTCGGCCTGCTGGCCGGCGCGGGGCTCGGCATCGGTGACATGATCACCGACGGCATCAAGTCCCTCGCCCCTACCGCGGCCCTACTGTTCTTCGCCATCATCTTCTTCGGAATCATGATCGACGTCGGACTCTTCGACCCACTGGTGCGCGGCATCCTGCGCCTGGTGCGCAACGACCCGATGAAACTCGTTGTCGGAACTGCCATTCTGGCCATGGTCGTCTCGCTCGACGGTGACGGCTCCACCACGTTCATCATCGTCACGTCCGCGCTGCTGCCGCTCTACCTCAAACTCGGTGTCAGCCCGGTGATCCTGACGGTCGTCGCCGGTCTCGCCAACGGCACGATGAACATCATTCCGTGGGGCGGCCCGACGGTCCGCGCTGCTTCCGCTCTCGGCATCTCCCCGTCCGACGTCTTCGTTCCGATGGTTCCGTCGATGATCGTCGGCCTGATCATCGTGCTGCTCTTCGCCGTTCACCTGGGCATCATGGAGCGCCGACGCATCGGCAAGCTGATCTACGAACCCGAATTGGTGGCCTCCGGTGGTGGCGGCAGTATCCGTAAGGGCGGCAAGGCAACCGGCGGAGCAGGCACCGGCGGTTCGGACAACGGCGAATCGGGCCAGTTCTTCGACGGCCTCGACCCCAATCGCGACACCCTGCGCCCCAAGCTGCTGTGGTTCAACGCTGCGCTGACGGTCATCCTCCTCGTCATCCTCGTCATGGACATCCTGCCCATCCCGGTGCTGTTCATGATCGCCGCCTCCATCGCCCTGACGGTCAACTTCCCCAAGGTCAAGGAGCAGGGCGACGCGATCGCACGGCACTCGTCCTCCATCGTCTCCGTCGTCGCCATGGTGCTCGCCGCCGCAATTCTGACGGGCGTGTTCCAGGGCACCGGCATGGTCGAGGCCATGGCCGAGTGGCTGCTCAACGTCATCCCGTCCGGCATGGGCCCGTACCTGGCCGTCATCACCGGCATCCTGAGCATCCCGCTGACGTTCTTCATGACCAACGACGCCTTCTACTTCGGCATCCTCCCGGTGTTGACCGAGACGGCGAGCAAGTACGGCATCGACCCGGTCGAGATGGCCCGTGCCTCGATCACCGGTCAGCCCGTCCACCTGCAGAGCCCGCTGGTTCCGGCCATCCTGCTGCTCGTCACCCTCGCCGGAGTGTCGCTGGCCGATCACCACAAGAAGGTCCTGTGGCGAGCGGTGGTCGTCTCCCTCGCGATGCTGGCCGTCGGCATAGTCCTCGGCCAGATCCCGTTCGGCTGATCCCCCACCCCACCTGTCGTAGGAGAAACCGTCATGACTGTTGGCGTACTGCACAACAATTCACCCGAGGGCCGCGCAGCATTGGCAGCCGCCGTTCGAGAGGCACGCATCCGCGAGACTGACCTCGTCGTTCTGCACGCACTGTCGGGATCGGCCGAGCCGTCCGCCGAGGCCGCCGAAACTGCTGCGGTCTCCACTGCAGTGGACACGGCCCTCACCGACATCGACCACGCCGACGCCGTCTCCTGGACCGTGGCGGTGGGCAGGCCCGATCCCGACGCCGTCAATACCCTGCTGACACTGGTCGAAGAGCAGAAGTCCGAGATCCTCGTCGTCGGATCACGCCACCGTTCAGCCGTCGGCAAGTTCCTGATGGGACAGACGATTCAGCGTCTGCTGCTCGAGATCCCGGTCCCGGTTCTGCTGGTCAAGTCCGGAGTGTGAGTGTCTCCGACCGCGCCGGAAAAGTAGTGGGGCACAGCCTCCGATGGATCGGTCTCGCGGCCGTATCCGTCGGGGGCTGGGCCCTTTTCGCGGCGCTGGGGCTCACGGCACCGTCACTGTTCGCGGCTCTCGTCGTCGCCGTGGTCTTCGCACTGACCGGTCTCGGACCCGCGGCTGTTCCCCGTCCACTGTCGATGGCGGCGCAGGGGACCCTGGCGGTGACGATCGGGCTGATGCTCGACACCGAGACACTCGGTGCGCTGGGCGAGAACTGGATTCCCGCCGTTCTCGTCGGCGCGGGGACGCTGGTCGTCAGCGCCGGCTGTGGCGCTCTGCTGGCACTGCATCGTGATGTCGACCCGGTCACCGGTGCCTTGTCTCTCATCGCCGGTGGCGCAACGGGTCTGGTGTCGATTGCCCGGGAGCTCGGCGGCGACGAGCGGATCGTCGCCGTGGTCCAGTATCTCCGCGTGGCGTTGGTGGTGGTCACGATGCCCCTGATCGTCACCTTCGCCTTTCACACCGACACCGGTGGTGGGGCCGGAGCACAGGAGCAGTCGACGACGCCGTGGTACATCGGCACGGCGTTTCTGCTCGGAGCCGTCGTCGTCGGAATCGTGCTCGCCCGTGTGATCAGACTGCCCGCACCGGCAACGCTCGGACCACTGGTCGTGGCGGGCGCCTGCGAACTGCTCGGGTGGCCCGTGGACATCTCGGTGCCCACCGTGCTGCTGCCGGTGGCATTCATCGTCATCGGATGGCAAGCGGGACTTGCCTTCACGACCGCGAGCCTGCGGGCCATCGGACGGATCTTTCCGTGGGCGGCAATGTTGGTTCTCTCGATCGGCCTGGTGTGCGCCCTGTTCGGTTGGGCGCTGTCTGCGATCACCGGGGTCAGCATGCTCACCGGCTACCTCGCCACCACACCCGGCGGATTGGCCGCCGTGCTCGCGGTGTCCGCGACGACCGGATCCGACGTCACCTTCGTGGCGTGCGTTCAGGTGATCCGGCTGGTGTCGATGCTCGTCGCCGCGCCTCTCGCCGCAGCCGCGTACACGAAGCTGGCCGAACGCAAGAAGGCCAGGACGGAACGCGAATCAACCGTCGGCGCGCGGTAATTCGACCCGGAAGGTCGCGCCCTGCCCCGGGACGCTCTGCACGCTCACCGTGCCGTTGTGCGCGGCGACCAGGGCCGCGACGATCGACAACCCAAGCCCGCTCCCGCCGCTCTCTCTGGTCCGCGAGGAATCGGCACGATAGAACCGCTCGAAGACGTGTGCAGCCTCCTCCTCTCGCAGACCCGGTCCGGTGTCCTGTACTTCGAGCAGCACCGAGGACTGGGTGGTCCCCACACAGACGGTGATCGACGCCGATTCGGGCGTGTGCCGAACTGCGTTTCCGACGAGGTTCGCGAGTACCTGACGCAGCCGGGCGTCGTCGCCGTCGACCTCGGGAATCCCCGGTCCCGCCAACACCTTCAGCGAGATGTCGCGCTGGGGCGAGACCGCCTTGGCGTCGTGCACGGCATCGGCGGCGATGGTGAGCAGATCGACTCGGCGCACTTCGAGGGGCCGTTGGGCGTCGAGGCGCGCGAGCATCAGCAGGTCTTCGACGAGCAGTCCCATGCGCGCCGACTCGCCTTCGATTCGGTTCATCAACACGGCGATGTCGCTCATCGCACCCTGCCGGTACAACTCGGCGAACCCGCGGATCGTCGTCAGCGGCGTCCGTAGTTCGTGACTGGCGTCGGCGACGAAGCGGCGCATCCGATCCTCGGATGCACGTGCCGCCTCCTCCGAGGCAGCAGTTGCCGCGAAGGCACGCTGAATCTGCGAGAGCATGCCGTTGAGGGCCAATGACAATCGGCCCACCTCGGTCTTCTCACTCCATTCGGGCACTCGGCGATGCAGATCCCCGGCAGCGATGGCCGCAGCAGTCGTCTCCACCTCACGCAACGGTCGCAGACTGCGCCGCACCACGAAGTAGGCGATCACGGCCAGGGCCAGCAACACCGCCGCGCCGATGTAGAACTGGAGTACCGCGAGCCTGTTGACGGTCTGCTGGTTGGCGCTGAGCGACATTCCCACGGTGGTGGAGCCCTGGTTGTTGGTCACCGTGATCACCCGCCATTGTTTCGACGGGTCACCCTCGGAACCGACGGTCGTCGGGATGGCGGACGGCGTGCCCGACAGGTCCGGAACATCCTCTGCCACATCGTTGATCGGACCACGGACGGTACCGTCGGTGGCCACCGAACGAACGAAGAAGTTGGACGGCGGTCTGTTCGGGCTGGGTTCGTCGACCGGGAAGGGCGGGCGTTCTCCACGCGGCTTCGCCCACCCCTGGGACGCCTCGATCAGTTGACTGTCGAGGCGTCGCATCAGCGAGGTCTCGAGCGACGAGGTCACCGCAACCCCCGATGCCAGCAGACCGAGCCCGACCAGCAGCAGCAACGCTGCGACCAAGGTGAACCGCAGCGGCAGATTCCGAATCCGAACTCGAATGCCCGTCACCGTGGCCGGCGCATGACGTAGCCGACTCCCCGCAGTGTGTGGATCAATCGAGTATCACCCGTATCGACCTTGCGCCGCAGGTACGACACGTACGACTCCACCACTCCCACTTCACCCCCGAAGTCGTAGTGCCACACGTGATCGAGAATCCGCGGCTTGCTCAGCACGGTGCCCGCGTTGACCATGAAGTACCGCAGCAACGTGAATTCGGTGGGCGAGAGCGAGACCGGCTCGCCCGCTTTCCATACCTCGTGGGTGTCGTCGTCGAGTTCGATGTCTGCGAACGCAACTCGGGACGGTTGCGCGTCCTCGCTCTTGCCCGATCGACGCAGGATGACCCGGAGCCGAGCCACCACCTCTTCGAGCGAGAACGGCTTGGTGACGTAGTCGTCCGCACCGAGCGTCAGTCCGGTCACCTTGTCCTCCACGGAATCTCGCGCGGTCAGGAACAGGGCGGGCGCATCGATCCCGTCCGCTCGCAGCCGGCGCAGCAGACCGAAGCCGTCCATGCCGGGCATCATCACGTCGAGAATGAGCGCCTCGGGCCTGAAGTTGCGGGCCTTGTCCAACGCCTCGGGCCCGGATGACGCCGTCGCGACCTCGAACCCCTGGAATCGGAGGCTGACCGACAGCAGCTCGACGATGGTCGGTTCGTCGTCGACGATCAGGACTCGTGCCTCGGGTGTCTCGCTCACGGTGTCCATCATCGCGCGGGTAGCTGCTCGTCCGCTGCACTCTCGCTGTGAGGTTGCTGTGAGCCACCGCCGTCACTCCGAAACCTGGAGGAGGCATGATGGCAGGAACATGGTCGACGCGAACACGGACACCCGCACCAGGGTTCGGCCTCCATTGTCATCCATGCACGTATTCGCAACTCTGCTCGTGTTGGGCATCGTGTTCGGCGGCGACATCGCCCGGTGGGTCGACTCGTCGCCCGCGCTGCGGACCGGCGCAACGGTGTTCACCGGGATCTTCGTGCAGGCGACGCCGTTCCTGGTACTCGGTGTGCTCGTGAGCGGAGGCATCGCCGCATTCGTCTCGCCCGCGGTGCTGCGGAAGGTGGTGCCGAAGAACGCCACCGCTGCCGTCGGAGTGAGCGGACTCGCGGGAATGGCGTTGCCCGGGTGCGAGTGCGGTGCCGTTCCTGTCTCGCGGCGGTTGATGGATCAGGGTGTACCGACGTCTGCTGCTCTGGCGTTTCTGCTGTCCGCACCGGCGATCAACCCCGTCGTCCTCGTCTCCACCGCCGTGGCTTTTCCCGGCGAACCGGCGATGGTTCTCGCCCGGTTCCTCGGCTCGCTCGCCACCGCCCTGGTGATGGGCTGGCTGTGGACCAGGTTCGGCAAGGCCGAGTGGATCACCGCTCGACTCGCTGATCGTGAACACCGCCACGGAACCTCGAAGTGGGAGACCTTCCGTGAGTCGGCGCGTGCGGATCTGCTTCAGGCCGGAGCCTTCCTCGTGTTCGGAGCAGCGGCCGCCGCGCTGCTGCACCTGGTGGTTCCCGACTGGGTGTTCACCCATCTCGCCGGGCAGTTGTTGCTGTCGATCGTGGTCATGGCTGTTCTCGCGGCGATCCTGGCATTGTGCTCGGAGGCCGACGCGTTCGTCGCCGCGAGCATGTCGATGCTGCCGCTGCTGCCACGGTTGGTCTTCCTGGTGGTCGGACCAGCGGTCGACGTGAAGTTGATGGCGATGCAGGCGGGCAGTTTCGGACGCGGCTTCGTGGCTCGCTTCGCCCCGCTGACGTTCGTCGTCGCGATCGTGTGCGCCACGGTGTGCGGTTACCTCGTCCTGGGTGCGCGATGAAACGTGAGGTGCAGAATCTTCTGCTACTCCTCCTCGGCGGAGCCATGGTCAAGATCTCGTGGGACGGCAGCTTTGTGCGATACGTCAAACCGTCGCTGCATCCGTATCTGCTGACCGCCGGGGTGTTGATCGTCGCCCTGGCGATCGCGTCGATCGTGGCCGACATCCGCCGCGGTGGGCCCGGGGACGACGGACACGATCATGATGCGCGCCCGTACTGGCTGCTCTTGATTCCGCTCGCGGTCATCCTGTTCGTCGCACCGCCCGCACTGGGAGTCTCGGCAGTCGGCGATCGATCCGTCACCTCGGCGGCCGATCGTCAGAGGTCCGCGTTTCCACCCCTGCCGGACGAGCGCGCGCCCGAGGTTCCGCTGCTCGATGTCGTGCAACGCGCGGTCAGGGACACCGAAGGCAGCCTCGACGGACGGGAGATTCGCGTCACCGGATTCGCCGTCGCGACTGCCAACGGAGGCTCGCCGCGGGCCGACGGCACGAGAGAAGGCCTCGACCTCGCCCGCATTCTCATCATCTGCTGCGCGGCCGACGCCAGGTCCGTCAGGATTCATCTCGACGCAGGTAGCGCAGCTCTCGACGACATTCCGGACGGCACCTGGCTGCAGATATCGGGAACCGTCGACGCTGCCACGGCGACGGAGGACACCGCGTTCACACCCACGATGACCGTGTCGAGGGTCGAGCGAATCGAGGCACCGGCGAACACGTATGCCTACTGAGAACTCGAATGCTCTGTCCCGGCCCGGCGAGGATTGGTACGATCGTACAAGTCACTTCCGACAATCGGACGAGCGCACACCAGGAGTGGAGCCTGCGGAACGACCCTCGTGCGGAGCCCGAACAGCGACAAGACGGTGCAAGGAGTGATTTCTCATGGCTTGGCTGATTCTCGTCGTCTCCGGCGTCCTCGAAGCGATCTGGGCCACCGCACTCGGTAAGTCCGAGGGCTTCACCAAACTCGGACCGTCCGTCGTCTTCGGCGTCGCGGTGGTGCTCAGCATGATCGGTCTCGCGATTGCGATGCGGTCGTTGCCCACCGGTACCGCCTACGCCGTCTGGGTGGGAATCGGTGCCACCCTCACCGTCACGTACGCGATGATCACCGGTGCCGAAGCAGCGTCGTTGCTCAAGGTTGCGCTTCTGGTCGGCATCGTCGGCTGCGTCGTCGGACTGAAGGTTCTTCACTGATTTTCCGAGCTACAAGCAGTTACAGTAAAACGATGAACTGGGTGTCAGCGATCACACTGCCCGCGCGCGCCGGAATTGCTATCGCCGAGCAGGCGATCGGCGTCGCAGAGGTCGCGCTGGCGACCACCAGGATGGCCCTGGCCACCGGTGCCTCGGGCACGGCCGGAGTGGCGTCGCTCGCCAACCCGCGCGGCGGCACGATGCAACTGCTCGCCCAGCTCGGCGAGCTCACCTCCGACGACCGCGCCCTGGGCAACGCACTCAAGGAAGGCGGGCCACTGGATCGCCTTCTCGCCCAGGGTGGCGTCGTCGATCGCCTCACCTCCGAGGACGGCACCCTCGAACGGCTACTGTCCCCGGGCGGCCCGGTCGAGCGAATCCTGGCCCCCGGCGGCCCCTTGGACCGGCTGCTCGCCGAGGACGGTCCGCTGGAACGATTGCTCGCCGAGGGCGGCCTCCTCGATCGCATCACGGCCACCAACGGACCACTCGAACGACTGACGGCCAAGGACGGCCCGCTCGAGGTGCTGACGCGTCAGGACGGCCTCATCGAACGGGCCATCGCCGAGGAGGGCATCCTCGAAACGCTTCTGGCCGAGGACGGTGCCGTCGAGCGCCTGACCGCCAAGGACGGTCCACTGGACCAGTTGGTCAAGCTCTCGGAGACGCTGACGTCCGTGGCCCCGAACATCGAGCGAATGAGCATCTCGATCGACATCCTGCAGGATTCGGTGGAGATCCTCTCGGCCGCGGTGCACCCGCTGGGAGAGCTGGTCGGCCGACTACCCGGTCGCTGGCTCAAGAGCGGCAAGCAGTCGGTGCAAGAGCTGCACTGACCCGTCCGACAGGCGCGTCGGGCGGTTCCCGATTCGGTTGATGTTAGCGCTCACACTGGTCACGTGGGTGCAAATCAGAAATCTTTGACAACGCGGATGTTATCGCTCACACTTTCGTCTTGATGTGATGCGAACCACAAGGGACACCCCGGCGGCCCCGCTTCACGGTCTACTCCACTACGCAGGGAGAAACGATGAAGTTTCGACACCTATCCATGGCCGCGGCCGCGGTGGCTCTCACCCTCACGCTCGGCGCGTGCGGATCGAGCACCAAGACCGCAGACGAGGCTCCGGCCGAGGGCGGCAGCACGGCGGGCGCCCTGATCGGCGTCACGATGCCGACCAAGTCCTCGGCTCGATGGATCGCCGACGGCGACAATCTCAAGAGTGCGCTCGAGGGCCAGGGCTACAAAGTCGATCTGCAGTACGCCGAGAACGACATCCCCACTCAGGTCAACCAGATCGAGAACCAGATCACCCAGGGCGCAAAGCTTCTCATCGTGGCCTCGGTGGACGGCACTGCCATCACCACGCAGTTGCAGGAAGCCAAGGACAACGGCATCGGCGTCATCGCCTACGACCGTCTCATCCGCAACTCGCCCAACGTCGACTACTACGCGACCTTCGACAACTACAAGGTCGGCGTCGACCAGGCCACGTCGCTACTCGTCGGTCTCGGCCTGAAGAACGAGGACGGCACCGACAAGGCCGACGCGCCTGCAGGCCCCTTGAACATCGAGGTCTTCGCCGGTTCCCCCGACGACAACAACGCCACCTTCTTCTTCGACGGCGCGATGGAAACTCTGAAGCCGTACCTGGACAAGGGAACTCTGAAAATCGGCAGTGGCGAGTCCGACTTCGAGACTGCCGCAACACTGCGCTGGGATCCAGCAACCGCCCAGAAGCGCATGGAGGATCTGCTCACCAAGACGTACTCCTCGGGCCAGAAAGTCCAGGGCGTGCTCTCGCCGTACGACGGCCTGTCGATCGGCATCCTCTCCGCACTCAAGAGCAACGGCTACGGCACCGCCGGCCAGCCGTACCCGATCGTCACCGGCCAGGACGCCGAAGTGCCGTCGGTCAAGTCCATCATCGCCGACGAGCAGTACTCCACGATCTACAAGGACACCCGGGAACTGGCCGAGGTCACGATCGCGATGGCTCAGGCCATGCTCGACGGTGGGACGCCGGAGACGAACAACACGACGGACTACGACAACGGCGACAAGGTCGTTCCCGCGTACCTACTGCAGCCCGAGATCGTCAACAAGGGCAACTACGAGCAGCTGCTGGTCGAAGGCGGCTACTACACCGACGATCAATTGAAGTGAGCTCGGCGATGACGAGCCCGATCTTGGAGATGCGCGGCATCACCAAAACTTTTCCCGGCGTCAAGGCGCTACAGGATGTCACTCTCTCGGTGAATCGCGGCGAGATCCACGCGATCTGCGGCGAGAACGGCGCAGGCAAGTCGACGCTCATGAAGGTGTTGTCGGGTGTCTACCCGCACGACACGTTCGACGGCGAGATCGTGTTCGACGGTCGGCCGTGTGCATTCTCCGACATCAGGAGCAGCGAAGCCGAGGGCATCGTCATCATTCACCAAGAACTCGCGCTGAGTCCGCATCTGTCCATCGCCGAGAACATCTTCCTCGGCAACGAGCGGTCGAAGCGCGGGTTCATCGACTGGAACCGCACCAACTCCGAGGCCGCAGCCCTACTGAACCGGGTAGGGCTGCGGGAGAACCCCGTCTCGGTCGTGGGCGATCTCGGCGTGGGCAAGCAGCAACTCGTCGAGATCGCGAAGGCACTCTCGAAAGACGTGACGCTGCTGATCCTCGACGAACCGACTGCAGCACTGAACGATTCGGATTCGGCTCATCTCCTCGACCTGCTGCGCGGACTGCGCGACGAGGGCATCACGTGCGTGATCATCTCGCACAAGCTCAACGAGATCGCGGCCGTCGCAGACCGCACCACGATCATTCGCGACGGCCGCACCATCGAGACGTTGGACATGCGCAACCCGGAGGTCACCGAAGACCGCATCATCTCGCTGATGGTCGGCCGCGATCTCGAGCACCGATTCCCACCGCACGAATCCACGGTGGGAGAGGAGGTTCTGCGTATCGAGGACTGGACCGTACACAGCCCCACTCAGCACGGCCGAACCGTCGTCGACGGGGCGAATCTGACGCTGCGCCGCGGCGAGATCGTCGGTCTCGCGGGATTGATGGGTGCCGGACGCACCGAGTTGGCCATGAGTGTCTTCGGCCGTAGCTACGGCATCGACATCTCGGGGCGTCTGTACAAGTACGGCAAGGAAATTCACGTCAAATCCGTCAGCGACGCCATCCATCACGGGATCGCCTACGCCACCGAGGACCGAAAGCGATACGGCCTCAACCTGATCGACGACATCAAGCGCAACATCTCCACCGCGGCACTCGACAAACTGGTGACCGGTGGATTCGTCGACGACAACCAGGAGTACAAGGTCGCCGAAGGCTTCCGCAAGAGCATGAACATCAAGGCACCGAACGTCTCCGCCGTGGTCGGCAAGCTCTCCGGCGGCAACCAGCAGAAAGTCGTGCTCAGCAAGTGGATCTTCAGCGATCCCGATGTGCTCATTCTCGACGAACCGACACGAGGAATCGACGTCGGCGCGAAATTCGAAATCTATTCGATCATCAACGGTCTCGCCGATGCCGGCAAAGCAGTTCTGGTGATTTCGTCCGAACTACCGGAACTGCTCGGGCTCTGCGACCGGATCTATGCGCTGTCCGCAGGCCGCATCACCGGTGAGGTGACTCGCGAGGACGCGACGCAGGAATCTCTCATGCATCTCATGACCCGTGGAACAGGAGTACTTCGATGAATCAGTTGTCGACCGTGCGGGGGTTACTCACGCGCAACCTCCGCCAGAGCGGAATCTTCATTGCATTCGCGCTGATCATCGTGCTTTTCACCGTACTGACGGGCGGTCAGCTTCTGGTGCCGCAGAACATCAGCAACATGGTGGTGCAGAACTCGTACATCCTCATTCTGGCCATCGGCATGGTCGTGATCATCATCGCGGGCCACATCGACCTCTCCGTCGGATCGGTCGTCGCGGCAACCGGAGCGATCGCGGGTGTCCTGATGGTCCAACAGAACGTGCCGTGGCCGTTGGCCGTCCTGATCACCCTGATCGTCGGTGGTCTGATCGGTGCCTGGCAGGGGTATTGGGTTGCGTACTTCGGCATTCCGGCATTCATCGTGACTCTGGCCGGCATGCTCATCTTCCGAGCGGTCACTCTCATCGTTCTCGGCAACCAGGGCATCGGGCCGTTCCCCGGTCCCGTGCGGACCCTCTCCAACGGATTTCTCCCCGGCTTCATGGGCAATGTCGGCCTCGGGCCGCTCGGTGGTGCCGACATCTTCACGCTCCTCGTCGCGATCCTCGTCGTTGCCGGAATCGTGTTCACGCAGTGGCGTTCTCGGACGGGCCGTCAGAAGTACGGGCAGGCCGTCGACGCGATGCCGCTGTTCCTGGCCAAGATGATTCTGGCCGGCGGTCTGGTGCTCGCCATCGCCGTCCAACTCGCCCGCTTCAAGAACCTCCCGTACGTGCTGATCCTTCTCGCCGTGCTGGTGATGGCCTATTCCACTCTGGCAGGCAGGACGGTGTTCGGTCGGCACGTGTACGCCATCGGCGGAAACATCCACGCTGCGTCGCTCTCCGGCATCAAGGTCAAACCGGTCACCTTCTGGATCTTCGTGAACATGGGAGTGCTGTCCGCCCTCGCCGGAATCATCTTCGCCGGCCGACTCAATCAGGCGGGCCCCACCGCGGGCAACGGCTTCGAGCTGGACGCGATCGCGGCGGCCTTCATCGGCGGCGCAGCGGTGCAGGGCGGCGTCGGACGCATCGTCGGAGCGCTCACCGGTGGACTCATCATCGCCGTGATCAACAGCGGAATGTCGCTCATCGGTTCGCCCAGCGAGCGCGTTCAGCTGGTCAAGGGGCTGGTGCTCCTCGCTGCCGTGGCATTCGACATCTGGACCAAACGCCGAGCAGCGAGCGGTAAGGGCAGCAAGGGCGACAGAGCCGCGCCGCCGAGCAGCTACCTGGGTGTGCCCGTCCCGGCCGAGATGTTCTCCGGTCCCGAGACCGGTAAGCCTGCGCCCACCACGACCGGCTCGGCGGTCACCACACCCACGTAAACCCTGTAGTCGCGGGCATCACGGGCCCGGGCATGCTGTGATTGTCCTCGACCAGGAAGGGAGGCTCGGACACGATGACGCCGACTCGCGGACCCGCCATGACCGATGTCGCCCGGCTCGCAGGCGTGTCCCATCAAACCGTCTCCCGCGTCATCAACGGTCACCCCAACGTGACCGAAGCAACGAGAACGAAAGTGCATCAGGCGATCTCGGAGCTCGGCTACCGGCCGAACACTGCAGCTCGCGCCCTGGTCACCGGCCGGAGCAGGACCATCGGAATCGTGGGAACCGGGAATGCTCTCTACGGTCCGGTGTCGACGCTCTACAGCGTCGAATACGCAGCCCGCAAGGCCGGCTACTCCGTCGTGGTCGGCGTCCCCACCTCCTTCGAGGAGTCGGCGATCATCACCTGCGTGCGCCGATTGCAGAAGCAGGGAGTCGACGGCGTCGTCGTCATCGCTCCACTGCGAACCGACGGCGGCGACATCGCCGATCTGGCCGGCGAACTCCCGCTGGTCGCCGTCGAGGGTTCGCCTGCCGGTGATCTGGCCGTCGTCTCGGTTAATCAGATCGCCGGAGCGAGAGCCGCAACCGCCCACCTGCTCTCACTCGGACACAGTGCCGTGTGGCACGTGTCCGGCCCGCTGGGGTGGTACGAGGCCGCCGACCGCGTCACCGGATGGCGGCTGGCCCACGAGGATGCAGGCATCGATCCGCCTGCCGCCCTCAGCGGCGACTGGTCCGCGAAATCGGGGTTTCGGGCCGGCACCGAACTGGCCGGAAACACCGACGTCACTGCAGTGTTCGCCGGCAACGACTCCATGGCACTCGGGGTGCTGCGCGCACTGAACGTCCACGGCAAGCGTGTACCGGAGGACGTCAGCGTGGTCGGCTTCGACGACGTTCCCGACGCGGAATTCTTCTCACCACCGCTGACCACCATCCGCCAGGAATTCGCCGACGTCGGTGTCCGAAGCGTCGAAATTCTGCTCGACCAGATCGACACCGGAAACCTAAGCACCAGGCGTTCGAGCATCGAACCGAGATTGGTGATTCGAGCGAGCACCGGTGCCGCACGTGCATGAAACTTCGTAGCCTGCTACGAAGTTCTATGCACGTGGGCCGCAGGCCCTCTTATATCCGCAGCTGTATTTCCACCAGTAGCCGCGCGTCGGGATCGGTCAGGTCGAGGTCCAGGATCTGCTCGACGCGGCGAATACGGTAGCGCAGGGTGTTCGGGTGAATGTGCAGTCGCTCGGCACCGGCCCGAACATCACCGAAACACTCCAGATACGTCTCGAGACTCTCGCGCATTCTCGAGTCGTTGGTGGCGTCGTATCGGTCGAGGGCGGCGATCCGCGGGTCTCGGAGCTGTTCGTGATTGGCGATCAGTTCCAGGATCTCGCCCAGCAACACAGAGGTTCTCGACTCCTCCAGCGTCGTGACGCGTACCTCGCCGGTGGTGCCGTCGAGTACTCGGTCGACTTCGAATCTGGCCACCGCCACCCCGTCGAGGTCGGCGATCGGTGCGGCGACCGCGGCGCGCAGCGCCAGCGAGGTGCGCGTCTCGATCCGGCCAACGGCATCGGCGGTCCACGCCGCGATACCCGTGCCCGACGCCACCCCGGGAAACAGTGCGTAGATTCTCTCACCGATGATCGTGACCAACGAATCTCGGCGGAAAGCGCTGGCGTGCAATCGGATAGCCGGGGCCAAGGAGCTGATCTCGAACTCCCCGCAGGCAGCGAATCCGACGACCGCTGCAGATCCCGTGGTGGGTATCGACAGCGCCGATGCCAACGACGGGACGTCGACACCGCCGCCCCTGGCCCCCAGCAGGCGCTGAATCTGCAGGGCCTCGTTGGTGGGGGCATTCGCGATGCGGGTGATCAGTCGGGCCGCAACGGCGGAGGCACCACGCAGTACTGCGTCGGCGTCGGCGGCGAGCGGGGCGGAACCCTCCTGCACCCAGATCGTTCCGAGGGTCGTCGGGCCGATCGAAACGGTCGTTCCGCCGGCTCCACTCCTGCCGGCCATCCGACGAATCCCCACCGCGAGGCGTCGGCGAATCACCAGTTCGGGATCCGCGGGTACGTCGATGACGTCGTCGGTGCGGCGGAGTCGATCGAACACGCCGCGCTCGTGCAGTCTGCGCAGATAGTCCGCCGGACCTTCTCGCCCGAGTATCGACAGGGTGCGTAGTTCGTCGGCCGCGTCGTCGGATGCCGAATAGGCCAACACGTGCGAGCGCTCGTCCTCGATGCTCACCATGCCCTTCGTCAGCAACGCCACCGTCTGCGCGAGTTCGTACAGGTCGGTGTCGGCACCGAACAGTCCGTCGTCGGAGCTCTGGGCCCGGACTTGGTCGAGGACTCCACGCATCATCGACAGCAACAGCTCCCACCGTGTCTGCTGGTGCACCGCAACCAGTGCGATGCCTGTCTCTCGCGCACCGTGGGACAGCGCAGTCGAGGCGGCGACTTTGGTCAGCACCGCACGCGGTCGGTCTGCGACCGGGCGCAACGCGACATCGTCGAACCACCGCATCACATCGGCTTCGGTCACGCCCACCAGCAGCGCCAGATCAGCGGATGTTCCCGGAGGTGACCGCAGGTCGTCGGCGTCGAGCAGCGCGACGGACTCCACGGCCATGTCCATTCCCACCGGTGCCACCACGAGCTCGACGACGGCGCTGTGCAGTGAGGTCAGCAACGATCGCAGCGACACAGTGTTGGCCATACGGACAAGTACATCACGAATTCTTTGGCCGACGGGCTGATTGAACGAGCTGCGGATCGGTCTTCAATGAACACCACACACCGAAGACGAGGAGCAGCCATGGACGCCGTCACATCCGTCCCCACCCCCACCAACGAGCCGGTCAACACCTACGCCCCGGGGAGCCCGGAACGCGCTCGCCTCCGGACCAGCCTGACCGAGCTCCGGACATCGCCCGTTGAGATCCACCAGGTCATCGGCGGTGTCCACCGCGTTGCCGACGGTCCGGTCGAGAACGTCGTCGAGCCGCACAAGCACTCGTCGATCATCGGCAGCTTCACCGGTGCCACCCATCAGGATGTGCGTGACGCCATCGACGCCGCCACTGCCGCCGCCCCCGCGTGGCGCGATCTCCCCTTCGACGAGCGAGCCGCAGTGTTCCTGCGCGCCGCCGATCTGCTGTCCGGTCCGTGGCGCGAAAGAATCGCTGCTGCAACGATGCTCGGACAATCGAAGTCGGCCTATCAGGCGGAGATCGACGCGCCCTGCGAGCTCATCGACTTCTGGCGGTTCAACGTCGCATTCGCTCGGCAGATCCTCGCCGACCAGCCGGTCTCGGCTCCGGGAGTGTGGAACCGCGTCGAATACCGTCCGCTCGAGGGCTTCGTCTACGCCATCACCCCGTTCAACTTCACCGCCATCGCAGGCAACCTCCCCACCGCGCCTGCCTTGATGGGCAACACCGTGCTGTGGAAGCCCTCCCCCACTCAGGCAGTGGCCGCGTATCTGACGCTCCAGCTGCTCGAAGCCGCAGGTCTGCCACCAGGGGTGATCAACCTCGTTCTCGGCGACGGGCCGATGGTGTCCGAGGTGGCCCTTGCCGATCCGCGGCTGGCCGGAATCCACTTCACCGGATCCACCGCGACATTCCAGACGCTGTGGCGCGAGGTGGGCAACAACATCTCGAACTACCACTCCTACCCACGGCTCGTGGGCGAGACCGGCGGCAAGGACTTCATCGTCGCGCACAGCTCGGCCGACCCGGATGTGCTGACCACGGCCATGATTCGCGGCGCGTTCGACTTCCAGGGACAGAAGTGCTCGGCAGCGTCGAGGGCGTTCGTACCGAAATCGCTGTGGGCCGCGATGGGCGATACGTTCATCGAGCAGGTCTCGGCCCTGAAGTACGGCGACGTGACCGACCTGTCCAACTACGGCGGAGCCGTCATCGACCGAAAGGCGTTCGACCGCAACGCAGCAGCCCTCGATCGGGCGAAGTCCGTCTCGAGTCTGACCATCGCCGCCGGTGGTACCTGCGACGACTCGGAGGGGTACTTCGTCTCTCCCACTGTGCTTCTCGGCGACGATCCCACCGACGAGGCGTTCACCACCGAATACTTCGGCCCCATCCTCGCCGTCCACGTGTACGACGACAGCAGGCCCGACGCCTATGCCGAGACCCTGCGCACCGTCGACTCCGGATCGAAGTACGCATTGACCGGAGCGGTCATCGCCACCGATCGCACCGCCGTCGAACAGGCACATGCGGCATTGCGATTCGCCGCCGGGAACTTCTACGTCAACGACAAGCCGACCGGCGCAGTGGTGGGACAGCAACCGTTCGGCGGAGCCCGCGCGTCGGGCACCAACGACAAGGCCGGTTCACCGCAGAATCTGCTGCGCTGGGCCTCGGCCCGCACCGTGAAGGAAACGTTCGTACCGCCGACCACTCACGGCTACCCGCATCAGGAAGGTGAGGGCACGCGATGACCACTCTGCTGAGCAATCCGCTGCGGCCGGCACTGCTGGCGGCGGCTCGTTCACCGAAACTGCAGGCAACGGTGACGCGGCTGCGCGCCACCCGATCCCTCGTCGACCGCTTCGTCGCAGGCGAATCCGAGCCCGCAGCCGTCAGCGCAGTCGACGCCCTGCTGGCATCGGGCCGGTTCGTCTCGGTGGACTATCTCGGTGAGGACACCACCGATCGAGCTCAGGCGACAGCAACCGTGGACGCGTATCTGTCACTGATACAACGCTTCTCGACGCGTAACGCCGATGCGACAGCACTGGAGATCTCGCTGAAACTGTCGGCGCTCGGCCAGGGAATCGACCGGACTCTGGCACTCGAGAACGCACGGACGATCTGCACTGCTGCCGCCGCGGCCGGGGTGTGGGTGACGGTGGATGCCGAGGACCACACCACCACCGATTCGACCCTGTCGATCGTCCGCGAACTGCGCGTGGACTTCCCCGATCTGGGTACGGTGCTGCAGGCGTATCTGCGACGAACGGAGGCCGACTGCCGGGACCTGTCCGGGCCGAGATCTCGTATCCGACTGTGCAAGGGGGCGTACAACGAACCGTCGTCGGTAGCGTTTCAGGGTGCACGGGAGGTGTCCGACTCCTACCTCCGGTGCCTGCAGGTGCTGATGGACGGCCGCGGCTACCCGATGGTGGCCTCACACGATCCGGAGATGATCGAGGCGGCAGAACGTCTCGCGTCTGCTGCAGGACGGTCGTCCGAGGAGTTCGAATTCCAGATGCTGTACGGAATCCGCGACCCCGAGCAGCGGCGACTGGTGGACGCCGGACAACACGTTCGCGTGTACGTCCCGTACGGATCGCAGTGGTACGGCTACTTCATGCGCAGACTGGCCGAGCGTCCGGCGAACCTGGTGTTCTTCGCTCGATCGGTGCTCTCCCGCACGTAGTGGGCCGGCCGCTGTTCTCCCTCGGCGGTTCCGTGTGGATTAGGTTGCGCGGCATCGGGGCATCCCGAGGTCATGGCAAATTACAGAGTTATCGATCCGCACGGAACCGTCGTCGACACCAAGGACATCTCCAGTTCCGAGGACGCGCACGCGTGGTTCAAGGACAGCCGTTCCGACAACGAGGAGTTGGGGTGGCGACTCGAGGTCGAGCACGACGGCGAGTGGGCGTTCTTCAGCGATTCCGAAGGAACCAAGGACTAGTTCGCCTGTACGGAAACACTCACGGACGATCCTGCGCCCCGGCCACCCCGTCGGGCAGGGTCGTCCGTTTCTGTGAGGGACCGAACGAACAGTGGGCAGCCCCAGTACTGGAGCTGCCCACCTCTTGTCGCGGCGAAGATCGCCGGAGTATTACTGGTCGGTCGAAGGACGAGCCGTCGGAATCGTGGACTCGAGGTCGGCGACCTGGATCAGACGTGAGACCGAGCGTCCTGCGACGATCGACCATGATGCACCGATACCGGCCGTGTACTCACGGACTGCGTCGAAGACGGTGAGACCTGCGATGCCGAAGAACTCGACATTGGACAGATCGAGAGTGACATGCCGTTTGCTGGACACGCGGCTGCAGACGAAATCGGAGAACATCGGCGCGCTGCGCATGTCGATGTCGCCGTGGACGGCGACGACGAGTGAACCGTCGGGGCCGTCGTGCGCGGTGAAGATTGCTCCGGTTGCTGCGACCGACACGGACTTCTCCGCGACGGTCACCGGGGTGGTTCGAACTTTGTTGCCTGAAGATTCAACACTCATGGCAGATCCCATCGATCGGTCGAACTGAAGGGGAAACCGATTGACGCAGCGGGAGCAGAATTGTTGCCTGACCCGGACGCCGACTTCGCTGCGTTTCCCCGTGACCGGCTGTTAGCTCAACCACGGCCAACCCTACGTCACTCGCACGCTCGGCGTCCAGCATCGGATCGAGGAGGCCGCCCACCAGCAGTTCGAACACTGCGCCCGGGCGCACGCACTAGGCGCGAGTGCTGTCGCCCAGGTCGGCGTGGTGTTCGCGCATAGCACCGATGAGTGCTTCGAACACTCGATGCGCGGCGGCGAGATCCGTATCGGGGAGGTCCGCCAACGCAGCGCTGGTGCGCCTGCCGAGGGGTCCGAAGAACCCGCGAGCAACCTCCATCCCGTGCTCGTCGTAGCGCAGAATGACCTTGCGTCGATCGGACGCGTCGGATTCGCGACGGATGTGCCCCGACGCGATCATGCGCTCGACGAGGTAGGTCATCGCCGCGGACGACAGTCCCAACATGGTGCCCAGTTCGCCCGCCGTCAACGGCGCACCCTCGACATCGGCGACCATCACATGTAGCAGTGCTCGAAAATCGTTGGGGCGCAGGCTGTGTAGAGCCCCGAACACTTGGCCGATCTGTTCGGAGACCGACGACAGCGCTCGTAGATCCGCAGAGATCGCGGATTCGAGGTGGTCTCGGTCGGCCATGTCGGTGGTAACTCCTTCGCTACGGTCAACGTCAGAGTACTGCCCACAACAGATTCAGTTGCTTAATATCTAAGTAAATGAGATTGTTTGGAACGTGGACAGCACCCGAACCGAGAACCCCGCCGCCTTGGACCGCGTCGCCGCAGCCGTGACGCACCGTAGATCGTGGGCGATCGCGCTCGCCATCCTCGTTCTCTCCATCGCCGTCATGGGGCTGGTCGGCAGCAACGACTCCGCCGATCAATCACCGAACTCGTTGCCGACGTCGGCCGAGTCCTTCCAGGTGGACGAGCTGCTCTCTCAGTTTCCGGACTCCGACTCCGCCCCGGTGATTCTGGTACTGAGCCGCGTCGACGGCGGTGACCTCACACCGGCCGACATCGAAGGAGCAGCTGCCGCACAGAGCCGGCTGCTCGCCGTCGATCGTTCGGTACCGGACGAGCCCGGACCTCCCCCGATCGTCGCACCCGACGGCAAAGCTGCGATTGCGCTGGTCCAAGTCGATTCCGAGCTGTCGGGCTTCACGCTGAACGAACTGATCACCGAACTGCGGTCGGCCGCGACCGACGGCCTCGCACCGGAGCTGCGCGCTCAGGTCACCGGCGGACCCGCCTTCGGTGCCGACATCGCGAACTCGTTCTCCGGGGCCAACTTCACTCTTCTCGCCGTCACCGCACTCGTGGTGGCCGTCCTGCTCATCGTCACCTATCGGTCACCCATCCTGTGGTTGGTGCCGCTGGCCGTCATCGGATTCGCCGACCGTTTCGCCACCACCGTCGGCACCGCCCTGGCCGAGGTCACCGGCCTGTCCTTCGACGGGTCCACGTCGGGAATCACCAGCGTGCTGGTCTTCGGTGCCGGCACCAACTATGCGCTGCTGCTGATCTCTCGGTACCGCGAGGAACTGCGGCGCGAGCCCGATCATCGCCTCGCCCTCCGCCACGCCGTCCGCCAGGCCGGGCCTGCCATCCTCGCCAGCAACGCCACCGTCGTACTGGCGCTGCTCACGCTGCTATTGGCGATACTGCCGAGCACCCGCAGCCTGGGCGCTCTGGCCGCGGCGGGGCTCGTCGTCGCAGCGGTCTTCGTACTGTTCGTACTGCCGCCGCTCCTGGCACTCTGCGGCCCGAAACTGTTCTGGCCCTTCGTTCCCAAGGAATCGGACCGGGACACCACAACGGAGGGCGTCTGGCACTCGATCGCGGCGGGCGTCTCTCGGCGCCCCGTAGCGACGGCCTCGGTCACCATCGTTGCGCTGCTGGCCTGCTGCGCAGCATTGTTCGGGACCCAGATCGGACTCTCTCAAACCGAACAGTTCCGCGTGACCGCCGAATCCGTCGAAGGCTTCGACACTCTCTCGCAGCATTTCCCGGCCGGATCGGCCGACCCGATGACGGTCCTCGCCCCCACCGCTGAGATCGACGGGGTCATCAGCACAGTGGAGGGGATCGACGGAGTCGTCTCGGTCGACCGCGTCGCAGATTCGGACACCGGACTCACTCGCCTCTCGGTCGTCACCGACGCCGCTCCCGCATCGGACGAGTCGTTCGCCGTGGTCGAGAGTCTTCGCTCAGCACTCGCAGGGGTGGACGACGCTCGAGTAGGTGGCAGCGACGCCAAGGCGCTCGACACCACGGACGCAGCGGCTCGCGATCGCCTCGTGGTCATTCCCGCCATCCTCGCGGTTGTGCTCGCCGTACTCCTGGTCCTGCTGCGCGCCCTCGTCGCACCCGTGATCCTGGTTGCCACAACGGTATTGAGCGCAGTGGCCGCGATCGGGATCGGCAGCTGGGTGAGCCTGCACATCTTCGGATTTCCCGCCCTCGACGACAACACTCCGCTGTTCGCGTTCCTGTTCCTCGTCGCCCTCGGCGTGGACTACACCATTTTCTTGGTCACACGCACCCGCGAGGAGACACCGCGGCACGGCACCAGATCTGCCATCGTGCGGGCGGTGTCGGCTACCGGAGGTGTCATCACGAGCGCCGGAATCGTGCTGGCTGCCGTGTTCTGTGTGCTCGGCGTCCTCCCGCTGATCACTCTGACCCAACTCGGCATCATCGTCGGACTCGGTATTCTGCTCGATACCTTCGTCGTACGCACCGTGGTGATTCCCGCCCTGTTCACCCTCATCGGCCCGGGGATCTGGTGGCCGAACAGGATCGATTCGAGCAAGACCACAACCGCAACTCAAGGAGCGAACACATGAAGATCCGCAACGCATTCGGCCGCACCGCACTCGTCGGTGCCCTCGCCGCTGGTGCACTGCTGACCGCGGCCCCGGCTCAGGCGCAGCCGGTCGGCCCCCTGGGATCGGTCGGCCTCGAGCCGCTGGCTCCGATCCCGTCACTCGACGTCGAGCGCTACCTGGGCACCTGGAACCAGGTTGCCGCCGTGCCGCAGCCCTTCAACCTGATCTGTGCGCGTGACACGCAGGCGAACTACCAGATGATCGACGAGGCCAACATTCGCGTCGAGAACACCTGCACCACCTGGACCGGCCAGGAGAACCGCATCGTCGGTAACGCCCGAGTCAACGACACCGTCACCAATGCCCAACTGCACGTGAGCTTCCCGGGCGTCCCCACGCAGGAGAGCCAGGAGGGCCCGACCAACTACATCGTGGCCTACATCGCCGACGACTACTCCTGGGCGTTCGTCGGAAGCCCCAACCGCACGTCCGGATTCGTACTCAAGCGCACGCCCGACGTCAGCGTCGAGCAGTTTCGTGAGATCCGCGGCGTCGTCGAGTCGTTGGGTTACGACTCGAACTTCATCACCACGACGCCCACCCCGGGCGGCGCGACGACGATTCAGCAGCTCTCGACGGTGTAAGTGCGGCGGAGCCGCAGTGGTGCGGTTGAGTGCTGCAGAGGGCACGCGGGAGTGGAGCCCGCGGAACGACCCAGAGACAGAGCCGCACCACTGCCGGAGGCACTCAGCTCGCGGACAGGATCGAGATAGCGAAGATCAAGCTGTCTCCCGGTTCGATTCCTGCCTGCGGCTGACCGCTCGGGTAGCCGTCCGCCGCGGTCGCAGCGACGGCGACGGTCGAGCCGACAGTCTGTCCAGCGATGGCTTTCTGAAAGCCCCCGACAACCCCGGTGAGTGGGAACTCGACCGGTGCACCCCGGTCGAAGCTGCTGTCGAAGGTTTCCCCGGTGCGTCCGTTGACGCCCATGTAGCAGACGGAGACCTCGGCGTCGGCTGCAACGACCGGTCCGTCTCCCTCTGCCAGGGTCTCCACCTGTGTCTCGGCGACGCTGAACGGCGCTTCGACGGTGACCGCGGGTGCTGCCGTGTCCGTGGATCCGACGACGGCGATGCTGCCGGTGTCTCCGTCCAGCGTCCAGTCGGGTGTGGCAGCGGCGTCGGGTTCCGCGGTGGGGCAGGTGCTCGGGGCTGTGGCACCGGTGCTTGCCGACGCCGACGCCGACGGAGTGGAGGTCGCCGGGGACGAGGAGTCCGCATCCGAACTGCAGGCTCCCGCCATCAGGGCGAGCGAGGCGGAGGCGGCCAGGAACATGGTGCGGGTGTAGGAGTGATTCACCGCGCCCACGGTACAAGTACCGCCCCCGATGCCCGTCACACCGCGGCGCGAAGCACGTCTGCCACCGGGGTGGATGCGCGACCGATCAGGGACTGCAGGTCTCCGGAATCGGTGTCGAGTTCGCCGCGAGAAATGCCGGCGTCCGCGCTGGCCAACATCGTTGCCACGAAGTCGGGCAGTCCTGCGCCCTGGAGAATCGCGGCGTACTCGGACTCGGAGACGTCCTTGTAGGCGATCGACTTGCCGGAGATCTCGCTGATGACGGCGGCAAGCTCGGCGTAGGTGAGGCGTTCGTCGCCGCCGAGCTCGTAGATCTTTCCGCCCTGATCGTCGAGTGTCAGCACGGCGGCGGCCGCGGCGGCGAAGTCGACGCGAGACGCGGCGGCGAGCTTGCCGTTGCCTGCCGCACCGAGGAGCACTCCGCCCTCGATGGTCTGCGCGAGGGAGCCGAGGTAGTTCTCCCAGTACCAGCCGTTGCGCAGAAACACAGCGGGGATCGGCGAGGCCGTCAGCCGTTCCTCGGTGGCCTTGTGCTCGGGCGCGAGGCTGATGCCGGAAGTGTCGGCGGCGAGCAGGCTCGTGTACGCGACGAGTCCCACACCGGCGGCCTCCGCTGCCTCGATGACGTTGGTGTGCTGCGCAATTCGCTGCCCGACCTCCGAACCCGAGACCAGCAGCAGCTTGTCCACGCCCGCGAACGCAGTCGTCAGGGCGGCCGAATCGGAGTAGTCGGCTACGCGCACCACCACACCGCGTTCGGCGAGCGTCGACGCCTTGTCCGCGTCGCGTACGACCGCCACGATGTCTGCGGGCGAGAGACCGCGTTCGATGAGTGCGTCGACGACGAGTCCGCCGAGGTTGCCCGTTGCTCCGGTTACCGCTGTGGTCATGATCGAGCTCCTGAGGTTGAGGTTTCAAGTTCTGCACCACTATGCACTTACTTTTCGTGCAGTGCAAGCAGATCGATCACTGCTTCTGTTTCCACATGCGCTAGCATGGCGGAATGCCCGAACCCGCCGCGTCACTCGAAGCGTCCGTCTTCGCGCGGGACTGCGCGTCGAGACAGACCTTGCAGAACGCGACCAGCAGGTGGGGCGTCCTCGCACTCGCCGCGCTCACCGAAGGCGACTATCGATTCAACGCTCTGCGCCGACGCGTCGACGGCGTGAGCGAACGCATGCTCTCGCAAACTTTGCAGACCCTCGAACGCGACGGCCTCATCGTGCGTACCGTGCTCGAAACCATTCCACCGAAGGTCGAGTACAGCCTCACCCCACTCGGACGCGACGTCGGCACCCGATTGACCGACCTCATCGAACTCATCGAAGGCTCGATGCCCGCCGTTCTCGAATCTCGCGCCCAGCACGACGCTCGCTGATCAGCCGGGCGTTATCGCTTCGTTATGCTACCGAGTTGAATTCGTGATTCCGATGACCTCCGACGGCGTTGCAACGGGGTAACACTCGGACGGAGGGAGTCGGGTCCCGAGAGGGTTGCCCGGCGACCGACACGATCGGCACACCGGTGCCGACGCACCGATCTCGGGAGGCATTCACCATGTTCCACACCAAGAGAATTGTCGGCGGCGCAGCAGCATTCGGATTCGCCTGTGCGTTCGCGGCACTGGTACCCGGCACCGCATCGGCCGCGCCGGTCGCCTGCACCACAGCACCCGGCGGAGTCGATGTCGCCACGATCGACGGAGGATCGCAGTGCGACAGTTCCGCCGACGTCGCGAGCGCGGCGGCCGGCTTCGGGCTGGAGGGTTGGGGCTCGGCCGAGGCCATGAACAACGCAGCCGCGCTTGCACTCGGACTGAATGGTGGAACTGCCGTCAGCAACGGCAGTTTCGGCGGCGCGCCTGCAGCCATCGCGTTCGGCCCGGGTGCCGTCGCACAGAACACCGCAGCCGGCCTCGGGCTCTCCATCGCCGTGGCAGCGCCGGGCTCGACCATCACGCTCACCCCGACCGGTGCGGTGTGCAACGGTGCCGGCATTGCCGGCAGCTTCACCACCTTGCAGGGCTGCATCGGCTGACGTGCGCCACGGGGGCGGACACGAGTGGGCGATATGGATGTCACGGGGGTCCGCGTGATCTACAGTCTCACTGACCGACAGTCTCGGTCACCCACAGTCTCGGAACGCGAGCCGGCAACGGCCCGCTGAACAAGGAGTTCGACCGCAATGATGTCCTACCTGCTCTACGACGTTCTGCTCCCCCAACTCGGCCACGACGTCGCGTCGTACTGGGCACACCTGTTGGTCGTCGCCCCGATCTGAGTTCTCGGGTCCGATACGAAAAAGGCATCCCCGCTCGGCCAAGCCGGGCGGGGATGCTTCGTTCGAAGGGCCCGAATCGAATCAGACGGGTTGAGGCAACAGCCGCGTCAGCACGTCGGACAGGGTCACGACGCCGACGCTGCGCGCCGGATCGTCCGCCGCCGCCGAGCCGTCCACCACCAGAGCCAGGTGGTGCCGGGTCTCGCGCATCGACTGCAGGGCAACGTACACCGGAGTCGTCGCCTCGAGTGTGTACGCCGGACGCGTGATCTCCGCGAGGGTCTGCGGAGCGGTCAACGTATCGCGCACGTGCACCACTCCCTTGACCACATCGGCGTCGCTGACCAGGATCCGCAGATGCCCCGAACGACGCGACGCCTCGCGCACGTCGTCGATGGTCGCCGTCGACGGCACCGACGTCGGCTTGCCGAACTGGCGCACCAGATCGCCGACCGTCAGTTCCTGCAGTTCGAGCGCACTCGCGATCTGCGCTTGGTAGCTGGCGTCGAGAGCACCGACATTCACCGAGTGCTCCACCAACTGGCGAAGATCGTCGGCGTTCTGGCCCGTACCCACGGTGTCGGCCGGCTCGACGCCGACCCGGCGCAGGCACCAGTTGGCCATGTTGTTCAGTGCCGTCAGAACCGGGCGGGTGACAAACATGAACCCGCGCATAGGAATTGCGAGCATCGTTGCCGACTTCTCCGGATGGGCGATGGCCCAGGACTTCGGAGCCATCTCACCGACCACCAGGTGCAGGAAGGTGACGACGATCAGCGCGAGCACGAAGCCGAGGACGTCGGCGAACCAGTACGGCAGGCCGCCACTCTCGAACAGAGGCGTGAGCCAGTAGTGCACGGCCGGCTTGGTCGTCGCACCGAGGCCGAGGGTGCAGACGGTGATGCCCAGTTGGGAGCCGGCAAGCAGGACGGTCAGCTCGGACGAACTGCGCAGCGCTGCCCGCGCTGCCCGTGAATTGGGAGCGGCGTCTTCGAGTCGATGCCGTTTGGCGGCCAACAGCGCGAACTCGACGGCCACGAAGAAGGCACTGGCAGCGATGAGACCGATCGTGACGGCCAGGAAAACCCAGATGTTGCTCATCGGTGCACACTTTCCTTCGTCTCGGCCGACTCGTCGTCGTGCTCCGGGTCACGCTCGCCGAGCGTCAGGGTCAGCAGAGACGGGACGTGGCTGTCGATCTCCTCGATCTCGAGGATCACGAAGCGAACGGGACTCTCCTCGTCGTTCGCCAGATCAGCGTTGTCCGGTGGTAGGTCCACTTCGATACGTTCACCGATGTCCGGCAGAGATCCGTTGTGCGCGATGGCGAAACCGGCGATGGTCTCGTAATCGCCCTCGGGCAGATCGATACCGATGGAGCGTTCGACCTCGTCGATGTGCACTTCACCGGCCATGGTCCAACTACCGTCGTCGGCACTGACCGGGCTCGGATCGGACAGGTCGTCGTCATGCTCGTCGGTGATCTCGCCGACCAGTTCCTCGGCCAGGTCCTCGATCGTGATGACGCCGGTCAGACCGCCGTATTCGTCGATGACACAGGCCAATTGGTTCTTCGTCGAGCGCAACTCGCGCATCGCGTCGGGCAGGCTCTGGATCTCCGGAAGGATCAACGCGTCCCGCGTGAGCTCAGAGATCGGCGTGGAGCCCGGCACCGTCGCGGCCAGTACGTCCGCGAGATGGACAACGCCGACGATGCCGTCGTCGTCGTCGAGCACCGGGTACCGAGAGTGTTCCTGACCCATCAGGGCCGCGACCTCGGCGAGGGTGTCGGTATCGCGAACCGTCGCCGAACGTGAACGCGGAATCATCGCGTGTTCGACTGTGCGAGTAGGAAAGTCGAGGATCCGATCGAGTAGCGTCGACAACTCGTCGGGCAGATCGCCGGTCTCGCGTGAGTCCGAGACGATGTGCTCGAGGTCGCGCAGGCTGGCCGAATGCTCCACGTCGTGCACCGGCTCGATCTTGAGCGCCTTGAGCAACAGGTTCGACGACTGATCGAAGATGGTGATCAACCAGCCGAAGAGCTTGAGGTAGATGGTCGTCGACAGCGACAGCCATCGGGCCACCGGCTCGGGACGAGCGATGGCGAAGTTCTTGGGGAACAGCTCGCCGAACAGCATCTGCACGAACGTCGCGAAGGTGATCGCCAGAACTGCGCCCAGGCCGACACCGACTGCCGTCGGAACTCCGACGCCGCCCAGTATTGCGCCGAACGACTGACCGATCAGCGGTTCGGCCACGTAGCCGACCAGCAGGCCGGTGACCGTGATACCCAACTGGGCACCGGACAGCATGAACGACGTGCGCTTGGTGACGGTCAAGGTGCGAGCGGCGACGGCGTCGCCGGCCTCGGCGCGAGCCTTGAGACGGGACCGGTCGACGGTCATGTACGCGAATTCCTGGGCTACGAAGTAGCCGGTCGCGACGGTGATGAGAAAAACGACGAGCAGGCCGAGCAGAAGAGTGAGCAGAACGCTCATTCGCCGGACACCGCCTCGCACGTAGTAGCCGTAGTGCGGGGAGCCGTGTCCGGCCCGGGTTTATCGCTGTCCATGATTCCTCGGGGTCGTATGGTGTGAAGTTTGTCCGATACTACCGGGTCACGGTGCCTTCACGACGAGTACGGGAACCGGGCAGTCCAGGAGCACCCGCTGCACGGTGCTGCCCATCAGGAACTTGCCCACCGCGGATCGACGCTTCGAGCCGATGACGACCATGCCTGCACCGACGTCGGCAACGAGGTCCACCAACGCACCCGCCGGGTCGCCGCCGTCCGGTTCGACGCGCACGGTCGTCGCTTTCCCGGGGAGGGCTCGCTCCACTTCCGCCTGAGCCGCGCTCTGGTCCTCCGCCGATACGGAATCGCGGTCCACCACGGACAATACGATCAGCTCGGCCTGACGCAGCTCGGCCTCGGCGGCACCACGTCGCAACGCTTCCTGCCCCTCCGGTGTGTTGCTCATCGCTACTGCCACTGCGCTCGCTACCGACACGGTGTCTCCCGTTGCTCGAATCCATCGAAGATCGTCCTCGATGTTGTGAACTGGACTAATCCGACAGACTGTATCTAACCTGACGCTGTGACACACCACACGAAAGGTTTCTGATGGCGATATCGCCCACACTGTTACGAACGGCCGGAGCCTTGGTGGTGGTGGGAGCGGTGACCGTCGCGGGAATCGACGCCGCCAACAGTGCCAGCGGCTCCGATGCCCGCGCCAAGCTCACGTTGATCGCACCGGCCGCTGCGGGCGGCGGCTGGGATCTTGTCGCCCGTGAATCGCAGCAGGCACTGCGCAGCGACGGCATCGTCAACAACGCCCAGGTCGTCAACGTCCCCGGTGCAGGCGGCACCATCGGCCTGAGCCAGCTCGACAACCTCAGTGGGCAGCCCACCACCGTCATGATCACCGGCACCGTCATGCTCGGCGGTATCGCGATCAACAACTCCGAGACGACTTTGGCCGACACGGTCCCGATCGCAAAACTCGCCGAGGACTTCGAGGTGTTCGTCGTCCCGAAGGATTCACCGATCCAGAATCTCGAGGACATGATCGAGGCGTGGCGCGCCAACCCCGGCGGACTTCCGATCGGCGGCGGTTCGCTCGGCGGAATCGACCACATCGTCGCGGGTCAGTTGGCGCAGGAAGCCGACATCGACCCCGCCGCAATCAATTACATCGCCTACTCCGGTGGCGGTGAGGTACTCACGTCATTGCTGTCGAACACCGTCGGCGTTGCCGTCAGTGGCTTCAACGACTTCCGCGATCAGATCGAGGCCGGCAACGTGCGCGCGCTCGCCGTGGCCTCACCCGAGCCGCTCGAAGAATTCGACGTGGACACGTTCATCGAACAGGGCTACAACGTCGACCTCGTCAACTGGCGCGGAATCGTTGCACCACCGGGCATCTCGGACGAGGATCGACAGACTCTGATCGAGATCGTCTCCGAGATGGTCGAGACCGAGCAGTGGGCCACGGCCGTCGAACGCAACCGTTGGAAGGAATCGGTTCTGACCGGAGACGAATTCGGCGAATTCCTCGACGTCGAGCAGGCACGCATCACCGGACTTCTCGAGGAGCTGGGGCTGGTATGACAACAACGACTACCGACACGGACACATCTCGTTCGTTCTGGACGGGCCGCAGTGGACTGATCGTTCCGGCGTTGCTCGTCGCGCTCGGAGCCTTCTTGGTCTACGGCACCATCACGATGGACGTTCCCTCGACCGCGACATCACCGGGCCCACAGGTCTTTCCGGCGATCGTCGCGGGCGGCTGCTTCGTCGTCGCCCTGCTGGTGACCATCCAACTGATGGTCAAGCCCGAGGTGGTGGACCGCGGCGTCGACGAGGACGGGGTGCCACACACCGGCACCGTCAGCAACTGGCGCACCCTGTCGATCACCGTCGGATCGGTGGCGGTGTTCATCGCCCTCCTCGACCCGCTCGGCTGGGTTCTGGCAGGCGCGATCCTGTTCTGGGGAGTCTCGATCGGATTGGGCGGTCGCCGTTACGTGTTCGACGCGGCCGTGGCACTGCTGGTCTCGAGCGCCATTCAGATCGCATTCTCCGCGGGCCTCGGCCTGACCCTGCCCGGCGGCGTTCTCGCCCAGATCTTCTGACGGAGCTGACTTTCCGATGGATTCATTGAGCAATCTTCTCGACGGGTTCGGCACCGCGCTGACTCCGATGAACCTGGTCTGGGTGTTCGTCGGCGCACTGCTCGGTACTGCCGTCGGCGTCCTACCCGGTCTCGGCTCGGCGATGGCGGTGGCGCTGCTGCTGCCCGTCACCTTCACCCTCGACCCCACCGCGGCGCTGATCATGTTCGCCGGTGTGTATTTCGGCGGCCTGTTCGGCGATTCGATCTCCGGCATCCTGATGAACACCCCCGGCAACAGCACCGCAATCGCCGGGACCTTCGAGGGGCACCGGATGGCCAAGAACGGCCGAGCCCCACAGGCTTTGGCCACCTCGGCCATCGGCGCGTTCATCGGCGGCATCGTCGCCACGACCCTGGTGGTGTTCTTCGCTCCCACGCTCGCGTCGTTGGCAACCAACTTCGGTCCCGCCGAATACCTCGCCCTCGCTGTGTTCGCGTTCATCGCCACCTCGGCGGTGGTCTCGGACTCGGCACTCAAAGGCCTGACCGCTCTGCTGATCGGCCTCACCCTGGCCGTGATCGGTATCGACGGTCCCTCGGGCGCGTCACGATTCACCTTCGAGGTACCTGCCCTCTTCGACGGCATTCACATCGTCGTCATCACCGTCGCGATGCTCGCGCTCGGCGAGGTCATCCACATCGCATCCAAGATCGGTCGACCCGAGGATCGCAGCCTGATCAAGTCGCAGGGACGTCCGTGGCTGAGCAAGGCCGAGTTCCGCGATGCAATGCCGGCCTGGTTGCGCGGCACGGCATTCGGCGTGCCGTTCGGTGTGATCCCCGCGGGCGGTGCCGAAGTACCGAGCTTCCTGGCGTACGGCACCGAGCGCAGGCTCGATCGCAAGCGCGAGAAGCCGATGTTCGGCAAGGGTGCCATCCGCGGTGTCGCCGGACCGGAGGCCGCCGGAAACTCCACGGCCGGAACGGCAATGGGAGCGCTACTGGCTCTGGGTCTGCCGACGTCGGCGACCGCGGCCATCATGTTGGCTGCCTTCCAGCAGTACGGCATGCAGCCCGGGCCCCTGCTGTTCGAGCGCAGCGGAGACATCGTCTGGGCCCTGCTGGCGAGCTTGTTCATCGCGATGATCGTGCTGCTGATCCTCAATCTGCCGTTCGCACCGCTGTGGGCGCAGCTGCTGAAGATCCCGAAGAACTACCTCTACGCCGGCATCTCGGTGTTCGCCGCCCTCGGCGTCTATGCGTCGAGTGCCTCGATCGTGGATCTGATCTTCATGCTCGGGCTCGGCATCGTCGGATTCATGATGCGCCGCTACGACATTCCGCTCGCCCCGGTGCTGATCGCGGTGATCCTCGGCCCGCTTGCCGAGGAATCACTTCGACGCGCACTGGCCGTCAGCGAGGGCGACCCGTCGATCCTCGTCAGCAGCGGCATCACCATCGTGCTGTACGCACTGATGATCATCGCCGTGGTGTTCTCGATCGTCAGCAAGATCCGGGCCCGCAAGACCGCGGACTTCTGACTGTGGTTCGCCGGTAGTCGTGGCGGGTCACGCGTAATACAGCGAGTAGTACCTCTCGCCTATCCATTGCGACGTGACCCGCCACGACCGAATAGCCCCTGGCGGCCCCGGCTCGGTGGAAGCCGCGAGAAAGTATCGAGTCGGTTGCTGTCCTCGACTCCAGTCGCGGAAGTGCCAGTTGACGTCGAGAATCGGCTTGGCCAGTGACGGAATCTGGCTCTGCTGCTCCTGAATCCGGGCATTCATGAAACCTTGATCGGAAAAGACGTTTACCGCGCGGCAACGGCAGTAGTACGCAATCGTTCCGGCTTCTCCGTCGAGTTCCACCAACTCGGTGCCGACCAAGGCACCGAGCTCACGGCCCAAGACTTCGTACTGCTGTGCCGAAGTCCAGTTCGTCGTGATGGGCGGCACAGCCTTGTCTGCACGAAAGAAGATGACGGCCCCACTGACGACGATCGCGGTAACCAGCACTGCCACGCCGACTGCGTGGAGTATTCCTGTCCGCGTGTACACGAAGGCAACGAGGAAGATGGACAAGGTTGCGACAGTAGGAACGAAATACCAGTGGTACGGCGGAACACCTATCACGGAGTAGCCGGCGAAGACCAACAATCCGCCCACCGCTGCGGAGACGAACACCCGCAGCTCAGGCCGCAGGTAACGCCTGTACAACGCATACGAGAGCGAGAACAGCAAAGCTGACGCCCCTGCAACAACAGGAACGATCGACATGATCGTCATCGTGGGGGTTCGTTGCAGAAACAGAAAGACCCCGTTGGCGAATGTCTCGCCCTCCCACGACCGCTGCACCGCCTTGATGAAAAAGGTGTCTGGAATAACCGAACCGAGCAGGATCCAACTGATCAGATACCAGGCTCCACAGATCGAAGCGAACGCTGCCAGTGCGCGAACCCACTGCGCCCGTAACGCGCGAAAGGACAATGCCAGCGGTAACAACAACAAGATGGTGTCCGGTCGGGTCAGCACGAGTAAGGCTGCGGCAACGCCGAAGGAAACGGGCCGAGACCGGACGATGCTCAGCAGCGACACCCCGAGAACAGCGACGAGAAGCGTACTTTCCATCCCGATGGTCGACATCATCAACGGGTTGACGAGCACAAGCCCGGCAGCGAGAACTCCACCTCGAGGTGGCAGATTCACGGTCACGAAGACTTGGCGCAAGGAAACTGCCAGAACCGACCCGGACATGACGTATACGATGCCGCAGGCGAGAACGGGATCGCGGACGAGGGCGGTCACCGTCCCGGAAGCGATGACGTTCAGAGCAGAGGTCGCCGTGTTGGAAGGGATGGACTCCACCAAGGCCCACTGGAAATGGAACCCGAAATTCTGCGCGTAGCCCAAGCCGATGTACGCGTCGTCGATCAGTGCGTCTTTCAGAAGGACGAATTGCACCGTCAACAACGCAGTGACCACTGCACCCCACGCTAACGAAGTAGCGGACACGATCGCCGACACCGACGAAGTGGTTTCACGCGATGGCTGACGCGTCAGGATATTCATATCAGGAGAAGCTTAACCGTGATCGCCCCTCGTTCTCGTGGAGATCGAGGGGCGTCGCGGCCGGGAATCCGTCAGTGCTGCAGGGCCGGGTAATCCGTGTAGCCCTTGGCACCGTCGGTGTAGAAGGTGCTCGGATCCGGCTCGTTCAACGGCAGATCCTCGCGCCAGCGGTATGCGAGATCGGGGTTGGCGATCGCCGGACGTCCGACGACGACGGCGTCACCGATGCCGTCGTCCAGGAGCGACAGCGCCTCGTCGCGGTTGGTGATCTCACCGAAACCACTGTTGACCAGTACGGCACCACCGAAGGCCTGCCGCAGATCCTGAACCAGCTCGCCCGCCGGATCCTTGTGCAGCACGCTGAGATACGCCAGACCCAGCGGTGCAATCCGGTCGACCAACGCACGGTAAGTGGCCCGCACGTCCGCGGCGTCCGTTTCGAGCGCATCCTGAATGTTGTGCGCCGGTGAGATTCGAATGCCCACCTTGCCTGCGCCCAGAGCTGCGACCACTGCCTCGACGACCTCGGCGACGAAGCGCGCACGGTTCTCGGGCGAGCCGCCGTACTTGTCGTCTCGCTGGTTCGATGCCGGCGAGAGGAACTCGTGCAACAGGTATCCGTTGGCACCGTGAATCTCGACACCGTCCATGCCGGCCGCGATCGCATTCTTCGACGCCTGCACGAAGTCCTCGATCACCGAAGGCAGCTCGTCCTCACGCAACGCGCGCGGGGTGGGGTACGGCTTCTTGCCCTCGTAGGTGTGGGTCTCCCCCTCGATGGCGATGGCACTGGGGCCGACGACCTCACGGCCACCCGTCGTCGCCTCGTGAGTCACGCGACCGGCGTGCATGACCTGAGCGACGATCAAGCCGCCATCGGCGTGCACTGCGTCGGCGACGTTGCGCCAACCCTCGATCTGCTCGTCCGTGACCAGACCGGGCTGACCGGGGAAGCCCTGGCCTGCATGGCTCGGGTAGGTGCCTTCACTGACGATGAGCCCCAAAGATGCCCGCTGCTTGTAGTGCTCGACCACCATCGGGCCCGGCACGCCGTCCTTGCCGGACCGCACCCGCGTGAGCGGGGCCATCACCAGCCGATTGTCGAGCTTCAGGTCACCGAGCGTCAACGGGGTGAACAACTTCATGGATCTCTCTCCTTACGAGTGCGTGCACAATCTTTGCCACTGTTCACTCCGAACTCGAAAGATCCGCCGAGCTATTCCGCCTCGAGATATTGCTCACGCAGTGGTGTGGCCAAGGCCCCCAGAGGGGACTCAGCCGCACCACTGCGCGGAGCGCACTCAGAGGATGTACAGCATCTCCTGATACGTCGGCAGCGGCCACAGATCGTCGGCCACCATCGCCTCGAGCGTGTCCGACGCAGAGCGGACGGCAGCCATGGCGGGCAGCAGTTCGTCCTTGGCGTGCGTGGCCTCGGCCAGAGCGTCGCCACCCGGGTCGGCTTCCAGCGCGCCCTTCAATGTCGCCAACGCTGCCCGCAGCTCCGACAGTGGAGCCGAGACCGCCTGCAGCGCAGTCATGTCCACGTCGTCGACACCCGCGCCCTTGAGCGCGCTGACGTTCTGCGCCAGCTCGGTCTGGTAGCGCACCGCCGCGGGCAGGATGGACGTCTGGCCCATCTCCAGCGTCAACCGCGCCTCGACGAACACCGTCAACGCGTACTGCTCGAGCCCGATCTCGTAGCGCGAGTGCATCTCTCGGTGGTTGAAGACCTTGTACTTCTCGAACAGTTCCATGGCCGAGTCCGAGATCAGCTCGGGCAACGCGTCGAGCGTCGTGCGCAGGTTCGGTAGCCCGCGCTCCTCGGCCTCGATCTGCCAGTTGTCGGAGTAGCCGTCGCCGTTGAACACCACCGCGCCGTGCTCGGTGATGATCTCCGTCAGGAGGTTCTGCACGGCGGTGTCGAAATCGGTGCCGTCGGCGACGGCCGCTTCGAGGTTGGTCGCCATGTAGTCGAGAGCCTCGGCCATGATCGTGTTGATCGTGACCATCGGGCCGTTGACGGTCTGCATCGAACCGGGGGCGCGGAACTCGAACCTGTTGCCGGTGAACGCGAACGGGCTGGTTCGGTTGCGATCGCCGGGATCGGTGGGCAGCACGGGCAGGGTGTCGGCACCGATCATCATGGTGCCCTTGCCCTTCGACGACGTGGCCGCGCCCTTGGCGATCTGATCGAACACGTCGGCGAGCTGATCGCCGAGGAAGATCGAGATGATCGCGGGCGGAGCCTCGTTGGCACCGAGGCGGTGATCGTTGGTCGCCGACGCCACCGATGCGCGCAGCAGGCCGCCGTACTTGTGTACCGCGCGGATGACGGCGGCACAGAAGACGAGGAACTGCGCGTTGTCGTGCGGATTGTCGCCGGGCACCAGGAGCGATCCCAGGTCCGAGTTGCCGAGCGAGAAGTTGACGTGCTTGCCCGAGCCGTTGACGCCCTCGAAAGGCTTCTCGTGGAACAGGCACTCCATGCCGTGCTTCTTGGCGATCGTCTTGAACGTCGTCATCAGCAGTTGCTGGTGATCGGCCGCGATGTTGCCGCGCTCGAACATCGGGGCGATCTCGAACTGTCCGGGTGCGACCTCGTTGTGCCTGGTCTTGGCCGGGATACCGAGCTTGAACAGCTCCCGCTCGGTGTCCATCATGAAGCCGAGGACGCGCTCGGGGATGGCACCGAAGTAGTGGTCGTCGAATTCCTGGCCCTTGGGCGGCTTCGAGCCGAACAGGGTGCGACCGGCATTGAGCAGGTCGGGACGGGCCAGGAAGAAGTGCCGGTCGACGAGGAAGTACTCCTGCTCCGGGCCACAGAACGAGACGATGTTCTCGATGTTCTCGTGCCCGAACAACTTCAGGATGCGCTCGGCGTGTCCGCCCATGGCCTGCTGGCTGCGCAGCAGCGGCGTCTTGTGGTCGAGGGCTTCACCGGTCATCGAGACGAACACCGTCGGGATACAGAGGGTGTTGCCGTTCGGGTTCTCGAGCACGTACGCCGGGCTGGTGACGTCCCAGCCGGTGTATCCGCGGGCCTCGAACGTGTTGCGCAGGCCGCCGTTGGGGAAGCTGGAGGCGTCGGGCTCGCCTTGGATCAGCGTCTTGCCCGCGAATTCTGCGAGTGCGCTGCCGTCACCGACCGGGTCGAAGAAGCTGTCGTGCTTCTCGGCCGTCAATCCGGTGAGGGGGTAGAAGACGTGCGCGTAGTGCGTCGCACCCTTTTCGAGGGCCCAGTCCTTCATCGCCGACGCCACCGCGTCGGCAACCATCGGGTCGAGCTTCTTGCCTTTGTCGATCGTCGCCATCACCGACTTGAAGACCGATTTGGGCAGACGCTTCTGCATGACGACCTTGCTGAAGACGTTCTCACCGAAGATCTCGCCCGGCTTCTCGTCTCCGACGAAGCTGACCGCAGGCGGTACATACGCCTCGACGTCTTTGATCGCCTGCAGGCGTACGGTATTTCCACTCATGGCTACCCCTTGACAAGGTGCTGCTCCGCACCTGGATTGTGCGGAGTCCGACCCGGCGACTGTACGAATGCCTCGTGGCGGTGGTGTTTCGTCGCTGTGTCCACTGCGATGCAAAACCGCGATCGGAGTTTCTTTCCACGCAGACGGGGGTAAGTCCGTAGCCAGCGTAAACAACCGAAAGCGAGCCCCGTGACCGACCAGCTGACCGTCCGCCGCGTGATCGACGCTCCCCCCGCCTCGGTGTTCACCGCCTTGACCAACCCCGAGGTCCAGGCCGCGGTCGACGGCTCGGAGATGCTGCGCGGCGCAATCGACCCGACGCCGCTGCGTGCGGTCGGCGATACCTTTGCGATGGACATGTATCAGCCGCAGCTCGGCGAGTACGTCATGGAGAACACCGTCTTCGTCTTCGAGCAGGACCGGCGTATCGGTTGGATTCCCCGCCGTCAGGGCATGGAGCCTCGCGGCACGCGGTGGTCCTGGGAGCTCGACGCGGTCTCCGAGGGTCGCACCGCGCTGACTCAGGTCTACGACTGGTCTCGTGTCACCGATCCGGAGTTTCGCAAGATGGCCGGCTTTCCTCGGGTGACCGAGGACCAGATAGTGGGCACCATGCGCCGCATCGCCGAGCATCTCGGCATCCGCCTCGAAAACTGATCCGCACAGAAAGAGAGAGCGTCATGGTCGACGTCACCAGAACATTCACCGCCGCAGTCGCGATCGAGAAGGCCGCAGCCTTTCTTCGAGATTTCTCCAACGCGACGGCTTGGGATCCCGGAACACAGAGCTGCACACAGGTTTCCGACGGCCCGGTCGCCGTCGGTACGCAGTGGCACAACGTTTCGAAACTGTTCGGGATCACCACCGAACTGACCTACACGTTGGTCACCGACGAACCGACACACATCGTGTTCGAGGGAGAGAACAAGACGGCCACCAGCGTCGACGACATCACGCTGACCTCCGAAGGACCGCACTCGACCCGAATCGACTACCACGCGAAGGTCGACTTCAACGGTGCAGCCAAGGTAGCCGGCCCGTTCCTGAAAGCCGGATTCGAGGCGAAAGTCGCCCCGGAGACGGTGGAGAAGATGACCGAGGCGCTCGAGCGGCTGAACTGACCGCTTACTTGCGCGCGACGATCGTGAAGTTGTCGGCCGAGCTCGCCACGGCGTCGGGTGCCACGATCGAACCGTCGTCGGCGAAGATTTCCACGATCGTGAACCCGGCACCCGTCACCAGCGATCGCACGTCCGACACCGTGGTGAAGTGCATGAACGGCGCGAAATCGTGTGCAGCGAGTGGAGCGATGGCCCATGATCCCCGATCGTCGACGCGGGATTTGGCCGACCACCAATTGCGTACGCTGCGAACGACACCGGCAGGATCGAGCAGCCTCCGCCCGATGGCCGTCACTGCCCGTTTCGGCGAGAAAATGAACCGCTGTGTCGGCCTGCTCAGCTGAAACGGCTTCTCCCCGAACGACGGTCCGTTGCGGTTGAGGGTGGAGAACACCAACACTCCGGAATCCGCCAGCAGTCGGCCGAATTCTGCGAGTACCCGGCCGCGCTCCTCATGGGTGACGGTGTCTATTCCGTTGTTGCTGAACACGATCAGGCCGAACTCGCCGTCGGTGAACGCCGTCAGATTGCGCGCATCGGCCACGTGCGCCTGCAGGTCAGGGAAATTTCGGCGGAACGCCTCGATCATGTTGGGCGCGTAGTCGATCGCTACATAGCAATCGCTCACGAGTCGGAGCAGGGCCGTCGTTCGCCCACTGCCGACGCCGACATCCAGCACCGGCGTTCCGCGCGCAACCGAGGCGGCAGCGACCAGCGCTGCGGCCTCCCCACGGTCGAGAAATCCATCGGTGGGGCCGGCGTACTCCACATAGGCCGCGGCCACCCGAGCACTGTCGAACACATCCCGATTGTGGTCTGTGGACACGCCGATCACCCCTTCCTCCCTGACCGCTGCCACCCGCGCCTCGCCCCGGAATCAGACGGTACCGGCGAACCCTGAGGTGCGCCTGAGGCCGAATACCCGCCGAGTGTGGCCTCCGCCACCACCGACGGCGACAAACGAAGCATGAACTCGAGCCGCGTACCGTCGCCGACTTCTCCGCCCTCGACCGATCCCCCCATTCGGGGGTATTCGTGGGGTGACTCGGGTCACTACCGTTCGTCGCACTCGGTATCGCGCATTCACCCGATACCCGACAAAACGGAGGAACCATGACCACTGTCTCACCCGACGACCCGGGTGTGTCCGCACCGTCGTCACCTGCGGTGCAGACCAAGACCAGTGTTCGACGGGTCGCCGTCGCCAGCGGTATCGGCACGACGATCGAGTTCTACGACTTCTTCATCTACGGCACCGCTGCCGCGCTGGTCTTCCCGACGATCTTCTTCCCGGCCCTCGGATCCACGGCAGGCACCGTGGCCTCGTTCGCGACGTTCGCGGTCGCGTTCATCGCCAGGCCCGTCGGCGCAGTCCTGTTCGGGCACTTCGGCGACCGCATCGGTCGCAAGAAGACCCTGATCTCGACGCTGCTGTTGATGGGGGTGTCCACGTTCGCGATCGGTCTGCTGCCCGGCGCGGAGACCATCGGCGTCGCGGCCCCGATCATCCTGGTGCTACTGAGGTTCGGGCAAGGGTTCGCGGTCGGCGGAGAATGGGCAGGCGCGACCCTGCTCACGGCCGAGTACGCACCGCCCGGTAAACGCGGCTTCTACGCCATGTTCCCCCAGCTCGGACCGTCGGCCGCCTTCATCTTCTCCAGCGCGACATTCCTCGCGACCGGTCTGCTGCTCGGCGATACCAACGAGACGTTCCTGAACTACGGCTGGCGAATCCCGTTCCTGCTCAGCGCCGTTCTGGTGCTCATCGGCCTGTACATGCGGTTGGCCATCGAGGAGACCCCGGTCTTTCGCGCCAACAAGCTCGCCGAGGAGCAGGCACCGGCGAGCGCGGCACCGACGAAACTGCCGATCTTCGACGCCTGGCGCATCCAGAAGCGTGAGATCATCACTGCTGCAGGAGCTTTGGCATCCCTGTTCGCCTTCTTCTACATGGGGACCGCATACCTGACGAGCTACGGCACCAAGACCCTCGGGTTCGACCGCCCGTTCGTGTTGGTCACCGGCATCGGCGCCGCGGTCATCTTCGGAATCGCGATCGCACTGTCGGCGACCTACTCCGATCGCGTCGGCCGACGGCGAGTGATCATGGGAGCATGCATCATCGCGATACCGTGGTCGATCGCTCTGTTCCCGATTCTCGACACGGGTTCGTCTGCGGCGTTCGTCATCGGCATGTGCGTCACGCTCGCCATCTTCGGAGTTGCGTACGGACCGACCGGGGCCCTGCTCCCGGAGCTGTTCCAGACCCGATTCCGTTATACCGGAGCAGGTTTGGGCTACAACCTCGCCGGAGTTCTCGGTGGAGCGATTCCGCCGATGCTGGCCGCTCCGCTCACCGCCGCGTTCGGCAGTATCTCGATCGGCGTGATGCTGGCTCTGCTGTCGGTGCTGAGTCTGGTCTGCACCAAGAGACTGATCGAGACCAAGGATGTCGACATGGCGTGATCATCCTTCGAAACCGCAACCGCGGCCATCCTTTTCGGGATGGCCGCGGTTGCGGTGTATCAGGTCGAGAAAGAGATCGATCAGTCGTCGCCACGGGGCGGCGGCTGAACGTCGACGCCACCGGAGTTGTGCTCCGGTCCGGCCGCGGGATGACCGGCAGGTACGCGTCCACGCGTCTTCGCGGCCTCGCTGTCCTTGGTGGCACCCTCGGCGAACTTGCGACGCCAGCTCTCCTCTGGACGGTAGGGGCCCGGCTTCGGCCGAACCTTGCCGCCCGGGAACGCCAGCCGCGCGATGGTCCGCTGGACCATGCCCCACTGCTGAAAGAACGGTCCGGTGTTGTACGGCAATTCGTAGCGCTCGCAGATGTCCTTGATCTTCGGCGCGACGTCCGAGTACCGGGTGCTGGGCATATCCGGGTACAGGTGGTGTTCCACCTGGTAGCTCAGGTTGCCACTCATCAGGTGGAACACCGGTCCGCCGTCGATGTTCGCGGCTCCGACGAGCTGACGGACGTACCAGCCGCCGCGGGTCTCGTTCTCGACCTCTTCCTGGCTGAAGGTGTAGGCCTGATCCGGGAAGTGACCGCAGAAGATGATGGCATTCGACCAGACGTTACGAATGATGTTGGCGGTGAAGTTCGCGGCGACCGTCGACAGGAACGTGCTCTCGACGCCACTGAGTCGGCTGTCCAGCAATGCTGCCGTGCGACGGTTCTTCCCGAAGCGGGTGGAGCTTCGCAGCTTGGACGCCAGCCGAGACCTCTTGCTCTCCGGCACACGGCCACCCGAGGCCAGCTGTGCCAATGCGAACGCACCGGCGCTGATCAGGGGCCAACCTACGTAGTCCTTGACGAACTGCTTGCGTGCCTTGACGCCGATGCCCTTGAGGTCCTCGACGAGATCCTTGACCGGCTTCTCGCCACGACGGATAGCCTCGATGTCGAGATCGTGCAGGGCCACGCCCCACTCGAAGAACGCCATCAGCAGAACGTTGTAGAACGGCTGGGCCAGGTAGACGGGACTCCACTTCTGACGTGGGTCGATCCGCATGATCTCGTAACCGAGATCCTTGTCCTTGCCGCGAATGTTCGTGTAGGTGTGGTGCACGTAGTTGTGGGAGTGCTTCCACGAGTTGGCAGTGGAGGCGGTATCCCAGTCCCACACCGACGAGTGGATTTCCGGATCGTTCATCCAGTCCCACTGGCCGTGCATGACGTTGTGGCCGATCTCCATGTTCTCGAGAATCTTGGCAATTCCGAGGCAGGCGGTGCCGGCCAGCCAGGCCGGCTTGCTGGTGGAGCCGAGCAACAGCACGCGTCCGGCAACCAGCAACTGACGCTGTGCCGCAATCACCGAGGTGATGTACTTTCGGTCCTTCTCGCCGAGGCTGGAGTACACCTCGTCGTGGATGGCGTCGAATTCCTTGGCGAGTTCGGCAATGGTCTCGTCACTCAGATGCGCCAGCGGGTTCACCGGCTCATCGGTGTCGGTGACGCGCCTGGTGGTTTCGTCGATAGACATACATTCCCCTGTTCGAATGGAAGATCAGAGTTCGATTTCGATGTCGCCCTCAGCAGTATTGACACAGATCCGAACCGCTTGCCCCGTAGGTTCGGAGATATCCCCGTTACGTAGGTCACGTAAACGCCCCTTTTTCAGGGTACCTACACAGGTATGACAGATGCCGATGCGACAACCGAACGTCAGGTCCAGTCCGGCATCCTCTCCTGCTGCGAGAATCGTTGTGCCACCGTCGCATTCGACGTCCTTCTTGCTGTTCAGGAACTTGACGACGCCGCCTTCGCCTGCATCGTCTCCGCCACCGATGACGGGCTGGAAACTTTCGTGATGGAATTTGTCGTAATCGCCCTGGTCTTTCCAATACGAGCGCAGATCGTCCAGATGTTCACCCGGACCGGAGCAGAATGCTTCGCGCTCACGCCAATCCGGAACCAACTCGTCCAGTTCGGACGCCTTCATTCGACCTTCGTCGCTGGTGATCCGCAGCTTCACCGTCAGGCCGTCGTGCTTGGCTTCGAGTTCGTCGAGGGTGTCGGCGAACATCAACTGCTCACGGTTGTGCACCGAGTGCACAACCACGGCGTCGGTCACCTGATCGTGGTGGTCGAGGGCGCGAAGCATACTGATGATCGGCGTGATGCCGCTGCCTGCGCTGATGAACACCATCTTGTCCGGAACCGGACTCGGCAGAGTGAATTCACCCTCCACCTCGCTGAGGCGCACGATATCGCCGGTTCTGATGGTGCCCACCAGGTATGGCGAGACCGTGCCCGACGGCACCAGCTTGGGGCTGACGCTGACGAGTCCGTCCACCGGATCCGGATCGGATGTCAGCGAATACGCCCGCCAGTGGTACCGACCGTCGATCAGCACTCCGAGTCGAACGTACTGGCCGGGCGTATGGCCCTGCCACTCGAAACCGGGACGGATGTACACCGAGACGGCTTCCGATCCCTCGGGAACCACCCGTTCGACCTTCCCCCGAAGTTCGCGAGTCGTCCACAGCGGATTGATCATCGACAGGTAGTCGTCGGGTCGGAGCGGATTGAACAGAGATCGGACTGCGCGCAGCATCGTCCGTCTCGCAAAAGAAACCTGGGGCTTGGCCCCCCGTTCAGCCATACTCAACGGTAACTCCGAGAAGCTCGCCGTGCGTACGAATCGGTCAGACTCGAATGAGACTGCTACACAAGGTGAACAGAACAGGGCCTCACCGGCGGTCAGCGCGCTCGCGAGACTCGATCACCGAGAGCGGCGCTCACTTTGCCGTACCAGCCGAGCGGACGCGCCGGGCCTCGCGTCGGGACGTCCGCGAGCAACGCCTCGGCGGTTTCCTCCGCGTCGATCTTGTTGTCGCCGATGCCGCCGGTGGCCCCTCGCTTGGCCCATCCGACGACGTAGCACCCGGGAACGGGAGTGCCGTCGGCGGCGGTGATTCGACCGCCCTCGTTGCGAACGGTGCCGGTGATGTCGTCGAACGGGATGCCCGGCGACGGGGTTCCGCGATAACCGATGGCGAGCAGTACCAACTCGGTAGACAGTTCGACGGCGGCGTCGCCGACACCGACCTCGATGGACTCCACCGAGCCCTGCCCGTGCAGGACAGACGGTGCGCGCCCGAACGCGAAGACGATGCGACGCCCTGGCGCGCGAGAGCCGAGATCGACGCGCGGGGCTCCTGCCAGCGCAGAGGCCGAGGACGAGAGCGGCAGTCTGTCGATGGCGTCGACGATTCCGTCCGGTCCTGCCACGACGACGTCGACGTCCGGGCGATCGACCAGAGCCTTGCACTCGGAGCGCGTGAACGCCGCGAACTCCGGGCCACGGCGGGCGAGGACGACTACCTCGCTCACTCTGTTTCGACGCAGCTCGGCCAAGGCATGGGGCGCGATCTCGGTCCCGTCGAGCTGGTTCGGGTCGGCAGTGAGGATACGAGCCGCGTCGAGGGCGACGTTGCCGTTTCCGATGATGGTGACGCGGTCGACGCCCGTGAGATCGATCGCGTCGGCGGGAACGTCGGGATGGCCGGTGTACCAACCCACCAGGGTGCGCGCACTGACGGATCCATCGAGGTCGATACCCGGAATCTCGAGGGCTCGGTCCTTGTCGGCGCCGACGGCGTAGACGACCGAGTCGAACTTTCGGGCCAGTTCGACGTGATCGACGTCCTTACCGACCTCGACGCCGAGCTTCATCGTCACTCGTGGATGCACGAAGATCCCGCGGAAGTGCTCGCTGATGCGTCGGGTACCGAGGTGATCGGGAGCGACACCGAACCGGGCCAGGCCTCCCGCTATGGGCAACCGGTCGTAGAACGTGACGGTGGTGCCGGGCACTCGCAGCAGCGCCTGGGCGGTGTAGCAGGCGGCCGGCCCGGTCCCGACGATGGCGATGTCGATCGGCGGTAGGTCGTTGACCGTTGCCACCGGGAACCGAGGCGCGCCCCACTCCGCCACAGCCGGCTTGTCCTTGTAGTAGTCGGCATTGATGTCGGCGTAGATCTGCTGATCGGGCGTCAATCGCGAGACGCGAGTGATCGCGTCCACCGGGCACGCGTCGGCACAGGCCCCACAGTCGATGCACGAGCGCGGATCGATGTAGAGCAACTCCGTCTTACCGAAATCCGGCTCGTCGGGCGTGGGATGAATGCAGTTGACCGGGCACACCGACAGGCATGATGCGTCGTTGCAACAGTTCTGCGTGATCGCGAACGGCATGGGTTTCTCAGATGTCCTTCACGGCCTCGAAAAGAGTGGTCAGAGCATGTGCAGACGACGGTAGATCATCTCGGCCGGCTTGGTGACCAAACCGCAGTCGAGAAGAAATGCCATCAGGTGCTCGCTCGAGGTGCGCATCATCGTGTGGTGGTGGGCGTTGTTCTTCGCTTCCTTCACCGCACGGTCGACATCGAGGCCCGCTGCTGCGTAGACCTCCTTGTTGACCATGTTGGACACGATCATGCGAGCGGCGATCGCGACGACGAGCGCACTGGCCTTGCGGCGCGCCGGGCTCTTCTCGGCGATCTCCTCACGCATCTGTGCGCGTGCGAACGTCATGTGCCGCGATTCCTCGACGACGTGGATCTTGCTGGTGGTACGCACCAGCGGCAGCACGTTCTCGCCGCGCATCCAGTCGCGCTGCATGACGTCGAGCACCTCTTCGGCGACGAGGATGCCGCCGTAGGCGACCTCGGCGGAGGCAAGAGCCTTGAAGCCACGGCCGAGCTCGATGCTCGACCGACGCGGCAGGTAGGCCTTGATGCCCATCTTCTGGCAGGCGCGAGCGAACATGATCGAGTGACGGCACTCGTCGGCGATCTCGGTGAGTGCGAACTGGAAGTCCGAGTTGGACGAGTCCTTGCAGTACTGATCGCGCAGGACCATCTGCTGCAGGATCATCTCGAACCAGATGCCGGTGCTCATGATCGAGCAGACCTCGTGGCGGGTGAGCGTGATGCGCTGCTCCTCGCTCATCTCGTCCCACAGCTTCGTGCCGTAGAGGGTGCTCCACTCCGGGTTGAGTCCGTAGAGGGAGGGATCCAGATCGGCCTCCCAGTCGACCTCCTCGGACGGGTCGTACGACAGCTGGGCGGCGGAATCGAGCAAACGAGCGGAAACGTCTTCGGGCTCGAGGACGTCGTTCCTGGAGAGTGTGCTGGTCATCGCCGTCGTTCCTTTCATCGTCGAACAGGAGTGATTAACTGTTACGGAGATTACCAGGTACTTGCCGACACAGATAGTCACTTGCGCGGAAAATCCTCGATTCTTTTTTTCGGGCACCTAGAGTGCGAGCGACCAGAGAACGGAGATTCACCGGTGATCGCAGCTCTACGGTCCGCCCTCGACCGCACACCCATGCGTCTGTACGCGGTGGGAATGGTGTCGGCCAACGCCATCGGTGCCGTCATCGTGTTCGTGCTGGCGCGCTTCATCCTGCCGCTGCCGGTCGGTTCGGAAGAGATCCTCTCCGACCGCAACTACCTGGCGTTCTTCGTGTATCTGCCGGTTGCGATCGGCATCGGCATCGCGCTCGGACTCCGCGTCGCAGCACCTCTGGTGCGGTGGCTGCACACCGGCGGTATGCCCTCGGACGAGACCGCGATCGCCGTCGTCCGACTGCCTCTGCGCCAACTCGGCGTCCATGTCCTGCTGTGGGCGCTCGGCGTCGCAGTGTTCGTCGCAGTCAATGCATCGGCCGGCGCTGCGCTGTCGATCATCGTGGCGATAGCCGTCAGCTTCGGCGGGTTGGCCACCTGCTCACTGGGCTATCTGGTGGCCGAGCGCACTCTCCGGCCGATCACCGCGGCTGTGATGGAGGTCAGTGCGGTCACCGACGCGGCCGCACTCGGTGTTCGGCTTCGCGTCGTCCTGATCTGGGTCTTGAGCACGGCCATTCCCATCCTCGGACTGGGCCTCATCGGACTCGGCAGACTGATCGACACCGTCATTCCCCCGGACGTCGACCTGTCTCCCGCGATGGTCTCCCTGTCGGCCATCGCCCTCGTCGTCGGATTCGGCGGCATGTTTCTCGTCGGCCGTTCCGTATCCGATCCGCTTCAGCAGGTGAGCTCGGCCATGCAGCGCGTCGAGGCCGGAGCCACCGACACCCGCGTGGACGTCTACGACGCCTCCGAGATCGGCAGACTGCAGAACGGGTTCAACAAGATGGTCGTCGGACTCGACGAACGTGAGCGGCTCCGCTCACTGTTCGGTCGCCACGTCGGCCAGGACGTTGCGCAACGCGCGCTCGCGAGCGCACCCCGCCTCGGCGGCGAGAATCGGACGGTGGCGGTCCTGTTCATCGATCTCGTGGGTTCGACGGCACTGGCCGAACGTGAATCGGCCGAGACCGTGGTGGATCTGCTCAATCGATTCTTTGCGGTCGTCGTCGAGCACGGCGAACGCGGCGGCGGATTCGTCAACAAGTTCGAGGGCGACGCGGCGCTGCTCATCTTCGGCGCTCCGGTCGATCACCCGGACCCGGCGACCGCCGCACTGCGCACCGCGCGCACCCTGGCGACCGCACTCGCCACCGACGGCGACTACGAGATAGGCATCGGAGTCACGTACGGAACGGTCATCGCAGGCAACATCGGTGCCGAGTCTCGTTTCGAGTACACCGTCATCGGCGACACCGTGAACCAGGCCGCCCGGCTCACCGATCTGGCGAAGGACGACCCGAACACCGACGTGCTCACGTCGTCGATCGTGCTCGATCACGCATCCCCTGACGAACGCTCGTATTGGAAGACGGGCGAGACGGTCACACTGCGCGGCCGCTCGACACCGACCACTCTGGCCGCACCCGTGCGTCACCGCTGACGTCCGACCGTTCCGCCGAGAAATTCGAAGGTTTCCAATTCGGTGCCGATGGGGCATACCCCCCGAACCAACTCACCCCATCGCGCATGCGCGAGACGTTGACCGATACAACGTCTCTCGCTCCGAAAGGCATCCATGTCCGCAATTCTGTTCGGTTCGATCAGCACTCTCGTCGACACGTCCGAACTGCAGCGCCGCTCGTTCAACGAGGCGTTCGCTGCACACGACCTGAACTGGAACTGGTCTCGCGAGGACTACCGCGCCATGCTCGGATCCAACGGTGGTGCCAACCGCATCAGTGAGTACGCGTCCGAGACCGGCACCGAGGTGGACGCAGCCGCCGTGCATGCCACCAAGTCCGAGATCTTCCAGCGTCTGATCGGCGAATCCGACGTGAAGACCAGGCCCGGCGTGGCAGACACGATCGACTCGGCCAAGGCGAACGGCCTGAAGGTCGGCTTCGTGACGACGACGTCGCGAGAGAACATCGACGCGCTGCTGGCCGCTCTGTCTCCAGAGCTGACCGCAGATTCGTTCGACATCATCGTCGATGCGACCTCGGTCGAGCCAGGAAAGCCCGATCCCGCCTCGTACGAATACGCCTTGAAGACGCTGGGAGAGAACGCGTCCGACAGCGTGGCCATCGAGGACAACGCAGGCGGCGTCCAGGCAGCAGCAGCCGCGGGCATCACCTGTGTTGCATTCCCCAACGAGAACACCGCGGGCACCGAATTCGGCTCGGCCACCGAGACGGTCGATGCACTCGATCCCGAGCGCCTCCGAGCTCTGCTCTCAGTCTGACCTTCCATCCAATCCTCCAGGAGTAACCAGTGAGCAATCTTCAGGCCCAGGTCGTTGCCGGGGACAGGTCGTTTCGTGTCGAAGGATACGAGCGGATCGAATACGACCTGATCTATGTCGACGGGGTGTTCGCACTCGAGAACACCGAATTGGCCGACAGCTACCGGCCGTACGGTCGCGCGCTGATGGTCGTCGACGAATCGGTCCACGAGATCTACGGCGACCGGATCAGCGCGTATTTCGATCACCACGACATCGCCCTGACGGTCGTTCCGGTTCAGATTGCGGAGACCGCGAAGTCGCTGGAGACCTTCGAGCGCATCGTGGGAGAGTTCGATGCGTTCGGCCTGGTCCGCACCGAGCCGGTACTGGTGGTGGGCGGCGGACTGACCACGGACGTAGCAGGTTTCGCGTGCGCCAGTTACCGTCGCAACACTCCGTACATTCGCATTCCCACCACACTGATCGGCTTGATCGACGCGAGCGTCTCCATCAAGGTGGCCGTCAACTACGGAAAGCACAAGAACCGCCTCGGTGCGTACCACGCGTCGCAGAAGGTGCTGCTGGACTTCTCTTTCCTCGGCACACTGCCCGAGGATCAGGTGCGCAACGGCATGGCCGAGCTGATCAAGATCTCCGTCGTCGGCAATCTGGAGATCTTCGAGATGCTGGAACAGTACGGACCGGAACTACTGCGAACCCGATTCGGTCATCTCGACGGAACAGCGGAATTGCGTTCGGTCGCAGACCGACTGACCTACTCGGCGATCGCCACCATGCTCGAACTGGAGGCTCCCAATCTGCACGAGATCGATCTCGATCGCGTCATCGCCTTCGGCCACACGTGGAGCCCCACACTCGAGCTGACCCCGCCCGCACCGTTCTTCCACGGCCACGCGATCAACATCGACATGGCTCTGTCCACGACCGTCGCCGAGCAACGCGGACACCTGTCCACGGCCGACCGCGATCGAGTGCTCGGAGTGATGTCGAGCATCGGCCTGGCCCTGGACAGCCCCTACCTGACACCCGAATTGCTGTCCGAGGCAACGGCATCGATCCTCAAGACTCGCGACGGTATTCTGCGTGCCGCGGTGCCGGATCCGATCGGTACGTGCCGCTTCCTCAACGACCTCGACGCCGCCGAGCTGGCCGATGTCCTGACGCTGCACAAGAAGATCTGTCTGGACTTCCCGCGGGCAGGCGAGGGCCTCGACATGTTCACCGCACCGACGCCGTGACGAAGGCCCCGCGACCGGTGACCCCGACGACCATTCTGGCGCGCGAGCTGAGCGAGATAGCCGCTCTGCTCGACGCCGGTGCCGGGGTCACCGACGAGCTGACCGCCCGTGTTCATCGAGCCCGCGATCTCGCAGCGGGACTCGACCCGTATCTCGACACCTGCACCACCTCCCAATCCGCCGCGCTGGCGACGCTGGCATCGCGGACCCGCACCGAGGACTGGAGATCGCGCGACATCGTCTCCGGCTCGGGGCCCCTGGAGATGGAGATGCTCTCCGGCCACGTGGAGGGACGCTTCCTTGCGTTTCTCGTGCACATGACCCGAGCGAAGCGGGTGCTCGAGATCGGTATGTTCACGGGCTACTCGGCTTTGGCGATGGCCGAGGCCCTGCCCGCGGGCGGCGAGGTCGTCGCGTGCGAGGTGGATCCGTACGTGGCCGAGTTCGCGCAGTCCTGCTTCGCGGAATCGCCTGCGGGCGCGTCCATCACGGTGGAAGTGGGTCCGGCGCTGGACACCCTGCGCCGGCTCGACGGGAAATTCGACCTGGTGTTCATCGACGCCGACAAGACCGGATACCGGGCGTACGTGGAGTACCTGCTCGGCAGCGAGCTGCTGGCCGAGAACGCCGTGATCGCTGTCGACAACACACTGCTGCAGGGCCAGCCGTACAGCGAACAACCCACCGAGAACGGTCGCGCCGTCGCCGAGTTCAACGACTACGTGGCGAACGACCCCCGCGTGGAGCAGGTACTGCTTCCTCTGCGCGACGGCGTGACGCTGATCCGTCGAACATGATTCGTACCCTTGCCGCGCTCGCCGGCCTCGCGGTCACCATCCCCGCCGATCTCGTGGCGGCGGGGGTGGCTGTCGTTCGCGGTGGCCGACCGGCCACGCGCCGATCCGATTCACCCAGAACGGTCCTGATCAGCGGCGGCAAGATGACCAAGGCCCTGCAGCTCGCACGGTCCTTCCACCTCGCCGGGCATCGCGTCGTCCTGGTGGAATCGGCCAAGTACCGTTTTACCGGCCATCGGTTCTCGCGAGCAGTCGACCGATTCCACTGCATTCCCGAGCCCACCGAATCCGGTTACGCCCGAGCGCTTCTGGATGTGGTTCTTCGCGAGGGCGTCGACGTCTTCGTCCCCGTCGCAAGCCCCGCTGCGAGCATTCACGATGCCGACGCACGAGCACTCCTCGATCCACACTGCGAGGTGATTCACGGCGACGGCGACACGGTTCGCATGCTCGACGACAAATCGCGATTCTCCGAGCACGCTGCAGCACTGGGACTACGCGTTCCCGATTGGCAGCGCATCACCGACGTGCAGCAGATCGAGAAGTTCGACTTCCCACCGGGCCGCGAGTACATCCTCAAGCGCATCTCCTACAACCCGGTCGGCCGAATGGACCTCACCCGCCTGACCCGCGAGACCCCGGCCGAGAATCTGCGGTTCGCACAGGGTCTCGGAATCTCCGAGGACGATCCGTGGATCCTCCAGCAGTTCGTTCCCGGCCAGGAGTACTGCACTCACGGGACCGTTCGTGGCGGGCAGTTGCAGGTGTACGGCTGCTGCGAATCGTCGGCGTTCCAGATCAACTACGAGATGGTGGACAAGCCCGAGATCCTGCGCTGGGTGGACACTTTCGTCTCCTCGCTCGACGTCACCGGCCAGCTCTCGTTCGACTTCATCGAGTCCGCCGCCGACGGCCACATCTACGCCATCGAATGCAACCCCCGCACCCATTCGGCCATCACGATGTTCTACGACCATCCCGACCTGGCTGCCGCGTACCTCGACGACGGTCATTCGGTGATCGTCCCGCGCCCGACGGCCCGACCGACGTACTGGATCTACCACGAATTATGGCGTCTGATCACCGAGTCCGATCGGAAGGCTCGGCTGCGCAGCATCTTTCGCGGCACGGACGCCATCCTGACGGGATGGGATCCTCTGCCGTACCTGCTGGTGCACCACCTCCAGATTCCGTCACTGCTGGTGCGCAACCTGCTGATGCGCCGAGGGTGGTCTCGCATCGACTTCAACATCGGCAAGCTCGTGGAGAACGGAGGCGATTGATGACCGTGTCGGTCCTGGTACTCGTCGGATCCTCGGTGGACGAGTTCCACTGCGATCTGTCTCGGGTGTACGCGGGCGGCTTTCTCGACGCGTTCGGTGGTGATCCCGCCTACCGGTTCGAGGTCGCGTTCGTCTCGCCCGGCGGACTCTGGAGTTTCCCCGGCGGCATCGATGCCGCCAGTGTGGCTGCGGCGCACCAGATGTCGTTGACGCAGGCAGTGGAGGTCATATCGTCGTGGCACTTCGACGTCATGGTGCCGCAGATGTTCTGCCTACCCGGCATGACGACGTATCGCAGCCTGTTCGACCTGCTGGGCGTGCCGTATGTGGGCAACGGTCCTGACGTGATGGCGATGACGGCGGACAAAGCTCGTGCCCGAGCCGTCGTCGCCGCGGCCGGGGTCGCGGTTCCCGACGGCGTTGTGGTGCGATGCGGCGAGAACGTCGAGGTCGATCTGCCGGTCGTGGTCAAACCCGTGGACTCGGACAATTCGATGGGCGTCACGCTCGTTCGCGAATCCGACCGTCTGACAAGCGCAGTGAGTGAGGCGCTGACGTATTCGAGTGCGGCGCTGGTGGAGTCGTACATCGAACTCGGCCGCGAAGTCCGCTGCGGCATCATCGAACGAGGCGGTGAACTGATCTGTCTTCCCCTCGAGGAGTATGCCGTCGAGTCGATACGCACCAGCGCCGACAAGTTGAATCGCACCTCGAACGGAGATCTGTACCTGGTCGCGAAGGAGCAGACCAAGGCGTGGATGGTGGACGTCTCCGATCCGATCACCGAGAAGGTCTGGGCCGCAGCACGATCGTGCTACCGAGCCCTGGGTTGCCGGCACTACGGACTCTTCGACTTTCGCATCGACCCCGACGGTGAACCGTGGTTTCTCGAAGCCGGTCTCTACTGCTCGTACTCCCCGTCCAGTGTGCTCGCTGTGATGGCCTCGGCAGCCGGGATCGCCGTCGACGAATTGTTCGCACACTCGCTCGACGAACTGTCGGTGAAGGAGTTGTCCTCATGACGCTGGGAATCGAGATCGACGACCTGGACGTGGGCTCGGCCGCGGTCGACGAACTGCGAATGCTGTTGGCCGAACACGGCGTATTGATCCTGCGGCGGCAGTCTCTGGACGACGAGCGCTTTCTCGCGTTCCTGCGCCGATTCGGCGACATGATGTTCACCGAGGGCGAGACGCCGGTGCCGGGATTCCCCGACCTGAACGTCATCAGCAACATCGGCCGAACAACACCTCCGAAATCGACCTTTCACGTGGACACCACCTATGTTCCGAATCCACCGGCGTACACCGCATTACGCGCGGTGGAGGTACCGCGGGCCGGTGGCAGCACACTGTTCAGCGACCAGTACGCGGCCTACGACACGTTGCCCGACGACCGAAAAGCGCACTTGGCCGGACGCATGGTGACGCATCGTGTGACCGGGGTGGCGTCGGACACCGATTCCTCCGCCGAACATCCCTTGTTCGCAGTGCATCCCGTGTCCGGGCGTACCGCATTGGCCCTGTCTGCGCCCGCGCGGTGCGTGGCGATCAGCGGAATGTCCGCCGACGAGGCGCAGGAGACGATTCGATACCTCTTCGAGCATTCCACGCACGAGAAAAACCTGCTGCGGCACTCGTGGGCACCCGACGACGTGGTGATGTGGGACAACCGATGTGTGATGCATCGAGCCGATCACAGCGCGGTGGTAGGAAACAGGGTGATGCACCGCGGAATGGTGGCTGTCGAGGAATCGACGTCGGTTATGTGACCGACAACTCAAAGTGTTGCCGGTTCGCCTCGGGCCAGGAGAATCGAGTCATGACTTCCCCATTGACGATCAGCCGCGAGACAGCCGTCGGTGCCGAAGCTCGTCTGTCCTGGATTCTGTCCGGGCTTGCAGGAATGGTGGGCGCAGTCGCCTTCCTGCATTCCGCCGGCTACTTCGTGACCTTCATGACCGGCAACACCGAACGTGCCGTCGTCGGGCACTTCGGGCATCCCGAGGGCAAGGAGGTCACCCCGGGAGCTTCACCCATTGCGGCTCTGGCGCTCATGGGCTCTTTCCTGGCCGGCGTGGTCGTTTCCTCCATCTGCCGTCGCCGCTACTGGTCGAACCATCCGCACGGGGCAACCGTGCTGACCACCGTCGCGCTCGCAGCGGCAGGATCGATCGACATCGCCATCTCCGGTTGGTCGTCGGCGAACGTGAACTTCTACCCGATTCTGTTGGTGGCGTTCGCCCTCGGTGCTTTGAACACTGCCTTCACGAAGAAGGAAGAGACGTACATTCCGCTCAGCTACGTCACCGGTACGTTGGTCAAACTCGGCCAGGGCATCGAGCGGCACCTCTTCGGCGGCGGGACGCGCTACGACTGGTTCTGCTACACAGCACTTCTCGGATCGTTCGCACTGGGTGGAGCGATCGGTGCCTTCATCGGCGCTGTCATCACCGGCCCTCAGGTATTGCTCCTGACCGCGCTGATCAGCTTCGGCGCAACGATCTTCACGTTCACCCACACCGAGCGTCGGTCGCTACTGGGGTGATGCCCGCCCGCCCTGTGCTCGATCGGCGATCATCGGCGAGTTCACCACGATCGTGCGCAGCATCTGCTCCACGAAAGACCGGGGCAGGCGAGTCCCGATGAGCACTTGCCGCTGAATCAGGCCCTCGATCATCACTACCAGAGTTTCTGCCTCTGCCTGCGGGTCCTCGGAGTCGAGTGCGGCGACGATCCACTGGGTGTAGGTGACGAACGCGCCGCGCTGAGTGTCGAACAACTCGCGAACCTCGGCGTCGTGCTGCGCCTCGCCCAGCATGATGCTGCGAGCGATCACTCGTTTTGCGGCCTCGCCGGTTGTCATCGCCTCGATGAAGTCGACGATTCGAGCCACCACGACATCCACGGTCAGCGGCTTGACATCGACGAGACTGCCGAAGGTCGCTCCGGCGATCTCGAAGTCGCGCGCGAACAACTGACCGAGAGCCAGGTGCAGCAGTCGACTTCGAGTGGGCGCGTGGTAGTTGACCGACCCGGGCCCCAGTCCCGCGGCCGCGTCCACCGCGCGGTGGGTCAGGCCACGGAAACCTTTGGTGGCCAGCACCTCGATCGCTGCCGTCGCGATCTCGTCGCGCCGCCGCACTCGTGATTCGTCGTCCTTGGGGTGTGCCGGACTCATACCGCGCAGTGTAGTGCCCGGCCATTGACAGCCGACGATTCTGCACATTAGCCTCAACTCCTGTTGAGAGGGGTGGATGAGTGAGCAGAGGACCGACCCGACGCCAGATCATCATGGGAGCAGCAGCCGCGGCCACCGCAGCCGTCGTCGGTCCGGTCGCCACGGCCGCAGCGTCTCCCGCGACCGGTTCGAGTACCGGGTGCGGCGAGCGCTATCAGGGCTATCGCGACACCGACCGAGATCGGCCCTATGCACGGTTCATGGCGCAGCGAACCACTCCCGCTCAGGAAGCCGTCACCGAGGCCTACGCCGGACCTGCACTCGCGCCCGACTCGGTTCCCGAATTCGACTCGATCACAACCGATCTCGCACCCACCGGCTACTCCGCAGTCGAGACCGGATACGGCCGACGCGCGGACGGAGTGACATTCGTGGCGGTTCGTACGGTCATGCCCCGCGTGACGGCGGCCATGTGGGACTGGTGGTTCGGCTGGCATTCCACCGAGGCCGCGCGCTACAAACTGTGGCATCCCGATGCCCATCTGTATGCCGCGCTGGCCGACGATCGAACTGCACTCGACATACCCGACAAGGCCAAATACATCGGCAACACGACCTTCGTGGACGAATACGTCGGGCCGAAACTGCAGCAGTTGGGTATCGGCTTTCGCGATCCGATTGCGCACGGCTTCGACGTTCCCGCAGACCAGACGATCGTGTTCGGCAGAGTAGGCAGCTCCATCGCACCGGTGGACCTGGGCTGGTTGGCCCACCAGGTCCGACCCGTCGCCGGCGGTGCCGAGATGCGGAGCCGTTTCCACCTGAACCTGCGAGGACTGCACGTGCCGGACGTGAAGCAGGCCGCGTGCGCCGTCCGACGCGGCGCGTCGGTGGACCCCACCGACCTCGTACTCGGGCTCGATCTCGCCCGAGAACTGATGCTGCACTGCGGGCAGGAGATGAACCACCTCGCGGGCTTCCTGCCGGAGTTGTACGCCGAGTTCGGGAGCTAGTGCCCCAGAAAGACCTTCGCCAAGACGATCAGTGCCGCAACCGCCGCGGTGGCCAGCCCACCCAGAAATGCGCGGAAGGTCAACGAGTTCCCACGAATTCGCTCCGTGACCATCTGAATCGTGGCGATGCGCACCACGATGACGACACCGGCCAGCAGCTCCGACCACTGGCCAGGAAGCACCGACAACCAACCGAGGGCCAGCATCAGCGCAGGGACGGTACCGGAACTCAGGATGGGGACTGCATCGCGAAGTTCCTCGACGGCTTCGAACGCGCGTTGCTCGTCGGTCGCATCACCGTGCGCTTCGGGAATCTGACTGCTTGCGACGAAATCCGCGAACACGTGCGCCAGAAAAGTCGTCACCGCAGTGCCCAGAACCAGCACAGCAGCCGTTCCGTGCTCGATCGAACCGGGCGTCGACGCCGCGACCGCCGCGAGGACCAGAATGTTCCCGTAGACGTAGGCAGACAGCCTCCTGGCCGCCCGCGCGGGCTCGAGCGGACCGTCCGCGCGGGTGACCAATCGGCGATACAGCCGTGTTCTACGAATACGGGGTTCTGCGTCGCTCATGCGGGAGATCGTCGCACGGCCGAGACGATCACTCGACGGGAACGCCGAGCCGACCGGCCTGGTAGTCCTCGAACGCCTGCAGCACCTCGGACTTGGTGTTCATCACGAACGGGCCTGCCATCGCGACGGGTTCCCGAATCGGCTTGCCACCGAGAACGAATACCTCCAGCGACTCCCCCACCGCCGACGCGGACATCTCGATCGTGTCGCCGCGGCCGAACAACGCCGTCTGTCCCATCCGTATCGGACGCTTCTCGGCACCCACCGTTCCCTCGCCCGCGAGAACGTAGACGAGTGCATTGAATTCACGATTCCACGGCAGCGTCAACTCCGCGCCCGGTGCGATCGTGCTGTGCGAGAGCGCTATCGGAGTGTATGTGGACCCGGGTCCCTGCAGACCCGCGATCTCACCCGCGATGACGCGCACCAAGGCACCGCCGTCGGGACTCGACGCCAACGCCACCTTGCTGCCGGTGATGTCCTGATAACGCGGGTGCGCCATCTTGTTCTCGCGCGGCAGATTGACCCAGAGCTGCACACCGTGGAACAGCCCGCCGGACAGCACCAGATGCTCCGGCGGGGCCTCGATGTGCAGAATGCCACCACCCGCCGTCATCCACTGGGTATCGCCACCGCTGATGATTCCGCCGCCGCCGTGAGAGTCCTTGTGCTCCATGATGCCGTCGATCATGTAGGTGACCGTCTCGAATCCGCGGTGCGGATGCCACGGCGTTCCCTTGGGCTCACCGGGCGCGTAGTTCACCTCACCCATCTGATCCATGTGAATGAACGGGTCGAGGGACGTCATGTCCAGTCCGGCGAACGCTCGACGGACCGGAAAGCCTTCACCCTCGTAGCCCGTCGGTGCCGTCGTGACGGACCGGACCGGCCGAGGGACCGCGGTGGCGTCGGGCATGGGGATTCGGGGCAACTCGAGAATGTTGTCGACCGTCACTGCAGGCATGATCGTCCCTTTCGGCAATGTAGTTGACTGTGCAACTACTGTACCGAGTCCAACGGGACGAGCGCCGACCGTATTCCCGTGTTCAGCCCTGTCGGTCGGCCAACCACTGCCGGATCTCGTCGGTGGGCTGCTCCACGCTGTCCTCGTACTCCGAATGCTTGCCCACGAAGGCCGCAACCAGTTCGCAGATCGGAACGATTCGCCTGGCGTCGGCGCGGGTGGCGTCGAGCGCCTCGTGCACCAGAATCGTTGCCAGACCACGTCCGCCGTAGGCCGCGTCGACCTCGGTGTGGAAGAAGATGCGTCTGCCGTGTTCGTCGTCGACGAACTCGGTGAACCCGACCTGTGCGCCCTCCACCGACACGGTGAAACGGTCCGCCTGTTCGGAGATCTCGACCTCGGCACCGGTTTTGTCGACCGTCATCCGTCCTCCTCGCTCGTCGTGGGCGCGAACCGCACCTCACCGTTCACGATCGTGCACGATCTGCGGATATCTGTCGATCGTGAACAGTACTGAACACCTGCGTACGGCGGGTTCGAGATCGACCGTCACACACAGCGGTGCCGAGCGGCCGATAGCGCCTCTGTACGGTGGAGCGAAGGACCTCGACCGATGAATCATCGAAGGGAAAGGAACTTCATGGCGCAGCCAGACAGGCTGGAGAAGGACCCGAACAAGGGTTTCGTGGCTCTGCTGGGGTGGAGTTTGGCCGCAGTGGAAGCACTGGACAAGTTCGACCGGCGCTACGTCGTCGTCGCGCCCGAGTGGGCCGAGGCATACTGCACCGAGCACGACATTCCCTACCTACCGTGGAATTTCGAGCGACTCAACGACAGATCGCTGGAGATCGCCGAAACTCTGCAGGCCAAGGGTGTGGACGTCGCGATCCCGCTCTACGAGGAGACGGTCGAGTGGGCCGGTGCCATCAATTCTGTACTTCTCGACAACCCGCGACTGTTCGGGCAGGCAATGCTGCTGCGCGACAAGTCCTTGATGAAGCGTCGCGCTCAGCTCGGCGGAATCCGCGTCGGCATCTTCGAGGAGGCGCACGACCGCGAGGACGTCATCCGATTCCTCAAGCGGGTGAACCAGACCCTGCTCAAGCTCGACGGCGATCCGAACGATCCCATCCACGTCAAGGCATTCGACAAAGCAGGCTGCCTCGGCCACCGAGTGATTCGCACTCCGGACGAGGTCGACTCCATTCCCGACGAGGAATTCCCGGCACTGATGGAATCGCACCTCGACGGCTGGGAGTTCGCCGTGGAAGCGTGGATCCACAACGGCAAGATCAAGTTCCTCAACATCTCCGAGTACGTGACCCTCGGGTACTCGGTGTTCGTTCCCGCGACGCCGGAACTCGAGAAGTACCGCGAGCAGATCACGCTGCAGATCGAGAAGCTGATCAAGACCTTCGACATCGAGTTCGGGTTCATTCACCCGGAGTACTTCGTCACCAGTGACGGTGAAATGTACTTCGGTGAAGTGGCTTACCGCCCACCGGGTTTCAAGGTGTTCGAGCTCCTCGAGCGGGCCTACGGATTCAACGCCTACCAGGGCCTGGCGTTGGCGTTCGATCCGAAGACCACCGAGGAGGAAATCGACGCCTTCTTCCCGCGGGAGGTTGTCGATGCCACCGGTGTCGCCGGATGTTTCGGCGTCTACCCCCGACGCCGCGTCGTGAGCCAACTGCAGATTCCGGAGGAGACGACCGGGCACGACTACTACGAGACCAACGACCTGTCGGCACCCGTCGAGGAAACCGTCACCAAGAGAACGGCATTCGGTACCCACTGGGGACTGCTGTATTTCTTCGGCGAGGATACCTACGTCATGCGTGACCTGCTGAAGCATCAGGAAGAACTGGACTTCTACGTGTGAGGCAACAACTCGGGAACGACACCGACCCGCCGTCGCAGACCATGGACGAGCCCGCACCGGTCGACAAGGCTCTGGCGTCGCGGCTGGCGCAACTCGACCACGCCACCGAGGCGTTGGCGGGTGCACCCGATTTCAGCAAGAACACCAAGGTGCGGCGGGTTCTCGATGCGCTGCATCGAGTGCTGTTGCAACCCGGCGGTTGCGATGCGATTCACGAACGCGCCGAAATGCTCGAAAACGCCGGGTTGTTCGCGGGCACTGATTGGGCACAGCCCGACATCCTCGTCCCGGGATTCGTCGGGCCGAGCCTGCGCAGCGGTAACGACGACACATTCGTGCTCGAGGCGACCAGCGAACTGCGGATGGTCGCGATCGTCGCGGGTGAGTACCAGCATCCTGCGGTGACCGCAGAGGATGCCCGTCGGTTCCTGTCTCAGGTTCTCGCGTTGAATCTCGACGTTCTGTTCACGCCGCCGTCGGAGTCGGAGCGAGTTCGTCTGGGTCGCACCGCGCATCTGATCCGCGACCTGTTCGGGTACGTGGCCGGGCAGATCGGGTACGACAGTGTTCTCGACGAGTTGGTCGAGGAGATCTGGCGAATACTGCGCCAGCGTCCGATCCAGGTGGACACCATCAAAGCGATGGTCACCCGCATCGCGATCTATCGCGACGATCCGACCGTCGACCTCGGTACTTCCGGGCAGGGCCTCGATCGTCTGATCACAGCCCTGTTCGGCACCACCGATGCGTGCCGGGAGGATCCGGGCGTCGAGGTGTACCGATCACGGCTCGAGGCGATGGACGTCGAGGCGCTGCAGTTCGAGGCTCGCGGTTTCGCTCGCGCGATGCACGACACCGGTCTGGTGTCGCCGTACCACGCGACGCTGACGCAGTACCTCGTCGATCACTACTCGTACGTCCTTCCCGAGGCACTGGGTCTGTCCGATACCGGCCGCACCTGCCTGACGCGGTATCCGGAACTGGTCCATCGCCTCATCGAGGAGACGGTGTTCCCCGAAACTGCGCAGTGCCTCTACGGATTGGCATTGCTCCTCGATCGCGGGATTCTGCATCAGCCGCCGATCGTGCCGTCGCTGTGGCGGCAGATGTCGCTGAAACTCGCTCCGGCAGTGCGGGAAAAACTGATCACCACGTTCGGGCCGGTCCCCGCACCGGAGTCGCGCTTGCTCGGTGGCTTGCTCTCGATGCTCGGGCAACCGCTCGGCATCGGACAGGGCGACAACCCGACCTGTCAATCCGCGCGAGCGTTGTCGATGTGGGCCTACAACGATCCCGACTACCTCCTGCAGATGGTGGTGTGGGCGGCGCGTGACGAGGAGATCGTCATGCACTTCGAGGGCCAGTCGATCTCGTCGACCGAGAGCGTGAGCGGCGTCGCCACGTCCGATCCGGTCGATCTCGACCCCACGTCGCTGCTGCTGGTTCCGCACCTCGATCGCATCTACGCAGAGATGGTCCGGCGGTGCGCCGATCGTCCGGGCGATCCGCACCGCTGGGTCAACCCGGAGTTCCACGGCTGGTGGTCGGCACGCGAGTTCCATATCGACGTAGACGTCGCGACCGGTAATCTCGTCGACCTGGACGCATTCCTGCGCCAGTTCTACGCGGCGTACCACCCCGAGTACAACGGCCACCAACCGTTGATACACCCGCAGCCGGCGGGTGTGGCCGTAACCGACAGTGCGGCACGGTATGTGGGCTGGCACGCCATCACGATCCTGCGTGTGACCACCGATCCCGACGGCGTGATGCGGGTGTACTTCTTCAACCCGAACAACGACAGCGGGCAGGACTGGGGCGACGGCGTCGTGGTGGGAACGGCGGGCAACGGCGAACGCGCAGGGGAAGGTTCGCTGCCGTTCGATCAGTTCGCGTCACGGCTCTACATCTTCCATACGGATCCGCTGGAGAACGGCGAGCCGGAGCGAATTCCCGCCGAAGACATCGAACGAATTCGGGGATACATCGAACGAAGCTGGGGCGCAGAGCGTTCGGTACCCCAGGCCTGAGACTACGATGCGCCCCGAGTCCAAGACTCGGGGCGCATCGCCGTTCGGGCGTCAGCTCTTCTTGTCGAGCGATTCCGGCTTGTGCACCGCGTCCTTGCCCGACTTGTCGCTCTCGACGCGATACTGCGGTTCGTCCTTCGAGGCCTTCACGGTTCGGCCTGCAGCCTCGGTCTCGGAGGTGATCTTCTCCACCACCTCACCCTCGGTCGTGGTGCCGTGGGTCTGCCATTCGACCTTGTCGCCCTTGTGCAGTTCGTCCTTCGACATGTGCGTGGTCCCTTCGTCGGTGCTGTCCACAGACGCGTACCCGCGACGGTCTCGGTGCAATCACCTGGTTCCGAGAGCCGGTGCCAGAGTGGTGAACCAGGCCTCCCGCAACTGATCCTCGAACAACGGCCAGGTGTGTGCGCCCTGCTCACGCATGGACACCGTCGCCGGCACGTCGGCTCGGCGCAGGGCGTCGACGAAGATCGACGTGCAATGGTTGACCATCGCTTCGACCGCCATTCCTCCGAACGGCGGGATCGCGCCCTCGGGAATGCGATCCACCGGTCCGGGTAGTCCGCGGGACGAGCTGACATAGACCGCGGTTCCACGTAGTCGCTCGACGTTGAGCGACGGGTCGTGATCCCGCCATCCCTGGCTTCCCGGCAGCCCCCACATGTTGAAGGGGTTGTTGAGCCCACCGGCGATCATCGCCGAAATACCGGCAGTAGCAAGCGGGTTGGACGGAGCCGGGCATCCACTGAACGACGCGGCCGCGTCGAACACGTCCGGGGCCTGGATCGCCAGGTCGAGGGCGGGCCCACCACTCATCGACAGCCCGGCCACGCCGCGCCTACCGGTGGATCCGTAGGCTGCGTCGACGGCGGCAGGCAATTCGCGGCTGAGGTAGGTCTGCCACATGTTGCTGCCGAGCACCGGATCCGCAGTCTGCCAATCGGTGTAGAAACTGAAGCGCCCGCCGATGGGCGCGACCACCGTGACGTTCTTGTCCAGAAAGAACTGTTCGACACCGGAGTTGTTGAGCCACCCCACGCCGTCCTCGTTGCCGAGCGCGCCGTTGAGCAGTACCAGAGTGGGCGCTGGTCCACCGTCGGGCGAATGCAGCACCTCGTTGGAGATGACCCGATTCATGGACGGGGAGAACACGTTCAACACCGCGCGGGTGGCCGACACCTGATGGATACCGATGGCTCCGGCAGCCGCGTCGGCCGATCCCGAGTTGCCGGGCAACGCCTGCGCCGACGTTCCGGTCATCAGCATCGCCGCCACTGCGGCGACCGTCACCAACGAGGCCGAGCAACTCTTTTTGTTTCTCATCTGTCCCATTGGCAACTTCAGCACCATACGAGGGTTGCACGAATTCAGCTTTCGATCGCTAACGATCGGATTACAAAACCGATCGGTCCGTTGATTGGTCGGTAGAGCGAATTCGAGAAGCCTGCAGAGTCAGATGGTGCCGCTCGGGAATCGACGACGCCGCCTCCGCTGCCCGCGCGTACAAGTGGGCGGCACGTTGCAGATCACCTGGGACGAAGCCGGTCCGCAGATTTCGACACGTCCGGTGAAAGAAGTTCTCAGCGCATTGTGCGACCTGCCGAACCGAGCATCTGCGTCGCCTCGACCACCCGAGCTGCCATCGCCGTCTCGGCGGGCTTGCCCCAGGAGCGGGGGTCGTACGCCTTCTTGTTTCCGTACTCGCCATCGACTTTGAGGACCTGATCGTATTTGCTGATCATGTGTCCGGCGATCGACCTGGTGAAGGCGTACTGGGTGTCGGTGTCGATGTTCATCTTGATCACCCCGCTGGCGACGGCGGAGGCGATGTCGGCGGCGCTCGATCCCGATCCGCCGTGGAACACCAGATCGAACGGCTTGTCCTTCCCGGTCTCGGCACCGACGACGGACTGGATCTCGTCGAGGATCTCGGGTCGTAGATGCACCGAGTCGGGGTTGTAGACGCCGTGCACGTTGCCGAAGGTCAGGGCTGTCATGTATCGACCGCGTTCGCCCGTTCCGAGGGCAGCGATCGTCGCGCGAGCATCGTCGACCGTCGAGTACAGCTGTTCGTTGATCTCGTGTGACACCCCGTCCTCCTCGCCGCCGATCACTCCCACCTCGATCTCCAGAATGGTGTCGGCCTCCATAGACAGGTCGAGCAACTCGCGCGCGATCCGCAGGTTCTCGTCCAGCGGCACCGCCGAGCCGTCCCACATGTGCGATTGGTACAGCGGTTCCAGTCCTCGGCCGCGGCGTTCGATCGCGTCGGCCAGCAGTGGCCGGACCCAGTCGTCGAGGTTCTCGGCGGGGCAGTGATCGGTGTGCAGTGCCACCGAGATCGAATAGTGTTGCGCCACTTCGTGGGCGTATTGCGCGAGCGCCTTGGAGCCGGCGAAGCGGTTCTGCACCGCATTGCCGGACAGGTAGAGCGCGGTACCGACCGACACCTGAATGATGCCGTCGCTCTCGGCTTCGGCGAATCCCTGAAGCGCAGCGTTGAGTGTCTGCGAGCCGGTGACATTGATCGACGGGTACGCGAACCCGCCTTCCTTGGCGCGGTCCAGCATGGCTTTGTACTGCTCCGGACTGGCAATCGGCATGAGCTGTCCTATCTTCGGGGTGCGACCGGCTTGTCGGCTGCCGTACAGCCGCAGGAATTTCGATGGGTGAAGGTGGTCGGTACGCGGATGGATCGAGGCGCATCCTCGTGTCCCTCGATACGCCGTAGCACGAGGTCGGCTGCGGTTCGGCCGATCGTCTGCACGTCCTGAGCGGCCGCGGTGAGCCGGGGCTCGAACAGATCCGACCACTCGAAGTCGTCGTAACACACGAAGGCGAGGTCTGCAGGGATCGACAAGCCGAGGCCACGAACGGCTTTCAGCGATCCGATCGTCATCGAGTTGTTCATCGACACCAGAGCCGACGGCCGATCCGTACCGGACATCAGCTCGCGCACCCGGGACTCGGCCACCTCGACGCTGGACCGTCCGTCGAGAACCAACCGGGGGTCCAGCTCGATCCCTCGATCGGCCAGTGCACGGGCATAGCCGTCGAATCGTTCTGTCGTCGAGGAGATTCCCTCGATGCCGCGGACAATCGCGATGCGTCGATGGCCGGAATCGAGGAGATGGGCGGTGAGCTCGTACGCCGACGCGTCGTTCTCCGGTCCGACCTGATCGCACGGCACGTCGAGCATGCGGTCGATCAACACCAGAGGCGTTCCGCTGCGGACGATCTCGGGGATCGTGGAGACTTCCGATCCAGCCGCGGGCGCGAGAATCATGCCGTCGACCTGGCGGTCCAGCAGCGAGTCCGTCACCCTGCGCTCGGGCTGTGGCTCGTCGTGCGAATCACCGAGAATCAACACGTATCCGGCCTCGGACAACCGACGCTCGACGGCATGGACCAGGCTGCCGAAGTACGGGTTGGTCAACGCGGCGATGGACAGTCCCACGGTGTGAGTTCGGCCCGCCGCGAGCGATCGAGCAACGACGTTGCGGCGGTATCCGATCTCGAGAATCGCCGCGTCGACGCGTTGCCGGGTGGCGGGATTGACGTTGCGTGTTCCGTTGAGCACGTGCGAGACGGTCGAAACCGACACCCCTGCCAGGCGAGCGACGTCATCCATCGTGGGCATCTCAGTCGGCCCAGCGCTGACGTGTCTCGAGGCTCTGCGGAATCGTCATGTCAGCCGCAGAATTCGGTCGGCGCGGCGCGCGGTGGACCCGATCAGTTCTGCGTTGCGTTCGTCCGAGCCGAGTGCCCAGAACTCCGCGTCCTCGTGCGATTTTCCGTACGCCTCGTGCCGGGCCACCAGACGCTCGTGCCGAACCCTCGTGTGCGGAGCCAGAAACCAGACTTCGTCGATCATCGCCCGTGCCGCGGGCCACGCGTCGGACTCCATCAACAGATAGTTGCCCTCGGTGATGACGAGCGGGACGGTCGACGGCACCGGGATGGCGGACCCGATCGACTCCTCGATCTCGCGCCGAAACCTCGGCGCGTACACCAGGGGGCCGCCCGGCCGCTGATCGTGAACGGCGGCGATCAACCGGGCGTAGCCGTCGTCGTCGAAGGTGTCGTGGGCACCCTTGCGGTCGAGCCGGCCCAGCTCGATCAACACTTCGTTCGCGAGGTGGAATCCGTCCATCGGAACCAGTACCGCGAGTTCCGGCCCGAGCGCGTCGACGAGTTGCTGAGCCACAGTGGACTTCCCAGCACCGGGTGCACCGGTCAGGCCGAGTATGCGCCGCTCACCGGGTACGGCCAGCGTGCGCGCCAGCTCCACGAGTTCTTCGAGGGTGGCTTCCTGTACGTCCTGGTCAATGCTCACCGTTGTCGCTTTCGAGTCCGTGGGTAGTGAAGGGTGTCAGCGGAAATTTCGCGTAGCCACTCTCGGGGCCCGATCACCGAGCAACGCAGTGCGGCAACGTGAGCCGACCTGTCGATGCGCTCGGCGAGGGAACCCGACTGCGTGGAGTAGTAGGCATACGCGCCGTGGAACGCATCCCCGGCTCCCAGAGTATCGACTACTGCAACGGGCTCCACGTCGACCGATCCCGATGAACCATCGGACCACCATTCGACGGGTTCGCCGCCGTGGGTGGTGACGACGGTCCGAACACCGGATGCAACGAGTGCCGCAGCAGTCGTCGTCGTGTCCGAGGTACCGGGAGCGCGAAAGTCGGCCGAGCACACCATGTCCGTGACATGCGGAATGAGCTCGCTCATCACCGGTTTCCAGCGACCGGCGTCCACGACCAACGTGGTAACCCGCGCCGCCGCATGTTCCGCGGCGGCGCAGGCGATCAGGGGGTGGTGCCCGTCGACGAGAACGACGTCGGCACCGGCGACGACGGATTCGAGATCCGCCGGGGGCTCGGCGTCGGAGTTCACGGCGTCGGCCGAGACGACCGACCGGTCACCGGTCGATTCGATTACCGTCACCGCCGAGACGGGCACCGACCTGGTGGATCCCTCGGCCGCGTCGATCACCCGCACACCGAACGCCGTCAGGTCGGCCTTGACCAGCGCTGCCACCGGGTCGTCGCCGAGGGCGGTGACCAGCACAGCCGTTCCGCCCAACGCGGCGAAGGTGACGGCCGCGTTGGCGGCCGGACCTCCCGCCGCGACGAACTGGGCGCTCGAGGTGATCTTCTGGTTGGGTGCCGGCGCGGCCGACACTCGATGGATGACGTCGAGTGTCGCCAGGCCGACGAAAACTCCGACCGGACGGGTCGATTCAGCGGCCGGCGCGTTCATCGTCGGTCGGCTCCTCCGCGCCGGTCATGAGCGCGACGACCTCGGACATGGTGCGGTTCTTCGGATTCACGACGCCTGCGCGCTTGCCGAGGCGGTGGATGTGAATTCGATCGGCGACCTCGAACACGTGCGGCATGTCGTGGCTGATGAGCACCACGGGTATGCCCCGGTCGCGGATCGTGCGAATCAGATCGATCACCATGCCCGACTCCCGCACACCCAGGGCGGCAGTCGGCTCGTCCATGATGATCACACCACGTCCGAACGCCGCTGCCCGAGCTACGGCCACACCCTGGCGTTGACCACCGGAGAGCGTCTCGACCGCCTGATTGACCGACTTGATACCGATCTTCAGGTCCTGCAGATGCTTCGAGGACTCCTCCCGCATCTTCGGCATGTCCAGACGCCGAAACAGACTGCCGCTGATGCCTTTGCGCTTGATCTCTCGACCGAGATACACGTTCGACGCGATGTCGAGCGCCGGTATGACGGCCAGGTCCTGATAGACCGTCTCGATGCCGGCCGCGCGTGCGTCACGGGTGTTCTTGAACGACACCGGCGATCCGTTCATCAGGATCTCGCCCGAGTCCGGAATCACAGCACCGGCCAACGCTTTGATGAGACTGGACTTTCCGGCACCGTTGTCGCCGATCACCGCCAGTACCTCACCGGCCCGCAACTCGAAATCTGCACCGTTGATGGCCGTCACGCTGCCGTAGGTCTTGACCAGACCACGCGCTTCCAGAGCGAGGGGAGCGTTCACTGTGACCTCCTACGGGCGAATTGATCGACGGCCACCGCGACGATGACGAGAATGCCGGTCGCGATGTTCTGGTACAGACTGTCGACGCCTGCCTGAGTGAGTCCGTTGCGCAGCACACCGACGATCAGTGTCCCGACCAGAGTGCCGATGACGGTGCCGCGGCCACCGAACAGGCTGGTTCCACCGATGACCACCGCGGTGATCGTCTCGAGGTTGGCGTTTTGATACGCGTTGGGATCGGCGTTGGGGATCCGCCCGAGCGCTGCCCACGCCGCGATCGCCGCGATGACCCCCGTGACGATGTAGACCGAGAACAGCACGCGACCGGACTTGATGCCGGAGCGATCCGAGGCCTGCGGACTGCCGCCGACTGCGTATATGTGCCTGCCCCATGATGTTTGGGACAACGCGTACCACATCACGGCATACACCAGCAGCATCACCACCACGCCGTACGTGGTGGAGAAGCTACCGATCTTGAACGAGTTGCCGAGCAGTGTCAGCGTTCCGCTCGGTACCTGATAGGTCTCGGATCCGGCCAGCAATCTGGTGGCCGCTTGGATTGCTGTGAAGGTGCCGAGCGTGACGATGAACGGCGGCAGTCTCAGTACCGTCACCAGTCCGCCGTTGATCGCCCCGAATGCCACACATACGGCCAGCGTCGAACCCAGCGCAACTATCGGACCGTTGGCACCTGCGGACTGTGCCATCACGATCGTGCCCATCACCGCCACCGCACCGATCGACAGGTCGATTCCCGAGGTGAGGATGATCAGTGTCTGGCCGACGGCAAGAATGCCGACGACCACCGACTGCTGCAGAATCAGAGAGACGTTCTGCGGGTTGAGGAACGAGCTCGAGATCGAGCTGAAGACGATGACGGCGATGACGAGTGCGGCCATCGGCCCGAGCAGCGGTTCACGCAGGATGGTGCCCACGTTGAACCGGCTCGGAGCCTTGGGCTTTGCGGCGGTATCGGTACTCACGAATCACATCCCGGTGTTCGCGGGTATTCCGAGATCAGCCCCAGCAATTCTCTTCGCCCCAAGCGGTGTCCTGTGACTCGAGCCCGTCGACCGGCTTGTCGGTGATGAGCTGTGAGCCGGTGTCGTTGAAGCCACTGGGCTTGGTGCCGTCCTCGGCGAACTTCACCACCGCGTCGACGCCCTCCTCGGCCATCTTCGCCGGGAACTGCATCACCGTCGCGCCGATGATGCCGGACTTGACGTTCTCGACACCGGTGCAGCTGCCGTCGATCGAGCCGATGGTGATCTGATCTGCGCGCCCGGCCGACTGAATCGCCTGGTAAGCGCCGGCCGCTGCGGGCTCGTTGATCGTGTACAGCGCATTGACGCCCTGGGCACGCTGCAGCAGGTTCTCCATGGCGGTCTGCGCCTTGGTCTGATCGCCGTTGGTGTTCTCCTGACCGACGATTTCCGGCGAGCTGTCCGTCAGCCCCATGCCTTCGAGGAAGCCGTCGTGCCGGAAGGTGTCGACCGTTCCACCCGCGGTACCGTCGAGCATGATGACCTGCGGCGCAGTGGTTCCGAGCGTGGCCTTGACCCACTCGCCCTGGCTCACTCCGGCAGCCTTGTTGTCGGTGGCGAACGTGGCGTCGACCGCGTCCTCGGGATCGGTGGCGGTGTCGAGGGCAATGACGACGACGCCGGCGTCCCGTGCCTTCTTGATCGCGTCGAGTACTCCGGTCGAGGAGTTCGGAGTGATCAGAATTCCCTTCACACCCTGGCCGACGAGGTTCTCGATCGCTGCGACCTGGCCTTCGTTGTCACCGTCGAATGCGCCGGCCAGAGCCACCAGCTCGGCTCCGCTGGAATCCGCCTGCCCCTGCGCTGCCTCGCGCAGCTTCACGAAGTACGGATTGGAATCCGTCTTGGTGATGAGCCCGACCTTCACGCTGTCCGAATCCGAACCGCTGCAGGCGGTCAGCCCGAACACGAGCGAACCGGCCATGAGCGCGGTTCCGATCGTCAGCGCGGACTTCCGGCGGTGATTGAACATGTGGACTCCCTTGTCCCCGGCCACGCGGTCGCGTCGCTCGATTGCAGGAGCCTATGACCAATACAAGCGCTTGCGCATGCGCTTTCGCGAAACGAACTCGAAGATTTTTTCACTCGACCGGTCAGCCGGTTCGTGACGGTGGTCACGGAAATCCGGTCCGGTCCTCGCCGCCCCCCGGTCCTTCGCCGCCCCAGTTTTCGCAAACGCGCGCGCGTTTGCCATCCGCGTGCAAAATAGTGCCCGCCGGACTGGCGAATCCGCGCGCACCTGACGAATGCGCGCGCGTTTGCGCCTACCCGATCACTCGGCTCCCTTGCGCGGCGAGTCATCCCCCGTCACCGAATCCGGCTCCTCATAGGTGACCGTGATGTCCTGGAATCCCTTGTTGCGCTGCGCTTCTGCCTGGCCGGTATAGGAGTTCTTGTCACCCTCGGTGAGTTCGACGTTGTCGGTGAACGGCGTCAGCAGCGCCCGGGGATGCAGATGATCGACTCGCACGGCGTTGATTTCGATGCACAACACGATCAGCACCGATGCGACGTACAGGAAGCCCAGTAGGCCGAGGACGATCGCGAAGATCCCGTTGCTGACGCTGGCATTGCCGACGACATAGCGAATGTAGATGCCGCCGAACGATTGCAGTGCCTGCCAGATCACCGCGGCGATCGCAGCACCGGGCAGGACCTCGCGCACTGTCAGGGCGCGCGCAGTCCCGATTCGGAACGCAGCAGTGAAGACCACTGCGTTGACCACGACCGCTCCGACCAGTGCCAGTGCACCGCCGGCAAAGCCGAACACGCCCGAGGACGCGACGCCGTTGAGGACGGTCAGGCCGATGATGGCGGTGCCGACGGTACTGAGCAGCACCAGCCCGCGCAGCCGGCCCTTGATCGGGTCCGGTTGTTCGTTTCGCGGGACGGACCATGCAGTGTTCATTGCGTACTGCGCGGCCAGAGACACGCCGAGTCCGCCGTACAGCGACCCCACGACGCCGATGACGATGGCCGTCGTCCCCCCGCTGAGCCGGTCCGGCTGAGCGAGTTGATCACCGATGACGGGGATCTGACTCATCGCCGAGTCGATGATGCGGGTCTGCAGTTCCGGGTCGCCTGCCAGCACGATCCCCAACACCGTCGTGAACAGCAGCAGTAACGGAAACAGCGAGAGGAACGAGTAGTACGCGATCAGAGCTGCGAGATAACCGCCTCGGTCGTCGAGAAACTTGTACAGCACTGCCACCGGAAACCCGCCGACGGGTGTTTGCGCTGATAACTGTCCACTCTCGCGACCATCATCGGTCGAATGTATCCACAGCGGACGCCGCGGAAACGTAGGCGGCATGTGTGACCCAGATCTCAGCATGCGAACGTGCGCTTTCGCCGACGGGCTCCGACCAACTCTTCAGTACCAACCGGGCACGAGGAAAGGAACTCACATGAGCTTCATCGACAAGGCCAAGAATGCAGCAGAAGACGCCATCGGCAAGGCGAAGGAAGTTGTGGGCGACGCCACGAACAACAACGACCTCGAGGCCGAGGGCAAGAAGGACCAGGGTTCCGCAGGAGTGAAGAAGGTCGGCGAGAACATCAAGGACACCTTCAAGTAAGTCGTACTCGCGAGGGCCGTCGATCTCCTGATCGACGGCCCTCGCTGTGTTCTCGGGTGTCGCGGCCGATGCACTTCGGTTCTAGGTACAACCTCCTGATGACAACGTATAAAGTGCACGGAGTCGACATTGTCGGCCGATACGGGCGTCCAGCAGAAGGCGTGTTCGTGGATCTCTCCGGCGAAAGGCGGCGGAGGTCTTGTGCGAGAGGACTCTCTGAATGTCGCAACCATCGACCGGTGTACAGCTTCCCGGGTCTTCCCCCGCATCGTCGCTCGCCGAATTCGCGCGCTCCCTGCGCGACACCCGTCGGTCGATGCCGGAGACGGTGAGCGAGATTCTGCGCACAGCGATCCGGCTCATCCCGGGCGCGACCGTGGGATGTGTCACCACGGTGCGCAAAGGCGTGCGTACCGTCGTAGCGTCAACCGACCCCCTTGCGGAGAAGCTGTGTCGGCTTCAGTACGAGCTCGACGAGGGCCCGATTCCCACCGAGGTTCGCCACTTCGACGTCGTCGTATCGCACGACCTCACGGCGGAACCGAGATGGCCGGAGTTCGCGGTTCTGGCCGTGAAAGAGGGCTTCAAGTCCTTGGCGGCATTTCAGCTCTTCAGCAATGCCGGTGACCTCGGTGCGTTGATTTTCTACAGCGACGAGCAGGGGGCCTTCGACACCGACGCGGTCGAAATCGGCGAAGCACTCGCAGCGCATGCCGCCATCGCGATGCTCAGCGCCCGCGACAACGAGCAGTTCCGGGCCGGTCTGGCCAGTCGAGACATCATCGGCCAGGCCAAGGGCATGATCATGGAGCGCTACGACCTCGACGCGGTTCAAGCGTTCGACCTTCTGGCCAAGCTGTCCCAGCAACAGAATCTCCCTCTGCACCGGGTGGCTCGTGATCTGGTGGAGACCGACCACCCGACGAACTCGACCTTCTGACGACCCGGCGGGGTTTCGATTCGCTGCTCGCGAGGAATGGCTGTCAGTGGTATCTGCAGGCAACAAGCGATACCCGCGGGCGGTTATGTCGTTGAGACAACAGCGATCGACCGCCCGTCGCTACCGCTCTGGTTGACAACTCGGACACCACCATGTTCGACGCCTGTCCGGGTCACCCGGTATCTCGGCAACCACTCGAATCGACGTCCCACACCGCAGGCACGGCTGCCCGGCTCGACCGGCGACCCAGTGCGAGCGACCCTTTCGGGTGTCTCCGGTGGTCACCTGCATCGCGCCCGGCACTGTCGCCGAATGACGCATCGCTCGTTCGAGCAGCGCTACCAGACGCTGCGCGTCGACATCACCCGACGGCGTCCACGGCCACAGCCCGCGGAGAAAGCACAGCTCGTTGGCCCACAAGTTTCCCGGACCGGCGATCACCCGCTGGTCCAGCAGCGTCGACACGATCGGCCGTCTTCCCTGAGCGGCAATGTTGCCAGCTCCGAGTTCGGCGTCGAACACCGGATGCAACGGGTCCGGTCCGAGATCTGCGATCAACGCATTCATGTCCCCGGTCCATCCGTAGTCGACCACGGGCAGCAGAATTCCGTAGGCCGTCGGCCCGTCGACCACGGCGAGCCGAACGCGAACGTCGGGTCGGACGCGCTGCGGAATCGATCGGCCGGCCCGCACCACCGTCCACGATCCGCTCATTCGTAGATGCGTGTGCAGCGTCGTGTCGTCGTCGAAATCGGTGAGCAGATGCTTGCCGTGCGTCCGATGCGCGACGACGCGTCGCCCGGCCAGATTCTCCACTGCATGCGCAGGTACCTGCAGTCTTCCGGCCCGCAACAGTGCGCCATCCAATGCTCGACGCAACCTCGCGGCCAACACGAACACGGTGTCACCTTCGGGCATGATCTCTGGGTATCCCGCTCGAACGGAACGCAATCGCCCCCGCGGGCGGCAATTCTGCATTCGTCGCCCCTTCTGTAGCAGATTGCTACACTGGAAATTGCCGCCGAAAAGGGAGTAGCCGTGACCAACGTCGCAGACCGGGTGACTCGTTTCCCATCGGACCTCGTGGACGATGCTGCTGCCGAAGGTGCGCGAGAGAACCGCTCGGCAAGACAACAATTGGAACACTGGGCCCGCATCGGCCGTGAAGTGTCGACTCAGAGGGGAATCCCTCGCCGACGAGTCGAAGCCGCGCTCGCCGGCCGAACCCCTCTTTCCGACTTATCGCCGGAAGAGGGAGTTGTGTTCAACGCCGAGACGGCGGCAGCACTCGAAGAATCTCTCACCAGCGGCAACCACCTCGCCGAGCGCACCGCGCAGGGTCGAACGACCGTGTTCCTCGATGATCACGGTCGGGTTGTGAAGCACCTTCCCGACGGTACCCAGATCGTGTTGTGAGACGTCTCGATCTGATTGTCGGACCGAACGGATCAGGCAAGACGACGTTCGTCGAGCAGAGATTGTTTCCGATCTTGCCGATGAGCACCTTCGTCAACGCCGACATCATTGCGAAGCAGAACTGGCCGGATTCTCCGGAACACCATTCTTACGAAGCAGCCAAAATCGCTGCACACATTCGTGATTCGCTCGTCGAGCGAGGTGAGTCGTTCATCGCCGAGACCGTGTTCTCGCATCCGTCCAAGCTCGATTTCGTCGCCGCGGCGAAGCAAGCAGGTTATGTCGTTGTGCTTCACGTGATCATGGTCCCTGTCGAGTTGTCTATTGCGCGAGTTGCTGTGCGGGTCGAAGAAGGGGGCCACCACGTGCCGGAGGACAAGATTCGCGAGAGATACACACGATTATGGCCCTTGGTTTCACGGGCGATCGATCTGGCAGATCAGTCGACCGTGTACGACAACTCGCGGCCGGATGTGACCGCAATCGTCGCTCGCTACGTCGAGGGCGACGCTGTCGGCGACACGCACTGGCCGGCGTGGGCCCCGAAAGAGCTCATCGACAGACCGTGAGCCTACGGTGCCACCGACGACCGAAGAATTCCCGACGGCGTCGGCCGCAACACCGATGCGAGTTCGGCCAGGGGAACCGGCGCCTCGACGAGGGCTTCCCACGGATACGTCGCACCGGTGTCGTGCAGGAAGGCAACGGCCTGGTGGAGGTGCCGCGGCTCGTAGTTGTGGATGCCGGTGATGGTCAGCCAGTTTCGGACCACTGCTTCGGGGTCGACGGTGATCGGCGGGCCCGGAGCGACCGATCCGGCGAGCACGAGCCGCCCACCGACATCGAGCCGCTCCGACGCCGCCTGCACAGCCGAGGACGATCCGGAGAAGTCGATCGCCACATCCGTCCGTGCACCGTCGTCCGCCGCGGCCCCGAACGCACAAGAGTTACTCTGCCGCTCCGGATCTCGATCGAGAACCGACACCGATGCTCCTCGCTCGCTCGCCGCCGCGGCGGCGGTGACCCCCAGCATTCCGACCCCGACGATCAGTACTCGTCGGCCGTCGAGATCACCCGCCGCCTCGAGAGCCGCCATCACCGTCGCCGTTGCACAGGCAGCGGGCGCGGCGACGGCATCGGGCATGGTGTCGGGAACCCGAGCCACCGTGGTTCCACGCGGGACCACGATGTGTCGGGCATAGGAGCCGCTGAGAACCCAAGGGCTCTCGGCGGACTCGTGCCCCACCTTGCGCACAGCCGAGCATTTGGCCGTGAAGCCGGACGTGCACCGGGCGCACCGACCGCAGGGCACGGTCACCGACCAGACGATCCGATCACCCACCTCTGCAGACGACGTCGCATCACCGACGCCAACCACGCGACCGACGGCCTCGTGCCCGAGTACCGACGGGCACGCACCGGTGCGGCGTCCCGACACCGTGTGAAGATCGCTCCCGCACACCGTCGCGAGGTCGACGCGCACCAGCAGGTCACCCGACTCGAGCGCGGGAATCTCGATGTCCCACATGTCGATCCCGCTCCCCGTCCATACGGCGGCCTGTGTCAGACCAACAGTGATCTGATCCATCCGGAGATCCTTTCCACGATGTACACGACGACGAAGATGACGAGAACGATCGCACCGGCGACGTCGAAGTTAAGCGTACGAATCGACTCGAAGAGCAGGAAGCCGATACCGCCTGCACCGACTATCCCCAGGATGGTGGAGGTACGAATGTTCACGTCGAGCAAATACAAGCTCGAACCGACCATCCCCGGAATCGCCTGCGGAACCACGGCACTCAGTGTCCGATTCCACCAACCACCGCCGACCGACGCCACTGCTTCGAGAGGACCGGGATCGATCTCCTCGATCGCGTCGGCGACAAGTTTGCCGAGGAATCCGACGGATCCGATGGCCAATGCGCAGGTTCCCGCCACCGGGCCGAGTCCGAGCGCCGCGACGAACACGACGGCAAGGATGAGCTCGGGGACAGCGCGAACGAGCAGGATCCACGATCTCGCGATCCAGTACACCGCGGGGTGCGGAGTTGCGTTGCGCGCAGCCAGAACTCCGACGGGTATCGACAGTACGATACCGATTGCGGTGGCCACGACTCCGATGGCGACGGTCTGTACGGCGGCATCGAACAGGTCCGCTCCCAGCGCGGAGAAGTCCGGTGGGACCATTCGCCCGAACACCTCGATCGAGGGCCCGATCCACGTCAGAAGCGAGCGCGGATCCAATTCGAGAACAACGAACGACGCCACGACCGCGAAGACGAGCACAGCCGACGCCCCGATCCGCATCTGTCGATCGCGCTGCGGACCGGCCGCGGACGGCACGAGCAGCATCCGGCGAAGGGCCATCGCTGCCAATTCCATCGCGGCGATGATCACCAGGATCACCAGCACGATTCCGAGAGCGCGCGGGTAGATCAGTCCACGCAGAGCGTCCTGCAGGGCGAATCCGATACCGCCCGCCCCGACGAAGCCGAGGACCACCGACATGCGCAGGTTGATGTCGATTCGATAGACGAAGGCTCCGATCCACGCCGGAACGACCTGCGGTACAACGGCGTTGATCATCTCTCGGTAGTAGCCGGCCCCGGCGGCTCGGAGCGCCTCTCGCGGTCCCACGTCGGTCTCTTCGATGGCGTCGGCGAACAGCTTGCCGAGCATACCGATGGAATGCAGTGCGAGAGCGAGGATGCCGGGTAGCACCCCGATTCCCAACGCCCTGACGAACAGCACCGCGAACAGCAGATCCGGCATCGCCCGGCAGAAGGTGATGACAGCGCGAGCGATGCTGTACAGAACCGGGTGCGGCGAGGTGTTCCGTGCCGCGAGAAACGCCAACGGTACCGAGACGATCGCTGCGAGCACGGTGCCCAGGACTGCCATCAGCAATGTATCGAGTGCGAGAGAGACGATCCTGCCGGTGTCGTCGACCCGGGGCGGCAGCATCCGCTCGAGCAGGTTGCCGACATCCTCCAGACCGTCGATCAACGTCGTCGGCGCGAAGTCGATGTAGCCCGCCGAGAGCACGGTGAGAACGAGGGCGGCGACGCCCAGCGCCGGGAACAGCCATCGAGGTCGCCGCGGACCATCCTGTGCTGCAGTGTTCGTCGGCTTCGGATCGACGGTGACGGTCATGTCGGTGCCACCGTGGTGATGTTTCCGGGGTCGGGCGCGATCCGCTGATAGATCGGCATGATGTCCTCACGCTGGAGGCCGTCGGCCGGGCGATCGAGCACCACCCGACCGTCTCGGAGACCCACGAGTCGATGCGCCCAGCCGAGCGCGAGATCGACCTGATGCAGGGTGCACACCACGGTCAGCTTCTCCTCGCTGCACACCCGCTGCAACAGATCCATCACCACGCCCGCATTCTCCGGGTCGAGCGAGGCAACCGGCTCGTCCGCGAGCACGATCCGCGGACGCTGCATCAGGGTGCGGGCGATCGCCACCCGTTGCTGCTGCCCGCCCGACAGCGTGTCGGCACGCCGTTCGGCGAAGTCCGCCAACCCGACTCGGTCGAGGCACGCCCGGGCTTCCTCCCGCATTGCTTTCGGATAGGTCAGCGCGCCGTATCGCGGAATCGACAGGCGGCCGATGCCCCCCACGAGTACGTTCTCGAGGCAACTCAACCGACCGACGAGGTTGAAGTGCTGAAAGATGAACCCGACATCTCGGCGCAGTTCACGTACACGGCGGCGGTTCGCAAGATCGACACGAATGTCGAGGGCGGAGACGCTCCCCGAGGTGACGGGATGCAGGCCGTTGATGCACCGCAACAGTGTCGACTTCCCGGAGCCCGAAAGCCCGAGCAGAACCAGCATTTCACTGCGGTGCACGTCGAGGTTCACATCCTGCAACGCGGTGGTCGACCCGAACGTCTTCGTCACGTTGCGGATGCTGACCACCACGTCACGGGGGTCCATCGGTGCGGACTTCATCAGCCCGCGCACTTCTCGGAATCGGTGACCTCGCATACGTGGCGCACGCCGTCGTAGTCGCTGTCCTCGGCCGGCACGACCCCCCAAGCGTCCTCATCGGTGATCCGGCATTCCTCGGCGCAGATGCCGTCCGCGATGAAGGCATCCGAGTTCATGCCCTCGCTGAAGACGTCTTCGAGCTTGGCGATGGCCTCGGTACCCAGATCGTTGTTGGCGGCGAAGAGCGAGCCGGCGATCATCTCGGACTTCCACACCGTCTCGAGCTCACCGGGTGCCAGTTCACCGTTGTCGATCATCGTCCGGTCGACCATGGTGTCGAACGCGAATCCGGCGTCGCAGTCTTCGGCCTTGACGGCAAGTGCCGATGCATCGTGTCCGCCGGCGTAGATCGGGGTCATCGCCGCGGAGATGTCGGCCTCGGAACCGGAGGCGATCACGTTGTTCTCGATCAGTCCCGCTGTGGGGTAGAGGAATCCGGAGGTGGAGCTCGGATCGACGAAGCAGACTTTCTTTCCCGCATAGTCGGCGAGGCCGTTCACCGAGGCGTTGTCCGAGCGAGTGATTCCGTACGACTGGTAGCCGGGAGGAGTTCCTTCATCCTGGACGACCGCGCCGAGCGGCGTCATGTCGGCACCGTTGATGCCCGCAACGACATAGGCGAAGGGACCGAAGAACGCGATGTCGACGTTGCCCGCGATCAGGCCCTCGACCACACCGGCGTAGTCCGAGGCCTGGATGAACTCGACGCTTGCTCCGGTCTCGTTCTCGAGCCGCTCGATGACGGGGTCGTAGCTGGCCTTCAGGTCGGTCGAGTTCTCGGCGGGAATTGCTGCGAGAGTGATGGTTTCGGGGAATCCCTGCTCGGTGGTGGCTCCGTCGGAGGAGCTCGAACAACCGGCTGCGACCAGAGCCGCAGCAGAGAGCATGGCCGCGGCGGTACCGGCACGACGGCGAGAGGTGATGATCATGGCGTGGTGTCCGTTCGGGGTGTGGTGGATGATCAGGGCAGAACGATGGGGGGAAGGTCGGCGACGCTGTCCAGAACGTGAGTCGCACCGGCCTCGCGCAGCTGGTCCTCGGAGTGAGCTCCGGTGAGCACACCGACCAGCAGAGATGCGCCGGCTCGGCGACCGGACAGAATGTCGCTCGACGTGTCACCGACGACGGCGACCGAGGAAATGTCGGTCACCTCGGCGAGCAGTGCGGCCGAGAGCACGAGATCGGGGTGCGGACGGCCACGACCGGCACTCCCGGGTGCGAGGAAGGCGTCGGGCAGATCCCGCCAGCCGAGCGCGTCGATGATGCGATTCTGGGTGGGTACCGAAAATCCGGTCGTCAGGACGACGGTGATTCCGGACTCGCGAAGCTTCGTGATCGCCTGGGCCGCACCGGGTACGGGTGAGACCCCGTCGTCGATGCGCGCGTCGTAGGCCGACTCGAAGGCGCGGTTGGCGGCCTGGGCGCGGTCCTCCGTTCCGAACAGGGCACGGAAGACCTCGATCTTGGACTGACCCATCGTGTCCAGGACGTAGCGACGGGCGTCATCGCGTTCCGGACCGGCGTCGGCAAGTCCGACTGCGGTGGCAGCGGCATCGAACGATTCGAGTACCAGACCGTCGTCGGTGACAGTGGTTCCGGCCATGTCGAGGACGACGAGTTCGATGGCGGTGCTGGCGTTCGGGCTGGTGGAGTTCGGCATGGGCACGAGACTGCCGTTTGGTATAGACCATCGCGTAGAACCCCGGTGAACGGATCGTGAACGTCGAGCGACAATTAGGTCTAGACCAATTGATGCTATGGTCGATACATGGTTGTGGACTCCGAACCTCGCGTTCTCAAGCACCAGATCGTGCGGAGAAGTCTGGACGCCATGCTCGACGGCATGTCGGCAGGCGACGCGTTTCCTTCCGAGCGTGATCTCGCCGAACGATACGACGTGTCCCGCGAGACACTGCGTCAAGCAATCCGAGAGCTGTTGGTAGCCGGTCGAATCGAACGACGGGGCCGTGCGACGGTGGTTGCCGAACCCAAAGTGGTGCTGCCGTTGGCGATCGGCTCGTACACCGAGGCCGCGCGCGAGAAGGGTATGAGCGCTACTCGAATTCTGGTCGGCTGGGACGTGTTCCGAGCCGACGACGTTCTGGCGGATCTACTCGGAGTCGAGACAGGTTCGGAGGTGGTGCAACTCGAACGCGTCTTCACCACCGGCGACGTTCGAGTGGGACTGGAAACGACTCGCATACCCGCGTATCGAATTCCGGGGTTGCAGAGCAGTTTCGATCACCGTTCGTCGCTGTATGCCGAATTGGCAGCACGGGGAGTCACTTTCGGACGCGTCGTCGATACCATCGAAACCGTCCTCCCCGACGCCCGAGAAGCAGCGCTGCTCACCGTCGACACCCGGACACCGATGTTTCTGCTCGGCCGGGTCTCGTACGACACGGACGGGGTTCCTATCGAACACCGACGGTCGCTCTATCGCGGAGACCGGATGACCTTCACCGCCGTAATGAACGCCTGACATGACCTCTCGAGAAAGACGCTGCTCATGACATCCACTTACGACGTCGTCGTCGTCGGGGCCGGCATCGTCGGCCTCGCCCACGCCTACCACGCTCACCGGCGTGGACTCACCGTGGCGGTCGTCGATCATACCGATCGCGTCGCAGGTGCCTCGGTGCAGAATTTCGGACACGCCTGCATCACAGCGCAATCCGATACTGCACTGGCCTACGCCCGAGCCGGCCGCAGCCACTGGCTCGACCTCGCCCGCACAGCAGGCTTCTGGGCTGCGGAATCGGGGACACACTGCGTAGCCCGGCACGAGGACGAGTTCGCGGTGCTCGAGCAGTTCGCCGAACTGCGGGGTGCGGAGCAGGCACAACTGCTGGACCGCACCGCGATACTGGACCGACTTCCCATTGCCGACACCGATGTGGTCGGCGGCATGTATCTGCCGCTCGACATCCAGGTGGACCCACGTGCAGCCGCCCCCGCCATCGGACGTTGGCTCGAGAGTTCCGGCGTGGATTTCCACTGGCGAACTGCGGCAACGTCGTTCACCCCGGGCGTCGTCCACACCTCGCGCGGCAACCTGCATGCCGGCACCACGTTCGTCACCGTCAACCACGACATCGATCGCCTGTTTCCCGAAAGCGCCGAACGCAGCGGACTGATGCGGTGTCGACTGCACATGCTGCGCGCCACCCTGCCGCTGCGTGCTCCGCTCCCCTCTCCCCTGTTCACCGGCTGGTCACTGCTCCGGTACTCGGGCTTCGAGAACCTGCCCGCCGTCGCAGACGTCGCCGCTCGCCTGCAGGCCGAGTATCCCGGCTACGTCGAACTCGATCTGCACCAGATGTACACCCCACAACCGGACGGGTCGATTCTTCTGGGCGACACCCACGTTCGCGAGATCACCACATCACCGTTCCAGAGCGAGGAGGGATTCCAGGTGCTGCTCACCGAAGCGAAGGCGCTGTTCGGCGTCGACCGCGTCGACGTCACCGAGCGCTGGCAGGGCACCTATTGCTCGGCACCGGGTTCGGAGTTCCTGCTCGAAGAACCCGTTCATGGCGTGCACATCGTCACCGTCACCACCGGGATCGGTATGACCACCAGCATGGGACTGGCCCTGGCCGGAGTGGACAACGCTCTGATGCGGGCCTGATCACCCGAACAAGCTCTGACCTAGATAGCCACCTTCCGCTACTCCCGGCAGTATCGCGAACACGGCAGACCCGATCGGCGTCGTCCATTCGTTCAGCGCATCGAATTCGTCGAGGCGCTGTTGAATCGGCAGGAACTGGGTGAGCACATCGCGCTGATAGCTCGCGAACAGCAGACCGGAGTTCGAGACCGACCCTGGATCCGGTGGATCGTCGTAGTTGTACGCGCGCCTGAAGATTCGCTCGCCGTCGTGAGTGTGCCGCGCCCGAGCAATGTGGGAGGACGGCGGGATGACCGGAATACCGAATCGATCGGTCGCGTCGAAATCGGCCTCGTCGAACTCGTCGGTTCCGGTCAACGGCGCACCGGTGTCGAGGGTTCGCCCCACCGACAGTTCCCGGCCGGGTCGATCCAGCTCGTCCCAGGTGTCCATCTCGATTCGGATGCGCCGCAACACCATCGACGTTCCATGTTTCATCCAGGGCTGATCGCTACCGTCATCCCAGACCAGACCGTCGAAGTCCGTGCTTCCTGCTGCGGGATTGACGGTGCCGTCGACCTGTCCCATCAGATTGCGCATCGTGGTGCCCGATTCCTCGGTACCCCGCGACCGCCGGAATCCGCGCTGTGTCCAGGCGATCGTCACCAACGAGCGAACGTTCTTGGTGAGTACCCGCACTGTGTGTGCCACGGTGACGGGATCGTCCGAGCACACCTGCAGCAGCAGATCGCCGCCGGTGAATCCCGGTTCCAGACGGTCGATTCCGAAGGCAGGCAGCGGTGCCAGCCACGACGGCCGCCGGTCCGGCAGACCGATCGCATCGAATACGCCGGGGCCGAGGCCGACGGTCACCGTCAAGCGGGCGGGCCGAAGCGCCAGTTCGGCTTCGGTATCGGCCAGCGCGGGCGCACCGGCAGTCAGCCGCCCGATATCTTCGGTCCACACTTTCAGGATCCCGATCAGCTCGTCGCGCCCGACACGATCCTGCAAATTCAACCCGACGAACGTCGAGTGTGCTTGCGGCGGAACGGTATCGATTCCTGCCTGATGCAGTCCGCGCCACGGCACCGTGTTGCTTCCGGTGACCGTCTCCTCAGCTCGGTCGGTCATTCCGTAACCGGTCGCGGCTCCCACGCCCGCGACGCCGAGCGCGGCGACGCCTCCACCGAGGAGGCGTCGCCGGCTCAGCGAACGCGGTGACCGGTTCGCGTTCTCAGCCACCGTGCGCCGGCGCAGGGGTCGCCGACCCGTCCATGTTCATGTTCATGGTGCCGGGCTCGTAGTTCTCCTGAGCACCGGCGAAGTCGCGGACCTGAGCGGTGAACGTCGTCGACGACGCATCCTCGAACTCGAGGGTGAACTCTGTGTCGGCTCCGGGGGTCAGCGGCGATGTCACGTCCATCAGCATCAAGTGATCACCGCCCGCGGCGAGCACATGCGTGCCGCCCGCCGGAATGACGAACCCGCCCTCCTTGGGCCGCATCATCATGGCACCGTCGGCCCCGGTTGCCATCTCGTGCAGTTCCATTCGGCTCGATGCCGGTGACGATGCACCGACCACGTGCACATCGGAGTCGCCGGTGTTCTGTAATTCGGCGAATGCCGCCGTCATACCGGAGTCGGCCGCTTTGACCCATTGCTCGCGGACGACGACGGAATCGGATTCCTTCGCCGCGGCGGCCGGCTCGTTGCTCGAGCATCCGGTGAGAATCAGGCCGGTGACCGACAGTGCAGCCATCAGCGTCGAGGTACGTCGGGACAGGTTCATACGAGTTCGCTTTCATGTTGGGAAGCAGTGGAATTGGCTGTTCTGGTTCGTGCTCGACGGACCGATCCGAGGATCATGTCGACGGCGAGGAACGCAACCAGGCTGAGCCCGAGGAGTGGGACGAACCAGCCGACAGCGACCGCGACCACCGACAGTACGACCGCCGCGATCGGCGAGATGCGGCGAATACCGCCACGCAGCGGCGGCCGCCCCGCGATGAGACCGGTCGCCTTGGTGGGGCGGCGTTTCCACCACATCATGTAGCCGCGCACGATGACCGATGCAAGGGCGACTGCGAGAGCAAGCAGGGCAAGCTGATTGGCCACACCGAAAAGCGTGCCCATGTGCAGCTGAATACCCCAGGCCGACAGCTTGGCCGCCAGTGGCCAGTCCGAGAAGTACTGAGTGTCGATCACCGTGCCGGTACTGCCGTCGATCGAGATGGAGTTGTTCGACATCACCCAGGGCTGACGCGTTTCGGCGACGACGAACGCCGTGTCGTCCGACGCAGGGATCGACGCCTCCACTGCTCCGTCGACGGCGTTGGCTTGTGCAATGTCGAGGACCGAATCGATACGCCCGACGTTGTTTTCGATTGTCGACGCATCGGCCGGCATCTCCATCGAATGCCCGCCGTGACCGGAATGATCGCTCGTCGCCGCGTCGGACGAACCGATCGTCTTCGTGACGGCGGGGGTGGTCCAGCTCAGTGCCGACCGCAGCTCGGTGACGTTCTCACCCGCGTAGGTGGACCAGGTCAGACCGGTGGCGGACAGGAAGATCAGACCGACAGCAATCCAGATGCCAGCCACGCCATGCCAGTTCAACGACCGGTTGCGCCCCTTCGACTGTCGATCGAAGGTGAGCAATCGAGCCTTGTCGCGATTGCGTCGATAGCGCTCGAACCACAGGTAGAGGCCACCGAGCGCGATCACCCACAGCCAAGAGGCCGCCAGTTCGCTGTAGAGGCGACCTGGCTCCCCCAGATGCAGGTGCCGATGCAACTCGGATATCCAGGTACGCAACGGCAATGCGCTGGACGAGCCGTAGACCGCCAGTTCGCCGACGGACGTCGCGGTGGCAGGGTCGACGAAAACGGCCAGCCGCTGGGATTCGCCGAGGCTCGGGTCGGTGAACAGCACCCGAGTGGTGTCGCCTGCCTCGGCTGCGGGGCGGACGGCGGCGACGGTGAGGTCCGGCCGCTCGGCCTGGGCCGCCCGGATCTGTTGTGCGACCGGCACGGCTGGGCCGGTCGAGTCCACCTGGACGTAATCACGGTAGACGAGTTGTTCGAGGGTAGGCGCAACGGCGTAGAGGCCGCCGCTGATAGTGGCGATCAGGATGAACGGCGCAACGAGGATGCCTGCATAGAAGTGCAGCCGCAGGATCAGCGGACGCCAGCTACGGGGACTGGTCGGGCGGGTGGGCGGGGAAGGATCGGCGACGCGTTCCATTTCCGGTGTGGACACGAGGACTCGTTTCGTGAAGGCATGAGTGGGCGCGCAGGTATGCGCGAGGTGGCATCGCACGACGAATCGAGCCGTGCGTAGACGGCGCGAATTCACGACAGTGCGAGGTACAGGATCGAATGCGGCAACAACCCACTACCCGACGCCTGACGAGCAGGGCGAGTGAGACGGTGGGCTGTGCTCAGGCAGTACGAGCCGGTGGTCCTCGGTTCCCACAACCCGAGAGGTCGAGCAGGAGCGTCGATCCCGGGATCCGATACACCGGGAGCGGCGGAGCGATGCGATTCTCGTCGACAACGAGTGCCGTCAGTAGAGGCAGAGCCCTGCGCAGCGAGGTGACTGCACGCCGGATGCCGTGTTCGGCTCCGCGGATGGCGAGTGCGCCGACCAGGACGGCGACGGCGTGCGCGGCGAGCATCTGCTGGGTGAGCATCGAACCGTGGTGGTGACCGTCGACGACGGTGAGCAGCAGGTGGCCGATCGACTGCGCTACCGCCAGAATCACCAGCAGTTGGACGCGAGGTGCACCGAGCCGCGGTGCCACTGCGGTCGCGTATCCGACGGCAGCGCACGCGAGTGCCAACAGCACGATCGCGGCGTCGGACGGGGGCATCCCGCCACCCATGGTGTGGGCAGAGGCGGTGATCAACGCCGAGAGTCCGCCCACGGAGGCACCGCGCAGAGGCGCGAATCCATCCGTTGGCGCAGACATGGACGGAAGCTTACTACCAACTACACCGAGTAGTAGCTCGAGGCACGTGGTCGCAGGAAGCCGATCCGACGGTCTTTTTCCGGACGGTTATCCTGATCTTCGGTACTCGAACGATCAACGGTCGAGCCTCGGGATCGAGAGTGGACGTATATGGCAGAGAATTCGGACGCGGCTCAAGCGCGGGTGTTCGCCGACATGCTGACCACCGAGATCGCCGCCGCGTCCACTCGAATCGAGGAGTCCCAGCAACTCGCCCGCAAGGCACAGCGAGTCGGCGATTCGCGCAGTCACGTATGGCACAGCGACGAAGCGCAGACGCAGAAGAAGTCACTGTACGAGTTGCATCGCCAGCTGGATGCCCTGAGAAATCGATTCCCCACCGTGGATGCCGGCTCGGGAGCATCCATCTAAAACGCCCGATCCCCCGGGAGACCGATGTTCGTCGCGGAGTGATCTGCGGGTCAGGCCTTCCCTACGACCGCGCTGATCAGCTCGGCCAGTTCCCCAGTCGCCTCCTCGGGCTTCAGCGATCCGGATACTGCCGCCTGTGACAACGCTTCCGCTGCTCCGAAGATCGCGGTGATCGACGGTGCCGGAATCTCACCGGAGGGGCAGTACGGCTCGAGAATCGACCGGCAGCGTTCGGAGTACGCGCGTTCCGCCGAGCGTTTGACCTGTTCGAGTTCGGGCGAACCCTCCAGTGCCGCAAGCACACCCGTCAGCTCACGCCCCTGAGCCAACGCGCAGCCCACGTACGAGTCGGCGATGGCGCGGGCACGCCCGTCCAACGACGCGGCCGCGGAATCGAGGGACTCCTCCAGCATCACCGTCTGCCGGTCGTCGAATTCCGTGAACAGCGCGGCCAGGAGTTCGGCGCGCGAGGCGAAATGGCTGTACACCACCGGTTTAGCCACACCGGCATGTTCGGCGAGTCGTCCCAGCGTGAGGGCATCCGCCCCCTCTGCTCGCACGAGAGCCCACGAGACCTCGACCAACTGGTCGTATCGGTCCGAGCGAGACAGTCGCGTCCGAGCCATCGGAGACCTCCTTGCGCTATATACGAATAGTAACCTACTCTTGGTACATAGCCGTTTCACCTCACCGAAGGAACCAGCCATGACCGCACTCGTCGTAGTCTCCCATTCCGACCCCGGCTCCCTGACCCACCACGTCGCCCGATCCGTATCGGACGCGATCCGCACCGCAGGCGGCACCGTCGAGACGGCCGATCTCGCCGCCGAGGGCTTCGATCCACGATTTTCCGACGGCGATCTGAATCTGTTCCGGGGCACAGGAACGACACCCTCGGACGTGCTTGCCGAGCAAGAAAGAATCGACCGCGCCGATCAGTTGGTACTGATCTTTCCCATGTACTGGTGGTCCATGCCCGCCCTGTTGAAGGGGTGGATCGATCGGGTCTTCGTCAGCGGATGGGCCTACGACATCACCGCCGAATACGGCATCGTCAAGAAGCTGGATCGACTCACCGTCCACCTGGTCGTCCTGGCAGGCGACGACGCCGACAGCTTCGAGCGCCACGGGATCGACGTGGCCTTCCGGACGCAGATCGAACGCGGAATCGTCGAATACTGCGGTGCAACAGTCGGATCGACGACCTTCCTGCACGAAACCGATACCAGGAGTCGCGAGGATCTCGCTGCCGAGGTCGCCGATCTGGGTTCTGTCCTGGCCGCCCGAGTGGCCGGTAGCCAGAAGGTCCTGGCCCACTGACAGCCCCGTCACGCGTCGAGAGTCACGCCCCCGAGCTGTGCGACCAACCACTCCACCGTCGACGTGCGCACTGCCGCAGCATGATCGGTGAACAGCTCGAAGTGCGATTCGGGATAGGACACGTACTCGACGGTATCGACGTCGGCGAGCGCCTTACGCACTCGCGAGGGCGGAGTGATGGTGTCCGATTCGGCGAGGATTGCCAGGACCGGGACGGTGAGACGGGCCGCGGCCTTGCGGGTCGACCACCGCAACATGGCCGGTAGCGAGGCGACGGTCACCTCGTTGCGGTAGTTCTCCGCGCCGCGCGCCATTTCTTCCGCCCATTCGTAGGCTCCGTCCGAGTTCATCGTGGCGACCTCACCCGGCCGTCCCGCCGCCGGGATGGTCAGGCCCGGTCTCCGGAACAGTCGCCGTAGTGCGTCCCGAACGATGACCGGCGCGAGCTCGACATTGCTGGTGGGAGTGAGGTGGATGAACGGGATGATCGCGGCCACCGCTTTCACTCGGTGGTCTGCCGCGGCCACAGCAATGGCGTGCCCTCCGGACATGCTGGTTCCCCACACCGCAATTCGCTCGGAATCGATACGCGGGTCACGTGCCAGCACGTCGAGAGCGGCGTGGAAGGACCGCAGTTGCTGAGGTAGATCGATGTGCTGGCGTACGTCACCGCCGCTCGCGCCGAACCCGGGGTAGTCGAAGGCAAGTGAAGCGACCCCCCTGGCGGCGAGCTCTGCACTGTAATCCGGTATCAGCATTTCCTTGACTCCGGCGAACCCCGGGGCCGTGAACACTGCCGGGCACGGCACGGCGTCTTCACGCTCGGGCAAGGTCAACGCGGCGGCTACTTCGATACCGTCCACCGTGAACGTCATCTGTTCGTCGCCCATCGCCCACCCCTCGGTCCCGATCCCCCGGCGACCTCGATCGTAGCTTCTCGCTATCGGTTCCACGTCGGATGTCGATCGGGGGGATCGCGATTCGACCCTGGACAATTCCGGAACTCAGATCCAACAGCACTGGAACAAGCGGGCTTTCGAGAACGGCAACTGCAGAACAGAGCGCGGACCGTGCGGTCGCGTCGCGTTCCTCGATGCGCCCGTGCCATTCACGAAAGACATAGGAGGCTCGCTACCAGGTTGCGGACACGTCGACCCCGCCGTCGAGTTGTGCCGTTCGAGGAGCATTGTGCCCCAACACGAGCCGTTCGGCACCTTCAGGTCCAGAAGTCCTGACCCGACATCCGAAACCCGCGAATTCACGATTATCGCGATCGACTCGGGGCCTTACGATGACATGGACTTTCGAGAACTGACTCCTCGAACGCTCACACGTCGAACGACACCGAGTTTCCGCCCGCCCGCTTCGCGGCGTACATCGCAACGTCCGCTCGGCTCCAGGCTCCGCGGAAGTCACGAGCAACGGAGGTGCCCTCGAGGTGAGCACCGCCGACGCTGACGGTGACGCCCACCTCCGAGTCTGCTGCCAGCCGTGTCTGTAGATCGGTGACCTGTTCGATCGCCGCGACTGTGTCGACGTAGGTGAGGATCGCAAATTCTTCGCCGCCGGTACGCGCGGTGATGGCGGGCGGCGGGAATGCCGCGTCGATCGCCTCGGCCGTCACTCGAAGTACGACGTCACCGTGTGCGTGCCCGAACCGGTCGTTCACGAGCTTGAACCCATCCAGATCGACAACGAGCACAGCCGCTGTGCTGCCGTGCTCGTCCGGGTCGTTGCCTCGCTGAGTGATCGCCGCGTCCAATCCTCGTCTGTTCCTCAGCCCGGTCAGCGGATCGTAGAAGGCAGTGGCCGCATCGCTGCGCAACAACAACAGAAGTGACTGGGTCAGTATCGGCGCAGAGAACAGGATCAGGGTCAGAAGAATCAGATAGGCGTACGCCAGCACCACATCGGCCGCAGGCTCCATGACAGCCCTGAACAACAGTGCTCCGGTTACCGCGACGGACCAGGTCTGATGACCCACGAACATCTTCGGACTGTGAAAAACCGCGATGTAGCTGCCGATGATCCCGAGGGCCGCTGCTCCGGGCAGCGCAACGAACGGATCGGCCAGCAGGAACAGCAGGGCCGCGATCGTGACCTCGATGTAGACGACGAACAACCTGGACATCGTCTCGGTAGGAAACGGTCCGCGGACCCACGCCAGTCCGACCAGCGTGTTCGCCGCTGCGATCGCATAGCCGGCTTTCTCGGCAGAACCGGAGTCGAAGCCAGCAGGAGTATGAGCAGCGGCGACGCAGAGTACCGCGAAGAACCAGCACCAGATGCCCACCGCGACGTGTACGTGGCTCAGCAGCGGGCTCATCCGATGGTAGGCGGCCGACCAGGCGAAATCGGCGGGAAACGACCACCATCGTCGAAGCAGATGCATGTGGATGTGGCCTTCGGGTACGAGGGTGACGTCACCACGACTCGACACTCGTGCACCGAGCCGACCCCGAGTCCCGTGGCGACGGGATCAGTCTGCCAGGGGACGCGAGGCTCGCGGAAACCGGAACGATGTAATGCCTTCGCCGAGTCAGGCGGGAGTGAGACGGAAGATCGGGAATCGTCGCCCTTCGGCTGTCTCGACGTACTTCGCGAACCCCTCGGACGCGTCCAAGAATTTCTGCCAGTTCGCGTCCCACTCGTCGTCGGGGATTTCCGACACGGTCACCGAGATGGTTCGAACGTCCCCGTCGCCGGGAACCTCGATGTCGATGGCAGGGTGTGCACGGAGGTTGTGCACCCAGGCGGGATGTTTCGGCGAGCCGGCCGCTGATCCGACGATCAACCAGCTGCCGTCCTCCGAGATCGCCATCAATGGGTTCAACCGAATCTCGCCGCTCTTGGCACCGATGGAGTGCAGGACGACGAGCGCATCACCGAAGCCCGCCGTGGCCACGTGGCCGCCGTTCTTCCGAAATTCGTCGATGATCGCCTGGTTGAAGTCGGTCATGCGTCGAGTATGCCGCGCATCACGCCGGTTCGGAGTCGAACCCTCGGGACGATTTCCCTCCACGAAGGCCAAAGGTTAGCCTGTGCTCATGCGCGCCTCGGGCGCGCTGCGCCGTCGGGTGAAACCCGGCGGCTCGTTGCTGTGTGAACCCGAAGGACATTCCACGTGCTCAACGTTCGTCGCCGCGCAGGCACCCTCTCCGTCGCGGCCGCACTGGTCGGATCGCTCGTCGCGTGCGGAGCGTCCGAGGAGGTACCCGACGTGGCCGCGGCGGCCACCGATGGCGGAACCTCGTATCCGCTGACGATCGAGAACTGCGGAGAGTCGGTCACCTTCACCTCTGCCCCGCAGCGAGTGGTCTCGCTCGATCAGAACTCCACCGAAATTCTTCTCTCACTCGGCGTGCAGGACCGGATGATGGGCACCGCGTCGTGGACCGATCCGGTCCGCGAGAACCTCGCCGACGCGAACGCATCGGTTCCCCGGTTGGCAGACAACGCCCCGACCTACGAGGTCGTCGTCGACACCGAGCCCGACCTCGTCACCGCGTCGTTCGGACGACACTTCGAGCAGGGTGGCGTCGCGCAGCGTTCGCGCTTCACCGAAACCGGTGCCGCCACGTATCTTTCACCGACCGACTGCGACGCCGGCCGCAGCGTCAACGGGGGCAACACCCGAACGACGCCGCTCACCATGGAGTCGCTGTACCAGGAGATCACCGAACTCGCGGCGATCTTCGACGTCAACGAGCGCGGTGCCGAGTTCGTCGACGAACTGAAGACCCGCATGGCCGACGCCACCGCGACCACAGCGAATTCGGATGTCTCCGTGGCATTCTGGTTTGCGGACACCAAGAGCCCGTACATCGCAGGCGGACTCGGCTCGGCCGATCTGCTCGCCAGAACGGCAGGGATGACGAATGTCTTCGCCGATACCGTCGACGATTGGCCCGCCGTCGGTTGGGAGACCATGGTGGATCGGGATCCGACCGTTCTCGTACTGGGCGACCTGGCGCGCAACCGTTTTCCCGGTGACCTGCTCGCCGACAAGATCGCATTCCTCGAGTCCGACCCCGTCACCAGCACGATGGCCGCCGTTCGTGACAAGCGCTACATCTCACTGCACGGCGCGGAGATGAACCCGTCGATCCGGGCCGTCGACGGCGTCGAAAAGGTGTCCGCCGGACTGCGCGAACTGGGACTGTCGTCCTGACCGCGACCGTCGCCCCGCGACCCACCGTCCAGCGCTCGCAGACCTCCCGCCACCTGTGGCGTTGGGTGTTGGCCCTGCTGGGCGGTGTCGTGCTGTGTGTGGTGTCGATTCTCGTCGCCATCACGCTCGGGCCGGCGAACATCTCACTGGTCAACGTCCGCGATGTGGTGCTCAATCATCTCGGCATCACCGACGTCCCGGTGAAGGTGTCCAAGAATGCGATCGTCTGGGAGGAACGGCTGCCCCGCGCGCTGGTCGCCGCCGCCAGCGGCGTCGGGCTCGGTATCTGCGGCGTCATCATGCAGTCGCTTCTGCGCAATCCGCTGGCTGATCCGTTCGTGCTCGGGGTGTCCTCGGGCGCGTCGACGGGAGCCGTCGTGGTCGGCGTTCTCGGTGTCGGCGGTGCCGCACTCGGACTGTCCGGCGGTGCGTTCATCGGCGCGCTCGTCGCGTTCGCTCTGGTGCTCTTTCTCGCCCGCATGTCCGGTAGCGGAAACGACCGCGTCATTCTTGCCGGTGTCGCAACCACCCAATTGTTCTCTGCGCTCACCTCGTTCGTGATCTTCGCGTTCGCGGATTCCGACGAGACCCGCGGCGTGATGTTCTGGCTTCTCGGATCGTTCGAGGGAGTGCGTTGGAACGACGTCGTGCTATGCGTGACGGTGGCGGGCATCGGCGCGGTGGTGTGTTGCTACTACGCGTACGTGCTCGACGCGTTCGCGTTCGGCAACTCGGTGGCGTCCTCGCTGGGCTTCGACGTCAAGAAGGTACGCCTGGCACTTCTGGTCGGAACCGCCCTGATCACCGCGACATTGGTCAGTGTGGCCGGTGCCATCGGATTCGTCGGCCTCATTCTTCCGCACGCAGCGCGACTGTTGGTGGGACCGAACCACAGCCGCCTCGTGCCCACCACTGCCATCATCGGCGCGATCTTCATGGTGTGGGTCGACGCCGTCTCCCGCGTCGCGTTCGCCCCTACCCCACTGCCGGTGGGTGTCGGCACCGCACTGGTCGGCGTTCCCGCCTTCATCGCAATCATGGCTCGTAAGAGGGGAATTCGATGACCCTGCACGCGTCGAACGTCTCGTGGAAACGCGGCGGGGCTCTGGTGGTCGACGGAGTGACGCTGCACCCCACGCGCGGCAGCACGGTGGGATTGTTGGGGCCCAACGGTTCCGGCAAGTCCTCGTTGCTGCATCTGCTGGCCGGAGCCGCGTCACCCACCGCCGGTGTCGTCGAACTGGACGGCGCAGAACTCGGTTCGCTCAAACGCAAACACATCGCCCGCGCCGTCGCGGTCGTCGGACAGCACGCGCACACCGACGTCGACGTGACAGTCGGCGATGTCGTGCGTCTCGGACGTATCCCGCATCGCGGGGCGTTCGGTGGAAGCGACCTGGACGACGACGCAGTGGACGATGCGCTCGCGCAGACCGGACTCACCGACAAAGCGGATCGATTGTGGCGCACGCTCTCCGGCGGTGAGCAGCAGCGGGCGCACATCGCACGCGCACTCGCTCAGCAGCCCCGCGAGATGCTGCTGGACGAGCCGACCAATCACCTCGACATCCATCACCAGCTCGAATTGCTGGCCCTCGTCGCTCGTCTGCCCATCACCAGCATCGTCGCGCTGCACGACCTGAACCTGGCCGCGATGTTCTGCGACGAGGTGTTGGTGCTCCAGGACGGAAAGGTCGTCGCAGGCGGCACACCTGCGGACGTGCTGACCGAAGACCTCATCGCCGAGGTGTATCGAGTGCGGGCGCGAGTGTCCGTGGACGGCGACGACGGACGGGTGCACATCCGTTTCGATGCAGCGGCCGGGTACGAGACCGTCACGGGTAAGCAGAACACCAGCGTGACGGCAGCATCTCGCCCCTGATCGGCATCGGACTGCAGAGCCCCAGGGGATTGGGTGCCACGATTCGTGGTACCCCTGAACCATGAGCGAATCCACCAGCCCGGGCGTGTCGACCACGAGCCTGCCCGCATTCGGGTTCGAGTCGACCCTGGCCGACCAGGTTCCCGGTGTCACCGTGCCGTGGCAGGGCACCCACGCACCGGATCCTCGCGTGTTGATCCTCAACGACGGACTGGCCCGGTCACTCGCGCTCGATCCGGAATCCTTGGCCACCGCCGAGGGGGCAGGCGTGCTGTCCGGGTCCATTCCACCGGCCGACACCGCCACCGTGGCGATGGCCTATGCGGGTCATCAGTTCGGCGGCTTCCAGCCGCTGCTGGGCGACGGCCGAGCGCTGCTGCTCGGCGAACTTCGCGATGATCGGGGCCGCCTGGTCGATCTGCATCTCAAAGGGTCCGGCGCAACACCGTTTTCGCGCGGTGGTGACGGGCGTGCGGTGGTGGCTGCCATGCTGCGCGAGTACCTGATCAGCGAGGCGATGCATGCTCTGCACATCCCCACCACCCGGTCACTCGCTGTCGTGACGACCGGGGAGCAGGTGGTGCGAGAAGGAGGTCCGCAACCCGGCGCGGTGCTCGCCAGGGTCGCGTCCAGCCATCTCCGGGTGGGAACCTTCGAGTTCGCTGCTCGGCGGGAAGGACTCGCGCAGCCCCTCGCGGACTACGCGATCGCCCGGCACTACCCGGCATTCGTCGAGCTTCCGCCCGAGGACCGCTACCTCGCATTCTTCGAGGCCGTCGTCGATGCCCAGGCGTCCCTGGTCGCGCGATGGATGTCGGTCGGATTCGTTCACGGCGTCATGAACACCGACAACACGACCATCTCCGGCGAGACCATCGACTACGGGCCGTGTGCCTTTCTGGACGCCTATGACCCCGCCACGGTGTTCAGCTCCATCGACCACGGCGGACGTTACGCCTACGGCAACCAACCCGCCGTTCTCGGCTGGAACTTGGCGCGATTCGGCGAAACACTACTGCCGCTGGTCAATTCGGAGCCGAACGACGCCATCTCCGCCCTGACCGCGGTCCTGGACACGTACGGGGATCGCTACCGACAGCACTACTCCGCCGCGATGGCGGCCAAACTCGGCCTGGGAGACGACGCCGTGGACGCGGAGCTCGTCGACGACCTGCACCGGTTGCTCACGGACCACCGCGCCGACTGGACCCTCACCTTCCGCGCCCTCGCCGAGAACCTACGCGGGAACTCGGCACCGTTCGATTCACTCGTCCCACCCGATGCATCCGGCAGTTGGCTCGCGCGTTGGCGTGCTGCGGTCGCTGTTCGCGGAGAGGAGTTCTCCTCGGTCGCCGACGCCATGGACCGCGTCAACCCGGCTTACATTCCTCGGAACCATCTGGTCGACGCCGCTCTCCAGGCTGCGACGAACGGCGATCTCGGACCCTTCGAGCGCCTACTCGAGGCCGTCACGTCACCGTTCGATCGACGCGACGACCGGTCGGACTACGCCCTGCCTGCGCCCGAGAACTTCAGTGCCGGGTTTCAGACGTTCTGCGGTACCTGACCGGCTCCTCGTGTGCCGCTCTCACCGGTTGCGTTTCTGTTCGGCCCGGACGAGGCCGCCACCCACAATCAATCGCTGGATCTCGCTGGTGCCCTCGTACAGTCGGAGCAGTCGCACGTCCCGATAGATGCGTTCGACCGGCACCTCCCGCATGTAGCCGGCGCCGCCGTGGATCTGGACGGCGAGATCGGCGACCTTGCCGACCATCTCGGTGCAGAACAGCTTCACGGCAGACGGAGCGATGCGCCGATCGGTGTTCTGCACCCATGCCCGAGCCGCCTCACGAACCATCGCCCGGCCCGCCATCACACCGACCTGCTGATCAGCGATCATGGCCTGCACCAGCTGGAAGTTTCCGATCGGCTCGCCGCCTTGAGTCGACGCTGCGGCATACGACACCGATTCGTCCAATGCGCGCTGCGCCTGGCCGACGGCAAGCGCGGCGATGTGTACTCGCCCGCGTGCCAGTGACGTCATCGCCGCTTTGTACCCGATATCGCCGGTACCGCCCACCAACGCGTCGGCCTCGATCCGCACGTCGGTGAATGTCACATCGGCCGTACCGGAGCCCTGCTGCCCCATCTTCGCGTCCTTGGCACCGACCTCGATTCCGGCCGTGTCAGCGGGAACCAGAAATACCGCGATCCCGTTGCCGCTCTGCGGTTTCGGATCGAGTTTCGCGAAGACGACGAACATGTTCGCGATCGGCGCATTGGTGATGTATCGCTTGCTGCCGTTGATGATCCACCCGGTGCCCTCGACCTTCGCAGTGGTCTTCAAGCCCGCCGGATTGGATCCGGCCCCGTCCTCGGTCAGCGCGAAGGAGGCAACGATGTCGCCGGCTGCCATGCCCGGCAACCATGTCGCCTTCTGTTCCTCGGTGCCGAATCCGACGAGCACCTGCCCGGCGATCCCGTTGTTGGTGCCGAACATCGATCGCAACGCCAGCGAGGTGTAGCCGAGCTCCATCGCGAACTCGACGTCCTGCATCAGATTCAGGCCCAGACCACCCCACTCCTGCGGAAGCGCGTAGCCGAACAGCCCCATCTCCGCAGCCTGGGTCCGCAGATCTTCGGGGATCGAATCGCTGTTCATGATCTCGAGTTCACGCGGAACCACCCGTGACCGAACGAAATGCGAGATCTGCTTCAGCACGTCCGCGAAGACGTCGTCGGGTACATCGGGGTTCAGCGAGTCCATGGGACAACTATCCGGCATCGAGACCGTCGCCGCGCACATCTTCGTGAGCCAAGTGCCTGTGGGTGGCAGACAACCTCACCTCACCCGCCGACGATTGCCCTGATCGCCACGTAGAACAGGGACGGCCCGAGCAGGCATCCGATCCCGGTGTAGAAGGTCGCCGTCATCGCGCCGTACGGAACCAGGCGCTTGTCGGTGGCCGCCAGGCCGCCGGCCACCCCGGACGTCGTGCCCATCAACCCGCCGAAGGCCATTGCCGACTTCGGGTTGTTCAGCCCGATCACCTTGGCGATCATCGGAGTTCCCACCATGACCACGACCGACTTCACCAGACCGGCGGCCACCGACAGCGCAATCACCTCGGAGCTGGCTCCCACGGCTGTTCCGGTCACCGGACCGACGATGTAGGTCGCGGCTCCGGCACCGATGGTCGCCAGCGACTCGGCGTCTCTGTAGCCGAATGCCCAGGCGACGGCAGCACCGACGATGAAGGACACCACGACGCCCAGCAGGATTGCCAATACGCCGGTAATTCCGGATCGCTTGATCTCCTTGAGATCGACGCCGAATGCGGTGGACACGATCGCGAAGTCACGCAGCATGGAACCGCCCATCAGCGCCAGTCCCGACAGGACTGCGAAGTCCGCCAATCCGTGCGTACCTCCGGTGGCCACACCGCCCCAGTAGGCCAGTCCCAGACCGAAGATGATGGCAATGGCCGAGCCGTGAAGCCTGCCCCGGGTCAGATTCTTGGACAGCCATCCTGACAGCAGCATCAACGCCCCGACCACCACGAAGGCCACCAGCAGGTCGTTCTTCTGCAGAGCTGAACTGATCGTTTCCATATCAGGCCTCCTGCAATTCTTCTTCGGTCATCGGGGGCAGTGGCTCGGAGCGCTCACCGATCCGCGACAGCACCGGAACCAGTGCGGCCCCGGCGACCAGGGCTCCCAGACCTGCCAGAATGGCCATCGGGCCACCGGTGATCGCCGTGGCGACGTTCTGGATGGACGCCATCGCGATCACGATCGGGATGTACATCGCGCTCCAGAAGAGCACACCCTGTTCGGTCGCCTTGGGAAACTTGCCTTTTTTTCGCAGCCAGGCGGTGGCGAAGATCAGCATGATCATCGCAAAGCCGACTCCACCGACGTTGGCGTCGATGCCGAGGGCCAGACCCAACAGTTCACCGACGATCGTGCCGGACAGCATGCAGAGCGCCAGCGCTGCCACTCCATACAGAACCATCATGTACTCCTAAGGTCGAGAGGGGATTTCATGCGTCCACGCCGTCGAACAGATCGGCGTACTGCTTGCGAAGTTCGGCCTTTTGCACCTTCCCCATGACGTTGCGGGGCAGCGCCGACACGACGCGTACCGCGCGTGGCTGCTTGAATCGCGCGAGATCGCCGGAGATGAAGTCCAACAATTCGCTGCCTGCAGGCTGCGCACCCGGCCTCGGGACTACAACGGCCACAACGGTTTCACCGAACTCCGGGTGCGGTACGCCGATCACGGCGGACTCCAGTACTGCGGGGTGACCGTCGAGCAGTTCCTCGATCTCCTTGGGATAGATGTTGTATCCGCCCGAGATCACCAGATCCTTGTCTCGTCCGACGATGCACAGGTATCCGTCCTCGTCGATCGTGCCCAGGTCGCCGGTGATGAAGAAGCCGTCCGCGCGGAATTCCGACGCCGTCTTCTCCGGCATCTGCCAGTAGCCCGAGAACACGTTGGGTCCGCGCACCTCCACGATGCCGACTTCACCGTCGGGCAGCGGAACGCCTGTCTCGCGATGCACCACCCGAATTTCGCTGCCGGACAGTGCTTTCCCAACGGTGCCAGGCTTGCGCGGACCACCATCGTATGGATTGGTGCTGTTCATTCCTGTCTCGGTCATGCCGTAACGCTCGAGGATGGCGTGGCCGGTGCGAGCGAGGAAGGCCTCGTGGTCACTGGCCAGCAACGGTGCCGATCCCGACACGAACAGACGCATCGACGAGCAGAGTTCGGGGGTGACCCGCTCGCTCTTCGCCAGACGCGTGTAGAACGTGGGAACGCCCATCAGCACGGTCGATTTCGGCAGGAGATCGATGATCGCTTCGGCGTCGAACTTGGGTAGGAAGTGCATGGAGGCACCGGCGGCGATCGTCATGTTCGCCGCGACGAACAGTCCGTGGATATGGAATATCGGCAGCGCGTGAATCAGTGTGTCGTCCGCCGTGAACTGCCAGGCATCGAGCAACGCCTCGCAGTTCGATGCGAGGTTGCCGTGGGTGAGGACGGCGCCTTTGGAGCGTCCGGTGGTACCGGAGGTGTACAGGATGGCAGCAGGTTCGGCGGTCGCGGCGTCGTAGACGTCTTCGTCTCGCTCGTCTCCGCTCAACAGTGTCCCGTCGGCGAACTCCCCGAGGGTTTCCAGAACGAGGTCACTCTCGTATTCGGTGTATTCGGAATGCCTTTCGGGGTCGCACACGAGCACGCGGGGCTTCGCGTCACCGATGAAATACCGCATCTCGGCACCGGTGTAGGCGGTGTTGAGCGGCAGAAAGACGCCGCCGACCTGCAGGGTCGCCAAGTAGAGCGCGATTGCCTCGGGCGACTTCGGCACCTGCATGGCGACTCGCTCCCCCGGCGTGACACCGTCGGCACGGAGACGAGCAGCGATGCGGTACACGATGTCTGCGGTATCGCCGTAGGAGATCGTGCGCCCGTCGGGAAGCTCGAAGAGCGGTGCGTCCGGTCGGCTGAGCGTCTGGTCTGCGAACAGTCGATAGATGGTGGTGTCGTGCGCCATCGGTGTTCCTTTCTTGTCGGATGATGTGGTGTCGAATGATGTTGTGTCGGTTGATTCGTGGCGTGCGGCGGCGAGCTCGGACAGCGGCCCGTCGACTGCGACGCTGCGCCGCCGCACGAAGTCCTCGTGCCTGCGCTCGAGCTGGTCCGGTTCGTACCGGTAATTGACCATGGCTCCGTAGGACTGCAGCCAAGCCTGGGAGGAAGGGTTCGCCGGCCAGTTCAGTCGCCAGGCCGACGCCCCGTTCCCCAGATGGAATCGAGCAACGGCATCGACCGGGCACCCATCGGCACGTCGCTCGACGGTCAAGTAGGCCAGCAGAACCGGGAGCAACGCGCTCCGTAGCTCTTCGGTGCGGTGGGCGTCGAGCTGGGCCGAATCCTCCACGGCGTCGAGCTGCTCGACGAGCGAGCGCAGCTCCGCGTCGGCGGGTGCCTTGGCATCGAGCCAGCGTCTGAAGCCGGGAATCGGTGAGAGAGTGACGAACTCACGCAGATGCGGCAACTGCTGACTCACCTGCTCGATGACCTGCTTGATCAGCAGACTCCCGAACGACACGCCTGCCAGCCCGTCGAGCGCATTGTTGATCGAGTACAAGACGGCTGTGTCCGCCACCGACGGATCGAGCTCCTCGCCCGGTTCCAGTAGCGGACCGATCCGGCTTGGTACGCCGCGGACGAGGGCTACCTCGACGAAGATCAGGGGGACATCTCCCGTCGCAGGATGGAAGAACGCGTAGACACGACGGTCCGCGGGCTGCAGCCGACGACGAAGCTCGCTTTCGGTCGCCATGGGGTGGACCGTCTCGTAGTGCAGCAGATACCTGTGCAACGCGGGTGGTGAGTCCCAGGTGACCTCCGTCATCTGCAGAAACCCACGATTGAACCAGGACGTCAGCAAATGGTGGAAGTCGTGATCGAGGGGCCGTAGGCCGGGGCGGCCGCGCATCAGTCGGCGCAAGTCCGCGCGCATCTCGACCAAGGCGAGGGTGGCCCCGGGCGCATGGTTGATACGGCGAAGCAACTGCTGACGGGCGGGTTCGACAGCGCTGAGCAGTTCGATCATTTCCTCGTCGGCGTCGGATGCGGTGCCGCGCGCACCGTCCCACAGATGGAACGCCGACCGAACTCGGTCGGCATCGACGCCGTACACCGAGGTGACGTGCTCGAAGAACGTCGCTTTCTCGGCATCGCCGAGGTCCGCATATGCGCTCAGCACCTCGGTCGCCACTGCCCGTATGGATGCGTCACCCACGTCACTCATCAGAACTTCGCACGCCTCGATCAGTCTGTTCAACGATCGGCCGTCTTCGCATCCCATCTCGGATCCTTTCGTGGGTTGTGGCGGCGGCACCTCGACGTATGAGGCCGACCATATACATGGTCCGTCGTGATATATATAACAATGACCCTATCGGATAAATGTGAGCTGCACCACCCCGTGCGTCGGATAATCTTGGCCGAGGAGGCACACATGATTCGAGTTCCCGAGTCCCAGCGAGTGCGGGACGCGCTGGAGAACGCCGTTCTGGACGGCCACTACCGGCCTGGCGAACGCCTGGATCCAGCTCGCCTGGAGGAAGAATTCGGCTGCTCTCGCACCCCGATTCGCGAGGCATTGCAGGCGCTCGAGCGTTCCGGATTGGTGCAGATCCGACCGAAACAGGGCACGTACGTCACCGAGTTGGGTATTTCGGAAGTGGCCGAACGTTTCGAGGTCATGGCCGAGCTGGAAGGGATGGCGGCGCGGCTGGCGGCCGGTCGCATCGAAAGAGAGTCCCTGGCCGACCTCGAGCTCGCACTCGCGGAATGCGAGGAACACGCGATCAGTGGCGATGCCGACGCCTACTACTACGCCAATGCGCGCTTCCACGGCATCATCAACGACTCGTGTGGAAACGACTACCTCAGGCAACAGGCATACGCACTGAAGCGAGTTCTCCAGCCGTACCGGCGATTACAGCTGCGCGTGCCGGACAGAATGCGGCGCTCGATGGCCGAGCATCGAATCATCGCCGATGCCATCGCCCGCGGTGACGCCGCTGCCGCCGAGGCGGCAGCTCGTGACCACGTACTGGTGCAGGTGAAGGAGTTCAGCAACCTGGTGCGGACGTGGCGTCAGTTGTCCGCGAGCTGACAGCGCGCGGTATCACCTACGCCGGAACGGCCGTGGGCTGATCCCTACGACTGCAACTGCTCCAGCGCCTGCCGAAGATCGAGGACATCTGCATACTTGGCCTGCAGGTCGAGCAAGTTCGACTCGTGCATGCCCGGCTCGCGGTCGCCGCACGCATCGGCGACCACGAGTGGCCGGAAGCCGTGCTGCAGTGCGTCGGTGGCACTCGCACGGATGCAGCCGCTGGTGGTCAGCCCACAGATGTACAGCGTGTCGATACCGCTCGCTGTGAGTGTGGCAGCAAGTGAGGTGCCGAAGAATGCACTCGCGTACTGCTTGGTCACCACGGTTTCGCCCGCGAGCGGACGGGGTTCCGCCGGAAAATCGCCGAGCTCCGAGCCTTCCTCGAAGATCTTCAACGCCGGGATCTTGGACATGAACAGGCCGCCGTCACGTCCACCGGGCTGATAGCTGACCCTGGTGAACACGACCGGAACACCGGCGGACCTGGCAGTCGAAACCAGTTGTGCCGCAGCTGCTACCGCCGCATCCACCGGAGCACGCAGGGGCGAGCCGTCCACCAGATAGGCCGCGACGATGTCGACCACCAGAACCGCGGGGCTACGGCCCGGGCCCAGCTCACCCGCAAATCCCGATTCCCGGTACGACCCGAGGGTGTCGCTCACGCTCGCACGGCCTTTCTGACGTTCACGGGCGGACGCGGCGCGGGAAGACCGGTTTCGGCCTCGCACCGCTCGAGAATCACGTCGATCGACGGTCCCTTGTCGAACACCTCGATCTCCCCGCGCGCGGCCGACATCTCGCTGCGAACAGTCTCGGAGGCGGACGAATCGACGACACCGCCGTCATCGCAGACGATTCCGTACCCGATACGAGCACCCTCGGAACTGACCAGACCCCGCCGAACTTCGAGACCGACCAGTTCGGGATCTCGGGTCAGCGGGTCACCCCAACCGCCGCCGCCCCACGTGACGAAGTGCAATACATCGCCTCGTCCCACCGGCACCTCGTGGATCTTGCTGGCCAACACCTCGACCTCACCCGATGCCCGAACGATCCACTTCTTGCCTCGCGCACCGGGCTTGCCGCCGTTGACACCCCACGGGTAGGTCAGCCAGCGGTCGTCGTGAATGGCAATGGTGCCCGGTTCCTCGAAGTAGTAGGCCACGTCGACGCCGTTGCCGCCGCGGTGCAGTCCGGCACCACCGGTATCGGTGACGGTCTCCCACCGCTCGATGCGCAGCGGGTAGTAGGACTCGAGGTACTCGCAGGGGATGTTGACGAACGACGGCCACAGCGAGTGCCCGTCGGGTCCGTCTCCCATCGGACGACCGGGGATGCCGCCGAATCCGATGGAGTACAGCTGGAACCATTCCCCGTCTCGCGCACCCCCGTCGTAGTGACCGGAGTACATGAAGTGCGGCGAGGACGAGAAGCCGGCGGCGTTGAGAATCTCGGGATTGTTCTTGCCCAGCAGCCCACCGAAAAGGTCGAAGACGCGGCCGATTCCGTGATTGCGGCCGTTGAGTGCGGCCGGATAACGCGGCTTCCAGAACGAGTCCTCGGGAATGGTCACGTCGATCAACGGATAGAAGCCGTCGTTCCAGAGAATTTGCGGATCGGCCACGGTGATGACGTAGATACCGAAGAACATGCGCACGAGGTTCTCGTTGATGAAGTAGTTGATCGGCCCGACGGCCTGGGGCGCTGCCTTGCTGAAGTCGAGGTGGATCTTCTCGCCGTGTCGAGTCAGCTCGATCGTCAGTTCGTAAGGGCCGTAGCCACATCCGTCATCGCAGATGAAGTCGCTGAACTCGATCGTCTCGCCGTCGACGAACAGCATCGCGAGCAGCACCTTCATGGCCTGATAGTTCCGGTCGAGCAACGCGTCGAGCGCCGACAGGTACACGTCCACACCGAACCGGTCGCAGAGCTCCACGATGCGCCGCGATGCGGTGGTGCACGCCGCGACGAGTCCGTTGAGGTCTGCCCGGTTCCAGTCCGGTTTGCGCACCTGGTTGAGAATGATGTCCAGGGCGGTCTCGTTCAATTCGCCTGCGCTGTAGAGCTTGAAGGGCGGAATGATGACGCCCTCCTCGAAGATGGTGTGCGCATCGGTCGGCATGGACGACGGCGTCTTACCCCCGACGTCGGCCATGTGCCCGAACATCGACGACCAGCCGACGACGCGTCCACTGTGGAAGATCGGGAGGACGATGAGCCAGTCGTTGGCGTGGCTGATCGCGGCACCACAGGCGTACGGATCGGAGGTGAGCAGGATGTCGCCCTCGCCGACGGTGCCCGAGAAGTTGTCGAGGAAATCGGGGACGGACAGACCGAACTGCCCGACCACCATCTTGCCGCTCGGATCCGCGATGAGCGGGAATTCGTCGTGCTGTTCACGAATACCCGGTGACAACGCCGTTCTGAACAGCACCTCATCCATCTCCGCCCGTGCGTTTCGCAGGGCGTTCTCGATGATGTCGAGCGTGATCGGGTCGACCGGAACGGTGGTGAACGGAGTCTTCGAGGTCTCGATGATGGTGGCCATCAGTTCTCCTGGAGTCGCGTGGTGCGGTGGGTATCGTCGGTGTCGACGGGCGCGATGAGAAGGCAAGCACTCCGGTGGACCGTCGCTGCGTGACCGGACAGCACCAGCGTGGTGGAGTCCATCTCGGTGATCACCGCGGGGCCCGTGACGACGTTGCCGGCCAACAGTTTCGAGCGGTCGTAGATGCCGGCCTTCGTGTGCTGCCCGTCCATCCACACGCTGTTCGTGGTGATCAGCGCGGCGGACGGATCGTCGGTGCCCTCCGCCAACGGCTGGAACGCCACCTCGGGACGTGGACCACTGACCGTGACTCGAAGATTGATGACCTCTCGTTCGTTCTTCAGCAGGAACGAGAACAGTCGCTGGTGTTCGGCATCGAAAGCAGAGCCGAGGGTGGACAACAGCTCACCCGAATCGAGGGCGGCCGCGCCGATATCGACGGGAATCTCGAAGCCCTGGCCCTGATAGCGCAGGTCCACTTGATATTTGGCGGTCTGCTGGGCTGCCTGCACCCCCTCGGCAGAGAGCCTTTCCGACGCCGACTCGGCCAATTCGGCAAGGGCTGTGCGCAACTCGCCGTCGTCGATGTCGGAGAAGGCGCGCACCATGGTGCGCGCGGCCTCGTCCCGAAGGCACGTCGTGGCGTCGCCGTACGCGCAGAGAACCCCGGGCGACGGTGGCACGATCACCGGCCACGAACCGGTGAGTCGACCCAGAGCGTTGGCATGCAGGGGCCCGGCACCGCCGAACGAGACGAGCGCGAAATCGCGAGGGTCGTAGCCCTGTTGCACGCTGACCAACCGCAGGGCGCCGAACATGTTCTCGTTGACGATGTCGACGATCCCGGACGCGGCTTCCTCGGGACTTCCCAGGCCGATCGCGTCGGCGATCGTCGCCACGGCGGTACGGCTCGCCTCGGCGTCGAGATCGACCTCCCCACCCGCCAACGAGGCAGGGAGATAACCGAGTACGACGTTCGCGTCGGTCACCGTCGGGTCGGTTCCGCCCTTCCCGTACGCGGCCGGTCCGGGGTCGGCACCGGCCGATTGCGGCCCGACCCGCAGTGCGCGCGTCAACTCGGGCACGTGCGCGATGGAGCCGCCACCGGCTCCGACCGTGCGCACGTCCACGCTCGTGGCGCGGACGGCAAGGTCGCCGACCTTGGTCTCACGGCCGATACGTGGTTGACCACCGAGTACGAGGGCGACGTCGGTCGACGTCCCGCCCATGTCGAAGGTGAGGAAGTCGGAGAATCCGGCTTGTTCGGCAAACCAGACGGCACCGGTGACACCACCGGCCGGGCCGGACAACAGCAACGACACCGGTGCCTCCGATGCCTTTGCCGACTGCACCAGTCCCCCGTCACTCCGGAGGATGGACAGTGGAGCCCTGATCCCCCTGTCCTGCAACGAATTGTCCAGGTTACGGACGTAGCGCGATACCTCCGGTTGCACGTAGCTGTTGGCGACCGTGGTCAGAGTTCGCTCGTATTCGCGCATCTCGGGCAGTACCTGGCTGGAGATGGAGATAGGAATGCCAGGAAGCTCGTCGGCAGCCCACTCGGCGATCTGCTTCTCGTGGCTGTCGTTCGCATACGAATTGATGAGCGAAATAGTGAGAGCCTCGATGCCGGCACCGGCCAATCGACGCAATTGGGTGCGCGCCTGGTTCTCGTCGAGCGCCGTCACCTCGCTACCGTCCGCCGCCAGGCGACCCACGACCTCGACGGTGTTCTCCAGCGCTGCAAGCGGTTCGGGCTTGGGCCAGATGATCCACCCCGCCAGACCGCCCGGAACGTACGATCTGGCGATCTGTAGGACCTGCCGGAACCCGTCCGTGGTCACGAGTCCGACGCGCGCACCGCGGCCCTGAAGGATGGCGTTGGTCGCGACCGTGGTGCCGTGCAGGACCTGATCGATCTCCGACGGTTCGATCCCGGCCTCCGAACATACTTTGTCGATGCCGTTCAGCACCCCGACGGACTGATCGGCGGGTGTCGACGGAGTCTTGGCTCTGAAGGTGGTACCGGTCGTTTCTTCGAGAAGCAGGACATCGGTGAATGTTCCGCCGACGTCGACGCCGAGTCGATAGCGCATGATGATCTCCCGTGGTGTGCGGTGCGATGAGTGAGGGCGATGCGGCCGAGCTCAGATGATGCCGCGGTCGACGAGCGCAGCCCGTTCGGCCTCGGTGAGACCGAGAAGCGACCCGTAGATGTCCGAGTTGTGTTCGCCGAGTTCGGGTCCTGCATGCCGGACGGCACCGGGACTGTCGCTGAGCTTGGGCACGACCCCCGCCATCGGGATCTCGCCGAAATCGGGGTGGGCCAGCCGCACGATGGCCTCACGGGCCGCGAAATGCGGATCGTCGAACATGTCGCGAGCGGTGTAGATGCGGCCGGCGGGGACGCCGGCAGCGTGAAGAATGTCGAGGACCTCGTCGGTTCCGAGCTCTGCGGTCCACGATCCGATGATGGCGTCGAGTTCTTCCATGTTGACCCCACGTGACGCGTGGTCGACATAACGAGGATCGGATACGAGATCGGCCCGGCCCATAGCGGTGACCAGGCGGGCATATACCGAATCCTGGTTCGCAGCAACCAGAATCATCTCCCCGCCCTTCGTGGGATAGACGTTGCTCGGCGCAATGTTCGGCAGCACCGACCCGGTGCGCTCGCGCTGGTAACCACCGATCTCGTATTCGGGGAGCAGTGATTCCATCATCGCGAGCACGGCCTCGTAGATCGCCGAATCCACCAGCTGCCCACGCCCCGTGCGCTCCCGATGGTGAACGGCAGTGAGGACGCCGATCGTCGCGAACACCGCAGCCAGGGAGTCACCGAGCGAGATGCCGGCCCGAGACGGTGGCAGATCGGGATTGCCGGTCACGTAACGGATTCCGCCCATCGCCTCACCGATCGAACCGAACCCGGCTCGGGGAGAGTAGGGCCCGTCCTGGCCGTATCCGGTGACCCTGGCCATGATCAGGCGTGGGTCGAGCGTGCGCAGATCCTCGTACCCGAGCCCCCATCGCTCGAGGGTGCCGGGGCGGAAATTCTCGACGACGATATCGGACTTACCGATGATGTTGCGCGCCAGCGCTTGTCCTTCTTCGGTGCGAAGATTGCACGTCACCGACTTCTTGTTTCGCGCCACCACCGGCCACCACAGCGACTTGCCGTGGGGTTTTTCCCGACCCCATTGCCGCATCGGGTCACCCTTGCCCGGCGGCTCCAGCTTGATCACCTCGGCTCCGAAATCGGCGAGAAGCTGTCCGCAGAACGGCCCGGCCAACAATTGACCCATCTCGACTACTCGCAGGTCTGACAACGGCCCCGGGGTGGCTTCGCTCATTCGGACTCCTTGACTTCGTCGGGTGTGAGGGATTGGAGCAGAACGTGTTTCGCGGCACGGACGTGAGCACGCATCACCGAATCGGCCCAGATTTCGTCACCGCTGGTCAGTGCTGCCACCAGATCGCGATGGTGCGCGTGACTACGAGCGACGTCGGCCGGTGCATAGCGGTGGAAGGTACGCATCACGAGGGGGAACTGGATGACTGCGCCGAGCATCGTCAGCAAGCGAGTACTGGCGGCGGCAGTACGCACGATGGCGTGGAACTCGTCGTTGAGCTGCGCCATCAGGTCGAGTTGCTGCCCGTTGGCCGCGGCCGATTCCATCAGGTCGCACAATTCGCTCAACCTGTCGATGTCCTTGTCGCCGATGCGGCGCGCCGCCCGAGCCGCGGCCATCGCTTCCAGCGTCATGCGCAGGTCGTAGATCTCCTCGAGATCGTCTGCCGTCCAGGTGTAGACACGTGCGCCCCGATGGGGAACGACCTCCACAAGCCCTTCCATCTCGAGTTGCCTCAGAGCCTCCCGGACCGGTGTCCGACTGGTCTCGGTCAGTTCGGCGATATCGACCTCACCCAGCCTTGCGCCGGGCCCGTAGGTTCCCGCGATGATGCCGTCGCGGATGTGGGAATACACGCGATCCACGGCCCTGACCATGCAGGCCTCCATTCGATGATGGGTGATTGTTCACAACTTAGGGCTGTGGCGCTGAGTTGTCAGCGGTTCCAAAAAATTGAGCCCGGCAAAATCAAGCTATTGCATGCAATACCGTTCGGGTGGAAGATCGGTCCATGACTTCCGTGCACCTTGTCGAAGTGGGCCCGCGTGATGGATTGCAGAACGAGAAGACTGCGCTGTCGGTGGATCAGAAGATCGAGTTGATCGCCCGCAGCGTTGCAGCGGGAGCCAAGCGAATCGAAGCGGTCAGCTTCGTCAACCCGAAACGGGTGCCACAGATGGCAGGGGCCGAGGACGTCATGGCCGGGATCGAGCGACGCGACGACGTGTCCTACATCGGCCTCGTGCTCAATCGCCGCGGTCTCGACAGAGCGATAGAAGCACGCGTCGACGAGGTCAACGTCGTGGTCGTCGCATCCGAGGAGTTCAGCCGGCGAAATCAGAATTGCTCTGTCGCAGAGGCAGTGTCGACTGCACGCGATGTCATTCGAGACGCAGGGTCCGCCGGCTTGGCCACCACCGTCACCATCGCGGCAGCGTTCGGTTGCCCGTTCAGTGGAGAAGTGGATCCTCGGTTCGTGGGCGAGATCCTTGCGCAGTTGGCCGACGACCGACCGTCGGAGATCGCTCTGGCGGACACTATCGGCGTCGGTGTGCCGGCACAGGTCCGCGTGTTGGCCGACACCGCACGTACACGAGCACCGGGAATCCCGCAGCGCTGGCATTTCCACAACACTCGAAACACGGGGTACGCCAACGCATTGACGGCACTCGATACGGGTGCGCAGGCGTTGGACGCCAGCATCGGCGGCTTCGGGGGATGCCCGTTCGCCCCCGCAGCGACGGGCAACATAGCGTCCGAGGACCTGATCTACGCACTCGATCGATCCGGAGTCGACACCGGTGTGCGCCAACAGGTTCTGGTCGATGCCGCCTCCTGGCTCGGGAATGCACTGGGCAAAGAGGTGCCCGCACTACTCGGACGGGCCGGGGCTTTTCCGAGCGGGTGACGCACGCCGGCACCGTTCACCGGATCCGCGGCGGGCCACAACTCGGCAGCGTCGATCCTTCGAGGGACAGATCAGCGACGGGTCGCGACGAACACGTCGACCGGATGCGGCACCCGAGGCCTGCCGTCGGTGCCCGGCACCGAGACCGCATCCAGGTAGGCCCGCACCGGCCCGCGCAGATCTGGGGTCAGCCTGGCCTGCACCGCAAAGTCCAACACCTCGTCACTCGCGGAGGCGAGGTCGATCTGCGCGTCGAGTGCAATCACGTCGTCGAGGAAAATCCCGGCGTCGACGAAGGCCTTCTCGACATCGGCGCTGAACCACTGCCGGTGGCCCTCCAGCGGCGGGGCGAGGGCGACCACCAACGCGTTGAGTGCGGCCGTCGGCGCTATGGCCACCCACAGCTGGCCGCCTGGCCGCAACAGGCCGAGCGCGACACGCAGCGTCGCGCCCAGGTCCGGGACGTAATACATCGAGTGCACGAACATCACGACATCGAAGGTTTCCTCCACCGAGGAGTCGTCGAACGGGGCGACATACGCGTCGGAGCTGAGCTCGTCCGCTCCCAGCGCGGACATGGTGGCGGCGAAGCGCTCCGCACTTCCCACCCAGGGGTCGACGCCGACGTACCGAACCGGTCGGCCGGGTACCCCCTGCACCAGCCCCGCCGCCAGCCGCGCGTCCAGCGAACCGTCACCGCAGCCCACCGACAGCACCGAGATCGGGCCATCCCCCATTCCGGTCAGCCGGCCCGCGAGGTGTTCGGCGATCAGGCGGCGCTGGTCGGAGAGGCACTCGAAGGCGGCGTGCCCTCGGGCGTAGGCATCGGGCTCGAGGCCGGCGAGGGCCGCAGCGCCACGCCGCACCGCGCGTACGCCGTCGAGGAGCACTGCCGCAGTGTCGGTCGACGAAGTCGGAGCTATGTTGGACACCACACCGAGTGAACCACGGCGCGCCCACGAGTGCGTTGCGGTTGGCTTCCCGAGAGGAGTGCCGTGAGCAACGGAGACACAGCCGAGCGCAGTCTCGAGCATTGGAGCGAGGCCGGCCGCACGGGTATGGAGGCGTTCTACGCCCTGGCCACCGAGGACTACCACCAGCTGGCCCTGGCCGCCGACTGGCCCACACTGCTCGCCGGACGGGCGCACGAGAACTGGTCATTGCTCGACGTGGCCTGCGGCAGCGGAAAGTTTCCCACCGCTCTGCGTCGCTACACGGACCTGTCCGCCGTGCCGGAGCTGGCCTACGACCTGCTCGATCCGTCCGAGTTCTCGGTGGCAGAGGCACGCGGGGCGCTCGGGGCACCGTTCGTGGCCCGCCACGACCTGGTGATGACTCTGCAGGAGCTACCCGACGATCACACCGGCTACGACGTCGTCTGGGCCACGCACGCGCTGTACGCCTTGCCGCCTGCCGAGCTGGATGCCGCAGCCGAAAGGTTCGTGTCCGCACTGGCTCCCGGCGGTCTCGGACTGATCGCGCAGGCCACCGAGGCGTCTCATTACATCGCGTTCTACGACGCTTTTCGCGCCGGCGTACGCGAGGCCACGCCGTACACGACGGCCGAACAGGTGCGCGACGCGCTGATTCGAGCCGGTGCAGACGTGCGCGACCAACGCGTCAGGTACACCACCGGTACTTCCGATCGCGTTGTCGCAGAAGGCTTTCTGCAACGCTGCGCCTTCGACGACTCGGTGTCGCTGGAAGAGATGGAAGCGGCACCGGTACTGGGCGACTACCTTGCCTCCTGCCGGGACGCATCCGGCTCCTACACCTTCTCCCATGAGGCGGCGCTGCTGTGGCTCTGACGAACGAACGGCTCCCCGAGCAGAACCGCAATGGCGGTATCGACCAGGACTGGGCGGGCGACGATCAGGATTGGTGGGACTGGTACGTCACCCTGGCTGCCAACGACACGATGCCGACCGAGCTGGTCGACGGTCCCGGCCTGCCCGAGATCGAGGCGGCCACGGACCAGCAGGTCGAGCGTGAGCTCGCCGAGCCCTACGACCTCGACCCGGCCGCCGTCGAGTCCTTCGCTCGAGAAGCGTTCGTGCGGCTGCCCGCGGTGTTCTCACCCGCCGTTGTACGACGCCTCGCCGAACGCCTCGACGAGCTACTCCGAGCCGAGCACGGCGAGAACGTGGCAGGCCGGTTCACCGCACTGGAACAGATGTGGCTGCACGACGACCTGATGCGGGCAGTGGCACTGTCACCGCGAATCGGCGGCCTGGCCGCAGCACTGCTCGACGAACCGGGCGTTCGGCTCTACCACGACAACGCGCTGTCCAAGGAGCCCGGCTGCGGACGCACACCCTGGCACCACGACGCGGAGCATTTCCCGCTGCAGACCACGCAGGCGGTTACCGCGTGGATGCCCATGTCTGCCATCCCCGGCCGAATGGGTCCGCTGTCGTTCGCCCGTGGTCGACAGGTACTGGACGAGGTTGCCGACCTCGAGTTCGACAAGGTCGGCACGTCGTACGACGAGGCCGTCACGCAGCGCTTGGTCGAGCGTGACGTCGCGGTCGAGTCCACGCCGTTTGCCGTGGGCGACGTGTCCTTTCACTCCGCGCTGTGCTTCCACACCGCGGGGCCGAACCTGACGACGCAGCCGCGCCGAGCGCTGGCCACCACCTACTTCGCCGACGGGGCCCGAGTGGTGGAATCGCCGACACTGATCAGCGGCACCTGGCGCGAATTCCTTCCCGGCGTCGAGCCAGGAGGCCTTGCGGCCTCCGAACTGAACCCGGTGGTGGGTCGCCGGGACTGAGCCGACGGTTTCAGTGGACACGCGTACACTGATTTCGTGGGTATCAGAACTCGGCGCACACAGGAATTGGGTGAACTCGGCGAGCTCGCACTTCGCGAACTGGCCTCGGCCGCGGGTGGCGTTCGCGCAGTTCACTCGGCAATCGCACGACGGACGTTCGCTGCCGTGAGGCTCGGTGTCGGTCCCGCCGCACGACCGACACAGCTGATGCACGACGCCATTTCCGCAGGCACCTACGCGAGCATCGAGGCCGCCTGCACCGGCGCAGCCAAGGCAGTCGGTGCCATGACGGGCGGCGACGACGCGTCCGACGACGACCCCCGCCCGTCGCCGTCGCACACCACCCTCGGCGCACAGACCATCGCGATCTTGCACGGTCTCATCGGCGACGACATGGAGCGAACCTCCCGGGTCCTCGCCTACCCGATGTCGATCCGCGTCGACGGACGCCCGGTAATTCCGAAGTACCGCGCTCTGGCCACTGCTTTTCCCGACGCGGGAGCACACCTCGTGGTGTTCCTGCACGGGCTCGTAGAGACCGAATCGGCATGGCGGCTCGGCGGGCGGCCCACCTACGGGGAGCGGCTGGATTCCGAAGCCGACACCACCTCGATCTTTCTGCGCTACAACACCGGACGTCGTATCGCCACGAACGGCGCCGACCTGTCGGAACTGCTGGAACAACTCGTGCAGGCGTGGCCCGTCAGGGTTCACCGCATCACCCTGGTCGGGCACTCCATGGGAGGACTGGTCTCACGCAGCGCCGCTCATCACGCCGCCGAGAACGGACGCCGGTGGGTGGACCTGTTGACCGACGTATTCACCCTGGGGACACCACATCTGGGTGCGCCACTCGCACACGGCGTTCACGTCGCCACAGCAGCGCTGGCACTCACACCCGAGACCAGGCCGTTCGCACACCTATTGGCGCGTCGAAGCGCCGGAGTCCGGGATCTGATCCACGGATCGATCACCGAAGACGAGGGACATGCCAGCTACGCCGACGGATTCGACGTCGGAGTTGCCGCGGATATCTCGGTTCCGGAGGGGGTGCGGCATCATCACGCCTCCGCGGTCGTCACCGGAAACCCGCGGCACCCGGTCGGGATCTTCGTGGGCGACGGGTTGGTCCGCACCGACAGCGCCGGCGGACGGAATACACTGCGCAACATAGGACTTCGCCCGGACGATGGCCTGGCGATCAACGGTGCGCACCACTTCACCCTGCTCAACGACGAGAGAGTCTATGAGTGGATGCGGCGTGCACTGGTCGGTGAATCCGATCCACGACTCCGGTCGTGAGCTACTTTTCGGCCAGACCTGTTGCCGCTGAGAGATATTCACGCGAGTCCCGAAACGTCTGCGCCACGCCGCGTCCGGCGATGGCCCGGTACCGACTGATCTGATCGTCATCGAGAAGATCGAGCACCGTGCTGGAATCCGCATGCATCCAACCACCGTCTCGCACCAATTCGTGGGCCCGCTTGCCCTGCAACGCTGCAATTCCTTCGACCCTGATTCCGTTCGGATCGGTCGACACCGCGATGTAGTAGGCCTTCTTGCCCGAGTAACCGGCCTTGACCTTCGAGCGCAGCCGCAGGACGGCAGCGGCCGCGTCATCGACGGCAGACGAATGCTCGTCCGAGCCCGATTCGGCAGCTGAGAGTCGCGCGATCTCAGCATCCAGTCCGGCAAGCAAAGTGGCAAGGTACTCGAGATCGCTCATCAACTCATGATGCCCTACAACAGTGAGCTTTCGAACCAGCACCCGACGACAGGCATACTCGAGGAGCGTGCGCGCATTCCGACCCTGACGCAACGAAGGTAATGACGACATGACACAACTCGGCCTCGGCCTTGCCGCACTCGGGCGACCCGAGTACCTGACGATCGGGCACTCGGATGCTGTGGACGGGCGATTCGATCCGGCAGCCTTGGAGCAGCTGTGCCACGCAGTACTCGACGCCGCGTGGGACAGCGGCGTTCGACACTTCGACGTTGCGCGCTCCTACGGGTTGGCCGAGCGGTTCCTCGGCAGCTGGCTGTCTCGACACCCGAATCGGCGCGAGAACCTCATGATCGGCTCCAAATGGGGATACGCCTACGTCGCCGATTTTCAGCGCAAAGCCGAAGTTCACGAGGTCAAAGAACACTCGGTGGCACGTTTGGCCGAACAGTGGCCGCAGACCCTGCACGACCTCGGCGGCGCGCCAGATCACTACCTGATCCACAGCGTCACCCCGGACAGCCCTGCCCTCACCGACACAGCACTGCTCGACAAACTACGGGCCATAGCCGAGGGTGGCACCCGAATAGGTATCAGCACCAGCGGGCCGCACCAAGCCGACGTGGTGGACGCAGCGCTCGAGCTCGGACTGTTCAGCTCCGTGCAATCGACCTGGAACCCACTCGAACCGTCCGTCGGCCCGTCCCTGGCGCGAGCCCACGAGGCCGGTTGGTTCGTCGTCGTCAAAGAAGCAATGGCCAATGGCCGACTCGTGGCGGAGGATTCGGAGCCTGCGCGGGTCGCGGACGCAGCCGGGGTGGGCCGTGATGCCCTCGCACTGGCGATTGCACTCGCGCAACCATGGGCCGATGTCGTGCTCTCCGGCGCTGCCACCGCGGGGCAACTGAAGCAGAATGCAGCCGCGCTTTCGATCGACCGCGAGCTGATCGCAGCAGCCGGTCCGGACCTTGCAGAGGCCCCAGAGAGCTACTGGGACAACCGCTCTCGCCTCGCGTGGACGTGATGCACCTCGGCGGCGACTACACCCTCGCCGTTTCCGGCGCCGCGGTGACTACGTCGACGGTGTCGTCGCGATCAGCTTCCGAGATGTCACCGATTCTGCCGCGACAACCAGCAGCCTGCTCGAGGCATACCGCGAACTCCTGGTCGAATCGAGGGTCGACGATCTCACCGGCGTCCTCGATCGCGCCGCGTCGCTCGAGCGCATCACAGCCGCCAGGTTGATATCGACCTGCGACTCCAGCACCGTGTTCGGAAGGATCGGAGTTGTCGATCGGCATCGGCGTCGCGCACAACACTCGAGCCGGCACCATCGAAGAGATGCCGGCCCAAGCCGACATTGCCCCGTACAAGGCCACGCAGTCGGCTGCGTCGGATCGGACAGACGGCCCGACCTACTCACCATGACTTCGGTCGGACGCGGCCGGCCGCTGGTACCCGACGTCGTCCGGCACTCGCGCGCCGTAGCGCCTGTCGCCGAAATCTACTGCCAATGAGCGGTTCACCGGGACGAGCTGGACCGGCAGAGTGCGCACGTACGCCCCGAGCGCGCCGCGAGCAACCACCCGCACCAGGGGTCCCGGGCTGGGCAGGCTGTGGATTTCACGAAGTCGCGGTGGACAGAACACAGCGATGATCCGCGCGTCCCACCGTCGCAACGGCGCAGGCAAGCATCGCTGCCCGAAAGCACGTACCAGTGCAGCGGTGATGTGTCGTCCTTCGTCGCTGCCGGCGTATTCCGCTCTTTCGTACTGCTCAGCCCACGCGCTCATCTCTGCGCGGGTTTCCGGTATGTCCTCGAGGTGTTGCCGCACTGCAACTTCGCGCCAGAAGAGCCACTGCGCTTGCAGTTCCGCTGGACCGAACGGCGAGTGCCCCAGCGCCAGTGTGAGATCGTGTGGGTCGAGTGCGAGCGTAGACAGGGTGTACAGCGAATCCTTGTTGCGAATAGGAAAATTGGCATGAATCCGGTTGAGGCGTTCGATCCACTCCCGGCCGGTGGGCGAGTTCGGCCCATGGTCGAGCAGCTGTCCGAAAAACACGATCGTGTCGTCGTTGCGCTCGAGGGTCTGTCGAACGATGTCGCCGGTCCCGCGGCGGTACAGAATGCGCGCCATGCCCGGCACAGCCACCTGTTTGATGAATGCGACGGTGAAGAGCGCATATACCAGCCTGTTCTTACCGTTGAGGGTGACAACGGACAATCGCGCGATCTCGTCGGCATCCTCGGTCGGGTCGAGGGCACGTATCTGCTGCCGGACGCGTCGGCCCCACACTCGGTTCATGATTGTGGCTCGATTCGTAGCTCGGTTCGACCGCCGAGGTCGACGGTGAGGGCGAAGCGGCCGTCGCGTCCTGCCATGACGGTCGTCTCGACAGCACCGACGACCATGTAGTCCCGCTCGGGTTGCGCGTTGTCGATGGTCAGATGCACTCGCTTTCGTTCCGCGCCCGGATGGAGTACGCATTCGAGCGCCACCCCGTCACTGACCGCACGGCCGACCAGGACGTCCGGATACGACGCGTCGGCCAGACGAGGTCCCCGGAGCCATTTCGAATCGGAACCATGACCGACGAGATCGCGAAGACCCGAGTGCCGACCGAACCGAGCCATCAGAGAATACAGATTTCCCTGAGTCGATGTCTCGGTGAATACCGTTGCGCCGTTTACTGTTCGGTTCGGTTCGTGATGATCCAGATGAGACAGGACGTTGGCGGCGACGTCCTCGTCGCCGATCTCCCGGGCTGCCATGGCGAGCATGATCTGACCGAAGGTATCGCGACCGAAGGAGTAGGAACCGGCATCCACCCGATTGGCCAGAGTCCTCGGCAGGTGAAAACGCTCGCCGTCGTGGCGCAGCACCGTATCGCGCATCAGCCACCACGAGCGGTGCGCAAGATCGGGCATGGCCGCGTGCATCCAATACGTCGTCGGAAGCCACACTCCGTCACCGGACCATGGGCTCCACGAGATTCCGGCAGTTTCGGATCGGACGCCGATGATCCGTCCGTCGGGTCGATGGAACTCCTCGAGGTACGCCCGCCGGATGGACTCTTCGAGATCGCCGAACATGTGAGTGCCATGGAGTCTGTCGTGCATGACCAACGTGTTGACGCCGAAGGTGTTGCACACCGGGTAGATCCAGCGGGGTTCACACGAATACAGCGTGAACGGTGATCTCCGCATGTTGTTGTCGATCGACGCCGAAAGCGAATGGAAGTCGTTGGCGTAGGACTCTGTATCGGACCACCGATACGTCAGCGCTTCCGGCTGCGAGAAGCGGTCGTCTTCGAGGCTCTCGAACATCCCGGCGGCGACACCCTGCCAGCCGGTGAGCATGATGTTGTCGGTGTTCGCTACCGGATCGCGACTCGATTTCATTCTGCCCCAGGCATTCTCGAGAGCCCAATACCCCCACACTCGTCGGTCGCTCATCTTGTGGATCGACCGCGCCGCCGCCTCGGCCAGATAGCCCGAGAATGCGGGAGCGTAGTTGTATCGATATGTCGACAGCGTGTAGCCGAGGATACTGAGCTGGTATCTCAGCGCAGCCTCTCTGAACTGATCCCGTCGGTCGAATCCATCGAAACGGTCCAGCGGCTGCAGTGCGAGGTCGAAAGCCAGCCTCAATCGGGTGAGATCCTCGATCGATGCCTCACCCACGGGCAGAACGGGAGTCGACGGCACCCGCGTGACGGGTACCTCGAGTTCTTTCAACACGAGATTGGTACGCGCCGCCACACCTCGGCGCCGCTGATGACGTAGGGCGTGGGCAACGACAGCCAAGGCCAGCACGGTGGGCACCACCGCGGAAAGGGCTGCCACAGTGACGCTGTCGATGTGGTGATGGCTCGGCATTGCCACAGCCCACGCCGCGTTCAGACCCCACACGATGAACGGTGCAACGAAGGCGCCGACCATCCACCAGAGCAGCACGGCCGCGACCATCGACACGAGAGCAACGACGCCGAACAGAACGTGTCCATGGGCAAAGTGGCCACCGCCCGGCACCAGCAGCTCCGCGCCGAGAATCTGGACGCGACCGGTCCCGGCCAGAAGAAGGGTGAGGCCCAGGATCCACACGGCGGTGTAGACGATCATGAACCTGCCGAGGACTCGGGCCGTGACCGGTGGAAGAAGTGGTGCTCGTTCGTGGAGGAGTGGGACCGACATCGGCTCGGTCTCGGGCACAACAGGAAGATCCTGCGGCGTCGTGTTCTTCACCGGAGAACGTCCGATCTCTGCAGCGGCTGGACCTCGTACCGCGCCGTGGACAGCTCGCGCACGTCTCGCCCGCCACCTTTCGCCCACGAGATCGGCCGTACGAACACCCGCGACAAGATCGACAGGACGGCAATTGCGGCGATGCAACACACCATGACCACTCCAATCAGGAACTGCGACGTAGCAGTTTCTGAAGGATGCAACGTTGTTCCCCGAGTGTCAAGATGTCGGTATGAACTCGATCGATCGCCCCACCCGCAAGTACGGCGGCCAATCACTGGAGGAACGACTTGCGGATCGACGAGATCGCCTCCGTGAAGCCGCACTGGATCTCGTCCACGACAAGGGCGTCACCGAACTCACCATCGGCGCGGTATGCGCCCGAGCGTCTCTTGCGAAGCGATACTTCTACGAGACCTACACGTCCCTGGAAGAGCTGTTGTCGTCAGCAATGCAGGACGTCTTCGACTCGATCTCACAGGCCATCGACGCGGCGGGCCACCTCGGCATCTCCGATCCCCGGCAGGTACTGACGGTGGCGATCGAGGCTGTACTGGACGCGATGGACGACCCACGGACAGCACGTCTGTACCTCGAATCGGCGGCCAGCCCAGCACTACTCGCGACGCGCGACGCCGCTGTGGATCGATACGTGGACCAGCTTCTCGGCGCGATGGGGTCGACTTCCGTCGACGACGTCGACGCACAACTGGTCGCGCACTTGCTCGTTTCCGGCTCGACGCACGTAGTGGCCATGTGGCTTCGAGGTGCACTGCCGATCGAACGGGACGAGTTCATCGAGCGACTACTGAACCTTGCGTCGACGGCGGTCGCCGGTCTCGGTCGAGTCGAATAGTGCTGACGGGACCAAAACACCGCACAGTCAGGGAAAGTTGGTTCTCGGAGTCTGCCGAGCTGAACCAAGCACCAGATCCACACCTCGTGTCGAAATCCGCGCCCTGTCTGCGGGGCGCGGATTTCGACGAGGGGCGTTTCTAGCGACAGAACCCACCACATCGGCTCCCCGGTTACGGAAATCTGACTCCGATCGGCGTCGGCTATTCAGATACGGGGAGCCGATTCGGAGATCGTCGAGAGACACGCGCTGCCACCGGAGCGACGGCCGGGTTCACCGAACGGTTCTCGAGACGCTGCAAACATGACGGTCCCTCGTTTGCTGCTGGTGAGGCACAGTGGATGCTGCGCGCAGTACGGACTCTGCCGATGGGTCGTACCCGAGCTCGCCGAGCCGGTGTCTGGCGGCACAGAAGCGTTTGGGACGATTCGGACATGACGACGAACGGGCAGACGCCCTCCGCCGATGGGTACAACGAGCGGAGTGGACACGGGCTGGATCAGCGACCCGGACTCGATGACATTGCCAGGGGACGGCCGCCGGCGACGGAATTGGCAGCCAACGTCGTTCGCGGCGGTCTGATCGGTCTGGCGGAAACGGTTCCCGGTGTCTCCGGCGGCACGGTTGCCCTGGTCACCGGCATCTACACCAGGGCCATCGCGTCGGCGAAGCATCTGACGGACATCCCCAAGGCCGTGGTGACGCGGTCCGACGTGCGCGCCGAGGTCCGTCAGGTCGATTGGTGGCTGCTCGTCACGGTCGGCGTCGGCATGCTGCTGATGGTGTTCTCGGTGGCGGGGATCATGGCGGGTTTCGTCACGGATCAGCCCGTCTACTCCAAGGCACTGTTCATGGGCATGATCGCGATGTCGGTGGCGATCCCGTTCATGGAGATCACTCGTGGCGCTTTCCCCACCACCCGGTCCCGACTGTCTGCCGTGGCTCTGTTCGTCGTTCTCGCTGTCGGGGTCGTCGTTCTCACGTCGTTACCCGGGGCCGAGGCGTCGAATCCGTCGCTGATTCTGGTGTTCTTCGCCGCAATGATCGCAATCTGTGCGCTCGTGCTGCCAGGCGTATCGGGGTCGTTCTTTCTGCTGGTCATCGGCCTGTATGCGCCGACGCTGACGGCCGTCGACGAGCGGAACCTGACATACCTGGCCGTGTTCGCCCTGGGCGCTCTGGCGGGGTTGGTCAGCTTCGTTCGAGTGCTCGAGTGGTTGCTGGCGAACCACCACGATCTGGCGATGGTCGCCGCTGCCGGCCTGCTGTTGGGGTCGTTGCGTGCACTGTGGCCGTGGCAGGGCGAGAACAGAGAACTGCTGGCCGTCGGCAACGAATGGCCCGCTGCCTTGGGGTTCTTCGCCGTCGGAGTTGCAGTCGTGGCGGTGGTCGCCATCGCTCAGCGGCGACTGGCAACCACGCGTACGCCCTGACCCAAACAGCAGGCGTAGCGGGCCATCCACGCCCCTCGTCGGAATCCGCGCCGCCTGCAGGCACCGTGAATTCCCACAAGGGGCGTATGTGCGCACAAACCATCCACACCGGCCCGCACAGACACAAAAACTCCGATCCCAGGGACGGAATCGGAGCGGTGGAGCCTCCTAACGGGATTGAACCGTGACCGCTCGCTCATAAGTATGTTGCGAAACAGCCAGAGGCGTCCGCATGGAACCGAGACAGACACCCTGACCAGGGTCAATTATCCAAGCGGGACCACCCGAATCCACCCTCGCACAGCCTGTCTCTGTCACATCTGCCACCGGACCGGCCTGGAGATGATCTTGGACAGCCGACGGCGGTAATACTTCGCCGTCTCCTGCACGAATGCGCTCATGGTGTCGGCTGCTGCATCCTCGTCGCGGGCCCGCATCGCGTCGAGCACATCCTGCTGCATCTCGATTGCGGCGAGCCGCGTGGCGATGGGATGCTCGTTCGGCTCGGCGTCCCGCACCAGCAGCCAGAGAGTCTCCATCACGATGTTCAGGACCGGGTTTCCCGCGGCGTCGTACACGCTGCGCTGAAAGGCCGCATTGTTGTCCTGGAAGTTGCCGTAGTCGCCCGGGTCCTCGCGCATTCGGTCCAAGGCGGTCTGCATGACGTCGACCTGCTCGTCGGTGATGTTCGCCGCGGCTTCACGCGCCACGATCGGTTCGAGCATCAGCCGCACGTCGATGACGTCGCTGATGTTGGCTCCGTCGATCTGGAGGAAGAGCTTCATCGTGTTGCCCAGAGATTCCAGCTGAGGGCGTTTCGCCACCGGCCCACCGCCGATGCCCGACTTGATGGTCACCAGGTCACGGCTCTCCAGGAGCCGAAGTGCCTCGCGGACGGTGGTCCGTGCGACGCCGTGCTCTGCCACCATGTCCTTCTCGGTCGGCAGCCGCTGCCCCTCGATGATGCCGCCGGTCAGGATCTGGTCGGCGATGAGGTTGGCTATCTTGGCGGACATCTTGGGTGCCCGCGCGCGCGGGACGATCTCGCCGTCAGTGGTCACCATGGGACAACCATAGCGTCGGGCCGGTGTGATCTACCTTAAACCTATACATAGTTTGCGCGCTTAGTTACTGTAGTTGTTGTCAGAAAAGTATCGAACCTCGAGGCAGGGAGTAGCGATGTTGCCGACCAGGCCGCCGAGCGCCGACCTCGCGCACTCGTACCGGACCGGCGGACAGTGGAACGACCGGCCGATCGGGTACTACCTGACGCGAGCCGCTCGCATGTACCCGGACGCCGTGGCCGTGGTCGACGGCGAGCGCCGCGTCACGTTTGCCGAGATCGATCGAGATGCGACGCGAGTGGCCGCCGCCCTGCACGCCCGCGGCGTCACGTCCGACGACGTCGTGTCGTTTCAGCTCCCGAACTGCGTCGAGGCAGTAGTCGTCTTTCAGGCCGTCATGAAGCTGGGTGCGGTCGCCAACCCCATCGTGCCCATCTATCGGTCCCGCGAGCTCCGTTTCATTCTCGGACAGTCACGAGCGAAGGTCGCATTCGTCCCCGCCGAGTTGCGCGGAGTCGACGTGGACGCCATGTATCGCGATCTGGCCGACGATCTGCCAGCCCTCGAACTCGTCGTGTCCTTGGCGGGGTGGGACGATCTGCTCGACCGAGTCACGGACGAGATGATCTCGGACTTGCTCTCGCGCACAGCACCTTCCGCCGACGAGGTCTGCCTGTTGCTCTACACATCCGGTACTACCGCCGACCCCAAGGGTGCCCTGCACAGCCACAACACCCTGGTCTACGAGAACTCGTCGATGATCGAGTGGTTCGGACTCAACGAGACCGACGTGATCTTCAACCCGTCGCCGGTCACCCACGTCACCGGCGTCAATTGCGCCCTCGTTCTGCCGTTTCTTCTCGGTACATCCGTTGTCCTACAACAAACGTGGGATCCTGCTGTAGCGCTCAGCCACATCGTCGACGAACACTGCAGCTTCATGATCTTTTCGACGCCGTTCCTCCGCGGACTGCTCGACGAAGCCGAGTCGGCGCAGGTTTCGACACCGTCGATCAGGTACATCGTGTGCGGCGGAGCCGACGTCCCCGACACACTCACCGCGGCGGCCACGACTCGCCTCGGCACCGTCGTTCGTATGTACGGGGCCACCGAAGGTCCGTCGGTCACCACTGCCGATCGATGGGATTCCTCGGCCGTGCGCCAGAAATCCGACGGACGCCCCATCGCACCCACCGAGGTCATCGTGTCGAACGGAGCGGGCGGCGTCGGCGAAATACTCTGGCGCGGACCGGATACGTTTCTCGGCTATCTCGACCCCACCCTCAACGACGACGCCTTCACCGATGACGGCTTCTTCAGGACCGGTGACCTCGGCCGCTTCGACAGCGACGGTGCCATTCACGTGGTGGGGAGGATCAAGGACATCATCAACCGTTCCGGGGAGAAGATCAGCGCGCACGATGTCGAGAACCACCTCGGTGCGCACCCGTCCGTGATCGAGGTCGCCGTCGTCGCAGGACCCGATTCCCATACGGGAGAACGGGGATGCGCGTTCGTCGTCACTCGCGATCGCCGAGACCTCACCCTCGATGAAGTCCACCGATTCCTCGTCGACCGCGACATCGCCGTACAGAAGATTCCCGAAAGCATCTTCGTGGTGGACTCGCTACCCAAAACCGTCAGCGGCAAGGTGCAGAAATTCGCACTGCGCAACTGGACCCGCGATCGCGCCGCCGTACCGGCGCAGATGGCGGCGATGACCTTCGCCGCGTCACACGAGAGATAGAGGCTCCCATGTCTTCACAGACCGAGTCATTACAGCCTGCCGGAGTCGACCACGTCGTGGTCACCGAGCCCGAGCCCGGTATCGCAGTCGTCGAGTTGGCCCGCGGCAAGGTCAACGCGATCGACACGCAGATGTACCGGGAGATCGCCACCGTCTTCGAGGCGTTGTCGGACAACCAGGACGTCCGCGTGGTGGTCCTGACCGGGCGCGGCCGCATCTTCTGCGCCGGAAACGATCTCGGTAGCTTCCGCGTCATGGATGCGACGAGCGGCGTCGTGGACATGCGCGAAGCCAAGCGAGCGATCTTCGGAGTGCTGGACTGCGCCCTGCCCGTGATCGGCGCAATCAACGGCCCCTGCCTCGGTAGTGGATTCGGTCTCACATCCATGTGCGATCTGGTGGTCGCCTCGGAACGGGCGACCTTCGGTCTACCCGAAATGGGGGTGGGTGTCCTCGGCGGTGGACGCTTCACCGCTCGGATGCTGCCGCAACAAGCTATGCGTCGGATGTTCTTCACCGCCGAGGCAGTGGACGCGGCAACGTTGAAGAACTGGGGTGCTCCGATCGAAGTCGTTGCGCACGAGACGTTCATGGCCACCGCGATGTCCCGCGCACGGTCGATCGCAGCCAAGAGCCGCTATGCGCTGACCTTGGCAAAACAGTCCCTGAACGGTTGCGAAGACATCGACATCAAACGCGGGTACGAGCTCGAGCAGTCGTACACCCTTCGCCTGTCCGAACACCCGGATTCCAAGATCGCGGTCGAGGCGCGGATCGCCGAGATGTCGGGAGGAACGAAGTCATGACGATCGACGTACAGGCATTCGCCGAGAAGTCCGAGGCGTGGCTCGCAGAGAACCTCGAACCCCGGACGAACACCGCGATGTCCGACCCCAACTACGCGATCTTCCACAACCGCAGTCACGACGAGGAACGCGAGCTGATCCAGGCCGCGGCGCAGTGGCAGGGCCGCCGTGTCGATGCCGGATTCGGTGCGATCACCTGGGCACCCGAATGGGGTGGGCCGGGCCTCACCGCAAGCCACGAGCGCGCGTACGTCGGGCTCGAACGGCAGTACGACGCACCAGAGCGACACGAGACCATACTGGTGACAGTCGAATTGGTGGCACCGACCATCCACGCTATGGGTTCCCCCGAACAGAAGAAGACATTCGTCGAGCCCTTCCTGCGGGCCGACGAGCTCTGCTGCCAGCTGTTCTCGGAACCCGGAGCGGGCTCCGACCTTGCCGGATTGTCGACCAAGGCAGTCAAGTCCGGCGGCGGCTGGCGCGTGAACGGCCAGAAGGTCTGGAGTTCGGGGGCGCAGTTCTCCAAGTGGGGTCTGCTCATCGCCCGCACCGACACAACCGTCCCGAAACACCGCGGCATGACGGCGTTCATGATGCCCATGGACGCACCCGGGGTCGACATCAGACCCATTCGGCAGATGTCCGGCGGGTCGACGTTCAACGAGGTGTTTCTCGCCGACGTCGAGTTGCCCGACTCGTCGAGGCTCGGCGACGAGGGCGACGGCTGGACCGTCGCGCTGACGACACTCGGGTTCGAGCGGAGTTCGAGCGCCGGGATCGTCAGCGCCGGCGGAAACGGCACCGATCTGATCCGCCTGGCCAAAAGCCTCGGTATCTCGGACGATCCGCTCGTCCGGCAACAACTGGCCGAAGTTGTTGTCTACGAACAAGCGTCGGCACTCATGGTCGCCCGGTACGCCGAGCGCGAATTGGCCGGAGCTGTTCCCGGAGTGGAGGGTTCGATCGGCAAGCTGGTGTGGACTCAGAATCTCAAACGCATCGGCGACACGGCCGCGACATTCCTCGGGCCCCGGATCCTGGCGGACACCGGTGCACCCGACACCTTCGCGTGGACCGAACATCTTCTCGGTGCTCCCGGGTATCGAATCGCCGGCGGTTCGGACGAGATCCAGCGCAACATCATCGGCGAGCGCGGGCTCGGCTTGCCTCGCGAACCACGATAGGAGCTTGTCATGACACTCGAATTGACCGTCGAGCAACGGGATCTGCAGGCCGGCCTTCGTTCGTCCTTTGCCAGAACGACAGTCGGCGAGGACGTTCGGCCGGCATTAGCGGAAATGGGCCTCACCGAAATCCCGTTCCCGGAACGGTTCGGCGGTGCCGGCTTCACTCTGAAGGACACAGCAGTGGTGATGACCGAGCTGGGTCGCTCCCTCGGCAGCGCCCCTTACCTGTCGTCGATCGTCCTGGCAGGCTTCTGTCTCCTGCATGCAGGGTCCGAACGTGCTTGCTCGCAGAATCTTCCGGCGATCGCCGACGGTACCGAGACGGCCGCGCTGGTGGCCTCCTTCCCCTTCGCCGCGTCCTCCATCCAGGCTACGGCGGGCAGCGGCGGCACCCTCGTGCTCGACGGCGTCCAGGAAGCCGTGGTGGACGGGGCCGATGCGGATCTGCTGATCGTGGTGGCCGTGGGTGCGGACGGCACCGAGCTGGCAGCGATCGACGGTACCGCTGAGGGAGTGGTCCGAACACCACGTGAGGCGTTGGACTTCACCAGAGGGCTGGCACGAGTCGAGTTTTCCGGAGCGGTCGCTCACCGGGCGACGGGCGACGACATCGGTGCCGGCCTCGACAGGGCACAAGCGGCCGCCATCACAGCACTTGCGGCCGAACAGGTGGGATCGGCTCGCGCATGCCTGGACATGTCGGTGGAGTATGCAAGAACCCGTCGGCAATTCGGACGGGCGATCGGGTCGTTCCAAGCGATCAAGCATCGTCTCACGGACATGCTCATCGCGACCGAACTGGCCGAGGCGGCGGTGCTCGATGCAGCCGGGGCCGACTCGCGTAGCACCGGCGAGTTCGTTGCCGCCGCCGCGACTGCCCGAGTGCTCGCGTGCCGTGCGGCCACCTTCGCCGCCGAAGAATCGATTCAGATCCACGGGGGAATCGGCTTCACTTGGGAACACCCTCTGCACCACTACTTTCGGCGGGCAAAGACCAGTGAGTTGCTGTTCGGCACCACCAGCGTGCACGCCGAGACGATCGCCGCCGCCCTGATCTGAGTCAGGGCGGCGGGCTGTTACGCCACCACCAGCAGAAGATCTCCACCGTCGACCTGGGAGGCACGGCCGATCGGAACGCGGGTGACCGTACCGGCCTTGGTCGCGGTGATCGTCGCTTCCATCTTCATGGCCTCGATCGAGCCGACAGATTCACCTTGCGCGACCACGTCGCCTTCCTTGACCGACACCGTCACGACACCGCTGAACGGCGCGGGTATGTGACCGGGGTCGGTGCGATCGGCCTTCTCGGCAGACCGGGTGGTGGTTTCGATGCTCCGGTCACGGATCGGCACCGGACGCAGCTGACCGTTCAGGATGCACAGAACGTTGCGGACTCCCTCGGCGTCCGGATCCGATATCGCCTCGAGCCCGATCAGCAGTTCGACGCCCTGCTCGAGCCGAACGCGGTGTTCCTCCCCCTGCCGCAAACCGTAGAAATACTGGTTGGTCGAGAGCTGTGAGGTGTCGCCGTAGTCCTCGCGATGCTTCTCGAACTCCCGCGCAGGGGCAGGAAAGAGCAAGCGGTTCAGCGTGGTTCGTCGTTCACGACCGGGCACGGACAGCGTGAGCTCGTCCGCTTCGGTCAACGGAGTTACGGGGTGCGGCTCGGCCCGGCCGGTCAGCGCCCGGCTTCGCAGCGGTTCCGGCCAACCGCCCGCGGGTTCGCCGAGATCCCCGCGGAGGAAGTCGATCATCGATCCCGGGATGTCGTAACTCGATGGGTCCTCGGCAAATTCGGCGGCCGTCGCGTCGGCGCCGACCAGCGCCAGCGCGAGGTCGCCCACCACCTTCGACGACGGCGTGACCTTGACGAGTCGGCCCAGCACCCGATCCGCCCCGGCGTAGGCCGCCTCGATGTCCTCGAAACGATGCGCGAGCCCCAGCGCGGACGCCTGTTGGCGCAGATTGGAGAGCTGACCGCCCGGGATCTCGTGGGTGTAGACGCGCCCGGTCGGCGACGGGAGACCGGACTCGAACGGCGCGTATGTCGAACGCACTGCTGCCCAATACGGTTCGAGGTCGCAGACCGCCGCGAGATCGAGTCCTGTGGCGCGGTCGGTGTTGTCTGTTGCCGCGACGATCGCCGACAACGCGGGCTGACTAGTCGTGCCGGCCAAGGCCGCACTCGCCCCGTCGACGGCATCGACGCCGGCTTGCCACGCCGCGTAGTACGTCGCGAGTTGGCCGCCGGGGGTGTCATGGGTGTGGAGGTGCACGGGTAGGTCGAAGCGCGACCGCAGCGCAGAGACCAGAGTCGCTGCGGCGGGCGGGCGCAGCAGGCCGGCCATGTCCTTGATCGCCAGGACATGGGCACCCGCGTCGACGATCCGTTCGGCCAGGCGCAGATAGTAGTCGAGGTCGTACAGGGTTTCGTTCGGATCGGCCAGATCGCCGGTGTAGGACATCGCCACCTCCGCGACAGCGGTCCCGGTGTCCCGCACTGCATCGATGGCCGGTTTCATCTGATCGACGTTGTTCAGAGCGTCGAAGATTCGGAAGATGTCGATTCCGGTGTCGGTGGCTTCCTGGACGAAGGCGTGCGTGACGCGATCGGGGTACGCCGTGTACCCGACCGTGTTCCGCCCGCGGAGCAGCATCTGCAGACAGATGTTGGGCATCTCCGCGCGCAGCGCGGCGAGTCGTTCCCACGGGTCCTCGTGCAGAAACCGAAGCGCGACATCGTACGTCGCGCCGCCCCAGGCCTCCACCGAGAGCAATTGCGGGGTGAGGCGCGCAACGTGGGGTGCCACCTCGACGAGATCCCGGGTGCGCACCCTGGTAGCCAGCAGGGACTGGTGTGCGTCGCGGAAAGTGGTGTCGGTGACTGCAAGTGCGGTGGCGGATCGCAGCTCGGTTGCGAAACCTGTCGGTCCGAGAGCGATCAGCCGGTCCCTGGAACCGGCCGGAGGCGAGAACCGGGTGTCGATGGACGGAAGCTTGTCGATCGGATAGACCGACGACGGTCGCTCGCCGTGCGGGCGGTTGACGGTGATGTCGGCCAGGTACTGCAGAATGCGTGAGCCACGATCGGCAGAGATGTTCTGCGTCAACAGTTCCGGATGCTCCTCGATGAAGGTCGTGGTGACCTTCCACGAGAGGAAGTCATGGTTGTCCAGCACCGCCTGCAGGAACGGAATGTTCGTCGCAACGCCGCGTACCCGGAATTCGGCGATCGCCCGTCGTGATCTCGCGGACGCGGTCGCGAAATCACGCCCGCGGCAGGTCAATTTGACGAGCATCGAATCGAAATGCGACCCGATCTCCGACCCCACGCCGACATTGCCGTCGAGCCGCACGCCCGATCCTCCTGGGGTGCGGTAGGCGGTGACGCGCCCGGTATCAGGACGGAAACCGTCGGTCGGATCCTCGGTGGTGATGCGGCACTGCATCGCGAAGCCGCGGATCACGATGGACTCTTGGCTCAATCCCAGATCGGCCAGGCTTTCCCCGGACGCGATGCGCAGTTGCGAGCCCACCAGATCCACGTCGGTGATCTCCTCGGTCACCGTATGTTCGACCTGAATTCTCGGATTCATCTCTATGAACACGTAGTTCCCGTGCGGGTCGAGCAGGAATTCGACGGTGCCCGCGCACGTGTATCCGATGTGGCGGGCGAACCTGACCGCGTCTGCGCAGATTCGTTCTCGCAGTTCGGGATCGAGCCCGGGTGCCGGGGCGACCTCGATTACCTTCTGATGCCGCCTCTGCAGAGAACAGTCACGCTCGAACAGATGGATGACCTCACCCGTCGCGTCGCCGAGAATCTGTACCTCGATGTGCCGGGGGTCGACCACCGCCTGTTCGAGAAACACGGTGCCGTCGCCGAACGCGGTCCTCGCCTCACGGGATGCGGCGTCGATGGCGTCGCGTAAATCTTCCGGCGCGGCCACCCGGCGCATTCCGCGACCGCCACCACCGGCGATCGCCTTGACGAAGATCGGAAACGACATCGTCGCGGCCGCCTCGAGCAATACGTCGGGATCCTCCGACGGAGCCGATGATGCGAGGACCGGAAGCCCTGCCGCGGCGGCTGCGGCAACAGCACGCGACTTGTCTCCGGTGAGCTCGAGGATCTCGGCGGACGGGCCGACGAACGTGATACCTGCCGCCTTGCAGGCTGCGGCCAAGGTGGCGTTCTCCGACAGGAAGCCGTACCCCGGGTAGACCGCGTCGGCACCGGCTTTGCTTGCCGCCGCGATGATCTCGTCGACCGAGAGGTAGGCGCGGACCGGGTGACCCGGCTCGCCGATCTGATACGACTCGAACGCCTTGGCGCGGTGCGCAGAGTTGCGGTCCTCGTAGGGATAGACGGCGACGGTCGAGGCACCGAGTTCGACCGCCGCACGGAATGCGCGGACGGCGATTTCTCCGCGGTTTGCAACGAGGACTTTTGCGAACACGATGTTCCTCCCGGGTAGGGGCCGACGAAAAGGGCGACAGACGGGGTGTGAGCTGAGTCTCCCACACAACCGGATTAGTTACTAGATCGCAAGTAAAGTTAGTCCAGAGGATCCTCCTCGGGAATCAGCTCCTCAAACTGCTGCGCAATATCTCTGTGCATGTTTCTATTGACCCGTTGTTTCTATAGTGTGACTTGAAATACAGTCCACGACCACGGATGAGGAGGACCCGATGAGCAGCGACCAGAATCCCGACAGCTGGATCACCGATTGGGAGTTCAGCGAGCGGTACCCGGTCTACACACGGGCGAACGCCGGTGAGGTTCTGCCCGACCCGTCGAGTCCGCTCAACGTGACCCTCGTGTGGAACAAGGGTTTGAACATCGGTTGGCGTGAGGGCTACGTCGAGCACCTCGGGACTCACCTCGCGTCCGAGATCGACGAGGAGATGCCGGAGATCATCGGCAACTTCGGCGGGTACCATTACACGAACTTCTCGATGACAGAACTCAACGGTGCCCGACTTCCCGGACTGACCGTCCCGGTCTGGAACAGCCTGTGGGTCGGCGACCATCCGGGCATCCCCGAGTACGTCGAGAAGCCCGGCCACCAGAACGCCGAACTGACCGCGGGCCTGGCGGAGAAGACCGCGTGGTCGCTGACCACCGACACGTTCCCCGAGGCCGAAGAAGCCAAGCACCGTGCCGATCTCGCGCGCGCGAATCGTCCCGATGTCACGGCCATGAGTGACCAGGCGCTCGTCGATCACGCCCGCTCCTTCGTTCCGGACCTGATCTTCTGCTACGCCTATCACCCCGTCACCACCACCCTGTCGACGATGGGGCCGGCCGTGGCGGGCGCGCTGCTCGAATCCATCGGCGAGGCAGACAAGCTCGGCGATCTTCTCAGCGGCCTCGGCGGAGTCGACTCCGCGGAGCCCTCCTACGCGCTGTGGAGCATGGGCCGCCTCGTCGCCGGGTCTGCAGAACTGACCGCTCTGTTCGACGACGGCCTCGCCACGTTGCTCGAGGCCGTCGACGCGAGCGGCACCCCCGACGCGAAACAGTTCCGAACGGACTTCGACGACTTCCTTTACAAGTACGGATCGCGCGCACCGAACGAATGGGACATCCGCTCGGACAGTTGGGAATCCAAGCCGGTCCTGGCACTGCTTGCCGTCAACGGCATGCGGATGAGCCCCGCCGAGAACGACCCAGAGCTCATCCGAAAGCGTAACCAGGCCAAACGCATCGCGCTCACCGCCGAACTCGCCGCCAAGATGCCCGACGACGCCACTCGGCAGAGCTTTCTCGACGCAGCCAAATCCATCACCAAGTTCATGCCGTGGCGTGAACGAACCAAGACCGCATGTGTGAAGGTCATGGGCGAAATGCGGACAGCTCTGTACGAGCTGGGCCATCGCATGGTGGATCGAGGAGTCATGGGCGATCACCACGACGTCACCATGTTGCTCGACGACGAACTCGACGCGTTCGTGGCGGACCCCGAGTCGTTCGTGGACACCATCGCGGACCGGCGTGAGCAATACCTGGCACTGTTCGATCTCGAACCACCGTTCTTCCTGTTCGAGAAACTCCCGTTGTCGCAGTGGCCCAGGCGGACCGAGCACAAGGCACAGATCGCGGCACCGGGCGACGCGCTGTCCGGTGTGGGTGGCGCACCGGGCGTGAGCCGTGGCCGTGCCCGAATCCTGCACGATCCGTACGAGGTCGGCGATCTGGCCGAAGGCGACATCATCGTTGCGCCGCAGACCGATCCGGCGTGGACGCCACTGTTCGTCTTCGCCGGCGGTGTGGTGGTCAACGTAGGTGCCACCATCACCCACTCGTCGATAGTCTGCCGCGAGCTCGGCATTCCCTGTGCCGTGTCGGTGCAGGACGCCACGTCCAGGATTCCCGACGGCGCGATGATCGAGGTCGACGGCAACACCGGAACGGTGACCGTCCTGTGAGTCTCCCTATCGGATTGAGCCTCCCCCAGCTCGGCGAACACGTCGACGTCGGTGCGGTACGCGAGTTCGCCACCTCGGCCGAGGAGCTCGGATTCGCGAGCCTGTGGGTCCAGGAGCACCTGTTCTATCCAGAAGAGAACGAATCGATCTACGGTGGTCGCCACACCACCAGCGTCCACCCGGCCTACCGATCGGTGCTCGGTGCCACAGAACTCCTGGCGTACGTGGCGGCCTGCACTCGGACGGTCACGATCGGCAGCAGCATCCTGGTCGCCGGGTACCATCGTCCGATCGAACTGGCACAGCGACTGTCGACTCTGGACATCCTTTCCGGCGGGCGTCTCGTCGCGGGCCTCGGTGCCGGCTGGTCCGACGAGGAACACGCTCAGATGGATGTCGATCCGCGTACCCGTGGTCGACGGATGAGTGAACTCGTGCACGCCGTTCAGGCGTGCTGGGGTCCTGATCCCGTGCAGTTCGACGGCGAATTCTTCACTATCCCCCGCTCCGTCGTTCGGCCCAAACCCGTGCAGAAACCTCATCCTCCCCTGTTGTCCGGTCTCCGGTCGGCAACGGGATTGGCACGCACCGCAGCATTGTTCGACATCTGGAACCCCAGCAGCGGCAGTCCTGACGCACTACTGGACCAGCTCGACACCATGGCCGGAATGCGGCCCGCCGGTATGGATCCCGTCCGACTGTTCCTGCGGTCCTATCTGCAGCGACCGACGGATGCCGTCGGCTCGGCCGGTCAGGGCATCGAGGGCGTCGAAAAGGACATCCGGACCGCGATCGCCGCCGGCGCGGAGCAATTGATCGTCGAGGTCAACTTCTGGGACGACATGCGTTCACCCAACGATTGGGCTGCGGCGCCGGCACGACTGGCCACCCTGCTCGACACCGCCGCAGAATTGACCACGCCGAAAACGAGTGCACTATGAAATCCACATTGTTCGACGGCACCAGCCCGTCGTCGACCGTCGAGGGGACTCCCCGTCCGGTGCAGCTGGAGCAATCGTCGTGACCGCCGGTTCGGTGGCGGTCGTAACCGGTGCAGCGTCCGGAATCGGCCGTGCCGCAGTCGAAATCATCCTCGAACGTGGCGGGTCGGTGGTTGCCTTCGACACCACCCCGGAGTCGCTGGACTGGTTGGCGGGCAACGACGATGCGGTGGCCTTCGTCGGCGACGTCACCCGATCCGATGACAACCGGGCCGCGGTCGAGCAGGCCGAATTGTCGTTCGGCCGACTCGATGCCCTCGTACTGAACGCCGGAATTGCGGCTTCGGGCTCGATCGAGACACTCGACATGGACGTCTTCGACCGGTCGATCGACGTGAACCTGCGCGCTATCGCACTGGGTGTGCGCGAGGCGATTCCGGCGTTCCGCCGCTCAGGAGGTGGCTCGGTCGTCATCACCGCGTCGGCAACCGCGCTGGGCGGTGAACCGAACCGGTGGCCGTACGCCGCCGCGAAAGCGGGTGCTGTCAATATGGCGCGGTCGTTCGCCCTCGACCTCGCCAACGACGGCATTCGTGTCAACGCAGTCTGCCCCGGTCCGATCAGTACCGGAATGACCAAGCGCATCGAAGAGAACACGCCCGACCGCTACGAGTCGCTCAAAAGCATGGTGCCCCTGCACCGTTGGGGCACCGCCCGCGAGGTGGGCGAGGTCATCGCCTTCCTCGCCTCTCCGCTCGCATCGTTCGTCACCGGGGCGGCGATCCCTGTCGACGGCGGCGCAACCTGCGGCAGCGGCCAAACCGTCCCGGTCCCCGCAGGCCTCTAGAGTTTCGGGTCGACCAGCACCTTGGCGTGGGTGCTGGTACCGCTGTCGAGCTCGTCGAACATGTCCACCAGCTCACCCAGACCGATCGTGCCGGTGTGCAACGACTTCACGTCGATTCGGCCCTCGGCAATCAGCGTCATCGTGCCCTTGAAGTCTTCGTGCGAGTACGCCAGCGAACCGATGACGGTCAGTTCTCGGGACTGCCAATCCCCGTAGCTCACCGACGATTCGGTTCCCGGATAGCCGAGCAGCGCAAGCGTCCCACCTCGCCTGACCAACTCCGCCGAGGGCTGCAACAGCGCGGCCACGCCGGTGCATTCGAACAGCACGTCTGCACCGAGACCGTCGGTGACCTCACTCAGCAGAGTAGCGAGGCCCCCGGGCTCCACCACGTCGGTGAAGCCCAGATCGGTTGCCGCCGAGCGACGTGCGGACGTCGGTTCGCTGACCAGCACTCGACCGGCACCGGCCGTACGCGCGTGCTGCGCGGTCAACAGGCCGATCGGTCCGGCACCCTGGACCACGACGATCGAACCGAGCGTGATGGCCGCTCGCTTGACGGCATGGAACGTCACGGTAGCCGGCTCCATCAACGCGGCCTCTTCGTCGGACAGCGCATCCAGTACCGGAATCGCCCGTCGTGCGGACACTTTCAACGTGGTAGCAAACCCACCGTGGGCAGGTGCATCGTCGGTGATTCCGTTCGCCTCCGCGAACGCGAGATCGCAGTTGGACGCGTGCCCGGCGCGACACTGAGCGCACACCCCGCACGCCGGCCCGACACCCGCGACCACACGCTGCCCGACGCGTACCGAGGTCACCTCGGCACCCACCGCACTGACCGTGCCCGTCCATTCGTGTCCGAACACCGCGGGCGGCAATGCTGCCGACGCGTATCCGTGCGTGTCGGTCGCGCAGATACCACAGTACCGAATGTCGACGACCACCCCGTCCGGGGCTGGTGTCACCGAGTCCTCGACGACGGTCTCCGCATCCTTGGGTGCGACGATGTGGACGTATTTGTTCTGGATTGCAGATGTCATGTCAGCGTTCGCTTTCCGGTCGACACAAACTTGTCGGTCTTAGTACAGTTTGTCATTCGGGTGCTGCAGCCGGTCGAGCACCGTCCACGTCGCCCGGCCGAGTTCGGCGATCCATCCGCCGGGATCGGTGACGCTCCGGGCCGAGGGTGCTTCCACACTCACGGCGGCCGACGCCGGGAGTGCTCGCAGAAATTCGGCGAGCGGAAGGGCACCTGTGCCCGGTGCCAGACGGTGGGTTCGGGCCTCGGTGATGGCCGCGTTCGGATCCGTCGACGGGGCTGCCGACACGGCGTCGCACAGCTGGCAGTACGGCAGCAGATCCTCTGCGAGGGCGGTGATGTCGGCGACGTCGGAACCCGCACGCGCCCAGTGCAACGCATCGACGAGCACGCCCGCCCGGCCGGCCACACCCTCGACGAATGCCGCGGCCGCCGACACGTCCCGCACCGACGAGAAGATCATCGGTTCCAGACAGGCGCGAAGTCCGTAGTCGCCGGACAGTTCGGCGAGTTCCGCGAAGTTGCTCTCGGCGCGAATCCGATCGTCGTCGAGCACCGTGACGAGAAGATGGTCTGCGCCGAGTTCCGCGCCGGCATCGAGCACCGCCGACCAATCACCGCGAGAGCTGCCTGGGTGCAGTTTCACCACTTCGACGTCGAGCACGCGCATCCCGTTGTCCGCCAGAGCAGACTTGGTGTCGCGCAGCAGCGCGGACCCGGCAGGGAGCTGAAATCCCCTGTCCTGCCCGGTCTGCGCCGCTCGGACACCCACCGCGTCGAACCCGCCCGCTGCGGCGAACTCGACGAACTGCGGCGGCGGTACCTCGATCGCGGACAGGGACGACAACGACACGATGCGCTCGGCTGCCGCGTGGATCATGCGAATCTACTTCTTCCAGAGCGTCTTGAACTGATCCTGGTAGTCGGCGACACCCACGTAGTAACCGGTCTCCTCGTCGAGCACCGCCGTGTCGATGTTGTCTTTGTTGAGCAACTGAGTCGGCATGAACGCCGCGTCCGCTTCGGCGACATCGTCGCCGTTGAACTGGCGGGCCAACGTGTCGAGCACACGCCATCCGAGAATCTGGACCGGGAAACCTACCCACACACTGTTGTCACCGTCCTTCAGCGACTGCAGGTTGTCCGGCGTCGGCGTCTGACCGGCGAACGTGACCTGATCCTGCAGGCTCGCACCGCGCAGTGCCGCGTCGACACCGAGGACGAGGTCGCCGAAGGAGAAGACCGCGTAGTTGATGGTGGGGTCACGCTGGAGCGTGCTGACGACGCTCTGCGGGGTCTTGGTTCCGAGATCGGTGACCTGCTGGTTCACGAGTTGGACCTTGCAATCCGGGCACTGGCTTTCCAGCTGCGCGGTGAAGGCATCCGTGAAGACGTTGAGGATCGAGTAGTCGGTGATCGAGAAGATCGCGACGTTGGCCTCACCGTTGCTGTCCGCAACGACCTGACTGGCCACCATCTTGCCCCACTCCTGCACCTGCGCATCGCCGTCGAGGGCGGTGGAGATGACACCGGGAACCGGCTCTCCCGCAATACTGTCGGCGACCACAGGAATGCCCGCGGCCTCGGCCGAGGCGATCTGCTTCGTCAGCATCGTCAACGGTGTGCCGGAGATGTGGATGGCGTCCGGCTTCAGGGCAATGGCCTGATCCATGGCCTTGGGTGCCGCTTCGGCGTCGGTGCCCATCAGAACGCGCTGATACCGCCAGCCGAGTACGTCGGCGGCCTTCTGAATGGCGTCGTTCTTGGCGCTGGAGATCGGTTGGGGCGTCTCGATGCTGATGACGTACTTTCCCTCGTCCGGTGCCTTGCTCAACGGCGTGGTCAGCACGAGATCGGTAGGCGCAGCCTCGTACTGGTCGGCGAATGCCTGCGCACCGGTGACGTCTGCGGCCTCGCCGGTGGTCGTGTCTTCCGAGCTGCTGCAGCCGGTCAGGACCAGGCTTGCGGCAGCAATACCGGCCAAAGCCTTTGTCCAAGTGATGGTTTTCACGTGATTTCCTTTCGAAGACCTAATTGCGGCGAGCGGTTCGCGCGGCGAGTGCGACGGCGACGATGAGGGCGAGTCCGTTGAAAAGGTCGTTGACGAAGCTGGGTGCGCCGGCCAGTTGCAGGCCCTTCACACCGGTGGCGAGGAGATAGATGGCGATGAGCGTGCCGAGCACGTTGACGCGGCCGGCGCGGATCTGGGTGGAGCCCAGGAACACGGCGGAGAAGGCGGGAAGCAAGTACGACGGACCGATGTCGGGCGCGGCGGTGCCCAGCTTGGCTGCCAACACCACTCCGGTGAGCGCAGCGATCGTCGCCGAAGTCATCAAGGCCCCGAACATGATTCGTTCGACACGTAGCCCGGCGAGTCGCGCTGCCTGACGATTGCCTCCGGTGGCGTACAGGTATCGGCCCAACGGTGTCTTCTCGAGCAGGACGTACATCACCGCAGCGACAGCGATCATGTAGAAGAACGGCAGCGGCAGGCCGAGGAAGGGCTTGCTGCCCATGTCGAGGAAGCCGTCGGTGAAGCCCTCGGTGATCTGCTTTCCGTCGGTCACCCAATACGTTCCGGCCAGCAGGATGCTGGACATACCGAGCGTCGCGATGAACGAGTCGACGTGCAGTTTGACCACTACGAAGCCGTTCACGGCACCGATCAGCGCGCCGCACAGCAGGGTCGTGACGATGGCGACAGGCGTACTGATGCCCTGGGAGAGTTGGTAGGACACCATCGCGACCGAGAACCCCATGACGCCGGCGATGGACAGGTCGAACACGCCCGCGGCCAACGGCACGATGAGGCCGATGGCCAAGATGGCGGTGATCGCCTGATCACCGGCGACGATGCGGAAGTTGCCCTGGGTCATGAAGGTGTCGGGGATCCAGATCGCGAACAGCACGATGATGGCGACCCACACGTACAGACCGCTGAAGCGATCGAGTCCGAGTGAGAACGTGCGCCCCTTCGTTGGGGCACCCGAACCGTCGCTTCCGCCCGATGGTGGGCTCGCGGGCGCGGCCGCCGCTTCTTCGTGAGATTGGGTTGTCATGGTGATCCTTTCACCGAGTCCGAGTGCCGGCGAGGGCCGCGGCGGGAGCAGGTTTCTTCAACGTGGAGGCGGTCAGCCGATCGGGGTCGATCCGGGGCCGCGAGAATTCGTCGACAACACGGCCTACGGACAGCACGATCACTCGGTCACACAGTCGGGTGAGCTCGCCGTGGTCGGTGGACACCACCAGTACCGCTGCGCCGGCCCGGGCGGCGGCGTCCACGAGAGCGTGAATGTCGGCCTTCGCGCCGATGTCGACGCCCTGTGTGGGTTCGTCGAGCAGCAGCACTCGCGGATTGCGACGCAGCCACCGCGCGAGCACGACCTTCTGCTGGTTGCCGCCACTGAGGGTGCTCAGGTGTCGCTCGGTATCGCCCGTGGGCCGCACTCCGAGGCGTTCGAGCCAGTGCGCCACATCGGATTTCTCACGCTTGACGCGCACCACACCACCCTTGGCGAATCCCCACGGGTCGGCGACCGACACGTTCTCGCGGAGCGACGCTGTGGCAAAGGCTGCGTTGGACAGGCGTTCGGCCGGCACACAACCGATACCAGCCGACATCGCCAGGTCCGGACGACCTTGTTCGACGGTCTCCCCGTCCACGGTGATCTCGCCGCCGCGGGTCTCCGCACCGAAGAGCGCGGGCACTATCTGCTCTCGACCGGATCCGGTGATGCCGGCGATGCCGAGTACTTCACCGGAACGGATCGAAAAACTGAAGTCTTCCACTGCGCCACAGGACAAGTCGACGATCTGCAGAACAGGGTCACCGATGGCGTCGGTGGTTTCCTCCGGCTCGGCGAGGAACTCCTCGACGCGGCGGCCGATCATCAGTTCGACGAGACCGGATTCGTCGAGATCGTCCAGGGCCCTCGTGGTCACGATCTTGCCGTCTCGCATGACCGTCACGCTGTCGCACAGGGAAAAGATCTCGTTCAGGTGATGCGAGACGAACAGCACGGCCACCCCGCGGTCGCGAATTCGGCGGACCAGATCGAACAACCGGACCGCCTCTGCAGCAGGGAGATTCGCGGTGGGTTCGTCGAGTACCAGCACACGGGCCTCACCGGAGCGGTCCTGGACCGCACGGGCGATGGCCAGCATGGTGCGTTCACTCATGGTCAACGCCCCGGCGAGCGTGTCGAGGGCGAGGTCGACACCGAGCTCGGCGAGAGCAGCCTTGGCCCCAGCGCGTTCTGCCCTGAAGTCGATGGTGCCGATGGCGGTGGTCTTGTATCCGTGCCCGAGCGCGAGGTTGTCGACCACGTCGAGGCTCTCGACCAGTCCGAGTTCCTGGTGAACGAAGCGAAGACCGGCAGCCTCGCCGCTACCAGGAGTTCCGACATGCAGCTGGTCACCGCCGACCGCGATCGATGCACCGTCGTCGGGATCGTGATATCCGGCAAGCACTTTGATGAGAGTGGACTTGCCGCACCCGTTCTGCCCGACCAGGCCCCGGATCTCGCCGGGTGCGACGAGAAGTTCGACGTCGTCGAGTGCCCGATGGCCGCCGAAAGTCTTGGAGAGACCGTTGATGCTCAGCGCATCTGTCATGGAATCCTACCTACGTGAGGTGAGTAACTTGAATGCTGCTGTTGTTACCTAGGTCATACTCAACTATGTACATGGATAAGTCCAGCATTCCGAGAAAGTTCGTTTTGTGCACTGACGTGCCAAAATAGGACTGACAGGGCGCGCACTTGACGGGCGATGGCGCGGAAACCGGCCTTTCGAGCCGTCGGAGTATTTATAGTCGATGCCAAGTTGAGCAAGGCCCCCCAAGGAGAAGCCCATGTGCGAGTATCAGCTGGGCAGCGTCGTACAGATCGCCTACATGGTCGATGACGTACGGGGGCGGCCGCGGACTTCTCGTCCCGCACCGGCACCGGGCCGTTCTTCGTCCGGCACAATCCCGGAGCGTTCGATCACACCTCGGCCTACGGCCAGTGGGGGCGCACCCAGATCGAATTGGTGCAGACCCATGTGGCAACTCCACCGGAGTTCGCGGAGACCACGACGGCACGACACTGCGTTCACCATGTTGCGATCATGGTGAACTCGTTCGCCGAACAGCAACGCATCTTCACCGAAAGCGGTTGGCCCGCACTGTTTTCATCGACCACGCCGAACGGAAACAGCTTTGCGTTCCACGATGCCCGCGGCGAACTGGGACATCTCGTCGAGATCTACGAACCGCGGCCGAGCATTCTGGCGTTGTACCGTCGCGTCGCCGAGGCAGCCACGAACTGGGACGGCACCGACCCAGTTCGTGACCTGTGACGGCGGTCGGTGCCGAACCGGTCAGACGTCTGCGAGCAAGGCGGCCGCACGTTCTCGGGCCATGGCCAGAATCTGCGGGTTACCCGAGTTCCACAGCACCGTCAGTTGCTTCTTGCAGATCTTCCACTCACCGTCGACCCGCCGAAGCGAATCGGTGTAGTAGCCGCCAATGGTGAACATCGCGTCCCCGCCCGTGTTGGGGAGCACGTGCTCCGCGCGCACGTAAGAGATGACCGTTCCGCTGTCGCCGTCGACGGTGATGTCGAGATTGGACAGAAAGTGCTGCGACGCTGTGAGTCCCGGAAAGAGCATCCGCCCTCGCTGCACCCAGTCGTCCGCCGTGAACGGACCACCGTTGCCCGCGCGGTAGCTCGTGTAGTCGATCTCGATGTCGTCGGTGAACACCGACCGGTACATAGCCCAGTCCCGCAGATCGATTCCGCGCGCGAAGCGGGCCATGAGCTTCGTGATCTCCTGATGATCGTCGGCACTCATGTCACGTCGCCTTCGCGGGCAGCTGCAGCGAAACCGTCTCGAAGTACTCGTCGAGGCCGTCCGGTCCGAGCTCACGGCCGATTCCCGATTTCTTGAAGCCACCGAACGGTGCGGCCGCGTTGAACCGGCCACCGTTGACGGAGACCTGGCCCGTGCGCAACCGGCGAGCGATGGCGATCGCGGCGTCGTCGTCGTCGCCGGCGAACACCGCTCCGGAGAGTCCGTAGTCGGAGTCGTTCGCGATCTCGACCGCGTCGTCGATGCCGTCGTAGGTGATCACGGTGAGGACGGGACCGAACACCTCTTCGCGCGCGATCGCGGACGTGTTGTCCACGCGGGAAACCACAGTCGGGCGAACGAAGAATCCCGATCGCAGATCCGCGTCGAGTCCCTGGACATCGCCGGGTCCACCGACCAGGAAGACCGCGCCCTGCGGCACCTCGGCCAGATGTTTCAGCACGGACTGCTGCTGTTCCTGCGACGCCATCGGTCCGATGTCCACCGACTCGTCGAGAGGGTCGCCGACCGTCTGCGACCCCACGAGTTCCACCAGCTTCTTCTCCACCTCGTCGATGCGCTCGGCGGGAACCAGCAATCGTGTGGTGGCAGTACATGTCTGACCGTTGTTGACGTAGCAGCCCCGAACTGCTGCGGTGATCGCGGCGTCCAGGTCGGCGTCGGGAGCGACGATGAATGCGGACTTGCCGCCGAGCTCCAAGGTCACTTTCTTGATTCCGGCTGCAGCTACCTGTCCGACGCGGGCACCGGCCGAAGTCGAACCGGTGAGGCTCACCAGGTCGACGTCCGGATGGCCGGCCAATCGCTCCCCGACCCGGCCGCCCGCACCGGTCACGATGTTCAGCACGCCCGGCGGCAACCCGGCCGAGTGGGCGATCTCGGCGACGACGAACGCCGCCAGCGGCGCGACGCTGCTGGGTTTGACCACGGTGGTGCAACCGGCCGCGATCGCAGGTGCCACCTTGGCTGCCAGCTGATACAGCGGGTAGTTCCACGGGGTGATCGCTCCGACGACTCCGATACCCACCTTGATGATCAGCGACGTACCTCGGCGCTCCTCGAGCGAGATGCCCTCCAGGGTGTCGGCCATCGATCGGAAGATCGTGACGCCCAGTCCGACCTGCACGGTCCGCGACCGCGCAATGGGCGTACCGACTTCGCGCGCCATCATCTCGGCGAGCTCGGTCTCACGCTCGACGAGCCCGTCGGCGATCTGCCGCAGCACTCGCACGCGTTCGGCGATCGTCGACTGGGACCATTCGCCGAAGGCGGAACGCGCTGCGGCGACGGCGTCGTCGACATCGGATTCGGTGCCGGCCGGTACCCGGGCCAGCAGCTGTCCCGTTGCCGCTTCCAGCACGTCGATCGTTCCACCGCCTGACGACGGAACCCATTTACCGCCGATGTAGAGCTCGTGCCGGTCGTTCATTCGAAGCCTCACTTCGTCTGCTGTACGGCCGAGTGGCGGCCATCACAATCACCCTAACGGTGTTAGACGACTTGTTGTCAAGTAACTAGGTCGAATCAAGTCTGTACATAGTTAGCGGTTGTTTCTTGACATCCACTACTAATTGGGTAGGTTATGAGCACCGTCACAGTCCCCTGACAGCGAGTGCCAGATCACTCGCCGATGACCGTCCCGACAGGGACCGGAGAAGAACGAGGAACACCATGAACGACCTCGCGATCAACACGTCCGCACCGACCGTCGTCACGAGCGAGTTGGTCGATCTGGTGGTCAAGGGCATGGTCCGCGGCCCGATCACGCCCGAACTGCAGGCAGTGGTCGACGCCGGAGATGCCGTCGCGAAGGGTCCCGTCGTGATGCCGACACAGGCCGGTATCGCCCACGCGGGAGCGCAGGTTCGCCTCCCCGAGGGCAGCGACGAGGCCAGGGCCGTCACCGACCTGCTCCATGTCTTCCTTCCGGTCAACCGTCGCCTGCGCGAACTGTGCACCGCATGGCAGTGCCGCCCCGACGGCTCCGCGAACGACCATTCGGACGCGCAGTACGACGCGAAGATCCGCGATCAGCTCGAAGACATTCACACCGACGTGGCCAAGATGCTCCGCCGGTCTGCCAAGCAGTGCCCCCCGCTCCTGGACTACCGCGAGCGACTCGTCGTGGCGCTCGAGCGCTTCGACAACGGCGACACCGCGTCTCTGACGTCGCCTCTGACCGACGGTTACCACACCGTGTGGATGTGGCTGCATCAGCACCTTCTCATGATGCTGGGCATGACCCGGGCCGAGGACGAGGCCCTCGAAGAGAAGCTCGTATCCGGTAGCCCAGAATGACCGTGTCCGACAACGTCATTCATGCTTCGACACGAGCGGCTGTGCCATACGGTCAGGGCCGGGCCCGTGGACTCGGTGCCGACGTACTGGGTGTTCACGGTGTGGAGATGGACAATCTCGTGGCGCTCGGGCTGCCTGTGGTACCGGGGCTGACCGTGCCGATCGGGTCCGGTACCGGACTCGAGAACCGCGAGACCGCCTCCACTGCAATCGATCTCCTCGAAAAGCTGGCAGTCCGCGGAATCTGGCCCGAGGTTCGTACCGAACGCAGGCCCATGTTGATGCATCTGCGCTGCAGTGCTCCGGTGGCAGTGTCCGCGCTGCCGCCCGCCATCTCGGCCATCGGCCTGTCGAGCCGCAACATCGACGCACTCGTCGAGGTGATCGGACGAGAGCGCGACATCTACGACTCCTGGGCTGCCAACCTTCGGTTCGTCGCCGAGGGCGCGTTGGAGATCGACACCGACGACCTCGATGACCTCGACGACGACCACCCCGACAGCCGCGCTCGCGTACCGGCTCTTCTCGAATTGATCGAGAAGTCCACCGGTGCAACGTTTCCCACGGATCCTGCCGAACAGCTCGGCCTCGCCGCGAAAGCCATGCTCGCCCGCTGGGCCTCTCCACGCGGACAGCGGGCGCGCAAAGCCCTGTCTTTGCCGGGCGACCTGGGAATCGCTCTCCACGTTCGCGCCCTACGGCTCGGTTCCTGGGACGAGTCCGGGTACGGGTCGGCGATCAGTCGCGACCTGGAGAGCGGAAAATACGCACCTCACGGCGTCTTTCATCTCGGAGTTCGCCGGGCCGACCCCAACCCCGGTCCTGGGGCACCGCTCACCCACACTCCCGGTGGCGTGCAGATTCTCGACCAGATCTTCGCCACGCTCGAGCCGCATCTCCGAGCGGTCGCCGAGGTGGAGTTCGAGGTCCGCGACCGCCAACTCGCACTGCTCAGCGCCGGCGCGCTGGAACACCCGGGCCCACGTGCGGTCACCAATCTTGCCGTCGATCTCGCCACCGGTCAGTCGATCGGACGCAGCGAGGCCGTCCGCATGCTCGAACCCGATCTGATGCAGGACCTCCTCCACGCCCAGCTCACGCTCAGCGGCCGGGAACAACTACTCGCCCATGGTCTTCCCGCGTCGCCGGGCGCAGCGATCGGCGAGATCGCCCTGTCGAGCGAGCGGGCCCTCCGGCTCGCCGCCGAAGGCAAGAACGTCGTCCTGGTCGCGTCGGAGACCAGCCCGGCAGATGTCCCCGCCCTGCTCGCCGCGACCGCGGTGATCACGTCCAACGGTGGATTGGCGTCGCATGCGGCTGTCGTCGCGCGCGGCGCAGGCCGTCCGGCCGTGTGCGGGGCGACGACACTACGCATCGACCTCGGTGCCGCCACCGTGACGTCCGACGGCATCACCCTGTCCGAGGGTGACACAGTGTCCGTCAACGGCCGAACCGGCGACGTCTACGCAGGTGCCGTGCCGATCCGGCCCGCGGAACCATCGCCGGAACTCGAGGTGTTACTCGGGTGGGCGGACGAGATTCGTGAACTGGGTGTGCGCACCAACGCCGACAACGCTGAAGACGCCGCGACCGCGTTCCGTCTCGGTGCCGAGGGAATCGGGCTGTGCCGCACCGAACATCAATTCCTGGGTGATCAACTGCCGCTGGTGCAGCGGCTCGTTCTCGCCGAGAGCGAAGCCGAGGAGATCGAGGCGATCGCTGCTCTGACGGCGGCTCAGCAATCGGACTTCACCGAACTGCTGCGCGTCGTGGGCGACAGGCCCATCACCGTCCGGCTCCTCGATGCACCGCTGCACGAATTTCTGCCGTCCGACGGGCACTACCGAGACGATGCCCAGGCCGAACGAGCTGCTGCCACACACGAGTCGAACCCGATGCTCGGTTTACGCGGGGTGCGCTTCGCCATGGTGCAGACCCGCCTTTACCCCGCACAGGCGGAAGCATTGTTCCGCGCATGGGTCACGGTGAATGCCGAGGGACTTACGCCTGCACTCGAAGTCATGGTCCCGCTGGTGTCCCTGCCAGGGGAGCTGACCGAGGCCATCGCACAGGTGCACCGCGCCGCCGAGACGGTCGCCGCGGACACCGGGGTCACGGTTCCCTATCTCGTCGGCAGCATGATCGAGACTCCGCGGGCTGCGCTGCTCGCGGCACCATTGGCCGCCGAGGCGCAATTTCTCTCGTTCGGCACCAACGATCTGACCCAGCTGACGTACGGATTCTCGCGAGACGACGTCGAGAAGACGATGCTCGCGCACTACCTCGAGCACGGACTGCTGACCAACAGTCCGTTCGCGGTACTCGACCGTGACGGGGTCGGTGCCCTGGTCTCCCTGGCCGCAGACAATGCGCGCTCCGTGCGCCCCGACGTCAAGTTGGGCGTCTGCGGTGAGCACGGAGGCGACCCGGAGTCCATCGCGTTCCTCGATTCGGTCGGGCTGCATTACGTCTCGTGCTCCCCCAGGCGTGTTCCCGTGGCCCGATTGGCGGCTGCGCACGCAGCGCTCGACGGTAAGTGAGCAGAACCGACGTGACGACGGAACTCGACGACCTGCGCGCCGCTGTGCGTGGTGCGGCGGCCGATCTCGGCGGACCCGACCTGTGCCGATCGCTCGATCCCGCGGGCCCAGGCTGGGATGCCGACGCATGGTCGGTCATGGCGGGTCAGATCGGGGTCGCCGGCTTGGGACTGCCCGAATCCTGCGGTGGCCTCGGCGGTCTGGCCGAACTCGCCGTGGCCGCCGAAGAGCTGGGTGCCGGACTGCTTCCGATCCCGCTACTGTCGACGATCCTCGCCGGACAGGTGCTCGTTCACACCACCGGTGCCGACGACGTGATCACGGACATCGCCGCAGGCCGACCGGCCGCGTTCGCGGGACTCGACAGGCGTGGATGGTGGTCACCCGGCCACGAGATCTTCACCGCCACCGAGACAGGTGCCGGGTGGTCTCTGTCCGGCCACGCACCGGCTGTCCTCGGTGCCGCCGGAGCTCGGTGGCTCGTGGCCGTAGCCCACACATCGGACGGTCCCGACGTCTTCGTCGTGGACACTGCTGCAACGGAACCCGCGGTCACCCCGCTGCGAACTCTCGACCTGTCGCGAGCGCAGGCCGCGCTGACTCTGTCGAGTACACCGGCCCGGCGGCTGACAATCGGGGGAAGCGCCTCGGCTGCCGTCGGCCCCGCGCTGGACGCGGCCTGCATCGTGCTTGCCGCCGAGCAACTCGGTGGCGCTCAGGTGAGCCTCGATCGCACGGCCGCCTACGCAAAGGAACGACGCCAGTTCGGCCGGGCCATCGGCAGCTTCCAAGCCGTCAAGCACACGCTCGCCGACATGCTGATTCTCGTGGAGTCCAGCCGATCGGCAGTGGTTCGCGCGGTCGAGGCCACCGATCTCACCGAGGCGAGCGCTGTGGCGCAAGCATGGTGTTCGGACGCCTACCGAACCGTGACCGCCGAAGCCGTACAACTGCACGGCGGCGTCGGCTTCACGTGGGAACACCACTGCCATCTGTATTTTCGGCGAGCCCGCGCCGACGCCCAACTCTTCGGCGGGTCCACGTTCCATCGGGAACGGCTCGCCACCTCTCTCGCCTGGTGAAAGGCGTTCAGCGCTTGTCCCGCTGGGACCACGGCTGGTCGCGGTTCTCCCGCGGCTCCGGGGGCAAACCGAGTACTCGCTCGCCGATGACGTTGCGCTGGATCTGATCGGTACCACCTGCAAGCCGGTAACCCGGGCTGCCCAGTAGGTGTTCGGTCCACGCGAAGCGGTCGTCGTCGACTGCGGCGGTGATCTCGGTACCCAGCAGGTCCGCCGCGATCTCGCCGATCCTGCCCAGGACGTCCGAGGCCATCAGTTTGCCGACCGAGGCTGCCGGCCCGGGAGAAACACCCGCCGCAGCGGCGCGGGCAACCCGATCTGCGGTGGCCGCCCGCAGTTCCGATCGGATGTACACGTCCGCGAGGTTCTGCCGTACCAACGGATCGTTCGCGGTCCCGAGAGACTGTGCCAACGAGATCAATTCGGCCACCGAGCCACCCTTCTTGCGAGTCACCGATCCGGAGGCAGTGCGTTCGAAGGCCAGCGTGGCATTGGCTACCTTCCACCCTTGACCCACCTCACCGAGACGCATGCTGTCCGGCACCCGAACCTCGTGTAGGAACACCTCGTTGAACGAGGATCCTCCACTCATCTGTCGAATCGGGCGAATATCAACGCCCGCGAGGTCGAGGGGAATCAGAAACGCGGTGATGCCCTTGTGTTTCGGTTCATCCGGATCGGTGCGGGCCAGGAGCATCCCGAGATCGGCGAAGCGCGCTCCGGAAGACCACACCTTCTGCCCGTCGAACACCCAGTCGTCGCCGCGGCGGACGCCGCGGCACCCCAGTGCCGCCAGGTCCGATCCGGCGCCGGGCTCACTGAACAACTGGCACGCGAGGAGGTCGGTGCGGAGCAACGGGTTCGCGTAGGCGCGCCGCTGATCGTCACTTCCGAACATCGCTACCGCGGGTCCGACGAGACCCGTTGTGACGCTGATGAGTTCAGTGGACGGCGGAACGTCGAATTCACGCTCGGCCTGCGCTATGGCCGAGGCGTAGGACGCGGGCAGTCCGCGTCCGCCGTGCTCGACGGACAGGGTAACCGCGCCGTAGCCGGCATCGAACCGTTGTCTGCGGTACTGCCGGGCTGCGTCGAGCAAGGAAATTTCGTCCTCGTCGGACAAGTTGCGGAAGACGGCGAGGTCGGGCCGGTCCTGCGGTGACGGCACCGGTCGAGGCGGAAGGATTGAGCCCAGCCACGAGCGCACGTCCGCCTGAAAGTCGGTCAGTTCGAAGTTGTTGCCGAAACCCTTTGTCATGGTCGTCCTTTCGTCATTCCGCAGTCAGGACGGTGCACGCCGACAACCCGGGTGCGCCGTAGACGTGGGTGAAGCCCACCGTCGGCCGGCCCGGCACCTGATTACCCTCCGCCCGGCCCTGCAATTGCCGAACGACCTCGTGTACCTGCCGCAACCCCGACGCGCCTATCGGCTCGCCGCCCGCCAAGCACCCGCCGTCGGTATTGATCGGCATGGAGCCGTCGTGGTGTGTGGCACCGGAGTCGAGCAACGTCGCCTGCTCGCCGTGCTCGCACAGGCCTGTCTCCGCCATGTGAATGATCTCGGAGCCGGAGTCCGTGTCCTGCAACTGCGCCACGTGGACTTCGCCGGGTTCGATGTCGGCTGCGGCGAACGCCGCCGCGGCCGCATCGATGCTCGGACTGTGTATCGGACGGGGAGCGAGCCATGGCGAGAACACCTCGAACGATCCGGACCGCCGGGTGCGCACCTCCACCGCAGCAAGCCGAATCGGTCTGTTGCACAGGTCGTGCGCTCGGTCTCCGCGCGCGAGAACGAGTGCGACGCCGCCCTCACCCGGCGAACAAAACATGTATCGCGTGAGCGGGTCGTTGACCATGGCGGACGAGCGGACCTGCTCGGCGGTGAGTTCTTCTCGGCGCCACGCCATGGGATGTGCCGCCCCGTTGGCGAAGGCGCGTTCGGACACTGCTGCCAGCGCGAACTCGTCCAGCCCGTGCTCGTGGAAATACCGGCGAGTCTTCATCGCGAAGTACTGGGTGGTGACCATCATGCCGGTTCGGGCGTACCAGGGGTCCAGACCGTAGGCGGCCGGGTCCGACGCGAACGCACCGCGCGGGTGTTTGTCGAAGCCGACCACCGCCACCACGTTCGCGCGGCGTGCGGTCAGCATGTCGGTGGCCGTCGACAGCGCCACTCCCCCTGTGGCACAACCGTTCTTGACAGTCGTGAACGGAATTCCGGTCAGGCCGAGACGGGAGACCAGCGAGTCCGGCTTTCCGGAGACGTTGCTGCCCCCGACGGCCGCGTCGACGTCGGACCACTCGAGTCCGGCGTCCGCCAAGGCGGCGCGCAGCGCATGCTCACCCATGTCCAGACCCGAGATCCCGTTGTGCCGACCGAACGCATGCATGCCGGTGCCGACGATGTAGACGTCGTAATTACTCATCGCTCGACCTTCTCGAAGGCGAACGTGACCTCGGTGTCGCTGACCGGGAGCAATCGAAGTTCGACCTCGTCACCTATCGCGACGACGCCGACGATGCGAGCCTCTGCCAGCACGCTGCCGAGATCCACGTAGCCGACGACGAACGGCTCGAACCCTGACAGGGGCACTTCGAACGGCGGCTTCGGCGCGAATTCCTGGGTGGTCCAGGTCCAGACCGACCCGCGTGTCGGCAGCGCGCGCCGCGACACGGCCGTACCGGCGCACCCCGGGCACCGCGCTGCAGGCGGAAACGCCACGACTTCACAATCGTCGCAGGCGCTTCCGGCCAGCACCGGCGGATCCAGTTGTACGAAGAGCGCCTCGTCGACCGCGAGCATGCGCGCTATCCGGCCAGCAAGCTCAGCGGCCGGGCGAGGATCGTGCCGAGAGTGCGCAGGTACTCCGCCGCGGGAGCACCATCCACCGCTCGGTGATCGAAGGTCAGGCTCAGGGTCATGATCTGCGTCCGCACCGGAGTCTCACCTTCCCAACGGAATCCGTCCTTGACCCGGCCGACGCCGAGAATGGCGACGTTGCCCGGATTGACGACCGGGGTGAAGAAGTCGACACCATAGGCACCGAGTGTGCTGACCGAGAACGTCGCGCCCTCCATATCCGTCAACCCCAGTTTGCCCGTCCGAGCAGCGGTGGCCACCGCGCCGGTGCGGCCGGCGATTGCGGTGAGCGACAGAGCGTCGGCATTGCGCACAACGGGAACCAGGAGTCCGCCGTCGACTGCGACCGCGATTCCGATGTTGATCTCCTCGAACAGTGTCACCTTGTCGTCGGCGATCCCGGCGTTCAGCACCGGATGCTGTTGCAACGCAAGGGCGGCAGCTTTGACGACGAAGTCGTTCAGGCTCGGCGGCCTCGAATCGGTCTGCACGCTCTCGGTCTTGAGTTGTTCGCGAACGGCGACGAGCGCAGTGACGTCCACCTCGTAACCGTGGGTGAGCTGCGCCATGGTGTGAAGGCTGTCGACCATGTTGCGGGCGATCGCGCCGCGCATACCCGTGAGCGGGATGACGTCACCGGGCTGCGGACCGGAGACACGATCGGGCGTCGGCGCTGACGCAGTCGCAACAGGCCGTGGCGCAGACGTGTTCTCCACATCGGCTTTCGTGATGCGGCCACCGATTCCGGTGCCGACGAGCCGAGTCAGGTCCACGTCGAGCTCGGCTGCCCGGTGCCGAATCAGCGGGCCGACGAACTGTCCAGCCGCAGACTTCGGTTCGGAGGCAGTGGATTCGGAGATGATCGTGGGCTCGGAGGTCACACTCACGGGTGCCGGAGAAGCGGGTGGCTGAGATGCGGGTGCCGGGGAAGCGGCGAGGAACTCCTCGACGTCTTCGGACACGATGCGCCCACCGGGGCCGGTGCCGTGTATCGCAGCGAGATCGACATTCGACGCCGCGGCGACGCGGCGGGCGTTCGGCGACGATTTGAGTCGAGTGCCGTCGGCCGGAACCGGTGTTGCCGCGGGAGCCACTACCGATGCGGTGTCGTCGACGGCGGCATCCGTGGTCGCGGGGGCGGCGACACCGTTCGGTGCCTGTTCTCCGTCACCGAGAAGCCAGCCGATCACCGCGCCGACCGGCAGGACGTCGCCGGCCTTCGCGGAAGTGGCGAGGATGCCTTCGGCTTCGGCTTCCACGTCGATATCGACCTTGTCGGTCTCGAGTCGCAGGAGCACGTCGCCGAGGCCGATGCGCTGGCCCGCCTCTGCCACCCACTCCCCGATGACGCCTTCCTGCATGGTGAGACCCAGCTTCGGAAGCACGATCTGCTGAGCCACTTCTCAGTTCCTTTCGAGTAAGCGGCGGGCTCCGGCGACGATGCGGTCGGCGTCGGGCACGTAGGCCTTTTCGAGCGGAGTACTGAACGGCACGGGGGTGAACGGCGCGCCGATACGCAGGACCGGTGCGTCGAGGTAGTCGAACGCTTCTTCCTGGATCTGCGCGGTCACTTCCGCACCGATGCCACCGAACGTGACAGCCTCGTGCACCACGAGGATGCGGTTGGTCTTCGACGCCGATTTCACGATGGTGGCGGTGTCGAGAGGCTGCACCGATCGCGGGTCCACGACCTCGACCGAGACTCCGGATTCGGCGAGAATGTCAGCGGCTTTCAGTGCCTCCGTGACCATGCGACCGAAGGCGACGATGGTGACGTCGTCACCCTCCCGCGGAATCGCGGCCTGACCGATGGGGATCGAGTAGATCTCCTCCGGCACCTCGGCTCGCGCTCCGAGGAGCACCTTGTTCAGCATGAACACGACCGGATTGTCGTCGCGCACGGCCGAGACCATCAGGCCCTTCGCGTCGTACGCGTTGGACGGCATCAGCACCTTGAGGCCCGGGGTGTGGGCCAGCCAGGCTTCGAGCGACTGCGAATGTTGCGCACCCGCGCTCACGCCGGCCCCGTAGGCGACCGCAATCACCATGGGGACCTTGACCTCGCCGCCGTACATGAACTTCATCTTTGCGGCTTGGTTCACCACCTGGTCGAGGGCGACGGCCAGGAAGTCCATGAACATGATGTCGACGACGGGACGAAGCCCGCGCGCTGCGGCACCGACGCCGAGACCGATGAGGCCCATCTCGGCAATCGGGGTGTCGACCATGCGCCGCGGCCCGAACTCATCGAGAAGTCCGTCGTACATGTGGAAGACGCCGCCGTATCCGGCCACGTCCTCGCCGATGACGAAGACATCCTCGTCCTCACGCATGGTCTGCGCGACGGCTTCGTTGTACGCCTTGACGTAGGTGGTGACGCGAGCCGTCGTGGCCTCTGCCGGGGTAGTCGAATTCGGTGATGTTTCTGTTGCAGTAGACATCGTTTCAGCCTTTTCGATTCTTCAGTCGCTGTAGACGTTGAGGGCGAAGTCGGCCACGTCCGGGAAGGGGCTGGCCTCGGCGAAGCTCACGGATTCTGCGATGTCCGCGTCCACTTCGGCCCAGACGGTGGCGAACTCGGATTCGGTCACCAGGCCTTCGGACACGGCTCGGGCTTCGAGGAGCTTGATGGCGTCGCGTTCCTTCCACGCCTCGACCTCTTCCTGCGTGCGGTAGGTCTTGCGAAGTCCCTTGACGCCCTGGTGGTCGTAGTAGCGGTAGGTCTTGGCCTCCACCAGGGTGGGTCCACCGCCGTTGCGGGCCCGTTCGACCGCACGCCCGACTGCGGCACGCACCGCGATCGCATCCATACCGTCGCAGATCTCGCTGGGAAATCCGTAGGCCGGTGCGCGATCGGCGACGTTCTCGAGCTTCATGTGATCCCGCAGTGCGGTGAATTCCGCGTATCCGTTGTTCTCGCAGACGAATACAACCGGCAGGTCGAGGATGCCGGCCATGTTTGCGGCCTCGTGGAACGCGCCGATGTTGCTCGCCCCGTCACCGAAGAACGGGATGGCGACGGAATCCTCGCCGCGGTACTTGGCGGCGAACGCGGCACCGACGGCGATCGGAATACCGCCGCCGACGATGCCGTTCGCGCCTAGCATGCCGATGGACAGGTCGTTGATGTGCATCGAGCCACCGCGACCCTTGCAGTATCCGTCGACGCGGCCGAAGAGTTCCGCGAACATCTCGCGGAACTGGGCACCCTTGGCGACGGCGTGACCGTGTCCGCGGTGTGTCGAGGAGATCTGATCGGTGTCCCTCAGATTGCTCATCGCACCGGCTGCGACGGCTTCTTGGCCGACGTACAAGTGTAAGAACCCTGGCAGCTTGCCGCCTTCCATCAGCCGGCCGGCCTCGGTCTCGAATTGCCTGATCCGAACCATGCGGCGATGCAGATCCAGCAGGATCTCCCGGCTCGGTGTCGGATCGTTGGATCCGATCGGCTCGACGGCCTCACGGGTTGGGTCGGTCGCGGTCGAAGTCACCACGTACACCTCTTCTCTGGTCCGAACGATGCAACGAGCATCCCGGCGGGACTTTGTTTATGTCTTCTACAGTATGGACACAACAGTAGCCGAATGTAAGTAGAATCACTATAAAGTTACTCTTGCATATCCGAGGACCGAATTGTTGAAGGAGTGAGCCATGCTCGACCTGATCAGGAAGCGAGCGACGGCCGACCCGCACGGCCTGGCTCTGGTGGACGACAGCAGAGCGATGAACTGGATCGATGTCGCCACCACCCTCGACGCCCTGGGCGCACGACTGATCGACATCGCGCCCGACTCCGACGAACGCATCGCCGTGATCGGCGAGAACACCGTCGAGACCCTTCTGACGCACGTTGCCTGCATACGGCGGGGCGTCGGCACGGTGGCCGTCTCCCGACAGCTCAAGCCCGGTGAAATGGCCGATCAGCTGCTGGACTCAGGGTCCGTGGCCGTCGTGACGGGGCCACTCGGTCTTCTGTCGTCCCTCGAAGCGGGGCTCCACGTCGGCCTCCGGGCGGTGATCATCCACAACGCCGATGCCTTCGGCGGCGTCGACTGGTCCGAGTTCGTCGCGTCGACGCAGAACGTGTCCCCGTCGCCGCCGGCGACGGAGCGTCCGCCTCGACCACCGCTCGTCTATACCTCCGGCACCACCGGCCGCGCCCGGGGTACGCAGGTGCGCTGGTTGCCCGCTCCCGCCGAGACCGCCGCGGACTTCGTCGACGCGGTGTCCGCACGGTCCGGCTATCCCGCCGGCGTCCACCTCGTCGTCGGACCGCTGCAGCACAACGGCCCGTTGACCGCGATACGCCATCTGCTCTCCGGCCGGCCCGTGGTGGTGATGGGCCGCTTCGACGCCGAACGCACGTTGGAGCTGATCGACAGTCACCGGGTCACGTCGACACTGATGGTTCCCACGCACTTCCAGCGTCTGCTGGGACTCGACGATCGCGTCCGCTCGCGCCACGACGTGTCTTCACTGGAGTACGTCGCACACACGGGTTCGGCGTGCCCTGCGGACGTGAAGCGTTCGATGATCGACTGGTTCGGTCCGGTGCTCGTCGAGTCGTACGGCGGCAGCGAGATCGGTTCGGTGTGCAAGATCGACTCGACGGAGTGGCTCGAGCACCCACGGTCGGTGGGCCGAGCGGTCCCGCCGTTCGAAGCCGTGGTCGTCGGATCCGACGGAGCCGAGCTGGGCCGTGGTGAGGTCGGGATTCTCGGGTTTCGAACCCCGCCCGAGCGCAGCGTCGTCTTTCACGCCGATCCTGAAAAGACCGCAGCTGCATATATTTTGCCCGGCGTCGCAACTCTCGGCGACGTCGGCTACGTGGACGACGACGGGTACGTGTTCATCACCGATCGAGTGGCGGACATGGTGGTCTCCGGCGGCGTGAACCTGTATCCCGCAGAGAGCGAACGAGTTCTGTCGACGTACCCCGCCGTCGCGGAAGTCGCAGTGATCGGCGTGCCGGACGCCGACCTCGGCGAGGCCTTGCTGGCCCTTGTGGTGGCCCGTCCCGACACCGAGCTGGACGTGGACGAACTGGCCCGGTTCGCCAAGGGCTCCATGGCTTCTTACAAATGTCCCAAGAAGTACGTCGTGGTCGACGAACTGAGCCGCAACGCCATGGGGAAGCTCGACAAGAAAGTCATGCGCGCTCCGTATTGGAGCACCGAACGCACCATCGCCGGCTGACGCCGGCACTCCCGAAGTCCGCTCCGCTGAAAGGTAGTCATGATCGAGGTTCTTCTGGTCCGGCACGGCCGACCCGTATCGCGGGTGCACAATCCCGGGTTGGCCCCCGAGGGCATCGCGGATGCCCGCAAGCTCGCGACGTGGCTGCGACACGAGAAGATCGACGCGATCGTTGCCAGTCCCCTGGTTCGGGCCCGGCAGACGGCGGAAGAGCTTGCGGCAGGCATGGATCGGGAGCTCGATCTGGTGATCGAGGACCTGCGCGAGTGGGACGACGACATCAGTCCCGAGGACTACATGGCCGTCGAGGACATGGCGCCCGACGATGCTCGACTGCGCGCGGTGGCCGACGGCCGGTTCGAGGACTACGTTCCTGCCCTCGATCTGCCGAAATTTCGCGCCCGCGCTCGGTCGGCTCTGGCTCAGGTCTTCGACCGGTATCCCTCCGGGCGGGTGGTGGTGGTGGCGCACGGCGGCATCATCAATGCCGTCGTCGCCGACATCCTCGAGATGCCGAAGACGTTCTGGCACAATCCCGCCTACACCTCGATCGCGCGCGTGCAGAAATTGGATTCCGGTGTGATCGTCGTCGATTCCCTCAACGACACCGCACACCTGCGCGGCACGGTGACCGCATGACGCAGGACACGCTCGCCACGGCGAGCCGGGTGATTCTGGTCCGGCACGGCCTCCCGGATGAGGAGGGCTCGGCCGATCCCGGACTCGGGGACGCCGGAAACGGCCAGGCCCAGCGCCTCGGGGCCTGGCTGCGCAGGGAACCGGTGGCGCAGGTGGTGTCGAGTCACTACAAGCGCGCCCACCAGACGGCGTTACTGGCGGCGGAACCACACGGACTCGACGTTGTCGTCGACGAGCGGTTCCGGGAATGGGACAGCGACCGCACCGGTTACGCCACCCCGGAGGCCATCGCCGACACACCTCAGGGTCGAGCATTCGCCGAAGGCCGGTTCGAGGATTTCGTTCCGAAGTACGACAAAGCCGAAGTCGCGCAGCGGATGCGCGCTGCGGTCCTCGACGCGACGCGGCGGGCACCGGGTCAGCTGACCGTGGTGGCGTCGCACGGCGGTGCCATCAACACGCTGTTGTCCGACATCCTGCAGGCGCCGTCACCGTTCTTCTTCAACCCCGGATACACGTCCATGAGCCGCATCGCGGTGCTGCGCTCGGAGCGCTTCGTCATCGAATCGGTCAACGATACGGGTCATCTCCGCTGAGCCGTCAGGACAATCGGACCAGCATCTTGCCGACGTTCCCGCCGCCGAGCATGGACAGGAACGCGTCGACCGCGTTGTCGAGCCCGTCGTGGATGGTGGACTCGGCGATCAACCGTCCGGATGCCAGCCACTCCGCGACCTGATCCTCGAACTCGGGCCGTAGGTCCTCGTGGTCGCGGACGATGAAGCCCTGCAGAGTAATTCGTTTCAGGATGGCGTTCATCAGGTGATCCATGGGCGGGCTGTCCGGACCCCCGTTGGATATCATGCCGCACAGCGCCACCCGACCACGCTGATTCATGGATGCCAATGCCGCTACCAGGTGGTCGCCACCGACGTTGTCGAAGTAGAGGTCGATGCCGTCCGGTGCGAATGCGCGCAGCGCATCACCTATCGGCCGCTCCCGGTAGTCGATGCCGTCGTCGAAACCGAATCGCTCCGTGAGCAGCGCCGCCTTGTCCGGCCCGCCGGCGCTACCGAGGACCCTCGACGCACCGAGCAGTTTCGCGAACTGGCCCGCTGCACTGCCGACCGCCCCGGCTGCTGCGGAGACGAACACAGTGTCACCGGTGCGCAATCCAACCGCACGCACCAGTCCGACGTAGGCGGTGAAGCCCGTCTGGCCGAGTACCCCGAGCCAGTGGTGCAGGTCGATCCCCCGCGGCTCGATCACGGTGGCCGCAGCGATGTCGACCACCGCGTGCTCGCGCCAGCCCAGACGATGCCTCACATAGGACCCCGCGGGCACGTCTTCGGTACCGTCGACCACCACACCGAGTGCGGACCCGTCGAGCGGCGCGTCCACCTGAAAGTTCGTGGTGTAGTGCATCTCCGACGTCGCCAACCGTCCCCGCATCGATGGGTCGACACTCATGAACAGGTTGCGCACGAGTACCTGATCGGCGGTGCGTTCGGCGAGGGGGAGGTCACGGATCTCGAAATTCTGCGGTCCGGGGTCACCACTCGGACGCTCCGACAGGAAGACGGCCCGTGTGCTGGTCACGACCCCGGTGGTCACGGCAGTTCCAGGATCGTGACCGTGCCTTTGGATCCGTCGATCTCGACGAGCGTCCCGTTGGGTATGCGACGGGTAGCGGCCTGAACACCGGCTGCGCAGGCGATTCCGAGTTCGCGACTGACGATCATCGCGTGCGACCCCATGGCACCGACGTCGGTGATCGCACCGCCGGAGACCATGAACAACGGTGTCCAGGACGGATCGGTCTGCGGTGCAACGAGAATGTCGCCGACCTCGAACGTGGCCAGTTCGGCCATCGACGTGATCACGCGTGTGCGGCCCTGCGTGATGCCAGGCGAGGCTCCGGAGCCCTGGAGGACGTCGCCGACCTTCACAGGGGCAACGACCGACTGACCGGTGCGGCCCAGTGTCGACAGGGCCGGGATCGGTTCACGGGTGTCGAGGAAGGTGGGCAGCTCCAGGCCGAACAACTCCCGCCAGTCGCGGTGTCGCTGCGCCAGAGCAGATCTCATCGATTCGGGGGCGCTTGCCAGCGCGTCGAGTTCGTCGTCGACCGCCATGAACACGTGGTCGGCCGAGTCGAGGTGACCGTCGGCGTGGAGCCGGCGACCGAGTTCCACGAGCGGCACGCGGGCCTCGTGCAGCACCTTGATGCAGTTGGTCTTGGCGCGCTCACGCCATGCAGCGAACCGGCGAGCCGACGCCAGCGCCGCCGCGAGCGTCGCCTGTCCCTCCTCGTCGTCTCCGACGATTTCCTGCGCTCGGGCCCATGCGTCGGCTCCGGTCGACGCGTGATCGGACAGCTTTACGTCCGGCGCAGCCGAGTCGTCCTGCAGCCGCAACCGGTCGATGAGGGCAAGGACGAGCTCGGGCCGGGTCTCCCACGAGACGGACCCGAGGTCCCATTCGTTGGGCCCGCGGTATCCGTAGTCGAGGAGGAACCGGTCGAGGGTTGCGTCGAACTTCGGGTCGATTCCGGCAATGCGTTCGCCGACACCCGCAACTCCGGAATCGAAGGCTGCCATCAGCTTTTCGTCCGCGCGGACCAACCGGCCGAGCTCCCACAACGCATACGACGGCATAGCCGAGTCCACGTCGCCGGCCGCACCGACCAGAGTGACGATGAGGTCTTGGTTCTCCGCGCCCAGCAGCTGGCCCAGTACTGCGGGACCCACCGCGGCGCAGTTGGTGGCGATCACTTCCCCGCGCCACGCGACGCGCTCGAGCGGCATCACCGACCGGGCTCGCGCGACGAGCGCCGCTGGGGTCAGTACGGACAGGTCGGGTCGTTCGGCCCGCAAGCGGTCGGCGAGAGTCCGGTCTTCTTCGAGTTCCGGGAATGTCTCGGTCGACAGCGCCCACGCGTTGCGGGCCTCCAGCCGGCGGCCGGCTTCGGCGTTCTCGTCGTCGGGATGGCCGACGTACGCCGGAATGTTCGGGTCTCCGCCGTAGAAGAGCTGATCGACGAGTTCCACCGGGAGACCGCCGCGGATACCGACGAGGCGAGACATCGAGAGGTTGATGTAGAGGTGCCCGTAGAAGATGCCGGACGAGGCTGCCACGTCGGGTTTTTCCGCGAGCGAATAGCTACCGAGGCTGGCATACCCGAAGTTCCACCCGGGCAAGATGTTCTGAATCCAGCCCAAATCTGCACCGAGGGGGGTGATCGGGTCCGACAGCACGTCGCTCGCGTTGAGCCGCGTGTACACGGGCAGACGGGGGCTCGGGTCGGTGTCGACCAACCAACGCTGATCGGCCATTTCAGTTCTCGTCTCAGACATCGGCGATTGCACCTCGTGGGTAGTTTTTTGATTCAGACTGCAGAAATACTGTGACGTAAGCCACTCTACATGCAAGACTGTAGACGATGACAAGTTACTTGTCCGTGGTCCTGAGCGAATCGGTATGGGAGAAGATCAATGAAACTGCAAGACAAGGTCGTTGCCGTCACGGGTGGAACCCAGGGAATCGGACGGGGTATTGCCGAAGCAGCGCTCGCCGAGGGAGCAAAGGTGTCCCTCAACGGGCGTTCGAAGGACAAAGGCGAGAAAGCTCTAGCCCAGTTCGGGGTCGGTGATCGCGCTGCCTTCTTCCCCGGAGACGTCACCGTGCAGTCCGATGTGGAGGACTTCATCGAGCAAACGGTCGCCACGTTCGGACGCATCGACGTTCTGGTCAACAACGCCGGCGGGGCCAAGGACCTCCAACCCACGGCCAACCTCAGCGACGAGGAATGGACTCTGGTGATGAACTGGAATCTGAACTCGAACTTCTGGGCCACCCGCCGAGCCCTCCAACACATGCTGCCCAACAAGTCCGGCCGAATAATCAACATTTCGTCGGTCGAGGGCAAGCACGGCAAGCCGGTGTTCACCGCCTATGTGGCCGCGAAGCACGCTATTAACGGCATGACCAAGTCCATCGCCCGTGAAGTCGGTACCGAAGGCATCACCGTCAACTCCATCTGCCCCGGACTGGTGATCACCGACATCATCAAGAACAACGGCCCCGCCACCGCCAAGGCCATGGGTATGTCTTTCGAGGAGATGGTCGCGCTGTTCGCCGAAGAGTCGGCGCTCAAGCGCCCCAACACGATCGAAGAAGTTGCAGCGATGGCGATGCTCCTCGCATCCGACGCCGGAGCCGGCATCACCGGTGCAATCCTCAGCGTCGACGGCGGCACCGCGAACTACTGAGCCACGGCTCCCCGACCGACCACTTCAAGGAGAGAATCTCATGGGCCAATTCGACGGCAAAGTCGCCTTCATCACCGGAGCCGCACGCGGGCAGGGGCGGTCGCACGCAGTACGCCTCGCCGAGGAAGGCGCGGACATCATCGCGGTGGACATCTGCAAACCCATCGACAGCGTCACGCCGTTCTACTCACTCGCCGAACCGTCCGACCTCGACGAAACCGTAAGCCTGATCGAAGGGATGGGCCGTCGCATCGTCGCGCGGCAAGCCGACGTTCGCGACCTCGCCGGTCTGCAAGCAGCTTTCGCCGCCGGAATCGCGGAACTCGGCCGTGTCGACATAGTCCTCGCCAACGCAGGCATCTTCATCAGCCACGATGCGGCCAACGTTCCGGAAGAGTCGTGGCGCGACGTCATCGACATCAACCTCACCGGGGTGTTCTTCACAGCGCAGGTGGCCATCCCCCAGCTCGTCGAACAAGGTGACGGCGGAGTGATCCTGCTGACCAGTTCCACGGCCGGTATGCAGGGTTACGCCAATGCTCCGCACTACACGGCGAGCAAGCACGGCGTGGTCGGGCTGATGAAGAGCCTCGCACAGGAACTGGGTAAGCACGGTATCCGTGTGAATTCCATTCACCCGACCGGCGTCGACACACCGATGATCCAGAACGAACGAACGTGGGGCCTGTTCTCCCCGGGCGATCCCAACCCGAACAGGGAAAAGGCCGCAGAAACGATGAAGGTCTCGAACCTGTTGCCTGTCCCGTGGATCGACCCGCGCGAAGTGAGCAACCTCGTCGCTTGGCTGGTGTCGGATCAAGCGCGCAACGTCACAGCATCCCAGTACTCCATCGACGCCGGGGCGGTGAACAAGTCATGAGCCAGGCAGGACTATCGGCCAGTCGAGTACTTGCCGACCGATACGGGTCCGTGGTCCGCAGCCTCACCGCCGATGAGTGGTTGGCTCCCAGCCGATGCGCGGGTTGGTCGGTGAAAGATCTGGTGGCGCATACCGGTTCGAACTTCGCAGTCATGGTCGATCCGCCGCCCGCCGATCCGTCCGCGCCTGCACCGAGCACCGCCGAAGAACTGCAGAACCAGTTGGTCGACGCGCGCCGGAATTGGTCCAGCTCACAGGTCGCCGACGAGTTCCTCGAGAACATCGACGGCGCGATGGCGGTTCTCGACGCGATGCAGCAGACCGAGACGGCGTCCACCCCGATGACACTGACCGATCTGGGAACCTATCGCACGCATCAGCTTTCGGATGCGTTCGCCTTCGACATGTGGTGTCACATGTACGTCGACTTACTCGGATCCGAGGGACCGGTCACTCGCGAGGTACCCGCCCCGGAAGACGATCTGGTGCGCACCGCCGTCGAGTGGATGTGGACCGGGCTGCCGCAGATGTGCACTCCGGTGAGTGGGGTACTCGACCGCCCGCTGGGGGTGCGACTCACCGGTCCCGGCGGTGGCGAGTGGACCCTGCGGCCGGGTTCGAAGCTGCTCACCGTCGAACCCGGCGCAACGGCCGCCGACACCGTGATCACCTCGGCCGCTACCGATTTCGTACTGTGGGGCACCACCCGCAGCCCGTGGCGCAAACACGTGGCGGTCGACGGCGACTCGGCATACGCCGAAAGGGTTCTCGACACGGTGGACATCATCTGACCGAGCTCAGTGGTGGGCCGTCGTCTCTCCGGTGATGGCCCACGACAGGCACCGTTGGAAGACCGTTCGGAACTCGGGGACTGTCCAACTCCCTCGGTCTACCCGGCCCAGGTCGTCGATTCCGAGGTCCTGGACATCGAACCGGCCCCGGCAGTGCCCCAACGTGAAGTAACAGACCGTCCCGTCGCCGTGGTCCTTCAGGTACAGGACGGGCCGGGGCTCGTCCTCGGTGGTGTGCCCCTCGGCGAATCCCGTCGACTCACCGACGAATCGAGTGTGGGCGAGGACGCGAATCGGTGGATGAAGCTCACTGACGTAGAGCTCGTCGGTGACCTCGAACGGGTCGATCCCGGCGACGAACGGGTGCGCGGGTTCGGTGAACTCCACCGTGTACGGCCCGATCGGCGGGTGCCCCAGGAATTGGCTCCCCAGCACACCGGCGAGGTCACCCAGGGTTCGCGGTGTCACGTACTTGCTCGGCGATCCATCCGGCGTCCGGTCGATCGCGGAGTTCGTGCCGTGCAATGCCAGCCAGCGGCCACCGCGAGAGACGAACGCCTCCAACGCTTTCTGCTGAACGTCGGTCGGCACCCGATTGCACGTGTAGGTGACCAGCAGATCGGCCGAAGCCAGAGCATCGAGGCAGTCGTAGTCCTCGAACACCCTGGTGCGGACCTGCTCGTACTCGCTCAGCGCCGACAGCAGTTGCAGCCTCGCATAATCGAAGTCGTGCCACTGCCCACCGCACACTACGACCGCGTCGAGCCGGCCTGCAGGTCCCGCCATCCAGTCCTCTTTTCAGCGATCGGTCTCTTTCGGTGATCAGCCGTGCGCGTGCAGCGGTTTGCCGGCCAGGGCCAGATGCGCCTCGCCCAATGCCTCCGCCTGAGTAGGGTGCGCGTGCACGTGTTGGGCCACGTCGCCCGCGGTCGCTTCCCAGTTGTAGATGAGCTGCGCTTCCCCGATGAGCTCTCCGACGCGTGCGCCGACAAGATGGATGCCGACCACCGGTCCGTCCGGGCCGGCCTGCACCAGCTTCACGCCGCCTGCCGTGCGGAGGATTCGGCTCTTGCCGTTACCACCGAGGTCGTAGACGACGGTCTCGACCTCTCCGTACTCCGTGGCCGCTTCGCTTTCGGTCAAGCCAACCGACGCGACCTCGGGGTTGGAGTACGTGACTCGCGGAATTCCCCTGTCCGCGAGGGGCATGCAGTCCAGACCGGCCAGTTGCTCGGCCACCATGATTCCCTGTGCGAAACCGCGATGGGCCAGCTGTGGCCCCGCCACGATGTCACCGACGGCGAACACGCCCGGTACAGATGTCTGCAGCCACTCGTCGGTGACCACGAACCCGCGATCGAGATCGACGCCCGCTTCGGCGAAGCCCATGTCCGCGGTGCGTGGACCGCGACCGACGGCCACGAGCATGAGGTCGGCATCGATGGTGGATCCGTCGGCGAGCTCGACGTGCACGCCTCCGGCTGTTTGTGTAGAGACGGCGCTGAAAGACGTGTTCGTCTTCAACACCATCCCGCGTTTGCGGAACGCCCGCTCGATCTGTTTCGACGTCCACGGGTCTTCGGTCGGCAGCAGAGTGGGCGCCGCCTCGACGATCGTCACCTGCGTACCGAGCGACGACCAGACGCTGGCGAACTCGCACCCGATCACTCCGCCGCCGAGGACGACGACACTGTCCGGGAGGGTGTCGAGTTCCAGAGCACGGTCGCTGGTCACGACCGAACCACCGATGTCCAAGCCCGGCAACGACTTCGAATGCGAGCCGGTTGCGAGGATCAGCGCTTCGCCGCGATAGGTGGCGACACCACCGTCGGCGAGTTCGACCTCGACAGTGCGGTCACCGCCGAGACGGCCCCGTCCGGCGACGAGCTCGATGTCGCGGGAAGCGACGAGGCCTTGCAACCCGCGGTACAGGCCGGCGATCACGTCGTCCTTGTAACTGTTCACCGCACTCATGTCGATACCGTCGAGGGTCGCCTTGATCCCGAAGCTCGAGGCCTCCCGGACGGAATCGGCGACCTCGGCCGCATGCAGTAGTGCCTTGGTCGGAATGCATCCGTTGTGCAGACAGGTACCACCGAGTTTGTCGGCCTCGATCAAGATCACCGACATGCCCAGTTGGGCAGCCCGCAACGCGCAGGCGTACCCACCGGACCCGCCGCCGAGGATCACCAGGTCGGCTGTGCCGGTCACATCAGATGACATGACGGGACTCAGAAATCGAAGCGGTTGGTGAAGCCGCCGTCGACCACCATGTTGATTCCGGTGACGTGTCCGGCGGCGGGTGACGCCAAGAAAGTCACGGCGTTCGCGACGTCCTGTGCTGCACCCAGTTTGCCCAGCGACGCCGACTCGAGTGCAGCCTCGTACAGAGCGGGACGACTCGTCTGGATGGTCTCCCAGGCACCACCCTCGAAGAAAATGGGTCCCGGCGACACTGCGTTCACGCGAATACCTTTGGGTCCTAGCGCACGCGCCTGGGCCGACGAGTGCTGCAGTACGGCAGCTTTCAGCGCACCGTAGCTGTTGGCGGTGGTGATCGGACCGGCTTCGAGCGCCGACGTGGTGCTGATGGTGACCACCGACGCCGAGGTGCTGGCTTCGAGATGGGGCGCGGCCGATTCGATGAAATTGACCAGGCTCATGAGGTCGACGTTGAAGCTGTCGACCCACGCCTGCGGGCCCTTGCCGGTGGCAGCGGAGGCGTTGACCACAACGATGTCGATGCCACCGAGCGCCTCGGCCGCATCGTCGACGAACGATTTCACGGCGTCGGCGTCACCCACGTCGACTGCTTTGTGGAAAACCGTTCCGAGCTCGGACAATTCGGCGGACACCTCGTTGAGGTGTTCTTCGCCGCGCGCGCACACACCGACCGATGCGCCTTCGGCGAGCAGCGTGCGGGCTATTGCGAGGCCGATGCCGCGACTGGCACCGCTGACGATGGCGCGCTTGCCTTTGAGATCCAGATCCATCTGATGACTCCTTGATCGGTGTTCAACTGCAGGGCTTAGAGATTCATGGCTCCGACGGATGTCTGAAAGTCGAGTACATGAGAGAAATCGTTGACCGACTGGACCGCTCGGCGCGTGTCGGCACCTCGAACCACGCTGATCGAGGTGTGGTGGACTCGAACCGGCATGTCCAGACCGCTTCCCAGAGCATCGGCAAGGACCGCGTTGATGACACCGCCGTGGCAGGTCACCACCACCCGCTCACCGGGATGGGAGTCGACGATCGCGGAGATCTGACCGAGTACACGGGCGCGGAACTCTGCCCCATCCTCGGCGTAGGGGAACGCGTCGTAGCGACGCGTCCTGATGTGCTCACGAAAGATCGTGGCGATTTCGTCGTGCGGCAGGGCGTCGAAGGGACTGCGGTCGGCAGGGAACTTCTGCCAGGGCTCGTACTCGGTGAGGTCGTCCCGCACCACGGGGACGAGTCCGTGTCGAGCGGCTATCTCGGTTCCGGTACGAAATGCTCTCCGAAGCGGAGAACTGTAGACGGCATCGACCCGAGCCGTGGCCAGCCTCTGCGCCACAGCCCGCACCTGGCGTTCGCCGAGGTCGGACAGCGGCGGATCGACCGTCTCACCGGCGCTGAGTTCTTTGCTCAGCACCTGCTCGCCGTGACGTACCAGGACCAGTTCGCACAATCCGGTCAGCGGCGCGAATGGGTTGTCGAGATCGATGGATCGGGCACGCGACTGACTGAGCATGATGCCAAGTCAACCACAAACTGTCGTTGGCCTAAAGATACTTCCGCAAAATCGCTGTTCGACTGCCAGCCTGGAAGGACTTAGTAGTGTTCGACTCCAGCGATATCGTCACAGACTGCAGATGTCGGCGGCCAGTTCGCGTACCTCCTCGGAAAACCTCCGACGTCCGAGGTTGGCGAGAACGGTGTCCTCGGTCAGCCAGGACGACACGGAGACCTCGAGCAAACTGGACAGCGCAGTCGCGGCGGCGGCTTGCTTCGCTCGCGTCGTGATGCCGCTCCGGGTCCGTAGCTCGGCGGTGAAGACGTTGAGCATCGTCAGACGCACTTCCCGTCGAAGCGACTCGATCGACAGGCTCCATCCCGGCGAGCGCACGAAGTACACGAGCGACGCGGCTCGGTGCTGGTCCGTCCATTCCAGCAATCCCACGATGATGTCACCCAGAGAGGCGTCCGCATCGTTCTCGACCTCGGCACGAAGTTCGTCGAGCAAACCGTCCGCATAGAGCCGCAGCCCGCCGAGCAGAACCTCGTCTTTCGACGGGTAGTGGTAGTAGACGGCGGCAGAAGTCATCTGGGCCTCAGCGGCAATATCGGCAACCGTGACGTCCTCGATGGACCGAACCGAGTACAGGTGCATCGCGGCGTCGACCACGACCTCACGCCGCGACGGACGATGCGCCGCCCTCTTCGCACCCTTGTTCGTCGGAGCCGTCGCGGTCCGCTTCGGTACCACTCCCTTGCCTGCCATGCACTAGATCATGGCACCCACCGCCCGATCGGGTGTCGCGACGTACACCAGCGGGTAAATTAGGGCACGTGCCACGACGACGAAGCAGCGACCACGAAGACGGTCACGCCGATGAGACGCCGACCGGCTGGGATTCATCGCCCGCCGCCGACGACAATCCGGTAGTCGCCGAATCGCCGGGGCCTTCCTACGCAGACAGCGACACGCCCGCCGAGCCCACTGCACCGAAGGGTTCTGCCCACCGGCCGTCGCGCCGGCACCTCATCGTCAAAGCGGCCGTTCGCGTCTTCTCCCGAAAAGGCTTCGCAGAAACGTCGATACAGGAGATCGCCGAGGCTGCGGGCATGGTGCCCACCGCGGTCTACTACCACTTCGCCAGCAAGGAAGAGCTGTTCGAGAGCGCCCTCGGTTATGCGATGGACGCCAGCTCCGCCGCCGCTCAGCAGGCCCGGCCGGACGACGCCGAGGCCGACGCAGACACGTTCAAAAGCGTCATCGACGCCGTGTGGGACTGGACGGCTCAACACCCGAACGCGGCGAGAATGCTGTTCCTACAGATGGCCGGCGGCGCCACACCCGGGACTCGCCTCCTGACGAAGGAGTACGAGGACCGGCACATCCGGCGTGCCTTCGATTACTTCCCGGTTGCGGAGACACCGGCCAACAAGCGGTCCGCGGCAGCGCTACAGGCCGCGCGGTCGTTGCGGGTGCGGACGATGATCGCCACGACCATCGCCATCCAGCCGCTGCGCATCGAGGGTGGGCCGTTGGCCGGCATTTCCGTACCTCGACTGCGGGCGGCGACCACCGAGGTCTGCTCGAAGATGATCGAAGGACGCTGAACTACCACTCTCATCGAGTAACTTGACTGCATCACCAGTTGAATTTCATCGATGGGACACCCGTTCATGCGTATTGCGGCATTCACCGGTGGGCACTCGTTCGATCGCGATGCCTTCGCCGACTTCCTGGACTCGCTGCCCGGCGACGTGTTCTGGCACGAACACCCGGAGGCGGATCTCGGCCCGGACGACCTGGCTCGGTTCGACGTCTCGTTGCACTACGACATGCCTGGCACATTGCCAACACCGTCCGATCCACCGGAGGCCGTACGCGCTGCGGTAGCCGCGGCTCCGACCAGCGGCCACGGGTACGTTGTGCTGCATCACGCCATCGCCTCGTGGGCGAACTGGGACGAGTGGGCGGAGTTCGTGGGCGGCCGATACCTATACCAGCCAGGCGTCGTCCGGGGCGTCGACTGCCCGGACTCCGGCTACCGACACGCAGTTCCGCAGACCATCACCGTTGCCGATCGTTCGCACCCGATCACCCTCGGCATCCCCGACTCGTTCGACCTCGTCGACGAGACCTACCTGTGCCAAGTCTTCGAGGATGACGTCACTCCCCTGTTGCGCACCGACGCGGAGATGACCGACGCCGTGCACTGGTCGACGGCACTGGCCATGGCGGGCCGCCGCGACGAACGCGAGGACTGGACCCACCGGCAAGGTTCGCAGCTGGTCGGGTGGACGAAAACCAATGGGCGAAGTCGGCTCGTGTATCTGCAGCCCGGCGACAAGCCGCCAACCCTTGCCGATCCGGTCTACCGCCAACTCGTGGCGGAGGCACTGCGGTGGACAGCGCGCACGTGACCCGAGTTTTTGGAGTCAGCCTCAAGAAAAGTGTGCTTGCGATCACTGTTCGCTGCTACAGTTAGTGTATTCGACACCAAGTAAGGGCGTTGCCCCGTTCCAAGGAGATTGTGATGCGACAGATCAAGCATCCGATGAGCCACGCTATCTACGAATTCGATGACGACTTCAACGTTCTGGTCACCGACCGCCACGGCAAGACCGGAACGTTCGACCCCGAGGGCCGCTACCTCCACGGCGAAGTCAAAGCGGTCGACCCCGAGCTGGCCCGGTGGGTCGGGCTCGGTCCCCGCGAACCCGTTCCGATCACACAGAACCGGCGGTTCATGGGTGCGGCGAAACTGCTCGAGAAGATGCAGTCCGACAAATTGGCAGAAGAGGCCCGCGCCATCACGCTCGAACAGGGAGGCAAGCTGTGACCAACACCGAAGAACGCCCCGCCGCGGAACCCGGGTTCATCGAGAACGGCGTTGGCTACCAACGACTCCTGGACACCGACACCCATCCCGTACCCGAGATCCTGCGCATCGAATCGCACGAGATGTACGAGGACCAGAACTTCGTCCCGATCTCGCGTTACATCAGCCGCAAGTACCACGAACTCGAGCGGGACCGAGTGTGGTACAAGGTGTGGCAGATGGCGTGCCGCGAGGAGGAGATCCCTGAGCCAGGCGACACCCTGGTCTACGAGATCTGCGAGAAGTCCATTCTTCTCGTGCGCGGCAAGGACATGGGCATCCGGGCCTTCTACAACTCCTGCCTGCACCGCGGACGCACCCTCCGCGAGGAGGACGGCCCGGCGGGCAACGAATTACGTTGCCCCTTCCACGGTTTCGCGTGGAACTTTGATGGATCACTGAAGTCGATGACGTGTGCCTGGGATTTCCCGCAGGTGGACAAAGGCAAGATGGACCTTCCGCAGGTCAAAGTTGACACCTGGGGCGGCTTCGTCTTCATCAACATGGATCCCACGTCCGAGTCGCTGGACAGCTTTCTCGGTGACCTCGGAAAGCATTTCGAGGCATGGCCGTTGGAGGATCGCTACATTCAGGCCCACGTCGCACAGGTGATCCAGGCGAACTGGAAGATCGCGCAGGAAGCGTTCTCCGAGGCGTTCCACGTCATCACCACGCATCCGCAACGCGTCGTCGGCACCGGTGACTCGAACAGCCAGTACGACAGTTGGGGCAACTTCAACCGTGGCATCACCGCCAACGGCGTACCCAGCCCACACATCAACTTCGTACCGTCAGAGCAGGAGATGTTCGACTCCATGGTCGACGCTCGGATCGACGAGGATCCGATGGTGACGCTGCCCGACGGCATGTCCGCCCGAGAGATGTCGGGCATGCTCGCACGTGAAGGACTGCGCGAGATCATCGGAGATGTCAAGGCCGACAACATGTCCGACGCCGAGTCGCTCGACAGTGTGTACTACACCGTGTTCCCGAACTTCCACCCATGGGGTGCGTACCAGCGCATCGTCTACCGGTTCCGCCCGAACGGAGACAACCACGAAACCTCGATCATGGACGTCTACCTGCTCGCGCCGTTCAAGGGCGAACGGCCGAAGCCGGCCAAGACCCAGTGGCTCGAGCCCGAGCAGTCTTGGTTGGAAGCAACAGTTCTCGGTAGCTCGGCGCGTGTGTTCGACCAGGACGCGTACAACATGCCCAAGGTGCACAAGGGCCTCAAGTCCGCGCAGTCGAAGACGTTGCCGTTGGCTCGGTATCAAGAAGTGAAAATTCGTCACATCCACCATTTGTTGGCGAAGTGGATCGGCGAAGAGGCGGACTGAGCGGCAGGTCCGCATTGACACCTGATCGCCACATGTTGGTCCCCACCGCTTACTCCGGGGCACGTGGGATGGGTGTTTGGGGTCCTACCTCGATTGGGTGGATCAGCGAACTGTTCTCCAGCCACCGCTTGGCCATCACCCAGGTGATGGACGCCCGGCGTAGCGGCGCAACACCAGTTCTCGCGCCTGGGTCAGGCGCTACAGATCGGCTCGAAGGCCTCGTATCGCCGCGCGGATCCTCTGCGTCGCCGAAACCCGGACGCTTCACCAAACCCCAACACCGTCTGCTCGGCAAGCGTCATCGAAACCGGACCCAACTCGGTATCGATGCGGTCCGCATCCGGGCGTGCAGTGTGTCGCTCGGATAGCCGAACGACCGCCCGACGATCCGCCAACCGAATCGGACCGTGCCACTGAGGTGCAGCGCCAATGCCTGCGAAAGCACCCCGTGCAGCGGTGCCGCGATACCAGCAGTGACTGTCTGAGCCGCCACGCAGAAGCCCGTCGCCACTCATATGGGACACACTCAACTCCATCGGGTGCTCTGGTTCGGCGCGCGGAGGAAAACAGACCTCGGCTGCGACTCCAACCAACCCGTTTGCCTGTATCCGCGCCCCTCATCGGAATCGGCACCTCCTCGACGGGGTGTGGATTCCGACGAAGGGCGTCGATGCGGCCCGTTCGCTCGATCAGCTCCCCCGATTCGGATATCCAACCCCCATCGGCGTCGGGTATCCGAAACCGAGGAGCCGATCCGAGACGAAACGCAAAACTCCGATCCCGGAGCCAGGATCGGAGTTCGTGGAGCCTCCTAACGGGATTGAACCGTTGACCGCTCGCTTACAAGTATGTTGCGAGACAACCAGATACGTCCGCATGGAACCACCATGGAGCTGCTGACCTGCATCGACCGTCCAAGCGGGACCATCCGAATCCACTCTCGTAGGTACCAACATGTGACACGCTCGTGACACCGAGACCCAACTCCACCCAAATACGGTACTTGTAAACCGACGTTGTACAACACATCCGACACCTCGGCCCACTGGCTCGAACGAACATCAGTATTCTTTGGACCGACAAACACCCGGTCGTTCGCGCAGTCCCGTTGTGGTTGGTTTCGGTCTTGCCTGGCGTGAGGGCGAACGGTTGACTCGCGGCCCCGACGGGAAGGCTCATCCCAATCGGGGGTGTAGGAGTTGGGGTCTGAAGCCGCCGGTCTCGAGCAGGCTTCGGGCGATGTAGTTGGTCAGGTTGCGGAACCCGAGTGCGGAGCCGCGCAGGTGTTCGAGCCGTCCGTTGAGCGCCTCGGTCGGCCCGTTGCTGGTGCCGGGTCGTTCGAAGTAGGCGAGCACGTCGGCGGCTCGCTTCTTCAGGGTCCGGCCCAGGGTGGTGAGCTCGGTGAGCACCTTGGGGACGCCGGCGCTGAGGTCGGTGATCAGCTTCTCCATGAGCTCGCGGCCACGTTGCCGGTCCTCGTGGCGATAGGCGGCGATCATGCGCTGGTAGACACCCCAGGTCGCCTCGACCTCGACGTGAGCGTCATCAACGAACAGCGCGCGTAGCCTGTCGCTCTGCTTGTCGGTGAGCAGGTCCGCGCCGGTGTGCAGCGTGCGCCGCGACTTGTAGAGCGGGTCGTCCCTGAACCCACGGTGCCCGTGGATCGCGAGTTGGACCCGGCGCCGACACCTGTCGAGGGCGTCACCGGCCAGGCGCACGACGTGGAAGGGATCCATCACCGTGACCGCGTCCGGGATCTCCTCCGCAGCGGCGGTCTTGAACCCGGTGAAGCCGTCCATCGCGACCACCTCGACCGCGTCACGGAAGGCGTCGTCGCGGTCGGCGAGCCAGGTCTTGAACGCCGCCTTCGACCGGCCCTCGACCATGTCCAGCAGCCTTGCTGGGCCGGCGCCATCGCGGACCGGGGTGAGGTCGATGATCACGGTGACGTACTTGTCGCCACGCCTGGTGTGGCGCCAGACGTGCTCATCGACGCCAATGACCTTCACGCCCTCGAACCGCGTGGGGTCGTTGATCAGCAGCCGATTGCCTTCGGCCAGGACCGCGTTGTTGGCGGTGTCCCACGCGACCCCGAGTCCCTCGGCGACACGGGCGACGGTGAGGTGTGCGACCACGATCCCTTCCAGCGCCCACCGCAACCCGGTGCGCGAGAGCTTCGCGCGTGGCTCCGCCGCGGCGCTGGTGTCTTGGCGCCACACGTGTCCGCAGTCGGCACAGCGGTAGCGGCGCACTACAACTTCCAGCACGGTCGGTCGCCAGCCCAGTGGCTCGTGGGCCAACCGCCGGATCACGGTGTCACGAGCAGCGCCTTCGCTGCCGCACCGTCGTCACCACTGATCTGGTTCCACCACGCGGCACGCGAGGACCGCACGATCCGGTTCAAGTCGTTGCCCGGTCACGCTCAGACCGAGGCCGTCGAGTCGAGCGAAGGCGGTCAGGTCAGGGCGGCCGAAGCCGGCCGGCGGGGTAGCGTCGGACACGTCGAGGTCTTTCGGATGGATGGCGTAGGAACCTCCATCGTCGGGAGACCTCGACGTCTATCTGCGGACCGACGCGCCCGGCCGACCCACACCCTCATCTGGGAAGAGCCCTGAGAGACGTCTTCGACGACGACGGGACCGGCGAGGAGCAAGGCGCGGTGAGCTAAAGAATGGAGCTTGCTCGGCTTCGACGCCGCCGCGAGCTCCGGTGAAACTCCGGTAAAACGGTCGGTACTGGTCGGTCGTCGTCGGTCACCACCGGATGGCAGCGTCCCCCACGCTCGGCGTTTGTGCAGGTCAGCGGCTCGTTCACCCAGTGGGCGCATCAAGCGATAGACGCAGAGCCGACGTGATTAGGTCGTCGGTTCGGTTCTGGTGGTCGCGCGATGCGCTGGCCTCACGGCTCTGCCCGACACCGACGTCGCTCTCCTCTGCGACGGACCCCTCGCCGGCTGAGCGCTCGCGGCCGGCATCCTGTCCGTGTGCCGATAGGCCTCGCTCCGCTCGGCAACGCAGCGTGGCGTTGTGTCGCGACCTGGACGTGCGAGGTGTCAACGGTGCGTCGGCGCAGCGATCGTTGTGTGCGCAGCGAGATGCTCCATGCCGCACGCGCGGCGCGCACGAACGCAACGCCCCGGAACGCCAACGACCCGTCATCGCTGCGACGCGCAACGCGTCTCCCGTCACGGCAACGGATCGCAACCACGACCCCGCCCACGGCGCCTCGCGGGACGGAGGGCAAGTTGACACAGTTGCGCTGCCATGGAGCCGCGCTGGCTCTCTCGATGACCACCGGTGAAACAGTGCCGCTCCAGGCTTGCGCCTGGTGTTGCCTGGCCTCCTCGTGATCGGCCCGTCGGGGATCGTCAACGTGGTGCGGGTGTCGAGGCGGTCGGGTCCGACGGCTCGGCGGGGCGCGATCGTCTCGTGCGTTGGCGGACTACGGGAGCTTGGACGCGAGGACGTCGGCCGCCAGGATCTCGGGTGCTGCGCCGAGGAGGTGCTGGTTGGCCATCAGGGCTGCGACGATGGCGCCGTTGGCGTGGGCGTCGCGAGCGGCCTCGTCGGGGAATGCATCGAAGATCCAGAAGGTGTCGGCGTGGGTCCTAGCCGCGAACCAGACAGTCGTTCCTACTTCTTCGTTGGCTAGTGCGACAGCGCCGGCGAGCAGATCGGCGAGCGCGTCGTGCTGTCCATCGGCCGCGACGATCTTGGCGACGAAGGCATACGGAAGTGATGCGGGTGTGGACATGAGGGGTTCTCCTTGAAGTCGGGGTTCTTCGTGGGGCGAGTTCAGCTTATGACGAGCGAGGGCCGGTGGGGAGTGGCGTATACGACAGTATTGCTATTGTTCGCGCCATGCGTATCGGACTGATCGCGATCGACGGCTGCTTCGGTTCGGCTGTCGCGTCGGTCATCGACATCGTGCGGGTGGCCGACGGAGCCCGCGGCGATGTCGACCCGCGGATCGACCCGATCGAACTCGCCATCCTCGGACCGAAACGGCGAGTGACCACGACGGCATCGATGACCCTGTCGGTAGACCACCCGCTGTCGGAGTCCGGAGAGTTCGACGTGGTCGTCGTCCCTGCGCTTGGAACCCTCACGGCCGCCGCTACCAACGACGCCCTCCAGAGCCGAGATGCACGTTCGGTCATCGCCTCACTCGGGCGCCTCGACGACGCGACCACCCGGATCGCCGCGGCGTGCACCGGCGTGTTCGCCGTCGCCGAGACTGGACGGATGCATCATCGGCGGGCGACGACCAGCTGGTTCCTGGGGCCGGAGTTCCTGAAGCGCTATCCGACCGTCGCCCTCGATCTCGACACCATGGTCGTGGTCGACGGGAACCTCGTCACCGCCGGCGCCGCGTTCGCCCACATCGACCTCGCGCTCTCACTCGTGCGATCGATCAGCCCCGACCTGGCCCAACATGTCGCCAAGCTCCTCATCATCGACGAGCGTCCGTCGCAGGCGGCCTTCGTCGCCTACGAACATCTCCGGCACGAGGACCCGATCGTCGTCGAGTTCGAACGCTTCGTGCGCGCCCGCCTGGACGAACCGTTCAACGTCGCCTTCGTCGCGCAGTCGCTCGGCACCAGCCGGCGCACCCTCGAACGACGAGTCCGTGCGGCGCTCAACCTCACTCCGCTCGGCTTCGTCCAACGGCTTCGCACCGAACGAGCTCGGCACCTCTCAGCAACCACGGACCTCACCTCCGCCGAGATCGCGCTACGGGTCGGCTACGCGAACGCCGAGACTCTGCGCTCCCTCCTGCGCAGGGAGCGACGCCGTTCCTGACCTATCGCCATGCCTGTAGCCGGTGTCCTAGCGCTCGACTGGAACCACCTCTCAGCACGTCGCGTCGACGCTCCTGCGTCGCCCCTGGACGACCCACTCGACACGCCCGCAGCACAGGCCATGTGACGTGCCCCGGCTTCCCGGACGGTCGGGGTCGGGTGGCTGTGATGTCGCTGCGTTCTCGTCGAGGGGGTCAGCAGACCCGATCAGGGTCGATTGGGATGAGCCGCGAAGGCGCTCAGGTCAAGGCGGCCGAAGCCGGCCGGCGGGGTAGCGTCGGACACGTCGAGGTCTTTCGGATGGATGGCGTAGGAACCTCCATCGTCGGGAGACCTCGACGTCTACCTGCGGACCGACGCGCCCGGCCGACCTACACCGTCATCTGGGAAGAGCCGGGAAAGCCGGCGCACTGTGAATTTGCCGTCGGAACAGGCATTCGGAGTTGGGTGGGTCGTGCCGAATCTCAGGGAATCTCGATACCGGTCAGAACGAGCACCTTCTCCTGCGTCAGGTCCTCCATCGCCGAATGCACCCCTTCTTTGCCCATCCCAGAATCTTTGACTCCGCCGTACGGCATCTGATCGGCGCGGAAGCTCGGCACGTCACCGACGATGACCCCGCCGACGTCCAGGACGCGTGACGCCGTGAACGCCGTCTGCAGGTTCGACGTGAAGATGCCCGCCTGCAATCCGAATCGGGATTCATTGACCTGTTCGAATGCCTCCGCATCCGAGGCGACTTTGCAGAGTACGACAACGGGCCCGAAGACCTCGTGGTCCACAACCTTGGCCCCTGGCGGTGCATCCTCGATGACCGTCGGTTCGACGACTGCGCCCGTGCGTCCGCCGCCGGCCAGAACGGTGGCTCCCCCCTCGACGGCTTCCTCGATCCACTCCTCCACGCGTACGGCTGCGCGGTCGTCGATCAGGGGGCCGACGTCGGTCTCGTCGTCGTCGGGTGAACCGGTCGACAGCGACGCGACGTGAGCCAGAATGCGGCGGCGCATGGCGTCGTAGAGACTGTCGTGGACGAAGACCCGCTGCACCGCGATGCACGACTGACCCGCTTGGTACATCGAGAATCGTGCGATCCTCTCGGCTGCGTACTCCTGTTTTTCCTCGTCGGCCCAGTCTGCGCAGACCACCACCGCGGCGTTACCTCCGAGTTCGAGCGTGACGTGCTTGCGCGGAACGAGTTCTCGGATCGACCAACCCACCGGGACCGATCCGGTGAACGAGACAACCGGTAGCCGAGGGTCCACGACCATGTCCGATGCCTTGTCGTTGGAGACGGTCAGCACTGACCACGCACCCGCCGGAAGCGATGTCTCGGCGAGCATTCCGCCGAGCACCAAACTTGTCAGCGGGGTGGCCGGCGCAGGTTTGACGATGATCGGCGCGCCGACCGCCAGGGCCGGTGCCACCTTGTGGGCCACCAGATTGAGCGGAAAGTTGAACGGTGCAATTCCGAGGATGGGACCGCGTGGGACGCGCTGAATCAGCGCCAAGCGGCCGTCCGATCCAGCGTCGGTGTCGAGTCGCTGAAGATGCCCGCTCCATCGTCGTGCTTCCTCGGCCGCCCACCGAAATGTCGACACCGCGCGAGCGACTTCGACTCGCGCCCACTTGATCGGTTTGCCGGATTCGGCAGAGATGAGCCGAGCGATTTCCTCCCGACGCTCGTGCAGACGCGTCGAGACATGTACGAGCGCATCCGACCGAACGTGGGCCGGCGTTCCCGCGAACTCGTCCGCCACCGCGGCGGACGCCTCGATCGCGGCGTCGACGTGTTCCGACGCCGCTTCGAACACCGTCCCCACGATGCGACCGTCGAACGGATTGCGGATCTCGGTAGCGACACCGCTGATAGTCGCTTCGCCGGCAACCCAGAACGGAAAGTGTGTGACGGACATCGGGATCTCCCTTTCGAGGGCCGAAAAGAATGCTCGCCGGCCCCGTGTCGGAGGCCGGCGAGCATCGAGGGCGTGCAGGGTCAGATCAGACGGAGACCGAGGTGGACGCGGATTTCTGCAGAACCTCGAGCGCCTCGATGAGGTACGTCCGGAACACCGGGTGGTTCTCGCTCATCGGGAAGTGCCCGATGTCCTTCATCTCGATGAACTTCGCATTCTTGATCTGCGCAGCTGTGCGGGCACTGTCCTCAGGGGTGGTGAGGTAGTCGTAGTCGCCGGTCAGCATGACGACCGGGCAACGGTCGCCGTCGATCTGGTCGAGCTTGTCGCGCAGGTCGTGGTCCACGGAGTAGAAGTGCAAGTCGCCCTTGAACGCCTCGGATCCCTGCGTGTAGTAGAACCAGGTCTTCCACCGGTCGGCTTCCGGCGACTGTGGTGCCATGAGATCCCATGTGCCACTTGCGCACACCTGCGCAGCGTTCGCGTGGGGGTGCTGCCACCAGTCGAGGTAGAAGCCCGGTGAGTAGTCGGCTCCCTCGACCGGGATGACTCCGGCGAAGCGTTCCGGATGGCGAAGCGCCAGCTGCAAGGCGATGTTGCCACCGAACGACGAACCCATGAAGATCGGATTCTCCAGTTCGAGTGCATCGACCAGGGCCACGATGAAGTTGGCGTAATGGTCGGCCGAGAGCTTGTACTCCTCTTTCCACCACTCTGTGTTCTCCGGCGGATCGGACTTGCCGTGGCGGGGCAGGTCGTACGCGATCACGCGGTAATTCTGCGTGATGTCCTCGTCTTCGAGCAGTCCACGCCACTGGTGGTTGTGGCACCCGGCGGTGTGCTGGCATACCAACGGTTGGCCGGTGCCGTTCTCTAGGTAGAAGACCTTGTACAGAAGACCGTCGACGTCGACATCGACGTAATGGCCGGTCACAGGTGAAATCTTGCTCATGTTCTGTTCCTTCGGTGAGTCGTGTGTGAGTCGGGGACTAGACCGGAACGCCGACGGCGCGCAGCAGTTCGATCTGGCGGGTAACGCAGCGCAGGTTCTGCATCAGGACGAGGACATCTCCCTCGAGCCTCATGTCGCGCTGGAACGACGCCGCCCAGATGCCGTGAAACATCGGTGCCGGAACGGGAACTCCAAAGCCCTGCCACGTCTCGACGCCGGCGCGGATGGCGAACTGATAGGGCCGGTCGAGCGGGCCTGGGTCGACGGCGATTGCGTGGACTTTGCCGTTCGACATCTCGATGACGAAGGAGTGGGTGTCCATGTCGAGGAGGTACGAGCAAGTGAAGTACGTGCCGTGCGCGGAGATCTCGGCGTCTGCGTCGGATGCTTGGGTGAACGCGTCGGCCCACTGTTCCGGGGTCTGGGTGGTGGTGTCGGTTGCTGTTGTCATGTGACCCATCACACGCTGGACCTGCGGGTTCGTCCAATACCAATCGGTCGCCCGATCGATAGGAAACAACTACTGGTGCTGGTCTAGCTGCGGGAATAGCATCGGGGACGTGAATCTTCCGTTGGAGCTCAGGCCGTTGTCGTATTTCGTGGCCGTCGCGGAAGAGCTTCATTTCGGCAAGGCAGCAGCGCGGCTGCATATCGCACAGCCCTCGCTCAGCGTGCAGATTCGCAAACTCGAACACTCCTTGGGAACCGCACTGTTCATCCGCGATTCCCGTCATGTCTCGTTGACCCCTGCCGGGGACAAGCTCCTCGACGGGAGCAGGCAGCTTCTCGCCGATGCCGAGCGTGTCGCGTCGTTGACACGTCAGGTGGGCCGTAGTGGGCGCAACAACCTGATCGTCGGATTCCAGGCGAACGCTGCCGCGGAACTGACGCCGGACATCTTGTCGGCTTTCCGTGCTCTCCACCCCGACGTCGCGGTCGAGATGCAGTCGTTCGACTTCACCGACCCCTACGTCGGGCTCGGCGACGGGTCGGTCGATGTCGCGTTCGTCAGGCCGCCGGTCGTCGTGCAAGACTGGCTTGCGCTCGAGACACTGTTCGTGGAGCCGAGAGTGCTTGTCGTAGCATCCACTTCGCCTCTGGCGCAGCAAGATTCGACCAGTGTCGAAGAAGTGGCGGGGCAACCGTTCGTCGCGAGGCGCAGCCCGGAATCATGGAGGGACTTCTGGCTCGCCGTCAGCTCGAGAGACGGTGAGACCGTTCGTCTCGGTGCCGAAGTCTCCACTGTCGACGAGTGTTTCGAAGCCATCCTCTCCAGCAAGGGCGTGGCGTTCTCACAAGCGTCGACTCAAAGGTTCTATGCGAGGCCAGGTTTGGCATTCGTTCCGGTTACGGGTATACCCCCCACACCGTTGTCCATCGGGTGGCGTTCGGACGTCGACTCGCCTCTGACCCGCGACTTCGTGGCTGCGGCCCGCCGTGTCGCCGTCGATTGTCCGGTTCCGAACTCGTGGGCACCCCCGACCGCCGGCGTTCCGTCGCTGCTCGATCGCTACCAAGCCAAGCTCACGTCCTGAGACCCTCCCACAGGGTCGAGACTTAAAGCTTTCCTTGTCCCGTCCGGACTTCCCCCTTCGGAACACCTCGACACCCATAGTTGATATTTCAACAGTGCGTGTTTACCGTCAAGGTGTCGATGAACGACATCGACACCGGCACGGACGACCGCGGGCATATCCCCGCACAGGAGCGAGTTCGAACCACTCCCAGGTGAACACAATCCGCGGGGTACCACCGGTGATACCGAAAGCGGCGGGGAGACAACCACTCCCGTCGAAGGTTTCACCGTCGCAGCCGGGGAGGGCGAGCGGGTGTGGTTCGTCGCCGACACCATGATCTACAAGGCAACCGCCGAGAACACGGGTGGAAGCTTCGCAGTCATCGAATGCATCACCACCCCCGGCGGTGGCCCGCCCCCGCACATCCACACCAACGAGGACGAGTTCTGGACCGTTCTCGACGGGACGTTCGAGATCACCATCGGCGGCGCGACCCACGCCGCCGGGCCGGGTGACTTCGCGTTCGGTCTTCGAGGAATTGCCCACAGTTTCCGCAACACAGCAGATACACCGAGCCAAATCCTGCTGGGCTTCACCCCCGGCGGGATCGAAGGCTTCCTCCGCGAGTCCGGCCAACCCGCCACCAACAACGGCCCCGCCCCAGCCATCGACGACGCAGAGATCGCACGCATGATGCTCGCCGCACCCAAATACGGGATCGTCCTGATCGGACCAGACGCGTAAGAACACAACGCAGCGCTGCACGTAGCAGTGCACCTTCGATACTTCAGGCAGAGCTCCCGCACCCTGGCGTCACCGCCGGCGAAGCGCGGCCTACGCGATGTCCACCGAGGTCGATGAACGTGCCCGTCGAACTCGAAAACTACACTCGGGCGATGACGAGCGACCCCCAATGGCTGACCCGGGAGGAGATCCGGGCGTGGCTGACGCTCGCCGGTCTGGTCGAGTCGCTGCCGACAGTCCTGAGTGCCCAGCTCAAGCAAGACGCGGGAATCAACAACTTCGACTACATGGTCCTTTCATGTATATCGGACACGCCCCATCAGACGGTCCACATGAGTGACCTCGCCGCATTCGTCGGTGGCTCTATCTCTCGCCTGTCACACACTCTGACCAAGATGGAGAATCGCGGCTGGGTGCGTCGCCGACCGGATACCGACAACGGTCGCTTCACAGAGGTGGCTCTGACGCAGGAGGGTAAGGACGTGGTCGCCCAGGCCGCCCCCGGGCACGTCCGCGAAGTCAGGCGCGTCATGATCGACGTCCTAGGACACTCGCAGACGCTGCAACTCGGCACGCTCCTCGATCAGGTTCTCGCTGCGGTCAACCCCGATGTCCAACGCGTCTTCGATGAGCGCTTCCCCGATGTCGACCTCCACGCTTACGACGGCTGATCGACCACCCAGCTCGCAAGATACGGGTCCGGACGCGCAAAAGCTCGCTCTCCCTATCGGATTCGGTCGGAGCATCCGCGAACTGCAATTCACCAGGCAACTTGTTCGTGGGCCCGAACCTCCGATACAAATCGGCCACTTCCGGTTCGAATGCGCCAATGCAATTGAGTGCCCACAGGTCCCACAGATCACGCGACGCCCGCCGCTCACACCAGGTCACCGTCTTACCCGCAACGAACGCGGGCCGCGTGGGTACCGTCAACTCAGCTCCCGGTGCATCCTCAAACCGTTGTTCGAGTCGCCGGTTCTCCAGAGGCCATGCTGGGCGACCTTCCGCCGACAGCAACTGCACCTTGACCGCCAGTCCGGACTGCGACCTCAACACTGCACCGAGGCGCTCAGGCACCTCGCTGATCGCAGGATCCCACACCAGACGCCCGTGGCTGCGCATCACCGCGCGTGGGAGAGCGCGGTCGAGATCACGAGCGACCTCCGATCTGGAACCGACCGCAATCAGGTCGATGTCCTCACTGAGACGACCATCGACCAAATGGGTTCGAGCCAAGGCTGTTCCGCCGATGAACACAATCCGATCCGCGAAATGCGCACTCAGATAGCCGAGCAGGTGCGAGATCAGGTGATCCCGCTCGACCTGTGCACGCGCGACACCGAATTGCGCGGCCACCGAGGCCAACTCGCGGGGATTCACTACTTCTCCCCCAACCGAGCCTGCAGCCGCGTCAACGTCATTCGCATCTTCTGAGCCCCAGCGATCTCGGCTAACACTTTCGGATCGCACCGTCGATACAACTGCTCCACCGCCGGCCACACCTCAGCCTCGGCGTCACCGAGACCCGGACGCTTTACCAGATCCAACACCGTCTGCTCCGCAGTCGTCACCAACACCGGACCCAACTCGGTATCGATACGCTCCGCATCCAGACGTGCGGTGTCGCGCACGACGAACCGAACCAACGCCGGCCGATCCACCAACCGAATCGGATCGTGTCGCGTCGGCACAGCCACCACAGCCGTCGCCAACGCACGCGGAAGAACACCGTGCAACCGCGCTGCGCTGATACCCATCACCACAGCGTCATCGCGGCCGTACGCCGCGACAGCGATACCAACTGCTGCAGCCTCCAGGCCAGGCATCCACTCGGTCCCGACCCGATCGTCGGGCACGGCCACGTAGAAGCCCGTCGCCACTCGGTGCAGCAGGCCCAGGTCCGTCAGCCGCGCAAGCTCGGCTCGCGGGTGCGCGTAGACATCGGCCGCTGTCGCGGCTCGCACCATCCGCATCGGAAGCCGTGCAAACGCGGGAGGTAACCCGGCATGACGGCGTCGCACATCGCTTGTCGTCACAGTTACCTCCATCAAATGTCGGATACGTAGGCTCCAAGCCTACAGAACCGACACTGATTCCAACACTGCACCTCGGCCCGGCCATCACCTGCCCAGTCCGTACACATCCACCTACATCCACACGAACGCTCACCGATGAGTTAGCGACGAGTTGTGACATTCTGTGACACCGAACGCCGGATCGAGCCGCCGAACCGGCAAAACCCCAGGTCACAAGCGACCCATAAACCCAGGTGGACGAACCGGGCTCGCGCAAGAAACGAGCGGCCGAAATAGGCCAAAAAGGGACGGCCCCAACCGTTTTCGCTGGTCAGGGCCGTCCGAACGAGCCTCCTAACGGGATTGAACCGTTGACCGCTCGCTTACAAGTATGTTGCGAGACAACCAGATACGTCCGCATGGAACCATCACAGATACTCTGACCTGCGTCAATCGTCCAGTCCGTACCACCCGAATCCACCCTCGTTCGTACCGACATGTGACACGCTCGTGACACCGAGATTCGTCTGGTAAAACCGTGTGGACCGTGGTGGATCCGCCTGAATGCACGTTGATTTGGAGCGCTCTGAGCGCTGCAAGTCGTTGCTCTCGAGCCACGACATATTCATCATTACAGTGTAGAACTCGCCTTTCGGACGGGCATTTGAACCCCTAACCTCCTGGTAGTAACTCACACGGTTTCGCGGACCGGTGTGGATCCATATACACCCCCTGAGCTGACGATTCGGGAGTTCAAGTGCCCGCCCGAGTTCAGGTGGGAACATCCGAACCGAGATCAAAGTGTTGAGCGAGTTCCGGGGTCGAGCGTCTTCCGAAGTCCGACGAAGTCAATCGACGTCGACCCGGTAGGCAAGGACCGTTGCCACCTGGGCTGGGCGGTTCCGACCGGTCGCTGCAGCGACAAGTACGTATGTCCGACCATGGAGCAGGTGACTGCACAGATCCTCACCTTTTTCGACATGTGAACACGACGGCCTCTGGCACGCCAGAGGCATAAACCTCAGTTACCGCACCGTCAACGCATCTTGACCTACGCAAGCGATCGTGACGGCGCCCCGTCGGTCGAGCAGGTCTACTACAGTCAAGAATCGACCCTCTACCCGGAGATGTCGCAAGCGTGGAAGCGGCAAGAAAACTCGGGGCAATTCAGAGTGTCGAGTGTCTCACGGGTCGAACTTTTTTTGCACGGCTCCGCCGAAGTCTCCTTTAGTCAGGACAGGGGAAGATCGGCCAGCGATTGGCGGTCCTTCTTTCGGTCGACGTAGGTCAGGTCCATATCTCCGACCGTAAAGCGGTCGGTCCAATACGTGCCGGTGATGTACTTGGGGAGTCTTCCGACCACAGTGAACTCACATGCCCCTCGGTGCGGAGCGCTCCGCGGGCGGTGTTCCGCCCGCGGCTCGTTTCGGTACGTGTAGGTCAGCAGCGTTTGCTCTTTGCTTTCGCCGTGGTTGCGCAATGATGCGATCTCCGACATCGAAGAACTCTCGGCCGTCAGCAGTCGCACGCTGATCGTCCAGAACGTCTGCTCAACGACCACAGCGCTTGTGATCGGCCCCCAGTTCCCACCCTTCGGAATTCGACTCTTCTGGTGCGGCCGGATGGTCGTGCGCCAGGTTCCGTCCATACGTGGTCGCCCTACCAATATATGAACCCCTGGCCACTTCCAGATCCAGAGGTCGAAAGCGACAGCGAGTAACACGGAGGCGGACGGAATGTAGGCGAGAAGTCGTCGCATCGAGTCATCGATATCGACGCCGCTGAGGTAAAGCCCAGCGCCCCAAACCGCGCTGACTGCAACGGCGACGATCCGGACAAGCCGAGCTTGGTCCTTAGACATTAGTAGTCCAGGTACTGCCAGGTCGCGAGCACGAGTTCACGTGCATCGCCCGGAGTCCATTTGGCTCCGGGGTGGAAGAGATACTTCAACCCGTTCGGTTCTTCCCAGTCTGTCCGCACGTAGTTCTCTTCCTTCAATCCGTTCCACAGCCACACGAGCACGGACTTGAACCCGGCGCTGAGATCCGACCCACCCGTGAGTATCTCGTCCTGCACATTCCAGATAAGACACTCCATGAAGTAGGACGGCAGGTCGCTGATGGTGCCGTCTGCGACCAATTGGTTCTCTGCACTCTTCAGAGCACGTGCGAATCTCTTGTATCGGCCGTTGGTCCGTCCGTTCTTGGCCGTGCCGCGGTCGAGTTGCTGTTGCGGGTAGTTGACAATGGGCGATCCAGTTTTCGGGAACACCTTGCTGCCTCTATGCTGCCGGGTTTGGTCGGACGAGTCGTAGCGGACGTAGTCAAAACTTGGGACCACGTCTATGTCGGGGCGGGTGCCGTCGTGCTCGTCGATGGTGATGGCGACGACTCCGGACCCGGAAACCTCGCCTGGGAATTTTGCATCTAGCGCCGCCAAGATTTCGGCGCGCCAGAGTGGCGGTGTCCAATCGCCGTCATATGTAGGGGTCCCTTCACTCGACGGTTGCTCGCAGCCGTTGTACTCGTAGTAAAGGCACTCTCGGTTTTGCACCGCGATGTCGACATCACTGTCGAGGCGGACGTTCGTGTTGTTGGCGTAGGAGCCTTTCGCGTAGATGTGGTACGCCACGCCATTGAAGGCCGGCCACGCGTCAATGGCGCTCTTGACCATCCGTAGAGCGCGGTCCTGCTTGTCCTTCTCGTAATCGCTCGACGGCATCACCCAACGACGAAGAATCGCTTGGCGTTCTACAAGGTTCATATCTGCTCCCGGTTTCTCACCAGGAGGCTACAGCTGGGCACCGACAGTTCTAACTATGCGATGGAGCCCGTGACTCCAAAAGCCTCTGACAGGCGACAACGAAATTGCGAGCACGTACGTGATGCGAATCAACGAGGGCGACCCGGCGGCTCTAGGGTCGCGAGACCGTCACCTCCAGGCAGACTGGCTATAAGCCGATGTCGTTGACGGCATTCCCAACGAGTGGGGTGTGCTCGCGGCGGTACACCTCGACCGAGTCGAGGCTGGCGTGGCCGGTTTGGCGGGCGATGGCGGATCCGTCGGCACCGTTGCGGGTGCCCTGTGTGACAAACCCAGCGCGCAGGGAATGACCTCCGAGCTTGGCGAGAGCGGTTGGGTCGAAGCCCGCGTGGTCAGCACGGCGACGGATGGTCTGGTGGATTGCTGCTCCGGACAACGCAGTGTCCCCCAGGTTTCCGTTCTTGGCGATGGCGCGAAACAGCGGCGCGCGAGCGGCGGTGCGAGGTACTCCCCCACGGCACACGTGCGCGTCGAACAACTCCCGTTTACGGAGCAGCCTAATCACCGACGGCCTGCCGCCGACGTCGAATGCGCCGACGATCTGGACCCAGCGAACGTACGCGCATGGCGGGCAGGTCTCGTGAGAGTCGGTGTACGGCAGCGCTTTCACCGCTCCTCTGCCCTCTTGGTCGGTCTTCGACTTCCGCAACCGGATGTGGAGGCCGTCGTACCGATGCACAGTGACGTCCCCACACGCCATCTCTGACAACTCGCTCCGGCGGTATGCGCCGGCGAAGCCGAGGAGCAGAATTGCCGAGTCACGGCGTTCGAGGACCTCGTCGGCCCACCCGCGACACCGCTTCCGGGCCGTCTCGACAAGGAGTTTCATGTCATCGACAAGCAACGGGTCTCGCGGGGTGCGGGCGCGGTCCCCCGCGGCGGCGTACTCCCGGCGTATCCCGGACAGGGTGGCGGTGACGAGTTCGTGTGCGGACGGGGAGAGGTGTCCGGTGGTGCGGTGCTGGTGGTTGATCGCGGCGATCCAGGTCCCGAAGGTAGAGACGGCGTAGGACCGCTCCCCCGCTTCGGTGCGGGTATCTGCGGCGTCGACGAGATACGCGGCAACGGTGACCGGGTGCGCCGGCAATGCGGCATGTCCCTCGCGTTCGCACCAGCGGGCGAAGCGTCGCCACCCGGCGGCGTAGGTGCGCCGCGTCCCCTCCGACCGCGAAGATTCCACCGCTCTCGCGATCCGCTTCGCGACGGCCGGTGGGATCTCCGGCTCCACGGCCGCAGTTGCAAGTTCCACACGGCCGACCGATGTGCTCACCGCGGGTGTTCTGCCTGGCCGGAAGTCGATAACGGCAGCCTAGCGCAGGTCACCGACAGAGCTGCGGAGCGAAAACTGTGCTGAACTGGCGTTTCAGCCAAAACGGTGCGGAAAATGCAACTTACCGCGGGGACATCCGATGTACTTATAGACGTTGCTCGATACTGACCGTCGTGCAATGCGGTGGCGAGACTTCCGGCCCGAAGTCATTTTCACGCCGACGTTTCATCGTATCTTCGAGCATCTCCGTACGAACGCATCCAACCACTGGGTACAAACCGGAATACAGACCAGCTGGTTGCTAGCGCGACCTTCAGTCATTCGTTACTGTGCCTAGTTACCAAGGGCAGCGAGGTGCGGGAGGCGGCGTTAGATGCCAGGGGAATGGAGAGCAGTGGTCACCGGCGCAGGTTCTGGGGTCGGCCGCGAAATTGCGTTGCAGCTAGCAAGCCAGAAATGGTCACTTGCTCTCGCGGACAACAACTACGACGCACTGCTGGACACGCAGTCCCGATGTGCTGCTATGACCACCGTCGCACGCGCGACCCAAGTCGACGTCGCCAACCGGACCGAGATCAACTCGTGGGCCGAGTCATCACGTAGAGCGCTTGGCGGTCTCGATGCGATCTTCAACGTCGCGGGCGTTCTCTACAGGGGTGACGTCATCGACACTCCCACAGCTGACTTCGATCTCGTGATGGCAACCAACTTCGAGAGTGTGGTGAATAGCTCTCGCGCCTTCCTTCCAGACATCCTGAATTCACGTCGAGGTCGAATCGTCAACGTGTCGTCTGCATTTGGGGTTATGTCCGCACCAGGCTACTCGGCGTACAACTCGTCGAAATTTGCCGTACGAGGTTTCACCGAGGCCCTCAACCAAGAGCTGCGGCTCGCATCACGAACTGCGCGTGCGACGTGCGTTATCCCTGGTGGACTCAAAACGCCGATCGCACGGACGGCACGGGCGGCACCCGGCGTTGATCGCGCGCGAACGGCGAATTTTTTCGACACCCGCGTAGCCAGAACCGCCCCTAAAGTGGCAGCCCAGAAGATCATTGCGGGCGCATGGAAGGGTAAGTCGCAGGTGACAATCGGAAATGACGCCCGCCTCATCGACGTAACCACGCGCCTACTCGGCTCTCATTATCAACATCTGCTGCCTGCGCTCCAAGCACTGCGGCGGCGCTGAGAAGCCGTCACCAATTAACATTTCACTCACCAGACCTGCGGGGGTCGGTCAACCATGTCGAATAGCTGGATCCTGATTGAGACGTTCGGAGACGGGGAGCCGTCGGTCATCGGGGTTGGGTCTTCGCCCAAATCCTTTGTTCCACCTCGTAAAGTTCTCCGTAGCTCCACCAGCCGCGAAGAGGCAGTCGCCGCGGTAGCGGAGGCGCTTTCTACAGGAGCCGTAGTGGATCGGCTATCCAAAGACCGAGTCAGGCGAGTAGTGGCCGAACCACTACAAACGTTTGCTGCCCGTACGCATGGCGCGTGGGTATGGCTTGGCCAGCGTGACGAGACTCCACCTCCACGCCACGCCGCGGGGGCGTGGCAGTTCAACCTCACGAATAGCACGGCAAGCGGTAGCGACGATCTACTCGACCTGTATCGCGTTCCGCAAGACGAGCGCGAGACCCAGCGCGCACTCGCGGGCGCGTTCACCCGACTGGTCACCAACCGTGACGAGAGCGAAGCAATGGCGAAGATCGTGCAATCAGCGCCGGGCACCACTCACCAAGCGGTCTGGACAGTGAGGCGGGACGACGGTGAACTTCGGGCCGCGCACTTCTCGTGCCGGATGATTGCCGAAGACGGGGTTTCGGGAACCGAAGTCATCCTGAGGGGTATCACCCACGACATCGGCCCCGCAGGGGAAATCAATATCGCTCCCCCACCTACGATTCTCGAGCATCGCGTTCTGGAGGCTTCCACCAAAGAAGGCGAGTACCGCGCACTGGTGAACCTCAGAACACTCAACTTGTTGCGCTGGTACAACTCTGAACCCGCACCGGATATCTGCTGGGAAAACCTTCCTGGCGAACCGGTACCTGCGATTCATCCGGACGACGTACCAATTGCGAAGCAAATGTCGAACGCACTCGCACGCGAACGCGCCAACGGCGTGCTTCGCTTCAGAACTCTTGACGGAAATTGGAAGCCGATGACAATCGACGCGGTTTTAGTTTCACTCGATCAGCACACCACGGCCGCACTCGTCACTCTGACCGAATTGTGCAAGTAGTAAATAATTTCGCGGATTCATATGGATCCACAGAGACCGCTGCGGACCGAGAAAGATGGGAACCATTGGGACCCAGATCAGTTTTATAGTTGCGTGATTTACAATACCTGCGCGCGTGTCGTGCGAGCATCGCGCGTTCGACTCCATGCAGCTGCCACCGTACGCGTCGACACCCCATACGTTTCGGCAAACGACTCGATGCGCTCCTCGGTTTCGGGCTTACGCCCACGCTCGATGTCGGCGAGAACGGTGTTCGACATCCCGAGCAGCTGCGCAGCGTCGCCCTGAGACAGCGCGGCGTGCACCCTAAGGTCGGACAATTTCAGCTGAGACTCCGGGATCGGAACAAGCGCTGCGACCGACGTGTGCAGTGCGTTCGCAATTCGGCCAAGCGTCGCAGGCGGTGGCGTCGAGCGCCCCGTTTCCCAGGTCGACACTGCTTGCCTGGTCGCGCCCACCTTGGCCGCAAGGTCGTCAGCACTGAACCCCGCACGTACCCGCAGCTCACGCAACCGGTCGGCGCGAAACCCACGAACTCCGCTTCGCGGCACTGTCCCCAACTCCCTGTCGAACCTACAAGACAGTCCCATCTTGCTCGATCCACCGCAGCCTCGAACTCTTGTGCGTTTTATAGTTGCGCGTTACTGTTGCATCCATGCACCTATTCGATTTGAGTTCCACGAAGCAGAACGGATTGCGCGGTGCACCTAACCTGTTCTACAGTCCTGATGCGCGCCCAAAAGGGATTCCTCGGTGCTTGTCGTTCTCAGCACTGCTTGTAGCGCGGGACATCAGGTCGGTCTGTTCGCAGGTTCCGTCCGATCTTTCCTGTCGGGAGTTCCACATGTTCGCGTCTTTCGCCCTTGCCGCATCGCAATTGCCATCGACGGCTGAGATCAGCAATTGCCGTCGTCGAAGTTCAGCGTTGGGCCGTTACGGACAAAGTGCGACGGCAGGTGCATTCGCCCGACATCGCCGCTTTCGCCGGGGTTACGGGGGCGAATCAAGGTGAGTGCCGCACGGGATGCGATGGTGCCAAATTTCCTCCCGCAGAAACAGTTCTGCGCGTCAATCGTCGTAAATCGGACACATGGCGACTTGATTGCCTGCTCGCTCGACCACGGGCATTCCGGTCGCCACCAATACATCGGTGACGACGGAGCCCTGCTAGCCGAGTGGAGTCCATCCACATCGTGCAAGGAGCGGTCCATTCCTACCCGTAAGCCCTAGACCTGACAGTCCGGACTGCAACCCGACTCGGGTGGGCTTTCGCTGATAGTCCCACTCGTGAGCTACAGGAGCTCCCCCGCGCCCTGTAGCTCGACCGGTGGACCGGCGCGAGGGTCGCGCAGTGAGCGCATTCATCATGTTCAGCGCTGCGCGACCCCGCCGGGACATCACTCCTCGAGATCACACCCGTCCGCACAGAAAGGATTCCGATACCCGATGTGGATTTTTCAGCAGCCTTGGTTCTGGTCGGTGGTGTTCGGCTAGATCTAAATGAGTAAGTGAGGCAATCGGATCGACATCCACACATGCCGATGCGATTGCCCCACATAGCCTCCCTGCTGGTCAATAGCTGAATTGCTCGACCGATCTGAGATCCAAATTTGTTGTAGGTCAACAAATCTCAAAGGAGATATATCACCATGCCGACTCGCTCTTCAACTAAAGCACGCCACCGTGCGATCCCTCGCCCTGTCGCAGCGTCAGCGACAGCAGCGCTCACTTTGACGGTGGCCGCGATGTTCACCGGCGCTGGATTCGCCGTTGCCGCGACAGGGCAGCCCGGGGTAACCACAGAAGTTCCCGGCGGCCAGCCGAGCGTCACTGCACCGTCCCCGTCGGTATCGCAGCAAGATTCAGGCACGACGGCGGACTGGCAGTACGTCGGCCCCTACGTGCCACCGGCGGAGTACCGCAACGCACCGACCCGTTCGGTTCCCAACTACAACGCGCCGATCTACTACAGCGAACCCAAAGTCGAGCAGACGCCGCCGACGCCTGCCCCACAGCCCTCGACCGACGCTGTACCCGAACCTTCCAAGGACGAGACGGTCGTAGCACCGGGTACGCCGGTTGCTCCGATTCAGGCCCCGGACAACACCGTTCGTTTCGGTGCTATCTCCGGCGAGAAGCCAGGTTGGTTGAGCCAGGACGACGCGGACCGTGTCAACAACACCGCCGCTGTGCTCGAAGCCCAAGGCGCGACGTACTTCAACAACCTCGGTATCCCGACGACACGCTCGGACCGGATGGCTGCCGGCACCTCGGCAGGCGTCCTCATCGGAGGAACGACCTCCGCTGTCACGACCTACGCAGTCGTAGCACCAGCGGCGATCTTGGCCGGCGGCCTGATCGGCGGCACCATCGGCGGCATCACCGGCGCAGGAGTCGGGTCGGTTCTGATCCCCGGTGTCGGAGCTGTCCCGGTGGGTGTCGCCGCCACAGCCGGTGGTGCAGCGATCGGTGCAGCGGTCGGCGCTGCTGCAGCGCTGATTCCAGCGGCCGGTGTCGGCGCAGCCGGAGCGGTCATCGGCGGTGTCGTCGGCGGCGCATACGGTGCGGGCGAAAACCTCGGTGAAGCACCTTCGCCCGCCCCAGCACCTGCACCTGCACCTGCCCCGGCACCCACGCCAGTCGCGGCCCCGGTATGGACTCCTCCGGAGGCAGCGAGCATCGCACCCGCGCATCCGTTGGAGGTGCGGGAGATCGTCGCTGCGCAGCCGGGCGGTGCCGATGCACTCGCCGCTGCCGACAACGTTGCAGCGCAGGCGGGATCGTTCCTGGATTCGGTTGCCCCTGCTGGATGGCACCTGTGACCTCGCGTCCTCGACTCCGCGTTGCTCGCGTGGCGTTGGCTGCGGCCGCCACTGTGGCGGTCGTGGTCAATGCCACGTCGCCGGCGTTGGCTGCTCCGAGCGAATCGGGCACGGACCTCATCACAGGTCCGTGCCCGGCGCTGTTCGCCCTCGGCGTGCAAGGGACCGGGGAGTCCGCCCCCGATGCCGCGCCGACGACCGACACCGGGATGCTCTCGCAGGTCTTCATGCCTCTGCTCGCCAAAGCCGTATCCGGTGGTACCGAGCTCGCTGGGCGGGCGTACGTGCCGTACGACGCCGGGTTCGGCGGCGCGGTGCCCGGCGGCAACGTCCCCTACACACAGTCGGTCGAGCGTGCGGAGACCAGCATCGACGCCATGGCTGCGGAGGTCGCTGCCGCATGCCCGGAAACGAAATTCACCGCCGCCGGCTACAGCCAGGGCGCTCACGCGGTCTCGACGTGGGCACAGAAAGTCGGAGCCGGTCAGGGGTCGATTCCGGCCGCCAAGCTCGTCGGGGTCGCCACCTTCGGCGACCCGACTCGGGCCGTGGGTGCACCGCTGTTTCCCGGTGCACCAGGGCAGACGACCCCAAAGCCTGCACCGGGCACCGCAGGGACAGAGGTCTCGAAGATCGAGGCCCTCGACCAGAACGCGCCGACCGGTGGAGGTATCGCGCCCACGTCGGACACGGTGAGCAACTACGGCGCGTTGACCGGCCGGGTCGCGAGCTTCTGCCAGTCCGGAGATCTCGCGTGTGACGCACCGTCGGATTCGCCGATCCTGCGGGTGGTGACCAACATCGCCGGTCAGTCCGAGCTCTCGGCCGGTGACCCGGTTCGGTCCCTGTCCTCGGTCGCGGAAGCGTTGGCGATGACCTCGATCAAGACGGCAGTGACGGTGGTCAACGAGGACATCAAGGGAACGACGCTGGCGAACCTGTCGATCGCTCCGAAGAAGTCCCTGTCCGAGCGTCTCGCGGTGGCATCGGATCCCAATACCCCGCTACCGACTGCCGACCAGGCGATCTCGGCTCTGCTCAAGGTGGGGACGATCGGGTTCAACGCCGTGAAAACGGTCGCGAAAGAGATCCTGACGCCGGCGAATATCGCCGAACTCGCCACAGTCGGGATGTCCAACCCCGTCGCCGCGGTCGGGTTGCTCGGAACCAAGCTCCTCGGCGCGGCCGCCAAGCTCGTTCCCCCGGCCACGACATCGCGGTTGACCAACCAGGCCTTCACCGCTGTCAAAGACAACATCACCGACAACAAGGACCTGTTGAACCTGGCGACCCTGACGAAGTACTCGTCGACCATCGCTCAACACGGCTCCTACGGGTCGACACCGACCACCCCGACAGGTGAATCGGCGACGGCGTTCGTGACCGACTGGTTCGTCGCGCTTGCCAAGGACCTGGCTAACGGTTCGACCGATACGGGCGGCATCGACGCCGACCCCAGCTCCCCACTCCCGAGCACTGCGATCACCACCACCGCCGTCGTCACACCACCGGCCAGCAGCAGGCCGACCACGACGACCCCGGCCGCTCTGCCGAATTGAGAAAGCCCCTGGCGCACACCTGCTGTGCGCCAGGGACTCTCGAAGACAGGAACCAAAGATGATGACATACAACAACGAAGCATCGACCTCCCTCGACTCTTGGTTTCCACCCTTCGATCCCCTCGACGCCACCCCGGTGGCTGATCCCACACCGCCACAGGACGTTCCAGCAGACAAGACCGATGACACCCGCTCCGCCGACGACGGGTCGCACTGGCTTCTCGCGCCCCCACAGCCCGTCTCGACCGATACCCCACGCCCCGCTCGACGCCGCCCCGTCAACGCCCGCGCGCTCGGCATCACCGCGGCGGCCGTCGCGATGACGATCGGTGTCGGAGCACTTGCGGTCTCTGCCTTCACCTCCGACCCGGACACCACGCCCGAGATCGAGGCCGTGTCGACCCCAGCCCCGACATCCGAGCTGCCCGCACCCACGACCACCACCGCTGCGCTCGCCCACTCCTGGTGCCCCGAATCGGTGACCGACGGCGTGGTGACCGGCGCGGGCCCAGGCGGTACCACCTCGGGAAGCGCAGCAATCCTGGCGTTCGAGCACGCCTACTACGTCGAACGCAGCGGCGCGGCCGCCCGCGAGATCCTCGCGCCGAACGCGCAGTTGAAGTCTGCAACCGCCGACGAGCTCCAACGCGGCATCGACACCATTCCCGCCGGTACCGAGCACTGCGTGAGCATCCGGGCCGCCGCCCCGAACACCTACGCCGTGACCCTCGAACAGCGGTACAGCGACGGCACTCGCACCACGGACAAACAGACCATCAGCACCACCGACGCCGGTGGCCGCACCTTCATCACCTCGATCGGAGCAGCACAGTGACCGAAGAGCGCGCCGAATGGATGAGCGAATGGCTCACCCCGCCCCCAGAGAGTCCGTTACCCGACCCCGCGGACCAGGGCGCACGGGTCCTTCCCCTACGTGCTCACCCCGAACCGGTGCCCGCCCCCGAACCGATACCACCGATGACTCTGGTCCTCGGTGCCTGCGGGGGCGCAGGAGCGAGCACGACAGCACTCGGACTGGGCAACGCATGGTCTGCCCGCGGCCACGACGTGGTCGTCGTCGACGCAACACCTGCAGGCGGTGATCTGGTCGAACGCGGCGCAGATTCCATGGTCAGCGACACCGTCATCGAAACCGCCTTCGACAGCTCCGACCCCGACAACGTGCCGGCCTCGGTCGCCGACTGCACCTCTGCGACCTCGGCAGGAGCACACATACTCGGGCGCGCCTGGCTGCAGTCGGCCGAGCCGGCATACCGGGGCATCGATCGCTACCTCCGCAGCCAAGTCGATACCTCGATCTACGACCTCGGACACCGCGGGTTCGGCCGCGCCGCAGCCGATCCGCTGCGGTCCGAGCCCTGGGCGGCGATAGTCCTGGCCGTCCATGCCCGCGCCGATGCCGTCAATCGGATGCGCGCGGCACTGGAAACCATCCGCTACACCGCCACGGATGCAGGCCCACTGCGCACCATCATCGCGATATCCCACCAGCTCCCGGGAACACCTGGAATCGACCTCAACGAACTCCGAAACCACCTGCACGGCAAAGTGTTCGCCGTCCTCGACATCCCCTACGACCCTCACCTGGCCACCGGGCTGCCGATTACGGCCGACGAGCTGAACCCAGCGACGTCCGCCGCCTACGAGCAGCTGCGGGCAAACACCGTCCGCGCTGCCGCCGGAGGGCAGGACCGGTGAGCATTCCCCACCTCGCGACCTCCAGCAACCAGACACCCCGCAAGTCGGGAGATCTCTCGATGCGCCTACCCGAACGCGAGCTCCCGATCTGGGACAGGCCGATACCACTACCGGATCGTTCCCCGTCCCCGATGCTCTGGCTGCTCGGCGCACACGGCGGCGCAGGCGTGAGCACCCTCGCCCACGTCCTCGCTCCCGCCGGCGACTGCGGTGACCGCTGGCCCGGCGGGTACGGAAAGCAAAGTCCCTACGTCGCGATCGTTGCCCGCGAGACCGTCTCGGGACTGGTCAAAGCAGGTGAACTGCTCCGTCAACACACCGCAGGCCACGGTGGACCCTCCACGATCATCGGCCTGATCACCGTGGCCGACCGACCGGGTCGAAAGCTGCCCAAACAGATCCAGCAGACCCGCGACGTGGTCACCGCACTCGTCGGCCGCGACTGGCGCATCGGCTGGATCGAGCAGTACCCACTCGCGCGAGATCCCAGCGGCCTGGCGGTCTGGTCACCGTTCGATCCGCAACCGGAGAAAAAGCGCAGTGCCACAGACGTTCCCGCCGACATCGCCACCGTCGGATCGGAACTACGCGAGGCCATCCTCCTCGACGTTCAACGCTCCACCACCCCGACAAAAGGAAAGCCATGATCCTGCACAGCCTGCACACCGGAATCGACATCCTCGCCCAGATCGAGCTCACCCCCGAAGCGCCCCCGAAGTCCGACGGCTTCCTACGCCTGGGCCGCTGGCTCAGTTGGTTTGTCCTTCTCGCCGGGGTGTGTGCACTGGTCTACGGCGGCGGAAAATTCGGCTGGGAGAAGTACAACGGCGGGGCACTGGAATCGCCGAAGATCATTGTCGGTGCCCTGATCGGCGGTGTCATCGCCACCAGCGCCGGCACCATCATGACCAGCGTCGCCGGATGAGCGTGCACAGGTGAAGACACCACCGACCGAGGTCACCGAACCATTGGTGCAGTTGCTGCAATACCTGCTCTGGTTCGCCTTCGCGATATTCACCATCCGATTGATCTGGGCCGCAGGACGTTTGGCCTACACCCGACGAGAGTCCCCCCACGAGACCGACGCCGCTCAATCGATCGTGGTCACGCTCATCTCGGCCGTGTTCGCCTCTGCCGCAACCGGTATCGCCGCAGCCCTGTTGACGTTCTGACCATGCGAGCGCCCCAGCATCGCGTAACGAAAGAGGCATCTCCGACCATGACCGCATCCACACCCGACGACGGGGCACCCCGCATCCGCGGGGCACGAGCATGGATAGCCGTCGGGCTGCTCGCAGCGGCACTGGCCACGGCCTGCAGCTCCGGCGGCACCGAAGCCACCGATACGGCGGCTCCGACCACCTCGACGGCCCCGGATCCGTCCGCACCACCGACCGGGGTGCGCTGGCAGGACTACCAAGGCATCGCACTGCCTGTCGGCGATCAGGGCCCGGCCCGCAATCCGGGAAGCGGCCCTGTCGGCGGATTCACTCACGACCCGCAGGGTGCGGCCCTGGCAGCACTGCAACAGACCGTGCGGATCTCGGTCGCTCCCGACTACCAATGGCCATCGGTGGTCAATGCCGCGGTCGCTCCCGGACCTGCACGTGACTCGTTCGCCGTCAACCGGCAGCTGATCTCGATCACCGCACCCCCTGCCGCCGACGAGCGTCCCTCGATCGCCGGGTACCGGATCACCGACTACACCGCCGAGCGGGCGGCTCTGACGATCTACACCACCTTCCCCGACGAATCGATCGCCGCATCCGACACCGCAGTTCTCTGGTCGGGCGAGGACTGGCGGCTACTGCTTCCCGAGCCCGGCGACACCACCGTCAGAGTGCGCTCGATCACCGAAGTACCGGCAGAGGCAACACCCTTGGAGAAATCGTGATGAGCACAGCCCCGCGACACAATCCCGTGCCGTCGTCCCCGGGTGACGACGGACAGGTCCTGGGCGGACGCCGGTGGACGCTGGTGCTGTCGGTGATCGTGATCGTTCTCGTCGTCGTCGGCGGCACCGCGGCCGTCCTGATCAACCGCAGCGCCCGCGAGAGCGCCGCGTCGCAACCCGACACCGCCAGTCCCGCCGCGCCGCAGCCGACCCAGAGCAACCGCGCCGACTGGGGACTGCCCTACCTCGACGAACTCGGCTTCCGCGTCGAGGTGCCCCCGAACCCGAACGGCATCGCCCTCGACCAAGACCCCGGCTCTCGCCCCGATCCCAGCTCCGCCGACTACCAGAGCGCCCCGCCTGCCGGGGTGATCTGGCAGAAAGTGCAGAACTATCCCCTCCCGTTCTCCGCCTCCGACGGGCCCACCGCAGTCGACGGTGCCCTCGCCACCGGCTTCGCTCGAACCCCACAAGGCGCGGCCCTGGCGGGACTGCAGCTGGTGAACCGCAGCCAATCCACGTTCGAGGGTGCAGCGGCAGTGATGAGTACCCGAGCGGTCGCCTCGACCCCCGAGCTGCAGACCGAGCTCGACCGCAATCTCGCCAACGCCCAACGTCAGATCGCGGCCGGCAACACCGCGCCGCCGGCCAAGCCATTGTTTCGACAGGAGGCCTACCGCCTGACCTACTACTCCTCGGATTACGCGGTGATCGAATACGCCGGCAAGAACGTCTCCGGCAACGGCTGGACCACGGTGCCGATCGAGCTGCTCTGGCGCGGCGGCGACTGGTCCCTCAAGCTCGCCGAGGCGGGCAAGGTCGGCAACACCCCGACGTTGGCGGGGTGGACGCAATGGCCCGGCAAATGACGACCCTCGCCCTCCGGTACCTCCGGTCGACCGCAGTGGCACTGGTGATCGCGCTTGCGGTGATGCTGACCGGCAGTGCGATCGCGGCCGCGCAGCAACCCACCCCGGACGACACGGCACAGACGGACTCGGCGCAGACCACCGCGTGCGACACCGCCGGCGACGTCGTCGGAGACGTATTGGGCACGCAGTTGCCGGTTATCGGCGATCTGATCGGCGGCGCGAGCGGCGCACTGTGCGCCGCCGATGGCAACCCCCTCGACGCAGCCAAAAACTTCGCCACCAGCCAGTTCGCGGAGATGTGGGAATCGCAGTTCGGGGAGATCGTGCAGTCGATCCTCACCGGCATGGCGCAAGTACTGACCATGGCGATGACCTGGTGGATCAAGATCCCGAACCCGGATCTGCAGAATTTCACTCCGCTGCAGACGATCTCGGAGTACACGGGCTGGATACAACTCGCACTGCTGGTCGCGACGATCATCTTCCTGGCCTTGCGTCTGGCGGCTGCGCGTCGTCACGCACTGCTCAACGAAGCCGAAGAAACCTATAAGGCCCTCTCCCGCACCGTCATTGCCGCCACGATGTTCTCCGTCGTCGTCGCCGCGGGAACCCGTGCCGGGGACGCGTTCTCGGACTGGCTGATCACCGATACCTCCAACCGTGACCCGGTGGGCATGGTCGACTCGATGCTCTCGATCAACTCCTACGGCAGCGCCACCCCGGGGCTGATGCTGATCATCGGATTTGTCGGACTTCTCGGCGCGATCGCGCAGGCAGTGATGCTCGTGGCCCGCCAGGTGCTTCTCATTGCCGCTGTCGCGGCCGCACCGCTCGCGGCCGCGGCCGGAGGTACCTCGGTCGGCTCACAGTCCTACGAGAAGATCGTGGCCTGGATCATTGCGTTCCTGCTCTTCAAGCCCGTCGGCGCACTGGTCTACGCGATGGCGTTCCTGACCGCACAGAACTCGGCGAACGTCACCGAGGGCGAGATCCCCGACATCGACCAGCTCCAACAATCGCTGTTGGGCATCGTCATGCTCACCATGGCCGCGGCGGTTCTGCCCGCGATGATGCGCCTGTTGGTGCCGGCGGTCGCGGCCGTCGGCTCGGGTGGATCCGGTGCCGCCGCAGCAGGAACAGCTCTGATGGCCGGAGCTGCGGTCGCCACGGGCGGAAAGTCCATGGCTGCAGGCAAAGCAGTCGGTGGCGGCAGCGCAGGCGCGGCAGCGTTCTCCGGAGGGGCCGGTGGTGCCGGACGACTCGCCGGCGGTGGCGGTGGTGGTGGTGGTGGTGGCGGCGGCGGCGGCGGAAGTCGCCCGAGCCCACGACCGAACCTGACCCCACCCTCGCCAGGCGGTTCGCCGTCCTCGGCATCAGGCCGACAGAGTCAGAGCGCCAACGGATCTCGCGGAGGATCGGGCGGCGGATCGGGATCGAAGGCAGCCAAGGCGGTGGGGTCCGGAGCTGCGGGCGCAGGACGTTCGGCCGACGACCTCGCCGGTGGCCGAACCTCGAACAACAACAGCAGCAGCGGTAACCGACACGCGATACCGCGATGACCACCCCGACATCGGCCACACCGGTTGTGGCGCAACGTGTTCTTTCCTATCCGAGGAGTGAGTAGATGGCGACGAGAACCGAAGCAGGTCTGCTCTACCACGGGTGGACCAAGCCCCGAAACACCGGATTGTTCGGTGCGACATGGGCAGCGACGATCATCGGGTTCGTCCTGGTGATCTCGGTGATGGTGACCATGATGTTCGCCGGTTTCGGCACAGGCGTGGTCGTCGCAACAATCGCGACAGTTGTTGCCGCACCGCTGGTGTGGAGCAGAGATGGTCGATCCGGATACGAAATGACGGTGCTGAGAATGCAGTGGATACGAGCACGACGCAGGAAAGAGAACATCTACCGAGGCGGGCTGTTCTCCGAACTACCCGGAGGCAAAGCGTTCCTCCCGGGCATCATGGCCCCGACCAAACTCTACGAAGGCGAAGACGCCGCCGGGTTCCGGTTCGGGATGATCCACATGCCCGCCAAGCACTGCTACACCGTGGTGCTGCGCGCCTGGCCGCAGGGCGACGAAGCAGTCGATCAGTCCCTGATCAACAACTGGGTCGGCGAATGGGGAGTCGTACTCGCCGCGATGGGCCAGACTTCCGACATCGTGGCCGTCGTCCCGGTCATCGACACAGTCCCCGAAACCGGTAACCGGTTGCTCGCCGAAGTCGACCGCAACACCGCGCCGAATGCACCTGCCCTGGCTCAGCATTCGATGTACGACCTCGCCGAGTCGCTGCCCACCGAACAGGTCCAGCTCGAGGCCCGGATCGCAGTGACATTCCGCGCCACCACTGATGCCCGCAAGAAGGACCCGTCCGAGCAGGCCGTCGAGATCAGCCGTCGACTACCAGGGCTGTGCGCGGCCCTCAAATCGGCGTCGGTGATGGTCCGGCCCATGCCTGCGGCCGACATCGTCGCCTTCGTCCGGCGCTCCACCGATCCCGCTTCACAGGCAGATCTCGAACGCGCGTCGTCGAGCTCGGCGGGACACGGACTTCACTGGGACGACGCCGGACCGGTTTCGCACGAGGAGAAGTTCGACCAGTACGTCCACGACGGTGGCCGGTCGGTGACCTGGGAAATGGATTCCGCTCCCGCCAGCGCCGTCGACGAGGGCGTCCTTCGGCGCATCCTCGCTCCCAATCCCGACGTGCCTCGCAAACGTGTCGCGATCATCTACCGACCCCACACCGCGGCGGATGCGGTCAAGATCGTCGACACCGACTACAAGAACGCACTCATCGCCGAGCAAGGCGGGCGCGGCATCGGATCGGTGACCGCCTCGATCAAGGTCGAATCGACCTCCCGCGCCCGCGAAGAGCAGGCCCGTGGCCACGGACTCGTGCGCTTCGGGGTGCTGATCACCGTCACCGAGCCCCTCACCGGCGACATCCCGGCCATCGAAGCCATCGTCCGCGATCTGTCGGTGCAGTGCCGTCTCAAGATCCGCCGCGCCTACCGCTGGCAGGCCGCCGGGTTCTACGGCTCCCTCGGCATCGGTGCAGTGCTGCCCGAACACGCCACCCTCCCCGGCGCACTCGCCGGATAAGCACCCGAGACGAGAAGAGGACCCGTCCATGGTCAAGATCCTCGACGACACCGCCCGCGCGGCCCTGGTCGTCGCCGCGAACCGTCCCGGCGTGCGCAGCATGTGGGCCAAACACAGGCTCGCCACCGACGACCGCCGCCGCCGCAACCGCGACGCCGCGGACTACTCGTCCTCGGCCGACGGCTTCGCCCGCTCCACCCTGCGCCTGACCGACCGCGGATTCGCCGGCCCAGGGGGCGGGCGCACCAACACCGTCGGCCGACAGATCGAATACCGCGCCACCTCCGTCCAAGCTGCCGGCCTGTGGCCGTGGTCGGTCGGTGCCGGAGCACCACTGATCGGGACCCCGATCGGGCAACACCTGCTCACCCGCGCCGCGGTCTGCTTCGACCTGCTCAACTGGTTCATCGAAGGTCTGATCACCGCACCGGTGGGCTTCGTGCTCGGACTCAACGGTTACGGCAAGTCCTCGTTCGTACGACGCGTGGTCCTGGGCGGTATCGCACAGAACGTCACCACCCTCGTCCTGGCCGACGTCAAGCCCGACTACCGCAAGGAAATCGAAGCCGTCGGAGGCCAGGTGATCGATCTCGGCTACGGATACGGACGCATCAACCCGCTCGCCGGTGGGGTCCTGGGATCGGTGATCCCCACCCTCTCGGCGTTCCCCGACCTGCAGCGCCGCATGCTCGCCGAGCTCCGCGGCCGCCAGGTCCAGGTCGTCTCGGGACTGATCGAACTCTCCCGCGGCGGCCAGGTGCAGGACTTCGAGGAAACCATCCTCGCGACCTCGCTGAACCTGCTCTACGGCGAGATGGGCTACACCCCCGATCGCCCGCCCCTACTCGGTGACCTGCTCGCCCTCGTCATCGACGGACACCCCGAACTGATCGCCGACGCCGGCGAAGACACCGTCGAGGAGTACCGACGCTCGACCAAACGCCTCCGGCAATCACTGCGCGGGCTGATCAAAGGACGGTTCGGTGAAGTGTTCAACGGACACACCACCACCGAAATCGACATCGACGCCGTCGCCATCTGCATCGATGTCTCGCACATCGCCGAAGGCGACACCAAACTCAAAGCGGCCGTGATGCTCGTGTGCTGGTCCGACGGCTTCGCCGCCATCGAAGCCGCACACGCCCTCGCCGACGCGGGCCTGGGACCGCAGCGCTACTTCCAGGCCATCATGGACGAGCTCTGGCAGGTCCTGGGACTGGGCGACTTCATGGTCGACCGCGTCAACGCCCTCACCCGCTTGAACCGAGCCATCGCCACCGCGCTGTGGATGATCACCCACACCATCACCGACCTCGAATCGCAGTCGACGACCGGATCGGCGAACAAAGCCCTGGGCTTCCTCGAACGCGCCCGCGTCAAGGTCATCGGCCCGATCCCGGAAAAAGAAGTCGAACGCCTGGCCGGCATCGTCAAGTTCACGGCCACCGAATCCGACATGGTCAGCGGATGGTCCGCGCCGCCGCCCATGACCGGAGATCGCCGCAAACACGACGAGCCGATCGAGCCCCCATCCGGACTCGGCAAGTTCTTGATCAAGATCGGCGAGAGCGAACTGAGCCCCGGCATCCCGGTACAGCTGATCTTCTCCGCCGCCGAGATCGACGCCGGCATCCACGACACCAACTCCCGGTTCAGTGAGTTCGCCGACGCGAACCTCGTCCGCGAGGTCATCGAAGCCGACATCGCCGCCCCTGAGCAAGCAGGAGCGCTCGCATGATCGCCGAACGCAAGTACAAGCGCCTCACCCCCGAACTGCGGGCAGCAGCAGTACAGACCGTCGCCAAGGTCGCCACCGAGGTGTCCTCCCGGTGGAGAGCGATCGAGCTCGTCGCCGAAACCCTCGAGGTCCACCCGAACACCCTGCGCAACTGGGTCGTGGCCGCCGGCCGCGACGCCGCCCCCGTCACCACCGAAGAAGCTGAGCGCCGCGCCCGCGAACACAAAGTCCAGCTCGCGGCCGCGACGGAGCTGATCGCCACCCTGACCGCAGGAATGGGTCCGCACACCGGTCGGCGCGCATAGCGACGTGGACGCCAAGAAACTCCTCGTCGCCACCGCCGCGACACTTCTCGGGCTGGTCCTGATCGTGGTGGTCATCCTCGCTCCGGCGTCGACGACCATCGCCTGCGCTCCCCCGTCCGGTGCCGCGGCCGGCGCGATCGCGCCGGCCGGGACGCTGGTCAAGCCCACCGCCAGCGACACCACCACCGACAGCTCCGGTTTCGGCCCCCGGTGGGGCACCGTCCACCAGGGCATCGACCGCGCCGGCCCGGTCGGCACCCCGATCTACGCCTTCACAGACGGACGTGTGGCCGAAGCCGGGGAGGCCGCCGGATTCGGGCACTGGATCATCCTCGACCACGAGATCGACGGCCGGACCTACTCCACCGTCTACGGTCACATGTTCGCCGACGGTGTCCTCGTCTCTGCCGGCCAGCACGTCTCGGCCGGCCAGGAGATCGGAAAGATCGGCAACGACGGCGAATCGACGGGCGCACACCTGCATTTCGAGGTGTGGGAGGGCGCGCGGCTCCCCGACGGTGCTGGAACCGCAGTCGACCCCGCGCCGTGGGTCGCCAAGGCCGCCGAGCCCGGCACCGCCGCCCAGCCACAGACCTCGAGCTCCCCCGGTGCAGGAACGGGCGGCCTCAATGCCGCACAGCTCGCACTGGCGAAACAGACCGTAGCCATCGGCGAGGCGATGGGGGTACCCGAACAGGGAATCGTCGTCGCGCTCGCCACCGAAGGCCAGGAGTCGACCTATCGGATGCTCGCCAGCTCGAACGTCCCGGACTCCACGAACTACCCCCACGACGGCATTGGATCGGATCACCTGTCGGTCAACCAATTTCAGCAACAAGTCACGATCTGGGGCACGACGGAAGAGCTGATGAATCCAGTGACCGCGAACATCAAGTTCTACACCGCCCTGCTGAAGATCCCCGGCTGGCAGTCGATGGCTGTCACCGACGCCGCCCAAGCAGTGCAAGGGTCTGGCCACCCCGGGGCCTACGCCGACGACGAACCACTCGCCCGCCAGCTCTACGCACAGTTCAAAGGTGCCCGCGCCGACCTGACCGCCGACGACCTCGCAGCGATCGCCAACAACGGCACCGGCGCTGTGGCCACCGCCGTCGTCGACGGCGGCACCGCCCCCGGTGCCTGCACCCCGCCTGCCGGCGGAGCGAGCGGAGGACCGACCTTCGTCCCCGGCGGCCCGTTCGGAGCCAATGTCATTGCCGCAGCGTCGAGATGGATCGGCACACCCTACGCATGGGGAGGCGGAGATTCGAGCGGTCCGACCCGAGGAATCAGCGACGGTGGAGGCGCAGCCGACGCGAACGGCGACACCGCCAAAACCGGGTTCGACTGCTCCGAATTGACCCTCTACGCGGTCTTCCAAGCATCGGGCGGAAAGATCACGCTCCCGCACTACACCGGCGACACCTCCAACCCCGGACAGCTGGGCGACCTACGGGGACAACAGATCCCGTTCGAGGACAAGCAACCCGGAGACCTCATCTACTTCGGCTCCGGAGGCAACACCCACCACGTCGGTATCTACACCGGCACCGAAGGCGGCCAGGACATGCTCCTCAACGCCCCCCAGTCCGGCCAAACCGTCTCGATCATGCCGCTCTCCGGCTGGGCCGGAGAAGACATGTACGTCAGGAGATTCGGATGACCACCACACCACGCACCCACCGACGCGCCGCTTTGGCCTTGCTGGCGGCCCTCACCTTGGTCATCGGTGGCTGCGGCAGCGACGACTCCGGTCAGGACACCGGTGACCAGCCTCTCGATGCCGGCGGACCGACGACCTCGCTACCCGCGCCCTCGACCCCGGACCTGCCACAGGCCTTCGCCGGGGTCGACCAGACCGATCCCGAGCAGGTCATGCTGGCCGCCGCGACCACTCTGTTCTCCTACACCCCGGCAGACGAGCCCAACCAGCTCGCCGCAGCGAAGCGGGCGCAGCCGCTGTTCGACGAGCGCTACTACGCCGACAACGCCGCTTCGTTCATCGCCCTCGCCCCGATCACCGGCAACCAGTGGCAGGACTGGGCACAGGCAGGTGCCCGCGTCATCGCGGTCGCCGCGATCGGCGGCGACGACCATCCCGCCGATCAGAGCGGCCGAGTCTCACGCGTGGTCACCGTCACCCAAACCGCCACGACCCCCGACGGAAAGACACTGGGAACCAACACCTTCGCGGCCTACTTCACCGCCACCAAACTCGGCGTGTGGCGCATCAACGCGGTGGCTGTGCGATGAGCTTCCTGGTCCTCTACGGCCACGGCACCGCCGCCGGGCCTTCTCCCGCCCCCGCCCTGCAGATCGCAGCCGACAGCATGGTCGGCTACATCGACGAGCTCGAACGAGGCCACACATTCGTTGCCGTACAGGGCCATTCGCACGCCGTGACACCGCTCCAGGTAGCCGATCCACCGGGATCGCGCACCGCCCCCGGCTTCACCGTCACCATCACCGCCATCGTCGAAGTCTCCTGACACACCCGCCCACCAACGAGAAGGACTCCACACATGCGCACTCGCAGCGTCAAAGACCCCGCCACCACCGACGGCTCCCTGGTCCTGCTCGGCTTCGGTGCCGCCGTCGCCGCCCTCGCCGGAGGCGGACTGTGGGCCGGCATTCACCTGGGCACCGACCAACCCGCCCCGGACAATCCCATCGCCATCGCCAAACGCCTGTTCCGCGGCGATCTCGTATGGCAGACCGGCTCGACGATCGTCGTCGTCCTCTCCGCACTGGTGCTGCTCGCGGCGGCGGTCGGAGCGCTGGTGCTGCTCGGTCGCTACCGGAGCAAGAAAACCCGCGTCGACGACAAGGCCCGCCACCTCGGCCGTGGCCGCGACATCGAATCGCTCAGCGAGAAAGGATGCAGACGCAAAGCAGCGGACCTGGCGATCGAGCTGACACCCACACAGGTACCCGGCGTCCAGGTCGGCCGTCACCTGCTCTCCAAACAGATGCTGCGCGGCAGTTACGAGGACCTGCACTGCGACATCTGGGGGCCGCGGACCGGTAAGTCCTCCTCGCGGGTCATCCCGGCGATTCTCGACGCCCCGGGCGGGGTGATCACCACCTCCAACAAACGCGACGTCGTCGACGCGACGCGGCTCTGGCGCAGCGTCCGTCTTCTCGACCGCGTCACCGGGGAACCGGTCAAGGCCGCGGCGGTGGACTGGAGCACCTACGGCGACAGTAAGGCCGTCCCGGCCAAGGGCATGGTGTCCGTCGAGTCCCTCGAGCGGCGCCCGGTGTGGGTGTTCGACCCGCAGCAGGTCGCCGACGAACAGCCCAGCTGGTGGTGGAACCCGCTGACCTGGGTCACCGACGAAGTCAAAGCCGCCGACCTCGCCGAACACTTCGCCTCCGGCGACGACGGGGTCGAAGCCAAGAAGGACCCGTTCTTCGACCCCGAGGGCCAGGACCTGCTCGCCGGGCTGATCCTCGCCGCTGCAGTGGCCGGACGCCCGATCACCGACGTCTACACCTGGGCAACGCAGGAGAAGAACAAGGAGCCCGTCGAAATCCTCCGAGGCACCGCCGACGGCCGATACCGCCTGCAAGCGGACGGCCTTGCCGCACAGTACAACCAGACCGAGAAGCAGCGATCCGGCGTCTTCACCACCGCCAAGAAGATGATCCGATCGCTCAAGCTCTCCGCAGTGCACCCGTGGATCCGTGCGAGCGGACCCGGCGATACTCGCCCGCACTTCGACCCACGGGCGTTCGTCGCCGAGGGCGGCACGATGTACAGCCTCTCCCGCGAAGGAAACGGCTCCGCCGGTCCCCTGGTCACCGCCCTGACCGTGGCCATCATCGACGCCGCCGAACAGCTCGCCACCACTTCCCCCAAAGGCCGTCTCCCCGTCCCCCTCCTCGCACCGCTCGACGAGGTCGCCAACGTCGTGCGCTGGGCGAAACTACCCGGCCTCTACAGCCACTACGGCTCCCGCGGCATCATCATCATGGCCGTCCTCCAGTCCTGGTCCCAAGGCGTAAACGTCTGGGGCACAGAAGGAATGCGCAAACTCTGGTCCGCCGCCAACGTCCGCGTCTACGGCGGCGGCGTCGCGATCGACGACGGCGAATTCCTCCGCAACATGTCCACCGCGATCGGTGATCACTGGGAAATCAGCGGATCGGTCTCCACGAGCGATCACGGCCGCAGCGTCTCACGCTCGCGCACCAAACAACGCACCTTCACCGAAGCCGAACTCGAAGCCCTCCCCCGCGGACGCGCCATCGTCCGATCATCGGGCAACACACCGGTTCTCGTGCGGACCGTGCCGTGGTGGGAAGGACCGAACCAGGCCGCCGTCGTCGCGTCCATCAGAGTCCACGACCCCGAAGCCGATCGCACCCTCGCCGGCGCAGTCACCCTCGTCGGGAACGTCGACCTGACCAGAGAGGGTGCAGCGTGAGCGAGGATTTCAGCTTCGACGGCCTCGACGACACCGCCACCGAAGCTGCCACCGGATCGTTGAGCGAGCCGATGCAGGCCCGGGTCCAGGCGGGCGTCGATCGACGCCTGAGCGCCGAAGTCGACGCGATCGCCGCCGCACAGTTCGAGGAGCTCCTGACCCCCGAGCTGCACCACCAGCTGGCCGAGGCGACACGGGCTCGGATGGAAGCCGAGCTCGACGCCGCGATAGACGCGGCCAGCAACGAGCCCGAACCGCTCAAGTTCGGGTCGGTCGAGGAGTTCGTGCGCGACCACCTCGCCGTCCTCTACCGCCGCGAGGTCGAAGACGTACCGTACCGGTGCTGGTGCCCGCAGTGGTGGCGGCACGCCGAAGCCGTCGCCCGCCTCGAAGCGCTGTGGCGATCGTTCGAGCACCTGCGCAAGGACCCACACACCGGCATGAGCGTGTGGCTGCGCGATCACGCCGACCACCACATGGAAAAGCTCTTCGCCTCCGACGGCCCCTTCCAGAACTGCGATACCCGCACCGGACACTCCGACCGGCTGCATGCGCTGCCCGTGGACCCCGCGCCGCCGGCGATGTTCCCCGACCAGCGACAGCGCTGACCCCCCACCGATCCGGTAACGAGCCGGACCGCCGATTGAAAGGTGACACCACATGTCCGATGACGAGCTCGGCTCCGCCAGTAGAGAAGTGGGGATGGTGTTCCGCGTCGGGATGCAGCTCGCATCCCGTTTCGCCGAACAGAGCGCCCGCCGACGTGAACAGCAGTCACGCGAGGCCGAGCAGCACAGCAACCAAGCCACACGTGAATACAGCGAACGGCTCCGCACCGAACGGATCGCCGCCGAAACCCAGCTCCGCAGGCCTTTCGCCCCTCAGTGGTGGGACCGGGCGACACCTCACGACATCACGACCGTCTACGAGCAGGCCAAGGCATGGGAAAGCGAGTCGGAGATCGCCACGCAAGCCGCAGCAACGGTCCGCAGCGAAGTTCGTCGTCGATACGGCGTCGACATCACCGATGACCGCGGGGCCCGAGCGTTCATCGACGACAGCCAGCGTAAAGATGCCCTCGCCCAGAACTCCGACAGAGCGGCAGGACTCGATCGCGCCCAGGCCGCTGCACTCATCGCGGACGCCGAGCGCCAGGACGCCGAAACGCAGCGGCTCTCACAGGACGGCTACGGATCCGGCCCTGGCATAGAAGACGCGGAGGCCCAGCCGATGAACGAACGTGAGGCCCGGGACCAGAACTCGGAGCATGCTGAGCGGTCGCAGGAAGCAAACGGACGTGCTGAGGCCGATCGCAGCTACGACAGCGCCGCACGCCGCGAGCAGTTTGCCTCGGACATGCGCGCGGCCGGTGTCGACGACGAGGCGATCGCCGCGCGGATCTCTGCAGACATCTGCCAGGGCGCACCCGCCGGTGCCATTACAGTGCCTTCGACGAAATCACCTCGAGCGCGCAAAGGACGGCCCGGCAACGGAAAGCACACCGACCGCGAACGTTCCGGCCGCTGACCTTCTTTCACGCCTAACACCCATCCAACACAGGAGATCCCATGAACACCATCACCCGCACTGTCGCCACCGCAGCCATCGCCGCCGCAGCATTGATCGGCGGGACCGGTCTCGCAGCAGCGGACGTGCCTCCTGCAACTCCGAGCCTGACCGGCGACGACATCGTCACCGTCGGAGACAACGGCGGCTGCAACGGACCCATCCACATCGACCGCACCACCGACCGAGCCCACCCCGGCCAGCTGACCATCACCGCCACACCCCGCGGAGACCTAGGCGCGCGTCCGGGCTGCGGAACAACTATTCAGGTCGACTGGGTGAACGGCATCGCACCGTTCACCCACTCCGCACAACTCCCCCTCGACGGAGGCCCCGCCACCATCACCGTCGACGCCGGACTCGGCGCAAGCTGGGTGACCGTCTCCGTACTCCCCCAGCGAGCATTTGCCGTATCGAACTACATATGGATCGCTCCGTAGTCGCGAACTCGGAACGAACACGACTGTCCACTTCGAGCTTCGAGGTGGGCAGTCGTGTCGGAGCGCTTTGCGACAATCTGCCGTCACAAGGCACCCACCCACTCTGTTCGACTGCTCACCAGCGGAGGTATCCCATGACCGGCTACTTCATCGGTCGTCCGAACGATGATGTGTTCCCGTCCCCGCCCCAAGCTGCCGTGCGGGCGGTGCGATCGCTGCTGCCCAAGCATGTACCGGCACTACTCGACGGCCTCGACGCGGTTGTACGCCCGCGGCTGGACGATGTGCTGCGCTACCACCAGCAGATGGCACCCAGATGGGACCACCCGCAACCACAGTTGAGCGAGGCAGAACGATTCGAGCGGTACAGCAACTTCGCTGTACGGCTGGCGCTTTCGGTTACCTCCGGCGCAGTCAGTGGCGAGACCTTTTACGCATCGCCTGAAGCGTCGGCCCTCGTGCAGGAGGCATCGGCACAGCCTGCCGACCTCGTCCCCGCGACAGTGGCCGATCTACCGTCCCCCAGCGGGTTCGCGTATTTCGGTGCGGCCGTACCCGAGGAATCGTTCTACCTGCTCTGGCACACAGACAGCGATCCCACGTCCTCCAACAGCGTCGGCATCCAGATGGCGACGGCAGCTGGCCTCGAAGCATTCCTGCTCCAGAACGGTGAAGCAGGGTGGGGCACCGATCGCGCTCTCCACATGCCCCTTCAATCCATGACCATGGACATCGGTGAGCCTGCCGACGATGCTCCGCCCGGTCTGAGCGCAGGCTGGGGGTTCCTCACCCAGCCACCGCATGTTCCCCAAGCCCCCGAAGGCTTCCGAAATATCTTCTGCTGGGACGATCCAGCCCTGTTCATCCGCGTCCTGATGGCGTTCACGGACCTACTACGGATGGAACGATCCAACCTGACGACCAGCGACGAAACTGTTCTGTCCAAACGCACCCACAGCCGAGGGCGCAGGGTGGAAACCGTCGTACGCCATCTGAGCTACCGGGGATCTGCCACTCCTGCCGAAACGATTGGACAGGAAGGGCGACTCAAGAATCGACACATCGTCCGCGGTCACTGGCACACCTACCGCTACGGACCGGACCGACATGAACGTCGACGCCGCTGGGTGGAGGCCCACATCAAGGGTCCCGACGGCGCACCGCTCATCGTGCGACGACGGGTAAACATAGTGCCTCCACCCCCTTCGACAGGCTCGGCAATCTAGCCAAAACAACTCGATCACGACAGTTCTGGTGCAACCCAAGCCACGACGTCGCTTCGACCGCTATCTTGCGTTTCGCAATCTGATTGTTGAGTCACCTACGCACACAGGGACGAGATCACGAGAAAGAGCACACCAACAGGTGCGAGACTCATGGAGACCTGCACCAGGCGATGCTTCGTCCACGCAATTTTGCTCATCTCGACCAGCTGCTTAGAGAGCACCGGTAGTAGGTCCGACGTCTCCAGGTGATTTTGTACCGCAGCGGCGTCTAGGTGCCTTAGATGACCGAAGTAGACGAAATTTCCACGCGCTTCGGACTGGAGTCCTCCCCTGCGTAATCGAGGTCGAACAACCAGGACAACGCACAGCACGCTCAACGCAAGCGTGAAGACGCCCAGGACGTACCAGACGACCGAGGCCCCAGCAAGATCATGGAAGACGCGGCCATCGCCGGATAACGCCACTACCCCTCCGAGTAGCGCCGACTCGATTGTCAGCGCGAACGAAGCTTTGGTATCCACCTTGCCGGTCCAATCGACCAGTGCGGCATGGATCTTCCAAGCTGTTTCGATCGGATCAGCGCTCATGAATAGGATCGCCACCACGTGGACGTGTAGACGTTCTCGATACGTGAACCGATCTTGGTATAGCCCTTGTGTTGCCACATATCGCGGACAACGCCGTCCTTCTTTTCAGAATTTTCGCTACGAAGATTTTTCTCACTGAGCAGCTCATAGACATCATCGGTGATGATGGTTGCGCCACCATCTTTGTAGTCGCTCAGCTTTGCGGCGGTGTTGGGCGCGTGGCCGATACTCACCAGGTCGTTGTGATCGCGCACTCCGCCCCTCACTACGTGCGCGAACCCAATATCGATACCGGTTCGGTGACGCAACTTCCAGTCGTTCTCCAAGAACTCGTTCCAGTACGGCTCGTACAGGGTGAGCGCATCATGGGCGAGCACCGAAATTGCCCAGTTGATTCTCAGACCCGCGTCCACCGCGTCGTTGGCGGCATCGTCACCCTTGAACATTGCCATCACTCGGTCCCCGTCGAAACTCCGAATTTCACCACCTCGGTCTCTGATCACTCGGCATACGGTTGTAAGAAATACACGCAGTATGCGAGCACCTTCGTCGTACTCGAAGCGGCTCGGAATGCTGGAAGAGTCCGCCATGTCGGTGTACAGGTACGCGACATCGGAAAGCGCAACGTAGTCGTGCGGCCCTATCGAGCTGCTTGTAGGGATCACACGGCCATCACGAATCTTGAATGGCGTATTGATGAGGCTGTCGACTTGGGTCTCTAGGTCCGATTTGAAGCTCAACGCGGGTCCTCCGTCTCGTACCGGCCGCTGTCCTGCGGGCGGTCTTACCGTCCGTCCCTTGAGTCTCGTTCCCTCTTAGGTTTCTTGGGCTGAACCCGGCGAGGTTGTTCGCTGGTACGCGGTTTGCTTGGCGTATTTGCCGACGGTGGTGGGGCCATCACTTGCGCCACGCGCTGGGCGGATTCTGCGTCCGTGAGCTCGTCAACGGTGTACGCCGCCCGTGTTGCATCTACTTCGGCCGCCGTGCCTTCGCGGTAGACATCCGCAGCCGAAGGGAGCTCGATGCCTTCGAGTCGGGTGTGTACCTCACTGAGTCTTTCCCGGGTGACGATCTCGAGGTCGTGTGCGTACTCGGCGTTACCGGCCGCGCGTGACGCGGCCGCGATGGCCTCGGTTGCTTTCATCAATTGCCGCAGCAGCAGGATGTATCCGGTGGTGGCGTCGAGACCTGGTTTGCACGCCATGACGATCAAAGCCGCTCCGCCGGCCGACACCACCCCGGCCGGCTTTGCGGCGCGTTGGTGTGCGGGCAATTGCGCCGCGCGTGCGAGCTGCTTGGATGCATGTGCGAGTGGTCCGGGACGATTCTCGACCTTCGCCGACCATGCTGCGAACACCCCAGAGGTCCGGCCTGCCGCACGTGCCCATTGCGCTCGATCGGTGACCGGAATGCTCGTGAGGTACTCGTTCCACCGTTCGAGGTCTTCCGCTGCTCGCGCGAGCAGTTTCGGATCGGCCACGACAGCTTCCGGTCCGCTCCGCTTGGCGGGCTTCCCTGCTTTGGCTGCAGTCCATTCGTCGACGGCGTTCGCCGATTCTTCGGTGGTGGTGTCCCATTCGCTGCGCAGGCGCGGCAGCGTCAGGTCTTTCGACAGCTTTCCTCCGCCATACCAAACAGCGGCGACCGGGCCCTCGCCTTGATTGGGTCGCAACGCCACCGAGTAGCCCTCGACAGTGTCGGTGGTTCCCTTGGTGAATCGTGGCCGCACCAGCACCCCACTGCCCCGTAGTCGACGCACGAATTCTGCTTCGGTCTTCGAGGCGGTAGCTGCGGCTCGCACTCGGCGCTCCAACACATCTCGACCGGTCTCCGGCAGGTGCGCTCGGTCAGCACGGCCCTGCTCGGCGGGCTTGGATCCGCGGCCGCCGAGTTGCTGTTCGCGGGACTGCAGAACATCGAGACCGTACCGGTGTTCGAGGGTGTTGCACGCGGCCTGCGCCCGCTTCCGGTCGTTGAACGTGTTGACCTTCGTACCGTCCTCGCGGACAGCGGATGCCGCGATGTGAATGTGGTCGCCGCCGGCCTTGGTCTTGCCGTGCCGGATCGCCACCCAGCGAGCCGGGGCCCGTGGTGAGTCCGCGTCGTCGAAGTCCATTTCCTTCATGAAGTCGGCCGCGATCGTCGCCCACTTCTCGTCCGACAGCTCACCCTCCTCTGGCTTGAGCGAGAGCGAGCAGTGCCACACGTTCTGATCCGATGTGGCGTCGGCCAACGCCACCGATCGCGGGACACCGTCGTCGATGGCAGCGTTCATCTTGCGTCGACTGGTCACCGACACCTCGGTACCGAACACCACACGCGCAGTGTCCAGTTCTCCCGCTAAGGCGATGGCGTCCTCGTGCGACATCTCGCCCGCCGGGGCCGCGAACACGATGCTTTCGTGTCCGGCGACGACGTGCGGGTTCTCGTGCTCGTTCGACTTACCCGGACCGGCGAGATACACCACCAGCCCGGTCATCTTCGCGCCCCGAGTGATGTTCGGTATCAACGTCCCACCAGATCGCGCGGCAACCGGTTCACCCGATCGAAGACCTGCCGCACCGCCGCGATCGCTGCCATGGTTTCCGGTGGCACCTCGCCCGTCGCGTTCGCCACTTTCGCGAGCTGGTTTAGGTTCCGTCCGAGAGCTGCGATGAGCTTCGTCGCCGCGAACAACTCCGTCAGATCCTCACGCGAGACCGTCGAGATTGGGGCCTTGAGAGCGGAGTCGATCAACAGCCGGGCCACCGTCACGCCCTGGACGCGGGCAGCGGCTTGGACCGCCAGCTCCTGTTCGGCGGTCAGCTTCACCACGTGCCGGTACTCACGGCCGCCGACGACGTTCGACTGACGGGTGCGCAGCCACCCCGCTTTGCGTTCTGCCATCACCCGCTCCTCCCATTTGCACCTCACTTCGGCCCAGCGCAGCGACCCCAGACCTGGGGACCACGCGATCAGCGTGTCAGATTTCCGTCAGGAAATCCACACTTAGGGCACCTAAGTTATAGCTTGCTCCGCCGGGGCACGTTGGTGGCTCGCGGAGCCTGCGTAGTGGGTCACCAGAAAAGACGCTCAGGACGAGCGCCGCGAGTTCGGAATCCGCGCGCCACAGGTGCGCGGCCGGCGGTTGTCCCCGGTTGTGGATTTCGGACCCGATTGTGGGTGCCCGAGATCGAGCGGAGCGGCCTGGGAACTCTCGGACATCCACATGAGGACCACGTCCGATCCACAGTTGGGGGCAACCGCCGCTACCGCTGTCAGCTGTCCCGCAAGATGTAGACATGACCCTGTTTTCGCCGGCACAGAAGTTGTCTACGTTTCTGGAAAATCGACTCAAGGCAGCGCTGCAAGAGGCGCACTCTGCGGACATGTCGACAGCGACGGTTGAAGCCCTCGCCGAAAACATCATCGAGCAGTACCGGGTGGAACCGTTGGAGGTGCACCGAGACAAATTGACGCAACTTGCCGCTTCCAACGACACCGTAGTGATGGGTCGGCGAGCCTTCCCTGTTCGCTACCGCCTGCCCTGCACCGGAACACCGGAACTCTGGAGCAAGGAACCCTCTAACAGCTATCTGAACCCGGATTTCCTGTTCACCACGAAGATGGGCGGCGACGACCATCTGATCATCACAATGCAGCTCCCTGCCCTCAATCTCGCCACCGACATCTACGACGACAAGGAACGACTTCTCGCCCTGCAGGCAGAACAGCAGAAGAGTGTCCAGGACACCCGAGACGCCCACATCGAACAGCTGCAAAAGATGGTGAATTGGAGCGGAAATCAAACCAACACATGGAACGATTCACTCTCGATTCAGATACGCCGCACTCTGAAGGAGCGCGCGATGGTCGCCGACGAGGCCAAGCGCTTTGCTGCCAGTTCCGATGTCCCGGTCTTCCGTGTGGACGAGGCGGAACAGGTGCCGCTACAACCCGGCATCGTCCGCCGCAAACTACGTCCCGAAGCATCGGCCACCGAAGCGACGCTAGCTACCGAGATCTACGAAGACATCGTGCAGACCATCGAACAGATGACGCGCGCGATGGAACGCACCCCTACAGCGGCTCGGCTCGGCGAAGAAGAGATCCGAGACCTGATCTTGTTCGTCCTCAACGCCAACTATCGTGGCGCAGCAGCTGGTGAAGTCTTCAATGGAAACGGCAAGACCGACATCCTCCTACGCTGGAACGACCAGAACGCATTCATAGGTGAATGCAAGTTCTGGGAAGGCCCGGCGCGCTTTCGTAGAGCGATCGATCAGCTACACGGGTATGTCACGTGGCGAGACACCAAAGCTGCGCTCATTCTGTTCGTCAAGGCCGGGAAACCAACAGACATCATCGACAAGGCCGCGGGCGAGCTGCGCAAACATCGGACATTCGTTGATGAAGCCCCGCACACCAACGGAACACGGCGCGACTTCGTCCTCAGCGCAGCCGACGACGACGCGAAACACATAGATGTTGCCTTGGTCGTCGTCATACTTCCGGCACGCTGAGTAGAAGCGGGCAAGTGAGATCTCGTTACCGACCTGAACGTCTGACTATTCGGAGCGTCTGATGCGGGTCGAACCTTCTGGTAAGCAATGCCTATGTCGATCACCACGGAACTGCAGCGCCGCACACTGCGGTTCGTAATCGCCGCAAATCGTGGCGGATGTCAACCGACGGCCAAAGAAGTTCGAGAGTGGATCGACCGGCCAGACCCTCGCCCCGGCAAGCCTGGAAAAATGATCAGGCCCGCTATACCGGCGAAGCCGGGAGTCCCGTCCCCCCTCATGCAGTCTCTCTCCGCATCCTTCGAGACTCCAATAATGAGTTTCCTGAAAGAGACCCAGAGAAACTACGTCGTTCTTGGCTTCGACTTCGGCCGCGATTTTCGAGCGGCCACAGGCATTGCCTCGATGTCCGGAGGAAGTGCACCCACACCGGCGATCCCAGCCAAGTACGCCCCTGACGGCCCACCAGAGCATGTCGCCAAACAGTTGCTGCGATTCGGTTGGATGCAAAAGGGCAGCAACAAGGGACTTACCGTCACACCTCTCGGTCGGGCGCTGTCAACTCCGATGAGAGTGAGGAGGCCGACGTCGACGAGTCTGGCGGCCTTCTGCTGGAAGGTCGCAACCCAATTGCGTGGGGAAAGCTGGTTGGCAGTATCGCCGAGCTCGAAGAGGTCTACATCGTCGATCCCTATTTGCATGCCGAGCACCTGGCGCAGCTCGTCGAGCACGCGGACGTGAATCGGGTTCTCACGCCTGTGGTTCCGAACGCAACCGCACATGTGACGTGCTCGGCATCGACGTGCATGATCGAAGCCGACTTCCTCGAGAAGGTCGGCTTCGAGGTGGTTGCACCCCACCACAGGTTTCCGAGGCTGCGACTCGAACTCGATCGAGACCACGGCTGGAAGCAGGACGTGGAATCCGCCCTGGAGCAATTGCTCATCGCGGCCAGCATCTCGGTGGTCGACATCGAGCAGAAGTCGACGGTCGGTGCCCGCTGACACGCGATGCGGTCAGGGACGATCGGCGGCGGCCAGTTCCTCGGCGAGCAGTTCGGCGAACGTGAAGGTTCCCGTCGGCTGATCGTCCTGACCCAGTAGGTATAGGCGCTTGACGGAGATCAGAATTGCTTCGGCGATGATGTCGCGGTATCGGGGGTCGGACAGTACCTCGACGTCGGACTCGTTGGTGAGGTAGCCGACGTCGATCTGAATGGTCGGCATGTTGGTCAGGCGCAACAGATCCCAGGTTCGACCGTGGCTGCGGCAGTCCAGAAGCGGTGTGCGAGCGACAATTTCGCGCTGCACATAGCTGGTGAGAACCTGACCGATCATGGACGTGGAACCGTGCGAGTTACCGAAGTGGAAACTGGCGACGCCATTGGCGACCGGACTGGTGCTCGACGCGCATCGCAGGGAGATCATCAGATCGGCGCCCCAGGCATTGGCGGTCTCTGCGCGGTCGGCCACGGAGGGATTGGTACCACGGGCGCGGGAGAGGAACGTATCCATTCCCGTCGCGGCCATGCGGCCCTCGAGGCGGCTGGCCAAGTCCCACAGAATCTCCGATTCGGAGACTCGACCCAGTGGGCCGTCGACGATGCGCCCGGTGTCGGCACCACCCAGATCGGGATCGATGACGATGCGCTTGCCGGTCAACTGCGGTCCGGACTTACGGACGAGCTCTTCTTCGCTCATGGCATGAGGTGATCCGCCGGTGACACGGGTGCCGAGGAGGTCGAGCGAACGCAACGTGGCCGGGCCGCAGATACCGTCCGGCGAAAGACCGATCTCACGCTGGAACGAAGACAGGCCTTCGTGGGTTCGAGGACCGAAGAAGCCATCGACGCGTTCGCTGTAAAACCCCAGGTCCTGCAGACGTGTCTGCAGAGTGGCGACGTCGTCTCCGTAGAGCGGGGCGGACAGCTGGTAGATCAAGGTGCGGGCACCGAGGTGGTACGACGCCTCCTTGAGAGCGCGATACGTGGCCGGCCCGACGACACCGTCCACCAACAGACCGCGATGCTGTTGAAAGGCGCGCACCGCACCGCCGAGAGCTGCATCGAAGACCGAGCCCGGAGCAGTCCAGTGTCCGTCGTCCATCGGACCGGGAGGAACTACGGCCTCATGGAGAAAACCCAGAGCCGAGAGAGTGCCGCGGACCTCGGCGACGGCGGGTCCGGAATCGCCGTGACTGAGTTCCTGCATCCTCGAAAGCCTCCAGATCGTTCTGACAACACCTACCACTGGACGTGGACGATGTGCCGACGCTCAGCGCCGGCACATCAGATGATTGTCGCAGAAAGACTGCCTTCCGCTGCAATCCACACGATTCGGAGGTGAATCAGATAACGCCTTCGAGGTCTTTGAGCAGCGCGGCCTTGCCCTTGGCACCGACGATCTGCTTGACCGGCTTGCCACCCTGGAACAGGATGAGCGTCGGAATCGACATGACCTTGAAGTCGCGGGCGGCCTGAGGGTTGGCGTCGATGTCGAGCTTGGCGATCGTGAGCTTGTCCTTGTGCTCGGCGGCGATCTCTTCCAGAACCGGAGCGACCATCTTGCACGGGCCGCACCAGGTGGCCCAGAAATCGACGAGGACGGGCTTCTCGCTCGTCAGCACGTCGTCGGCGAACGACGCGTCGGTGATGGTGACTGTGCTCTTGTCGTCGGACATTTCTACCGGCCCCAACATGAGCAAGGGCGCATTGGCTGAGCTGAAGGTCCTACTTGCCACACCCGGAAATGAAGGTCTTTTCAATCCGCCAAGCACCTCGAGGGATGTTGCACGACCGATGCATCGTCGACCCGCTGTCTGTGCGAATGCTCGGGGGGAGCATGAATGGGGTCGGAGGAGCCGCAACGACGGTCGTCCTCCCACTACCTGACGAACACGGTGCGTATTTCAGGCAGCGCGCCGAAGAATGGTGGGCAGGCTCGGAGGACCTACGCGCGTCACTGGCAACCTAGGTGCGCCAGAACTGACCCCTCACATTCACCACCTTTGTCAAAGGTGCATTGGGGTGCATCTGTCGGAGCGATTCGATAGCGTAGCCCTCGGATATCGGACGGCGTGTGGGCCGCCCGAGACCGCGTTGTCAATCAGCGCCGCGCAGTCTATGGGCGCGCGCTGCACGCCGTCTCCGGAAGGTTCCACACATGTCGCTCGCCCCTCTCAACCCCGACACCGTTCGCGCCGCCGCACAGGCCGCCCTCGAAACCCGTCTCGGTCTGATCGATGCCATCGTCGCCGCGCAGAACGAACGCGCTACCGCCGCGACGAAAGTCGCCGAAGCGCAAGCCGCCGAACGCGCGGCGGCCGCCGCCGAGCTGGCCGCGATCAAAGCCGCACTCGACGGCGGCTGGTCCGCACCCGAGCTCCGCAAGGCCGGACTGAAAGTCCCCACCTCCGCCGTCTCCGGCAAGAAGACCGCCACCAAGACAACGCCCCGGCCCCCTCGCCTTCAACCATCGTCGACGGCGGCGAAAACCGAGCCCGACGCAGCCGAGTCGACCGGCACTGAGGCTGAGCAGAAGTCGCCGGGTGAGAGCTACGCGAACGCGAGCTGACCGATGACATACCCGCTCGGCTCGACCTGGGTACCGGTGTTCGTCATGTCGTCGCTGCAGGAGCAGCCGGGCTACGCCTGGCTATAGCTGATGGCTGCGAACCGATGAACCGAACCACCACCGACTTGTCTGCGGCCGCTGCGGTGTGCGTCCTCGCTGCACCCGCGCTCGTCGCGTCACGTAACCGATTCCTTGCCCGGACCTACCGAAGGCAGACCTTCATGGACACCACAGATCCCCGCTCGCTCCCGCCGGCCACAGATCCGCACTTGGCCGCGCCCTCGACTCGTACGTTGATCGAGGTCGAGATCTCCACCCTCGACCAACACGGCGACCCTGGGTTCGTACACACCCGCGGGCACTTCCACTCCCCTTCCACCGCGGCCCGGTTCGCGGTGAGCCAAGCGGAAACCGTCGCGGACCTCCGACAGGTCGATACCGTCGCCGCGACGTTCATCCACACCGTCGACGACTCGCTCTGCCTCATCGGGACACCCGGCGAGATAGCGTGCGCTCTCGCCTCGATCCCGGTCTACGCGCCGGGTGTCCGCTCGGCGGAACTACCGCCACCGGGCTATGTCACCACCTCGATCGGGGTCTGGACCGCCACACCGATCGAGCCGCTTCCCGGCGTCGACCCGGCCGACCTGATCGACGTCACGGTGCGCTCGACTCGGCCCGATCCGTTGCCGGACTCGACCACGGTGGCCGGCGACTTCCCTGCCCACGCGGCGCACATCTTCGCCGCCGCTCTCGCCCGCGAGATCACGATGCGCAGCGGCGGCCACAGCGAGGCGACCGTGAAGACGGTGCCAGGGCAACGGCGGCTCGTCGTCGAACACCCGGTGGAGGTCGACGACGCCGACGCCGCGGCTGTCGCCCGCTACACCCGGATCACGCAACTGCGGGCGAACATCGCTGCCCTCGATCCGGTGGCCGACGCCGAATGCGCGGTCGGCCTCACTGCCGAGCTCCACATACTGGAAAGCCATACCCGCCGGTCGTTCGACGACGAATCGGACGCAGTGGCGTGATCGACGTCGGGTGGTATCTCAGCCTCGTCGGGCACCGCACGGCCACCGAGATCCCCGGGGTTATCGAGCGCCTCCAGGCGTGCGGGATCACTGCGGAGATCCTCGACAAGGTTCTCTGCGCGCCGGAATCGCTGCTGTACGCACCCGAACGCGACGGCGAGGACTGGGCGCAGGACTACGGCGGGCCGATCGGTGCCGCACTGCTCACCTCCGAGCTGCTCGCCTACCTTTCCCATCAGCACCGCCTCGCCGCGCTGATCCATCGGGATCTGGTCACCGAGATGGTGGCCACCGACTCCGTGGCCACCATCGCCGGCCATCTCGGGACCACCGAAGCCGCGGTGTCCCGAATGTTTCTCGTCCCTCCCACGTCTCCGGCCACCGGCGACGCACCGACCGAAGGACCCACACCATGAGCACACCCGACTCCCCCGCCCTGTCCGACCTCGACGCCGTGGAGCTCGACATCCTCGCCGAACTGCGCTCACCGGAAGCGGTAGCCACGTTCGAAATGCTGCACAGCACCGTCCGCCCAGAGGCCGGGCCGCGGTTCGTCGAGCTGCTGGCGATCATCAACGAGCTCTCGGGCCCGAACTTCGCCGTCGACGCATCACTCGATCTGCTCGACGCGGTGCAAGATTCGGGTGACCTCGAGGTGGTCGTCGCGGCCGCCCCCACCGTCGACGATCCGATCACCGCGCTCGCTCTCGCACAGGTCTTGCGGAGGATCCGCGAGGACTGACAGCCACACCACTCCGATCGCGAGAAACAGCGGGTTCTAGTGCTGGGGCCAGCCGCGAACGAGCTTGTCGGTGCTCGCGTGCACGGCGTTGAACGCGGCGACGAGGTACGTCAGCCACGACGCTGCGGTCTCCGGATTCGGAACCAGCGTCGACGGGACGGCGTTCTGTTCGTCGTCGGAGAGTTCGTTGAAGTCGCTCGGGTAGTCGGTGGTGTCGCCGTCGACGATGTTCGGTGCGCCGTCGATCTCGTAGGTGATCACGAAGTGGAGCTCGTGCCGGTTCGGGGCGGTGAACTCGGCCGACAGGGCAAGCTCGCCCCACAGTCGCCGGTCGTAGGTGACGGCACCGGAGTTGATCGCGGCCTGCAGCAACCAGTGCGGCGTCCACAGTGCTTGCGGGGTACCGGGTTCGGGCCACTCGAAGTCGTCGTCGAGGACGTCGGCTTTGGCGATGTCGAGGGTGAGCAGCGGCGCGGCCGGCGCAGGGGTTCCGTCGGCTCCGTGTGCGGTGGGTGCGGTCATGGCCGGTGCCTCCAGGCTGTCGGTGTGGGTGTGGGTGACGATGAGGACGCCGAGGTCGGTTCCGATGTTCGCACTGTCCCCGAGAGCGTCGAGCAGTCGTTCGGCCAGAGTTGCGGCGTCAGCGGCGCGGTAGGTGCCCAGGGTGCTCCACGTCGCGGCGTCGTACGAGGTTTCCGATGCCGAGCACACCTGCACGGTCAGCGCACCGCTGCCGGTCGGGACGTGCTCGAGGCCGCCGGAGGCGTCGACGACTGCAGCGATCTGGTCTCGAACGTGCGCGGGCAGGCCTGCGCCGAGAGTGGCGGCGGGCGTGGTGGGCTCGTTCATGCCGTCTGACGCTACGTGTGGCGTCTGTTCGGCGTTTTCACCTGTCGTTGTCACTGTCCTCGTCTTTCGGTTGTGGCCCGCAGAGCACCGTAGTGCCATCCGCCCGTCGTCCGCGTACACGGACCACCCCGCCCGATGGTCAGGATGTGGAGGGTTGCCGAAAAGCGTTGAGTCGGTTGAACGCTGCGCGTTGCGTGGTGCCGAGTTCGACCATGTAGTCGAACAGGTCGGCTTCGGGTGCTTCTTCGGCGGCCTGGGTCAGTCGTTGGCCGGCGATGTGGAAGCTGCGTCGGTAGGACTGGGATAGGACGTTGTCGGCGTAGTGCACGGCGGCGACGGAGTGTGCGCCGGCGGTGACGATGCCCATGAGGCGTTTGCGTAGCGGGGCGTCTTTGGCTCCGTCTGCTCCGGATCGGATGAGTGCGCCGGTGACGGAGGCGAAGTCGTGGGGTTGGCCGGCGGCGATGAGGTCGACGATGTGGCCGTACATGCGTGCGTGTGCTGGATCTTCGAAGTCTGCTGCGGTGAGTGTGCTGGTGATCCGTTCGATGTCGGCTCCGTCGGTGCTCTGGTTGCGCACGTCCATCAGGGCGCACAGGAGCATTGCTTCGGGGTCGGTGGCCGGGTCGTAGTTGGGTTCGACGGACGTGTCGAGGTCCGCGACGGGTGCGAGGTCCGCGCGTGCCTGCGCTGCGGCGTCGTCGCCGGGTGTGGGGACTGCGCGTAGTGCGTTCATCGTGGGCCTCGTGTTCGTGTCGGGTCGGACGTCGTACCGGTGGAACGTTGCTACCGGCTGTGGTGCATTGCGTCAGTGGTCAGGATGCAGCTTTGTCGATGTCACTGCACTCGGTCTCGGCCAGGTTGGACTGACGTGATGTGGGGTGTTCTGCGGTGAGTTCGGCGTCGATCTGGCGGTCGATGTAGTCGGAGTCGGGGGTGTAGGCGGGCACGAGTCGCATGGCGGGGCCTCTTCTGTGTTTGTGGGTTTGCGGGTTTCAGGCGGCGGCGAGCTTGTCCAGGGCGTCGATCCGGAACCCTGACCAGTGGGTGTCCTCGTCGACGACGACCACGGGTGCCTGGAGGTAGCCGAGTTCGCAGGTGACGAAGTGGCGGGCGGTGTCGTCTTCTGTGATGTCGACTGTCCGGTAGTCGAGGCCGTGCTTGTCGAGTCGTTGTTTCGTTGCGTCGCATTGGCTGCAATTCGGTTTCGTGTACACGGTGATCGGCATAGTTTTCTCCTTACGGGAATTACTGCTGTTGGCTTCTATTCTACGTCAATAACGGCATTGAATCCAGACCATGAGTACTCCAAATATATTTCAATTATGTTGCTGCACTTCGCCTTATCGTTTTCTGAGCAATCCCTGATGCATCCATTTTCGGCATTCCGGAACAGTTACGAATTCCTCTGATTGGGCCTGCCTTACTGCGTTCTTTTCGCTTCCGGGTGGCGCGAAAAAGAGACGGCGGTGCACGGTGTCGACGGTCAATGCCTGGCCGGTGCGAGTGTTCGCCGGGGAGCGCAGCGAGTGCGGGTCGGGTGAACAGTCGTGCTGGGCCCTGTGGGCCGGAGCGTGAGCGGAGTCAGGGGTTGATCCGGAAGAGCGGCGGGTGACGCATTCTCGTTGCGCAGCCAGACGGATCGAAAAGAATCTCTTCCCTTTGTGTGTGGTGGCGCGGAGCTCGTGCCTGGTGGCTGGTGTTCGTGCTGGTCGGTAGGGTTCTGGGGTATGGAGCGCTCGCGGGTCGAACATGCCTTGTGCAAAGCTGTGGTGAACGCGTCGCTGCCGCCGTCGGATCTGGCGCTCAATGCGATCGTGGCCGGCGTTCCGGTTGAGGACACCCGTCCCACCGCCGCCGACGTCGATATGGCGTGGCCGGCCGATCCGACGTCCCTCTGAGCGCTCTCTCGCTCTTCACTTCTCCCTGCTTTGCTGCCGGCCGCCCGGCCCACGTTGGTGTCGACGCTGGTGGGCGTGTGTCGGTGTGAGGGCTCGATGCCCGATGCACCGGCCCCGCGCCCGCGCCCTGACTGCCGAGCGTGGCCACCTCGAGCCGGTGGCCACGCTCGGCTGCGGTGTCAGGTGTAGCTCTGGACTGCGCCGATGTGGTCGGCAACGTAGTCGGGGGTGATGACCCTGCCGATTCCTTGGACCTGCGTCGGTTCCATTCCGGCTGCGAGTGCGGCGGACAGTAGACCGGCCAGTCTCGGGAGGGTGAGGTCGGCGCGGTGGGCGGTGCGTTCGGCGGCCTCGAGGGCCGCGCGCGCTGCTGCGCCGTCGCCGGTGCAGTACAGGAAGTAGGCAGCGATGCTGAGGGCGTTGGCTCGGGCGGTGCCGCGTAGCGCGGCCGCGATGCGGGTGAACGCGTCGGCTGCGTCGGCGTCGCCGTGGATGGACAGGGCCATGAAGGCGTCTCGGACTTCGGCGTGGCCGGTGGCCAGCGCGAGGCCGACGCGGGCGGTGAGGTCGGCGTTGGGGATTTCGCGGGCGTGGATGACGGCGGCGAGCTCGTCGAAGGTGACGGGCAGGAAGTCGGCGCCCATTGTGGCGGCGGCGGTGAGTGCGAGGGCTTCGGGGATCTCGGCGGTGGGGGCGTATCGGGCCTCGATGTCGGCGCGTGATGCGGCGATGACGGCTCCGTCTGCGGTGCGGGCGGTCGCGAGTTCGGTGGTGGCGGGGTCGGGGATGGTGCCGTCGGTGAAGCGGTCGAGGTCGGTGAAGGTGGTTCCTTTGGTGAGGCTGTAGGTGTGTAGGGCGCGGATGGTGCGGATTCCGGCGGCGGCGAGCGCGTCGCGGATGGCGTCGAGTCCGAGCAGGGCTGCGCCTGCGTGGGTGGTGTCTGCGATGGCGGCGAGGATGACGGCGGTGACCGGTCGCCCGTCGACGGTGTGCCGGGACAGTGGGGTCGCGACGTTGTGCGCTCCGGCTTCGGCCTGGTCGGCGTCGATGCGGGCGGTGGTTGCGACCAGGTGTGAGCCGTTGCCGTCGTCGGCCAGGGCGATGGTGACGACGGAGTTGTCGGGGGTGTGGCCGAGCAGGGCGGGGATGGCGGCGAGGGTGTCGGCGGCGGTGGTGAGGGACATGCGGTGTTGGGTCATGGTGATGCCTTTCGGGAGTGTGTGTACGGGTTGGGTTGGGGTGGAGCGGTTTTCAGTGTCGGAGTTCGCGGCGGGCGGTGCGGCGGTCGCGGCGTGCGCTGGCGCGTTTGACGGTGCGGCGGACTTTGCGGCTGCCGTTGCGGTGGACGATGATGTCGATTTCGTCGGCGGTGGTGGGGTGCTGTGCTCGCATGGTGACCTGTCCCTCTCGACTGGTGGCCGGACCTTCGCCCTGCCGAATTTCTTTCGCCGTGGTGGCTGGGGAGAGAAACCAGCGCACGGGAACGACGGGGCAACCCCGCGGCCGGACAGTTTTCGTGGGAGCGCAGCGACTGCTCGACGAAAAGTGTTCGGAGCCTTCGGCCGTAGCGCAGCGGAGCGAGGGGTTGAGGCGGCGGGCACGGGTGATGGATGCTCGCCAGAAGCCACCTACGCCCGAAAGAAATTTGATTCTTTTCGCTCTTTTGAGTGCGGAGCGCAGCGGAGTTCGGTTCGGTGCAGCCCGTAGGGGTGCGTGTGGCCCGCTAGGGCCTGCCTGTGAACGTGGCCGGCTTCGGATGGTGGGACGCAGAACGCCGCCGGAGCTGGTGCTCTACGGCGGCGCGGTGTGGGGTACGGCTGTGAAGGTGATTGTGCGGGAGCGACGGAGCGTGACCGGGCTCGGTGTCGCGGCAGCTTTCGCTTTTCTGTCTGTGGTTGTTCGTCTCGTGGGGCGTGTGGTGGTGCCCCGCCACCTGATTGTGGCGGGGCATTGCGGGTTGGTGGGTTAGAAGCCGAACGATCCGGTGGGGAGGCAGACCGATCCGGTGCAGCCGGGTTCCGGTATGTCCGGAGTGTCAGGTGTGGGGACGATCAGTGTGGACGGCTGGCGGTATCCCTCGGCATCACCCAATCCGACAGCATTTTCCGTCCCGTCGTAACTCGAAAAGCCCTCCGGGGGGAAGAGAGTGCATGCCCATTCGACTGTGTATTCGCCGTCGGGCACGTCGGTATCGACAACTGTCTTCGTAATTTCCCGCGGGCTGTTTGTGCTCGCATTGAGAACGTACGTACCGTCATACGGGTCGTACATGGCGCATCTGGTTGGGTAATTGCTGTTGGTAGCAGTGAAGGTGCCGGTGACGGTGTTGCTGCCGTCTGGGTTGGGTGTGGTGGTGAAGACGGCAGTGATGTCGCCTGCATCGGCTGTGGCTGGTGCGGCGGCGAGGAATGTGAGGGGTATTGCTGCTGCTGCGGCGAGTGCTGTGGTCAGGGTGGTGCGCATGTGGTGGGCTGCTTCCATTTTATTCGGTTCCCGACCGATTAGTCTGATGCTGCCATATGCGCTGGTTGTGGACTGGTTTTCGTCGTGTATTGCTGCGCGGGCCGGGAGTGAGTGTCGGTGTCCTGTCTCTGCGGTCGTTCGTCTCGTGAGGCATGTGCAGGTGCCCCGCCAACTCGGCGAAGGTGAAGGCCGGTGCCGCTGCGGGCGTCGCGACCCTCATTGCGACGGGGCACCACGGGTTGGTGGGTTAGAAGCCGAACGATCCGGTGGGGAGGCAGACCGATCCGGTGCAGCCGGGTTCGGGTTCTTCGGGTGTTACGGCGGGGACTACAAGTATCGACGGTGCGCTGTAATTGGCGAGACCGAGTGCCCTCATGGTCCCGTCGCCTTCGCCGGGCGCCAAATAGCAAAGCCACTCGATCGTGTAGGTGCCATCTGCTACGTCGGTGTCGGTGACGACAAGGGGGGACGAAGGTTCCGCGTCCATCCCGGCGAACAAACCAGCGTCGTTATTCGAGTAGTCGGTCATCGCGCAATAACGCGGGAGGCTGCTACCAGTGGCGGTGAACGTGCCGGTGACGGTGTTGCTGCCGCCGGGGTTGGGTGTGGTGGTGAAGACGGCGCTGATGTCGCCGGGTGCGGCTGTGGCTGGCGCGGCGGTGAGGAATGCGAGGGGTATTGCTGCTGCTGCGGCGAGTGCTGTGGTCAGGGTGGTGCGCATGTGGTGGGCTGCTTCCGTTTTGTTCGGTTCCCGACCGATTAGTCTGATGCTGCCATGTGCGCTGGTTGTGGGGTGGTTTTCGTCGTGTATTGCTGCGCGGGCCGACGTGGGTGTCGGTGTCGTGTGGCATGTTCTGTGGCCATCGATCGCACGCCGCCGGCCGTGACGAGTCGGTCGCATTTCGATGACTGCCCTCGGTGCAGTAGTCCGATTCGGTTGCCGCTGGACAACTTTCGTTCTCAGTGTAGGTATCCGTTGCGGGTCGATTCGGAGGAGCGGGCGGCACGGTTTTATGCTGCGAACCTTCGGCGGCTCCGTCGGCGTCGTGGGTAGAGGGGTCAGGTGGTGGCGGGGACGAGTGTGTCGGGTTTGACGAGGTAGGGGTAGACGCCGGGGCCTGGTGTGTCGTTTTCGACGAGGACGAGTCCTGTGTCTTGGATTTCGCGGATGACGACGATGCCGGGTGCTCCGGGTGCGAGGTGGTAGCGGTCGCCGATGTTCACGGTCTCTCCTGTGCTGCTGTGGTGGTGTGTGTTGATTGTCGGTGCTCGAGGCCGAGTCGGATGGCCACCGTGTTGGTGGTGTCGGTCATGTGATGGGTGTGATGGCGTTGGCAGGGACCCATTGCCGGTCGAGGTCGAGCCGCCCCATCTTGTTGCCGGTGGGGATCGAAAACGTGACGCTTGCAAGCCAATCGCCGACACTCGTCCGGGCCCAGGCGAACAAGGTTCCCTCGACGATGGTGTCCATTGCGAGGCCTTCGGCCGGACTTTCAACGCCGTGGTGTCGCGGAATCGTCCGCCTGCGGATCGTCCGATCGCGAGCGCGATGTTTTGTGCACGGATGGACAGATGTCCACGTACTGTTGCCCACCATGCCGAGACCTGGTTGGCGTGTTTGTATCACTCCACACGAGTTGGTGCCGCGGCCAGCGGTGCCGGACACAAATTTGGAGTGGCCTGGGTTCGCGCGGCCAGAGTTGGTGGCCGGCACGCCGTTCCTCATTGACCCATCATTTGAGTATGACATCGAGTTGAATGCCTTCTTCAGATCAGTCGATATGCAGGCGAAGGCGCGCCACACCCAGGTGGGCTACGCCCGCGATCTAGCCGCGTTTTTGAACTTCGTTGCTGTCTCACGAGACAGAGCTCGTTGGTGCGACGTCAACGAGGCTGACCATCTGGCGTACTGGCGCTGGCGCAGGATCGACTCTCAAGGGCCGCACATACAAGGTGCGACATGGGACCGAGAGGTTGCCGCAGTCGACAAGTTCTATCGATGGCAGGTCCGCGCGGGCCATATATTGAACAACCCTGTGCCGCAGAGAGTTCGACGACCAATGCCGTTCGGCGCGGGCCTCGTCCGTCATGACTCTTCGACCACAACACCGGCAACCTACTCGCACGATGCCGCGACGGATCGTATCGAGTGGCTCCCACCCCAGTCCTACCGTTTATGGCGCGATGTCGGGATTCGCGGATATCGCGCCGACGGTGTCCACGACACCGGGTTTCGCGGTCGCTGGGCGGCGCGCAATGCATCATTCTGCGACTTGATGGTGCGCACCGGCATGCGGTTGTCCGAGCAAGCGGCGCTGACGGTATTCGATGTGCCAACAGCTCGCGGTCTCGGGGGCTATCAACGTTTTTGGCTGCCGACGGCCATCGCCAAAGGTCGTTCGGCCCGCCGAGTCTACGTTCCTGAATCCGTGATCGCCGACCTGATCGGGTACGCGACACTCGATCGCGCGGAGGTCATCGCCCGCGCACGCGCCTGCGGACGGTACGAACAGGTTCGCCGCCCGCTCGTGATCCCTGATCCGCATTCGCCGGTCGTCGTACAGACTCGGTCCGGTCTGCGATCGACCGTGAAAGTTTCCAACCTCGATGCCGACGAACGACGCCGCTTGCTCATCGACGGGCCCGATGGCTTGACGCCGGCCGCGTTCTGGCTGTCGGAGTTCGGCACCCCCATCGCGGTCTCGACCTGGAAAGACATGTTCGCAGTCGCCAACACACGGTGTCGTCGAGCAGGAGTTCCTCTGACTGCACATGCTCACCTCCTGCGGCACACGTTCGCGGTGGTGACTCTGGAACAGCTACAGCGCGGACATATCAGCGCGATGACCGAAATGACTGCCGAACAGCGAGGGCAATGGACACAGATCTTCGGTGACCCTCTGGACTGGGTGCGACGTCGCCTCGGACACCGCTCCGTGGTGACAACACAGATCTACTTACACGCGCTGTCGGAATTGGAAATGGAAACGCGAATGATGTTGGTGCCCAACACATGGGAAGATCCCCGCGACACTCCACTCGACGTCTTCGACGTCGCCACTGAGAACAAAACACAGTGAACGGTCGCGGCAGTACCGGCACCGGGCGCCGCGCGATGCTCCCATCTGGCCCGTACACACCGACCGAAGGCGAACACGCCATCGCCTCCGGCCTCACGGTCCGATTCGATGGTGAAGACGGCCGGACTCTGCTGGTGGACGTCGCGAAGATGGCGCTGCCCGGTTGGCACACGGCAGTTGCAGAGGCTCTGGCCCTTGCCCTCGGGGCGACGGGACGCAGCAGGACGCTCAGCTCAGCGAAGGGACTGGTTACGAGGGTGCGATCCATGCTGCGATCCCTCTCGGAACTGCCGGATCCACCGACCGGACCACCGTTGCTGGAGACCGCCCACCTCCAATCTGTCTACAACCAGCGCAGAATCACGCAGAAGGACGTCTACGCCTGGCGAGGCATCGCACTTTTCGGACAGTTCCTGACGTTGCCACCGCTGGTCGATACGGTGAATTCATCAGTGATCGACTACACCTGCCGCCAAATCGGGCAGACCCGGATTGGCCAACCTGGCTACTCGGACGGAGAGTTCGATCGTATTCTCTCAGCCGCTCGGTCAGACATCACCGCATTGCGCGATCGAATTCGACTCTCGGAAGCTGCAATAGGACAAACGGGTGAACAGGAAGGCTTGGAGGGCGACAAAGAGCTCGTCGCGATTGCGGAATCAGGAGTCGTACCCCCGAGCCGGAGCTTCAGCGCGCACGTCGTCAGACTGGAGCTTGCGAGCCGGCTCTATATGACGATCCGGGACCTCGCGCCAATGCTCGTGTTGATGGTGGCGCTGACCGGCCGCAATATCGAAACCATCAAAGAGCTCCCCTGGGAACACCGAATCCTGGAGACACGCGCCGTCGAAGTTCGTGTCATCAAACGCCGCCGCGGCAATCACCGATGGTTCGAGACCGCGACGTGGGAGATCGGGCCACCGGGTCGCGAACTGCACTATCCCGGCGGTCTTTACCTACTGCTACACGAACTGACCACTCGCAGCAGGAACACTTCTGGCAGCGCATCCGTTTGGTCGATCTGGCGTAGCGGCCACAACACCGGCCTTCGCGGTATCGAAGAACATTTCGACCCATTCGCTCGCGAACTGACCGCGACAGCAATCAACCTTGCCGGATGGCGCACCCGGCATTGCCTCCACGCTGACGTCGTCGACGGAACGCCCCCGGCTCCGCTTGCGGTCACCGGCAACCGGATCAAGACCACGGCAGACGTGCGCCGTACCAAACAGATCGGCGGTCACCTCCCGTCCGCTGCCCGGAGCAACACCATCCCGGTTCTGTTCCGGAACTATCTACGCGGAGACCCGACAACACAGGAATGGGCACACACCGTTGTTGCGGCTGCCGTCAGCGACGCCGAATCGAGCGCTCTGGCAGCACACAGACGGGCGCTGCACGTTGCAGGAGGCACACTGAACGTGCAGCCGGAACGCTCCGCCACCAATCCTCACGGGGATACCCCGCCGACGCACACAGACGCAGCCGATACCGCCTGGTCAGCGTGCCGGGATCACGACCACCATCCCGCCACCGGGAGAAGCTGTCGCGCATCGTTTCTCGACTGCTTTCACTGCGGAAACTGCGTGATCACGCCTGATCACCTTCCTGGACTGCTCGGATTGCTCGATGCGCTGGCGGCCCGCCGCGATCAGCTGTCGGAGGCCGATTGGTGGGTCCGATACGGACCGACGTGGGCGGCCATCCGCCATGACGTTCTCTCGAAGTTCAATCGGTCCGAGATCCTGGCGGCAACGGAGATCAAACCCACCGATGCACTTCTCGATCTCGTCGAATCACCATGGGAGCAAACATGACCAACGCCCACCCTCAACCGTCGACGTCGCACCCGTTCGACGAACGATGCGTACTGAACGGGCGGCCGGTGCGCCCGGAGACAGAACTCAGCCGAGCTTCCCGATTCGTAGAGGACGTCTGGGATCTCAGTCCAGCTTTCTTTCAGCAACATCATGTTGCTCTGATCCTCGACTTCACATCCGTGCCGTCTGTCTATCGCACCGTGGCCAAAGAACTTTTCATCGGGCTGCTGGGCGGGCCTGCACCCGCCAGAGGACGCGGCTTACCGAAGGTAGCGACGATTGCCTCGATGTTGCCCACGCTCCGCCACTTCTTCTCCTGGCTCGCTTCGCGACCCAACCTGCGCCAGCCGCTGCTATCGGAGTTGCAACCTTCCGATTTGATTGCGTACCAACTGCATTTGCTCGCGACGCAACCCACTCTCACGGTTCGTGATCGCTATCGCAGTTCGGTTCGGTCGCTCTATCGCTACCGCGGACTCATGGTTACCGATCAGCTGACTTTCGACCCGTACCACATCGATGGTTGGAGCGAGTCCGGCGACAGGAGCGGGCCAGACAACGCGACCGCCAGAATTCCGGAGGCGGTGCTCGGACCCCTACTCACCTGGAGTCTGCGGTTCGTCGATGAGTTTGCATCGGACATTCTCGCGGCAGACCGCGAGTGGCGACGAGTTCGATTGCAAGAAGGGGTAGTTCCGCCCGAGGCAAGGCGTTGGGTAGAGAAGGATCTGGTCCATCTGTTAGCTGAATACCGTGACGCAGAACGCCCACTACCGGGACACAACGGCCAACCGAGCTTTCGCCACCTGTCCCGCCTGCTTGGATGCGATCGCTCGACCTTGCGGACTTACCATGACCTCATCGAGGACACAGCTCGACTGGTCGGGGTCGACAACGATGTCTCGTGTGACGTGGTGATCAACGGACGGATCAACGGGTCCCCCTGGATTGACCGCATCCTGTTCAATCGGCGTGATCGGCAGGCCGGGATCTTGCACCTGCTGTCGGCGCTGAGCGCAGCCTGCTACGTGATCATCGCGTTCCTGTCCGGCATGCGTGACAGCGAGATCAAGCATCTGCAGCGGGGCTGCATCAGCGTCAAACGTGACCCTCACGGCAGGCCCTACCGGTGGATGATCACCAGCCTGGCGTTCAAAGGTGAACGCGACCCCACCGGAGTGCAAGCGACCTGGGTTGTCGGCGCTCCGGCCGCCCGCGCCGTGGCGGTCCTCGAACTCCTCCAACCCCGTAACGAAACCCGGCTGTTCGCACCCTCAACTCATGGCACCGCTGTGCGGATCGGCAAAACCGCCGCCCACGTCAATTTGACCAAGACCACGAACGACCACATCAACAATCTGGTGTCCTGGATCGATGGCTATTGTCGCGCACATGATCTCGCAGAGGACATTCCGGCTGTGAATGCCCAAACGTGGCGGCTGACAACCCGCCAGTTCAGACGAACACTCGCCTGGTTCATCGCACGCCAACCCGGCGGATCCATTGCCGGGGCAATTCAATATCGCCACCAAGCTGTCCAGATGTTCGAGGGCTACGCCGGCACATCGGATAGCGGTTTCCGCGCCGAAGTCGAGTCAGAGGAGGCCCTTGCCCGAGGGGAGGGTCTGATGGCAATGATCGATGCCCACGAACACACCGATCTCGTTGGACCCGCCGCCGACGAAGCCCGCCGACGTCTGAGCGAGCTCGAGTCGAATATCCGATACCAAGGACAGGTCGTCACCGACCGGCGTCGGCACGACCGCTTAATACGCCGATTCGACCCAGCAATCTATCCAGGCCGATACGCCACCTGCGTCTACGATCCGGACAAGGCACTGTGCACACGCGCACAAAACCTTTCGGGCCAGAACGCGCCGACGCTCGGTGGTTGTCGACCTCTCGAATGCCGCAACGTCGCGCTCACCTCAGGCAACCTCGACGAGTTGCGTTCGGAGAGCTCCGATATCGAGCGCGAGCTCGAACGAACACCGTCGCTGCCTCCGTTGCTGCAGCATCGACTACGGCAACGGAGTGAGCAGATAAATCAGTTCGTCGACCGACACGATCCGAACTCAATCCGATGAGTAAACGCATCGACCTCCCGAGCGAGCAGGACGTCCGTCGAGTGATGACAGAGCACATCGAAGACGCAGCATCGGCCGGCGGCCGCGCCACTGTCATCGGCCTTGCCCGTCGACTGGGTCTGTCCAACGCAACCTTCTGGCGGCACTACCCCGCTATCGCTGCCGAACTCAGAGCCGCTTCCGTCGCAGCTCCCGTCGCCACACGGCATGACGACCGGACCGAACTCCTTGCCTCCAACAAACGCGTGCAACGAGACAACGCGGCGCTGACTCAAGACCTCACCCTCGCACTGGCCGTCATCCAGCGGCTAACACTCGACAACCACGCCCTACGGAAAGAACTGGAAACAACGTCAGGGGTGACCTCCCTGCAGTCACGCTCGAGCTCCGCGGACGCTGTCGTGGGCGCGTGTGGCCGGCAGGACCGCTAAGCCTCGATCCACCGATAAAGCTGCAAGATACTGGGCGTCGGGGAGGAAGTATCCTCCGACCAGAATTAATTCGAGTTCTCACACAGCGAATCAGACCAGACCACTCCGAGTATGTTCACCGCTGTCCTTTTTGAGATGACTCGTTCAGCTTTTGACGTCGGATGGCAGATACACCAACGACAATGCTTGCGATCCCAGCCGCGAGGACAAGCGTTGACAGCGGATCAAATTCATTAGTCTCCACACGCGTGTCAAAATCCTGTGCAGCGCAACGCACGACGACTAGCGGTAGGAGGGGACGACTGGACTCGACGTCGACAGCCCCCGGATAAGCATTCTCGCAAATTTCTGAGGCCGAGCGACCGAGCCCAATCTGGCTGGTCGCCCCAAATGCAACACCAACGAGCAAGACGCCGATTAGAACCAGCAGGACAGCTGGCCGTAGCCACCGAGAACCTGTATTGCTCATGCGTTCGAAGTCTAGCCGCCGTCGAGTTGGCGGCGGTCACGGTGACCGAATTGTGACCAAACTCGTGTTCGCGTGTCTCTCCAACGGTGGGCAAACTGACCGTACTGTTCGGTTCGTCCTTGATGCCCTTCACTGTGGGAGCTCCATGAAACCGAGCAGGCTACCTCTCAAGTCGCATATTGGCGATCCAAGCCCATTGATCAATGTCCGCTTCAGGCAGCATCGGACGCGAAATCAAATTGTCGCTCGAAGAATGTCACTTATCGGTGCGTTAATTACATCCCTTGCATTGCTAGTTTCTACACCTGGCGTTGCGAACGCCGATCAATTTCGCAACAACCAGTGGGTATTCGGCTCCATCGAACGCGAATTTATCGATTTCCTTTCCGGTGCTAACCAATACGGCCAAGGCGGCACCTCGAGTATCGGAGAACCCACCAGTGGCGAGCTTTACGCAGGAAACAGCAACGAGGGGCGGTAGCAGGAATTCGGGTTTACTAATCGCATTTACTGGTCGCCGAATGTCGACCCAAACAAAGGTCGTCAAATCGGCGGCTTGATCATGAACAAGTGGCTTAATTTGCCATCGCGTCAGTACAGAACGTATGTCAACGGCCCGTATCAGTACGAGAAGCGAAGCGACGAACGTGGACGACTCGGGTACCCGGTCACACGTGAGAGCCCTGCTTCTGGCGGGCGGTACAACAACTTCCAGGGCGGCGCGATTACATACAAGTTCGGAGCCACATCTGCCTATGCCACCTGGGGTAACATTCGCGATCAGTGGGCTGCGCAGAACTACGAGCTTGGACCCTTGGGCTTCCCGAGCAGTGATGAGTACCTGTGTCAAGATGGAACAACGTCCAATGATGGTTACGAGTCATATGGCGCTTCCGGACAGAACTTCCAGAACGGCCAGTATCTGACGTCAGGACGCAGGCCGCCGACATTGGGCTACAGCTCAGTCCTCTTCTCCAAACTCACCTATCAGTCATCTTCCCAATACACGACCGCAATTTCGCAGGCATCCACTGCTTGGAATGCACTTGGGAGCGTCCAGGTTACCCCCTATGACCCTGTGAACCCGACGCTCACTAATGTGGAAATTTCCGACGCCAACCGTCCGGACGTCACATGGGCCGGGCTATACAGCAACACCGACTTTGGGGTGGACACTATTCAAATGAATACAGCGAAGCTCGGTAACGCCAGTAATCAACGGAACGTTATGACACACGAGATGGGTCATGCGCTCGGTTTGGCGCATAACTGCAAAAGTCAGCTGATGGATCCGATTTCAAACTCATCGGTTTTTGCGCCGCAGTTCATGGATCAAGCCGCCTACCGTCAACTCTGGGGATGACATGATGAAGGTCAGAAGTTTAGGATCAAAGTACGGCACGGTGGGCGTTGCGAGCTTATTCGCCTGCATTGTATTAGTTGGCTGCAGCACTTCGGCAGGCACGCAACCTGGAGATGCTGGCACGACTGCCAGCGTGACTACGCGCACACAAGCAGTGGAAATGGACTCGGCTTTCGATGTGACAGACCCTCAGCAGCTTGCCGGTTGGGCCGACGCGGTCTTCGTCGGAACAGTGATTGAGCAAGTCGGTACGAAGGCAGTTGGGCCGTTTCCCGAGACGCAGTTTTCTGTTGAGGTGCTTCAGACCCTAAAGGGTGACGTCGCGGGCCAAATACTCGTCAATCAGCAAGGCGGGTATGGCACCGACGGTACGTTGTACTTACTGGACGATGACCCACTGATCGAGCCGGGAGCAACATACCTTATGTCGGCTGGCTTCTTGCCGTCCGAAAACTGGTACACGGTCGCTCCACGCGCGGGCAAAGTGACGTTGTCAGCAGAGGAAGTTGCTGCCGTCAGCGATGGAACTGCGCGGCGATCAACCGATGAGCCAGCGCCGGTCGCAACAATGCGAGATGCCATCGACAACGAGATTCCGTTCGATCCGAACCGCGAATCGGAGCCCGTCAGCTCCGAACCGCCAGTGCCACCAAGGTAGGTGTGTGACTTCAGTCGACTGGACCGGAAGCTGATCTTCACGTCCCACCAGTGCAGTTCGGGGGTGTATGACTTATTCCCGAACTGCACTGACGTTTTAGCCTGTCTTGGCTGTCGACGGGCCAAATCCTCATCCGCGGTGGCTCCGCTACAGCGGCAGCTCATGGTCCGAGCGTGATTCGGGCAGGTGTCGAACCCTCGTTGGTGATGGCCCGAAACAGCGGGATACTAATCGGATGCACAGTGGTCAGAGGCAAACCCCGTCTACAACACGTTCACTTTCACTGCCCTCGGTGGGTCGACGATGCGTCGGGTGGGTGGCTCGAAGGTGGTGGGCCAGGCATCGAAGATGCCGGCGGAGTTGTCGGTGGTCATTGCGCGACGGCGACGGCGACGGGCCGGTGGACGGTGAGGTCGGCGGCGGGTGCGGGTGTCCAGCGCAGGCCTGTCTGACCGAAGGTGGGGGCGGTGAGGGTGTAGCGGCCGGTGCGGTGCGGCGTTCCGCGTCCGTGGACGGTGGTTTCGAGGGTGATGGACTTGATGCGTCCTCTGCCCTGCTCGATGCCGCCGTAGCCGGCGACGGTGGAGGCGATCGTGAGATCGATACCGGGCATGTGTCCGTCCGTCAGCAGCAGCACACTCGCGTGACGACGGTTGCGTGCGAGCAAAGCCCTTGCGCGCGTTGGTGGTACGTCTCGTCCGTGCACGGTCGTCACGACCAAATCCAGCCCGTCGAGACAGATCGAGGCGGCGTCGAGCGGGTCCCCTGCCCCGGGATCGACGAGATGCACTCTCGCGAGATCTCCGCCGTGTTCGTGGACGGCGAGCAGGCTCAGCCGTGGTTGGCCGATGAGGGCGACGTGGTGGCCGGCGGCGGAGGCATCGGCGATGAGGGCGATGAGTATCGATCCGGCGCCGGTGACGGTGATGGCGGTTCCGCGGGCCAGGGCTCGACGTGGGAGCAGCGCGGCGAGCGGCGGGGGTACGGGCATGGTGCGGAGGGTTTTGCCGCGTACAGCGGCGGTGAGCGGTTCCGGATCGTCGACGACCGGCGTGACCCGATCGATGGGTTGAACCCGTTCGGGCGCGGCGATAGTGGGCAGATCGGCAGGCGCGTGGTCTCGGCGGCCGCCGGGGACGGTCGCCATCCGGCGGCGGAGGACGTCGAGCTGGGCGGCTTTATCGAGTCCGGTGAGGTCTTCGATCGCGTCGACGGTGGCCATGTGGATCGACCTTTCGCCGTGCCAGTGGGAGCTACCGCCAGAGTATCGAACACCCGTTCGAGTTGTCGAATGAGCTGGTGAGGCAGGTCAGCGGGGAACGGAGACTCCGTCGAGGTCGGCCGCTGTGAAGGTCCAGGCGAGGTGCCGGTACAGACGCAGGGTGCATTTGACCTGTTCGAGGGCATGAAGAACGGTCGGGTGGTCGGGGTCGTACCCCTCGTCTCGGACGGCTTCTCGTTCGTCGTGGTCCATACCTGCTTGGACGCAGTCGGGTTCGAGTTGGTTCCGACAACAGTCATTCGATCGAATGACTGAACTCAAGGGGCCTGAGTTTTAACGACTGGCGGCCATACCGAAAAGAGCAGGTGAACGCCCCCACGAAGTGGGGCGATGTCGACGTAACGGGTTGTTCACCGACACGCCAGACTTCCAGCGAGCCGAACCTCGATTTCGGCGGTACCGTCGCCATTAAGTCACAACCCGAGAGGGGGTGATGGAAGATGATTTATCAGCGCAAGAAGAGGAAGAGCCCGGTCAACTGGGGAGCGGTGGCGACCGTGATCCAGTTGGCCAGGATCTTCATCGGACTCTTCAGTTAACGCAATCATCTGAAGCAAGTTGGCCAGGTTTCCATTGCTACGGGGGCCTGGCCTTCTTGCTCCCCGAGGTTAGTCCAATGTCGGACACATGTCAGTCCAACTGTTCGGCGTGGCGTTTCGAAGTCTTCGAAAAACACTTGAGCACGCTCTGGGACGGGCGATCGACCCCGCCCGGTGTGGGCGGGGCCGTCCGGCTTAGAGCTTGAGCGGCTGGATCGGTTCGTCGGTGCGGTGTTTGCCGAGTAGGCATTCCCAGGTCCGGGTGTCGAGCTGCTCGGGTGTGACCCACTGTCCGCACATCGTGGCGTGGTGCACGTCCGCGTGCAGTCCGCCCAGGTTGTGGGTGGCCATCGTTGCGCCGCGGTTAAGGGCGGCGGATGCGATGGCGGAGAGGCGATCTGGAAGCATGGCGAGTTCCTTTCGAGGTTCGGATGAGACGTAGCGATCGGGCATGACGAGGGTGGCCTGTCAACCCCGAAGAGCGGAGCGTGGGTTGACTGGTCGGGGTCCCCGGCATGTCAGACTCGGCGTCCTCGTACGCCCCCTTTGGTGACCCATAGGGGGCGACGCCGCAGGCGGCGAGGTGGTGCTGCAGGTACACGTGCAGTCCGCACGGACGTACAGCTCCGATCTGGGAGACAAAAAAAGGGGGGCCCGGCCCCGTGGTGGGACCGGGCCCTGGAGGGCCTGGTGCTCAGTGGGTGCACCAGAAGGACCCGACCGGGATGGCCGCTCCCGGCTGTCTGCGACACCACCCGCAGGTGGTGTCGTGCTCGATCCGGCCGAGCACTCCCTCGGCCTCCTCGATGAGGATGGGCAGCTCTACTGCCCTGGCGAGCGCGAGCGCTTCGGTGGCCCACCGGGCCGCGCGCGGATCCCCAGCGGGGGCATTCGCGGCTGCGCCGATGAGGCCGGTGATGATCTGGTGATCGTTGAGCAGTTCGCAGTTGTTCATGTCAGGGACACCTTCCAAAGGTTCGGATGAGACGTCCCCGATCGACATGACGAGGGTGGCCTGTCAGCCCCGAAGAGCGGAGCTTGCGGAGCGTGGGTTGACTGGTCGGGGTCCCCGGCATGTCAGACTCGGGCGACTCGTACGACCAAAAATGGTGACCCATATGGGGCGGCCCCGAAGGGGACGTGCGGACGCGTTCACGCGACCGAATACGGTTGCACTGCAACGCCTGTGGTTGCTTCAATCGCTCACCTGTGGCCCAGCGGTATTGCTTTCTCGCAGCCTGTGTGTCCGTTTCCGGGAAATCGGATTCGGCTCGATAGCGGCTCGAATTACCGTGTCGATGAAGAATGCGGATATCGACGCTGGTTATCCTCGAGACGACGAATGCGGTTGCGCATTGCGAATGTGTCGATGAAAGGTTTTCCGGCTGTGGCCAAACGAGTGACAACCCAATTGGTGGACGATATCGACGGGTCGGTCATCAACGACGAGTCCGGCGAGACGATCGAATTCGCGATCAACGGCGTCGAGTACTCGATCGACTTGAAAGCGAAGAACGCCAACGAGTTTCACAAGAAGCTCGACTACTACGTCGGGCATGCGACGCGGGTCGGTGGCCGCAAGCGTAAGCCCTCCCCCGCTGCCGCGTCGAACGCGACAGCGGCCGGCGGATCGGTCAAGCGTGATCCGGAGCAGACGCGGGCGATCCGGCAGTGGGCGTTCGACCAAGGTTACGAGATCAGCGAACGTGGCCGGATTCCGGCCGACATCGAAGAGGCGTACAACGCCGCTCACTGATGTCGGTGAGCCGCCTGCGTCGACGTGAGCGGGTGCCGATGGTGGTGCGCCGAGCGGGGGAGCTCGAGGGCGGCGGAGCCCCCTCGACCCGGGCCGGGGACGAGGCCACCAGGTGGCGGGCAGCGTAGAGGTACCCGCCACCGATGCCGGTCCTAGTCGGTGACGCTCTCCTCGCTGAGCGCGTCGTATGCCTGTTCCGGTGTCATCGTCCCGGCTGCGACCTTCTCGACCGGAATCAGCTCGTAGCCCTGCTCGGCCAACAGTCCCAGGTAGTTGTCCTGGTTGGAGCCTCCGACTCGCTTCCACCAGTCCTTACCGGTCCCGCTCATCCGCGCTTCGTAGGCGGCGAGGATCTGCGCGAGCGCAATCACCTGCGCGCGTGAGTCGCTCGCCTTGTCGATCACCGGTGCCAGCGCATCACGTGCGGCCCGCTCTTTCCAATCGCCATAGAGGCTGGTCGTCGGCTCGGCCACGCTCACTCCGAGCAGCTCCGCGAGGTACTGCGACGCCTTGTTCTGGGTGAGCAGTCCCGGCTCGTCGACCAGGGTGTCGGTGATCCACTTCGCGGCCCCCTTCGGCAGGGTCTTGCGAGTGAGGAACTTCGACACGAACTCCTTGCGGACCACAGTCGCTGCGAGCGATGCGACGTTGAGCGCCTTGGTCCGTCGCCGGGCTGCCCGTTCTGCTTCCTTCGCCGCCGCCTCGGCGGCGAGCCGCTTCTGCTCGGCCGCCCGAGCGACTGCCTCGGCGTCGGCGGGATCGACGTTTTCTGCGGGTTCGGCCAGTGCGGCTGCGAGGATCGGCCCCGGCTTCACACCGGCGGCGTCGGGGTCGGCGGTGAAGTACTCCGGCACCCATACCTCGGCGGCGGTGATGTCCTTGTGGTGGTGCAACCCCTCGTCGGGTGTCGCTTCGGGGTCGTCCTGGGTGTCCCAGTCGATGCTGTCCTCCTCGATCACCGCACCTGTCGCGGTGAGGGTGAACTGGTCTTCCTTCGACAGCCACACCGCCCAGTGTCCCGCTGCGCCGTCGATCACGGCGTCGGTCACAGCATCACCGTCGACGGTCACCAGATCGTCTGCACGCAGGTACGGGCCGCCGTAGGCCGGTTCTTCCTCGAGGACGGTCAGCCCTTGCTCGACATACGGTGCGCCTGCTGCGGCGCGGGCCTTGCGGACGGCACGGTCCTCGAGCAGCCGCTGCGCGGTCCACCGGAAGTCGTACCGCGCAACTCCCAGTAGCTTCTCGACGGCGGCGGTGTCGCCCTCTGCGTCGAACACGGCCACGATCGCGGCCTGATCGAGAGTCAGCTGCCCCGCGTCGAGGGCACCGATCGCAGTCTGCGAGCGGCCCGCTGCCCCTGCCGCTTTGACGGTCTCACGCTTGACCTGGACGGCCTTGGCGATCTTGGGCACCGACAGACCGAGTTCGAGCATGTCGGTCACGGCCTTCGCGCGCTGACCTTCGGTGAGGCCGATTCTGCGGTCGTTGGCGACGACCTGCTGGGTGAGGCGTTCGATTTCCCGGTCCTTGGCCTTGCTGGCAGTCGGCACGATCAGCACTCGGACGCTGTCGACCCCGGCTTCGATCGCGGCGAGGGTGCGAACCTGGCCGTCGATGACAACGGTGTGGTCGCCGTCGCGGCGCGCGAGGATCGGCATCAGCACACCGTGCTCGATGATGGAGGCGACCATGTTTCGGAATGCCGGTGACTCGGTGTCGACCTCGCTGCGGACGTTCGGGCCGACCTCGAGGGCGGTGGGGTGCAGGCGGACGACGTATTCGCCCGCCTCCACGACCGGCGTGGTGCCGGTCGTGGAGGCTTGCGTTGCGGCGGTGGTGGTTTCGACGCTCGCGGTCATGGTGGTGTCTCTCTCCTGATAGATTCTTCGGTTGGAGACACCGGGCAGGTAAGGACTGTCCGGTGTTTTCTTGTTGTCCGGGCCTGTACGGGCCTGGGGCTACTTCTGGACGGTGGCTGCCTGGTGGTGGCCTTCGAGCCGTGCAGCGTGGATCTCGGCCTCACTGGCTCCGTTTTCGCGTGCGGTGCACGCCCAGAACGCGGCCCGCTCGAGGTGCGCGTCGACGGTGGTCGACTTCGCGTCCGCTGCGGCCCGGTTGACCTGCTCGGTGTAGGCGGTGACCTGCGCGAGTGCGTGGGTCTTGACCTGCCCCGGTACCTGACGGATCGCGGCCATGACTGCGATGCGCAGTCCCACCGTCCTCGGTCCTGTGATGGTGTCGTGCATGTCGCGTACTTCCCTTCTCAACTGGTGGCCTGACCCTTTGCCCTGCCACGTTTTTTCGCCGTTTCTGGCGTGAGGAGAGAAGTCAGCGCACGGGGACGACGGGGCAACCCCTCGTCTCGGACAGTTTTCGTGGGAGCGCAGCGACTGCTCGACGAAAAGTGTTCGGAGCCTTGGCCGTAGCGCAGCGGAGCGAGGGGTTGAGGCGGCGGCCACGGGTGATGAATGCTCGCCGGGAGCCAGAACCGCAGTGAAAAAACGTCTTCGCTCTTCCACGGTGCGGAGCGCAGCGGAGCTCGATTCGGTGGACACCGCAGGTGGCCTGATCCGCCGGCCGGAACATTTCGGCCGGCGAACCTCCCTGTGCACCTATGCGGCTTGCCCGGTCCCGGTGCCCTCGCCGTCGTCCGACTCGGCGGCGGCAGGATCGAGGGCGTCTGCCAACTCGTGGACGGCGGTCAGCACTGCTTTCGCGGTGGCGGTGACCTGCTCGAGATCTCCTGCTGCCCATCCGGCGATGTAGCCGACGCTGTAGGCGCTGGTGTCGAGTCCGAGCATCCCGGCCAGGACGTAGGCGACGGATTCGGCCTCGACCTCCATCCGGCCCCGGTGCAGGTCCTTTCGGGCTTCGGGGCCGATGAGGTCGGGTGCGTGCATGATCGCGTGCGCTGCCTCGTGGATCATCGTTTTCGCGGCCGCTGCGGGTTCGAGGGCTGCGTCGACGACGATCCGGTGGGAGCCGTCGGTGGTGGTGTAGCCGTTCGCGCTGCTGGGGATCGCCTCGCGGGTGACGGTCCAGCCGCGTCCGGTCATGATCGCGGCCACGCGGTCGTAGATCGCGTCCGGATCAGCGCCGGTGAGCAGCTGGGCGATTTTCTCGGGCTGCGGGTGTCCCTCGATCGGGTCGGTTTGGGAGTGGTCGAACACCGACAGAATCGGGAACGTGGGCACCTTGCGGGTCTCTTCGTCGCCGGTGTCGGGGTCGGTCTCGGTGACGGTGCGGGAGCTGTAGCCGTAGATCCGGATCGCCCTCTCGCCCTTACGGACCTGCCGTCCGCGTTGCTGCCAGGCACGGAATCCGGCGACCTGCGTTGCCTCGGGCTTCTGGGCGAGGATCAGCAGGACGTTGTTGAAGAAGGATGCGGAATAGCATCAGGTGCACGATCGCCGCCTCGCCCGTTGCAGCCGAAACGATCTCACCATGAACTGACCCCCGTTGTGGCCGCACCGGCACGCCATCCGATTCGAGGGCAGACTCGCTCGTATGAAGGTGGAGATCTTGTACTTCGACGGATGCCCGAACTGGCAGGAAGCTGCGGACCGGGTTCGTGCTGCAGCCAGCCTGATCGGACAGTCAGACATCGAGATCGGACACCGGCTGATCTCCTCCGACGCCGAGGCAGCGGCGTCGGCCTTCGCAGGCTCACCGACCATCCTCGTTGACGGCGTCGACGCCTTCGACGATGCCGTGCAACTGACCGAACTTGCCTGCCGCGTCTACTCGACCGACCGCGGCCTGGCGGGTCTGCCGACCGTCGACCAACTCGCCGCGTCGCTGCGATCCAAAGGCGAAGCGTTGCAACGATGAACGCAGCGAAGGGTCGCGTCACGCCGACCCTGTCGAACGCCGAGCGGTAGCGTCCGCGCGGCGACCGTGCACCTCGGCCCGCACGCACTCCCCGAAGGCACGGCAGCGTTCGCTTCCTCGTGCCGTTCATTGGCGTTAGTGTTGCCCATGCGTATGTCCAGAGCGGTCCCCGCACTGCCGGTACGGCACATCGAGACAGCAGTCGCTGTCTACACCCGCTCCTTGGGCTTCACGGCGCAGTACTCCGATCCCACCTTCGCCAAGCTCACTCGAGACGACGTCGAGATCCACCTGTGGGCCGCCGACGACGACAGCTGGAGCAGCCGGCCCGACACCGCACCCTGGCCTGTGTGCAGCGGAGCGGAGACCTTCCTCGCGGGAACGGCCAGTTGCCGCATCACCGTCGACGAGGTCACCGCGCTGTACGACGAACTCTCGCGCGCGGGCGTTCTGCATCCGGCAGACGCCGGCCACCCCGTCGCGACGGACTGGGGGACGATGGAATTCGCGACCGTGGACGGAGACGGCAACCTGATCACGTTCTCCACGAACACTATCCGGACCGAGAGCTCAGTCGTCGACGGTGACGGTGACGCTTTCACCACTTCCTGACCGGCGGTGCCTGGTTTTGCACGATCAGAGTGCGGGGCGTGGCGGGATGACGACGGCGGAGATCATTGCGGCCAGTGCAGCAGCGGCTGCGGCGAAGAGGAACGCGTGTTGGAACCCGGTGTCACCGCCACCCGCGACGAGGCTGAGTGCAGCGATGCTCGAGACGGTGGCCACGCCGATGGATGCACCGAATTCGTGGAAGGTGCTCAGCAGGCCGGATGCGATGCCGGCCTCCTCGGGGCCGATCTGTCCGAGCGCGGTGGCTGAGGCGACGACGAACAGCGCGCCGATACCGAATGCGCCGAAGCTGACGCCGATCGTGGTCGCCGCGGTGGTTGCCCACAGGGCTGGCACAAGTAATCCCAACGCTGCGATGAGCATCCCGGCGGTGCCGAGGATTCGTGCGCCCCAGCGGCCGATGAGGCGTCCGCCGAGGTTCGCTCCCGTCATCGTGGCCACGGCGATCGGTAGGAACAACAGTCCGGTCACGAGGGGGCCGTGCCCGGCGGATTGCTGAAAGTAGAAGGTGCCCAGGAAGAACACTGCGACCATCAGGGCTGTTGCGATCAGGATCACGAACACTCCGGCACCGACGGGACGTCGGCTGAGCAGTCCTAGGTTCATCAGCGGAGAGGACGCGGCCTGCTGTCGCCAGTAGAACAGCAGGTAGAGCGCTGCCGCTGCCCCGGCTGCGGTGAGGGTCTGCGGGTTGGTCCATCCGATTTCACCGGCGACGGTCAACGAGTAGATCGCCGATCCGGTCGCAGCGGTGACCAGCGCTGCACCGAGAATGTCGAGCGCGGGACGCGGCCCGGGAGCTGGGGCGAGGGGCGGAAGGACGCGCAGAAGGCCGAAAATGACGATCAGGCCGACCGGGATGTTGACGTAGAACACCCACGGCCATCCCGGTCCGGCGGTGATCAGGCCACCGAGCAGGACACCGACCGCCGCGCCGCCGCCGCCCAATGCCGACCAGATGCCCAGGGCGCGGTTGCGTTCGTCGCCGGCGAACAGGCGCACCACCACCGACAACGCCGCCGGTGAGAGCATCGCCGCGCCAATGCCTTGGACAATGCGGCCGCCGAGCAGGAACTCGGCATTGGCAGCCAGTCCGGCCGCTAGCGAGCCGGCGGTGAAGACGGCCAGGCCGGCGAAGACGATTGGTTTGGACCCGAACAGGTCCGCGCTACGCCCGCCGAGGAGCATCAAGCCGCCGAAGGTCAGGGTGTATGCGGCGACGACCCACGTCACCGCCTCCCGCGAGAGGGCCAGGTCCATGCCCATCTGCGGTAGCGCGATCGCGACCACTGTGACGTCGAGGATCAGCATGAACTGCGCTGTGCCCAGCAGGGCCAGTGCGAGCCATCGCTTCGGGTGAAGCCCTTCGCCCGCTTCCGGTGTCGTTTTCGACGTGGTCACCACTGCCTCCTAAGTTGTACATAGTTGTTTGAGTTGGACACTGGTACCGTAACTCATACAAACGTGTTCGGGAAGTGAGGGTTCTATGACGACCGATACGTCACAGGTAGGCGGTAAACGAGCCGACGCGGTGCGCAACGTCGAGCGCATCCTCGATGCTGCGATCGTCTGCCTGTCTCGGCGGCAGAACGCCACGATGAGCGATATCGCACGGGAAGCCGGTCTCGGGCGGGTGACGCTCTACGGTCACTTCGCTTCTCGCCCAGCGCTCATCGATGCCGTGGTGGCGCGTGTGATCGATCGCGGTGAGCAGACGTTGGCTGCGGTCGATCTGGGTGGGGATCCCCGAGAAGCGTTGTCCCGGCTCATTCACAGCAGCTGGGAGCTGGTGGACCGGTCACGATCGGTCATTGCCGCCGCCGAGGAAGAACTCCCCCCAGCGCGTATCCGCGAGCTTCACGACGGCCCCGCGAGCCGGGTCGAATCGTTGATCGAACGCGGACGCAGTGCAGGACTGTTTTCACGTGACATGCCCACCTCGTGGCAAGTCGCCGTGCTCCATCAGGTCCTTCACGGTGCCGGAGCCGAGATAGCAGCAGGGCGGCTGGATTCGATGGACGCACCCGATCTGATCGTGAGGACCATCCTTGCTCTACTCGACACCCATTGAGGCTTGGGCGCACCACCTTCCGCTCGGTTGGTCGCACACCGTCGGTTCGGTCGGCGTAGATCGGTGAACCGCCGCCCTCGTTCACGCAAGACCTTGCCGTTACCTGTGGCGTTGTCGACGGCGGCGGGCGTCCTGGTTGTGTCGTTGTGGGCGAGCGGCGCGCCGTCGATGGTCTATCCGCTCTTAGCGGATCGGTGGCGCGTAGGTGAGGTCGTCACGACCGCGTTGTTCGCTACCTATCCGGTAGCGCTGGTTCTCGCTCTCGTTGCATGTGGGTCTCTCTCGGACTCGATCGGGCGACGCCGCGTACTGCTTGCCGGCGTCGGCATGGTCGCCGTCGGCACTGCGCTGTTCGTGGTCACAAGCGGTCTCGTCCCGATCTTCATCGGCCGCACTCTTCAAGGACTCGGGGTCGGTATCGCGATGAGTGCGGCCAGCGCCGCACTCGTCGAGTTCGCACCGCGCCGCACCGCGGCACTGTCCACTTCCGTCAATACGGCGGCGACGGCCAGCGGTACCGCACTCGCGCTCGTTGTCGGCGGTGCGCTCGTGCAGTACTCCGCCTTGCCCACCACGTTCCCGTTCGCCATCTTGCTCGGCGTGACGATTGCTCTGCTGCCGCTGGTGTGGTTCCTCCCCGAGGAGGCCACGCGCAGCAATGTTCGATGGCGGCCCAGTCGGGTGCGAGCACCCGCGAGAACTCGAATGCAGTTCGCCATCGGTGTTGCTTCCCTCACCGTGGCCTTCATGATGGGCGCGGTGTTCATCGGGCTCGGTGCGCAGATCGTGAGGGATCTCGTCGGTACCGTCGACGCTTTCGTCGCCGCGTGCGCACTTGCGTGTTGGGCTGTTGCCATCGTTCCCGCGTCCATCATCGCCCGCCGCGGTTCGCCGACGTCCGCATCTTTGGCCGGTTCGGTGCTTTCCGCCACCGGGTCTGTCACCCTCGTCGCCGCAGCCAACGTGGACTTGCTCACAGTCTTCCTGCTCGCTGCGGTCATCAGTGGGGTGGGGTACGGCCTGATGTTCTACGGCGGGCTCGGGATGGTCGTCGCAGCCTCCGAGGCCGAGACGCGGGCCGCGACACTGTCGTTGATGTACTTGGTGGCGTACCTGTCGCAGGGTCTCACTGCGGTTGGGATCGGTGCGCTCGCAACCTTCTGGGGGCTCGACAGGGCGATCGTGGTGGCGATGCCGACGCTCGCAACACTCAGTGTCGCGAGCGGGGTGTTGGTTCACTGGTTCGCACGACCGAGAGCTGACGTCCGACTGGCCAGCTGAACGATGCACCGACGCTACCCCTGGGGGGTATGCCCTGTTACCGCCGAGAGCATGAACTCGACGATTCGTCGCACTCGACGGGGCACAGCCTCGGCGATCGGATTGTTGATTGCAGTGACGGTGTTCGGGGTGTTGTTGATGCATTCTGTGACACCGGCATCGTCGATGGCTGGCCCGATGTCGGAGTCGATGACCGGTGGTCATGCCGCGATGGCGTCGACAGCCCCGGGCAGTAGCTCGGCTTCGGTGATGTTCGGGGAACACGATTGTCCGTCGGCGCATCAGATGATGCATCCCTGTGTGGGAACTCCGGTGTCGTGGGCCGCGTTGTCCGTCCCGACGATGAGCACCGAGACAGGCCAGTCGCCGACAGCGGTGGACGGGATCGCCGGGCGCACAGACTCCATCCTGGAGCGCGCACCGCCGTGGACCTTGTGGGAGTTGGACAGATCGGTGACCTTGCGAGTGTGACAGGGAGCCCGGCAGACGCGTGTCTGTCGGCGGATCGAACGACATCGAATCCTCTGTACTACTCACTCTTGCAAGGAGTTTCCTCATGCGTACCAAAGTTGTTGCCTCGATCGCTGCTGCTGCCGCGAGCGCGTTCCTCGTCGTCGGCTGTAGCGACAACTCTTCCGAGTCGTCGATGGATGGCCATTCGATGGGATCGATGTCCTCGACGCCGGCATCGTCCGCTCCGGCGAGCTCGACGGCGCAGTTCAACGATGCCGACGTGATGTTCGCGCAGATGATGTACCCGCACCACGCGCAAGCAGTCGAGATGGCCGACTTGGCGAACGGCCGCACCGACAACCCGGAGGTCCTGTCACTGGCATCGGCGATCGCCGCCGCGCAACAGCCCGAGATGGACCAGATGACCACCTGGCTCACCGAATGGGGCCAGCCCATGCCCGACATGGACATGGGTGACATGGGCGGGATGGACCACAGCTCCGGCAGCGGCATGATGACCGCTCAGGACATGGACGCGTTGATGGCAGCGTCGGGACCGGAATTCGACCGCCAGTGGTTGACGATGATGATCGCCCACCACACCGGTGCCATCGAGATGGCGAACACCGAAATCGCGGACGGTTCCAATCCTGACGCCCTGGAGATGGCACGCGCCATCGTCGCCACTCAGCAGCAGGAAATCGAGACCATGCAGCGGCTGCTCGGCTGACCCGGCCCGCCACACAACGATGGCCGCATCCTCTCCGGCGGAGAGGGTGCGGCCATCAGCGTTTCGCAGTCGTCAGGGCTGCGTTTCCGGTACGAGATCAGCTCTCACAGTGACGGTGTGCGCTGCGACGGAGGATTGGAACTCCCCTCGTTCAGCGCTCCGGCGATGGTGTCGGGCGTGAGGTCGAGTCGCCGGAGCAGCTGCGCGTTCGCGGCGACGATGATCGTTGACAGCGACATCAGGATCGCGCCGATGGACATGGGCAGTACGAACCCGACCGGTGCGAGCACTCCTGCCGCGAGTGGGACTGAGATGAGGTTGTATCCCGCTGCCCACCAGAGGTTTTGCTTCATCTTTCGGTACGAGGCGCGCGAGAGTTCGATTACCGACAGCACCGACCGCGGGTCGTCGCTGGCGAGGATCACTCCGGCCGATGCGATAGCGACGTCGGTGCCGGCCCCGATCGCGATACCGACATCGGCTTGCGCGAGCGCTGGGGCGTCGTTGACTCCGTCGCCGACCATCGCCACCGTACGTCCTTCGCCCTGGAGTGCAGCGACGGTGTGGGACTTGTCTTCCGGCTTCACCCCGGCGAAGTAGCGGTCCACACCGAGTTCGGTCGCGACGGACTTCGCGACGGCATCGGCATCACCGGTGATCATCACGACGGTGATTCCGCGGGCGTGGAGTGCATCGATCGCGGTGCGTGATTCTGACCGGATCTCGTCGGCGAGCGCGAGTGCACCGATCACGGCCCCGTCGGCGAGGACGTGCAGGATGATCGCCCCGTCACCGCGCCACCGGTCGGCGACGGCGAGTTCGGATCCGTGTTCCTGCTCGAGCAGCGCGGGCCCGCCGACCTGTACGCGGGTACCGTCGACATTCGCAGAGACCCCGACAGCGGGGGACGACTGGAAGTCAGTGGCCGCCGGGACGGTCAGGTTCCGTGATCGTGCGGCACCGATGATGGCGCGTGCGAGTGGGTGCTCTGAGTCGGCTTCTGCGGCAGCAGCCAAAGCGAGGACATTGTCGGCGGTGCGCCCGTTCGTCACCTCGATTGCGGTGACGGTGGGTTCACCCTTGGTGAGGGTCCCGGTCTTGTCGAAGAGCACGGTGTCCACTGTGCGCATGGTTTCGAGTGCGAGCCGGTCCTTGACCAGAACGCCGCCGCGGGCGGCGCGTTCGGTGGCGATGGAGACCACCAGCGGGATCGCGAGTCCGAGTGCGTGCGGGCAGGCGATGACCAGCACGGTGATGGTGCGGATGACGGCGTCGTCGGGCATCCCGACCAGGGTCCACACGGCGGCGGTGATGATCGCGGATCCGAGAGCGAACCAGAACAGCCAGCCGGCGGCGGTGTCGGCGATGCGCTGAGCGCGCGAGGTCGAGTTCTGGGCGTCGGCGACGAGCCGGCCGATGCCGGCGAGGGCGGTGTCCTCCCCTACTGCGGTGACCTGGATGCGCAGGCCGGAGTCGGTGGCGACAGTGCCGGCGATGACCTGGTCGCCGTCGCTGCGGCGGACGGTGCGTGATTCGCCGGTGATCATCGATTCGTCCATGCTCGCCGATCCGGAGACGATGGTGCCGTCCGCGGGTACGCGTCCGCCGGGGCGGACGACGACGAGATCACCGAGCTGCAGCTCGGCCGGGGATACCTGCACTACGTCGTCGCCGTCGACGCGTTCGGCGGTGTCCGGGAGCAGTGCTGCCAACGAGTCCAGGGCGGAGGTGGTCTGAGCGAGGGATCGCATTTCGATCCAGTGCCCGAGCAACATGATCACGATCAGCAGGGCAAGTTCCCACCAGAAGTCGAGCTGATGATCGAGCAGGCCGAGGCTCGCTCCCATCGACGCGACGAATGCGACGGTAATCGCGAGGGCGATGAGCAGCATCATTCCTGGTGCACGTGAACGGATTTCGCTGACTGTGCCGGTGAGGAACGGGGAACCGCCCCAGACATACATCACGGTGCCCAGTACCGGGGAGACCCACGCGATCCACGCTGCGTCGGGCAGCGAGTATCCGAGGAGCATCGCGAACATGTTCGAGGCAACGATCACCGGGACGGCGAGGACCAGCATGATCGCGAACAGGCGACGGAACATGCCGACGTGATCGCCGTGACCGGCATGGCCACCGTGCCCGGTATGGCCTTCGTGTTCAGTCTGCTCGCCGTGTCCGGTGTGGGCTGCGCTGTGTCCAGACGGGTCGTGGCCCGACTGTGTGCCCGCTGTCTCGGCCACGCCGACATCGGCGTGTGTGTGGTTGTTCATCGTGCGAATCCTTCTCTCCACCGAGTTCAGCGGCTACGCGGTGCGTGAATCTGCGGGTTGCGGTTCGGCTGTGTATCCGGCATCGCGAACGGCGGCGACGACCTGGGCGTGGTCGGGCTCATCGGCGCTTGTCACCGTCAGCGTCCCCGCCGACGCCGATGCTTCGACCGTGTCGACCCCGGCCACAGCACCGACTTCTTCCCGGACCGACGCCTCGCAGTGTCCGCAGGTCATGCCGGTGACTCGGTAATTCGTGGTGATCATGAGGTACTCCTTCATCTTGAATGATACCCCCAGGGGGTATCTTGCGACGATTCGGACCATACCCCCTCCCCGTACCGTTGAAAAGGGGGCATCCATGTCACAACCGCCTACTTGCATCTGCGTCGATCTCCGGGGGCGGCCGCGGGCTCGTCGGTCATCAGCAGCTGAAGAGCATCACGTGAACATGCATCGAATGACTGTTACATTCATCCAGTGCCGGTCGACCCTGTTGCCAAAAAGCCCGCGTCCGACGCCAAAGGTTCCGCCGACCGCTTCCTCAGTGATGGCGTCGTATTACTGGTTCCGGAGGAAACGGTCCTGGAAGGAATGATCGACGGATGGGAGACGCAGCAACGTGCGCGGATGCTCGCAAACTTGACGATCGAGCGACGGACACAGATCGTGCGGAGGCTGGTCGCATTCACGAACGACTACCCCTGGAACTGGTCGTCGATGGACGTCGAGGAGTGGACCGCACATCTTGTCGATTCGGGGGTCGCTCACTCGACTGTGCGGCTCTACCAGATGGCCGCGTCGCTGTTCTGCGCCTACATCACTGATGTCCGATATCGGTGGGATGAAGTGTGTCAGCGATACTTTCGCGTTCACCCGGTGCAGGTTTTCCACGAATGGAACACCGTCGTCCACCGCGGGGAGTACGAAGGTCGACCAGGAAACCGGCCACTGACGAGGGACGAGTTACAGGCCTTCTTCGACTACTGCGATGAGCGGGTGAACCGGGTTGGGTTGTCCGGCCGCAAGGGATGGCTTGCCAGTTACCGAGACGCGACGTTGTTCAAGGTCATCTATGCCTGGGGGCTGCGTCGCCGCGAGGCAGCGATGTTGGACATCGTGGACTGGACCGCGAACTCCGCGGCCAAAGAGTTCGGCCGCCATGGCGCATTGTCGGTTCGCTACGGCAAAGCCCTCAATGGAGGGCCACCGCGCCGCCGAACGGTACTGACCACGATGGGGTGGGCCGCCGAAGCCGTCGCCGAGTGGGTCACCGAGATTCGGCCCCTGTACGACACCGACCATCTCGCCATGTGGCCGACAGAACGTCGGGCACGCGTCGGCACCGAGTCGATTTCGCACCGTTTCGCCGAGTACCGGGACGCAATCGGACTGGAGAAGCATCTCGGTCCGCACTGCCTACGGCACTCGTATGCGACACACCTACTCGAAGACGGTTTCGACCACCTGTTTGTTCAGCAACAACTCGGACACTCCTGGGGATCTACCACCGCGATCTACACCAGCGTCGGCACCGACTACAAGAACAATGCCCTCCGACGGGCATTGGACCGAGCGTTCACCGCAGAGTAGGACGGAGACAGGGATGCAACAGCCACGCTTGAACTACGACTGGCACCTACGCCGACTGTTGGCCGAGAGGGGAATATTCGCGACGACCGGTTTGGGACCGCTGCTTGCCGAGCGCGGGATCAGTTTGTCCGAAGCTCAGGTGTATCGCCTGGTCACTGGAACGCCGGAACGCCTCAGCCTGCGTACCCTCGCGGCGCTCTGCGACATACTCTCGTGCACACCGAACGATCTGATCGAACCAGTCGCCGAACGGGCGACGGTGCGAGCGACCGGTACAACTACCCATCGGCCCAAGACCGCAGCAACACCATCCGACGCGAAGACGCGCACACCACGGCGAGCGGAAATCAAACGTAAGAAGTGATCAATACTGTTTGTGTACTGTGCAATTCAGTCGTAGACCGCGTCCGGGTGTGCGACCGCTGCAGGAAAAGACGACGACAGCATCGCGGCGCGTGCACCGGCTGCACGAAACCCGACAAGCTGTTGGACGACAACGCATTATGCCGATGGTGTCGCGAGAAGGCGCAGCGAAGCTGCCCGCGGTGCCCCAGCGTCGGTCAGCCCCTGATCGCCATGGACGGCGAACGCATGTGCGCGCGATGCGCGCTCCGCTGCCACCTCGAGCACGTCTTACCACCGACTGCCGACGGGCCCCTGGAACCACTTCGTGACGCCATAATGCAGGCTGAACCGACGACCACACGGCGATGGCTGAACCGCAACACGGACCTATTGCGCGGCCTCCACGACGGCACCATTCCCCTCACGCACGAATCACTCGACCTGCTCCCTCGGCCCAAGTCGGTCGACTACCTCCGATCACTCCTCATCGCTACGGGCATCCTCGACCCCGACGTGCACCGTAGTCTCCGGCGGCTCGAGACGGAGCTCCCGCAACTCCTCAGCGGACTCGACACAGGCCATCGCAAGCTCGCTAGCCAGTGGACGCACTGGGCTGTACTGCCGCGTTTGCGCGGACTCGAAACGCACCGACCGATCGGCACCGCCGTACAGAACGCACGTTGCCAGATCCTCCAAGTCATTCAGTTCCTCAACACACTCGAACGACGAGGAACCGAGATGCCTCGATGTGCGCAATACGACATTGACGCCTGGTTCGCAGAGCCCGGTGCGTCCCGATGGCACATCCGCCCGTTTTTGAGCTGGGCACAAAGAACACGGCACCTATCGAAAGAGATTGCCCTCCCGAAAGAGCGTCGAGCCCATGCAGAACTACCGACCGACGCCGAGGATCGCTGGCAGATCGGCTGGCGCCTTATCCACGACGAGTCACTCGACCCGGTAGATCGACTGGCCGGTGCGCTGGTCGCCCTCTACGCCCAGCCGCTACGGCGAATCGTCAGCCTCACCACAGCCGACGTGATCGCCACCGCGACAACCACAGGTCTACGACTCGGTCCCACCGACGTCCTCGACCTGCCAGATCCGTTCGCAGCCATCGCCCGAAATCTACCCCTCAAGCGGCGCACCGGAACTGCGGAACAACTACCTACGACATGGCTTTTCGCAGGTGGCCACGCAGGCAAACCGTTGAGTGCAACCAGTCTAGGAAACAGGCTGCGCGCCATTGGAATCGAGCCCCGAAAGCTACGACTGTCCGCCACCGAACAGCTAGCCCGTGAGCTCCCGCCGAGTGTGCTCGCGGGAATCCTAGGGCTCAACGCTCATACCGTCGCCAAACACACCTTCAAGACGAACGGCCAATGGGCAAACTACGCCGCCGACCGCCGACCCTGAGCGACGGCATTCGCACCCCCGAATACACCATCCCTGCCAGTGCTGTAGGAGTGGAACGAGGCCACGTGGTCGAGGTACGCGCGCAACGTGTCGGAGCTGGTCAGCTCGGCCACCTTGTCGGTGATCGAGGCGTGCAGTGATGCCGCCAGCTCGCGGCGTGCTTCGACTTTCTCCGCTGCGCTGGTCTTGGTCCGTGATGCCATGACTGGCCCCTCTCCCTCGTGACCGGTCCCCCGGCCTGCTCTGCCAATTTCTTGTCGCCGTCATCTGGCGTGAGGAGAGACAGCAGCGCACGGGAACGACGGGGCAACCCCGCGTCTCGGACAGTTTTCGTGGGAGCGCAGCGAGTACGGGACGAAAAGTGTTCGGAGCCTTCGGCCGTAGCGCAGCGGAGCGAGGGGTTGAGGCGGCGGGCACGGGTGATGCAGTATCGCCGGGAGCCAGATGTGCGACACGAAATCGATGTCTTTCGCGGTGCGGAGCGCAGCGGAGCTCGGTTCGGTGGACGCCCGCAGGGCGGCCTGGCACCGCCGGCAGGCGGAATGCGAGACCGCTCGTCGACGTCGGCGGGTGACCACCTCCCACCTGCGGAGCTCGCGCGGTGACTGTGCGGGAGCGACGGAGACCGACCACGCTCGGTGTCGCGGCAGCTCAAAGACCCTGGATACATTCTTTTGTCGAACATTTATCTATTCCGCACAATTAATCGCGAATATGCGGAAACGAATCAGAGATATCCGCTGCTTTTAATCCGGCAATAATTCGCGCTCGATAAGTACGCGATTAAACTTATAAACCGCTTTTGACCTGCGAATATGTGGCGACTGCGCTTTCTTCGAGAGGTTGCGAAAAGGCCCTCGATATGGGACCCTAATGGAGGCGAAGCAATCGCTGAGCCAAGATATCGAGAATCCAACCGAAAGGCCGATATGCCACACGTGTGCGCAAATCACTCCAACAACGGGACGGAATTTCACAACGAGAGGAAACTATTATGGCTGCAGAGAAGAATGATGGGTCCGAGACCGGGCGAGCAGGCTGGAGAGGATGGTCCGCGAGGTTCAAGGGTTCACGACCCGTGAGGACCTTGTCGACACTGGCGCAGGTGCACTGGCGGATTCAGCTGGTGTGCCACATGTTCGGTGTCGATGTGCCGTGGCAGGGTGACGAGGTTTCGTCTCCTGTGTGGGCAGTGCTGCTGGCGGTCTGGGATGTGGTGGGTCCGTGGGTTCACGGAGCCGTTGACTTGCTGATCGCTTGGTTGCAGTTGTTCTAAGGCTGATAAGTAGAAGCACCAGGATCCGGTGGCCGTTCACGGTCACCGGACTTTTGGTTGTAGGGGTTGGCGGATTCAGCAGTGTCGCGCGTGGCGGCTGCGGTCGTTGGCCGTGGCGTTCGGTTCCGATTGGGGCCGGGCGTTGTTCAGTTCCACGAGCGCGAGGAGTCGCGCTGTGTTCGCTGCGATCTCTGCTGGTAGCGGTGGGCCGGTGAGTGTTCTGATTCGCATGAGGGCGAGTATTGCAGTGGGGACCGACAGAGTCGTTCTCTCGCAACGCTTTCAGGTCTGTTCCCCTTGGCCTGCCTATAGGTAGAGCAGGTGGGTGGCGGTGCCGTCGAAGTGTTCGAGGTTGTCCAGGACTCCGGTGTAGTTGCCGGGTCGGCACGCTCCGAGACTGACGATGAGGGCGCATTCTCCGTCGATGGTGACGAGGTACGTCGGTGGGGTGTTGGTGGGGCTGGTGTCGGCGTGGGCCTGGGCGTCGAGGAGGGCGTAGCGGACGGCGTCGGCAGCGGCTCGTTTCGATGCGTCGAGGCTGGGTTCTGCTCCTGCGGCGGTAATGGTTTCGGGTTGGCGGTCGGGTCGGGTAGTGACGGTCCAGGTGATCATCGGTGTCGTGTTCCTTCGGGTGGGTGAGCCGGGCGGCGCGAAAGTGCGTTCGGCTTCCAGCATCGCGTACCGAGCGCCAGCGAGGTCCGCGATGCGCAGGCATTTTCCGGAATCTGGGGATAGACGATCCGCCTGTGGATGGATACGACTCGGCCCCGGGACCGTGTCGGGTCCGGGGCCTGCGGGCGTCTCAGAGGCGGCGTCGCCAGGGTGCGGCCATGTCCTCCTGGTGTTCGCGTTCGGCGTCGTCGAATGCGTCAGTGAGGGTGGTCGGGTCGCTGAGGTACTGGTCGCCGTCGGTGAAGATCGCGACGGCCATACGATGCACGTTGCGGAGCTCGTCGAGCATGGTGACGTAGCCGAGTCGGTCGATGATGCGCCAGGTGACCGGTCCCATGTGGACCTCGACCCAGTGCATGGTGCGTCGGCGGGCGGGAACGTACTGCTCGCGTGGGGTGACGGCGGTTTCCGGTGGCGCAATCCAGACCACGGACATGGCGGCGCGGGCGTAGTCGTCGCCCGGTCCCCCGGTCTGGGGTGCCTGGTTGTCGATGCGGCCGATGAGGGTGCGGGCGTCGGCCAGTCCGGCGATGAACGCGTGGACGGCGGCGGCGGAGCGGAAGGTCATCATCAGTCGGTTGAAGGTGACGATCATCTGGGCGTCGTCGGTGGCGGCGGCGTGGACGTTGACCACGGCTTTCTGGCGGCCGACGATGGTGGCGGTGGTGTGGGTGACCACTGCGCCGTAGTTGTCGGTGTCGGTGCTGCTGTGGGCTTTCTGGGCGGTGGTCTTCGACATCTCGCGCTCCCCTGCTCAACGTGACGAACCGGGTGGCCCGCCAATTTTTTTGCCGTTCTGGCAGGGGAGAGTTGGACCGGCATGAGGGGGCCGGAGTGCAATGGTCGGGCCGGAAAGTTTTCAGCCGGAGGCGTCTGTGAAAAGTTTTCGGAGCCCCTTGGGGCCGGGAGCGCAGCGGACGCCGGCGGTTGCGCGGAGGTCACCGCCGGTCAAAATCGGAAGGCCAGAAGGGAAAACAAGAATTCTTTTCACAGGACGGAGCGCAGCGGAGTTCGATTCGGTGGACGCCCGCAGGGTGGCCCGGACCTGCTCGCAGCGCTCCTTCTCGGTGAGGCAATAGAGAAGGCCCGCACCCTGTGGGGGTACGGGCCTTGTCGGTCTGCGGCTGTGGCCGGCGTCAGGACTGTTCGGCCGGTGGGGTGGTGGGGCGCCCTTCGGCGGCGTCGCGGATCCATTGGGGTACCTCGCGGCCGCTGCGTTCACGGAGTGCGATCGAGGCGCGGGCTGCTGCGGCAGCGACACTGCGCCGTTCGTTCGGGGTCCAGGTCTTGCGGGCTTCTGCGGTGGTCATCGTGGGTCCTCCTGCTCGTTCTGGTTGTCAGTGTCCTCGGTTTCGTCGGGTTCCGCCAGTGCACGTCGGGCGGATCGGTCAGCGACGGCGACGAGGACGTCTTGCTCGGTGGTGGTGATGAGCGGTGAGTCGGTGACGGTGGCGTAGATGTCCCATCCGAGCTCGGCTTCGGCGGGGTCGGCGCTGGTGGTGCGTTCGAGGCACCAGGTGATCCGTTGCCAGGCTTGGGCGCGTTTGTCGGCCACGGTGCGTTGGCGGACTGTCAGGGCGACGCCGACGACGGCGAGGACGCCGACGATCAGGGTGGCCCATGACGGTCCTATACATGTCAAGCGATCCGTGGGCGGGAGCAGTGAATCGTCTGTCAGTCGAGCATGTGTCAGTCGTCGAGTTCGCAGAAGCGCAGGGCGTTCTGGAACGGATCCAGTAGCTCGACGGTCGGTCCACCAGGTGCGGAGCGATCGATACCGGGTCGCAGAGTCACCAGATGGTCTCGCCGACGCAGCTCCCGGTGGAACGCCGCGATGTCGACCGTCGGCAGCCACACAGCGGCCCCTGGTGTTCCATCCCCGTGGTGTTGACTCAGGTCCAGGTGAACACCGCCACGGGTGACCCGCATGTAGAGCGGTAGATCGGCGGCGAAGCGATGCTCGAAGTCGACCTCGAATCCGAGGTAGTCGCAATAGAAGTTTCGTGTCGCGACCTCGTCATACACCCGCAGGATCGGAACAGCCGCCAGCGGACGGGGAGCGAGAAGAGCGGCGCTGCAGCTGTTCCAGTCTCGAAATCCGGCAGTGTGAGCGACGGCCTCGAGTGACTGGGCGTGGGTCAATTGTGCAGCACCTGATTCGGCCAGGAACTTTCGCAACGTTCGTGCAGCGGACTTCAACTCATCGATGGTCATGTGAACGGGCATCAGGGATCCTTCGTTGGAAGCACAACCGAGTCCGGATGCTCGCATTACCGGCGGTCAGCTGCTTCCTGACGGATTCCGATGGTGGACCCTCAGAGCAACGTGTTCACCGAACCCCGGACGGGGCGCGAGCGGCAGGTACGTCAACCTCTGCTGACATGCTGCCACATCCTGCGAGATCAGCGACGAGATCGTTGAAAACCTCCCGCGCCACGAACCGCTTGAGGCACCTGATGACGTCCTTCTTCGACAACCCGTCACCGCGCCGGCGTTGCATGTAGTCGATCGTGCGTTGGTCGTACCGCAGCCGACACACGGTGATCAAGTAGAGCGCTCTGTTCGCGGCGCGATCACCGCCTCGGTGCAGCCTCATCCTCGTCGTCTTGCCCGACGAGGCAGGAACAGGGGCGACACCGCACAACCGGGCGAACGCGGCCTCGGAATGAAGCCGGCCGATGTTCTGCCCCGCGGTCACCAACAACTGCGCCCCGTTGACCGGTCCTACCCCGCACGCTGCGCGCATCGTCGGAGCCGTCGCGGTCACCAAAGTGTCGAGCTCGCGCTCCAGAACGGCGATCTCCTCGGCCAGATCGCTGGCCCGGCGACCGAGAGTCCGCAATGTCAACTTCGCAGCTTGTTCCGGATCGGACAGGCGCGACAAGTCCGGACGCAACCGGGAGCACGCTTCGACGGCTCCCTTCCCCCGCTTGTAGGTGATCGACTCACGCAGAGCCACCGGGGCGGTGATCAGAACATCTTGAATCTGTTGCAGCGCAACGGTACGAGCGTTCACTGCCGACTCCCGCGTGAGAAGCAGCATTCTGATCGATTCCACCGCTCCGGTACTCGACTTCGGAACGATGGCGTCGGCTCCGGTGAGGACGTGCCGAGCAGCCATCTCCGCATCGAGGGCATCGTCCTTCCCACGGCGAGCCCGCGCATGTTTGTTGGTCGTGTTGATCTCCGCGACCGACATGCCACGTTCGAGCAGGTGACGCGTCAGTCCCGCAGCGTACGAACCGGTGCACTCGACACCGAAGCTCGCCGGAGTTCCGAACGTCTCCACCCATTCCGACAGCTCGTTGTAGCCCTGTGCTGTGGCTCCGAACTGGCGCGCTCCGAGCCTCCTTCCACCCCGTGTGAGCACAGCTGCGTAGTGAGTGTCTTTGTGTGAATCGATGCCGACGACGATGTCACCGTCCATGTGATCCGAGCCTTCCCGTTCGACGGACTCGGCGGGCCTTCCGACCGAGTTTCGCGCTGGGTGGGCGGACGCTGGCGGTGGACAAAACAGTGATGGGGCAGAGTCGCTTCAAGGTCCTATGAAGTCACGCCGCCAGGCCCGACCACCGACGAGCGGGCCGCTCGACACCGCGACGACGCGTCTTGGGAAAGACACACCGGTCACTTGTGCGGTAGGTCAATCGTGGTGCCTAGCGACCCTGTGTCCAGTGTTCACTGCTTGTGCGGGCATCAGGGGCGTTCCTTCCAGGTGGTGGGGTTGGTGCCCCGGTGCCGTCTGGCACCGGGGCGGGTGTTTTACCGGCGTGAGGTTCCGCGGACGATGTCGCCTTCGATGTAGGTGAATCCGTCTCCGCGGCCGTCACGGAGCGCGAAGTGGTAGTCCGCGTGGACCCAGACGGTATCGAAGTGTCCGGCGTCGGTGAGTGTGCCGAGTAGGTCTCGGTCGGCTCCGTTGGGGAAGAAGGCGACTCCGGACGAGGGCGGGTAGTAGCGGTTCAGGGTATCGATCAGGGATTCGACGCTCCGGCATTCTGCGGCCGCGTCGAGGGCCTTGTCGTAGGTGGTCCAGTAGTCGTCGATGTCGTTGGTGGTCATGGCCTTTGCTCCTCGGTCGCGGTGCGGGTCGGATGGGGGTGTGAGCGGGCCGGGTCAGTAGTCCTCGTCCCACTGCTCGCCTGCGTAGGTGGGGTCGAAGTCGGTGGGTGCGTGGGCCGGGTAGCGGCGTCGAAGGTCGTCCTCGAGGTCGAGACGGTCCTGCCAGTGCTTGTCACACCTCGGGTGCGCTACCCCGGTGCCGGACAGTGCGTCCCGGTAGTCGACGTCGCCGGTGCAATCGGGGCCGTCCGCGATGCAGGTAACGGTCTCGGTGTTCGTGCTCTCGGTCATAACTGTTGCTGCCCTTCGGAACTCGTGCCGAGTCGGTCTTGCGTCCTACCCCGCGTTCTTTCGCCGTCATCTGGCGTGAGGAGAGTAGGCGGCGCACGGGAACGGCGTCCTGACCCTGGGCCGGGAAGTTTTCAGCCGGAGGCGTTCGTGAAAAGTTTTCGGCGCCCGCAGGGCCGGAGCATCGCGGAGTCAGGGGTGGGTAAGGCGGGCCCGGGTGACGCAGACTCGCCGGCAGCCAGATGCCCGAAAGAACGATGCTCGTCTACGGTGCGGAGCGCAGCGGAGCTCCACTCAGGGGACACCGCAGGTGGCCGGCACCGCCGGCAGGCGGAATGCGCGACCTCGTCGACCTCGACAGGCGTCCACCCTCGACTTGTGGAGCACTTCGGGTAACTGTGCGGGAGCGACGAGGCCCGACCACGCTCGTAGCCGCGGTAGCGCCCAAGATGCATGCGGGGGCGGGCAACTTCTAGGTGTCCCCGCAGGCACAACGCGAAAACTATGGATAAAACTATACATAGTTCGTTGCACGACGGTCGATAGTTTGCTACCTTCTCTGCATGACAACAAACGAAGACACAGTGGCAGTGTTCACCGGCAAGAGCCTCGACTCGATTCTGGGTGAGGGTGGGTCTCAGTCGTGGAAACTGGACGCAGCGCGAGCCAGGAAGTGCCAGTACGTGGTGTGCACGCAGAACGCACACAACGTCGAGGCGTACGCGGACGGCACCGAAGATCACGGCAGCGCCTTCTTGGTCGGGCGGATCTCTCGGATCGTTCCCGCAACGGCCGGCGACCCCGCCCGGTGGAAGATTCAGTTCAGCGAATTTGCTCGGATCAGTGTTTCCGACGTCTGGACCGGCGACCGAAATCCGGTGCGGTACACCACGTTGGACGATCTGGGGATCGACCTGACCGATGCAAAGTTCGAGAAATTCGAGGATCAGTCCACGAGCACGCAAGCACCGACGACGGAGGTCGCCGCGTTGACGATCCGGCAGGCGAAGGCCGGTCTGGCGAAGACGTACGACGTCGATGTCGACGCCATCGAGATCGTCATCCGCGGATAGCCGAACGTGCGCCTGACTGTCGCAGGCAGCACCGGAACGTGTGTCGACTGCCTTACCCTCGCTCCTACGACGAACTGTGGTCGTCGATGACGAGATCTGTGCAGATAGGTCGGCGCTGGCCGGTAACGTCCGCTCTCATCGACCCAGAAGGGATCCACCATGATGGCGACGACGGACGCAGTCGATGTCGAGATGCTCGTCGAGTACCTCACGGCTGAGATCACTGAGATGCACGCTGCCCCGGACGGATGGCCGGGGCATGTGGAATTGGCGTTGATCGATGCGGTCCTGTCGATCAGAGCGGTCTACGGAGTCTCTGCCGACACGGGCGTACGCGGCGCGATCAAGAGGTACAAGGCCGAGTCCGGCAGGCCATGTTGGGACGACCTCGGTGTACTGGGCGAGGCCGACCCGCAGTGGCTTCAGACGGTGCTCGGCAACAAGCAGAAGACCGGGGGTGTGCCGAAGGCTGAGGCGATCGTCTCTGCTGCCGGCCGGCTCGCAGCGTCGGCCGCGCGCCACGCATCCGACATCGATCGGGACTCGGCAGCGCAGCGAGCCGCGTACTGCGGAACTCGCGGCTTGGGCCCGGTGACGTGGGACTACTTCCTCATGCTGGTCGGCCATGACGGCGTCAAAGCCGACACTCTCGTCACTCGATTCGTGGTGGAGGCGTTGGGTCGCGGACTCGGGAGCGAAGAAGTCTCACGGCTGGTGACCGACGCTGCGAGGCGGATGGACATGCCGGTGTCGGCACTCGACCACTCGATCTGGCGGCACATGAGTAGACATCGGAAGAGCTAGTTCCGTTCACCTGCCCGATCGAGGGAAAATTTTCATGGCCATCGATTTCGAGTTCATCGGCATCTCGACCCATCGAGTGCGATGCTGCACGACCACCACGGGACCCGGTATGCGGCCGACGTGGCCGAATGCTCGTCGATCGAGCTCACGAACCGCCTCGGCTCACTCGTGACAGCACCGAAGAGTGGCGACGAGCCCTTCACACAGCAGGGGCAGTCGATCGGATCGGACCTTCGCCAGTTCTGGCGTAGGGCGTGCTCGGATCTCATCGGGAACGCCCAACGCGGTGTTCTCGCCGAATACATCGTCGGACTCGCACTCGGATGCGTAGCCGATGGAGTCCGAGTGGAGTGGGATGCTTCTGATCTACTGCCCGAAGGGGGAATTCGCGTCGAGGTGAAATCGTCTGCGTACCTGCAAAGTTGGAAGCAGAAGAGGGTGTCGACGATCAGCTTCGGGATCCAGCCGACGAACGGCTGGGACGCGACGACGAACACAATTGCCGCGCAACGGAAGCGGCAGGCCGACGTCTACGTCTTTTGTGTCTTCAAACAGACCGATCGGGCCACCGCCGACCCGCTCGATCTAGACCAGTGGGACTTCTACGTGATGTCCACCCAGCGCCTCAACTCCACGTTCGGGGAGCAGAAGTCGATTGTGTTGAGCAGTCTGCTCTCGCACGATCCCGTCGAATGTTCGTTCTCCGGACTCGCCAGTGCTGTCCAGGCCGCGGCGCGCGACCAATCCTGACTCCGACCGAGCAGGCTCCGTGGCGACACGCCCCTTCGCACTCGAGAATTCGACACCGGAACTTTATGCGTCAGCGGCTCGACCAGGAAGACTCCGCTGGGCCACGACCTCTTCAGTGACCGAAACGCCGAAGAGTCCCCGTGGATGGCGGTTGTCGTCGATGTAAGCGGCATACTCGGTCTGATCGTCCCCGACGTTGAGGTGGTTTCGGTAGGTCATGGCGAGTGTGCACGAGGTTATCGAAGCGTTCCGCGGTGAGCCGTCGAATTCGGAGCGGGGCACCAAGTTCGAGCAGCTGATGGTTCGATACTTCGAGCTCGACCCGACGCTGTCGCAGCAGTACGAGCAGGTGTGGCGGTGGATCGACTGGCCCGACCGTCAAGGTAAGGCCGACACCGGCATCGACCTGGTCGCCCGCGAACGCGACACCGGCGACTACACCGCGATCCAGTGCAAGTTCTACGAACCGACCACCACGTTGAGCAAAGGCGATCTCGACTCGTTCTTCACCGCCTCCGGACAAACATTTCCCACCGCCGATGGGGATCGGTCGTTCACCAACCGCGTGATCATCTCCACCACCGACCGGTGGGGAAAGAACGCCGAAGACGCCATCAACCACCAGACCATCCCCGTCCAACGGATCGGCCTGGCCGAGATCGCCGAGGCCCCGATCGACTGGGACATCGCATGGCCGCAGGGCGAACTGACGGTCGAGTTGAGTGAAGCGATCCGCAACGAACCCCGCCCACACCAGGTCGAGGCGATCGACGCGGTCTTCGCCGGGTTCTCCGCCGGCAACGACCGCGGGAAACTGATCATGGCCTGCGGAACGGGAAAGACGTTCACCGCTCTGAAGATCGCCGAACGCACGGCCGCCGAGGCCGGCGGCAGTGCACGCATCTTGTTCGCCGTCCCTTCCATCTCCTTGCTTTCGCAGACACTGCGCGAGTGGACTGCGCAAACCCAGCTCGACATTCGCGCGTTCGCCGTGTGCTCGGACTCGAAAGTCTCCCGCTCCGCCGAGGACTACAGCACCGTCGACGTCGCGATCCCGGTGACCACCGACCCCGACAACCTCGCAGCGCACATGGCGCACCGCAAACGCTCCAAAGGGCTGACCGTGGTGTTCACCACCTACCAGTCCCTGCCGACGGTCGCTGCGGCGCAAGAGCTGGGGGTGGATCCGTTCGATCTGGTGATCTGCGACGAAGCGCACCGCACCACCGGTGTCACCGTCGCCGGTGCGGACGAATCGAACTTCGTCCGGGTTCACGACGCCGAGTTCCTGAAAGCGTCACGGCGGCTGTACATGACGGCCACGCCGCGGATCTTCGACGACGCCGTCAAGGAGAAAGCCGCCGACCACTCCGCCGAGTTGTCGTCGATGGACGACATCGACATCTTCGGCCCCGAGCTGCACCGCTTGTCCTTCGGTGACGCCGTCGAACGGGGACTGCTCACCGACTACAAAGTCATCGTGCTCACCGTCGACGAGGACCTCGTCGCAGCCCCTATGCAGAAACAGCTCGCCGGCAACTTCGCCGAACTCCAACTCGACGATGCCTCCAAGATCGTCGGCTGCTGGAACGGTCTCGCCAAACGCGCCGGCCGCTCCCCCGACGGAGACGGGTTCACTGTCGGCGCGCCCCCGATGAAACGGGCCGTGGCGTTCGCCAAGGACATCGCCGCCTCCAAGCAGGTCGCCGAAGTGTTCCCCGACGTGGTCGATGCCTATCGCGCCCTCCTCGACGAGAACGAGAACGACGGCGAACAGGTCGACGCCACCAACCGAGACCTTGTCGTGTCCGCGCGCCACGTCGACGGAACTTTCAACGCTCTGCGGCGTAACGAACAATTGTCGTGGCTCAAAGCGCCAGTCCCCGAGGGTGAATGCCGCATCCTGTCCAACGCACGCTGCCTGTCCGAGGGCGTCGACGTCCCGGCTCTCGATGCCGTGTTGTTCCTTCACCCCCGTAATTCTGTTGTCGACGTCGTCCAGTCCGTGGGCCGCGTCATGCGCCTCTCCCCCGGAAAGGACTACGGGTACATCATCCTGCCCGTCGCCGTGCCCGCCGGAGTGTCACCGTCGCAGGCCCTCGCTGACAACCGCCGCTTCAAGGTGGTGTGGCAAGTCCTCAACGCTCTACGGGCGCACGATGATCGGTTCAACGCGATGGTCAACTCCATCGCCCTCAACGCCACCACCAAACAAGCCAAAGCCGGCCAGGGGAACGATCGACTCCTGGGCGGCCACATCGGCCCGACCACCGACTCCGACGAAACGATCGGTGACGGACACCCCACCCCGGACACCGATCCGAAGCCGGACAACGGCGAAGGTGGGAGCGGTGGGGTGGCGTCGCAGATGGCGTTGTTCGCACTCTCGGAGTGGCAGGAAGCGATCTATGCGCGCATCGTCGACAAGGTCGGCACCCGCGTCTACTGGGAACAGTGGGCCGCCGACGTCGCCGACATCGCCGCCGCCCAGATCGCCCGCATCAACGCCCTCCTCACCGGTGCCTCGCCAGAGACAGCCGAGCAGTTCGAGAAGTTCCTCACCGGGCTACGTGACAACCTCAACGACTCCATCAGCCGCGACGACGCAATCAGCATGCTCAGCCAACACCTCATCACCAAACCGGTTTTCGATGCCCTGTTCGCCGGCCACGACTTCGCCGCGCACAACCCCGTCTCGATCGTCATGCAGCAGATGCTCGACACCCTCGGCGACGCCAACCTCGAATCGGAGACCGCCGGCCTCGACTCGTTCTACGACTCGGTCCGTATCCGGGCCTCCGAAGTAACCAGCGCTGACGGCAAACAGCAGGTCATCGCCGAACTGTATGAACGATTCTTCCGTGTCGCGTTCAAGAAGCAATCCGACGCTCTCGGCATCGTCTACACCCCCGTCGAGATCGTCGACTTCATCCTCCGCGCCGCAGACCACGTCTCCAAGGAGCATTTCGGGAAGGGCCTCACCGACACAGGCGTCCATATCCTCGACCCGTTCACCGGGACCGGCACTTTCCTCACCCGACTCTTGCAATCCGGGCTCATTCTCCCCGACGACCTTGCACGCAAGTACCGGGAAGAGTTGCACGCCAACGAGATCATGCTTCTCGCGTACTACATTGCGGCAGTCAACATCGAGACCACCTATCACGCTCTGGAAACCCCAAATGGCGAGGACGGGCAGTACGAGTCGTTCGAGGGAATCGTACTTACCGACACCTTCCAGATCTCCGAAGACGGCGACAGCATGGACGCGATCATGTTCCCGCAGAACAACGACCGCATCCTCAAACAGGTCGCAGCCCCGATCAACGTCATCCTAGGTAACCCGCCGTACTCGGTCGGGCAGGACAGCGCCAACGACAACAACGCCAACCTCAGCTACCCCACTCTCGACGCCCGTATCGCCGCGACCTACGCCGGCCGCTCGACGGCGCAGCTCAAGAACAGCCTTTACGACTCCTACTACCGCGCCTACCGATGGGCCACCGACCGCGTCGGCGACCACGGAATAGTCGCATTCGTCTCCAACGGAGGATGGATCGACGGCAACACGGCGGACGGAGTGCGGCTGAGCATGGCCGACGAGTTCGCCCACCTGTGGATCTACAATCTACGCGGTAACCAACGCACAGCCGGCGAACTCTCCCGACGAGAAGGCGGCAAGGTATTCGGCTCCGGAAGCCGTTCCACCATCGTCATTTTCGTCGGTGTTAAGAACGAAAAACACACAGGACCCGTACAGATCCACTACCGAGATATCGGTGACTACCTCGACCGCGCAGAAAAACTCCGCCTCGTCGAGACGAGCACCATCGAGAACCTCGAATGGCAGAGTGTGCAGCCGAACGCGCACGGCGACTGGATCAGCCAGCGAGACAGTACGTTCAGCTCATGGCCGGCGATCGCGAGCCGTGGCGCTACGGAAGCCGTCGTCTTCCGAACTTTCTCAGGCGGACTTAAGACCAACCGAGATAGCTGGGTCTACAGCTTCTCCTCGAACTCGCTCCGCGAACAGGTCGGCAGGACGCTCACCTTCTACCAAGCGGAACTTCATCGCGCAGAGGCTCAAAGGGGGAACGGACGCCTACAGGACGTGGTGAACCGCGATCCCAAGAGCATCTCGTGGAGCAGCTCACTGTTGGCGTCGATCGACGCGCATAGGGTCATTCGCGAAGAGGCTTCTTCATACCGCGAGAGCGCTTATCGGCCATTTCAAAGAAGCCATGTCTACTTTGACAAGTCACTGAATGACCGTCCTGGCAGGCTCCCTTCGATGTTCCCCACCCCCGACCACACGAATTTCGGCTTCTACGTCGTGGGAGCGGGCTCGGACAAGCCATTTTCGACGTTGGCGACGGACACGATCCCAGACTTGTCGTATTGGGGATCAGGCAGTGGGCAGTACTTTCCCCGCCACACCTACGAACGGGTCGACGGGGCCGCGGTCGGCGAGTTCGACTTTGGTACTTCAGCAGATGATTCGAGTGTCGACGAGTGGGGCTACCGACGGGTCGACAACATCACCGACGAAATCCTCCAGGTCTACCGGACTGCAGTGGGCGCTCCCGTGACCAAGGATCAAATCTTCTGGTCGGTGTACGGGCAGCTGCATGCCCCCGCCTACCGAGAGACGTATGCGGCGGATCTGAAGAAGATGCTCCCTCACATCCCCACCCCTGAAAGCTTGGAGCGCTTCACCCAGCTCGCCGACGCCGGCGAGCAGCTCGGCGGCCTTCATATGCGGTACGAGGACGTCGATCCGTACCCGCTCAATGTCGAGATAAAGGCCGGTGCCGACGAACACGATCGTGAGACGTGGCGAGTGCAGAAGATGAAGTGGCGCACCAAAGATGACCACACTGCGATCGTCTACAACCCAAAGGTCACCATCGCCGGCATCCCACCCGAGGCAGAGAAATACTTGCTCGGCTCACGTTCGGCGTTGGCGTGGATCATCGACCGCTACCAAATAAAGACCGACAAGGCGTCGGGAATCGTCAACGACCCTAACCTTTGGTGCGACGAACACGACGACCCGACCTACATCGTCGAGCTGATCAAGAAGGTCACCACCGTGTCCGTCAGGACGGTGGAAATCGTGAAGTCTCTCGATGCGAGGGGCGTCGGCTGATGGCGCGCGCACAAACGATTCAGATCTACCTGCCCGGCGGGAATCCGGCCGGCATTCGTGTCGCCAGCCTGACCACGAGGACCGTCCGCGTGTTCGATGTACCCCGAACGCTCCTGACCGAATTCACCAAGCTGTCAGTATCAAGACAGGTCGGCGTGTACTACCTGTTCGGTGATAACGACGACGACCGAACGGCCTACATCGGACAAACCGGCAACGTCAGTACACGATTGGGGCAACACTCCTCGAAAGACTGGGAACGGGCGATGGTCGCGGTGTCCCTGACCAACGAATGGACCTCCACACACGTGGCCTACCTGGAGTGGCTGTCGATACAAGCCGCTCGACGTGCAGACCGGTATACGTTGACCAACGGCAACGACGCCAGCAACCCGTTCACCCCGGACCCACTCGAGGCGGACTGCCACGAATTCTTGGACACGATCTCGATACTGCTGACCACGCTCGGCGCACCGATCCTCGACTCTATCCAACCGGCCAGCAGTGGATCGAGAAGAACCGACGAAGACACCACCGAGCTTCTCTACTTCAGCGAATCGGACCGTGCGGCAACGGGATACCTCACGACAGAAGGTCTTGTCGTCAAGAGCGGTTCTCGCGGCCGGCCGGACTTCCGCGGTGCCGCGACCGAACGCCTCAAGGCCACACGGGAGTCCCTGATTAGCAGTGGTCGCGCTGCATTGACCGATGAGGCTTTCGTATTTCAGGTCGACGAACTGTTCGACAGCCCCTCGGCGGCCGGCGCAGTTCTGGTCGGCGGAAGCAACAACGGTCGTATCAGTTGGAAGAACGCCGCGGGTGAGGACTTGAACATGCTGGAGGCGCGCGATCTGGCTCGCGTCCAGAAGGGGAGGGACGGAGACTCGGGCACGACGTCCGGATCTATCGACACGGATGTGGAGTCATCGACATAGTGGGGTCACTCAGCGCCGTGTCTGCTCGAAGTGTCGGTACAGGGTGCGTTTGCTGACACCGAGCACGTCGGCGATGTCTCCGATAGCACTGCCCTGGTTGCGCATTCGAGTCGCTTCACGTTTCTTCGTCGTCGACAGGGCCGGCGGACGGCCACCGACTTTCCCTCGTTCGCGAGCCGCGGCCAGACCGGCGTTGGTCCGCTCGCGAAGCAGTTGACGCTCGAACGAGGCAAGTGCGCCGAAAATATGGAAGATCAGCTCGCCGTTAGCGGTGCTGGTGTCGATCTGCTCGGTCACGGATGCGAACGCCACTCCCCTGGCCTTGAGGTCGGTGACGAGCTCGATCAGATGCGGAAGGTTGCGGCCAAGGCGGTCGAGCCGCCATACACACAGCGTGTCGCCCGCCAACAGTGTCTCGAGCAAATGGTTCAGTGCCGGCCGGACAGTCGTCGACCCGCTGACCGTGTCAGTGAAGATGCGCTCGCACCCGAACGCCGTCAGTGCGTCGCTCTGCAGAGCCGGAGTCTGTTCAGCCGTCGAGACCCTGGCATACCCGTATTTGTGTCCCACAAGGCCGAAGCGTGCCACAACTCACTGATATTCCCTGTTTTGACACTCCGTGTTTAGCCTACGTTTTTGGCACAGCTCCGGCGCTGGTGGACAGATTGGGTTGTCAGTTTCAGAAGACGAGTGCACGAGTTCAGAAGTGCGCTGCACTTGACACCTCTCAAGTAATCTAGCGAAAACGCTAGATTGCTCCTTTGGTGCTTTGACTGCCCGATTGTCCGAACCTAGGCGCTCACTTATGACTACGTGTCTTTAACCTTCGTTTTAGACACGCCCTGGATTTGACACGGCAAGGACGATGAGCGTGTGTGTCAGAACTCATGTTCAAAACCGACACGCCGAAATGTGTCCCTACGACGAGTTGTGACACACTCGACCCTGTGGGAGAACTTCTGGGCTACGCGAGGGTGTCGACGACCGATCAGAGCGCCGACGCGCAGAGCGAGGCCTTGAGCGCTGCCGGGTGTTCGAGAGTGTGGACGGAGACAGCGTCGGGTGCGACGACGTCTCGGCCGCAGCTGTCGGATCTGTTCTCGCATCTGCGGCGCGGCGACACGTTGGTCGTGTGGCGACTCGACCGTCTCGGGCGATCACTCCCCCATCTCCTCGAAACGGTCGAGCAGCTCGACGTCGATGGCGTCGGGTTCCGGTCGTTGACCGAAGCGATCGACACCACCACCTCCGGCGGAAAGCTGATCTACTCCATCTTCGGAGCATTGGCGGAATTCGAACGCAACCTCATCCGCGAACGCACCAACCTCGGACTGGCAGTGGCACGCGCCCAAGGGCGACTCGGTGGCCGACCACCGGCGATGTCCGGGACGCAAATCAAACAAGCGAAGCGAATGCGCACCGGCGGAATGTCACTCACCGACATCCGAGAAGTGCTCGGAGTGTCGCGATCGACGCTGTACCGGCACTTGAAATAGCCCACCGCCAATCGCCGTTTCTCGCACATGGCCCGCCGGGCCGATGCGAGTCAACTTCCGAAGCTGCCACCGTGGGGGTCTCGGGCACATCGACGACTTTGAAAATCGATGGACGCATGATCAGCCACGAGAATTCGTCTGCTTCAATTCCGTCATGACCGAACCGGTAGAGATCACAACGACACCACCCACCATTGGTGACACACTCCAAGTGCGACGCCTAGAGGGCGGCACCGCTACCGGGACCGTAGTCGAGGACTTCGCCGACTACTTGCTGACCGTCCCCGCCGCCGGCCGAGACTGGGCCATGCCCCATCGATGGGCCATCGCGTCGGAAGACGGAACGCTGATCTTCGCCGACGACGCCGACATCATCGAGCACCACAAATCCGAACCGTCGACGACAGCACCGACAACACCGAACGACATCAGCGACAAGACCTGACCGGTGGACATCTACTCAATTCTGGTTGCCTCGGTCATCGGGTCCGCGGCCGTACTAAGCATTGCCATACCAGTCCTGCTGGCCATGACGATCATCGACATCACGCGGGCGCTGCGAAACCGCACCAAAGGTTCCCCAGGCCAACACCCGGCGTCAGCACGAAGTGCAGCCAACTTCTGACACTGACAAACGTCATCGACACTACTGATCCTCGCGTTGATCGCCCTCGCTGGTGGGAAGTCGATTCACGTCGCGATCACCGTAGGAATCACCCCATTTCCACACGCCACTGAGTGCATCGCGAACTTCGCTACCGCCCCGACGACGGCGTAGGCGCGTGGTACGCATGGCGTACTCACGGAGTCGATCACGGACATCGTCGTCCAGGTCTGGGCCACTGGGCAGATTCAAGGCCCACCACAACCGGCGCCGATACTCCGCACCCGAAATCCCGAACGCCACGAAGATGTCTTCGTCATCGGCACCTCCATAGGGTTCCCAGCGCACCGCGAACCCCACAAAAGTCTCTGCCGACCGCTCTTCCGTCATACCGATGATTCTGGTCGACGTATCGACCCGTCCGCACATCGGCCGCCCACCCCCACCACAGCCTTGAACACCCCGACCTGTGGTGCCGCTTGTGCAGTTCACTTCTGCACTCAGAATGTCAGAAGACGACTGCAATCACGGGTAAAACCCCAGCAAATCGTGCAGCCTACTTCTGAAACTGACACCATCCCTGAGTGCATCGCCGTTCCGACAACTCGTAGTCGTTTTCTATCGACGTTTCGGCATCGTCGAACGGGAAGCCGCACCAGACCGCCGATCGAGTGCGGACGCCTGTGTAAGGCTCTCGTGATCAGCTGGGGTCTTCGTGGGCGAGAGCGCGGTAGCCTTTCGCTCCGGCACGGTCGACGGCGGCTTTGACGACCCCGAACACCGCGCCATGAATGGCGGCCGCGATCAGCACCTCTTGGACGGTGCGGCTCAGGTCTTTCGGGTCGGGAGTCGAGGTGTCGTTGTCGCCGATACGTTTCCACACCTGCTTGAACACCACCCCGGCAAGTACCCCGCCGAGCACGCTGGTAGCCAGCGACAGCGGTTTGTACACCGCTTTCGACACCGCACTCATCGCAGCAACCGCCGCGCACGGCGACGACGCGAGAACACAACCAGCACTACCGCCGCGACCAGGGTCCCGACAGCGGCCGCGGCGACCTGCGGATTGTCCTGAGCCAATGTCTTGGCCTTCTCCGCCTGAACGGTTGCTTCACTGCGCACCCGCGCAGGCACATCGACTTTGTCGGCGAGCGCCGCCACCGTCTCGGCGAGTTCGGCGCGCTGCTGTTCGATATCCGGCACCGGCGCTACTGGCGGGTCTGTCACGTGCGCCTCCTCGCCTGTCTCGTTACCACGTGCAACGTGCTTGTTCTCGGTCATCGGATTCCCTTCTTGATGGCGGTGATGTCGTCGTTGACACTGGCGACGGTCTCTGCCGGTACCGGAGGTACCGCATTCTTCGCGCGTGAGGTCCCCACCGCAGCCAAAACCCCTCCCACCACCAGGACTGCGGCGGCGACGATCAGCGCTGCCAGCCACGCCGACAGCACTGTCGCCAACCCCAGCACTGCAGTTGCTATCAGAGTGGCGAGACCGAAGAACAGCAGCAGTGCGCCCGCACCGGTGATACCGATACCGATGCCGAGCCGGGTGCCTTTGCTTTTCACTTCCTCGAGGCCTGAGCGGATCTCGCTGCGCACCAGCGTCGACACCTGATCGGTCAAACGTTCGACGAGCTGCACTGTCGACAGATCCGCAGCCGAAGTGCGGGCTTCCTCCGACGGTGGCCCGGAATGAGCGTTCATTGTTTCTCCCTGCATATGTTGATTCGAAGTGATGTCTCCGCCAGTGCTGGAGCCGGAAACAGGTACAGGCAACGGCTTTTCGTCGCCGTGTGTCGTGCGATTGTGTCTGTCATCGCGCTGCCCAGCACCGCTGGAATGTGCCGTGGCATGTTGGTGCCGAAGCCGTCGTCCGTCGTCGACGGCGGCGGCATCTTTCTCCTCGTTCTTCTCCGACACCCGAGTATCTCGGGGTGGGAGCTGCAAACGTTCCTCGGCGACCATCCCTGCCTGCAGTTGTCGGCCACGTTCGAGTTCGGAATCGAGTTCGGCACCGAACAGCAACGCAAGGTTGGTGATCCACAACCACAGCAGGAACACGATCGCCCCGGCCAACGATCCGTAGGTCTTGTTGTAGCTGCCGAAATTGGCGACGTAGAACCCGAACAGGATCGTCGCGGCGACCCACACCACGATCGCCACCACTGCTCCGCTGCTGATCCACCGAAACTTCGGCTGCTGAATATTCGGAGTCGCGTAATACAACAACGCGACCGCGAGAACGACGATGACCAGCACGACCGGCCACCGTGCGATGTTCCACACCGTCAACGCGGTATCGCCGAGACCGACCGCATCCCCCACCGCGGCTGCTACCGGTCCGCTGACCGCGAGCATCACCGCCGCGAGAGCAATCAGCACCAGCGCCGCCACCGTCACCAGCAACAGCACCGGCCGCAATTTCCAGACCGGACGCCCTTCCTCGACCTCGTACATTCGGTTCATCGCCCGCCCGAACGCCCCCACATACCCCGACGCCGACCACAACGCACCCGCAACACCAGTAACCAGAGCGAACCCTGCGGCCGGAGCGGACACCAACTGCGTGATCGGCTCCCGCAGCGTCTCCACCGCCGAGGAGGGTCCCAGATCGGACACGATCTGCAACACACCATCGACGGTGGCTTGTCCTTGCCCGAACACACCGAGCAGCGACACGATCGCCAACACAGCGGGAAACAGCGACAACACTGCGTAGTACGTCAACGCTGCCGCGAGATCGGTGCACTGATCACGCGAGAACTCACGCGCAGTCTTGCGAAGCACGAACAGCCACGACGTTTTCGTCAACTCCGTCGGCGAGTCGGCCTTGCGCGGATCATCCGGGTCGGCATCCACCGGTGCGGACGGGACATCATCGTTCTCACTCACCTGACGCTAGTACCCGCAGCACACCGACGAAAACATTGCCCGAGAGTCAGCAGCAGATGAATCGTCGGCACAGAAAACGCAGTAACAGTCTGGTCTTGCGCCGCAAAATGGACCGAGCTTGGTACGCAGAGCACCGCTACCACCGGCGCGGTCTGTCTCTCGATGAGTGAACAACCCGTCAACCGAACAGGGTTTCATCGGAAATAGAACGGGGACGGTTTTCGCCCGGTGGCGGTGACAGATCACCATCACTCTTCCGTTGTTGTACACGGCCCCATACCCACGACGTTATCGGCGTTGTCCGCAGGCGAGGCGTCGAGACCACCGCGAATCAGCGGCTGACCGGCCTGCTTCAATGCTGAACTATGACCGATCCCAAACAAACCACCACCGGAGCCCTCTCGGTTGGTGACATCATCGAAGTGCACCGCCCCGACGGGACCACCTCTGCAGGGACACTCGTCGAGGACTTCGGGGACTACCTCCTGCCCGCAGACACCCTCGGTCGCACCTGGACGCCCCCACACCGCTGGGCGATCGCCCTGGACTCCAGGACCCTCGTCTTCGCCGACGACCAGGACGTCACCGCACTACCTGCTCCCCCACCCACCAACACCGCAGCCAACAGTCCCGCAGCTGACAGCACCGCCGGCACGCCGTGACGAAACACCCTCGATCTGTCCCCCGCCGCACCTATCTGTTCTGGAGCGGCGTAGCGCTCGTGCTGATCACCTGCGCGGCGTGGGCACTCGACCCCGAACGCGGGTTCCTCAGCGCCGCGATTCTCGGTGCCACCGGGACCGCCGTATTCCTGGCACTCGTAGCCGTCATCAGCAGAACAGGATGAGCGAACAACCCGCCCGGGCATGGAGGCGGGCGAGTCTGCGCGCACGCGCCCACCGCGATCGGTTCGACCTCGACACGCGAAATGAGGTTCACCCCGGATGCCGACGCAGCAGGTATCAGTTTTATCAAGACCGGCTGAGCGGCCGAAGGACGATTGGGACTGCCCCAGGTTTGGTTGACATCTGATCTGTGAGGATCGCTCCTCACGGTGGAAGGATGTTCACCATGCCGAAAGCGTTCCCAGAGGAGTTCCGCCGCGACGTCATCGCTGTTGCACGCAAGGGCGAGGCCCCATTGTCAGATCGCGAAGGACTTCGGAATATCCGAGGGCTGTCTGCATCGGTGGCTGAAGATCGCCGACCGCGACGACGGCATCGAACGAGGCACGACGCCGGCCGGCTTGGACGAGTCCGCCGAGCTACGGGAGGCCCGCAAACGGATCAAGCTCCTCGAGCAAGAAGCCGAGGTCATGCGCCGTGCGGTCGCCTACCTGTCCCGGGATGTCAACCCAAAATGATCTACCCGCTGGTCCTCGACCTTGCTGCCGACGGAGTCCCCGTCACAGTGACCTGCCGGGTGCTCGGATTCTCCACCCAAGCGTTCTACAAATGGAAGAAACAACCAGTCACACAACGTGATTGGGACGACGCGCATCTGATCAACATCGCTCGTGAAATCCACGCCGACGACCCGGCATTCGGCTACCGCTTCATCGCCGACGAACTGCCGGACCGCGGCATCACCGCCAGCGAGAACAGAGTCGCACGACTGTGCTCACAAGAACGGCTGTGGTCCGTGTTCTCCAAGAAGCGCGGCCTGAACAAGAAAGCCGGCCCGCCCGTCCACGACGACCTCGTCGACCGCCAATTCACCGCACAGGAACGCAACCAGATCTGGCTGACCGACATCACCGAGCACCGTACCGACGAAGGCAAGCTCTACCTCTGCGCCATCAAAGACCTGTACTCGAACAAGATCGTCGGATACTCGATCGACAGCCGTATGAAAGCCTCACTGGCAGTATCTGCACTGCGAAACGCCGTCGATCAACGAGACCCGGACGGCACCATCGTCCACTCCGATCGAGGTAGCCAATTCCGTTCACGAAAATTCGTACATGAGCTGTCCCGCAACGGTTTACAGGGATCCATGGGGCGGGTTGGGGCGTGCGGAGACAATGCTGCGATGGAGTCATTCTTCGCGCTTCTGCAGAAGAACGTGCTCGATCGACAACGTTGGTCCACGCGAGAGCAGTTACGGCTGGCGATCGTCACCTGGATCGAACGGACCTACCATCGCAAGCGTCGCCAACGCCGGCTCGGCAAACTCACCCCAACCGAGTTTGAGACAATCAATCAGTCCGCACACGCGGCCTGATTCACTCAACCCAACGAGTCAACCGAACTCGGGGCAGTCCCCTCAACCGGCTGCGCCGCGCACACGGCCAGCTCGCCGGAGTGATCGGCATGATCGAGAACGGACGTGACTGCAAAGACGTCGTCACCCAACTCGCCGCCGTCTCCCGCGCCCTCGACAAAGCTGGCTTCAAGATCGTCGCCACCGGCCTCCGCGAATGCATGACCGGCGAGACCGCCGACAACAAAGAACCCATGACCGAAGCGGAACTGGAAAAACTCTTCCTCGCACTGGCCTGAACCACCCATTTCACGTCAGAAACGAGGCCGACCCGACAACACCGTAGGAGTACCCCATGAGCACGACCAATCCAGATATTGCCGTCATCGAAACCTCGAGCCTCGGTGACCGCAGCTACCTGATCAGCCACGACGGCATCGCCGTCGTGATCGATCCTCAACGTGACATCGACCGCGTCCTGGCATTGGCAGCGGACAAGAACGCCGCGATCACCCACGTACTCGAAACCCACATCCACAACGACTACGTCACCGGCGGACTCGAACTCGCACGCACCACCGGAGCCGAATACGTTGTGCCCGAGGGTGACCCGGTCGAATACGAACGCCGGTCAGTCGGCGACGGCGATGTCGTCGCCGCGGGATCTGCGCAGTTTCAGGTCATGCACACCCCAGGCCATACACATCATCACGTCAGCTACGTGCTGCGACTCGGCGACAAGCCAGTCGCGATCTTCACCGGCGGCTCGATGCTCTACGGATCCACCGGCCGCACCGACCTACTCGGCTCCGAACACACCGACGAGCTCACCCATGCGCAGTTCCACTCGGTCCGTCGAATCGCCGCCGAACTCCCCGCTGACGTCGAGGTCTACCCCACCCACGGATTCGGTAGCTTCTGCTCCGCCACACCCACCAGCGGCGACTCGTCGACCATCGGTGAACAGCAACAGTCCAATCCCGCGCTGACCCAGGACGAACAGACCTACGTCGACGAGTTGATCGCAGGACTGTCGGCCTACCCCGCGTACTACGCCCACATGGGCGTCATCAACACCGAAGGTCCGGCCCCGATCGACCTGTCGACCCCAGAACCCGCCGACCCCGACGAACTACGTAGGCGCATCGACGACGGCCAGTGGGTCGTCGACCTCCGTGCACGCACCGCCTTCGCTGCAGGGCATCTCGACGGCTCCCTCGGCTTCGAGCTGTCGACAACGTTCGTCACCTACCTCGGATGGCTCTACCAATGGGGCGCGCCGCTGACACTGATCGGCGACACATCCGATCAAATCGAAGATGCCACACGCGAGTTGGCGCGCATCGGCATCGACCGCCCCTCCGGTTCGGCTGTCGGTGAGATTCACTCACTCGCCGGCGACGGCCACGTGCGGTCCTACGAGGTGTCTGACTTCGCCGGACTTGCCGCAACCGACTCCGACATCACTGTGCTCGACACACGTCAACAGTCCGAGTACGCGGACGGCCATATCCCCGGTGCAGTGAATATCCCCCTTCACGAACTACCGCACCGACTTGCAGAGGTCCCCGACGGCGACGTGTGGGTGCACTGCGCCTCCGGCTACCGCGCCTCGATCGCGGCCTCACTGCTCGACCGCGAACACCGCACCGTGACGCTGATCGACGACGACTACGACCACGCAACAAATCTCGGACTCGACACCTCGAAGACATGACGAAACGCTTCTACGACCGAAAGCGAAGAGACGAGTGTACCCCCAGGGGGTATATCCGAGTATCATCGGCCGCGTGCGCTCAGTGAGTCGGCGTGGTCGACGGGGCACAGCTCCAACGGCAGCTTTACTGATTGCACTGACAGTGTTCGGTGTTCTGTTGATGCATTCGGTAACACCGATGTCGATGTCCGTGACCGGCTCGATGTCCGCCGCGATGACCGACGGCCATGCCTCGATGTGCGGCGGCCACGCCTCGATCGCAGCACCGTCCCACACGGACGCCGCGGTTCCGGTGATGGCAGGGGAACACGACTGCCCGTCGGCACACCAGATGATGCACCCCTGTGTGGGCACGACAACTTCGTGGCCCGCGCTGACGTACCCGGCGGTGAACGCAGCCATCGACCCGGTACCGACGCTGCTCAACCGGATCGTTGGGCGCACCGACTCCGCGTGGGGACGTGCGCCGCCGTGGACGTTGTGGGAGTTGGACAGATCGGTGACCTTGCGAGTGTGACAGGGAGCCCGGCAGACGCGTGTCTGTCGGCGGATCGAACGACATCGAATCCTCTGTACTACTCACTCTTGCAAGGAGTTTCCTCATGCGTACCAAAGTTGTTGCCTCGATCGCTGCTGCTGCCGCGAGCGCGTTCCTCGTCGTCGGCTGTAGCGACAACTCTTCCGAGTCGTCGATGGATGGCCATTCGATGGGATCGATGTCCTCGACGCCGGCATCGTCCGCTCCGGCGAGCTCGACGGCGCAGTTCAACGATGCCGACGTGATGTTCGCGCAGATGATGTACCCGCACCACGCGCAAGCAGTCGAGATGGCCGACTTGGCGAACGGCCGCACCGAAAACCCGGAGGTCCTGTCACTGGCATCGGCGATCGCCGCCGCGCAACAGCCCGAGATGGACCAGATGACCACCTGGCTCACCGAATGGGGCCAGCCCATGCCCGACATGGACATGGGTGACATGGGCGGGATGGACCACAGCTCCGGCAGCGGCATGATGACCGCTCAGGACATGGACGCGTTGATGGCAGCGTCGGGACCGGAATTCGACCGCCAGTGGTTGACGATGATGATCGCCCACCACACCGGTGCCATCGAGATGGCGAACACCGAAATAACGGACGGTTCCAATCCTGACGCCCTGGAGATGGCCCGCACCATCGTCGCCACTCAGCAGCAGGAGATCGACACCATGCAGCGACTGCTCGGCTGACCTGGTCCGCTACGCGAAGCGGCCGCATCCTCTCCGGCGGAGAGGGTGCGGCCATCAGCGTTCCGCAGTTGTCAGCGCCGTACTCCTGGGACGAGATCAGCTCTCACAGCGCCGGTTCGCGCTGCGACGGAGCATCGGAATTCCCATCGTTCACCGCTCCGGTGATGGCGTCGGGTGTGAGGTCGAGTCGACGCAGTAACTGCGCGTTCGCGGCGACGATGATCGTTGACAGCGACATCAGGATCGCGCCGATCGACATCGGCAGCACGAACCCGACCGGCGCGAGCACTCCTGCCGCAAGCGGGACTGAGATGAGGTTGTATCCCGCTGCCCACCAGAGGTTTTGCTTCATCTTCCGGTACGAGGCGCGCGAGAGTTCGATCACCGACAACACCGACCTCGGGTCGTCGCTGGCGAGGATTACTCCGGCCGACGCGATAGCAACGTCGGTACCCGCGCCGATAGCGATACCGACATCGGCCTGCGCGAGAGCCGGTGCGTCGTTGACCCCGTCCCCGACCATCGCCACGGTGCGCCCTTCTTGTTGAAGTTCAGCAACGTTGTGGGACTTGTCTTCCGGTTTCACCCCCGCGAAGTAGCGGTCCACACCGAGCTCGGTGGCGACGGACTTCGCGACGGCATCGGCATCACCGGTGATCATCACGACCGCGATTCCGCGCGCATGCAACGCGTCTACCGCAGTGCGTGATTCGGGCCGGATCTCGTCGGCGAGCGCAAGGGCACCGATCACAGCACCGTCGGCCAGGACGTGCAGGATGATCGCCCCGTCGCCGCGCCACCGATCGGCGACAGCGAGTTCGGATCCGTGTTCCTGCTCGAGCAGCGCGGGCCCGCCGACCTGTACGCGGGTACCGTCGACATTCGCAGAGACCCCGACAGCGGGAGACGACTGAAAACCGGCTGCAGCCGGGACGGTCAGGTTCCGCGCACGTGCGGCACCGATGATGGCACGGGCGAGGGGGTGCTCGGAATCTGCTTCCGCGGCAGCAGCCAAAGCGAGGACCTCGTCGGCGGTGCGGTCGCCGGTCACCTCGATCGCGGTGACGGTGGGTTCACCCTTGGTGAGCGTGCCGGTCTTGTCGAAGAGCACGGTGTCCACCGTGCGCATGGTTTCGAGTGCGAGCCGGTCCTTGACCAGAACCCCGCCGCGGGCGGCGCGCTCGGTGGCGATGGAGACCACCAACGGGATAGCAAGTCCGAGTGCGTGCGGGCAGGCGATGACCAGCACGGTGATGGTGCGGATGACGGCGTCGTCGGGCATCCCGACCAAAGTCCACACGGCGGCGGTGATGACCGCGGCACCGAGAGCGAACCAGAACAGCCAACCGGCGGCGGTGTCGGCGATGCGCTGAGCACGCGACGTCGAGTTCTGAGCGTCGGCGACCAAGCGGCCGATGCCGGCGAGGGCAGTGTCGTCCCCGACCGCGGTGACCTGGACGCGCAGACCTGAGTCGGTGGCGACAGTGCCGGCGACGACCTGATCGCCGTCGCTGCGGCGGACGGTGCGTGATTCCCCGGTGATCATCGATTCGTCCATGCTCGCCGATCCGGACACGATGGTGCCGTCCGCCGGTACGCGGCCGCCGGGGCGCACGACAACGACATCACCGAGCTGCAGCTCGGCCGGGGACACCTGCACCACATCGTCGCCGTCGACGCGTTCGGCGGTGTCCGGGAGCAGCGCCGCCAACGAGTCCAGAGCGGAGGTGGTCTGCGCGAGGGACCGCATTTCGATCCAGTGCCCGAGCAACATGATCACGATCAGCAGCGCCAGTTCCCACCAGAAGTCGAGCTGATGATCGAGCAGACCGAGGCTCGCTCCCATCGACGCGACGAATGCGACGGTGATCGCCAGGGCGATGAGCAGCATCATTCCCGGTGCACGTGAACGGATTTCGCCGATTGCGCCGGTGAGGAACGGGGAACCGCCCCAGGCATACATCACGGTGCCCAGCACCGGGGAGACCCAGGCGATCCACGACGAGTCGGGCAGTGAGTATCCGAGAAGCATCGCGAACATGTTCGAGGCAACGATCACCGGAACGGCGAGGACCAGCATGATCCAGAACAGGCGACGGAACATGCCGACGTGATCCCCATGACCGGCATGACCACCGTGCCCGGCATGACCTCCGTGTTCAGTGTGCTCGCCGCGGCCGGAGCGGGCTGCGCCGTGGTCGGACATATCGTGGCCCGGCAGCGTGCCCGCTGTCTCGACTCCGCCAGCGTCGGCATGTGTGTGGTTGTTCATCGTGTGATCCTTCTCTTTACCGAGTTCGATGGGTTACCCAGTGCGCGGGTCTGAGGGTTGCGGTTCGGCGGTGATGATCCGGCCTGGTCGAGGTGGGCTGCGCGTGTCACTGTCAGCGCTCCCGCCGACGCCGATACGTCGACTGTGTCGACCCCGGCGACAGCGTCGACTTCGTCGCGGACCGATGCCGTGCAGTGCCTACGGGTCGTGCCTGTGACGCGATAATCGGTGGTGCTCATGCGGCGCTCCCTTCGTACCCGATTCACCATACCCCATAGGGGTATGTCTGCCAGTGGGTTCGCAACCTCGCCTGAACCTCTCGGTAAAGAAGTCGATGCTGTTCGCGGCCCTGGACGGTGCGAGGCGGCTGACATTGGGGTGCGTCGACGCGCAGGCCACTGTCATGTGAGACGGGCAGAGCGGGAGTGCTATCGACCCCGGGTGTAGGCAATCGGTCGGCCCAGCTGGGCTCGCAGCGGTGGACGCGCCCAGCTGGGCACGACATCGTCACATCCGCGGTGACGATTCCGATTCAGGTGTGCTCACCGTCCGCAGGCGGAGTGGGCATCTACGCCGGGTAGCGGCGCGCGTGGCGGGCCCATGTGCCGATACCCGATGGGGGGACACCTGCTTGTTCGGCCGCCCGGAGACGTCGAAGACCAGACGGCGGAGAGCTCAGCTCTCGCCCATCATGGGGCGGCTCGAACATAGCGCTGAGCGTGTCGTAGATGGGCGTGTCGCTCACTTTCGGCTTCCTGTCCCAATTCTATTCATGGTCGGCTGCGTCGACGTTCTTACAGTCGGCGCACCTAGGCGGCGGGCCCGGTCTGCGGGTTGAGTCAATTACTGTCCAACACTGCGCAACTACATCTGCTCACTGTCGGTTGGCGGCACGCTTACGCAGCTCGGCGGTCGCCAACTCCGTGACTGCGGCACGATATAGGTCTCGATCTATTTCCCCGGCGGCGAATCGACGATCGAGGATTTCCTGCGCATCCTCCCCCGATTGTGGACGAGCGCCGACAAGCCGAATCACACCCCAGGCCAGCAGGGCGATCACGAACAGCCAGAACACGGCCATCCCCGTCATCATCGCCCATCCTCCACCCATGTCGCCCATATTCATCACTGTCGGCTCCTTCTCTTTCGGCGGCTACTCGCTGACCTGCGAAATACGACCATCCGCGCACCTACTATACCGCTTAGTAGTTCAGCTACTATCGGTGATAGTAGTTGGATGCTGTCGAAACGCCATCGCGCCGACCGGCGATAATGGAGGTCACCTGTGGGAAACAAGTCCAACAAGTCACGATCGAAAGCGCCGAAGCGCCGAAGCGCGGTCGAACGATCCGAGCGGTTTGCGTCGAATTCTCGCTCCGATAGCACGTCGGCCGAGCCTCGGTCCGGGCATCCCCTCTTCACGGTGACCCCACCCTCTGCGGTCAGCGTTGCCGTCGCCGACCACCTTCGGAGCAGGGGCCTATCGCCCCAGACCAGCACTGTGCACCCCACTGTCTCCCACCGATTCGTGTCGCCCTCCACCGCCGCAGCGCGACCGACGGCCCCGACAGTAGGACCGGCGATCGATTCCGCAGCGCCACCGGAACGCCCACGTGAAAGCATATCCGAGGATGCTGCGCCCGCACCGCGGAGATATGCACCCAAGCGCTCACCAGCCAACAGTTGTGCCGATGAGCTTTCGCAGGTCGAGCCACTGGGGCTCGCGGTGACCTACTGGGGTGTCGGCGATGCCGATTCCGAGCCCCACCAGGACGTGGCGATTCGCTTCACCGGATCGCGGGTGAAGGCCGAGGGCCACCCGCCGACCGACAAGGACAGTTTCGATCGAACACTGGTTCTGAAATCACGTCCAGCTGTCGAGGGCCGGTTCGCCGCCACCACCCGCATTCAGGGCATTGCCAGCGGAGAGTGGGAGGTGAGCGCGCGACGTATCGACGGGGGCGCAGACAGTGCCGAACGGCAGCAGAACTCCGTGCTCACCGCTCGCACTGCGCTACTGACGTACGGACCCGCTGTGCGGGTGTGGAGTTGGCCGGCGTTGGTAGCGGCGGGCGCGGTGGTTGCACTGATACTTCAGGGACTCCTCCTCTCGCGTACGGACACCAATGTTGCTGCCGCTGTTGCAATGTCAGCTCTGAGCTGCGTTCTGGGATATATCGGAGCCAAGGTGTGGTACTTGGTCTTGCACCGTCGACCCGTTGCTACCTTCATCCGCGCTGGAGCGTGCATACAGGGCTTTCTCCTCGTGTCGCTCGGCACCTTGGTCATCGGCGGAGCACTCGGGGGTATGGACGTCGGCGCAGTCCTGGATGCAACCACCCCGGGATTGTTTCTCGGCATGGCGATCGGTCGCCCCGGATGTTTCTTGGCGGGCTGCTGTTCGGGACGCCCGACCGGATCTCGATGGGGCCTGGTCTCCTCCGATCGCACCCTGGCGACGAGGAGGATCCCCGTTCAGCTCTACGAGGCCGCCGCAGCCCTGCTGATCGCAGGCGTGACGCTCGCCGTTGTACTTTCGGTCGACCTTCCCGTCGCAGGGCTGGTCTTCCTCGGCAGTATCGCCGCATACACCTTGATCCGGCAAGGCCTGTTTCTGTTCCGGGTGGACGCGCACACTCGCCGAGGCCGACTCGCTGTCTCCATCATCTGCGTCGCGATCCTCGCCGGCGTAGTTGCAGGGTCGCAGGTGCTCTCGTGATTACTGAACGTGCCCTGATACGGGCGCCTTTCGATGATCATCTCGAAGCGATAGCACCGCATTCGGTGGCCCGGTCGACGCGCCGGAGGAGTCCGGCATCGGCACTGGCTGTCCTCGTCCTTGCACTCGCTGGATGTACCGGCAGCGAGGCAACTGAGCCCAGTGCGTCAATGCCCGTCGCTACGCGGGCAGAACTGCTCAATCCCGCTGACTTCGCCGCCGCGATCGCCGACCCCAGCCGAGTCACGATCAACGTCCATACCCCCAACGAGGGCCAGCTCCCTGGAACCGACTCAAGTCTTCCCTTCGACCAGATCCAACAACAGGCCGCGACGTTGCCGCCCGACCGGACCACACCGCTGGCGATCTACTGCCGTACCGGGACAATGAGCGCCACCGCGGCGAAAGACCTGGCCGCTCTCGGCTACACCGATGTCATCGAACTACAAGGCGGCATGCTCGCGTGGCGACACACCGGACGAACCATCGAAGAATGATCAATCACCTTCCGCAGCGCCGACCCCAGAGGTTGATCACCAGAACGTGTCCAACGAAATCGGATGCCGAGATCGTCTTGTTCGGGGTTCACCAGGTCGGGACCGGACAATTCGCCGATGGTTCCCGCTGCTGCCGGGAAGTAGACGATATCGGTTTGCCACCGGGCGCAACGAAGTCGAACGAGCCCCCGCCCTGTGCCGCCGAATCAGAACCTCTCGCGCATGCTGTCCCGCTCAGCGCTACCGGCGCAGGGATGCTGCCGCTCGCGGGAAGCCCTTCTCGGCGGTGCTTTGGCTCCGCCAGCCAACGTGCACACGAGCAGTAGCGTGTGGACGCGCACGGTGCGATGACAGGCGAGCAACGAGACGGCGGGCGGCGGAGATCGCGGGCGCTCTACACCGAGGCGTACAAGCGTGAACGCCGCCGTCAAGGTCGGGGCTGGGTGGTACTGACAGCGGGTGTAGTGATCGGGTCGACCCACGTCATCACCCATCTCGGGCAGCTTCGATTTCTTCCGAGCACCGGATGGCAGGATCTCGCGGTCGGCTATCCGATGGCGATGATCCTCGCACTCATCGGTTTCATGATGATCGCTACCCGCACCGGATAGCAGAGGGCGAGTACGGCGGGCAAGCGAACGTGATCGCCAGTGCCGCAGTTCGTCTCATCCCACCGCGCAGGACGCCAACGTCATGGCCGCCAGCAGGGCCACTACTGGTAACGCAGGCAGGGCGACGGCGGTGCACGCGGCGAACGCACGCGCCCACCGGAAGGAAGCACGTGGGGTCGTTCGCTCGACCGCGAGACGCTCGAGCCGTACAGCGGTCGCGTCCGACACCATACCGAGGGCGGGCAGGGGAACAGGGTGCGGGCGAAGAGAAGTCAGAGCGCGCCGCACCGGGTCTCGCCCGTGCGAGCGTGCTGCCCGAGCGTCCGCGTCGAGTTCGACGAGAGCTCGCACGAGTGCAGGGGACTGCCGCATGATCGGCAGCCACGGAAACGCATAGGCCACCGACTCGGCAATGCCTACGAGCAGATGATGCCGGCCATCGATGTGTGCACGTTCGTGTGCGAGGACCGCCTCGACTTCAGCAGGCGTCAACTGCGTACGCAGCCCCTCGCTGGCCACGACCATCGCCGGTCGTCCCGCGACGCTGTACGCGAGAGGACTGTCCAACGGAAGCCACAAGGTCGACGCGGGTTGATTCGAACCGGAAAACCCGACGCCTCCAGCGATGATGCGCAGCAGATCGATGTGCCGCTCGTACACTCGCCGTCGCTCACACACTGCGCGCCTCAGGTGGACGATCCAGCGGACTGCGCCGCAGCCCAACATCGCAATCCCGACAACCCCGACGATGGCCTCGACGCGGGCAGGTATGTCGCCCTGAAGGGCGAGCCAGCATTGGTGTGCGATGTCGACCAGGGTCGTCACGCCCCCATGACTGGGGATCGCACTGAGCACGACCGGTACCGCAATGCTGACCAAGGTGCCCACAACGAGCGCCGACCACGTCAAGAGCGTGACGTGCGCATCGATACCTCTGTCGATCATCGACCTCATCAGCAATGGCGCGGCAGCCGCAACCAACAGCCCACCGAGGGCCCACAGGAGTACGGCAGTCACCTCTGACGCTCTTTCAGACCGCGGGTGAGCACCTTCGATTCGTCATCGGAAGCGCCGCGGGCGAAGTGCAGCAGCACGCTCGTCGGGTCGCCGGTCGATTCGAGAAGTATTCGCAAGGCGTCGGAGGCGGCTTCTTCCCTGCTTCGGGTGGCTTCGTACCAATATGCCCGTCCGTTGCGTTGTCGGTGTACCCAGCCTTTACGGTGCAAATTGTCGAGCACCGTCTGAATCGTGGTGTACGCCGGTTCTCGACCGTCCTCGAGTTGATCGATGACATCACGAACCCGGACTGCGGCGCTGGTATTCCACACCACGTCCATCACCAGAGCTTCGAGCTCTCCCAAACCCTGCATGAGTGCCTCCTAGGCGCGTGTTCACTCTATCCCGTCGAACGAGCCAGCTACGTGATCCTTCGGTAGCGAGCACCCTGGTCCGAGAGGTTTGCATGCCTCGAATACGAATGCGGCCGTAGGCTCACGCCAGGTAGGACACCGATGTCATCATTCCCGCTTCCCCGTGATAGAGGTTGTGGCAGTGCAGAAGCCACTGGCCGGGATTGTCGGTGTCGAAGTCGACTTCGACAGTTTGGTTCGGCAAGACCAGCGAGGTGTCCTTCCGGGGGCCTGATCCGGCACCGTTGACAACCTCGAAGGTGTGTCCGTGCAGATGCATGGGATGAAACATCGTGGTGGCGTTGACGAAGCGAAGTCGTACTCTTTCGCCTTCGCGAACGTCGAGGGGGGTGTGCTGCTCGTACGTCTCACCGTTGAGCGTCCAGGTGTACCCGCCCATCTCCATCCCGAGAGCGATGTCGTACGTGCGATCCGGCTCGCGTGCGGACAAGCGGACCGTATCGAGCGACCTCAGTCGATCAGCCATCACCGGGGCTGCAGAGAGTTCGGCAGGCCGGACTGAGGACTGCGGCGCGGCGCCTGGCCCGGTACGCAACACAGCGAACCCGCTCCCGTCCTTACCTTCCGCGGCGGCGACAATCGGAAACGCCCCGTCCTGCAAGGTGATGATTGCGTCGTAACGCTCTCCCATCCCTATCAACAAGCATTGCGCCTGCTCGGGCTGAACCGGAAATCCGTCGCTGTGAGTAACAGTGAGAGGATGCCCCCCCACTGCGAAACGGAAGGCCGTGTCGGCAGCTGCGTTGATGATGCGCAGGCGCAGCCGCTGGCCCGGCCGTCCGCCGAGCACGATGGGATCGGCCCCGATCTTGCCGTTGATCAGGTAGTACGGGTAGCTCACGTCGCCGGTGTCGCCACCGAGAGGCGACTGGGCGGTGGGCGCGCTCATCGACATGCCGCCCATCGACATGCCCTCGCTGCGCAGCCGTTCGAGTTCTCGATCGGGGTCGCCGGCTACCCCGTCGAGCCAGTCGTCGAGGACCAGGACGGCTTCGAGGTCGTAGTCCGAGCCGTCGGCGGGGTCCTCGACGATCAGCGGTGCATACAGTCCTCTGTCGAGTTGGGTACCGACGTGAGGGTGAAAGAAGTACGTGCCCGCGTCGGGCACGGTGAAGTCGTAGCCGAACGAGTCACCGGAAGCCACAGCCGGCTGAGTCAGGCCCGGCACTCCGTCCATGTCGTTGCGCAAGGCGATTCCGTGCCAATGGATCGTCGTCTCCTGCTCGAGGCGGTTGTCGAGCTGTGCGCGCAACACATCACCTCGGCTCAGGCGAATCTCGGCACCGGGGAGTCTGTCGCCGAAAGTCCAGGTCTGTACCTGCACTCCGCCGAGGTCGATCGTGCTGGGCTGAGCACTCAAGGAAATATCGACTTGTCTGCCGGTAGCCGAGCGGCGCGCGTCCTCGGCCTGTCCCACCACATCGGAGTCCGGTCCGACGACTGCTGTTGCGGACGAGCCATTGCCGCATGCCCCCAACACGACGGCACTCGTTCCGGCCGCGCTCAGCGCGAGAAAGTTGCGGCGCGTGAGCGAGAACGCACCTGCCCGCTGCCCGGTCATACACATCTCCCAATTCTGTAGAAGTCCGTCCGCCGGCGGGCGTTCGATCCTCGCCGCGTTGCTGGTGCTGGTGCTCGTGCTCGTGCTCGTGCTGAGATCAGCGCACAAGCGCTGTTACCGCCTCCCGCACCTGACTCGGGTCGTAGAACACCGGCGTCGAGGTGATGCGCTCGATCGTTCCATCGCTCTGGACCAAGAAACTCAGGGGCAGGACAGGGGGCGCGTCAAGTGTCTGCAACGCCGCGTCGGCCTGATCGAACGAGGGATAGTGCACTCCCAGCTCGGTGAGCAGGCTCAATGCCGCATCGGCATCGTCTTGGACGTTGAGACCGACGACCCGAACCGCATCCGGTTCTGCGGCGTACTGGGCCAGAACCGGAATCTCCTGTCTACACGGACCGCACCACGACGCCCAGACATTGAGCAATGTGGGTTGCCCAGCCAGGGAGGTCCCCAGATCGGATAAGTCCGACGTTCCCAAGCATCGTGCGGACGTACCGACGAGCTCGCCAGTTACGGGGGACGGAACCGGCGACGAGGTCGGGCACGGCTCGAGGGCAGCACGGGTAGCGATCACTGCCGACGGGAGATCCTCGTCCTCGACGTGAGGTGCCGATCCTGCGGACCCCACCGACTGGGTCGAGGGATCTCGAGACCACAATGCCAGCGCTCCAACAACTGTCACGATGACGATGATCGCAAGTAGGGACCAGCGTGTCGTCACCCGCTGCACCCTGCACCTCTGTCTCGTTCACCTCGACGATGTCTTCCGGTCTGTCAGCGTCATACTACACGATCTACTATCTTCGATAGTAGCAACGTGGATCCTGCACGCCGTCAACGCTTTCGCGGCCCCCTTCACCCTCGGGCCTCACAGTGCCAGCACACAGCTCTCCGGCCGTTCGCCGAAGACGACCGCCCCCATCGAGGCGCACGATGAAGGCCGTCCAGCGACGCCGAGTCCTTCTGGCGCAGAAGATATTACGTACATGAACCCCGGCTCCCGAGAAACAACCCGACGATCGAAATGGGTCGCAGGGTGCGAATGTTACCGATGTAATTCACTGTGACTGATGGTGCTTGTGCGGAAAGAGTGTAATAGTGATGCGGCGTGTCGCCTTGACTCGAAGGCGACCTGAATTACTGCCAGGTATGCAGTTGCCGTCCAGGAGGACCACCGACATGAGACCTCTACCCTCGTCCTCGTACATGGCGCACCGAACTCGGTGGGGTACTCGCATCCTCGTCGGTACCGCGTTCGTGGGAGGCATCCTCGCGCTGGCACCCACGGCGTCTGCAGCCCCGGACGCCGATCCGGCTGCGCCGCCGCCTGCCTTCCCCGCGCAGGCCCAATCGGACCCGCACGTCCAACAGGAGGTCCTCGATCTCGTCGTCGGCGCACTACGCGAGATTCGCGCCAACGGTGCTCTCGACGACCTGGCCGGCCCACAGAGCCGCATCGTCTCCTGCCTCGTGGGCACGATCGGAGCCAACCGATACAGCTGACGGACCAACGGGAGCCCTTTCGCGACTGATCCCCTGTCTCGCGCCGATCGACGACATCGACCCCACAGTTCTCCCCCGACTGGTGTCGTCGATGGACGTCGCCACACTTGCATCCACACTCGCGGCCGCCGAGACTCCCCACGATCCGGCCACCCCGCACACCTCGTCGCGCGCACATGCGGCGGTCCCACCCGGCAGGTCGAACGCCGAGCCCTCGACCGAACAACCGACCGCCCAAGGCACCCAGGACACTCAGGACCCCGAGTCGGCCGCCGAGTCGGCCGACTCGGCGACGCCCGAACTGCCCGCGCTCGAACCCGACGCCACTGTGCCTGAAACGTCGGCACCCGGCACGTCATCTGAAACAACGACACCCGAAACCACGACACCCGAGGCGGGCGATCATTCGTCGGCCGCCCCGCAATCCCCTACCGGCACAACAGGGTCGAGCAACGGAAAGTATCGTGCGCCGACAACAGGAACGTTGACCTCGACCTTCGGCGACGGCCGCGCCCATCAAGGAATCGACATCGCCAACTCCACCGGTACACCGATCGTCGCCGTTGCGGACGGCGAGGTGATCAGCGCGGGACCGGCCCAGGGCTTCGGACTCTGGGTGCGTATACGCCACGATGACGGCACCGTAACGACCTACGGGCACAACAACGACAACCTCGTGACCGTAGGTCAACGCGTCACTGCTGGTGAAGAAATTGCGACGGTAGGAAACCGGGGTATCTCCACCGGTCCACATCTGCACTTCGAGGTCGACACACCCGCCGGCAACAAGGTCGACCCCAGACCCTGGCTCGCGGAACGCGGAGCCACCATCACCGGTTCGGATCGTGACTCGTAGCCGAGCCTCGACCGCACGGCCCGCCGATGGGAACGAATTCCGCACTGTTGCACTGACTTCGGATGCGTCTCTGCGGTCTCGTTTTCACCATCAGACCTGAACCCTCGGTGCCTCGACATGTTCAGCGGGAGCGCAGTACGATCGCCCGCATTCCGGTAAGTTCGCCGTACCTACTGCGAGCCCGAGAGGTGAAACGGGGGCCTACGACCGAACAGCCGCGTCGGACAGCGCGACACCCCGAGAGGCGAGCCACTCCTGAGGATCGACCTTGCTCCCCGCCGCGTCGACGACCTCGAAATGCAGGTGAGGCCCGGTCGATTGGCCACGATTGCCGACGGTGGCGATCTGCTCACCGGCTTGTACTCGTTGCCCCACTGTCACCAAGGTTTGATCGATGTGCCCGTAGACCGTTGTCGTTCCATCGTCATGTTGAAGACGTACCCAGAGGCCGAATCCGTCTGCAGGACCGGAGTCGAGCACGGTAGCGTCGGCTGCCGCGTAGACGGGAGTTCCGATAGCGTTGGCGATGTCGAGCCCGGTGTGCGTAGTCCCCCATCGTGGACCGAAATCCGAGGTCAGGGTCCCGGCGACCGGACGAACGACGAGTGGTCGCAGCGCCGCTGCATCACGCGCAGCGCTCTCCTCTGCCCTTCGTTGCCCCTTCGCCAACTGCTCGATCGCATCGTTGATATTGGAGATCTCCGGTATGGCGAGGATCTGAGGCAAGTATTCGGCCACCGGGTCCTGCATCGGTGTCGCTTCGTGCACGGGGACTGCCTGCGCCTGTGCGGGACTCGCATATTGGGCACCCGCCGTGACCAGAGCGCCCGCTGCCACCGCAATACCGACAGCGACACTGCCGCGGCGCTCGGTGGCGCGCGCCCGAGCGCGATGCCGCCCTCTCGGCGTCACCGCCACTCCCTGCACGTCACAGTCCATCAACTGTCGACGTCGGTCGGTCATGCGGGTCATACGGTGTTGTGCCACAGCAGAGTCCTCGGAAATCGAATGGAGCGAGGCGTAATCATCGACGTGCGCACCTCACTGATGTATCGAACGGATCACGACGCGATAACGAAAAGATACACGACGAGTGGGGTAATTACTATCATGGTTAGTAGTTCGATGTCCCCCGCAGTGGTTTCGTGCCTCACAGCGCGGTAGCACCGGACGTCGACGGTCGGAGACCATCGGCCGGCGAACGCTGCCTTCTCCATGCGAGAGCACACCCCACGACAGCAAGAACGACCGCGGCGTACTCCGGAAGCGGTCCCAGCTTTGTCGCCCACGTCGATCTCGTTTCCAGGGCAACATCAGCGACCAACGTCTGCGCAGTGAACAAGCCCGAACGATCTGCGACCTTCCCCTGTGGGTCGATGACGGCACTGACCCCACTGGTCGCCGCAACGAGAACAGTCCTGTTGTGCTCGACCGCCCGCAGCCGCGACATCGCCAACTGCTGGTAGGTCATGTCGGTGCGCCCGAACGTCGCATTGTTGGTGGGGACCGTGATCAGCTGCGCCCCCGCACGCACGGACTCAGTGACCAGGTCATCGAACGCGACCTCGTAACACGTGGCGACGGCCGTCGGAATTCCGGCGATATCGACGACACCGTCGCCCGACCCGGGAACGAAGTTACCGGCCTGCGAGGCGTACGAGGACAACGCCGTCATCACAGATCGCATCGGGAGATACTCTCCGAAAGGAACAAGTTTGCGTTTGTCGTGTCGCTCCCCCGGTCCGAGTACCGGATCCCACACGATCGAGGTATTCGTCGAGGTGCCGTCGTCGTTGCCAAGGACCGCACCGACCAGAATCGGCACCCCGACCGACCGCGCTGCAGCGTCGATCCCGGCAGTGGCGTCGGCATTGCGCAGCGGATCGATATCGGATGCATTCTCCGGCCAGATCACCAGGTCGGGAGCGGGCACACTGCCGACGGTGATGTCGTCCCCGAGTTGCCTTGTTCGCTCGATGTGATTGTCGAGAACTGCTCGACGTTGCGAGTTGAAGTCCAGACCCAACCGCGGAACGTTGCCTTGCACAACGGCGACCGTCGCACGCGCTGCGCCTGCGTCGCCAGCGGGAGTGAGCGCGAAAGCCAGAGCTGGCACGATCACTACAGTGGCCACCGATCCGACTGCGAATCGCGACGTCGGCGAGCGTACCTGGCGGACCACACTTGCCAGTGCCGCGCCGATCACTGCGACTGCGAAAGATACACCGGGCGCACCGGCGAACGCGGCAAGCGAGAGCAGAGGGCCGTCTGCTTGGGCGAAAGCTAATCTCCCCCACGGAAATCCCCCGAACGGAATCCGTGCGCGCAGACCTTCGGTGGCGGTCCAGATCGCGGCGATCCACAGCGCTTCGAAGCGCAACCCGGACACTGCGGCCGCTGCAGCGCAGAACAGTGCCACTGCTATCGCTTGGATCGCCGCGAGCGCCAGCCACGGCGGGGCGCCGACGTAGACGCCCACCCAGGGCAGAAGGGGCAGAAAGAACGCAAGCCCCGACAGATACCCATAGAAGAATGCCGCCCGGATAGAACGGCCGCGGATGACGAGAACAAGAACCCCGATACCCAGCGGCGCGAGGAACCACAGCGACCGAGGTGGAAAGCCCGCGTACAACAGCACACCAGCAGATACCGCGGACGATGACCTGCCTGCTATCGCGGTGAACGCACGACGTCGGGTTCGTCGGTGACGGTTCATTGTTGTTGCGCTGGACTCGATATCGAGCATGCCTGCATGGCTCTTTTCTCATGTACGGCATAGCGCCACCTGACCACCCTCGGTTACTACTATGCACGATAGTAGTAACAGCGGTGAGCCCGGACCGGCTCCCCCGCCGACACCGCGCCTCTGCGACGTCGATGCATACCCCGGGATATCGACCGCGCACCTTCGCTGTGCCCTTTCTTCTTCGCGGTGCCCTTCGTGGCCGGGCATCGACCGGTGCACGGACCACCCTCGGCTCGCACAAGATGCGTGCTGGACCCCGGGATGGAGACTGGCTTCTACCGCGCCGCAGCACGCCGACATATGCGGGTGCATCTGCTCTGGCGGCCATCATGATCACCGCCCCGATCGTCCTGGCCGTGTTCGACGTGACCAGAAACATGTGGTGCCTGCGGGCGGGCGGTGTGACCGCCCGATTCGGCGGCGGCACATCAGGGGCACCCTGAATGGGTTTGGGCCAACCCAGTTTCCGGCTGCTACCGTCGAGGCGTTGTGAGAATCTCTGTGCTGGGCCCGCCGCGCCTGCGGACGGTTATCGCAGTCGCCGCTGTCCTGTATTTGTTGGCTCACACCATCGCTCAATGCGGCATCGCCTGGGAACAGGACCATCACAGCGACGGCGTACACATCGTTTCGTCCTCGTCTCAGGCCGCCGCGGAACTCTCCCCGAACCACGCGCACATCGACGTCGGATCGCCCCACATGGCGCACGATACGAACACCGTCATCGCAATGCCCCGATCCGACAACCCGCCCCGCCCATCGACCATCGCCGCGGTCGCCGCGATGGCCTTCGATGTGGTGTTGGTGGCGATGTCTGCCCCGCGCATTTCGCGAGCCCCACCGGATCTACCCATTCCGATCCGGCACGGCCGAACCGTCTTGAACGAACTCTGTATCAACAGGTGCTGATCAGCAGCCCGCGGGCCATCCGAGGACTCCTCTTCTCATGGCCCAGTTCGTGCTGCCCATCACTCACTTACTGCGCCCTCGCAGGTCACATACAGGGATTACTCATGAACAGTGCTGTTCGCTCCACACTCGTGCCACCGTCCTCCGCCGGCCACATGTTGGCGACCGCCAAGAACTGCCCGGAACCGAGCACGATGGTCGGCAACACTCCTGTTCTGTGGATCGGTGAACCGTTCGCGGACTCCGGCCGCGGTTTCTGGGCGAAACTCGAAGGCAGCAATCCCGGCGGGATGAAAGACCGCCCCGCGCTGCACATGGTCGAGAAAGCAAAGGCCCGCGGCGACCTCGCTCCCGGTTCGATGATCATCGAATCCACCAGCGGCACCCTCGGCCTGGGTTTGGCCCTGGCCGGGATCACCCATCACCACCCCGTCACCCTCGTCACCGACCCGGGACTGGAACCGATCGTGCACCGGATGCTCGCCGCGTACGGTGCCCGCGTCGAACTGGTCACCACACCGCACCCCGACGGCGGCTGGCAGCAGGCCCGGCGTGAGAAGGTCCGTGAGCTCCTCGATACACATCCAGGGTCGTGGTGCCCGGATCAGTACACCAACCCGGACAATGTCGAGGCGTACGAGTCGCTCGCTCACGAACTCATCGCCCAGCTCGGACGCGTCGACACCTTGGTTTGCTCGGTGGGCACCGGAGGGCACTCCGCCGGGGTGGCCCGGGTGCTCCGGCAGTTCTGCCCCGACCTGAAACTGGTCGGTGTCGACACCATCGGATCGACGATCTTCGGGCAACCCGCCAGCACTCGGCTCATGCGCGGGTTGGGTTCGAGCATCTATCCCGACAACATCGACTATCCCGCCTTCGACGAGGTGCACTGGGTGGCCCCGCACGAAGCGGTGTGGTCGTGCCGCACCCTGGCGGCGACGCACCACGCCAGCGGCGGCTGGAGCGTCGGGGCCGTCGCCCTCGCGGCCGGCTGGATCGCTCGCACCAGCCCGCCGGAGACCCGGGTCGCGGCCGTCTTCCCCGACGGACCGCAGCGCTACTTCGACACCATCTACAACGACGACTACTGCACCGAGCACGGCCTGCTCGACGTTGACCCGCCGACCGAGCCGACGACCATCGCCCACCCCACCGATGAGACTGTGACGTCGTGGACGCGGTGCGCCACCGTCGTCGATCCCACCGTCGTCGATCCCACCGAGAGCGTTCGATGAAAACTTTTCTGACCAAGTTCCGTAGCTTCGACCGGCCCAGCCAGGTGTTGATGGTCAACCAGTTCTCCATCAACGTCGGTTTCTACATGCTGATGCCGTACCTGGCCGGGTATCTGGCCGGTTCCCTGGGCCTGGCGGCGTGGGCGGTCGGGCTGGTGCTGGGGATGCGGAACTTCTCCCAGCAAGGGATGTTCCTGCTCGGCGGCACCCTCGCCGACCGCCTCGGATACAAACCCCTGATCGTCGCCGGCTGCCTGCTGCGAGTTGCCGGTTTCGTACTGCTCGCGGCCGTGGAATCGCTGCCGGCGATCCTGCTCGCCTCGGCCGCGACCGGGTTCGCCGGTGCGCTGTTCAACCCGGCCGTGCGGGCGTATCTGGCCGCCGACGCAGGGCCACGGCGGGTCGAGGCGTTCGCGGTGTTCAACGTGTTCTATCAGGCCGGGATTCTGCTGGGCCCGTTGATCGGTCTCGCTCTGACCACCCTCGACTTCCGAGTCACCTCACTGGCAGCGGCCGCGATTTTTGCTGTTCTGACGATCGTGCAGATTTGGACGCTCCCCGCGCACCGGGCCGAGACGACCGGGGCCACGACATCGGTACTCGAGGACTGGCGGGTGGTGATGGCCAACCGACCCTTCGTGCTGTTCGCGCTGGCGATGATCGGATCCTACGTGCTTTCGTTCCAGATCTATCTTGCGCTGCCGCTGCAGGCTGCGGTGGTAGTCGGTAACGGCAGGTCCGACACCGCTCTGGTGACCTCGTTGTTCGTGGTCTCCGGCGTGGTCGCGATCGCCGGGCAGTTCCGGATCACGTCCTGGTTGTCCCGCAGGTGGGGTTCGGGGCGAAGCGTGGTGGTCGGTATGGCAATCATGGCGCTGGCGTTCCTCCCGCTGATCGTGCTGCCGAGCCCGGCCGCGCTGGGCGGGTGGGCCGCCGCCGGTGCCCTGGTGTTCACCGCTGCACTGTTGGCGGTCGGCACCGCCGCGGTGTTTCCGTTCGAGATGGACACGGTGGTGACCCTGTCGGGCGGGAAGCTGGTGGCCACCCATTACGGGTTCTACAACACCATCGTCGGGGTCGGCATCCTGCTCGGCAACCTGGGTACAGGAGCCGTCTTCGGGCTTCTCAGCGACGCGCATCTGGGTGCACTGATCTGGGCGATACTGACCCTGGTCGGGGCGGCATCTGTGGCCGCTCTCTATGCGCTCGATCGATCCGACCGGCTCACCCCACCCCCCACCGAGACCACGGTGACCGAAAGCGGCGAGGTACCGGCCACCGGCTAGCGGCAGTGCACGCCGAGAAGTGGCCTGCATTGCCCACACCCGAGACCTCGACGATGGTTGCCGAACAGAGGGTGTGACGCGGCACCGTTCACGACTATCCACCGACCGGTGGCCCGCATTCACACGAATGCGGGCCACCCACGCCTCAGGCGGGGGTGTTGCGGTGACGTTGGAGGCGACGGACGACGGGGTAACCCGTGACCACCCCGAGGACGATACCGATTTGCATGAGCATCCAGAACGCAGCGTCGGTGGCCGGTGGCATGGTCTCGGTGTAGTACAGCAGCAGCATCCAGCCACCCATCCCGAGGTCGAACGCCAGTACGGTCAGTGCAGCGACGCCGAGCGCAGCCACGACAGAACGCCGAATGGATTGCCTGCGTACCGACTACCGGTGTGATGGCCGAACGCTCGTATACGAAGAGCATGATCGTGGCCAGTATGGCGATGACGATGATCATCACCCAAAGAACACTCTGTCCGCACGAGATTCGACGTCGGCAAGGACGGAAGCGACATCATCGAGAAGATTGTGGGCATCTCTGCGCGCGCGTAATCCGCGTTCGTAGTAGCCGGAGTCGAGGACGCCCGCCGATGCAGGCTCTGGTGCGACGTTCGATTCTGGGTGCCGCTCCCGCATCCGAGGGCGGTGTTCCGGTCAGTGCCCAGGGTCATGCCGTAGCACCGGTGCGGCACATCTCGTTGCATACCGTAGGGGGGTATGGTAAATCTGTAAGTGGGTCGCGACGACCTCGATCACATTCCGAATCGAAGAAAGAAGGGCATCGATGAACACCACCGTCACCGTCACCGGAATGACCTGCGGGCACTGCGTCTCCTCGGTCCGAGAGGAGATCAGCGGCATCCCCGGTGTGACCGCCGTGAATGTCGACCTCGCGAGCGGCCGAGTCGATATCGACTCGGACACCCCGATCGAGCAGACGGCCATCGCCCACGCAGTCGACGAGGCCGGCTACCAGCTCGCCTCCTGATCGACACCAGACCCGGACAGGAGATTCGCACGATGAACGCATCATCGAAGTTCGTCGGATTCACCATCGCCCTAGCCGCGGTCTTCGGGCTCGCCTTCGGAGCCGGGGACGCCTTCGGCCCCGAAGGTGCCGCACCACCCGACACACACGACACCTCGACTCACGACGCCGCCGCGGTGTCCACTGCGGGCGGGCCCGTCGCCAATCAGAGACCTGGAGGATTGATGGTCACCGACAGCAGATACGCCGCGGTGCCCGCCGCCTCGGAGCCGATGCCCGCCGGGCACGGACACTGACACACCACCACACCCCGAGAGGAGCGACGATGAATCCCGTCACGCACCACCCCACCGCCGACGGCCGGGTCGAACTCGACATCAGTGGTATGACCTGCGCCTCCTGCGCGAACCGGATCGAGAAAAAGCTCAACAAGCTCGACGGTGTCACCGCGACGGTGAACTACGCCACCGAAAAAGCACGCGTCGACTACGTCGGTGATGTCTCGACCGAGGATCTCGTGGGCACCGTCGAGCAGGCCGGCTACACCGCCACGGTCCCCGCGCCCGCCGCCTCCTCCACCGACCCCGACGCGGCCGGGCCAGCCGAGATCGACCCCACCGCCTCGCTGCGCCAACGCCTGCTCATATCGCTGGTGCTCAGCGTGCCGGTGATCGCGATGGCCATGGTTCCGGTACTGCAGTTCACCAACTGGCAGTGGCTTTCCCTGACCCTCGCCGCACCCGTGGTGGTGTGGGGGGCATGGCCGTTCCACAAGGCCGCCTTCACCAATCTGCGGCACGCCACCTCAACGATGGACACCCTGATCTCGATGGGCACCATCGCAGCACTGGGGTGGTCGTTGTATGCCCTGTTCTGGGGCACCGCCGGAACGGCCGGCATGACACACCCGTTCGAGCTGACCATCTCCCGCTCCGACGGGGCCGGCAACATCTACCTCGAGGCCGCAGCCGGAGTCACCACCTTCATCCTCGCCGGCCGCTACTTCGAAGCACGCTCCAAGCGACGCGCCGGTGCCGCCCTGCGTGCCCTGCTCGAGCTCGGTGCCAAGGAAGTCTCCGTCCTGCGCGAGGGTGTCGAACAGCGCATCCCCACCGATCAACTCATCGTCGGTGACGAGTTCGTCGTCCGCCCCGGGGAGAAGATCGCCACCGACGGCGTGGTCGCCGACGGCTCTTCCGCGGTCGACAATTCGATGTTGACCGGCGAATCCGTGCCCGTCGAGGTAGGACCCGATGATCTGGTCGTCGGCGCGACGGTCAATGTCGGTGGCCGAATCGTGGTCCGGGCGACCCGCATCGGCTCGGACACCCAGCTCGCACAGATGGCGAAACTCGTCGAAGACGCTCAGACCGGTAAAGCCCAAGCTCAGCGTCTGGCCGACAAGATCTCCGGAGTCTTCGTCCCGATCGTGATCGCCCTTGCCGCGGCGACACTCGGCTTCTGGATCGGCACCGGCGGTGGGATCGCGGCCGCGTTCACCGCAGCCGTCGCCGTCCTGATCATCGCCTGCCCGTGTGCCCTCGGCCTGGCCACCCCGACCGCGCTGATGGTCGGCACCGGCCGCGGCGCTCAGCTCGGCATCCTGATCAAGGGTTCCGAAGTGCTCGAATCGACCCGCCGTGTCGACACCGTGGTACTCGACAAGACCGGCACCGTCACCACCGGCAAGATGACTCTGCTCGACGTGATCACCGCCGACGGCGAGGACACCGCGCAGGTGCTGCGCCTGGCCGGTGCACTCGAAGATTCGTCCGAGCACCCCATCGCCCAGGCCATCGCCAAAGGTGCCCGCGAGAAGGTCGGAGCCCTGCCACCGGTGGAGCAGTTTATAAATATCGAAGGCCTCGGGGTGCAGGGCATAGTCGACGACCACGCAATGATCGTCGGACGGGCCCGCCTCCTCGCCGACCGGGCGCAGCAGCTGCCGGACGAACTCGAAAGTGCGATGCGTGCAGCCGAATCCGAGGGCAAGACCGCCGTCGCAGTCGGTTGGGACGGTCGGGCTCGCGGAGTACTGGTCGTCGCCGACGCGGTCAAACCCACCTCCGCCGAGGCGATCGAGCAGCTGCGGGGCCTGGGTTTGACGCCGATCATGCTCACCGGCGACAACGCAGCCGCCGCGCGTGCCATCGCCGACCAGGTCGGCATCCACGAAGTGATCGCGGAGGTGCTGCCCGCAGACAAGGTGGACGTCGTCAAAAGGCTGCAGGAGCAGGGCAAGGTAGTGGCGATGGTCGGCGACGGCGTGAACGACGCCGCCGCGTTGGCGCAGGCCGACCTCGGTCTGGCGATGGGCACCGGTACCGACGTTGCGATCGAAGCCAGCGATCTGACGTTGGTGCGCGGTGATCTGCGCGCAGCAGCGGATGCTATCCGCCTGTCCCGCCGAACGTTGGGCACCATCAAGGGCAACTTGTTCTGGGCGTTCGCCTACAACGTGGCCGCCCTCCCCTTGGCTGCGGCCGGGCTGCTCAATCCGATGCTGGCCGGTGCAGCGATGGCGTTCTCGTCGGTGTTCGTGGTCAGCAACAGCTTGCGGTTGCGCCGGTTCAAGTCCCTCACCGGATAACCGCGCGGGTAGAACAAGCACCCAAAAGGCTGGGGTGGGCGTGGCATGCAGGCGCGCCACCCCACCCCACCGCTACAACCCCGATGCAGCCTACGAAAGGAGAGGGCCATGTCCTTCGTGACAACGACCTTGGTGCAGATCACCCGGCACCCGGCGACCCGAGCGGTGGCCCGCTGCGCGGTGATGTGCGCTGCGGCGGCGGCCCAGCGACGACTCGACGGACCGACCCTCTCGCGCCATACCCCGGGCGGGCATAATCGAGGATGCTCGGCATGACACTCGGATTCCAGGAGGACACCATGGCCACTCCCGCGGCCGCGCAGGCACCCGCCGAGACCGACGGCCATGATCACGCCGCGCACGGCTACATCACCGAAAAGGACGCCTACCTCAAACGCCTCAAGCGCATCGAAGGCCAGGCCCGAGGACTGCAGCGCATGGTCGAGGAAGACAAGTACTGCATCGACATCCTCACCCAGGTCTCGGCGATGACCAAAGCCTTGCAGGCGGTGGCCATGGGCCTGCTCGAAGCTCACATCAGCCACTGCGTGGTCGACGCCGCCATCGCCGGCGGTCCCCAAGCCGACGCGAAGATCAAAGAGGCCACCGACGCGATCTCACGGCTCGTCCGCTCCTGAGCACCGGCAGTGCGAAGCCATTCCTCGCCGTCCACTCCCGCGTGCTTGTCGGAAACCTCGGCGAGGCGGCGCAGGCAGAGACCGTCATGACCGAAACCGTATCGGCGATTCTGCGCGATCGCCGAGTCCTCGCCACCGTGGCAGCGCTGGCAATACTGGCAGTGGCTGCCGCCCTCGTACCCCGCCCGTCGATCATTGTGGTGCGCGAGTGGGCGGAGTCGATGGGCCCGTCGTTCGTGGTGGTGTTCTTTCTGACCCAGGCGGTGTTGACGATTGCCCCGGTACCGCGCACGGTGTTCACCCTCAGCGCCGGACTGTTGTTCGGTCCCGCCACCGGGGTCGCCGTCACGATCGCCGCCACAACTGTCAGCGCTGTGCTGGCGTTGCTGCTGGTGCGCGCGCTCGGGCGCACCGCGGTGCAGGAGCGGCTGACGAATCCTGCGGTCAAGTCCATCGATGCCCGGTTGGCTCGGCGGGGGTGGCTGGCCGTCGGGTCCTTGCGGCTCATTGCCCCGGCACCGTTCGCCCTGGTCAACTACTGCTCCGGACTCTCCGCGGTGCGCCTGCTGCCCTACACGACGGCCACTGTCGTGGGGATTCTGCCCGGTACGATCGCCGCGGTGCTGTTCGGGGACGCTTTGACCGGGCGAACGAATCCGGCATTGATAGTGGTGACGTCGGCCTGCGTGGCCGCCGGGGTGGCAGGATTGCTGGCCGACGCCCGCCTGCCGGTGTCGCAGGCACAGCCCAACACCGCAGATGGCGCATCGAGAAGCGGTCGCCTTCGTCGTCTGTTGCTGCCGGACCGCGGATAGGACGTGGCGAGAAATCCTACAATTTTGCTGCGCCTGCACCGCCAAAGCCAGCGGAGTTGCCGAACTCCTGACCTACGCGAGAAGTAGGGCACGCGCGTTCCCCGCGGATTCGCAGTCGAAGAGCCCACACCATCACCCCCACCGACATCACTCCGATTACGGGCTGCACGGGTGCCCATAGATCCAGAGCACCGCTCACCCCGACCGCCACCACTACCAGTTTGTTGCATATCGGACATCCGACTGCCAACAACGACAACGCATTCGCACTGACCCCTACACGGGAAGAAACCGACGACGCCAGCCCAGTGCTCACGTATGTCGCAAGAATGAGGCCACTGAGAACTGCGGTGGCAATCCACACCGGATAGTTCCACCACAACACCGGGGTCATTCGAACGTAGAACGCAGTGTGGATGATCCCGGTGGGGATCGCCACGACCAGCGCGGCCACCGTCGCGCCCAGTAACGCGGCCACCCAACGCCGCGCCGGCCAGTCACGCATCGTCACAGTCGTCATCCCTCTCCCGGTCAGCGGATACCACCCCACCATCTACTATGAATGATAGTAGTTTGCAGGTGCGGTGAGTCGGCGTCAATCGACGCCGACTCGCCGCCCATACGGCACAGGCGTCGAGCGTCGACGCGAGCCTCAGCCGACCGTGAGGAACCGTCTACGACTGCCGATACCCGACAATGGTGACCGGCGAGGCCGGACACAGTCCCATGCGGCTCTCGCCGCGCTCCGTTTCCTTCGCTGGTGACGCAGGGAACCCACACCGACCCCAGAGGATTTCTTCTGTGCATTCTTTTTCAGGCCCGACGCGGCGTGTCCGCGCTACCCTGATCGCCTCGATCATCGTTGTTGCCGCGGCATTTTCGGTAAATGCTCCAGCTTCGGCGGACCCTGCTGCACCCCCGGTGAACGCATCCGAAGCCGTACGACAACTCGCTGAACTCAATGCGACCGCCTTCACTCTCACCGAGAGCATGTACGCCGCGCAGGACACCCTCGATCGTCGCCGCGGCGAACTGAGTACCGCAGTTCAATTCGCCCACGAGACCTCGGCGGCGGCTCGGGAAGCCGAAGTGGCCGCATCTGCCAACCGTCGAGCACTGGCCACAGCTGTCGACGCCGCGTACAAAGGTGTACCGCAATCCCCTCTCGGGGCCGTTCTGGTCGCGGACAGCCCACAGCAACTACTCGATCAGATGGTGTTGTTGGACCGGATCCTCGCCGATCGAGCCGCTGCACTCGCCGACTCGACACAGATCGACGACGAAGCGCGAGACCAGCTCGAACAAGCCCGGCAAGCACAGGCGTCCGCTGCGGTAGCCGAGGCGGACGCCGCACGTACACAACGCGACCTCGAGCAACGCCAGACCGACCTGGCCGATCAGATCGCCAAAATCACCGACCAATTCGCCGCCCTCACCGATGCGGATCGAGCTGCCATCGTCAGCCCCGGCACCACGAATCCTTCCGAGCTACCCGCCGCCGTCTCGGCTGCGAGTGGAACATCAGCGGAGGCGATGCGCATCGCCCTCGACCAACTCGGCAAACCCTATTCCTGGGGAGCTACCGGGCCGGGGTCCTTCGATTGCTCCGGACTGATCTACTTCGCCTACAAACAACTGGGACTGACCGTTCCACGCGTGGCCGCAGACCAAGCACGAGCGGGCACACCTGTCTCCCGCGAATCAGTGCAACCGGGTGACTTCATCTCTCTCTACTCACCGATCGGACACATCGGGATCTACATCGGCGACGGGAAATACGTCAACGCCCCCACCGGCGGCGACGTCGTCAAAGTCGCGCCCGTTCCCTGGGATGAAGTGACCGCAATCAACCGGCCCATCGCCACCTGATTCGATGTCCACGGTCCGGACGCCGCGACTGCGAGGAGACCGGATGCCCGTGTGGCAGACCGGTAAGATCGAACCGGTGAGGACTTCAGCCACGGAACCTATGAACCAGAAGTGGCTCCTAGGTGCTGTTTGCGCTTCGATAGTGCTGTTCGGAGTCCTTCTCATGCATTCTGCGCCGATGTCGTTCGCAACGGCGACGAGTATCGGCGAACACTCGATGACCTCGACGGTGAGCGCTCCACCTGCCGTCGACGAGCATTCGGGAGCATCATCTGCGACAGCATCGGAGAGTGGTTCCGCAGCACACTGCGGGAACGGCTGTGGCGATCACAGCTCGGTCATGCATCTGTGTCTGGCTATCATCGGTGCTGTCGCGGCGTTGGCCGTCTTACGGGCAATCGTTGTGGGCTTCGCCGGTTCTCTCGTCCACGCTGCGCGGCTGTCGGCAGTTCGTCGTCGAACCGGGCACCCGCCGCCCTGGACCATTTTCACTCTCTCCGAATTGTCTGTGCTTCGGATCTGACAGGTGACTCACCGTTGTGTGAGACACAGATGTCGACGGGTCAGTGTGCCTGTCGATCCGAACCACCCCACCATAATTTCAGGAGTTTGTTATGCGTTCGAATCGATCTACCCGTTTCACGATCGCGATAACGGCGGCTTCCGCTGTCGCCGCCGCAGTTCTCGCTGGCTGCAGCAGTAACGACGGCGAAATGAACATGCCCGGCATGTCGAGCAGCGATACACCGGCCTCGTCGTCCTCCGAGAATTCCGCCGAAGCATCGGCCGAATTCAACGATGCCGATGTCACGTTCGTCGAAGGGATGTACCCCCACCATGCACAAGCGGTGGAGATGGCTTCACTTGTCGACGGCCGAACCGAGAATGCTCAGGTCATCGAGCTGGCCCAGGCCATCGAAGCAGCTCAAGCACCGGAGATGGAGCAGATGAATGCCCTGCTCACCGCATGGGGACAGCCCGCAGCGTCCGCCGACATGGGCGGAATGGACATGGGCGGAATGGACATGGGCGGTATGGACATGGGGAGCGGTGGCATGACCGGCATGATGAGCCAGGAAGACATGGACATGTTGTCGGCCGCTAACGGAGCGGAGTTCGACTCCATGTGGCTCACCATGATGATCGAGCACCACAAGGGGGCAATCGAGATGGCTCAGATCGAGTTGGCCGACGGCTCCAATGCTGATGCCAAGGAGCTTGCCTCCACAATCATCGATGCGCAGCAGAGCGAAATCTCCACAATGGAAAGTTTGCTCGCCCAGTAACTCTCAATTCTGGGAACTATCAACCGTAGGGCGGGGCTCGGCTAATACCGAGCCCCGCCCTTCGGTTTCGAAGGACCTGGCCCTTTTAGCTGCCACACCGATCAACACGGCCCCGGAAACATGCCCTCCCCTGCTGATGCACCCGCCTGCGGGGTCCTTGGGACACGCAGATCCGCGGTAGGGACAGGGGGCGGCTCTCGGATCGGGTCATCGCGGCCCGGCGGGGGCGCGCCGTCGACAGAGAGTGGGTTCGATACCACCGGCACTGGCAGTTGGGGAGGCGTGGTCTTGCACGTGCGGCTGCTCGGTTTCCTTCTCAGATGGGTAATACAACCGAACTGACGAATTCATTGCGTATCCAGGCAATGAACAGACCCCACACCCCCGTCAGCAGGGCGACACCGACGGCGATCATGATCACTCCGCCTGCCACTTTGATTCTCTGCGAGTTCCGCCGTAGCCAGCCGACACCGCGCATCGCCGAACTCGAGCCGAACGCGAGGACCACGAACGGTAGACCGAGTCCCAGACAGTAGGCGACGATGAGAGTGACGCCGCGCGCTGCGGTTGCGCCTTCAGTGCCAGCGGCAACGGACAACACCCCGGCGAGCGTGGGGCCAAGGCACGGCGTCCAGCCGAGCGCGAACACGCCACCGAGCAGCGGCGCTCCAGCAAGAGACGAGATGGTTTGCGGCGCGAATCGAGTGTCGCGTTGGAATGCGGGAATGAACCCGATGAACGTCAAGCCCATGATGATCGTGATGGCACCGCCGACCTGCTGAAGCACCTGTTCGTTGATGCGCAGGGTGCCGATGACCCCGAAAATCGAGGCGGTGGCGAGGACGAAGACGATGGTGAAGCCGGCGACGAACAACCCCGCTGCACCTGCCACGCGCCAGCGGCTTGCCAGCTTCGGCGGTGCTTCACCAGTCGAGGCGGCGGCGAGCGACGGCACGTCGGCACCTGCGATGCCCGCCAGGTACGACAGGTAGCCCGGCACCAGGGGCACCACGCACGGTGACGCGAACGAGACCAGCCCGGCGAGCATACATGCGGCGATCGCCAGTACCAGAGGTCCGCTCGATGCCAGATTTTGGAACGTCGAGCCAACGCCGCCTTGGGCAAGAAGAACAGTCATTCGTCTGCTATCCGTTCGACGACAGGGAGCAGGTCTTCGGCGAGGAGGGCACGCATGAACACTGCCGCCACCCGGTGCTCTCGATCGAGTACCAGCGTCGAGGGAATCACGCTGGTCGGGTAGTTCCCGCCGAGGGCGATCAGCGTCCGCATCGAGGGGTCGTAGATCGAGGCGTAGGAGACATTGTTGTCGACAACGAAGTCCTGCGCTTTGTCCTTCTGCGGATCTCGAACATTGATACCGAGGAACTGCACACCGCGCTCGCGGGTTGCTTCGTAGACCTCTTCGAGGTCGTCGGCTTCGCCGCGGCAGGGGCCGCACCACTGACCCCAGAGATTGATCACGACCACCTCGCCGTCATAGTCCGACAGAGCGGTGTTCTTACCTTCCTCCATCAGATCGGGTCCGGCGAGTTCACCGATGGTTCCGCGCGTTTCGGGGGGATCGTAGACGATGTCGGTTTGACCACCGGGTGCAACGAAATCGAAGCTACCTCCGGAGGGCACGGCGTCGGCGCCTGCGGAACATCCGGAGACCAGGAGTACAACGGCAAGGATGGATGCCGTTGCCGTGGCGGGCAGACTGCTCTGTTCGCGTGTGCGAGCCCCCGTAGGGCGGCCGAGTCTCATGAAGTCGACGCCTTTGCTGCAGTACGGATCTGCGCCGATGTCTCGAACATCGTGGGATCGGTGACGCGGTCGATGCCCCAGTCTTGGCCGGTGACGAAGCTCGGGGCACTGTGACTTCCCTCTCCGGAATGCACTACGGACACGAGGCAGTCAGTTGATTCGGATCGTGGTCGTGGCTCCTGGATCCTGGTCCGGTCGATACCCGGTCGGCAACACCGGCCGGGTCGACGCGGGATTGACGCGACCGGTGCCGCATGACCTCGCCGAAGCACAGGGCGGCGGCTAGCAGGCGACATCAGTTCAAACCCGCGTACGAATGCAGTCCGGAGACCACCATGTTGATGATGAACAGGTTGAACAGCATGGCCACGAATCCGGCGATGTTGATCCACGCGGCCCGGGTGTCACGCCACCCGCTGGTGGCCCGGGCGTGCAGGTACGCGGCGTAGATGATCCACGCGATGAATGAGACCGTCTCTTTCGGGTCCCAGCCCCAGAACCGACCCCACGCGGCCTCGGCCCAGATCGCGCCGAGGATGACACCGATTCCGAACAGGGGAAACGCGAAGATGGTGGTCTTGTACGCCAGCACGTCGAGCGAGTGCGCCGAGGGGAGACGAGCGACGATCCGGCCCACTCTGCTGTCGGGGACGGCGTTGTTGTTGGGATATCGGATCCGGATCAGGAACAATGTGCTGGCTGCACCGGAGATCAGGAACACCCCGCTGCCGAGCGAGACGACGGAGACGTGCACGGGGAGCCAATACGACTGCAAGGCTGGTACGACGGGCGCCGCGTTGGCATAGAGCACAGTTCCGGCAATGAAGAGCAGGATCAAGGTCGGCACGAGGACGAACAACCATAGTGTGCGCAGTTGCTCCGAGCGCAGCACGATCAGTCCGGCAAGTATGCCGGCCGCGCATGTGACGGAGACGAATTCGTACATGTTTCCCCACGGCGGGCGGCCAGTGGCGATCCCGCGCAGGACGATCGACCCGATATGCAAAGTGAGTGCGAGCATTACCAGGGCGAGTCCCGTGCGGCCCAGGCGTTCGGACGGGGCTCTTCGCTCGGGGACCGGCACGTATCCCGGTGTCGATGATGTCGCTGCGATCAGTTGCGGATGCAGACTCGAGGCCCGGCTCAGAGTCGCTGTTCGTGTCGTTGCGAGTTGTGCGATGAACAGGATCGCGGCGAGAAGGTAGACCACGAAGGCGGTCTCGAAACTGATGTCGCTCCAGCGGGCGAGGTTGTCGTCGATCGGCATGGCGCTACACCGTTTCTGTATCGAGGGTCTCGGAGTGGTTCTTTGTCCGCGGCGTCCAGATTTCGGTGCGGAGGGTCTCGAATTCGGGTCCCCATCCGGCGTGATCGGTACGGGCGAGCCCGCCCATCTCCACGCTCGATCGGCCTGTTTCGGCCGGGAGTACACGGAACCAGACTCGACGTCGCTTGATCACCAGCGAGACCAACAGTCCGGTCATCATCGTGATCGCGAACACGAGCACCCACAACTGTGCGGGGTCGTATCCGACCTGCAGGTTGGCGAACTCCTTGGCGCCGTTGAATCGAATGTTGGTGCCGTCGGTGAGGGTCGTCGATTCACCGGGACGCAGGTTCACCCGATCCTGCTTGACAAGTCGGCCCTGGTTGATCATCTCCTGGTCCAGGGAGAAGATCGACTGGGGTATGCCGGTGTCGAGGCCGGTATCTCCTTTGTAGATATCCACTGCCACAGCAGGATCGACCAAGTCCGGGAAGCGGGAGGAGAGCAGGGTTCCGTTGAATTGCGCAGTGGGAGCGAAGAGGCCTTCGATGGCGATCTGGCCGCGGCGTCGCTCATCGGCGGTGGCATAGGTCCCGCCGGGTGGATCGAAACGCAACGCCCCGCTACTCAGGAACGTGGTGGCGTCGTCGGGCCGGAACTGCAGGGCCTCGGTTCGACTCTGACCGTCGGGGAAGGTCACGGTGAATTCCGGGGCGTATCCGTGGCCGGTGAGGTAGATGCGTTCATCTCCGAGCCGGAGGGGTTCGTTGACTTTGAGTTGATAGTCGCGCCAGGTGTCTGCGGCGATGTCGTCGGCGGACTGGTAGGAGATGTTCGAGGTGAACATCTCTGCCTGGCCGTTCTCAAGGTAGTCGGCGTTGAAGTCCTTGACTCTGATGCAGAACGGCTCCAGCCCGGTTCCGTCGGTGCTGTTGCCGGCCCGGAAGGAGTCGTAGATGGCGGGCGAGGTGTTGCAGAAACCGGGCCCGTTGTCGGCGATGACGATGACCGATCCTTCGTAACCGAAGAGCTTGCCGATGGCGATGGCCGCGAGCAGACCGATCAGCGAGAAATGAAAAAGTAGGTTTCCCGCTTCGCGGGTATAGCCCTTCTCGGCGGAGAGGGTGAGCGCCCCATCGGGCTCGGGCCTAACGGCAGTACGCCACCCTCTCAAGTGGGGCGCGATGTCGTCGATGACGGTTTTCGGGCTACCGGCGAGAGCGCCCGAATGATGAAGCGGTAGTCGCGAAAGGTTTCGGGGTACGCGAACTGGCTGTGCGCGAAGGGCTTTACCGTGTTCGATCATTCGGGGAGTCAGGCAGCCGATCAACGACACAAACAGTAGGACGTAGATGGCGGTGAACCAGAAGCTTCCGAATACGTCGAACAATTCCAGCGTGTCCATGACGGCCCCGAGAGCCGGGCGCGCTGCGATGTAGGAATCAACCGCCTGGGTGTTGAGATTGCGCTGTGGCAGCAGGGCGCCTGGGATTGCTGCGATAGCGAGCAAAAACAGCAGCACCAGTGCCGTTCGCATCGAGGTCAGTTGCCGCCACCTGTTGCGCACCGCAGCGATTGCTCTGCGTAACCGTCCCTGCGATGTGAGCGCCGGGGTTTGATCAGCTGTCACACCGCCACACCCTTTCGACGATTGCATCTCAATTACTATGCAACATAGTAGTTGATGGGCCGTGTGCAGTTGTGCGCGGTAGTCGCCTGGGCGAGAGGGTAAGTGCTGCAACCACAAACGTGGTACTTGGTCCATCCGGAACGCTGCCGGGCTGCGGTTCGGTTTAGGCCGCTTTCGGCCCCACGGTAGGCGCGGATCGGTTCTTCTACTCATGCCGTCCAAACGCGTTTCATCCCGCGGAGTAATACCTGTGCGGTGAGATCAGGCACACTTGCACTAGCTGTTTTGCGTGCCGAGTACGAAGCGGCGCGGTTCCCTCTGCAGTTGATCGAGGATGTCGCGATGTCCCAACTCGATGAGCGAGCGCCACTACGACTGGCCTACGAGGATGTACTGGTCACCGTGGATCGCGCCGCCGCGCACCTGCTCGATGACGGGCCCGCCGCCCTCTGGGTCACCACGGCCCTGCGCCAACGTCGAACCCAACAATGCCTGGCAGTTGAGGGTGCGGCCCGCATGGAACGCTGGAGGCGTCACCGCACACGGTATTCGTCGCTAGCGCGGGTAGACGGCGACATGGATCTGCTATTTTCGTCGTGTGTGTCCGATTCGGTTGAGCGAGTGTATTCGCCGAATTCTGCTCTGGTCCATCATGGCGGCCACGGCAGTGGCGGTGCTGATGATGTCGCAGGTCGCACACACCACCGCAGAGCCCGGCCACGCTCCGCTGGCTGCGGTCATCGAGAGCGTCCCGGAAATCGAGCACACGTCGGCGCCGGAGCAGGACGAGGGGATCGGCGGTAGCGCGTCCAGTCATCACGACAATCACGGATCCCTGATCGGGTCCGTCCACATAGCGGTGGCGATCCTTGCGCTAGGGCTGGCAATGTTGCTGCGCCGGACCGGATGGACAGTGCTACTGCACCAGCTTCGAGGTCTACAGGCATCGAGATCGTCGCCAACTGAGAGGTCGGTCTCTCCCCCTGCGCCGATGTCCGTGCTCGACGCGGCATGCCTTCTGAGGGTGTGAGAGGTCTGCGTTTGCGCAGATCGGTCCACCTTTCTTCTCGCGCGCCGCCTCCGCGGTGAGGGCGCGAGCCTGCCTCGTCGAGGACAACGCCATGCATATCTTCTTCAACGTTTCATCGTCTACGCCGCACCTTTGTTTCCCTCATCCCAACCCCGCCGCGCCTCCTCCCGGAGTCGCGATCGTCCTTCGCGAGGCCGGGCCGCACGATCTACCGCAGAGCGCGCAGTTGCACCTCGACGAGCTACCGATTGGCCTGTTCCCCGAGCTGGGAGCACGGTTCCTGCGCCGGTGGCACCGCAGCTTCGTCAACCGACGACACGCCATCGCTCTTGTCGCAACCGATAGCGAAGGCGCCGTCGTCGGATTCCTCCTCGGCACCCTCGATCACCATGCCCATATCGGTGATCTACTGCGCGAGAAGATGACCGTGCTGCCGTTGGCTGCACACGCCGGTGCGGCGATGGCAGTCCGCCCGCGCACCGCCATGCGGTTCGTTCGTACGCGTCTTCGCCCCTGGTGCAGAGCGGTGGCGCGCGCTCGGCCCATCCCACTGCCGAACGGCGAACCCGAGACTCCCCCGGCCGACAGTGTCGCCGTCGTCGTTGCGATAGCGGTGAGCCCACGGGTGCGAGGGATCGGAGTGGGTGCACAGTTGCTCGACTGGTTCGAATCCGACTCTGCGCGGGCAGGTGCACGTTGCGCCGAGCTGTCCACCGATCTCGGGGTGGCCGACAATGCAGGCGGCTTCTACGAGCGCCTCGGATGGCAGAAAAGCGGAAACCGTCTCGATCGAGATGGCCGGACCATGCAGACCTACCGGCGAGAGCTAGACGGCCGCTGCGGCCGTGCTCCGCTCCCCTTGTCGGTCCCACCAACCCGGACGACCGCGAGCACTGCCCCGTCGACAGAAACGAGACGATGATGTCAAGCACCCGACGAACGGTGTTCGAACTCGTGGGATGCACTGCGCTCGCAGGCGTGCTGCTTGCAGGAGTGTTGTTCCCCATCGTCGGTGGCCTGGGATACGTCTCGAACCGCGCCGCTGACACCGACGACAACGTTTCCGGCGAACTCGCCGAGGGCGTAGTTCCTGCCATCTCGACGATGACGGACGTGGCAGGCAACCCGATCGCGTGGCTATACGAGCAACGCCGTTCCGAAGTGCCGAGCGCGAAGATCTCCAACGAGATGAAGCTTGCGATCGTCTCCGTCGAGGACCGGCGCTTCGCAGAACACCAGGGCGTGGACTGGCAGGGAACGTTGCGAGCGTTCTTGACCAACACCACCAGCGGGCAGGTCGAGCAGGGCGCATCGACACTCGATCAGCAGTACGTGAAGAACTATCAATTACTGGTCGTCGCTGACACCGACGCCGAGCGGCGTGCCGCGATCGAGACCACGCCGGCTCGCAAGATCCGCGAGATCCGAATGGCGTTGTCCTTGGACAGAGAATTGACCAAAGACGAGACATTGACCCGCTATCTGAACCTGGTTCCGTTCGGCAATGCCTCGTTCGGCATCCAAGACGCCGCGCAAACCTACTTCGGTGTCGATGCCAGCGAGTTAACGGCGACGCAATCAGCGATGCTGGCAGGGATGGTTCAGTCCAGTTCGGCACTGAACCCGTACACCAACGTCGAGGGAGTCACAAGCCGCCGAAACCTTGTCTTGGACAACATGATCGAAACCATCCCGAACCGAGCCGCAGAATTCGAGGCCGCCAAATCCGAGCCATTGGGGGTGCTGGCCGAGCCCAACACCCTCCCACGTGGATGCATCGCCGCCGGTGATCGAGGGTTCTTCTGCGACTACGCACTCCAATATCTTGAGGACGCCGGTATCAGCCGCGAGCAGATCGACGAGGGCGGTTATCTGATCAAAACGACTCTCGACCCGGCGGTGCAGAACTCGACCCAGGCCGCACTGACCGCGAACACAGATCCCGACCTCGACGGTGTCGCCACCGTGATGAATGTCGTCGCACCCGGACAGGACGAACACCGCATCCTCGCCATGGGCAGTAGTCGCACCTACGGACTCGATGCCGACGCCGACGAAACGGTTCAGCCGCAACCGTATTCACTCGTAGGCAACGGCGCCGGGTCGATCTTCAAGATATTCACCACTGCCGCCGCGATGGAACGCGGACTCGGCACCAACGCCACACTGCAGGTTCCCCGGCGCGTCGAGGTCAGGGGGTTGGGCGACGGCGGCGCGCGTAACTGCCCGGCGGGCGCTTACTGCGTGGAGAACGTCGGAAACTACCCACCGGCGCTGACGGTCACCGACGCACTGGCGCAATCACCGAACACGGCGTTCGTGAAGTTGCTCGAGTCCGTCGGTGTCACACCGACAGTCGACATGGCAGTGCGGCTAGGGCTTCGCTCCTACACCCTCCCCGGCTCGTCTGGATTCGACGAGCAGAGCATGGCCGACCTCCAGAAAGAGCAAAGCCTCGGCTCGTTCACACTCGGACCTACCTGGGTCAACCCGCTCGAGCTGTCCAACGTCGCAGCTACCCTCGCCTCGGGAGGTACTTGGTGCCCGCCGAACCCGATCGACTCCATCTCCGACCGCGAGGGTGTAGCTGTACCGGTCACACAACAAGCGTGCGAGCAGGTCGTCGAACCCGGCCTGGCCAACACACTCGCCAACGCGATGAGCAAGGACGACCAACCCGGAGGAACCTCGGCATCGGCGGCCGGGTCCGTGGGCTGGACGCTGCCGATGTCCGGGAAAACCGGCACTACCGAATCCAACCGATCCTCGGGCTTCCTCGGCTTCACCAACCGCTACGCCGCCGCCGTCTACACCTACGGTGACTCACCGACACCGGGCCAGATCTGCTCCTTCCCACTGCGGCCCTGCAGCTCCGGGAACCTCTACGGCGGTAACGAACCCGCACGAACCTGGTACGACGCGATGGACCCAATCGCCACGAACTTCGGCCCCATCGAGCTGCCACCGGTCGACGACAAATACGTCCGCGGCTCCGCCAACGGCCAAGTACCTGAGGTCAGCGGCATGAGCCAGTCGTCGGCCACATCGAGATTGGAAGCAGCAGGATTCTAGGTGACCGTCGTCACCACCACCGGTCAGGGCGCTCGCGGTACCGCTACCGGCACATCCCCATCCGGCGCGGCGATCCCGGGATCGCTGATCACGCTGTACATCAGTGACGGCTCCCCCGCCCCCGACCGCACGCCCACGCCAGCGCCGCCCAGTATCGACATTCCCGGCCTGCCGCTACCGCCGCCGCGGTGATCACCCACGACACTCACCCTTGAGACCCCCGCGCACGAAAGGAAACGCCATCACAGTCAGCCGTCGACAACTGCTCACAGCCGCAGCGGTTTTGCCGCTCACAGTCAGCTGCACCATCAACACCGCCGACAGACAATCCCCCAGCCTCGCACCGAGCAGTAACGCATCTCCTGCACGGTCCCCGGCCGTGAGCGCACCGAGCAGTCGATCATCGGCCCCGGTGAATCCGGGGCGGTGGATGCCGACAGCTGGCGAAGTGATGCCCGAGATCAAACGCGCAGCGACGAGCTTCCTCGAAGCAGGTGGCAGCTGGAGCGAGGGAGGAGGAGTACTCGACAGCTTGCGCACCGCAGGGGTATCGCTCGAAGTCGCGGCGACGGCAGCACTGCTTCAACCCGACGAGGCCCTCGCCAGCACCCTGCGAGTGGTGTATCCGCAGTACGCCGGAATCGGTCCAGAGAGTGCTGCAGTGATCGTGCTGTTCGACCAACTCCTACAACGCCCCACGCTCGCGCAGCCGGCTGAGACGACCCGGCAGATGGCACTCGATATCCGGCTCAAGCGCGACATCGCCGCTGGCGCGGCCTGGACGGTGGAAAAGATCAACCCTTTGACCTCTCTTGGGTCCCCAGTACCACTGACCGCCGCTGCGTCGTCGGTGCTGAGCAACCCTCGCATCACGCTCTCCGAGCCTGCACGACTCGACATCGGAACCGGACGCATCAACAACAATGTGCTCCAGATCATGCTCGGACTTGCCGATCGATTCACCTACGCAGTGCAGGTGATGCACACCGGTCACATCCAGACCGTCTTCCCGCACCCGCGCTTGTCCAACCACGCAGTGGGACGAGCGGTGGACATCCGAGAAATCAACGGTCGGCGCGTTGTCGACGATCCCTTCAACAACCCAACGATCTCCGAATTCGTCACTGCGGCAGCCCTACTGGGCGCAACCGAGGTCGGAGGTCCGACCGACCTCAACGGTGACCGTCCAGGATTCTTCACCGACGACGTGCACAGCGACCACGTCCACGTCGGCATCACCCCGGGCGACGCACCGGCGCATCTGCGATGACACCGAACCGGATGGGCACTTCGGCCTGACCTGCCCGAAATACTATGCTGGTTAGTAGTTGAGTGCTCGCCACGGCGAGGCGGGTGAAGGTGTCGGAATTGTTCGCACTCAGCCGATACCGATCGTCGGTGCGATGTCGCTGCCACGGCTGTTCGCCGCCGAACGATCCGCGCTCGTACATCGCCTCAGTGATTGGAGATTAAGTGAATGGAGATGAAGGTCGATGCGTCTACGTCGTCCCGCACATACCGCCCGAGCAGTCACGTCCACCTCAGCCGCCGTATCCGGTCATGTTCACCGCGCCTGACCGGGAGATCACTTGGCGTTGACGCTCAAGCGATTACATCACCGAGCCCTCATCGACAGAACGAGAACCGCACTTTATGTCCATCTCGCTTTCCCGCATCCTGCTGCCGTCTCTGATCGCAGCTCTGTCCCTCGTTGGATGTTCCGCTCCGGCAGCGACTGACGGCGCGGCCGATCCGGCAGTGGTCGACTTCACCTCCTCACTGGCTCATGTGCACGGATTGCACGTCAACGCCGATGGCACCGTCCTCGCTGGTAGCCACACAGGACTCTTCGCCATCGGTTCGTCCGGAAACCTGACCAGGGTCGGCTCTTCCGACGATGACTTCATGGGTTTGTCGGGTGTACCGGCCACCGATACCCTCTTCACCTCCGGTCATCCCGGCGAATCCAGCACGGCGGCGAACCCACTGGGACTGCGTAGCAGCAATGACGGCGGAATGTCGTGGTCGGATCGGTCACTGGAGGGACAAGTCGACTTCCACGCGCTGGCTGCCGATGGACGCATCCTCGTCGGATTCGATGGCAGTACCGGTCTACTCGTCTCCGCCGACAGCGGCTCCACCTGGACTCCCGGCGCCGCTGCGCCCGCGGCGTCGTTGGCGATTACGAGCTCCGGAGTATGGGCGGTGACACCTGATGGACTTCAGCACAGCACCGACACGGCCCGAACATTCTCTCCTGTCCTCGACGCACCGAACTTGGTATTGCTCGCCGGTGCCGGCGATGCACTGTGGGGGATCGACACCGACGGATACGCCTGGCGTAGTCGCAACGGCGCCGATTGGCAGAAGCGTTCCGCAACCGGGTCCGTCGAGGCATTGACCGCGGTCGACTACGACACCGCCTACGCAGCCAGCCCCCAGGCGTTGTACACACTGACGTAACTCGGCCCGGTCGAGACCAGCCCGACAACAGATAGCGACATTTCGACGCGACCGCAGGCGGTCACCCGCGCGGCTGATGCGGGCGCTTGCCGCTGTTGAGCGGCTTACTCCCTCTTCCTCCCCTGGGGTTCGGCCCGCCACGAGATCCCGCGATGACACCGGGGTCCGACTCCGAGATATCCAGGAATGAGGACAACCGAAATACTTGGCGTAGACATACCCATAGGGGGTATAGTTTGCCTTGTCTAGATACCCCCTTAGGGTACTACAGAGCCCATGAACAATGAACGGAACCCGATGAACAACGTGTCAGATTTGTCGTTGACCGACCTTTCACCGAGCAGTGGCTGCGGCTGCAGTTCACCGCAGTCCACGACGACCACAGAATCGAAGGAGGCTCCCATGAGTACGACCAGCACGCAATACACCGTTACCGGCCTCACCTGCGGTCACTGCGCCGACGCAGTCACCACCGAACTCGAAGCGATCGACGGTGTCCACCACGTCAGGGTCGATCTCGTCGCAGGCGGTGAGTCGACGGTATCGGTCGACTCCGAGACGACACTCACTCGAGAACAAGTCACGGCCGCGCTCGACGAAGCGGGCGACTATCACTTGATTGCCGACTGATTCACTCGGTCAGTCCGGACACCGGAAACAGAGAGGTTCTTGGAGCTGTCGGCATCCTCGGCAATTCGGGAGCTCCGAGAAGGAAGGAGCGCGGCCGCATCGTGGTCGTTGACAAGTCGGCGTGGTCCTCTACGACAGAGGGAACGCCTGCCGCCGATTATGCCAGTCGAGAGTCTTCGGGTCGGTTGTTCAGGAGGTCGGCGACCTCGTCGAGCCGCTCGACGCTGCATTGGAAAAAGTCGGTGCCCTGGGGAAAATACTGACGTAGCAATCCATTGGTGTTCTCGCTGGCGCGCCCCGCAGCCACGGGAGTGCGGGTCGCAGAAGTAGGCCTGCACTCCCGTGCCAACGGTGAACTTGCCGTGTCCGGCCACCTTACAACTTTGATCCCGCGCATCGAACGACGCACCGCTGCAGTCAGTTCCAATATCTTGCGCGTCATCGTCCTCCGACACCGTCGACGCCGTAGATCGAGGAAAAGGTGCAGCAACGTCACCAACCTGAACGATCGCCGACCTCGAGCAGCTCCGCGGTGCGTTGCAGCAGATGCTCGATCCGGTCCTCGAGATCGTCGGTGATGCCGGGCACATCGGCCAAAGCGAAATGCGCGCGACGCCGGGCGTCGAGACCGATGCGATAGTAATCCGAATTCAGTACTGCTGAAACGGGTTCCGATACTGGGACAGTCACCTTCGAGTCCATCTCGCCGCGCCCCCGCGGGTGCGGAAGTGCACACCGTAGAACGTGTCGGGGCGGCTCCCCGGAGCGGTGGGCATCGATCACCGTCCCGACCGCAGCTGGCGTCATCGGATCGGCCGGTAACGGCATGTGGCCCCACCGGTCGATCGGTACAGCGACCGGACCCACACTCCGCGGCCACCCAGACATATCGGGAAAAGCGTTCGCCTGCAGATGCTCTGCGAGCAATGTAGTCGAGGGGTATCGATCCGAAAATCGCAGTACGGTGCGCCACCGTTCCCAGATCTCGGCCGGGCGAAACTGTGTCGACTGATTTGCTGCAATCCGGATACCGTGCCGGCCACCGATGCGCACGTCGGGGCCCGCGCTGGTGACGTCCGACCGATCGAGCGCCGATATTGCTCGGTGCGAGAGCCCGGCTCCCGACAACACAAGCAGAACCGCGTCCCTACGACCGAACAACGCCTGCATCGATCCCGCCGAGGGTAGCGCCGAGGCCAGTCCCCAGTAGTGTTCGGCGCGGCGTGCCGTTCGTGCGGACCGCCCGGAATCGAGCGCCATTCGCAGTGCTGTCGTACGCCCGGGCGGAGTATGTCCAGAATCGAGATGTCGGCGGTTGATCGCGGCGACCCTGCGGAGCTGCACAGCGTCACTCGCGGGGTTCGCAGCCAGAAAGTTCACCAGTGTGATCGGCGAGGCAGGCAGTGGCTCGACCTCGGTTGCAATGCACCAGTCCTCGAACAGCGCCCACTCGTAGCGGTAACCGCTCGGCGAAGCAGCTATGGGTCGGGTCGCTCCGGCACCGACTCCGCCCTTCTGCACCGACGAAGCACCGGAGTCATCGCGTCGAGCGCCTTCGCCGCGTTCCGCGCGGCCGCTGTGACTCGGATCGACGCCGAATGGACTGGTCACAGCCCGAGGTCGTTCACGGCGTTACCGATCAACGGCGCGTTCTCGCGGGCGTAGATTTCGACCATCCCCGGCGTGCTGTGTCCGGTCTGACGCATGATCGCGTGCGCGTCGGACCCATTACGGAACGCTTGGGTGACGAAGCCGGACCGCAACGAGTGCCCGCCCAACTGAGTAACGAGATCCGCGGCGTATCCAGCCTGACCGGCCCTGCGGCGAATCGCGGCGTGCACCGCAGCACCGGACAGTGCCGTCTCGGACAGGTTGCCGTTCTTCCGGATCGCCCGAAACAACGGCATCCGATGTGCCGCAACTGGAACCGGTCCGCGGCAGACGTGCTGATCGAACGGCACGGAACGGGCAAGTGTACGGATCACGGCGACCCGGCCTCCGCTGTCGAACGCAGCGACCACCTGGATCCATCGGATCCACGCGCAGACTGGGCATGAATCGTGATTGGCGGTGTACGGCAACGCTTTCACTGCCCCGGTACCGTCCTGGTCGGTCTTGGATTGTCGCAGGTGCACGTGCGCACCGTCGAGCCGGTCGCGGCGCACGTCCCGACATTCGAGCCCCACGAGCTCGCTGCGCCGAAACGCCCCGGCGTACCCCATCAGCAGCAACGCGGTGTCGCGGCGTTCGAGTACTTCGCTGGCCCACCCGGCTACACCGGCGCGAGCGAGAGCGACGATCGTGGTAATATCGGACGTCAGCAGCGGGGCACGGGGATTGCGTGGCCGATCCCCCGCCGCGGCATAGTCGCGACGAATACCGGCTAGCGTGGCGCGCACCATCTCGTGACCGCAGGGGTTGTCGTGGCCGACCTGGCGATGCCGGTCGGCGATCGCCGCAATCCACTTGCCGAACGTCGCGGCCGCGTACGCCCGCGTCCCGTCGACGGTGAGCGTGTCCGCCGCAGCGACGAGGTAGGCCGCCACTGTCGCGGGATGCGCCGGCAACGCGTGGTGCCCGGCGACGGTGCACCAGGTCTCGAAGCGTCGCCACGCCGAGGAGTAAGCCCTACGGGTACCGGTCGAGCGCGATGCCGCCACCGACCGCTCGATCCGAGCAGCAACCTCAGGCGACAGGTCTGGAAACACCGCCGCGGCACCCGGCAAAACGACCGGAACAATGTTCGAGCCGTCTACGAGCTGGCGTTTCATCATGGGCAGGACTGTATCGGGCACCTCCGACACGGTTCTCGGACTGGAAACACGCTCACCAGGTGTTTCGTTCGAGACGGTGCGGGAAGGAAAATTCTCGTCGGTCACCGCACACAAACCGTGGGTGACTACAGGAGGCGATTGATTTCCGCGTAAGTCGGCGTAGAGAAACGTGTGGTGATCTAGCGCGCTTCAGTCCCAGTCCAATCGAATGCCGAGCTCGACGAAGGCATAGGCCAGCTCGTCGACGTCTTCTTCGGTGCGGCACCCCGTTCGAGCGAATCCGAACAGAGATCGGGCGGCGTCGCTGTCGACGCGGGCGGCGGCGACAGCGGCATCGATCGCCGCAATCACACCGTCCCAAGCGCTGCGGGTGGGTACCGGACTGCGAGACCCCGTCGGAGGGGTCCCCGGATCGACCGGCTCGTACCGTCGCGGGCGCAGCAGGCAGGCGTCAGCTCCGCTCGCGGTTATCTCATCGTTCTCCACCGCGATGATCGCGGTCGCGGCAGCAAACAAAACGTTCGCTTGCTCGTCCCACGGCAGTTGCTCGAACGGAACCCACGATGTCCGCAGCGGGCGGGAACAACCGGTGGACTTCCAGATCGCGCTCAGTGGCTTCGCCCACCATCCGGTGCGAACCAGCGGTGTCGATACCTCATCGACGACGGTGCGCAGCAGCCTGAACCACACTGCTGCCTGAACACGGCCCGCGACGAGCTCGACCGACCCGCTCGTCATGGCGGCGGCTGTGCGCCGGTCGATTTCTGCGACGACTGCTGGTACCGGTATCGGTGGTGCGTGTTCGTCCGAGCCTGCTGGTGTTCTGTCCCAGAACACCAGTCTCCCGGGTATCACAGCGCAGAATTCGAGCCGGCAGAGATGCTTGGTGCAGCTGGTCAGCATCGGGTACTGATGAGCCATCATGACCGCGATATCGGCGTCGGTGTCGAGGGCGTCGATGCACAAGGGGCATGCCCGCGTATCGAGCTTGCTCACCCAGGGAAGCCATGTGCCGGCTGCCGGTGTGCGTCGACGCCGATCTGCCATTGCCAGACCCGGTGGCAGTAGGACAGAGAACTGATGGACGTAGGTGTCGAAGTCGCATTCACTGGGGTCGGTGCTGTCGAGCAGCCAGGGCGTATAGCCCGCCAACGTCATCTCCCGCAGCCGTTCCGCGGTACTGCCGCCTCTCTGGGCAAGTGCGGTCAACACCGGCTCGCGTGTGTAGCGGTCCAGGTCCACGCCCGAGGTGTCGACACCGAGCCCGTCGAGAAGGTCCGCTGTATTGATCAACGAATACAGTGCGGTGGTCCGGGCCAGCCACGACATCAGAGTCTCGCCAGGTAGTGGTTGCGGGTGCAGCGGCCACGGCGGATGCGCACTGTGGTCGAGCGCTGTGCGTGCTGCGGGGGCATCGGCTGGTGTCATGCCAGGTGCCGTTCGAAGTGGCGGCGGCGTTCGGTGGGCCCGGAGTAGGCGGTTTGGGTCAACACCTGTGAGGTGATCGATTCCTTCCCGGCTTCTATTGCGGTCACTGCGGCCGCGGTCAACAGCGTGGCCAGTTCGCCGATGGTGCCCTCACACCGGGTGAGGAGGTAGTCGGTCATCTCCGCCGATGTCAGGTGCGAGGGCGCACGCAACGGGAAGCTGGCGGTGAAGCTCGCCAGCAGGGAGCGGGTGTCGGTGTCGTTGGTCCAGATCGGCAGCGTCATGGGGTGAAAACGGTTCTCCAGCTGTGCATCGCTGCGGATCGCGAGGTACGCCTCTCGGGTGCCGACTCCGACGAGAGGGATCCGCAGTTCGTTGCCCAGAAACCGCAACAGGTTCAGGAATTCTCGGCGTACGTTGTCGCGGCCGGCGAGGACGTTGTGGAGCTCGTCGATGATCAGCATCCGAACTCCTGTCGCTCGCAGCAGCGTGATCGCTTGCTGTTCGAGTTCGTGGACTCGGTTCCGTGGGCGGATCGGCGTTCCGAGTGCGGCGAGCATCGCCAGGTAGAACCGTGCGGGTGCTGAGTCCGGAGGCATCTGCATACACAACACCGGTATCTGTTCGCGATCGGGCAAGCTGACAGTGGGGTGTGCACGGCGGAACTTCTCAACGATCATCGACTTGCCGTTGTTCGTCGGTCCGATCAGAAGCAGGTTCGGCATGCGTTGTCGATCCGGCCACCCCAGCAGCGTCTCGAGGTGCTCGATCACCGACCGTGCACGCGGATACCCGATCCACCTCTCGGTGCGAATGTGCCTGATGCGTTGCGCTGCAGGCAGAACCGCGATCGATCTGACCGAACTTCGCAGGTGGGTGAGGTCTGCACTACCGGGGTCGATGTCTTTGCCGATACGGTCGGTGCCGTGGCCTGCGGGAGCGCTTCGGGGGTCGTTGTTCACCGTTTCACCACTCTTCGATGTCGTCGAATAGTGGAACCGACACGTCGTCGGTGCCTTGGCAGGGCTCGGGCGGGCTCTGCGCGGCCGGTGGTGTGGTGACGCTGCTCAGATGAGCACGGCGAGTGCGATTACGGCGGGCTCGCTTGGTGTCCCTCTGTGCAGAGGTGGCTATCTGACGCATCTTCTCGATCATCGCGAACAGAGCGTGTTCGTCGATAGTTGCTCGGCCGTGCTCTCGAAGACGCACCACCGCTGCCCGGTGTTCCCACGATGTCACCGCCGGATGTGACATCGTCCGGTACGGCACCTCGACATACCCGCCGCCGCTGTCGGGGTCCAGGACCCACACCCTGCTCAGATCTCGTGGATCACGGCGGATCACAAACTGGCCCAACTTCTCTCGCCTAGCGATCCACGGTTTCAGAGCGTTCGAGAAGTACTGGATGTGGTCGATGACGAACCCTGTCCGGGTCAGGCGACGCCGGATGACGGGAAGGAAGTCCACCAGGAATGCGGTCTCGCCCACCACTGTCGACGTCGATCGAGCAGTGTCGGCGTCGGTGCTGCTGGCCCACTGCGCAGCCGGGCTCCGGCTCAGGCCGGTGTGCACGTCCGCGTGATAGGCCGCGACCGCGAGGATCAGCCAGCGTTCCAATTCTCGTAAGGTCAGTGCTGCTGTGCCCTCTGAGTCGTAGCTGCCCCGCTGCGTTGGGTTCGAGAACGTGGTGCCGGGGAGTTCGTGGACCTGGGTCATGACGGTGCCGATGATGCGTTCGACGATCCCGCCGTAATGCGGCCGGCCGGGTGGTCGGTAGCCGAGGTCGATGCCGTGTTGCGCGCAACCACGCTGGAGCGCTTCACTTTTGAACTCGGCGGCGTTGTCGACATACAAGGCGCGCGGCTTTCCGGCCATCGGCCACCGCACATCCGCGCCGAGGCCCAGTGCGTCGATCCATACGCTCTTGTCCGAGCACACCCTGCCCAGACACAATCCGACCGACACTGCGGACGGCGGATCGAGTGTGACGACGAAGCCCGGCACGCAGCGGCTGAAGACATCGATAGCAATCGTGAGATATGGACGTCCGATCGGCACCCGGTCGTATTCATCGACGATCATCAGATCGACCACGGTGTGATCAATCTGGACTTGCTGGAGAACCGCCGTCACCGGCGGCGGGACATCGCCCGCGGACTGCCGCGATCGGGCGGCGTCCGGTCCGCCACGTGACCGTGCGACGCGGCCCGGGTGCATCGCTGCGATCCGCGCGGTGACTGTGTTGCGGGCTGGGATAGGGAATCCCGCACGGTGACAGGCGAGCGCGATACGTCGATGCAGTGCTGCGACACTGAGCTTCTGGCGAGCCAGAAACTCGCGGTTGATGTGCTCGGCGATCACTTCTTCCACCTCGGTCGGCATCCGAGAGCGGCCGCGCCCGCCTACAGGAGCGGAGACCAACAGATCTGTGACCGACCCTCCCCCATTCCGGAGCCTGGACAGCAGCACGTACACACGCCGCGGCGAGACCCCCAACTGCTGCGCTGCATCCTCCACCACTGCGGTACCGATCGAGGATCGATCCACTAGTTCGCTGAGCACTGCGAACCGTGACCGTGCCTGCTCCCACTGCTCCGCCGACGCGGTCAGCACACCAGTCTCGGCGACATCGAACTTGTCCGCGTCCATCGCAGCCTCCGAACGCCCGGCCTGCGTGACCGACCGATTGTGCAGTCCACTTCTGCACTCAGAATGTCAGAAGACGACTGCAATCGGAGGTAAAACCCCAGGAATTTATGACGCCCACTTCTGAAACTGACATGGGTAATCCTGTCAGTTTCAGGAGTGTCAATGGACATCGGGAAGTGACCACAGGCGGTCACGAGAACTGCCCATGGGTGGCCAACAAGAACTGACCGGTGGCGGACACGAATCTGCCCATGTCGGGTTTGTCCGCCACCGGTCGAGCATCATGTCAGGTCAAGGGTTTGACCCCCTGACCGTGCAGGGCTTGGGCGAGGCGGACCGAATCGCCGCTGGTTTGGCATAGGTGCGCGTGGTGCAGCAGCCGATCGACCGTTGCAGTGGCGAGGGTCTTGGGCATCAGTTCGTCGAACCCGCTCGGGTGAAGGTTCGAGGAGATCGCGACGGACTTGCGTTCGTAGGCTGCTTCGACGATTCGGTACAGCCCTTCGGCGGCATCGGTCCCGACGGGCAACAGCCCGACATCGTCGATCACGACGAGTTCGGCGCGCACGATCTTCGCGATCGCTTTGCCGAGTGAGTCGTCGGATCGGTGCGCGCGTACGAGGACCCCGATCTGCTCGAGGGTGAACCACGCGACCGGCATCCCCGCTTGGATCACGTTCTGTCCCAACGCTTCGAGGAAGAATGTCTTGCCTGTCCCGGCCGGCCCGCAGACCACCAGATTCTCGCGGCGATGCACCCATTCGAGGGTCTGCAGGGCATGCTGGGTGGGAAGCGGGATCGATGATGCGTTCTCGTCCCAGACCTCGAAGGTCTTCCCGGTGGGGAATCCCGCTGCTTTGCGGCGGGCGGTCAGCATCGATCGTGCCCGGCCGGCGGATTCCTCTGAGAGAAGCGCTTTGACGACCTCGGCGGGGTCCCAGCGTTGTGCTCGTGCGGTGGCGAGGACTTCGGCGGCGATGGACCTGGCATGCGGCAGGCGGAGTTGCCGCAGCAGCGTTTCGAGGTCGGTGGGGAGTTCCGCTGTGACGGTGTTCATCGCTGACCTTCGTTCGTCTCGTCGGCGGTTTTGTGTTCGATAGCGTTGCTGCCCAACAAGTTCCATCCTGATGTGCCTTGCGTGAGGGAGGTGGATTCGGATGCGCCGCGGCGGGTGAGGTCCATTCCCTTCGATGCGAGGATCGAGTCGAGGTCGCCGGTGGCGAAGCGGCCGTGCACCGCTGCGTGCCCGAGTGCCCAATCGACATCGCCCCGAACTCCGAGTCGCGCGAGATCGACCGCGTGCGACATTTTCAGGTATATCCGTTCGGTGCCGACCGCGGCGGCTTCCTTGAGCCATGTCGCGGCACCTTCCCCGATCGCGAGGAATTGCTGTTCGGATACTGTTCGCGCGCGGACGCTGTAGTCGCCGGGGATCCTCGGGTGATGTCCGGGGAAGTGGGCGTCGTCGATGGCGGGGCTGCCGGGTGTGGTGCGGGCGTGCCGGGCCACTTCGATCGGGCCACCGTCATCGAGAGCGCAGATGACGACCTCATCTGTCCCGTCGTGCAGTCTGACCCACACGCTCTGACCCAATAGTGTTGCTGGTGTCGAGTATTGGCAGTGATCAAAGGTGACCATCGGTGTGTTGTCGGGGACTCGGCGAGCGACTCCGAGGACTGCGGTGTGCGGCATGTCGGGGATACCGTGCAACTCGGGTCGTTCCTCGGCGAGCATCTCGTTCGGGACGCGGCGGGTGGCCCGATGTACTCGGGCGTTGATCTCGGTCATGAACGCCGTGCACGCGATTTCGACGTCGGCGAAGGTGGCGTACTGCTCGAGCAGGTTCGTCTCGGTGGGCACGATGTCGGCTTTGGCGAGTTTGACAGCGTTCTCCACTCCGCCTTTCGATGCAGGGTCCGCCGGTTGGCAGGTCAGCACGGTGATTCCGTAGTACCGACCGAAGGTGACCGCGGTGCGATTGCGGATCGGGACGCCGGCGACGTGGCCGGCGGTAACGGTCTTTTCGTTGTCGGTGAGCAGGTAGGTCGGTGCGCCGCCGATGATGCGGAAGACCCGGTCCAGGCCAGCGAAGACGCTCGCTGCGGTGCGGTCGCGTAGTGGGACCACGATGCGGTAGCGGCACCAGGCCAGCCAGGCGACGAGGAGCACGATCTTGCGGCCGTCGACGACCGGGCCGTCTCCGAAGTCGTACTGCAGCCACAGTCCTGGTTCGGTGATCCATGGCCGGTGCACTCTCGTATTGCCCAGTCTCCATTGGGTTTTGATTTCGGCGAGGGCGCGTCGAGTGGTGCGGTCGGCACCGGTGTAGCCGAGTGCGAGAAGTTTCTCGTGGGCTTTGTCGCCGCGGATCTTGCCCTTGGATTTGGAGACCCACTCTTCGAGGTATTCGAGCCAGTCGTCGGTGATTTTGGTTCGGTGGGTGGCCGGTGGCAGGCCGGCGTCTCGGTCTTCGACGGCCTTTTTCACGGTGTTGTGGGAGCAGCCGCACAAGTCTGCGGCGGCCCGCAATGATCCGGTCAGGTCGTATGCATTGAGTATGTCCATCAGTTCTCCGTCAGACTTCACGTGGTCTCTCCTGCGGTGGATTCGATACGGACTAGGCATCGGTATCGAAACCGCAGGAGAGGCCTCCTCGGCGCTGACGCGCCGAGAGGATGGGTGTGGTCTGGGCAGATTCGTGGCCACAGGCGGTCACATTCGTGGCCGCGAGTGGTCAGTTCTTATCGGCCGTCAGTGGGCATATTCATGGCCGCCTGTGGTCAGTTTTTCATGGCCGCCGACACAGGAGTCGCGTTCACTGTGTCAGAAGTCGAATGCACTGAGCGCCAGCAATTGAGGTGGGTTCGGCTCCTCTCCTCCGGCCCGTCGGCGTTAGTGTTGCCTATGAGCATGTCGAAAGTGGTACCTGCGCTGCCGGTACGAGACATCGACACCGCTGTAGAGATATACGTCCGCGCGTTCGGCTTCACGACCCGGTACACCGACCCGACTTTCGCGAGGCTTACCCGCGACGACGTCGAGATCCACTTGTGGGCCGCCGACGACGACAGCTGGAATACCCGTTCAGACCCTGCGGCATGGCCGGTATGCAGCGGAGCCGAGACGTTCCTTGCCGGCACAGCCAGCTGCCGCATCGCCGTGGACGAGATCAACGACCTTTACGCCGAGATGTCCCGCGCGGGAGTTCTCCATCCCGCAGACGCGGGTCGTCCCGTCTCGACGGACTGGGGAACGACGGAGTTCGCAACTGTCGACACCGACGGCAATCTGATCACTTTCCATACCAATGAAAAAAGCCAACACGAGCCCGCCACGGCAAGCAACGGCGCACCCTGACCCCACCCTCGAGCAGAAACTCGATGACCCGGACGCCCGTCGATGCGCTACGCGTGTGAAATAAGCGCATGCTCGACACGTCCACCCGCGCGCAGTCAGGCCACGGTCAGATAGATCAGTGCAATGTTGAGTGCGACGACGATTCCCGCGATGAGCCATGCCGCGTATGCCGTGATCCGGTGATTGACATCGCCGCCCATCAGGATGCGGTCCGAGGTGAACCGCACCAAGGGAATCAACGCAAACGGAATACCGAACGACAGCACGACCTGCGAGACGACCAGTGCCCGACTGGGGTCGACTCCTGCTGCCAGAATTGCCAGTGCGGGAACAAGTGTCACCAGTCGTCGCACCAGAATCGGAATGCGCTTACGTAGTAGCCCATCCATGATCATCGCGCCGGCGTACGCCCCGACCGATGTCGATGCAAGGCCCGAGGCCAGCAGGCCCACCGCGAACAGCAGTGCTACCACCGGCCCCAGAGTGTCCCCTACTGCTGCGTGGGCTCCTTCGATGGAATCGACGCCCTCGCGGCCCCCCAATGTCGATGCCGCCAACAGCAGCATCGACATGTTCACTGCACCGGCCAGCAGCATCGCCAACCCGACATCGATCCGGGTGATCCGCAACAACCGCTGACGGACAGGCCCTGCCTCGGGGTGTCCGTGCCGGTCACGTGCTAAACCGGAGTGCAGGTACACCGCGTGCGGCATGATCGTCGCACCGAGCATCGCGGCGGCGATCAACACGCTTTCCGCGCCGTCGAACCGCGGAATCAGACCGGCCGCGGCCTCGGTGAACGATGGCGGTTCCACGACGACGCTGGCAAGAAATCCGACGGCGATGACACCGAGTAGCCCGAGAATCACGAACTCGAAGGGCCGTTGGCCCCGGCGATCCTGGACCATCAGCAAGATCATCGATACGGCCCCGGTGATGAGGCCGCCGATCAGGAGCGGCAGGTCGAAGAGCAGGTAGAGGGCGATCGCACCGCCGACGATTTCGGCGAGGTCGGTCGCCATGGCGACCACTTCTGCTTGCCCCCAATATGCCAGTCGCACAGTCCTGCTCGACTTCTCGCGAACGACTTCGGGCAGTGTCATTCCGGTGACGATGCCGAGTTTGGCGGAGAGGAACTGGACGAGACCGGCCATCACGTTCGCGGCAACGATCACCCAGACCAGCAGGTATCCGAACTGCGCCCCGGCGCTGACGTTGGAGGCGACATTGCCGGGGTCGACGTAGGCGATCGCTGCGACGAAAGCGGGTCCGAGCAGAACGAGGCCCGACCGAAACCTCGAGGGCGGCCGAGACGATCGGCGCTGCAGCACAGACATGACCACACCCTCCGGCACCAACAGTATGTCAGGACCCTGAAAATATAGTTCGGCTACCCGAACAATGCAATGCGGCGTGGTGGTTCGGCGACATCTCGATCAGATGGGCAGGATCACTGCACTGACGAATTCGTTGCGGATCCAGGCGATGAACAATCCCCATACTCCGGTCAGCAGAGCGATGCCGACGGCGATCATGATGACACCGCCCGCGACCTTGATCTTCTGTGAGTTCCTCCGAAGCCACCCCACCCCGCGCATCGCCGAACTCGAACCGAACGCGAGGACGACGAACGGTAGGCCGAGCCCCATGCAGTACGCGACGATGAGAGTGACCCCGCGAGCTGCGGTTGCACCTTCGGTTCCTGCCGCAACAGACAGAACGCCGGCGAGGGTGGGACCCAGACACGGTGTCCAGCCGAGCGCGAACACACCGCCGAGCAGCGGCGCTCCAGCGAGGGACGAGATCTGCTGAGGTGCGAATCGGGTGTCGCGTTGCAGAACGGGTATCAATCCGATGAACGCCGCACCCATGATGATCGTGATGACGCCGCCGACTCGTTGGAGTACTTGCTCGTTGATGCGCAAGGTGCCGATGACTCCGAAGATCGAGGCTGTGGCGAGGACGAAGACGATCGTGAACCCGGCAACGAACAACGACGCTGCGCCGGCCACACGCCAGCGATTCGCCAGCTCCGTCGACGAGGTGCCGATGGTCGAGGTGCCGGGCGATCGGGTATCGGCTGATTGGGCGTCGGCACCGGCGATTCCTGCCAGGTAGGACAGGTATCCCGGCACCAGCGGCACCACGCAGGGTGAGGCGAACGAGACCAACCCGGCGAGCGTGCATGCCGCGATCGCGAGCAGCAGTGGCCCGCTCGATGCCGCGTTCTGGAAGGCCGACCCGATGTCCTGGGCGAGAAGAGTCGTCATTCCGCGGCTATCCGTTCGACGACGGGAAGGAGATCGTCGGTGAGCAGGGCGCGCATGAAGACCGCGGCCACGCGGTGCTGACGGTCGAGTACCAGCGTCGAGGGGATCACGCTGGTCGGGTAGTTCCCGCCGAGGGCGACCAGTGTCCGCATCGAAGGGTCGTAGATCGAGGGGTAGGAGACGTCGTTGTCGACGACGAAGTCCTGCGCTTTGTCCTTCTGTGGATCTCTGACGTTGAGACCGAGGAACTGCACGCCGCGCTCGCGGGTGGTCTCGTAGACCTCTTCGAGGTCGTCGGCTTCGCCGCGGCAGGGGCCACACCACTGACCCCAGAGATTGATCACCACCACCTTGCCGTCGTAGTCCGACAGAGCGGTCGTCTTGCCTTCCTCCATCAGATCGGGGCCGGCGAGTTCGCCTATGGTACCGCGTGTTTCGGGGGGATCGTAGACGATGTCGGTTCGACCGCCGGGGGCGACGAAGTCGAAGCTACCTCCCGTGGATGCAGCCTGTGCGCCGTCGGAGCATCCGGAGATCAGTAGTACGACGGCAAGAATCGATCCGATTGCCGCGGTGGGCGTGGTGCCTTGACGGCGCGCACCGACCCACACTGGTGGGAGACGTGTCATGAGGTGAAATCCTTTACTGCAGTGCGGATCTGGTCTGTCATCTCGAACACCGTCGGGTCGGTGACGCGCTCGATCGTTCCGTCCGGGCGGAGGAGAAAGCTCAAGGGAAGGACCGGCGGTGCCGAGAGCGCGTCCAGGACGCTGCCGCCGTCGATGTAGTTCGGATAGCGGACGCCCAGTTGCGTGACCAGCGCGGCCGCGTCCGCGGGCCGGTCCTCGACGTCGATTCCGATGACTGGGATCGCGTCGGGTTCTGCGGCGTAGGCATCGACTACCGGCATCTCGGTGCGGCACGGGCCGCACCAGGATGCCCACAGGTTGATCAACGTCACCTCACTGCCGAGAACGTCGGCGAGATCGGCATCGCTGTCGCTGTCGCTGCCGATGCAGCGCGCTATCACTCCCGCCAGCGGACCGCCTTCGCGCGGTACCGGCGGCGGACACAGCGGTAGCGCTGTTGCTCGTGCCGCGTCACCTGGTGGGCGGGACCGTGCGGGTTCGGATACGACCGGCGCGGCATTGTCGGCGATGGCCTCTGACGGGCCGCGCTCGATGCCACCGGATCGTGGCCACAGTGCCGCGATCATTGCGACCATAAGCACGAGCATCACCACCGTTCCGCTGCCTCTCATCGCTTCGACTGTCCGCACCGCGGGCACCGCGCACGAGGCGAACACATGTCGCCGGTCATAGCAGTGTCGACCAATACGACCAGAAGCGCTGTGCGATAAGAGCAATCACCGTCAGGTACCACACGGTCAGTGGAATCGAGTGATTGCGCATCAACACTCCCACCCACTGCCGCCGGCCCGCACTCGGAGCCCCGCGGTCGAGGTTGCGCAGCGTGACGTACCAGAAGATCGGTACGGTGACCGCCCACACCGCCATGCAGTACGGGCACAGGGCGCCGATGTCGTACAGGCTCTGCGCGATCAGCCAGTGCACGAAGACTGCGGCAGCAGTGACACCGACCTGCATCGCACCCCAGAACCACTGTGCGAACACCGCACCGGCGAGAAGGCCGGCACCCACTGCCGCCACGACGGCGAAGCCTGCGATCCCGAGAAGGGAATTGGGAAATCCGAACGCAGACGCCTGCGGGGTGTCCATCACCGATCCGCAGTTGAGCACCGGGTTGATGCTGCAGGTCGGGGCGTAGGCGGGATCGAGCGCCAGAGCGAACTTCTCCACTGTGAGCACGAACGCGGCGGTCAGTCCGATCAGGCCGCCCACCAACAGCAGCCAGGGCAGGCTTCGAGCGAACGGTCCGCTGCGTCGGGTGAGAGCGGCTGCGGGGTCAGCCGAGTGCAGCGTCGAGGGCATCGGCGAGGTCTCCGTACGTGGTGGGTTCGATCTTGGTGCCGTTGAGGAAGAACGTCGGTGTGCCCTGCACGCCGAGCGCGATCCCGTCCGCGACGTCGGCCTCGATGCGCGCGAGCGTCGCAGGGTCGGTGTAGGCGGCATCGAAGGCGCTCATGTCGAGCCCTTGCTCGACGGCGAAGCTGCGGAACAACTCGTCCTGCGGAACCTGCTGTTCGCCCCACTGCGCCTGCGTTTCGTACATGCGTTGATACATGGCCTCGAATCCGCCCTGCTGGGCCGCGGCTTCGACTGCGCGTGCGGCTCGTTCGGCATTGAAGTGGGAGGCGATGGGAAAGTAGCGGGCCACGAAGCTCACCCGGTCGCCGTACTCTTCACGCAATTGCTCGATCGCCGGGTAGGCCGATCGGCAGGCCTCGCACTCGAAGTCGAGGAACTCCACGAACGTGACCCGGCCGTCGGGCACCGAGTTCAACCGATGACTGTTCTCGCGCACCGCAATCGAGGCAGGGTCGGTCGCGGCCTGCTCGGCGGCGGCAGCATCGGGGGACCCCGATCGATCCACCATCAGAAATACAGCCAACGCGGCGGCGAACACGATCACCAGGGACAAGGAAATCTTCAACGCTCGGCTCATACAACTACCTTCTCGATTCGTTCGGACTGATCAATGGGCCCGATATGGGCGTTTCGACTCGTTATGACACTAACAATCGTACGAACGTTGACCAAAGCCCTTCCCTAACGATCGCATGATTGTTAGATTGTGACCATGGCCTTGGAACCTCTGGACTCGTGCGATCTGTTGTGTATGGACCTCCCTCACGCCGAGAGGGTTCGCGCTACTCTGCCCGCGCTCGGCGATATCGAACCCGTCGCCGACGCTGCCCGAGCATTCGGCGACCCCACCCGACTGACCATCGCGCTCGCGTTGAACGCCGGCGGGCAGATGTGCGGCTGCGACATCGCGTGGATCGTGGGACAGAGCCAGAAGCTGGTCTCCCACCATCTCCGCAAACTCAAAGCCGCGGACGCCGTCACATCGAACAGAGAGGGAAAGTTGGTCATGTATGCGCTCACCGACCGCGGCACCCGACTGCTCGCGACACTGACCGAGGTACTGCCCACCGCCTCGACCGCCACTGATCTCACCGGGGTAGATCATGGTTGACGCGTGCTGCGGACCTACCCCGGCAGCGCCGACCACCGAATCCACTGCTGACGGTGCGGGCACGGGAGGTCCGGCTCCGACCGATGCACTCCCGAGGTTGTGGCAGGTCCGCGAGCTGCAACTCGCGTCGGCCGCCGCGATCATCCTGGGCGCATCGTGGTTGCTCGGTCGAACGGGTGCCGATGCGGTTGCGACCGTCGGCGCTCTGATCGCTGCCGCGATCGCCGCCGTCACCTTCGTTCCCGCGACGGTGAGAAATCTGCGACACGGACGCATCGGTGTCGGCACGCTGATGACGATCGCGCTCCTCGGTGCCATCGCATTGGGCCAGATCCCCGAGGCCGCGATGCTCGGTATCTTGTTCTCCGTCGCCGAGGGACTCGAGGAATACGCGGTCACCAAGACCCGCCGCGGACTGCGCGCACTCCTGTCGTTGGTGCCGCCGACGGTATCTGTCCTGCGCGGTGGAACCGAGCAGGCCCTGTCCCCCGACGAGGTCGTGATCGGGGACATCATGGTGCTGCGGCCGGGTGAGCGAGCTGCCACGGACGGCACCATCGCTCGCGGTTCGACGAATCTGGACGTGTCTGCGATCACCGGCGAGTCCGTGCCCATCGAAGCCGGTGTCGGTGACGAGGTGCATGCCGGTGCCATCAACGGCGGCGGGGCCATCGAGGTCACCGTCACCGCGCCGGCATCGGAGAGTTCGCTTGCTCGCATCGTCCGCATCGTCGAACAGGCCCAGGACCGCAAAGGGGCCGGCCAACGGCTGGCGGACCGTATCGCACGTCCGCTCGTGCCCTCGATCATGATTCTCGCCGTACTCGTCGCTGGCGTCGGTGCGGTGCTCGGTGACCCCATGTTGTGGCTCGAACGCGCACTGGTGGTCCTGGTCGCGGCATCACCGTGCGCGTTGGCCATCTCGGTGCCGCTGTCGGTGGTGGCGGCGATCGGGGCTGCGAGCCGCAACGGGGCATTGATCAAAGGCGGTGCAGCAGTGGAAGAGCTGGGCCGCATTCGCGTCGTCGCCTTGGACAAGACCGGCACCCTCACCGCAGGACGACCGGAGGTCGTCGACGTCGTCACCGCTGCGGGAATCAGCCGCGACGACGCGCTGGCCGTTGCTGCTGCGCTCGAAGCGCGCAGCGAGCATCCACTCGCCCGCGCCGTACTGGCCTCCGTATCAACCGTCGCGGCAGCCGATGATGTCACTGCCATCGCCGGGCACGGCCTGACCGGCACCCTCGACGGAGCCCCGATCAGGCTCGGGAAACCGAGCTGGTTCGACACACACCCCAGCTCCGAGGAGTTCCACGCCGACGTCGCTCGTCTCCAAAGCAGCGGTGCCACAGTCGTTCTCGTCGAACGCGCCGGAGTTCTGATCGCTGCGATCGCCGTCCGCGACGAACTGCGGCCCGAGGCCGCCGAGGCTGTCCGCCAACTCACCGCGCTCGGTATCGACACTGCGATGCTCACCGGCGACAACGCGCTCACTGCGCAGGCCCTGGCGACCCAGGCGGGCATCACCGCCGTCCACGCCGAACTACTGCCCGAGGACAAAGCGGCCCTGCTGACCGACATCGCGGCCGGACGCAAGATTGCCATGGTCGGCGACGGCATCAACGACGCTCCTGCCTTGGCGACCGCAGATGTCGGGATCGCCATGGGCGCGATGGGAACCGACGTTGCCATCGAGACCGCCGATGTTGCCCTCATGGGTGAGGACCTCCGGCATCTACCGCAGGTGCTGGCCCACGCTCGACGCGCCCGGCGCATCATGATCGAGAACATCGCCTTGTCGATTGCCATCATCGGCGTGCTCGTCCCACTGGCTGCTACCGGTGTCCTGGGCTTGGCCACCGTGGTGCTCGTCCACGAACTCGCCGAAGTCCTGGTCATAGCCAATGCGATTCGCGCCGCCCGCACCACCCCCTTGGACGGTTTCGTGCCCCCGCCCGCGGCGTCCGGTGCCCTCAACGTCACGATCGCACCCGCAGCGGCCTTCGAGGATGCCTGCTGCGCTCCGGCTCCGACGCCGAGGAACACCGCACCTCTCGCATCTGGGAACCCACTGGCCTCCACCACCACAACGTCACCATCGGCGATCGGAGCAGACGATGGCAGCTCCGGGTGCTCGGATGGATGTACCTGCTGCACATCGACCCCCGCGCACGGCGAACTCTTCCGCGGACAGCGGTAGAGACCTGTGAGAGGTGATCGAACTGCACGCAGGCTCTACGAGATCGAAATGACCGCAGCAGCAGGGGCATCGACAACAGAGGTGCGCTGGTACCACCTCGAACGAGCACACATCCTCTCGCAGCCCTATCCGTGGTTGCATACTCGCAACCACGCCGCGATGTTGAAAGCTGCGGTGACAGAACATGATCGGCGCGAATCCTGGGGCCAGTTGATTCGGATCGTGGTCGCTGCTCCAGGATCGTGGTCGGGGCGATACCCGGCCGGTAACACCGGCCGGGTCGAGGCGGGACTGATGTCGCCGATGCCCATTCCGCAGGACCTTGCGGACGCGCTGGGGGGCACGTAGCGGGAGTCATCAGTTCAGGCCTGCGTAGGAGTGCAGGCCGGAGACGACCATGTTGATGATGAACAGGTTGAACAGCATCGCCACGAATCCGGCGATGTTGATCCATGCTGCGCGGGTGTTGCGCCATCCGCTGGTGGCGCGGGCGTGCAGGTAGGAGGCGTAGACGATCCAGGTGATGAAGGAGACCGTTTCTTTCGGGTCCCAGCCCCAGAATCGGCCCCATGCGGCTTCGGCCCAAATGGCACCGAGGATGACGCCGACGCCGAAGAGTGGAAATGCGAAGATCGTGGTCTTGTACGCCAGGATGTCCAGTGTCTGCGCGGAAGGCAGACGGGCGACGATTCGGCTCATTCTGCTCCCCGAGGCCTCGGGATGCTTCATGCGGATCAGGAACAGCGCGCTCGCAACCCCGGAGATCAAGAACACCCCGCTGCCGAGCGAGACGATCGAGACGTGCACCGGCAGCCAGTACGACTGCAGTGCCGGTACCACCGGTGCTGCGTCGGCGTACAGCACGGTGCCGGCGACGAACAGGAGGATCAACGTCGGCACCAGGACGAACAACCACAGGGTGCGCAGTTGCTTGGAGCGCAGCACCACCAGTGCAGCCAGTACACCGGCCGCGCAGGTGACCGAGACGAATTCGTACATGTTGCCCCACGGCGGCCTGCTGGCGGCGATCCCGCGAAGAACGATCGACCCGACATGCAACGTCAGCGCCACCATCACCAGCCCGAGTCCGGTACGGCCCATGCGTTCGGACGGAACCCGCCGGGGTGCGTCGGGAATGCGTCCGGGCGTCGTCGATGTCACTGCGATCACCCGCGTGCGCAGTCGCTCCATATTGTGCAGCTCCGCGCTACGGGTCGACGCGAGCTGGCCGAGGAATGCGATTGCTGCGAGGAGATAGACCACGAAGGCGGTCTCGAAGCTGATGTCGCTCCAACGAGCGAGGGTGTCGTCGATCGGCATGGTGCTACACCGTTTCTCTGTCGTGGGTCTCGGAGTCGCTCGGGGTTGTCTGCGGCCAGATCTGTGACCGGAGGGTCTGGAATTCGGGTCCCCAGCCGGCGTGATCGGTGCGAGCCAGGCCGCCCATGTCCACTCGCGAGAGTCCGTGTTCGCCAAGGTGGGCCCGGAACCAGACGCGCCGGCGTGTGATGACCAGGGACACCAGCAGTCCGGTCATCATCGTGACCGCGAACACGAGGACCCACCGCTGCGCGGGGTCGTATCCGACCTGGAGATTCGCGAATTCCTTGGCACCGTCGAACCGGACGAGGGTGCCGTCGGAGAGGGTTGTCGATTCTCCGGGCCGCAGGTTGACCCGGTCCTGCTTGACCAGCCGGCCCTGGTTGATCATCTCCTGGTCCAGGGAGAAGATCGACTGCGGGATGCCGGTGTCGAGACCGGTGTCGCCCTTGTAGATGTCCACTGCCACAGCGGGATCGACCAATTCCGGGAAGCGGGAGGAGAGCAGATTTCCGTTGAATTGCGCGGTGGGCGCGAAGAGTCCTTCGATGGCGATCTGGCCTCGGCGGCGTTCGTCGGCGGTGGCGTAGGTCCCCCCGGGTGGGTCGAATCGCAGCGCGCCGCTGCTGAGGAACGTGGTGGCGTCGTCGGGGCGGAACTGCAGGGCTTCGGTGCGGGTCTGGCCGTCGGGGAAGGTGACGGTGAATTCGGGGGCGTAGCCGTGTCCGGTGAGGTATATGCGTTCGTCGCCGAGCCGGAGGGGTTCGTTGACTTTGAGTTGATAGTCGCGCCAGGTGTCGGCGGCGATGTCGTCGGCGCTCTGGTAGGAGATGTTCGAGGTGAACATCTCGGCCTGACCGTTCTCGAGGTAGTCGGCGGTGAAGTCCTTGACCCGGATACAGAACGGCTCGAGTCCGGTGCCGTCGGTGCTGTTGCCGGCGCGGAAGGAGTCGTAGACGGCGGGAGAGGTGTTGCAGAAACCGGGTCCGTTGTCGGCGATGACGATGACCGAGCCTTCGTAGCCGAACAGTTTGCCGATGGCGATAGCGGCGAGCAGGCCGATCAGCGAGAAGTGGAAGAGCAAGTTCCCGGCTTCGCGGGTGTAGCCCTTCTCGGCCGAGAGAGTCAGTGCGCCATCGGGCTCGGGTCGAACGACGGTGCGCCACCCTTTCAAGTGCGGCGCGATGTCGGCGATCACCTTCTCGGGGTCGCCGGCGAGGGTGCCCGAATGATGCAACGGTAGTCGGGTGAGGTTTCGAGGCACTCGAACAGGTTGTGCGCGAAGAGCTTTGCCGTGCTCGATCAACCGGGGAGTCAGACAGCCGATCAGGGACACGAACAGCAGGACGTAGATCGCGGTGAACCAGGAACTTGCGAACACGTCGAACAGTTCCAGCGTGTCCATCACCGGCCCGAGAGCCGGGCGCGCGGCGATGTAGGCATCGACGGCCTGGGTATTGAGATTGCGCTGCGGCAGCAAAGCGCCGGGGATTGCTGCGGCGGCGAGGAGGAACAGCAGCACCAGCGCTGTACGCATCGACGTCAGTTGTCGCCACCGGTTGCGCAGCATCGCCACTGTTCTGCGCACCAGTCCCGGCGAGTGGGCACGGGGGTGTTCGTCGATCGTCATCTCCGCACGCCCTTCACCGACCACCATCTAAATACTACGCGACATAGTAGTTTGGGGGTTCGGTGTGGTGGAGCGTGGTCGGCGCAGCAGCGAGAACGCCAGTGCCGCAACAACGCCGGTGGCGGCAATCCATTCCGGAACGCTGCCGGTGATCGTCGCCGGGGTGAGCGTGGTACTCAGCGAGACCTCGGTGACGACAGCTGCGGGGGTGAACAGCTCCGTGCGCTCGACGACCTCCCCGCGTGCATCGATGACGGCGCTGACTCCGCTGGTGGCCGAAACGACGACGCTGCGCCCGTGTTCGACCGCTCGTACCCGCGACATGGCGAGTTGTTGATAGGTCATGTTCGTCCGACCGAAGGTGGCGTTGTTGGTGGGCACTGCGATCAGCTGGGCACCGGCGCGAACGGAGTCGGTGAGCAACGAGTCGAAGGCGACCTCGTAGCAGGTGGCCACCGCCACGGGCACTCCGGCGACGTCGACGACACCGTCACCCTGACCCGGAACGAAGCGTCCTGCTTGGGCGGCGTAGGGAGAGAGTGCGGTGACGATCGTGCGGAGCGGCAGGTACTCCCCGAACGGCACCAGTTGCCGCTTGTCGTGCATCTGTCCGGGCCCGGTGGCGGGATCCCACACGATCGAGGTGTTGCTCGTGGTGCCGTCGCCCTGGCGTAGTACTGTGCCGACGAGAATGGGCACACCGACGGCGCGGGCTGCGGCGTCGATTCGTGCGGCGGCATCGGGGTTGCGCAGGGGATCGATGTCGGAGGAGTTCTCCGGCCAGATGACCAGATCGGGTGCGCGTACGCGGCCGGAGTCGATGTCGTCGGCGAGCTCGATGGTGCGCTGAACGTGGTTGTCGAGCACTGCTCGTCGTTGGGCGTTGAAGTCGAGACCGAGCCGCGGCACGTTGCCTTGCACCAAGGCGACGGTGACCCTGTCCTGCGGCGGCGGAGCGAACAGTGGGGCCACCACCGTGAGCGCCCCTACAGCAGTGGCCGCACCGATGCACGACGCTGCTGCAGTTCTGCGGGTGATGCGATCGGAAGCGATGGCACCGGCCAGAGCGGACCCGATCAGCACCACGACGAACGACAACCCCGGCGCGCCGATCAACGCAGCCAGAGGCAGCAGCGGACCGTCGGATTGACCGAATGCGATGCGGCCCCAGGGGAATCCGCCGAACGGGATCCGAGATCGTGCCGCTTCAATCGCCACCCAGGCGCTCGCCACCCAGACCGGCCCCCACGGCAGTCGCGACATCCGATCCGCCACTGCGCCGAACATCGCCACGAAGAGGGCTTGAACGACAGCCAGCGCCAGCCACGGCACCGATCCGACATACTCCCCCACCCACGGCAGCAGAGGCACGAAGAACGCCGAGCCGGCAACGAAGCCGTAGCCGGCCCCCGCACGCGCCCCTCGCCCGCACACAGCCAACAGCAGCATTGCAATTGCTACCGGAGCGAGAAACCACAGATCTAGGGGCGGGAACGTGGCGTACATCGCCAGCCCCGAAGTTGCCGCTGCGGTCAGACGTGCCCAGGTTCGGGGCCCTTCACCTCGACTTGTCCGATACAGCCGCCACACTCGACCTCGGTCGACGCAGGACGGTCCGGGCCCGGGTTCGGCATCGGGCATCGCCCTCATGACGAGGGTGCCGCCGCCCTCACGGCGACACGACGCATCGGGTGGCGGAGAAATCGACGGTATTCATCAACTACTATGGTGCATAGTATTTCAAGTGTTGGCAAATCCGGGGTCACCTGCACCGTCTGCGGTGCACCCGGACGCACGCACGGTGTACACCCGAGAACGAGGACCAGTGACCCGCTCCCCCATCGCCACCGCTCGGCTCCGCGCCGCCGCAACCGCCCTTGTCCTGGCTCTGGTCGCTGCCGCTCTACTGGTCGACTACTGGGCGCAGGCGGCGTTGCCCGGCTCGACGATTCCGCTGCGGATACTCGAGCTGCGACTGGCCTTCAATCGCGGAATGGCGTTCAGCCTGGGTGATTCTCTGCCCGTGTGGGTCGTCGTCGCCGTGACGGCGTCGATCACCACCGGGTTGGCGATCTACGGGTGGCGTACCGCGCCTCACGCGGGTCCGGTCACCACGGCAGCGCTGTCGTTGGTCCTCGCCGGTGCACTCTCGAATGTCCTCGACCGGCTCCTCGACGGCGCGGTCACCGATTACTTTCACACCGGTTGGTGGCCGACATTCAACCTCGCCGACATCTACATCACCTGCGGGGTGGTGCTGATGATCGGGGCGGCACTGTTCACGCGAGAGGCCACAAAGATTACCCCTCGGCCCGCAGTGCCCGACAGCGCCGAATCGTGAACTTGCATGAGATACCTCGGTGCTCGAATCGAATGCCCTGCAGTGCAGACACATTCGCGACAGGACAATCATGCTGATTCGCTCGAACAGTGAGAGTGATCGACACCGGAACGGCTCGAAACATATTCGACCACAACCACCGACAAGCGATCGTCGCCTCTCGCTCACCGAGGCGCACCGAGGCGCACCGAGGGGAACCTGCTGCATGAGCGACAACATCCCGGCGCTACCGCGCCGTATTTTTCTCGCTACGAGCTGCGCTACAGCGTGCCTGGCTGCCGCCGGATGCAGCGTCGGCGAAGCCCCGTCCGGTGAGGACACCGCTTCCGACGGTCCCATCACCTTGTCGGTGAACGATGTTCCTGTCGGCGGTGGAATCGTGCTCGCCGACCGGCAGGTCGTCGTCACCCAACCGGAACCCGGTACCTTCCGGGCCTTCTCGGCTATCTGTTCTCACCAAGGGTGCACAGTGAACCGAGTCCGCAACGGCACGATCGAGTGCCCCTGCCACAACAGTGCCTTCTCGATCACCGACGGGGTGGTCGTGCGCAGCCCCGCTACCGAGCCACTGCCGAACCGCGCCGTGACCAGAACCGTAGATACCCTCACAGTCGACTGATCCATCACCGGGCGGCCGAACATGCGAGGTGGACGGGTTCGGGGTGAACGGTGTCGACCGGGCCGATGTGCGGCAATCGAGGACCCACTCTGTGCCCCCACCCGACTGGTGCCGGTTCCGGTACATCGCTGCCGTGTCGACGACAGCACGGCGTGCCGATCTCGCACCGGGTCGAGACCTGCCTACCAATTGACCTCTCGGCAACGGCCTTCGCCTTCCTGGGGTTCGACCTGCACAGTGGCGTGCTCGAGACCGAACTCGTCGCGGAGAACCTGCTGCGCTGCAGCGAGCACCCGGGGTGTCTCGGCCTCCGGGGCGACCGTCAGATGCGCCGAAGCGACCTCCATCCCCGACGTCAGTGTCCAGATGTGCAGATCGTGTACCTCTTCGACATCGTCGACACCGGTCAGGGCCTTTTCCACGGCGGCGACATCGATGCCCGACGGAGCGTGTTGCAGCAGAATTCGTACGGCATGACGCCCCAGAGTGAATGCACGCGGCAAAACGAACAACCCGATGGCGACCGCGATGACCGGGTCGGCGTACCGCCACCCGAACACGACGGTGACCAGTCCGCTGACGAGCACTCCGATCGAGCCGAGCATGTCCGCCATCACCTCCAGATACGCACCCCGAACATTGAGGCTCTCTTTCGCACCACTACGCAGAAGGAGGAACGCGATGAGGTTCATGGCCAGACCGAGCAGTGCCACCAACATGACCGGAATCCCGGGCACCTCCGGTGGGTTCGTGATGCGTTGCGCGGCTTCGTAGAGAATCCACCCAGCGACACCGAAGAGCAGCACTGCATTGAACAGAGCCGCGAACACTTCGGCTCGATACAGTCCGAACGTGCGGCCGGTCTTGCGAGACTGCCGCTGTGCGAGTGTGATTGCCACGATCGCCATCAAGACCCCGAACACGTCGGTGAACACGTGCGCGGAATCGGACAACAACGCCAGCGACGAGGTGGACAGACCCACTACCACCTGCGTCACCAACGTAACCGCCCCGAGACCGACAGCGATCCACAGTCGCCCGAGGTGCTTACCGGATGCGCTCGCCGGCGATCCCGGCTCTATCCCGTGGCCATGTCCGTGTCCCATCGTGGGTACCCCTTCTCGGCGTGGTTCGATAGCAGGAACACAACATATTGCGATATGCGCATATATGCAAGTGTCGTGTTCGCTGGAAGCTGCTGCCCGCGCGGCCGCACTGCGTCGGCGCAGAACTATGATTCGTAGTAGTTCGATCTCGGTTGCGCGACTTGGTGGCGCAGCCGTGCCGATATTGCCGGCCGACAGTTTTCCCGCCACACATCATCCACGTAAGGGGTGCCGCGTCATGGCCACCGACGACATGGCCACCGAAGCCGCACTCTCGACCCGCGGTCCGGTGAATCGACGCTCCGGTTCGCAGGTGATGCTGCTGTGGGCCGCGATCGCGGCAGTGGTGGCCGCTGTGCTCGCGGCGTTGTCGACGTCGCAGGCGCTGATTCTGCTCGGGCTTCCCGATCCGGGACCGATCACGACCTACGGTATTCCGGCGCTGACCGCGCTCGGAGAGGTAGCCGCGGTCGTGGCGGTGGGGTCGTTGCTTCTCGCAGCGTTCCTCGTTCCTCCCCAAATGTCGGGTGTGCTCGCCATCGACGGGTACATCGCCGTCCGCACCGCGGCGAAGGCCTCCGCAGTGTGGGCGGTGTGCGCGGCGGCGTTGGTGCCGCTGACGCTCTCGGACGCGTCGGGTCAACCTGTCGGATCCGTTGCGGCGCAACCGGTGCAGTTCCTCGGTGCGATCGGCGATGTCGAGGCCTCCACTGCATGGGCCATCACCTCTGCGGTCGCGGCGATCACCGCCGCAGCATGCGCGGCGGTGTTGCGGCATCGGTGGACCCCCGCCTTGTTCGCCCTGTCGATGCTCGCGTTGATCCCGCGCGCGGTCACCGGCCACTCCTCGACCGGCGGCAATCACGACATCGCGACGAACTCGTTGATTCTGCACATCCTCGCTGCCGCTCTGTGGGTGGGCGGACTCCTCGCACTTCTCGCTCATGCGCTGCGCGGGGGTGGACACCTTGCCGTCGCGACCCGCCGCTATTCGACGCTCGCTCTGGTTGCGTTCGTGATCATGGCGGTCTCCGGAGTGGTCAACGCTGCCGTGCGTGTACCCGTGACGTCGCTGTGGGATTCGACGTACGGCGCTCTGATACTGGCGAAGATCGCAGCCCTGGCGATCGTGGGGACCCTCGGGTGGATACAGCGACGACGAACGGTCGGCGCTCTGGCTCACAATCCCGAGAACCGCAGATCCCTGATCACGTTGTCGATGATCGAGACCCTCGTTCTCGTCACCACAGTGGGCCTGGCGGTTGCACTCGGTCGCACTCCCCCGCCCCCGCCGCAGGACGCCTCGCTACCTCAGGCGCACGAAGAGGCCTTGGGCTACGTGTTGGACGGCCCGCCCACCGCTGCGCGGTTGGCGTTCGAGTGGCGTTTCGACCTGGTGTTCGGCTCCGCTGCGGTGATCGCGGCCGTCCTGTACCTGGTGGCCGTGCGGCGCCGCCGGCGGGTAGGCCTGCCATGGCAGAGGCGGTGGACAGCGAGCTGGTTGATGGGCACTGCGGTGCTGCTCGTGGCGACCTCGTCCGGGGTCGGGCTCTACAGCCCGGCGATGTTCAGCGTGCACATGGCGGGACTGACCGCGGTCGCCATCGCCGTGCCGTTGCTGTTGGTCCTCGGCCGACCGGCCACCTTGTTCGCCTCGGTCCTGCCGACCGCGCCGGCAGCCGACGCACCGGGCTCGCGCGAATGGCTCCGGGCTGCATGGCACAGCCGAGCAGCCCGGATCGCGATCCACCCGTGGGTCAGCACCACGGTGTTCCTGAGCAGCTTCTACCTGATCTACCCCGGCGGAGTGTTCGACACCGTCGCCGACTCGCATGTGGCACACATGGTGATGAAGGGCTGGTTCCTGACCGTCGGGATGGTGATGTTCTGGGGCACGGTCGGCGAAGACCCGGTACCGAGACCGATCGCGGGACTGACGAAGTTGCTCGCGAGTATCACCGCGTTGGCCGGGTTCGCATTCTTCCTCGTCGTGACGATCGATCTCGAGACCGCGCTCGGAGCGAGCTTCTACAGCGGACTGCGTCTGGATTGGAACGCAGACCTGCTGGCCGACCAGCGGCGCGGCGGCACTCTTGCGTGGGGCATCGGCGAGTTGCCGTTGCTCGCTGCCGCGGTTCTCGCCGCGGTCCGGTGGTCGGCGGCCGACGAGAGCGCGGCACGGCAACGAGATCGCCGAATCGACGATCAAGGTGATACCGAACTCGAGGCGTACAACACCATGCTCGGTGGCCTGTCCTCTCGGCGCGATCACCCCTGATACCCGAAGAATCCGTTCTCGGTCAGGGACGCCGTAGCCCGCGGGATGTCCTCCGAGGACCGTGACCAGCGGTATGGGCGAATCCGGGTCGAGTGGGATGGAAAAACTATGCTCGATAGTAGTAACCTGTGGCCTGACCGTCACCATTTCGTTATCTCGAGCGAGGCCTCGGCCTCGTAGCCACCAAGGATTGTGATCTTGGCCCGACACCGCACACCCGATCCGATCGACGACGACTGCGCAGCGCCGGCGCGCGGCGGCGTGATCTCGATGCCCGTCGGCACCAGGCCGACGGCGCTCACCGATCGCCCCCGTCATCGACGGGCCGAGTTCGCACCCTCACGTTTTGTGACCGAGTCGCCCGCCGATGCCGGGTACTCCGACACTCTGCCGGAGGACGAGCACACGCCCTCGGCGCTGACGCCCGCACCGGATGGAACCGTTCACGCGGTCAGCGACGCCTGGGACACCGCGGCCGCGGACACTACCGCGTCGATGTGGGCGGCGCACGTGGCCGGTCCGGACGAGACGACACACGGCGAGGTCGACCGCGGCGTAGTCCAGCCCGTGTCGCGAAGTGCTCGCCGCGGACTTCATCGCCGCCGGGTGCCGAAGCCGGGTGGCCGCGCCATCGCTGCGTCGGTCGCGGTCGGTGCCTTTCTTTCCGCGGCAGCGACGGCTCCGAACACCGGGTCGCAGGACAGTGTGGCGCTCAGCGCCGCGAGTATCGATCGACCTCCCGCCGGCGTCCTGCCGCCGAGCCCGGTCGTTGCCTCACCCCCGCAGGTGTTGCAGTTGCCCGATCTCGATGTCGGCCGACTCGCGCAGCGCATGACCGAGCAACTCGCCGAGGGGGGAGTTCGGGCGGCGGAGCGCGCTGCACGCGATGCCGAGGCGCGCCGCCCGCTCTCGGTGGTGCCGGTGTCTGGCACATTGACCTCCGGTTCTGGGCCACGTTGGGGGACAACGCATTACGGACTCGACATCGCCAACACGATCGGGACGCCGATCGTATCGGTGACCGACGGCGAGGTCATCGAATCAGGGCCGGCGCAAGGGTTCGGCCTGTGGGTGCGAATTCGTCAGGACGACGGCACGATCGGGGTGTACGGGCACATAGACCAGGCGCTCGTCACCGCCGGTCAACGTGTGAAAGCCGGCGAGCTCATTGCTACGGTAGGCAACCGAGGCCAATCCACCGGACCCCACCTGCATTACGAAGTGTGGCAACCCGACGGTGCCAAGTCCGACCCGACGGCGTGGCTGTCGGCACGCGGAGTCGATATCAGCTGACACGACAAGGAAAGAAGAACTGGCGATGAAAAGGCTCGGTGATCTCGAAGCGGAGGTGATGAACGTGCTCTGGGAATGCGATCGACCGCAGTCGGTCCACGACCTGCGTGAACTCATGGCCGACAGAAACCCCGCCTACACCACGATCCTGACCGTCGTGACCCATCTCCACGAGAAGGGGTGGGTCGAGCGGACCAAGCAGTCACGCGCGTACCTGTACTCCCCGGTGCAGTCGCGCGCGGAGGCCACCTCGCAAGCTCTGCGCGAAATCCTCGACACCAGCACCGACTCGGCCGCCGTCCTGATGCATTTCGCGAAAACCGTCACCGACGACGAGCTCGACGCTCTGCGGGGGAACCTGCCGGACGTGAACCGGTGATCGTCGCGCTGGTGTTGCTCCTCGCGGCGATCATCGCGGCCGTCGCCCTGCCGCGGCCGCTGACCTCTCTCACCCGCACCGTGAGCCCCACTCTCGCCTTGACCGCATGGATCGGCAGCATCGCCGGGGTGCTGTTTCTCGTGGGATCCGCGGTGACCGTGTTGCTCTGGCCCGGCCATGCGCCCGCCGAGGGCATGGTCGAACTCGCCGTCCGCTGTCTGGGCTCACTGCAACACGCGGCCCAGCCGTGGATCGGCGAAGCGGTCGCCGGAGCATCGGTCGTCCTCGCGGCGTCGGCGTCGGCGCGCGTCCTGCGCTCGACTCGCCGTCAACTTCGAGCCCGGTCCAAAGTCCGCGACTATCACCGCGATGTCATCGCCGTCGTCGCTCGCACGGACCCCGGACCAGAACCGATCATGTGGCTCGACCACCCGCTCCCGCTGGCCTACAGCATCGACGGTCGCCCCGGCTACGTCGTGGCCACCGAAGGCCTGCTCGCCCATCTCGATCCCGATCAACAGCGAGCTGTGATCGCACACGAACGAGCCCACCTGCGCGGGCGCCACCACCGCATCGTCAACATCTGCGAGATCCTGGCAGCGGCGTTCCCTCGCGTTCCCCTGTTCGCCGCAGCACCTGCAGCGGTGCGGGTTCTGGTCGAGGTCGCCGCGGACCGGTCCGCGGCCGCGGTCACCAGCGCCGACACTGTACGTTCGGCACTGTCGACGGTCTCGCAGGCGCATTCTGCACGTCCACTGTGGGCACTGGGCCTGATCGGCGAATCGACCACCGAACGACTCCGCCACCTCGATACGAGCGCGCAGATGCCGACCCGGACAGTGCCCGGCGCATACGCTGCCGCCGCCGTACTGCCGCTCGTGGTGCCGGCCGCCATGGCAATCCTCACCCTCAGTGCGATCTCCGCCGCAGCGTGTGCGGCCGTACTGACCTGACCCACCCAAATACTATGCAGCATAGTATTTGAGTTAGGCTGTCGGACGCGTCCTGTAATTCGCGTGCGATTCGAAGGTGGTTCCATGACAGCGCTGACATCTCCTCCGGCTGCGCCGGCGGTTCGCCCCTATCCACCCCGCGGGGCCCGCAAGGGGTCGTTCCTGCACACGATGGTCACCACCACCGATCCGAAGGTCATCGGACTGATGTACCTGGTGACCTCGTTCGGATTCTTCCTCGTCGGCGGCCTCATGGCCTTGATCATGCGCTCCGAACTTGCCGTTCCGGGAATGCAGTTCCTCTCCAACGAGCAGTACAACCAGCTCTTCACCATGCACGGCACGATCATGCTGCTGCTCTACGCCACCCCGATCGTCTTCGGCTTCGGCAACTACATCCTGCCGCTGCAGATCGGCGCACCCGATGTCGCCTTCCCCCGGCTCAATGCCTTCTCCTACTGGCTCTATCTGTTCGGCGCACTGGTCACCACCGCCGGGTTCATCAGCCCCGGCGGTGCCGCCGACTTCGGCTGGACCGCATACACCCCGTTGAGCAGCGCCGTCTACTCCCCCGGTATCGGATCCGACCTGTGGATCGTGGGCCTGCTCATCGCAGGCCTGGGCACCATCCTGGGCGGGGTCAACATGGTCACCACCGTGGTGTGCCTGCGCGCACCGGGAATGACGATGTTCCGCATGCCGATCTTCACCTGGAACATCCTGGTGACCTCGATCCTGATCTTGCTGGCGTTCCCACTGCTGACCGCAGCGCTGATGGGCCTGCTCGCCGACCGGAAACTCGGCACCCACATCTTCGATCCCGCCAACGGCGGGGCGTTGCTCTGGCAGCACCTGTTCTGGTTCTTCGGTCACCCCGAGGTCTACATCATCGCGCTACCGTTCTTCGGAATCGTCTCGGAGATCTTCCCGGTCTTCTCCCGCAAACCCATCTTCGGGTACAAAGGTCTGATCTACGCCACCGTCGGCATCGCAGCCCTGTCCATCGCGGTGTGGGCGCACCACATGTATGCCACCGGCGCCGTGCTGCTGCCGTTCTTCTCGTTCATGACCTTCCTCATCGCTGTGCCGACCGGGGTGAAGATCTTCAACTGGATCGGCACCATGTGGCGCGGCCAGGTCACCCTCGAATCCCCCATGCTCTTCTCCATCGGATTCCTCGTCACGTTCGTCTTCGGCGGGCTGTCCGGAGTGCTCCTGGCGAGCCCGCCCATCGATTTCAACGTCACCGACACCTACTTCGTCGTCGCGCACTTCCACTACGTCGTGTTCGGAACGGTCGTCTTCGCGACCTATGCGGGGATCTACTTCTGGTTTCCGAAGATGACCGGCCGCATGCTCGACGAACGACTGGGCAAGTGGCACTTCTGGATGACGTTCCTCGGATTCCACGCCACCTTCCTCGTCCAGCACTGGCTCGGAGCGCAAGGAATGCCGCGCCGGTACGCCGACTATCTTCCGTCCGACGGGTTCACCACCCTCAACCAGGTCTCGACCGTGGGATCGTTCGTTCTCGGAGCCTCGACGCTGCCGTTCATCTGGAACGTCTTCAAGAGCTACCGCTACGGCGAAGTGGTCACTGTCGACGACCCGTGGGGGTTCGGTAACTCCCTCGAGTGGGCGACCAGTTGCCCACCGCCGCGGCACAACTTCACCGAGATGCCCCGAATCCGCTCCGAGCGGCCGGCGTTCGAGCTTCACTATCCGCACATGGTCGAACGCATCCGCGCCGAGCAGCACGTCGGTGGCCCGCACTCGGATTCGATCGCGCCCTCGGAAGTGATCACCGAAGCCATCGCCGGCCATGAACGATCCGATCCTCCGGACCCGGTGAAATAACCATCGCCGCAGAAGTGACCCACCGCTAAACCGCCCTCCCTACTACTATGACCCGTAGTTGTTGGGTCGGGCTCGATACAGAGGAGTACCCCACGTGAAACGTCTGATGCTGATTGCCGTGATGATCTGCGGGACAGCATTGTTCGCTGCGGCGCCGGCGTCGGCGCACAGCGAACTGGTCAGCTCCGACCCGCCCGCCGATGCCACACTCGACTTCGCGCCGATCGGTGTCGGTCTGGTGTTCAACCAGGACATCAACGAATCGTTCGCGACCATCAGCGTCGTGGGTCCTGGCGACACTCAGTGGGCACAGGGAACGGCCACGGTCGAGGGCCCCGACGTATCGGTCCTGCTCGAGGACGGACTCCCCAACGGGGAGTACACCGTCGGCTACCGGGTCACCTCCGCGGACGGGCACCCGATCACCGGATCGTACGGTTTCTCCGTCGACGTTGCGGCGACCGCCACCCCTCAGGACGCCGCTGCACAGCAGTCGCAGAGCGGTGCGACCTCGACCTCGCCGACTCCTGCTACCACGGCAACGCAGCCCTACGATCCCAATAATCCGTCCGCCAGCGAAGACCGGCCACCGAAACAGAACACCATGATGCTGCTCTCGATCGTGGGCCTGGCTGTGCTCGGTCTCGGTGCCATCGCCCTGACCCTGGTGATCCGAGGCAAGAACAAGCAATGACAGGGTGCCGATGATCATCGCTGCCGTTGCTCCCCCGGAAGGGCCGCCGACGCTGGCAGCGTTGTTGAGCTGGGATCTTCCTCCCCTACCGATCCTGCCGATCGCCGGTGTCGTCATGGCCGGGCTGTACTGCTGGGGGCTCTACCGGGTCCGCGGTCGAGGTATCGCATGGTCGCGGTGGCGGAGTGCGAGTTTTCTGCTCGGTTGCGCGGCGCTGGTCCTGGTGACCGGACTGCAGATCGAACGCTACGGCTACAGCCTGTTCAGCGTCTTCATGTTCCAGCATCTGACGTTGTCGATGACCATCCCACCGTTGTTGGTGGTGGGTTCGCCCGGACGACTTCTCCTGCGAGCCACCGCGCATCACGGAGCCGGTAGGTGGGTACTGATCGCGGCGCTGACGGGGTTGCGTAGCCGCGCCGGACGCATCGCTCTCCATCCCGGGCTGACGATCCCGTTGTTCCTTTTCAGCTATTACGGGCTGTATCTGTCGTCGATCTTCGATGTTCTCGCCATCACAGTCATCGGGCACGTATCGATGGAGATCTTCTTCTTCGCCAGCGGGCTGCTGTTCATCATCCCTGTGCTCGCCGTCGGCCCCCTCCCCGTTCGGCAGAGCAATCTGGGCCGGTTGTTCGACCTGTTCGTCGAGATGCCGCTGCACGTGTTCTTCGGTGTCATCTTGATGATGTCGAGCACCCCAATGCTGGCGACCTTCGCCTTCCCACCCCCGGAATGGGGCATCGATCCGGTATCCGATCAGAAGCTCGCCGGAGCGTTGGCGTGGTCCTACGGCGAACCGGTCGCCCTACTGGTCGTGCTCATCTTCTGCATTCAATGGAACCGGGACGAAAAAGAGGAATCGGCCGTCGCGGATCGCCAAGCCGAAGAGGACGGATACAGCGAACTGAACGCTTACAACGACTTCCTCAAACAGATCGGCACCGAAACCCGGTCCCGCACCGGACGATGACGCCAGACACTCTTACCGGCCTGAATGGAAAGCACGATGAGCCACGACGCACGACAGGACAGCAGATGCCACTGATCCGCACACCCTCAACTGCTCGAGGACGGCTTGCCCTACATGTGCTGGCTTACAACGTCGTGCGCCTGCTCCTCGTGTGCGTGGCCGCAGGAGTGCTTTTGGCCGTCGACGCGCTGACCAGTCTCGACATCCCCTTCGTGTTGGTTCTTCTCATCGCACTCGCAGCAAGCCTGCCGCTGTCGGCACTGACCCTCAGGAAACTTCGCCGAACCATCAACGAAGACATCGATGCAGTGGATCGGAAGCGCACCACGAGACGAGGACCAGCGACACGACCACCCCGTACCAAGAGACCGTGAAGCCGCGTGCGAACTTTCGACACAAACCCGGTCGTCGTTCGGTGCGATGTTCGCTGACTCATTCACAATGGGAAGTCGCTTCTGCGGGGTGACCCTCTTGGGATCGTCGCGCGCTGAAAACTATTGGTCGCACTCCGGCATTTCTGCATCTACGAACTCGAGAAGTTCTTCGCTTTCGATCTGTACCAGTCGACCTATACCGTGAATTAGACCAGCAGGTCATACGCCCACTCGTACACCCAGCGAGGTAACGCAGGTGCGTCGAACGGTGCGGCGGCGAAATTCGATTCGACGCGAACTACGCAGTCGGGGATCGCGTCGACGGTGCGGGAGCCGAAGGATCGAGCAGCGACGATCCACTGTCCGCGGTGATGCACTCGGATCGCGGTCGACACGGTGCACCGCCCATCAGAGTATCCGGCGGTGAGCTGGTGGAATTCCCACTCGACGTGCTGGTTCTGTCCGAAGAAGTGTGTCAGCGTCTCGGCGAAGGATGGCCCGTAGAGGGTCCCTCGGTCGGTGTCGATGCGGATGAAATTCATGGCTTCGGCCTCTTCGAGTCATAGCGGCAATGCGAGGTGTGCGTGGAAAGTTGCTCAGAACAGGGGAATTTGGCTGCGCGCCGCGAGACTGTCGCGGAACTCTTGGAACTTGCTTAGAAGGTCTGAGGCGACTGCCTCGGTGTAACAGATGGACCGCGCAACTTCGTTCAGTGTGTTGCCGGCGGCCAGGGCTTCATCTATCTCATGCCCGGCAGCGAGGTTTTCAACTTCGTCCGTATCTCGATGTGCGACGTCTGCGGCGGCCAACCGGACAGAAGCGAGGGCAGCTCGACGCCGCTCACGGCCCGGCTCTGTCTCTTCCCGCGCCGTCACAGTGTGCTACCGCTGCGGAAGGCGTTCAGGCGGTTTGTCGCTTCACGTTGCGCCCTTCCGATTTCGACGAGCTGGTCGAAGAGGAATTCTTCCGGCGCTTCCTCGGCGATCTGCTGAATTCTGATCCCTGCCTCGAAGAAGCTGCGTCGGTAACTTTCCGACAGGACCATGCCGGCGTAGTCGGTTGCCGATGCTCCGCATGCGTTCGCTGCGGTGACGTCGGTCAGTGTTCGACGCAGCCGTGCACCGCGGTGTCCACTGGCACCTGACCGGACAAGAACGCCCAGAACACTCGCGGGGTCGTGTGGGAGGTTGTCGATGATCAGCCCCTGCACGATGCCATACAGCTCGCGATAAACGGGATCGTGGAAATCGTTGGCCTGCAATGACGCTGCAATGCGGGCGGCCTCGTCGGTGTCCTGCAACCACATCAGTGCGCAGATGACCAGTGCTTCCGATGCCGTCTCCGGATGGTCCGTCAGATCAGCGTGATCGTCGTCGGTGGGTTCGACTGCTCTCAACGGGGTCATCTGTTCGCCTCGTTTCTCTTTGCGGGTCTGTTGCGGGAGAACTGGATTCGGTACTCCGGTGGCGCTGTGCTTGGTTATGCCGCGTTGGTCGTCATTGCGGAGGTGTGGGTCAGATGTAGAGAAGGTTCGGTGGTGCGGTGCCGTCGAACTGCTCGAGGCTGTCGAGGACGGCGTTGTAGTTCTCGGGCCTGCAGCTTCCGAGTCCGATGATGAGGGCACAGGTTCCGTCGAGTGTGACGAGGTAGGACGGCGGCGTTCCGTTGTCGGACGATGCGTGCTCGCGTGCGTCGAGGAGGGCGACACGGACGGCATCGGCGGCGGCGCGTTTCGCACCTTGGAGATTGGGTTCTGCTCCGGTTGCGGTAAGAATTTCGGGGTTGTCCTCGGGGTGTGTGGTGACGGTCCAGGTGATCATCGTTTGGTTCCTCGTCGCTCGTGCCGGCCAGCTGCTTCTAATCGAGCGTCACACGAGGTCCGTAACAAAGCGTTCGCTGCGGAGGCGGTCAGGCGAGGGTGTGGATAACTGTGGTGTCGAGTCAGCCTGTGGATAAACGACGTTCGGCCCCGGGGTTGGGGCCGAACGTGTGGTACTAGACGTCGTCGAAGACATCGAGGAGTTTGGCGGGGTCGCGACGGTAGCGGCTGCCGTCGAGAAATACTCCGACGGCAGCACGGTGAACGCGTCGGAGTTCGGCCATCAGGGTGTCGTACCCGATGCGGTCGGTGATGCGCCACGTGACAGGTCCCATGTGCAGGTCTACCCAGTGGATGGTGCGACGTTGTTCGGAGCTGTAGCGGTGGTGCGGCACTGCTGTGTGTTCGGGGCTGTCGAGCCACAAGACGGAGATCGCAGCGGCCCCGAATTCTGCGCCTGGTTGGGCGGGGTGGGGGGCTTGTCCATCGGCTCCGGCAAGTGCGGCCCGGACGGTGGCAAATCCGGTGATGACTGCGGATACTGTTTCGGCGCTGCGGAAGGTCATCATGACGTGACCTAGTGCGACGATCATCTGCGCTTCGTCGGTTGCTGCGGAGGTGGCGGTGATAGTGGCCTGTTGGGGTCCTGTGACCAGGACGGTTGTGTGGGTGACAATTCCGGTGGTTCGGGCGTTGTGTGCGGCGGTGGTCCGTCGTCCTGTGCTGGAAGTACTCTGCGGCATGTCGGGCTCTCTTTCTGTTGCGGGACCGGCTCCCCCGGCCCTTTCGCTCTGCCAATTTCTTTTGCCGTCATCTGGCTCGAAGAAGAGAAGGCGGCGCACTGGACCGGCGTCCTGGCCCTGATCCGGAAAGTTTTCAGCCGCAGGCGCTTTGAAAAGTTTTCGGAGCCCATCGGGCCGGAGCAAGGCGGAGTCAGGATTAGGTAAGACGGGTCAGGGTGTTGCATGCTCGACCGGAGCCAGATGTGCGAAGGAAATTGTTCTTTCGCAGTGCGAAGCGCAGCGGAGCTCTATCCGGAGACCGCCGGAGGTGGTCCCGGGGCAGCACACGTTTCGACGCAGACTGAGCCACCCGAGGCGACCACCTCCCAGCCATCGACAGCCTGGGGCGATTGCGCGGGAGCGACGGAGAGCAACAAAGCTCGATATCGCGGCAGCCCTTCTATTCTGCGGACATGCGGTCACGCTCGCTGGCTGGCGTGTCATCGAATTCGGCTTGCCCATCCGGGTGGCCCTCGCGGATCCCCGCGGTGACTTCTTCCCACTTCCGATATCGGCGCATCGCGGTCGATGCAACGGAGCCGTCCGTTTCTTTACCGATTCGTGCCCACGACCATTCGCGGTGTGCGTGTCGGAGCCGCGCTGTTTCCGCAACTTCCGGTGTGAGGTCGTCTACTTGCAGTCGAGGCGAGTCCGCCGTGTCGACGTGTTCTCCCCACGTGCCGTCTTCGCCCTCTGAGTGATCCCGGCTTGGGCTGGGGCCTTCGTGGCTGAAGTCGGTGTCTGTCCAGTCCCGCTCCGCTGTGGCAGCACTTGGAGCGAATTCCACTCTGACGGCTCCGCGAGGCGCACGAAGTATGACGGCCAGCACTTCGGTCATCGCAAGGAGCGCAATAGGTGCGATGGTGGCAATACCCGCCGAGACGACGGCCGGAAGCAAGGTCGCACTCAACACTGCGTGGTACGGGTTACCCGCAATCGACGCCGATGCGGCAACACGCAAGATCGTGACGACGAAGCGACGGCCCTTGATCGTGCGGTTGTCCGTGTGGTTGGACAGCGCTATGGCTGTCACGGTTGTCGAGACGATCGCCCCGTCCAACACGACTGGAATCACCCACGCTTCGCCGGGACCTATCCCAGCCCTCACCGCGAGATCCCGCAACACAGCGAAACTGAGCCAGAAGGACGCCCCGGCGATGCCAACTGTCAACGCAATGGCTGTTGCCAGGGCCCACTGCAAAATCGCTGGATGCAGCGCAACGACATCCGACGGCTTCGTTGTCAACGGGATTGCCGCTGAATGTGATCGGCTCATCGGATTCTCGGTCCTCGTGCGAGAGGGCCGGTTCGTTGCGGGAAGGGCGCACCGTCGTTGAATCTGTGGCGCAACAACTCCAAATACTCTTCGATCGCCGCATTGACGAGATCCGACGGGCCCCGCGGCGCGCCGGGTGTTGCGGACAGTGCTTCGGCTGCGTTGAGAAGATCGTCGACGGTGGACTGGTAGAGGTAGTACGAACGCTTCTGTTTTGCGTTGTCCGGTGACGGTTGCGCACCGGTCTCGGCCGCCGAAACGGTGTCGGGTGCGTGCTGCGTGTGCTCCGGCGGGTCGACCGGGCTCGACCCGGCGAGTGCGCTCTTCATACGTTCGGGGCGGCCCATCACAGGTGTCCCCTCGTGAGCAGCGAAAGTGTGTCGCGGTAGATCGTCGACAGGCTGCGAGATTGTGTTGTCCCCCAGTCGATCAGGCTGGTTTGGGCCTCCATCGAGTCCTTGATGACAACACGTTTGGGTACGGCATCGCCGAGAACGTTGATGCTCGCGGCGATCTCGATCAGTTGTTCTCGACCGCTGATTGTCGCGATCTCGTGAAGGTTGACGATCGCCCCGAGCATGTCGAGGTCCGGGTTGTAGCTGCGCTTGACTGCGTCGATGGTGCGCAGTAGCCGCGCGAGTCCATTCGCTGAGAACAGCGCGGACTGAGTCACGACGACGGCGGCGCGCGCTGCCACAAGGGCGTTGATGGTCAGCAGATCGAGGCTAGGTGGGCAGTCGATCAGGACCACGTCGTAGACGCCTCGCACGACGTCGATTGCGTCGCGAAGCCGCCGCTCTCGGCCGGCACCGGCGACGACCAATTGATCGCGGACATAGGCCAGGGACTCGTTTCCCGGCGACGTGGGTACCAGGTCTACGCCAGGCCAGATGGTGGGGACAACAGCATCGGCGATGGTCGCGTTCGACGACTCGGCGAGTACGTCGGCAACACCGACATCGTCGCTCTCGAGCTCGGTCCTGGTCAGGACTGTGCTGGCGTTGCCTTGCGGATCCACGTCGATAACGAGTGCTCGCTTCCCCGCTTGGGCAACGGCGTAGGCGAGGTGAAAGACGGTGGTGGTCTTACCCACGCCGCCCTTCTGGTTGCAGAACGCAAAGATGTCAGCGGGCATGGTGGGTCTCACTTTCCATGGATGAATGGGACGAACTGGCGGTATTGCGGGTATGGGACGTCATGCACGCCTTGGAACCGAGGGATGAGTCGCACCCTGTAAAAGGGTCGGGTGAATTACAGGTGAGGGGCGCGATGCGTGAGTCGCGTGCCATAGGCGAAAGACGCGCCATAGTGGCATGAGAAGCATTTACCAACAACACATCCCGAGCTTGACTCTCTACCTTTGCAGGCATTGGAGGTATGGCCACTGCGGGATGTATGACGCCCGTCGCCAGCGAGTCATCTGAGGCACTCTTTGCGGGTAATTCAGGTACGTCAGTTTTGCGGAACGCCGCCGCACCGCTAGCGGGAGCGGCCTGCACCGGCGAACTGCCGCGCTCGAGCTGAAGCAGCCAAATATGTTGCTCTGCTTGGATCTTCACGGAATCGACGTTCACAACGGATATGAGTAAGCGAGCGGCGTGGACTGAAAGATCGAGGCCTGCATGACGGTTCGTCATGCAGGATAACTTGGTCATGTCAGCATTGCAGATGGGTCGAGAACTCAATTGGTACCTCCATAGTGGTGACGTATGAAAGACAAGGGACTTCGTTCGTTCCCTCCGGACCCCCCATGGCCCCTGAGCCAATTTCCGCACCCACGTTGTCCGCTCCACGCCCGATAGCCCCGCGCCTCAGTGGGCGCGCGGCTAATCGGTATCGCCACCGGTTCGATGATCAGTCGAGCTGGTGGTGCCTCGGGGCCGGTCTCCGAGGATTTACAAAGGGTGCACAGGCCGGCGGCAGGCTGGTGTTACGTCGGGCTCTGCCAGAAAACGACGCTGCTGCGGCACATCAGGCCTTGCTAGGAAGTCCCGTAGCCAAGGCTTGTGCGGCACGAGCAGAAGAACTCGACCGCGCTGTCGCGGGTCAAAACATGCGTCATCGCCCGCTCGGCCCCTGACCTAAATCGAGGGCGGAGAACGGTGACTCGGCGAAATGTCTTGAATGACTTATCAAGACGCTCTATGATCGGTGGCGAAGCTCCTTCCTCACGGGTTGTGGTTTCGACGCCCTCGGCCTCGGTGCTGGTAACACTGAGATTTTCCGGGGGCGTTTCAGTTTCCTGAGGGACAGTTGGCTCTCGGCCTCACGCGACGCCTGAGCTGGCGTCGGATTGCGCCTCGAGACCTTCGATGTACTCATCGATGGCCGTATCCGGGATCAGCCGGCGCTTGCCGACCTTCACGCTCCGGATTTCTCCGGACGCGATCTTGTTGAAGAAGTTGGAACGTCCAAGTCCCGTGCAAGCCATAGCCTCCGGGACAGACAACAACCGTCTGGGCATCTTCAGCACCTCCACTGAATTGTGTAGTAGAGCCACATTCTGCAGGACATTTCTGGTCAGTCCACGTGGTTCCACCACAGAGTACCAAGTACGTAGCCATCCCACAACGGGGAGACATTCTCCGCTAGACTGCGTAACCATGACGCAGTCGTGGGCGGAATCGATCGTTGCCCGGGTCGCCTCGGAAGTGCGCCGACTTCGAGGTAAAGACCACTCCGCTCTGTCCGCAGCAAAGCTTGCCGACAGGACGGTTGACTTCGGGTGGGGGATCTCGCGATCTGTAGTCGCGGACTTGGAGACCGGACGAAAGAAGAGCTTGGACGTCTCGGAACTCTTGATTTTGGCTGCGGCACTGGGAGTCTCACCAGCACAACTGGTCTATCCGGACCTCCCCAAGGGAAGAGTCGAAGTACTCCCAGGGCTCCAGCAGGAGTCTCACGATGCCCTCCGCTGGTTCAGCGGGGAGGCTGGGCTGATGCGGCCGAGCTCCGAGTGGACCGAGGAGGAATCCGACGCTCCTTTCGAAATGTGGGTACGTGACACCTTCGACCCGAAGAACGATCGCGTTGGGATCACTCGTGAATGGCTTGATGCGTTGAAGGCGATGCGGCGTGCTCGGGTGCAGCTCCGAAGCGGCCTTTCCAAGAATGAATCAGCTGAGCACATCGAGTCGATGCAATATCTGTACGAGGATGCTCGACGGCGTTCGGAAGAGCTCTTTAGACGGATGACCGAACTGGGCATGAACACGCAGGACGAAGAGGATGGCTAGGCAGCAACTGCCGCCACAGATCAAGAAGATCTACGTCACCAATCGGTCTACAGGCAGTACCGAGTTGCGGTATCAAATGACCGTCGACGCTGGTGGTGCCGACGCCACCGGCACCCGGGCGTCGAAGCGAACGCAGTTGCGTCGTCGATTTCTTACGGAGAAGGACGCTCGCGCAGCCCTATCCAAGGTGCTCGAGGAAGTCTCGAAGGGGACATTCGTTCCCTCCTCGACCACCACGGTCGAGGAGGCTTGCGCTGAGTGGCTTGCCGGACGACGCGTACGAGAGTCCACTAAAGCCGCGTACACCCATGCCATTCAACCGCTGCGCGATACTTACGGCGCGCTAGCGGTGCAGAAGTTGACCAAAGGTCACTTGGACGCTCTGGTGAACGATCTGTTGGCCGGCCGCTCGGTCAAGCCCGATGGCCAACTGCGACGTCCGTGGAAGGCCACTTCGATCAATCCGATGCTCAACCTTGTAAGCGCAGTCCTCACCGGGCTGATGCGAGAAGGGCGATTGGTACGAGACGTTGCCGCGCTCGTCGACCGCGCGCCCCGTGTGCACGTCGAGATGCAGACATTCACGGAGGACGAAGTGCAACGCCTCCTGGAAGCATCGACGTGCGATCGGAACGGCCACGCTTGGCTGCTTGCTCTGAGCGGCCTCCGACGCGGTGAGCTGTGCGGGCTTCGATGGAACGATGTCGATCTTCACGCCGGCAGCCTGACAATCAACAACACGCGAGTCTCGGTCAATGGACGTGTCGTAGAGGGCCCTCCGAAGACAGAAAAGTCCAAGCGCACGCTTCCCCTCACACCAGCCCTAAAATCCGCACTCGAAACTGCACACCGCTTGCAGGGTGTGGAACGAAAGAGCTCGACCTACGTCGGCCCTGGCACCTACGTCGTGTCCGACGCTGTTGGGCGACCTTTCCATCCCGATACGGTCAGCGACTATTGGCGCAGGCTATGCACCAACAGCAAGGTGTCCGACATCCGCCTCCACGACGCCCGCCACACGTGTGGGACTCTGCTGCACCTTCAGGGTGTGCCGATTGCCGTCATCTCGGCATGGCTTGGGCACTCGGACAACGCATTCACAATGCGCACCTACGTCCATTCCCAGAACCATGCGCTACTGGGCGCAGCCGACACTTTGCAGTCACTCGTCCAGCGTCGCGACGAGCCATCCGACGATGCGCGTTGACCGGCGTTTGTCCGCAACCGTCCACATAGGAGCAGGCGGTCTCACCAGGCGCTGTTCCGGCGAGTTCTGCGGCACTTGTGACATTCTGTGACACTGAGCTCGCCTAATCGGCAATGAATCTCATTACTAGTAGCTCAAAAAGCCAGTTCAGAACCCTTTTTCAGTGGAGCCTCCTAACGGGATTGAACCGTTGACCGCTCGCTTACAAGGCGAGTGCTCTACCGCTGAGCTAAGGAGGCAGTGAAGCCAAGCCAGCATATCCGTTCATCGGACGCTCAGTGTCAACAGGTACCTTGTCGGTGGATCACCCCAGCTACGTGTAAAGACGGTCATGACTTTCCTGCAAGACCTGACGGCTTCGCTGAGCCGTCTCACCGGTGAGCGTCGGGCCACCATCGATACGCCGACCGCAGCGCCGTCGCCCCTTCGTCCGATCGATCTGACCGACGATGCGACGGTCGCGGAGGTCCTGGACCTCGCGGTTCGCGTCGGCGAGGTTCTGTTGGCCTCGGGGACGTCCGCGGTGGACACGGCGACACAGGTGCAATACATCGCCGCTACCTACGGCCTCGCGCGCTGTGATGTCGACGTCACGTACAACTCGATCACCCTCAGCGCGCACCGCGGCCCGACGCGTCCTCCGGCGTCGACGATGCGCATAGTCAATTACCGATCGATGGACTTCACACGTCTGGCCGAGGTAGACCGTCTCATCCGCGCAGTACGCGTCAAGATGTTGCAGCCGAGCGCTGCACTCGACCGGCTCGAGGAGATCACCAAAGCTTCGCACCCCTACAACCGGTGGATCGCGACCCTCGCCTGGGCCGGTATGGCCGCAGCCATCAGTGTCCTGCTCGGTGGTGGCCCGCTGGTGGCCATCATCAGCTTCCTGACCACGATGGTGATCGATCGCATCGGGCGCGTGCTCAACCGCGCGGGTCTGCCGTTCTTCTTCCAGCAGGTCGTCGGTGGCTTCGTGGCGGCAACACCGGCGATCACCCTCTACAACTTTCAGGACCAGCTGAACATCAACATCTCGCCGTCGCAGATCATCGCGGCCGGAGTTGTCGTGTTGCTGTCGGGCCTTTCGCTCGTCGGTACGTTTCAAGACGCGATCACCGGTGCGCCCATCACCGCGTCGGCCAGGTTCTTCGAGGTGTTGATGATGACGGCTGGAATCATCGCCGGCGTCGCGACATCGCTGCGATTGGCCGCCCTCATCGGCAGCGACCTTCCGCAGATCAGCAACCTGGCCCCTCCGGACATCTTGGAGGTACCGACGAAGGTGCTGGCGGGTGCGGCGGCGTCGTTGTTCTACGCACTGGCCAGCTACGCCGAGCGGCGTGCGTTGCCGGCAGCGTTCATGGGCGGTTTCGCGGGCTCACTCGTGTACTTGCTGTCTCAAACCTTGACCGTCGGACCGATCATCGCCTCGGCTATCGCGGCGACCGTCGTCGGGCTTGCCGGCGGCCTGTTGGCCCGTCGCGCACTGATTCCGCCGTTGATCGTCGCCGTGGCGGGCATTACGCCACTGCTACCCGGCCTGTCGCTGTACCGCGGTCTGTACGCGATCCTCAACGACCAACTGTTGCTCGGAATCAGCTCGCTGTTCGCGGCGTTGGGTGTCAGCTGTGGGCTGGCCGCGGGCGTGACCCTGGGCGAATGGGGTGCCCGCACACTGCGTCGACCACGCATCCTCGCGCGCACCGAGGAACTACTGCGCCCGACGCTTCGCCGCACAGAAGAACCGCGCCGACCGACAGTTCGTCGGCGGCGCGGTACGAGTCCTTCGTAGGAGGCGGAACTCAAGCCTCTGTGCTGGGTGATCCCTCAGCGGATGCGCGTGCAGCCGCGTCGGCCTCCATGGCCTCACGCAGGCTGCGCGGACGCATGTCGGTCCAGTTCTTCTCGACATACTCCAAGCACGCGGCGCGGGTGTCTTCACCGAAGACGACACGCCATCCCTTGGGGACCTCGGAGAACGTCGGCCACAGCGAATGCTGGTCTTCGTCGTTGACCAGCACGAAGAAGCGTCCGTCTTCGTCATCGAACGGGTTGGTACTCATCTCGCCTCACTCGTCGCGAACGTTTGGTTGGTAAGTCTGCACCGTGAAGTGCACCACGACCCTAGCAACGCAGGTCGGGCCGTGGTGCCGTCAGGCCTTCAAGAAGCCGAGCAGTTCCGCGTTGACGGCCTCGGGGCGCTCGAGATATCCGTAGTGTCCCGCGTCGGCTATCTCCACGTACCGGGCACCGGGAATGGCGTCGGCCAGCTCCTTGCCCAGGTAGGGCGGGATCATCCGATCGTCGGCGAACCCGACCGACAGGCATGGCACCGACACACCACGGTAGGCCGCAGTTCGATCGAAATCGTCCTCCATCCCCAGCTGAGCACGCACGCCCGCGGACGGCGAGGAAGCCGAGAACTCGAACAGGTCCAGCCAGTCGCGTGCCCCGCGAGCATCACGCAATGTTGCGGGCGACAGATTCATCACCGCCGTGACCGCCGCCGAGTAGGTGCCGGGGAGCTCGACGCGCTTGTCGTACAGTGCTCGCTCGCCGTGGGCGAGAGTCTTCTGGAATTCGTCGACGCGAGCATGACCGGCGAGGAACACGGCCTTGCGCACCAAGTCGGGCCTACTCAGAGCCAATTCCTGCGCGACGCGTGAGCCCATCGACGTTCCGACCACGTAGGCCTTCTCGTCGCCGTTGCGGACGAGCTCGATCAGGCCGGCTGTGTCGGCAACCATGTCCTCCATGGTGATGCCGTGCGAGCTCTCCGACGAGGGAGCAATGCCGCGGTTGTCGAACGTGCACACCCGGAAACCCGCTGCTGTGAGCGCGGGCACCTGATGCAGTTCCCACACGCGGCCCGGGCTGCCGGTGCCCATGATCAGAATTACCAGGTCGCCACTGCCCTTGACCTGGTAATTCACGTCGATGCCGTTGATCTTGGCGATAGGCATACCTCTCCTCACTGCTGATGCGTTCGTCGGCGATCGTATCGTTCGGCACCGACGCGGGGTTACTCGAACAGCCAGTGGGTACCTGGGTTACATGACTGACGAGAACGTAGCGGGCGAAGCACGCAAGGGATTGCTCGACGGAATCAAGGGCAAAGCCAAAGAGGTCGTGGGCGCGGTCACCGGCAACGACTCGTTGACAGCCGAGGGCCAGTTACAGGCCGCCCAAGCGCGCGAGCACAAAGAGGCGCACGCCACCGACCGGGTAGCGGAGGCGCAGGCCACCGAAGCCGGCGAGGAGCTGGCCGACGTGCGCACGGCTGCGGAAAGTCGACGTGAGGCCGCGGAAGAAAACGCCGCGGTGACCGAGGCGCAGGCAGACCGGGTGCGCGAGACGCAGGTAGCTGCGGCCGAGCAGAACAAGCGTGAGGCCGTGGCGCAGGAACGAGAGGCCGCCGAGGTCGACGCAACGGCCGAGCAGATCGAAGCCGCGGAGGAGCGACGCATCGAGCAGGCCGCCGCGGACTCGGACGAAATGGTCGCCGCGCAGAAGCACCAGGAAGCTCTTCTACAGGCCGAAGCCGATCGCAAGAAGGCCGAAGAGCTCCGCAACCAAGCCTGAACCACTACTGCATTACAGGAGTTTCGCTTCATGAGCGTTCTAGCCATACCACTGACCATTCTTCGTATTCAGTACAAGATTGCTCGAATTCCGTTGCAGCTCATCGAGACCAACGTCGTCGAGAAGATGAACGCGGAAGCACCCGCGCGCCTGGTGTACGAGCACACCCTCGGCTCGCTCGACCGCGCCGTCGGAAACCTGTTGGGAGACAGAAGCCTCGCAGACCGCGGTGAGACCCTCGTCGACAGCACCGAGAACCGTGCCGAGGCCGCGCGCCTCGACGCCGAGGCTCGGGCCAAGAAGGCCGCTGCGAACGACGACCTGAAGGCGGCTCGCGAGACTGCCGAGAAGGATCGTCGTGCAGCCGACGCTGCCGCCCAGGAAGCCGCACGTGACGCGCGCCAGGAGGCCGAGCAGCGCAAGCGGGAGGCCGCTGAGGAAGCCGAGCGGGAAGCGGCTGCCAAGAAGAAGAAGGCCGACGAGCAGGCCGCTGCCACCGCAAAGGCCGCCGAGGATCGCAAGAAGGCTCAGCAGGCTCAGGTCGACAAGCAGGAGAAGCTGGCCGCAGCGCCGTCCGAGGCCGAATTGGCCGAGGCTGCAGAGCGTTCCGACGAAGCCGCCGCCAAGAAGGACGAGGCGGAGCGCATCGAGAAGCTGTTCATCGCGGAGAAGAACAAGGACTGACTTCAGACTTATCGGCGAGTGACCTCGACTGGTCTGATCTCCGGGCAGGACCTCACACCATCTTTACCGACTGCGCGCCCCTACTCGCATCAGAGTATGGGCGCGCAGTCGTCGATCGGGGCGCGCGGTCCCCGCCCATGGTGATCAGCCCTCGATGCGCGCGAGGAACGCGGCAATGTTGTCTTCGACTGCCGCGGTTCGGGTCTCGACATCGAAGTCTTCCTTGAATTGCCGACCCAGCGCCGGGGTCTTCTTCTTTCGTGCGTAGAGCGAGCACGCGAGGTCCGAGCAGATGTAGGTGCCCACCGTGTTGCCACGCCTGCCGGATTCGCCGGCCTTCGCGGCAGCCATCAGCGACACTCCGCCGTTGGCGTGCGTGGTGAGGCAGATACTGCACATCTGAGCCTTGCGTGGCCCACCCGGTGTGTAGCGCAACGAGATTCCGCACAGGCGATCTCCCGAAGGGACGACGATGTAGCAGCGCCCTGCCATCTTGGGGTCGACCCAACCGAGAAAGTCGAGATCGTCCCACGGCACGGCGTCGAACATCTCGGGAAGGGAGAGCCTGCCGGCGTCGCCCTTGGACGAGTTGACGAACGACGACCTGATGTCGCGTTCGGAGATCGGTTCCATGTCACTGCCTCCAGTGCTGTAGGAGTGTGTCGATTCCGTCGAGGATGCGAGCCCAGGACTGCTGCGAGTCGGGTGCACTGTGAGCGAACGAGCCCGACGCATCGAGGCTGGCGTAGCCGTGAAAGACACTGCCGAGCAATCGAACTGCGTGTACCTGATCCTCTTCGCCGAGCTCGTACCCGCGGAGAATCGCCTTCATCATCGCCGAGTGACGCACTCCCGCACTCGCAAGAGCGGTCTCGTGATCGAGCGGAAACTGCGTCGCCGCATAGCGACCGGGGTGTTCGCGCGAATAGTCGAGATACGCGTTGGCGACGGCAACCAAGGCATCCTTGCCTGCTCGGCCCGCCAGGGCCTCGGACACCCGATCGGCCAGTTCCTCCAACGCCAACAGTGCGATCCCGACGTTCAACTCGTGCGCGTTCTTCAGGTGCGAATACAGGCTCGCCACCTTGACGTCGAAGCGCCTGGCTATCTCACTGGCCGTGACGCGATCGAAGCCGACCTCATCGGCCAGATCCGCTCCTGCTGCCACGATGCGCTGCGCGGTCAATCCTGCGCGTGCCATGTCGACCTCCTCTGTACGAGAAGACGGTAGCCGAAACTAACACCTATAGGCAAATAGCTAAACCGATCAGCGGCCCTGCCACGCCTCCCACAGCTGTGCGTATCGGCCACCGGCAGCGACCAGCTCGTCGTGCGGACCCTGCTCCAGAATTCTGCCGTGTTCGAGCACCACCACGCGGTCGGCAGCAGCAGCCTGAGTGAGACGATGCGCGACGATCAACGTGCTGCGCCCCCTGGTCGCTGCCTCGGCCGCCGCTTCGAGGTCTCGCGCGCCGGAACTGCCCGCTTCCGCGGTGGCCTCGTCCAGCACGGCGACGGCCGGATCGGCGAGAACCAGTCGCGCCAAGGCCAATTGCTGCGACTGAGCAGCTGTCAATTGGTGCCCGCCCTCGCCGACGACAGTGTCGAGGCCGCTCTCGAGCGCCTCGGCCCACCCCCACGCTCCCACGGTGCGCAGTGCGGCCTCGACGTCGCCACGACCGGCGTCCGGGGCGGCGAGTAGCACGTCGTCGATCAATCGGCCGGCGAACACGTGCACTTCCTGGCTGACGATCGCCACGTGCCGACGTAGTCCGTCGCTGCCCAGTGCATCCAGCGGTGCGCCACCGACTCGAACCGTTCCCGACGTCGACGCCATCGAGCCGGCCGCGATCGCCGCGATCGTGGATTTGCCTGCGCCGGTGGATCCGACGAGTGCGACGGTCTCACCGGCGTCGACCCGCAGGTTCACTCCGTGCAGCACCTCGTGGCCGGACTCGTACTCGTGCCGCAGATCGGTGACGTCCAAGGTGGCGTCGGCAGGCACGGAACCGTCACCCACGGGTCGCTCGTCGGGGATGTCGATGACACCGACCAGCCGGGCCAGAGAAGCTCCGGCGGACTGGATGTCGTCGAATGTGAACAGCAGCGTGCCGATCGGATTGAACAGCCGGTGGAACAGCAGTGCAGCGGCCGTCGTCTCGCCGACGGTGACGTAATCGCCGCGCACGAGCAGGAATCCGGCCAACAGGATCACCGACAGCCCGACGCATTCGGCACGATTGTTCCGAGATGCGAATCGGGTGAGCAGGCGGAACACGTCGACACCGATGTCGCGGGCCTTTGCCGACGCCCGATCGATCTCTTTCAGATGCGCCGACTCGAGTCCGTACGCGCGAACGGTTTTCGCGCCCTGCATGCTGCTGACGAACGACTGCGCCCGCTCGCCCATCGCCACTCGTTCGGCCGCGTACTTCGGGGCCGAGCGCGGCAGATACCAGCGCAGCGCGAGGACATACATCGGCAACGCGACCAGCCCGGCCAGGCCGAGCCGCCAGTCGATGCCGAGCATCGTGATCATGCTCAGGCACACGAGCAGGAAGGCCCCGACGAGCTGTGGGATCACCTCACCGATCGATTTCGCCATCACCGCGACGTCGTCGCCCACCCGGGAAAGCAAGTCGCCCTTGCCGACTCGCTCGAGCGTGGCCACGGGCAGATGGAGTGCGCGCCGCACGACGGCCTCGCGCAGCGACGCCAGAATGCCCTCACCGAGAGAGCTGATGAGATAGCCGCTGAACCCGGTGACGATGCCGCCGATCACCGCAGCCACCGAGATCACCACCACGACACCGATGATCGCCGACGGGTCTGCACCGTCGCGGACGCGGTCGACCAAGACCCCGAAGACATAGACCGGCACCAGCGACATCGCCGCCGCAATTGCGCCGAGCAGCAGCGTCACCGCCGTGCGCGCCCGTCGTAGTTTCAGCTGTTCCAGTAGCCACTTCCCGGAGCGCGCGCCGGTGGCGATGGGAAGCAGTTCGGGGGCGGTCATCGCAGCACCGTGTCCTTGTAGTGCGCGTCCGAGGATGCGAGATCGTGGTGCGTTCCCTCGGCGACGACGCGGCCGCCGTCGACGACGAGAACACGATGGGTCACCGACAGCAGTGCAGGGCTCGTGGTGATGAGGATGGTTGTCTGCGAGGCGTTTCCGGTGTGCCTGAGTTCGGCGATACCGCGCGCGATGGCGTGCTCGGTGACGGCGTCGACGGCGGTGGTGGGGTCGTGCAGCACCAGGACCGGGGCGTCGACCGACAATGCTCGCGCCAGTGCGACTCGCTGGCGTTGCCCACCGGACAGGCTGGCTCCACGGTCGGTGACGGCATGATCGAGACCGGCATCGTGCAGTTCGACGACGTCGGTGGCCGCGGAGGCCTGCAGCACGACATCGAGTTCGGCGTCGGGCCGCTCGCGGCCGGCGGTGACGTTGCTGCGGACGGTGCCCGCGAACAGATCAGTGATGTGGGGCTCGACGAGAACGGTCTCGCGGGCGCATCGAAGATCGATCTCTTCTGCCGGAATCCCGCCGATACGAACCGATCCGGTGTAGTCGGCGTCGGAGATCTGACCGGACAGCAGCGTAGCGAGCGCTTCCCCGTCCTGCGGCCGGTAGGCCACCACACCGAGCATCTCACCCGGTTCTGCGCGGAAGCTCAGGCCATCGAGCGATCGGAACCGAACGCCGTCGACACCGAGATCGGAGCCTGCGGGCACCACGGACTCCGACTGCGGCAGAACGTGTTCTGCACCGAGCACCAGGGCCAACCGGTCGGCCGATCCGCGCACCATTGCCACGACGCCGGGGATCCTCGCCAATCCGGTCAGGGGTTCGATGACGAACTGCGCAAGGCCGATGACGGTGATCAACTCACCGACCGAAATGCGGCCCTGCAGCGCGAACCACCCTGCGGTACCGGCGATCCCGACGGCAAGCAACGCGTTGACCGTCGCCGACAGGCCCTGATAGACGTTGTTCGCGCGAGCCAGCTTCAGAGTCGCCGCCAATGCGGTTCGACTCGACGTCACGAATCGCTGCGTCGCGGCATTCTCGGCACCGATTCCGCGCAGCGGCCGTACCCCGCTCACCAGGTCGGTGGCCATACCCGACACACCGGCCACCTCGGCCTGCTGCGCGGTTGCGGCGCGGGTGAGCAACGGAGCGAGACGTTGCAGCGCGATCAGGATGACCGGGGTCCCGATGATGACGGCGAGGCCGAGCGGAACGTCGATGACGATCAGCGCCACCGCGGACGCGACGACCGCCACCGCCGACGCGAAGACCCGGGCGATCAAATCGAGGATCCAGGATTCCTTCTCGGCGTCGGACGTCGAGACCGTCAGCAGCTCCCCCGCCGACAGGGCGGTACGCACACCCCGCGGATCGAGGACGCGACCAGCGACCTCCACGCGCACCAGATGCGCCTCCCGCTCGATGGCGACGACGATGATGCGGGCACCGATGCGCCACGCGTACGACAGAGTGACGAACAAGGCCGCCAGACCGACCAGCGAGACGATCATCGCGGTCACGTCGCCGGTGTCGATGGCCCGCGAGACGATCAGTCCGATGGCCACCGGGACCATCGTTTCGCACAGTTGATGCACCCCGAACAGCAGTGACGAGACGATCAGGCGGGTGCGATGCCGTCGCACGGTGCGGCGCAGAATCGCGGAGCCGGTGGCCGGAGGAGGCACTTCCACCACTGTCCGAGCATGGCGGAGCGGCACAGAATCGGTCATTTGCTGCAGCCTATGGCATCGGGAACTGGCGAGGGGACGCCACATTTACATAGAGTCGGGTCCAACGAACACCGTGTAAGCCCAGCAGAGAGTACGGAGAACACCATGCCTGCCAAGACCTCCACCGACAACGACATCGCCGACGAAGACATCGTCCCACTCGAGTACGAGACGGCCAGCCAGGCTCAGCGCGTCGTCGCCGCCTACGCAACCGATGCCGACGAATGCCGCATGTTGCTGTCGATGTTGGGTATAGATCCAGTAGCGAAGACCGACTGACAGGTTTTCGCAGGGCTGTTTCCCCAGGGATCTACAAGCGGATTGGACAGTTGTGGCTGACGCCTCGCAGGGTTCGGATTTTGTCGTCGTAGCCAACCGGTTGCCGGTCGATATGGAAACGCTTCCCGATGGAAGCACCCGATGGAAGCGAAGCCCTGGCGGGTTGGTCACCGCTCTCGAACCGATTCTGCGTGCCAACAAGGGTGCGTGGGTGGGGTGGGTCGGCGTTTCCGACGTCGACGTCGAGCCCTTCGTCGAGGACGGCCTACAGCTGCGCCCGGTGACGATCAGCGAGAAGGAATACACCCAGTACTACGAGGGCTTCTCCAACGCGACGCTGTGGCCGCTCTACCACGACGTCATCGTCAAGCCGGAGTACGACCGCGACTGGTGGAACGCCTACGTCGAGGTCAACCGCCGCTTCGCCGAGAAGACCTCCGAGGCCGCAGCACAGGGCGCGACGGTCTGGATCCAGGACTACCAGCTCCAGCTCGTCCCGAAGATGCTGCGGATGCTGCGCCCCGACCTGACCATCGGGTTCTTCCTGCACATCCCGTTCCCGCCGATCGAGCTGTTCATGCAGATGCCGTGGCGCACCGAGATCGTCGAGGGACTGCTCGGTGCCGACCTCATCGGTTTCCACCTGTCCGGCGGTGCGCAGAACTTCCTCTACCTTGCCCGACGCCTCGCCGGGGGAACCACGTCCCGCGGAACCGTCGGCGTGCGGTCCAAGTTGGGCGTCGTGCAGGTCGGCTTCAGGACCGTGCGAGTGGGCGCGTTCCCGATCTCCATCGACTCCGGTGACCTCGACACCAAGTCGCGCTCCAAGGCCGTCCGCGATCGCGCGAAGCAACTGCGCAAGGACCTGGGCAACCCCAAGCGCATCATGCTCGGCGTCGATCGCCTCGACTACACCAAGGGAATCGACGTTCGACTCAACGCGTTTCGCGAACTGCTCGAAGAGGGTCGCGTCGATCCAGCCGAGAACGTCATCGTGCAATTGGCGACGCCCAGCCGTGAACGCGTCGAGAGCTACGTCGCAATGCGCGGCGAGATCGAGCAACAGGTGGGCCGCATCAACGGTGAATACGGCCAGGTGGGCCACCCCGTGGTGCACTACCTGCATCGGCCGATCCCCCGCGACGACCTGCTGGCCTATTTCGTCGCCGCCGACGTCATGCTGGTCACGCCGCTGCGCGACGGCATGAACCTCGTCGCCAAGGAGTACGTGGCCTGCCGCAGCGATCTCGGCGGCTCTCTGGTGCTCAGCGAATTCACCGGTGCCGCAGCCGAACTGCGCCAGGCATACCTGTGTAATCCACACGACCTGGACAGCGTGAAGGACGCGATCATCGGAGCCTTGGAGCAGGAACCCGAGGCAGGAAAGCGCCACATGCGTGCCATGCGTCGGCAGGTGCTCGCGCACGACGTCGACCGCTGGGCCCGCTCCTTCCTGACCGCACTCGCAGCGCCGGCGGAGGGCACGAACCTCACGCAGCGATAAATCGCTTTCCTTCCCACCGTCGACGGCTGTAACTTTGCCGTCGACGGTTTCTTTTCATGCGTTTTCACGTGAGGAGGTGGGCATCGTGGCCACCTGGACGATTGCACCCCCGAGCCCTCGTTCCTCCTCCCCCAAGGATCTCGCATGTCTCCACTCGACCATTACGGTCTCGATCAGCATTGGCTGACCGAATTCGAAAAGCTCTCTCGGAAAACAATTCTCGCCCGAGTCGTTCGCGTCGACCGCGGTGAGTTCGACGCCATCACCGATAGCGGCATCGTCCGCGCCACTGGTACCGGCATCTGCACCGGCGATTGGGTGACACTGGACTCGTTCAGGCTCGTTGCCACACTTCCCCGCCAGACGGCCATCGAACGCGCCTCCGCCGGAACCACCTCCGACACACAGGTTCTCGGAGCCAACGTCGACACCGTCGTCGTCACGGTCGCGTCGGACACCGCCCTCGACCTCGGTCGCGTCGAGCGCTACATCACCCTCGCCTGGGGCAGCGGCGCAGTTCCGGTTGTCGCGATCACCAAGGCCGACAGCGGCAGCGTTAACGAAGAACTGGTGCTAGAAGCTGCACCGGGCGTCACCGTATGCAGCACGAGCGCGCTGTCGGACGGCGGAATCGACTCACTGACAGCACATCTGCACGGAACGATCGCATTGATCGGGCCGTCGGGATCCGGAAAGTCGACACTCGGGAACGCCCTGTTGGGCGGTTCGGTGTTCGCCACCGGTGCCACCCGGTCGGCTGACAGCAAGGGCAGGCACACGACGGCGCATCGGGAATTGGTACCGACCCCTTCCTCGGGCCTGGTGCTGTTGGACACCCCGGGTTTGCGTTCCGTTGGCGTCCAGGGATCGGAAGATGCTGTGGCGAGCGCCTTTTCCGACATCGACGAACTGGCCGCGACGTGTCGATTCGGTGACTGCGCGCACGAACGCGAACCGGGGTGCGCAGTGCTCGCCGCCGTCGATGCGGGCGAGCTCACCGAGAGACGCTTGGGCAACTACCGAAAACTGTTGCGGGAGAATGCCTGGGCAACTTCGAGGCACGACGCGAGAGCGCGAAGAGAGAAGTTGCGGGAGTACAAGCAGATCTCGAAGTCGCTACGTCAGAAATACGCCGCCGACGGCAGAACTCGGTAGGTCAACTCTCGTCGAATAGTGAGGGGCTGTCGACATCCGCCTCGGTCTGCCGGGCCGCACTCTCACTGCTCGACGCCTTCCGCACCACCTGGACCGTGGTGGTGCGTACCGACAAGCGGTGCCCGTCGTGATGCTCGAGCAACGCCAGACCCTGACGAATCTCGAGCACCTTCCACGGGCCGGCATGCCCGGACGCCTGAACCAGGTCGCCTGGGGCGATCTCGGAAGCCACTGTTGTTCTCCATTCACCGAGCGAGCATTTCGGGGTCGAGCAAGTCTGTGACACACACCCTATCGGGCGCGCCCTGCCTGCAGCTCACTTGCTCGTCGAACAATTTAGGAGTACTCATGTAATAGTTATAGAAATACAAGCATTAACGCGGAGGCGAACGTGGCCGAGCTGACTCGACGACACCGGTATCTCGTGCTCGGCATCTGCTGCCTGAGCCTGTTTCTCGTCAGCACCGACAACACGATCGTCAACGTCGCACTGCCGTCGATGCGCGCAGATCTGAATGCATCGGTCTCTGGCCTGCAGTGGATCATCGATGCATACACACTGGTCGTGGCGTCACTGCTGATGCTCGGCGGCTCGATGGCCGACAAGTACGGCCGCAAGCGCTTCTTCCTCATCGGCACCGGAACGTTCGTCCTCGGCTCCCTGCTGTGCAGCGTCGCGCCGTCGCTCGGCTGGCTCGTCGCCTTCCGCATGCTCCAGGCGGTCGGTGGCTCGATGATGAATCCCGTCGCGATGTCGATCATCACCAACACCTTCACCGATCCGAAAGAACGCGCCGGAGCCATCGGCATGTGGGGTGCCGTCGTCGGCATCTCGATGTCGGCGGGCCCTGCCCTCGGCGGCGTGCTCGTCACCGGTGCCGGCTGGCAGTCGATCTTCTGGATCAACGTTCCCGTCGGTATCTTCGCGCTGGCGATGACCCTCAAATTCGTCCCGGAATCCAAGGCCGAGCACGCGCGGAAGTTCGATCCGGTCGGCCAATTCCTCATCTTCGCGTTCCTCGCGTCTCTGGTGTTCACCATCATCGAGGGGCCTGCGAAGGGCTGGGGATCACCGCTGATCGTGCTCACCGGTGCCGTCGCCGTCGGCTCTCTCGTCGGGCTACTGGTGGTCGAGTCGCGGATCGAGGAACCACTGATCCAACTGAAGTTCTTCCGGAGCGCGCCGTTCAGCGGAGCCACCGTGATCGCGGTGTGCGCATTCGCGTCCCTCGGCGGATTCCTCTTCCTCAACACCCTCTACCTGCAGGACGTGCGTGGTTACTCGCCGCTGCATGCCGGTCTCTACACTCTGCCGATGGCCTTGATGACGCTGATCTTCGCGCCGATCTCGGGCCGCATCGTCGGCACCATGGGCGCGCGCGTACCACTGCTCGTCGCGGGAATCGGCTTCGTGACCTCCGCGCTGATGCTCACCCGACTGACACCGACGACGTCGTTCGCGTGGCTTGCCGTCGCGTACGTGATCTTCGGAATATCCTTCGGCATGGTCAACGCCCCGATCACCAACACCGCCGTGTCCGGGATGCCGCGCAGCCAGGCCGGGGTGGCATCCGCCATCGCGTCGACCAGCAGGCAGGTGGGCCAGTCGCTGGGCGTGGCCGTCGTCGGTGCCATCGTCACCGCCGGCATCGTCGGTGAGATCTCCGACGGCTTCACCGCTGCCGCAGTTCCTGCGTGGTTCGTCATCGCGGGCGCAGGCGTGGTGGTCACCGTTCTTGCCGTGGTCACCACCGGACGGTGGGCTAGGGCGACCGCCGATCGAATCGACCAGCCGGTGCTCGTATGACCGCCTCGGAGGCGGCCCTCGTCTGGCGCGAGATGCGCACGCTGATGCTCGAGAAGCACGACACCCGACGAGCCGTCGCCGACGCCACCGGCATGAGCTTTCTGCGCGCCAAATTGCTCACCAAATTGCTGGCGGGTGATCGGACGGTCACCGAGCTGGCCGAGATTCTTGCGTCCGATGCGCCGTACGTTTCCCTCAACGTTCGCGAGCTCGAGAAGCGCGAATTGGTAGTGCGCACCGAAGATCCCACCGATCGCCGACGCCGCATCATCGGACTCACCGACACCGGCCGCCGCCTTGCCGAGAAGGCAAGAACGATCGCCGACGCCCCTCCGCCGGAATTCACGACGGTATCTGCGGCGGATCTGGCGCATCTGCGACGAATTCTGCAGCTGCCCTGATTTCTCGATTGGGGTGCGTCAGCGGCGGATGGCGTCGAGCGGTGTGCCGATCTCGACGAGCGCGCGCACGGTCGCCGCTTCCATTCCCGGTGAGCCACAGACCAGAATCTGGCGATCCGTAAACGGCCCCTGCGTGGCGACGACGTCTGCCACACTGCCTTCCCAGCAATGCTCGGGCTCGAAGAACGATGCGCTGGAACCGATCTCGGCATGAATGCGGTCGTTCCATCGATCCGACGCCCATGGCTCGTGCAATTGGTCCACGACGGGTACGACGGTCAACCACGGCAGTTCGGACGCCATCAACCACAGCATGTCCCCGGCATACAGGTCGCGAGGCGACTTGCCGCCGACGAACAGCGTCACGTTCGGTGGCCGCTCCCATCGCGTGAGGTCCAGCAGAATCGCGCGCAACGGAGCGAGGCCGGTGCCGCCCGCGATCATGACGACGTCGCGCCCCGAGTCGTCGACATGCAGTCCGCCCTGCGGATCGCTGATCTGCCACACATGACCGGGCCGCGTCTCGTTGACGATCGATCCGCTCACCCATCCGGCCGGAACGGCTCGGACATGGAACTCCAGTTTGCCGTCTCGCGAAGGCGGCAGCGCGGGTGAGTATCGCCGGGTCAGAGCAGCATTCTGCGGAACCGTGACCGACACCGACTGACCGGCGGTGAACGGCACCGCGTCGCCTTCGAGTCTGATGACGGCGAGATCGTTCCGAAGGCGATGATATTGAACGACCGTCGAACTCCACGCCTGCATGCCGACCAGGATAGGGGTCGGGGGCGGGTGTCTCGCAAACTCAGCGCTGGTGGCCACCGCTGTGCCCGCTCGACTCCGCAAACGCGAGCGCGTTTGCCAAATTTCACCCGAACAGCGAACGAGAATGCGCGCACCTGACAAATGCGCGCGCGTTTGCGGGGATGTGCGCGGCAGAGACCCGCCGCCAGCTCCCGCGGACCCGCTCGACTCCGGTGGGCCCACCCTGCCCGAGGTTCGCCGTCGCCGACCCGCTCGACTCCGCAAACGCGAGCGCGTTTGCCAAATTTCACCCGAATAGCGAACGAGAATGCGCGCACCTGACAAATGCGCGCGCGTTTGCGAGAACTCTGCGCGAGGCGAACCTAGCGCTGGTGTTTCGGCTTCCAGACCACCAGGGCATTGCGTTGGATCGGCACCAGGTCGCGGCGATAGCTGGCGTGCACGTTGGCCAACTCCTGAGCCAACTCGGACACTCGAGACTGCAGTGCCTCGACCTGGTTGGTGAGTTCGATGATGCGCTTGATGCCGGCGAGGTTGACGCCCTCGTCCTGCGAGAGTCGCTGCACTTCGCGAAGCAGCGCGACGTCACGTGGCGAGTAGCGTCGACCGCCACCCGTGGTGCGAAGCGGAGTGACCAATCCGAGTCGATCGTAGGTCCGCAGTGTCTGGGCGTGCATGCCTGCCAACTGCGCCGCGACGGAAATCACGAAGACCTGCGCGTCGGGGTCAGCTTGTCCACCACGGGATTTCGCAGATCCGCCCTCGGGAGGGACCGACATCACACACCTGCCCACCCGGCCCGCGGGTCGAATCCGCTGGCCTTCTCGGCTTCCAGATAGTTCTTCAGAGCGTCGGTAGCAGCATCGTCCAGTTTCTGCGGGACGGCAACTTTGACGGTCACCATCAGATCACCGGTGCCGGATTTCTTCGGGATGCCGCGTCCGCGCACTCGCAGCACCCGGCCGTCGACGGTCCCCGGAGGAACCTTCACGCCGACGCGCCCCTCGAGGGTGGGCACCGACAACGTGGTACCGAGCACCAGTTCGCCGTAACTCACCGGGACGGTGACCGTGAGGTCGTCGCCGGTGCGGCCGAACACCTTGTCGGGCTTGACCCGAACGGTGACGAACAGGTCGCCGGACGGTGCTCCGCGAAGCCCCGCCTCGCCTTGACCGGCGAGCCGAACCTTCTGCCCGTCACTGATGCCTGCCGGGACGCGCACGGTGATGGTGCGGGTGCGGTTCTGCACTCCGGTTCCACGGCAGTCGGCGCATGGGTCGTCGATGATGGACCCGCTGCCACGGCAGTCGTCACACGGCTCACTGAAGCCGAATGCGCCTTGGTTCCTGTTGACGACGCCTTGGCCGTTGCATCTGGGGCACACCCGCGGGCTGGTGCCGGGCTTCGCACCGCTGCCGTGGCAGGTGGTGCACGAGGACGGGCTCGTCAACTTCAGTGGGACCGTAACGCCCTGTGCCGCTTCACGAAACTGCAACGAGGTCTCGGTCTCGACGTCGCTGCCGCGTCGGGGCCGGTTGCTCTGGGTGCGCTGCTGCGCGCCACCGCGGTTGAACAAGCCACCGAACAGGTCGCCGATTCCGCCGTCGCCGCCGCCTTGACCGAAGATGTCTCCAACGTCGAAGGTCTGGCCACCGCCGCCGAATCCGCCTGCGCCGGGCGAGAATCCACCGCTACCGCGGCTACCGAAACCGCCCGAGGCGAACAGTCGTCGCGCTTCGTCGTATTCCTTGCGCTTGGCCGGGTCGGCGAGAACGGCATGCGCCTCGCTGACCGCCTTGAACTTGTTCTCGGCCGAGGTGTTGCCAGGATTGGCGTCGGGATGGTTGTCCCGAGCCAACTTTCGGTACGCCTTCTTGATTTCTTCTGCAGACGCGCTGGAGGAAACGCCCAGCTCCTTGTAGAAGTCCTTCTCGATCCACTCCCGCTGGCTCACCGGGCGTTTCCTCCTCTCGCGCTATGTCTGTTTACTGCTCGTCGGACGCAGGTGCATCCGATTCTTCTGTTGCACTGTCGACCACGCCGACCATTGCGGTCCGCAGCACGCGTTCGCCGAGCTTGTAGCCCGGACGCATCAGCGTTCCGACGACCGGACTGCTGCCGTCGCCCTCATGGGAGACGGCCTCGTGAATGGCCGGGTCGAAGGCGTCGCCCTCGGCTCCGAAGGTGGACAGGCCGATGTTCGAGAACACCCCTGCCAGCTTGTCTGCCACCGACTTGAGTGGTCCGGTTTCGAGGTCGCCGTGCTGGCGAGCTCGCTCGAGGTCGTCGAGAACCGGAAGAAGCTGCGAGACGACGGACGCCTTCGCGTTCTCCGCTCCGGTCTGCTTCTCACGGTCGGTACGACGCCGGTAGTTGGCGTACTCCGCCGACACGCGCTGCAGATCTGCGGTGAGCTCGGCGACCTGCGTGTCACGCGGGTCCTCGACCACCTCTGCTTCGATTCCCTCTTCGTCCACCGAGCCGGGCTGGGGCGCAGTACCGGCACCCACGAGGGTCTCCGGCACTGCGTCACCTTCCCGTACTTCACCGGTCTCGGGATCGATCTTCCGCTTGTCCACGAAAGTGACCGGTTCTTGCTCGGTGTTACCCGACGTCACTTCTTGTCCGTGTCGTCGGCGGGCTCGTCGACAACCTCTGCGTCGACGACACCGTCGTCAGCGGCCTGAGCGCCACCCTCTGCGCCGCCCTGCTCCTTGGCCTGAGCCTCGTAGATGGCGGTGCCGAGAGCCTGCGACTCGGTCGAGAGCTTCTCCACGGCGGCCTTGACTGCCGAGATGTCGCTGCCCGCGAGAGCCGTCTTGGCGTCGGCGATAGCGGTTTCGACGCGTCCCTTGAGCTCGGCGTCAACCTTGTCCTCGTTGTCCTTGACGAACTTCTCCGTCTGGTGGACCAACGACTCTGCCTGGTTGCGAACCTCGGCCTCTTCGCGACGAGCCTTGTCTTCGTCTGCGTGAGCTTCCGCGTCGGCGACCATGCGGTCGATCTCTTCCTTGGACAAGCCGGAGCCGTCCTGGATCTTGATCGTGTTTTCCTTGCCGGTGCCCTTGTCCTTGGCCGTGACGTGCACGATGCCGTTCGCGTCGATGTCGAAGGTGACCTCGATCTGCGGGACGCCGCGAGGAGCCGGGGGCAGCTCGGTCAGCTCGAAGGAGCCGAGGAGCTTGTTGTGCGAGGCGATCTCGCGCTCACCCTGGAAGACCTGGATCTGCACCGAGGGCTGATTGTCGTCAGCGGTGGTGAAGGTCTCGGAACGCTTCGTCGGGATGGTGGTGTTGCGCTCGATGAGCTTGGTCATCACGCCACCCTTGGTCTCGATGCCGAGGGACAGCGGCGTGACGTCGAGGAGCAGAACGTCCTTGACCTCACCCTTGAGGACACCGGCCTGCAGTGCAGCGCCGACGGCCACGACCTCGTCCGGGTTGACGCCCTTGTTGGGCTCGCGTCCACCGGAGAGTTCCTTGACCAGCTCGGACACTGCCGGCATACGCGTCGAACCACCGACGAGCACGACGTGGTCGATGTCCTTGACGGCGATGCCGGAGTCCTTGACCACTGCCTGGAACGGCGCACGGGTGCGGTCGAGCAGGTCGGAGGTGATCTTCTGGAACTCGGAGCGGCTGAGCTGCTCGTCGAGGAACAGCGGGTTCTTGTCGCCGTCGACCGTGATGTACGGGAGGTTGATCGAGGTGCTCTGCCCGGAGGACAGTTCGATCTTCGCCTTCTCGGCAGCCTCACGCAGACGCTGCAGCGCCATCTTGTCCTTGGTCAGATCGATGCCGTTCTGAGCCTTGAACTTGTCGACGAGCCAGGTCACGATGCGCTCGTCCCAGTCGTCGCCACCGAGGTGGTTGTCGCCGGACGTCGCGCGGACCTCGACGACGCCGTCGCCGATTTCCAGCAGCGAGACGTCGAACGTGCCGCCGCCGAGGTCGAACACGAGAATGGTCTGCTCGCTGTCGCCCTTGTCCAGGCCGTATGCGAGAGCTGCCGCGGTGGGCTCGTTGACGATGCGCAGGACGTTGAGTCCGGCGATCTGGCCGGCTTCCTTCGTGGCCTGGCGCTGTGCGTCCTCGAAGTAGGCGGGAACGGTGATGACCGCGTCGGTGATTTCCTCACCCAGGTAGGCCTCGGCATCGCGCTTGAGCTTCTGCAGCGTGCGCGCGGAGATCTCCTGAGGGGTGTACTTCTTGTCGTCGATCTCCACGGTCCAGTCCGTGCCGACGTGGCGCTTCACGGAACGAATCGTGCGATCGACGTTGGTGACCGCCTGGTTCTTCGCGGACTGGCCGACCAGCACTTCACCGTTCTTGGCGAAAGCGACGATCGACGGGGTGGTGCGTGATCCCTCGGAGTTGGCGACGACAACCGGTTCGCCGCCCTCGAGGACGGACACGACCGAGTTGGTGGTCCCGAGGTCGATACCGACCGCACGAGCCATAATGTTTCCTCCTGTTATTGCTGGGGTTCAGTCCCTGGGTGAGCGAACTCCGCTCAAGTTTGCACAACGCGGTCTATCGCGTCAACTTCCAACTTGAGCCTCATCCACTCAAGGCTGCTGACCTGCACAACGGAGGGTGTGGCGAATTTGTTCCCCAGCGCCGACGCGTCGAAGTTCTTCCTCGCCGCGCGGCGGCTACGTAGACGGCACCCGAGGGATCACAACCATCTCGCGTGGAAGTCGTGTCCAGGAATGTGGTGCACGAAGCCGTCGTGTGATTCTTCTTCGATAAACGCTCGGCGAAGAGCCGGCCGAATCGAGCCTCTGGGACCGAGTAGCGCTGCGGCTCAACGGGATTCCACCATACGCAGCCACACTGCCTGGCACGTCTTGGCGGCATCGTCCAAACCGTCGACCGAATTCCTGGACGCCTGATAGAAGCTGCGCTCGATCATCCAGCACAGGGCGCGCCCCAGCGCTGGAGCATCATCGGGTCGATCCCCGGACGGGACGCCGCCTCGGCTGAGGACTGCAGTGATGGCTGCGGCGAAGACATCGGCGGTGCCCGTCCAGAGCTCATCGATCTCGGGCACGGTGGAACCGAGATCGACCGCCGCGCGCATCACCAGGCCGTGCTCCCTCCACAGCTGCGCAGTGCGCTCGAGCGCTGTGGTGATCACCTCGTGCACGGGCGCGGTGTCGGTCAATGCCGCACCCGACTTCTCCTGCAGGGCTTGCACGGTCCGCGCCACCAAGGCGATCAGTACGTCCTGCTTGGAGGCGAAATAGAAGTACAGCGCTCCCCGGGTGATCCCTGCCGCCGCGGCGATGTCGCCGACCGTCATCTCCACATAGCCGCGCGTCGCCAACAGTTCCTCGGCCGCATCGAGGATCTGCCGTTCTCGGAGGTCGCCCTTGCGCACGGCAGGTGTTGTTCGACGTGAGGGCCAAGTCTTGGTCACCGTCGCCACCCTAACTCAGTGCCATCACTTCGCTGCCAATTGTGCGCCGTCGGCGAAATCGGTACTGCGCGAGAGGCTTTCCCACCGCTTGATGTCGTCGTCAACCGCCGTCCTGGCGGCGGCGATCAGTCTCAGCGCATCCGAGCCCAGGACGAGGTGCGCCGGCGGATCGGCTTCGTCCAGTATTGCCAGGACTGCCTCGGCTGCCTTGACCGGGTTGCCCAGCTGATTGCCGCTGGCCTCGACTCGTGCGGCACGAATCGGGTCGAACAACTCGTCGTAATCGGAGATGGAGCGCTCGGCGCGCGTCATCGAGCGCCCGGCCCAATCGGTGCGGAACGAGCCCGGCTCGATAGCGGTGACGTGAACGCCGAACGCGGCGACCTCCTTGCGAATGCTCTCCAACAGACCCTCCACGGCGAACTTGCTCGCGCAATACGCCGACATTCCGGGAACCGCCATCAGCCCTCCCATCGACGTCACCGCCATCAGATGACCGGCGCGGCGCTTCCGCATGTAGGGCAGCGCGGCCTGCAATGTCGCCGCAACACCGAAGACGTTGGTCGCAAATTGCGCTCGCAAATCCGACAACGGCGTTTCTTCGAAGGTGCCCTCGACGCCGTAGCCAGCGTTGGCGATGACGACATCGATGGGGCCGACGGTGGACTCGATGTCGCCCACCGTGCGCACGACCGCCGCATCGTCGGTCACGTCGAGTCGGCGGGCATGGGCACGCCCCGGAGACAGTGACTCGAACGTGTCGACATCCTCGGGTCTGCGCACTGTGCCGACCACCTGATGCCCGGCTTCCAATGCCCCTGCAGCGAACGCACGGCCCAAACCACTACTCACGCCGGTGATGAAAAACGTCTTCACGAGTGCCTCCATTCAGTGGAGCCGCGATGATGCGCGGCGTTACTCGACACAGTGTCGAATAAAATCGATGCAGCGTCAAGTTCATACTGCCGTGACGAAGCGCCGAATCCTGCGGAACGACCCAGGTGAGTGGAAACTCGACCCCTGCTACGAACTTCTGTGCACATGGGGCGAAGCCCCTCCACAGCAGTACGCCGCGACGATCAGCGGGGATCGTCGCGGCGCAGCGGGGAGAAAGCGTGGAGAGGAACTACTCGGCAGGCTCCTCGACGGGTGCCGGGATGCAGCTGTAGCTGAGCAGGCCGGCGGTGATGTTGTTCATGAAATCGGCATCGAGTGCGCTGGCGAAGGCCGCAGCGCCCGCGGGGCGAGCGACCCACTCGCGGTCGACGGAGGGCACGGTGTAAGTCATTGCCTCGCCTGCCTTGATGGTCGTCTCGGTGTTCTGACCCTGGACGCCCGGCAGCGCGCCGTAGTTGACGTTGACGTTCGACGCGTCGTCCGCGCCGATGTTGTCGACCTTGACCTGCAGTGCCACGACGCCGCCCTCGGGCGCGTCCTCGACATCGGTGTCGCAGACGGTAGCCATGGTGACCACCAGGTCGGGGCTTTCGAGGACTGCGGAGCCGAGTGGCATCGCGGGCTCGGTCTCGGGCTCGGCGGAGGCGATGGGTGCGATGGCAACCGCACCGATGGCGGCGGCCAGAGCGGCCGTCGAGGCCAGGATCGATGTGCGGGCAAGACGTCGCATGAACAACTCCTGTAGCTGAAGGGGATGTGACCCATGAGTCTGATGTGACTGAAGGGACAGTTGGTACCTGACTCACTATGGCCTATCCGAATCAGACATTCCACACCAGGCGGTCTCGATTCGATGACGTTCGCATATCGAAGGAAAACGGCACCGACGAATCACATCCGTGTAGTTCGGCGTAGGTTTCACCGGTCGGCGAGTGAGGTTTCACCGCTCGACGATCAGGGGAACCACAACCCTGCGGATCGGCCGCGCCCTACGTAGGGTTGAGGAAAAGCGAGGCTACGGAGGCACATGGATCCCGAAGTGCAGCACGAACCGAGCGAGATCACCTACGACGAGAAGTTCTACCCGGCTCGCCCGAAACCACTTCGACCTTCGGTGCGTCGCGCCAACCGCAGCAACAGCCCTACGCCCGACAGCGAGCCGGTTGCCTCCAATCCCGATTACGTGGATTGGCTCACCGAACAGTCGATGCTGCGGGACGCCAAGCTCATTGCCGAGCAACTCTCGGGCAAGGGCAGCATGTGGCAGAACCCGTACGCGGACCCCGACCCTCGCGCCGCCGTGGAGCGAGCTCCGGTGTGGTTCACCGCGTACCCCATCTCCGTGATCAACGCCCCACAGACGAGCTTCCTGAGCACTCTGGGCGACGAGAAACTGTGGCAGGCATTCTCCGAAATCGGTGTCACCGCAGTGCATACCGGCCCGGTGAAGGTCGCGGGCGGCATCCACGGCTGGCGACCGACCCCCTCGGTCGACGGCCACTTCGACCGCATCGGCATGCAGATCGACCCCGCGTTCGGATCCGAGGAGGAGTTCCGACGCCTCTGCGTGGTGGCGTCGGCGTACGACGGGATCGTCATCGACGACATCGTGCCCGGCCACACCGGCAAGGGTGCAGACTTCCGCCTCGCCGAGATGGCCGTGGCCGACTATCCCGGCATCTATCACATGGTCGAGATCGAACCGCAGGACTGGCATCTGCTGCCACGAGTGCGCGCCGGTGCCGATTCGCAGAACATCGACGCCGAGGCCGAGGCCAATCTCGCCCGCGCCGGCTACATCATCGGCCAGTTGCAACGAGTGATCTTCTACGAGCTCGGCGTGAAGGAAACCAACTGGAGCGCAACACCTCCCGTCGTCGGCATCGACGGCGTCGAACGTCGCTGGGTGTACCTGCACTACTTCAAGGCCGGTCAGCCGTCGATCAACTGGCTCGATCCCTCTTTCGCCGGCATGCGTTTGGTGATCGGCGACGCGTGCCACTCCATCGCCGATCTGGGTGCAGGCGCTCTGCGATTGGACGCCAACGGATTTCTCGGCGTCGAGCGTCGAGCCGAGGGGCCGGGTTGGTCCGAGGGCCACCCCTTGTCCGAGGCCGCGAACCACCTGATCGCCAGCGTGGTGCGCAAGATGGGTGGGTTCACCTTCCAGGAGTTGAACCTGACGATCGACGACATCAAGGCCATGGGCGAAAACGGTGCCGACCTGTCGTACGACTTCATCAATCGTCCGGCCTATCAGCATGCGCTCGTCATGGGCAACACCGAGTTCCTCAGGCTCACCATGACTCTGGCGCGCGCTCACGGCGTCGACACGGCGTCTCTGGTGCACGCACTGCAGAATCACGACGAGATGACGTTCGAGCTCATCCACTTCGCCACCCTGCACGCCGAGGACGAGTTCACCTACGGCGGCGAGGCCGTCAAGGGTTGCGACCTGGGCGACCGCATCCGCGGCGAACTGACCGATCGCCTCACCGGGCGCTGGGCACCGTACAATCGAACCTTCACGACCAACGGAATCGCCTGCACCACAGCAAGTGTCATCACTGCATCCCTCGGTATTCGCGATCTCGATCGAATGGACGAGCGCGACATCGAGACGGTCAAGCGAGCCCACTTGCTGCTCGCGATGTACAACGCGTTGCAGCCCGGCGTGTTCGCTCTGTCCGGCTGGGATCTGCTGGGCATCCTGCCTATCGACGCCGACGAGGTCGAGGATCTCATCCACGAAGGTGACACTCGGTGGCTCAACCGCGGCGCACACGATCTGATGGGGTACTTCCCCGAGGCCGTCCGCTCGGAGTCCGGCATCCCCCGCGGGCGCAGCCTTTACGGCTCGCTTCCCGAGCAACTGGCGGATCCGCACTCGTTCGCTCGTCAGTTGGCGCGAATCATCGAGCTGCGCAACAAGTTCGGCATCGCCACCGCACAGCAGATCGACATTCCGACGGTCTCGCACAAGGGACTGTTGGTGATGGTGCACGAACTCAGCCAGGGAACCATTCAGGCGACGGTGCTGAACTTCTCGTCCGAGGAGATCAGCGCGACCATTCAGTCCAAGCACCTGGTCCCCGGCACGTGCGCCATCGACGTGTTCGACGACAACGAGATCGCCACCGTGGACGAACTGAACAGCTTCCCGATGACCCTGCAGCCGTACGAGGGTGTGGCGGTGGTGCTGCGCTGACACCGCAGTCGACCATCACCGCCCGATAGACTCCTGCATCGTGGCCGAAGAACAGAACGACCCGACATCGCGGAGGCCCGTCCCGCCGCGTCCGCAACCCCCGCGGCCGGATGTTTCCGTCGAGCCTCTTCGGCCACGTCAGGAGCCAACCCGCTCGGTCCGGCCGAAGGTCGCGAGCGCTCTGTGGGTTCTGACGGCGGTGTTGGTGCTCGCATTGGCCGGCATCGTCGCACTGAGTTGGGAGTCCGTGCTTTCCGGTGTCGAAACCGCAGTGTCACAGCAGGATTCGACGGCCAGTGCCGCCGATGTCCGCAACACCGCCTCGGCCACATTACTGTCCAGCGGGGCCGCAGCGGCGGTGCTCGTGTTGCTCGGCTTCGTCGCACTGAATCTGTTGCGCAATGCAGCGATGTCGTCGAAGGTTCTGATGGCCGCGGTCGGAATCCTCACCATCGGAGCGGCAGTGACGTTCTCGACCTTCGTGTCCGACGCCTCCGCACTACTCGGCGGCGTCCTTCAGTGGGGACCCTTCGTCGTGGCGGGCACCGCGGCCGCCGCGACGATCGTCGCTCTCCTGCCCCGGGCATCCTCAGGCCAGTGAGGCGAGTATCCCTTCGGCACTGCGGGCAGCCAGGGCACACGAGGTCGAGGTGAACCGATCCAACAGTGGATGCTCGGACAGTGCTCGCCACTTGTGCACGGCTGCCAGGGCGGTATCGCGCTGCTGCACGCGCCCGGCGTCGGGCGGCAGATCGAGGCGCTCGGTGGCAGCGATACCGAAACCGCCGATGATGCGCTGCAGCTCGAGCAGTCCGCCGTCCGGGAGTTTCGGTGTGGTGGAACGCAATCGACCCAACAAACGTAGTTCGGCGAATCCGTGCACGTCGGCCAGCATCCGCCCGGCCTCGGTGCGCAGGGCGTGCGATTCCGGCCTGAACTCCAGGATTCGTTGCAGCGCAACCAGTGCCGAGTGCAACTTCAACTGATCGGCACGTTGACCGAACTGCACGTCGATCACCGAGCGAAGTTCGCTCAAGCCACTGCGCTCGACCAGATCGGCAGCCAGCGTGGGCGAATCGCGCACACCCAGCCGAATCAACGTCACTGCCATCCGAATACCGAACAACCCGAAACGGTCGACGATGCTTGCCCGCAGCGATGCATCGACCGGCAGCGTGCTCTCCGGTCGCACGAAGCGGTCGGCCGAGAGCATCGCCAACTGCAGGTCCTCGGTAGGCACGGTAGCCAGCGTCTCGAACGCCGCGAACTCGTTCTGCCGCAACGTTTCCGCACCGAGTGCCAGCAGCCCCGCAACCGGAACCACCGCCTGACACAGGCCGGTGGCCTCGAGTTCGGAGGCGAAACGCGCGGCGACCTCTTTGGCCGACATCATCGCGTCCATCCGGCCCGAGCCCACCTCGTCGGCCCGCGAGACGACGCCGATCACCCCGAGTGGGCCCGAGTCACCGCCCACATGCGCGCCGATCTGCCCGAGAAACGACACGTCCGTCGCATTGAGGGTGCGCAGCAGATAGACGACGGCGTCGGCACCCGAGGACGAGTTCTCGGGGGTGAGCATCGCCAACGTGCGCGCCGAGACGTCTCGCGACAGTGAGGAAGTACCGGGGGTGTCGATGATCGTCGTCTGCGCCAACGCGCTCGCCGGCCATTCGACATCGAGTCGGTCGACCTGCGCGGCCGTCAGGGACCCGAGGTCGAACGTCAATCGGCCTTCCCGTCGCTGGACCGGGACGTTCGCGGCTCGATCGCCGTCGTACCAGGCCGTGACGGCAGGAGTGACGCCGTTGCGGTACCACGTGACGACCTTGGTGCACTCGGTCGCGTCGGTAGGGGCAATGTCCTGCCCCACAAGAGAATTGAGCAGCGTGGACTTGCCGGCCTTCAGGGATCCCGCGAGAGCCACCCGCAGCGGCTCGTCCAGGCGATACAGGCATTCGTCGAGCATCCACGACGCCTCGGCGTCACCGGAGTACGTCGAGCGTGCCGCCGAGACCAGTTCTCGTGCCCGAGCGAGAGCCGCTACGCTCATACGGCGATGTCCTTGACGAGAGCTGCTGCCCGAGAATTCAATTCGGCCACCACGCGCATCTCGTTCTCGAGCGCAGCGATGCGAGCGGTGCGGTCGGTGTTGTCTGCCGCGGCCGCCTCCTGCGCCGAGCGCAGTGACTCGTTGAGCGAACGCAGCGTCTGCTCGGCGATCGAGGTGAAGTGATCACGCAACACGCGCTGGATCTGCCGCAGTCGGTCCTTGGACTCCTTGCCCACCTGAAAACTGACGTCGTCGGTGAAACGGCGGATCGCCATCTTGGCCTCGGATCGGCGCGCCTTGATCCGATTTTCCTTGTCCTCCTTGTACGCCTTGGTACCGAGCAACACTCCCGCGCCGATGGAGATCGGATTGAGCAGGCTCAACCCGACGAACGTGGTGATCAGACCGAACATCAGTACACCGCCGTAGGACCCACGCATTCCCACGAGAACCTTCTGGGTGATCCCGACACGACCCGATTCCAGATCGGCCAACGACGACACGGGGTCGAGGACGTTCTCCAGATCGCCGAGATCGAGATCGGGCAGCGCTGCCGCTCCGGAGGAGGCGAAGTGCTCGGCCACCAATTCCGAAAGCCACAGTGCCCGTTCGTGAGCCCACACGAAATTGTCGCCCACCGACGCGGCGATCTGCTCCTCGAGCCATTCGCCGAGTTGCGGCCAATCCTTGCCGGGGTCGCCTTCGTCGACGGTTTCTTCCGCTTCACGGGTGACGCGACGCAACCGGTCGCGCAGATCGTGATCGATGTCCGACGCGAGATCGGCGATACCGTCACCGAGCGTCTGCTGCCACTGCGACGAACGCTTGTGCAGATCCTCGGCAGCGGACTTGGCGCGCTGCAGCCCGGCCACTGCTGCTGCCGCCCGCTCCGGATCCTTCAGTGCCGCAAGCTCACTGCCCAACGACAGTGTCAGATGTTCGGTGACCGATCGGACATCGAGCGAGACCGACGAGCGCGCCAGGACATCCGCCCGCGCCACCACGTCGTCGCGCAAGAACGCGTAGAGCTGCTGAAAACCGGACTCGGCATTGAGCTCCTCGTCGTTCAAACGCAGTGCGTGCGAACGCAACAGGGACGACACCGGCAGCATCTGCACGTCGATGCCCGCGCGGTCGAGGTGACCACGGTTGGCCTCCACGATCTGCCGCCAGTGCGGATACAGATCGATCTTGGTGATCAGTACCGCCACGGCCGGGCACAATCCCTGCACCTGTCGAAGAAACGACAGCTCCGGCTCGGTGAATTCGCGCGAGGCATCGGACACCACGAGCACGGCGTCGGCCGACGGAATCAGACCCAGAGTGCCTGCCGCGTGTGGATTCGAGTGGCCGCCGACCCCGGGGGTATCGACCAACACCAGACCGTCCGCGAGCAGCGGACTCGCTACCCCGATGTCCAGGCGCAGCACTTCTCGGCCCTGGGCGCGTGGGCTCGCCGGGGTGATCGTCGTGATCTCCTCGGGCGGAACGTCCACTCGGATGGGCTCGTTGCCCGGATCCGCGAGTACGAGCTGCGCGGAGAGACTCTCGGAGTTGGAGACCACTGTCGGAATTGCGGTGGTCTCGTCGTCGCCGACCGAGCACACCGTCAGATTGAGCAGTGAATTGACGAACTGGCTCTTGCCCTGCTTGAGCGGTCCGACCACGATGATGCGTCGACGTGGATCCAGGACTCGCGACCGCGCGGCCTCGGCTCGATCCACCAGGTCGGATCTTCCCGCTGTTGTCGCCGCCGCCGCAGTACGGCTCAGCAGCTCGGCCAGCTCCGTAGATTGCCCGTCCATACGCTTGTGTTCACAACCATTCTCGTCGACTTCCGCAGTACCAGGCTCCACTCTCGCGCCCAGGAACGAACTCTAGCGACGACTCGGCCCCGAGTGCCGGTGAACACTCGGGGCCGAGTCGCATCGATGCCCGCCCTCAGGCGAGAGGATCAGGGCTGCGTGGGGTCGAAGTCGTGATCGACGGTGACGTTGCCGAGCGAGTCCGCTGCCGAATCCACCGAACCGTGCAGGCTCGACTCGCTGAACAGGCTCGAGTCGGTCTCGCCCTGACCGAAGACGTCCGAGTCGACGCTCGACCAGCCGCTACCGGCCGCCGTCGCCGAGGAATCGAACGAGCTCGACTGCTCGAACGATCCCGACGCAGCGCTGGACAGGCTGCCGCCGGCGTCGATCAGCCCTTCGGCACCCGACTGCAGACCACCGGTGAGGCTGCCCGCGGCCTGGCCGCCGATCTCTGCGGCGGAGTCAAACTCGCCGCCCGCGGAAGCCGCAGCGTCGACACCAGCATCCAAACCCGCACCCACAGTGGACGCGACGCCGCCTCCGAGCGAGGCACCGGCGTCCAGCCCGGCACCGACGTTCGAGGCGATCTCCCCACCGACGGAGGTTCCCGCATCGACGACTCCGCCAGCGGTACCTTCGAGGCCGCCGGCCACCGAACCTGCAGTGTCTGCGACACCTTCGAGTCCTGCGCCTGCCGACGCTGCTGCGTCGATTCCGCCGCTCACAGCGCCGGTGACGGCTCCTTCGAGTCCGGCCCCGGCCGACGCCGCTGCATCGACGCCGCCGGCGACTCCGCCGGCCACTCCGCCTGCGATACCGCCGCCGAGGCTGCCGAGTCCGGCCAGCCCACCGGTCAGACCGGCACCTGCCTCACCCACACCGGCGAGTCCGCCGGTGACGCCTGCACCGACGTTGCCGACAGCCTCCAGGCCACCGGTCAGATCAGCACCCACATTTTCGACAGCCGCGAGACCACCGGTCAGATCAGCGCCCACATTTCCGACAGCCGCGAGACCACCGGTCAGATCAGCACCCACATTTCCGACTGCCGCGAGACCACCGGTCAGATCAGCGCCCACATTTCCGACAGCCGCGAGACCACCGGTCAGATCAGCACCCACATTTCCGACAGCCGCGAGACCACCGGTCAGATCGGCACCGACGTTTCCGAGTCCGGCCAGTCCTCCGGTGAGGCCTGCACCCGCTCCGCCGAGTCCGGCCAGGCCACCCGACAGATCCGCGCCCACTCCGCCGACTCCGCCGAGTGCTGCTTCGACGGTTCCCGAGAGGTCGGCTCCGGCGGCAACCGCGGTGTCGATCGCTCCGACGAGTCCTGCGCTGAGGTCGGCTCCGGCACCGAGGGCGGCTCCGAGATCGAGGGCTGCGCTGGTGTCGAGTACAGATTCGAGGGCGGTACCGAGCTGGGCTCCCGCGGTGCCGCCGACGCCGAAGGCAGTTCCGAGGAGGCCTTCGAGGCCGCCCGCAACTCCGCCTTCGAGACCGCCGACAAGTCCGCCGCCGATTCCTGCGCCGATGCCTGCGCCCGCTCCGATCGCACCGTCGAGTGCGGTATCGAGCGCCGCGGTGAGGCTGCCGATCGCGCTGGTGTCGAGGTCGAGTGCAGTTCCCAGTGCACCGCCGACGACGGCGCCGATGTTGCCGCCTGCGGCCAGCAGGGCGTCGACGTCGAGGTCGGCGAGCGCACCGGCGTCCAGGACGGCTCCGAGTGCGGTTCCGATGGATCCCGCGATGGCACCGTCTGCCGCGAAGAGTCCGCCGAGGCTGGCTCCGACGCCACCGGCGATGTCGCCGACCAGCGCGCCACCGGCACCGAGTGCTCCGTCCAGTGCTGCACCGACATCGGTGGTGAGATCTGCTCCGACGGTGCCGAGGCCGGCAAGTGCGCCGCCGATGCCCGCGGTCAGAGCGGCACCCAGGTCACCTGCGAGGTCGAGTCCGGCTCCGGCACCGAGGACGGCGTCGAAGGCTCCGCCGAGAGCGGTGCCGAGCTCGGCTCCGACCGTTCCGCCGACGCCGAAGATCGCGCCGAGTGCACCGGACAGGCCACCCTGGATGTCGGCCAACGCGCCGAGGTCGACGGCACCGGTCGCACCGAGTGCTGCGTCGAGGGCTGCCTGAAGCTGTGCCGCGATGTCTCCACTGATCTCGCCGCCGATGCCTGCGCCTGCACCGATCAGTCCGGTCAGCGCAGCGCCGAGTCCGACGGTGCCGCCGAGCAGACCGTCGAGATCGAGATCCAGGCCGCCGCCGACGCCCGCGCCTGCACCGATGAGAGCGTCCAGTGCGCCGCCGAATGCGGTGCCGAGCTCGAGGCCGATCTGACCGCCGACGGCCAACGCCGCAGCGAGTGCAGCCTGCAGGGATGCAGCGATCTCACCCGTGACGTCGATTCCACCGGTCAGGCTGCCGCCTGCAGCGAGTCCGCCGCCGGCGACGGCGCCTGCAGCCAGTCCGAGTCCGGCCGACAATCCGCCGCCGAGGCTCGCTCCACCGGCGAGTGCGCCGTCGAGGCCTGCCGATCCGCCTGCGCCCAGGATGGCCGAGAGCTGGCTGCCGGCTCCGGCGAACAGTCCCGATTCGGCGACCAGCGGTGCCACGGCGACGATGTCGGCATGGGTGACGTCGCCGAGGCCGGCAGCGGCCAACGTCATCTCGGGGTTGGCGCAGTACGCAGCGGCGGCCTGGTCGTCGCGCAGCAGGCTGAGGATGAAATCGAGTACGGCGTTGGTAGCCATCGTGGGTCTCCTTGACGAGTGGTACTTCGTGGTTGATCACAAAGCTATGCATCGTGGAGCCCCCGCCCAACGGGGCCGATCCCCCCAGTCCCCCGGGGGTTGCCAGGGAACTTCGGTTAGGGGATATGGGCCCTTTAGGGGATTTCACTCGTTATGCGCTCTAACCTGCTGTGAGACGTAACGAACAGATAGCTTCTGTCGACAGTGCCAGTGACGGCAGTACGACGGACGGCAGAGCGAGACGAAGGCGGCGACACGACCATGAACGCAGGGCTCGGCATACGTATCGGCTCGGTGACCGCAGTGGCGGCATTGGACACCGATCCCGTCACCTCGGTGGCCAAGCGTTCTGCGCTCGACCTGCGTCCAGGTGCCGCCCCGAGCTTGGCCGAGCTGTGGGACCGTTCGACGCGGCATCTGATCAGCGGGTTCGCCGATCGGGTGGGCGATCCGGTGGAACTGATCGACGATGACGGCCGCAGTCATCGCGCCGAGGACCTCTACGCCACCGCCACTCGCGCACTGGTTGCCGAGGCGTCCGCCGGAACCGAGTCGGCTCCCACCGTCGTCGTCACGCACCCCACTCGCTGGAACGCGTACACAGCCGGGGTTCTCGGTGAGGCATTGGACCGCGCCGGGCTCACCGACGTCACTCTGGTTCCCGAGTCCGTCGCCACGATGCGGTGGCTCGAGGTCACACGCGGACCGCAGGCCGACGGCCTCGCCGTGATCTACGACCTCGGTGCGAGCGCTCTGGATGTCACGCTGATGCGTACCGGCTCCGACGCAGGCGTCATCGGCACCGGTGTCCACTCCCAGGAGTTCGGCGGAGCGCAGTTCGATCACGCGATCATGCAGTACGTCCTCGACACCGTCTCGGGTAGCCAGTCGTTCGAGTTCGATCCTTTCGACCCCGATACCGTCGGCGCACTCGTGGAACTACGGGCTCGCTGCGGCGAGGCGAAGGAGCAGCTCTCCTACGACACGTCGACGTCGCTGACGGTCGACCTGCCGGGCCTGCACACCGAGGTCCGTCTGGTGCGCTCCGAGCTCGAAGAACTGGTGCGCGCATCGCTGCTGGGGTCCATCGGAACGGTGCGCGACGCCGTCACGGCCGCGGGCCTCGACGTCACCGATATCGATCAGGTGGTACTGGTCGGCGGTAGCTCTGCCATTCCGCTCGTCGCCGAGCTCATGTCGTCCGAACTGCGGGCACCCGTGGTGGCCGGACCACGCCCCGAACTGACAGTCGCGGTCGGTGCCGCAATTCTCGGCAGCGATATCGCCGACGCGACGGCCGCCGACAACGCCGCCGCGTTGGCCGCGGTGCCCACCATGGCAGTGGCGTCCGCCGCGGCAGCCGCCCCGACGCCTCGCCCCACTCCCCGCCCCGCACCGACGCCCACCGCCGTCGATTCGGACTCGGGCATGTCCGGTCGCAAGAAGGCAGGCATCGTGGCCGGGTCCGTCGTCGCTCTCGCACTGCTCGCCGGCGGCGGCCTGTCGGTGGGGACGGCGTTGACCTCCGACAACACCGCACCCGCCGAAACCAATGCGGAGACCTCGATCTCGAGCACCGAGACACCGGGAACCACTGCGACGGTGGCGGACGTCGGAGCGACGACGGCGACCACCGGCGAGAACGGCGCTGCGGCAACCGGATCCGAGGGTGCCCCCACCACGGTCGTCAACTCCGATGGCTCCGTGACACAGATCGACCCGGTGACCGGCGCACCGGTTGCGGGAGCCCCCGCCCCGGCCCCGGCACCGGCAGGCAACGGCGCGGCCACCGTGCCGACGATCCCGCCCGCCAACGTCCCGACGGTTCCCAATTACCAGCCACCGGCCGTGCAGGTTCCGCAGGCTCCGAGCGTGCAGGTGCCGAGTTACCAGGGCCCCACCATCGGCGACGTCGGTCAGGGCGTCGGCCAAGGCCTCGGCGGAGTGGTCGGCGGCGTGGGTGACGGGCTCGGCGGCGTCGTCGGCGGCGTGGGTGACGGGCTCGGCGGTGCCCTCGGCGGCCTGACCGGCCGATAGGTCGCCCGTGACCAGCACCTGCTCCTGGCTCGTCGGCGTCGAGCGCGCCGATCGCTTCGTCCGTGATGCGCTGACCACCAACGGGTTGCACGTGGTCGTCGGAGTGAACGGCTCCGGTCGATCCGCCGTGCTCGACGCGATTGCGGCGTCGGTGGAGGCGTACACGGGCACCATCGCCGACGCGCCGGCTGGCTCGACGGTTCTCGTCGACGACGCGCACCTGTCGCCGGAGCAGCGGCTCGACGAGATTGCCGCGGCTGCAACACGATCGGACATCACCCTGATCGTCGCCACCGCTCCACGCAGTTTCGATTCACGCATCGAGAAGCTGGTCTCCTCTGCCGGTTCCAATCGTCTGACGCTGGTTCCGCTGGACAAGGCGGCCGTATCGGTGCGGGCGGCGGCCACGGCCCGGCCTGTATCGGCGTCCCTCGCCGGTGCCATCGTCAAGGCGACCGGCGGTATTCTCGCCGCCGTCGACGCGGCCCTCGGCGCGCTCGGCGGCGATCGATCCGATCCGGCACCGCTGCGTGCCGTCGCGGAATCCGTTGCCGAACAGCACCGTCGGATGCTGGTCGAGGCCACCGACGACACCCGGGCACTGCTGCTCGCGGCACGATTCGGCATCACCCCGGACCCCGCGTCGGCCACGCAGATCGTCGCCCGCGCGAGCGACGTCGAATCCGTCGTCGACCTGGCCCGCAGCTCCGGCATGCTCGACACCGCGGGCACGTTGATCCCGTCCGCCGAGGCCCCTCTGACCGAGGCGATGGGCGAGGGGCGTTGCCGCGTCCTGCTCTCGACCATCACCGACGTCGCCGTCCGATCCCGCCTGCTCGACGCCACCGCCGCACGTGCGTTGGCAGAGCGCGGCGTCGTTCACGCCGGGCTCGCCGATCTCCTTGTTCAGCATGCCGATTCGGCTCCGGTCGATACCGCCGGTGCCCTGTACGACGCGGCCGTCGAGGCGGGCTTCGACGCGGCAGAATTGGCTGCCCGCAGGTCCGAGGTCGCTGCGGCCACCGGGGATCTGGACGGGGCCGGTCGCTACGCCGATGTGGTTCTCGACAGCGCCGCCGGGTGCGAGGCGACGCATCTACGGACAGCGGTTCGGGTTTCGGCGTCGATTGCCGCACAACGCGGAATGGCCTCGCGCAGTGCACAGTTGTTCTCCTGGCTCGGCGAGGATCGACTCGGCCCCGACGCGGTGTGGGCCGCCCTGTCCGCCGCGGCCGCCGGTGATCGCAGCGCCGCCGACCGGTCCATGGCTGCCGTGTCCGCTCTCGCACCGACGTCGAGCACCGCCTCGGGCACTCTGCTCGTAACCGGGGTCATCGGGTCGATCGATTCGCGGAGTCCGGCCGCATCCGGTGCCGCTGCGAATTCATTGATGCGCGCAATAGCGTTGACGGGCACCGTGTCCGATCGCGCGTGCACCCCGGACACTCCCGCTGCGATCGCTGCCCTGCACGCGATGCACTGCGGAGACCTGTCTCGGGGCGATTCCATCGTGGCCAGAGCATTGCCCGAGCACCGTCCAGGATCCGAGGCGCACACCAGGCTGAGCCTCGTCGGAGCCTGGGCGTCGATGCTTCGGGGAGATACGGCCGATGCCGGGGCAGTGATCGAGGCGTTGCGGATTCCGGTGTCGCACGTACGCAATCAGCTGTTCCTGCAGGCGATTCGGGTGGGGCTGGCCCGTCGCTCCGGTGACGCAGGTTCGCTGATCACGGCGTGGACCCAGGCGCAGAACGTGATCGCCGAGTACTCCACCGACCTGTTCGCGCTGCTGCCCCTGGGCGAATTGCTCTTGGCTGCAACCCGTCTCGGCCAGGTCGACCGCGTCGAACATCTGGTGGCACAGGCCACCGACCTGCTCGCGGCGCTCGGCGAACCGCCCGTCTGGGCATCGGCGCTGCACTGGTATCAGGTTCAGGCGGCCATCGTGGCGCAGACTCCCGACGCGCTGGTGCCGCATGCCAAGGCTCTTGCCACGGCCGCTCCCACCCACCCGTACAGCGCCGCACTCGCCGCGGCCGGGCGGGCCTGGCTCGGGGTGTTGCAGGGCAGACCCGACGCCACCGACGTGGAGAATTCGGCGCGCACGCTCACCGCATTCGGTTTGCCCTGGGATGGAGCTCGGCTGGCCAGCGAGGCCGCACTGACCGTCACCGACACCGCAACGGCCACCTCGCTGCTGCACATCGCCAGGTCGTTGCGCCAGCCCAGCTCGAGTCAACGCGACGCTCAGGGATCGACGCCGCAGCCGACGGGTTCGCTGAGCGATCGCGAGGCCGAGGTCGCCGAACTGCTCGTCCTCGGAGTCACCTATCGCGAGGTCGGCAGTCGGCTCTACATCTCGCCGAAGACCGTCGAACATCATGTGGCCCGCATCAGGCGCAGGCTCGGTGCCGAGTCGAGGTCCGAGCTGATCTCGATGCTGCGCGCCATGGGGTACGGGGCCTCGACCAGCGCAGCCGTCGGCGGTGTAACTGCGCACGGCCCCGGAGCGACATAACGACCGAGCACCACTCCCGATCCGAGAACAGGTAATTTCCCATGACCGAGCAGCCCGGCAGTGCGAAGATCGGCACCCCGGATGTCGGCCTCTACCTGGACGACGACCGCGCCGTCGCCGCCGTGTCCCATCCGATAGCGCCCGGGCCGTCTCTGCACCTGGCGTCGCTGCACTCGACCGTGCTCAACACACATCCCGACGGCACGGTCTCGCTCGGCGATGCACCCGATGCCGACTCCGAGGCGTACACACACTTCCTCGACTCCCTCGCCGACGGCGTGGGAGTCACCGGCAGCAAGGGCACCGTCTTCCCCGCCGAGCAACTGACATCGATGGCGCTGCTGTGCCTGCTCACCGAGGTCGCGTCGTCGATCGATCTGCGGCCGTCCGATCTCGCCGCGGCCGCGACCTATCCGGCCCGGTGGACCGCCGAGCAGGTGTTCGCTCTGCGTTCCGCGATGAACGCGCACGGGCTCGCCCACGTCTCGCTGGTAGCCGAGGCGGAGGCGCTGGCCGCCTGGAACGCGTCGGTGCGGGCGACACTGGAGAAGAAGGACATTGCTGTCGCCGCAGCGCGCGGCGCTGCCATTCTGGCCGCCGAGTTCCCCGTCGATGCCGTCACCGAACGCTTTGCGGTGGTGAAACCGGCGAGATCCGACCGCCGCCCTCTGTTCGCGGCGGCGGCCTTCGCCGCGGCGTTGACCGTCGGTGCCGCGCTCGTCGCACTGCAACTCGGCACGCCGACCGACACCACCGTCCCCACCGTCGACAACGCTCAGGTGGTGCCGCCCACCTCGTCGATCGGCTCCGGGTCGGGTGGCCCGATCGACTTCCCCACCGTCGTCGTCGAGCCGGCCGCCGAGATCGCTCCCGTCGCACCGCTGCCCGCGCCCACCACCACCGAAGAGCCGACCCCGTCCGAAACGTCCGAAACATCCGATCGCCCGCGGAGCGAGCCGACCGAGACCGAGATCGACACGCGCCCCGCGATCGAGGCCCCCGAGGACACCGACGCCGCGGAGCCGCCGGTCATCGCCGAACCAGCCGAACCGGTCGAACCGGACACGGATCCTCCGTCCGAGGAGCCTGCCGACGAGTCCGGCGAGACTCCCGAGTCCGATCCGGCCGGCGAGGAGCCCCCATCCGAACAGGAGTCGGCGGCCCGTAACGGCACACCCTCCGACTCGGCGTCGAACGACCGATCGACAGGGGACACTCCATGAGCGGTGCCGGTCATCTCGGAATCACCGTGGGCAACACCAGGTCCGTCGCGGCCTACCGCGCCTCCGACGGGGACGAACCGACGATCGTCGTTCTACCGACGACCCTGCGATTCGACGAGAACGGCCGCGCTCACCTCGGTGAACCCGCCGACACCGCCCCGTTCACCCGGTTCGTGAATCTCGTGGGCCGACAGGAGGACCTCGAGCCCGACGCCGACGCCTACCGCGCCGAGGACCTCATGGCCAACGCCGCCAACTGCCTCGTCACGATGGCGTCTGCGAAGGCTGGGATCTCGGCCGAGTCGGGCGACACTCCCGTCACGACCATGACCTACCCGACGCGGTGGCCGCGGGAGAGCGTCGCCCTGCTGCGTGACGCCCTCGATCATGCGGGCCTCACCGAGGTCGCGCTGGTGCCCGACGCCAAAGCCGCCAGCGCATTCGCGCAGCCGAGCTCGGCAGCGACGGTCACGGTGGTCGACATCGGCGCTACCGGCACCGACATCTCCACCTACCCGGGAGGTGGGACGGTGCGCACCACCGCCGTCGGTGGAGACGTGTTCACCGATGCACTCTTCGATCACGTGGTGACCGATCGCGAGCACATCGACCTGTCCGACGCGACAGTCCTGGCCGCACTCGAAGGCGTCGTCGCCTCGTGCGAGGCCGCCAAACAGACCCTGAGTACGGACGAGACCGCCACGATCTCGGTCGATCTCCCCGGTGTCTCGCACTCCACGACGGTCACGCGAGACGAGTTCGCCGCCCTGATCGCGCCGGCGTTCCGTGAGCTCGACGTGCCGCAGACCGGCACCGTGGTGCTCGCGGGCGGTAGCGCGGCACTCCCGTCGGTGGCAACCGAGATCGCCGAACGCTCGTCCGGCCTGCTCCTCGTCCAACCGCTGGCTGCCACTCGCGGCGCGCTGCTGCTCGCCGAGATCGACGACGTCGACGGCAACTCTCTCGTGACCGGTGCTGCGCCGGCGGTCACTCGCAACGACGGCACGGAGTCCCTCGACACCGACGCCATCCCGGTCGTCGCGCCGATGCCGTCCCTCGCCTTCTCCGAGGCGATCCCGGCGGTCACTCCGATGTTCGCCCCCTCCGAACTGCGCTCCCAGCCGATCGAACCGGTCGACGACACCGCGTCGAGCACCGGTTACATGCCCGTTGCCCCGGCAGCAGCCGCATCGGTCGGTGCGAAGAAAGAACGCAGCGAGCGTTCCCGAACCATCGCCACCATCGTGGCAGGCGCAGCGGCAGGCGTGGTGATCGTGCTTGCGATCGCGGCAGTGAGTGGAGTGTTCGGCACTGCTCCCGCCTCGACGCCTCCGACCGTCACCGATGCCGGCTCAGTGGTCGTCACCTCCACTCGCGCGCCGTCCACCACGACCGCCACTCCCGTCGAGCCGGTCGTCGTGCCGGAGGTGGTCGACGAACCGACGAACGCGCCGTACGTCCCGCCCGCACCCCTTCCCGCTCCGCCACCCGCGCCGGTTCCTCCTCCGCCGCCCGTGGTACCCACCACCACGCCTGTGGTCACCACGCCTCCGGTGACGACCACCCCGGTCGAGACGACGACGACCACGGCTGTCACCACGACGACCGCGGCTACGACCACCACCCCGCCCGAAGAGTCCGATGAGCCCTGAGCTGCGCGAACACTGATTCTGTGCCTCATGCCCTAAGGTGGGTCGCTGATGCCGAGCACCCGATGAAGGGATTTCATGCGTAACACCGGGGCCCTGCGCACCGCAGTACTGTGTTCGACGGCTTTCGTTCTTCTTGCTTCGTTCTCCGGAACAGCGGCAGCGGATCCTGTCGTCCAGTCAGCCGCCGATCAGCTTCCCCGAGAGCTCGTCGAGGCCGTGCAACGAGATCTGAAGATCTCCCCGCAGGAGTATCTCGATCGTGCTGCCCGCGCTCAGGAACTGTCCGCGTACGCATCGGACTTCCGGGCCAGCCGTCCCGCAGATTTCGCCGGTGCCTGGATCGGACCCGACGGCAATGCCGTTGTCGCCGTCACCTCGCCTGCCGCCGCGCAGGCCGTCGCCAAGGACGGATACGCCACTGCGCAGTCGCCGGTCTCGGCCGACGGACTCGAGAAGTCGCTGGCAGATCTCAACAGTTGGATCGCCGGTCTCCCTCGCGAGATCTCGGAGCAGATCAACGGAACCGCCATCGACTTCATCGACAACCAGATCGTCATCGATCTGGTGAACAGCCCGATCGGCAGCGCGCTGAATCTGCCGACCCTGCTGGCGAACATCAAGGTCATTCTGTCGCCCGGGGGAAACAAGCCGGTCGACCCGGCTCCGATGGGCGGCGACACATACGTCACCACCACCGGACCGATCGCCGACGCTCCGGCCACCGACATCAGCATCTGCTCGTTCGGCTTCAATGCCGTCGACTCCGCCGGTGCAGGCGTCAATCTCACTGCCGGCCACTGCAATCCCAACAAGGCCACCGGGTCCGGCGGCGCACCGGTCTACCTTCCCGATGCGGCCGACATCGCGCGCAGCACACAGATCGGGACATTCGACCGATCGAGTCTGGGCGCGGAGGACGGACTGGACTGGTCGGTCATCGCGCTCAACGACACCGGATTGGCGTCGGGACTGGACCGTCCCACCGTCCGTGGAGCCAACGGCAGCACGGTCACCGTCACCGGAACCGCCGCTCCCGTGATCGGAGCACCGGTCTGCAAGTCCGGGCAGTCCTCGTCGTTCACCTGCGGAGTGGTTGCGGCCGATCGCGTCGAGACTCAGCTCTACATGGAGGACGGCACCTCCCGCACCGTTCGCGGATTCGCCAGCACCGCATGCACTCTCGCGGGCGACAGCGGCGGGGCCATCGTGACCGGAACACTCGCACTCGGCATCACCAGCGGATCCAACAGCGGCGGCGCACCCGATTGCAACGAGGCGAACCTCGCGCTTGCGCAGTACGGCGGCACCGCCAGCCTGGGCATTCCCATCGACCAGGTCATCCGCGCGACCGGAGCAACGCTGCGAACCGAGTGAGCCTGGTACGCCGGGATCCACCCACCCCCTATAGTCGTACGACAGGGGTGAAGGGCATCACATCTCGATGCCCAGGGGAGAGGTTTCTATGCGTCGCCGAGCGTGCCGGCTGTCGATCGTCGCTGTTCCGTTTCTACTGACGATGGCCGTATCCGCGCCCACCGCGGTGGCCGATCCGGCTCCCGACTCGGTGCTGCCTGCGGCCCTGGCCGACGCTGTGGCCCGCGACCTCGGGCTCGATCCGCAGCAGTTTCTCGACCGAGCGGATGCGGCTCGGCGACTGGCCGAATTCATCGCCACCACCGGTTCCGACGCCGTCACGAACGCGTGGCTCGACGAGAACGGGCGTCCGGTGATCGCGGTGGCCGAGGGACCGACCCACGCCGATGTGGCCGACGCGGCCTCGGCCGGCGGTTTCGAGGTCGAAACCGCTCCCATCGAGATCCCGGGCACGGTTCTCGACGTCGTCCAACCTCTGGTGGACCTGCTCCCGTTCGACCCATCACCGATCGCAGGCCCGATTCGCCCGAGTTCGTATCTGGGCGGAGACAGCTTCCTCGCGGGCACGCCTGCCGGCCTCGGTCAGCGATGCTCACTGGGATTCAATGCCGTCGATCCAACCCACGGTTCGGTCAACATCACTGCGGGACACTGTAATCCGAACACCGCCGATACCGGTTCCGCAGCTCTGACGGGCGCATACCCGATGTACGGCAGTCTCGTCGGATCCAAGTTCGGCTCGTTCTACCGAACCAGCCAGTCGCACAACGACTATGCGTTGATCGATGTCGACGACGCCAACGTCGGCGAATTCGAGAGCAACGCCGTGCGAGTACCCGGGGCGGCACCCCTGCACGTCACCGGAACAGTGGATCCGATCGTCGGAGCACCGGTCTGCAAGTCCGGGTCCAGGACCGGTTTCAGTTGCGGCACAATTCTTTCCACGGGTCAGAACGTAACCCTGGGCGAGAACGTCTTCGATCGCAGCTTCTCCACCTCCATCTGCGCATTACGCGGAGACAGCGGTGGACCCATCGTCAGCGGCACCCTCGCCGTGGGCATCGCCAGCGCCTCGAATGTGGGCGATCAGCCATCGTGCGAAATCGCGATGGTGTTCAGCATGCTCCAGGGCCAGCGACCCGAACTGTTCGCCACCCCCATCAACGACGTCCTCGCCGACAACCCCGGTCTGACGATCCGGACCTCTTAGTTCGTGGACTGTCGTAGACGTGACAGCACCGCGTAGCCCACCTTCCGGGCATGCGCGAACCCGGGCGACAGCTCCCATCGACGCAGCAAGCCGACCAGAATCCGGGAACCCCTCGTGCGCGCGGGTACGCCCACCACGGCCAATACGTCGTAGGACGAGGTGGACCAGGACCTCTTGATGTCGTTGACACCGACGCCCAGGTCCAGCACGGTCACGTCGAGTTCGTCGTGCGTCTGCACGAACCATTCCATCATCTGATGCCCGGGTTGATACTTCGCAACCTCGGGATCGTAGTGCGTCAACCACGCTTCGAGCCGCGCCCCTGTACGAACGCAGATTTGCTGTGCCCGCCATTGCCCCTGGACGCTCACCCCGGAGAGAGCCAATCTCCCGGCCGCTGCCTCACGAGCCAGGAAGTCCTTGGCCGATGCCGAGGCGTCGGCGGGCGATTGCTCCGCAAGGTAGTCGGTACGGTCGGTCCGGTGGGTCGACGCGGCCGCCAGGCGAGAAATGTCTTCCCACCGTCGCTCGAAGTGCTCCGCGTCGCGGACGGTCTCGATCGTGAGGGGAGTTCCGGCCCGCTCGGCCTGACGTCTGTACTTCGCGAGCCGCTTCAGCGAATTTCGCCCCCGCACATGTCCAGCGATACTTCCCACCGGCACCTCGATCACCGGAACTCGCTCCCGCACGATCGACTCGGACCGCCACCGCGAGTGCGTACCGAGCGCCGCGACGGCAGTCCTGTCGTCGATCATCGAATCCGCGTAGAACAGCAGACCGCTGTCTTCGACGGCATCCCACAGGGCGTGAGACGACGCGTCGTCCTCGCTCAGCAATTCCGTCGGGACGCCTTGTCCGGCCCCCAGAATTTTCGCCACCTTCAGCGGACCCAGTCTCGTCACGAACATCGGGGCCAGAGCCACCAGACGCCCGCCCCGACGTATCTGCACGAAGACGAGCTCACTCCCCGCCGGTCGAGGAGCGTTCATCGCATAACTCGGACGGGAAGAGAAGACCGTGCCGACCCGCTCCGCCAGAGCATCCCACTCATCACGGAGCTCGTCGGTCAGCTTTCCGTCCATCACCCCGCAAACGGATGCACAGTCGGTTTTCATGACTTCCACGGTACGGAAAGTTCAGTAGGTGCGTGTAAACAAGCGTTCGACCTCTTTGTGCCGTAGACGTCCACGCTCGCCTCGACGGACCGAACTCGGTCGGTCACCCACACACAACGCACAGAGCCCGCACTCTCGACGAGTGCGGGCTCTGCGGGTTGCTGAAGGCTACTTGGCCCAGACCGTGGTGCCCGGTGCCGCGTTCAGCGTGTTGATCAAGTCGATTCCGGCAACCACGAGAGTGGGTCCGCCGGCGATGATGGTGCCGACGATGCCGCCGATGCCTGCACCGGTCACCACAGCCGGGATGACAGCGGGGCCGCCGATAATGCCGATGAGTCCCAAGCCAGCTCCGATGATGGTGCCGGTGAGTCCGCCGATCGCCGTCGCGATGCCGAGCTGCGACGAGAAGTTCTGCTGCGCCTTGAGGTTCTCCTCGGGCGAGGCGACGGTGGTTGCGCCTATGCTGCGTGAGTTGGCCGATGCCTTGGTGAAGTCGAGGTTCGGAACCAGACGCAGTGTCTTGCCGTCGTCGTCGACGTTCTGCTCGTACGGGAAGTTCAGTCCGCCGAGGTTGAACGACAGCGGAAGCGTCACGAGGGTGTTGTCGGCGGCGTCGAGGACGTCGACCGTCTTGCCGTCGTCGGCGACCTTGAAGACGCCTGCATCGATCGTGGTGACGATCGTGCGATCTTCGAGGTCGACGGTGTAGTTGGTGTCGCCGGGGGTCGCCTGCTCAGAAGGGGCCTGCGCGTAAGCGGTTCCGCTGGCCAGGCCCATCGCGACTGCGACGAGGGCCGATGTGACGACCAGTTTGCTGAGTTTCATGTAGAGCTGTTCCGTTTCTGTGATGTGCACGCTCGACGGTCCACCCAGACCCGTGAGCTCAAAGTCACCCCGATGACCCTTTTGCGACGTTCGATGCGACCGAAGTGTAGCGCACGAATCGGACCGTTCGTTGTCCTTTTGACACTGTCTCGAAACCCATTCGTTGTCAGCAGTCACAATATTACGATTCATGCAGCGCAGGGGGCATGAATCGCCATCCGACCGGCATCGCAGTTCGTTCGTCCGAATGACAGGCAGATGCACCGCGAAAAGCCGGCGCGGCACCTCACGGCCAGAGCTGCATTTCGGCTAAGTAAGGACTGCCTTCTCGACAACCCCCGAAGGCCCTACGCCTAACGTGATCCGGGAGACAACCTACTGACGAGTTCAGCCCACCCGTCGGACGGCCTCATTTCGACGCCCACCAGCGCCGCTCCACGCGATCGGTGTTAAGTTACCCACCAGTACAGAAGAATTGCTACTGGCGAGTAACATGGACCGTCATATGCTCGACGGGCTGAACCCGCGGCAGCCCTTCCAGCTGCCACCTGAACGAAAGGCCGCGACATGAACGCCCTGACGATCACGTTGGGCACAGTCGGTGCTCTGCTCAGCCTCGTATGTTGGTACGTCTTCATTCGCGGAGGCCTGCGGATGTTCAACATCGTGCGCCTCGGCCAGCCGGCACCCGACCGCTGGCGACCGATAGTCCCTCGCTTCAAGCAGATGGTCGTCGAGTTCCTGGCCCACACCAAGATGGTCAAGTTCCGCACCGTCGGCTGGGCGCACTGGCTGGTCATGATCGGTTTCATGCTCGGTGCCATTGTCTGGTTCGAGGCCTACGGTCAGACGTTCAACCCGGAGTTCCACTGGCCCATCGTCGGTGACACCGCGGCGTACCACCTCATCGACGAGCTGCTCGGACTCGGCACCGTCATCGGCATCACCACGCTGATCATCATTCGCCAGCTCAACCACCCGCGGAAGCCCGAGCGTCAGTCGCGCTTCGCCGGCTCCGGGTTCAAGGCCGCCTACTTCGTCGAGGCCGTCGTGCTCATCGAGGGCTTGGGCATGGTGTTCGTCAAGGCGGGCAAGATCGCCACCTACGGGCATGGAAACCCGTACACGGACTTCTTCACGATCCGCTTGGCCGAGCTGCTGCCCGCCAACTCGAACATGGTCGCGGTGTTCGCGTTCGTCAAGCTGATGTCCGGCATGATCTGGCTCTACATCGTCGGTTCGCGCATCAACTGGGGTATCGCGTGGCACCGCTTCACCGCGTTCCCCAACATCTACTTCAAGCGTATGGACGACGGCACCGTCGCTCTCGGCCCGGCCAAGCCCATGATGTCCGGCGGCAAGGTCCTCGAGATGGAAGAGGCCGACCCCGACGTCGATGCGTTCGGCGCAGGCAAGATCGAGGACTTCAGCTGGAAGGGCTGGCTCGACTTCACCACCTGCACCGAGTGTGGCCGCTGCCAGTCGCAGTGCCCCGCCTGGAACACCGGCAAGCCCCTCTCCCCCAAGCTGCTGATCATGTCGCTGCGCGACCACAGCCACGCCAAGGCCCCGTACCTGCTGGCCGGCGGCAAGAAGGACATGGCAGGCGACGAGGTCGGACTCGTCGACGCCGAGGGCAACGTCGACCAGAAGGCGCTCGACGCCATCCCGCAGAACGCTCGCGACGAGGCCGATCGCAAGCTCGTCGCCGACGCCATCGAGGGCGGCATCATCGATCCTGAGGTGCTGTGGAGCTGCACCACCTGTGGTGCCTGCGTCGAGCAGTGCCCGGTGGACATCGAGCACGTCGACCACATCATCGACATGCGCCGCTACCAGGTGCTCATCGAATCGGAGTTCCCGTCCGAGCTCGCAGGTCTGTTCAAGAACCTGGAGAACAAGGGCAACCCCTGGGGCCAGAACTCCAAGGACCGGCTCAACTGGATCAACGAGATGGACTTCGACATCCCGGTCTTCGGCCAGGACGCCGATTCGTTCCAGGACTACGAATACCTCTTCTGGGTCGGCTGTGCCGGTGCCTACGAGGACCGCGCGAAGAAGACCACCAAGGCCGTCGCCGAGCTGCTCGCCACCGCAGGCGTGAAGTTCATGGTGCTGGGCGCGGACGAGACCTGCACCGGTGACTCCGCTCGCCGCGCAGGCAACGAGTTCCTGTTCCAGCAGCTCGCGATGCAGAACATCGAAACGCTGAACAACGTGTTCGACGGCGTCGAGCAGACCAAGCGCAAGATCGTCGTCACCTGTGCCCACTGCTTCAACGCACTCGGCAACGAGTACCCGCAGGTCGGCGGTGATTACGACGTGGTGCACCACACGCAGCTGCTCAACCGCCTCGTGCGCCAGAAGAAGCTGATCCCGGTGGCCACCGTCGGCCAGGACATCACCTACCACGATCCGTGCTACCTCGGCCGGCACAACAAGGTGTACGACGCACCGCGTGAGCTCATGGCCGCGTCGGGCTCCAACCTCAAGGAGATGCCGCGTCACGGTGAGCGGTCCATGTGCTGTGGTGCCGGTGGCGCTCGCATGTGGATGGAAGAGAACATCGGCAAGCGCATCAACATCGACCGGGTCGACGAGGCGCTGGCCACCAACCCGAAGAAGATCGCAACCGGCTGCCCGTTCTGCCGCGTGATGCTCACCGATGGTGTCACCGCACGTCAGGAAGGCGGCGCACACGAGGGCGTCGAGGTCGTCGATGTCGCGCAGCTGATGCTCGAGTCGATCACCCGTGTCGAGTCCTCGGTACTCGGCGAGAACATCAAGGTCATCCCCCGTGAGCGCACTCCCGAGGAGAAGCTGGCCACCGAGAACGCTGCCGAGGTCGAAGAGGCCGAGCGCATCGCACCCGTCGAAGAGCCTGCCGAGGCGAAGTCCGCTCCGGCAGCTCCGGCTCCGAAGGCCGGCGGCGGACTGAAGATGAAGGGTCTGGCCAAGGCTCCGGGAGCCAAGGCACCCGGTTCGGCTGGAGCCACCGCCCAGCCCGACACTGCCGAGGCCGAGGCAGCCCCGAAACCCAAGGGACTCGGAATGGCCGGCGGCAAGGCACCCGGCGGCAAGGGTCTGCAGATGAAGGGGAAGGCACCCGGCGCGAAGGCGGCTGCACCTGCACCTGCCGACACTCCCGCCGAAGCTCCGTCTGCCGAGACCGCCGAGGCCTCGGAATCGACTCCGTCCGTCAAGCCCAAGGGTCTGGCAGTGAAGTCGGGCTTCAAGAAGCCGGGAGCCAAGGCACCGGGTAAGCCTGCCGAGGCCGATGCGGCTCCGGCATCTGCCCCGGAGACGAGCCAGTCTGCCGAATCGAGTGCTGCGGCAAGCGAATCCAAGCCGACCGTTCAGCCCAAGGGCCTGGCCGTGAAGTCCGGATTCAAGAAGCCGGGAGCCAAGGCGCCGGGTAAGCCTGCTGCCGAAGCGCCTGCGTCCGAGGCTCCTGCTGCTGAGGCACCGGCCGCCGAGGCACCGGTATCGGAAGAGCCCACCACCGAGGCTGCAGCGGAATCCAAGCCGACCGTCCAGCCGAAGGGTCTGGCCGTCAAGTCCGGATTCAAGAAGCCGGGTGCACGCACTCCCGGTGCTGCATCTACGGCGACACCGGCCGAGCCGAAGAACGCAGAGCCCGAGAAGGCCGAGCCGACTCCGGAAGCCGATGCATCTGCCGAGGCCCCGAAGTCCGAGGCACCGAAGGCTGAGGCGTCGGACACTGCAGCACCAGCGGCTGAGGCGTCGGACACTGCGGGTGAAGCCGACGATCGCACTCCACCCAAGCCGAAGGCCGGTGGACTCGGATTCGCTCCGGGAGCCAAGGTTCCGGGTCGCCGGAAGTAACCTCACACCCTTTTTACCGACTGCGCGCCCATGCTCACGTCAGAGCAGGGGCGCGCAGTCGTCAGTAGGGGTGTGCGGTCCCGGCACGAGTTATCCACAGGCAGCGAGTTATCCACAATCGGGCACGTGGGGCTTGTCGAAAGCGATTGCGCCCGAGAGCATTTCTCCATGACCCGCATCGTCTCGCGATCCGACGCACTCTCCCGCGGAATTTCCGACGCAGAGTTGCAGCGCTACTGCCGAACGCGAGCGTGGCGTCGACTCCGCCCCGGAAGGTTCGTCAGCAAAGACGAATTCGACGCACTGCCGAGGGAAGACAAGCATCGGGTCATCGCAGAGGCTGTGCTCGACGCAACCACCTCACCCGACGCAGTCGTCAGCCATGTGAGTGCGGCGGTCTTCCACGGTCTCGATGTGTGGAATGCCGACCTGAGCCGAGTGCACATCACGCGCAATCGTGCCCGCGGCGGCGGTCGTAGCAGCGCCGTTCGAGCGGTGCACACCTCGCCGTACACCGACGAAGAAGTTGTGGACTTCGACGGCGTGCGAGTCACGGCTCTCGCGCGCACCGTTGCCGATTGTGCCCGCTCACTCCCGTTCGAGACAGCCGTCTGTATCGCGGACTTCGCTGCCAGAACCCGTGGACTCACCACCGAAGATGTTCTCGCGGAACTGGATTCCTGCCCGAACCACCCGGGCAATCGGATGGCCCGTCGAGTCGCGGACTTCATGGACGGCCGGTCCGAGAGTGTCGGGGAATCCCGCGCCCGAGTAGTGCTGCACAGCCTGGGCTACACCCCACAGCTGCAGGTACCGATCACAGATTCCCGTGGGCTCGCCGGGCGCGTGGATTTCGATCTGCCCGACATAGAGACCGTGCTGGAATTCGACGGCAAGGTGAAGTACGGACGCTACGTGCCCGAGGGGAAGTCTGCGGCCGATGTGTTGTGGGACGAGAAGCGTCGTGAGGATCGCATTCGCGCCACCGGACGCCAGGTGGTGCGAATCGCCTGGTCTGACCTCGATCATCCTGCACTCGTCGATCGAATAATCCGCGATGCTGCCGACAGAGCCATGCGGCGCAACCGCGCGACCTTTCTACCGACTGCGTGCCCGTCGTCGCGTCGAAAGACAGGCGCGCACCCTGCACGAGCCGTGTGAGGTTGCCTCCGACCCCCTCGGAAGTAGCGGAATCGGACATCGTGAGTATGGTCGGAATCGCACGGCGTACCCGAGAAGTAGGAGCAGGCATGACCGACGACGCGGACAAGCTCTTTCGCCGCTACGACGAGTGGTGGACGGCTCTGTCACCGGACGACCGAGCGCACGTCGAACAGTGTTGCGAGTCCGGCCGCACCGACGAGCGCCTCTGCGCACTCATCCGCGAACACAACGGCCCGTCGAAGGCAGCGTTCGAGGCGGGCAGCAAATTGTCGGAGGGCAACAGCAAGTACTGCGCTATCCCCAGCGCGCTACTCGAGTTTCTCGAAGCGAAACGGGCGCATCCACCGCTCAGCTAGCGGGACGCCACAGCTGCAGCTCGGGGATTCCTGGCGGCGTGAATCCCATGACCTGGCCATAGAAGGACAGCTCGGCTTCTCGCGCGTTCACCTGCGTCTCCAGTTTGCGGAATCCGTGCGACTCGCCAGCGTAAGCCAGGTAGGCATGTGGTATTCCCTTCTCCACCATCGCATCTCGAAACCGCTCGGCCTGTGACGGCGGCACGATCGGATCGTCCAGCCCCTGCAACAACAGCACCGGGCAGGAGAGCCCATCCACGTTGTTGACCGGAGCGCGGGTGCGGTACAGGTCGATGGCCTCGGGCAGCGGTCCGATGAGCCCGTCGATGTAGCGGGACTCGAAGTCGTGGGTCTCGGCAACGAACAGCTCCAGCTCGGCAACGCCGAAGTACGAAGCGCCGCAAGCGAACACGTCGGAGGATGTCAGCGCAGCCAACACCGTCCACCCACCTGCGGATCCGCCTTCGATGGCCAACCGGTGCGGGTCGGCGAGTCCGCTGTCCGCCAACCCTTGCACCGCGGCAATGGTGTCTTCGACGTCGACCACTCCCCACTGCCCGCGCAGCCGGTTGCGGTATTCGCGGCCGTATCCACTGGACCCGCCGTAGTTCACATCTACGACGCCGATGCCGCGGCTGGTGAAGTAGGCGAACAACGGGTTCAGCGCGGGTGCGACGTGCGCAGTCGGACCGCCGTGGACGAACGCGACATACGGTGGGAGTTCGCCGTCGAGCCCTTCGTAGGATGGGTTGCGCGGCGCATAGGCGATGGCGTGCACCTCACGACTCGGTCCATGGAACGTCACCTGACGCCCCTCCGGCAAGTACGCAGCGTCGGGAACGGACTCGAAACCCGAACGCACAGCCGTCAATTCGCGAGATTCGAGGTCGAGGGTGAACAACCCGGCTGCAACGTGCGCTCCGCCGCACTTGATCAACACTGTCGAGCCGGAACGCCCACCGAGGCCCACCGATGTCACCCCGTCGAGCGCGATGTCGTCCAGTTCCCCGGACACTGGATCGAGAATCGCCAATGTGTCGGTGCCGACGGTCCGCACCGTGAGCAGCGTCCCGTCGTCGAGCACGGAATACCAGCTCGATCCCAGCCGCCACAGCGGAGCCCCGAAGTCGGCGTCGAGCTCCCGAAGCGGTGTGACCGACCCGTCGAGCGTGACCGAATACAGGTTCCACCAACCACTTCGGTCGCTGATGGCGTACAGCGATTCGTTGTCGATCCATTCCGGCTGCAACACCGATTCCTCGGTCGAACCGAGCAGCACCGTCCATGCGCCGGGATCGGCGAGCGACGCTACGCGCAGTTCCGTTCCGTCCCAGGGCATCTGCGGGTGGTTCCAGGCAATCCAGGCGATGCGGGCGCCGTCGGGTGACAGTCTCGGGAACGCAAGGAAGTCCGAGCCCGTCACCAACGAGCGCACTCCGCCGCCGCCGAGATCGATGGCCACGATGTCTCGGGACACCGCGCCCGCGTCGTGCATCTCGCGAACTGCGATGACGTCGGTGCCGACCACCGAGAGATCGGCGTACCGGATGCTCGACGCCACAGCCGGTTTCGGAGTCAGCGGCACGGGTGCGCCGCCGGGGGTGAGTCGGTAGACGCGTTGATCGGAGAACTCGGCGAACACCAGGTCGCCGTCTGCCGTCGCGGTCCAGGCTCCCCCGCCGTATTCGTGTACGCGGGTGCGGGCGTTGAACGGTGCGGGCAGGATGGGCTGCACTTCTCCGTCGGCATGGCGGCAGATGGCCGTCCGACCCTGTTCGGTGGGCCGCAGTTCCGACCACCAGATCTCGCTGCCGACGAAGCAACCACCCTCGACGGGGTGGCCCGCCGACGACAGATCTGCTGCGGTGATGGGCGAGGGCCAGGATCCGTAGGCGAGAGCAGTCACGGGTTCCACCCTAGTGAACTGACGTGCACGTAACGCGGTGTTCACCGCACCTTCAACCACGACCCGGATGATGGGTGACAAGCAGCACTAGGGGGACACCATGCGCCGGACCACTACCCACTCGGTGGACCACGAGATTCTGACATTCGGCCGAACCTGGCGTGGGTACGGCGGTGGTAGCGACGAGGACATCTACGTGGCGTTCGGCGTCGACGCGCGCACCTACTTCCAGCGACTGCGTCGCATTCTCGATTCACCGGTCGCCGAGGAACTGACCCCGGACGAGCGGGCCGCGATTGCCGACATCTGCCGAGCGCGACTCGCCTGAGACATCGCTACACCGGTGTCAGCAGCTCCGGGCTGTTGTTCTTCACGCTGTTCACCGCGGTGCTGACCTCGTAGGGCTCGAGCCGTGGTTCGGGGATCGCGGCCAGCAGGTCTCGAACGTCGCCGAGGTCCGTCACCGCGGGGTCGAGCCAGCTCGAACGGAGATCCGGCGGAAGCACGACCGGTGAGCGATCGTGAATGTGGCCGAGCGCATCGGCAGCCGGGGACGTGAGCACGGTGACCGACCAGACCCAGCGGTTCTCGTCGTCGTCGGCCTTGGTGGGATCTCGCCACAGCTCGTACAGGCCGGCCATCGCGAGCACGCCGTCACCGTCGTGCAGGAAGTAGGGCACCTTCGCGCCGTCGCGCTTCTCCCACTCGTAGTAGCCGTCGGCGGGGACGATGCATCGCCGACGGCTCGCTGCCTTCTTGAACGACGGTTTCTCGGTGATGGTCTCGGACCTGGCGTTGATCAGCCGGGAACCGATTTTTGCGTCCTTCGCCCACGACGGGATCAGGCCCCAGCGCACCGATCGCAGTTGCCGCACGGCGTCGGCCCCGGGTTCGTCCTTCGGTGCGCGCTCGAGCACCGTCCGGACCGTCTGGGTGGGGGCCACGTTGTACGAGGCCGGCACCTCCGCTCCGACGGTCTCGGCGATGTCGAACACCGCCTGCAGGTCGCTGTCACTCCGGGTACTGGCATACCGTCCGCACATGGAAGCAGATTGTTCCACCAACCACTGACATCCCGGGCGAAACAACCTCGTGGAATTACGTGGCACCCACCTGGCACGATGTGACGGGTGACCACTCCGCAGATCCACTCCCAGCCGCGTTACCGCACGTTGCAGCAGTCCACCAAGCTGCAGAACGTGCTGTACGAGATCCGCGGACCGGTACACGCCCACGCCGCCCGTCTCGAGGCCGAGGGGCACCGCATCCTCAAGCTCAACATCGGTAACCCGGCACCCTTCGGGTTCGAGGCCCCCGACGTGATCGTGCGCGACATGATCGCGGCGCTGCCGGTGGCCCAGGGGTACTCCGAGTCCAAGGGCATCCTGTCGGCCAGGCGAGCCATCGTCACGCGCTACGAACTCGAGCCGGGCTTCCCCGAGCTCGACGTCGACGACATCTACCTCGGCAACGGGGTGTCCGAGCTCATCACGATGACGATGCAGGCATTGCTCGACGACGGTGACGAAGTACTGATCCCGGCGCCGGACTACCCGCTCTGGACGGCGATGACGACGCTGTCCGGCGGCAAGGCCGTGCACTACATGTGCGACGAGGAGAACGGGTGGAATCCCGATCTGGCCGACATCGAGTCCAAGATCACCCCGAAGACCGTCGCGCTGCTGGTGATCAACCCCAACAATCCGACGGGTGCGGTGTACTCGAAGGAGGTGCTACAGGGCATCGTCGATCTGGCGCGCAAGCACCAGCTGCTGCTGCTCGCGGACGAGATCTACGACCGGATTCTCTACGACGACGCAGAGCACACCTCGCTGGCGAGCCTGGCTCCCGACCTGCTCTGCCTGACGTACAACGGACTCTCCAAGGCGTATCGAGTGGCCGGCTACCGCGCCGGATGGCTCGCGATCACCGGACCGAAGGCGCACGCCGCAGGTTTCATCGAGGGCATCGACCTTCTCGCGTCGACCCGACTGTGCCCCAATGTGCCTGCGCAACATGCCATTCAGGTCGCACTCGGCGGGTATCAGAGCATCGAGGATCTGATCCTGCCCGGCGGCCGTCTGCTCGAGCAGCGTGACGTCGCGTGGGAGAAGCTCAACGCGATTCACGGCGTCTCGTGCGTCAAACCGCGGGGTGCGCTGTATGCGTTTCCGCGGCTCGATCCCGAGGTGCACGAGATCTACGACGACGAGAAGCTCGTCCAGGATCTGCTGCTGCAGGAGAAGATCCTGGTGGTTCAGGGGACCGGCTTCAACTGGCCGGGCCACGACCACGTGCGCATCGTGACGCTGCCGTGGGCACGAGACCTGGCCGTGGCGATCGAGAGGTTCGGAAACTTCCTCGCGTCGTACAAGCAATGAGCCGCGAAGTTACCGTCAAGTAGTTGAAAGTGACGCACAAAACATCGGGGCGGTCCCGCCTGAACGACGAATGATCTGTACATTGGCGGACGGCACTTCGGTGCCCGCGAGCCCTGGTCGTACCCCTCCCCCCCGGGTCGGTCAGGTGGTGGCGGGGGACGCCCCCCCTGCTCCCCGCCACCGAGCTCCTCGCATCGGCCACCATCCCGGCCCGTACTAGCCTTGCACCGTGGAACCACACGGCACGTCTCCCGATGGCAACAGGCCAAGCCTCGACGCTTACGCGGGTCATGGACACGGGCACGGCCACAGCGATACTCCGGCTCCGTTGGGACCGGTGGCGGCCAAGGTCGTCGTCGGACTGTTGGTTGCCATCGCCATTGCCGTGATCGGCGGTGCCATCGCCTTGTGGCCCAGCCAGCAGAGTGTCGACATCCCACTGCCGTTCCAGACCTCAGGCGGCGGTGCGGTGTCCACCGAGGCCGGCACCATCACCTCGCAGAGCATCGGGACCTGCGGAAGTCCCGACGCAGGCAGAGCGTTCACCGGAGAACCGACACCTCCGGTCAACGACTCGTACGAATGCCAGCGCAGCATCGTAGACATCACCACCGGCGAGGACGCAGGCAAGAGGACGGTACTCGAGATCGCGCCGGGCCCCGGCCAACCGACGCTGAGCGCAGGCGAGGACATCCGGCTCGTTGTCCAGACCGACCCGTCGGGAGGAGTCCGCTACTCCTTCAACGACTACTCCCGAGGGCTGCCGCTGGCGCTGATCGTCGGCGTGTTTGCCGTGGTCATCTGCGTCGTCGCCCGTTGGCGGGGGTTCCGCGCACTGGTCGGCCTGCTTCTCGCGTTCGCGGTGCTGGTGGTGTTCATGCTGCCCGCCCTGCTCGACGGCGCACCCGCCATTCCCGTCGCCCTCGTCGCCGGTGCGGTGATCCTCTATGCCGTGCTGTATCTGGCGCACGGGGTGAATCTACGCACCAGCTCGGCGCTGCTGGGCACGCTCACGTCGATGGCCCTGGCGGCAGTGCTGTCCTACGTCGCGATCCGCATGACCCATCTCACCGGGTTGTCCGAAGAGCAGAACACCGCCGTGCAGACGTACATCGGCAATGTCAGTGTCACCGGCCTGCTGCTGGCCGGGTTCATCATCGGTTCGCTCGGAGTGCTCAACGACGTGACGATCACGCAGGCGTCGGCGGCCTTCGAGCTCGCCTCGGTGGACGAGACGGCGACGCGGCGCGAGATCTTCACCGCCACGATGCGGGTGGGACGTGACCACATCGCCAGTACCGTCTACACCCTCGTGCTCGCCTACGCCGGTGGCGCGCTACCGCTGCTGTTGCTGTTCAGCGTCGCCGACCGGTCCATCCAGGACGTGCTCACCGGCGATTCGGTGGCCATCGAGATCGTCCGCTCCGCGGTGGGCGGCGTCGCGCTGGCTCTCTCGGTCCCGCTGACCACGGCCATCGCCGTGCTGCTCGCGCGTCCCATCACCGTGGGTGGGCCCTCCAACCGAGCACAGCGCCGGGCCGCGGCACCGGCCCGCAAGACCCGGGGCTCGGGCCGGCACAGCGCGTAGTGCGGCTTCGCCGCATGTGAGCAGAACTTCGTAGCAGGGGCCGAACTTCCGTGCACATGCGGCGAAGCCGCTCAGGCGAATGCAGCGGCGACGGTCTCCGAGAGCAGAGCGCCGTTGTGGGTGCTCAGTCCCGCCTTCAGTCCCGGGTCGGCCTCGCAGGCAGCTTCCCAACCCTTGTCGGCCAGTGCGACGACGTACGGCAAGGTTGCGTTGGTGAGCGCGTAGGTGGAGGTCCGCGGCACGGCACCGGGCATGTTGGCGACGCAGTAGAACACCGACTCGTGCACCTTGTACGTGGGGTCTGCGTGCGTGGTGGCATGCGAATCCTCGAAGCAGCCCCCCTGATCGATGGCGATGTCGACCAGAACCGAACCCGGCTTCATCCGCTGAACCAGACTGTTGGACACCAGCTTCGGCGCTTTGGCTCCGGGCACCAGCACGGCACCGATGACCAGATCCGCTGCGAGAACCGCCTGTTCGAGTTCGTATGCGTTCGACACCAGCGTCTTGACGGCACCGCGGTACTGATCGTCGATGGCGCGTAGCGCTTTCACATCGAGATCGAGCACGGTGACGTCGGCGTGCATGCCGAAAGCGATTGCGGTGGCATTCCTTCCGGACACGCCGGCTCCGATCACCACGACGTTGGCGGGGCGCACTCCGGGAACTCCACCCATGAGAACTCCGCGACCGCCTTCACTGGACATCAGGTGGTAGGCACCGGCCTGGGGCGCGAGGCGTCCGGCAACTTCGCTCATCGGCGCGAGCAGCGGCAGCGAACCGTCTGCAGCAGTGACGGTTTCGTATGCAATGGCAGTGGTGCCCGACTCCAGCAGCGCATCGGTGCACGCTTTCGAGGCGGCGAGATGCAGGTACGTGAACAGCACCTGCCCCTTGCGCAGGCGTGAATACTCTTCGGCGATGGGCTCTTTGACCTTGAGCAGCAGATCAGCGGTCTCCCAGACCTCGGCGACGTCGGTGAGGATCTGCGCGCCGGCGGCCTTGTAGTCGGTGTCGGTGAACGACGATCCGGCCCCTGCCTCGGTTTCGATGATCACTTCGTGTCCTCGCGAGACCAGTTCGTGCACGCCCGCCGGGGTGATGGCCACCCGGTATTCGTGGTTCTTGATCTCGCGTGGAATTCCGATCTTCATGACGGCCTCCTCGATGCTGGGCGATGGGAGCCGTGGCCCCACCGGTTGTAGGCCAACTATGAATTATCTACGAAATACCCGCAACGGATGTGAACATAATTCTGTAGACTCCCGGAATGGTCAGCAATAGTTCATTCGAGACGGGCGACACGGGGCACCAGCCGAACGATGTTCGGCCCATCCCCCTGGATCGCATCGACCACATCCTGCTCGACGAGCTACGCCGCGACGCTCGAACACCCAACAACGCTCTCGCTGCGGCTGCCGGGATTGCGCCGTCCACTGCCCTGGGGCGGGTGCGCGCCCTCGTCGAACGCGGGGTCATTCGCGGCTTTCACGCCGATATCGACCCCGAGGCTCTCGGCCAGGGCATCCAGGCCATGATCTCGGTCCGGCTGCAAGCAGATGCTCGACGACGCATCAGCGAATTCGGATCCAAGATCGCCTCACGGAAAGAGACGTTGAACATCTACTTCATTGCCGGTGCCGACGATTTCCTGGTGCACGTCGCCACCGTCGACACCGCCACGCTGCGTGACTTCGTCGTCGAGAACCTCAGCGCCGACCCGGCCGTCGCCGCCACCGAGACCATCCTCATCTTCGAGCACATACGACCGCGAAATACGCACGCGGACAAGTAGATTCGATCAGGGAGCGGGTGGAATGAGCGGAGGGAACACCGGCAACGTGAAGTCGGGAAGGCCCGGGATCAGCGGCGGTGGCTGCTGCGTCGTCGGAGGAACGGACTCGACGGGTGGCGGCGGCGGTGCCGGTTCGGCCGTGGTCGTCGTCGGCTCCGGCGTCCACGGCTCCTGGTAGACCTCAGTCTCCGGTGGCACCGTGGTCGGCTCGACGGCGGTCTCCGGTGCGGGCGGCGGCAGGACCGGCGCAGGGATCACCGGCGTCGGCGGCGCGGTGGTGACGGCCGGAGCGTCGGTCTGGGTGCGACTGACCGAGGTGTCGACCACCTGCGGTGCGTTCTGCTGGGTGAGCATGAAGCCGGATACGCCGACCACTGCAGCCAGACCGAGCGCTAGGACACCGCCGGTTCGGAGCCTCCGTCGCGCCCGCGTGCGATCGTCTTCGCCGTCGTCGTCGTCGTAATCGGCATCGAGCCAATAGACGTTCTTCAGCTGGAACGGCACGGGCTTGCCGTCGTCTGCAGCAGAATCGGTGCCGATCGTCGATGTGGGTGTCTGCGTAACAGTCTCTGCTACAACAGGATCGGATGCAGCAGACCCTGATGCAACGGTGGCGGCCACCTCGGGCACCGTGGCCGAGTTCTCCGCAGACCGCTCCCCCGTGTTCGAGCTCAACGCAACGACCTCCCCGTCGACCCGCGCCCCCTGCACATGGTCGTCGAGAACATCATCCACTACCGGCAGCGGCGATTCCGAATCGACGGAGACAGAATCGGAAGATTCGACAGGATCGGTGAATCTCGAGGACTCGAAACCGCCCGCCGCGGTCTCGGCCGGGGCGTCAGCACCCGCCGGGGCCGACGCGATCCAGGGACGAGCCGGAACCGGTCGGCCGGGGGCAGACGGCGGAGAAGGCAACGGGGCCGGCGGACGCACCCGCGAGCCGGGTTCGGCCACGATCGCCGCGGCAGGGTTCACGGTGTCCGCGAACGGGCGATTCGCACGGGGACTTCCCTGCGCTCCGGTTCGCGTCCGCGAGTGCGGCCGAGCCGCAAGCGCTGCTCCACGTGCCGCAACGGTCTCGGGTTCGGTCGGAACGAGAGCCGGGAGCTCGAGCAGCGGGCCGACGCGATTCTGCACGATCGGCATGCGCGCTCCACCGCCGATCAGGACGACCGCATCGATGGGTACGTGTGCGCCGATCATCACTCCGCGCGCGAACTCGATGGCTTCGTCCACCAGGTCGGTGATGAGCAACTCGAAGTTCTCACGCGAGAGCAGGATCATGCCGCTCGCATCCGGCAAGCACACCGCGTCCTGGGTGGACAGGCGTTCCTTGGCGATGCGGCAACGCTTCTCGAACAGCGGCATGTCGGGGTCGGTCGGGTTCTTCCCGAGGCGGCGGAGCTGGTTGTTGCGCACGTAGGCGTCGAGCAGATCTCCGCTGTACTCGCCCGAACGCTGCGAGGCGACGACGGTTCGCTGCACCAGGTCCACGACGCTGACGGTCAACCCGGAGCTGCCGAGGTCGAACAGGGCGACAGAACTGCAGTTGCGGGCCTCGCCCGTCGCCGCGAGGTACTCGACGACAGCTTCGACCTCATGCACGAGGTGGTAGTTGTGCAGGTGCGCACCGGCGAGGGCCGCCTGCAGCGCGTCGGCCTGGCGCGGGTCGCGGTACGCGACACCGGTGGCGAGCTCGGGCTCGGTTTCGGCCGCGGCACCGATCGATTCGACAGCCAGGTGCGGGAGGTCTCCCCCGACGCTGTCGATGACTTCGTTGCGGAAGAACAGCGGCCGTTCGATGTCGCTGACCAGGCCGGAGGGGTCGGCGGCCGGTGCCCCGAACTGTTCGGCCCTGGGCTGCGCCGTGCGCACGGCTCGGGTCCCCATGGACACCCCAAGCAGCACAGTCACGGTGGTCGGCCTCACTTCGATCGGCAAATGTTTTCGGACGCGATACACCTCGTCCAGTGCGCCAGGCTACCGCCTCGGATCGATCGACGGGTCGCGCGCCCCGAAGGTGCACGCCCTCGCATTCGTCGAAACCTGTCCGACTCCCCGCCCGGCCGGCCCGATCCGAACCTGCGGTCTACTCCGGAACCACCGAATCGACGGACGGTCGGTACAACTCACCGCTGTACTCGAAGGTCCGCTCGTACAGGTCGGCATCGGACAAGCGGGCCGGCCCGAGGACCGGAAGCTCGACGGGACCGGGAGCAGCCGCGTCGGTGGACTCTGCCGCAGCAGAGAGCGCGGCGGCGAACGTGGAATCGATGGGTATCTGCTCGTCGATCAGCGGCGTGGGCGGCGGAGTGTTGCCTCGGGTGTAGACCAGCCCCACCACTGCCACGATCATCAGAACCACGGTGGCGAGCACGGATGCGTCGCGCACCCGCCAGGTCCGCGAGCCACGGCGAATCGGTTCGGCGACGACACCCGGCTCGGGCACCTCGGGTGCGAGAACTTCCGGTGCAAGCACCTGGGGTTCGAGCACCGTGGGCCGCGCAGACACTTCGTCGTCGAAATCGTGTTCCGCGAGATCGGGTTCCGCAAGATCGACGTCCGAGACGGCCGGGTGGATCGCGAGATCCTCGACCGCGAGTTGGTCGACGGTCAGGCCGTCGACCATCCACTCCTCGACCGTGCCGAAGCCTGTTGCGTCGGGTGCGACATACGTCTCGGGCGCATCGAGCAGTTCCGACGCATCGTCGGGGACGGTGATGATTCCCACATCCGCGTCGAGCGCGGCCACGGGTGGCCTTTCGTCGAGCGCAGCACCTGTGGCGACGGCCATTGCGGGTGCGTCGGGCACGTGGACGGCAACGTTCCACTTGTCTTCGATGATGGTGCGCACTGCGGGGATGGCGGCGCCGCCGCCGATCAGCAGCACCGCGTCGGGTGCCTGCTTGGAGGCCCAGTCCAGAGCGTCGGAGACGAGCGGGGTGATCTCGCGCTCGAATTCCTTGCGGCTGAGCAGCATCGGGCCGCGGTTCGGTGCCCTGACGCCGACCGACGAGCTCACCAGCTCCTTGAGTTCACGGAAGAACGCCTGGTATTCCTCGTCGCCCTCGGGCCCTATCGGTGCAGGCAGAATGCCCTTGGCCATCACGATGCCTCGGACCACCTCGTCGAAGCGGTCACCGCTGATGTCCACGGTGCGCGCAGTCCACTCGACGTACTCGCCCGCAACATCGAGTGCGGTCGCCGAAAGCCCCTTCTTGCCCAGGTCCACGACCAGGACGTAGTCCTTGTCTTCCAGTTCCGGAACCGTCCGGGCGTACGCGAGCAGGGCGTGGGACTCCTCGACCATCCGAGCCCTCGGCACGGTGCCGTCACCGAGGGTCTCCAGCAACGCCGTGACGGCTGCGGTATCCCATCCGGCCAGGACGATGTCCTCGAACGGCCCGAGGTCGACGAGCTTGCCGGGCAGCAGGTCGTGTGCCCCCTCGGCGTCTATGGAGTCCTCGACACGGCGGCCGTCTGCGACGTACGCGATGCGCACTGCACCGGTACCCACGGACACCCCGCAGATTCCACCCATCGACCAGACAGTCCTTCGCAACATTGTGTTTCGACGCCCGATCCGGCGTCCGTACGAGCCCCCGCTCCACTCGAAGTGTACGGCGACCGAAATACCGACAAAGGCATCGGAGGTAACGCTACTAAACAATCTGCGATATTGTTTAGAAGGGTCTGGGGAGACTTAGGGTCGAGTAGGCGCGCTGTCGGCCGACCCTGAGTCGACGACGAGGCCGTCCGGTCTCGTGGTTAACGCGATCGGTGGAGGTTTTCGATGCAGACGCTCAATGCGCACGACGTGGTCAGAGTGCGAACCGTTCTGGAGAAATTCGGAAAGCTGCCGGTCCCCGTGGAGGGCATCGACGAAGCTGCCGATCTCTACGACAGCGGCCTCACCTCGCACGCCAGCGTCAACGTCATGATCGCGCTCGAGGACGAGTTCGACGTCGAGTTCCCCGACACCATGCTGCAGAAGTCGACGTTCGGCTCCATCAACGCGATCTCCGCGGCCATCGCCCAGCTGACGGATTGAAGCCATGACCACCGTCTACGAGAGCTCGATCGACCAGTCGATGACCGACGTGCTGGCCGTACTGCGGACCTATGCCGACGAGGTCGACCGCGACGCCCGTTTCCCCACCGAATCGGTGGAGGCGCTACGCGACGCCGGCCTGCTCGGGGTCGGAATTCCGCGGGAGTTCGGCGGGGGTGGCGCGACACTGACCGACATAGCCAGGATCTCGCGCGCCCTCGGTGCCGAGTGCGCGTCGACGGCGATGATCTTCGTGATGCACCAGTCGCAGGTGCTGAGCATCGTCCGCCACGGCAAGTCCGACGCCATGGCCGACCTGCAACGGCGCATCGTGACCGATCGCATTCTGGTGGCGTCGGCCACCACCGAGATCAACATCGGCGGCGACGTTCGCTCGAGCAGTTGTGCGGTGGAGTACGACGGCGAGCAGATCACGCTGAGCAAGAACGCACCGGTCATCTCCTACGGCGAGTACGCGCAGATCGTGTTGGCGACCGCGCGGCGAAGTGTCGACAGCCCACCGAGCGATCAGGTGCTCGTGGTGTGCGAGAAGCCCGATGTGACGTTGGAGAAGACCGGCACCTGGGACACCCTCGGTTTCCGCGGCACCTGCAGCCCCGGCTTCATGCTGGCCGCTCGCACGACGACGTCGAACATTCTGGGCGACAACTACGGCGACATCTCCGCGCAGACCATGCTGCCGGTGGCGCACGTGTTGTGGGGATCGGCGTGGCTCGGCATCGCGGACGCGGCCGTCACCAAGGCGCGCAAGTCCGTACAGAAGGCCGCGCGGAAGACACCGGGAACGCCGCCGCCGAGCGCATTGCGTCTGGCGGAGTTGACGGTGGTGCACGAGCAGCTCGTGGACACAGTGTTCGGTGCCGCTGCCAAGTTCGAGGCCGTCGCAGACAGTCCGGCCGAGCTCGGAGCCATCGGCTTCGCGCTCAAGATCAACAACGTCAAGGTCACCGCCTCGACGCTCGTCATCGACATCGTCGGCAAGGCACTGCAGATCTGCGGCATCTCCGGCTACCGACAGGACGGCGAGATGAGCATCGGCCGTCATCTCCGCGACGCGCACGGGTCCGCGATCATGGTCAGCAACGAACGCATCCTGGGACACAACGCCCAGCTCTCCCTCGTCTACAAGGGCAAGTGATGACTACCACCCACTCCGCACCGGAGACCGAACTCAGCGAACTCGATTCCGCCCGAGCGGCTTTCCGCGCCGAGCTCATCGACGCCGGTCTGTTGGTACCCAGCTCGATTCCCGGGTTGTACGGGCGCAGCGGTGAATTCGAGGACATCATCGAGTTCGTCGATGCCCGTGTCACCGAGGCCGGGCTGGCCGAACACGGCCGTCAGGCAACGCGGTTCCGGTTCGCTCCCGTATTTCCACGGGAAGCGTTCGAGCGCACCGACTACATCGCGTCGTTCCCCAACCTCACCGGTGCCATCAACACCTTCGAGGGCGACAACAAGGAACACGCGGCGTTGTTGGCAGAGAGATCCGACGGCAAGGACTGGGATCACTTCCTCCACTCCGCAGGCACCATGCTGGTCTCGGCCGCCTGCCACCCGTCGTACTCGATGCTCACCGGCACACTGCCTGCCGAGGGCACGCTGATGGACATCTACGGCTACTGCTTCCGGCACGAGCCCGCGGTGGATCCGGCTCGGATGCAAGCGTTTCGGATGCACGAGTTCGTACGGGTCGGCACCCCCGACGAGGCGATCGCGCACCGCGAACGCTGGGTGCCGCGCGGCCTGCAGGTACTGGCCGATCTGGGATTGGAAGCCGAGGCGGTCATCGCCAACGATCCGTTCTTCGGTCGCGCCGGACGCATGCTGGCGGCGAACCAGCGCAACGAGAACCTCAAGACCGAACTGGTCGTCAAACTCTACGGAGATCTCGACGACGGCACCGCGGTGGTCTCGTGCAACTGCCACCGCGATCACTTCGGGCACACCTTCGACATCTCCACCGTCGACGGCGAGCCCGCCCACAGCGCGTGTGTCGGGTTCGGCATGGAACGCATCGCCCTGGCACTGCTCCGCACCCACGGACTCGATCGTTCGGCCTGGCCGGCTGCACTGCGCCACTGATCGTTGCCGCTTCACCCGTGTACACACACGAAGGACCAAATCTGTGAACAGCCCCCGCACCGCTTCCCTACGCAACGGATCGGTTCCCGCCGAGTCCTCTTCGCGTACTGCGGGCGGCAAGTACCCGATGTGGTTCGGGCCGTCGGACGCGCCGCTGTTCGGTACCGTCCACGTGCCGTCGGGCGGGCGGGCGCGCGGCGGCGTCGTCCTGTGCCCGCCCCTGGGCAAGGAGCAGGTCGATTCGTATCGCGGCATGACGCTGCTCGCGCAGAAGCTCTGTGCAGAGGGACTTCTGGTGCTGCGGTTCGACTACAGCGGCACCGGCGATTCGTGGGGTGATCAGGATCGGCCCGACGCGGTCGCACGCTGGCAGCGCAGCATCGTCGAGGCCGTCGACTACGTTCGCGGATGCGGGCCCAGCGAGGTCGGTCTGGTCGGGTTGCGTGCCGGTGCTCTGCTGGCATGTTCGGTGGCCGCCGAGTGCGGGCCGCTCACCGCGTTGACGCTGTGGGATCCGGTCGTCAAGGGCCGGTCGTATCTGCACGAGCAGCGCGCTCTGTATTCGGTCAGCGTCACCACCGACTCCGATGCCGACTCCCGGGTGTCGATCATCGGCGCTGTGCTGCATCCGGATTCGGCCGCGAACCTCTCCGCACTCGATGCCGCGAAGACGAGAATCGACGCACCGGTGCTGGTCGCCACGCGTCCGGAGCGAAGCGACTCGAAGCCGGTTCGCAAGCTCGTCGAGACTCTCTCGGCTCAGGTACACACCCTGACCGCGCACGACGACTTTCTCGAGCCCAGTGATTTCGAGGTCATCATCCCGACGTCGGACATCGGTCATCTCTCGACGTGGACGGCGTCGAAGTTCCCCGTCGCACCGACCCACGATGTGGAGGTGACGCATCGGTCGCGGTTCGTGGTCGACGGAATCCACGAGAGCATCGAACACCTCGGCCCACAGGAGCTTTTCGCGATTCGTTCCACCTCGGATCGGTGCCTGCCCGGAGGCCCGACCGTGGTGTTGTACCCCACCGCCAACGAGCACCGCGTCGGCCCGGTGCGCATGTGGGTCGAACTGGCTCGGCTGCTGCCTCGGTTCGGGATATCGACGGTGCGCTTCGATCGACGCGGAACGGGCGAAAGCGGAACCGTGCCCGACGGGGAGTTGACCCGCCTCTACAGCGACGAGGGAAACGAGGACGCGCTCACCGCCGTCCGACAGTCGGGAACCTCTCCGGAAAACGTTCTGGTAGCCGGAATGTGTTCGGGCTCATGGTATTCGAGCTTCGCTGCCCGTGAGCTGGGGGTGCGTGCTGCCGTGCTGCTCAACACCCTGGACTGGACCACCCGTCGCCTCGAATTCGTCAAACGCTCCTCGATGCACATCGAGGAGGCGGGGTTGCGTGCTCGCACACTCGATCGTCTGCACCACCGTGGTGTGCGGATCAAGGATGCACTGCAGCCGCGGATGCCGTATGCCCTGTGGATCTGGCTGGGGCGACGCGGGCTCATCCAGGTTCCCGAGATCTCGCTGCGCATCCTGGCCGACCGGCACGTGCAGACGCGAGTGCTGCTCTCCCCCAGCGACGCCGCCTGGTTCGAGGCCAATCGTGGTCCGGAGGGAATGCGCCGGCTGCAGCGTCGATCGTCCGTCCCCACCGTCACCTCCTTCGAGTCCGGCGATCACTCGCTCTACGGTCGCGATCTGCGCGAGAACGTGAAAGCGGAACTCGTGGCGGCCATCTCTGCGACCTTCGATATCGAGATCGCCGCTCCGTCTCCGCCCGTGCCGGTAGGGCGGGTTCGGTTGTGAAGCACCGCGCTCCCAGGATTGCGCCACCCAGACACGAGCAGCTCGAACAGCTTCGGTGGTACCCGGTCGAACCGGCGCGATTCGACCTGGGTCTGATGAACAGCCCGACGATGCCGGTGCCGACCGAGCCTCGGCACAATCCCGTCCACTCGGTCGATGTTCCTGCCGACGTCGTCGAACAGGCGGCACCCGAGACGGGACCGGGATCGAAGGCCTCCGATCGCAACCTCGCGCTCAACTCGATGGCCCTGATGCTCTCCACTGTCATCACCGGCGCGTTGGGATTGTTGTTCTGGGCTGCGGCCGGACGGCTCTACCCCGTTGCCGAGGTCGGCAGCGCGTCGGCGGTCATCACGTCCGCGGTGATGCTCTCGACACTGTCCAACCTGAGCCTCGGTTCGATGTACGAGCGGTTTCTCCCGATCTCGGGTCGGCTCGCGAAGTCCTTCATCGTGCGCGGATACATCACGGTCACCGCGTTCGCGTTCGTACTCGGTGGCGGGTTCCTGCTGGTTGCTCCGGTGGACGAGATGTTCACCAACACTGCAGAAATCGTCTCGTTCCCGTTCTTCGTCGCGGTACTCGCCGTGTTCGCACTCCAGGATCAGACCTCGTCCGGTCTCGGCGTCGCACGCTGGGCGGCGGGCAAGAACGTCTTCCATGCCGTCGTCAAATTCGTGTTGCTGTTGGCGCTCTTCTCCACCGAGCGCAGTACCTCGATCATTTCCGCCTGGGCAGTCCCCGCCGTCGTGGCGTCGATCTTCGTGCTGCGTGCGATCTTCAAGAACCTTCGTACCGAGCAGCGGTACGCAGGCAAGCCGGATCTGCCGCCCAGGCGCGAGATGTGGTCCTACTTCGGCTCGGCGTACGGCATCACCGCACTCGGCTCGCTCGCTCCGCTGCTCGTACCGATGATCGTCGTCGCCACCCTCGGTGCCGAACAGAACGCGTACTTCTCCCTCACCTGGTCGATCGTCAGCGCCCTCTACATCCTGATCAGCGTGCTGATCGGCCCGTACGTGGCCGAGGTCGCGGCTCACCCCGCGCAGTTCCATCGCCTGACCAAACGATTCATGACACTCGTGTGCATCGTCGCGGTGGGAGGGTCGATCTTCCTGGCGTTCGTCGCACCGTTCGGTCTCGGATTGATCGGCCAGGGCTACCGCGATCAGGGCACCATCATCGTGCAGCTGGCCGCGCTGACCATCCCGCTCTCCGTCGTCGGTTCCCTGTACGACGGTTTGGCTCGTGTGCGTCGACGCATGCGTCTGGCCGTGATCGTGCAGGTGGTGGCCACCTCGATCATCATCGGCGGGTCGGTGGCACTGTCGTCGTCGATGGGCATCGCGGCCGTCGGCTGGGCCTACCTCGCTGCCGAGGCGTTCGGTGCCGTCGTGTTGATCGTGCCGCTCGTCCGCTGGATTCGTGAGTTGTCCGCGGGCAGCGACGGCGAATCCGACGACGATCCAGGACCGGCGGGCTCACCCGGACCGCACGGGCCGATCGAGGATCACGACGCCGGTTCGCGGCCCCGAGAACCCCGACAGGGCGAATCTCCTCGTCGCGAGCGTCAGGACGGTCCGCCGCAGCACGACCAACCGTCACCGCGTCGCATTCCGGTCCACGCTCAACACAGGACGGCACCATGACCGAGACCTATCGCGCCAGTTCGTTGGACATGCTGCGGTCCGATTCTCGAATCGTGACCGTGTTGGGGCCTGCGGATTTCGGCGATCTCGCACGGGTGCAGAACCGCGTGCTCGCGTTGGCATCCCTCGGTCCTGCGACTCGGCTGGGACTGCGGGCCGACCATTCTTCGGCAGGCTGGAGCTACGAGCCCGGACGGGTCCTCGAGCACATCACCGAGGGGCCCGCCGTCGACCGGCAGCAGTTGACCAAGGAACTCACCGAGTTCTCACACACGTCGAGGCCCGAGATTCCCCTCCGGATTCGGCTGGCCGGACGCTATTTGTTCCTCGATCTCAACCACGGTCTCGGCGACGCTCTGCTGCCGGTCGACCTGTTCGCGTACCTGGCCGACGCAACTCCCGATGCACCGTTCCCGGCCTGGGCCAGTAGCGCAGTCGACGGTCATCCGCTTCGAAAGGCACTGCTGCGCTGGATCGTTCGCAACCCGAGGAAGGTAGTCGACACGATCTACGGCCGCGTTCGTCCCGGCACCGTTCCCGAAGCCGCCGACCGGTTCGGCATATCCGACGCCGCATCGCCGACGGCATTTCGGCCCTGGGCACCGTCCGCCGCGGTGGCCACGGCGGTGACCCGGCAGGGGACCACCGACGCGATCCGCCGGTGGCGAGAAACCCATCTGCCCGGCGCGAGCGTCAGTGCGGTGATGTGCGCCGCCGTGGCCACAGCGTTCGCACGCACGTCTTTTCCCGTCGATCGGTCAGCAGCATTTCTGTTCGACTGCCGCCGTTATCTTCCGCCGTCGACCGTCGTTCTCGGGAATTTTGCTGCCGGGATCGGGTTCTCCGACATCGATCCCACCTCGGCCAGGGAAGTACACGACGCGTTGTCCGGGGCCATCGCCAAGGGCCGTCCGATCGCCTCGGCGACGATCAGCACCATCAAGTACAAGCGCGAACAGAAGGCCGTGTCCGGGGTGTTCGACGACCGCGTGCCGGTGCAGCCGAAGGTCAGACTCATGTACTCCGATGTCGGTCGAGTCCGGCAGCTGGAGCAGGTCTCCTGGTGTGCCGAGCCTGCCGACCGTGCCTTCTTCGTGATCGCCGATCCGGGCCGACCGGAGTCGGTGATGATCACGATGGAAACCATCGGTTCGGTCGTGTTCGTCTCGGCGTCGTTCCACGACAACGTTTTCGACAGCCACATGGTGCATGCCGCACTCGGTCTCGTCGCAGCCGACCCCCTCGCATTGCTCGCCCCTCAGGAGAAGACCGCATGACCACCGCAGCGAAGCGCCCCACGAAACCCGAAGCCAAGCGCCCCACGTCGAACACCATCGCACGGTCGGCTCCGTCGAGATCGGGCTTCGTCGCCCATGTCGCTCGCTGGGCGGGCCTGTCGGTGGTGCAGTTCGTCCTCGTCGAGTACATCGTGTCGGCCACGTGGCGCGGGCTCTACAGCTACCGGAACAACTACATCAGCGAGCTCGGCATTCCGTTCTGCGGGCCCACCGGCAACTGGCCGTGCAGCGAGCTCTACGTTCTCCTCAACGCCTCGATGGTGCTGTTCGGTCTGGCGATCGCGGCAGTGGGCGGATCCTGGTACATCGTCCGCCGGATCGATGGCAGAGCTGCGTCGTTCTTCGTCGTCGCAGGTGTCGGCGCCATCACCGCGGGCGTGGTCAATCAGGGCGTGAACTACCCGATCCACTCGTTCGGCGCCACCGTCTTCTTCATCTTCGGCAACTTCGGCCTCGTCATCGCCGGTGGGCACCCGAGCCTGCGACGCAGCATCCGCGTCGCGGTCACCGCGCTCGGTGCCGTCGGCCTGGCCGGCTACTTCGCCTACATGAGCGGTCACGAATTCGGACTCGGCATCGGTTCCATGGAACGCATCGCCACCTATGCCCTGCTCGTGGGCGTAGTCGTACTGTCGGTCTCGCAGTTCAACGCGACGCGGGCACCGAAGACCGTCGACGAGACCGCGTGAATCGTCACGCCGCATCGAGCCGAGAGTCCGGAACGAGGACAGTCGAGGTATCGCGGCTACCCGGAACCGGGCTCATCGTCGAGCGTCCGCGACGTCGCCTACCGTCTGTGCTGGCGTTCCTGATCGTGCTCGGCTTGGTCGCCACCGGCACCGTGTACGGGCTCTCCCAACGCTCGGACGGAGCAGACATCGAGAGCGAGTCCATCGCCAACGGCACCGGGTCGACGACGTCACAGTCCGACACCGCTGCGGCCAAGCCCGGATACACCGTCTACGACGACTTCTCGGGGACGGCCGGCGATGCGGTGGCGGACGACCGATGGAGTCACGACGTCGGACAGACCGGTTGGGGCAACAACGAGAAGCAGAACTACACCGATTCGACCGAGAACTCGTCTCTCGACGGAGACGGCCACATGGTCGTCAACGCGTTGCGCAACGGTGACGGCTATACCTCGGCCCGGGTGACCACCAAGGACAAGTTCGAGTTCACCTACGGCCGCATCGAAGCTCGGATCGAGATGCCGGCCGGAGCAGGCCTGCATCCGGCATTCTGGATGCTCGGTACCGACCTGGACTCCGTCGGCTGGCCCCTGTCCGGCGAGATCGACATCATGGAGACCCTGAACCAGGCCGATCAGTACCACACCGGAATCCATGCGCCCCAGCCGGATTCGTTGACCAGCCAGAAGGTGGATGCAGGCGGGATTCCGCCGGAGCCGCTGTCGGAGAACTTCCACACCTACTGGGTCGAGCGATCACCGGGCCGGGTGACCACCGGAATCGACGACACCACCTTGGCCACCATCACCCCGGCCGACCTGATCGGCGGTGCCGACTACTGGGTCTTCGACAAGCCGTTCTTCCTGCTGTTCAACGTCGCCGTCGCCGGCGACTGGCCCGGCCCCACCGACGACTCGACGCCGTTCCCGGCGACCATGATGGTCGACTGGGTTCGGTATCGCGCCGACTGAGACCTCGCTGACTGAGACCTCGCTGAATCCGACCCGACGTGTCACCCGAAAGGACCCCCTCCGTGTTACCTCCCGCGCTCCCCAGACTCCAGTCTCCCGAGTGGGACGGTGCTGTGTGGATCGGTGACATCGACCTGGAGCAGGATCTTCCCCTCTCCCTCGCTCTCGACGATTCCGACGGTTATCGCCGTGCCCGGCTGTTGATCCGACGCGGCCTCGATCCACTCGGCTTCGTCGAACTCGATGTCGTCGACGGCGCGGTCACGGCGGCAGATGTGCGACGAGCGGCGATGTCGCTCGCCCAGGTTCCGATGCCCGACGCTCTGCCCGACCCCGACCGGGCGCTACCGCCGATCACCGTGGTGATCTGCACCCGCGACCGAGTCGATCATCTGAAGGGCGCGCTGGCATCGGTGTCGGGCCTGGACTACCCCGACTTCGAGGTGGTCGTCGTCGACAATGCGTCCCCGACCGATGCCACGCAGCAGTACGTTCGCGGGCTGGGCGACCCGCGCGTTCGCGTCGTGTCCGAGCCGACGCCAGGCCTGTCGAGGGCCAGGAACACGGGGTTGCGGGCCGCGCAGCACGACATCGTGGCATTCACCGACGACGACGTCGCCGTCGACGCCAAATGGTTGCGCAGCATCGCGCGCGGCTTCGGGCGGACCGATGGGGTCACGTGCGTGTCCGGCATCGTGCCGAGCGGCGAGATCAGGACTCAGGCACAGGCGTACTTCGATCGCCGCGTCGGGTGGGCGAGTTCGGTCACGCCTCGGGTGTACGACCTGAAGAATCCGCCTGCCGATGTACCGCTGTTCCCGTTCCAGGTGGGGATGTACGGAACCGGAGCCAATTTTGCGGTCGCCCGAGAGCGGATGTTCGATCTGGGCGGATTCGACGAGTCACTGGGAGTCGGCTCCCCGACCAACGGCGGAGAAGACCTCGACATGTTCTTCCGGGTTCTGATGGCCGGCGACAAGCTGGTCTACGAGCCGGCCGCCATCGTGTGGCACCGGCACCGCGCCGACTCCGAGGCATTGGCGGTGCAAGCCCGCGGTTACGGTCTCGGCCTCGGTGCGTGGCTGTACACCGTCGCGACGAACCGCAGATCAGCGACGCTGGCCGCCACGGTCGCCGTCCGCCGACTCGGCAGCGCCATTCGCCTGTCCGCCAAGATGAGCAAGGTCGCCTCACCTCCCGACGATCTCGCTGCCGATCTGCCCGACGGCATCGGCCGGATGGAATTGCTGTCCATCGCCAAGGGTCCTGCGGCCATTCGCCGCAGCAGGCGCGAAGGTCGCGAACGCACTCCTCTGGCGGGGGTGAGCCGTGAGCCGGTCCTCGACTGATTCCGGATTCCGGTCCATGGCGGATCTACGGCACACACTGTTCGTCCCGTCCGAGTGGACCTTCGACTGGCCCGTCGGCACCACCGACTCCGCTGCAGGCACACGTCGGCGTGCGGGCAGCCGACTGCGCTACTCCGACATCAGCGTGCTCGCCGCACTGTCCGGCCTGACCTCGATGATCGCACTGCCGACGCTCGTTCGCGTCGTCCTGCTCGCGGTCCTGCTGTTCTTCGGTCCAGGTGCCGCGATCCTGTCGTGGGTCCGCATTCCTCGCACTGCGGTCCCTGCGGCACTGCCGATTCTGAGCATCTCGGTGGTGACGCTGATGGTGTCGGTGGCGATGTGGGGATACCGCTGGTCGCCCCGGATGTGGACGTTGTTGCTGTGCGTGGCCCTGATCGGCTCGTCGGTGCTGTGGTACCGCAAGCACGGCCGCCCCGACCTGTCGTGGTGGATCGCGCGGGCACGTGAGGTGGCCGCACCGTCGTCGCGAACGGCAGCGATCACCTCGGTCCGGTTCGCGCTGACCGACCGAGAGACGCTGCGACGCAATGTGGCCGGCCTGATGCTGGCACTGGCGTTCTTCCTGTGGCTACCGCTGCTGCCGGGTCTCGAGCGCGCGACGTACTCGCAGTTCGGGTTGCTGACCGCCGGCACCGGCCCAGGGCTCGTACTGTGCATGATGCTGATCATGGCGGCGTTCCTGATCGCGCTGCGACGTCGTCAGCTGCGCACCATGCTGGCCGCGATCGGCCTGGCCATCGTGGTTCAGCGATTCACGGTCACCCTCGTCACCTCCGCTCCGATCTACGACTGGACGTACAAGCACGTCGCGGTCACCGAGTTCGTCCTGGACATGAACCGGCTGACTCCGACCGGTGTCGACATCTACAGCGAGTGGCCCAGCTTCTTCCTCGTATCCGCCTGGTTCCAACACGTCACCGGATACGACACGCTCTCCCTGGCGCACGTGTTCGCGCCGATGGTCCACGTGGTTCTCGCGGCGGCCGTCTACGGACTGGCACGGGTGATGAAGTTCGACAAACGCGCGGCGATCACGGCGGCGATGCTCGCCGAGGTCATAAACTGGGTGGGTCAGGACTACTACTCACCGCAGGCGTGGGCCGTACTGCTCGCCGTGGGCTTCCTGGCGCTGCTGATGTCCTCGACGCTCACCAGGTCCGCGGCATTCTTGTCGATCGTTCCGTTCGCCGCGCTGGTGCCCACGCACCAGCTGACTCCGTACTGGTTGATGGCCGTGACCGGCGTTCTGCTGGTGACCCGACGCGCCAAGCCGTGGTGGCTGATGATTCCGCTCGGCATCATCCTGTTGGGATACCTGTATCCGCGATTGCCGATCGTGGCACCGTACGGACTGTTCCAGGGGTTCGATCCCGTGCAGAACGCAGCGAGCAACGTCAAGGAAGAAGGGGTGCTCGGCAAGCAGATCACGTCTCTGGTCTGCCGCGCCCTGTCCGGCGGGGTGTTCGCGCTGGCGTTCGTCTCGGCGATCTACGCCTGGCGTACGAAGAAGACGTTCTGGGCACCGATGGTGATGGCATTCGGATCGATCATGTTGCTCGCCGGGCAGAGTTACGGCGGCGAGGCGATCTTCCGGGTGTACCTCTACGCGATTCCCGGCTGCGTTCTGTTGATCACTCCACTGTTCCTGGCGCTGTTCGACCGTGAGCCGCCCCAGGATCGACCGTCCAGGGCCCGCAGGATCACTGCCCGGACCTCTGTCGCAGTTGCCGTGGCCGGAGCGCTCGGATCAGCCGTGCTGGGTTTGCAGAGCTACTTCGGTCTGTGGCCGATCGTGCTCGAGCATCGCGAACAGATCGACGACGCTCGCGCGGTGGCAGCACAGGCACCGCCGGGTACCTCGGTGACGATGTTGTACTCCACGGGCTACCCGGCCAGGTCCACGTCGGACTACGGCCGCCTGACCGAGGCCGACGACTACTGGGACGTTCCCCTCTATGCGCTGGGCCCGGAGTACATGGAGGGCTTTCCGACACCCGCGAAGCTCGGCGATCTCGACTACAAGGCGTCGAGCAGCGACACCCCCACATACATGGTGCTGACCCGTCAGTCGCTCGAAGCGATGCAGTACTACGGATTCGTCGCCGACGATTCGGTCGCGCGTTTCCGACAGTGGCTCGCCACCAACTCGGCGTGGTCGGTTCGGTACGCGGACACCAACACGATCGTCTACCAGTACCGATCCAGCTGATCGAATCACAAACTATGACGTGCATCTCCAAACAATCTTTCAGATTGTTTGATTGCAGCTTGACAATCTCCTAGCTTCTTTTAAGCTTGCTTTCAGTCAATGGAAACAGGTTCTTACGCTTCGGACCGAACGCGAAGACACTGTCTGTGGATGCGGCGGGGGTCGATTCACGGAGTTCGGAGACATCTGCCCACCGCACTCGACCCATGTGGAATGGATATGTTGAATCGTAAGAATCCCCGCGTCAGTGTCGTCATCCCGACGCTCAACGAGGCCGCAAACCTTCGTCACGTCCTCCCACTGCTCTCCCACGACTACGAGCTCGTGCTGGTCGACGGTGGGTCCGTCGACGGCACCATCGATGCCGCTCGCGAGATTCGTGGCGACATTCGGATCATCAAGCAGACCCGCAAGGGTAAGGGCAACGCGCTCGCCTGCGGCTTCGAGGCTGCCACCGGCGACATCATCGTCATGTTCGACGCCGACGGCTCCGCCGATGCGGCCGAGATCCCGCGCTTCGTCGACGCCTTGATCGCCGGTGCCGACTTCGCCAAGGGCAGCCGGTTCTGCGAGGGTGGCGGAAGCCACGACATCACCCCGTTGCGACGCGCCGGAAACGGTGGCCTGCATCTGGTGGCCAACACACTCTTCGGAACGCGCTTCTCGGATCTCTGCTACGGCTACAACGCCTTCTGGCGAGATCTGGTGCCGGTCCTCGACCTGCCCGTCGTCGATCAGCCGGGTGCCGAAGGCATGATGCTGTGGGGCGACGGTTTCGAGATCGAGACCATCATCAACTGCCGCTTCGCCGAGGCGTCCGTGCGGATCGAGGAAGTCCCGAGTGTCGAGCTGGCCCGCATCTACGGCCAGAGCAACCTGCGCACCTTCTCCGACGGCTTCCGGGTGCTGCGCACCCTGATGACCGAGCGCATGCGCGCACGCAAGATCTCTCGCAAGTCCATCGTCCGCCCGTCGCGAGAGTCGATCGATGCGCGTACCGACATGGACCTCGAGTTCGAGGCTCTGCAGTCCTACAACGAGGTTCTCGAGCTTCGCGAGAAAACGGCGTGAGTCTGCCGACTTCGTCGGTTGTCATCTGCGCGTACACGTTGGCTCGGTGGACCGAACTCCGGGCCGCCGTGCTGGCCGTCCTCGATCAGGATGTGCCTGCCGAAGAACTGATCATCGTCATCGATCACAATGCGCAGCTGGCCGAGCGCGCACGCACCGAATTCTTGCCGCTGCACCGAACCGTGAACGTGGTGGACAACAACCACCCTCGCGGCCTCTCGGGAGCGCGCAACACCTCGCTCGACCTTGCCAGCGGTGAGATCGTCGTGTTCCTGGACGATGATGCATCACCGCGCACCACAGAGTGGCTCGGAGCCATTCTGTCCCATTACTCGGACGATGCCGTGTACGCCGTTGGGGGCTCTGCATACCCGGTATGGCCGGACAAACGTCCGGCCTTCCTACCGGCCGAGGTAGTGGGTGAACCCGGCGAACTCGATTGGGTCGTCGGGTGCACCTACCGCGGGCAGCCAACGGAAACCGCTCAGGTCCGCAATCTCATGGGCGCGAACATGTCGTTCCGCCGTGAGCCCGTCGTCGCGCTCGGGGGATTCGTCTCCGGCATCGGCCGGATCGGGCGTGTCCCGCTCGGCTGCGAGGAGACGGAATTGTGCATCCGGCTGCGGCAGACGCATCCCGATGCACAGATCGTGTTCGATCCCTCGATCGTCGTCGACCACACGGTCAGTGCAGACCGCACTCGTCCGCGCTATCTCATCACGCGCAGTTACGCCGAGGGCGTCTCAAAGGCCGCCATCGCCCGATTGATCGGTGCCGAGGACGCACTGTCGTCGGAGCGTGCGTACACCGCCAAGATCCTGCCTCGCGCAGTCGGTCGCGAAACCAGTGCTGCCGCCCGTGGCAATCCGGTGCGCGCCTGGGGTGCGATGGCCGTGGTAGCCAGTGTCGGCGCAGCCGGAATCGGCTATGCGCGTGGAAAGCTCAGCACGAGCCGCTAGCGGCAGGTGCACAAAAGTTCGTAGCCCACTACGAATTTCCGCTCACGACCTTCGGCACCACCGAGGCCCGCTCCACGGAGTTGAGGGCGCGTACATGTCCGCGGGGCGCACTCGCGCCACGTCCGACCAGAGTCAGCGTACGAGGTTCGTTCGGTGCCAGATGGAACCACGAGTCGGACGCCTCGAATCCGTCGATGTCGACGCAGACGTACTGCGCCGGCCAGCGGGACAGGACAGTCAATTCCCATGTTCCAGAATCTATTTCGACGACCTCTGCGCTCAATCCCACCGTGTTCTGACGGCTCTGCGCACCGACCAGGGCGGTGGTTCGGGTCACCTCGACGCCATCGTCGTTCAGAAACAGCACGGTGACGGCGGAGTAGGTTCGACTGCCGAAACGGTACACATGGTTGGCGTCGGTGAAGGTGCCGACGATGGAGTCCACCGTCAGCGCGATCGACGCGTTCGCCTGCACGGTCACCGCCTGCTCGAACTCGTGACTGCCGCGGGAGGCGTGCAGCACCACTCGGATACTGCCCGAGCATGCCGGTCCGTCGTTGACCAGTTCCACGGAGTAGCCGTCGAGCCCGTTGTCGGACAACAGCAGTGCCAGCGGGGCACTGGCCCGTGCCAACGCATAGAAGGGGGCCTTCGGCACACCGGCGGTATCCACGATGCCCCAGCCGGCACCGGGAACCGAATCCCGCAACGTGAGCACCAAGGCTCCGGCGCACCCGGAGGATGCCCGACGCCAGTGGCCGAGCGCCTCGGTGAACGCTTCCACGATCGCCGCTCTGCCGTAGTCGAGGTACAGCTCGGCGTCGTCACGGCGAATCAGATGCGGGTCGACGCCGAAGATCGTGCGTACGTAATGATCTCGCACGTCCTCGAAGTCCCAGGACGAGCCGCGATCACGTGGAACTGCCGCCTTCCAGTCCGGGTGGTGACCGGCGACGGCCGCGGACCCGAAGAACTTCTCCACCTGCCCTCGTTCCGGAGGAACCGAGAAGGCGAGGCATTCTGCCGCGAAACGCAGTCCTGCAGTGCGGATATCGGATAACGGTCGCAGATAGCCGCCCACCCCGAAGTAGTGCGCGATGCCGTCGCCCACGTGGGTGTGCAGTTCATCGCTCACCCCGGACGGGCTCGACGTCACGTAGGCGACTCCGGGCAAACGAAGGGTGATGAAGTCTGGAACTATTTTGTCCAGCAGCACCATTCGCTGATCCTCGGCCGCGAGGCCCAGCATCGTGGGCTGCTGCTGCGTCTCGCTTCCACCGCTGACGACCATCAGAGCCGGGTTCGCCGAGACGGTAGCGGCGAACGCGTCGAGCTCGCCGTCCACCAGCGCCATGTACGTCTCGTCCGTAGGCGGGTCAAGGGTGCCGAACATGATGTCCTGCCACACCATGATGCCCAGTTCGGCGCACAGAGACCAGAATTCGGGCTGCTCGTAGACAAGGGTTCCCACCACCCGCACCATGTTCACCCCCGCCGAACGGAGCTGCTCCAGCGCTGCCCGCAGATCTTCTTCCGGCGACCACAGCCGCACCGGATCCAGCGGCGTCCACGTGCCACCGCGGCAGAAGATGGGCTCGCCATCGACCGTCAGTACGGCGCCGCCCTCCGTCCGGTCCAGGTGCGCCGTGCGAAACCCCACGACGGCCTGGTGGCGGACGGTGCCGTCGACCTCGAGCGCGACGCGATACGTCCGCGGTCTGCCGTGCGTGTGCGGCCACCAGAGTTCGACGTCGAGCAGCGTCACCGAGCGGTCGATGCGCTCGACCGTTCCGAAGTCGAAGCCCTTGTCGTCGATCAGGATTCGGGCCACGCCCGGAGCATCCAGCTCGGCGCGGACTGTGAGGATGCCGTCCGCATCGGACACCGCGGTCGACAGTTCGACTCGACGAACGTCGGGCACCACTGTCATCGACACCGGACGCCACGGTCCGACGGGCACCGGAAGGGGCCCGTACACCGGTGCGCGACCGAGCATCGTGGTCCGCTCGTGTCGCAGCCCCTGCGCGGCGACCAGCGAGGATCGCCACCGACCACGGGGGCGTCGAGACTTCAGACTTGCAGCCAACGATTCGACGTGGATCGCGATCGCGACGGTGCCTCCACAATCCGTCAGATCCAGAATCTCGGGAACGAACATCGACGTCACGCTCGCGCGGTGGATGCCATCGATCCAGATCTGGGCACGGGTGGCGATGCCGCCGAACGTCAGCTGCACCCGGCGATGGTCACCGGTGAAGACGTCGGCGACGAACCACCAGTCGTGATCGTCCGGATTCACCGCGAGTGAGTCTCCGAGCGCGGCGGCAACCGTGCCGGGCACCACGGCGTCGAACCACTCGAGATCGTGCTGCAGGTCGCGGGGGTCGAGAACGGAGCCGGCATCGGTTCGGGCCAGCCGCCACGGAGCGCCGTCGAGCAGATCGATCACGTGCCCAATGCACCTGCAACGATGTCCATGGCTGCAGACCAGTTCTTGCTCATCTCGATGAGCGGCTCGTCGAGCACCACATCCCGGCCACGAGCTGCGCGCGCCATTCGGAACTGAACGGCCTTGGCCCCGGACGCGGCGTCGAGGAAGTGTTGTGCGGCATCGGCAACACCCGTCACTCCTCGACCTTCGAGGTACTGCACGTAGTTGGCCGCGAGCTCTGCAGTGGCACCGAACTGACGAAGCAGACCGAACGACCAGAGATGAAATGCGTCGGGCCCCGCGGTCTGCACGAGCGGGATGTCGGCGATGATGCGTCCGGCCAGCGCCTCGACCGGGTTACCGGGAGCTCGGCGAGCAAGGTGAGCGCGGGCGACGTCGAGGTCGCGGTCACCGAACCCGGCGTCGAGCACTGCGGGGTCCACCCGGATCTGCTCGACGTACGGCAGCAACACCTCGGCGTGCGGTTCGGGCGCGAGGTTGAAGATCCCGTCGAAGTCGGCCCCGGTGAGCTCGAAGTAGCCGCGGTTGTGGAAGTACCCCATCACCTTGCCGTCGCGATCGACGAGGTTGGGGACGATGGTGGTCTTGGTGTGCTGATTGCGATAGCTGGTCCCTGCGGTATCAGGCAGCCAGAAGCCGTCGACCTCCACGGTGACGTGGATGCCGTCTTCCAGACCCTCGACGACGTGTTCGAGGACAGGACGCCACACGTTCATCTCGGCCACACCGATGCCGTACAGGGTCCGCAGGTCCTCCGGTGCGATTTTCACGAAATCCCACTGCCGCCCGTCGCATCCCGCGCTCAGCACGAAGGCGAGGGCAGGAGTGGGATCGGTGCCGAGAGAATGCAGCACTTCGATCCACAGATCGACATAGCAATTGGTTTCGGTCCAGATGCGGTCGTGATTGTGAATCGGGTGTGGTCGGTAACCGATGGGGTCGAGTTCGAGGACTCGTAGGCTGGTACCCAGCCGGTCCAGCACTGCATCGTTCGACATGAGGTCTCTCCTACCGGATCGAATGTCGGACGGTCCCCGAGCCGCATTTGTCCGTATTGCCTGTATCCAGGTTCCAATCCTAGCGAATCGGTTTGTTCTTCGCACTGGATCGGACGGTAAGATTGTTTTTGCCCGAGGAAACTACTTCCGAGGCCACCACTTCAGCAGCTGCGACATCCGACCCCGGAATCGCGGGCAATCACAGAGCGAGCAGTCGGTTCCACGCCGGTAATGCCGGTGCGCAGCTTGGTCGTGATTGCACTTACACAGAGGCTCTGAGCTGGGCACATGCCGAGTGTAGACAACACCCGCCACACGTATGCCCAACTCGGGAGCACGCAACAGGAGGCACGAGCGCAATGCGCCGTTTCGTCAGCAGCGCAGCGCTGGTCATCGGCTGGACCCTGGTCGCGGTCACTCTCGGAATGTTTGCCGTCCGCCAGTTCGGTGTGACCGAGATCACTTTTGTCGCGTTGGTCGTCGGAGCGCCGTACCTCGGCGTCGCCTCGATCCTCGCCGTGATCCTGTTCGCCGCAGCACGCTCCCGTCTCGGATCTGCCGTCGCCGTGGTGGTCACTGTCGCCGTCGTCGGCGTTCAGGTCCCGATGTTCCTCGCCGACGGCCCGGACAACACCGGACCGGAACTGTCGGTCCTGACGATCAATGTCGCGCACGGCGACGCCGACGCAGCATCCATCGTCGACGCAGTGCGCAGCAATGACGTCGACATTCTCGCCGTCCAGGAACTGACGCCCGAGGAAGTGACCGAGCTGCAGGCAGCGGGCATCGACGAGCTACTCCCGTTCTCCTTCACCGCCGCGCTCCCGGTGGCCGACGGCACCGGGCTGTGGAGCCGTACCCCGCTGACCGACGGCACCCGACTCGACAACTTCGGGTTCGTACCGGTGCAGGCCGGCACCACCGTCGACGGACAGGACCTGACCCTCGTCTCGTTCCATGCCATGTCGCCTGCCACGCCGCGACACACCACCGAATGGGACGCCGACCTGGCCAGGATGCGATCGATCATGGAGAGCTACCAGGGCACCGTCATCGTGGCGGGCGATTTCAACGCCACCAACGATCACCGGCAGTTCCGCACCCTGGCCTCGTCGCCGTTCTCCGACGCGGCCGACGCAGCAGGCGCGGGCCTGTTCCGCACGTTCCCTTCGGAGCGCCCGCTCGCACGCCTGGATCATGTGGTGACGAGCGAGAACGTCAGTGCCCTGTCGGTCCAGCCACTCGCAATCCCCGAGAGCGATCACCTGGCGGTTCTCGCCGAGGTCCAGCTGCCCTGAGCCGAAAGCGGGCTAGAAACGCGGCAACTGGATGACCGGTGGCGGCGGCAACTGGATCTGCGGCAGCTGAATCTGCGGAAGGCCGGGGATCAGCGGCGGCGGCGGAGCAGGTGCGGGCGCAGCGGGCGGAACGTACTCGGGCTCGGAGTAGGTGCGCGCCGGAGCCTGCGCGGCCTCGGTTGTGGGCGGCACGGTGGTGGTCGGCGGCGCAGTGGTGGGCGGGACCGTCGTTCTCGGCGTGGTGGGCACCGCCGTGATCGGAGCAGTCGTTTCCGCTGGAGCGCTCGTCGGTTCGGTCGAACCACCGCCGTACCCGAGAGACAATCCCAGAGCCGCGACGGCAACGAGACCACCCGCGACGAGTACCGCTCCACGCACTTTGCGCTTGGAGTCGGCGGGCTTGTCGGCAGCCGGCTCGGGACTCAACCAATCCGGAGCTCCGGTCAGAGACGCTGGATCGGAGGAAGACTGCCGAATCCCGGACTGCGGTGCCGGTCGACGCGGTGCGTCGGCCACGGGAGTCGCCAGAAGTGCCGCCCCGCGGGCAGCCACCGATTCCGGGTCTGCCGGCGTGACGACCGGGAGACCGATCCACGCACCGAGAATCGATTCCACCAGCGGAATGCGTGCGCCGCCGCCGATGAGGAATAGCGCGTCGACGTGCTTGGGTGAACGCCCGATCACGTCACGCACCAACCGCGCCGAGTACTCGATCGGAACGGTCACCAGAGATTCGAATGCCTCGCGCGAGATCAGGATCACGCCGCCGTCGCCGGGCAGGCACACGGCACCGCTGGTCGAGAGCTGCTCCTTGGCCACGCGGCACCGCGCGGTGAATGCACTCAGTTCTTGGTTGTCGGCAATGTCGACGCCCTGCTTGGCGAGCTGGTTGTCCGAGATGAGCCGATCGAAGTCGTCACCGCTGATGTCGATGGTGCGTTCGGCGAGCAGAACCTGCCCGGTGCCGCGGTCGATCACGCTGATCGTCAGCCCGGAGCTGCCGAGATCGTAGAGAGCAATGGTGCCGAAATGTCCCAGCTCACCCGAGGCCTCCAGGTATTGCAATGCCGCACGCGCCTCGGGAACCAGTCGATAGTTGTAGAGCCGCTGGCTCGCCATCGCCTGCTGAATCTCACCGAACTGCTGCTGGTCTCGGTACGCAACGCCGGTCGCCTGCACCGGCCCACCGTCACCGGGCTGCGAGAGCACGACCCCGATCGACTCGGCGGCCAATTCCTCGGCGCGATCCCAGTAGGCATCGACGGTGTCGTGGTGAAAATCGAGGCGACCCGAATTCTGAGGGCGCGCGTCGGGACGGGCCATGCGCACTGCGCTGGCCCCCACCGACACACCGAGAACTTCGGTCATTACCCGCCTTCGGTCGACTTCCCCGTGAACACACGCCGAGACTCGATGTCACGAACCGGTCTCGATCCCCCCTGCCAATGGCTCACTGTAGCGCGTCCCTCGGAGCACGGTGCGGCACCCGACCACACCACTACAGTTGCGATCATGCGCGTTCTGTTCGTCTGCACCGGGAACATCTGCCGATCGCCCACAGCGGAGCGCCTCGCGGCCGCGTTCGCTCACGAGGGCGGATTCGAGCTGACCGCGTCCAGCGCGGGAACGCAGGGCTTGACCGGACACCCCATGGACCCGACGGCAGCGACGGTGCTGATGCAGCTCGGCGGCGATCCCGACGGTTTCGTCGCCCGACGCCTCACGCCTGCCATCGCTACCGACGCCGACCTGGTGCTGACGATGACCGCGGCACACCGTGACGCCGTTCTGGCACTCGCACCGCGGCAGATGCGTCGCACCTTCACACTGCTCGAGGCATCCGGCCTGGCCGCCGCGTCCGGTGCGCACTCCGTTGCGGCACTCGCCGACGCGCGGGCCGTACATCGAATCGACACACTCGACATCGGCGATCCGTACCGCCGCGATCCGTCGGTCTACGAGCATGCCGGGGAGCTGATCGCGGAGACGCTGCCCGCTGTTCTGCGGTTGTCACCGCAGTGAACGCCCATCCCTCACCGCGTCCCTCGCTGAGGTAACGTTCTCGCATCATTGCCGACCATCCGGGTTCGGCCACGGCGTTAGGGTCTGTGCATGCGCGACAAGGTCATCGCGTTGGCAGCAGTAGCGAGCGCTGGGGTGGCCGTCGCTGTCGGACTGACCATCGGCGCGCTCGGTGGCGCGTTCGACGACACGAGTGAGACGGTGCGTCCACCGGCTCTGAGATCGGACGAGCTCAGTTCGGTAGAGATGACGCCGAGTTCGACGATCGTCATCGTGCCGCCCTCCCCCACCTGGCAGGTGGCACCACCCACCACCGCTCGCCCAACCACGACCACGCCGGATCGATCCGAGACGACGACGAGAAGCCCGCGCCGCACCCCGTCCTCGGACCGGACGACCACCACGTCCGAGGACGAGTCCGACGAGGAGAGCACCACCACCGAGTCCGAGGACGAGTCCGACTCGGGGCGGTAGGCTCCGGGCCTGCTCAGCTGGGTGTGCTCAACGCTGTGTTGTCGCCGATTCTCAACGCGGCCACCAGCTCTCGGTAGAGCGAGTCGGTCTCGATGAGTTCCTCGTGGGTGCCCCTGGCGCGGACCACTCCGTCCTCCATCACGAGGATGGTGTCGGCGTCGAGCACGGTGGACAACCGGTGCGCGATGGTCACGACGGCGGCGTCGGACGCGATCGATCGGATCACCTCGTGGATGGCCGCCTCCGTACGGCCGTCGACCTGAGCTGTCGCCTCGTCCAGCAGCAGAATCTGAGGGCGTCGAACGATGGCTCTGGCCAACGCAATTCGTTGCCGTTGCCCACCGGATATGGTCGATCCGATCAGGTCGGTGTCGAGTCCCTCGTCGAGCGCACGGATGGTCGAATCGAGTCGAACGGACTCGAGCGCCGCCCAGATGTCGGCCTCGCTGGCCTCGGGGTGGCTGAAGAGCAGGTTCTCACGGACCGAGCCGGGGATCACCGGCGTCTCCTGCTCCACGTACGACAACCGGGCTCGAACCTCGTCGATCGTCAGCTCGTCGTACGGGGTTCCGCCGAGCCTGATCTCGCCGGCCTCCGGCGTCAGGAAACGCAGGATCAGCGAGAAGACACTGGTCTTGCCTGCGCCCGACGGCCCGACGATCGCGGTGTGCCCACGCGCAGGCACCTGGAAATCGATACCGCGCACGGCCGGCTCCCTACCCGGTGCGTATCGGGCTGTGACGCTGCGGAATTCGAGAGCCGGGGCAGGCGCGTCGGTCCTCACCGACTGCGCAGAACCCGTCTCACCCTTTTCGGTGACCAGGTCGTCGATCTGGCGGATACGAGCGGCTGCGGCCATTCCGGCCTGCAACGCGGTGATGTTCGTGGCCAGCGTGGACACCGGCCCCATCACCTGGAATGCGTACAGCAGAAAAGCGATCAGACTCGACACGGCCAGCGCCCCGGTGCTGACGCGGTATCCGCCGAGACCGAGGATTCCGATGATCGCCAGCTGCACTCCACCCCCGGCGAACGTCCATGCCAGCGCGGAGATCTTGACCGCCCGCACGCTGTGCTGGGCGGAGATGCGCGCCTCAGCGATGACTCGCTCCGATTCGCGGGCCTCGGCTCTGCTGGACTTGACAGTACGGATCGCCCGCAGAGTGCCGTCGAGAATTCCGCCGAGGCGGCCCACCGCTTCCTGGGATTGCCGCTGGGCGACGGCGATAGGAGGCATCAGACGCGCGAACAACACCGCGATCGCAATGATCGCCGAGGCGATCGCGCCGAGCAGCACCAGATCGAGCACGGCCATGAGAATCAGTGCACCGACGAGGCCGACGACACTGTTGACGATCGCCACCAACGCATTCGACGTGGCCTCGCGCAGCAGAACGGTGTCGGAGGTGACCCGAGTGACGAGTTCTCCGGTGGGACGAGTGCCCAGACTTCCCACCGTGGCACCGAAGTACTTGCGCACGATGGTTTTGCGGGCGTCCAGCACCACGCGTTCGGCCAACACTCCCAGCACGATCCACTGCAGATACAGAACCAGCGATCCCACCACCAGCAGACCCACCAGAATCAGCACCGGCTGTATCAGGGACGCGTCGGTGCCGAGGCCGTCGAGCACTCCTTTGGCGACCATCGGCGTCGCCAGAGCGGCTCCGGTTCCGATCAGGCCGAGAGTCAGGCCCAGCGACAGTGTCCTACGATGCGGCCGAACGAACTGCCACAGCACCCGCAGATTCGGGACAGTTATCTTCTTCTTCTCCGCCGTAGCGAGCTGCACGTCGACCATGGCACCAGTGTGCCGGAAAGGGAGGTCAGGGCGGTCGGCCTAGACCGCGTCCCAGATCATGTGCACGGTCGTACCGTTCTGGTCCGAGGTGACTGCGGCGCTGTCGGCAAGCGCCCGCATCAGCGGCACACCACGCCCGCGATTGGGATCGGAGTTGTGCGATGCCCAATCCCCGCGATCGGTCACACGCACGTCGATTCGCCCCTCCGCGGCACACGACACCCGAATGTCGAGAGTTCCGCGGTCGGTGTGATCGCGATATGCGTGCTCGACGCTGTTCGCTATGGCCTCGTAGGTGGCCAGCACCACGTCGTACGCACGATCGGCGTCGATGCCCACCCCGTTCAGCCAATCACCGAGCTCACGACGAAGCTCCGACGCTCGATCCGCGTCGGCGGGCTCGTCGGTGAACAGCAGTTCTTCCATTCGCGCACCTGCCGTCGAGATCGAACTGTCGGTACGTGAGTCGTCACCCCCGGAGAGAGTCGCCATCATGAATCCCGTCTACCCAAAAGTTCAGGATCTACCCGCATGAAGCGCAACGAATGCTTCGTCTACCGAAGCATAGATCCCGAAGACCTCGTCCAGACCGACGAGAGTGAGGGGACGACCGGTCGCCGGACCGTCCGCGACCACCGCAAACCCGGCCGATCCACCCAGTTGCTGATGCGTCGACGCCAACAGAGACATTCCGGCGGACGCGAGAAATCCCACATCACTGAGATCGATCACCACCGCCGTCGGCGACTTCTCGAGCACGAGCGCAACGGACTCGGACAGATCAGGAGCCGTCACGAGATCCAATTCACCGGACACGGCCAGAACTACGTCCTGATCACGCCATTCCACCATCACATCGAAGTGCTGGGGCCCAGGGCCCATATCGTCCGCAGTCACACGAAGACTTTACCCCGGCCCACCTTGGCCGACTTTCTTCCGCTCAGCCGAGTTGCCGCACTCCCATTAGGCTCGCTTCGATGATCGAAGGACTGCAAGACGCGGACCGCCGTCGTTCGGTCGGCGAGTACGTCGCGGTCACGGTCGGCGGCGCGGTCGGTGCGGCGCTGCGATACGAGGTCTGGACGTGGCGGGCGACGCCGAGGTGGCAGTTGATGAGCACGTTCGGAGTCAACGTGTTCGGATGTCTCGTCGTCGGGGCGGCGCTCGGCTACCTCTGGAGCCGACCCGCTCCGGTTGCTCGTGCAGGAGTATTCGGCCTGGCGTGCGGTTTCACCACGTTCGGCCTGTACGCGTTTCAGGCGGTGACGCATCGCGGGGCGTGGAATTCGGTGCTGTATCTGCTGGGGACTCCGGTCGTGGCCCTGATCGCGATGGCGCTCGGAGCCGCGATCACCAAGCCGAGGCCGAGCAGCATCCGATGACGACCATGCTCCTGGTGGCCGCCGGAGGCGGGCTCGCTGCGCTCGGGCAGTTCGTGTTCTCGTACGCGATCAGGTCCAGGCGACGGTTGTCCGCACTCAATCTCGTGGCGTGCGCGGCGTTGGGGTTGGTGTTCGCTCTCGATCCACCGGACCGGTTTCGTTCGCTCGTGGGCATCGGATTTCTGGCGTCGGTGGCTCCGTTGGCCACGGTGGTACTGGCTACGCTTCGGCTCACCCGCAAGCAGCAGTACCGCAGCGCTGCAACGTTCTTCACTGCGAACATGGTGGGTGGTATCGCTGCGGTGATGTTCGGATTCCTGGCGTGGAAGTCCGGCATCACGCTCTATCACAAGATTTTCTGACTCGGCTCCGTCAGTCGCTCGCCGAGTCCTCGCACGGCCCCTGCACTCCGGCCTTGACGAATCCCGCGATTTGATAGAGATACGTGAATTCCCATTCGACGAGGGAGAAGTCGTAGGCCCGTGGCGTCGGACGCATGGTGACGGTGCCGTCGAAGCATTGATCGAAGATGTAGCGGGCGCGAGGTAAGTGGTAGCGCCACGTGACGACGATGACGTGGTTCCATCCGCGTTCGCGGGCGAGTTCCTGGGTGAAGATCGCCTCTCCCCGTGTGGTCGAGGGCACCGGCGGAATGCAGAGAACCTCGAACTGCGGCGAGGACGTCGCGCACGCTTTCTTCATCGTCGGATCGGCGGATCCGTAGGGATCGGAGAGCACAACCGTGTTTGCGAGACCTTGCTCGGCGAGCGAGATTCCGTACGCCTCGCGGCCGTCGTGCTCACCACCCAGTACGACGATGGCGTCGGCCGAGGTCAGAGGATCGACGCGAGCCTTGGTGAACGCGACGTAGCCGCCGACGCCGATGAGCGAGACCAGGACAACAGGGATCGCGAAGGCGAGAAACAGCAACAAGCGTCCACGGAACACCTCACCAGGTTAGGGAAGGTGCACTGCGGGCGCGCGGTCAGAGACTCGTATCACTCACTCGGCTGAGGCACGTTGACGTTGCAGTCCGTGACCTCGGGGTTGACGCCGAAGTAGTTGAGCGGTCCTGCGACGACAGTGAGAGCGATGGTGCCCGCTCCGCCGCAGTTCTCCGGAGCGCTCTCGAAATATCCACGCTGGTACGACGCGAATGCGCCGACGATCAGCCAGACGAGAACGATCAGTGTTACGAACCTCATGGTGCCCCCTTAGGCGGTCAGCCGCCGTTCGGCTGTCGAGAGTCAGGTATGTCCGATTGTCGCAGTCTTCAAACCGCGACTACTCGTTCTGCCTCGACAACGTCTGTGACAGATAGTCACTCAGTGCCTGTTCCTGGACCCGATCGAGGGCGCGGGCCAGCTCTGCCTGCGCAGATTTCATCGCCAGGCTGCGCATCTTCTCGAACATCTCGGTTGTTTCGGCCACCTCTCCCGACTTGGGGAGCCAACCCGGACCGTGTTGCGCGATCAGGTGGTCGGTCACGCTCCCCACCATCGACTCGGCGATCGCGTTCATCTTCGACGCGGTCCTCTCGTGCTGGTCGAGCAGCTGCTCCAACGTGAAGCCGTACTGGCTCAGATCGAGAAAGACCTCGAGAAGTGTCGGATCGAGAATCTCGCACTGGTCACCGTCGATCCTGATCAGTTTTGCTTCGATGAGTCGGGCAACGATGGCGTCGTTGTCCTCACCGAGAAATTGAGCGATCAGTTCGACGGGAATGACCGTGGTCTCGGCCGACGACCACTTGCGGGTCACGATTTCCTGCAGGCCCAGGATTTCTTCCAGGTCCTTGCCCTGCTCCCAGCCCGAGAGGAAATCCGCGATGTGTGCCGAGGTGAACCCTCGTTGCAACAGCGAGTCGATCACCTTGAGTCGAGTCAGGTGATCGTCGTCGTAGATACCGACGCGCCCGCGGAGAGTGGGCGGCGGCAGCAGTCCGCGTTCCTGGTACGCCCGCACGTTGCGGGTGGTCGTCTTGGCCTCTCGGGCCAAGTCGTCGATTCGATACTCCACCGAGCTCCCTACCTCCGCCGCGCGTCGACCCTCAGGATATACGTCGACCACGCGGCGGAAGGGGGACCCGGACACGAACGTCATCGCAACGGAAGCGTGCTCTCGTGCAATGCGTTCACTTGGTGCGCCATCGTCTCGACCAGATCGAGCGCACTCAGTTTGGCGTCGAGCATGGTCAGGACTTCCTGCACTCTCGCCAACGTCACGGCCACCTCGTCGAGAGTTCCGTCGACACGGCCGAGCACGTCGTCGACATTGCCGAGCGCCTTGTCTGCGCGGCCGATCAGATCGGCCGGGTTCTTGGGGAGAAATCCCATGGTCGCTTCTTTCGTGTAATTCAGGAGTGGGCGACGGCCCGTGCGGGTTCCCGCGGCAGGTCGACGCGACGCGGAACCATGGTGAAGTCGCCCTGTTCGACACCTCTGAGTTGGTTGACGTACTGGGTGGCGAAACCGGGGAACATGGTGGCGTTGAAGCCATCCTCGGTGAGATACCAACTGCTGCAACCGGAATTCCAGGTCGTCTTGGCCAGTTTGCGCTGCATGTCCTCGTTGTAGGCATCCTGGACGTCCTGGCGCACGTCGGCGCTGTGCAGATTTCCCTCGAGCACCAGGGAGATCGCCTCGACGATGTAGTCGATCTGCGCCTCCATGTACACCAGCGCCGAACTGTGTCCAGGGCCGGAGTTCGGACCGAACGTGAAGTACATGTTCGGGTAACCCGACACCGCAATACTCTTGTACGCCTTGGCCCCTGCGCTCCATTCGTCGGCCAGCACGCGGCTGTCACGTCCGGTGATCGGTATGGGGGTCCCGGTGTTGGACACGTCGAACCCGGTGGCGAACACGATGGCGTCGAACTGATGCTCGATGCCTTCCACGGTTCGAATGCCCTTGGGCGAGAGCGTCGCGATCGGCCAGGTCACCAACGTGCAGTTGGGCTTCTGCAAGGCCGGGTAGTAGTCGCTGGTCATCAACAGTCGCTTGCAGCCGGCCCGAAAGCGGGGGGTCAACTGACGGCGCAGCCACGGATCGCGAACCTGAGAACGCAGGTGGGCGCGTCCGACCAGTTCGACGATGCGCGTCAACGGCGTCTTCCACACTACGCCGAGGGCCACGGACTCGTGGCCCCAGAACCACAACGAACGCGCCAGTGTCTGCGTCTTGGGGTATCGCGCATAACGACGCTTGGTGCCGGCCTGCGTCTTTCGATTGACTCGGGGCAGCGTCCAACCCGGGGTACGTTGGAAGACCTTGACCGTATCGGCGATCTTCACCAGTTCGGGAACGATCTGCACAGCGCTCGCTCCGGTTCCGACGACGGCGACCTTCTTACCCTCGAAGTCGTAGTCGTGGTCCCACCGAGCACTGTGGATCTTGTGCCCCTCGTAGGTGTCGATGCCGCGAATGTTCGGCAGGCTCGCATTGGCAAGTGGACCCGACGCCATCACCACAGTGCGCGCCCGAACATCGGCGTGCCCGTCGATGCTCAGGTGCCAATGCCCGGACGCCTCGTTCCAGATGATGTCGACGACGTTGTGCCCGAATCGAATACGAGATTCGATGTCGAACTCGCCGACCATCGTGTGGATGTAGTCGAGAATCTCACCGCTACCGGAGTAGGTGTGCGACCAGTTGGGATTGGGCGCGAAACTGTACGAGTACAACCTCGACGGTATGTCGCAGGCTGCGCCCGGATAGGTGTTGTCGCGCCAGGTTCCACCGACCGCGCTGCCGCGTTCGAGAATGACGAAGTTGTCGATTCCGCTGTTGCGCAGTCGGATAGCGGTACCGATTCCGGCGAATCCCGCACCGACGATCACCGCGTCGAGTACCCCTTCGCGCACATCGAACTCGCTCATGCGACGGGCTCGTAGGTCAGTTCCTTGGCCCAGGTGGGCTCGGAATTGAGAGTCTTGCTCGGGTACCGGCGAGTGAGCTTCACCAGGCCGTCCGCAAGAATGTGGTACGGGTGCTTACGGTTGATCACGATGCTGCCGTGCCACTGCACGATTCGATACATCGGCACTCGTAGCGCCTCGGGACTGCGCTGCCCCACGCTGCGGAATCTTTTCATCGCGGTGTAGAGGCGTTCTTCGTCGACACCCATCTCGACGATGTTGTCGCGCATCTTGTTCAGCAGCGGGATGTACCGCAGCGTGCCGACGATCAGTGCCGGATTCATCCACGCCCCGACGGTATCGACCAGAATCTTGCGCATCCGCGAATGCCCGAGAAGCTCGATCACGGCGAAATCGACTGCCAGATGCCGTGATTCGTCGGAGTTGATCTTCTTGAAGACTGCCTGACACACCGGATCGTCGATCTCGTCCATGATGAACTTGACCAATGCACCGTCCAGCGCGACCTCGAGCATGGGAATCACGGTTCCCAGCACGGCCAGGGACAGCCCGTCCGAGTGCTTGTCGAGCCAGTCGATGACGAGCTTGACGTTGATGTTGGGCTCGGGCATCTGGTCGCCGTCGAGCATGCCCCAGCGTCGCATGAGAGCGAGCTCGGCATTGGCGTGCTTCTGTTCTTCGGCGTGGAAGTAGCGGTAGATCTCTGCCAGCGTCTCGTTCGGGGCCTTGAGCGCCATGGCCGCGAAGCCCCGAGCGCCGACGTTCTCGATCCACATCAGATCGGACATGAAGGGCTTGAGCTTGGCGTGCAGTTCCGGGCTGATCGTCTCCGCACCCGGACCGTCCCAGTCGATATCGGCCAGGGCCCATTGACGGTCCTTGATCTTGGTCAACATGTCTTCGAAATCCATTGCCATGTCAGGCTCCTGTAGTTGTCGAGGTGAGGGATTCGTTCTTCGCCGGCTCCTGCTCGGCGGGCATCACACGATTGAGCAACCCGAGAAAACGCACGTACACCGCGGGCAGCAGTCTCTTGAATCGCCAGACGGCCTTGGCGTCGAACTGGGGAACGACGTAGAGCCGACCCTTGTCGAATGCATCGAGTGTTCGGGCAGCGATCTTGTCCGGTGAGCGTCCGGTCCAGCGCATCGCGAACTCCGCCAGCCGTGACGAACTCGCGGTGATCCGGCCATCGACGGCAACGTTGGTCTTGACGAACGTGGGGCACAGAACCGATATCCGCACACCGGTACCCGACAATTCCGCCGCCATCGTTTCCGACAGGCTCATCACTGCGGCCTTGCCGACGTTGTACGGACCCATCAGCGGGGCTGCGGCAAAGCCTGCGGCGGATGCAACATTGATTATTCCGCCCTCACCGGCGGCTCGAAGCGCAGGAGTGAACGCCTCACAGCCGTGGATCACGCCCCACAGGTTGATCCCCAAGGCCCAGTTCCAGTCCTCGAAGCCGATGTCTCCGACCGGCTTTCCACCGATTCCGACGCCTGCGTTGTTGATGAGTACCGTGGTGGGTCCGTCGAATTCGATGCCCGCACGAAGCGCCAGTTCCTCGACGTTCTCGCGTACCGACACATCGCACTCGACGGCGTATCCGGTGGCACCCAGTGCCTGCACCATCGCTACCGTCTCCTGTGCGCGCGGCAACGAGATATCGGCGCACATGACGACTCCTCCGCGTCGAGCCAGCTCGAGGGCGAAGGCCCGGCCGATACCACTGCCTGCGCCGGTCACTACCGCTCTCGACCCGTACGAGGGTTTTCCGGTCTTGCTTCTCATCGACCTACCTGTTCCTTCGAATCATATTGCACTACTTGGCTATCGAGCGCGTGGGTGATGAACTCGGCGGCGTGTCCGAGCGCGTGAGCGGCCTCAGGGATCAGCCGCGGGAGAGCCTGGAACACGTGCATCTGATCGGGCCAGATCTCGAGTTCGCTTCGTCCGCCTGCCGCCTCGATCATCGTGTGCAGGTGTCGCGCATCGCCTCGCAGCATCTCGGTTCCGCCCACCTGGATGAGCGTGGGTGGCAGATCGCGCATGCGGGCGAGATCGAGCCGCAACCGCGGAAGGCTCGAGTCGTGACCGTCCGTGTAGAGCGCCACGAGTCCTCGCGCTGCCTTCGCCGAGATCATCGGATCCTTGCGCGTGCGCTCCATCCGCGCCGAGAGCTCGAAGTCGAGATCCACCAGCGGCGAGAACAACACCATCGCGCCGGGCTGCGGCGTTCCGGTCCGGTCGTTCTCGATGAGCAGGTCGGCGGCGAGATGACCGCCGGCGGAGTCCCCGGCGATGACGATGTTCGCCGCGTCGTACCCCTGGCCGAGTAGCCAGCGGTAGGCGGCTTCGAGGTCGTCGGCGGCAGCGGGAAACGGGTGTTCCGGGGCCAACCGGTAGTCGACCGTGAACACGGGCAGGCCGGTAGAGCCGGACAATCGCGCGGTCAGGCCACGATGGGTCCGTGCCGAACAGATGACGTATGCACTGCCGTGGATGTAGAGAATCACCCGAGGCCCCGGGGCCAGTCCGTGCGCGCGCACCCATTCCCCGCGCACCGGGCCGTCGGCGACGAGGTCCACTCTCGTCCCCTTCGGAACGGGACCGAAGAGGTTCATCGAGGTGGCGACGAGGCGTCGGGAGAACTCGATGCCGCCTCGAGACGTCGGAAGCAGGTTGGTGATCGGACGCAGAGTCAGTCGAGTCATCAAGGCAGCCAGCCGAGTTCGTCGGGAACCCGCTGCGAAGACACCGCGAGGCAGGTAGTCGTGGTTTGTGCTGGAAGTCACCTCGTCACCTTCACTCGCTATTCGCCATTTGTCAATGGCCTATTAATTAGTGGTCCAGTGTGCAAGAGTGACGACCGACACAACGAAGCCAGACGGAAGGAGGGAGTACGTGACGATGTTCGGGAACGCAGCACCGGCAGACCTCGATGCGTCTGCCGTCGATCATGAGGACAGAATCTTCGAGTTGGAGATCGCCGAGGTGACCCACGAAACCGACGATGCGATCTCCCTCGGCTTTGCGGTTCCCGAGCACCGGGAACCGCACTTTCGGTACGAGCCCGGGCAATTTCTCACTCTCGAGATCCCCTGCACCGACGGCGGATCGGTTGCCCGCTGCTACTCCTTCTCGAGCTCCCCGGTCCGCGACCCGTACCCCACCGTGACCGTGAAGCGACTCCAGGATGGGGTCGCGTCACACTGGTTGCACGACAATGCTGTTCGCGGGATGAGGCTCAAGGCATTGAGGCCGTCGGGCATGTTCGGACCCGAGAGCTGGGACGCCGACTTCGTCCTTCTGGCCGCAGGCAGTGGAATTACCCCGATGATGTCGATCATCAAAACTGCTCTGTTGCGGCACGAGAACCGGATCACTCTGGTCTACGCCAACCAGAACCGCGACTCGGTGATTTTCGCGGAGCAACTGACCGAACTGCAGTCCCGTTTTCCCGATCGTCTCGACGTTCACCACTGGTACACCTCGGACTCGGGGCTACCCACCGCTGCCGGACTGGCCTCGCTGGATGCACCAGTTCCGACCGAGTGCGAGGCCTTCCTGTGCGGCCCTCCGCAGTACATGAACGTTGCCGAGGAGTGGCTCGCCCGCACCGGTACGACGGCGCACAGAACACATCGAGAGGTGTTCTCCTCCTTCGACGCCAATCCGTTCCGGGCCGGCGACGCGCAGGCGTCCGAGGAACCGGATGCGAACTCCGTCACCGCTCAGGTCGAGATCGACGGAATCGATACCGAGTTCACCTGGAATGCGAACACGAAGCTGCTCGACCGGCTCCTCGAACTCGGTCTCGACGCGCCGTACGTCTGCCGCGAAGGAACCTGCGGCGGATGCGCCTACACGCTCACCGAAGGCACCGTGACGATGCTCGCGAACGAGACGCTCGACGAGCACGAGATGGAACACGGGGTCCGCCTGGCATGTCAGTCGGTGCCCGAGTCCCAGACGGTCCGAGCGGTGTTCGACCGCTGATGCCCAACGTGATGGGCCGGATGGCCTCGAATTACCTTCGGCAGCACCCCGTTGTCGCGGTCTCCACTTTCGGTCGCCAGATGGGGATGGGTGTCAGGGCCGGGAGATCACTGACCTCGGACATCGTCCACCGGACGTTTCCCTTCGCCGAGTTCATCCGCCAATGTGCGTTCATGGCAAGCACATCGGTCATCCCGACCTTGCTGGTCGCGATCCCCTTCGGAGTCATCGTGTCGGTTCAGGTCGGTGCCATCGCAGGCCAGGTCGGTGCCACCTCGTTCGCCGGTGCCGCGAACGGTCTCGGCATCATTCGTCAGGGTGCGCCGTTGGTGACCGCGCTGTTGATGGCCGGGGCGGTCGGGTCGGCGGTGTGCGCCGACTTGGGTTCTCGTACGATCCGAGACGAGATCGACGCGATGAAGGTCATGGCGATCTCGCCGTTGCAACGGCTGGTGGTGCCACGGTTTGCCGCAGCGATGTTGGTCAGTGTATTGCTCTGCGGCAGTGTGTGCTTCGTAGGATTCATCACCGGCTACATGTTCAACGTCTTCGTCCAATCCGGTACACCGGGTAGCTATCTGGGTACGTTCGCGGCCTTCGCCACCATCGGCGATCTGGTGCTGGCTCTGATCAAGTCCGTCGTGTTCGGCGCGATCGTGGCAATAGTGGCCTGCGACAAGGGATTGACCACTCGCGGTGGGCCCGGCGGTGTGGCCAACTCGGTCAACGCGGCAGTAGTCAGTTCGGTGATCCTGCTCTTCGCGGTCAACGTCCTGTTCACCCAGCTCTACACCATCGTGTTTCCGGCTCGGTTGGTCTGACATGGCCACTCGCTACACACCGCCGCTGCTACGCCCCCTCGTCGGCGCGGCAAACGCCGTCGTCGCTGCACCCACCCGCTCCCTGGCCACACTGGGCCACCAAGCTACGTTCCTCAGCCGATCCGTGGGCTCGATGCCGTACACGCTGCGTCGACATCGACCCGAGCTGTGGCGTCTGCTATCAGATGTGAGCTGGGGAAACGGTGCCATTGTCGTCGGCGGCGGCACTATCGGCGTGATCGTTCTCCTCGGTGCTTTTGCCGGAGCCACCGTCGGCATCGAGGGCTACACCGCATTGAACCTTCTCGGCATGGGCCCGTTGACCGGAGCAGTGTCCGCGTTCGGCACCACTCGCGAACTGGCACCCCTGATCGCCGCGATCGGCTTCGCCGCTCAGGCCGGCTGTCGATTCACCGCGCAGCTCGGTTCGATGCGCATCGGTGAGGAGATCGACGCGCTCGAGTCACTCGCGATCGACCCTCTGGCCTATCTGGTCAGTACCCGCATGATGGCTGCGGTGATCGCGATTCTGCCGCTCTACGTCCTCGGCCTCAGCGCGAGTTACCTGACCGCCCAGATCGTGGTCGGAGTGCAGAGCGGTCAATCCGCGGGTACGTACCTGCACTACTTCCATTCGTTCCTCTCGGTCCAGGACGTCCTGTACTCGGTGACCAAAGCTGTTGTCTTCGTTCTTCTCACGACGATCATCCAGTGCTACTACGGGTACTACGCGACCGGAGGCCCCGAGGGTGTCGGGGTGGCGGCAGGCAAGGCCATTCGCACCAGCATCATCGTCGTCATCTTCGTCAATACCTTGATGACCCTTGCGATGTGGGGATCCGATCCCGGCATCAGGATCTCGGGATAGGGGCGGCATGTTCGACGTGGGAGGACGGGCACCATCGATGTCCACGCTGGTTTTTCGGGGCGTGTGTGTGTTCCTGGTGTTCAGCGTGATCGCGGGGCTTCTGCTGGCGCGCTACACGGGCATCTGGCGCAACACCGTCGACGTCGTCGCGTCGATGCCCTCGCTCGGTGACGGTCTGCCGCAGAATGCGGACGTCAAGTTCCGCGGAGTTCTGGTCGGCGCGGTCGGCGGGGTGGACAGTGATCCCGGAGGCTCGAGCACAGTGGAGATTCGATTGAATCCCGCACGCGCCGAGACGATCCCGAACACCGTCACCGCGAGGGTGGTGCCCAGCAACATCTTCGCCGTTTCCTCGATCGAGTTGGTGGACACCGGCGGCGCAAGCAGCATCCAGGCGGGCGCAACCATTCCGGGCGACTCCTCACGAGAAACACTGGAGCTGCAGACCGCGATGACGAGTCTGCGCAACGTGCTGACCGCCATCGATCCCGAGAAGTCGAGTTCGGTGCTGTCCACGCTCGCCGACGCTCTGGACGGCCGCGGTGCATCGATCGGCTCCACCATCTCGACAGCCAGTGAGTACCTGACCACACTCCGAGCCGAGATGCCGGATCTCACGTCCGATATCGACCTGCTCGACACCTCGATCGGCAGCCTGAGCAGAACGGCACCACAGTTGTTGGACACCTTGGAAAGTTCACTGATTCCCGCCGCGACCATCGCGGAGAAGCGGGATCAGCTGACGCAGTTTCTGACCAGCGCAGCGGGTGCGACGACCAGTCTCGACGCAGCTCTGGCCCCCAACCTGTCCGGGGCCATCACGTTGGTTCGAGACCTGAATCCCGTGCTGGGCGCTCTGGCCGTCAATGGAGACGATCTTCCTGCCGGTGTGCGGGCGTTCGGAAAGACTCTGGAGGGCTTCAACCGCGCGTTCACCGGACCCAACGGCCGCTTGATCTGGTCGATCGACATCACGGCGACTCCTTTCACTCCGTACTCCAGGGACGACTGCCCCCGATACGGCGACATGGCCGGGGCAAGTTGCACCACAGCACCGTCGTCTCGAGCCTCGGACTACGACGCACTGAGCGGTACGGGTGTTTCGGCGGAGGGTATCTCGTACTCGCCGGGCAACATCGGATCCGTCGGCAGCGACGACGAGAGGGCCGCGATCGGCGACGTGATGGGTAGACCTGCCGACGCCACCTCGGTCATCCTGCTCGGACCATTGCTGCGCGGGCAGACCATCGCGATCGACAACGCCGATCAGGTCGGTGCACCATGAAGTCGATTCGCAGGCCACTCATCGGGTTCAGCATCTTCATGGTTCTGGCCATCGCGGTGACCACGTTGATCTGGACCACTCTCGGCCGTGCGGTCGCAGGCGACACCGACACCTATTCGGCTCTGTTCGAGGACGCATCCGGACTGCAGAGCGGCGACGACGTCCGGATCGCCGGCGTGCGGGTGGGGAAGGTAGAAGTCGTATCGCTCGACGGCCGTATGGCTCGAGCGCGGTTCGTCCTCGAGCGAGGCCAGACGGTGTACGAGAACACGACAGTCTCGATCAAGTACCAGAACTTGATCGGCCAGCGTTACCTGGCACTCGACACCGCCGGGCAATCCACCGGGTCGGTCCAGCCCGGTTCGACCATCGGGACCGATCGCACCGAGCCGTCGTTCGATGTCTCTGCTCTCCTCAACGGCTTTCAGCCGCTGTTCAGCGTGCTCGATCCCCAGCAGGTCAACTCTCTGTCCGAGTCCATCGTGCACACCCTGCAGGGCGACGGTGTCTCGATCAGCGCTCTGGTGGTTCAAAGCACCTCGTTGGCAGCGGAATTCGCAGAGAAGGACGACATAATCGGTCTCATCGTGGCCAACCTCGGCACGGTGTTGGCCGACGTTGCCGACCGAGGTGACGAGACCGCGGCCCTGCTCGAGTCCACACAGAGATTGATGACCGATCTCAACGCACAAGCAGGACCTCTTTCCGCCGCCGTGCGCACGATCGGAGACACCGCCGGTCCTGTCGCCGAGATGGTGGACGATGTGCGGCCCACGCTGGCGGGCACGATCGACCAGCTCGGTGCGACCACCGATCTCGTGAACGGCGACGGCGCCCAGCTGCGCACCTCGATCGGGCTACTCCCCTCCGTACTCGCCTCGTTCGCGCGAATCACCGAGAACGGCAGCTTCATCAACATGTACGTCTGCAATCTGGATGTCAGCTTCGCCGGATTACTTTTTCCACCAGGTGTTTTCAGCCAGGTCGGCGGTAACGCACAGTCGGAGGTCTGCCTCGAATGACATCACTACCGGCCCGTATCCGGGCCTCCGTACCGACGATGTCCCGCGACTTCTGGCGCGGCACCGCCGGCTGCGTGGCGCTCGTTCTGCTGTTCGTTGCGGTGATCGGTTACCAGCATGCAGGTGTCGGCAATCGCACGGTCGACGTCCTCTTCGCCCAGTCCGCCGGACTCAGGGTGGGTGACGATGTACGCGTCGCCGGAGTATCCGCCGGAAAGGTCGATTCCCTCGAGCTGACAGGCGACCACGTCACGGTCGTACTCGAGGTGGACGACAACGTGGGGCTGGGGGCCGACACCGAAGCCGAAATCAAGCTGTCCACCATTCTTGGGTCGCGCTATGTCTCACTCATCCCCGATGGTGACACTCCGTTGGGCGAGCGCCCGATCGATCTGTCGCACAGCACAGTTCCCTTCGATCTGCAGAAGGCGATCCAGACCGGCACACCGGAGATCGAACAGATCGACGCGGCAACAGTGCGCGAATCACTGACCACTGTCGCCGATCAACTCGAAGGAACTCCGGAACTGACCGGGCAGGCATTGGACAGCATCTCTGCCCTGTCCGAAGTGATCGCCGACCGTCGCGACCAGATAGCGGCACTGCTCGACGACGCCGACCGGGTGACGGCGCGATTGTCCGAGAACAGCGCGTCCCTGATGTCACTGCTGGGCCAGGGTGCCGCACTCGCGGGATCGATTGTGGCGCAACGAGGTGCAGTGGCCAATCTGATATCGGCTACCGATGCCCTCACCGCCGAGCTCGACAGCGCGTTGTCCGAGAATCACGCTGCCATAGATCCATTGATCGGTGAATTGACCGCGCTGAGTCAGGGATTGGCCAACAACGACGACACGCTGCGGCGAGTCTACGAGGGGCTCCCCGTGACGGTCCGGCAGATGACGAATGCATTCGGCAACGGTCCCTATGCCGATATCGCGACTCCGTGGTCGCTGCTGCCGGACAACTGGTTGTGCTCCGCCCAGGTTGTACAGGGGTGCCGATGAGCACCCGAACTCGTGTGGTCGCCGTGTTCGTGTCGGCAGTGTTGGTGTCGAGCGCCGGCTGCGGTGTGCCCGGATCTCTCTCGTCCGTCACTGGTTCGACCATCACGATCACTGCCGATCTGGACAACGCAGCCGGACTCTACGAGGGAAACGAGGTTGCGGTGTTGGGCATGTCGGTAGGAACGGTCGACAGCATCGAGGCGCAGGGTTCACACGTACGCATCAGCATGACAGTCGACGGGTCGGTGCCACTGCCTGCCGATCTCGACGTCGCGACCATCTCGACGTCGGTGGTGACCGATCGCCACGTCGAATTGACCCCGCCCTACACGGGAACCGGGCCGCTACTCGAAGACGGCGCGCACGTACCGTTGGCCCGCACTCACGTACCGGTCGAGATCGACAGGGTGCTGGCCGCGGTAACCGAACTGTCGACCACTCTCGCGGACAGCAGCGACCGCAACCGGCCGATAGCGGACCTGTTGGCGGTGACGAACGATGGTTTGACGGGCAACGGTGCCAAGATCCGGTCCACGCTCGACGATCTGTCCGCGGCGTTGGCGGTCGGGGTGGACAACGAGGATTCGTTGACTCGCCTGATCACCTCGGTCAGCGAACTGACTCGTGTTGCCGCAGAGAACGATACGCAGATTCGTGACTTCTCGACGAATATGGCGCAGTTGATCGGCGAAGCCGGAGATCAGTCGGCCGCTCTCGGAGACACTGTCGCACAGGTCAATCGGCTCACCAGTCAGCTGACGGGACTGATCGATACGAATCGGGACTCTTTCCCGGCGCTGTTCGCCAACTTGCAGACTGCGGTCTCGGGGCTGACCGATCACGGTCGTGAACTGTCCGAGACGATCGATACGGCACCGACTCTGTTCCGCAATCTGGAGAACGCCACCGACCCGGTCTCGAAAGCCCTGCGGGTGCACTTCCTCACCGACAGAACGATATTCGACACCGAACTGGTCAACCAATTCTGCCAGCGGATCCAACTGAAGTCGGAGGGCTGCAGAACCGGTCGCGTCTACGACTTCGGACCGGATTTCGGGATCTCGGCCGCGCTACTGGGGTTGAGTCAGCCGTGAAGTACTGGACGATGCCCATTGTCGCCGTTTCGGCTGCCACGCTTCTCGTAGGCTGCAGCACCACACTCGAGGATCTACCGCTCCCGACTCCGGGAGTCGGTGCCGACTCGTATCGCATCGACGCGGTGTTCACCGATGCGTTGAACCTTCCGCAGCAGGCGAAGGTCAAACTCGGCGGCGTCGACATCGGCCAGGTGCAGGAGATCGCCGCCGAGAACTACACGGCGCGAGTGCAGATGGCCATCCGCGCCGGCGTGAACCTTCCGGTCGACGTGCGGGCCGAATTGCGACAGGCGACGCCACTGGGCGATGTATTCGTCTCGCTGTCGTCGCCCAGCTCGGGCTCCGATACCTCTCGGTTGCAACCGGATTCGACCATCGCTGTCGCCTCCACCTCAGCGGGCGCGAGTGTCGAGGAACTGCTTGCCTCGGCGTCTCTCGTCGTCAACGGCGGCGGTGTGAGCAGACTGCAGACCATCATCACAGAACTGGACACCGCGATGGCCGGTCGCAGCGCCGATGCGTCGAACATTCTCACCCAGTTGACGGCCACGGTGACCGAGCTGAACGAGCGCACCGATCGGATCGATTCGATGCTGAACCGGACGCAGGAGCTCAGTTCGATCCTGGGTGCCAGAACCGAGGCGATCGATGCGATCGCGCAGCAGTTACCTGAACTCACCCGTACCCTCGCCGACAACAGCAAAGGCATCACCGACGTCATCACGGCCGCGGGCGGTGCCGCCGACAAACTCGGAACCTTCACCGATGAAACAGGTCCGGCGTTGCGCGAGCTGCTGGTCGGTGCCGAGCAGACGTTCTCGTCCGTTGCGGCGATCGGCGACGACCTCGACGTGGCCATGAAGCAACTCGAGCAGCTCGCACCGAAGCTGACCTCGAACACCAAGGGGAATTCCGTCGCGATCTACGTTCGGCTCTCGTGGCTGAGCCTCGCGGCACTGAACGATCCGGCGAGCCATTGGCCGGGAACCAAGGATGGCGAGGACTTCGTCGGCAGCCTCACCGACACCTTGAATCGTGTGTACGGTCGCGTGACCGGACAGGGGCTCACGCCGGCCCCGACCGTCGAGCTGCCCACTCCCACCGGTACGCCGAACAGCGGCGAGGCCGGCCGATGATCCTGCGACGCTGGGTGAATCGACATCGTGTGTTCGTCTCGAACACAGCACTCGCGCTCGTCCTTCTCGTGGGGGCGGCGTACCTGACCATCGGAGCGTTGCGCATCGACCCGTTCGCGAACGACTATCGCGTCACCGTGCGACTCGACGCATCCGGAGGGGTGCAGGCCAACGGAGACGTCTCGGTGCGTGGTCAACGAATCGGAAGCGTCGCTTCCGTCGACATCACCACCAGTGGTGTCGAAGCGCAGCTGGACATCTCGGCGGGCCACCTCGTTCCGGCCGACGGCACCGTCGTGGTGGCGGCGTTGTCCGCTGCGGGCGAGCAATACATCGACTTCCGCCCCGATTCCGACGAGGGTCCGTATCTGCTCGACGGCGACGTGGTCGACCAGGATCGGACAACCACTCCGGTTCCGTTCGCGACGATGTTGGTGAGCGTCACCGATCTGGTGAGCCAGATCGATCCTGCACAGTTGTCGTCGATCATCGACGAGCTCGATGCGGCGACTGCGGGTGGCCCCGCGCAGCTGCAGGCGATCATCGACGGCGGCGGCGCACTACTCGCCGGTCTGGATTCCGTTCTACCCGAGACGATCACGCTGATTCGCACCGGCCGGACGTTTCTGCAGACCGTCGGCGACATCGAGCCCGATCTGACTCGACTCGCTCTCGGCGGCACGGCGCTCGCCGATCAGTTGGCAGCGTCCGACGCCGAGATCCGCGCTCTCCTCGACGACACACCTGCCCGGCTCGATTCCGCCAGGGCGGTCATCGGCGAGAACCGCAACGCCGGTGGGGATCTGCTGAAGAACCTGGCCCGCATTGCCAGGACTGCTCGCCTGCACACACCCGCGATCGAGGCGCTGTTCCCGGCGATGTCGGCGGGCGCAGGCGTATTCGGTCTCGCCAGCCACGACAACCAGCTCAACGTCGTCGCCGACCCCTATCCGAGACCCACCTGCGACTACCTCAACCCCACTGTCTCGCCGTCCATCGCTGCGATGGCTCCGCCGCTGAAGTACATGTACTGCAACAGCACCGACCCGGAGATACAGGTTCGCGGCGCGCAGAACGTTCCTCGTCCGCCCGGTGACAACACCGGCGGTCCCCCCGCCGGGGCTACCGGGCAGGAGCGGACGTCCGGCGGCTGACCGGTCCCCCGAATCATCCCAGTCTTCGCAACGAAGGAGTTCACATGACCGACCTGAAAACCGACGACCCGATACCGGACGAAAAAGTGGACGAGATCCCCGCGGAGCCCGCGGTGCGGGCCGGCGCACGCCGGCGGCCGTCGGCAGTGGTGTCGGCGCTGGCGCTGGGGCTGATCGCCGCGATCGCCTGTGCGGGCGTCTTCGCGTACCAACTCGAACACCGACGCTCGCTCGACACCTCCCGCGCCGAGGCCGTCGATACCGCTCGAACCTTCGCGATCACCTTGTTCACCTACAGTGCAGATACGTTCGACACCTACGTCGACGACGTATTATCTGGTGCCACTGGTGCATTGGCTGATACGTTTACCGAGACCAGCAGCGATTTGCAGGCGACTCTGGTGGAGGCCGGTGCCACATCGACGGCGCAGGTCCTCGACATCGCTGCGAAGTCCACCGCGGTCGACCGGGTGGAAGTGTTGGTGATCATCGATCAGACGGCCTCGAATGCCACGGTCACCGAACCGCGTCAGGCGGTGAATGCAGTGGTCATGACGCTCGAAAAGCAGGAAGACGGTAGGTGGTTGACCAGTGACGTCGCCAATCCCAACTCCGGGCAGTAATTCGGGCGACGCGTTCTCCCCTGGCCCGTACTCGGACGGCCCGCCTCCCGAAGCCCTCGAAATCGAGTACCCGGACCTCACACATTTCGGACTCGAGGAGTTGGGCCGCGCCGCCTGGATCACCGTCGTTCTCGTTGCGGCCGCAGCTATTGCCGTCATCCGGTGGCCGGTGTCCTGGCTCGCCAAACGCCGTCGCTTCACGGTGGCTCTCGCCGAGGGTGTGGTGAAGGGGTTCGAGGCGCTGGGGCCGACGTTCGTCAAACTGGGCCAGTTCATGGCGTCGTCGCCCGGCGTGTTTCCCCCGGTTCTGGCCGATGCATGTCTACGACTGCTCGACGGTGTCCCACCCGTCCCGGCGCACAAGGCTCGCCGCACGGTCGAGCGCGACCTCGGTGGCAGCATTGCAGAGCTGTTTCGATCGTTCGACGACGTGCCTCTCTCGGCTGCATCTGTGGCGCAGGTACACGCCTGCGTGCTACCCGACGGCCGCGAAGCGGTGGTGAAGGTGCAACGGCCGGAGATTCGCCGTCGCATGCGGGTCGATCTCCGGGTCGCCTACACCGGAGCCGCGTTGCTGGAGAGATTCTTCGAGTTCTTCCGTATAGCGAATGCGACGGCTGTCGTCCGCGATCTCAACGACCTGACGGCCCAGGAACTCAACAGCGCAGCAGAAGCGCTGCGCCAGGAACATTTTCGCGACAATCTGTACGTGTTCGGGGACAATCCCCACGTGATGGTTCCGGAGATCTTCTGGAGCCATTGCGGACCTCGGGTGATCTGCATGGAGCGAGTTCGCGGCACTCCGGTCGGCCGGATCATGTCGAACGGTCTGGCCACGGTCGACTCGGAGCTACAGCTTCGTCGGGGCGTGAAGGTATGGCTGGAAGCCGTTGTGCTGCACGGTCCGTTCCACGGAGATGTGCACGCGGGCAATCTGTGGGAGCTGGACGACGGACGGGTCGGATTCCTCGACTTCGGGATCGTCGGTGAATTGCCCGAAGAGTGGCGCGACGTGTTGCGCGAAATGTTCCGTGCATCCCTGTTCGACGGTGATTACACCGAGGCCGCGCGACGCATCCGCATGCTGGGCATCACCGAGGGAACCACATTGGGCGACAAACTGATCGGCCTCCAGTTGCGAAAGCTGTTCGAGCCGGTTCTCGGCCGAGGGGCCGGCCGACTGGATCTGAGCAGGCTGGTCGCGTCGCTCGTGGAGACCGGCAGGCGCTGGGGCGTCGCGACGCCGGAAGAGTTGGTCCTGTTCGGCAAGCAACTGGGCTACTTCGAAAGATACTCGGCCACACTGGCTCCCGACTGGATACTGGGTCGAGACCTCTTCCTTTTCCGAAACATCCTGCCGGACGAGGTCGCTGGCGCGGCCCTTGCTCGAAACATCACGCTTCCCGACTGAAGCCTCGAGGTTCGGCAACCAACGAGTGAGGTGACGACGTGAACGTTGCGGCGGATCCCGCGGCGCGTGCTATCCCCGCGATACCACCCCACACCATCATGGTGAGGTAGTCGATGAGCTCATCGGCCGACATGGTCCGATCGAACATCCACCAGTGCGAAGCCAACCGGACCGCGCCGATCATGGCGAAAGCGATCGGCATGGAGCCGGCCGTCGAGAACTCTCGCTCTCGAAATCTGTCGGCGATGACGGTGGACAGCAACTCTGCGATCAGTTCTTCAGACGCGGTGACGATGTCCTGATTGCCGCCCACGGCGTTGTTGGCATGGACGTAGATATAGATCTCGGGATCGGTGGCGACGGTCGTGACGTAAGCAGCGATCACTGCGCGGGTGAGGTGATATTCGTCGAGGTCCTCGGAGATCGTGTCCCGGATCCGCGGCACCAGTGCGGTCTCGACGTATCGCGCCATGGCAGCGTCGGCGAGACCCTTCTTGTCGGCGAAGTGCTTGTACAGAACGGTCTTCGAAACGCTGTTCGCAGCGGCGATGTCGTCCATCCCGATGTCGTGCCCATGCCGACGAATCGCGGCGAGGGTGCAATCGAGTAATTCCCGCCGCCGCGTGATCCGGTGGTCGCGCCACCGGTGGCTTCGCCCGTCGACCTTCTCCGGCACGCTCACCCCGACTGCGAGACGGTTCGTGATCCCCTCAACAGAATCGACGCCACCAGTTCCGGATCGTCCGACATCGGCACGTGTCCGAGCCCGGGATACGTCGTCACGTCTGCTTGCGGAAATGTTCGACGCACGAGGGGTGCCTGATACACCGGCAGGACCCAGTCGCGACGGCCCCACGCGACCGTGACGGGAACACCCTCGTCTACTGGAACGCTGAAGCGCGGCACTGCGTTTCCGGCCGCGTCTATCGCGCGGTTGGTGGTGATGCTGAGTGCGTCGATCGTGGCCGCTTCCACGGGAACTCGCCACGGCTTGGCGTAGAACACACCGTTGGCAATCGTGCGTCCGACGACCGAACGCATGACGGTGGGGGCGATCGGGGCGATGACTCGCGACAACGTTCGCAGTAGTCGGAAGACGAGCAACGCGCGGGTCTGATCCCAGTGTCCGCGAAAGAATCCGGCCGGCGAGAGCGCGGTCGCCGAGGCGACCGACCCGCGGGCGGCGAGCTCCATCGCGAAGTATCCCCCCAACGAATTACCAGCCACGTGCGGCTTCTCACCATCCACTGCAACGTACTCGAGGAAGCGCTCGAGCTCGGCCACGATCCACGGCCCCAGATCGAATTCATCGGTGGGCAAGTCCGGTGACGCGCCGTGGCCGGGCAGATCCACCGTCACCACTCGTCGATGCCGTGCCAATGTCTCGACGACACTGTCCCACGCATGTTGCCGGTGGACGATGCCGTGGATGAGTACGAGCGTAGGCCCCTCACCCCGGATCGTGTGCGCGAGGGTCAGTCCATCGATGTCCGAAGTCACTGCATACCAATCTTTCTCGGCCGGATGCTGTGCACGTTTGTGACATCGGATCCCACAAGACCTGTGTCCGCCGCTCGGCCGAAGGTCATCGATTCCGTCAGATCGTCGAAACGTGCGTCGATTCTGTCCAGAATATAGTTCTGGCGCACCGACCAGGGACGTTCGGTCCCCGATTTGGGTAGCTCGTTCAAGGATCGCGTGACGTAACCGGAGGCGAGGTCGACAACCGGACGAGAGTCCACATCCTTACCCTGCCGATCCGGGATCGCATGGGTGTATCCGTGTGATCGCATGTACACCAAAAGTTTTGCTACTGCCTGCGCCGTCATGTCGGCTTTGAGCGTCCACGATGCGTTGGTGTACCCGATGGACCAGGCAACGTTGGGTACGTCCTCGAGCATGTGACCCTTGTAGACGAACTTGTCGTGCACCTCGAGCCGCTCACCGTCCAGTGAGAGCTCGATACCTCCGAACGCTTGCAGCTTCAATCCCGTAGCGGTGACGATGATGTCGGCCGGGATCTCGTCACCTGATTCCAACTTGATCCCGTCGGCGGTGATCTCTGCGATCTTGTCGGTCACCACGGTGGCTCGACCGGAGCGAATCGCCTTGAAGAGATCGCCGTCGGGTACGACGCACAGCCGCTGGTCCCACGGGGCATAGGCCGGCTTGAAGTGCTTGTCGACGTCGTATCCGCGCGGCAGCTGAGCCTTCGTCATCGCACGGAACACCCTGCGGGCCGTCTTCGGCGCGCGTCGACACAGCTGATACGAGCCGACCATCAACAGTGCATTGCGCCACCGCAGTGCACTGTGCGCCAGGGAGTCCGGCAGTACACGCTGGGTGAGTGTGGTGAACGGATCGGTCATCGGCAGTGACGCAATGTAGGTGGGTGAACGCTGCAGCATCGTCACCGACGCGGCGTCTGCCGCCAGCGAGGGCACCAATGTGATTGCGGTTGCTCCGCTCCCGATCACGACGACCTTCTTGCCGGTGTGGTCGAGACCTTCCGGCCACTGCTGGGGGTGTACCACCTGCCCGCTGAACTCCTCGAGCCCGGGAAGATCGGGGGTGTACCCACCCGAGTAGTCGAAGTAGCCGGTGCACAGGAACACGAATCGACTGCGGTAGGTCGTGGGAACACCGTTCGTCAGGGCGTCTACCGTCCACAGGTCCGTCGAGGAGTCCCAGTTCGCGGCCGTGACCATGGTCGAGAAATGTGTGTGCTCGTCGATACCGTTGGCGGAGGCGGTATCGACGATGTAGTTGCGAATGTCTTCGCCATGAGCCAGCAGAGTGTCCCCCTGCCACGGCGTGTGTGGGAACGAGAACGTGAAGATGTCACTGTCCGAACGAATTCCGGGGTACCGGAACAGATCCCAGGTACCACCTGCTCGCTCCCGGCCTTCGAGGATCGAGTAGCTCAGGCCCGGGGCCATCTGCTGCAGGCGAAACGCTGCTCCGATTCCCGATATACCGGCACCGATGATGAGAACGTCCTTGAAATTGTCTCCGATACCGTCGAACTCGGGCCATCGACCTGGGCTTTTCGTCACGCCAACCCTCACTGTCTCGCCGAACACCATCGCCTTCTCGCCGACGAGCAGCGACACCGCGACTATCACCATTTAATGTGCCATTGGCGAATGGCTATGTCAATTGGGTAGGACCGCCCGGTCCTGCGTCTTCGACGGAGTACCTCCTCGCCGCGCTACACGCTGCACACACGTCGATAACCTGGTACCGTGCCATCAATCTATGAACCATCGGAAAATGGTTCATATGCAGAATTCGCATTGGCGAAAGCAGGTGCACGATGTGGCTCATCGTTTACATCGCTTTTCTTCTGTGGTTGGTCGCGTCGACCGTGCTCGCCGTGCGCATGGGGACTGCCATCTCCCGCAGCAGCCTCGAGGACGAGGCCGCCGAGCTGCGTCGACTCTTCGGGAAAGCCCCGAAAGAGCAGCACAAGACCGACGTTTCGGAGACCGCAGCCGATCCGACGATCGTCGCACCGAGACTCTCGTCGAGCGACCCCCTCGGGAAAGATCGGCCCACCCGCGCCATTCGCCGACACGATGGGCAGGCTGCACCAGGTGCACCGAACGGCCATTGAGCCGCGGACGCCGGACCCTACAATCGACGCACCTCGAGGGCGGCGAACACCGCGAAATCTAGGCAACGCAACAAAATTCCTGTGCTATCTTACCCAGCGGTAACAAACACGTGACGCGCCTCACAATTCGAGGCGTGCGAGTCGGGGGAGATCGAATGGTTGGTTCAACACTGCGGAGACTGTTGGCGATTGCCTGCGTCGGGGCGATAGGAGCTGTCGCGGCACCGACGGCAACAGCTGCGCCCGTTCAGGATTCGTTCTTCGAGTACTCCGGTGCGGCTGCGCTCGCGGACCTGGAGCCCGGAGCCGTGCTGGCGACTCGGACCGTCCCGTATCACGTCGTGAACGTGCCGACGCCCCTGCAGGCGATCCAGATTCTGTACCGCTCGACGGACTCACAGGGTCGTCCAGCCGCCAACGTCACCTCGGTTCTGCGGCCACCGAATGCGCAGCCCGACAAGGTGGTTGCCTACCAATCCGCCTACGACTCCCTCAATCCCGACGACAGCCCCTCGCGAGCCATCGCCGGTGACACACCGTTGCTCGAACTGACGCCGAGCGGCCGGAACGTTGCGGTCGGCGGTGTGGTCGCCTCGGCAGAGGCGGCCGTTCTGGCACCACTCCTCCTGCTCGGGTACACCGTTGTCGTTGCCGATACCCAAGGGCCCACAGCGAATTTCGCAGCTGGTCCCGAATACGGGCAGATGACTCTCGACTCGTTGCGGGCATCCCAACGAGTGCCGGAAACGGGTATCGGCCAGAACGCAGAGATCGGACTGATCGGGTATTCGGGCGGTGCGATCGCGACGAACTGGGCATCGATTCTCGCCCCCAGCTACGCGCCCGACATCAACGACAACCTGATCGGTGCAGCCCAGGGCGGACTGCTGGTCGATCCGGCCAAGAACCTGCGCTACATCGAAGGAAGTATCGGGTGGGCAGGCGTCGCAGGAATGGCCATCATCGGTCTCGGCCGTGCCTACGACATCGACTTCACTCCCTATTACAACGACCGCGGACGCGATCTGTTCGCGCACGTGGACGACGCCTCGATCCTGAACGTCCTGTTTCAGTATCCCGGCCTGAGGTGGTCGGACGTGGTCGTACCGGAGTACGCCGACCCCAACTCGGTCCCCGAGTTCGTCGACGTGGTCAACAAGATCAACATGGGACAAGCTCCGATTCCCACGATCCCGATGTTCGTAGCGCAGGCATCGAACGGCATTCTCGAGGGCACCCTGCCCGGGCCGATGGGGACCGGACCCGGTGACGGTGTCATGGTGGCCGGTGACGTCCGCACTCTGATGAACAAGTACTGCGACGCAGGTCTGTCCATTCAGTACGACGAGTACAACACCATCAGCCACACCGTCGGCGCGGCTCTGTGGCTTCCAGGCGCGTTGGCATGGTTGACGGATCGATTCGCAGATCGGCCCGCTCCGAGCAACTGCGGCCGAATCGCTCCGGGTAACTCACTTGCACCGCAGGAGCATTCGCCTCGCTGACACAACCACCGCGGGCGGCCGTCGGCCGAGGCGTGACACCGAAACACGCTCGACGCGATCGTGCGCGTAATGCCATCCCGCCAATCCGGGATGGCATTACGCCTCCTACAGCGGCACGGCGTCCCGATGCTCGATCGCCCATTCGCGGAACGTTCTCGGCCGGAGGCCCCATTGTGCGGCCAGTTCACGCGACCTTCGGATCGCTAGGTCGACAATAGAGTCGATCGAATACTCTGCAATACAGTCTATTGGGCGAGTATTCGACCAATATCTGTTGTTGCGCATGGCCGTTCCTCACTTCAAGCTGATTACAAGACGTCATGGCTCGTCGACATATCCGGCTGGAAAGGCAACACACGAACTGACTGTCAGGGTAGACAATGTTGCGATCTATCGTGCGATCGCAGCCTGTTACGACAGCCGGGGTGGTAATACCTTCAGAGGTCGCGGGTGCTGATCCAGTCCATGTCGATCGATGTCGATCGGTTCTCGCCTGCCACTCTCGCCTGACTGGCTCGGAAGAGCTTGTCGAATGCCGCCTCGGTGGTGCTCTCTGGTTCAGCGTGGTAGACGACGAGAAGTTGTCCGGGTGCGCTGTTGATGGTCAATGTTTCGTAACTGACAGTGAGGTCACCAACTCGACTGTGGCGCAATTGTTTTGATGCCATTGCCGGTTCTGGGACTTCTCGACGTGCCCACCACCGCCGGAATTCGGCGCATTTGATCGACAGCTCGCCGATCAGGGCCGAGCCCTGAGGGTTGTCGGGGTCGATGGCGACAGCGGTCTGCAGGGCGCTCGCTACCAAGCGGGCGTTCGATTCCCAGTCGACGAAGAAGTCGCGTGCGGCTGGGTCGAGCAGGATCATGCGCGCGTAGTTGCTGGTGGGGGCGAATTCTGCGAACATTTCGCGGGCGAGTGAGTTGGATGCGACGACATCGCTCCACGGGGTGGTGATGTAGGCAGGTGTTCGAGACCAGCTGTGCATCATCCGGAGCAGGTGCGGGCTGATTTCGGCAGCATTGTGCGCAGGGTTGTTGGGTGGTCGCAGCCCGGCCAACGTGTAGAGGTGGGCTGTCGCTCGAGGTGAGAGTGCGAACGCTCCGCTCAACGCTCGAAGTACCTGACGGGAGGGAGCGCTTTCTCGCCCCTGCTCGAGACGGGTGTAGTAATCGATGCTGATGCCGGCACGAAAGGCGACTTCTTCTCGGCGAAGTCCAGGAGTTCGTCGACGCCCCAAGGGCGCAACGTGATCCATGCTCTCAGCGGGCGTTGCGTCTCGGCGGGCCCGGAGAAACTCGCCCAGCTCGTTTGCTCCCATGGCGTCATCGTATTCCTGTTCGAGGCCATGAGCCTGGCCGTATGACACCTAGGTAAGGCAGACCCCGTACAGCCGGTAACCAAGAACTGACGCAGCTGTGAAGCCCGCAAATCCGTTGCGAGGGGGTGTCCGACACCTAGGTAGAGCAGCCCCTTCCAGGCACTGCCGGGCGGGTGGACAGTGAACAGACGCGACGGGACGAGGTCCGGTGTGCAACACAACGAGTTGTGAAGCGATGCCGCTCGCCAACCGATCACAAGCTTTCGGCGGCCGGCCGGAGAGACCAGTTCGTCGGACTACCTCATGAACTCACAACGATCAGGAGAACTCTCATGTCTGCAAGCAAAATTGCTCTCGTCACCGGTGCTTCGTCAGGAATCGGTGAAGCAACCGCCATCAAGCTCCACGAGGCAGGCATGGTCGTCTACGCTGCCGCCCGCCGCGTGGAACGCATGAACGGGCTCGAACTCCTGGGTATCGTGCCGATAGCGATGGACGTGACGGACGAGGACTCGATGAAGGCAGGCATCGAGCGCATCATCGCCGATCGCGGACGAATCGACATTCTGGTCAACAACGCCGGATACGGCTCGTACGGGGCGCTCGAGGACGTTCCGATCGCCGAGGCGCGCGAGCAGTTCGATGTCAATGTGTTCGGAGCAGCTCGTCTCATACAGCTTGTACTGCCACACATGCGATCTCGACGTTCGGGCTCGATCGTCAATATCACCTCGATGGGTGGGAAGATCTATTCCCCGCTGGGTGGCTGGTACCACGCGACCAAATTCGCACTCGAGGCGCTCAGCGACTGCTTGCGCATGGAAGTCAGTCCTTTCGGTATCGACGTCATCGTGATCGAACCGGGAGGAGTCAAATCCGAATGGAGCGGCATCGCTGCGGAAAAGCTTCGTACTGTGTCCAGCCAGGGCCCGTACAAGTCTCAGTCCGACGCTGTAGTTGGAACGCTGAGTTCCGAGAGCACGCAGAAGCGCAGCTCACCACCGGAATTGATCGGCAAGACGATACTCGAGGCTGTCACCTCGAAACGCCCGAAGACTCGCTACGCAGTCGGGTTCGGGGCCAAGCCGTTGATCTTCATGAAGAATCGCCTGTCCGATCGGGCGTTCGATTCACTGATGAAGCGAGCTGCCGGCGTCTCCAACGCGGCGAACTGACGCCCAACCTTCGCTCGGCGGCAGCCGTGCTCCGAACGCGGAACCGAACGAGCCCATGATGACAGCAACCGCACTGCTGGTGCTGGCACATCCCACCATCCTCGCTCCACACCACGAAAGGCATGCATATGACCACCCCCAGCCCGAAGACATGGTTCATCACCGGCACGTCGAGCGGCTTCGGACGTCAGTTGACCGAACAGCTCCTCGCCAGGGGTGACCGGGTCGCCGCGACGCTGCGCAAACCCGAATCATTGGCGGCACTCGCCGAGCGGTACCCGGCCACGCTGTGGGTGCGTCAGCTCGACGTGACGAACACCGCCCAGATCCGCGAGGTCGTCGGTGCCGCGTTCGCCCAGCTCGGCAGCATCGACGTCGTCGTCTCGAACGCCGGTTACGCAGTCTTCGGTGCCGCCGAGGAGCTGAGCGACGCGCAGATCCAACGCCAGATCGACACCAATGTCATCGGGTCGGTCCAGCTCGTACGAGCGGTAACCCCGCATCTCCGAGCTCAGGGCGGAGGCAAGATACTGCAACTGTCGAGCATGGGTGGGCAGATCGCGTTCCCGAGCCTGTCGGTCTACCACCTCAGCAAATGGGCGATCGAAGGCTTCTTCGAGGGATACGCGCCCGAAGTTGCACCGTTCGGTATCAGCACCTGCCTGGTGGAACCAGGAGCAGCCACCACCGAATTCGGTGGTTCGTCCGCATCATGGGCACCAGCGCTGAGCGAATACGCGGACACTCCCGCCGGCCACATGCGGTCGTTGATCTTGTCGCCGTCCGAAGGCCAGGAGCAGCCGACCGGCGATCCTGCGCGGTTCGCCGAGGTGATGATCGACGCTGCAGATGGTGACGAGCTGCCGACGCGACTGCTGCTGGGTGCCGACGCGTACCAGATGGTGAGCGCCGCGCTCCGCTCTCGACTCGACGCAGTGGAGAACCAGAAGCCTCTCACTGTCTCTGCATCCAGCTGACCAGCTGGCAGATGTGGCCGTGCCGTCCAACGGACTGCACGGCCACATGTGTCGTTCCAGGGCAGGAGGGTCAGACGGCGCGGCTGTAGAAAGACTTCGGTCCCGGTCGAGCTGCGCAGCCAGTCGTGTGCGGCGACATCACCATTGGGTGCCAGGTACCAGCGCCGCCAGACGACGAATCGGCTTGGGCGCGTACCTGTCACGCCGACCTGGCATAGATGAGATCTCGATCTGTTCGATCTTTGCAGTGGCGGGTACGGCACCTCTGGCTGCGGGCGAGTCCCCCATGGCCTGATGCATCACGCTCGAGATGCGTAGCTTCAAGCGGGGTGTGAACGTGTGTCCCCATTCGCCGATCGTGCCGAGGGGGACGTCGATTCTCCGGGGTCGCTTGACCAGAGCCCGAACCACCATGGCGGCCGCTGTCTCGGGGCTCGTTATCGGTCCGGCGTGATAACCGTCGGACGGGGAGATCATCGGGGTGTCGACCAGCGGAAGGTGGATGGTGGTGAACGTGATTCCGTCGTGCAACAGCTCGGCCGCTGCGACCTCGCTGAATCCATCGAGCGCTGACTTGCTCGCTACGTATGCGGCAAATCTCGGTACGTGATTCTGCACCGCCGCACTGGAGATGTTGACGACATGCCCGAATCTGCGTGCCCGCATCTGCGGAAGCAGACCCATGGTCATTCTGACGGCACCGAAGTAGTTCACGGCCATGGTTCGCTCGAAGTCGTGGAACCGATCCATGGACCGAGTGAGAGAACGACGAATGGATCGGCCGGCATTGTTGATCAGCATGTCGACGTGATCGTGCTCGGCGAGAATGCGAGTGATGGTGGTGTCCGCTGCGTTCGAGTCCGTCACGTCGCACACGTAACCGAATGCACATCCACCGTTGCTGCGGATCTCGTTCACCGTCGCCATCAACTGTTCTTCGTTTCTGGCCAGCAGTATGACGAGGGCACCCATGTCGGCCACCCTGATCGCGGTTGCGCGGCCGATGCCCGACGACGCCCCGGTGATGACGATGTGGCGGCCCGCCAGTGGTCCCCTCGCGGACTGCCTGCGGGCGCGAGTGGGGTCGAGGTGGTTGTACCAGTACGTCCACAAACCGGTGGCGTAGTCGGCGAGCGGGGGGTATTCGACGCCACTGTCCCGCAGGGCCAACGACGTTATCGCGGAGGAGAATTCGGTGGGGATGGCGAAATGTTCGAGTACGACGCTCGGTATCTCCAGACGACGAAGCGCCGCCGCCCGCAGCAGTCGTAGCTGTCGTTGGCGTGGCTTTCTCAACGCTATTCGACCGAGAGATCCGGGCAGCGACGCGACCGGATGCGGGGCCCCGGCGGCGGCAGCCAATGCCTGATACACCTCGCGGACGGGCTGGGGTGTGGGGTTGACGAGATGGAACACTCGCTCCGTCCCGGTGTCGGTCAGCATCAGATGCACCAGCGCCCGGGTGACCACATCGACCGGAACCAGGTTGGTCGCGCCGATAGCGGGCACAGCCACCGGAAGGCCGGCGGGCAGCGCGGCGAGCATCTTCAGTGCGCCGAACAAGTAGTACGGACCGTCGATCTTGTCCATCTCGCCGGTTCGCGAGTCCCCTATCACCGCCGCCGGGCGGTAGACCTTCCAGTCGAGGCCATCGATGCTGCGTACGAGCTTTTCCGCCTCGAATTTGGTGCGGTGGTAAGCAGTGGGAAAGCCCTGCCCCAGATCGAAGTCGTGTTCGGTGAATCGCCCTTGAAAGTCGCCTGCCACTGCGATGGACGACACATGGTGCATGACGGCACCGGTACGCAGCGCGAGAAGCGCCACCTCGCGTGTTCCCTGCACGTTCGTCGCCGCCTGATCGTCTCCGGCGGTCAGGTCGTAAATCGCACCGAGGTGCACGACATGATCGAGACGGTCCGGCAGCATGCCGTCGTCGATACCGAGGCCCGGTTCGGTGAGATCCCCGATGACCGGCAGCACTCGATGGTGGGACGGGACGCGATGCAGCGATCCCGTGCGCACCAGTACGTGGATGGTTGCCGATGAATCGCGGTCGAGGATTTCTTGAATCACTCGTCTGCCGAGAAATCCGGTTCCGCCGGTGATGAAGAAGGTGACGCTCACAGTGCACTCCTGATCAAGTGGTCCGGTCGGGTTCGTACGGTCGCCGGGTATCGGGACGAGGCCGATGCGCATGCCCCGCTCTGCATGAGACTACGACAATACATTCTCACCTGATCGTAACCATGACCAAGCTCACCCAAAACAGGCCGAAGATACCCTGGTTCACACCGGACACTGCCCCCTTGCCACTTGCTTACGTTCATCGTGGTATGTTTTTTGTGATCGACAACTCACCGATGTACGCCAGAAGGATGTCAGCAATGGGAGTAGGGCAGACGTCGGCGGCACAGTCGGTCGTCGCCGAGGCCGCGCAGATGGTCCGCTTCTCGGTCGCCGTGACCGCTGCCGTGTGGTCGAGCATTCGTCGACGTCGGCTGCACTGGCGGGAATGCGTGAGCCAGATGTGGTTTCTTGCCAATGTCACCACGGTTTCCGCCGCGCTGGTGATGATCCCCCTGGGGGTGGCCGTCGCCTTGCAGGTCGGTTCGTTGGCCGGCCGGATCGGGGCCGGGTCCTACAGCGGTGCCGTGGTCGCCTTTCTCATCATCGGGCAGGCCGCACCGTTGGTATGTGCCTTGATCATCGCCGGTGTCGGTGGTTCGGCGATCTGCGCCGATCTGGGGGCCAGGGCCATCCGTGAGGAGATCGACGCCCTGGAGGTTTTGGGAATCGACGTGCTCGAGCGGCTGGTGATTCCCCGCATCATCGCAGCGGTCGTCGTCACCGCTCTTCTCAACTCCATTGTCATGGTGGTCGGTATCGGTGCGTGCCTGCTCGTCCACGTCTATGTCCAGCAGGGGAACGCCGAGAGCTTTCTCCGCAATCTCGTCACGTTCTCACAGCCGAGCGATCTCGTTCTCGCCGCGCTCAAAGCGATTGCGTTCGCGGTGATCTCCGCGGTGGTCGCCTCCTACAAGGGGCTGTTGACCGCGAAGGGCGCGCAAGGCGTCGGCAATGCCGTCAACGAGGCGGTGGTGATGTCGTTCGTACTCGTCTTCCTGGCCAACCTCGCCCTGAGCCAATTCGCGGCAACGTTGTTCCCCGGCAAGGGATCCTACTGATGCATCATCCCACTGTGGTCCGCGCCCGGACTCGGGCACTGCGCGCCGGACGATCGATATCCGGCGTCGGGGCCGGAGCAGTCTTCGTCGTACGCTCGGTCGCCGCAATCCCCTCGGCGCTGACCCGATACGGCAAAGAAATATTGCGCCTGATCTCGGAGATCGGATTCGGCAGCGGGAGCATCCTGGCCGGCGGCGGAAGTGTCGGCGTCATCGTCGCCATCGCATTCTTCGTCGGCACACAGACCGGCCTCGAGGGCTATCGCGGTCTGGAATTGGTCGGTCTCGCACCGCTGTCCGGTGCACTGTCCGCAGTGGCGAACACCCGCGAAGTGGCTCCTATCGTTGCCGCGATCACCCTGGCAGCAAAGGTCGGAACCGGCTTCACCGCCCAATTGGGTGCCATGCGAATCTCGGAGGAGATCTCCGCACTCGAAGTGATGGGGATCGAGTCCCGGCGCTACCTGGTGTCCACCCGCATGGCTGCCGCGATCGCGGCGATCATTCCGCTCTACCTCGTCGGACTGTTCGGTGCATTCGTCTCCACCGCGGTCGCTGTCCAATTCGTCAACGGCCAGTCCAGCGGCACCTACGACTACTACTTCTCCCTCTTCATCGCCCCCGGCGACGTAGCACTGTCCATCGTGAAAACAGTCATCTTCGCACTCGGTGTCACCGCGGTGCACTGCTACTACGGCTACACCGCAACCGGCGGCCCCGAGGGAGTCGGCCGAGCGGCCGGCCGAGCGCTCCGAACATCGATCGTGTTCATCGCGTTCACCGACGTGGTGCTCTCGATCGGTATATGGGGCCTGAGCCCACAGTTACCCGGGTTGTCGACATGATCAGCTACCCACGCCGGCCGGCATGGCATCAACGGGAGAGCGGCCATATCGTCATCGGGTTGCTGACCGCGGTGATCCTCGCTGCTGCGTACGCCGGCTTCGGCTTGCGGGGAGGGAGCGGATACGACAGGACTGCCGCGGTGACCGTGGTCGTCCCCTCCAGCGCCGGCGCACTGGAAACGGGTTCGTCGGTCCGGTATCGCGGCGTCCGGATCGGCTCGGTCGAGGGCATCGACGCCGAACCGAACACCGCCACCATCACGTTGGCGATGGACCCGGCACTCCTGAACACCGTCCCCGCCGACGTACGGGTACGGCTGGTTCCCAGCACCGTGTTCGGCAGCGTCATCGTCGAACTCGTGCCCATCGATGGGCACACCACCGAACACCTGGCCTCGGGCGCAGTTCTCCAACACGACGACTCGCCGGAAAATGCCCAGCTCTACACGGCACTCGACAAAATCGACGACACTCTCACCGCTGTCGATCCCGGTGCCGTCAACGCATCGCTCGACACCCTCGCGCAGGCCCTCGCAGGCCGCGGCGACCAACTGGGCCGCACCCTGGAAGGGATATCCGAACTGATCGGCGACGCGCCGACCGAATCCGGCCTCGGTGCCGGTATCGACCGCGCTGCCGACACCAGCTCGGCCCTGGCCGCTCTCGCTCCCGACGCCTCGGCCACCGTGCGCAACGCGGCCATGGCAGGGAGCGCACTGAGCGGAAACCGGGACTCGTTGAGTCGCCTACTCAGCGGTGCCGCAACCACTTCCGACGCCATTGCCGCTCTGCTGGATGACAATCGAGACCGAATCATCACCGTCATCGACACCGCGGCCGCAACGCTCGGCGTAGTCGACAACCGACCGGCTCGGCTCACCGCATTCTTCGGCGGCGTCGAGGCTCTGACTATCGGGCTCCCCCCCGTGCTCGAATCCGGGCACTTCGCCATCGATGCCGGCATCACCCTGAACTCCCCGTTTCCCTATTCCGGCACAGTGGGACCGGTCGGCAGCGATCAGGAATCCCAGACCCTCGGGTCGCTGTTCGGTCTCCCCGGCGACGCGGCCGATCTGCTGGTCGGTCCGATCCTGCGGGGTACCTCGGTGGTTGCAGAATGAGCACCCGATCCGACGCCGCCAAACTCGCCGTATTCGTCCTGGTCGCCGGCGTCAGCACACTGACCGTGGCCAACACGATCACCGACCCGATAGCGGGGCGGACGGTGAGCTACCACGCCCAGTTCAGCGACGTCACCGGTCTGGTCACCGGAAGCGATGTCCGCATTGCTGGAGTACGCACCGGAAAAGTCACCGACATCGATGTCACCGATCACCACACTGCTCTCGTCACATTCGAGGTCTCGGACGACCAGCAACTCCCGGCAGACTCCTCTGCAGCGATCCGCTACGCAGATCTACTCGGGGCCCGAAACCTCACCTTGATCCCAGCCGGTAACCCCGGCCCACCGCTGCCCGGCGGAGCACTCATCCCACTCGACCGAACCACACCCTCGGTCGATCTCACCGCCGTGCTGGGAGGGTTCCGGCCACTGTTCGACGCCCTGGACCCCGCCGTCGTCAACAGAGTCGCAGACGCGATCATCGACGTCTTCGAGGGACAGAACACCTCCCTCGACTCTGTGCTGGTGTCCACGATCTCGATCGCAGACAGCGTGGGACAACGGTCGCAGATCGTCGACCAGCTCATCACCGACCTGTCCGCGGTGCTCGGCGACATCGCAGCCGAACGCCCGCGAACAACACACATCGTCGACACCCTCGCCGGTGTGATGGACGGCCTCGAACGCAATCGCGACCTGCTGACCACTGGAGTCGACTCGATCGAGGGAGTGTCGTCGTCGACGAACTCCCTGATCCAGGGGCTCACGCCCGATCTCGCGGAGACCACACGATCGCTCGACGACGCCACCGGTGCCGTCGTCGACAAGCAGGACGCCCTGGTCGGCCTCGTCGATCACTTCGATCAGGTCCTGGTCAAGTTCGGCTCGCTGACAAGCTACGGCGGATGGCTCAATGTCTACTTCTGCAACCTCTCCCTGTCCGCAGGGGACGTCGAGTTCGCGCCGACCACCTCCACCAGATCGCAGGTATGCCGATGAGATGGAAAGAACCCGGCAGCCGGTGGGTCGGCCCGACCGCGATCGCCGCCGCTCTGCTGATGCTGGTTGGGGCACTGGGCATTCCGAGAGTGATCGACGAGGTCCGCTCCGACACGCTCTACGCCGAAGTGGCCAATGTAGGCGGAATGCAGATCGGCGACCCGGTACTGGTGGCCGGCGTCCCCCGAGGCACCGTGACCGGCCTGTCGTTGGACGAAACACACGTCGACGTCGCTTTTCGGCTCGACGACGACATCGTGGCGGGAGTCGATACTCGTGCGACGGTGGAGATACTGACCTTGCTCGGACGGCGAGCGCTGAGCATCGAGCCCTCCGGAACGGGACGATTGCAGTCAGGGGACATCATCCCTCTGGCCAACACCACTACGGCGTTCACGCTCGACGACATCAGCAGATCCGTCGCGAGTACCGCAACCGACGTCGACCTCGATCGAATCCGAACCATGGTCGACACGCTGGCATCCGCCGCCCCGCAGGACCCCGAGCTTCTCGGCAGCGCATTGACCGGACTCACCGATGTCGCCGACATGGTCAACCGCAATGCCGACGATGTCGATCGTCTGCTCGAGAGTGCACAACAGACCACCTCCACCCTGGTCGAGCAGAGCGACCTACTCGTGGCACTGGTCGGCGATGCCGACATCGTGGCAGCCACGGTCGCCGAGCGCCGCGACGCGATCTCGTCGATCATCGACGACATCGCCGCCCTGACGACCACCCTCTCGCGGTATCTCGCCGACAACCGCGAGACCATCGACTCGCTACTGCCCCGTCTCAGAGCGGTGTCCGCGCTGCTCGAGAATTCCCGTGACTCGTTGACTCGCCTGGTGGACGACTTCGGACCCACTGTTCGTTACCTTGCGAACGCAACGGGAAACGGGCAGTTCCTCGATTTGAATTCGCCCACCGCGCTGGTCCCGGACAACTGGTTGTGTCTGCTCGGCCTCGGATCGGGATGCGCATGAGCCGGGGAATGTCAGCATTCATCGTCGCCACGATCGTGGCCGCAGGTGTCGCGGGGACTGTGCTCCTGTGGCCCGAACCGGTCACACGAATTCACGCGGAATTTCACAGCGCGGAAGGAATTGTGCCCGGAACTCATGTGACGGTCCTCGGTGTTCCCGTCGGATCCGTCGAATCGATCGACCAGGAAACCGAGTACATCGACGTCACGATGAGCGTTTCTGCCGGAACGCAGATCGACGCCGACACCCACGCCTGGGTGGTCAGCCCCTCGGTCATCAGCGACCGATATCTCGAACTCGAACCCGCGACCGGAGACCGAGTTCTCGACACGGGTGCCACGATTCCGTTGGAGAGGACCCATTCCCCCATGTCCTGGGACGCTGTGCTCACCGCAGTCGACGACCTGGTCGGGGCACTCGCTCCCCCGCCGGGTTCGACGCAATCCTCGGCGGGCGTTCTGGCCGAATCCCTCGCTCGCTCGACCGAAGGCAACGGCGCTGCGGTCGCACAGGCCATCGCCAGCTTGTCCACGGCCACGACCGTTGTCGGGAACGGGTCGGACGACATCGCCGGCATCGTCGACGGGTTACACGTCCTGCTCGACGCGGTCACCGCCAACCGAACCCAGCTCGATTCGCTCGCTCGGTCGGTCGAATCGACGGCGTCCGTCCTCGATCGACAACGCGACACCGTCACAGCAGCGCTCTCCGGATTGAACGAGGTGATGTCGTCGGTGTCGTCGATTCTGGCCGATCACGGCGCCGAGGTGACCGGAACGGTAGCCGACCTGCGGGGGCTCGCGGCCGATCTGGACGCGCGCGGTCCGCAACTGGCCGAACTTCTGGAGGTCTCACCGGTGGCGCTCGGCAATGTCTCCGATGCGGTCGGAGCGGACAATCGTCTCCGGGTCCGTCTGGACTTCTCGACCACGCTGTCCCAATTCCCTGCGGCTCGAGATCTGTGCAGCAGAACACCGCTGCCCTTGTGCTCGGCTCCCGGGCTCTACAACCCGGTCACCATTCCCGGCGAAGCCCCCCTACTGGCCGACATCTGGGGAAAGGCCATCGGATGAGCACCGGTTTGCGGACGCTGACCGCCGCGGTAGCAGCAGCGATGCTCGTGCTCTGCACTACCGCGTGCGGAGTCAGTTTGCAGGCCCTGTCACCGATCGCACACGAGAACACCTCGACGTACCCGGTCACGATGCGGTTCACCGATGTCTCCCTGCTCCCGCTCGGCGGCGAAGTGCGGATCGGTCAGGCAGTGATCGGTTACGTCCGCGCGCTGGAGGTCGATAACGCAATCGCCGTCGCGCGCACAGAATTACACACCGACGTCGCATTGAAGGTGGGGTCCACGGCACGAATCGAGTTGTCCTCCCCCATTTCCGACGCGTTCATCGAAATCACACCGGGCGCGGACACCGCTGCCCAAACCCTCGCCGGGGGCGACACGATCGATACCGATCGCACCGGCCGTGGACCGGACGTCGAGAAATTGTTGCTCTCGATCGGGTCGCTGGTCGGCGGTGCCGGTCTCGGTCAGTTGGGCACGATTCTCGAGGAAACAGACGCCGCGCTGAACGGTCGGGGGGAAGTAACTCGGGGCCTTCTGGTTCGCCTGAACTCGGCACTGTCCGTCGTTGCGGCTCATCGTGACTCGATCGGCCGCGCGATCGACGGGCTCGGACAGTTCGCCGCGACCATGGCGCAGGAGAACACCGACCTACGGCTGAGTCTGACCGAGATGGACGAGGGTCTGTCGCTGTTGTCGGACCAACGTGGATCGTTTGCCGAGCTGGTACCCAGAATCGAACATCTCAGTGCATCGACACGAGCGGTCATCGATACCTCCGAGGGTGAGCTGGTCGACATCGCATCACATCTGGGCCCGATCGCGGACCAGCTGACCGCGTTCCGCGACGACGTCGAGGGACTCGATCAGCGTCTCGAGAGAACCGCGGAGTTACTGTCGGCGGCGTCGCCGGGCGACTACCTCAACACCGACCTCAACGCCGACCTCGCCGAGATCATCGGTGGACCGGTCCAGGATCTGGTGCCACCGCCCGCCCCGCCTGCTCAGGAGATGCCGCGGTGAGCACGCGTCGCATGGTGGTGCACATGGCACTGTTCCTGGCGATCGCCCTCGGGTGTGCGGGGTACATCGTCGACGCCACCGGTGGGCTCCGCGTTCTCGGCAAAGACCGCACCTTCAGTGTCGAGGTCGCCGATGCCGGCGGTCTCGCAGTCCGTTCGGAGGTGGACTACCGAGGCGTACCGATCGGTCAGGTGACCTCGGTCGTTCCGGACCCGGGTGGACAACTCGTCCGGATCGAAGTCTCCGCCGCGCCCGACACCCGAATACCCGCCGCGGCGACAGCAGCCGTGGGGCAGGACACCGCCGCTCCGGTGCTCAAACTGCGCCTGTTCTCCGAATCGCACACTGCACCGTTTCTCCCCGACGGTGGTGTCATTCCGATCTCCCAGACCGGCACACCGGTGGCGATCTCCTCGGTCCTGAGCCGGCTGGTAACGCTGGTCGACAGCGTGAATCCCACGGACCTCGACACGCTCACGCAGGAGCTGGGCATCGCCCGTCCCGGACGGAGCTCAGACCTGGGTGAGTTGCTCGACAGCATCGACGATCTGACCGACACGATCGCCCCACGCGCCGACGCGATCGGCGACATCGCCGACGATGCCTCGGCTCTTCTGGTCGACAGCAACGACGGTCCTGCAGCAATCCCGGACATCATCTCCGCTGCACGAACGCTCACCGCCCTCGCTGCAGACAACGACACGCAGATCCGGGCGAGCCTGATCACGATCCCCGACACGCTGCTGGATCGACTGCTCCCCCTCGTGGACGAGAACAGTGTGGGCGTCGCCGCGCTGCTGACATCCGCCGTCGGGCCCGCACAGGTCGTCGGCGCGCGGACCGACGCCATCGATCGCTTCCTGACCACCGTGCCGGACGGGCTGGCGAAGTTGGCGTCACCGGTGAAGAACAACCGCCTCCAGGTCGACCTCGTCCCGAACATCGGAGTTCCGTGCTTCTACGACACCGTCCGGCGAACCCCGTACGAGACGGCACCGACACCGTTCGACCGCGATCTCCGGTGCGTAGCGCCGGGTGGTTTACCGCCGAAGGGCGCGGACAGCGCGCCGAGAATCTCCGGCGACCTCGCGGACCTCTACGCGAACGGTGCCGGGTGATCCCGCTGCCGCCCTTTCGATCGGAAAGAGAGAACACGATGCTGACCACAGGCAACGACGACGTATCCGGACCGGACACCGAACCGGCCACACCGCACGAGACGGCCACCGACCAGGCACCGTCGCAGGACACGACTGCTCCGGTCTCGCGGTCTCGGGTCCGCCCGAAGCTGAAGGCGGTGGCCGCTGTACTGGTCTGCGCGCTGATTGCGGGATGCGCCTATCTCGGTTACCAGGTTCTTCAGTCGGCACGGCAGCTCGACGCTCGCGACAGTGCGATGACGACCGGTCGGCAATACGCGCTCGATCTGACCTCGTACGATTACCGAACGTTCGATGAGACAATTGCCACGGTGACCGCGAACTCGACCGAGAAGTTCGCGGACGAGTACACGAAAGTCGGTGAGGTGCTCCGCGATGCAGTCACACAGGCAAAGGCGTCTGCGGCAGCGTCGATCATGCAGGCCGGTGTGGTCGAGGCCGACGAGGATTCCGCTGTTCTGCTCTACTTCGTCGATCAATCGGTCACCAACACTGCAACACCGGAACCGCGCGTGGACCGCAATCGACTGCAGATCGGATTGGTACGGGGCAATGACGGCTGGCTGCTCGACGATGTTCAACTGCTATGACCGATAACGGGTCCGCCGGGACCTCCACGGACTCAGCATCACCGCCGACGACACCGGCGAGGCCTCGAACGCAGGCCCAGCGAAGCTCGGCGATGCGCGCGAAACTACTCGACGCCACCATCGAATGTCTCGACGAATTCGGCTACGCCGGGATGAGCACGGCGCGGATCGCGGAAAAAGCAGGTGCCACACGCGGCGCGCAGATTCATCACTTCGGGTCCAAGGCCGACCTGGTCGCGGCTGCAGTCGAGCATCTGGTTGCTCGGCGCGCCCAGGACGCCCTCGTCCAGGTAAGTCATTTCGACATGTCGAAGGACTTGATCGGTCAAATGCTCGATCTTCTCTGGGACTTGCACAAAGGCCCGGTGTTCGTCGCCACGGTCGAACTGTGGGTGGCGGCCCGGACCGATCCCGAACTGGCCCCGCTGCTCGATGATCTGGGCCCGGCCATGATGGAGAGTGTGATCGGCGCGTTCAGCGTCCGCGACCCCAACGGCAGCGGCGCTCAATGGCGGGTCCTGCGCAACATCGTCTACCTCGCTATGGACGCCATCCGCGGCATAGTGTTGGCCACCTTCGCCGACCGCGACCACCTCAAGCGAGACCGCTTGTGGGCCCGGGCGCGTGGACAGCTGAGAGCGTTCGCGCAGATCGAGCTCGCGAACGCAGCGATGGCTGCCGACGTGTCGGCCTTGTTCAAATCGATTCGCCCCCCGGGGGCAACCCGGTCTGTGTAGGGCACCAAGAGGCGGGGAGTTACCTCTCTGGGACTCTCGCGCAACGATGTCCGGTCAGGCAGGTCCCCGGATCACGCGCGAACCTACGGTCCTGCCCCGCAGCCCAGGGACACGACCTACGGCTGCGCTCAACTGAGCGGAGGATTCGGCGATGGCGGCCATGCTCGGAGCCAACTCGGCGAGGTGTGGGCCCAGGGCGGCCACGGCCACGTTCAGTTCCGAGATCTGTTCGAGCGTTCCGCCCGTCGCACCGAGCCGCTCCAGAACCCCGTCCCGACCCAGCAACATGTCGATCGCATCTGCTGATTCGCTGATCCGGTCGAGAACACCACCCTCGGCAACGAGTGTGTCGATCGAGCCACCCGGTGACAACGCTCGGCCGAGCGGTCTGTGCGGTGCCAGAGACAGCGCGATGTGCACCGCATTCAGACCGTAGGCAACGAGCGCCCGCGGCCGTTCCGAGACAACGCTGTCGAGGGCGGTACCCGCTGCACGACCGAGCACACATACGCTGGTCTTCAAATTCACGAGGTCAGCCGCTTTCAGGTAATGATATGCGGTTCAACAGATTTCAACGGCGGTGTCATCCCGCGTATGCCGCCTCCCAACATCGTCGTCACACAATCGACGAGTTCGTCCGCGGTAACGAGTTCTTGTGTCGTCCACCAGTGAACGCAGAGCCTCACGGTTCCGAGGATGGCAAACGCCATCGGAGTGGTGCCCTCGGTGCAGACTTTCTGCGGGCCGAGGGAGGTGCCCAGCGCTGCGGTGAGCAGCCGCGCAATGCGGTAGTCGGCATCGGCGATGAGCTCGCCACCCGACGCCGCCGAGTGCGCGGTGACATACAGATATGCAGGAAGGTCGTGCGAAAATACATCGACGTATGCCTCGGTCACCGCTCGGATCAGCGTGTGACCGGTCGACCTCGGCGACAATGCCGATCGAATTCTCGGTTCGATTTCCACCGACATGTATCGCGACAGGGTCGCGTCGGCCAGATCGGCACTGTCGGTGAAGTTCCTTCGGAGCAACGTTTTCGATACTCCCAGCTCGTCGACGATGACATCGAGACCTGGGTCGTGGCCGTGAGATCGGACGATGGACAGTATGTCGTCGATCAGGGAATGTCTGCGATCGATCTTCGACTTCCGCCAGCGCTCCACGGTGTCGTCGAGCTCTGTGGTGCTCAGCGGTTCGTCGATGTTCATCCATCTCCCCTTCGGCTACACGTCTCACCCGTCCCGCTGGGCCACACGCCGGGCGCGCCCGCGTCGGCGGGCCCGGCCGGTACTGCCGAAATCAGTTCGACAGTCGAACTTTTCGTGGAACGTCGTGGTGCGTTCCAGGGTGTGTGGTGATGGTGTTCTAGCCGGCGGACACGGACCGAAGAGGCCGATTTCGCAGATCGCCGTCCGTGGTGTCGACCGTCGGTGCACCAGCTTTGAGGAACCGTCCGGTACCGCTGCCATCGGCGTTCGAGGTGAACCGCCCCTGGCGGAACACCACTCTTCCGGCGATGACGGTGGCGTCGACCGCGTCATCGTTACGGTTGACCATGCGCGAGATTCCACCGAATTGTTCGATCGGTGCCTCGTACACCCCGTCGACGCTGGCGTTCAGTCCCGACGGGTCGATGATCACCAGATCGGCACGATCACCGAGCCGTAGATGACCGGCATCGATCCCGTACCACTGCGCGAGTTCACCGGTCAGTCTGTGCGCGGCGTGCTCGACCGTCATGAAGCCGGTGTCGTGGACTCTCTTGAGCAGTCGGATGGGGAAGTTGTAGAACGCCATGTTGCGCAGATGCGCTCCGGCATCCCCGAAACCCATCTGCACACCCGAGCTACGCGCGAGCCTGTCCGCAAATTTCGGCCGGTCGTTGGCGATGGTCGTCCGCCAGCGGAGCTTCTTTCCGTATTGCACAACCAGATCGAGGTAGGCATCGACGGGGTGGATTCCGCGTTCGTCGGCGAGTTGCCCGAATGTCTTGCCGACAATGGCCGCATCAGGGCTCGCCACGATCACTGCGTCGTAGAAATTCCGGTGCCAGATGCGAGGGCTGAGTTTGTCGTCGTAGTTCTTGCGGAACCAGCGGCGGTACTTCTCGTCTTGGAGCAGTTCGTTTCGTTCGACTTCGTCCTGCAGATGCAGCGCGGCGGCACCGGCACCGAACTCCTCGAACACCACGAGGTCGATACCGTCGGCGTACACGGTGAACGGGACCGGCAGGTGCTGCCAGCGGAAGTCGGTCCTGGCGAACTTGTTCAGCAGTGGAGCTGCGGCCAGCATGAAGTAGACGATCGGTGGATACGCCTTGGAATCCGCCGCCGAGAGCAACGACGTCTTCAGCTTGGGGCGGCCGCCGAGACCGGAGCTCTCGGCGAAGAAGCCGGCAATGTTGGGATGCAGATTGATGGTCGGTGCGCTCTGCAGGATTCGTCCGCGATCGCGCAGAATTCGATTGAGGAAACGCATCTCACGCCACCGCGAGTAGGTCGAGGGCAGCGACCTGGACCGGAATTCCGTGCCGTCGATCTTGTCGAGCTTGTTGGTCATCGACGACAGGCCCAGGAACCCGGCATCGAGGCTCTTCGTCAGCATCTCACCCATGGCATCGAGTTCGATCGACGAGGGGCGATAGCTGTTCGAGGTGGCCTTGGACATTCCCAAGACCGTGGTACGGATATCGGAATGACCGATGAACGCCGCAACGTTCGGACCGAGTGGCAGTGATTCGAGGACCGATACGTACGTGGAAGGGCTTGTCCAACTGCGGTGATCGTCGAGGATGTCGAGCATGGACTGGCGCGGGATGGCCTCGACGCGGCTGAACAGGTCCGCACATTCTTCCGGGCTGGAGAAGACGGTCGAGAGTGAGCAGTTTCCGATGACGACGGTCGTCACGCCGTGTCGAACGGACTCGGGCAAGGACGGGTTGACGAGCACCTCGGCGTCGTAATGCGTGTGTACGTCGACGAATCCTGGCATCACCCACTTTCCCCGGGCATCGAGAACCTCGGTGAGAGGACCCACGGGGAGTTTGTCGGCGGACACTTCGGCGACGTGTCCGTTGCGAATGCCGAGGTTGCGCATCCGCCCTTCGGCTCCGGTGCCGTCGAACCACAGACCGTTCTCTACGACGAGATCGAAGTCGTGCATCGTTGCTGCTCCTTCTGGGTCGGGCGTTGGTAGATCCGTCGACGGACGCGGTCAGAGGTCGAGCACGAGCCGTTCGCCCTGCGCGCGGGATACGCAGATCAGCATGTGATCTGCTCGCTCGACGTCGGTCAGAGTGCCGTCTCGATGATCCGGTGTGCCACCGAGTACTCCGACGATGCAGGTGCGGCAGAATCCCTGTTTGCAGGAGTAGGTGGTGTTCGGCAGTACCGACGTGATCGCGTCGAGTGCCGAGACGTCGGCGGGCACGTCGACGACTCGACCGGATCGGGCGAGTTCGACGGTGAACGCTCTCCCGTCCACAATCGTTGGTGCAGAGAATCTCTCGAAATGAAACTCGCAGTCGGCGAGGGCGTCGGCACCGGTCCGCAATGTATTGATCATCGGCGCGGGTCCGCAGGCATAGATAGCTGCGAACGGGCGGATGCCGGTGAGAAGTTCGGCGGAGGTCGGTAGGCCGTCGACGTCATCGGTGCGGATGGTGACCTTGTCACCGAAGGCGATCACCTCCGGTACGAACGGCAACGAGTCGGTGCTGCGACCGGTGTACACCATCGACCAGCTGATGCCGAGGCTGTCGGCGAGGCGCAGCATCGGCAGGATGGGGGTTATCCCGATACCGCCCGCGACGAAATGCAGATGCCGGGCCGGTGATCCGTACCCCGGCACGGCGAAGGCGAATGCATTTCGGGGTTCCGACACGACGAGCTCGGTTCCCAAGGGCAGGGCGTCGTGTACCTCGATCGAGCCGCCGCCGCCGTCGGGGATTCGCCGGACCGCGATCCGGTAGCGGTCGGTGACGGCGGGGTCTCCGCACAGCGAGTACTGACGCCGGATTCCCGAGGGGAGCGTGAGATCGATGTGTGCGCCGGGTCGCCAGGGCGGAAGTACGCCCCCGGATGGTCGGGTGAGCGTCAGGGCGACGACGTTGTCGTCGTGTGCTTCGACGCTGCGGCCGCTGACGACGACGACGAGGGATCTGTCCACCGGCTGTCCTGTCGGAGTCGATCTGCGCAGTACTCGAACCGCAGCCATGTGACCGTTCATCAGTGCGGAAATGGCACCGAGGAACAGGTCCCGGCGGGGACGTCCGTACAGATCGGGCGGCATGGCAACGGGGGCTGTCAGAGCGCGTCTCATCGCGCGGCCGCGCGTGCGGCCGGAGACCATGCCAGGTAGGCGATCGCCTGCGCGGTGTTGCCTTCGTGTTCCGGCGAGTAAGAGGGTTTGAGGTACCGTGCCACCCCCCATGTCATGTGGGCGAGCGAGGGTAATGCGTCTCGGCGCATCGCTGCCATCCAGGCGACGAAGATGCGCAGGTATCCCTTGTTCTTCAAGGCTGGGTCCTGTCGAACGATGTACTTCGTGCCGCGGAGCATCAGCGCCAAGAAGCCGACGAACGCGATGATCATGGCAATGTTTCGGCGGAAATATCCGACACCGAAATACTGGGCGACATCGTGTGCGACATTCCGGTGCTCGACCTCCTCGGCACCGTGCCATCGATAGAGATCGATCATGGTGGGGTCGCCGCCCAGGTTGTCCCACTGCGAATTCAGTGCGTAGTCACCGAGAAATGCCGTCAGGTGTTCGATGGCACCGATCATCGCAATACGTTCGACGAGTTGCTGGCGTTGACCTTTCGGCGAACTGGCAGGTCGCGGGCCGAGAACCCGACGCATCAGGAACTCTGCCTGCGCAGCAAAGGGTCGAGGGTCTATTCCGTGCGTGTCGAGAAAGTCGTACAGCACCACATTGTGGGTCTCGGCGTGCATCGTTTCCTGTCCGATGAAGCCACGGACATCTTCTCGTAGCCGCTCGTCCTCGATCAGGGGTAGGGCTTCGGCGTATGTGTCACAGAACCACCGCTCCCCCTCCGGAAGCAGGAGATTGAGAGCGCTGATGGTGTGCGAGGCCACGGGCTCGCCCGGGAGCCAGTGCAGAGGTGTGTCCGTCCAGTCGAACTCGACGTTGCGTGCGGTGAGCGAGACGACGCCTGGATCGAGGGGGTCCATGGTTACTCCTTTGCTGAGTGCTTGTCGATGAACGCAGTTGCGGCCGAGGCCACCAGCGCGGGATATTTGAAGGGGAGCCAGTGCCCGGACTTCACTCGATGGATGTCGACGTCTGCGGTCCACCGGTCGATGTCCGAGAACGAGGCCGGGCGAACGGCCGGGTCGCGCGTGGGTATCAGCAGCTGGATCGGCACCGAGGTGAAACGGTCGTGCGGAAACAACACGGTGCGGAAGATGTTGGCTCGGTAGATCCGTAGACCCGACACCATGTCGTCGGTGAACGTTTCGGATAGATGTATGTCTTCACGGTCGATCCGTTCGACGATGCGCAGGAACAACGACCACAGATACCGCCTCCCGAAGACCCGAAAGAAGGTCCTCGACAGAATCCCCGACATGAAGAAGAGCGTGTACATGCCGGAGATGACTTGAGTGAACCACTGCCACAACGCTGTCGGTGTGCGCGCGGCAAGCCGTGAGTTCATCCATCGACCCATGTGATGGAGACTCGGTCCCGAGATCGACGTGAACGATGCGATGGTCCGGTCCGCACCGGGCCTGCACACGGCGTCCCACACCTGCACCGATCCCCAATCGTGCGCGAGAACATGGACGGGTCGATCGGCTCGAACACTGTCGACGACAACGAGGAAGTCGTCCGCCAACTGCTCGATCCGCATCTCGGCGACAGTTCCGCGAGACGTGGACTGTCCGTGACCGCGGGTATCGTAGGTGATCACCCTGAACGACTCCAGCAGACTCGGCACGACGCCGTCCCACAGGTGGTGGGTGTCCGGCCAGCCGTGCACGAGGATGACCACCGGGCCGTCTGGATTCCCCTGCTCGAAGACCGCCAGCTGCGCACCGTCCACGTCGACGGTCCATTCTCGGTACTGCTGCCTCGGTTGGCCGCAGGGCAATGGCATCGACACAGGACTCCTTGCTGAGATGAACCGCCGGTACGCTAATCGTTACTGCGGGTTACGCTGCAACCATGACGCAGATCGGGGAGGAATGTCAAGCATGGATCCTCGACGACAAGAACCATGGGCGTCCTACACTGGCCGTCGTGCCCGATTCTCGGATGTCTGCATCCACCCGACACGCGCGTGCCCGTGAGGAGTTCATCGACGCGGCGATTCGAGTCATCGATGCCGATGGCCCGAACCCGAGTATGAACGCCATCGCCCACGAAGCGGGTTCGACCAAACCACGTCTGTATCGCCAGTTTTCGGACAAGTCCGACCTGTTGGCCGCCCTCGGCAAGCGTATGTCCGACGAGGTCTACGACAGTGCCGTGTCGGACTTCAACTTCCTTCTGGATGCACCGTCGTCCTCGCTCCGCCACGCACTGCTCGGCTATTCGAAAGTCGTTGCCCGACATCCCAATATCTTTCGCGTCCTGGCTCAATCACGGTCGATGACCGACGGAGATGCGTCCGCGGCGTTCGACATCGGCCGAGACGTCGCACGCCGCTTCGCCGCAGTGGCCACCTCGGTATTGACATCGATCGGGCTCGACAACCACGGAGTCGAATTCACCAGTCGTGCCGCGGTGGGAGCAATCGTTGCCACCACCGACCTGTGGCTCGAGGAAGAAGCCGGCGTCACCGACGTAGATCAGTTCGTCGATCAGCTCACCGACTTGATCGGCGGGCTTCTGCAGGCCTTCTTGAGGCGCAACGGCGTCGAGATAGACCCCGACCAGCCTGCATTCATGATCCTGGCGGAGCTGAAGAAGTAGCCTCACACGGAACAAACATGAATCAGCCGCCCTATCCCCGGTTTCGAGGCCCTCGGGCATCAGCGCTCTTTGCGTTGACAGTGCACCACGGTGTCCACGATTCTGGCGGCAAGCAGTGCCAGCGGCAGTTTCTCGAGTTGCGATTGCTCGACCAGGGCCTCGAATGCAATCCCGGGTGACACAGCGCGGACGGCCATCAGGATCCCTGTGGCCTGCTCTATGGTTCCCTGGGCGATCATCGCCTGCCGCAGTCCGTCGATCTCGGCCAGCGCCTCGGCGTTACGACGCGAACTCCCTACCGCGGCCTCGACGGATGTGACGAACAGGGTGACGAGCACCTCGTCTATGACGTCGAATCCGTTCTCGTCGTAGCTGTAGAGATTCAGCGACCCCCCGTCTGTGCTGTCCACCGTCAGGGGTGCCGAAAGATAGCTTCGCACCCCGATGTCGACCGCACGGCCGGCAAATCGGGGCCAACGCACGGTGATGTCGTTCATCCCGGCGCATATGGTCCGCTCGCCTCGCGCTGCATCCAGGCAGGGTCCTTCACCGGCGCCGTATTGATCCGAGTCGATGTCGAGAACCCGAGAATCGGAGCATGCCAGGGTCTTCGGTGTCCGATGCTCATGGTGAAGCAGAGCCACTCCCGCAAAGTCGGCCCCCGGAATCACCGCGACGACCTGCTCGCACAGTCCTTGCACTACGCGCTCGACCGGGTTTCGCGCGAGCAGCACTGCCCGAATGGTCTCGAGCGCATCGAAGACGTCTCCGAAGTGCTGATCCAAGGACCCAACGCTCGGAGGTGATCTGTGCCGAGTAGGCAAGGACATCGCCGCCGAGACTTCCGCGTCGAGATCGTCGGCCGCTGCCTGTTCGGCCGCATGCAAGTTCTCGTTCACCTCCGTCACCTCTCGTCCGAGAGTCTTTGGGCCGGTGCCGAAGCACCGATCCACGGCAGCGACGACATCGCATACGCCGGTGTGGCAGCGTCGCGGTTGGCCCGACTCGGCCTTCGATGAGTGACGGGAATCGTCGCCGGGTCGAGTGACAGGTACACGGTGCGCGTGATCGTGTGCAGTATCTCCGTCACCTGGCCTGCTGATCCGGCGCTACTCTCAGCCTGCGTATGGACCCTTTTTCGCTCGATGCTCACTCGGGAAGTAGCCCGCCCAACTACGACGCCAGCACCGCGAGCAGCCACCCGATGGCCTGGATCGGAGCGATTCTCGTGGGCCGTCACCGAGGCCACCCCTCCACCAATGCCGTTGTACGACGGTGCAAGTCGTTGAACCGAGAGACAAGATATCTCAGCCACGCCAGCTCGCTCGGCGGGTTGGGAATCAGTGTCGAGGGCAGAGCGGCAACCACTTCAGGGGACAGCGAGCGAACGTCCGCTGGAAATCGGGTGGTGTCACCCGACAGAACCGGGGGTGCCGACCTTATGTCATACACGATCGAGAACTCGAGCTCGTGCTGATTCGGGTGCGAGAAGACGGCCACGAATTCGAGTCGGCGCCATTTCTCGACGTCCCAGGTAACGACGCCGGTATTGATCGCAGCGCGAAATAACCAGTGCTGCAGATGTGTTCGCGCTAGACCGCCCTCGTCCCAACGTTCGACATCATAGAAGCCGTCCAGGCGACGAACGCGATCCCGGTGCAACGTCAACAGGTCCGGCACACGATCCCCTCGCCTGCCGCTCGACCCGCTCGCCATCGTCTGATATCCCCTCATCGTCGAGACCACCGTGACAGACCCCCATCGTGCGTTCGCACCGGACCGGGCACTTTATCGGGGAGCCATTCGCACCGCACCGTCCATTCGGGTGGTCTCGCCGTTGATGTAGTCGTGCTCGACCAACATCTGCACCAGTTGCGCGAACTCGTCCGGCCGCCCCAGACGCGCCGGAAACGGCACACTGGAAGCCAACGCAGCCCGATATCCCGCATCCATCGCCGCCAGCATCGGAGTGTCGACGGTGCCCGGAGCAATGGTGTTGACCCGAATTCCGTACTGCGCCAGGTCTCGTGCCGCGGTGATGGTCATCGCATGAATTCCACCCTTGGACGCAGCGTAGGCCGCCTGCCCCACTTGGCCCTCGAAGGCCGCCACCGAAGCGGTGTTGACGATCAACCCGCGTTGGCCGTTCTCGTCGAGCGGATCGAGCACTCGCATCCTATCGGCCGCCAATCGCATGACGTTGAACGTGCCGAGGAGGTTCACGGTCATCACCGTGCGAAAGATCTCCAGATCGTGCGGCCCGTGCTTGGACACGATGCGACCCGCCCATCCGACACCTGCGCAGTTGACCGCAATTCTGATCGGATGAATCGGATCGACGAGATCGAGAGCGGTCACGACCTCCGACTCGCTCGTGACATCGGCGGCAACCAAGTGCACACCGGCCGGAACTCCGGTACCCGCCCGGTCGATCGAATGCGGCACATCGAGGCCGAGGACATGCGCATTGTGCTGGGCGAGTCTGCGCGCCACCGCAGCACCCAAACCCGATGCCGCACCTGTCACCACTGCTGTCGTTCCTGACATGTCCATGTCGGCTTCTCTCTTCGTTGTTGTGGGACAGCTGCTTTCAGTTCGCGTCGATCTGACGAGAGACGAATTCGGCAAGATAATGGCCGCTGTAGTCACGCTTACCGTCGTTCTGGATTTCTGCTGCCCCGATGGTGTCGGCATGCGTGTAACCGGGCAGCAGCCGCTCGACCGCGAGCGATGGGGCAGGAAAGAACGTGCCAGCAGACTTGCGGACGGGGCTGTCACCGGCGAATACGACCAGATTGGGCTTGGTGCGGCTCATTCCGGCGGTGGCCAGGTGCGACAACTCGCCCATCCGCGAACCGCCGTACGCCCCGCCGAGGTCCTTGAGGAGCTCGAGCGGAAAGTACGTCTCCCAGTACCCGTTCGGGCTACCGGTCGAGAGCACCTCGGCCAGCTTCGTGATGTCGGTGACCTCGTGGTCGGGCGATGTGTAGGGCACGTCCCGAACGTCGCGGTAGTCCCGCCACGTGTAGAGCGCATTCGGGTCGGTCGGGGCGACGCGGGTTTGCTTTCCCGCGGCCAATTCCAGGAACGAGCCCAGTATCGGGACTTGCGTGGCCGACCCGGATATCGGGAACGTCTTTTCCTCCACCGGACCGCCGCCGAGTGCGCCCAGGCTCATCTGGAACAACGAGAAGTTGACCGAATTGTTGTCGAGAAGCATGCCCAGCATGGCTTCGTTGGTGAATCGGTAGTCACGGATTCCGGCGGGGCCGACGATATCGGAGGCGAACTCAACCGCGGAACGCGCGAACAGAAAGTTCAGCGACAGTTCCAAGCCGGCGTCCAGCGGAATATGTTGCAGAAGTTGACTTTCCCCGTCCGGGTCCAAGTGGGCGGCCAGGCCGGCCAGTCTGAGCAACAGGAAGGTCTTGGTGCCGAGCACCGGGGCTTCACCGAACGTTCGCGGTATGACGCCGTTGCTCAGGCCGGCGTCGAGAACAGCTGCGGCACTACCGGTGACGAGGTTCGTCAGTCCGGCGAGCACGGGTGTGTTCTGCAGCGCGGCCGGGTCGGAGCTGATCATCGAGTCCTGTGCGGCGAACGATTGGCACTGGTTGTACCCGGCGTCAGCCGTCGTGGCGGGATTACCGTCGAAGTCCCAGTCGGAGAACAGTCCGGTCATGAGTCCGCCGAGCGAGATTCCGGTACAGATCGCTTTGCTCTGCCGAACCTTCTGATCGGGTAGCTCGTGCAGCATCACCTCGTACTGGTCGCGGACCACCCGCGGCAGTCCCATGGCATCGAGCACACGCAGATTCTCGCCGGTACGGAGCCCGGGAAATCCTCGGCCGTCGATCTGCTTGTCACCGAAGTAGTAGTCCACTGCGTCGAGGTAATTTCCGGTTCGCAATGCCTCGTCGAACCCGACAGTCTCGTCCAGACACGACGCTCGGCGGGCGAGCGACCAGAACTCGATGTGATTCCCCTGGTTCAGTGCGGACAGAACGGTGTTGCGGGCCACGGGTTCGGAGTGCACAGCTCCTGCGCCGAGTCCCTGCTGCTGGACCACCACGGCGTCGGCGTCCGAGGAGTTCTCGGCCCCGTCGGCCGGACGGTATCTCCAGTACCCGACGCGGTCGCACGAGGCGGGATAGGCGACGCCCGGAACCGAGAGTGGAAGCGCCAACGACACGTACGACACCTCGATTCCGCCGCTCGAGCGAACGAGCGTTTCCTGCCGATCGAATGCCGTGGTGGCCGGAGCCGGATCGGCCTGCGCGACCGGGGCTGTACCGAGCGCGAGAGCGGCCGCCACCACGGAGATCGTGGCGGCGCGAATCAAGTGAGACATCGTTCCCCTGAGTGCTGATGAGTGTGTCGGGAACGCGATGCACACTCCTGCCAGACTGCGCGATCCGATTGCGGATGGCCCGACGCGCCCCGATGTGACCAGTGCAACACGGGCCGATCGAGGGGTCCAGTGGCAAATCGCTCGCAGGGGGAGATGCCAATTTGTGCACTTCGACAACGAACGTCAGGACAGGTCTCGCGCGATCAAGGCCGCGTGAAGCGATGCAGCCTGGGCAAAAATCAACGGATTGAGCCCGGTCAACGCGTGGACCTTGCCCAACCGGTAGGTGACGGAATTCCGATGGACGTGCATTCGACGGGCGGTCGCCAGTTGATTGCAGTTCTCTTCGAGGAAGATTCGCAGCGTCTGCTCGAAGATCGGATCGGCCGCCGACACGCCTGCGACGAGTTCGGCTACCGCGGGGAGATCGGGTCCTGATGCGGCGCTGAGGTATTCGACCGTCAGATTGCCCAGATCGGCGAGAAATTCGGACCGATCCAACGCGTGGGCCGTCGCCGCGAGCCCGCGGGCGGTTCGGTAGGCGTCGGGGACGCCGGCCGCAGTGGACGACGAGGCGATACCGGCCCAACAACGGACGGCTGTCTCGTCGTGTGCGCGATCGAGGGTGGCGCGGAAGTCGGCAACCGCATCCTGCCTGCTGCGGCTCGACCAGTGCACCGCCACCCACCCGTTGAGGTCGAGCCGCAGGTGCACGTCAACGATGGCCTCCACGCGGGACTTGAGTGCCGACACCGAGGAGCCGGCACCCGGGGCACCGGAGAGTTGGAACACGGCGACGACGAAACACGGACGCCCGACGTCGAAGGGTCCCGCGGCCACGCCCGTGGCCAGCAGTGCGTCGAGCGCAGCACGGTCTCGATCTCGCGCTTCCGACCTCGGATCGGCCGACCGGTGCGCAGCCTCGGTCGCGATGAGGGTGACGACGTTGAAGATGTATTCGGTGACTTTGGGCATCAGATCCAGCACATCGTCGCGGTCGACGGGCTCCGATTCCGAGACGAACCGTCGCCACAGATCGGCCGAGACTTGCTGATACGAACCGATCACTTCCTGCAATCCGGCACCGTTGGCCAGCCGAGCCATGGCGAGTTCGGTGACCGGGCGCAGTTCGTGCGCGGTCGGCATCTTGCCGGTGTCGATGAAACGCAGCAGTGCTCGAGCGTTCAACTCGATACCGTCGAAGAAGTCTTGCACCACCAGCTCGCTGGGAACGTGCTGATAGGACGGCCCGCCCTCGGCTGCGTACGAGCCGATCGCAGCAGCCAGGCGCTCACTCACCGAGTGGCCGGGTTCGCGTGGTGCCTCGGGGTCCATTCGCTCACCCTGACAGGCGTTGGCGATGTGCACAACAGTGCGCGATCAACATCGTTCTATTGCCACTGGGCCGACGACCGGCGGTGCTGTGTCATCGGTACCACATAGTCGCACGACCATCAGGTCGCACCGATCGGCCACAGAAGGGCTCCAGCTTGACCTCCACACGCTCCCCGTTCACGGCCACAGCGCTCCGCGCGCGGCAGATCGCTGTTATGCAACGCAGCGGAATCATCGATCTCAGGCGGCCACTTCGCGTCCGGCAGAAGTCGAGGGCTGTGCGCACGCTCGGCCCGATCGCCAGCGGAATCACCACCGGCGCAAAGTGGTACGGCGATCGAGTGGCGCTGATCGACGGCAACGGCTCCATGACCTATCGCGACCTCGACCTCGCCAGCAATACCGTCGCCCATCGGTGGCTGATGCAGGGTGTCGGTGAGGAATCGACCATCGCCGTGTTGTGTCGAGATCACCGAGGGCTGGTCATCACCATGATCGCCGCAGCTAAGCTCGGCACCAGGCTGGTCCTGATGAACACCGGCTTCAGCGCCCCGCAGTTCGCTGATGTTGCACTGCGCGAGCGCGTTACGGCGGTCGCGTACGACACCGAGTTCGACCCAATCATGGCCGAACTGCCCCAACACATCGAGCAACTCGGCGATCCGTCCCACACCGTCTCGGCCGGCGGTGCCGACACCGCGATCCCGCTGCCGTCACGGCAAGGGCAGTTCGTCCTCCTGACCGGAGGTACGACGGGTACCCCCAAAGGAGCACCTCGATCGGTGGATTCCGCCTTCGCCTCGGCCCAGTTTCTCGATCGGGTGCCTCTGGAAGCGGGCCAGACCGTCCTGCTCTGTGCACCACTTTTTCATGGAACTGCACTGTCGCAGTTCATACTTGCTGTCAACTTGGGGTGTACCGTCGCCATCCACGGGCGCTTCGACGCCGACCGAGCGCTGGCGCAGATCGAATCGCTTCGTTGCGACGCAGTGGTACTGGTCCCCACGATGCTGCACAGGCTACTGAACAGCCCTGACATCGACGTTCGCGATACCGCGAGTGTCCGCATCATCTTCACCGCCGGAGCAGCCCTTGCACCGAGCCTGGGCAACCGAGCAATAGAACGATTCGGACCGGTCGTCTACAACTATTACGGCTGCACCGAAACCGGGACGGCCACGATCGCTACGCCGGCGGACTGGCTGGCCGGCCCGGGTACCGTCGGCCGGCCACCGCTCGGCGTACTGGTGAAGTTGGTGGACGTCGAGGGAAACATCGTCAGCGAATCCGAGCGCCAGGGCACGATCCACGTCGGAAATTCCATCTCGTTCCACGGATACTCGTCCGGGGGCGGTAAAGCTATCTCGCACGGTCTGATGTCCACCGGCGATGTGGGACATTGGGATTCGGACGGGCTGTTGTTCGTCGACGGCCGGGACGACGACATGATCGTCTCGGGTGGCGAGAACGTCTTCCCCGGCGAAATCGAGGCGACGCTCTACGCACATCCTGATGTAGACGAGGCCGCCGTAGCCGGGGTTTCCGACGACGAGTTCGGCCAGCGCCTCTCGGCTGTGATAGTCCGACGCAACCCCACACTGACCGAAGACGCAGTGCGCCAGTACATCCGTACCGAATTGGCTCGTTTCAAGGTACCGCGTGACGTGTTGTTCGTGAACGAACTGCCACGAACAACCACCGGCAAGATCGATCGCAAGGCCATGACATCACTGACATCCAACGGCCGATGACGCGCACACCGAGGAGCCGCACCATGCACACCCAGTCCTGGATTTGTTCGACAATGGTCGTCGGGTTGGTGATGACGAGTTCGGCTGTGGCATATGCACAACCGGCTCCCCCGCGCGCATCGACTGTGACCGAAGTCGTGACCGAACCTGTGGTGGGAGATCCTGCACTCGGCGCGGATATCGAGGAGACACACGTCCGTATCCGGTATGCCAGCCCCTATCTCGCGGGAGTGCCGGTACCACCGGAGTGCGAATGGTTGAGTTATTTGCGATATCGACACAAGGGCGGCCCGCAGAACAGTGCCGATGCCGATGCCGTCATCAGTGTTCAGCCCGGTACTTATTCCGGCGCAACGAATTTGGCTCCGCAGGCACCCCAAGTCGTACGAAAGGCTGCCGCGCAGGGCAAGTTCGTCGAATACATTGCCCTTGACCGCCGCGCCAATTGCGCCGAGGACAACTCTGGTTGGGATGCCGCTGCACGCGAGGGCGACTACCACCGAGCTGCCGAATACTACTTTCAAGGCAGAGAGGTCGACGGTAAGCGCTACGCGCCGCCCACGCCGCAATCACTGTCTTACCTGGGCGAGTTCGGGCTGGCTCTGGCCATGGACGATTGGCGTGCGGTGATCGAGCAGGTGCTTCCCGACCCCGTCGATCGCGGTACATCATTCTGCGGCGGGCATTCTCTCGGTGCATTTTTGGTCGGCCCAATGTTGGCGTGGGACTTCGACACAGATCCCGCCACGATCGACGACGCCGGCTTCTCGCTTTGCGGCGGTGGCGGTATCGCGCTGGACGGGTTGGCCATCACCGACCCTGTTGGATTTGCTGGCACCGGTCTGGTCGACGAGCTGCTCTCCGACGCACTCGGTGGCGTGCGCAATGTTGCGGGTGCTGTGACCGACCTTCTGCCGGTTGCGGAGACTCCGATCTTGAGCGCGGGCAACATCATGAACACCTACAGCCTGGCCGCAATGGCAGCGCACCAGAACCCGGACGCCGAAAGCGACCTGCCGCAGGCCGCGCCGCGCGACCTGACCACCGAAGCATGGATGCGCACCTTCTACGGGGCCGACTACCTCGACCTCATTGTGCCGCAGAAGCTCCCGGATCAGCAGCGGCTGACCAACCAGGCCGCACTGGGAATGTACTTCGATCAGAACTCCTCGGAGTACGTGCTGCAGGCCGGCACCGGGTTCTACGACTGCGCGGTAACAGGCAAGACCTACCCCGTTCCCAACGGCCTGACATCGATCCCGATCATCGGACAACTCTTGGTCATTCCCCACCGCGTCGGATATGGCCAGAACTACACTCCATCCGATCCGAACACGCTGTGCGGCTGGCGTAACTACGACCAGGTGTGGCCCTCGCAGGTCGAACTGCCAGGTTCACCCAACGGCACACCGACCGACGCCGATCATGAAGTCACCGACATCGACCAACTCGCCCGGGCCATGACACCGGGACTTGCGCCGGTCGACTTCTTCGAGCGATTCACCCCGCTGCGCCTGATCACCGACACGGCATTCGCGCTCGGCGGCATCCGCAATGACGAGCTCGCCGGTCTGCAGAATCGCGAGGGTGGAATTCTCGAGCATCTCCTGCACGGAAAGCGTTGGCAAAGCACACCTACCACGGTTCCAGTTCTGACACTACTGTCCGGCGATAGCCCGGTGCAGAACCTGAAGTACGGCGCGTTGGTTCCCGCGAACGCGATCTACCTGCCGGGTTATCGGCACTATGACGTCGTCACTGCAGCCGAAAAGCAGAACAGCGGGCTACCTGAGCCCGCGAGTGCCGCCGTCGCCGCGTTCATGACCCGCAGCCGGTGAACAGGCAGCCGGACAGAGAACAGGAGCCCCGATGCCAGTCCGAAAGAAGCCCGACAAGGTCGCCGAACAACCGGACCGCCCGCGTGAGCCGACCCTGGGCGACAGGGTCCGAATTGTGGGCCCGGATGGTCCGGACGACATCGGGACCCTTATCGAGGACTACGCCGAGTTCACTGTCGAAGGGAAAGAAATGAACAGGACGTGGGCACCGATGCGCCGGTGGGCGATTGCACTCAACTCCGGAACGCTGGCCTTCGCAGACGACGTCGAGATTCATGTCGCCGAGGAATCTCCTGGATCGACGTAGGAATCTGCGTTCGATCGGCTCTACACCGGGAAACTATCGACCGCGACTAACATCACACAATGTGCCATTGACTAGTGGCTGCTTTGATGACACCGTTTCGACGTACGGACGACGGAAGGATTGCTCGTGAACCACATTCGCTCCGGTACGTATAGCTCGCCCGCAACGGGAGAGAACAGCCGATGACTCTTGTGGCGGTCGGGGTCGCAGGAGTCATCGCGCTGATTCTTCTCACGTCGAGTGGATCCGGCCTGGACTTCGATCGTCGCGCTCTGGCCGGCGCGTACAGGCCTGCACGATCGCGTCCGATCAATCGATTCCGTTCCACGCTGTTTCGGCGCTGAGACGTCGGGTTCAGGACACCGTACGAAAAGCCGTGACCACGGCGGTACCGCCCAATCCGATGTTGTGCTGCAGAGCAATTCGTGCAACTCGTCCCTGACGGTCCCGCGCAACGCGTTGCCCGGACGTCGAATGTCCGTAGACGTACCCCACTTGCGCCTGTTCGAGGTCCGTGTAGGTGATGCCCGCGTCGACGAGGGCCGCGGTACTGGATTCCCTGGCCATGTCCGGATAGTCCCACCCCGGTTTGCTGCCGGGCTTCTCGAACTTCGTCATTCCGACGCCGATCACGAACAGTGTTGCCACTCACGATTCTGGGCATCCCCTCCGCACGGAATCGACCGTGGTGGCGGTCGGCACATCCGTGCGGACACTCGTCGACCGTGGCTCAGAACCGACCCTTTCGACAGGGTGCAATTCTCCGACATTTCGACCGTCTGGATGCACACAGTGCACAACGTCGAGTCCGCCCCTGAGATAGTGACCCGAAACACGCCTCATCGGACGTATGTTTCGGAGCAGTTGATTCGACTCATACTTATCGGCGTCGTCCGCGACGCCCCCAGCTCCGGATGTCCGGAGACGACCTACACGAAAGAGGTACGCACCGATGGCCGACTTCATCGACAAGGCTCAGCACAAGGCAGAGGAACTGGCCGGGACTGCGAAGGAGAAGGCAGGCGAGGCCACCGGTGACGACAGCCTTCGCGCGGAGGGTGCCACCGATCAGGCCAAGGCCAACACCCATCAGGCCGCCGACAAGGCCTCCGACGCCGCAGAGAGCGTCGCCGACTCCGCGTCCGGTGCCGCCAAGGAAGCAAAGCATGCCGCCGCCGACGTTGCCGACAAGGCCGCCGACGTTGCCGAGGATGTGAAGAACACCGTCAAGGACCAGGTCAAGAGCGTCGATGCTGACGAGGTGAAGGAGAAGGCCTCTCAGGTCGCGGACAAGGCAGCCGACAAAGCCTCCGCCGTCGCCGACGACGTGAAGAACACGGTTCGCAACATCGACAGCGACGACGTTGCGCAGGCCGCGAAGGTGGGCACTCCGGTCATCGCAGCCATCGCAGCCGCAGCCGGAGCCGTCGCGTTCGTCCTGATCCGTCGACGCAACCGTCGCCGCAGCGCCGCGCACCTGTTCGTCCCGTCGAAGCGCACCACTCGCAAGCTCGCCAAGAAGGCCCGCAAGCACAGCTTCTGAAGGTAGTCATGCAGACAGCCCCGCCTTTACCGAGGCGGGGCTTTCGCGTATCTAGAGCGGCTTCAGCGCCCGACTGGGCACCCAGTGCGTGACAGTTTCGCTGCGATCGCGTGACATCAACTCGTAGGTGACGCGGCCCAGCCAATCCCCGTCCACGGTGATGGACCATTCGACCAGATCTCCCGGCACCACGCGTCGCACATCGAAACCCTCGGGGTTGAACTTCGACGCGTGGTGCGGTGGCAGTGGGTACAGGATGTTCAGGTCGATCCATACCTTCAGCGGCGGTCGGAGCAGCTTGAAGGGGCGCACGGCAGACGCCGGTCGAGGTTGCGCGCGCCGTGCCATCGTTCGATCATACGTTCGATTCAGGTGCTGATCCACCGCCCTGGACAACGAAGAACGGCCACCCGCACGCGAGGTGCAGGTGGCCGTTGTTCGGTGCTACGAGAATCAGAGGCCGAGCGATCCCGCCAGGAACGGCCAGGACTTGTGCAGGTCGTCCTGCCAGTAGCCCCACGAGTGGTTGCCGACCGGGCGGAAGTCGACGGTGGCCGGAATGCCGAGCTGGTCGAGGCGCTTGGCCAGGTTCGAGGTGCAGAAGTTGGTGGCCACCTCGATGCCGCCGCCGACGATGACCTGGTTGGCGAGCGTGGCCGGGTCGTTGTCCAGGCGAGGGTTGGCGAAGGTGTCGTTCGGTGCGCCGGGCAAGCCGCTACCGGTGCTCATGTAGATCTGCGTGCCGCGGAGCTTCTCGGCGTTGAGCAGAGGATCGTTCTCGCGCCACACCGGGCCGTCGAGCGGTCCCCACATGTTCTCGACGTTGCCGCCGCCGTAGGTCTCGACGACGAGCTTAACGAACTGCTGACCGATGGGGTCGGAGGTCTGCGCACAGCCGCTGTACGCCGCGACGCCGGTGAACTTACCCGGGTACTTGATCGCGATGTTGAGGACCGAGGTGCCCGTCATGGACAGCGCCGCGAGCGACTGGCGGCCGTTGGTGTCGAACTGAGCGTCGATCAACGGGGGCAGTTCTTCACCGAGGAAGGTGCTCCACTTGTTGCTGCCGAGCTTCGGATCGTCCTGCAGCCAGTCGGTGTAGTAGGACCACTTGCCCTTCTGCGGAGTCACGATGTACGCGTTCTTGTCCGCGAAGAATGCCTCGGCGTCGGTCTGTGACTGCCACGATGCGGCATCCTCGCCGCCACCTGCACCGTTGAGCAGGTACAGAACCGGACGCGACACGCTCTCGTCGGCGGGGCGCTGCACCGTCACCGGGATGGTGCGGTTCATCGACGCGGAGTAGACCTGAAGCTGAACCTGCTTGTTGTCGAGGGTGTTCACCGACTCGATGCGCGATCCGTTGCTCGACTGAGTCGTCGCGGCGGACAGTTCGTCTGCGGACGCGACGGGCGTCATCAGCGCGGTCGGGAGAATCGCCACTGCGAGGGCGACGGCCGTAGCCGAACCGATTCGCCGGAAGCCGTGTCGTCGAGATCGTGGCACGCTGTTTCACCTTTTCGTCGAGTTACACCGGTCGAGTTTCTACATCGGCCGAAGATGAGGTGACGTTACCTCGAGCAAACGTCCCGAGCGTTATGGACCGGACGAATCCGAGACGCGATCGTGATGCTCGTGGTCATGGTGTCGAATGACGACGAGGCAACCCACTACGACGATCACCGCGACCACCACACCCACGGGCAGCGGCGAATACAACCAGACGACCGGCCGCACATAGTCCTCGGGCGTCCCGTCCGTCCAACCGAATACCCGCGGCGGCACCGGTGCAGACACCGAGAACAGCGTCAGCGCGAACGGAATCAGCGGACCGATGGCCGACGCCACCGTGCGGGTGGGTTGCATCGACCCGACGGCCAGGCCGATGGCGACGGGAGACAGGGTGCAATAGGCAACGCTTCCAACGACATTGACCGCACTGTCGCCGATCGGAAGCAGACCCGTGGCCGTCACCCCGGCCAGCACCACGAGCGCGGCCGTGGTGAGATCGCGTCGCAGGCCTACTCCCACCGCACCGACGAACAACACAGCGGCCACGACGAGTACCCACCACGACGCGTCGGACCACCCGAGTGCATTGACGCCCGATGCCGCTATCGCCAACCCCAGCATCAGGTATCGGCCGTCGCGGCCACCGAGGTCGAACGCGACGGCGTAGGTAAGGAGGACCACGATCGCGACGGCGAACATCCACATGGTCACCGTCGACGTCGTGTTGCCGAGGTAGGTGTAGGCCGTCAGACAGACGAATCCCAGCACGAGAGCGGCCGCCGCGTCGGAGGATTCGAATCGGCCGACGGATGAGCGCCGAACGGCCACGAGCAGCAGGACAGTGGTTGCGAGAAGGAGGAGTAGAGGGACGGTCGATTCGACGTGCTGCGGTCCCAAACCATCCATCCACCGTCCCTCACGCGGTCCGCGTAGTGGCGAGATCGCGTTGTAGAACAGCATCGAGCCCAGAAGCCCTACTGCGATGCCGGCAGACGGAAGTCTGCGTCCACCGGCGACGAATCCGCACACGCCGACCAGAACGCCGGCACCGAGGGCGTTGGTCGTCACCGCTTGATTGGACGCGATCGGTACGAAAGACGGCAGTGCCATCAACAGAACGCCGAAAACGGTTGCTCCGGCAGCCGACAACCGGGGGCGTCGGCGATGAACCAACGCGAGCACGAGTATCGCGGCCAGGACGGCCAGCGAGCCTGCCCATTGCGCAGTGACGAATGCCCCGTACCACTTACCCGAGGACTCGATGTGGAACAAATCCTGGCCGAGCGATTCGCGAATCGAGTATCCGGCAACGAATCCGCCGCATACCGTTGCCACAACCGGCCCATAGCGATCCACGATCATGTCTTCAACTTAGAGGTCCCCGCCTTCCTCCCCGACCTCGGCTGATCCGCACCTGACCGGATTCGGCACCAACGCGAACTGACCTCAGCGCCCACTATTCGCCCTCGAAAGCGGAAATCCGTGCGACGGACCGAATAGTGGACACTCAGGTCAGTTGTACGGCTTACGCGCGGTTTCCGGATCGCCGTAGGTGATGGCCCGTTCGCGTCGGGTTCCGGTGGCCAAGGTTGCGGCCCAGTTGATCAGCGTCCCGACGCGATTGCGGTTGCCGGCCAGGAACGCGATGTGGATGACGCCCCACGAGACCCAGCCGAGGAATCCGGACATGCGCAGCGGCCCGGCCTGCACCAGTGCATGTCCGCGCGCAATGTACGCCGCGGTGCCGAGGTCTCGGTACTTGAAATCCGAACGCGCAGAACCGGACAAGTCTGCTGCGATCGCCGCACCCGCCGCTCGGCCGCCCTGCATCGCCACTTCGGCTACTCCCGCAAGCTTGTTCAACGACATGATGTCTCCGACGACGAAGACGTTGCGGTGCCCCGGGATCGACAGATCGGGCTGCACGGCGATACGCCCGGATCGGTCCTGTTCGACGCCCATCGCGTCGGCGAGCTTCGCAACGAACGGAACGGCTTCGACGCCTGCGGTCCACAGCACGGTGTGGGTGTCGTAGCGAATGACAGTCTTGGGTTCGGCCTTGGCCGTCACCTCGACGTCGGTTGCCGTGACGTCGGTGACGTGAACTCCGAGATGGGTTTCCACGCCGACCGCGTCGAGGGTGCGCTGCGCCTTCTTCGTCAGAGAGTCGGGAAACGATTCGAGTACGCGGTCGCCACCGTGGAACAGCAACACTCGCGCTTCCGACGGATGGATCGCGTCGAACTCCTTCGCCAACGCCCTGGTGGCGAGTTCTCTTATCTGCCCTGCCAATTCGACTCCGGTCGGGCCTCCCCCGGCGACGGCGAACGTGAGCCAGGGTCGGCGTTCGTCGGCGGTGGGCAGGGATTCGGCCATCTCGAAGGCGGAGATCAGCTTTCGTCTGATCGCGAGGGCATCGTCGAGGGTCTTCATGCCCGGTGCCCACTGCACGTATTCGTCGTGGCCGTGATAGGCCTGCTGCATTCCGACGGCGACGACCAGGTAGTCGTAGGGCAGCTCGAACGTCGAGCCGTCGAATCGGCTCGCCGTCACCACACCGCCGTCGCTCGCCAAGGGGTCCACAGCAGCGGTCACAGACGTGGCTTCACCCAGTGCCACATGCACGTTCTTCTGCTTGCGCAGCAGGTGACGCAGTGGACTGGCGATCGAGCCCTCGGATACCAGACCGGTAGCGCACTGATAGAGCAGCGGCTGGAAGACGTGGGAGGTGCCGCGTTCGAGCACGGTGACGTCGACGTCCTCACCGCGTAGGCGTCGAGCCGCGTGCAGCCCGCCGAATCCTCCGCCGATGACCAACACCCGTGGACGTGCCATACGAACGTTCTCCCTCGGACCGACCTGAGGAGAGGGACTCTCCGATGTTGCAGCCTACTCGAGTGCCGCACCCCAGTCAGGGGGTGCAGCACTCGACTTCGATCCGGATCAGCCGAGCAACGCCTCCATGGTGTCGATTTCCTCCTGCTGTGTGGCCACGATCGTCCGCGCCATCTCCTGTGCATCGGGGTTCGAGCCGTCGGCGATCTCGTTGTTCGCCATGTCGATCGCGCCCTCGTGGTGCTCGATCATCATCGTCAGCCACTGGCGGTCGAATTCCGCACCCGACAGAGCAGCCAACGCGTCCATGTCCTGCTGAGACATCATGCCCATGCCCGAGCTGTGGTCCATTCCGCTCATCTCACCCATGTCGGACGAAGGTGCGGGCTGACCCCATTCGGCGAGCCAGGCGGTCATCCGGTCCATTTCCGGTTGCTGCGCGGCTGCGATCGCCGACGCCAACGCCACGACGTCCGAATTGTCGGTGCGGCCCTCGACCATTGCCGCCATCTCGACCGCCTGCGCATGATGCGGGTACATCATCCGAGCGAACATCACGTCCGCATCGTTGAATTCTGCCGACGCGTCGACCTGGGTCGATGATGCCGACGAGTTCGGCGAGCCCATCGAATGGCCGTCCATCGGCATGTCGGAGCTGTCGCTGCTGCAGCCGGCGACGAGGAATACGCTCACGGTGGCGGCAGCCAGCGAAGCGACGAGTGTTGTACGCATGTGAATCTCCTTGAACAAGTGCGAAATACAGGGATCTGGGTACAGCGATCCGCCGGTGGTCGTGCGTCCACCGGGCTTCCTGTCACACTCGCAAGGTCACCGATCTGTCCAGCTCCCAGAGGGTCCACGGCGGCGGCGCACGCTCCGAGATGGAGTCGGTGCGCCCACCGATACCGTCCTCCGACATGAACGGGTGGACGCCATCGACGCCCGTCGACGGGACCGACAGCGCGGCCCACGACACCGTGGTTCCCGCGCACGGATGCATCATCTGATGTGCCGACGGGCAGTCGTGTTCACCGGCCGCCACCTGCACCGGACCCTCGTGATGGGTCACCGAAGCCATGGCAGCGTGTTCGTTGCTCGCCGACGCGGTCGGTGTCACCGAGTGCATCAGCAGCACGCCGAAAATCGACAGTGCGATCAGCAATCCGGTCGCCGAGGCAAAGCCCGGGCGACGGCGACGGATCACTGAGTGCATGTCACCGACGATAGCAAGACATACCCCCTAGGGGTAGCCACCAGGGACTTCGGCCCCGCTCCGAAGGACTTCCGCCTCTATCGAAGAGGAATGATCCGGGCCAAGCTCGAGCCGTATCTGCACACGTGAGTCAATGGACGGGAATTCGCCATGAATGCATCGAGCCGAGTAGTCGTCGGAGTCGACGGGTCTGCCACATCACTCGACGCGGTCCGCTGGGCAACGCGCGAGGCTGTCCGACGCCACGCCCCACTCGAGCTGGTCACGTCCTCGCTGTTCGCGCCGGGAACCTACGGTGACGCCATCAGCCTCCGGATGGGCGCATTCACCGACCCGGACGTCGAGGCCAAGCGGGTGCTGACCGCCGCGGTCGATGTTGCGCACAAGGCCGCAGCAGGCAATTCGCTGATTCTGGACACTCGTCTCGAACACGGCTCTGCTGCACAGAACCTGACGCATTTCGACGTCGCGCCCGCCATGATAGTCGTCGGGTCGAGGGGTCTCGGCGAGTTCACCGGTGGGCTGATCGGGTCGGTCAGTACCGCAGTTGCAACGCATGCGAAATGCCCTGTCGCAGTGATCAAATCCAACAAGTCCAGCGACGGTCCGGTCGTCGTCGGGGTGGATTGCACCCCCAACAGTCAACCCGCCATCGGCTTCGCCCTGAAGGAAGCGTCACTGCGAGGTGTCGACCTCGTCGCGGTGCACGCCTGGAGCGACCTCGAGCTCGGCAGTGTGTTGACCCGCGACGGCGTGGGTCCGTGGGTCGATTCCGAACTCGCGGAGAAGACGTCGTTGGCCGAAAGTTTGGCCGGGTGGTCCGAGGACTACCCCGACGTATCCATTCGTCGAGTGGTGTTCCAGGACAGGCCGGTTCGGGCGATGGTCCGTGAGTCCGAGACCGCCCAATTGGTGGTGGTGGGAAGCCGTGGTCGAGGTGGATTCGCGTCGATGCTTCTCGGTTCCACCTCGCGTGCGGTGCTGCACTCGGTGGATGTTCCCGTCGTCGTCGTACCGACGAACCGATGACGGCACCCAGCACCGAAACCGGTTACAGCTCCGACGATCTCGACGCCGACCTGCAATATTGGGCTGCGGCGAACTATCTGACGGTGGCGCAGATCTATCTGCAGGACAACGTGCTGCTGCGTCGGCCACTGACGGCAGAGCACATCAAACCCCGGTTGCTCGGCCATTGGGGCACCAGCCCCGGACTGTCGATGATCTACACCCTCCTCAACCGTGTGATTCGGCGAACCCACTCGGACTGGCTGTACGTCACCGGTCCGGGCCACGGCGGCCCAGCATTGGTGGCGAACACCTACCTCGAAGGGACCTACAGCGAGATCTACCCGGACATCTCGCTCGACAACGACGGCGTCCAGCGGCTGTGTCGTCAATTCTCCACTCCTGGAGGTATTCCGAGCCACGTCAGCGTCCAGACGCCCGGCAGCATTCACGAGGGCGGCGAGCTGGGGTACGCCCTCGTCCACGCCGCCGGTGCAGCGTTCGACAATCCCGATCTGATCGTCGCCTGCGTCGTTGGGGACGGTGAGGCCGAAACCGGCCCCCTGTCCGGTTCGTGGAAGATCCCGGCTTTTCTGAATCCGATTCGCGACGGGGCCGTGTTGCCCATCCTGCATCTGAACGACGGAAAGATTTCCGGACCGACGGTTCTCGGACGCAGCACCGATCAATCGATAGCGGACTACCTGTGCGGCCAGGGGTGGGCACCACTGTTCGTCGAAGGCGACGATCCACGAGAAGTGTTCCCGGCTCTCGAAAGAGCCCTCACCCGCGCCCACGATGCAATCGAGCAAATCCAGCACGCCGCCCGGAACGGCGAACCACACCACGACATCGGATGGCCCGCCATCGTTCTGCGTACTCCCAAAGGCTGGACCGGACCCCACGAGGTGGACGGCAAGCTCATCGAGGGCACTCACTGGGCGCATCAGGTTCCGCTCTCCGGTGTCCGCGAGAACCCCGCGCATCTGGCTCTGCTCGAGAAGTGGCTGCTCTCCTACGACCCGAGATCGCTCTTCGACGACGAGGGCGCCCCTGTGGCAGCCGTTCGCGAGCTGGCTCCGTCCGGCGACGAACGGCTCGGTGCCACTCCGCACGCCAACGGCGGACTGCTTCTGCAGCCCTTGGTCATTCGCGACCTCGAGAACTACGCGCTCACCATCGAATCCCCGGGTCGCACGTCGCACGAGACGACGACCGTGCTCGGGGAGATGATGCGCGATATCTACCTCGACAACGCCGAGCCCCACGGCGGCGGCAACTTCCGTCTGTTCTGCCCCGACGAGACCGCGAGCAACCGCCTGCAGGCCGTGTTCGAGGCCACCGACAGATGCTGGCAGCTGCCGACCACCGAGTTCGACGACAACCTCGGCCCCGACGGCCGCGTGATGGAGGTGCTCAGCGAGCATCTGTGCGAGGGCTGGCTGGAGGCGTATCTCCTGTCGGGTCGACACGGTCTGTTCGCGAGCTACGAGGCCTTCGCAATGGTGAGCGTGTCGATGCTGATCCAGCACACCAAGTGGCTTCAGCACGCGGCAACACTCGCATGGCGGGCGCCGGTGGCATCTCTCAACGTGCTGCTCACGAGCACGTGTTGGCGCAACGACCACAACGGGTTCAGCCATCAGGGTCCCGGACTGATCGATGCGGTGATTCCGCTGGCACCGGACGTGGTGCGCGTGTGGCTGCCACCGGACTCCAATACTCTGCTCGCCGTTGCCGATCATTGCTTCCGCAGCCGAGGTCACGTCAACGTTCTGGTGGTGGACAAGCAGAGTCACCCGCAGTACCTGACGCTGCCCGAGGCACGCGCGCATGCAGCGGCGGGTGCGTCCCGTTGGGAGTGGGCCGGCACCGAAGAGGTCGATACCGAGGAGGATCCCCAGATCCTGCTGGCATGCGCCGGCGACGTACCGACCGAGGAAACCCTCGCTGCCGCAGAGTTGTTGCGTACGTGGACTCCCGAACTCAGGGTTCGCGTCGTCAACGTCATCGATCTGATGGCGCTGCTCCCCGTCGTCGATCATCCGCACGGATTCTCCGACGAGCAGTTCGTGGATCTGTTCACCGCCTCGGTCGATGTGGTCTTCGCGTTCCACGGTTATCCCCGTGCGGTACACCAATTGGTGCACGGCCGACCGGACGCCCAGCGGTTCCACGTTCGCGGATTCATCGAACAAGGCACTACGACAACACCGTTCGACATGGTGGTGCTCAACAAGATCAGCCGCTACCACCTCGCGGTCGCAGCACTGGACCGAGCGCAGAACGCGACCGCCGGTGCCGAGCAACTGCGGCAGCACTGCCAGGACCAACTCGCACGCCACGACGCCTACATCCGAGAGCATTTCGAGGACCTCCCGGAGATTCGGCAGTGGCGGTGGTCGTGACTGCCGAATCCCTGGTGAGCTACCCGCGGGCGATGATCAACGGGCAGTCGACGCGGTGGGCCAGCGAACGGACGGTGGATCCGAGAAGTCGGTCGCTGAAACCGTTGCGACCGCTCGAACCGACGACGACGGCCTGCGCGCGCGATGCCACCTCCAGAATCTTCTCGACGACGTTGCCGCGCAACACTGTTTGCTGCACCTCTACATCCGGGTATTGCTCGCTCCAGCCGGACATGCTCTCTGCCAGAATCGTTCGGCCGTTCGATACGATCGCGTCGGATCTGTCGGTCACGGAAGCGTCGGGCGACGGGACGAGTTCGTCCGTCGACACGTGGACTGCAACCAATCCTGTTCCCCGGAGTGAGGCTTCCTCGAATGCCAACCGAACGGCATTCTGGTTGTGCGCCGACACGTCGACTCCGAGGACGACCGGGCCTCGCGAAGAATGCACCTCGACGCTTCCCGGCACGATGACCACCGGGCAGTGCGCTTGGACAGCCACTGCTGTGCTGACCGAGCCGAGCAGTTCGGCGAAGTATTCGCCGTTACCGCGCGAGCCCACCACCATCATCGAGGCACTGTAGGACTGCTCCAGCATGGCCTGAATCGTCGGACCCACAATCGGTTCGGCGATGATCGGCAATGCATCCGGGTTTTCGACCGATCGGCGGGCAACCAGCGCCGCCGAGGCCAGAATGGACTCTGCGGCCGCATGCTCTTCCGAGCCGATGTGGGACGGAAGTGCGACGAAGCTGGTGTACAGGGCCTTGACTTGATACGCGGACACCAGCTTCAGGGGTACGCTGCGCAACTCCGCCGCGCGCGCGGCCCAGCCGACTGCGTCGAGCGACGAGCCGGAGCCGTCGACACCGACGACGATCGGAGACCGCCTCGAGGTACTCATGCGTGCGGGACGACGAGGACGGGGCACTCGGCGTGCCGTAGGACGGTTGTCAACGTCCGTCCCGGCACGCGATCACGCTCATGACCGAGCACCAGCAACTGTGCGCTGTCGGACACCGCGATCAGTTCCGATCCGGAGTCTGCCTCCGCGTAGACCGACGCCACCCGCACCGAAGGATAGTCTGCACTGATGGGTTCCAACCGGACATCCATTGCCGACTCCGGATGCAGATGATCGACGGGACCGCTGATGGCGCTCGCCAGAATGGACGAGACCGCCTGGGTGTGAATGGCCAGCACACTCGCCCCGCGCATCGACGCTTCGTGGAACGCCTGCGCCACAACGAGGTCCGATCCCGAATTCTTCATGTCTCCCAGAGCGGCGACGACCGCGCCGTCGCGCTCGGAATCGAAGGTGTGCACAACGGCCACGGGGTTCGGTGAGCATTCGACCACCGTGCGCACCATGGATCCCAGAACCCATGCAGCGATCGAATTCTCGGTCGTGGCACCCACTACCATCAGGCACGCAGACGCTGCTTCGGACAGCATCACCGTCTCCGGGACGCCCTGTAAGACAACAGATTCCACGATGACGGTCGGGTCGATGGCCCTCGCTATGATCGCGGCCTGCTCCAACACGGTGCGTGCGTAATCACCGTCCACATCGGGAGCGCCATAGACTGTTTCGGGCTGAAGATGGGCCTGGATCACGTGCACCAGACGCAGCGACGTTCCACGGCTGCGCGCCTCGCGGACGGCGAAACGGACTGCATCGAGTGCAGCCGTCGATCCGTCGATTCCGACCACGACGGGTCCGGTAGAAAATGAAGTGTTCATGAGAGGCCTTTCGTTGGTGCGCGTCTACGACGAGAACGCTACGAGCGCAGGCACACCTGACACAGCAGTCCGAGGTCATCGGAACAAGTGACCAAGGTCGTCGGTCGTCAGGGAAGAGGAACCGCCCACGTCACATCGGTGCCGCTGCCGGATGAGCCGGGGCAGACGGTCATGGTTCCGCCACACTCGGCCGCACGTACTCCCAGATTGGACAGCCCGCTCTTCGTGGTGTTGTGCGGCATGCCGATTCCGTTGTCCGACACCACTATTTCGAGCTCGTTGCCGACCGACAGGGTAACGGTCACCGTGTCGCCCTGCGCGTGATGGACCACGTTGCTGACCGTCTCACGCACGACGGCAACGGCATGGTCGGCGAGCTTGGTGTCGATGACCGACAGCGGCCCGAACATACGCACGACGGCACGAATATCGACGTTCTCGGTGAGTTCGAGTACTGCGCTGTTGATACGTTGACGCAACCGTGTTGCGGAGTGGGATGTGCTCTGCAGGTCGAAAATGGTTGTTCTGATGTCCTGCACCGTGTCCTGTAGGTCGTCGATCGTTCTGGACAGACGCTGCCGTATGTCTGGAGACTCGGTGCGCTGCAAGGTGCTCTGCAATGCCAATCCTGCAGCGAAGATCCTCTGAATCACATGATCGTGCAGGTCACGGGCAATACGATCCCGGTCGGACAACACTTCGAGTTGATGCATCCGACGGCTGGCGTCCGCGATCTGCATCACCAACGCGGCCTGGTTGGCGAAGTTCGAGACGAGTTCGAGTTGGCTGTCGTCGAACGGTCCGCGACCTGCAGCGCGAAGAACTACCAAGACTCCACTGACTCGCTCGGCCACGCGGAAGGGTGAAATCAATGCTGGTCCGAAAGCAGAGCCCAGTTCCTCGACCCCGTAGTCGAGTCGATCCTTCCGCAGCGGTGTTCGACGCCGAAAGGCGACACCCGAGCTCGAGCCTTCGATCGGAACGACTGCTCCGATGATTCGATCGGACGCGAGTCCCTCGCAGACCGTGACAACGAGTCGCGTGACGTCCTCGAAATCTTGGTCTGCGTCCTCGGGAACCGCGATGAACGCCGCATCGGACCCGGTCAGGTGCATCGACTTACGCGCCACCATCTGCAGCACGTCGTCGATGTCCGTCCCGGACAGAAGCTCGGTGCCGATGTCCCGCGTTGCCTCCATCCATGCCTGACGCAGCCGCGAGTCCTCGTACAGTCTCGAGTTGTCGATGGCGATGCCGGCGGCGGACGCCAACGCCTTGGTGACGACCTCGTCGTCCTCGGTGAACTGCTTGCCGCCGTTCTTCTCGGTGAGATAGAGATTGCCGAAAATCTCGTCGCGAACCCGAATCGGCACTCCGAGGAAGGTCTTCATCGGGGGATGATTGGGCGGAAACCCCACCGATTCCGGATGCGAGGTCAGATCTTCCAGACGCAGCACTTCGGGTTGGTCGATCAACAGTCCCAGTACCCCGCGGCCGGTGGGCAACGGGCCGATGGCGACTCTGGTGTTCTCGTCCATGCCGTAGTCGATGAACGCACTCAACTCATGGCCCTCGCCCCGAACACCGAGGGCACCGTACCGAGCGTCGACGAGCTTGGCGGCCGATTCCACGATCGACCTCAACGTCACTTCCAGATCGAGGCCGGAGGTGATGACGAGCATGGCGTCGAGCAGGCCGTCTGCTTGGACTCTGGCATCGGAAATTCGGCCGATTCGGTCCTGAACCTCGGCCAGTAGCTCACCGAGTCTCAGCTGCGGCAACCATGATCCGGAGTCACGGTGACGATCATCCATCCCGCGACCCCGGGTGACGCCCATTCGGTGGAGCGGTGTCGGCGAGTTTCGACGCGTACACCGCAGCCTGAGTGCGCCGCTCCATCCCGAGCTTGGCGAGCAGCCGGGACACATAGTTCTTCACCGTCTTCTCCGCCAAGAACATCCGGGCAGCGATCTGCCGGTTGGTCAGGCCCTCACCCAGCAGCTCGAGCAAGGTGTACTCCTGGCTGGTCAGGTGATCGATCGGCCCGGGTGCCGCCGTCCCGGATCGCAGTTTGTCCATCAGCGCCGCGGCCGCACGATTGTCGAGCAGCGACCGACCGGAACCGACGTCCTTGATCGCTCGGGTGAGCTCCATGCCGGTGATGTCCTTGACGACGTAGCCGCGCGCGCCCGCGAGTATCGCGTCGAGCATGGCCTGGTCCTCGGTGAAGGAGGTGAGCATCATGGTCTTGAGGTCGGGTAAGCGATCGAGAAGTTCGCGGCACAGTTCGATGCCGTTACCGTCGGGCAGTCTGACGTCGAGCACGGCCACGTCCGGTCGCAGCGCAGGGATACGGGCGAGGGCCTGAGCGCAACTACCTGCCTCGCCGATGACCTCGAGATCTGGATCGGAGTCGATGAGGTCGATCAGGCCGCGTCGGACGATCTCATGATCGTCGACCAAGAACACCGTGACCACGGCGGCACTCCTCAACTGCGTCCACGCTGGGCGCCTCGACTTCCGAGCCTACGGGTCGTCGGTCCGCGCAGCGGGACCTTTCGTAATCGAAACAGGTGACCGAAGTCCTCTGTGTCGGTGTTGTTGTCCCGGCGCGCCCGGGGCCGTGCGTGGAGTTCCATGAATGTTCCGACACCATGACCGAGGAGGTCGCTCGATGGGTCCACTTCCGACCGTCGTTGGGGTCGACGGTTCAGCTATGGCTCTGGATGCGGTGCGCTGGGCCGCTCTCGACGCGCGATTGCATTTGTCCGATCTGCTTGTCGTCTCGGCGATGTCGCTGCCCAAGGTCCTGACCGGGCCGGGTGTCCTTCCCGACACCGTGGCGCACCAGGCCAGATCTGAAACCGGCAGAATTCTGAACGAGGCTCTGGCAATCGCGACTCGAGAGAGTACGACGGTCACCGTCGATACCCTCTCGTCCGAAGAGTCGGCAGTGTCCACATTGCTCGAACTGTCGGAGACGGCCCGGATGGTGGTCATTGCCACGCGGGGGCTCGGTGCCACCGAGCAACGGTCACTGGGCTCGATCGGGTTCGCTGTCACCACTCATGCACGATGCCCGGTCACAGTGGTGCGTGGCTGGTCCCACGGCGGCCTCGAACTGGCCATCCATCCGGTGGTCGTCGGTGTCGACGGCACCAAGGCGAGTGCTGCCGCAACGCAGTCGGCATTCGAGGAGGCCGATGTTCGATCCGCACCACTGACTGCGGTGCACTCCTGGTCGGACACGGATCTGTCGATCGGTGTCCCGATTCGAGGACTGGCGTGGCCGGACAATCGACGCGCTGCTGCAGATCACTTGGCGCGGCTGCTCGAGCCGCACATTCGACGCCATCCGACGGTGCCGGTACGGCCCGTGGTGGTCAAGGACAGACCGGTGCAGGCACTCCTCGACCACGCTCAAGGTGCTCAACTGGTGGTGATCGGTAGTCACGGGCGCGGCGGCTACGCGGGGATGATGCTCGGCTCGACCAGCCGGTCGGTGCTGACGCGAGCGCATTGCCCGGTCACCGTCGTACCGTCGCCGGGCCGAATCGCCGCTGTCACCAACCGGGCCACCACGTGACGGTGCCCGACCGGAGAATGCCGTTCGTCCACCCACGAAGGTCCTAATGCCCTACGACGGCCGAGCCGAGCCGAGCACGCTGTGTGCATGAGCCGTTCGGATACCACCGTCTCTGTTCGCGCGCACCACTCGACACCCGAGGACATGATGGATACAACGACGCCGACCACACTGGTCGGAAAGTTCGACCGATCGAGCCTGTCGTGGTTCGAGTGGATCGTCTATCGACTCGTTCGCGCGGGCTGGTCACGATGAGCCACTCGATCGAAGTGCGGGCACTGAGAAAATTCTACGGGGACAAGCTGGTCATCGACGACCTGTCGTTCGTCGTCGAACCCGGCACGGTCACAGGGTTTCTCGGTCCGAACGGATCGGGTAAGTCCACCACGATGCGCTTGATCGTCGGCCTGGATCACCCCAGCAGTGGAACTGCACTGATCGGCGGTGTCGAGTACACGCAGCTGCATCGCCCACTACTGACGGTCGGCACCCTGCTGGATTCCGAGGCCGTCCACCCGGGCCGGTCGGCATACAATCATTTGCTGTATCTGGCGCAGACACAACGCATTCCGTCGTCACGCGTCACCGAGGTGTTGGAACTGGTCGGCCTGCTCGACGTCAGTGGCGAACGAACGGGGTCGTTCTCGCTCGGCATGAGAAAGCGACTCGGGATCGCCGCGGCCCTGCTGGGCGATCCGTCGGTATTGATCTTGGACGAGCCGATCAACGGGTTGGATCCGGACGGTATCTACTGGATGCGCAACCTGATGAAGCATCTTGCCCGCGAGGGCAGGACCGTGTTCGTGTCGAGCCATCTCATGGGTGAGATGGCTCGGACCGCAGACCATCTCGTCGTCATCGATCACGGCAGGCTGATTGCAGAATGCACTCCCGACGAGCTGATCGCCCGCAGCAGTCGAGCGTCGGTGCTGGTGTCGTCGTCCGATTCTGCGCGGCTCGCCACCGTCATTCAGGCAACCGGGGGTACCGCCGATGCCCTCGACCACGATCGACTCACCGTTCGTGACCTCTCGGCGCATCGAGTCGGAGAACTCGCTCAGCAACAGAACATCGCGATCTATCAGCTGACCCCGCAGGAGGCATCGCTGGAAGAGGCGTTCATGACCCTCACCCACCTCGACGACGTCGAGCACGACCGGCCCCTCGTCACCCACTCTCGCGGACAGGCGACACCATGAGTATCACCGCACCGGCTCCCCTCGCGCGTGAGGTCCACCGCGTGGACGTTGTCGCAGTGGTGACCTCGGAGTGGACGAAGCTGAGATCACTGAGATCGACGGTCTGGTCCCTGGCCGCATTGGTGACCGTCACGGTGGGCTTCACCGGTTTCTTCACCTGGTTCACGGTCGCCTACTGGGACAACGTCGATCCCGCGGCCCAGCTCCAAATCGTCACCGATCCCGCCCGTCAGATCCTCGGTGCAGGGTTCCAGCTCGGTCAACTGGCGGTCTGCGTACTCGGCGTCCTGGTGGTCACCAGTGAATATGCAAGCGGGACAATAAGAGCCAGCCTGCTGGCGGTTCCCGCACGGATCCCGATGTTGGCCGCCAAGACAGGCGTGTTCATGGCCGTCGTGTTGGTGGTCGGTGAGATCACGGCCTTTCCGACGTTCTTCCTCGGTTCGGCCATCATGGACTCGAAGGCATCTGTATCGCTGGGCGATCCGGGTGTGCTCCGAGCGGTGATCGGTGCCGGCCTGTACCTGGCGTTGCTCGGTGCCATGGCGGTGGCCATCGGTACCATCGTCCGGCACACGGCAGGTGCCATCACCGGCATCATCGGATTTGTCCTCGTACTGGCCCCGCTGACCCAGCTGATCCCCGGCACCGTCGGCCGACACATCGCGGCGTACTTGCCCTCGCAGGCCGGCAGTCTGATCGCCTCACCCAGGCAAGCCCCTTCCGACTTGCTCACTCCCTGGCAAGGTTTCGGAGTCGCAGCACTGTGGACGGTGGCGCTACTCGCCCTTGCGGCCTACCTCCTGCGCCGACGCGATGCGTGAGGCCGGGGCGGCAGTTGCCGATTCTGCCGGCGGCGCAGCCCTCATCGCGTTCCACGTCCTGGCCTCGATCCCTCTGCGTCGATGGCGCACGACGTGGGGCGCGACGCCGGCCGAGGTCGGCGAAACTCTGCCCGGTGACGAGAGCGTGCCGCATCCGGCCTGGCAATACACCCACGCGATCGATATCGACACGACACCGGATCACGTGTGGCCATGGCTGATTCAGCTCGGTCAGCAGAGGGCGGGCTTTTACAGCTATCGCGGCCTGGAGAACATGGTCGGCTGCAACATCACATCGGCGACGGGACTCGACCCTCGGTTCCAGACCCTCGCGGTCGGCGACTCCGTGCTCCTGCATCCGCAGTCACCACCGCTGACGGTGACCATGGTCGACGACGGGAGGGCCTTCGTGTTACTGGGCGCAGACCCCGACTCGGCCGACCGAGCACTGTGGTCGTTTCACTTGCGCGCCCTGCCCGGTGGAAGAACTCGACTGATCGAACGCGGAAGGTACTCGCACTCGACGTCGCTGAAGAGCCGCCTCATCTTCGGTCGCTACTTCATCGAGCCCATCGGGTTTGTCATGAGCAGAAAGATGTTGCGCACCATCGCGGCGAACGCGTCTGCTGCGCAACATATCTAGCCCCGCGGCAACACCGCACCCAGACTCCGTAGGTCGTCCAGAATGGCGGAAACCCGACTCATCAGGGAAATGTGTCCCTCGCCGTCGATCAGGTGCGCCTGCGCTCCTGCGACGTTGGCCGCAAGCCACCTCGCGTGCGCGAACGGCACCATCGTGTCCAGGCTCCCCTGCCAGATCGACACCGGCGTAGTGATGGCACGCAAGTCGAAACCCCATGGGCGCGTGTGGGTCAGGTCGTCGTCGCGCCAGCCTACGATGCCTTGACGACCGGCCGCGTTGACCGACGCGGCGAGGTAGTCGGTGAGCTCCTCCGTCAGCGCGGCGCGGTCGACAGGCGGAGCCAATGCTCCCAATCCTGCCGCCACTTGATCCGGGGTGACACCGAAGAAGCCCTTTCTGACGTCGAGGAACGACTCCAATGCCTCGACCCCGGCGAAGACGGCCGTGTATTCGTCGATGTTCTCCTCGGCCATTCCGTCGCGAATGTCACCGTCGTACTCGGCGGCGGGAGCAATCCCGACGCAGCACGCAGCAGCCAGGCATCGCCCGGGCAGCAGTGCCGCACAGGCCAATGCGCGCGGTCCGCCACCCGACCAGCCGATTGTGAGAAATTCTCCGATACCCAAGTGGTCCAACACTGTTGCGGTATCGGCGGCGTCGTCGGCAACCTGAGCCGTGGTGGCACCGTCCTGGCGCGGCGTCGACGCTCCGTACCCCGGCCGTGAATAGGAGACGACCCTCAATCCCTGTGCCGCCGCGGCACGTTCGAGGGTCGGGAACGGCACTGCGCCCTGCGGGGTGCCATGGTGATAGACCAGCGCGAGCGCATCGGACGGCCCGGTATCGAGCACTTCGAGACTGCGGCCGTCTGCCGTCTGGACGAGGACGGCCATCTGTGTTCCCTTGTGGCTCATATTGCCCGCCGCCCAGCTGCGATGTCGTCTGCTCGGCGGTCGAGAATCCTTGTGCCCGAAATCCCGTCGAGCACGTTCTGCGCATCGTCGAGCGCACCGACGGATGCCGAATGCCCACTCGCCCAGGCGAAGGTGCTGCAGGCCTGTACTTTCGGGCTCATCGACCCGGCCGCGAACGCGGCGGGATCGAGTTCGTCGACATAAACGGTGCCGAGCGGCTCCGCCTGCGCGGTGCCGAAGTGGTCGACGACAGCGGGCACATCGGTGAGAATCAGCAGCCGATCGGCGGCGCAATCGAGGGCGATCAGCGCTGCAGTCAGGTCCTTGTCGATGACCGCATCGACCCCGTCGAGTTGACCACTCGCTGCCTCGACGACAGGTACACCGCCTCCGCCGGCACAGAGCACGATGGAGCCGGCCTGGACCAAACGCGTGATCGAGTCCTGCTCGATCACGCGAATCGGGCTGGGCGACGGTACTGTTCGACGCCACCCGGTGCCGTCGGGAGCGATGGACCAACCGTGCTGGTCCACTGCGGAGCGGGCGTCGGACTCGGTGCAGACGGCCCCGACGAACGTGGTCGGATCGGAGAACGCAACATCGTCCGGATCCACGAGTACCTGCGTGGTCAGGTTGACGATCGGTTTCACGATACCCGCATTGCGCAATGCCTGCGACAGCCAGTAACCGATCATGCCCTGACTCTGAGCTCCGACTGCATCCAGCGGGTAAGGGCTCACCAGTGCCGCGTGCGAGCTGCTCTCCCGCTCGAGGGGCCCCACCTGAGGTCCGTTACCGAAGCAGATGACGACCTCGTGTTCGCGAACGATAGGTGCGAGCGCAATTGCCGCCGAACGAACATGCGCGAGTAGTCCGGCGGTGTCGGAGCGCTCGTCGCAACCGAGCAACGCATTTCCGCCGACGGCAATGACGATACGCATGTCAGCTACCCACTGCCGCGACGAGATCTATGCGAGTGATGTGCATCAGGTCCATGGTCAACAGGTCTCCTCGTAGCCGGGTGCGGCAGACTTTCGAACCTGCGCACCTCACCAGCGTGCGTGTTGCGACTGACCCCGAGACACGGTCGGATGCCCCCGCACCACTGCCGAAGGTCCTTTTCTACGAATTCGAGTGGAGGGCGTTCGGAGTCGATGCCGTCGACCCGACATGTCGACCACCTTCGGCCGTTCCTGTGGGTCGTAAGTCCCTACTCGGCGGCGGTCCCGCGGCGCAGAGTGATCATCGAGCAGTCTCCCTCCACGACAAGGACCCCGGCATGATTCTCGTTCCTTCGCTCGGCAGTGCCGGACCCAACACGTTGGAAGAGCTGTTCGCCGCGCGATATGCACGCGGCGACATGGATCGAGTGCAGTACCTGACCCGGATGGATGGTCTTGCATTGCGATTCAACCGAACCCGGACCAACACTGACAGGACGTCGACATGCGAATCCTGATCGCAACAGCAAGCCGCCACGGTGCCACCCGAGAGATCGGACAGTGGCTGGGCGCATCGATTCTGCGCGAAATGTCCACCCACGACAGCACGACGACAGTGGACGTGCGTGATGCCCGCGACGTGGACAGCATTGCCGAGTACGACGCTGCGATCATCGGCAGCGGCGTCTACATGGGCCGATGGCTTCGAGACGCACGTTCGCTGATCGCCAGGGAACAGGCCGAACTGGAGAGCATGCCGGTGTGGCTGTTCTCGAGCGGTCCGGTGGACGGCAGTACTCCGGCCGAGGCTCAACCGAAGGAGACGAAGGCCGACTGGGCGATCGAGCATCGCGTGTTCGGAGGCAAACTGGAACGCTCAGGGCTGTCACGCTTCGAGCGTGCGGTCGTTCGGCTGATCAATGTCTCCGATGGTGACAGCAGGTCACGAGCAGGGGTTTTGGCATGGGCGGTAGTCATTTCCTCTCGGCTCACAGCTTCGGCTCCCAATGCACCCGAGACATCTCGACTGGATTCGACACCGAGGACGAGTGAGCGTTCATGATGGACACGAACTCGACCGGCCGCCCTATCGTGGTGGGAGTCGACGGATCGCCCTCGTCGATCCTTGCCCTGCAACGTGCGCAGCAATTGGCCACTGCATTGTCGACCACAGTGGATGCAATCCATGTCTGGCAGTACCAGCCGTACATGGACACCGGTTATGTCGTCGAGGTCGAGCCTGCGAAAAAAGCAGAGAAGGTACTCGCCGAGGCTACGGCTGCTGCATTCGGCACCGACCTCCCCGCAGGTCTGAAACAGGTTGTGAGACAGGGTTCTGCGGCGAAGGTCCTGCGCGACGCCAGCCAGAACGCCGAGATTCTCGTCGTCGGAAGTCGCGGTCACGGCGGCTTCGTCGGACTGCTCCTCGGTTCTGTCAGCTCGCAATGCGCCGAACATGCCCACTGCCCGGTGCTCGTGGTTCATTCGAGGGATCATCTCCAGCGCGGGCACCACCGGGGCGATTCCATCGCATCGAGTCTCTCGACGACATGAGCGGGCCCGAAAAACTCACGGTAGCCGAGGCGGGAACCAGCCGCGGGCGTCCCGCAGGGTGCGTCCGGCCTCGTCGACGGTCGACCGGTTCGAGCGCTCGGCGAGTCTGCCCAATTCGGAACGCGCTTCGGTAACCGTGCGGCCACTCGCGACGAGAACTCCGATTGCTTGATTGACCTCGCTGATATCGGCGAGAGTAGGCGCGTCGGACGGCTGGAGGGCCGTTCCACCGCCGCGGACCAGATGTCGATCCAATACAGTCGCGCCCTCGTCCAGCCCCAATGCGGAGCCGACGTCGGCTGCGAAGTCGACGAGCGCACCGGAGGTACCGGAGAGAATGAGCAGCTGCTTGGCTGTGCGGGAACCAGCAGGGCCGGCGAGGGTGACTTCGAGCGAGGAGGCAACGGCTCCCGGTGTGGAGAGCTCGTCTATGCCGAGACTTCGAAGCGTTCACCGTCAACGGTCACTGTCAGGCTGATCGAAACCACTGACTGGACAGCCACATCGATGTCGGCCGCCAACTGCCCGGCCGAACGCGCGAGATCGACGGTCGAGCAATCCAGCGATTCGGTCAGCGTAGCAAGATCTTTAATCAATCGAGGCTGAAGTTTCATCGATAATCCAGGTGCGGCCCGACCGCCGATTCGATTCTTCCGGTACACCCGCAGCGTAGCGCTGGGGTCGAAGTGCAGGCGCGAGGAAAAGTCGGACTCGATGCCTCTGACGCACCCGCATGCTCAACGCTACGCCTCTACGTACGCCGGCGGGTTCGCGCGGTCTTCTTCGCTTCTCCCACCATGGCCTCCGCGACCACGGCCACCTTCTTGTGCTCGGCCTGGCTCAGCGATCGGAGCTTGTCGTATCCCTCGGCGCCGGTGCACCCGGTTCGACTGATCAGCACGCCGATTGCCTGGTCGATCACCGCGCGACTGTTCAGCGCCTTCTCCAGTTGCTCGGTGAGCCGGGCAGCACCGGCCAACGCGCGCGCGTTTCTGCACCGCGATAGCAGCCGGTACCGAGAAGAGTTCGCCCAACTCCGCAGCGCGAGCATCGAACGCATCGCGCCTGTGCGCGTAGACATTCATCGCACCGAGCACGTCTCCTGCGGTGATGAGCGGTAGGGACAACACGCTGTGCACGCCCAACCGGCCGACCTTGGGACCGAATTCCGGCCATCGCGGGTCGGTTTCGAGCGAACCGGATCGAACGGTGATGCCCTGCGCAGTCGCGGTGATGCAGGGCCCTCGCCCAGCGTGTATCGGATATCGTCGACGACACGAACGAAATCTGCACTCGCGACAATCGTGTCTGGCCGCCCCGGATGCAGCAGCGTCAACCCGGCACCATCCGCGCCGGGAATCGCCCTGACCGCAAATTCCGCCACGTGTGAGAGAGTGTCGGACAGCGACAGATCGGTCATCGCCAATGTGCCGAGATCGGCGAGGCTCGACCTGAGGTGGTCTTCGTGCTCCTCGGAGTCCATCACTGCTCACTTCGTTGCGGGCATACATACCTTTCGGGTACGCGCCTGCCCACGACGAACCCTACTGCCTCCCCACAGGCACGTGGTTCGATCGAGTGAACATCGACGTCAGCGCACAGTTGCCGAGAATGTCCACATCAGAACTCGAAGACCTGACGTGCGGTGACGCGGCCACCCATCAGGTCGTCGAAGCACTCGTTCACCTCATCCAACTTGCGCGACACGGCAGATACCGTCGTCCGCCCGGCCTCGTGCAGTGCGAACACCTCGCGCAGATCCTTCCTGGTCCCGACGATCGAGCCGAGTACCGAGATTCCCCCGACCACCGTCTCGAAGATCGGTAGCGACAACTCCCCGTGTGCAGGCATCGACACGCACACCAGCCGTCCTCCGCGACGCAGCGACCGGAAGGCCTGATCGAAGACGCTGGGGATGACGGCCAACACGATGGCGACGTCGGCACCGCCGAGCTCCTGGATGGCCGCTACCGGATCGGTCGTTGCCGAATTGACGGTGTGGTCTGCGCCGAGTTCCCGAGCGAGATCGAGCTTTTCGTCCTCGATTGTGGTTGTTCTCCAGTGGGCCGATCGGGGACAGTGCCTCGTCCGAGAAGAATTCGAAGTGGAACAAAGCTCCATGGGCGATCGAACACAAGGTGTTCGGCGGAAGGCTGGATCGCTCGATGCTGTCGGGCTTCGAGCGAGCCGTGGTACGGATGGTCAACGCCGACTACGGGGACGACAGGTCACGCGCCGCGATCGACGAATGGGCCGGCACCATCTGCCGCGCGCTGACCGCAACCGCGCCGCGGTCGGCCTGACCCGTATCACGGCGAATCCGATTCCGTGAGAACTCATCACGATCTCGAGTAATCGATCAGGGCCCTCGCGGGGGAAACCATCCGCGCGCGTCACGCAGAGTGCGCCGGGCGACTTCGCTTGTCGACCTTCCCGACTGGGCGGTCAACCGGTGTAGTTCGGCTCGACCTTCCGCCGCGCTGCGCCCTCCCGCGATGAGCACACCGATCGCCTGATTCACTTCGCTCGACGCTTCGAGATCACGAGCAGACGGTTCGGGCAAACCCGACTCACCGGCCTGGTCGAGGTGCCGGTCGACGACTGCCGAGTCACCGGCCAGCCCCAGTGTGCGGCCCGCGTCGGCGGCGAAGTTCACCAACGCACCTGCTGCTCCGGACCGGATCAGTAGGAACTGTTCGGTGTCGGTGTTGCGCGCGTCCGAGAGGGTCAGTCTGAGCGAGGACAGGGGCACGTGATCGCAGCTGCTTTCGTGGGACACCGAGACCTCGAAACAGTCGCCGTCGACGACGACGGTGAGGGCCATCGAGACCATGGCCGCTACGGCCGAATCGAGATCGGAGTACAGCCGTCCGACCAGAGAAGCGAGATCGACCCCGGAGCTGTCGAGCGCCGTGGTCAGTCGCCCCAGATCAGACCGCAAACGACAATGTAGTTCCACGCGAAATCCCGTGCGGCCCGACCGCCTGTTCGGTACTTCCTTGTCACTGACGGTGGGTTTCCGCCGTCAGGCGCAGGTGCGGCGGGTCGATAACGGATCTCGAGCCTCGCATGCACCAGCCTGTTGACGCTACTCGTTTGCACCGGGTCTGTGTACCCGGTTGCGATACCGGTTCCCGTCGTCGACCGCCTCGCGAATCAACGATCGTGCAACCTCGGTCAATTTCTTGTGCTCGGCCCCACTGAGCCATCGAAGCGTTTCGTATCCCTCGGTGCCGCTGCATCCAGTTTGGCTGATCAAAATCCCGACGGCCTGGTCGATCGAGGCCTGGCCGGCCACTGCTCTCCCCAGCTGCTCCGACACATGCAGCGCGCTGTTCAGTGCACGCTCACTTGAAACTGAACCGCCGCCGTCGTCTGTCTTCATCGCTGCTCGATTCGTTGCGGCCACACGCGCTGAATGGAACCCGCGCCTGCCCTCTACAACCCTACTGCTCGGGTAGCCGCGCAGAAACCATCTCTACTCGAGTCGTGGTGATCACGAGCTCGAACGTGCTAGAACTCGAAGACCTGACGTGCGGTGACGCGTCCGGCCATCAGGTCCTCGAAGCAGTCGTTGACCTCGTCGAGTTTGCGCGAGACTGCCGATACCGTCGTCCGCCCGGCCTCGTGCAGTGCGAACACCTCGCGCAGATCCTTCCTGGTCCCGACGATCGAGCCGAGTACCGAGATTCCCCCGACGACCGTCTCGAAGATCGGTAGGGACAACTCCCCATGCGCGGGCATCGACACGCACACCAGCCGTCCTCCGCGACGCAGCGACCGGAAGGCCTGATCGAAGACGCTGGGGATGACGGCCAACACGATGGCGACGTCGGCACCGCCGAGCTCCTGGATGGCCGCTACCGGATCGGTCGTTGCCGAATTGACGGTGTGGTCTGCGCCGAGTTCCCGAGCGAGATCGAGCTTTTCGTCCTCGATGTCGACCGCGGTGACGAATCCGCCCGCGATCTTGGCGTACTGCACGGCCAAGTGCCCCAGTCCGCCGACGCCGAAGATGGCCACGCGTTGTGCAGGGGTGACGCCGCCGACCTTGACGGCCTTGTACGTGGCCACGCCGGCACAGGTCAGTGGAGCAGCGTCGAACGAAGAGATCCCGTCGGGAACCCGGACGACGTACTTCGCATGCGCAACTGCGTATTCGGCGTAGGCCCCGTCGATCGAGTATCCGCTGTTCTGCTGCGCCTCGCACAGCGTCTCCCAACCCGACACGCAATGATCGCATTCGCCGCACGCCGAACCGAGCCACGCGATGGCGACCCGCTCACCGATTCTGTCCTTGGACACCTGCGTCCCGACCGCCTCGATCACTCCGACGCCTTCGTGGCCGGGAACGAACGGCAGGGTCGGCTTGGCCGGCCAATCCCCCTGCGCAGCATGGATATCGGTGTGACATACCCCGCACGTCTCCATCTTCACCAGCACCTGCTCGGGTGCGGGTTCCGGAATCGGGATGTCCTTGACGACCAGGGGTCCGCCGAACTCGGTGACAACAGCTGCCTTCATCGTGGATTTCCTCCAACTATCGAAATCGATGCCGTTCTCGACCATCGAGCAATGCACACCGTCGATGATCGACGCTGCGTCGGTGGGCACGTAGGGCCGGAAGTCACCGCCCGGTCGGGACGTCTTCCGAGATTGTGGTTGGGGAGGCAAAAGGCACTGCAGTGATGGCCTTTCGCCCCTGGCGGCTCCCGCGATCAGGGGCCACACTCGCCACCATGGACACTTCTGCACCCTCCGACTCGAAGACCTGCGAGCGATGAACCTGTGGAGAAAGCACCCGGGCGTCCGAACCGGTGAGGCACTGACCACCGGTGAGCGAGCGGCGGATTACGTCCGAAACGGCATGGGCTCCTGGCCGTTCGTCTTCCTGTTTCTGGGCGTGATGGCGCTGTGGGCCGCCTACAACCAGAGCGACGGATTCGACCCCTACCCGTTCATCTTGCTCAACCTGTTCCTGTCGATGATCGCGGGACTCCAGGGGGCAATTCTGCTGATCTCGGCGAAGCGCGCGGACTCGGTGAGCAGTGAGGTTGCCGTACACACACTTTCGAACACCGCACTACTCCAGGACATGATAGAGGCCAATACCGTACTGACGGAATCGGTGGCACAGTTGGCGGCAGAGATTCACGAGCACGTCTGTCCGTCCGCTCACTGTGTCGGCGCAGGCACGTCCATGAAGGTCACGAACCAGGTTTCTCGGCAGTGAGACAGGCAAGGATCTCTCGGGCCCAGTTGCACACACGGACCCAGTCGCGGAAGTCTCCGGCAACCGCGCCGGAGTTGTCGAAGATCTGGCGTTCGCCCACCGAGAGCCGGTCCGCGTCGAGCCGACCGGGAAATGTTCGATGCGAGGATGCATCCAAGATTGCTACCGCGCGTGCGGCGTCGGTGGTGTCGTTGACCGGTCGATCGCTCGAATGCAATGGCCCGCAGGAGAACAGCCATACGGGCGGGTGCGCAGACCTGGAGACCCGCTCGACGAGCCGCTTGGCGGCCGGGACCCACCGGTCGGAATAGACGGCACTTCCGATGACCAGGGCGTCGTAACCACTGACGTCGGCGACGGAATCCGGGGCAAAGATGTCGACATCGGCTCCCCCGTGCCGAAACACTCGAGCCATCTCCTGCCCGAGCGAGTCCGTCGCCCCGTGACGCCCAGCGGTCGAGACGAGTATCTTCATGCGCTGCGATTCGAGTGCGCCGTAATGCGCCACCCGCGGAGGGCGACGAGAACTCCCAGTACGCCGAACATGCCTTGCAACCAACTCGTTTCGCCGATCACAGCCGGCTGAACCACGATCCAGGCGGCGAGCAGCACGCCCGCCGTATGGGCGATGGGGCCGGTCTTGCCGCCACCCGCCAGAGCCGATGCCGCCGCCAGTCCCATCGGCACGCCGACGACCAGAACCAACGCGAGACCGGCGAGCGCCGGGTTCGACATCGGCAGGCGTGCCTGCGCTTCGGCACCGAGATCGATAGCACCCGAGGCCAAACCGATCGCGCCACCGAACGCGTTGATGGAAATTCCCGCGCACACCGCACCCAGCCACGGCCATCGTCGGTCCTTCACGGTGAGCGCTCGTGTTGTGGACATCATGGATTCAGCGTGGCTGCCGAACAACTCGGGAGCTAGGGCACAAGGTCCGCCGCCTCGATGACTTCTCTCCACTTCGCGATTCAGCGGCGAAAGAACGACCGCCCAGTTCGACGTTCCTCGCGCGGTGGCGTCGAGTTCTCACCGCAGGTGCAGCGGTCCGACGACGGCACCGATCGCATGACGGCGTCGACATGTCGACCACAGCCACCCCATCCGGTCTTGCGACACGTCGCACAGGTAACGGGATAACACATGAACTTCTCCTCTACGAGTCGTACGAATATTCAGGCCGAGACGTGGGCGTCGACCCAGGCGTCGTATCCACCGGCCAGGTCCGAGACGTTCTCGAAACCGTGTGCGCGCAGTAGTGACGCAGCCACGCTCGAGCGCCACCCGCCTGCGCAATACACCACGATCGGCTTACCTGTCGGAACAGATGCAAGTCGAGTTCGTAGCTGCGCCAACGGTATCGGCGTCGCCCCCGGTATCGCGCCGAGGTCGCGTTCACCGGGGTTACGAATGTCCACCAATGTCACCTCGCCTGCCGCGAGCATGGCGTCGAGTTGCTCGACCGTGGTGCGTGGGGCGGTCTCGACCAATCCGGTCAGCTCCACGGGGAATGCTCCGTCTCGGTCGACCACCAGGTAGCCGATTGCATTGTCCGATCCGATTCTGGCCAAACGCAGCGCGGCTTCCTGTTCCTCTCCCGGGTACGCGATGAGGACGATTCGTCCGCCGATCTCCGCAACCATGCCCCCGGTCTCGGCGAAACGACCGTCGAAACCCACATTGACCGATCCCCGAAGATGGCCGGCAGCGAAGTCGTCCACACTCCGCGCGTCGAGCACTCGGGTGCCGGCGGCAAGCTCGCCTCGGACCTGCTCCGGCGTCAGCGCAGGGATCGTGCGGCTCGGAGACAGCAACGGGTGGATCTGCTTGTTCATCGCAGCGTCGGCGGCGAAGTACGACGGTGCCGCCGGTTGGCCTTCGGTGACCAGCGCGACGAACGCGTCTTCGGTCATCGGCTGCACCGACGGGTTGGTCGCTCGCTGCTCACCGATAGTCGAGGTCAGCTCGGTGGACAGGTTCTTGCCGCAGGACGAGCCGGCTCCGTGGGCAGGCATGACGACGACGTCGTCCGGCAACGCCAGCAGCGTGTTGTGCACTGTCCGGTACATCGCTCGGGCGAGGTCGGCGGTGGATCCGTCCCCCAGGTTCACCAGATCGGGTCGCCCGACATCGCCGATGAACAGGGAATCCCCGGTGAGCACGGCCGTGGGCGTGGCCCCGGGGTGCTCGCGAACCAACACCGAGATCGACTCCCACGTGTGGCCGGGCGTCGAGAGGATTTCGAGTTCGACGTCGCCCAGGGACAATCGCTCGCCGTCCCGCAGTCGCCGGATCGGGTAGTCGGTCTCGGCGGCCTCGCCGAAACCGATCCAGGCACCGGTAGCGTCGACCAGTTCGAGGTGGCCCGAGACGAAGTCGGCATGGAAGTGAGTGTTGACGACACCTTCGATCGTGAGGCCGTATTTCGCCGCATCGTCCAGATACTCGGCGATGTCGCGGCGAGGGTCGACGACGATCGCACGTCCGGTGCCCTCGTCACCGATCAGATACGAAGCGTGGGACAGGCATTCGAGGTAGTACTGCTCGAGGATCACGGTTTCCTCCGTCCGGACGTCGCCGAGCGAGTTTCGCTGGGCGGTAGACACAGTGTGCAATACCCCCTAGGGTATGTCAAGTACCCCCTGGGGTATACAGGCACCTTCGATGGGAGTGAACACGCGATGACAGTGGCTCTGGCGCTCGGGTTCGGCACCGTGATCGGAATTCTGCTCGGTCTGCTCGGCGGAGGCGGATCCATCCTTGCTGTTCCGGTGCTGGTGTTCGCCCTCGGCCTGGGCGTCGAGGAAGCGATACCCGTCTCGCTGATAGTCGTCGGCACCGCCGCGGCCGTGGGGGTGATCCCGAAGCTGCGCGCCCGACGCGTCGAATGGCGACTGGCGGCGGTCTTCGCTGCGACCGGCATTCCCGCGACCTTTGCGGGCAGCGCCATCGGCCGGCTGCTTCCGGACAGGATTCTGTTGCTCGGTTTCGCCGCAGTAATGGTGGCCGCAGGAGCACGGATGCTCGCTGAGCGGGGCGATATCGGAACAGCCTGCACCACTTCGGCATCGGGCATCAATTGGAGACACTGCGCACCGCGCGCGGTCCCGGCCGGCCTTGCGGTGGGATTCATGACCGGGTTGTTCGGGGTCGGAGGTGGATTCCTCATCATTCCGGTGCTCGTGCTGATGCTCGGCATCGAGATGTCCGTCGCGGTCGGCACTTCACTTGTGATCATCGTCGCCAACTCCGTCGCCGGTCTGTTCTCACATCTGAGCGGCACGACCATCGACTGGTCGATCACCCTCGCGTTCGCAGGCACCGCCATCGTCGGTTCTCTCCTGGCCGCCCACTTCGGATCTCGGGTCGATACCGCACGGCTACAACGCTTGTTTGCCTACCTGGTGTTCGCGGTGGCCGGATACGTCGTCGTCGACGCGGTCTTTCTGAGCTAGCTCGGCCTCGTCCGGCCCCATGTCGAGCCGGAACGGCGGGTACTCGTCGGTCATCAGAGCCGCGTAGGCCGCGACGCGAAACACCCAACGATTGATACCGAGCACCAGGTCGAACAGGCCTCTCGGATAGCGACCGGTGAACAGCAGCGATACTGCGGCGATCAGGACCAACACACCGAGGACCGAGCCGAACAGATACGGCTGGCCCGTGGGCCCGGCGTCCCCGCTTCCGGCCAACCGGAAGCCGGCATACCAACCGCCGGCCAGCAGGGAAAGCACCAGGTAATGCGGTATCGCCAGCAGCCACCACTTGATCAATACCTTTCCGCGCGAGAGCTTTTCGGGGTACTCCACCGTCAGGTCGGCGGGGTAGTTCGCGTGGTGCAGGGTGAACGGTGGGTATCGATCGGTCCCCAGCGCCGAGTACGAATAGAACTGCACACGCCACATCCATCGGAGAACGCCGACGTTGAAGTGAAACAGCCCGCGCGGATACCGTCCGGTGAACAGGATCGCCACCCCGGCAACGAACGTCGTGACGACAAACCCTGCCGCGAGGAACACCAGGACGACGTAATGCGGGACGGCCAGAAGCCATTTGACGATCCACAATCCACGGGACAGTGACTCGGGACGTTCACCGGTCAGCGTGACCGGATATCGAGACCGTTCGATGCTGCCGGACACCGGGATGGGTTCGGCGAGTGGTTCCGAGACGTGGTCGGAGTCGGATCTCCTCCCGAGCCCGGAAGCGCCGAACACGATGGACACGACACCGAACACCAGAAGGATTGCCGAGCCCGCGAGAACGAATGCAGCCACCGGTCCGAGCGACTGCACCCGAACGCCTGCGCTCACGTCCACGTCGATGCCCGCGCTACCGTCGGCGTTCATGACGACCAAAGTCCACGAGCCGCCCTGTGGCGTCCATTCCACCTGTGTTGTCCCGATGCCGCTCGAGCGGGCCGACCACCACTGCTGATCCAGCGGCGGACCGGACGGTTCGCCGCCGGCGACGGTGTCGTATCGAGCCCGGAAGGGCGAGAACTCGACGTCGGTGACCACGGTGTGCGCCACACCGCGAAGGTAGTCGTCGACCTCCGCGGTGGGCGCGACGCCGATCAGTACTTCGCGCGCAGGGTCGGACGAGGTGACCCGGGCCGAGACTGTCACCTCGTCCTCCACCTGCGAGTCGATCGCACCGACCAGCGAGACGTTCTCGGACACAAGCGCATGCGACGCCGTCGTCAACGGTGCAGTCGGCAAGCTGATTCGCCCCTCGTCGTCCTGCGCGAGGTAACCGGCGAACAGGAGTAGGCCGACACCGAGCATGGCGAAGGACACGAATGCCACCACACATCCGACGACGAGCGCGAGAATTCTGTTGATTCCCATCACAAATCCTTCTGTCGATACAGCTCGTACCGCCTTGGGCATCGGGCAGCCCGGACGACGCTACGAGGCCGGCAAGGACGACAGAGGGGCCTTCGGTAACCGGCCTGCCGACGAAAGGCCCTACATCGCGTGACACGCGTCGGCCACCCTCGGGGTAGAAGCTCTTCCTGCCCGAGCGATCGTGAGGTCACAGTGCACACACCATCGACTGCAGCGAATCACCCGCGCGGCACGATTGGCCTCGACCTGTACTGGCTACCGCTCGGAGCAGGCGGACGGTCGGTGCGATGGAACGGCCGGATCCTCGAAGGTGCCAGTGCGTTGATCGACCACCGCACCGCCCACGACCTGTATCACTCTGCGCTCGTGATTCATCTACCGCCGAACCGGTACGTGGTCGAGATGACTCCGGTCTGGAACGAACCCGCGGTCGATCGCGGAGTCGTCGTCGAAGGACCGGTCGGGATGCGGTTCGCCCAGCGATACGGAATCGGTCGCTACGAGGTGCACTGCTGGAAGAACGGCACCATCGCCGACATCGGTGAGGCGGTGGAGAGCCCACGCCGCCTTGCAACCGATGCATCATCGTGCCGACGCGCCATCGACGCGGCCGAGTCGGTGCCCGGATTGATCTGGGGCCGTGACGAGCGCCGGACAGGCGAGAGGTGGAACTCCAACTCCGTTGTGGCGTGGGTCCTGATGCGCAGTGGAGTCGACGCCTCCTCGATCCACCCACCGGTGAACGGTGCCGCCCCGGGCTGGAATGCCGGAGTGGTTGCCGGAGCTTTCGACGCCCTCGACTGCAAGACGACCGTTCGGAGACATTCATGACCCTGATCGATTCGGCACCATCGACGTTGCCGTTGACCGGTGAATTGGCATCGATTGCCGCGATGCTCGCCGAGAGGTACCCCGATCTGACTCGCGCGCGCATCGACGATGCGGTCCTTGCCACGTACGAGAGATTGAACTCGACGGCACGCCTTCGTGGTCACCTGTTTCCTCTGACCGCCAATCGAGCTCGGGTGCTCCTCGAACAACTCGACGCCGAGCGTGCGATCGACGACGATCTCGCTGACGTCTCGGTCGACATCTGTCACGCCCTGGCACCGATGGTCGATCGATCATGGTGAGCACCGTGCCGCAGAACGATCCGGCGAGCTCCGCTCCTGGGTTCTGGGCGAAACCTGAGTGGGGTGACATCGTCGTCGCACTCGACGGAACGCAGGAATCGCGCGGCGCACTGATCTGGGCGGCGGGCCTGGCATCGATCACCGGATCGCGAATTCGCCTTGTGCACGCGCTGATCTCGCGGCACTCACCGGCGTTGGGTAACCAGGAATCCATACGATCGAGGTTGCAAGTGCAGGGTCGCCGGCTCCTCCGATCGGCTCGCAGTGAGCTCTTCGGCATCGACCCCGGTATCGTCGTCGATTCGATTCTGACGGACGACCCGATCGCCTCAGCGCTCGGCGCACTGTCGCACACTGCAGATCTGGTCGTCATCGGCGGTCGTGCGTCAGGTCCGATCAGAGACATAGTGTTCGGCCGCAACGCGACTCGGATCGTGACGGCATCAACGTGCCCGGTTCTGGTGTGGCGCGCCCAGCCCCGAGACGCCGCGCCGAACTCACCGGTCGTCGTCGGAGTGGATCGATCCGAATCCTGTACTCGTGCGATCGACGCCGCCTTCTGGTACGCGGACGCACTCGATGTCCCGCTCACTGCTCTGCACGTCCGCTCTCCCCACGAACGTCCTGCTCCGGAAGAGTCTGCACCGGAACAGATGCGAACCCTGCACTGGCTGGGTGGACGTGTCGCAGCTGCCGCGTCCGCGCATCCAGCCGTCGTCGTCCACCTACACGTACTCGAGGCCTCGGCCGAGCACGAGCTTCGACTCGCATCGGCCTCCGCACACCTTCTCGTGGTCGGCAGCCGCGGGCACGGACCATGGGCCGCTCCGATTCTCGGCTCGATCGGACGATCTCTGGTGCATGCCTCGGGCGGTCCGATCCTCGTGGTGCGTTGAGTCTTCGATCGATCGAATTCACGGTCCACCGCCCTCGGTGTATCGGGACCTTGTGCCCTTACCCACCAGTGCACAGCGTCGGAAACTCGTAAGCGACGCCGAACACACGGCGGTGAGGGGTAGGTGACGGCATGCTCGCAGAACTCGCGCATCGGTGGTGGCACCGAAGTCCTTGGTCTTCCAATCCGCTGATGCGACTGCCCGACAGGATCGAACGAACGGCCTTCGTCGTCGGATTCGCTGTCCTTTTGTTACTGATACCCGTCGCAGCGACGATCGGCTCGGTGACCTACAGCGACCTGTCGTCGCGGTCGCAACAGCAACGGGCAGAATACGTTCGGGTCGACGCCCGAGTGATCGACACCGTGCAGTCCGCGCCCACCGGCAGCGACCGCACCTTGCTTACCACCGGTATCGCAACGGTGCAGTGGAGTGCATCGGACGGGTCCGTTCGTTCGGCATCGACCGAGGTTTCCTCGGACGTGCAGATCGGTGAGACCACTCCGATCTGGTGCGACGCGAACGGAACCCTCGTGCACGCGCCCCTCAGTGCGGTCGGAGCCGTCATCAACGGTGCGTCCACGGCCATGTTCGTGTGGGTTCTCGGCGCGGTCTTCGTCGGATTCTCGATCTATCTCACCACCGTCGCCGGTGACCGAAGCCGCATGCGGCACTGGGACACTGACTGGGAGGACTTTCTACAGGCGCGAAACCACCCGTCGCGGTAGTGCCGTGGAGCATCCACCTCGACGACAAAACCCGACCTCGTGCTCGCTCTCCCATCACCATTCGAAGGATGCACCATGCCTGGAGTCGTCGATTGCGATCCGTCCGCCGACAGTGCCGCAATGGTCCACGAAACCCACAGTGCCTACGTTTTCTTGTTCGGCGACTTCGCCTACAAGATGAAGAAACCGATCCGAACGGACTTTCTCGACTTTCGGACCGTCGACTCTCGACGGACAGCGTGCGACCGCGAGTTCTCGTTGAATTCGCGATTCGCACCCGATGTCTACCTGGGCATTGCCGAGCTCACCGACCCGGAAGGCGGTCCAGCCGAACCAGTGCTGAAAATGCGTCGTCTTCCCGACTCCACTCGACTGTCCGCTCGTGCCGCGGCCGGCGACGATATCGGCAATACGGTCGATCTGGTCGCGCGGGCGCTCGGGATCGCCCACAAGAACAGCCCTCGAAGTAGTCGCATCGACAACGAGGGACGACAATGCGCTGTGGAAGAGCGGTGGCGCAACAACATCGACGAATTGCGTGATCTGGCGGTCGGTGTGTTCGACCCGGCGCTCGTCGAGCGACTGGACACTCTGTCGTCACGTTACGTCAGCGGACGTGCTGCTCTGTTCGATCAGCGAATTTCGCAGGGTCACATAGTCGACGGGCACGGCGACCTTCTCTCGGACGACATCTTCTGTCTGCCCGACGGCCCCCGAATACTCGACTGCCTCGACTTCGACGACCGACTCCGCTTTCTCGACGGGATCGACGACGTCGCCTGCTTGGCAATGGATCTCGAGTTTCAGGGTCGCCCCGACGCGGCGCGACGATTCGTGGCGTCGTACCTCGAAGCGACCGAAGACAATCCCCCGTGCTCTCTGATCGATCACTACATTGCCTACCGCGCAACCGTTCGCGCGAAGGTGGCCTGCCTGCGCTTCCATCAGGGTCATCCGGCTTCGCAGACCGACGCACGTGCCCACCTCGAGCTGGCGCTCGCCCATCTGGCGTCGTCGGTGGTCACCATCACGTTGGTGGGAGGCCTGCCCGGCACCGGCAAGAGCACGATGGCGGCAGCGCTGGCAGAACGTACCGGAGCGGTGGTGTTGTCGAGCGATGTGGTGCGCAAGGAGAGCGCTGGTTTCGACCCGCAGTCTCCGCATCCGTCGCCTGTCGGATGCGGGCTCTACACCGCCGAGAGAACAGCTGCCACCTATCTCGAGCTGATGCACCGAGTGCACGAGCAGGTCACGACGGGCCATTCGGTCATCATCGATGCATCATGGAACGACGAGCACACCCGCGAGCAGGCGCGGAGGCTCGCCGCCGACACCCACAGCGACCTCGTAGAGCTCGAATGCCGAGCGCCGAGATGCACCGCGCTCGAACGTATCGCGACCCGTCCGCGGGGCGCATCGGACGCATCCTCGGCCGTGTACGACGCCATGGCCGGTGCCCGACGCCCGTGGCCGAATGCAACCCTCATCGACACCTCCGGAACAATTGCCGACGCGCTCGCCGCTGCGGGCACCCCGTGACCCAGTCGATCGCGGGCACGGACGAATACGGAAAGGTCTGGCGCACTACGGTTCCGGGCTCTGTCGACGGCAGTCCACTGAGTCTCTGCAAAGAACGCCGTCCGGTTCCTGCACCGGGAGAATTGTTGATCTCGGTGCAGGCCTGCGGGGTGTGCCGGACGGACCTTCACGTCGTCGAGGGCGATCTCCCGGTGCACGTCCCTCACGTCGTCCCCGGGCACGAGATCGTGGGGGTCGTGTCTGCCGTCGGGGTGGATACCCTCACCTCGTTCCAGGTCGGCGACCGAGTGGGAATTCCCTGGCTTCGACACACCTGTGGGATCTGCTCGTTCTGCACCGCAGGCAAGGAGAACTTGTGTGCCGAATCCCGTTACACCGGTTGGGATCACGACGGAGGGTTCGCAGAGTGGGCGGTTGTTCCGGCCGACTATGCTCTCGCGTTGCCGGACGGATACCGCACAGCCGAACTCGCGCCCCTGTTGTGCGCAGGAATCATCGGCTACCGAGCACTGATGCTCGCCGAGCTCCCCGTGCACGGCGTACTCGGGCTCTACGGGTTCGGTGGCAGCGCGCATATCGTCGCGCAGCTCGCTCGCTCGGCCGGTGCCACAGTGCACGTGATGACCAGGGATCCCGTCGCTCGCGAGTTCGCCTTGTCGCTCGGTCTCGACTCGGCTCAGGACACGTTCACCGCTCCTCCGCAGCAACTGGATGCAGCCATCGTGTTCGCGCCGATCGGTGAGATCGTGCCGGCGGCGCTCGACGCACTCGTACCGGGCGGGACCGTCGTGCTGGCCGGGATCCACATGACCGATATCCCTGCCCTGAATTACCAGCGACACCTGTTCCACGAAAAGCGTTTGCGCAGTGTCGAAGCGAACACCAGAGAGAATGCACGGGCATTTCTCGAGATCTGCGGTCGAATCCGCTTGAAGGTCGAGGCCACGGAGTACTCGTTCGCCCACGTGCCGGATGCCCTAAGAGATCTGCGGCACGGCCGGTTCGCGGGTGCCGCGGTCATCGTGATGTGAAATCGGGCGACGCGGCGGACACCGCGAGAAGGGCCGAGTGTCCTCGAAAGGAGGGCACTAGGACCGATGGCACAGCCCGCTGGTCGTCGTACGCTCAGGACTGTCGTCCTGGCAGTCGTCGACACGAAGGTAGCCCCGTTCGAGGAGACGATGACATGAGCGATCTCGACACCGAATTCCGCTCCGCCGGCATCGACTACGAGCTCGCGCTCATGCGCAGCCCACTTGCTGCGCAACTGCATGTGGTTCATTGTCGAATCCAGGCGATGATGACCGAACAGGGGGCGCTGCACCCTCGCGATCTCGTTGCGTCGGCACTGCCGTCGAGTCGGCGACCGACGCTGAACTCTGCCTGACGTCGGCGGGGTCGTATGACCTTCGAGACGCTCGCCCTGTGTGCCGCGGTGGGTTTGTTCGGCCCACTTCTGGTACTTCCACACAGTCTTCGGATACCCGTCGTCATCGGAGAACTGGTGGCTGGAATTGTCATCGGCCACACGGGCTTCGGCGTTCTCGATCCGAGTGAGCAGACACTGAGCTTTCTCGCCCAGGTAGGGTTTGCCCTTGTCATGTTCGTGGCCGGCAGTCAAGTACCGATTCGCGACCCGCGCCTGCGTATCGGCCTCGGTGTCGGTGCTGCGCGGGCAGTGGCCGTCGGGCTGCTGGCAACTGCGCTCGGGTGGGCCGTTTCCGCCGCGTTCGATTCGCCACACCTCGGTCTGTACGCGGTGTTGATGGCGTCGTCCTCTGCCGCTGTCATCATGCCGATCGTCGAGTCCACCGCGATGACCGCACCGGGCTTGATGGCCCTCCTGCCTCAGATCGCGCTCGCCGATGCGGTCTGTATCGTCGCGCTACCCCTCGTGATAGATCCAGAGCGGGCCGGTCCAGCCGCACTCGGATCTGCGACTGTTCTGATCGCAGCCGCGGTGATCTTCGTCGTCCTGCGACACTTCGACATCTCGGGACTGCGCCGTCGCGTGCATCATGTGTCTGCCCAGCGCAAACTCGCGCTGGAACTGCGACTGAACCTGGTTCTACTGTTCGGACTCGCTGCCTTGGCCGTCCACACCCACGCATCGGTGATGTTGGCCGGTTTCGGCTTCGGCCTGGCGATTGCCGCCATCGGAGAACCGCGACGCCTGGCAAAGCAACTGTTCGCCATCACCGAAGGATTTCTGGGACCACTGTATTTCGTCTGGCTCGGCGCATCGCTCGATCTGCGTGCCCTCGGCAGCGACCCGAACATGATCGTGTTGGGCCTCGCGTTGGGATTCGGTGCCATTGCAGTGCACGGCACCATGCGTGTGACAGGACAGCCCGCTGGACTCGGGATACTCGCAGCAGCCCAGCTCGGCGTTCCGGTCTCGGCGGTGACACTCGGCGCGCAGAGTGGCGTCCTGGCTCCCGGAGAGGGACCTGCGATCGTGCTCGGCGCACTGGTGACCATCGCTGCGGCGGCCGCGGCATCGAGGGTCGGTAGTCTTCGCCCTTCCTGACCCCGGCGGGCCTGAGGCGGCGCAAGGCTTTTGGGTGTTTCGAGTTCAGCGAGACGGGGAACAAGGGTCGTGGAACGATCGGCACGACGCGAAACGGATCACGACGATGACGGATGACCAGGTCTGGCGCCTCAAGGGTGCGTGCATCGACGATATGGATGCCTACGACTCGCAGCAACTCCCCCGCCACGGACGTAAGCGCGCAGAAAAAGCATGGCGCCTGTGCGCCGATTGCCCGGTGTTGCGTGACTGCGCCGAGCAGACGGCGCGCGATATCGAGTCGGGTCGCATTCCGGTGGGAGTGGTCGTCGCCGGTGCCGCGTACCACGACAATGCGAGCAACGGCCGTCGCACGGACGCGTACCGAACACTCGAATTTCTCATCGGGCGCCCGCTGTCCAACCCTGCCGCCTGATCACGGTCCGGTAACGGACCGCCACTGATCAAGTAACGTCGACAACTCTGTTCGACGCGTTTTCGGCGCGTCTTGCGGTGTCCGACCTGCGGCATCCCGGCTCGGGTGACAATTGAGCGCATGAATGCAGGTCGGGCTCTTCGCGTCGACTGGCCGTGTGATGTGCAGAAGGTTCTGGACGACCGAGCACCCATCGAGCAGGCCAAGGGGATCTTGATGTCCGTGCATCGGATCGGCCCACAGGCCGCATTCGAAATGCTTGTCGAGCAATCGCAGAAGACCAACCGCAAGCTTCGCGAGGTGGCGCTCGACCACGTCAGGCAGGCATCGGCGGGGTGGTGAAAGAAGTTCGGCCTCGCACGCTGTTGTTTCAACGTGCGAAGCCTGGGCGATGGGGTAGTCCGGACTACACAATCACTTGAGTGCCGTATGCCCTCACGCTGCCACCCGAAACATAGCCGGTCGACAGCTACGTGCGAGAGCTCAGAAGCGCGCCAGAATAGCTCGGGCACAACGCACTACGGTCGCGCGATCGTACGACATCACGTAGTCGAACTCCCGGTCGGCGTCGACCTCCCCGCGGTGCAGATCGATCGCGGCGAGCACACCACAGAAGTGCGGGCCGAGGACCACCACGTTCCACTCCTCGACCAGTGGATCCACCGGGTCGAGAGGCGCATGCATGATGCCACCCTCTTGCACGTAGCCCATGCCGACGCCGTAGACGCCGGCATACGAGATCTGCTCGGCCATCGACACCCAGCGCCCGCGGGTGGTCGGGGTGAAGTGCTCGGCTCGCTGAAAAGTACCGAGTACCAACGTTTCCGGCCCTGCGGCTGCGGCCTGCATCTCGAGCGATGTGCTCATCGCCACCAGTAGACGCTTGGTGCTGCGGGTCGCAGTCTTGCCTGCGGAGGCAATGCCGTACGGCGACGCAGCGGCGATGGCAGGGGTGCTCCAGGTCGGGAACGGAGGCATCACCTCGGCCGCATCGGCAGGCAGCTCCTCCGTCGTTTCCGCGGCCGGATACAGCTCGCCCACCCCGTAAGTCGCTCCGAGTCCGAGTGCGCGGCTGCGATGCACGGCAGTATCGACCCCGCTCGCCACCACTACGGCACCGGTTCGTTCGACCTGAGCCGAGACGGCATGAGCAGTGCGCGCAGTTGCGAGATCAGGGCGACGGGAGACCATGGATCCGGCGAGGATGATCACGTCCGGTTCGATGAGTGGGAGAAGAGTCATCGACTGTGGCCGACGACCGACGTCGTCGACGGCCACCACCTTGCCGTCACGTCGAGCCTTGTCGATGGCAGCGAGGGTGCGGGCCGGGCTGTCGATCAGTGCGGCTTCGGTGACGACCACGATGTCGCGTCGCAGCTGTTCTTCGGTGGCCGGATCCAGAGCAGCGAGCGAGTCGACGTCCATGGAGACGAGCATCGGCAGTCGTACCGACTGATTGATTCGAGCCACTCCCCAGGCGAGGGCGTCGAGCTCACGCTTGGCATCCATGGCCCTGGCTGCGCGCTTGAGGGCGTCGGCCGAAGCCAGGGGACCGTTCTCGGGGCCGCGCAATTGAACTTCGATTGCCGCGAGCGCACCGTTGTCCAGTCGACAGACCGGGGCGAAATACGGCTGCACCGTCAACTCTCCCGTGTCCGTATCGACTGCAGATCCTGCTTCGGCCAGCGCGAACGTCACACCTCAGTTTGACACGAAAAAACCACCCCCGTCACGCGGGGGCGTCTCCGTTTTCAAACCTGTCGGTCGCACTTTCTTTCGCTCGACCAATCTTCGGCGTCGGAAGTGTCATCGACACAGCCACAACCATCTCGTTTCGGTAACTTTGTATAACGCAACGGTAACGGCAGAAGCATCCGGGCCGCCGTGAATCCAGAAGCTCATCTTCGTGCCGGAATCGGGGTGAAAGCCGATGTTGCACTGGTCTTTCGAGGCATGCGCCGGATTCCGTTACCACTGCATACAACAAACATACCGACCGGATTGTGACTTCTCACAGAGTTGCAGCAAAGCATTTTCGATGGGTGTTTTGTCCCCCTAACGTCCCTCCCGGTTGCCGGAACACCGGCACCACCGGGCCCCGGCAGGGGGTCCGGAGCCGTTCTGGACTTGGAGGATCGATCGATGACGCTCAACCCGCCGACCCGCTCTCGTACACTCGCAGCCGCCGTTTCCGCTCTCGCCATCGCCGGAGCAACAGTCGGTGCCGCCAGCGCCGGTGCCGCTACCATCTCCCCCGCCGGTACCGCCTTCACAGCACCCGGAACCATCGTCGTGAGCACACCGGCCTCGTTCGGAGTCCCCGTCAGTTGCTCCATCGAACTCATCGGCTCCACCAGCGCCGACGGCTCCTCGGCATCGATCACCGACGCCCAGATCAGCGGTTCCAATCGTCTGTGCAACCTGCCGCAGTTGAAGAACCTGCCCTGGACCCTCACCCCCACCAGCGCGACCACCGGCGAAGTGTCCAACGTCGGCTTCTCGCTGGTCGGCTACAACTGCGGCCCGGCCACCCTCGCGGGTTCGTTCGACAACATGACCAACACCCTCACCTCGACCAACCAGCCCATGTCCGGTAACTGCACGGTCAACAGCCTGTCGGTCCAGCCCGACCCCGCCTTCACCCTGTCCTGATTCCTCCAGTCCCAACTCCCATTCTCTAGAAGGAGAACGCGTGAAGATCCGCAACAAGACCGTCGTCACGATGACGGCACTGGCATCGAGCATCGCTCTCGGCACGCTCGTCGCCGCCCCGGCCAATGCTGCCGACACCCTTCCCATCACGTTCCAGGCAGACACGACGACGATCATCGCCAAGACCGGTCAGCCGGTGGTGTTCCCGACCACGGACCTGGTGACCGATGTCGACCTGGTCGGTGGAACCGTGACCGGTTCGCTCGCCCTCCCGCAGGCGTCGGCCGATCTGAAGCTCGGACCCGCAACGCTGGCCAACTTCACCATCTCGATCATCGACGCGACCCCGGTCTCCGGCACCCTCGTCCAGGGTGGACCCGCCGAGGCACCCACGTTGGATCTCGACGTCGAGCAGAGCTTCAAGATTCGGATCGACTCGGTGAAGCCCCTCGGTATCGACACCGGATCCGCAGGATCGGCCTCGGCCGATCTGATCCCCGCGGGTGCCGATTGTGTCACCGCCGAAACCACCGCCAACCTCACCGGTTCGCTGGATGCGATCGACCTGATCCAGAACAACCAGACCGACTCACATGTCACGGGCACCTACACGATTCCGCAGTTCGAGGACTGTGGCGCGTTCACCTCGGTGCTCAACGCGATCATCGCCGGCCCGGGGAACACCCTCGACGTGCACCTGACCAACCCGGTCTTCGACGTCGGCACCCGGTCCGCGATTGCGGCAGAGGTGGCATAAGCAGTTTGCGCTTCGATCGGCGGCGTCGACCGGTTCCATCGCGGAACACGGTCGGCGCCGTCGTTCGTCACCGTTCGTCGGCGGGCCTGGCCGGTACCGGATCCGAACACTGCGCGACGCGATCTCCGCCCAACCTCTTGGCCCGGTACATCGCCTTGTCCGCCCGGCCGAGCAGTTCGTCGATGCCGGCCTCGACGCCCCTGGCTTCGACAACCGCATGGGCGACGCCTATCGACGCTGTCAATGGGGACCGATCGGTCGCGTCGCACAGGCGGATTCGCAGTTGCTCGGATCGTTCGATCACCGAGTCGAGGCCACCGAGGCAGACGACTGCGAATTCCTCGCCGCCGAGCCGAACCGTGACAGCCGGTGCCGGGAAGACGTCGAGAATGCGGCTCGCGGTCAATCGGATGGCCGTGTCTCCGTGCTCGTGGCCGAACCGATCGTTGACGGCTTTGAAGTTGTCGATGTCGATCACCACCGCGGTTACCACCGCGTCCGTCCCGGGTCGACGGTCGAGGTTGCCGATCGCCGCGTCGAATCCCCGTCGATTCTGCATTCCGGTGAGCGGGTCGTAGAACGCGCCGGTGGCATCGCGGCGCAACAGCATCAGGAAGGAGTGGCAGATCAGCGGCGCCGAGAACATCACCAGAATCAGCATCACGAGATAAAGAGTGGTCCGTAGACGCTGTGCGGGGTCGTCGACCATGGCCGAGGCATAGAGAACCGCAACGGTGACGAAAGCGAACAGGTGATGGGCGGTGAACAACTTGGGGCCGTGAAATCCCACGACGTAGCTGCCCATCACCGTGAAGAGCGCCGCCATCGGCAGCATCTCGGACGGCTCGTCGACGGTGAGAAGTACTGCGGCGAGGACGAAATCGGCGTACAGCACGAACGCGATCGACATTCGCCAGCTCGGCCAGCCGCCGATCAACCAGGCCAATCCGATCGGCAGCGTCGTCACGACGGTCCACCACAGCGCCAATCGCCCCAGGCTGCTGTCTCCGAGGCCGGGGATGGTCAAGGCGATCGCTGCAGCGGCCCCGTAGAACCAGCAGAAGATCCCGATGAGAATCCTGGTGACGTGCAGCGCCTGTTGAGACCGCGCGTACGCAACATTCCACCCGTAGTCGACCGGAAGCGACCACCACTGACGCACACTGTTCACAGGTATCGAGCGGCTTTCCTGGTGTCCCGACATGGAGAGACAAGTCAACCACAGACGAAACCACCTGGTCCGCAAAGTGGGAAACTCGCGACTATCCCCGCATACCGTCGGCCAACTCGAACACTCGGCCCGCGTAGGTCACCATGAACGCATCGAGCGCTTGCTGTGACAGTTCGGGGCACCCGGCTCTCCGAAAGAAGTGCTCGAGATCCACCAGTCGATCCCCCAGTCCGACGCGTTGTCGATCGAGGGCCTCGAGCTCGACGACCAACGCCTTCAATTCCTCGACCTTGCGCAGCACGTCGTTCACCGGATCACCGTCCACTTCACTGGGCCCACCACCGTCTATCGATTCGGCGGCGGAGCCGGGCTTCCCTTCCCAACCCCGCCGAACTCGACCCTACGCCCTATCGAACATTTGTGCGAACATCGATCTCGTTTGTACCATTCATCTTGTGCACAATCCGAGGAAGTGACCTACAGTCTGTGACATGCTCCAGAAAAGGGGTCCGAACGGGGTGCGCCCACCGGGTTCGACCGATCCAATCCAGTTGGCGCTCTTAGCAATCCTCACGATTGCTGTGATCGCTCTCGTTGTTGTCGCCGTACAGCAGGGCCGCCTCTGACCGCGCACCTCAACGTTCACTATCGACCCCGATCGGCGACATTTCGCGTTCGGCACACGGTTCCGAACGCTCAGGTCCGGGGTAGCGACCGGCCGACTGCATCGATCGAACGTCGACGAAGCCTGACCACCTCGATGATCTCGTCCACCACGCGCCGCGTATCGCCCATTGCCTGGACGGCCGAATAGCGCAGCACCAACCATCCCTCCAGAACCATCTTGTTCTGCCGTCGACGATCGTTGTCGAAAGCCTGGCCCGAGATGTGGAACTCCCGGCCGTCGATTTCTACGATCACCCGCGCCCGGAAGTCCACCAAATCGCCGAAGTAGGGCCCCACCTGTGCGTTGATCTCCATGAAGAAATGTCGAGCGGACATCGCTCGCGCCACGACACGCTCCGCTTCCGATCGTGTCCCGAGGCAGCACAGACGTAATTGTCTCCGTACGGCTTTCATGCCGTTCATGCCGCGAGATGATTCGCAGACCGTAGCGATTCGACGCCGAAGGCCCGGCCGCGCAATGGCCGTATCGAAGAATCGCTCCAACTCCTCACCCGTCAGAGTCGCCGCGACGTCCACGAACACCTGAGCCAACGTCACCACTGGAAGCCCTCGGTGCCGGTCCGATTCGGGGAGGCGTCGGCGATGAATCTTCACCCAGTCCGGTGCCTGGTGCCGTGTCGACGGCGGCACCGTTGCCGTGACGTGCAGTGGCTCCTCCTCCACCAACCCCCACACCCACGCCGCGGTCAGATGGCTGAGGACGGCGTCGGGCTTCCACAGAGTCACCGCAGTGCACAGGTCCAGATAGTCGGGCTTTCCTGTCGCATAGATCCCGGGCAGCACTCGAATCAACTGCCCGGACGCAGTTCTACGTGTGATGGTGCTGCGACTCGTCCCCCGAGCCATCAGGTCGACCGCGGTATGTACCCCCATGCGAATACCGTGAACGATCCACGGTGCTTGCGCCAGTGGCGCTTTCGAAACCTGTGGATGGATCCGAGTTATCCACAGGCTGCCGCACCTCAACGTTCACTATCGACCCCGATCGGCGACATTCCGCGTCCGGTGCACGGTTCTGAACGCTCACGTTCGCGCTACCGGCACCGTCGCCCCCAGGTTGCGCCGGTGCTGCACCGGCGCAACCGTTCGATCTCAGGATCCGAGGAGTGCACTCACTGCAGTGCTGCCGCTCTCGGCGCTTCCGCTGCCGATGAGGCCGAGGATGACATCGATGATGATCTTGGCGATGAATGCGTCCATAACTACTCCTGTTGTGTAGTACCCCCGACGGGATACAGACGGACCTACGAGCGCCGTGGCCGCATAGGACCGGCCACAACGGATCGGAAGGTAGCAGCTGAATCTGTCCGAAGGGTGACGCTGTGGGCGCAACCACAGTCCACACCACGGTTTTACAAATCTGCCCATTTGTCCAACAAGATGACAAATTTAGTGTATTGTCCATTCCACAGTGATCGGCCTTACACGAGGAGTGACGATGACCGCATCGAATGTCGACGATCAGGCGCAGGCGCCGGTCGACGAATGGCACGACCGCAAGCGATACCTCTGGTTGATGGGCTTGATCCCACCCACGGCGGTGTTCATGGCCACCGGACTGGTGTGGGCTTTCAACCAACTCGGCTGGAATGCGGTGTCACCGGTCTGGTGGTGGATCGGTGCCCTGCTCGTCTACGGATTGCTCCCGATCCTCGACCGGTTCTTCGGTCCCGACGGCGACAACCCTCCCGACGAGGCGATGAAGGCACTCGAGGAAGACAAGTACTACCGCTACTGCACCTACGCCTACATTCCGTTCCAGCTCGCCAGCCTGGTGTTCGCCTGCTACCTGTGGTCGGCCGACAACCTGTCGTGGCTCGGGATCGACGGTGGGCTGGGGCTGATCTCCAAGATCGGACTGGCCATCAGCATCGGCGTGATGGGCGGCGTCGGCATCAACACCGCACACGAACTCGGCCACAAGAAGGACAGCCTGGAACGCTGGTTGTCGAAAATCACTCTGGCACAGACGTTCTACGGCCACTTCTACATCGAGCACAATCGCGGACACCATGTCCGCGTCGCCACCCCCGAGGATCCGGCGAGCTCGAAGTACGGCGAGAGCTTCTGGGCCTTCTTGCCTCGCAGCGTCTGGGGCAGCCTCAAGTCGTCGTGGGAGCTCGAGAAGACTCGCATGGAGCGATTGGGCAAGAGCACGTGGAGCATTCAGAACGACGTGCTGAACGCGTGGCTGATGTCCGTCGTTCTCTACGCGGTGCTTGTCGCGGTGTTCGGTCCGATCATTCTGCCGTTCCTGGTGATTCAGGCCATCTACGGTTTCTCGCTGCTCGAGACGGTCAACTACCTCGAGCACTACGGCCTGCAGCGCCAGAAGAAGGAGAACGGCCGCTACGAGCGCTGCACCCCCGAGCACAGCTGGAACTCCGATCACATCGTGACCAACATCTTCTTGTATCACCTTCAGCGACACAGTGATCACCACGCCAACCCCACCCGTCGCTACCAGACCCTGCGCAGCATGGACGGGGCGCCGAATCTACCGAGCGGATACGCGAGCATGATCTCGTTGGCGTACTTCCCACCGGTGTGGCGCAAAGTGATGGACCACCGAGTTCTCGACCATTACGACGGTGACATCACGAAGGTCAACATTCAGCCGTCCAAGCGGGAGAAGATCCTCGCCCAGCACGGAGCCAAGTGATGGCTGCCTACGAGTGCCCGGTGTGCGAATTCGTCTACGACGAGACCAACGGCGCTCCGCGCGAGGGCTTTCCAGCCGGCACTGCATGGTCCGAGGTACCCGAGGACTGGCCGTGCCCCGACTGCGGTGTCCGCGAGAAAATCGACTTCAGGAGTAAGGCATGAAGCTCTACCGCTGCGTTCAGTGTGGATTCGAGTACGACGAGGAACTCGGCTGGCCCGAGGACGGCATCGAGCCCGGCACCCGCTGGGACGACATTCCCGACGACTGGTCGTGCCCCGACTGCGGCGCAGCCAAGGCCGATTTCGAGATGGTCGAGGTCGAGCGCGGGTGAGCACGTCCACGCCGCGCTCGATCGCAATCATCGGATCGGGTGCGACCGGGTACACCGCGGCCAAAGTACTACGCGCAGAGGGGTTCACCGGCTCCATCACAATGGTCGGGAGTGAACAGGCCGCGCCGTACCGTCGGCCGACGGTGTCCAAGGAGTTGCTGACGGGAACCAAGTCGATCGACCAAGTTCAGCTGGGCAACCCGATCGACGGCGTCGACGTGCGCTCGGGCGTCACGGCAGTCGGCGTCACCGATTCGGCTGTGCTGCTCGACGACGGCGACCCGGTTCAGTACGACGCGCTACTCCTGGCAACCGGTTCTCGGGCACGGCAACTCGATCTTCCGGGGCACGTGTTCACGCTCCGCGGTGTGGCCGATGTCGAGCCCTTGCACGCCGACATTCTGCGCACCGGATCACTGCTGGTGATCGGCGGCGGACTGATCGGGTGCGAGGCGGCGGCGGCAGCCCGATCGCTCGGAGCCGAGGTGACGGTGCTCGAGGCAGCGTCCGCTCCGCTGAACCGGATCGCACCGACTGCAGTGTCGCAGATGTATCGAGACTTACACGCAGACAACGGTATTGAGCTGCACACCGATGTCGCCGTGACCAGTCTGGAGACACTGTCCGACGGCACCCTTCGTGCGACCGCGCAGGACGGACGCAGTTGGTCGGCGGGCACCGTACTGGTTTCCGTCGGGTCGGTACCGAACGTCGAACTCGGAGTGGACATGGGGCTCGAGGTCGGCTCCGGAATTCTGGTCGACGCAGAAATGCGCACGTCCACGCCGAACGTCTACGCCGCGGGCGACGTGGCAGAGGTACCCAACCGAATCCTCGGCGGCACGTATCGCAGCGAGCATTGGAACGGTGCGGTGGATCAGGCCACCCGGGCTGCCCGCTCGATGCTGGGGATTCCGCCCGGTGATCTCGATGTCCCGTGGGGCTGGTCCACTCAGCACGGCATCAACCTGCAGTTCGCAGGGTGGACCGGCCCCGACGACGAGTACGTCCTCGCCCGCGGCAGCGTTGCAGACCGCCGCTTCACCGCATGTGCGTTGCGTGACGGCCGGCTCGTCGGGGCCATCGGGGTGGGTTACCCCAAGGACATCCGGCAGATCAGATTGCTCATCGCGAGCGGAGACCGCGTCGATCGGAGTCTCCTCGGAGAAGATTGGCTGGATCAGCCGCATGCGGTCGTTCGATAGAGTCGTGTTCATGCCCGCAGCCGAACAGACGTCGACCCCCGGTCGATACCGTGAAGCAGCGTCGACTCTTGCGCGCGATACCGCGCTCGATGCGCTGCGCGAGTTGTTGCACCAACGCAACTGGCGCAACGTGACGATGAGTCACATCGCCAAGGCTGCGGGTCTGAGCAGGCAGAGCCTGTACAACGAGTTCGGTTCGCGGCGCGGCGTCGCACAGGGCTACGCCATCAGATTGACGGACGCGTTCGTCGCGATGTGCGAAACGGCGCTGTACCAACACGAGAACGATGCGTCGGCCGCTCTGCGACAGGGTTTCTCGTCGTTCTTCCAGCTGAGCGCGCTCGACCCCCTCGTACGATCACTGCACGGCGGCGACGCACCGGAGGATCTTCTGCGCCTGATCACCACCGACAGCGAGGTGCTCATCGACCGCGCGGGCGAGCGGCTGTCCGGGACATTCCAACGCGGGTGGGTGGGCGCAACCCCACGCCAGGCCGACGTGGTCAGCAAGGCCATCGTTCGATTGGCCTTGAGCTACATCCCCGAGCCGCCCGACGACATCGACGCGGCAGCCGATGACCTGGCGCTGCTGCTCACGCCGTTCATCGATTCGATCACCGCCGAGCGGACCTGAGCGTTCACGATCGCACTCGATCAGCGGAAAGCCGCGCATCATCGTCGATAGTGAACACTCAGGTCCGCGAACACCCGCGGCCGAGTCGGCCAGACCCGGGGATCTCAGACGCCGAAATTGCGGCACGATGGCGGAATTCCGTCGTCGGGGCCCGAATAGTGGACACCCAGATGGGTTACGCCGGGTTCGACAGCTCGATCAGGTTGCCGTCCGGGTCTCGCACGTAGACGCTCAGGATCGGGCCCGTGGCACCGGTCCGCGTCACCGGTCCCTCGACGATCGCAACCTCGGCAGCGTGCAGCTGTTCGACGACATCGGCTATCGGCGTGGAGACCAGAAAGCACAGGTCGGCACTGCCCGGTGTGGGTACGTCCGCCTTGGGCTCGAACTCGTGACCGGCCTGGTGCACATTGATCTTGCTGCTCCCGAACAGCAGCGCAGTCCGGCCGGAGCCGAAGGTGTGTTCGGTCATGCCGAGTACGCGTGTGTGGAAGCGGACGGTCGCGGCCGGGTCCAAGGCGGTGATGACGAGGTGGTCGAGGGATTCGATCTTCATGGCGGGCTCCGGTTCGGTGTCGTTGCGTCAGATGAGGTGTTGTGCGCGTGCGGCTTCGGTGAGTTCGGCCCGGTGATCGGGATGAGCCAGGTCGATGAGCGACTGTGCACGTTGCGTGGACGACAACCCCTTGAGGTTCACGGTTCCGTACTCGGTGGCGACCCAGTGGACGTCGTTGCGCGCTGTGGTGACCGGGCCCGAGAGCTTCGGGACGATCTTGCTCACCGTGCCATCTCGTGCAGTCGACGCGAATGCGATGACCGACACGCCGCCCTTCGAGTTGTATGCCCCTCGCACGAAGTCGACCTGGCCGCCCGATGCGCTGTATTGGTGACCGTTGAGCCATTCGGAGTTGCAGGCACCGGTCAGATCCATCTCGACCGTCGAGTTCACCGACACCACATTGTCGTTGCGGGCGATCACCGCGGGGTCGTTGACGTAGTCGACGGGGTGGCTTTCGACTCCACGATTGTCGTCGAGGAAGTCGTAGAACTCTTTGTCTCCCATCGCAAAGGTGAACACCGATGCGCCGCGGTCGATGCTTTTGTACCGGTTGGTCACCGCGCCGGATTCGATCAACCGCACGAGTGCAGGGGTGAGAACCTCGGTGTGGATACCGAGGTCGGTGCGGTCGGCCAGCATCTCGCACACTGCTTGTGGGAGTCCGCCGACCCCGATCTGCAGACACGCATGCTCGGGAACCAGATCGGCGACGCGGCGCGCGATCGCGCGGTCGATCTCACCCGTCGGACGCTGCGGCAGCTCGGGAAGTTCCTCGGTGTGCTCCACGATGGCGTCGATCTCGGACACGTGCAGCGCCGACGCGCCGAACACCCGCGGCATGCGGTCGTTCACCTCCACGACGAGCCTCTTGGCTTGCCGCGCAACCGAACTGGTGTAGTCGTTGTTGGTCCCGAAGGTGAAGTAGCCGTTGCTGTCCATCGGCGAGACTGTGACGAGAAAGGTATCGACCGGGATTCGCTCGGCGAACAGTCGGATGGACTGGCTGAACGAATTCGGCACGAAAGACACCACTTTTCGTCCGTCCCGGTCTCCGCGCACGATGAGCTCACGCTCCGCTCGCTGAAGAAACATGGAGTGGGGCTCGAGAGCACCCATCAATTCGTACTGCAGCAGACTCTCCTGCATCGGCTGCTCGGCATGGAAGTAATAGAGCTTCACCTCGTCGATCTCGGCCCGCCGGGCTCGATCGGCCAAGGCGCGCATCAGTGCCGGAGGTTGCCCGGCTGCCTGTCCGAGAGCGACGGTGGAACCGCTCCGAACATCGGCGACGGCCGTTCGGGCGTCGGTGAGCTTGGCCGCGTATTCGGCGGCGGCTCGGTTGGTTGCTGTGGTTGTCATCAGTAGTTCACCTCCTGCTCGGGCGCGTGTCCGCGCTTGTAGATCAACATGGTTCGCTCGAAGGTCATCACCACATCGGCGTCTTGATTGGTGCCGGTGGTCTCCACCGTCACGATTCCCTGAGTGGGTCGGCTCGCGGATTCCCGGGTGGAGAGGATGCGGCTCGCTGCGTACAGGGTGTCACCGGCGAAGACGGGATGCGTCGCGCGTACTTTGTCCCACCCGAGATTGGCGACCACCTTGGCACTGACCGTGCGTACGCTCATCCCGGTCAGCATCGACATCGTCAGGGTCGAATCGACGAGCATCTTCTTCCATTCGGTACCCGCAGCGTATGCGGCGTCGAAGTGCACGGGCTGAGTGTTCATGGTCAACAACGTCATCCAGATGTTGTCGGTGTCGGTGATGGTGCGCCCGGGACGGTGCTCGAAGGTATCGCCGACGACGAAGTCCTCGAAGTAGAGACCTGAGGTCTCGCGGTACGTGTTGGGTGCCAACTCCCGGTACGCGGGAAGAATCGGTTCCATGTTCGCTCCTGTTCTCTTTCTTGATGAGTATTGGCGTTTCAGCGCCGCGCGCGTGCGAGTATTCGACGCGCTCGGCGAGCGATGGCCTCGTCGACCATCTGTCCGTCCACCGTTCCGACACCTCCTGTTGCTGTGTCGACAACATTTGTCGCCCAGTCGATCTGGTCAGCCGAAGGCGTGAATCGCTCGACGATGGGTGCGATCTGTGCGGGGTGAACGGCGGCTTTGGCACTGAATCCGCTGCGAACTGCGTCCGCGATATCGATGCCGAGTCCGGCCGCGTCTCCGATGTCGAAGAAGGGTGTGTCGATGACGGGGATTCGCGCCGCTGCTGCGGCCAGCAGGCAGGCCGACCGTGCCTGCGCGAGAACAGCAGTGCCCGTTTCGGCACCGAGATCTCCCGCCATGTCGGCGGCGCCGTACATCAGTGCCGCGATCGGCGATCTGGCGTCTTGGATTATCGTGTGCAGAGTTGTTGCAGCGAAGGCTGTTTCGATCATCGCAACAACGCCGGTAACCAGGCCGGCATCCGCGAGTACCTCCGCGACAATATCGACGGTTGCCGCCGCGTCGACTTTCGGCACGACCACATAATCGGGTGCCACGCCGGAGTCGGCCAGTGCCAGGAGGTCTCGCAGGCCTGTGACCGTGTTCGGTGGATTGATCCGAACGGCACAACGGACGTCGCCGACATCGCGTGTCTTCAGGTGCTCTATGACCGAGTCGCGGGCGCGGTCCTTGTGGTCTTTCGCGACGGCGTCTTCCAGGTCGAGGATCGCGACTCCGGCACCGCATCGGGCAGCGACGTCGAAATGCTCGGGGTCGGTGCCGGGGGTGAACAGCCACGCGGTCGGGATGGCTGTGGTGTCGTCGTCTTCGGTCGGTGTCATGTTCTCGACGCTACGACGGCTGAACTGCCGCGTCTATCGATAGTTTTGCGGCTTATAGTTGCGTATATCGCAAGTGAAGGGACGTGTCGATGGAGCTGTACCAGCTACGGTATTTCCATGCCGTGGCCGATTTCGGGGGCTTACGGCCGGCTGCCGAACACCTGGTCGTGTCGCAGTCCGCAGTGAGCCGTGCGATTGCATCACTGGAGGCCGAAATCGGTGTCCCCTTGTTCACCCGTGAGGGACGGGTGAACGTGCTGAACCGCTACGGCACTACGTTTCGCGAATCGACATCGGATGTAGCCCGCAGCATCGACGTCGGTATCGCTGCGGTACGCGAGTTGGCCGGTACGTCTGCAGGCACCGTCTCGCTCGGATTCCTGCATTCATTGGGAGCGGCGTTGGTCCCGAGGGCAATTCGCGAACACCGCACCATTTTCGACGGTGTGAGCTTCGAGCTACACCAACGTTCCGGCCGCGACGTGATCGCGGATCTAGCCTCGGGCGTCACCGATCTCTGCCTCAGCGTGCCGGGGCTGTTCGTCGACTCGCTCGAGGTGACCTGGGAGCCGCTCTACGTCGAGAAGCTTCTCCTCGTCCTACCTCGCGGTCACCGGTTCTCGCGACGACGACGGCTTCGCTTCTCCGAACTGGCGGAGGAACCTTTCGTCGCACTGGACGCCGAGCACACCCTGCGTCGTGTGTTCGACGAAGCATGTCTGCGGTTCGGCACCACACCCCGTATCGCGTTCGAGGGAACCGACATAGAAACCCTGCGCGGCCTGGTGGGCGGCGGGCTCGGTATCGCGCTGCTGCCGTCGGCGGCGGTACCTCGTGATGACCTGGTCGAGGTCGATCTCGCCGAGGACGTCTCGCGCGTCATCGGAGTCGGCTGGGTCACCGATCGCTATCTACCGCCCGCCGCGGTCGCCTTCAGGCAATCCCTGCGCAGGATGTACACCGAGCCCGGGTAGACGGCACCCGTCAATCCGCCTGCACCCGACTGCGCGGGGGGCCGGTGGGCGCACTTCTCCCGCCGTCGCGCAGTGCAACCACAGTCCATCCCGCTCCGACTACAGACAAGGCCAATACAGCTCCAATTGCGATCATGTGTCCACAATGGACTGCTTTGACGGTGAATAGTGCAGTCCAGTGTGCAACAGTGGACTGCATGGACTCGTTCGACGCCACCGCGATCTCGGCCCCGGAGCTGGCAGCACGTATCGACCCGTCGTCGCTGCGGAACAGATCCGGTGGTCCGCTCTACCTCGGCATAGCCGACGAGTTGCGGCGGTTGATCGAGAACGGTGAGGTGACGGCTCAGACGCGGTTGCCCGCCGAGCGGGCCCTGTCGATCAGTCTCGACGTCAGTCGGGTCACGGTGGCGTCGGCCTATCGCCATCTCCGTGAGGGTGGCTGGATCAGCGCTCAACGCGGCTCTGGCACATACGTTTCCCCGACGAGTTCGCTGCCGTCGTGGGGAACCCTCGGCGGCGATCGCGAGACTGCAGATCTCGGATTCGTCAACGCATCACCGTCGGCCTCGCCCTTGCTCGCCGACGCATACAGCGTTGCGGCCGAGAAGATTACGGGCCGATTCGCATCGGGCGGCTACGCTCCGTCGGGTCTGCTCGAACTCCGTGAATCCGTTGCCGCGTATTACCGAGGGCGCGGAATACCGACCACCGCAGACAACATTCTCGTCACCTCGGGGGCCACCGACGCCATCCACGCGGTGTTGGCGACGTTCACCGAGCCGGGTGCCCGGGTATTGATCGAGCACCCGACGTATCCGGTTGTCGTCGAACTCGTTCACACGTTCGGCGGTCGTTGCATCCCGGTGCCGATCGATCCTGAGAAACCCGAGGAGTTCGTGGCGTCCGCAGACAGGGCCGCGCGTCAGAGTGCCCCCACGTTGGCGTATTTCATGCCGGACTTCTCCAATCCCTCCGGTGCGCGGCTCCCTCTCCAGACACGACGCCAACTGTCCGCGACCATGCACCGACATGCGATACTGACCATCGTCGACGAGGTTGCGGCCGATCTTTCGATGGACGACTCACCCGACATCGAACCCTTCGGAGCGGCGACCCCGGACATCGCGACGGTGACGATCGGGTCGATCAGCAAGACTGTGTGGGGCGGCATGCGAGTGGGCTGGGTGCGCGCCGAAGCAGGCCTTCTGGCGAGAGTCACCGCAACCTATGCGCGACGCCAACTTTCGGCGTCCATTTTCGATCAACTCGCCGCGGTCGAGTTGATGGGCAAGTACGACGAGGTGCGCCGGGTGCGCGCCGACACGTCGAGAGTCGCACGTGATCACACCGTTGCTCTGATGCGAGACCGGTTGCCGGATTGGCAGTTCCGCGTTCCGGAAGGAGGCCTGGCCTTGTGGTGCTCCCTGCCCGACGGCATCCGATCCAGTGCACTGGTCGCCGAGGCTCACTCTCACGGCTTACTGCTGGCACCGGGACTGCGATTCGGCACGGGATACGCGTTCGACGATCATCAGCGCATTCCCTTCACCCGTTCACTGCCCGACATCACCTCAGCGATCGAGATCCTTGCTCGCCTGAGTTCGGCGGGTATGCCGACACCGGTCGTCGGGTCGAGCACGCCTGCCGCTGTGGTCTGAGCCCTCGGCCTCCGCAAACGCGAGCGCGTTTGCCGAACGCACTCGGACTCGCTGGCCAATCTGCGCGCGTCTGACGAATGCGCGCGCGTTTGCGACGTCGTACGGCCAACAGCAGTCAGGACCGAAGAGCCTGCACGATAGCCGCGATCCGACGCTCGCGTGTGTCGTTCCGCTTGGCGTCCGCGACGGAGCGGGCGTGCTCTTTACGCGTCGACGGTGCCAGCGCATCGAACGCAGCGCGCACAGCGGGATCCGCGTCCAGAGCTGCCGCCAACGCCGGCGGCAGCTCGATCACCTGCGGTTGGTCGTCCAACTCGATGGTCACGTCGACGGTGTCGCCGGCTTCGACGCCCAATGTGGCGCGAACGCTCTTGTTGAGCCCGAGCAGGTTTTCGCCGCCCATGCGCCCGATACGACCGCGCACGGTCTGTCCACCGATCGTGAACCGAACCGGCGGCGCCTTGGTGGAACCGAGTGACGCGACCTGCTCGTCACTGAGCACAATCGCTGCCGCAGGGCCCCGTGATTCGAGGACCGTGGACACCCGCAGAACCGTTGCTGCCATGCGATCAGGCTAACCGTCGGTGGTGCTCTGAGTGTCCACAATTCTCCTCGCTAGACGGAATCCCGCCACGGAAGTCGAATAGTGGACAGTCAGCGCACCTGGCCGACTGCACTCAGGCTTCGGCTTCCACGATTCGTTTGATTGCCGCCAGGGTCCGCGGGATGCCGTCAAGTGCCGCTTGGCTGCGAGTGTCGATTTCCTGCTGCGCGTCGTCGCCGAACTTGCGGTGGAAGTAAGCGATGCCGTCGGGTAGGAAGTTCCAGTTCTCGGTCAGGCGTGTGCCACCGTCCACCGACTCGAGGGTGTAGCCCCAACGAACGAAGTTGTCGCCCACCACCCAGGCGAATTCACGACCGGGCTCGGCTGCTGCCACTGTGGAGACCGTTTCCCACGTACGCCCCGGCACCACGTTGCGGCCGGTGAACGTCGATCCCACGCCGCCGCCATCGGGTTCGTTCCACCAGCACTCCTGGCAGATCGGGCTCCATTCGCCTGTTCTGGTGATGTCGGAGACAACGGCATACACGTCGTCGGCAGACGCAGCGACGACGACGGATTCGGAGAACTCGAGTGCAGTCATCTCACCATTGTCCCTCTGCACCCAACGAAGCTGTGAGCAGACTCGCTGCCCACAGCAGAACAATTGGCGTGCAACAGGATTGGCACTCACACTCGAACCATGAGCGAATCACCCCGAATGTTTCCGCCCGAACTCCGCAACCAACTCCTACGGCACCGAGTTCTGGTGCTCGACGGCGCACTCGACGACGACAACGGCACCGTCCTCACCACTCACCTGCTGACGTTGGCGGCAGAGAATTCCTCCGCCGACATCGCCCTGTGGATCCACTCCCCGGGCGGATCGGTACCCGCCATGCTCGCCATCCGCGATGTGATGAAACTCGTCCCCTGCGACGTTTCGACGCTAGCACTCGGATTGGCTTGCAGCGCTGGTCAATTCCTGCTGTCGTCCGGCGCGCGCGGAAAGCGCTACGCGCTGCCGCATTCACGGATTCTGATGCACCAGGGCTCGGCGGGCATCGGTGGATCGGCTGTCGAAGTGGAGGTGCAGGCCAACGATCTGCGGCATACCCGAGATACGGTGCTCGGTCTCATCGCCGACGACACAGGACAGACACGGGAGCAGATCTTCGACGACTCCCTGCACGATCGCTGGTTCACCGCGGAGGCCGCCCGCGACTACGGGTTCGTCGACGCCATCGTCGATTCGTTCGATCAGGTCATGCCCGCGAGACGGGTGTCGTTCGGAATGGAGTTGGCACGATGAGCACGTACACGATCCCCAATGTCATCACCCGAGATTCGCGCGGCGAACGCGTCATCGACGTCTATTCGCACTTGCTCAGTGAGCGCATCGTCTACCTTGGGACCGGGATAGACGCCGGTGTGGCGAATGCAATGATCGCGCAGTTGCTGCACCTCGAGGCCGACTCCCCCGACCAGGAGATTTCGATGTACATCAACTGCGAGGGCGGAGACACGGCCGCCATGCTGGCCGTGTACGACACCATGCAGTTCATCGGATCACCCGTCGCCACAACATGTGTGGGCCAAGCCGTTGCAGCGGGTGCTGTACTGCTCGCGGCGGGTGCACCGGGGCGACGCTCGACACTGACCCACAGCAGGGTGGTGTTGCATCAGCCTGCGGCGCAGGGACGCGGGACCATCCCCGATCTGATTCTGGCTGCCGATGAGGTCGTGCGAGTCCGGGCCGAGATGGAAGCAATTCTCGCGAAACACACAGGACGCGACGCGGCGAGGCTTCGCCACGACACCGACCGGGACCTGGTGCTGACGGCCACCGCCGCCCGCGAGTACGGCGTCGTCGACCAGGTTCTCGAGGGGCGTCAGGCTGCCATCAATGTCGCATCGCCTCGCGACAGGTCGTGATGCGCCAGGCCTGAGATGTCCGCCATCGACGTGCCCAGCGCACCGACAACGGCCGCGAGGATTTCACTCGACGGATCCTTGCGGCCGCGTTCGAGCTCCGACAAGTACTGCGGCGCAATGCCTGCGCGGGCAGCGGTGTCGGCCAGAGTGTCACCGCGGGCGTGCCGGCGCTCGCGCAATCGTCGGCCGACTACCTCTCGCCACAACGGTTCCACTGCGCGCGCTGCTCGACGCTCATCCATTCGTATGACCTCGCCCATGATCGGAGCCTAAGCCTCGATTTCGTGACGGGTCGGCGATTCTGCTCAGAGCAGAGAACCTGGCCTGACGAACGTCTTCGCAAAGCGCTTCTGCCAGGGGGTCTCCATAGCCCGGTGTGAGTAGTTGCGCCGAACGTAGTCGACGGCGGCACTGCCGGGCATACCGTCGAGCACCACGAGACACGCCAGCGCTGTGCCAGTACGTCCCACACCGCCGGTACACGCGATCTCGACCCGCTCGGTTGCGCAGCGACGCAGTGCTTCTCGTAGTACGGTCCCGAGTTTTTCCGTGTCGGACGGGAGCCAGAAGTCGGGCCATCGAACCCATCGGCTGTCCCAGTCGAAGTCGCCGGGATCCTTGCCCTGCAGGTAGACCCCGAAGTCCGGCAGTGGGCCGTCCGGCATCGAATCACGCAAGGCGCGTCCACGAACGAGATTGCCCGACGGCAACCGCAGCACGCCCGGGTTGTGTTGATCCCACATAGGGCTCCTCCTTCCCCTGCGTCGACTTCTGGAAGTATCGATGCTGCGGTATCGTTCGCTTCACCAACCCGAAGCACGCACCGGCCCGCCTCCGATATGGCGTACATGATGACAATTCTGCACGAGAGGGCAATGCCCCCGTCCGTCCGATGAACCCCCACAGGCCGCGTAAGACGCGAACCGATGGGTGGGCACTCCACTATCTGGCGCAGTGGCGTCGACGAGTCGAGTTTGTCGAAGATCGCGTCAATCGAAAGCACAGAGCGGTGTTCGACAATCGAGTGCCGATTCTGGCCGGATTCACGGGATGTCCCGCATGCGACGGCCACTTCTCCGGCGACGGACCGCGCGATGCATTGGAACGACTCATGCGCCGCGATGGGCGTCGTGCCCACCGATTACGCGTCGCAGTCGCTCGATTGGATCAGCGGTATCGTGACGTGACAGTCGAGATCGATCGGTCCAGGTCGATGCCGTGGTGGGAGCGCCGAGCACCGTGGGTGTGACTACCGCGGCGGCTTCGTCCACTCGATGGTGTGTCGAAACCCTATGCGGTGTCGCATCTTCACGCCCGGTAGCCGCTTTTCGACGATGTCTCGGATTTCGTCGAAGCTCAGCACTGGATCTTCGACCGGGAACGGTTCTGGTGCTGTCGCTGGGCTCGGCCACGGGCGGTGAATGAATCCGATCAATGGGTTGGTCACGATGGAGACCGAATCCCACAGCAGATCTCGTGCGCTCCGGGGTGGCGCAAGCCCGACGATGAGCGCACGCCCGCCCGGCGCCAGAATTCGCCCGACATGGTGCACGGCATCGTCGACATCGAGGTGATGCAGGACGGCGACCATCGTCACCAGATCGATCGAATCGTCTGGCCAGGAGTCGAGTTGGCGATCGGTGATGGACACGTTGCCCACAGCGGCAGAAGTCGCCTGTGCGATTCGACGCATCTCCGAATCGGAGTCTGCCCCAGCTACCTGATCGAAATGAGGAGCCAACGCACGCACCAAACCACCTCGACCACAGCCCATGTCGACCGCACGGCCACGCCGGTTCGGCAGATTCGCCAGAATCCAGCTGTGAAAATAGTCGTTGTGACTCCACGGGTGTCGCTCGTTCAGCTCCCGAACCCACTGGGCACCTACGCCTCCGATAAGGGACGTACCCATTCGTCTCAGCATCACGGAACCCCGTATCCACTCGGCGTGGTCACTGAGCTTCCAACAACTCTTTGAGTCTTCTCAGATCTTCGGCGACCATGTCGAGATCGCGTTCGAATTCGTCGGCGCTGAGTTCGATCTGGCGGACCGTGAACAGAATCTCCGCGCCATTCGGATGACTCAGCACCCGTACGGGATTGTTCACTACGGTCCCTGAAGGCAACGTGACGTCATGATCGAGGACGCCGAGGTCGTTGTGAGGCACGAAACGGACTGTCACCTGCCCCATCGGCGATTCAGCGAGAAGTCGATCTCCGTCGACGGTCACTGCGCTGTTGGCCAATCCTGCTGCCCACCTGGGTAAGTTCGCGGGATCCGCCGCGAATTCGTACACGTCGCCGGGTGTACACCCGATTACTTGGCTCACATGCCGACTTGCCACCACGAGTTCTCGATTCATAGCAGCGACCCTACGTACGGCGGGCCGCGCCGTCTCAGATCTCCCAACGATCGAACACCACTTGAACATGTTCAACAGAGGGTCTACCGTCAATTTTGAACACGTTCAGAAACGAGGCGGATCGATGGCACGCACGTCCGACACGCGAGGCAAGGTGGTCGAGGTAGCCCTACGTCTCTTTCGCGACGAAGGGTTTCAAGCGACCACCATGCGTCGCATTGCCGACGAAGCAGGCGTCTCACTCGGGAATGCCTATTACTACTTCGCCGGCAAGGACGAACTGGTCAGTGAGTTGCACAGGGTGATCCAGCGAGACCATCGCGAGCGCGCCCTCGACGTTCTCGTCGACGGCGCGTCGCTCTCCGACAACCTCGCTGCCGTCCTGCATTCCGGTCTGGACGTGATGGAGCCGTATCACGCGTTCGGCGGCTCCTTCTTGCACTTGGCACTGCCGACGAGCACAAGTTCCAGCCCGTTCTCGGAGGAGTCCTCCGACGCCAGATCCATGGCCATCGACCTCATGCGAACCACCCTGGAGGCGTCGAAACAGAAGGTCCCGGCACCACTGAAAGACACTCTTCCGCAACTACTCTGGATGCTCTACATGGGAGTCACCCTCCATTGGGTCACCGATTCCTCGGACAACCAGAGACGAACACGCACCTTGGTCGACGGGCTCGTACCCGTCGTATCCAAAGCAGTGCGCCTCGCCCGCCTCCCGGTGGCACGAGGGTTGGTCACCGACGTGGCCGGCCTGCTGAAACGAGTGACATCCCCAGAAGGGCTCGAACAATGAGTGATTCACCCTCGACCGTCGTCCTGTGCGGTGCCTCGGGCTACATCGGCGGGTACCTGCGTCGCTCCTACGAAGATCGCGGCATTCGCGTCAGGACCATCGGCCGCGGAACATCCAGCGACGCAACGTGGTCCGACCACCGCAGTGTCGTCGAGGTCCTCGACGGTTCCGATGTCGTCGTCAACCTGGCCGGCCGCTCGGTGAGCTGTCGCTACAACAAGAAGAACGCGGACGAGATCATGTCGTCGCGAATTCAGACGACGGCCCAACTCGGCCGCGCCATTGCCGACGTAGAGAACACACCTCGATTGTGGGTCAACGCCAGCACCGGCACCATCTATCGCGACTCGCGCGACAGGCCGATGGACGAACGATCCGGCGACATGGGATCGGGATTCTCGGTCGAGGTGGCTCGTGCCTGGGAGCGTGAGCTCTTCGACGCCGATGTAGCCATCCGCAAGGTGGCGCTTCGCATGTCGATCGTCTTGGGCGCAGGCGGCGGGGCCATCAATCCGATTATCGATCTGGCCAGAGTGGGGCTCGGCGGCACGATGGGCGACGGCGGCCAGATCTTCAGTTGGGTGCACGTCGCCGATGTCGCACGCGTCCTCGATCACCTCTACGACAACACCGATCTCTCCGGCCCGGTCAACGTTGCTACTCCGTTCCCCGTCACCAACGAGGAGATGATGCAGCAGGTCAGAAGTACCCTGGGCCGCAATCATGGGCTGCCGACACCTGCGTGGCTACTCCAGTTCGGTGCACGGGTGATCCGGACGGAGGCCGAACTGGTTCTGAAGAGTCGCTGGGTCGACCCGAAAGTGCTGATAGACAGCGGTTTCGAGTTCCACTATCCGAAGCTGAGCAGTGCACTGGCAAATATCGCATCCGAGACACCACGAGGGTTACTCCCCGTCGCCCTGGGATGACGACGGGGAATCTCGAATCTAGACGAGCGACGCCGACAATCCTCCGTCCAGGATGTAGTGGCTTCCGGTGATCCACGACGCCCGGTCCGACGCGAGGAACAATGTCACTTCCGCGATGTCCTCCGGCGTTCCCAGCCGTCCCTGCTTGGCAGCCACGAGATCGCCGAACGGGATCTGGGTCGCCGCCTCGAAGTCCGGGACGAGTCGATCGACCATCGCGGTATCTGCGAATCCGGGGCAGACGGCGTTCACTCGCACTCCCGATGCGCGCATCTCGATGGACGCGACGCGAGTGAGCTGGATGACGGCAGCCTTTGTGGCACAGTAGGACCCGAGTAGTGCGGTGCCGCCCACCCCGGCGAGCGATGCGATGTTGACGATGTTCCCCTTGGACTCGACCAGTGCACCGATCGCGGCCTTCATCACCAGGAAAGTGCCCTTGACGTTGACGGAGTAGATCTTGTCGAAACTCTCCGTCGACTGCTGGAGCAATGGCGAGGACACTTCGATTCCCGCGTTGTTGACGACGATGTCGAGGCCACCCAGGATGTCGACGGCCTGTGCCACCGCACTCTGCACCTGGCTCTCGTCGGACACATCGCAGTTCGCGATACCGGCGGCACCGATCTCCTCGGCCGTCTTGGCGGCTGCGTCTTCATCGATGTCACTGACAACGACACGCGCGCCGCGCTCGATGAACATCCGGGAGATGGCCTTTCCGATGCCGGCTCCCGAACCGGTGACGAATACTCGCTTGCCCTCGAACTCGGTCATGGTGTGCTTCCCTTCGATGATGAGTGAGACATGGCGCTGCGTACTTCGGTCTTGAGAATCTTTCCCACTTTCGAGCGGGGAAGGTCGGTCCAGATCTGAATCTGTTTGGGTGCCTTGACGCTTCCGATTCGCGTTTTCACGTGGGAGATGAGATCCGCATCGGAAGCATCGCGGCCTGGTCGTAGGAGGACCGCGGCGGTGACGCGTTCGCCCCATTTGTTGTCGGGTAGCCCGACAACGGCGCATTCCTTCACCGCGGGATGCGACAGCAGCGCCTGTTCGACTTCCGCCGAGTAGACGTTGAATCCGCCCGTGATGATCATGTCCTTGGCACGGTCGACGACGAACAGGTAACCGTCGTCGTCGAGGTACCCGATGTCACCGGTGTGATGCCAGCCGTATGCACCGACTTCAGCTGTGGCGTCTAGATTCTCGTGATATCCCTGCATCACGAGGGGGCCACGAACGACGATCTCGCCGCGTTCGCCGCGCACCAGCAGTCCACCGTCGTCGTCCATGATCGCCACCGTTGTCAGGGGAGTCGGCTTGCCCGCCGAACTCAACCGCTCGGTGGCGATCGATCCGTCGCTGCGGAAGTGATCGGCCGGAGCGAGCGTGGCGATCATGTTCGGTGCCTCGGTTTGTCCGAACAGCTGTCCGAGTACCGGCCCGATACGGTTCAGCGCCTCTTCCAGTCGTGTCGGCGACATCGGTGCGGCTCCGTACCAAAGGCACCGCAACGACGACAGATCCGTGATGTCGAGATCGGGATGATCGAGCACACCGTAGATCACCGTGGGTGGGAGGAACGCGTGGGTGATTCCATGCTGCTCGATGAGGGACAGGAACTTTCCGATGTCGGGCGCACCCATCACAACCACGTGGCCGCCGACACTGAGGATGGGGAACGTCAGCACGCCCGCAGAGTGGGTCAGTGGAGCGAGCGCCAGGTACCGAGGCCGATCCCCGAACGGGTAACTCATCAATGCCGTTGCGGTGGAGGTCATCATGTTCGCCTCGGTCAACCTCACCCCCTTGGGTTTTCCGGTCGTACCGCCCGTGCCTGCGATCATGCACAGGCCGTCCGCCGGCCGTCTGTCGGCAACCGATTCGGAGCTGTGTTCGACGAGCCATTGCTCGTAGGACACTGCCCCTGGCACGTCGCCGTCCAGACAGACGAGCCAGTCCAGCCGCGGAAGCTGATCGCGAATACGACCGACAAGATCCGCAAAAGCTTTTTGAAAGAACAAGAATCGGCACCCGAACAGGTCGAACAGTTGCCGGTTCTCATCTGCTTCGTTGCGTGGATTGATCGGGCACCACACCGCCCCCGCTCGCGAGATCGCGAACACGCAGGTCAGCGCGAGCGGATCGTTGGCAGAGAGCACCGCAACTCGATCGCCGGCCTCGATTCCGTTGTGCTGCAGAGCACCTGCGATCGCAACGGTATCGTCGTACACCTGGCCGTAGCTTCGCGTGGTGTCACCGATGGTGAGACAGGGTGCGTCTCGGCCCAGTGACACCCCCTTGTCGAGGTAGTCGGACAGCCGCATCGGCCCTGACCTCAGCTGTGCGTGGTGACGATGGGTTCGAGCACCAGCCCGAATGCGCGGAGCACGCCGAGCAGTTCACGATGTCCGAATGCCTGACAGCTAGAGGCAAATCCCACCTTCTTCGGCGGACCTTGCAGTAATTGGGCTGCTGCATAGGCGTTGAGCAACGCGGTCTGCTTGTAGTTGCAGTTGCCGTGGATCACTGTGTGCACGCGGCCGAGCGGGCCCGACGCATAGACCGAGTCGAGTGAGGTGTTGATGCGCGGGTTCTCCCGTGGAGGTGTTTCGCTGCGCACCGAGGACGACACCGTGTCGATGATCTGGTACTTCTCGGCGTCGGACTTCCCCTCCATCTGAGCCAGTGCGGACGAGATGATTTGAGGTACCGCGAGCATCAGCGGCTTGTTGATCACGCCGCCGAGGGCGCGAGCATTCGCCACGCGAGGATCGTTCTTGAACCACACCGGATGGGATGTCCCACCCCAGGGCAGGGCCAGGCCCAGGTCGTGCTGTCCGGGCACCACAACCTGCATGACTCCGTCGTCCGGCCACTCGACGTACTGGTTCTGTTCGAGGTAGTAGGCCTTGGAAAACGCGGCGTTGGTCAGGATCGTGTTCGTCGACGCGACCGTCGGATGCCCCTTCCAGAAGACCTCGATGTCCAGTGTGTCCAGCCCCGGCGTCTCCAGGCAGATGTTGGCCGCGATCTCCCCGATGCTGTACATCTGGGCCAAACCGGGTGTGAGAACCAAGTTTCGGGATGCGAACTCGGATCCGTACTTCGCCTCGGCGTCGATCATCCAGTCCTGCTCGCCGGTGGTGTCGGTGTAGTGCGCACCGATCTCGATGCACGCCTGCGCAACCTCGTGTCCGAATCGCGAGAACGGTCCCACTGTGTTGAGAACGATCTCGGCACCCCGAAACGCCTCGGCCAGGGCCTGCGAGGTGTGTTCGACCTCGACGACGTCGTACTCGACGGTCTCGACACCCGGAACCGCGTCGACGATGCCCTTGACTCGGGCTTCGTCGCGACCGGCGGCCAAGAACGGAATGTTGTACTCGCGCAGGTACTCACAGATCAATCGGCCGGTGTAACCCGACGCTCCGTAGACGACGACGCGCTTGTCGGTTGGCATGAGATGTCCTCTCGTGATCGGTCCGCCCGCACAGTGGACCTAGATTGGTCGAGACTTCGAGCACCGGAGGGGACGTGCGAACATCCGGCCTTCTGACGTGTGCTGCGGATCACACTAGGATAGAATTTGTACACCCGTCAAGCCTTTTCTTGACGACTGCCCAGATTTTGAGTGGCCGAAGTTCGCCACACGACCGCCGGGCATACACTGACGTGACGATCTACGCGCGGAGAGGACACGGACCATGCCCCAGACAGCTGATCCGCGCGCACGTATCGAAGAGCGCGCACGCAACAAGTTCGAGGCCAAGCGGACCGAACTGGCTCAGGCGACACTGCACACGCTGGCCGAATTGGGCTATGCGCGCACATCACTGCGAGAGATCGCGCAGAATTCCGAATACTCGCACGGCGTGCTCCACTATTACTTCACCGACAAACTCGACCTCATCACGCACGCGGTTCGTCAGTACGAGGCCATCTGCGTCACTCGTTACGACGAGGTGGTGGCCAACGCAGTCGACGCCACCGGCCTGTACGCGGACTTCGAGGCGAAGTACTTCGCCACTCTGGCGGCGGACGCCGGCATCCATCGGCTGTGGTACGACCTGCGGAATCAGGCATTGTTCGACGGTTCGTTCCGCGACGACGTTCTCGAGATCGAGGAACGTCGCGAATACATGATTTGGCGTGTGGTCGCTCGGTACTGCGAACTTCGCGGCACCACTTCTTCACTCGACAAGCCCTCCGCCTACATCCTTCTCGATGGCATCTTTCAGCGCGCCCTCCTACATCACCTGGCCGGCAACACAACCGAGGTCGACGCCGCGCATCGGCAGCTACATGCTGCGTTCGCTCTGCTCGATTGCCCGACGCCTCAGTAGGTTTCCGGCCGAGTCCCCGTGTAGATGCCCGGCACGCGAAAGCGCAGGGGCGCTTCGTCGTATTCCTCGAGGGCGTGTGCCGCCCATCCCACGATCCGGGCCAGTGCGAACAGCATCTCCGGCGTGTCTGCCCTGAGTCCGTAGGCGAGGGTGAACGCGGCGAGAGCGAAGTCCGAGTTGGGGAAGGTATCGAATCTGCTGCTCACCTCCTCGACTATCGTGTCCGCAGCAGCGACCACTGCAGGGTCCGCACCGTGAGCGGGGTCCCGAAGCAATCGCAGTATTTCCTCGGCGCGAGGGTCTCGGTCGGTGTAGATGACGTGCCCGAAGCCGGGCACCCGCTCCCCCGACCTCAATCGTGTTGCGAGAGCATCTACCGGATCGTCGATCGCTGTGGACAGGAACCGGTACACCGGATCGGCGGCGGAGCCGTGCAGGGGGCCGTCGATGCACCCCAGTCCCGCGGCAACAACCGAATACAGATTTGCCCGGGTGCTCGCCGCCACCCGGACTCCGAGGGTCGAGGCGGCCAGGCCGTGATCGGCCATCAGCACCAACGCAGCCTGTAGCGGCACCGACCCGCGCGGATCGGATGCACCGGTCTTCAGAGAGTCCCAGATCGATTCTGCCACCGACAGTTCCAACGATGCGTCACCGAGTGCCGCCGCCACCGTGGCCAACAGATGGCCTGCCTCCTGCACCACCGAGGTGGATCCGATGTCGAATCGCAACGGGCGGTAGGTGGACGCCACGTCGACAACAATGCGTATCCGGTCGATCGAGCGGCAGTCCGGTGCGATCGACCCCAAGGCTGCTCGACATCGTTGCACTACAGTGGAATCGGCACTGAATCGCACATCGTCCAGCAGCTCACCCGTCCAGACGAAGTGTGCAACCGACTCGAACGGGAGAGAGCTCAGCTCGACGGCATCACGACCTCGGTAGTACAGATGCCCGTTCTCGATCAGCGTGGTCTGTGTCCGAATTCGTTCCACCGCGCCGATATCGGTTCGGCGGGCCGAGTCACGGCCCGCAAGCGATTCCACCTCGTCGACGTCGAACACGCTCCCCCGCACACCGGGTAGGCGCGTACTGGTCAGCAGTCCGCGGCTGACGTAGGCGTACACCGTTTCCGGCTTGACGCCCAGCCGTGATGCCGCTTGGGCTGTGGTGAGGAGATTTCGGCCGTCCGCGTGGTTCATGGGCGTCTTTCATATTGATGCAATCAACATTGACAAGAATCAACGTTAGCGCGGATCGTGGTGCTTGACCAGCGCGAAGGAGTGCAACCATGACCGTGATCGAGGCCCCCAGGGGGCTCCACAATGTCGTCGTCACCACCACGTCGATCGGGGACGTGCGTGGCGACGAAGGTTTCTACCATTACCGCCAGTACTCGGCCATCGACCTGGCTCTGACAGGCACGTTCGAGGACGCCTGGTTTTTGATGGTCGAGGGCCGGTTGCCGGAAGGCACCCAGCGCGCGGAATTCCTGCGCACGGTGGCACCCTTGCGAATACTGCCCGACGACGTCGCCGCAGCCGTGCGGACGGTCGCGCGATCAGGTCCCGAACAGCCTCTCCTCGCGTTGCGGACGGTGTTGTCGGGGTTGGCCGGCGCGGTACCGCTGTACGAGTCGTCGGAGTCGGACAAGCGGACGACTGCCCTGCGGCTGTGCGCGATGACGCCCACCATTCTGGCTGCGGTGCACAGGATTCGGTCCGGCAAGGAACCCGTCGAACCGCGGCAAGATCTGACGACGGCTCAGAACTGGTTGTACATGATCACCGGAGATGCGCCCGACGCGGCCAGCGCCCGGGCCGTCGACCGCTACCTCACCGCCACGATCGATCACGGGTTCAACGCGTCGACTTTCACTGCGCGAGTCGTGGCGTCGACGGGGTCGGACATCGCATCCGCAGTGTGCGCCGCGATCGGCGCCTTCGCGGGCCCGTTGCACGGAGGTGCCCCGGATCGCGCTCTCGACGGGTTGGACGAGATTGCCGACATCGACTCCGCCGATGCGTGGGCACGTTCCAAAATCACGGCAGGCGAGCGCATCATGGGATTCGGTCATCCGGTGTATCGCACCGACGATCCCCGATCGGTGATGCTGCGCGAGACGGCGCAGGAGATGGGCGGGGACCTCATCGACAAGGCCGTACAGGTCGAGAAGATCATCGCTGCTGCGCTCGAAGATCTCAAGCCCGACCGCAAGTTGTACGCCAATGTGGAGTACTACGCCGGCGTCGTGATGGAACTGTGCGGAATTCCGCGATCCATGTTCACTCCGACCTTCGCGTGCAGCCGGATGGTGGGGTGGTGCGCAAACATCGTCGAGCAGTCTCACGACAGCAAGATCATCCGGCCGATCGCCCGCTACGACGGCCCTGTGCCTTCGGCAGTGGCACGAACGAGTGCCGCCCAGGGCACTTAGCCGCTCCACTGCGGCGAAGCCGCACCGCGGTGTGTCATGATGGAAACGCACCTCGGTGTGCAGCGGCGGTGGGGCTCGCCGTAACCGAACCTCGGTCTTCGCGCCGACAACAGTCCCTGTCTCGGCACTCGTATGTCCGCAGATAGGGAGCAGGTTGATGAACGATTTCGACGACGAACAGAGCGATACCGCGGCCGATCGGGCCCTGCCTGTGGACCCGGACGGCGTCGACACGGCGCGTCCTCTACACGTACAGCCGGCGGCAATTGCCGCAGTTGCTCTCGGCGGTCTGGTGGGCACCGGCATTCGCTACGGCGCGGAGTCGGCCTTCCCGTTCGTATCCGGTTCGTTCCCTTTCACCACTCTCGTCATCAACATCACCGGCGCGTTCATCCTCGGAATGTTTCTCGAACGGCTCGCGCTGTCCGGACCAGACAGTGGCCGGCAACGACGGATACGGCTGTGTATCGGCACCGGGGTACTCGGCTCGTACACCACCTACAGTTCGTTCGCCCTCGAGACCGTGGAGCTGTTGCGAGATCATCGCGTCGTGGCTGCCGCGGTGTACATGACCGTCAGCGTGGTCATCGGTACGTTGGCGGCCGGGGCGGGCATCGTCTGCGCGCAACGGTTCGGCACCCGCGCGGAGGAGAAGCGATGATCGCCCTGTGGGTCGTGCTCGCCGGAAGTGCCGGTGCAGTCAGCAGATTCGTCCTCGACGGCGTCATTCGGTCACGACTGAAAACCGAGTTTCCCTACGCCACAGTGCTGATCAACGTCACCGGATCGGCCGTACTCGGTGTCGTAGCAGGGTTGGTGGCGTTCCGCTCGGCACCGGAACAGGTGCAGGCCATCGTCGGCGTCGGATTCTGCGGCGGCTACACCACTTTCAGCACCGCGAGTGTGGAGACCGTTCGCCTGCTCGAACGGCGTCGCTACGGTCTCGCTGCGTACAACGCGATCGGCACGGCGCTCTGTACTACCGCGGTTGTCGGTGTCGCGATGGTCGCGACGGCGTACATCTGATCGTCACAACTGCGCCCGCATAGCAGGAAAGGCGCTGGCAGCGAAACCGTTTCGCTCGTACATGCCCAGTCCTGAGGGCGTCGCCATCAGCTCCGCTCGTGCAATGCCGGTTTCCCGAGCCCAGTCCATCACCGCAGCGAACGCTCTGCCGCCGAACCCCTGACCTCGAGCTTCGGGTGCGGTGCAGACATTGCTGATCAGGACATCACGTCCATCCGGTGAGAGAGGCGAGGGTGCAGCGTCTCGAACGGCACCCATGGCGCAGGCCAAGACCACGCCGTTGTGTTCGACGACGACAATGGCGTAGTTCGCATCGTCCAATCGGTCGACGAACCAGTCGAATGCATGTGTGCACCAGAGCTCGTCACCGGTGACACTGCCCATCGATCGAAACATTTCGGCGCGTAATTCGACGAGTGCGTTCACGTCGCCCATACATGCCCGCCGAACCGTCACACCGACCTCACCCATGATGCTCACCTCATCCCATCGTCACCCCTGGCCTCAACCTGGTGTACACGGGCTCATCTGATCAATACGCCCGATCACTTGATATCACCGTGAACGCTTCTGACACGCGTGGCGAGATCCGAATATTCGACGATGAGTCCTGACGCGTCGTAACGTACTTTCGAAACAGGCAACTTCGGTCGACCATTTCCACCCTGCGCTCCGTAGCGCAGGTTCACAAGGTCTTGATCTTGGCGAACGGGTATCCACCGATAACCACAGCGACGAACACATAAGCTGCCAGCCCTGCCAACTCCCACGTTGTTCTCTCTCGCTGGAAGTCGGAGAATATCCACAACAACGGAGCCAGTAGCAGAATGGCTGCAGCGACGCCGCAGACAACGAACAGCCTGTTCGCCCGTGCCCGTAGGTGCGGCGTGGTCTTCACCCGGTCCGGTACGTCATCGCCGTAGTAGTCCGGATAGAGAGCTTTGCCGCGTAGCCCCACTGACGAACCGAAGCCGAACGCGACGATTCCCACGATCAGCCCCAGGGCGAGTGCAGTGTTCACGACGGTGCCGCTCTCATGTCGGTGACATCGGAACCGAAACGTATGAACCCAGATACAGCAAGACACCCAAGCTCATCCGATCGTCCATACCGCACGGTATCAAATCGACGTCGATCAAGTGCGCCACGACTACTGCGCCGTTCGATCGGTTCGAACGATGCAGGCTATCCGCCAACCTTCATCCTGACCATATCGCCGGGTGGCCCCTTACCCACCCTCGTTCCCGTTCGATCAGCACACGGTAGTGCGATGTGCGCGGTGCACCGTCCTGCGTGAGTTGTACTGAGCTGCACTATGACCGGGCGAATACCCGAAACGCTGCTCACCGCGCGGGAGAGAGGCCGGAAGACCGCCGGCCACGGTACGTGCTCGCCTCGAACGAAAACTACCTACAACCCGGCGTCCGGCTCACTCGTCGATCAGGTCGAATTCCCAATTGACGCGTTGAATTTCCAAGTCCACGAGCCGAATACGCTTGGCGATATCATCGGCAGTAGAACGCAATTCGGCAACTGGAAGAGCTGCCACGTGCACCAACTCCGATCGCAGTTGGCGCGGTCCGTATCGACGCTCCTGATCGCGCCCCGACGCCGCATCCGCCGCGGCGGAGATCGCCTTGTGGCGCATACGTAGTACGTCACGCGATGCGAGCGCGTCCGTGATGGTTCCGTCTCGCACTGTCGCGGCGCTGTTCGTCCGGTTTATCCGACGGATGAGAACTTCGAGGCGGTCGAGAGCAATCATGTACTCCGACAACAGACCGACCGCATTCTCTGCCGGTGATTCACCATCCTGGTGGCGGGCATTCGCCAGAATTCGAGCTTTCACATGCTCGGCGCGCTTGATCAGTTCGCCTCGTTCTGCGAGGGCCTCGGCAAGCTTCATGATCTGCACCTCGGGCCAATAGCACCGAAGGTGGAATGACTGGGGGCGCTCATGCGCCTTTCGACGTGTCGAATCTGTTCATGGTTCAACAAGTACCACAGTTCACCGACATTCGGAAGGGCCTGTGCGAGTAACCGATCGACACACCTCTACCGAAGATCGGAGAGAAGTCGCTTCAACAGGCCGGCGAGTTGGCTTCGCTCATCCGGATTCAGCGCCCCCAGCAAAGCCTCTTCGTTGGCCACGTGCGCGGGTAGCGCAGCATCCACAACGTCGAGTCCGGCCGGTGTCAACTGCACGATGATCACCCGACGATTCGTCGGGTCGATTTCTCGTTCGATCAGTCCTTTGTCGGTCAGTCGGTTCAAACGATGCGTGATAGCGCCGGACGTCACCATTGCACTGTCCAACAACTGTCCGACAGTGAGTCGATGCGGGGCCCCGGTACGCCGGAGCGTCGCAATCAGATCGAATTCTCCTGGCTGCAAACCGAATTCGGCCAACACCGCGTGAATGCGCTTGTCCAGAACCGATGCCGCTCGGCCGATACGCCCGATGACCGCCATAGGGCTGACATCCACATCGGGACGCTCGACCTTCCACTGTTGCAGGATCCTATCCACTGCATCGTGCGCCTCCTCCGACACCGACGAACCCCTCACTGCCGAACCGTTGACTTCCGACCAGCATACGCCTACGTTTCAACACTAGATAGTTCAACGTTAAGAGATCAACCCATTCGGGAGTCGAGATGTGGGCGTCACGCACCAGGACACGGTCGAGCCACCCTGGCGAGCTCCAGGGCGCGTCTCCGCCCCTCGGAATCACAGCCGCGGCCGCTCTGGCTCCGATTGTTTGGGGCACAACATATGTGGTGACTTCCGAGCTTCTTCCGCCGGACCGACCCATGACCGCCAGCGTCCTTCGCGCTGTTCCCGCCGGGCTACTGCTACTACTCATCGCACCGGGCATTCCCGGCCGAGGTTGGCGACTGAAGACCACGATCCTCGGCGTGTTGAACATCGGATTGTTCTTTCCGATGTTGTTCGTGGCGGCCTACCGACTACCCGGCGGGGTCGCTGCAGTAGTCGGTTCTGCGCAACCCCTCGTCATCATCGCGATGTCCACTGCGCTCGGGTGGGGACGCACGCGTCCCGTGCAGATCGGATGCGCCCTCGTCGCGGTCGCCGGGGTCGCGCTGACGACGGTGACGAGCGCCGTTCGTCTCGACGCGATCGGACTCGCCGCCGCTGCCATAGGTACCGCCAGCATGGCGACCGGCATCGTCCTCACCAAGCGCTGGGGCGTGCAGCAGAACACGAGTCCGCTCAATTCCACTGCCTGGCAACTACTTATCGGTGGGATGGTGATCTGCCCGTTGATTCCGATCGTCGACGACGGTCCGTGGGCCATCGATGCGAAGGCTGCACTCGGCTACACATGGTTGTCGGTGATCGGCGGCGCGATGGCGTACGCGCTCTGGTTCCGAGGTGCCCGCGCGCTGCCCTCTGCGAGCATCTCCCTTCTCGGCATCCTCAGTCCACTGACCGCGGCCGCGGTCGGCTGGATCGTGTTGGGACAGAACATGACAGCACTGCAATGCGCGGGCTTCGTCGTCGCACTCATCGGTTCGATAGCCGGGCAGTTCATCCCGACGCGTCCGCCGCGACCGACGTAGTCGGGCTGAGTAATCGAACACCACGGCCCGCAACAACAACCCCGACTCGAGACTGTGGACGGTGTCGGCGAACGAAATGATCTGCTCGTCGAGTTCTCCATCGAACCAGCACATTCGATACGGAGACGGCACGCGCTGTCATCGGCGGATAGAGACGATTGTTCCGTTGACCCAATCGGAATCTTCATGTTCGAGGATCGTCCGCGTTCGAGGCAGCGGTCCAATTCACCTACCCGGCAGTGCTTCCTGGAACAGAGCCCCCTGGACCCGTCGAAACTGTCGGCACCGAAACGACCACAGCACTGAATCGGTCTGTCGGATTCTCGACAACCCCGCTACGATGCTCGGTACATCAGACCGAACGGTCTTGAACATGGAGGATCACATGCCGTATTTCGGTCTGCTGGTGATGTTGCTGTGGGTGTTCTGCTTGATCGACGTGATCACGGCCGACGACGGCGGAGTGCGATTTCTCCCGAAGATCGTGTGGCTCTTGCTGGTGGTGTTTCTCCCGCTCGCCGGCTCGCTGGCATGGCTTTTCGCCGGACGTCCGATAGGTGGCGGAATCTGGGGAGGTGCCGGCGGCGGCACCCGGCGGGTGAGCACTTCTGCGTTTCCGGAGTACGAGACGCGCCCTGGTCGTCAGGCCGCACAGAATCCTGATGCCGACGCGGAATTCCTTCGGCAGTGCCGAGAGCGTGCTGAGGAGCAACGTCGACTCGAGCGCGAGCGCCGCAAGCGAGATCTCGAATTCTGATCATGATCACCCGGGCAGCGTCGGCTCCGTGGACTGGGACGGTATGCAGTACACGCGGCCGACGAACGTTTGCAGAGCAACGCTCGATACCCGCGTCTGGCCGCCTCGCATGATCAGGACGGAGCTGTGTGGCGCTACGAATCGCGTGCCTCAGTCATCCGGGGGGTAAGTCCCGTGGGGTGGTGGACATTCGGTGAGGCGGCGTAGCCGCAGCTCGGGCGTGTCGTACCCGTGTTGTGGGTGGGCCATCGCGTAGTGATGAACGAGTTACCTCTCACAGTGACTCGACCAAAGGACCACGCGATGACCCACGACCATTCTGCCCTGATCACCCAGCTCGATGCACTCAAGGGTGCAGACCCGGCGTCGGTGTTCGCCGAGCTGATCCGCGCCGGCCTGCAGGCGCTGATCGACGCCGAAGCGACCGAGGTCCTCGGTGCCGGCCGCTACGAGCGGACGGCCGAGCGCACGAACTACCGGAACGGCACCCGCTCGAAGACGGTGTCGACGACCAGCGGAGACGTCGAGATCCAGATCCCGAAGCTGCGCACAGGGTCGTTCTTCCCCAGCCTGCTCGAGCGTCGCCGACGCATCGATCAGGCGTTGTACGCGGTGATCATGGAGGCCTACGTGCACGGAGTGTCGACCCGCAACGTCGACGACCTCGTCGCAGCGTTGGGTGTTGACTCGGGCGTCTCGAAGTCGACTGTGTCGAGAATTTGCCAAGGGCTCGATACGGAGATCGCGCGGTTTCGTGAGCGAACGTTGACCCACACCACGTTTCCGTACGTCTTCCTCGACGCGACGTATTGCAAGGTGCGGATCGGGGCGCATGTGGTCTCGCATGCGCTCGTCGTCGCGACCGGGGTGTCGATCGACGGCACCCGTGAAGTGTTGGGCACCGCGGTCGGGGACAGTGAGTCGTTCGATTTCTGGCGGGAGTTCCTGATCGGGCTCAAGGCGCGGGGGCTGTCGGGGGTGCATCTGGTGATCTCCGATGCGCATGCCGGTTTGAAAGCTGCTGTGGCGCAGCAGTTCACCGGGGCGTCGTGGCAGCGTTGCCGGGTGCATTTCATGCGGAACGTCACTTCCGCGGTGTCGTCGAAGCAGGTGCCTCCGGTGATGGCGGCGATCAAGACGATCTTCGCGCACACCGAGCCGGATGCTGTTGCAGCGCAGTGGGATCAGGTCGCGCAGACGCTCGCCGGGTCGTTTCCGAAGGTGTCGGCGATGATGGACGGTGCGAAGGAAGATGTGCTCGCGTTCCGTGCGTTCCCGAAGTCGCATTGGCAGAAAATCTGGTCGAACAATCCGATCGAACGACTCAACAAGGAGATCAAACGCCGCGCCGATGTCGTGGAGATCTTCCCCAACCCGGCGGCGTTCCTGCGCCTGGCGACCGCGGTGGTGATCGAAGCGCACGACGAGTGGCAAGTGACCCGCCGCTACGTCTCCGACGTGTCGATGGACGAGCTGAGGGTCGTCATCGCCAGGAAGGAACGCGCTGCAGTATCAACCGACACGACCGCTGAGTCGTTGACACCTCAGCTCGAAAGCGCCTAACATACAACACAACTCGTTGATCATGAACCGGATGGTTCACCGATCCGAATTACACCACCCCATGGGGCACTATCCATCCGGGCAGCTCAGAACCCTCGGTCGCGTATCGTACCGAGCATGTTGTTTGTCGGTTTTGTGATCGCCGCGCTCGGTGCGTGGATGATGACCGTCGCGACGAAACAACTGTCGCGCGTCAACGAAGGCCACCGTCTACCCATGATCATCGGAAGGTTTGCGGTCCGCCCCCCGTTCGCGGCCACAGCGCTTCGAGTGGGAGCTCAGACTGCAGCCCTACTCGCAACGCTGATTGTCTTGAACGCGACGTGGAACTACACCGCACCCTGGCCTTCGACCATTGCCGCTGCTACGACACTGATTGCACCAGTTGCCATTCCAGTCATCGCCATAACCTTGGCCCACAATCGACGCCTGCCGGCCCCGGGACGGTGAGTCTCCTGCACCTCGCTCCCATCACTGAAGAAAGGTCAGCCGCTCGATTCGATCGAAACGAGCATGTTTCGGCGACTGTCGAAAGCACCTTGCCACGCGCGCATCGGGCAATACTGTCCCGGTGAGAAGAGTCGGATTGGGAGCAATTATCTCGATTGTCTTCGGCTGCGCTTGCGCACCTGTCGACGAACCCCAGCTACCGACCGCATCGGTTCGATCGACGCAGTTCGCTACTCCCCCGCCGCCGGTAACCGATCCGGTTCCCAGCGGCGAGCAGTTGACCGCGCTGTTCGCCGCCAGCGTGAACTACTCCGTGCGGGAGGAGGATCGGGCCCGACTGTTCGACGGACCCACCGAACGCAACGTATCGCTCGCGCGCGCATGGGGTGCGCAGCCGGACCCGCAACACATCGAGTTCACGTCGGTCGAGGTCACCGGCCCGGACACCGTCGATGCGAGCGGCAAGGGGTCGTTCGGCGGCCTCGACTCCTATTCGGTCGGTCCCATCCCCTTCGTGCGGTTCGAGAACGAGTGGAAGGTCTCTCGCGCCTTCGCCTGCAGAGTGGTCGGCGCATTCGATGGACCCGACGCCTGCGCGTGAAGGGCCTCACCTGCAACTGCCACCACGCCTACCACGCCTACCACCGACCATCGACAGAATCCGGTGCAGCCAGCCGCGCTGAGCGCGGTCAGCTGCACCCGATTTTGTTCGTGGAACCGCTTCGACGCAGTGAACGTCCAAATGGACATGCTCGATCATTGGTTGTCGCAGCACGACGGCGTGATCACCCGTGCCCAGGCGGCGATCTGTGGCCTGAGCGGTGATGCCGTCGACCGTTTGGTACGCAGAGGCACATGGCAAACGATTCACCGCGGGGTGTATTTCGTTGCAGACCGCCCCTTCACCGCAGATGCGCGTATTCGATGCGCCGTGTGGGGTGCGGGAACGAACGCCGTGCTCAGCGGGGAAGCCGCAGCGTTCTGGCATCGTGTGATTTCCGAGGCACCGAGCATCATCGAGGTCACCACCCCGCGCAAGGGGCGAAGCCGCGCGGAGGGATGTCGGCTTCGCCGACGCGACATTCACAGCAAGGACATCGTCGAACGCCGCGGGATGCGGGTCACGTCGCTCGACCTCACTGTTCTCGAAGCGTCGATCGGCAAGGCTCACATCATGGATCGCGCACTTCAGCGACACACGAATCTGGAGGGACTGCGGCAGGCAGATGCCCGAAACCCAGGCCGCGCCGGAGCCTCCGAAGCGAAGCGTCTGCTGAAGGTCGCGGCGCATGGCGCACGCTCGGAGGGTGAGCGCCTGCTGATCGGCGAATTCCGGTCCCGCGATATCCGCGGCTGGGTGGCCAACTTTCGATGGGGCGGATACGAACTCGAGATCGCGTTCGCTGCAGAGATGGTCGCCATCGAAATCGACGGTTGGGCGTATCACTCCGATCACGACGCATTTCAACGGGATCGAAGCCGACAGAACGACATCACTCCGAATTGGACGATCCTCCGCTACACGTGGTTCGACCTCACCGAGCGGATGGACCACGTGATCGCGGAAATTATCTCGACGGTTGATCGAATCCGGTGCAGCCAACCGCGCTGAGCGCGGTCAGTTGCACCCGATTTCACCGACGCGATCGAGTCGACCTCTGATGCGTCGGATCGACTTCCATCCCCCGGGCGTGACCAGGGTGCTGATGATCGCGCCGAGCATGACGCCCTGCGACAGGGCCGACCACTGGCCGGGGCTGTCGCCGAACAACGGCCACTTGTACACGAGCGCAAGGACCGCGAGAAACACCAGAGCACGCATACTTGCACCCTCCCATGACATAGTCAGCGCCGCGAACTATCCGGTACCGTGGTGAGAACGGGCACAGCGGACCACACGAGGTCGGAGGCCGAGATGCAGAAGCCGTTCCGTGAGTGGGTCATGACCGGGGCCCTGAGCAAGAGATGCGGTGCAACCCGAGCGGACTACATCAATGCGCTGGCACTCGCCCCGGCAGTCGGTGTCGGTTTCCTGTTGGTGCACTTGATGATCGACTCGGGCTCCACAGCACTCGATACTGCAGCCGGGTGCGTGGGCGGTGCCATCACAGGCTTGCTGTATCTCTACCTCGCGTACCGGGTCGATGTGCGCAAGAAACGCGGGCCTACCCCTGCGCCGCCGCTAGGTGCTCGGCCGACACGGCTTTGAGGTGCGTCAGATCCGATGCCACAGTCGCCAGGGTGAATCCCTCGGACAGTCGCTGCGCAGCAATACTTCCCGAAGCAGTGTGAATTCCCGCAGTGATGCCCGCTGCGGCAGCGGCCTTCTGCACTCGCACCAGGGCCGCGTCGAATTCGGCGTCGACGGACGGATCGGTGGGCGAGGATCCGCCGACGGCCAATCGCAGGTCCGAGGGCCCTACGTAGACGCCGTCGAGTCCGGGCACAGCGCAGATCTCTTCGACGTTGGCCAAACCTTGTGGAGTTTCGATCATCGCCAGCACGACGGTATCGCGGTTGGCGGCGGCGGGATCGGGCCCGATGCGTAGTTGTGAGCGCATCGGTCCATAGGAGCGGATGCCTGCCGGCGGGTAGGTCGCTGCGGATACCGCGGCGGCGGCATCGGCAGCGGTGTCGACGAGTGGAACGATGACACCGGCCGCACCGGCGTCGAGTGCGCGGCCGATGACGGTGGCGTTGTTGGCCTCGACGCGAACGAGGGCGGCGGGTCCGTGGGCGGCGTCGATGGCCGTGATCCCGGCGAGCATGCCGGAGTATCCGATCAGGCCGTGCTGGAGGTCGAGGGCGATGTAGTCCCAACCCACGTGCGCGAGCCATTCGGTGGAGACCGGACTGTCGATCACCGACCAGTAGCCGAGGATGCGCTCGCGGTTACGAACACGGGCCGCGAATTCCTGTGCAGACATTGAAAACCCCTTCAGCGGTTGTAGTTCGGCATCGGTCCACGGAGCGCGGCACCGACTTCGTCGCACGAGGCGACGACGTCCGCGTCCAGTGGCCCGCGGCCGAGAGCAGCGATGTTCGACTCGAGGTGCTCCACCTTGGAGCCACCCAGCAGCACCGGCCCGGTGGCGGGCTTGGATACCAGCCATCGTAGGGCGAGCTCGGTGAGCGGCATCCCGGCACCGTCGGCAACGGTGCCCAGCTGGGTGATGGCGTCGAATATCGCCGTGTTCCAGTATCGTTCGCGGTACATCGTGGCCAGGCGCGAGTCGCCGAACCGGCCGTCGGTGGGTTCGATTCCCGCCGAATGCTTTCCGGTGAGCAGTCCGCCGCCGAGTGGGTTGTAGACCATGGTGGTCAGTCCCGTCGACGCCGCGAACTCGACGTACTCCTCCTCGATCCTGCGGGCGAGCAGGTTGTAGAGCTGCTGCGCGACGATCGGCCGCGGGGCACCCACCTCGTCTGCGACGCGGTTGACCTCCCCGATTTGCCAGGCCGCGAAGTTCGAGACGCCGAGGGCCCTGATCTTTCCTTCCGCCACCAACTCGCCCACTACTGCGAGAGTGTCGACCAGAGGAGTCGCGCGATCGGGTTGGTGCAGGTAGAACAGGTCGACGTAGTCGGTGTTCAACCGCGTGAGGCTGGCATCGACGCTGAGCCGCAACCCTTTCGGAGACAGAGGACTGTTGTCGCCTGCGTCGGGATGAGGCATGCCCGCTTTGGTTGCCAGGGTCACTCGGTCGCGACGGGTTGCGAGCAGGGCGGCGAGGATCCGCTCGGATTCCCCGCCTGCGTAGCCGTTGGCCGTGTCGATGTGGGTGATTCCCGCGTCGAGCGCGGCGTCGAGCATCTTGGCGGCACCGGATTCGTCGACGGTGTCACCGAACGTCATGGTCCCGAGAACGAGGGGAGAAATGTCGAGCGAGGTCATGCGGAGACTCCTGCCGGGCTTTTCGTGAGCCGCGAAACGACATGTCGCGGTTTGATTCCTGTCATGGCTGCGGGGTCGAGAGCCGCTGCGCGCAGTGCCCGAGTGTACGGCTCCTTGGGTCGCGCGAGCACTTCCTCGGTCTCGCCGCCTTCGACCACGCGGCCCTTCGACATCACGATGACCGTCTCGCTGATCTCGCGGACGACACCGAGGTTGTGCGAGATGAAGACGTAGGTCAATCCGGTCTGCTGTTGAATTTCGCGCAGCAGCTCGAGCACCTGCGCCTGCACCGACACATCCAGTGCGCTGGTGGCCTCGTCGCACACCAGGATCTCCGGTCCCGACGCGAGAGCACGGGCGATGCCGATTCGTTGGCGCTGTCCACCGGAGAACTCCGCCGGTCTACGCCCGAGGGCTGTGGTCGGCAGACCGACCCGGTCGATGAGTTCGGCGGCCTTCCTCGCACGCTCGGACTTGCTGCGAATACCTCTGAGCCGCAGCGGCTCTCCGACGATGTCGACAGCCGTCAGGTGCGGATCGAGTGATCCGTAGGGATCCTGGAACACCATCTGCACACGAGAACGGAACGGGCGCAGCGCTTTCTCGGACATCTGCGCGATGTCGGTGCCGTCGACGACGATGCGTCCCGAGGTGGGGGTGAGCAGCCGCACGATGGACTTGGCGATGGTGGATTTGCCGCAACCGGATTCACCGACGATGGCGATGGTCTTGCCCTTGTCCACCGAGAAGCTCACCGTATCGACCGCGCGGAATGTGCCGGCAGCAACCGGGTATTCGACGACGAGGTTCTCGACCGACAGAAGTGGTGCACTCATACCGTGGCCTCGACCTTCTCGACTGCTTCGTTCCACGGTCCCAGTTGCGGGATCGCGTCGAGCAAGTTCTTCGTGTACGGATTCTTCGGAGCATTGACGAGCTCTTCGGCACCACCGTTCTCGACGAACACGCCACTCTTCATCACGTAGATGCGATCGGACATCAAGCGTGCGACGCCGAGGTCGTGGGTGATGACGAGCAGTCCGATTCCGGTGCGCTCCTGCAGTTCCAGAAGCAGGTCGAGGATGCTGGCCTGCACGGTGACATCGAGGGCACTGGTCGGCTCGTCGGCGACGATCAGTTCGGGGCTTGCCGCGAGTGCGCCAGCGATGAGAACGCGTTGGAGCATGCCGCCCGAGAGCTGATGCGGGTACTTGTTCAACTGGCCCGCGGGATCGGGGATGCGGACCTGCTCCAGCAGTTCGATGCATCGCGCGGTCTGCGCGGATCGGCCGGTGACGCCGCTGTGCCGGACGGCTTCTCGCAGCTGGCTACCGATGGTGTGCACCGGACTCAGTGCCGTCATGGGATCCTGCGGGATGAGCGCGATGTGCTTACCGCGAATGCCGCACAGCTCCTTGTCGTTTCCGAGTATCTCGGTGTCCTTGAATGTCACGGACCCGGAGAGCACCGCCAGATCGGCGGGGAGCAGGCCGAGGATGCCCATCGCTGTCGTGGACTTGCCGGATCCGGATTCACCGATGATGGTGACGGTTTCACCTGCCTCGATGCAGAAGGACACGCCGTCGACGGCCCTGATGAGGCCCTTGTCGGTGACCAACTCGATCTGCAGTTCATCGACCTTCAGTAGGTTGCCCATGACTCAGGCACGCCCTTTCTCTGTGGAGCGGGAGAACATTCGTCGCAGACTCGATCCGGCCGGACGGTCGCGCAGGCCGTCACCGAGAAGGTTGACACCGACCACCAGCAGCACGATGACCAGGCCGGGCAGGGTGACGAGCCACCACGAGGTGGTGATGTAGTCCTGGCCGTCGGAGATGATGCGTCCCCAAGTGGCGAACGGACGTTGCGGTCCGGCACCGAGGTAGCTCAGTGCACTTTCGAGCAGCACGGCCTGTGCGAGGAGCAGCAACACGACCAGTGATGCCTGCTTGATGATGTTGGGGACCACGTGGCGCAGCAGGATCGCGATGCGTCCGAGCCCGAGCACCCGGGCAGCGGCGATGTACGGCTTCTCGCGTTCGACCAGGACGAGTGATCTTGTCAGACGGGCGATCTCGGGCCACTGGGCGATGGCGATGACGAACGTGATGACCGGGATCGACGGGCCGAACAGTGCGACGACCAGCAGCAACATCATCAGCAGAGGCAGGGACAGTTGCGCTTCGAGCAGACGGGAGACGACGGCGTCGACCCAGCCGCCGAAGAAGCCGGCGAGCGATCCGAGGGTGAGTCCGATGAGGCCCGAGACGATGACGGCGAGGATTCCGACGGTGAGCGAGACCTGCCCGCCGTAAAGCACGCGGGCCAGGAGGTCGCGGCCGAGCTGATCGGTTCCGAAGAGATGCCCGTCGGTCAACGGTGCGAGTCGCCGTTGGGCGAGATCGGTGGCGTCGGGCGAGGCGAGTGGCAGGACGCGAGCGAAGGCGACCGGAATGATCACGGCCAGCGCGCACACGGTGCCGATCCAGATCTTGACGCGGCTGTCTCGTCTCCTGCGCGTGGCTCCGGCCGAGGCGAAGTCCTTGGTGGTGACGGCGCTGGGACGTGCTGTGTCCGAGGGCTTGTCGACGACTGTCATCAGCTTGCTGCCTTCCCGAGGCGGACGCGGGGGTCGAGGAGTGGGTAGCAGAGGTCGACGGCCAATTGCACGAGGACGGCGAGCACTGCGGTGACCAGAACCGTTGCTTGGATCAACGGGTAGTCGCGGGTTTCGAGGGCGCGTACCACCAGCGAGCCGACGCCGGGCCAGGCGAAGACCACCTCGACCACCACGACCCCGTTGAGCATCGAGGCGAATCGAGTGCCGAGCGCGGTGACGACCGGGATCGAGGAGTTACGCAGCGCATAACGCCAGGTGATCTCTCGTTCGGTGACGCCCCTCGAACGAGCGACGGTGACGTAGGGCGAGGCGTACGCGTTGACCATCTCGCGTCGCACCATGCGGGAGATGAGGGCGATCTGCAGGATGGCCACGGTGACCGCGGGCAGGATGAGCGACGACCAACTGGTGAAGCCGGCGGCCGGGAGCACCGGAACCAGAACGGCGAAGAAGGTCAACAGCATCAAGCCGGTCCAGAAGTCCGGCATCGACTGGCCTGCGATGGTGACGACGTTCGCACCGAGCTCACGGCGGGTGTCGGCGCGACGGGCCATCCAGATGCCGAGGGGAATCGACACCACGGTCGTCAGCAGGATTGCCGCGAAGGCCAGCGTGACCGTGTACGGAATGCGTTGCAGGACGACGTCGAGCGCGGGTGCCTGGAACGAGTACGAGGTACCGAGGTCCAGGGTGAACAGGCCCTTCAGATACAGCGCGTACTGAGTGAAGATCGACTGGTCGAGGCCCAGGTTGGTGCGGATCTGCGCCAGGTCCTCGGTGCTGGCCAGCGGGCCCGCCATCGAGTAGGCCGGGTCACCCGGGGCCATCCGAATCAACACGAAGACCGTGGTGAGCGTCAAGAAGATGGTGAGCACGCTCTGCCCGAGCCGACGCACCACGTAGCGAGCCATCGGCGCGGTGAGGAACGCGGGCAGCTTGGAGCTGGTGGCGGACGTGGCCGCGGGCACGCTGGGTGGACTGGCGGTGAGCTGGGTCATCGCCCCACCTGCGCTGCTGATATTGCCTGGGTCATCGTCGACCTTTCGATAACACTGCCTCGTTGTAACTCAGCTCACAATGGCACCGATGCGCGGTTTGCGCAACCTTGAATATTTTTCTGCGCACTTCATGCATTTCGTAGTACAGTCACCCTGTGTCCACGATCACTTTCGTCGACGGAGGTCCGCGAGACCTGAACCGACATCCACATTTCGATGTGTCAGTCACGAGAGGTCAATGATGACCGAAAGCTTTGTCAACCAGCGCTTTTCACGGCGTTCACTGTTCCGGTCGAGTCTGATTCTCGGCGCGGGACTGACCGTCGGTGGCGCGATGACTGCATGCGCGACGCCCACCGGCCGGCCCGGACCGGACACCGTCAGCCTGGCGATGAATCGATCGATGGTGAGCCTGGACAACAAGCTCCTCCAGTTCGACGCGGCCTTGACCGTGCAGCGCGCAGTCCGCGAGGCGCTGACCACAATCACTCCGTCACTGAAGGTACAGCTCGTCCTGGCCGACAGCTTCGAGCTCGTCGCGCCGACGCGGTGGCTGGTCCATCTGCGCCCCGGTGTCACCTACTCCGACGGCAGGCCGGTTCGGGTCGAGGACGTCGACACCGCACTGCGCATGTACAGCCAGGTCACCGGTTCGTTCGTCGGCACGTTCTTCCCCGAGTGGCCCACGGTCGGCAAGATCGACGACTCGACGTTCACGCTCGACACCGAGCGGCCCATCCCCGTGCTCGACTACTTGATGTCGAACATCCTGATCACCCCCGCCGAGGACAATGTTCCCGAGGATCTGCAGGATGGCGTCGGCACCGGCCCGTTCGTGGTGACCTCGTCCGATCGCGGCACCGGTAACTATTCGCTGGCGAGAAATCAAAGCTATTGGGGAACTGCGGCATCGGCCGAGTCGGTCAGCGTTCGGTTCGTACCCGACGAATCCAACCGCGTCGTCTCCCTGCGCAGCGGCGAGGTCGACGTCATCGATGCCATCACTCCCGATGCGGCGGATCAGCTCGCCGGCCTGGCCGGTGTCACCGTCGAACGCACCGACGGAGTCCGGCTCAATCAGCTCTTCTACAACTTCCGCAAGCCGGCCGGGCATCCCCTGGCCGATCCTCGCGTCCGAAGAGCACTGAGCTATGCCATCAACGGCAATGCACTGATCGACCAGGTGATGCAGGGCGCGGCAACTCCGTCACGCGGTGTCGTACCGGGCATTCTGGCCGGAGCCATCGAGACCGGCGAGTACGTCTACGACCCACAGCGGGCCAGGCAGGAACTCGAGGCGCTCGGTGTTCGCGATCTGGAAGTCAAGATCATCTGGGAGACCGGTGAATTCGCGGCCGATACCGACATCATGGAGTCGGTGCTGCAGATGCTCTCGGCCGTCGGTGTTCGGGCGACGCTGCAGCAGTTCGAGCCGGGCGGCGACATCGCGACCTGGCGTCAGGGCAAGGCAGGCGACTGGGACATCCTCGGCAACGGTTACCCCAGCCCCACCGGCCTGGCCGTGACCATCATGCAGGGCATGTACGCGGGCACCGCCGCCAAGGAAGAGACCCGAGACACCTACCACGGGTACATCTTTCCCGAGATCGCCTCCCTCATCGCCACAGCATCCGAGGACGCCGACGCCACCACTCGAAACGAGACACTCGCCCAGGCCCAGCGTCAGATCTGGGAGACCTGGCCGTGCCTGTGGTCGTTCGTGCCCAAGACCGTCATCGCTCGACGCAACCGCATCGCCGGAATCGACCTGCGCCCCACGAACTCCTACGACATGGCTGCGGTCACGCTCTCCTCCTGAGCAGAAAAGAAGGTAGAACATGAGCAACACCAGCTTCCTCACACCGGGCGATCTTCTCGCCGACGGTGCTGTGCGAGAGACCGCCGAGCCGGGGCGCTCCGACGCATTCCTGCCTGCCCCTCAGGTGCAGAACCACGCTGCTAACCTGGCGATCCTGCCCGACGGCGCGTTGGCGTGCGTGTGGTTCGCGGGCACGCAGGAGGGCGTTCCCGACATCAGCGTGTGGTTCTCCCGCCTCGAGGCCGGGGAACAGCAGTGGAGTACTCCCGTCCAGCTGTCCGACGATCCGACGCGCTCGGAGCAGAATCCTGTTCTGTTCGTCCGCGATTCGGGCGAGGTGTGGTTGCTGTGGACCTCGCAGCATGCCGGCAACCAGGACACCGCGCGGGTGCTGCGTCGCATCTCCCCCGACGGTGGGCTCACGTGGGGCGAGGCGCACGTGTTGCTTCCCGAGACCGATGCGGGCGGCGTCTTCGTGCGTCAGCCCGTGATTCGACTCGGCTCGGGGCGGCTATTACTCCCGGTGTTCCACTGCGTCAAGATCGACGGCCGCAAATGGGTCGGCGATCGCGACTACAGCGGTGCCATGATCTCCGACGACGACGGCACGACGTGGCGCGAGGTGGTGGTGCCGAACAGCGTCGGCTGCGTTCATATGAACATTGTTGTGCAGCAGGACGGTTCGCTCATCGCTCTGTACCGCAGTCGGTGGGCGGATCACATCTACCGCAGTGTCTCCACCGACGACGGAGACTCCTGGAGCGCCCCGGTCCCCACCGAACTCCCGAACAACAACTCGTCCGTTCAGGTCGTCGCCCGCGCCGACGGAACACTGGCCGTGGTCTACAACCAGTCGTCGGCGCTGGACGCCACCGCACGACGCGTCTCGCTGTACGACGAGATCGACGACGACGGCTTGGCCGACGGCACCGATGCCGCCGAGTCTCCCCTCGACGACGGTGACGCCCGCGCGGCATTCTGGGGAGCGCCCAGAGCGCCGATGACACTGGCCATCTCGTCCGACGGCGGGCTGACGTGGCCCGTCCGTCGGGATCTCGATGCCGGCGACGGATACTGCCTGACCAACAATTCTCGGGACGGCTCCAACCGCGAGTTCTCGTACCCGTCGATAGTCGAGGGTTCCGACGGTCGACTTCATATCGCGTACACCTACTTTCGGCAGGCGATCAAGTACGTCCAACTCGACTCGGACCGGGTCGTCGGCGCATGAGTTCGACGCCGCATGCCGTGGTCACCGGAGTCAGCAGCGGAATCGGGGCATCGATCGCGCGGACGCTGTCCGGTCGTGGCTGGCACGTCACCGGATTGAGTCGGACCCGTCCCGAGCACGGTTTCGAAGACGGCGGACCGCATCGCTGGATCGGCGTCGATCTCGCCGATACCCAGGCCGTCTCCGATCTCGTCGACGATCTCCCCGATCCGCACTCGATCGTCCATGCTGCAGGAGTGCAGCGGTCGGGCCGGCTCGGGACTCTCGATCCTGCCCACAGTGAGCAGATGTGGCGGATACATGTCGCGGCCGCCGAGGTTCTGGTCGACGGGTTGGCCTCGCGCATGGACGACGGCGGTCGGGTGGTGTTGATCGGTAGCAGGACGATGACCGGAGTGGCGGGCAAGAGTCAGTACGTGGCCACCAAGTCCGCGTTGGTGGGCATGGCGCGGTCGTGGGCCATGGAATTGGTGACCCGCGGAATCACCGTCAACGTGGTTGCTCCCGGTCCGACGGACACTCCGATGCTGCACGATCCGGGGCGGGTCGCGACCCCGCCGATCACCCCTCCGCTCGGGCACTTCATCGATCCCGACGAGGTTGCCGAGACCGTCGCGTTCCTACTGTCCCCGCACGGACGCAGCATCACCGGCCAGACCATCGTCCAGTGCGGCGGCACATCTTTATGACAATAGTGCGCGAAACACGCAAAAATGCTACCGTCAGATGCGCATATGGCGCAGATCCGAAGGGGTGAGGCACGATGACCGACGCGCAGCGCCCCAATATCCTGATACTCGCGGACGATCTGTCGGGAGCCGCCGAAACTGCAGCACTGTTTCTCGATCGTGACGTCACCCTCGGCATCGACATCGGCGCGGTTCACGGCGACAGCGACGTGCGTGTGATCGATCTCGGTACCCGTGCCAAGTCCGGCCCCGAGGCCGCCGACCGAGTGCACACTGCGGTGCGTGATCTCCCACCCCAGGTTCGGGTGATCAAGAAGATCGATTCGATGTTGCGCGGCAACATCGCTGCTGAGGTCGAGAGCCTGCTGGGCACCGGACCGATCGTCTTCGCCGCCGGCCTTCCTGCCCTCGGCCGCACCGTCGAGAACGGTGTGCCACACATCGACGGGGTGCCCCTCGATCGGAGCGGCCGATGGGCACTGGAGACAACCGAGGCCCCAGCCTCGATAGCGGACCTGTTCGGCCACGTTCGCACGATCTCCGTCGCGCTCGAGGACGGCATCGACGGGCTCACGGCTGCAGTCGATTCCGGCGCGGTGGCGGTGTTCGATGTGCGATCGGACGCGGACCTCGACGCCATCGTCGATCTGTCGGCACTCCTTCCCGGCGTCCGCCTCGTCGGCACCGCGGCGCTGGCCGCCGCGGTCGCCAGAACCCTGCGGCCGAACGAGCTCGGCACCCTGCCCATCGAACCCGTACCCACTCTCGTCGTGGTCGGCACCGCAGAAGCCGTTGCTGCACAGCAGGTATCGGAGCTGGAGCGCTCCGGTGCCACGCACGTCCGGATCCATGTGGACCACTTGCTGGCCGGCACAGATCCCACTCCGGTGCGCAACGCCGTCGACGGTGGCGCGGCGATCCTGACGGTGACCGGCCCGGTCGATCCCGCTCGCTCGAACGCGATCGCGACCGCGTTGGCCGAGTTGGTCGCCCTGGCAATCAGCGACAAGACCGTGGGACTCGTCCTCACCGGAGGCGAAACCGCACGCCGCGTGCTCGACGCCCTGGGCGTCAACACTCTTCATCCGATCACCGAAATCCATCACGGCGCAGTCGTGTCCCGCACGGCTGCAGGCGGATACGTCGCCACTCGGCCCGGCAGCTTCGGTGGACCGGACAGTCTCGTCGCGATGACCGCGTACCTGCGAGGCGTCGAAAGCACACCTTCTTTCTCTAACAGTGAGGCATTGGCATGACTACAACAGTTCAGCCCTACATCGCGGTCACCATGGGCGACGGCGCCGGGATCGGTCCCGAGGTGATCGTGCCCGCCATGATCGACCCCGCCACCCTCGAGCGGTGCAGGCCGGTCGTGATCGGCGACGCGTCACGGCTGCGACTGGCAGCGCAGGTGCTCGGCACCGACGTGGAGATTGTCACCGTCGAGCGTGTCGAGGACGCCGAGTTCACACCGGGTCGGATCAACGTCATCGACCTCGATCTGCTCCCTGCGGACCTCCAGTGGGGTGAGCTGTCCGCTGCTGCGGGCGATGCCGCATTCCATTACATCCGTGTCGCAAGCGAACTCGCCGTGCGCGGTGAGGTTCAGGCGATCTGCACCGCACCGCTGAACAAGGAAGCGCTGCACGCGGCCGGTCATATCTTTCCCGGACACACCGAGCTGTTGGCACACCTGACCGGCACCGAAGAGGTCTCGATGATGCTCTCGACGCCCAAGCTCAAGGTCATTCACGTGACGACCCACATCGGATTGCTCGACGCGGTGGCGAAGATCGAACCGGGGTTGGTCGAGCGCACCATTCGGCGCGGACACGAAGCGTTGGTGCGCTCCGGCACCGCGAACCCGAAAATCGGTGTCTGCGGCATCAACCCTCATGCGGGCGAGAACGGCTTGTTCGGCTACGGCGAGGAGGATCTCAAGATCGTGCCTGCCGTCGAGAAGTTGAAGGCCGATGGCATCGACGCAGTGGGCCCGTTGCCCGCCGATACCGCCTTCTTCCTGGCCGGTCGCGGAGATTACGACCTCATCGTGGCCATGTACCACGACCAGGGCCACGGACCGGTCAAAGTGCTCGGAATCGAGGCGGGAGTCAACATCACGGTCGGCCTGCCGGTGATCCGCACGTCCGTCGATCACGGCACCGCATTCGATATCGCAGGCAAGGGCATTGCCGAGGCCGGTAGCATGATCGAAGCTCTGCGGCAGGCTGCCGAATTGGCCACCAGCCCAGCGCTACTGAGCTGACAGGGGTTGGGTGGTGCGAGTATCGGAGGCCCGACGCGGTGAGATAGTGCGCCTGGCGAAGTCCGGCGGTCTGACCAGCGTCGAGGAGTTGTCGGCGTTGTTCAAGGTGACCGCCTCGACCATCCGACGCGATCTCGACCACCTCACCAAACAGGGGCTGCTGGCCCGTACCTACGGTGGTGCCATTGCCATCGGCGGCCGACACGAGGCGTCGGTGAAGCAGCGGTCCCTCGAGGGATACGACGCCAAGCGGCTCATCGCAGCAAAGGCCGCCGAGTACATCCAGCCCGGTGAGACGGTTCTGTTGGACGCCGGCACCACAGTCGGCGCAATGGCTGAGTTCCTGCGCGAAGCGGTGGATCTCACCGTCATCGCCGCGGGGTTGACTGCGCTCGAAGCACTCGTCGACGCCGACGAGGTACACGTGGAATGCATAGGCGGGACCTTGCGCCACGTGAGCCAGGGATTCGTCGGTCCACTTGCCGAGGCATCCCTGCGGCGGGTCTCGTTCGATCGAGCGTTCCTAGGAGCCGATGCCGTCACCGCCGACTTCGGTATCTGCGAGGCGGGTTACGAGCAAACCCAGCTCAAAGAGTTGATGATAGAGCGCGCAGTGCAGACCTACATCCTGGCGCACTCGGCCAAACTCGGCCAGAAGCCCTTCCACGCCTGGGCTCCCATCCCGCCGGGCACCACTCTCATCACCGATTCCGAAGCAACTCGGGCCCAGATCGACGCCTTCGAGGGTAAAGGCATCGAGGTCGTCATCGCGTAGCCGATCGCCCCATGACCACCCGCACCCCCCGGCGAATCAATGCGACTCTCTTGCACTCCGACCGACTGAATCCCACATTGATCCGGATCTCAGGCCCGCTTGGACGAATACATTCGCTCGTCTGCGATACGTAACATCTGGTCCGGGTCAGTGGTCGGCTCCCAACTCCATCCGACGCTGACCGATACCGGGACGTCGGTGCCGTCGATGTCGTAGGGGCCGGCAAGGAAGCCTCGTACTCGGTCTGCGAGGCGCTCGACTCCCTCGGCCGATCTGGCCGACAGCAGTAGAGCGACAGATTCGTCCCCTCCGATGCGGCAGGCAACATCGGCTGCGCGCACGTTGTCGAGAACGCGACGTCCGATGGCGGCGAGTACGCGATCGCCCACTGCATGACCGAAGCGATCGTTGATGGATTTGAAGTCGTCGACGTCGACGAACAACATTCCTACCGGCCGATCGCTGGACTTTTCCTTGAGACTGTTCAGCTCGGCCATCAAGCGTCGACGATTTCCCAGCAAGGTGAGGTCGTCGATCAGCGCCTGGCGTTCGAGTGTCATCTCGGCGTCTTTGCGCGCGGTGATGTCCTGGATCTGCGCGATGACCACGTCACCGGCCTCGGCGTCGCGCACCAGGGTGGCGTTGCGCTGCACCCAGATGGTGGCACCGTCCTTGCGGAGATATCGCTTCTCCGACGCGATGTTGGTCAGAGTTCCATCGGCCAACGCTCGTAGGTGCTCGTCCGCGAGGGGGATGTCGTCGGGGTGGGTGAGATCGCGAAATGTCTTCTGCTGCAGCTCTTCCGAGGTGTACCCCAACAGCTCGCACAGCGCCTTGTTCACCTGCAACCAGCGGCCGTCCACGGTCAGGACGGCTTTGCCGATCGGGGCGTTCTCCATGGCGATCTGAAACAACCGCACTGCGCGGTCACGCTGTCGTTCCGCTTCGGCGCGGGCACTGACATCGACCACCAACGCGGTGAACCCGAGGACGGCAGCGTCGACGACATCGGGGACGTAGGTGGTCTGAGTGACGCGCACAGCACCGTTGACATCGATGAGCGTGCGATCGAACTGCTGCTGCTCGCCGGCGAGGACGCCTGTGATGTACGGCAGGTTCAACTGATACAGCGCCTCGCCGAGCAGTTCACTGATGTGCTTACCGACCAGATCCTGCGGTTCGATTCCGAAGTAGTCCGCATACACCCGGTTGGCGAAGACGTTCCGGAGCGAGGTGTCCCAGTACCCGATCATCGACGGCAATCGATCGACAGCTCGATGCATCACCTCGTTGGACGTGTTGCGAGTTACCGCCATGAATCACCCCACTTGCAATGCCGACTGCTGAACGATACCGAAGTATTTCGCATTTCAATGGCGTGAGGCTCAAATCGATCTAGATTATAAGTGCGCACTTGCGCACACGTGTGTATGTTGAAGTCATGCTGCTCGCCAATCCCGCTTTTCGACGACTCTTCACCGCACAGGTCGTCGCGTTGCTGGGCACCGGACTGTTGACGGTGGCGCTGGGGTTGCTTGCCTACGACATCGCCGGCAGCGCCGCCGGGGCCGTGCTCGGCACCGCCCTCGCGATCAAGATGATCGCGTATGTGTTTGTCGCTCCTATTGTTTCGTCGTTGACGAGCATGCTCCCCCGCAAGCTCGTTCTCGTCACCGCTGACGTCGTGCGGGCACTCACCGCACTGGCGCTGCCCTTCGTCGATCAGGTGTGGCAGGTCTACGTCCTGGTATTCGTTCTGCAGGCAGCATCGGCCACCTTCACTCCCACCTTCCAAGCCGTCATCCCGACGATCGTCCCGGACACACAGCAGTACACCCGCGCACTGACGCTGTCCAGGCTCGCCTACGACCTCGAATCCCTGGTCAGCCCTCTGATCGCCGCAGCGCTGTTGACGGTCATCGGCTTCCACACGTTGTTCGTCGGAACAGCTCTGGGTTTCGTCGTGTCCGCGGTGATGGTGGTCGGCACCGCCCTGCCGCGACACGTCGCGACCAAAATCCAGAGACCGACAACAGGTATCGCGACGTTCGTCAGAAATCCCGAACTGCAGGGATTGCTCGCGCTGAACACGGTGGTCGCCGCAGCGACGGCGCTCGTGGTGGTCAACACCGTGGTCTACGTCCGCGATCTGTTCGGCGGATCGAGCAGCCAGCTGGCCATCGCTCTCGGTTTCTACGGCTGCGGTTCCATGGTCGCAGCACTGTTCATCCCGCGCGTACTCAGAGCTACGACCGATCACATCCTCATGCTCACCGGAGCCGTCGTGGCCGTGACAGGCACGGCCGCAGCAACATTGGTGGCAACCCTGCACGGAGGATCGGCCGCGTGGGTTGCGCTGGCCACCACGTGGGCGGTCCTGGGCATCGGGACGTCGATGATCAACACACCGTCGGCGAGAATCCTGCGTCGTGAATCCGACGAGAGCACCCGGAACTCGATCTTCACCGCGCAGTTCTCGCTGTCGCACGCGGCATTTCTGCTCACCTATCCGGTAGCGGGATGGGTCGGCGCACAGTTCGGACTGTTCACCGCGGCGCTGGTGCTCACGGGCTTGGCTACACTTGCGGCACTGTCCGCAGCACGCCTGTGGAGTCGCACCCGAATGTCGGTGGTCGCCTCCGCGTAGGGAGACGACGTTCGATGCCACCGAAGAAGGAACCGCGCATCAGTCTCGACCATGCCGTCGAACCGGACTCCGCACGCCTGGCCACTGCAAGCGACACCTTTCGGATGCTGTCCGATCCCACCCGGCTCCACATCCTCTGGCTGCTCGACCGCGGCCCAGCGGACGTCAGCGCACTCACCACGGCCACCGGAACCTCGCGCACCGCCGTCAGTCAGCATCTGGCCAAGCTCCGCTTCACCGGACTCGTCGAGACCCGACGCGACGGCCGCAACGTCATCTACCGCCTGGCCGACGGTCACCTCGCCCGACTCGTGCGTGAGGGTCTGAACTTCGCCGACCACAAGGTCACCGGCGAACCCCCGCACGAATAACCCAACCGAGAAAGCATTCGATGAAACGCCTGGCCCTGATCGCCGCTACCATCCTCACCGCGACGGCACTGTCGATCGCCCCGGCATCGGCGCATGCAACCCTGCAGTCCAGCAACCCTGCCGAAAATGCCGTGCTCGACGCCGCGCCGGACGCGGTGACCTTGACGTTCAATCAGAACGTGCAGTCGAACTTCGCCACCGTCACCGTCGTCGGGTCCGACCAAAGCCAATGGGCGGCATCGGAACCCGTCGTCGACGGCAGCACGGTGACCGTCGATCTCGACGGACTCGGCGCGGCAGGCGAGTACACCATCGGCTATCGAGTGGTCTCGGCCGACGGGCATCCGATCACCGGCAGCATTCCGTTCCAGCTGACCCAGGGCACACCCACCCCGCCGGCGACAGACCTCGACTTCACCAACGAGGCCCTACCGCCCGCTCCCCAGCCAGAAGAAGACAACGGCTTCCCACTCTGGCCCATCGGGGCGGTCGTGGCCGTGGTCGGAGCAGCGGGCGTACTGTTCGCGCTGCGTAAACGCACCCCCTGACGGGGGTCACATCACCGCGAGCACACCTGCGTCCTTGGGATAATGCCGCGTCAATGCCGAAGCGAAGATGCGGTCGAGTACCCGGTCCGGCATCAGGCGTGTCCACTTGATCAAGGCAGCTTCGCGGCCGACCGTGTAGCGCGTGCGCGGCTTCCGAGCCGTCACTGCGGTGGCGATCACTCGAGCTGCAGCAGATGCCGGTTGTCCTGTAGCAGTCGATGATTCGGCTTGACTGTTGACGGCCTTGATCAAACGTCCGTAGCGTCGGGCCTGCTCGGGCGTCATACCCGAGAGCACCTGGTCGGCGGATGCGATGGCTCGTCCGAGCATCTCGGTCTGGACGGCCCCCGGCTGGATGACGACGACGTCCACGCCACTCGGGGCCAGCTCTCGCCGCAAGGAATCGCTGACGGCTTCGAGCGCGAACTTCGTTGCCGCGTAGGGTCCGTAGGTCGCCATCGCCACCGTGCCACCTACAGAGCTGATGTTGATCACTCGGCCTTTGCTGCGCAGCAGCGCGGGGAGGAGCGCCTGCGTCATTGCGACATGGCCGAAGAGGTTGACCTCGAACATGTTTCGCCACTTCGGCAGCGCAAACGCCTCGATGGGGATATTGGCCTGCACCGCCGCGTTGTTCACCAGCGCCCGTACCGCCCTGCCCTGTGAATCTTCGTTCACCCGCACCACGAGTGCTTCGATATCGCTCGGGACGGTGACGTCGAGGATCAGGGGTTCGATTCCCGGCCCACGGAGAGCGTCGGCATCGACCTCCCGTCGGACTCCGGCAAGAACATGAAAACCCAGTCGAGCGAGTTCGCGGGCGGTGGCGGCTCCGATTCCGGTGGATGCTCCGGTGACGATCACGAGGTCCTGCATTTGAGTTGACGTTGTCATCTGAGCAACGCTACCGCTCCAGATGACATTGTCAACATAGACTGGGTCCATGACAGGGACGAACCGCACCGAGTCAGCCGCTGTGACGCGTCGAGCGTTGTTGGACGAGGCTGCCGCGCTACTCGACGACGGCGGACCCGAGGCCGTGACCCTGCGCGACGTCGGTGCCAGGGCAGGGGTCAGTCGTGGAGCTCCGTATCGACACTTCGCGGACAAGAAGACCCTGTTGACGGCGGTGGCAGCGAAGGGCTGGGACAGCCTCGGTGAGCGTATGGCCGGGGCGCAGGAGCGGGCGGGTTCTCCGTCCGAGGCGCTGCGTGCCGCGCTCGGCGACGTCATCTCGCTCAACCGCACGCGACCGCATCTGTATCGACTGATGTTCACCACACCTGCATCCGATCCCGGCGCTGTCGCACGCGCAGCAGAACGCACATGCGACGAGTTCCTCACCATCGTCAACGCCGTCGTCGGCGATCCCGACGCGCAACGCTGCGCGGCTCTGCTCCTGACGGGAGTGCACGGTGCCGCCGGGCTCGAGTCGAGTGGTTTGCTTCGCACCGACAAATGGCAGACCTCAGCAGAAGAACTCACCGAATCGCTCATCGCTGCTATCACGGGCAGCTGAGGCGTCGGACGTGAGACCATGCAGCATGAGCGACGGTGGGTCACGCCCCAAGGCCGATGGCCGTAAGCGGCGTTGGGAACAGCACAACACCGATCGTCGACGTCATATCATCGACGCCGCCATGACTGTGCTGGCTCGCGATATCGCTCCCGGTGAGCGACTCACCACTGCTCAAATTTCCGCAGAAGCCGGCGTGCATCGCACTGGTCTGTATCGGCATTTCAACGATCGCACCGATCTCGACACCACCATTCAGCGGGCCATCTGCTCGGAGTTGACGGCCACATTGGTCACCTCGTTCGAGTTGACCGGCACTCCCCGCGATGTGGTGCATCGGGTGGTGAGCACCTATGTGCGCTGGGTGGCCGAGCATTCCGCGTGGACGCGGTTCGTCGAGCAGGACGTCAGCGCTCAATCGCCGACGCCACTCGAAGAGACCAATGCTCTACTCGCCGAACAACTCGAAGTCAGCGTCGCCGGATTCCTCGCTCTGGTGCACGCGGACCTCACGGCAGACGACTGGTCGCTGGTGCGGCCGTGGGTAGCCGGGTTGGTCTCGTATTGCATGGGCGCGGTGCGCAGTTGGAGCGGGCAGACCGAATCACGCACCGGCCTCGATCATTTCGCCACGTTCCTTGCCGACACCATCTGGCTGCAAGTCAAAGGCCTCGGCGCATCCCGTGGGATTGCGATCCCGCAGGTGCCCCTGGAGAGCGTCGTCGACGAGACCAAGCCGATCGACGGCTCACTGCAGTAGCCCCGAAAGCGTCGGAAAACGCGACCATTCGGCCACATAGAATACTTTCGGAGTACCAAAGTATACTTGAGTCCGAACTAGTCACGTTTTCTGGCGATCGGAAGGCAGCAATGATCTGGTCGCCACACCGCGTCGAGTCGCGGGCATGGAGGCCCAGTCGGCGTCAAGGTTCGCGGGCCGATCGCACGCTGCAACACATCGAAGTGTCCATTCCGCCCATGATCGGCGAAGCGCACTGCGATGTGTCCGGCTCGGTTGCCATGGCTCACGAAGAGGCGATCATTGCTGTCGCACGACTGGAGGCGGGTTTCGGCGAGCACCTCGCTCCTCTGTCCGACTTTCTACTCCGAAGCGAGTCTGTCGCCTCGGCGAAGATCGAGCACATCGACGCCGGCTGGCGAGCGTTCGGCAAGGCGTTCGCGGGAGGTAAATCCAACGCGGAGGCCAAATCTCAACTTGCGGCCGTGCATGCGTTGGCGGCGATGGTCGACGCCGCCGGCAAAGGTCCGATTACAGGCGACAGTCTTGCAACCGCGCACAGATTGTTGATGGCACCGGATTTCTACACCGCGCGCGATTCGGGCACCGTTCGCGACGTGCAGAACTGGATCGGGGGCAGCGATTACACCCCGATCGACGCCCTGTACGTGCCACCTCCGCCGGAATTCGTCCCCGAATTGATGACGGATCTGCTCATATTTGCGAATCGAACAGACTTGCCCATACTCGCTCAGGCCGCGATCGCGCACGCCCAGTTCGAGTCCATCCACCCGTTCACCGACGGCAACGGCCGCATCGGCCGAGCTCTGATCAGCGCGATCCTGCGTCGACGCGGGTTGACCGGACGGGTGACAGTCCCTCTGGCGTCGGTGATGCTCGCGGACACAGGCCGCTACTTCGACAGACTGACCGACTACCGCGCCGGCGACGCAGATGGATTCGTGGAGTACGTCGCGCACGCGGCAACAGTGTCCAGCTACGCCGCCCAGGACTCGGCCAAGGCCTTGGCCGACCTTCCCGAACACTGGCGCGTCACTGCGCGACCTCGGGCCAGTTCGGCGGACGCAAAGATAATCGACGCTCTGCTCGACATCCCGATCCTGAACGCGGACACGGCCGGCCAGATCACCGGCACTACCGATGCGAGCACCTATCGCGCCCTTGCTCGGCTGACCGAGGCAGGCGTGCTCGAGGTACTGACAGCCAGCAAGCGCAATCAGATCTGGGCTGCCACTGCTGTGCTGGCCGAACTCGATGCGCTCAGCCTCACCATCGGAAAACGCTCGATCCCCCAACGATCAGCTCAGCCGAACGACGGCTCACTGCGGTAGCGCGAAGGCCGTCCGTCGATACCGAGAGCACGCCACACTCGCTTCGAGACTCGGTTCATCAGTCCCAGTTCACCGGCGAGCATGCGAACGTCACCGAAGGTGTCGCGCAATGCCTTTCGTGAGGAGTCACTGTCCCACCAGACGGCGTCCACCACCTCGTCGGGAATGTCGAGCTCGCGTCGCATCTGCTTGCTCGGCTTCATGATCACATCGCACAGCAATCGCATGATGACGGGCGTCAGGATCGAGATCGACGCCTTCTCGAAGGGGCCGAGCCGCGGGGCCTTGTGCTCGAGATACTGGTGCGCGAAGCCGATGTGACGGGCTTCCTCGGCGATGTGGATCTGCATCACGCGCTGGACCAAGGGGTGGCCGACACTACCGGCGCGCAGCACGCCCTTCTGCATGTGGTCGATCGGCTCTTCTCCTGCGAGGACGCCGACGAAGAATCCGAACGGTGCCGATCGGGCGGCGAACACCGTGAGCACGGGCACGATCTTGCGGAACCATGCGGGCCCACCCGGCACGTCGATGCCGATGCGGTTCACCAGTTCCTGGAACATCTGGGTGTGGTGGCACTCTTCGGTTGCCTCGTGCGTCGAGTACCGGAATTCGGGTGAATCGTTCGGGAGCGTGAGGGCGTACTGCATGAGGCCACTGATGAGGATCTGCTCGAACTGCAGTCCGACCTTGACCATGCTGGCCTGGCGATACATACCGATATGGATCTGCCGGTCCAGGGGAAGTGACTTGTACCAGTCGGTGTGGCCGAGCGGGTCCGCATCCGGGAGCACCCAGCGCGGATCGTTGGGAACGATCGCGTATTCGGGTTCGTCCCAGGGGATGTCGAGGAATGCGTCGAAGTGCTGATGCACCGAAGCCGTCGACAGTGCATGCAGCCTGTCTCGGTAGAGCGATCGTGCGTCGTCGACTGCAGTCATGATGGTCCTTCCGCCCGCGTCCGAACTGTATGTACGAAGAATGTGTACGCAACACAGCGTCACACATAAAACCGGTTAGTGCAACGGACCGTCGCAGATATCTGAGAAATCTGCTTCGAAACGACGAAACCGGTCGACCGCAGTGCGGTCGACCGGCCTCGCGAACCCAGGTCAGCGCTGTCGTCGTGAACAGAAATTCGTAGCAGACTACGAAGTTCCGCTCACGTGCGACGAAGTCGCTCTACAGCACCATCGCCAGGAAACCCACGCCGATGACGATGCCGACCACTCCGGTGCCGATGGCCAGCGCCGCGTCCGAGCGTTCGGCTCGCTCCCCGGCGAGGTCGGGGGTGCGATCGGCCCACAGTGCAGAGGCGACGGCGATCAGACCTGCCGCGATACCGAGGCCCGCGGCCCAGAACGAGACGATCGACAGCGCACCGAACATCACGGCGTATTCGGTCACCTGAGCTCGGGTGCGAATGTGCCGATTCCACCACTTCGGTGGCATGTCGTCGTCCGAGTCACGTGCATCGAAGCGGGGAGAGGTGACGGTCACGGTGGGCTCCTTTCGGCGAAGAGTGTGCCTCCATTTTGGCACTCGCCGGTCGAGAGTGCCAATCCCCTGGACGAGGGCGATGGGCGCGTGTGCGGAAGAATCAGCCCCACAGAAGGCGCTGCCCCACAGACGCTTTCATCGGACCCAGATCGAAGGTCGCAGCGTCGGGAATCAAGTACGGGGCGAGTATCCGCATCGCGTAGTCACGGCGTTCGAGCAGAACCTCGAGATATGTGTCCGACGCCTCCTCGCCGGTCACGTCGGACACGATGGCATAGGACCGCACATCCCCGGAGACGGCGCGCAGTTCGTGAACGAGTCGCTCGTGTATCGACCTGTTCGTCGACCCGTCTACCTCCGATTGCTGCCCCGCGAGCACCCGCTCCCTGCCAGAGATGTCGTTGACGACGGCCACCGGCTGAACTCCCCAGTTCTCGCTGATTCGCTCGGCCGCGATGTCGACACACACGTCTGCCGGCGACACTTCCCGCAACGGTCGGCAGGACCGACCTGGACTAGACTCTCGATGCGGGAAGGGGAGAGAGCGGGTCGTTGCGTCGTGGAGGAACACCGGTACCGGCGCATGTTCGCCTCCAGCCCCGTGGCGCAGGCTCTCTCCGACGCCGAAGGATTGTTCGTCGAAGTCAATGCCGCCTACTGCGAACTCGTGGGCTTGCCTTCCTCTGAACTGATAGGTCGATCCGCGACGGTGCACACTCACCCGGACGACCTCGCGCTCCACGGCAGCGTCGAGGATCTGATGGCCGCGGGAGTGGCTGCGGAAAGATCCGTGAAGGTCGAGGTGCGGGTCGTTCGACCGGACGACGAGATTCGCTGGGTTCTGCTGACTCTGGTTCCTTTCACCGGTCCGGCCGATGCCGAATGGACGCTCGCCGCCGCTCTCGACATCACCGAACGAAAGGAAGTCGAGGACGGCATCCTGCTCGCGTCTCGAACCGATCAACTGACCGGAGCGCTCAATCGCCGCGGCTGGTCGGACTACGCGGTGTCCGTCGTCGACGACAATTCGGTCGACACAGTCGTCGCGGTTCTCGATCTGGACCATTTCAAACAGTTCAACGACACCTTCGGCCACGCTGCCGGCGACAAGTTGCTCCGCGACTTCGTGTCGACCGCCCGCGAGTGCATCGGCGTCGATGGACTCCTCGCACGATGGGGCGGAGAGGAATTCGTGATCACTCTGCGCAACTGCGATCGCCGTGGGGCTCTGGGATCACTCGAGGCCCTGGCAGCCGCCACCACGCCATCGGGTGTCACGTTCTCGGCCGGATACACACTCCAGCGACCGAACGAAGGTCTTCGCCACACACTCGACAGAGCCGACGCACTGATGTTCCAGGCTAAGCGCGCCGGCCGCAATCGAATGATCACCGACGCCCCGCGCTGACACAGCTCAAATTTGCCGATCCTGCAAAAAAGCTTGCCATATCCATGTCGCGCTGCCACTCTGGCATCCGTAACGCCACCGCGAAAGGCCATGGAATGACGCATACATTCGACAAGGATTATTGGGAGCACCATTGGGATGACAGAACATCCCATACCGTCGCAGCGAATCCGTATCTCGTCGAAGAGACAGCCGGATCGACGCCCGGTACCGCGCTGGACGCAGGCTGCGGTGCGGGAGCGGAAGCGATTTGGCTCGCCGAACAGGGTTGGCGGGTCACCGGTGCCGACATCTCGGCCGCAGCCCTCACCACCGCCGCACAGCAGGCACAACATGCAGGAGCCGACGTCACCTGGATCGAAGCCGACCTGACGTCATGGGATCCAGCAGAACAATGGGATCTGGTCATGACCCACTACGCGCATCCGTCGATTCCGCAACTGGACTTCTACCGACACATCGCGCAGTGGGTGGTGCCGGGCGGTTCGTTGCTCATCGTCGGGCACCTGCACGATGGCGCGCATCATCATTCGCACGGTGACGGCGAGCAGCCGCCGCACGAGGCCACCGTCACCGCGAAAGACATCACCGCCCTGTTCGACGCCTCCTCGTGGCGCATCGACACCGCAATCGAGCGTTCCAGGACCGTCGGCGGTGTGGGTGTGCACTCGAAGACGCTGCGCGACGCGGTGGTTCGCGTCACCCGGGTGGCACCCGCCGGGACAAAGCCCGCTCCTCGGTAGCCCTCAGCCGGCGGTGTTCACAGCGGCCGCGAGACCGTCGACCAGAGTCGGCAGGAAGTACGGAATCGACAGTGCGGTCGGGCCCACTGCCGCTCCGGCTTCCTGCCCGACGAATCCGGCCACTGCACCCGCGGCCACCGCCGGAATCTGGCGCGAGACAGGCGAATCGAGGAACTGCTGCAGGGCTTCCTCGGTATCGACTTGAGTGAACACCACATCGGCGTCGATCTTCGAGATGTTCTCCGCCGAGACCGTCGTCGAGTAGGTGGCATCGTCGGTCGCGAGGTCGGTCACCGAGGCAGGCGAGACGAAGCCGAGATTCTCCAGCAGCTCCACGCGCGGGTCCGACGGCAACAGCAGGTAGTAGACATCCGCAGCCTCGGACACGTAAGCAATTGTGCGGCCCTCGAATTCGGGGTGTTGCGCTCCCGCGTCCTGAACCTGACGATCGAGATCGGCAACAAGATCACGTGCCCTGTCCTGCACGCCCAGAACGTCACCTGCGGTGGTGATGACATCGCGCCACGGCGTCGACCACAGCTCCTCGGGCGGGGCGATGACAGGGACTCCGGCGGCGGTCACCGCGTCGTATTCGGCCTGAGTCAGGCCGGAGTGCGGGGCCAGCAGTACATCGGGGTCGGCGGCGAGCACCTTCTCGACCGTCAGTGCATTCGTGACGTTGTCGAGCAGAACCGGTGCCGGCTCGCCGCTCGCGTCGATCGCATCGGAGATCCACGGGTAGGTCAGATCGTCACCTCCGCCGTATTCGGCCGAGGGCATGGCCACGGGTACGACGCCGAGCGCGAGGACCGCGTCGGTGGTGCCGAACCCCCAGGTCGCAACCCGTTCGGGCACGGCGTCGAGGGTGGTCTCACCGTACATGTGTTGCACGGTCAGCGGGAACGAGCCGGTGGACGACTCTGCGGCCGGAGTCTCGGCACTGTCGGACGTGCTGCAGCCGACCACTGCGATGGATGCGGCGGCCATAGCGGTGAACACTGCAGCGAAGCGGGTGGTTACACGAAGAGTCATCACGGTCCTGTGGGTCGGCGGCATTGCCACTGAGGTTAGCCTTAGCTACACCCTCATGGAAATCCAGCCCCACCGCTCACAGCAACCTCGCAGCGAGGGTTCAGCGTCCTCACCGGAACACCCCAGAGTATTGGCACTACCGAAACGAACCGATGCCATCTCAGAGGAGATCCGACGATGACCCCAATCCCAGAGCCCACCAACACTTCTGCCGGACCCACGTATGAAGGACGACTGCTCGATCGACCCACCGAGGAGGTCGTCGATCAGGGTGCCGGGTTCGACATCACCACCCTGATCACTCGCCGCCGCGTGCTGAGCATCGTCGGCGCAGGGGCCGGAGCGGTGGCACTGGCCGCCTGCTCCTCCACATCGAGTTCCGGAAGCGTCACCAGCACAACAGCTTCCATGACGGCGAGTGCAACGACCGAAATTCCACAGGAGACCAACGGCCCCTACCCGGCCGACGGCTCCAACGGCGTCAATGTTCTCGAAGAGTCGGGGATCGTGCGCAGCGACATCACGTCCAGCCTCGACGGCGGCACCACGGTCAGCGGAGTGCCCCTCTCGTTCACCTTCAGTCTCACCGACATGGCGAACGACAATCGACCGTTCGAGGGTGCGGCCGTATACCTGTGGCAGTGCGATGCGGACGGCCAGTATTCGATGTACTCCGAGGGCGTCGAGGACGAGACGTACCTGCGTGGCATCCAGGCTGCCGGTGCCGACGGCACGGTCACGTTCGAGACCATCGTTCCCGGCTGCTATTCCGGTCGCTGGACCCACATGCACTTCGAGGTCCACCCCGACGCGGGGTCGGCGACCAACGCGGACAACGCCATTGCCACCTCGCAGGTCGCGTTCCCTCAGGACATACTCGACGCGATCTATCAGCTCGACACCTACCCGAACTCGGCGCAGAACCTCGCCCAGCTCGGCAGCCTCGACAACGACAACGTATTCGGCGACGGCTACGACCTCGAGATGGGGACGTTCTCGGGCGACCCCACATCCGGCTACGTCGGATCGCTGGCCGTGTCCATCGACACCGCCACCGAACCCGCTGCAGGAGGCGGCGGAGCACCCGGCGGAGGTGGCGGTCAGCCTCCGATGGGCGGCGGCACTCCCCCCACCAACTGATCCCTCTCACCCCAACCACCGAAGGAAACACCATGTTGCACAACCTCACCGGATGGCATGCCCTCATCGTTCTCGCCATCCTGCTGCTCGTGTTCGGCTCGACCAAGCTGCCGTCGCTCGCCAAGGGCGTCGGTCAATCGATGCGCATCCTGAAAGACGAAGTGCGCGAGGACAAGGCAGCATCTACGCCGGACGACGCCACCGTTCCGTACCGACACGCGTCATGACCACGGCCACCGCCGCGCGAGGTGTGATGCCCCTCGCTGGGCACATACGCGAGGCCCGACGCCGCGCTGTCCGCGCGGCGGTGTCCCTGCTCGTCGGCATTGCCATCGGATTCGCCCTCTCCGATCAGATCCTCGACATCCTCCGAGCACCCGTCGAAGAACTGGCTCTCACCCGTCAGGCCAGTCTTAATTTCGAGACCGTCACCGGCGCTTTCGATCTCGAACTGAAGATCGCCCTGTTCACCGGCGTGATCGTGTCGTCTCCGGTGTGGCTGCGTGAGCTGTTCGCCTACCTGACCCCCGGCATGACGCGTCGGGAAAAGAAGTACGTCTACGGATTCTCCGCGGCCGCCGCGCCACTCTTCGTCGCCGGCTGTCTGTTCGGGTTCGCCATCTTCCCTCGCATGGTCAGTGTGCTCGCCGGGTTCTCCTCCGACCAGGACAGCACCATCCTCAACGCCTCGTACTACGTCGATTTCGTCATGAAGATCGTGCTGGCCACCGGTATCGCCTTCGTCCTTCCGGCATTGCTGGTGATGCTCAATTGCCTCGGCATCCTCTCCGCACGCAGGCTCCGCAGCAGCTGGCGCATCAGCATCGTCGCCATCGCCCTGTTCAGTGCACTGGTCACGCCCGCCGCCGATGTCCTGTCCATGTTCCTCGTCGCGCTACCGATGGCAACGCTGTTCGGCGCAGCGATCGCGATCACCGAAGTACACGACAGACGCGCCCTCACCCCACCGAAACCGGAGCTCTCATCATGTTCGGCTTGACCTTCGAGAAACTGTTCCTGGTCGCGATCATCGCAGGGTTCGTCCTCGGCCCCGCACGCCTCCCCGGATACGCCCATCAACTCGGACGGGCCGTGCGTGCCGTACGCCATTTCGTCGAATCGACCCGCAGCGCAGCGGAAGACGAGATGGGTGTTCCGCTGCGCCGCAGCGAATGGGAGACGATGGACCTACGGCAGTACGACCCCCGCCGCATCGTCAGCGACGCTTTACGTGACGCCGACGCTCTGCGTGAGACCGACTCCCCATCGGAACAGGTGCGCGCCGAGGCTGCCCGAGTGCGGCCCGGTCAGAAGTACCTGATCACCGGGACGGCGTCGCATCCGCACCGGATTCTCCTCGACTCACTTTCCGAGGACGACCCGCGACGCGTCGCCGCGCAGTAGATTCGGAGATTGTGAACACGGCGAACATTGCGGTCCCCGATGGTTGGTACTCGTTGGTATCGACTGGGCACGAAGCACACGGGATTCCGAGTCCGACATCGGTTGTGGCCGAGTCGGATTTCGGCGTCAACGTCAGTGCTGCGCGTCCCGGTGAGGTCTCGGTGACCATCGAAGTCGCGTATCGCCCTCCGACCGACCATGTTCCGAAGGGGTGGACGCTCGAAGCATCCGGGACGTTCGTTGCCGCAACGCTGTTGCGCGTCGAGACCCCGGACGGCATCGTTCACGACGAGTTCCCCGACTTCGCGCAGATCATCCTTCCCTCCGAGATGACGTATCGAATGTTCCGAAAATTTCGGGACGACACCGGCCTCGAACAGCACCTCTTCGAACTCACACCCGCGATGATTCTCGACGCGCAAGGACGACCCGCGCGCTTCGAGACAATCCAGCGCGCTCAACCGGACCCCGACGCCGTCACAAGGTGGGAAGTCGCATGCCCCACGTCGACACCCGGAACGTCCGTCATGGTCAACGGAAGCGGGGCCGATCGAGCCGAGGCGTTGCGCGCGGTCGTCGACAACGGCCTGAACCTGTTGCACAGCGAGACACCCGACGCTGGGCCTCGCTCGCCGATCTTCGTGGCTTTGGGTGGGGAGTTCGCCTGGGTCAGGGGTTTCGGCGATCCAGAGTTGTCGACATCGGACCTCGCGCAGGTGGTTCTCGACGGCATCGAGGGTGAGCGGCGCTCTGCCGTCGAGCGCGCCGCTGCTTTTTCTACCCGTTCGTCACGCCCGCCTGTCAAATATTCGACGCAATCATCGAGTGTCACGCAGCAATGGAATCGGATCGTCGCGTGGCTCGAGAACACTATTCCGAACTACGTCGTGACCGGTGCCGACGAGACGCGCATCGCCGATGCCCAGAGGCGAACCGGAGTGGAGTGGCCCAGCGAGCTCATCGAACTCTTCCGGTGCGTCGACGGCCTTCCTCGTGAGCCATGGATGGTCCTGTTTCCGAAGTACGAGCTGTTCGGTCTCGACGCGATGCTCGAGGACCGTGCGATGATGACCGACATCTGGCAGACCGGCGATGCCGAGAACGATCCCGACCGGGTGATCTCCACGACCGCAGGCGAAGCCGCGTGGACCTTCCTCGACGAATTCATCCCGATCGCGGGGATGGACGGCTACTTCCTGTTCGTCGACACCCGCCCGGGCGAGTTGAACGGCTGCGTGACCGTTTTCGACAAGGTGAATTCCGACGATGCTGGGCCGCAATGGCTTTCCATCAGCGCTCTGCTCGACGACCTTGCAACCAGTCTCGAAACAGGAACGCCGTTCGACGGAGGGTGGCGTCACGCAATCGTCGACGGGCGTCTGGAGTGGGGCATCTGAGGTCGAGGGGTGACAATCCTATGGCCCGACCCTGGCGCCGAGGGTGTAACGCGGGCGACTCACCGCAGGTAGCAGCCCGTGGTGATCATCAGCGCGGTGCGTCCGCCTGCACCCAACAGTATTCGTCCGCCGTCGGCGTCACGCATACTCACCGAACGCCGTTGCTCATCTTCACGATTGAGATCGACTCCGTCGAAACCGTTGGCCACAGCGATGCTATCCACAGCCTCGAGCACGGCCGCCCACCGATCGGGCGGAATGGGCGTATCGGAACTGTACGGCAGCAGTTTCACTTCGATCCCCGGCGTGTTGGAATACGGAGCGCTGCAGGGTGATTCGCTGCGAGTGCGGGTGGTGGACCATTCCAGGCCCGGCACGAGTGCCGAAATAGCCGCCTTGATGTCCTCCTGCATTTGCTCGAACTTCGGTTCGACCACGCTTTGCCGCCCCGGCCGTTGCTTCAACTCCTCGGTCAGTGCGGCGGTCTCCTCGGCCCTGATTTCCGAATCGGCCTTCCCACGCGGACGCTGGTCCCCCTCGTACGGCTCCGCTGTATTGCTCATGCACCCTCCCAGGAATACGGCAGCGAGTACGGCTGCGCACGCACGTCGCGGTCTCGTCATCGGGCCACCGCCACATCCGGAATGCCGGCGACCACGGCAGCTTGATTGAACTGACTGGTGGTGTCCAGCTTGTAATAATCACTGTGACTTCCCATCCGGTCGATGAGGGGGCCGGTGAATCGATCGGTGGACATCAGCGTGACGTCGGTACCGTCGGGCATCACGATGTCGGCGGCGCGGGTCGACAGATCGTGTACTCCGGCGATCTCGCGTGGGTCACCGTCGAACCGGGCCAATGCAGCGACACCGTCTCCGCCGGACGCGAGGGTGTACGCGTCACCGTTGATGTGCAGTGCGCCGAGGTTGTCGGTACCCACACCGGGCGAGCCCATGAACACAGCGTCGTCCACACCGGTACCGTCCTGCAGTGCGAATCCTGTTGTGAGAGAACCATAGGAGTGCCCGACGGCCGTCAGATGGGGATCGTCCGAGCGCGAGGCGTCGATGCCGTCGAGGAAGGACGCCAGTCGGTCACCTCCCGTCCGTGCCATGCCGTCGGACAGCACCCCCACGTTCTGCGGTGCCTCGTATCCCATGAAGGCCACTGACGCGACGCTCTGCCCGGCAGTGTCGGGACTGTAGTGGTCGAGTTGCCACTCGGACAGGTCTCGCACGGACGCTGCGTCGCGAACCAGGTTGGCCAAGCCGCCGTCGACGGTACTGGTGAAGCCCGGCGTGTGTACGGACACGTGATCGGCGGTGTCCACGTCGCCCACCGCGACCACTGCGGTGGCCAGCGTCTGGCCGGGCGAGGCGTCGAAGGACAGCAATTGCCTGTCCGGGAACGGGATTCGATTGCCTTCCGAATCCAGCGCCACGTTTCCGTCCTGCCCCACCTCGAACATAGCGCGTTCGACGGCATCCAGAGATGCCCGCTTGTCCAGTGCGAGTTGCAGTCTCTTCTCGTCCATCGCGTTCTGTGTCTGCTCGAAACGAGCCCGCGCTTCGTTGATCTGCCCGTCGATGGTGCTGCGATCGATCTCGAGTTGCGCCAGGTTGGCCGTCGACCGCTCGGCGGCGGGGATGCCGTCGAGGTCCCCGATCCAGTAGGGGCGCTCCGCGCGGACGTAGGCACGCTGATCGTCGGTGAGCGAATCCCACCACTGGTTGTTCTCGGCGGGCTTGCCGTCTTCCGGCGGCATCGGGGTCTTCAACGATCCCTGATCACTACCGAAATCGACTGCCTCGCGTACGTCGGTGCTGCCGTGGTCGGTGATCGAACTCTGCGCCGCGGCACTCATGACTGCGGCCGCGTTCTCTTCGATCTCCGTTCCGCGACGCACGATTTCGCCGACGCGGTCGAGAAGGTCGGCTTCGAGTCGCTGACGGTCCGCGGCTTCGGCATCGGTCTGATTCGGCGGTCGCTCGAAAGCCCATCTGTCCCAGAGCGTGTTGTCGTTGCACACGGCGAAGTCGTTCGCGAAAGCCAGCGACGAGACGTCGGCGAGCGCCCGTTTCAGTGCGGTGACGGCATCTTCGGTGTCGTCGGTGAGCTTCTTGACGGCCCCGACCTGCGCCGCCGAGTCGGTCAAGTGGTCTACGACGGCATCGAACGCGCGGCGTGCCTCCTCGCTGGTCTCCCCTGCCCAGCCGTCGACGACCCCGAGACGATCGAGCTGATCACCCAGTTCGATCAGGGTGCTGATTCTGCTGGCGAGCGAGCTGCTGAGCCGCTCGAGCCCCGCCGTGTCCCAGTCGTTGATTCCCCCGATGTCAACCACGCGGTCAAGGTACCAGCCCACTGCCCGCCCCACCGGGTGTTACGTTCACCGTAGTGACAGGCACCAACAGCCTCGGGGGAGGAATGTGATGGGGGATCGTCTGGACGTCGACGTGGCGTTGCTTCTCGACGCGGCGGGCAGAACCGACCTTGCGATCGAGATGGCGTCCGAAGATCTGGCCGTAGTGGCACGCGATATGTCGACGGGTGCAGCGTGTTGGCCGGGAGCAGCAGGCACGGCGTACTCCGCCCTTACGGCTGCGTGGGACACAGCCGACTCGACGCTGTCCACCGAGGTGAAAGATCTTGCTCGAAAACTGCAGGCAGCTGCACGAGACTACGCAGAGGCCGAGGCTCGAACAGAAGCGCAGATTCGCGGTACCGGCTGACTACACCGGGCGGAAGCCCGCACCCGGAGCCCCCGACTCACTCAGCAAGCGCACCGATTCCGACGCCGACGCGTAGGCGGTGGGACTGAGCAACGGAGCGCCCGAGGCATGGCTGGCGATTCCGACGAGCGTGGTGCCGGCCATGAGCGGGGCACCGGAGTCGGCCCATACGGTGACGGCATCGGACATCAGGTCGCTACCTCGAGTGTCGACGATGGTGCCGCACGTCAGTCCGCTGCCGAGCCCGGTCTTGCAGACCGGCTGCCCCACCGATCCGATGCCGATGTCCGTGACGGTGATTCCGCCCAGACTCGCCACCGGCGTGACCTTGGTGGGATCGAGGACGATGACGCCGTAATCGGGTCCCCAATGCCCGACGGCCGTAGTGCCGACCGGGGCCGCGGGCGATCCGACGAGAGTGACGGGCAGACCGGTGCTCAGAATGCAGTGGCCTGCGGTCAGGGCAACGAGTCGGCCGGCGTCGTCGTATCCGACGGCCGCGATGGAGCAGGCGGTGAGGTCGTCTACGCCGCCGGTGGTGACGAAACCAGTGCCGGGTCCGACGACCGGAAGGGGTGCTGCAGCAGCGGTTCCGGGAGCCATCGCGCTGACGGCCAGCACCGCGGCAGCGAACAGTCCACTGACACAACCGAGTCGGGCACTCTTCATGGTGGGCATTCCTTTTCAGTTCACAGGGATGTCTGCAGCGGCCAGCGTGAATTGCACAACGTCGATGCGTGAACTCTTGAATCGAGCCGACGAACCGGTGAGGTACTGGACGTATTTGTCGTACGTCGCCTCCGAGGACACGGCAATGGCCTCATCACGGGAAGCAATCAGTTTCTCGGCCCAGGTATCGAGTGTCCTCGCGTAGTGCAGCCTCAGGGGATGCTCCCGAAGCAACTCGAACCCGGCTTCGGCAGCCTTGGACTTGATCACCTTGACGAGCGTCAACTGTCCGCCAGGGAAGATGTCGCGCAGGATGAAGCGGGAGAAATGCGCATCTTCGCGCGTGAGTCCACCCGCCCCGGAAGCCGGATCGGGCGGCGTGATAACGATGGTGTGCAACAACATTCGCCCCTCGGACGACAGTAGCGAGCGGCATTTCGCGAAGAATGCGGAGTATCGATTGCGCCTGAAATGCTCGAACGCGCCGATGCTGACGATTCGGTCGACGGGCTCGTCGAATTCTTCCCACCCCTGCAGCCGAATGTCGACGGTGCGGTCACTCGACAGGTCGGCGACGACCGCACGACCGTGCTCGTACTGATTGCGGCTCAACGTCAGACCGATGACGTTGACGTCGTACTTCTCGACCGCCCGTTTGGCGAGAGCTCCCCAACCGCAACCGATGTCGAGCAACGTCATGCCCGGCTTCAGATCCAGCTTGCCGAGGGCGAGGTCGATCTTGGCCGTCTGCGCCTCCTCCAGCGTCATGTCGTCACGCTCGAAGTAGGCGCAGCTGTACGTCATACTCGGATCGAGGAACAGAGCGAAGAACTCGTCCGACAGGTCGTAATGCGCTCGCACGTCATCGACGTACGGCTCCAGTTGTTCGCTCATCACGCCACACCTTTCCCCACCGCATCGGTGCCGATCACTCGGCCTAGTGCACGGGCACCGAGCTCGCCCAGCATGTCTTCGTGTTCCACGTCCACCCGGTGCACCGACATCCGACCGTCGACGAATTCCGTCCAATGCTCCGCCCCGTGCGAGCCACGAGCGGCGAAGTAGTGCACCGGACCCGCGAACACAGCGGGCGCGTACGACGCCACCCAGGTGGGAGACATCGCGACGGGACGATACATTCGCTCCAGGTGATCCTCGGTGAGAAACGCCAGTTCACTTCTGTTCTCGCGCAATCGATCCACGATGTCCTCGAACGAGTCACCGTCGACCCCGAGCTGACGAGCGAGATCGTCGATGCCGAACTCCGAAGCCCCCTCGGGTGCCGAGAGCTGAGCGTCGACGAGCGCCAGCAGGGCGACGTCGCCACCCTCCGACTGCAGTTGCGCGGCAACAGCATGCGCGATCACACCGCCGAGCGACCACCCGACCAGATGATAGGGGCCGTGCGGCTGAACACCTCGGATCTCACGCACGTACCTCTCGGCGAACTCCTCGATCGAGTTCGGTGCGGCGTCTCCGTCGGCGATACCGGGCACCTGCAGCCCGTACAGCGGACGTTCGGTCTCCCCGAGCAACGAGAAGTAACTCCAGGCAATGCCGATGGCCGGGTGCACGCAGAACAGCGGTGCGCCCACACCCTCGGTTCGCAGCGGAAGCAGCACCTCGAAGGCACTGTCGGCCCCCTGCTCGCCCGCATCGAGTTGCGCGGCCAGGGCCGAGATCGTCGGATGCACCAGCAGCAGGCTGATGGGCAGTCGACGGCCCAGCCGGTCCCCCAGCGCATCCATCACCTGCACCACCGAGAGTGAGTGCCCGCCCAGATCGAAGAAGTTGTCGTCCACACCGATGTCCTCGCCTGCTACCTGCAGTACGTCGGAGAACACCGCGTGCACCACCACCTCGTGAGCGGAGACCGGGGCGCGTCGTTCGGTCGACATCACCGAGGGCTCGGGCAGTCTGCTCGCATCGACTTTGCCGGACAACGTCATCGGCAGTGCCTCGACGACGGTCACGGTGTTGGGCACCATGTACGCCGGGAGCGTCCGCGCCAGGAACTCGCGAGCCTCCCTCGGTTCGACGCCACCCACCACGTAGGCAGCCAGAGAATGCGCACGACCGATCACACTGGCCTGACGCACATCCCGATGACGGAGCAACGCTGCCTCCACCTCGGACAACTCGACGCGATGGCCGCGAATCTTGACCTGCGAATCCACCCGGCCCAGATATTCGAGTTCGCGATCGCTGCCCCGCACCACCCAGCGCACGAGATCACCGGTTCGGTAGAGCCGTCCCTCGCCGAAGGCATCGGCAACAAAGCTGCTTGCCGTCGTTCCGCTCTGCCCCACGTATCCTTCGGCAAGACCGGCCCCACCGAGGTAGAGCTCCCCGACGACGTTGTTCGCCACCGGGCGCAACCGGGCGTCGAGGACCACGGCGTCGAAGCCGCGAACCGGTCCGCCGATGGTCACCGGGCTTGCCGGGCCCCACTCACGCTGGTCACTGGTGCAGGTACTCATGACGGTCCCCTCGGTGGGGCCGTAGGCGTTGAACACCGATCGATCACGGGACCATCGCTGCAGCAGAGCAGAATTGGCGGCTTCACCCGCCATGACGATCACCCGAAGCGACGGCACGGCCTCCGCGTCGGTCACCTGCAGCACGGTCGGGGTGAGGCAGGCGTGGGTCACCTGATGTCGATCGATGAGCGCTTCGAGTTCGCGTCCTCCGTGCACCTCGGACGGAACGATCACCACGGCGGCTCCCGCGCCGACGGCCATCAGGGTCTCGAAGATCGACGCGTCGAAACTCGGCGATGCGAACTGCAGTACCCGCGATCCCGGCTCGACGTCGAACAAGTCTCGTTGGCTCTGCACCAGATTCGCGATGCCGCGGTGCGTCACCCGCACGCCTTTGGGCACCCCCGTCGAACCGGAGGTGTAGACGACGTAGGCCACGCTGTCCAGCGGTGCGTCCCGCACGTCGACGCGGTCCCGTTCGTCGCCGGTGACGCTCACCCAGTCGCTGCCGAGCGAATGAAATTCTGCAGCAGCAACTCCCGTGACCGGGGCTGCGCGATCAAGGATCTCCTGTACCCGAGCCACGGGTTGAGACGGGTCGATGGACAGGAAGCCGGCACCGGTCTTGGCCACCGCCCAGATCGCGATGAGGTACTCGACGGAGCGAGGGTAGGCGATCGCCACCAGCGCACCGGGTCGAGCGCCCGCACGTATCAGACTGTCTGCCAGGGCATTCGACTGTCGGTCCACCTCGCGGTAGGTCAACGACCGCGAGTCGTCGATCACGGCGGTATTGTCCGGCCAGCTCGTCACCGCTTGCTCGAACACCGCCGCCAGTGTGCAGCGTTCGGGTGCGCTGTCTCGGTGGGAGGCGACGGCTGACGGGGCGTGCCCGAAGTCTGCGCTGCCGAGCCGGGTGTCCGGCTGCGCCCCGACCAGGGCCAACACCTCGGTCAGACGCTCGGCGAGTCCGAGAATCACCGAGCGCGAGAACCGGGCGGGCGAGTACCCGAGATGGCCGATCAGTCCGGACTCGGACTCCTCGACCACGACCTCCAGGTCGAACTGCGTGGCCGTGATGTCCACGCGACGCGGCGCGATCTGCGAAGACCCGAGTTCGATTGTCGGAGTAGCCATATCCCCGAAGGCGAGGAGCACCTGGAACAGCGGATGGGTATCGACGGCGCGGGTGGGTTGCACGGCGTCCACCACCCACTCGAACGGTACGTCCGAGTTCGCAAATGCGTCGAGATCGCGGTCTCGCACGGCGGTCACGAAGTCCGCGAACGTCATCGACGGATCGACCTGCGTCCTGAGGACGACGGTACCGACGAACATGCCGACGAGGTGGTCCAGCGCCGGGTCGGATCGGCCCGCCACCGGGGTGCCGATGGCGATGTCCTGGGTGCCACTGGCTTCGGCGAGCACGGCGGCCAGCGCTGCGTGGACCACGACGAACACCGTCGCGCCCAGTCCATGGGCGAGCGTGCGCAGACGAGTGAGGGTCTCCGAGTCGACGGCGAACTCCACCGGACTCGCATCGACCGACGCGTCGGGAGTCCCCGTCGGCAGGTCGAGAAACTCCGGTACGCCGGCCAGGGTGCGACGCCAGAATTCGAGCTGATCCGACGCCACCGTGTCGAGCACATCGCGCTGCCACACTCGGTAGTCCGAGTAGTCGACGGCCAGCGATCCGAATTCCGGTGTGGATCCGGACAGTCGGGCCAGTAGAGCGATCTCGATGTCTCGGGCCAGTGGACGGAGCGAGAGGCCGTCGATCGCGATGTGGTGTGCAACGGCAGACAGCACCCGCTCGCCGCCTCGGTTCACCAGGGCCAGACGCAGCGGTGCCTCGAGGGTCAGGTCGAAGCCGTGCAGAGCCGGAATGTCGTAGGCGGCATGAGCATCGTCCAGCGTCGACAGCACGATCTGCGGGTCGAGAACCACGGTGACGGGACCATCGCCGGCCGACGGGTACACCGTGCGGAGCGGTGTATGCCGTTCCAGTACATCCACTATCGCGGCGCGCAGAACGTCGAGGTCGACATCCGCCGGGAGCGGCACCTCGACGGCGATGTTGTACGCGGCCGATGTCGGGTCGTAGCGATTCTGCAGCCAGATTCGCCGCTCGGCCGGGGCAAGACCGGGGTACGACCGCGCGCCGGAATCGTGGACCAGAGCGGGCAGTGGAGTGTAGTTCTCGGACAGCAACTCGATCGCGGCCGCGAGCCGTGCCGCGGTGGGCGACTCGAAGATGGTCCGAACCGGAACGTGGGTGCCGAGCGCCGCGCTGATGCGAGTCGCCGCACGCGTCGCGATCAGAGAGTCCCCGCCGAGGACGAAGAAATTGTCGTCGACGGCAGGATCGTCGATTCCCAGCAGGTCGGCGAAGATTCCGAGAACGACCTCCTGCGCCAAGGTGCGTACCGCCGCCGGATCGCCGCCGGGCAGCATCTCCGAGTGCAGGGCGGCGAGATCCACCTTGCCGTTGCCGGTCAGCGGAATACCGTCGATCCGGGTGATGGCGGCCGGCTGCGTCGACAACGGCAGCCTGTCCAGAAGCCACGCGGCTGCGTCCTGCGCATCGAGTCCCACCACCCACGCGTGAATTCTGTTCTCGCGCATCGTCGCCACTGCAGCAGTGACGTCCGGGTGCGCCGTCAGGGCACTCTCGATCTCGCCCAGTTCGATACGCACACCGTTGATCTGGACCTGGTCGTCTCGGCGACCGCGGTAGTCGAGCACGCCCGACGGCTGCTGCCGAACGAGGTCGCCGGTCCGATACATCCGTGTGCCGCCGGAGGCCGCGATAAAGCGCGCGGCGGTCGACGCCGGGTCCGCGCGGTAGCCGCGAGCCACACCCGACCCTGCGAGATACAGCTCACCGATGCCCCCGAGTGGCACCGGCTGCAACCGGTCGTCGAGCACGAGAGCTCCCACATGCGGCAACGGTCGACCGATGGTGACCGGCTCTCCGGCGCGCAGCGACTCGGCCAGTGTGGCCACCACCGTCGCCTCGCTGGGACCGTAGGCGTTCAGCATCGACCGTCCCGCTGACCAATCGTCGACGACGCCCTGGCCCAACACGTCTCCGCCGACGGCGACGGTCTCGATCCCCGGCGTCGGCGGCACGGTGGCGAGCACCGCGGGCGTGGACAGGTAGTGGGTGACGCGATGCGCGGTGAGGAAGGCTGCCATCTCGTCCCCACCGAGCAGGTCGGGTGGCGCGATCACCATGGTCGCCCCGGCCCCGAACGCAAGGACAAGCTCGAGTACTGCGGCATCGAAGTTCACCGAATATCCATGCAGCACCTGCGAACTCGATGTCACGCCGTAGCGCTGAACTACCTGCTGCGCGAGCGAATAAACACCCTGATGCGTCACGACGACGGGCTTGGGTGTTCCCGTCGAACCCGACGTGTGGATCACGTAGGCGGGGTGCGCAGGGGTCAGCGCTGCCAGGCGGTCCGCATCGGTCAGGGGCAGGTCGCTGAAGTCCTGGGCCTGGTGCTCGTCGAGCCAGGTCACTGTCGGCTCGAGTCCGCCGAAGCCGATCTCGATGTGCCCCAGCATCTGTTCCCGGCGAACGGCCGGGTACCGCGGGTCCACGGGGACGAATGCGCCGCCTGCCTTGACCACGGCCCACAACGCCACGATGTAGTCGGCCGAGCGTTCGAGGGACAGGGCGACAAGAGTTTCCGGTCCGACGCCGTGTGCGATCAGCAGCCGCGCGATTCGGTTCGAACGAGAATCGAGCTCGGCGTACGTCACCGAGTCCAGGCCGTCGATGGCGACAGCATCACCGGAAATGGCTGTGCAGCTAGCCAACACGTCGAGTAGCGTTCCGCCCGCCGTCGCCGACGGCAGTGCTGGTGTCTCGGCAAGCGCCAGGTCACCGATCACAACAGCGGGGTCGGCGACCGCCGCGTTCAGGAAGGCCAGGATCACCGAGGCGAACTCTTCGACGGTGGCTCGCTTGTACAGGTCGAGCGAGTACTCGATCTGGCCGGTGATGACCGCCGAATCACCCGGTTCTTCCGCCAGCACGAGGGTGAGATCGAACTCGGAGGTGCGGGTGGGTATCTCCAGCACCGAGACGGGCAGGTCCTCGACCGATCGGTGCGGCGCATTGTCGAAGGCCAGCATCACCTGGAACAGCGGATGCCGGTCGAGGGATCGGTCGGTCGCCAGGGCGTCGACGATGCGCTCGAACGGGACATCGGAATGCGAGAAGGCATCGAGGTCCGCGGTGCGGACTGCATCGAGCAACGACGCGAAACTCTCCGACGGGTCCACAGTGACTGCGAGAGGCAGGGTTCCGACGAACATGCCCACCATCTCGTCGAGCGCTTCGTGACCTCGCCCTGCAGTCGGAGACCCGACCACCACCCGGTTCGACGTGCCGAAGCGACTCAGGGCCGCAGCCACGGCGGCATGGACGACCATGAACGTCGTCGAGTTCGTCGATCGGGCCAGCTCACGAATACCCGCGTGCAGCGTCGACCCGATCTCGAAGGGAACTGCGTCCGTGATCATCGATTGCACTGTGGGCCTGGGGAAGTCCGCAGGCAGCTCCGCCGACGCGGTGCCGGCATCACCCAGAACCGAAGCCCAGAACGAGAGTTGTTGATCGGCAACCGAATCCACCACTGCACGGTTCCACACCGCGTACTGGCCGTACTGCGCGCGTAGGCGTGGCCAGGTGGGCGCGTGACCTGCGCCGCGTGAGGCGTGGGCGAACGCGAAGTCGCGTACGAGTGGGTCGACCGACCACCCGTCCATCGAGATGTGGTGCACCACGACCACGACCACGGTGTCGCCGGATTCTTCCACTCTCAGAAGCGTTGCGCGGATGGGTACTTCGGCCGTCACATCGAATCCCTGGGCCGCGGCAGCTGCGACAGCAGAGTCCAGATCGCGCTCGGAAACAGTGCGCTCGGGCACCTCGACGGGGACGGTATCGGTGGGCCGCACCACCTGCCGCGGGCCGTCGTCGTCGGCCGGGTAGTACGTACGCAAGGCTTCGTGTCGCTCGATGACGTCGCGGAGAGCGGTCAGAACCAGCGAGTGGTCGTCACCCGCTCCGACGCGTGCTCGGATTACCACGGGCATGTTGTACGCGGGCGATGCGGGATCGAACTGGTTGAGGAACCACAGCCGCTGCTGCGCGTAGGACACCGGGATGCGTGACGGTAGAACGGTATCGAGTAGCTCGAGCGAGACTTCTCGCCCTGAGGACGAGTCGATGGCCTCGGCGACTGCGCGGACTGTGGGGTCGGCGAACAGCGCGGTCAACGAGATCGAGGAACCGAGGCGTGCGAGAACTCGGGTAGCGCTGAGCGAGTCACCGCCGAGCTCGAAGAACGAGTGCTCGCGCCCCACCTTCTCGACGCCGAGGACGTCGGCGAATGCCTTCGCCACGGTACGTTCGGTATCGGTCTGCGGCGCAACGTATTCAGTGGTGACGAGTGCAACGGGGGCCGGCAACACACGACGGTCGACCTTGCCGCTCGCCGTCATCGGCAGGGCGTCGAGAACCACGACGGTGCTGGGAACCATCCAGGTGGGCAGGCGGTTCCGGAGATGACCGTCCAACGCCGCCGGTTCTCCGGTGACGTACAGGACGAGTCGGTCGTCGCGCAGGACGGCCACTGCGGCGGTCACTCCCCCACACGTCGTGGCCGCTGACTCCACTTCGCCGAGTTCGAGACGACGCCCGTGCAGCTGGATCTGCTGATCGCTGCGGCCGAGGTATTCGAGCGAAGAACCGTCGAACGACCGGCGGACGATGTCTCCGGTGCGGTACACCCGAGCCCCGGAAACCCCGGGGTCGGCGACGAACCGCGTCGACGTCACCCCCGGCTGGCCGCTGTACCCGCGGGCGAGTCCGTCGCCGCCGAGATAGAGCTCGCCGACGCCGCCGCACGGCGTCGGCCGCAGGTGCGCGTCGAGCACCAGGGCGCGCACGCCCGGTAACGCAGCGCCGATGGTCACGCGTTCGCCGGCATGCATCGGGTCGGACAACGTGGCCAACACCGTCGCCTCGGTCGGCCCATACGCGTTGCGCATCGCCGCATCGGCGGAGACGAACCGGTCACGCAAAGCGGGCGGGCACTCCTCTCCCCCGACGTCGAAGACCTCGATGGAGCCGAGGTCGTCGGGGTCGAGGGTGGCCAGCACCGTCGGCGAGGTGATCAGATGCGTGATCTTCTCGCGGTCCAACACCTGGGCGAGGGCAGGGCCTGCGTAGACGTCGGCCGGGGCGATCACCAGGGTGGCACCCGCAGCGAATGCGGCAAGGATTTCCTGGAGGGACGCGTCGAATACTGGCGAGGCCGCGTGCAGCACGCGTGAGTCGGGGGTGACGGCATACCGTTCGACCACGTTGGCCGCGAGCTGTGCGAGTCCGCGGTGAGTGACGCTGACCGCCTTGGGTTTACCGGTCGACCCCGAGGTGTGGATGACGTAGGCCTCGTTGTCCACGTGCACGGTCGGCGGAGTGAACGGCCGTGCGTCCGCGTCGAGTAGGTCTTCGATGTCGAACCATTCGATCGTGCTCGGAAGTTGTTCCAGCACATCCCTGGTGGTGACACCGAAAGCGACGTTCGCGTCGGCGAGTACTGCGGCCAGACGCTCGGCGGGCTCGGTGGGGTCCAGCGGAACGAACGATGCGCCGGCAGTGGAGACAGACCATGCTGCAAGCACGGACTCGTAGGAGCGTTCGATGGCAACGGCGATGCGCGTCTCGTTCGCCGCGCCCAACGAGAGAAGCTGCGCAGCAATGTGTTCGACGACCAAGAGGAAGTCTTCACTGGACTGATCGACTCCGGTGGCACGCACCACGGTGCCGCTTCTCAGGAGCGAGGGCAGCGGTGCGGGGGTTGCGGTCGCCGTCGCAGATGCGCCGAGCAGCGCTTCCTTCTCGTCGACGTCGAGCACCTCCAGCTCGGACACGGCGAGCCCCTCGGGTGCATGAACCACCTCGCGCAGGAGTGCCAGGAAGCGTCGATGGTGGGCTGCGAGCTCGTCGGTGCTGTAGAGAGCCGGGTTACCGAGGAAGTCGACGCGGGTGCTGGTGCCGGCGACACCGGGGTAGACGTTGACCATCATGTCGTCGATGGGGCCACTGGAGAGCACGCGATATTCGCCGACGACGTCGCCGAGCCGAATTGTGCTGTTGTACATCATGATGTTGACCGTGGGACCGAACACTCCGCGTCCCGCGGCCGCGCTGCCGGTACCGTCGCCGGTTGCCCGTTGCATGTCCTCGACACGGAACCGCTGATGACGAAGTGCGCCAGTGAGTTCCACCTGAATCCGTCGAAGAAGTTCCTCGACGGTGACTCCCGGCTCGACACCGATGCGCAGCGGCACGACGTTGGACATCATGCCGGACGATTCGCGCAGTTTGGTGGTCGCTCGGCCCGATACCGGCAAGCTGAGCATGACGTCTTCGGTGTCGGTCATGCGCGCGAGGTAGAGCGCGAACGTGGCGAGCACGACGGGGACGTCGGAGGAGTTGTACCGATGTGCCACTGCGGCAACCGCTTCGGTGAGGTCTGCGTCCAGCACCGCACCGACACTCACCGTCACTCCGCTGGGAGCGGCGGGTTCACTCGGGCTACCGGCCAACCGGGGAGCCTCGAGGTGGCCGTCGAGTCGACCGAGCCAGTACTGGCGATCGGTCTCGTAGCGGGAGGAGTCGGGGTACGCAGCCTCGTAGTCGTAGATCTCCCGCACTCCGATGGCGCGGGTCTTGGGGATCTCGGTGCCCTCGATCAACGCGGTGTACACCGCAGCAGTGCGCTCCTGCACCGAGATTGCGCCGAGTCCGTCCATCACGATGTGGTGCGCCCGGCTGTACCAGTAGTAGTGGCACGGGCCCACCTGGATGATCTCGGAGGCGATCAGTTGGTCGCGAACCAGATCGACGGGTTGCCGGTACTGCTCGTCCATGTACCGCTGAGCATCCTCGATGGGATGCTCGAGGTCGGTGAAGTCGCGGTAGATCATCGCGTAGGGCACCCGGAGGTCCGACCACTGGTACGGGTGACCGTCGTCCACACCGATTCGCACTGCGGGCGATTCGAGCCGTCGGCAGGCGATATCCGTCGCACGAATCAGCACGGCCGGATCGATATCGCCGTGGATTTCGACGTATTGAGCGATGGTGAACGGCACATCGGGGGCCAGCTGCTGAGCGAGGTAGATATTCATCTGAGCAGCCGACAGAGGGAAGCGGCCATCCTCGAACCGCTCATCCGCCTCTGGCGACACTCCCCGACCTCCTCAACGCACGCGCCCTGACGGCTTCGATTCGGCCGGCGCGCCACCATCGACGTAGATCTTTCATCGCCCATTACAAACTAGTCGACACGGGGTGAATGCTCTACCTGGATCGCACTACAGGTACGCCAGATCGACTACTCCCCCTTAGGCTGTGCACTCGAATACATTTCCTCGACCGAGAGGCCACCGACGATGGCAATCAGTTCCACCGATACCCGTGGTCGGAAATCGGGCAGAAAGCGGCCGATTCTCATCACGGTGGGGGTATTTCTGGTCATTGTCATAGCTTTTGCGGTGTGGCTTGGTTACGAAGCCTATTCCGCGCAGTCGAGTTTGACGGCCACTCGCGATTCGGCCACGCAGGCCAAGGACGCGTTGCTCGACGGCGATTCGGCGGGAGCCGAGGCAGCAGCGGCGCGCGCCTCCGAATCCGCAAACGATGCGGTCTCGGCGACGACGTCGATCCCGTTCTCCATCGCCACAGCCGTTCCCTATCTCGGTAGCCCCTTGAAATCGGTAGCGCAGATCAGCGATGTGGTGCAGGGATTGGCCGTTGACGTGCTCGCCCCCGCGTCGGCCGCGGGTGCCAGCCTGAATCCGAGCAGCCTCGTCGAGGGCGGTGGCAAGGTGGACACTGCGGCCCTGCGGGATGCGCAACCGGTACTGCAGCAGACCTCCGCAGCAGCCGACGAGCTCAGTGAGCGCGCCCAGCAGGTGGACGAGCCCGCCTTCCTCGGCGTGGTGGACGAGGCCCGGACGTCGCTGATCGATCAGACGCACGAGCTCGCGACTCTGCTCACCAACACCCGCATCGCCAGCGAACTGCTGCCGTCGATGCTCGGCGACAACGGCCCGCGCAGTTACTTCCTCGCGTTCCAGACCAATGCGGAAGCTCGTGGCACCGGCGGGTTGCTCGGCGGCTACGGCATCATTCGAGCCGAGAACGGCACGGCCCGCGTCGACACTCTCGGTGCCAACAACGAACTCGAGTTCGCGGAGCAGCCCATCGATCTGGGGCCCGAGTACAACGCGCTGTGGGCTCCGCGAAACACCACCACCGATTTCCGCAACTCGAATGCAAGCCCGCACTTTCCGTATGCCGGGCAGATTTGGTCGTCCATGTGGACGGAGCAGACGGGTGAGGTGCTCGACGGTGCCATCGCCACCGACCCGATTGCGTTGAGCTACATCCTCGGTGCCACCGGCCCGGTCACGTTGGCCGACGGCGAGCAGATCACCGCCGACAACGTCGTCGAGATCACCCTCAGTACTGCCTATTCCAGGTTCGGCGACGACCAGTTGGCCCGCAAGGCGTATCTGCAGGAGATCGCTGCCGCCGTGGTGCAGAAGATGACCACGGGAGCGGCACCCACCAGACCCCTGCTCGACGCAGTGGGCCGCGCCGGCAGCGAGGGCCGCATCGCGGTGTGGAGTGCGGACCCGGCCGAGCAGGCAATTCTGGCCGGTACCAAGGTGGGTCACGTGTTGCCGGACAGCCCCGCGCCGTACGCCAACGTGGTGGTCAACAACGCCGGCGGCAACAAGCTCGATTACTACCTCACTCGCGACATCACGTATTCGGCGGAGTCCTGCACCGCAGGAACCCGTAAGTCGACGGTCACGGCCACGCTGACCAACAACGTGGATCCCGCGGGCCTGACGCCTTACGTGGCAAGCACGTTCCAGTCCAACGTTCCGTACGGCACCAACGAGTCGATCGTCTATCTGTACGGCACTCAGGGCGCGAAGATCACGTCCATGAAGGTCAACGGCATCACCGGCTTCTCCATCCAGGCCGGCACCGAGCTGGGTCGGCCGGTGCAGGCCGCGTACCTCACCATTCCGCCGGGTGAATCGCAGACAGTCACGTGGGAGCTGGAAGAGCCGTCCGCTCCGGGAGAGGCGACGGTGCCCGTGCAGCCTCTAGTGGATCAGCCCACGGTCAGCATCGACGTTCCGCAGTGCTGATCGCACCGTAAGTCGCATATCCAATTTCTTCGGCCGAGCAAACGGACTGTCGAAAATGAGCCGACGAGTTCATCCATGTGAATGAACTTGTCGGCGAATACGGTCGCAATTCCGTGCGCCGGTAGGGCCACAATTGCTGGTGTTATGTACCTGTTCTCGGGCACGAATCTCGGAGCATCAGGACGTTTCGGTGCCAATACGTCTAGCGGTACAGATAGGTCAACGGCTGAATTGTCCGGCGCGAATCGGGCATCGACGCAGGGCCATTTCAGTACCGGTTCCGGACGTCTCGACGCCGATGACGATTCCTGCGTCGAAGACCCTCGCGGGAATCGTCATCGGGGCAAGTAGACGGTCGACGCCGGACTCCTCACGATCGAAGTGAGTCCGGCCCTCTCGCAAACTACTTCCGCAGCCTTGGGTTCTCCGTACCGTTTCGATGCGGAGTCTCCGACCGACGGGGTCGAGGGTGGGACTCAGTTTCCTGCGTCGCCTCTGCCGTACGCGGGCCGGCAGCAGGCGACGCGGAAGCAGACCAAGGGGCGGACTGCCGCGTCGGCGGAGCGTGTACCGGTGCGGGACTGGGCGGGGACACCGGTGCCAATGAGGCCGCGGGTGCCTGAGATGCAGGCGCTGGAACCGGTGGTGTCACCTGTGCGGGCAGGTTGGTGTCGGCGGTGTAGTTGTACGAGTAGCTGTACATGTCGCCCTTCTTCGAGGGCGTCAATGCCAACACCACGCCGAGGACGTGCGCGCCGATTGTCTGCAAATTGCCGATTGCCCTGGACAATTCATTGCTCTTGGTATGCCCGTAGCGGGTGACCAGGAGCGCACCGTCGGCATGGGTGGTCAGGACAGCTGAGTCGGTCACCGGCAGCAACGGCGCGCCATCGACGATCACGTAATCGAACTTCGAGCGCAGTTCCACCAGCATGGCGCGAGACGCTTCCGAGCCCAACAGCTCGGACGGGTTCGGCGGAATCGGACCGGAGGCCATGGCTTGCAGACCCTCGTACTTCGTCGGTTGAAGCACCTCGTCCACTTTCGCCTGACCCGCAAGCACGGTACTCACACCGACCGAACCGATGAGGCCCATGTACTTCGAGACGCGGGGACGACGCAGATCGCCCTCGACGAGAACGACGTGGTGCCCGGCCTCGGCAAGCGAGATCGCCAAGTTCACCGCTGTGGTCGTTTTTCCCTCGCTCGGGATCGCGCTGGTGACGACGATGACGCGCGGAGGATGATCGACTTCGAGGAACTGAAGGTTGGTGCGGAGTTCGCGGAATGCCTCGGCGCTGGACGACTGGGCAAGGTCCTGGAAATCGACGGCCGGATGCACCTTACGTTCCTTGTCGAACGGAATCGTGCCGACGAGCGCCTTGCCGGAGATTGCTTCGATCTCCCGACGACCCTTGATGGTGTTGTCGAGGCGGTCGCGCAAAACCGCTAGCGCGATTCCGAGCAGCAGGCCCACGGCCGCACCCAGTGCGAGATTGCGCTTGGTCTTCGGACTGACCGGAGCGGACGACGCCTCGGCCTGCTGGAACGTTTTGACACCTGCTGCTGGGTCCCCGCCATTGGCTGGTGTCTCCAGTTCCCGGACCTGCTCGGTCAGTTCGGTAGCCAAAGCATTGGCGATGTCACGAGCCCGTTCAGGCGACGGATCTGTCACCGTCAAATTGAACAGAACGGTGTCGGGAGTCGATGACGCCGTCACCTTCGACGCTAATTGAGACGCGCTCATTCCCCCGAGTGGAAGGACATTCAAGACACGAGCCGCCAGTGCCTCGCTGGTTGCCAACTCCGAGTACGAAGCCACGAGCTGCTGTGAGGTCAGGTTGCCCTGGTAAGTCTCACTCACCGATGCACCACCAGAGGTGGACACGAACATCCTTGCGCTCGACTCGTAGAGCGGAGTCGTCAACAAAGACGCGCCCAGGGCTCCCAAAATGGCAACGATCACGGTGACGGCGATGATGATCCACCTCGCCTTCAGGATTCGCAGATAATCCTGTATCTCCATGCTTCGTGCTCCTCGTTCGTTTCGTATCCGTCGTAGCGTCTCACCGCGTGGCTCAATCGTTACATAGCTGGATGCTTTCCGTGCACTGGATGAGCCCGGGCCTAACGCGATTCAATTCATCCGTTCGATATACGGGCTCAATTAAGTCAATTGCCGGTTGTGATGTGTCACCAATGCGACGAGCCCAATTCATGAACGGGAACTCCGCTGTGAGGCATGGTTTTTCTGCTATGGACACGCTCACATGTGAAGCGACGACGAACAAAGACCAGTTGCCCACGTCATCTCTGGTAACCGCTGACACTCGCTGATCCCGAGCTGCTGTCAGCTATGGACAAACTACTGAAGCAATGGGAGGTTCCCTGCTTCGAGGGCTTCGGCGAGGGTGGGGGCGGCTGTGTCCTTGTCGGAGAGCTCGTAGGTCAGAGGTGAGCCGTCGCGGCCGGTGGTGGGCCAGTCGATGCCCAGCGCCGGGTCGAGTGGGTTGATGTCGCGGTCCAAGGCCGGGGTGTACTCCAGGCTGCACAGGTACATGACGGTGGAGTTGTCTTCCAGGGACAGGATGGCGTGGCCGAGTCCTTCGGAGAGAAATACTGCTTTGCGGTCGATGTCGTCGATGAGCACGCTGTCCCACTGCCCGAACGTCGGGGATCCGACCCGCAGATCGACGATGACATCGAGGAACGCTCCGCGGGCGCAGGTGACGTATTTCGCCTGACCGGGCGGGTTGGTGGTGAAGTGGATCCCGCGAAGGACCCCGGCGGCGGAGACCGAGCAGTTCGCCTGCAGCAGATCCAACGACCGCCCGGTTGCCTCCTCGAACGCCGATGCTTTGAACCATTCGAAGAACACACCGCGATCGTCACCGAACTGACGTGGGGTGTACTCGTAGGCACCGGCAATGCTCAACTCGCGAAAGGTCATCGGTTCCCTCGGTCGATCAGATCCAGCAGGTAGCGGCCGTAGCCGGACTTGACGAGCTTCTCCGCTCGGGCGCGCAGTCCGTCGTCGGTGATGAACCCTCGCCGCCAGGCGACTTCTTCGGGGGACCCGATCTTGAGTCCTTGGCGTTGCTCGATGGTCCGCACGTAGTTCGATGCGTCGAGGAGGGAGTCGAAGGTGCCGGTGTCGAGCCAGGCGGTGCCGCGGGGCAGGACCTCGACCTGCAGGCGGCCGGCATCGAGATAGTGGCGGTTGACGTCGGTGATCTCGTACTCCCCACGGGCGGAGGGCTGCAGGTCGCGGGCGATGGCAATGACGTCGTTGTCGTAGAAGTACAGGCCCGGGACGGCGTAGTTCGATTTCGGGGCGGCGGGCTTCTCCTCGAGGGAGATCGCTTTGCGGTTGGCGTCGAATTCGATGACGCCGTAGGCGGTGGGGTCGGAGACCTCGTAGGCGAAGACGGCTCCGCCGTCGATGGTGTCGAAGCGCGAGAGTTGGGTGCCCAGGCCGGGGCCGTAGAAGATGTTGTCGCCCAACACCAGTGCTGCACTGTCGGTGCCGATGTGCTCGGCACCGAGGACGAACGCCTGGGCGAGGCCGTTCGGCTCGTGTTGGACCTTATAGGTCAGTGAGATGCCGAACTGGGAGCCGTCACCGAGCAGCCGGGTGAACTGATCGGCGTCCTGAGGTGTGGTGATGATGAGGATCTCGCGGATACCGGCGAGGATCAGGGTCGAGAGTGGATAGTAGATCATCGGTTTGTCGTAGACCGGGACCAGCTGCTTGCTCACGCCCATCGTGATCGGATGAAGCCGCGAGCCCGTGCCGCCCGCCAGAATGATTCCCCGCATGAACCCGCAGTCTTCCAGAAGTAGGCCAAATCCGCGCAACATCTGAGCGGACAAATAGAAGAGGGCAGTCCTTAAAATTACAGGCCTCATAGGCCGCGGATAACTAGACCGTTGGCCGCTGAGGCAAGCTACCATTCACGTGTGCCCCCTTAAGAGTTAACGAACCCGAATCGGGTTCGAAGCAGACACAGAGTCTCGTTTACTTCCGCGCCTGGGAAATCTGCCCACAACGAACTACACTTCGTCGAACTGCAGTGCTGACGCGCACGAGCAGTGTTACCCATACAAGGAGCTTGAGTCTTGCGAACTGATCCACTCCAACAGGCAGTCATGCAAGTTCTCAGGAACGACAATTGCAGCGGATGCGGAGGGTGCGCACTTGTCTCCGATCGAATAACGATCGGGTTGGCCGAGGACAGTTACATGCGCCCAGCCCTAGCCGCACGCAGCCCAACGGAAACGAGAGCGAAATCTAAAATCGAGGCCGACAGGTTCAAAGCGATGTGCCCTGGCATCCGAGTGACGGCACCGACCAAGCATCCAAACCAGCATTCTGACGATACATTTGGTTCCTACTCATCCGCATGGGTTGGTTGGGCGACGGATCCGGAGATTCGCTTGGCAGGTAGCAGTGCAGGCGTGATAACCGCCTTCACGAATTGGCTCGTTGAAACAAAACGAGTGGGTGCCGTGGTGGCAAGCCAAGAGGACCCGAATAACCCTAGGAATACCGTCCCTTTGAAAATACTTTCGCGAGATGACGCAATAAAGGCTGCGGGGTCACGTTACGCTCCGGTAGCGAACCTACCCATGGTTGCGCCATCGGACTTCGACCGTCACGCACTCGTAGGAAAACCATGTGAAGCTACTGCCTTGGCACAACTATCGAACGCGCTAAAGATACCCGAAGAAAATCGCCCGATTACGATTTCATTCTTTTGCGCTGGCACACCACGTCAATCGGCCACCGACGGACTCGCAGATCTTTTGGATGCGTCATCTGACGAAATTAAGTCGCTAAGATACAGGGGCGACGGATGGCCCGGAACCTTTAGGATCACACTCAAAACAGGTGAATCTCGAACGATGTCTTACGACGAGTCATGGGGAACGCACCTAGGTCGGACAGTCCAATGGCGCTGCAAGTTGTGTGTCGATGGCACTGGAGGACACGCCGATATCGCTGTTGGTGATTATTGGGAAGTGGACAGCAAGGGATACCCCGCATTCGAGAACGCAGACGGTAGGTCGGTAGTAATAGCGAGGACTCGGCGAGGAGAAAAACTCCTAGCGGAGGCAACCCGCGACGGAGCTCTATCCCTCTCTCCACTCGACCTAAAGCTAGTGGCCGCAGTTCAGCCGCTGCAGGTCGACAGAAAATTCACTCTGGCTGCGCGACTTCTAGGACGAACACTGGCAGGGAAGTGCACACCCCGGTACTCCGGCTACGGCCTCGCGCGCCTGAGCATAACCACCAAGAGCAGCCTCAAAGCAGCGGCGGGAACATTCGTTCGAACAAGGCAGGGCCGTTAATGGTCGGACTAACTCGTCAATATAAACTTTCCCCGCATGCACAGATCAAAACAGGCCTTTAAATCTGCAGGGCGAATAACCAAAACAGAAGGTCCGACCCGCAACGCGCGTAAGCAACCGGCAGACGTCACCAACCACCCCGCCGCCATCGACAGAGCAGCCCCAAAAGCGCCCAAATCTCCAGATAAACAGAGAAGTCCGACGACTGCGACCACTAAACCAGCAACTTGCCACAATGCCATCGCGGCGCCACGCCCCTCTGCGCCGAGCACCTGCGTTGCGACATAATTTACGACCAGCAACAACGAACTAGCGACCAGAACGACAGCAGCCGGAACCGCAGGCGAAAACGCGTTGCCGAACAACAACGGCAAACCGTAGGGTGTAACAATCAGTAGAGTGGCCGCGCCCAAAATGCCAACAACAAATGCTGCCCGAATCGCTGATGCCCTCGCTCTGGGCAAGTCGGTCGGACTAGCAGACGCGACACCTCCGAACACTGCAGATCCTATTGCATATCCGAGCGCTAGGGGGAGAGTGGCGAGTGTAACCGAGACAGCCAGTAAACCAGCCTCATACGAGCCCATGGTGGTTACCGCTAGGAGCAAGACGACAGTGCTCGCAGCGGTCTCAGCGATTTGACTACCCGCGTACTTGATGCCCTGCCGACCTAAATACTCAAAAGACATGCGCGGACCGCGCACGCTGACTCTCAATAAGACAACCGCGGTCAAAGCCGCAAGCGACGTGCCGGCTACGTATCCCCACAAAAGAGTCTCAAGCGTGAGATCTGAGAAAGCCCAAAATACGAAAACAACGATCGCTGTGACAGAAGGCTGAATAAAATGCAGCACTGCAATCGCAGAGTAGCGATGGGCCGCAATGAGCACACTCTGCGCACAGAGCACCAACACGAAGAACGCAGTAGTTGACATTGCTACCAAGAACCAGTTCCGCTGCGAATACGTCAAGCTTGGAACCAACAGTATCGAGACTACGACACCCAGCCCAAATGCTGGCGAGAGCAACAGAAACGCTATGCGGTAAGCGCTTCGGACCACTGGGCGATGGTCGATAATTGAGGCCAGACGTCGAATTGCCATCGGAATACCGAGCCCTATTATCACGGGTGCCAGACCGAGAGCCGCCAGACATGTCGCGTAAAGGCCTCTGCCTGACGGACCCAGCTCGCGCGATATAATAGGTGCTGTACCAAGTGCAACCATCATAATCGCCACACGACTGAGCGATATCAGCAAAGGTGAATTAAATTTGCCCATCTTAGAACAGGGGGGTAGCGCCATGATTTCAGCCGCGAGTCGATTTGGTGTTACGGAAAGAAGCGAGTAGGTCCTTGACACGCGCGGGCTCAAGCTCCCAGTAGCGGGACTCCAGAATTCGCTGGGCGTCTGCCGGTTCAAACCGCTGGCGGATTACCCTGGCTGGATTTCCCACTGCAATGGCAAAGTCTGGGATGTCACGAGTAACCACAGACCCAGCGCCGATCACGGACCCAACACCGATACGTCGACAACCAGGTAGGATGAGAGTGTTTGCGCCTATCCAACAGTCATGCTCAATGACGCACGCAGTTCGCTCGACGTCGGAATTTTTATCTACAAAACCTAGCGCAGGGTTGTACCAGAACGGATGCATGCTGAAATCGGTTAGCGGATGAGCTGCACCAATCCGTCGGACTCCAGGCCCAATCGATACGTATCGTCCGATTACAGTATGAATATCTGCATATCCTGGTTGCATCAAAGAACCATAGCTATACGAACCGGCTACCACGCCGTAGTCGCGTTGCAAAACCTCTCTTAACGTCAGCGAAAACATTTGGCCACCTTCAAATTTTGCCGCTAGCCCGACTGCCCGCCCACCGAAGGGGAACCGTCTGTAGTAACGTGCAATAATTCGACTTATGGCGGTGCGATTCATAAGTTCATCATGTCGTATTTGACTCATGCCATCCGATCCCCGCTAAACGAGACAAACAGGCCGTGCGAGCTTAATACAGCGACCATCTTCTCGATCTTTTCTTCCGCAGAACCTGCTACACCAGGTGCTGCATCCTTCAGAATCTGGAACGAGTCGGCCGTGATCAGCTGTAAGGTTTCTGGAACTGGATCGTCGCCGGTAGTGAGGTCGATCGTGTGCTGCCAACCTAAGGCATCCATAAGTGGTCCAAATTTCCTGGAGTACGACCACGAGATCGCAGGAACCCCCACAGATAACGCGTTAATAGCAGAATGCATTCTAGAACCTACTAGAACACGGCTGCCGGCTAGGACCCTGCGGGCTTCCTCAAGATCTTTAGGGATGACAATCTCAACTTCGCCGCTTATTGCATCGGCGGCTTCATATACAGCTGGAACGTCGTTGTCAGGAACCGGAGAATCCAACACGTGTGCGAGCAACGTGACGCGCCGGTCTGCGGCAAGCAACCGATCGACCAGATCGACAACATTCGCTTTATATCTAACAGAATCTACATGCGGATTCGACTGCCACAACAACCCCGACACGTTCAAAACAACGTCGCGCTGCTCTACTGCTGTTGGTCGCGGTAAGGAAAAAGCCATATCAGTTGCCAGAAGATCCGGCGTGCGGCCAAGACCCGTTGCCACTTGGGAGCTTATCGGGTCGCGGGTACACAACACGTCCACGTTGGTCAGCAAACGAGAAGCAACCACGCGTCCAAGGTAGGTCCGAAAAGGGCCAATTGTTTGGGGTGTCATAACCAACGACACTTTAGCTTTCCTACACGCTCGCTGAACGTAGGCCATCAAGAGAAGCCGCTGAATGCCGTAGATATCAGTGAAACTATCTCCACCGCCAGTGTCCATTACTACATCGAATTGACGAAGATACCCCACAATTGGGCCTCTTCGTCGACCAATGTCCTGCAATGCCAATTTTCTTCGCAGCGGGGTTGCAAGGGTGTTGTGCGAATGAAACGTGACCTCGCATTCACCCCAAGTCCGCCCCGCAACAGCACGCACACCAGCAGCGAGCGCTTGAAGTCCTAGATTTTCTGCAGCTGGGTCCGCCCACAGCACCAAGACTTTTGGTCTCTTTTGACTAGACATCTTTGACCGAACCTATCTTGTTGCTTATTGCCGTGGACTTGGTCTCGGTCAGCCTGGCGTCCACAAGTGAGGAGTCACCCTGCCCCTCAGCATTGACCCTCCGGTCTGGGTTCAATCTGTCATGCAAGGACAAAATTCCGAGAAAGAACCAGAATATAGAGCCAAACTGCGTTATCAGAGCCACTGTAAACAGCGCCGGCACCACGGCCAAGACGCTGATCGCGGGAGCAGATGATGTGCGACGCACAACGCGCCACGTAAGCCATCCAACGCCCCCCAGCGCTAGTAGGGCGACAATGAATCCGAAGCTAACGCCTAGAAGAACAAACGTGCTATCAATAGACTTAAAGCCTTGAAAGTAGAACTCTCCTCGATTGGGCTCGGTGTAGCCGTTCGCTAATCCCAGAGGATTCATGGATGGAATTAGATCAATCAAAGTAAGGCGATAGTCCGCCGAAATTGTCGCCCGTCGACCCTCTTCAGCAAAAACGGACAGAATTTTTGGAATTGCGAACCAAGCTATAGCACCGAGTGTGAAAACCACGGCCAACCTACCCCGAGTCTTCTCCTTGTCAGAAAAGAACAAAAGTGAGAGCAGAAGAGCGAAGACGGCACTGATCATGCCTGATCGACTGAACGAAACAACCGCACCTCCGAGCAGTACGGCGATCAAACTTGCACGAATCACGGACTTAAAGTTGCAGTTGAAAACGATGGGAATTGCCATGGCCAGGGCGCAGCCTAGTGCAATCGAATGACCAAATGCCCATTCCGCCCGGACGATCCCTCCTCGATCTTGTTCGTGCCCCCACGCGAGGTACTGTGTGTTGTCGACTACCCACCCATAGTATGGATTCCAGTCGAAAAAGAATTCGACCATCGAACAGAGTGCGGCAGCGCTAAATATGTAGGCTATCGCACGGTAGGTAAAAGGAAGCCCGGCCCTTTGAACGAGCAGACGGCCTACAACAAAGGAAAGTAGCCACTGCGTCATGACGTTGGTGACGTCGCCCGGCCTTGAGAGTCCCACGACGCCGCACACGAGGCATAAGGCGCAGAACAAGAGGACTGCTGTATCAACTCGTCCGATCCGCCAAGGATTCCTCACAAAGGCACCGCAGAGAACAAGAAGCCCTGCGAGAGAACTCGCTGGCAAGTAGAACGGGTTCTCGACACCAACCCAAAACGGTAAGAAACAAGCAGAGAGCAGCCACAAAAGAACTGCAAACTTCGGATGAGCGGCGGAGGCAAGGATCAAGAGAACACCAACGATAGCTGCGATCACGTACTCGCCTCCTACCGCCGCTGGCGCTATCACCGCGCCGATACCGATCGCTAGCGCAATCGCTATACCAGAAACGACCCTATCGTTTTGACGTAGCGTGAATGGCATGGCAATCATTTCGTTCCTCGCAAACTGTCTTGTTTTGAAAGTTCGCGAATATAGAATTTGAATCTTCTAAAGTCAGCACTTCGGCTTGGCGCTTGGCCTTTCGCAAGCATCTTTGCCGCAAGCACCAGTGCTCTCACAGCTAGACCACCACCGAAGATTGTTTTCCACAGAAAGTTGTGCAAGCGAGTCGGCGAGATCTCCATTTTATAAAGATCGAACAAGTTCGTAAGCCAAAGCGCATTGGTTGGGTCTGGTGAATGATTGCCGCTACTTTCTCCGAGCCCGTGTGTCCCTTCTATTTGTCCGGAAATTACCACCCGCATGCCTCCATCCCTGACGCGCAAGCAGAATTCTACGTCCTCCGCATACATGAACCACCGTTCCGACAGTCCGCCATGCGACTCCCAGACTTCGGAAGGTACTGCCATACACGCTCCCGACACCCAATCAACATCAATGCTGTCGAAACTCTGAGATCTTAGAATGTACATCCCACGAAAGGCTTCGCGCTTCGAGAATAGTCGCGACAAGCCATAGTAGTGACAGAAGACGTGCCAGATGGTTGGGGACATCCCGGCTTCACGTACGGACAGGCCTCGCCCTGGATGGTCCAGCAAAGGTGCCACAACCCCGACATCGGGATTCTCGGCTAGCACTCGGCGAAGGGACAGCAGGTTTGTGTGACTCACCGAAGCGTCGGGGTTCAGTAGTACAAGTGCATCACCAGTTGCATAGGTGGCACCTAGATTGACCCCCTTGGCGAATCCTAAATTCCCACCACTATCTACGACTTTCGCTGCCGGGTATCGCTCGCGGACGAAATCAGCAGTTCCATCGGTCGACGCGTTATCAACGACAATGATTTCGATAGCGGTCTCATTCTGAAGTGGATCAATGCAAGAACTGACTACTGCCTTGCTGTTGTACGTAACGACGATGACGGACAACAGCCCTGTTACCGGAACCTGCTTTCGGCTCACTTCGCGACTAAGTTCGCTCATCGGCGGCGGCCTCTCAGTCGGTCAAAAAGACGGTAATGTGCGTTTCGAGCAACAATCGATTCTTTCACTTCGCTGACGATGGACTCGCGGTAACGCTCCACACTGAATCGCTGGACCGCTGAATCGTGCCCAGCTTGCGCAATTTTTGCGGCCCAACTCGGGTCGTTCACAAGCAACATGACTGCCTCGGCGATCTTGACATGGTCACCAGCAGGACACAACAACCCGGTCCGACCGTCATCAATGATCTCTGCAAGGCCTTGAACGTTCGACGCGACTACAGGTCTCGACGCAAGCTGCGCCTCGACTGCCACGTTACCAAAAGGCTCAGCTATCGATGGAACAAGAACAATGTCGGCCTTCTCAAGAAAATACGACACGTTCTCGACGTAGCCACAAAAATGCACTCGACCATTTAAGTCGTCTTTAGCCGCCCGGCGTCGTAATCTATCTTCGAACCACTCGTATCCTGGGTACGTGTCACCGCAGAGCGCTATAGAAGCGTCAAGCCCTTGCTCAACCAGGCGGGCTAACGCCTCCAAAGCGACATCTGTTCCTTTTCGGGGTGACAACCGCCCAACCAGTACGATGCGTATGCCCTCGACCCTAGGGAGTTGAAAAGCGGTGGGCGTTGTACGGCTTTGAGGAATACCGTTGTAAATAAGCCTGATTCGACCGTTAAGCCTCGGCCATGATTCATAAATGACTTTCCGCGATGCCAGGCTATTTACGACGACTGTTCTGCAGAGCAGCATCGGCGATGCGAGCAACAGTTGCAGTACACGGCTTCCTGTCTCCTCCGCTTCGTGGACATGGCAGAGCGTTGGAGTGCCAGTCAGCCAACCTGCCAATATCCACACAGGTGCCGTTATTGTGTTCGCATAAATCAGGTCCGGTCGCATACGCCTCAACAGGCGCACACTACGGGCAGTGGCGACGAGGCTTGCAATAATAAATCCGGGCAGCGCCTTTGGGGTCAGTACCGACTTTCTACTTACCGGAAAGGGAATAACTTCCGTCGTCGCACCGCGGTTGACGAGAAGTTTTTCGAGGGGGCCCTCGCGGGGAATTACTACGTGCACTGGAAACCCCGATCCAGCTAGGGCGGTTACTGATTCCAACAGCTGGAGATCTGAGCCGTAAAGGTCCGTAGAGGGGTGTGACACCAAAATAGAGCGCGCATCTTCGTGGGTCATTTCCGTTCCTTTAAAAAGCGGGCTGGCACTCCCCCATATATAGCATTGGATGCATATTCGCCAGCAGTCACCACGGCGCCTGCTGCGATAATGCATCCGTCACCAATCGTCGCTCCGTCGAGCACGGTTACCCGAGACCCAATCCAGCAGTTCGCACCAATAGATATCCCCTGATGTGTTACGCCCTGATCGCGTATCGGAAGCAGTAGGTCGGCGGAGATGTGATTTTCGGAATGAAATGAACAGTAGTTCCCGACTATAGTGCTGTTTCCAACTTTTATCCCACCCGCACATCCGTACAACGAGTCAGTCCCGAGGCCGACATTGTCACCGACCACCAATCCTCTTCCTAGATGCTTCAGGCTACCGACGCATTCGATTCTGGTGTTTTTTCCTACCGTACTGTTCTGTCCGATACTGACACCACCCGAAGACATCGCATCAATGTAGCTGCCGTCGTCGAAAGTGACTCCAGGACCCAATGCGATGTGACGCTTGGCCTTGATTCTGACACCTCGACCCACAAATGGACTATTTTTAAGCGTCCTGAATCGAACTGCTCCAGCGGCTTTCATTATTCCCCGCTTTGCCATAATTGAAAAGATATAATGCGCGTCGATTTGCGGGTCCACTTGATAGTCTGATTTTTTGATGGTGCCGATTAGCTTATTTGCCAGCTTCGCTGTCCGACTCATCTCAAGTCACTCTTACTCTCGCACGTACGAACCAACCGACTTATTGAGCGATCGTATCTTGCGCAGATATCGTCCCACGAGTACTCGGATCTGGCGCGTTCGATAGCTTTCTGGCTGATTTGGTCTCGAAGGTCGGGATTAGCCATGAGTCCGAGCACACCGTGCGAAATGCTTGTCGATGTCGGCTCACAGAATATTCCGGCCCCGCCGAGCACCTCCCGGTTATAGACAGTGTCCCGGGCAATGGTGGGAGCACCACAAGCCATCGCCTGGACCAACGCCGGATTTGTTCCCCCAACGCTGTGACCGTGAAAGTAGGCACCTGCATGCTGCCAAAGCGAGAACAGCTTTTGGTCGTTGCTCACATGTCCCAGCCACTGCACACGAGGTGATTGTTCAGCCAACTTCTTTGCCGCGACGTCAAGCTCTCCGCCGTAACCGGAAGAGCCCACGATCACGACGTCCCACTTCTCACTGAGTTCCCTAGCGGCTTGGAGGAACTCGGGAACGGTGTTTTCGGGAACGAATCGAGCCACGATCAATACGTATTCTCTGGACTTCAGGCCTTCGACGACCGGAAGTCGATCAGGCGCGTCGCCGCCGTAGGGAATGAACACTCCATCGCGGCCGAAGTCGCGCTGCCATCGCCGTCGAATCTCATGCGAGTCGCATACCAGCTCCGATGCATACTTCGCTGTCAGTCGAGCTCCGCCGCGGAATACCCGCTTGGCGTTGGTGCCCCATTTGGCTCGCTCCCACTCGATACCGTCGACATTGACCACCGTCGGAATGCCGCGAGAACGGAGAAGTGGAAGCCAATACCCGTTCGCAACATTCATAATCAAAGCTACGTCTGGCTTGCGACGGGCAGCACTAAGTGAAGACGTCATCCCGTAGCTGAGAGTGCTGAGGGACTTTGTTTCGAGGCCCTTCGTCATCACAGATGTCACCTGCGGGTCCAGCAGCGGGTCGTCCGTCTTGACTGCACCTGGGCGTCCGTACACAGTTACGTCCCAGCCTGCCTCCACAAGGTACGGCCCGAGTCGCCTGATCAGTGTCTCGAACCCGCCGTAGTAGCTCGGGTATCCCCGTGTACCGATAATGGCAACTGACTTACTCATTGAGCAACTAACCTTCCCGACAGGTGAGTAGACGACGAAACCCGACATTGGGCGAACTCAATACGCCCCATCGCTTCCAGCGACGGCCTTCATCGTCTTAGCGATGATGAGTAGATCTCCCACCATCGACCAGTTCTCGACATAGGAAAGATCAAGCCGGACAGTCTCTTCCCACGACAGATCAGATCTACCGCTCACCTGCCACAGGCCGGTGACTCCAGGCTTCACCAACAGCCGCCGACGAACCTCACCGTTGTAGGTTTCGACCTCACGGCGCAGCGGAGGCCTCGGCCCCACCACACTCATCTCGCGCTTGAGAACGTTGATGAACTGTGGAAGCTCGTCGAGGCTGTAACGGCGCATCACCTTGCCCACGGGTGTCACGCGCGGGTCGTCACGCATCTTGAACAGAACTCCGCCGGCACCCTCGTTTCGGTCGAGCAGATGCGCAACCTGCTTGTCCGCGTCGGCAGTCATGCTGCGGAACTTGATCATCGAGAACGGCGTGCCGTCGATGCCCATTCGCTCGGACTTGTAGAACACGGGACCGCGGCTGGTTGTCTTCACTGCGATAGCGACTGCCACCAGGATCGGCGAGATCAGCACCAGTACCAGGGCGGCGAACGTGAGGTCGAAGGCTGTCTTGCTGAACCGGGTAGCGCCGTTGTACTGAGGCTTCTCGACGTGGATCAGCGGAAAGCCGGCCACAGGACGCATCACCAGGCGCGGCCCGGCAACGTCGACCACACCCGGAGCGACGACCAGGTCGACGTCCTTCTTCTCGAGATCCCAGATCATCTTGCGAATGCCCTTGTGCCCGAGGTGCTCGGTGGCCGTCACTGCAACGGTGTCGGCACCGCACTCTTCGATCGCAGCGAGGACGTCGTGCTCGTCTCCCAGAACCGGGATGTCGGATCCTTCGACATTGAGCACTCCGTCACGCGGAGCCTCGTAGCCGGGCATGCAGATTCCGACCACCGCGTAGCCGGCGGAGGGCGACTTCTCGAACGACTGCGCCATGGATACGGCGGCAGATCGACTACCCACGATCAGCACCGAAGTTTTGTACTCGCCATTGTCCCGTGAGCGGGCAACCACCTTGCGCCACACCCATCGACTCAGCAGTAGCGCGATCAGTCCGACCGGCAGAGCAATAGCCAGGTAGAGCCGTGCGATGTCGACGCGGAACAGTAGCGACACGATTGCGATGACACCGAACAGGCGGAAGGTGGCCGAGACGATCCGTCGGTACTCTTCAGCACCGTTACCAATGACTCGTGGTGATCGCGTGCGGAAGATGGCGAGGAAGGCGATCCACACAGCCGCCATGACGATGGACACTCCCGTGTACGTAAGCGCCGACATCAGACCGGTGGACTCCACACCACCGAAGCGCACGATCTGGGCCAGGCCTACGGACAGAACGACAACAACAACGTCGGTCACCCGAAGCCGCCGGACGTATTGGTCCTCCCACACGTGCCGCGACGTGAGCCGTCGAGCCACCACGGTGCCGGACCGACGCGGAGATCCCCACAGAGAGCGTTGTGCAGCCCCGACAGATGCCACGTGCTCCCCTCCTCTGCACTACTGCGCGCACCGGGAGGTGAACGCGAGTTCGGTTCGAACCAATCCAGATTGCGACTGGTATCGAATTGGAATAGTCCCACGCTGCTATCCGATGCACCACGCGAGCGGCGCAGATCACAAACAAATAACAGCAGGTATTCGGTTTACCACACCATCGCTGACTAGGCGATATGAGTGACCGAAGCCCACCGGATGTAACCGCACCAGGGCCCAAAAACGTTACAACTGAATACAATCGGCGCGGTAATGTGACCCTTCACAGGTTGAAGCGCTTGTTATTGTGCGATCGACAGGCTCGCGCCCACCAGATTGGTGCCGAACAAACCCGTCAGCAGCCTGAACTGCGAAAAACAAGATTTTCGCTTACATCGGCGAGCGCGAGAAATCGAATCGGTGAGAATCGATAGCCAAAGGAATGAGCGCAACCAATTCATTCCAACGAGCGACTTAGCTCGGCTTGTTAGTCCGGATCAGGGACGGCCCAGCCCGCGGTAGTTCCATCCCGCCGCCCGCCACTGCTCCGGGTCCAGACAGTTGCGTCCATCGATCAGGGTCTTGCTGCGCACTGCGCCCTCCAGATCTTCAGGAGCGAGCGCCTTGAACTCTTTCCATTCCGTCAGTACCAACACCACGTCAGCGCCCTCACACGCTTCGAGCGCGGAATTGCTGTAGGTCAAAGTGGGGAACAGTGCCCGCGAGTTCTCCATGGCCTTGGGGTCGTACACGTTGACCGCGGCACCCTGGAGCTGGATCTGCCCAGCAACATTGAGGGCCGGTGAGTCGCGCACGTCGTCGGAATCGGGCTTGAAGGCCGCACCGAGCACGGCAACCCGAGCACCGAGGAGAGACCCACATGCCTCGCGGGCCAGCTCGACCATCCGGGTACGGCGACGCATGTTGATGTTGTCGACCTCGCGCAGGAACGTCAGAGCCTGGTCGGCACCCAGTTCACCTGCCCTGGCCATGAACGCCCGGATGTCCTTGGGCAGGCAGCCACCACCGAAACCGATGCCGGCGTTCAGGAACTTGCGGCCGATCCGCTCGTCGTGGCCGATGGCGTCGGCAAGCACGGTGACGTCTGCACCCGAAGCCTCACACACCTCGGCAATGGCATTGATGAACGAGATCTTGGTGGCCAGGAACGCGTTGGCGGATGCCTTGACCAGCTCGGCGGTAGCCAGATCGGTCACCAGAAAGGGGATCTTCTCGTCGAGCAGCTGCGCGTAGACCTCGCGAGCAAGTGCCTCGGCGCGGCCCGGGCGGGCACGGTCCACACCCAGCACCAAGCGATCGGGATGGAGAGTGTCCTTGACGGCGTAACCCTCGCGCAGGAATTCCGGGTTCCAGGCGACCTCGACGCCGTCACCCGCGGGTGCGAGCTCGCGGGCCATACGGCCGAGCCGCTCGGCTGTACCCACCGGCACGGTCGACTTACCGAAGATGACCGCCGGCTTCGTCAGCAGTGGGGCCAGCGTCTCGATGACCGAGTCGACGAACTTCATGTCGGCCGCGAACTCCCCCTTCTTCTGAGGAGTACCGACGCCGAGGAAGTGCACCTCCGCGAAGTCTGCGGCTGCCTGGTACGACGCGGTGAAGCGGAGACGGCCGGCCGCGATGTTGCGCTGCAGCACCTCTTCGAGACCGGGCTCCCAGAACGGGACCTCACCGGCTTCGAGCTTCGCGAGCTTGGCCGGGTCCACGTCGACACCGAGCACCTCGTGGCCGAGTTCGGCCATGCACGCGGTATGAGTGGCACCGAGATAGCCGGTACCGAAGACTGTGATTCGCATACTGTTCGTTCCCCGTCGGTTGTGCTGTTGAGCCAAGTGTTCGGTCGAGACATTGCCCCGACTGATGCTGGGCTCTCGCGTGGACTACACCCGCGTCTGCGAATAGTAAACGCAGTCCCGTCATCTCCGATACTCCAGGCACGGGGTTCACAACACGGTGGACGGCCGGTAACTCAGGGGCCAATTCTCAGCGGCGAACCGGAAACTGCGGGTTCTCGGGCTCTTCGACGGCCTCGGCGCAGCGGTGGATGAAATCGCTCAGCTCGGTACGAACCTCAGGGGCAAGTAAGTCCAGCGGGGCCTCGGTGCCGTGATATTCGGCGAATGCCGATGTGTACGCGTCGTACGCTGTCCGAGATCACCGCGTGCAGCGAGGTCGACCGGTTCAGATGCACCCGTGCGATCTGGTCCACTCGATCGGACAAGAAATCGTGAAAAGAACTCTGCGCCATGGTGGTACCGGACCCATTCTCCGAAATAGTCGACATCACAGCATGATACGAACAAAACCGACCAGCTGCACGGTGAACGACATCGGAAGGGACTGGCGTCAGTACGCACCTTCGCTCTTGAACACGGCCACAGCGGTTTTGGCGATGATGAGCAGATCACCCGTCATGGACCAGTTCTCGACGTACGAGAGATCGAGGCGAACGCTCTCCTCCCACGACAGATCAGATCGACCACTCACCTGCCACAGCCCGGTGACACCCGGCTTGACGAGCAGGCGGCGTCGCACCTCGCCGTCGTAGGTTTCCACTTCGCGGCGCAGTGGCGGTCGAGGACCGACCACGCTCATCTCGCGCTTGAGTACGTTGACGAACTGGGGCAGCTCGTCGAGGCTGAACTTGCGCATCACCTTGCCCACGCGGGTGACACGCGGGTCGTCGCGCATCTTGAACAACACCCCGCCCGCACCTTCGTTGAGACCGGCCAATTCCTGCACGCGCTTGTCGGCGTCCTGGACCATGCTGCGAAACTTGATCATCTGAAAAGGCTTGCCGTCGATGCCCATTCGTTCAGAATTGTAGAAGACCGGTCCCTTGCTGGTGAGCTTGATGATCACGGCCAGGGCGACGAGGATGGGCGAGATGAACAGCAGAATCGACGCGGCGAACACGAAGTCGAAGGCCGTCTTGCTGAAGCGTTTCGCGCCGTTGTACTGAGGCTTCTCGACGTGGATCAACGGAAAGTTCGCCACCGGCCGCATCACCAGCCGCGGGCCCGCCACGTCCATCACGCCCGGCGAGACGACGAGGTCCACCTTCTTCTTCTCCAAGTCCCACACCATCTTTCGCAGACCATGATGGCCGATGTGCTCGGTGGCCGTCACCGCAACGGTGTCGGCTCCGGACGCCTCGATGGCCTCGACAACGCTGTGCTCGTCTCCCAGCACGGGGATCTCGACGCCGTCGACGGTGAGGGAGGTGTCGTTGCCGGGTTCGTAGTTGGGCAGGCAGATGCCGACCACGCTGTAGCCGGCTTCCGGTGAACGCTCGAAGGACGCGGCCATCGACAGTGCCGAACTACGGCTGCCGACAATGAGTACCGACGTCTGGTATCCGCCGCGAGCGCGCTTGTGCGCGACCACCTTGCGCCAACCCCACCGACTCAGCAACAAGCCGATCATGCCGACGGGTAGCGCGATGGCCAGATACAGCCGAGCGATGTCGAACCGGAACAGCAGCGACAGAATGGCGATGGTGCCGAACAAGCGGAACGTGGCCGAGACGATGCGTCGGTATTCCTCCGAGCCATTGCCGATCACCCGAGGCGAACGAGTACGGAAGATGGCGAGGAACGCCAACCACAGGACGGCGAGCACCCCCGAGACCCCGAAATAGCTCACGATGGACCACGGCTCACGGAAGTCGATGTCGCCGAATCGGATTATCTGTGCCACCGTCACGGCAGCGAGAACGACAACAGTGTCGGTGACACGAAGGCCCTCGGTGTAATGCGTCTCCCATTCACGACGCGACGTCGTCTTACGCATCCTCCTGGCGTCGCGCCGCGAAACAATCGGATTCTGCGTATTCAGATCACTGACTGACACTGATTCCCCCTCGGTACGTGCGCCCTGTCGAACTCTCGTGATCGACACAGCACCGTGCCACCCCGTCCTACTATCTACCTTCATCGTGCTGAACGTGACTCGTGATAACGATATGCTGATCGACGCTGAGCCGCAGGTCGTTACACGTTTCGAGTGCATTAACCACAAGCGTCCGCGGTGTTTCCGGCCGCGCCGAATTCCCCATTTCGCCCCATCCCCGGGGACTACTAAGCAACAGATCGTCACTCGATGTCAAGCCGTGTCGGTCGATTGCACGACGCGCGGCGACATACCCGCGAAGGCCGTCCACATTCGGTGCCCCAATTCCCGTTGCCCTGCACCGCTGTAGTGAATCTTCTCGGTCTCGCTGTTGTAGAGCCCCTTCGGGCCCGGCACGTACGCAACATTGGTCCTTCGACGCGGAGTATCGGCATGTACCGCGTCGATGACGGCGTGGTTGGGCTCCCCCGATTCGATTTCGTCCGGCACCATCTGGCCCAGAACAAAGGGCACATCACCGAATTCGGTACGCAGGGCATCGATGACACTGTCGAGCTTCTCGGCGTACACCGGCCCGGTCAGCAACGGCACATCGCTCTCCCCCTGATGCCACAGCACCGCCGCGAGCTCGTTGCCGGGCTTCGTCGCCAGGCCGGTTCGGATGCGCTGCATCGCAGCCCAGAACAGATTGACGCGCGCTCCGGAGTCGGCCGGATCCCAGGAGATGCCGTGAATGCGCGCGAAGCCCGAGTCTCCCCGCGCGTAGGGAACGAGCAACACCGGCCTGCCCGTCATATCGGCGAGGTGCGCGGCGAACGTCGGGCCGAATCCGACTGCCTTGGAGGGCACCTCGTGAAACAGCGGATTGCTGCCCGCCACGATGGCGTTCTTCGACCGACCCGAGGCAGCCCACTGATGTACCCGAGGATGCGGCGCATCCAGGCCGGACCTGTCCAATCCGACGCCGGCACCGTGCGCATTGGACTGCCCCAGCACCGCCACCACCAGATACGGCTCGTCGATCGCGTCCACCGCAATGCCGCGTCCCAGACGCTTCTTCACGACGTCCTTGGCCCGGACTGTCAGATCCTGACGTAACCCCACGAAGATCCCCCTGTTCAACTGCAATCGTTCTGCGCAGGTACCCCGGCAAAACGATCCGCTATCCACTGATTGACGGCGTCACCGTTCACGTCCCCGTGCCCCCGCCCGGCCTGACGATCGATGGTGATGACATCTCCGAACGCACACGCCTGCTCGAGAGCCGCGTCGGTCCACGCCGCGTCGATGTAGGTGTCGGCGTCGCCGTAGGCCACCAGCATCGGTTCCGAGGCGGGGCCCTGCGGCACGACCATCCGAGCCAGAGCCTGTCGAAGGGCATCCGCAGCCGCATCGGACTTCGGTGCAAAGTCTTTGTCGCCGAGCCTCTTCACCGCGTCCTCACGTGCACCGGCCTTGTCCGGCGTACATCCGGTGAGTGCCGCCCAATCCTGCGCGGCATCGCCTCGGCGATAGTCGTCGAGGTTCAGAGACGGATCGCGTCGCGCCAACGACTCCAGCACCCACTGCAGCAACGGGCCCTGGTCGTCGGTCAGTGTTCCCGCAATGGCCTTGTCCACCAGACCGACCATGTTCGCTGCAGGTGCCAGAGCGACGGCACCGACCAGATCCAGCTCGGGCGCATAGGAATCGGCGAGTTCGTTCGCCGCCCACGCAGCACCACCGCCCTGCGAACCACCGAACGCAGCCCACTCGGTACCGACGTCGGGGAAGACGTTGCGCAGAGCACGAACGGCATCGATGACGTCGTAGCCGGCGGTGATGTTGTCCAGGTACGCGTGGCTTCCCTCATGTCCGAGACCCTCGTAGTCGGTGATGGCGACCGCGAATCCCGCTGTGGTGTAACCCTGTACGAGCGCCGATGCGCCCAGCAGCGACGCGGACCTCGATGGCGCGCATGCCTGCTCGATTCCCGTGGTGCCATGGGCGTAGGAGATGACGGGCCATCCACCCTCGGGCGCATCGCCGGAGGGGGTGAACACCGTGCCTGATACCTCGCGCTCGCCCACACCCGGCTGCACCGAGCGGTACACCAACCGTGCCGATTCGACACCCGACATCCGCACCGGCAGTGGCAGATTCGGCATGGTCTCGGCACTCACGATCGAGCCGCTGCCGGTACCAGGGTTTTCGATGTCCATCGGCTCAGGATCTGCACCACGAATCACCGATGCGAGTGCGCCCTGCGCCTGGCCGCCGAGCGGCACCACCACGGCGCATCCCGCGAGAACATGGAGCAGCAGCAGCGGCGCGGCGAGCCTACGGACGGAGTGCATGAATCTATTTGCTCGCCTTGAACCTACGCGCGTACGTCAACGATGGCTTCTCGATGAATCGGTACGTCACCGCTCCGAATGCGATGCTCACGGCGCTCACCAGCACGAAGTTTCGCAGTAGACCCAACGGGCTGTCTCCTGCCATCCAGCCGAAGCGTCCCACCATGATCAGGATGGGGAAGTGCCACAGGTAGACGCTGAGCGAGATCATGCCCACGTAGCTCAGTGGTGCCCAATCGGCTCGTTCGGCCAACTTCGAGCGCTCACCGCGCGCCAGCGGCACGACGATGAACAGAATCAGCAAGGCGGATCCGAGGGACACGGTGGACGTCTGCCAGCGAGAGTTGTTGTCGATCAGCATCAGCGAGATCACTGCGGTGGGAATCATCGCGATGCCCGCCCACCACCGCATTCTGTCGACGATCGCGCCTTTGAGCATTCCGTTGTCGATCGCGACGAACACCACCGCTGCCAGCATGCCGTACGTGAAATTGTCTGCCAGCGACCAGAAGCTACGGCTGAGCACCGCGATCTCGTTGGGACCCCATTCCAGCAGTTTCGGATCGGTGATGCCCGACGGCCCCACGCGCGATGCGGTGTAAAGCTTTCCGGTGATTCCGATGACGAACATGCTCACCACCGGGATCAATGCCAGCACCGGTGCCGAGAGGGACGTGCGCTTGCGCAGGAAGAACGCGATGCTCGTCAGCAACGGCAGTGCGATGTAGAACGCGAACTCCAGCGACAGCGACCACGACGGGTTGATGCCGGTCTGGATCATGCTCGGAATGTAGGTGTGCACCAGCGTCAGATTGGCCAACAGTGTCAACGGGTCGGTGAGGATGCCCAGACCGTTGTCGGTGAAATGCTGTTCGGCGACAGCAGCGTTCTCCACGAACACCGCACGCATCACGTAGTTCGCGAACAGGAAGATGAACAGGTACGCCGGAAACACTCGCAGCAGCCGATGCATCGCGTAGCTGACATTGTTCGGCATCGGCTTGCCTGCGAACAGCTTTCGGACCATCGGCAGGAAGATCAGAAAGCCCGACAGAGCGAAGAAGAAGATCAACCCCTGACCAAGCACTCCGAGCTTGTAGGTCAGGACCGTCTGCGGCGAGTAGTGACCGCCGACGTGCACGGCGAGCACGCACAGGCAGGCGAATCCGCGGGGGCCGTCGAGCCCGACGAGGCGGGCTGGTCGTTTGATTCCGGTATCGGAGACCGCGGTGGCGGCGGTCGCGGTGCTGTCGGGTGTGGCGGTCATGGTTACCCTCTGAAGGTCATGGCGCAGGAGGCGGGCAGAAGCTGATGGCGTCGATACCGGCGAACCGGTCGCCGAGCCATCCGAACGCAGCAGCACCGTCGATGTCTGCGTGACCGGAATTCGGTTGTAGCACAGATTGAATCGTGTCCCCGTTGGCGCAGCCGGCCGCGATGGCGGCCTCGGTCCACGGCTGCGAGATCAATGTGTCCTGGCCACCGTAGAGAACCAGCATCGGCGCGGCGGCCGGTGACGTGGGCAAGCTCATCTCACGCAGGTAGTCCGCGAGCTTCGCCGTCGCCTCGGGGGTTGCCGGACGCAGATCGTCGTCGCTGATCTGCGCCGCCAGGGATGTGCGGTCGGCAGCGAGAACGCCGCCGCACGCCGAGAGCTCGTCCCACTTCTCTTCGACGATGCCCCGACGGTAGTCATCCAGGTCGATCTCGGGATGAGACTGGGCCAGGCCGACCAAAACCCACTGCAGCAGGGGCTTCTGATCGTCGGTGAGCGTACCGTTCGCTGCCGCGGCCGCCAACCCGGTGATATCCGCTGCCGGGACGAGGCTGACCGACCCGACCATGTCGAGACCCTCGCCGTAGGTCCCCGCGAGTTCGTTTGCGGCCCACGATGCCTGACCGCCCTGGGACCCGCCGAACGCAGCCCACTTCGTGGACGCATCGGGAATGAGCTTGCGGGCAGCGCGCACCGAGTCGATGAGGTTGTTCCCGACGGTACGAGCGTCGAGATAGGGATGGTACGAACCCTCGAGGCCCAGTCCCTGGTAGTCCGACACCGTGACGACGTTCCCGGACCGCACCAGCGCCGCGACGATCTGCGAGCTGCCGAGCAGTTCGGGATCGGTGGACGGTGCGCAGTCCTCGAGCACGCCGGTGGTGCCGTGGCCGTAGGCGATGATGGGCCAACCACCCTCGGGCGGTGTGCCGTCCGGTGCGAAGATCGTGCCCGAGACACGCTGCGGTGAGCCGTCGACCCCGGAGGTGGACGAGTAGATCACCCGCGCGGCAACGGACGATACGGCGCTGACCCGGCGATCGATGGTCAGCAGTTGCTGCGCACTCTCGAGCGAACCGGGTCCTGCTTCACCGTAATCGGCGTCGAGCGTGGCACCGAACGCTGCGGATTGCGACACCGAGTACGGATCGGCAGGCGGTTCGTCGGAGGAACACCCCGACGTCACCAGGATCAAGGCCAGCGCGCAGGCACCGCTCGCTCGGTTTACTCGACGCGTTCGCGACAATGTCATCGGACCCCCTCTGCAGCAGGCGTCCGCTGGGCAGCGGTCGCCTGCTTCACGATGTTCTCCACTTGATCGCGATGGTCGATCGAGTCGCGTGCGATTCCGAATGCCAGCACCAGCACACTGCTCAGGATCGCGCCCATCACTCCCCCCAGAATCATGTTGCTCATCGGCGTCGGTGTAGTGACCTGATCAGGGGTGATGGCCGCATCGACGAGCGTCACCTCCGACACCGCTCCGTCGGCCCCCAGGTCGATCTCCCCGACCAGCTTGATCAGCTGCACTGCAACGGCATTGGCGACGTCTCGCGCCTGCTCGGCATCGGCGTTCACCACCGAGATGTCGATCAACGCCGAGCCCGGAGTGGGCACCACCGTGATGTCGTTCTTCAGCACGTCGGGCTCGACCGGCAACCCCTCCGACGCGATGACGCGCCGCAACACCTGTTCCCCGGTGGCCAACTGAACGTACGTCTCGACGCGGACCAACGACCCGCGATTGCCGTCGAGCGAATTCTTGGGCGACGTGGGACCGGGAGCCGTGACGAACACGCGGGAAGACGCGGTGAATGTCGGCTCGACCAACTGCGTCGCCAACCACCCGGCACCCGCCGACAGTATCGCGGCGGCGAGAATCAATGCCCAGCCGGACAACAGAATACGGCCGTAGTCCTTGAGGGTGGGCACACCCGTGGGTGCGATCATCGATTCAGCTCGCACGTGTCGACGGGACGTTGGCCGGCGAACATGCCTTTGACCCACGGCAGCGACCGGCTGCTGTCCAGATCACCGTGCCCCTCACCTTGATGCAGCTCGTACTCGACGAGGTCTCCGGAATCGCACGCCCGCTGCAATGCCTTCTCGGTCCACGGTTCGAGAATCAGATCGTCCTCGCTGCCGTACATCACCAGCAGTGGCGTCGTCGAACGCTGCTGCGGCAGAGCCATATCCGACAGGTAACCGCGCAGACGATCCGTTGCTTCGGCGCTGACCGGCGTCAGGTCCGCGGCCTGTAGACGCGCCAGGAGCCCGGGCACGTCGTCCGACTTCGGCGGCACGCATTCCATGAAGTCGTCCCACCGCTCCCGCGCCAACCCCGACCGGTAATCGTCGAGGTTCATCTCGGGATGACTGATCGCCAAGGTGTGCAGCGCGTACATCAACAGGGGGTACTGAGCCCGCGTCAGAGTCCCGTTCGCGGCAGCATCGGCCAAGCCGGACATGTCCGACACCGGCACCATCGCGGCGGTCCCCACCAGCTCGAGCCCGCCCCCGTACTCGGCATTACGGTCGCTTGCCGCCCACGCTGCCATGCCGCCGAGCGAGACTCCGTAGGCGGCCCACCGCGAGCTGAGGGTGGGCATGAAGTTCCTGGCTGCACGGACGGCATCGATCATGTTGTAGCCGAACGTCTTCGAATCGAGGTACGGGTGATACGACCCACCGAGTCCGAGCCCCTGATAGTCGGTAATCGCCACCGCGAAGCCGTTGAGCACCAACGCTGCCACGATGGGGGCACTGCCGAGAAGGTTGGCGTACCGCGACGGACCGCACGCCTCCAGCACTCCCGTCGTGCCGTGCCCGTAGGACACCACCGGCCAACCCCCCTGGGGCGCAGTGCCACCCGGGATGACAACGGTGCCCGAGACATCCGTCGGCTCCCCCGTCACGCCCGACGTCGATCGATACACCACGCGAGTCGCAGTAGCCCCCAACTCGGTGATGTCTGCTGCGATGTCCTCGATCGGCTCGGCCGAGATCAACGAACCCGGTACGGCACCACCGAAAGTGGACGGTGGCGGCGGCTCCGACGCCGCCGGAGCGGCCGTGACAGGAGCCGTCTGCGCGCCCGGCGGCAGTGTGATCGGAGCTTGCTGCGAGCAGGAGATCGACACCACGGCGGCCGTCGCCAGGACGCCGACTCGGACCGCCCACCTACCGGACATCGAGGCTATCCTCTGCTCGCCGACGAGGTCGCAGTGTCGTTCAGCGCCGGCTTCGGCCTGACCACCGCAGACGCAGGGGACGAAGCCGACGCGGACGGAACAGTGTATGTCTCTGCGTTCGAGGGTGATTCGCGGACGTTCTCGGAGGATGCGGAAGTGCCGCCGAGGAGGCGTCGACCCGAGGGTTCGAAGGTGGTCACGACGCCCAGAACGGTTCCGCCGACACCGTCGAGCACCTTGATCGCACGTCGCAGCTTGTCGCGCGTGGTGCGGCCGGTGCGCGCGAGAACCACTGTGCCGTCGGCCAATGCGGTGAGGATCGCACCGTCGGTGACCTGGAGCAGAGGCGGGGTGTCGATGATGACGTAGCGGTATCGCTCGCGCAGCGATTCGAGCAGCTCCTGGGCGCGATCCGATCCGAGCAGTTCGCTCGGATTCGGCGGCACGGGCCCCGAGGGCAGTACCGAGACGCCGTCGAACACATCGTTCTGGATCGCGTCATCGATGTCGTGCTCGCCCGAGAGGACGGTCGACAGACCGCTGTGCTGGTCGACACCCAACCGGGTGCCCAATGTGGCGCTGCGCAGGTCGCCGCCGACGAGAAGCACCGTGTGTCCCGCCTCGGCGAGCACGGCCGCGAGATCGATGGCCGTGCTGGTGCGTCCCTCGCCGCCAGCCGGACCGGTGATGGTGATGACGCGCGGCGGAGATCCGCCGCCGAGGAAGCGAATATTGGTGCGCAGGGCGCGGAGCGGCTCGCCCATCGTCTTCATCGACGCCACCGCGACCGTGGGGCGCGTCCCGTCTGCAGGGAGACCGCCGAGCACGACGCGGCCCGAGACGTCCTCCGCGCGCGGCCTGTCCCGGATCGAGCGATCCAGCAGACCGCGAAGCAGCGCGAGCGCGAGTCCGAGAACGAAGCCCATCGCACCGCCGAGACCGAGCGTCGTGGTCAGGCCCATGCCGATCGGCGCCGTCGGAACGTCGCCCTGATCGACGATGGTGGCCCCGGCCGCGGGATCGCCGCCGCGCTGAGATGTTTCGAGTTCCTGCACCACCTGCGTCAGCTGCCCGGCTACCGCGTTGGTCAGTGCCTGCGCGACCTCGGGATCGGGATCGGTGGCGCACAGATCGAGCAGAACGGTCTTTTCGATCGGCGTCGCGGTGATCCGGGAACGCAGGTCCGCCGCCGACCCCTGCAGTTGCAACTGATCGACGGCTCGCTGCGCAACCTGTGTGCTGGTGGCCAACCCGGCGTAGGAGGACACGCGTTCCTGCGAGAACAGATTGTTCTGGTACGCCTCACCGACGGAACTGCCGCCTTCGGTGGTGACGAACAAACGAGCACACGCTTGGTACTGAGGCGTCGTGAAGAACGTGTAGGCATAGCCGCCGGCGATGCCGATGACCGTCGCGAGAGCGACGATCCACCAACCCGCGCGAAGGATCCGCCAATACTCTCGAATCTCCACGAGTGCTCCTATCGAATGACGTCGGTCAAGGGGAAACAATAAAGCGCAGCGAAGGATTCGGCACGGCGTACATGTTGCGAGTGGATGAAAGCGTGACAACATCAGAGCCTATGAGCATCGCGCAGCGGGTCGGATGGGTCGCCATCGTGGCAATCCCCGTTCTCGTTACATTCGCCGTGATCGTCGGCGGAACTCCAGCGAAACTGGCGGCATTCGCCCTCGTCGCGCTGACCGTGGGAGCGTACGTCGGCCTACGTCATCCACTGTATTTGACTCGCGCTCTTGCATTTTCATTGGGCGCACTTCCGTTCGGCTACGTACCGGGCACACCGGCACCGCTGATCTTCACACTGACTGTCGCGACGATTCTGGCCACTGTGATTCACCGCACAGCGGTGAGCCGCATCACATGGCCGGAAACGACCGTCATCGCACTCATCGCCTTGTCCGCACTGTCGGTCGTCGTCACCGCCACGGGACCGGGCGATTTCTTCGAGTTCGGTAAATGGCTCATCTCGACCCTCGTGGTGGTGTGCCTGTTGCGTATGCCCCGGGACGAAATGGCGATGTTCGGCAGGATCTACGTCTACGCCGCCTCCGGCGCAGCCGCATTCGCGTTGCTGATCTTCGTCGGCGATCCCGCGGGAAAGCTCATTCGCTACCTGTCGATCCTCGGGTACGGCTCCGAGGAGGAAAGCACTCGCTTCGTCTACAGCCCCACCGGAGCCACGTCGGTTCGCCTGGCCGGGACCTACATCGACCCCAACGCGGCCGGAATCGGCTTCGTCCTCGCACTCATGCTGTGCATACTGTTGCTGCGTGGATACCTGCGTACCGCTCTCGCTACTCTGCTGTTCCTGTCGATCGTGCTCACCCTGTCGCGAGCGGCCCTGTTCTCGGTGGTGCTCGGGGTACTGCTGATGTTCGCCTTCCAACAACTGCGGGCCAGAGAACGTTTCGCCATCGTCGGCGCATTCCTGGCGGCCTTCGTCGGAGCCCTCGCAGTACCCAGCGTGCGCAGCCGAGTTTTCTCGTCCTTCGGCAACGAGGACGCAGGCTCGAGCGCACGCGGCGATGCGCTTGCCGAATTCCCCGGCCACATGCAAGGCCACTGGCTGTTCGGCCTCGGTTGGGGGCGGCCGGAATTCGTCGATCCCGCCACCGCATTCGAGGTGAATTTCGTCGCCAACTCGCCACTGTTGACCATCTACCGCGGCGGTATCTTCACCGGCCTGGCCTTCACCGCAATTCTCGTTGCCGGTGCCGTCGTGGGCTACCGGATGCTGCGCTCGGGACGCTGGGAGCTCGGCTTCTACGGCGGCACCTTCATCGGTTTCTCGGTGATCGCGCTGCAACTCGACTTTCCCGTCGTCAGCACGCCGGCCACCACCACAGCATTTTCCGTCATGCTCGCTTTCGTCGTCTACGCGTGGGAAAAGGCGACCCAAAACAATCAGAATGGCGACAACGTAGAGAGTACGAAAACGAAAAGCTTGCTTTCACCCGAAGCAGCTCGACCAGCAGTTTCATAATTATCGGTCGGCTTCTTTTGATTTGTACAATAACGCGCCTGAGGTGCAATGATTCACCGCACCGGCCCGTCGAATGTTGGTACGGACCCCCTGGTGGAAAGAATTGAAGATGGTTCCCTTTCGCGGTGGCTTTCGCGCAATAATGTCAGCGGCAACCGTTTTGATCGTCGCTGCCGGGCTCACCTTCGGAGTCTCGTCCGTCCTCATTTCACCTGATCACCTCGTCGGCGCATCACGCGCCGACGCGGCCCCCAACCCACCCGGCGTCGGCATTTCCGACGGCGGCGGATTGCTCTGGGCCTCGGACGCCGAGTTGGACACCACCGTGCAATTCCTGACCGGCATGGGCGTCAAATCGATGCGCATCGCCATACCGTGGTCGACCGTCGAATACACCCGGAACCAGCTGGACTGGACGGCCGTCGATCGCGTCGTGAACAAGCTTCGAGCAGCGAACGTCTCGATGCTGGGCATCATCGCGTACACCCCGCCGTGGGCGACCGCTCCGGCCAATCAACCCATCAACACCCGCCCCGCGTCACCTGCGGCATTCGGCGACTTCGCCGGCAAGGTCGCCGCCCGCTACAAGGGGAAAGTTGCCGACTACGAGATCTGGAACGAGCCCAACGGGTCGATGTTCTACGGGCCGCAACCCGACGCGGCCGGCTACACCGCCCTCCTGAAGGCCGCGTACCCCAAGATCAAGGCAGCCGACTCGGCCGCTACCGTCGTCGGCGGTGTCCTCGGTGCAGCAGAACAGGCTTGGGGCATCGTCAATCCCGTCGACTTCACCAATCAGATGTACGCGGCAGGTGCCGCCGGCTCTTTCGACGCCCTCTCCTACCATCCGTACCAATACTCATTGAAGTTCTCCGAGGGCCCGTACGTCGATCATTCACCGGCCCGTCAGGTCATGGACATGCGCGCGGCCATGGTCGCCAACGGAGACGGCAGCAAGAAGATCTGGGCCACCGAGTACGGCGTCCCCACGTCCGCGGTGTCGGGAGATCAGCAGAACGCGATGATCACCGACTTCATCCAGAAGTGGCGCGAGCTGCCGTACACCGGGCCGATCTTCCTGTACACGATGCGAGACAAGGCGACCGGCAGCAATGACCCGGAAGATACGTTCGGCCTGCTCGAGAGCAACTGGGGTGCCAAACCGGCTCTATGGGGCGTAATGGGCCTACTGCAGCAGGGCATTCCGCGCACTCCCGAGTACAACCGATTCGCTGCTGCTCCGAACACCTCCGGAGCGGTACTGGGACCGGTGTTTCCCGTACGCGATAGGTGGGCGCAGTACCGCCAGGACGCGGTTCTCTACGAGATGCCGAACGGCTTCGTCGCCGTTCCGCGCGCTGTGGCCGAATCGATCCGGGCCACCGGCTTTCTGCCCACGACGCCGTTCAACGGCACCTACCAGGACTTCGACAGCCCCTTCGGCCTTCGTGTGTTCTCCACCGCCATCGGCGGTACCCGCAACATCGGTGGCGGCATCTACAGCGCCTGGGATCCCACTCTCGGGCCCGCAACGAGCGACGAGATGCCGCAGTACGGCGGCGGCGTACGGGTGACGTTCCAGTACGGCGCGATCACCTGGACACCGTATGTGGGAGCGACCGTCACCCGCTGAATTCATTCGATCAATCGATCGATAATTCACAAACCGCACGCCCCTTTTTATCGGGTCCACCATGCCCATTTCTCGGCGCAATCATTGCGGCCGCGTTAACTCTGCGCAAAGGTGCGGTTTCAATTCAACGATCAAGTATTTTGCTTTGTGAACCACCTCACTTAGTGCTATCTATTTCTTCCCGAAGCGGATATTCATATAGCGCGAACGAATGACTCTTCGTGGCAGGATTACGTCCAGTGTTCGCACGTCTCGTCGGGGGACACCCTAATTTCGACGCTCTTGTTCTGCACCGTCGCAGAACCGGAAGCGTCAACAGGCGTTTCGAGATCCCCCCTTGGCTCCACTCGAGTACGGACCGACACGATGGGTAGCTCATGAAGACGGACAGCGTTGTGTCTCAATCGGGTTCACACACCTGCCTTCGGGCGGAGATATGATCGACGGCCTGCGCGTGGCCATCGCACACGACTACCTCACCCAGCGCGGTGGTGCCGAGAAGGTCGTGCTCGCCATGGCCCGCGCCTTCCCCGACGCACCGATCTACACGACGCTGTTCGAGCCGTCGACGACGTTTCCCGAATTCTCTCGACTCGACGTGCGACCATCCTCGCTGAACCGCGTCGGCTTCCTTCGCAAGAATCACCGAGCCGCACTTCCCCTGCTGCCGTTCGCATCCTCGTCCGTCAAGATCGACGCCGACGTGGTCCTGACGAGCACCAGCGGCTGGGCCCACGGCTTCCACACCACCGGGCGCAAGCTGGTCTACTGCTACTCGCCGGCGCGCTGGCTGTACGAATCGCAGATGTACCTGGGTGAATCTCGAAGCCCGGTCAAACGTGTTGCGCTGAATGCTCTCTCGTCGCCGCTACGCCGTTGGGACCGACGCGCTGCACTCTCGGCCGACCGCTACCTCGCCATCTCCACCGTGGTCCGCCAGCGCATCACCGATGCGTACGGCATTCCCTCGACGGTGGTGCCCGCACCGTTCACGGTCGAAGCCGCCCCCGCGGAAGCCATCCCCGAGGCCACCGCCTGGCTCGACGGCGGCGGCTACTACCTGTGTATCTCACGGCTGCTGCCGTACAAGAACGTTGACAAGGTGATGGCCGCGTTCGCCGACACCGACCGCAAACTGATCGTCGTCGGTCGAGGTCCCGAGGCCGATCGCCTACGAAAGCTCAAGTCCGACAACGTGCTCATGCTCAGCGATCTGACGTCGGGACAGATGACCTGGCTCTATCGGGGTTGTAACGGTTTGATCGCCGCAAGCTATGAAGATTACGGATTGACCCCCATCGAAGCGGGTTACCACGGCAAGCCGAGCGCAGTGCTCCGCTGGGGAGGTTTTCTCGATACCGTCGAGGAGGGCGTCTCCGGGGTGTACTTCGATCAGCCCCAACCGGATTCGATCCGCGACGCGGTCGCGCATCTCGAGCGAACAGCCTGGGAACCACTGAAGATTCAGGCACACATGGAGCAGTTCAGCGAAGAACGCTTCGCCGCCGAACTCGTCTCCGCAGTATCCGACATTCGTGCAGAACAAATCGAGAGGACGGCGTCGTGATGAGCAAGCGCGCGTTGATCACCGGCATCACCGGGCAGGACGGTCTCTATCTCGCAGAGCTGCTGCTGAGCAAGGGCTACAAAGTGTTCGGTCTGCTTCGCGGACAGAGCAACCCGAAGGCACCGATGCTGGAGCGAGTACTGCCCCAGGTCGAGATTCTTCACGGCGACCTCCTGGACCTGTCCGCGCTGATGCGCGCGTTCGCGGTGGCCGACCCCGACGAGGTCTACAACCTCGGAGCCGTCTCGTTCGTCGCGTACTCCTGGGAGAACGCCCGCCTCACCACCGACGTCACGGGCGGCGGCGTGCTGAACATGCTCGAGTCGACCCGGCTGTACGAGCAGGTCGCGGGCAAGCAGGTTCGCTTCTACCAGGCGTCCAGCTCGGAGATGTTCGGCAAGGTGCAGCAGGTGCCGCAGCGCGAGGAAACTCTGCTCTGGCCGCGATCGCCGTACGGCGTCGCCAAGGTCTACGGGCACTACATGACCATCAACTACCGCGAGTCCTACGGCATGCACGCCAGCTCCGGCATTCTCTTCAACCACGAATCACCCCGTCGTGGGCCGGAATTCGTGACTCGGAAAGTGTCCCAGGCCGTCGCCCGTATCGCCCTCGGGTTGCAGAGCGAGATTTCGCTGGGCAATCTCGACGCCAAACGCGACTGGGGTTTCGCCGGCGACTATGTCGAAGCCATGTACCTGATGCTGCAGCAGGACGAGGCCGACGACTACGTGATCTCCACCGGCGAGACCCACTCGATTCGCGAACTCCTCGACCACGCGTTCGCCGCCGTCGACATCCACGACTGGGAGCCCTACGTGAAGATCGATCCGCGCTTCTTCCGGCCCGCCGAGGTCGATCTACTCGTCGGCGATTCGTCGAAAGCGCATGCAGCTCTTGGATGGAAGCCCAAGGTTGCCTTCCCCGAACTGGTGGCCATGATGGTGCGCAACGACCTCGCCGAACAGGCCCCCGACACCGTCAAGATCGCGTGAACACCAGGCTCCACCCGACCGCTCTGATCACCGGAGTGGCCGGCCAGGACGGCAGCTACCTCGCCGAACTTCTGCGCGATCGTGGATGGACGATTCACGGTGTATCCAAACCCGGCGTCGAGGGCGACTCGATCGACGCTCATGTCGTACGACACGAGGTGGATCTGAGCGATGCCGGTACGGCACAGGGTCTGGTCCGGGAGGTCGAGCCGGACTACGTCTTTCACCTCGCCGGCATCTCCTCGGTGTGGCGGTCGTGGAACGACCCGGTCCTCACCACCCAGGTCAACGGAATTTCGGCAACTGCACTGCTCGACGCCTGCTTCACCCAGCAGGAGGCGTCGGGAAAGCGGGTCGTGCTGATCAACGCATCCAGTGCCGAGATCTTCGCCGGTTCCGGGGTGTCACTGCAGAACGAGGAGACCCGCATCGCCCCGACGTCGCCTTACGGAGTCTCGAAAGCTCTGGCTCACAATATGGTTCAGATCTATCGATCACGTGGGCTCGAAGCCACCAACGCGATTCTGTTCAACCACGAATCGCCGAGGAGACCCGACACCTTCGTGACCCGAAAGATCACCAAGGCTGCCGCCGCGATCGCCCGTGGCACCCTCGACACCCTCGAACTCGGGAACCTCACTGCGGTGCGTGATTGGGGCTGGGCTCCGGACTACGTCGACGCGATGGCGGCAATGGCCGAGTACGGCAAGGGTGACGACTTCGTGATCGCCACCGGGCAGGCCCACAGCGTTGCGGACTTCGTGTCCACCGCCTTCGAGGCCGTCGGCATAGACGACTGGCGGGCCTACGTGCGGAGCGATTCCGAGATGCTGCGACCGATCGATTCGGCAAGGATGGTGGGCGACGCCGCCAAAGCCCGTGACCTGTTGGGCTGGGCACCGACCAAGGACTTCGACGAGATCGTCAAGTCGATGGTCCAATTCGACATGACCGAGGAGATGGCAGCATGACAGCGGTGGAACGGCCTGTGAGCAGCTCCGAGCCCGAGATCTACGACGTGTCGAACTACAAGATGCAGGACATCACGTTCAAGCGGAAGCTGCGCAATCGCATCGGCACCCTCGGCTTCAACATGATCGTCACCTACGTTCCGTCACACTGGATTCGGCAGAACTTCCTGCGTGCCTTCGGAGCGACGATCGGCAAGGACACCTCGATCTTCCGCGGCACCACCATCCTCGATCCCGAGGGCCTCACCATCGGGGATGCCTGCGCCATCGGGTTTCGGTGCATGCTCGACGCCCGCGGCGGCATCACCATCGGGAACAACGTCGTCATCGCCAGCGACACCCACATCATCGGTGGGTACCACGATCACAACTCCCCGGAATTCACACCGATCCTCGAACCCTGTGTCATCGGCGACTACGTGTGGATCGCCAGTCGCAGCACCATTCTCAGCGGAGTGACTCTCGGCCGCGGTGCCGTCGTCGGTGGTTGCTCGATGGTGCGCGCAGATGTCGGCGACCTCGAAGTGGTTGCCGGTGTGCCCGCGAAGGTGCGCGCGATGCGCGATCCCGAGGCACTCGCCTACCGCCCCAAGTATCGGCCGTTGTTCTACTGACCCCCATGTGCACGGAACTTCGTAGTCCACTACGAGGCTCGAGTGGAGCCTGCGGAACGAGCATGAAGCCAGCCGTGCACGACGGAAGGGAGCCACCGGAAGGTGATCCTGCGTGACTGCCGACTCGTCTACGTCGCCCCCCGATCCGGGGTGGGCGGCGTGGGCGACTATGCCGACGACTTCGCCGACGCCGTGCGGCCGCATTTCGGCGAGGTGATCGAGTATCGCCACGAGGGACCCGGATCGCATTCGGTGCGCGATATTCTGCGCCACCGCAGGGCAATTCAAGAACTGGTCGACGCCGATCCCGGTCGCGTCATCGTGCACTGCGAACTCAGCGGCGGTTCGGTGATGCCGTTCTGGGCGACCGCCGGACTCACCGGCGACCCAGTGGTGACCGCTACGGTGCACGACCCTCCCGGCCTGGTCTGGTGGCCTGCGCGCACCAAGTTCCTCGCGGGCAAGAAGGTACTCAATCACAGCCTGCACTACCCACTTCGATCGGGATGGCGGGCACTCGAACGCCGGGTGGCCGGTAGCCGAACGTTCTTCGCACTGACCCGCTCCGGTGCCGATTCACTCGCCCGCGAATATCCCCGCGCCACCGCCAAGGCAAGTGCCCTCTTCGTTCCCGCACGCCCCGACATCGCGCCCGCCGAGGAGCGACCGCTGGCCGTCGGACTCTTCGGATTGGTCTATCGCGGCAAAGGTTTCGACCAGATTCAGCAGCTTCGACACAGTCTTCCCCGCGACATCGCGATCCGCATCGCCGGCCGGGGAACCGAACTACTCGATCCCGTCGACGGCGTGGAGATTCTCGGTGAGGTGAACGGACCGGACGAGGATGCCTTCTTCGCCTCCATCCGGGCACTCGTCCTGCCCTACGGCAAACGGAGTGTGTACGGAGATGCGTTCCCCGCGTCCTCTGTCGTGACGCGAGCAATCGCCTATCAGACCCCGGTGGCCTGCCTGAAGGTCGGCGCTCTCGCCGAGTCCGACAGCGGTGCACTGGTGGTCGACGGCGATGTCGAGGAACTCGCCGAGGCCACCGCAGACCTCATCACCGATCCGATTGCGCTGGGCAAACTTCGGCGCGAGGTCGAAGCGCTTCGTATCTCCCACACCGCAGAACTCGTCGTGGACGACTTCGTCTCCGTCTGGGCGGCGCGATGAACGGCAATCTGTTGAAAGCCGGGGTCGCTGCCCTGTGGACGTACGGCGGCCGCGGTATCGGCCTGTTGTGGACCATCGCACTGATCGCCCAGCTGGGGATCTCCGACTACGGCCAGTACGCGATGGCGTTCGCCCTGGCCGCGATCGTGGCAGCGCCGCTGGATCATCCGTTCACCGTGCGCTCGATTCGCGTTGGCGAACGAGAGTTCCTGGGTGAGCGCACCACTCGCGTGCTGACCGGCGTCGTTCTGATCGTCGGTGGCCTGTGCTTGGTGGAGGTGAACTACATCGCGTGGTTCGCCCTCGTCATCGGCGGCGGCGAGTTGGTCTTCAACGCCTACAAGAGCAGAGCGCTGCGCGACGGCCGTCCCGACCTGACCCAGCGCCTCGATACCACTCGGCAAGCTACCTCCATCGCGCTCGCGACGGCGTACCTGTTCGCCGTGCCCGATCCGTCGCTGACGGTGGCCAGCCTGCTCTACGCCGCACCGTATTTCGTCATCGCGCTGCTCGCCGCACTGCAAACCCGACTGGCCGCGCCCCGCCTGCCCGGATCGTGGCGCGAGATGTCGATGCTGTTCTCGGAGAACCTCGCCAACGCGGTCTACATCCAGGGAGACGTGCTGCTGCTCGGCTTCCTCACCGACTCCACCATCGCCGGCTACTACTCCGTCGCTGCCGTGACGGCCTGGGCGGTGGCCTTCATCGGTCAGGCGTTCGGCAACACTTTCCACGAAAAGCTCCGCGCAGCAGACGGACTCGTCAGCGCCGGACCGGCCCTGAAGCACACCGCAGTTCTCGGCTGCGCTGCCGGCTCACTGCTGCTGGTCGCCGGTCTCCTGCTCTTCGTCACCCCGGCCTCCCCGCAGATCGCGGGTGCACTCGTCGTGATGTCTCTGTTCGTGGTGATGCGAGTGATGAACCACGTGTTCACCACCGTGCTCTACCTCCAGCACCGCGACCGCACACGAGTGATGGCGGCAGCAACGCTGGCACCGCTGAAGATGGTTCTCGTCCTGTGCCTGTTCCCCTTCGGTGCCGTCGGTGCCGCAGTGGCGTCGGTGGTCACCGATGCCGTACTGCTCGTCTGGTTCATGCGCGCCCTGTATCGCGATCCGATCAAAGAAGAGGTGACGCAATGAGACGCGCAACCTTCCTGTTGTCGAAAGACCCCGTCACCGAGCACGGCGGAGACATCGCACTCTCTCGCCTGATGATGCAGCTTGCCCGCGAAGCGTTCGAGGTTCGTTCGATCTGCCTGTCGAAAGAACTAGGCCTGGCACCCGACGTGGTGCGCGTACCCAAGCCGAAGGTCGACCTGGGGTTGTTGATGAAGTCCGTACGGCCGACCCGCTCGGTGGTACACGGACGCTACGACGTCGACGCTCTCCGGGACGCGATCGATGCATCCACCTCCGATGTGTATGTGGCCGAACACAGTTACATGGCCGAGTCGTTCCTGCGCTCCGCCAAGCTGGGGACGCCCTTCGCGATCAACACCGTCAACACCGAGTCGCAGGTGTGGAAGGTGACCCGCGGGTGGATCGGCCGCGTCGAGGCACCCCGCATCCTGCGTGACGAGATTCGCGTCGCCCGCGCGGCGGATGCCGTCGGGACCTACGATGCCGATGAAGCCCAGATGTATCGAGACAAGGGTGTGCGCGACGCTCGGTGGATCGACCTCACCCTCGAACCCGCACCCCAGCTCGACCTGTCCGAGACCGCAAAGCGTCTGGTATTCATGGGAACTCGCGATTGGCCGCCGAACCAGGAAGCCTTCAAGATCGCGCTGGAATACTGGCCCGCGATCTCCGCAGGTATCGACGGTGCCGAGCTGTGCATCATCGGCGCCAAGGCCCCCGGTGCCAAGGATCCCGTCTACCCTCGCGGAGTTCGCGATCTCGGCTTCGTCGACGACCTGCAGGAGTTCCTCGGCACCTGCCGAGCCCTGATCGCACCGGTCGCCACCGGCGGTGGTGTGCGCGTCAAGATCCTCGACGCCGCCAGCAAAGGACTGCCCGTCGTCGGAACCTCCGCGGCCGTCGGATCACTGGATTCGATCTTCGAGCTACCCACGTTCGACGACACCGAGCAGTTCGTCGCCGAATGTCGTCGCTACCTGCTCGATCGCACCGCCGCCGTCAAAGCGGGTGAGCGCATCTATGAGCTGAACACCGCACGCTGGAACGATCGCGTGCCCCATTCCACCGTCGAAGCACTGATCAGCGCACCACTGACAACCACCTTAGGATGATCGCCATGACCCTCCGCTCCCGTCTGCTCGCCGTTGCCGCAGCTGCCGCGATCGCCGTCGGCCTCTCGACACCGGTCGCACACGCGGCACCGGCCGACCTGGGCTTCACCGGTGGCGCGCCGTTTCTGACGCTCGACGACGCCACGCTGAACAATGAGCTCGGTGCCGGACGCGATGTCGGTGCCTCGTGGGTACGGGTGGTGGTGAATTGGGCGGCCATCGAGACAGCGCCGGGAGTGTTCGACTGGGGTAACACCGATCGCGTGATCAATGCTGCGACGGCACAGGGCTATTCGGTACTGGCTGTGCTGGGCGGGACGCCCGGATGGGCGCAAGGCGGCATCGCCTCGCCGCTGCCCGGTGCAGTTCCGTTGGATCCCAATGCCTTCGGCGCATTCGCCGGCGCAGCAGCCGCCCATCTGGGCAATCGCGTCGACCACTACGAGGTGTGGAACGAGCCCAACATCCCCACCTTCTTCGCGCCCGTCGACGCCGCCCGCTACACCGGCATGCTGCGCGCCGCCTACCCCGCGATCCACAACGCCGATGCCGGAGCCACCGTCCTGAGCGCCGGGTTGGCTACAACCGTGAATTTGGGAGCCTGGACCGTAGCGCCGGTGACCTTCCTGCAGCAGATGTACGCCGCGGGTGCCGCCGGATTCATGGACGCCGTTGCGCTGCATCCGTACACGTTCCCCTTCACCGTCGAGAACGATCCCAACGGCCAATGGGTACAGGTGGATCAGGCCTACGGCACCATGGCGGCCAACGGCGACGGTGGCAAGAAGATCTGGATCACCGAACTCGGCGCACCCACCGGAACCGGCCCGGGTGCTGTGCCCGAGGATCTGCAGGCTGCCATCATCGGCTCGAGCCTGGCGAATGCGTCGTCGCTTCCGTACGTCGGGCCGGTCTTCGTGCACTCCCTCCGTGACTCGGGAACCAACCTCGCCGACACCGAGCAGAACTACGGACTGCTGCGCTCGGACTTCAGCGCCAAGCCGGCATTCGATGTGGTGCGGGGTTCGTAGGCTCTGAAGGGTTCGGGTTCGGGACCTCACACCCTTTTTCCCGACCGCGCTTCCGAGTTCAACTCATAGAATGGGCGCGCACCGTGCAGCAGGGGTGTGAGGTTGCTCAGCCGCAGGGGCGGTCCGGCGTGCGCACCTCACGGTTCACGATCGCTCTCCGGATGCGGCATCCCGCACATTCGACTCGATACTGAACCCTCGGGTCCGGGGTCGTCTCGCCTCGGAATCAATCGCAGCCAGGCCTGGAACGACGTTCCAGTTGTGGCAGGATCTGCGCATGCCAGAGAAGAAGCCGACACCCGCTCGACGTTCCGATGCCCTGTCCAAAGTGCGCATCGTGCAGGCAGCGATTGAGATGCTCGACGAGGGTGGCACCGATGCTCTGACGTTCCGCACCCTGGCCGCACACCTGTCCACAGGCGCCGGAGCGCTGTATCACCACGTCGGCAACAGGGATGATCTGCTCGCGGCAGCGGCCAAAGCCGTCATGGAGTCGGTCTTGGAATCGTCGTCCGAGAACGAGGCGACAGAGCAGGGCGTTCGCGGCGTGATGATGGGGGTGTTCGACATGATCACCACGCGGCCATGGGTGGCAACGCAACTCGCCGGCGCGCCGTGGCAGCCGGCCGTCATGCATCTCTTCGATCGCATCGGAACGGAACTGGACGTACGCGGAGTTCCGGAGAATGCGCAGTTCGACGCCGCTTCCGTGCTCATGTACCACGCTCTCGGGGCTGCGAGTCAGCGCGATGCCGGGAGGCAACTAGCCGCCACGGTGACGGACCGCGCGGCGTTTCTCGACTCCACCCGCTCGGCGGTGACGGATACCGGCGATTACCCGTTCCTGACCCGAATCGCGTCGCAATTCGCCGAACATGACGACCGAGAGCAGTTCCAGGCCGGTGTCGACATCATCTTGGCCGGTATCGACCGCGGCTGAACCGACCACTAGCCCACACCCCGCTTGACAGAATTGGAACAGTGTTCCAATCTTAGTTGGAACACCGTTCCAATTACTGGCGGAGGCCTTCATGGGTACAACCATCTCGATCATCGGTGCAGGACTCGGCGGCCTGGTGCTGGCACGAGTACTGAACGTTCACGGAATCGCCGCCACGGTGTACGAGGCCGATGCCGCGGCTGACGCTCGGACACAAGGCGGGCAGCTCGACATCCATGAGAACGACGGACAGGTCGCCCTCGCCGCGGCCGGGCTCACGGAGCAGTTCCGCGCCATCATCCATGAGGGAGGCGAAGCGACTCGCGTCCTACGCCCCGACGGCGAGGCGTTGTTCGACGAACCCGACGACGGCACCGGGGGTCGACCGGAGGTACTGCGCGGCGACCTTCGACGCATTCTGCTCGAGTCACTGCCGGCCGACACCGTTCAGTGGGCGCACAAGCTCACCTCCGTCCGCCCACTGGGCAACGGACAACATGCACTCGAGTTTGCGAACGGAACCACCACAGTCTGCGATTTGCTCGTCGGTGCCGACGGCGCGTGGTCACGAGTCCGATCCCTGCTGTCTGCCGCCGTACCCGAGTACGTGGGTACCGTCTTCATCGAGACCTACCTGCACGACGTGGACGCACGTCACCCCGCGACGGCTCGCGCAGTCGGCGGTGGAGCGATGTTCGCCCTCACACCGGGTAAGGGAATCTCCGTGCATCGCGAGGCCGGCGACATCCTGCATACGTATGTTCAGCTCAACCGCGGCGTCGAGTGGATCGATGCGATCGACTTCACCGACTCACACTCCGCAAAAGTAGCGGTTGCAGCCGAATTCGATGGGTGGGCACCGGAGTTGACGGCGTTGATCACCGGCGGGGACACTGCGCTGGTTCCCCGCAAGATCTTCACGCTGCCCAACGACCACCGCTGGGATCCCACGCCGGGAGTAACTCTCGTGGGCGATGCCGCACACCTGATGCCTCCATCGGGAGACGGCGCGAATCTCTCGATGTTCGACGGTGCCGAACTCGCTCGCGCGATCTCCGATCACCGCGGCAACATCGATGCAGCCCTGTCCGTCTACGAGCAGGCCATGTTCACCCGAAGTGAAGCGGTGGCCGTCCAGTCACATGAAACGCTCGACCTGTGCCTCGGAGAACGCTCCCCGTACGGGATGATCGATCTGATCTCGGGCGTCAGCTCGGGTGATCGTCTCTCGCAGTAGTAGTTTCACTGTCCGACGCCGCATCGAGCGCGAGGGCGGCAAGTAGTCGCAGTCCGTCTTCGCTGGCACTACCGGCCGCGGCGTTCAGGACGATCATCTCCATCCCCGGTTCTCCCGGCAGCGCGAAGTTCTCCTGATGAAGCTCCAACAGACCTACCAACGGATGACGGAACGCCTTCCGCCCGTGCGTACGAGCGCACACATCGGCCCGTGCCCACAGTCGACGGAATCGGTCACTGCCCATGGACAATTCACCGATCAGCGACGCCAGCTGCGCGTCGTCCGGATACTGCCCCGCCGCGAGACGCAGGTGACCGACGGCATCCAAGGTGCAGGTGTTCCAGTCTTCGTACAGCCCACGATCGGCCTCTTCGAGGAAGATGTGCCGCGCAGTGTTCAACCCCGGGATGGGTTGGCCGTAGAGCACACGCGCAAGCCGATTGGCGGCAAGGACATTCATGCGGTGATCCATGATGAACGCGGGCGCAGCCTCCATCAGATCCAGGACGCGCAGAAGTTCCGGTCGCACGCGCCCTTTCGGGGTCTTGGCCGGTCGACGACGTCGACGGGCGAGCCGATCCAGATGCGCCCGTTCGGTGTCGTCCAGATCGAACACGCGCGCCAGAGCGTCGAGAATTTGCTCGGACGGTTGTGTGGCGCGGCCCTGTTCGAGACGAACGTAGTAGTCGATACTGACGCCCGACAGGTGAGCGACCTCCTCGCGGCGCAGCCCGTCGACGCGGCGATACCGGTCGACGGGAATTCCGACCGACGCCGGATCGACGCGAGACCGCCGAATTCTCAGGAAGTTCGCCAAATCGTCCACACCTGCAGTATCCCCCGAATCCGTCGGTCGAGAGTGGTACCGCCGATACCAGGAACACCCACCACAGGACATCGCGCCCCTGAACGAACCGTGCCGGACAAGAGAACCTGGAGGCACCCGAAACACAAGGAGCCACAGTGAAGACCCTCATCGTCTACGCCCATCCAGAACCGAAGTCGCTCAACCACTCACTCGCAGAACTAGCCGTCACCACGTTGGAAGCCGCAGGCCACGAGGTGCAGGTGACCGATCTTTATGCCTCGAATTGGAAAGCCGCCCTGGATGCGTCGGACTACGGACCCGCCGCATCGTCGCCGCTGCGGGTGGCCGCAGATTCCGGACGGGCTTTCGACACGGGCACCCTCACCGCCGACGTCAGTATCGAGCAGGAAAAGCTACTGTGGGCCGACACCATCATCTTCCAGTTCCCGCTGTGGTGGTACTCGATGCCCGCGATCCTGAAGGGGTGGGTCGATCGAGTGTTCACCTACCACTTCGCTTATGGCGTCGGCGAACACAGCGACACCAAGTACGGTGAGCGCTACGGCGAAGGAACCCTCGCCGGCAAGAGAGCACTACTGTCGGTCACCGTGGGTGGCCCGGAAGCTCACTACTCCGATCGGGGCATCAACGGACCGATCGACGACCTGTTGTTCCCCATCCACCACGGGATACTCTACTACCCGGGGATCGACGTTCTGCCTCCATTCGTCGTCCACGGATCCGATCGATTGACGGCCGAGGAGTACGCGGTTGCCGCGAAGAACTGGGAGCGGCGACTACTCGAACTCGAGACAACGGAACCAATAGCGTTCAGGAAACAGAACTTCGGCGATTACGAGATGCCATCCCTTCGCCTCAAAGAGGGCCTCGAAGAACGCGGGCAGTCGAGTTTCGCATTGCACGTGCGGCCACCATTCACGCCCGACGAAGGACCTCGCGTGTGAGCTCGAGCCGGCCGAGGTGCTGGGACAGCTCACGCACCAAGTGTGTCAACACCCATTCCGGGGTGGCGGTTGCCAGCTCTGGACGCGTGGAACCCATGACGGTCCGATCGCGAATGCCCTCGCGTAATGCCATATCCACCCACTCGGGCAGACGCGCACGAACATCGTCGACCCGTGCGATCAGGTCATCGACCCGGCCGGTGGCAGTGAACTCCGTGGCGCGGTCCCGCGGGATTTTCAGGCCGGCGATCACCGAGCCTCCCCAGTGCTCGATCACGGCGACGCAATGGAACACGATGGCGTACGGACTGTTGGCGCCGGGCAGATCCGGTGTGGCGTTGGCCAGCTCGCCGCCCAGGCCCTCGAGGATTTCCGTCATCGACGACAGACTTTCGCCGATGATCACGAGAGTGGCGTCAGCTACGCGTCTTTCGATGTCGTCCTGCATCACCGGACCGTACACCCGGTCATCTCGCGAACCCGGGGCCGATGGCGTCTCGATAGCTCGTTTGCCACCACCTCGCCTCGAATCGGAGAGAGGATAGGGCAATCGCCGGATTCCGAAACCAGTGGAGGTTGTCATGGCAAGACTTGTTCAGCGGTTGGCAGTGTGCGGTGCCGTGATGGTCGGCGCGGCGTTCGCATCGGCTGCGGTGGCCTCCGCGGAGGTGACGATTCCGTTTCAGTTCAACCCAGCGCCCTACGGAAACCCGAGAGGCAGTGTCGATTCACCCCCGAGCAATTGCGCTGTGGTGGTCGGCGAGCAACCCGGAATCGCCAAGGTCACCGACACCCCGAATGCGAACACCGGCTGCTACCTCATCTCCGAGGTGCGCTGGGTGAATCTCACTACCGGGGCCAGTGGTACCGCCCGATTGTCGGACGCCCTCTTCGGATCCCCGCACGAGGCAATTGTGTACAGCGGGCCGGGCCAAGTGGCACTCATCGGACTACCGACTTCTGCGACCACGGTGCCGGGGTTCGCGACGTTCTACGTTCCGTAGATCTTTGTCGATCTCGTAGGCTCTGATGATGGAATCGTGCGTGGGCAGCTGGGACCATCGTGGCAGCGCAAATCCTCGGAGGATCTGGATGTCCACTCCCGGCGAGCTGGTTTCGTGACGTACTCCGGGATTGTCGACACCGACCATCACCAGTTCGTCGTCGGGTCACAATCCGCAGAGACCTACGAACCTGCTGTGACCGGCAGCGTCATGGAAGTCGGACGGAATTTCGTCACCGTCATGACAGGTGCCGCATACGGCCCGGTCTCGGTAACAGTCGAACTACTCACCACCGCTCCCGGCGACCCTGGCGCTGAGGTCGAGTGGGAGGTCATCGAAGAAGCCACGATCAAGGTGAGCAAACCGTTCCGGGTCATCACCCTCGATGGTGAAATTGCACAGGATTTTCCAGCGTTACCGATAACCAAGGGTCTCAACACATTTCGTGTCAGCGCACGAGGTCGCGATGCGAACCCGGGCATGATCGTCGCCGAGCCCACCGAGTTGTACCTCGTCCAGGTCTGGAAGGTCAACCAGCCTGCCGCTCTGCGACGACTCCACAAGACCGACTCGGTGTGGAACGACGACATCGTCGTCCACAAGGTCAGAAGCTGGTGGGACCCGGATCCTGTCGCAGACGCGACCCTGTACATCAAGTACGGCTACGAGCACATGGCCAACCAGGTGAAACAGGACGCGATCAATTGGGGTGGGCGACCCCCCACCGAGAAGCTGTACCGCGCCACTACTTCCAAACAGTTCGCATTTCACGATCGAATGCTCGTCGACGCTCTGGCGCGCGCCCGCGCACCGAAACTTCGCAAGATCGCGGCGTGGGCTGCGCGTCGGTCGTACACGTTGGCCGGTATCGCGGATATCGACTGGATTCGGGCCGGACTCGAGGCGTTCGAGAACGAGACCCCGCTCCCGGCACCGTTCGACGACCGGCACACCACGAAAGTGTGGGACGCATTCAACACCGACACTCGAATTCAGCTGTGGGCCACATCGGACAGCGGCGAACAGACCCCGACGCCGGCGTTGGTAGCGGTCAATTCTCTGACCGCCGCCAGCGGGGACGAGCCATTCGCCGACCTGTTTCACGCCCTGCACACCTTGCTCAAGGTGCAACACCAGGTCGACCACCCGGACCAGTTGCTGTTCTCGAGGCCGGACTACGACCACTTGAGGCTCATCTCCGATGTGCGTCGACAGTTCTTTCCGAAATTGGCCCCGGCCGACCAGTACGAACGTTGGATCGGACACACGGTCGATGATGTGCTGCAAGCAGGGACCTGATCGTCTGCATTCGGTCATGATGAGTCCGTGCCGACTACCGATCCGTTCCACGCACTCGTTCTGATGAACGCAGTGTTCGCCTCTGCAGCATGGTCTCTGGCTAAGCCGTCGTGGCCCGCAGCGATCTCGCTGGGTGTTGCCTCAGTTCTGTGGCTTTTCTTCAACGCCCCCATCGAGGGTGCGGTGCTGTACGTGGTTGATGCGGATCGAGGGTTGACCGAATCGGACTTCCTCACGGTTGCGGGGTTGATCCTGGCGGCCTCGACTATCGCCCGAGTCCGGCGCATCCAGCGATCGGACGTCGATTCCTGAAGCAACTCACGCTCCACTCCTCGAAGTAAGTCAGTGAATGCCCCTGATCGAGGCGTCGAGTGGAGTGTCCTGTGCAGCTGCCGCGTCCCTCCGGGACATCGCCGTCGTCAGCTGCCCTGCAGCGCACTGTGACAGCCTGCCCGGATGTGCGCGCGCATGATGGCCTCGACCCATTCGCCGTCGCCACTTTCCAGCGCGTCGACGATCTCGAGGTGATGAGAGGCACTCCGGATCAGTTCGGCCGGGGTGTACCGGCGAAAGGTTCGAGCTGCGACAACGGGTTTGAGCATTCCTATCGCCATGTCGGCCATGCGACCGTTGGGGCACCTCAGCAGAATCGCAGTGTGAAAGGCATTGTTCAGCACCGCTATCTCGGACAGGTCCGCGGAGTCGAGAATCTTGTCGTGCATGCGCTGAGCCATCTCTCGAAGCTCGGCGAGATCCGACTGGGTCACGTGACCGGTAGCAAGCTTGGCGGCCTCGGGTTCGAGAAGGGACCGAGCCGCGTAGATCGCTTCGACGGAGTCTCGGGTGTACTCACTGACGCGGGCACCCTTGTTCTTCTCGATCGTGACGACTCCGGTGCCGGCAAGAGTGACCAACGCTTCCCGGATGGGGGTACGACTGACACCCAGCCGCGCAGCCAACTCGGCCTCGTTCAACTTCTCGCCTGGGCCGTAATGACCGGCGACGAAGAGGTCGAAGATCTTGTCACCGATCTCGGACAACAGATTCCCCTGTCGACATGTTCACACGGGCCATTGTGCATCAACGAGCTGTTGCCTGGTGCCACCTCTGCAGACGAACGAGTACGACGGAGTACCGGTGTAGCCGACGCTGGTCCGCACCATCGCCAAGTAGGCCTCGAGGTCTATCCCGGTCTCGATTCCCAGCGAATCCAGTAGTGCCACCACGTCCTCCATGGGCGCGTTGCCGAGAACGGAGGGGTCGCCTGGGAACCACATGTCTCCGCCGAGGCCGCCGAAGGAGGCCTCGATCCAATCCGCTCCCGCGGCCAGGCTCGCCAACGCGTTGACGGTGCCGAAGCCGTTGCGGTTGTGCAGATGCACCCCCACCGGGATGGTGGAATAGCGGCCCTTGACGCGTCGAACACCGTCGTAGAACTCTGTCGGCGTCTCGACACCGCTGGTGCCCGCCAGATACAACGAGTCGGCTCCGGCGTCGACCACTTGCTCGACCACCGCGTCGAGCTCGGTGGCATCGATCGGGCCGTGACACGGAGCGAAGAACGCGGTGGCCACTGCGGCGCTGACCTTCTTGCCGGACAGGTGCCCCTGGGCGACGATCGCGGAGAAGTCGTGGAGCAACTGCTCGGGCGTCGAATTCTGATTCTTCGCGGCCATGTCCCGATCGACCGGGATGATCGCGACGATTTCTTCGATCTCGGTGGCGCAGGCCCGTTGTGCGCCGCGAACATTGGGCACCAACGCCTTGTAGTGAACACCCTCTCGTCGCGGCGCCTCTGCGATGAGTCGCTCGGCATCGCCGAACTGCGGCAACACTTTCGGATGCGCGAAGGAGGTGATCTCCACAGTGGTCACACCGGAGTCGAGAATGCCGTGCAGCAGTTCGAGCTTCTGGTCGGTGCTGACGAACTCCGATACCGCCTGCAAACCGTCCCGTAGACCGACCTCGACCAACTTCGCGCTCCGGGGCAACCCGTCGAACACCATCAGATGGTCCCGTCGGCGCGGAAGGCGTCGATCGTGTCGCGCGTGAATTCGCCGACGGTGGTGAGTATCTCTTCGGTGTGTTCGCTGAGCTTGGGTCCGGGCCAACGGACGGCTCCGTCTGTGCGACTCAACCGCGGGAACGTGTTCTGCATCGGCACTTCTCCCAGGGTGGGATGCGGGGTGGTGATGATGCTCTTACGGGCAATGAAGTGCTCGTCGCTCAACATGTCCTCTGGTCGATAGATCTTGCCGACCGGTACCGAATGCGCCAGCAACAGTTCCTCGAGTGCGCGCGCGTCGTGCTGGACGGTGAACTCTCCCACCAGAGCGTCGAGTTGTTCCTGACGTTCACCGCGCGCTCCGTGCGTGCTGAACCGTGGATCGGTGGCCAACTCCGGCGTACCCATCGCTTCGGCGAGACGCGCGAAAACCGTGTTCTGATTCGCTGCGATCAATACCCATCCGCCGTCCGCGGTGGGATAGACGTTGCTGGGCGCGACATTCGGCAGAATGGCACCACTGCGTTCACGCTGATATCCCGAGATGACCCACTCGGGAACGATCGACTCCATGATGCCCAGCACCGCCTCGTAGATGGCCGAATCCACCACTTGTCCACGGCCACTGCGAGTTCGCTCGTACACCGCGCCGAGCGTCCCGATGGCGGCGAACACTGCGGCCAGCGTGTCGCCGATCGAGATTCCCACGCGTGAGGGCGGAGTCGAGGGATCGCCGACGACGTAGCGCAGTCCGCCCATCGCCTCACCGATCGAGCCGTAGCCGGCACGGGATGAATACGGTCCGCTCTGACCGAATCCCGAGACCCTGGCCAGAATCAAGCCCGGGTTGTCGGCAGAGAGACGGTCGTATCCCATCCCCCACCGCTCCAACGTCCCCGGCCGAAAATTTTCCACGACGATGTCGGAGCGGGAGATCAACGTTCGCGCGATGGCCTGCCCTTCGGGGGTGCGAAGATTCACCGTCACCGATTTCTTGTTGCGGCCGACGACCGACCACCACAGCGACTCGCCCTGGGGACGCGTCCGGCCCCACTCACGTAGTGGATCCCCGGTTCCCGGCTGCTCGAGTTTGATCACCTCGGCACCGAGATCTCCGAGGATCTGCCCGCAGAACGGTCCGGCGATCAGTTGACCCATCTCGATGACGCGCAGACCCTCCAGCGGTCCGGCACTCGTCGATCTCATTGGGCTCGGTTCGTCGATTACGCGGTCTTCGACAGTCACTACAGCTCCCCTGATTGCATGCACTTTGGTTCCAGAACTCGATATATAGAACGTTCTACCACTTTCTACGCGGATTGTGCATACAATCTGTCTTGACCGAGTGACCAGCGCCACATAACGTATTGCTGACTCCATCAGCTCATCGCGTACCGAAAATTCAGGAGAGACCGTGACGTCAGCCCGCCCGAGCGAATCCGAACTCGTCACCGAGGACAGCGAACGCACGTCGGATATGAACTCGACCCTCGGCTTGCCGATGCGCTGGTTCGTTCCGATGGCACTGGTCGTCGTAATTCTGGCGTACCTGTTCACGCCGGCGGAGGGGATGACGGCGGGCTTCGCCACCACGATGGCCCTCGGCGGACTGCTGATGGTGGCCGGCAACGCCATCCCCGGCCTCAACCGAATCGGCGGCGGCGTCATCTTCGCCATTCTGATTCCGGCCGTTCTGTACAGCTACAACCTCATGCCCGAGAGCACCGCGACAGCTATCGACGACTTCTACACCCTGTCTGCGTTCGGCGAATTCGTGGTCGCCGCGTTGATCGTCGGCAGCATCCTCGGCATGGACCGCAGCCTGCTGATCAAGGCGGGCTCTCGGATCATCGTGCCGATCGTCGCCACCATCACCGTGTGCTTCGCACTGTTCGGCCTCATCGGATATCTCACCGGATACGGTCTCGGCAAGATGTTGTTCTACGTCGTCGGGCCGGTTCTCGGCGGAGGTGTTGCAGCCGGAGCCATTCCGATCTCGGAGATTATCGCGCAGAACAGTGGCGGAGCATCGACCGATTACCTGTCGATGCTCGTCCCCGCAGTCGTGGTCGCCAATACCGTCTGCATCATCGTGGCGGGCGGACTCGCGTGGCTCGGTCGGCGCAAGCCGAACCTGTTCCCCCGCTTCAACGGCAACGGTGAACTCGCCGTCAACAAGTCCAGCTTGACCGTTCCGGTGGGCAAGGCCATCTCCTCGGCCGACGCCGTGCGCAGTTCGATCATCGGATTGTTCACCGCCGGAATGCTGTTCATGATCGCGGACGCGATGTCCTTCTACGTACCCTCGCTCCACACCTACGTCTTCTTGATCGTGCTGTGCGCAGTCGCCAAGATCTTCCTGCCCGTACCCGACTTCCTCGTTCAGGGTGCAGACATCTGGTACAAACTCGTCGCCAACGCGTTCATCCCGGCCATCCTGGTGGCGGTGAGCATCGTCGCGATCGACTTCAAGCAGGTGTTGACCCTCCTCAACGATCCCGTCTACATGCTGTCCACCATCGCAGTGGTTTTCGTCGCTCTCTTCGCCGCCGGATTCGTGGGTTGGCTGGTGCACCTGCACTTCATCGAATCGGCGATCTCGGGCGGACTGGGCCTGGCCGATTTCGGCTCGAGTGGTGACCTGGCCGTACTCGGTGCCGCCAACCGACTCGAACTGCTTCCCTTCCTGTCGATCTCCTCGCGCATCGGCGGCGGACTGGTGGTCTTGGCTCTGTCGATTCTGGGGCCCATCGTGTTGTAAGGCGGGACTACGCGACGCGCACCTCACGGTTCACGATCGCACTCTGCACGCGGCATCCCGCGTCTTGGACTCGATACTGAACCCTCAGGTCCAGGCAGCGATCTATTGCCGGCGGCGATCGCGGGCACGCGCGCGGAGTTGGCCGACTGCAAGGAGGATCAGCGCGACCCCCAGAAGAGTGAGCGGAATTTGGGCGAGGGGGGCATCGATGTCGAGTACGAGAATTTGCCACACCACCCACCCGATGGTCACCAACCCGGCGCACGCGACGTACACCGCAGCCTCGGAGGCGTCGACGAGTACAGCAGCCACGCAGATCAACGGTCCGAGGCCGAGAAAGAACAGCACGAACAACCCGGAAATTCGGTAGTCCCAGGTATGCCACGAGGGGAGCAACCCGACATCCAAGCCCAGTGACCGCCCGCTGGGGTCGGAGGTCAAGGACACCCCGTTGAACGTCCCGGCTGCACCCAACAGGATCAGCAGCGCCACCGTCGAGAACTTGTTCACGGTGACGTCATGTTCGTCGTCCTTCGGTTGTGACGGTGGTTCATCGCTGACGATACTGCCAGAATCAGTCCGATTGGTCTTGTTCTATTCGAATGTCCTGTCAAGTGGGGACTTGCCTGTCGAGGCTGCGGCTAGGCTCGGTGGGTTGCGCGTCCGCCCTGGACGGCGCCCCGACCACACAGGAGACTCCGCATGCCCGAGCTGAAATCCGTCAGCGAGTTCACCGGCAAGTGGTTCGCTCTGATCGTCGTGGCAGCGGGAGCGCTGGCGCTGATCACCCCCGACACATTCAGCGGCGGCACGCCTGCCGTTCCGTGGTTGTTGTCGATCATCATGCTCGGCATGGGAATGACGTTGCGGCTCTCCGACTTCGCCGTCGTGGCGCGTCGCCCGTGGGCACTGCTGCTCGGCGTGGCGGCTCAGTTTCTCGCGATGCCGTTGCTCGGTCTGGGAATTGCCAACGCGCTCGGCCTCTCTGCCGCGCTCACTGCCGGAATGGTGTTGGTCGGCTCGGCCCCGGGCGGTACCGCATCCAACGTGATGGTCTACCTGGCCAAGGGCGACACCGCACTGTCGGTCGCGATGACGTCGGTGTCGACCCTGCTCGCTCCGATTCTCACGCCACTGTTGGTGCTGTGGCTCGCCGGTGAGTACCTACCGGTCGACGCCAGTGGACTGTTCGTCTCGATCCTTCAGATCGTGCTGGTTCCCGTCGTGCTGGGAGTTGTTCTGCGCTTGCTGTTCCCGTCGATCGTCGACCGCGTGCTCGATGCCCTGCCGTTGATCTCGGTTGCCGGAATCACCGCGGTCGTCGTCATCGTGGTGGCCGCCAGCGCGCCGACGCTGCTGTCCATCGGTGCCCTTATCGTCGTCGCCGTCGTGCTGCACAACTCGCTCGGACTCGCCGTGGGCTACGGCATCGGCAAGGCGTGCGGACTCGATGTCGCCAGCCGCCGCGCCGTCAGTATCGAAGTGGGAATGCAGAATTCGGGACTGGCTGCGGCACTGGCATCGGTGCATTTCAGCCCTGCAGCAGCTCTACCCGCGGCCATCTTCTCTGTGTGGCACAACGTATCGGGATCACTTCTCGCCGGCTACTGGTCTCGGCGTTCGATCGAATCGCAGTCGGCCGAACGCGCGCAGGAGTCGACACCGACCGAATAGCTCGAAGCCAGCCACATGGCGATCAGAATCGGGTGCAGTTGACCGCGCTGAGCGCGGTCAGCTGCACCCGATTTGAAGCACCCGACGCGCAGCAGAGCATCTTCACGGCCGCTTCGCGTGGGAGATGGAGCCTCGCCGCCCGAACGCTCGAGTTCGACCGCACCGCACCGCACCGCATCGCGTCGATCGAAACCCGCGCCGATCGCGCAGCCTCGGTGTCGATGCGCTGTTTCCAGCGAAAAACCCCGGGTATGCGACCGCCATGGCCGATTCAGCAACATCACCCGCACCCACCGAGGCAGATCCGGATGATCCACGCAAAGCGGATTCACCTGCCGATCTGACCAAGCCGTCGTGGATCTACGTGCTGAAGAAGACCATCCGTGAGTTCTCCCGGGATCAGTGCACCGACCTCGCAGCCGCGTTGACCTACTACGCCGTACTCTCGCTCTTCCCTGCAATTCTGGCCATCGTGTCGTTGCTGGGCGTGTTCGGCCAAGGACAGGCCACGGTCGACGGCGTACTGCAGGTCGTCGGCGATCTCGGCCCGCAATCCGCTGTCGACACGTTGCGTCCAACCATCGAACAACTTGTCCAAGCCCCCACTGCCGGATTCGCGTTGATCATCGGTATCGCCGGTGCACTGTGGTCTGCGTCGGGCTATGTCGGCGCCTTCGGCCGGGCGATGAACCGCATGTACGAGGTGGACGAGGGTCGCCCCATCTGGAAACTGCGACCGGTGATGCTCCTGGTCACGCTCGTCGCTCTCGTACTCATCGCGCTCGCCGCCGTCATGCTGGCCATCAGCGGCCCCGTGGCCAAAACCGTGGGCGACGCCGTCGGACTGGGCGACACCGCACTGACGATCTGGAACATCGCACGCTGGCCGCTGGTGCTGATCGTGGTGGTGCTCGCCGTCGCGATTCTGTACTACGCAACGCCGAACGTGCAGCAGCCCAAGTTCAAATGGATCAGTTCCGGCGCTGCGGTCGGCATCATCGTATGGATTCTCGCCACCGTCGCATTCGGCTTCTACGTCGCGAACTTCTCCAGTTACAACAAGACCTACGGCTCCCTCGCCGGAGCCATCGTGTTCCTGCTGTGGCTGTGGATCACCAACTTGGCCTTGCTGTTCGGAGCCGAGCTGGACTCCGAACTCGAACGTGGTCGGCAACTCCAGGCCGGAATCGTCGCCGAAGAACGCCTGCAACTGCCGCCCCGAGACACCCGGGTATCGGACAAGAACGACGAAAAAGATGCACAGGCCGTCGAGCAGGGTCGACAATTGCGCGAGGAACACAACCCGGAGCAGTGACACGTGTCGACATCGAGGCGTACCCCCGACGTGGGAGAATCGAGTGGTCCACGGACATGCGACGCCTGTCGCGTCCGACAAGGTTGGGGGGGGGAGCACCATGACCGGTCCGGTTGCCCAAGGTAGTGCGATGAAGCGGCGAAACCCCGTTGTCGTGTGGATTCTGTTGCCGCTCATCACTCTCGGCATCTACCACTTCGTCTGGTACTACCTCATTCACCGTGAGATGGCCGACTTCGACCGACGCAAGGTCGATCCGCCGGTCGCCGGCCCACTGCTGGTTCTGCTCCTCCTCGGCTGGACCATCATCGCGCCGCTGATCAGCTACTACAACACCGGAAACCGCATCGCCGACGCCCAGCGCGCGGCCGGCCTGCAGCCGACGTGCAGCTCGGTCGTCGGACTTCTGCTCACGTTCGTCTTCGGCCTGCAGTCCCTGTACTACCAGCTGGAACTGAACAAGATCACGGCCCGATACAACGACGTCACGCCGGGAACCGTTGTGCCTCTTGCGGTGTGAAGACCGATACCTTTCGACGAAACGGACCCGATGACCACCGTCCAGCACGCACCGCTCTCGCGCGTCGACCCGAGCACCCTGTACCGCATCATGGCGCTTCGGGTCGAGGTCTTCGTGCACGAACAGAAGATTGTCGACGAAGCCGAACTCGATGGTGCGGACCTACTTCCAACGACAGAACTGTTCTGGATCCAGGACGAGAATGGCGAGGTGTTGGCCACTCTCCGAGTGCTCGTCGACGATTCGGTCCACATCGGCCGCGTTGCGACTGCGGCTGCGGGGCGTGGGCGCGGTTATGCCGGACAGCTCGTCGAGGCCGCGCTGAAGGCGTACCCCGGGGTGGTCGAGATGTCCGCGCAAGCGCACCTAGAAAAATGGTACGGACGATTCGGATTCACTCGAGTGGGAGAGGAATACCTGGAAGCGGGAATCCCGCACGTCAAGATGTCCACCCATCCCAGCTGAATCAGCCCAGTGTCGGTGCGTGTGCAACTTGTGCTCCACTCCGCGCCCCGAGTCGGAGAATCCCCGCGACCGAGGCGTCGAGTGGAGCGTCAAGTGCTCAGCCCCGACTCCGCGGGTGCGAGGCCGCGGCGATCGATCCCCCGAGCACCAGTGCATTACCGAGCAGGATGCCCGCGACCCCGAAGGGCCCAGCGAGTGCGCCGACCGTCAGCGGGATGAGAATCTGCGCAGTTCTGTTGGCCGACATCCGCAATCCCAACGCCTCTCCCTGCGCGGATTTCGGCACGATCGACACCACCCACGACATGGTCAGTGGCTGCGGAATGCCGAGCGCGATTCCGAGTGCGATCATGACTCCGATAGCCCCCACGGCCTGGACGAACGGCAATACGGCCAATGCCAGCGCCCCCGCGGCCAGCGAAACATTCAGCAGCACAGTGCGACCGAACTTCGCGTCGAGTCTGCCCAGCCCGATCCGGCTGACCACCGATACCCCGGCACGCAGCGCCAGCAACCACCCCACCGTCGTCACCGATACCCCGCGCTCGACGGCCCACGCCGGCACGAACGCATAGAGCAGATCGACGGTCACCAGCACTGCACCGCTGACCGTCAACGACTGCCACATGCCCGGCAGCTTCAGCAACCGCAGTCCCGACGCCTCGCCCTCCGCGGGCTTCTGCGCACGGATGTGGTTGCGGCCGAACATCAAGAACAGTGCGGTCGGGAGCGCGACCACGGTGAAGGCACCGGCGGTGAGGATGCCGGCCGTCGTGTTGGGGCTCTCCACGCTCGCACCGCCGAACCTCGACGCGACGGCCGTCACGGCGAGCGGCCCGACCAGTTGCCCCATGGAGGCGGCGGCAGTGAGTGCGCCGAAGGCACCTTCGTTCTTACCGTCGACGTGGACATGTGCGACGAACGCCTGCTGCCCGATCATGATGAGCAGATTCCCCAGACCGAACGCAGCGGTGCACGCGAGTAACGCCCACATCGCCGAGAAGCTGACCAGGACAGCAGTCGCTATCGAGCACAACACAATTCCCGATGCGATCACCACCGGCCCTCCGAACCGATCCGCGATGCGCCCGATCGGCAATGCTGTCACCACCGCGGGCGCAGCGAACAGCGCCGCGATCACCGCCAATGTTCGTGTGTCGGCACCCTCGGCGATCGCCCGATAACCGATCATCAGCCGGACCCCGACCCAACCGGCCTGCGCGGCCGTCGCCTGCACTGTCAGAGCAACGGAATCACGAGAGGCCACAGGCGCAAGCTACACCGCTGTGGGGCGACCGATTCGGAAGCCCTGCAACAGGTCGGCCCCGATCGACCTAGCCGCCTCGAGGTCCTCGTCGGTCTCGATGCCCTCGAACACACACCTCGAGTCCGTCTTTCGCGCGAACTCCAGCACCAGTTCGGCCAAGGCCGACTTCACTCGATTGCCTTTCATGCCGTGGACGACGAAGGCGTCGAGCTTGATGACCTCCGGCTCGAGCACGACTAGCTGCCGCATTCCCGCGTAGCCCGAACCCACATCGTCGACCGCTACGGCTACCCCACCGTCTCGAAGTTCGCCCAAGACGGCTACCACCGCGTCCTCGTCGTCGAGGACGGCATGCTCGGTGAGCTCGACAATCAGTGGCCGTCGTCCGCCGTACTCGCGCAGCATGTCCACCAGCGCAGCATCGGCCAATAGTGTTGCTGCGCTGAGATTGACCGCAACGAAGGGCCCGTGCGGCAGACGAGTCGACTCCTCCAGGGCCTTGACGGCCGCCGATCTGTCCAGAGCCGGACCGAGGCCGCACTGCGCTGCATCGGCGAACCACGCCTCGGTGTCACCCCCGCCCGCCGGGAAGCGAGACAGGGCCTCGTATCCCTCGATCACTCCATCGCGTGCACGGACGATCGGTTGAAAGACGATGTCCGGGCCACCGCCGGCAATCACAGCCTCCACCCGACGCCGCGACCGCAACAGGGTCGAGCGAAGCGGTGTCGAGGCGGCCCTAGCCGACGGCACGGATGGATACCCGAACCACTGGGCTCAGTCGACGGAGCATGATGCCATGGGTACGTCGGCGAACCGGTCCATCAGGAACGCTGCGGCGGCACCGCCGTACCCGTCGATCAGCTGCGGCCCGAAGTGGTTGGGCAACACCGCACCCTGCAGGATCGGCGGCAACGGATTGGTACGGAACTCGACAGTGGCACCTCGGCCACACCAATCCTGGGCCAACTGCCGGGCCTGACCGTACGGCACCGTGTCGTCGTTGAGTCCGCTGGTGATCATCACCGGCGCGTTCGGGGTACTACGACCGATCCGCTGAGCCTCGAGGATACGGCCCGCCTGTGGAATGGTGCCCAGATTCGCGAGCATCGACTTGCCGTCCGCGGTCAACGATTCGGTTCGCAGGAACGGGTACTTCAGGATGGTGTCGCCGATGCACTGCGTCGGCAGATCACTCAACACTGCCTTGCCGTGATCGGTGAGTCTTTCTTCTACGAGGGGCAGCAAACTCGGGTCGCGCTCGACGAAACCGTTGAGCGCATAACCGATCACGCCTCCGATCAGCGTGCCGTCGACGGTCTTCAGTACCTCGAGTAGATCCGCGGTGGGCGCTCCGGCCCACGTGCCCTTCAGATCGACCTCCGGCGCGTATTCCGCGGCGAGTTCGGCCGCCGCGGCCGCCGCTCCACCACCCTGGGAGTAGCCCCAGATACCAACAGGCGCATCGGCATCACCGAGCAGCTCGTTCGCCGCGCGGGCACCGTCGAGAACCGCATGAGCCTGCTCGACCCGGTTGACGTAGGTGTGCACGCCGGGCGTTCCCAACCCGATGTAGTCGGTGACGAAGACGTTCGCACCCATCGACCCCCACAGCGTGGAGGACAACAGTTCCTGATTGAACGAGATCGACAGTGGTTGCGTCACAGCATTGACCGTCGTCGGAAACGCACGGGAAGGAGCGCACTGATCGGCCTGACCCACCGTGCCGGGCGCGACGACGATGGTCGGCCGAGGACCGGCCCCACGCCACGGCACCTCGGTCTCGATGAACGTCCCCGATACCACCACCGGCGAATCGTCCTGCGTCCGTGACGTATAGAGCACCCGCTCGGCCTGAACGGGGTAGGCACCGTCCGCACCGGGCAGCGCAGCGAACAACGACATAGGCTGCGTCCGCAATACAGCACCGGGGTCGTCGACGACCTGGGCAGGCGGGACGTAGAAGTCGTCCACGGGATCCGCCTGCGCTGCAGCGGTTCCGAGCACGGTCACCGAGGACGCAAGCAGGGCGGTGACAGCGACGCCGATCATGGTGCGGTACGGATGCATCGGTCTCTTTCTGAGGAGGGGGTCAAACAACGGTGCCGACATCGCCGGCGACGATGTTGTCCAACGCACGTTCGGCCAATGCTGCGATGGTCATGGACGGGTTGCACGCTGCGGTGGTGCCGGGCATGAGCGCCCCGTCGAGCACGTACAGTCCCCGCTGGCCGTGTACGCGTCCGTCGAGATCGCACACCGGGCCCATGTTGGCTCCACCCAATGGATGCCAGGTGGACGGGAACACCGCGTTGGTATCGGTGAGAATGCTGCCCGATCCGGCGATGCGACGCACCGTCGGATCGATCGACCCGTTCTGAATGACGTTGTCGCCATTGGCGGGCCAGTGCAATCGCACCTGGTCTGCGCCGGAGTCGTAGCCGAAATGCCCACGGCCGCTGCTGACTCCGTAGCCGACGAGCATGGTGCTGTGGGCATCGAACGACAACGGCGGTATGGATGCCTGGATGACCGTGTGCGCAGTGTTCGGGTCGTCCCAGTTCAGGCTGCCGAACACCACCGGACCGCCCTGCGGGGTCCCGAACTGCTGCTCGATGCTGGACCACACGTAGATACGATCGGCGTTGGTGCCCCAGCCCTGGCCGAGTTGGTCCGGCAGATCGGGAATGGCACCGGTGGCTCCCGCGCGAACCAACAGCTTGGTGGTGTTGAGACTACCGGCGGCCATGATCAGCGTGCCGGTGGTGAGGATCTTGTTCTCGAGAACCCCTCCGTCGGAGTCGATTCGGTCCACATGGACCGTCCAGCGGCCGTCGGCGGCACGTTCTATCCGGGAGACATCGTGCTGGGTGGCCACGGTGGCCAGCCCCGTCGTCTCGGCGGCGGCGATGTAGGTGACATCCACGGAGTGCTTGCCGCCGTTGTTGACGCCGAACGCACCGGACCCATCGGTGTACGACGGCTTCATCACGCCACGCGTCTCGTCGAGCGCGAAGTTCCAATCGATCGGCATCGGGATCTTCGACACCGGCAGGCCCGCTCTACGAGCACTGGCCGCGAACACCCGCGCCGCTTGATAATTGGGCGTATCGATCAACTCGTCGGGAGCCTGCTCGAGCTGCAACATCCGCGCCACGCGTGGGTAGTGCACCCGATTCAGAGTCGACCAATCCAGTCCGGCCGGAAAGTACTTCTCGAACACCGACTGCGAGGGCTGCAGTGTCATTCCCTGGTAGATCAGGGATCCGCCTCCGACACCGGCCGCGCACAGCGCCGTCATGTTGTCTCCGGGTACCGCCTCCAGCAGGCCGACGTATGGATCGAACGGAACCGGCCTACCGAACAGGTTGGGACTCGAACCGTGCCACAGCATGCGCTTGTCCGGTGCCGTCGCGTTGGGGAAAGTGTCGCCATTCGGTCCTGTGTTCCAACGCCTTCCGCGCTCGAGCACCAGAACCGGCACCCCGGCCTCGGCCAGGCGCAATGCGGCGACGCCACCGCCGAACCCCGATCCGATGATCACCACACGGTGGTCCTCGCGGGTCAGTGGGATCTGGACGCGTCGGCCGCCGGCCGCTCGCGCCACCCCCGCGCCCGACACTGCGGCCAACCCCGCAACCGCAGTTGCGCCGAGAAACGACCGGCGGTTCAAATTCGACACGTACCCCCCAATGGTGTGCAGCAGCGCGCATCGAGACCTGTGTCACGTGCCCGTGCGAAGTAAAACTAGACAGAAGTGGGCAATAGTGTCAAGTTCCACCGGGTCAGCTGAAGGTAAGAAGCGGCACCAACCAGCGTCGGAGGTATGCCCGTAGACCGTCGTCGTCGTGAATTGTCGGATCGTCGAACAGAATGACCGACAGCGCGTTGCGCGTGAACACCGCCTCGACACCGTCGAACTGCGTCGGATCGAATTCGGGATGTCGTTCGATGTAGCCGTCGAGGAACTGGCGCACCACCGGCTCGGCTCGATCCATCACGTCCGGATCGAACAGCGGATTCGCAGTGCCCGAACGGAGCAACGTATTCAGAACCGGTTGTCGGCGAAGGAGATCTCGAGCGGCCACAATGGTTTCGACGACGAAGTCCGATGCCGTTTCGGCCCGATCGGCCTTCTCCCCTATCTCGCCCATGAAGCCGACAACGAGGCCGACCATCGCCTCGGAGATCATGTCCTCGCGCGTGCTGAAGATCGAATACACCGTCTGCCTCGTCACGCCCGCAGCGCGCGCCGCCGCGGCAATGGTGACGTCCTCGAACCCACCCTCGGCAATGAGCCCGAGGGTGGCGTCGAGAATCTTCTGCTTCGAGCGCATGGCTCCGAGTATGACTGCATCCCCCGCTCGGCGAGTCATCCGATGACGGGACGCCGGTCTTTCGTCAGTTCGTCGAGCTCGGCTTGCATCGCGGAATGCACCCGGCCCGCGAATTCCTCGGCCGTCTCGTCGGTATCGGGTCGCATGGGTGCCAGCACCGACGTGTCGAGCTTGGTGGGCAACGGCAGATACGGAAGGAGTCCGACCACACCGAGATTGACGCCCCAGGGAATGGACACCGACAGTGGCAGCGTCTTGAGCCGCAGCGCCTTGTCCAACCTCAGAGCCTTCGCCAATCGCTTGCCGCTCCCGAGTACGAGCAGCGACTCCCCGGCACCGGCGGTCACCACGGGGACAATCGGCACCCCCGCCTCCATCGCCAACCGGGCGTACCCGGAGCGCCCGTCGAACAGGATCTCGTTCCGGTGTTTCCAGGTCTTGAGCGCATCGACATCACCGCCCGGGAACACCAGGACGTTGTGGCCGTCCGCGAAAGCGTCCAGGGCCGTCTGCCGACCGGCGGGCCTGGCACCGAACGGCTCGATCAGCTTCTCGGCATGCAGTGTCCAGGCGATCTGGTGCGTCAGCGTGATCAGTTCTCGGTCGACACCCAGTTCGTCGTAGGCGGCTGCGAACGCGAACACGTTGAGGTCGACGACTCCGCCGAACCCGTGGTTGGCGACGAACAATACCGGAGTGTCCGGAACTGGCTGCGCCACCGTCACTTCGAGTCGGTTGTAGAAGCGCACGGCTTCGATGCTCGCGGCTCGCAGAGTGCGCGCGATATTGTCCACTACCGGTCCAGCTGCAGATCGGCGAGCGCGCCGGCGATCACGAAGCCTCCTGCGATGGCACAGCCGGCCGTTCTCGTTCGTTGTGGCAGGTGAGCGGTGAGCGCGAACGCCGCGGTGTCCCAGACGTCGACGGCCACGCCTGCGCGCAGCAGTGTGCGCACCGCGTTGGGTGCGTACCGCGTTGCCGCGTACAGGCCGCCGCCGATGTAGATCTCCCGAATACCGAAGGTGCGAGCGGCAGCTCGTGTGGTCGCTACCGCAGCGTCGGGGCCGGCGAGGAGTTCGTTGGCACGAGTGGGCGCAATCATATGCGCGATGCCGATCGCCGCGCGGGCCAGCCCGACTGCCTCGGGAAGACGACGAACCAGACCTGACGCAGAGCCGAGAGCCATGAAATTCCTTACGTAGTGGGAACACCGTTGTTGCGGGCGAGTTTTCGGAGCAGTCCGACGGCCTTCTTCATGCCGTAGGCAACGATGGTGGCGCGGCCGTCCTCGTGGTTCCACTGCAACAGCGCCGATCCGTCGTCGACCGAACCTTCGAGGACGGTGGGTTCTCCCTGTAGTGGGAGTGGACCGACGACTTTGATGGACAGTCCCAGAATCTCGGTCCAGAAATAGTCGTCGGTGGGGGCGCACGTCGGTTCGAGGCCGAGCGCCGAGGCGGCGGCAACTTTGCCCTGCGCGACGGCATTGGACCAGAACGGGGCTCGACGGGACGCAGCACGCGCGTAGGCGACGTCCCCGGCAGCAAATACTCCGGGAATCGCTGTAGCGCAGAGATAGTCGACGCCGACCCCGATACGGTCCGCGATACCGGCACCGTCCAGCCAGTCCGTCTGCGGCACATCACCGGCGCAGGTGACGACGACATCGGCAGCCAGCTTCGTGTCTGCGAACTCGATACCCGTGACGGGCTCACCGACCAAAGCGACGGGAGCATTCGTCCGAACGAACTGCACCGAGGAGGCCTCGGCTCGCGCCACTATCGCGTCGGACAGGAAAGAACCCAGGAGCCGTTGCAGCGGAGGATCCACATCGACGACGGTCACTGCGATACCGCGTGCAGCACAGGCACTCGCGACCTCCATGCCGAGGAATCCGGCACCGACGACGATTGCCGTCTGTGCCGCATCGAGTCTCGGACGCAGTGACCGAACATCGTCGAACGTCCGCAGCACCGTCTCGCCCGCCTGATCCGGAGCGGCGATGCGACGTGCGGCAGCTCCGGTGGCGACGATCAAGCGATCGTAGGGAACATCGGTACCGGCGGCGGTGGTGACGATCCGATTCTCGGTATCCGTCGATACAGCACGATCAACGATCGTGGTGATGTCGAGATCGCACAGGTCCCACGTTTCCGCCTCCACTGCTTCACCTTTCAGAACATGCTTGGACAGCGGCGGCCGCGCGTAGCAACCGTCCGCGTCGGCACCGATCATCGTGAGCGAACCCTTGTGTCCGCGGGCGCGTAGTTCCCGTGCAGCGGTGCACGCGGCTATGGAGTCGCCGACAATGACGATCCTTCGGCCCGAGGAGCTCACGCCTGCTCTCGCAGTGCCGCCACCGGGCACACGCCGATCGCAGACCGGGCCGAGGCTGCAAGGTCGTCGGGAATGTCGTTGTCGTCGAACGCGTAATGCAGTTCGCCCTCGTCATCGAGGCTGAACACCTTGGGTGCTTGCTCGGCGCAGATGCCATGCCCCTCGCACCGATCCCAGTCGACGTCGACTCTCATTGCTGTGTCCCTTCTGCTGCCACCAATTTCAGTGGCAACTGTTCGTATCGATGAATGACGTTGTTGACGGCCCTTTTCGGCGCACCGGTGGCCACGATTCGATCGACTCGCCGCGCGAGTACTCGCAGCATGGTCTGGGCTTCCAGTCGCGCGAGCCCTTGGCCGGCGCACCCGTGCACCCCGGAACCGAAGCCGAGTTGGCGCGCGGCGTCCCGGGTGATGTCGAACTCGTCGGGGCGGTCCCATTCGCGCTCGTCACGGTTCGCCGACGCGTAGACCACCAGTACGCGAGCACCTTTCGGGATGCGTGATCCGTCGATCTCGACGTCACGCACGGCTCGACGCGAGAACGCTCTGATCGGCGACTCGTATCGAACGACCTCGTTGATCGCATTGGGGATGAGGTCAGGGTCCTGCCGAAGTGCCTGCCATTGCTCGGGATGCCGAGCGAACAGATCGAGAGCACCGGAAATCGCCCCGATGGTGGTGTCGAGTGAGGGACCGAGGTAGTCAATCATGAGCGCAGGGCACGCGGACTGTTCGATCTTGTTCTCGTCGGCGGCTTTCAGAACGTCGTCGCCCATGCTCCCGGGCAGCACCGATCGTTCTCGCACCACCTTCCTGGAGAAAGCGAACATTTCGGCGGCACCCTTCGCGGCCGAGATCGAGTGCCGATTGACGGGACCGAGGGAGTCGAATGTTGCTCCTGCCCAACGAAGTAGATCTTCGCGGCCGTCCTCCGGCCACCCGACCAGATCAGGCACGATCGACATCGGTAGCGCCGTGGCAAGGTCATCGACGCCGTCGACAGACTTCTGGCGCAGGGCCGCGTCGACGATGCTTTCGGCCTTGTCCTCCACCGCCGCCTTCATCTTGCGTACGGCCTTCGGGGTGAGCCGGTGCGCCAGCACCGAGCGCTTGGTTGCATGGTCCTCGCCATCACTGTTGAGCGTCGTCCCACGGCCCAACCGGTTCGCAACGGGATTGAGCGCGACACCGTCCCCGGAAACGAAGGTCTCGTCGTCGAGCAGCACTGCCTTGCACCCGGCATAGCGCGAGACGGCGAACACCTGCTGGCGCGGCAGCCACACCACCGGGCCGAGCTCACGCAACCTCGCGTAGTGCGGGTACGGATCGAGGAGCGCCTCGGTGGAATAGATATCGGCGCGGTACTGCGGGATCGTCGCGTTGGTCGTCATGAGGTCCTTCGGTGCCGCCGGAAGAGTCGATGCACCCCGCATTCACAGGGTATTGACGATATCGTCACCCATGGCACTGCCGTCCGTCAAGGCTTTTTGACGAATTCGTCATCATTGAGACGCGATAGGCTGCCCTCACTCACACCGCAGAGCAGGAGCAGACCGTGACCGAAGGCAACCGCGTCGAGCGCCGCAAGGCGCGCACCAGAGCCGCCCTCGTCAAGGCCGCGCAGGGATTCCTGGCGAGCGGCAACACCAACGCACCCGTTCTCGAGATCACGCAGGCCGCCGACGTCAGCAACGGATCGTTCTACAACTACTTCGAGACCAAAGAAGAACTGTGGCAGGCAGCCATCGACTCGGCCCTCGAATCCGCCGGCGACTACCTCGACTCGCTCACCGTCGGCCTGGACGACCCGGTCGAGAAATTCACCCAGTCGTTTCGCTTGTCCGGACGCCTCTTCCGCCTCGAGCCGCAACTGAGCCGCGTCCTGCTCAACTCCGAGGCCTCGGCCTTCGCCGCAGCGGGGGGCCTGGCACCACGTTCACGCCGCGATATCGAATCGGCTGCCGCACGAGGAAGATTCGATGTGGACGACCCGGATGTGGCCCTCGCCCTGGTGGCAGGCACTCTCCTGTCCATGGGTCGACTGCTGCTGGCGCAGCCCGATCGCGACGAGGCGGCGACGGTCGACGGCACCACCGAGCGGGTCCTGCGCGCGCTGGGCATCTCCCCGGACGAAGCCCGAACGCTGTGCAGCAGCGAACTACCGGCGTCCTACGGCGTCGACGTGCATGCCGTCGTCGACCCCACGGCAGGCCCCCGCAGCTGACGACCGTGACCTGGTACTGAGCCGAGGCTCAGTCGTCATCTGCGCGCAGCGCCGCACTGAGTGCCTCTTGCGCTGACACGTCGGCCTCGACTGCACCACGCAGTTCGGCGTCGTCGGAGGCGACGACCAGCGGAACATCGCTGTCCGTCTGACCACGCTCCCCGGCCAATCCCTGCTCGCGCTCCTTGGCCCGGCGGTAGTCGGCGAGAGCGACGTCTTGCTTCTCTCGTGCTGTGGCCACGCCGTCACGCCCTCTGGTGCCGGGCCGGCGCGTGCGTGGGCACCGGGGCCGGGGCCGGTCGGCCGACGGGCTCGTTCTTCCGATTCCCCCCACCGGTGTCGATATCGAGATAATGCTGAAGTTCGTCGTGAATCGGAGTGTCCGTCATGGGCCTTGACCTTCTCGACCTTCGATAACGCAGATCGTTCGGCTTCGCTGAACCATTGTGGGACCGAGCTGTCGGCGTCAATGCGACCCTACGGCCTTCGAGACCGCCGAGTTCACCACCCGCGCTGCCAGTACGGCAACACGGACGTTCTCGCGCTGCGACTGCTCGGCCAGAACCGCGAATGCCACTTCGGGTGAGATGCCGCGCACGGCTATCAAAATTCCTTTGGCCTGCTCGATCGTTCCACGTGTCTTCATCGCCTCTCGAAGACCGTCCGCTTCCGTTCTTGCTTCTGCCGCATGGCGCGAATTCCACACCGCAGCTTCGACCGAGGTGACGAACATCTTGACGAGAACCTCGTCGACATCGCTGAATCCCTCGCAGTCGAATCCATAAAGATTCAGCGAACCGGCATGTCCCGAGTCGACAGCCAACGGAGCAGACAGATAACTTGTCACTCCGATCGCGGCGGCTGCAGACGCGAAATTCGGCCAGCGAGTGGCGACCTCGTCGATCCGAACACTGACGATCTGGTTGGTTCTCGCAGCTTCGAGACACGGGCCCTCGTCTGCCGCGTACTGATCGGCGTCGATATCGATCACACGCGCATTCGAGCATGCCGCCGTCGCGGGATTGTCGGAATCATGACGGAGCAAAGTCACTCCCGCCATGTCAGCCCACGGGATGGCAGCGACCACCTGGTCACACAGGCCCTGCAAGAGAGTTTCGAAACGCTTGTGCTCGAGCAATATTCCGCGAAAAATGTCGAGAGCATCGAAGGTGTCTTCGGCAAAATAGTCTTCGCCTGCAAGCCGACGTCGCCGGGCAGGCAGAGCAGCCGAGATTTCTTCGTCGAATGCGGCTGCAGCCGTGGCTTTGGTAGCGGCATCACGAATGCGGCCGTTGGATGTCGAATCGGTCAAGTAGATCGCGTCCCAGATGGTGCAGTCATTACACCTGTTGACGTGCACGAGGCCTGTCAGCGGTGATGACCTTCACCGAATGACCCAACCGTACGCTCGCTGTCAATGGGTGTCCGAGCGAACACCCGCGTAGCTACTGGCCGGTGACGTCCAAAGCGGCACCGACGATCGAATCGGTATCGATGTGATGGTGCTTGTACACCTCGTCCAGCGACCCGACCTGACCGAAGTTGCTGACGCCCAACGACGTCGATGCGACGCGGTTCACGTTCGCGAGGAAGGCCAGGGTGTGCGGATGGCCGTCGAGCACGGTCACCATCGGTGTCGCCCGATCGGCCGGCAGCAGCTGATCGAGAATCCACGATTCGGCATCTCCATGCCCCTGCCGCGCCTGCACGGCACGGTAGAGCTGGCCGGGGCTGGTGATGCACAGGACGTCCGCGAGAATACCGATCTGCTCCAAACGTGCTGCGGCATCGAGAGCCTCGGGCATGAGCGCACCCATCGCCGCGATCGTAACGGTGGCACCGTCTCGTCGAACGAGAGGATAACCGCCGGCCACCACCTGCTTGCGCCTGCGTTCGCGGGCCGCCGGATCGCTCGGCACGTCGGCCAACGTCTGATCGACCGGACGGGTCGACAGACGCAGGTACGCCGAGGTGCCGTCGGGACGACCGAGCTTGGCGATACTGGCGAGCAACGTCCACTCCACGTCGATGGCGAACGCCGGCTCGTACGAGATGCAGCCGGGCTGTTCGAGACCGATCGACGGAGTCTTGATCGACTGGTGCGCGCCACCTTCCGCGGCCAGCGTGACACCCGACGGAGTGCCGACCAGAATCGACTGGCCGCCCGCGTAGATGCCGTACGACCACGGCTCGAGGGCGCGCTCGACGAACGGGTCGTACATCACTCCGATGGGGAACAGGGGCTCTCCCCACCGACTCCACGTTGCACCCAGCTCGCCCATCAATCCGACCAGATTGGTCTCTGCGATACCGAGTTCCATGTGTTGACCGGTGGGACCTTCACGCCAGTGCATGATGGTTTCGGCGTCGTCGCCGAACCAGTCGTGCCGCTCCGAGGACGACCAGACACCGACCTTGTTGACCCAACCGCCGAGATTGGTGGTGGAGCTGACATCGGGACTGACCGTGACGACGCGTCGAGCCGCATCGGGTGCCTCACGGGTGAGGTCGATCAGGGTGCGGCCGAGTGCGGCCTGCGTCGTGGCAGTGCCTTTCGGCGTACGTCCGATGTCGGTGGGCACGCTCGGTGGTTCCGCATACGAGAACTGTTCGCGCTGTCGACGTTCGGCGACCTCGGCGCACAACCGGCCGGCTGCGCTCTCGGCGTCGAACCGGTCCCAGGGCGAGCCGGCGTCCGTGCCGAGAGTCTCTGCGAGAGCTGCATACTCGTCGACCGTCAGCAGCGACGAGTGATTCTGTGGATGCCCCTGAGTGGGGAGCCCGAAGCCCTTGACGGTGTAGGCGATGATCACTGTGGGACGGGTGTCGTCGATCTGCGCGTATGCCTCACGCAGCGCGTCCAGATCGTGTCCGCCGAGGTTGCGAATCGACTCGGTGAGCATCAGGTCGTCGAGATCGGCGATCAGCTCGACGATCGCGGCCGCGTCGGAACCCTTGCCGGGCAGCCGATCACGCAGATCCGACGCCGAGCAACGCAGCAGCCGCTGATACTCGGGATTGGGCATGTCGAGAATGCGTCGACGAAGAGCATCACCGCCGGTGCGGGCGAACAGATTCTCGAGCAACCGCCCGAAGCGGACCGTGATGACCTGCCAGCCTGCGGCGTCGAACATCTTCTCGAGACGCCCCGCGGCGATGTTCGGCACCACCCGGTCGAGCGACTGACGATTGAGGTCGACGATCCAGACGATCTCGCCCAACTCTCCGATGCCGGGGTCGATGACGGCCTCCCACACGGCACCTTCGTCGAGCTCGGCGTCTCCGACGAGCGAGTACTGCCGACCCCGAAACGGGACCGCCGCATCTGCCGAGAATGCCGAGTCGACGAAGCGGCGAGACATCGCGCCCCAGATAGGCGCTGTCGCACCGATTCCGACAGAGCCGGTGGAGTAGTCGACGGTGTCGGGATCCTTCGCGCGTGACGGGTAGGACTGCAGGCCACCGTACGAGCGAAGGGTCGTCAGATACTTCTCGTCCAAGTCACCGAGAAGGTAGTTGATGGCATGCAACACCGGCGAGGCATGCGGCTTGACCGACACCCGGTCTGCTGCGGTCAACTGCTCGAACCACAGCGATGTCATGATCGTGACCATCGACGCGCAGGAAGCCTGATGCCCGCCGACCTTGAGTCCCGTCGGATTGGGCCGGATTCGGTTGGCGTGGTGGATCATCGATGTCGAGAGCCACAGCACGCGTTCGGAGATGTCGTGCAGAGTTTCGCGCCCACCGGTGGCCGAATCGTCTGTGGTCGAGCTGAGGCTGGTCATGGCCGGAGACTCCTGAAGTTGGCGACGAAAGAGTGCATCGAGTGGAAGAGACGGGACCGGATGTGGCCCCGTCTTTCCCTGAGGCAAGCGTTCGGATTGCGAAGCGCCGAGTCAGTCGCGTCGGTGATGCAACCGGCGTCAGTCGACCAGAGGTTCACCGGCTGCGCAATAGCGGTGTACTCGATTGTGCAATCTGCGCAATTTTACGGGTGGTTCGGTGGCCGTTTCTTGTCGTCCTGATCATTCGCTTCGACGCGTCGCGGATTCGACGACGGCCTCGAAGGCGTCGACGATCAACGCGACCAAGGCGTCCAGTTCGATGTCCGGGGTGTCGAAGAAGGCCTCCGCGGTCCGGTCGAGAAAGCCCGTCCACCCCGAGATCGCGGCCACGACGAGCGGCGGCAGCGGATCCGGAAGTTCGGCCAGGGCCGCAACCTGCCGCTCCCCCTCGGCGCGAGCCTGCCGAAGCGCGCTCTCGACCCCGGCCTCGCCGAATTCTTCCTCGCGGACGACGCGCAAGTACAACGCGCGATGATCCCGCAAGAATTCGATGTGCCGTCGGACGAAGCCCTCCAACCGAGTCCGGACGGTCTGCTCCTCGGGCTGCGGCCCTTGCGCATCGGCCAATCTGCCGAGAACGTCGGCCAGCGCGGCCTCGACCAGGCCCTGCTTGTCGGTGAAGTAGTAGAAGAGCAGCCCATGTGCCACACCGGCTCTGCGCGAGATCGCAGCCGCACTGATGTCTGCACTGGCACCTTCGGAGATGAGCTCGATCGCGGCGTCGATCAGCGCCTGGCGGCGATCGCGGCGTGGGCGAGCGCGCCGTGACTGCTCTGCATCGTCGACGTCGTTCGAGGGCACGGCCCGAGACTAATGCAGATCGCGCCACGCTCGCGTGTCACCCTCTTGCGTTATCTGCATGAGCTATGCAATATTCGCAAAAGGGCCGGAGTTCGCCGGGCCCACCCGTCAAGGAGGTCCGATGATCACGGTTACCAGCGCTGCAGGCGGAGTCGGACGACTACTCGTCCGACGACTGGCCACACGGAATGTGCCCATTCGCGCGGTCGTCAAGAACGAGAGTCAGGCTGCGACCACCCGCCGGGACGGAGCGACCGAGGTCGTCGTGGGCGATCTACGGTCGGCCGAGACGCTCGACAACGCACTGGCCGGGACCGACGTCATCTACCACGCGGCACCGACCCAGGTCATCGACGAAAGACCGATCATCGAGCACCTGATCGCCTCGGCACCGGCACAGGGATTGCAGCACATCGTTTTTCACTCAGTGATCCATCCGGACCTGCATCAGCTGACGCATCATCACCAGAAAGACATCGCCGAGGGACTGTTGCGTGAGAGCGGAATCCCCACCACTGTGTTCAGACCCTCGCACTACATGCAGAACTACCTGGAAGTGTGGGAGTTCCTGCAGGCCGGGGTCATGCCGTATCCGGTGTCACCGAACAGCGTCATGGGCGTCGTCGACCTCGCCGACGTTGCCGAGGCCGCAGCGAACATTCTGATCGACCCGTCGCCGCACACCGGTCACACGTACGACCTGTCCACCGTCGAACTCACCCGCCACGAGATGGCCGAGATCTGGTCTCGAGTACTGGGCCACCGGGTCACCGCCGTTCGGATCCCACCGTCGTCGCTGACGAACTCGCTGAACGTACTGCCGTCGATGGCCTCGGTCGTCGGACATGCACTGCAGTCGACGAAACTGAACTCTGTCGGTCACCTCGTTCGCGGTGCGCAGGCCGCATCGAACCCTCGCGACATGAAGAATTGGCCGGCCGACGCACGTGAGGCGTACCGCACGATGATGGCCCACTACGACCGCCAGGGCCTCGCGGCGGGAGATCTGACGGTTCTGCCGACACTGCTCGGACACGCACCCACGTCTTACGAAGAGTTCGCGCGGCGCTCCTGCAGCGAATTCGGACGCTCGGACCGATGAGCCGCAGAGCTTTTCGATACAGTCCGGGTCGCTCGCTGGTCACCGGCGCGAGTTCGGGAATCGGAGCCGAATTCGCGCGAGCTCTGGCCGCCCGCGGCTCCGACCTGGTACTCGTCGCGCGGCGAGAGGACCGACTGTCAGCACTGGCAGAGGAGCTCGAATCGGCCTACGACGTGCGCTGCCGAACCGTGCCCTGGGACCTGTCCGAGTCCGCGAGTGGCCGCCGGCTACGCGAGATCGTGCCGGAGCGCATCGATCTCGTCGTCAACAACGCGGGATTCGCCGTGCAGGGACCGTTCGCCGACGGCGACGCCGACGACTTCGAGCGCCTCGTAGCCGTCGACATCCGTGCTGTGGTGGACATCTGCTCGGCCTTCCTCCCCGACATGATCGCCCGAGGAGAGGGCACCATCGTCAATGTCGCCAGTACGACTGCGTTCCAACCCGTCCCGACTCTCGCGGTGTATGCGGCCGCAAAAGCGTTCGTGCTGAGCTTCAGCCAGTCCCTCTGGTTCGAGTCGGAACAGCACGGCGTCCGAGTGCTCGCACTCAACCCTGGCCCCACCCATACCGAATTCTTCGACGTCATCGGTGACTCGGCCACCGCCACCGGCACCTACCAGACACCGGCCGACGTGGTCGCCACCGCCATGATGGCGCTCGACTCCAAACGATCTCGGCCGCATGTTGTTTCGGGACGTCGCAATTCACTACAAGCGGCGATGGTGGGTATCGTCCCCGCACGAGTTCTGCTACCCGCCCTCGCGCGCATGCTCCACTAGACTGTCACGATCATGGCCAGGGTCTCCAGATTCACACTCGACGATCGCAAGGAAGCGGTGGCGCGCGCATTCGGCGGTTCAGAGAGCCCAGCGGCCGTCGCGTCGTCCCTGGGCATTCACACCACCACGCTGTACCGCTGGGCCGGGTCGTCCGCAACGGAGGAACCCGGGCCCGCACCGGCACGACTGATCGAGGCCACCCAAGAACTACTGCGGCACGCCGACTACGCGGACATCACGATCGAAAGTGTCGCTGCCCGATGCGGTCTCGCGCCGAGAACGGCCTTCCACCACTTTCCCAGCAAACGCGACCTGTTCCAGGCTGCAGTCGACGACGCCGCTACCGTGCTGATCGAGCGCATCGGTGAACGGTCTGCGGATGCCGGCTGGCCGAACACCCCACTCGAGCAGTTGCAGACATTTCTGCGAATAGCTGCCGAAAGCATCTACGAGACGCCGCGCACGCACGTGCTGTTCCGCAATCTCGGCGTACCGAAATCCGAGGGAACCGCCGAACACTGGCACGACAGCTTCGTGAACGCGATCGTCGAATTGCTCCGCGCCGCAGCCGAGGCGGGGCAGATCGACCGCAACACCGACCTGCTCGCAGCAGCGCGCCTCCTCACCGGGGCCATGCGCGGCATACACACGGCAGTGTTCGACGGTGCCGATACCGACACCGCCCTGACGCTCGTTGGGCGTGTTCACCTGCTGATCCCACCCGCCTGATTGCCACTCCACCCGACCTCGGGCACCGGTCGACGGCAAGATTCGACTGACTGTCAGTCAAATTATTGACTGACAGTCAAAGTAGACATAACCTGGATCACACTTCGCGATCACGACGAAAGGTCGATTCATGAGCGCACAGCAGGATGCACCGGCAACCACGACACCCCGGGTCGCGCCCGACTACATCGCGCACTGGGTCGTCAAGTCGGCTCGCACCGAGGAGATGGTGCGCTGGTACGGCACAGTGTTCGGTGCAGAGATCGCGTACCAGGACGACGAGATCACGTTCTTGACCTGGGACGACGAGTCACACCGACTGGCGATCATCGCCGTACCGAAGCCCGTCAAGTTCCTGTTCCCCTTCGCCAAGCTGCGACGCAAGGCCTACGGCATCGACCACATCGCCCTGACGTTCGTCTCGCTCGAACGGCTGCTGGAGAACTACGTGCGGCTCAAGCGCCTGGGCATTGTTCCGGTGTGGTCCATCAATCACGGACCCACGATCTCGCTGTACTACGAGGATCCCGACGGCGTTCGGCTCGAGTTCCAGGTGGAGAACTTCGACCCGGACAACACCGCGGCCTTCTTCTTCACCGAGGAATTCGCGCGCAATCCCATCGGAGTCAACATCGACCCCGACTACCTCCTGAGCAGGCTGCGCAACGGAGCCACTCACGAGGAGCTGCGGCAGCGTGAGGCGGGCACGAGGCCCGGCCGGCCGGTGGTCGCCAACAAGAAGACCATCACTCCGAAAACTTTGTGACCGAACTTCTAGGGGGGAGATCGAACATCATGCCTATCAACATCATTCGGACCGAGGACAGCTGGTGGCGTCTCGACGGCGATCAGGCCGTTCGGATCGACACCGATGCCCGGACCACCCGTGAGCTTCTGGCCGACCGCACGGCCGTCGATGCCGCTTCGGGAGCAGGGACGAACATCACCGAGCTCGAGCTCGTCTCGCCCATCACCGCACCGTGCCGAGTGGTGGCGCAGTTGCTCAACTACCGTTCGCATGCGATCGACGCCGGATCGGACCCGAAGACGCTGCAGCCGACGTTCTTTCGCAAGTCGTCCGCGTCGATCAGTGGCCCGAACGATCCCATTCGACAGCCACCGGAGGTCGGGCTGCTCGACTACGAGATCGAGCTGGGCGTGGTGGTCGGTGCCGATATTCCCATCGGGACGACGGTCACCGACGACGACCTCGGTTCCTATGTCGCCGGCTTCGTCGTCGCCAACGACGTCTCGGCTCGGGAGATACAGCTGACGAAAGTGCAGGTGTACGAGAGCAAGTCGTATCCTACCTTCACCCCACTCGGTCCCCGATTGGTTCTGCTCGACAACGACGAGTTGCGTCGACTGCCCGAGCTACGCATGACATTGGCGGTCAACGGCGAAACTCGACAGGACCAGACGATCGGCAACGATCTCATCACTCCTCCCGCCGACGCCTTCACCCGACTGGCCCGTTTTCAGAACATGACCGCAGGCGACGTTCTGCTGACCGGAACGCCGATCGGCACCGCGATCTCGGCCCCACCGAAAGCGATTCAGAAGATCGGCGAGCTCATTCCGCCTGCACTGAAGTGGAAGTTCTTCTTCGCGCGACAGGCCAAGAACCCGAAGTATCTTTCGGTGGACGACGTCGTCACGGCCACCATCCGTACCCCGGACGGCTCGATCGATCTGGGCACCCAGGAAACCATCGTCCGATGAGCAGCCCGGTCGTCATCATCGGTGCGGGGCCTGCGGGTACCACCGCAGCGCTTCTGTTGGCACGCAGAGGTATTCGCACCGTGCTGCTCGAGCGTCGAAGGAGTCCGCTGTTCCATCCGGCGGCACACGTCATCAATGCTCGAACGCTGGAGATCTGGAACGAGTACAGCCCCGAACTGGCCAAGTCGATAGCGGCGATGTCGCCTCCGCACGACCAGGTGAACTTGATCAGCTGGTACGGCGACCTGGCCGGTGACGCCATCGGGTCCATCGATCTGCTGTCCGATCCCGAACGCAAAGCCGTCGTGGAGAGCCAGAGCCCCTACATGGTTTCGCACATCGGCCAGCACATCCTGATGCCGGCGCTGTGGGACGCAGTCGACGCAGAACCGCTGATCGAATTTCGACGCGGAGTCACCGTGGACTCGGTCGAATCGTCTCCCGGTGACGCCCGTGTCGCCCTCCGAACAGCGATGGGCGACAACACCGAGGTGCGTGCCCCGTACGTGCTGGCCTGCGACGGTGCCAACAGCGCAACCCGGGATGCCGCAAGGATCTCGCTGACCGGGCCGGTACTGGCCAACATGGGCAGTGCCTTCTTCACCTCCACCACACTGTTTCCCGACGACGCGCGTCCGTTGTTGAGTTGGATCTACACCCCGGACCTGTGTGGGGTGCTCATCTCGCATGCGGATCATCGCTACATCCTGATGACGGCCTACCTGCATCCCGATCAGGAGATAGCGAGAAACGGCCGACGATTCTGGGAGAAGACACTTCCGAAGGTGTTGGGATCCCACGACTTCGAGCTGGAGTCGACCGGAACCTGGGTGATGACCTCGCAGACGGCGGACAGCTTTCGACGCGATCGCCTGCTCCTGCTCGGCGACGCCGCCCATCGTTTTCCGCACACCGGCGGCTTCGGTCTCAATTCGGGTGTGCAGGATGCACACAACCTCGCGTGGAAGCTCGACGCCGTGCTCTCGGGCACGGCGGCTCCGGAGCTGCTCGACACCTACGACACGGAGCGCCGCCCCGTGGTGGAGAAATTTGCCGAGCAGAGCGTCGCCAACCACTTCCGGATGGACGACATCGGCAAGCGGGTGGGCATCACCAACGCCATGCTGGCCAAGGCAACTCAGGCCATGGGGCGGGCTCCACTGAACAAGATCCCGGGCCGACTGATCGCGCCCCTCGCGGCCGCAGCAACACGCAAGCAGATGAGCCGGTCACGGAACCTGCGCCCGGATACCCCCGGGTCCGCGAAACTCCGCGCCGAAATCGCCGACGCGATCCCCCTACAGGTGGAGCACTTCGTCTCCACCGGACTGCAATTCGGCTACCTCTACGACAGTCCGCTCGTCGCGCAGGACGCGTCGGCGAAACCCACCGAGGACGTGGTCGATTACGTGCCCACCACGTACCCGGGCGCACGGATGCCGCACGCCCTTGTGTCGGTCGACGGTCAGCTCGTGTCGCCGCACGACGTACTGGACCCGAACATGCTGACACTCTTCACTTTCGACGGTTCCGCGTGGGCACCAGCGGTGCAGGAACTCGGTGACACGCGGCCCGGTATCGCACTCGTCGTCATGGACCCACCGGTCGGCGTCGATCGAGAGGAGTTGATATCGCTGTACGAGGTAGGTGAGACCGGAGCCGTTCTCGTCCGTCCCGACGGTCATGTCGCATGGCGCACAACCGATTCCTCGGCTCTGCTGTCCGACTTCCTGAACACGCGTTGGGGAAGCTACTACGCCGCGACGCTCTGACGGCCGGTGGCCCGCTGCGATCGAAGCCTGATCCCCACGGTCGCCAGCGCGACGACAGAGGCGGCGAGCACCGCGGTCCATCCGACCGTCGTGTTCGTCACCTCTCCCGCCAGCCGACCCTGCGCCAGCCACGCCAGGCCCCACACGATGGCGAGCATCGGCGCGATCGCCCCGCCTGAATACCGGGCCAGCAGTATCCCGACGGCAGCGGCGACGACGAGCACGGCAATCGCCCATGCCGGTGCGGCACCGGTGAATCCGAGACTCACCAGCCATGCGGAGATGTTGGCGATCGTGGCCACGCACACCCACCCGAGGTAGAGGCCCATGGTGCCGTCGGTGATCACCGCGTCGGCGACTCCCTCCGCTCGATGCTGCTGCATCAGCACGAACACGCGGACGAGCACCGCCAGCAACGCAACGATGACCACGACGCTCAGCCATACCTGGCCGAACTGAATCGCGAGAATCCACGCCGGGTTGAGCAACATCGACGCGACGATCGGTGCCCGCAGGGCGTCGTGACGTGCAGTGCGCCCGGGAAGGAACTGCCAGACGGCGTACACGATCAGCCCGGTGTAGATCACCGACCAGATGGAGAACGCAGGCCCAGCGGGTGCCACCAGCGTCGACGTGGCACTGAGCGCTCCGCCGGCCGCCTCGGCGATGGGCGTACCGATCCATGCGCCGGAGCCGAGAAACGACACGACAACCGCTACGACCGCACTGACGACGACACCGATCTTCATGGCTGGGATAGTCCCCCGAAAGCAGAAGAGGCAAACACGGCTGTTGGGCGGGGCGGGGGCTGCGCAGCTCCAGCAGTCGGCCACCGGTGACCTCGTTCTGGTAGACACGCGTTGTGCTTTCCTACTCCCGATCGATGTCCGCTGCCGCCTGCTGCCTCGCAGTGGCCGTGACTGTGGGTTGCAGTTCGACGCCCTCGCAGCCCGTCGCCTCGTCGACCACTGCCTCGACCACCGCACCGGCCCCCGAATACGACCTGACGGGTGTGCCGGGCACCGTTCTCGATTCCGAGGACTTCGGTGAGCGATCCGCCGAACTCTCCGACACGGGTGCCACGCTGTACCGGTTCGTCTACGAGTCCACGTCGGGCGTGGACAACTCCCCGACAGCGGTCTCCGGAGTTGCAGCCGTTCCGGCAGGAACCCCGCCCGAGGGCGGGTGGCCGATCGTCGTCTACGGACACGGCACCACCGGCGTGCAGGCCGATTGCGGACCCACCCTGTATCCGGATCTGCTCGGATATCAGTTCGTGGTGCAGGATTTCACCGCACTCGGGTACGTCACCGTGCTCCCCGACTACCAGGGCCTGGGCACCGGCGGCGGCACCCATCCGTACCTGGAACCTCGGACCGCCGGAAACAACATGATCGACGCGGCTCGCGCAGCGCACACCGCATTGCCCGACGTGTCCACTCGCTGGGCCGCGGTCGGCCTGTCGCAGGGTGGCCAAGCAGCGTGGGCCGCAAACGAACTCGCTGCTTCCTACGGTCAGGGCCTGGACCTGGTGGGGTCGGTGTCACTGTCGCCGCCGACCGACCTGACGCCTCTGGTGCGGTCCGCTGAGGACGGAACCTTGACCAGGCCGCAGAAGGAACTGATGCCGTACTTGCTCTACGGCGCGCAGCACGTGGACCCCGCGATCGATCCGAAGGACTACAGCGGCAGCGTCGCCGAGGCCAACAACGAGCTGCTGCTCACCTGCCAGGGCGGAGACACCGAGGGCAAGGAACGAGCAGTCCAGGCAATGGCACCCGACGAGTTCGCAGCCGATACAACGGAATCCGAGCAACGACTGTTCGACGTGGTGGGCCGCTACACACTCCCGCAAGTGCGGACCGAGGTGCCGATGTTCGTGGCGTACGGAGCGAAGGACGACGTCGTGCTGCCGCAGTGGACTGCCGACGGCGTCGAGAAGGCATGTGCCTTGGGTGATTCGGTCGTCGCCCAGGAACAGCCCGAACAAGGTCACGACGTCAGCGACGAAGCGGCCATGCAGTTCCTCGCCGCCGTGTTCGCCGGCCAGTCGGTGCCCAGCACATGCTGACGAGCGGCTCCGAAACGGAGCGAATCACCGAGTACACCCACGACGGCCTGGTGTTCGATGTCCTCGACCAGGGACCGCTGGACGGCCCGGTCGTGTTGCTGCTGCACGGATTTCCCGAGCGGGCATCGTCGTGGTCCGCAGTGATGGCGATACTCAACGACGCAGGCATGCGGACGATTGCTCCGGATCAACGAGGGTACTCACCGCGCGCCCGGCCGAGGCGGCGTCGGGACTATCGCGTCGGTGCACTGGTGGGCGATGTAATCGCTTTGATCGACCGCATCGGACGGCCGGTTCACGTGGTCGGACACGACTGGGGCGCGAACATCGCGTGGGTCACCGCGGGCCGCCGACCCGACCTGGCGTTGTCGCTGACGGCATTCTCGGTTCCCCATCCCGGCGCGTTCATGACCGGCCTGCTCAGCTCGAAGCAAATACTGCACTCCTGGTACTTCGCGTTCTTCCAACTGCCGATACTGCCCGAGAAATGGATGGCGCGCCCAGGCCAGAGGGCCGAAAAGTGGTACGGGAGAAGCGGTATGACTGCGGACGACCTGGAGCGCACGCGCACGGAGATCGTCGAGTACGGCGCGCTTCCCTTCGCTGTCACCTGGTATCGCGGACTGCCGTTCTCGAACCCGGGCATCGGTCGCCTGCGCATCACCGTCCCGACCTCGATGGTGTGGAGTGACGGCGACACCTTCATCACCCGTTCCGCCATCGAGAATGCCCAGCGATACGTCGATGCGGCGTACACACTGACAGTCCTGCCCGGCATCTCGCACTGGATTCCGACGCAGGCATCGAGAGCGGCCGCCGCCGCAATCCTGACCAACGCCGAACTCGCAGTTATGCAGGGATTCGACACCGATTCGTCTGCATAACTGCGAGTTCGATACGCGGTTGCCGCAGACTTTCGCGTCGACACCGTCGAACAACTCGACGAAGAGCACTCGCGCGCAATCGAATTGGGGGCGCGGCTGTTGCGGGATCTGCGAGACGATCCAGAAGAGCCGATCCGAATCTATGCCGACCCGGCCGGGCACCCCTTCTGCATCTTCGTAGGGGCGTGAACGTCACACATCTACGCCCCTCGTCGGAATCCGCACCCCCTGCAGGGGGTGTGGATTACAACGAAGGGCGTCAATGCCGCTACACCGTGCCGATCAGCTCCCCATATATGGATACCCGACGCCGATCGGAGTCAGAAATCCAAAACCGAGGAGCCGATCCGCGGCAAAGGCGACCACACCACGGCCGCAGGCACTCAGCCCAGTTGCACTGTCGCGGTAGCGCGGTGACCGAAGATTCGCTTGCCCTCGAAGGTCGCTCCCAATGAGATGACCGCTGTACGCGTCGCCTCGTCCTTGGACTTGATCTTGCCGGTGAAGACGATCTCGGCGGCCTTGTGGGTGTCCACGGGAATGGGGGTGGTGAAGCGAACGGTGTAGTCCTTCACAGCACCCGGATCGCCGAGCCACTCGCTGATGTAACCGCCGCCGACGCCCATCGTGAGCATTCCGTGCGCCAGCACGTTCTCGAGATCGATCATCTTGGCGAACTTCTCGCTCCAGTGAATCGGGTTCGCGTCGCCGGCAACGCCCGCGTAGTTGACCAGGTCACCACGAGTGAGACTCACTGTGCGCGAAGGAATCTCGTCGCCGACGTTCACCTCGTCGAACTTCTGCGTCGGCTGTCCCCGGTACTCCTCGACGATCAGCGGCTCGTGCTCCTGCGGAGTCGACAGAGTGTCGTGCTCACTCGAATCGGCACCGCTGGTATCGGTCGTCGCACCGAACATCACGATATTGCGAGCTGCCTCGGCGATAGCCGGATCGATCTCACCGGACCGGCCGACGAGCAAGGTGGTGTACGTGGTCTGCACCAGTTCGTTCTTCTGGTTGGACACGACGTTCTTGGTGACCATCATGTCGCGACCCATGACCGTCTTGAACGAGTCGAGCGAAACATCGCACGTCAGTTGGTCGCCGGCGAGGATCGGCTTCTGGAACACCAGCACCTGATCGGTCTGCAGGATCTGACTCAGGTCGTACCCCTCCGCGATGGACTGGAGAAGCTTCTTCTGCGCGAGAGTGCCGACGAGCGACATGAACGTCAGAGGTGCAACGAGAGCACTGTGACCCAGCGCGGCCGCGGCGTCGCCGTCCCAGTGCGCGGGGTGGAAGTCCTGGACGGCCCGGGCGTATTCACGAACCTTCTCCCGACCCACCTCGTAGTAGTCCTCGGTGCGGTAGTGATAGCCGACCATGCTCCGAGCATGTTCCGCCGGATCGAATGCTTCCGCGCCGGGTGCTGCCGTACCGGACTCCGCTACCTGCTCTGCCACTGTTGTCCCACCGTCTCGTCCCCTGCTGTTCATCATTACCCGAGAAACCTACCCAACAACGGCGTTCGTTGGCCAGGCCGGCGGGTTCAAGCCGAACGGTGTCGCGGAGCGTCGTGGTATCCCACCATTCCCACCATCGTGGCCTGTCGGTACGGCACTGCGTCGGCGATCGTGGCTCCGCGCGGGCGGTGCCGACGCGAGGCGACGGCGTCGACCGCCATCAGAGCGGCACCGTGCGCGGTGAGGGACTCGGGATTCGCGGGTGCAACGACCGGCAGCATGAGATCGCGGCGGAACAGGCGTCGAAGCGACGGGATGTTGGCGCAGCCGCCGACCATCACCAGCGCGTTCACGGCACAGGGCGCGTCGACGATGACGCTGGCGACCCAGTCCTCCAACGACCCGATGCTGCGCTCGAGCACATCGTCGAAAGTATTGCGCCACAACCTCACCGGACCACCGATGAACGGCCCGGCGACCTCCGCCACGCGCAGTCGGGAGAGCTGTTCGCGTGCCGTACGGGTGGAGACCATCAACTGCGCTCGGGCGTGCTCGGACGCCAGCTCGTCCGCACCGTACGTCGAGAGCAAGTAGCGCGAGATCTGCTCGTCGCAGCTGTTGCCACCGAACAGGGTGGTGCGCACCGAAGTGAAGACCGTTCCGGTTGCCGGGTCCGCGACGGACATCGTGGTCCCGGATGCGCCGACGTCACAGATCGCCACGGTACGAGCGCCCTCGAGCTGGCCGGTGCCGCGCAGATACCGCAACTGAGCACCGAGTTCCGATGCGACCAGCAGGCGGTCGGCCTCGTAGGTGGAGTATGCGGACGTGCGCGCGCGAGCACCGGGATCGTCGGGCACAGCCAACACGATGTCGGTTCTCTCGACCATCTGATCGCGCGACATGGACTCCAACAGATCGAGGGCGACCTGCAGGTGGTCGTCGGGATCGAAGGAGTGCACGATGTGGGCCGACCGTACCGACTCGTCGACCGCATCGACGGCGACCCCTCGGGCAGTGGCGGAACCCACCGAAACACCAAGGACTGTTCTCATGTTCCCTCGCCTCGACTGGCTACTCCGACCTGCCGATACTAGCCGTCGAACCGTCTCGTGGACAGTATTTATGGCATCTTGGTGAACTTTTGGTTTGTTTTGGGAGAGGTAACAAGAAAGAGCAGCGACTTCTGCGTCAGGCGACGTGATCGAAGGGGTCGCGACGGTCGGCAAGCAGCGAACCCCACTCCTCCTGCGCCGACGTCATCGCAGCACAGGCGACACCGTTGGCCGAGTCCATTCCACGCGCGGCCGCGACGATGGAACGAGCCGACTGCACCAGCGACACATCGAAACGAAAGCTGTGGGCCGCCAATTCGGCGAACGCTTCGTCCGGACTGCAGCCACGCAGCGCGATGAGAACACCCACCGCCCTGTCGATGGTCGTGCGGGTCACCGGTTCTGCTGCGGGATTGTCGGTCATCGGATACTCACCGTCTACTGGTCGATCACTCGATGGTAGCGACGCGTGAGCAGAAGTTCAGGTGTCCGAGTCGAATTCACATACCCGTCACGAGAAGGACTTGTCGAAGTATCAAAACCACTCGCTCACAATGGAATCAGCGAATCGATGTCACTCGACCGAATCCTCCGACGGGCCTGAGTCAGCAATGAGGTCGGCGGTGGTGGGATCAGTGGTGGTGGGATCGGTGGTGGTGGGCTCGGTGGTGGGGGGATCGGTGGTGACGGGATCGGTGGTCACCGGAACTTCGGTGGTCGGCTCGGACGGGTCCGTCGACGGAACCTCGGGGTCGGGGTCGGGCTCGACGGTCGGCGATTCTTCACCGCCCGAATCGCCGCCATCGGTGTCACCGCCGGTACCCCCTTCCGGTCTTCCGCCGGCCGGATCTCCCTTCCCCGAATTGCCGCCGCTACCCGAATCACCGCCGCTCGACGGCACCTCGCTGCCCGGAGTGACGACCGGACCCGTCGGCAGTACTTCGCTCCAGGTACCGACTGGGAGCGGCCCGTACACGGGTGACTCGAAGAGCGCCGTCTCGGCCGGTGGACTCGACACTGCACCGACAGAATCGGCGACCACCACCAGCGGCGGAGACCCGGTTGCATTGCTTCTGCTCGACGGCCTCTCGGCAACAGCGGTGACGTCAGCGGTGTCGACCACGCTGTTCTGCGTTTGACCGACAGCCGTCAAGGCCCAGACCGTGGCTCCGCTCAGCGCGGCGAGAACCGCGACGCCCAGAGCGATCATCGTCAGTCGCGCGCTGCGTGGGGTGTCGGACGCGTCTGCCTCGGCACGACTTCCGTCACCATCGCCCGGCGCGGGGCCGTCGGATACCGTGTCGCCCCTCCAGACGGCGGGGCCGGTCGCGATACCGATCAGCGCCGCTGCGATTCCCAACGGAACCTCGTCGTTCAACCGCGGATCTCCAGCGTCCACGACCCCGACATCGCCGACCTGGTGGGCAGCCAAGGCGGCGCGAACTATCCCGCAGAGCGCGATGCTGTCGCAGACCACCGCAGATCCGGCGATGAGCAGGTCGTTCTGGGCCGCCTGCACCCTCATGATTCCGAGCATCGTGGTGACGGCGTCACCGACACCGCCGGGAGCCGCGGCGACGGACACAGTGCGAGCGGAGATGGGCCCGAGTTCGGGCAGGTCGGCCTCGACCAGAACAGCCGACACTTCTTCGACACCGACGTGTACGCCGAGCGCTATGGACATGGTCGTCGACTCCCCCGAATTCGATTCGGGCTCAGAGTACACTTCGAGCCCCTAATCGGGGAAACATACCGTTTTCGTCGATCAGAACTCCATCGCGCTCGCCTCGCTTCGGGCCGCCTCTGCAGCGCGACGCTCGCGCTCGAACAGCAGCCCGAACGTGAATCCGTTCTCTCCCGTGGTCGTCCCCGCCCTCGCACCGAGTGTTCGCAGAATGTCCGCAGCGATCACCGCGTCCTGATGCTCGCCGAGTACTTCCTGAATCGTCTTGAACCGCTTGATGTTCGTCTTCGAGGATTTCTTGTCCATCACCGGTGCGACCAACTCGGCCGCATATCGAGCTCGCTTCGACGCCTTCCGTGCGCGATGCAACGCCTCGTCGTCGGTGCCGCGCACAGCGCTCCTGGTGCGATCGATGGCCTTCTTCCCGGCCTTGCGCGCAAGCTTGACCAGCAGGCGGTCGCTGACCTCGCCGTCTAACGGCAACCCACGCGACCATGCCGACACCGTCGTGAGCAGTTCGCGGTAGCGTTCGCCGTCGAGTTCGGTCATCGCCGCCTCGCGATACCTGATCTGCTCGGCCAGCAGGTCGTTCTCGATGCGCGACGCCACCGGGCCCAACACGAGTTCGGGCGGCAGTTCACGCAGCGCCGCCGCGAACCGAGCACGCTGCACCTGCCGATCTCGCACCTCACCGAGAATGCTTGCATACCAGGCCAATTCGGCCTCCAGGTGCGCCGCTGGCTCGTCCTCGAACACGCTCCCGAACACCCGAAGAGTACTGCGGTATCGCCGAATCGCCACCCTCGTGGAGTGGATCGGATCCAACCCTCGGCGCAGGTACACATCTCCCGCAACGATTGCCTGTGCCTGATCGTCGAGGTAGTTCATCAACAGCTGGACCCCGGGTTCGGCGGGTGCCTCACGCACCACCGACAACGCCCGATCCAGCTTCGACGGATGTGCCGACGGCCGCGCTCCGGCAGCGCGGAGCGCCTTGCCTGCCTTCTTCAGGAAGGACTCCGAGCCGGCGGGCCCGAGCTCCACCTCGACCTCCCGCCAGCGCGGACCGGTCGCGCCGCCGATGAGAACCACGGACACCTCGTCGTCGGCGATCTCCGCGACCACGGACCCTTCGGCGTCGGACACCGTGTGGATGGTGCGATGGGTGGTCAGTGTCGCGACCGCGGACAGCTCCCCACCCATCACCGCGCCCCGAAGCACGTCGCTCAGCTCGTCCGGGATTGCATCGTGCGCGCCGCTGCCGAGCGGGAGCCGAATCTCCGTCCGGGCCTTCTCTGCCGGGACCTTCGCATGCCAGCCGTTGTCGGAATCACCGGTGCGACGCCGCACGGTGATTCCGCGGCGCAACAGATCGTGTCCGACGGTATCGAAGTACTCGCTGCTCAGATCGGTCTCACTCGGAATCAGTGCGCCTCCGTCCGGCACCAGTGAAGCGAGAGTGGGCAACTGGAAATCTGCGTCGACGTCGAACTTGTCTTCGCGCTCGGTCTGAATCGACTCCATATCGCCCATCCTGCCTCGAGTGCCGGGGCCGGTGTCGTCGGAAACTACAGACCGGTCAGCGCCGCGGTATGCCGAAGTCCGGGAACGGAAGATCGAACGGCCGAGTCGATCGCGTCGTGGTCGTCGCGCGGGTGGTCGTGGTCGCACGCGTCGTGGTCGGCTGCGCGGTGGTGGGACGAGTGGTCGTTGCGGGAGGCACCGCCGTCGTCGGGGCCACGGTCGCCTGGTCGCGGGTGGACCGCTCGGGGGCCGTCGACTCCTGGGCCGCGGACGGGGTACCGGTCGTGACCACCGCTCGACGGGCCGTAGTGCTGGTCGCCGGATCCGTCGTGGTCGGCACCTCGGACGACGACGTTGCCGACGCACCGATCGGCGCGGAGGTCGTCGTCGTCGTCGCGAGCGGCAGCGAGGATGCAGTGGACGCGGCGGGCGAACCGTCGGCCGCCGGCACCACCGACTGCGAGCGAGCGATCTGCGAGGAGTCCTGCGAGGAATCGACGGACGACACCGGATCGTCACCGCTGGTTCGCGCCGCCGCAGCGACCATGGTTCCGGCTACGGACACCGCAACCAGCGCCGCGAGCGCTCCACCGAGATGCCGTGACTTGTTGGCCCTGGTGGTTCGCCTGGACGAGGTGTCGCTGTGTCTGGGGCGTTTCGAGACCACCGCGCCGGGGGCAACAGCGGCGACTTCGAACTCGTCGGAGCTACGCTCGACGGCGGGGAACCGATCGGTGAGTGCGTCGCGCGGCGTCGGCGCAGGCCGCAGACCCGAGGTTCGGGCGATTCCAGCGGCACCGTGCGCCGCCAACAGTTCCGGCTGCTCGGGGACGTAGACCGGCATCGACACCGCGTCGAACAGGACCTGCTGGACGATCTGCATGTTGGCTCCGCCACCGACCGCGACGACCGCGTCGATGTGAAAGCCCTGCGCGCCGACGGCGTCGAGCACGTCGACGGCCATCGAGACGGCTCGGTGTACGGAATCTCGGACGAGCTCGTCGAGATTGCCACGCCACAGCGATACACGTCCGCCGACGAACGGTCCCAGGATCGACACGCTGCGGAGTAGGGAGAGTTCGTGTTTTCCGTTGCGGACATCGTGAACGAGTTGTCTGCGAGCCTCGACCGTCAACGCCTCAGCTGCCCCGAACGTCGAGATGAGCTGCTCGCACAGCACACGATCGCAGTCGTCGCCGCTCAATTCGTCCGTTCGACGCGCTGCGAGAACCCGCCCGCTGTCGATGTCCACGACGGACACCGAGGTACCGGACGCGCCGACGTCGAACAGAGCGACACAACGCTCACCTGCCAGTACACCCGTCTCGCGCAGCGCGCCCAGCTGGGCACCGAGTTCCGACACGAGCATGACGCCGTCGGAGAAGTCCTGGTCGTACGCCGTTCTGGGGTCGCTCTCGCGCAGCGCGAGCACCGGAAAGTGGTGGCCGGACGCGTACTCGGTCGCCAGATCGTGCACCGAGGTGATGACGGTGTCCCAGGGATCGGGGGCGAGGCCGTTGGGTGCGGGTTGCGACGCGACCGGCTCGTGCACTTCCAGCACGACACCGGGGTGGCCGTCGTCAGTGATCACACTGCGGAGACCACTCGACCCCAACGAAGCACCGGTAACCGCGGACACTCGAAACCTCGCTCTGGTAGGCCCCAACCCACGTGAGGTCTCCAGAGTAGCGTCACAACCGCACGTTCACCACGTTTCGGTGCGGCGAAACAGACTACACGATCGTCTAGTCGACGCTCGACCGAACGAAATTCAGGTACGCCTTCGATGGCGTCGGCCCGCGCTGACCCTGATACTTCGACCCCACGGCGGCACTGCCGTACGGATTCTCGGACGGCGACGACAGCCGGAACAGACACAGCTGCCCGATCTTCATGCCCGGCCACAGCGTGATCGGCAGATTGGCGACGTTGGACAATTCCAACGTGATGTGGCCGCTGAAGCCCGGATCGATGAAGCCTGCGGTCGAATGCGTCAGTAGACCCAGCCGCCCGAGCGAGCTCTTTCCTTCGAGCCGGCCTGCCAGGTAGTCCGGCAGCGTCGTCAGTTCCAGCGTCGAGCCGAGTACGAACTCACCCGGGTGGAGAACGAACGGCTCGCCGGCCGCGGGCTCGACCAACGTCGTCAGCTCGTCCTGCTGCAGCGACGGATCGATATGGGTGTAGCGAGTGTTGTTGAACACCCGAAAGAGCTTGTCCAGCCGCACATCGACACTCGACGGCTGAACCATCGACGGGTCGAAGGGTTCGATCGCCAAGTTGCCCAGGGTCACTTCGGCACGGATGTCACGGTCGGAGAGCAGCACCTCTGCAGGCTACTGGTCCCCGACGGTCTCCCGCGACACACCCGAGCCCCGATCTCGACGTGTAGCTCGGCAAAAGAAAAGCCGGACAATCTGAAGGCGCAACCTTTCGCATTCGGGCAACTCCTATCAGGAAGACTGACATGACAATTCCGTTCGACGTCCCCTCGTACTGGGATCACCGATCCCAATGCCTCGTTCTGGCCACCACTCCTGCTGAGAATCCAGCTTTGTGGGCACAATTCCTGGACGGCGCAGAAGAAAGCTACATGCGACACGGTGTTACCACCGCACTCGAAATGTCGACCATTCGTGACGGCGGCACCACTGCACTGTTCTTCGCCGCACTCGACCGAACCGGACACATAGTCGGCGGGGTACGGGTGCAAGGGCCGTATTCCTCGGTCGACCAATCGCACGCACTGATCGAATTCGCCGAATACCCCGAAGGCCGTCGCCACGTGCACACCATGCTCGACGAACGCATCGGCTACGGAGTCGTCGAACTCAAGTCTGCGTGGGTCGCTCAGGACGCACCCCGTGGCCGTGCCGTCACGGCAATGATCGCGGAGTCCCCCGCCTACAGCGCGGCGCTGCTCGGCGCGCGCTACGCCCTGGCCACTGCGGCCTCCCACGTCCGAACCGCATGGCTCGGCACCGGAGCGGTCATCGCCACCCAGATCGCGCCGATCCCCTACCCGGACGATCGCTACCGAACCGAGGTGTTCTGGTGGGACAGAACAACAATCGCCTTCAATGCCGACCTGGCCACCTGGCGCCGGATGCGGCGCAACACGGTCACCCTGCTCGCACACCGCCGCGCAGCAGTCGCACTCCCGGAAGCAGTCGCATCATGAACGATCGAACCACACCCGACCACAGTTGGAAGCCTGTGATATTCGACGAGACGGACGCCACACAGCGCGCCGCCCTCGACGAACTCAGACGCGACCCGACCCTCACATTCCTCGATGAGCGACCGACGCAGAGAGTGGGGTTGCAGTCACTTCTACCCAGCCCTGAGCAGAGCCTTCTCGACGAAAGTGACAGGTGGGTTTTCTTTCCGTGGCGCAAAACGGTGGTTGCGGTTCTCGGACCGAACTCGTTTCGACACCTCAGACTCGACAGAAACAGGAACAAGATAACCCTGGCCGAACAGAATTCCTTGGGAGATCTCACGATAGGAATCATCGGTCTCAGCGTCGGGCACTCCATTGCCCACGCCCTCGCACTCGAAGGGATATGCGGGACGCTTCGCCTCGCCGATTTCGACGAGATCGAACTGTCCAACCTCAACAGAATTCCGGCCTCCATCCTCGATCTCGGTATCAACAAAGCAGTCGTCGCTGCCCGACGCATTGCCGAAATCGACCCGTATCTACGCGTCGACATCACCCAGGACGGAATCACCGACGACACCATCGACGAGTTCTTCGACGGACTGGACGTGCTCGTCGAGGAATGCGACTCCCTCGACGTCAAGGTCCGCGCCCGCGAAGCAGCCAGGTCACGGGGCATCCCGGTGCTGATGGAGACCTCCGACCGCGGATTGCTCGACGTCGAACGGTTCGACCTCGAACCCGACCGCCCGGTGTTCCACGGCGTCCTCGGCGAGATCGACTCGACGAGCCTGCGGGGGCTGAGCACCCGCGACAAGATCCCGATCGTGCTCGATCAGCTCGACGCCTCCCTGCTCTCCGCCCGGATGGCCGCCTCGATGGTGGAAGTGGGTGAAACGATCGAGACCTGGCCACAATTGGGCGGCGACGTACAACTCGGCGGTGCGACCATCGCCGCCGCTGTTCGACGCCTCGGCACCGGAGCACCACTGCCGTCCGGGCGCATCCGCATCGATCTGGACACCCATCTCGACGCCCTCGCGCCACCGACACCGACGCGTCCAGCGCGGTCGACGATCGACACTCACCACACCTCCGTCGATGCCGACGCACTGATACTCGACGCGGCCGGCCGGGCACCGTCCGGTGGGAACAGTCAGCCGTGGACGTTCACGCGCGACGGACACACCGTGCGGATCGGCGTGGACAGAACGCGAACCTCGACCCTCGACATCGACTTCCGCGGCAGCTGCGTGGCAGTGGGTGCCGCGGCCTTCAATGCGCGGGTGGTGGCCACCGCACAGGGCAGGCTCGCCGGTACGGACATCACCGAGTACGGAGTCGCGATCGCGCTGCGCGAGGGCGACCCGCACCCCGTCACCGATCGACGCCTGCTCGACGGGGTTCTGACGCGGTGCACCAATCGGAACATGGGCACCGGCGCACCCCTGGACGCGGATATCGCCGACGACATCGCCGCTGCGGCGGAAGCAGAAGGTGGACGGGCCGTACTGCTGACGGCACCCGAATCCATCGCCGCGGCCGCGGATATTCTCGCCGCTGCCGACCGAATCCGGTATCTCACACCGCACCTGCACCGAGACATGTTCTCCGAGTTGCGCTGGCCTGGAGATCTCGATCCCGATCGGGGAATCGAGGTCTCCACGCTGGGAATCGACGACGCGGACCTGTCCAAGCTCGAGATCGTCAAGCGACCGGACGTGATGGAGCTCGTGCATGCCTGGGGCGCAGGCGCGGCTCTGGAGAGCGACATACGTGATCGAGTGCGGTCGAGTTCGGCGCTGGCAGTCGTCGTCGTGCCCGGATCGACGGCCGAGCATTACATCAGAGGAGGATGTGCAATGGAGAACGTATGGGTAACTGCACATTTGCGCGGACTTGCGGTGCAACCCGTTTCCCCCGCGTTCCTCTACGCGCACACCGCGGCCGAGCATCGGCAACTGTCTCCGCATCACGCAGAAGTGTTGCAGCAGTTGAATTCTAGGTTCCGGATGCTCTTCGACCTCGCCAGCGCCGACTCCATGGCACTGGTGTTGCGGCTGAGTTGCGCCCCAAAATCCACGATTCACAGCCGCAGACTTCCTGTTTCGGCGTCCGTCTCGGGGTAGAGTCCGCCCGAAGACCAGGGGGAACAGTCCTGCACTGCGTCTACTCAGAGGCGGGAGTGGAGTCCTGGAGAGCACACAGACGCTCGAGGTCCTCGTCACCGGCGTCGCAACCGAACTCATGGGAGTCGATGCGGCGACGGTGCGCGAGGCCTACGACTCCGTTCTGCGGCAACTCGTGGACTACCTCGGTATCGACTTCAGCTTCCTTCGGCACAACGATTTCGAGGCCAGAGCCACCAGGCTCACTGCGGAGTGGCCACCACGATTGAGCGTGCCCGATCCCGATCCGTTGGCAGTGGTCTACTTCGACGACGCCGACTCGGTGTTCCGACTGGCAGAAACACTGACCGAACCGGCAGTGTTTCGGCCGGATCCGGGGCAGGAGGACTACCGCCGACGCGTCGAGCAAGGGTCAGGATTCTCCGCGACGTCGATGGCCGTGGTCCCGCTGCTGCACTCCGGCCGCACCACCGGCATCCTCGGCTTCATCAAGATCGGCGATCGAAGTTGGTCCGAGGCGGAACTCAACGCGCTCAAAGCAATTGCTGCACTGCTCTCCCAACTGCAGGCGCGAGTGAGCGCCGAGGAGCAACTTCGATTCTCGGCGTTACACGACGACCTGACGAAACTGCCGAACCGCACGGCCTTCGCACAGCATCTCCGAGAGCGACTCTACCCGTCCATGCCGGGCCCCGTCGCGGTGATGCACATCGATCTCGATCGACTGAAGGCATTGAACGACTTTCTCGGGCACCTTGCCGGAGACCACTACCTCGTGACCATCGCCCAGCGACTACAGAGTTTCGTCGGTGGAACGGCAGGCCTCGTCGCGCGGCTGGGCGGAGACGAATTCGTCGTCGCGCTCGCCGGGCCGTGCTCGGCGCGCGTCGCGACACACCACGCCGAGGTGATCGCCGATGCCATGAACGCACCCGTCACCCTCGGAGTCGAACGGATCAGCAGAAGCGCGAGCATCGGAATCGCCTTCGGGCTCCCGGGCAAGCACACCGCGGAGTCACTTCTGCGGCAGGCAGATCAAGCCGCCCTGGTGGCCAAACGCGCAGGCGGCCACGACATCGCCCTGTTCACCGAGGAAATGCGCGCCGAGTCCGAGCTTCGCAACGACGTCGAGATCCACCTGCGCGACGCCATCGCGGGCGACTCGTTGACCCTGCACTTCCAGCCCGAGGTGGACCTCGTCACCGGACGCATCACCGCTTTCGAAGCACTGGTTCGATGGCAGCATCCCACCCGAGGGCTGCTCCCTCCGTCCGCCTTCATCCCGGTCGCAGAGGAGACCAACCTCGCCGGTGAACTCGGTCGCTGGGTCCTCGACCGCGCCTGCCGCACCCTCGCCGACTGGCGCCGCGAGATCCCCGACCTCGATATCGCGATGCGCGTGAACATATCCCCCGTCCAACTGGTCACCAACGGCTTCGTCGGTACCGTCGCACGAGCCCTCAACGAGTTCTCCATAGCCGGGCCCGATCTCTGCCTCGAGATCACCGAAGTGGCAGTGGTGCAGGACCTTTCCCGCACCCGCGTGACACTGCGCGAACTCCGTGAACTCGGCGTGCAAGTGGCCATCGACGACTTCGGCACCGGCTACAGCTCGCTGTCTCACCTCAAGGAACTCCCCGTCGATGCACTCAAGATCGACCGCGCCTTCGTCACGGACCTCGGCGACGACGACAGCGGCGACCTCGCGATCGTCCGGTCCATCCTCGGGCTCGCCCGGGCATTCGGACTGAGCATCATCGCCGAAGGCGTCGAAACGGAGAGCGCAAGGAAGACCTTGGTCGAACTGGGATGCACCCGCGCGCAGGGCTACCTGTTCTCCGAGCCGGTAGCAGCCGACGACGCCCTCGCCCTGCTGCACTGCGTGCGCATCGACATCTGAGCGCCCTGCTAACCTGGACATCCGCACCACACGCCGGTGTAGTTCATTGGTAGAACGCGACCTTCCCAAGGTTGAGAGGCGGGTTCGATTCCCGTCACCGGCTCCACCGATCGCCCCGCCCGGGGCCGTCTCCGCAGACTCCGCTCCTGTCTGCTCACCCAGCACGACTCACCGACTGCATCGAGTCACTGCCACCACTCCTGAAACAAACCGACCACCGCTGAATATCGGTCACTACCTCGTTTTCGACCGTTAGCGCGGCGAATTCAATCATTGTATTCGCAAGAATTCCTGCATTTCAGAAGAGACTTCTGCCGCCCGCTTTGTCGTGCTAGAAATCGAATGTCGACATTTGTTCACCGACATATGACCTGACAGGAATCCCCCCTCATGAAATCACTATCGACAATTGTTGCGGTCGCGCTGACCACGATGGCCGTGGTCGTCTCGTCGGCGACCGCCGCCCCCGCACTCGCCGCACCTGCGAGAACCCAAGGCGGAGCAGGAACCCTGCTGTGGGAAGATCAGTTCAACGGATACGGCGGGCCCGACCCCGCCAAGTGGGGCTTTCAAACCGGCCGCTGGGGCGCGAGTTCCGGTGAGCAGCAGTACTATACAGATTCTTGGAACAACGCCAACCAGTCCAACGGTTCACTGAACATCACCGCACGGCGGGAGAATCCGCCCGACCGCAAGCAAGCACCGTACAACTTCACCAGCGCCCGCGTGGTCAGCATGTACAAGCAATCGGCGACGCCGCCGGTGCGCATCGAAGCATCGATCAAGATGCCGCGCGCCCAAGGCTTGTTGCCGGCATTCTGGACTCTCGGAATGCAACCCGGTGGCGAATATTCATGGCCGAGCCAAGGGGAAGTCGATATCGTCGAAATTCCCGGGATGTACGGGCCTTCATTCAATTTGCACGGCCCGGCCCGATCGAACCCCAATCAGGACGTGAAAGCCGGCGGCAGCATGAATCCCGTCGACAGTGGATTCCATACATACCGAATCGACTGGCTACCGACAAGCATTACCTGGTTCGTCGACGGAATCGCGCGATACTCCCTGAATCAAGCCCAGTACGAGGCGAAAGGCGGCAATTGGACCGCATTCTCGGGTACTTGGCCGCATTACATCCTGCTCAACGTCGCCGTGGGCAACAACTGGACCGGCAAGACACTGAACAGCACGCCGTACCCGCAGACGATGAGTGTCGATTGGCTACGCGTGAGTCGGCTCTGACCTGCACAGCAGCCTGTTTCACCCGCACGGGGCTCAGCCACCACGGCTGAGCTCCGTTCGGTGTGCGCATTCGACTCGGTTTCGGCACCAGAACAATTCTTGTGACTTTTCTCAGCAATGACGTTTACTCGTAGGGACATTCCACAGTTCGAGGAATATCGTCATGCCATGCGTGGACCGCGACGAAGTCTGATAGCCCTCGTCATCGTCGCTGCCGCGACTCTGCTCCCGCCGGCCGCACAGGCATCGCCCCTGATGCCCATCGCCGCTGCGCCCGAGCAACCCGATCACGCCGATGCCATCCGCTATGCAGGAGCCAATCGCGACGCAGCACCTCCCGGAGCCAACGACATGGACTGCAAGCCCACGGCAGCCCATCCGAATCCCGTTGTTCTCGTGCACGGAACCGACTCCACCGCGTACTCCGACTGGGCCGGTTTCGCGCCGATCCTGAAGGCAGCCGGCTTCTGCGTCTTCGCCATCAACTACGGCACGTCGCCGGACGGAGAGTCCAACGGCTACGGTGTCATCGAAGACAGTGCAGCACAGCTGAAGTCGATGACGGTCTCGATTCTTCGAGCGACCGGTGCCGCCGCGGTGGACCTGGTCGGCTACTCACAGGGTGCCGCAGTTGCCCGGTACTTCGTCAACAGGCTCGGCGGTGCCTACGCCGTCGACCGCTGGGTGGGAATAGCGAGCCCGACGTACGGCGGCACCATGTACGGAGTCGCGCCCGTCGTGCAGGCGGTGCCCGGTGCAACCACGGTGGTGGCCGGCGAATTCGGGCCGGGCCTGGCGCAGTTGATGGCCGGGTCCGACTTCCTCGACCGCCTCAATGCGGGCGGCGACACCGTCCCGGGAGTGGAATACACGTCCATCGCCACCCGAGTCGACGAGGTGATTCAGCCGTACACCAATGCGCTGCTTCGTGATCCGGGGGCGCACAACATCGTGGTGCAGGACGTGTGTCCCGACACCGAGGTCGCGCACTTCACGTTCACCTATGACCCCACCGCACTACGCTTGGCACTCAACGCCCTCGATCCGGCGAACGCCAGCCCTCCGAACTGCGTTCCCGTTCCACTCGGGGCAGGGATCCTCGACGTCGTCCTCGCCAGCCATTGATCCTGTCAGGACAGCAGCTGATGGGCTCTGAGTCCGACGTACAGTTCCGCAGCCTGCGCGGGGTCACGAAAGTCGCGGCCGGTGAGTTCGGCGATTCGACGCAGCCGATACAACACCGTGTTGCGGTGATAGTGCAGCGATTCGGCGGCATCGCGCGTGGAACCGCCGCACGAGAACCAGGCGTCCAGTGTCGCCAGCAAACTCTGCCGTTCCGCCCGCGGCAACCCCAGCAGATCACCGAGTATCTGACGCGAGGCAATGCGGCCCGAATTGGGATCACGCACCAGCAGTAGCGGCACCGGCACGGAGTCGTAGCGCACCGGAGCCGACGGCGCGATCTCGGCCGAGGTACACGACCGTGCCAACCGCGCCTGTCCCACGGCGTCACCGATGCCCGACGGCGACCGAAAGACAGAGCTGACCCCCACCCGTCCGGGACACAGCTCGCTCAGCGCAACCAGCGCGGCATCGATCGCTGATTCTGTTGCGGCACAGATCAGTCCGACGCTGCCGTCCACCTCCGCGTCCCACACCGATTCGGCTCCGGCGGTGCGCAGGCGGGCGATCAGCCCGTCGACCCCCACCGCCGCGGTCAACGGCTCCTGGGAGATCACCGCGAAGTAGCCATGGTCGGGAATTCGGAACGTCCGCAAGGCATCCGCCGCCGCGGTGGGATTGGCCGAATGATCGGCGAACAGTACGCGGATGAGACGTCCACGGGCTTCGGCACTTTCGCGCGCACGCATGTCGGCACTCTCCCGATAGGCCTCCGCAGCCTCGTCGGAATACACGTCGACCAGCGCCCAGACCTCAGCGGCCATGTCGAGCAGAGCGTGACTTGCCCGGCCGTCCGAACGCTCCATCAACTCGTCCCAGACCAACCTGCCGCCGAGCCGAAACGCGTGCAGCAGCGCTGCCAACGGCACCCCCTGCTCGGCCTTGAGTCGGCCCGCGTCCCGCGCCGCCTCGAGCCGCATGGGTGCCCGACCGGACAGCTTGCCCAACATCGACGCCAGATTGTTCCGCGCCGCGTCGTGGAGCTGCTCGGTGGTGAGCAGAGTCGACTCGAGGTAAGCGTGCTCGGCCCCCAGGATCCGTCGTACCAATTCGTTCGCGAGATCGTCGACGCCGTCGAGCATCGTCGCGGCCAGATCGGTCGGTGACGGATGCAGGTCGAACTCGGTCGCGGACATGACCGAACTCTAGCCCCACCCGTGTAAGCCACGCCACAACAGAACTGTGCGACGGCACAAACCGTCGTGCCCGATTGAGGCCCCTGGCCCATAGCGCCCCGAGCCGAGGTGAGACCACAATCACAATGGAACCCGTGTATCCGAACGACGAGTGGAGCCGAGAAGTTGACCAGCGACGTGACCCCACACCTGCAGCCCGTACCGACGAGCGGACCGAGCCCACTCGAGGCAGTCGACGCCGCACTCGCCGACCTCTCTCGCGGCGAGGAGACCTGGGGAGGCCTCACGCTGGCCGAACGGCGGGCGCTCCTCGAACGTGTGCACGCGCTGACCTCGACTCACGCGCAGGAGTGGGTCACGGCGGCAACGTCGATCAAGAAGCTCGACGCCTCCTCCAACCTCGTCGGAGAGGAATGGCTGTCCGGTCCCTACTCGTTCCTGAACGGGCTCGGCACCGTCGCGCACACGCTCACAGCGCTGGAGGCAGGCAACAGTCCACTGGCGGACGCGAAGTTCGGGACCGCACCCGGCGGGCGCACGACGGTGTCGGTGCTCCCGCTCAACATCTTCGAGCGACTGCTGCTCAACGGATTCACCGCCGAGGTGTGGATGAAGCCCGGAATCGACCGTGCGACCGCACAGCGCTCCGCAGGCCTCGGTCAACTCGACCCCACCCGCACCGCAGGCATCGGAGTGGTGCTCGGCGCAGGCAACATCACCTCGATCGCACCGCTGGATGCGCTGTACGAGCTGATGGCGTTCAACCGGGTGGTCGCACTCAAGCTGAACCCCATCATGGATCCGCTGCTACCGGTGTTCGAGAAGGTGCTCGCACCGCTCGTCGAGATCGGCGCACTGCGCTTGCTTACCGGCGGAGCCGACGTCGGCACGTACTTGGTGCAGCACGACCGAGTCGACCACGTCCACATGACCGGCAGTTCCATCACGCACGACGCCATCGTCTTCGGACCCGGCCCGGACGGCGCAGCCCGCAAGGCAGCCAACGAACCGATTCTCACCAAGGACATCTCCAGTGAACTCGGCGGTGTCTCGCCCACCATCGTGCTTCCCGGTGAGTGGAGCCGTGCCGACATCGAATTCCAGGCCGAGCACATCGCCACCCAGCGCCTGCACAACAGTGGATACAACTGTGTCGCTTCGCAGGTCGTCGTGCTGTCCTCGGAATGGAAGCAGCGCGACGAGTTCGTCGCCGCCCTGCGCGCCGCCCTCGACCGTGCCCCGGCACGAGCGCCCTACTACCCGGGCAGCGACAAGCGGGTGTCCGACGCCACCGCCACCTACCCGTCGGCCGAACGCCTGGGCGACCATGGTGGCCGCGTTCTCATCACCGATCTGAACCCCGGCGAATACGCACCGCTGCTGCAGACCGAGTACTTCGCACCGGTCATGGGTGTGATCGAATTGCCTTACAGCGGAGCAGCATTCGCGGCCAAGGCGACGCAGGCGGCGAACGAGGAGTTCACCGGCACGCTCGGCATCAACATCATCGGAACCCCCAGCACCATCAAGGAACTCGGCGTGAAGTTCGACGCCATGCTCGCCGACCTGCACTACGGCACCATCGCCGTCAACGCCTGGACGGCCATCGGATTCCTTACTGCAGCCGCCACCTGGGGCGCATTCCCCGGCCACACCATCGACGACGTGCAGAGCGGAATCGGCATCGTGCACAACGCCCTCCTGATAGATGGGGCGGAGCGAACAGTGGTGCGCGGGCCCTTCCGGCCACTACCGCGATCGCTGGTCAACGGTGAACTGTCCATCTCGCCGAAGCCGCCGTGGTTCGTCACCAACAAGACCGCAGCATCGACCGGCAAGCTGCTCACCGCATTTGCCGGTGCACCGTCCTGGTCCAAGCTGCCGGCGATCTTCGCCTCCGCCCTGCGCGGCTGACCCCTCTGCGACCACACCGACCGAAGGACAATGATGAGCTCTCAGCGCAAGACTGCCGACTACATCGTGGTGGGCGCAGGTTCGGCAGGCGCAGTGGTGGCCAACCGCCTCAGTGCAGACCCCCGCAACGAAGTGATCCTCCTCGAGGCCGGCCCCGAGGACAAGAACAAGTTCGCTCACATCCCCGCTGCTTTCTCGAAACTCTTTCGCAGCGAAGTCGATTGGGACTACCTCACCGAACCGCAGCCGGAATTGCGTGATCGCAGCATCTACTGGCCGCGCGGCAAGATGCTCGGTGGTTCGTCGTCGATGAACGCCATGATGTGGGTACGCGGCTTCGCCGCCGATTACGACGATTGGGCGGCTGTGTCCGACGACTCGTGGGCGTTCCGAAACCTCGTCGGATACTTCCGCAAGATCGAGAACATCGAGGGCACAACAGCACTCGACGCCGGAACCGACGGCCCACTCATCGTCTCTCACCAGCGCAGCCCCCGCGACCTGACGTCCTCGTTCCTCGACGGCGTCGAAGAAGCAGGCTATCCGCTGGAGACCGCCAACCTGCCCGAGCCCAAGGGCTTCACCCGCACGATGGTCAACCAGAAGCGCGGAGCACGGTGGAGCACCGCGGATGCCTACCTGCGACCGGCGAAGAAGCGCAAGAACCTCACCGTCCTCACCGAGGCACATGCCACTCGCGTTCTCTTCGAGGGCACTGCCGCAGTCGGTGTCGAATACACCTCCGGTGGCGAGGTACTCACCGTGCGCGCGCACAAGGAAGTGATCCTCTCCGGCGGTGCCATCAACACCCCGCAGCTGCTCATGCTCTCGGGCATCGGCGACCAGGAACAGCTGAAGTCGCACGGCATCACCGTGCAGCACCACTCACCGGGTGTCGGGCAGAACCTGCTCGATCACCTGGCCGCCCTCATCGGCTGGAAAACCGAGAGGGACTCTCTCTTCCACGCCGAGAAGATCCCCGAGCTGGTCAACTACCTCACGCGCCGTCGCGGCATGCTCACCTCGAACGTCGCCGAGGCGTACGGATTCATCAAGAGCCGAGAAGACCTCGCCCTGCCCGATGTGGAACTCATCTTCGGACCGGCACCGTTCTTCGACGAGGGACTCGTCGGCCAGGATTCGCACGCCGCCGTCATCGGCGCGGTACTCGTCAAACCCGAGAGCCGAGGCGAGATCACCCTCCGCTCGGCCGACCCCCTGGCCAAGCCCATCGTCGAACCCCGCTACCTCAGCGACCCCGGCGGACTCGACCGCCGCGCCATGATCGAAGGGCTACGGGCCTGCGTTGCAATCTCCGAAACCCCATCGATGAAGGGCGAGCTGGGCGACATCGTCCGCCCCAGGGTGGCGTCGAACATCTCCCCGGCGGACCTGCTCACCGAGGCCCTCGAACAGAATGCCCACACTCTCTATCACCCCGTGGGCACTGCCCGGATGGGCAACGACGCCCACAGTGTGGTCGACTCCGAACTACGGGTGCGGGGCGTCGACCGCCTTCGGGTCGCCGACGCATCGATCATGCCGAGCATCATCCGCGGGCACACTCACGCACCGTCGGTGGTGATCGGCGAACGGGCGGCGGACTTGATCCTTCGTTGACCTCGAGTGAACCTTCGGAAAATTTCCGGTTTGGTAGTCCGGTTTGTCGGGTAACAGGTGGACACGCTCCCTTGCAGGGGATCGAGATGAAACCCATCCGCTCGGCAAGCAGCGCCGAATGACCCACAACGCTCGAGAGACGAGCACGGAAGGTTGACCGACATGTTCACAGTTCGTAAAGCTTTGGCCGCCACCGCAATCGGTGCACTGACAATCGTCCCGCTTGCCGCATGCTCCAGCGAGGAAGCGTCCGAGACCACCGACGCAGCCACCTCCTCGGAGTCGTCGGCCATGGAGACCACCGAGAGCATGCCCGAGCCCGCAGCCGAGGTCCCCGACCTCAGCAACGGTGTCGACACCGCAGTTGCTCTCGATCCCGGCTTCACCGGCGCACTGACCACCCTGGGCCTCACGCCCGGCGTTGTCGGAACCGCGACTCTCGCAGACGGATCCATCCGCTTCCCGATCACCGGCGGAGACGTGAAGTACTGGGAGCCCGGCACCGTCGACCCCTACGTCCAGGGCGAGATCATGCACGAAGGCAGCGGCTTGTCGCTGACCGCAGGCGAGACCGTCGTCGAGCTCATCAACTTCGACATCGACCCCGGCACTTCGCTTCTCACCGGTGACGTCATGGTCAACGGAGAAGAAGCAGCAGCCGACGCAGTCCTGTTCGATCTCGACGGCCGCACCCTGCAGCCGCTCGCTACCGGACCCGACAACACCGCAATCCTGCAGGGCACCGAGGTGAAGATCTCGGAGACCGCTGCCGGACTGCTCAACAGCACCTTCAACACCGATGCTGTGACCCCGGGACTGCTCGTGGGCGTTGCGACCATCACGGTCAGCACTGCCTAATCACTTCCTGAACGCCCGTGCGCGAGTCGCCGCCGTCGAAGACGGTGGCCCTCGCGCACGGGTGTTTGCGTCGCACGGTCAGGAGCCTTCGGATGAGAGCGTTCACGAGGATCTACGGCGGGCACCCGCTGCACGCGGTCGGTCTGCTGTTGTCGTTCGCGCTGGTCGGCTATGTCGTCACTCTCGCCGGGCCGCAGAGTCTGTGGAACAGCGACATCTGGTGGAAGTCCATACTCGTGTGGTTCTTCGGATCGGTACTGCTGCACGACGCCGTACTGTTCCCGCTCTACTCGCTGGCCGATCGATTGATCACCGGTATCCCACGCCGAACCCTGGCCGTGTCACCGGTGAATTTCGTTCGTGTTCCCGCCCTCGGAACCGGGCTGACGTTTCTGATGTTCTTCCCCGGGATACTCTCGCAAGGTGCGGAGTCCTACCGCGCCGCAACCGGTTCGACGCAGGAGCCATTCCTCGGACGTTGGCTCGCGTTGACCGCTGCGTTGTTCATCGTGAGCGCAATCGCTTACTTCATTCGATTGATCCTCGTACGGAGCCGAGCATGAGCGTCACCGCAGACACACTCTTTCACCGCGCAGCAGCTGGACTACCCTGCTGGATAGGCGATTCCGACGGCAGCAGGCAGAAGCTCCCCACCGCCCGCTGGATGGGTGGCAGCGCCTCGTCCGCGGAGGATCGCCGCGCCGATCACGCCATGCTGAGCCGATGCACCGGCTCCACCATCGATCTCGGCTGCGGGCCCGGTCGCCTCACCGAAGCGCTTGCCCGACGCGGTGTCTCGGCACTCGGAGTCGACACCTCGAAAGCAGCTGTCGACCTGACCATCGGCCGCGGCGGCAATGCCGTGCTCCGCGACCTCTTCGAGCCGCTGCCCGACACCGGCAACTGGTCTTGTGTGCTGCTCGCGGACGGCAACATCGGCATCGGCGGCGACCCGGTGCGACTGCTCCGCCGTGCGGCGGATCTACTGGCACCGCACGGAGCGGTCATCGCCGAGGTGGATGCGCCGAGCGACACCGGAATCCGTCATCGCACCGTTCGCTGGGAAACCGACACCATGGTCGGCGACTGGTTCGCCTGGTCGAGCGTCAGCGCCGACGCCACCGCGGATCTCGCCAATGCCGCAGGCCTTCGCGTGGTGGACGTGGCACCGATCGACGGGCGCTGGTTCGCTCAGATGACGCTGGCTCCGCTCACCAGTTCGTGAACAGCAGATGATTGATCGCCAATGCGCCGATCACCTGCAGTGCCAACCAGAACCGATGCGTCCGGATCGGCAACACAGCAGGCGCGATCAGCATCCACATGGCGAAGGGCAACCAGATTCGTTCGGTCTCCGCTTTGCTCAGCTGGCTCAGGTCCGCCATCACCACCGCCGCGATAGCGCCGATCACCAGCAGGTTGATCGGCTCCACCCTGGTGAGGATCCGCGGAAACGCAGCGGGCACAGCAACACCCAACGCACAGAACAGAGCTGCGAAGTTCGCCCAACCCCAGTACTCGAAGGGGCGATCGGTTGCGATGCCCTGGTAGTAGCGCTCCTGCACCAGCAAGTAGCCGTCGTACCACCAGAATCCGTACGCGGTGAAGATGGCGGCGACGATCAGGGCTCCGATCAGCGCGCCGACGAACGGCAGAATCTTCCGCCCGGCAATCAGCACTGCGACGGCGGGCAGGCCCATCAACACCAGCCCGTAGTTGAGATAGACGCCGAACCCGAGCAACACTCCCGCGCCGATCGAGGCGGGCCACTGGTATCGCTTCGTGGAGATCGCCAACAACGCGATACCCCACGCAGCGACGCCGGCATAGAACGCATCGGCCGAGACGGCGATCCAGATCGCCGCGGGAGCGATCGCCACGAACGGCGCTGCCCGCCGGGCCATGGTCTCGTCGCCGAGCACCCGGAGCGTGAGGACCACCGCCACTGCGGCACTCGTACCGACCAGCACGCACAGCGTCGCCGCCCAGGCTCCGCCGCCGAGCCCCAGACGGTCGAGCCAAACGAACGTCAGCAACGCGCCGGGCGGATGTCCCGACACGTGTGTGGTCCACGAATCCGCCTGGTAGTCCAGGATTCGCTCGGAGAACCCGCGCAGTGTTGCCGGAATGTCGGTGATGCCGGGCACTTCGTGCAAGTACTCGTCCGTCGACGCCAGCCGGTCCACGAAACCGCGCTTCCAGCCGTCCACCATCGCCAGCGCCATCGTCCAGGCCGCCGACGCAGCCCACACGACGACGAGCAACCGTGTCCAGGACAGGCGTCGTGCCAGCGTCGGCCCCCACAGCACAGTCGCCACCGCGATGAGGACGGCGAACGGCGTTCCCCATCCCACATGAATCTCGCGGAAGCCGAACAGCGGTGCCGCATCGGCGAAGTCGCGCACCTGCTGCGGGGTTCGGTTGATGATGGGGGTGACGAGTTCGTTCCCCAGATACGGAACGATGAACGCGACCACGACCAGCGCGACGGCCAACGTGCCTGCGACGGCTTCTCTCCAGTAGCGGATAGTCTTTTCTCCCTGCGGACTTGAACGAAAACACGATCTCGGACCAGCATATCGACCGACGGTGATGGAGGATGAGCAGATGAACAACGACGCGACGGGGCGGGCCGAGATAGCCGTCATCGGCGGCAGCGGCTTCTATTCGTTCTTCGCCGACGACGCCGAGGAGATAGTGCTCGAGACCCCCTACGGTGCGCCGAGCGCTCCCATCACGTTGGGCGAAGTAGAAGGTCGCCGCGTGGCGTTTCTGCCCAGACACGGCCGACAGCACGAGTACTCCCCACACACGTTGCCCTATCGCGCCAACATGTGGGCGCTGCGGATGCTCGGAGTCGGCCGGGTGTTCGCACCGTGCGCGGTCGGATCATTGGTACCGGAGTACGGCCCGGGCACCGTCGTGATTCCCGATCAACTCGTCGACCGAACCTCCGGGCGCGCACAGACCTACTTCGACCAGGGCGGCGTTCACGTCGAATTCGCCGACCCGTACTGCCCGACGCTCCGGAAGTCCGCAGTCCAGGACACCGCTGTCGACGGCGGCGTCATGGTCGTCGTCGAAGGCCCCCGGTTCTCCACCCGCGCCGAAAGCCAGTGGTTCGCCCGCCAGGGTTGGACGCTGGTGAACATGACCGGCCATCCCGAAGCCGTCCTGGCTCGCGAACTCGAACTCTGCTACGCACCGATCGCGTTGGTGACCGACCTCGACGCCGGCATCGAATCCGGCCAGGGCGTCAAGGCGGTGGACGTGTTCGCCGAATTCCAGAAGAACATCGAGCCGCTCAAGGCGTTGGTGCGCGCGGCCATCTCCGACGCGCCCACCGGCGACTGTCCCACGTGCCGCGTCCACGCCGGGATCGACCTACCGATAGAGCTGCCATGACGCGGGTACTGCTCACCGGCGCAGCCGGATTCATCGGCGGCCACATTGTCGACGCGGCAGCCGGCTCCGGACACGAGTTCGTCGCCGTCGACGCCATGCTGGAATCTGCGCACGGCCCGGGAGCGCGAGCCGACGGGATCACCGATCTCGATGTGCGCGACAAGGATGCACTGGTCGAGATACTGCGCGGGATCGACGTCGTGTGCCATCAGGCAGCCGTCGTCGGAGCAGGCGTCGACGCCGCAGATGCTCCGGCCTACGCCAGCCACAACGACTACGGGACGGCAGTGCTGCTCGCGGCGATGTACGAGGCAGGCTGTTCCCGACTGGTTCTCGCGTCCTCGATGGTGGTCTACGGCGAGGGGCGGTACCTCAATTCCTCGGGCGAGACCGTGGTTCCGCCGCCCCGCACCCGCGCCGATCTCGATGCGGGCATGTTCGACAATCGCGATCCGAGGTCCGGTGAGCCCCTCGATTGGCTTCTGGTGGAGGAAGATTCGATACTCGAACCCAGGAGCATCTACGCGGCGAGCAAACTGGCACAGGAGAACTACGCCTCCGCGTGGGCTATCGCCACGGGTGGATCGGTGGTCGCACTGCGCTACCACAATGTGTACGGGCCACACATGCCGCGCAATACTCCGTATTCCGGTGTGGCGGCAATGTTTCGCTCGTCATTGGAACGCAGCCAGGCACCGACGGTGTACGAGGACGGCAAACAGGCCCGCGATTTCGTCCACGTGCACGACGTGGCAGCCGCCAACATCGCGTCGATCGAGGCCGAGCTCGACGGCTTCACCGCCCTCAATGTCTGCTCAGGACAACCGATCACCATCGGCGAGGTGGCGACCGTCCTGGCCGACGCGCGCGGCGGACCGACGCCCGAGATCACCGGGCAGTACCGAGCCGGCGACGTTCGGCACATCGTCGCCAGTTCCCGCCGGGCCGAAGAGACCCTGGGATTCCGCGCGAAGATCATGCCGATCGACGGACTCACCGCATTCGCCGACGCACCTCTGCGCGACGCCGAGGGAACCGGGCCGCCCCGTGTCTGACTCACCATCGGTCACCGTGATCGTGCCGTGCATGAACGAGGCCGAATCGCTGCCGGCCGTACTCGATTCGGTGCCGCCGGGCTATTCGATCATCGTGGTGGACAACAACTCCACCGATGCCACCGCCGCCGTGGCCGCTGCCCACGGAGCCACCGTGGTCTCCGAATCCGCGCCCGGATACGGGGCAGCCGTGCACGCAGGCGTCCTCGCAGCCCGTACCGACATCGTCTGTGTCCTCGACGGTGACGGCTCGATGGATCCGCGTGATCTGCCGACGCTCGTGGCGGCCCTGGAGCATGCGGACCTCGCGGTCGGCCGCCGCCGACCCGTGAAGGGAAGCTCTCCGCTGCACGCCAAGATCGGCAATGCCGTTCTGTCACTGCGACTTCGGACCAAGTACAAGTTGCCCGTACACGACCTCGGAGCCATCCGGGCAGTCCGACGTCAAGCACTGCTCGACCTGGATGTGACCGATCGGCGCTCGGGCTATCCGCTGCAGCTACTGGTCCTGGCAGCCGGTGCTGGATGGACGGTCGTCGAACACGACGTGGTCTACCGTCCACGGACCGCCGGCACGTCGAAGGTCTCGGGCTCGGTGAAGGGGACGATCGTCGCCGTTCGCGATTTCTGGAAGGTGCTCTCGTGATCGTCACTGCGCTCGTCGTGGCCAAAGCGCCCGTTCCCGGGCTCGCCAAGACGCGCCTCGCCGCCACGCTCGGTGACGCCGCCGCGGCCGAACTGGCCGCGGCCTCGCTGCTGGACACCCTCGATGCCGTGCGGGCCGCCGAGGTCGATCACCGCGTCGTGGCCCTCACCGGAAATCTCGCCGACGCGGCCCGTGCCGACGAACTGACCCGCGCTCTGGCGTCGTTCACGGTGATCGCGCAGCGCGGCGACGGTTTGGGAGAACGGCTGGCCAACGCACACGCCGACGCGGCGACCACCGGAGCCGTCCTTCAGATCGGCATGGACACCCCACAGGTCACGGCGCAACTGCTGACCGATGCGGCCGCGCAACTCGACAGCACCGACGTGCTGGGTTCGGCCGAGGACGGCGGCTGGTGGGCGCTGGGTCTGCGCGACCCTGCCCTGGCGCGGGCCCTGATCGACGTACCCATGTCCGCTCCGTCCACGGGTACCGCCACACTCGACGCCTTGTCCACCGCCGGTGCGTCGATCACGATGCTCTGCGAATTGCGTGATGTCGATTTCGAGGCCGATCTCGACGCTGTGTCGCAATTGTGCACACCGACCAGTCGATTCCGGGTTGCCGTCGGAGAATTGCACACACCTTAGGGCTTCTCAGTACGTTCCGTGAGGTCTGTTTTCCGCTGAAATCAATTCGGAACGAGAATCTCCACAACCGTTGTGGAACAGCACCTTCGACCCGCCTGAATTGTCGGACCGAAAACGACCATTATCGAATCGCAACAAAGCCGAATTACCGTTTCACGGCTATTTCACAGACACAGGTGCTAGAAAGTGTGACATGACCGGGTTGCTGATAGGCGTAGCCGTGTGGATGGTGTGCGCGGCAGTCGTCGCCACAACCCTCGGCCGCGTCGCGCGCCGAGGCGATTCCGAGGAGCTGGGATCGACCCTCGACTGGGATGTCGACGCCCTCGATCAGGCAGTCCACCACGAGAACTGACGGTGTTCAGTCGACCTTTTCGACGATCTCGGTCAGGATCCGTGCCGCCGAGGCCAGTGTTTCCCGCTGTTGCGGACTCAAGTCGTCCAGCTGCGCCGCGAGCGCGATCTCGCGGGCGGCAACCTCTTCCTTGGCGGCCGCCGTCCCCGCATCGGTCAGTTGCAGAACCACCTGCCTACCGTCCGTCGGATGCGCGAGCCTGTCCAGCAGACCCGACTCGACCAGAGCGTGCGTGGACCTCGAGACCGACGGCGGCTTGATTCGCTCCCGTGCGGCCAACTCGCCCGTCGTCATCGGTCCCTCGCGCAGCAGTGTCGTCAGAATCGACAGGTGAGCGACGGGCAGCCTGTCGCTGGAATGTCGCAGACGAAGCCTCCGATTCAGCCGCATCGCACTGACGGACAGATCCCTCGCCAGCCGGGAATCGGGTAGATCACTCACACCGTCCAGATTACGACACCGAGGTGCATTTGCCCGATTCCACAAAACAGCCGATGCTCCGATTTATGCCCCCTCGAACAAACTGCTGGTATGGTTCCATCGGTTACCGGGGAGTGGAATCGAAATCGGGGAGAACGTCGTGAGTCGCGTGGGTTCCAGAGCATTGACCGTTGCCACCGTGGCCGTTGCAGCATCCTTGCTGGTCACAGCACCCAACGCGCTCGCCAATCCCAATGCGGTCAATCCCATCGCCGGGCTGAACGGTACGTTCGGGCTGCCGCAGCTGCACGGTCGAGCCCAGGCCGTCGCGCAGGTGACCGGGATGTCGAGTCCCAACAACACGCAGAACGTCAACATGATCGGCACCGATCTCGGGATCATGTGGGACAACGGCCGCGGCGAAGTGTTGACGGCATTCGGCGACACCGCCGGACTCGGCGTACCCAACCTGCTGCAGGGCAGCCTCTGGTCGTGGCGAAGCAACGCCATCGTGCGCAGCAACGACCGCAACCTCGCCGACGGCATGAACTTCGACAGCGTCGTCCTCGACCCTCTCGGCCAGACCAAAGAGGTCGTCCCCAGCCCCAAGATCCCGTTCGTGGAGATCAGCCGGATTCCGACGGCCGGGGTGGCCGTCGGCGACAGTCAGTACCTGAACCTGATGTCGGTGAAGAACTGGGGCCCCGCCGGAACCTGGGAAACCAATTTCTCCGGCTTGGCGGTCTCCAACGACAACGGGGAGAACTGGGCAGCACTGCCCGACACTCAGCGCCCCAGCGTCGGCGGCGACCGCAACTTTCAGCAGAGCGCCTATCTGAAGGACGGCGGATACGTCTACCAGTACGGCACTCCGCCCGGCCGCTTCAACCTCGGCCACATCGCTCGCGTCAAGGAACAGGACATCGCGAAGCTCGGAGAATACGAGTACTGGACCGGCCAGGACTGGAAGAAGGGCGACCCGGCAGCGGCAGCGCCCATCGTCGACGGCGTCGGCGAGCTCTCCGTCGCGTACAACGCCACTCTCGGGCAGTACCTGATGGTGACCACCGACAACGCCAACTCGATCGTGCTGCGGCGCTCGCCCTCGCCGGTCGGGCCGTGGAGCCCGCCGGAGGTTCTGGTCGATACTCGCGAGGTCAGCTCGATCTACGCGCCGTACATCCACCCGTACTCGACCGGACGCGATCTGTACTTCCTGGCGACGGTGTATCAGAACTACAACGTGTTGCTGCTGCGCGCGACGCTGTAACAGCTCCCACTAGGCTTCCCGAGGTGGACGCCGCAGACTGGGATCGCAAGTACGAAGGCCGACAACTCGTCTACGGCGAGGCACCGAACGCGACGTTGGTCGAGGTCGCGACAACGCTGAAACGCGGTCGCGCACTGGATCTCGCGTCGGGCCAGGGTCGAAACGCCATCTGGTTGGCAACCCGTGGCTGGACCGTCGACGCGGTCGATTTCTCCTCGGTGGCCTTGACGAGGGCAAATGACGTGGCGGCTTCGGCACCGCGGTCGGTGCGCGAGCGCCTGACCTGGGTCCATGCGGATGTGACGCAGTTGTCACCATCGCCGAACTATGACCTGGTTCTCATGTTCTACCTCCATCTGCCGCCGGACGCGCGTCGCGCGGCGGTCACGACGGCGGTGTCAGCGTTGAAACCTGATGGAATCCTCATGATTCTCGGACACCACTCCGCGAACATCGAGTCCGGTACCGGGGGCCCACAGGAACCCGAAATCCTCTACACGCCAAAGGATTTGGCGTCGGACATCGGTTCTCGGCTGACCATCATCACCGCCGAGAACCGCTACCGCGACGTGACCGGCGGCACAGCCGTCGACGCTCTATTACTCGCGAGTAGGTCCGCCCTTGGCAGCGGAACCGATCGGGAGTAATATCCGTTAAGTTACCGACGAGTAGCTAACTTGGGCGGTACTCACGAGACCGCACCACCGACTGGAGAGCGAACGAGCAATGGGCCATTACAAGAGCAACCTCCGGGACCTCGAATTCAACCTCTTCGAGATGTTCGGACTCGACGAGACACTCGAGGGCGACAACTTCGGCGACATGGACGGTGAAGTAGCCCGTGACATGCTGCGCGAGGTAGTGCGCCTGGCCGAGGGCCCGCTGGCCGAGTCCTTCGCGGACGCCGACCGCAACCCCCCGGTCTTCGATCCCGAGACCCACAGCCTGAAGCTTCCCGAATCCTTCAAGAAGTCCTACAAGGCCCTTGCCGACGGTGAGTGGTGGCGCGTCGGCCTCGACGAGGAAATCGGCGGCATGCCTGCCCCGCGCAACCTCCTGTGGGGCATCAACGAGATGCTCCTCGGCTCGCAGCCCGCAGCGTTCATGTACTCCGCTGGCCCCGGCTTCGCGAACATCCTGTTCCACAACGGAACCGACGAGCAGAAGGAATGGGCCAAGGTCGCCGTCGAACGCAGCTGGGGTGCCACGATGGTCCTGACCGAGCCCGACGCCGGATCCGACGTCGGCGCAGGTCGCACCAAGGCGATCAAGCAGGACGACGGCTCCTGGCACATCGAGGGCGTCAAGCGCTTCATCACCTCGGCCGTCTCCGACGACCTGTTCGAGAACATCTTCCACCTCGTACTCGCCCGCCCCGAAGGTGCCGGACCGGGCACCAAGGGTCTGAGCCTGTTCTTCGTACCGTCCGTCCTCTTCGACTTCGAGAAGGGCGAGCTGGGCGAGCGCAACGGCGCATTCGTCACCGGCGTCGAGCACAAGATGGGCCTCAAGGCCTCCGCCACCTGCGAGCTCACCTTCGGTGGCCACGGCGTTCCCGCCAAGGGCTGGCTCGTCGGCGAGGTCCACAAGGGCATCGCGCAGATGTTCGACGTCATCGAGCATGCACGAATGATGGTCGGCACCAAGGCAATCGGCACACTCTCCACCGGCTACCTCAACGCACTCGAGTACGCCAAGGAGCGCGTCCAGGGCGCAGACCTGACGCAGATGACCGACAAGACCGCACCGCGTGTCACCATCACGCACCACCCCGACGTGCGTCGCAGCCTGATGATGCAGAAGGCGTACTCCGAGGGCCTGCGCGCGGTGTACCTCTACACCGCCGCACACCAGGACCCGATCACCGCCAAGCAGGTCTCGGACGCCGACGAAGACATCGCATACCGCGTCAACGATCTGCTGCTGCCCATCGTCAAGGGCGTCGGATCGGAGATCGCGTACCAGGTGCTGGCCGAATCGCTGCAGACCTTCGGCGGCTCCGGCTTCCTGCAGGACTACCCCGTCGAGCAGTACATCCGCGACGCCAAGATCGACTCGCTGTACGAAGGCACCACCGCCATCCAGGCGCAGGACTTCTTCTTCCGCAAGATCGCCCGCGACCGCGGCGTAGCGCTGGCTCACGTCGCCGGACAGATCAAGTCGTTCATCGACAGCGAAGCAGGAAACGGACGCCTCAAGGCCGAGCGTGCACTGCTCGCCACCGCACTCGAAGACGTGCAGGCCATCGTCACCTCGATGACTCAGCACCTCATGGGCGCACAGGACCAGCCCACCGAGCTGTACAAGGTCGGCCTGGCATCGGTGCGCTTCCTCATGGGCTTCGGCGACCTGCTCATCGGTTGGTTGCTGCTGCGTCAGTCCGAAATCGCCATCACTGCACTCGACAACGGTGCAGAAGGCAAGGAGAAGGCGTTCTACGAGGGCAAGATCGCCGTCGCATCGTTCTTCGCCAAGAACATCCTCCCGCAGCTCACCGCGACGCGAGCAATCCTCACCAACATCGACAACGACATCATGGAACTGGACGAAGCAGCATTCTGATTCCCTGACATTTCAACGGCCGCACTCGATTTCGAGTGCGGCCGTTGTTCTTTGTATGCCGGGTGTGGGTTGCCGGCCCCGGGTTGCCGCAAACGCGCGCGCATTTGTTGGGGGTGCGGCGTTGCTGGCCCCGGGTTGCCGCAAACGCGCGCGCATTTGTTGGGGGTGCGGCGTTGCTGGCCCCCGGGTTGCCGCAAACGCGCGCGCATTTGTTGGGGGTGCGGCGTTGCTGGCCCCCGGCCCTCGCAAACGCGCGCGCATTTGTCAGAATTGCGCGGATTCTCAAGCAATTTCGCTCGCGTTCGGCAAATGCGCGCGCGTTTGCGGCCTGCAGGACGTACTCCGCACACTCCCTCGCGGCATCGGGAGGGCCGCAGCCCGCTTCAACGCGCGGGATATCCTCGCCGACAGCTCCTCCGGACGGGCCAGATCCGCCCACGTCCAGCGCACCACTGGATAGCCGAGTTCGCGTATCTCGTCCTCCCGCAGCTTTTCCTTGAACACCACGTCGCCGGGACTCTCGTTCGGCTGCAGATAACCGGTGTACTTGAGCTTGCCATCGAATTCGGCGACGACGATGCCGTTGATCAGCCAGTCGATGCGTGCCACGAAGTTCCCGTCGTCGTCGTAGATCTCCACTTGGGGCTCTGGGTCGAAACCGGCCTCGCGCAGCATGATTCGGCTTTGGGACTCGCCCGGATTGTCGCTACGGCCGTCCATCAGTCGGACAGCCCGTCGCGCTCGAGCCACCCCCTTCCATCCTCGAGCGCCGCGCAGCTCGGCGTCGATCTCGTCTGGGTCACAACTTTTCAGGGCTGCATCACCGGCGATCACCGCCGACAACGTCGTCTCGGTACGGCCGAGATCGACCACTGTCCGCGCCAACGATGTCACCGCGATACCGTCGAGCATCACCCTCGGTCCCGATGGCGCACAGTGGACGACTATTGCCGAGTTCTTCCGACCTCCGCCATGGCGATTGCGAGTGACGTGAACTTTGTCGAATCCTCCTCTCGGCAAGGGCAACCCGTGCAGCAGGGCGGCCGAACGATGACTGACGACGTGGTCCCTGGAGATGGTCGGCAGGATCGCATCGATGAGAAGTCGGTGCCGCTCGTGCTCCGACAACTCGGCCAACCTCGACGACGGAACATAGACGCCGTTGACCAGCCGCACCCATCCCCCTCGCTCGTACAGGGCACGCAACTCGTGATCCGCGAACCCATTTGCCAACGCCTCCGTGCGTCGCACCATTCGGTCGTCTTTCATCCTTCGAGTCTCGGCCATACGCCGGCCGGTTCGAGCCCAGAAGCGGCCGTCTGTGCACTAATCGAGGCCTGTGGATGAATACAGGTACGGACGTACCAGTTGTCCGGCCTGGTTCTGGTCTCGATCCCGCAAACGCGCGCGCATTTGTCAGAATTGCGCGGATTCGCCAACTATTTCGCGCGCGTTCAGCAAGTGCGCGCGCGTTTGCGAAGACGGGGAGCCGCACGGGCAGGAGCCGAGCAGGGGCCGAACTGAAGCCGAGCAGGGGGCCGAACTGGAGCCGAGCCGAGCAGGGCAGGGCAGGGCAGGACGGGGCCGAGCAGGGGCCGAAAGGGGCCGAACCGGCGAAGCGTAGTCGAGCAGCCGCTATTGCTGAAGTTTGCGGAACTTGCTGCCGTGGAACACGATTGGATTCACTTCACTCTGCACATCCAGAGAATGTATGCGCAGCAGCACTATTGCGTGGTCACCCGCCGGGATTTGTTGCTCGATGGTGGTGTCCAACCACGCAGTGGCCCCGACGATGAAGGCTGCTCCCCCATCGGAGATGGTGAGATCGAGACCGGCGAAACGGTCGCCAGTTTTGGCCGCCAGCGTGCGGACGGCGTCGTTGTGCGCCTCGCCGAGAACGCTGACTCCGATGCTGGGTGCCAATTCGAGTTTCGGCCAGGTCGTCGACGTGTTCTGGATGCACACCGCGACGAGCGGCGGATCGATGGACACCGATACGAAGCTGCTGGCGGCCAGGCCGACCAGAACGCCGTCCATCTTCGCGGCGATCGCGACGACGCCGCTCGGGAACTGCGCGTACGCCTCACGAAGCGTCTGCTGATCGAGGACGGTACGTGTGAGCGTCATGGACGAAGCTCCCTTTCGATCTCGTGGTGCACCCCGCGGGGCACAGTTCTGCCGAGCGGACACTTACTGCAAGCAAACACCCGATCGGGCGGCGACGCCACAGTCCGAATCGACGTGATCGGAACGCCACCATCGCGGGTGCGGCGTCACTCGTCGTCGCTCGGCTCCGGATCCGGGTCCGGATCTGGCGCGCGGTCCGGAGCGGGATCCGGGCGATCGGGCTCGACGCACCTCACGATAGGAATCGGGTCGTACTTCACCGTCCTGGTGTTCCGCGAAATTTCCCGGCCCGACGCCGTGTCGCTGATCACTCTGGTATCGCTGGCGGTGAATCCCTGGCCTCCACCGGACGCGACGCAGCCGTCACCGGCGGGCAGTGTCACGGTGTTCGGTGACGTGAAATTGGTGCGCGAACCGGTGATCGATTCGACGTCCACCGTCTTCGTTCCCCACAGTCGGACAGTGACGCTGGAGGAATCGGCGAACGACTGGATCACCACGCCGGTGTCGTTCGGGTTGGTGAACTTCAGGTCGATGGCACCTTCGAAGACCGTCGCTTCACGCGCCTCGGGGTACCGGCTGATGTAGTAACTGTGCTCGGTATGGTCCGTGTCTTCCATGCCTGCGAAGTACGACGCGTTGTACAGCGTGGTCGCGAACTGGCTGATTCCGCCGCCGACGGCACGATCGGGTCGGCCGTTGTCGATGATCCCGGACTCCACGAAGCCCTGCGCAGTACCTCGCGGGCCGGTGTATCCGTTGAGCGAGAACGTTTCTTTCGGCTTCACGAGCGCACCGTTGACGATGTCTGCCGTGAGCCCGATGTTGATGCCCGACGCGTACTCGAACCCACCGGTCGTGTATTCGGCAATCACTTCTCGCACGCCGAGATTCTCCGCGTCCTCGGTGGTGAGAGCGGGCGGAGCCGGTTCGTAGATCGCCTCGGTGGTGCGAGGCCCGTCCGCAGACAGCAGCGCGGGGAGTTGCTCGAGGGTCTTGCGCCACTCCACCAACTCCCCCATTTCACCGGGGACGACGGTCGGCGCACCCCCGGAGAAGGTGAACGACGCGTCCTTCGGCGGCACTTCGGTGCGCACCAGTTGCGGCGCGAGAATGCCGGTGGCCACGTCGGTGTCGTAGATCGGCGTCAACCCGCCCTGGCCATCCGGGTCGAAACGCAGAACCTCGCCCACCCGATCCGTCGGCAGAGTCGCATCGACGTCCTGCCGACCGGAGACGATCACCGGTGCCTCGACCGCGGGAACGGCGATGTCGGCGAAGGCGCGATCCACCGCGTCCTGCGTGACCGTGACGGGCGTGGACTCGTAGACCACTTCCGTTGTGCCAGAGGCCCATTCGGTCTGCAGGTTTCGACGTGTCCCGTCGGCGTCCAGTTCGCGGCCGGACAATGGTGCGACGGCGATCGGGGTGCTGCCGTCGAACACGACGTCGCCTTCGACGGGCGCGCGATCGGTCTCGGCGCGCAGTCCGTCCACGGCAGCGGTGAGTGCTTGCTCGTCCGTGGTCGAGACGACACCGATCTCGCGGCTGCCGAACAACGACGTCAGCCGAGTGATCGGGTTGATCGGCTGCGACCCCGCACGGTCGAGCGTCGCATTCCAATCCACACCGAGACCGGCAGCGGCGGGGAGTACCTCGACCTGTCGATCGCCGACGTCGACCAGTACGGGCTGCTCGGCACGCGCACCCAACTCGGAGCGCAACAGCGCCTCGGCGTCGGAGTGGCTCTTACCGCCCACCTCGATTCCGGCGACGGTGACGCCGCGGGGCACGCGGTCGCTGGAGGTGATCCAATCCGCCGCGTACAGCAGGGCCAGAACGGCAACCACCGCGCCGGCCCCGATGGCGATCTTCCGCCACGGCGGCACAAATCCGGACCCATCGCTGGGCTGCGCCGGGTCGTCCTCCGGCGGAACCACGGGGGGCTGGACCGGCGACTCGGGTCGGGGAGAAACATCTGTCTCAGTAGGAGCATCGGTGTCAGCAGGAACTACAGACTGCGCGACGGTAGGCGATTCGTCGGCTGCGGGCGGCGGCTGCTGGTCCGTGATCGGATCGGTCTCGGCGTCCCCCGAGTCGACTGCAGCTGCGTGGGCCTCGGTGGCCGCGACATCGTCGACGACCGGGTGTGCGGTAACCGAATCTCCATCGACCGACCCGGCATCGACCGACCCGGGCTCGTCGACATCGGTTTCGGCGCCGGAAGGCTGCTCGGCCTCGGTTTCCACCTCGGCCTCGGCCCCGACCTCGGACTCGGCCTGCACCTCGGACGATTGCTCCGCCTCGGGTGCCTGCTTCGAGTCGTCGGCCCCGTCGCGGAGTGCCCCGAAGACCTCGGTGGGAGCGTCGTACGGCGGTACGTCGGGTTTCGGTTCGGCACCCTCGGGCGCATCACCCGACCTACTCTTGCCCTCGCTCACGTTCGACCCTTCCAGGACCACCGTTGGTTGTCGATCCGCCCTTCTGCTTGGCGTACCCCGCGCACGAGCTTACGCAAACCGAACGGTGGCGCTCATTCGGAGACCGTCGTCACCGGTAACGAGAAAGGCTCCGCGCTGCTGCCGGGTCGGGGGTCAGGCAGCAGTGCGGAGCCACTGGGAATATAAGCGGACCCCGGTCCTTCGTTACACCGACTCGAAATTTGTCTCGTCAATTCATTCGGTTGAATGACGCCCGAGGCGTCGAACTGTCCCCTTCGCCGACGGCCCGAGCCCAATGACCTGTCCTGACCAGCGCGAGAGTGAGCAGCAGCCGATCTCGTGGATCGGTCAGATCGTGGCCGGTCAACTCCTCGATTCGATGGACCCGGTAGATCACGGTGTTTCTGTGGCAGTACAACGCCTTGGCGGCATTGGTGGGCGAACCGTCGGACGCGAGCATGTGGGCCAGAGTGTCGAGCAGCGTTTCTCGATGCGGTTCGGGGTGCGTCCACAAATTGCCCAGCGCGTGGCGCACCAACAATTCCGAGGACTGATCGTCGGCCGCCATGATCACGCGCGGCAGTCGATCCGTGGCCAATGCCACGCCGCTGTCCTCGGTGATGGTCTCGGCCGTCAACGCTGCCAGGCGATACGCCGCCGCGAACGACGACACTCCCTCCGGCGAATGCGCGACCCCGACAGGCCCGACGGCCCGAGCAGCGAGGGCGTCGACGACGGAGTTCCACGATCCGGTTCCGAGTGCGACGAGCGCGAACTGGTGGCCGTCCCTGGTGTTCCAATGCGAGACTGCGCCGATCTGGTCCAACGCGTCCTCTGGTGCCGGGAGCGGAGGTGACCCCTGATCGTCGAGCGGACCGACCACGCACGCGATCTGCTGCGATGCCGAAAGGCCAAGGGTGGCACGTGCTTCGATGACGAACGCCGGGTCACCGCCACGGCCCGATCGAAGGCCGTCGAGGATCACCAGAACGTTGGCGAGGTCGCGCTGCTGCATGCGGGCGCTTTCCTGCCGGTACGCCTCGACCAGAGTCTCGTATTGACTGTCGAGCGCGCGCCACAACTGCCGACCCGCAACCAGCAACAGATGTTCGTCGATGCTGGTGCGACGCTGCTCGCGCTCGAGCATCAGCTCCTCCCACAGCGTCCGGCTACCGAGGGTGTACGCCTTGAGTACCAGCTCCATCGGAATCCCCTGGCGTGCGCGCTCCCGGCCGGTGCGACGCCACACCTCGCGCGCGTTGTCGCCTGCGGCGGACAACCCCGACAGCGTGCGCAGACCTTGATTGATGTGCTCGCGGGTGCTGCGGCGAATCTCGCCTGCGATGTCCGGCGTGGAACTGGCCAGGTACGCCGGCTCCTGCTCGATCAACGCCAGCGTGATCGAGTCGGCGATCGAATCCGCACGCGGCGTCAGGGCCGCCCATGCGTTTCGAATCTTCTCCTGATCGGAGTCGGTCACTGCTCCGCGGGCAGCCGACCGCGTCGATACACGTCGACCGTCGGGAGCACCCACCCGCACAGTTTTGCGCATTGAGCCCACATCCCAGGGTGATTTGACCGGTACTGGTGCCCTGGGACCCAAACATTCTGTGCGCAGCGCCCATATCGCCCGTTGTGCGGGACGCACCATAGTGAACGCAACAGATTGTGAGGTGCATCACTTGAACTCTCTCGACACGATGGATCCGGTTCTCAGCATGAAGGACGTCGAGGTGGCATTCGGCGGTATCGTCGCGCTCTCCGGAGTCAGCATCGACGTGCGACCCGGCGAAGTCCTCGGCGTCATCGGACCCAATGGGGCAGGCAAGACGACGTTGTTCAACGTTGCCTGCGGTCTCGTCCGTCCCCGCTCGGGAACTCTCGGCCGACACGGCGAAACGTTGACCCATCTACGTCCGCACGACCTGCCCCGCCTCGGTATGAGCCGAACGCTGCAGGGACTCGGACTGTTCGACCGGATGACCGTTCTGGACAACGTCATGGTCGGAGCCGACCGCACGGCTCGTACCGGCATCCTCGCCGGTCTCCTCGGCCTACCGTCGAGTGCCACCGACGATGCGGCGGTACGCGCCACCGCGATGGCCACTCTGCAGCGACTGCGAATCGACGACTACGCCCACCGCTTGCCGCCGAGCCTGCCGTATGCGGTGCGCAAACGCGTCGCGCTGGCACGCGCTCTGGTCAGCGAACCGACACTGCTCCTGCTCGACGAACCCGCATCGGGACTGTCCAGTGACGAGATGAGCGAACTCGGTGACGAGATTCGCTCTCTCGCAGCACATTCCACCGATTCTCATCCGGAGAGACCGGCGACGTCGGTCATGCTCGTCGAGCACCACATGGACCTCGTCATGAGTGTGTGCGATCGGATCTACGTACTGGACTTCGGCAAGGTCATCGCCCAGGGAACGCCCGATCAGATTCGCGAGGATCCCGCCGTGCTCGCGGCGTATCTCGGAAACGACGTGGCTCATGAGGACTGACGCTGCGCACCTGACCGTCACCGACCTGACCGTTCGATACGGACCGGTCACCGCCCTCGATTCGGTGTCGATGACCGTCACGGCCGGGGCGATCACTGCCGTTCTCGGCGCGAACGGAGCAGGAAAGACGACCTTGCTTCGCACGATCTCGGGACTGCTGAAACCGGTGTCGGGACGGATCGAACTCGCTGGAGCCGACATCGTCGGTGTGGCACCGGATCGCCTGTCTCGCAAAGGACTCGCGCACGTTCCGGAAGGCCGAGGGGTGATAGCCGAACTGACCGTCGACGAGAATCTTCGGCTCGGCGCTCTGGGCCGCAACCGAAGTCACGACGCTGTCAGCCTCGACCGGATCTACGACATGTTTCCGCCCCTGACCGGTCGTCGGGCGTCCTCCGCACACACCCTGTCCGGCGGCGAGCGGCAGATGCTCGTGATCGGTCGAGCACTGATGGCGACCCCGTCGGTTCTTCTGCTCGACGAGCCGTCCCTCGGGCTCGCACCGAAAGTCGCAGCGCAGATATTCGAGACACTGCGTGCGCTCGTCGACTCCGAATCGATGACCGTCGTGCTCGTCGAACAGAACGCCCGCAGCGCGCTGTCGATCGCCGAACACGCCGTCGTCCTGGATCTGGGCAAGGTCGCGGTCGAAGGTCCCGCCGACTCGTTGGCCGGCGACGACGCCCTCCGACACGCCTATCTCGGGTTCTAGAGCAAGCCGAAAGGACGCCTGCCACAGTGCAACAACTGCTCACCATCCTCATCAACGGCGTGACGACAGGCATGATCTATGCCGCCTTCGCGCTGGCCCTCGTACTCATCTGGCGATCGACACGCATCGTCAACTTCGCCCAGGCCCCGATGGCCATGATCACCACGTACGTGGCACTGGTCGTCATCGACGCCGGCTATTCGTACTGGATCGGATTCGGAGTCGCGCTCCTGTGCGGCCTGCTACTGGGAGCCTTGACGGAGCGACTCGTCATCAGATTCGTCGACAGCTCGTCGCACATCAACCCGGTCATTCTCACGCTCGGGCTGTTCATCATCATCCATGCGGTGGCCGCCATCGTCTTCGGCAACCAATTCCGTTCCTTCCCAGCACCGTTCGGCCTCACCGGCCAGCGGATCGGCGACGTGAACGTGGCGTTGACCGGGTACGACATCTTCAAGATCGTCGCCGTCCTGGTGGTCCTGGGCTTGCTGATTCTGCTCTTCCGATTCACCGACCTGGGATTGAAGATGCGGGCGAGCGCATTCGAGCAGGAAGTCGCCAAACTGCTCGGCGTACGGGTGAGCCGAATGCTCACCCTCGGTTGGGCTCTGGCCGCAGTGGTCGGATCGCTGGCCGGTCTGCTCATTGCGGGCGGCTCACTGGTGCATCCGGGCTACATGGACTCGATCGTCGTATTCGGTTTCGTCGCAGCTGTTCTCGGTGGTCTCGACAGTCCGGCGGGTGCAGTGGTCGGCGGCCTGTTGATGGGCATCGGGCTCAGTTTCGTCAGTGGCTACCTCGGCCAGGATCTGGTGTCCAGCGCGGCCTTGGTGATCCTGATCGTCGTCCTGCTGGTGCGACCGAGCGGGTTGTTCGCCAGCGCAGCGGCCAGGAGGGTGTGACATGAACGCAACTCTCACTCGCCTCGCCGCCACCCCGGTACGACGCCATTTCCTCTGTGCGGTCATCGGTCTCGTTGTCATCGTGCTGGCGCTCGAGTCGCTGAGCACCTTCCGTCAGAGCCAGCTCACCTCGGTCGCCTACCTGGCCATCGCGGCCGGCGGACTGACGGTGCTGACCGGGCTGAGCGGCCAGCTCTCGCTCGGGCACGGTGCGTTCATGGCGGTCGGTGCGTACACCGCGGCGTTGATGTTGCGGGCCAATGATTCCGGGTGGTCGGTGCCCCTCGTGCTGCTCGCCGCCATCGTCATCTCGGCCGTGGTGGGTGTCGTGGTCGGTGTTGCCGCCGCCCGACTGCACGGGCCGTACCTGGCCGGTGCGACGCTCGCGCTCGCGGTCGCCGTTCCTGGCCTGGCCCTCTACTTCTCGGACTACCTCGGCGGCGAACAGGGACTGGTCGTACCGGCACCGGAAGTGCCGCAGCTGATCGACGACATGATGTTCTTCGTCACCGGAAACGAGCTCAGTGGCACCAAATTCGTCGCCTACGTCAGCTGGATACTGCTCGTCCTCGTGTTCTTCCTGCTGGCGAACGTCTCGTCGAGTCGGATCGGCCGTCGCTGGCGGGCCGTTCGCGACGACGAAGTTGCCGCCGAGTTGTCCGGTATCGACCTCGGGCGTGCACGCATCCTCGCGTTCGTCGTCAGCGCGGCCTGCGCGGGCGCGGGCGGCGCGGTTCTTGCGATGTCGGCACGAATCGCGGCACCGAGCGGATTCACGCTGACCCTGTCACTGACGCTGCTCTCCGCCGTCGTCATCGGTGGGCTCGGCACCCTGTCCGGAGCACTGATCGGAGCACTGCTGCTGACGTACATCCCACCGGTGGTGACCAATCTCGGGCTCGATCTCGGGCTGAGCAGTCTGCAATCCGCCGAACTCGCACCACTGGTGACCGGAATCTTCACCGTCCTCGTCATCCTGTTCGCCCCACTGGGTTTGGTGGGCACGTATCGCAAGTTACGGACAACCAGAAAAGGAATGAAATGAAAAAGTTCGGATCGGTGGCGTTCAGAACGACCGCGCTCGTCGCCGTCGTCTCGTTGGCCGCAGCGTGCGGTGCAGGTGGCCGAGACGAGGCGACGGAATCATCGGAAGGGTCGACGGTCGGCATCACCGACACCTCGGTGAAGATCGGTGCCCACTTCCCGTTGACCGGGGTAGCAGCGCCCGGATACAGCGAAATCCCCACGGGCGCACAGGCCTACTTCGATTACGTCAATGCCGCGGGCGGCATCAACGGCAGGCAGATCGAGTACGTGGTTCGCGACGACTCCTACGATCCGACGACCACCACGCAGGTCGTCAACGAACTCGTCCTGCAGGACGAGGTGTTCGCCGTCGTCGGCGGACTCGGCACGGCGACCCACAGCGCGGTCATCGACTTCCTCAACGAGGAGGGCGTACCCGATCTCTTCGTCTCCTCCGGCGCGATCATGTGGGGCAACGATCCCGAGAAGTACCCCAACACCTTCGGTTGGCAGCCCGACTACCAGGTCGAGGGCAAGATCATCGGTGACTGGGTGACGAAGAACCGGCCCGACGCCAAGGTCGGACTGTTCCTCCAGGACGACGACCTCGGCCGCGACAGCGAAGAGGCGGTGCGCCAGTATCTCGACGATCAGATCGTCGAGGTCGTGCGGTACACCTCGGGCAACACCGACGTCGCACCTCAGATCGCGGCCCTGCAAGGTGCCGGAGCAGATCTGATCCTCGGCTTTAACGTTCCCTCGTACACCGCCCTGAGCCAGCTGACAGCCATGCGGCTCAACTACGACCCCGAGTGGTTCTACAGCTCGATCGGTTCCGACGTCGACCTGGTCGGCTCCCTGCTCGGACGGTTCTCCCAGGGTGCGGTCACCGACGGCGCGCAGTCCCTCGAAGGCATGATCTCACTGGAGTACATCCCCGGCGTCGACTCGCCGGAGAATCCGTGGACCCAACTGTGGCAGAAGGTCTGGGCCGAGAACGGAACCGGTGACCCACTGACCAACTACCGCATCTACGGCCTGAGCCAGGCATACGCATTCGTGCAAGCACTCGAAGCCGCGGGCGAGAACCCCACCCGTGAAGGCATCGTCGCAGCCATTCAGGACGGCGGAATGGACTTCGAGGGACCGCAGTTGGCCCCGTTCCGATACTCGGAAGAAAGCCATCTCGGAATCTCCGGAGCCAGTGTCTTCCAGATCCGCGAAGGCGTACCCGAGTACCTGACTCCGGTGCTGCAGACCGACATCGGTGATTCGGCCGTCGAGGAGTACACCGGCGAGGAATCGACGCCACCGGAAAGCGGCATACCGGGCTGATCGCACACAAAAAAGGGGCACGCAGCGAATGCGTGCCCCTTTTCACGTGGTGGTCGGCAGATCCGGAAACCCCTCGATTACCGGATCCGCCGACCCCTCTGTCCCCCGGATCGTGTCCCCCCGGATTGGGAGCAGCCGAAGCTGCAGTGGTCAGCGCTCGATGATGGCGGTGACGCCCTGGCCACCGGCCGCGCAGATCGAGATCAGGCCACGGCCCGAGCCCTTCTCGGCCAGCATCTTCGCCAGCGACGCCACGATGCGTCCGCCGGTGGCGGCGAACGGGTGACCGGCGGCGAGCGAGGAGCCGTTGACGTTGAGCTTGCTGCGGTCGATGGAACCGAGCGCCCCGTCGAGTCCCAGACGCTCCTTGCAGTACTCGTCGCTCTCGAAGGCCTGCAGAGTTGCGAGCACCACGGAGGCGAACGCCTCGTGGATCTCGTAGTAGTCGAAGTCCTGCAACGTGAGGCCGTTGCGAGCGAGCAGACGCGGAATCGCGTAGGTCGGAGCCATCAGCAGACCGTCCTTGAACGAGCCGTTGCCGTGCACGTAATCGACTGCCGCGGTCTCGGAATCGACCAGATGTGCCAGCACCGGCAGGTTGCGCTCGGCAGCCCACTCGTCGCTCGACAGCAGCGCGGCCGACGCACCGTCGGTGAGCGGCGTCGAGTTACCGGCCGTCATGGTGGCGTCGCCCAGCTTGGTTCCGAAGACCGGCTTGAGCGTCGCGAGCTTCTCGACGGTCGATCCCGGGCGCAGGTTGTCGTCGCGGGTCAGGCCGAGGAACGGCGTCACCAGATCATCGAAGAAGCCGCGGTCGTAGGCCGCCGCCATGTTCTTGTGGCTCGCTGCGGCCAGTTCGTCCTGGTCCTCGCGGCGGACGCCGAATTCCTTGGCGGTGATGGCGGCGTGGTCACCCATCGACAGGCCGGTGCGCGGCTCGCCGTTGCGCGGGATCTCGATGCCGAGCATGCCGGGGCGGACGTTACCGAGGAGCTTGATGCGGTCGGTGGTGCTCTTGGCCCGGTTCAGCGACAGCAGGAACTCGCGCAGTTCGTCATTGACACCGATTGGGGCGTCGGACGTGGTGTCGACACCGCCACCGATACCGGCGTCGATACGGCCCGACGCGATGGCGTCGCCGACGGCGATGATCGACTGAAGACCGGTGCCGCAGGCCTGCTGGATGTCGAAGGCCGGGGTGTACGGGCTCAACGCGCTACCGAGTACGACCTCGCGGGTGAGGTTGAAATCGCGCGAATGCTTGAGCACGGCACCGGCGGCGACGAGGCCCAGGCGCTCGCCCTGCAGACCGAATCGCGAGACCAGCCCGTCGATGGTCGCGGTGAGCATGTCCTGGTTGGACGCCAGCGCGTACTTCTTGTCGGAGCGCGCGAAAGGAATGCGGTTGCCACCGACGATTGCGACCGGTCGTAGCTGCTTGCTTGTCACTGACGTCTCCAAACATCGTCGAAAAAGGCCCTGGTGGAGTTTCATCTTACTGGCGAGTAAGTTGGTTGTCGACACCCGGTCGTGCGCCTCGCTCCTCGAGCGAGCAGCGCTGAATGAAAGGTACGACAGTGGCAGCCTCCAAGGGAGCCCCAGATCTCTACTCAACGTTCCTCGCGTCCGCGCCGGGAGCCTTCATCGCCAAGCAGGCCGGCCTGCCGCAGCCCGAGAAGCTGCGCCGCTACAAGGCAGGCGAGCCGCCGCTGGCCGGACCGGTTCTGATCGGCGGCAACGGCCGCCTCGTCGAGCCGCTGCGTGAGCTGCTCTCGGACTACCCGCAGTCGCAGCCGCACGACGACAAGCACGGCGGACTGGTGTTCGACGCCACCGGCATCGGCAACGTCGCCGAGCTCGAGCAGCTGTTCAAGTTCTTCCAGCCGGTCATCCGCAACCTGGCACCGTCCGCTCGCGTCGTCGTCATCGGCACCACTCCCGAAGAGACCTCGAGCGTCGACGAGCACATCGCCCAGCGCGCCCTCGAAGGCTTCACCCGCAGCGTCGGCAAAGAGGTCAAGCGCGGTGCCACGGCGCAGCTCGTCTACATCTCCCCCAACGCCTCGACCGGTCTCTCCGGTCTCGAGTCCACCCTCCGCTTCCTGCTCTCGGCCAAGTCCGCATTCGTCGACGGCCAGGTCATCGCCGTCGGTGACGCCGATTCGCAGGCACCCGCATCGTGGGACAAGCCGCTCGCAGGCAAGGTCGCCGTCGTCACCGGAGCCGCCCGCGGTATCGGTGCCACCATCGCCGAGGTCCTCGCCCGCGACGGAGCCACCGTCATCGCAGCCGACATTCCTGCTGCCGGAGAAGCACTCTCGCAGACGGCCAACAAGGTCGGCGGCACCTCGCTGGCCCTCGACGTCACCTCGCCCGACGCCGGAGAGGTACTGAGCAAGCACCTGCTGGAGCGTCACGGCGGCGCCGACATCATCGTGCACAACGCAGGCATCACCCGCGACAAGACCCTCGCCAACATGGACGACGCCCGCTGGAACTCGGTCATCGGCGTCAACCTTGCTGCCCCGCAGCGCATCACCGACGAGCTCGTCGAATCCGGCGCACTCAAGGAGGGTGGCCGCGTCGTCGACGTCTCCTCCATCGCCGGTATCGCAGGCAACCGCGGCCAGACCAACTACGGCACGTCCAAGGCCGGCGTCATCGGCTTGGTCCACGCGTCCGCACCGGTGCTGGCGAAGAAGAACATCACCATCAACGCCGTCGCCCCCGGCTTCATCGAGACCGCGATGACCGCGGCGATCCCGTTCGCCACCCGCGAGGCCGGGCGACGCATGAGCTCGCTGCTGCAGGGCGGCGAGACCGTCGACGTCGCGGAGTTGGTGTCGTACTTCGCTTCTCCCGCATCCAACGCCGTTACCGGCCAGGTCGTACGCGTGTGCGGCCAGAGCCTGCTCGGCGCATGAGCGTCGTCCAGCTCCGGGAGCAGCCCAAGACCTCCGAGATCTACAGGTCGGCTGCGCTCGGCGCGCTGCCCTTCTTCGGATCCACGTCGTCCACGGTGCCCAACACCGTGTACGAGCTCGAGGGTCTGCGAGTGGACCCCGACAACCTGGCCGGGTACTGCCGCGCGACAGGGTTGCGATTCGGCGATCAGCTCCCGGTGACCTACCCCTTCACCCTCGTCTTCCCGACGGTGATGAAACTGATGGTGTCCAAGGGCTTTCCGTTCGCGGCCATCGGCTCGGTGCACGCCGAGAACGTCATCGAGCAGTTCCGTGGCATCTCGGCCTCCGAGCCGCTGGACATACGCGTGCACGCGGAGAACCTGCGCGAGCACCGCAAGGGCTTGCTGGTCGACCTGATCAGTGAGGTCAAGGTGGGACGCGAACTGGTCTGGAAACAGACCTCGAGCTTCCTGAGCCTGCAGAAGACCTCACTGTCCGGTGGTCCCCGAGAAACGCCGCCCGCCGACGAGGTGCCGCCGCCCCCGACCCGCACCCTGCGCGTGGACCAGCGGATCATCAGTCGGTACGCGGCCATCTCCGGAGACCGCAATCCGATTCACGTATCCTCGCTCGGCGCAAAGGCATTCGGATTCCCGAAGACCATCGCGCACGGCATGTGGAGTGCGGCAGCCGTCCTGCAGACCGTCGAGGGCCGAATCCCGGAGGCCGTGAACTACAGCATCCGCTTCGGTAAGCCGATCATCCTGCCCGCGACGGTGAACGCCTACGCCGACGCCGTCGGTACGGGGTGGGACCTGTCGCTGAAGAACCCGAAGAAGGGGTACCCGCATCTGACGGGAACCCTGCGCTGACTGGCTCGAACTCGAAGTTATGGACGGATTTCCTCGGATTTTCGTCCATAACTTCGAGTTCGGCAGCGCTAGGTCGTGACGGCCAGCTAGGTGGCGGCGGTCTTCTTGCCGGCCAGGCCGCGCCACGCCAAATTCTCCAGCAGGTCCGCTGCCGCGTCGACCTCTATTTCGCCGCCTGCCACTCGGTCGGCCACGGCCTCGCCGGCCCCGACCAACGCGACGGCCATCAGCCCGAAATTCTGCGACTGCTCCGGATCCCTCGTACTCATCGCGAGCAAGCCGGCCGTCAGCTCGATCAGCCGATCACGACTGCTCTGCACCTGTGAGGCGAACGCCTGCTGACCGATCGCCTGACGGTAGAGCACCATCCACGACTTCCGGTTCTCGCCGACGAAGCCGAGGAAGCCGATCAGCGCCTTGCGCAATTGCTCGCGTGGCGTCAGGGTCGGATCTGCAGCGGGTGTCAGAGCTTCGACGAACTTGACGCCCTCGCGGTGGATGCACGCGGCGAACAACTCGTCCTTCGACCCGTAGTACAGGTAGAGCATCGGTTTGGAGATGGCCGCCTTCTTGGCGATCGAATCCATCGACGTCTCATGAAACCCGTTGTCGGAGAACACATCCACCGCCGCGTCGAGCATCTGCTGCTCGCGGACGGCGCGGGGCAGTCTCTTGGTGCCGCCAGCCATGGACCCTCCAATACGTACGAAGTACTAGACGTTACTCCACGGTAAGGTCCATTACCTCCCAATCAGGCCCCGCACGCCCCCTTGAACCGGGCAACCGTCGCTGCGGCCTCGTCCACCTGACCCGCCGGGAGGCGTCCCGTCGCCACCGCGTCCTCGAGATTGTCCAACACTGCGGGCACCTGATCGGTGGTGAGCCACAGCGCCACGTCGGCTCCCGCGACAAGGGCCGCCTCGACCGCGTCGACGATCCCGAGTCGAGCCGTGATCGCCGCCATGCCGCTGAGGTCGTCGGTGAAGATCGGGCCGTCGAACGGCGCGGCACCGTATCCGACGCCGTCACGCAGCAACGCCATCGCTGCCGGGCTGATACTCGCAGGCACTCCTGGCTCGGTCAGCCCCGGCACGTCGAGGTGCCCCACCATGACGCCGACTCCTGGGCTGTTCAGCGCTGCGAACGGCAGGAGATCCTTGGCCTTCAACTCGTCGAGCGAAGGAGTCGTCACCGCGCCGGTGTGCGAATCGCCCGAACCCGAACCGTGTCCGGGGAAGTGCTTGATGACCGGCTTGACGCCCGCGTCTTCCAGACCCCGCGCGTAGGCCCCCGCATAATCGATGACGACCTGCGGATCGTCGGAGAACGACCGATCGCCGATGACGGAATCAGCAGGCTGAGCGCTCACGTCGACCACCGGGGCGTAGTCGACGGTGACCCCGAGGTCCTTCAGACCCCGACCGCGTGTCAACGCCTGCTGATACGCCTCGTCCACCGACACCGTCTGGGCCAGCACGCGCGCCGACGGTGCCTCCCCCAGCAGATCCGCGACCCGCGAGACCCGTCCACCCTCCTCGTCGATCGTGACCATCGGAGCCACCGCGGAGGCGTCGAGCACCTGCGGAACCTCACGATTACCGAGCATCGACTCGTCGGTCCAACTGCCGATGAAGATCCCACCCACCTGTTCGGTGGACATGATCTGCACCGCGTCCGCAGTGCCGGTGACTCCCACGGTGAGGAGCTGAGCCAATCGCTGGCGCTCCGACAATCCATCGACGAACGCAACGCAGTCGTCGACGGGCGGTACCGGTTGCGGGACCGTCGTATCGACGGCGGTGGTCGTCGACGCAGAGGCCGCAGCCTGCGTCGACGCCACCTGCGCGGACTCGGTGGAGCACGAGACCAACAGGCCGACACCGACCGTCATCACCGCAGCGGACCGAACAGAAAACCGAAGTCGCATGATTCGACGGTAGCCGAGATGGGGAGTGTTGCTGCCACCCCTCCGGTTGGGATCAATGTGGCTTTCTTGCACTCCGAGCGACTGGAAGCCACATTGATCCAGACCGGGGGCGCTAATCTGGACGAACGCGACATGAGGAGGAGTTCGAACCATGACCGCAGACCTCATCCTGATTGCCTACGACGGCTCCGACAACGCCAAACGCGCCATCGACTACGCAGGCCGATTTCTCACCACCTCGCGAGCGATCGTTGTCACCGCCTGGGAACCGATGGTCCGTCAGGCCGCTCGAATGTCCGGCCTCTCCGGCGTCATGCAGCCCGAGTGGGTGCCCGACGACGAGGCCGAGGATGTCGCGCTCACCGATGCGAAAGTGACCAACAGTGAGGGCGTCGCCCTGGCCGAGGCCGCAGGCCTGAAGGTGGAAGGACAGTGCACCGAATGCACCACCGCCATCTGGAGCGCGATAGTGGAGAAGGCCGACGAGATGGACGTCGACATCATCGTCACCGGTACCCGAGGTGCCACCGGACTACGTGCGTTGCTGCAGAGCTCGGTGGCCGAGCACGTTCTACGACACAGTCATCGACCCGTCCTGATCGTTCCCCCCGGCAAGTAACGCGTCCAGCGGCCTGATGGGCGGATGCGAGTGATACCGTGATGCCCGCGTGGGGGTCCACCTCACCCGCTTCTTTCCTGAGCCGACTGACTGGAGAACCGAGATGAAGTTCGCTGTCCCGGGTGTCATTGCCGCCGTCGTCGGAGCCGTGTTGGGTGCGGGCGTCGTGTTCGGAGTCACCGCAGCCGCAGCCGACAATTCTCGTCCGGATATCGATCGCTCCGGAAACGCCGACTCGTCCTTGCTGAACCAGGTTGAGTACGGCAGCCGCTGACGCTGGTCGCTTTCGTGAATCGATGATCTCGGCCGAGTCGCTCGGCCGTAAGTGGCTTCTCGGCGTCTCGATTCTGGCGTTCCTCCTCACCTTTCTGCAGGTCCCCGGCTTCACCGTCGCCGACACCAAGTACGACCTGGCTCAGAACCCCCTCGGATTTCTCGAGCGCGCCTCCCATCAGTGGAACAGTGCAGCGCCGCTCGGCCAGGTACAGAACCAGGCCTACGGCTACTTCTTCCCGCACGGGGCGTTCTTCGCCGGCGGGGATCTACTGTCGATTCCGCCGTGGATCACTCAACGACTCTGGTGGGCGCTGCTGCTCATCGCCGGTTTCTGGGGAATCGTCCGGCTCGCCGAAGCCCTCGGTATCGGCAGCCGCACCTCCCGGCTGATCGCAGCGACGGCCTTCGTTCTCTCGCCCCGAGTCATCACCACCCTCGCGTCGATCTCCTCGGAGACGATGCCGATGATGCTGGCACCGTGGGTGCTGGTCCCGATAGTGCGGTGTCTGAACACCGAGTCCGTGAAACAGGCGCTCTGGCGACCGGCTGCACAGTCGGCGCTGGCAGTGGCGTTGATGGGCGCAGTCAATGCCGTGGCCACCGCCGCCGCCGTTCTGGTGGCCGTGATCTGGATGCTCACGCATCGACCGAACAGGCGTTGGTTCGTCTTCGCTGGTTGGTGGACGGGCTTCCTGGTACTCGCGACGCTGTGGTGGATCGTCCCACTGCTGTTGCTGGGGAAGGTCTCGCCACCGTTTCTCGACTACATCGAATCGTCCGGCACCACCACGCAGTGGACGTCGCTGACCGAGGTGCTGCGCGGCACTGGTAGTTGGACGCCGTTCGTTTCTCCCGAGCGAGTGGCCGGAGCCGTTCTGGTGACTCAGCCCGCTGCAGTCATCGCGACGGGCCTGATCGCGGCGGCTGGAATCGCGGGCCTGGCGATGCGCTCGATGCCCGCCCGCGGCCGGTTGACGATCATGCTGTTCGTCGGACTCGTCGGTCTCGGTGCCGGGTTCGTCGGCGATCTGGACGGTCCGTTCGCAGCCACTGTCCGATTGTTCCTCGATTCCGCAGGCGCACCGCTGCGCAACATCCACAAGCTCGAACCGGTCATTCGCATCCCGTTGGTGCTGGGCCTGGCTCACCTGTTGGCGCGAGTTCCGCTCCCGGGCTCCGCTCCACGGACGCAGTGGCGCGAGGCCGTCGCGCATCCCGAGAAACACCCGATGGTGGCGGTGACGGCGTTGGTCCTCGTGGCCTTGACGCTGTCCACCTCGTTGGCGTGGACGGGCAAGCTCGCGCCGCGCGGCGCATACGAGGCCGTTCCGCAGTACTGGCACGACGCCGCCGACTGGCTCACCGACAATGCCTCGGGGTCGAGCCCCGACGGGTCCGACGCCCAGCGAGCGCTGATCGTGCCCGGCGCGCCGTTCGCCCTGCAGACCTGGGGCCTGACCCGCGACGAACCACTGCAGGCTCTGGCCACCACGCCCTGGGCCGTGCGCGACGCCGTCCCGCTCACCCCGCCGGGTGCCATCCGCGCACTGGACTCCGTGCAACGACTCTTCGCCGACGGACGGCCGTCGGCCGGATTGGCCGATACCCTTCGGGGCCAGGGCATCAGCTACGTCGTGGTGCGCAACGACCTCGATCCCGAGGACTCCCGATCCACCCGTCCGGCATCGGTGCACCAGGTGCTCGACGGTTCGCCGGGACTCGAGAAGGTGGCCGAATTCGGTGAGGACGTGTCTCCCGGTGAGGTCGACGGCGTCGTTCTCGACGGTGATCTGCGCCCTCCCTATCCAGCTGTGGAGATCTATTCGGTGGGCGATACGGCAGACATTCCCGCGTCCGGTCCCTACACCGTCGACCTCGACCGCGTCCCCGTGATCCAGGGTGGCCCGGAGTCGATTCTGCGCTCGAACGAACTGCGGAACAGCGGGATTCGCACTCCCGTGCCGGCCGGGCCGACACTGCTGGCGTCGGACGCGGCTGCCGCCGGCATACCCGTCGACTCGGTGACGGTGACCGACACCCCGATGAATCGCGAGACCGACTTCGGCCAGGTCGACAATCACAACTCTGCACTGCGAGCCGCCGACGAGCCGCGACGTTCGCTCAACGAGGTGTCCGACTACCCGGTGTACGGGGCGAAGACGGTGAACGCCGAGTGGGAGGGCGCAACTCTGACGGCGTCGAGCTCGGCGTCGGACGCCACGCAGATCGGCGGCAGCGCCCCCGGCAGCGGTGTCGCCGCCGCGGTGGACGGCGATCTGGCCACCGGCTGGATCAGCAACGGCATCGAACGTGCTGTGGGGCAATGGCTTCAACTGGACTTCGATACCCCGGTGCGCGGCGGACTGCTGCACATGCGCACGAGCCCGGGGACGATCGGCGACCCGGTGAAGTGGGTGGAGATCACCACCCCGAACGGCTCGACGGCGGCGCGCGTCGACGAGCCGGGTGAGCCGATGACGGTGTCGCTGCCGGGCGGCGAGACTCCGTGGCTGCGCATCACCGCGAAGTCGACGGTCGACGGCACCCGGGGCAGCCAGTTCGGCATCAGCGAGGTCTCGGTGGACGACTACTCCGACCGGGACAACCCGTTGCCGGTACCGATCGTGCACCGCGCGGTGCTGCCGGAGACTCCGGCCGGAGCGAGCGTCGACGCCTGGGAACTGGGCCAGGAATTCCCGGGCCGCTCGGGGTGCCTCGACACCGAGGATCGAATCCGGTGCAGCAGTGGACTGTCCAAGTCGCCCGAGGAACTGGGGCGCTTCTCCCGCACGATCGACGTGCCGATGGGCACCGCGGTCATTCCCGACCTGACGGTGCGGACCCGTCAGTCTCCCGAGCTCGAAGCGCTACTGGCGCAACCGGGTCGACCGTTGGCCCGCGGGGCGTCGGACGTCGCCGACCTGCACGGCTCGGCGTTTGCCGCAACCGACGGTGATCCGCGCACATCGTGGACCGCGCCGGAGAAGTCGATCACCGATCGAGCCGGCACCAACCCCACCCTGACCATCGAATTACCGGCTCCCACACTGGTGGACGGGCTCGAACTCACCCCCAGCCTCGGTGAACTTCCGGCACACCCCACTCGGGTCGCCGTCAACCTCGGCAACGGCCCGATGGTGCGCGACGTCGACACCGACGGCTCGACGACCCTCGAGCTGGCACCGTACATGACCGACAGGATCGTGTTGTCGATCGTGGACTGGGACGGCGTACTGGACCGAAACTCTTTGGGCTTCATCCAGTCTCAGCCACCGGGGTTTGCCGAAGTGACGCCGCTGTCCGGTGGAGAATCGATCGGCGCACCGTACGACGGCGATCGCGTGATCACCGTGGACTGCTTCAACGGTCCCATCGTCTCCATTGCCGGGCAGACGGTGCGCACGTCGGTGACCGCTACCGCCGACCGATTTCGCTCCGGCGAACCCATGAAGGCCTCGGTGTGCGACGCCGATATCCCGGTCGACGAGAACTTCGTCAACCCGGTCTCGTTGCCCGAGGGACGCCAGGACATCGTGGTGCAGCCGGGAGCGTCGTTCTTCGTCGACGGTATTCGATTGCGCACCATGCCCATTCCGGCGCAGTGGCCGACGAGCTCAGCACCGCAGTCCGCGAGGACCACCGCCTGGAGCCCCGATCACCGCGAGGTGACGCTCACCTCCACGACGGAGGATCGCTTGCTCGTCATCCCGGAAAGCAACAACAATGGTTGGCGCGCAACCACTCCCGGTGGCGTCGAACTGTCCCCGGTAGTGGTCGACGGCTGGCAGCAGGCCTGGATCGTTCCGGCCGGGGCGTCGGGCACGATCTCGTTGGATTTCGCCACCGATCGTTGGTACCGACTCGGCATCTTCGGTGGGCTGCTGCTACTGATCCCGCTGTTCTTCGCGGCGCTGCGTCGGCCGCGTACTGCGCCGGATGTCGGTCCGCCGCCTCGGCCGTGGCAGAGCGTTCCGGCCGCAGTTGCGGCGCTGCTCGCAGCCGCGATCGTGTTGGCCGGGATCACCGGCGCTGCCGCGGTGGCCGTGATCGGTGTCGGCGCGGTGCTCGTGGACCGCCGCTACGGTCCCGCGCTCTCGTCGCGCGTGTTGGTCTCCACGGCAGGCGGATTCACGCTGCTGGCTCCAGCGCTGCTCTCCCTCGGTCCGTGGCGATCTCCCGACGGGTATGTCGGCGGGTCCTACTGGGTGCAGCTGGCCGCGCTGATCGGGATCGTCGCGTTGGCGATCAGTGCGATACGGAAGCCGTGACCGCTTTCTTGCGGGATGCGAGGCGTCGTCGAGCAGGGTCTTCCACCAGGGCGTAGCTCGCCGCTGCCACCGGAATCGACAGTGCGAGAGTCACCGGCAACACGAACCACATCCCGCCCGAGAAGGGGACGATGCCGAATACCGGGAACACGACGGCCAGCACAGCCAGATGCCAGATGAACAACCCGTACGACCAGCGGCCCAGCGTCAGCATCACCGGATGCTCGAGGAAGCGATGCCGACGACCGTCCTCGGCGAGAATCAGCGGGGCAAGCATCGCGAAGGCCAGTATCGCGCCGAGCAGGATCTTGATCTCGAACTGCCAGGCCGCCGGGCGCACCAAGCCCTGCGGACCCGCCAGAGGAGTCGCCGACAGGGCGAACGCGGCAACCGCGATGGACGACATGACGAACCGGCGACGAGCCATCCGATGCACCCAGGTCGGTGGCCCCACCGAGATCTCGGCGAGCAGCATCCCAGCCGCAAACCACGGGAAGTAGCCGGGGAGCCAGTTGTCGTGGTGAATGCCGTCGGGAGTCGACACCGGAACGAAGGCCCACGACAGCGTCAGTACCGCAGCGCCCAGAATGACCGGGATACGGCGGGCGGCGGCCGCACCGCGCAGGCGCACCATCAGCCACGCGAACACCGGCAGCAGAAGATAGAAGGCGAGCTCGACCGACAGCGACCACATCTGCGTCAAGCCCTGGGTCAGGGTCAACGGCACGAACACCTGAGTGAACGACAGGTTCGCCAGCCACACGCGGTAGTCACCGCCGGCATCGGGTAGAAACATCAGGATCAGTGTCACGCCGACCAGGTAACCGGGCAGAATCCTCGCGAACCGCGATCGGAAATAGCGGCCGAGCGGCTGGGCACTCCCACGACCGCGGGCTGCCGCCGCATGCGGACGCCACAGCAGGAACCCCGACAGCGAGAAGAAGATCGCCACAGTCAGGTCGAACCTTCCCCAGACATGACCCAGGATCGGCGACGTCGCGCCACCGGTCTGAAAGGCCACATGGGTGACAACGATTCCGATGCACGCGACGGCACGCATCCCCTCGAGTGACGGTACGAACCCACGAAGCGGGACAACGCTTGCCGAACGGGTCTGGGTGCTCATGGTGGCCTCAAGTGTGCCGTGTCGAACCGGCGCAGACGAGACCGGTGCCACTGTCGACTGTTACTGTCACCTGCGACGTGTCGTACTAAAACGGGCATCGGGTCGGGGCGAACGTGTTTTCCGCCCGCGGTGTCTTCCATGAAGCGGTCAACTAAGGAGATTCAGCATGGCGGAGCGCTCAGGGCCGAGCCGGATACTTGCCCTCGTACTCATCGGCTTGGGCGCGTTCCTGGTGGTCGCCGCCATCCTCATTCCCACGTACACGGTGTCGGCACTGGCGAAGACGCCGTTGGACCTCGAGGTCACCACCGTCTCCACCGGTGAGGGCAGCGTGCTGGAGAGGACCTCGCTCGCAGCCGGACGCGTCGTGGTCGACCAGAACGTTCCGATCGTCTCGCAGCGATTCGTCACCGTCGAGGAGCCCTCCGACGCCGACATCATCACTGTTCAGGCCGGAACGACGTTGCGTCGCACCGACAAGCAGGCGGATACCGGCTTGCTGTCCGCCACCGTGGACCGCGTCACTCTCGACCGCAAGTCCTCGATGCCCGTCGAGAGCCCGATCGGCACCATCCAGGTGGCAGGCGACAAGCCCGCCGAGGAAGTTGCCCACACCGGTCTGCAGTACAAGTTCCCGTTCGACGCAGAGCAGAAGAGCTACCCGTACTTCGACATCAACACTCGCCAGTCCCAGGACATCGACTTCGTCGAGGCAACCGAGATCAACGGCACTCCGGTATACAAGTATCAGCAGACGATCGCACCGGTCGATCTGTCGACCGTTGCGAACCTGCCCACCAACAAGGTGACTCTGCCCGCCGACACCTGGGGTGTCGAGGGTGGAGCCGAACCCGTCACGATGACCCGCTGGTACGAGAACACCCGCACCCTGTGGGTCGAGCCCGAGACCGGCGTCATCGTCAAGGGCGACGAGGAGCTTCACCAGTACTACGCACGTGAGGCAGGCCAGCCCGAGGTCGACGTGCTGAAGACGGGACTCACGTTCGACGAGAACACGGTCGAGTACCAGATCCAGCAGGCGAAGGAGGGCAAAGATCAGCTCTCGCTCTTCGGCCGCACCGTCCCGATCGTCGCCGGCATCCTCGGCGTCATCTCGCTGATCGCCGGAGTGTTCCTGCTCCTGCGCGGCGGAAACGGTGGACACCGTCAGCCGGCACGGGCCGACAACGCGCTGCGACCGAACCCCGCAGGCGGAGCAGCACCCGCACCGTCCAGCAACCGCGACTGGACGACGGATCGCACGGAAGAGATTCCGAGGACGAACCTCAACAAGGAGTAGATGCGCTACGCGCAGTGGCGTGGTTGAGTGCCCGTGGGGGCACACAACCACGCCACTCGTCTATGTGGAGACGGGACCCAACTCAGCAATGCTCCCCGAATCGGTGCAGTCACGGTGACCGGGTCTCGTAGTCGACAGGCTTACTCGAACCCGATTACGCCAGATCATTGGTGCAGGGCTTCACCGCCGCGGCCGAAGGTATTTCGAGCCGACAAGAGGAAGTGTGAACAGGTTCGTCAGACCCCCTGGCGATCCACGCGGTTTCCCCACAACACCAGCCCGCACACCACCACCATCGTCACCGCGGCGGTAACTGCGGCGACGACGACGAACTGCGCGAGTGTCGACGCCACGAACAGCAACAGCAACACCTCCGCGGCGAGGGCGAACCAGGCGACGAAGGCAAGATGGGTGCGCTCACCCGCGATGGCCCACAGCAGCGCGCTCTGCAGCACGGCCAGGCACGCGCCCTGCAGCACGAACAGCCAGACATAGTTCTGCACACCGGAATACGTATCGCCCACCACCAACGGCAACAGCGGAGACGCCACTGCACCGCCGATCACCAGGACCGTGCCCAACCCCGCGACGACAGCCAGCGCCGATCGCACCGCGGAGGCAGAATGCAGCGGGTTCGCCATCCGCGGATACAGCACCACGCCGACGGCCTGAGGCAACCAGAACGCTGCCTTGGACGCAACGGCCCCGACGGCGTACAGCCCGGCCTCGTTGGAGCTGAGCAGCGTGCGCGCCAGCACCAGATCCAGCGCGGACATCGCGATCAACACCAACTGCACCTGCGACGCCTGCAGCACGGCCAGAACGGTCACCTTGGTTTCCGACACCGAATTCACCGGTACCCCGGCCGTCCACCGCGCGCCGAGCGCCACCACGCCGATACCCGCCGCCGTGGCCAATAGAACCGAACCGGGGCCACCGCCGAGCAGCAACACCAACACGGCCGGGGCCACCTTGCCGACACCGGCCGCGGCCAGCACGACGCTCAGAGCTCCGAAGCGCCCACGTCCCTGCAGCAGTCCCTGTTCGGCGGCCAGCAGAACCAGCACCGGCGCAGCGACGACCGCCGATACGGTCGCCGCCATCGAGATGTCCATGGCCGCGGACAGTGCGGGGGCCAGCGCCAGAGCGAGCACCCCCACCACCGCCGCGCACCGATACCCCAGGGTTCGCAGTTCACGAGAACTGCGACCGCGCACCACTTCACGCGCAACAACGGACTGCAACGCCAGCGCCGGAACCGCGAGAACCAGTTGCGCAGCAAGCAAACTCGCGAATTCGCCGTAGCCCTCGACCCCGAGCATCCGGCTCGCCAGAACCTGCAGCAGGTACGCCGCCACATTCGCGAACATCGAACCGGCCGTCACCATCCCCATGCCGGCGACCGACGCACCCGCTGTGGGGTCTGCCTCGGACGAGGCGCGGAAAGACATGAGCCCACGGTATAGGGTGCCGAACATGGCGCGGTCGAGGTCGAGGTGGACGCCCCCGCTCTACAGCCTGCTCCTCTCGGTGGTGATTCTCGGACCGCTGCTCGGCCCCGGTTATCTCCTGCTGCGCGACGCCGTCAGCACACCCCGTTCCTACTTCACCGACTCCGCCTGGGGAATCGCCGACGCCGCCGCACGCGCCGTGCCACAGGACGCCGCGATCGCCGCGCTGTCGACGGTGTTCGACGGTGGCCTGGTGGTCAAGGCCATTCTGCTGCTGGCCCTGTGGCTGACCGGATGGGGCGCAGCGGTCATGGCACGGACGGCGCTGCCGACAGCCCCACTGCCCGCGCTGCTCGTGGCTTCGACGGTGGCCGTGTGGAACCCGTACGTCGCCGAGCGACTACTGCAGGGACACTGGAGCCTGCTCGTCGGATACGCCGCCCTGCCGTGGACCGTGGTCGCTGCACTCGCGGTCAGGCAGGGCCGTTCCTGGTGGGCGCTCGCCGTCTGCCTCGCTGCCGCCGGACTCACCCCCACCGGCGCGCTGCTCGCCGCAACCATCGCCCTGGTCGTCCTCGCCCTCCCCGGGGGTGCCCGACGCGGCCTGCGCGTGGTCGGAGCCCTCGGGCTGGCGGCGGTGGCGTCGGCACCGTGGCTGGCAGCAACGGCGGTGTCCGGCAATGGCGTCGAGCAGGCAGATCCGGCGGGTTGGGCGGCGTTCGCGGCGCGGGCCGAGCCGGGCCTCGGCACCCTCGGCAGCCTCGCCGGTCTCGGTGGAATCTGGAATTCCGATGCTGTACCCGGTTCTCGGACAGGCATTTTCGCGCTCATGGGCACGGTGCTGTTGCTGACCGTCGTCGCGTTCGGTGTGCGTCCGCTGATCAGGCGTCGAGGAAATCCGGTGATCGTCGGACTCGGTGTCGTCGCCCTGCTTGCCATCGCCGTCCCTGCGCTGGCAGCGACGGGACCTGGGTTGGCGATGGCCCGCGCACTGGGCGAGACGGTACCCGGCGCCGGGCTGCTCCGCGACTCCCAGAAGTGGGTCGCGCTGGCGATGCCGATCTACGCGTTGGCCGCCGCTGCTGCATTTTCTCGCCGACATCGACCGAATCCGGTGCAACCAACCGCGCTGAGCGCGGTCCAGCGCACCCGATTCGGCAGCGCCGTTGCCATAGTGGCCCTGCTGATCGCGCTACCCGACCTGGCCTGGGGCGTCGGGAACTCGCTCAGGCCCGTGACGTACCCGGCATCCTGGCAGGCGGTCGCAACCGAATTGGACGGCGCAGCAGGCGATGTCGCGGTCCTACCGGCCGGGATGTTCCGCCGTTTCCCCTACAGCGGCACTGCCCCCGTCCTCGATCCCGCACCGCGCATGCTGCCGCTGGATGTGTTGCAGACCGGTGAGCTCATCGTTGCCGGCGGCACGGTACGAGGTGAGGGAAAACGCGCGACCGACGTCCAAAACGCCGTGCTCGCGGGTGAATCCGCAGACACGATTGCCCGTATGGGCGTCGGCTGGGTACTGGTGGAGAACACCACCCCCGGCGAACTCGGCGAATCCGAGCGAACGCTGAATCCCCTCGACGTCGTGTACTCGGACGAGCAGCTCACGCTCTACCGCGTGCCGAATCCGATGATCGTCGAGAGCCGTCCTGCAACAGTGGTCGTCGCGGCCCACCTTGCGTGGGCGATTCTGCTTCTCGGGGGCCTAGCGGTAGGACTGCTGGGCCGAATCCGAGTGCGGCGCACCCACCAGCCCTGACGACCACGTGCCACGCGTCGTCGCGTCGAGCACCGAGTAGACACCTTCTGCGCACTGCTCCCAGGAGAATTCCGCCGCACGCACTCGCGCCTTCTCGCCCAGGCGAGTTCGGGCGTCCGCGTCCTGCAGCAGTTCCGAGACGGCAGCGGTCAGACCGGAGACGTCCCGGTCCTCTTCACCATCCGACAGCCCGCCCACCAGAACACCGGTGACGCCGTCGATGATGGAATCGGTGAGCCCCTTGGAACTCCGGTAGCCGACGGTCGGCACGCCGTGTTGAGCTGCCTCGACGACTGCGAGACCCCATCCCTCCTTGCGGGAGGGCATGACGTGCACCCACGACCGACCGAGCAGCGCGTGTTTGCGGTCCTCGTCGACATGGCCGTGGAAGGTGACGTACTGCTCGATGCCCAGTTCGCTCACGTAGTCGCGGAGGTTCTGCTCCCACCAGCCGCCACCGATGACGTCGAGGTGGATCTCGGGGATCCGACCGCGCAGCGCGGCGACGACGTCGAGCGCGTCCTCGATCTGCTTGTGCGGAACCAACCGGGACAGCACGGTCAGCGACGGGTGGGCGGTGCGGGTGCTGTCGTCCCCCTCGGGGATCGACGGCGGGATCTCGTCGGCTCCGTTGCGCACCACGGCGATGCGCTCGCGATCGACGCCGAGCGCGACCAATTCGTCTGCGGACGGCAATGACACGGTCAGGTACTGGTTGCGGCGGTGGACCCTCGGCGACACGGTCGATTCGAGCCACCAGCCGAGCTTGGCCATCATCGGCCCCGCGACCGGCCACTGCTCGCGGTGGCAGTGGTGCACCAGCAACGTGACCGGAACGCCGAGCGCCGCACGGGAGAAGAAAGGAATGCCGTTCTGGGTGTCGATCACCGCGTCGGGTGCAATCCCCTTGAGCGGGCCGAATCCGAGCCGCCCGGCTGCGATGGCCGCCAGCGCTCGCGGATACACCGACAGCCGTCCGCCGCCGCGACTGATGCGCATGCCGTCGACGATCTCCTCGGCGGGAGCTCCTGGATACGACGCCGTCCTCAGCGTGACGCGGACACCGCGTCGAGCCAGACCTGCGCCCACCTGCTCGAGGTAACGCTCGCTGCCGCCGCCCTGCGGGTGCCCGGTATCGCGCCAGCACAGCAACAGAACCTCGCGCACAGCTCGCTTCACCCAATTTCCGCATGCTCGTCTCGACCGCCGTCGATTACCGCTGCCACAGTAACCGCTAGGGTTCGTTTTCGTGACTTCCGCCGTGACACGTCTGTTCGCCTCTCGCGCGACACTGCGCCGCTCGGTGAGTCTGCTGAAGGACTTCGGCCACGAACAGAGCGCTCCCGACATCTTCTACGGCGCACTGGCCCGCGATTCCGTGGAGCTGATCGGCGATCTGTATCGGGGCCTGACCGGCACCGACATGTCGGCGGCGACGGTGTTGGACGTCGGCGGCGGGCCAGGATATTTCGCCGAGGTCTTCGGTGCGAGCTGCAAGCGCTACCTGCCCGTGGAGCCCGATGCGTCGGAGATGCACGCGGCAGGTCTGCAGATTCCAGGTTCGGTGCGCGGCTCCGGGATGGCACTACCGTTCCGTGACGACAGCGTCGACATCTGCTTCTCGTCGAACGTCGCCGAGCACGTCCGCGAGCCGTGGACCATGGCCGAGGAGATGCTGCGGGTCACCAAGCCCGGCGGGTTGACGGTGCTCTCGTACACCATCTGGTTCGGTCCGTTCGGCGGTCACGAGACCCGGCCCTGGCATTACCTCGGCGGCGAATACGCGGCCCGCCGGTACGCCCGCACTACCGGTCACGAACCGAAGAACCGATTCGGTGAATCACTGTTCGACATCAGCGCGGCAGACGGATTGCGTTGGGCGCGAAGCACTCCCAACGCGACCCTCCTGGCCGCGTTCCCGCGCTACCATCCCCGCTGGGCGTGGTGGATGATGCGCGTTCCGGTACTCCGCGAGTTCCTCGGCAGCAACCTCGTCCTGGTCCTCAAACCAAAAACGGCTTGAATGGGTCGTTCCGCAGGCTCCACTCCCGCCTAACCCAGGTCTTTCCGCAGGCTCCACTCCCGCGACTAGCCTGGAACGATGACGGCACTCGCACTCGACATCGGCGGCACCAAGATGACGGCGGCACTCGTCGGCGACGACGGGCGTCCGCAGAACCCGGTGACAGTGCCGACGCCCGAGTCCGATGTCTGGGACGCCTGTGCGGACCTCCTGAGGAACGCGACAGAACCGGCCACTGTCACCCGCATCGGCGTCGCCTGCTCCGGTCCGGTGAATCTCGAAACCGGTTCGGTCGCACCGATCAACATCGCCGAGTGGAAAGACGGCTTCGGTCTGCGCGAGCACATCGCCGAGGTCTTTCCCGAAGCCGACATCCACCTCGCGATGGACGGCAGTGCAGCGGCGCTCGGTGAGCATCGGTTCGGTGCCGCCGTGGGTGTGCCGGACGTGCTGAGTCTGGTGGTGTCGACCGGCATCGGCGGCGGGTTGGTACTGGGCGGAAAGATTGTCGCCGGAGCCAGCGGCAACGCCGGCCACATCGGCCACATCGTTGTTCCCGGTTCGACGACGCCTTGCGCATGCGGCGGAATCGGGTGCGTGGAAACCGTCTCGAGTGGGCCGTCGGCGGTGCGGTGGGCGCGCGAGCTGGGTTGGACCGGCAGCACCGGAACCGAACTGGCCGCCGATGCCGCCGCCGGGGAGCCGATCGCCATCACCTCGTTGCAGCGCGCAGGCGTGGCACTGGGTCAGGCCATCGCCTCGGCCGTCGCCCTGGTCGACGTACGCATGGTGGTGATCGGTGGTGGCTTCGCTCAGGCCGGCCCGCCGCTGTGGAATCCGATCCAGGAGTCGATCGCATTGCATGCGCGTCTGAAATTCCTCGACGGCCTGCAGGTGGTGCCCGCTGCGCTGGGTGGCCTCGGCACCCTGGCCGGGGCGGCCGCGCTCACTGCCTGACCGCCATACCCACACAGCCAGAACGGGGCCCACCCCTCGGTGAGCCCCGTTCTGTCTCGTGAATACTACGCGCCCAGGCGCTGCTTGAGGGCGTCGAATTCGTCCTGAATTCCGGTGGGGAGCTTCTCGCCGACGAAGTCGAACCACTCCTGGATCAGCGGGATTTCGGCCTTCCACTCGTCGGAGTTCACCGCGAGTGCCTCGGCCACGTCCTCGACCGTGGTGTCGAGTCCGTCGATGTCGAGTGCCTCGGCGGTGGGGACCACACCGATCGGCGTCTCGATGCCAGCGGCCTTGTGCTCGATGCGCTCGACGATCCACTTGAGCACGCGAGAGTTCTCACCGAACCCGGGCCACAGAAAGCGCTTGTCGTCGCCGCGACGGAACCAGTTGACGTAGAACACCTTCGGGAGCTTGGACTCGTCGGCGTTCTTGCCGAGGTCGATCCAGTGCTGGAAGTAATCGCCCACGTTGTAGCCGAGGAACGGCAACATGGCCATCGGGTCGCGTCGGACGGTTCCGACGGTGCCCTCGGCGGCAGCGGTCTGCTCGGAGCCGACGGTGGCTCCCATGAACACTCCGTGCTGCCAGTCGCGGGCCTCGGTCACCAGCGGAACGGTCGTCTTGCGACGTCCACCGAAGAGGATTGCCGAGATCGGCACACCCTTGGGGTCGTCCCACTCGGGAGCCATCGACGGGCACTGCGCCATCGGCACGCAGTACCGCGAGTTCGGGTGCGCGGCATCGGTTCCGGACTCGGGAGTCCAGTCGTTGCCCTTCCAGTCGATGAGGTGATCGGGCTTGCCTTCGAGGCCTTCCCACCACACGTCACCATCGTCGGTCATGCCGACATTGGTGAACACCGAGTTGCCCTGGTCGATGGTCTTCATCGCGTTGGGGTTCGAGTCCCAGTTGGTACCCGGCGCGACGCCGAAGAAGCCGTACTCGGGGTTGACGGCGTAGAGACGGCCGTCCTCACCGAAGCGCATCCACGCGATGTCGTCGCCGATGGTCTCGGCGCGCCAGCCCGGAATGGTCGGCTGAATCATCGCGAGGTTGGTCTTGCCGCAGGCGGACGGGAACGCCGCCGCGATGTAGTACGCCTTGTCCTCGGGCGAGATCAGCTTGAGGATCAGCATGTGCTCGGCCAGCCAGCCCTCGTCGTGGGCCATTGCCGACGCGATACGCAGCGAGTAGCACTTCTTGCCCAGCAGTGCGTTGCCGCCGTAGCCGGATCCGTAGCTCCAGATCTCGCGGTCCTCGGGGAAGTGCGTGATGTATTTGGTGTCGTTGCACGGCCACGGCACATCGGCCTGGCCCTCGGCGAGCGGAGCTCCCAGCGAGTGCAGCGCCTTGACGTAGAACCCGTCGTCGCCGATCTTGTCGAGTGCGGCCTGGCCCATGCGCGTCATCACGCGCATCGAGACGACGACGTACTCGGAGTCGGTGAGCTCGACGCCCAGCTTGGGGTCGGCCGCGTCGAGCGGGCCCATGCAGAACGGCACGACGTACATGGTGCGTCCGCGCATGCAGCCGCGGTAGAGGTCGGACATGAGCGTCCGCATCTCGGACGGTTCCATCCAGTTGTTGGTGGGACCGGCGTCGATTTCTTCCTTTGAGCAGATGTACGTGCGCGACTCGACGCGAGCGACGTCCGACGGATCGGAGTTGCCGAGGAACGAGTTGGGCTTCTTCTCGTCGTTGAGACGAGTGAAGGTGCCGGCCTCGACCAGCTTGCCGGTCAGACGCTCCCATTCGGCGTCGGATCCGTCAGCGAACACCACGGAATCCGGTTCGGTCAGTTCGGCTACCTGAGCAACCCAGGCAAGCAGTTCTTTGTGTCGAGTCGGCACGTTGTCGGTGCCGCTCAAACCGGGAATGGTGGCTGAGGTCATCTAACTCTCCTGGGGTGAGCCGGAACCGGGAAGTACTCGCACGATCACTGTGGGCAAGCATGCGCGAGCAGCTCTCGGTTTTCCCCTCTCGGCGGGGCGCTGCTCGACCGTTCGAGTCGCAGTACACCATCGTAACGGGTACAGCAAGCCGAGAGTCGAGCGCCGGGTGTCCTGCTGTTCAGGTTAACGCCGAGCGACGTGAATCCGGAAACAGGGTGTTGTCCGATTGGTCACAGGACCGATTCAGATAGGGAAAGACCGGCGCAAGAAGCCTTCCACCAGCAGTAACGCGGTGGCCGGGCCGAGGCGCTACAGCTCGCCCGATTCGGTCAATTCACCCCGCCCGATACCGTTCGCTTCTCGAAAAATCTCCCACGATCGGTACCGCCCGTCACGTCCGAACGCAGTGAACTTGTCCGTCACACCGTCCCCGTCGACGTCGGTTGCCACCGTCATACCGACATCGGTACGACGTACGGTGGTCTCGTAATGACCGTCGCCGTCGAGATCGAAGACGCCCGTCGAATCCAGGGGCGCACCGGCGTCGTCGAGATCGTCGGGTTCCACTGCTTCCGTGAGGAAACCCCCTGCTGCGAAGCCATCCACCTCGATCATCGACGCTCCTCATCTCGAGACGAACCCGACACTGCACCTATTGACTCCGACGCACCGGCAGCGCCGACGGTTCCCCACGAGCGGGAGAAAGTTGGACCGGATCCCGAAGATCGAACGCACTGCGGTCGGGTCCGCGGAATCGCTCGAGTCCCCGATCGAGTGCGGTGAGATCGCGATCGCATGCAGACAGCAGCGCCGATCGATAGTCGGCGAGCCGACGCAACTCGGCGTCCACCTCGGCGAGAGCGGTGTCGATGCGGACCACTGCGTCCCGGTCCGCCATCGCAACGGCGGACGCGAGTGCCGACTCCGCATCGAGAATCCGCGAGAGCAACCGTTGTTCCACCGCGGACTTCACCCGGGCCAGGCTTTCCTGCGTCCAGCCGCGTAGATGGGCGCGATCGGCCACCAGCGCCCGCGAGCGGGTGATCCACCAGGCGAGCACGCCACCGAGAACGAGGGTGACCACAGTGTTGGCAACGGCCCAGGCAGGCACCAGAGCCATCGGAGACACGACCAGCCGCCCGAGACCTACCCCCGCCGACGCGCCGACCACGACCATGACGGCGTCCTCGATCCCCCGACGATGGGACGGCTCGCCGATCTCGACCGGGGCGTCGGCGGCACCCGTGTCCACCTGCGTCGGTGGGAGCCCGAGATCGGTTTCCACGGCCCGCAATCCGGCGATCAGAGCCGACTCGGCTCGACGCTGCGCACCGCGCGCGGACTCGGCGACATGCGCGGGCAGGTGCTTCAGTTCTGCGCGCCTGGCTCCGTCGACAGTCTTCCTGACCTCGACGCCCAGCGCGCGAAGATCCTCGGCGGCAGCGTGCAGGGATTCCACCCGCACCCGTTGAATTCGATTGTGCAGCAGCGCCCGTCGGTCACCCCCTGAATTGTCCCGTTCGCCGACGAGCTCGGCTCGCCGCGCACGGAGCGGAGCCGTGTCGACACCACCGGTCACGTCGCGGGCCCTCGCCACGATCGACGCTCGTGCTACCGACACGCAGCCCTGCACTGCCGCAGCATATTTGCGCCGCGATCCGAGAGCCGTGGCCTGCAGCAGAAGCGCGCCGAGCCGGTCCTCGACGGCACCGAGACCCGATTCGGCGTACATCCCGGCATCACCGCTCTCGCGACCCGTCCGCGCCAACCGAACCGAGATCGGGTGGACCGTGCACTCCACCGACCGTGGGACACACTCGGCAACGACGTCGCTGTCGGCGGAGACCACTTCACGCCAGTGTCTATGCACGTCGATCTTGTTCACCACGAACACAACCGGCGTGGATTCGAGGGCGGCGCGCCATTGCTCGATCTCCACGCGACCGACCGGAGCCGACGCGTCGACCACGATCATTACGACAGCGGCATCGGCCATCGAGTCCGTGAATTCGACGGCGGCACCGCCCGGTAAGGACAGCTCGCGGTGCAGTGCAGACTTGCCCGATCCTGCAGTGCCGGTGAGGTGAACCCCTGCAGGTCGACTGACCCTCGCTCGTTCGATCTCGTCGAGTGCAGTCGAATTCCAGCGCCGTAGAACGCTGGTCATGTCTTCCGGCAATGGCGTCATCGATGCAGAATCCGCACGTAGCCGCGACACAGGGCAAGCGCCGAACGACGTTCGTCGGAGCTGCCGGATGCGGCCGCACGCTGCTGCCACAGCGCCACCTGCTCCACTACGTCCCGCTCCGAACCGGTCTCGATCGACACCCCCAGACGCACTGCTGCGCACCGCATCTCGGCAGCAACGGCCTCATCCGAGGCAAGATACGACTCGACAGCGCTTCGTACCTGCCGATGACCGGCGGAGATCTGCTGCAGCGCGGTGTGCAGCTCGCCGTCACGAGTGGCCGCCGCCGAGGACACGGCGGTCGCCACTGCCGTGATCACGGCATCGACACCGGTGGCATCGGCCAGCACTCGCATCGCGTCGCTGTCGGAAATCGAGGTGTGACGGCGCACCACGTCGACGAGCAGCGCAAGACCGCGCAGCTCGACACACTCGATCAGCGCTTCTCGCCGACGCGGCGACACGGCGATGTCGGCAGCGCGAAACCTGTCGACCGTCATCATGTCGGCCGGGCGCAGATCGGCTGCCGCGACGGCCCGCACGTCGGCCATGTCCACGGTCGCACCGGCGCGGCCCACACCCCGCAGTCCCGCCGCGGTGGATCCCATCACCGGCAGAACTGTCCGCCCCAGCTGCTCCGAGGCCGTCGCGGCTGCTGCGGAGGGATCGTCGAGTGTGTCCGCCTTCGTCAGCACGACGACCGTTCCGTCCAGGAGACCCCTCGGTCGAGAGCTCAGAAATGCAGTGTCGACCGGCGACACCGCGCCCGCTACGACGTGGACGAGCACCTCGCCCACACTGCTGTCCGTTCTGCCCTCGTGTATTCGCACGTCGAGGCCGTCCGCGTCGAGTTGCACCGAATCGAGAACGGAGACGATCGGGGACTTCCCGACGCCGGCTCGGCCGGTCACTCGCACGATCATCGGCTGCAGGCGAGCGTGCAGGGCGGTCTCGACGGCCTCACGTGCCTCGCTCGTCGCAGCACGATCACGCAATCGGCCCAGACCGGCCTCCGTCATCGATTCCCCCAAGAACGACCCGCCGCGCACTTCGAATCGCGGCGCACAGCCCCCTGCTGCGGCACCGATTCTGGCACACGAGATCGGTTCCCGGCCGCCCGGCGAGAATTGCACTGTTGTAATTCGTTCAGCCCGTACCGCCGCTGATCAGGGACGAGACGGCAAGTCTCAACTTCAACTCGAGACCCACCTGTCACACCCCCCGTCGATGCGCGACAATGGTCCGGTGAACGAGCCTCAGGACACCTCTGTCGACACCGAGGAGAACGCCGCGCAGACCCACCAACGGGGCTCACGGCTGTACCCGCGCGTGACGAGTTTCCGCTCCAGGCGTGGAGCTCTGACCGAAGCTCAACAGACCACGTGGGACAACCTGTGGCCGCGCATCGGCCGCGACGTCGCCGACGAGCAGATCGACGTCGACGCCTGGTTCGGGCGCAGCGGTCCGGCAATTCTCGAGATCGGCTCGGGTACGGGCACTGCCACCACGGCGATGGCGTCGGCCGAGCCGCACGTCAACCTCATGGCCGTCGAGGTCTATCGGCCCGGTCTCGCGCAGACGCTGCAGCAGATCGAAAGAGAAGGCATCGAGAACGTTCGGTTGCTGCGCGGTGACGCGATGGACGTGCTCGAGAACATGCTGTCCTCTGAATCGTTGACCGGCGTGCGCGTCTTCTTTCCCGACCCGTGGCCCAAGGTTCGCCACCACAAGCGTCGGCTGCTGCAGGGACCGACGTTCGCGATGATCGCGGATCGGCTGAAGCCCGGCGGCGTTCTGCACGTGGCCACCGATCATGCCGAATACGCTGAGTGGATTGCCGAGGCCGGGAACGCCGAGCCCGGTTTGACCGTTCTCGATTGGGAATCGCCCATGACACACGAGCGGCCGGTGACCAAGTTCGAGGGCAAGGCACAGCAGGTCGGCAGCTCGGTGACGGAATTGATCTGGGGAAAGAAGACAGCATGAGCGTCAGTACGGACATGCCCGACACCGTGGTCGACCCCTCCGAACTCGGCGCGATCGGTGAATCGCGCCACAGCAAACGCGTCCTGCTGGTCTGGGACGCACCCAACCTGGACATGGGTCTCGGTGCAATTCTGGGTGGCCGCCCCACCGCCGCCTACCGCCCACGCTTCGATGCACTGGGCCGATGGCTGCTCAGCCGCACCGCCGAACTCTCCACCTCCGGCACCGCGACACTCGAGCCCGAGGCGACGGTGTTCACCAACATCGCCCCCGGCAGCGCCGATGTCGTCCGACCCTGGGTCGAAGCATTGCGTAACGTGGGCTTTGCGGTGTTCGCCAAGCCCAAGGTCGACGAGGACAGTGACGTCGACGCGGACATGCTCGACCACATCGACTTCCGCAACCGTGACGGTGGCCTCGCCGGTGTCATGGTTGCGTCCGCCGACGGTCAGGCGTTCAAAGGGCCGTTGGAGGCCATCGCAGCGACCGGAGTGCCCGTACAGGTACTGGGATTCCGGGAGCACGCAAGCTGGGCTGTCACGTCCGACATCCTGGAGTTCCTCGACCTGGAGGACATCCCGGGCGTCTTCCGTGAGCCACTGCCTCGGGTGAGTCTGGATTCGCTTCCCGACGAAGGTGCGTGGCTGCAGCCCTTCCGACCGCTGTCCGCCCTGCTCGTCGGGCGCCAAGGAGTTTCTTAAGTGTTCGCCAGATGGGGAGACATCGTCTACCGCCTGCGGTACACCGTTATCGGTGTCATGGTGGCCGGACTGCTGGGCTTCGCTGCCTACGGTCTCGATCTCAACAGCCATCTCAGTCAGAGTGGTTGGGACGATCCGACCTCGGAGTCGGCTCAGGCTGCCCGTCTGGCGGACACCACGTTCGGTCGCGACAAGCAGGGTGACGTCATCCTGCTCTACACCGCACCCGAGGGATCGACGATCGACGACCCCGAGTTCCAGTCCAAGATCGTCGCCAATCTCGACTCGCTCGCCGCCGACAACCCCGACCAGATCGAGAAGGTCAACGGCAGTTACTTCCGCACGGCCACTGCTCCGAACCTGGCCGCACTCGGCACCGCGGACAAGCAACACGCCATTGCCAGCGTCGCCATCGCCGGTGCCAACGACACCGAGCTGACCAACAACTTCCAAGCCGTCAAGGACGTCTTCTACATCGACGGCGTCGACGTGCAGGTGACCGGACTGCAAGCCGTGGCGGGCGCACTGCAGTCGACGATGGCCGGAGACATCCAGCGGATGGAGCTACTCGCCATCCCCGCCGTCGCGGTGCTGCTGTTCTTCATCTTCGGTGGTGTCGTCGCAGCCGCCCTCCCCCTGATCATCGGCGGTCTGACCGTCGTCGGTGCCAACGGCATCGTGAAGGTGTTCACCAACTTCACCGAGGTCAACTCCTTCGTCGCGCCCGTGGTCTCGCTCGTCGGCCTGGGCTTGGCGATCGACTACGGGTTGTTCATCGTCTCGAGATTCCGAGAAGAACTGGGTGACGGCTATTCGACGCCACAGGCCGTGCGCCGCACGGTCATGACGGCCGGTCGCACCGTGGTGTTCTCCGCGACGATGATCGTCGCGTCCCTCGGCGGCCTGCTGCTGTTCCCGCAGGGCTTCCTGAAGTCGGTGGCCTACGGCTCCATTGCCACCGTCGCACTGGCTGCTCTGACCGCCATCACGATTCTGCCCGCGATGCTCGCCATCCTGGGACCCCGCGTCGACGCGCTCGGTCTGAAGTTCATGCGCAAGACCAAATCGAGCGAAGAGATCGAGAACGGCATGTGGGGCCGCCTGACCCGCTGGGTGATGCGCAACCCCGTCAAGGTGACCGTCCCGATCGTGCTCGGCCTGGTGCTCCTGACGCTTCCCGTCGGCAACATCAAGTTCGGCGGCATCAACGAGACCTATCTGCCTCCCGACAACGTCACCCGAGAAGCGCAGGGCGAGTTCGATTCGCTCTTCCCCGGCCAGCGGACCGAGCCCATCAAGTTGGTCATCGAGAACGCGCAGGGCCCGACGCTCGCGGCGATCACCACTCAGGCGAACAATGCTCCCGGCCTGGTCGAGCCGTTCTCTCCGGTCGGTGCCAGCAAGGACGGCATCATCGTCTTCAAGGCCGGACTGGTCGATCGCAACGACTCCAAGCCCGCCATCGACTTCCTCCGCAGCATCGACGTGCCCGAGGGAGCGACAATGCTCGTCGGCGGTACACCCGCCATCGAGCAGGACTCGATCAGTGCGCTCATCGACAAGCTGCCGTTGATGGCCGTTCTGGTGGTCTTCATCGTGACGCTGCTGATGTTCCTGACGTTCGGATCGTTGGTGTTGCCGATCAAGGCGGTGCTCATGACCGTCCTCGGTCTCGGTGCCACCATGGGCATCCTGACGTGGATATTCATCGACGGCAACGGTGCGGGGCTGATGAACTTCACCCCGGGGCCGATCATGGCCCCGGTGTTGGTGCTGATCATCTCGATTGTGTTCGGGTTGTCCACCGACTACGAGGTCTTCCTGCTCTCTCGCATGGTCGAGGCTCGCGAAAAGGGTGCCAGCACAAGCGAAGCCATCCGCATCGGAACCTCGCATACCGGACGCATCATCACCGCCGCCGCCCTGATCCTCATCGTTGTCACCGGAGCGTTCGCGTTCTCCGATCTGGTGATGATGAAGTACATCGCCTACGGCATGATCGCGGCCCTCATCATCGACGCCACCCTCATCCGTATGTTCCTCGTGCCCGCCACGATGAAGCTGCTCGGCGACGACTGCTGGTGGGCCCCGCAGTGGATGAAGCGAATCCAGCAGAAGCTCGGACTGGGCGAGACCATCCTCGAGGACGAGCTGCTCCCCATCGAAAACGTGCCCGAGCTCGCCCTCGCGGGGGGTGCACCGTCGAGTACCGTCGCGCCGCCGATGCGTCCGGCACCGCGTCGCAGCGAGCCGCTCACCGAGCCCATTCCAGTGGTCGCACCGCACGGTGCCGGTCCGATCAGGGCGACCCACGCCGCGAAAGAGGAATCGCGACGGAGTGTGACGGGACGCCCCGCAACACCGCCGGAGCCGACGCATGGCCCCGCAACACCTCCGGCCTCGACTCCCGACCAGGTTCAGGAAGCTCCGCAGCAACGATCGGATTCTCGACCTGCCCCGAGCCAGCCGGTACGGCCGCGACCGATCGCCGAACCGGAACCCACTCAGGCCGCCGAGGTCGTTCGGCCCGCTCCCCCGGTCAACCCGGTGGCGGCTCCCCCGACAGCTCAGCCGCCCCGCGCGCCGAGCACACCGCCGAGCCGCACCCGTCCCGCTCGCACACCTCGCGCCGAGGAACCGGATTCGCGCTCCATCGAGAGCTGGCTCGCCGACCTGCGAGCACCGAGCGCGTCACCGCCGTCGAGCGCACCACGCAACGGTTCCAAGACCAATGGTTCGACCGCCAATGGTACGAGTCACAACGGTCACGGCGAGAACGGCTCGGCAGCGAACGGCTCTGCACCCCATGGTTCTGCCCGGAACGACCACGGCAGCAACGGCTCCGAGCACGACCGTGCCGACAGCAACGGCAATGCCGGATCCGCGCGGAACGGTACGGAGCACACGGATACCGACCGCAATGGCACCGACCGCGACAGCACCAGCGAAACCGCGTCGGGCGAGTCGAACACGCGGTCGGGACGTCGAGCCGCACCGTCCACCGAGGGCGGTGACAGCGGTCGCCATCGCGGCGGCGAGAACGGGCACGTACTGAGCGTCAGCGAATTGCTTGCGCGCGAACGCAACCGCTGAGAGCACTGACGCGCAGGCTGCACTCCTGCCTCGATAGTCGTTACGCAAGCTACACTCCTGCCTGACAGCGGGGGTCGACGTTTCATTCGCGTGGCGGCGGTAGTCGCGCGCTTTCGGGGGGAGTTACACACACGTGTTCGTGCGATGGGGAACCTTGGTCCACCGCCTTCGATACAGCGTTCTCGGGGTGATGGTGGCCGGGCTGGCGATCTTGGCGGCCTACGGTTGGGATCTACCGGACCATTTGAGCCAGAGCGGATTCGACGATCCGACGTCGCAGTCGGCCGCGGCCGGCAATCTTGCGAACGAGACGTTCGGACGTGACACCGAGGGCGATGTCATCGTTCTCTACACCGCCCCCGAGGGCTCGAACATCGATGATCCGTCGTTCGGTGCGGCGATCACCCAGAACCTCGATTCGCTGGTCGCCGACCACCCGGACCGCATCGCGAAGATCAACGGCAGCTATTTCAGAACCGCGGAAGCACCCGTGCTCGCGGCGCTCGGCACCACCGACAAGCAGCACGCCATCGCCAGCATCGCGATCGTCGGCGGCAACGACACCGAACTGACCGAGAACTTCCAGGCCGTCCAGAACGACTTCTACATCGACGGCGTCGATGTGCAGGTCGCCGGACAACAGGCGGTGGCTGCCTCCTTGCAGTCGACGATGACCGACGACATCCATCGCATGGAGGTCCTCGCCATCCCCGCCGTCGCGGTGCTGCTGTTCTTCGTCTTCGGCGGCGTCGTCGCTGCTGCGCTTCCCCTCATCGTCGGTGCGTTGACGGTCATCGGAGCCAACGGCATCGTGAAGCTGTTCACCCACGTCACCGACGTCAACACCTTCGTCGCACCGGTGGTGTCGCTGGTGGGGCTGGGCTTGGCGATCGACTACGGCTTGTTCATCGTCTCCCGTTTCCGAGAGGAGCTGGGCGACGGCAGATCGACGCCCGATGCGGTCCGTCGAACAGTCATGACGGCCGGTCGCACAGTGGCGTTCTCGGCGACGATCATCGTCGCGTGCCTCGGTGGCCTGTTGTTGTTTCCGCACGGGTTCCTGCGGTCGGTCGCCCTTGGTTCGATTGCGACGGTCGCTCTCGCGGCGTTGACCGCGATCACCATCCTGCCGGCCATTCTGTCGATCCTCGGCCCACGCGTCGATGCCCTCGGCCTCGCGTTCATGCGTAAGACGAAGTCCTCGGAAGAGATCGAGAACGGCAGATGGGGCAGGCTCACCACCTGGGTGATGCGCAATCCCATCAAGGTGGTCGTCACCATCGTTCTCGGACTGCTGGCCCTGACGTTGCCCATCGGCAATCTCGCGTTCGGCGGAATCAACGAAACGTATCTGCCACCGGACAATCCGACACGAGTGGCGCAGGAACAGTTCGACGAGTTGTTCCCCGGCCAGCGCACCGAGCCCATCAAGCTGGTCATCCAGAACGCGCAGGGCCCCAACCTCGCCGCGATCACCACCCAGGCGAACAACGCACCCGGCCTGATCGAGCAGTTCACCCCGGTCGGTGCCAGCAAGGACGGCATCATCGTCTTCAAGGCCGGGTTGATCGATCGGAACGACAGCGCGCCCGCCATCGAATTCCTCCGCAGCATCGACACTCCCGACGGCACGACGATGCAGGTGACGGGAACGCCTGCGATCGAACGAGATTCGATCGACGCGATGGTCGACCGTCTACCACTGATGGCGGTACTGGTCGTCCTGGTCGTGACCGTACTGATGTTCCTCACATTCGGATCTCTGGTGCTGCCGATCAAGGCGGTACTGATGACGACACTCGGCCTCGGGTCCACCATGGGCATCCTGACCTGGATCTTCATCGACGGCCACGGGTCCGCGTGGATGAACTTCACGCCGGGGCCGATCATGGCGATGATTCTGTTGTTGATCGCGGCGATCGTCTTCGGACTCTCCACCGACTACGAGGTCTTCCTCCTGTCCCGAATGGTCGAGGCTCGTGAAAATGGCTCCAGCACAAGCGAAGCCATCCACATCGGCAGTTCTCACACCGGACGCATCATCACCGCTGCGGCCTTGATACTCATCGTCGTCACCGGAGCGTTCGCATTCTCCGATCTGGTCATGATGAAATACATCGCCTACGGCATGATCGCCGCCCTCATCATCGACGCAACGGTCATTCGCATGTTCCTGGTGCCCGCGACGATGAAACTGCTCGGCGACGCGAGCTGGTGGGCACCGGCCGGCATGAAACGAATGCAACGCAAACTCGGTCTCGGCGAAACGGCTCCCGAGGACTCATGACCCACCCTGCCGTCGCCCCCTCGCAACGCGTGAATGGACCACTGCACCGCCGAGACGTATGCAATGGTCCATTCACGCGGAGTGGCCGGGCCGGGGTCAGTCATGTCAATGGACCACTGCACCGTCGAGACGTATGCAATGGTCCATTGACGCAGCTGGGGGTCAGGAAGAAACTGCCGCACTTTCTCGATCCGCGAACACCTTGGCGTATCGGGTACCTGCGATCAGCAGCAGCAGTCCCACTGCGATGAAGGCGATGACTCGGAACAGGCCGTCCAGGGCGACGAGGTCGAACAGGAACAGTTTTGCGATGGCCGCGGCGGTCAAGGACAGTCCGGCCAGCAGGGCCAGATGAGCGTGGGTCGCGCTACGCAAACCGAACGCCAGTAGCGCGAAGGCTGCGATCATCCACTCGATGGTCGCCGCGGTGTGCCCTGCCGTGAAACCTGTTGTTTCGCCGCCGATTCCGATGCCGAGGGTCACGGTGGCCGCCGTCAGGCCGTACAGCGCGAGTACGCCGGAGACGATAGCGAGGGTCTGCAATCCGTCGTCGACCAGTTTCAGTTCGGCCAGCACGTAAGCAAACGCGAATGCCGTTGCAGCGAGCAGGATTCCACCGAGGGCGATGCCGACACTGCCCACTGCGTGATCGGAGTCCAGCAGCGCCTGTGGCGGACTGACCGAGACGAACATCAAGGTGCCGATCACGCCGAATCCACTGCCGATCGAGTATGCGAGCGTCGAACGCGTGCTGTGCGCCACCGCGATGAGAGCCAGGGCGAGGGCGAACAGCACGACCGGGCGGATCTCGAGGGTCGTCGACTCGACTGCGGCCTGCAGCGTCGCCAGGGCACCGATCACCGCGACGGTGATGCGGGCATGTGCCGGCAACCAGCGCACCAGAGCCACGATCGCCACTGCCGCAGTCGCGAGAACCAGTTGAAGGGCGACGGTGGCAGCGCGATCGAAGATATCGACGGAGAGCAGGACGGGCAGCGACGGCAGGGCGATCATCACGGTCGAGACCACATCGGAGACGTTGCGGCGCAACAACTCCAGCGACATCCCGATTCCGAGCACTGCCGTGAGCACGATGGCCAGGAGCAGCCAGTAGTTGTCGGTCGAGCCGTTCATGTCGGCAGCGGCGACCGCAGCCAACACCGCGCCGACGAGGGGAACGGTCCGAACGACCTGCAGCAGCTGCCAATTCCGACCGATCTGAGCCGGGAAGCTCGCGACATAGGTGGCGATGAAGAAGGCGATCAAGGCCAGCGTGAGGCCGTCGGTCAGTACCGGACCACACACTGCGACGCCGGCGAGAATCAGCACCGCCATCGGCTGCGACTTCCACTGCACTGCGAGTGCTGTTCCGGCTGCGGCAATTCCGAATGCGGTGATCAGCCCGAGTACGGGATCGAGCCAGCCGTACAGGACGGACGTCGCGAGTACATCGAGGTACAGGCCCGCGATACCGGTGGCAGCGAGGGCAATTCCGCCGACGCGTCCGCCGGACCGGCCGAACACTCGGACGCCTGCACCGATCAGCGCGAGCGAGAACACTGCGCCCGCAGCGACCCGCAGCGGCGGGCCGAACCACCCGGCTTGTGCAGCGAGAACGAGCAGCATCACCACGCCGACGAGGGTGACGCCCGCACCGGCGACGGCCAGCAGACGGCTGATCACTCCGTCCCGCTGCCACCACGGCTCACGAGGTGGAGCCGGCGGTCGAGGCGCGACGACCGGCCCCCGTGGTGGCAGCGGGTACGTAGGGACGGGCTGCGGCCGAACCATCTGCTGCGCCTGCGGCCGACCGACAGTGTGGCCGAACGGCTGACCGTACGGCTGTGGGGGAACTGGTGGTGCGGCGGCAGGATGTACCGGGGCCGATGCCTGCCGCGTCGGAGCGGGAGCCGTTGCGGCCCCGAGCTGCGACTGCAAGGTCTGCAGATCGACGGCCACCTGACGCATGTGGTCGCCAAGGGAATCGAAGCGGCTGGACAGGCGAGCGACGAGTTGCGGATCCAGCCCGGAGTTCTGGGAAGAAGTCATGGGTTAGATCCTGCGACCGTCGCGGCCGAAAAGCGTGAGTAGTGCTACTCGGATTGCTCGAGTAGAACCGCCTCGCTAGCCGAACATCCGGCGGATCGAGCTACCGAAGGGGTGCTTGGCGGTCACCGAACCCAAGCGGACCTTGCCCGAGACCACGAGATGAAGCGGCCCGTACGGCGGCCCGGTGCGAACCTTGTTGGTGGCACTGCCCGCCACCGTCTCGACGCGGTTGAGATCGACGGTCGCTTCGGTCGGCACGATCAGTGTCACGGTGCTGCAGTAGTCGTCGACGTGTATCTCGACCACCTGCGTCGACATGACCGCCTGGGTGAAGTCGAGTGTCACCGTGGACATACGGGTGGAGACGCGCAGGCTCGGCGGCACGTTCCAGGGACCCTTGCGGGTGACGGTGGACATGGTGCCGCGCAATGTGTCCGACGCGCCGCTGCCGTGCCCCCAATGCTCCTGAACGACGCGACGCGGGGTCGGTTGCGGGGTGGGCGCGGCGAAGGGTTTCGGTGCCGGGCGATGTTCCTCGGCAATCTGCATCCCGGGTAGGTCGGCGAGAACCGAGTTCAGCTCACCGCGGGTCTTCGACGCCAATGCGGTGTCCATTCGCTCGGTGAACTCGCCGAGCGACAACATGCCCTGCCCCACGGCGCGCTGCAGCAGCTCTCCGACGTGTTCGCGTTCGGCATCGGACACTCGCAGATCCCTTGCCTCCATGGACTCAGGGTAGCGAAGATCTCAGGCTGCGCGACCGCCCAGTACCGAGAGCATTCCGGAGATCGACGCGGGCCATCCGAACTGTTCTGCACGCGACCTCGCGGCGACGCGGCGGCCGTCGACCGGTAGTTCGAGTACTCGTTCGATCTCGGCGGCGAATCCGGCTGCGGTGTTCTTCGAGGAGCCGCCGCAGTGCGGGGTGACGATCTGCGCCAGAGCCGAGGTCTCGGAGACGACGACGGGGGTGCCTGCGGCGAGCGATTCCAGAGCCGCGAGGCCGAACGTCTCGTGCGGCCCAGGCGCGAGGGCGATGTCCGCCGAGGCCAGCAGGGCCGCGACAGCCGACCTGCCGTCGACGAAACCGAGGAAGTCGACGGGAAGACCGCGGGCGCGTCGTTCCAGGCTCGCTCGGCGGGGGCCGTCGCCTGCGATGATCAGCCGCGCCTGCATACCCGAGTCGCACAGCGCGGCAAGCGAGTCGATACTTCTCTCGACGTGCTTCTCGACCGAGAGCCGGCCGCAGTGCACGAGCAGCCGATCGGCGGTGCCCAACCACGCGGTGCGCTCGCCTACCTGCCGACGACGCGGATGGAACAGGTCGAGATCGACACCGAGTGGCACTCGGTGCACGTTGCGAACACCGATGCGCTCGAACTCCTGTTGCGCGAACTCCGTGGTGCACACCACGGCGTCGTACGACGCGGCGGTGCGACGGTTGGCCACGTCCGCGATGGGGCGGGCGCAGCGCATCGGCATGGTCTGCGCGAGCAGACGGTCGAGGCGTTCGTGCGAGATCATCACGCTGCGTACGTCTCGGCGCGCCGCCCAGGCACCCATTCCGCGCAGCGTGAGGCGGTCCGATACTTCGATCACATCGGGTCTCAGTCCGGCCGCGACCGACGACACCCGCCGCGGATCGGCCACCCGATAGCCGCCGGTGAACGGGATCTGCGGTGCCGGTACCTCGATGCGCACCACTCCAGACGGCAGCAGTGTCTCGCTCCATCGATCTCCCGGCACGATCAGACTCACGTCGTGGCCCCTGGTGACGTACCCCGACCCGAGCTGGTCGACGGCCGTCCGCAAACCGCCGGACCGCGGTCCGTAGAAGTTCGCGAGCTGGACGATGCGCACTCGATCAGTCTGCTCGGCGACAAGTCCGCCCGACGGCGCGGCGATGGATGCCGGCCGAACCTTCGCGGAATTCTGTGTGGGGATCGCTACCAGCGGGTAGAGGACACAGATGCGAGTGACACTGCAATCGACCGGAAACGCCGCGGCTCCCGAGGTCTGGGAGCGCTACATGGAACCGACGGCCTGGAAGACCTGGGCACCGCAGATCATGGGCGTCGAGTACCGCGGTGAGCGACTCACCGCCAACAGCATTGGCCGAGTACTGGGGCCGCTGGGTGTGCCGATCGACTTCCGGGTGCATTCGGTCGACGAGCATTCGTGGACATGGGCATGGTCGGCGTGGTTCCAGAATCAGGCCGTCGGGGTCGATCTGACGCACGGTGTCGTCGCACGACCCAACGGCACCAGGGCATGGCTGACGATCGACGGCCCCCTGCCGCTGGTGCTTCCGTACGTGCCGGTCGCCAAGTTCGCGCTCGGCAGGCTGTGCGCCCAGTAGCGCTACTCGGACCGCGTGACGGTCTTCTCGTCGGACTGATCGGCGACGTCGGTCGGCTCGGGCGTCGGCAACGAGGAGTCCTCGCCCGACCCGTCCAGATGGCCGTCGAACTCGTCGATTGCCTCGGCGCGCTCGTCGCCGGTCTGATCGAGATCGGCATCGACACCCTTCGAGTGCTTTGCCGGGTCGACGGTGGTGTCCACTGCATTGTCGTTGTCGGTCATGGGATGCAGAGTGCCCCTCGGCTGCAGACGCAAACCCTCACAGCCCCTTCTCGATGACGTAACGGGTCAGTTCGACGCGGTTGGCCAGTTGCAGTTTTCGCAGGGTCGCCTGCACGTGATTCTCGACGGTGCGGTGACTGAGCGTCAGCCGGGTGGCAATCTGCTTGGCGCTCAGACCCTTTGCCACCAGGCGTAACACCTCGGTTTCGCGGTCGGTCAGCGTCGGGCGCGTATCGGACGCCGGTTCCGGTGACGAGGACATTCGGCGGAACTCTCCGAGTACGAGGCCCGCGAGGCCGGGAGTGAACACCGCCTGTCCGGCCGAGGTGGCGCGAACTGCGTCGAACAACTCCTCGGCCGATGCACTCTTGACCAGATAACCCGTCGCGCCCGCCTTGATGGCGTCGAGCACGTCGTTGCGTTCTGCGGACGCAGAGAGCACCAGGATCTTGGTCTGCGGCGACGCGTCGAGGACGGCGACGGTGGCGTCGGCTCCGTTGCCGTCGGGCAGATGCATGTCCATCAGCACGACGTCGGGGGTGGTCGCTCGGGCGCGGCGGCCGGCAGCGGCGACGCCGTCCGCCGTGGCGACGACGCTGAAACCGGCGGCGGCGAGATCTCGGGCGACGCCGTCCCGCCACATCGGATGATCGTCGACGACCATCACCGCGATATCGGCATTCGTTTCCTCGGTCACTTCGGTTCCCTCGTTCGTGGAATACGGATCTCCCATTCGGTGCCCGCCCCGTCCTCTGTATCGAGTATCGCAGTGCCACCGAGAGATTCGACACGGCCGAGTATCGATTTCGAGACGCCCATCCGCCCCTCGGCTTCGGCGGCTGCGAGCCGTCCGGCAGGGATTCCGCGGCCGTCGTCGCGGATACTGACGATCAACTCCCCGTCGACATCCTCGAGCAGTACGTACGCCTTGGCTTCCGCGCCCGCATGGAGTTCGACGTTGGACAGCGCAGTCGCGACGACTGCAGCGAGTTCCTCGGCCACCTCGGATTCGACGAGCACCGGGTCGGCAGGCGTCGAGACGGCGACGGCGGTACCTGCCTGCCTGCGCAGCAGTGCCCTGACGTCGACGATCGAGTCGGTGTGATCGCCGCGCGGTACTGCCTGTTCCGAGATCAGCACGCGCAGGGCGACTTCCTGTTCACCGGCCAGCTCGGCGAGTTCGGCTGCCGGACCGCCTATTTCGAGACCTCTGCGTCGAACGAGGGCCAATACCTGCAGCACCCCGTCGTGCACCTGTCGGGCGAGCCGCTCACGTTCCTCCGTGATCGCGGCCGATCGTGCTGCCCGACGCAACTCTCGGTGGGCGCGCCGGGCGGTGTTCGACGCCAATCCCAGCGCCAGTCCGGCCGAGAGCAGCACCGGGGCGGTGGCGTCGGACCAGAGGTCGGAGTCGAAGCGGTCGCGGACGAGCGCGCTGACCACCGACATCGCCACCCCGGACGCGATTCCGCCCTTGGGGCCCCACAGGATCGCTGCGGAGATGACGGCGTTGGTGGCCCACAGTGTGGTCGGCAGAGTTTGGCGGGTGCTGTACCAGTCGTAATCGGCCACCAGTCGCGTCGATGCCATCAGTGCGAGGACGATGACCTGGTCTGCGAGCACCACCTGCCAGCGCGGAAGCGAGGCGCGTGCGAGCAGCAACGCCGACGCCCCGGACCACACGGCCATCAGGGCCACGAGGAACCAACTCAGTCGTGGGTTGGTGTAGTTGTCGACGGTCGCGGCCTGGTAGCTCACGGCGTAGACGAGTGTGACCAGACGAAAGGCCTGCGAGGCCCGCCAGAGCGGGGTGTCCGGATCGGACGAGGACAGCGTGGCCCTCACCCGGTCAGCCGTCCGCATCGGTCTTCGGACCTGCGCTCGTGGAATCCGGGATCGTCAGCTCTCCCTTGGCAAGCCGATCCGGCTCGTCGCTACCCGGTGGGGTGTGTGGGTCGCTCGGGTCCGCGGAGTACAGCGGGTCGGTCACCTCGAGTTCCTCGTAGACCTCGTCCGGATCGTCGGCGAGCAACGACCGCACGGCAGTGTTGAGGACGGCGACGATCGGCACGGCCAGCAGGCCGCCGACGATGCCGGCGAGCAGAATGCCGACGGTGATGGACAGCACCACCGCCAACGGATGCAGACGCACGGCACGACCCAACAGAAGTGGTTGCAGCACATGGCCTTCGAGTTGCATGACGGCCACCACGATGCCGAGAGTGATCACCGCGGTGATCAGGCCCTTGGTGACGAGAGCGATGAAGACCGCGACGAATCCGGTCAGCACTGCACCGATGATCGGGATGAAGGCTCCGATGAACACCAGCGAGGCCAACGGGAGTGCAAGCGGCACACCGAGGATGGCGAGGCCGGCACCGATACCGATGGCATCTGCGGCCGCGACGGCCACCGTCGCCCTGACGTAGCCCACCAGCGACCCGAAGCCCTGGATGCCCGCGGTGCGGATCCTTCTGCGGGCCGCGGTCGGTGCCAACCGGGTGACGAACTGCCAGATCTGATCGCCGCCGTACAGGAAGAAGATGAGGACGAACAGCGTGAGCAATGCGCCGGTGAGGATCTCACCGATCACCGCCGCAGTGGTCAGCGCACCGCTGGTGACAGCTTCCTGGTTGTCCTGAATGACCTTGACGACACTGTCCGTCGCCTGCCGAATCTGGTCCTCGCTGATGTGCAGCGGTCCGTTGCTGAGCCATTCTTCGATGCCGTTGATGGACTGAGTGAACTGATCACCCACCTGCGGGAGACCCTCGATGAACTGCTCGACGATGAAGGTCATGATGCCTGCGACGATGCCGATGCTGGCCACGATGACGACGATCACCGCGACGGCCCGTGGGACTCCGCGCCGATGCATCCAGTCGACGACCGGCACGAGCATGGCCGCCGCCAGCAGCGCGAGACCCAGTGGAATGACGACAGTGCTCAACTTCGCCACCACGTACGCAAAAGTGATGAATCCGGCAAAAAGGACAAGCAGTCGCCACGTCCATTCGGCACCGATCCGCACCAGCGGATGCACCGAATCCGCGGCCGAAGTGAGGCCCGGAGACGCCCCCGTACCTTGCGCCCGCAACTCGTCGGTGCTCACCCGCTAAATTTAACCCGTGCTGGCATCTTTCCGAGCGGTCTCGCTCACCCTGAAGAGTCGCTGGCCGCTCTATATGTTCTCGATGCTCATCGCCAATGTCTTCGGTGCGGTGCTCGTCTTCGCCTTCGTCCGCTACGGGCTGCCCATCCCCGAATCGGATTCGATCGTCGCCGACCGCGTGCGCAACGTGTACATCTTCGGGGCGTACCTCCTGGTGGCCCTCGTCGTCAGCCTGATCTACGCGTATTACCTCCTGCGCTCGGTGATCCGGTGGCAGCTCCGCGGGGGACCGCCCACCCGCAAGGAACAGATGACGACCCTGCATGCACCGTTGCGTCAGGCGATCGTGCACCTGATCCTCTGGATCATCGGCGGCGTCATCTTCGTACTGTTGACCATTGCGGAGATGCCGTCGCTGTCCATCGCCGTCATCGTCACCGTCGGCATGGCGGCCACCGTCACGTTCGGGTTCACGTACATGCTCGGCGAACGAATCCTGCGACCGGTTGCGGCACTGGCGTTGAGCGAGGGCCGATTCGACCGGACCATGACGCCCGGCGTCGGTACACGCATGGCCATGACGTGGGGCCTGGGCACGTTGATGCCCGTCATCGGCATCATCCTGCTGTGCGCCACACAGATCACCACCGATCTGGTGTTCTCCCCCAACTCGCTCGCCGTGGCCATCATCCTGCTCAGCGTGCTGGCCATCGTGCAGGCGTTCGTGCTCTCGATGCTCACCGCGAGCCAGATCTCGGATCCGATCAGCCAGCTGCACAGCGCCATCGAGCGCGTCCAGCGCGGCGAGACGGACGTCGAGGTGGATGTGTTCGACGGCTCCGAGATCGGCCGCCTCCAGGTGGGCTTCAACCGAATGATGGAGGAATCGGCCGAACGACGCGTCCTGCGAGAGTTGTTCGGCCAGCACGTCGGTGAGGACGTGGCGCGTCGAGCACTGCAGTTCGGAACCGAGCTGGGCGGCGAGACACGATTCGTGGCAGTGCTGTTCGTCGACATGGTCGGCTCCACCGCCACCGCCTCCGAGCGACCACCGAGCGAAGTGGTGGTGTTGCTCAACGAGTTCTTCCGAGTGGTCGTCGACGTCGTCGGACGCCATCACGGGTTCGTCAACAAGTTCATGGGCGACGCGGCCCTGGCGATCTTCGGTGCCCCACTGGACCGTCCCGATGCGCCGACCGCTGCTCTCGCTGCCGCGCGTGAACTGCGATTCGCGCTGAACGAGATCACCGGCCTCGACATCGGCATCGGCGTATCGGCAGGCCTGGCCGTCGCCGGCAACATCGGTGCATCCGAACGCTTCGAGTACACCGTCATCGGTGACCCGGTCAACGAGGCGTCACGACTGACCGAGCTGGCGAAACTGCGTCCCGGACGCGTCCTGGCGTCGACCTCGGCCCTGTACTTCGCCGACGACGAGGAACAGGAACAGTGGGAGCTGGGAGACCAGGTGCAACTGCGTGGTCGACGACGGGCCACCCATCTGGCCTGGCCTGTGGAGTTTCCCGACTCCCCGCCCCACGACGGTTAGTCTGACACGGTGCCCGACCCCAGCTCCACCCGCGGACCCGCAGTGCGGCGTCCGCGAAACCGACTTCGGTGGGTCAAGTGGATCGCCGGAATCGCCCTGGTCGCGCTGTTGGTGGGCGAGGCGATATATCTGTGGCCGCGGCTGCACGAATCCTGGACCGCCGTCCGCGAGATCCACTGGGGTTGGCTTGCGGCCTGCGTCTTCGCGCAGGCGGTGTCGCTGAGCGCATTCGGCAGAGTGCAGAAGCAATTGCTCGACGCAGGCGGCGTCAAGGTGCGCCAGCACAAGTCCGTGGCCGTCATCTACGGCAGCACCGCCATGGCGCTCACCCTCCCCGCAGGCCAGGTGTTCTCCACGGCGTTCACCTATCGCGAGACGCGCCGCTGGGGAGCGAGCCCGGTCGTCGCGTCCTGGCAGCTGGCCATTTCGGGCGTCATCGCCGCAGCCGGACTGGCCGTCCTCGGTGTTGCGGGCGGGCTGGTGGTCGGCAGTTCGTTCAACACATTCACCCTCGTGCTTCCGATCGCCGGAGTCATCGCCATCGTTGCCGCGGTTCGATACATCTCGAACCACCCGCAGTCGATCAAACAGATCGCTCGCTGGGGTCTGCGCAAGTACAACGCGTTTCGTAACCACGAGCTCGACGCCGGGGCCGAGGCCATCGACAAGATCATCGGCCAGATCCAATCCGTTCAACTCGGCAAGCGCGACGGCGCGCTCACCCTCTCGTGGTCTGCCGTGCATCGACTCGCAGATGTCGCCTGCCTGGCGTTCGCATGCTTCGCCGTCGGCGCGGATCCACGGTTGTCGGGATTGCTGATCGCGTTCGCGGCCGGCAAGGCCGTCGGATCCGTCCCTCTCGCGCCCGGCGGCCTGGTCGTCGTCGACGCGACCCTCATCGCGTTTCTCACCAGCGCTGCCTCGATCACCGCCTCGCAGGCCGTCGCATCGGCGCTGGTCTACCGCGGCATCAGCTTCATCCTCGTGGCCATCGTCGGATGGATCGTGTTCCTCGTACTCTTCCGCAAGCACCAGCACGCCGATCTCGATTTCGACATCGCACTGGAACAGCAGGAGACCGCGGAGCTGCGCCGCACCGAGGATGTTCGCGATGCACAGGGCGATCCGGACACCGCATAGACACTCGCCGCGGTATGGCGTCCGTCACCTTCTGTTCACCCGGAATATATACGGACCTCGGTCCGCTTGTGTACTATGAGCATTGAAACTTCAACCTCCGAGGAGACTTCATGACCACCGCCATCGCACTTCCCGAGCTCACCGCAGGCACCTGGGCCATCGACGCAACCCACTCCACCATCGGATTCACCGTCCGCCACCTGATGGTCAGCAAGGTCCGCGGCCGCTTCCAGACCTTCACCGGCACCGTCACCGTCGACGCCGACGGCACCCCGTCGGTCGACGCCGAGATCGACGTCGCGTCCATCACCACCGACAACGCGCAGCGCGACGGCCACCTCAAGACCGCCGACTTCTTCGAGGTCGAGAAGTTCCCCACCGCTACGTTCAAGTCCACCTCGGTCAAGGCCGACGGCGGAGACTTCATCGTCACCGGAGACTTCACCCTCCACGGCGTCACCAACTCCATCGATCTGAAGCTCGAGTTCAACGGCGTCAACCCCGGCATGGGCAACGGACCGGTCGCAGGCTTCGAGGCCAGCACCGTGATCAACCGCAAGGACTTCGGCATCAGCATCGACATGCCCCTCGAAGGCGGCGGCGCGGTCGTCGGCGACAAGATCACCCTGAACCTCGACATCGAAGCCGGACTGCAGGCGTAATTCGTCGGCACCCGCACCACCGAACGGCCCGCACTGCATTCGCCGGTGCGGGCCGTTCGCTGTCGGTGTCTACAGTGGTGCGCGTGAAGTTTCGCTCCCCTGCCGTAGCTGCCGTCATCGATCTCGCCATGATCGTGCTGTTCGCCGCCATCGGTCGCCGCAGCCATGACGAGGCCACCGCGCTGTCCGGCCTGTTCCACACCGCGTGGCCGTTCGTCGTCGGTGCCGCCGTCGGCTGGGTCGTCACGTTCGCTCTGTACCGCAACAAGTTCGACGCGTTCCTCGTCGTTCCGACGGGCATCGTCGTGTGGGTGACGACAGTTGTCGTGGGCATGGTGTTGCGGGCACTGACCGGGCAGGGAACGGCCGGCGCGTTCATCGTCGTCGCGACGGTGTCCACTGCAGTTCTACTGCTGGGCTGGCGCGCGCTGACGCGATTCGTGCCCAGCGTTCGTTGACTTCGAGTTCGTCGCGAACGCCTCGGCGCGATAGGATCGACCACGGTGCGCCGGGAAGTCTGGTCGGCAACAACTCTGTGCTGCGCGTCTACCGTCCTACCCGAGGTTGGCCCGCAGCTCGACCAAGCTACCGAAAGGCGCTGTCACCGTGACAGATTCATCATCTCCCAAAACGCGATTGCCGCTGTTCTCGCGGGGCTCCTGGTCCGAAGCAGACCGTATGGCACAGATCCTGCGTAAAGAGACAGTCGGCGGCGCACTGCTACTCGTCGCAACCCTGGCCGCATTGGTCTGGGCCAACTCACCCTGGTCCGCTGCCTACGACTCGCTGATGGATACCCGCGTCGGGCCCTCGGCGTTGCACCTCGACCTGACTCTGTCGACATGGGCGGCCGACGGGCTGTTGGCCATCTTCTTCTTCGTGGTCGGACTCGAACTCAAGCGAGAATTCGTCGCCGGAGATCTTCGCGATCCCGCACGCGCGGCGCTACCGGTGGCGGCCGCTATCGGCGGAATGGCCGTTCCGGCAATCATTTTCGTGCTGATCAACCTCGGCACCGGGGACGGCGCACTACTCGGCTGGGCAATCCCGACGGCCACCGACATCGCGTTCGCCGTCGCCGTCCTGGCCGTCATCAGCACTCACCTGCCGACTGCGCTGCGGACCTTCCTGCTGACCTTGGCCGTCGTCGACGACCTCCTGGCCGTCACTGTCATCGCGATCTTCTACACCGACGACATCAACTTCGTCGCCCTCGGCTTGACGCTGATCCCCCTCGCACTGTTCGCCGTTGCCGTGCAGATGCGCGTCCGGTCGTGGTGGATCCTCATCCCGCTGGCTGTGGTGACGTGGGTTCTGATGCACGAGTCCGGCGTCCACGCCACGGTCGCGGGCGTTCTGCTCGGCTTCGCCGTCCCGGTGATGCGCAGCAAGGCCAACGGAGGGCCGGAGGCAGGCCCCGGCCTCGCCGAACACTTCGAGCACAAGATTCGGCCCATTTCCGCGGGTATCGCTGTGCCGATCTTCGCATTCTGTGCAGCCGGCGTCACCGTCGGCGGATTCTCCGGCCTGGCCAGCGCACTGACCGACCCCATCGCCATCGGCATCATCGCCGGACTCGTGATCGGCAAGACCGTCGGTATCTTCGGCACCACCTACCTCGTCTCTCGCTTCACGCGGGCAACCCTCGACGCCGGACTGAAATGGCTCGACGTCCTGGGCGTTGCGATGCTCGCGGGTATCGGATTCACGGTGTCGCTGCTGATCGGAGACCTGGCCTTCGGTGAAGGAACCGAGCGCGACGACCACGTCAAGGTGGGCGTGCTCACCGGTTCGATCATCGCCGCCTCGCTGGCCGCCGTCATCCTGCGCAGCCGTAACAAGGCCTACCGCGACATCCACATCGAAGAAACCCGCGACGACGATCACGACGGCATCCCGGACGTGTACCAGAACAAGAAGTAGGCACACACCTCGATCGTGTGATCGACGTGTGTCTACAGTTGTCGCCGTGATCGAGAACCGGCTTCGGCCGTGACACAGCCGCTGGCTCGTCGCCTCGGACTGTTCGACGCCGTCGTCATCGGGGTTGGCTCGATGGTCGGGGCAGGGGTGTTCGCGTCGTTCGCCCCAGCCTCGGCCGTCGCGGGCACGGGCCTGCTCATCGGGCTTGCCGTCGCTGCGGTCGTGGCGTTCTGCAACGCGACCTCCTCGGCTCAGCTGGCCGCCCAGTATCCGACGTCGGGCGGCACGTACGTCTACGGCCGCGAGCGACTCGGCGAGTGGCCGGGATTTCTGGCCGGGTGGACGTTCGTCATCGGCAAGACTGCAAGCTCGGCGGCCATGGCGTTGGTGTTCGCGGCCTACGTCGCCCCGGCCGGGTACACCGAACTCGTTGCGGTACTTGCTATCACAGCGCTGACCACGGTGAACTACTTCGGCATCACCCGCACGGCGACGCTGACGAAGATCTTGATCGCCGCTGTGCTGACCGTACTTGTCGTCGGGGTGGTGCTCGGCGTCACCGGCTCGTCCGGGCCGGTCGATTCCGAGCTCGGCTCGTTCATCGAGAACGGGTGGTACGGCATTCTGCAGTCGGCGGGGTTGCTGTTCTTCGCCTTCGCGGGCTACGCCCGCATTGCCACGCTCGGCGAGGAGGTGACACGGCCGGAGCGGACCATCCCACGCGCCATCGTCTCCGCCCTCGGTATCGCGCTCGTGGTCTACGCGGTGGTTGCGTTGACACTGCTGTCGGTTCTCGGCCCCGAACTCCTGGCCTCGTCGTCTGCCCCTCTGGTCGATCTCGTCGTCACATCGGGGAATTCGTGGGCGTCGCCGGTGATGCGCGTCGGCGCCGGCCTGGCTGCGCTGGGAGCGCTGCTCGCGCTGATCGCGGGCATCGGCCGCACCTCACTGGCGATGGCTCGCCAGCACGACCTGCCGTCGTACCTGGCGGCGGTCCACCCCCGCTACTCGGTTCCGCATCGCGCCGAGATCACCCTGGCCGTGATCGTCTGTGTGCTGGTCCTGGTGGTCGATCTACGTGACGCCATCGGCTTCTCGTCGTTCGGGGTGCTGCTCTACTACCTGGTGGCCAATCTCAGCGCGTTCACCCAGGATGCCGAGCACCGCCGCTACCCACGGGCTCTTCAGGTCCTCGGCAGCATCGGGTGCGTGGTGCTGATCGCCACGTTGCCGGCGTCATCCATCGCGGTCGGAACAGTCGTGGTCGCGCTCGGAGTCGTGTACCGCGTTCTTCGGGTTCGGCAACTGTTCACTTGACGCCTGATTCGATGAGCGTCAATATAGACGAATGTCGAATCAAGACCGGTCATCCGTCGATGGTGACTGCTGCTCGCCGCTGATCCGCGAACCCCTGAACGCGGATTGGGCCGGAGACCTGGCCCGCATGTTCAAAGCTCTGGGAGATCCCGTCCGGCTGCGTCTGCTCAGCCTCGTCGCCAGCCATGCAGGCGGCGAAGCGTGTGTCTGCGACATCTCCCCTGCATTCGACCTGTCGCAGCCGACGATCTCCCACCACCTCAAGGTGCTCCGCGAGGCGGGGTTGCTCGACTGCGAACGGCGCGGCACCTGGGTCTACTACTCGGTGGTTCCCGCTGCCCTGCAGCAACTTTCCGCAGTGCTGAACGCTGCAGAGTCCACGGAGGTCATGGCATGAGTACGACGACCGATACTGCCGTAGTAGGCAAGCTCTCCACTCTCGACCGGTTCCTGCCCGTGTGGATCGGCGTGGCCATGGTCGTAGGTCTGCTCCTGGGACGCATGATTCCCGGAATGGACGAGGCGCTGTCCACCATCTCCATCGACGGCGTCTCGCTCCCCATCGCCATCGGACTGCTCGTCATGATGTATCCGGTGCTGGCGAAGGTTCGCTACGACCGCCTCGACACCGTCACCGGAGACAAGCGCCTGCTGATCGGCTCGCTGGTGCTCAACTGGGTCCTCGGTCCGGCTCTGATGTTCGCTCTCGCATGGCTTTTCCTGCCGGACCTCCCCGAATACCGAACCGGCCTGATCATCGTCGGTCTGGCTCGATGCATCGCGATGGTCATCATCTGGAACGACCTCGCTTGCGGTGACCGGGAAGCCGCCGCGGTTCTGGTCGCGATCAACTCGGTGTTCCAGGTATTCATGTTCGCCGTCCTCGGATGGTTCTACCTCTCGGTTCTGCCGGGATGGCTCGGGCTCGATCAGACCACCATCGAGGCGTCGCCGTGGCAGATCGCCAAGTCGGTGCTGATCTTCCTCGGCATCCCACTGATAGCGGGATTCGCGTCTCGCTTCTTCGGCGAACGCGCCAAGGGCCGCGAGTGGTACGAGAAGAAGTTCATCCCCAGGATCGCCCCGTGGGCCCTCTACGGCCTGCTGTTCACGATCGTCATTCTCTTTGCGCTGCAGGGTGATCAGATCACGTCACAGCCGTTCGACGTCGTTCGTATCGCACTGCCACTACTGGTGTACTTCGCAGTGATGTGGGGCGGCGGCTACGCCCTGGGTGCCGCGATGGGTCTGGGCTACGAACGCACCACCACCCTCGCGTTCACGGCCGCAGGCAACAACTTCGAGTTGGCGATCGCCGTCGCCATCGCGACGTACGGCGCGACATCCGGACAAGCACTCGCTGGAGTCGTCGGACCACTCATCGAGGTGCCGGTGCTGGTCGGCCTCGTCTATGTCTCCCTCGCTTTGCGTAAGCGCTTCTCCCCCAGCCTTTCCACGACCACGTCATCGAAGGAATCCTGATGTCCGACACACCCAGTGTTCTGTTCGTCTGTGTCCACAACGCCGGCCGCTCTCAGATGGCCGCCGGATTTCTCACTCATCTCGCCGGCGACACCGTCGAGGTGCGTTCTGCCGGTAGCGCTCCCGCGGACACCATCAACTCGGCAGCAGTCGAGGCCATGGCCGAACTCGGTATCGACATCTCGGCGCAGTCCCCGAAGATCCTGACCCCGGAGGCCGTCGAGACGTCCGATGTCGTGATCACCATGGGCTGCGGGGACGCGTGCCCGGTGTTCCCCGGAGTGAGCTACCGCGATTGGGCACTGGCCGACCCGGCAGGCAAAGGCGTCGAGGCGGTTCGTCCGATCCGAGACGAGATCAAGAGTCGAATCGAAGAATTGATCGCCGAACTGGTTGCGGCGAAGCAGAGTTCGGCGTCATGACGACACCCAGCGTGCTGTTCGTCTGCGTCAAGAACGGCGGAAAGTCTCAGATGGCGGCCGGTCTGATGCGCAAAGCGGCCGGCGATTCGGTGGAGGTGCACTCGGCGGGAACGAGGCCGAGCGGAACGGTCAATGCACTATCGGCCGAGGCACTCCTCGAAGTCGGCGTCGACCTATCCGGTGAACAGCCGAAACCGATCGACCCGGAGTTGTTGTCTCGCATCGACTACGTGATCACCCTCGGGAGCGAGGCGACGGTCGATCCCATCGACGGTGCGACGTTCGAGAACTGGAATACCGACGAGCCGTCCGAACGTGGTATCGATGGGATCGAACGGATGCGTCTGGTGCGCAACGACATCGCCGCTCGTGTCGAGGAACTCGCATCCCGACTGCGCGGCACCGACGGTTGACTCGCATGACTTCGGAGGTGGTGGTGATCGGCGGCGGTCAAGCAGGACTGGCCGCCGGCTACTACCTGCGACGAGCCGGGCTGGACTTCGTCGTACTCGACAACCAGACGCATGCCGGCGGCTCCTGGCAGGACTACTGGCCATCGCTGCACCTGTTCTCGCCGGCGGAGTATTCACGACTACCCGGTTGGCCGATGCCTGGGTGGCCCAACGGGTTTCCTCCGGCGTCGCACGTCGTCGACTACCTGCGGGCATACGAGAAGAAGTACGAGTTGCCGGTGCGCAGGCCCGTCGACGTGAAGTCGGTGCATCGTACGACCGAAGGCTATCGAGTCGATACGGACGGTGACTCGTATTGCGCCACAACGGTCATCAATGCCACCGGGACGTGGTCGCGACCGTTCTGGCCCAGCTACCCCGGGCTGCGACAGTTCGCGGGATCGCAACTGCATGCTGCCGACTACCGAACACCGGATAGGTTCGTAGGCAAGCGAGTAGGGATTGTCGGCGGCGGAAACTCGGCCGCACAGATCCTGGCCGAGATCTCCACCGTAGCCGACACCGCGTGGTTCACCAACCGCGAGCCCAGGTTTCTACCCGACGAGGTCGACGGCCGAGTGCTGTTCGATGTCGCCAGCGATCGGGCCCGCGCTCTCGCCGAGGGCGAAGCGGACTCCGGCGGGGTCGCCGGCCTGGGAGACATCGTCATGGTCCCGCCGGTGAAGGACGCGCGCGATCGTGGAGTTCTGCATGCTCGGCCGATGTTCACCGCAATCACCTCCGACGGCGTCACCGACGGGCACACGACAGAGATGCTGGATGCGATCGTGTGGTGCACCGGTTTCCGCCCTGCTCTGCGGCATCTGCAACCGTTGCACCTGCACACCGGCAAGTCGGGAATCGTGCTGGACGGCAACCATGTTCGAGACGAGCCGAACCTGCTGTTTCTCGGCTACGGCGACTGGACCGGCCCGGCGTCGGCAACGCTCATCGGTGTCGGCCGCACAGCGCGTGCAGCCGTGGACACTGTCATTCGAAGAAGAAAGGTAGATCAGCCATGAAGACACACCCCGTAGTGGTGGTCGGCGCAGGGCCCATCGGCCTGGCCGCCGCGGCGCATCTGACCGAAACCGGTTCCGACGTAGTCGTTCTCGAACGCGGACCGTCGGCCGGATCGGCAGTGTCCGAGTGGAATCACGTTCGGCTGTTCTCCCCGTGGTCCGAGATCGTCGACCCCGCTGCTGCCCGACTGCTCGAACCCACCGGTTGGACCGCGCCGGACGGCGACACCTACGCCACCGGACGCGAATGGGTGGAGCAGTACCTCGCGCCCCTCGCCGCCGTTCTCGGCGATGCCGTCCGAACCGACTCCGAGGTGGTCGGCGTCGCTCGCCACGGACGCGACCGCGTGGTCGACGCCGGCCGCGACACCGAACCGCTGTCGGTGCACATCCGCCACTCCGACGGCAGCGAGGAACGCATCCTCGCCCGCGCCGTCGTCGACGCATCCGGCACCTGGGGATCACCGAATCCACTGGGCAGCGAGGGTCTTCCGGCCATCGGTGAGAAGGTCGCCTCAGATCGGATCGAGTACCGGGTGCCCGACCTGACCGATCCGGACGTTCGATCCACCTTCGCAGGCAAGCACATCGTCATCGCCGGCAGCGGTCACTCCGCTCTGACCGCGATCATCACTTTCGCCGAACTGGCCGCGGACGAGCCCGGTACGACGCTCACCTGGGCCGTGCGCCGAGGCGTCACCGCGGAGGTCTTCGGCGGCGGCGAAGCCGATGAACTCGCCGCCCGCGGCGCTCTGGGCCAACGCGCCAAGAAGGCCGTCGACGACGGCTTCCTCACCGTGGTCTCCGGATTTCGCACCGAAGCCGTTGCTGTGCACGGTGATCGGCTCGCCCTCGTGGGCGACGGCGGGACTCGCATCGAGAACGTCGATCGCATCGTCGCACTCACCGGCTTCCGACCGGATCTGTCCTGGCTGTCCGAAGTGCGCCTCGATCTCGATGCAACCCTGCAGGCACCGAGATTCGTCGCAGAGTTGGTGGACCCCAACATGCACTCCTGCGGATCGGTGTCCCCGCACGGCGTCGAGGAACTCACCCAGCCCGAACCGGGCCTGTACCTGGTGGGCATGAAGAGCTACGGCCGTGCCCCGACATTCCTGGCGATGACCGGATACGAGCAGGTTCGCAGCATCGCCGCCGAACTCGCAGGCGATCACGAGGGCGCGCGAAAGGTGGAGCTGACGCTTCCCGACACCGGCGTCTGCGGTGGCGCAGGCCTGTTCGACGAGCCCGACGCCCCGTCGACCGGCGGTTGTTGCGGAGCCCCTGCGGCACCGGAGCTGATCACCCTCGGCGCACCGTCGAGCAAGTAGCGAACAGGTGACCTGAGTGTCCACTATTCCGGTCCAAAAGCGGGATCGCGCCTCCCGGCCAAAATAGTGGACAGTCAGAGCACCTGCACCGTTCAGCCGAACGCCTGGTAGCCCAGCCAACCGGCGAGACCGAGACCCAGAATCCCGACGCCGATGCGCAACACGATCGGTGAGATCACCTTGACCGTCGGCGGCCCGCACGCGCCGCCGACGAAACACCCGATCGCCAGTGCGAGCGCAGCCCACCAGTTCACCTGGCCGGAGAACGCGAAGATGATGGCAGCAATGAGATTGGCGATACCGAGGAAGAAGCTCTTCAGAACGCTTGCGCGCCAAAAGGTATCCGCGGTGCAAATCAACGCCAGCGCTAGAAATATGACGCCTGCTCCGGCACCGAAATAGCCGCCGTAGATCGCGACGGCGAACAATGCCAGGGGATAGAGCGTCGGAAACTGCTTGTCTCCGGACAGCTTTCGAATGCTCGGCTGCAGCAGGAGCGCAATGGCTGCCATCGCCACCAGGAACGGGACAACCGCCTCGAACGAACCGTCCGGGGTGACGAGCAACAGAACGGCGCCGGTGCTACCGCCCAGCGCGGAATAGATCGCGTACCGAACCAACTGCTTGCCGTCCTTGGCCAGCTCGGCCGAGGAACTCGCCGTCGCGCCCACCCCGGCGGCGACCAACGCGACCGTGTTCGTCACGTTCGCGGACACCGCAGGTAGACCCACCGCCAGCAGAGCCGGATAGGACACCAGCGAGGCGAGCCCGGTGACGAACCCGATGAGCCCAGCGAAGAACCCGGCCACCACCAGAAGTCCGAAATCGAGCACAGTCACCGAACAAAACTACCGTGCCTAACTATCTGGTCCACATCACTCGACGGGGTTGGCCATCTCCTGCAGCAACCGGCTCGTCATGCGCACTGCCTGATCTCCACCGTCTGCGTCCTCGATGTAGACCGCGAACGCGACGTCACCGCTGGTGGCGAGCACGAAGCGATCGTCGGCACTTTCCCCGGCGAATCCCTGCACACCGTCGAACGTATCGAGGCCGCTGCTCCTCGACGAGTCGGCGAGCATGCCGCGCAATCGATTTGCCGCATCGGAACCGATGGCCACGGACTCCCGATTCGCGACGGCGGTCTGACCGGCGACGATCGTCGGAATCGGAGCGCTGCCCCGGGAGATCGCGGCCGCCATCTGCGCGAGTCCGAACGGCGTCACCGTCGCCTCGTCCCCGGAGGACGTGGACACGGTCCTGATGCCGTCGATCGCGCTGCGACTGTCGGCGGGGGTACCGGTGTAGGCATCGAGCCCGGGCATCGAGTAGCTGATTCCGAGACCGAGCCCCGCAGCCGCGTCCTCGGCGCTGGCGTCACCGCGATCGGACTGCACTGCTCTCACCAACTCGGACGCGGTGCCGGCCGGGTAGGAGCCCCCGAACACGACGTCGCCCTGCTCGTTCGCGTAACTGTTCTGTGCCGCAGCGAGAATCGCGCCGGTCGTGGTGGACAGTGCGACGATCGACGCCGACGACCCCGCCATGACCACTGCGTTCTCGGCTGCCAGCTGGACGCGCGGATCGAGCGTCGCGTGCAGGTCCGGTCCGCCGGGTCCTTGGAATCCGACGCGGCGTTCGCCGGTGCCGTCGACGGTGTAGGTGTCGACGGCCCAGCCTGCGGTGGCGTCGCGTCCGGCCTGCCAGGCGCTGCGCAGGGAGTCGAGCACGGGTGAGGTGATCCGACGGTCGTCGACGATGAGCTTGGGTTGCGGAGAAACCACCACTCCCGGCACGGCTCGCAGGTCGTCTTCGAGGACGGCGAAGTCGTCGTCGCGCAGAGTCACTGCCGTGATCGGCGCACCGCCGGACGAATTCAACTCTGCCAGCATCGATTCGGAGGTGATGAGCGGTGCGACGACGTCGATGACGTCCGCGAGTTGTGCGGTGGACGCCGCCGGATCGCTCATCTGCGCCGGGTCGAGGGTAATGGCGTTGATGGTTCGCTCGCTCATCAGCACGTTGTTCGCGGCGTCGAAGATCAGCGGCGGCGCGGCGTCGGTGCGGGTGTAGCGAACAGATCCGCCCGAGGCGAGGTCGGGAACGAGGGTGGCCGGATCCCACGCGATGCGCCAGCCGACGCTGAGCTTCTTGGTCGAGCCCTGTGCGCTGTACTTCCAGTCCTTGCCCTCACCGAAGTTCCACGCGGACGCGAGAGTGAAGAAGCCACTCTCGTCGGAGAGGTCCATGTACTGGGTCAGATCGAAATCGCCGGTGGACGTGCCGCCGGCCGACAAGCCGTCGAACATCTGGTTCAGCGCGGCCGTCGCGGCGTTCGGGTAGGTCGTCATCGCAGCAGCCGTCGCGACGTCTCGGTTGTCCAGAGCATCGACGAACTTCGAGACCAGCACCTCGGCCTCGCTCGGCGGGCGATCGACCATCCAGAACACTGCCGAGACCGTCAACGTCGCCGATGCTGCAACAGCGACGAGGTAGCGACCGCGGACCTTGCGCGGGCCACGACGGGCACGACTCATAGAACTCATGAGTCACAATATTCACTGTAGTCACACGAGTAACAAGCACGGGATTCATACGAGCCGGTCACGATTGGGATACGGCGTGGTCTGTTTACCTGAGGCTGTTCACCTCAGGAAACGTCCCGCAGCCTCGATGGCCGGCGTCGAGCTGCCCGCGTTGTTCACGAAGACCGCGAACGCCAGATCACCGGAAATCCCGACGAACCAGCCGTGAGCGCCCTCGTTGTTCGCACCGAACTCAGCGGTGCCGGTCTTGCCCAGCAACCCGGGGATGCCGTTGAGCGCCGTAGCCGTGCCGCCGGTGATGGTCTCGCGCATCATGGCTTTGACCTCCTCGGTGACCTGCGCATTCACCGCTGCCGGCTGCATGTTTCCCACGCCGGGCTCACCTGCGACAACCGTCGGTGGGAGCAAGCCGTTGTTCGCGATCGAGGACGCGACCATCGCCATTCCGAACGGCGACGCGGTCACCTGCCCCTGACCGATGGCGGATTCGACGCGCTGCGCCGGGGTGTCGGCCGACGGCACCGAACCGGTGACCGTCGTCAAACCGGGGGTTACGTAGTCGACGCCGAGGCCGTATTGCGCGGCCGCGTCGGTCAGTCCGTTCGGCGGGAGAGCCACGCCGAGGCGGCCCATCGTCGTGTTGCACGACTTGGCAAAGGCGGTGTGCAGCGGCACCTCACCGAGATCGAAGTTGTCGTCGTTCGGGATCTGCCTGCCCTCGATGTTCTCGGTCGCCGGGCACGCCAGCACGGTATCGGGAGTGACGGCACCGGACTGCAGTGCAGCCGAGGTCGTCACCGTCTTGAACGTCGACCCCGGCGGGTACAGACCGGTCAGCGCGATCGGCCCCTCGGCGTCCGCGGCGGCATTCTGCGCCACGGCGAGAACCGCTCCCGTCGACGGCCGAAGCGCGACGATCGCGGCCTGCTGCGGCAGCGACGCGAGGGCATTTTCGGCTTTGAGCTGCAGAGCCGAGTCCAGGGTGGTCGCAATGTCGTCGCCGGTTCCCGCATCGCGTCCGGCAAGCGGAGTGATGGTGCCGTCGGCGGCGACGGCCTGCACGGCCCACCCACGATTGGCCGCCTGCTCCTGCTCCCACAGCGTCGTCAGGTCGCTGAGCACCGGCGATACGAGGTTGCGGTCGGTGGCGAGCAGTCGCGTCTGCGGAGCCAGCGTGACTCCGGGGACGGTCGCGAGCTGGGCACCGATGGGATCGATATCCGCCTGACGGAGAGTGACGATTGTCGCTGAATTACCTTGCGCGCCAGCAATAGTCGCCGCGACCGACTCTGCTGTGATGCCCGGAACGACGGATCCGACGAGGTTCGCGACCGCTGCCGGATCCGCTGTCGCATCGACGTTGACGAGGGTGACCACCTGCTGCGACATGAGCTCGACGCCGTTGCCGTCGAAGATGCGCGGTGCGACGAGTGCGTCGGTCGGTGTGAAGCGCACCGACGAGTCGGCCGTCAGCCCCGGTGCCAACATCGCCGGATCCCACGCGATTTTCCAACCCTGCTCGGTCTCCGTCGCGGTCGCCGAGGTGGTGTAGCTCCACTCCTTCGGCTCACCGTCGGGTTCGGCGGTGCCGTCGGTGGTCGTCGAGAAGCGCCAGTCGGCATTCAACGTGAACGAACCGGCGTCCTCGTTGGGGTCGACGGCCTCGAAATCGGGAGTTGCCGTGACCGTTCCGCCGCCGGACAAACCGTCGTACAACGCGGTGAGCGCTGCCGTCGCACCCGCCGGATCGGTGGTCAACGCCGCCGCCTGATCGATGTTCGAGCTGTTCACCGCGGCCGCGAACTGCTCGGCGACCGTCTGCGGCTGATCCGGACCACTCTGACCGCAGGCGGCAAGCACCAACGCCGATACGGACACGATCACGGCCAGAGTCGTCGGTCTTCTCGAAGTGCGCACGGAGTCGATCATGCCCCAGCGCCTCCGCGAAACACTGGTGGCACGATCCTGAAATTGGGTGTAATTATGTAATCAGTCTTACAACCACAATCTCGGGAGCCCACATGAAACCCAACGGACGCTCGTTCGGTCGCCCCGGCGGCTGGCAGCACGCAGACATTCCGGACGCCACCGACGCAGCCGACTGGTTCGGTGGCCGACTCCCGGACACCTGGTTCGACGGTGCCGCCTCCGTCGAGGTCGATCGAGAGGAGATCGTCGTCGTCGGGACACTGCCTGCAGAGCAGGACAGTTCACCCGCAGCCACCGAGGGCCGTATCGCGCGGTTCCGGGAAACGACCCGCGGCGACCGCATGCAGATCGCCGACGAGGCCGAGAAGCGGTACGGACGCAAGGTCGCCTGGGGAGTGAGAACCGGATCCGAAACTGTTCTGTTCACCCACCTCGCGGTACCGGTCATGACCCGCCTACGTCAGCCCGAGCGTCGTGTCCTGGACACCCTCGTCGACGCCGGCGTGGCCCGGTCTCGCGCCGACGCCCTCGCCTGGGCCGTCAAGCTGGTCGGTGAACACACACAGGAGTGGCTCGACGAACTGCGCGGAGCCATGGAGACGGTCGACGAACTGCGCAAGAAGGGCCCCACGGTGTAATTCGCTTGCGCGCTCGTCGGGTGCGGGGCTAGCGTGGTTCTCGCCTTGTTGCCCACAGATTCGGAGAGGCCATTGCTCTTCCAGAGGTTCTAGACGCCTGCAGATCGTCCGCATGCACACCTTTGGAGCGCCCATGCCTCATTCATCCTCCCTTTCTGTCTCGAACCTGACGTTCTCCTGGCCCGACGGCGACCCCGTGTTCGACGCCTTGTCGGCCATCTTCCCCAGCGGCACAACAGGTCTCATCGGATCCAACGGTGCCGGGAAGTCGACGCTCCTGCGATTGCTCGCCGGGGAGTCGACACCGCAACGAGGGTCCATCTCGATACCGGGTGTCTTGGGGTACCTGCGTCAGGACGTCGCCCTGGACCCCGACCTGCCCGTGGATCGGGTTCTGGCGATCGATTCCGTGCGAAAAGCACTGCACCGCATCGAGTCCGGAGAGTCTACCGAGGACGACTTCGCGATCGTCGGGTCCGCCTGGGACGTCGAGGAACGCGCTCTGGCACTGCTGAGCAAGCTCGGACTCGGCGGCATCGTCGGCTCTCTCGATGACCTCGATCGACGGGTCGGCACCCTGTCGGGCGGCGAGACCATGCTGCTCGCTCTCACGGCAGAGCTATTGGCCGAGCCCGACGTACTGCTGCTGGACGAGCCCACCAACAACCTCGATCAGGTTGCGCGAGAACGCTTGTACACGGCAGTTGACGGCTACACGGGCGTGCTGATCGTGTGCACTCACGATCTCGAGCTGCTCGAACGCGTCGACACCATCGCCGAGGTCCGGGCCGAGCGCAGCGGAGTCTCGCGGCTGCGCATGTTCGGCGGCAACTATCAGCACTACCGCTCGGTGGTCGACGCAGAACAGGAGGCGGCACGGGCAACTATCCGCGACGCCAAGAACGACGTCCGCAAGCAGGAACGCGAATTGATCGACACACAGATCAAACTCGACAGACGCCTGCGCTTCGGCAAGAAGATGGAAGAACAGAAACGCGTGCCTCCGATCCTTGCAGGCCGACGCAAGCGGGCCGCCCAGGAATCAGCCGGCAAACTTCGCGGAACCCACAGCGACCGCGTCGACGACGCCCGATCATCACTGTCGGCCGCCGAGGATCTCCTGCGCGACGACCGCGAGATTCGCGTCGAGCTCCCGGCAACGAAAGTTCATCCTGGACAAGTGGTTCTGACTCACGACGACATCCGCATCGTGGGTCCCGAACGCATCGCCCTGATCGGACCGAACGGTAGCGGCAAGACCACCCTGTTGCGGGCCTTGGACGCCACCGGGGCAGAGGTGCCGTGGAAGTATCTGCCGCAGCGACTCGACGTCTTCGACGAAGCTCGCACCGTCGCCGAGAACGTTTCCGACGTAGCCCCACAGGCCACCGCCGAACAGATCCGGGGACAACTCGCGCGCTTCCTGTTCCGCGGATCCGACGCCGACGCCGTCGTCGCCACCCTCTCCGGAGGAGAGCGACTCCGGGCCGCACTGGCGCGAATTCTGCTGGCAGACCCTGCCCCGAAACTACTGATGCTCGACGAGCCCACCAACAACCTCGACATCACCAGCCGACAGCACCTGATCGACGCACTCGAGAAATTCGAGGGTGCGCTGATCATCGCGAGCCACGATCGACCGTTCCTCGACGCCATCGCCCCCACCCGCACCATCGACCTCACCCCCACCTCCGCGTCCGCCGAAGAAGCGCCCACCCCGTAGGGACTCAATGTGACATTTGGTGGCCTTTGTGGGGGTCAATGTCACGTTGAGTGGACTCGAAGGAAGACAATCGCGGGGTGGAGTACGCCTCGAATGCAGATGATGGAACACGGATCGCGTACACGGTGGTGGGGTCCGGACCGCCGTTGTTGATGGTGCACGGCAGTTTTCTGACGCACACGATTTGGCGGACGTTCGGCTATGTGAAGGCGCTACGTGGCAGTCGACAGTTGATTCTGATCGACAGTCGCGGGCACGGCCGCAGCGAGAAGCCGCATACTCCCGACGCCTACGCAATGGGCAACATCGTCGGCGATCTGACGGCGGTGCTCGACGCAGTGGGTGTCGACACCGTCGACTATCTGGGGTATTCGTTCGGGGCCCGGGCGGGCTTGGCGTTGACCGCGGCGAGGCCCGAGCGAGTGCGATCACTGGCCGTCGGCGGCGGTAGTCACGGCGCCCAGGCCGGCGCGTTCGATCGCCTGTTCTTTCCAGGATGCGCGGATGTGTTGGAGCAGCGCGGCATGGACGGCTTTCTCGAGGTGTGGAGCAGCCACCGCATGTTCCCCATCGACGCCGGAACGCGAGCGGTGTTTTCCGCCAACGACGCTCGAGCCATGGCCGCGTACATCCGAGCGTCCGACGCCGATCCCGGCCTACCCGACGAGGCGTTGCAGCGGTTCACCCAGCCGTCGCTGCTCTACGTCGGCAGCCAGGACGGCACCAGGCTCGACGACACACGGGCCGCCGCCGCGCTGGTTCCGAACTCCGAATTGCACGTCATTCGCGGCTTCGACCACGCGACAACGATGGCCGCTTCCGAGGAGGTACTCGGCGTCCTCGAACGGTTCTGGGGCAGGTGACCTGAGTGTCCACAATTCGCCTCGAGAATCGGGATCCCGCCTCCCACAGCAAATAGTGGACAGCCACATCACCTACGGCAAGCGAAACCCTGCGCGACCGCACCAACTGACCTGAGTGTCCACTATTCGCGTCGAGAATCGGGATCCCGCCTCCCACAGCAAATAGTGGACAGCCACATCACCTCTTCAGCGCAGGGAACTGATCGTCACGCCACTCGGTGTCCAGTGGACCCACGGCTGCGTCCTCGCGAGCGCGCAGCTCCACTCGGCGGATCTTGCCCGAGATGGTTTTCGGTAGCTCGAAGAACTCGATACGTCGAACGCGCAGGAACGGGGCCAGGTGCTCGCGGGCGTACTTGAGGATCTCGAACGCCGTGGCCTCGTTGGGTTCCCAGCCCGACGCCAATGCCACATACGCCTTGGGGACGGCAAGTCGCGTCTCGTCCGGGGCGGGCACCACCGCGGCCTCGGCCACGGCGGGGTGTTCGATGAGTACGCTTTCGAGCTCGAACGGGGAGATCTTGTAGTCCGAGGCCTTGAACACGTCGTCGGTGCGGCCGACGTAGGTGATGTAGCCCTCGGAGTCCCGTGATGCGACGTCGCCGGTGTGGTAGTAGCCGTCGGCCATGACGGCAGCATTGCGTTCAGGGTCTCCGAGGTAGCCGGTCATCAGGTTGAACGGATTCTGGGCCAGGTCGAGGCAGATCTCGCCCTCGTCGGCGAGTTCGCCGGTGGTGGGGTCGACGATCACCACCGGTACACCCGGCAGCGGCCTCCCCATCGAACCGGACTTGAGCACTGCGCCCGGTGTATTGGCAACCAGCGCAGTGGTTTCCGTCTGCCCGAATCCGTCGCGAATGTTCAGACCCCACTCCCGCTGCACCGTGGCGATCACCTCGGGGTTGAGCGGCTCACCGGCACCGATGGCCTCGCGTAGGGAACCACCGCCACCGGCGAGATCGGCCTGAATCAGCATGCGCCACACCGTCGGTGGTGCACAGAACGTGGTCACCTCGGCCCGCCGGATCTGCTCGAGCAATGCCTTCGCGTCGAATTTGCCGTAGTTGTAGATGAAGATGGTTGCCTCGGCGATCCACGGCGCAAAGAAGCAACTCCACGCGTGCTTGGCCCACCCGGGCGAGCTGATGTTCAGGTGCACGTCACCAGGCCGCAGCCCCAGGAAGTACATCGTGCTCAGATGCCCCACGGGATAGGAGATCTGAGTGTGCTCGACAAGCTTGGGCTTGCTCGTAGTACCAGAGGTGAAGTACATCAGCAGGCGGTCGTCGGGCGCAGTGACGGACTCGAACGGCCGGGCCTCCACGGATCGAGCATCGGAGTAATCGAGCCAGCTGTCGTGTGCGGAGGTCGCGATACGCAGGTAGTCACCGGGGACGTCGTCGAATTTGCCGGTGTCCGAGGGGTTCACGATCACTGCGCGGGCATTGCCGCGTACCACGCGATCGGTCAGGTCTGCGGATCCGATGGCCGTGGTGGTCGGCATCAGGACCGCGCCCAGCTTCATCACCGCGAGCATCGCTTCCCACAGTTCCACCTGATTGCCGAGCATGAGAATGACCGAGTCGCCGCGGCCGATGCCCTGTTGCTCGAGCCACCTGGCGACCTGATCGGAGCGACGCGCGATGTCGTCGAAGCTGTACTTGGCCTCGCTACCGTCCTCCTCGACGATCCACAGCGCAGTGCCGTCGTTGTCTCGTGCGATCGCATCGAACCAATCGATCGCCCAGTTGAACGTCTCACCGAACGACGGCCACTCGAAAGTCGATACAGCTCGGTCGTACTCGCCGTACGTGTCGAGCAGTAGATCGCGTGCGTCCCTGAATGCCGTGTACGCCGATTCGGCCATGTTTCCTCCGTAGCCTGTGATGCCCATCACCGCCACGGTAGGGGAGATGAACAATCCCTCGCTACCCCTGAACGGGGGTGCCGACTCGGCTAGCCTCCATCACCGTGACCATCGGATTCTTTGCGATCGCATGTGCACTGGGAATAGTTCACGCCGCGTTCTCCGGCTATTGGGCCGCGGGTGGGCGGTGGATGCTCGATACCGTCGGCTCCTTCGCCACAGAGTGGGTGGACACCGAACCGCAGACAGCGCGAACGGCGCTGCTGGTGCTCACACTGGTCAAACTCGCAGCGGCAATTTTCCCTGCCCTCGCCTACCTGAACCGGCCACGCCTGGCAGCACGGAACCGGACCCGGCTGCCGTCGTTGATTCTCGGCATATCCTGGCCCGGCTCTGTGCTGCTGATCCTGTGGGGCGGAGCGTCGTTCGTCGGCGCGGTGATCGGCCTGATCGCCTCGGACGAGAACCGAAGCGTCAAGTACGGACACCTGTTCTTCGACGGCATCTTCCTGCTCTGGGGTGCCGCCCTCCTGACGGCACTGATCCTGGCACGTAAAGCCGGGTACCGACCGCGTTAGATGCGCTCCCCCGTCTCGGGGTGGAAGAGGTGGATTGCACCGTCGAGTCGCGTCAGGCCGATGCTCTCGCCGATCTTTGCCGGAGCGCGCACTGCCGAACGCGCAACCAACGACACGGGTCCGCCGTCGAGTCCCTTGACCTTCGGGTCGTCGAGGTGCGCGTAGACGTAGGACTCGCTGCCCAGCTCCTCGATGAGATCGACCTTGCCCTCGAAGCCCTCGCCGCCGCCGTGGACGATGCCGAGGTTCTCGGGCCGCATTCCGATGGTGACCTCGTCGATACCCAGGCTCGCGAGCTTGGTCAGCTCGTCGCGCTCGAGCGGGAGCAGGAACTTGCCGATCTGGACGCCGCCCGAGCCGATGGGCACCGTCATCAGGTTCATCGCCGGCGAGCCGATGAATCCTGCGACGAACGCGTTGACCGGGTTGTCGTACAGGTCTGTGGGAGAGGCGAACTGCTGCAGCTTGCCACCACGAAGGACGGCGACACGATCGCCCATCGTCATGGCCTCGACCTGATCGTGGGTGACGTAGACGGTCGTGGTGCCGAGCCTGCGCTGCAACGCCGCGATCTGCGTACGCGTTTGCACCCGTAGCTTGGCGTCGAGGTTGGACAACGGCTCGTCCATGCAGAACACCTGCGGCTCACGAACGATGGCGCGGCCCATGGCAACTCGCTGACGCTGGCCGCCCGAGAGCTTGCCGGGCTTGCGGTCCAGGTACTCGGTGAGGTCGAGAACCTTCGCCGCCTCGGCCACCTTCTTCGTCCGCTCTTCGAGCGAGACTCCGCGCATCTTGAGCGCGAAGCCCATGTTCTCCCCGACGGTCTTGTTGGGGTAGAGCGCGTAGTTCTGGAAGACCATGGCGATGTCGCGGTCCTTGGACGGAACGCCCACCATGTTCTTGCCGCCGATTTCGATTGCGCCACCGTCGATCTCCTCGAGACCGGCGAGCATACGAAGGGCCGTGGACTTGCCGGAGCCGGACGGTCCGACCAGGACGACGAACTCGCCGTCCTCGATCTCGAGGTCGAGGGAATCGACGGCGAGCGAATCGGCACCTTCGTAGACGCAGGATGCCTTCTTGTACGTGATTGCAGCCATGAGACTTTCTCCTATTTGATGGCGCCGAAGGACAGGCCGCGCACGAGCTTGTTCTGCGCGAACCATCCGGCAAGGACGACGGGGAGTGCTGCGAACGTCGCAGCGGCGGACAGCTGAGCCCAGTACAGGCCCTGGCCGGTGATGAATCCGACGAGGTACACCGGAATCGTCTGGGCCTGAACAGCAGTGAGGTTGACGGCGAAGAAGAACTCGTTCCACGAGAAGATCACGCAGATCAACGACGTCGCCGCGATGCCCGGAGAGACGAGCGGCAGAATCACCTCACGCACCGAGGTCCACAGCGACGCACCGTCCATGCTGGCGGCCTCGAGCAGTTCCGACGGTACTTCCATGAAGAACGAACGCATCATCCACACGGCGATAGGAAGATTCATCGCGGTGTAGAGAACCACCAGCGCCCAGATGTTGTCCAGCATGCCGATGTCACCGACGATGACGTACAACGGCACGATGACAGCGACGACGGGCAGCATCTTGGTCGAGATGAAGAAGAAGAGCACGTCCTGGGTCTTTTTCACCGGCCGCAGCGACAGCGCGAACGCCGCCGGAACACCCAGTAGCAGAACGAGAATCGTCGACACGACCGTCGCGAACGCCGAGTTCAGCAGCGTGGTGCCGATGCCGCTCTCGAGGACGCCACGATACTGATCGAGGGTGGGGGTGAAGATCAGCTTCGGCGGGTTTGAGTAGGCGTCGGCCTCCTGCTTGAAGCCGGTGATCACCATCCAGAGCACGGGGAAGAAGAAGGCGATACCGGCCACCCAGGCAACGAACGACCAGATCGTGCCCGGTCCCCACTTGCTCTTCTTACGAATCTCCTGCCCGTCCGAGGTCTGCGCGACGGCCTTCTTCTTGCTCGTGGTTGCCGTGCTCATCACGCCGCCTCCTCGTTTGCGCTGAAGCTCTTGAAGATCAGTCTCAGCGCCAGAGTGCTGAGGATGATGGTTGCCACCACGGTGACGACGCCCATGGCCGCGGCCTGACCGATGTCGAAGCCGAGGAAGGCACGTTGGTAGATGTAGAACGGCAGGTTGGCCGACGCGACTCCCGGTCCACCGGAGGTCATCATGTACACGGCGTCGAAGGTGTTGACGAGGTAGATCGCACCGAGAACCGTGCCCAGTTCGATGAACCGGCGCAGGTGCGGCAACGTCAGCTCACGGAAGAGCTTGAACGGGCCCGCTCCGTCCACGCGTGCGGCCTCGGCGATGTCCTTGGGCATGGACTGCAGCCCGGCCAGAATCAGCAGCATCATGAACGGCGTCCACTGCCACACCAGGTTCGTCATGACCGCAGCCAAGGGGAACCGCGAGACCCAGTCGATCTCACCGACACCGAACGGGCTCAGGGCGAAGTTGATCAGACCGAAGACGGGATCGAACATCGTCGTCTTCCAGATCAGCGCACCGGCAACCGGGGTGACGAGGAACGGGGTGATCAACAACGTACGGATCAGACTGCGTCCGATGAACTTTCGATCGAGCAGCAACGCGAGGGCCAGACCGAGGATCACCGAGATGATCACCGTTCCCACGATCATGATCACGGTGTTCATCGCGACCTCGCGGAACTGACTGTCGCGGAACACGTCGATGTAGTTGTTCAGACCGTTGAACTCACGCGAACCCGGACGAACGAGGTTCCAGGACTGCGTCGAGTAGTACAGCGTGAACAGGAACGGGATCTGCGTGACGATGATGGCGAACACCAACGCCGGCAACAGCGGGCCGCGTCGACGCCAGCCCTCGGCCTTGGAGATCGTTCTCGGTCGCGGTACGAACTTCTCCGGTTCGGTCGGAGCCGTCCGTTCTTCGGTGGTGGTCATCCCTGGTCCTCCTGATACGTCCTGCCGACCACTTCGGCGTATTGCTGCGATTGGTCGAGCGCCTCCTGGACGCTGATCTGTCCTGCGATCGCGGCGCTGATCTGTTGGCTGACCCGGGTACCGAGATCCTGGAACTCGGGAATGGTCAGAAATTGGACACCGGTGTACGGAACCGGATCCACGGTGGGGTTGTTCGGGTCGGCACTGTCGATGGAGTCGAGAGTCAGCTGACCGTAGGCGGCCGACGCCTCCGCATACTCGGGAATCTCGTAGGTCGACAGACGGCTTCCGGGAGGCACACGCTCCCAACCGAGTTCGTTACCGACCTTGTTCAGGTACTCCTTGCTGGTCATCCACGAGACGAACTTCCACGCCTCGTCGGGGGCCTCGCTGGTCTTGGGGATTCCCAGGGCCCAGGAGTACAGCCAGCCGTTGTCGCCCTTGACCGCCGACGGGGCCTTGGCGTAGCCGATCTGCCCGACGACGTTGCTCGACGACGGGTCCTCGAGGACCGAGACGGCCGAGGTGGCGTCGTACCACATCGCTGTATTTCCCTGTGAGAGTTGCGTTCCGCACTCACTGAAGCCACTGGTGGCCGCGCCGGCCTGACCATGCTCGCGCACGGTGTCGACGTAGAACTCCACGGCGTCGACGACCTCGGGACTGTTCAGCTGAGCGTTCCAGTTCTCGTCGTACCAGCGGCCACCGAACGCGTTGATGACCGTGTTCAGCGGAGCGAGCACCTCACCCCAGCCGGGCTTGCCGCGCAGGCAGATTCCGGACAGTCCGGGGCTGTCGAGTGCAGCAGCGGCATCGGCCACCTGCTGCCAGGTGGGCTCGGCCGGCATGTCGATACCGGCCTGCTCCATCAGGTCCTTGCGGTACATCAGGAACGACGACTCACCGTAGAACGGCACGGAGTACATGCTGCCCTCGTACGACAGCGATTCCTTCAACGTCGGAATGAAGTCGTCCTCGTCGTACCCCGGCGTGGCGTCCGCGTACTCGGAAAGATTGGTGAGCCAACCGTTCTCGGCCCACTGCGGGGTCTCGAAGTTGCTGATCATCACCACGTCGAACTCACCGCCGCCGGTTGCCACCGAGGCCGTGATCTTGGCACGGGCCTCGTTCTCCGACAACGACACGAACTTGAGATTGATGCCCGGGTTCTCCGCCTCGAACTCGGACGCAAGCGAGATGGCATCGGACATCTGTGAATTCGAGACGATCGCGACGGTGATCGTCGTACCGTCACCGTCACCACCGAACGAGCCGGCACCGGCACATCCGGACAGCACCAAGGTCGTCGCGAGCGAGGTCGCGACAACCACTTTCGGTAAAGCTTTCACTGAGATACCTTTCCATTCGACGCTGATGTGGATCTATCGACGAGCCAACGCGCGCTGTCGATGTCGGTGACCAGGATCGATGCCAGTCCACCGCGAAGCGCACCGAGCAGCGCTTCGTGTTTTCGTTTTCCGCCGGTGACCAGCACGGCCCGGTCGCACGCCCTGATGGCGTCGAGTCCCACCGACACGGTGCGGCCGGGGAGCGACCCTCCGGTGTCGTTGCCGTCGGCGTCGTAGAACCGGCCACCGATCTCACCGACCGCGCCGAGTCTGCGCAGTTCGTCGAGCACATCGAGGTCGATGAAGCTACCCTCGAACAACGTGGTGGACGTGGAAACGGGACCGATGCCGTACATCATCACATCGGCATCGGTCCCGGCTTTGAGGGCGCGAGAGATCACGGAATCCTGCTCCAACGCAACGACAGTCGCCTGATCGGCGTACAGCGGCGCGTTGAGCCTGATGGGTGTCGCCTGCAGATACGCAGCGCACCGTCCGAGTGTGTACTCGACACCGGTCTGATAGTCGGCCGAGGTGATGGAACCGTCGAGTTGCACCACCGCAGCACATTTGGTGGCTCGAGTCTTCAGCGAGCTCGCCACCGCCACCGTCTCGGGTCCCCATGTGAAGCCGAGGACATCACGATCCTTGAGTCGACGGGAGAGCAACGTCGCTGCCGCACGACCCAGGGACCCGTAGCCGGTGTCCGTGCCGTCGATGACGTCCGACACGACCAGCACCTCGGTGAGTCCGAACTTCGCTTCGAGCTCGCGCTCGACGTCCGCATGCACGGTGCCCTGCAGATCGTCGGGGACGTTGATCTCGATCGTCACGAGCCCCTGGGTGCGAGCGCGAGCCACCAACCGTCCTGCTGTCGGCCGCGAGACGCCGAGCTTCACGGCGATCTCGGCCTGAGTCGCGCCTTCGAGGTGGTACATGGTCGCGGCACGCAGAGCCAGGCGGAGGTCCTCTCCGGACCGCGGAGCCTGTGACCCCGCTGGATCGGATCTCGATCCATCCATGTCGCCTCCCCAAGTCGTGAGCAGATGCTCAACTCGTGTTCATCTGCTCACTAAGCTAACATTAAGGTGTGATCTACACAACACCCCCTCGCACACAGCGACCCGTGCCACAGTCCATGCAGGTCAGCGTCCTGACCGGAGTGCAGCACATACGACTCGCCGAACGGCCCGTCCCCACGCCCGCGCACGACGAGGTCCTCGTGCAGGTCACGGCAGTCGGAGTGTGCGGTTCCGACGCGCATTACTACCGCGAGGGACGCATCGGCGACTACGTGGTCGACGGCCCCCTCGTACTCGGACACGAGGCGGCGGGCGTCATCGTGGCCGTGGGCACCGAAGTCTCCGACACCCGCATCGGACAGCGAGTGTCCATCGAGCCGCAGCGCCCCGATCCCACCAGCGCACAATCCCGTGCAGGTCGCTACAACCTGTGCCCGGCCATGGAATTCTTCGCGACGCCGCCCATCGACGGAGCGCTCGCGGAGTACGTGCTGATCCAATCGACCTTCGCGCACGACGTCCCCGACGACATCTCCGACGAGGCAGCCGCCCTCCTCGAACCACTGTCGGTCGGCATCGCGTCGGCCCAGAAGGCACGCATCTCCGCCGGTTCGAGCGTGCTCATCGCAGGAGCGGGTCCCGTCGGTCTCGTCACTGCGCAGGTCGCGCGCGCCTTCGGTGCCACCGAGGTGATCGTCACCGATATCGACGCTTCCCGCCGCGCCAACGCAGAGAAATTCGGTGCGACGCGGGTGATCGACCCCGCCGCCGAGGACGTGCGTGCCGTGACGGTCGACGCCTTCATCGACGCCTCCGGTGCGGCCCGAGCCGTGATCGACGGCATTCATGCGGTCCGACCCGCAGGCACTGTCGTCCTCGTCGGCATGGGCGGGTCGGACTACCCACTGCCGATCTCGGTGATCCAGAACCGAGAGTTGCTGCTCACCGGCGTCTTTCGCTATGCCAACACGTGGCCGATCGCACGCGCGCTGGTGGCGTCGGGCATGGTGGATCTCGACGCTATGGTGACGGCGAGGTTCGGACTCGACGGCGTGGAGGATGCATTGAACGCCGACAGGCAACCCGGAAGCATCAAAGCCGTAGTCATTCCAGGACTTTCGAAGGAGACGAACGCATGAAGCTGAACTCGCAGAACCTCGCCGACTTCATCGAGGACGTCGCAGTTCCGACGTACGACCGATCCGAAGTGACGGTGGGCATCGTGCATTTCGGTGTCGGCGGCTTCCATCGCGCCCACCAGGCAATGTATGTCGACCGCCTGTTGCAGCAGGGGCAGGCACTGGACTGGGGAATCTGCGGAGTCGGGGTGATGCCAGGAGACCGGCGAATGCACGACGTCATGCAGGCACAGGACTGCCTGTACACCCTGGCGCTCAAGCATTCCGACGGCACGTGGGACACCCGCGTCATCGGATCCATCGTCGAGTACCTCTTCGCACCGGACGACGCCGAGGCCGTGATCGAGAAGATGGCCGCCGACACGACCAAGATCGTCTCGCTCACCATCACCGAGGGCGGCTACAACTTCTCGGCGACCACCGGCGAGTTCGACGCGGACAACCCGGCCATCGTCGCCGACCTGGCCGACGGCGCAGTACCCGCAACGACATTCGGGCTCGTCATCGAGGCGCTGGCCCGACGCAAGGAACGTGGCATGACGCCGTTCACTGTCATGTCCTGTGACAACATCGAGGGCAACGGCCACATGGCACAGTCGACGTTCACGACGTTCGCACGCCTGAAGGACCCGGCATTGGCCGACTGGATCGACGCCGAAGGGGCGTTCCCCAACTCGATGGTCGATCGCATCACACCGGTCACGACGCCGGAAGTGACCGAACAGCTTTCGGTGCGATATGCGATCGACGACCAGTGGCCCGTCGCGGGCGAACCGTTCACGCAGTGGGTGCTGGAGGACAAGTTCACCCTCGGCCGTCCGCCGCTGGAGGATGTGGGCGTTCAGGTGGTCGAGGATGTCACCCCGTACGAACTGATGAAGCTGCGGTTGCTCAATGCCAGCCATCAGGCGCTCGCGTACTTCGGTTACCTCAGTGGCTATCGCCTCGTCCACGAGGTCTGCCAGGATGCGCTGTTCGCGGACTTCCTGCTCGCCTACATGGACGAGGAGGCAACCCCGACGCTGCAGCCGGTCCCCGGCATCGATCTGACCGACTACAAGAAGACGTTGATCGAGCGGTTCTCCAACCCGGAAATCCGCGATACCGTCGCCCGTCTGTGCGCCGAGTCCTCGGATCGAATTCCCAAGTGGCTCTTACCCGTCATCCGCAAGAACCTCGAGACCGGCGGGGAGATCGCCCGCTCCACCGCAGTGGTGGCCAGTTGGGCTCGCTACGCCGAGGCCGTCGACGAAGCCGGCGAGCCCATCGAGATCGTCGATCAGTTGAAGGACTCGCTGGTGCCGATCGCGCAGAGCCAGCGTGAGAACCCCACAGCGTTCATCGCGAACCGGTCAGTGTTCGGCGATCTGATCGACAACGAGCGCTTCGTCGCCGAGTACACGAAACAGCTGTCGTCTCTGCAGGAGCGAGGAGCACGCGCGACGCTGGAATCACTCAGGTCGACTCACTGAAACGTTCGGCGTCTCGAACCTGACCGGAGACGATGACGGTGTCGCCTGCGCCGATCACCGTGTCGGCCGTGGCGTAGGTGAATCCCTCACCCTGACGCTTGACCGCGACGACGGTGACACGATGCTTGGTACGTATTCCGCTCTCGCCCAACTTCTTTCCGATGATGGAGGTGGGTGGAGAGGTCTTGATCATGGCGAAACCGTCGTCGAATTCGATGTAGTCCATCATGCGGCCGCGGACCAGGTGGGCGACGCGCTTGCCCATGTCGTGTTCGGGTCGGACCACATGATGCACGCCGATCTGAGTCAGAATCTTGGCGTGCGCGTTGCTGATCGCCTTGGCCCAGATGTTGGTCACCGACAGGTTGATCAGCGCGGATGCAGTCAACAGACTCGCCTCCAGATCCGATCCGATGCCCACGACTGCGCGGTCGTACTCGTGCACCGACAGTTGCCGCAACGACTCCTCGTCGGTGGTGTCGGCCACGGCGGCGTGTGTGAGCCGGTCCGAGACACGTTGCACCACAGCCTCGTCGGTGTCGATGCCGAGAACCTCGACGCCCTGGCCCATCAGTTCCAGTGCCAGCGACTTGCCGAAGCGGCCGAGGCCGAGGACGACGACGACTTCGGAGGACGGTTTCCTAGCCAATGAACGGCCTTTCGGTGGGGAGCGTGTAACGCCGACCGCGGTCGCGGGCAGCAAGGGCACTGACCAGGGTGATGGAACCGATGCGGCCCAGATACATCAGAACGATCAGAATCACCTGACCCCACCCGGGCAACTGCGCGGTGATGCCGGTGGACAGACCGACGGTGGCGAAGGCCGAGACGACCTCGAACAGCAGGACGTCGAGGTCGAAGTCCGTGCCCGCCAGCAACGCCACGACCGGGAGCATGACCAGGGCGACGCCGATCAGGGCCACGGTCAACGCCTGGCGCTGTACGCGCGGGTCGATCCTGCGATCGAAGATGCTCACATCGCGATCGCCGCGAATTTCGGCGAGGATGACGAACAGCAACAGGGCGAACGTGGTGACCTTGATGCCGCCTGCGGTGCCGCCACTGCCGCCACCGATGAACATGAGAACGTCGGTGACCAACAGGGTCGCGTTGTCGACGTCGGCGTAGTCGACGCTGTTGAAGCCTGCGGTACGCGGCATGACGCCCTGGAACGTGGCGACCAGCATCTTGTCCCAGATCCCGTAACCGCCGAGCGTCCTGGACCACTCGAGCAACAGGACCAGCGCCGGTCCCACCACGAGTAGAACGCCGGTGACCGAGAGCGTCAGGCGGGTGTGCAGCGACCATCTCTGCCGGCCCCGACGCCGCCGGACATGCCGGAACAGCTCGAACAGAACCGGAAAGCCGATGCCTCCCAGCACGACGGCGACCATCACTGGAACACAGATCCACGGGTCGGTGGCGAATCCGATCATGTTGTCACTGAAGAGAGCGAATCCGGCGTTGTTGAACGCCGACACGGAATGGAAGACACCGAGCCAGATCGCCCGACCGGGACTTTCGCCGTACCCGATCGCGAACCTGAGCGTAAGAGCGATCGCGACGACGGTCTCGATCAGCAGGCTGGTTCGGAACACTCCGATGACAACGCTGCGAACGTCGCCGAGCCCGGAGGTACGTACCTCTGCAGCGGTATTGAGTCTGCCACGCAGCCCAATTCGGTCGGCGAGCACCAAACCGACCAACGACGCGATCGTCATGATGCCGAATCCACCGATCTGGATCAGACCGAGTATCACTCCTTGCCCGAAGCCCGACCAGTACACCGGGGTGTCCACCACGATCAGGCCCGTCAAACTGACCGCCGAGGTGGACGTGAACAACGCCTGCAGTACTCCGGCCTCACTCCCGGACTGGGTGGAGCCCGGAATCAGCAGCACGCCTGCCCCGAAGACAATGGCAAGCGCGAAGCCGGACGCCATGACCCGAACCGGCGTGGGTCGAAAGATCGCGGACCATCGCGATGCCTGGTGAGCGTCTGTCACTCGAGAAACAGTACTGTGCGCTCCGCGCAGTGGTGGGATTCGTCCGTCGGCGCGGACGACGACGGGCTGACGGTTGCTCTCGATGTCGGCTTGCCACGACGTACGCATCGGCTCCGGGCTCTTCGTCTACCCAGCCGGCCGCGGTTCCACGCTGAACTCGCTCCGGGCGGGTAACGTCGGAATTGAGCTGAAGCTCAATGTTCGATCGCGAAAAAGGACATCTTCATGCCGGACGACGCTGTGCGCGAGCGTTCCTCGCACGAGGCGATCGCCTCTGCCCTCGCTGATGTGAACGCTGTCCGCCCGGTGTTCCAACCCGTGATCGAACTCGGCACCGGCACCGTCCTCGGGTACGAGGCTCTGGCGCGGTGGCCCGAGTGGCCCCTACTCGACCTGGATTCCGTGTTTTCGACGGCGGCAGATCTGGGCGTGGTGGACGATCTCGATTGGGCGTGTCGCACAGGCGCGGTCGACGCGGCACTCGCTGCAGGGATGGCACAGGAACTGTGCTTGTTCGTCAACGTAGAACCTCACACCGCGACCGGGCCGACCGACGGTGCCAAGCGCGCGTTCGCAGCAGCCGAGGGCCGATTTTCCGTGGTGCTCGAGCTGACGGAGAGGTCACTGCTGGCCGATCCCGCAGTGTTGCTGGCCGCGGTTGCCGACGGTCGGCGGGCAGGATGCCGCATCGCCCTCGACGACATCAGCGTGCATCCGGACACGATGACCATGCTCGAGTTCGTTGCACCGGACATCATCAAGCTCGACCGTTCGTTGGTCCAGCGAGATCCGAATCGAGCGCAGGCGCGCGTGATCGCCGCGGTACGAGCGCATTCCGAGGCGACCGGGGCGACTGTTCTGGCAGAGGGCATCGAAAACGACGAACACCTCGCCCGCGCTCACTCACTCGGGGCGGCACTGGGCCAGGGTTGGCTGTTCGGAAGGCCCGGTCCGCTGCCCGAGTCGGTGCGGACCGCACCAGGTGCGCTGTCGATTCTGAGCGAGCCCGTTCCGAACTCCGGCCTGGTGCCGAACCTGCCATCGGATCTGTTCGAGCTCGTGGCTCCGTCGATCGGAACCAAAGCCTTCATCCGCGCCATCTCCCGCCAGATCGAGGACCACGCCCGCGATACCAACGATTCGCTGGCCCTCATGTCCACCTTCCAGCATTCCCGATGGTTCAGCCCGCCCGTCGCCGACCAGTACGCCTGGCTGGCCACCAAGCATGCATTTGTCGCGGCCGTGGGCGTCGGCCTGGGAGGGGAGCCTGCTCCGGGTGTCCGCGGAGCAGATCTCGACCCCAACGAAGAGTTCACCAGAGAGTGGACGATCACCGCGGTCGGTCAGCACTATTTCTCGGCGCTCATCGCCCGCGATCTGGGTGATACGGACTGCGCCGACGCGGACCGTCGATTCGAGTTCGTGCACACGCACAATCGGCAGCTCGTCGTCGCCGCAGCCAGATCGCTCATGCGCCGCATCCTTCCCATGTGACCGGGGCTGCTACCAGCTAGCGCACCACCATGTTCGCCACTGTCCAGGCCCGACCCTGCTCGCTCAACGTGAATCCGAGCCCCGGCCGAGCGGACAGATGCATGCGTCCGTCTCGTGTCTCGAGGTGCTCGTCGAACAACGGTTCCAGCCAGTCGAAGTGCTCCACCCACGTCTGCAGTGGATACACCGCCGCGAGGTGCAGGTGGATCTCCATGGCGAAATGCGGGGCGAGCTGCAGATTGTGATGCTCGGCCAGTGTGGCCAACTTCAGGAACTGCGTGATGCCGCCGATGCGGGGAGCGTCGGGTTGCAGGATGTCGACCGAGCCGGCCTCGATGAGGCGCACGTGCTCGCTGACGCTGGCCAGCATCTCACCCGTCGCGATCGAGGTGTCGAGACTACGAGCGAGTTGGGCGTGTCCCTCTGCGTCGTACGCGTCGAGCGGCTCCTCGATCCACACGAGGTCGAACTGTTCGAGGATGCGGCCCATACGCTGCGCCGTCGGTCGATCCCATTGCTGATTCGCATCGACCATCAGGGGGACGTCGTCACCCAGAAACTCGCGGACCGCGGTGACGCGAGCGATGTCGGTGCGCCAATCCGGTTGGCCCACTTTCAGTTTGATGCCACCGATGCCGTTGGCCAGTGAGATGGCAGCGTTCTCCATGACCTCCTCGATCGGAGTGTGCAGAAACCCGCCGGAGGTGTTGTACGTCTGCACCGAATCGCGCGACGAGCCGATCAGCTTTGCCAGCGGCAACCCAGCACGCTTGGCTTTGAGATCCCACAGCGCGATGTCGATTGCTGCAATCGCCTGCGTGGCAACACCGCTACGCCCCACCGAGGCTCCGGCCCACACCAGTTTCGTCCAGATCTTGCCGATGTCGTTCGGGTCCTCGCCGATGAGTACCGGAGCGATTTCCTGGGCATGAACGAATTGGGCCGGCCCGCCCGCGCGTTTGGAGTACCCGAAACCGATCCCCTCATGGCCTTGTTCGGTACGAATCTCGGCGAACAGGAACACCACCTCGGTCATCGCCTTCTGCCGGCCGGTGAGCACCTTGGCGTCGCTGATCGGATTCCTCAGCGGTAGCACGATCGAGGACAGCGTGACCTCGGCGATGCGATCGATGCTGGCCGCACCGGCGGCCAGTGCGGTGATCGCAGCATCCGGGGCGGTGAGGCCGCTGGTCGGCTTGTCTGTGGCGATGGTCATCTCGGGCTCCTGGTGTCGTCGATTCGCGTTGTCTCACAGACTATTTGACGCAACCGATGTGGGTCCAACACCGATTATCGGTTTATCGATGCCGCCAGAGCATCGATGTTCGACGCAATATCCGCGACTCGGCCCACGAACGTATGGTGCGTGACGCCCGACGAGTGTGGCGTCATCAGCACGTTGTCGAGATCGCGAAACGGCAACACACTCGGTTCTCCCACGCCGTCCGGCCCGGGGTAGCGATACCACACGTCGATCGCAGCGGCGGCAATCTCGTTGCGCGACAATGCGTCGAACAGCGGTTGCTCCTGCACCAACGGACCACGACCGACGTTGACGAGAACTCCGTCCTTGCCGAGCCTGCGGAGTTCCTCGACTCCGATCATGCCGCGGGTGCGCTCGTTCAACGGCGCAGAGACCACAAGAACATCGGCGAAGTCCGCTAGTTCTCCCAGATCCTCTGTACCGGCAACCCATTGGAGACCCCCGTCCGGAGCCCGACCGCTCCCGGTGACCGCTGCACCCACTGCGCCGTACGCCTGAAACAGCTGCCAGGTCCGCCTACCGATATGTCCGAATCCGACGAATCCGATGCGGGCACCGCTCAGCGACAACGGTTGCGCGATGCTCGGGTCGTAGACGGCAGTAGCGAACACACCGGAGCGGAGTGCGCGATCCTGCTGCAGAAACTGTCGGCGCAGCATCACCGTCGCCGCCACGACGTACTCGGCGATCGATTGCTCGTGATGAAAGGTGCTGCACACCTGCACATCAGGACCTAGCCCGGAGCGATCGACGTTGTCCGTTCCGGCACCCGCGACGTGCACCATACGCAACTTCGGCGCTGCGGCACCCATGGCCGCGCTGAACTTGCCGCCTACGTACACGTCCGCGTCGGCAAGTTCGCCGATGACCCGACCCTCGTCGAACGGCACGCACCAGATCACCTCTGCGCCAACAGGCAATCCCGACTCGAACTGCTCGCGGTGCGGCAGGATGTTGCGATCCCCGACGACGATCTTCATCAGCGCACCGGAACTCATCGGACCAAAGCCGGCCGCTTGCTGTCGAACGTCCATCCCTCGATCAGATACTGCATCCCGATGGCGTCGTCGCGGGAACCGAGACCTTCCTTCAGGTACAGCTCGTGTGCCGCGTCGACCTGCTCGAAGTCGAGCTCGACGCCGAGACCGGGCTTGTCGGGCACGGTGAGGTAGCCCTCCTCGATCGTGAACGGCTCCTTGGTGACTCGTTGCCCGTCCTGCCAGATCCAGTGGGTGTCGATGGCGGTGATCGTGCCCGGGGCCGCCGCCGCGACATGGGTGAACATGGCGAGAGAGACGTCGAAGTGATTGTTGGAGTGCGAACCCCACGTCAGGCCCCACGCGTCACAGAGCTGAGCGACGCGTACCGAGCCGGCCATCGTCCAGAAATGCGGGTCGGCCAGCGGGATGTCCACGGCACCGGACCTGATGGTGTGTCCCATTTCCCGCCAATCGGTGGCGATCATGTTGGTCGCCGTCTGCAATCCCGTGGCCCGCTTGAACTCCGTCATCACCTCGCGGCCGGAGAAGCTGCCCTCCGGGCCGACTGGATCCTCGGCGTACGCCAACACGTCGCGCAGCCCGCGGCAGGTGTCGATCGCGTCCTTCAGCAGCCAACCACCGTTGGGATCCAACGTGATTCGAGCCTCGGGGAATCGCTCGGCCAGTGCGCGCACCGCGGCGGCCTCCTCGGCGGCGGGGAGCGCACCACCCTTGAGCTTGAAGTCCTGGAACCCGTACCGCGCCTGGGCCGCCTCGGCGAGGCGCACGATCGACTCGGGATCCATCGCTTCCTCGTGCCTGATGCGCATCCAGTCGTCGGCTCCGGCTGCCTCGTCGGCTGCACCACGGTAGGCGAGGTCGGTCTTGTTCCGATCGGCCACAAAGAACAGATAGCCCAGAGCTTGGACCTTCTCCCGCTGCTGGCCTTCTCCCAATAGCGCTGCGACGCTGACGCCGAGATGTTGACCCAACAGATCGAGCAGTGCCGATTCCACCGCGGTCACTGCATGGATCGCGACCCGCAGATCGAATGTCTGCGCCCCGCGTCCCCCGGCATCACGATCGGCGAACGCGCGACGCATCTCGGCCAGCACAGCGTTGTAGCGGCCGATGCCCTGGCCCTCGACAAGCGAACGAGCATCCTCGAGAGTCTGCCGAATCGCCTCACCGCCCGGCACTTCGCCGACGCCTGCTCGCCCGTCGGAGTCCGTGAGTACCACCAGATTGCGGGTGAAGTACGGAGCATGTGCGCCGCTGAGGTTCAACAACATGTCGTCGTGGCCGGCAATCGGAATGACACGCATATCGGTGACGACGGGCGTGCTGGTGTGGACGTTCATGTCCGACCTTTCTCACATACTTCCGGTGACTCGGCTCACAGACGACAGTAGGACCTCGGATCGATGCCTGTCCAAGACCATCTGCGCATCGAACGATGCCGTAGTGGTATTGGTAACGACACTCGGAGCACAACGGTCCTGGCAGTGAGATCGATACCGAGACTGAATCAAATGCGACATTTTTAGACTTGGACATGTATCAATCGGCCTTCTACCGTGGTGAGCTATGAGCCAGGTCACGCCTCGGCGTCAGCGCATGTACCGCACCACAGCCTTAGGAGTCACCCCATGACAGCGTCGACGACACAGTCCACCCACCTCACCGGCCGGATGATCGTCGCCGGCACCCCGGTCTTCGGTGGCGGCACGCAGATTCACGGAATCGACCCCAGCACCGGCGAGAATCTCGAACCTGCCTACGGACACGGAGACGATGCCGACGTCGAGAAGGCCTGCGCCGCAGCAGCTGAAGCCTTCGCCGACTATCGGGCCACCTCCTCGGAGACCCGCGCACAGTTCCTCGAGACCATCGCAGACAACATCGCCGCTCTCGGTGACACCCTGATCGAGCGGACGGTAGCCGAGTCAGGACTTCCGCTGGCCCGCATCACCGGCGAAGTCGGTCGCACCACCGGTCAGCTGCGCCTGTTCGCTTCTGTTCTGCGCGAGGGCAGCTGGAACGGTGCCCGCATCGATCCGGCTCAGCCCGAGCGCACGCCGCTCCCCCGCGCCGACATCCGCCAACGGCAGATTCCGCTGGGACCGGTTGCGGTGTTCGGAGCCAGCAACTTTCCGCTCGCCTTCTCCGTCGCCGGCGGCGACACCGCCTCCGCTCTCGCGGCCGGATGCCCCGTGATCGTCAAGGCGCACGACGCGCATCCGGGGACGTCCGAACTGGTCGGCCGTGCGATCGCCGACGCAGTATCCTCCACCGGAATGCCCTCGGGCACCTTCTCTCTGCTGTTCGGCTCCGGTCGCGGACTCGGCACCGCGCTGGTGACCGACCCTCGCATCAAGGCCGTCGGATTCACCGGATCACGTTCGGGTGGAACAGCTCTCGTCGCCGCTGCGGCGGGCCGTCGGGAGCCCATCCCGGTGTACGCCGAGATGAGTTCCATCAACCCAGTGTTCGTCATGGACGGCGCACTCGCCACCCGCGGAGCCGAACTCGGCCGCGCCTTCGTCGCATCGCTGACAATGGGATCGGGCCAGTTCTGCACCAACCCGGGCCTCGTCATCGCCGTGGACGGCGCAGGACTGCAGTCCTTCACGGAGGCAGCATCCACCGCGGTGCAGGAGTCCACCCCCACCACGATGCTGACCCCGAACATCGCGTCCAGCTATGCCGACGGCGTCGCCGGCCTGTCCGACGCGGTGACCGTGGTAGCGCGTGGATCGGACACCGACGCCCCGAATGCCTGCCGCGCAGCACTGTTCGTCACCGACGCCGATACGTTCCTCACCTCCGAGGCCGCGCAGGCCGAGGTGTTCGGCGCGTCGAGCCTCATCGTTCGCTGTACCGATGCACAGCAGGTCCGTGACGTCGCCGCACTGTTGGAGGGACAGCTCACCGCCACCGTCCACGCCGACGAGTCCGATCACGCCGAGGCAGGCAAGCTGCTGTCGGTCCTCGAACTCAAGGCCGGCCGCATCCTGTTCGACGGATGGCCGACCGGTGTCGAGGTCGGCCACGCGATGGTGCACGGCGGCCCCTTCCCCGCCACCTCCAACTCCCGCACCACCTCGGTCGGATCGCTCGCGATCGAGCGTTTCCTACGCCCTGTTTCCTACCAGGATGTACCGAAGTCGTTGCTGCCCAGCGCTGTCGCCGACGGAAATCCCGAGGGCATCTTCCGCCGCATCGACGGCCAGCTCACCCAAGACTGACTCACCCCCCCTAATTTTCGAGGAGATCCCCATGCTCGACGGCGTCTTGTTCTTCCCCGTCACCCCGTTCACCGCTTCCGGTGAGGTCGATTACGACCTGCTGGCCGCTCACATCGCGAAGGGTGTCGACGCGGGACCCGGTGGAGTGTTCATCGCCTGCGGCACCGGCGAATTCCATGCCCTCGAGACCGAGGAGTTCGGCAGGATCGTGCGCACCGCAGTCGATGTCGTCGCGGGCCGGGTTCCGGTGTACGCCGGTGCAGGTGGGTCCGTGGCGCAGGCGAAGGCATTCGCGTCGAGCGCGAAGACCAACGGAGCCGACGGCATCTTGCTGCTGCCTCCCTACCTGGTGACGATGCCGCAAGCCGGTCTGGTCAACTACACCAAGGCCGTTGCCGGTGCATCCGATCTGCCGCTGATCGTGTACAACCGTGGCAACGCCCGCTTCACCGAGGACTCGGCCGTCGAGGTAGCGCAGCTGCCCACCGTCGTCGGGTTCAAGGACGGCACAGGTGATCTCGATCAGGTCGGCCGCATCGTCCGTGCGGTACTGGACGCCCTGGAACCGTCGGGCAAGCCCTTTCAGTTCTTCAACGGCCTGCCCACCGCCGAGGTCTCGCAGCAGGCGTACCGCGCGATCGGTGTCACGCTGTACTCCTCCGCGACATTTGCGTTCGCACCCGAGCTGGCCCTGGCGTTCTACCGGTCTCTCGACAGCGGCAACGACAAGCTCACTGCCGCACTGCTTCGCGAGTTCTTCCACCCGCTGGTGCGCTTGCGAGACAAGGTGCCCGGCTACGCAGTCTCGCTCATCAAGGCGGGCGTGACGATGGAGGGCATCGAGGCAGGTCCCGTGCGCCCGCCACTGGTGGACATCAGCGCCCCGCACCTCGATGAGTTGACCGCAATCGTCGCCGCCGGCCGGGCCGTGCTGGCAGCCGAGCTAGCGGTGCACTGATGCGAGAACCGGTTCTGATCACCGGCGCTCGAATCACCCCGATTGCCTTCGTCGACCCTCCGTTGCTCAACACCGTCGGCGTACATCAGCCCTATGCGCTACGCGCGATCATTCAGCTGGACACCGACGCCGGTGTCGTCGGACTCGGTGAAACGTACGCCGACACTGCTCATCTGGCTCGTCTCGACGCGGCCGCCACGGCCATCACCGGCCTGGACGTATTCGCGCTCAACGATATTCGAGAGGCTATCGATACCGTGCTGGGTACGCTGTCGATCACCGGCGGAGACGGCGTCGCCGGCATGATCACCACGGCCAGTACGACGGACCGCGTGTTCTCCCCGTTCGAGATCGCGTGCCTGGACGTGCAGGGCAAAGTGCTGGGGCGACCGGTGTCCGATCTGCTCGGCGGCAAGGTTCGGGACTCGGTTCCGTTCAGCGCGTATCTGTTCTACAAGTGGGCAGCGCATCCCGGCCGAGAGCCCGACGAGTGGGGCGAGGCAATCGATCCGGAAGGCCTGGTGCGCCAGGCTCGAAAGATGATCGACGAGTACGGTTTCGAGGCCATCAAGGTCAAGGGCGGCGTCTTTCCACCCGACGAGGAGATTGCCGGAATCAAGGCGCTACGCGAAGCGTTTCCCGAGCTACCGCTTCGGCTCGATCCCAACGCTGCCTGGACCGTCGAAACGTCCATCCGCGTCGCCGCCGAACTCGACGGCATCGTGGAGTACCTCGAGGACCCGACACCGGGACTCGACGGCATGGCCGAGGTTGCGCGCGAAGCGAAGATGCCGCTGGCGACCAACATGTGCGTCGTCGCTTTCGATCACCTGAAGCCTGCTGTGCTGAAGGACTCGGTGCAGGTGGTGCTGTCCGACCACCACTACTGGGGAGGTCTGCAGCGGTCGAGACTGCTCGCCGGAATCTGCGAGACTTTCGAGATGGGTCTGTCGATGCACTCGAACAGCCATCTCGGAATCAGTCTCGCGGCCATGGTTCACCTTGCCGCAGCCACACCGAATCTCACCTACGCCTGCGATACCCATTGGCCGTGGAAGCACGAGGACGTCGTGGTCCCGGGCGTACTGAACTTCGTCGACGGGGCGGTGGCCGTACCCACCGGGCCCGGTCTCGGCGTCGAGATCGACGAGGACGCGCTCGCGGCGCTGCACCAGCAGTATCTCGACTGCGGGATCCGAGACCGTGACGACACCGGATACATGCAGAGTATCGATCCGAGCTTCGAGAACACCTGCCCGCGCTGGTGATCCGACGCTATGACGTCAGCGGGGCGACGATGTTGGCGAGCATGGTAGCGATGGTGGCGACCACGATGCGGCGCTCTGCGACGTAACCGCTCTGGTACCACGTCATCGCGGTGTGGCTGATGCCGCCGATGGCGGCGGTCGCGAGCAGGTCGACATCCATATCGGGGCCCGACGGCACCTCGCCCGCCAACGTGCGGAGGTAGCCGAGCAGCAGAACACCGAACTCGTGCATCACCGTCAGATAGGTCTGCTCGACGCGAGGGCTGACCCCCAGCACCTCCATCCACACCACGCGGGCCAGGTGTGGATCCTCGACCACCCGAAAGAAGGGGTCGAGCAACTGCCTCGCGACGGACCCGAGACCACCGTCAGGATCTACCTCTGCCATGGCTTCGGACACCGAGTCCGTCAGGTGCGCAATGCATTCTGCGTAGACCGCGAGCAGGAGATCCTCGGTCTTGTCGAAATACTGATAGAAGTGCCGGTCGGCGATCTTGGCCTCGCGGCACAGTCCGCGGACGGTCGCGGCGCGGTACCCGACGCTGCCGAACACCCGCAGGCCCGCGTCCAGCAGCTGCCGTCGCCTGCGGTCGTCGCGGTCGGCGGCACTCTCACCGCCGTAGGCCCGGCCGGGCACGTCGATCGTGGCGCTCATGACCGTCGGGCATCCAGTTCGGCTGTCAGACGGATCAGTTCGGCGTCTCGCTCCATCGTGGCATCCATGATCGGGTTGACGATGCCGCGCAATATCGAGATCGGGATCCAGCGGCCGGGCACGGCGATGCGCGCAGCTCGCCGTCCGATACCTCGAACAGCCACGCGCGCAAGCTTGTCCGGCGTGATCGGGCGAAGCAGCGGAGTGGGAAAGGCCCTGGCGATCATCGCCGTCGCGACGGTGTCGCCGCCGAACGCCACGTCGGCGATGGGAGTGGCCACCCAGCCCGGGTACAGCACTCCGGCCGTCGCTTTCGTGCCCGCGAGTTCCGCTCGCAACGCGCGTCCGAGTTGTTCGACGGCCGCCTTCGACGCCGCGTACGGCGCGTTCGCCAGCCCGTTGAGATAGGCGTACGTCGAGGAGGTGAGCAGCACGTATCCCCCGGACTCGACGATGTGCGGCAGCGCTGCTCGCACCGTGTTCCACACCCCGACGAGATTGACCCCGATGACTCTCTCGAACACACCGTCGTCGACGGATCGGATCGTCGATGCCTGTGCACCGCTGGAGATTCCCGCATTCGCCATCACGATGTCGAGCGAGCCGAATTTCTCGATGGCGGTGGCGACCGCCGCGTCGAGTTGCTCTCGCACGGTGACGTCGGCATAGGCGATCGCCACGCGCTGGTTGCCCAGTGTCGCCGCCACCGATTCGAGATCGGTCGACGCCATGTCGACCAGAACGATCGAGGCACCGCGTCGATGCAGCGCCGACGCGACGGCCGAACCGATGCCGCCTGCCGCTCCCGTGATCAGCGCTACTTGGCCCGAGTGATCCTTCATGCCGATACCTCGTCCTTCGTCGTCACGTCGGTGGAAGACCGGTGGATGTGATGGGCTTCCGGCCGAAAACGCTTGGCCCACCGTCGGAACGTGAAACTGAAGCCGGGGAACATGGCCACGACATGCCCGGATCTGGACTGGTACCAGCTGTGGCAGCCGCCGTCCTTCCAGACGGTGCCCTCCATCTCGCGATGAATCGTGTCGGTGTACTTCTGCTCGGCGGCGGCAGTGACCTCGATGGCCGTCGCTCCGGCCTGTCGGACGGCATCGACGGCCCGCACGATGTACTCCATCTGTGCCTCGATGAGGAAGATCGCCGAGGTGTGGCCGATGCCGGTGTTCGGACCGGTGACGACGAAGAGGTTGGGGAAACCGGGAATCGTGGTGCCGAGGTAGGCGCGTGGATAGGGATCCCAGACGTCGGACAGGGCGCGGCCGTCACGGCCGATCACCGGATACGAGATGACGCCGTCGGTGGCGTCGTATCCGGTGGACCACACCAGTAGGTCGACATCGACGTGTTCGCCTGTGGTGGTGACGATCCCGGTTTCGGTGATCTCCGCGATGCCGTCGTTCCTGTCGTGCAGGGTGACGTTCGGCTGCCCCAGTGCGGGATACAACGTGTTGGACAGCAGCACCCTCTTGCATCCGATGGTGTAGTCGGGGGTGACCTTCGCTCGAAGCTCGGGATCCGGAACCTGAGACTCGATGTGCTTCAGCGCAGTTCGCTGCGCCACGGCCTTCAGCATCGTCCGTGAGTACTTGAAGCCCAGAATGCGCGTCTCGAGGGTCCAGTAGATGCCGGCGCGAACCGTCCTTCGGATCGGCTTCCTACGCAACAGCTTTCGCTGAAGCGCTGTGAATTCACGATCGTGGCGCGGCATCACCCAGTGCGGGGTGCGCTGAAAGACGTGCAATTGCTCCACGTCGGGTTGGATCGCAGGAATCACCTGTGCCGCGCTGGCCCCGCTGCCGACGATGGCCACCCGCTTACCCGCATGGTCGTACTCGGTGTGCCAATCGTTGGTGTGGAACTGGGTGCCCTGGAACTTCTCCCGTCCGGGGAACGGCGGGACGACGGGTGTACTGAGCGGTCCCGACGCGTTGACGACGAACTTCGCCGCGTAGTCGCCCCGCGAGGTGGTGATCAGCCAGTGGTCTCCGGCCCATTCGATTCTCTGGACGTCGGTGTCGACGTGCGTTCGAGCAGGCAGACCGTTCGATTCGAGCACGTGGTCGGTGTACCGCTCCAGCTCCTCGCGTTCGGCGAACATACGCGACCACTCGAAGGGCTCCGACGCGATGGAATAGAGCGGACTCTGCACGTCGACGGCTGCGCCGGGGTATCGATTCTGCTTCCACGTGCCGCCCAGGAACGGACGCCTCTCGAGGATCACGAAGTCGTCGATCCCTCGATCGAGCAGCGCTTTGGCAGCGCACTGGCCACCGAACCCACTGCCGATGATCACCACGGTGTGAATGTGCATGCCGACGAACCTTCCCGCACGAGGCGCAATCCGATGATGCGCGTCATCACTTTAAAGTGATGACGCGTGATTCCGCAATGGAATCGGTCGATCGGCGACTGCTCGTCAATGGCCGCCCGACAGCTGCCCGGTCAGCCGGACATGCCGCTGCGCAGACACCGCGTCGAGGCCGACGATCTCCGCTCGCTTGCCCTTTGCCTCGTATTTCGTGGTGATGGCATCGAGCGTGGCGACCGTGGATGCATCCCAGACATGGGCACCGCTGAGGTCGATGACGACATGTCGAGGATCACCCGTGTAGTCGAACTGATAGACAAGGTCGTTGCTGGACGCGAAGAACAACTCCCCCTTCACCGCGTAGACGCGAGTGTCCTCGTCGGGATGCGCCACATCGACGACCTCGGTGAGGTGCGCCACCCGCCGAGCGAACAGCACCATCGCGGTGACGACGCCGACGACGACGCCGTAGGCGAGATTGTGGGTGGCGACGGTGACGACCACGGTTGCCACCATGACTGCCGTTTCGCTCTTGGGCATGCGCCGCAACGTCTTCGGGCTGATGCTGTGCCAATCCATCGTGCCGATCGCCACCATGATCATGACGGCGGCGAGTGCGGCCATCGGGATCAGCGCCACGATGTCACCCAGTCCGACCACCAGTATCAGCAGGAACACCCCGGCAAGGAACGTGGAGATGCGCGTCCGGGCACCCGAGGCCTTGACGTTGATCATCGTCTGGCCGACCATCGCGCACCCACCTATGCCGCCGAAGAATCCGGTGATGACGTTCGCTGCGCCCTGACCCCAACTCTCCCGGGTCTTGTTCGAGTGCGTGTCGGTGACGTCATCCACCAGTTTGGCCGTGAGCAGCGATTCGAGCAGGCCGACGATAGCCATGGCAAACGCGTACGGAGCGATGATGCTCAACGTCTCGAGATTCAGCGGGACGTCGGGGATCAGCAGTGCGGGCAGGCTCGACGGCAGTTCGCCTTCGCCGCCGACGTTGGGAACATTGAGGGCGAATACGACGGTGGCGACGGTCAGCAGCACGATGGCCACCAGGGGTGCGGGCACGACGGACGTGATCCTGGGGAGCAGGACCATGATCAGCAGACCGACGGCCACCAGCGGGTAGACCAGCCACGGCACGCCGATCAACGCAGGAAACTGCGAGGTGAAGATCAGAATGGCCAGTGCGTTGACGAATCCCACCATGACACTGCGAGGAATGAACCGCATCAGCTTCGCAACGCCGAGGACTCCGAGAACCACCTGGAGCACACCGGCGAGGATGACCGTGGCGATGAAGTAGTCGAGGCCGTACTGCTTCGCAACGGGCGCGATGACCAGGGCAACTGCCCCGGTAGCGGCCGAGATCATCGCGGGTCGGCCGCCGAGGAACGCAATCGACACGGCCATCGTGAAGGACGCGAACAGGCCCACTCGCGGATCGACACCCGCAATGATCGAGAAGGCTATTGCCTCGGGAATCAGCGCCAACGCGACAACCAGGCCGGCCAGCACCTCGGTCTTCAGCATTCGCGGGGACCGCAGGGCACTCATGACGGTAGGAATCCGCTCGGCGGAGTCGCTCATATCTCTCCATTCGTGATCGATGGATGCGGACGTGCCGAGAAACGGCGGGTCTCATCCAGGGGTGGGCGCATCGCTGCGCCCGAAGGCTTTGTTCGTGGAGCCCGATGGGCATCTCACGCATCCCGCACACATCGGGCGGGAAGGAACAGTCAGGAAACTGATCCCTACTCTTACGCAATAGTAGAGTTGACGCAAATCGACACTGTTCGGACCGGGGTCGACACCAGGTCGGAGGCCCCCCGTAGCGTAAGAGGCATGTCGAGATCACCACGGAACCGCAGATCCCCCGCCGCACCGAGAAAGCGATCCTCCTCCGCGCTTTCGGCAGGGCACCTTCGCGTGATCGCGACCGGCGGTCTCGGCGAGATCGGCCGGAACATGACCGTCTTCGAATTCGACGGAAAACTGCTCATCGTCGACTGCGGCGTGCTGTTCCCCGAGGAGCATCAGCCGGGCGTCGACGTCATCCTGCCGGACTGGAGCTGCATCCGGGACCGTCTCGACGACGTCGTCGCCATCGTCCTCACCCACGGGCACGAGGACCACATCGGCGGTGTCCCGTATCTGCTGCGCGAGCGTGGCGACATTCCCGTCATCTCGTCGCGGCTGACGCTGCACTTCCTGGCCGCCAAATTCGAGGAGTTCAAGGTCTCGACGAAGTTGATCGAGGTCGAGGCCGGGCAGACGCGTCAGGAAGGCCCGTTCGAACTCGAGTTCCTCGCCGTCAACCACTCGATCCCCGACGGTCTGGCCATCGCGATCCGCACGGACGCCGGACTGGTCCTGCACACGGGCGACTTCAAGATGGACCAATTCCCGCTGGACGGTCGGATCACCGACCTCCGCGGATTCGCGCGCCTCGGCGAGGAGGGTCTCGACCTCCTCCTCGTGGACTCCACCAACGCCGAGGTTCCCGGCTTCATGGTCTCCGAACGAGACCTGGTCCCGGCCATCGAGAAGGTGTTCCGCGAAACCACGGGACGCGTGATCGTGTCGAGCTTCGCCAGTCACGTCCACCGCATTCAGCAGGTACTCGACGCCGCGCATGCCCAGGGCCGCAAAGTGGCGTTCGTGGGCCGATCGATGGTGCGCAACATGAAGATCGCCACCGATCTGAACTACCTCGATGTGCCCGACGGGCTCGTCGTGGACCTGCCGAAGCTCAATCGTCTTCCGGCGAACAAGATCACGCTGATCTGCACCGGATCCCAGGGCGAGCCGCTGGCCGCGCTGTCACGGATGGCCTCGGGCGAACACCAGATCAAGGTCGGCGACGGCGACACCGTACTGATGGCGAGCAGCCTCATTCCGGGAAACGAGAACGCGATCTACCGCGTTATCAACGGTCTCGTGGACAAGGGTGCGCGCGTGGTGCACAAGGGAAATGCCAAGGTGCACGTCTCCGGTCACGCGAGCGCCGGCGAGCTCGTCTACTGCTACAACATCCTCGAACCCGCCAATGTGCTTCCCGTACACGGGGAATCGCGCCACCTGCGCGCCAACGCCGACCTCGCGATCAAGACCGGCGTTCCTCGCGATCGCGTCCTGATCGCCGAGAACGGAAGCGTCATCGACCTGTTCGACGGCGTCGCGCAGATCACCGGCTCCGTCCCCATCGAGCTGATCTACGTCGACGGCAGTTCCGTCGGTGGTGTGACGGAGGATTCGCTGGCCGACCGACGCCTGCTCGCCAACGAGGGCGTCCTGACCGTCATCGCCATCGTGGACCCCGATACCGGCCTGCTGGTCGACGACGTCGACTTCATCGGACGCGGATTCGCGCACGAGGCCAACGCTTTCGACTCGTTGGCCAAGGCGATCGGCAAGACCCTCACGCGCGAGAGCGACGTCAAGGTTGCTTCTCGCGAGAACATCGAGAAGCGCATCGTGCAGGAATCGGCCCGCTGGGCCAAGCAGACCCTGGGCCGTCAGCCCCTCATCGTCCCGGTTGTCGTCGACGGCTAGAGCTGGGCAGCTGCCCCGCGAGTCGACAGCACCTCGGTGAGCTCTTCTGCGTAGGCGAGCTGCCGCCGCAACGTGCGGCAGCTGTCCTCGGCCTTGGTGTGGCACTCGCGAACGAACGCTGCGGCCGACGATCGAGCATCGTCGGCCGCGTTCTCGTCGCCCAGAATGTCGAGAGATTCCAGTAGCTGTTTCATTTCCGCCAGCGTGAAGTCGAGTGGCTTCATCCGGCGGATGACGAGCAGACGTTCGACGTCGGCCTCGGTGTACAACCGAAATCCGCCTGCGGAGCGGGCAGAAGGCGCTACCAGGCCCACGTCGTCGTAGTGACGGACGGTGCGGATGGACAGCTCGGTTCGCTGAGCTACCTGCCCGATCTGCATGTGCATGTCGTCGTCCGTCATGTGCCGCCTCTCTTCGCCCGAGCGTCCACCCTAGTCAGTGCTCGGCACCGAGGTTTCCACTGAGACGATCGTGCCGTTCGATCGAGGGCGCATTCAGGCCGATGATCTCCACCGTCTTGCCCTTCGCCGCGTATTTGGTGGTGATGGCGTCGAGCGTCGCGACAGTCGAGGCGTCCCAGATGTGCGACTCCGACATGTCGATGACCACGTTCTTCGGATCCCCCACGTAGTCGAACTGATAGATCAGGTCGTTGCTCGACGCGAAGAACAACTCGCCCTTCACCGCGTAGACGCGAGTGTCCTCGTCGGGATGAGCCACATCGACGACCTCGGTGAGGTGCGCTACCCTGCGAGCGAACAGCACCATCGCTGTGACCACACCGACGACGACGCCGTACGCGAGGTTGTGGGTGATCACGGTGACTGCCACGGTCGCGACCATGACGAGGGTTTCGCTCTTGGGCATGCGCCGCAACGTCTTCGGGTTGATGCTGTGCCAGTCGAAGGTTCCGACGGAGACCATGATCATGACGGCGACGAGCGCGGCCATCGGGATCAGCGCAACGATGTCGCCGAGACCGACCACCAGGATCAGCAGGAAGACACCGGCGAGGAACGTCGAGATGCGGGTGCGGGCACCGGAAACCTTGACGTTGATCATGGTCTGGCCGATCATCGCGCAACCGCCCATGCCGCCGGTGAATCCGGTGACCAGATTGGCCACGCCCTGGCCCCAACCCTCGCGGGTCTTGTCGGAATGCGAGTCGGTGATGTCGTCGACGAGTTTGGCCGTCATCAGCGATTCGAGTAGACCCACCAATGCGATCGCCAGAGCGAACGGCGCGATGATGCTCAGTGTGTCGAACGTGAACGGTACGTCCGGGATCAAGAACGACGGCAGCGAGGACGGCAGCTCGCCCTCGTCGCCCACATCCGGGACCGCGAGCGCGAACACGAGCGTGACCCCGGTGAGTATCACGATGGCGATCAGTGGTGCCGGGACGATCGTGGTGAGCTTGGGCAGAAAGAACATGATGAGCAGGCCAACGGCGACCATCGGGTACACCAACCACGGCACCCCGATCAGGTACGGCACCTGGGAGCTGAAGATCAGGATCGCCAACGCGTTGACGAAGCCGATCATCACGCTGCGCGGGATGAAGCGCATCAACTTGGCGACGCCGAGAACGCTGAGTACGACCTGCAGGACTCCTCCGACGATCACCGCTGCAATGAGGTAGTCGAGGCCGTAGTCCCGAGCCAGCGGGGCGACGACCAGCGCAATCGCCCCGGTAGCAGCGGAGATCATCGCCGGGCGGCCACCGACGATGGAGATGGTGACGGCCATGGTGAACGACGCGAACAGTCCGACGCGTGGATCGACACCGGCAATGATCGAGAACGAGATGGCTTCCGGAATCAGCGCCAGAGCCACCACCAAGCCTGCGAGTACTTCGGTCTTGAGTCGCTTCGGCGAGCGCAACGCACCCAGCACCGAGACGTCTTCGACGGCGGTGACAGGCACCTGGGCAGCTCGAGACACGACGACTCCATTCGATGAGTGCGGAGGGATGCTGCGCGCGAACTCTACTCTTACTGGAGAGAAGGTTGCCAATCGTGGAGACCTTCGGCCTACGCTAGATTGATACGTAAAGGTCCCGCGAAACTGCCAGCGCGATGCAAGGAGTGAATCGATGTTCTCGCTCAACAGGCTGTCCTGCTTCATCGCCGTCGCCGAGGAGCTGCACTTCGGCCGCGCCGCCGAACGACTGCACATGACGCAGCCTCCGCTGAGCAGGCAGATTCAACAGCTCGAAAGCGAGGTCGGCGTGCAGCTGATCGATCGCACCAGTCGGTCGGTGACGCTGACGGCGGCGGGCCTGGCCTTTCTACCCGAGGCCCGACGCATCCTCGACCTCGCCGAGGGCGCACTGCTCACCGTCCGACGCGTCCCCACCGGCGATCTGGGGACCGTGGTCGTCGGATTCACCGGCGCATCGGCGCATGCAGTGCTCCCGCAGTTGCTCGACGCCGCGCGCGAGAAACTACCGGACGTCAAACTCGTGCTGCGGGAGATGGTCTCGGCGGTGCAGATGGAATCGTTGGCCGTCGGCGATCTGGATCTCGGGTTGGCCAGGCCACCGCTCAAGCGACCGGGCATCGCATCCCGACCGGTGCTGCACGAGTCGTTGATCGCAGCGATGCCCGAGGAACACCCGCTGGCCGCGAAAGACGAACTGTCGGTGGAGGACTTCGACGAGCAGCCGATCATCATGTACTCGCCCGTCGACGCGCGGTACTTTCACGAGCTGCTGATCAGTACCTTCACCATCGTCGGGGTGTCCCCGCGCTACGTGCAGTACGTGACCCAGGTCCACACAATGCTGGTGCTCGTTCGTTCCGGCATCGGATTGGCATTGGTACCGGAGTCGGCGTCGACCATGCGGCCGGAAGGTGTTGTGTTCCGGCCGGTTCGGACCGTGAAGGAACGCCCCGTCGAACTCGACGCGGCATGGCGCGTGGACAACGACAACCCGGCACTGCACCGCTTCATGACCGATGTGCTGCCGACGCGGGAGTGGTCGTGATGCGCCGCTGATCGAGTTGCGTGCAGGACCGTGACGGCGCGAGTGCGGTCCGATGGGAGACGCCGAAGGCCTGCGCGCGTTTGCCCACTTATTGTCCAGATGCCTACCTGCGACTGTGAGCAGATCAATGATTACCCGGCATGGAGCTCGATCGAGGTCCGGCAGCTGCCGCGCGAACCTTCCGGCGTTGCCTGGAGGGTCACTCTTTCGGTATGGACACGTCCTTGCCTGCTGCGATGTCGCGCAGCCACTGCGGGACGGGGTCTTTGTCGTACTCGCGGAGCGCGATCGAGGCTTGCGCGGCAGCAGAGCGGACCTTCATCGACCGGCCGCGGCGTGCCGGGCGGTTCTCCGTGGTGGTCATCGCGGGTCCTCCGTGTCTGTGTCGGTTCCATTGTCGCTGCTGCCGCCGCTTTCTGCCAGGACGTCGTCAGATTCGGTCACGATGTGATCGGCGATGACCCGTAGTGTGCGGCGGTCGGTCTTGGCGATGAACGGTGTTGTGGCGACGGTGCCAAATACTCTCCAACCGAGTGCGGCTTCGTCGTCATTTTCGCTGACGGTCCGCTCGAGACACCAGGTGATGCGTTGCCAGGATTGGGAACGGTTGTCCGCCCGAGTGCGCTGGCTGACAGTTCCCACCACGCTCTCCCGTGAACAAGAAGGACCGTAGCCCGACCCACCGACACGAAATCGACATGCCAGTTCCAGCACCACCGAGATTCGCGAAACCGCTACGCGAGATTCCCGGAGAGATGAATCAGCGCATAGCCTTCGGAAGTTTCCTGCCGCTGCGTTTTTAGGCAGCGCGCTGCAACGTCAACAGCTCACCGGCATCCTCCGCCGCCAACCTCACCACCGCACGAACGCAGGCCACCCGACCGAACTACCGCGGCGTCCCCACCGGCGGCTTGACGGCCGTCACCGGGCAGTGTGCCTCGAGCAGTACGCGCTGAGAGATGCTGCCCATGAACAACTTTCCGACGGGTGATCGACGCCGGATTCCGATCACGACCAGCTGAGCCTGCTCGTCGAACGACAGGTCGATCAGGTTGTCGGCGTGCGAGCGGCCCGCTTCGTTGTCGTGGATCTTCGTCGTCACACCGACGGCCGAAGTCTCCTCGCGAGCCGACTCGACGGTGGCAGCGAAATCGGCGTCGGCTGCGCTGTTGTCCTCGGCCACGATGAGCAGGTCGGTACCGCGCATGTGCGCCTCGCGAAAAGCGAAGGGCAGCGCGCCTTTTCCTTCGGTGGTCGGCGAGTAGCCGACGACGACGGTCACTGCGTCACCGGCGTGACGAGGGTGCCGTCGGCCAGGAAGCGATCGAGGTTCTCGAGCGTGAGTGCTTCCATCGCGGCCCGCGTCTCCACCGTCCCGCTGCCCACGTGCGGCAGCAGAACCACGTTGTCCATCCCCAGCAGGGCGTCGGGCACGTTCGGTTCGTGCGCGAAGACGTCGAGACCGGCTCCGGCCAGCTGCCCCGCGGCGAGCAACTCGATCAACGCCTCTTCGTCGACGACGCTTCCGCGTGCGACGTTGATCAAATATCCCTGCGGTCCCAGCGCTTCGAGCACTGCACGGTCGACCAGATGGGCAGTTCCCGAGCCCCCCGACGCCGCGATGATCAAGACGTCGACACCGTCGGCCAGCGCTTGTGGACTGGCTGCATACGTGTACGGCGAACCGTCGATCTCGTTGCGATTGTGGTACGAGATCTCGCAGCGAAACCCGTTGAGTCGATCGGCAATTGCTGATCCGATGCGGCCGAGGCCGATGATTCCGACGCGCTTGCCGGTGACCTGACGCGTCAGTGGTGTGTTGCCCTCGACCGGCCACCGGCCGGCCCGCACGAACCTCTCGGCGGAGGACAGTCCACGCATGGTGTCGATCACCAGACCGACCGCGAGGTCCGCCACACAGTCGGTCAACACGTCGGGAGTGTTGCTGACGGCGATGCCGCGGTCTGCTGCCGCGTCGACGTCGGTCGTGTCGTAGCCGACGCCGAAATTCACCACCGCTCCGAGCTGCGGCAACCGCTCCATCAGCGCGGCATCGACGCCGGTCCGACCGGAGGTGACAACTGCAGTGATCGATTCGCCGTGCGTATCGAGAAATTCGTCGCGACCATCCCCTTCGGGCAGCTCGAGCGCGCCGTACTCGGCAACCAACGTGTCCATCAGCGACGGCTTGAGCGGTCCGACTCGGAGCACCCGGCCGCCCTGTTGCGAATCCGGTTGAGACACAGAGGAACTCTGCGAGCTGACGGTGACCATTGTTCTCCTCGCGAGATGGTGGAACGTGCGCGTTTCCTGTACGGTATGCCGCTTCTCGAATACCTGTCCAACACGGAAATAACATGGACCGATACCCAAACGGCATGAACGACGCATTGCCGATGCAGGCTTGACCAGCCTTCTCCCTATCCGGCCTGGTCAGCCCACTCCTCATGTGACTCGAGCCTCATCAAGACTTGGTTTGTGACCCACAAAACTGGTCGGAAAGGGCATTTCGTCCGGTTGACGGTGAAGACAGCCCGCTCATACCGTGTGTCTACCGTCACAGATTCGGCTGCAACTCGCAGACGCGGATCCTTTTCCCACTGGAGGCCACCATGAGCCCTGCACTCTTCGTGCAGCAGGGACGGAACCATCGCGTCGCCGCAATTGCCGTTGGCGCACTGTCACTTTCACTTGCCGCAAGCGGCTGCACCGTCGCCAACTCCAACAACGGCGGAGTCGCTCGCGCAGATACTCTTCGCATCGTCCTGCCTCAGGAGCCGCCGACCCTCGAAGCTTGCGACGTCTCGCTCACGTCGGTCGGGGTCGTCACCCGCTCGAACATCACCGAGCCTCTCATGGAACGCGACCCCAGCACCGGCGATCTCGAACCCAAGCTCGCCGACTCCTGGGAGCAGACCTCCGACACCGAATGGACGTTCGCGATCCATCCCGGAGTGACGTTCAGCGACGGCAGCCCCTTCGAGGCCGAGGACGCCGCCTTTTCGATCGATCGCACGGTCAACTCCGAATTGGGCTGCAACGTCGAGGGGTACGTCTTCGGCGACGCGAACCTGGTGGTGAAAGCAGTCGACCCCATGACGCTGACCGTCCAGTCGCCCGAACCCGACCCCATTCTGCCGCTGCGCCTCTCGTTCGTGGAGATGGTTCCGCGCACGGCCAGCTACACCGAGCGGGTGCGCGAGCCGATCGGCACGGGACCGTTCGCGATCGAGCGTTGGGACTACGGCCAGAAGCTCTCGCTCGTACGCAACGAGACCTACTGGGGCCCGAAGCCCGAATACGCGAGGGCCGAATACCAGTGGCGCAGCGAAGGCAGCGTCCGCGCATCGATGGTCACCAACGGTGAGGCCGAGATCGCCACGTCCGTCGGACCCGAGGACGGTGCGGGCGACCTCGGAGTCGCGTACCCCAACAACGAAACAACGGCGCTGCGCATCCAGGCGGCTCAACCGCCACTGGACGACATGCGGGTTCGGCAGGCGATCAATTACGCCATCAATCGCGAGGGCATCGTCAAGGCCCTGTTTCGTGGACTCGGTTCACCTGCAGAGCAATTGATTTCCGAGGGCGTCGTGGGCTTCAACGAGGACCTGACACCGTGGCCATACGACATGGACGAGGCCCGCGCGTTGATCGAGCAAGCCCGCGCCGACGGCGTACCCGTGGACACCGAGATCCGCTTGATCGGACGCACCGGGCAGTTCCCGAAGATCAACGAGACGGTGGAGGTCATCCAGAACTCGCTGTCCAAGATCGGTATGAACGTGAAGATCGAAATGATGGACGCCGCGGGCACCGCCGAGTATCAGGAGCGTCCGTTCCCCGACGTCGGGCCGTATCTGCTGGTGATTCAGCACGGCAACCAGGCCGGCGACTCCGCGTTCACCGTCGATCAGTACTTCACCAGCGACGGCTTCCAGAGCGCATACGGCACTGCGGAATTCGACAGAAAGATCGCGGCCGCCGGTGCGCTGACCGGCGAGGACCGCCAGGACGCGTACGCGCAGGTGTTCGCCGACGAACCGAAGGACATCATGCAGATGGCCTACATCGCACACATGAACGGGGTACTCGCCAAGTCGTCCTCGGTCGACTACACCCCGAACTCGGCCACGGTCGACGAAATGCATCTCGCCGCGATGACCCGCGCCGATACCGAGAGGCCCTGACATGTTCAGATTTCTCCGCAGACGGATCTACACCAGCCTCATCCCGCTGTTCGTCGTCCTGCTCGGCGTGTTCTTCCTCGCTCGGCTCACCGGCGACCCCACCAGCCTGTACCTTCCCGAATCTGCGACCCAGGCCCAACGCGAGGCCTTCCGTGCCACCAACGGGTTCGATCAGCCGGTCCTGACACAGCTGTTGGACTACTTCAAGGGTGTCGTTCAACTCGACTTCGGGCAGTCGCTCCGCACCGGTGAGGACGCGTCGGCGATGGCATTGCGCGCCTTCCCCGCAACGTTGCAGCTCGCGTTCGCGACGATGTTTCTCGCGATCCTCGGTGCCGTGATCATCGGGTGCTGGGCTGCGTATCGACCCAACTCACTGGCCGACCGTATCTCGAGCCTGCTGTCGATGACCGCAGCCAGCATTCCCGATTTCTGGTTCGCCATCATGGGCGTCTACGTCTTCGCCATCCTGTTCGGTTGGCTGCCCACCTCCGGTGTCGACAACGGAATGCTGTCCTGGGTACTGCCCATCGCGACACTGCTCATTCGACCCCTCGGCGTGCTGACTCAGGTGGTCCGAGGCGCAATGGTCTCGGCCCTGTCGGCCCCGTACGTTCGGTTGGCGAGAAGCAAAGGGGCAGGCGATCTTCGGGTCGTCACCCACCACGCTCTGCGCAATGCCGCCGCACCGGCCCTGACCGTTGCCGGCGACCTGATGGTCGGACTCGTCAACGGGGCGGTGGTCGTCGAAGCCATCTTCGGCTGGCCCGGCATCGGAAAGCTGATGATCGACGCCATCCTGCAGCGCGACTTCGCCGTCCTCCAGGCGGCCGTTCTGTTGACGGCAGTGTCGATCTTCGTGCTCAACATCGTCATCGATGCCTGCTATGCATTGCTCGACGCCCGGGTTCGCGACAAGGTGAAGGTCTAGGTAAGAACATGTCACTCGACTTCGAAGCACCGAAAACGTCCGAGCCGGAGGATGTTCCGCCCCCGGTTCCGGCGGAAGCCCGCAAGGCATCGGCCCCGCTGTGGAAGCTGTTGCTGCGAGACAGGGTGGCCACCGTCGCCGCTGCGATCCTGGTGCTGGTCCTGCTCACGGCGATCTTCGGGCCGATGCTGGTCGGCAACTCGGCGACCGATCAGGATCTCGACCGCTCGAACCTGCCACCGTTCACCCTCGACACCGGGTGGATGAACATTCTCGGTACCGATCCACTGGGCCGCAGCATGCTCGCCCGGTTGATCGTGGCCAGCAGAACCACACTCTCGGTTGCCGTTCCGGCCGTGATCCTTTCCGCGATCATCGGCTCGTTCATCGGTATGTGGGCCGGCTTCCATCGGGGCTGGCGCGAGACCGCGGCGATGCGCGTCGCCGACGTCATCCTCAGTTTCCCGTCCCTGCTGATGGCCGTCGTGGTGCTCTACGTCTTCTCGCCCAGCGCTGCGAACATCGTGCTGGTGCTGACGGTCACGCGTATCCCGATCTACCTGCGTACCGCTCGCGCCGAGTCGGCAGAACTGCAGAGTCGGTTGTTCGTGGATGCCGCCCGTACGTTCGGTGCCAAGAGCGGATCGGTGATCCGACGCCATGTGGCCCCGATTCTGCTGCCGACCCTGCTCACCGTCGCAACCCTGGACTTCTGCTTCGTCATCCTCGCCGAATCGTCACTGAGCTTCCTGGGCATCGGTATTCAGCCACCGGACGTCTCCTGGGGCCTGATGGTCTCGCAGGGCCGGACCTATCTGCAGACCGCCTGGTGGCTCTCGTTCTTCCCCGGCCTGGCCATCGTGTTGACGACCGTCTCGGCCACCGTGCTCGCCGCCTGGGCCCGCATCGCCACCGACCCCGCGCAGCGCTGGCGACTCAACGTTCCCCGCTCCAAGCGCTCTCGCCTGCTCCCCGCACGAAAGGTCGTCTCATGAGCGCACCGGCAACAACACCGCACCGAACCGACACCGGCAGCGTCGCCCTCGACGTTCGCGGGCTGACCGTCGATTTGCGGACGCCGTCGGGCGTCATCCGCGCCGTCGACAACGTCACCTTCACCGCCCGCCGCGGTGAAACCCTGGCTCTGCTGGGCGAATCCGGTTGCGGTAAATCGATGACGGCACAGGCCATCGTCGGGTTGCTGGAGCCGATCGCGGACATCACCGGTGGCTCGGTCGAGTTGGGCGAGATCGACCTGGTGACGGCCAAGACCAAGGTGCGACGCACGGTCGCGGCCACCGAATTGGCCATCGTCTTCCAGGACGCACTGACCGCCCTCAATCCCGTCTACACCGTGGGAACCCAACTGGCCGAACCGTTTCGGATCCATCGCGGAATGTCCGGCAAGCAAGCACGGGCGGAGGCCATCGCGCTGATGGCCCGCGTGGGCATCCCCGAGCCCGAATCACGCGCCGACTCCTACCCGCACCAATTCTCCGGTGGTATGCGTCAGCGCCTGCTGATCGCGATGGCCGTAGCGCTCAGCCCGTCGGTACTGCTGGCCGACGAACCGACCACCGCCCTCGACGTGACCGTGCAGGCGCAGATCATGGCGCTGCTCAAGGAATTGCGCACCGAGCACGACATGGCCGTCGTACTCATCACCCACGACCTCGCTCTGGTGGCCGAAGAGGCCGATCGAGTGGCAATCATGTACGCGGGCAACGTCGTCGAGACCGGACCGGTGTCCGAGGTCTTCGGCGAACCGCGCCACCCGTACACGAAGGGCTTGCTGGACTCGGTCCCCGTCCACGCCGTCCGCGGTGAGGATCTGAAGTCGATCGGCGGCACCCCACCGGATCTGCATTCCATTCCCGACGGGTGCGTCTATCAGGCCCGCTGCCCCCTCGCCCGCGAGATCTGCATCAGCACTCGACCGCCGCTCGAATCCGTCGGCACCGGCCGGATGTCGGCCTGCCACTTCCCGAACGAGGTACCCATCCATGTCTGAGCAACTGCTGACCGTGCGCGGCCTGAACAAGACCTTCGACGTCGGCCGCGGCAAGCTCCGGGCCCTCGACGCCATCGACCTCGATCTACGACGTGGCGAGACCCTCGGCCTGGTGGGCGAATCCGGCTGCGGCAAGTCCACTCTCGCGCGCACGCTGATGATGCTCGAACGACCCGACTCGGGCACCGTCGCCTTCGACGGCATCGATCCGTTCGCGCTGCGCGGCAAGGACCTCCTCGCGTGGCGTCGACGAGTACAGATGGTCTTCCAGGACCCGTACGGTTCACTGAACTCGCGTATGACGGCAGGTGACATCATCGGTGAGCCGTGGCGAACCCACAAAGGCCTGTACAAGACTCGCCGCGATCGTTCTGCACGAGTTCGCGAACTGCTGCATCTGGTGGGCCTACGCCCGAGCGACGAGAACCGATTCCCGCAGGAATTCTCCGGCGGGCAACGCCAACGCCTCGGCATCGCGCGGGCCCTGGCGCTGAACCCCGACGTGATCATCTGCGACGAGCCGGTCTCGGCCCTCGATCTCTCGGTGCAGGCGCAGGTACTCAACCTGCTCAACGACCTGCAGAAGCAACTCGGCATCTCGTACGTGTTCATCTCCCACGATCTGTCGGTGGTCCGACACGTCGCCGACCGCGTCGCGGTGATGTACCTGGGCCGCATCGTCGAATCCGGGGCCACCGAAGCAGTATTCGAGCGACCGTCCCATCCGTACACCGCGGCGTTGATGTCGGCCGCACCCACACTCGACGCGTCGAACCGCGGGACGAAGATCCTGCTGAAGGGCGAGGTACCGTCGCCGCTGAATCCGCCGTCGGGATGCCGGTTCCGCACCCGTTGCTGGAAGGCGACCGAGCTGTGCGCCAGTGAGGCGCCACCGGTGGCGCTCGACGCCGACGAGGCCGATCACATCGCCGAATGCCACTATCCCCTCGCCGCAGGCAATCTCGGCCTCGTTGCTGCCGGGACGTGATGGCGACACACCTGAGCGTCACCGGCTTCGTCGTCGTCGCCCTGGCCATCTTCTTCGCATCGGCGATGCAGGCGTCGATCGGATTCGGCATGGGCATGCTCGCAGCGCCGATCGTGGCCATCGTCGACCCCGGTCTCATCCCGGCGACGCTGATCATGCTCGCCGTTGTCGTCAGCGTGCTCGTTCTGGTTCGTGATCGCACCGCCCTCGATCTCTCGGGCGCGGGGTGGGCGCTCGCCGGTCGCCTGCCCGGTTCGGCGGTGGGTGCACTTCTGCTCGTCCTACTGCCCGAGCGCGGACTGGCCATACTGCTCGCGCTCGTGGTGTTGGGCGGCGTCGCACTGACGTCCTTCGGCTGGGTTCCGTTGCCGCACAGACGAAACCTGGTGGTGGCCGGGGCCGCGTCGGGCATTCTGGGAACGGCCACCTCGATCGGCGGACCGCCGATGGCCCTGGTGTGGCAACGCAACACCGGGGCCGAGCTGCGCAGCACCATGAGCTGCTTCTTCCTCGTCGGCTCGCTGATCTCGCTGGCGGTACTGGCGGTGGCCGGTGCTGTGAATGCCCATACGGCCACGCTGTTCGTGTTCCTGGCCCCGGCGACCGTTCTCGGTTTCCTGCTTTCGCGGGTGGTCAATCGTGTTCTCGACCGTCGACGCCTGCGCATCGTCGCGATCACCGTCTCCGCCGTCGGCGCGCTCGTGCTCGTCGGCCAACAGGTACTCGCCCTGTTGTGAGACGCGACGCGTCACGTGTCGAGTCGGCCCCAGTGGGTAGTCCGCACGAATGACTACGAACACCACACGCGCGCTGATCGTCGGTGCCACCGGTATTTCCGGGCAGGCCCTGTGCCGCGCCGCACTCGATGCCGGCTGGACCACCTACGGACTGAGCCGCAGCGGAAGTACCCCCGTCGACGGCGTCGTGCCGGTGGCTGCGGATCTGCTCGACCCGGAGTCCTTGCGGGACGCCCTGACCGACGTCCGTCCCGAGTTCGTGTTCTTCACCGCCTGGATGAAGAAGGACTCCGAGCAGGAGAACATCGAGGTCAACTCGGCGACCCTACGCAATGTTCTGAACGTTCTCGGCCCCCTCGATTCGGTGAAGCACGTCGCGCTGATGACCGGCCTGAAGCACTACCTGGGACCGTTCGATGCCTACGGTGAGGCCGTGATGGCCGAGACGCCGTTCCACGAGACCGAACCGCGGCTCGACACACCGAACTTCTACTACGCGCAGGAAGACGAACTGTTCGCCGGTGCCGAGAAGTTCGGATTCGGCTGGAGCGTGCACCGCGCCCACACCGTTTCAGGATTCGCCGTCGGCAACGCGATGAACATGATGCTGACGCTGTCCGTCTACGCATCGATCTGCAAGGAACTCGGCGAGAAGTTCGTCTTCCCCGGCTCCGAAACACAATGGAACGGGCTCACCGACCTCACCGACGCCGACCTGCTCGCCGAGCAGATGGTCTGGGCCGCAACCGACGACAACGCGCACAACGAGGCCTTCAACATCGCCAACGGTGACGTCTTCCGCTGGCGCTGGCTGTGGCCACAGTTCGCCGCGCACTTCGACGTCGAGCCCGAGGGTTTCGACACCGAACCGCGTCCACTCGAACCCCGCATGTCCGACGCGGCCGCCGCGTGGAAGCGCATCGCCGAGAAGCACGATCTGGTGGAGAGCGATGTCTCCCGCCTGGCGTCGTGGTGGCACACCGACGGTGACCTCGGCCGCGACATGGAATGCCTGACCGACATGAACAAGTCGAAGAAAGCCGGGTTCCTGGGCTTCCGATCCACCCCGGATGCCATCGCCTCGGTTATCCAGCGTTACCGAGAAGCGCGTCTGATTCCCTAGTGCGTGAGAGCGGCTGCGCCGCACGTGAGCGGAACTTCGTAGCCCACTACGAACTTCCGCTCACATGCGCGTAGCGCTCTCGCACCGCCGGGGTGGGGTCGGCCTCGTATGTCTGCGACGGTGCCTGCGCCCAGGTCGGCGGCTCGCTGGTCCCGGTCAGTGTCCACGCCGCCTGGCGCGCTGCGCCGTCGGCCACGTACTCCCCCGGCTCGGGCACGATCACGGGAACTCCGAGAATGGCCGGGGCAAGCTCACGCAGAGCTGCCGATTTCGCGCCACCGCCGATCAGCAGCACGCGCTTGGTCTCCACTCCCTGCGCGCGCAGGTGGTCGATACCGTCGGCCAAGCCGCACAGCAAACCCTCGACCGCCGCGCGGGCCAGGTGGCCGGGCGTCGAATTGTGCAGTCGCAGGCCGTGAACGGACGCGGAGGCGTCCGGCAGATTGGGCGTGCGCTCGCCTTCGAAGTACGGCACCAACACCAGGCCCTCGCTTGCCGTCGACAGCGCCAACCGGGACAGTTCGTCATGGTCGACGCCCAGCAGACGCGCCGTGGCATCGAGCACTCGAGCAGCGTTGAGCGTGCACACCAGCGGAAGTTGACGGCCGGTGGCGTCGGCGAATCCGGCGACCAGGCCCGAACCATCCGCTGCGGCAACCGAGGTCACCGCCGAGACGACACCGGATGTACCGATCGAGACGACCACATCACCGGGCTGAGCATCGAGGGCGAGCGCCGCCGCGGCGTTGTCTCCGGTACCCGGTCCGATCAGTCCTCCGCTGCGCAATCGGCCGATCACCTCGCTCGGCGCAGCAACTCGGGGCAGCTGCGGATTGCGCCCACGAAAACCCAACTGCAACAGATCTGTTCGATACTCGTTCGAGGCGGCGGAGAAGTACCCGGTGCCGCTGGCGTCGCCTCGATCGGTGGCCAGGGCGTCCAGTCCGGCTGCGCCGCCGAGCTGCCAGCTCAGCCAATCATGCGGAAGACACACGGCCGCAGTGCGATGGGCGTTGTCGGGCTCGTGGTCGGCAAGCCACCGCAATTTGGCGACGGTGATCGACGCCAACGGAACCACACCGACGGCGTCGGCCCAGGCCTGTCCGCCGTCGACGCCGGTCTGCTCACCCAACTCGGCAACCAGATCCGTTGCGGCCTGCGCCGATCGAGTGTCGTTCCACAGCAACGCCTTGCGCACCACGGCGCCGGCGTCGTCGAGGCAGACCATGCCGTGCTGCTGCGCACCGACCGACACCGCGTCCACGTCGTCGAGTCCGCCTGCTGCCGACACCGCCTCGTCGAGCGCATCCTTCCAGCGCTGCGGATCGATCTCGGTGCCGTCGGGATGAGCAGCTCGCCCCTGGCGCACCAGCTCTCCCGATTCGGCGTCACGAACGAAGACTTTGCACGATTGAGTGGAAGAGTCGATTCCGGCAACGAGAGCCACGATGAGCTGGTCCTTTCCTACGCAAGTGTGACCTACGACCCTACCCGCGGTGTGTGGTCGCCTCGGTCACCAGCGTGCGCGCGTACGCGATGGCCTGCGGTGTGGTGTCAAAGACGCGTCGCGCATCGTCGTCCTTGGTGGTGAACACGCCCAGAGCCTCGAGCGGACGCAGGTGTTCGGGTTTCGCTGCGGAGATGAGGACGGTGATGCGGCGGTGTTCGAGTTCGGTGATCGTGTCCTTGAGCACGCTCGCCCCGGTGGCATCGATCGTGGTGACTCGGGACATGCGCAGAATCACCACTTTCACGTCCGAGACGTCGGCGAGTTCGAGGAGGAAGCTGTGCGCGGCTCCGAAGAACAACGCTCCGTCGATTCGGTAGGCGACGATGTGTTCGCGCAGCAAGCTTTCTTCTTCCGTCGACACCGCGTCGAGTGCGTCCAGAGGAACCTGCTCGACCCTGGCCGATCGCGCAACAGCCCGCAGTGCCAGCACCGCAGCGAACCCGACGCCGACTGCCACCGCCGTCACCAGATCGAAGACGACCGTGACGAGGAAGGTCGCCACCATCACCACGGCGTCGCCGCGGCCTGCACGAGTGATCGCTCGAATCGACGCGGTTTCGACCATGCGCACCGTGGTCGCCAATAGGACTCCGGCGAGGGCGGCGAGTGGGATGTCGGCCACCAGCCCGGCGGCCGAGTACATGATCGCCGCGAGGATCACGGCATGGGTGAGCGCCGCGAGCCTGGTCCGCGCCCCTGATCGAACGTTGACGGCAGTGCGGGCGATGGCACCGGTGGCGGGGATCCCGCCGAACAAGGGAGCTGCGATGTTCGCCAGTCCCTGCCCGAACAACTCCCGGTCGGGGTTGTGCCGCGCGCCGACGCCCATCGAGTCCGCCGCGGTCGCGGACAGCAACGATTCCAGGGCCGCCAGCGCAGCGACGGCGAACGCCGGTGCCACCAGCGCGGTCACGTCGCCGAGGTGGAAGAAGCTCAGGCTCGGGGCGGACAGCGATGACGGAATCGTGCCGATGCGGGCGATGTCGAAATCGAACAGTTGGGCAGCCACCGTCGCTGCAACAACAGCGACCAGAGAGAACGGAACCTTCGGTGCCAGGCGGCCGCCGACGAGCATGAGAACCGCGACTGCGACTGCGACAGCGGGAGTCAGGACACTGGCGTGCGAGACGAACGAGCGCACCGCGTCGAACGCGGATTGCCACACTTTCTCCCCCTCGGCGTCGGTGATGCCCAGAGCTGCCGGAAACTGTTGCAGCGCAATGACGACGGCGATGCCTGCCGTGAATCCTTCGATGACGGGTGCCGGCATGTATCGCACGGCCCTACCGATGCCTGCTACCGCGAGCGCCAGCAGGATGACCCCGGCCATCAACCCGACCGCGAGCACTCCCGTCGGCCCGTATTCGGCAACGATCGGGACCAGCACCACCGTCATGGCACCGGTGGGACCCGACACCTGGAACCGTGATCCACCGAATATCGCGGCGACGACTCCCGCGATGATGGCGGTGGTCAGTCCCGCCGCCGCACCCAGCCCGGTGCTGACGCCGAAGCCGAGCGCCAGAGGCAGCGCGACCAGGGCCACGATCAGGCCGGACAACAGATCCGCACCGGGCGCGCGGAAGGCGGGCTTCCACTCGCTCCACCTGGGCAGGAGTGCGGACAGTGCCGTGAGTGTCTCGCTGGTACGTGTCGGGTTCGCAGGTTCGGCCATGCGCTGCTCTTTCGGACTGCTCGATCGCTGATTCAATTGATTGCTAAGTTTAGCAATCAGTGAATCAGGGAAGCAATGGACCAAAGTCCTCTGTATCGGACGGTCAGCTGCGCGCTCCGGATTCGCCTTCCAACAGCTCGGCCTGGTTGGCCACCACTCCCGTGAGAATTTCCCGCGCGACGAGCAACAGGTCGGCCACCTTCGGCGACGTCAATGTGTAGGAGACCGACAAACCGTCGCGAGTTCCCTCGATGAGGCCCGCGCGTCGCAGGATGGACAATTGCTGTGACAGATTCGCCGGCTCGATGCCGATCTCGGGGAGCATCTCGGACACGGCGTGCTCGCGCTCGCTCAACAACTCCAGCACCCGAATACGAGCGGGGTGCGCCAGTGTCTTGAAGAAGTCGGCTTTCATTCTGTAGAGCGGCCGACTCGAATCCGTGGCCATGATGTCCTTCCGTGGCACCCACCACTGCTCAGCAGGCTACTTGCGAACACTAGCAATCAATCGCCGGAAGGGACGACCTCCCTGTCCGTCCCGAAACTCGGCTACCTTCACTCTCATGCGCGGAGACCCCGAAGAATCCACCGACTTCAGGCTCACCGTGGCCACGGCCGCGCTCGACCTGTTCTCCGTCAAGGGCTACGAGGCGACGACGGTGGACGACATCGCAGTCGCCGCCGGGATCTCGCGTCGGACATTCTTTCGGCAGTTCCGGGCCAAGGAAGACGTCATCTTCGCCGATCACGAAATACTGCTCGAGCAGGCCGGCGCGTTCCTCGATTCCAACGAGGGTGACCCGTGGCAGGCAGTGTGCGACGCTGCGCAGTTGGTCTACGAGCGCTTCTCGGACTGGATCGAGATGTCACGTCTGCGCTACCAGGTGGTGCACCGAATCCCGGCCCTGCGCGACCGAGAAATCGTCACCGTCTTCCGGTACGACCGACTGTTCGTCGAGTACTTGCAAAACGCACTGCCCGACCATTCGCACTTGGAAATACTGCAGTTCTCGGCGTCGGTGACCGCGACGCACAACTACATCTTGCGACGCATGATTCGCGACGGCATGCCGACGTCCGTCGCCGATCTGCGGTCGGCCCTATCCCAGGTCCGAGCCCAGTTCCTCGGTGAGATCGTCGTTGCGTCGTTCCCGCGCGGCACGTCCGTCAGCAAGGTCGTCGACGCATTGGCCGACCACACACACGACTGAGACCTTGGCACTGAGTGCCGCCTGCACGAGACCCGGTCTTGAATCGGTCCGAATCCGGACGTACACTGGGGCAATCCTTGGCACTGAGTGCCCTACGTGGGCAGTGCCACCCCGACATACCGAGGAGCGTGGCCGACATGGCCGGAAATCCCGACTTCGATCTGTATCAATCACCCGAAGAGCACGACGAACTGCGCGCGGCCATTCGGGCGCTCTCGGAGAAGGAGATCGCTCCGTACGCCAAAGAGGTGGACGAGGAGTCCCGCTTCCCGGAAGAGGCATTGAAGGCACTCAACGCCTCCGGCTTCAACGCCATCCACGTTCCCGAGGAATACGACGGACAGGGTGCCGACTCGGTTGCAGCCTGCATCGTCATCGAAGAGGTCGCCCGTGTGTGCGGCTCGTCCTCGCTGATCCCCGCCGTCAACAAGCTCGGCACGATGGGCCTGATCCTCAAGGGCTCCGAGGAGCTCAAGAAGCAGGTTCTGCCCTCCCTCGCCGGCGGTTCGATGGCCTCGTACGCCCTGTCCGAGCGCGAAGCAGGATCCGACGCCGCCGCCATGCGAACCCGCGCCAAGGCGGACGGTGATGACTGGATCCTCAACGGTGCCAAGTGTTGGATCACCAACGGCGGCAAGTCCGAGTGGTACACCGTCATGGCCGTGACCGATCCCGACAAGGGTGCCAACGGCATCAGCTCGTTCATCGTGCACATCGACGACGAGGGCTTCAGCATCGGCCCGAAGGAGAAGAAGCTCGGCATCAAGGGCTCGCCCACCACCGAGCTGTACTTCGAGAACTGCAAGATCCCCGGCGATCGCATCATCGGCGATCCCGGCACCGGCTTCAAGACTGCGCTGGAAACGCTCGACCACACCCGCCCCACCATCGGCGCACAGGCCGTCGGTCTGGCACAGGGTGCCCTCGACGCGGCCATCGCATACACCAAGGACCGCAAGCAGTTCGGCAACGCGATCTCGAGCTTCCAGGCCGTGCAGTTCATGCTCGCCGACATGGCGATGAAGGTCGAAGCCGCTCGTCTGATGGTCTACAGCTCCGCAGCCCGCGCCGAGCGCGGCGAGAAGAACCTCGGGTTCATCTCCGCGGCAGCGAAGTGCTTCGCCTCCGACGTGGCCATGGAGGTCACCACCGACGCCGTTCAGCTCTTCGGCGGTGCCGGATACACCACCGACTTCCCGGTCGAGCGCATGATGCGCGACGCCAAGATCACCCAGATCTACGAGGGCACCAACCAGATTCAGCGTGTTGTCATGTCGCGGGCGTTGCTCAAATGAGCACGATCGAACTCGTAGGCGTCATCGGCGGTGGCACCATGGGTGCCGGTATCGCCGAAATGTGTGCCCGCTCCGGCAGTTCCGTGCTGATCCTCGAGACGAGCCAGGCGACGGCCGACGCCGCCGAAGCACGCCTCGACAAGTCCTTCGCCCGCGCCGTGAAGTCCGGCCGCATCGAAGCCGACGCGGCCGAGAAGTCCAGGGCGGCAATCACGTTGACGCTCGACATCAACGACTTCGCAGACCGCGACCTGGTCGTGGAGGCGGCACCGGAAATCGAATCACTGAAGCTGGATCTGTTCGCCAAGCTCGATTCCATCGTCAAGCCCGAGGGAATTCTGGCGACCAACACCTCGTCGATCCCCGTCATCAAGATGGCCAACGCGACGAAGCGTCCCGACAAGGTCGTCGGAGTGCACTTCTTCAACCCCGTGCCGGTGCTGCCGTTGGTGGAGATCGTCGTCAGCCTGCTCACCAGCGAAGACACCGTCGCCGCAGTGACGGACTACGCCGGAAACACGCTGGGCAAGAAGACGATCCGCGCCGGCGATCGCGCCGGATTCATCGTCAACGCCTTGCTAATCCCGTACATGGTCTCGGCCATCCGCATGCTCGAGTCCGGCTTCGCCAGCGCGGAGGACATCGACGAGGGCATGGTCAACGGCTGCGCGCACCCCATGGGTCCGTTGCGTCTGACCGACACCGTCGGCCTCGACGTCACCCTCGCGGTGGCGGAGTCCCTCTACGCAGAGTTCCGCGAACCGCACTACGCCCCGCCGCCGCTGCTGCAACGCATGGTGGACGCCGGAATGCTGGGTCGCAAAACTGGTAAGGGTTTCTACTCGTATTCGTAGTAGTCCCCCCGGAGTCCGCGTGAATGGTCCATTCACCCCCGTCAGGGCCGGTGAATGGACCATTCACGTCTTCGAAAGGCGCACACTGGAGTCGTTCCACAACACTGGGAGGCTCCATGAACATCGATCTCGACGGCCGGACGGCATTGATCTCCGGCTCCAGTCAGGGCATCGGATTGGCCATTGCCACCGAATTGGCCCGTGCCGGTGCGCGCGTCGTACTCAACGGTCGGAGCGCATCCGCGCTGGATTCGGCCGAGGAACAACTGCTCACCGAAGTACCCGGCGCACGAGTGATCGTCGTGGCGGCGGATCTCGCGACGGCCGAAGGGGTCGAGACGCTGCTCGCCACGGTCCCGGTGGTAGACATTCTGGTCAACAATCTCGGCATCTTCGGAGCCAAAGCCGCCCTCGACATCGACGACGACGAATGGCGACGCTATTTCGAGGTGAACGTCCTGTCCGCAATCCGGCTGATCCGCACGTATCTGCCGGCGATGACCGAAGCAGGCTGGGGCCGAATCCAGAACATCTGCAGCGATTCCGCAGTCGTCATTCCCGAGGAGATGATCCACTACGGAATGACGAAGACCGCCCTGCTCGCGGTGACCCGAGGCTTTGCGAAAACCGCTGCGGGAACAGGGGTTACGGTCAACTCCGTCATCGTCGGACCCACCCACACCGAGGGCGTCGAGAAGTTCGTCGCCGAACTCGTCGGTGACGACCTGCCCTGGGACGAAGCGCAGGCCAAGTTCATGAAGGAGAATCGTCCGCAATCGTTGATCGGACGCCTGATCGAGCCGAAGGAAATCGGCAACATGATCGTGTACCTGAGCTCGGAGCAGGCCTCGGCGACAACCGGCGGCGCACTACGCGTCGACGGCGGTTACGTCGACGCGATTCTGCCCTGACTGTGCACTTCTCTGCGGTGGCAGTAGCCCGTCCGGTCGGTCACAGTTTGTGGCCGGCCGGATCGGGGCATGCGCTGAATACACGGAATCAAGCAGAGGTTCTTCACGCATTTCACCGCATTCGGAGACGATTCGACAGTGAGCGATCAGTACACCTTCACCAACCCCGTCACGCAGTACCGCCAGGACGGCTTCCCGGAGCAGCACCAGGATCCGCCCGGTCTGGCAGCAGAACTGCAGCCGCTCGCCGATCACGGTGAGAACACCTACCGCGGATCCGGTCGCCTGACCGGCCGCAAGGCGCTCGTCACCGGAGCGGACTCCGGAATCGGTCGCGCAGCAGCGATTGCCATCGCCCGCGAGGGTGCCGACGTAGTACTCAACTACCTTCCGTCGGAGGAAAAAGACGCTCAGGAAGTTGCTCAGCTGGTACGCGACGCCGGACGCACCGCAGTCCTGGCACCGGCAGATCTCACCGACGAGCAGGCCGCGCGCGGCATCGTTCGCACCGCGGTCGACGAACTCGGTGGCTTGGACCTGCTGATCAACGTGGCCGGTAAACAGCAATTCGTCGAAGACCTGGCCGATCTGACGTCCGAGCAATTCGACCAGACGTTCAAAACCAACGTGTACGCACTGTTCTGGATTATCCAGGAAGCTGTGCCACACATGCCTGCCGGTTCGACGATCGTGAACACCAGCTCCATCCAGGCATACACACCGTCGCCCGGTCTGGTGGATTACGCGACTACGAAGATGGCCATCAACACGATCAGCAAGGCTCTTGCCCAGCAGTTGGCACCCAAGGGTATTCGCGTCAATGTCGTTGCACCGGGACCGTTCTGGACGCCACTGCAGGCAGCAGGCGGACAGCCGACATCGGCACTGCCGGAATTCGGCAAGGAAACACCGCTCGGACGCGCCGGGCAGCCCGCCGAGATCGCCGGCGCTTACGTCTACCTGTCATCGGCCGAATCGGGTTACGTCACCGGCGACACATTGAACGTCAACGGCGGCATGCCGACGCCGTAGGCGTCACCCGTGTTGGGTGAATGGACCATTCACACCCGTCTGGGCCGGTGAATGGTCCATTCACGCATTCGCGAGAGGTCAGTCCTTCGGCCCACCGGCGGCGTAGACGACCTGGCCCGAGATGAAGCCGGCACCCTCGCTGACGAAGAACGACGCCAGGTGCGCGATGTCATCGGGATGTCCGACGCGATTGACCGGAATCTGGGATGCCGCAGCGGCTTTGAAGTCCTCGAACGGCATGCCGACACGTTCGGCGGTGGCCGCCGTCATCTCCGTCTCGATGAACCCGGGGGCAATGGCGTTCGCGGTGACGCCGAACTTGCCGAGCTCGATGGCGAGGGTCTTGGTGAATCCCTGCATACCGGCCTTGGCGGCGGAGTAGTTGGCCTGGCCGCGGTTGCCGAGGGCCGAGGTGCTCGACAGGTTGACGATGCGACCCCACTTGGCGTCGATCATGTGCTTCTGGACCGCGCGGGTCATCAGGAACGATCCGCGCAGGTGGACGCCGAGAACGGAATCCCAGTCCTGCACCGTCATCTTGAACAGCAGGTTGTCGCGAGTGATGCCGGCGTTGTTGATCAGTACGGTGGGCGCACCGAACTCGCTCGCGATGCGATCGACTGCGGTCTGGACCGATTCTTCTTCGGCGACATTGGCACCGATGGCCACTGCCTGGCCACCTGCGGCCTGAATCGCGCCGACGGTGTCGCTGCACGCGGCCTCGTCGAGGTCAACCACAGCGACGCCGAAACCGTCCTTGGCCAGGCGTTTCGCGACAGCAGCACCGATACCGCGGGCGCTACCGGTGACTACGGCGGTCTTGATCTGATCACTCACGAATTTCTCCTACGGAATCAGCTTTTACAAACGGTCACCTGTTTCTACCAGGCCGATCCATCTACACGTCGACGCTACCTAATCGCTCCACGTGAGTGTGGTTCGTTGAAGACAGAGCCCACCGCCTGGCACGTATGAGATGGTGTACGGGCCGCTACCCGTCAGGAGCACTATTCTCCGAGGAGGTTGGACGTTTGCTCGACGCACTGTGCGCCTGCACGCCGCATCGCCCACGGACCTGTTCCCGCAGCTGGTAAGCGCACCACCGGTCGCAGGGTGTGCAACCGCCCCTCCAATACGCATCGGACGAATGTCCAGCTTTCGTGATACGAGCGACAAGATACGAGGACCGAGCCAATGTTCCGCTCCACCCGTCCGCACGCGCAATACGTCGCACCGCACGATCTCATCTCATCCGGCTCAGTGCGAAACACAGGAGTGCGAGGTGCTTGACCAACTCAGGGAGCGCACGAACGCCCAGTTGATCAGCAGGTTGTACGCGTTCCAACGGTCCGCGATCGGCATCTCCCTCATCTCGGCTGTCGACACGGCAGCCGCGTTTGTCACCAGGTTCACGAAGGCGCACCCAGACGACGCACAATGCCATTTGGTACTCGCGTCGTCCGGAAAAGGAAACATCGGCGACCGGGCCATGCTGGAGGCAGTCCTGGCCCGAACGATCGGACCGACAAAAGTAATCGTCGAACAGTCGAACGATTACGAGAAAACGGGCCAATTCTCCGGGACAGAGTTTGTGCCACTACCCATATTGGCAAATGGTTACGCGATCTACAGGTTCCGTGACTCCCTGCGTTTCGCTGCACTCCTGAAGAGGGCGACCAGCTATTCCGTGATCGGTGCCGATGTCATGGACGGCTTGTACGATGTCTCGCTATCCGTGGCCCGCTCGAGCACCATGGTCATGGCGGCGAATGCCGGCGTGCCAACCACTTTGTACGGCTTCAGCTGGTCCGAGGTTGCGAATCCGACAGCACTCAATTCCCTCATGAGGGCGGCCCGAGCGGGAGCGTCGCTGTACCCCCGCGACCCTGCCTCGCTCCGTCGGCTGACCGCAGACGGCATCGACTCCGTAGTACAGGCCGCAGACGTCGTGTTCACGGATCGAACAGTGACCACCCCTGGCGAGCAGCACAACTGGATAGTTGCACAGCGGAAACGCGGACATCGGGTAGCGATCGTGAACGTCAGCGGGCTCTTGGCGAGGAGAATGAACCAGATTCCCGAGTATCTCCAGATCGTGACGCATCTACTCCAGAACGACTTCTCCATCGTGTTGCTGCCCCACGTACTCAGACGCGGGGACGACGATCTCGCGGCCCTCGAGCTGCTGGAGGAAGAACTTCTACGGGCCCGGATGCCGTCGACCGGTAAGCGAATCACACTCATTTCCCACGGACCCTGTCCATCAGACATTCGCGGACTGACGATGGAGGCCGACATCGTGATCACCGGCAGGATGCATCTGGCCATACTGGCGATGTCGCAAGGTACACCCGCAATCACCCTAGGAACGCAGGGGAAGGTAGAGGGACTGTACGAAATGTTCGAACTACCGGCCTTGTGCGTCGAGCCGAATCCCGGCTTCGGCAGCCGAGTGGTAACTCTGTTGTCCGAGCTCGACCTCGCCGAAACGCGATCCTCGGTGAGCGACAGACTTCCTTCCGTATTTGCGCTGGCCGAGAGAAACTTCGACGGTCACGCGGAAGTGTCGTAGGCACCGTAAGTGTCGAACGTCCAGGTGATCCGCGTAATGCTGGCTCCGAGTCGAAGGAATAGGAATGCTCCCTGACAGTGATCGGCAGGCGGGCGACCTCGCTGCGCCTACACCACGTGCCACTGTCGCCCTGGGCTTTCCATCGATCAGAATGGTCGTCGAAAACGACGTCTGCGTCGGGTGCGGTGTGTGTAGCGTCGCGACCGGAGGAGACATCGACGTCACAATGAACGAAAAGGGTTACTACAGCGCGCAATTGAACAGTCTCCCCGAATCGACAGTCGCGGTGGGCTCGAGCGTGTGCCCCTTTGCCGACGAGACGCCGGATGAGACTGCGGTAGCGGACCGATTGTTCACATCCACTCCATCCGAAGACCCGGTTGTGGGCAGATACATATCGATTCAAGTCGGCAGGGTCACGTCCGACCAAAGACTCCTGGGGAGCAGTTCCGGTGGGATGACCAGCTGGTTGGCGGGCGAATTGCTGGACAAGGGCCTGGTAGACGGTGTGATTCACGTCGGATCGGCTACAGAACCCCTGTTCGAATACATGACATCCGGGGACACGGAGGGACTCGAGAGCAACCGAAAGTCGATGTATTACTCGACCACGGTAACCGAAGTTGTGAACCGAATACGTGGAGATGGATTGCGGTACGCATTTGTCGGTGTCCCCTGCTTCGTGACTGCGATGCGCCACCTGGGTGCCTCCGACGAGGTCCTGGCAAGTCAGGTCAAGTACTTCATCGGCTTGGTTTGCGGTCATTTGAAGTCGTCCTTCTTCGCGCAGTCGCTTGCCTGGCAGACCGGCGTCGCACCGGACCGCATCGACAGTGTCGACTTCCGAGTCAAACGCGAAGGGCGGCAGTCCAGCGACTACGATTTCAGTGCCATCGATTCCTCGACCGGCACAGAGTTCAGCCGCCCCACTAATTCACTGATCGGTGGCAACTGGGGTCATGGATTGTTTCAGTTGAATGCCTGCAATTTCTGTGACGATATCTTCGGCGAGACGGCTGACATCACATTCGGTGATGCGTGGTTGCCGCGCTTCAAAGATGACTGGCGTGGAACCAACGTAGTCGTTTGCCGGGATCCGCAGCTTGCCGAACTGCTACAGGACGGTGTCAGCGACGGCCGCTTGTTGCTGGAGCCACTCGGTGCGGAAGAAGCCGCCGTAACACAGGAGGGTAACGTCAGACATCGACGAGTTGGGCTCTCGGTGCGTTTGGCCGACGATGCAGCCGAAGGATCGTGGACTCCAGACAAACGGGTCGTTGCTTCCTACGAGGGCGTGGACGACGACCGACTGGCGATCATCCGATCTCGACGAAAACTGACCGAGAGAAGTTTCGAAGTATTTCCGCGAGCGGTTGCTGCAGGAAATCTGGGAAAATACATAATGGGGATGTCGATCCATATAGCCCGACATGATGTTCTGTACTTTCGGCGTTCGCTCGGCAAGATCAAGCGCGGCTACGTCGTGTTCGTGCGCGGCGTCTGGGTTCCGTCGATATCCGAGCTGCGCCGGCGTTCGCGAGCATCTACTTCCAACGGTCAGGCGGACTGACTCTTCGGTCATCACTTGCGCTGGGCACCGTTGTCGTCGTCGCCGCCGGTCGAATCCATGCCGAAAGGTCCCCGTCCGTAAATCTTTCGCAGTCGCTCCGCGAATGGCTCGCAGGTGTAACGCGCCCTTGCCCAGGTGCGTGTTCGGTCGGCTGCCACCATTGCTTGGTCGTCGTTCAGGCATTGCACCAAGCCGTCGGCCAACCCGGCGTCGGTGTCGGAGACGGCGTAGAACAGGCTGTCTTCGCCGATGCCTTCGGTGCCGACGTGTGTTGCCACGACCGGTACGCCCCACAGCATTGCCGACAGGGTCTTGAACTTCACCCCCGCGCCGGTGCGCAGCGGGACGACAGCACACCGCGCACCGCGGTAGAAGGGCTCGATGGAGTCGACGAATCCGGTAACGTGCACGCTCGCGACGTTCTCGGCGGCGGCGAGCATGCGTGTCGAAGGGTTGCTCCCGACGAGGTGCAGGGTCGCGTCCGGATGTGCAGCAACAACTGCAGGCCATATTCTCTCGATGAGATGCACTGCGGCGGTTTCGTTCTCCGGACGGCGAAATGCCCCGACGAAGATGACGGATTTGCCGTCGACGCTGTTGGGGCCGACGGCGTCGGACATCCCCGGCTCCTCGAGATTCGGCCACACCACATCGACGTGGCAGGTGACCCCCAGGTCCGCCAACAGCCCGGCATCTTTGTCGCTCAACACTATTGCCGTATCCAGGGCAGAAATCAGCCGACGTTCTCGGAATCTGTTGACCGCACGCCCCACCCCCGCGGTCCAACGGACTAATCGGCTCGGGGAGTTGATCGCGTGCCGATGAATACGTTCGCACACCACGTCGTGTACGACGCCGATGACGCGCACGTTCGGTGCAACCCGGCGAACGAACCCGACGAGCCGAAAATACTCCACCCACTGCACTTCCACGATGTCCGATCGACGTATGGAAGCCACCAGATCCGGATTTCGCACAGCGGCTCGGGTGTAGCCGGCATTCCAGCGATACGGGTCGAGGAGGAACAGTGCCCGCTGCACGAGTCCCTCGATGCGTCCGAGTCGCGTCGACACCAATTCGACGGAGACACTGTCGGACCATGTATCGGCTTGTGCCGCTGCGTTGTCGGCACTCTCGGGTACGAAGTAGACGGTGTCGACGGCCGAGGCGAGGGCACGGGCGTGGGCGAGTACGTACTGACCGCCCGCATGCGCCACGTGCCGAAACGGTGCCGCATGAGACAGCGACGTCACTGCGATTCTTCCTGACACAGTCGGGCACTCTACCGCCGGACCCGCGCCGGCGTGCGAGTACGGAACTCAGGCTAGTACGCCGCCACCGCTCCGTCGAGTGCCTTCTGCATTCCCTCTGCCACCACCCGCGTGATGTCGATCGGCTTCTCGGGCAGTTCGGTGATGGGAGTGTCGATGTAGACGCTCGCCTGCTTCACGCTCGGCACACCGGGGCCGTAGCTCATACCGATGCAGATGAGCACCGGTTCCACCCCCAGCTTGCGCGCCCGCATCGCGATGTGGCCGATACCGCTGCCGACGTGCTGCACCGTCGTCGGATCTTCGAGGTTGCAGGTGCCCTCGGGAAACACCGCGAGGTCGTCGCCCCGCTTCATTCGCTCGGCGCTGACGTCCATCATGCGGTTGCCCGCAGCGCTGACCGCACGCATTCCATGATTCTTGCCACGGAAGACAGGAATGCCACCCATCATGTCGATTCGCCTGCGCTGTTTGGGTTCCTGGAACAGCTCGTCCTTGGCCAAGACCCGGGTGCGGCCGATGACCGGACGCAGCGGCGACGACCACGCCGCCGCTGCGAGGGTGTAAGGATCGCTCTCGGTCAGATGATTGACCGCGATGAGCAGACGCGTGTCGTCGTACACGAGACGACGCACCTCCTCACGGGCACCGTCGGGATACGACACCCGCGGACGGAAGCGTCGGGCAAGGGCGGCATACGCCAACCTCGCGACCTGACGATTCTGCCGGTGACGCAGGTAGAAGTCGTACACGGTCACATCGTTCTCGAGAATTACCGCAGGACGATCCATGACGCGAGCTTAGCGTCACACCCGCGAGGAACCCATAGCCCGGATCCCGACGGCAAGTCCGACCGCTGCGGTCGCGACCGCTGCAACGACACCTCCCGTCACCGTCGAACTCGCGAAGTCACCGGCGAACAGTGCACGTTCGGCGTCGACGAGATATCCGAGAGGGTTGATGTTCACCAGGAACTGCATCCAACCCGGGGCGGTAGTCAGCGGCAGCATCGTGCCCGAGAGAATCAGCAACGGAAACATCAGCGTCTGCTGGATGGACCAGAACACCCAATCCTGGCCGCGCACAGACAAAGCCAATGCATAGGACAAGGCACCGAGCCCGACTCCGAACACCCCGAGCAGCACGATTCCCAAGGCTGCACCGATCGGATTCACGGACAGGCCGAGCGGCAATGCCACCAGGATGATCAGCACGCCCTGGGCGGCCAACGGCACCATTTCCTTGAACGCGCGCCCGACGAGCAGCGCCGCTCGCGGCAGCGGTGTCACCGACATTCGTTCGTGCGAACCCTGCTGCAACTCGGCCAACAGATTCGAGCCCGTCATCGACGTTCCGAAGATGGTGATCATCGCGAGTACCCCGGGAACGAACCAGTCCCAGACACTTCCGCTGCCCAGACCGGGGACCTCGGTGAGCAGGGGGCCGAACAGCGCCAGGAGAATCAGCGGTTGGATGAGACTGAAGATGACGGTGAACGGATCGCGGACCATCGGCCGCAGCTCCCGACCCATCACCAATGTGCTGCCCGAGAGAACGTTCATCGGAGTTCTCCTGCCGTGCCCGCGGTTTCGAGGGACACGTTGGCGCTCTCCCGAAGACTTCGCCCGGTGAGGCCGAGGAACACATCGTCGAGGGTCGGTCGCGTCATATCGGCAGTCAGCACGTCGACTCCGTGGGATTGACTGAGGCGCAGCAATTCCGGAAGGACCACCTCGGCTCGCTCGACCCGAATGTTCAGCCGCGAACCCGCGACCGTCACGTCTCTGATCCCAGCAACACCGTCGAGCAACGGCAGGAGCGCCGACGCGTCGGAGACGGCGAGGACCACGAGGTCGCCTGCCAGTTCCGACTTGAGCGCCGCGGCGGTGTCATCGGCGATGACGGTGCCGCGATCGACGACGATCACTCGCTCGGCCATCGAATCGGCCTCGTCGAGATAGTGCGTGGTGAGCACGATGGTCGTGCCCATCTCTCGCCTGAGCCGCAGAATGTGGTCCCACAGGTTCGCCCGGCTCTGCGGATCCATTCCGGTGGTCGGCTCGTCGAGAAACAACAGGGGCGGACGGTGCACCAGCCCCAGCGCGATGTCGAGTCGTCGCCGCTGCCCACCCGAGAGAGTCGAGACGGTGCGCTCGGCAAGCTCGCCGAGTTCGAGATCGGCGATCAATTCGTCTGCGCGACTGCGTGATCGCCGACGCGTCATGCCGTAGCACTGGCCTTGCACAACAAGCTCGTCACGGACGCGTTGATTGTGGCCCGCGCCGTTGCCCTGCCCCACGTAGCCGAGGCTCCGACGAACCCCGTCCCGATCTTTCGCTACGTCGAATCCGGCGATCCGAGCCGAGCCGGACGTCGGTGCCAGCAGGGTGGTCAGCATCCGCAAGGTGGTCGACTTGCCTGCCCCATTGGGGCCGAGCAAAGCCACGAGCTCACCCTCACCGATCGTCAGATCGATGCCCCGCACCGCCTCCACGGTCTTCTTGCCCTGCCGGAAAGTCTTGGTCAATCCGGATGTTTCGATCATCTGTTCACGCCCCTCGTCGCACTGAGTGAATCCGTACGACGAGGACGCTAGAAATGATCGCGGTCAGCTTCGGTCCGCGTTGTCAGGACAGCTGCGAATCAGCCGAAGACGGGGAACTTTCGCTTACTGGCGAGAGCGTCCATTCCGGATTGGATGCTCGCACGCACCTCGTCGTACTTGGCGTCGACGTACGCCTCGTCCTCGCACCGAGCCGGATCGTGATCCAGTTCGACCGGCGGCATGAAACGGGTACGGATCTTGGCAGGCAACGGAATCTGGGGCAGCGCGGCGGGCGCGATGATCCAGGGAAGCGAGATCGCGATCGGAAACACCTTCAACCGTGCAATCTTGTCCAGCTTCAGCGCTTTCGACAGCTTGTCACCGCGAATGAGCACCGGCATCGCGTCGGCCCCACCCACTGTCGCCACCGGCACGATGGGTACACCCATGCGGATGGCGAGCTTGACGAAGCCGGTTCGACCACCGAGAGTGGCCTCGTCTCGCTTGCTCCAGGGCCGCAACGAATCGATCTCTCCGCCCGGCCACACGATCACGTCGCGCCCCTCGGCCAGCGCCGTCGACATCGAGTCCGGTGCCGCGGGAAGTACACCCATGGATCGAAAGACTTTGCCGATCAACGGGAACGCCATCAATGCGTCGTGTGCTGTTCCGTGCAGAATTCGCTTCTCGCCGAAGTGTCGCCACCATTGTGCACCGACGGTCCACGCGTCCCACACGAACGGCGCACCCGAGTGCACCCCCACGACCAGCACCGGCGACTCGGGGATGGTCTCCCAACCGTCGATCTCCATCCGGAAGTACCGGTCCATCACCCCGTTCCACAGCCGCTGCTGACGATCCATCGCCACGGTGTTCTGGTCGTCGAGGTCCCAGCCGCCCGCGCGTTCGGCGACAACAGCTCCGAGACCACCGGACGCGTTTGCGCGGCGCTCCTTCATCTTCAGGCGCGCAGCCGCAGCGTAGCGCTGAGCCTGCTCGCGCAATTGCTCCTTCGCCTGAACTTTGGAGCCGTCCCCACCCATTACGTGATCCCCATCACTCATACCCGCACCGTACTCCACCCGACCGAAGTCGACCGACAACCGGCGCTCGTTACCCCGCGCGACGTTCCACCTGTCCGTTATGGTCGAAATTCGAGCCGAACGAACGAGGTAAACCCCATGGATCCGATCGAACCGGCATACGGAACGACCGCATTGCTGTTGATCGCGGCCGCAGCCGTCGCTGTCTTGCTGTTCCTCATCATGAAGGTGAAACTGCACGCCTTCGTCTCACTGGTCCTGGTCAGCGCGGTCACCGCCGTCGCGGCGGGAATCCCCCTGACAGACGTGCCGTCGGCCCTGCTCTCGGGCTTCAGTTCCACCCTCGGATCTGTCGCCCTACTTGTCGCCCTGGGCGTGATGGTGGGCAGACTGCTCGAGATCACCGGTGGTGCACAAGTATTGGCCGATACCCTGATCAACCGATTCGGTGCCAAACGCGCACCGCTCGCCCTGGGTGTCGCCGCACTCATCTTCGGCTTCCCCATCTTCTTCGACGCCGGACTCGTGGTGTTCCTGCCGATCATCTTCACCGTCGCCAAGCGCTTCGGTGGTTCGGTGCTGCTGTACGCACTCCCCACTGCGGGCGCGTTCGCAGCGATGCACGCCATCGTGCCCCCGCACCCCGGTCCGGTTGCCGCCACCGACCTTCTGGGCGGAGACATCGGATCGGTACTGCTGGTCGGCGTACCCGTCGCCGTCATCTCCTGGTTCGTCGGCTCGTATCTCGTCGGTACGCAGCTCGGCCAGCGGTTCCACACCATGCCCGCCGACATCTTCTCCGGCGGAGCAGCCAACTCCGAAGAACACGACAAGGAGATGGCCGGCCTCCGCGACCCTGCGCCGAAGTTCGGTGCGGTGCTGTTCATCCTGCTGACGCCGCTCGTACTGATCTCCCTCAACACCGTGGTCAACACACTGACCACTTCGGGCGTACTGACCGGCGACGAGACCTGGGCAGCTGCCCTGACGCTCATCGGTCAGACGCCGATCGCGCTACTGATCACTGTGCTGCTGGCCCTGTTCGTCCTCGCGCCCGGACGCTTCCCGGTGGCCGACGGTGCCAAGTACATGGATCAGGCCCTCGGGCCCATCTGCTCGATCATCCTGATCACCGGAGCCGGCGGCATGTTCGGTGGAGTGCTGCGGGCCAGTGGCATCGGGCAGTCGCTGACGGCGTCGTTGTCCGACCTTGGACTGCCGATTCTGCTGCAGGCCTTCCTGATCGCGACCGCGCTACGCGTCGCGCAGGGTTCGGCCACCGTCGCGTTGACCACCACCGCCGGGCTCATCTCGGTGCAGGTGGCCGAACTGGATCTGAGCAACTTCAAGATCGCGCTGCTGGTGTTCGCACTGGCCGCTGGAGCCACCGTCCTCTCCCACGTGAACGACTCCGGCTTCTGGCTCGTCAGCCGCTTCTTCGGCATGGACGAGAAGACGACCCTGAAGACATGGACCGTCATGGAAACCACACTGGGGTTGGCGATCTTCGCCGTCGCATCACTGCTGTGGGTGGTGTTCTAGCGGGGTGGACCGTCTCGATTGATGAGTCCGAGCAGGATCGACGGCGCGAGCCGTGACCCGATGATCGACACTCGGCCCAGTCCGATGGCGATCTCGTCGCGGCCACTGTCGAGTCCGGCCATCGTCGCGTCGAGAAACTTCTCCAACGGCATCGCCATCGGCGGCGCGCTCTTCATGCTGCGGTGCAACGGTGTGTCGACTACCGGCGGGACGAGTTCGACGACCTGAACGGCGGTTCGGCGCAATTGATGCCGGAGACTGACGGTGAACGAATGCACGGCCGCTTTGGTCGCGGAATACACGGGAGCGCCGGTGAGTGGAACGAAGCCGAGGCCGGAGCCGACGTGCATCACCCGTGCGCGAGGGGCCAGACGCAGGAGGGGCAGCGCTGCCGAGGTGACGTCCACAAGTCCTGTGAAGTTGGTGGCGATCTCGTCGGCGATGTCCGCGATCGCCGGCCGCTCCTGCGTCGAGAAGTCCTGTGGGCGTTGAACTCCCGCGTTGTTGATCAGGGTCGTCAGATGCGGAATCGATGCGGCGATGTCGTCCATCGCGCGGCGCACGGATTCCGGGTCGCGGACGTCCATGACGATCGGCGTCATGCCGGGATGTTCCGCGGCCATCGCGCTCAGGCGCTCGAGGTCGCGACCGGTGATGACGACGTGGGCACCACGCGCGTGAAACCGGGCGGCAAGCCCGGCACCGATGCCCGACGTCGCCCCGGTGATGAGAACGACGTCGTCGTCGCCGACGCTCAGGTGTGGCCTTCCACGGCCGATCATGCGAGCGACCCGGCCACGATCTGCCAGGCCAGAGCGGATTTCGCGGCGAGGCTGAGTACGAGGTAGACGAACTCGCCGAATGCGTAGTCCTTCCACGGCCCGATTCTTCGGTACTGCAGCCACTGGTTGGCCGCGAAGCTCATGAAGAAGACGAACAACGAGAAGAAGATTCCGTAGACGAACCCGGGAACCTCCGAAGCACCGACGAGGTTCACGGTGATCGCCACCCAGGGTGCGGCACCGGCGATACAGCCGAACCAGAACGCGGTGAGGTCCGGTCGCTGTCCGGGTGGGTTGAAGCGCTCCTGGAGCCAACCGAACAGGATCATGGCGACGTTGGCGCCCACGATCGCGATGAGCGCACCGATCTGCGTGATGCCGGCGTACAGGGCGATGAGGACCACCATGATCGTGGCGCTGACGCTGTACTCGAGCCATCGGAACGGGTTGACACCGCGCGACAGGTGGCGTTCGTACGATGTTCGCAACGGTGCCCCGGTGACGAAGTGATCCACCGCCGCCAGTGCGAGGAAGACTGCGACGGCGACACCGATGGGAACCGCGAACGCTTCCTGCGCCTGCGGGACCACCGTTCCCGGTGGTCCCGCCGGGTACGCGGTGGTCACATCGATGGCGAAGTCGGATGCGATGACGAGCACCGCAATGGCCTGAACAGCATGCAGCGCGGACAGCGAGAGGTTCCAGATGCGGAGTCGCCTCAGCCTGTCCGGCGAGAGTGTGTGCTCGGCGGCCGGGTGCGGTGTACGTGCCATGACCGATAGCCTTACAGGTTGTAAGGCTGCTGACAAGGAGCGGGCAGGAGGACGTTGTGACGACGAACGACGAGCTGTCCGCGCGCGAGCGGATCATGCTCGCAGCGATCGAATTGGCCGACCAGCAGGGGACCGGCCGTATGACGATGTCCGCGGTAGCCGCGCGCGCGAAGGTGTCGCGGCCGACGCTGTATAGCCACTTCGCGGACGTGTCTCGGATTCTGGATGCCTGGGTCGAGCAGGAAGTGGTGCGCGTCGAGGCGCAGCTTCAGGACGTACTGGACCGGGGGGCAGGGTCGGATCCGATGACGGTGCTGGGTGACTACATCGACCTGCAGTTGATCTACTTCGCCGAATCTCCGACGAGGGCCCTGCTCACGACGGCCGCGCTCGGGTCGCCGCCGCAGTCCGTCACCGGACACATCGAACGGTTCCGCGCAGACGTACACGGGCTGCTGTCGGTTATGGGCACGCAAGGACGTCTACGGGCCGATGTGGACGTCGAGATGCTGGCCGGTCTTGTCATCGCGGGGATCACTTCGATGACGCGTCACGTGCTGGAGGAACACATATCGCCGACCGAGGCGCGACGCCAATTGTTGGACATACTCTTTCGAGGATCGCTTCGCTCGTGACAGTCGGCGACCCCGGTTGTCATCGTCCGTCGCGCTTGGGTTGCCATCGAGCTGCGCGCTCGCCGATCGATGCGAGCCGAGCAGTCTCGTGCACACGGGCGGCTCGGGTCTCGGGCCGCTTGGCAGTCACGATCCACTCCAGAATCCCGCGCCGCGCGGACGGCGGAAACTGGTTCCAATTACCCTCCGCATCAACGTGTTCTGCGAATGCAGCCGCGAGGTCCTGGGGAACGATCAGATCCTCGACCTCATCGAGTACGGTCCATGCTCCGTTGGCCACGGCAGCCTCGACCGCGTGCTCCCCCGCCGGAAGCATCAGGCCTGCTTCACGAAGGGCCTCGATGCGAATCTTGTTCGGACGGGACCATGCACTCGCGGGTTTCCGGGGCGAGAAATACAACATGGTTCGCTCGTCGTCCAGCTTGCGCGGGCGGCTGTCGACCCACCCCACCGCGAGCGCTTCCGTAACGGCGTCGTCGTAACTGATCGCCGGTTTTCCAGTGGCCTTCTTCCACGACACCAGCCACACGGATTCCGTTGTCCCGTGATGTGCGATCAGCCATGTCCGCCATTGCCCGCGTGTTTCCGCATGTACTCGGGGTGCATCGTCCATGACGGCCATGCCGGCCCCTTCCCTCACTGCCTCGAAAGTCCGTCACGTTGTCGGAGACGTCCACTCGATTATGCTGCGATCGTGGGCGAAATTCCCTTCAGCGGTGCGTGGACGGTGCGAGGCAATCGTGAGTGACCGCTTTCGATTCGACGCAGTGCTGGAACCGTTGACGTGGGGCAAGAACACGTACGCGATCATCCGTGTTCCGGCTCGTTTGGTCGAGGCAGCGGAGCGGTGGCCGACGCGCCGGATCGACGGTTCGATCGACGGGCTGAGTCTCAATCTGGGCCTCAACAAGGCGGATTCGAATGTGATGCCCGGATCGTTCGTCTACATCGGTGCAGGTCTTCAGCGCCGGTTGGGCGTCCGTCCCGGTGATCTGGTGTCGTGCGAATTCGAGCCGGTCGACCCCGATCTGGTACCTGTCCCGCAAGACGTCGCAAAGGCTATGGAGGCGGCACACTGCACATCCGCGTGGGAGCGGAAGCGGCCGAGCGAGCGGCGTCAGTTGTTGATGCCCATCGACAACGCTGCGCGAGAGCAGACCCGAGCGGCCCGCATAGCGCGACTGGTGCGATCGTTGAGGGACAGCTGACCTACCGTCACTGCACCGGAACCAGAATCCGCCACGCCCCCAACGCCAATGAGCCGACGGTGACGAGCAGGAACAGGCCGACCCAGACGATGCCCGGCAGGAAGGTCAAGCGGGCCAGTTGATCGGCGTCGGAGTCCCGAGCCCGTCCGGCGCTGCGGGATTTCTGCAGTTCGAGAACGGGGCGCGGACCGGCGATCAGCAGGAAGAACGTGATGAAGTACGCCGCAGCGACCTGCTGCTCTCCGGTGCCCCACCAGGACACAACGAACAGGGCAGCGCCGACAGTTACGAGAGACAGCAAGCCGTAGATGTTGCGAATCATCAACAGCATCAACGCAATCGAGATGACGCCGATCCACAGCACCGCGACCGCATGCTGCGTCCCGAGCACCAGGGCAGCACCGAGCCCCAACAGCGACGGCCCCACGTAGCCGGCGAACGTCATCGCGATGACGCCGAGGCCGGTGGGCTTGCCCTTGGAGATCGCGACGCCGGAGGTATCGGAGTGCAGTCGCAGCCCCATCAGTTGTCGGCCGGTGATCAGTGCGACGAACAGATGTGCGCCCTCGTGCGCGATGGTCACGACGTTGCGCGCGATCCGCCAGGTCTGCGGCAACACGACGATGACAAGTGCAGCCAGAGCAGCGACTTGGACGATCCACACCGGTGGATCAGGACTCACCGCGGAAATGCGGTCCCAGAATTCGTTCACACCCCAGTATGCGGCTTCGTCGCAGTGGCGTGATTATGTGCCCCGGGGGGGCTGTCGCATTTTGAGTGAGCGGTAGTTCGACGTTGCGAAGGGGTGGCTCGGGTTCGATGCCCGGGTCACCTCTTTTTTGGCGTTGGGGTGCTCTGTTCCGCTGGGTCAGGCCAGCGCTGCGTTGGGTGCGGCGGTCAGGTGGGTGAGAATTTTGCCGATGTTGTGCACCGCGGCATGGAAGGACCATTCACTCGTCGCTCGGTCGAGGCCGCAGCTGGTGAATCGCCGGAATCCGAGGTTGTGTTTGGCCTGTCCGAACGGTGTCTCGGCGATGTGAGACCGTTTGCGGTACGTTGCGATTCCCTCCGGGGTGGATAATCGTTCGGCCATCCGGGTAATCGAATTACCCTGCGCTGGTGCAGGATCCGACACCGGCGTAGCTACGGCCGCGGCAGCGGCGGCTTCGAGTGTCCGCGATTTTCCGGTGGCGATCAACCGGTCCGGGCCCGGTGCGTCGAGGTTGTCGATCGAGCAATAGCCGGCGTCGAAGAGCATGATTCCGATCGACGGCTGCTCGGCCTGCGGTGGTGCGTTGTCGGCGATCACTGCCGCCGCAGCGACCGCTTTGTCGACCATCTTCTCGTAGTAAGTGACATCGGAGGGGCTGGTGCCCACGCCGGTGGCGATGATGATGCCGTCCTCGGCGGTGAATGCTTGGCAGTTGTAGCCCTGCACCCAGCCACCACCTCGCAGCGGCTGCATCCGAGAATCCGGATCGGTGATGTTGCGCCGCAATACCGTTGGCGTCGTGCGCTCCAGAGCACTGTGCTTGGCGACCGCCTTCGACACCGAGGTGCGTGCAGCGATCACGCGGTAGTGATCCTCGACTGGAACCGGAACCTTGCCTTTCGGTTTCCCGCCGCGCCGCGCAGCAGCATCGGCTCGCTGCCGGTACCGTGCCTCGGTGGCCTCGTGTCGTGCGATTTCCCGTGCCAGACGCCGGTGAGCAGCGGCTACCTGCGCGGTGAGCGGCACCCGACCCGCCGGGGACTTCCCGGCATCGAGACGCTCGAGATGACCCTCGGCAGCGGTCCTGGCGGCCTTCTCGCGGGCATCGTCTTCGGCTTCGATCTGCGCCAACGCCTCCGCGATCCGCTTCGATCGCGACGTCGGGTCGGCCAACTCGGCAGGAACCCTGCCTGGTCCGGGATCGTCCTCGCCGTAGAGTTCGTCCTCGGAAGCATCGACGTCGGCGTGCGCTGCGGCCGCTGCGGCAGCGATCTCGCGTGCCCGGGTCTGAGCAGCCTTCGCCGACTCGGCTTCGGCGGCGGCCTTCAATCCTTCCGCGCTGCGATTGGCTCCGATGGAGGCGTTCGAGGCGATCTTGACCCCATCGAGAGCGATGGTCCCCAACGACCCCAAACCGACCCGCGCCGCCAACGTCAACACCTGTGCGAACAGCGACTCGCAGGCCGCGTGGTTGTCTTTACGGAACCGAGAGATCGTGGCGTGATCGGGGGCATCGCCGGCGCAGATGACCCGGTAGGACACCACATCGGTGCACGCAGATTCGATCTGGCGTGAAGACCGCATCCCTTTCGACCAGCCCCAGATCAGCAGCGTGAGCAGCATGTCCGGGTCGTATCCGGCGCGCCCGACCCCACCGAGTCGACGCCCGGTATGAAACGCCGAGGTGTCGAGATGAGTATCGACGATGTCGATGAGCGTCCACACCGGATGCTCCGCCGGTAACCATTCGCGCATGTCCGGTGGAATCAGAAACTGTTGATCACGATCGACCGGTCGATAGCCCTTCGCCACCAACACATTGTCCCGCACCACCGACAATGGGGCGCCTCGACACTCGAGACGCCCCACCATCAAAATGCGACAGCCCCCGGGCGGCACATAATCACGCCACTGCCGCAGGCACTACGACGCGCGCGACTCGGCCTTCGCACGTTCGCGGGCGAGGGAGCGATCACGCATCTCCTCGAACTTGGTGGCCTGACGCTCGAGGTCTTCGAGGAACGCGGCGAGTTCTTCACGCTTGTTCTCACCGCGGGCGGTGAAGTCGTTGCGCTCGAACACGCTCCACTTGCGCAGCACCGGCCAGACGACGTCCTCGAGGTGCTGACGCAGGTCGTAGATGCCGTGCTTGGCCATCAGCACACCGTTGCGGCGGAAGTTCGGCATCCCCGCGCCTGGCATGACGAAGTTCATCACGATGTCGGAGACCGCCTGCAACGTCTGATCGGGCGAGATGTCCATCGCTGCGCCGGTGATGTTGCGGTAGAAGATCATGTGCAGGTTCTCGTCGGCGGCGATGCGCTGGAGCATCCGGTCGGCGATCGGATCGTCGCAGACCTTGCCGGTGTTGCGGTGCGAGACGCGGGTGGCGAGTTCCTGGAAGGTCACGTACGCGACCGAGTGCAGCAGACCGACCCCCGCACCGGCGGGCGAGACGTACCCGTTGGTCATGTGGATCATCCGGGCCTCTTCGAGGGCGACGGGATCGACGCCGCGGGTGACGACGAGGTAGTCGCGCATGACGATGCCGTGACGGTTCTCCTCGGCGGTCCAGCGACCGACCCACGTTCCCCAGGCACCGTCCTGGGAGAAGTTCTCGGCGATCTCACGGTGGTAGGACGGCAAGTTGTCCTCGGTGAGCAGGTTGGTGATCATCGCGGCCTGTGCGACGTCGGAGAGCTTGGACTGCTCCGGGTCGTAGTCCTTACCGCCGAGTGCGGCGAAGTTACGGCCCTCGTCCCACGGAACGTAATCGTGAGGATGCCACTCCCGCGCCATCGAAATGTGCCGGTTCACATTGTCCTCGGCAGTGGGCACCAACTCTTGCAAAAGCTCGAGCTGTGTCAGATCCCTGGCCATCGAGATGCCTCCTCGCGTTGACGTCAGCTCGCAAGCCTAGGGCGATACATGCGCGGGGTGTGGAACCTTGCCCGGATTCTGTTAGAGGTAGCAATCGACGTCTGCACCGAATGGTGCAACGTCACAGCTCAGCGAGCGGCGAGAGTGGAACCCGAGGACGCGATCGTCGCCGGGCGGAACACCCAGCCACGGAGAGCGAGGAACCGGGCGGCTCCGAAGATGCCACTCACAGCGACGACGACGAGAACCTGCACGTACGTCGGCGCAGCCGGGAACAGGATGTGGATCGCGGCCAGTGAGGCGGTACTCAGACCCAACCCGATCAGGGCCAGTCCCCCGGCTTCCCACTGCGTCTGGAACCAGCCCACACGTCCGGCCGCATGAAAGGTGTGGCGGCGGTGCAGCTCGTTGGCGAGGACGGTACTCGAAGCCACACCTGCGAGGTTGGCCGTGAACGATCCCAGGGAAGCGAGAGCGACGAACAACAGGGCGTACACACCGTTGCTCGACACCCCGACGATCACGAAACGTGTGAACTGAGCGAGCACCGACTCCCCGAGCATCCGCGACCTGATACGAGGTGCATAGCCCACCGGCCCGGACGCGGCCGGGACTTTCAGGGAAGTGCTCACGAGGTCTCCAGCTGTAGAACCGGAAGCGTCGGTCGGCGCTTCGACTCGATACAACTGTTCGCACGAACGAATCGGTCTCGGACGTGACGGACGTCTCAGGCCTTGGTGGAACTTTCTTCCCGAGCGCGCTTCTTGCGGTCCAGGTCGATGTTGAGACTGTTGGGCTTGATCGATGCGACGAACAACACCGCGACGAGCACGACCACTACGACGATGGTGATGACGACCACCGCAATGCCGAAAATTGCCAAAATACCGTTCATGTCCTGCCTCCCGTGTCAGGCAATACGGTACTTGTCGTAGACGCGCCGGTCGACGACGACCCCTGGGTCGTTACTGCAGGCTCCACTCCCGCCCCCCAAGGTCGTTACTGCAGGCTCCACTCCCGCCCCCCAAGGTCGCTACTGCAGGCTCCACTCCCGCCCCCCAGCTCACCGCTCAGCTCACCAGGCGCGCCACGGCGCGCATCGGCAACGACAGCCAGGTAGGCCTGTTGCGCGCCTCGTACAGAACTTCGTACACGGCCTTGTCCAGCTCGTATGCGCGCAACAGGTCGGCCTCCTCGCGGGGATCGTGCCCGGCCACCGAGGCGTATCCGTCGAAGAATGCTGCAATGCTGCGGGCCGCCCACTTCTCGGCTCGTTCTCGTGCCGACGGGTCCTCGGGCAGGTCGACCAGCAGGTGATTGGCTGCATAGTCGAACGAGCGCAGCATCCCCGCCACGTCACGCAGAGCGCTGTCCATCTGTCTACGCTCGGCCAAGGTCTTCGCCGGCTCACCCTCGAAATCGATGAGCAGCCACCGCTCGGGAGTACCCAACACCTGCCCCAGATGCAGATCGCCGTGGATGCGCTGCACCGTGGTGCTGTTCGACGCCTCCGCCCGCGAGATCAGAGCGGTCGCCGCCGGGATGTACTCCGCAATCTCCGGCACCACCCGCGCCACACCCGAGATGCGGGCAAGAATCTCCTCGACGGCGGTCGATTCCACCGACCGTTCGGCGGTGCCCAGCACCGACGCCAGGTCGTGGTGCACCTGCGCCACGGCCGCTCCGATTCGACGCGCGTCCGGGGCGAAGTCGGCCGGCAGGTCTTCGATCGGTGTCTGCGGGGAATCGAACACCTCTTGAACGCTGGCCAGCGCCGCAGTCCAGCCCTCGGCGGAGTTCGCGGCGAAATCCTGAGCCATGCCGAGCGTCGTGGGCTCACCACCGACCTCGGCTTCGAGCCAGCCGCGAAGCGGCGCGACGTTGACACTGCCTGCCTCCGCCAGCGCGCGATGCAGCTCCACATCCGGACTGATCCCCGGCGGTACCTGGCGAAACAGCTTGAGCAGCAGCAGATCACCGAGTATCACCGAAGTGTTGGACTGCTCCGCCCCCAGAACCCGACCGCGCAGACCGCTCGGCACACTCGAACCGTCCACGATCTTGAATTCGATGCTACCCGTGGCCTTTCCGACAGCGAGCGCGTCACCGTACAGGCCGATGATCTCGGGGTCCCGCAAACCGTCGAACACGGCCACCTCGCCCGTCACGGGCAGCACCCACGGCCGAAGGTCGTCGGTCAGTTCGGTCCTGAAGCCCAGGGGCACCTGGTAGGTCTGCGTCACGGCCGCGCCGTCCTGCGTCAACTGCACCTCCACCAGCAGATGCTCGGCCGCGAAATGCGGCTCGTCCGCCAGCACGTCACGCGCGACGATCCGCACCGCACTCACCGTCGAACCCTTTGCGCCGAACCACCGTTGACCTGGCAACCAGGTTGCCAGAGCATCCTCGAGCTGGGGTTCGACCGTGCGTGCCACACTCGAGCTGGAACCGACCATGAGAATCTCTCGCCGCCTTCGTGGGAGTTTGCGGAGCTTGTGACCGTACGCAGCGAAACCTACCCACTCGCGGCGGCACCCACACACCGACAGCAAAGACACCCGAACGTTATGCAGGTCGTACGCCGATGCACAGACATGCTCGTAGAGTGGAAACATGTCCGCTCCACTGACCGCCCACATCGACGTGCACCGCGCCGGTGATCGATCGAAAACCCGTGTGTCCTGGCTGGACTCGAAACATTCGTTCTCGTTCGGTCAGCACTACGACCCGGACAACACCCATCACGGACTGTTGCTGGTCAACAACGACGACATCGTCACTGCCGGTCAAGGTTTCGAGACGCATCCGCATCGCGACATGGAGATCGTCACGTGGGTGGTGCAGGGTTCGCTGGTGCATCAGGATTCCATCGGACACTCCGGAATCATCTATCCCGGCCTCGCGCAACGGATGACGGCAGGCAAGGGCATCATGCACTCCGAGAAGAACGATTCCTGGAGCATCGACGGCAACAGGCACACCGAACCCGTTCGCTTCGTGCAGATGTGGGTGCTGCCGGACAGCCCCGGTGCACAACCCGGTTACGAACAGCTCGAGATCGGTGACGAACTACTGCGGGGCGGGCTGGTCACCGTCGCGTCGGGAATGGACAAGCACCGTGGCCGGGCAGCAATCACCATCGGCCAGAAGTCGGCAGCGCTACATGCGGCAAGGCTGCTGCCCGGTGCCTCGGTGACAGTTCCCGATGCCCCGTTCGTGCACCTGTTCGTCGCGCGCGGCACCGTCACGCTCGAGGGTGTGGGCGAGCTCTGGGAGGGCGACGCCGCCCGCATGAGTTCGACTGGCGGACAACGTATCACCGCCGCAGAGCCGGCCGAGGTACTGATCTGGGAGATGCACTCGCGACTCGGCGGTTGACATGCGTGTTCGATGACAAGTTGATCACGGCAACATGTGGGGCCTGGGCCCACAGCAGACACCCGCATACACTCCCAGCGTTCACGATCGCCGATTTCGGAGGTACTCAACGTGTCGAATCAGAATCCGCCGCCCGGAAACTATCCCCCTCCCGGAAACTATCCTTCACCTGGTGAGTACCCCCAGCAGGGCGGGTATCAACAACAGCCGGTAGCGCCGAAGAACACCATGGGCACGGTGGCTCTGGTCCTGGCGATTCTGGGTGTGCTCTTCTCCTGGACCGTCATCGGCGGAATTCTCCTCGGCCTGATCGCCATCGTTCTCGGCTTCATCGGTCGGTCCAGGTACAAGAAGCGCGTCGCCACCAACGGCACCGTGTCCCTCATCGCGATCATCCTGGGTTTCGTGGCCGCAGCATTGTCGATCGTTCTCGTCGTCGTCGGCGTCGGCCTGTTCAACGCAGTCGGTGGACAGGACTTCACCGACTGCATCAGCAACGCAGGCAGCGATACTGCAGCGCAACAGCAATGCGCCGACGAATTCCAGCAGAACGTCGAGAACCAGTACGACGACTCGACACCGAACTGAGTCGCCGGCCGATGCACTCGCGTCTCGGTGCATCGGCCGGTCCGGTCACCTCAGCCGGTCACGTCGTCTCGCGCAGACAGATCCGCCACCACCACCTGATTACCGCCCTGCTTCTTGGCTTCGTACATCGCAGCGTCGGCTCGACGCAGCAGTAGCCTGGTGAGTTCGACGACGTCGGCACCGGCCTCCGAGCTCACGGCGCTGCAGTGCGCGACGCCGATGCTCACCGTCAGGGGCGCGGGGTCCCCTGCGGAATGCGCGGCACAGCGATATTTCTCGGCCAGTGCGAGGGCCTCGTCCTCGGCCGATTTGGTCACCACCGCGAATTCCTCACCGCCCACCCGCGCAACGAGCACCCCGTCCGTCGTCAACCGACGTGCGACGAGTTGCAGGGCCGCATCCCCCTGGTGGTGACCGAATCTGTCGTTGATCGACTTGAACCTGTCCACGTCGACCACCATCACCGATACATCGGTCGCACCGAGGAAATACACCGGTATGGCCTCGTCGAGTCCTCGACGGTTACGCACCTGCGTGAGTGGGTCGAAGTTGGCGGCCTGTGCCTGGACCTGCAGTTTGAGCAGCAGGTACTGGAAGAACGTCGGGCCCATGAATGTGATGGGTATCAGCACCACGAGTTGCGCGACGGCCAGTCCGTGATCGGTTTCCGGCGACAGCAGGATGAGCATGAAGAACAGCACCACGGTTGCCCCGGCCCACAACAGATGCAGAGCCATCACCCTCGCACTGTGGAAGAGCTGTACGTAGACACTGTTGGCCGCGAGCAGCGCGAGCGCCAAGAAGAGGGTCTGAGGCGATCCGTACGACAACAGAACCAGCGTTACTCCGATGTCCGAGTACGCGGCGAACGACAGGGACACACGCTTCGACGGCCATGGAGCCTTCAGCCAGGCGACACCGACCACGAGTGTCGAGACGATCGCTACGACGAAGACGGACCTACCGATCACGGAGGTCGGAGGCGTGTCGGTGAGCAACAGCAGTGCGCCGGCACCGAGCCCGTACGAGAACGTGCTCAGTGCTGCGGCGAGGCGATACGGTGCGAGCGCACCGTGCAAACCGAGGTAGCTCACCACCGACTCGTAGCTGTGCGGCTGATTCCACCACACGCGGAGGAATGTCGAGTTCACACAACCTCCATGCGGATTCCGGCCGAGCATCACCGGACCTGACGCTCACCGCCGGGCCGGACATATCGGCCATCGACAATGCTATTCGACCAGCATCACCCTCGGATGTCTCTTCGCCGGAATGCTGCCGACCCGATGATGCCGACACCGACGGCAGTGACGACGAGCCACCCGATCGGCGCGAGGGACAGTGCTGCTCCCGGCAATCGCGGAACGTGCGTGAAGGGCGAGAGGTCGAGCCACGGCTGCGGCAGGCCCACCACCGCACCGATCTGGCCGAGGGCGACGAATCCGCCCAGGATCGCCCACAGGACGGTCGCGAATCGAGGGACAGCGCCGAACAGGGCCACGCCGATGGCTGTCACCACCCACACGGCCGGGAGCTGAATCAATGCGCCGCCCACCACGGACGGCAATTCGCCTGCGACATCGCCGGTCGCCGACCCGTACGTCAGTCCGACGGCGACGCCGACGACCAGCAGCAGCCACGCTGGGCCGAGGACGGCCAGGAGTAGATGCCCTGTCAGCCATCGGATCCGCGAGATGCCGGTGGCGAGGGCGATCTCGGCCAATCCTGCCTCTTCCTCTCCGTGCAGCCGCAGCAGTGCGGCCACCGAGTAGGCCGCCACCATGATGCCGACCATGCTCAGCACGGCGGCGACGAAAGACTGTTCGAGTGTGGTGCCCCCGAACTTCCCGAGCGCGTCGCTGATGGCGGTGCTGCTGCCGAGCTGGTCACCTATCCCGTCCGTGGACGAGCCGATCGCGATGCCGAACAGAGCGAGCCCGACGGTCCAGGCGACGGTGGTCCCGCGCGAGAGTCGCCACGCGAGGGAAACCGGCCCCGACAGGGACGGCACGGCAGCCACCCGGCCGCGGCGCTCGGCCCGCAGACCACTGCCGAGATCGCGTCGAGTCGCTGCCACGAACGCCGCGGCACAGAACGCGGCTGCAGCCATCAGCGACAGCAGCAGCGGCCACCACCTCTCGTCGGCGAACGGCCGCACGTACGCGGACCACCCGATCGGTGAGAACCACGACAGGGTTCCCGAGCCGATGTCGCCGAGCGCTCTGAGTACGAACGCTGCGGCCAACAAGCCGAGGGCGTAGCCGCGAGCCGCGCGAGCCCCGGACGCCACCTGTGCCGCCAGCGCCGCGCAGCCGACGAACACCGCACCGACGACGAAGATCGAGGCACCGAACGCGAGGCTCCCGACCACCGGTAGACCGAATACCCACAGCGAGACGAACGACAACATTCCCGTCGCCGCGACGCCGCAGCCCGCGAGCAGCACGGCCGCGCTCAGCCCTGCGTATCTGCCCACTGCAGTCGACCCGATCAGCTCGGTGCGCCCCGCATCCTCCTCAGCGCGGGTGTGCCGAACGACGGTGAGTATCGCGGCCAACGGAACGAGAGTGAGCATCAAGCCGGCGCGCCACGACACCAGGGCACCCAGGTCGCTGCCGAAGATGGGCCCGACGAGCGCCGCTTGTGCCGGCACCGCCACGGTGCCGAGATAGAACGCTTGACGGTCTGCCGCCGTCGGATACAAGCCCTCGAAGCTGACCGCGTACAGCAGCGGCAGCGCGCCGAGCAGAACGACCCAGATGGGCGCCACCAGGCGATCGCGGCGCAGATACAACCGCAGCAGTGCTCCCGTGCCGTTCATGCGTAGTACCTCATGAACAGCTCCTCCAGAGTCGGAGCGGCACTGACCAGGCTCCGCACTCCGGCGTCGGCCAGCACGTGCATCACTGCAGCGAGGGCGTCGTTCTCCACTGTGCAGGTGACGGTGGAACCGTCCACATCGACCGCAGTGACCCCTGAAAGTGTTGCGAGATCGCCCGGCACTCGATCGACGGTGGCGGTCACCGTCGTTCGGGTGAGGTGCCGCATCGATGCCAGCGTGCCGGTATCCACCGTTCGGCCGTCCTTGACGATGGTCACCGAACTGCACAGCGCATCCACCTCGGACAGGATGTGCGACGACAGCAGCACCGTGACTCCGCGTCGGGCAGCATCTTTCACGCAGTCCCCGAAGTGCTGTTCCATCAGCGGATCGAGTCCCGACGTGGGTTCGTCGAGGATCAACAACTCGACATCGGAGGCCAGGGCCGAGATCAGCGCGACTTTCTGCCGATTGCCCTTGGAGTAGGTGCGGGTGCGCTTGCTCGGATCGAGGGAGAACCGGTCGAGCAGTTCGGCGCGGCGGGCGGTGTCGACGCCGCCGCGCATTCGGCCGAGCAGATCGATCACTTCACCGCCGGTCAGCGACGGCCACAGCGTCACGTCGCCCGGGACGTAGGCCAGGCGTCGATGCAGTGCAACAGGGTCGGCCCACGGGTCGCCGCCGAGCAAGCGCACCGTTCCCGACGTCGCGCGGACGAGACCGAGCAGCACGCGGATGGTCGTGGATTTACCGGCCCCGTTGGGTCCGAGGAAGCCGTGCACCTCACCGGTCGGCACGTGCAGGTCCAGTCCGTCGAGGGCCCGGACCGAACCGAACGTCTTGACGAGTCCGTCGACTGCGATCGCGTCGGTCATGTCCGGGCCTCCAGATACGTGTTCAAAGCCTGCGAGTCGGTGAACAATCCGTCGGTGTAGAGCTCGAGTGCAGGAAGGGTGATCTCGTCACCGAGCGCGCTCAGGGCCTCACGGAAATCGACGTCGGGGCCGGCCATCTGCACGTACAACAGCAAGCCTCCGACGTTCTGACGCGTCAGGAATCGGGCCCGCGCCGCGGGGTCTCGGCTGGGTGTGAACCGGCCGTCTCGGACGCCGTCGTCGATGTAGCGCACGGCGTCGTCGACCATGTGCTCGAACAACTCCCGTGCCAACGTGCCGCCTGCGGAGAAGCTCCGCACGATGTATGCGACGAGCGGCGCGTACTCGTCGATACGGGCGAGCTGTTCCATCATTCCGGTGGGGGCGGACGACGCTGCCTTGGACTCGCGGATCACCCGCAGAACGTGCTCGTCGCACGCAGTGCGCAGCCCGTTCTTGGACCCGAAGTGGTGATTGAGCAGCCCCGGAGAGACGCCTGCGGCCGTGGCGATGGACCGCACGCCTGCGGTGAAGCCCTGGGAGCCGAAGACGCCGATTGCGGTGTCGCGGATTCGCGCCTTGGTGGTGAGATCCTCCGATGCTGTACGCATGTGCAGCACATTAAACACCCGTTCAATCAAGCGCAAGAGTGTAAAGATGGACGGATGACTTCAGTAGTGAACTCGGGCATCGATCTCAGCTACCAGGACGAGAACACACGCGCGCAGGACGACCTCTTCGTGCACGTCAACGGCAAATGGCTGGAGGATTACAGCATCCCCGCCGACCGCGCCGTCGACGGTGCGTTCCGCACGTTGTACGACCGCGCCGAGGTCGACGTACAGACGATCATCGAAGAATCCGCGGCCGCGAACCCGCCCGCGGGTAGCGACGCACAGAAGATCGGCGACCTGTTCTCGAGCTTCATGGACGCCGATCGCGCGGAGCAACTCGGCGTCACCCCGATCGCCGACGAACTCACTGCCATCTCCGACGCCACCGACCTCGTCACCCTCGCAACCGTTCTCGGCTCCCTGCAACGCACCGGCGTCGGCGGTGCCATCGGCCATTACGTCGACACCGACGCCAAGCAGTCCGATCGCTACCTCGTGCACTTCAGCCAGTCCGGCATCGGCCTGCCCGACGAGTCGTACTACCGCCAGGACGAGTACGCCGACATTCGGGCGAGCTACCTCGAGCACATCTCGAAGATGTTCGCGCTCAGCGGTATCGAGTACGACGCACAGACGGTGTTCGACCTCGAGCAGAAGATCGCCGCCGGCCACTGGGACGTCGTGGCCAGGCGGGACGCCGAGAAGAGCTACAACCTGGTCGACTACGACACGTTGGTCAAGAACGGTGCCGGATTCAACTGGGCTGCATGGATTTCCGGGCTCGGCAGCACCACCGAGCAGTTCGCCGAGATCGTGGTTCGGCAGCCTCCGTTCCTGAGTACCTTCGTCTCGCTGTGGAATTCCGAGGACATCGAAGCATGGAAGGCGTGGCTGGCGTGGCGCGTCGTGCATTCGCGGGCACCGTTCCTGACGAGCGCGATCGTCGACGAGAACTTCGCGTTCTACGGAACGACGCTGACCGGAACGGAGGAGAACCGCGAGCGCTGGAAGCGCGGTGTCTCCCTGGTCCAGGACGTGCTCGGCGAGGCCGTCGGCAAGCTGTACGTCGAACGCCACTTCCCGGCCGACTCCAAGGCTCGAATGAAGGTGCTGGTCGACAACCTCACCGAGGCGTACCGCCGCAACATCTCCGAGCTCGAATGGATGAGCCCCGAAACGCGCGAGAAGGCGTTGGACAAGCTGGGCAAGTTCACCCCCAAGATCGGCTACCCCGATCGCTGGCGCGACTACTCCAGCGTCGAGATCAGCGCCGACGACCTGCTCGGCAACTACCGACGCGGCTACACCGCGGACTACCAGCGCGACCTGGACAAGCTCGGCGGACCAGTCGATCGTGACGAGTGGTTCATGACGCCCCAGACCGTCAACGCCTACTACAACCCCGGCATGAACGAGATCGTCTTTCCCGCAGCCATTCTCCAGCCACCGTTCTTCGACCCCGAGGCCGACGACGCGGCCAACTACGGCGGTATCGGAGCCGTCATAGGCCACGAGATCGGCCACGGATTCGACGATCAGGGGGCCAAGTACGACGGCGACGGCAACATGGTCGACTGGTGGACCGACAGCGACCGCACCGAATTCGGCAAGCGCACCACGGCCCTGATCGAGCAGTACAACGAGTTCGAGCCCAAGGCACTGCCCGGCCACAAGGTCAACGGTGAGTTCACCATCGGCGAGAACATCGGCGACCTGGGTGGTCTGTCGATCGCCGTCGCCGCCTACGAGATCTCACTCGAAGGCAAGGACGCACCCGTGCTCGACGGCCTGAGCGGGCTGCAGCGCGTGTTCTTCGGGTGGTCACAGGTGTGGCGCACCAAGGCACGAGACGCCGAGGCGATTCGTCGACTCGCCGTCGATCCGCACTCGCCGCCGGAGTTCCGTTGCAACGGTGTCGTGCGAAATCTGGACAGTTTTCACGAAGCGTTCGACGTACAGCCCGGAGATGCGCTGTACTTGGAGCCGGGGAAGCGCGTCAGGATCTGGTAGCAGCATGTGAGCGGAACTTCGTAGCGTGCTACGAAGTTCCGCTCACCTGGGGGACACAACGGGGAGGACTGTTCGGATGAGGGAATTCGTACGATGGCTCGCAGCGCACGGGGTCATCAGGTTCGCGGCCAAACGAGCAGCGGCCGCGGGCGATCCGCAGGCGATGCTGGTGGCCGATCCCGCAACGCGAGCCAATCCGACGCCGGTCTACGAGAAGCTGCGCGCCACGGCACCGCTGGTGAAGACTCGGATCTCGAACATCACCGTGCATCACCGGGTGGCATTCGACCTGCTGCGCTCGGACGACTTCCGGGTCACTCAGCTCGGTGCGACCCTTCCCGGTCCGATGCGGTGGGTCGAGGAGCACACCAGATCCGGCGCATTGCATCCGATTCTGCCGCCGTCACTGCTGTCGGTCGAGCCGCCCGATCACACGAGGTACCGCAAGTTGGTGTCCTCGGTCTTCACTGCCCGCGCGGTGAAGAAGATGCGCGATCAGGTGCAGGAAACGGCCGATGCACTGCTCGACGAACTGTCCGACGGCTCGCCGGTCGTCGACATCGTCGATCGCTACTGCGCGCGACTGCCGGTCGCGGTCATCGGGCGCATCCTCGGCGTTCCCGAGGAAGACAATCAACGAGTTCTCGAGTTCGGCGAGATGGCCGCACCCAGTCTCGACATCGGACTGTCGTGGTCTCAGTTCAAGCAGGTCGAGCGTGGGCTGATCGGGTTCGACGCCTGGCTGTCGCAACACATCGCGGAGTTACGCCGCAATCCGGGCGACGATCTCATGAGTCAGTTGATCGCCGCGAAAGACGAGGGCATCGGCCTCAACGACGAAGAGCTCAGGGCCACTGCCGGTTTGGTGCTGGCAGCGGGATTCGAGACGACGGTCAACCTTCTCGGCAGCGGAATCCGGTTGCTGCTCGACCATCCCGATCAATTGGCGGTGCTGCAACAGGATCCATCGCACTGGCCCACTGCAATCGACGAGATGTTGCGGATGGAGTCTCCCGTACAGCTCACGGCCCGTATGGCAAAGCACGACGTCGAGGTCGAGGGCGTGACGGTGCACGAGGGCAAGCTCGTCGTGCTGGTGCTGGCCGGTGCCAATCGGGATCCGCTGGTGTTCGAGGACCCCAATCGCTTCGACGTCACCCGTGCCAACGCGGGCAAGCACCTGTCGTTCTCGGGCGGACGCCACTACTGCCTCGGCGCGGCACTGGCCAAAGCCGAATCCGAAGTGGGACTCAAGACCCTGTTCGATCGGTTCCCTCACCTGCGGTCGGCAGGCGAGGGAACCCGACGCAACACCCGCGTCTTGCACGGATGGGCCACTCTCCCAGTCGATATTGGTGAGCCCGTCAGGACAACCGCAGGCCGGTAACGGAGTCGAAGAAGAACAACTCGTCGAACCGCGGAACCAGTCGGATCGTTTCGGCCAATGCGATCGACAACTTGCGATCGACTCGGACCGAGATCCTCCCGGAAGTGGTGGTCCACCCGCCGTTCGTACTGGGTGCGGAAGCGTAGACGAACGACTCCGCACCCAGTTCCTCGATCAGCTCGACCGTCAGTTGCAGGCCGGCCCCATCGCCCACCAGGTCCCACGATTCTGGTCTCACACCGACGACGGCGCGCTCGCCCGCCGAGGCCGGGACGGGAATGCGCAACTCACCGAGTACCGCCGCACCGTCGCGCACGGGCGAGTCGACCAGATTCATTCCGGGTGACCCGATGAATCCGGCGACGAACGTGTTGACGGGATTGTCGTACAACTCCCGCGGAGCGGCGATCTGCTGCAATTTGCCCTCCAACAGAACCGCGACGCGATCACCCATGGTCATGGCCTCGACCTGATCGTGCGTGACGTACACCGTCGTGGTGCCCAGCCGTCGCTGCAGACCTGCAATCTGGGCTCTGGTCGACACCCGCAACTTGGCGTCGAGGTTGGACAACGGCTCGTCCATGCAGAACACCTTGGGCTGACGCACGATGGCGCGCCCCATCGCCACTCGCTGACGCTGCCCACCGGAGAGCTTGCCGGGCTTGCGACCGAGCAGCGGCTCCAGCTCGAGCATCTTCGCCGCATCGAGGACTCGGGCGGCGGTGTCGGACTTGCTCATTCCGGCGTTGCGCAACGCGAAGCCCATGTTGTCGCCGACGGTCATGTTGGGGTACAGCGCGTAGTTCTGGAACACCATCGCCACGTCCCTGGCCCGCGGTGCCAGCGAGGTGACGTCCACTCCGCCGATGTCGATGTGACCGCTTTCGACGGATTCGAGACCGGCGAGCATCCGCAGACTCGTCGACTTCCCGCAGCCCGAAGGTCCGACGAGAACGATGAATTCACCGTCCGCGATGTCCAGTTCGAGGTTGTCGACAGCGAGCGCATCGGCTCCCGGGTACCGATGCGAGACACCGGCGTAGTGAACGGCCGCCATTACTTCGGCAACTTCGGGGTGATCTGGCGGTCGATGATCTGCTGCAGCTGATCCGAGACGGACGCGAATGTGGTTGCCACATCGGCATTCTGCAGCGCGATCTGCTCGAGTCCACTACCGATGATCTTGTCGCCTCCGGGGACGAACACGCGGGCGTAGTCCTGCGAGCGGGTCAGCGCCAACTGGTCCACAGCCGTCTTCGCGTTGGGGTTCGCCTCGAGGAACGCGATCTCCGACGGATCCTGCTGCGCAGACTTGCGGACCGGCATGTAGCCGGTGTTCTGGGAGAAGTACGCGGTGTTGGCACCGTTGGTGACGAAGTCGATGAACTTGAGTGCGTTCACCTTTCGCTCGTCCGAGATCTTGGCCGGAATGGCAAGGCCCGCGCCACCGGTGGGGCAGCCGGGGGTGCCGTCGGTGGTAGGAAGGAAGGCAGTGCCGAACTCGAACGCGGCACCGGCCTTGATGGTGGACAGGTCGCCGGTGGAGGCGATGGTGGACGCGAGGATGCCCGCGGCGAAATCGTTGGCGATGTCGTTGGAGACCGCGGCGTACTTCTTCGTGTGAATCATGTCCTGCAGGAACTTGCCTGCCGCAATGGTATTGGGGTCGTCGAACTTCAGCTCGAACTGATCGGAGTACGATCCGCCGAACGTCCAGATCGGGCCCTCGAACGTCCACCCGAGATAGTCGACGGCGTTGCCCCAACCGTGCGCGAGCTTGCCGTCTCCGACGACGGCCTGGATGCGCGGGCCCCACTCGTCGAATTCCTGCCAGGTGGCCGGTCCGCGATCGGGCAGGCCGGCCTGCTGCCAGACGGCCTTGTTGTAGTAGAACAGCGGCGTCGAGCGCGCGTACGGCAACGCCCAGTGGTTGCCGTTCCAGTTGTAGTCCGCCAGCAGTGAATCCACGTAATCGGACTGGTCGACGCCTGCTGCGGAGAAGTGCTTGTCCAGCGGCTCGATCGCACCGGTGAGGGCGTAGTTGAACCACCAAACGTCCGAGAGCACGACCACGTCGGGTACATCGTTACCGGAGAGCGCCGCGTTGAACTTCTGCGACACCTCCTCGTAGTTCTTGCCACCGTCGATGAGATTGACCGTCAGGCCGGGGTTCTCGGCCTGGAAACGCGAGATCAGTTCCTTCTCGAACTCCTGGGACTTGCCCGGGTGGTTCGACCAGAAGTTGATGGTGTTCGCATCGCCTTCGACAGCCTCGCCGCCCGACCCGCCCGATCCGGGACCGCTGCACGCCGCGAGGGCTGCGGCGGCCGCAGCTGCGCCGGTGAGCGTGAGGAAGCCACGCCGATTGATGATGTGTGCCATGGTGTTCGACTCCTGATAGTGAGGTGAATCAGCCCTTGACCGCACCGGAGGTGAGGCCCTTGATCATGTGGCGTTGCAGGACGAGAAAGACGAGAAGGATGGGCAGAATGGTCAGTACCGTCGCGGCCATCACTGCGCCCCAGTTGGTGTAGCCCTCGCTGTTCTGGAGCAGCGTCAACCCGACCGGCAGCGGGGCGACGGACGAGTCGTCGGACATCAGGAACGGCCAGAGGTATTCGTTCCATTCGTTGACGATGGTGATGATCGCGAACGCCACCATGGTCGGGCCCGACAGCGGCAGGATCACCCGGAACATCAGCCGTACCGGTCCGGCACCGTCCATCCGCGCGGCTTCGATGATCTCCGGCGGCAGCGACAGGAAGTGATTACGCATCAGGAAGGTACCGAAGGCGACACCGGCCAGCGGAATGATGATGCCCTGGAACGAGTTTCGCCACCCCAGTTCGGAGATGAGCGAGTAGTTGGAGATGACGGTGATCTGATTGGGCACCATCAACGCGGCGATGATGACGAGAAAGACGATGTTCTTTCCCGGGAAACGAAGGAACACCAGACCGTAGGCGCTCAGGACACCGAGGACGAACTTGATGGACGACACGGCCGTGGTGATGATGATGGAGTTGCGCAGGTAGGTGAAGAACGGCACCTCCGTCGTCGCCTCGTCGTAGTTCTGCGGGTGAAACACGCTGGGCCACCATGTGACCGGCTGGACGTAGATGTCCGGTCGATCCTTGAAGGAGGTGATCAGGATCCAGAACAGTGGCAGCCCGATCATCAGCAGGACGGCGACCATGGCCGCGTATCCGAGGATGTTCGCGCTACGACGCGCACGGTGCTGGTCGCGCGGCCCGGGTGCCTTCTCCGGCGTGGCCGTCGGACGCTTGTCGGTCACAGTCATCGCTGATCGTCTCGATCCATGATTCGTACCTGCACGAGGGTGACGATCAACAGCACGAGGAACAGGATCGTCGCGACGGTGGCGCCGTAGCCGGCCCGGAAGTTGCGGAACGTCTCCTCGTAGACCTGGTAGACCATCGTGGTGGTGCCGGTGCCCAGCGGGCCACCGCGCGTCATGACGTTGATGATGTCGAAGACCTGGAGCGAATTGAGCAGCACTGTGATCGACAGGAAGAACGTCGTCGGACGTAGTTGCGGCAGAAGCACTTTGCGGAACGTGGTCCATCGACTCGCCTGATCGATCTCGGCCGCTTCCATCAGCTCCTTACGCACGCCCTGCAGGGCGGCGAGGTAGATGACGAAGGTGTAGCCCAGGTTCTTCCACAGGTAGGTCACGGTGATCATGACCATCGCCCACTTCGGGTCCTGATAGAAGTCGGGAACCGAGCCGAGGCCGAGGCGTCGCATCAGGTCCTGAACGAGCCCGAAGTTGGGGTCGAAGACGAACTGGAACGCGATGCCGATCGCGGCCCCCGAGATGACGTACGGGGCGAAGACTGCGGAGCGAACGAAGTTGCGGCCCCTGAGCTTTCGATCCAGCAGCAGCGCGAGCACCAGGCCGAGAACCAGTGAGCCCACCACCGCGGCGACCGTGAACACGACGGTGTTGCCGACGATCTGCCAGGTGTCCTCGCGAGAGGCCCACTCACGGTAGTTGTCGAAGCCGACGAACGTGGAGGTGGGCGAGGACAGGTTCCAGTCGAAGAAGGAGAACTGGAAGTTCTCGACCAGCGGCCGATACGTGAACACACCCAGCAGAACCAGGTTGGGGCCCACCAGAATCAGGAACAGTGCGTAATCGGTCCACGGCCGCGAGAAGAAACGCTTCTTCCTGGCCGTGGGCAGCACTCGTTCGGTTGTTGCACTCACCGCGAGGACTGTGCTCAGTCGCGGCTAACGATTGGTGAACTGAGCCCCAACGTTCACCGTCGGGCAGACCAACCTATGTGAGCGGAACTTCGTAGTGGGGTACGAGGCCGGAGTGGAGCCTGCGGAACGACCCGAAAGCACCTCGTGCACGTGCGGCGAAGCCGCTCTAGCGGTTCCAGTCTCCCAGGCCGTCGGATCCGCTGAGGGTGCCGCCGTCGGTGTTGACGATGACGACGGGATCGCCCTTCTGGGCGTTCTCGAAGAACCATTTGCCGTCTTCGGTGCTGACGTTGAGGCAGCCGTGCGACTCGTTGGAGTAGCCCTGCTGCGCTTCCGACCACGGAGCCGCGTGTACGAAGATGCCGCTGTAGGAGATGCGCGTCGCGTACTCGACGTACGTGCGGTAGCCCTCCTCGGAGTCCACCGGGACGCCGTAGGTGGACGAGTCCATGTACATGTCGCGGAATCGCTCGCCGACGATGTAGGTGCCGTTGGGGGTCTCGTGGCCGACCTTGCCCATCGAGGTGGGCATGGTGCGGACGACCTCGCCGTTGCGGGTGACGGTGATCTGCTTGGTGTTGTCGTCGGCCGTGGTGATGATCGAGTCGCCGGTGGAGAACTCGGCCTTCGCGCCGCCCGCTTCGACGGTCACCTGGGTGTGCGCCGGGTAGAACTCGTTGGGCAGCCACCGGACCTGGCTGTCGTTGATCCAGTAGAAGTGGCCTTCCACGGACGGGTTCGTCGTGACGCGGATGGCGCGGAGTGCGGCATCGCGATCGCCGATGGCCTCGTCGAAGCGAATGGCGATGGGCTGCGCGACTCCGACGACCTCGCCGCCGGACGGGCTGATGCTCGGATCGGCGAAGTTCGCCGGCGCGAGCTGCGGAACGAGAGGCTGCGCGGGGGCAGGCACGGCGGGAGCCGAAGATCCCGGCATGCCGGGGATGGAGATGTCGGGCCCGCCCGGCCACAGCGGGGCGGCCTGTGCCGAACCGAATGCTGCGGAAGCCGCGAGGGCTGTACCTGCAACGATCGCGCCGAGACGGGCGAATCTGCGTGTGCGGACCGGTGATGCCATGTACCCGACCATCCTTCGTACTGTGTCGCGATGCCCACGAACAGTGCTATCCAGGGCAACGCCCATTAACACATACCGCCCCGACATTTGCTAATCGGATATCGACGAAACGGGCGAAAGAAACCTCGGGTACGAGTATGTTCCCGCAACCGGTCCCGGGCGCTGTCGGACCAGGCCGCGGCGCATGTGTCGGCAGCCGGGGAACGGGTATGTGCAGGGGAAGTACATCCCGTCCAGACACCGGCGGATTCCGAAACGGACTTCTCCTGTCCGGTGTCCGAAGAGGGTGGACCGTGATCTCCGATGCTTTCCCCCATACCCCCGTCAGCCACATCGTCGTCGTCGTACCTGCGCACAACGAGCAGGATCTGCTCGACGCGTGTCTGACCGCCCTGTCTCGAGCGCAGCGTCGCGTCGTCGAGGTGACCTCGGTCCCCGTTTCCACGATCGTGGTGCTCGACGCGTGCACCGACGATTCTGCGAGCATCACCGCACGTCACCCGTTCGTGTCGACAGTGGAAGTAGCTCACCGCAACGTCGGAGCGGCCCGGGCAGCAGGCTTCTCGGCGTCCGGCACCGAGCACGGAGCAACCACCTGGTTCGCCACCACCGATGCCGACACCCGGGTGGGTGAGGACTGGCTGCTCGGCCATCTCCGGCATGCCGCCGAGGGCGCTCGGGCAGTGGCGGGAACGGTGATCGTCGACTTCGAGGACCGCTTCCGGGAGGACGTTGCCCTTCGGTCGTCGTACGACGTGCAGTATCGACACGAGGTCGGCCACCCACACGTCCACGGGGCCAACCTCGGGGTCCGGGCGACGGACTATCTCTCCGTCGGCGGATTCGCGCCGTTGACCACCGGCGAGGACCACGATCTGGTCCGACGCCTCGAGCTCGGCGGCATCGTGTGCCGTCGGGTGTGCGACATTCCGGTCACGACGTCGGGTCGCCTGCGTGGCAGAGCGCCCGACGGCATGGCCGGATTCCTACGTTCCCTGGAGCCCACCGCATGAGCGAGACCGGTTTTCTCGAATCCACCGACCGAGCAAACCTCGACACCGGGCTGCGCGCCGCGTTCTTGGCGTTCGAGGCGGACGGCCGTCTCGACCTGGCGCTGCCCGGCTCGGGATACACCGATCTGCGTTGGCAATCGCTCGCCGCGCTGAGCCGGCACAACACGGTGCTGGGCCGGTGGTCCGAGGCGCACACCGACGCGATCGCGATCCTGCACGAACTCGACGGCCCGACGCCACAGCGTGGGCAGATCTGGGGCGTGTGGGCCGCGGAACCGCCTGCGCCGATTCTCGAAGCGGTACTGGACGATTCGGGCTGGGTTCTCACTGGGACCAAACCGTGGTGCTCAGGTGCGTCACTGTGCACGCATGCGTTGGTGACGGCCAGGGTGGAGGGAAGTCCGCGGCTGTTCGCCGTCGATCTGACCCATCCGGGTGCAACTCCGGTTCCCGGCACGTGGCATGCGGTGGGGATGAGCAAGAGCGATTCCGGTTCGGTCGCATTCGACAGTGTCCCCGCCGTCGCGGTCGGCGGACCGACCGACTACCTCACCCGGCCGGGCTTCTGGCACGGGGCAATCGGCGTGTCGGCAGCCTGGTTCGGTAGCGCGTGCGCGGTGGCGGACACGCTGCACGCCGCCGTCCGCGACCGGCCGGACCCGCACCGCGCTGCCCACCTCGGTGCCATCGCTGCGGCCCTCGGGGCAGCGTCGAGCGCACTGACCACTGCTGCAGCCGAGGTGGACGCGGATCCGTTCGACCGCTCCGGGCGAGCCCGAACCCGAGCCCGCGTCGTGCGCGCGGTGGTCGAGGACGCGGCGACACAATGCATCGACCGCGTCGGCCGCGCCCTCGGTGCCGGCCCACTGTGCGGCGACGCCGAACACGCCCAGCGCGTCGCAGATCTCACCGTCTATCTGAGGCAGAGCCACGCCGAACGAGATCTCGAAGCTCTCGGGCACGACATCGCCGAAGAGGAAAACCCATGGTAGAGAACGCATTCGACGCCGAGGCTGATGTCGGCACCGCCGAGTCGGACTGGATGTCGGCCGACTGGTCCATCCCGGGCTTGGACTGGAAGGACGTCGTCACCATGGTTGTGGTCGCCCCGCACCCGGACGACGAGGTACTCGGTGTCGGCGGCCTGCTGTCCCTGGCTGCGGCAGCAGGGGTCGACGTTCGGGTGGTCGCCGTCACCGACGGCGACGGCTCCCACCCCGGATCCCCGTCCGTGACGGCGCAGGACCTGAGGGCACGACGCCCCGTCGAGTCCGAGCGTGCGTTGGCCGAGTTGGGAATCGACCACTCTCCGACGCGTTTGCAGATCGCCGACGGTGCGGTCGAGGACCACGAGGCTGCGGTGGCCGATGCGCTGATACCGCTGCTCGACGCCACTCCCGGCACCTGGTGCCTGACGCCCTGGCGCGGGGATGGCCATCCCGACCACGAAGCCACCGCACGTGCCTGCCTCACTGCGGCGAGCGCGGTCGGGATACCGGTGGTGGAGTATCCGATCTGGATGTGGCACTGGGCAACTCCCGATCATCCTGCGGTGCCGTGGACCCGCAGTCGCCGGATCGATCTTCCCGCCCACACACTCGAGGCCAAGCGAGCGTCGATCGAGCAGTTCGATTCTCAGATTCGCCCCCTGTCGGATCACCCCGCGGATCGAGCGGTGTTGCCGCCGCACGTTCTCGCTCGATACCGTCGACCGTTCGAGGTGGTGTTCGCGTGAGCCAGGGTTCTCGCACCAGTCTGGGTGCCGAGTATTTCCGCACCGTGTATGCGGTGAAAGACGATCCGTTCATGCTGGACAGCAAGTGGTACGAGCGTCGCAAGTACGCCCTGACCTTGGCATCGCTGCCGAAGCCGCACTATCGGCGCGCACTCGAACCCGGCTGTTCCATCGGTGTACTCACCGAGCAGCTGGCGGCCCGGTGCGATCACGTGGTGTCCACCGATGTGGTGGACAGTGCCCTCGATTCCGCGCGTAGGCGCGTCGGTGATACTGCCGCCGTCGAATTCGCGCGGTGGTCTCTTTCGGACGACTGGTCGACTTTGCCCGCACCCGAGGAGATGTTCGATCTGATCGTCGTCAGCGAGGTCGGGTACTACCTCGATGCCGACGACCTGACGTCGGCGATGGCCCGAGCTGTCGAACACCTGGAGGTCGGCGGCACCCTGGTGGCGGCACATTGGCGCCACGAGGTGGACGACTATCCGATCCCGGGCGATCGAGTCCACGAGATCATTGCTTCCACACCAGGATTGGCGTTGCTCAGCCGCTACCTGGACGAGGACGTTCGGATCGAGGTGTTCGTCGCCTCGGACGGTCCGGCGGCGTCGGTCGCGAGCACCGACGGCCTCGACGTGCGCTGACCGGGCTCGATCCTGTCGACGGGCCTCAGTCGGTCGACTTCGCCGCGTCGATGACCAGCCTTTCGGCGAGGTCGGCGAGTTTGACGTTGGTGTCCTGAGACAGCTTGGCCAGCAAAGCAAATGCCGCTTGCGAATTCAGGTTGTACCGCTCCATCAGCATGCCCTTGGCCTGACCGATCAGATCTCGGCTCGTCAACGCGGCCCGGATCTGTTGTTCCTCGCGTGCGGCGGAGAACGCGATGGCCGCGTGCGCAGCGAACAGCGAGCCGATCGACTCGGCCTCGGCAGTGAACGCGTTGGTACGGGTGGAGTGCAGGTTCAGTGCGCCGAAGTTGACTCCCTCGACGTAGAGCTGGAAGCAGATCATGCTCTTGACCCCGAGCGCGGACGCCGCATCGGCGAACAGTGGCCAGCGGGTGTCGCTGTCCATGTCGTCGATCCTGATGGTCGTCTGTTCGATCGCCGATTCGAGGCACGGTCCCTCGCCCAGCTGCTCCTGGATCTTGTCGCAATGGCCGGCGGGTTCTCCCGACAATGCGGCGCTGTGTACGAACTTGCCCTGCAGCACGGTGGTGATGGACGCGAACTCGGCAGACGGGACGTTCGCCACCGCGGACTCGGTGATGACGGCCAGAACTCGATCCGGATCGGAATGCTGGCGCCGCAGCTTTTCGGCAACCTCGGCCAACCGTCGACTCAGCTCGAAATCGGTGACCGGCGGGCGAGTGCCCGTCGAATCCACTGTCTGCTCGCTGATGGTCGTCACCTCGTCCTGCTCATGCACAGGGGACGTACCCCGGCATCGGCGGTGTGCCGACAACACAGGATACGCCCCTGATGGCAAAGCTCAACGACCGTTAGCGGGCGTCAGAGGGTGCTGGGTGCAATCAACGAGTGCACGTACCCGATTTTCTTCACGACGGTCGCCGGCAGCACGAACGGATAGAGGTCCTGGTGGCCCATCGAGCGGTTGATCTGGTTCAACGCCCACGACAACGGCAGCCACCAGTCGATGATCTGATCGAAGCCGACATCACCCGGCAGCGGGCTCTCCAGCGTCGAACCGGCCGGGGCCATGCCGAACGCAGCGGCCGTGTCGAGGGTGTCGCGAATGTGCAGGTAGTGCGCGAAGGTCTCGGCCCAGTCCTCGGCGGGGTGCATGGTGGCGTAGGACGAGACGTAGTTGTCTTCCCAGCCGTCGGGCGCACCTTCGCTGTAGTGGCGATCGAGAGCGTCCTGGTAGCTCGAATCAGGATCTCCGAACAGTTCCTCGAACGCCGCGCGATGTTCGCCGTTTCCGACCAACACCATCTGGTAGTAGTGGCCGATCTCGTGCCGGAAGTGTCCGACGAGTGTGCGGTAAGGCTCCGACATCGCCACTCGTAGCTGCTCACGGTGCACGTCGTCGCCCTCGGCCAGATCCAGAGTGATCAGCCCGTTGTCGTGGCCGGTCATCACCTGCTGGTCGGCGCTGGAGAGTAGGTCGAACACCAGACCGGTCGTCTCGTCCTCGTCCCGGCCGACGATGGGCAGTCCCAGTTCGGTGAGTTCGAGGACGACGCGACGCTTGTTGGTCTCGGCGTCGGCGTAGGCGGCCATCGCGTCAACGTCGTCGTCGGCGGGGCGAGTGCGGGTGAGCCGGCAGGAGACGCAGAGATCGTCGGTGTCGGTGGTGTCCACGAGCCAGTTGCACCGCGCAGTGTTGAGGTTGGCGCACATCTTCCACGTGGTGCCGTCCACCTCGGCCTCGGCGACCCCGTCGTCCGCCTTGTCGGGGAGCACCAGCAGGGCTCTGCTCGGCAGATGGAAGCCGAGTGCACTCGAGCAGCTCAGACACAGTGAGTTCTCGAACGACAGCTTCTGTCCGCATTTGCGGCAGATGAAATCACGCATGGATGTTCCTTCGTGGCAGGGGCGAGTCGGACCGGTATTCCCGTTTTTGGCTGGACTAATGCCGTTCGTCGAATATGTCGTGCACATCTCTCTCGCCGTGCGGTGGGTTCGACAGCGCAATACCGTTACTCTGCGGGCCTGTCACCTGCGAGGAAGCAAACCCTCGACGGTCGCGTTGGTACAGACTGCTTCACAACCACTCTCCGAGAGGATCCGGGCCGGAAGATGGCAGATCAGATCACGCCGACGACTCGGCCGATGGCACGGTTCGTCGAACGGATCTCGCGGGCTCGCGGCGAGAAGAACAGCGAGACCCTGGCGGCAGGCTTTCTGCTCGCGGCGACACTGATCGCGCTGATCTGGGCCAACTCACCCTTCGGCGAGACCTACCAATCGTTCTGGCACACCGAGCTGTCGGTCACCATCGGCGAGCACGGCATCTCCCTCGACCTCGCGCACTGGGTCAACGACGGACTCATGGCGTTGTTCTTCTTCGTCGTCGGTCTCGAGGTCAAGCGCGAGTTCGCGATGGGTGAGCTCACCGACCGATCCCGTGCCGCGATACCGATCGTCGCCGCCGTTGCCGGCCTGGCAGCACCGGCGTTGCTGTTCCTCGCCTTCAATCCGTCCGGCCCGGCCGCGCAGGCGTGGGGCGTCGTCATCTCCACCGACACCGCGTTCCTGCTCGGGGCACTCGCCGTCCTCGGACCGAAGAAGGCTGCGCGGCTGCGCATCTTCCTGCTCACCCTCGCGGTTGCGGACGATGTGGGTGCACTGGCGATCATCGCGTTCTTCTACACCGACAACCTCGACGTGGTGCCGTTGATGCTGGCGTTCGTCGGGCTCGGGCTGATCTTCCTGCTGCGCCGGCTCGAGGTGTGGCGCGGCGTCGGATACTTCGTGGTCGCCCTGTTCACGTGGGTTGCGATGTACGAGTCCGGAGTTCACCCCACCCTTGCCGGAGTGATGATCGCGCTGATCCTTCCCGTCTACCCGCCGCGCCGCACCGAGGTGGAACGCGCGTCGGACCTGACGCGCGCATTCCGACAGTCGCCCAATCCCGAGTACGCCCGCGCGGCCCGCCTCGGACTCGATCGCGCGGTGTCGGTCAACGAACGTCTCATGCGGCTCTACCAGCCGTACACGGCGTTCATCATCGTGCCGATCTTCGCGCTCGCCAACGCCGGAGTGGTGCTGAGCTCGGACACTCTGAAAGCCGCAGCGACCTCGACGCTCACCTGGGGCATCATCGCGGGCCTCGTCCTCGGCAAGCTCGTCGGAATCACCGCTGCATCTGCCGTCTTCGCGAAACTGCGACCGTCGTCCCTCGCTCCCGGGCTGACGCTCTCGCATATCGCCGGGGGTGCGGCGATGTCCGGAATCGGGTTCACCATCTCGCTGTTCATCATCGACCTCGCCCTCGACGACGAGTTGCTCGCCGACGAGGCGCGCGTCGGCGTGTTGGCGGCATCGGTGATCGCCGCAGCGCTCGGTTGGATCCTGTTCCGCGTCGACGCGAAGATCCATCCCCCGAAAGCCGAAGCGTCCCTGCGCATTCTGCGTCCGGTCAGCGCCAAGCGCGATCACATCCGCGGTCCGGTGGACGCACCGTTGACCATCGTGGAGTACGCGGATTTCGAATGCCCGTTCTGCAGCAAGGCCACCGGCAGCGTCGCCGAGGTACGCAAGCACTTCGGCGACGACCTGCGCTACGTCTACCGGCACCTGCCGCTCGACGACTACCACCCGCACGCTCGGTACGCCGCCTACGCCAGCGAAGCCGCGGCAGCGCAGGGCAAGTTCTGGGAGATGGCCGACGTGCTGTTCCGCAACAGTGACGCACTCGAACCCGACGACATCGACGGCTACGCACGCGAACTGGGCCTCGACATGGACAAATTCGAGGACGACATCCGCACCGGCGACCATGTCGTTCGCGTCGAGGACGACGAACTCGACGCGTCGTCCTCGGACGTGGACGGCACCCCGACGTTCTACCTGGGACGCGGCGACAAGGACCTCATCCGACACGTCGGACCATACGATGCGGCGACGTTGATCCGGGAACTCGAATCCATGTGAGCGTGGGCAAGGATGCACAGAACACGGCTGAATCGACGGGATCCCGTCGATGCGGCCACGTAGTGTGCACTCCTGCCCGGGCCGAGCGAGCTAGCTTTCGGTGCGATTACCCTCCGCATCCCAGTGCTCGGCAACTTTTTTCGACGGCTGCACCCGTGGCGGTTCGCCCGGCATCTTGGGGTAGTCGGGCGGGAAGTTGAGTTCTCCGCCGGGCAGTGTTTCCCACAGGTGCAGAAGGGGTTCGAGAGCGTAGGCCTTCTTGTCCATGTCGGCCCACGGATCGCCGTCCTGAATCAGCTCCGGCACTGTGACGAGGTTGAATTCACGTGGATCGGTGACGTCGGCCAACTGAGACCACGTCATCGGGGTGCTCACCGGCGCGCCCGGCCGAGCCCGCAGACTCCACGCGCTGGCGATGGTTCGGTCTCGGTTGTTCTGGTTGTAGTCGATGAAGATGCGTTCTCCGCGTTCCTCTTTCCACCAGTTGGTGGTCACCCCGTCGTCGCGCCGTTCGAGTTCACGGCCCAGACCGATGGCCGCGTGGCGCACCTGCTCGAAGGTGTACTGCGGCTCGATGCGAACGTAGATATGGATACCCCGATTGCCGCTTGTCTTCGGGTAGCCGCGTAAGCCCAACTCTTCCAACAGCTCTCGGGTCACGTCGGCCACTCGCAGGGCGTCCGCGAACGTGGTCCCGGGCTGCGGATCGAGATCGAGCCGCAGCTCGTCGGGATGGTCCACCTCCGGTCGACGTACCGGCCACGGGTGAAACGTCAGCGTGCCCATCTGCGCCGCCCACACCAGCGCGGCCACTTCCGACGGGCACAGCTCCTCGGCCGTGCGCTTGCTGGGGAACGCGATCTTCACCGTCTCGATCCACTCGGGCGCACCCTTGGGCAATCGCTTCTGATAGAAGCCGTCACCCTCCTTGTCCTGGGGGCCGAGCGCCAATCTCATGCCCTCGCGATAGCCGTCGGGCCATCGTTCCATCGCGGTCGGGCGGTCTCCGATCGCCCGCATCAGCGGCTCACCGACGGCCGCGAAGTACTCGCACACCTGCAGTTTGGTGATCTCAGGAGTGCGTTCGGTCGCCTCGTAGATCACGCGATCCGGACTCGACACTCGCACGTCGCGTTCGCCGGCCTGCACGAACGCCGGTGGTGTTTTCGCGGCCATGGCTATCGTCCCCCGGCAATGACGTCGGCAACGTCGTAGCGCACCGGAACCTCGAGCTGGTCGTAGGCACACGAGCGCGGATCACGATCGGGTCGCCACCGCAGGAAGCGCGCCACGTGCCGCAGCCGTGCCCCTTCCATCTGGTCGTAGGCCACCTCGATGACCCGCTCGATGCGCACCGGGATCCAGTTGCGGTCGTTCGACGAATTCCAGCGGGTCGCTTCGCCGTCGTACGTGACGTCGTCGCCGAGTCGGAGCGGTTCGAGTTCTTCGAGCAATTCCAACCGGCGCTTGTCGGTGAATGCCGACGCACCGCCGATCATGCGCAGATCGTCACCGTCGTAGAGGCCGAGCAGCAGCGATCCGATCCCGTTACCGGACTTGTGAATTCGATAGCCGATCAATACGCAGTCGGCGGTACGCGCATGCTTGATCTTGATCATCTCGCGCTTGTTGGGCAGATAGACCCCGTCGAGTCTCTTGGCCACCACACCGTCGAGTCCGGCACCTTCGAAACGCTCGAACCAATCCTCGGCCACCGCAGCGTCGTCGGTGGCGGAGGTGACGAAACAGCTCGGTCCACCCGTGCCGACCGCGTCGAGCAATCTCGCCCGCCGCGTCGAGAACGGCTCGCTCGTCAGGTCCTCGTCGCCGACGGCCAACAGGTCGAAGCCGATGAACTGCGCCGGAGTCTTCTCCGCAAGCATCGTCACCCGACTCGCCGCGGGGTGAATTCTTTCCGACAGCGATTCCCAATCGAGACGAGTGGAACCGTCCTTCTCGCGCGGCACGACGATTTCACCGTCGACGACGATCTTCTCGGGCAGCTCGGATTTGATCGCCTCCACCAACTCCGGGAAATAGCGGGCCAGGTCCTTGCCGCCGCGGGACCCCAGCACCACCTCGTCTCCGTCACGGAAGACGATGGCCCTGAATCCGTCCCATTTCGGCTCGTACGACCACACAGCCGGCCCGTCCTCGGGCTGCGCGGGCACCACTTTCGCGGCTTTGGCGAGCATCGGTGCGACCGGCACGGCAAGAGGAAGATCCACGCAGTTCATCCTGCCTCATGCGGCCGACAAGCGAGTCGGATATTTTCTAGACGAACACGGTCGAACCTACGAGGGCAGGACTCACCATGGCGTCATCCAGTCGTTCGGTCCGCGCTCTCGTTCTCGCGCTGTTCGGGTGCGCAGCCCTGCTGCTCGGCGGGTGCGCGTCGGAGGTGTCCGGCACCGCGGTCGCGATCTCCGGCGCGACCATTCCGGCCACCACGACCACCAGTCCTCCCACCACCGCACCGCCCACCGACATCGACGACGGCGGCAGTGTCGACATCGATGTGGAGGTAGGTGAGTGCGTCACCCTGGGCGGTACCGTCGACGAGGCGGCCATCGCCAACGCGACCTGCGGATCTGCGCAGTCCAACTACGTTGTCTTCGCCAAGACGCCGACCTCGGCCGAGTGCCCCGAGGACGCCGATCAGTACTACTACGAGACCTACTTCGACATCGAACAGGGAGCCCTGTGTCTGGACATCGACTGGCAGGTCGGCGGATGCATGGACCTCGTCGGTGAATTCGCTCAGCGGGTCGACTGCGCCACTCCCGGTGCCGACACCCGCCGCGTCGTGACCATCCTCGAGGGCACCTCGTCCGTCGACGACTGCCCCGATCCGGCGCTCTACGGATTCGAGAAGGAGTCGCGCAACTTCGTCGTGTGCGTCGAACAGTTGTGACCACTACCGACATCTCGCTGTCGAGCGCGCGGGGACGGTGGATCGTCGCAGCCACGGTGCTCGGCTCGGCTCTGGCGATGCTCGATGCCACCGTGGTCAACATCGCGCTCCCCGCAATCGGTCGCGATCTCGGTTCCGGCGTCACCGGCCTGCAGTGGACGGTGAGCGGCTACACCTTGACGCTGGCGTCGCTCATTCTGCTGGGCGGATCCCTCGGCGACCGGCTGGGGCGCAGACGGGTGTTCGTCTGGGGCACGGTCTGGTTCGCGGCCGCCTCGGTGCTGTGCGGACTGGCTCCGAGTATCGAGGTGCTGATCGCGGCGAGACTTCTTCAGGGCATCGGCGCGGCGTTGCTGACACCAGGGTCTCTCGCGTTGATCTCGGCGTCGATCAAGGCCGAGGATCGAGGGGCTGCAATCGGTCTGTGGTCGGGGCTGGGCGGCGTCGCGTCGGCGATCGGTCCACTGCTCGGGGGATGGCTGGTCGACGCCGTCGGGTGGCGATCGGTGTTTCTGATCAACGTCCCGCTCGCAGTCGTGGTCGTGTGGGTGGCGGCGAAACATGTTCCGGAGAGCCGGGATCCGCACGCATCCGGCCGACTCGACGTACCGGGCGCGGTGACGGTGGCCGCCGCACTCGGTCTGCTCACGTACGGCCTCATCGAGTCCCACGTTCTGCCGCTGGTTCTCGGTATCGCGGCCGTCGCACTGTTCGTCGTGATCGAGCGGCGCTCGCACGAGCCTCTGGTACCGCCATCGCTGTTCGCGTCGCGAGTGTTCTTGGCGGCCAACCTCGTGACGTTCGCCGTGTACGCGGCCCTGGGCGGAGTGTTCTTCCTGCTGGTGTTGCAGTTGCAGTTCGCCGTGGGCTACTCACCCATCGCGGCCGGGGTGGCCACGCTGCCGATCACCGCTCTCATGCTCGCCCTGTCCGCCCGCGCGGGGAGAATCGCCGGACGCATCGGACCTCGTGTTCCGATGACCGTCGGGCCACTGCTGTCGGCGCTCGGCCTGTTGCTGATGTTGCGCATCGGGCCCGGATCCACCTATGTCACAGACGTTCTGCCTGCGGTTCTCGTCTTCGGGCTCGGTCTGTCCGCTCTGGTGGCCCCGCTGACCGGAGCCGTGTTGGGTGCGGTGTCCACCGATCGCGCCGGAATCGCGTCGGGCGTCAACAACGCGGTGGCCCGCACCAGTCAGCTGCTCGCCGTGGCTGCCCTACCGGCGCTCGCCGGTATCGCAGGCTCCGATTACTCCGCGCCGGAGGTGTTCTCGGACGGATTCCACACCGCGATGCTGCTGTGCGCCGGACTGCTGGTGATCGGTTCCGTCATTGCCGCAGTACTGATTCGCGGAACCGGCCAGGACGCGTCGAACTGCCCACCGCACTGCGATATCGGCTCACCGCCGATGGCACCGCGGAGCAAGGACCAGGACTGAGCGCTCATCGCACTGGGTCACCGCACTGAGTCATCGCACGATGAGTACCGAGCAGTCGGCGTGGTGGACGAGGTTCTGACTGACCGATCCCAGAATCGTTCCGAGGAACGCACCCCGGCCTCGGCAGCCGACCACGATCATCGATGCCGACGCGGACATCGCACGCAGGCCTCGCGTCGGGCTCGACTGCGAGCTCACAGTACTCAGCGCCACATCCGGGTACTTCTCGTGCACGGTCTCCACATGCGTGTCGAGCCAATGCTGTTCGTGAGCCCGAATACTCACCCAATCGACATCCTCGAATCCTGTTCCCAGACCTGCCTGAGGGTCGAATCCCCAGTAGTTCACGGCGACCACCGGCGAGCCGAGAGTGTGCGCGATCTCGAGTGCGGCCCCGAGCGCCCGATCCGACTGCTCACTTCCGTCGACCCCCACCACGATCGGGCGGGCAGGGTCGGCACTGTCGACGGCGGTACGCATGAGCAGCACCGGGCACTGGGCATGCGTCACGACTCGTAGCGTGTTGCTGCCGAGAGTCAGGTCTCGCAGTGCGCTCGACTTCCTCGATCCCAGCACCACCAGTTCTGCGCCGGCATCCGCCACGTACGAGGCGATGGTCCCATCGGCTGTGACGGTCTCGACGGACACCTCGGGTGCTGCGTGATGAATCGCTGCCTCGGCGCGAGCGAGATGCTTGCGACCGATCGCGCGCAGGTCCCTTTCCAGCGCACCGCCGTCGACGAACGCCGCCGATCCGTACCAATCCCCCTCGGGGACTGCATGAACCAGACGCACGGGTGCGCGCACCTTCGCCGCATAGGCCGCCGCCCATAGCGCCGCGGCATCGGCCTCGCTCGAGCCGTCGATGCCCACCAGGATGGGAAGCATGCGGTCGGTGGAATTGCTCATGATTCTTCCTCGTCTCGTGGTCGACTGTCCGTGCAGCCGAATCGAATCGACCGTAGATCTGCAGCCGCGTCCACCTGCAGAGCACTTGGTCCATCATCGAGGTGGCCGAGGTCCCTCATGTCGAGTCTCCCTTGGTTCGACCACGTTCGGACTCGAACTTCAGCCAGTCGCGGTCCCACTGACGCATCCGCGCACGCCAACCGAAATACCTCGTCGCCTGGAGCGCGACGAGAACAACGACCGTGCAGGCCACCCAGAACCCAACGGCTGCACTGATTCCCACGACAGCATTCGAGGTGGAGGACGGCGGTTCCGCAACCCGCCTGCCCTCGGAATCGACTCGCACCGGAACTGTTGCCCCCTGTTCGGCTTCGTCCGGAACTCGAACCTCGTCGCTGTGCCGCTGTCCCGGTGGCCACTCCCAAGCGACCGTTGCGTAGTGCTCGGTCGGATCCAAGACTGCACTCTCTTCCGATCGCAACGTCGGTTCACTCGTCACCAGGGCATCGACCTGCTCAGTGGTGGCCCGCGTTCGGGCCGACGCGGCATCGAGATCGGCGTAGGTGAGCGATCCGAGCAGCGCGGAGAACGGGACGAGTCCCAGAATCACCGCCAGCCCACACGCAAAAACGAGGGCGGAGGTTCGATCACGGCCTCGCATCAGGGGATTGGTACTCCACGGTGCCAGGTGCCACCAGCGAGCGACCTCGAATCCGAACACCGCAACCACCCACTCTCCAGAATCGTGCGTCCTTCGAGTGTGTCGCAGCGGACGAAGAGCGCACCAGGGCACAAGGTCATGAAACTGCAGGTCATGAACGGCAAGCTCAACGGAAGAGGGCCGACACCTCGTCGAGATCGGCGTCGGTGCGACGACCACTCGCATCGAGTTCGACATAGAAAGTGTCGTAACCTCGGGGATCTGCCCCGCGCTCACCGGTGCTGCGCCGCTCGAACACTCGCGCATTCGGCCATCGAGAGCGCACTGCCGTTCCGAGGGTGTGCCCGTCCGGTGAGACCCCGCCGATCGGTCCGTACTCCGCGATCATCACGGCATGAACCACTGCCCCGATCGAGGCGGTGGTCACCGGAAAGACTCTCGGCCCCCGAGCCGTCGGGATGTCGACCGTGATGGAATCGGACGCCAGCACTGTCGTCATCGGTGCCTGCGCTGTCTCGTTGTCGGTCATCGTCGTGGCCTTCCGTCGTGCGGCGTTCGATTCCGGGTGAGTGTTGCGGCGAGGGCATGTCAGTTCGACGCCCGAGACCGACGTCGGGGTCACCTCGACCAGTCGGTGCATCGGTGGTTCGTCCGAATGCGGCTGCGGCAGAGCCTGTTCGATAGCCTCGCTTCTCTCGCCCGGAACGGCACGCGCGATACCGTGGACGACGACGGTGGAGACTGTTCCGCGAACGGAATCCTCGGCGTCGAATTCCAGCACGACCGACGAGTCGAGCATGCTGCGCCCCAACTGCGACCGCCCCGCTGCGTAGAAGTACACCCGACTCCCGATCCAGATGCAGGGCACGACGTCGACGGTCGGGCCGAAGTGGTCGTGGCCGATCGACCGAGCCATCGGCGCGTTACGTGCGAGTCGGCCGGCGGTGCTCGCGTCGAGGATGCGTCGACGTTCTTCGCTGTGGCGCACACGATTCGGAACCGTCCGGTTGGTCATCGGTCCCTGCAGATCATCACCGGGCAGTGCGCGCGCCGGGTGAGGTTGCTACTGGTCGACCCGAACAGTGCACTGGCCACCACACCTCGCCCGTGGCTGCCGACCACCACGATGCCGGCCCGTTTGGATTGCTCTATCAGTAGGTGTGCCGGGTTACCCAGCTGCACAACGTGTTCAACGGTGACGTCCGGATATTTTTCGCTCCACCCGGCGAGGCACTCGGACAGCAACAACTGCTGCTCGCGCTCGATCTCGGCATCGTCCGGCGATCCGGGCAGGGACAGAGCAGCACCCTGGGACAACGAGCTCCAGGCATGTGCGGCGATCATCGGCACCGCGAGGAGCGAGGCCAGCTCGAACGCGTGCTCGACCGCCGCCTCACTCGTCGCACTGCCGTCGATACCGACGAGAATCGGTGCGTCGACGGTGTCGATTCCTTCCCGCCACACGATCACCGGACACCACGCCGAGGTCGCGGTCTTCTGTGCCGTGCTCCCGAACAACGCAGACACGATGGGCCCTGAACCGGCATTACCGACGACCAGCATGCGCGCGGTGCGAGAGAGCTCGACCATCATGTCGCATGCAGGCACCTCCGCGACCGAGGTGGTCACCGCGATGTGCGGATGCCGCGCCAGTACTGCCGTAGCGACGTCGGTGACGATGCGTTCGGCCGCCCGACGCTGCTCGTCCCAGATGTCGGCGGGAACGACCGATGCGGACTCGCCCAAGTAGAACGTTGGATGCTGTACCGCCCCGGCGATGTGCAGCGGAGAAGTCAACCGCTCGGCCAGGGTTGCCGCCCAGAGTGCGGCGCCGACGCTGCTCGGCGAACCATCAACGCCCACAACGATGTTCTGATGATGTGCGAGAACCACGGTCATCTCCTGTCCTCGGTCTGAGACGAGCCACACGGTCGGGCCCGTCGACGGTCATCCGTTGTCGGATGCTCGCGTCCCATTGGACAACTCGACTACAGCCGCGCCACAGAGCATTTGGTCCCCAGTTCCGGTTCCTGGTCCCCGATCAGCGCGGCGTCGTTCTGCGCGATCCCCGTGCCGTACTTCGGGCGGCCACCGACAGCACCGACGACACCGCTCTACGCGGAGTCGGGGCGAGAGGCGAGCCGACGGCAGGCGCACCGATCCGAATCAGCACCTGCGGCACACCCTGTCCCGGGGCCAACGACTCGACCAGGCGGCGACTACCGGACTGCTCGGTCAAGTGAGTCAGTGGGCAGGTCGCCAGCCCGTCGGCGGTTGCGGCCAGCAGGAAGGCGGACATTGCGCGCCCGCACTGCAACCAGTCCAGACGCTCGTCCGACGCGGTACCGAGCAGCACCACCGTGGACTCGTCGGTCGCCGGCTCTCGTGTTTCCGTCCTGCCCGCTCGGTGCGGTTCGGGGAATTCACGGCCCACCTGCACCCTCGAGGACTCCGCGCGATCGGTGAGGGCCTCGGGCGGAATTCCTCCCGATCGGAACGAGTGTCCGGCCCACCACCTGATCTCGGCCTGATACGTCGAGTCGTACTTGCGAACGCTCGCGCTCAGCTTCGATGCCGCGGCCAGCGTCTCCTTGGATTCGTCCGACAGGAACGTGACTCGAATGTCGTCGCCTGCGTCGATCCGCCCGACGTACCGGGCCGGAATCCGGTTGTCGGGCACCGGGCCGAACGCCCGACGATCCGAGTGGCGGCGGTTGATCGCAGCCAGCAGGTCGAACTCGTGTGATCGAGGGTGCGCGTCGTGGGACAGTCGGACGCGCGCGAGATGGTCCGGCGCACCGGGCGTCGGCATCAGGTCGACGTCGGTGGTCCATCGAAAGGCCGCGGCTGCCGTACACAGATGGTCCAGCGCTGCCCCACAGCTGAGCACCATCTGCCGCTCGGTGGGATCTATCGCGCCGAGCAGTCGGGATCGGTCGGTGTACAGATCGAGTCCGTGTTCGGAGTGAACCCACCGCCACGGCTGACTGTTGTGCACCGACGGAGCGCGGCAGGCGAGCTCCACCAACATCTCCGTCACGGCCGAATCCGGCTGATCGTTCATCGTCTCTCCTCGACCTCCCACCGCGGGGCGGTGACTGTGTCCTCCACTGTCGGCCCGCGTCGGCGCTGTGGGACAGGGCCGATGGTCACTGCAAGGAGGGCACTTGTGGTGTAGAAACCCGGCCGAGGGTCAACCGCAGTGGCGATGCGCCGAATCCACGGGTTTAGTGTTGACGGTGAATGCGACCTCAGGAGCGGAACCTCCAGGACGCGACCGAGGATCCACATCCGCCGACCGCTCAGGAGCGTCATGACGACCCCGCAGAATCCCCCAGAAGAGCAGATCACCGCAGACGTCGACGTCAAGCCACGCAGTCGCGACGTCACAGACGGGCTGGAGAAGACCGCCGCCCGTGGCATGCTGCGCGCCGTCGGAATGGGCGACGACGACTGGAGCAAGTCCCAGATCGGCGTTGCGTCGTCGTGGAACGAGATCACCCCGTGCAATCTCTCGCTCGAACGGCTGGCGAAAGCCGTCAAGAAGGGCGTCCACGCTGCCGGCGGTTACCCGCTGGAATTCGGCACGATTTCGGTGTCCGACGGCATCTCCATGGGTCACGAGGGCATGCACTTCTCGTTGGTCTCACGTGAGGTGATCGCGGACAGCGTCGAGACCGTCGTCAGCGCAGAACGTCTCGACGGTTCCGTCCTGCTCGCCGGTTGCGACAAGTCGCTGCCCGGAATGCTCATGGCCGCAGCGCGTCTGGATCTGGCGAGCGTCTTCCTCTACGCCGGCTCCACCCTGCCCGGCTTCGCGACCCTGTCCGACGGCAGCGAGCATCAGGTGACGATCATCGACGCCTTCGAGGCCGTCGGTGCGTGTTCGCGCGGATTGATGTCCCGGGCCGACGTCGACACCATCGAACGCGCCATCTGCCCAGGCGAGGGTGCCTGCGGCGGAATGTACACCGCCAACACGATGGCCAGCGCAGCAGAGGCCATGGGAATGTCGTTGCCCGGCAGCGCATCTCCTCCCGCTCCCGATCGTCGCCGCGATGGATTCGCACACGCCAGTGGCGAGGCCGTCGTCGATCTCTTGCGACGCGGCATCCGCACCAGCGACATCCTCACCAAGGAAGCATTCGAGAACGCCATCGCCGTCGTCATGGCCTTCGGTGGTTCGACCAACGCCGTGCTGCACCTGCTCGCCATCGCCCACGAGGCACAGGTGGACCTGACCCTCGCCGACTTCACCCGCGTCGGCGCTAAGGTGCCGCACCTGGCCGACGTCAAGCCCTTCGGCAAGCACGTCATGACCGACGTCGACGCGATCGGCGGAGTGCCGGTGGTCATGAAGGCCCTGCTCGACGCCGGCCTGATGCACGGCGACTGCATGACGGTGACCGGAAAGACCGTCGCACAGAACCTCGCTCACATCGCACCGCCGGACCCCGACGGCAAGGTGCTGCGCGCACTCGACAAGCCGATCCATCCGACAGGCGGCATCACCATCCTCGAAGGCTCACTCGCCCCGGGCGGAGCGGTGGTCAAGTCCGCAGGCTTCGACTCCGACGTGTTCGTCGGCACGGCACGGGTTTTCGAGCGTGAGCGCGCAGCCATGGACGCTCTCGAAGACGGCACCATCGCAGCCGGGGACGTCGTGGTCATCCGCTACGAAGGCCCCAAGGGCGGGCCGGGGATGCGCGAGATGCTCGCGATCACCGGTGCCATCAAGGGCGCGGGACTCGGCAAAGACGTCCTGCTGCTCACCGACGGCCGATTCTCCGGCGGCACCACCGGCTTATGCGTCGGGCACGTGGCACCCGAGGCAGTCGACGGCGGACCGATCGCCTTCGTCCGCGATGGTGACCAGATCCGACTCGACGTCGGCAAGGGCACCCTCGACCTGCTCGTCGACACAGCCGAACTGGACTCCCGCGCGCAGGGCTGGGCCCCACTGCCGCCGCGCTACACCCGCGGAGTGTTGGCCAAGTACTCCAAGCTGGTCGGTTCGGCATCGAACGGTGCGGTGCTGATCTAGCACCACCCCCTGCTGCCCGCCCCACCCCCTGCCGCGTCAATGGACCACTGCATACGTCTCGGCGGTGCAGCGGTCCATTCACGCAAGAACACCGTGCGCGTGAATGTCACCCTGCAGACGTCTCGGCGGTGCAATGGTCCATTCACGCGAGCGGGGAGGGTTGGTGAGCCGGGTCAGGGCGGAGCTACAGCGGCATTGCCCACATGGAGCTCGAGCGCTCCTTGAATGCCGTGCAGTTCGCGTGTTGCGTGCTGGCCCGCTGGTAGAAGGTCTGCAGCGGCGCGGTGGGTTCGGCAGGCTTCGGTGCTGGCGCAACTGGAAGATCGCTGAGTTCGAGCGCAGCATCGAGAGCTTCCTCGGCCTCGACGCGCCTGGTCCGCGCCAGATTCGACAGCGCGAGCTGATGGATCGTCACCCGATCGCCGGACTTGCCGGCCACCGCGGCCGCACCGGTGCCGGACGCATCGAGCTCGTACACCTTCGAAGCCAGCTGATAGATGCTGGGGCGCTCCAGTTCGACGTCCACCAGAGCCGGCTCGGCCACGGTCCGCAATGTGTGCTTCGAACCGGCCTTGTCGGGCTTTGGTGCCGACGGCCGCTCCAACAGCTGCTCGAGCTCGGCGACCTCACGATCTGCTGCAGCATTCTTGGCCTGCGGTGCGACGAAGGGCACGATCGGCTCGAACGCGATCTTCTCCGACGACGTCGAAGCCACCGTTTTCGACGGGATCAGCAGCGCCACGATCACGGTGCCGACGCCGAACACCACGGCAGCAACCACACTCGTGTGCACCACCGCGTCCCCGAACGCCGCGACAGCATTCGCTTCGAGATTGTCGGCGAACCCACCGAGGAAGGAGTTCTGGTCGCGGATGATGTCGGAGACGATCACCGCACCTGCGAGCGAATCCTGAGACGCAGCAAGCCCTTCCGCTGCCTGCCCGGTGTACTGGCCGTTCGGCTGCTTACCGGGGAAGGTCTGCAGAAAGCTCTCGATTCCCTGACGGTAGGACGCGGCGAGCACCGACCCCAGCACGGCGATACCGAGCGATCCGCCGAGTTCGAGTGCGGTGTCGTTGAGACCGCCGCCCACCCCGAGTTTGCTGTCCGGAAACTCGCCCATGATGGCGTCGGTGCAGGGCGAGACGGAAAGACCGATCGCGAGACCCAGCAGCGTCAGCACCGGCAGAAAGTCAAAGTACGTTGCCGCCGAGTCGATTCCGATGAGCGAGACGACCGACAGCGTTCCCACGATCATGCCTGCGGTGACGGTGATACGCGGTCCCAGTTTCGGCGTGAGCCACATCGTGATTCCCGATCCGACGAAGACCGCCCCTGCCAGAGGCAACAGGTGCACACCGGTGGACACCGGGCCGTAGCCGAGAGCGAACTGAAGGTACTGGGCGACGAAGTAGATCGCGCCGAACGTGACGAGGAAGAAGACGAGCACCGCAAGGGCGGCGCCGCTGAGGATGCGGGAGGAGAACATTCGGACGTCGAGCAGCGGATTGGGATGGCGCAGTTCCCATCCCACGAAACCCAGGACCGACAGCAGCCCGACCAGCGCGAAGTACAGCGGCCCGACCGTCCAGCCGAAGTGCATCCCCTCGATGATGGCGTACACGATCGTCGACACGGCCAGCACCGACAGCAGTCCACCGATCCAGTCGATCGCCCCCGGCGCGACGGCTCGTGACGGCGGGACCAGCACGACAGCTCCGACGATGGCGGCCAACGCAATCGGAACGTTGATCAGGAACGTCGAGTGCCAGGTGAAGCTCTCGAGCAGCCAGCCGGCGAGCAATGGCCCGGCCGCGATCGCGAGCCCGGAGGTGGCCGCCCACACGGTGACGGCAGTGGCGCGCTCACGCTTGGGGAACGTCGCGACCAGCAGCGACAGTGTCGCGGGCATGACGATCGCAGCCGCGACACCCATGACGATGCGGGCGAGGATGACTCCAAGGGTTGCATCGGTGAGCGCCCCGGCCACCGAACCGGCAACGAAGATGATCAGGCCGAGAATCAGCGCGCCGCGGCGGCTGTAGCGATCACCGATGACGCCGCACAGCAGCATCAACGACGCGTAGGGGACGGTGTAGCCGTCGATCACCCACTGCAGGTCGCTGCTCGTCAGACTCAGATCGAGTGTCATCGACGGTGCGGCGACCAACAGCGACGTGTTGGCCATGACCACGATCAGCAGGCTCAGGCACAACACCACCAACGCCGACCAGCGTCGCGGGTACGGTTTGTGCATATCTTGGACAGGCGTCATCGCAAGCAGTGTCATCGTGTGTTCCCCCCCGTTGGCAAAGTGCGAGACACACCTTGCACAGTGCTGTGCAGCTTAGGAAGCTTCGGCTAGGATCGGCAATCTTTTGTGGCGGCAACCACACTCTGCGCCCGCGATCGTGCTAGATCTTGTCCTGTGCGTAAGACGACGGAGTCGGGATCGACTGCACGGGACGCGGCAGCGCCGCCCGTGCAACGGCGTGACGCCAGGTCCAACCGAGCACGAATTCTGCATGTCGCACAAGGGGTCCTGGCAGACAATCCTGATGCAACCATCAACGACGTCGCCGCCGCTGCCGGAGTGGTCCGGCGAACCGTCTACGCCCACTTCGCCTCTCGCGAAGCTCTGATCGACGGTATCGCCCTGGAGGCAGCCGAGCGGATTTCGGCTGCGCTCACTCGAATTCCTGCAGCAGACGAATCGGCGGTGACGGTGTTCGTTCGACAGACGCTGGCTCTGGCGCGCGTCGGAGATCAGTACCGGCTACTGCTCGCGGTCGCGCGATCCGATCTGGGACACAACAGCATTCACGATCTACTGACTCCGATGCGCGACGCGGCTGCCGCAGTCATCCGTCGAGGACAGCGCGAGGGTGTGTTCTCGTCCTACCTCGCCGCAGAGGTTCTGATCCTCAATATCGAGGCCATTGCGCTGTCGATCCTCGACGCCACCAACGCCGGGTTGCTCGGTGACCCGGCGGGAGCGGCAACGACGTCGAGCTTGGTGTTGCTGGGAATCGCGCCGGACGACGCGGAACGCATCGTCGCGGACGTTCGGTCGGCCGATTCGTCCGCTCGCGCCCGCTGAGAGCAGCACGGCCCCCGCGAACGACGAAGGCCCCGTTCGCGCAGTGTGATTGCGCGAACGGGGCCTTCGGCCGATAACCGAGAGATCTAGGGTGCCGGAACGAATCCTGCGCCGAGTCCGTTGCCCTGGTCGACGTTGCGAAGGATCGCGTCGAAGTTGGTGCCGACCTCGGGGCCGAAGCACGCGACGCCGAGGTAGGCGTTGACCATGCCGACGAGGGTGTTGCCGACGACGACCGGGCTGCCCGAGTCACCTTCGACGACGCACAGCTGAGCCCAGGTCTCCTGCGACTGCAGGATGTCGCCGTACGCGAGGCCGCAGGTGTTGCCGGTGGTACGGCCTTCCTTGCAGACGATGTTCGGGAACGCCGTCGGCGGGCCGACCTGAGAGATGGTCACGTTGCCGACGCGGTTGATCGGTGCGACCTTGTCACGCTGGAATTGGATGAGGGCGTAGTCGTACTCCGGGTTGGAGAATACGATGCGCCCGACCTCACCGAGGGAGGTGTCGTACTCGGGGACGATGGAGGCACCCGCTTGGCCACAGTGACCGGCGGTGAAGCCGACCAGGTTTCCGTTGCGGTCGTTTCCGATCGTCGTCAGCGTGCACTCGGCCTGGCCTCCGACGATGATTCCCGAGCCGCCGCCGAGAGCTGCTGGAGTGGCCGCGGATGCGGTCCCCACGCCGACGCTGGCTACGATTGCAGCCGCCCCCACGACGACGAGCATGAATTTCTTGAACATGTACTCCCTCTCAGCGTTGTCGGCAGAACCCTAGCAACAAGAGGTGTACGAACACGAGCGAGTCGCTCATACGTCCTGCTCGAGGGCGGCAAGCGTCGTGCGCGCCTCCTCCAATTGGCGGCTCAGTTCTGCAACGCGACGAGCAGCCTCCTCGCGCGCGTGGGAGATGACGGCCTCGACCGCGTCGCGTGCGATGGGATCGCCCAACTCTCGAACAGCGCGGCTCACCGACTCCGGGCTCACCGATTGCGCCTTGGTGGGCCGCTTCGCGCCCTGAGTGACCGTGACCGACCAATCGTTGTCGGCCCCGGCATGAATGGTGACGCTGATTCCGCCCGGTGCTTTCTTCTGTCGACGCGGAGTCGGACCGGGCGTAGGCACCTCCGATCCCGTCGACGCGGTAGGAGCGGATGCAGTCGAAGCCGTCTGTGCAGTGGCTGCGGCCGGTCGCTTCGGGGTGGGGGCCGATGCGGGTTCTCGAGCCGGTGCCGATGCCGATGCCGGGATTCGCTTGGCGGCCGGTCGTTTCGCCGGTGCCGGTGGGGTCGCGGGATTGCGGGTGATCCGCAGTTCCTCTGCCTCGTAGGGCAATTCGTCGTTGACGCCCTTCGGGCTGATCGTCACCGTGTTGCCGTCGATCGACACGACTTTCGCCGAGGTCCCGTCGGGCAGACCGAGGCTCGGGTTCGGTTCACGGAGATAGACGGTGGCCCGACGGCCCTCGGCGAGCGCCGCAGCCAGCGTCGTCAGATTCTCGGGAGTCAACGAATCGTTCACGGCGCGCCCACGGGGTGGCATCGACTACCGGCCTTTCTCGAAAGTGTTTGCGAATACTGTCGCACAGATGCACGCGCGATGTCGCCGTGCGGCGTGGGGCGCGTCGGATCGATGCACGAAGTATTATCTGTTAATCCAAGTAACTGTAACCGCAAGTAACTGTTACTTGGATTAACACTTAGATTGGGGTGGCCGAGAAGGCCGATGTCGACAACTCTATACGACAGCCGTCGTACGCGCCCTTTCAGTCCCACCGAGTCCGCTCGAGTACCGACGAGTAGCCGCGCGACTGGCCGCGACATCGGTGTCCGGAGCCACCTCGCCGAACCGCCCTCGCGCACGGTTTCTGCCGCGTAGCCTGGCGGCGTGCCTTCTTGTGCAGGTACGGAACAGGAGTCTCGATGTACCACCTCGACGCGGACGAGCAGTCGCTCAGCGACGGTCCGCACGTGTATTTGCTCGATGCCAAATCCACCCTCGAGGTTCAGGCTCTGAATCAGTGGATCGACGCCACCACTCCCGACGGCGAGCCCCGTCCACCCTCGGTGGTGCTCTCCGGCGAGGCGAGAACGTCACTGTCGGACAGTGTTCGCGGATACGCCGAGGATCCGCTGCTGATCCCGCTGCGGGTGACGCTGTCCGAGCGCAAGAACGGCATCCTGCACCGAATCTTCGCTCCGCGCGGGCGCTCCAAGCCAACGCAGGTGTGGCAGCGATGGGTGGCGGGAGACGATCCCGACCACTCCGCAGTTCTCGTCGGCGAGCCCGCGACGCTCAGTGATCTACAGGATCGGTTCGAGCGCGGTGGCGGCACGTCGCTGTCGTCGTTCATTCTGCGGCAGGCCAGTCTGGCTCTGGACAAGGCCGAGCGCGGCGTCATCGGGTCGGAGTACAAGATCCCGCGCTTCGTCGTCGAGGACATGACCGAGCAGAAGAAGTTCCGGGACGGCATCACCGAACTGGCGGAGGAAGTCGGCCAGGATCGCGACGCCGTCGACACACGCGTCCACGACATCCTCGATGAGATGGTCGCGACCGAGACGCGCCGCGCCGTCGAGATGTGGGGAACGCTCGGGGCGTACTTCTCACGGGCGTACAAGGTCGATGTGGACCGCGATCAACTCCAGAAGGTGCGCGAGCTCAACAAGAACTATCCGTTGGTGTTCCTGCCCAATCACCGTTCCTATCTCGATCCGCTCGTGTTGCGTCCGGCGCTGTTGGCCGAAGGGTTGCCGCTGAACCACGTCATGGGCGGGATCAACGTCGGCTTCTGGCCGCTGGGTCCGATCGCCAAACGCAGTGGCGTCGTGCTGATTCAGCGCAAGTTCTCCGACGCGATCTACAAGTGGACGCTGCGTCAGTACATGAGTTTCCTGCTGAGCAAGCGGTTCAACCTGGAGTGGTACATCGAGGGCGGCCGTAGCCGCACCGGCAAGCTTCGCCCGCCGAGGTTCGGTCTGCTGACCTATCTGGTCGACGCCCTCGAGTCCAGCGATGCCGAAGATGTCTATCTGGTCCCGACGTCGATCACCTACGACCGCCTGTTCGAGGTCGGCGCGATGGCCGAGGAATCGCACGGAGCGAAGAAACAGGCCGAGGGCATTCGCATGGCCATCGGGTACATCCGTGCTCAGGGCACGTTGCGCGGCAACGTGTATCTCAATTTCGGTGAGCCGATCTCGGTGGCATCCATCGTCGCCGAGAATCCGGACAAGCGAGTGGCGGTGCAGAAGATCGCCCTCGGCGTCGCACACGCGATCAACGACTCGACGCCGGTCACTCCGGCCGCGCTGGTCACCATGGCTCTGCTCGGCATCGAGGATCGCGCCCTCAACGTCAACGAGATGTGGGCCATCATCGCCCCACTGGCCCGCTACATCAAACGCCGCAACCTGCCCACTGCGGGCGGAGTGGACATCGCCGACGTCGACGTCGTCCGATCGGCCGTCATCGCACAGGTGAACGCGAACGTCGTCAAACGGTTCGACGACGGCCCCGAGCCGCTGTTCTATCTGGCTCAGGACAAGCATCTCGTCGCAGCGTTCTTCCGCAACAACGCCATTCACTTCTTCGTCATGCGGGCCATCGGCGAGTTGGTCGTTCTGCCGACCAGCGGAGATTCGACGCCCCTCACGCAGGAATCCCTGTGGCAGTCGGCACTGCAGTTGCGCGATCTGCTCAAGTTCGAGTTCTTCTTCGGCGACAAGAAGGACTTCGGCGAACGGCTCGAGTCCGAGGTCGATCTCATCGACCCGGACTGGCGCACCCACATCAGCGACCCCGATTACGCTGCGCGACAACTTCAGTCACAAGATCTGCATCTCGCGCACCGCGTGCTGCAACCGATCTTCGAGGCATACCAGGTGGTAGCCGATCAACTGATGCTGCTGCCGCAGAGCGGGGAGTTCGACAAGTCGAAGTTCATCGCGGAATGCCTCGGTGCCGCTCAGGCCAGACGGCTTCGTCAGCAGCTCGATCACAGCGAGTCGATCTCCGGCGAATTGTTCGATACGGCACTGCAATTGGCGGAGAACCGCGATCTCGTCGATTCCGGCTCCGACGGTATCGCGCGTCGACGCCGAGACTTCGCACTCGAGATCGACGAGTGGGCACGCAAGGTGCGCACGATCCGCGACATGGCCCACCGCATGCTGCGCCAGGTAGAACCGATCTCGGCCCCCGAGGAGAACAATTCATGACCGAGTTCGACGATCGGCTGATCGCGATCGCCGCCGCTCCACCCGGCCGAGACACCGTCGCATTCTTCGATCTCGACGGCACCCTGATCAACGGGTTCTCCGCCCGCGCAGTGTTTCTCGAACGTCTCAAGACCCTCGACGTGACGGTCAAGGAACTGTGGGAGATATCGAGCGCCGTCGTCGAGATGCGGATGCGCAACTCCCCGGTCGACAACCTGATGGGCAAGGCCGTCCGCGGCCTCGAGGGCCGTCGGGAAGAAGATCTGATGGAGCAGGCCTACACGCTGTTCCGCAACGAGATCGCGCCGATGATCTATCCGCAGGCACGCGCCCTCGTCGAGGCGCACCGCCATGCCGGCCATCGACTGGTGATGGCCACCTCGGCCACGCCGTACCAGGCGCTGCCCGTACAGCAGGACATGATGTTCGAGACGCTACTGTGCACCACCCCCGTGGTCACCGACGGGATACTGACCGGGGAGCTGGTGGGCGACTCGCTGTGGGGGCCGCGCAAGGCACAGGCCGCGATCGACTACGCCGAACGTGAGGGCATCGCCCTCGCGGGCTGCTTCGCCTACTCCAACGGCGGAGAGGACGTGCCACTGCTCGAGGCCGTCGGACGTCCCGTCGCGCTGAACCCCGATCCGGATCTTCAGCGGTACGCCGCGAAGAAGAAGTGGCCGTCGCTGACGTTGGAGAGCCCCAAGCGTGGCACCGACCTCACTTCCGCAGTGCGAAGCACCGCCGCTCTCGGATCGGTACTGGCCAGCGCGTCGATCGGATTGGGGCTGGGGCTGCTGACGCGCAGTCGCCGCAACGGAGCGAACATCACCAGCACCATCGCACCGGACATCGCGCTGACCATCGCCGGGGTGAAGCTCGACGTGACCGGCACCGAGAATGCATGGTCGGCGCGGCCGGCGGTGTTCATGTTCAACCACCAGAGCACAGCCGACTCGATCATCGTCACATCCATCCTGCGCCGCGACATCACCGCCGTCGCCAAGCGAGAGCTCGAGCGCGACCCACGGTTCGCGCTGCTGGGCAGGATCTTCGACGTCGCCTACGTCGATCGTGGTGATCCTTCACAGGCCCGCGAGGCGATGCGTCCGGCCATCGAGAAGTTGCACAGTGGTATTTCCGTCGCCATCGCGCCCGAGGGCACACGGATGCCGACGTCCCGTCTCGGCCGGTTCAAGAAGGGCGGCTTCCACCTGGCCATGCAGGCCGGAGTGCCCATCGTCCCGATCGTCATCCACAATGCCGGTGACGTGATGTGGAAAAAGGATTTCACCGTCCACTCCGGTACCGTCAAGGTCACCGTCGGCGAGCCCATCCCCACCACGGACTGGGAGCCGGACAAGATCGACGCGTACGTGGACGATGTTCGTTCCTATTTCGACAGAACGTTGGGATATGCCTGAGAACCAGATCAACTCGGTGGTGCAAGCGGAGATCGAACGCAATCTCTTGGGGGGCACGCCGAAGTACACCCGTTCCGACATCGTCGACAAGTCGGGGCTGCCGCTCGAACGGGTCATCGCGCTGTGGATCGGCATGGGCTTTCCCATCCACACCGATACCGAGGCGGTCGTCTACACCGACGCGGACCTCGAGGCACTGAAGTTGATCACCGGACTCACCGAGCAGAAGGTCATCAAGCCCGAGATGGAGGTCGCGATCGCGCGTACTCTCGGGCAGTCGATGTCCAGGCTCGCGGAATGGCAAGTGGGCGTAGTGAACTCTCACATCCTCGAGCGCATCACCAGCAGCGAGGAAGACCAGAACGACATCGACGTCATCCGGCGCAACGCCAGGGACATCGCGGCCGAGACCGTTCCCACCCTCGAAGCGCTTCAGGGCTACACCTGGCGACGCCACTTGGCCGCGGCGGCCGGACGGTCCATCGCCGCTCCCGACGACGCCACCGACAGCCCCATCATGGCCGTCGGGTTCGCCGACATGGTCGGCTACACCAGCCTGACGCGTCGCCTCGACATCGGCGAATTGACGACACTCCTCGAGGAGTTCGAGTCCCTGGCCACCAATATCATTGCGCGCGGACGTGGTTCGGTGATCAAGAACGTCGGCGACGAGGTGATGTTCAGTGCACAGACTCCCGAGGATGCCGCTCACATCGCCCTCGACCTGCAAGACGCTTTCGCCGAGCAGGAGGACATGCCGGACCTGCGGGTCGGGCTGGCCTGGGGACCGGTTCTCGCCCGCTACGGCGACCTGTACGGGTCGGTGGTCAACATCGCTGCGCGCCTGACCAGTTCGTCGAATCCGGGAACGATCCTGGTCGACACCGTCATGACCGAGGAACTGCGTCACGATTCCGAGTTCTACCTCAAATCGGTCCGCTCGCTACGGGTCAAGGGTTTCCACAAGCTCAAGCCCCATCGACTCAAACGCAACAAGCGAAGCGGTCAGCGCAGCGAGGAGTAGAACCCCAGGTGTCGACGCGCAGCCTCGTCCCAGGTGAGGCTCTGCGCAAGAGCCAGCCCCGGTAGTGGATTCCGCGGTTCTTGCACGGCACGTTCGAGCTCGGCTGCCATGGTCTTCACCGAAGATGCATAGGTAACGCTGTCTCCGAACACTTCCCGAAGTACCGGTAGATCTCGCGCGACGACGGGAGTCGATGCAGCGAGCGCCTCCATGGCGGCCAGCCCGAAGCCCTCCTTGGTGGAGAAGAACGGCAGCACGGCAGCCTGTGCCACGAGGTACGGTAGCTCGTCGTCGTCGACGGTACCGAGAATCACCGGCTCGATTCCGAGTTCCACTGCGCGACGGTCGAACTCCGCGCGATAGTCGCGATAATCGAACAGCGTCTCGCCACCGGCGAACACCAGTCGAAGGTCGTGCGAATGCAACCGTGCGAACGCGTCGAGCAGATCGAGACTGCCCTTGCGTGGTTCGATGCCGCCGACGGCGAGCACGTACCGGCCGAACTTCTCCTGCCAGTGCGATCGGCCCGATTCTTCGGCTGCGGTGAACCTGCCTGCATCGACACCGTTCGGAATGACGGTGGGGTCGAATCCCCATCCACGGTGGACGTCGCTCGCTACCGCTGCCGACACGCAGATCCGTGCGTACGGGGCAAGGATCGCGCGTTCGTGGCACGCGGCCAACTCGGGCGTGGTGAACTCGTCCAGGTGGTGGATGGTCCTGATACAGCGGCCGACGGCATTGGCGGAGATGCAGTCCTGGGCATGGACGATGTCGTACTCGTCCGGCGTGAAGGCCTGTCGCAGAACATCTATCGACCGCAGAATTCGTTCTCCGACGTTCTCTCCGTCCCGGTGCACGAACGGGACCATTCTGATGTCGACGGCGGGGTCGACGGCACGAAAGAACGTGCTGTCGCCGCCGCGCCCGAGAGACCACACCGACACGTCCTGCCCGGCGCGCGCCAGTGCCTCGGCCAGTGCCAGCGTGTGCACCACTCCGCCGCGCGGCTTGGACGAATAGGTCAGCAGGCTGATCTTCACTGACCCGTCTTCTCCTGCAACAGATTCGGATATGCGTCCACCCGACGCTCCGCCAGGTGATGCAACCCCCGGCGGGCTCGGTCGACCTCGGCGTCGACGTCGATCTCGTGCACCGCAAGGCCCCCTTTGGACCACGTCCGCGCCAGCACGTCGCCACCGGGGCCAACGATCTTCGCCTGCCCGAGAAAGCGAAGGGACCCCATCACTCCGGTTTGGTTGGACGAGACCAGCACCACCTGGTTCTCGGCTGCCCGGGCTGCGTCGTACAGATCGAACAGACGGGACTGTCGATCGTTCGGCAGCGAGGAAGCACGATCGGTGACGCTTGCAGGCCAGGCAGACAGCGCCGCAATGATTCTCGCGCCGTCGAGGGCCAGCGTCCGCGCCGACTCCGGGAACGTCTTGTCGTAGTCGATCAGCATGCCCATCCGCCCCACCGGGGTATCGAAGGCCTCGAAGTGGTCGCCGGCGGCGTAGGCGAGCGACTCCCCGAGCGGCTGGTGCACCTTGCGGTGGCTACCCAGAATGCCGTCTCCCGTAAGGCACGCTGCAGCGTTGTACCGCAGCCCTTTCGAGAGCTCGGTGTACCCGATGCAGATCGTCATGTTCCCGGCCGCGGCGATGATCGCAGCCAGTTCCGGACCGTCGGGATCGAGGGTGGGCGGTAGTTCCGCGGGATCCGGATTGCTCAGGCTGTTGATGTAGCCCCCGAGGGACGCGTCGGGCAGCACCAGGAGGTCGATGCCTTCCCGCGCCGCACTGGAGATGATCGTGGTGATCTTCAGTACGGCCCGGTCGACATCACGCCCGAAATGCGCTGCCAGTGCGCCGATCTTGATGGGGGCCACGTCGAACTCAGACCATCTGACTCTGCGGCTGCGGTGAGTTCCGTGACTGCGCAGCACTGATCTCCAGCCCGATCTGGTCGGCGAGGAAAGCAGCGTCGCGGGCCACCGAGGCGAAGCGTCCCGAACCCCAGGTGTGCTGCCACGGCAGGCCGAGGAAGTACAGGCCCGGTACCGAGGTGACGCCGCGGTTGTGCGTCGGGTGCCCTTCACCGTCGAAGGCACCGACCTTCAGCCAGCGGTAGTCGGTGCGGAAGCCGACCGACCAGACGACGGCCGTGATGTCGGTGGTGGCGAGATCGAGTTCGGTGGTCTCGGCCTCGGGACGCCACACCGGTACGTAGCGCTCTTCGGTGGGGGCAGTGATGCCCTCGCGCTCGATGTAGGCGTCGATGGTGTCCTTGATGCTCTCGGCCACCCGATCCGCAGCATCGAGCGACGCCTCCAGAGTGGGTGCGAACTCCAGAACGCCGTCCTCGACGCCGAGCAGTCGGCCGTAGAGCTGCATTCCCTCGGTGGCGAATGCGCGCAGGTCGATGTCTCGACCACCGTCACGGCCGGTGACGTAGTGGTTCGTGTTCTCGCGTTTGCCGACGCCACCGGGTTGATCTTCGATGGAGACATCGTAGACGCCCATGTCGTGCAACCAGGCGACACAGTCGCGGCCGCGATAGAAGCGTGCGACGCGGGGAGCGGTGCCGGCCACCAGGTGGACGCGTCGGCCGTCGAGGTGCAGATCCTCGGCGATCTGCGCGCCGGACTGGCCGGTGCCGACCACCAGTACATCTCCGTCCGGGAACTGGTGTGACCCGCGGTAATCGGAGGAGTGCAGCTGGACGATGTTGCGCGGGAGCTTCTCGGCGAACCGCGGGATGGTGGGGATGTGATAGCCACCGACAGCGACGACGATCTGGTCGGCATGCATGGGGCCGGCGGAGGTCTGCAGGTCGAAACCCCCATCCCCGCTCTGTAGTGCGGTTGTGACCGAAACACGTTCTCGCACGGGTGCATCGAAGCTCTCGGCGTAGCGGCGCACGAAGGCATGGACCTCGTCGCGCCGCATGAATCCGTCGGGATCGTCACCGTCGTAGGAGTACCCGGGAAGTGCGCACTGCCAATTCGGGGTGACGAGAGTGAAGTTGTCCCAGCGCGAGTCCTTCCACTCGTGCGCGATCGTGTCGCGCTCGAGAACGACATGTTCGATGCCGCGCTGCGTCAGATGCCAACTGATGGACAGACCCGCCTGTCCGCCGCCGATGACTATCACGGAGTGGTTCTCTGTCATAGCAATTCAGCTCCCGACATGCTCAGTACGCGGACGGTACCGGCCTCGTACGAGGTACTGGCACCGTGAATCTCCTCCATCTGCTGCGCGGCCGAGGTGCACCGCATTCCGAACTTGGCGAGAACTCGATCGCTGGCGACCGTCAATGCCTCCGACGCCCGCTGCACGAACTCCGCCACCGGATAGTCCTGGCCGGGTGTCAGGTAATCGTGCATCACCAGCGAGGGTGAATAGCAGGACTGTTCGCGGCCGTCGGGCCATCGCACGAGGAACGACATCTCAGGCATGGATCGGCTCCTTCGTGATGGTCCGATAGACCGACGGCCGGCGATCACGCAGGTTGTACATACCGCCGCCACGTGCTGCGCCGATGAGCGCAGCAACGTCGACGGTGGCCGTCGCCAAGCCCGGTTCGACGCCGGTGCCGGCGAGAATTTCTCCGCCGGGGCCGACGATCTTGGCGCTGCAGACGAATCGAAGAGATCCGAAGGTACCCGCCTGATTGGCTGCGACCCAGATGATCTGATTCTCGAGCGCCCGGGCGCGGTCGTAGATGTCGAACCGCTGCTTCCAGCGGTCCTCCTCCATGTTCTCGACCGTCGCGGTGCGTGCCGTCGGCCAGGCGGAGATGGACGCGACGATCTCGGCACCGTCGAGCGCCAGTTCCCTTGCTGCCTCGGGGAATCCCTTGTCGTAGCAGATCTGCATGCCCATGCGGCCGATCGGAGTATCGAAGGCGGAGTAGCTGTCTCCCGCGTCGTAACAGAGGTTTTCACCGAGCGGCTGGTGCACCTTGCGGTACGAACCCAAAATGCCGCTGCCGTCGACCGTCACGGCGGCGTTGTAGCGGGTGTCGCCGTCCTTCTCACAGAAACCGAAGGTGATGACGGTATCGCCGGCCATGTCGATGACCCGCTTGATCTCGGGGCCGTCGAGCTCCAGAGCGGGCGGCAGCGCCTTCAGCCGACGCTGTCGCGATTCCTCGGTCTCGTCGCCGCCTCCGAGACTGGGCAGGTAGCCGCCGAGGCAGGCCTCGGGCAGGACGAGTAGTTGGCTGCCGCGGTTGCGTGATTCCTCGAGCAACGCGGCGATGGTGGCGTAACCCTGTTCCATGTCGCGGCCGAATTCGGCTGCGGCGACGGAGATGGTGACGGGCTGCGGGTGGGTGGTCATGCTTCTCCCAATCCGGTCACGGTGGATGTGACCGCGCGAGTGGTGATTCCATCGGGCCATCGCAGCGCGACGCCCGGAATGTCGGTGAGCTCTCCGCATTCTGCGGACAGTGCTGGTCCGGACGGTGCAGTAGGTGCACCGGGACGGTCCGCGGTGATCATCGCGAACCCTGGAAAACACGTGATCCATTCGCCCATCGACGCTGCGCCCGGCTTCGGTATCGACGCGACATCGAGCACGGCACCGGTTCCGCTCGCTTCGGCGAGCATTCCGGTGGTGCCTGCCAGGCCTGCCATCGAGACGTCCTTGGCGGCCTTGGGTGCGGTGCGGGCGACGAACGACGCCATGGTCGTCAGCTCTTCGGAGTTCCGGCGAGAGGACGAATCCCATTGCTGACCATGGTATCCGCGTCGCCACTCGCCTTCGATGTCCGCGGTGAGCGTCAGGCGATCGCCGACGCTTCCCCCGCCGGCCCGCACCGGGTTCGCTGTGCGCCCCAGAGCGGTGACCGACAGCGACGACGGCACCCCGGCCTGGGTGTGGCCGCCGAGTACCGGAACGTGCCATGCCGCAGAGGCATTGGCGAGACCACGGATGATGCGGGTCAGCCGACTCTGCGTGGGTGCTCCGACGGAATCGAGCATGCCGACGGCTCCTGCTCCCATCGCCGAGAGGTCGTTCAGGTTGACCAGCGCCGCACACCAGCCGGCCCACTCCGGGTCGCGGTCGACCATCGAGGGAATGATCGCATCACAGGCGGCGATCATGTCGCTCCCCGGTACCGGCACCCCGTCGTCGCCTCGAAATCCTTTGGCACCGAGCCCGAGTGGCTGCGCTTTCAGTGGCGCAAGGACACCGGCCAGCATCGCCTTGGTCGACGACACCAGCCGTTCGATCCTGTCGATCGGCCAGTACATCGCCACGTGCGGTGTGTCGGCCACCTCGACGTCACCGCGGCGAATCCACCCGAGCCGGGTGAACAGTTGCTCGTTGCTCTTCTGCACCGTCGCGTCGAAGCGAAGTACGCCCCGACTCTCGGCATGGGCGCAGGCCGCCCGAACCAGCGTCGGCCCAACGCCGGAGGTGCGCGCAGAGGCGGCGACCACCAGGCGACTGCCGGCCCACCACCCCAGATCCGTTGCCGTGCAGGGTGCCAGCCGCACTCCGCCGAGCACGGTGCCGTCTCGGTCGGTGGCGACCAGAACAACTGCTCGCGGATCGTCGTCGACGTCGTCGTGGTCGGTGCCGGCGAACAAACCCTGCTCGGCGACGAACGTCTCTGTACGCAGTGCCCGGTACGCATTCAGTTCTGCTGGCCCGCTGCACGGCTGGACGATGAACTCCGGCTGCACGACCGTGACTGCAGCACCGGACAATCCGGCGAGATCGTTGCCCTCTACGACGCCGTACATGTCAGCCTCCCGCGTTCTGCAGGACGCTGCACGCACCGCATGCCGCGCAGCCTGCCTTCTGATCGGATCCGAGCATCGCCGCGGCCTGCAGTTCCTTGGCGACGCGTCGAGTGATGTCTTCGAGCACGTCGCGATCGGGAGCCGTCGCCCGGTCGACGTCCACCGCCAACGTTCCGGCGAGAGGACGGAACGGGACGACGAAGGGGTAGACGCCCATCTCGATGAGTTCTGCTGCTCCGGAGACCAATTCGTCGGGATCCTCGCCGAGCCCCACCAGGATGTACGTCGAGACCTGGTTGCGTCCGAACACACGAACCGCTTCTTTCCACGCAGCGCGGTACTCGTCCATCGAGACCGAGGCCTTGCCCGGCATCCACTTGTGCCGAACGTCGTCGTCGAGGGATTCGACGTGGATGCCGATGGATTCGGCTCCCGCGTCGTACAGATCTTGAATCGTCTGCAGGTCGCCGGGAGGTTCGCACTGCACCTGGATAGGCAGCTGCGGAACCACCGCCTTGATGGCTCGCACACATCGGGCCAGATGACGGGCGCCGCGATCCTTCGCGGCCGAGGTACCCGTCGTCATGACCATCTGCGTGACGCCGTCGAGCCGCACCGCGGCCTCGGCTACCTCGGCGAGCTGCACCGGAGTCTTGACGGCGATGGTGTCGCCGGCCTCCAGCGACGCCTCGATGGAGCAGAAGCGGCAGCGTTGATCTGCGTCGTAGCGGATGCAGGTCTGCACGACGGTGGTCGCGAGAACGCTGGAGCCGTGCAGCTTCGCGATCTTCTCGTAGGCGATCCCATCGGCAGTGGCGAGGTCGTAGAACTTCGGCCGGTCCACGGCTTGCACGTCGAGACCGATGTCGTTGCCGTCGAACAGGACTCGGCCTTCTTCGAGTACGTACGGACTGAGCGGATTGCGCGGGATGGCTGCGCCGAGGCCGTCGATGCGGACATGTCCGTCGTCACTCGGCCCTGCACCGGCAGTTCTGGACACCGGCGTCGCTCCTCGAATGCCGAGCAGCGCCAGATCCACGCGCGTAGAGACGGACATAGGTGCCCCTAGACCATGTATGTCGAGTTGATGATGGCACCCTTGCGCGCGTAGTGGATCAGCGCGTCCTGCACGTCCAGGGGGTGTGCCGGGATGATGCCCTCGATGAGGTCTTCTTCGCGGCCACCGTGCAACGCGAGCCCGAAGCGGCAACAGAACACGGTGCCACCCTCGGCGATGAATGTCGCGAGAGAATCGTTGATGTTCTGCTCACCGGGGAAACCTGAGTCACCGGTCGTCGGAAAGCCACGGGTGGCAAGGCAATTGATAGCGCCGGGGCCGTAGAAGTACATGGCCGACTCGAAACCCTTGCGCAGAGCGCGCGTCGCTTGAAGTACTGCGACGAACGACACCGAGGACTCGTGGGCAATGCCGTGCACCAGTGTGAAGTAGCTTTCGCCGTTCTCCGCCTTGTAGTCGGGGAAGATCTTGGTGGACCCGTAGATGTTGCTGCCCTTGGGAAGTGACGGGTGCGGGATCTCTTCGAGAGACTTCTTGATGTTCTCGGCGATGGCCTGGTCGATATCTGACATGTGCTTCTCCTAGAGTTCACAGAGCTGACTGAATCGGGTGGACGCCTGTGGCCACCTGGGGAAAAGAGGTCATGTCCGGCGGGAGAGCAGATCCTCCGCGGCCATAGGACAAGTACAAGCCTCATCCATTTCCTGTTGGTCACACCCGGAACAACGCCGTGTTTCGAGGGCCTCACAGTGTTGACGTGGTGTTACGCGGATACCCTGGAGGCCGCTCCATCCATCCACCCGAACTTGACGAGGAACTCGATGATCGGCGCCGTCACCGGCTTGTTGTACGCGTTGTCCCTGGTCGTGGGCATCTGGGTACTCGCAAAGCTCGCCCTGAACCGACCCGTCCTGCTGAAGAACAGGTCCGATCGCGCACTGTTCTGGACCATCGCTGCGACCGAGGCAGTCGTCGCACTTCAAGCCGTCATCGGGTTCGTCATGATGTTCACCTCGGACCGCGAGATACATGAGCTGACCTTCGGGTCCTACCTCGTCGGACTGCTGTTCCTGCTCCCTCTCGGCACGTGGTGGTCCCTGGGCGACCGTTCCCGTGGCGGCACAGCGGTACTGCTCGTTGCCGTCCTCACCCTCGCAGCCATGGTGCTGCGCCTGAGCCAGATTTGGGCCGGATATGCCTGACAACCTCCAGCAAGCGACGCGCACCGGCTTCGGTCGCTTCCTCATCGCCGTCTACGCAGTGTTCGCCGTCGCCGCGACGTCACGCTCGATCGTGCAGCTGACCACACGATTCGACGACGCACCGATCGCGTACCTGCTGTCCGCCTTCGCGGCGGTGGTCTACATCATCGCCACGGTGGGACTGGCCCGAGCTACAGAAGCGTCACGACGAGTGGTGACGGTCTCCTGCATCATCGAACTCGTCGGAGTGATCGGCATCGGCACCCTCAGCTACATCCAGCCCCAGGACTTCCCGGAGCCGACGGTGTGGTCGCACTTCGGATCCGGCTACGTCTTCATCCCGGTTGTGCTCCCCATCGCGGGACTGTGGTGGTTGCGAAAGACGCGGCAGCAGTAGAAGTCTGTTCTGAATTCGCCCAATGGGCGGAAGTGTCGGACGTTCCCTACCGGCTCGTGGGCCGCCCGTGCCGCGATGTCGGCTCCATGACGACACCGGAGGCCCGACGATGGGACAGGTTATGCGCTATGCCGTCCGTCGACTTCAGGTGGGAAGTCGAGATACTTGCCGCGTTGCTCGTGATCGGAACCGTCCCGAAACCGGCGCAGCCGCACCTAGCACACTCCGCCGACAGGTTCTGCATAGCGAATAGTTAAGCAGGGCAACAGTTTTCGATTCAATCATGCTTGCCAGTCGAACGCACGTTCGATACACTTGCTTCCATGACCACGGAGATCTGGCAACTGAGCGAGAGCGAACTGCTCGCCGACGCCGCCACGGTCTCCCATGAAATTCAGTTGTCGGAGGCCCGACGGATCGCCCTCGTCGCAGAGATCGACACCCGTGTGAGCCGTGAGAAGCTCGGCTTCCCCGGACCCGCCGGCTGGCTGACCTCCACCACCCTGCTCTCGCCGTCCAAGGCCACCAAGATCGTCGCCCTCGCCCGCGGGTTGAAGAATTTTCCCGATATCGCCGACGCCGTGAACACCGGCGTCATGTCCGTCGATCACGCCGCGCTAATCCTCACCTTCGCCGAAACCCCACCCAAGGACCTCCCGGAAGAGGGCCGCGTCATGGCCCGAACCGCGCTGATCGCCGCCGCGACCGGGCCCGAAGCACGCACCGGCCGCATCCGGGCAGCGATCACCAAACTCGAGGACGAGTTCGGCGGCAAGACCCCACCACCCGAGAACACCGACCGCAACGAACTGTTCGCCTCCACGACCTTGAACGGCCGGCTGGTGGCGAAGATGGATGTCGACGCTGTCACCGGGGAGAAACTCCTCACCGCACTCTCCCCCCTGACCGAACCCCGCCCCGCAGCCGACGGCACCCCAGACGACCGCAGCCCCGCCAAACGCAGAGCCGACGCTTTCGGGCACATCCTCGACCAATACCTCGCCTCCAGCAATCGACCCATCGAAGGCGGCGAACGACCCCACCTGAACCTGCACATCAACCTGCGCGATCTCACCGACTTCCGCGACAGTGCCGACACTGCCGACGCCGACGACATCGCAGACGACGAAACTGCACGCGCAGCAACCGAATCCGACACCAACAAAGAGATACGCGATCCGGTCGACATCAACACCGGCAACCCCATCGACACCGCCCCAGCAACCGAGCCGGACCACGCAAACGGCAGCGGCAGTGACACCGCCAGTGGCAGTGAAGGTGACCGCTGTGCAACGGATCGTGGCGCATACAGGGACCTGTTCGGCGACGGCACGTCGGTCGGGTGGCTCCCCTGGATGGGACCACTCTCCCGCAACACTTCCCGGCAGTTGGCGTGTGATTGTGTTCTCACCGCGATCGTCATGGACGAGAACGGCAACCCACTCAACCTCGCCCGCACCGCCCGCACCGTCTCCGCCAAACAACGCAAAGCCCTCACCGCCCGCGATCACGGCTGCGCCTTCCCCGGCTGCGGAAGACCCGCCGCCTGGACCGAAGGACATCACATCTGGCACTGGGCCGACGGCGGCCCCACCGACATGAACAACCTCGTCCTACTCTGCGGATTCCACCACCGACTCATGCACCACTCCGACTGGGAAGTGTTCATCGGCACCGACAACCACCCCTGGTTCATCCCACCCGCCACCGTCGACCCGTATCGACAACCGCGACCATCCCACGCCCGAGCAGGCCCCCACATCGCATAAGCCCCAGGAAAGACTCCAGCCCCACACCGAGAACACCGGTGCGGGGCTGGAAGAGGTTGTCGTGCAGCTACTTCAGCAAGGATCCGTCAACTCAATGCCGCCAGATTGGCCACCGACTGCTTCACATCGGTGTCCAGCGCCCGCGCCACCACCGATCCCACCGGACCGAAGAGCACACCCCCACCGAATTTCGCATCGAGCGTCAGCTCCGACCCGCCCTCGGCCTCACGCACGTGTACGGTCAGCGAGATTCGCACCCCGCCCTTGCCGCGGCCCGACATTTCGATCAGCTTCGGCTCGTCGTACTCGGTGAACTCCCACTTGATCGTGTTCTTGAAACCCTTCACCTTCACCAAGGATTCGACCTCCGTGCCCTTGCCGACCCTCTCCGGCGGCGGAGTGCACCAACCACCGTGGATGGTCATCCACTCGTCGAACCGGTCGAGCGCGGAAGCCTTGTCCCACGCGCCCTGAGGGTTCTCGGGCATCTGTACCGAGACACTGATCGTTGCCATGCTTTCGAGCCTGTCACAACTTGCTCGCAGGTTCAGACGGCGACCACTAACCTGAGACGATGGCCACGCTCGAGATCGAAGGTCGCAAGGTCTCCGTCACCAACCTCGACAAAGTGCTGTTCCCCGAAACCGGCACCACCAAGAGCCAGATCATCGAGTACTACACCACCATCGCGCCAGCGATGCTTCCCCACCTGGTGGGCCGCGCAGTGACCCGTAAGCGGTGGCCGAACGGCGTCGACCAATCGTCGTTCTTCGAGAAGAACCTTGCCGCATCTGCACCCGACTGGCTCGATCGCCGTTCGATGCAGCACTCGGATCGCATCGTCACCTACCCCCTGTTCTCCACGGCAGCCGATCTGGCCTGGCTCGGTCAACAAGCGGCCATCGAAGCGCATGTGCCACAGTGGCGATTCGACGGCACCGAACCCGGCCCCGCCACCCGCATGGTGTTCGACCTCGACCCCGGTGACGATGTGGATCTGGCTCGGTGCGCCGACGTGGCCTGCGAAATCAGGGACCTGATCAGCGATATCGGTATGACCGCGTATCCGGTCACCAGCGGCAGCAAGGGAATTCACCTGTACGTGCCGCTGGACAAGCCACTGTCGACCTCCGGCGCATCCACCGTCGCCAAACGTGTTGCCACCCTTCTCGAGGAGCGATCACCGGATCGGGTCACGGCCACGATGGCGAAAGCGAAACGAACCGGGCGGGTATTCGTGGACTGGAGCCAGAACAACGGCAAGAAGACGACGGTCGCACCGTACTCACTGCGCGGACGATCACGCCCCACCGTCGCGGCACCGCGCACCTGGGCCGAGCTCGAAGCATCCGGCCTACAGCAGCTTCGGTTCGAGGAGGTCCTCGAGCGCTACGCAGAATCGGGCGACCTGCTCGCAGATCTCGACCCCGCCATGGACTCGGTCCACGAAAGCGCCACCACCGCAGACAAACTCGACAAGTACCGCAGCATGCGCAGCGCCGACAAGACACCCGAACCGATACCGACCACCACCGAGCCGCAGGGCAACAACGACACTTTCGTGATCCAAGAACATCATGCCCGACGCCTGCACTACGACTTCCGACTCGAACACGACGGCGTCCTGGTCTCGTGGGCCGTCCCCAAGAACATCCCGGTCGATCCGAAACAGAACCGACTGGCCGTTCACACCGAGGACCACCCACTCGAATACGCGACGTTCTCGGGTCGGATTCCGAAGGGCGAGTACGGCGGCGGCGACGTCTCCATCTGGGACAGCGGAACCTACGAACTCGAGAAGTGGCGCGACGACGAGGTCATCGTCGTCCTGCACGGATCGAAGGCGACCGGCCGATTCGCCCTGATCCGCACCAAGGGCAATCAATGGCTCATGCATCTGATGAAAGACGCACCGAGCGACAATCCCCCACCGAAGAACATCTCACCGATGCTCGCCACCGCAGGCGACATCCTCGATCTGCCGGACGACGAGTGGTCGTTCGAGGGCAAATGGGACGGGTTCCGCATCGTCGCCGAACTCACGCACGGTGAGATGACACTGCGTACACGCAGCGGCAACGACTACACCGAGAAATTCGGCGCGCTCCAATCGCTGGCGGACGACCTGTCCGACCACGATGCGGTCGTCGACGGCGAAGTGGTCGTGTTCGACGACAGCGGCATCAGCAGCTTCGAGAAATTGCAGAACGCGACTCGCGACCAGATCCGATTCATCGCCTTCGATCTGCTCTACCTCGACGGCACGTCACTGTTGCGCAAGAAGTACTCGGATCGACGACGACTCCTCGAACTACTCACCACCGGACTGGACTCGGTCCTGGTTCCGCCGCGGCTGACGGGCACCGCTGCGGACGCCATCGCCGAAAGCAGAGAACGGGGCTGGGAAGGCGTCGTCGCGAAGCGAACCGACTCCGTCTATCAACCCGGCAAGCGCGCCCACACGTGGATCAAGTTCAAGAACTGGCGGACACAGGAGATCGTGATCGGCGGATGGCGTCGGGGGCAGGGTCGTCGTTCCGGCGGGTTCGGCTCCTTGCTCATGGGCATCCCCGACGGTGATCGACTGCGTTACGTGGGACGCGTCGGAACCGGGTTCGACGACCGTGCGCTCGATACGCTCGCAGCACTCCTGGCCCCACTCGAGGCGTCGGACAGTCCCTTCTCGTCGGTGCTGCCCGCGACCGACCGGAAGGGGGCAGTGTGGGTCGAGCCTGCCCTCGTCGGAGAGGTGCGGTTCTACGAGGCGACGGAATCGGGCCATCTACGGCATCCGAGTTGGCGCGGCCTACGCCCGGACAAGGAACCGAAAGACGTCGCACTCGAGTAGCGCTACGTCCGCGGGACAGAGTATTTCGCTTCTTTCCAAGAAACCGGCAAGTGAACCGTTCTTCTGTTGCCTTAGAATCGACGAGTGCGTACCGTTCGTCCTATCGTTTCCGGGGGGAGCGTAACGAGTCACGCTCAGACAGCTATATCGGTTTGCGGGCCGGCTCTACGGGGGCTTGCCAGGTCGCCGCAGCGTTCGTCGCTTCGGTTCAGGCACGGAGGGGATTACTTACATGCGGGTTCTCAAATTGGTAGGCGCTGCCACATTCACGGCAGCGGCCGTGTTGTGTTCATCGCTCGTCGGCGCAGGTCAGGCGGCGGCGGAGCCACTGATGCCGACCCCCATCGCAGACGGGTTCGGTGCACCGCCTGCGGATCTGGACGCCCTGCAACCGGGCGACGTGATCTCCAGCCGACCGATGCCACCGCCGCCCGGATTCTTCGATGTCGACGTATGGCAGCTGAAATTCCGCTCGACCGATTCGACGGGTGATCCCATTGCGGCGATCAACACCATCATGGTCCCGCGTAACAAAGCTCCCAATGGCCCGTTGCTTTCCTACCAACACATCATCAATGCACTGGGTCTCGAATGTGCACCTTCACAGGCCCTTTGGACCAACGACCCCAATTTGGCAATTCGTGAGGCTCCGGCGCTGAACGCGGTGCTGCAGCGCGGCTGGACTGTCGCCATCGCCGATCATCTCGGACCGAGAAGCGCCTACGGTGCCGCCAAGCTCGGCGGGCAGATCGTGCTGGACAGCATTCGCGCCACTCAGCGCTTCGATCCCATCCAGGTTCAGCAGAGCCCGGTTGCGTTGGCCGGCTACTCCGGTGGCGGAATGGCGACGGCATGGGCAGCTGCGCTGCAGAACGACTACGCACCCGAGCTGAACATCGTCGGCAGCGCGAACGGTGGTGCTCCGATGAACCTCGAGCGCATGGCTCGCGATCTCGGTTTCGCCCCGCACCCCATGTTCGGTCTGGCGTTCGCTGCCGCGCTCGGTATCGAACGCGAGTACCCCACCCGCATCCCGATCAGTTCTCAGCTCAACCCGGTGGGTAAGGAGATCGAGAGAAAGATGCAGAACGGGTGCACCAACGACATCATCGCCGCGGGTGCAGGCAAGAGTGCCATGGAGGTCGCGGGCACGTTGGATCTGATCAACAGTCCGGAAGCGATCGCCGCCGTCAACGAGAACAGCGTCGAGCTGTATCCCGGAGTACCGAAGGCACCGTACTTCGAGTGGCACAGCCCGTCCGATGTCTTGATCCCGGTCAGCGCCATCGACAACACGATCGACCGATACTGCCGCGCCGGAGTCCTGGTGACCGAGGTGCAGGTACCCAGCAACGATCACCTGACCGCTGCAGTGCTCGGCCTACCCCAGGCGCTCGAGTGGATCAACCAGCGATTCGCCGGGGTACCGGCTACCTCCACCTGCTGATCGGCTCCTCCGACCCTGGCACATGATCAACGCTTCGATGGGTCGGTTAGGCTAACCTCGCTAAGTTCCGGTGCGAGGAGATCACATGAAGAAGACCGTCCAGCTCGTCGCCGCCGGTGCCTCCGTTCTGGCACTGGCGGTCGGCTGTTCGCCCGACAACACCACGGCCACGTCCGCTGGCTCAGACAGCGATTCCGGCGGCTTCCCCGTCACCATCGAGCACAAGTTCGGTGAGACGGTCGTCGACGCCGAGCCCACCCGCGTCGTGACGATCGGGTTCAACGAGCAGGACTTCGCGCTCGCGCTGGGCGTCAAGCCCGTCGCGACACGCGGCAACCTGAGCTACGACTACCGCCAGCGCCCCTGGGCACAGGAAGCATTGGGCGGCACCGAGATTCCCGAGGTCGGCAGCACCGACCTGAACCTCGAGCAGATCGCAGCGCAGTCACCCGATCTGATCCTCGGGCCGTACTCCTTCATCGACCAGGGCCAGTACGACACGCTCTCGGGAATGGCACCCACGATCGCCGACATCGGCGGCTACGACGACGTGCCCGCGGCAACCTGGCAGCAGGAGTTCGCCGTTGTCGGCGAAGCCCTCGGCAAGTCGCAGGAGGCACAGGACCAGACGGCCGAGTTGGAGCAGAAGTTCGCCACCACCGAGTCCGAGAATCCTCAGTTCACCGGTAAGTCACTGTCTCTCGCGTTCGTCATGGACGACGGCAGCTACCTCCTGCTCGGCAAGGACGACATCCGCGCCCTGTTCTTCACCGACCTCGGCTTCGAGATTCCCGACGCCTCCGAGACCATCAGTCCCGAGAACCTCGATCGACTCGACACCGACGTCCTCGTCATCGCCGGCCAGAGTCACGAACAGCTGCAGGCGAACCCGCTACTCGCTGCCCTCGACGTGGTGAATCAGGATCGAACCGTCTACATCGGCCCCTTCAGTACGGACCTGCCCTCGGCCCTTGGCTACTCGAGCCCACTGTCGCTGGACTACGCGATCGACGGTTTCACTCCGATGCTCGCCGCCGCCACCGACGACGACCCGTCCACCGTGGTCCCCGACCCGGCTTCGTAGGGTCACTCCGCGGGCACCACACTCGCGGTCTGCGCGAACTGCGTCCGGTGCAACTCCTCGTAGCGACCTCCTGCTGCGAGGAGTTGATCGTGCGTGCCGCGTTCGGCGACTCGCCCGTCCTCGATCACCAGGATCACGTCCGCGGCCCTGATCGTCGACAGTCGATGCGCGATCACCACCGACGTCTTTCCCTCCAGCGCCTCGCCCAACGCGGCCTGCACCGCGGCCTCGGACGTCGAATCCAACGAGGCCGTTGCCTCGTCGAGGATGACGACCCGTGGCTGCGCGATGAGCAACCGGGCGATCGTCAGGCGCTGACGCTCTCCACCGGAGAGCCGATACCCACGCTCGCCGACGACTGTGTCCAAACCGTCGGGCAGGGATCGCACGAGGTCTGCCAGCCTCGCGCGCGAGAGTGCATCCCACAGTTCGTCGTCGGTGGCGTCGGGTCGCGGTAGCAACAGATTCGACCGGATGCTCTCGTGGAACAGGTGCCCGTCCTGGGTCACCATTCCCACTGTGCCGCGAACGGATTCGGCAGTCAGATCTCGTACGTCCACGCCGCCGAGCCGTACCGCGCCGCCATCGACGTCGTACAGCCGCGCGATCAACTGCGCGATCGTGGACTTGCCCGCACCGGAGGTACCGACGAGCGCGACCATCTGGCCGGGTTCGGCCCGGAACGACACTCCGTGAAGAACCTCCTCTCCCCCGCGCGAATCCAAGGTGGCGACCTCTTCGAGCGAGGCGAGCGAGACTTTGTCCGCGGACGGGTACGCGAACCTGACATCGTCGAGTTCGACGGCCACCGGCCCCGGCGGTAGCACTGCCGCGTCGGGCTTGTCGGCGATCAGCGGAACGAGATCGAGAACCTCGAAGACCCGCTCGAAGCTCACCAATGCGCTCATGACCTCCACGCGAGCACTCGCCAGCGCAGTCAACGGAGAGTACAACCGCACCAGCAGAAGCGACAGGGCCACAACCGAACCCGGGTCCAGTGTCCCTCGAAGGGCATAGAATCCGCCCAAGCCGTACACCACGGCGAGCGCCAACGCCGAGACGAGTGTCAACGCCGTCACGAACACCGTCTGCACCATCGCACTGCGCACACCGATATCGCGCACCCGCGCCGCCCGTACCGCGAACTCGACCGATTCCTGCTCGGGATGACCGAACAGTTTGACCAGTGTTGCTCCCGGTGCCGAGAAGCGCTCGGTCATCTGCGTGCTCATCGCCGAATTATGTGCTGCCGCTTCGCGTTGCAGACGTGCGAGGCGTCGGCCCATCCGGCGTGCGGGCAGCACGAACACCGGCAACAGGACGAGCGCGAGAAGCGTGATCTGCCAGGAGATCCCGATCATCACCACCAGCGTCAGCACCAACGTCACCAGGTTGCTGACAACACCGGACAGGGTGGTGCTGAATGCGCGCTGCGCTCCGATCACGTCGTTGTTGAGTCGGCTCACCAGCGCACCGGTGCGGGTTCGCGTGAAGAACGCGATCGGCATGCGCTGCACGTGGTCGAACACCGCGGTCCGCAGGTCGAGGATCAAGCTTTCGCCGATGTTCGACGAGAGCCACCGATTGATCAGACCGACCGCGGCGTCCACCAGAGCGATGGCGGCGATGGCCAAGGCCAGCATCACCACCACGCGCAGCTCTCGACCGTCGACGATCGCGTTGACCACCCGCCCGGCCAACACGGGCGTGGCCACCGCGAGAACGGCCAGAGCCACGCTGAGCGCCAGGAATCCCCCCAGCGCCCGGCGATGCGGAGCCGCGAACGTCAGGATCCTGCGAGCCGTCGCCATCGAGAACGACGACTGGGTATCGGGCCTGTTCATGGTGCGATACATCTGATTCCAGGCGGTCATCTCCATGCTCATGTCAGCACCCTCATGTCAGCACCCTCATGTCATCACTCTCATGTCGTCGATCTCATGTCATCACGGTAGAACCTCGACATAGCTCGAGGTCAAGCGCGGCTCCTGTTGCCACGATCACGCCGCCGCTGCGGCTGCCACCGGCTCCAGCGCGAGCGCCAGAATGTCGACGACATCGGTCATCGGACGGACGTCCAACGCCTCGAGCACTTCTGCGGGCACGTCGTCCAGATCCGGCTCGTTGCGAGCCGGAATGAACACCGTCTTCAGTCCCGCGCGCTGCGCAGCCAACAGTTTCTGCTTCACTCCACCGATGGGCAGCACCCGACCGTTCAACGTGACCTCGCCGGTCATGCCGACATCCGAGCGCACCGGCCGCCCTGTGGCCATCGACACCAGGGCCGTCACCATCGTCACACCGGCCGACGGACCGTCCTTCGGCACCGCGCCCGCCGGAACGTGGACGTGGATGCTGCGATCGAGCGATTCCGGCGTGACGCCGAATTGCGCTGCGTGCGAGCGCACGTAGGACAGCGCGATCTGTGCGGACTCCTTCATCACATCGCCCAGTTGGCCGGTGAGCTCGAGCCGGGCGTCGCCGTCGGTCGCCGCTGCCTCGATGAACAACACGTCGCCGCCGAGGCCGGTGACCGCAAGACCGGTGGCGACACCCGGCACCTCGGTGCGCTCATGCGCTTCGGGAGTGAAGCGTGGTCGACCGAGGTACGTCACCAGATCCGGCTCGTCGATCTCCAGGACATCGGTGGAGCCCACCAACCTGGTGGCCACCTTGCGAAGTGCCTTGGCCAACAATCGCTCCAGTTGCCGCACTCCGGGCTCCCGGGTGTAGTCGGCCGCGATCGTGCGCAGCGCCGCGTCGGTGACCGTCACCTCCTCGGATGTGATTGCGGCCCTGTCCATCTGACGCGGCAGCAGGTAGTTCCGTGCGATGACGACCTTGTCGTCCTCGGTGTAGCCGTCGATGGTCACCAATTCCATGCGGTCGAGCAACGGACCGGGAATCTGGTCGATCACATTGGCGGTCGCGAGAAACACCACGTCGGACAGGTCGAGATCCAGATCGAGGTAGTGATCACGGAACGTGTGGTTCTGCGCAGGGTCGAGCACCTCGAGCAGAGCGGCACTCGGGTCACCACGATAGTCCGAGCCGACCTTGTCGATCTCGTCCAGCAGCACAACAGGATTCATCGATCCCGCCTCACCGATGGCCCGGACGATGCGGCCCGGCAACGCGCCGACATAGGTACGGCGGTGACCGCGGATCTCGGCCTCGTCGCGAACGCCGCCCAGAGCGACGCGCACGAACTGTCGGCCGAGCGCACGGGCCACCGACTCGCCGAGGGAGGTCTTGCCGACTCCGGGCGGACCTGCGAGCACCATGACGGCGCCCGACCCACGCCCACCGATCGACTGCAGGCCACGTTCGGAGCGACGTGCACGGACGGCCAAATACTCGACGATGCGATCCTTCACGTCATCGAGGCCATGATGATCGGCGTCGAGAACCGCACGTGCAGAATCGATGTCGTTGTTGTCGGTCGTGGTGTTGTTCCACGGCAGGTCGAGCACGGTGTCGAGCCAGGTTCGGATCCAACCCGATTCCGGACTCTGATCGCTTGCCCGCTCCAGTTTGCCGACCTCACGCAGCGCCTGTTCGCGCACCTTCTCGGGCAGGTCTGCGGCCTCGACGCGGCCGCGGTAGTCGTCGGCACCGTCGGGCTCGTCCTCGCCGAGTTCCTTCCGGATGGCCGCCAACTGCTGTCGGAGCAGGAACTCCTTCTGAGTCTTCTCCATCCCCTCGCGGACGTCGCCCGAGATCTTGTCGTTGACCTCGACTTCGGCGAGATGTGCCTTGGTCCACTCGATGAGCGACGTCAGACGCGTTCCCACGTCCGGGGTTTCGAGTAGGTCACGCTTCTGGACGTCGGTGAGGTACGACGCGTAGCAGGCCGTGTCGGCGATCGCGCCCGGGTCGGTGAGCTTGTTGACCGAGTCGATCACCTGCCAAGCGTCCCGGCGCTGCAGCATGGCCACGACGAGTTGCTTGTATTCGGCAGCAAGGGCTGTGAGGTCGTCGTTCGGGGACACGTCGGCGACGGTCTCGACCTCGACCCAGAGGGCGGCACCGGGACCGCTGACACCGTGGCCGATGTGCGCGCGTCGGGTTGCCTTGACGACAGCGGCCGGGCGGCCGTCCGCCAGGCGGCCCATCTGCACGATCGTGGCAAGGACACCGTAAGCGGCGTAGCGGTCTTCGAGACGCGGAGCGACGAGCAGCGTGCCGTCGTTGCTCGCCTTCGCTGCATCGACGGCGGCGCGCGCAGCCTCGTCGAGTTCGACGGGCACCACCATCCCGGGCAGGACGACCGGGTCGGTCAGGAACAGCACGGGGACACGAACGGTTTCGGTCACTTCTCCTCCAAAGGATTGAGCTATTGGGGCTCAACTTCGAAAGCAGTAGTGATGTTCCCACCGATGGCCGGTGTTCTCCGTGGGCAGAACACCGGCCGCTGGCGACGACTACTTCAACGAACTGACCAGCTTCTCCGCGAGCGGACGCGTCGAGGCCGGGTTCTGCCCGGTGTACAGATTTCGGTCGACGACGACGTTCGGCCCCCACGCATCGGTGGAGTCGAACTTTGCACCGTTCTCGCGCAGGCGGGTCTCGAGCAACCACGGGGCCTTGTCGGCGAGACCGGCCTGGGTCTCCTCTTCGTCGGTGAATCCGGTGAGCTCGTAGCCGTCGAACGCCCAGGTTCCGTCGCTGCGGACGGCGGGGAGCAGGGCGGCAGGCGCGTGACACACCGCGGAGACGACCTTGTTCGCATCGAGGAAGTCGACCACCAGCGCGCCGAAGCTCTCCGACACGGCGAGATCCTCCATCGGACCGTGACCGCCGGGGACGAACACCACGTCGAAGTCCGACGCCTTCTGGTCCTCCAGCTTCGCGGGCGAGGACAGGATCGACTCGATCGAGGCGAGGTAGCGCTTCTGGTCGGCCACCTTCTCCTCGTCGCCGCCGTTGGCATCGACAGCCAGGCTCCCTTCGTCGACGACCGGGGCCTTACCGCCCGGTGTCGCGACCGTGATGTCCCAGCCTGCGTCGACGAACGTGCGATGCGACTCGACGAGCTCCTCGGCCCAGTACCCGGTGGGATGCTTCGTACCGTCGTTCAATGTCCAGTGGTCGGCAGCGGTAACAGCGAACAGCAATGTAGTCATGGCCGGTGGATGCCACGCACACGCCCGATCGAAACACGGGCGGGATCGCTACTTTTTGGTCGAACCGACCACCACGACGGCGTCGAACGCCTCGGATTCGTGGATACGGCCGGAGAGGCCGGCGTCGACCACGGCCCGAAGCGTCGAATGCGCCAGGGCTGCACTGGTTTCGATGAGGAGATGGCCGCCGGGAGCCAGCCATCGTGACGCCCCCGCAGCAACCCGGCGGTGAATTCGGGCACCGTCCGTACCGCCGTCGAGCGCGATGTGCGGCTCGTGGATGCGCGCCTCTCGTGGCATCAGCCCGATGTCGCTCGTCGGGACATAGGGCGCGTTGACGACGATCGCATCGAACCTGCCGAGCAAACCCGGCGGCACGGCGTCGTACAGGTCGCCGAGGTACACCGTGCCCCCGACGTCGGCGAGGTTTCGCGACGCACACTCCACCGCCACCGCGTCGACGTCGACGGCGTGCAACTCAAGGACGCCACCGACCGACAGGCCTATGGCTCCGGAACCGCAGCACAGGTCGAGCAGCACCGAAGGATGCAGCGCTGCAGTACATTCGACGAGAAACTCGGTTCTTCGGCGAGGTACGAACACACCCGGCTCGACGGCGATGCGTCGACCACAGAACGCGACCCAGCCGACGACGTGCTCGAGCGGCTCACCCGCGACGCGGCGTGCGAGCTTCTCTCTCAGCTCCGCCGGATTCGCCGCGGATTCGACGAGGATGTCGGCTTCCTCCTCGGCGAACACGCACCCGGCATCGCGCAGCGAGAAGACCACCTCGTCGTACTCGAGTTCCGACATCGACCGTGCCTCCCGGAGTGCTTGTCGCCCGCCTGCCCGCTCGCTGAAATACTGTAACGCGATATGTCGCAGGCGAGCGGAGCCCGATGGGCTGGGAATTTCATCGCACTGATCTATGGACCGGAGTGACTGCGCAGAACAATCTCGTTTGACGCTGCCACTCCGCGAAGGACAGAGTGAACAGATGCGCGCGCCCGAGAACCTACTGGCCGATTGCGGCAGTTGTTTCGGACTCTGTTGCGTCGCTTTGCCCTTCGCGAGGTCCTCGGACTTTGCAGTCGACAAGGCCGCCGGGGAGCCGTGTCGCAATCTTCGGCAGGACTCGCGGTGCGGCATTCACTCGACGCTCCGCGAGAAGGGCTTTGCCGGGTGCACGGTGTACGACTGCTTCGGTGCGGGCCAGCAGGTGTCGCAGTCCACGTTCGCAGGACGGGACTGGCGGGAGCAGCCGTCGAACTCGTCGGAGATGTTCGCGGTGTTCCCGATCATGCGTGATCTGCACGAGTTGCTCTGGTACCTGGCGGATGCCCGAGACCGGGATGCAACGGCTTCATTGCATGTTCGACTGTCCAGCGACAACGCAGAACTGCATGCACTGACCGAATCACCACCCGACGTGCTGCTGTCGGTCGACGTCTCCGGTCTGCGGTCGCGGATCAACGAAGTGCTGCTCGAAGCAAGCGATCTGGTTCGTGCCGAAGTGAAAGGCAAGAAGAAGAACTACCGCGGCCGCGACTTGATGGGTGCGCAACTGGCCGGTGCGAACCTGCGCGGTGCCAGCCTGCGCGGCACCTACCTCATCGGGGCGACGCTGCGCGGAGCCGACCTGCGCCTGACGGATCTGATCGGTGCAGACCTCCGCGGCACCGACCTTCGAGGTGCGGATCTGCGCGGCAGCCTCTATGCCACGCAGTTCCAGATCGATGCGGCACGAGGTGACCGAGCAACCCGGCTGCCCGAATCTCTGACCCGTCCGAGTCACTGGACCTGACCCTCGGGGCGTTCGGCCCGGCGAGACAGTCCGCACACATGTACCCCCGCCGCACGGAAAGCCCGACATGCAGGATTTCCGGTCCGCTTCGAAAAATCCGAATGTTCATCGGCTTCTGAGCTGCACATGGGCGAAGTCCAAAACAGACCGGTAGCCTGACTCCGTGCCCGAAACCAAGCAGAGACGCGTTGTCATCACCGGAGCGAACACCGGTATCGGCTACTTCACCGCCTTGGAGTTCGCGACGCGCGGCGACCACGTGACGCTCGCATGCCGCAACCAGGACAAGGCCGAGGCAGCCGCGGCGAAAATCCGGTCGGAGGCCCCGAACGGAACGGTCGACACAGCCGCGCTGAACCTTGCCGATCTGGCATCGGTGCGTGACTACGCCGCGTCGGCTCCCGAGTCGATAGACGTATTGATCAACAACGCCGGCGTCATGATGCCTGCCTCGCGGACCGAAACCGAGGACGGATTCGAGCTTCAGCTCGGCACCAACCATCTCGGTCACTTCGCGCTGACCGGGCTGCTGTTCCCCAAGCTCGCCGACCACGCGAAGATCACCACCATCGCATCCGTCGCGCACCGTCAGCGCCCCAAGCTCGACTTCGACAACCTCCAGCTCGAGCGTGGCTACAACGCTCAGCGTGGATACGCGAACTCCAAGCTCGCCAACATCCTGTTCGCGCTGGAACTCCAGCGTCGGATCGACAAGGCCGGCTCGACGGTGTCCAGCAATGCTGCGCACCCCGGTATCTCGTCGACCGAGCTCTACTCCAGTCCGGACGGCTTGGGCAGCAACAAGATTCTGGCTGCGCTGGCACCCATCGGATTGAAGTTCATCTCTCAATCTGCCCGTGCCGGAGCGCTTCCCACGATCTATGCGGTCGACGTCGCTGGCGGCGGGACCTACAGTGGCCCCACGTCGCTGTTCGAGTCACGCGGCAAGCCCGGCCCGGCGTCCATGACTCGCATGGCTCAGGATCCCGCGCTCGCGGCGAAGCTGTGGGACGCCAGCGAGAAGCTGACCGGAGTCGGCTACCCGCTCTGACCACGGACCGTCACCGGGCGGGTTCGGGTAGAGGAAGCCCGCGCTCGCTCATGACGGCACGCAACCGGTCGGGGTAATCGGTGATCAGGCCGTCGACGCCCAGGTCCATCAGGGCACGCATGGTGTCGGGATCGTCGACGGTCCACGGGATGACTCGTATCCCGCGTTCGTGCGCAGCGTCCACCACGTCCTGCGTGACGTAGAGCTCGAAGTCGGGGTCGCCGACCTTCCCGCTCTGTGGGGTGCCCTGCGCGGGCGAGTATGCCGACGCCCCGAACGAATCGATCGCGGCAATCGCGTCCCCTCCGAAATCGTCGATGTCGATCCCGCCCAGCCAGGGTGACGCCCCGTCCTGCCCGATCTGCAAGAAGTCCCCGTTGGTCAGCGCCACCACCGGCACCTCCGGCTCTGCTGCTCGGACCAGTGTGAGTGCGCCCCAATCGAAGCTCTGCACGGTGACCCTGTCCAGCATCCCGGCATCGCGGATGGTCCCCAGCACTGTCTCGACGAACTGCTCACGCGGCGCGGTCTCGGTAGGGCTTCCCGCCTCGACCTTGGTTTCGACGTTCAGCGTCACTCCCGGTGCGTCGGCCGACTTCACCAGATCCAACACCTCGGTAAGCGTCGGCATCCGGGCACCGGCCACGCGCCGCTGCTCCGGGTAGTCCGCGAGCGGTAAGGCTCCGCAATCGAGAGTGCGGATCTGCGCGAGTGTCAGCGTGTTCACGAACTTCCCGACATAGGGAAATTCCGGATCTGCCGGCGTGATTGCACCGGTGTCGATGCACTTCTTGTCGGAAACCTTGCGGTCGTGCGTGACGATCGCGATGCCGTCCTCGGTGATCTGCGTATCCAGCTCGAGGGTGCTCACCCCGAGTTGCAGTGCATTGGTGAATGATTCGATCGTGCTCTCGGTGACCAAGCCGAGTCCGCCACGATGGGCCTGCAGGTCGAACGAGCCGAGCGGGGCCGGGTCCGCTGCCGAGACAGTTCCACACCCCGTCAACACCGCGAGGGGAACACACACCAGGGGCACGTACCGACCGAATCGCATGCTCGACGAGGCTACGGACGGTCGGTGTCCACCGAGTTCCCTCGCAGTGAACTCCCCGCGCCCGCGAGGTAGACGGAGACTGGAACACGAAGCGCTGCAACATCCTTCGTAGAGCAACGTCCGAACACCACGTCGGCCACCAGCCCCTCACACAGCGAGACCAGGCCGTCTGCGTGCGTGGGATCGGAGAACAACTCCCGCGCCCGTTCGAGCGAGAAGAACGATCGAGCCAGCACGTCTCGAACATCCTGCGCAACAGCGGGATCCAGCATCAGCGCGTAGCGGGCTCGAAGCTCGACCAGGCGATGGGTGAGCGCATCGTGGAGATACCGCGCGACGACCGTGGCGACGTCGGTCTCGGTGCCGGCGATATCGACGAACGTCGCACGCGAGAGCTCGACCAGGCGCGCGGCGACCGCCGCCAGCAGATCGGCCTTGGTGCGGAAGTAGTAGGACGTCGAACCCGCTGGATAGTCGAGCGCCGAGTCGAGCGACCGATGCGTCAACGCACGCAGGCCGTCGTGCGCGATGACCACGAGTGCCGCGTCGGCGATGGCGGTTCGGCGATCCATGGTGGTGACCCTACACACCCCTCTACAAAAGTAGAGGAATCCGGCGTACGGTTCGATCCATGAGGCCGATCGCACCGCGCCACGCATTCGACACCGAGTTCACCCTCGACGACGCGCAAGCCGCGGCAGCAGACACGCTGTCGACCCCTGGCACCGAGGGTGCCTACCTGTGGGGACCGGTCGGCCGTGGCAAGACGTGGCTGCTCGACGCCTACTTCTCCGGTGTCGCGACCACCGCCAAGAAGCGCGTCCACTTCCACAGCTTCTTCCGCGACCTGCACGCTGCGTACTTCCGTCACCGCTTCTCGATCGACGCGGCCATCGACGACATTCTCGCGACGGACGACACCGGCCTGCAGGCCGAGCTGCTGTGCTTCGACGAGTTCCACGTCCACGACATCGGCGACGCCCGGCTCATCACGCGCATGCTCGATACCCTCTTCGCCCGCGGCGTCGCTCTGGTCGTCACCTCCAACTACGCACCCGACGATCTGCTGCCGAATCCGCTGTTCCATCCGACCTTCGTTCCGACGATCGACAAGCTGAAGAAGAACCTCGAGATCATCTGCGTCGACGGTCCCGTCGACTACCGTTCCGTCGGCACGAGTGGGTCGCGATTCGCCTCGGGAACGTGGACTCTCGAGCCCGGCTCGGTTGGTCACACGTTCACGGAATTGTGCTGCGCCGCTCGTTCGACGGGCGACTATCTCCGGATGCTGGAGACCACAACGAACCTGACGATCACCGATGTTCCTGCGCTCGAGAGTGTGGACGAATTCGCCGCTCAGCGGTTCGCGAATCTCGTGGATGTCCTGTACGACCACGATGTGCGAGTCGACTTCCACGCCCTCGTCCCGCTGCACGAATTCGGCGTCGGATGTATCGGTCTCGACACCGAACGATTGGTCAGCCGGCTCGGCGAGCTGAGCACACTGCCACTCCAGCGCGCGGCAAACACCGCCGACGGGCCCGCACACACAAAGGGAGACACCCACTACTGACGGCGGTCGGGGGCGACAGCAGTAGCGGGTGTCTCAACTCCTATTCGCCGCCCCTCATCGGGTGGATGGGTCTGGATGGGAAATTCTTTCGAAGTTTTTTCGACCGCCCAGGAATAGCCTGTGACCATGGCATTCACAGCAGCGAACCACTACGACGTCAGCGGCGACGACCTCACCGGAACCGTCGACGCCCATCGATCCGCCGGAGTCTGGGCGGCGCAGCTCGTACTCAGTGGTGAGACGCTCGAATCCACCGACGTCACCCGATCCGATCTGGGCTTCGAGGTGCGAACCGTCGTGCAGAACCTCTCTGACGGCAACCGAACCCACCTGCTCCTCGTACTGCCGCGCGTCAACATCGACGCGGACGACAGTCAGCCGGTCACGTTCACCTCGTACGCCGTCCTGTACACCGTCCACGGCGGATCGACCGAAGCGCACGGTGCTGCCGAGTCCTACGACGTGCGGCTGCTCAGCGGAACCGCGTCACACGTCGGTTAGAGCCGGACCGGGAACAGCCCTCGTCGCAATCCGGTTGTTCTGCGTAGTCGATTCGAACGCCAACTTCGCGCCATCAGGAGCAGACGTGATCCAGATTCTCACCCCACGCGAGGTGCCCCTCGGCGGTCCACGCGCGCTGAAGGTTCGGCGGACTCTTCCACAACGGCAGCGTTCCCTGATCGGAGCATGGTGCTTCGCAGATCACTACGGCCCCGATACCTCGTCGATGGACGTGCCCCCGCACCCACACACCGGATTGCAAACCGTCAGTTGGCTGTTCTCCGGCGAGATCGAGCACCGCGACAGCGTGGGATCGCATGCGATGGTGCGGCCTGGCGAGCTGAATCTGATGACGGCCGGCTACGGCATCAGTCACTCGGAAACCTCGACCCCAGCCACCGAGATCCTCCACGGCATGCAGCTGTGGGTTGCCCTTCCGGCTCGATCTCGATTCACCGAACCGGCTTTCGAGCACTATGTGCCCACGACGCACACACGCCAGGGGTTGACCGCACGGGTGTTCCTGGGCTCGCTGCTCGGCGACACGTCGCCGGTGCGGACGTTCACCCCACTCCTCGGAGCCGAGATCGTGCTCGACGCCGGAGCCCACGTCACCCTCGAGGTCGACCCGACGTTCGAGCACGGCGTCATCGTCGATCAGGGCACGGCGACGATGGACGACACCACGCTCGGTGCAGCCGAACTCGGGTACCGCGAACCGGGCAGCTCGACGCTCGATCTGCGTAATCCGGGCCGCGAGCCGGTGCGGCTGCTGCTGCTCGGAGGACCACCGTTCGGCGAGCAGATCGTCATGTGGTGGAACTTCGTGGGCCGAAGCCACGAGGACGTGGTCGAGTACCGAGCCGCCTACGAGAGCGGCAACGAGCAGTTCGGCACCGTCGAGGGCTACCCGGGAGCTCGCCTGCACGCACCGCCGCTGCCCAACAGCCGGATGCAACCGCGCGGCTGAGCACCTCGGCTACGCGGCAGGGGCTGTGGGTAGCACCCGTTTGATGACGTCGGTGAGCGTGACGACGCCGAGGAACTGTCCGTCGGTCTCGACGACCGCGAGCTGAACACTCCGGTTCCGCATCTGCTCGAGCAACTCGTAGACGGGCGTCGATCCCTCGACCGTGAATGCCTCACGCGCGTAGTCGGCAGCCGGCTCGCCGAGATCCGCGAGCAACGTGTCGCGGACGTGGACGACGCGAGGCGTCGAGCCGGAGTTGTCGGTCAGCAGCACCCGAAGGTGACCGGACCGCAGCGCCGCCGCCTGTACGTCGGACACCGAAGCACCGTGCGGCACCGAGGTCGTCTTGGAATCCGGCACCGTGATCTTGTCGACCGTCAGTGTCTCGAGTTCGATCACCCGGGTGATCTGAGTTTGCAGCTCCGGCTCGAGCACCCCGACCTGGGAGGAGTACTCGACGAGGTTGCGGATGGTCTCGGCATCGCGGCCACCGACCGCGGCGCTCTCCACCGGTTCCACACCCGACCGTTCCACGAGCGTGTTGGCGATCTTGTTGACCCACACCAGGAACAGCCGGAACGGGCGGACGAACGCCCGAGACGGCAATCCGATGATGGTGGCGGCCAGTTCCGGATGCGCGATGGCCCAGGACTTCGGAGCCATCTCCCCCACCACCAGGTGCAGGAACGTCACGAGCAGCAGCGACAACGCGAACGCTGCGGTTCCGGCCAACCAGCCCGGCACACCCCACGAGGTGAACACCGGCCCCAGCCACGAATCGACGGCAGGCTTGGTGACGGCACCGAGCGCGAAGGTGCACGCCGTGATGCCGAGCTGGGCACCGGCGAGCATGATCGTGAGCTCGTTCATTCCGCGCAGCGCTGCTCGCACCGATCGGCTCGCGCCGGCCTTTTCCTCCAGTCGATGCCTGCGGGCACCGAGCAGAGCGAACTCGATGACGACGAAGAACGCACTCAGTGCGATGAGCAATACCGTCACCGCGACGACGACCCACGCGTTCATCGGTCCGTCTCCTCGTCCGACTCCTGCGAATCCTCGCTGCCCTCCGGCGAATTCTCGTGCAGTCTGATTCTCAGCTCACTCGGTACGTGCCGGTCCACCTCGAGGACCTCGACTTCCAGCGACGGACGCGGCGGTACCTCTTCCATCAGGTCGGCCCCGAACACCGCGAGGTCGATACGCACCGTGTCTCCCACCTCGGGCAGATTCCCGCCCTCTGCGATGAGCAGGCCGGCGAGCGTCTCGTAATCGCCTCTCGGCAACAGCATGTCGCGACCGATGGTGCGTTCGACCTCGTCGACGTGGACGTCGCCGTCCATGAGCCACACTCCGTCTTCCTGATCCTCGACGCCGGCAATGCCCTCGTCGTGTTCGTCGGTGATCTCGCCGACCAGTTCCTCCGCGAGGTCCTCGATGGTGAGCACGCCCGCGAATCCGCCGTATTCGTCGATGACGCACGCCAACTCGTTATTGGTGCTGGCCAACAACTCCAGGGCATCCTCGAGCGGCATGAGTTCGGGCACGATCAGCGGTTCGCGCATGATCTCGGTGACGGAACGAGTGTCGTCGGGGGCGGCGGCCAACACCTCGGCGAGCTGCACCACACCGATCGGCTCCTCACGATCGCCGATCACCGGGTACCGCGTGTGCGCACGCACCATCCGCGCCCGCATCTCGCCGATGGCCGTGGCGGGGGTGACCGCGTCCACCCGACTGCGCGGGATCATGGCGTGCTCGACGTCGCGCTCCGGGAAGTCCAGGATGCGGTCGAGCAGCAACGACAGATCCTCGGTGAGATCCCCGCTCGCCCTGGAGTCCTCGATGATGCTCTCGAGATCCTTGGCGGTGGCACTGCTGTCCACGTCGTGTACCGGTTCGACGCGCAGTAGCCGCAGCATCGCGTTGGAGGACTTGTCGAAGAAGGTGATCAGCCAACCGAAGGCGGCCAGATAGATCAGCGTCGACCGGGCGAGGCGTCGGGACAGCGGATCGGGGTTGGCGATGGCGAGGTTCTTCGGATACAGCTCGCCGAAGATCATCTGCACGACGGTCGCGAGCACGAGAGCGCCCACCGTGCCGATCGAAATACCCACCGCTATGGGAACTCCGGCGCTGCTCAACAGTTCGCCCAGCGACTCGCCGATGAACGGCTCGGCCACGTAACCGACCATCAGACCGGTGACCGTGATGCCCAGCTGCGCGCCCGACAGCATGAACGAGGTGCGCTTGGTGACCTTCAGGGCTCGCTCGGCAGACGCGTCGCCCTTCTCCGCTCCGATTCGCAGCGTCGCCCGGTCGACGGACATGTACGCGAACTCCTGGGCGACGAAGTATCCGTTGGCCGCGATGATCGCGGCGGTGAGCACGAAGCCGAGGAGCAGGGAGAGAAGTGCGGTGATCACCATGCGATCACTCGAAGGCGGACGGACCGATCAGTGTCCTCGGATGCAGCAGCGACCGCGGATGGCTGTGGGGGGTGGATGGAGTGCACAGCGCGCTCGACGCCTCCGATGCGAGAGAATGCGAATTGACTGAAATGTCGCAATACTACCGAGTGCCAATGCGCAATTCCGATGTCGAGCAGCAATGCGTGCTCAGAACAGAGTCGGAACCGCGTCTTCCGACGTCTCCCGTGGCGCAGCGGCCGCCTTCCTGGTGGGCCCCGAATCCGCAGCTGTCGGTGCAGGTGCCGTGTCTGTGGGTGCAGATACGGCCGGTGACACCGCACCACCCGCGGCCACGGCTCGCGCGGCCTCTCCGGCCAACGCATCGGCCGCCTCGTTGAAGTGATTGCCCACGTGACCTCGGACCCACCGGAACCGGACCGGACCCTCGCGATCGGTGATAGCTCGCTCGATGCTCTGCACCAACTCCAAGTTGCGCACCGGAGTACCGCTCGCGGTTTTCCACCCCTTGCGCTTCCACCCTGCGAGCCATTCGGACGCGCATTTGATGGCGTACTGCGAATCGGACTCGATCAACAGCGGCTCTGGCCCGGGGTGCGCCGATACCGCCTCGAGCAGGGCTCTGAGCTCGGCGACCTGGTTCGTGCCCGAGGGCTCACCGCCGGAGTTGCTCGGCCCTGTGTGGTTGACCCACGCCCACCCGATTGCTCCGCCGGGGTTACGCAGACACGAGCCGTCCGTACTCACGATGATCACGGTCCCAGACCCTACGTCGGGGCACCGACAAACTCGGGGTGACTCGCGCACGAACAGCGAAGCGACTTGCCGGACGGTACCGAGGCCACCGGCGTCGGCCACGGAGGCTCGTCGAAGGTGTCGAATATCGGTCTGTCAGGCACACTCGGTCTACCGGCCCCGATCGTCAGGAGGTGGCACCGATGACCGGCACCACCGACCCCCGTGCCGCAGCTCCGGACGGGATCGCACGCCACGTCACGTCGCAGCAGCGAATGGACGTGCGGATGTCGGTATCGCCCCTGCGCCGAGGCCGCGGCGACCCCACCTACGAGTCGACCGCCGACGGCGCGGTCTGGCGCACGTCGAGAATGAGCTCGGGTCCGGTGACGTACCGCTTGATGCAGACCTCGAGAACCAGCGTTCAGGCCCGAGCGTGGGGTCCCGGCGCACCCGAACTGCTGGACGCGGTGCCCGCCCTGCTCGGCCTGGACGACGACGCCTCGACGTTCGCGCCGGAGCACCCGATTCTCCAGGAAGCCCACCGGCAGTTGCCGCACCTGCGGCTGGGTAGAACGGGTCTGGTGCTCGAGGCCCTGATTCCGGCGATCATCGAGCAACGCGTGCACGGCATCTCGGCCTTCGGATCGTGGCGATACCTGGTGAGCAAGTTCGGCGAGAAGGCACCGGGACCGACGCCGAAGCCGATGTTCGTCTTTCCCACACCCGACGTGTGGCGTCGCATCCCGTCGTGGGAGTACCACCGCGCCAACGTCGACCCGGCCCGGTCCAAGACCATCGTCCGCGCCGCGCAGGCGGCCGGACGCCTCGAGGAGGCGTCGACGATGACGTCCGAGGATGCAGCGCGCAGGCTGCGGGCGATTCCAGGTGTGGGCGTCTGGACGGCGGCCGAGACCGCACAGCGCGCCCTCGGCGATCCCGACGCCTTGTCGGTGGGCGACTATCACCTGGCGGCCGTCGTGGGGTGGTCGCTGCTGGGCAGACCCATCGACGACGCCGAGATGGTCGAGTACCTGCAGCCCTTGGCACCGCACAGACATCGAGCGATTCGTCTGCTCTACCTGAGCGGGAAAGCAACCAAACCCAAGTTCGGTCCTCGAACCGCACTGGTGGATCACACGTGGCATTGATCCCTCGCCGCTCGTACAGTCGAGTTGTTCGCCAACGTAAGGGGTTTGTCTGTGGTTGCCATCGGTAGTTCCGATCTGAACATCTTTCCGCTCGCTCTCGGCGGGAACACTTTCGGCTGGACCAGCAACGAAGCTGCATCCTTCGAGATTCTCGACGCCTTCACCGCGGGCGGAGGCAACTTCGTCGACACCGCAGACTCGTACTCGGCCTTCGCCGACGGCAACTCGGGCGGCGAGTCCGAGACGATCATCGGCAACTGGACCCGAGCCCGTGGCAACCGGGACGACGTCGTCATCGCCACCAAGGTCAGCCAGCATCCCGAGTTCCGCGGACTGGCCCCGAGCAACATCCGAGCCGCCGCCGACGCGTCGCTCTCCCGGCTGCAGACCGACCACATCGACGTCTACTACGCGCACTACGACGACGAGAAGACTCCGCTGGTGGAGTCCCTCGCCGCGTTCGACGAGCTGGTCCGAGCAGGCAAGGTTCGGCACGTCGCCATCTCGAACTACACCCCGGCGCGAGTGCGTGAGTGGCTCGAGCTGGCGAAGGAGAACGGGTTCGCTGCTCCGATCGCGCTGCAGCCGCACTACAACCTGGTCGCGCGCCGCGATTACGAGGGCGAACTGCAGAATCTGGCCCTGGAGAACGGGCTCGGCGTCTTTCCGTACTTCTCCCTCGCCGCCGGGTTCCTGACGGGCAAATACCGCACCCGCGAGGACTTGGCCGGCAAGCAACGGGAACGCCTGACCACGGGATACTTCTCCGACGCCGGTCTCGAGGTGGTGCAAGGTCTGCGCGAGATCGCCGAATCGCGATCGGCGGAAGTGTCGAGTGTGGCCCTGGCCTGGCTGCTGGCGCGCCCCGGCGTCACAGCCCCGATTGCGAGCGCGAGCACGATCTCCCAGCTACCGGCCCTGCTCGACGCACCGGCATTGGCTTTGACCGGCCAGGAAGTGGAGAAACTCACCGTACTGTCCGACGCCGTGGCGTAGAACACGAAAGTTGTAGACAGCAACTGGGAACAGAACGAGTGCCCCGGTTGCTGATCCTCGGGTGGCCCAAGCACCGAACACGTCAACAGCCGAGAACGCCGTAGCCGAAGCACCGGCACCGATCACGTCCCCCGAGCCGACGTCCAGGGAACGCCTGCGGGTGATTCTCGTGCTCGGCGCGCTGATCGCCCTCGGTCCGCTGACCATCGACATGTACCTGCCGGCGCTTCCCGCCATCGCCGACGACCTGAACACCCCGTCGTCGGCGGTGCAGCTCACCCTCGCAGGCACATTGATCGGGCTCGCCCTCGGCCAACTCGTGATCGGCCCGCTGTCCGACATCGTCGGTCGACGCCTCCCCCTGATCGTCGGCACGGGAGTGCACATCCTGGCGTCCGTCGCCTGCATCGTGGCTCCCAACATCGCCGTTCTCGGAGGCCTACGCGTCGTGCAGGGTCTGGGTGCTGCCGCTGCTGCCGTGGTCGCGATGGCCATCGTGCGAGACCTGTTCAGCGGCCGCGCGGCGGCAACCGTCCTGTCCCGGCTGATGCTCGTCATGGGCGTCGCACCCGTGCTGGCTCCCTCGCTCGGCGGTGCCGTGCTGTTGGTCGGATCGTGGCGTCTCGTCTTCGCTGCGCTGGCGATCATGGGCGTCGCTCTGATGACACTGGCCATCGTGTCACTGCGCGAGACTCTGCCGCCCGAGCGTCGCCGTGCACGCGGGGTCATGCCGGTGCTGCGCACCTACCGCTCGCTGCTGCGCGACGCTCAGTTCGTGGTGCTCGTTCTCGTCGCCGCACTGGCGATGTCCTCGTTGTTCGCGTACATCGCCGGATCGTCGTTCGTCCTGCAGGAGGAGTTCGGCCTCGACGAGCAGCAGTTCGCGATCGTCTTCGCCGCCGGTGCTATCTCGCTCATCGGCGCATCGCAACTCAACGTCCTGCTGCTCGGGCGCTTCGCTCCCGTGCAGATCGTGTTGGCGGCGCTGTCGTTCGCCGTGCTGTCGGGTGGGGTCATGACTGTGCTGGCGATCGCCGGGATCGGCGGCATGGCCGGCTTCGTGGTTCCGCTGTGGTTCGTGCTCGGTGCCGTCGGATTCGTGATGCCCAACGCCCCGGCACTCGCGCTGTCCCGGCACGGTGAAGCGGCGGGCGGTGCCGCAGCACTGCTCGGAGCGGCCCAGTTCGGACTCGGTGCCATCGTCGCCCCGATCGTCGGCGCACTCGGGAACGACGCGGTAGCCGTGTCCACGACGATGGTCGTGACCTCCGCCGCCGCTTTGCTTGCTCTCGGCGTCATCACCACGCGCTCGTCGTCCCGTCGATGAGCTCGCCGCGGGGGCGGCACACACTAGGGTGACGGCCATGGCCGAACGCGAACGTGATGCGCAGGGTAAGCCCCTCAACGCACGGCCGCGAGACGGTCTCGGTCGTCCGCTTGCCCGAGGCGGTGCCGGAACCCCGCGGGTGCCCGACGACCTACGGCTCCCACCTGCCGCAGCTATCGTCGAGGCGCAGAAATTTCTGGACGCGAACATGCCGTTCCATGCGCACGAGGTACTCGAAGGCACGTGGAAGAGCTGCCCAACCGACGAGCGGCCGTTGTGGCAGGGCCTCGCCCAGCTCGCCGTCGGGTTGACCCATCTGATGCGCGGCAATCGCGTCGGTGCCGGTTCGCTCCTCCGGCAGGGACACGACCGTCTGATCGGTTTCGAGCCCGACCCTCCCCACGGTCTGGATGTGGCCGGTCTGTTGCGCTGGTCCGAGGGCCTGCTCGACGACCTGGAGACCGGAACGTTGCCGATCGCTCCAGGCATACCGGCATTACGCGCCACCGACTGAACCGATCCCGACAGGGGCGACCTGACATTCGACGCCCGGCTCGAGCTAGCCTGATGGAGATTAGGTAAGGCTAGGACAATCCGATTCGGAAGTGGGGTTCCTCGGCGTGACCGTGTTCGCACCGCTACGACTCGCGCACCGCGAGACGATCAGCCCGGCCCAGCTCGGACGCACTCTCTGCACCGAGGTGGCCGAGCAGGTTCCGTACTGGGTCGCCGTCCTGACACCGGCCGAGCGCCCGTTGCTCACCGAACGGCCCACGTCGTTCGAGCAGACCTCGGTGACATTCGCGGTGCCGACCGGCGTCCACCGGCCCCGCGTCCTGCTGCTTGCAGCTCTGGGATCGGCCGTGTGTACCTGGCAGAGAAACAACTGTCGCGGATCCTCGGCCGGTGTGCTGGTCGACCTCGATCTCGAGGGCACCGCGGCAGTTCACCCGGTCCGGCTCCCCGCGGTCCACGCCGACGCACTCACCGGCGCTACCCAGGGCAAGCACCTTCTCGACGACGTCTCGAGCCGACTCGCCTCGGTGCCCAACGGTGGCCGCGACTACGCACTGACGCGTAACTACCCAGCTCTGGCTTCGCGCGCGGGAGCGCAGATCATCGTCCGTGACGATGCCCTGGCAGAGCCCAGCCGCGATCACGCCATCGACATCGCCATCACCGCAGCAGGGTCCGGTGCCGCCCAAGCACACGTGACCTGGGCTGCGAATCTTCAAGGAATCGACGAGCTGATCCGGCTCTGGACGGAGGCCGTCCACCGGCTCGCGACGACGACCTCCGCCACTACAGGCTCTTCAGCAGCCTGACGTCGTCCTCGATCCCCTCGGGCGGAGTCTCGAGGATCACCGGCGCATCGGCAGCCAGAGCGACGGCGGTCAGAATTTCGGCGTCGATGGTTCCGGTGCCGAGGTTCGCGTGCCGGTCTCTTGCAGAGTCGAACTCGTCGCGCGAGTTGTTCAGGTGCACCAGATCGATGCGTCCGGTGATGGCCTTGATGCGGTCGACCACGTCGACCAGATCCTCGCCCCCGGCCCACGCATGACAGGTGTCGAGGCAGAAGCCGGCACCGAATTCACCGATCGCGTCCCACAACCGGGCGATGTCGTCGAAGTGGCGCGCCATCGCGGAATCTCCGCCCGCGGTGTTCTCGACGAAGATCGGTACGGCGAACCCACCTTGCTCGGCCTGCCGCTCGAACAGCTTGCGCCAGTTGTCGATTCCCTTGGCAGTATCCTCGCCCTCGCGGACGTGGCCGCCGTGGACCACGAGTCCGATGGCCCCGATCTCGGCGGCAGCGGCAGCCTGCTCGACGACGGCCTTACGTGACGGAATCCGAATTCGATTGTTCAAGCTCGCCACGTTCAGGACGTAGGACGAGTGCACCACCACGTCGACGTCACCGCTGAGCAGAGCCTCACCCTGCGGGTGTGGTTCGAGCTTGTTCCACTTCTGCGGATCGGTGAGAAACATCTGGACGAGGTCGACGCCGAGCGCCTCGGCCGTACCGAGAGGGTCGCTGCTGTCGCGGACATGTGCTCCGATACGCATGATGTCCATCATAGGGTGGTGTTCAGGGTCTCCCCTGATAGCGACCGGCGCAGAACGCTGGAACACTGGCAAGCATGAGCGACATTGCCGCACGCGCGGTCGACGTATCGAAGGTCTACGGTTCAGGGGACACCCAGGTTCACGCACTGTCCGGGGTGAGCGTCGATTTCGCGCGCGGAGAATTCACCGCCATCATGGGCCCGTCGGGCTCGGGCAAGTCCACACTGATGCACTGCCTGGCCGGCCTGGACACTGCATCCTCGGGAACGGTGACCATCGGCGACACCGAGCTGACAGCGCTCTCCGACAAGGAGATGACCGGTTTACGCAGGGACCGAATCGGATTCGTGTTCCAGGCCTTCAATCTGGTGCCGACTCTCACCGCTCTGGAGAACATCACGCTGCCCCTGGACATCGCCGGCCGCACAGCGGATCAGGCCTGGCTCGACACCGTGGTCGACAAACTCGGCCTGCGCGATCGCCTCGACCACCGCCCCAGCGAGCTCTCGGGCGGCCAGCAGCAGCGAGTGGCGTGCGCCCGAGCGCTGGCCGGCCGACCCGACATCGTGTTCGGCGACGAGCCGACCGGCAATCTGGACTCTCGCTCGTCCGGTGAGGTGCTGTCGATTCTGCGCACTGCCGCAGACGAATTCGACCAGACCGTCGTCATCGTCACCCACGATCCACGCGCGGCCAGCTACGCCGACCGCGTCGTGTTCCTCGCCGACGGTGCCGTGATCGATCAGTTGAACTCGCCCACGGCCGACGCCGTACTCGAGCGGATGAAGAAGCTGGAGACGGCCCGATAATGGCGCACTCGGTAGCCAAGAAGGCTCCACGGCGGGTGGCGTCGGGCAATCCCATGCGCAAGGTCTCCCTGAGAAATCTTGCAGCACACAAGGTTCGGCTGGCACTGACCGTGCTGTCCGTCGTGCTCGGCACCGCGTTCGTCGCGGGTTCGTTCGTGTTCACCGACACCCTCCAGCGCACCTTCTCCTCACTGTTCGCCGACACCGCGCAGGGTGCGGACGTTCGCGTGAGCCCCGAGGACGCGCGCTCCTCCGGCGTGCCGAACGAGGACATCGCGGCGATCTCGGCGTTGCCGAACGTGCGCGCCGTGTCCCCGTACGTGGGCGGGCAATTGGTGCTGCTGGGGTCGGACGGTGCCGCGGTGCAGTCCGGCGGCGCACCGACCATCGGTGAGTCGTACCTCCCGGATGACCAACGACTCGGTGATCCGACGACCTTCGTCGACGGCTCTGCTCCCACCGCTCCCGGGCAGGTCGCGATCAACGCCGGCGGTGCCGAGCGTGCCGGACTGAAGGTGGGCGACGCGAGCCAGGTCCTCGTCCCCTCCAAAGGCATCACCGACATCACCATCGCCGGAATCTACTCCACGCCAACCGAATCCGGCGGTTACATCGGAATCCAGTTCGTCCAGAGTCAGGCGAACGAGTTGTTCACCGACGGTGCCCACGTGCAGTACATCGACGTCGCGGGCAACGACCTCGCCGCCCAAGGGCTGACACAGAGCGATCTTCGCGACGAGATCGCCGCGGCGTTCCCCGACCTGAAGGTCCAGACTGCCGCGGACGTGCAGGCCGAGACTCAGGCCGAGGTCGAATCGGCCCTGTCGTTCATCAACTACTTCCTGCTCGCGTTCGGTGGGATCGCCCTGCTCGTGGGCACCTTCATCATCTACAACACGTTCTCCATGATCGTCGCCCAGCGAGTACGCGAGCTGGCCCTGCTGCGTGCCGTCGGAGCCAGCCGCGGGCAGGTCAGCCGATCGGTCGTCCTCGAAGCGCTCGTCGTCGGCATCATCGGAAGCGTGCTCGGCTTCGCAGGCGGAGTCGGTCTGGCGTACGGCCTCCGGGCACTGCTCAACGCGTTCGACCTCGGCCTACCGTCCGGATCGCTGGCGCTCGAGCCCCGCACGGTGGTCGTTGCCTTCGCGGTGGGCATCGTCGTCACCGTCCTCAGCGCATACGCACCGGCCCGGCGAGCGGCCAAGATTCCGCCGGTCGCCGCGATGCGCGAGGAGTTCGCCTCTGCCGGCGACACCCTGCGCACCCGAACGTTCGTGGGCATCGCACTGGGAATCGCCGGCGCAGCCGCGCTGGTCGTCGGCGCGCAGTCGACCGGCGGAGCGGCCGCGGCCACCGTCGGCGCGGGTGCCGTTGCGCTTATCGTCGCCACCGCACTGGCCGCACCGTCGCTGTCACGGCCGATCGTCGGAGCGCTCGGTGCCGTCATCACCCGCCCGTTCGGAGCCATCGGGCGCTTGGCCAGGACGAATTCGGTGCGCAATCCGCGCCGCACCGCAGCCACCGCGTTCGCCCTCATGCTCGGCCTCATGCTCGTGACCGTGATCGGCGTGCTCGGATCCACCGCCAAGGCCAGCGTCGACTCACTCGTCGACACCGGCGTCGAGGCGGACTACATCCTCTCCGGACCCCAGTCGATCGGCGTTCCGACCGGTGCGACGACGGCCGCGCAACAGGTGACAGGCGTGGATCGCACTGCAGTGCTGCACCCGGTGTTCGTCACGATCGCAGGCGAGGAGGAGTACGGCGCCGCCATCGACGGCTCGCCGGAAGGACTGCTCGAGCTGTCGATGGTCCAGGGCACTGCAGATCTGGACAGCAACGGGTTCTCGGTCTCGGAGACCGAAGCCGCCGCGCGCGGATGGACCGTCGGGACCGAGGTCACGTTCGACACCGTGGACGGAGCCTCCGTCCCGGTGACGGTCACCGGAGTGTTCACCGACAATCCGCTGATCGGGAACTGGATCGTCTCCGGCGACATCTATCAGGAAGTGACGCCGTCCATCACCAGGTCCGACCTCCTGGTCCTGGTCAAGGCCCAGCCCGGTACGGACCTGGGCACACTGCGCACCGACCTCGAAGCCGCCACCAAGCCCTTCGTCGTGGTGCAGGTTCAGGACGTGGAACAGTTCAAGGGCAGTCAGGGACAGCAAATCGACACGCTGCTCGCCGTCCTCTACGGCCTCCTGGCTCTGGCCGTCGTCATCGCAGTGCTCGGCATCGTCAACACCCTGGCTCTGTCGGTCGTGGAGCGGCGTCGGGAGATCGGCATGCTGCGTGCGATCGGAATGCAGCGACCCCAGGTCCGACGCATCATCTACCTCGAATCGCTGCTCATCGCGCTGTTCGGCGCGATCGTGGGCGTCGTCCTCGGCATCGCGTTCGGGTGGGGATTCGTGCAGACCCTTCGTGACGAGGGCCTGGGCAGCATGACCGTGCCGTGGGGCCAGGTGGTGTCGATGCTGCTCGGATCCGCCGTCGTCGGAGTGCTGGCGGCCCTGTGGCCGGCCGTGCGGGCCGCCCGCACCAAGCCGTTGGAAGCAATAGCCGACCTCTAGGACGAAGTCCGAACCAGACCGGGCATTGCGCAACGAGACCCGATTGTTGTGGAATGTCCGGTTTTCGGCTTGCACAAAAAGGTCGTACACGTCTACCTTCGGGGAGGTAAAACAGTCTTCAAGTAGGTTTGCAGCTCGTAAACCTACTTCGCCACCGCGGGTCGGGCTCGTACAAGGAGAATCATGTCGATTCAGGACATCGATGCGCCGACCCGATTGGCTCTGGCCCCATTGTGCCGACCCGAACGCCGCGACACTCTGATGGCCCGCTACCGCGAGGTGGCGCACGCCCTTCCGGACGCCGTCGCACTCACCGCGGACGATGCCTCACTCACCTTCGACGAACTCCTCCATCGCGCCTACTCGCTGGCGCGCAAGATCGCCACACTCTTTCCCGCCGATTCTCGGCCGCTCGCCGTCGACGCCGACGCCACGACGGATTCGATCGTGCTGATGCTGGCCGTCGTCGCCGCCGGCCATCCACTCGTGCCCCTCGACCCCATGCTGCCCGCCGAACGGCGCGTCACGATCATCGACCAAGCCGCCGCGACCGCGATCGACTCCGCCACCGTCACCGCCGTCATGGACTCCTGCGTTCCGTTGCCGACCCTCTCGGGCGACCACACCGCGGTGATCAACTACACCTCGGGCTCCACCGGCACCGCCAAAGGTGTGATCCTCAGCCACCGAATGTGCCTGACCAAGGCGTACGAGGTCGCGAACGCGTTGGCTCTCGGCCCACACGACCGCGTCGGAAACTCGCTGCCGGTCAGTTTCGGTGCCGGCCTGAACACACTGTTCGCAGGACTGCTCGCCGGTGCAGCGGTGTATTGCCGCGACCCTCGATCAGGCGTCCCCAGCAGCACCGTGGAGTGGATCGCCGCGAATTCACTGACCACGCTGCACTGCTCGTCGTCGCTGCTGCGCGCGGTGTCCGCTTCCGACCACCGACCACCCGACCACACAGACGGCGGGCGCGCAGCCGTACCGACTCTGCGCATCGTCACCACGTACGGCGAGTCACTGCACTCCGACGACGCCGACGGTTTCAGACGGAAATACGGCAGCCGGACCACGGTGGTCAACTGGTACGCGACCACCGAGGCCGGTGCCGTCGCCTACGACGAGTACCCGTTCGATCGAGTTCTGCCCTCGGGCTTCCTGCCTGCCGGCAGGCCCATCGCAGGCAAGCTCGTCGAAGTCGTCACCTCCGACGGGTCAACATGTGCACCCGACGTGATCGGCGAAGTGCGGGTCACGTCGAACTGCTTGGCCGACGGTTACCTCGGCGACGCCGGTCCGGACTCCCAACGATTCGCGGCACTCGACGACGGCCTGTTCCGATATCGCACCGGTGATCTGGGAAGACTCGACGAACACGGGACGCTGCATCTGGCCGGACGCATCGACGACGCGGTCAAGGTACGGGGATATCTGGTCGAGCCGGCCGAGGTCGAGGCAGCCCTACGCGCCATGCCGGAGATCGGCGACGCCGCGGTGATCGGTAGGAACTCCGGCAACGGCACCGACCTCGTCGCCTACGTCTGCGCAGCCCGATCCGGTCGACGACCCCCGGTCGCCGAGATCAGGGCGGGGCTGCGCCGGACGTTGCCGGAATGGATGGTGCCCGCTCACGTCGTGGCGCTCGACGTGATGCCTCGCAACGAACGCGGCAAGGTGGACCGACGGGCACTGCCCGAGCCGGCCGATCGACGAGTCGAGCGCATGGCGGTCGGCCCAACCGAGTTCATCGTGGCCGAGGCCGCCCGCGCCGCGATCGGTCTCGACGCCATCGGACGGGACGAGGATTTCCTGGCCCTCGGCGGCAACTCGCTGACCACCACGGCAATGTTGGCTCACCTTCGCGAGGGGTTGAAGATCGACCTGACGCCGGAGGACGTGTTCGCGGCGACGACCGTCAGAACGCTGGCCGCGACAGTCGACGCTCGACTGGAGGACGCTGCGACGGCCCGTCGGCGCACGACCGGCGAACAGGACGTGCTCGTGCCGCTGCGCACCGAGGGCAGCAGAGCACCGATCTTCCTCGTCGGTGGTGCAGGCGTCGGCGCGATGGCGTTCCTCAACCTCGTCAAACACATCGACGACGACCATCCGGTGTATGCGCTGCAGGCACACGGCCGCGGCAAGCGCGGACGGCCGGACCGCACCATCCGGCGGACCGCGAAGCGATACGTCGACGCGATTCGTACTGTCCAAGCCGAGGGTCCGTTCCACCTCGTCGGCCACTCGCTCGGCGGCTGGATCGCGATCGCGATGGCGGAGGAGATCAGAGACTCCGGACTCGGCTCGCCGCACCTACTGCTGCTCGACACGCGGCTGTTTCGACATCTGCTGGACAAGCTGCCCGGCGGTACCGCGGTTCCGGCTGCTCCACCGGCACAAACGCGAGAAGAGGCAGGCTTCCACCTCGGCCGCGTCGGGACGGCCGCACTCTGGGTGCGGATGCAGTGCGCCGGGTTGCTGCGATACCCGACGACGATGGAATGGTTGGTCTTCGCGAGCATCGGGTACGTCGCTCTGAACAAGCACGTGCCGACTCCGTGGTCAGGTTCGATGACCGTGGTTCGCACAGCAGAGAACGTGAAGGATCTCAGGTCGTGGCAGACGGTCGCTCGTGGTGAACTGACCTTCGTCGACATCTCCGGGGATCACGTCGACATGTTGCGTGAACCGATGGCCGAGCAGTTGGCCGAGGTCATCACGAACACCTTCGACGGCGCGGACCTCGCGCGCTGACCGACGGTCTGTCGCGGTGCCGGCTCAGCTTGTACGTTTGTGCCAACGGCTCACCGAGCCGCGCGACGATCCGGGAATCACACGACGAGGAGGTCGACCATGAGTTCATCGTACGAATTGCAGTCGGTAGAACTACACAAGGACGTCCTGCGATACGTGGACATGGGCGATGGCCCGCCCGTGATCCTGGTGCACGGTCTGCTCGGATCGCATCAGTCCTGGGGCCCGCAACTCGAACGTCTGTCGCTGAAATATCGGGTCATCGCACCCGATCTGTTCGGTCACGGTGACTCCGACAAGCCGACCGGCGACTACTCGCTGAGTTCGCATTCGGCCACCATCCGCGACCTGATGGACCACCTGGGCATCGACTCCGCTCCGATGGTGGGTCACTCTCTCGGCGGCGGCATCATCATGCAGCTGACGTACCTCTTCCCCGAGCGAGTGGATCGCCTGGCGCTGGTCAGCAGCGGCGGCCTCGGTACCGAGGTGAGCCTGCTCCTCAAGGCTGCAACGCTGCCCGGTAGTGAGCTGGTGCTGCCGCTGCTCGCATCGGATTGGTTCCGCAAGCGCACCGAGGGCGCGCTCGCGCAGCTGGGCAAGTGGGGTCTGCCGGTCGAGCCGGGGCCGAGCATGGCCGAGACCTGGAGGTCGTTCCGGTCGGTCGCAGACCGCTCCACCCGCGGGGCGTTCCTGGCGTCGACGCGAGCAGTGGTGGGTCCGCGCGGTCAAACCGTCAGCGCCAAGCAGCATTTCGAGAAGTTCGAGTCGATTCCTTCGCTGCTCGTCTGGGGCGGCAAGGACCGGATGATTCCTGCCAAGCACGCAGACAACATTCGACGCGAGGTTCCGAACAGCCGCGTCGAGATATTTCCCGATGCCGGTCACTTCCCGCAACTCGACGAGCCGGACTTCTTCTTCCGTCTGCTGGACGAGTTCTTGAATGCGAACGGAGCGGAGAAGAACGCAACCGCCGAGATCAGCCCGGCAGTCATGCCGTTGCAACGCCCGTGAGCGTCGTTCCCATGTTTCCGCTCGGCAGCGTGCTGCTCCCCGGCGAACGCTTGCCACTGCACATCTTCGAGCCGCGGTACCGAGCTCTGGTGCACGATTGCCTGAAGCAGGACGATCCGAGTTTCGGCGTGGTACTCATCGCGCGCGGGCACGAGGCCGGTGGCGGCGACGTGCGGCACGACGTGGCGACGACCGCTCACATCATCGCCCACGAGGCCATCGGTGATGGCCGATATCTGCTCGAATGCGTCGGTGGTGAACGGATCAGGATCGACGCCTGGCTGCCCGACGATCCGTACCCCCTGGCCGATGTTCGACCGTGGCCCGACGAGGACGCCGACGCCGTGATCGCCGACTCCGAGTTCGACGCCACCTGGGGGCGAGTCGAGGACCTCTACGAGCTGATCGGTCGCCTCGAGTCGACGGAGAATATTTCCACACCCGGCGTTCCGGACTTTCTGAGCCTGCCGATCTCGGCTGCCGAGAAGATCTGGTCGCTGGCCGCATTGATACCGATGGGGCAGTCCGATCGACTCGACATCCTGTCCGGGCCGGACGCCAGAGCACGTATGACCGCCCTCGACGACGCCATCGAGAATGTCACCGCCGTCGTGCAATTCAGACTGCAACCCTGAGGCAGAAACACGTCAGGCCCGACATCATCGATGCCGGGCCTGACGTATGTAGTAGCGGGGACAGGATTTGAACCTGCGACCTCTGGGTTATGAGCCCAGCGAGCTACCGAGCTGCTCCACCCCGCGTCGGGTGTTCACCACGCTACATGCCATCTCGGCAGTCTCCCAATCGCCAGGTCAGCCGCACGCTCTACGGTTCTCTTCATGCCCACCGCACTATCTCCCGTCCTGACTTTCCCGCACGACGCCATCGCGCAGATCACCCTGAGCAACCCGCCGGTCAATGCTTTGACCCGTCCGGCGACGCGGCGACTGCGCGCCGTCCTTCTCGAGTTGATCGACGACGCTGCGGTTCGGGCCGTCGTTCTCACCGGCGACCGGGTGTTCAGTGCCGGTTCGGATATCTCCGAGATGCCGGAGATGCAGGACCGCGGTGACGTGCTCGCCCGCAAGAGCATTCTCGAGAACGCCACCCTCGAGATGCTGGACGATCTGCCGCTGCCCACGGTCGCCGCGATCGACGGATTCGCGTTGGGCGGCGGACTGGAACTGGCACTGTGCTGCGACCTCGTCGTCGCCGACGCGGGGGCTCGACTGGGACTCCCGGAGATCGACCTCGGTGTGATCCCCAGCAGCGGCGGGTCCATGCGAGCGCTGCGGCGGGTCGGTCAGGCGCGCGCCGCCGAACTGGTCCTGCTCGGGGAGCCCGTCTCGGCCGAGACTGCTCTGGAGTGGGGTCTGATCAATCGCGTGGCTCCACGTGGACAGTCGTTGTCGGTGGCACTGGATGTGGCGCAGACGCTGGCGCGTAAATCGCGCTCTGCCGTTCGGGCGAACAAGCGTGCCCTCGCGCTCACGTTCGGCGAGTCCCCTGGCCTACCTGCACGACGGGCACTGCCGGTGTTCGAGGAGGCGTTCGACTCGGCCGACGGCAAGGAGGGCGTGCGCGCGTTTCTCGCCAAGGAGTCACCCCACTTCGGATAGACGGTGCCTGACCAGAATCGTTGCGCCGGTCACGATCTCCCATCCGATGATCGTGTAGACCGAGATGCGCTCGAATGTTCCGCCGCCGAGGATTCCGGTGTCGGCGAGAAACAGAGCGAGCCCCACCAGGCCGGCCACTCCTGCGGTCGCACTGCCAACGGTGTACCACCGCGGCGCGCCGACGCGACCGCCGTATCGGCCTGCGGCCAGCAGTGCCAGATTGCCGCCGATGATCGCCATGCCTGCGCCCACCGCATGGGGCGTCGACGCTCCGTCGACCGAGGCGTGGGCGAGCCCGACGACGATGCTGCCGACACCGTGAACGACGGAGGTGCCGGCCACGATCCACCGCGCACGACCCTCGAAGAGCACCGACAGTCCCAGCCCCGCCAGGACGAACAACGTGCCGTCGACGACGAAGCCGGTGTTCATCACCACGTGCAGCGGCGAGAGGTCGGGGATTCCGAGGTCGCTGATGTTGTTGCGGGCGTAGCTGTACGGCCGGTCCGTCCAACCGAGCGCGGCGACGGCTTCGGCGGCCAGATAGGTCACCCCGCCGACGAGGAAGGCTCCGGCTGCCAAGACGGTGGTTCTCTTCACAGCTGCAGTATCCACTGCGCTCACCTCGATGGGTCATTCCGCAGGCTCCACTCCCGCGACCCCCATGGGTCATTCCGCAGGCTCCACTCCCGCGACCCCCATGGGTCATTCCGCAGGCTCCACTCCCGCGACCCCGATACACCCGCCGTGTACCGATTGGTACAGTACCGGCTCATGAGCGATCGCCACGACGTGGTGCCGATACTCGCAGGGGTGTTCCGCGACCACGGATTCGACGGGTCGTCCCTCTCGGTCATCAGCAAACAGACCGGCCTGGGGAAAGGCAGTCTCTATCACTACTTTCCGCGAGGAAAGCAGGAGATGGCGGAGGCCGTCCTCGACGACGTGGAGCAGTGGTTCCAGCACCACGTGTTCGAGCCGTTGCGACTCGGCACCGACGCTACGTCGACCACCCACGAGATGTTCGAGCAGACCGCGCGATATTTCCGATCGAACCGCCTGGTGTGCCTGTTCGGGGCGTTCACTCTCGGACTCGAACGCGCGGTCTTCTCGGGCCGTGTCGCTGCCCATTTCACTCACTGGATCGAGGCACTCACCCCGGTGCTGCGACGGATGGGCCACGGAGACTCGGCAGTCGAACTGGCCGAGGAGATCGTGGCCGGCATTCAGGGCGCGCTGGTGCTCTCGCGCGCATCGGGCGATGTGGAGAGGTTCGATCGACTGTTGGCGCGTCTGGAAGCCTCAGCCGCACGCATTCCCGCAGGAGCGCTGCAGTGAGCCCGACGCCGGCACCGGAGCTGAGGAAATTCGGGATACGAGAACTGTTGCGGCTGATCGTCATCGGCTCGGTACTGACGTTCTTCCAGTTCGTCGCGATCGGGCGCTGGATTCGTGCCCCTCGGCGCGGGTGGCCGCTGCACGCCTCGGAAGCCGTCGTCGACGCGTTCTTCGTTCTCGGTCCCACCTTCGTCAAGGTCGGACAGTTGATGGGGTCGTCGCCCGGGTTGTTTCCCAAGGTCCTCGCCGATACCTGCCTCCGCTGCCTCGACGAGGTGCCACCGTTCCCCGGGTCGCAGGCGCGTGCGGTGATCGAGGCCGATCTGGGCCGCGGAATCGACGAGCTGTTCTCCTCGTTCGACGACGTGCCTCTCTCGTCCGCCTCGGTCGCTCAGGTGCACCTGTGCGTGCGCCGCGACAACGGGCGTGAAGTGGTCATGAAGGTGCAGCGGCGGGGCATCTACCACCGCATGAAGATCGACCTGCGAATCGCCTACCTCATCGCGCGCGGCCTCGAGAAGTTCATTCCGTTCTTCGCCACGGCCAACGCGTCGGCCATCATCGTCGACCTGCATGCCGCCACGTTCGCCGAGCTGGACAGCGCCGTGGAAGCCAAGCGGCAGGACAGCTTTCGTGCGGCCATCGGTGCGTTCGACGACAACGCCCACGTCACTGCGCCCGAAGTGTTTCTCGACTACTGCGGCGGACGGGTCATCTGCATGGAACGCATGCACGGCTCCCCACTCGACCGCTACGAACCAGGAGAGCAGTCCGAGCTCATCGTCCGCCGTGCAGCCAAGGTGTGGATGGAAGCGCTTGTGCTGCACGGCCTCTTCCACGGTGATGTGCATGCGGGCAACGTGTGGGTCCTCGACGACGGCCGGGTGGCGTTCCTCGACTTCGGCGTCATGGGCGAAGTGGACGAGCAGTGGCGCGCTCTGCTGCTCGACCTGTTCCACGCCACCGTGATCGACGGCGACTTCACCCGACTCGCCGGCACCGTCAAGCGGCTGGGAATCGTTGCTCCGCAGATGGGTTCGGATGCCGAGGTCGGCGCGATCCTGCAGTCGGTGTTCGCTCCGATGCTCTCGGCGACCCTCGCGCACTTCAGTCTGGCGGACTTCATTCGGGCGCTGGTGAGTATGGGCAAGCAGTACAAGACGTCGAGTCCCGAGGAACTGATCCTGGTGGCAAAACAACTCGGCTACTTCGAGAGATACGCCATCGAGCTCGCGCCCGACTGGGCGCTCGGCACCGACCCGTTCGTGTTCAAGAACGTCTTCCCCGCCGAGATCGCGGCCCTGGCCGAGGCGCGAGGTGTCGAGCTACCGGAGTGAGGCGGTAGCTCGACGCACTGTCAGCGAGTGAAGTCGAGCACCACTTTGCCTGCGGCAGTGCGGTTCTCCAGTGAGGCGATGGCCGCGGCGGCCTCGGCGGCCGGGAACACCGACGGCTCGGGAGCCACGAGCGATCCGTCGGCGAGCAGCGGTTCGATCTCGGCCCACTGGGTAGCGAGGTAGCCCGGACGCGTCATCCACCATGCGCCCCAGCCGACACCGACGACGTCGACGTTGTTGAGCAGCAATCGGTTGACCTTGACGGTCGGGATCTCGCCACCGGTGAAGCCCAGCACCAGGATTCGGCCCGACGGCGCGAGCGAGCGGATGCTGTCGGTGAACCGGTCACCGCCCACCGGATCGACGACGACGTCGACGCCACGGCCGCCGGTCAGTTCCTTCACCGCGTCCTTCCATCCGTCGACGAGCACCACATCGGTGGCTCCGGCAGAGCGAGCGATATCGGCCTTGGCCTCCGAGCTCACCACTGCGATCACGCGAGATGCCCCGAGCACCGGAGCCATTCGCAGCGCGGAGGTTCCGATGCCTCCGGCTGCTCCGTGCACCAGAACCGTCTCGCCCGGCGCCAATCGGCCACGTTCCCGGAGCGCGAAGTGCACCGTCAGATCGTTGAACAGCAATCCCGCCCCTGCGGACAGGGATACCGACTCGGGCAGCGCGAAGACCGTGTCGGGTGAGACGACGGCGACCTCGGCCATACCGTCGCTCAGTCCCGTCAGCGCTGCGACTCGATCCCCGGCCGAGAAACCGGACTCCGGCGGTGCCGACCGAACGATGCCGGCGATCTCGCTACCGGGGACGAACGGCAGTTCGGGCTTGTACTGGTACAGCCCGCGGGTGAGCAGAGCGTCGGGAAACGCGACGCCGGCGGCATGGACCTCGATGACCACCGAACCGTCACGCGGGGCAGGCTCGTCGATGTCCACCACGCTCACCGAGTCGGGTCCGTCGAGGCTGGAGATCTGTACCGCGCGCATGAGTTGTCCTCTCGGTCGGGATCGTTCCCTGCCCGCCACCGTACAAAACTGCGCGAGTTACCGGTGCTACCGGCACACATGAAGGGCGGTGTGCTCCAATCGACGGATGAGCACTACTCCCCTCACCGTCGTGCGGCCCGACGGCACCGCCCGCGGCGGCGTCATCGTCATCCAGGAGGCGTTCGGCGTCACGGACCACATCGTCGACGTCTGCAATCGAGTCGCCGCTGCCGGTTGGGTCGCCGTCGCTCCACATCTGTTCCATCGGCAGGACGGCGTCACTGTCCTGGACTACTCGGACATGGATTCGGCGATGGCAGCGATAGGGACGCTGAAGGCGGACGAAGTCGACTCCGACGTGGACGCGGCGGCGAGTGCTCTCGCCGAACTCGGGTTCGAGCCCTCGTCGATCGCCATCGTCGGCTTCTGTATGGGCGGCACCGTGGCCTTCCATACCGCTGTTCGACGCCCCCTCGGTGCGGCAGCGACGTTCTACGGCGGCGGAATCACGAACGGCCGCTTCGGCTATCCCGCAATGGCCTCGGTGGGCGATGCCCTCCAGACCCCATGGCACGGATTCTTCGGCGACCTGGACGAGGGCATCCCGTTCCAGGACGTCGAGACGCTGCGCGAGGTCACCGCAACGGCCCCGGTAGCCACCGAGATCACCCGTTACGCCCACGGCAAGCACGGTTTCCACTGCGACGACCGCCCCGCTGTGTTCGACGCCGACGCCGCGGCCGATGCCTGGGACAAGACTCTCGAGTGGTTCGACGCCCATGTCGCACGCTGAACAACCGCGCTCCGACGCCGAGCTCGCCGAGGAGACCGATCGAATCGTCGCGTTCTGGACCGAGCTGTCGTTGCCCGGTCTGTTCGACGTCCACACGCACTTCATGCCGAAGAACGTGATGGACAAGGTGTGGAGCTATTTCGACAGTGCCGGTCCGCTGACCGGCAGCGTCTGGCCGATCTCCTATCGGTACGCCGAAGACCGACGGCTGCAGGTCATTCGAGGATTCGGGGTACGGAAGTTCACCTCGATGATCTACCCGCACAAGCCGTCGATGGCTGCGTGGCTCAACTCGTGGGGTGCCGACTTCGCGGCCCGAACCCCCGACTGCCTGCAGACCGCCACCTTCTACCCCGAGGACGGGGCCACCGAGTACGTCGAGCAGGCGTTGACGAACGGCGCTCGAATCTTCAAGTCGCACATTCAGGTCGGTAACTACGCACCGAACGATCCCCTGCTCGACGGCGTTTGGGGCGCGCTCTCGGACGCCGAGGTACCCGTGGTGATCCACTGCGGTTCCGGCCCGGCACCCGGTACCCACACCGGACCGGGGCCGATTGCCGAGCTGCTGCAACGGTTCCCGAGGCTGCCGTTGATCATCGCGCACATGGGCATGCCCGAGTACGTCGAGTTCCTCGATCTGGCCGATCGCTACGAGAACGTACGCCTGGACACCACGATGGCGTTCACCGACTTCTCGGAGGCGGGGGCACCGTTTCCGAGACACGAACTCCCACGGCTGGTCGATCTGCAGAATCGGATTCTGTTCGGCAGCGACTTCCCCAACATCCCGTATCCGTACCTGGACGCTCTGCACGCAGTGCGCCGCCTGGACCTCGGCGACGACTGGGTTCGAGCCGTGTGCTGGGGCAACGGCGCTGCACTGTTCGGCTAGAGACGTTCTCTAGACCCAGAACTCGGCGATGCGCTCGGCGATGGCAATGCCCTGCGCTCGTCCGGCGATAGCCGCAGCCGATCGGACGGCGATGTCGGTGGCATCGGGTCCGATTGCTGCCGTCGACTCGGCGTCGGGGGCAATCACTTCCACCTTCGAGCCACCCTTGATCAACCGTTCTCGTTCGATCTCGAAGGGATCGTTCTCGAGGTCGAGCGCGCCGACCTTGAGCACCAGCACCTTCTCGAAACCGACTGCCAGATCGGCATTTTCGCTGGCTCGGATACCGCCGTCGACGTATCGGTGATCACCGATCGTCACCGGCGGCCACATGCCGGGGATGGCGCAGCTCGCAGCCACCGCGTCGACCAGTTCGACCCCCGAGCCACGGTCGAGAACCCGATGCCGACCGGTCAGCGCGTCGACGGTGACGATCCTCAGGTCGCGGTCGGGCCACGAGTGCGTCGGCAACCGTCGTCCGACGATGGCGCGGCGCTCGCGTTCGGTGATCGTCGATGCCGCCAGCGCCTCGGTGCCGATGCGCCTGCGGGTGTCGAGAGCACTGCCGTCGGAGTTCTGTGCCGCCCGAGCCAACATGGTGACCAGTTCGTCGATGGTCGTCTCGGCATGCGGTTCGTCGTCCTGCTTCGCCTCGTCTGCTTGACGCTCGAAGAACTCCGCAAGCGGGAGACCGCTCGAGATCTGCGCTGCCACCGAGGAGCCGGCCGACGTGCCCAGCAGCATCTCGGCGTCGGTGACGTCGGCTCCCGATTCCGCCAATCCCAGCAGGACGCCCGTCTGCCACGCAATACCTGCGACTCCGCCGCCGCCCAACACGAGTGCTCGCCTGGTCATGGTCGTACCCCTTCTTCGAAAAGATCCGTCAGGAACTTACAGCGCCGGTGGATAGACGGGGACGCAACCAGTCGATGAGGTCGTCGAGTACACGCTCCTTCTCCGGTTCGTTGAACACCTCGTGGAACAGCCCGTCGTACTTCTTCAGGGTGAGGTCGTCGGATCCGGCCAGTTCGGCGATCAGTTCGCTGCCGGAAACGTCGGCCAATCGATCCGCAGTTCCGTGCTGGAGCAACACCGGGATCCTCAACGACGGCAGACGGGCCGGAAAGGACTCGCCTGCGCCGAGCATCGCCGCGGCCAGGCCCGCCGAAACATTGCCGTGGTAACCCAACGGATCGGCAACGTACGCGTCGACGACGTTCTTGTCCCGCGAGACGAGGTTGGGGTCGAGCTTCAGGACGGGAGCGCCCGGTACGAAGCGTCCGAGAATCTTGCCCACCGCCACGAGGGCTTTCGGTTGCCCGACGCTGGGAACCACTGCCGGGCCGGACAGCATCAGACCGTCGAGGTCGCCCTGATGGTCCAGGGCGTAGGACAGTGCGATGGCACCGCCCATGCTGTGTCCCAGGAGGAAGGTGCGGCTGCCCGGGTGCTCCTCCGCAGCGATGCCGAAGAGCGTGTGCAGGTCGTCGGTGAAGTCGGACCACTTCGCCAGCGTGACCCGCTTGCCGCCGGATCGTCCGTGCCCGCGGTGATCGGGCGCGTAGACGACGAGACCGAGCGAACCGAGCCGCTCGATCACGTGACGGTACCGTCCTGCGTGCTCGGCCAGCCCGTGGGCCAGCACCAGGACGCCGGTCGGTGGTTTCTCGGCGGCGACGTCCGGGGTCCAGACGTCGTAGACGATACGAGTTCCGTGTACTCCGACGAACGCCGACTCGACATGCTGCATTCGGTCACCGTACAAGGACCGCGACACCTGCGACGGCCCATCGCTCGAACCCCATAGATTCGTCTAGGTAACTATCTTCAGAGGCGTGGCGATGTACTTGTGACAGACCACCACCGCACCCCCTCGTACCGCGTGGGCAGTCTCGAAGATCAGGAGTGAGTTCACGCATGCTCGACAAGGACGCCCCACGGGCCTCCCCGACGTGGCGCGATCCCAAACGTTATCTGTGGCCGCTGGGGTTGATCATTCCGTTGAGCCCGTTCCTGGCGTGGGGCTTGGTGACACTCCTCGGCCCCGGCGCATTCTGGACACTCGGTCTGATGATCATGGGCATCGCACTGCCACTGGTCGACAAGTTCGCCGGCGTCGATCGCAGCAACCCGCCCGAGGACGCTCTCGCAGCGCTCGACAAGGACAAGTACTACCGGTGGTGTGTCTATCTCTTCCTGCCGCTGCAGTACGCCGGACTCGTGGCCGCGTGTTACCTGTGGGCACACGGCCCACTCGGCACACCGGAAAGGATCGGCCTGGCCGTCACCGTGGGCGTCGTCGGCGGCGTCGGTATCAACGCCGCGCACGAGCTTGGCCACAAACGCGAGAACGTCGAGCGGTGGCTCTCCAAAGTCACCCTGGCGCAGACGCTGTACGGCCACTTCTACGTCGAACACAATCACGGCCACCATCTGCGCGTCGCCACCCCCGAGGATCCGGCATCGGCCAAATTCGGTGAATCGTTCTGGAAGTTTCTGCCCCGCACGATGATCCACGGTCTGCATTCGGCCTGGGATCTCGAATCCCGTCGACTCGCACGGTCGGGCTCGTCGCCGTGGACGCTGCGCAACAACCTCTTCAACGCGGCCGCGATGAGCATCGTTCTGTTCGGCGTACTGATCGCGCTGTTCGGGTGGATCGTGCTGCCGTACCTACTGATTCAGGCCGCCATCGCCATCGTTCTGTACGAGGCGGCGAACTATCTCGAGCACTACGGCCTGATGCGCACCACACGTCCGGACGGTCGCTACGCCAAGCCCTCGCACCGGGACAGCTGGAACAGCGATCACCTGTGGAGCAACCTGTTCCTGTACCACCTGCAACGCCACAGCGACCATCACGCGAATCCGGTGCGCCGCTACCAAGCGCTTCGGACCGTCGACGAGTCCCCGCAACTCCCGGCCGGATACGCCGTGATGATCTTCTGCGCGATGGTGCCGCCGTTGTGGCGGAAGGTGATGGATCAGCGGCTGATGGACTTCTACGACGGTGACCCTGATCTCGTCAACGTCGACCGCACCGATCGCGCCGCGGTGCGTCGCCTCGAGAAGCTGAGCGGGGCGCGGGCGCAGTCATAGGGGCGACGCCTCAGACCGCGGCGGGCTCGTCGGTCTGCGCTCTCAGATAGCGCCCGAAATGCGGCACCGTGAAGGCGATGGTGCCGCGCTCGGCCGAGTAGATCAGGCCCTTCTTGATGAGTCCGTCCCGGGCAGGCGACAGCGATGCCGGCTTGCGTTTGAGCTCGGTCGCCACGGCCGACGTGGGCACCGAGCCGTCGTCCACCGACAACTCGGCCATCGCGCGCATGTATTCGCGTTCGGCGGGCGTCGCGCGTTCGTAGCGCGAACCGAAGAATCCGACGGCCAGCTCTTCCTCTGCCGTCGGGGCAGCGACGCGCACGTCCTCGGCCGAGATCGGGCTGTCGGCAGCGAGATCCCAGGTCGCCTTCCCGTACGCCTGCACGAAGTACGGGTAGCCGTCGGCGGCCGCGTACAGAGCGTCGAGGGCGTCGGGGGTGAATTCGACATCCTCGCGATCTGCCGGGGCGATCAGGGCCAGGTCGGCCGCGGCTCGTTCGAGTCTGCCGATCCGGTGGTAACTGAACAGGCGCTCGGAGTAACTCTTGGACGCAGACAGCACCGCGGGCAGGTGCGGCAGCCCCGCCCCGACGATGATCAGCGGCGCGGTGTCCTGACTGAGCTCGTGGCAGGCCGCACACAGCGCGGAGATATCGGCTGGGCCCAGGTCCTGCATCTCGTCGATGAAGATGGCGATGCCCACGCCCACGTCCCCGGCCAGCGCGGAGGCGTCGAGCAGCAGTTCGACGAGGTCGATCTCGATGTCGCCGGAATCGGCGCGGCCGGTCTTCGCCGGGACGTCGATGCCCGGTTGCCACCGCTCTCGCATTCCCTTGTCGGCGGTGGAGCGCAGGGCGAAGGCCTTGAGCACGCCGAGGAACTCGTCGACGCGTTCGGGATCGCGATGCGAGGCCGCGATGCCGCGGACCGCCATGTGCAGCGCGGACGACAGTGGTCGGCGCAGTTCCTGGTCCGGCCGAGCCTCGATCTTGCCGGTGCCCCATCCGCGGGCGATGGCCGCGGATCGGAGTTGGTTGAGCAATACCGTTTTCCCGACGCCTCGCAGCCCGGTGAGAACGACGCTGCGTTCCGGCCGGCCGCGGGTGATGCGTTCGAGCACGACGTCGAAGGCGTCGAGCTGCTTCTTTCGACCTGCGAGCTCAGGTGGGCGCTGGCCGGCGCCGGGAGCGTAGGGGTTACGCACGGGGTCCATGGGGCCAAAGTTACAACGAATCGTGCGATATATGCGGACATCTAGCTCGTGTCCTAGAGATCTGTATTCGTTCGATACTTGCGGGACGGCCTAGGCCGGGGCTACTGTCGGCTCCGTGAAGCGCATTCTCGTAGTACGCCGCCGTAGCGGGGTCTGATTCGGACCGACCCCTCGCTGCGGGTCGTCGTGCTTTCTCGGTCCTCCCTTCACATTCGGAAGACCACCCTCATGAATTCACTTGCTTCCACTTTCGCCACGGATCCGTTCCATGCCCGTTTCGGCAGCGCCCTGCCGCGCACGATGCGCGACGCGATCACCGGGCAACACATGTCGTGGACGGCCTTCGTCGACCGCTTCTCGCCCACCACCGGCCCTCTTCGGCTAGGCACCTGGTCCGGAACTGGGGCCACCGGCGGCAAGACGTCGTTCGACGCCACCTTCGGTGTCGGTGACACCATCTTCGCTTGTGCGGCAACAACATACGGACCGATCGAGGCGTTGACGTCCATGCTCCACGACGCCGGATTCCGCATCGAGATCCTCTCGTTCCACCAGCAGATCATCGGCGACGAGACCGCCACCTTCGTCCTGGCCGAGCACGACGGTTGCCGCGAATGGTCGATGTCCATCGAGCCCGACGCAACCCTGTCGTCGATCCGAGCCATCGTCGCCGGAGCGAACATTCTGCATCGGTAGCCCCAACCGACGCCGCGAACTCGAAGTTGGGGACGAAAAACCGTCGAAAAGTGTCCATAACTTCGAGTTCGCCGTCGGCGTCGGTAGCGCTTTCTACGACCGTCTAGCCTATGGACAAGACAGTCGAAGATCGTGCTAGGGCATTTCGATCGTCTCGGCTCGGTGGACTTCGGCCAGTGCGCGGCGCAGGTAGGTCTCGGCGCGGCCGCGGCGCACCGCGAGTAGGTCCGCGACCACCAGCAATGCATGGGCCGGCCTCGGTTTCCTGCGCGCTTGCTCGTCCACATCGGCGACGCCAAGGGCTCCGGTGAGCACCTCGACAAACCCGGCTATGTCCAGATTCGGCAGCCAGTCCGCGCCTCGAACGGTTCTACCGAGCACCTCTTGGACGTTCTCACCGGTCAGTCCGTCGCTATGTACCTCTTCGAGCAACGTGCGTACCATTTCGGCATGCACGTGACCGGCCTGCGCCGTGTCCGAGCGGCCCAGCAGCTCGACGGCGTCGTCGAACGCGATCGGATCCCGCGCCGCCACAGCGGCGAGGGCATCGTTCGTGGCATCGGCGATCCGTCGCACCTCGGCGGGCCATTCGGCAGGCCAGGCGATGGGGACGGTGCTCGGGGGAACAGCCGCTGGGGAGGGGTCGGTCATCACAGCAGTCTCTCACTGCTCGACTGTCGTTCCGCAGGCTCCACTCCTGGCGCCTCCGACACGGTTCCTTTTACCTGTAACTGGTGTTTATACTAAAGCGCGCACTGTGGCATCGGCCACACATGTGGATGTGGAGGAGGTGGACTCGATGAACGAACGGAACACCGTCGCGTCGGATCCCGGCGAAGTGATGCTGCAGGCCAGGAACGTGAAGTTCGACTGGACCGATCTGCCGATGCACTGGGTGCCGGGAGATCCGTACACCACGCACGTACTCAACGTGCTGCATCTACTTCTCCCTGCCGGCGAGCACTGGTTCGTCGACACGTTCAAAGAGGCCCTCCCGTACATCGACGACGAGAAGCTGCGCGACGACGTCATCGGCTTCATCGGGCAGGAGGCGGTGCATGCCGAGGCGCATACCGGTGTCCTGGTGCACCTGCAGAACAACGGACTCGACCCCACTCCGTTCACCGATCAGATGGAATGGGCCTTCGGCAAGGTGCTCGGATCGGATTCGGTGACGAGTCTGCGATCGAAGAACAACCTCGTCGAGCGGCTGGCCCTCATCGCCGCCATCGAACACGTGACGGCGTTCCTCGGTGACTGGGTGCTCAACGCCGACGGTCTGGACCGAGCCGGCATCCATCCGACGATGCTCGATCTGCTGCGGTGGCACGGTGCCGAAGAAGTGGAACACCGCTCGGTCGCGTACGACACCCTTCGGTACTTCGACAAGCGCGAGGTACGTCGCCTGCGCACGTTCGTGGTGGTCGTGCCGTTGATGGGGTACATCTGGATGCGCGGCATCATCTTCCTGATGAAGAACGACCCCGAGCTGCAGAGTGCACCGAAGTCGGTCCGCAAGCCCCGTTCTGCCCTGTGGCGCAAGTCGGTTCGCCGCGGCACTCTGCCGGCGCTGACGCACGTCGGCCGCAGTATGTCTCGCTACCTGAAGAAGTCGTATCACCCCAGCCAGGAAGGCTCTACGGCTCAGGCCGTGCGCTACTTGGCGTCGTCACCGGCCGCGCAGGCTGCGGCGCGGTGAAGCTCTCGACACGTCGGGTTCCACGGCTGTTGCCCAAGGATGCGCCGCCCGATCTGCGTGGACGCCCTCGCGCCGATCGCTCGATGCAGATGCTCGGAACGTTCCTCAACGGCTACATGCACGCGACTGCCGGCAGGGAGTACGACGACGCTGTCGCCGGCCACAATCCCGATTCCGCGTTGCGGTTGGTGGTCGTGGACCGCGAGATCGTCGCCGAGGACGAGAACGTCGCCGCTCTGACCCTCGCTTCGCCGACGGGAGAGCAACTGCCGACCTGGCATCCCGGCTGCCACCTCGATCTGCACCTGCCGTCGGGTCGCCGTCGGCAGTACTCGCTGTGCGGCGATCCGTCCGACCGTAGCTGCTACCGCATCGCCGTGCGCCGAATCCCCACCGGCGCTGGTGGATCCATCGAGATGCATGCACTAGAGCCCGGCACCGAGGTCACCGTTCGCGGCCCGAGGAACGGCTTTCCCTTCGTCGCCGAGGGCAGCGCGCTGTTCGTGGCGGGCGGGATCGGCATCACGCCCATCATCGCGATGGTCCGTGCCGCACGAATTCTCGGGATGGACTGGCAGTTCGTCTACTGCGGTCGCTCTCGGGACACGATGCCCTTTCTCGACGAGATCGAGAGCTGGGAATCGGATCGCGTGTTCGTCCGGACCGATGACGTGTACGGGTACCCCACCGAGGGTGAGTTGCTCGAGCGCGCACCCGCAGGCGGTGCCGTCTACTGCTGCGGTCCTACCCCCATGCTCGACGCCGTCCGCCGCGACTTCGGCCAATGCCCCGCCACCGCACTGCATTTCGAACGCTTCGGCCCGCCGCCGATCCTCGACGGAACACCGTTCGAGGTGCAGCTGATCAGCAGCGGGGACGTGCTCGACGTCGCCGCTGACGCCTCCGTACTGACGGCAGTCAAGGAACGTAAGCCGAATATCGCGTACTCGTGCCAGCAGGGCTTCTGCGGTACCTGCAAGGTGCGGGTTCTGTCCGGCGAGCCCGAACATCTGGAATCACGATTGACCCCTGAAGAGCAGCGCGATCACATGCTCATCTGCGTCTCCCGCGCACGCAGCGGGCGTCTCGTACTCGATCTATAGAACGGAAAACTGTTGAGCAGCAACGCGGTTCGTACGACGGTCGTCAACGAGGGCATTCGATTGGCGGTGTTCGAGAGCGGTAACCCCGACGGCGATCCCATCGTGCTCGTCCACGGGTGGCCCGATACCCATGAGCTGTGGAGCCACATCGTGCCGCAGCTCGAGGACCGTTTTCGGGTGATCAGCTACGACTCGCGTGGAGCCGGCGAGAGCTCGGTGCCTGCCGAGCAGTCGGCGTACAAGTTGGCCCGGCTGGCCTCGGATTTCTATGCAGTCGCCGACGCCGTCAGCCCCGACGCCCCGGTGCACGTGCTCGCCCACGACTGGGGTGCCGTGGAGGTCTGGGAAGCCGCAGCCCAGCCGCAGGCGAAGGATCGAATCCGTTCGTACACATCGATTTCCGGTCCGAACCTCGATCACCTCGGCAAATGGTCGCAGTCGCGGCTGCGCAAACCCACCCTCACCGGTATCAAGCAGGTTCTCGCCCAGACGCGAGCGTCCTGGTACACCGTCACCTTCCACATCCCCGGGTTGTCGACGCTGCGGATCAAGCGCCAGTTCGCCAAGGGCTGGCCGGCATTCCTCGAAGAGTTCTCGGGAGTCGATCCGAAGCTCGTCACCCAGAACCCCACGCTGTGGTCGGACGCCACCAACGGCACCAAGCTGTACCGCGCCAACATCATTCCGCTGCTGACCAATCCACGCGACCGGTACATCGACATCCCCGTGCATCTCATCGTCAACACCGAGGACGTCGCGGTGCGGCCGTACCACTACGACGACACCGGCAAGTGGGTGAAGAACCTGACGCGCAACGACATTCCGGCCGGACACTGGTCGCCGATCTCCCATGCAGACGACATCGCGCGATTGACAACGGAATTCATCGACTCGCTGGACTGAACCTTCAGGTCAACCGGTCAGATGCCCGCGCAGCGTCGACGCAGTGTACTCCGATCGAAAGAGGCCGCGTTGCTGCAGGATCGGAACCACATGGTCCACAAAATCCTCCAGTGAGTCCGGGTAACGCGGACACATGAGGTTGAATCCGTCGGCGCCGCGTCCGATCCACGACTGCATCTCGTCGGCGATGGACTCCGGCGTGCCGATCATGGTGGCGTGCCCGCCCCCGGCCGCCAGGGTGCCGAGCAGTTCCCGCACGGTGGGAGCGTCCTTCTCGACGATCCGCAGGATTGTCTCGTAACGGCCCTGTGGTCCGGTGAACTCTGCTGCGGGTGGCAGGGACGGCACCGGAGCATCGAGTTCCCATGCAGCACAGTTCTGTCCGGTGAAGGTGGACAGCATCGCCAGCGACTGTTCGGTCGGTAGCAGCAGATCCAGCTCTGCCTTCTTGCGGCGGGCCTCGTCCATCGTCGACCCGATGTACGTCACCAGTCCCGGCATGATGCCCACTGCCGCACTGTCGCGACCAGCACTGTCGATACGAGACTTCACATCCCCGTAATAGCTCTGCGCGGCAACGAGATCGTAGGCGACGGCATAGATCGCCTCGGCGTACTTCGCCGCGAGATCACGCCCCGGTCCCGACGCACCGGCCTGGAACAGAACCGGCCTGCCCTGCGGCGAACGCGGTACCGTCAGCGGGCCGTCGACTTGAAAGTGCTTGCCGTCGTGGCCGATCGAGTGCACCTTGGCCGGATCGGCGTACATCCCCGTCCGATCGAGCGTCAACGCGTCGGTATCCCACGAATCCCACAGCGCCAGTGCAGTATCGACGAACTCTTCGGCGCGCGCATAGCGCTCCTCGCGACCGGGGATGACGTCCATTCCGTGATTACGCGCCTCGGCGTCGAACATGGAGGTGACGACGTTCCAGCCGGCACGGCCGCCGCTGATGTGATCGAGCGACGCGAGCATGCGTGCAGCGTGGAACGGGGTGTAGAACGTGGACGACACCGTGGTGACGAGACCGATGTGCGTGGTCGCTCTGGCCATGGCGGACAGCGCGGTGATCGGCTCGAGAAACCAGGTTCCGGCTCCGGCCGGGTCGCGCACCGAATGTCCGTCGGCGAAGAACACCGCGTCGAACTTGCCCCGTTCGGCGAGTTGCGCGAGTTCCTCGTAGTACGAGATGTCGCCGAGATCCTCCACTCGCGAATCGGGATGACGCCACGCTGCACTGTGGTGGCCGCAGCCGTAGAGAAAAGCGTTGAGGTGCATGTCAGTCCTTGACCAGGCCGCCGTCGACGACGAGATTCTGGCCGGTCACCGACCGCGCCCACGGCGAGGCGAAGAACAGCAGGGCATCGGCGAATTCCTCGGGGGTGGTGACGCGTTGCAACGGGGTCGAGGCGGCAATGAAGTCGAACACCTCGGCCGGGGTGGCGGCACTGGCGTCGGTGGTGCGGAGCAGTCCACCCGAGACCATGTTGACGGTGATGTTGTCCGCGCCCAGATCGGCGGCCAGGGTGCGGGTCAGTGACAGCAGAGCAGCCTTGGAGGCGGTGTAGTCGTGGTACGGCACCACTGGATTCTGGAACAAGTTGGTGCCCACGTTGATGATTCGCCCGAAGCCCGCCTCACGCATACCCGGCAGTGCGGCCTGAGTGGTGAGCAACGCTGCGCGGACGCTGCCACGCAACTGCGCGTCGAAACGCTCCCAGGTGATGGTGTCGGCCTTGGGTCGGGCATCTCCGTCGAAGGAGAAGTCGGCCAGTGCGTTGTTGACGACGGTGGTGATCGGGGTGCCGAAGTGCGCACGGGCCGAGTCGAACACCGTGGCCACCGCGCTCTCGTCGGTCACGTCGCCCTGAACCGCAAAAGCCTGTCCACCGAGCCGGTCCGCCAGCGCTTCGGCAGCATCTTTGCTGTTCCGGTAATCGATCACCACACGTGCACCCTGACCGGCGAACGCCGCGGCGATCGATGCTCCCAGCCCGCGTCCACCCCCGGTGACCAACACTGTCTGCTCGTCGAGTCTCATGCGCTCCGCCTCTCGCTCGAGGTCAGGACCGTCGCGGGGGGGGGCAGGAAATACCGAAACGTCACGACATTCCCTTCGCTGGTCCTAACCAGATCAGGTTCGACGGGTGTGATCTCAGCCCTGACGGGCACCCCGTGTCGCGGTCGACTGTACCTGTAGGTCTCTCTACCGCTCTCTTGCGCTCGACGTAGACAGCCGAACACAACCGAATGCAGCGATCAGCCGATGACAGCCCACCCATGCGGCGGAACGTTTACCCGTCCGTCGTTCACATGCGCCTCACCGGCCAGTACTTCGCTGCCCTGGACCGGGTAGTCGATGGCCTCGTCGCCGAGGTTCTGCGCCACCGTCATCGAATTGTCGTCCGCGTACACGCGGTAGAGCAGCGCGGTGTTGGTGAGCTCGAGCGTCTCGGTGCGCGCGGAGTACAACCACGGATTGCGACGCCGCAGACCGATGAGCTCCTGGTGCACTCGAAACACGGGCCAGCCGTACGGGGCGAGATCCTCGGACGTGTCGGGGTATTCGGGACGGACCTCGTCGTCGCCGCCGACCCGATCTTCCTTGATGCCGCGGAAGGCTTGCTCGTCGCCGTAGTAGATCATCGGCATACCGCCCACGGTGAACAGAACCACCAACGCGTGCAGCAGATGTCGCTCGTCCTCGATGACGCTGGCGATGCGATTGACGTCATGGTTGCCGACGAACGTGGCGGGTACGAAGGCGTCGAGCCACCCGTTGTGACGCTCCAACGCGTGCGACAGCTCGAAGAAGTTCTTCTCGCTCAGCCCACTCCAGATCGCCTTCCACAGTTCGTACTGAGTGACCGAATCCAGCGTGGAGGCCGAGACGATTCGGTCGTAGTCGCCGTGAATGACTTCGCCGAGAAAGTATGCGTCCGGGTGCTTTTCGCGAACCTTCGGCAGTACCGCCGACCAGAAGCGTGGTGGCACCGCGTAGGCCGCGTCGAGCCGCCAGGCGTCGACGCCGCGTTCGAGCCAGTACGACAGCACGTCCACGACGTACTGCTGCACGTGCGGGCTCTCGTGGTTGAGTGCCACCAGTTCGTCGTGGCCCTCGAAGTTGCGATGCGTCGGCTCGTCGCCGGACCAGTCGAGGTGGAACCACCCCGCGGCCTCGGAGTCCGGACCCTCGGCCAGAGCCTCACGGAACTTCGGAAAGCTCTGCGCCACATGGTTGAAGACGCCGTCGAACATGACCTTCAGGCCGCGCGAATGCGCAGCGGCGATCAACGAATCGATGTCCTCGTCCGTACCCAGCCTGCCGTCGACGTGGTAGTAGTCGACGGTGTCGTAGCCGTGCTTCTCGGATTCGAAGATCGGACCGAGGGCGATGCCCGACGCGCCGAGTTCGAGGGCGTAGTCGAGCCACTTCTCGATTCTGTTCAGCCGATGCAGATCCGCTTGCGACTCACCGTCCCACCCGTGCACCGGAGCGCCGGTGAAGCCGAGCGGGTACAGGTGCCACCAGATGGCGTGCTTCGTCCACTCCATCAGGACGCCTCGATCGAGTCGCGGCCGAGCTCGCCCGCACCGGCATGGCCGGACAGGCTGGTCACCAAGTCGAATTCGGCCAGCAGGCAACGTAATACGTGTGCAACACCCTCCTGCCCGCCGAGCGCGAGGCCGTAGAGGAACGGGCGGCCGAGGAGAACCGCATCGGCCCCGAGGGCAAGAGCCTTGGCCATGTCGGCGCCGGTACGCACACCGGAGTCGAACAGGATGGTCAGTTCGTCGCCCACCGCCTCGACGATGGACGGCAACGCGTCGAGTGATGCTCTGGCACCGTCGATCTGACGTCCACCGTGGTTGGAGACGACGATGCCGTCGACTCCATGGGCTGCGGCTTCTCGGGCGTCGCCGACGGTGCAGATTCCCTTGAGCACGATCGGGCCGTCCCAGTGCTCACGCAGGAACGCCAGGTTCTTCCACGACAGCCCCGGGTTGGGGAACATCTGCGCCCAATGCATCGCGGCCGCAACGGGATTCTCCTCGACCGGCTGAGCGAGTCCGGCTTGAAAAGCCGGATCGCTCAGATAGTTCTCGATACCGAGGTTGGCCAGGAACGGTAGGTACCCGCGGTCGAGATCGGCGGGCCGCCAGCCCAGCAACGTCGTGTCGAGCGTCAGCACCAACGTGGTGAATCCGGAATCCTTCGCACGCTGCAGGAAGCTCAGCAACACCGACTCGTCCGTCGGCCAGTACAGCTGATACCAGCGGGGAGCGTCGCCACCTGCCTCGGCGATCTGCTCGAACGAATGCGACGCCTGCGTCGAATGTATGTACGGCACACCGAGTTCCGCAGCTGCGCGGACGGTGGCGAGCTCCCCCTCGGGATGCGCGAGGGTCTGAATACCCACCGGGGCGATCAGCAGTGGCGCAGGCATCTCGGTGCCGAGCACGGTGCACGCATGATCACGCGAGGCTGAGCTGCGCAGCATCCGCGGCGTGATGGCCCACCTGTCGAAGGCGGCCCGGTTCGCCCGCGCCGTCGAGCCACTGCCCGCGCTGGCGACGATGTAGCCGAGCGCCTCGGGCGAGAGCTTTTCGGCAGCCTGGTCCTCCAGCCGCGCCAGGTTGGTGGTGATCGACGGTGTCTGCTGGGCGAACATACCGGCGGCGTAGATGCCGAGTTGGTGATCGCTGAAGTTGCTGGGCCTGGCCTCGGTCATCGTTCGACCCTACCGGGGCACCGCCGAGGATCGGGCGAGAAATGCGTCCAGCAGAGCCGAGCAACGCAACCGAGCTGCAGGTTCGGCGTCTGCGATGGCTCGGCGTATCTCGTGCACGTCCACCGCATGTTCGACGCCGTCGCGGTCCCACGCCGCTGCCCACGCATCGTAGGTATCGAGGTCGATCTCGGGGTGGAACTGCAACCCGAGGTGCGGACCCAGAACGAAGGCCTGTTGCGCAGCCTTGTTGCGGGCGATGACCGTGGCCTCCGGCGGAGCGGTGAACGTGTCGCCGTGGAATTCCATCCACGGGCCCGCCCCGACGAGCTCGGGATCGGACGTCTCGACGTCGACGAATCCGTACTCGGGGTGCTCGGACTTGCGGACGGATCCGCCGAGCACGCGAGCGAGCAATTGGCCGCCGAAGCACACGCCCAGAACCGGGACCTGCGCATCGATCGCCTGCTGCACGTACGCGATCTCCGGCGCGAGCCACGTCAGCGTGTCGTCGTACGCGGCATCGGGTGAGCCCATCACCACCACCAACTGCGCGTCGAACAGTCGCGGCGGTGCGACATCGGGGCTGTGATCGAAGGAATGCACGTCCAACAGGAAACCCCTGGTGCGCAATTCGGCGTCGAGGGTGCCGATGTCGCGTCGCGCGAGAGCGGGGTCCTGATCGTGGACGAGTACTACGGCGCGCGGGTCGTTCGTGTCTGTCACAGGGCTCCTTTACGGTGTTCGTGCACACCGTACGACAGACTGGATCCGATGCCACCTCGTAGACGCACAGCCCGATCCACCACTGCCCGCACCGTGAAGGCCGGGCAGAGCAGCGCTGCACGAAAGTTCGCGGCAGCGAAGAACGGTGAGCCTGCGGCAAAGAAAGCTGCCCCGAAGAAGGCCGCACCTCGTAAGAGAGCCGCTCCGCGCAAGACCTCGTCCCGCAAGTCCGCTGCTCCGGATCTGCGGGTGCCCGATCCCGGCGAGCGCGTCTGGGTGTTGGACGTGCCGTTCGAGGACCGGTCGGCGGCGGGCGCTGCCGGGGCGCGCTGGTATCCGGGTCCTCGGGTGTTCGCCTACTACGGCACGGAGCTGCCCGAGTACCTGAAGCCGTACGAGTCGATGCCCTACAGCCTGCAGCGCTGGCTCGAGGACGATGCCAACGAACACTGGCGTGACGAAGAGGTGCGGGAGCGGGCCATGCAACCGCGCGACACCCAACTCGAGTCCGTTCGACGCCATCTCGCCGCGCTCGAGGCCGGGTTCCCTTATTTCGCGCAGATGGATTCGACGGGACTGGGCAAGACGTTGGCGGTGTGCGAGGCAGTCCGGCAGATGTCGGCGGCCCAGATCGGCACGGTGCTGGTGGTCGCACCCAAGGGTGCGTTGCCGGGGTGGCGTCGCACCATCGCAGACAGCGAGGCAGACATCGAGCCGTCCGACCGCAAGCGGTGGTTGCTGATCACCTACCAGTCCACCAAGAAGCTGCTGTCTGTTCCGCCCGAGACCGATCTGGGCAAACGTAAACGGACGCAGAACAAACGGACCATCTCGCTGGGCGAGCTTCGGTTCGACATCGACGTGGTGATCGCCGACGAGTCGCATGCGTTGATGAACATCGAATCCCAGCAGTCGCAGATCCTCTGGCGGTATCAGGAGGCGGCTCGCTCGGTGGTGTGGATGTCTGCCACGCCCGGTTATCAGCCGTTGCACTTCGCGTACATGGCTCGCGCGGTCGAGCGCAGCCGAGGGGTCGAGATCCTGGGCGACGAGGAGTATCTCGGCTACGCGGTGACGATGAAGTGGGCCGAATTCCTCATCGAATCCGGGTTCGCCGTCAAAGCAGGCAAGGCGACGACGGGGTTGACGACGTGGCGCTGGGAGCCCGAGGACGCGGCCCGACGCGCCCGCGACATCGCGTCGGTGCACAGCTGGTTGTCGGGAGGCGCTGTGCCGTGGTCTATTTCGCGGCCGTCCCCGCCGACTCCGCGGGAGCCCCTCGGTCAGGAACTCACGGCCGCGCAGAAGCGCCTCTACAACTCGGCGTGGGTGGATTACCGCAAGGAAGTCGGCCTGCCGATCTGGAAGGCCGTCGGCGGAAAGCGAGTGCTGCAGAAGAACCCGAGCACCCGCGCCGCGACTCTGCGCTTCCGCCAGAAGTGTTCCTACTTGCGCATTCCGGCGACTGCGGACCAGGTACGGACGTGGGTCAAGGCAGGCAATCAGGTGTTCGTCTCGATGTTCTACCGCGAGTCCGTCGCCGCACTTGCGCAGACGCTGCGGGACGAGGGCCTCGACGTCGCCGTGGTCGACGGGAGCATGAGCAGCCCAGATCAGGAGGCGTCGATCAGACGCTTCCAGACCGGCGACGCGTCGGTCATCGTCTCGACCACCACGAGCGCGATCAACCTGCACACCAACGAGTTACTGCTCCCGGAAGGGACGGTCTCCACCCTTGCGCCACGCGTGACGCTGATTCACGACCCGAGGTGGACCCCCATCGACATCAGGCAGATAGAGGGCCGCGCGAACCGAATCGACAAGGATCACAACCACACCACCTCGACGTGCTACTACGGCTACGCCGAGGGCACCGTCGAGGAGGAGATGGTACTCACCGGCATCGAGCGCATCGCGGATCTGGGATCGATCGTGGGGCAGGCGGATCTGATCGATCCGGAGGCCTTCCTCGCGGCGAAAGTGGATGCCGGAAAATAGCGACAATTGTGAGCAATCGCCAACGCGCCCGGGTAGGTTCGGTCCCATCGGCAATTCGTCGGTAGCGGAATCACTTTGGCACCAGGAGTAGTCATGATCGTTCTCGGAATCATCCTCGCCCTCATCGGCTATTTCGCCGGTATTTCAATTTTGACGACTCTCGGCATCATCCTGGTGGTCGTCGGCGCGGTCCTGACGGTGCTCGGTTCGATGGGGCGCGCAGTCGGTGGCCGCAAGACGTGGTTTTGACAGACCCGTTAGAACATACGTTCGATTTCTGCTAGTCTGAGCGGGCCCCCGGAGTTGGCGATGCGGCCAGCGGAGCCACTTCGGGCGGTCCACATCGGATGGCATGGATCTCGAAGGCGGTCGCGCGCGATGGCACTCGAACCAGAGCCCGCAGCCGGTTCGCTGTACCGCGTGGGGGATCGATGGGCCGAGAGAGCGCCGACTCGATGCGGGAACGGTCATCGGCTCGTCGCCAATTCTGTTCTCGTCGGTTCGCGGGCGTGTTCGTGTGAGCTCGGGCATCACCGGACGCACCAGTGCCAGTCCTGCGGGGTCGTGAGATTCACACCGGAACTAGGCCCGTCGTGCAGTGATGCGAGCTTCGATTCTCGCGCCGCGCGCGCCCGGCCCGCCGTCGTGGACAATCGTGTCCATGAACGAGGTCATGAAGAACGGTGATGCCGAAGTCGACCTGGGTCGGCTGAGACACGATTTCACGCGATTCATGATGAGTTACAAGTTCGGGATCGACGAGCTGATCACCAAGATCAACATCCTCAAGCAGGAATTCACCCACATTCACCGGTACAGCCCCATCGAGCATGTCTCGTCGAGGTTGAAGACGCCCGAAAGCATCATCGACAAGGCCCGACGCAAGAAGTGTGCTCTGACGCTCGATGCGATCCGCGAGAGCATCTTCGACGTCGCCGGGGTCCGCATCACGTGCAGCTTCATTTCCGACACCTACCGCATCGCGGACATGCTCAGCAGCCAGACCGACATTCGGGTCGTCGAGGTCAAGGATTACATCGCGAACCCGAAACCCAACGGCTACAAGAGTTTGCACCTGATCGTCGAGATTCCGGTGTTCATGTCCGACCGCGTCCAGCCGGTGCTCGTCGAACTACAGATCCGCACCATCGCGATGGACTTCTGGGCGAGCTTGGAACACAAGATCTTCTACAAGTACCGCGGAGAGATTCCACCGACTCTGCTGGCCGAACTGACCGAGGCCGCCGAGAGCGCGAACAAGCTCGACGAGAAGATGGAGAGCCTGCACGACGAGGTGGTGGAACTGAACGGCGACACCGAGAACTCGATCGACCTCGGTGCGATGCCGCCCATGGCCCTGCCGCCGGAATTGCTGCACATGTTGCTGACGGCGCAGGCCGACGCGATCGACCCGGACTGACGACACTTTCGAAACGAAGAACCCCGCTGCTCGACAGGTGAGCAGCGGGGTTCTTGTCACTGTGGAGCTATCCGATGTGGACCGGGGTGTCTCCGACGGGCAGGTCGTCCTTCTTTGCGCGGACGAGCCCGAGCACAACCGGGCACACCAGCGCGACCAGGATCGCGGCGGTTCCGAAAGCCCAGGCGTAGCCCGATACCTCGGCTGCGAACGCGTGATCGATGGTGGCCAGCACGAAGTCGCGGATCGGCTCCGGCAACGCGGCCAGTACCTCGTCGCTGGGGACTTCCTGGCTTGCGAGGGCCTCGGCGGGAACTCCCGCGGGCGGCGTCGGCGCTGGGTTCTCGGCCAGGTACGAGGTCTTCGACGAGGTGTACACCGTGGTGAACACCGCTGCGCCGAGTGCGCCGCCGACCTGCAGGGTGGCGTTGATCAGAGCGGATGCGGCACCCGCGTCGTGATCCGGGACGCCGATGAGTGCCACGTTCTGCATCGGCACCATCAGTAGACCGAGGCCGAGACCGAGGAGCACGACGCCGGGGAGCACATGAGTCCAGTAGGAGGTGTCGACGCCGATCTGCGTCAGCAGGAGCAGGCCGATCGCCGAGACGACGGGGCCGACGGCCATCAGCGGCTTGGGCCCGATCTTCGGAACGAGAGCGGACGCGATCGCAGCGGTGATCAGGATGCCGCCGGTCATGGGGAGTGACGCGACGCCGGCGATCACCGGACTCATCTCGAGCACGATCTGGAAGTAGAAGGTGAGGTACAACGTGCCGCCGAGCAGTGCGGCACCGATCACCGCGGATCCGATGTATGCGGCACCGCGGTCACGGCCGAGCAGCACGCTCATCGGAAGCAACGGGTTGTCGGACTTGGTCTCGACGACGACGAACGCGGCGAGCAGAGCGAGGCCGAGCGCGATGAAGGAGATGGTGGGTACCGTCGCCCAGCCGTCTTCGGCTTCGGTGAAGCCGTAGACCAGCGATGCCAGTCCGAGTGCGACGAGGATCGCGCCGGGCAGGTCGTAGCGAGTGTCTCCGTGCGCCTTGCTTTCCTTGACCAGCGGGACAGCGGCTGCGATGGCGAAGATCGCAACGGGGATGTTGACGAGCAGGCACCAGCGCCAGTTCGCGTATTCCGTGAGTACTCCGCCGAGAAGCAGGCCGACGGCTGCGCCGCCACCGGCGATCGCTCCGAACACTCCGAATGCCTTGGCGCGTTCCTTGGTGTCGGTGAACGTGACCGTCAGGATGGCCAGTGCTGCGGGTGCGAGCAGTGCGGCGAAGACACCTTGGCCTGCGCGTGCGATGAACAGCTGCCAGCCCTCTTGGGCGAGTCCGCCGATGGCGGAGGCAACGGCGAAGCCTGCCATGCCGACGATGAACGAGCGCTTGCGTCCCCAGTAGTCGGCGATGCGTCCGCCGAGCAGCAGGAGTGCGCCGAACGACAGCGCGTAGGCGGTGATGACCCAGGCGCGGCTGCTGTCGCTGATGCCCAGGTCCAGCTGTGCCTGCGGCAGCGCAATGTTGACGATCGTGCCGTCGAGCACGATCGTGAGCTGCGTGATGGCGACGATGCAGAGCACCAACCACCGGCGCTCGTAATTCGGATTCGGATCCGACGCTTCGCGCTCGGAGACCTGCGACATGTTTCTACCCCACTCGTACTCGTTGATTCTGGGCACGAAAAATGTCCCGATCGAAAAGGTAGGCGATGCGGCACCGGGTGTCAAACGAACTAGTTGGTTGGCGAGGTAGGGTGGCCGCTATGAAGCCTGACGCCAGCGCAACCCGCGCCCGCATCGTCATCGCTGCCCGTGACGAGTTCTCCGAACACGGACTGGCCGGGGCCCGGGTGGATCGCATCGCGGTTGCAGCCAAGGCCAGCAAGGAACGCCTGTACGCATATTTCGGAGACAAGGAAACCCTGTTCCGGGCGGTCGTCGAGGACGGGTTCGCACGGTTCATCGACGAGGTCCCCTTCGCGGTCGACGACCTCGGCGGATACGCGGCGCGCGAATACCTGCATCTCGCCGCGCATCCCGAGGAGCACCGACTGCTGCTGTGGACTCAACTCCAGGGCGGTACGGCGACCTCGGGCACCGACGACATTCGCTCGGTCATCGCACAGCGACGCAGCGCCATGGCAGTCGCACAGCAGGAAGGTCTGATCTCCGACGCTTTCACCGTCGACGACCTGTTCACCATGATCTTCGGCATCACCTCGGCGTGGATGACCGCACCCGGCAGCGACTGCGGGCCCATCGACGACACCGAACACCAGCGTCGGGCATCGAAAATCGAGGGTGCCGTACGACGACTCTGCGCTCCGTAGCGTTGTCTATCCATCTCTAGCTTTGCTTCAAGAGTGACGAATAGTGGGGTAGTGGGGCCGGTTTTCCCGCAAACGCGCGCGCGTTTGTCGAGTTCACCGACCCGCCCCGACCCGACCGAACTGATCGGCGCTCTGCTGACAGCAGAGCGCCGCGAGCTACACAGGAAGCTTGCTGTGGCCCGTCTCCTTGATGGTCAGTACCGTCGCAACGCCGATGACGCACACGCCCATCACCCAGTACGCCGGTGACATGGCGTTGCCGGTCGATTCGACCAACTGTGCGGCCACGTACGGCGCAGTTCCGCCTGCCGCGATCGTTCCGATGTTGAAGCCCAACGACACTCCGGTGTACCGAACTGCCCGAGGAAAGAGCTCGGTGAACAGCGGGAAAGCCGGGACCTGCACCACACCGTTGAGCACCATGTACACGAAGTAGACGACGCCGACGATCAGAATGCTCGACGTGGCACCGAGAATCATGAACACCGGCAGCGCGATGATCACGTACGCCACATAGCCGAACAGCAGTACCGGTTTGCGGCCGAACCTATCGGTGAGCATGCCGCTCAGCGGGAATGTGGCGCAGGCCAACGCAATTGCCACTGCCGACGTCCAGTACACCGAGTCCTTCGAGAACCCGAGGTCGTTGATCAGATACACGCTGAAGTAGGTCAGTCCGATGTAGCCGGATCCGTTCATCGCGATCGCGATGCCGACCACGCGGAGCACCGACCACGGTTGCCTCTTCACCACGACACTCAACGGGCTCTTGGCGACCTCGTTCTTGGCTGCCATCTCCTCGAACTCCGGGCTGTCCTCCAGCTTGAGCCGCACCCGGAGACACACGAACGCCAGAGGCAGAGCGAGCAGGAACGGGATGCGCCATCCCCATGACGACATCTGTTCGTCGGTGGTGATCAGAGCCACGAGCCCGACGACGGCCGCGGCGACGGCAAAGCCGAGTGTCGATCCCACCGGCGTGAAGGACCCGAAGAATCCCCGACGGTTCGGCGGTGCCGATTCCGCGATGTAGGTTGCGGCTCCGCCGATCTCACCGCCCGCCGAGAATCCCTGGGCGAGCCGGATGATGACCAGCAGAATGGGTGCCAGCACCCCGACACTCGAGTGCGTCGGCAGCAGTCCGAGAATGCCGCAGGCGACACCCATGCACACCACGGTGATGACGAGGGCGTGCCGACGGCCCTTGCGGTCACCGAGTCGGCCGAAGAAGATTCCGCCGAGCGGACGGGCGACATAGGCGACACCGAACACGGCCAAGGTCGCGAGAATCGACACGCCGGGGCTGGTGGATGGGAAGAACAGCGGCGCGATGATGACGGCGAGGAAGCCGTAGACCGCGAAGTCGTAGTACTCGATGAGCGTGCCGACACCTCCGGCCAGCGCAGCTCGGCGCGCGGTCGTGGTGTCCGCCTTGGGCGGTACGACTCCTGCGCGGGAGTGTTCGGTGTTCGTCATCGCGCTGATCCTTCTGTGAGTGGTTGCGTGCTTCGGTGTTCGGAGAGAAGAAGTTCGTACGAACCGCCTGCTTCGATGACGGCGACGGTTCGGGCATTCGGTGGATGACCGGTGATCGTGGTGCCGTCCTGCTTCGACACCTCGGCCCGACGCCAATCCAGTCTGACATCGTCACCGACGGCCACCGCGTCGGATATTCCGGGAATGGTGATCAACGGCATTCCGTTGAAGGTCTCGCCCCGCCAAAATCCGGGCGAGAACGATTCCGCCACAACGGCACTGATGCCCAGGTTGCGGAGCGCCACCATCGGCGGATAGTGCGGATGCCCGTAGCCGAAGTTCCGCCCACCGACGATGATGTCTCCCGGCCGAACTCGGTCCACGAAACCCGGGTCGTACGCCGTCATGCACACCGACCGTAAGTGGTCTGGGTCGTAGGACTTGATGTTGGCGACACCCACCACGAGGTCGATGTCGAAGTCGTCACCGAAGATCCACGCCACACGGCCTTCGATGACCTCCGGTGGCGGCGGGTACGCGCTCATGAGCCCACCTGCGCGATCGAGCCGGCGAGCGCACTGGCCGCGACGGTGAAGGGCGAACCCATATAGATGTTGGCGTCGGAGCTACCCATCCGGCCGGAGATGTTGAGCACCCCGGTGGAAATGCAGTTCTCGCCGGCCGCCAACGGCTTCTGGTATCCGAAGCAGAAGTCGCAGCTCGACACCGCGATGTGCGCGCCCGCCGACCTCAGGATGTCCAGCAGCCCTTCGCTTTCTGCTTGATCGTGCACTTTCTGCGAGGTCGGCACGACGTTCAACTCGACGCCGGGAGCGACGGTCCGGCCGTCGAGCACCAGAGCCGCCGCACGCAGATCCTCGATACGACCGCTGGCGCAGGATCCTATGAAGGCCTTGGTGATCGGGATACCGGCGAGGTCGGCAGCGGTGTGGGTGTTCGCTGCCCGGGCCGATCCGGGCTGCACCACCTGCGGGACGATGGTCGACAGGTCGATGGTGTGGCGGGCTGCGTAGGCCGCCCCCTCATCGGGGAGGACGGGGGTGAACTCTGCGCGCGCGACATCACGGGCGTAGGCGAGCGAGAGTTCGTCGGGCTCGAATATCGCCGATACCGCGCCGGTGAACATCGCCATCCCGCACAGCCCCTGCCGGTGGTCGATCTTCATCGATCGCGCTCCGGGGCCACCGAACTCCATGACCTGGTGCGCGCATCCGTCGGCTCCGACAAGGTCGATGATCGTGTGCACGAGATCGCGACTGTCGACGCCGGGACCGAACTCACCCACGAGGTCGAACCGGGTGGTGGCCGGAATGTCCACGTACAGCTGACCCGTCACCCAGGCCTCGATCAGATCGCGGCGAATGCCCCAACCCAGTGCGCCGAAGGCGCCGATTCCGCTGATGTGCCCGTCGAAGTGGACGAGGAAGTCGCCTGGGGTCGCCAGACCGAGCTCGGCGGTCAATTGATGTCCGATGCCACGACCCTCGTGCAGCTCGATGCCGTAGAACTCGCACCAGTCTCGCGTGACCTGGTGCACCTCTTGTTCTTTGGCATTCTTCTTGGTGAGCATGTGGTCGATGAAGACGACGTACCGGGATGGGTCCACGAGTTCGGTGATGCCGAAGTCCTCGCGCATCTGCCGAAACATCACGTCGGTGTAGCCGGGGAAGTCGTAGGCGATCATGCGAGCGGGCCGGACAGCGTGATTCTCCCCGGCGTGCACCACCTCGGCGTCACAGGTTCGGCCGAGGATTTTCTCGACCATCGTCAATGCATCGGAGCTCATCTCGGTCACACGTTCGTCTCGGAGGGAAGGTACTTGCGTTGCGCTGCTTCCACTTCCGGAAAGCCGATCAGATCGACGAACTCGCTGTGCTGCAGTGCGTCTGCACTGACATCGGCCGGTGCTTCACCTCCGGCGAGGCGACGCAGAGCTTCACGAGCAGCCCCGGTCGCGGCCATCAGCACCTGTGTGGGCAGAAGAGCGAGTCGAACACCGATCTGCTGCAACACCTCCGGGGTGAACTCGCGCTCCGTCCACGTCGACGCGGTCAACGTCGCCATCAGCGGGACGCCGACCTCGTCGTGGCAGCGAGCCCACTCCTCGGCGGTCTCGAAGGTCTTCGTGACCGGCATGATCATGTCGGCACCGGCGTCGACGTACGCGGTGGCGCGTCGGATCGCGTCGTCGCCCCGCGCATCGGTGCGGGCGATCATCAGGACGTGATCCGGAAGCGAATCCCGGACGGCCCGTACTTTGCCCGACGCTTCCTCGACGCTGATCAGGTCCACCGGCTCGCCCACGCAGATGGGGCACTTCTTGGGCGAGAGCTGGTCTTCCATGAAGACGCCCTGAACACCCGCGGCGGCGAATCGGCCTGCGGTCCGCGCGGCGTTCACCGCGTTGCCGTAGCCGGTGTCGATGTCTGCGACCAGGGGCAACGCGGACGCTTCGCCGATGGTGCGCACGGCCTGGAGGTTCTCGGTCATCGTGTAGAGCTCGGCGTCGGGCAGTCCGAGGGCAGCCGACACCGCAAAGCCGGAGGCGCACAGGGCCGAGAACCCGGCCTGCTCGGCGAGCTTGGCGGTCAGCCCGTCCCACACGCCGGGGGCGTACACGAGGCCCTGTTCGGTCAGTTCCCTGAGTGTCGCAGTCATACACACCATCCATTTCGTATTGCGAAACGCATTCCGAAACTAGAGTGGTGGCGATCACAAGTCAAGAGGGGTTCGTAGGATGGCGGCAGCACTTCCCAGTCCGATCGAAGGAGCACACGTGGCATCGCCCACCGAGTCCGACACAGCCGGCCGCGACATCGTCGGCGCGGTCGTCAAGGCGTGCAGGCTGCTCGAGCACTTCGACACTTCACATCCGGTGTGGACGCTGAACGACCTGACGACAGCAAGTCGAATGAACAAGACCACCGTGCACCGGCTGATGACCACGATGATCCACGCGGGCTGGGTGGACCGAACGTCCGAGGGCTCGTACCGAATCGCCATGCCCGTGTTCGAGATCGGATCGTCGGCACTGACCCAGCTCGACATTCGCGGAGCCGCGCAACCGTATCTGTCGGAGATTGCCGAAAAATTCGGCGACACTGCATATCTCATGGTCCCTGCAGACGAGGGAGCCGTCTGCATCGATCGCCACGAAGGGAGTAATCCCCTTGTCGTCGCAGGCATTTCGATCGGTTCGGTACTGCCGTATCACGCGACCGCAGGCCCTATGGCCATGCTGGCGTTCTCCGCTCGGATTCGCGACCGCTGGCTCACCGACGACCTACCTGCGTTCACGGATCGAACACCGACCGCGCCGGACGAGCTACTGACACGTCTCGAACAGATCCGATCGCAGGGGTACGCGCTGAGCAACTCGGACTACCTCTCCGGCGTCGCGGCCGTCGGAGCACCGATCCTCGGGCGGAACGGGGTGGTCGTTGCATCGATCAGCGTGGGCGGCCGCGCGGAGACATTCGAGGGCGACGCGCTGCGAGAGAAGGTGGCCACGGTCCTGGCGTCCGCCGCGAGCTTGTCCCGAGTGGCAGAAGCGCTACCGGCGTCCGGGCATACTCAGTGATCTATTCGCAGATCTAGAACATAACGTAGAGAGCCGAATACTCACCTACCGATGCGCTCGATCAGCTTCATTGCGTCGAAGGGTGCGTATCCCTTGATGTCGTTGTCGAAGTACACGTGGACGTCGCGGCCCGTGGCCGTCCAGTCCGAGATCTTCGCGGCCCATCGATCGAGCGCCGCATCCGTGTAGCCGCTGGCATACAGCTCCTCGTCGCCGTGCAGGCGGGCGTACATGAAGTCGGCTGTCGGAGTGTCGACGTACGGGTACTTGCCTGCGGTGTCGGCGACAACGAACGCAATATCGTTCTCTCGCAACAGTTGTACGGCCTCGTCGGTGGCGAAGCTCTGGTGCCGAGCCTCCACACAGTGCCGCAGGACCCGAGACGACGGGGACGGCAACAACACTCGATCCTCGGCCAACTTGTCGTCGCGAGACTCGGCCAGAGCGACTGCAGCAGAGACTGTTCGGGGCAACATTGCGCAGAAATCCGACACCTTCTGCGCGTCGAACTCGAGGTTCGGCGGCAACTGCCACAGGAATGGTCCGAGCTTGTCGCCCAGCGTCAATACCCCGGTGGCAAAGAAATTCGCGAGTGCCGCCTCGACGCCGACGAGCCGCTTGATGTGGGTGACGTAGCGACCGCCTTTGATGGAGAACACGAAGTCGTCCGGCGTCTCGTCGTGCCACTTGGTGAAGCTCGACGGCTTCTGCATCGCATAGAACGTGCCGTTGATCTCGATCGACGTCAGCTGTTCCGACGCATACCCGAGCTCCCTGCGATGGGCCAGGCCCGCCGGATAGAAATCTCCTCGCCAGGGTGCGTACGTCCAACCGGAGATGCCGATGAGGACTCGAGGTCGATGCGACGCGGGCATGAGCAGACTGTAGACGGGCGCACCGAGAGGTACCGCTGGCCATGATCGTCAACTGACTGGCACCGCGATCGCCACCGGACCATAATCGGTTCCTATGCAGTCGGGTGGCCGAGCGTTCGTACTGACGCTGGTCGCTGCCGGTGCATGGCTGTTCGCCACACCGCTCGGTCCAGGGGTGCTGGGTATCGACAGCCCGATCCAGGAACCTGCGCCGGCACCTGCACCCGTCGTCGAACCCCCACCACTGACCCTCGACGAACTCTCGGCTCGCGTCGATCCCACCGTCGTCACCCTCGCGGCGTCGGCCGGTTTTTCCGGCGTCGCGGGCACCGGCTTCGTCGTCGCCCCCGACGGGATCGTGCTCACCAACTTCCACGTCGTCGAGAACGCCACCGAGATCAGTGCAGTGCACATGGGCAACGGACTGATCTACGACGCCACCGTGTTGGGTTACGACAAGTCCCGCGACGTGGCGGTCGTGCAGTTGATCACCGCGGCCGACCTGCCAGTGGTCGAGCTTGCACCGGACCCACTTCCCGACGTGGGCGACGCGGTGGTGGCCGTCGGGAATGCGTCGGGCGCAGGGGTATTGGTTCCTGCACCGGGCGCGGTCACGGCTCTCGATCAGCAGGTACGTACGCGCAGTTCGGTGGACGGTTCGGCGAACACGCTCGACAAGATGATTCGCGTCGATGCCGATGTGCGAGCTGGGGATTCGGGCGGGCCACTGTTCGACGCCTGGGGCCGAGTGGTGGGCGTCAACACCGCCGGGCTGTCGGACGAGGCGCGCAACGGCACCGAGTTCTCACCGCCGCAGGCACCCGAGGCCTATGCCGTCCCCATCTCCGAGGCGGTCGCTGTGCTCGATCAAGTGGTCGCCGGGCAGTCGGGCGGCACGGTCCATGTGGGCCCCACACCGTATTTCGGAGTCTCGGTACGCGATGTGTCGGTCTTCGAGAACAAGCCGGCAATGGGGGCGGCCGTGGTCTCGGTGACCTCCGATTCCCCGGCGGAGGCGCTGGGACTGTCTGCGGGAGACGTGATCGTGAGGTTCGACGGCGCGGAGATCGGATCGTCACCGGATCTGTCGGAGGCGCTGCTCGGCCGTCGCCCAGATGATTCCGCCGTCGTCGAATGGGTCGACGACACGGGTGTATCCAGCTCCGGCACAGTCACACTCGCCGCCGGAACCCCGACTGCGTAGGGGTCGTCAATCCTGCAGCACCGACATCACATTGCCCGCCGGGTCCGTGAACCAGGCGATCAGCGGGCCGCCGTGTCGAAAGATTCCCTTCTCGTCGGTTCCCATGGCAGGAGTGGAGCCTGCGGAACGACCCTGCATGTCCGGATACTGTTGGAACACCACCCCTTTGGCGATCAATGCATCGACTGCGGCCTCGATGTCGGCCACCGGGAAGTTGAGAATCGTGTATAGCGCGGGCACGTGCCCGGGGCGCGGATAGATCAGCACGATCGCCCCGGTCCCGAGGTGCAGCTCGAGCATCCCCATCTCGTTCTCGGTGACCGTCAGACCGAGAGTCTCGGCGTAGAAGGCCCGAGCTACGGGTAGGTCGTCGACTGCGAATCCGGAGAACGGCTGCCTGGTCAGCTCCAAGGATGTCATCGTCGAATTATCGCGCTCTCGCGCATGCCACGGGCCGATATCCGAGTAGCGTGGCTCTCGTGACTATTCGCCTCGGTTACCAGATGCCCAACTTCAGCTACGACGGTTCGGTCGCAGAACTCTTTCCCCAGGTCATCGCGCAGGCGCGCGAGGCCGAAGCGGCCGGTTTCGACACCGCATTCGTGATGGATCACTTCTACCAACTTCCCGGAATCGGCAAGCCCGACGAGCCGATGCTCGAGGCCTACTCCGCCCTGTCGGCGCTCGCGACGGCCACCGACACCATCCAGCTCTCCGCGCTGGTCACCGGCAACACCTACCGCAACCCGGCGATCCTTGCCAAGACCGTCACCACACTGGACGTGGTCAGCGGCGGGCGCGCGATCCTCGGCATCGGTGCCGGCTGGTTCGAGCTCGAGCACCAGAGCTTCGGACTCGAATTCGGCACCTTCACCGACCGTTTCGAGCGACTCGACGAGGCTCTGCAGATCATCGAGCCGATGCTCCGCGGCCAGCGCCCGACGTTCGACGGCCTCTGGTACCAGGTCGAGAACGCGATGAACGAGCCGCGTATCCGCGATGATCTGCCGATCATGCTCGGCGGTGGCGGCGAGAAGAAGACGTTCGGCCTGGCCGCTCAATTCGCGGATCATCTCAACATCATCTGCGACGCCAACGAACTGCCGCGAAAGATGGCTGCCGTGCAGGCCCGATGCGAGGAGGTCGACCGCGACCCCAAGGACCTCGAAACGAGCTTCCTCGCCTTCGTCATCGTCGACGAGGACGGCGACAAGGCCAAGGAGTTGCAGCGCGAGTTCGTACTCAAGCAGGGCCTCGATCTGACGAACCTGTCGGAAGAGGACGCGGCGAAGGCCACCGATCGCCACTTCTGCGGAACCCCCGACGACGTCGCCGAGCAGGTGCAGAAGCGCGTCCTCGATCAGGGCGTCGACGGCATCATCATCAACCTGATCACCAACGGACACCAGCCGGGAGCCGTCGAACTGGCAGGTAAAGCCCTGAAGCCGCTCGTCTAGATATTTTCTCCAGCAGTAGCCGCGGGGGCGCGTGCAGTGGCATAGTTCCCCCGTGGCTCAGCTGAGGATGAACGGGCACCGCGTCTTGGTCGCCGACCTGACCGGCGACTCCCTGCGCGCAATGTCGGGCTCGATGGTGGCGTACGAGGGCGAGGTCGCCTTCAAGAGCGCAGGCATGGGTGGTGGCGGAGGATTCCGCGCCGCACTCAAGCAGAAGGTGACCGGCGAGTCGCTGTCGCTGATGGACGTGTCCGGCAAGGGCACCGTCTACTTCGCCGTCGACGCTCAGGACATCACTCTCGTCGAGGTCCAGGGCGACAACCTCCACGTCGAATCGTCCCAATTGCTGGCTCTCACAGGGCAATTGAAGACGGACATAAAATTCTCCGGCTTGCGCGGCGCGAGTTCCGGCCAGGGATTGTTCACCACCGTCGTCAGCGGAACCGGCACCGTGGCATTGCTGTCCAAGGGTGGGCCCATCATCGCCCTCGCCGTCGATCCGCAGTACCCACTCGTCGTCGATCCCGACGCTTTCGTCGCCCATCGCGGTCAGCTGAATCAGAGCTTCGTCACCGACGTCACGTGGCGGTCCGCCATCGGCGGCGGCAGCGGCGAGGCATTCTCTCTCCGCTTCGACGGCCAGGGCGTCGTCTACATCCAACCCGAGGAGCGCTGACGTGCCGCTCGAACTCGTCAACAGCAAAGTCGTGAAATCCGTTCTGGCACCGAATCAGAACGTGCTCGCGCGTCGGGGATCGATGCTCTACTACACCGGCGACGTCCGGTTCGTTCCGCACTCGATGGGCGGCTCGGCCGGTGCCATGCCCGGCATGAGCGGCGTCGCCGGAATGGCCGGCCGGATGATGGCAGGCGAGCATGTCGCCATGATGGCCGCCGAAGGGCAGGGTGAGGTCTTCTACGGTCACGCCGGGTTGTACGTCGAGATCATCCACCTCGACGGTTCGTCGATGCTGACCGTCGAAGCCGATCGACTCCTGGTGCACGACGGCTACCTGCAGAGCTCCATCGTGGCCCTGACCTCCCAGGGCGGCGTCCGCGGAGCGGTGCGCGGCGCGATGACCGGGCAGGGTCTGTTCACGACACAACTGACCGGCCAGGGCAGCGTCGCGGTTCTCTCGCACGGCGGGGCGACTCCGTTGCAGGTCGGGCCCGATCACCCTCAGGTCGTGGTGGATCCGCAGGCGTACGTCTGCCACATCGGCAACATCAACGTCGAGATCTCCGCGAACGTCGGGTGGCGCGACGCCGTCGGCAAAGGTAGCGGCGAGGCGATCCAGTTGAAGATGACCGGCATGGGCACCGTGTGGGTGCAGGCGTCCGAGCAGAAGTTCTAGGAGGGACACCCCATGGGTCTGGACATTCACACACCGCATACCCTGCCGATCAACGACAACGTCCCCGGCAACGACTACGCGTTCTGCGTCGAGCTCGCCGGCCAGCCGTGGTTCACGTCGAAGGGCGCGATGATCGCGTACTACGGCAACGTTCGCTTCGAACCGCTCGGGCAGACGTCCATGCCCGCCGTCGTCGCCGCACGGTTCTCGTCTCCGCTGTACTCGAACGACTGGGTGCTCGCGCAGGGTCAGGGCAAGCTGATCCTCGGCGACCGTGGGTTCAACATCAACAGCTACGACCTCGACGACGGCAACCTCACCATCCGAGCCGCGAATCTCCTTGCGTTCGAGCCGACTCTGGATCTCAAGCAGTCCATCGTCCCGGGATTCCTGACTCTGCTCGGCACCGGCAAGTTCCTGGCGTCATCGAACGGCCCGGTCATGTTCGCCGAGCCGCCGCTGCGCATCGACCCGGAAGCCCTTGTCGGATGGGCAGATTGCCCGTCGCCGTCGCATCACTTCGACGCCGACTGGATGCAGAACTTCCTCGGTGCAGCCCGCGGATTCCTCGGTGCCAACAGCGGCGAGGAGCGTCAGTTCGACTTCACCGGTGCCGGCACAGTGCTGATCCAATCGAGCGAGAAGGTTCTCGACGATACGCATCTGTTGCGCTACGTCGAATCGCAGACGGTCTCGCTCGGCCAGAACTCACTGCGAGCGCTGCACAACACCATCGGTGCCCGGCTACAGCAATAGCTTCTCGCCCGTTCGGAGAAAACGCGCATACTGGAGGAACACCTGAGGAGGTACAGCCATGGCCAACCAAGGACCCTTCGGATTCGGATCCGACGACTTCGACAAGTTCGCCCGTGAGGCCACCGAGGGGCTGCGTGAAGTGGTCGGCTCACTGTTCGCCTCGGGCGCCGGGGCACCCAAAGCTCCGCCGGAGCCCGAAACCACAGGTCAGAAGGGCGACGGAGTCTGGGCCATCTACAGCGTGGACGACGCCGGATCACCCCAGATCGACCAGCTCTACGCCACCGAACTCGATGCCCTTCGGGCACACAAGGACAACACCGACCCGCGTCGACGCGTCCGATTTCTGCCCTACGGCGTGAGCGTCAGCGTTCTCGAGGACTGAATCGGGTGCACTGGACCGCGCTAGGCGCGGCTGGCTGCACCGGATTCACGCATGCTCGACGCCAGCGCCGCCAGCGATGCGTCGAGGAACGCCTCCGGTACCGCCGGCAGTCCACCGACGTGGGCGCGGGTGGCTTCCGGAGTATCGGTCCAGTCGTAGGTGAGGGTCACGGTCGTGCCTTCGCCCGCCGCCGCCAGGTCGTAGCGCCACCACCAGCCCCCATGGTCCACGGATCCATCGTCCGTACGCGCTCCCGGCAACCATGCGATCGTTCGATCCTGCACATAGGCGATCACCAGGTTGTGCACCACATAGTGGCCGCCTGCAACCTCGTGAAACATGTTGACGGCGAACACCTGCCCCAGCGCAGTGATCCGATCCGTGTCCACCGCCGAGCGCACCCAGTCGCCGGGTTCGGTGTCCTGATGTCGGTTGGGATCGGTCAGAACAGCAAAGATCTGCGCCGGGCTCGCGGCAATCGTTCGACTCACCACGAGACATTCCCGGGCGGCGTTCATGCGCCGCGGACAGCGTAGGTGATGGTCTTACTGGCAGAAGTCATGATGAAAGTGCTCATGCAGGGACAGACTCCTACGGACACCGAATCTCACCGGCATCGAGTCAGCGGTCGGTATCGTGGTCCCGTCACCCGAGAACGCAAGGATGCAACACCGAATGCCCTCCACGCCACAGCCCATCTCGGTACCGCTGGGACAGCCAGTGTTCGTTCAGGCACTTCGCTACACGGCGTTGTTCGATCAGAAGCCGTTCGCCGAGGCCCTCCTGATCTACACCGACAACGGCGCGTACAAGATCATGTCGCCGGGCGAGGATCATTACGGCAGCTACGTCTCGTACACCGACGTCGCGGCGAACCCGCAGCACGTGATCTTCCTGTCGTGGCCGTCGGAGGATTGGGGCCGCAACGTCGCTTCTCACACGTTGACGTTCAATCCCGATTCGGCGGCGTTCACTCAGGTTCTCGTCCTGCCCGGAAATCCTGTGCCTCGCTCGCAGTACGGTTACGCGCTGCCCACTCCCGATCCGCAGAGCGTCGACATGACGGCATCCTGGGACCGGGTTCGCGAGACCTATGCCGAGACCTTCGAAGAGCTACGCGCACTCGCTACGTGACCTACCGGCGAAACGCTTCCACCGCATCAGCCGCCTGCTCGACGCCACCATGTGCCCGCACCTCGGCACTCACCTCCGTTGCGCGCGATCCCAATTGCCGAGCCTCGGCAACCGCGCCAGCGAGGCTCGCGGCCGTCACTTTCTCGAATTCCAGGTACACGCCGACGCCGAGTTCGGCGAGCATCGTTGCGTTCCCGAATTGATCGACCGCCTGTGGCACGGCAACGGTCGGGACGCCGAACCACAGTGCCTCGGTACAACCACCCATTCCGGCGTGGGTGATGAAGACCGTGGCCGAATCGAGCACGGCGAGCTGCGGAACATGTTCGTGTACTTCGATATTCGCAGGCAGCGCGCCGAGCGCGACGGGGTCGACGCGTCGGCCGATGGAGATCACCACGTGCCAGTCCGTGTTCCCGAACGTCTCGATGCACAGTCGGTAGAACGCGGGTCGCTCGTTGTAGCCCGTACCGAACGAGATGTACAGGAGCGGCCCGTCGGGTGCGGTCCAGCTGCGATCGTTCAGGCGTACCGGGTCGAGGCACGGTCCGACGAACTGCACCGTCTCTGCCACCCGATCCGCGTTGGGCTGCATCACTTTCGGGATCAGCGACAGACAGTGCTGCGGATATGTGATCCACTCCCAGGGATCGGCGTCGATGTCGTTCTCTCGCAACCAGTGTGCATAGGTGTCGCGATACACGACACCGGTCGGCGACTCGCGGATGGAGGTCATCCCATCACCGAGATCCTCGGCGTATCCGTCCCACGCCACGTACGTCGGCGAGAGTTGCACGGCAGGAACCCCGTAACGCACCCCCAGGACCGGTGCCGTCATTCCGCCGATGTCGTACAGGAACAGATCCGGCTGATCGTCGTCGTAGAACGCAGTGAGTATCGGGAAGGACTCGATCGCCTCGTCGAGGAACACCTGCATCGCCGACGCCGGATCGTCCGGCCACGAAGACTCTCCGTCGGGAAGTATCGAGGAGAACGAGACCACCTCGACACCTGCGCGTTCGACCACGTGTCGCAGCGACTCACCGACGGCATAGGTGACGCGATGCCCGCGCCGGACCAACTCGGCAATCACGGCCAGCGATGGGTAGATATGGCTGGGAGCGGTCGTGCCGATCATGGCGATGTGCATGACGCCCACCGTAGAGCGCACATGGCGCTGCGAGCTAGTGGATTTCGTTCGCGATCAGATCCAGCAGGCCCGGGAATCGTTCGTTCAGCTCCTGGCGGCGCAGCGTCACTTTGCGACTGTTGCCACGGTCGACCTGGAATACCAGCCCCGCCTCGCGTAGCACTCGAAAGTGATGCGTAACAGTCGATTTGGTTACGCCCAGCTCGAACGACATGCAGGTTCGCTCGGCTCCGTCCTCGTCGCCGACGAGTTCGGTGACCACCTTGCGACGCAGTGGATCAGCCAGCGCAGACATCACCGCGCCGAGGTGCATTTCCTCGGGCTCCGGATGCCCGTTCTCGATCGGCGTGGAGTGTTCGCCGCTCAGGCATCGACACTGCTGGATTTCGGCCTGCTGCGCAATCGTCGCTTCCTCGCCCTGTGCCTGGTCCCGGTCGCCGGAGCCATCGGCTTCGTCACCCTTCTCACCTATCTGCCCGCTGCGCTCAGCGGTGCTGATCGCTCCGTTGGCGGTCGCCAGGTCGCTCACCGCCTTCGAGGCCGTCACCCCGGACCGTGTGGTGCTGACAAGCCTCGGATTCCCGGTTCTCGGCAATCTCGGCATGGCCCTGCAATCCGGCGTCCCGCTTGCCGCCGTCGTGGTCCCGGTGATCCTGTTGGGTCTGGGCTTCGGACTTCCGATCGGCCTGGTCGACGGCGAAGCCTTCGCCGCAGTGGCACCGCACAGCAGCGGCACCGCAGCAGGAGTACTCAATCTCGTCCGCATCGGTAGCGAGGCCGTGGTGGTCACCTCAGCGGCGATCATTGCGCTTTCCCGAAGCGGGAGATCCGACGTATCGTCGGCGAATGCCTTTTCTGCAACCGGTGACCCTCGTCGACGATCTCGTGACCCTCGAACCGCTGAGCCACGATCACCTCGAAGGTCTGTGCGACGCGGCCCGCGACGGTGAGTTGTGGAAGCTCTGGTACACCAACGTGCCGAAGCCCGAGGAGATGGCGGCCGAGATCGACCGGCGACTCGGATTGCTCGACGCAGGCACCATGCTTCCGTTCACCCTGCGCCGCAACGACACCGGGCAGATCATCGGGGCGACAACCTTCTGCAACGCCGACGCGAACAACCGTCGCGTCGAGATCGGATACACCTGGAATGCCCGCTCCGCGCACGGGACCGGGACCAATGCCGCGAGCAAGCTGCTACTACTGACCCATGCTTTCGAGGAACTGAAGTGCATCGCCGTCGAGTTCCGCACCCACTGGATGAACCTGCAATCGCGGACGGCGATCGCGAAACTGGGCGCGAAGCAGGACGGGATTCTGCGCAATCATCAACGCATGGCCGACGGTTCGCTGCGCGATACCGTGGTGTTCTCGATCATAGAATCCGAATGGCCCACCGTCCGCAACGAACTCCGCAGGCGTACCGCACGGTAGGTTGACCCCATGCGTGTGGATGGGCGGGACGTTCCCGTAGCGGGAAACCTGCTTCAGCCGTTGGTGCGAAGAACCAGCGACATCATTCGGGTCGTATCGGCAGCGGTACTGCTCGGCGTGGTGATCGCGGGTTCACTGATCACCAGAAATCAGTGGGATGCGCTGGAAGAATCGGTATCGAACATCGTGGGCGTGCTCAGCCCCGACCAATCCAATGCCGTCTACATCGTCTACGGGGTCGCCATTCTGGCGCTCCCGTTCGGCGTATTGATCGGGCTGATCGCCGGCCTCAAATGGAAACTGCTCGCCGGGTATGCGGCCGCCGCCTTGCTGGCCGCACTGGCACTGTCGATCACCGGAACCGGGATCTCCACGCCCACCTGGGACCTCGACGTACCCGAGCGACTCGATACGTTCCTCGCGCAATTCCTCGACGACTCCCGCTGGATCGCCATGTCGGCTGCGGCCCTGACGGTCTCCGGACCGGGCCTGCCCGCGCGATGGCGTCGGGCATGGTGGACGCTGTTGCTCGCGTTCGTGCCGATTCATCTGGTCGTCTCCACTGTCGTCCCGGCTCGCTCGATGCTCGGTCTGGCCGTCGGCTGGCTGGTCGGTGCCGTCATCGTGCTGCTGGTCGGTACGCCGGCACTCGAGGTTCCGCTCGACGCGGCGGTTCGTCTGTTCCACAGCCGCGGCGTCACCGTTCGCAGCTTCACCGTCGTCCGTCCCGCCGGTCCCGGCCCACTGGTTCTGAACGCGCACACGCCCGACGCGGATGTGGTGGTCGAGCTGTACGGGCAGAATCAGCGTAGTGGTGGTGCCCTGCGCCAGTTCTGGCGGTGGATCACGCTGCGTGGCAGCGAGACTGCGCCGCTGCATGCGTCCATGCGGCGAGCCGTCGAGCATCGTGCGTTGATGGGTCTGGCCATCAAGGGCCTCGGAGCTGCGGGCAGCCATCCGCTGGCGGTAGCGGCGCTCGATCGAGGGTGGACGCTGTACGCGCACAGCCAGCCACTCGGAGATCCGATCGAGGCAGAGCACGACGATGCCACCCTCAACGCTCTGTGGTCGGCTCTGAACACGCTGCACGAGAACCAGATCTCCCACGGCGATCTGCACCGAGGCGAACTCCGGATCCACGACGGCAAAGCCCTGTTCTGCGGCTTCGGTCACGCCGAACTGGGTGCGTCGGATTCACAGATGCAATCGGACGTGGCGCAGCTGTTGCTCACCACCGCAGATCTTTTCGGCCCGCAGCGTGCCGTCGCCACTGCTCTGGACGTACTCGGCTTCGACACCGTGGTCGCGGCCTCGGGTCGTTTGACCAAATCCGCCATCCCGCCTCGCGTTCGGCAATCGGTGTCCGACGACGCACAGACGATGAAGGCGATCCGGCTCGAAGTTCTCGAGCAGACCGGTGCCGCCAAGATCGAGGCCGAACAGGTAACCCGGTTCAGCCGCAACCAGATCATCTCGCTCGTGCTGTTGATCGGGTTGGTCTACGTCGCCTATCCGTTCATCAGCGCGGTACCCGCGTTCGTCGTCGAGCTCGGTTCGGTGAACTGGTGGTGGGCACTGCTGGGCTTGGCCGTGTCCGCCCTGACGTACATCGGCGCCGGAGCTGCGTTGTGGGCGTGCGCGTTCGGCAAGGTCAGCTTCTGGAATCTGACGGTGATGCAGGTCGCGAACACGTTCGCGGCCACCACGACTCCCGCTGGTGTCGGCGGACTTGCTCTGAGCGTGCGGTTCCTGCAGAAGGGTGGCCTCGGCACGGTCCGTGCGACGGCCGCTGTGGCGCTTCAACAGTCCGTCCAGGTGATCACGCACGTGAGCCTGTTGATCTTCTTCAGCGTCGTCGCCGGTACCTCGTCCGGTCTGTCCAACATGGTCCCCGGAAACACCGTGCTGTATCTGATCGCCGGTGCCGCATTCGGCGTCGTCGGGACGTTCATGTTCGTACCCAAGCTACGACGCTGGCTCCGGGTCGCCATCCGGCCACAGATCAAGGAAGTCCTCACCGAACTGGGCGAGCTCGCCCGCGACCCCAAACGCTTCTCGATTATCATCCTCGGCTGCGCAGCAACGACCTTGGGTGCGGCGCTCGCGTTGTGGGCGAGCATCGAGGCCTTCGGCGGCGGCACCACGTTCGTGACGGTGACGGTGGTGACCATGATCGGCGGAACCCTCGCCTCCGCCGCACCGACTCCTGGCGGTGTGGGAGCCGTGGAGGCCGCGCTCATCGGGGGTCTGGCCGCGTTCGGTGTACCCGCGTCCATCGCCGTGCCGTCGGTGTTGCTCTACCGCGTTCTGACCTGCTGGTTGCCGGTGTTTCTCGGGTGGCCCACCTTGCGGTGGCTCACCAAGCGAGACATGGTCTGATTCGCCGGATTTCGGGTACGGCCAAGCCGTGGATGCTAGCGTTCATGCAGGCTAGGGGCCTTATTCTACGAAGGGCATTGCCATTTCCGATCAGGGAGACTTCGTCCCCACCGCGAAGGAACGATGGGTCAGGCTGTTCATCAGCTCGATGACACTCACGTTCGGACTGGCCGGTGCGCTGATGGTCCCGGCTGGTCAGTTCTCGGAGTCGATGTCGATCGCGGTCCTGCTCGCCTCGGCCACCACGGTGCCCGTGGCCATCGCCTGGTATCTCCGCCCCTGGACGTCGCCGCGCCTGGCGACGGCCTACATCCTCTATGCCGATGTCGGCATCGTCTCGGTTCTGTTCTCGTTCCAGACTCACTTCGACGCCATGCCGGGATGCGCGATGTTCGCGATCGTCGCCGCATTCATCGTCGTCGGAAGTTCGTATCGAGTGATGGTGATCCACCTCGGCGTCGCGGCCGTCACGTTGGTCGCGCTCGGTGTCCTCGCCGTCGCCGACGGAGCCGATCCGTGGTCGACGGCGTCGCGCATCGTCACCATCGGCTCGCTGTACGCGGCTCCGTTCATGATCAAGGCGTACATCGGGCAACTCAGGTCGAAAGCAGCGCGCGCACTGCGCGATCCACTGACCGGCCTGTGGAATCGCCGCGGACTGCTGGACACCGTGGACACACAGGTCGACGAGGCAGTAGGGGTGACCGTCCTCGACATCGACCGTTTCAAGCAGATCAACGACAGATTCGGGCACCCCTCGGGCGATGCCGTTCTCATCGAAGTTGCCCGACGACTGTCCGAGGCGGTGGGCGATCGGTCGGCGATCGCACGACTGGGCGGCGACGAGTTCGTGGTTGTCAGATCCGGAACTCGCGAGGAGATCACTCAGTCGGACAACAGAATCCGGGCTGCCCTGGAGGAGACGTTCGACGGACCGCAGTTCACCACCAGCCTCGGATCGGCCGTGGAAACACTCGATTCCGACACCAGTATTCACGTCCTCGTTCGACGCCTGATCGCACTGGCGGACATCGAAATGTACCGATTCAAGGCACGAACCGCGGGGAGCACGGTTCCCGATCGACTGCCAGAAGCGAACTCGCACGAGCAGACGCGGCACCGAATCGACGAACTGATCGCATCCGGCGGCCCCGACATCTTCTTCCAGCCCATCTGCGACACCGACACCGGATCGGTCGTCGGCTTCGAGGCGCTCTCGCGCTTCCCCTTCGGTGCCGGATCGCCGCTGTCGTGGTACCGAGACGCCACGGAGGCCGGGATCGGTCCCCGCCTGGAACGTGCCGCACTCGACCGGGCGCTCGACGCGATGTGCGCGTTACCGTCGGACGCGTTCGTCTCGCTGAACGCATCCGCGGACACCATCCGAACGACGAACCTGCTCGATCGACTACGCCCGCACCTGGCGTCGCGCACGTTCCACCTCGAGATCACCGAGCACGAGCGTGTCGACGACTACCTCGCGGTCATCCGTGCGATCGACAGTCTGCGTTCCGCGGGAGTACAGATTTCCATCGACGACGTCGGCGCAGGATTTGCCGGTCTTCGCCACGTCGTCGAACTGCGCCCGGACATCCTCAAGGTGGACTACGCGCTCGTCCACGGCATCGACCGTGACCCACTCCGTCGAGCAGCCGCGAAAGCCATCATCGACTTCGCCCGCCAGATCGAGGCCACCGTCATCATGGAAGGCGTCGAGACCCCAGCGGAACTGCAGGTTGCCGCAGAACTCGGCGCTCAGATGGTCCAGGGATTTCTCACCGGGCGACCGGAACCGGCGTCCGCGCACTCCCGCCGACAGATGACGAGGTAGACGAGCTCCCGCCGATCAGATCGACGAATCGACGGTGAACTTGGTCAGAGTCGGCGCGGCAGCCAGCAACGGCGGCAGGTCGACGATCTTGCCGGGCCCGGCCCGGAACTCGCGGTACTTCGAATCGGCCTCGACCGACTCCCACGTCTCGTAGGCGACGACATGCGCCTCGTTCTCCTCGTCCACCCACACCTCGACACCGAGGCAACCCTCGAATGCGCGGGTATCGGCAAGCACCGTGCGCAGTAACTCACGCGCATCGGCAAGAGATTCGGGCTTGAAGGTCAGATCCAACAAAGCAATGAGAGCCATGGGCTTCAGTGTATGGGTCGTTCCGCAGGCTCCACTCCTGAGTGGTCATCTCAGCCGAAGTGCCAAGTAGAACTCGATTCTGTCCTCCAGCCGCGATAGATCGCGGCCGGTGAGTTCCTCGATCCGCTGGATGCGATATCGGACGGAATTGACGTGCATGTGCAGTTGTTCGGCACATCGCGTCCAGGCACCGTTCGTGTCGAGGTACACCGACAGTGTCTCCACCAGGTCACTGTTGTGCTGGTCGTCGTACTCGACCAACGGAGCGAGCAGACGTGAGGTGAACATCCGTCGCACGTCGTCGGGAACGTTGGCGAGAAGAATTGTCAGCGTGGCCAATTCATCATGTCCGACGACGCTGCAGTCCGAGCCACGGCGCTCGGCGAGCCGGCGGGCATACCGCGCTTCCTCGATGGCGCTTCGGATGTCGGCGGGCGCGGTCGGAGCACTGACGCCGATCGACGTGCCGCTCCCGATCAATCCCGGGGCCAACGCCTGGACAGCACGCCGGATGGAATCGGTTCGATCGGTCGGCGCCTCTACCAACGCGAACGCCTCGTCGTCGACGACTCCCACCGTGATCTCGAGCGGTGCCAGCACCTCTCGCAGAAGCGGGCGCAACTCACCGAGCCGCACCGTCTCACCCGACGTGGCCACAGCTACAGCGGCGTAGCGTGTTTCGATATCGAGTCCGATGACGTGCATCTGAGCGAGGATGTCGGTGGCCGTCGCCCCACCGACGATCGAGCGCACGAATTCCTGGGCCAGAATCCCTGAGCCCGACAAGCGATCGTCGGCACGGCTGCGCTCGACCGCGACGATGGACGCCAACTGCTCGGCCAGCGAGATCCGCGGTGCATCCCATGTCTGCCAATCGCTTTCGAATGCCACGAACCAGTCCACCACCCGCGGCGTGACCTCTCCGTCGACCGCAAAGATCGAGACCCGTTGCCCCTGTGAGTATCTCGGCATCCGGACCGACGTCATGAACTCGTGCGCCAGGTAGCCGGTGTCGGGTGGATCCTCGGATCCGGCGAGTACTCGCCCCGACGAGGTGACGACCCAGCACCTCATCCCCAGGTCGGAACTGACCATGTCCAGGAGCGGACCCAGCCCACCGCCCGGTCCTGCGCTCGCCACGAGGCGTCGGTGCCGATCGAGCACGAGGCTCAGGTCCGATGCTCGTGCCGTCGACAGTTGCCGGACGACGCTCTCGGTGACCGTGGCGAACGCGATGTCGGCGGGTACGCGAAAGAGCGGCAGACCGTATTCGCGACAGGCGTCGACCAGATCGTCGGGCACCACGCCGCCGTCGGATGCCGCCAGCGCGGCGATGCCGGCCTTGGACACCGCCCGTACGAACGTCCTCGAGTCCTCGGGGCCGGACCGCCACATCAAGCCGGTCAACACAAGCTCGCCGCCGCTGAGGTAGCGGCTCGGATCGAGCATATCGGTGGTCACGACCCATCTGATGGTCGGATCGAAGTGCTCGGGAGTCACGACCGGCTGCAGTTGCAGATCGGGGAGATCGGCCAGATCACGCAGTCTCACGGTGAATCGACCTCCCTCTTCGTAGGAACCTCCAAAACCTACACTGTGATCGGCGTCATACTTCGTCGTTCCTGTCTCTCGTTCGCGTCGTGCCCGGCGGCTGTACTGGGTGAACACGACCGAGAGACACGTGAGCGGAGAGCAGCACGATGGAATTTCTACGACCGCAGACCTGGAGCGACGCGTTGGCCGCGAAGGCCGACGACGTCGACGTGGTGCCCATCCAGGGCGGCACCGACGTCATGGTCGAGATGAACTTCGACCTGCACCGCCCGGGCGCATTGCTGGATCTGAACCCGATCACCGAACTCACCGAATGGGAACAGCTTCCCGACGGGACGCTACGGGTGGGCGCAGGCGTGCCGTACGTCCGCATCATCGCCGAGCTCGGAGACGCGCTTCCCGGCATTTCCCAGGCGTCGCGCACCGTCGGTTCACCGCAGATCCGCAATCGCGGCACCGTCGGCGGCAACCTCGGTGGCGCGTCACCGGCAGGCGATCTGCATGCACCACTGCTCGCTGCGGGCGCGACCGTCGAGGTCGAATCGGCCGAGCGCGGCGTGCGCATGATCCCCGCGACCGAGTTCTACCTCGGCGTCAAACGCAATTCCTGTCAGCCGGACGAACTCATCCGAGCGTTTCACGTAGCGCCGGCAGCGGGACCGCAGTATTTCTCGAAGATCGGCACCCGTAATGCGATGGTCATCGCCGTCTGTTCGTTCTCGATCGCACTGTTTCCGCAGGAGGGTCGCATCGGTACCGGTCTCGGCTCCGCTGCGCCGACGCCGCGCCGGGCTTACGATGCCGAGAACTACCTCGCGGCCGAACTCGAGTGGGACGGTGCCCTCGATCCTAGGGTGTCGGAGGAATTCGGCCGATTGGTCAGTGCGGCAGCAAGTCCCATCGACGACGTACGAGGCACTGCCGATTACCGCAAGCACGCCCTGTCCGTGATGGCCCGGCGAACACTGGGTTGGGCATGGCGAGACCTCACAGCCGCACGGAAGGTGGCCTGAACATGCGAGTCAACTGCACCATCAACGGAAGAGACATGGAAGCCGACGACGTCTGGGAGGGCGAGAGTCTGCTCTACCTGTTGCGCGAACGCATGGGCCTCCCCGGATCCAAGAACGCATGCGAACAAGGCGAATGCGGTTCGTGCACCGTCTACCTCGACGGCATCCCTGCCTGTGCCTGCCTGGTGGCGGCCGGCCAGGTCGAGGGCCGTGAGATCCGCACGGTCGAGGGCCTCGCCGACGGCGAGAAGCTGGACCCGATGCAAGAAGCGTTCGTCGAGTGCGGAGCCGTCCAGTGCGGCTTCTGCACCCCGGGCCTCGTCGTCCAGGCGCACGATCTGATCGAGCGTGTACCCAACCCGTCGGACGTCGAAATCCGCGAGTCGCTCGCCGGAAACCTCTGCCGCTGTACCGGATACGAGAAGATCCTGGATGCCGTTCGGCTCGCTGCGACACGAAAGGCCGAGGCACAATGACCACTGTCATCTCGGGTGCCTACATCGCACCCATCGTCGGTGACGAAATCCCGAACGGCTACCTCGTCGTCGAGGGCACGATGATCACCGCTGTCGGATCGGGCCCGGCCCCGGTCATCCCCGGGGCCGAAACGATCGACGCCTCCGGCTGCCTCGTCACCCCAGGCCTGGTCAATACCCACCACCACCTGTACCAGTGGGCGTCCCAGGGACTCGCCAAGGACAACACGCTCTTCGAATGGCTTGTCGCACTGTACAAGCCGTGGTCCAAGATGGACGCCGAGGTGGTCGGCGGTGCTGCCGCCGCCGGGTTGGGATGGCTGGCGAAGTCGGGGTGCACCACGAGCACCGATCACCACTACATCTTCCCCCGGGGCCGAGGCGACCTGTTCGCCGCCGAGATCGATGCGGCACAACGCATCGGCGTCCGATTCCAACCGTGTCGCGGCTCGATGGACCGGGGTGTGTCCGACGGCGGTCTGCCACCGGACGAGGTGGTCGAATCGCTCGACGACATCCTCACCGCCACCGCCGAGGCCATCGACACCTATCACGACGCCTCCTTCGGTTCGATGCTCCGGATCGCGGTCGCACCCTGTTCTCCGTTCTCCATCAGTAAAGAGCTGCTCGTGGAGTCCGCTGGGCTTGCTCGCGCGAAAGGTGTTCGACTGCATACTCATCTGGCCGAGACCCTGGACGAAGAAGAGCACTGCCTCGCTCAGATGAACTGCACCCCGGTCGAGTACATGGAGCAGGTCGGCTGGCTCGGTGACGACGTGTGGTTCGCGCACGCGGTCCACCTGCACGATTCCGATATCGCGAAGATGGCGGCCACCGGCACCGGTACTGCGCACTGTCCGAGTTCCAATGCTCGGCTCGGTGCGGGCATCGCCCGTATTTCCGATCTGCTCGCCGCCGGCGCGCCCGTCGGCCTCGGAGTCGACGGCTCGGCCTCGGCCGAAATGGTGCCACTGGCCGGCGAAGTCCGGCAGGCGATGTACATGCAGCGCGCCAAATACGGACCGACTGCGCTGACGGCGCGTCAGGCACTCGAGATCGGAACACTGGGCGGTGCAACGGTGCTGGGTCGTCAGAGCGAGATCGGTTCGCTCGAGGTCGGAAAGCTGGCCGACATCGCGATCTGGCGAACAGACGGCTTCTACTCGGCGGTGGACGATCCGGTCGTGGCGTTCGCGTACGGGCAGACACCACCGCTCGCGCGACTGATGGTGGGCGGTCGAACGATCGTCGAGAACGACGTCTTGACCAGCGCACCGCAGGACGAAATAGGCCGCGCCGGAGCCGATGCGCACCGTCGCCTGATGAAACTAGCGGAGGACGTGCTGTGAGCGCCCCGACCACTGCACCCAGGCAAGCTCCCGCCGACATCCCGGCACCGGGCCGCGGTCGCGTCGGCGACAGCCCGCTCCGGCCCGACGGCACGCTGAAGGTCAAGGGCGAGTTCGCGTACTCGTCGGACCTGTTCATCGACGGCATGCTCTGGGGCGCAACGCTCCGCAGCCCGCACCCACGCGCGAAGATCGTCTCGGTCGACATCTCGAAGGCTCTGGCGACACCCGGCGTCGAGGCGGTACTCACCCACGACGACGTGCCGGGGCGCAAGTGCTTCGGGCTCGACCACACGTGGGATCAGCCGGTACTGGCCTTCGACGAGGTGCGGCACGAGGGTGAGCCCATCGCCCTGATCGCGGCCGATCATCCCGAAACTGCCCGGCGTGCAATGGAGAAGATCGTCGTGGTCTACGACGTGCTCGAACCCCTCACCGATGCTCGACGCGCAGCCCTGGATCCGGACTACCCGAAGGTGCAGGAACGCGGCGGGGTGGCGCGCCATCAGCCGGTGCGTGTCGGCAACGTCGCCGCCGCCCGCGCCACCGCGGACGTCATCGTCAGCAGCGACTTCGCCGTCGGGATCCAGGATCAGGCATTCCTGGGACCCGAATCGGGACTGGCTGTTCCGGCCGAGGACGGCGGCATCGACCTCTATGTCGCGACCCAGTGGATGCACAACGACCTCGCGCAGATCGGGCCGTGCCTCGGACTGCCCGAGGAGAAGATCAGGATGACGCTCGCCGGCGTCGGCGGGGCCTTCGGTGGCCGCGAGGACCTGTCGATGCAGATCCACGCGGCGATGCTCGCGATGCACACCGGCAAGCCGGTCAAGATCGTCTACAACCGCTACGAGTCGTTCTTCGGACACGTGCACCGCCACCCCGCTCAGATGCACTACGAGTACGGTGCGACCAGCGACGGCAAGTTGGTGTTCGCAGACGTCGAGATCATCCTCGACGGCGGCGCGTACACCTCGGCCACCCTCAACGTCGTGGGCAACGCAGCCTCGCTGGGCGTCGGACCGTACGTCATTCCCAACATCGAGATCGACGCGTACGGGGTGTACACCAACAACCCGCCGTGTGGAGCGATGCGTGGGTTCGGTGCAGTACAAGCATGTTTCGCGTACGAGTCGATGATGGACAAACTCGGCGAGGCCTGCGGCATCGGTCCCGTGGCGATCCGGCAGATCAACGCCGTCAGCCAGGGATCGATCCTCGCGACCGGTCAGGTCATCGAAGCACCTGCCCCACTGGCAGAGATGCTCGCCCGAGCCGAAGCGATGGAACTGCCTGCCCCCGTGGACGCGTCGGACATCCGTAATCTGCCGGGCGGTGCGTCGCAGACCACCCACGGCGAAGGCGTCGTACGCGGGATCGGATACGGCGTCGGCATCAAGAACATCTGCTTCTCCGAGAACTACGACGACTACTCCACCGCGCGCGTACGGCTGGAGGTGATCGGTGGTGAGGCAACAGCATTGGTGCACACCGCCGCTGCCGAGGTGGGTCAGGGTCTGGTGACGTTGGAGGCGCAGATCGCGCGCACCGAGCTCGGCGTCACCAACGTGGTCATCCATCCGGCGGACACCAAGGTCGGCGATGCCGGCTCCTCCTCGGCGTCGAGGCAGTCGTACATGACCGGCGGCGCAGTCAAGACGGCGTGCGAGGCCGTCCGCGAGGCGGTGTTCGTCCTGGCCGGCCTGTACCTCGGCCGCGCGGTGGCCGACCTGAGCCTCGACGGCGGCAAGATCGTCTCGGCCACCGACGGTGTGCTGGCGACGATCGAGGATGTGCTCGGCGAGCGGGTCATCGAGCAGACACGTGAATTCCACCATCGCCCCACCAGCGGAATGGATCCGGTCACCGGACAGGGCGCGAGCCACACCCAGCTCGCCCTGTGTGTTCATCGCGCCGTGGTGGACGTCGACGTCGAACTCGGGCTGGTGAAGGTGGTCGAGATGGCCGCGGTGCAGGACGTCGGCAAGATCCTCAACCGGCTGTCGCTCGAAGGCCAGATCCACGGCGGCACAGCGCAGGGCCTCGGGCTCGCCGTGATGGAGGAGATTGTCGTCGTCGACGGCCTCGTGAAGAACCCGTCGTTCACCGATTACCTGATTCCGACCATTCTCGACATGCCGCCCATGAAGCTGGACATTCTCGAGAACCCGGATCCCTTGGCACCGTACGGCCTTCGCGGTGCGGGGGAGCCCCCCACGCTGTCGTCCACGCCTGCCGTCGTCGCTGCCATCCGCAATGCCACCGGACTCGCCTTGACCCGAGTGCCCGTTCGACCCGAAAACATCATCAACCCCTGACTCATTCGATGAGACCTTCTCCAGCACAGCGGAACCCGACGCCAACTCCCCCGGCACGGTCACCGTCGCAAACCCGGACAAGGTTGATCACGCCCTGGGAGGGCCGATCATGACCGATGTACACACAACCAGCACTCGTCACAGCGGACGAGGTCGATCCCAGATCGACAAGTTCTTCGACATCACCGGTCGAGGCTCGACGGTCTCTCGCGAGATCCGCGGTGGCGTCACCACATTCGTGGCTATGGCGTACCTCATCGTCCTCATACCGCTGATCATCGGCGATGCTCGGGACGTCACCGGTGCGACTCTCGATGCGGCGCAACTGTCGACGATGGTCGCTCTGTCCGCCGGCCTGACGACCATCCTGATGGGGGTCGTCGGAAACGCGCCCCTCGCCATGGCGGCCGGACTCGGGGTGACTCCCATCGTGGTGTTCCAGGCGGCCCCGTACATGACCTGGCCGCAGGCGATGGGGCTGGTGGTTCTCGAGGGCGTCGTCATCGTCGTGTTCGCCCTCACCGGCATTCGGCAACTCATCATGGATGCGATACCGCTCGTTCTGAAGCAGGCGATCGGCGTCGGGATCGGCGCATTCATCGCGCTCATCGGCTTGGTCGATGCCGGGTTCGTCGGACACCACGAGTCCGCGGCCACCGCGGTCACCCTCGGCACGTTCGGCAAGCTCGCCGGCTGGCCGGTGTTCGTGTTCTGCGTCGGCCTGATTCTCATGATCATGCTGTTCGTGCGGAAAGTGCCGGGCGCGATGCTGATCGGCATCTTCGTGGCCACCAACCTGGCGATCATCCTGAACTCGGTGTTCGACATCGCGCCGGAGGCATGGGGACCCGTCGTACCGAGGGTGCCCGATTCCATCGTCGCCACACCGCAATTCGACCTGCTCTTCAACGTCGACCTGTTCGGCGGGTTCGCTCGGGCAGGTGTGGTGACGGCCTCGGTGGTGCTGTTCACCCTCGTGCTCTCAGGTTTCTTCGACGCCATGGGCACCATCCTGGGCGTCGGTGAGGAAGCCGGCCTCGTCGACAAGCAGGGCAGGATGCCGGGTCTGAGTCGCATCCTCACTGTCGACGGCATCGGTGCCATCGTCGGTGGCGCGATCAACGGATCTGCCAACACCGCCGTCGTCGAGTCCGCTGCAGGCGTCACCGAAGGTGCCCGAACCGGTCTTGCCAGCGTCGTCACCGGCGGACTGTTGACCAGCCTGATCTTCTTCACCCCGCTGGCCGGGGTGGTCCCCGTCGGAGCAGCAGCCCCCGCACTGGTTCTGGTGGGCGCGCTGATGATGACGCATGTGCGCAAGATCAATTGGGAGAACACCGAAATCGCGATACCGGCCTTCCTGACGATCGTGCTGATGCCCTTCACCTACTCGATCACCGTGGGAGTCGCAGCGGGTGTCATCTCGTACACCCTCGTTCGCCTCGCCAAAGGCAAAGCACGCCAGACACATTGGCTGCTGTACCTGATGTCGGGAATCTTCCTGGTCTACTTCGCCCTGCACCCCATCGAAGAAGCGTTGGGAATCTCGTAACGTGAAAGAGATCGTCGATCGTCTGATCGCCTGGGACCACGCCGGTGTTCCCTACGCGGTGGCGACGGTCATCGCGGTATCCGGAAGTGCTCCTAGACTTCCGGGTGCCGCGATGGCGGTCTGCGCCGACGGTGAAGCAGTCGGCAGCGTCTCCGGCGGCTGCGTCGAAGGAGCAGTGTACGAGCTGTGCCTGCAGGTCCTCGAGACCGGCGAGTCCACGCGAGAATCGTTCGGCTACAGCGATGTCGACGCTTTTGCGGTCGGCTTGACGTGCGGGGGAGTGATCGAGGTGTTCGTCCGCCTCGGGCCCCCGCGCGCCGTGCTCGCGGCCATCGCGTCGGATGCTGCGGTGGCGACGGTGACGCTGCTTTCCGGGTCCGGGCAGTCACTTGCGGTCTCTTCTTCGGCAACCATGGGCACGACCGGTTTTTCCGACGTCGACGCAGTGGTCGTGGGTGAGGCGCTGGCGATGTTGGATTCCGGGGGCACCGGCATTCGGTCGGTGCGGTGCCGGCCGGACCTCGACGTGTTCGTCCAGTCGTATGCCACTGCCCCGCGGCTATTGATCTTCGGGGCCATCGATTACGCCGGAGCGCTCGCCCGTGTCGGCAAGTTCCTCGGCTACCACGTGACCGTATGCGATGCCCGTCCCGTATTCGCGACGGCTGCAAGGTTTCCCGACGCCGACGACGTTGTGACCGAATGGCCGCACAGCTACCTGGCGCGAACTACGGTCGATGCACGGACGGTGATCTGCGTACTCACCCACGACGCCAAATTCGACGTGCCTCTGCTCGAGGTGGCCTTGCGACTGCCGGTGGCATTCGTGGGGGCGATGGGATCACGCAGGACTCATGACGATCGCGCGGCACGGTTACGCGAGGTGGGGCTGACGGAGCAGGAGCTGGCGCGCTTGAAGTCGCCGATCGGCCTGGACTTGGGTGCGAGGACTCCGGAGGAAACTGCGCTGGCCATCGCGGCGGAGTTCGTGGCCGTGCGACGTGGGGGTAGTGCGTTGCCACTGACACGTACGGCCGGTCCGATTCACCACGACGGGGCGTCGGCCGATGCGAAGTACGCGTAACTACCCTGGTTCCGGGATGTCCACCTCTCTGATGTGAAGGGATTCAGTTGATTCGCGACCTACCTCGGTATCGACGACTGAACCTGTTGGGCGTTGTCCTTCTCGGCACCATGGCTGTGATAGCCACGGTCCAGGTACTCGACCCGACCGATGTTGGCCGAGTACTTGCGCATGTGGCAATCCTTGCCTCCGTGGGCGCGGCCGTTGTGTTCGGAGTCTGCCGCGCGGCCCGCAAGCCCACCTGGCTACTTCCTCGCGTGACGCTCGCCTTCTTCACACTCGGATCCATGGCGTCGCTCGTCGGAGGGAGTTACCTCCCCGTAGCCAACGGAGCGATTCTGGCCGCCATTCTCCCGATGTTCTTGACCGATGGACGGTGGGACAGGCTCTTCGGACACACCCAAGATTCGCACTGATTCTCGAGCCCACGGCAATCGATAGTCGCAGTTCAGAGGGAAAATCACCCTGCTTACGATTCCGTTCATAGTTCTTGTCGGTGGGTCGAGTTACGCTTCTTTCAGTTCGAACAGGCGTTCTTGTTTCGGCTCACCGGGGGGTGAAAAAGATGGGTGCAATACCGACCGTGTCGTTGGAGGCGTTGACCGCCGCCGCACGCGCAGAAAACCGTCAAGCATCTCGCAAGATCACCGCCTGCTATCGCGTGCACTGCGACTGGATCACGCGCGACACCAAGTACAAGCACTACAGCCGGTACGGGCGCACCGAAATGGCAGTGGCGTTGGGTTGCTCGGCCACCGTCGCCGAGGGGTATGTGTCCGTCGGCGTTGCCCTGCATACCCGGCTTCCACTGGTGAAGACCGCGTTCGAGTCCGGCGAGATCGACCTCCCCCGCGTGCGAACGGTGTGCCGGATTCTCGACAACCTCTCCGACGAGATCCTCACGATGGTCGAGGACGAGATCGTCGAAGCAGCGCAACGTAATTCGCCAGGCCGTTGGAGAAGGAGATCTGGGACATCCTGCTACGGGTCGCGCCGGAGGAAGCGGCAGCACTACGGGAGTTCGCGAAACGATTCCGCCATGTTTCCTACAGCCCGGCCGGTGAGTTGGCGCGGATTCGAGCGGAGTTGACCGCACCCGAGGCGGCGGCGGCCTGGCAGCTGCTCGAGGAGATGGCCGACACGCTCTGCCCTAAGGACCCCCGAGGTAAACAGGATCGCTTGTGTGATGCGTTCATGGCGCGGATGCACGGTGAACCCCGGTTGGCATGCCTATGCCAACGTGATGACTGCCCGAAAAAGGATGCGGCATTGCCGGATCGCCGGGTGCCGTTGACGATGATCACCGTCGACATCGGCACCCTCATCGGACTGCTCGCCAACCCCGCGTATCTGGCCGGACACGGATCCATCGATGCGGATCTCGCCCGAGAACTCGCCCGCAACAGTCAGTGGCAGATCCTGCTCACCGAGGCGGTGGCTCTAGCGGAGAAGCTCGGACTGGCAGTCCAGAACCCGGAGACTGGGGAATGGGAAAAGACCTCTGACAGCGAAAAGGAAGAGACCCCAACAGAACCCGAGACGGGAACTGCGACGGACGCAGACGCAGGTGCCAGCGCCGACGCGGACACAGGCGCCGACGCAGGCAGAGACGAAGGCGTGGACTCGGCTGCTGATGCCGCTACGGCTGCACATGGTGATGGGGGAATGGGGTCGGCCACGGATTCGGGCAGGGCGGGTGATCCCTCGACCGAACCGACTTCGGCCAGTACACCTCCACCTACTCCTGCGCGTGCACCGGTGGACACCTCGACACCGGCACCAGCGGCACCGGCAGATGAGGTCGACGAGACAGACGACGTCGGGGAAAACGGTGAGTCCGACGAGTCCGACGAGTCCGCGCCCATCTCTGCGACCGACCCGTCGGCAACTCCTGACGAGGGTGCCGCCGATCCCGTGCGGAAGCACGCAGCAACACGTGCAGGGTCACCGGTGACCGACCCGTCAGCGGCGGCAAAGTCTCACACCAACCCAGAGGCAGCCGCATCGTCTGAACCCGCGACAGCATCGCAATCACCTGGTCCACGGACATCGCCGGCACCTGATATCGCACCGAGCTGTTCGGAATCACTCTCGTCCACAACACCATCCGGCTCCACGACATCGGGCTCTGCAGCATCCGGTCCGACGTCAGCCGAAACCCCGGCACCAGGAACAGGATCCGCTCCGGCCAGCGACAACCCACACCGACGTCGGCTGGGATCACTGACCTCTGCCGCAGCATTGTTCTGCACCCACACCCCCGTCGGCCGGGGCACACGGCACAGCTCTGCCCTCGACCTGCCGACCCTGAATTCCGCCCACGCAGACCTCGGTCGTCCGGGCAACCGCAGCGGCTGTACAGCCAGGGGCCTCTACCTCGGCACCGCATCGCTGGCCGCAGCACTCGAAGCCGCCATCGCCGCCGACCCCACCCTCGGAAAGTCCGTCGCACGCGACCCGCTGACCGACCGAGCCCTGATCTACCGGCCCGACGCCCTCACCACCGCCGCCGTCCGCCTGCGCGACCGACACTGCCGCTTCCCTGGCTGTCACCGCCCCGCCGCACGCTGCCAACTCGACCACATCAATCCCTTCGACCACACCAACCCACTCGGCGGCGGCTGGACCACCGTCAACAACCTGCAATGCCTGTGCGAGTTCCACCACTCCGTCAAAACCGCCGGCTACTGGACAGCCGTCATGCTCCCCGGCGGGGCGATACTGTGGACCTCCATCTCGAAGACCACCCGAATCACCCTGCCCGCCAACGGCACCGCAGTACCCATCCTCGGCAACGACCTGAGACCACACATCCCCACCAAACCGAGACGATCCGGCATCATCGCCTACCCCGACCCACCCGACAACGAACAACCCGAGGCAGACGACACGGCACCACCGCCGTTCTAGTCGCGCACCAGCAGACACCCGGTCGAGGTTTCAGTACCTGCGATCCACGACCGTCGCACCACACCCGACAAGCCCAGTCGATCGTAGGCAGTCACCGGGTTGCGGTGGTACAGCTGCGCAACGTCGACTGTGAATTTCTCGTCGGGTGCGAACACCACAAGGTCTGCAGCACTGCCGATTTCGATGCGACCACGGTCGACCATACCTACCTGATCGGCGGTGTTCGTTGCCATCCACCGCACGATGTCGGTCAGCGCGAACCCACGGGCACGTGCCTCGGTCCACACCGCAGCCAGTGACACCTGCAGCGACGCGATCCCACCCCACGCGTCACCGAAGTCTCCGGTGTCGAACCTCTTCAGATCCGGAGTGCAAGGGGAGTGGTCGGTGACGATGGTGTCGATCGTGCCGTCGCGCAAACCCTGCCACAGCGCCTCTCGATTCCCGGCCTCGCGGATCGGCGGGCAACACTTGAACTGCGTCGCGCCCGCCGGGACGGCCTCGGCATCGAAACACAGGTAGTGCGGACATGTTTCGACGGTCACCCGCACGCCGTCTCGCTTCGCCGCCGCAATCATCGGTAGCGCGTCCGCGCTCGACAGATGCAGAATGTGCACCCGGCACCCCGTCTGTCGAGACAATTCGATCACCTGCTCGATGGCACGGTTCTCGGCCGCACGGGGACGCGATTCCAAGAAGCCCGAGTACTCACGGCCTGTCGCCGCCGGTGCCTCGGCGATCACCTCGGCGTTCTCGGCGTGCACGATCATCAGCCCGTCGAACGACGCGATCTCGATCAGAGCCTTCTCCAACTCCGGCAGCGTCAGCGGCGGAAACTCGTCCACTCCCGACGCGAGCAGGAAGCACTTGAAACCGAAGACACCCGCATCGTGCAGCGGACGCAGCTGATCGACGTTCCCTGGCACGGCCCCGCCCCAGAATCCGACGTTCACCAACGACTGATCCGCCGCCACCCTGCGCTTGATCTCCAACGCGGCGACGTCGACCGTCGGAGGAATGCTGTTGAGCGGCATGTCGACGATGGTGGTGATGCCACCCGCCGCGGCCGCCCGGGTGGCACTGGCAAAACCTTCCCACTCGGTGCGCCCCGGCTCGTTGACGTGCACGTGGGTATCGACCACACCCGGCAGCAGCACCTCGTCCGGCCCGAGCTCGACCACCGTCGCCGCAGACACGCGCGCATCCAGGGAGTCGATAGCCACGATCCGGCCGTCGGACACGGAGATCGACGCCGCGACCTCGTGTCCACCGATCACCGCACGAGCAGCGCGAACGACCAGATCAGACTGCACTGGAGACACTCTGGAGCTCCGAGGACTTCCACGCGATGTCTGCCGCATCGAGGGCTTCGGCGTCGAGTTCACCGAACAGCCGCAACCGGGACAGTCCACCGTCGGGGTACACGTCCAATCGCAGGTGTGTGTACGCGTCGGACTCGTTCAGCAAGAAGCGGTGACGCGTATCCGGTTGGACGGCGGTGCGGGGCAGAATCTCGCTCCATGCCGTCGGGTCCGTGATGTGTCGGCGACGAGAATCGATGGCACTGAGTCGGATCCACCCCGGTGCGTTACCGACGTAGTAGCTCGTATCGACCTCGACGTGGCGCGGGGCACCGGGTGAGGCGAGCGCGAACACGGCGAAGTCGTTGCCGCCGTTGCGTCGACGCGAATTCTCCCAGCCTTCACCCATGTTGCGGGCCCGCCCGGGCAGGATGATGTTGGCGGGTGAGGAGTAGAACGCATCGGAGCAGTCGGTGAGCCGCGCGCCGTTTTCAGCCGCGAGCAGATCGACAGTGCCGGCGAGGAACCGTGGATCCTGTACCACCTGTCCGTGCACGCGGAATCGCGCAACGCCGCCGTCGGGGTAGATCGACAGGCGCACGTGCGTCCACCGGTGCCGATCGGCTACCGCGTACGTGTTCGCGGTGTCACCGGCTGCGGGGGACTTGTCGACGATGGTGTGCCAATCTGCCTTCAGCACATCCTCGATGGACGGGTAACCCTCGATCGACGCGGCCTCGACGGACACGATCGGCGGATAGTTGCCGGTGAAGTGAGCGGTGTCGACGACGACGCCGTGCACGATCCCCGGCGAGCCCAGTCGCACGATCGCCCAGTCGTGACCGCCTTCGTCGCGACGACGACGAGTCTCCCACCCGTCGTACACCTTTCCCTTGTGGCCGAAGTCCGCGGGATCGAACAGCGGAGCGTCGGGCTTGATCAGGTTCTCGCGCTGGGCGAACAACTCGTCGTTCGCCGTGGAGACGCTGCCGCCGAGCGCCCGAGAAGCAAGATCGGTCAGCGTGGTGAAGTTCGTAGTGGTCATGAAGTTCCTTCCAAAATGTGAGTGGTGGCCAAGGTTCGGCCGACCTCGTGCAACAACCTGGCGGCATCGCGCATCGAGATTCGTGGGTCCGGCTCCACGTCGGACAGCGCATAGGAGGCGGTGATTCCGTAGGGGCGCAACCGATCGATACCGATGACGCTGCGACCCGCCACGGTGATCACCGGAACACCCGCTGCGAGTGCGGCCTGCGCGACACCGATCGGGGCCTTCCCGTGCAGGCTCTGCTCGTCCAACGAGCCCTCGCCGGTGACGACCACATCCGCCGACGCCACAGCGCTACCGAAGTCGATCAGCTCGAGGACGGTCTCGATACCGGGCTTGGCCACTGCTCCGAGTACAGCGATGGCTCCGAACGCCGTGCCGCCGGCCGCCCCGGTGCCAGCAATGCCGCTGACGTCCCGCCCGATTGCGTTGCGCACCAGATGCGCCCACTGTCGCATCCCGTGTTCGAGGTACAGCAGCTCCTGCGGTCCGGCACCCTTCTGTGGGCCGTACACCGCTGCGGCTCCGGTGACACCGAGCAACGGATTGTCGACATCGCAGGCCAACTCGAACATCGCGTTCCGAGCCGACGGCAGCACGCCGCTCAGATCCAGCTGGACCGCGCCGCGTAGGGCACCGCCACCGAGCGGAACGTCGTTGCCGTCGGCATCGAGGATGCGCGCACCCAGTGCCGTGAGCATTCCCGCGCCGCCGTCGGTGGATGCGCTACCCCCGAGCCCGACGACGATGCGCCGCGCACCTGAAACAGACCCGGCACCGGCCTCGAGGGCGTGCGCGATGACCGTACCCAGCCCGAATGTGTTCGCCCCCAACGCGTCCGGAGTACCTCCGGGCAGCAGCTCGAGACCGACCGCCGAGGCGAGTTCGACGACGGCAGTATCGCCACGACGGGCATACGACGTATCGACCGGTTCACCGGTCGGGCCCGTGCAGGTCACCGGCACTCGGTCCCACCCGGCGGCGACGGCAGCGTCGACGGTGCCGTCACCCCCATCGGCGACGGGCAGGCACACCGTCTCGAGCGACGAATCGACCGAGAGCATCCCCGATGCCAACGCCCGAGCGACCTCCGCCGCCGACAGCGAGCCCTTGAACTTGTCCGGGGACAGCAGAATTCGCGTCATCTCTAGTCCAGCAGGAGCAGTGCGGTGGGCGCGTCCGCCGACGTGTTGGCCAGTTCCTCGAACTCACCGACGTTGTCGATCTCGGTGCCCATCGAGATGTTGGTGACCCGCTCGAGGATGATCTCCACGACGACAGGAACCTTGTGCTCGTTGGCAAGAGTTCGAGCCCGCACCAGCGTCTCGCCGATCAGGTCGGGCTCGGTGACCCGAAGCGCTTTGCAGCCCAGTCCTTCTGCCACCTGCACGTGGTCGACGCCGTAGCCTTTGGGGATACCGGGCTGAGTGTCCAACGTGTCCTGATGGTTGATGTTGTCGAATCCCAGTTGCACACAGAAGTCCATGTCGAAGGCACGCTGCGCCTGCCGGATCAAGCCGAGGTACGAGTTGTTCACCACCACATGCACGTACGGAAGATTGAACTGCGCACCGACGGCCAGCTCTTCGATCATGAACTGGAAGTCGTAATCACCGGACAGTGCAACGACATTCGCCTTGGGATCGGCCGCGACCGCCCCGAGCGCCGCGGGAATCGTCCAGCCGAGCGGACCGGCCTGCCCGCAGTTGATCCAGTTGCGAGGGGAGTAGACGTGCAGGAACTGACCGCCCGCGATCTGCGAGAGCCCGATAGTGCTGATGTACCGGGTGTCCCGGTCGAAGACCTTGTTCATCTCCTCGTAGACGCGCTGCGGCTTGATCGGCACGTTGTCGAAGTGGGTGCGTCGGTGCATCGTGCGCTTACGGGTCGCGCAGTCCTCGACCCAGCCCGAGAGATCACGCAGTGTGCCTGCCGCCCGCCGCTCCTCGGCGACGGCCACGAACTGCTCGAGCGCGGCCTTGGCGTCGGAGATGATGCCGTAGTCGGGTGCGAAGACGCGTCCGATCTGGGTCGGCTCGATGTCGACGTGGACGAACTTCCGGCCCTTACGGTAGGTGTCCAAGCCCCCGGTATGCCGGTTGGCCCAACGGTTTCCGATGCCGAGCACGAAGTCCGAGGCCAACATGGTCGCGTTTCCGTACCGGTGCGCGGTCTGCAGACCGACCATGCCCGCCGCGAGACGGTGGTCGTCGGGGATGGTGCCCCAGCCCATCAGCGTCGGGATGACGGGCACGTCGAGGATCTCGGCGAGCTGCACCAACAGGTCCGACGCATCGGCGTTGATGATGCCGCCGCCGGCCACGATCAACGGGCGCTCGGCAGCCAGCAGCATGTCGATCGCCTTCTCGGCCTGAGCGCGTGAGGCGGCAGGCTTGTGCACGGGCAGCGACTGGTACGTCTCGGGATCGAAGTCGATCTCGGCCAGCTGGACGTCGATGGGAAGGTCGATCAGCACCGGTCCCGGACGGCCGGAGCGCATCAGGTGGAACGCCTGCGCAAACGCGCCGGGGACCTGGGCCGGCTCGAGGACGGTCATCGCCATCTTGGTCACCGGCGCCGCGATCGACGCGATGTCGACGGCCTGGAAGTCCTCCTTGTGCAGCCGCGCGACCGGAGCCTGGCCGGTGATGGCGAGGATCGGAATCGAGTCCGCCATGGCCGAATACAGCCCGGTGATCATGTCGGTGCCGGCCGGACCGGAGGTACCGATACAGATGCCGATGTTGCCCGGTGCGGCCCGGGTGAAGCCCTCCGCCATGTGCGAGGCACCTTCGACGTGGCGGGCCAGCACATGGCGGATGCCACCGTGATTGCGCATCGACGCGTAGAACGGGTTGATCGCTGCACCGGGCAAGCCGAATACGGTTGTTGCACCTTCGAGTTCGAGAATCTTCACTGCGGCATCGGCCGCGCGCATCTTGGCCATATCAGTTGTCCTTGTTTGTGATCGGGGAACCCGAGAGCCGAGCGACACCGCGGTACAGCGCCGAATGATCGAGTCCACCATCACCGTTGGCGCGGGCGGAGGCCATCAGCTGTGCCAGCACCGCGCCCATGGGAATCACGACTCCCGCTTCACGCGCAGCCGAGGTGACGATGCCGAGATCCTTGTGGTGCAGGTCGATACGGAACCCGGGCTCGAACGAGCGGTCGAGCATCTTCTGGGCCTTCTGGTTCAGCACGGCCGAACCGGCGAGGCCGCCGCCGAGAACCTCCACCGACGCAGCCAGATCGACGCCGTAGGCCTCGAGGAACGCGATCGCCTCGGCGAGCACCTGAATGTTGCCGGCCACGATCAGCTGGTTGGCCGCCTTGACCGTCTGTCCGGATCCGTTCGGACCCACGTGTACGACGGTCTTGCCGACGACGTCGAGAATCGGCTTGGCCGTGGCGAAGTCGTCCGCGCTGCCGCCGACCATGATCGACAGCGTCGCGTTCTCGGCTCCGGCCTGGCCACCGGAGACCGGGGCATCGAGGATCCGGAAGCCGCGCGCTGTCGCGTCGGCGGCCAAGGTGGCGGTGACGTCGGGACGGATGCTGGAGAAGTCGATGATCAGCGCGTCGCGTCGAGCATTGTCGAACACACCGCCCTCACCGGCGAGAACGTCCTGCACATCGGGGGAGTCGGGGACCATGATCGCGACGATGTCGGCGTCGTGGACGGCCTTGGCGATCGAATCGGCAGCGGTGCCGCCTGCCTCGATCAGAGGACCCGTGCGATCGGGGGTCAGGTTGTAGCCGACCACCTGGTGGCCCGCCTTCGCGAGGTGAACGGACATGGGACTGCCCATGATTCCGAGGCCGATGAATGCAATGGTGCTCATGAGAATCCTTACTTGGTAGTGGTGGCCAGTTCGAGCCACGCGAACGGATCCGGCTGGGTGGCTTTGTATTCGAGTCCGACGTAGCCGTCGTAACCCCGTTCGGCGAGGCCGGCGAGCTGTCCGCCGAGGTCGAGCGTGCCGGTGCCCGGTTCTCCGCGGCCGGGGGAATCGGCGATCTGTACATGCCCGATCAGGTCGTGGTGGGCCTCGAGTGCAGCAGCGACGGCGTCTCCGTTGACGGCGAGGTGGTACAGGTCGGCCAACAGGCGCAGGTTGTGTACGTCCTGCTCGCGGGCCACGCGTCGGATGGTGGCGACGGCTCCGGCCGCAGACTTCAGCGGGTATGCGGGTGCACCGCTCACCGGCTCGACCAGTACGACCGCACCGATGGTCGCGGCTGCCTTCGCGGCTGTGGCCAGGTTCTCGATCGCCACCTCGTCCTGCTCGATCGGGTCGACGCCACCGATGCGGTTCCCGTACAGGGCGTTGAAGGCCCGGGTACCCAGCCGCTCGCCGATACCCACGGTCACGTCGATGTTGTCGCGAAACGCCTGCACCTGCGCCGGATCGGAGAGAATTCCGCGGTCACCGGCGGGCATATCTCCCGCGGCGAAGTTCAGGCCGGTGAGCTGTACGCCCGCATCCCGGACGGAGGACACGAATGCATCGACGTCGGCATCGGACGGGACCGGGTTCGAGAACGGCCACCAGAATTCGACGGCGTCGAAGCCGGCATCTTTGGCACGCTGCGGGCGATCGAGCAGGGGCACATCGGTGAAGAGAATGGAACAGTTGACGGTGTAACGGAGTCGAGAATCAGCAAAGATATTCATGCACAGTGCCTTTCAGTTCTGAGGTTGCGGCAGTCCGCGGTACCTGCGCCAGCTGCCTGCGTAGGTGATGTCGGTCAGCTCGTCCGGCTGCGCGTCGAGCACCCCGGGGCGGAGGCCGACGCCCAGGACCGAGCGCCCGTCCTCGAGCGCAACCACGGTGAGCTCGAGCTCCGGTGGTTCGTCCGGGAGGAACGCCGTACGTAGGTCGTCCAGCGGAATGTCGTACAACTCGCCCTCGATGGCCGCGCCTGCGGTGTGATCGAGCAGCAGCGCCGGAAACTCGTCACGTACCGAGAAGAACCGGTAACTCGGGGTGGTGCGCACGGTCCCCACGAACGGGTGGGACGAGACGTTGTGATGCAGGCTGCCGCCGCGCATGGCACCACCGTTACAGAAAAGCTCCGTCATGAAGTCGTTCCTCTCGGGCTCGAACGGGCCGGACTGGTCGATGCAGAAAGTCCGTATTGTGGAATATGAATTCCGCTTGATGGTTCGAGTGTGGCGTGGGCCACGCGGATCTGTCAAGACCCGACTGCGCGGACGACCAAGACGGAGCGCCCAATGACCCAGTGCAGCAACACCTCAGAGGTCGATGCGGATCGGTCGAGATCAGCCCTTGACACGTGATGTGATCGGTGTCACGCTCGTTTGGTGGAATCATCATTTCGTAATGCGGAACCAGACACATCCGGGGTCGTCGACGATCTGAACGCGGCCACCGAGGCCGACGCGGCACGCACACTCTCGCTCTGCCTCGACGTGCCTCGCTGGGTCGAGGGAGTTCTGAGCGCCCGACCGTTCACCGACGTTCCGGCCCTGCGCCACGCCGTTCATCACGCTGCCGCACCATTGACAGCCGAAGAGGTGCGTCGAGCGCTCGCCGTGCATCCGCGCATCGGCGAGAAGCCCGACAATCACGATGCGAGTGCGGACTACGCGAGCGCCGAACAATCCGGCGTCGACATCTCCGACGCGAGTGTCGAACAGCGGCTACGAGCGGGAAATCTGGCCTACGAGGACCGTTTCGGGCAGGTGTTTCTGATCAGGGCGGCCGGCCGCGACGCCCATGCAGTTCTCGACGCTCTGCAGAGCAGGCTCGACAACGACCCCGAGACCGAGGCCGTCGTCGTCGAACACGAACTGCGGGAGATCGCCGAGATTCGTGCAACCGGAAGTCTCGGCGATGCCTGACCCGAGGAGCCATGTGACCGCCCACGTACTCGATTCGGCGAGAGGTGTTCCTGCGCAGGGACTCTCGATTTCCCTTACCGATTCCCACGGCACCGCGGTGGCCGAGGCGGTAACCGACGAACAGGGCCGAGTCTCGTCGCTCGGGCCGAGAGAATTGACGCCGGGAACCTACCGCCTCACCTTCGCCACCGGTGCGTACTTCGCAGCGCAGCACATCGAGTGCTTCCACCCCGAGGTGATCGTCACCTTCGAGATCACCGCACCCGATCAGCACTACCACGTCCCACTTCTGTTGAGTCCGTTCGCTTTCACCACCTATCGAGGGAGCTAGAACCCATGACCATCGTGCTCGGAGCAAACCAGTACGGAAAAGCCGAATGCAGACTCGTCCGCATCGACCGCGAGACTCCTCGCCACCGCATCACCGACGTCAGCGTCACCTCGCAGCTGCGCGGCGACCTCGAGGCAGTGCACACCGAGGGCGACAACGCCCACGTCGTTGCCACCGATACCCAGAAGAACACCGTGTACGCGTTCGCGCGGGACGGCATCGGGGCGATCGAGAACTTCGCCCTCCGTCTCGGCGCGCATTTCACCGACAGCTTCGACTGGATCACCGGCGGTCGCTGGGAAGTCGAGCAGTACTGCTGGTCGCGTATCGCGAACGGGGAAGACGGCTACGACCATTCCTTCGTCAAGGCGAGCGACGAGAAGCGGAACACCATCGTCACTGTCGACGGCGACGACATCTCCATCGTCTCCGGAATCAGCGACCTCGTGGTCCTCAATTCCACGGCGTCGGAGTTCTGGGGTTACCCGAAGGATCGCTACACCACGCTGAAGGAAACCACCGACCGAATCCTCGCCACCTCGGTCAGCGCCCGCTGGCGGTACCTCACCACCGAGCTGGACTTCGACAAGACCTTCGACGACGTCCGTTCCATCATGCTCGACGCCTTCGCGTCCACTCACTCTCTTGCGTTGCAGCAGAGCCTGTTCCAGATGGGCAAGCAGGTACTCGAAGCGCACCCGGAAATCGGCGAGATCAAGTTCTCGATGCCCAACATCCACCACTTCCTCGTCGACCTGGAGCCGTTCGGACTCGAAAACCCCGGTGAGGTCTTCTACGTCGCGGATCGTCCCTACGGCCTGATCGAGGCCACGGTGGAACGCGACGACGCCCCGGACGCAGGCCGCGCCTGGGATACCGTTCCCGGATTCTGCTAGGAGCGCCCGGCCATGAAGCTGACGAAACGCACGGCGACCAAGACCCATGCGCCGCACGACCCCGCCCGTCCCGAGGACGAGCGGTTGTCGATCGGCAGGTCGTACGTCTACGGATTGCAGCACATCCTGACGATGTACGGCGGAGTCATCGCACCACCCCTGATCGTCGGTGGCGCTGCGGGACTGACCGGAACCGAGATCGCACTGCTGGTCTCGGCCGCACTGTTCGTCAGTGGAGCGGCCACCTTGCTGCAAACCCTCGGAGTGCCGTACTTCGGCGCAAAACTCCCTTTGGTGCAGGGTATTTCGTTCGCATCGGTGTCGACGATGGTGGCCATCGCGAGCGGTCCGGGCGGACTCAACTCGGTGTTCGGTGCCATCATCGCCGCCGGTGCCATCGGCATCCTCATCACCCCGTTCTTCAGCAAGATCGTGCGCTTCTTCCCACCGGTCGTAACCGGCACGATCATCACCGTCATCGGCATCTCGCTACTGCCCGTTGCGGTTCGGTGGGCGATGGGCGGTGATCAGCAGGCCACCGACTGGGGCTCGATGTCCAACATCGGGCTCGCGGCCTTCAGCCTCGTGGTGGTTCTGCTCGTCAGCCGATTGGTGCAGGGCACGCTCTCGCGACTGTCGATTCTGATCGGCATCGTGGTCGGCACTGTCTTCGCCGTCCTCGTCGGCAAGGCCGACTTCTCCGGTGTGGGTGACGGTGCCATCTTCAGCCTCCCCGAACCGTTCGCGTTCGGAGCACCGACCTTCCAGATCGCGGCGATCCTGTCGATGGTGGTCGTCATCCTGGTGATCATGACCGAGACCACGGCGGACATCCTGGCCGTCGGTGAGATCGTGGGCACCGACGTCGACGCCCGACGCGTCGGCGACGGCCTGCGCGCGGACATGGTCGCCACCACCATCGCGCCCGTGTTCGGCACCTTCCCGGCCAGTGCCTTCGCGCAGAATGTCGGCCTGGTGGCGGTCACCGGAATCAAGAGTCGCTACGTCGTCGCGGCCGGCGGCTCGGTACTGCTGTTCCTCGGCCTCTTTCCCATCCTCGGGTTGGTCGTCGCATCGGTTCCGCTACCGGTGCTCGGCGACGCGGGCATCGTGCTGTTCGGCTCGGTGGCCGCCAGCGGAATCAGGACGCTCTCCAAGGTGGAGTTCGACGGCAACCTGAACCTCGTCATCGTGGCGGTAGCCATCGGCTTCGGTGTCATCCCCATCGCCGTACCGGGCTTCTACGCCGCGTTCCCCGACTGGGTGCACGTGGTGCTCGACTCGGGCATCAGCGCCGCGAGCATCGTGGCCGTCGTGCTGAACATACTGTTCAACGTCATCACCAGAGGCCAGAAACCCTCTCCCTCGGTGGTGACCGCAGCACCACCGGTGGCGACGCGGCATCACCAGTAGTGTTCTATCGAGATCGGTAGAAGCTACGAGCATGCGAGGTGGGACTGTGGCGGCAGGTGGCGGGGTGCAGTCCGTGGAGCGCGCGTTCGAGCTGCTCGACATCATGGCCGCCTCGGGAGGATCCATCGGGATCAGCGAACTGGCCGAGGGCACCGATCTGCCGATGCCGACCGTGCACCGACTGGTCGGGACCCTGGTCTCCCTCGGCTATGTCCGACGGCTGCCGTCCCGGCGATATGCATTGGGCACCAAGCTCATTCGCCTGGGCGACAGCGCGTCCAAGCTCATCGGGGGATGGGCAAAACCCTACCTCGCCGAGCTGGTCCGGATCACCCACGAGACCTCGAACATGGCCTTTCTCGAGGACGACATGGCGGTCTACGTCGCGCAGGTGCCGTCCGAACACGCCATGCGGATGTTCAACGAGGTCGGTCAGCGAGTGTTGCCGCATTCCACCGGTGTCGGCAAGGCTCTGCTGTCACAACTGGACGATGACGCCGTCCGCGCGATCGTCGGCCGGCTCGGCATGGCCCCTCGCACCGTCAACACCATCACCACCCTCGATGCGTTGCTCGAGGATCTCGCACTGATCCGCGAACGCGGGTACGCCATCGACGACGGTGAGCAGGAGGTGGGAGTGCGCTGCTTCGCGGTGCCGGTGATCGGTGCACCGACGCTCACGGCGATGTCCATCGCTGGGCCCACCGCCCGGGTGACACTGGAGTCGGCCGAGCAGTTCGTACCCCTGTTGATCTCGGCCGCCGAGCGACTGGCGAAAGATCTCGCGGGCAACAACCCAGCGCCTTAATCTTTCAACACTCTCGCATCCCGAGCGAAGGTCTCGACCTGCTCGGTCAGCCACACGTGCGCCGGAACCGCGCCGCCGAGTAGTTCGCGAGCCAAGGACGGGGAATCCCCGATCGGGACGTCGCTGCCGGCGATGATGATGTTCCCGTAACGCCTGCCCTTGAGCATCGCCGGATCGGCGACGATCGCCAGATGCGAGAAGACGCTACGAAGAGTCGCCGCCTCCTGCTTCGCGAGCGAGAGATCGCGTCGATCACCGCAATTGACGACGTACATGCCGCCGGGGGAGAGGACGCGTCGAACATGCTCGGTGAACTCGGCAGTCAGTAGCGGCTCCGGAGTGACCGCTCCCGCGAACACATCTCGCACGATCAGGTCGCGACTGTTCTCGCTCAGCGTCTCGGTGACCGCCCGTGCCTCACCGACGCGGATGCGGAGCAGCGGTGCTCGTGGCAGGTCGAACCACTCGCGCACCAGCTCCGAGAGCTTCCCGTCGAGCTCCACGACCACCTGACGTGCACCGGGAAACTCTGCGGTGAACGAGCGCGCCAACGTGCATGCCCCACCTCCGAGGTGCAGCGCTCGCAATGGAAAGCTCGAATCCCACTGCGCTCGAACCAGTCCGGAGATCCACCGCATGTACTCGAATTCGAGCACGGTGGGGTCGTTCATGTCGATGTGCGAACTCGGGACGTCGTTGACGTTGACGACCCACCCGTCGTCCGAGAACGTGTCACGGACCAATTCGCAGGTGCCCGAATCGATTTCGAACACCCCGGGCTGCAGAGAGCCGGCGGACGCCGTCGCCCGCTTCCTACCCATTACCGGACCCCTCGAGCTCGAAGTCCTCGAAATCGAATCCGGGGGTGACGGTGCAGCTGACCAGACTCGGCTCGTCACCCACCGGCCGCGCTCGCTGCCACACCGACGGCGGCACGATCTGCTGCGGCGAGTCCGGCCCGACCAGCAGCGAGGTCACAAATCCCGGCTCGCCCCCTCCGCCGCCGAGGTCCAGCTGCACGGGGCTGCCGCGGTGGTAGAGCCACATCTCGGTGCCACGAACGGTGTGCCAGGCCGACTGCTGACCGGGCATGAGCAGGAACAGAATTGCCGTCCCGGCCGCACGTGGCCCCGGGTAGCCGTCGGGCAGAGATGCCTGTGGAATCGTCACGTCGCTGCGCCACGTCTCGCGAAACCAACCACCCTCCGGATGGGGTGCAAGGTCCAGGCTCTGAGCCCAGTCGGGCAGCGACGTCATGGACGCAACCCTAATCCGTGGCGACCTGAACCCGGAACCTGTCGCGCTCGGTGTGCAGGCTCCACAGCTGCTCGGCGAGAGCCTCGGGGCTCTTCTTCGGATCGCTGCCGTCGATGGCACCACCGATGATCAACTGCGACACCTGAATTCCCTCTTCGGCCAACTCCTCGTTGAGCAGCTGCGCATAGGCTGCCTGCCCTGCGAACGCGATGGACGTACCGGTGACGGTACGGCCGGGCTTCACGGCAGAGCCGCCGTTGACGAAGAGGATCGTGCCCTTGTCCTTACCGAGAAATCGCATTCCCGGTAGCACCTGATGGACGGCGGCGATGGGACCGTAGATGGAGAACTCGACCGGGCCGACCATGTCTGCCGGGGTGGTCTCGAGTACGGGCCGCATGAAGTCCTTCTGCGGAAGCGGGCTGTACTGCAGCACCTCGATGGGGCCGAGTGTTTCGGTCACCTGCTCCAACGCCGCGGCGATCGAGGCCGGGTCGCGCACATTGGCGACGAATCCCTTCGCGGATACACCCTCGGCAGCGAGCTGATCGGCAAGGGCGTCGACACGGGCCTGGTTGCGGGAGATCAGGCCCACCGAGAAACCCTGAGCGCCGAACTTACGCGCCACTGCTGCGCCGAGACCTGCACCTGCTCCGACAATTGCTATGGAAGTCATGTCCTGTGCAATGACCGACGATCCTCGACTATTCCGTCGACCGACTCGAGCAGGGCCTCCGCGCTGTCGTGCAGCGCAGTGACATCTCCGGCCCAGCCGAGCACGCGCAGTGCGGCCGCGGCGATCCCGGCCGCATCGGCGGTGGGGTCACTGCGCCCGTTCTCGCGGTCGGCGCGCGCGTTCACCACGGTCTCCACCAGGCGAAACGGTAAGTCCTCCGTCCCCGTCCGACGCTGGGAGCCCAGTTGATCCAGCGTGTCCGACGCGATGGCCGCGTACAGGCTCATCAGCGTGTAGCGATGGTCGCGGAAGGTCTCGAAGCGCTCGCTGCGCAGCTCGGGTTGCAGGTAGAGAGCGCCGAGATTCCAGGTGGACGCGGCGAGCTGGCCGGCGTCGAAGTAGGTCAGTGCGTACATCTGGGTTGCGGCATCGGCCGACGAGTCGCGGATGCGCTGGGCGACGGCCAGCGGCGCGTCGACGGTGCCGCTGAGGAGCGCGTCGAGGATGTCGTCCTTGGTGGCGAAGTGGTGATAGAGCGAGGCCTGACGCAATCCGACGGCGTCGGCGATGACGCGAGTCGAGGTGTTGGTGAAGCCGCGCGTGGTGAACAGCTCGGCTGCAGCGTCGAGAATCTCCTCGCGGGCGGTGTCTCCTGCCCGCTTCTTTGTGCTCAACCTCGGTCTGCCTGCGCCGGTCATGGCCCCATCTTGTCAGCTCGACGTGACGGTGAGATTTCTGTCATCTGATCGAAATAGACGAAACGAGCTTGTTGCACGACGGTCACCGCCCGGGAACGGCGGTGCCGAAAACTATCAACTGACAGAAACCCGCCTCGGCGATGCAGCGGGCGGTCACTCACCACCCACCTCGCCTGTAGGAGAGAACATGAGCTCGACAACATTGCCGGCCCCGGGCGCGGGTTCGGAACCGTCGTCCACCACCGACCATTCGGATCTGGCGGCCCTCGGGTACGACCAGCAACTGCACCGCAGTCTCGGCAAGTATGCGTCGTTCGCGGCCGGCTTCTCGTTCGTCTCGATCCTCACCACCATCTTCCAGCTCTTCGGCCTCGGCTTCAGCTTCGGCGGCCCGGCCTTCTTCCTCACCTGGCCGCTGGTGTTCCTCGGCCAGTTCATGGTGGCCCTCAACTTCGCCGAACTCGCAGCCCGCTATCCCATCTCGGGCGCGATCTACCACTGGTCGCGGCGAATGGGCGGTGAACTGGTCGGGTGGTTCGCCGGTTGGTTCATGATCATCGCGCAGATCGTCACCGCTTCCGCCGCGGCCATCGCACTGCAGGTGGTACTGCCCAGCATCTGGGGTGGATTCCAGCTGATCGGCGAGGACACCGCGCTCACCTCACCGAGCGGTGCTGCGAATGCCGTTGTGCTGGGCTCGATTCTGCTGGTGCTCACCACCACCATCAACTGCATCGGCGTGAACTGGATGTCGCGCATCAACAGCATCGGCGTCACCTGCGAGATCGTCGGCGTCATCGCCCTCGTTCTGGTGTTCTTCACCCACGCCGAACGTGGCCCGCAGGTGGTCTTCGACACCGGAAGTGCCGGAGCCGATCCCGGCTACATCGGCGCCTGGATCGTCTCGGGCCTGATGGCCGCCTACGTCATGGTCGGCTTCGGATCGGCAGGCGAACTCGCCGAGGAGACCCGCAATCCCCGACGCGTCGCGCCGCGCACCATCCGCCTGGCCCTGTCCGCATCGGCACTGGGCGGCGGCCTGATGATCGTCGGCGCACTCATGGCGGCACCGAGCCTAACCGACGGTCAGCTTGCGACGCAGGGACTTCCGTACGTCATCGACTCGATCCTCACGTCCCCGTCGGGCAAGGTCCTGCTCGTCGACGTCGCCATCGCCGTGTTCATCTGCACCCTCGCCATCCAGACCGCGGCATCACGGCTGATGTTCTCCATGGCCCGCGACGGGCGACTGCCCGCCTCGACGGCTCTCGCGAAGGTCAACTCGCGCACCGGAACCCCCATCGCACCCTCGGTCCTCATCGGACTCGCCTGCATCGCGATCCTGGCGGTCAACGTCGGCAACTCCGCGATCTTCACCACGCTGTCGAGCGTGTGCATCGTGCTGATCTACCTCGCCTACATGATGGTGACCGTCCCGCTGCTGGTCCAGCGACTCAAGGGCTGGCCGCACGGCGGCGTGCAGCATGATTCCGACGGCGAGAAGCTCTTCACTCTCGGCCGACTCGGCCTGCCGGTCAACATCGCCGCAGTTCTCTACGGCGGACTGATGGTGATCAACCTGTCCTGGCCGCGGGCCGAGATCTTCGACCCCACCGGCGAATTCCCACTACTGCGGTGGGCGGCACCTTTGACCGTCCTCGCCGTGATCGTCGTGGGCATCGCCTGCCTTCCCCACGGCAAAGCCCACCCGAAGCCCGTCACGATCGGAGCCTGAACTCCCATGAGCACAGCAACCACCCATTCGGCCAAGGAACATGCGCGGTCCCAGGCGACCGTCGCACCGGCCCCCACCGCTCCGGAGGGCATCTCGGAGCTCACGTGGGCCGAATCGGTTCCCGGCGGCAGCTACGCCACCAAGGTCCTCGCTCGCGGAACTCGCCTGCGACTGGTCGACGTCGACGGTGCCGCCTGCGCCAATCTGCTGCTCTACCGCGCCGACGCCCCGTGGGAACGACTCAACACCGCCGACACCGTCAAGGTGCCGTGGCAGGCGTACCTGAGCTCGGGCCACCCCCTGCTCTCGGACCAGGGCCGCGTGCTGGCCACCATCGTCGCCGACACCTCCGGTTGCCACGACGCACTGTGCGGGACCACCTCCACCGCGACCAATGTCGCCAAATACGGAGTCAGCGGACCACATTCGTCGGCTCCGGCTGGGCGTGAACTGTTCACCCTCGCCGCAGCCAAGCACGGACTCGAACCACGCGACGTCGCGCCGTCCCTGTCGTTCTTCCACGGCGTCACCGTCGCCGCGGACGGGAGCCTCGTCAGCACCGGCTCGGCCGGACCGGGCCGCTCGGTGGACCTGCTCATCCACCTGCCGGTGATCGTGTTGCTGGCCAACACCGCTCACCCACTCGACCCCAGCCCCGAGTACCCGACAACGACCCTCGACGTGCTGGCCTGGAAGGCACCCGAAGAGCTGCTCACGCTCGACAACCCGGAGCCGGAATACCAGCGCGCAGTGCAGAACACCGAGAACGCATGGAAGGCAGCGCAGTGACCACCAGTGCAGTGACCACCAGAACCCCCGAGACCACGATCGTCCGCGACGAGATCGCCCCTGCGTTCGGACCCTGGTCCGCCGTCGTCGAAGCCGGTGACATCCTGACCATCGTCGACCTCTACGGCAATCAGGCCGTCGACACTCTGCTGTACGGAGCGCACGATCATGCGCTCCGGTACTCCGCCGCTGCGACGGTCACCGCGCAACAGAACTTGTTCCTCACCACCGGAACCGTTCTGCGCAGCGATGATTCGACGCCGCTGATGACGATCGTCGAGGACGAGGTCGGCAACCACGACACCGTCGGCGGCGCCTGCTCCAAAGAATCGAACACCCTGCGCTACGGCCACCACACCCAGCACCAGCACGCGTGCGTCGAGAACTTCCTCATCGAAGGTTCCAAGTGGGGTCTCGGCAAGCGAGACCTGGCCCCCAACATCAACTTCTTCATGAACGTCCCCGTCGACGCGGACGGCACCCTCGGCATCGTCGACGGTTTGTCGGCCCCCGGCAAGAAGCTCTCGCTGCGCGCCGAGATCGACACGCTGGTGCTGGTGTCCAACTGCCCGCAGATCAACAACCCCTGCAACGGGTTCGACCCCACCGCAGTGCAGATGATCGTGACGCGAGAGTCGGCAGGGGCATGAACGCTGTGAACAGTACGGCCGCCAAGATGACCGTGCAACGACCCGGGATGATCACCACGGTGCAGGACTGGCCCGGACGCATCGGCTACTGGAAGGTGGGCGTGCCGCCGTCGGGGCCGATGGACGATCTGTCGTTTCGGCTGGGCAACGTCGCACTCGGCAATCCCGAGGGTGCTCCGGGGCTCGAATCCACCATGGCCGGGCCGGCCCTGACTTTCGATGCCGACACCTATGTCTGCGTCACCGGTGCCGCGGTACCGGTACGCATCGACGGCCGACCGGTCCCGCAGTGGAAACCGGTTCTGGTCCCCGCCGGGTCGACCCTCGATGTCGGCACCACCACCGGCCACGGCCTGCGGGTGTACGTGCTGATCCAGGGCAGCCTCGATGTCGACGACTATCTGGGCAGCGCAGCAACTTTCACGCTCGGCAAGTTCGGCGGGCATCGCGGCGGCACCCTCGGTGAGGGTGATGTCATCGGCCTGGCCGGCCGCTCGGACAACTCCGCTGTGCTCGGACCCATTCCCATGGAACACCTACCGGTGCTGACGTCCAGCTGGGACATCGCCGTCACCGAGGGGCCGCACGGCGCACCGGAGTTCTTCACCCGCGACGACATCGACACCCTCTACGCCACCCGCTACGAGGTGCACTTCAACTCCGATCGCACCGGAGTCCGGCTGATCGGGCCGAAGCCGCAGTGGGCCAGGACCGACGGCGGCGAGGCCGGACTGCACCCGTCGAACATTCACGACAACGCCTACAGCGTCGGGGCTTTGGACTTCACCGGCGACACCCCGATCCTGCTCGGACCCGACGGCCCGAGCCTCGGCGGATTCGTCTGTCCCGTCACCGTTGTCGCCGCCGAGCGGTGGAAGCTCGGCCAGCTGCGACCGGGGGACACCATTCGCTTCGTTCCGGTGCGAGCCGCAGCCACCGCGCCGCTGGGATCACTCGGTCTCGCTCGTCGAGCGTCGCTGCCCGCAGTGTTCTCCGCAGGCGGAGACGGGGACGACGGCGTCATCGCTCGACGCGACGCCGACACGTGCGTCACCTACCGCCGATCGGGCGACGACAACGTGCTCGTCGAGTACGGGGACATGAAGCTCGACCTCACACTGCGTGCCCGGGTACACGCCCTGCACCAGCGGATCGAGGGTATCGCGCCCCGGGGCCTGTTGGACCTGACACCTGGCATCCGCTCGTTGCAGGTGAAGGTGAATCCCGATGTGCTGTCGATCGATTCGTTGATGGGCCTGCTGTCCGAGGTCGAGGACGACCTTCCCGCGGCCTCGGAACTCGTGGTCCCCAGCCGCCAGGTTCGCCTCCCGCTCTCGTGGGACGACCCCTCGACCCGGGAAGCAATTCAGCGGTACATGCACGGCGTGCGCGCCGACGCCCCGTGGTGCCCCTGGAACATCGAGTTCATCCGGCGGATGAACGGACTCGACTCCGTGGCAGACGTGTTCGACACCGTCTTCGCGGCGGACTACATGGTGCTCGGACTCGGTGACGTGTACCTGGGTGCTCCGGTCGCCACGCCACTGGATCCACGACACCGCCTGGTGACGACCAAGTACAACCCGGCGCGAACCTGGACGCCGGAGAACGCCGTCGGGATCGGCGGGGCGTACCTCTGCATCTACGGCATGGAGGGCCCAGGCGGGTATCAGTTCGTGGGTCGAACCACGCAGGTGTGGAACCACAGTGCCGCCTACAGCGGCGGCCCGTTCGAGGAGGGAACCCCGTGGCTGTTGCGGTTCTTCGACCGAATCTCCTGGTACTCGGTCGAACCCGAGGAGCTGATGGATCTGCGCGCCGACCTGGCCGCAGGCCGCGGCGGTGGAGTGGAGATCACCGACGGTGAGTTCTCACTCGCCGAGCACGAGACCTTCCTGGACACCAACGCGGACTCCATCGCCGAGTTCCGTGCAACGCAAGCCGTGGCCTTCGGTGCCGAGCGTGACGCGTGGTCGGCTGCGGGCGAATTCGACAAGAAAGGCAAGATCGATGCTGCCTGAGGTCCGAGACCGAGTTCTGCAGGCCTACAAACGAATCGCCGAGGTGGATCGACCCGAGGTGTGGATCACCCTGCGCGACGAGGACGACGTGCTGGCCGAGGCCGTGTCGCTGGACGAGGCGCTCGCGGCCGGTGCGGATCTACCGCTCGCCGGTACGCTCGTCGCGGTCAAGGACAACATCGACGTGGCGGGTCTGCCCACCACCGCGGCGTGCCCCGAGTTCGCCTACATTCCTACGGAGTCCGCTGTCGCCGTCGAGCGACTGACGAGCCAGGGCGCATTGGTGCTGGGCAAGACCAACTTGGATCAGTTCGCCACCGGATTGGTCGGCACCCGTAGCCCGTACGGCGCGGTGCGCTGTGCCTGGGACCCGACGTTGGTCTCGGGCGGATCCAGTTCGGGTTCGGCCGTCGCCGTGGCACTGGGCATCGCGGACATCGGAATCGGAACCGACACAGCGGGATCCGGACGAGTGCCCGCAGCCTTCCACGGAATCGTGGGCATCAAGGCCTCGCTGGGTATCGTGCCGACCACCGGCGTCGTGCCCGCGTGCGTCGACTACGACTGCGTCACCGTTCTCGCGCGCGATCTCGACAGTGCCACTGCAGCGATGAACGTGATGACCGGGCCCACCATCACCGATCCACGCAGCCGGGCGTGGCCGGCCGACGTGCGACTGGCCGCGTCACCGGAGCCCCGGGTCGCCATCCCGCGAGGTGAGGATCTGGCGTCGTTGAGCCCGGCGTACCGTCGGGCATTCGAGGAGACGGTGGCCGGCCTGGCCGAGAAGGGCTTCACCCACGTCGAGGTCGATATCTCGGAGCTACTCGACGCGGCCACACTGCTGTACGACGGAGCGATGGTGGCGCAACGCTATTCGGCCGTCGGGAAGTTCCTCGACACCGAGCCTGCCGGTGCCGACCCCACGGTCGCTGCGATAGTCCGCTCCGCCGCAGGGCCGTCCGCCCACCGATATGTGGACGATCTCGACACACTCGCGCGAGCGAAGACCACTGCCCGCGCACTTCTGAGCGACGTCGACGGCCTGCTGTTGCCCACCACCACCGAACATCCCACTATTGCTGCGGTGCAAGCGGATCCGAAGAATATCAATCGACGCCTCGGCACGTTCACCAACTTCTGCAACCTACTCGACATGGCTGCGGTGGCCGTTCCCGGTGCCCCGACGCACGACGGCACCCCGTTCGGGGTCATGGTCGTGGTACCGGCGTTCGAGGATCAGATCGCGATAGACCTCGCCGCACGACTGAGCGGCACACCGTCACCGACTCTGATCGAGGACGGCATCGAGGTACTGGTCGTCGGTGCGCATCTGCGCGGCTTTCCGGTGCATCACCAATTGACCGATCGCGGTGCGCGATTCAGTGGTGAGGTGACCACCACGGCGGACTACCGGCTGGTGGATCTGCACACCACCCCGCCCAAGCCAGGCCTGGTGCGGCGCGCGGGTGCCGGCGCTCCCATCTCCGGAGAGCTCTACCGCATGTCCGCTGCCGCGCTCGGGACCTTCCTCGCGGGGTTGCCCGCGCCGATGGGTCTGGGTCCGGTCGAATTGTCCGACGGTCGCTGGGTCACCGGATTCTGCTGCGCGCACGATGCGGCCGAGAAAGGAACCGACATCACCGAATTCGGCGGCTGGAGCGCATACAGCTCACGCGGGCACGGGCCTGCCGCCGTCGGTGGCGATCCGCACCGCCAGTAGCCCGAGCACCGTGCCCATGAGGTAGCGCTGCACCCTCAGCCACGTGGGGCGGACGGCCAGGAACTGCGCGATCGATCCGGCCAGCACCACGATCGCCAGGTTGACCGCCACCGCCACCGCGATCTGCACACTGCCGAGCGTGAATCCCTGCAGCAGAAGGTGACCGGCCGCGGGATCGACGAACTGCGGGATGACCGAGATGTACATGATCGCGATCTTCGGGTTCAGCAGGTTGGTCACCAAACCCATGGTGAACAGTCGCCGAGTCGAATCCTGCTGCAGCTCGGTCGGTTCGAATGCCGAGACGCTCCCGCGCAGCGCCTGCACAGCCAGCCAGGCGAGGTAGGCCGCGCCGGCGAGCTTGACCGCCGTGTAGAGCGCGGGCACGGCGGTGAACACCGCCGCCAGGCCGAGATTGGTGGCCGTCAGATAGACCAGGAAGCCGAGTGCGACTCCGGCCAGCGACACCGCACCCGCCCGTCGGCCCTGCGAAATGCTGCGCGAGACAAGGTAGATCATGTTCGGTCCCGGCGTCAGAACCAACGCGAGAGCCACTGCGAACACACCGAGAACTGCGGAAGACGACACCATGCGGTCAAGACTTCACGTCGACCGGCTCGCCTGAGAAGAGCCAGTTACGGTTTCGTGGTTCCCTATCCGGCACGCACGGCAGAGGCGACCGCGTCACCGATCGCTGCCATCCCCGCCGCCGTGGGGTGCAGCGGCGCAGCAGGATTCTGCGGGACGACGCCCTCGAAGTACCGCTGGTCCGGAGCCACGCACACGTCGTGGCCGACGCTCAGCGCCTCGGTGTCGACGAATTCCGCACCGTGTTCCTCCGCCTGCGTTCGCAGGGCCTCGTTCATCGCGGTGATGTTGCCCTGGATGTAGTCGGCGTCCTCGGGCAGCATCGGTTGGGTGGGAAAGCAACCGCCGTCCGGCAGATAGGTGCCGTAGCCGACCACCAGAATCCGTGCCTCGGGCGCACGTTCGGCCACCGCGTCGAGCATCGCTCCCCAGCTGGGTGCTCTGTCGGCGATGGCCGTCGCCACGGTATCGACGCCGCCTGCGGTGAGGCGGTCCTTGCAGATGTTGGTGGCCGAGGTGTCCGCGAACGTCAGGCATTGCACCGCCGTCGAGACGAGCCCGATGTCGTTGCCGCCGATCGTGACGGTCACCAGATCGGTGTCGGGGGTCAGCGCGTCGAGTTGCACGGGCACCTCACCGCTGGATGTGCTCTGTGGTGTGGCGACGATGTTCTCGGTGACGGCACCCGAGCAGGTCACATCGACGAACGAGCCGGTCGCCAATTCCTCGGCGAGCACGTGAGGATAGTTGGCGTCGGACTGCTGACATCCCGGAACACCGATCTGGTCGGGGATACGCGGGCCCGATGCGGCCGAGTCACCCAGCGCGACGTAGTTCAGCGGAACAGACGCCTCCGCCGACACAGCAGGCCCCTCCGGTACCGAAGAATCCGACGAACAGCCCCCAAGCAGACCGGCGCTCACAGCAAGACCGACGAGAATTCCCTGGCTCCTCACAGCGTCGACGCTACAGCTGCCGGTAATCTCGATCGGGTTGTCCAGGACACACGGTCCATCGCATCGAACAGAGGAATTACATGATCACCGCGTTCATCAACCAGATCCTCAGTGGCTTCGGCTCCATCTCCGCTGGCAGCAGCGGCTTCGAGCTGGCACCGGGAACGCTGCCCTTCGGGCTGTAGAGACACCGAACGCTCGCCCGCGCGGTGGCCGACGATTGCTTCTTCCGCCGCGCGGGTAGTCCGGCCTCATGACTACCCACAACAACGACTCGAAGAACGACGACACTGCACCCGACGCCAGGGAGGACGTGACGTCCGATCCGGCCGCGGCAGCGGAGGACAACGACTGGTCGAGCGAAGGCGGAGCCGTAGAAACCGGTCCCGCGACCGACGACGAGCGAACCGCAGGCAACTAGCCGATCAGACGGCGGGGAGCGGCCCGCACAGTGCGGACGTCACCGTCGGCGACGATATGCTCCACCGTCTCACCACGGGTGCGCATCGACTCGTCGACGGCGAAGTCCACACGAGCATCCCCGAGCCAGTCGACGCCGACAACGATTCCCACGGTTCCCTTCGGGATACCGCTACGCCACCGAACGTGCCCCAGATTGCGGACCGTGATCACGGTCTCTCCGATCTCGAAGTGCCCCATGCGCCCCCCCGGCTCGATTCTTACCGACCAGTACACCTCGAGCGAACTCCCTGTTCAAGCGGTGCATGCGCGCTTACGACGACCACCGGAGACCACGACACCGGTCGGCGCGATCACAATTCGGCTATTCGCCCGTTTCACGCCTTCGATTACGACGTCGGGTACTTTTCGATTCCACCATTTGCCGATGCGGCAAGAATATTTGCCAGTATTCGATCTGAGTCGGACACTGTCGACATGACTACAGACACCGATCCACACCTTCCGGTCGACGCGATCATCGTCGGCGGCGGAGTCGCCGGACTCAGCGCCGCCGTCGCCCTCGGCCGTTCCCGACGATCCGTCGTGATCATCGATGCCGGTGACCCGCGCAACGCGCCGGCAGCGCACTCTCACAACTACCTCACCCGCGACGGCGCGTCACCTCTCGAACTGGTTCGACTCGGCCGAGACGAGGCGCGGCACTACGGCGCACGCATCGTCGACGGCGTCGCGACCTCGGCGAGGAGAACCGCATCCGGGTTCGAGGTGACCCTCGCCGACGGTTCGGTCGTCCGCGGCCGGAGGATCCTGGTCACCACGGGCCTCACCGACGTCCTGCCGGACATTCCGGGCCTCGCCGAGCGATGGGGTCGCGACGTTCTGCACTGCCCGTACTGCCACGGCTGGGAGGTGCGGGATCGCGTTGTCGGAATCATCGGCAGCGCCATGGTCGGGCACCAGGCACAGATGTGGCGCCAACTCACCGAGCACGTCACGGTATTCGCCCACACGGCAACGGAATTGGCTGCGGGTGATCTCGAGCGACTCGACGCACGCGGCATTGCCGTCGTCGACGAGGAAATCGCTCGAATCGACGTCGACAACGACGCCATCGTGGGGGTGACGCTCGCGAACGGCGAACGAATTGCGCTCGACGCGTTGGTCGTGGGACCCAACTTCACCTCCCGCGCGGACATCCTGGTGTCGCTGGGGATCGGCACCACCGAGATGGTCATGAACGAGAACGTCCTCGGCACGTACGTCGAGGCCGACCCCGTCGGTGCCACATCCGTTCCTGGCGTCTGGGTTGCAGGCAACGTGTCCGCGCCGATGGACACGGTGGTTGCGGCGTCGGCGGCCGGAACGAAAGCGGGCGCTGCCATCAACGGCGACCTGATCGAGGAGGAGGTGCGCTCCGCCGTGGAGCGGAAGAAGTCGGCGCAGCCCTAGCTCTCCAGAGCGGCCAGCCCCTCTTCGATCGCCCCCTTGCGGACTCCGAGCTCCGCAAGGGTGGCATCCTCGTTCTCCAACAATGCCAGCAGAATGTGCTCGGTGCCGATGTACTTGTGCCCCAAGCGAAGCGCTTCGCGGAACGTCAGTTCCAACACCTTCTTGGCACCGGCGTCGAACGGCACCAGGTCCGGGATCGGGTCGGTCGGTTCCGGCAATGTCGCCGTCACCGCAGAACGGATCCGTTCGGGCGTCTGCCCCTGAGCACCCAACAACATCGCTGCCGACCCCTCGGGTTCGCCGAGCAGGCCGAGGATCAAATGCCCGGTCGTGATTCGGTCGTTGGCCGTGGCCCGCGCCTCGTTCTGCGCTCCGACCACCACGTTGCGAGCCCGCGGGGTGAAACGCGAGAAGCCCTGACTGGCATCGAGATCGGCCGGATCGTCACCACCCTTGGCGACGAAACGCTTCTGCACCGCCTGTTTGCTGACCCCCATGGATGCACCGATGGCGGTCCAGGACGCCCCGGAGCGACGGGCGCGGTCGACGAAATGTCCGATCAGATGATCGGCGACCTCGCCGAGAGCGTCGGCGGCGATCACCGCGCCGGACAACTGATCGAGGGTATCCGTATGCACTTTTTCGATGGCCTCGATGAGGTCGTCGAGACGGACGGGATTCGTCATCTTCAGCGATTCGGTCATACGTCAACTCTAAGTTGACGATCACCTGACGTCAACCCTTGGTTGACGACGTCGCCCTCGCAACATCGGTTGGCTTGCTTTCGACGCAGAGGGCGAACTTCGGCGTCGTACGCACTGCGCTACGACGTATATTCACCGATGAAGGCGTCGCGAATGCCATGTGATCGCCGCGAGTGACAAGGAAGTGGGTCCTTCGATGAATACGAAGGTCGCTGCCCCCTTCGCCATGCATTCGAAACGAACCGCCGGCCTGATCACCGTGGCCGTCGTCGCGACCACCGTGTTCGTACTCGGGGACGCCGGGGTGCGCGCCGGTGTCCTGGCCACCGTCGCCGTCGGTTCGGTACTCGCCATCACCGCTGCCATCCGTCGCTATCGACCCGATGATTCCCGATGCTGGTGGGCCCTGCTCGGTGCCTCGGTGTTGTTCATGTTCGGGGTCTCCCTCCGCAGTGATCCCAGCGCACTGAATCACTCGTTCCCACTGCTGCCGGACCTGTTCACGCTCACCGGGTACGCACTCGTCGGGTACGCACTCTCGCGTTGGATTCGAGATCGTAAGTCGATCGACGACATCACTCCGCTCGTCGACGCCGGTCTGATCTTCCTCGGCACCCTGTTCCTGTCGTGGCTACTGTTCATCTCGCCTGCGCTGGAATCGCCGCGCTCGTCGGCATCGACGGTGCTGAACGGGGTGTATCCGGCGATCGACGCGGCGTTGATCACCCTGACCACCTACCTGCTGTTCTCCGCCAAGCCCCGCACGGCTGCGCTGCAGTGGGCCCTGATCGCCCTCGTTGCAACACTCGTCGGCGACGTCTCGTACGCCTTCGCTGCCACCACCCCCGACGCGCCTGCGTCGGGATTGCTCGACGGCATCTACCTGTTCGCGTACCTCTCCCTCGCGATGGCCGCGCTCGATCCGTCGATGCGCACCGTCTCCCAACGCCAGATTCCTGCGCCCGCGCACAGCAGCCGCCGCGTCGTGTTCGTGGTGCTCATGCTGTGCGTGTGCGCTACGGTGCCGCTGCTCGGCTCGGCGGTATCCACCGGAGATCTGATCGTGCGGTCGTTGTTGCTCGCCTCGATCCTGGTGGGTGCCTTCCTCCGTGGGGAACGCGCACTGACCAGAGTGCAGGCGAGCGAAGAGCACGCGAAATATCTGGCCGCTCACGATCTGTTGACCGGCCTTCCGAACCGCACGATGCTCGACGAGGAATTCACCCTGCTCGAGCGCGCCCAGAGTCCAGGACGAACGTGCGTCCTGTTCGTCGACCTCGACAACTTCAAGATGGTCAACGACTCGTACGGCCACCGAGTAGGCGACGAACTGATCATGGCTGCGGCGAGCCGGATCCGCTCCGCAGTCGGCGCAGCCGACACCGTGGTTCGGTACGCGGGCGACGAGTTCGTCGTGCTGACCCGACGCGATCGCGGTGGTGCAGAAGCGTTGGCCCGCCGCATCATCGATCGAATGAACGAACCGTTCCCACTCAGCGCGGCAACGGCATACGTCACGGCATCGGTGGGCATCGCCGACGCGGACCGACTGCACGACGCCATCCGCGAGGCCGACACCGCGATGTATCACGCCAAGTCTCTCGGGCCGGCGCGCTTCGCGTTCTTCGACGAGTCCCTCCGCGCTCGTGCGACATCGGCCATCGAGACGGCCACCGCGCTGCGCGGCGCGATCCGGCGCGGTGAGCTCGAGGTGTACTACCAGCCGATCATCGCGACCGCCTCGCGCGCAACAGTCGTCTACGAGGCATTGGTCCGCTGGAACTGGCAAGGACGTGTACGCGCCCCCAACGAGTTCGTTCCGATCGCCGAATCGACCAATCTCATCCAGGAGATCGGCGAATGGGTGCTGCGTACCGCGCTCTCGGACCTGGTGACGTTACGCGCGAACGGCCAAGACGTCACCATGTCGGTGAACGTCTCCCCGATGCAATTGCGCGACGATTCACTGCCCGTCGTCGTCGGACGACTCCTCGACACGTACGGCCTCGACGGAGCGGATCTGGCGCTCGAGATCACCGAGAGCGTCCTGATCGACGACATGGGCGCGGCCAGAAGCGTTCTCGACCGACTCGCCGCGATGGGGGTGCTCATCGTGCTCGACGACTTCGGTATCGGCTACTCCTCGCTGAGCAGGTTGCGCGCGATGCCGATCGCGCTGCTCAAGATCGACAAGTCCTTCGTCCACCAGATCGGCAGTTCCGAATCCGATACCCAGCTGATTCGCGCCATCGTCGCCATGGCATCGGCGCTTCCGGTGGCCACCGTGGCCGAGGGCGTCGAGACCGAGGAGCAGGCCGCGATCATCGAAGCTCTCGAATGCCGCTTCGCGCAGGGCTTTCTGTTCGGCAGGCCGGCGCCCATCGCACACTGGCTTCTCGAATCTGCCGAACGACGGTGAACTCGGTGTTAGCGTCGGTCGGTGTCTGCAATCGGAGTGCACCGCTCGACTGTCCTTGCCTGTGCCCTGCTGCTGGTGCCGCTCGCCGCGTGCAGTAGCGGCGAGAGCACCGATCCCGACTCCGCGGCCGAGAACAGTTGTGTCCTCGGTGCCAGTGGCGGCACCCCGATAGGAGCGACGCCGAGCGCGAGTTCGGGCGACATCTCCACCAATCCGGAAGTGGCGACCGGGTATCGAACGAACATGACCCCGGTGGAAACGGCCTCGTACTCGGTCTCGACCGCCAATCCGGTCTCCACCGAGGCCGCGTGCGCGGTCCTGCGCGACGGCGGTACCGCGGCCGACGCACTGATCGTCGCGCAGACGGTACTGGGCCTCGTCGAACCGCAGTCGTCCGGAATCGGCGGCGGCGCCTTCCTGATGTACTACGACGCGGCCACCGGGGAAGTTCAGAGCTACGACGGCCGCGAGACCGCCCCGATGAGCGCGACCGGCGATTACCTGCGGTACATCGACGACGTCAATCGCACTCTGCCGCAACCCGATGCCCGTTCGAGTGGGCGGTCGATCGGTGTTCCGGGAGTCCTGCGCATGCTCGAGCAGGCCCACGACGATCACGGCACCCAACCGTGGGGTGAGCTCTTCCAACCCGCAATCGGTCTCGCGGACAACGGAATCGAGATCAGCCCGCGCATGGCGTCGTCCATTGCCGACTCGGCACCGAAGCTCGCCCTCGACCCCGCGTCCAAGGAGTACTTTCTACAGCCGGACGGCACCGGCAAGCCGGCCGGGACGGTTCTGAACAACCCGGCGATGTCGAAGACGCTCTCCGCCATCGCAACCGACGGTGCCGACGCCTTCTACACCGGTGATATCGCGCAGGCCATCGTCGATGCGACCGCCGACACCACCGCAGGCCGTACCCCCGGACAGATCACGCTGGAGGATCTCGCCGCGTACGAGCCCAAGACTCGTACGGCCGTGTGCACCGAGTACCGCGACCACGACATCTGCGGTATGCCCGGTCCGTCCTCGGGCGGTATCGCGGTGGCATCGGCGATGGGAATTCTCTCCAACTTCGATCTCGCGCAATACGCGCCGACGGGGATGGACGCCAACGGCGGCACCCCGACGGCCGAGGGTGTGCACCTGATCGCCGAGGCCGAGCGCCTCGCGTATGCCGATCGTGACAAGTACGTGGCCGATCCGGACTTCGTGCCCCTGCCCGGTGGGTCGCCCGACGCGTTGCTCGATCCCGAATACCTCAGCGAGCGAGCAGGACTGATCGACGAGGGTCGGTCGATGGGTACCGCGCAGCCCGGCGACTTCGGCCCGGTCCAGTTCGCCTCGTCCACCGATCCCGAATACGGCACCAGCCACATCTCCGTCGTCGACAGCGAGGGCAACGCGGCCTCGATGACGACGACAGTCGAGTCGGCCTTCGGCTCGTTCCACATGGTCGACGGGTTCCTGCTCAACAATCAGCTCACCGACTTCTCGGCCTCGCCGGTGGCCGAGGACGGAACTCCGGTGGCCAACCGCGTCGAGCCGGGGAAGCGTCCGCGCAGCTCGATGGCCCCGACACTGGTCTTCGATCGTGGCGACGACGGCGCGCGCGGCGACCTTGCGCTCGTCACCGGCTCTCCCGGCGGATCGGTGATCATCCAGTTCGTCGTCAAAACGTTGGTGGGACTGCTCGATTGGGGCATGGACCCACAGCAGGCGGTGTCGATGGTCGATTTCGGTGCCGCCAACACACCGTCGACCAACTACGGCGGTGAACACCCGAACGTCTCGGGTGAGGACGATCCGGTGGTGGTGCAGCTCCGCGAGATGGGCCACCAGGTGTCGGTCGCAGACCAGTCCAGTGGACTGAGCGCACTCGAGCGCACCGACGGCGGGTGGATCGGAGGAGCCGACCCACGCCGTGAGGGTGAGGTACTCGGCGGATGACGCTCAGGGCACGACAGCCGCGGGGCCGGCAGCGGACGTCACCGCCAGCTCGGGCTTGCGTCGGTGGAAACCCGTCGACGCCTCGAATGCGTGCGCGACGCGGAGCAGCAGCCGGTCGGCCCCATCGGCTGTGACCATCTGCAGTCCGACGGGCAGACCGGACGAGCTGAAGCCACCCGGAACAGACAACGACGGCAGTCCTGTCGCCGAGATCAAACAGGCCGCGCGCATCCAATCGAGATAGTTCCCCATGGGCGTGCCGTCGATCTCGGTCGGGTATTCCTCGTCGGCTCGAAACGGCAGTACCTGAACCGCAGGCGCGATCAGGACGTCGTACGTCGAGAAGAAACGTCTGACGGCCGCACCGAGGCGACTACGAGCCGCGTTCGCAGAGATCATGTCTCGGGTGGTGAGCGCCATGCCCTTGTCGACGTTCCACTGCACCGCGTCCTTCATCCGGTGCCGGTGCTCGGCCAGCAGGTGACCGTAGTTGGTCGCGAAGTCGAACGCACGCGTGGTCTGGAAGACCTCGTCTGCGTCGGACAGATCCGGGCAGCCGACCTCGACGACGGCACCGAGATCCTCGAAGACGTGGAGCTGGCGACTCAGGACCTCGACCACCTCGCGTTCCACCGGCACGCCGAGACCGAAATCGGTGGTCCACGCAACCCGCAGGCCACGCAGAGTGGCGGGCTCCGCCGATGCGTAGGCGTCGTCGATCGGGAGACTGTGCGGGCTCGACGCGTCCGGGCCGGCGATGGCGCGCATCAGAAAGCGCACGTCCTCCACGTCGTGAGCCAGTACGCCTTGCCGGGCGATCCACGCCCACGGGTTGCGCGCGGGAGTCAACGGGACCCGACCGAGCGACGGACGGTACCCGACCAGGTTGCAGAACGATCCCGGGGTACGCAGGGATCCGCCCATGTCGGAGCCGTCACCGGCCGGCTGCACCCCCGCGGCTATCGCGGCTGCGGCCCCGCCGCTGCTACCGCCTGCACTTCGGGTGGGGTCGTACGGATTGGTCGTCGTCCCGAACAGCGGGTTGAAGGTGTGCGACCCCGCGGCGAACTCCGGGACGTTGGACTTTCCCGTCGAATTGACTCCCGCGCGCTTGAGGCGCGCGATGATGCCGCTGTCTTCGGTGGGAACGTTGTCCGCCATCACCGGAGACCCGAACGTGGTGCGCATGCCTGCAGTGAGGTGGTTGTCCTTGTGGGTCATCGGCACGCCGTGCAGCGAGGGCAGTGCCGCACCCGATACCGAATACTCGTCCGCAGCGAGGGCGCGCTGTTCTGCGGTCTCGGCGTCGAGTGTGACGATCGCGTTGACGACGGGATTGATCTGCTCGATGCGCGTCAGATGGGATTCGAGAGCTTCTCGCGCCGAGATGTCACGACGGCGGATGCTTGCGGCCAGCTCGCGCAGGGACATGGACTCGGCAGCACTGCTCATGGATCTCCTCGCTTCGGTCCGGCATCGCCGGAAGTGTTGTCGGCAGCCTATTTACACTCTGCATGCGCCCGCAGCACAGACAGAACCATCCTTCGCAATTGAGTGTTTTCGCCCGTCGCGTGGCGGATTCGCGCATACGGCCGGAAAAAACACGCAAGCAACAAATCGGCAACGTGAAACGAGTTGAGTGAGCAGAACATTCGCCATCGTGCTCTGTGTCACAATCCGAAGGTCTGCGAAGGAGAAACACCGATGTCCAGTCGAATCGACGGCCCGCCAGCAACTCCCGCGATGGCGGAGGACCAATTACCCAGGGGATTGAGACCGCTCTTCGCGCTGGTCTCCGGCATCGAGCGGGTGGGTAACAAACTGCCTCACCCGTTCCTTCTCTTCTGGATTCTCGCGGCCATCCTGGCTGTCGTCAGCGCAGTGCTCGCGGCCCTCGGTACCAGCGTCGTACTCCCCGGTACCGGCGAGTCGACAGCGGTTCGGAGTCTGTTGAGCAGTGACGGCGTCGCCATGATCTTCGGGACCGCGTTGGACAACTTCGCAGCCTTCGGTCCGCTGCCGATCATCGTCACCGTCATCCTCGGCGTCTCGGTGGCAGAGCATTCGGGCGTGCTGACCACGTTGTTGCGCACCACCATCGTGAAACTTCCCACCAAATGGGTGACGTTCGCGGTCGCATTCGCCGGCACCATGTCGCACGTCATGTTCGATGCAGCATTCATCGTCGTCCTCCCCTTGGCGGCACTGGCCTTCAAGGCTGCGGGCCGCAGCCCGGTACTGGGCATGATGGTTGCATTCGTGGCCATCTCGGGTGGGTACAACGCATCACCGCTCATCACTCCGAGCGACGCGATTCTGTCCTCGTTGACGACCTCGGCGGCGCAGATCGTCGATGCGGAGTACGTGGTGACGCCCGTGGACAACTACTTCTTCAGTCTCGCTTCGTCATTGGTGATCTCCGTGTTCATCACCCTCGTCGTGGAACTGGTGATGGCCAAGCACATGAATCTCGACCCCGACGACGGCGTCGAGGACGGTGCCGAGAATCTGAAATTGGAACTCGAGCCCGCAGAGAAGAAGGGGCTGCGCCGCGCCGGCATCGCGTTCCTGATCTACGTCGCAGTCATCGTCGCAGCTCTGCTGCCTGCATCGTCACCACTACGAGGTGAGAACGGTGGCTTCGTCCAGTCCGTCGTCATGGAGAACGTCGCCTTCTTCATCGCCATCGCGTTCGTCCTGACCGGCTGGGTCTACGGCAGAACCACCGGCAGCTTCGGCCGTGCGCGGGAGATCCCCGAATCCATGGCAGTGGGGATCAGGACCCTCGCTCCGATTCTGGTCCTCTTCTTCGCGATCTCCCAGTTCCTCGCGTATTTCAAGTGGACCGGAATCGGCAACGTCGTCGCGGTCAACGGGGCGGAGCTGCTGAAGGCCGGTGGGTGGCATCCGTTGGTCGTCTTCCTGCTGATGCTGGTGGTCATCTCGATCATGAACCTGCTCGTCAGTAGCGGCTCGGCCATGTGGGCGATGCTCGCGCCGGTGCTGGTCCCGATGCTGATGTACATCGACGTCAACCCCGCAACCACTCAGGCCGTGTACCGGATAGCCGATTCCTGCACCAACGCAATGACTCCCATGTCCGCCTACTTCATCCTCACCCTCGGGCTCATCGAGCGATACAAGAAGAATGCGGGTATCGGCACCCTGGCGTCGTTCACCATCCCCGTCGCACTGGGCATGCTGATCGTGTGGGCTGCGCTGTTCGCCGTCTGGTACGCCTTCGGTATCCCGCTCGGCCCGGGTGCACCCATTCGCTGATCAGTACAGGTAGGCCGCGGATTCCGAGGCGAACAGCCGATTGCCGCTGCGTTTGGTGGCTCGCAACACCGATACCACCGAGATCGAATCGGCCAGTGCCGACCATTTTGAATGAGTTGTCATCTCGTGCAACGCAACTCGATCCGAGCAGGCGAAATTGATCAGTAGACCCTCGGAGCCGGCGACCGCCACGGCGTACCGCACCTCGGAATGCTCGAGCAGCAGGTCGACCAGGTTGTCGTGGTGCCGCGGTGCAACCTTCACCCACACCATCGCTTCCGCGGCGTACCCGAGCAACGCCGGTTCGACCACTACGCGCAGGCGGGACTTGTTCGTCTGCTCGAGTGTCTCCATATGACGTCGAACCGTGTTCACCGTGGTGCCCACCACGCGCGCGATCTCCGACGTGGGTGTGCGCGCGTCCTCGGCCAGCACGCGCAGGATGCTGCGATGCAGCGACGAGATCTCCGGGCCGATTCGCCCGTCCGGCTGATAGCCCTCGTGGACGGGGGGAGTCAGGGCGGCCACCTGCCCGTGGTCGAGGATGCTCGGACGCCACTCCCGTACCGAACGATAGACACGGGTGATCGGATCGACTCGAATTCGCCGAATACCACTGACGCTCGGCAGATCGTCGAGCACGAGATCGGCCAGGTGCGCGTCGTCGACCAGGATCTCCGCGATGCACTCCTCGTGTCCCGACGTGGCGTAGACGAACATCGTGTCGTCACGACGGGCCAGCCCGACGGCCACTGCGCGGGCCATACCCACGTGGCAGCGCGCTCGAAGAACGACGGCACCGGTGGCACCGATGACTCCGACCACGCGAACACTGCCCGACTCCAGCAGTTCCCGCCCCCGTCGAGTCACCGTTCTCTCGGGCTCGCCGAGCGCGTCGGCGATGCTCGCCCACGGTGCCCTCGGGTTGACCTGCAGTGCCGCGGTGATCCGACAACTCAACGGATCCAACGCTTCTCGACTCTGCCTCATCGACCGCACCTCCTGAAGTCGTCACTGGGCAGGGACGAGGCTGCGTCTACGTCAGAAGATCCCGCTGTACGCGTTGAGAGCGGGTTGACCGCCCAGGTGTGCGTAGAGCACGTTCGATTCCTTGCCGATCTCACCCTGCTCGACCAGGTCGATGAGGCCGGCCATGGACTTACCCTCGTAGACGGGGTCGATGATGACACCTTCGAGGCGACCCGTCATCTTGATGGCCTCGATGGTGGACTCGACCGGAATGCCGTAGTAGTCACCGGCCCACCCTTCGAGGACGGTGATCTCGTCGTCGCGGAGTTCACGTCCCAGACCGATGAGCTCGGCGGTGTTCCGCGCTATCCGTTCCACCTGGTTGCGAGTTGCCTCGATCTTGGCCGACGCATCGATCCCGAGGACACGGCGTGGCCGGTCCTGCCCCGCGAATCCGGCGATCATGCCCGCGTGCGTCGAGCCGGTCACACTGCACACCACGATCGTGTCGAAGAAGACCCCGAGCTGTTCCTCCTGCTTCTGTACCTCGTACGCCCAGTTGGCGAAGCCGAGACCGCCGAGCTTGTGATCGGATCCGCCTGCCGGGATCGCGTACGGTGTGCCACCCGACCGCTCGACGTCCTCGATGGCCTTCTGCCAGCTGTCCTTGAACTCGATGCCGAAGCCCGACGGGTCGAGCCGTACGTCCGCACCCATGATCCGCGACAGCAGTATGTTGCCCACCTTGTCGTTGACGGAATCGGGCCAGTCCACCCACTTCTCCTGCACCAGAACCGCTTTCAGTCCCAATTTCGCAGCCACGGCAGCGACCTGCCGAGTGTGGTTCGACTGCACGCCGCCGATGGAGACGAGAGTGTCCGCACCCTTGGCCAATGCGTCGGGGACGATGTACTCCAACTTGCGTGTCTTGTTGCCGCCGTACGCCAGTCCGGCGTTGACGTCTTCTCGTTTCGCCCAGATCTTCGCGCCGCCGAGGTGAGCGCTCAACCGTTCCATCGGGTGAATCGGGCTGGGGCCGAATGTGAGTGGATAGCGGTCGAAATCGTCGATAGGCACGGGAGCTCTCCTCGGGTCGGGGTCTGCGATATATTGCATCTTGCATGTCGCCATCTGTCAAGGCCGGACGGGGTGGGCTACGATATTTCGCATGCCGGTACCCGTCGAACTCGGAAAGCACAAGCGGTCACTGCTGCGCGAGAACGCCTACGTATCGATCCGAGACGCCATCGTCGACGGCACGTTCGCACCCGGCGAAAGACTGCGCGACTCGGAGTTGGAGCAGTGGCTCGGCGTGTCCCGCACACCCATTCGCGATGCCATCGCTCGACTGGAGCTGGCCGGTCTGGTCCATACGCGGCCCGGCCGCTCGACTGTCGTCTCGACCATCGAGCGCAAGGCGGTGTTGGACGTCCAGGCGGTGGCCGCAGCCATGCACGCGCTCGCGATGCGCACCGCCGTACCGCTCATGGGCACCCCCGAGATCACCCGGATGCGCGACGCGAACAGGGAGTTCGCCGCCGCCTTCACCCGCGGCGATGTCGACGTGGCCCTGGCGAGCGACGACGCGTTCCACAACGTCGCCGTCGAGGCCGGCCAGAACCATGTGGTGGCGTCGGTGCTCGAGCAGGTCACACCCAGCCTGCGGCGACTGGAGCGGCTACGGTTCGCCTCGCTCGTCGGTCGCGATTCGATCGCACAACACGAGAGAATCATCGAATTGTGCAGTGCCGGCGACGCCGACGGAGCCGCCCTTGCCGTGCAACAGAACTGGGAATCTCTCGCGCTCTTCGTCGACCAGGACGAGTCGGGAGCACAACCCAACCCCTAGCTCACGAATCTGTAGCCCATACCCGTTTCGGTGATGAGGTGCACCGGCGCGGCCGGGTCTCGTTCGAGTTTCTGACGCAGCTGACCGAGATAGATGCGCAGGTAATGTGTTTCGCGCTCGTGCCCGGGACCCCAGACGGTCCGCAGTATCTCTTTCTGCGACACCAACTTGCCCTCGTTGCGAACCAGCAATTCGAGAACGCCCCATTCGGTACGAGTCAGATGCACGCTCGCACCCTCTCGCACAACAGTTTTCGCAGCGAGATCCACGGTGAAGTCCGCGGTCTGCACTACCGGCTCGGCGACCGAGTGCGGTCCACGTCGCAAGGCGGCGCGCAACCGCGCCAACAACTCGTCCATACCGAACGGCTTGGTCACGAAGTCGTCGGCACCGGCATCGAGCGCCTCGACGGTATCGGCCGAGTCGGTACGCGCCGAGAGCACCAGGATCGGCACGTCGGTCCATCCACGCAGCCCCGCGATGACGTCGATTCCGTCGATGTCGGGCAGGCCGAGATCGAGAATCACGATGTCGGGGTGGAAGTTCGCGGCCACCCGCAGCGCCTCCCCGCCGCTCGCCGCGCTGACGACCTCGAACCCGCGGACGTTGAGATTGATTCGAAGCGCGCGCACGATCTGCGGCTCGTCGTCGACGACAAGCGCCCGCACCTTCACCTGATCGCCGCCTTCAACTCGACCGTCATCGTCAGCCCGCCGCCGACGGTGTTCGATGCCGTGACGGTACCGCCCATCGCCCGCACGAACCCGCGCACCACCGACAGCCCGAGCCCGACGCCCACGGAGTTGTCACGATCCCCGAGTCGTTGGAACGCGTCGAACATGGTCACCTCGGCACCCTCGGCGATACCGGGACCGTGGTCGGCGACGGAGATCGTCGCCCGGTCGCCGTGTGTCGCGGCACTGACGGTGATGTCGCCGACGGGGGCATAGCGGGCGCTGTTGTTCACCAGGTTGGCCAGCACACGCTCGAGCAGGCCCGGGTCGGCCACTACCTCGACGTCACCCACCTCGACTCGGACCCGATCCTCGGCTCCGACCAAGGCACCGACCAGAACGTCGTCGACGAAGACCGGGCGCAGACTCGGTTGCACCACACCGGCTTGCAATCGCGACGAGTCGAGCAAGTTGCTCACCAGAGCCGTCAGTTGATCGGCCGATTCGTCGATGGTGGCCAGCAATTCGTCGGTGTCCTCGGGCGAGAACTGGACGTCGGTGCTGCGCAGAGACGAGGACGCCGCCTTGACTGCAGACAGCGGCGTCCGCAGATCGTGGCTGACGGCCGAGAGCAATGCTCGACGCAATGCATCGGCCTCGGCAAGCGCACTGGCGCGGCTGGCTTCCTCGGCGAGACGGCCCTGCCGAACCATGCCGGCGGCCTGGTTGGCCACGGCCGCGAGCACTCGTCGATCGTGCGCTCGAGTTCGGTCGCCGGCGAGAAGCAGCGTGAACTCACCGGCGCCGATCTCGGTGTCGGCACTGTCCTTGTCCGTGGGGGCACCGGCCCCCGTGGTGCCGACGATCGTCGCGGACTCGTTGTCCCACAGCGACACCCCGTCCTGACTGTAGGTTTCGCGAGCACGTTCGAGCAGCGCCGGCAGATCGGCTCCCCGAAGGACGGATCCGGCGAACAGAGTCAGCAACTCGGCCTCCTGTGAGGCGCGTCGAGCTTGTCGCGTTCTCCGCGCGGCGGCGTCCACCAAGGCAGCGACTGCGATGGCCATGAGCAGCAGGACAACGGCGACGACAAAATTCTCCGGCTCTGCGATCGTGAGGCTGTACAGGGGCGCGGTGAAGAAGTAGTTCAGCAGGAACCCGGCAATGAGTGCCGACAGTGCCGCAGGCGCGACGCCTCCCAGCAGTGCGACACACAGAACGACCATGAAGAACAGTGCGCTTTCTCCGCTCGGACCGAAGTTCGGCCCGACGAGGTTCAGCACCGCCGCTGCCACACACGGGACGACAACCGCGGCGATCCACGCGAGAATCCGGCGTCGGCCTGCGTCGACCTGCAGTCGCCAGCGCCGCGCCCGCTCGTCGTGAGTGACCATGTGCACGTCGATCTTTCCGGAATTCTGCACCACCGCGGCACCGATGCCCTCGTCCAGAATCCGCGCGACCCGAGACCGTCTCGACGTACCGATCACCAACTGAGTCGCATTCACCCCGCGAGCGAAGTCGAGCAACGTCGTCGGGACGTCGTCACCGACCACACTGTGCACACTGGCACCGAGCCCCGCGGCGAGCTTGCGCACCGAACCCATCTGCGGTGCCGAGACGCCCATCAGTCCGTCCCCGCGAACGATGTGCAGCACCATCAACTCTGCGCTGGACTTGGAGGCGATGCGGCTCGCGCGACGCAGCAGAGTGTCCGATTCCGGGCCACCGGTCACCGCGACGACCACCCGCTCACGCGCCTCCCAGGTGTCGGTGATCCGATTCTCGCTGCGGTACTTCACCAGTGCCGCATCGACCTGATCGGCGATCCACAGCAACGCCAACTCACGCAGCGCAGTGAGATTGCCTCGGCGGAAGTAGTTGCTCAGTGCTGCGTCCACCTTCTCGGGGGCGTAGACGTTCCCGTGCCGCAATCTACTGCGCAACGCCTCGGGGGTGATGTCGACCAACTCGACCTGGTCGGCACCGCGAACCACGCTGTCCGGTACGGTCTCTCGCTGCGGCACCCCGGTGATCTGCTGCACCACGTCGTTCAACGATTCCAGATGTTGCACATTGAGCGTCGAAATCACACTGATGCCTGCGTTCAACAGGTCTTCGACGTCCTCCCACCGCTTACCGTGCACGCCTCCCGGTGTATTGGTGTGTGCCAGTTCGTCGACGAGGACAACCTGGGGCCGCCGCGCCAGCACGGCCTCCAGATCGAGCTCCTCCGACTGCGATCCGCGGTACTCGACGAGGCGGGGCGGTACCACCTCGATCCCGTCGAGCGCGGCGATCGTCCGTTGTCGGCCGTGGGTCTCGACCAGGGCAGCAACCACATCGCAGCCCCTGTCCTGACGCCGGTGCGCCTCACCGAGCATCGCAAACGTCTTGCCGACTCCCGGCGCAGCGCCCAGATAGATGCGCAGTTCACCTCGATCCGGCACGACACTTCTCCTGTCTCAGCTGCAGGGGCTGGTCAAGCCCAGCGCCACATTGAGCTCCGGCACGTTGACCGCCTTCGCCCCGAGCACACCGTACTGCGGTCCAGCGGTGTACTCGGCGACCAGAGCCTCGACGTCGCCGACACTCATACCGTTGACCTCGGCCACCCTCGGTACCTGCACCGCGGCGTACTCCGGACTGATCGCGGGGTCGACTCCCGAACCGGAGCCGGTGACCGCGTCCGGGGGAACCGCGGCGGGGTCGACGCCTTCGCGCTCGGCGATCGCAGCGCGACGCTGCTCGACGAACGACGCGAGAATCTCACTCGACGGCCCCTGGTTGGTCGGCAGCGCCGCGGCGGGATCTCCGGGAGCGAAGGCATCGTTCTCGGACACCGATCCCGTCACGCGGGTGTGGAAGTACGGATCGGGCTCTCCCGGCGCGACCTGCGGGTCGACGCCGATCAACGAGCTTCCGACGACGCAGCCCTGCGAGTCACGCAGCGGCGAACCCTCGGCGGAGTCGGTTCCGATTCGACTGATGCCCCAGACCACGGCCGGGTAGCCGATGCCCAGAATCACCGTCAGCGCCAACAACACTGCGAACCCGGCCACCAGCTGGCGAAGAAAACCCTGTACGAAACGCATGATCAGCCTATCCCTGGAATGTGTCGAACGAGGAGGTCGATGAGCCAGATGCCGACGAACGGGCTGATGACACCACCGACGCCGTACACCAGCAGGTTGCGGCGCAGCAACGCAGCCGCCGATGCCGGGGTGTAGCGAACACCTTTGAGCGCCAGCGGGATCAGTGCCACGATAACCAGCGCATTGAAGATCACCGCCGACAGGATCGCCGATTCCGGTGTCGCCAAATGCATGATGTTGAGCCCACCCAGCTGCGGATAGACGGTGGAGAACATCGCCGGAAGAATCGCGAAGTACTTCGCCAGGTCGTTCGCCAGCGAGAACGTCGTCAATGCTCCGCGGGTGATGAGCAACTGCTTGCCGATCTCGACGATCTCGATCAGCTTGGTGGGATCGGAATCGAGGTCGACCATGTTGCCGGCTTCCTTGGCCGCCGAGGTGCCGGTGTTCATCGCGACACCGACGTCGGCCTGCGCGAGAGCCGGGGCGTCGTTGGTGCCGTCACCGGTCATCGCGACCAGCCTCCCGCCCTCCTGCTCTCGCCGGATGAGCGTGAGCTTGTCCTCGGGGGTTGCCTCGGCCAGATAGTCGTCCACTCCGGCCTCGGCGGCGATCGCCTTGGCGGTGAGCGGGTTGTCGCCGGTCACCATGACCGTCCGAATTCCCATGGCGCGCAGCTGCGCGAAGCGCTCGGCAATGCCCGGCTTGACCACATCGGAGAGCTCGACGACTCCGAGAGCGCGGGCAGCAGAACCGGTTTCGCGGACCGCAACCACCAGCGGCGTGCCGCCGTTCTGCGCGATGTCGTGCACGGTGGCGTCCAGATCGGCCGTGCCGCCGCCCTCACGAATCCAGCTGTACACCGAATCTGCTGCACCCTTGCGGATCTCCATGCCCGGCAGGTCCAGCCCGCTCATCCGAGTCTGCGCCGTGAACGCCACGAACTCGCCGCGCTCGGATTCGCCCTCGGTCGTTGCGGATTCGAAGTCACGCTCGACCAGTTCGACGATGCTGCGTCCCTCGGGGGTGCCGTCGGCGAGCGAGGACAGGCGGGCTGCCCGCGCCAGTTCGACCGCGTCGATGCCCGTCGCCGGGTGTAGCCCGGTGGCGCGGCGATTGCCGAAGGTGATGGTTCCGGTCTTGTCCATCAGCAACGTGTCGATGTCACCTGCCGCTTCCACCGCACGCCCGGACATCGCGAGAACGTTGCGCTGCACCAGCCGGTCCATGCCCGCGATACCGATGGCCGAGAGCAGTGCGCCGATGGTGGTGGGGATCAAGCAGACCAGCAGCGCGATCAACTGGATCGGATCCTGTTGCCGGCCCGCATAGTTCGACATCGGACCGATGGCGACCACCGCGAAGAGGAACACGATCGTCAGGGACGCGAGCAGGATGTTCAGGGCGATCTCGTTCGGTGTCTTCTGCCGAGCTGCACCCTCGACGAGCGCGATCATTCGGTCCACGAACGTCTCACCCTGCGCCGCAGTGATTTTCACGACGATCTCGTCGGAGAGCACGATGGTGCCTCCGGTGACCGCGGACCGGTCACCCCCCGACTCTCGGACCACCGGTGCAGATTCACCCGTGATGGCCGATTCGTCGACGCTGGCAATGCCCTCGATGACGTCACCGTCGCCGGGGATGACCTCACCGGCCGACACGACCACCTCGTCACCGACCTTCAACTCCGCACCGGCCACTTCGGTGACGACGAACTCCGCACCGGAGGCAGTGCGTCGTCGAGCAACGCTGTCCTGCTTCACTTTCCGCAGGCTCGCGGCCTGCGCCTTGCCGCGCCCCTCGGCGACGGACTCGGCCAGGTTGGCGAAGAGCACAGTGAACCAGAGCCAACCGGTCACGAACCACGCGAACACGGACGGAGCGGCGATCGACAGCACAGTGGTGACGATGGAGCCGAGAAAGACGACGAACATGACGGGGTTACGAGCCAGGTGGCGCGGATCGAGTTTTCGGAATGCGCCTGGAAGCGCGGTTGCGAGAGAGAGTTTCATTGCATGGCCTCTGCTATGGGTCCGAGAGCAAGTGCGGGGAAGAAGGTGAGGGCCGCGACCAGAACGGCAGTGCCGATGAGCAACGTGCCGAACAGCGGCCCGTCGGTCGGGAGGGTTCCGGCGCTGGGTGCGCTGCGTTTGGTCGTCGCCAGCGAGCCGGCCAGCGCCAGCACCAAGACGATCGGCAGAAAACGGCCGAGCAGCATCGCGACACCGAGCGATATCTGGAACCAGTCGCTGGTCACCGTCAGTCCGCCGAAGGCACTGCCGTTGTTGTTGGATGCCGAGGCGTAGGCGTAGAGCACCTCGGTGAAGCCGTGGATGCCGGGATTGCCCTGATAGCCGGTCGTCGATTCGAGCAGCACTGTGATGGACGTGCCGACGAGAACGAGGATCGGCATCACCAGTACCGACAGCGCGGCCATCGTGATGGCGCGTCGACCCAACTTCTTGCCGAGAAATTCCGGAGTTCGGCCGACGAGGAGTCCCCCGACGAAGACGGCGATCACGGCCAACACCAGCAATCCGTACAGGCCGGTTCCGACGCCGCCTGGTGCGATCTCCCCGAACAGCATGTTCAGCAGTACTGTCCCGCCACCGAGCGCAGACATGCTGTCGTGCGCTGAATTGACTGCACCGGTGGACGTTCCGGTGGTCGACACGGCGAACAAAGCCGACGCCGGGATACCGAAGCGGACTTCCTTGCCTTCCATCATTGCGCCCGCCGCGGTTGCGGCAACGCCGCGGGTACCGGACTCGGCGAATAGCGTCACTGCCAACATCGTGGCCCACAGCGTGGCCATCACCGCCAGCACCGTCAGGCCCTGCTTGCGGTTGCCGACCATGGTGCCGAAGGTGCGGGTGAGGGCCACCGGAATCAGCAGCAGCGAGATGATCTCGACGATGTTCGACAGCGGCGTCGGGTTCTCGAACGGATGCGCGGAATTGGCTCCGAGAATGCCGCCGCCGTTGGTGCCGATCTCCTTGATCGCTTCCTGAGAGGCAACGGGCGCAAGCGCATTGGTCACCGCCTGCCCGTCCAGGCCGGTGGAAGCGAAGCCCGTCGAAAACGACATCACCACGCCCTGGGTGAGCAGAATTACCGCCACCAGCAGCGACAGCGGCAACAGAATTCGTAGCGTTCCGCGGATCAGATCCACCCAGAAGTTCCCCAGTTCACCGCCGGTGGAAAACCGGACGAACCCTCTGACGACGGCGATCGCCACTGCGATACCGACTGCAGCAGAAACGAAGTTCTGCACCGCCAAACCCAGCGGCTGCGTCAGGTTCGACATGGTGGTCTCGGGCGTGTACGACTGCCAGTTGGTGTTGGTGACGAACGACGCCGCGGTGTTGAACGCCATCGCCGGGCTGACACCGGACAGGCCACCGTTGAGCGGCAACACGCCTTGGATGCGCTGCAGCAGAAAGAGAAACACCACGCTGACGACCGAGAACCCGACGACGCTGGTGGAGTATCCGACCCAGGTCTGTTCGGATTCCGGATCGACTCTCGCGATGCGATACAGAACTCGTTCGACACTCGAATCCCGAGTGCGCGTGTAGACACGGGCCATGTAGTCGCCGAGAGGCACATAGGCAGCCGCGAGCACGACTATCACCACGCCGATCTGGAGACCGGCAAGCAGAGCAGGATTCATGGCGGCGTCAGAACCTCTCCGGGTCGAGGAGAGCGACGAACAGGTACACCGCGACGAACGCGGCCACCGCGAGACAGAGCAATTCGGTCATTGCTCGATCCTGGATCCCGCTACCGACCGGAGCCGGTTTCCTTACGCTTTCTTACGCCGCCGACCAGCGGTTATGACGCAATATTTACGCTAGCGCTCCTCGATATCGTCGACGCGTATCTCGACCTCTTCGCGGCCGAGGGTGATGCCCAGCAGTTCCCACACGGTCTCGATCGCAATACTCGCAAGTCGGTCGCCCGCGGCCTGCAGATCGTCGCCGTAGACCCCGATCACCGCGATGAACAGGCCGATGCAGGCATGGTCGTCGAGGTGGAGATCGATCTCGGTCGGCTGTGCGCCGTGCACGCCTGCGAGGGCACGCCGAAGCGTCGTCTTGACGATGTGGTCGCTGATCCTCAGCGAGTCGCCGCTCCCGGCTCCCGAGCCGGGAGGGAAAGCGCTGTCGATGGGCCAGGTGCGCCGGGTGGTGTTGCGTACTTTCGCGATGATGGACGAACTGATGTCCACCCAGTTCGGTTCTTGCGGTGCATCCCGAAGTTCGGTGGCAGCACGCGCGAGAACCATATCCGGTTCTACTGGGTTCGCCATGTTGCCAACCTTTCGCTCAATGTTGCTCGTGCTCTGGTCAATTGCCCGCGCACTGCGCCCGCGGACAACGTCATGATCGCGCCGATCTCGGGGTGGGTCATGCCCTCGACCTCACGGAGAAGCCAGCAGGCCCGCTGGCGGTACGGCAGTTCGGCCAGCGCGACGCCGAGCTCGGCCATGAAACTGTCGGCCTCGACATCGGCCTCCGGATCGCTGCCTGCGCCGGTGCTCTTGCGCTCGAACACCCAATCCTCCGCAGGAGGCACGCTACGCCGTCGCCGATGATCGATGACCTTGTGCGAGACGAGCGAGAAGAGCCATGTCCTCAACGCCGAGTCACCACGGAAGTTGTCGAGTCCCTTCCATGCCGCGACGAACGCGTCCTGCACCACCTCCTCGGCGGCACCTTGATCGGACAACATGTTGCGCGCATACCGGAACATCTCCGGGCCGTATCGCCGGACGATCTCCTCGAACGCATCGGTCTCGCCGAGCGCAGCCGCGCCGACGAGAACGCGGTCCGACGCGTCTACCCACTCCATCGGGCCCCCGTTCACTTCATCGTGGTCATCGATCACGCGAGTCTTTCGATACCGGTTTACCACCGGACGTAATCTATGACGTAGGTCACTTTACGACGACGTGCGTTTCGACCATCGAGCTACGACCAACTCCTGACACACACTGCACGACACTCAACGAAGAGAGGCATTCATGAGCTCCACGACGGACACCAAGGCAACCGTATCCGCAACAGGCGAAGGCAAGACCGACATCACCACCAAGTCGGATTCTGTGCTCGTCAGCTCGCAGGGCCGCACCACCATTGCCGACACCGTCGTCTCCAAGATCGCCGGTATCGCCACCCGTGAGGTTCAGGGAGTACACGCCGTCGGCGGCGGAGCAAGCCGCGCGATCGGTGCCCTCCGCGAGCGCATCCCCGGTGCCCGCGTCAACCAGTCGCAGGGCGTTTCGGTCGAGGTCGGCGAGCGTCAGGCAGCGGTCGACATCGACATCGTCGCCGATTACGGTGTCTCGATCGCAGATCTCGCGGCAGGCATCCGTCGCAACGTCATCAACGCCGTCGAGCGCATGACCGGGCTCGAGGTCACCGAGGTCAACATCGTCGTCCACGACATCTTCCTCGACGACGGCTCCGAAGACGACGACACCACCACCGAGCCCGCCACCACCCGAGTGCAGTGACCGATCCGCACATGACGGAGCGTGACAGGTCCGAGGACATCGCCGACGCCGTTCTGGCGATCGACGGTGTCGTCGGGCTGCACGGCGGCATGTTCGGCGAAGCCGCTACGTACCTACCCGGACGCCGTATCGCCGGCATCCGAATCGGGGAGGACGGAACCGAGGTTCACGTGACCCTCGAATTCGGGGTTGCGGTCCGTGAGACCGCCGATAACGTCCGTAGCACAGTGGCGGCGATGGTCGACGGGCCCGTGCACGTCACCGTCGAGGACATTGTGCGAGTCTGACCAGGTGAACGAGCATGCAGCGCACGACCGAGCCGCCGCCTACAAGGCGGCTCGGCGCGCTGTGGCACGCGAACACCACCCCGACATCGGTGGAGATCCGGCCCGATACATGGCCGAACTCGCCGCCGTCGACCGAAGATTCGCGGTGCTGCCCTCGACCCCTGTCAACGCAGCGAGCGCGCCGACGGTGTTCCGCGCGTCCTCGATTCCGTCCCCGTTACGCACTTTTCCCAAGCGGATCGCTCGCATCCGCAAACGCGTCACCAGACGCAATTACTTCGAACTCTGAGTGGAGATCAAGACCATGACCACTGCGACCATCGGTTTGTTCGTGGGACTTCTGCTGGCCATCGCCGCAGCGGCAGGCGGCTTCACCGGCTTCCTCATCGCCATCGTTCTCGGTGGCCTCGGCTTTTTCGTCGGCCGCTACATCGACGGCGAGCTGGACCTGAACTCGATCATGCGTGGTCGCGGTCGTGACTGACACAGTGACCGACCCCGGCGAACGCGGATCGCTGGAGATCAAGCACAAGGCCGTCGAGCGGCTCGCCGTCCTCGCTGCTCGCAGCACCGACGCGGTCGCCGGGCCTCAGCCGGGACTACGCGTCCTCGGCGGGCGTGACCTGCCCAAGGCCGACGTGACGGTCAACGGCTCCCGTGTTCGCGCACAGGTCGCGGTGGCGGTCAAGTGGCCCTCGCCGCTGGCGAAGGTGGCAGCCGACGTCCGAGCCGCCGTGGCACGGGATCTGTCCGAGCTGGGCATCTACACCGTCGACCGAGTCGACGTCACCGTCCAATGCGTACCCGCCGAGGCCACCCATGAAGAAGGGAGAGTGCAGTGATCGAGAAGGCAAGCAAGAAGCCGGTGGCGAACCCCACCGCAGCCGTACCCGCAATCCTGTTCGCACTCGTCCTCATCGGTGCCGGAGTGGTCCTCGGCCGCGAGGCGTTGCTGAACTGGGGTGCCATCGACGGCCCCGAGTGGGTCGGCCCCGCCGCCACACATCTCGACGGTCTGACTGCTCAGCAGTGGATGCTGCCCGGAGGTATCGCGGCAGTCGTCGTCGGATTCATCTTGGTGCTGACTGCGATTCGTCCCCGCAGACGCACCCACCGCGCCCTCACCGAGCACGACGTCTGGCTTCGCAAGGGTGACCTCGCCGCTGTTGCGCGCGCCGTCGCCCTCGACAGTGCCGGAGTCGACTCCGCGACCGCCAAGGCCGGCAACAAGAAGGTCGCCGTGTCGGTGTCCACCGTGGCCGGCTCCGATACTTCGGAGTTGAAGTCTGCGGTCGTGGCCTCTGTGAACGACGCTCTCCGCCCACTCGCGTCGGTGCCGAAGGTCCGCGCTCGAGTGCGAACGACAGGACAAGCCTCATGAAGCGCGCAACTGCATCCGTCGACCGCACCAGCACAGCCGTTGTCGGCCTTGCCCTGATCGCCCTCGGCGCAGGAGCAGTCGCGTGGGAGCGCGGCGAGTTCCCCGGCCGTGAACGTCTCGACGCTGCGTTCGTCGACACCGCCATCGACGCAGGCTGGTGGCCCTGGGCTCTCGGAGTAGCCGCCATCGTCCTCGTTCTGCTCGGTCTGTGGTGGCTACTCGCGCACCTGCCGCGCCGCTCGGTCGGCACCGTCGCTTTCGCGTCCAGTGCGGATGCCGATGTCGACGGCCGGCTCAGTGTCGACCTGGGAACGGCTGCTCGAAGCGCCGCCAAGTCACTGGCCGCGCACGACGGTGTGGTTTCGGCGACCGGCCGTTCGGTGTCCGACCGCGGGCAGCGAGTGGTCGAGATCACCGCCACCCTCGATCCGACCGTGACGTCCCTGGACAAGGTTGCGGGTGCGGCAGCACAGACGCGCGACGATGTGGTGACCTCCCTCGACGGAACGCCGGCAGCCGTCCGAATCCTGCTGCAGTGCGGCAAGTCTCGAAAGCAAGCCGGCCGCGTCAGCTGAACCTCAGGAGAACTCGATCTCCCCGATCAACCCGTGATGGTCCGATCCGGGGAGATCGATACGCTCCAGCGAGCGAGCATGACCGGTGTTGCTGAGGATGTGATCGATTCCGACGACGGCGGGGGTTCCCTTGTCCGTGGGATACGTGGGGATCAGGCCCTTCCCCAATTGCGCTGCAGCGTCGGAATATCCGGCATCGAGCAGGTTGCGGAACTTCTTGTGCGAATAGGTCGTGTTGAAGTCGCCGCTGACGATCACCGGCCCGCTGTCCGACGCTGCCTCCAGATCGTCTCGGAGCGTGTCCAATTCGGTGGTCCAGATATCGGCCGGGGTGATGTAGGCGGGACCGGGATGCACGGCCAGTAACGTGACCGGCTCGGAGCCGGGAACCTCGACCTCGGTGGCGAGATTCACCGGTCCGTAACCGTCGAGTTCGCGATTGCCGGAAATCGGGAAACGGCTGTAGATGCCGGCTCCGCCGCCGCCGGACATGTGCGGCTGAAGATAGCTGTAGGGGAAGAGTTCTTCCATGCCGGCATCGCGGAGGCCGACCACCGACGCGTCGGTCAGTTCCTGGATCGTGACAACATCGACGGCGCCCTCGCGGGCCTGCCCGACCACGACCGTCGGATCGGCCAGCCCGATCATCAGATTCGCTTGCATCACCCGCAGTCGCACTCCATCGTCGCCCGACGCGTCCTCGGGTGCCGCGTCCGCCACGTAGAGCGGTGCGTAGGCCAACGCACCGGCGACCAGCACCAGTGCGGATACTCCCGCCAGAATCCAGCGCCGACCGATCAGCGCCACGAGGGTGCCGACCACAACGGCGACGAACATCAACGGGACGAACGATGCGAGCGCGATCAGAACATTGATCCGGGTGTCGGTGTAGTAGACGACCATCGCCGCAACTCCGATGACGATGCCCAGGATGGCGATCGAGCCGGTGAGTATCCGTATCCAGGTTCGCTGCATCGGTCCGAGGGTAGCTACGCCCGAACGCCGATGATCACGGCTCTGATGGTTGTCCAGGTCAGCGACAGCAACCCCCGCACCGCGGAGAGCGAGAACGCTGTGGACCACACCGTTCGCGTCGACGGTTCGTCGACCGGCCGTCCCGCGAATCGATCGGCGAGCCAGTCCAATGTCAGCGGCGCACTGAGCGGGTGCAGCGACAGGTGTTCACTCAGCCGATCCCGTAGATAGGTCACGTGGGCACCGGCCTCGATGTACCGATCCACCTGCCCGTCCACGTCGTCGACGGCGATGATCTGATCGTGCACCGACTGAACGACCAGCAGCGGTGCCGTCGGAGCGGTCCGACCCGGCTGAATGTCCTGGAACACCTGCACGATCTCGGGCAGAGCCAGCAGATCGGCCAACGGTACTTCGATGTAGCGATCCAGATCGTGCCGCGCGAGGCGGGTGACAGCGCGGACGGTAGTCATGTTCTCGACGGAATCGAGAATGCGCATCCCGTCCTCGTTGACATACTGGCGGATGACCCGGTCCAGCTCTGGATAGGTGCGCCGCAGACCCGCCACCACCAGCGTCGGCAGCGCCGAATGGAACGTCGCATTCAGCCTGGTGAACGCCGAGCCGGGATCTCCGACGGGCGAGCCGAGGGCAGCACCGACCAACTCGATCTCCGGCGCATATTCCGGTGCCATTTCCGCCGCCCAGGACGTCGCGAGCCCGCCGCCCGAGTAGCCCCACAGCGCAACCGGCGTGCTCGAATGCAGGTCCAGCGGCTCGAACGACAGCGCCGCGCGAACCGCGTCGAGCGTGCAGAATCCGGGTTCCTGCGGCGAACCCCAGTGACCGTCGGGGCCCTCGTGATCCGGGATGGAGATGGTCCACCCACGGCGTAAGGCATGCAGTACCAGCAGGAACTCGAACTGCGGAACTGCACCGAACGCCCGCGCGCCACGCCGAAGCGCATAGGACGGGAAGCACGAGGACGCGACGCCGTCGATCGCACACTGATACGACAGCAGGACCGGCTCGGCCTTGTGTGGGCGCAGCACCGTGGTCACACTGGCCTGCGGAAGCCCGCCGAGATCAGCCGTGCGATACAGCAGCTGCCACGCGTCGACCCGCTGGCGGATGCGGCCGAACATGGCGACCTCGACCGGCCGCACCTTGAGAATCGTCCCGGGCAGAGCTGCTTCGTACCCCTCGGGCGCGGCGTAGAAGGGGTCGTCCTCGGGCCTGGTCGCATCGGTCCGGCTCGGTGCTCGTTCCACCGGCCAGGGCCGTTCGTCCTCCAACGATCTGTCGACGCTCATGTCCCACCGCTTCTTGTCCGAGTCTCGCCGTCACACTAACTTGCCCTCGAGGACCCCATTTCATGCAGCCTGCCGCCAATTCGTGATCAGGACATCGGTCGCGTAGCTCAGGTCGAGACCTTCCCCACCCCAATTCGGCACGATGGCGTCGGGCGCGATGTCGCCGTACCGTCGCTTGATCTCGTCGGCGTCTCCGGACACCGCGGGAGCGTGGATGATCTCGGTTCCCGAGGGATGGCGGAACGAAAAGCGTTGATCACCACGGGCTTCGATGAAGAAGTACCCGTCGTGCAACGCTCGATGATGCTCGCCGCACAGCAGGACCAGGTTGTCGAGTGACGTCGCACCTCCCCGTGAGCGGTAGGTGACGTGGTGCGCATGCATGAAGCGGGTTCGGCCGCACCCCGGCACCGCGCAGCATCGGTCTCGAATGATCAACTGACGCATCTGCGTTCGGCTCGGTGCTTTCGCGGTCGAACTCCACCGCACCGTTTTTCCGAGTCGGCCGTGGCCGACGGTGCGCATGACCGCAGAACACAGCACCTGAGCCAACGTCTCGTCGTCCAACCCCGGACCGTCGTCGAAATGGGCATGATCGCATCCGGCTTCGGCGCTGTTGCCGATGTGGACCAACACTTCCGCGGCCGGTGAGACGACCGGTGAATCGACGGCGTCGCAGACCATCTCCGCCATCGCGATCATCGCCGGAACCGGATTGGGTGGCGCCGGGGCGGCCCGGTCACCCTGTGATTCGCTCTCGGTTCGGGTGCGCTCGTACTCCGCTCTGGTCAACGCAGCCAGGAATCGCTTGCCGTCCTCCGGGCGAAACCGCGCCGTGAGCAGCAAGGAGCCGTCCTCCTCGTCCCAGCGCCACCGCCCGACGCACGGATCGAGGTCGACGCCGTTGCCCCTGGTCGGACGCATTGCCTTCTTCAGGCCGCGACAGAGCCGTTCGATATGCGCGGCGGGTGCATCCAGCGCTTTCTGCAGCAGCGATGCCTCGTTCTCGGCCGTGGCCACCCGGGTCATGGCTCGTACCTTGGAGTACGAGATCGTGCCGCTCAGGTACGCCGAGGTGATCAGCGGCAGTTCTCGCATCGCTTTGGCCACCCGCACCTGCTCACGGGCCGTGTGCAGATCGACTCCCGCACGCCAGGACAACCAATGCGCACAGGACCGCACCTCCCAGGCCGCCCATCCGCGTCGAGCATCGAACTCACCCACCAGAATCAGATACTGCGCCGACGCCGCAGCGATCTGACCGGCCAGAGCACAGATTTCGGTCTCGATCTCTTTCATCTCGATTCGCCCCGCCTCGGATCGCGCCTCGGTCATGTCGATCATGAACGCCCCCATTCATCGAATGCATGTTCGACAAAGCGTAGAACGAGGCACCGACAAGAACTTCTCGACGAGGGTCCGACGCGTCCCCGCGGGGACGTATCGGCTTGCTTTCTCGCTGTTCGGCCCGATACTGACACCGGATGCTGGTTTCGAGCGAGCGAAGGGCGGTAGGCGCACGTGAGCGATGACCCGCCGGTATCGGAGCAGGCCACGAGACATCCGGCACTGCGTGGGCAGCGAATGCCCTACATGGCCGACGCACGCAACCCGCTCGCGCGCTTCCGCAGTCCGCTGCGCGGCACGTGGTTGACGTCATTGTTCGGTGCGGTACTCCTGGTGGCGCTGCCGATCATCATCGTGACGGGTCTGCTCTCGTACAGCGCGTACGGCCCGCAGTTCGGCCAGGCCAGGCCCGGTGCCGTGGGGTGGCTACGGTTGCCCTTCTTCGACTGGCCGACGAACCCTGCCTGGCTCTACCAACTCACGCAGGGCCTGCACGTCGGGCTCGGCCTGATCATCGTGCCGCTCGTCATCGCCAAACTCTGGTCGGTGATGCCCAAGCTCGTCGAACTACCACCGGTGCGGTCACCCGCACATGCGCTCGAACGTCTGTCTCTGCTGGCTCTCGTGGGCGGCCTGCTGTTCGAGATCGTCACCGGTGTTCTCAACATCCAGTACGACTACGTGTTCGGCTTCGATTTCTACGCCGCTCACTACTTCGGTGCCTGGGTGTTCATCTCCGGATTTCTCGTTCACCTCGGCCTCAAGGTTCCGCTGATGTGGCGCACCCTGAGATCCGAATCCCTGATGGACGTGTTGCGCGCCAGGAACGAAGCTCCGGACAAGCAGAACGACGACAACCCTCCGGCGACCATGAATCGCCGCGGTGCCATCGGATTGGTGGCTGCCGGAATGGGTTTCGTTGCCGTGTTGACAGTCGGCCAGACGCTCGGCGGAGTGCTGCGCAAGGCTGCCATTCTGCTACCCCGCGGGCGCTCCAACGGCGACGGCCCCAACGACTTTCAGATCAACCGAACGGCGGAAGCGGCAGGAATCACCGAGGCGCAGACCGGTGCCGACTGGCAACTGACGATCAGCAGTGCAGCCGACGACGCCGTCCCGATCGTATTGTCCCGAGGCAGGCTGCTGTCGATGACGCAGCGCACTGCAGAACTTCCGATCGCGTGCGTCGAAGGATGGTCCACGACGCAGACCTGGACCGGCGTCCCGTTGGCCGAACTCGCCGCGCTGGCGGGTGTGCCCGCACCGCGGTCGGCAGAGGTGAGCTCGCTCGAGCAGAACGGAGCGTTCACCCGTGCGGTGCTGCAGGGAAATCAAGCGGCGCACCCGAACTCGTTGCTGGCTCTGAAAGTCAACGGCGTCGACCTCTCGCTCGATCACGGCTATCCCGCACGCGTGATCGTGCCTGCTCTTCCGGGCGTCCACAACACCAAATGGGTTGCTCGTATCGTGTTCCGCTCGTGACGAACAGGGGCCGAACCCGGCGGCGGGAGAGTCGGCTTGCCAGGGACCTCCACTTTCATAAAGAGTGAGGCAGGTCACTGAGCAGACGCCGGCCGCTACACGTTGGCGTCGGGAAACACGATCTTCCAGGGCTGGCGTTCGCTGGGTAAGTGGACGACGGTGTATTTCGCGCCCTACATCGTGATCTGGGGATTCGTGTACGGCGCTGCGGCGATGTCGTCGAGCGCGCTGCCGATCGTCGCACTGTTCCCCGCACTGGATCTCAAGGTCGTCGCCATCGCATCCGGACTCCTCGGGTTCGCATTGATCTCGCTCGGTAGCTACGGGTTCTTCGAGAAGATCATCACCGTCTTCGTCGGCATCATGTTCGTCACGGTCATCGGCGCTGCGGTAGTGGCTGTTCCGAACGTTCCCGCGATCGTCAAGGGTATCGTTCCCACCATTCCCGACGGCTCGATCGTGTACGTCCTCGGCCTCGCCGGTGGCGTCGGTGGCACCATCACGCTCGCCGCATACGGCTACTGGCTGCGCGAGAAGGGCTGGATCACACCGAAATTCATGCGCGTCATGCGCATCGACAATTCGATGGCCTACGTCATCTCGGGCATTTTCGTCCTCGCGATGCTCATCGTCGGTGCCGAACTGCTGTACTCGTCGCAGATCGCGATCTCCACCGGCGATCAGGGCTTGGTTCAGCTCTCCGACGTGCTGGCCGAGCGCTACGGCACGGTGTTCGGCTACGTGTTCCTCATCGGATTCTGGTCGGCGTCGTTCTCGTCGCTGATCGGGGTGTGGAACGGCGTGAGCCTGATGTTCGCGGACTTCGTCGGCAATCTGAAGGGGCTCGAACAGGGCCACTCGGACACGCGTGTGGGCGGCAAGTACTTCCGCTGGTACGTCGCGTGGTTGACGTTTCCGCCCATGGCGCTGCTGTGGCTCGACCAACCGATCGGGCTCGTACTGACGTACGGCGTGCTCGGGGCGGTCTTCATGCCGTTCCTGGCGGTCACGCTGTTGATTCTGCTCAACAGCGATCGGGTGCCGACGCAATGGCGCAACGGCTGGTTCACCAACCTCACGCTGGGTGTCTGTGCATTCCTGTTCGCATGGCTCGCCGTCGACCAGGTGTTGGATGCCCTCGACAAGTACGTGTACTAGTCGGCGGCTTCCAGGCGGGCGCGCAATGTCGACTCCGTGTGCTTGATCGCCTGACCCACAACCGGTTCCACCACCGCGCCGAGCACCTTGCCTGCGATTCCGCCGGGCAGGCTGTAGCGGAACACCACATCCAGACGGGTACCGCCGTCTGCCGTATCGGAGAACGACCACGTGGACGAGTTGGACAGGCCCTCGACCGATTCGAGCGTCAGCTTCTCGTTGTGGACCCATTCGGTCACGTGCACGACGGAGGTGAGGGCCTTGGGACCGATCTGCATCGTCGCGTCGTACCGGGCACCGAGGCCTGAGGTGACCTCGCTCGTCGGCTCGAACCGGGTGATGCCGAACATCCACTGCGGGACGTTTCTGAAGTCGTCCATGTAGGCGAACGCCGCGTCACGGCTGGTCGACGCAACGGCCGAACGATTGATTTCACGCACTCGTGCACCCTAGTACACGCTACGGAGTGTTACGTATACTTTGGCGCGTCGTTCTGTCTGCGCACGTACCCCAACCGCATGTCCACGACGTTGACCAGTGCCGAACCACGGACGTATCGCTGCAGGTTGTCCTCGAACAACGCCCACAGACGGTCGGCGAAGTCATCGGCGTCGCCCGCCAGATGCGCAGTCAGGATGACGTTGTCCATGCCCCACAGCGGGCTCGTGTCCGGCAGCGGCTCGACCTCGAACACGTCCAACACCGCCCACCCGATACCTCCGGACGTCAGGGCGTCGCACAGGGCTCGTTCGTCGACGACGGGCCCGCGAGCGATGTTGATCAGCCCCGAATCGGGACGCATGGCCATGAGCACCTCGCCGTCGACGAGACCGCGGGTGGCATCGGTCAACGGTGCCGCCAGCACGATCACGTCGTACTCGCCCGCATACGTGGGTAGTTGCCGAACATTGCGGATTCGCGTGAACTCCGTGTCACCGGACCGCTCGGACGTTGCCGCGGCATCCACGCGCATTCCGAGGGCACCGAGCACTCGGCCGATCTCGCGCCCGATGGAACCGGGTCCGACGACGAGAGCGGAGCGACCGCGAATCCCGTTGGTGATTCTGTGCTCCCAGACTCGCTCGCGTTGTCGAGCAAGCGCTTGTGGCAGTTTCTTGACCGACGCCAGAATGCCGGCGGCGACGTACTCGGCGATCGCGCGGTCGAGGATTCCACCGGAGTTCGTCAGCGTCCACGACCCCTCGCGCAGAACCGGATCGAGCAGTCGATCGACGCCGGCACTCGACGAGTGGATCCACCGAAGATTCTCGGCCTTCGGCCATACGGCCCGCAGATCGGCGGTCTCGAACGTCCGGAACAGCAGCACCTCGGCCCACGACACCGCGTCGGCGAGTTCGGCGATCGTGCAACTCCGAAACTCGGCACCGTCGATCGCGGGGAAGGACCTCCGGTCCGAATCGTTCTCGACCACAAGCACGTTCAACACAGGACTCGCCACCTCCGTACGATGGCACCGTGCTCACCGTAGAACTCGCATCTGCCGCCGACGCGGCAACGATACTCGGCCTCCGGCACGCTGCCGAGGACTGGCTGTTCGCCCGGGGGATCGATCAGTGGACGCCACGCGAGGTACCTCTCGCCACGATCGCTGCGCAGATCGACGCGGGAGAGTTCTACGTCGCTCGACGCGAGCCCGGTGCCCCGATAGTCGGGGCTCTGCGGTTGATCTGGGCCGATCCCGCAATCTGGCCCGAAGAGGATGGGCACGCCGGGTACGTGCACGGGGTGGTGATCAACAGAAGCGAGTCAGGAATGGGACTGGGCGCGTCGTTGCTCGAGTGGGCATTGCGGCGAAGCCGGCAGGAAGGGCGATCGCTACTGCGTCTGGACTGTGCCGAGACCAATACCGAACTGCGCAACTATTACCTGCGGCAGGGCTTCCGCTACGTCGGCCGCCGCGAGTTCGCCGACGGCAGTTCGTGGTTCAGCGTGGCACTGTTCGAGAAGCCGACCGATCGGTAGCCTGTCCTCATGAACGAGAACCGGGATCGAATGCTGCGCGGCGAGTTGTACCGAGAGAGTGATCCCGAGTTGGTGGCGTCTCGGGTGGCATGCAGCAAACTACTAGACCGATTCAACGCAACCGAGGCAGACCAGACCGACGCACGGCGCGAGATTCTCGGCGAGTTGCTCGGATCCATCGGATCGGACTCGTCGATCATGCCCAGATTCCAATGCGACTACGGCACTTACATTTCCATCGGATCGAATACGTTTCTCAACTACGACGCAATCCTGTTGGACTGCGCGCCGATCACCATCGGTGACGACGTATCGATCGGCCCACGGGCGCAACTGCTGACGGCGCTGCACCCGATGGAGGATCACGAGGCGCGCCGAACACGCTGGGAGAGCGCTCTTCCCATCACCATAGGAAACAACGTGTGGTTGGGTGGCGGGGTCATCGTCTGTCCAGGAGTCACCATCGGGGAGAACTCGGTGATCGGAGCCGGAAGTGTCGTCACTCGCGACGTGCCGTCGCACACCTTCGCGGCCGGCAACCCGTGTCGGGCCATTCGCGCTCTACCGTGAGATCACCTCGTGCAGGATCTTGTCGGAGTCACGGACCAACGTGTCGACGGCCACCCGCGCACCCCACCACATCCCCAGCCACCCGACGGCCGCGGCCACGGGAACGGACAGATACGCGAAGGCACCGGGGAGGAGTAGTGCCAGTAGCAGAGCGGGCAATACCGACACCGCGAGCACAACTATTGCCAGCATGAGCAGGGCGAACGAACCTCCGTTGAACGACCCTCGTGTGTTGAGAGAGAAGGCCTTGGTCGGTTCGGGAACCGGATAGGCGGCACGGACGGAGACCATGACGATGAGGCCGGCGCTGACCCCGAGCATCGACAGCGTGACCGAGATGGGGATTGCCAATCGGTCGAGTCCGAGGTCACCGAATACGCGGACGACCGCCGTGGGCACGATCGCGAAGGGTGCAGCCACGATCAGCCAGGCGAGCTGCCGGCCACGAACGTCGTCGCGCAGAGCTTGCGGAATCATCACCAGGTGCCACATCGAACCGCCGTCGAGGCCGTACAGATTCGATCCCGCGCCCATCGCCATGAAGATCACGATCCACGCGCCCCATGCTGCACTGAACGGAATCGAGTCGGTCACCAACGGACCGACTCCTCCGAGCACCGCGAAGATGAGGACCGACAGCAGCTGACTTCGACGACGCATATCGCCGCGCCACAGGGACAGCTCTCGCATCACCACCGCACCGATCCGCGATGCCCGCCAGCCGGTATCGCCGTTACGACCCCCTGCCTCCACCTGCTTCCGCGACGCGCCGTACGAGGCGGACACCCGTCCCTCGAAGAGCCGCAGCACAAGTCGCTGCCACGACCACACCACTACACCGTCGAGCAGCAACAGTCCCGCCACTGCGCCGATCGCCAGGAGCCAGTTCCCGTCCAGCGCAGCATCCACACCGGTGATTCCCCAGCTGAACGGAATCGAATGTGCCAGAGTCAGAGGCCAAGTCACTTCACCCGATAGCACCCGCGAGAAGTTCTGGGTGATGGGGAACTGCAGGAAGTACAGTCCGCCGAACACCGCACCGAACGCCAGCAGAGCGAACTCTCGACTACGTCGACTCTTCAGTAGCTGAGACATCGCCACGGTGACCACTCTGGACAGTGACACGAAGAGCACCACGGTCGCGGGCCAAGCCACCAGAGCGACCGGAAGTGCTGCGAGGGAACGGGACACGGCATAGATCGGGATCGACGCAGTCGCAATGGCCGTCAACGGCACCACCATGCCGAACGCCGACGTGCCCAACAACGCACGAGCCAGGCGTGCAGGTTCGACCGACAGCATCTGGAAGTGGCGGGGCTGGATGTTGTCGTCGGAGATTCCCGAGAGCACCGGGAACAGCACCCAGCTCAGGCCGATCAGGGTCAGCCCGAGGCTCGCGGTGCCGCCGACCAACACCTGCGAGTCTCCACTGCGCGCAGACAACACACATGCCACGACCGCGAATACCAGTCCCAGCAACCCGAACACGGCTTTCACCACTGCTTGCCCGCCCTTGAACTGCCTGCGGTAGAGCGTGATTCGCATCTGCAGGACGGTGCGGCCCAGGGACGTCACGAGCGCATCCAGGACAGGCCGTCGGGGTTCTGCTCGCGAGTACCCACCAGGCGAACGAAGGCGTCGTCCAGGCTTCCCCCCGCACGGACCTCGTCCACCGTTCCCGCGGCCACGACGCGGCCGCCGGTGATGACGCCGACGTGGGTGCAGAGCTGCTCGACGAGGGCCATCACGTGGCTCGACAGAATCACCGAGCCGCCGGACCGGACGAATTGGATCAGAATGTTGCGAATGGTGGTGGAGGAGATGGGGTCGACCGCCTCGAACGGTTCGTCCAGCACCAGTAGCCGTGGACCGTGCAGCAATGCCGAGGCCAGTCCGATCTTCTTGGTCATGCCCGCGGAGTAGTCGGCGATGACGGTTCCCCCGGCATCCGCCAGATCCAGCGCGTCCAGCAGCTCGTCTCGACGCTGTGCGATCACGTCCTCCGGCATCGCGCGCAGTCGTCCGAAGTACGTCAGCAGCTCGTGGCCGGTGAACTGCGAGGGCAGAGCGAGCCCGTCGGGAAGCACGCCCAACAGTTCTTTTGCGGCGATGGGATCGGCCCAGACATCTCGTCCGAACACCAGACTTCGGCCGTACTGTGGCCTGAGCAGACCGACCGCCATGGACAGGCACGTCGTCTTACCTGCGCCGTTCGGGCCGACGAGGCCGAACATCGATCCGGGTGGAACCATCAGCGAGAGGTCGTCGACGGCAACCTTGGGGCCGAAGGCCATACACAGGTGCTCGATCAGCAGGGCGGCAGAGTTCGTTTGCACGGGTAACAGACTAACCGGTATGGGCTGATTCGTCATGCGGTACGAACCGACTGCACCGGTACCATTCCGGACATGAATCGCACCGCAGTGGTCACCGGAGCTTCGTCGGGTATCGGACGCGCGGTCGCGCAGGCGCTCGTCGCCCGGGGCTATCGAGTGATCGGCACGTCCCGTAATCCGGCATCGATGACCGACGCCCAGCGGGCCACCGGCGTCGAGTATCGCGCTCTCGATCTCACCGAAGCCGACTCGATCCGCACCTTCGTCGCCGATCTCGGTGACGTCGACGTCCTGGTCAACAACGCCGGTGAGAGTCAGTCCGGTCCGTTCGAGGAACTGCCGACCGACGCCATCGAGCGACTGTTCCAGTTGAACGTCTTCGGCGCAGTGACGCTGTCGCAGAGCGTCATTCCCGGCATGCGTGCGCGCGGGTACGGCCGCATCGTCATGGTCGGCTCGATGCTGGCCAGCTTCCCGCTCGCCTACCGCTCGTCCTACGCCTCGACGAAGGCCGCCATCAAGGGCTTCTCCGACGCGGCACGCCTGGAACTGTCGCCCTACGGCGTGTGGATGACCACCGTCGAGCCGGGATCGATCAACACCGGAATCAGCGAGCGGCGAACCAAGTACATCGCACCGGATTCGGTCCACCGAGACGACTTCCACACCGCGATCTCATCCCTGGACCGCAAAGAAGGAACCGGCATCTCCGCCGAGGATGTCGCCGAGGTGGTGCTGAAGGCCATCGAGGCGGACAGGCCGAAACCGTTGTACGCCAGGGGCAGCAACGCACCTGTCGTATTTCTTGCGCGGCGGCTGCTGCCTGCGACGTTCATGGAGAAGACGATCGCGAAGATGTTCGGTCTGAAGAGATAGCAGACCTCACCCGGCGATCGCGGCGTGCATCTCCCACACGATCACTTCGGCTCCGGTTGCGGTGCTCAGCTTCTGCCCGCCGCCTCCGGAGATCCGTACCGCGTCGCCCTCGGCGAGTACGCCGACTCCCTCGAGCATCGCTTCACCCTCGGCGACGAAGATGTGCACGAACGGCGCGTCGGGCACATCGACCGGGGCTTGCCCTGGCTGCAGACGGGCAGCGTGCATGGCGGCGTACTTGTTCTTGATGCGGATCGCCGCGTGGTCGGCGTGATGAGCCATGCCTGACGCCACGGGAACCAGTCCGCCACTGAGCAATTCGCCGTCGATTTCGAGCTGCTCGTAGCCCGGGGTGATGCCCTGCTCGTCCGGGACCACCCACATCTGCACGAAGCGAACGGGATCGCCGTGCTTGCCCGAGTACGAGCCGGCGGTCTCACCGAGTCGCCACGAATCGTTCTTCTCGGAGTGCAGGATTCCCGTACCTGCGCTCATCCGCTGCGCGAGACCGGGGTAGATGACGCCGGTATGGCCCATCGAATCCTGGTGCACCAGCGAACCCTGCAGGACCCAGGTGACGATTTCCATGTCGCGGTGCGGATGGGTGTCGAATCCCTGACCGGGAGTGACGATGTCGTCGTTGTTGACCATCAGGACACCGTGGTGGGTGTTGCCACGGTCGAAGTGGTTGCCGAAGGAGAAGGAGTGCTTGGAGTCGAGCCAGCCGATCCTGGTCTTGAATCGGTCTTCGGCTCGACGGACGTCGAGTGTGGTTGCTGCAGAGGTCATGTCATTGCCTCGGATCTCGAAGTGTGGGGGTCAGAGAACGTGCGAGCCGTACATCTCACCGAGTGGATCGGCGATCAGTTCCAGGCGGGCACCGTCGGGGTCGCGGAAGTACAGGGAGACCTCGCTGTGCTCGATCAGTTCGACTCCGGCGTCGATCAGCTTGGAACGCAGGTGTTCCCACCTGGTGGGCTCGACACTGATCGCCACGTGATGGAGACCGCCGAGCACCTCTGCGTAGGGTCCGACATCGAGGCCGGGAAAATCGAAGAACGCCAACAGGTTGCTGTTGCCGATATCGAAGAAGAAGTGCGAAGACCCGGGATAGTCACGGTTCTCGATGAGCTCGGTGAGCGGAAACTCGAGCAGATCCTGGTAGAAGCGGACCGTTGCTTCGACGTCGCTGCTGACCAATGCGGTGTGATGGAGGCCGCGAGCCGAGGAAGCAGGCCGCTCACCGGCAGGCTTCAGGTGCTGCCGACGAATGCGTTCCCGCTGCTCTTCGTGTTCCTGCGCGCGGCGTGTCTCTTCGGCAGTCAGTTCGTTGGTCATCGCTCCACCCTCCAGGGTCAAGTAGTTGCTTCGTCAACTACTGAGAACAGTACACCTGCTAGTTGCGTTGTCAACTACTATGGGCGCATGGATTCACCACGGTGGCTGAGCAAGGACGAACAGCGGGCCTGGCGCGCATACCTCGACGCAACGCGGCTGTTGCTTCGCGATCTCGACAATCAGCTCACGCGCGACTCCGGGATCTCGTTCACCGACTTCGAGTTGCTGGTCGTGCTTTCCGAAGCGCCCGATCGCCGACGCCGCATGAGCGAACTCGCCGACGCCGTCACCACCACTCGCAGCGGCGTGACAAGGGCCATCAGTCGACTGGTCGACTGCGGCTGGGTCCGGCGCGTCAAGTGCGACGACGACAAGCGAGGAATGTCTGCCGAACTCACAGAGGCCGGCATGAACACCCTCGCCGCCGCCAGCCCCGGGCACGTCGAAGCGGTACGGAAGAACATGTTCGATCTGATCGACCCCAACGATCTCGCGGCCGTCACACGTACATTCTCGGCAATGCGGGACAACGCGTCGTGACCCTCACCCACATTCCCAGCGAACAACGGCATCACTGGTGGAACGAATGGCTCGATTCCAGGCAGTCTTTCCCCGCCACCGGAAACTATGATCTGACGGCCAATGCGCATGGACTGTTGATGGTGCACAACGAGGACATGGTGTCCCCGGGCGAGGGGTTCGACTCCCATCAGCACGAGAACATGGAGATTCTCACCTGGGTACTCGAGGGAACGCTCGAACACACGGATTCCGAGGGTCATTCCGGGCTGATCCGCCCCGGGCTGATTCAGCGAATGAGTGCGGGCACCGGCATTCGCCACACCGAACGCAACGCATCCAGCCTGACCGGCCGCGACAAGCTACGCGTCGTGCAGATGTGGATCCCACCCGATACCGACGGGAGGGTGCCGTCGTACGACGAGCGCGACGTCCGAGACGAGTTGGCGAACGGCGAGCTCGTCTGCGTGGCATCGGGAATCCCAGGAAGAAGTGGAGTGAACATCGGCAATCGCTTTGCGGCACTTCACGTTGCGCGACTCGAGACCGGACAGTCGATCACCGTTCCCGACGCACCGTTCGGTCACGTCTTCGTCGCCGACGGTTCGGCAGTGTTCGAGGACATCGGCAACCTGGCCCAGGGCGACGCGGTGCGACTGACCTCGACCGGCGGGCACCGTGTGACAGCATCGACCGCGAGCGAAATCATGATCTGGGAAATGCACGCCACATTCGCCTGAGGGAGTTTCGACCATGCCGACCGTCATCACCGACGATGCCGTCACCCTGAACTATCTCGACGAGGGCACCGGCCCGGCCGTTGTTCTGATCGCCGGATTCTGCGCGCCCGCGACCACCTGGGTGCTACAGCAGAAGGCGTTGGTGGCGAACGGATATCGGGTGTTGGCGCTCGATCGACGAGGGCACGGTGCCTCGGAGGCACCGACACACGGCGCGTCCATGGAGCGGCACGGGCGCGATGTGGCCAATTTCCTCGCGGCCGTGGGAGTCACGGACGTCGTCCTGATCGGCGGGTCGATGGGAGCGAGCACTGTCTGGTCGTACGTCTCGCAGTTCGCCACCGAGCACGTGCGAGCGATCGTGTCGGTCGATCAGACACCGAAGATGGTGAACAGCGACGATTGGCCCAACGGTTTCTACGGCCTCACCGAGGACAACCGAACCACGTTCTTCGACAACGGAATACCAGATACCGGCCACGGCCGACCCCAGTGGAAATCGATACCGTCGCTGTTGAAGCTGATACTCGCACTGAAGGCAATGCCGAAGATGGCGTCACCCGACACCCCACCGATGAAGGCTCTGCTCGCCGATCATGCTGCGCAGGATTGGCGCTCGACCATCGCGGGCATCGACAAGCCGTACCTCATGATGGCCGGACGCGACAGCCAGTTCTGGCCTGCTGCACATGCTTCCGAGTCCGCGAAACTCAATTCGCTCGGTCGGTCGGTGGTCTCGAGAAACTGCGGTCACGCCGCGAACATGGACCGACCGAACGAGTTCAACACGGCGATGCTGGGGTTCCTCGACTCGATCGAGTGACATCACGAGGTTCGGTTCCCGTCCAACGCCTCAGCGCAGGCAACAAGATTGCGATGCAACACTTCTCGCTCCTGCGCGGACAGTGAGGTGATCATGGTGCGTTCCACGTCGGCAACTGCGGCAGATGCTTGCCGCAGTCGTTCGATTCCCCGCTTCGTCACGTACAAACGCTGGTCTCGACCGCCGCCCTCGATCTCCACCAGGCCGTCGCGCGTGAGCCCGGCCAACAGCTGATGGGTTGCTTGCCGGCTGACGAACACCGCGCGAGCGAGCTCTGCATTGGACAATCCCGGCTTGTGCGCGAGGAGTTCGAGGCTGGAGTACTGCGAGACGGTGATATCGAGATCGCGTAGACAATCGTCCATTGCCGAACGCAGGGCGGAGGTGGCTCGCTTGAGGGCGTAACCGATCGAGGTGTCGACGTTTACTTGACTCATGTCAATATCTTGACATACGTTGAACTCGTCAAGAACTTGACGAACCACCGAAAGGAACCAACATGACCACCCCTACCGTCTCCGGACCGAGCTTCCTCTCCTTGCAAGTACGCGACCTCGCCGTCAGTGCAGACTTCTACGAGAGCCGACTCGGCCTGGCCCGCGCACCGCAGGCACCCCCGGGCGCGGTGGTGTTCACGACCTCGCCGATACCGTTCGCGGTCCGAAACCCCGCTGCCGAAACCGATCTCGACAGCGGACAGCCGGGACTCGGGGTTGCGCTGTGGCTCGAATGCGACGACGCCGAGGCGCTGCACGAGACACTGGTCGCCGCTGACGTCACCATCCTCACGGCACCCTTCGACGGACCGTTCGGGAAGACCTTCGTCCTGCAAGACCCCGACGGATACGCCGTGACCGTGCACAGCGGCTAGTACCGTCGCCCCATGTCGAACCGCCTGATCGACCGCCTGATCGAGGCAGCCAACGCACCTCGACGAGCTGCGAAGCCGCCCGGTCCGATCCTGCACGCCTTCACCAGTCGTGGTTGGACTCGGAGCTCTTCTGATCGTGTTCCTGCAGGAGCGGTCCACGGCGTAATTCCGAAAGAACTATTGCGAAACTTTTCTTTCGGGTTATGGTTGGTGCATGAGCCCACCCCCACCGCCCCGGACACCACGCAAGCTGACGGACATGTCCGAGCTCAAGGCGCTGACGCACCCGATTCGGCTGCGCTTGCTCTACGCATTGCGGGCCAACAAGTCGATGACAGCGACTCAGCTCGGCGATCTGGTGGACGAGTCGCCCGCGTCGGTGAGCTATCACCTGCGCAAACTTGCCGAACACGGGTTCGTGAAAGAGGTCGAGAACGGATCGGACAAGCGTCAGCGCTGGTGGTCGGAGGCCAACGAGGAAGGGTTCAGCTGGTCCGAGAACGACTTCTCCGATTCGCCGGAGTCGTTGTCGGTTGCCAAGGCGTCCAAGGACTCCTGGTTGGCGCACCAGTGGTCTCGGCTACGCGATTTCGATCGGACATCTGAATCCTGGGGGCCGGAGTGGGTCTCGGCTGCCTTCAGCACCGACAACGTCCTGCGACTGACAGCGAGCGAAACCGCCGAGATGGACGTGGAATTACGTGCCGTCGTGGACAGGTGGCGTCGACACGGGGAAACCGCGACCTCGGGGGAGCGCGAACACGTCATGGTTCTGATGCACGGATTCCCCACGACACCATAGGAGTTGGCATGTATCCGTTCGATCCGCACACATACCTCTTCATCATCAAGCACGATCGCGCGCAGCGACTACTTCGGTCCGAGCGCCGCAGACTCGCTGCTGCGCAGAAACGCCTGCGGCGCGATGAACTCCGCGTTCAGAAGGCATGGGACGAGTTGACAGCATCGCTCGCCGACGTTTCTGCATCGGAGCGACGAGTTCTCGAGCTGGCGCGAGGCTGATTCAGCGGAGAGATTTTTCGAACCACACCTCGGCAAAGGGTTCATTGTTGAACGCGCGCACCTCCTGGTAGCCGAGCTTTGCGTACAGCCGCCGCGCTTCCACCAGATCTGCCCTGGTGTCCAAACGAATACTCGTACGGTGCGACTGCTGGACGAATCCTTCGAGAAACTCGACTATCGACGCTCCGACACCGCTGCCCCGTGCCGAGGTATCGACGAACAACCGCGTCAGCTCTGCGGTGTCGTCGGACACGAAACGGATGCCTCCACAACCGACCAGCTCCGACCCCAGATACGCGACGACCAACAGGCCCGAATCTCCAGTGAGGTCGTCGCTCGGTTCGTCGATCAAGGCTCGAAGCACTTCGTCGTCCGACGCTTCTCGACCGTGGAAGCGCCCGACCACATCGACGTAATAGCGAAACAGGATCTCGGAAGCCGGCTCCGAGGCTGGATGAACGACGGCGAATGTGGCAGCGAGAGCCACTACTTTGCGGCAGCCCGCTTGGCGAGCGCCTTCGAGATCCCCAGCTGCGCAGCGACGATGATGCCGCCCACGATCGCGCCGATGACCGCCGACGCGAGGGTGTTGACGATCCACGCCAGCACTCCGCCGATGCCGGCCACTCCGCGGACTGCGTCTTCGCCGTGGTGCACGAGTTCGTAGATGGGGTGGAATCCGAGCTCGTCGATGCCGACGAGCAGGATGTGTCCACCGACCCAGAGCATCGCTGCGGTACCGACGACCGACAGCACCGACATGACCTTGGGCATGCCCTTGACCAGGCCTCGGCCGAACTTCTCGACGAACCCGGTGGAGCCGTCGGCCAGTTTCAGACCGATGTCGTCCATCTTGACGATCAGCGCGACGACTCCATACACGACGATCGTGATGACCACGGCGACGACCGCGAGGATGATCAGTCGACTCCAGAAGCCCTCTGCAGCAATGGTGTCCAGCGCGATAACCATGATCTCGGCGGACAGAATCAGATCGGTGCGTACCGCTCCGGAGACCACGGTGTCCTCGTCGCGCGGCTCGTCCTCGGCGGCGGCGTGATGGTCGCCGTGACCGAACAGTGCGCCCCAGATCTTGTGCGCGGCCTCGTAGCTGAGGTAGCACCCGCCGAGCATGAGAATCGGCGTGAGCAGCCACGGCACGAACTGACTGAGCAGCAGCGCGATCGGCAGGATGATCAGCAGCTTGTTCCGCAACGAGCCCACGGCGATGCGTTTGATGATGGGCAGTTCACGCTCGGCTGCGAGACCACGAACGTACTGCGGCGTCACCGCTGCGTCGTCGATCACGACGCCTGCTGCCTTGGCCGTCGCCTTACCGGTCGCTGCACCGACATCGTCGATGGATGCCGCGGCCAGACGAGCCAGCGCTGCCACGTCGTCGAGCAGGGCTACGAGTCCGCCGGCCATCACAAACCTCCGCTTCGATACGAGAACACCGCTGGGCTCCTCATGATGCGAGCCCTTGGAACCCTACCGTCCGCAGGTGGTCTGTGATCGCCGTCCGGCCCCCTCCTGGTTACTACGCGATCTTGCGCTCCTGTTCGACCTCGACGACCTTCGCCGGCGGCAATCCGATGCTCGGGTCGTGTCCTCGGAAATTCTTCAGCCACCAGCTCCAGTCCTCGGGCACCAGCGAGAACGGGTCACCATGGCCGAGCTCGCGTGCAGCCCACACCGGCCAGTGCGGGTTGGCCAACGCCGGACGACCGAGCAACACCACGTCGATTTTGCCGTCGCGGATCACGGTGTCCGCATTTTCCGGAACTCCCAGATTCCAGCTGCAGGTCACCGGGATATCCAGCTCACGCTTGACCCGTGCGGCCCGCTCGACCATGAACCCCATGTCGCCGAACGGCGGGTCCACCATGTCGTCGGTATTGAAGCCCAGGCTGACGTCGGCCATGTCCAGGCCGTGTTCCTTCATCCATCCGATGGCGATCATGGATTCGTCGAACTGAACCCCGTCCGGGTGGTGGTCGTCCGAGCCCAATCGCATGGTGAGCGGGAACTTCTCGGGCCACACCTCGCGCACCGCGTCGAGTGCCTCGAGGTGGAACCGTGCCCGGTTCTCCAAGCTTCCGCCGTACTGGTCGGTGCGCTGGTTCGCCAGTGGGGAGAAGAAGCTGGCCCCGAGGTAGCCGTGCGCGTAGTGCATTTCGAGCCATTCGTACCCCGCCTCCGCAGCTCGGACGGCTGCGTCGGCGTAGCTCTGGTGGATGGCCTTGATCTCGGGCACGGTGAGTTCGTGGACGGGAAACGAGTGGTCGCCGCCGTAGGGAATCGCCGACGGCGCAACACATTCCCAACCGTCGGGATGGTCTGCCGGAAGCTGGTGTCCGCCCTGCCACGGCGGCACTTCGCTGCCCTTGCGTCCGGTGTGACCCAACTGAATCGCCGGCACCGAACCCATCTGCTTGATCATCGACGCCACGCGAGCGTGACCCTCGATCTGATCGTCGTCGTAGATTCCGGCGCACCCGGGAGTGGTGCGTCCGTCGGGCGTGATCGCCACCTGTTCCGGGAACACCATCCCGAAACCGCCGGCTGCGCGCGCACCGAGATACATGAGATGAAAGTCGTTCATCTTTCCGTCGACGGCGCGATACATCGTCATCGGCGACATGGCGATTCGATTTCGAAGCGTCACCCCTTTGAGGGTGAACGGGCTGAAGAGATCCGGCATGACGGTGGTCCTTTCCTGAGTGATACCACCTCACCACCTGGCACGTTTCGATCTACTACATCGATGCTGCACGTCGGTGACAGTTTTCTCACCGTCCCACTCACCTGAGTGTGAGGGCCGGTGTGCAGTTTCCTGTACGCACAGTGCTGCTGATGATCCGCCTACCTCTCACCGCCGCCTTCGACTGCTCGATCGAGGAACTGTTCGAGCCGGATCAGAGCTGATCGTTACTGCCTGTACGAGCTCATGAAATTACCCAGACGCTCGAGCGCCGTTCCGAGATCATCCACGTTGGGCAAGGTCACGAGCCGGAAGTGATCGGGCACATCCCAATTGAACGCACGGCCGTGGCTGACGAGGATCTTCTCGGATTCGAGGAGGTCGAGGACGAACTTCTCGTCGTCGACGATCCCGAAACGTTCGGTGTCGAGTTTCGGGAACATGTAGAGCGCACCCGCCGCCTGCACGCAGCTGATTCCGTCGATCGAGTTGAGCATGCGATGCGCCAGGTCGCGCTGCGCGGTCAGCCTGCCCGCCGGGAGCAGCAGATCCTCGATCGACTGTCTCCCGCCGAGCGCGGTCTGTATTGCATGTTGCGCCGGTACATTCGCGCACATGCGCATGTTGGACAGCAGCGTGATGCCCTCGATGAAACTTGCCGCACGTCGACGAGGGCCGGTGATCGCCAACCATCCGGCCCGAAATCCACAGACCCGGTATGCCTTCGACAGGCCCGAGTACGTCAGGCACAGAACATCTTTGCCCGTCAGAGTCGCGAGATTGGTCATCTCCGCACCGTCGTAGACGATCTTCTCGTAGATCTCGTCGGCGAGCAGAATCAGATCGTGCTTGCGTGCCAGGTCGACGAATCGCTGCAGTGCGTCGCGTGGGTACACCGCGCCGGTCGGGTTGTTGGGGTTGATCACCACGATTGCACGGGTGCGGGGCGTGATCTTGGCTTCGAGGTCCTCGAAGTCCGGGGCCCAGTCCTGGCTTTCGTCGGCCAGATAATGGACGGGTACGCCTCCGGCGAGGGCCACCGAACCCGTCCACAACGGATAGTCGGGGGAGGGAATGAGGATCTCGTCCTCCGGGTTGCACAGAGCCTGCATCGTCATCGTGATCAATTCCGATACCCCGTTGCCGAGATAGACGTCGCCGACATCGAGATCCGTCAAACCTTTGGTCTGGTAGTACTGGACCACCGCGGTGCGGGCGGAGAACAGGCCTCGGGAATCCGAATACCCCTGTGCCGTAGGAAGGTTGCGGATCATGGCCATCATGATCTCGTCCGGTGCCTCGAAACCGAACGGGGCGGGGTTGCCGACGTTGAGTCGCAGGATTGCGTGACCCTGCTCCTCGAGTTCTTCGGTTTTGTCCAGAATGCGGCCACGAATGTCGTAGCGCACGTTCTCGAGCTTGCGCGCCTGATCGATCGATTTCGTCATCTCGAAAACTCCTCCTGCCGAACGGTCGGCGACATCCGGGTCCGGACCGCCACTGTTGCACACACGATGACCGCCGCTCCACCCACGAGCACCGGCCACGTCAAGCCCTCGCGCAGGATGATCGCGGCCCAGCAGATGGTCAGCACAGGTTGGATCAACTGGACCTGGCTGACGCCGGCCATCGGGCCGATCGCCAGTCCCCGATACCAGGCGAAGAACCCGAGATACATGCTCACCACCGCCAGGTAGCCGAAGGCAGCCCACTCGGATGCCCCTGCTGTCGACGGTTGCTGCCACCACGCGAGCGCGGCCATCGCACCGGTGACCGGCACGGACACCACCAGGGCCCAGGACACCGTCTGCCACGCACCGAGTTCTCGCGCCAACAGCCCACCCTCGGCGTATCCCACCGCTGCGGCGACCACGGCTCCGAGCAGCAACAGATCCGACCACTGCAATCCCGTCACCTGTCCGCCTTGCAGGGCAGCGAATCCGATTGCGACGGCAGCCCCCACGCCTGCAACCAACCAGAACATCGGCCGGACCGGTTGCCGTTCGCGGACGACAGCGACGACGGCGGTGGCCGCCGGGAGCAATGCGATGACGACGGCGCTGTGTCCCGCCGATGCGGTGGTGAGGGCGTACGAGGTGAGCACCGGAAAACCGATGACGACACCGGCTGCGATCACCGCCAGTCGAATCCATTGCCGCCCTCGGGGAAGCCGTTGCGCCGTCGCGGCCAGCGCAACCGCAGCCAATGCCGCCGCGACCACAGCGCGTCCGGAGCCGACGAAGAGCGGGGACAGGCCCCCGGTGACGGCGACGCGGGTCAGCGGCACCGTGAACGAGAACGCCGTGACGCCGGCGAGGCCCCAGAGCAGACCGGCGCGGGATAGCAGACCCGTTCCAGTTCGAGTAGCGCTACTATGCTGTGTCATGTCCGACGATAGCAGCTCCCGGATCGTGTCTGCACTGAGAAGTTGGATTGCGACTGCGCCTCCGGAAGCCCGGCTGCCGTCCACCCGCGCCCTGGTGGCCGAGCATTCGGCGAGCCCGGTCACGGTGCAGAAAGCCCTGCGCACCCTCATCTCGCAGGGCGTCATCGAAAGCCGTCCTGGCGTCGGCACATTCGTCAGAACGGTGCGCACGGCCCGCCCCAACGACTATGGATGGCAGACCGCAGCGCTGGGGGCACCGGACAACCGTCTGCAATTGCCTGCGGCTCTGCAGTCGACATCCAGTGATGTGATCGCATTGCATTCGGGCTATCCGGCCCGGGAGTTGTTGCCGGAGCGGCTCGTTCACGCTGCCTTCACCCGCGCCTCCCGCACCGACTCGGTGATCGCCCGACCACCCACCGCCGGTCTGCCGGAACTGCGGGCCTGGTTCGCCGCCGAGTTGGGGGCGTCGACCCCGTTGGGTATCACGCCACCGTCGGCCAGTGACGTGGTCATCATCCCCGGCAGCCAGACCGGACTCAGCACTGCCTTTCGAGCGCTGGTCGGTGCCGGCAGGCCGTTGCTCATGGAGTCGCCGACGTATTGGGGTGCGATCCTTGCCGCTACGCAGGCCGGCGTCCGCGTCGTACCGATACCCAGCGGCGTCGACGGTCCGGACCCCGACGCGCTCGCTCGGGCATTCGCGCACACCGGTGCTCGGGCGTTCTATGCCCAACCGACATTCGCCAGCCCCACCGGAGCACAGTGGTCGCCCTCATTGTCCGAGCAGGTTCTCGACACTGTTCGACGCCACGGCGCGTTCCTGATCGAGGACGACTCGGCCCATGATTTCGGCATCACCTCGGAGCCGAATCCGCTGGCCGCACGAGACGACGCCGGGCATGTCGTCTACCTTCGCTCCCTCACCAAGACGGTGTCACCGTCGGTTCGCTTGGCGGGCTTGATCGCTCGCGGACCGGCCCACGAACGCATCCTCGCCGATACGGGAGCCGAATCGATGTACGTCAGCGGGATTCTGCAAGCCGTCGCACTCGATGTGGTGACGCAGCCGGCCTGGCGTACCCACCTGCGGCGGTTGCGCGCGCAGTTGGCCTCGCGTCGAGACTTGTTGGCGAACAGCCTCATCGAATTCGCTCCGCGTGGCCATCTCGACGCAGTGCCGCGTGGTGGGCTCAATCTCTGGATGCGCCTGCGCGACGACTCCGATCTGGAACGTATTGTGCAGGAGTGTAAGTCGGCGGGTGTGATCGTCGGGGCCGGAGACGACTACTTTCCCGCCGAGCCCACCGGAAAGTACCTTCGCCTCAACTACGCCGGCCCCAACCCCGGTGAGTTCGCCGACGCGGCGCGCACGATCGGGTCGATCATCTGAGGCCGTTGGAGGCATCGACGGCGAACGTCGACTTCCGACCCCACACGAACCAGACCAGCGGACCGAGGAACGGGAACGCGAGTACGACGAAGATCCACACTGCCCGGCCGGCGACTGTGTAGTTGGGCGAGCGGATGATGCTGACCAGCGCCGCAACGAACAGTACGACCGCGCCGAGCACCGCCACCAGAACGATGGTTCCCACACCCCAGCCCAGCACCTGCTCGGTGGTGGACGGTTGCTGAGACAGAAGTGTTGCGGCGTGCATGATGGTTCCTCCGATATCGCTGTGTCGTTGACCTGAACAACGTTACGAATCAACATGCCTCGCCACATCGGTCTGCGTGAGTATCTCGTCGTACATCTCGAGATGTACGTGCAGTCGGGGTCAGGGCCGCACATCAGTCGAGTGAACGACACAAACTTCTGGGGCACAGGGTATTTGACGCTGAAGGATCATCCGAACAAGGGATACTCGACGCACGATCGCTGTGTCACCATCGCTGAGACGGACAGCCCGTCGGTGACTTTCGGTGGAGGAATTGTGTCGAGCAAGAGTGGAATTCGCAAGAACCTGATTCGTCGTTCGGTGGCAGTTGCCGTGGCAACCGCGGCATGTGCACTGGCCGTGCCCGCGACAGCCATGGCCCAGCCCGAGATCGGACCGATCATCGACAGTGGCAGCGCCATCATCGACAGCGGGAGCGCGATTCTCGACGGCGGCAACATCATCGACAACGGTGCCCGCATTCTCGGCAGCGGGAGCGCAATCGCCGGAGGCATTCTCGGCATCGACACCGGATCCGCGAACGGAGGCATCGCTACTCAACAGTGCAATGCCTCCACGCTGTCGGGTGAAGAGGGCGTGACGGAGACCCTGCACGACCTGGGTCGAACCGGACCGACGTCGTTCGTTCTCAGTTACGACACCGTCGATGTTCCCGACCAGATCGAGGTGTTCTACCAGGGTGCCCCCATCCACAACACCGGGTACGTGGGTGGCAGCACCGGCGTCGGATCCGTGGTGGTCTCGGTACCTGCGGGAACCGCAACCGCTGTGCTGGTCCGCGTCACCGGTCCGTCGGGAACCGTCTGGACCTATACCGTCAGCTGCCCGAGCTGACGGACTGTTCCCGCCCGGCCCCACCAGCTACGTTGATCCCGTGCAGAAGGTCAAGAACGACTACGCCGCGTGGATCGAGCTGGGGCCGGGCGGTCTCCCCGCCAACATCGGCGGCTGGCTGATCACCACTGCCCTGAGGCCACTCTCCCGACGCGACACGATGAGAGTCGACGGCGCGGCGAGCCCCGGACTGCACTGGCAGATCGAACACCGACCCGGCCCCAGGCCGACAATCGCGCCGTACCCGATACCCCACCGGCAGCTCACCCATCTTGCCACCAGCGCTTTGATCGATCGACTCACTGCCTCAGTGACCGCCGAGGCTCGATCGAACGGGCCGTTCCATCTGGCGCGCAGTCGATTCGAGCGCAGAGGCGATGCGCTCTACGTCTCGGACATCGGAGCTGCCGCGCCGTGGATCTCGCGAACGAAGGGTGAGGTTCTGCACGTGCACGAGAGCGAGGGCTCACTGCACGTGGTGATGCAGCCGGACGATGCCCAGTCCGTCATCTCCGCCGGATGGGGCGAACTGCACCCATTGGCCGGACGCCCCGTCCTCGGACTACCCGAGACGTACGTGTTTCTGTACGCGCCGAGAGACGCCGACGACGCCGACAGAATCGAGCAGATCATCCGACGCGCGATAGCTACCGCAACGACCTGAGCACTGCGTGGGCTGGCCCTGTGACAGGAGCTTCCGACCGTGTGACGATCGATGCATGACACTCGACGACATCGTGAATTTGGTCGGCAGCTTCGACGGCACCGTGGCGCAGCGTCCTCGGGAAGGTGATGACACGCCAGAGCTCGCGTGGGGTGATGTGTTCTTCTACTACTCACCCGACGGGACAATCCCGACGACTCAGCCGTTTGCGACCGTCGTGACCAAGAACTACCCGGGTGACGAGCTGTCCCAGCTGCACAGGCCGGACGCATTTCGCGTCAATGTCGTTGCAGCAAAACAGGAATTCGAGAAGTTCCTGGGGGTGGTGCCTCGCGACGCGGCGCACGCACCCCAGGCCGACACCGACGACGTCATCGCCGCCCACCCTCAGTACGGCACCGCCGGATGGCTGTCGGTGGTCAACCCGTCTTCGCGGACCGAGACACAGATTCGGGCACTGCTCGAGTCCGCGTACGACGTTGCCAAGAGCAGGTACGAGCGCCGCCAGAGCTGATCACCCGAAGAACTCGGTCATCGATCGGGACAGCCCTTCGATGTCCAGCCCATTGACCCGATCGTGTTGGGCCACAGTGCCGTACTTTCGACGCTCTCCTGGTTCGACCCCGACTCCCGACACTCGATGCCGCACATCGGCCAGGGCTCTGTTCACCTGCAGCACCGACGTTCCCGCGAGGTACGGCTCGACGATCATGACGTCGGGCGCGGTCAACGTCGCCCGCAGCGTACGGCTGTCGAACGGCCTGATCGTCGACGCATGCAGCACCGTCACGTCGCGCCCTTCGGCTGCGGCCAGTACCCGGTCCGTCATCGGACCGACGGAGATCACCGTTCCCGAATTGCCCTGCTGCAGAATGGTGAACCTCCCATCGGAGTGCCCGTACGGGCGATGGTTGTTGATGCCGTCGAGCCTGATGTAGACGCGGTCCTCCGATGCCACCGCGCTGCGCAGCATCCAGTCGATGTCGTCGACATGCCCGGGCACGTGAACAGTCCACCCATCCAGGGTGTCGAGCAGTGCGACGTCTCGCTGACCGAAGTGGGTCTCGCCGCCCTGCGGCCATCCGTAGGAACCGCCGGAGCTCACCAGAATGGCACCGACGCCCTGATGTCCCAGGTCGAGCTTCACCTGCTCGAAGGGCCGCTCTATCAGAAACGGCGGGAAAGTGTGCACGATCGGACGCAGGCCTGCGAGCGCCAGACCTCCCGCCACACCGATCATCGCCTGCTCTCGAATCCCGACGTTGACCACCCTCGATCGAATATCGGCGGTCAGGTGCGGTTCGAGATAGCCGACTCCGATCTCCGCCAGCACCAACGCTGTTCGCTCGTCCTGCGCCAACAGGTGGGGGACCAGACGGTAGAAGTACTCACGTTGGTCCAGCGTTGCGCTCATCAGCCCTCCTTCTTTTCGACGTGAGCGACCACCACGTGCGGGCGGTCTGTGTGATCGGTGCGGAACGCCTGGCGGAGAGCACTGTGGTCTCGACCGTCGACGTCGGACGTGTGCCAGCCTTCGACCGCGAAACGCGACGCAATGCCGCCCGGCCAACCCAGACCGGCAGAATCGTTGTCGATCACCACGGCCGTCAAATTGCCCAACTGCGATCGCCCGGCAAATTGAATGGCTTCCATGTTGCTGCCTTCGTCGAGTTCGGCGTCGCCGATCAATACGAAGACGCGGGCACTGCTCTTCCGAATCCGCAGCGCCACAGCAGTTCCGGCGGCCAACGCCAGTCCATGTCCGAGCGATCCCGATCCGATGTCCACACCGCGTACCAACGTTCGATCCGGGTGACTGCCCAGCGGAGAGTCGTAGCCGCCGAAGGACGCGAGTTCTTCCGGCGACAGGAATCCCCGCGCCGCGAGCACTGCGTAGTACGCCATCGGCCCGTGCCCCTTGGACAGGTAGAACCGATCACGTTCGGGGTCATCAGGATTCGCTGGGTCGAGCCGAAGAGTGTCGGAGTACAGCACCCACAGAACGTCCAGTGTCGAAGTGGCACTGGTGCTGTGCTTTTCGTCGCCCGTCATCAACGTCATGAGTTGCGGCAAGTCGTCGTACGTCATCTGCATGACCTCACCATGCAACCTCGAGTGCACTCGAGGTCAAGAGCGCTGCGAGGGAGGTGATGTGAGTGTCCAAGATTCCCACGCGGGAGGGCGATTTCCGCCTCTCGAGCCAAATTGTGGACACTGACAGCACCAACGACCGTAGTCTCCAGACATGCCGCGAAACCACCTCGCTATAGCGGGGACGTCCATCGACTGCGCCGATCCGGTGCAACTCGCACACTTCTATCTGGCGCTTCTCGGCGGCGAGTTGTTGTGGGAGAACTCCGAGAGCGTGGGGATCAGGACGCAGTCGGGCCTGAACATCGTTGCGCAGAAAACTGCGAACTACATTCCGCCTCAATGGCCGTCGACATCCATCGTGCACTTCGACCTGGACGCTGGAGGCGACCTGGCCGATTCTGTCGCCTACGCAGTCGAATGCGGTGCCAGGGAGGCAACAGAACAGCCCGACCCCCGATGGCGAGTTCTACTCGACCCAGCCGGGCATCCCTTCTGCATCACCACAGAGGTGTATGACGGTTGAGGCGATTCTGACTCCGGCCGTCGGGGGAACGAGGTACAGCGTGCTCATGATTCGACTCGATACCGAATTGCGACGCTGAGCCGTTGCCCATATCGGGGTGCGGTGACAGCATGAAAGGCATGAAGGCCGATGAACGCCCCTGGAAGCGGTACGGGCTTGCCGCGTTGTTGGCCGCGCTCGCGTTCCTGACGATCAGCGACCTCGTGTCCGACCCTTCTCTCTGGAACTGGTCGAAGCTGCTAGTGCTTGCAGTAGCCGCCCCAGCGCTCTGGTACCGAGGAGGGCGCCACTCGCCCGCTCCCGAAAAGATCGGTCCCGATGCCGTACCCGCCGAGGATGTCGACGCGGTGGTCGCAGAATCCGGCAGAACTGTCCACGCCATCAAAGCGCTGCGCGAGATGCATCCCGGTCTAGGTCTGCTCGATGCGAAGAATCTCGTTCAACCGGATCACTGACGAAGGAGAAAACGGTGACTTCAGTCAGCGGTACACGTGCCGTCCAGGATCCTGCCGAATTCACCGAGGCAGCAACTCTGTTGATCGATTTCAATCGGGAGTACGACTACCCGGTGCCCGAGATAGACTGGCTTGCAGCACATCTCGACACGTTGGTGAAGTCCGGCGACACCAGCGTCCTGACATTCGGGACTCCCGCCATCGGTGTTGCCGTTCTGCGATTTCGGATCGGTACGCTGAGCGCAGACCCCGAGGCCTACCTCGCCGAGTTCTACGTCCAGCCTGAGCTACGCGGGAAGGGCTACGGCACAACCTTTCTCGACGACGTCATCGAGCACGCGCGCGGCAGGGGTGCCACCTACATGGACCTCAACACCTCCGAGGACGACGAGGCGGCGCGACACGTGTACGAAAAGCGTGGCTTCGACTGCCACGAAGGCCGCGGCGAGGGTCCGAAGGCTCTCTACTACGAACTCGAACTGAACTGATTCAGGCAATGTAACCTGGCCATATGGTTAGCCGAGATAACAGCTCGACGTCGTTCGGGTCCGTCGCCGACATGTACGAATCTGCTCGCCCCGAATACCCGTCGACCGCGGTCGAATGGCTGCTGGAAGCCGTGCTCGAGTCCGACGCGCGTCCCCTTGTCGCCGACGTCGGAGCCGGTACCGGCAAGCTCACCCGCATCATCGTGGCCGCCGGGTGCGACGCCGTAGCCGTCGACCCTGATCCCGCCATGCTCGACGCCCTGCGCGACGCAGTCCCCGGCGTTCCCACCCACGTCGGCACTGCCGAGTCCTTGCCGCTGGAGGACGGGAGCGTCGATGCCGTCCTGCTCGGGCAGGCCTGGCACTGGGTCGAGCCAGTGGCCGCGTCACGCGAGATCGGGCGGGTTCTCCGCCCGGGCGGCACCCTGGGACTGATCTGGAACATTCGTGACGAAACGGAGCCGTGGGTTCGTCGACTGAACTCGGTGGTCTCGCGTGGTGGAGCCCTGAACATGTTCGACGGCGGCCCACCGCCGATCGCAGATCCGTTCCGTCAGCTCGACGAAGAGCGGTGGACGTGGTCACGCACGGTGACTCGGTCCCAGCTGATCGACCTGGTCAAGTCGCGCAGCTTTTACATCACCGCAACCGCCGATGAGCGCAACCGCATCGATCAGGATCTCACCGCACTGTTCGACGAGTTGGGCCTGACAGCATCGGCCACGGTCGAACTTCCTTACGTGACAAAAGCTTTCCGCACCACATACCCGACCCGATGACGCTCGACGACCCCGGGAGTCGCCACAGCCGAACAAAACGAATACGATTCCCAATAAGTGGGTACAGGTTCGACTTCGAGGAGCTACAACATGGCGTTTCCGATCATTGTCGCGAAGGCAGTATCGACGGTCGTGACAGGCGCAGTCGGCGTCGCCGCGTACAACGGTGCCAAGAAACTGTACGAGAAGGCTCCCGTCCGTAAGGCTGCGGTATCGGCAACCGAACTCGGCCTTCGCGCCGCACGGAAGGCTGAGATCCAGGCCGAATCAGCGCGTTTGGCAGTCTCCGATGTGGTCGCGGAGGCACGCGACCGTCTCGGCGAAGAGGTGCCGCCACCCTCGGCCACCGAAGTCGGCCACGGCCACTCGCACTGATCACGGCAGTCGGTCGACTATGACGATGCTCGTCGAACACTCCCTCGATGCGGCTCCCGATCGCGCGGGTGGCATCGAGATCCTGTCCGATGCCGCCGGCCGCATGCGGCTTCGGGTCGATTGGCTGCGGTCGAGTCCGGGTCGCGCAGTCGCCGTCGAAGATCACGTCGACAAAATTCGCGGCGTGCGGGCCGTCCACGCGTACCCCCGTACCGCATCGGTGGTGGTCTGGTATTCCCGCTCGCGAATCGACCGGACCGAGCTGTTCGACGCGGTGAACGCGGGTCGTACGACCGACTGGGCTTTGGTACCCGCCCGTAGCCCACGGTCTGGGGATGTCACCAGCGGAGACGTCCTGCGCATGACCATCGGCGGGGCGGCCTTGGTTCTACTCGGATTCCGTCGCTACGCCTTCCGACGACCACCCATTCTCGGCCCCACCAGCCGTCTCGTTGCGACCGGCGCAACGATCTTCACCGGCTACCCGTTCCTCAAAGGAGCGGTGCGCTCACTGGCCGGCAACAGGACGGCGGGAACCGACGCGCTCGTCAGCGCCGCAACCGTGGCCAGCCTCGTACTGCGCGAGAACGTCGTCGCCCTCACCGTGCTGTGGCTCCTGAACATCGGCGAATACCTGCAGGAGCTGACGCTCAAGCGCACTCGTCGAGCAATCTCCGACCTCCTGACCGGCACACAGGACACCGCATGGATCCGACTTCCCGACGGTTCCGAGATCTCCGTCGACGTCGATCGACTGGAGATCGGCGACGACGTCGTCGTGCACGATCACGTCGGCGTGCCGGTTGACGGCATCGTCGTCGATGGTGATGCAGTGGTGGACCAGTCGGCGATCACCGGTGAGACGTTGCCGGTGTCGATCGTTGCAGGCGACCGGATCCACGCCGGATCCGTTGTGGTCCGTGGACGCATCGTCATCCGCGCGTCTGCGGTCGGCCGCGACACGACGATCGGCCGCATCATCTCCCGCGTCGAGGAGGCACAGGAAGATCGCGCTCCGATTCAGACTGTGGGAGAGAACTTCTCACGACGCTTCGTGCCCGCATCGTTCATCCTGTCGGCGCTCACACTTATTGCCACCCGCGATGTCCGGCGAGCGATGACCATGCTGTTGGTCGCGTGCCCGTGTGCGGTGGGACTGTCTACTCCGACGGCCATCAGCGCTGCCATCGGAAACGGTGCTCGCCGAGGGATTCTCATCAAGGGCGGGTCGCATCTGGAACAGGCAGGCAGGGTCGACGCCTTCGTGTTCGACAAGACCGGCACCCTCACCGTCGGACGCCCGGTCGTCACCAATGTCGTGTCTTTCCAGGATGACTGGGAGCCGGAGCAGGTGCTGGCGTATGCCGCCAGTTCCGAGATCCACTCTCGACACCCGTTGGCCGAGGCCGTGATTCGCAGCACCGAGGAACGCCACATCGTGATTCCTCCGCACGAGGAGTGCGAAGTGCTCGTCGGGCTCGGCATGCGCACCGTCGCGGATGGACGGACTCTGCTGCTCGGCAGTCCTTCGCTCTTGCGCAGCGAGAACGTCGCCGTGTCCGACCATGCAGCCGACTGGGTTTCGCGCCTTCAGCGTCAGGCCGAGACACCGTTGCTGCTCGCAGTCGACGGAGTCTTGGTCGGGTTGATCAGCCTGCGCGACGAGGTACGGGCGAATGCTCTGGAAGTGTTGAATGCGCTCCGCGCCGACGGTGTGGAACGCATCGTCATGCTCACCGGAGATCACCCCGAGACCGCAGCGGCCGTAGCCGCCGAACTGGGCATCGCCGAGTGGCGGGCCGAGGTGATGCCCGATGACAAACTCGAAGCCGTCCGCAAGCTCCAAGAAGAGGGGTACGTCGTCGCGATGGTCGGTGACGGCACCAACGACGCTCCCGCACTAGCCGTCGCGGATATCGGAATCGCAATGGGGTTGGCGGGCACCGATGTTGCCGTCGAAACGGCCGATGTAGCTCTGGCCAGCGACGACCTTTCACGGCTGCTCGACGTCCGTGATCTCGGTCGACATTCGGTGTCCGTCATCCGCCAGAACTACGGAATGTCCATTGCCGTGAATGCACTGGGCCTCGTGGTCAGCGCCGGTGGAGCACTGTCTCCGGTGCTCGCCGCGATTCTGCACAACGCGTCTTCGGTCGCGGTGGTCGGCAACAGCTCGCGACTGATCCGGTACAAAATTTGATCGGTAGCCGCTACTTCGCGTCGCGGAAGTACGGTTCGACAGTGCCCTTGAGCTTGACGAGCATGGGATTGCCGTAGCGGTCCTTCGCGGTCGGGACTTCGACGCGCACCCATCCCTCGGTCACGTTGTATTCGCGAACGCTCGTCTTCTCGACGCCGTTGAAGCGAATGCCGACGTCCCGGCGAAGAACCTCTTCGTTGTAGAAGGGGCTCCGCGGATCGATCGCGAGGTGATTCGGTGGAACGTCTGTGTTCTGATCCTCTGGCATGAATTTCTTTCGTCGAATGCTGCGTCAGGTGCTCGGTTGATTCTCCGAGAGAATACGCGACCCAGCGCTGTCGGCCCTAGCCCCGCGCCATGTCCACGAATCTGGACAGGTGACGTTGACTCGAGAAAGTCGGGCGGTAAGCCTTGCACGTCGCCGACGTGGCAAGTTGAACTGCACCCCTGTGCCCGGTGCTCCTGCGTCTTCACTGCTTGACTATGTCGGCCCCGGCATGGTGTCCTGAACTTGCTAGCTGAGCCGGCCGCATGGCCGAGGTAGGTTAGCCGTCAAGGGGCCTCCGCGAGGAGGCCCCTCTTCATTTCGGCGGAAACAAGTAGATTCCGTCGCCTCGCTGCGAAACCTTGTTGACATGAATCGGCGCAAGTAGGTCCCACATCTCGTCATTGCAGATCTTCGCCGTTCGCCCGTTGCGGGGGAGAACTTTCACGGAAGCAGCGTAGGCAACAAGGTCCGCAAGCTGTATGAAGTAGGACTGCTGCGAATCTCTGGGTACAGAATCCTCGACAATGTGGCGCGCATTGACCCGGTCGCCTACTGCGGACCAAGTAATACGCCGAAACCGGCGAACCAGCTTTCGCACCTCGTCGTTCTGACCGATGTCGTGGACGATCACGATCGGAACGCCGCTCGCATCACTGCGCTTACGCAGTCGTTCCAATAGATACGTCCACGATCTATCGAAGACGTCGAGATCACGCTTCTGCACGAGGTCCTTGCGAATTGATATTGCGAAGACTCCGGATGACACGGTGACCAGGGATTTCAGATGTCGCTGGTACAGGTCGCGCATTTGCCCATCGCCCAGGCCGAGATCGCGGTAGACCTTCTTCACTCCGACAATATGGTTCGCCTTCGCTTCCTGTCTCATCGGAATTCGGTACAGATCGCGCACAGCCCGTCGCATGTCGATGATGTGGTCCAGCCTTGTCGTTTAATGGGTAAGTCCCGTGGGGTGGTGGACATTCGGTGAGGCGGCGTAGCCGCAGCTCGGGCGTGTCGTACCCGTGTTGTGGGTGGGCCATCGCGTAGTGATGAACGAGTTACCTCTCACAGTGACTCGACCAAAGGACCACGCGATGACCCACGACCATTCTGCCCTGATCACCCAGCTCGATGCACTCAAGGGTGCAGACCCGGCGTCGGTGTTCGCCGAGCTGATCCGCGCCGGCCTGCAGGCGCTGATCGACGCCGAAGCGACCGAGGTCCTCGGTGCCGGCCGCTACGAGCGGACGGCCGAGCGCACGAACTACCGGAACGGCACCCGCTCGAAGACGGTGTCGACGACCAGCGGAGACGTCGAGATCCAGATCCCGAAGCTGCGCACAGGGTCGTTCTTCCCCAGCCTGCTCGAGCGTCGCCGACGCATCGATCAGGCGTTGTACGCGGTGATCATGGAGGCCTACGTGCACGGAGTGTCGACCCGCAACGTCGACGACCTCGTCGCAGCGTTGGGTGTTGACTCGGGCGTCTCGAAGTCGACTGTGTCGAGAATTTGCCAAGGGCTCGATACGGAGATCGCGCGGTTTCGTGAGCGAACGTTGACCCACACCACGTTTCCGTACGTCTTCCTCGACGCGACGTATTGCAAGGTGCGGATCGGGGCGCATGTGGTCTCGCATGCGCTCGTCGTCGCGACCGGGGTGTCGATCGACGGCACCCGTGAAGTGTTGGGCACCGCGGTCGGGGACAGTGAGTCGTTCGATTTCTGGCGGGAGTTCCTGATCGGGCTCAAGGCGCGGGGGCTGTCGGGGGTGCATCTGGTGATCTCCGATGCGCATGCCGGTTTGAAAGCTGCTGTGGCGCAGCAGTTCACCGGGGCGTCGTGGCAGCGTTGCCGGGTGCATTTCATGCGGAACGTCACTTCCGCGGTGTCGTCGAAGCAGGTGCCTCCGGTGATGGCGGCGATCAAGACGATCTTCGCGCACACCGAGCCGGATGCTGTTGCAGCGCAGTGGGATCAGGTCGCGCAGACGCTCGCCGGGTCGTTTCCGAAGGTGTCGGCGATGATGGACGGTGCGAAGGAAGATGTGCTCGCGTTCCGTGCGTTCCCGAAGTCGCATTGGCAGAAAATCTGGTCGAACAATCCGATCGAACGACTCAACAAGGAGATCAAACGCCGCGCCGATGTCGTGGAGATCTTCCCCAACCCGGCGGCGTTCCTGCGCCTGGCGACCGCGGTGGTGATCGAAGCGCACGACGAGTGGCAAGTGACCCGCCGCTACGTCTCCGACGTGTCGATGGACGAGCTGAGGGTCGTCATCGCCAGGAAGGAACGCGCTGCAGTATCAACCGACACGACCGCTGAGTCGTTGACACCTCAGCTCGAAAGCGCCTAACATACAACACAACTCGTTGATCATGAACCGGATGGTTCACCGATCCGAATTACACCACCCCATGGGGCACTATCCGTTTAATCATCGGCTGGAATCAAGACACATCCGAGTGTGAACGTCGCCGAACCGCCAGCGCCCATGCCGGTATCACCGGACTCGTCAATGTACGCGAACTCCAAGCGCGGCCCGACAACCTGATCCGGAAGTGGCGTCAAGGCAGTCGAATCGCGGTCGGACAAACCGCAACGACCGGAGTCCACGCATGAGCCCGCTCAGCCCACGGGAACATCGCCCTAGCCTCGCGCCATGTCCACGAATCTGGACAAGTGAAGCTGGTGTGCCACAGTGATTGTCGCGGTCGGGCCGTTACGGTGCTTACCGAGAATCAGGTCGGCCTCACCGCCGCGGGGGTCGTCGCGCTCGATCGCGTCGGGGCGGTGCAACAGAATCACCATGTCGGCGTCCTGCTCCAGTGAGCCGGATTCACGAAGGTCCGAGACCATCGGCTTCTTGTCCGTTCGCTGCTCGGGACCACGGTTGAGCTGGCACACCGCGACCACCGGGCATTCGAGTTCCTTGGCCAACAGCTTGAGCTGACGGGAGAAGTCCGAGACCTCCTGCTGACGAGATTCGACCTTCTTGCCGGACGACATCAGCTGAAGGTAGTCCACCACAATGAGTTTCAACCCGTTGCGCTGCTTGAGGCGCCGGGCCTTGGCTCGAATCTCCATCATCGTCAGGTTCGGGGAGTCGTCGACGAAGAGCGGTGCTTCGCTGATCTCACTCATGCGACGGGCCAGCTTGGTCCAGTCGTCGTCGGTCATCTTTCCCGAACGCATGTCGCCGAGCTTGATCTTCGCCTCAGCGGACAACAGTCGCATGACGATCTCGGTGCGACTCATCTCCAGAGAGAAGATGACACTGGGCATTCCGTGCTTGATGGAGCACGAACGCATGAAATCCATCGACAACGTCGAATTGTGGGTAGGAATCATCGACTCACTGGCGAGATACAGATGATCCGCGTTGTCGACCTCCACACAGCGAACCGGAACGGAGTCGACTCGGCGAACGTCGACGATGAACCGCGAACCCGACCGCACAGTGGATCCCGCAGCGCGACGTTCCTTGTGCAGCATCTGCTTGCGGTGCAGACCGAACACCACATCGTCCGTTGCGAACGTCAATGTGAATGCCGTCGACGACGCTTCGCTCCGACCTCGCACACTCCTGGTCGACATCTGCACGCGATAGCCCAAACTGACGATCAGCTCGCGCACTCCGAGAACGAGCCGCTCGTTGGTGACCGCGAACTGAACCGAGCCGCCCCCGGTGACTGTGCCGTCTGTGTCGAGCAGACCCGCCAACAACGCACGTCGTTGGGCCTCAGAACTACGGAGGTAGTCGAGCGGTACATGCTTGTCGCCCAGTACGCCGATCGTCCGCAGACGCGCCTGCACGGTCCCGATCGAGTTGCGACATGCTTGGCAGCGGTGCAGACCGGTCGTCACCTTTCCGCAGTCGATGCACGTCGGTGCCGCGACCGGAGCGGACATGAAACGCGCTTTGCCGCCGCACGATTGGCCGCAGGTACGGACACTGAGCGGAAACGGAACGAATTGCTTGCCGCAGACGACACAGTCCTTCGCCTCGACGACCTCGGTAGGAAGCTTGATCGAGAATCGGAGTGCGGCTTTCTCGGACGCCACCACGTGCAGGCCTTCGCCCTCTATCCGGGCAATGATCTCGGGGTCGGCGCTGGTGATCTGCGCACAGGCCGACGTTCCGTCTCCCAGCCATGCGCCGAGGGTGTACGGCGGTACCAGTAGCTCACGCTCGGGCAGCTGAACGGCCTCTGCGTTGGTAACCGAGTGATTGATGCGCGCATCCTTCGTCGCGCAGCGCACCGTGTTCGCAATTTCCTCGGTGGTGCGCACTGCAGCGAACGTCTTCTGATTACGAGTCCGGTTGTAGTTGACAGCCGCAGCCTGCGCCGACTTCCGTGACGCCCTGGTATCCGTCAACCACTGATGCTCAGCGTCGGCGACGATGACTGTGCCGTCGGAGAATTCGACTTCGTAGCACGGCCGATCGAGCATGATGTCCGTTGCCGCCACGACGCGGGTCGGCAGCCCGTGGGCGTCGATGAGGTGATCTCCCACAGCCACCTCGCCCATAGTGGTCCAGCCGTCGGGCGTCGGAAGCGGCGTGTCGAGAGCAAGCGCCTTACCAACACCGGGCCTCGCCGCCACGATGATCATCTGACCCGGGTGCAGGCCGTTGGTGATTTCGTCGAGTTCGGCGAATCCTGTTGGTACACCGAGGGATATGCCGCCGCGGCTGGCGATGGAGTCGATTTCGTCCATCGTGGGCTGCAGCAGCTCCTCGAGGGGGAGGAAGTCCTCGGAGGTGCGGCGTTCGGTGACCTCGTACACCTCGGCCTGCGCGCGGTCCACGACCTCGGCGACGTCCTGGCCGTCCGCCCCGGCGTAACCGAACTGCACGATGCGAGTCCCGGCCTGTACGAGCCGGCGCAGAATCGACTTCTCCGCGACGATCTCGGCGTAGTACCCGGCATTGGCTGCCGTCGGCGTCGTCTGGGTGAGGGTGATCAAGTACGGCGGGCCGCCGATGCGCTTGAGCTCCCCGCGGCGATCGAGCTCGGCCGACACGGTCACCGGGTCGGCAGGCTCACCGCGGCTGTAGAGGTCGAGAATCGCGTCGTACACGTTCTGGTGGGCCGGCCGGTAGAAATCGCCGGGACGAAGCACCTCGAGCACGTCGGCGATGGCGTCCTTGCTCAGCAGCATGCCGCCCAGCACCGACTGCTCCGCGGCCATGTCCTGTGGGGGCTGGCGACCGAAGTCCTCGCCGGGCCCCTCGCTGGACGAGGGGCCGGAGTAGTCGGACTGTCCTCGATCGTCCACAACTGCCACGCGAACCGGCCGTCCTCTCCCCATTGTCGTCGGCACCGCCGGGTGTCACCCGGCCGTGCGATGTAGCAAGTTCTACCCCCGGGCACCGACAAGCTTTTTCGGCACCGGATTCGCACTGTCCCGTCGCCGTTGCACGGCATCGAGAGAGACGCTGCACGGACGTTAAGCGCTATCGGCAGGAGTCACAACATGGCTTGGGGATGAAGGTGTGGATGAAATGTGGATGGTGTTGAACAACCGTGTTGACCGTCTGGGGATAACCTGGGTATAACTTTTCGAGTTTTGGCCTTTTCTGCAGGTCACAGCGTGTACATAAAGTTTTCTTCCTGTGCATCGATTCTGGAGCGGCGTGTCGGCCGAATTGACAGCTCGGGCGTGTTGAGTAAATACGAGGTTAACCGGAAGGTGAACCAGGTCACACCGACTGGGATTGCTCACAGAAACAGACCACCCTCCCGTTTCGACGAGAGGGGCCCGATTCCAGCTGTGGAATCGGGCCCCTCGTACGACGCGCTCGGACGTCAGGCGTCGCTCTTCTGTGGGCAGGCCGCAGGGTCCAGAACAGTGACCTCCTGGGTACCTATCTGGAGCACCCGTGCCGTCGGAATGTCGAAGAACAGTCCGGTGATTCGCAGCCGTCCTTCCGCGTTGGCTCGGCCAACGACCCGATGACGCGTGAGCGTCTGCAATTGCAGCGCCACGTTCACCATGGCGAGTTGATCCGCCTCACCGAAGCCGAGTTCCGCCGCCTGGCGACCCACCACGTGACCGCTGCGGTACGCGTCGAGGCTTGCCATCCCGTACCCCAACCACTCCGCAACGGACGCGTCCGCGGCGTTCTCCGGCCCGTTCAGCACCGCCTTCATGGCACCGCAGCCCGAGTGTCCACACACCACCACCGACGAGGTGCCCAGTTGATCGACACCGAACGCCAGTGCCGCCTCCACCGAGCAATCCTGCCCTTGAGCGGGAACGAGGTTGCCCATGTTTCGGACGGTGAACAAATCTCCTGGACCGCTGCTGGTGATCGTGTTCGGCATGACCCGCGAGTCCACACAGCACAGAAAGAGGGTGTCCGGATCTTGGTTGTCGGTCAGACCCTCGAGGTGCGGACGGATGTTGGGGGCATGCGTGCGGTGGTACTCCGCGACACCACTCAATACGGGCCGCAGGGCAGCAGGCGAATCCTCCTGCGCCACATCGCCCTTGAGCTGCCAGGCGCGCCATGGTGCCAACGAGCTGCGTACCGTCGCGGATCCGCGCTTGGGCGGACCCTCGGCGGCAGCCGCCATCGAGGCAGTTCCCACCTCTTCGACCTTCACTGTGCCGCCGCCGAGTTCGTGCTGACGCATCCACTCGTTCAAGGCGTCGTGCACGGCGTGATCGAGGAAGTCCACGCCCAGGTGCACGGTGACGGCGGTACCTGCGGGGACGGTGGACAGCACATGCGTCAGCCGTGGGAGCGCGAGGAAGCTCAACGAACCCTCGGTGGTGACGCGCCAGGTGCCGTCGACCGTTTCTTCCGCACGCACCTTGGCCCACACCACGCGACGCAGCACGAGGATGATCGACAGTGCCAAACCGATCAACACACCCTCGAGCAGGTTGAGCGCCACCACTCCGACGACAGTGACCGCGTATACCGCGATGTCCCCGGTCTTGTTCGCAATCTTGATGTCCGCCAACTTGATCAGCTGAACGCCGATCATCACCAACAACCCGGCAAGTGCCGCGAACGGCACCAGTTCGACGATCGAGATGAACAGCACCGAGAAGATCAGAATCCACACGCCGTGCAGAATCGCCGACGCACGAGACTTGGCACCGACCTTGACGTTGGTCGCACTGCGCACGATGACGCCGGTGATCGGCAGGCCGCCGATGGCACCGGAGGCCATGTTTCCTGCGCCCTGAGCCATCAACTCCCGATCGAAGTTGGTGCGCTCACCGCTGTGCATCTTGTCGACGGCAACCGCGGAGAGCAGACTCTCGACACTGGCGATCAACGCGATCGTGATGACGCCGGTCGCGAAAGCGCTCCACTGCCCGTCGGGCATGATCGGGAAGCTCAGCGATTCGATCAGGTTGCCCGGCAACTCGATTCGTTCGACATCGAGCGAGAAGAAGATCGAGACCGCGGTCGCGGTGACCACTGCGACGAGCGCCGCCGGCACTTTCGTCACCCTCGCCATCATGCCCGACACTCCAGCCAATCGCGGCCAGACGAACATCAGCACGACGACGATTCCGCCGACGACGATCGACGGCCACTGCCCGTTCGCGACGGAGGTGGGGATGGCCAGGAGGTTCCGCACGGCAGAACTCTCGGACTCGCCTCCGAGCAGCACGTGAATCTGCTGCAGCGCAATGGTGATGCCGATTCCGGCAAGCATGGCATGCACCACCACGGGCGAGATGGCCAGTGCGCTGCGCGCGATCCGACTCATACCCAGCAGTACTTGCACCGCTCCGGCCAGAACCGTGATGGCACACGTTACGCCCCAACCGAATTGGTTGACCAGCTCGGCAACCACAACGGTCAGGCCGGCTGCCGGACCGCTCACCTGCAGCGGTGATCCACCGAGTATGCCGGCGAGAATTCCACCGACCACGGCGGCAATGAGGCCCGCCATGATCGGCGCACCGGATGCGACGGCGATTCCGATCGAAAGTGGTACTGCAACAAGGAAAACGACCAGCGAGGCGGGTACGTCGTATTTCAGGATCGACCCGACGCGAGACTGTGGCTCGGGTCGGGTCTCGGGACTGGGTTCGGAATCGGGTTCCACGGTCGTGGTCACGGCAGCGTTCCTCCGGGCGTCTAGGCGTCAGGTCGGGTGGATCCAGGTGGTGATGACTTTCGATGTCGCCCCGCCCAAAGAGTACGCAAAGCTTTGCTCACTAACGTCCGAGGAGAGATGCTTCACAAATCGGAACCCATTGCGGCAGTTGATCTTTGTGAGATGACACGAAAAAGCCCCACGAACCGAGGTTCGTGGGGCTTTGTTCGACCGAAACGGGCCGAAAGCTGAAATCAGCTTCCGACGACCTCCAGCTTGAACTTGGCGGTCACGTCGGGGTGCAGGTTCACGACGATGTCGTGCTTACCCGTGCTCTTGACGTGAGCCTTCGGCAGATCGATGCTGCGCTTGTCGACGACCGGGCCACCGGCAGCCTTGAGAGCAGAAGCGACGTCCGACGCGGTGACCGAGCCGAACAGCTTGCCCGAATCGCCAGCGGTCTTCACGGACAGCGTGACGGACTCGAGGCCTTCGATGGCCTGCTTGAGCTCGTTGGCGTGCTCGAGGCCGCGGACGGCACGAGCTTCCTGAGCGCGGCGGATGCCGTCGACCTGCTTCTGAGCTCCACGGGTGGCCTGAATGGCCAGTCCGCGGGGCAGCAGGAAGTTACGGCCGTAGCCGTCCTTGACCTCTACGGTGTCGCCAGGCGCACCGAGGTTGTCCACATCAGCGGTGAGGATCAGTTTCATACCAATCGCCCCTTTCTATCGAGCCGTCGCGGCGTAAGGCAGCAGGGCTACCTCACGCGAGTTCTTCACGGCAACGGCCACGTCACGCTGATGCTGGACGCAGTTGCCGGTGACACGGCGAGCGCGGATCTTTCCGCGATCGCTGACGTACTTACGCAGCAACGTCGTGTCCTTGTAATCGATCGCCGTGTTCTTTTCCTTGCAGAAGGAACACGCCTTCTTCTTGAGCACCTTGTCGCGCAATGGCGGTTTGGGCATGGGTCTTTCTCCGTTACATCTGGTTGTTCTCGATCGAAGGATCTAGAACGGTGGCTCTTCGTCTCCGCCACGTCCGCCGAAGGAGCCCGACGCCGCCGGGGCACTGCCCCAGGGATCGTCTCCACCGGAACCGGAGTTGGACGAGGAGTTCGAGCGGCCGCCGCCCGATCCGCCGGAGGAACCGGAGCCGGAGCCGGAGTTGAAGCCGCCTCCGCCGCCACCTCCACCGCGGTTGGCCTTGTTGACCTTTGCGGTGGCGTAGCGAAGTGAAGGTCCGATCTCGTCGACTTCGAGCTCGACGACTGTCCGCTTCTCACCTTCACGCGTCTCGTACGAGCGCTGCCGCAGCCGTCCACTCACGATCACTCGCGAGCCTCGGGTCAAGCTCTCGGCAACGTTCTCTGCTGCCTCGCGCCAGATGTTGCAGCGCATGAAGAGCGCGTCGCCGTCTTTCCATTCGTTCGTCTGACGATCGAATGTGCGCGGGGTGGATGCAACCGTGAAGTTGGCAACCGCCGCACCGGCGGGGGTGAATCGAAGTTCTGGATCAGCCGTCAAGTTTCCGATGACGGTGATGACGGTCTCGCCTGCCATGGTTCCTCTTTCAGTAGTAAGCGTTGTAGATGCCAGCCTAGAGGCGGGCAACGACAATTACTTGCCCTGTCGCAGGACCTTCGTGCGCAGAACGGACTCGTTGAGTCCGAGCTGACGATCCAGCTCGCTGACGGTGGCAGGCTCGGCGTTGAGATTCACAACGGCGTAGATGCCCTCGGCGTGCTTGAGGATTTCGTAGGCCAGACGACGCTTGCCCCACACATCGACCTTGTCGACGGTGCCGCCATCCTTGCGAACGACGTTGAGGAACGTATCGAGCGACGGAGCGACAGTGCGCTCGTCCAGATTGGGGTCGAGAATGACCATCAATTCGTAATGACGCATAAGACCTCATCACCTCCTGTGGACTAGTGAAAACGGCCACGGACTATCCGTGGCAGGAGGGTCGTTGCGTCAGCAACCCCTCGAAGATACACGACAGGGCCCTGACCTGCTAATTCGCGTCGGGCACACGGTCCGGCGTTCGCGCGTCATAGTCTTGCACCATGCGATCCGGGGTCCGCACCAATCCGATGACGGTCGTCGTGGTCGTCGCGATGGCTGCGGTGGGATTGATTCTGGGGTACCTGAACAAGGCCCGATGCGCCGTCGCACCGTTCGACGAGTCCGGTCGCAGCACGGTGTTCGACGCCATCAAGGATTCCTCGGTCTGCTACTCCGACATCCAATTCCTGTGGCTCGGTCGAGACATCGACAACCACATCTTTCCGTACATCCACGGAGCCATCAACAGCGACGGAATCCTCACAGGCGGGACGGTGGAGTACCCCGTCCTCAGTGGATTGCTGATGTGGCTCGGTGCCATTCCCGCGCACACCGACGCGCAATTCCTGTTGACCTCGGCGTTGATCCTCGCGCCTTTCGGGCTTCTCACCGCCTGGATGCTCGGTCGGATGGCCGGCTGGTCCGCGCTGCTGTGGTCGATCGGCCCGCCCTTGGTGATGTACGCCTTCCACAATTGGGAGCTACCCGTCGTGGCCGCGGCCGTCGGCGCTATCTTCGTCATGACGCTGCCGATGTCGTTGCGACGCAGAGCAATTCTCGCGTCGGTGCTGCTGGCGATCGGCTTCTGTCTCAAGCTCTATCCCGGTGCATTCGTGTTGCCGTTGATCGCGTACGTGGTCACCGGCGGCGTCGACGGGCGCGAATCGGCCGACACCGTTCGGGGTCGCTGGGACATCCGCGGCGGCCTGATGGTCGCGGGTGCCGCGATCGGCACGGTCGTGGCGGTGAATCTGCCGTTCGCAGTGCTCGGTTACGAGGGGTGGCGTGCGTCGTTCACGTTCCAGTCGCTGCGGCAGGCAGACCTGACGACCAACTCCATCTGGTACTGGGGACTGCGCCACTTCTACATCAGCGACCAGATGACTCCCGATGCATACGCCGAGGCCGAGGCCTCCTTCCAGAATGTGGTCGACGTCGCGTCGCCGCTGCTGGTGTTCGCCGCGTTCGCTCTTGCGCTGTGGCTCGGATGGCGTCGGGCAAAGCTCGTCGGCACGTACCCGTGGGTCGCGGTGAGCGGATCGATGCTGTGCGGGTTCATGCTGCTGCACAAGGTGCACTCACCGCAGTACACGCTGTGGCTGCTGCCCTTCCTGGTGCTGCTTCGGGTCCCGTGGGGACTCGTCGCGGCCTATCTTCTCGTCGATCTGTCCATGGGAATCGGCGTCTTCAAGTACTTCGCCGCGTTGGCCTCGGGTGCCGATGCCAACGACGAGGAGTTCTTCGTTCTCGTCGGAGTGTGGGGACGAGCGCTACTGCTGGTCGTGTTGTTCGTGTTGTTCATCCGAACGGGCCTGCGGGTTCCTTCGATCGGCGAAACCGACCACAGGTCCGTAACATCTCGCCGACCGACAGCGACATCGCTGACAACATCATCGGGGCAGTAGGGCGCAGAGCGGGGCGAGGACATGACGCAGGTGTCGCAATCGCAGGGCAACGACGAGCATCCGACCACCGCGGTACGACGCGTCGGCCTGGTCGAGGACCACGAATCGGTCGCGCTCGGACTCAAGGCCATGCTCGCGGACGAGCCGGACCTCGACCTGGTGTCGATCGCCGCCACCGTGGCGGAGTTGCTCGCCCAGCAGCAGGCACTCGATCTGGTGGTCCTCGATCTTCGTCTGGGTGACGGGTCGTCGCCCCGCTCGAATGTCGAGCATTTGCACGCCGCCGGTGCGCGCGTACTGGTCTACACCGGTGCCGAGAACGCATTTCTGGTTCGCTCGGCAGCCCGTGCGGGCGTACTGGGCGTGGTGCGAAAGTCCGCACCTGCGGCCGCGATCGTGTCCGCCATCAGGCGCGCAGCGAGTGGAGGGCAAGTCGTCACGACGGACTGGGCTGCCGCGATCGACGGGGATCCGCAACTTCCCGACGTCGGCCTGAGCCCCCGCCAACGCGAGGTACTCGCCCTCTACGCGTCGGGTGAGAAAGCCGGACGCGTCGCCCGCCTGGCCGGCCTGTCCGAGCAGACGGTCAACGATTACCTGGTGCGTATCCGAAACAAGTACGCCGAGGCCGGGCGTCCGGCACCGACGAAGACCGATCTGTACAAGCGAGCTGTCGAGGACGGGTGGCTCCCGATGCCCGAACTACCTCCGCAGGACTGATGCACGGTCCGAGCGCCGAGGAACGCCTCGCGCGCTACATGGCCCGCTTCGCCAGTGCCGGTGCATTCGCCTACCTGGCCTTGCTTGCGCCGCAGATTCTGTCGCAGTTCGGTCGGCTGCAGCCTTGGTACACACCGCTGTTCGTGTGTGCGATCTTCGGCCCCGCGCTCGGGCTGTCGTTCGCGTCGTTTCGATGGAGCATGCGACGCATCCGGACACTCGTCACCTCGATGGCAGTCGCATACCTGATCGGTCAGGTGCTGTGGCTTCCCGCCTTCGATGGACCGCTGCTCGAACTGACCGAATCTGCCTGGATCGCAGTTTTTCCCGGCCTCATCTCGGTCACCACGGCAATCGCATGGTCGAATCGCGCAATCTTCACGTACCTGGTTCTCGTCGCGTCGTTCGGACAGGTCGTCAACTACTACAGCCGAGTCGACCATGGCAACGTTCCACTGTTCTCGGACATCGTCTTCGGCGTCATGTTCTGCGGGCTCTTCACTGTCACAGTCACTTTGGTGGTGCGCACCGGTCGCCTGCTGGACACGACGCGAGTTGCCGCCGAGTACCAGGCCGCAACTGCGGCGGCGAGTGCCGCGAGATCGGTGGAGCGAGAACGGTTCGACGCCCTGATCCACGACGACGTCATGTCGACGCTGCTCTCGGCCGCGCGCGCGGGAAACAGTCCGGCGCTGACCGCGCAATCGAGTACGGCATTGGCCCGGCTGGACCGATTGCGGTCCGGCATCGCCTCGACCGAACGCGTCGGACCCGAGAGCTTCCTCGCCTACCTCCGCTCGGCGCTGTCCGAAGTCGACGACCACGTCGTCATAGATGCCGGCACCGCCGCTGTATCCGTGGACACGACGGTGCCGATGGACGCGGTGCGCGCTCTGTCGGCGAGCGCCGCCGAGGCCCTGCGCAACAGCGTGCGCCACGCGGGTGACCGTGCCGAGCGCGAGGTGCACGTTCGCGTCGCCACCGATTCGGTGCGCATCGATGTCCGCGACGACGGATGCGGCTTCGATCCCGGGTCCGTCGCACCGCACCGGCTCGGGCTTGCTGTCAGCATCCGCGGGCGCATGCGTCAAGTGCCGGGCGGATCGGCCGAGGTGACGTCCGAGCCGGGGAGCGGTACCACGGTCACGCTGACCTACCGAGACCCGGGAGATACGACATGACCGACTCCTCCGACGGCGATCGCGACGTCCGGGCGTTTCTCGGGATGAACACCACCAGCGCATACGGCGTGGCCGCGACCTTCCTCGGAACTTACTCGCTGATGAACTTCACGGCGTCGGACGGCGTACACAGCGTCTGGGTGGTGCAGGCGGCGGTAATCCTGGTGTCGTTCGCAGCGTTCGCGCTGGTGGCCGTGCCGGGCGATCCACTCGGTGCAGGGTGGGCGGCGGCCATCAGCGCGGCGGCTCCGGTGGCCACCGCCGTCGTGCTGTCGCAGGTTCCGGTTCCGGTGGCGAACGGACTGCAGACGTGGCCGCTCAGTGCCGCGGTCGCCCTGTGCGGGTTCGTCACTGTGCGAGGACGAACCGCCCTCGGGTGGGCGGCGATGGTGGCCGTGGTCGCAGTGTGTGCCGTCTGGGCAGCGGCCACCGAACAGGGCGCGATGGCAGGCGTTGCCATGTCCGTCATCAGCTTCGCGCCTCTGGTGATGGCAACGTTCTTCGCGTTGACCTTTCGATCCACGGCCGCGGCGGTCTTCGAGCTCCGTGCCCAGTCTCGTCGCCGCGCCGCAGAGGATGCTGCGACGTCGGCCGGCCTCGAAGAGCGAGATCGCCAACTGGAGCAGTTGGACGTTCTCGCCCGGCCCCTGCTGGAGAAGATCGCGAGGGGGTCCGTCCTCGATACCGCGGAGCGTCAGGCCTGCGGACTGCTCGAGGCCACTCTGCGAGATCGGCTGCGTGCACCCGGACTGATGACCGACGACGTCGCCGCGCAAGCGCGGGCCGCTCGGGCGCGGGGAGTACAGGTGGTTTTGCTCGACGACGGCGGGCTCGCTGTGGTTCATCCCACAATTTCGGAGCGGGTGAGCGCTGCCGTGTCCGATGCCCTGAGAGGTGCGGTTGGCGGAGTGGTAACCGCTCGGATACTGCCACCCGGGCGAGCGAAGGTCGCATCCATACTGGTCAGCGACTCGAGCGAGGACGTACGAATCGAGGTCGATGCCGACGGTCGACAGTCTGTCGTAGCCCCGTGACACGCTCACGAAACGGTTGACGTTTCAATGCCCCTGAAAATCAGGGCAGAAAAGCCGTGCTTTACCTGTGAGAATCGCTCATGTTGGTTTAGTTGGCCTCAACTCACTTCGGCGTTCGGGAGATTCGATGTCTGCTCTGCTCGACCCCATGCCCTCCGAGAACGGCTCATCGGTCCAGGTACCACCTCGCTCACGCGGGCCGATAAGCCTGGTTCCGCCCCCCGTGCAGATCCACCCCGTTCCCGCCCCAGCGAGCCCTTTTCCGCCTCGACCGGATCTGACGAGCCGGGAGATCGAGGTACTGCTCTGCTGGATCAGGCACGACTCCAAGACCGAGGTGGCGAAAACACTGTTTCTCTCGCTCGGCACCGTCAATACCCATCTCACCCGAATTCGGGCCAAGTACACCTCGGTCGGGCGACCGGCACCCACCAAAGCCGGGCTGGTCGCGCGAGCTCTGCAGGACGGGCTCGTCGACATCTCGGAGTTGTGAGCCCGCCGAGCCCGTCCGTCAGACGCTGACTGCGGTCTCCACGCCTTCGTTCTCCAGACGCTTGTTGCGTCGGATGCTGCTCAGCAGGGCGGCTCCGATGAACAGGATTCCCACGAAGCCGGTGATCAGCTCGTTGATGTGCACGCCGATCGAAACCAGAAGGATGATGGACAACGCACCGATCGCCCAGTGCGCGCCGTGCTCGAGGTACACGTAGTCGGACAACGTTCCCTTGCGAACCAGGAACACCGTGATCGAACGGACGAACATCGCACCGATGAAGCCGAGGCCGAGCGCGATGATGATGGGGTCCGCGGTGATGGCGAAGGCACCGATGACACCGTCGAACGAGAAGGATGCGTCGAGCACCTCGAGGTAGAGGAACAGGAAGAATCCGGCCTTGCCCGTCGCCTTCGCCAGTTCGCTCGGTCCGTGCGAGGACTCCTCGCCCTCTTCTTCGACATGGAAGAGCTCACCGAGTCCGTTCACCGCGATGTAGGTGATCATGCCCAGCACGCCGGAGACCATGACGGTGGAGATCTTGTCGTCGTCGGCGAGGAATTCGGCGCTCAGGACCAGCAGCAGGCCTGCGACGACCACGGAGAGCTGGTCGAGGCGGCCGATGCGGGCCAGGGGCTTCTCGAGCCAGCTCAGCCAGGTGATCTCGCGGTCCTCGAAGATGAAGCCGAGGAAGAGCATCAGCAGGAACATGCCGCCGAATGCAGCGATCTGCGGGTGCGCGTCGGTGAGGAGCGTCTCGTAGCTGGGTGACCCGTCCGGGAAGGTCGCGGCACCGTCGGCGGGCGGGTTGAGCGCCAGATCGATGGCGGCGACCGGACCGAGACCCGACGCAGCCCAGACGATGACCAGTGGGAACAGCAGCCGCATGCCGAACACGGCGATGATGATGCCGATGGTGAGGAAGATCTTCTGCCAGAACTCGCTCATGCGTCGCAGCACGGTGGCATTGATGACGGCATTGTCGAAGGACAGCGACACCTCGAGTACACCGAGGATGAGGACGAGGATCATCGCCTCGATCCCGCCGTACAGGAAAGCCACGATGACGGACACGATGGTGACCGCGATCGACCATCCGAAGATCTTGACAACCACTGGCGTGGCCTTTCTCGAGACTGAAGACGGAAAAACCCCCGCCCATCATGAATGACGAGGCGGGGGTACTCCCAATCTTGAGAGGGCCTTTACTACACGTTTACTCCGAAATCGCGAGCGATTCCTGCGAGTCCGGAGGCGTAGCCCTGACCGACCGCGCGGAACTTCCACTCCGCGCCGTTGCGGTACAGCTCACCGAAGACCATAGCGGTCTCGGTGGAGGCATCCTCGCTGAGGTCGTAGCGAGCGAGCTCGGAATTGTCGGCCTGGTTCACCACGCGGATGAAGGCGTTGCGCACCTGTCCGAACGACTGCGAGCGTGCGTCCGCGTCGTAGATCGAGACGGGGAAGACGATGGTCTCGATCTCCGGCGGCACCGCGGCGAGATCGACCTTGATCTGTTCGTCGTCGCCTTCGCCCTCACCCGTGGTGTTGTCTCCGGTGTGCTCGATCGAGCCGTCGGGAGACTTCAGGTTGTTGAAGAACACGAAATGCCCGTCGCTCAGGGCCTTCTTCGTCGAGTTCAGAGCGATGGCGCTGGCGTCGAGGTCGAAGTCGGTGCCGGTCGTCGTGCGGATGTCCCATCCGAGTCCGACCACGACCGCGGTCAGGTTCGGAGCTGCCTTGGTGAGCGAGACATTGCCACCCTTGCTGAGGCTGACGCCCATGGAGAGGTCCTTTCGCAATTGGTTTCCCGTTACGGGTTCAACCGTAGTGGGAATGTCCGGTTCTTGGACGTACTCTGCCAACGAGTCCGACATCGCCAGGGTTCCCGTCAGTACTATCGAGCAGGTGACAAGTCGCTGGCCTGGGGTGTTCCGCCGAGGTGCCGAATCCGACGCCGCCGCGCGTCGTTCCCAGGACAACGCTGTCGCCGCTTTCCTCGATATGGACAAGCGCCAGTCCATCGCCTCGGCAGGCGTCGAGGCCACCACCGCTCTGCGGCCGCAGGATCGACTCGCCGGCCGATGGGCCGACACCGAGAAGCAATGTTTCGACGCCGGAGCCGCCTACCTCGCCGCCGTCGATCAGTTCGACGGAATCACCACGGCCGCTGCCAGATCGGCATTCGACCGCGCGACCGCACTGCTGTACGACGCGAGCGCGGCCGTGGATCGGTTCTACGACGCCCATCGAGCCACCCTCGAGCAAGCGTCCGCTCAGTTCGCAGCTACCCCGCGGCTGGTCCAGGACGCACTGGCCGAGGCCGACGCAGCTCGATCCACAGTCGACGAACAGTTTGTCGCGTATCCATCGCTTCGCCAGGCATGGCGCGAACTCGATTCGGCAACAACGCAATTGCAGGCCGATCAGCGTGACCCTCTGCGCGCCCGAGAGCACGCGGCCCTCGTCCGCGACCGGGCTGCCGAACTGCGTGCGGCCGTCGAGTCTGCACCGGGGCGTCTCCAGGAAGCCCGAACGGCGCTGGCGTCGGTGCGCACCCGAATGGAAGCCGTACGAACGAGATCCGAGGGCATCGCTCCCGCTTTCTCGAGCTTGCTCCGCGAGTTCAACGCCAAGAGCTCGGCAGACCTGTCACGAAACGAACGGTCGAGTGCGCGCCACATCGAGCAGGCGGACGAGGATCTGCGCGCGGCGAGGTCTGCACTCGACGCAGGCAATCCGGAGCAGTCGCTGGATCTGGTCACTCAGGCTCGCCAACACCTGAGCGATGCCGAACAACTCGTCGACGCGGTCACCGACCGCGTGCATCTCCTGCGAGCGGTCAAGGCGGATCCGAAGGAGACCGAGAACAAAGTACGGTTCAAACTTCGTGACGCTCAACAACTCGCGATCAACCGCGGTCTGGTTGCCGAATGGGGCTCGGTGTTGGATGCTCAGCTTGCCCGGATCGACAGGGCGAGCACCGCGCTGACGGGTACCCACCCCGACTACTGGTCATACCTGCAGGATCTGGATACCATTTCGGACTTCATCGCAGGCGTGATCGACCGCATGCGTAACTCGCACTGATCACATTCACACGAAGGACAGTGGTGCAACACTTTCGCCATCTCGACGCAGACACCCGTGAACGAGTGTTCTTCATCCAGCCAGAAGACATCGAGACGAGCGACGGAAACAGCCTCGTGGCAACAGCTCTCGGGGCAACTCTGTACATTCCGGCGACACGCCCCGACCTGACTGCGACGGTGAACAAACGCACCGAAGAGGGCGTGCGGTCCATCGTCATCGATCTCGAAGACGCTGTAGCGGACCATGATCTGGAAGAAGCACTGGCCAACACCGTGCGAACTCTGAACGAACTCTCGGGTTCGAGATCACTGGTGTTCGTCCGGGCTCGCACCGCCGCGCACATCCGGAGCATCTGCGCCTCCCTCGACCACGGTGCCGCCGGACTCGCCGGATTCGTCGTACCGAAGTTCACGGCCGCACGCGGAGCCGAGTTCCTCGACGAGATCGTCGCCGCGTCGCACGCACACGGCACGCGCCTGTTCGCCATGCCCGTCCTCGAATCACCGGAGGTTGTGCACCGGGAGACACGCGACTCGGAACTGGTCGCCATTCGTGAACTCCTCGGCCGCTACCGCGAGATCGTGCTGGCCGTGCGCATCGGGGCCACCGACATGTGCGGCACATTCGGCATCCGCCGCGACCGCGACCTGACGATCTACGACGTCCGCGTCGTCGCCGACGTCATCAGCGCCATCGTCAACCACCTGGGCCGGTACGACGGATCCGGATTCGTCATCACCGGACCCGTGTGGGAGTACTTCGCAGACCACGAGCGCATGTTCCGTCCCCTGCTGCGACAGACGCCGTTCGCCGACCAAGAGGCTGTGCGCTTCCGCCAGCAGCTGGTCAGCAGCGACCTCGACGCCCTGCTGCGCGAGGTGGCCCTCGACCGAGCCAACGGCATCCAGGGAAAGACCGTCATTCATCCCTCGCACGTGCCTGCTGTGCATGCGCTGTCCGCGGTGACGCACGAGGAGTATCACGACGCACTCGACATTCTCTCCTCGGACCAGGGTGGCGTGCAGGCGTCCGGCTACCGCAACAAGATGAACGAGCTGGGTCCGCACCGCAATTGGGCGAAGCAGACGGTGTTGCGATCCAAGGCATTCGGCGTCACCAACGAAGGAATCACGTTCGTGGACCTACTGACCGCATTGGCACAGCGATGAACGCGAACCCGGCGGACGGGATTGCTCTGACCGACACCGGTTCGTCGTCGTCGTGGACGGCGACACAGTTGGTGCGGCCCGGTCTGCGGCGCAACCCCCGCCGCGCCCACCTGTTGGTCTCGACCGTGCTCGGCAAACACATACCCGTGGATCCGGACGTCGTCATCGCGGCCGGCAGCGAACTGGCCGCCCTGGTGCGCACCGCGGTCGAGGGTGCCGATGTCGACGTTCTCGGATTCGCCGAAACGGCAACGGGATTGGGCCACACGGTCGCGACTGCTCTGGGCGCGCACTGCTACCTGCACTCGACGCGTCGCTCCGTTCCCGGCATGACCGTGCACGGGGAGTTCGAGGAGGGCCATTCGCACGCCACCGACCACCTGCTGATGCCCACCTCGGCCGATCTCCTCGCCGGCGACCTGCCGTTGATTCTCGTCGACGACGAGATCTCGACCGGAGCGACCGCACTGGACGCGCTGCGGCAGATTCACTCCTCGGCCGAGCGCACGCACTACGTCATCGCGTCGCTGGTCGACATGCGCACCGACGACCATCTGGCGGCGGCTGCCGCGGTGGCAACAGAACTCGGCGTTCGGATCGACAACGTGAGCCTGGCCCAGGGGTCGGTGGAACTGGAGCCGGGTCTGGTGGAGACGGTGCTCGCCCTGCCCGACCCGGTATTCAATCCCATTGCTACACAGTCCGGTACGGTTCGACGCGTCGACGCCCAATGGCCGTCGACCCTGCCCGACGGCGGACGCCACGGATTCCTCCGGTCCGACGCGGCAGGCTTCGACTCTGCGATCGATGTTCTCGCAGGCAGCGTCGATGCCTCGCTCCCCGAAGCGGGATCGGTGGTCGTCATCGGCCACGAAGAGCTCATGTACCTCCCGCTCCGACTGGCGGCGGCGCTGCAGAAGCGGGGGCACCGTGCGCTGTTCCAGACCACGACACGATCGCCCGCATACGTACTCGACGTGGAGGGTTATCCGCTGCGCCGTGGCTTCGAATTCGCTGCGCCCGAGGACGAATCGGGACTGCGCTATCTCTACAACGCGTCCGCCCCACACGACGCCACGCTGGTGCTCGTGGCCGACGCCCCCGCAGACACCGAGAACCTCACGGCGGCAGCCCGGACCCTTGCTGCGTCGGGCATCGACGTACTCCTGGTGGTCGTGACGGGGGCCGATCCGGTGGCGCTCGAGATGGCTCGGCGGGCACGTCCGCTCCGCGGACCCGAATTCGGTTCGTACGCAGCGGAAGAAGTCACCTGGTTGCTCAAGGACCTCTCGTCGGTCTCACTCGAAGCAGGAATCGAGGAGCGGGAGAAGCGTATCCAGGCCGGTGAGGCACATTACGCAGAGACGCTCCCGGTCGAATATCAACCCGACCTCGCCTACCGCGAACTGTTCGAGAAGGTACTGCAGGAGAGCGCGTCTCGGCTGGCGGTCGCCGTGGGAACCGTCACCGAGGTCGTGCTGGCCGAGCGCGGACGCGGGATCGTCCTCGCGTCCCTGGCTCGAGCAGGCACACCCGTCGGCATACTGATGCGCCGCTGGGCATTCGCGGCGCACGGCATCGAGATTCCGCACTATGCGGTGTCGATCGTGCGCGATCGGGGCATCGACGCCGTGGCACTGCGCTACCTCGCAGAGCACCACGACTCGCGCTCGGTGGTGTTCGTCGACGGCTGGACCGGCAAGGGTGCGATCGCCCGCGAACTCACCGCCGCACTACGGGATTTTCCCGGGGCCGAGTTCGACGACGATCTGGCCGTGCTCGCCGATCCGGGCAACTGCGCTCGCACCTACGGGACCAGAGACGACTTCCTCATCGCGTCGGCCTGCCTCAATTCGACCGTATCGGGATTGGTATCGCGAACAGTGCTCAACGACAGCCTGATTCGTCCCGGAGACTTCCACGGTGCCAAGTACTACGCGGATCTCGCACCCGACGACGTCTCGCGTCACCTGCTCGACACCGTCGCTGCGCGATTCGACGATGTCCGCGACGAGGTCGCCGCCTCGGTGACCGCCGTGCTCGCCTCCGACCGCACCCCCACCTGGTCGGGATGGGCGTCGGTCGAGAAGGTCCGCGCGGAGTACGGAATCTCGCACGTCAATTTCGTCAAACCCGGCGTCGGCGAGACCACGCGGGTGCTGCTGCGCCGAGTCCCGTGGCGGGTGCTGGTGCGAGACGCCGAAGCGCCCGAGCACGAACACATTCGGATGCTCGCCGCGGCCAGGGGAGTGCCGGTGGACGTGGTTCCCGATCTCGCGTACTCGTGCATGGGGCTGATCAAGAACGTCTCGAGCGGAGAGGCGTCGTGAGCGCCCTCGTCGCTGTGGATCTCGATCGCACGATGATCTTCTCCGAGGGCGCACTCGGTGTACCCCTGGACGATACGTTCGAGTGCGTGGAGATGTACGAGGGAAAACCACTGTCGTACATGAGCTCTCGCTCGATGTCTTTGCTTCGGGAGTTGAGCGAGACCATGGTCGTGGTACCGACCACCACGCGAACCATCGAACAGTTTCAGCGGATCACGCTGCCCGGTGCACCCTGGCGGTACGCCATCACCAGCAACGGCGGCAACATCCTGGTCGACGGTACGCCCGACTCGAGCTGGCGCAACGGGTTCGAGTTGGATCTGGCGGGCATCGGGGCAGAGTTGAGATCGAGGGTCTCCGAGGACTGGGTACTCAAGTACCGCGAGGCCGACGGCCTCTTCTGCTACCTGGTGGTGAACACGGCCGCCGTGCCCGACGGGTTCGTCGCAGAGTGGTCGCAGTGGTGCGCCGCTCGCGACTGGAACGTCTCACAGCAGGGTCGCAAGATCTACACGATGCCGAACGCGGTGTGCAAGAGCTCCGCGGTGGCCGAGGTTCGTTCCAGGCTCGTTCAGGACGGCACGCTCGACGCCGATGCCCGAGTCTTCGCCGCAGGTGACGGCGCACTCGACGCCGAGATGCTCATCGCTGCCGACGCCGCGATCCGTCCGCGGCACGGCGAACTCGAGTTGCTGGGTTTCGCCCGCCCCGGGCTCACGGTCACCAACTCCTCCGGCGTCCGGGCCAGCGAGGAAATTCTCGAGTGGCTACGGAACCGAACTGCCGTGCGCCGCGTCTAACTGGTCGTCGGGGAGACAGACGCAGGGCAAGGGGTGGGCATGACGGATCCGTACGAGGAACTCGCAGCAACGATCGACAACATCGTCAGCAGTACGTTCGTGACGCCGGTGGGTCCCGAATTTCTCGACTCCGTTCTGGACGCGGCATTCGAGAAGGCGAACGTGGCCCTCGACTACCGCGGCGAGTTCGAGCCGACCGAAGTGGTCATCACCGAGGCGTTCGAGGTGATGCCGCACGAGGAGATCGTGGCCGTGGTCGGATCGCTGGGCACAACCACCATCGTGAACTCGTCCAAGAACTGGAACGACTTGTCCGCTGCCGCAACCACCGGATCCGACGGCTTTCGTTCCGGCATCGAGGCGGCCATGACGTCGGGCTGGTCGGGGCCGACGGCCGATGCCGTCCGCGGCGGTGTGGGCAACTACGTTTCGTCCGCGACCGCGCTGTCCACCTCGATGAGCTTGATCAGCAACAAATTGCTCGAGGCGCACTCCGGTTTCACGCAGACACAGTCGAGGATGCCACCGGTGGTTGCGGCCGGAAGCAGCATCATGATCGATGCCCTTCTCCCCGTTCCCTTCGCCGCCAAGGAAGCCGTGTCGGCCCGAGAGGAGCAGCAGGAAGAAGCACGCCGAATCATGCGCTCGGTCTACGTACCAGGGGTGCTGCAGTCCGATTCCCAGGTCCCGGTGCTGCCTGCCGCACACAATCCCGTCGCCGACGGTGGCGTGTCCACCGGCAGCTGGGGACTCGGCAATTCCGCCGGGGGCGGAGGTGGGGGCATCGGGTCGACCTCGCCCGGCGGCTCCGGTACCGAGGGCGGGGCTGATTCGGTAGCGCAGACGCAGGCCGGTGGCGCGGAGGCTGCCGGGGCGGGTCGTACCGATTCTGCTGCATCGGAGCAGCCCGGGTCCGGTGGTTCGGGTTCGCTGCCTCCGGCCGACAACTCCGGTGAAACGCGTGCCGCATCTGCCGCGCCCGGATCTGCGGGCGGCGGTGTGAGTTCCGGAGCAGGGTCCGGCGGCTACGGCGGAACAGGGCACGGTGGCAGCGGCTTCGGAGGGTCCACTGGTTCGGGCTACGGCGGCGGTGCGGGATACGGAGGCGGTTCCGGCGGAGGTTCCGGTGCCGGGTCGGGTTACGGCGGCTCGGTTCTCGGCTCTCCGATCGGCGGCGGGACGGGCGGCGGCGGTGCGGGCAGCAACGGGGCGGGCGGTCCGGGCGGCGCAGCTGCGGCGTCGGCCGGCCGCGCGGGAGCGCACGGCATGCCGGGAATGGGTGCCATGGGCGGAGCGGGCGCGCGCGGAGCCGGCGACAACGACGGCGAGCACGCCACTCCCGGTTACCTCGTCGACGTGAGCAACGGCAGCGAACTGATCGGTGACCTGCCCCTGGTCGCACCGCCGGTACTGGGCGGCTGACAATGACGAGTTGGACCTTGCAAGGCATCGACTTCATGATGCTCTGTAGCCGCTACGGACGAGACCGACTGCCGTACCCTCTGGCGGTGACCATGGACGTCGACACCGTGGACGAACTGCGACAACTGCGACAAGAGGCGTCGGCGAGGATCGACGCGCTGATGAACGACGAGCTCAGCACAGCCGTACGGACCATCGTGGACCCGATCGTCCGAGTCGAATGCCGTAGTGACACAACCGATTCCCCGCACACCGGCCTACGCGCGCACGCAGCGATACGGCACGATGTGGCCGCTGTGCTCACTCAGCAACCGGGGCCCGACGCCTCCTGCGGCGGTTCCGTCACGATCGAGTTGACGAGCCCTACCCGCGCACCGGCCCGAGTCCTCGGATCGCTACCGGCCGACGTCGCTGGGCGCCGACCGGCTGCCAGACTCGAACACGTCAGGGGCGCAACCACGTCGGGTGGGTCCCACCTGTCCACCGCAACACGAGGGGCGACCGCGGACGAGCAATTCCGATCGTTCTTCGACCGACCGCGGTCGGCAGTGGGCGAAATCATCGTCGCGCGCGGGACGACCTACGACAACCGACGCGATACGGACGCCGTCTCGTTCTTCTGGATGGACTTCGAGCAGGACGGCCGCTACCTCGTCCGCTCCGCAGAGTCGATCGACATCGTGCCTGCCGATACCGCTGGGCTGGCATCGGAGATCGGACGGCATGTGGCGATCGCGCTGAGGCGGTGATGGCGGCCGGCCCTTGACACCGTATCGATTTTCGATAGGTTATCGATATTCGTTATTATCGACTATCGATATGGAGGCGGCGGAATGGCATACGGACTGGGCTCGGCACGAGCCAACACATGGGCAATGGCGTTCTACGCGGCTGCAGCAATGGTGTGGTCGGGGAGGAGGTTGTGGGAATACCACTCCTCGGACTACGTCAGCGCCGCCGTCACGCCTCGGGAGGGCTCTCCAACGCTCGACCTGTACGGCGGACAGTTGCAGCCGGGCAACGCCATCGAGCTCAGTGTCGCCAAAAGCGACGTCCAGCGACTCATCGGCATGATCGACTTCATGAGGTACGGCGAGATCGTGGCCGGCGGAATCCTCATCCTGGTGGGGATATTCTTCGCGTACCGATTCTTCGACAATGTCATCAAGGAAACCCCGTTCAGCACCCGTGCCAGCATCGACCTGGCCGTGGTTGCCGCCTGCCTGGTGCTGTACCCGGTCATCACCGGAGCTCTTCGAGTGATGAGTACGAATGCTGTTCAGGGCGCGCTCGAGACGACCGAGCTCACCGATACTGCACGGAGCCTCGGCGCGTTCTGGCTGGCCGTGATCGTCGCGATCGTCCTGCAGTTCGTCTACGCGGTTCTCCGGCAGGGCACCAAGCTCGCTCGCGATGCCGAGGGCCTGGTCTGATGGCCGAAGAGTTCGTCGACCACCTTGTCGTCTGCCATCTGGGCGAGATTCTCGACGCCCGCGGCATGACGCTCGCCGAACTCTCCCGTCTCGCGGGAGTCAGCGTCGTCAATCTGTCGGTGCTCAAGAACGACCGCGCCAAGGCCATCCGATTCTCGACGCTCACCGCCGTCTGCCGCGTTCTCGGCTGCACACCCGGCGACCTGTTCACCCTGCGCCCGATCTGACGTCCGCTCGGCCACACCAGTCGGACAAATCGAACAAGTACATTGGATGACGGTAACCAGCACTACGAGAGAGAGTCCATCACATTGTCTGCTCCGGCCGGTCAACCGTTGTCCAAGGGTCAGAACGGCCCCCTCACCGTCGGTGACGTCGTCATCTCCATCTCGCTGGCCGTACCCGCGGACCTGTCCGCGCTGATGGTCACCGACGCCGGAAAGGTGCGCACGGACGCCGATTTCGTGTTCTTCAACCAGCCCACCGGCCCTGGCGTCCGCCTCGAGCCCGGCCAGGGCGGACCGGCTCGGCTCGCCGTATCGCTCGCGTCGATTCCCACCGATATCGAGCAGATCCGCGCGGTCATCACCCTCGACGACGCGTCGAGCAACTTCGGTCGATCCGCCGCGCCCGTTGCACGCGTGAGCGACACGGCTGGAAATGTGTTGTACGAGTACACGATCGACGGCTTGAGCTCGGAGTCGATCGTGATCGCACTGGAGATCTACCGTCGTCATGGTAGTTGGAAGGTCCGAGCCGTCGGGCAGGGCTACGCCGGCGGGTTCGCCGCGCTGGTCACCGACCACGGTGTGTCCGTGGACGACGCACCCGCTGCCGCGCCGACACCTCCTCCCGCTCCCGCCACTCCACCGCCGCCGGCCACTCCACCGCCACCCGCTACGCCGCCGGCACCACCGGCCGCCCCGGTCCGCACCGAGGCTCCGGAAGTCAGCCTCACCAAGTCCAAGCCCGTCAGCCTCACCAAGGGTCAGAAGGTCACCCTCCGCAAGGACGGCGGGGTGGCTCTCACGGTCATCCGCATGGGCCTCGGGTGGGACCCGGTGACCACTCCGAAGAAGGGCGGATTCTTCGGTGGCGGCGGCCGAGCCGCGAACATCGACCTGGACGCGTCGGCGATCATGCTCGCCGACCGCAACGTCAACGATGTCGTCTACTACGGGCAGCTCAAGGCCAAGGACGGCTCGATCGTGCACCAGGGCGACAACCTCACCGGTGAGGGCGAGGGCGACGACGAGGTGATCGTGGTCGACCTGACGAGGGTGCCCAAGCACGTGACCGGCATCATCTTCACGGTCACGTCCTACCGCGGTCAGACGTTCGAGCAGGTCGCGAACGCATTCTGCCGTCTGGTGGACAACACCACCAACACCGAACTGGCCCGGTTCACCCTGCAGGGCGGCATGCCGTTCACCGGCCTGGTGATGGCGAAGGTGTACCGCCAGGGCAGTGAGTGGAAGCTTCAGGCCATCGGCGACGGCATCCAGGCCAAGCACGCCGGTGAAGCCGTCAAACAGCTCGGCCGCTATATGTGACCTTGCGGGCAGTTGTCGTCCGATCTGCAGCGCCGTCGAGCACGCCACCGAGCGGGTCGACGGCGCTGCCGTTTCGAATCAGATCCTCGGCCGGACGGTAGATCTGCCGAACGATCAACGCGCACAACCCGATCACGGCGACGTCGCGCACCACGACGGTCGCAGTGAACCACTGTTCGGGTAGACCCTTGTTCTCCACTCCCAGGTAGTAGTACATCCGCGGGAACCAGACGAACGCGTCGATCGCCATCCACGCCAACAGAATTCGGCGATGCGGCAGGGCAAGTACCGCCAGCGGAACCAGCCACAGCGAATACTGCGGGCTCCACACCTTGTTGGTGAGCAGGAACCCGGCCACCACCAGGAACACCAGTTGCGCGAGCCGTGGCCGTGTCGGTGCCGTCGTGCCGATGTACGCGATCAGCGCACACACGATGGCGAACAACACGAGCGTCACGGCATTGAGAACCAAGGGCTTGTCGCCGGGGTAGAGGGGCCCGTCGAAACCGGTCCACCCGGTGAACGAAGTGACGACGTTGTACAGCGAATCAGGGTCGGCTCCGCGTTCGGAATTGAGCCGGAAGAACTCGTACCATCCCGCCGGATACAGCAGTGCGAGAGGCAGATTGACCGCCAGCCAGGCCCCGATCGCGGAACATGCGGTGATGCCCCACTCGCGCATTTTTCCGGTGCGCCAGCACAGCACCAGCAGCGGACCGAGGAACAGCAGGGGATAGAGCTTGGTGGCACCGCCGAGACCGATCAGAATTCCGGCCAGAACCGGCCGCTTCTTTGCCCACGCCAGAAGCCCGGTGAGCGCGAAAGCCGTTGCGAGAGCGTCGAAATTTGTGAAGCCATGCACGATCACCAACGGTGAGGCCGCCACGAGGGCCGCATCCCAGATGCGGCGTCCGGCAGCTATCGCGGTGGCCCAGACGGTGACCAACCAGGCCACGGCCAGCCCGAGGGCGACCACGTTGAAATACACGACGACCGGCAGCGCCTGCGGCAGGAAACTCAGTGAGTTCCACACCTTTCCGACGACCATCGAGCCGTACTGGTACAGCCCCGCAAGCACCGGGTACTCCATGTACCGAATCTGGCTGGACCCGTCGGCCTTGGTTTCCTCCCAGGACTTCTTGTACGGGAACGCGCCTTGGTCGAGTCGCTCCGCGCCGTAGAGCGGCACGGTGTCGGAATAACACATCGCCACGTACTGCCGACTGCCGCTCCAGTCGAGTCCCAATTCACCGCCCGGCCCCACCGGGGCCTGCTGAATACACGCAGCCTTGGCGAACCAACCGAAGCAGAGGAAGACCACCGCCAGCAGCAGAACGACGCGTAGTGCGGTGAACCAGCGCTGCCGACCGATCAGCGCGTGCTTCCCGACCGGACCACCGATGACCGAGGACAGTTCCCCGGTCATCGGATCGGTGCGACTGGGCAGATCGCGGTCTGCGGCGTTCGCCGAGTCGAGGCGACCGGGGCTGGCCACGGCTCGACCCTTGCGGTCGGGTTCGGTCGTCACCGCTGGAGTCGTTACTGCCCGGGCGCCACTGGTTCGGGCGCTGCCGGTTCGGGTGCCGCCGGTTCAGGTTCCGCGGGCTGCGCCGGTGCCAGCCCGGGTAGTGGAATGGTCACGCCGGGCAGAATCTCGACCTGCCGCGGAGTGATGACCACCGGCGGCGAGATCTCCGTCGGAATCGGCAGAGTCACCTGCGGCGGAGCTGTCGACGGTGCCACCGTGGTCGTCGGGGCCGGTGCGGAGTACTGCGGCACCCCGGCCTGACCCGCGATGGCCTCGGGCGTCGGAAAGGTCTCGTTCGAGGTGCCGTCCAACGTGCCGTCCATCGTGTCTTTCCAGATGTCCGACGGTAGACCCGAACCATAGATCGGCCCGCCGTAACTGTTCTCGAGCGGCAGACCCTGCTCGGTGCCGACCCACACCGCCGTGGACAGCGACGGCGTGTAGCCGACCATCCAAGCGTCCTTGTTCTGTCCGGTGTCTCCGAGCTGAGCGGTACCGGTCTTGGCTGCCGACTGACGTCCGCCGGCCAGATTGTGACCGTTGGAGTAGCCAGCGATCGGACGCATCGCCGAGGTCACGTTGTCCGCGACTGCGGCCGAGACGACCTGCTGGCCCGCCTCGGGAGCACGATCGAGCAGCACAGTGCCGTCGGCCGTGACGACCTTCTGCACGAAGTGCGGAGTGTGATAAACGCCGGACGCCGCCAGTGTTGCGTAGGCCGAGGCCATGTCGATGACGCGCGACTGGTACTGGCCGAGCACGACGCCGTAGTTCGGGCCTGCGTTGTCGGGCTCGGTCAACGTGGGGCCGACGCCGTCGATCTCCTGCGGGATGCCGAGCGTGTGAGCCATGTCCGCGATGGCCTGCGGACCGTTGTCCATGCTGAGCATCATGCGGTAGAAGCTCGTGTTCAGCGACCGCTTGAGCGCCTCGGCGATGGTGCAGGTTCCGCAGGATGCGCCCTCGACGTTGCTGATCTCGATGCCGTTGACGTCGAGCGGAGAACTGTCGTACATCTTGGACAGCGGAATGCCCTGGTCCAGCGCGGCGGCCAGACCGAACACCTTGAACGACGATCCGGTCTGCAACCCGGACTGCGCGAAGTCGAACCCTCGTCCGTCCGCGCCGCCATAGTACGAGCGGACCGCACCGGTGCGGGGATCGATCGACACCGACGCCGTTCGCAGCTCCGACGGCTCGCCCTCGAGATTGCTGTTCACGGCCTCGACCGCAGCCGCTTGAGCCTTCGGATCGATGGTCGTGGTGATCTGCAGCCCCTCGGTATTGAGGTCCTGATCGCTGACCCCGACTGCGGACAACTCCCGCAGCACCTGAGCCTTGATGAGGCCGTTGGGGCCGGCATCGTCGGCGTCACCGGAGTCGACCTGTGAAGTGGGGACCACCGCCGGAAACATCATCGCGGCCCGCTGGGTCGCGTCGAGCTGACCCTGCGAGACCATTCCGTCGAGCACGTAATCCCAACGAGCTTGCGCTCCCGTGGGATTGACCTCGGGATCGAGATTCGAGGGCTGCTGAATGACAGCCGCAAGGACCGCACCCTCTTCGACGGACAGCTGATCGACGGACTTGCCGAAATACGCCGTCGACGCCGCTGCGATGCCATACGCACCGCGGCCGAAGTAGATCGTGTTCAGGTACGCAGCGAGAATGTCGTCCTTTGACCACTGACGCGCCATCTTCGAGGCGATGACGAGCTCACGCATCTTTCGGGTCAGCGTTCGATCGTTACCGACCAACGCGTTCTTCACGTACTGCTGGGTGATGGTGGAGCCACCACCGGCACTGTCGCGTCCGAGCACGTTGTCGCGGAGGGCTCGGCCGAAGCCCGTCACCGAGAATCCGGGATTGGAGTAGAAATCGCGGTCCTCGGCCGAGAGCACGGCATTACGCACATGCTCCGGGATCTGGTCGATCGTCACGTCGGTGCGGTTGCCCTCCGGTGGCACCACCTTGCCGAGGACGCTCGAGCCGTCGGAGGCGAAGATCGTGGCGACCTGATTGGTCCTGATGTCGCCCGGACGCGGCACGTCCTCGACGGTGTACGCCACCATGAACGCCAGGATCGGCACGATCAGACCCACGGCAATCAACGCATACAACGTGCGCCGAGCTACCCGCCACTTGGACTTCTTCTTCGTATTCGCGGCGGAACCTCTTTCGGGCGGCTCGGGCGGTTCGCTGCCCGAGGAGAGAACTGATGGATCGTTCGGTTCGTGGGGTGGTGGCACAGCACCGGACCGGGTGACGCCCGTCGGGGCGCCGGATCGAACCGGAGGCGCGACGGGCGGCTCCCCGTAACGGCGTTCACCGTAGGGGCGGTCGCCCGCGGGACGGCCGCTCACCGGATCGACCGGCGGCCTCCCCTGCGGAGGACGCCCCTGTGGCGGCATCGGACGCTGCCCGGGGGGCGGTTCGGGGCGCTGACCGGGAGGAGGCCCTGGTCGCTGCCCTGGAGGCGGCATCGGAGGACGACCCTGTGGCGGCATCGGACGCTGCCCAGGGGGAGGTCCGGGTCGCTGTCCGGGAGGAGGCCCGGGGCGCTGACCGGGAGGAGGCCCTGGTCGCTGCCCGGCAGGCGGCATCGGAGGACGACCCTGCGGCGGCACCGGACGCTGCCCGGGAGGGGGTACCGGACGACGCCCGGGTGGATCGGAATGTCGACTGCCGCGCGGCGACCCGGGCACGTCGGGACGCCGTCCGGAGTCGCTACGGCCCGGTTCGTTGCTACCCGGGTTGTTGTCGTAGGGGGAACTCACGTACGAATCTCCAGTAATTTCGGCGGCCGCGTCGAATTCTCGGTGGATGGGATCAGCGAAGCGATTGTGTCATTCACTCGCTGTTCGACGGTTCGGTTGACGGGAACCCGATCGCGGACGACGGGGTTGCTTGGGCGCAGGGACGGCCCCGAGGACGTAGGACTGGACGAGGTGGTTCCAACTGCACGACCGACACACCTCGACCACGTGAACCGAGAACTCCTCCTGGGTCGCCGCGAGGCGGACGAGTTCGTCCGCCGTTCTCGCCGACCCGGACAGTGTCCCCAGCTTCTCGCCGAACACCCAGGACACCAGCGTGAGCTGCTCCTTGCGGCAGATGGGACAGACCACGTCGCTGCCACGACCGTGGAACTTGGCAGCGCGCAGCAGGTACGGATCTGCGTCGCAGACCGCTGCCACACCCGTCCTACCGGAGTAGACCTCGGCCAGCAGCGACCGACGCTGAAGGGCGTAGTCCACCACCTGTCGCTGAAGTCGCACGAGGACCAGAGTACGTGCGGGCCCTCCGATGCGGACCTGCGAACCCCGCCTCGGCAACGAGAAGGTGCCGTTCGAACCGCCGGAAACAACGCGTCACCTGTGCCGACACGGTCGGCCCCTCGGATCCGGCAAGAGACGGAGATCGCACGAAGATGGCCTCTTCGATGAGCGTCACCCTGCCCGGGCGGCATGGACCGACTCGGGCTGCCGACCCTGGTCGTGCCGTCGATCGGTGCGACCAATCATCTTGGGGGTGTGCCTACGCGCAGTTCCGATCACGAGATCGAAGCGAGGATCTGATCCCTACACTTGTTCGCATGTTCGCCACATCGGGAATCCACGTGCGCCCCCGACGACACAGCGACCTGACCACCCTTCTGCCCATCCTGCAACGTGCCCACGAAACACACCGGTACCCCGTGCGCGCAGCAGCGGTGCGAGCAGACTGGCTTTCCCCACCACACGAACTCGCAGCGTGGGTCGCCGAGTACGACGACGCCGTCGTCGGCCATGTCGCGCTGCACCCGACGGCAGCACCGGAAGCCGATCCCGGCGCGGACGACGCGAGTGCGCAGTGGCAGCGAGCAACGGGGGTTGCTGCCGATCGGCTCGCTGTGGTGTCGCGATTCGTCACCGACGGTTCCGTACCGGGCAGCGGAACCACCTTGCTTGCACACGCAATCGATGCAGCGCGCGATGCAGGCCGCGTGGCGGTACTGCTCGTCGACCCGAGTAGCGCCGCCCTCGGCTTCTACCGCAGGCGAGGTTGGCGACAGATCGGGACGTCTGCGCAGCAGTGGGGTGAGTATCGAGTCGACGCAGCGCTGATGGTGGCACCGGCTCGCTGAACCGACAGGCCACTCCACGTCACACCGCTCGATCACGCCACCAGAGCGAAAAGGGCACACGTCACAGCACCGCAAAAACGTACGCGGTCCGCTGATCGCAGCCGACTCATCAGGTGTCCGTTGCGTCCTGCACGCCCCAGTTCGCCATGGGTGGGGGCAGCCACGAAGGCAGTCGCCGCCGCGGAGACCACCGCACCCCCAACGCTTGCCAAGACGGCCGCGTGGATGGGCCCGGACACCAACACCCAGAGACACGCAGCAGCGAGCAGTCCGTAGACCGGCCCGACGACGAGGGTCATCCGCCGCGAATGCGCGTCGTGGGCACGCGACCAGTCGTCGTCCGGAACCTCCGCCAGCGCCGGGTAGACGACGCCGGTCACCACCATCTGAAAGCCCAGGTGGAGGGCAGCGGCGGCGAGAAGCGCGTCGACCGGGGTCATGTGCCGCACGATACGTCCAGGGACTCGTCCGCCGTTGATCGGTGACGTCCAGCGATACACGCCACCAAGTTGTCAGAATATGTATCGGCGCGATACATTCTCCGATAGTGCAGTCAATCGCATCGTCGTGTTGTGATCGCAAGAAATAGAGAAGGGGGAGTTGCATGCTCGAGCTGGCAATTCTCGGTTTGCTTCTCCAATCACCCATGCACGGCTACGAGCTCCGCAAACGGCTGACCGGCCTACTCGGAGCTTTTCGAGCGTTTTCGTACGGATCGCTGTACCCGGCACTCCGTCGACTACAAGCCGACGGTCTCATTGCCGAGGACGCCGGTCCCGACTTGCTCGTGAAGAGACGAGCGAAACGGGTGTACGTGCTCACCCCGCTCGGCAGGGAACGATTTGCCGAATTGGTGGCCGACACCGGACCGCAGAACTACACCGACGACGGATTCGGCGTGCATCTTGCCTTCTTCAGTCGGACTCCAGCGGAAGCTCGAGTTCGCATCCTCGAAGGCAGACGTCGCCAGGTCGAGGAACGCCGAGAAGGCCTCCGCGACGCTGTGGCCAAGGCGAACGGGACACTCGACCGCTACACCAGGCAGCTACACCAGCTCGGACTCGAATCGAGCGAACGCGAGGTGCGCTGGCTCAACGAAGTCATCGCAGCCGAGCAGGCCGAACCCAACACAGCACCGTCCCACACAGCACCGAACATGACAGTCAAGACAGAAGGAGAACCCGACCATGGGTGAGAACAACAACGCAATCCGCGTGGCCATTGTGGGTGTGGGCAACTGCGCCTCATCCCTGGTCCAGGGTGTCGAGTACTACAAGGACGCGGACGAGAACGCCAGCGTTCCCGGCCTCATGCACGTCATGTTCGGCAAGTACCACGTCCGCGACGTCGAGTTCGTCGCCGCGTTCGACGTGGACGCCAAGAAGGTCGGCTTCGATCTCTCCGAGGCCATCTTCTCCAGCGAGAACAACACCATCAAGATCGCCGACGTACCCCCGAAGGACGTCCACGTCCTGCGCGGACCGACCCTCGACGGCCTCGGCAAGTACTACCGCGAGACCATCACCGAGGCCGACGGCGACGCCGTCGACGTGGCGCAGGCCCTGCGTGACGCCAAGGTGGACGTTCTCGTGTCCTACCTCCCCGTCGGATCCGAAGAAGCCGACAAGTTCTACGCACAAGCCTCCATCGACGCAGGCGTCGCCTTCGTCAACGCACTCCCCGTCTTCATCGCCAGCGATCCCGTCTGGGCCAAGAAGTTCGAGGACGCAGGCGTCCCCATCGTCGGCGACGACATCAAGAGCCAGGTCGGTGCCACCATCACCCACCGCGTCATGGCCAAGCTGTTCGAGGACCGTGGCGTGCAGCTCGACCGCACCATGCAGCTCAACGTCGGCGGCAACATGGACTTCCTCAACATGCTCGAGCGCACCCGCCTCGAGTCGAAGAAGATCTCCAAGACCCAAGCCGTGACGTCGAACCTCCAGCGTGAGTTCAACGCAAAGGACGTCCACATCGGACCGTCGGATCACGTCGGCTGGCTCGACGACCGCAAGTGGGCCTACGTCCGCCTGGAAGGCCGCGCCTTCGGTGACGTTCCCCTCAACCTCGAGTACAAGCTCGAAGTATGGGACTCGCCCAACTCCGCAGGCGTCATCATCGATGCAGTCCGCGCCGCGAAAATCGCCAAGGACCGCGGCATCGGTGGACCGGTCATCCCGGCTTCGGCCTACCTGATGAAGAGCCCGCCGAAGCAACTGGCCGACGACGTCGCTCGCGAACAGCTGGAAGCGTTCATCATCGACGCATAAGTGCCTGCGGCAGTGGTGTGACTGAGTGCCCCCGGCGGCACCCGTCCGCACCACTGCCCACCGCCCGCCGGTCCACTCAACGTGACATTGACCCCCGAAAGGGGCTGTCGCATTTTGAGTGAGCGGCAGTTCGACGTTGCGAAGGGGTGGCTCGGGTTCGATGCCCGGGTCACCTCTTTTTCGGCGTTGGGGTGCTCTGTTCCGCTGGGTCAGGCCAGCGCTGCGTTGGGTGCGGCGGTCAGGTGGGTGAGAATTTTGCCGATGTTGTGCACCGCGGCATGGAAGGACCATTCACTCGTCGCTCGGTCGAGGCCGCAGCTGGTGAATCGCCGGAATCCGAGGTTGTGTTTGGCCTGTCCGAACGGTGTCTCGGCGATGTGAGACCGTTTGCGGTACGTTGCGATTCCCTCCGGGGTGGATAATCGTTCGGCCATCCGGGTAATCGAATTACCCTGCGCTGGTGCAGGATCCGACACCGGCGTAGCTACGGCCGCGGCAGCGGCGGCTTCGAGTGTCCGCGATTTTCCGGTGGCGATCAACCGGTCCGGGCCCGGTGCGTCGAGGTTGTCGATCGAGCAATAGCCGGCGTCGAAGAGCATGATTCCGATCGACGGCTGCTCGGCCTGCGGTGGTGCGTTGTCGGCGATCACTACCGCCGCAGCGACCGCTTTGTCGACCATCTTCTCGTAGTAAGTGACATCGGAGGGGCTGGTGCCCACGCCGGTGGCGATGATGATGCCGTCCTCGGCGGTGAATGCTTGGCAGTTGTAGCCCTGCACCCAGCCACCACCTCGCAGCGGCTGCATCCGAGAATCCGGATCGGTGATGTTGCGCCGCAATACCGTTGGCGTCGTGCGCTCCAGAGCACTGTGCTTGGCGACCGCCTTCGACACCGAGGTGCGTGCAGCGATCACGCGGTAGTGATCCTCGACTGGAACCGGAACCTTGCCTTTCGGTTTCCCGCCGCGCCGCGCAGCAGCATCGGCTCGCTGCCGGTACCGTGCCTCGGTGGCCTCGTGTCGTGCGATTTCCCGTGCCAGACGCCGGTGAGCAGCGGCTACCTGCGCGGCGAGCGGCACCCGACCCGCCGGGGACTTCCCGGCATCGAGACGCTCGAGATGACCCTCGGCAGCGGTCCTGGCGGCCTTCTCGCGGGCATCGTATTCGGCTTCGATCTGCGCCAACGCCTCCGCGATCCGCTTCGATCGCGACGTCGGGTCGGCCAACTCGGCAGGAACCCTGCCTGGTCCGGGATCGTCCTCGCCGTAGAGTTCGTCCTCGGAAGCATCGACGTCGGCGTGCGCTGCGGCCGCTGCGGCAGCGATCTCGCGTGCCCGGGTCTGAGCAGCCTTCGCCGACTGGCTTCGGCGGCGGCCTTCAATCCTTCCGCGCTGCGATTGGCTCCGATGGAGGCGTTCGAGGCGATCTTGACCCCATCGAGAGCGATGGTCCCCAACGACCCCAAACCGACCCGCGCCGCCAACGTCAACACCTGTGCGAACAGCGACTCGCAGGCCGCGTGGTTGTCTTTACGGAACCGAGAGATCGTGGCGTGATCGGGGGCATCGCCGGCGCAGATGACCCGGTAGGACACCACATCGGTGCACGCAGATTCGATCTGGCGTGAAGACCGCATCCCTTTCGACCAGCCCCAGATCAGCAGCGTGAGCAGCATGTCCGGGTCGTATCCGGCGCGCCCGACCCCACCGAGTCGACGCCCGGTATGAAACGCCGAGGTGTCGAGATGAGTATCGACGATGTCGATGAGCGTCCACACCGGATGCTCCGCCGGTAACCATTCGCGCATGTCCGGTGGAATCAGAAACTGTTGATCACGATCGACCGGTCGATAGCCCTTCGCCACCAACACATTGTCCCGCACCACCGACAATGGGGCGCCTCGACACTCGAGACGCCCCACCATCAAAATGCGACAGCCCCAAAGGGCCACCAAATGTCACATTGAGTACCGGCGGGCGTTCGCTTATCCGGCCGCGAGGATGGCCCGGGGATCGAAGGTCACCGTGATCTCCCGGATTCTTCCGGCCTCGATTCGCTGCCAGTTGGCGGTAGTGGCCGGCGACGCGATCGACGTGTGCAGGTCGAACCACGTCAGTACGTTCGGACCGTCGACGAAGACGTGTGCGATATCGATGTCGGTGACGATCTCCGACATTCCTTTCAATCCGGCCACGCATTCGGCACCGTTGACCGCTGTGCCGAGTGGCCCTCGGAACGTCGCGTCCTCGTGCAGGATCGACGCCAGAGTGTCGAAGTCCTTTTCTATCCAGGCCTCGAAGTAGGTCGCTGCAACTTGTTTCGGTGTCTGTGTCATGACATCGAGTCTCGAAAGCCCCGGGGCCAGAAGTCCAACAGTTGATTCAGCTGATTGCCAGAACATTTACTCATAGCCGCAGCTAGACAACACACGCTATCGTTCTGGCGTGGCCATCGATCCCACCTCGAAGCATCCGGTCCTCGAACGCGTCCGCGCGCTGGCGTTCGCCTATCCCGAGGTGTCCGAGAAAATCTCACACGGTCGGCCGACCTTCCGCACGGCCTCGGTGTTCGTCTACTTCGGTGGTGGCGTCAAGGGCGGCGACCAATACGACCTCTCGATCCTGGTCAAGTGCGAGAGCGTCGAGGAACAGCGCGCCTGCGAGCTCGAACCCCGGTACTTCCACCCCGCCTATCTCGGACCGGCCGGCTGGGTGGGATTCGACCTGAGCGATGCCGACGACGACGTCTGGGCCGAGGCCGCCGAATTGATCGACTGCAGCTACCGCGTGACTGCCCCGAAGCGCAACATCGCCAGACTGAATTCCGGTGAGGGCCCGAATCTGGGGACTCAGCAATGGAATTGAGACAGCTGGAGTACTTCGTCGCGGTGGCCGAGGAAGCGAACTTCACTCGCGCAGCAGCCCGGGTGCACATCAGCCAATCCGGCGTCAGCGCCCAGATCCGAGCGCTCGAACGCGAACTCGGAGCCGAGTTGATCGACAGATCAGGCGGCACAGCAACATTGACCACCGCCGGTCAGGCCGCGCTGACGCAAGCCCGTGCGACGCTGGCCGCTGCCGGCTCGGTCAGGCAATCCGTCGACGACGTTGCCGGACTCCTGCGCGGCTCGCTTCGCGTCGGGATGGTCACCGCCTGCACCGTCCCACCACTGTTCGACGCGTTGGCCCGCTTCCATTCGGCGCATCCTGGCGTCGAACTGACTCTCCAGGAGGACAATTCGGATCGGTTGGTCGCCGATGTGCGCGCCGGAGAATTGGACATCGCACTCGTCGGCGTCGCGGCTCAGGCCCCGGACGGATTGGCATCGATGGTGGTGATCGACGAGCGAATCGTCGCGGCCGTTCCACCGCAGCACCCTCTGGCAGCACAGGACGAGGCGACGTTGGCGCAGGTGTGCGAGCACCCGATCGTGGCCCTTCCGCCCGGCACCGGCATCCGTGCGGTATTCGACCGGGACTGTGCCGGAGTGGGATTGTCGCCGTCGATCACGTTGCAGGCCAGCGCCCCCGACGCCGTGGCCGACCTCGCTGCCCGCGGCTTGGGGGTGGCGATTCTCAGCGCATCGATGATGGACACCTACGCCGATCGATTGACCGCGGTGGAACTGACGGACTCGACCACCGCAGCACTGTTGGCGCTCGTCTGGGCACCGCAGCCGAACGCCGCGTCCGCGAAGTTGGTCTCGATGGCCGAAGACGCCTTCGGTGCCGCTGCACTCTGATCGCATCCGGAACAAAGGTCGTTCGGCGCGGCTGACGGGACCTCGTACCCCAGCGCCGGGTGCACCTGCGAACCTACCGTCGAAGACATGAAAACTCCCACCTTCCGTCAGCGAGTTCGCTACGACGTCGGCGGCGTTCTCCCGGACGACTTGCAGGACTGGGTTCTGCACGACCTGACCGGACGTGGATCCACACCGCGCTATCTGGCCCGATTCCTCGTTCCACTCGTCGCCGTGCTCTTGCTCTTCCTCCTGTTCCCAGGGCCGAACTGGATTGCAGGTCTGATGATGCTGCTGATCTTCGTCCCGGTCGTCTACTTCGCCTCCGCACTGCATCTGATCTACAGGGCGTTCCGGCTCGGGCAGCACGGGATCGATGCAGCCTCGATCCCACGCGCAACGCCCAGCGCGGAACGCGACCGCAAGACCTACGAGGCCAACTACAGGCACCCGTGACCGCCACACCCGTTACGCGCACATCCACAACACAGGGCGAGGCCGACATGACCAGCACACAAGCAGCACCCGCAAGCGACGTCGTAATGCCTCGAATCGGTGACCGCGCTCCGTCGTTCACAGCGGTGACCACTCAGGGGCCTATCGACTTTCCCGCTGACTACCGCGGAAGATGGGTCATATTCTTTTCGCACCCCGCAGATTTCACACCCGTCTGCACCAGTGAGTTCATCACATTCGCTGCCATGTCCGACGAATTGCGCGAATACAACACCGAATTGGTCGGTCTGTCGATCGATGGGCTGTACAGCCATATCGCGTGGTTACGTACGATCAAGGACAAGATCAGCTTCAACGGTATGTCCGGTGTCGAGGTGAAGTTCCCTCTGGTCGAGGACATCTCGATGGACATCGCACGCGCGTACGGCATGATCATGCCCGGTGAGAGCTCGTCGAAGGCAGTGCGGGCGGTGTTCGTCGTAGACCCGATCGGTGTGGTGCGCGCAGTGATCTACTACCCGCTGAGCACCGGCCGGAACTTCGACGAAATCCTGCGTCTGATCAAAGCCCTGCAGACCGCCGACGCATTCGATGTTGCAACTCCGGCAGATTGGCGTCCGGGTGATCCGGTCATCGTGCCACCGGCCGGTTCGTGCGGCTCGGCTGCAGACCGAATGGACGGCACCGACTCCGACGTCGACTGCCAGGATTGGTTCTTCTGCACACGAGAGATCAGTGCCGAAGACATCGAAGGTGCGATCCGCGCCCGCTGACAGTCAGCGAATCTTCTTGACCGTGAACCACAGTGCTATCAGCAAGCCCAGCAGCGCCACCGACGGCAGTACGCCGGGATCACCTCCGATGATCCCGGCTACGGCGAAACCGAGAGCTACCAGCGCGAAGAACCCGAGAATGCCTGCCAACAACTGCAGATGATCCTGAGCCGTCACGACTTGACGCCACCTGCGGTCAGTCCGGAGATGATGCGGCGCTGGAACAGCAGCACCATGATCACCAGTGGAATCGCCACGATGGTGCCCGCGGCCATGATCGCGGCGTAGGGCACCACGAGCGGATCGTTGCCGGTGAATCGCGCGATGGCCACGGTCACCGGTTCGGTCTTGTCACTCGAGAGCTGACTGGCCAGCAAGTACTCGTTCACTGCTGCGATGAACGCGAGGATCGCGGTGGTGAACAAGGCAGGGGCGGCAAGTGGGAGCATCACCAGGCGGAATGCCTGGAATCGTCCGGCACCGTCGATCCGTGCGGCTTCTTCGAGTTCCCAGGGCAATTCGGCGAAGAACGCCGCCAGCGTATAGATCGTCAGCGGCAGAACGAACGAGATGTTGGGGATCACCATGGCCTGGTAGCTGCCGATCCACCCGATGTTGGTGAAGAACTGGAACAGCGGGGTCACCAATGCGACGACGGGGAACATCGACGCACCCAGGATGATGCCCGTCACCACGTATTTGAAGCGAAAGTCGATGCGCGAGAGAGCGTATGCCGTGAAGATGCCGATGACCAACGCGATCAGGGTGGTCGCGCCGCCCACGATCAGGCTATTGGCCACCGCACGCAGGAAGTTGTTTCCGTTCGCCGTCGACAGGGCGGTCTCGAAATTTTGCCAGGTGACGTGCGTCGGCCAGGGCGTCGTATCGAACGTGTAGCGCGGGTCGCGGAATGCGGTGACGACCATCCAGTAGAACGGCGCCAACCCCCACACCAGGATGATGACGACACCGAGATAGATGCGGGCCTGCTTCATCGACCGGCCCCCTTGCGCTGAGTCTCCTGTGTAGCAACGGCATTGGCTCCGAGGAACTTCACCAGAATGAAGGCCACCATGAAGATCATGATGAACGAGATGGTCGACAGCGACGCAGCGCTGTTGAATCCCTGCCGGATCTGCTCCACCACCAGGATGGAGATTGTTCGAGTGGCGGGGTTGCCCTCGGTGAGGATGGCGGGCAGGTCGTACATGCGCAGTGCGTCCATGGTGCGGAACAGAATTGCCACCATCAGCGCTGGCTTGACCAGCGGCAGTGTGATCTTGGTGAAACGCTGCCACGCCGATGCCCCGTCGACGCGGGCGGCTTCGTAGACGTCGGCGGGAATCATCTGCAGCCCGGCGAGAATCAGCAGCGCCATGAACGGCGTCGTCTTCCACACGTCGGCGATGATGACGGCGAAACGAGCGGGCCACGCGTCACCGGTCCACAGGATGTTCGTTCCCAGAATGCGATTGGCGATGCCGTCGTACGCGAAGATGAAGTACCAGAGCTTGGCCGTGACCGCCGTCGGGATCGCCCAGGGGATCAGGATCGCCGCGCGCAGCAGAGCGCGTCCGGCAAAGGTCTTGCCCATGATCACTGCCATCGCGAAGCCGATGACCACCTCGATGGATACCGTCACGACCGTGAAGAACGCGGTGTTGCCGACCGCGCCCCAGAATTGCGAACCGAGAGTTCCCGGCGGGCAGGGCACCGATGTGCCCGACGCCGAGGTGCACTGCTGCAGAATCCAATGCGTGTAGTTGTCGAAGCCGGCAGAACCACCGGTGACGAACATGCCGGTGTCGGGACCGAGGCCGGGATCCTTGGAGAAGGACATGACGAGGGCTCGGATCACCGGGTAGACGATGACGATCGCGAGGATCACCAGCGTCGGTGCGATCAACAGCCAGGCCCGACCCGGCGTCAGGCCGAAGCGCTTGTTCTTGGACCGCACATGCCGACCGCGGCCGGGGGACGAGCCCCCGGCCGCGGTGGTTGCGCCGGCCCCACTGGTCACACCAGCAGGTACAGCCATTGGTTCTCCCGAAATCAGTTGGCGCCGGCGGTTTCGATACCGGCCTGCATGTCCGTGATCGCCTGGTCGACGCTCTTCTCACCCTTGATGGCGGCAGACACGTTGTCCTGCACAGCCTTCGAGACGGCCGGGTAGAACGGGGTGACGGGACGCGGGACGGCGTTCTCGATGGATGCCTTCAATGCGGGAAGGTACGGCATCGCGGCGATCAGTGCGGGGTCGTCGTACAGCGACGAGAGCACGGGCGGCAAAGCGCCCTCGGCGATGATGCGCTGAGCCTGCTCGCCCTGCATGAATCGCAGGAAGTCGGCGGCAGTGGCCTTGTTCTCGGAGTACGCGCTGATCGCGGCGTTGTATCCGCCGAGCGTCGAGGTGCCGACTCCGGTGACTCCGGGAAGCGGTGCGACCGAGTACTTGCCGGCCACAGCCGAACCTTCCTCCGCCGCGGTGCCGTAGACATACGGCCAGTTGCGCAGGAACAACGTCTGACCGTCCTGGAACGCCTGCTGGCTCTCGGACTCCTTGAACGTGGTGTCCTGGGCCGGGATGACGCCGGTCTCGAACGCGGTGACCAGAGTCTGCAGTCCGGCCTTGGCTTCCGGGCTGTCGACGGTGGGGGTCTTGCCGTCTTCGGCGACGATCGATCCGCCGTGCGCGTTGATGATTTCCGACGCGTTGGCCGTCAGACCCTCGTAGGGCGCGAATTGCCCTGCGTAGCAGTCGATGTTGTTGTCCCTGGCAACCTGGCAATCCTCGGTGAGCTCGGCCCAGGTGGTGGGTGCCTCGGGGAGCAGATCACTGCGGTAGTAGAGCAGTCCGCCGTTGGTGTTCTTCGGCGCGGCGTACTGCGTGCCGTTGTAGGTCGCACTGGCGACGGTCGCGGGCAGAACGCCTGCGTTGTCGAGTGCGAATTCGCCCTCGAGCGGCACGAGCCAGCCCTTGGCCGCGAACTCGGCGGTCCAGACGACGTCGAGTGCCATCACGTCGTAGTCGCTCTGCTGTGCCTGGAGCTGCTGGACGAAGTCGTCGTGGGCCTGATCGGCGTCGGCGGACTGTTCCTTGAAGGTGACCTGCTCGTCGGGGTGGCTGGAGTTCCACTCCGAGATGATCTGCTGGACGACACCGGTCTCGGTGGTGTCCTGGCCCTCTACATAGGTGATAGGTCCACGGCCGTCGGCATTTTCGGCTGCAGCACCCGAATCGCCGCTCGAACCGCTGTCGCTCGAACATCCGGTGAGCGTCAGCAGCGTGGCTGCCGTTGCAACCACCGCCACCTTCGTGATCAAAGACGCCATTGTTCTCTCCACTTACTTCTACGCGGTGGTATGTGCCCGGAGATGGGCACGCAGAATCTCGCTGTGATGCTCCCCCCGACACATATGTCGATGGGTACTGTGGCACACATCGCACCGTGCAGGGGTCATTTCCGAGTTCCTGAATCGGTCAACCCGGACGTGTCGGGGGTGCCCGGTACCCTTTCGCTCATGAGTTCGGACAAGATGCTGACGCGGATCGGCGGGTTGCTGCGCCAGGCCGAGTCCACCGACAACCCCCACGAGGCCGAGGCCTTCATGGAGGCCGCTCAGCGTTTGGCGACGTCGGCATCGGTCGATCTCGCGGTGGCGCGTTCGCACAGCGCGTCCAGGGAACGGCAGGCGACGCCTACCCAGAAGGTGATCCCCATCGGAGAGCCGGGCAAGCGTGGACTCAAGACCTACGTTCAGCTGTTCGTCGCCATCGCGCATGCGAACGATGTCCAGTGCGATGTGTCCCGATCGTCGACGCAGGTGTTCGCCTACGGCTTCGACTCCGACATCGAGACCACCGAGGCCCTGTACTCCTCGTTGCTGATCCAGATGGTGCGAGCTTCGGACGCGTACATCAAATCCGGTGCCTACAAGTCCGAGACGGCCATTCGTACCGTCACCGAGATCAAGAATCGGCGACGCTACACCCGGCGCGAGGTAGTGCCCGTCGCTGCCGTGACGGCCCGGTTGAACTTCCAGACGGCATTCGCGTCGCGCATCGGCCAACGGCTGAGCGAAGTGAAGAAGGATACCGAGGCCAAAGCCATCGAACAGGAGCAACAGGGCGCAGGCACGGCACTGGTGTTGCGCGACAAAGAGATCGAGCTACGCGACTACTACCGGCAGACCTCGACCGCGCGCGGACACTGGCGGGGCCAGAGCGCGAATGCCGGGTACTCCGAGGGCGCACGGAAAGCCGGGGATCGAGCGGGGCGAAATGCGAAAATCGGTGCGCACGCCGAACTCGACGGAGCAAGCAGGCAGTTGGGTCGCTGACTAGTGCATTCGTGTCGAGGCCGCGAATACCGGCCATCCGATTTCGGTGCGCCACCGCGACGAATCCTCGGTATCGCGCGGCCCGACGGCGTAGACCTCACGAACCGGTCCCGCGATGGCCAGGCCGTTGGCCTCCACGTACACGCCGAGTGCCCCGTAGGTGACGTCGATATCGTCGTGAGGACCCTGATGGACCGTCACCGCCAGTTCGGTGGGATGCAACGTCATCGGTCGAATTCTGTTGGCGGACAGCGCAGTTGCGGTAGGCACGTACACCGTCATGACTCCACGCCCTTCGGTGAACAGCTCGTTGTCGTACAGCCCGCCCGGTGGTCCGGTGGTGTCGGAAACGACCGAGTCGATCTCGGCCATCGCGTCGGAGTACCAACTCAGCACCTCGGACGCGTCGACCACCTCGGATACTGCTGCGACCGAACACTGTTCGGTGAGTACGCGGTCGACCTCGATGGTGGGCGGAGACGGATCCAACAACCGGCGCAGGGCAGCCACCGCTGATCGGGTGTCGTCCAACTGCCGCTCGAGCCGAGTGAGGTGTTCGGTGATCAGTCGGGCTCGGGCGTCGGGATCAGGTGTGGTGACGATCGTCCGCACCTCACGCTCGGGCATCTGCATGCTGCGGAACCGACTGATGATCTGTGCCGTAGCGACCTGATCCGTGGCGTAGTACCGGTAGCCGGAATGCTCGTCCACTGTCGCCGGCTCGAGCAGCCCCGACTCGTGATATCGACGCAGCGTCTTGACCGACAGGTGCGTGATCCGGGAGAACTCGCCGATCGTCAGCAATCCGTTCATGTCGATATTCTGGCCCCTCCCCCTGGGGGAGAGTGGACTCTCCCTCTGGGGGAGGGGCGAGGCTCGGTTCATGAACGAATCACAGATCATCGACCGCTACTTCGAGCTCGCCACCCGAGCCGACTCGGAGCCCTACTTCGCCCTGTTCGCCCCCGACGCCGTGGTGGAGGACGAGGGCCGTGAACACCACGGCATCGACGCGATCCGCCGCTGGCGAACCGAGGTGCCGCAGGTGCGCTACGACGTGCTGTCCACCGTCGAGTCGGGGCCGGGCCGCACGACAACCGCACAGATCTCGGGTGATTTCCCGGGTAGCCCGGTGAACCTGTCGTACTGGTTCGAGTTCACCCAGGACGGGAGAATCGCGGTGTTGCGGATTCGGGTGTAGTCCCCGGGCCGCCGCAAACGCGCGCGCATTCGCCAGGTGCGCGCGGAATAGCCCCGAATCCGAGGCGAATCTGCTCGCGTCTGACAAACGCGCGCGCGTTTGCGGGCGCGGGGGGAGCGGGGGATGGGGGGAGCGGGGGATGGGGAGCGCGGGCCGCTCAATCGAGACGAGCGAGCACCAGGCGCAATCCGACGACACTGGCGATGGGGAACAGAGCCGCGACCAGCCACGGGATGGCCGCTCCCCAGCCGGCATCGGGGGAGGCGTCGATCACCACACCGAGAGCAGTCGATCCGATGAGCACTCCGATGCCCCCGAGCGAGGCCATGAAGCCGTAGTACGAACCGAGTCGACGTTCGGCTGCCATGCGCGGCACCAGATCCCGCGCCTGGGGCATGGCGATCATCTGCCCCAGGGCGAGCAGCAACACGAACAGCGCAGCCGGGATCAGACCTACCAGACCTTCCAGCTCCAAGGGACTGAATACCGCGACCAGGACGAAAGATGCTGCCATGACCGCGAATCCGATCGGCAGCGTGATTCGCGGTGACACCCCGGCGACGCGTCGGGTGATGGGCAGTTGCGCCGATACCACCAGTACTGCCGAGATCGCGAAGAACCAGCCCAGCACCGTCTGCGAACCCCACGCGCGTTCGACCTCGAGTGGCAGCAGCAGGTACAGCTGGTTGTAGGCCACCAACTGCGCGCTCATCGCCGCTGCGAACAGCACGAAGGTCCGGTTGCGCACCACGTCGGTCCAGCCCGAAAGCCATGGGTCGTCGCGATGCTCACCGCGCTCACGCGGCAACCATCGCCCGTGGGCGGCAACGACCAGAACGAAGATCGCCCCAGCCACGAGGCACGCAATCCTGAAATCGACCAGCAGCAGTACCGATCCGACGAGCGGGCCGGTGAACGAACCGATCTGACTGCACACAGACATCAGCGCGAAGCTCTCCACACGCGTGGGTCCACCGTCGCGTTCGCTCTTGCCCGCCTCGATCGCGACTGCCGATTCGACTGCGGGAGAGAACAATGCGGCGGCAAAGCCCACCAGCACCGTGGCGATCAGCACGGCCGGCAGCGAATCCGCGAAAGCCAGACCGACAAACCCCACCACCCGCAACACACAGCCGATGAGTACGACCGGCTTGATGCCCCACCGATCGGCGAGGGTGCCACCGACGAAGAACAACCCCTGCTGCGAGAAGGTTCGGATCCCGAGGACCACTCCGACGAGAGCGGCCCCGAGCCCGAGATCACTCGTCAGGTGCACCGACAGATACGGCAGCACCATGAAAAAGCCGATGTTGAAGGTCATTTGGGTGAGGACGAGCAGGCGTACGGTAGGGGTGGCCCGCCGCAGATCGACCAGAAACGACCACCGCCACCGCCTCGGCGAGCGATCGGTCTTCGTGCTCACGTGCTGCGTCCTCCTGCGTCGACTTTCTCGATGACGCTACCGGTCCTCCTCACCCGGCCCGAGGTGGCACCGGCGAGAGACACGGCAAGTACGGCGAGTGCGATCAGCGACGCAAGCGGAGCGGCCGCGACCCACGGCGCCCGCTCGACGGCGGCGACCCCGTCGGACAGAATCAGTCCCCAATCCGCGGTGGGTGGTTGCGGACCGAGGCCGAGAAATCCGAGGGCCGCCAGAGCGAGAGCGACACCGGGGAGCCTAATCATGGCGTGCCGCAGCACGACCGGAGCGACGGCGGGTACGACGGATCCGAACAGGATTCGCGCATTGCTCGCCCCCAGCGTCGGCAGAATCGAGATGTACGGTCGAGCGTGGGTCTCCTCGACGAGAGCCGCAGTGTGCGCGGCGAGCGGAGCCCAGGTGACGATGAGAACCGCTACGGCCGCCCCGCCTGCACTCGGGCCCCAGATCGCCGCGATCAGAATGCCCGTGACGACGGGCGGCGCTGCATTGGTGACCTCGACCAGTCCACGGGATGCTCGGGGAATCAGTCCGAGCAGCACACCGACCACCAGGGCCGCGAGTGTGACGGCAAGCGAGAGACCGATGGAGCGCAGTGCGCCGTCGGCGACGCGCGCCAACAGATCTCGGCCCGACGCGTCCGTGCCGAAGGGGTAGGCCAGTGACGGCGCCGCGTACTTGTCCCGCGTGGTCGCCTGGCCGTCGCGGGGGAGTCCGGCAAGGACCATGACCAGGAGGAGCGACGCCGCAACGATCGGCACCACCCAGCGCCGCGATGACGAGTGGAAGACGCCGGACGGGATGGGCATCGCCTTCTCGTGCAGTGCGCTGCCGAGGAGCAGACGCCGGCCGATCTCGGCCGCGATGCCGAGAGCTGCGCTGACGGCCAGCAGAAGGATGATGTCGATCTGCAACGCGGGAAGATCCTGCGACTGCGCGTCGCCGAGAGTGGTGCGGCCCAATCCCGGTATGGCGAAGACCTTTTCGACAGCGACTGCGCCGCCGGTCATGGCGACCATGATCAGGCCGATCTGCGACGCGAGGCCGGGGAGCGCGCGGCGCAACACCGCCACGGCGATCTGGGGCCGGGAGAAGCCTGCGACCGTCCACGTGATGACCCACTCTTCGGTGAAGGTGACGGCAATCGCGTCGGCGAGCAGTCGCCCGATCAACCCGCCCGCAGGCAACCCGAGCGCGAGTGCAGGAAGCACCGCGTACTCGGGACCGTTCCAGCCGTAGGCCGGAAACGACAACCACACGGCACCGAGCACGACCAGTAGCGACGCCAGCAGAAACTCCGGCATCGACGTCAGCGCTGCGGCGACGCCGCCCCCGGTACGTCTCGGTGTGCCCCGGAGCCCGGCCCGGACGCTGGGCACGACCACCAGGACGGCGACGCCGATCGCGACGACCATCGCGAAGCCCATCAGCGTCAGCGACACCAGCAGCGCATCGAGGGCCCCCGGCAGCACCGGTTGACCTGTGTTCCAGGATGTTCCGGGATTGCCCGACGCGATGCCGGTGAGCCAGTCCCAGAACATCCGCAGCGGCCCGGCATCGAGACCGAGGTCTTCGCGAATGGCGGCCAGGGCCTCGGGGGTTGCTTCCTGCTCGGCCGAGCGCGCACGCAGAATGCTCAGTGCCGGATCGCGATCCGACAGCCACGGCAACATCCCGACGATCAGGACGACACCGGCGACGGCAACCAGACGCGAGGCGGTTGTTCTCACTGCCTACTCGAAAGCGGTCTGGTCGGTGATGAGTGTGCGTTCTCTGGGATCGCGGGCGACGTCGGTCAGGCCTTCGGATTCGCCCTGGATGACGCGTTCGTGCAGCATCGGTACGGCTGCGTCCTTCTCCAGAATCAGCCTCTCGGCAGCGAGGATCGCGGCGCGGCGGTCGTCTCCGGGTTCGGTGGCCGAGGCGTCTGCCAACGCGGCGTCCACCTGCGGGTCGCAGAACTGGGAGATGTTGAACGATCCCTCGCAGGCGAAGTCGGAGTACATGTATGCCACGGGATCACCGGAATCGAGCACGGTGGCGCGGGAGAGGATGAAGGCGTCGAATGCGCTACTGAGCGCGTCGGTTTCGATGAACTGGTACTCGCGCACCACCTGCTCGACGACGAAGCCCTTCGCCTCGAGTTCCTGCTGCAGCAGTACGGCGACCTCGGGGAGCTCGGCCCGGTCGGTGAACGTAGCAAGGGTTATCTTCTTACCGGTGGCATCGCCCGCCGGTGTCTCGGTGCGAGCGGGACGGTCTGCGGCCCACGGCAGCGCGGGGCCGAGCAATCCGTTCGCGGTGTCTGCGCGACCCTCGTAGACCTGCTCGACCAGACGATCCTTGTCCACCGACTCCCGTGCGGCGGCACGCATGGCCGGATCCGCGAACACGCCGGCCGACGTGTTCAGGTACAGGGTGTTGGTCCGCGGCATCGGAACCTCGTGCACCAGCGACGGGTCGATGTTGCCGGCCTGCGACACCGGAATCGCCTCCACCACATCGGCGGTGCCGTTGCGGAGCGCCGCTGCGCGGGCCGTACCGTCGGGCACGAAGTCGACGTCGATGCCGGCGAGCTTCGCGGGTTCACCCCAGTAGTCCTCGTTGCGGTCCAGCGTGGCACTGGATGTGCCGTTCACTGCGGTCAACACGAACGGTCCGGTGCCGGTTCCGACGGGGTCGCTGCCGCCGGCCGAGTAGGCCGCGGGTGCCAGTATCGCGAGCTGTGGACTCGACAGTCGTTGCGGCACCAATGGATCAACGTCCTCGGTGGTCACCTCCACCGTGTCGTCGTCGGTGGCGGTCACCGTCAGCTCGACGCCGTCGAGGATTCGCGGCTTCGGCGCGGCGGTAGTGGCAGCAGTCAGTGCGGTGACGACGGCGGCGGAATCAAGCGTCGCACCGTTGTGGAACCTCACGTCGGGTCGGATGTCGAAACTCCACGTGCGCTCGTCGACGCGATTCCAGGCGGCGGCCAAACCGGGCTGGGCGTCACCGAGATCGTCGAGCGTGACGAGGGTTTCGGCGGTGGACCAGCGCGAGAGCTTGAAGGCATCGTCGCTGAACTGCGAGAGCCCCGAGCGTGGCGGTTGCAGCATCGCGACACGGGCCCGATCCGCGGTGTCCTCGGCGGCACCCGAAGAGAAGCAGCCGGTGAGCGTGAGGGTGCCTACCGCTGCCAGGGCACCGATACGGAACACGTTGGTAGACAACAGAGTGGTGGTCAATGGATCTCCTGTGATGGTCGTGCAAGCCGGGGTACGGCGTCGATCAGGTCTCGGGTGCAGGAGTGCTGAGGTTCGGTCAGAATGTCTCGCACGCTGCCGGTTTCGACGATCCGGCCGTCGTGCATCACCGATACGTCGCTGCAGAGTCGAGCGACCGCAGACAGGTCGTGGCTCACGATCAGCACTGCGCTCGGCAGGCCGGCCAGTACTGCGAGCACCTGCTCGCGCAGATCGGGGTCCAGTCCACTGACCGGCTCGTCCGCCAACAGGTACTGCGGTTCGCATGCCACCGCACGCGCAATGGCGACGCGTTGGTTCTGCCCACCGGACAGCTCCGTCGGGCGTCGCTGCAGATAACGCTCGTTCAGCCCGACGGCAGCGAGTGCGGCACCTGCCTTCGCTCGATGATCGCCGTCGACGCCGAGAAGTCGCAGCGGCGTCGCCACCAGATCCAGGACACTGCGGCGTGGGTCGAGGCTGGTCGCGGGATCCTGGGGTACGTACTGCACGAGTCTGCGAAACCAGCGCAGCGAGCGGACGGAACCGGGACGCACTGTGCGCCGGTCCAATTCGACGGTTCCCTCAGAGGGCACACCCAACGCCAACAGAATGCGCAACAACGTGGTCTTGCCCGAACCGGATTCGCCGACCACGGCGATGCGACCGCCCGGCGGCAGCGTGAACGAGACGCCGTCCAACGCGGTACGAGAAGAACCGTGCCGAACGTACGTGCGCGTGATGTCCGTGGCCACCAAGCCGGTCATGGTGCCACCAGCTGACGAAACGGGTCGGCGGCACGAGCTCGATCGAGCATACGCGCCACGACATCGGACTCCGGACTGTCGAGAATTGCTGCCGTGGAACCGGATTCGACGATGCGACCCGAGTCGAGCACCATCAGGTGGTCGCACAGCTGCGCGGCGACGGCGATGTCGTGGGTGATCATCAGCAGCGACGGCACCTGCCGAAGCGCGTCCACCACTCGCGCCTGGCTGACCACATCGAGGGCCGTCGTCGGCTCATCGGCAATCACCAGTGAACTGGCACGTGCCAATGCGACTGCGATACAGACGCGTTGGCGCTGGCCGCCGGACAGCTCGAGCGGGTGCGAAGCCAGGATGCGGTCGGTGTCGCGCAGGCCCACCCGCTCGAGCAGCGCGGAGGCGTCGGGCGTGCGGAGTTGCCTGCCCACGGTGACCATCGGATTCAGTGCGGTGGCCGAATCCTGGAACACCATCGCGGGGCGGGCGGTACGCGGCCGGCGGGGCGTCGGAACTCCGGCGACATCCTGGCCGTCGACGGCGATGCGGCCGGTGCAGGCGATGCCGGGTGGTAGCGCTCCGACGAGCGCGGCGGCGATCAGAGACTTTCCCGATCCCGACGCACCCAGTAGGCCGAGGCGTCGGCCGTCGGGGATCTCGAAGGACACTCGATCGACGATGCGGGACCGGCCCGCGTCGATGCAGAGGTCATCGACGGCGAGCACGATTTCTCCTGAGGATAGAGATGGGAACGACTTCGACAATCGTTGTCGATACGCAACTGTAGGCGAGACGGCAGGACGACACAAATTAGGCTGATCGGATGAGCAGGGCGAGGGACGCGCAACGAGCGGCCGTCTACGACGCAGAACAACTGGTCCGCACCATGTTCGATCGCGCCGAGGAGCGCGATATTCGCGTGGTGCACGTGATGGGGTCGCAGCTCACGCTGCCGGTCGAGCGCAAGTTCGCCTCCATCGACTCGGTGCAGGCCTACGTCGATGCGGTGTTGGCGCTGGACTGGGTCGCGGCCACGTGGCCCGACGCCGGTCGCGTGATCACCGTCAGGGCTCGGTCGGGTTCGGCTGCGGCGCACTACGAGACGGACACCGCCACCATCGCCGTGCCACTCCATCGGGGCAACAGCGCGTGGGCGCTGCGGGAACTGGTGGTGTTGCACGAGCTCGCACATCACTTCGCAGACGAGAACGAGCAGCAACACGGCGGCGCATTCGTCGATCGCTACATCACCCTCGTCAGCGAGATCGTCGGCTTCGAAGCCGGATTCGTGCTGCGCGCAATGATGGCCGAGAACGGCGTCCGCATCGGCTGATGCCGTTCGGGTGCATCATGGGAGACGCAGCCCACACGACGAGGAGACGTACATGACCGTCAAGATCGGTGTTCAGCTTCAGCCCCAGCATGCTCCCGACTATCAGTTGATCCGCGACGCGGTGTTGCGCTCGGAAGACGCAGGCGTCGACATCGTGTTCAACTGGGATCACTTCTACCCGCTGTACGGCGACCTCGACGGTCCGCATTTCGAGTGCTGGACGATGCTCGGTGCCTGGGCCGAGCAGACCTCGAACGTGGAGATCGGCGCACTCGTCACCGGTGGCGGTTACCGCAACCCCGACCTGCTGGCCGACATGGCGCGCACCGTCGACCACATCAGCGGCGGACGCTTGATCCTCGGCATCGGTGCCGGGTGGAACGAGAAGGACTACGACAACTTCGGGTACGAGTTCGGCACGGCCGGTTCGCGTCTGGCCTTGCTGAAAGAGAGCCTGGGCCGAATCCGCCACCGCCTCGACGTCGGGAACCCCGCCCCCACCCGCGACATTCCGATCCTCATCGGCGGGGGCGGCGAGAAGAAGACCCTGAAGATGGTGGCCGAGTACGCGCACATCTGGCACAGCTTCGCCGACCTCGAGGCGCTGAAACGCAAGTCCGAGATCCTGGCCGAGCACGGCGCCACCGTCGGACGCGACGTCTCGGGCATCACCCGATCGGTCGCGTGGCCGGGCGCGGATACCGCTCAGGATTTCGTCGACGCCGGCGCCACCCTGTTCACCGTGGGCGTCAACGGACCCGACTACGACCTGGCCGAACTGGGTCAGGCCATCACGTGGCGGGACGCACACCGGTAGGCACCAATTCGTTGAGCGAAACCCTTGTGTGTCGGCCGTTTGGGTGAGTGGGCCCCGGTCCGCTTAGGGTTTTGTACATGCTTGCCGTACGCGCCTCACGCGCGCTCGTGGTTCTCGTTCTCGGACTGTTGATGGCCCTCACGCTCGCCGCGTGTGGAACGTCCTCCTCCGATGATCAGGCGGCCGCAGGTCCCACCGACCTGTGCGCCCCTCCCGGAGTCGACAGTGCGTCGTCCACCCCGACGAACTTCGACGCCGCGGCAGCCGCCGCGACGGAGGACAGATACACGACGGCGAGCGTCACTCCGCTCGACCGAGTGGACACCAACGCACTGGGATTGGCGACGCCGGGAGTGCTGACCGTCGGCACCCTGTCCGACGCCCCGCCGAGCATCTGTCTCGACTCGTCGGGCCAGTACACCGGCTACGACAACGAGCTGCTGAGGGCCGTCGCCGAGAAGCTCGGCCTGCAGATCAACTTCTCGGGCACCGAGTTCTCGGGTCTGCTCGCGCAGGTTGCGGGCCGCCGCTTCGACGTCGGGTCGTCCTCCATCACGACGACGGACGAGCGACGCAACACCGTCGGGTTCACCAACGGCTACGACTTCGGCTACTTCTCCCTCGTTGCTCAGACCGGCGGCCCCATCAGCCGGTTCGAGGACCTGAACGCGGGCAGCAGAATCGGCGTGGTGCAGGGCACCCTGCAGGACGACTACGTGGTGAACACGCTCGGCCTGGATCCGGTGAAGTTTCCCGATTACAACACCGCCTACGCGAACCTGCGGACCGGTCAGATCGACGCCTGGGTGGCCCCGTCCCAGCAGGCGGAGGGCTTGGTCAAGCCGGAAGACGGCACCGCGATCACGCAGAACACGTTCTCGCTGAACAACTTCGTCGGCTGGGCCGTCGCTCGCGACAATCAACCGCTGATCGACGCACTGAACTCCGGGCTCGACGCAGTGATCGCCGACGGCACCTGGGCCACGCTCTACTCCGACTGGGTTCCTCGCGAATTGCCCGACGGCTTCAAGCCGGGCAGCAAGGCCGCCCCCGAGCCGGAACTACCGGACTTCGCTGCCATCGCCGCCCAGAACGACGCGAACGCACCCGAAGCCGTTGCCGTTCAACCCAAATCCACGCTGGCGCAGCTGGGGGACACGTTCTTCGACTGGTCGCTGTACAAGTCCGCCATCCCCGACCTGTTCAAGGTGGGCCTGCCGAACACGCTGATTCTGGCGTTGGCGTCGGGCATCATCGGTACGGTGCTGGGCATGCTGCTGGCGTTGGCCGGCCTGTCTCGCACGCGCTGGCTGCGCTGGCCCGCTCGCGTCTACACCGACATCTTCCGCGGCCTCCCCGCGGTGGTCATCATTCTGATCATCGGGCTCGGTATCGGCCCGGTCGTGCAAGGGGTGACCGGCGGCAATCCGTACTGGCTGGGCGCGGCGGCACTCTCGCTGCTCGCCGCGGCGTACATCGGTGAGATCTTCCGATCCGGCATCCAGAGCGTCGAGGCCGGACAGATGGAAGCCGCACGGGCACTGGGCTTCAGCCATCGTCGATCGATGAACCTGGTGGTCGTTCCGCAAGGTGTCCGACGCGTCCTGCCGGCGTTGATGAACCAGTTCATCTCGCTGATCAAGGACTCGTCGCTGATCTACTTCCTCGGACTGCTCGCCACCCAACGCGAGCTGTTCGCCGTCGGCCGAGATCTCAACGCACAGACCGGAAACCTGTCCCCGCTCGTCGCGGCCGGATTGTTCTACCTGGTGCTGACCGTGCCGCTCACTCATCTCGTGAACTACATCGACAAGCGACTGCGGACCGGTAAGGCCGAGCAGACGCTGGACCCGGTCGAGCAGGCCGTCGTCGTGGAAAGAGGCTGACATGACTTCCGTTTCGCTCGCAGGCAAGGACATCCACCTGTCCTTCGGTACCAACAAGGTGCTGCGCGGGGTGAGCATCGACGTCCCGGCGGGCACGACGACCACGGTCATCGGGCCGTCGGGCTCGGGCAAGTCGACGTTGCTGCGCGCGCTCAATCGGCTGCACGAACCCGAGCAGGGCGACATTCTGCTCGACGGCAAGTCGGTCCTGAAGGACAACCCCGACGAGTTGCGTCAACGCATCGGCATGGTGTTCCAGCAGTTCAACCTGTTCCCGCACAAGAGCGTCGCGGACAACATCGCGCTCGGCCCGCACAAGCTGCTCGGCCTGTCCAAGGAAGCGGCCCGCGAAGCCGCGATGGAGCAGCTCGAGTTGGTGGGCTTGGCCAACAAGGCGGATTCGCGTCCGGGCAACCTCTCCGGTGGTCAACAGCAGCGCGTCGCCATCGCGCGAGCCCTGGCCATGAAGCCCGAGGTGATGTTCTTCGACGAGGCCACCTCTGCACTCGACCCCGAGTTGGTCAAGGGCGTCCTGGCGCTGATGGCCGACCTCGCGAAGGGCGGAATGACCATGGTGGTGGTGACCCACGAAATGGGCTTCGCGCGATCGGTGTCCAACCGGGTGCTGTTCATGGATCACGGCAGCGCCGTCGAAACCGGAACGCCGGAGCAGTTGTTCGACGATCCTCACACCGATCGACTGAAAGCGTTTCTGTCGCAGGTGCTGTAGCACGTTAGGGCAGCCTCGTTGTCCGCGACTTCACCTGAGCGTTCCTTTACTTTCGCTTTTGGGTGACAGCGTGCCCATTCATGAAGCCACTACCCTTGTTCGCGGTTCACGACGGAAGCTCCAAGCGATCATCATTGACGTGCAAGTACAAGTGCGGAGATGCGTGTTTCCACGAGGTGCCCAACACGTCGAAGGGTGAGTACTTCGGCGATATCGTCAAGACCGCGATGTCGCGGCGCGGTGTCATCAAGGGCGGTGCCATGGCGGTGCTCGCCGTGGGTGCGGGGAGCGCTCTTGCGGCGTGCTCGACCGACGAGCCGGCCACCACCGGAAGCGGAACCTCGAGCACTTCGGGTGCCGATACCCCGCCCGTGGACGGCGTCGATTTCGTTGCGGTGGAACCGAACACCGAGGACGCCGTGGTGATCCCCGAGGGCCACGAGCAGGCCGTCGTCATCCGCTGGGGCGATCCGGTGGTCGACGGTGCTCCGGCGTTCGACTTCGACAACCAGACCGCGGCCGCACAGGCGATGCAGTTCGGCTTCAACAACGACTTCGCCGGTCTGCTGCCGGTGGAGGGAACGCCCAACGCCTTCCTGCTGGTGGTCAATCACGAGTACACCACCGAGCCGGCGATGTTCAAGGGTTACGACGCGGAGAAGCCGACGCGCGAGCAGTTCGACATCGCGCTGGCCGCACACGGTCTGAGCGTGGTTCAGGTTCAGGGCGAGGGCAACTCGGGCAAGCTCACCCCCGCGATGGGCCGGTACAACCGCCGCATCACCGGCACGACGGAGTTCGTCGTCACCGGCCCGGCTGCGGGCAGCGACCTCCTCAAGACCAGCGCCGATCCGACGGGTACCCGCGTCCTGGGCACGTTCAACAACTGCTCGGGTGGCCTGACGCCGTGGGGCACGGTGCTGTCCGGCGAGGAGAACTTCAACCAGTACTTCGGCAACGCGGAGTCGGTCACCGAGACCGTGGCCGCGGAGCGACTCGCCCGTTACGGCATCGAAGGTGCCGCCAGCGATCGCAAGTGGGAGACCTTCGACAAGCGCTTCGATATCGCGCAGGAGCCCAACGAGCCCAACCGATTCGGGTACGTCGTCGAGGTGAACCCGTGGGATCCGCAGTCGGCTCCGATCAAGCACACCGCGCTGGGACGCTTCAAGCACGAAGCCGCCACCATTTATGTCACCGACGACGGCACAGTCGTCGCGTACAGCGGTGACGACGAGCGCTTCGACTACATGTACAAGTTCGTCTCCAGCCGAAAGATGATGCCCGGCACCGGCGCTGCGGCGATGCGCAACAACCTGACCCTGCTGGATGCGGGCACGCTGTACGTCGCGACCCTCACCGGCGACTCCCCGGACGAGATCGACGGCTCCGGCACGCTGCCCGCCGACGGCGAGTTCAACGGCACCGGAACGTGGATCCCGCTGCTCGAGACCGGCGAGGACGGCCGTGGCACGTCACTCGTCGGCGGCATGTCCGCCGAGGAGGTCGCGGTGTTCACCCGCCAAGCAGGCGACAAGGTGGGCGCGACCAAGATGGACCGGCCCGAGGACTTCGAGCCCAACCCGGTGACCGGGAAGGTCTACGTCGCGCTGACGAACAACTCCAACCGCGGCACCGAGGGCAAGGCCGCGGCCGACGAGGCCAATCCTCGCAACACCAACAAGAACGGCCAGGTGCTCGAGCTCGACGACGACCATGCGGGCACGTCCTTCACCTGGAACCTGCTGTTGGTGTGCGGTGACCCCAACGAAGCCGACACGTACTTCGGCGGGTTCGACAAGAGCCAGGTCAGCCCCATCTCGTGCCCCGACAACCTCGCGTTCGACTCCAAGGGCAATTTGTGGGTCTCCACCGACGGAAACGCTCTCGACTCCAACGACGGTCTGTTCGCGGTGGTGCTCGACGGTCCGCGCCGAGGAGAGACCCGCCAGTTCTTGACGGTCCCCGCCGGGGGTGAGACCTGCGGTCCGATCATCTCAGACGAGCGGGTCATGGTGTGTGTACAGCACCCGGGCGAGAGCGACGACGCCACTGCCGACGCGCCCGTCTCGCACTGGCCCGACGGCGGCGATACCCAGCCGCGGCCGTCCGTCGTGGCAGTCTGGAAGTCTGCCTGACAGCTACCGACCAGCAGCACGCCGAAGGCGTCCGTAGTCGATCACAGTCGATTATGGACGCCTTTCGGCGTTGTCAATTGTCATCGAATGGCCGAGTGGGATTCTGTGTATTCACAATGTCCCCGCCGATGCAGCGCAGGCAGTTGACCCATTTCCAATGCGTGTGCAAACCTGACTCGATAGGCCGGTGGCTGGAACTCCGTTCGGGCAATGCTCGAAATGGAGGACGTTCGGGGCAACGTCGATTTCCATTCTCAGCGTGACGACGCGCCGGACACCGCTCCCCTACGTGCGCGAAGAGGCAAGTCTGTGGAATCCGTTGATTCACTGACGATTCGGGAAGAAGAGATCGATCGTACGTCCATCGACGACACCGAACCGTTTCCACTCACGGCCTCCCAACGCGGATTATGGTTTGCTCAACATTTGTTGAGTTCAGTACCCATCACCATTGCGAATTACCTCGATATTCGCGGTGCCGTCGATATCGATCTGATGAGATACGCCGGCAGGCGTACTGCGCGCGAATTCGGCGCAGGATCGTTGCGCTTGATCGAAATCGACGGAGAACCGCACCAGTACATCGACGTCGAGCAAGGTGACGACACCGTAGTGCTCGATTTCCGTAGCGAAACGGACCCCGAGGCAGCAGCGCGGGAGTGGATGCGTGCCTCGTACAGCACCCCCATCGATCTGACCCACGGTCGCCTCATCAAAGGCGCGATACTCCTCATCTCCAGCGACCGGGTGTTCTGGTACTCCCACGTCCACCACATCGTGCTCGACGGATACGGTGCCGTTCAGTTCATGCGGCGCGTCGCGTCGATCTACACCGCCGTCAGCGGCGGCCGCGAGCCGGAGCACTCGACCGCAGGGTCGCTGGGAGCGGTGTATGCCGCCGAAGCGCAGTACCGGAACTCCCCACGGTTCGACAAGGATCGCCGCTACTGGCAGAGCAAGACGACCGATCTTCCGCCGCCGACGTCCATCACGGGCGTCCTCGCGCCTCCGGCGCCCCGGGCGCATCTGTGCGGCGGATATCTCCCCGAGGTCATGCAGCAGGCCCTGGATCGTGCAGCGGGCCGACTCGACTCGGCGTTCGCTCCGCTCGCCATCGCCGCGGTGGCAACGTTTCTCGCGCGGATGACGGGGAGTACCGACGTGGTACTGAGCCTGCCCGTGGCCGGCCGCACCACAGCTGTGCTGCGACGTTCCGGCGGGATGGTCTCCAACGTACTGCCGATCCGGGTTCGTATCACCCCGCAGTGCACACTGGCGACGCTGGTGGCCGAGGTGCAGTTGGAACTGACCGGAGCTCTGCGACACCAGCGGTATCGTGCCGAGGACATTCGCCGCGACGCCGGCGGAGGTACCGAGACGCGCGGGTTCTTCGGCCCCGCGATCAACATCATGGCGTACGAGAGCGAGGTGCCGTTCGGACCGCTCACCGGGGAGTTCAACGTGCTCTCCACCGGCCCCGTGGAAGACCTGTCGGTCAACATCTATCCGGCGACCGACGGGACGCGCTCCCGCCTCGAATTCGAGGGCAACCCCAACATCTACGGCATCGAGCAGTTCGAGACGCTGCATCGTCGGTTCCTCGCGTTGTTCGAGGACTTCCTCACCGCAGACTCCGAGACACCCGTTCTGGAACTCGACGTGCTCGACGACGCCGAGCGGTCCGCGCTCGTACCACTTGCAGGCCCCGACGCCGTTGCCTCCGAACTCTTTCCGAACCTGCTCCGACGCGGCGTCGAGATCGCGTCCGAGAACACGGCCGTCGAATTCCAGGACGAGAGACTGACGTATCGCGAGCTCGACGACCGCGCCAACGCCGTTGCGCGCGCTCTGATCGCCCGTGGAGCCGGGCCGGGCAGCGCCGTCGCCGTCGCCCTGCCGCGCGGGACGGCGTCCGTCGTCGCGCTGTGGGCCGTCGCCGCGTCCGGTGCCACGTTCGTGCCGATCGATCCTGGGTACCCTTCCGAACGCATCACCCACATGCTCGTCGACTCCGGTGTGACCATCGGGATCAGCGAACAGGGGCTCTCGCAGCAACTTCCACAACGGGTGCACTGGCTCGATCTCGACGACACGGAGTTCGGCGAGGAATGTGCGGCACGATCGAGCGCACCGATCACCGACGCCGATCGACGCGCAGCCCTCACCGAGCACCACGCCGCGTACATGATCTACACCTCCGGCTCGACCGGCACCCCCAAGGGCGTTCTGGTCACCCATACCGGGCTGGCCACCTTCGCGGCGGACGCCAGACCCGAACTGCGCGTGAGCACCTCGTCGCGACTGCTGCGGTTCTCGTCGTCGAGCTTCGACGCGTCGCTGTTCGAGATGATCCAGGCATTCAGCGCAGGAGCGACCATGGTGGTCGCCCCGCCCTCCGTGATCGGCGGCGCAGAGCTGACGCACCTGCTGCGCGAGCGCCGTATCACCCACATCATCTGCGCACCCGCGCTGCTCACCACGGTCGATGCGGCCGAGCTCGATCACCTCGAGACCGTCGTCGTCGGTGGCGACGTGATGCCACCGGACCTGGTGGACCGCTTCGGGGCGAAAGCGTTGCTGTTCAACAGCTACGGACCCACCGAGACCACCATCGTGGTCACGATCACGCGGCCGCAGTCCAACCCCCGTGCCATCACGATCGGACGACCCGTTCAGGGCTCCCGCGCCGTGGTGCTGGACCGCTGGTTGCGTCCCGTGCCCCCCGGGTCGGCGGGAGAGCTGTATCTCGGCGGCCCGGGCATCGCGCGCGGCTACCAGCACCGAACCGGTCTGTCGGCCGCGCGCTTCGTCGCCGACCCGTTCGGCCACGGACGCCGTCTGTACCGCACCGGAGACATCGTGCGGTGGACCGGTCCGCTGGACTCGGCCGAGCTCGAGTTCGTCGGCCGCAGCGACTTTCAGGTCCAGGTGCACGGTCACCGCATCGAACTCGGTGAGATAGACGCGGTCGTGTCCCAGCACGAGGGCGTCGACTTCGCGGTATCGGTCGTCCACCACCACGGCGAAGCATCGATCCTGGTCTCCTACGTCAAGCCGGCCGACACCACGGCACTCGATCACACGGCGTTGCGTACCTTCGCCTCTCGATTCCTGCCGATGCACATGCTGCCCGCGATGTTCGTCGAACTCGACGCCATCCCACTGACCCCCACCGGCAAGGTCGACAGATCCGCACTGCCACAACCGACCTTCGAGTCCGACGCGGCCGCCTACCGCGCCCCGGTCACGCCGGTCGAGAAGACCATCGCCGACGCCATGGCCGCAGTGCTGCAACGTGATTCGGTTGGTGTGGACGACTCGTTCTTCGCCCTCGGCGGCGACAGCATCGTCGCCATCCAGTTGGTCTCTCGCGCCAAATCGCTCGGGGTGGTGTTCACCCCGCGAGACGTGTTCGAGCGTCGAACCGTCGCCGGATTGGCGGAGGTGGCGACGGACGCCGCCCATCAGGTGACCCTCGACGAGCTTCCCGGCGGAGGGGTCGGCGCTATGCCGTTGACACCGATCATGTCTCACACCGTCAGCTCGTCGACCCGAGCCGATGCCATGGACACGTTCCACCAGAGCATCGTGCTGACCGCACCGGTCGATCTCGAGCTCGACGGGTTGCGGCGCACCGTTGCCGCGATACTGGACCATCACGACGCGTTGCGTTCCGTCCTCACCGAGGACGGTCTCACGGTGCAGCCGAAGGGCAGCATCGATCTCGATGCCGTCGTCACCCACGTGTCCACCACCACCAAGCCAGGCAGCCGTAAATTCTCCTCCGTCGTAGCAGAATCCGCACGGGCGTTCGCATCGCGGCTGCGGCCGCGGGACGGCGTCATGCTGCAGGTCGTCTGGGTTGCCCCTCGGTTCGGCACTCGCGAGATCATCGACACCCACGAGGTCGGCCGGATCATCGTCATCGCGCACCACCTGGTGATCGACGGTGTCTCGTGGCGCATCCTGATTCCGGATCTGGCCACGGCATGGCACCAGGTGCAGGCGAAGTCTGCAGTGGTCCTGCAGCCGGTGGCCACCTCCATGCGTCGCTGGGCCCACGGACTGAGCGAGGCCGCCCAACGCGCCGAGCCCGAATTGCCCGACTGGTCAGCAATTCTCGACGGGCCCAACGAACCGATCGGTCGCCGTGCGCTCGATCCAGCGATCGACCTCGGTCGCACCCGAGACCGGGCGTCGGTCGAATTGAGCGCCGAGATCACCGAGGCACTGACGGGACCGCTGACCCGCGCCTACCGCGCAACCGTCAACGACATTCTGCTGACGGCGCTGGCCGTTGCGGTCCGAGCCGACGTATCGTCGTCGTTCCTGGTCTCGGTCGAAAGTCACGGCCGCGACGAGGATCTCGTGCCCGGAGCCGACCTGTCCAGGACGGTCGGCTGGTTCACCTCCACGCATCCGGTTCGGCTCTCGCTCGACGGTGTCGACGCCGAGCGCATCCTGGCCGGTGACGGCTCGGTGGCCGCCGCAGTCAAGCTCGTCAAGGAACAGGCCCGCGCCATCCCGAGCCACGGCACCGGCACAGACCAGGGCAGTGGATTCGGGCTGCTGCGATACCTGAACCCCCGCACCGCCGCACTGCTCACCGAACACGACGCCCCGCAGATCGGACTCAACTATCTGGGGCGGATCACCACCGACATTCCCGACGCCCTCCGCGGGCGCGGGTGGCTCCCGGATGCGTCGGCCGACATCGACTCGAGCAGTGGCGACAACCTGCCGGTGGCAGTGGCACTCGACATCAATGCCGTTGTCACCAACGGGCAGCTTCGGGCCACGTTCGCGTACCCCCGCGGTGCCTTCGACGGAGACACCGTCAGCGGCTTGGCGGATCGGTGGACGACTGCGCTGCATCGTCTCGCCGAGCACGCCGGAACCCCCGACGTCGGCGGGCTGACGCCGAGCGATGTTCCGCTGGTGGCCGTCGCGCAGGATCGAATCGATGAGTGGGAGAGCACTTTCGGTGAGCTGGCCGACATCTGGCCGCTCGCCCCGCTGCAACACGGACTGATGTTCCACTCCGAACTCACGCGCGGACACGTCGATGTCTACACCGCCCAGTTGGTGTTCGATCTCGGCGGCGACATCGACGAAGCCCGGTTGCACCGCGCCGCGAGTCGATTGCTCGCGCGCCACGACAGCCTGCGTACCGCGTTCGTCAGAGACACCAGGGGAGCAGCGGTACAGCTGGTACTCGCCGACCCCGAATTGCCCTGGCGTACCGTCGATGCCGGTCGCGTCGACGTTCCGGCCATCGCTCACGCCGAGCGCAGCGCGAGATTCGACCTGGACGCGCCACCGCTGCTGCGGTTCGTACTGGTCACGACCGAGGACGGGGCGTCCCTGGTGGTGACCAACCACCACATCCTGTTCGACGGCTGGTCGATGCCGATCTTCGTCAAGGAACTGCTGGTCCTCTACGCCGCCGACGGTCCCATCCCGATCCCGGCCAGAACGTACCGCGACTACCTGAAGTGGCTCGATGAGCGCGATCACGCAGGTGCACTGGACAAGTGGTCCGAGGCGCTGGCAGGCGTCGAGGAACCGACGCTGCTCGCCCCCGGTCACGGCGGCGAACAGGACCTGCCCGCCGAGCTCGCCGTCGCTCTCGACGACGCCTCGGTGACGGCCCTGAAGGCCAGGGCGCGGGACCTGTCGGTGACCGTCAACACCGTCGTGCAGGCGGCCTGGGCACTGGTTCTCGCCGCAGAGCTCGGTCGGGACGACGTGGTGTTCGGGGCGACGGTCTCCGGCCGGCCGGCCGATCTGACCGGTGTGGAGGACACCCTCGGACTGTTCATCAACACCCTCCCGGTGCGGGTGCACGTGCACCGAGACGACACCGTGGCATCGCTGCTCTCCCGCCTGCAGACCCAGAGCGTGGACTTGCTGGACAGCCACCACGTAGGTCTGCCCGAGGTTCGCGCACGGGTGGGGGTCGGGGCCCGATTCGACACGTTGACGGTGTTCGAGTCCTACCCGGTGGACCACTCCGCGCTCGATCGCGACACCGACATCGCCGGCCTGCGGGTACGCGACCTCCGCGTCACCGATGCCACCCATTACCCGCTGACACTGATCACCGTCCTCGAGCCGACAGTGCGCATCACGCTGAAATACGCTGCGGCGTCCGTCCATCCAACACGGGCGTCGTCCATCGCCGATCGGTTCGCTCGCGCGCTCCGTGGACTCAGCGGCGACACTCGGACTCCGGTGACGCAACTCGACCTGCTCTCGGCGGACGAGCATGCGCTTCGGGCGTCCTGGAACAGCACCGAACACCCGGTGGCCACCCACACGCTCGTCGACCTCCTCGCTGCAGCGGCGGACGAGCATTTCTCCACTACTGCAGCGGTGTTCGAGAATCGGAGTCTGACGTACGGAAACTTCTGGGCCCGAGTTCGATGCTTGGCCAGGTATCTGCGCAGCACCGGGGTGGGACCGGACGTGGTGGTGGGGGTGGCGATGGCCCGCTCGCTCGATCAGCTCGTCGCAGTGCATGCGGTGGTCGCCGCGGGTGGTGCCTACCTCCCCATCGACCCGTCGATGCCGACCGCCCGCATCGAGCACATGATCGCTGCCGCATCACCGTCGATGATTCTCGGTGCGCTGGACGACGTCGGCATCGAGGTCGTGGATCCCGACACCCTCGACCTCGACGGCGTCAGCACGGCACCGCTCGATCCCCTGCCACACCTACGTCCTGACCACGCGGCGTACGTACTGTTCACCTCCGGCTCCACCGGAAAGCCCAAGGGTGTCACCGTCTCTCACCGCGCGATCGTCAACCGGTTGCTGTGGATGCAGCACGAGTATCCGCTCACGCCCCAGGACGTCGTGCTGCACAAGACTCCGGCGACGTTCGACGTCTCGGTGTGGGAGTTGTTCTGGCCACTGCTGACCGGAGCACGAACGATCATCGCCGAACCCGACGGCCACCGCGACCCGATGTACCTGTCGACTCTCGTTCGTGAACACGGGGTCACCACAGTGCATTTCGTACCGTCGATGCTCGAGCTGTTCCTGTCCTACGGCTCGCCCGAACGATGCAGTTCGCTGCGGCAGGTGTTCGCGAGCGGGGAGGCGCTGCCCCGAGCGATCGTCGATCGCTTTCACGAGGCGGTCGATGCCGAACTGCACAACCTGTACGGACCGACCGAAGCGGCCGTCGACGTCACCTACCACCGCACCCGGCCCGGCGAGCAGGGGTCGGTGCCGATCGGCGTGCCGGTCTGGAACACCACCGTCCACGTATTGAACTCGGCGCTGCAGCCCGTGCCGATGGGCGTCACCGGTGAGCTGTACCTGGGCGGAGTGCAGTTGGCTCGCGGCTACGCCGGGCGCGCCGATCTCACGGCCGGACGCTTCGTCGCCGCGCCCGCCGGACTCCGGTTGTATCGCACGGGAGATCTCGTTCGGTGGTCCGAGGACGGGTCACTGCAGTACTTGGGCCGCAACGACTTCCAGGTCAAGCTCCGTGGTCAGCGTCTCGAGCTCGGCGAGGTCGAGTCGGCCCTGCACGCCGTGGCGGGGGTGAACTCCGCCGTCGCTCTGGTCCGCGAGGACCGCCTGATCGCGTACATCGTGGGCACGGCGGATCGTGACAACGTGGCTGCCCACGTGGCGCGCAGCCTGCCCGAATACATGGTGCCGTCGAGCATCGTCGTGCTCGACGCGATGCCACTCGGTGCCACCGGAAAGCTCGACCGCACCGCACTTCCCGACCCGCACGTTTCGGCCGATAAGTTCGTACCGCCGTCGAGCGACGCCGAACACGCTGTTGCACAGATTTTCTCCGACGTGCTCGAGCTCGAGAGCGTGAGCGCTACGCGGTCGTGGTTCACCCTCGGCGGCGACTCTCTCACCGCCACGCAGGTGATTGCGCGCGTCAATGCCGAGCTCGATGCCGACCTCGGAGTCCGAGACCTGTTCGAGGCGCCGACCGTCCGTGCCCTGACACAGCGTCTCGGCCGCGGCGGCGGTCATCGGGCCATTGTCGCAGGCGCACGGCCGCAGCATATTCCACTGTCTCCGGCACAGCACCGGATGTGGCTGCTCAACCGCTTCGACCCGTCCTCGGGTGCGTACAACATCGCCGCGGCGTTCCGAATCACCGGCGCACTCGACGTCGATGCCCTGCGTGTCGGTCTGAACGATGTCGTCGAGCGCCACGAAGTGCTGCGTACCGTCTACCCCGACGGCCCGGCCGGCCCCGAGCAGGTCGTCACGTCTCGGTACCCGGACGTGACCGTCGCCACGACCACAGAATCGTTGCTCGACGGTGCCCTCTACGCCCTCGCGTCACAGGGATTCGACGTCACCGTTGCGCCGCCACTGCGTGTGGCCGTGCTCGAGCTGGCACCGGAGGACCACGTCCTCGTGGTCGTGGCGCACCACATCGCCGCCGATGGATGGTCGATGAATCCGCTCGCGCGCGATGTCATGATCGCGTACGGATCTCGCGCCGCCGGCCTCCACCTGCAATGGACGCCGCTCGAGGTGCAGTATGCCGATTACGCGCTGTGGACTCTCGAGCGCCTCGGCGACGAGTCCGATGCGGATTCGCCTGCATCCCAGCAGATCCGGTACTGGACGTCCGCACTGCACGACCTGCCAGAGCGGCTCACGCTGCCCGCCGATCGACCGCATCCACCGGTGGCGTCCCACCGGGGTGATCGAGTCTCGATCGACATCGAACCCACCACCGTCGCCGCACTGAGTACGTTCGCCGAGCGCACCGGAAGCACCCGCTTCATGATCGTGCACGCCGCCTTGGCAGTGGCGCTCGCCCGTGTCTCGGGTCAGCGCGACATCACCATCGGCACTCCGGTGGCCGGACGCGGGCAACGCGAACTCGACGACCTCGTCGGAATGTTCGTCGGGACCCTCGTGCTGAGCGCATACATCGACCCAGCCGAATCGTTCACCGACGTCCTGAACTCGGTGCGCGAGCGCGACCTCGACGCCTACGCCAACGCTGACATACCGTTCGAGCGACTGGTCGAGATCCTTCAGCCGCCGCGATCGACGGCGCACCACCCGCTGTTCCAAGTGATGCTCTCGATCGAGGGCGCGAGTCCACCGTCCGTCGAGCTGCCGAATCTGTCCGTTCGTCCACTCGACACCTCGCACGTCGCGGCCAAGTTCGATCTGCATGTCACCGTCTCGCTCGCCGCAGACACCGCGTCGGTGGAGATCGTCTATGCGACCGACATTTTCGACGCATCGACGGTGACCGGTCTCGCCGAGCGGTATCGATCGATCCTCACGGCGGCGCTCGCAGATCCGACTCGACCGGTGGGAGACATCCCCATCCTGACCGCCGAGGAAGCACCCCGGCTCGTCGGTGCCCCCGCGCTCGGACACCGCACACTGCCCGATCTGCTGGCGGGCGCGGTCATGAGTGCGGGAGGCAGCGGTATCGCGCTCGAGAGCGGTGCTTCGAAGTGGACGTACTCCACGCTCGACGATGCTGCGACCGTCCTCGCTCGCACACTGATGCGGCGCGGTATCGGGCCGGAGCAGTACGTGGCGATAGCGCTGCGCCGTGGCGTCTCCTCGATGCTGGCAACCTGGGCGGTGGCCAAAACCGGTGCCGCATTCGTTCCCATCGACCCGACGTATCCAGCCGAACGTATCGACTACATGCTCACCGATTCCGGTGTGAGTCTGGGAATCACCGACGACGATCACCTGAATTCCCTGCCTGGAGAGCACACCTGGATCTCCATCGACAATGCAGCCGACCCGCTGATCGACTGCACACCGGTAGGTGACCTCGACCGGACCGCGATGCTTCGACCCGATCACCCGGCATACATGATCTATACCTCGGGTACCACCGGGCACCCCAAGGGCGTCGTCGTCTCCCACCGCGGCCTGGTGAACCTGGTTGCCGACCTCGTCGATCGGTTCGGTCTCGACAACGACTCTCTTACCCTGCATTTCGCGTCGCCCAGCTTCGACGCCTCGGTGTTGGAACTGCTGATGGCCGTCGGGGCCGGATCGACCATGGTGATCGCCGACCCGGAAATCCTCGGCGGTTCCGAACTCACGGCCGTGCTGCAGCGCGTGACCCATGCTTTCGTCACCCCGGCCGCGTTGGCCACCGTCGACCCGTCCGAGATCTCGGCGTCGACCACCATCGTCGTCGGTGGCGAAGCCTGCCCCCCGGCCCTCGCCGACGCGTGGGCGGAGCACCTCAGGTTCTTCAACGGTTACGGCCCCACCGAAACCACCGTCTTCGCGACGATCGACGGGCCCGTGCAGGCCGGATCGCCCGTGTCGATCGGCGGTCCGGTGCGCGGAATCGAATCGGTCGTCCTCGACGATCGGCTGCATCCGGTACCCACCGGTTCGGTCGGCGAGCTCTACCTGACCGGGGATGCCGTCGCCCGGGGCTATCATCGCCGATACGGCATGACGGCAACACGTTTCGTCGCCGATCACGGCGGTCGTCGGCTGTATCGCACCGGTGACCTCGTCCGCAGGATCACCCGGGTCGGTGCCGCGGGTTCCGATCCGCACGGCGATCGCTACCAGTTCATCGGCCGCGCCGACGCACAGGTGAAGGTACGCGGATTCCGAATCGAGCTCGGCGAGATCGATGCCGTGCTCGCCGAGTACGACGGCGTCGCTCAGGCGGTGAGTGCGGTGAACGGCTCCCAGGTGTTCGGCTACGTCGTGCCTGCTGCGGGGCGGGTGCTCGATCCCGAGTCGATTCGCAGCCACTCGCGACGCTTGCTGCCCAATCACATGGTGCCGCAGGCGATCACGATCCTGGACGCCCTACCGCGTACGGGCTCCGGCAAGGTCGATCGCGCGGCGCTGCCGATGCCGACCCCGACCGCACGAAGTTTCGCCGAACCCGCCACTGCCACCGAACACCTCGTCGCCGGAGCCTTCGCGCTGGTCCTCGATGTCACTGCAGTCGGTGCCGAGGACGACTTCTTCGCACTCGGTGGCACGTCCCTCTCCGCCACTCGGGTGATCGCGCACATCAACGACACCGCAGGCACCGCGCTCGCGGTCCGTACGATCTTCGAGTCGACGACGGTGCGCTCGCTGGCCGGTGCAGTCGACGCGGCCGAACGTTCCGCGTTGCCGCGTCTGGTGGCCGGTCCGCGACCGTCGAACATCCCCCTGTCGTTCGCGCAGATGCGGATGTGGTTGCTCAACCGTTTCGAGCCGGCGTCGGCCGCGTACAACATCGCCTTCACGGTGCACCTGGACGGCGATATGGACTGTGATGCACTGCAACTCGCAGTCGACGACGTGCTCACCAGGCACGAGGCGCTGCGCACCTACTTCCCGGTGGTGGGAGCCGGTCCCGCCCAGGTGATCCTCGACCACGTCGAACTCGACCTGAACCCGGTCGACATCGACGAGAGCGAGGTGCTGGCACGGGTGGCTGCGGTGATCGGCCGCGGATTCGACGTCACCGCCGCCGTGCCGTTGCGCGGTGCGCTGCTGCGGACCGCGCCGAGCGCGCACGTACTCGTCCTCGTCGTGCACCACATCAGTGCCGACGGTCTGTCGATGACACCGCTGGCACGGGACGTCGCGCTCGCCTACGGGTCACGAGTCCATGGCACCCCGCCGCAGTGGACTCCGCTGCCGGTGCAGTACGCCGACTTCGCCGTATGGCAACGCGAGGTCCTGGGCAACGACGAGGATCCGACCTCCGTGTTGTCGCGGCAGATTCGATACTGGACGACAACTCTGGCGGACCTGCCCACGGTACTCGACCTGCCGACGGATCGACCCCGGCAGGCAGTGGCGTCCAAACGTGGACGTGCGGTGCAGTTCTCGCTGTCCGAGCAGACCGCTGTGGGTGTGCGGGCCCTTGCCCGCCGGACCGGGACCTCGGTGTTCATGGTGATGCACGCGGCGTACGCAGCTCTGCTTGCTCGACTGACCGGGGGCACGGACATCCCCGTCGGGACCCCGGTGTCGGGTCGCGGATCGGGTGCGCTCGACGACGTCGTCGGGATGTTCGTCAACACCCTCGTGCTGCGATCGAACGTGGATCCGAGTCGATCGTTCACCGAACTTCTGGCGCACACACGCTCCGTCGATCTCGCCGCGATGGAGCACTCCGACGTACCGTTCGATCGAGTGGTGGAGGCCATCGCGCCTGCCCGCTCGACGGCCCATTCCCCGTTGTTCCAGGCATTGCTGGCGCTCGAGACCGAACGACCTCGGGGCGTGGATCTCCCAGGGCTGGCTATCACGCCGTTTCCGTACGAATCCAAGGTCACCCGCTTCGATCTGGCACTGACGATCACCGATGCCGACGGTCTGGACGGATCTCTGCGCTACGCAACGGATCTCTTCGACGAGCACACCGCGCGTCGATTCGCCGACGAGTTCGTCGCGCTTCTCGATGCCGCTCTGGCCGACCCGTCGGCCGCGATCGGCGACCTCGCACCACCCCGCGACGCAGTACTGTACGGCCCGCCCGACACCCCGATTCGGACCCTCGGCCAGCTCCTCGACGCGGCCGTGACCGCCCGTCCTGACGCAATTGCGCTGCGCTGGAACGGAATCGACTACACCTACCGAGAGGCCGACGCCTATGCGAACCGGCTGGCCCGCGTGCTGCTGGGATACGGGGTCGGGCCCGAGACCGTGGTGGCCGTGGCGCTGCCCCGCTCGGCGGAGTCGGTGCTGTGCACCTGGGCCGTCACGCGAACCGGCGCAGCATATCTGCCGGTCGACCCGGCGTATCCGGCCGAGCGCATCGCACACATGATCTCCGACTCCGGTGCGGTACTCGGAGTGACCACCTCGCATGCTCGACGCGCTCTGGTCGCAGATGTCCCGTGGGTGGAACTCGACGATCCCACGTTTCTCACCGAGTTCGAGCCGGCCGACGAGACACCCGTCGCTGCAACAGAACTCACCGGACCCGTGCTCGAGTCGACCGCCGCGTACGTCATCTACACCTCGGGCTCGACCGGGCGACCGAAGGGGGTGGTGGTCAGTCACCGCGGCCTGGCCAATCTGGCCGCGTCCCGCAAGGAACTGCATCGAGTGCAACCCTCGGCGCGATTCCTGCACAACACGTCTCCGAGTTTCGACATGGCCGTCGGCGAGATGATCTCGGCGCTGTCCGCTGCGGCGACGCTCGTCATCTCACCGCCGACAGTTCTCGGCGGGGCGGAACTGGCCGCGTTCATCCGCGACGAGCAGATCACCCATGCGCTGATGACACCGTCCGCACTGTCCACGCTCGATCCCCAGGGTCTCGACTGCCTGGAGGTGCTGTGCGTCGGCGGCGAAGCATGCAGCGCCGAACTGGTAGCCAAGTGGAGCCGTGGGCGCCTGATGCTCAACGGGTACGGGCCCACCGAGGCCACCGACATCTCCACTCTCGGTGAGGTACGCCCCGGCGAGCCGATCACGCTCGGCCGACCACTGCACGGGCTCCGCGCGATGGTCCTCGATGCCCGCCTGCGCTGCGTCCCGATCGGAGTACGCGGGGAGCTGTACGTCGCCGGGCCCGCACTGGCTCGTGGGTACCACCGCCGATCCGGTTTGACCGCAACACGATTCGTGGCCGATCCCCTGAATCCCGAATCGCGGATGTACCGCACCGGAGACCTGGTGCGGCGTACCGCCGACGGTCGTCTACTGTACGACGGCCGCAGTGATCAGCAGGTCAAGATCCGCGGCTTCCGCATCGAACCCGGGGAGATCGACGCGGCGCTGACCGCGCACGCAGGTGTCGAGCTCTCGGTGACGCTCGCGGTACCCGGCCCGGCGGGGGAGCAGGCGCTGGTCTCGTACATCACGGGCAGTGCACTACCGGAGGACGTGCGCGACCATGCCCGGCGATCTCTGCCTGCCCACATGGTGCCGGCTGCGGTGACGGTCATCGACGAGATTCCGCGGACCGGAACCGGAAAGCTCGATGTCGCCGCGCTCCCGGCACCGGTGTTCGGGACCACCGCGTACCGTCCCGCCACCACCGCTGCGGAGATCGCCGTCGTCGAGGCCTTCGAGGCAGTGTTGGAGTCCGATGGAATCGGATTGGACGACAACTTCTTCGAACTCGGTGGCAGTTCCCTCTCTGCGATGAGAGTGATCGGTGAACTCCGCGCCCGGTCGTACGAGATCGGTATGCAGTCGCTCCTGATGGACGCGACGGTGACGGCCGTTGCCGAGCGAATCTCCGCAGGTGCGGCCGATTCCGAGGAGCTGGCGGTGCTCCTTCCGCTCCGCGAGGCCGGCGAGGGCGCTCCCGTGTTCTGCATTCACCCGATACTCGGATTGTCCTGGTGTTACACGGGATTGGGCAACTATGTCGACAATCCGCTGTACGGATTGCAGACCCCGACCCCGGACGAGTTGCCGACCACACTGTCGCAGTTGGCTTCTCGCTACGTGGACGAGATCTGCCGCGTCGCGTCCGAGGGCCCCGTCCATCTGCTGGGGTGGTCACTGGGCGGTGTCATTGCACACGAGGTGGCGGTGCAGCTCGTAACGTCCGGCCGGAGAGTCGCATCGCTCGTGCTGCTCGACGCCCACCACGGCGACAGCGGCGACTGGGCCGATGCGATTCCCGTGGCCGACCTGATGTCCGGACTCGGCCTCGACCTCGCCGTGCCCGCGGGCCAGGTCGTGTCTCTCGACACCGCCGGTGAACTGCTCGACTCCGTCGACACCGGCGGCATACTCGACCGCGCGGACATCGAGCGCCTCATCGCATCCGCGCAACACAATCACGCACTGCTGCAACAACATCGACCGGGCGTCTACCCCGGTGATGTCCTGTTCTTCGCCGCCGGTCTGGACGGTGGCCATGGCGTCGGACCGTGGTATCCACACATCGCCGGATCGACCACGGTCGTCTCCGTCCGGGCCACGCACTGGCAGATGTGCGCGTCGTCCACCCTTGCTGCCATCGGCCCACGCATCGCCCACGAACTTCGCGCCACCGAGAAGAAAGAACTGAAGAATCGATGAAAGCTCCACGCCTGACGGCTCTGGCCCTGGCCGCCGGACTGCTGCTCGGAATTCCGACGGTCGCGTCGGCGCAACCCGTGGCTCCCACCGATCAGGTCCACCGTCCGGTAGGGACGGTGGAGAGCATCGACAAGATCGACGACACTCGCTGGGACGTCTTCGTGCGCTCGCCCTCGATGGACACCGTCGTCAAGATCCAGGTGATCCGGCCGTCCGACACGTCCGTGCCCCGGCCGACGCTGTACATGCTCAACGGTGCCGGTGCGGGTGTCGACGGTGCCAACTGGCTGGCCAAGACCGACATCGTGGACTTCTTCGCGGACAAGAACGTCAACGTCGCCATGCCCGTCGGCGGGTACCTTAGCTACTACACCGACTGGGAACGCGACGACCCGAAGCTCGGCCGGAACAAGTGGCAGACCTTCCTCACCCACGAACTACCGCCGGTGCTCGACGAGGCCTTGCGAGCCGACGGCGTCAACGCCATCGGGGGCCTGTCGATGTCTGCGGGATCGGTGCTCGATCTCGCCATCCAGGCTCCGGGACTGTACCGAGGCGTGGCGTCGTACAGCGGGTGCGCGCAGACGAGCGATCCGGTGACTCGTTCCTTCATTCGCGCGTTGGTGCAGCTGCGCGGCGGCGGCAACACCGACAACATGTGGGGACCCGACGGCGATCCGCAGTGGGTGGAGCACGATCCACTTGTCAACGCCGAGAAACTCCGTGGACTCGAATTGTTCGTCTCCAACGCCAGCGGACTGCCCGGGCAATACGAGATGCCCGGGAACGTCCGGCCTGCCGGATCTCCGCCGTTGGTCGACCAGGCAGTTCTGGGTGGCCTCATCGAGGCCGGAGCCAACGTGTGCGCTCACAACCTGGTGAACCGTCTCGGCGAACTCGGCATCCCGGTCACGACGAACTTCCCGGCGGCCGGAACACACTCGTGGCAATACTGGCAGGACGCACTGCGGGCATCGTGGCCGACGCTGGAGCGGGCGCTGAGTCAGCTGTGATGAACGGGGACGTTCGGGGCCCGGACGAGGGCGCTCGATGGTGAACAGTCACTAATGCGTTCTGTTCGCAGACGTGGTTGAGTCGTCAGTAATGAGACGTGGGTAACACTCACGCTGCCGACGGCGACATACCCAGAGTCGGCACGAACAAACCCTATGGAAACACGAACTTCATCTCTTGGCTCGGAGGCGCACCCATGACTGTCGTGAACGATCTTCCCCATCTGGCCCTCGCGGAACTCGACCCGTCGAACTATGCGGTGCCGACCATCGCGCCGATCCGAACCACCGGCCACCTCGATCCCGTGTTCTGCGTCCACCCGTTGGTGGGCCTGGTCGATTGCTACGCAGGTCTGGCCGGCCACATCGACGACGAACGGCCCATCTACGGCGTCCAGGTACCGACGTCCGGTGAGCGTTCCGAGTCCCTCGTCTCCTTGGCTTCGCGGTACGCCGACGACATCGCTCGTGTCCAGACCGACGGTGCCGTTCACCTCCTGGGGATGTCGTTCGGCGGAGTTCTCGCCCACGCCATTGCCGTCGAACTACAGAGCCGAGGCGTCACCGTCGGCGCGCTGACGCTGCTCGACAGCGACCCCGTTCGGGCCCGCGGCGAGGGCGCGGATCTCCTCGCATCCATGGGCGACGAGATCGATCGCAGTCACGTCGAAGAGCTGCTGGCCGTCGCCTTGCACAACGACGGGCTCGTCCAGCGCCACCTGCCCGGCATCTACTTCGGCGACATCCTGGCCGTCTCGTCACTCGGCACCGACTCCGGCTCCGCCTGGCACCCCTTCGTCTGCGGCACCGTCGCCAAGTATCTCGTGCCCGACGCCACCTCGTTCGACGTCGTCGGCCCGTTGGTCGACAGCTACCTCAGCTGATTTCTCCCTTCATCCCAGCCAGTCCAGGACGGCCGCGGCCGTCCAGGATTGCTGCATGCTGCCGAGCGGCTTACCGGTGAACGGCTCGTAGTACTCGGCAAAGCTGCCGTCGCTGGCCTGACGCAAGCCTTCGTCGCGCAAGGACAGTGACCGCTCCGACCAACCGCGACGCGCGAACGCCCACGAGAACAACCACGTCATCACCGGCCACACCGGCCCGCGCCAGTACTCGCGGGCACGGAAGTCCTTCGAGACCGGCGACGTCGACGGCGGAACGGCGTACCGCAGATCCGGATGCCCGCAGAATCGTGTGCCCTCGAAGACTCGAAGCAGGTTGCGCTCCTGCTCGCGAGGCAAGCCGCCGCAGAGCAAGGGCGCGAACATCGCGATGGTCTCGGTGCCGATCCATTGACCCGTCCGCAGGTCGAAGTCGCGGGCCCCACCGGAGCGTGCGTCCGTCGTCGCGACCACTCCCGTGCGGAACTTCTCCGCCCACGACCGCAGTTCCCGCACATCCGAGTGGGGACGAGAATGGTCCTCGCCGATGGTGGCGAGTACATCGCACGCCACCGCGAAGATGGCGCTGACGAACACGTCCTCGACGGCGAAACTCATCTTCGTCTTCAATGCATCGTCGTCGTAGCCGACCTGCTTCATTTCCTCGACCAGCCAGATGTAGCGGTCGTACTCGAGATTGCTGGGCCGCTGGGAGGCGTCGGTGATGACCGCCTTGTCCTCCCGGAAGTACGGATCCATCTCTCCAGGAACAACATTGGCGTAGGCCGAATCCCACCGCGGCGAGTTGTCCATGCCCGACTCCCAGCCGTGGAACAGCGCGATACGCCCGTTGTCGTCGACGTCACGCGCCTGCGCGAGCCAACGGTGCCACCGCACCAGATCACCCCAGCGGCGATCGAGAAACTCCTCGGCGACGGCACGCGTCGTACGTCCATGTCGCTTGGAGTGGTCGAGGATCCGCTGCACCGCGATCGCGTGCACCGGTGGTTGGGTGATGCCGGAGGTCTGCGGGTTCATCGGAGCCTGGGGAGCGAGTGTTCCGGTAGCCCAGCGCGCCGGACCGGGAAAGTAGCCGTCGACCCCATTGGCGAAGACGATGTGCGGGATCATCCCGTTCTTCCACTGCGCCGAGAGCAACGTGTCCATCTCCACCACAGCACGCTCGACACTGAGCGGCGCCAGTCCGACGGAGACGAATGCCGCGTCCCAGCTCCACATGTGCGGATACAGCCTCGGGGCCGCGCTGGTCATGGTGCCCAGGTCGTTTCCTCGAAGCAGGTACGCCGCCCGTGCCGCCAACTGCGTGGAAGTGAAACCTCGATCGCCCATGCAGACAGTTTGCGTCCATACGCGCAATTCCGCTCGGTTGAATTGCGGACCGAAGGTGTCCTTGTTTGTTCCTAGTGTGGGTTTCACCAGCTCACCCAGGAGGAAACGATGATCACCGAGAACACCGACATCCAGAAAATGCTTGCCGAACAGCGCGCGAACTTTCTCATCACCGTTCGCGGAATCAGCGACGAACAGGCGCGCACCCGCACCACCGCCAGCGAGCTGACCCTCGGCGGACTGCTGCATCACGTGATCAGCAACGAGAGGCATTGGATGAAGGTCATCGCCGACCTGGACGAGACGGCCGAGTTCGACATGGAGTCCGCCGGCGGCGAATACGTCATGGCGGACGACGAAACGGTCGCCGGGCTGATCGCCGAATGGGACGAGGTGGCGCGCTCCACTGCCGACGCCCTGGCAACGTTGGATCTCGATGTGGCGGTCCCGGTCCCGACGGCACCCTGGGCACCTGAACGTATCTGGCAGAGTGCACGATTCACCGTGCTGCACATACTGCGCGAAATCTCGCAGCACGCCGGCCACGCGGACATCATTCGCGAGGAACTGGACGGTGCGAATACGACCCGGACCTGGGCCGCCGCGGCGGGGATGAGCTTCTAGTCGAGTGTGAGTTGCTGCTGCAACGAGTGCTCCACTCCACTGGTTCAGGCCGGGGAATCCCCGATTCACGCTCCGGAGTGGAGCGAAACGTGCGGACGCAAGGGGCCTGATTACTGTGGTTACATGACTCGTACTGCGTTGGTGACCGGAGCAAGTCGTGGCCTCGGGGCCCATATCGCTCGATTGCTCGCTCCGGATCATCACGTGTTGCTGGGGGGACGATCGGCCGGATCTCTCGAGCCGATCGCGTCGGAACTGGCAGGAGCTACCCCGTGGCCGGTGGAACTGACCGATCCCGACGCGGTGGCGGCCGCCGCGTCGGGCATCGATTCTCTGGACGTGTTGGTGCACAACGCCGGAGTCGCGGCACTGGGGACGGTCGAGGAGTCGACGGCCGATGATTGGCGGCGACAGTACGAGGTGAACGTCATCGCCGTCGTCGAGCTCACCCGCGTGCTCCTACCGGCGCTGCGCAAGGCGAACGGTCATGTGGTGCTGATCAATTCGGGTGCCGGTATTCGCGCCAACCCCGGTTGGGGCGGCTATGCGGCGAGCAAGTTCGCACTGCGGGCATTCGGGGATGCGCTGCGGTCGGAGGAGCCGTCCTTGCGGGTGACCTCGGTGCATCCCGGACGTATCGACACCGAGATGCAGCAGGAGATCGTCGCGCACGAGGGTGGGGAGTACGACGGCTCGAAGTTCTTGCAGCCCAGCACCGTTGCCCTCGCAGTACGCAACGCAATCGATACGCCGGCCGATGCCCATCCGACAGAATTGGTGCTGCGCACCAGGTGAGCGTCGGTGCCATTGGTCCTTGCCGAGGCTCAAACTCCGGCCGCGCTCCAAGTCGCTGTGCGGGTACGGGACTGCCTACTTCGCCAGTGCGGTTGCGATGGTGACGACGCGAGTGGCCATGTGCTCGAGTGCCGCATTCGTGGCGTCCTCGAGCTCGTTCTGGTTGTCACCGCCGGTCACGTGGCCCACGCCGTAGGGATTGCCGTCGACGAACTTCAGTCCGTCGGTGTAGCCGGGCGGCACCAGGACACCGCCGAAGTGCATCAGCGAGGTGTACAAACCGATGAGGGTTGTCTCCTGGCCGCCATGCGCGGTTTGGCTGGAGGTGAAGGCGGCGTACGCCTTGTTCGCGAGTTCCCCCTTGGCCCAGTATCCGCCGAGCGAGTCCATGAAGTTCTGGAACGGTGCCGCGGTGCTGCCGAAACGCGTCGGAGATCCGAGGATGACGCCGTCGGCCCAGACGATGTCGTCACCGCTGGCAGCGGGAAGGTCCTTGGTCGCTTCGTAATTGGCGGTCCATGCGGGGTTCTCGGCGAAGGTGCTCGGGTCGCGTGTTTCCGCGATGTGCCGCACGCGAACCTCTGCACCTGCAGCAGTGGCTGCGTCGGCGAGTTTGTTCGCCATGGTGGACCCGTGGCCGGTTGCCGAGTAGTAGATGATTGCGATCTTGGTCATTGGTGCGGCCTTTCGATGTGGAATGGTCGACAGACGGAGGACGTGACTTTCGTACGTGCCACCGAGTGGATCGGCGATCGGCTGGAACCGCGCGCCGTCCGATTCCGGGAGGTAGCTCGCTCTGTTCAAATGGTTGCGATGTCAACTACTCCGACGATACCTGCTGTGGTTTCCTTGTCAACTACTTTCACCCAGCCGAACAGACCCTGGCCGCGTCGCTCGGGTCCCGTCGCGCACGAGGCACGTCCGCACCCGTCCGGTGAACCGATCACTGTCACTCGTCGCCGACGAATTTTTCGATCGCTCATCCGCGCACGTTTTCGCGAACCTCGGCCCGACCTAAGTCCCGCACATCGAGGACTAAAGGATCGTGTGCGCGAGGTCGATTCCAGAGTTCGATGGAGATCAACCGATTGTCAGAGGAGTTGGACATGTCGATGAATCCGATGGACTCGATGAGCACGGTGCACATGATCATGATGTGTCTTCATCAGATGGGCATCCTGCCGCCGATGCACATGAACATGTGAACCGTACGAGCGGCGCGGTGACATCGACGCAGCAACCCTCGGTACCGAAACGGCTACGCGCTGCGGCCGATCCGGCCTTGCTCGTAGCGACCGTCGGTGCACTGCTCTGCGGTGGGCTCGCCTGGTTGCTCGACGCGAAGGCCGTCGCCGACGGCTTCTGGATCGCCGGAACCGTGGTCTCGATCCTCCCGGCCACCTGGTGGGTGATCGACGCCCTACGCCGCGGCCGCGTCGGAGTCGACCTGATCGCGGTCCTGTCGCTCGCCGGCACCCTCCTCGTCCACGAGTACGTCGCCGGCGCACTGATCGGAGTCATGCTGGCCACCGGACGAGCTCTCGATTCCGCGGCCGAGCGCCGAGCCACGAAGGACTTGCACTCCCTGCTGGACAACGTCCCGCATACGGCCCGCCGCCGGATCGCGAACGACGTACAGACCGTACCGATCGACGAGGTCGGGGTCGGCGACGCGATCGTCGTCGGACCGGGAGAGGTGGTGCCCGTCGACGGATGGATCACCTCCCCGATCGCGGTTCTCGACGAATCGGTGCTCACCGGCGAAGCGATGCAGGTTCGACGTCGTACCGGTCAGGACGTACGCAGTGGCGTCGTCAATGCCGGTTCGGCGTTCGAGCTCTCCGCCCGCGCGACCGCCGCGGACAGCACGTACGCCGGTGTCGTGCAGTTGGCCCGCGAGGCCGCTGCCGAGAGCGCTCCCGTGGTCCGGCTGGCCGACCGAATCGCAGCCTGGTTCCTGCCCTTCGTCCTGATCGTCTCCACGCTGTCCTGGCTGATCAGCGACTCGGTCGTTCGCGCCGTTGCGGTTTTGGTGGTCGCTACACCCTGCCCTCTGCTGCTCGCGGCTCCGATCGCGATCGTCTCGGGCATGTCCCGCGCCTCTCGCATCGGCGTCCTGATCAGGCACGGCGGAGCCCTGGAGAACCTCGGGCACGCCACCACTCTGGTGTTGGACAAGACCGGAACCCTCACCACCGGCAGACCGACCGGCGGCGACATCGTGGCCGCACCGGGCACCGACCCGACCGAACTCCTCCGGCTCGCGGCGTCCGCGGATCGACTCTCGCCGCACGTTCTCGCCGAGGCCATCGTGCGGGAGGCGACGGGGCGCGGTCTGGCTCTGTCCATGCCCACCGACGTCGACGAGGCAGCGGGGACGGGTGTCGCATCCACCGTGGACGGCAGACGCATCACGGTCGGCTCTTTGGATGTCGGTCCCGACGCACCGGCGTGGGCGCGGGCGGTACTTGCACGGGCCGCCTTCGATGGAGCCGTCATCGCCTGGGTCACCATCGATTCCGCACTCGCCGGAGCGATACTGCTGGTCGATCCCCTTCGTCGCGACGCGTCCCGAACGCTGCGGCGTCTGCGTTCGGCCGGATTGACGCGCGTGGTCATGTTGACCGGAGATCGCCACGAACCTGCCGAGGCGGTCGGAGCGATACTGGGACTCGACGCCGTGTACGCCGAGCAGACCCCCGCCGACAAGGTGGCCGGGGTCCGGACCGAACGGGAATCTGCGGTCACGATCATGGTGGGCGACGGCGTCAACGATGCTCCCGCACTGGCCGCAGCGACCGTCGGAGTGGCGATGGGTGCGCGCGGCTCGACAGCGAGTTCGGAAGCGGCCGACATCGTGCTGACCGCAGACCGTCTGGACCGGCTCGCCGACGCGATGGAGATTGCCCGTCGCTCCCGTCGCATCGCCGTCCAGAGCGCCGCAGTCGGGATGGGATTGTCGTTGGTAGCCATGGGCTTTGCGGCTTTCGGCCTGCTACCGCCCGCTGCGGGCGCGCTGTTGCAGGAAGGTATCGACGTCGCCGTCATTCTCAATGCACTGCGGGCACTACGCGTCGGCTCGGCACAGCGGGTCACCCTCACCGAGAGCACTGCCGACATGCTCCGCAGATTCGACGGCGAACACGACCTGATGCGTGAGGATCTGTCTCTGCTGCGTCAGACTGCGCAGTTGATCACGACCGGGCACCTGGATCAGGCGCGCGCCTCGTTGCGGCTGGTCGATACGTTTCTCACCGATACCCTGTTGCCGCACGAGCGGGCCGAGGACACCGAGTTGTATCCGGCATTGGCCGGCCCCCTCGGCAGCAGCGAGGCGACTGCAACGATGAGTCGGATGCACGCCGAGATCGGACGCGTGTCCGGTCGATTGCGCACTCACCTCGAGCAGGCGGATGCCCGAGGGCACGTGAGCGAAGACCAGTCCGACGACCTGCTCGCCTGCCTGTACGGCCTGTACGCCCTGCTGCGCCTGCATTTTCTGCAGGAGGAGGAGAACTACTTCACCCTCGCGTCGGACGACGAACCGACCGAGCGGAAACAACCGGACGATGTTCGTAATTCGCCGAATTGTGTTGCAGCCGAGGAGAACACACCATGAATAGGACGAGGTGCTTCACATGACGGATCCGAACTGCGTCGATGTGCTGGTGCTGTACGCCACGGCGAAGGGATCCACTCGCGGGATCGCCGAGAGGATCGCGTCGTGTCTGCGCACAGGAGGTACCCGGGTCGCGGTCAGGTCGGTGGCCGACACCTCGCCCCTGCCGAGCTGCGCTGCTCTCGTGTTCGGCAGCGCCATCCACGACCGTCAGTGGCTGCCGGCTGCCGAAGACATGGCGGGACGGATCGCGGAGGAGTGCGGCGTCACTGCTCCGGTGTGGGCCTTCTCGGTGTCCTCCGTGGGATCGACCAGCACGCTTCTCTCCTCTCGGTTGGCCGACTTCCTCCGCCCCCGCACACCGGAACCGCTTGCCGTGCAGAGGCTTCGGAAGCAGGTCCCGCTTCGCGATCATCGATGGTTCGCCGGATCGATCGCACCGGGAGATTGGCCGGGGGTGGGCCGAGTGGTGTTCCGACTGATGGGTGGGCACTACCGTGACGCCCGCGACTGGCCAGACATCGAGCAGTGGGCCCGCCGAATCGAATCGGCCGTTCACTCGTCGACATGATCGAGCCGGTGGTGGTGCACCGCTGTCGGCCGTCGGATCAGGGACCTTCGGCCCTGTCGACGCAGACGTCGATTGAGGAATTCTCGGTACGGACGCAATCCTCACCACGGAGGTGCCCGATGCACAGACCCCCCTCGATATTCGACGACACCCGCGATCACCTCACGACCGATGTGCTGCTCACGGCCGGCATCATCGGGAGCGGTGTGTACGTCACGACGATGGCGCAGGGATCCACGACGTGGAGCTTCCTGTCCGGGTTTCTCGCCGCGACGATGTTGCTGGGTGCCACCGCTCTGTCTCACCCGGGAACATTGTTCGAGCGTTCGGACGGACGACCGAACCCCACCGCTGCAGAACCCGACCTCACGCTGGAACCATGACCGAGCCTGCCGACCGATTCGACCGGGTTGAGCCGGCAGACGCGATTCGAGCCGAACCCGAGACGGTGGTGTGGCTCGATCCGAGTCCACTCCAATCATGGTGGGAGCGAGTCGTGTTCGGACGTACTCACAGAGGTCATGTCGAGCAGTGAGGATTCAGGATCGCACGATCGCGGCCGTGCTGTTCGACCTCGATGGCGTTGTGACCGACTCCGCCGAGCTCCACGAACGAGCATGGAAGAAGACGCTCGATTCCCTTCTCACCGCGGCCGGACAGTCGGATCGCCCGTTCACCCACCAGGACTACCTCGATTACATCGACGGCCGACACCGCGTCGACGGCCTTCGCTGTTTCGCACACGCGCGGGCAATCGAACTGGCAGACCAGGACGGCATCGAGACCTGGGCTAGGCGAAAGAACGACGAGTACCTCCGCATTCTCGACGGCGAGGGCGTGCGCACGATCGGTGCGACGGTCACCGTGCTCCGTCGGTTGCGGCTGGCGGGGGTGCCCACAGCGATTGTCTCCGCCAGCCGCAATGCCGCGCACGTCCTCGAATTGGCCGGTATCGGTGGATTGTTCGACGCCAGGGTGGACGGTGTGGATGCGGAACGACTCACCCTCCCGGGCAAGCCGGCACCCGCGATGTACCTCGAAGCCGCCCTGAGGCTGGGTTTGCCCCCGACATCCCTTGCCGTCGTGGAGGATTCGTCAGCCGGCATCGACGCTGCCCATGCTGGGCAGTTCGGCCTCGTCATCGGCCTGACACACGGGCAGCAGCCGGCGGGAGTGGACACCGCCGATGTCGTCGTCGGCGAGCTCACCGAACTCCACCTCGACTTCGACCCGGATCCATCGGCCCGGCAACACCGGTCGTGCGAGTTGTGCCGTGCCGATGTGTCCTCACCGTGGACACTGCAATACCTCGGCCTCACTGCGTGGGAGGAAGGGGTCCGGGAGAGTCTGTGCACGCTGGGCAACGGTTACTTCGCAGTCCGTGGTGCCCTTCCCGAATCGGTCTCCGACGGCGTGCACGGTCCGGCTACGTACATTGCCGGTCTCTACGACAGGGCGACGTCGACGATCGACGGTGCCGATCACGAGGACGAATCCATCGTCGCCTGCCCCAACGGGTTGCTCACGACGTTCAGGATCGAGGACGGGCCGTGGCTGACCACCGACAACCAGCGTCTACTGCACCACCATGTCGTGCTGGACCTGAAAGCGGGTGTGCTCCGTCGAGAAAGTCTGCTCGAAGACGATGCGGGGCGGCGCACGTGGCTTCGGCAAGCACGAATCGTATCGATGGCCTCGCCACATACTGCGGCACTGCGCACTCGGATCGAACCCGTGAACTACAGCGCACCGATCACCGTCCGCTCCGTCCTCGACGGAAACATCCGCAACGACAACGTTTCCGACTTCCGTTCGTTGAACAACATTCATCTGACCGATCACGCCACAGGCACACTCACGGATGGCCGATCGTGGCTCCGCGCACGAACCGTCCAGTCGGCCATCACGGTCGTCGTGGCGGCACGAATGCACTCGCCGGAACCGGTGCGAGCGGTCGGCAAGCAACCGACGGCGATCGCGCTGGACACCACGGCAGACGTCGAGGCAGGTACCGCGTTGGAGGTCACCACGACGGTGGCTGTCTACTGTTCGCGTGATCGAGCGATCGCGGACCCCCTCGAATCGGCGTTGGCACTGGTGGCGGAGTCGGGACCCTTCACAGCACTCCTCGACGAACATCGCCGCCAATGGCAGCGGATCTGGAATCGCTACGAACTCGACGCATCGTGCGCCGACGAGCACACCATCCAGGCGCTCCGCCTTCAGCTGTTCCACGTCATCGCGTGCCTGTCCCCGCACACGATCGAACTCGACGTCGGTGTTCCTGCTCGCGGCCTTCACGGCGAGGCCTACCGCGGGCACGTGTTCTGGGACGAACTCTTCGTTCTCCCGCTCCTCAACCTGCGCCTACCCGAGCTGTCGAGGTCGCTGTTGCTCTACCGACACCGACGCCTCCCCCAAGCGCGGCGTCGAGCGCGCGAACTCGACTGTGCGGGCGCACTTTTCCCGTGGCAGAGCGGAAGCGACGGCCGCGAGGAGACGCCTCGATTTCTGTTCAATCCACGATCGGGGCGGTGGATGGCCGACCACTCGAGCCGCCAGTTCCACGTCGGACTCGCAGTGGCGTACAACGTGTGGCACTACTGGCAGGTGACGGCGGACTTCGGGTTCCTGGTCTCGTACGGTGCCGAGATGCTGATCGAAATCGCGAGATTCTGGGTCGGCCTCGCGAGCTGGGACTCGGCGGAGCAACGATTCGACATCCGGGGCGTGATGGGTCCGGACGAATTTCACGACGGCTATCCAGGCCGACCCGGGGAAGGGATCGACAACTGCACCTACGTCAACGTGATGGCGTCGTGGAGCATTCGTCGAGCTCTGGACGCGTACGACATCGTCGGGCACGACGACGTCGGCCTGTGGAGCCGTCTCGAGATCGACCCGGGTGAACTCGACCAGTGGAGGTCGGTTGCGAACCGTCTTCGGGTGGAGTTTCTCGACAACGGCCTGCTCGCTCAGTTCCACGGGTACGGAAAGCTCAGAGAACTCGATCTCGACGAGTACCGGCGCAGATACGGCAATATCGGTCGACTGGACTTGATCTTGAACGCGGAGGGAGATTCCTGCGCCGAGTACAAGGTCTCGAAGCAGGCCGATGTGCTGATGCTCCTGTATCTGTTCACGGCCGAGGAGCTGACCGAGCTGCTCGGCTCGATGGGGTACGCCTTCGACCCGGTGACGATCCCCGCGACAATCGACTACTACCTCGACCGGACCACTCACGGTTCCACTCTCAGTAGGGTCGCCCATGCGTGGGTTCTCGCGCGCAGCAATCGAATCGACTCGTGGGAGATGCTCCGCACGTCCAGCGCCGCCGATCTCTCCGACACTCAACGAGGAACGACACGCGAGGGAATCCACCTCGCTGCCATGGCCGGCAGCATCGATATCGTGCAACGGTGCTACACCGGAATCGACGTTCGCGGCGACACCCTGTGGCTCCATCCGCAACTGCCGTCAGAGCTCCGATCACTGGCATTCGATCTCCGCTACCGCGACCACCACATTCACGTCCGATGCGACGCGACGTCGACGACCGTGAGCATCCAGCCGAGCGCGCGGCCGCCGATCTCGATCGACATCGACGGCCGGACCTACCTCATGAGCGGCGGTCGAACGGTCGTCCATCCATCGAGCGCGATCACTGATCCTTCGACGATCACGGTCGATCACTGACGCCGGCCCGAGGGTCGTCGTCCACCCACTCCGGATGCTCGTGTTCCGCCCAGTCTCGCGTGACCACACCCTCCGTCATTCCGCGCATGGCCTCGGTGTCGTTCCACGCGTACGTGATGTGTCCGACGACCAGAAGGCCGAATCCCAGTGCGAACCAGTCGTGCACGAAGGTCGCGCCGATGCGCCAGTCCAACGGACTCCAGTTCTGGAAATACATCACGGCACCGGTGAGCAGCAGCACCAGAATCGATCCACCGCTGAGCGCGCCGTTGAGCTTCTGACCCGCATTGAACTTGCCGACGCCGATGGCGCCGATGCGTCGAGCCTTGGAGCGCACCCACTTCCAGTCGTCGGCGACGAATCTGTTGAGGCGCGTCATGTCCCGTCGATACCCCCTGGATATCGCACCGGCGACCAACGGAATCGGCAGCAGAAAGCCCGACCACACATGCACGAACTCCACCACGGGACGATTGCCGACGAGCACCGCGAGCGACCCGATGTACAGAATCGCCGCGGTCACCATGCACACGATCACCAAGACCCCGACTGCCCAGTGCACGTACCGTTCTACCCGGCCGAACCGATTGCGGTCGTCAGCTCGTGGGGTCATCGCGACGCCCGTTCGATTCGCCGACGTACGCGTCGATGTCGTATCCACGATTCTCCCAGTATCCGGGAACCACGTTGTCCGTCAGCTCGATTCCGCCGAGCCACTTGATGCTCTTGTAGCCGTACATCGGACCGACGAACAACCGCACCGGACCTCCGTGATCGTGGGTCACCGGACCGTCCAGCATGGTCAACGCAACCAGTACGTCGTCGCGACGGGCCTGCTCGAGCGTGAGACTCTCGGTGTACGTGCCGTCGAACGAGGTGAACCGCAACGACGTCGCCGACGCGGTGGGTCCGACGGCATCGAGAATATCCGCCAATCGCACTCCGCTCCAAGCAACTTCGGGCACCCGCCATCCCGTGACGCACTGGAAGTCACGGACCGACGACGTCTGCGGCATCGAACGGAGGTCCTGCAGAGTGAACGTCCGCGGTGAGTCGACGGAACCGCCCACCGTCAGGGCGTAGGAGTTCTCGTCCTTGCGCGGCGCTCCCAGCGTCACCGAATAGAACCGGAAATTGTTCCCGACGGGAATCAGTCCGATCAGGCCCGTCGGATCGTGGTTGCCGATCGGACCCAGGGCCGACGCCAAGCCCTTCTGAAGGGCACCGCCGCCGACGATGCCTGCCGCACCGGCCGCCAGCAGGCCCAGCACGACGCGTCGGCCCACGGGGCTACCCGGAATTTCTCGCTGGTCGATCGACATCTCTCCACTGTCCACGCTCGACGACGATCCGTCACCTGGCACCGCTCGAAGTCTGGATGTTCGACGCAGGAAGCCCTACCGTGAATACATGGCACTGTCGAAGACAGAACGCGAAGAGTATTTGGCCGAATCGCATATCGCCGCCCTGTCGGTCGCGGCCGGGGCGGACCGTGGCCCGCTGACGGTACCGATCTGGTACGACTACACGCCCGACGGGGAAGCCTGGGTGTTGACCGGTGCCACGTCGAAGAAGGCCCAATTGATCAGGACCGCAGGGCGATTCACCCTGATGATCGAGCAGTCCGATCCGACGATCCGCTACGTCAGCGTCGAGGGCCCCGTGGCGCGCGAGGAACCGAGCACCCCGGAGCTGCTGCGCGCCATGGCAGCCCGCTACCTGCCTCCGGAGAAGGTCGACGGCTACCTCGAGATGGCCCACCGAGAGCACGAGGAGAACGTGGTGTTCTACCTGCAGCCGGAGCACTGGCTGTCGGCCGATCTCGGGGCCATCTGAGAGAACTACGGAGTCGGGGTCAAGGCATTGCCGGGCGGGATCATCACACAATTGCTGCGCGTCGGCCCACCGCCGAATCGCTCGGTGAGGAACTGCAGACCCTGAGCCTCGAAGGCCGGGAAGGCTTCGCTGTGCGTCAGGCCGTCGTACTGCGCGTACTGCACATCGACGCCCCTGGAGCAATAGTCGTGAGCCAGTCCCCGTACATCACCGGTGATCATGACGGAATCGCCGATCGGATCGGCCTGCCCGACCGCCAGGAACATCGGCGTCCGTGGAGTGCCCTGGCTGCCCATGATGTTGTCGTCGATCGCCGCCACCACCTCGGGTACGTCGAGCAAGGAGGTGTACGGGGCCTTCACCATCGAGGCGTCGGTGAGCGTGGGGTAGTCGTCGGCGAACTGGGCAATGCACTCCTGATCGACCTGATCGATCACCTCGAAGCCGTAGTCGGAGATGAAACTGGTCAGGTCGAGTCCGTACGCACGCTCGTAGGCGACGATCAGTGCCGGGATGACACCCGCCCACCCTCTGTTACCGCTGACGTACGGCAGGTTGTGAGCCAGGTCGACCGGCAGGCCGCCGGCCGCCACACCGACGAGATTCAGCTCGGGTGCGTACTCGGGGGCAACCTCGGCTCCCCATTGCGTCGGGACGGATCCACCGGAGTAACCGATCATCCCGACGGGGGTGCTCGACGGAAGCTGCAGGAAGGACTGGGCCGCGCGAACGCCGTCCAGAGCTGCGTAGCCCGACTGCCGCCCGATCGTCCACTCGAGCTCCTCGCCCTCGTAATCCGGCACGACGACGGTGTAGCCGGCTGCGAGGTAACCGGCAATGACCGCCTGTTCCGCACCGGCAATGGGACTCGTGGACCCGCCGCTGAGGGTGTACGAGGGATTGCACTGAGAGCCGAGGGCGTCGTAGGCCATGTGGTAAGAGACGATCCGCGTCGGCCCGGGGATCAAGGGCCGCAGCACCGTGGCGACCGTGACGACGCCGTCGCCCTGTTGGTCGGTAGTTCTGTAGAGAACCTGGCTACCTGTGATCGGCGTCGGCTGGCTGGGGGTACGGAACGTCATGGGCCTCGACCGCAGCACCGTTCCCGGGGAGACATCCAGGCCACCGTCCCAATCGTAGAACGGATCATTCGCTGGAACCGGCGAGCCGGGTCCCGGATCTGCTTGTGCCACCGGCACACTCACGAGCGTCGCGGACCCGAGAAGTAGCACGACGGAGGCCATCAGCCTCAACGCAAACCCTCTACCAGCCAGTGACATGCAACAAATTAAACCCCCGCGAGCTCGAAGTTATGGACGGAAATCGCAAGATTTTCATCCATAACTTCGAGTTCGGCGGAGGCGGGGGTTACTTCAGGACGATGTTCACCATGCGACCCGGGATCACGATGATCTTGGTCGGGGCCTTCCCGTCGAGCAGGGCCACGATTTTCTCGTCTTCCAATGCCGTCTTCTCGACGTCGTCCTTCGTTGCATCGGCAGAGACGGTGATGCGGCTGCGGACTTTGCCGTTGACCTGGATGGGGTAGTCGACGGTATCGGCGACGAGCCACTTCTTCTCCACGCGCGGGAAAGGCCCGTGCGCCAACGACTTCTCGTGACCGAGCTTGCTCCACAGTTCCTCGGACAGGTGCGGTGCCAGCGGAGCGAGCATCAGGATCAGTGGTTCCACCACCCCACGCGGCGCACCGTCCGGGTACGCCTTGGTGATGTGATTGGTCAGCTCGATCAGCTTGGCACCGGCCGTATTGTCGCGCAGCGCAGCGTAATCCGCGTGCACACCGTCGATCACGCGGTTCAGTACCCGCAGCGTGTCCTCGGTGGGCTTGGCATCGGTGACGCGAACCTCGCCGGTCACCTCGTCGAGCACCAGTCGCCACACCCGCTGCAGGAATCGCTGCGCGCCGACGACATCCTTGGTCGCCCAGGGGCGCGAGGTGTCCAGTGGGCCCATCGACATCTCGTAGAACCGCAAGGTGTCGGCACCATACTCGACGAAGATCTCGTCGGGCGAGACCGAGTTCTTCAGGGACTTACCCATTTTGCCGTATTCACGGTTGACGGGCTGGTCCTGATAGAAGTAGCCGCCGTCGCGTTCGACGACCTCGGCCGCGGGCACGTAGACCCCACGCGCGTCGGTGTACGCGTACGCCTGGATGTAGCCCTGGTTGTACAGCCGACGGTACGGCTCGCTCGAACTGACATGACCCAGATCGAAGAGCACCTTGTGCCAGAAGCGCGAGTACAGCAAGTGCAACACCGCGTGCTCGACGCCACCCACGTAGAGATCGACGCCGCCCGGATCGTGGGGCCCGTGGATCTCCGGACGCGGCCCGACCCAGTACTTCTCGTTCTCCGGGTCCGCAAAGGCCTCGGAGTTGGTGGGGTCGATGTAGCGCAGCTGGTACCAGGAGCTACCGGCCCACTGTGGCATGACGTTGGTGTCGCGGGTGTAGGTCTGCAGTCCGTCGCCCAGATCGAGTTCGACGTTCACCCATTCGGCGGCCTTGGCCAGTGGCGGGGACGGCTCGGAGCTCGCGTCGTCCGGGTCGAACGAGACCGGTGCGTAGTTCTCGACCTCCGGAAGCTCCACCGGCAGAGCAGAATCCGGCAGGCCGTGCGGGTTGCCCTCGGAGTCCCAGACGATCGGGAACGGCTCACCCCAGTAGCGCTGGCGGGCGAACAGCCAGTCGCGCAGCTTGTATTGAATGGTGCCGCGACCGGTGCCGTCCGCTTCCAGGCGCGCGATGACGGCGGCCTTGGCCTCGTCGACCGGCAGACCGTCGAGGAAGCCGGAGTTCACCAGCGCGCCGTCACCGACGTACGCTGCCTCGGTGACGTCGCCGCCCGAAATGACCTCGCGCACAGGCAAACCGAACGCGGTGGCGAACTCCCAGTCACGCGCATCGTGGCCGGGCACGGCCATGATGGCACCGGTGCCGTAGCCCGTCAGTACGTAGTCGGCGATGAACACCGGCACCTGCTCGCCGTTCACCGGGTTTGTCGCGTAGGCGCCGATGAAGACGCCGGTCTTCTCCTTGTTCTCCTGCCGCTCGAGATCGGACTTGGCGGCGATCGACGCGCGATATGCCGCAACGGCTTCCGCGGGAGTGGCGGCCCCGCCGGTCCACGTGTCGGAGACATCCGCCGGCCACTCGGGAGCGATCAGCCCGTCGACCAGTTCGTGCTCGGGGGCGAGCACCACGTAGCTCGCGCCGAACAGAGTGTCCGGGCGAGTGGTGAACACCTCGATGCCGGAGAACGAGACCTGCGCACCGCGGGAGCGTCCGATCCAGTTGCGCTGCATGGTCTTGACCTTCTCGGGCCAATCCAGGTACTCGAGGTCGTCGACCAGCCGGTCGGAGTACGCGGTGATCCGCATCATCCACTGCCGCAGGTTCTTTCGGAACACGGGGAAGTTTCCGCGGTCGCTGCGTCCGTCCGCGGTGACCTCCTCGTTGGCCAGCACCGTACCCAGGCCGGGGCACCAGTTGACCATCGAGTTGGACTCGTACACCAGGCGGAAGCCGTCGATCACCTCGCGGCGCTCGCCGACGGTCAACGACTCCCAGGGGCGGCCGTCGTCCAAGGCCCGCTCACCCGAGGCGAACGCCGCCTCCAGTTCCGCGATGGGCCGCGCCTTACCGAGGTCCGCGTCGAACCACGAGTTGAAGATCTGCAGAAAGATCCACTGTGTCCAGTGGTAGAAGTCGACGTCCGTCGTCGCCAGGGAGCGTCGACGATCGTGGCCGAGACCCAGGCGTCGCAACTGACGTCGCATGTTGACGATGTTGTCCTCGGTGGTGCTGCGGGGGTGCGTGCCCGTCTGCACGGCGTACTGCTCGGCGGGCAGACCGAACGCGTCGTAGCCCAGCGCATGCAGCACGTTGCGGCCCTGCATGCGGTGATAGCGCGCGAAGACGTCGGTGGCGATGTAGCCGAGCGGATGGCCGACGTGCAGCCCGCTGCCCGAGGGATACGGGAACATGTCCTGGACGAACAGCTTGTCCTCGGGGACCTCTCCGGCGAGCGTTCCGACCGGGTTGGGCGCGTCGAACGTGCCCTGCGTCTCCCACAGATCCTGCCACTGCTGCTCGAGGCGCCCGGCGAGTTCGGCTGTGTAGCGGTACTCGGGAGCGGACTCGGTGGGTGCTTCAACGGAATCGGTCACACCTACCAGCCTAAAGTGTGACGCGGCCCGCCTGGTACCAGGACCTCACAGCGCCGTATCCTGGCCAGGTGGTCATCGTCTCGGTTGTGTTGTTCGTGCTCGCCCTCGTCGTCGGGGCTGTCGCTGCCCTGTCGCTGCTCGGCCGGCTCCCGCGCAATCGTTTCGCCGGTGTCCGTACCCCCGAGGCAATGCGCGACGACGAGACGTTCGTCCTCGCGAACCGTGTCGCCGGGCCCACTACCGCCGCATCTGCGCTGGTACTGGCCATCGGCGGCGTAGCCGCACTCGCACTGAACGGCATCGCAGCGGTCGTCGGAGTGGTCGTTGCCCTCGTGGCCGCGCTGTTCATCGCCGCAGCCGGCGGGTCCATCGGGGCCCGCGCCGCGGCCGCTGTCCCGGCCCCCGCCGAGGCGGACGGATGCGGACAGTCGTGCATCTCGTGCAGCCTCAAGGACGCCTGCCAGCCGAGCTGAGCAGATGAAGACGAGGGCGTCACGCACATTCGATCCCGCTGGGGTGGTCTTCGGCGTCGCCGTTCCCCTTGCGGTCGCTGCCCTGTGTCTCGTCCTCGCCTACCTGTGGCAGGGCCGTCTACCGGACCAGGTCGCCACCCACTTCAGCGGTACCGAACCGGACGACTTCTCCAACCCGCTCTCCAACGCCTGGACCCTCGCGATCGCAATCGTACTGGTGGGCGGCGGGTGCAGCGCCGTCGCATCCTTGGCTCGGGTGCTGCTGATCATGCGGCGCACGATGCTGATCATCGGGCTGACCGTCGTCGGGACGATCGGTGTGCTGCAGATCGCGACCCTTGTTCGCGAGCTCGACATGGCGACCTCGCAGAGTGTCACCATCCCCGGTTGGGCCATGGCGGTGGGAACCGTCGTCGGGTTCGCTGCCGGGCTGTTCGGTGCGTCCAAGCTGCGCGACCACCGCGAACGCGTCGTCGCCACGTCCTCGCCGCACGCCGATCTCCCGCGCTGCAATCCCGAACTCCCCTTGGTGGTCCGCGTCGGTGCCAGTCGTGCCGCCGGTATCACTGTCGTCGTGATTTCTCTCGCCGGAGCCGCCACGACGTGCTACCTGACCAGCTCGCCATGGCCGATCATTCTCTTCGTCCCGCTGACGATTCTGATTCTGTCGCTGCTGCGCTTCACCGTGCACATCGACAGCGACGGCCTCTATGTCTCGAGCCTGGGGATGGCGGCATTCGACTACGACATCGACGAGATCACCGGGGCATCCGTTCGGACGGTCGACCCGTCGAAGGATTTCGGCGGTTGGGGTCTGCGGGCCAAGGGACGCGGAAACTATGCCGTCGCGACCGAATCGGGCCCCGCCGCCTTTGTCACCTTCGCCAACGGCGACCGGCTCACCATCGGTTCCGACCAGGCCGACGCGATTGCCGGCACCCTGAACAGCTTGACCGCCCGCACCCGCAGCACAACGGTGGATTAAGTTAGCCGAGTGAAGTTGTTGCGGGATACCGTGTTGGATCCCTTCCTGTTGGGGATCTTCGCGGTCGCAGCGCTGGCGAGCCTCTTCCCGGCCACCGGCACGGCGGAGGACGTACTGGGTTGGGTCACGCGCATCGCCATCGCCCTGCTGTTTCTCATCTACGGCGCGCGACTCTCACCGCGCGACGCCTGGAACGGCATCAAGCACTGGCGACTGCACTCGGTGATCCTGGCGTGTACTTACCTCCTGTTCCCGGCCCTCGGGCTGGCCCTGCGAATTCTCGTCCCCGGCGTGATCAGTGACGACCTCTACACCGGAATGCTGTTCCTGTGCCTGGTCCCCTCGACCGTGCAGTCCTCGATCGCCTTCACCTCCATCGCCCGCGGCAACGTCGCCGGTGCCGTGGTGAGTGCCTCGTTCTCCAACATCATCGGTGTGTTCGTCACCCCACTGCTGGTGATCGCCCTGATGACCACCACCGGTTCGGTGACCATCGACCCGAGCTCGATCCTCGACATCGTGGTCCAACTGTTGCTCCCGTTCGCCGTCGGTCAGCTGATCCGGCCCTGGGTGACGGGGTGGCTCACCCGGCACAGCGCGCCGACGAAACTCGTCGACCGCGGTTCGATCCTGCTGGTCGTCTTCGCCGCCTTCAGCGAATCGATGAACCAGAACGTGTGGTCCTCGGTGGCGGTGTGGCGCATCGGCGTCGTCGTCGCAGTGTGCACTGCGCTGCTCGCCCTGGTGCTGACCATCACCTGGTACGGCGGCAAATGGTTGGGCTTCGCCTTCGAGGATCGGCTGGTACTGCTGTTCTGCGGCTCCAAGAAGAGCCTCGCCAGCGGGCTGCCGATGGCCGCAGTGCTGTTCGTCGGCCAACCCGTCGGACTGATCGTGCTGCCGCTGTTGATTTTCCACCAGATTCAGCTGATGGTGTGCACCGTGATCGCTCAGCATTTCGCGCGACGACCGGAACCAGAACAGAGCCCGGTGAGCAGCGTCGCGGACTAGATTGGGTGACAGTCGAGCCGATCACGGGAGAAGACGATGACCAGGAAAATTCATGCCGACGGTATCGTCTCTGCGGCCTACACCGGCCGGCTCGCCACCGATCCTGTACCCGCACTCAGACTTCCCGAGGATCAGCTCGATCCCGAAGCCGCCTACCGCTACATCCACGACGAACTGATGCTCGACGGCAGCTCGCGACTGAATCTGGCCACGTTCGTCACCACCTGGATGGATCCACAGGCCGAGAAGCTCATGGCCGAGACGTTCGACAAGAACATGATCGACAAGGACGAGTATCCGTCCACCGCCGCCATCGAGGAACGCTGCGTCAACATCGTCGCAGATCTGTTCAATGCGCCCGGACTCGATCGCGAGGACCCGTCGTCGGCCACGGGTGTGTCGACCATCGGATCCAGTGAAGCCGTCATGTTGGCCGGCTTGGCACTCAAGTGGCGCTGGCGGGCCAGGGGAGCGGGTACCGGCACTCCGAATCTGGTGTTGGGCAGCAATGTTCAGGTGGTGTGGGAGAAGTTCTGCCGCTACTTCGACGTGGAGCCCAAGTACCTCCCCGTCGAGCGCGGACGGTACGTCATCACCCCGGAACAGGTTCGGGACGCGGTGGACGAAAACACCATCGGCGTCGTCGCGATCCTCGGCACCACGTTCACCGGAGAACTCGAACCGGTGCAGGAGATCTGCGCCGTACTGGACGAGATCGCCGGCGGTGGCGGGCCCGACGTACCGGTGCACGTCGACGCGGCCAGTGGCGGATTCGTCGTTCCGTTTCTGTATCCGGAACTCGAATGGGATTTCCGGTTGCCTCGCGTCAAGTCCATCAACGCCAGCGGCCACAAGTACGGACTGACCTACCCGGGAATCGGATTCGCCGTCTGGCGTACGAAGGAAGACCTGCCCGAGGACCTCGTCTTCCGCGTCAACTATCTCGGCGGAGACATGCCCACCTTCACGTTGAACTTCTCCAGGCCGGGTAACCAGGTGATCGGGCAGTACTACAACTTCCTACGGCTGGGCCGCTCCGGCTACACCGACATCATGAAAGCGTTGCGCGACACAGCAGTTCGCGTCAGCCGGCACCTCGACGAACACCCCGATATCGAGGTGATCACCGACGGATCGGCCATCCCCGTGCTGTCGTTCATGCTGAAAGCACACTGCGAGTTCACCGTCTTCGACGTGTCCCACGAACTACGCGCTCGCGGTTGGCAGGTACCGGCATACACGATGCCCGACAACGCAACCGACGTCGCCGTACTCAGAATCGTCGTCCGAGAAGGCTTCAGTGCGGACTTGGGTCGAATGCTGTGCATAGCCATCGACGAGGTGATCGCTGGACTGAAATCAGGCGGGCACTCGAGCGCTAGGGCCTTCTCTCACTGAGCGTGCCCATGTGAGCGGAAATTCGTAGCCTGCTACGAACTTTCGCGCACGTGCGGCGCAGCCGCTCTCAGTTACGGTCGACGTCGATCGGGTGGGATGCCAACAGCGCCAACGGCATCGGCTGTCGTCGCAAGACCTGCGCCCACAGATCTACGCGCGGCGGGCCGATCACGTCGGAAGCCAAGGCAGACAACACTATCCAGTCGTCTCGGTCGAGTTCGCCTTCGAGTTGACCGAACGTCCAGCCCGAGTACCCCGCGAAGATCCGCACACCTTCCACGAACGGCGCGATATCGGCAGGATCGGAATCGAGATCGACCATCACCACTCGGCCGTCGACGCGTCGCAGACCGGGAATGCCGTCGATCGAGACGCCGGTCCGCAGCGTCGCCAGACACAGGGCCGAATCGCGCTTGACCGGGCCACCGACGTACAGCGCCTGCGGCTTTGCCGCCAGTTCGGACCAGTTTGGCAGTACGTTCTGCACCGCGGTCTCGCTGGGACGGTTGATCACCACCCCGAGGCTGCCCGCGTCGTTGTGTTCGATGATGTAAATGACGGTGCGTCGAAAAGTGGGCTCTACGAGTTCGATGGACGACACCAGCAGACTGCCGGGACGGACATCGCGTAAGGCCGATGCCGTCTGGTCCTCGGGTTCCTCCGCATGCGCTGCCACGCTAGTCATTGTGGCACCGCGCACCCGCGGATGTGGCGCAAGCGACGCGGCCAGTTCTGATGGGTAGTTCCGCAGGCTCCACTCCCGCCTTCCACGGGCCGTTCCGCAGGCTCCACTCCCGCCCCTGCTCCTAGTCGAGCCCGGCGATCTTCGTCAACAATCCCAATTGGTACTCGAACAGGTCGTCCCTGCTGGCGAACGTCGTGGCACCGTACTGATCGAACACATCGAAACTGATGGCCCCGAACAACGACGCCCACACCATCACTCCCAGTGCTATCAGCTCGTCGGGCAGGTCTGTTCCCATTTCCCGGCGGATTTCCTCGAAGCTGCCGTGCAGGGACGCCAGTTCGGGCGGATCGGCCTCGACGTCCAGGCGCCGGGTCTGCCATGCCGAATGCAGGACGGCAACCAACGTGCTGATCACGCGGGTTCCGGGCCCGGTGGTCTGCTCCGCGGGGGCGTGGTAGCCGGGCACCGGGCTGCCGAACAGCAACGCGTAGCGCGCCGGCTCCCGCAAGCCCCACTGCCGAACCGTCCGGCCGAGCGCGAGGAACTTCTCCTTGGGTCCGTCGGCCGCGTCCACCGCTGCGTCGACGGTGTCCCCGAGCTCGGTGTATCCGTCGACGACGAGCAGGGTCAGCAACTCGTCGCGACTGGCGACGTATCGGTAGACGGCCGAGGACACGACACCGAGGTCCCGTGCGACAGCGCGCAACGACAGGGCCGCCGCGCCGTCCGCGGCCAGGTGTTCGCGTCCGATGCGGGTGATGTCGGCCAGGGTCTGCGCACGGGCTCGCGTGCGGGGAGTACTCGCCATAGCCCTCACAGTAACTCCTGCTCTTTCGAGAGAGCAGTGCTCTTGCTTTATTGACGAGACGGGTGCACACTCGACAGATCAGAGAGCACCGCTCTCACTTACCTCGAATGGAGCGATCATGACCGAACTTCACGTCGTCACCGGAGCCGGACCCGTCGGCTGGACGGTCGCCGAACAGCTCGCTGCGCTGGGCCATTCGGTGCGGGTGCTCACCCGTACCGGCAGTGGACCCGAGCACCCGATGATCGAACGCCATGCCGTCGACATCGAATCCGACGATCTTCGACCCCACCTGAGCGGTGCCACCGCCGTCTACCACTGCACCCACGTCGCGTACGAGAACGCGGTGTGGCGGGACAAGCTCGCCGTGATGGAGAACCGCGTGCTCGACGCGGCCGCGGGCACCGTCGTCGCGTTCCCCGAAAGTCTGTACGCCTACGGCCGGGTCGACGGACCGATCCGCGAGGACTCACCCCGCGACGCGACATTCCGGAAATTGGGAGTACGAACCCAACTCCTCGCCGCACGCGACGCGCACGCAACCCCCACCGTCAGCGTCGCCGCCTCGGATTTCTACGGACCGCGCGTGTTGACGTCGCACATGGGTGAACGGGTGATCACACCCATTCTGACCGGTAAGCCGATCCGCGTCGTGGCCTCTGCCGATCTGCCCCACTCGTTCACCTACGTCCCGGATCTGGCCGCCGCGATGATCACGGCCGCGGCGTCACCGTCGATGTGGAACACCGTCCTGCATGCACCGACCGCACCCGCGGTGTCGCAGCGCGCAATGATCGAGATGTTCTCGGCCGCAGCACAAGTACCGACCCCGAAAGTCGGCGTCATTCCGACCTTGGCACTGCGACTTCTGAGTACGGTGCCCGGTCCGATGAAGGAACTCGGCGACACCCTCTACCAGTTCCGTTACCCCTACCTCCTCGACTCGAGCCGTAGCGAGGCGATCCTCGGTCAGCAGCCCACGCCCCTCGGCGACGGTGCGGCCGCAACGATGAAGTGGTGGGCCGCGACTCCCGCCGTCTCCGTATGACGGGCGGGGGCTAAAGTCCCGTCGGTGAACGACGCCTCCTTCCGTACCCGACTGCGCGAATCCCCGGGGGTCGGCAAGCTGACGACCGTTCGGTTCGCCGGTCAGTTCGGCGACGGGTTGTTCCAGGCAGCGCTCAGCGGTGCCATTCTGTTCAATCCGGAGCGCGCGACGAATCCGGCCGAAATCGCAGCAGGATTCGCAGTGCTGCTCGTCCCGTACTCGTTGGTGGGACCGTTCGCCGGAGCGCTGCTCGACCGCTGGGACCGTCGGTCGGTCCTGCTGTGGGCCAACATCGTTCGCATCGTACTGATCATCACCACTGCGGTACTGCTGTGCGCCGGGGTGGACGCGACACCGTTGTTGCTGTTGGCCTTGGCCACCGTGGGTCTCAGTCGGTTCGTGCTCGCGGGGGCGTCGGCGTCGCTGCCCCACGTGGTTCGACAATCGTGGCTGGTGCCGATGAACTCGGTTCTGGCCACCGTCGGATCCGGATTCGCAGCGGCAGGTGCGGGCCTTGCGGTCGCGGTGATCGGTGTCGTCGGCGCCGGTGATCTCGGCTCGGGTATCGCCGTCGGTCTCGCGGCGACCGGATCGGTCGTCGGGGCTGCCGCCGCCGCGCGGTTCCGCCCGCGATCTCTGGGACCGGGCATCGGGAGCCACACCGACAGTCCCCTGAAAGACGTTGCGACAGGATTGAAATCGGGCGCACAGGCCGTCTGGCGCTCCGCCGGGGTCACGACCGCGATGCTCGGCATCGGCGCACACCGCATCGTGTTCGGCATCAACACCCTGATCATGGTGTTGATACTTCGCGAGAGCGCAGTAGAGAGCTCGCTTCCCGGCGGACTCGCCGGCTTCGGTATCGCTGTCGGTGCCACGGCGGTGGGCATGCTCCTCGCCGCCCTGATCACCCCCTTCGCCGTTCCGCGGTTCGGGCGCACCCGCACGATCGCTGCCGCACTGGTGCTCGCCATCGTGGCGCAACTCGGAGCCGTCTCGGGCCTGACGCAGACCAGCCTGCTGATCGGGGCCTTTCTCCTGGGCATCGCCGGACAGTCCGTCAAACTCAGCGGCGACGCTGCCATGCAGATCGAGATCGACGACGACCATCGTGGCCGCGTTTTCGCGTTGCAGGACACCGTGTTCAACGTGGCGTTCGTCGCCGCCCTCGCCGCTGCAGCCTTCGCGGTCGGCCCCGACACGACCGATCTGAGTCGGGACCCCACCGCGCACACGTTGGTGTTCGTCGGAGCGGGAATCTACGCCCTCGGCCTGGCCGCGGCGGTGCTGAACACCAGGCGCGCACGCCGCTGACGTGGTGTATCTTTCCGTATCGGACCGACAGGTTTCGTCGGAGAACACGGGGGCACCGCATGTACGGCCGCACGACGTCGATCGGCTGCATCCTCGCAGTTGCCGCAGGTACTGCTGTTCTTGCTGCGCCCCCCGCGTTCGCAGCCCCGCCGCCGCCGGTGAACTCCTGTGGCGAAACAGGATTCGACCCCAAGGACTACCCACCCGAGCCCATCGGGCCGGGCAATCCGCCGCAGCTGCCACCGTTGCCGGACCGCGTGGTGATCCCCGTGCCGTATCCGTCGATCGAACTCGTGCCGGTCCCCGACCCGGCCCCGAACAACACCCGCGTGCAGGCGGAACCGCTGACCGACCCATGCTCGGACCCGTGCCCAGATCTCACCGACGACGCCGACTCCCCGACATCGGGAACCGGCTCTGCTGACCATCTGCCGTTTCCACGCATCGAGATCGACCCGCAGGCCGAACCCATTCCCATCCCGATTCCCGGCCCCGGTGGTGCCCCGGGCACCCCGCCGCCCGCTCCCGCCGTCACCGCGGCGGAGCCCGGCCCGACGACGGTACCGCCGGTGGAACCTGCCGTCGGACACGTCGAGGTCGTCTCACAGCTGACCGGACCGGGATCGGAGAACCGCACCGACAAGCGCTGGCAGGTCGACGGCACCGATCTCGGCATCATGTGGGAGAGCAAGCCCGGCGAGGTGGCCGTTGCGTTCGGCGATTCGTTCGGCAAGGGCTGGGAATTCGGCGTCGTCGGCGGCGACGACTGGCGCTCGAATGTGCTGGGACACAGCACCGACACCGACCTGTCCGACGGTATGACCCTCGATTCGATGGTGCAGGATTCGCGTTGTCACGCAGCCGAACTGCTGCCGTCGCGCAAGATCAAGAACTGGGAGACCACGGTCATCCCCACCTCCGGCTTCGCGATCGACGACCGGCAGTACATGTCCTACATGTCCATTCGACGCTGGAGCACGATTCCCGGCATGTGGTGGACCAACTACGGCGGCATCGCCTACTCGGACGACAACGGGTCCACCTGGGTGAAGGACGAGCATGCCAAGTGGGACAACCTCTTCGGCTTCTCCAAGTTCCAGGTCTCGACGATGGTTCCGGCGGGGGAGTACGTCTACATGTTCGGCACCGTCAACGGACGCGCCGGGCAGGTCGGGCTCGCCCGCGTCCCGAAGGCGGACGTGCTGAACAAGACCGCCTACCAGTACTGGGTGAACGGCACCTGGGCTCCGGTCGGATCGAACGACGCCACCCCCATCGCCGACGGTATGGCCGGGGAACTGTCGGTCCATCACGACGAAGCCCGTGGCCTCTGGCGGATGACGTATCTCGATCCGCTACGCGGCGACATCGTTCTGCGCGAATCGAATTCGCCGCAGGGCCAGTGGACCGCACCGACCACCCTGATCGACACCGCCGAGTACCCCAAGACCTACGGCGGCTTCATCCACCCGTGGTCGACGGCGAACGACCTGTACTTCACCGTCTCGGAGTGGGACAGCTACAACGTGTATCTGGTCAAGGCCGAGCTTCGCTCGTCGTGAGCGGAAATTCGTAGTGGGCTACGAAGTTTCGTGCACGTGCGCGGGACGCGCTACTGCGTCGGCCACCACTCGAGCAGCGCGGCTTCGGCGTCCTCGCGGGAGAGCGGACCCCGGTCGAGGCGCAGTTCCTTCAGGAATTTCCAGGCTTTGCCCACGTCGGGTCCGGCCGGAATGTTCAGCAACTCCATGATCGCGTTGCCGTCGAGGTCGGGCCGAACCCGCGCCAGATCCTCCTGCTCGGCGATGCGGGCGATGCGCTCTTCGAGATCGTCGTAGGTGGCCTGCAGAGCCGCAGCTCGACGCTTGTTCCTCGTCGTCGAATCGGCTCGAACCAGTTTGTGCAGCTTGGGAAGTAGCTCGCCGGCATCGGTGGCGTAGCGGCGCACGGCCGAGTCGGTCCACTGACCCTTGCCGTAGCCGTGGAAACGCAGATGCAGGAACACCAGATGCGAGACGTCCTCGATCATCTTCTTCGAATACTTCAACGCGCGCATACGCTTTCGCACCAACTTGGCACCGACGACCTCGTGGTGATGGAAGCTGACCCCGCCGCCCGGCTCGTTTCGTTTCGTATCGGGCTTGCCGATGTCGTGCAGCAATGCGGCCCAACGTAATACGAGATCGGGGTCGCCGTCCTCGAGATCGATCGCTTGCTTGAGCACCGTCAGCGAGTGCCAGTACACATCCTTGTGCTGGTGATGCTCGTCGATCTCGAGCTTCATGTCGGGAACCTCGGGAATGATGCGCTGGGCCAGCCCCGTCTCGCACATCACGTCGATGCCGTCGATCGGGTAGTCGCCGAGTATCAGCTTGTCCAGCTCGACCTGAATTCGCTCGGCGGTGATGCGGTCGATCTGCTCGGCCATGTCCTCGATGGCTCGGTGCACCCGAGGCATCAGCGTGAATCCGAGCTGGGAGACGAACCGAGCGGCCCGCAGCATGCGCAGTGGATCGTCACCGAACGAGGTTTCCGGTGCCGACGGGGTATCGAGTACGCCCTCGAGCAGAGCGTCCATGCCGCCGAGCGGATCGACGAACTCCTGCCCGCCGTCGGCTCCGAGACGGACCGCCATGGCGTTGACGGTGAAATCGCGTCGAACGAGATCTTCTTCGAGGCTGTTGCCGTACTGCACCTCGGGATTGCGGGAGATCTGATCGTAAGAATCGGTGCGATAGGTGGTGATCTCGATCGTCTGGCCGTCCTTGGCCGCACTGATGGTTCCGAACGCGATACCGGTGTCCCACTGATGGTCGGCCCAGTCCGCCAGCAGCGCCTGAACGTCCTGCGGCCTGGCGTCGGTGGTGAAATCCAGATCGGTTCCGAGTCGACCGAGAACCGCATCGCGCACCGTTCCGCCCACGAGGTAGAGCTCGTGCCCGGCCGCGGCGAACAGCGCGCCGAGCGGAGTCAACACCGGAGCGAGTTCACGCAGCGTCACCGCCGCTCCGGCCAGCAACCTCTCCCGCCGGGCATCGGTGTGCTCGTCGGAAACGGAGGACAGGGACTGATCGGCCACGGTGGAAGAGCCTACTGGCGCTGCACCGAATGGATTGTCTCGGCCACTGACCGCGGTGCGGCACGGTCGAAGAGCGCGCAGAGGCAACTAGTATGGATCGGGTGTCTGCTGCCGAACGTGCGAACAGGAGCCGCCGCAACCCGCGGCGGCGTCAGGCACGCGCCGACACCCAAGCACCCAAGCTGCGGACGGTCCGCGAAACCTCGGCGGGCGGCCTGGTGGTCGACGGCCTCGACGGGCCACCGGCCAAGCGCTGCGCAGCCCTCATCGGCCGAACCGACCGTCGCGGTCGCCTCCTCTGGTCCCTGCCCAAGGGTCACATCGAACAGGGCGAAACGGCCGAACAGACGGCAATGCGCGAGGTCGCCGAGGAAACCGGCATCCGCGGAACCGTCCTCGCCTCGCTGGGCAGCATCGATTACTGGTTCGTCACCGAGGGCCGACGCGTCCACAAGACCGTCCACCACTACCTGCTCCGATTCCTCGGCGGCGAACTCTCCGACGAAGACCTCGAGGTCACCGAGGTCGCGTGGGTCCCGCTGAACGAACTCCCGTCTCGACTCGCCTACGCCGACGAACGCAAACTCGCCGCCATCGCCACCCGCCTCATCGACGACATGAACACCGACGACACGAACAACGGCGACACGAGCGGCGGCCACTCGACCGCACCCACCCCCGGCGGGAAGTGAGCGTGCGGGCCCGGAAGGTCGCTGCCGCCGCACTGACCTCGTTTTCTCTTGCGGTGGCGCCGGCCATCGGCAGCGCGACGCTGACCCCCGCACAGCTTCCTACTGCCGCAGCCCAACCCGACGCCTCCGTCGGCGACTCGAGCGCCACCACCAGCGCGGTTCCCGATACTCCGATGACGCAGGCCGGAAACCCGTTCCTCACGCTGAGCATCGAGACCGTCGCCCCCTCCACTGTCACCACTACCAGCGATCCGTTCGTGACCGTTCGCGCCACGGTGAGAAACACCGGAGACCGACGCGTCGACGACGTCAGTGTCCGCATGCAGGCCACCAGCGCGGTCGACACCACAGCGGGCCTGCGGACGTCGCTGACTCTCGACCAGGACAGCTTCGACAGCGTCGGCAATTTCGTCACCGTCGCCGAGTCGCTGGAGAAGAACGAGAGCCGCCAGTTCGATCTATCGATGCAGCTGCGCAGCACCACCGAGCCATCACTGGGAATCGAGGCCCCGGGCGTCTACCCGCTGTTGCTCAACGTCAACGGCACGCCCGAATACGGCGGAACCGCACGTCTCGACGACGCCCGCTTTCTCCTGCCCGTCGTCGGATTGCCTCGCAACCCGGGCGAAATGGACCCCACCGCTCCCGACGCGGTGCCGCTGCCTCCCAACACTCGCAATCCTGTCGCCATGACGGTGTTGTGGCCGCTGGCCGACATCCCTCGTCTGGCTGCCGGAATTCCCGGCTCGGTCGACGAACGAGTTCGGCTGATCGACGACGAACTCGCCGACGAACTCGCCGGTGGCGGACGGCTCGACACCCTGCTCAAGGCCGTCGAATTCGCGACGCAACCGGGCCTGGATCCCGACGGCAAGTTGGCGTCGAGCCTGTGTATCGGCATCGATCCCGATCTGCTCGTCACCGTCTCGAACATGACCCGCGGCTACCTCGTCGTCGACAACCCGGCCGATCCCGCCAGCACGACCCGGGAGGGCACCGGAAGCGCAGCGGCAGCTCAATGGCTGTCCCGGCTCGAAACGGTCGCGTCGAGCAGCTGCGTGACGGCGATGCCGTTCGCCCAGACCGACCTGGGGGCGGTGGCCGACATCGGCAATCCCACGTTGCTCGGCAGTGCCGTGAGTGCCCCGGCAGACATCGTCGACGGCATCCTCGGCATCACCTCGACACGAGGCTTCACCTGGAGCACCACCGGTGGGGTCGACCCCGACACCGCCGAGGCCCTGCAATCGGCGGGCACCGACACCGTACTGGTCGCCGACAACAGCATCAGCCCGCCCACCTCGGACCCCACCTCACCGCTGATCTCGTCCGACACCGAGCCGTCGGAAACTCAGCAGACCGAAACCCAGCCGACCGAAACCTTGACCGCCACCCACTACGACGCCGCCACTGCAGCGGCACTGGCCGGCGTCGGAGACACGCCGTCCACCCCCGCTCTCACCCCAGCCGAGCAGCGCTTCGATCTCACCACCGACTCTCGCACCGCACGCCTGCAGGACGCGCTCGGAGCCATCAACTTCCACGCCCTCGTCGGCGCGGATCGCCCCGGACGTACCGTGACCGTCGCGCCGCCGCAGTACTGGACCGCTGGGGGAGACGAACCGTCGGCCATTCTGTCGACGGTGTCCTCCCTGCTGCGTTCCGGTATGGCGACGCCGCGCCCGCTGGCCGAGTTGCTCGCCGAACCCACCTCCGGACCCCCGGTGACCAGCGCCGACGCGGCAACCGAGCTGGACCCCGAAACGATCGGCCTGGTGCAAGCGCAGAGCGCCAGGATAGACAGCCTGATGCAGTCGCTCGTCGAGAATCCCCAATCTGCGCTGACCCCGCGTCTGTACACCGCCCCGCTGCGCGAGGACCTGCTGCGCGCGCTGTCGACGGCGGGCCGCGCCAGCGCCGTGAGCGAGGAAACCGGTGCCATGGCGCGCGATCGGCTCACCGCAACCCGCATCGGACTGGACACCATCTACGCCTCGGTGACCGTGCTGGCCCCGGGCGGTGTCTACACCCTGGCCTCGGAACAGAGCCCGCTGCTGCTCGTCGCGCGCAACGACCTTCCCGTCCCGGTCAACGTGCTGCTGCGAGTCGATGCGCCGCCGGAGATGACGATCAGTGACGTCGGCGTGAACCAACTTCCGGCACGCGGATCGCGCACCATCACCGTGCCGGCCGAGGTGGACGACACCCGCAACCTGTCCGTCGACTTCTCGGTCACGACCCTCGACGGTTCCCGGCTCGGTGAGGTGTCGACGGTGTCCGTGCGATCGAACGCATACGGCCAGGCGCTGGCCGTCATTACCGCCTGCGCCGGCGCCCTCCTACTGTTACTTGCAGGTCGACGCCTCTGGCATCGATTCAGAGGTCAACCCGACCCGGCCGACGAAGGGTACGAGAGACCATGACAGGCAACGTCCCGTACGACGGCGACCTGCCGCGGTCGCGGATGCCCGCATCGCAGGTGTTCCGACGCACGACGCCACCGCGGTCCGCGCCCTGGGAGCGGCAGTCGCGACCGGAGCTGCGTTCGTTCCCGGCACCGCCGCCGCTCGACGGCCAGCCTGTCGCCGACGACACCGTCACCCAGCTCATCCCACGGTTCCGCGAGGAGGACTACCCGCCGGAACCGTCCGGCACGGTTCCGCCGACGAAGACCCCGCCGGGCGGTTCCGACCCGGTACCGCAGCCCGAACCGAGGCCGCAGAAGTCACTGCTGGCCGCGTCGGGCTCGATCGCAGTGGCAACCCTGGTCAGCCGCATCACCGGATTCGCCAAGCAGGTCGCCATGACGGCCACCCTCGGACCGGCGATCGCCAGTGCATTCACCGTCTCGACGATCCTGCCGAACATGATCTCCGAGCTGGTGCTCGGCGCGGTACTCGGGGCCATCGTCGTTCCGGTGTTGGTCCGGGCCGAGCAGGAGGACGCAGACGGTGGCCGGGCGTTCGTGCGACGCCTGTTCACCATCGCAGTGGCGCTGCTCGGAACCGTCGCGCTCGGAGCGACGATGGCCGCGCCGATCCTGGCGCGAATGATGCTGTCGGGAGATCCGAAGGTCAACGAGGACCTGACCATCTCGCTGACGTATCTGGTGTTGCCGGCGTTGCTGTTCTACGGTCTGTCCGGCCTGCTCACCGCGGTGCTGAACACCCGACAGAACTTCAAACCCGGCGCGTGGGCTCCGGTGTTCAACAACCTAGTCGTGCTCGCAGTGTTCGGCATCTACTTCCTGATCCCGGACGACCCGACTCTGAGTCCGAGCGAGATGAGCACCAGGCAACTGCTGGTCATCGGCCTCGGTGTCACCACCGGTGTGATCACGCAGGTGGTGGCGCTGATCCCGGCGCTGCGCCGCGAACGCATCGACCTGCGCCCGCTCTGGGGATTCGACGAGCGACTCAAGAAGTTCGGCGCGATGGCCGCCGCGATCGTGCTCTACGTGATCATCAGCCAGATCGGGCTGATCGTGGCCACCAAGATCGCGTCGGGCACCGACGATGCGAGCAACGTGATCTACTCGCAGGCCTGGATCGTGCTGCAGTTGCCCTACGGCATCCTAGGCGTGACGGTCCTGACGGCCATCATGCCCAGACTCAGCCGCAACGCCGCCAACGGCGACACCCCGTCCGTCGTCGACGATCTCTCGGTCGCCACTCGCCTGACAATGGTCGCACTGGTCCCGATCGTCGTGTTCCTGACCTTCGCCGGGCCGTGGGTGGGCGAGGCGCTGTACGGTTTCGGTCGATTCGCACCCGTCGCCAGTCGGCTCGGCGAGGCCGTGAGCTGGTCGGCGTTCTCCCTCATTCCGTACGCCCTGGTGCTCATTCACCTCCGGGTCTTCTACGCCCGGGAGAAGGCCTGGACGCCGACGTGGATCATCCTCGGCATCACCGCCGTCAAGATCGGGCTGTCTCTGCTCGCCCCGATCGTTGCGTCCGAACCGGACCAGGTGGTGCTGCTCCTCGGAACGGCCACCGGTCTCGGATACACCGTCGGCGCGATCATCGGCGGATATCTGCTGCACAAGAGCCTGGGCAACCTGCGGATGGCCAACGTCGGGAAGACCATCTGGCTGGTCCTGATCGCCTCGCTCGCCGGTGGTGCGGCCATGCTCGCGATCGACCGGATCCTCGGTCTCGACGCCATGATGAACGGCTGGGTCGGCAACTTCGCCCGCGTCGCGATCGACGCCGTCATCATGCTCGGCATCACGTTCTCGATCCTCTGGTTCGGCAAGATTCCCGAGGTTCTGGCAGTCACCGTGGCCCTGAGCCGGCTCGTTCGCAGATTCCGCGGGGGGACGGCACCACAGGAGGCAGATCTCGCCGCTGCAGAAACGGGCGTGATTCCGGTTATTCGAACCCAGCCCACATGGGAGACTGCGCGGGATCGGCTCCCGTACCCTGGTCATCGGCACCCGGGGGCACAAGCCTCCGCAGGTCGACCGTTCGCAGAACGACACGGGGCATATTCGCCTGAAGGAGTAACAGTGACCGACGACGATGTTGCTGGGGGGCCGGCACAGTCTCCAGCAAACGAAGCCGACCGAACGAGCGGCGGAGTCGAAGTCGACACCCAGGACCGCAGCGAACCCGTGAAGGCCCCTGCCTCCACATCACCTGCGTCGAAGTCATCGGCACCGAGCGCAGCCACGACTCCCGAGCAGGACGACGAGAAGTCGGCCGACAAGGCGACTCCCGCCGAGGCCACCGAGTCCGCTGACAGTAAGCCTGCTCCGAAGCCGGCCGACAAGACGATTTCCATCTCCAAGGCTGCCCTGGCGGCGCGTCCGACCGACAAGACCGTGTCCATCTCGAAGGCGAAACTGCCCGTCGAAGGCCCCATCGAGAAGAAGGGGACGCAGAAGTCCGAGCCCGAGCCGAAGTCCGAGTCGGACGCCGATTCCGAGAAGACCACGGCGACACCCGAGACGGCGACCGACGCACCCAGCGCGGACAAGGCCGCTGCGGCCGCCCCCGCGAGCGTTCCCGGACGCACCCTCCGCGGCCCCACGCTCATTCCCGGTGCCTCGGTTGCGGGCGGACGATACCGACTGCTGACCCCGCACGGTGGCGCGCGCGGGCTCAAGTTCTGGCAGGCCCACGACGTCAAACTCGACCGTGAGGTGGCGCTGACATTCGTCGACGCCGATCAACAGTCCACCGCGTCGACCGACGACCGCACGCAGGGACCGCAGGCGATTCTCTCGCGCACGCTCCGTCTGGGTCGGATCAACTCACCCGGTCTCGCACGTGTGCTCGACGTGGTGCGCGGCAGCTCGGGCGGCATCGTCGTCGCCGAATGGACGCCCGGCCGATCACTGCGCGAAATGGCCGACACCGTCCCTGCCCCCACCGGCGCTGCTCGCGCGATCAAGGTTCTCGCCGCAGCCGCCGAAGCGGCGCACCGCAGCGGCGGTGCACTGTCGATCGACCACCCGGATCGCGTCCGCATCAGCACCAGCGGCAATGCCGTCCTCGCGTTCCCCGCGACACTGGCCGACGCAGACCCCAGCTCGGACGTCCGCGGACTCGGCGCGATGCTCTACGCCCTGATCACCGCCAGGTGGCCGCTGTCCGAGACCACCGGCGGTGCCGTCGTATCCGGCGATGCAGCTCCGGCCCGCAGCGTCGGCGGTATGCGTCCGGCCGACCGCGACGACAAGGGCGCGCCGCTCGAGCCGCGGCAGATCCGTCCGGACGTTCCGTTCGAGATCTCCGCCGTCGCAGTGCGGGCGCTGGAACAGAACAGCGGAATCCGGACCGCTGCCACCGTGCAGCACGTCCTCGATCAAGCAGCCGTCGTCAACGACAAGACGGATCTGATGCCTGCTCTACGGCTTGGCCAGCGGGCCCCCGGTGCGAGTGGGCACTCGCTCGCAGATCCCGAGGAGATCGCCGCCGAGAAGGCCAAGTCGATGCGCACCAACATCGCCATCGCGGTACTCGGTGCCCTGACGGTGATCGTTCTCGCGTTCGCCGGCTTCTGGCTCTTCACCTCGATTGCCGGTAACGACACCGACACCCCCCTCGACAGCCAGGAATTCGGCCTGACGACTCCGGCCGAAGCACCGCCCGCAGAAGATCCCGCGGCACCCCCGGCTCCGACCGGTGGACCGGTGGCGATGAACGACGTCGGTGTGTTCTCCCCCCAGGGTTCCGCCGACAACCCGGGCACCGCCTCCAACGTGATCGACAACGACCCCGGTACCGAGTGGACGACCGACTCGTACTTCCAGCAGTTCCCGGCTCTGAAGAACGGCGTCGGGCTGCTCGTCTCCATCCCGTCGTCGACACTGCAGAATGCGTGGATCGAATCGACGTCTCCGGGAACCGTCGTCGAGATCAGGTCGGCCCCCAACGACTCTCCCAGCCTCAGTGACACCACGCTGCTCGGTGAAGCCACCCTGCAGAACGGTAGAACCGACATCCCTCTCACCGATGCGGAGCCCACGGGAAACGTGCTCGTCTGGATCACGACGCTGTCGGAGCAGGGCGGCCGGATCGCGTCATCGATCTCCGAGATCGGTTTCGACTCCTGAATCCAACTTTCGGTAACTGAAACGGGTTCGTTTCGTACTTCACGGTCTCGATGGCCTAGGCTCCCCCCAATGCGTTAACACGGGGGGAGCCGTTTTCGTATGACTGAACGTGCCGATTCGGTGCCGGGGGGGCGCACGGATGCGGAACTTCTCGCTGCCCACGCGGCCGGGGAGCCGAACGCCTTCGCCACGCTGATCTACCGACACCACGAACATCTGTGGCTGACGGCCCGCCGCACCAGCTACACGCCGGAGGACGCCTCCGATGCTCTGCAGGAGGCGTTGCTCTCCGCGCACCGCACGGCCGGGTCGTTTCGCGCCGACGCCGCCGTCCGCAGCTGGTTGCACAAGATCGTCGTCAACGCGTGCCTCGACCGGATCCGCCGAAACAAGGCACGGCCTTCGGTTCCTCTGAGCGAGAACGAAAGTCACGAGCCGGTGTCGCCGAGGGACCGAATCTCGGAGACGGAGACGAGCATTCTCGTTCGACAGGCTCTGATGACCTTGCCGCCGGATCAGCGCGCGGCCGTCGTCGTCGTGGACATGGAGGGCTACTCGGTGGCCGACGCTGCCGAATTGCTCGGCGTTCCCACCGGTACCGTCAAGAGTCGATGCGCCCGTGGCCGACTCAAACTGTCGACGCAGCTCGCCTACTTGAAAGACGCGGGGAACCGAATCTAGACCCCTCGCGTCTATATCGTGTGAGAGACAAAGCAGATTCGGCGAAGGGAGGCAGAAACGTGTCGTCGAGCACCGACTCGCTACCCGATGCCCCGTTCTCGCCGGAGCTGCTGGCCGAGCTGCATGCGGACGCGCTTCCCGAGGACGTCAGCGAACGTCTGTGGCCGCTGGTTCGACTCGACGAGGAATCGATGCGCGTACTTGCCGGTCTCGACGCGGTGTCGGCCCGACTGCACGAGATGGGCGAGGATCCGAACGGAACGTTGGCAATTCCGGCCGACGTCGCTCGGCAGATCGATCGCACGATTCACACGGTCGAACAGTCGACGCCCCCGGTGGGCGTCGTCGTCCCACTCCGTCCGCGACGGCACCGTACGGTACTCCGAATCGCCGCTGCGGCAACACTTCTCGCGGCCGGATCGCTCGCGGCCGTAGCGGTCTGGCACACCCCCGAGGAACCCGAGTCGATCGCTGCCGACCCGTCACCGGGTCCGGATTCCGCTCTGGTTCTCGATTCCGCCGATCTCGATTCCGGTGTCGCATTCGGCATCATCGGCAAGCGCGATCCCGGCGCACTGGCCGATCCGGTCGATCTCGCGGCCTGTCTGCGGTCCAACGATGTGGATCCGGCCACCACCGTTCTGGGATCGAGTCAGGTACGGGTCGACGGCCGAGACGGCACTCTGCTGGTCCTCGCCGGAGCGCAGCCCGCACAGTTCATCGCCCTCGCCGTGGGCAACGAGTGTGGCGTGGCCAACCCCGATGTCCTGACGCGCCGCGATATCGGCTGACACATCTCTCACCGGGGAACAACTGCCTCTAGGGTGGTGTTGATCAGATGTACGTCGACCGTCGTGTGCACTGTGCACTCGGGTGTCGACGGCCGTACACGCCGCACAAGATCGGAAGGTCTGCATTGAGTACCCCCAAGGTTCACGATCTCATCATCGTCGGCTCCGGACCGGCCGGTTACACCGCAGGCGTCTACGCCGCACGCGCAGAACTGGAACCGATCCTGTTCGAGGGAACGCAGTTCGGCGGCGCGCTGATGACGACCACCGAGGTCGAGAACTTCCCCGGCTTCCGCGAGGGCATCACGGGCCCCGATCTGATGGAGCAGATGCGTGAGCAGGCCGGCCGATTCGGTGCCGACATCCGCACCGAGGACGTCGAGGAGCTGGACCTGACGGGTCCGATCAAGACGGTCTCCGCAGGCGGTGAGACCTACCGCGCACGCGCGATCATTCTCGCCATGGGCGCAGCAGCTCGCTACCTGTCCATCCCGGGCGAGGAGAAGTTGCTCGGCCGCGGCGTCAGCGCCTGCGCCACCTGCGACGGATTCTTCTTCCGCGATCAGGACATCGCCGTCATCGGTGGTGGCGATTCCGCCATGGAGGAAGCGACCTTCCTCACCCGTTTCGCGCGCAGCGTCACCATCGTGCACCGCCGCAGCGAGTTCCGGGCGTCGCGCATCATGCTCGAGCGCGCCAAGAACAACGACAAGATTCGCTTCCTCACCGACACCAAGGTGCTCGAGGTCCTCGGCGACACCAGCGTCACCGGGATTGCACTCGAGCACGCCGTGACCGGCGAGAAGACGACCCTGGATGTGACCGGGATGTTCGTGGCGATCGGCCACGATCCCCGCAACGAACTGGTCAAGGGCCAGGTCGAGCTGGACGACGGCGGCTACGTCAAGGTCGCCTCGCCGTCCTCGGCCACCTCCGTCGAGGGCGTGTTCGCTGCCGGCGACCTCGTCGACCACGTGTACCAGCAGGCCATCACCGCTGCGGGTACGGGTTGCACCGCCTCGATCGACGCCGAGCGCTGGTTGGCCGAGCAAGGCGACATCACCAGCAACACGCTCGAGCACGCCGACCAGCCGGTCGACGCCGTCAACGCCTGACCACCACCGAGTTTCACACATCGAGGAGATACACATGTCCGACGACAAGAGCACAGTCACCATCACCGACGCATCGTTCGTCGACGATGTGCTGACCAGCGAAAAGCCCGTTCTGGTCGACTTCTGGGCCACCTGGTGCGGCCCGTGCAAGATGGTCGCTCCGGTTCTCGAGGAGATCGCGGCCGAGCACAAGGACAAGCTCACCATCGCCAAGCTCGATATCGACGCCAACCCGCAGGCTGCGCGCGACTTCAAGGTCATGTCGATTCCGACGCTCATCCTCTTCCAGGGTGGCAAGCCGGTCAAGCAGATCGTCGGTGCCAAGGGCAAGGCCGCACTGCTCAAGGACCTCGAAGGCGTTATCTGACTCACCCTCGATTGGTGTGGATTGCCGAAGAAGCGCGTCTTTCTGCGACAATCATCTGATGTGCCGATGCTTGGCGTCGGCACATCAGTGCACCGAACCGCGGTAGCCGTCAGGACGATCGAGAGGGTCTTTCCAGCATGCAGGAGCTCAGTCACGGCGATTCCGGACCCGCCGTCGCCGAGGTCCGCGGCACTCTCTCGGCTCTCGGTTTCCTGCACGAGGCCGTGGTCCCGCCCGGCCCCATGGACGACGGCCACTGGACGGCTCCGGGCTCGGTGTTCGACCGAGCTCTCGACGGTGCTGTTCGCGCCTTCCAGCAACACCGCGGCCTCTTGGTCGACGGCGTCGTCGGCCCTGCTACCTACCGCGCGCTGAAAGAAGCGTCGTACCGCCTCGGCGCGCGCACCCTCATCTACCAGTTGTCTGCTCCGCTGTACGGCGATGATGTCGCCTCTCTGCAGACGCGATTGCAAGATCTCGGTTTCTACAGCGAACGCGTCGACGGCTTCTTCGGTCCTCGCACGCACGAGGGCCTGTCCTCGTTCCAGCGTGAGATCGGCTTGTCGCCGGACGGCATCTGTGGGCCCGCCACCCTGCGTTCGCTCGATCTACTCGGCACGCGGGTCACGGGCGGCTCCCCGCACGCCATGAGCGAGGAAGAACTCGTCCGCAAGTCCGGACCACAGCTGACCGGCAAGCGCATCGTCATCGATCCCGATCTGGGCGGAGCCGATACCGGCCGTATCGTCGACGGTCCGCTGGGCCGAGTCTCGGAGTCGGAGATTCTGTGGGATCTGGCCAGTCGCCTCGAAGGCCGCATGGCCGCGACCGGCATGGAGACTTTCCTTTCTCGTGCGCGCGGCACCAATCCTTCTGTCGCCGATCGCGCGGAGACGGCCAACGCCTGGGGCGCCGATCTGATGATCTCGTTGCGATGCGCGTCGAGCACCAGTCCGGTGGCCAACGGCGTCGCAAGTTTCCACTTCGGCAATTCGCACGGTTCCACGTCCATGATCGGCCAGGTACTGACCAGTTATGTGCAGCGTGAAATCGTAGCCCGCACACCGCTTCTCGATTGCCGCAGCCACGGCCGGACGTGGGATCTGTTGCGCCTGACCAACATGCCGACCATACAGATCGACCTCGGCTACCTCACCAACGAATCCGACGTCGATGTGCTCAGCGACCCGCGGTACCGCGACATCATCGCCGAAGCAATTCTGATCGCCGTGAAGCGGCTGTACCTGCTGGGTCAGGACGATCAGCCGACCGGAACGTTCACGTTCGCCGAACTTCTGGCCGAAGAGCTCGCCGCAGCCGATCGTCCCTGACCTCGACCGGTCGACGCGTACGACCGAGTTCTGTCAGCGCGCTCCGACCGTCGACTTCTGCTCGATGTCGACGACGGAAATACTGGCTGCGATCAGCAGTTGTTCGAGCGCCGATTCGACGTCCTGCTTCCATCCGTGATCGCGATCGAGCTCGAGCCTCAGTCTCGGGAATCTGTGATGGGGAGCGATCACCTCGAAGCCGACCTTCTCGAGGAAGTCCGCTTCGATCATGCACGTCGATGCCGAACACGTCAGCTGTGCGGTGGCGTTCGGAACCACCGACGCAGCATCGTCGGCGTTGCGCCGAATACCGAACGCCTCGAGTGCTCGGACTCCACGATTGACGAGATCACCGACCACTGCCTGAATCAACGTGGCCGAGTGCAGGTCGGCGTCGTCCGGTGAATCGATCCTCAGTTGGGTCAACAGAACGGCGTCGTGGCTGACCGGAGATGTCGGGAACGTCGTTGCGCGAGGGACTGCACGGGGTGGGCAGTAGAGGGCGCATCCGATCGTGGTGCCGTCGACGGACAGCAACTGCCCACACGACCCCCATTCGAGCATGATGGTCGACAGCCACACTTCGTTCTCGAATTCGAGGTCGACCGAGGAACTCTCCGACGCGGGATCGAGAACCCAGAAGCTGCACCGCCGCGAATGCGTCGGCAAGTGCTCGAACGAACCGAGCGTCACTCCGGTCACCATCGCCGACACCACTTACCTCAGCCTTCGTGCTCTCGTTCTCCGCGAGAATTCTCGATCGGAGCCGATCCGCTCCTCGACCAGGATGTCACACGGGTCGTTTCGCAGGCTACACTCCTGCGATCCGATCACCTGTCCCGTCGGGTGGAGCCGATCATTCAAATGTGTTGCATCACAATATTTTTCGGTCAAATCGCTAGTTTTCGGGACTGTCTCCGACCGAGCTCCGTCACAGTGACGTTTCGCCCGCGTATGTCTGGTCCTGAAAATTCGCGGCTACTTTTTCTTCTGAGCTTCCATCATCTCGACGATCCTCTGAAGGTCATCGACCGACCCGAACTCGACCACGATCTTGCCTTTTCGCTTACCGAGACTGACCGTCACGCGTGTATCGAACGAATCCGAGAGCCGATCTGCGACGTCCTGAAGGCCCGGCATCTGGATCGGCTTGCGCCGGGGCGCCGGTTCCGGGCTCGTACCGTCCTCGCGATTGGCGAGTGTGACGGCCTCTTCGGTGGCACGAACGGACAGGCCCTCGGCGACGATGCGCGCCGCCAACGACTCCTGCGCATCCGAACCCGCGTCGAGCGAGAGCAATGCGCGGGCATGTCCGGCCGACAGAACCCCTGCCGCGACTCGTCGCTGAACGGGAATCGGCAGCTTCAACAGACGGATCATGTTGGTGACGACCGGACGTGATCGCCCGATTTTCGCAGCGAGTTCCTCGTGTGTGACGTCGAATTCTTCGAGCAACTGTTGGTACGCGGCCGCTTCTTCGAGCGGATTGAGCTGCACTCGATGGATGTTCTCGAGCAGTGCGTCCCGCAACATCGCGTCGTCTGCAGTCTCCCGGACGATCGCGGGGATCGTTTCGAGGCCGGCTTCTTGGCTTGCACGCCATCGGCGCTCGCCCATGACGAGCTGATATTTCGCGTCTCCGGCAGCAGCGGAACCCGACACGAGACGGACGACGATGGGCTGCATGAGCCCGAATTCGCGGATCGAGTGAACCAGTTCGGCGAGCGATTCGTCGTCGAAGACGTGTCTCGGCTGCTTCGGGTTCGCCTCGATTCGATCCGGTGAGATCTCGCGATAGACGGCACCGACGGGGGAGAGGTCGTCGCCATTGAGCACCGGCGGGGTGGGTGTAGGTGCTGTGGCGACCTCGGTGAGGTCCTCTGCCGGAGCGGTTCGCTTCGGCTTGGTGGATGTATCCGGACGGTCTGGGGCGTTTCGGTCCGCGCCGATTATCACGTCTGCCGCAGCGTTGCCGAGGCGTGGCCCGGCATCGGGTCCGGTGGGGATCAGTGAGGCCAGGCCGCGACCCAGACCACCCTTACGTGTTTGACTCATCTGGCTACTTCTTTCGTGCTTCGTCGATGCCGGCCGAACGTGCAGCGAGCTCTCGTCCGGCGTCCAGGTAGCTCATCGCACCGCGTGAACCGGGGTCGTAGTCGAGCACCGTCATGCCGTATCCGGGTGCCTCCGAGACCTTCACACTCCGAGGAATGACGGCGCGTAGGACGGCGTCCCCGAAGTGTTTGCGTACCTCTTCCGCGACCTGGTCTGCCAACTTCGTGCGCCCGTCGTACATCGTCAGGATCACCGTGGAGACGTGCAGTTCGGGATTGAGATGAGACTGCACCAGTTCGATATTGCGGAGGAGCTGGCCGACGCCTTCGAGCGCGTAGTACTCGCACTGAATAGGAATGAGAACCTCGGTCGCAGCCACGAGCGCGTTGACGGTCAACAGACCGAGCGACGGGGGGCAGTCGATCAGGATGAAGTCGGCGTCGATCCCGCCGAGCTCCTCCACCGACAGCGCCGTCTTGAGACGGCCTTCGCGAGCGACCATCGACACCAGTTCGATCTCGGCTCCGGCGAGGTCGATGGTTGCTGGAATGCAGAACAACCTCTCGCTGTGCGGACTCTGCTGAACCGCGTCTTTCGCGCTCACCTCACCGATGAGCACCTCGTAGCTCGACGGCACACCCGAATGATGCTCGACGCCCAAAGCGGTGCTGGCGTTGCCCTGAGGGTCGAGATCGACCACCAGAACGGTCAGTCCCTGCAGCGCGAGTGCGGCAGCCAGATTCACAGCGGTAGTCGTCTTACCGACACCGCCTTTCTGATTGGCGATCGTCAGCATGCGTCGCTTCGCCGGCTTCGGAAGGGACACCGATCCCGGATGCAGAACCTGGCTGGCTCGATGCGCGGCCGCACCGATCGGAGTGTCGTTCGGTGAGATCGCGTTCGTGTACTCGAACCCGGAGCCGGTCTTCACTCCCGACTCCCTACCCGAACTACTCGACGCGTTTTTCTTGGACGCTGTTTCACGTGAAACAGCGGGATCGGACCCACCCGACATATGTGCTCCTTAGTGCGGAACTGACTGTGTTCAATACGTTCGCTACGTTCGATCGGATCGAGCGCGGGACTCGCGAGCCCACAATCGACATCAGTGACGACTCAGTCTCCGCGGCTCACGCACCGCTCTGACCACGATGGTGGGGGTGGGCAACAGACCCACTCCGCACTCCACTACCTCCAGCTTGCCAGCACCCATCCGAGTGAGGGAAGTCCGGTCACGTTCGATCTCTTCCGCAGCGCTCGACCCCTTCAGAGCCAGCATCCGGCCTCGCTCGTGAACCAGGGGGAGCGACCACTTCGCAAGCTTCTCGAGCGGGGCAACTGCCCTCGACGTGACTACGTCGGCGCCGCCTGCTTCTTTCTTGACGCCGGGCTGTTCTGCGCGTCCGCGTACGACCAAGATGTTCAGGTCCAGTTCGTCGATGAACTCCGCAAGGTAGACGGTGCGTCGAAGAAGCGGTTCGACGAGTGTCACGCGGAGATCAGGGCGGGCGATCGCCAAGGGAATTCCAGGCAGTCCGGCACCGCTCCCAACATCGACGACGGTCTCGCCTTCGTCGATCAGCTCTCCGATGGCGGCGCAATTGAGGATGTGTCGCTCCCACAACCGCGGGACTTCTCGCGGTCCGATGAGGCCACGCTCCACGCCCGCCGTCGCCAGCGAGTCGTGATATCGCTGTGCCATGTCGAGACGATCACCGAAGATCTGCTCTGCGACGGCCATCAACCGGGTGCTGTCCACGCCTTCTTGTTCCACGTGAAACATCTTCCCGTGCCCGGGCACCGAACACCAAACGATAGCGATACAACCGCTCGAAACGGCGCTTACACGTCACAGTCATCGATCGTGGATACGACGCGGAGCCAGGTGCACGGAGAAGTCCGCCGTCCGATGAAGACATGTCGGTTCTCCGGTGCGACACCCCAGAATGAACCACCCGGCACACCGAGCCGCGCGGCACGGCGTCGTTCGGATCGCTCCCGTCGTACGCAGGAGCAGACCCGCTGGAACGGACACTTCTGCCATGTTTCACGTGAAACTGCAGCCGCGATGGATGACGTCATCACGAGGTGGTCGTCGCTCGATCAACTCGATCCATGCGACGACCCCCGGGAGACGTAGCCCGAACAATCAGTCCGAGACGACCGTGCCTCCGTGTCTCGCCGTCGAAGCAATCCGGTCACGAACAGATCCGCGCCGGACGCGGGTCGGTAGGGATATCTGGCGGTACTCGATGATGCCGACTCGATTCGATGTTTCACGTGAAACTCAACCAGTGGAGACCAGAGGGGGTCCGTGAAGCGTCAGCGTGCAACATCCTCGTGCGAACCCAGATGCCCGCCTCCAGTCGGTGGTCGATTCTCCGTATTGCCACGGGCAGCCCGGGACGGAGCGCGGGACCGACGTCACGGCCGCACATGTCCGACCCCCTTCCTTCGGTACGACGGGATACGCCTGTCACGCATGCCGGGCGAGTCCGCGGTTCCGCCGCCCGCGTCGATCGTGTCGCAAAACCGGACGAGATCTCTGAGTCCCTCGAATCCACATCGCCCGCAAACCGATCCAGCGATGTGTGCCGGATCTGTTCCGCGATTCGAGATGGGTGGGTGCCGCTCGCCCACAACGACGCAGCAGACGCAGCCGACTACGGACGCCGCAGACGGCGGGAAGCCACAACGGGTCCAGCGTCCGAGTAGCTCGGCCGACCGTGTACATCAGTCGGAGTGCGACCCGGTCGGTAGTCATCGGACTGCGCTCGTCATCGTTCGTGAGCCCTCGGATCCACACCGCTGATACCCGAGGGTTGTCCTTTCTCGGGGGCGACGCTGTTCGGTCCGTGCCGCCGGACGACGACACTCGGATACACCGCTTGATCGACGGCATAACGATTCCAACTCCGGACGGTCGCCCCATCGGCGGGGGAGTGCTCGATCATCGTCCGGTCTGCCCTCCGATGTTTCACGTGAAACTGCGACGGATGAATCCGGCCTCGATATACCGGGATCGTAGACATGGCTCTCCGAATCGATGCATGGCACAGATCTCGACGACAGCGGAGCGAAGTGTTCGGATCAGCTGACGGAATCCGCGATCATCAGTACAGCGGAGACGACGTCGTTTCACGTGAAACAATCACGAACAAACCGGCCCGGTCGCACTCGATGCCCATCGCACACGCCGTCACAGTGACGAAAGCGCTCCGTCTCCTCGGATCTGACGAAACCGAGGAGAAAATAGATCTCCGAGCATGCCCGCCCGGTAGGCGGGCAGCTAATTACATCGATGACATTCACCATCCGGATCGACACCATCCGGATACGACAATGGCCCCCACCGAAGTGGGGGCCATCGACTCTAAAAGCTCAATTACGCCTTGACGACAACAACCCGTCGCGCGGGTTCGACGCCGGTGCTCTCGCTCGCCACGCCATCGATCTTCGCGACCGCGTCGTGCACGATCTTTCGCTCGAACGGAGTCATCGGGGTCAGCTCCTCACGTTCACCGGATTCGAGAACGCGACGAGCAGCCTCGGCTCCGAGATTGCCGAGTTCGGTGCGCCGATTGGCGCGCCAGCCCGCGACGTCGAGCATCAGCTTGCTTCGCTCACCGGTCGACTGCTGAACGGCCAGACGCGTGAGCTCCTGCAGTGCATCGAGAACTTCACCCTTGCGCCCGACGAGCTTGGCGAGATCGTCGCCGCCGTCGATGCTGACGATGGCGCGATCACCTTCGACATCGAGGTCGATGTCGCCGTCGAAGTCCAGAACGTCGAGCAGCTGCTCGAGATAGTCACCGGCGATCTCCCCTTCCTCGACCAGGTAGTCCTCGTCATCATCCTCGTCGTCGTCCGACCCGTCGACGGTCTTGTCCTCGGCGGCACTCTCGTTGCCGGACTCTTCGGCGACAGGAGTCGCGTCTGCATCCACGCCGACTGCACTCACCTGATCGGTCTCGACCACCACGTCACTTGCTCCATCTCCGGATACCGCACCGACTGTGTTCTGTACTTCGTCGTTCTGAGCTTCTTCTACGTCCGCTGCCATGTTCGTCCTTCTCTCGACGTGTCGGTCAGCGCCGCTTGCGCTTGGTCGACTTGTTCCGGTTCGCCTGCGGTCTCGGTTTGGCCGGCGATGTGGCACCGGTTGTCGAACCCGACGTGCCGTCGCCGGTCTCGACCGTCGACTGATCGCTCGTCGGTGACATCTTCGAGAGCTTGGGGCGAGCACCGGGCTTGGGCTTGGTGGTCGACACCGGCTTCACTCCGGGCTTCGGAGCGTTCTCGGAACGCTTCTCCACCGCGGCCGCTGCCTTCGCGGCTTCCTCCTTGTCGATCTTTCCGAACACCAGGTGCTGCTGCGCGTAGGTCCAGGTGTTGTTGCTGACCCAGTACAGCAGGATCGCGACGGGCAGCAAGGCACCGAAGACCAGGACTCCGAGCGGGAAGACGTAGAGGGCGAGCTTGTTCATGATCGCCGACTGCGGGTTCGCCGCTGCCGCCTCACTCTGACGCGCCACCGAGGCACGGGAATTCAGGTGCGTCATGATCGCCGCGATGATCATCAGTGGGATGGAGACCGCCGCAATGACCCAGGTCGACGGGATGGTTGCGTCGGGGCCGACGGCGAATGCGTTGAGCTGGTCCTGCGGCATCGTGATCCATGCCGAAATAGGGGCACCGAACAGGCGGGCGTCGAGGAACGACTGCACGTCGGCCACGTTGAACGCGTAGTTCGACAGCTCCCGGTTCTCCTCGGGAGTCAAGCCGAGCTGACCGAACCCGGTACCGGTGCGGTTGAACGAGCGCAACACGTGGAACAGGCCGATGAACACCGGGGCCTGTGCCAGCACCGGCAGACAGCCCATCAGCGGATTGAAGCCGTGCTCCTTCTGGAGCTTCTGCATCTCCACGGCCATCTTCTGCTTGTCTTTGCCGTACTTCTTCTGCAGAGCCTTGATCTGCGGCTGTAGCTCCTGCATCTGCCGCGTGGTGCGGACCTGCTTGACGAAGGGCTTGTACAGGATCAGGCGGAGGGTGAAGACCAGGAATACGACGGACAGTGCCCAGGCGAACCCATTGCTGGGATCCTGGAACACAAAGCCGAACACCTTGTGCCATACCCAGAGAATCCAGGCAACCGGGTAGTAAATGAAGTCGAGCACGGCTCTATGTACTCCTCTGTTCTTCCACTCGCGCGAGATCGTGGTGTTCTTCGGTTTCGGTCGGCTCGGTGACGATTGCGCGCCACTTACCGGGTTCGGGCACCGGGTCCCAGCCTCCAGAGTGCCAGGGAGCACATTTGAGGAGGCGGACGACTGCCAGCAACGAGCCCTTCGACATCCCGTGCACCTGGAGCGCCTCGATGGCGTACTCACTGCAGGTGGGGGAGAAGCGACAGGTGGGAGGTCTCATCGGGGACACGTACGTCCGGTACAACCCGATGAAGTAGACGAGCGTGCGAGCAGGAATGGAACGAAGGTTGCCCATGAACGTCATGACGGCGGACCCTTCGGAGCTTCGAGAAGACCGAGCTTCTTCAATCCTGAACGCAGTTGAATCGAGAGATCTGCCGAGGTCGCACTCGCGGCTCCGGGCAGTGCACGGATCACCACGTCGGTGGTTTCGGTGAGCTCACCGAGGACATCGGTACAGATATGCCGAAGCCGGCGCGCAACTCGATGACGAGTTACGGCCGGCCCGACTGCCTTACTGACTATCAATCCGAAACGTGGCCCGTGAACGGTGGATGCGATGCCCTGCTCGCCACGCGCAACGGCGTGTACGACCAGGTCCGATCTACCCATTCGGCGTCCTCGACGCATCACCACGGAAAAATCACGTGCGCGGTGCAATCGATTCGGCTCAGGAAGCATCCCGAGCTCCAAGCTTCGGACGAACGACTATCAGGCTGTGAGTTCTTTGCGGCCCTTGCCGCGACGTGCGGAAACGATTGCACGACCCGCACGGGTACGCATACGAAGACGGAAGCCATGAACGCGCGCGCGGCGGCGATTGTTCGGCTGGAACGTCCGCTTGCCCTTGGCCACGGTCAACACTCCTCGAGATTCGACGACGCCGATCTGTCGGCGCCTGCTGTAAAGGTTCAGCGAGTTCGGATGAAGTCGCTTGCCTCCCGAGCGAGAAATCCGAGTGAAGACAGACTGTGAGCAGCCAGCAAGCATCGGCCACCTCGCTATTGGGTGACTGTTCGAGAGTACTGATCGAGTCACCGGTGGTCAAACTCGGTCCGTACCGGTGGGCGCAGGCGTTCATCCACAGGCGGCACTCGCCGGCGGCGACTCACGCTGTGATGGAGGCCGAACAGCTCCTCGCTGCCACGAGCAACGCGACACAATTCGTCCGATTGCAGTACAGACAGTTGCAACGGTGCAGGTCAGACTGGCGCAGTCGCCATACCACGAAACGAAACGTGTTCTGGGGTCACATCGGTGTCGTTTATCCACACCTGTGGATAATTGTGTGGAAACACAGTTCAGGTGGCATATTCGTACCTTGCGGGGTCCACCCACGGACCCTGGTCTCGGCCGCCGCGACGCACGAACGACGACGCTATCCGACGATGTCGCCGCGTGAGCGCGAAACGACGTACGAATTCAGGCGTCGGACACACTGCCCGAGACGAATGCTCGACGACGGAGGGCCCAACGTGAACGACGATCCGGATGCGCTGGCGCGCATCTGGCCCGAGGTGGTCGCGGAGCTCACATCCGACCGACACAGTGGGTCGCCGCTGACCAAGGGCCAGAAGGCCTGGCTCGCGCTG